>CBDBIS010000001.1:0-188169 GCA_965206075.1 Alphaproteobacteria bacterium
TAGCGCCTCCTACCCGCCGACCAGGTTGCCCCGCAGCGTCGTCGCCTCGTAGTCCCGGCGGAAAATGCCGCGCTGCTGGAGGATCGGGACCACGCGGTCCACGAAATCCTCATATCCGCCCGGCACGACCGCCGGGGTGATGTTGAAGCCGTGGCAGCCGGTCTCCCGCCAGATCGCCTCCAGTTCGTCGGCAACCTGCTCCGGCGTGCCCAGGACCTGAGGAATGAGCCCCGCCAGGCCGGAAAGGCGCACCGCCTCGCGAAGGGAAATCCGCTCGTCGCCGAACATGCTCGACATCGCCCCGACCAGGCCGCGCGACGCCTGCGTGTCGATCTCCTGGAGCGGCCTGTCGATATCGACGGTTGCGAGATCGACGCCGAAGGTGCCCGATATGCGCGTCAGCGCAGCGTCGATGGGAATGCGCGCCAGCATCTCGTCGCGGCGCTCGACCGCGGCCTCGCGGCTGTCGGCCACGAAGGGCTGGACGGCGAACGTGACCCTGGGCACGCGCGGGCTCCCCTGTGCCCGGGCCGTGGCGCGGATCTGTTCCATGAAGGCCTTCATGCGCTTCAGGTCCGGCTGGATGGAGAAGATCACATCGGCATGGGTGACGGCGAAGCGCTGCCCCCGCCCCGACGATCCCGCCTGGAACAGCACCGGCCGGTCCTGCGCCGAAGGAAGCACCGAGGGCGTGGCGCGGCAGCGGAAATACCGCCCCTCATGCTCGATCTTGCCGATCCTCGCGGGGTCCGCCAGCACCCCGGCGGGCCTGTCGGCGGCGATGGCGTCCGGCGCGATGCCCCGCCACAGCTTGTAGCAGACCTCCATATACTCATCGGCCCGGTCGTAGCGCTCGTCATGGTCCATCACGTCGAGCCCGAGCGCCCGGTGTTCGGACCTGGCATTGCCCGTGACGATGTTCCACCCGACGCGGCCGCCGGTCAGATAGTCGAGGCTGGAGAGCGACCTCACGGTCAGGAACGGGTGCTGGCTCGCAACCGAGACGGTTGCCGCGATGCCGAGATGCCGGGTCGCGGCTCCCATGATCCCGATGAGCGCGACGGGATCGTGCGCCGGCCAGCTTACGCCATGGCGGACCGCGACGTCGGTCGTGTCCCTGTAGAAATCGTAAACGGCCGGCACGTCGGCGAAGAACAGCCCGTCGAAGCGCCCGCGCTCCATTGTCCGCGCGAGCGCCTGCCAGTGCTCCATCGAGCCGAAGCCCTCGACCTGCCGGTCTTCGGGGTCCGCCCAGCTGAGCGTCATATGGTTAATGGGCGTGTACATCATGAAGCCCAGCAGGTGCATCTTGCCCGCCGCCATCGGTCGAACCTTCCGGCCCTTACCCGTCCGGCGTTCCGTAACCGCCGGCGCCGCTGGTGCGGATGCTCAGCACGTCGCCGCGCTTCAGCGTGCGGATTTCCTTTGAGCCGAGGCGCTCGCCGTTGCCGTCGGGATTGAGCACCGTTTCGCCGAGCGCGCCGGGTTCGCCGCCGAACACGCCGTAAGGCCGGCTTTCGTGGCGGTCGCCCAGCAGGGTGAGCACGCCTTCGCCGGCCAGGAGCTCGATGTCCTTGCGCAGGCCGCTTCCGCCCTTGTGCCGGCCTGCGCCGCCGGTGCCGTCGAGCAGCTCAAGCCGGTGGATCAGAACCGGCAGATTGGTCTCATGCACCTCCACCGGGATGTTGGAGCAGTTCATCACCGGGCTCAGGCCCTCCGGCCCGTCGCCATCGGCCCGGCCGCCATAACCCGCAAGGATCAGGTCGTAGAAGACGTAAGGCTTGCCGGTGCGGTCGTCGATGCCGCCGATATTGGGATTGGACCAGTGGCTGAACGCGCCCATCGCCCGCTCGGGCATGGCCTCGGCCATCGCGCCGTTGATGGTGTCGAAAATGCGGACCTGCAGCGCGGCCCGGCCGCCGGACGGGGCCGGGAATTTCGGATTGAAGAAGCTGCCCTCCCGCGCGATCAGCCGGATCGGCCGCATCGCGCCCGCATTCTGCGGGCTGAACGGGTCGCAGAACACCTTGATCGCGAAGTAGGTGTAGGCGCGCGTGTAGTTGATATAGCTGTTGATCGCCGCCGGCACCTGGTCTTCGGAGCGCGAGAAATCGACCGTCACCTCCGCGCCGTCCGGCCCCTCGGCGAAGGCGATATCGACGCCGAACCGGATGGGCCCGGTGCCGGGGCCGTAATCGTCCATCCGGTCGTCGAAGCTGTAGGTGCCGGGCGGCACGCGCGCCAGCGCGGCGCGCATCCGCTCCTCGCTGCGGTCGAGAATACGGTCGAAGGCTTCCTCGACCATCGCCCGGCCGTGGTCGCGGAAGAGCTGGCGGAACCGCTCGGCGGCCGTGAGGTTGGCCGTGTGCTGCGCCATCACATCGCCGCGCACCTTTTCCGGCACGCGGGTGTTGGCGAGCACCATCGAGAGGATGTCGCGGTCGATCTCGCCCTCCCGGCAGAAGCGCACGGGCAGGATGCGGAAGCCCTCCTGGAACGATTCGGTCACGCCGTGGACCTTCTGCGAGCCCGGCGCCGCCCCGCCCACATCCATCTGGTGGGCCGAAGCGGCGACATAGCCGAGCAGGTCGGTTCCCTCGAACACCGGCATGACCTGGAAGAAGTCGGGAAAATGGCCGGACCCCATCCAGCTGTCGTTCATCAGGACGCTGTCGCCGGGGCGCAGGGACTCGGGCGGATACGCCTCGGTCACATGGCGGATGACGAAGGGCATGGACCCCAGATGGCCCGGCGAGAAACTGCCCTGCGCGATCATCCGCCCCCTGGCGTCGAACACCGCGGTCGAGAAGTCGTCGCCCTCGCGCACCGCCTCGCTGAACGCCGTGTGGCGCATGGTCGTGCCGAGTTCCTCCGCCACGGAGACGACCGAGTTCCAGATCACGGTGAAGGTGATGGGATCGACGGTTTCTGCCGCGGCGCGGGAGGTACTGCACGGCCCTTTCCCGCCAGGCGGGGCCGTATCTTCCGCCCATCCGTCCGCGGTCGCTTCGGCGCGTTCGATCTCGATAAGAAGATGCCCGCCCGGGCCGAGGCGCGCGCGGTCGCCGGGCGGGACGAGGGTCGTCGCTTCGCCATCCTCGAGAATCGCCGGGCCCTCGATGACGGCATCCGCCCCGATATCCTCACGGCGCCAGACGGCGGCGGGCGTCATGCCGCCGGCCTCGGGGAACCAGGCCTGCCGCACGCCCGCGGGCTTGCGTGAAACGGATGCCGGCCCGTCTCCGGCAATGGCGTTCCGTGCGGTCGGCAGGATGGCGGCCAGCGCCCAATCGACGCCCTCGACCGCGCTTGCCGGGTCCTCCGTGCGGTACTGCGTCTTGTAGGCCGTGCGAAAAGCCGCCTCGCAGGCCGCGGGGAAGTCTCTGCCGATCGGGCCGTTGGGCAGGTCCACATGGATTTCGAAGCCCTGCCCGCTATGGCGCATATAGGCGAACCGCCGGAAGACGGGCGCGTGCTGGCCGGGAAGGTGGGCGAGGTCGTCCGCAAGCCGCGCCTCCAGCCCTGCGTAGATTGTCGCAATGTCCTCCGGCGCCGCCTCGTCGAGGCGCAGCAGCTTCGTCACCGAAGCATCCAGCCGGTTCTCCGCCGCAAGCATCCCGACGGCGGAGCCGACGCCTGCGGCCTTCGGCACCACGACCCGGCGCACGCCCAGCGTTCGCGCGATCCTGGCCGCATGCAGCGGCCCCGCCCCGCCGAAGGCCACGAGCGCGTATCTGCGGGGATCGCGGCCCCGCTCGACGGAGACGACGCGCAGCGCGTGTTCCATGTTCCCGGTAGCGACCAGATGGACGCCCCAGGCGGCCTCCTCCACCGAGAGCCCCAGCGGGCCGGCGACATGCTCGCGGAGCGCCGTTTCGGCTGCGGCCGGATCGAGGGCCATCGCGCCGCCGTTGAAATAGGCCGGGTTGAGGTAACCGAGCGCCAGGTTCGCGTCGGTCACCGTCGGCCGCAGGCCGCCGGCGCCGTAGCAGGCGGGTCCCGGGTCGGCGCCGGCGCTCTCCGGACCCACGCGGATGGCGCCATCCACGGCCTCGGCGACGGAGCCGCCGCCCGCGCCGATCTCGATCAACTCCACCGACGGCACGTTGATCGGCAGGCCGGAACCCTTCTTGTATCTGACGGGATCGATCTCGAAAGTCGGAGCGATTACCGGCTCTCCGCCGTCGATGGCCCCGAGTTTCGCCGTGGTGCCGCCCATGTCGAAGCTGAGCACGCGGTCGGCGCCGAGTTCCTTTCCGATCTGGCCTGCGAGCAGCACGCCCGCGGCCGGCCCGCTCTCGACGATGCGCACCGGGTATTCGCTTGCAAGCGCCGGCGAGACGAGGCCGCCATTCGACTGCATGATCGAGAGATCGGCCTGTGTGCCCAAGGTGGCGAAGTCCTCCGCCAGGCGCCGCACATAGGCGCCGACCAGAGGCTTTACGAAGCTGTTCGCCACCGTGGTGTTGGTGCGCTCGTATTCCCGCAGTTTGGGCGAGACATCGACCGACAGGCTGAGCGCCGCGCCCGGCAGGTGCGCGGCGACGGCCCTGCCAACGGCCCGCTCATGCGCGGGGTTGGCATAGGCGTGCAGCAGGGCGACCGCCACCGCCTCGTAACCGCCCTCCGCGATGCGCTCCAGAACCAGCGCAAGCTCTTCCTCATCGAGCGGCTCCAGCACCTCGCCCTCGAAGCTCACCCGCTCCCGCACCTCGAAGATTTGCCCGCGGGGGACCAGCGGGTCCGGCTTCCGCATGTGGAGGTCGTATGTCTCATACCGCTTCTGCCGGCCGAGGATGAGCACGTCCCGAAATCCGCGCGTGGTAATCAGCGCCGTTTTCGCGCCGCGCCGCTGGATGATGGCGTTGGTCGCAACGGTGGTCGCGTGGAGGAGCTGCCCCACGCCGTGCGCGCCCGCTCCCGCCTTTTCGAGCAGGGCCGGCAGGCCGTTCCTTACCGCTTCGGAAGGGTCGGCGGGCGTGGAGGGAACCTTGTGGACCGCAACGCTGCCCGTCTCCTCGTCGCGAAGCACGAAATCGGTGAAGGTGCCGCCGACATCGACGCCGATCCGGTAGGGGGTTCCATTGCCTGTCATGGCCCCATGCTCCCGTGAAGCGGCCGGCGGTCAGCCGATGCGGGCGGTCATGCCGCCATCCACCGGAAGGTTGACGCCCGTGATGAAGCGGGCTTCGTCCGAGGCGAGGAACAATGCGGCATGGGCTGTGTCCCAGCCCGTTCCCATCTTGCGGTTCAGCGGGATCTGGGCGTCGCGGGACGCGCGGACCTCTTCCGCGGAGACGCCGCTCCTGCGGACGCGGTAGCCGATGGAAATAGGCGTGTCCATCAGCCCCGGCATGATGACATTGCAGCGTATGCCGTAGTCCCAATTGGTGCTGGCGAGCATGTGGCAGAAGGCGTTCATGCCGGCCTTGGACGCCTTGTAGATCACCCGGTCCGCCGAACACACCGCAATGATCGAGGAGACCGCGACAATGGCGCCGGAGCGCTGCTCGCGCATGATCGGCACGACCAGCCGGGCGGTGCGGTAGAGGCCCTTCAGGTTGACGTCCATCACCCGGTCCCAGACCTCTTCCGGCAGCGTCATCGGGTCGTTGTCGAGCCCGTCTCCGGTGATGCCGACATTGTAGTGCAGGATGTCGATGCGCCCGTGCCGGTCGGTGCAGGCCCGGACGAAGGCGGCGCAGTCCCCGTTGTCGGTCACGTCGCCCCTGACGGCGACGCAGTCGCCGCCCTTGGCGCGGATCGTGGCGGCGGTCTCCTCGGCCGAGGCGAGGTTGTTGTCCACCGCCACCACCTTCGCCCCTTCGCGCGCGAACAGCATCGCCGTCGCGCGGCCGTTGCCGACGGTGTCGCCCTCCTGTTGTCCGGCGCCGACCACCAGCGCCACCTTGTCCTTCAGCCTCATAGCCCTCGTCCTAACGCCACCGCTGGTTTCACGGCAAAACATGACATGTCCCCCGGGGTGCGCAACGTCACGCGGCTTCGCCGCCTATGGCCCCGGCTGCTTCCAGTTCCGCAATGGCGTCGGCCGGGAAGCCGTATTCGCGCAGCACGTCGCGATTGTGTTCGCCCAGCAGCGGCGGCGGCGTGCGCACGGTCCGGCCCTCGAAGGCGTCCATGCGGATCGGATTCGAGAGCAGCCTCAGCGCGCCGACGGTCGGATGTCCGATCTCCTCGACCATGCCCTGCTGGCGGACCTGCGGATCGGCGAAAACCCTGTCGAGGGAATAGACCGGGCCGGTCGGGATGCCGCCTTCCATCAGCTCCTTCGTCCAGTCGATGGCATCGCGGGTCCGAAACCGGGCGTTCAGCACCTCGCGGAGCTCGTCCCGGTTCGCCCGGCGAAGGTCGTTCGTGCTGAATTTCTCCTCGGCCATCAATTCTTCGCAGCCGAGCACCCGGCAAAGCCACTGCCAGTGCTTGTCGCTCGGCGTGGCGACATTGAGCGGCCCGTCCTTCGCCTCGAAGAGCCCGTAGGGATAAATCGTCGGATGGTCGTTGCCGGCCTGTCCGGGCACCTCGCCGTTCGAGAGGTAGCGCTGACCCTGCACGCTCAGCAGGCCGACAAGCGCCGCCAGCAGCGAGGTCTCGACCCGCTGGCCCTTGCCGGTCGCATGCCGCTGGGCGACGGCGGCGGTGACGGCGAGCGCGCACCACATGCCGGCCGTGAAGTCGCCGATGGGAACGCCGTAGCGGGTGGGGGCGCCGCCGGGCTCGCCGGTCAGGCTCATCATGCCGGACATGCCCTGCGCGATCTGGTCGAGGCCGGGCCAGCTTCCGTAAGGCCCGGAACTGCCCATGCCTGTGATGCTGCCATAGATGACGCGGGGGTTCGCCGCGCTCACGGTCTCGTAGTCGAGGCCCATCGCCGCCGTCGTGCCTGGCTTGAAGTTTTCCACCACGACATCGGCCTGCGCCGCTATCCGGCGTACCGCGTCGAGGCCCGCCTCGTTGCGGAAATCGACGCCGAGGCCCCGCTTGTTGCGGTTGATGGAGAGGTAATAGACGCCGATATCGTGGTCGTAGGGCCCCCAGAGTCGTGTGAGGTCCCCGTTCGGCAGGGGCTCCACCTTCACGACGTCGGCCCCGAAATCGGCGAGGATCATGGTGCAGAACGGGCCGGCGGCGGCGCGCGTCAGGTCGAGCACGCGGATGGTCTCAAGCGGCAGCGGCATGGCGCACCTCCGGGAATTTGCAGACCGTGACGCGCTTGCGCTGCGCGGCCTCAGCCGAATTTCGCCGCATAGCCGCCATCGGCCTGGGGTTCGGTGAAGTGTATGAGCAGGCCGCCGCCGAAATTGGACGGATGCACGAAGCCGATCAGCGAGCCGCGCCCGCCGGGCCGGCCTTCGAGGTCGATCATGCGCCAGCCGTCGCCCGCAAGTTTCGGCAGCAGCGCATCGATATCGCGCGTGGCGAAGGAGACATGCGCGAGCCCCGGCCCCCTTCGCGCCACGAATTTCGCAATCGCGCTCTGATCGCCTTTGGTGTTGCCCTTCTCCTCGCCGAGCCCGTCCCTGGGCGTCAGCGCCGGGTCGTAGTCCATCAGCATTTCGAGCTCGCAGTCGCCGATGGTGACGAAGACGTCGCGCAGCCCGCCCAGGATCTCCGCCGGGCGCGAATGATAGATCGCGCCGTATTTGTCGGAGACGAAGCTCTCCGTCACGTTCCGTATCTCGACGTCGGTCTGCGTGCTCTCGACGGGACAACCGAGATTGTCCGAGAAGACGCGCACCGTGGCGTCATTGTCGTCGGTGGCGATGCCGAGATGGTCGATCTTGTAGGCGGGGCCGTCGGCCGAAAGGATGTCCAGCGGCTCGACGAAACGGGTGCGGATGCCGACGGTTTCCCGCGGATCGACGGTGGCGAAACGCCTGCCGTCCGGCCCCGTGCCCTCGACCGTGACCGTGAGGCCATGCCGGGCGGCAGCGGCGGCGGGGTCCGGCGCGGCCAGCGCCATGTGGTGGACGCCCGGAAATTGCGGCTCTTCCAGATAGGGATCGTAGGGATCGAACACCGCAACCGCCGACTTGCCCGCGCCGAAAAACGGAACGACGCGGCCACCGAACGGAACATCGGTCCGCTCGAGGCCGAGCGAGCCGCCGAGGAACCGGCAGGCGGCCTCCACGTCGCGGGCCGCCAGCGCTAGATAGTTGAGCGCGTAACCGGCCATGGGTCAGACCTCCTCGCGTTGGACGAAATGCATCAACACGCCGCCGATCATGGTGGGGTGCATGAATCCGATGAGCGCGCGGCGCGAGCCAGGCCGGCCGACCGTGTCGATGGTCCGGTGGCCGGCCGCCCGGAGCTTCGCCAGCGATCCGGCCACATCCGGCGTCTTGAAGGCGATATGGTGCAGCCCTGCGCCGCGCGCGGCGATGTAACGCGCGATGGCGCTGCGGTCGCCGCGCGTGTTGCCGGCCGCGTCGTGCCGCGCGGCATCGGCCTCGACACCTGTCGTCAGGTCCTGGATGAACTCCAGCTCCGTGTCGCCGACGGTGATGAACGTCACCCGCATGCTGCCGATCAGCTGCGACGGCCTGGTGTGGAAAATGTAGTTGTAGGTGTCCGAGGTGAAATTCTCGGAGAGCGTCTCGGTTTCGCTGTCGGTCTGCTGGCTCTCATAGACGCAGCCCAGCCGGTCGATGAACGCCTCGCGCGCCGCCCCGTTGTCGGCCGACGCCACGCCGAGATGGTCGATCCGCTCGACCAGTTCGGACGAACCGGGGCCAGCGCCGAGCGGAGCGGCAAGGCGTGTGCGCACCCCGCCGGTCGCCTCCGGCGAAAGCGCCACCTGCGGCCCACCGCCCAGGCCCTCCGAGACCCCGCCCGTCGTCTCGATACCGGAGGCCTGGGCGGCTGCCTCGGGATCCGCGGCGGCGATGGCCATATGGTGGACGCCCTTCTTCGCGCCGGGCCCGAGGAACGGGTCGTCCGGGCGGAAGAGGGCAAGCGCCGAGCGCCCGACGGAGATGACGGGCACGCGGGAGCCGCCGCAGGCGAAGTCCTGCCGCGGCAGCTGGAAGTCCTTCTCGAAGATCGCCGCGCTGGCCTCCGGCTCATCGACGGCGAGCGCCACATAGGCAAGGTCGGGAGCGGTCATGAATCCTCCATTCGGCCCTTGAGACAGGCCTCACACGATCTCCAGCTCCACCGTGCCGAGCGCCTCGTGGGTATAGACGGCGCGGTTGCCGGCCTCCAGGAACTGGGTCGGGATGATCGAGCCGGTCATCACGAGTTCGCCGGCGCGGAGCGGCCGGCCGCGCGAGATGGCGTTGTTGGCGAGCCAGGCGATCGGTTCGAACGGGTGGCCCATGGCGTCGCCGCCCCGGCCCTCGCCGACGAACCTGCCGTCGATCTCCAGGCTGCCGCCCGCGCTCACGAGATCGAGCCCCTGCCAATCCCTGATTTCGGTCCCGATCACCACGCCGCCGTTCCAGGCGTTGTCGGCGATGAGTTCGAAGGCGTTCATGTTGTTGTAGTCGGCCTCGCGGTCGTCGATGAGCTCGAAGGCGGCCGCGACCGCGCCGACATGCGCGGCAACGCTCTCCCGCGTCCAGGCCCGGCCCGTGTCCGGCAGGTCGTCCGCAAGGCGCACCATCGCTTCGCATTCGAGCCCGATGCGCATCAGCGACGCGCGCGGCAGGCGCGCGGGCGAGTCGTGGACGCGCCCGGCGAAGATCGCGCCGGCGCAGGGCTGGTCGATGCCGGGCACCACCAGGCGCATGGCGGCGGAGGTCAGCGCCACCTTCCAGCCGGCAATGGGCTGGGCGAGGCCGGCGACCAGCGCCTCCTGGACGCGGTAGGCCTCGTCCTCGGAGCCGGGCGCGATGTCGGCGGGCAGGCGCTCGAAGCGCCGGCCCTTGCGGTGCCCGGCGAGCAGGAAGTCCGCCGCGGCCTGGACAGTCACACGCCCATCTCCTCGAACACCTTCGAGGCTTCCCGGAACGCCTCGACCGCCGCCGGAACGCCCGCATAGATGCCGACCTGGAGGAAGACCTCGGCGATCTCTTCCTTGGTCACGCCATTGTTGAGCGCGCCGCGCGTGTGCAGGCGAAGCTCGTGCGTGCGGCCGAGCGCCGCCAGCATGGTCAGGTTCATGATGCTGCGGGTCTTGTCCGGCAGGCCGTCGCGGCACCACACCGTGCCCCAGCAATATTCGGTGACGAACTGCTGGAGCTGGTGGGCGAAGTCGTCCTCCGCGCCCCTGGCGATGGAGGGGCCGACATACTCTTCGCCGAGCACCCGGCGGCGCGCTTCGAGGCCCTGCTTGAAGCCGGGTGTGACGTTGTAGCTGCTGAGGTCCATGGTCCTGTCCGCTCCGTTTCGGTCTCCCGCAGCAAACCCCATTCGCGCCCCGCGCTCAAGCGGGCAGGGCGGGCAGGGCGGTCAGGAGAGCACGGAGATCGTCTTCGCCCGGATGAGGTCGAAGTCGATGGCGGCGCCGAGGCCCGGCCCTTCGGGCGCGTGGACGCGGCCGTCACCGTCCACGACGATCTCCTCGGCGAGGCCGTAGCGGTGCGCGCCGTCCGGCATCAGCACCTCGAACATCTCCGTGTTCGGGATCGAGCAGATCAGGTGCAGGTTCGCCACATTGTTGAGCGAATTGCCGCCATGATGGACCTCGTAGGACATGTGGAAGGCCTCGGCGAGATGCGCGGTCTTGAGGCAGGCGGTGAGCCCACCCTTCACGGCCACGTCGCCGCGCAGGTAGTCGGTCGCCTGCAAGAGCAGCCAGGGTGCATAGGCCTGGAAGCCGCCGGGGCTGTATTCCGTCGCGAGGATCGGGATGTCGAGCTTCTGGCGCAGCTTGATGTAGTTGGTGATGTCGTCATCGGCGAGCGGGTCCTCGTACCAGTGGAAGCCGAGCCGCTCCGCCGCCCGGCCGACGCGGAGCGCCGCCGGATAATCGTAGGACCAGGTGCTGTCCAGCATGACGCGGTAATCGTCGCCGACCGCCTTGCGCACCGCCTCGCAGACGCGGATATCCTCGTCCGGGTCGGTCGGCGGGTGGATCTTGTACGCCTTCCAGTTCGTGTCGCGGAAAGAGACCGCCTCCTCGGCATAGGCCTCGGGGGAAGCGAGCACGGCGGAGCTGGCATAGGCGGGCGCACTCGTCCTGACGGTGCCCATCAGGCGATGGATCGGCAGGCCCGCCGTCTTGCCCGCGATGTCCCAGAGCGCGATATCGACGGCGCCGATGGCCCGCCAGGTGGTGTTGCGGTTGCGGGCGTTGAGCCGCAGATAGAGCTTCTCGCGGTCGAGCGGGTTCTCGCCCATCATCTGCGGCTTGAGGAAGCGGATGAGCGAATCGGCGTCGCTCGCCGCACCCCGGCTGGCGGAGCCGAGGAAGGCATGGCCTTCGACGCCGTCGTCGGTGCGAAGCGTCAGCAGGCCGAGCTCGCTCCGGCCCTCGAAGCGCCCCGTATGCTTGCCGTAGGTGGTCGCCGGAATGTCGTCCCAGGCGAACAGGGTGAGTGTCATGTCGTCGATCTTCATGGGGCCGTGTGCCTTCCTGACATCTTGAACCGGGGCGCGAAGCGTCTCATATGCCGGGCCGGGACGGAACAGGCGGAAGGACACACGCGATGAGCGAAGAGCGCCGGGCGTTTCAGGCGGAGGTCGGACGCATCCTCGACCTCATGGTGCACTCGGTCTATTCGGACAAGGAGATCTTCCTGCGCGAACTGATCTCGAACGCGGCGGACGCCTGCGACCGGCTGCGCTACCGCGCCATCGCCGAGCCGGAGCTGCTGGACGGCGACGCCGGGTTCCGCATCCGCATCGAGGTGGACAAGGAGGCGCGCACCATCGCGGTCGCCGACAATGGCGAGGGCATGGGGCGGGAGGAGCTGGCCGAAAATCTCGGCACCATCGCGCGCTCCGGCACCGCCGCCTTCGCCGACAGGCTAACCGGCGACGCGAAGAACGATGTCGCGCTGATCGGGCAGTTCGGCGTCGGCTTCTATTCCGCCTTCATGGTGGCCGAGAGGGTGCAGGTGGTCTCCTGCGCCGCGGGGACGGAGGAAGCGTTCGCCTGGGAGTCGGACGGGCGCGGCGAGTTCACGATCTCGGAAGCGGAACGGGACGCGCGTGGCACGGAAGTCCGGCTGCATCTAAGGGAGGGCGAGGACGAGTTCCTGGAGCCGGCCCGGCTTCGCTCGGTGGTCAAGACCTATTCCGACCACATCGCGGTCCCGGTCGAGATGGAGAGCGAGACCGTCAACGAGGCCTCCGCCCTCTGGACCCGGCCGCGGAACGAGATCGAGCCCGAGCAATATGCCGGGTTCTACCGGCAGGTGGGTCATACCTTCGACGAGCCCTGGCTCACGCTGCATTTCCGGGCCGAAGGCGTGATCGAATATGCGGGCCTGTTGTTCGTTCCGACGGCGCGGCCGTTCGACCTCTTCCATCCGGACCGCAAATCGGCGCTGAAGCTCTATGTGAAGCGCGTCTTCATCACCGACGACGCACCGGAACTGGTCCCTGGCTGGCTGCGCTTCCTGCGCGGCGTGGTGGACAGCGAGGACCTGCCGCTCAACCTCTCGCGCGAGATGCTGCAGCGGAACCCGGTGCTCCGGCGCATCCGCGACGGGCTGGTGCGCCGGGTGCTCGGCGAGCTCAAGACGAAGGCGGAGGCGGACAAGGAGGGCTACGAGACCTTCTGGGAAGCCTTCGGGCCGGTGCTGAAGGAAGGGCTTTACGAGGACAGCGGCCAGCGGGAGGCGCTGCTGGAGCTGGCGCGCTTCCGCTCGACCGGATCGGACGGTTGGACCGCGCTCGCGGCCTATGTCGAGCGGATGTGCGAGGGCCAGGACGCCATCTACTACATCGCCGGCGAGGAAGGCGGGACGCTCGCCGGCAGCCCGCATCTGGAGGGCTTCCGCGCCCGCAGGGTCGAAGTGCTGCTGTTCCAGGACCCGGTGGACGAATTCTGGGTGCCGACGGTCGGCGAATATAAGGGCAAGCGGTTCGTCTCCGCCTCGCGCGGCGGTATCGACCTCAGCGCCATTCCGCTGGCCGATGACAAGGAGGCGGAAGAGGAGGACACAGCGGAAGCGGATATCGCCTCGCTGATCGCGCTCTTCAAGGTGACACTCGGAGAAGCGGTCAAGGATGTGCGCGGCTCGGAGGCGCTGACCGAGAGCGCCGTGCGCCTGGTGGCGGACGAGGGCGACATGGACCTGCATCTGGAACGGATGCTGCGCCGCCACGGCCAGATCGACGGCGCCGTGTCGCGCCGCGTGCTGGAACTCAATCCACGCCACCGGCTGGTGCAGGGTCTCGCGCGCTCGATGGCGGCGGGCGAGGACCGCGCCGCGCAGCTTGCGCCGCTGCTGCTGGACCAGGCGCGCATTGCCGAGGGTGAGGCGCCGGAAGACCCCGCCGCCTTTGCGCGTCGCCTGGCCGATGCGCTGGCGGACAGCCTGCCGGGTCAGTAGCTGACCCGCGTCAGGCAGAGGCCGTGTGGCGGGGCGGTAGGCCCGGCCGCAGGGCGCGAGGCCGCTGCGAGGGCCTCGGATATATCGTCGGGCGTGCGCTTTCCGGTGCCGGCTTCGCGCAGCGTTCCGGCGATGATCCGCATCTGGTGGTGCAGGAAGGAGCGCGCTTCCGCATAGAGCACGATCTCGTCGCCCTCGCGGCGGACATCGAGGCGGTCGAGCGTCCGGACGGGCGAATTGGCCTGGCATTCCGAGGAGCGGAAGCTGCTGAAGTCGTGCCGCCCGAGCAGGCGTTTTGCGGCTTCTCCCATCGCCCCGGCGTCGAGCGGCGAGCCGATATGCCAGACCCGGCCGCGGTCCAGCGCCGGCGGCGCGCGGCGGCTCAGGATGCGGTAGCGGTAGGCGCGGCCCGTGGCCGAGAAGCGGGCGTGGAAATCCGGCGCGGCCTCGCTGGCCTCCAGTACCGAGACCGGCAGCAGGCCCAGATGGTGGTTGACCGCATCGCGCAGCACGGCCGCCGGCCTCGCGCTTTCGAGGTCCAGATGTGCAACCTGGCCTTCGGCATGGACGCCGGCATCGGTACGGCCCGCGCCCTGCACACGGACCCGTTCGCTGCAGAAACGGAAGACGGCCTCCTCCAGCGCCGATTGAACCGAGGGGCCGTTCGCCTGGGCCTGCCAGCCGACGAACGGCCCGCCGTCATATTCAAGCAGGATGCGGTAGCGCGGCATCGAGCAGCTCCGTTCCCGGCGGCAGGGGGAAGCCGCGCAGGAAGGCGTCGGCTTCCATGGCCGAACGCCCCGGCCGCTGCAGGCGGAGAAGGCGAAGCACGCCCTCGCCGCAGGCGACAGCGGCGCCGTCGTCCAGCACCCGGCCGGGCGGCCCGTTGCCGGCTTCCACAGCCGCCGCCTCGACCCTGATGCTTTCGCCCCGAAAGGCGAAGCGGGCGCCGGGCCGGGGCGCAAAGGCGCGCACCCGCCGCTCCAGCTCGGCCGCCGGGCATGTCCAGTCAAGGAGGCTGTCCTCGCGGGCGATTTTGGTTGCCCAGGTAACGCCCGCCTCAGGCTGCGGAATCGGTACGAGGCTGCCGTTCTCCAACCCTGCAAGCGCCGTCACCGCTGCCTCGCCGGCGATCTGCGCCAGCCGGTCGTGCAGGGCTCCGCCGGTGGTTCCCGGCCCGATGGGCGTGCGCCGCACCAGAAGCACGGGGCCTGTATCCAGGCCTTCGTCCATCGCCATGACGGAGATGCCGGACTCGCGGTCGCCGGCGAGGATCGCATGCTGGATCGGAGCCGCGCCCCGCCAGCGCGGCAGCAGCGAAGCATGAAGGTTCAGACAGCCGAAGCGCGGCGCGGCCAGAATGGCGGGCGGCAGCAGGAGGCCGTAGGCGGCGGTAATGGCGGCATCGAGGCCAAGAGCGGCGAAGTCCTGCTGGAGCGCGGGATCGCGCAGGCTCGTGGGCGTCGCAACCGGGATGCCGCGCGCCTCGGCAAAGGCCTGCACCGGCGAGGGCCGAAGCCGGTGCCCGCGGCCGGCGGGGCGGGGCGGCTGCGCATAGGCGCGCACGACCTCATGGCCAGCGTCAAGCAGCGCTTCCAGGGCGGGCAGGGCGAATTCCGGCGTGCCCAGGAAGGCCAGGCGCACGGGCCGTCAGTCCTTCTTGCGGCGCTTCGACTTGTCCAGCCGCCGCAGGATCACGCCGCGCTTGATCGCCGAGAGGTAGTCCACATGCAGCACGCCGTTCAGATGGTCGATCTCGTGCTGGAGACAGCGGGCGCGCAGGCCCTCGGCTTCGATCTCCTGCGGCTCGCCGTTCTCGTCCAGATAGGCGACGCGCACCGCTTCCGGCCGTTCGACATCCACATAGACCTCGGGCAGGGAGAGGCAGCCTTCATTGCCGATGACGAGCTCGTCCGAACGCCAGACGATTTCAGGATCGACCAGCTTCAGCGGGGCCGGCTCCTCCTCGTCGCGCGCGCAGTCGATCACCACCAGGCGCTTGAGCACGCCGACCTGCGGGGCCGCCAGTCCGATGCCGGGCGCGGCATACATGGTCTCCAGCATGTCGTCGAGCAGGCACCGGGCCGCGTCGTCCACCGCGCCCATTGGGGCGCACCGGGTCCGCAGCCGCCGGTCGGGCGCGATCAGGATGTCGAGCGTGGCCATGTCCGCAGGTCGTCGATTCCGGGCCGCCTTATGCCACGGCGCGTCGCCTCCCGGAAGTCCGCTACGCCGTCACCCAGCCGGGCGGAGGCTCGCGGCCGGGATGGATTGCGCCGCAGGCGCCGCAAGTCCGGGCGTTTTCGTCGGAGTAGAACGCCTCGAACAGCGGCGGCAGGTCCGTGACGATGTTGCCGACCGGGACTTCTACCCGGTGCACGAGCGCGCCGCAGTTGAAGCAGAACCACTCGAAACCGTCCAGCACGTCGCCGACACGAGGCGACTCGACGACCAGCCCGACCGAGCCCGGCACGGGACGCTGCGGGGAATGGCGAACATGGGGAGGCAGGAGGAAGACTTCGCCTGCGCGGATCGGCACATCGTAGATCCGCCCGTCCTCCACGACCTTGAGGATCATGTCGCCTTCCAGCTGGTAGAAGAACTCCTCCACGGGGTCGTCGTGGAAGTCCACCCGCTGGTTCGGGCCGCCCACCACCATCACGGTCATGCCGGCCTCCTCGAACACCAGCTTGTTGCCGACCGGCGGTTTCAGCAAGTCGCGGTGCTCGTCGATCCAGCGGCGGAAGTCGAAGGGTTTGAGGCGCGGGTGGTTCGCATAGCCGGGCATCGCCGGTTCCTCCTCATTCGGCGGCGCTGCGCATCATGTCCAGCCCGCAGCGTTCGAAGGCCTGCCGGGTCGCCTGCTTCTCGGCCTCCGTCAGCTCCAGCATGGGCTGGCGCACCCGGCCGCCGGCCTGGCCCAGCAGCTCCTGCCAGTATTTCTGGTGCGCATGCGGCTTGGCGCCGGGGCGCGTCCGCTTCAGGGCGTCGCGCGCCGGGTTCAGGCTGTCGCGCACGCGCCTCGCCTCCTCGGCCTCACCGGCGAAGGCGAGGTCGGTGTAGAGGCGCATCCGGCGGTCCGCCGCCGTCTGCAGGAGATAGGGCGGGGAAGAGCAGAGATAGAGCCGCCAGCCGAGCTCGAGGATATTGTCGAGCCACTCCTCCTCCGACGCCGTGCTGACCAAGAGCCGGTCGCCGGCGAGGCGGGTGAGCTCGGCATACATCTCCCTCGGCACGCTGTATTTGATCGCGACGATATTGGGGAGGTCCGCAATCCGCGCGCAGAGCTCCGGGCTCATCAGGTAGCCGCTGTCGGGATGGCTCCACATGGCGATGCCGATGTCCACCGCCTCGCCGATCCGGCGGTAATATTCGAAGAGCAGGTCGTCGCGGTCGCTGACGAAGCTCAGCACCGGCGCATGCACGACGATGTAGTCCGCGCCCACCGCCTGGGCATGGCGGGCGAGTTCGATCACCGTGTCCAGGTTCTGGTCGGAGCAGGACATGATTGTGCCGGCGCCCGTGCCCCGGGTCTCTTCGACCGCGATCCCGAAGACGCGCTTTCGCTCCTCGACCGACATCGAGAAGTATTCGCCCTGCTTGCCGGCGATGAACAGGCCGTCGATGCCGAGGTCTTCGACCCAGTGGCGGATGTTGGCGCGCATACCCGCCTCGTCCACCGACAGGTCTTCCCGGAAGGGCTGCAGCGCGGCCGCCCAGATGCCCTGCATATTGGCGCGCGCATAGTCCTTCGCCTCGTCCCGGCGGTACTTCATGGGCTCTGCCCTCCGGTGCGCCCGTGGAGTCCCGCCTCGGGCGTCACCGCCAGTATGGAGGCTGTCCCGCTATTTCAACAGCGGTTTGCTCATAAATCCGCGATTGCGAAGACGGGCGCCCCGTTCCGGCAGGGCGCCCGGCCCGATCGCTCAGAAGGCTGCGTCGCGTCCCTTGGCCCTGGCGAGCTCGCGGGCATTGGGGTTGACGGAGGGGCGGAACGGCATTTCGCAGACTTCCGCCGCCACGGGCCGTCCCGGCTCGTCGGCATAACGGTCCGGCAACCAGACGGCATATTCGGTGCCGACACCCGACTTCTCCACCGGCACATAGCCCATGGAAATGTTGCAGCCGAGTTCGGGCGAGTACCAGGGCGAAGTGAGATAGCCCACCGGCTCGCCGCCGCCCGGCTCCGACACCAGCCAGAAATCCGGCGCATAGTCGTCGATCGGCCTGCCGCCCATGCGCAGGCCGACCAGCTGCTGGCGCCAGGGCGGGTTTCCGGCCCCCAATTCCGCGCGCATCCGCTCCAGCGCCGCCTTGCCGATATAGTCGGCGGTCTTTTTGCGCGGCACCTGGTAGGCGAGGTTGCACTGGAAGGGATTGGTCTCGTGGTCCAGATCCTGGCCCCAGGAGAGGATGCCGGCCGCGATCCGGCGCTGGTGGCCCGGCGCAATCACCATAAGATTATGCGCCTTGCCGGCTTCCAGCACTGCCTCCCACATGGCGTTGGCGTGGAGCGTGGCGTCGCGCAGGTAGATTTCGTAGCCCTTCTCGCCGGAGAAGCCGGTCTGAGAGATGACGACGGCGCAGCCGCCGACCTCCGCCTCCATGATTCCGTAGAACGGAATGTCGCGGACCGCCGGCCCCACCAGGTCGGCCATCAGCGCTTCCGACTTCGGTCCCTGGATCTGCACGGGGCAAACGTCGATCTCGTCGATCTCGACATTCATCCGCGCGCCGACATTCACGCCCTGCAGCCAGAACAGGATGTCGCTGTCGGAAAGCGAGAACCAGAACTCGTCCTCCGCGAGCCTCAGCAGCACGGGATCGTTGAGGATGCCGCCCTTCTCGTTGCAGAGGATGACGTATTTCCCGTGCATCGGCTGGATGCGGGCCGCATCGCGGGTGATGACGTAATTCACGAACCGCTCGGCATCCGGGCCCTTCACGCGGATCTGCCGCTCGACCGCCACGTTCCACATGGTGACGTGTTTCGTGAGCGCCTCATATTCCACCGAGGCGCCGCCGTCCTCCGGGCGCACATAGCCGCGCGGGTGATAGACGCGGTTATAGACCGTCGCCCGCCAGCAGCCGGCCTCATGACTGAGATGCCAGTAGGGCGACTTGCGCACCCGCGTCGAGATCAGCAGTTCGGTCTTCGTCGGGCCGCTCTGGCGCAGGTTGTAGGGCACGACGCGGTCGGACTGGTCCACGCTCGTCGCCTGTTCCCTGCGATAGTGTGAAACGAGGCTGGGGGAATCGTCGAGGGGCATGGGCATCGTGCCTCCACTGGGGTCAGGAGGCCAGATTGGGAGGGCAATTGCGGATGGATGCGCCCGTTCGCGACGATTTTCGCGGCATGGACGACAGAATTTCGCTTGCGGGGCGCCTCCAGGCGATTGACAAGGCCGCGACACAAGGGCATTTGGGCTGTAGCGACATCTTGCCGGAGTCGGCCGATGGCTGGCGAGCAGGTCTTCCGCGGGAGCGACGGCGCACCTGTCGAGGTGACGCTACTTCCTATTCCGAACTTCTCCTTCTCGAGTTTTGCAGCGCTGGTGGAACCCCTGCGCCTTGCGAACTATGTCGCGGAGCGCCCGCACTACAGTTGGCGCGTCGCGACGCCCGAGGGGATGCCGGTCCGGTCCAGTTGCGGCGTTGCGGTGGCGGCGGACGAGCCGGCCGAGCGGATCCGGCGCCCGGAGAATGTCGTCGTCTGCGGCGGCGTGGACGGCTGGGCGTTCGAGGACCCCGCTACCTTCGCGCTGTTGCGCCGCTGGGCGCGGGACGGCGCGCATGTCGGCGCGGCATGCACCGGCGCTTACGTGCTTGCGCGGGCAGGCCTCCTGCGCGACCGGCGCTGCACCATCCATTGGGAGAGTCTCGACGGGTTCGCAGAGCGTTTCCCGGATATCGACCTGCGCGCGGCGCTGTTCGAGATCGACCGGGACCGGTTCACCTGCACGGGCGGCGCCGCGGCCTGCGACATGATCCTGCAGGACATCGGGTGGCGGTTCGGGGAGCAACTGGCGGCGGCGGTCGCCGGCCAGCTTCTCCACGACCGCATCCGCAGCGGCCGGGACGAGCGCTACCTGCCCCACCAGGCCTGGCTCCGCACCAGCCATCCGGTGCTGGTGAAGGCGCTGACCGCGATGGCCGAACATCGCGAGGAGCGCCTTTCCCTGGTCGAGATCGCCCGCGAGGCCAATGTCTCGCCGCGCCAGCTTGAGCGGCTGTTCCGGCGCTATCTCGATTCGACCCCGGCGCGCTGGTATTTGCGGATGCGCCTCACGCGGGCGCGCCAACTGCTGATCGAGACGCAGATGCCGGTGACCTGGATCGCCGTTGCCTGCGGCTTCGGTTCGACCTCGCACTTCTCGAAGAATTACAGGCAGTTCTTCGGCGTCTGCCCGCGAGAGGAGCGGCGCCAGCGCCGCGCGGCCCGCGAATCGGCCGTCCCGCCGCCGGTAAGCCGCGCCGCATAGAGCGCGGCTCGACCCGTCCGCCCCTTCCGGGAAGGGGCGCCGGGCGATGTCATGAGATGTCATGTTTTGTCATGTTCCCCATGTGTAGGTCTTATGTTCTAGAGCGCGATCCGTTCGAGTTGAAACGGACTTACCGGTAAAGCCTCAATCGTCACCCCGGACGGTGCGCCAGCGGCGATCCGGGGTCCATCTTCCGGCATTTCCACCGGACTGAAACGGCAGTGGATGGGCCCCGGATCGGGGTCCGGGGCGACGAATTGGGTCAAGGACGGCAGCGTTTAGGGCGGAGCCCGATCTGTATGGATCGCAATTCAGTCCAAACCCGGAATTGTCGCCCCGGCCTCCGAGCCGGGGCCCAGTACCGCCGGCGCAACACGGCGGAGACCCGATTGCCTGGACCCCGGATCTCCGCTTCGCTCCGTCCAGGCATAACGCCCGACCTGCCGTGCTTCCCTCCGTGTCGCGGGAGAGAAGCTTCGCGGCGGAAATCCGGGCCTACGGACCCGAAACCCCCGCGATGCGTCATCGGATGTCATGTTCTGTCATGTTTTCCATGCGCACGGGGCATATTCGAATGCCCGTTCCGGCATGACGCCGTCCTTTCCCGCGGGGTCTTGGGGTATTCCTCCCTGTTCCGGTGCCTGTCTGTCTTCGGCATAGGTCCCTCCTCTCGACCCGGTTTCACTCCCACCGGGCGGTTGGCGGCGGGACCCTTTTTGCGCGCGTATCCTGCGTGCGCGCCCGCGCCCGGCCGCCCGCGTCTTGCGCCGACGCGGTTCGTGCGCCTGATTGCGCGCGCGAGACGCCGGACGCACCTGTCCCGTCGCCTCCCGCCGGGGCTTTTTTGCGGGCCCCAGTCCTTGCTTCCCTCTGCAGAAAAGCCGAAAGGCGGCCCCGGAAGCCGCCTCTCTCCACTCTCATCATACTACACTTTTCTCCAGGTCAAGCCCTCTGGCGGGAAAAACATGAAAATTTTTCTAATTTCCTGCCACAAGCCGAACGGCGCGCGGGCGGGAGCCATGGACGAACCCCGGTTCGGGGGCCGGGGTGACAATTGAGAGGCCGCCCCTCTTTCTCCCCTCGCTTGCGGGAGGGGCCGGGGGACGGCCCACTCTCTCAACCCGACGGGTCTTTGCCGGGCTTCGCCCACCGCTTCCGCTGGCGCGCAAGCGGTCCCCTCACCCAACCTCTCCCCGCAAGCGGGGAGAGGGGGAAACGCCGATGCGCCCGATGATCCCCGCAAGCGCCCCCTTGTCGCCCCGAACCCCGGATCGCAGTCCGGGGCGGAGATACGAGGACGCGGTCTTCCTGTGATACCAGCGGCTCCGGTTTGTGACTCATGGAGATCGCCGCCCGGTTTTCCCTCTGCGTCACCCCGGCCGGAGCGAAGCGGAGAGCCGGGGTCCATCCATGGCTCTCGACGATGCCGTAGCCGGTGGGGAGCAGGCTCGACCGCTGAAGTTGCCGCGAGAACCGAGGCTGGGCCCCGGCTCGGGGGCCGGGGTGACGGCGGGCGCCATCACAATAGGTTCCGATCGACGACCGCTGGTATGAGCCCCAAGTTGAGGCCGCTGGTATAAGCAGGAAAAATTTCGAAGACATACAGCCGATCCGACCGTTCGGCGGGAGGCTGTAGCTTCTTCGCCCGGCGCAGCCGTCCCGCTCCGGCCAAGCATCGACAATGAAAAAATGCAACTGTAGGCTCCATCATCCGAATCCGCCTGTGGAGGATTGCGCGCCAATGCCGTCCCGCATCGCTCTCGCCGCCCTGCCGCTGCTGCTTGCCGCCGCGCCCGCCTTCGCCCACCACCCGTTGGGCGGTATGGTGCCCAAGACCTTCATGCACGGCCTGCTTTCCGGCATCGGCCATCCGGTGATCGGGCTCGACCATTTCGCCTTCGTCGTTGCGCTCGGCCTGGCGGCGGCCTTCATGCGCAATGTCTGGCTGCCGCCGCTCGCGGCCATTATCGCCATGGCGGCGGGCTGCCTGCTCACCGTCGGCTCGGTGGCCCTGCCGGCGGTCGAGCCGGTCATCGCGGTTTCGGTGGTGCTGCTCGGCGGCATGGTGCTGTTCGGGCGCAGCCTCCCGGTTCCGGGCGCAGCCCTGCTGTTCGCCTTTGCCGGTCTTTTTCACGGCGCGGCATACGGCGAGGCCGTCATCGGCGCCGAGCCGACGCCGATTCTTGCCTATCTGATCGGCCTTGCGGCCGTGCAGATGGCGATTGCGCTCGCCGCCGCCTATCTGGTGCGGGGCGTCTGGAAGGCGGGCTCGGCCGCGGCGCTGCAACCGCGGCTGGCGGGCGCGATCTGCGCCGGCATCGGGCTTACCTTTACCGTCGAGTTGCTGGAAGGCGCGCTCCTCGGCTGAGCGCGCTCCGGACCGGCGCGTTACCGACGGCTATTGCTTCGGCATCGTTTCTGCGAGCGGCGCGACGCGGACCTCCACGGTCACGGCGCCGGCCTTCTCGAAGAGGAGCGTGAGCGGAAAGCTGCCGCCCGGTTTCAGTCGGCCCTTCAGGCCGAACAGCATCAAATGGTCGCCGCCGGGCTCCAGCGCGGCTTCGCCGCCGGCCGGCACATTGAGGGCTTCCACCCGGCGCATCATCACCACGCCGCCTTCGTGGATGTGGGTGTGAAGCTCGACGCGCTCCGCTGCCGGGCTTTCCGCACCGACCAGCCGGTCTTCGCCGCCGGCATTGCGGATCGTGAGCCAAGCGGCGCCCGGCCGGCTCGGCAGCAGGATACGCGCGCGGGCGTCCTCCACCGTCAGCGACCCGTCGGCCGAGGCCGGATCGATGCCGGCAAGGGAGGCGACAAGCGCCGCCGCAAGGGCGAACCGCAGCATCAGGCGGCGGTGAGCACCCTGAGGCCCCGGTCGAGGCCGTCGATAGAGAGCGGGAACATGCGGTTGGCCATGACCTCCTTGACGATCATCGTCGAGGGCGTGTGGTCCCAGCGGGTCTCGGGGCGCGGGTTCAGCCAGATCGAATTCGGCCACTGGTCCAGCATGCGCTGCGCCCAGAGCAGGCCCGGTTCCTCGTTCCAGTGCTCCACGGAGCCGCCCTTGTAGGTGATCTCGTAGGGACTCATGAAAGCGTCGCCGACGAAGATCACCTTGTAGTCCTTGGGATAGGTGTTGATGACATCCCAGGTCGGCGTGCGCTGCTCGTGCCGCCGGCGGTTGTCCCGCCACATATATTCGTAAGTGAAGTTGTGGAAATAGTAGTATTCGAGATGCTTGAACTCGGTACGCGCGGCCGAGAACAGCTCTTCGCAGACCCGGATATGGTCGTCCATCGAGCCGCCGACATCGAAGAACATCAGCACCTTGACGCGGTTGCGGCGCTCCGGGCGCATGACGATGTCGAGCAGCCCGCCATTATGCGCGGTGCTGCGGATCGTTTCGTCGAGGTCGAGCTCGTCGTCCTCGCCCACCCGCGCGAACTCCCGCAGCCGCCTGAGCGCAAGCTGGATGTTGCGGATGCCGATCTGGACGTCGTCGTCGTAGTTCTTGTATTCGCGCTTGTCCCATACCTTGAGCGCGCGGCCCTGCCGGCGGCGGCGCTGGCCGATGGCGACGCCTTCGGGGTTGTAGCCGCCCGTGCCGTAAGGCGAGGTCCCGGCGGTGCCGATCCAGCGGTTCCCGCCCTGATGACGCTCCTTCTGTTCCTCCAGCCGCTTGCGAAGCTCCTCCATGAGCTTCTCCCAGCCGCCCATGGCCTCGATGGCCGCCTTGTCCTCCTCGCTGAAATACTTCTCCGCCTGGAGCAACAGCCATTCTTCGGGAATGTCGTCACCGAATAGCGTCGCCGTCAGTTCTTCCACGCCCTTGAAGAACGTGCCGAACACGCGATCGTAGCGGTCGAAATATTTCTCGTCCTTCACCAGCGCAGAACGGGAGAGATAGTAGAAATCGTCGATATTGTACATCACGAGGCGCTTGTCCATCGCCTCGATCAGCATGAGGAACTCGCGGATCGTCGCCGGGATCTTCGCCTTCTTTACGTCGAAGAAGAAGTTGATGAGCATCAGCGGCCCTCGCGTCTCGCCATGAAGATCAGGCGCTCGAACAGATGCACGTCCTGCTCGTTCTTCAACAGCGCGCCATAGAGCGGCGGGATGGACTTGTTGCCGTCCTTGCCGCGCAGGACCTCGGGCGGGATATCCTCCGCCATCAGCAGCTTCAGCCAGTCCAGGAGCTCGGAGGTGGAAGGCTTCTTCTTCAGGCCCGGAACCTCGCGCATCTGGAAGAAGGCTTCCATCGATTCCTTCACCAGATCCTTCTTGATGCCCGGATAGTGGACATCGACGATCTCCTGCATCGTCTCGGGGTCCGGGAAGCGGATATAGTGGAAGAAGCAGCGGCGCAGGAAAGCGTCCGGAAGCTCCTTTTCGTTGTTCGAGGTGATGATGACGATCGGGCGTACCTTCGCCTTGATCGTCTCCCCGGTTTCGTAAACGAAGAACTCCATGCGGTCGAGTTCCTGCAACAGATCGTTCGGGAACTCGATATCCGCCTTGTCGATCTCGTCGATCAGCAGGACGATCTTCTCGTCCGAAGTGAAGGCGTCCCAGAGCTTGCCGCGGTCGATATAGTTGGCGATGTCCTTCACCCGCTCATCGCCTAGCTGGCTGTCCCGCAGGCGCGACACCGCGTCATACTCGTACAGGCCGTGCTGGGCCTTGGTGGTGGACTTGATGTGCCAGGTGATGAGCCGCATGCCGAGCGCCGAGGCGACTTCCTCCGCGAGCATGGTCTTGCCGGTGCCGGGCTCTCCCTTGACCAGCAGCGGCCGCTCCAGGGTGATGGAGGCGTTGACCGCCAGCATCAGGTCTTCGGTGGCCACATAGCTGTCGGTGCCGGTGAAACGCATCTCGCTCATGGGGGCGCCTGTTTCCTCGTGTCTTGTCGCTCTCGCGGTCGGGCGGACCTTAAAGACGGTCTCGGTTCCAATCAAGGCGCGGCGCGGTGACGCGGGAGGGCGTCGCCCGGGGCCGGCCGGCGTTGAACGCTCCGCCCCGGTCGGCTAGAACCGGGCGGACGACAAGGGGAGGGTCCGGGCCGTGTGGGACAACGGGGTCGGCAAATATCTCTACGGGATGACGATGATCCTCTGCGCGGCGGGCTTCCTGTTCGTGGCGAGCCGGATGCACGGCGCGATGGAGTGGATCGCCTGGGCCGGCTTCCTCGGCTGCACGGCCTTCGTCTACTGGCTGATCGCGCACCACACGCGCGCGCCGCGCGGCAGGCACTGAGGCGGGCAGCGCGCCGATTGCGGGTTGGCCGCGGTTACGTTCCGTCGCCAACGCGGTGGCCGCCAGCTTTCGTGTAGCGACTGCCTTCCGGCCCGTATTCGGCAATCAGTCGGGCAATCATCTCGCGGTCGATGCCTTCGAATGAAGGCATACAGCCGCCCGGCTGCGGTACAACCCAGCGGCCTCCGCGCTCATCCACTCGCGAAATCACGACGAGCCCGTCGGAAGCGACCTGCAGCTGCCCGTAACGTCTTTCCGGAAGGGCGTCCAGGATCAGATGGGCTTCTCCGATGCTGGCCCGAAGTTCAGTACCCATGTTCTCCAGTGAGATATCGAAAGTCGCGTCATAGGTGTCTTCATCCCGCGCCCGGGCGAAGTGCCAGTTGCGCGATATCTCCTCCAGGAGCGACTGCGGACTGAAATCGGGGTCTTTGCCCGGCGCGGCGCACGCGCTCCTCCAAAGCGGAAGCACATGCCGGTCCAGCATCCACAGATCGATGAAGTCTCGCACGACCATGCGGTTGCCGGCGGCCAGCGCCTTGTTGACTGCCAGATCGGCGAAATGCAGGCGGAACCCGAACAACTCATCGGGAACGGGCCGATAGAATTCCCGGCTCAGCCCGTGAGTCCATTGCAGGACCGTCCTGCCGGCCGCCGGTTTGGATACGATACATTCCCTGAAACCGTCGCGGAGCCGTCCGGGAGAAACCGTGTAGCCGGCGCTTTCGAGCGTCGCGATGTCCCGCTCGGCAATGTCTTCCAGGTCCCAGCCTGTGAAGATGTCCTGATCGTTGCTCAGCCTGAAGCCGTGCTGTTGAATTACCGCGCCGCCGGCGAATGGACTCCCGGGGTCCCTGTTGGCGCTGAGAACGGCGGCGATGGCCTTCTGGAAATCATCGAGCGGCATCGCCGCTCTGCCGTTCGACTTCGCGGAGGATAGCGGCCGCCAGGTGAGCGGCTTCACGGTCGCCGTAGAGGCGTAGTGACCGCGCTACCCCGCGCATCGCATTCAGCGTTGCGTCGCCCCGCCTGTTCCAGAGGGCCCGCAAGTCATACCTGTCCCATGCTTCCTTCCGGAGTGCCATCAGCCTGTCGCCGATATCGTCGTATTTCAGCGTCCGGCCCTGCTGCGCAGCACGCTCTTCGGCACGGCACGCAAAGCGTCCGTCAATGTCGGCAGCGGTTGTCATATCGCTTCATCCGGCATGAGCCGCCAGACTATATGAGGCTTCAAGAGATGTCAGCGCAGGCGTCCCGGTCGAAGGGGCTGCTTCTCCCTGAAAAATTTCGCTTGGCGGCGCTGCACTCAGGGCGATTTGCGCGGATCGCCGCCGGGCGCGCCCAGGCTGTCGATAATCGGGCAGTCCGGCCGGTCGTCGCCCCGGCAGGCATCGACGAGATGAGCGAGCTCGTCGTGCAGCGACTGGAGTTCGCGCTGCTTCTTCGCAATGTCCTCCAGGCGCGCCGTTGCGATGCGCTTGACGTCCGCGCTGGAGCGCCGGCGGTCCTCGTAGAGGCCGAGCAGCTCCCGGCATTCCGAGATCGAAAACCCGAACTCCCGCGCCCGGCGCACGAAGATGAGCTTCCGCACCGAGGCGCCGTCATAGCTCCGGTAGCCCGATTCCGACCGCGCCGGGGCGGGCACCAGTCCGATATCGGCGTAGTAGCGCACCGTCTTGGCCGGCAGGTCTGCGGCTTTCGAGGCGGCGGAAATGTTCATGGGCCCAGGCGCTTGACCTTCCAGTAACTGGAAACATTATCTTGCCGTTAAGGACGAGGCAAGAGGCATCGCCATGGTCGCCATAGCTGCAAATTTCGCCATAGACTGGCGCTGCCGCCACACTTGGCGGCGGGCCTCGAAGAATACGGCCTGGTGCCTGCTCGGCTGCGCCATCGGCGACCTGGGCACCATCGCCTTCTTCCAGTTCACCGGCATTCCCTGGCCGACCATGGCGATCATGATCCTCGCCATCGTGAACGGCCTGCTGACCTCCATCGCGCTGGAAACCTTCATTCTCTCCCGCCAGATGGACTTGGCGACGGCGTTCCGGACGGCCATCGGCATGTCGTTCATCTCCATGATCGCCATGGAAGCCATGATGAACGCGGTGGACTGGGCGCTGACCGGCGGCGCCGTGCTGACATGGTGGGTCGTGCCGCTCATGCTGGCTGCCGGCTTCGTCACGCCGCTTCCCTACAATTACTGGCGGCTGAAGGCGCTCGGGAAAGCCTGCCACTGAGGGCGGCGGGCCCGTGAGACACGCTCTTGCGCTCCTCGCGTTTCTGGTTCCGGCGGCTGGGTTCGCCGGCCACGAATTGGACGACCGCGACCTGGAAAACGGGCAGGCGCTCTATGCCGAACACTGCGCCTCCTGCCACGGGGCGAAGCTGGAGGGCCAGCCCGATTGGCGGCAGCCCGGTCCGGACGGCGTCTTTCCCGCGCCGCCCCACGATGCGACGGGCCACACCTGGCACCACGACAACCAGCTACTGTTCGACTACACGAAACTCGGCGGCGAAGCGCTGTTCGCGACGCGCGGCATCCGTGGGCCGAAGAGCGGAATGCAGGGGTTTGCGGATGTGCTGAGCGATGACGGCATCTGGGACATTCTCGCCTATATCCGCTCCACATGGCCGGAGCGGGTCAAGGAAGTGCAGGCCGCGAGGAATCCGCCCCACAACCGGTAGCCGCCTTCTGTCGCCGGATGCCGCGCAAGGCTTCGCTTGAAGGGAAATTCCCGCCGCGCTATCCAGAAAGAGGGCGAAACAGCGAGGCAATCTTCCATGACCGGCACGCCGGGCTACTTCCAGGGCAAGACCATCGTCATCACCGGGGCTGCGAGCGGCATCGGCCGTGCGACCGCGCAGATCTTCACCCGCGAGGGCGCCAATGTCGTCGCCTGCGACATCGACGATGAAGGCAACGAGAACACGGTGGAGATCATCCGCCAGACCGGGGGCCGGGCGCTTGCCGTCGCGACCGACGTAACCCGGCGGGAGGATGTCGATGCCGCGGTTGCGGAGGCCATCCGGGAGTTCGGCCGGATCGACTTCATGTTCAACTGCGCGGGCGCGGCGGTGCGCCGATCCGCCTTTCTCGATATCGACGACGATCTCTGGCGGCGCACCTGGGCGATCAATGTGGACGGCGTGCTTTACGGCATGCAGGCGGTGCTGCCGCACATGCTGGAGAACGGCCGGGGCGTGATCGTGAATGTCGCCTCCATGTCCCACAAGCGCGGCGGGCCCGGCACCTCGGTGCACTATGCCTCGGCGAAGGGAGCGGTACTGACCATGTCGCTCGGCGTGGCCAGGGAGTTCGCAAGCCGCGGCATACGCTGCCTGTCGATCTCGCCGGGTCCCGTCGAGACGCCGTTCCAGGCCGCGGCCGCGACGACGCCCGACACGATGGCGACCTTCCTCTCGGACGTGCCGATGGGCCGCTTCGGCAAGCCGGAGGAGATCGGCGAGCTCGTGCTCTTCATGTGCTCCGACGCCTGCGAGTTCATGACCGCCGACACCGTCTATGTGAACGGCGGCGGCGGCTGGCGGTAAGACCGCCTACTGCCCGAAGCGGTTTTCGGGGTCGGCGGCGAAGGCTTCCTCCTCGGGCGTCGACGGGCGGCCGAGGACGGCGTTGCGGTGCGGGAAGCGCCCGAAGCGGCGGATGATGTCGCGGTGCTTGCGGCCGTATTCGCCGCTGCCGGCCCCGCCATAGGCATCGAACAGGCGGACCGCGAGCTCCTGGTCGGCAAGCGACTCGCTGTGCTCCAGCGGCAGGTAGAGGAATGTGCGCAGCGTGGCCGGCAGGGCCCGGTCGAAGCCGCGCGCCACCGCGAAATGCGCAAGCTCGCAGGCGCGCGGGTCGCCTGCAAACGCCCGCGCCGTTCCCCGGTAGATATTTCGGGGGAACTGGTCGAGCAGCAGGATGAGCGCGAGGCAGGACCGCGGCCGCCAGCGCCAATCCTCGAAGCCGCCGGCGATGGCCTCTTCGACCGCAGGCTCGAACCGCCGGCAAAGCTCGTCGAACGCCGGCCCGCCCTTGAACCAGACCTCGCGCTGCCAGCCGAAATCGGGGGCGTCGGGCGGCCCGAACCAGAACTCGAACACGGCATCCGGGTCCGTCATGCTATCAGTCCTTTCTCCTGCAGTATTCGGTCGAGGCCGCCGGGGTCGCGCCATTCGATATTGACGGGCACGGTCTCCACCGCGCCGCGTATGTCCGCCGGCAGGCGCACGGCGTCCTTCTCCGTCGTGACGCATCTTGCGCCGAGTGCTGCCGCCCGCTCCAGCAGCGCCATTGCCTCCTCCGGCCGGTAGGCGTGATGGTCCGGGAAGGCGCGGAAATCGACCAGCCGCGCGCCCAGCTCCTGCAGCGTCTCGGCGAATTTGCCCGGCCGGCCGATGCCGGCGAAGCCGAACACCGCCTCGCCCGCGAGCCGCTCGCTGCCCGGCGCCGGTATGAGACGCGCCTCCAGACGGGGCAGGCCGTTCGGCAGGACGCAACGGGGGTGGCCCACCACGACGAGGGCGTCGGCGCGTGCATGGGCGGCCCCGGCGGGCTCGCGCAACGGGCCCGCGGGAAAGACGCGCCCGTTGCCGTAGCCGACCGCGCCGTCGGCCACCAGGATCGCCGCGTCCTTGGCGAGGCTTCCGTTCTGGAAGCCGTCGTCCATCACGATGACGGTAGCGCCCGCCTCGGCAGCGGCGAGCGCGCCGGCAGGGCGGTTGCGCGCAACCCAGGCCGGGGCGGCGCGGGCGAGCAGCAGCGGTTCGTCGCCGACATCGCCCGCGCCATGCGCCGCCGGATCGACCTGCACCGGGCCGCGTTTGCGTCCCCCATAGCCGCGCGAGAGGAAGTGCGGGCGGTGCCCGGCGGCGGCGAGGCGTTCGGCGACGGCCAGCGCAACCGGTGTCTTGCCGGCCCCGCCCAGCACGGCATTGCCGATGCAGACGACCGGCGCCGGCGCCCGGCGGGCCTTGCCGCGCCCGGGCCGCGAAAGCAGCGCGTAGAGCCGGCCGACGGGGGCGAGCAGCCGGCCTTGCAGCGCGCCCGCATCGTTCCAGAAGGCGGGCGGGCGCACAGGCTCAGATGCGGGCGAGCAGCGGCGAGAGCGCGCCCAGCACCTCGTCCAGCACGCCTCCGCGGGCGTTGGCCACCGCCGCCGCGCGGGCCGCCTGCAAGCGCCGCGCTTCGCTGTCGGAAAGCAGCTGGCCAATGGCAGCCACCAGCTCGTCCCGGTCCGCAACCCGGCGCGCACCGCCCGCCGCCGCCAGCTCAGCCACGATCTCGGTGAAGTTGAACATGTGCGGCCCATAAACGAGAGCCGCGCCCAACCGCGCCGGTTCGAGAGGATTCTGTCCGCCATGCGGCACCAGCGAGCCGCCGACGAACACCGCTTCGGCAACGCGGTAGAACAGCCCGAGTTCGTCCAAGGTGTCGATGAGGTAAACCTCGGTCGCCGCACCCGGCAGCTCCCCGCGCGAGCGCCTTGCGACGGCCAGACCGTTCTTGGCCGAAAGCAGGGCTTCGATCTCGGCGCCGCGTTCGGGATGGCGGGGCGCCAGCAGGGTCAGGACGCCGGCATGGTTGTGCCGGAGCGCCTCATGCGCGTGGGCGACCTGTACTTCTTCGCCGGGATGGGTGGAGGCGGCGAGCCAGACCGGCCGGTCGGCGACGGAGTCCAATACGGCTTCGAGCGCCGCTTCGTCGGCGCCGAGCGGCGGGGCGGCGTATTTCAGGTTGCCGGGAATACGGACGGGGTCGGCGCCCAGCAGGCGGAAGCGCGCTGCGTGCTCGGCGTCCTGCGCGAGCGTTACCTCGAACGAGCCGAGCAACCGGCGCGCAAAGCGCGGGAACCGCTGCCAGCGACGGAAGGAAGCGGGCGACATGCGGGCGTTCAGAAGCGCAGCCGGCACGCTTTGCGCGCGGAGCTCGTGAAGCATGTTGGGCCAGAGTTCGGACTCGATCCAGAGCGCAAGGTCCGGGCGCCAGTGCTTCAGGAAGCGGCGCACCCAGGCCGTCCTGTCCATGGGATAGTACTGGTGGATGACGCCGGGCGGCAGCCGCCGCGCCAGCAGGGTAGCGGCGGTGCGGGTGACGGAGGTCGCGAGCACCGCTGCATCCGGCCGGGCGGCGATGAGCCTGTCGATCAGCGGCAGGACCGAGGCGGTCTCGCCGATACTCGCGCCGTGGAACCATACCAGCGGGCCGTCGGGCCGGGCCGCGCCGGCGATGCCCCGCCGCTCGGGCAGGCGTAGCGGGTCTTCCCGGCCGCGCCGCCGGCGGTGGGCGACATAGAACGGCAGGACGGGCGCCAGCAGGCCGGTCGCCGCCCTGTAGGCGAGATGCATCATGGCGCGGCCGTGGATGGCAGCGGTTCGTGTCCGCACAGCCGGTCGGCGCGGTCGGTCAGGCTGTCCAGCGCTTCCTTGAGGCGCGGGAGGGCGTCATCGTCCGAAACCGGCAGTGCCTCGCCGATAAGATAGACACCCCGGTTGACGGGAAGCGGTACCAACAGCCGGTCCCAGCTCCCGAGCAGGATGCGCCGGCGCACCGACCAGGACACCGGCAGGATGCGCACGCGCGTGAGCCTGGCCAGCGCCGCGGCGCCCGGATGCGGCACGCCGCGCGGCCCGCGCGGCCCGTCGGGGGTGATCGCTACGATGTCGCCCGCGCGCACCAGGCGGACCAGCCGGCGCAGCGCCGGCGCCCCGCCGCGCTCCGTCGAGCCGGACACGGTATGCAGGCCGAAGCCTTCCGCGATAGCGCCGCCGATCTGGCCGTCGCGATGCGCCGAAATGAGCACATGGGTGCGGTTGGGCCACGGCCAGTCCACAGGGAACAGCATCAGCCTGCCGTGCCAGAAGCACACCACGGCGCTGCCGTCTTCCTCCAGTGCCGTTTCCAGATGCTCGCGCCCTTCGACGCGCCAGCGCGTGGTGGCGGCCACCAGCCGGACATAGGCGACCAGCAGCCGCTTCGCGAGCCGCTGTGTCGCAGGGTGCCGCAACAGCCGCCTGCCGAGGCGTCTAGGCAATGCGGCGGCCCGCTTCGACGAACTGGAGCGCATGCAGGCGCGCATAGGCGCCGCTTTGCGCCAGCAGCACCCCATGCGCGCCCGACTCGATAACCCGGCCCTTGTCGATGACATGGATGACATCGGCATTTGCAACGGTGGAGAGGCGGTGTGCGATGACTACGGTGGTGCGCCCCTGCTTCAGGCGCTCCAGCGCAGCCTGCACCAGCCGTTCGGTTTCGGTGTCGAGCGCGGAGGTCGCCTCGTCCAGCAGCAGGATCGGCGCATCCTTCAGCATGGCGCGCGCAATGGCGATGCGTTGGCGCTGGCCGCCCGAAAGCCGGACGCCGAACTCGCCGACCCGCGTCCCGTAGCCCTCCGGCATTGTCTCGATGAAATCGTGCGCGCCCGCATTGCGCGCGGCTGCCTCGATTTCCTCCTCCGACGCGCCCGGCCGTCCGCAGGCGATATTGGCGTGGATGCTGTCGTCGAACAGCGACACCTCCTGGCTCACCAGCGCAATTTTGTCCCTAAGCGAAGCCAGCGTGACGCCGCGCAGATCCTGCCCGTCTATGGCGACCCGGCCGGATTCGACATCGTAGAAGCGTGGGATGAGGTTGAGGACCGTGGTCTTGCCGGCCCCGGAAGCCCCGACCAGCGCCGAGGTGCGGCCGGCCGGGAACGTAAGCGACAGGCCGGAGAGCGCCGCCGGTCCGCCCGAATAGGAGAAGGACACGTCTTCGAAGGCGATCTCGCCCCGGCCGACGCAGAGCGGGGCAGCGTCCGGCGCATCGATGATTTCAGGCTTCCGGTCCAGCAGTTCGAAGCAGCGCTGCGCGCCGACCAGCCCCTGCTGGATGGCGGCATTGACGCTGACAAGGTGCTTGACCGGCCGGTAGGCGACCAGGAAGGCGGTGAGGAACGCGACGATGGTTCCCGGCGTGATGTTGCCGGAGGCGACCTGCCCGCCGCCGTAAAAGATGACGGCCGCAATGGCAACGGCGCCCAGAAACTCCATAATCGGGCGGGAGATCGCCTGCACGCGCACGGTCTTGATCGTCAGGCGGCGGATGCGATCGATCGCGGCGTCGGCCTCTCTTTGCTCGCGTTCCTCCAGCCGGTAGGCCTTGACGTGGCGAATGCCGGTGAGGGTCTGTTCGAGCGTGGCGGTGAATTCGCCCCAGCTTGTCTGCGCGGAGCTCGTGATCCGGCGAATGCGCCGGCCGATGCGCAGGACCAGGATCAGCGTCGTCGGGAACACGAACAGCACGATGAGTGTTAGAAGCCAGTCCTGGTAGAACAGCACGCCCAGCACGAAGACGATGGTGAGGCTGTCCCTGCCCAGCGTGAGCAGGGTTGTGGACAGCGCCTGGCGCATCAGGTTCACGTCGTTGGTGAAGCGCGAGATGAGCGCGCCGGTGCGGCTGTTGTCGAAAAACACCAGGTCGGCATGGACAAGATGGCCGAACATGGCGGATTGGAACGAGGCGACCACGCCTTGGCCGACCCTCGCGAGTATGACGGCCGAGAAATAGGCCGAGAAGCCTTGCACCAGGCCCAGCGCGAAGATCGTGAGCGACACGAAAACGATCAGAGCTTCGTTTCCGGCGACGAGAACCTCATCGACCAGCTCCTGCACCACGCGGATGTATCCGGCCTGCGCGGCGGCGCTCAGCGCCATCGCCAGCGCCGCCAGGCGGAGCGAAGGCAGGCTGGCGCGGATATGGCCTCGCCAGAGGCGGCCGATCAGTGCGCGAACGGGAAGATCCTGGGGCGAGTCCATAAGGTCCGCTTCATACCACGGGCGGACGCCGGGCGGGAGCGCCTATGCGCGTCCGGACGGGACAGTTGCTTGTCTCGCGGGAGCCGGCGTAAAGTCGCCGAGGCTAAAGCAGGGTCCGGGGACCGGGCCTTCCATCGGGAGGATGCAAGACATGAAACGTTCGCTTCTTGTTGCGACAGCGGCGGCAGCAATGCTGACCGCGGGCGCCGTGCAGGCCGACGAGATCAGGATCGGGGTGCTCTACCCGATCGCCGGGACGGGAGCCGTTTACGGCGAGCCGGCAATGCACGGCCACAATATGGCCGTGGATGAACTCAATGCCGCAGGCGGTATCCTCGGCAAGAAGATCGTGAGCTTCGCCCGCGACACCAAGCTGAAGCCGGCTGCCGCTTCGGCCGCCGCCAAGGAGCTGATTACCAAGGACGGCGTGAATGTGCTGGTCGGCGGGCTCTCTTCGGCCGTCGGCCTTGCAATCTCGGAGGTCGCGCGCCAGGAGGGGGTCGTCTATGTCGCGACGATCCCGAAGACGATCAAGCTCACCACCGAGAAGCGCCACGCCCACGTGTTCCGCACGGCCTCGCATACGGATTTCGAGGGCGATGCGATGGGCCAGATCGTGGCCAAGCTCGGCCTGAAGAAGATCTGCGACATCCAGCTCGACTATGCCTACGGCCACGACCTTGCCGCCGGCATCGAGAAAGGGCTGAAGCGCCATGCACCGGACGCCGAGAAGGTGCTCGACCTGCGCGTCAAGCTCGGCGCGACGGACTACAACGCCTTCATCTCCCAGATCATGGGCGCGGGCTGCGACGGCGTGACGAGCGGACTCTGGGGCTCCCACTTCGTCAATTTCGCCCAGCAGGGCAGCCCGTTCGGCCTCTTCAACCAGATCACCTACATCTCGGGCGGCGAGATCGCGAGCCATGAGATCGCCGGCAAGATGAAGGGCGACTATCCGGACAATGTGTGGTCCAACACCTACGAACTCTGGTACCACCACCACGATCCGAGCCATGTCGCCTTCCAGGAGGCGCTGGCGGAACGCTCCGGCACCAAGGAAACGGCCATGTGGCCGGTGCTCGCCTATATCGGCGTGAAGTTCATCGCGGCCGCCGCCGAGAAGGCGGGCTCGATGGACGCGGACGCGCTCGCCGGCGCGCTGAAGGGCATGAGCATCTCGACGCCCGTCGGCCCGCGCACCATCGATCCCGAGACGCACCAGGCCGACACCGGCCAGTTCTGGGGCCCGATGGTCAAGAAGGAAGGCGTGGACTACCGCGTGATGGACCCCGTGACCTTCATTCCGGCGGTCATCGAAGACTAGCGGCGCACAAGGAACGCGGCCGGCCGCGCGGCCGGCCGCATTTCTCACTTTCCCGACACCGCTGACGGAGCCCGTCCGTGGACTCCCTGATCCAGTTCGCGCAGCAGGACCTGGGCAATCCGGGGCTGGCGGCTCTGCTGTCCAACCCCTCCTTCGCCTTCATCCAGCTGATGAATTCCTTCTCGCAGGCGATGAACCTGTTCATCATCGCTGCGGGCCTGTCGCTGATCTTCGGCGTGTTGCGCGTCATCAACTTCGCGCACGGCGCCTTCTACATGTTCGGCGCCTATATCGTTTATTCCGTAGCCCAGGAATGGACCGGCAATTTCTGGCTGGGCGTCGCCGCCGCCGGACTCGGGCTCGCGGTCATTGCGGTCGTCATCGAGCGCGGGCTCTTCCAGTATATCTACGACAAGGAGCATCTCATGCAGCTGCTCCTGACCTTCGCCGTCGTGCTGATCCTCTCCGACGTCGCCAAGATTATCTGGGGAACCGACCAGTACAGCGTCTCCTACCCGGCGGGCATGAAGGGCGCCGTCGACCTGGGCGTCACCTTCTATCCCACCTACCGGCTGTTCCTGATCGTGGTCGGCCCTGCCATCGCCATCGGGCTCTGGCTGTTCACCGAGCGCACGCGCTTCGGGCGGCTCACGCGCGCCGCGACGCAGGACCGCGAAATGCTCTCCGCCCTCGGCGTCAATGTGCCGATTATCTACACGGGCGTCTTCATCCTGGGCTCGGTGCTCGCGGGCATCGGCGGCGGGCTCGCCGCGCCCTTCAACTCTCCGACGCCCGGCATGGACGCAACGATCATCGTGGACTGCTTCGTCATCGTCATCGTCGGCGGCCTCGGCTCGATCTGGGGCAGCTTCATCGGCGCCATCATTTACGGGCTCGTCTTCAACTACGGCTCGGTGATCGTGCCCAACTGGCAGGACGTGTTTCCCTTCCTGATCTTGCTCGCGGTGCTGCTCATCCGGCCGTGGGGCCTCTTCGGCAGGCCCGAGGGAGGCAACGCCTGATATGACCGGCCGCATGACCCGCCCGGTGCTGGCCGCCTGCCTCGCAGTGCTCGTGCTGCTGGCGCTGGTGCCGTTGCTGGAATCGAACTACCTGATCGACCTCTTCAACGAGATCATGATCTACGCGCTCTTCGCGCTCAGTCTGAATGTCATCATCGGCTATTCGGGCAATGTCTCCTTCGGGCACGCCGCCTATTTCGCCATCGGCGGCTACACCATGGCGATCCTGCTCACCACCTACGAGTGGCCGCTGCTGCCGGCGTTCGCCGCCGCGGTTGCGTTTTCGTTCGTCGCCTCCGGCGTCGTCGCCTATTTCTGCACGCGGCTGACCGACATCTATTTCGCCATGCTGACGCTTGCCTTCTCCATGCTGGTCTGGGGAGTCGCCTTCAAGTGGCGCTCGATGACGGGCGGCGACGACGGCTTCGTCGGCGTGGACGTGCCGGCCTTCATCGCCGAGCGGGTGCCGTTCTACTATTTTTCGCTGGTCGTGATCGCCATAGCGGTGGCGGTGCTTTGGGTTATTTGCCATTCAGCTTTCGGGCGCGCGCTGCTGGCGGTGCGCGAGAATCCGATCCGCGCGGGCTTCGTCGGCATCAACACGCGGCTAATGCGCTGGTGGGCGTTCGCGGTGGCGGGCACGTTCGCCGGAATAGCGGGCGCGCTGTTCGCCATGGTGCATCGGGGCATGTACACGGAATCGGCGTTCTGGCCCGAGAGCGCGACCGTGCTCATCATGACGCTGCTCGGCGGCATGTATTCCTTCTTCGGCCCGGCGATCGGCGCGGCGAGCCTCTTCCTGCTGGAACGGCTCACCAACGAGTACACCGAATACTGGCCGCTCGTGCTGGGCGCGATCCTGGTGGCGATCCTGATGTTCCTTCCGGAGGGGCTGGCGGGGCTGGCGCAGGCGGTCCGCCGCCAGATATTGCGGGGGCGATGAGGCCATGCTGAAGATCGAGGGCCTCTTCAAGCAGTTCGGCGGGTTCGTCGCCATAAACGATGTCTCCTTCGAGCTCATCGAGGGCGAGAAGCACGCCATCATCGGCCCGAACGGCGCCGGCAAGACCACCTTCTTCAACCTGGTGACCGGGCATTTGCTGCCGGACCGGGGCACCGTCGCCTTCCGGGGAGACGACATCACCGGCCGGCCGCCGCACCGCATCGTCAAGCTCGGCCTCGCGCGCTCCTTCCAGCGGATCAACATCTACCCGCGCATGTCGGTATTCGAGAATGTCCAGGTCGCTCTGATCGCCCGCGAGCGCCAGGAGTTGCGCTTCTTCCGGCTCGCCGCCGGCCTCTGCGGCCCGGAAACGAGCGGGCTGCTGGAGCTGGTCGGGCTGGACGAAGAGGCGGACGAACTCGCCGGCGAACTCGCTTACGGCAAGCAAAAGCAGTTGGAGCTCGCCATTGCGCTTGCCGAAAACCCGACCGTGCTGCTGCTCGATGAGCCGACCGCCGGCATGTCGCCGAGCGAGACCGAGGAAGCGATCCGGCTGATCCACGAAATCGCCGACGCGCGGGGGCTGACGCTGCTGTTCACCGAGCACGACATGACGGTCGTGTTCGGCATCGCCGACCGGATCACCGTGCTCCACCACGGCGAGATCATCGCGTCGGGAGCGCCGGAGGCCGTGCGCAGCGACCCGATGGTCCGGCAGGTCTATCTCGGCGAGGAGGAGGGGGCGGATGGCGCAGCTTGAAGCCCGGAACCTGCACACCTCCTACGGCCTGTCGCGGGTGCTGTTCGGCGTCTCCTTCGAGGTCGAGCAGGGCTCCTGCATCGCGCTGATCGGGCGCAACGGCGTCGGCAAGACCACCACCATGCGCTCGCTGATCGGGCTCACGCCGCCGTCCGAGGGCGAGGTGGTCTGGGAAGGGCGGCAGATCGCCGGGCTCGCCCCGCATGCCGTCGCCAAGCTCGGCATCGGCTTCGTGCCGGAGGACCGGCGCATCTTCCCGGAGCTCACGGTCTGGGAGAATCTCGATATCGCGCGCCGGCCAGCGGAACCCGGCCGGCAGGCGTGGGGAGAGGACGAGGTGTTCGACCTCTTCCCGGACCTGAAGGATATCCAGTCGCGGGCCGGCGGCGTGCTGTCCGGCGGCCAGCAGCAGATGCTGACCATCGCCCGCTCGCTGATGGGCAATCCGAGGCTGCTGCTGCTCGACGAGCCGTCGGAGGGCCTGGCGCCGCGCGTGGTGGAGACGCTCCGCGAGCGCGTGCGCACGCTCAAGGAAAGCGGCCTGTCCATCGTGCTGGCAGAGCAGAATCTCCGCTTCGTGCTGGCGCTTTCCGACACATGCCATATCATGGAGAAGGGCGAGATCGTCTATTCCGGCACGCCGGACCATTTGCGGGAGAACCGCGATGTGCTCGACCGGTATCTGACGCTGTGAGGGAAGCGGAGACCTTTCGCGAGGAGGGCGTCGTCGCTGTGCGCGGCGTGCTCGACGCAGCATGGCTCGACCGGCTGGCCGAGGCGGTGGCCGCCAACATGGCCGCGCCCGGGCCTTACGGGCGCGACCATGCCGAAGAGGGGCAGGGCAGCTATTTCGGCGACTATGTGAACTGGAGGCGCTTCCCGGCCTATCTTGAGATCGGCCGCGAAGGACCGCTCGGGCGCCTCGCCGCAGAGCTGACCGGCGCTTCGCGGGTCCAGTTCTTCCATGAGCATGTGCTGGTGAAGGAACCCGGGACTTCGCAGCCGACGCCCTGGCACCAGGACATGCCCTATTACTGCATGTCCGGGGCGATGACGGTGAGCTTCTGGGTGCCGCTCGACCCCGTGCGGGCAGAGGTCTGTCCGCATTTCCTGGCCGGCAGCCACCGCTCGCGCACCGCCTGGCTGCCGCGCCGCTTCAAGACCATGGCGGCGCTGGAAGGCGACACCAGCGAATACGAGCCCTTCCCGGAGATCGACGAGGCGGCGCAGGCGGCGGACATTCGCGCCTTCGACCTGGAGCCCGGCGATGCGGTCGCCTTCGACTTCCACACACTGCACAACGCCCCGCCCAACCGCGCGGCGACGCGCAGACGCGCCGTCAGCCTGCGCTATGTCGGCGAGGACGCCCGCTATCTGGAACGCCCCCACGCCGTCTCTCCGCCCTTCCCCGATCTCGGCCTCCGCGCCGAGCCGGGCGAGCCGCTGCCGGAAGACTGGTTTCCCGTCGTCTGGGAGCGGGGCTGAGGAAAGTCGCCGTCCCCGCGGGACCTCGGGAGAGGACAGACGGTCATGCCGATTTCGGAGGAGAGCAGGGGCGTCTTCGTCATTATGGCGACTCCGTTCGCCGATGACGGGGCGCTCGACCTCGATAGCGCCGACCGGCTGGTCGAGTTCTACCTGGAGGAGGGCGTTCACGGCTTCACCTTGCTCGGCGTCATGGGCGAGGCGCCGAAGCTTTCGCTGGAGGAGCAGGCCGCGTTCACGGACCATGTGCTGAAACGGATCGACGGGCGGGTCCCGGTCATCGTCGGGGTCAGCAATCCCGGCATGGACAATCTGGCGGCGCTGTCGAAGAGCGCGATGGACCTGGGCGCGGGCGGCGTGATGGTCGCCGGCATGCCGGGGCTCAAGACCGACGAGCAGGTCGAGACCTACTTCCGTGCGGTCGGCGAGCGGCTCGGCGAAGAGGTGCCGATCTGCCTGCAGGACTACCCGCCGACGACCACGGTGTTCCTGTCGGTCCCGGTCGTGAACCGGCTGATCGGGGCGCTCCCCCAGCTCAGGATGTTCAAGCACGAGGACTGCCCCGGCCACCGCAAGCTGACCCGCCTCCGGGAAGCCCCGGAAACGGATGGCGTGCGGCGGGTGAGCATATTGACCGGCAATAACGGACTCTATGTGCCGCAGGAGCTCGCGCGGGGCGCCGACGGCATCATGACCGGCTTTGCCTTCACGGGCATGCTGGTGGAAGTCTTCGACCTGTTCGAGGACGGCAGGGCGGAAGAGGCCGAGGACCTGTTCGACCTCTATCTGCCGGTGTTGAGGCATGAGGCGCAATTCGGCTTCGGGCTGGCGCTCCGCAAGGAGGTGCTGCGCCGCCGGGGCGCCATCGCCTCCGCCAGGGCCCGCGCCCCGGGCCCGAGCATGGACGCGAGGGACCACGCCGAACTGGACGCCCTCCTCGACCGCCTCAGGGCCAAGCTCGCCGCGACAGGCCGCCCGCTCCCCGCCGGCCTTTAGTCTTCGAGAGCGGGGAAGTCCGAATCCGGGTGGATCGTTGGCGACCGAGGCAGTAGGCCTGCATCCATGAGCAGGGAAATCGACAATCTCGACTGGCCGGGGCTCGGGGCCGGCCTGCTGGAATGCGGCCATGCGCGGGCGGCGGGCGTGCTGTCCCCGGACGCATGCGCCGCGTTCCAAGCCTTCTGGGAGCGGGACGAGATGTTCCGGCGGCGCATCGTCATGGCGCGGCATGGCTACGGTGAGGGCGCCTACGCCTATTTCGCCGACCCGCTGCCGGAGGCGGTACGGGCGCTGCGCGAGGGCCTCTACCGCCGTCTTGCGCCGCTCGCCAACGAGGCCATGGCCCGGCTCGGCAGGGAGACCCGCTATCCGCCGGGCCATGCCGCCTACCGGGACGTGTGCCATGCGGCGGGGCAGACGAAGCCGACGCCGCTCATGCTGCGCTACGGGGAAGGAGGCTATAACCGCCTGCATCGCGACCTCTACGGGGACCTCGCCTTTCCGTTCCAGGCCGTATTCCTGTTGTCCGAACCCGGAACCGACTTCACCGGCGGGGAGTTCCTGCTGGTCGAGAACCGGATGCGTATGCAGGCGATGGGCGAGGCGGTGCCGCTGGGGCAGGGGGACATGGTCGTCTTTGCCGTGCGGGACAGACCGGTTGCCGGCAGGCGTGGTTATGTCCGGGCCGAGATGCGCCATGGCGTGTCGCGGGTCCGTTCCGGCGAGCGGTTCACGCTCGGCATCATCTTCCACGACGCGGCTTAGCCCGCCGGGACCGCTCGGGGGCAGGGCCGCTTCGCGGCTTCGGCGCGGGACGGACCGTATCCGGAAGGATTCCGGCAACGGTCTCCGCCAGTTTCTCGACCAGGGCCATGCGTGGATAGCCCTTCCGGTGCACCAGCCGGATCGTCCGCCCGGCTGTGCCGCTCCGTTCGCGGCGAATGGCGATGCCCGTATCTGCCGCCCGCCTGCCCGCCAGGCTCATGGCCGGCACCAGGGTAATGCCGTCGCCCGAACCGACAAGCGCCAGGATCGTGGGCAGGCTGGTCTTCTGCGTCCTCGGGCCGGACATGTCGAACGCACGCGACCGGTCCAGCTTGCACGCCTCGAATACCTGGTCCCTCAGGCAATGGCCGTCGGAGAGCAACAGCATTTCCTCCGGCTCGATCTGCTCGATATCGACGGTATCGTGCCGGGTCAGCGGGTGCTCCTCGGGAACAGCCACCCAGAAAGGCTCGTCATAGAGGACGATCTCCGAGAGGTTCGCGCGGGTGGGGGCCGTGGCGAGGATGGCGAGGTCGAGGCGCCCGTCGGCCAGCTGCTGTTCCAGGTGGTCGGTGAAGTCCTCGATCAATTCCAGTCCGACCTCCGGCAGATGCTGCTTGAGCGCCGGCAGCAGCACAGGTGTCAGGTAGGGGCAGACCGTCGGAGGCATACCGAGCGTGCAGGCGCCGACGAGCGGGTCGCTGTGCGCCGCCGCGATCTTCTCCATCTCCTCCACCTCGCGCAGGATTTCCCGCGCGCGGTCCACGATCCGGGCGCCGACCGCCGTCACCCTGACATATCGCTTGGTGCGCTCGAACACCTTTACGCCGAGGCGGTCCTCCAGCTTGCGCAACTGGCCGCTCAGGGCCGGTTGGCTGGCGTTGCAGCGCTCCGCCGCCCGGCCGAAATGCAACTCCTCGGCGACGGCGACCAGATATTCGAGATCGCGGGTGTTCATGACGGCATTGCCTCCGTTCGACCCCCGGTATCGACTCTCATTTGTAATCGGTATTAACGATAAAAACAATGCTTTTTGCTTATTTGACTTATTTCAATCACCGAAATATCTTCCCCGTCCGGGCTCTGCAGCATGCTGCCGCGACGCGGCATCTCCGGGCCTTCCGAACGGCGCGGATGACGAGACGATGAAAGGAAGAAGTCATGGACGGACTGGCCGATAGCAATGTGGGCAAATGCCCATTACTGGGCGGCCCCCACAGGCATACCGCGGCGGGCACCACGGCGAACCGGCACTGGTGGCCCCACCATCTGAATTTGAACATTCTGCACCAGAATTCGGCCCTGTCCGACCCTATGGGCGAGTCGTTCGACTACGCGGAAGAATTCAAGTCTCTCGATCTCGACGCCGTCGTCGCGGACCTGCACAAGGTCATGACGGATTCGCAGGACTGGTGGCCGGCGGATTTCGGTCACTACGGGCCCTTGTTCATCCGGATGACGTGGCATAGCGCGGGCACCTATCGCGTGGCCGACGGCCGCGGCGGCGGGGCATCGGGGACGCAGCGTTTCGCGCCCCTCAACAGCTGGCCGGACAATGGCAATCTCGACAAGGCGCGGCGGCTGCTCTGGCCGATCAAGCAGAAATACGGGCGGAAATTGTCCTGGGCCGACCTGATGATCCTCGCCGGCGACGTCGCCCTGCAATCCATGGGCTTCAAGACCCTCGGATTCGGCGGCGGCCGCGAGGACGTGTGGGAGCCGGAAGAAGACGTCTACTGGGGGTCGGAGACCGAGTGGCTCGGCGATGAGCGCTACACGGGCGACCGCGAGCTCGAAACGCCCCTCGCCGCGGTCCAGATGGGCCTGATCTATGTCAATCCGGAGGGGCCGAACGGCAATCCGGACCCGGTCGCGTCCGGCCGCGACATTCGCGAGACCTTCGCCCGCATGGCGATGAACGACGAGGAGACCGTTGCGCTCGTCGCCGGCGGACACGCCTTCGGCAAGGCCCACGGCGCGGGCGACCCCGCGCATGTCGGCCCGGCCCCGGAGGGCGCGGCGATCGAGCAGCAGAACCTCGGCTGGAAGAACAGCCTCGGCAACGGCAAGGCCGAATGCTCCATCACCAGCGGTATCGAGGGCGCGTGGACCGAGACCCCGACGACCTGGGACAACAACTATCTCGAACTGCTGTTCAAGTATGACTGGGAGCTGACGCAGAGCCCGGCCGGCGCGTATCAGTGGAAGCCGAAGAATCCGGAAGCGGAAGGCACGGTGCCGGATGCCCACGATCCGGCGAAGAAGCATGCGCCGATGATGACGACGGCGGATATGGCGCTCCGGATGGACCCGGTCTACGAGCCTATCGCCCGGCGTTTCCTGGAGAACCCGGCGGCGCTCGAAGATGCCTTCGCCAAGGCGTGGTACAAGCTGATCCACCGCGACATGGGCCCGACCTCGCGCTATCTCGGCAAGCTGGTCCCCGCGGAGACCTTCATCTGGCAGGACCCGGTTCCGGCGGTCGATCATGAATTGATCGACAAGCAGGACATAGCCGAACTGAAGGGCACGCTCCTCGGATGCGGCCTGTCGATCTCCCAGCTGGTCACGACCGCCTGGGCGTCGGCGTCCTCGTACCGCGGCTCCGACAAGCGCGGCGGTGCCAACGGGGCGCGGATCCGCCTCGAGCCGATGAAGGACTGGGCGGTCAACCAGCCGGCGCAACTGGCGAAGGCGTTGCCGGCCCTGGAGAAAGTGCAGGCGGACTTCAACGCCGCGCAGTCGGGCGGCAAGAGGGTATCGCTGGCCGACGTGATCGTCCTCGGCGGCTGCGCCGCCGTAGAGGCAGCCGCGAGCAAGGGCGGCCACAAGGTGAAGGTTCCCTTCGCGCCGGGACGAACCGACGCGACCCAGGACCGGACCGAGGTCGACTCGGTGGCCTATCTGGAGCCGACTGCCGACGGCTTCCGCAACTATATCGACGCCTCGCACAACAGGCCGGCGGAGGAGCTTCTCGTGGAGCGGGCGCAGCTGCTCGGCCTGACAGCGCCGGAAATGACCGTCCTCATCGGAGGTCTGCGGGTCCTGGGTGCGAATTGCGGCGGGGCCGGCCACGGCGTGTTCACCGATCGTCCGGAGACGTTGAGTAACGATTTCTTCGTCAATCTGCTCGACATGGGCACGGCCTGGCAGACGGCCGGCGGCAACGGCGTGTTCGACGGACGGGACGCCGCGACCGGGGACGTGAAGTGGACGGCCACCGCGGTCGATCTGATCTTCGGTTCGGACTCCCGGCTGCGGGCGCTTGCTGAGGTCTATGCCTGCGACGATGCGGGCGGGAAATTCGTGGGCGACTTCGTGGCGGCCTGGGACAAGGTGATGAACCTCGACCGCTTCGACCTCGCGTAACCTTCGCGCAGGTTTGCCTGAGAGGCCCCCGGGGCGCATTGGCCCCGGGGGCCTTTTGCATGGGCAGGCCGTTCGGTCCGGGAGACGTTGCGCCGGGCGGGGTCCTGCCGGGCAAGAGGACCCCAGCGAAGTGTCATGGAGTGTCATGAAATGTCATGTTCGAGGGCGGAACCGGCGTCCTCCGGCCCGGTCTTCCTCTTCTTCTTTTTCTTCTTCTTTCCCGTCGCCGGTCCACTCCAGCCACCGTCTTCGCCGCCCTGCCATTCGTCGCGTTCGATCCGATCCCGCCTTCGCTCCTCGCGTTCGGCCGGCGACCAGGGGTCGTAGATGTCGGCGTAGCCGTTGCGGCGCTGGTAGAGCCAGTCGTGCTCCGCGCCGTCGGCCCGGTCGTCGTCGATCATGCCGTCAGTCCGGTCGTCGTAGGCGGACCTGTCGTCGCCGGCCCAGGGGCAGTCTTCATAGGCCTCCTCGGGCGGGTCGTCGGCGGGCGGCAGGTCGTTTGCCGGTGCGGGCGGGGTCTCGAAGCCGACGGGCAGGCATGCGCGCTCCTCGACCGCCCCGGCGAGCCTCCGGGCGGCCTCCTCATGCGCGGCTTCGTCGAAACCCTCCTGCGCCTCCAGTTCCTCGCGGCTTTCGCGGTGGCGGGCGAGCGCGCGTTCGGCCCGGTCCCGGCCCCGGCGCACGGCCTCGGCCAAGGGTCCGGGCTCGGTGCCGACCTCAAGCGCCTCGCCCGCCTCGATCTCTCCGAGTTCGTCCTCGTGCGGCAGCGGCCAGAGCCGGGCGCGGGCTCCGCCGGCGGGCGCGACCAGCCCGGCAATCTCCGCCTGGAAGCGCAGGACCCGGAGCATGGTATAGGCGGACCCGCTGGCAACGGCCGCATCCCACGCCTGCTCCAGCCGGGCCAGCACGATCTGCGCCTCGTCGCGCTCGGTGCGCTTCCAGGACAGGCGGATGCGCCGCAGGCGCTCCACCACATAGGGGCGTTCGAGCAAGGCGCATCCGGTCTGGCGGGCGGAGCGCTCGGAATAACCGGCCTGCCTTGCGGCGCCGGCGGCATTGCCGGAGACGGCATAGTGGCGGCAGAAGGCTTCCTGACGGGTGGAGAGGGCAATGGCGGGCTGGATGATGGGCATGGCGGCTCCTCGGTTCGGTTCCCGTTCTTTCCGTCCCGTCATCGGAGCGACCCTGTTTTGCGCGCGTTTCGCGTGCGCGGGCGGCTGGGCGCGCGTCAGCGCCGGCGCGGTTCGTGCGCCTGATTGCGCGCGTGAGCCGGAGGGCGCACTTCGCCTGTCTGCCGAATCGGGGTCGTTCCGCGCCGGGCCGGCACGGGCGGGAGGCGGTCCATGGTCACCGCCTCCCTGGAACCTATTCTAGCATATTTTCCTAGAATGCAAGCCCCTGTCCCGAATTTATTTTCGAGACCTTCGGGAAAGACCCGTCGCGCCGGGAGGGAGAAGCCGCGCGCATCTCTCCTCTCCCCGCTCCCGCTGCTGCCGGTGGAAAGCGGGCCGGGGTTCGGGGGACAGGCGGCCTTCCTCTTTTCCCCCTCCCTCGCTTGCGAGGGAGAGCCTGCCCCGGACCGCGATCCGGGGGCCGGCGTGGGAGCCTCTCTCTCGGCGTGACGGGCGGTTGCCGGGGCTTCGCCCGCCGCTTCCGCAGGCGGAAGCGGCCCCTCACCTTGCCTTCTCCCTGAGGGAGAGGGTCTTCCGGGAGTGTGTTTCCGTCCTCTCCGTCATGGGGACCGGCGCGCCCACCGCTTTCGCCAGGGCAGGCGGTGGGATGGCATTCTCTGTGAGTTGCAACCCGGCGCCGTCGGTATGGGTTCTCCGGGAGCGCGGCCGGGAACCGCTTAACCCCGTTCCGCCCGGTAGGCTTCGAGCGCGGCGAGCAGCGCCTGGACGAACGTCATGCGCGGGGCCCAGGGTTGGAACCGGCGTTCGGGGAACTCGGGCAACGGGATGAAGAGGCTTGAGGCGACCGCCAGCGGGTGGTCGGCGGAATTTGCGAAGGCGAGCACCGGAACCCCGCGCGCCTGCGCCGCCGCCGCGACCCTGACAGCGGAGACGTCATCATCGGAAAGGCAAATGGCTACAACCAGATCCTCCCTGTCGAGGGCCGAGACATGCCGCTGAGCCGCATCGGCGGGCGACTCGACCCGGAAGCAGCGGCAACCGAGCTGCGTCAGGCCGTAGAACAGGTAGGCGGCAATCCAGGAAGCAGGCCGATATCCGACAATATGGATGGAGCGGGCCCGGTCCAGCATCCCGATCGCCTGGCGGAGAGCGACCGCGTCGACATTCCGTTTCAGCTCTTCGATGGCCGCAATGGACATGTCCGCAACGTTATGGAGCATTGCGCGGCTCCTGTTTCGACCGTTCCAGGCAATGGCCGGGCGGAATGCCAGCCCGGCGTGGGTCGCGCAGATGCACAGTGAGGAGGATGGTCGGTTTCGGACAGGGAAACGACGGTCTGCAGGGGTAACGGCGCCCCCGGTCAGCCCGGAATCGAAATGAGCCTCCGGCGGATTTGCCGAGCGACAGACAAGACGGGCGCATACCCACAGAAAATAGAAATGCCTTGGCCTTGGCGAACGAGATTGGCGATCCGCTTCCAATCCGGCGACCGCGGCCCGGTGAAGCGGATCGACCCAGCGTCGAGCGAGCCTGGTCCGCCACGGTCCGGCAAAGCCGGTAGGAGGTTGACATAACTGGAGTTTCCGTCCGGTCTGCTGCGTGCTGTCTTGCGAGGCACGGCATCTCCCCTTCGATATTAGTAGGCATTATAATAGAAAATATATTTCATTGACAATAACTAAAGAGAATATAGACTTCGATCCTCTTGGCTCAGGCCGTAGAAAATTGTTTCATCCTGTGCCATCAAGCCGCTGTCAGGCTCCGGGCTATGCTGCGTTGGAGAAGAGTATGGCGAGCACAAAGCTGCCGTGGGACTATCCCCGGCTGCACAGAGCTTTTTTGGACCGGTTCGAGACGCTCAGCCCCCATCTGAAGCGCATTGCGCGCTACGCCTTGTCGGATCCCAGCCGGTTCGCATTGCAGACGGTGGCAGAGATTTCGCAGGGCTGCGGGGTCCAACCCTCCACGGTTGTTCGTTTCGCCAAGACATTCGGTTTTTCGGGCTTCTCCGACATGCAGAATGTCTTTCGATTGCGCCTGATCGGAGGCTCCGAATCCTATCGGGAACAGGTTCACGAGCATCGGGGCAGGCTCGGAGCCGTTTCCGGCGACGATCCGGCGGCCATACTCCACGAGTTCGCAAGCGCGTCCGTCCTCGCAATCGAGCGTCTGAAGGAAACGCTCGACGCGGACATGTTGCGGGAGGCGGCTGCGATGATGAACGAGGCGGCTTCCATTTACCTTGTCGGGGAACAGCGCGCGTTTCCGCTCACTTCCTGCTTTGCATATGCGTTGATCGAACTCGGATGCCGATGCCATATGCTGGACCCTGCCGTCGGGACGATGGCTCGCCAGATCGCGGCCGTCGCCACGGACGAGCTTCTGGTCGCGATCGGCTTGGACGAGCTACCGGAGGCGGTTCTGGACGCCGTTTCGGATGCGCATGAGCGCGGAGTTCCGGTGCTCGCGATCACCGATTCGGAGGTAAACCGGCTTGCGCGCGATAGCAGGCTCTGCTTCGTGCTGCGCGATGCGGAAGTGCACCGGATAGCCCCGTTGGCTCCACACGTCGTCCTGGCCCAGTCTCTTGTCATTGCGCTTGACGGGCTGAGATACGGGGAGCGGTCGGGCGTCATGCAGCGAGAGGCGGTCGGATAGCCCGGTAGCTGCGGAAGCCTTTGCCTGTCCGGCGGGTGCATTTGCCGCAATATCCTTCCTGACAGTTCGGTCCGGCAGCACGAAGGGTGCCCTCACGCGCGCGTTCGAGTTCGCCTAACGTCTTGTATTGGGAAATCAAAATGCAATTTTCGGAAAATTAGATGCAAAAAACGCATATCGGGCCAACGGTCATCGATCGGAACCGATTGCGGGGCCGTCGCCCCGGACCCCGATCCGGGGCCCATCCCTGAACGGAGAGGCGCGCACAGCCGGCCGTTACAGGGCGGATGCCCTCGGCAACCCTTCATTTGCACCGCCCAAGCAGGTCGAGATGGCCGGAGATGGGCCCCGGATCGGGGTCCGGGGCGACGATATGGAGACGCAATCTGCGTATAAGTTCGAAGTTGAGCCCGCTGGTATCGGGTGCGGTATGGAACCGGATATCGGCTAAGCGCCGGTGCTGTAGTAAGCCCGGTACCAGGAGGCAAAGCGGGGCAAGCCCTCGTCGATGGCGGTTCGGGGAGCGTAGCCGAAATGCCGGGCTGCTTCGCCGATATCGGCGCAGGTCTCCAACACGTCGCCCGGCTGCATTGGCTTGAATTCGATATGCGCCTGCGTTCCGAGCGCGGCTTCAAGCACGCCGATGAAGCGCATCAGCGGCTCAGCGCGGCCGTTGCCGATATTGTAGATCCGATGCCCGTCCCCGGTCCGGTCGAGCGCGCCGAGCGTGCCCGCCACCGCGTCCTCGACGAAGGTGAAGTCGCGGGCGAGCCGGCCTTCGTTGAAGACCGGGATCGGCTTGCCGGCGAGCATGGCGCGGGCGAACAGGGTCGGCGCCATGTCCGGCCGGCCCCACGGCCCGTAAACCGTGAAGTAGCGCAGCCCCGTCGCGCGGAAGCCGTAGAGATGCGCGTAGCTCTCGGTCATCATCTCGTCGGCGCGCTTGGTGGCGGCGTAGAGCGAGCGCGGCCGGTCCGCCGCCGCATCCACAGCGAGCGGCCCCGAGCCCGCATCCCCATAGACCGAGGAGGAGCTGGCATACACGAAGTGCGACACGCGCCGCCGCCGCGCCAGCTCCAGCAGGTTCAGATGCCCGGCGATGTTGGCGCGGACATAGGCGCGCGGGTTCTCCAGCGAATAACGCACGCCGGCCTGCGCGGCGAGGTGGAGGATGCGTTTCACCCCGCCCGCTGGCAGACGGTCCATCGCTTCGTCGTCGGCGATGTCGGCGCGCTGGAAGGCGAAGCCGGGCAGGCCGATCAGGCGGGCCAGCCGTGCGCGTTTCAACACCGGGTCGTAATAGCCGTCGAGATTGTCGATGCCGATAACGGCTTCGCCGCGAGCGAGCAGGGCGGCGGCGGCGTGCATGCCGATGAAGCCGGCGACGCCGGTGACGAGAATGCTCATGGGCTCGGGTTTCGCGCTGCGGGCAGAGCCGCACCATAGCCGAGGCGACACGACGCGCAATCTCCGGGCAGTCGCCAGCCTCGACCCCGGCCGGCCGGGGCGCTATACCGCGCGCGCCCGCCCAAGCTCCGGGAGCCCGGCATGAGCGACGACCGCCTCTACCTCTTCGACACGACCTTGCGCGACGGCGCCCAGACTCAGGGCGTGGATTTCAATATCGCGGACAAGGCCGCCATCGCCCGCGACCTCGATGCGCTGGGCATCGACTATGTCGAAGGCGGCTGGCCGGGCGCCAATCCGACCGACGACGGCTTCTTCGCCGATCCGCCCGTGCTCTCCCGCGCGCGCCTCACGGCGTTCGGCATGACACGCCGGGCCGGGCGGTCCGCGGCCAACGATCCGGGCCTCGCGGTCACGCTGCGCTCGCGCGTCGATACCGTCTGCCTGGTCGGCAAGGCCGACGCGCGCCATGCCGAATCGGCCCTTGGCGTATCGCTGGACGAGAACCTTGCCATGATCCGCGATTCCGTCGCGGAGATCGTCCGGCGCGACAAGGAGGCACTCTTCGACGCCGAGCATTTCTTCGACGGCTACAAGGCCCGTCCGGACTACGCGCTCAAGGTCCTGGAAACGGCGCTCGAGGCCGGCGCGCGCTGGGTCGTGCTCTGCGACACCAATGGCGGAACGCTTCCCGATGAAATCGAGGCCGCCGTCTCGCGGGCCGCGCAAGCGGTGCCCGGCGCCCGCCTCGGCATCCACACGCACAACGATACCGGCAATGCCGTCGCCAACACGCTCGCCGCCGTGCGCGCCGGCGCGCGCCAGGTGCAGGGCACCTTGAACGGCCTCGGCGAACGCTGCGGCAATGCCGACCTTGTGGCGCTGCTGCCGACGCTCACCCTCAAGATGGGCTTCGGAACCGGGGTTCCGGCGGAAGGGCTGGAGCGCCTCACGCAGGTCTCGCGGGCGTTCGACGAGCGGCTCAACCGCCCCTCGAACCGCCATGCTCCCTATGTCGGCGCGTCGGCCTTCGCGCACAAGGCGGGCCTGCACGTCTCGGCGGTGGAGAAGGACCCGGCCTTCTACGAGCATGTCGCGCCGGAGGCGGTCGGCAACAAGCGCCAGATCCTGGTGTCGGACCAGTCCGGCCGTGCGAACATTCTCTCGCGCTTCCGGGAGATCGGGCTTGAGGTGGACCGGGACGATCCGCGCGTCGCGCGCCTGGTCGATCTGGTGAAGGAGCGCGAGTTCGAGGGCTATGCCTATGACGGCGCGGTGGCGAGCTTCGAGCTGCTGGCCCGCCGGATGCTCCAGACCGTGCCGGACTACTGGTCGCTGGACAGCTTCCGCGTCACCGACGAGCGGCGTTTCAATGCAAGGCGCGAGCTGGTGACGATGTCGGAGGCGGTGGTGAAGCTTTCCGTCGAGGGGCGCCGGTCGATGCAGGTGGCGGAGGGCAACGGGCCGGTGAACGCGCTCGACGCCGCGCTCCGCCTCGCGCTCCTGCCGGACTATGCCCGTCTCGAAGGCGTGCGGCTGACCGACTACCGCGTGCGCATCCTGACGCCCGGCGACGGCACGGCGGCCGTCACGCGCGTCCTGATCGAGAGCGCCGACGAGACGGGCGCGCGCTGGACCACGGTCGGCGTTTCGGGGAACATCATCAATGCCTCCTACGAAGCGCTGAACGACAGCCTGACCTACAAGCTGCTCAACGCAGGACGGTGAGCCGCCCGCCCGCCATCGTGCTGGTGCGCCCGCAGCTCGGCGAGAATATCGGCATGGCCGCGCGCGCGATGCTGAATTGCGGGCTGGACGAACTCAGGCTCGTCGCCCCGCGCGACGGCTGGCCGAACCCGGCGGCGCAGGCAGCCGCAGCCGGCGCGGACGCCGTGATCGACAAGGCGCAGGTTTTCGGCACGGCGGCCGACGCCGTTGCCGAGCTGCAGATCGTGCTGGCGGCGACGGCGCGGCGGCGCGATGTCGAAAAGCCCGTCCACGGTCCGCGCGAGGCGGCGCGGCTGCTGCGCGAGTCCGGCGCGCGGACGGGTGTGCTGTTCGGCCCGGAGCGCAGCGGCCTCGACAATGACGAGCTGGGCCTCGCCGCCGCCATCGTCGAAGCGCCGCTCAACCCGGCCTTCCCTTCGCTCAATCTCGCGCAGGCCGTGTTCCTGGTGGCGTGGGAGTGGCGCATGGCCGGCCCGCCGCCCGTCCCGCCGCCGCCGAGCGAACTGGCAACGGCGGACGCTTTCGAGGGCTTCTGGCAACATCTGGACGGCGCGCTCGACGATGCCGGCTATTACCGAGAGCCGAAGCTCAGGCCCACCGTCCAGCGCAATCTCCGCGCCCTCTTCGCCCGCGCCGGCCTCACCGGCCAGGAAGTCCGCACGCTGCGCGGCGTCGTCGCCCGGCTTGCGGCGGGAGGGCGGGGAAAGGACGAATAGCGTCCCCGAGGAGCGGTTTCATGCGGCGCGGCGGGGCGCGACCTCCCGTTCGATCCGCGTACGCAGGGCGTCGGAGGCGTCCAGTTCGTACCGGATCTGGAGATTGATCCAGAATTCCGGCGTGGTCCCGAAATAGCGCCCCAGCCTGAGCGCGGTATCGGTCGTGACGGCCCGCCGGCCGCGCACAAGGTCGTTCAGGCGCGCCCTGGAAACCTTCAGCGCCCCGGCCAGCGCATAGACGCTGAGGCCCATCGGCGCCAGGAACTCGTCGCGCAGGATTTCGCCGGGATGCACCGGCGCCAGCCGCCCGCCGGCGGCGATATCCGAAAACTGCACCGCGCCCCGGTCGAGGTCAGCGGCATATCCGGACATACAGAAAATACTCGGACGCATAGGGATCTAATCCTCCTCCGCCACCATTGCGATTTTCGAGTCGTCTCCTTTTCCGGCCAACGAGCATTTTCTCAGCTTCTTTGATTCTTTCATATGACCTCGTTTTCCAAAGAAGCCTTAACTCCGATCCCTTAACTTTCCTCTCGTGCTGCCTTTCGCGCCTTGCAGGATAGGAAGTTACTCCAACATATACAGAACGGTTATGGCGGAGATAAGCGCCTACCTTTCTACGCAAAATTGTTCCTACGCGCCCGAGAGGGCCAGTTATGTACTCTCGTCTAGCCATTCGGATTTTCTCCTTCCAAAGTGTAGATTGTAGAGAAAATATCTTGCCCCGAAGCCTTGCAAGTTGTCAAGCGTTTCGCCTTGGCTCCATCTCGCCCTTACGGAATATTTCGTCCTGCTCACTCCAGCCCCATGAGGCCCCGGGCGAAGTCTTGGGGGGTGAAGGGGCGGAGGTCTTCTTCGCCTTCTCCGACGCCGACGGCGTGGACGGGCAGGCCGACATTCTCCGCGAGCGCCACGACGACGCCGCCCCTGGCCGAGCCGTCGAGCTTGGTCACGACCAGTCCCGTCACTTCCGCCATGTCGCGGAAGGCGCGGACCTGTTGCAGCGCGTTCTGCCCGGTGGTGGCGTCGAGCGTGAGCACCGTGTCGTGCGGCGCGTCCGCGTCCTGCTTGGCGATCACGCGGGTTATCTTGCCGAGCTCGTCCATCAGGTTGGCCTTGTTGTGCAACCGCCCGGCCGTGTCGATCAGCAGGATGTCCGCCCTCTCGCGGATCGCCTGCGCATGGGCGTCGAAGACGAGGCCCGCGGCGTCCGCTCCGGTCGGCCTCGCGACCACGGGAGCGCCGGCCCGCTCCCCCCATAGCTGCAACTGCTCGACGGCGGCCGCGCGGAAGGTGTCGCCCGCCGCCAGCAGCACGGACTTTCCCTCGGCGCGGAAGGCGTGCGCCAGCTTGCCGATGGTCGTCGTCTTGCCGGTGCCGTTCACGCCCACCACCAGGATGACATGCGGCTTGCGCGCCGGGTCGGCGATGAGCGGGCGCGCCACCGGCTCCAGCAGGCCGGCGATCTCGTCGGCCAGCACGCCGCGCACCTCTTCGTCCGACACCTCCTTGCCGAAGCGCGTGCGCGCGAGGCCGGCGGCGAGGCGCGCTGCGGTAGCCGGCCCGAGGTCCGCCATGATGAGCAGGTCTTCCAGTTCCTCCAGCGCTTCGGCGTCCAGCCGGCGCCGGTTGAAGATGCCCGCAATCCCGTCGGCGAGGCGGTCGGAGGATCGCGACAGCCCCTGCCTCAGCCGCTGAAGCCAGCTCACGCCGCCAGCACCTCCGCGACGAGGCGTTCCTTCTCGACCCGTTGGACATGTGCGCGCCGCACCGAGCCTGGCCGCGCGGGTCCTTCGAGACGGGCCAGCGCGAACTGCTCGGTGCGTCCGATGCCCTCGCGCTCGACGGCGACGCGCTCAATGCGTCCGACCCTGCTCGCGAGGAAGCGTCCGGCGGCGGCTTCGCCCGCGTCTCTGAGCCGACGGGCGCGCTCCTTGCGCACGGGCGCGTCCACCTGGGGCATGCGCGCCGCCGGCGTGCCCCGGCGCGGCGAATAGGGGAAGACATGCAGCCAGGTGAGCGGGCAGGCCTCCACAAGGTCGAGGCTTCCGGCGAACATTGCCTCGGTCTCGGTCGGGAAGCCGGCGATCAGGTCCGCGCCGAAGGCGATCTCCGGCCGCAGCGCCCGCAGCCGCCCGCAAAGCGAGATGACATCGGCCGCCAGATGCCGGCGCTTCATCCGCTTCAGCACCATGTCGTCGCCCGCCTGCACGGAGAGATGCAAATGCGGCATCAGCCGGGGTTCCTCCGCCAGCAGCCGGAAAAGCTCGTCGTCGATGGCGGCGGGATCGACGGAAGAGAGGCGGAGCCGGCGAAGCTCCGGCACCTGCGCCAGCAGGCGGCGGACCAGCTGCCCGAGCCGGGGCTTGCCCGGCAGGTCCGCGCCCCAGGAGGCGATGTCCACGCCGGTCAGCACGATCTCGGCCGCGCCCGCCTCCAGCAGCCGGCGGGTCTGCGCCGCGATTTCGCCGAGCGGCACGCTGCGGTTGGGGCCGCGCCCATAGGGGATGATGCAGAAGGTGCAGCGGTGGTCGCAGCCCTGTTGCACCTGCACGAAGGCCCGCGCCCGGCCCCCGAAGCCGTCCAGCAGGTGCGGGGCCGTCTCCCGCACGCTCATGATGTCGTCCACCAGCGCTGCCGGCGCATCCGGCCTCCAGGCGTTGGCGGTCAGCTTCTCGACGTTGCCGACGACCCGGTCCACCTCTTCCATCGCGAGCCAGCGCTCGGGCGCGATCTGGGCGGCGCAGCCCGTGACGACGATCTCTGCCTCCGGCCGCTCGCGCCGGGCCTTGCGGATCGCCTGCCGCGCCTGCCGCTCGGCTTCGGCTGTCACCGCGCAGGTGTTGAAGACCACGGTCCCGCCGAGCCCGGCCTCGGCCGTCAGCCGGCGCATCGCCTCCGACTCCCAGGCGTTGAGGCGGCAGCCGAAAGTGACGATTTCGGCGCTCACGGCGCCGCCTCCGGCACATGCGCCTCCAGCTCGCCCCGGAAGCTCACCGCCGCAGGCCCGGTCATCAGCAGATGGCCGTCGCTCTCGCGCCACTCGATGCCGAGCGGGCCGCCGTCGAGCCGCACTTCCATCCGGCGGTCGCCGAGGCGCCGGCGCACGGCCGCCGCGACCGCCGCGCAGGCCCCGGTGCCGCAGGCGCGGGTAATCCCGACGCCGCGCTCCCAGACGCGGAGCCGCATGGTGTCCCGTCCTTCCATGTGGGCCACGCCCACATTGGCGCGCTCGGGGAATGCGGGGTCGTGTTCGATCCGGGGTCCCCAGCTTTCGAGGTCCACTGCCTCGGCGTCCTCCACGAAGAAGGTGGCGTGCGGATTGCCGACATTGGTGGCTGTCGGCCCTGCCAGCGGGCCGCAGTCCAGGTCGAGGCGGAGCGTGTCTGCCGGGCCGGCCAGCGGTATCTCGTCCCAACCGAGCCGCGCCGGTCCCATATCCACCCGCACCGCACCGCCGGGCGACCGCGCCGCGAGCAGTATGCCGGCCACCGTCTCGACCGCCGCCTCGCCGCGCCCGCGCTCGTCGAACAGGAGCGCCGCCACGCAGCGCGTGCCGTTTCCGCAGGCCTCGACCTCGCCGCCGTCGGCATTGCGGATTTCCATGAAAACATCGCCGTCGCGCAGGGGCGGGCGCAGCACCATGAACTGGTCGCAGCCGATGCCGGTGCGCCGGTCGGCCACGCGGCGGTAGCCTTCCTCGGACCAGCCGAGCGGCCGGGCGCGGGCATCCAGCACGACGAAATCGTTGCCGAGCCCGTGCATCTTGACGAAGGGAATACCCATGGCCTGCCTGCGACCTCCGACTGCCGCTCCCGCCAGCGGCCGGACCCTATCTAGGTGCGAAGCCCGCCCTGCGCAATGGCGGGGACCGCCCGGATTGCCCGGCACGCCGAGAGGCCCTCCTCCGGCCCCTCCCGCAAGCGCTACTGGATTCGCACATCGGCGCCCGGTGGCGTGGCATTGCATAACCCCGACCTCCTGTCCTCGCGAAAGCGGGAGTCGCCCCGGTCCCCATGACGAAGGGGGCGCAACACGCCCCCGGAAGACCCTCTCCCTCGGGGAGAGGGCAGGGTGAGGGGCCGCTTCCGCCTGCGGAAGCGGCGGGCGAAGCCCCGGCAACCGCCCGCCCAGCAAGGCTAGCAAGCGTACCGAATACAAGCCAGCAAGAGAGGTGTGATACCAGCGGCTCCGGTTTGTGACTCATGGAGATTGCCGCCCGGTTTTCCCTCTGCGTCACCCCGGCCGGAGCGAAGCGGAGAGCCGGGGTCCATCCATGGCTCTCGACGATGCCGTAGCCGGTGGGGAGCAGGCTCGACCGCTGAAGTTGCCGCGAGAACCGAGGCTGGGCCCCGGCTCGGGGGCCGGGGCGACGGTTGGTGTAGTGCAATACCACACCACCAAGCGGAAATGTGTGAATCCAGTAGGGCTCGGGGGCCGGGGTGACGGTGGGGGCCGTCACCATAGGTTCCGATCGGCGACCGCTGGTATGAATGCGGTAGCCCGCAAGCGGGAGGGGAGACAGGGAGCCGCCGCCGAGCACGAGTCCTGCCTTATGCACCTTGGTATTATTCACCGTGCGGTCCTGGGTCGTGGTGCCGTCCGCCGCCGTCACCGTGACCCAGCGGTCGTCCACCAACGCGGTGTAGGCCGTCGTGGCCGGCGCGAAGGCCGGGTTGAGCGGCACGGCGGAGCCGCGCCGCTGAACCGTCGGAGCGCGAGGCCGCCCCTGGAAGCCGTTGCAGCCGGCTACCCCGACGACCGGCTCCCGTGAACCTTCGCCGGCTCGTCAAGCTGCAACCGGCCTGCCGCGTTCGAACCGCTTGCAATACTTGCGGCACGCTGCGGCAAATTCAGGCTGATCGTCCGGGCGGTGGCGTTTCCCGGGTTTGCGGCTGCGCCGAGCGACCGCGGGCGTTCCCGGGGAATCTCCGGCTGTCGTCGGACAGCAGGTCGAGTTCCTGCGCGCGCTGGACGGCCTCGTTGCGGTTGTTCGCGCCCAGCCTGGAGAACAGCTTGCGGAGGTGGTATCGCACGCCCTCGGTCGTAAGGTCGAGCTCGGCGGCGATCTCCTTGTCGGTCCCGGTGTCGAGTCGCAAAAGGATCTTCCGCTCGCGCTCGCTCAGCTCAAGGGTGGGGTCGGCATCGGCGCTCTGCATCGCGGCGAGAAGGGCCTCGGCCGGTTCGCGCAGCGGAGAGTCGCCCGCGTCCCCCAGGAACCGCTCGACCGCAGGCAGGCAGACGCGCCGTTCGCAGACCGCCGCCCACGCATAGTCGGTTTCGGCGAAGAGCGTGAGGAATTCCTCCAGGCGCCGGCGCTGCCGGGCGGGGTTGCCCGCCCGGTCTTCCAGGACCATGCCGAGCGCGAGCGCGCGCATCAGCGTGCGCCGCAGCCCGCCTTCGGCCGCCGACGCCGAGAGCGCCTCGGCGAAGCGTTCCTGCGCGATCGAGAGCCTGAGGCGCGCGCAGGAGAGCGCCTCCATCTCCCGCCAGCACCGACACCTGCATAAGCGTCGAGCAGGTGGGCCGATGACGGGGCCCGGCATCCACCGCGAGGTGCTCGACAATCTTGAGGACGGCGTGCTGGTGGTCGGCACGGGCGGGCGGATCGAGACGCTCAATCCGGCGGCGGAGCGCATTCTCGGCCTGGAGGCCGGCGAGGCGGCGGGGCGGGGCTTCGCCGAACTCTTCATCCTGCGGGAGGGCTTCGACGACTTCACGCAGCTCATCATCGACGCGACGACCGCCGGCACCGGCGGGGAGCGCCGCGTCGCGGTCCGGGTCGAGGGCGACGGCGAGGCGCGTTCGCTCTCCGTCGCCACCTCCTGGCTCAGAAGGCCGGGCGCCGACGGCTCGTCGGAAGCGGTGGCGGCGATTGCCGTGTTCAGCGATATCACCGAGCTGCGCGAGCTTCGGGAGACCGAACTCAGGCTGGCGAAGGAGACGGAAGCGCAGCACCGCCGGCTCCAGGACGCCTACCGGGAGATCGAGGACCGCAATGCGGCGCTCGCGTCCGCGCTGCGCAAGGTGCGCATCGTGCAGGGGCTCGGCGTGGTGCTGGCGGCGACAGCCCGATCCCCTGCGGCGGCGGAGGACAGGGCTGCGCTGGACATAGGGGTGCTGCATGAAGGCTCGGCCGTCGTCCTCTCGCTGCGCGGCCGGCTGGACGGCAGCAATGCGCCGGCGCTGATCGCGCGGATGTCCGGCGCGCTCGAGGATGGCGTCGGCGATCTGGTGCTGGACTGCGCTGGCATGAGCTATATCAGCAGTGCCGGGTTGCGCGTCCTGCTGGTCGGCGCCAAGACCTGCCGGCAGGAGGGCGGAAGGTTCGCGCTCGCCGCCCTCGCGCCGCAATGCCGCTCCGTTCTGGAAATGAGCGGCTTCCTTTCGGTCGTCGAGCATCACGAGACACGCGGGGCCGCCCTCGCCGCCCTTGGAAGGTCCGAGTCCGCATGATGCCGGTCTCGTGTACGCAGCGCCGGCCTCCGGCTTTCTTCCCGATCGACGAAACCGGGACAGGGCGGACTGCCGACCGGACATTCGACGACCGTTCAGCGGCCCATTGCGACCGGGGCGAAGTCCGGCGAGCGGCGGATTGCGTGCATCCGGCGCCGGGCAACGGCAGAGACACGGCTCCAGCGCTTCATCGGAAGGAGAAGTTCGATGCCGAAGAACGCCTGCGGCCCGAAAGACACGAACGGGATGCAGCGCATGTCAGCCGCGAGGCGGCCCCAACGCGTGGAGCTGCCCGACGGGGAGGAGGGAATCGACAGGCGGGACAGTCTTCATAGGCGACGCTGTTGAGATGGAGGAAATTCCGGCCGCATACTCGGTTCTTACCCCGCCACCCTGCGGGGTCACGGAACGGGGACCGGCCCGCCCCGTGCTGCCTCCCTTACGGGAACGCCCGGGGCGGGCGCCTGTTGCGGTCGTCGTTGGGCACCGGGGCGCAAGGTTCGCCAGCGAGCCGGCGGGGTGGATATGCGAGCGTTGCCCGGATTTCCGCGTCGGCCCGCGACGGCCTCCGCTGCTCGGTATTCGGTCTGCCGCCCCGAGCTATGGGCGCGTCAGGCCGGGCGCGTATCCCGGCCGGAAAACCAGCAAAACCGGGCCGTTTCTGTGCCATGGCACAGATACAACCCGGTCCTATCCGAGCGGAATGTCCGCTAAGTCGTTGATTCGAATGGTGGGCGCGGCTGGGTTTGAACCAGCGACCCCTGCCGTGTGAAGACAGTGCTCTCCCGCTGAGCTACGCGCCCGGAAAGACAGGTCGTCTAGGCTTGCGTCCCGCCGCTGTCAAGCGCCGGCCCAGGGATCGTCGAGGTCGAGAAGCGCGTTGTCTGCGCCGAGGCCGGGCGCGGGCGCACGCACCGCCGGGCGCCGTCCGTCGAAGGAAATCGGCAGCGCCAGCGCCTGCATGCCATCCCGCTCCGGCACGTCCACGACCATGTCGAGCGCCTGCACCTGCGGCTCCTCAAGCGCCTCGGCAAGATTGTTGATCGGCGAGGCCGGCACGCCCGCGGCCTCGAAGACTTCCATCCATTCCCTGACGCTTCCGTCCGCCAGGGCCGCCTGGATGTCGCGCACGATCTCGTCATGCCGTTCCATGCGCGCGGCGTTTCCTTCGAACGCAGGATTCTCCGCCCAGTCGCTGCGGCCGAGCGCCAGCCCGAGCCGCTTGAACAACCGGTCCGTCGCCGCGGTAATCAGGATGCGCCCGTCGGCGGCGTCGAACGCCTCGAACACGACGACGCGGGGGCTGCCGGTCGGATGGCGCACCGGCCTCCTTCCCGTCGCCTTGTGGGAGACGAACTGCGTGGTCAGCAGGAACATCGCCGTCTCCAGCAGCGAGGTGTTCACCACGACGCCCTCGCCCGTCCGCTCCCGCTGGCGCAGCGCGGCGAGCGCGCCGAGCGCGGTCCAGAGCCCGGTGCCGAGGTCGCAGACCGCAGCCCCCATCCGCATCGGTTGCCCCTCCGGGTCGCCGGTATTGTCCATCAGCCCGGAGAACGCCTGGAAGAGGACCTCGAAACCCGGGTCGAGCCGCTTCGGCCCCTTGTGGCCGAACGCGCCCATGTCGCAATAGACGAGCCGCGGGTTCTCGCGGAGCAACGCTTCCGGTCCGAGGCCGAGCTTCGCCGTGACACCGGGGCGGAGATTCTGGAGGAACACGTCCGCTCCGCGCACCAGTTTCATCAGGCCCGCACGGCTCTCCTCGGTCGTCAGGTCGAGCGACACAGACCGCTTGGAGCGGTTGACGCCGTGGAAGGTGGGGGCGGCTCCGAACCAGACCGGCGGCGTCCAGCGGCGCGACTCGTCTCCTTCCGGACGCTCGACCTTGATGACCTCGGCCCCGAGCTCGGCCAGCACCTGCCCGACGACGGGGCCGGCGATGATCTGCGCTAGCTCGACGACGCGCACTCCCGAAAGCGGCATGCCGCATCCCCTCCCCGTTTTGCGGCCGGCTCCGTCGCACGCTCTGCTTGATGCAGGTCCGCCGGCCGCCTAACTCTAGATCGCAGAAAGATGGCACATCCGGGGAGACGGCGCATGTTGGGCAGATGGGCACTGGCGGCCGCTTTGTTGTGTATGGCGGGAACCGCCTTCGCTCTCGGCAGCGGCAGCGGCGGCACGGACGAGTCCGGCCCGCTCGCGGCCATCGAGAAGAAGATCGAGGCCGCCGAATACGAACAGGCGCTCGCCGACCTCGATCGATATATCGAGAAGAACCGCACCAGCGCCGACGCCTTCAACTGGCGCGGCTACGCGAACCGCAAGCTCGGCCGCTTCGAGGAGGCCCGGAAGGCCTATGCCCGCGCGCTCTTCCTCGACCCCGACCACAAGGGCGCGCACGAATATGCGGGCGAACTGCGCCTCCTGCTCGGAGACCTGGAAGGCGCGGAGCGGCACCTGGCGGAGCTCGACCGCATCTGCCTGTTCGGCTGCGAGGAATATGACGAGCTGAAGGAAGAGATCGCCGCCTGGAAGAAGGCGAACGCCAAGTGAGGCCGGGCGGGCGCCGGGCCGGACCGGGAGCCGGGCCTTGCGGACCGGCATGAGCCCCGGGCGCATCGGTGCCATGCTGGGGCGCTACTACTACCTGTTCCGGGGCTCGGTGCCGCGCATGATCGAGCTCGCCTACTGGCCCATCGTCCAGGTCGCGCTCTGGGGCTTCATCACCAAGTTCTTCCTGGAGCACAGCAGCTGGCTGATAAACGCCGCCGGCGCGCTGCTGGCGGGAGTGCTGCTCTGGGACGTGCTTTTCCGCAGCCAGCTCGGGCTCAGCATCTCCTTCCTGGAGGAGATGTGGGCGCGCAATCTGGGCCAGTTGTTCGCAAGCCCGCTCCGGCCCGGCGAACTCATGGCGGCGATGATGCTCGGAAGCCTGCTGCGCACCTCGCTCGGCCTGATGCCGGCGACGCTGGTCGCCTGGCTGCTCCACGAATATTCGATCTATTCGCTCGGCCTGCCGCTCATCGCGTTCTTCGCCAACCTCATGGTCTTCGGCTGGGCCATCGGGCTTGCCGTCTGCGCGCTGCTCATCCGTTACGGGCTCTCGGCGGAGAGCTTCGCCTGGGCGTCGATCTTCATCCTGGCGCCCTTGAGCGCGGTCTATTACCCGGTCGACGTGCTGCCGGAAGCGGCGCAGACGATTGCGGCAGCACTGCCGTCAGCGCACGTCTTCGAGGGCATGCGCGCGGTCATGATCGAGGGCGTGTTCCGCACCGACCTGTTCCTCTGGGCCGTCGGGCTGAATGTCGCCTACATCGCGGGCGGCGCGGCGCTCTTCCTCTACGCCTTCGAGATCGCGCGCCGGCGCGGCCTCATCCTGCAATCCGGCGAGTAGGAAGGCGATTGCCCGACGGCCCCCCTTGGTGTAGCCAAGTTCCGCCATGAACCATGACAGCTATACCGACGCCCATCTCAAGGGCGTGCTGGAGAGTGTGCGGACCGTCGCGATGGTGGGCGCCAGCCCCTACTGGAACCGGCCCAGCTATTTCGTGATGAAATACCTCCAGGCGAAGGGCTTCCGCGTGCGCCCCGTCAATCCGGTCGCGGCCGGCGAGACGATCCTGGGCGAGACCTGTTTCGGCGACCTCGCCGACCTGCCGGAGCCGGTCGATATGGTCGATATCTTCCGCAACTCCGAGGCCGCCGGCCCGCTGGCCGACCGGGCGGTGGAAATCGGCGCGAAGATCGTCTGGATGCAGCTCACCGTGCGCAACGACGCGGCCGCCGAACGCGCCGAGGCGGCGGGCCTCACCGTGGTGATGAACCGCTGCCCGAAGATCGAATATGCGCGCCTCTTCGGCGAGCTCTCCTGGAACGGCTTCAACTCCAGGCGCATCTCCTCCAGGCGCCGCCGGATCAATTGACATGAGCGGCAACGAATCCCCCTACGGCCTCGAAACGCTTGCGATCCATGCCGGCGCGGGCCCGGACCCCGCCACCGGCGCGCGCTCGACGCCGATCTACCAGACGACCTCCTATGTCTTCGATGACGTGGACCACGCGGCCTCGCTCTTCAACCTCCAGACCTACGGCTTCATCTATTCCCGCCTCACCAACCCGACCGTCTCGGTGCTGGAGGAGCGGGTGGCCGCGCTGGAGGCCGGCAAGGGCGGCACGGCCACGGCGTCGGGCCATGCCGCGCAGATGCTGGCGCTCTTCCCGCTCATGCAGCCGGGCTCGCACCTGCTGTCGTCGAACAAGCTCTACGGAGGCTCGGTGACGCAGTTCACGCGCACCTTCGCCAAGTTCGGCTGGCAGGCCTCGCTGGTCGATTTCGACGATCTCGACGCGGTGCGGGCCGCCATCCGGCCGGAAACGCGGGTCGTATTCTGCGAGTCGCTCGCCAATCCGGGCGGCATCGTCAGCGACATGGAGGCGCTGGCGGACATCGCGCACGAGGCGGGCATCCCGCTGATGGTGGACAACACCATGGCCACGCCCTTCCTCTGCCGGCCGTTCGAGTGGGGCGCGGACCTGATCGTGCATTCCATGACCAAGTTCCTCTCCGGCCACGGCAACGCCATGGGCGGCATGGTGGTGGACAGCGGCGCCTTCGACTGGGGGCAGAACGACAAGTTCCCCTCCATGACGGAGCCGGAAGGCGCCTATCACGGCCTGCGCTTCTGGGAGACCTTCGGCGACCTCGGCTACACGGTGCACTGCCACGCCGTCGGCCTGCGCGACCTCGGCGCGACCATGGCCCCGCTCAACGCCTTCCTCGCGATCACCGGCATCGAGACCCTGCCGCTGCGCATGGCGCGGCACAGCGAGAACGGGCTGGAAGTGGCGCGTTACCTCTCCGGCCACCCGGCCGTCGCCTGGGTCTCCTATGCGGGGCTCGACGACAACCCCTACAAGCCGCTGGCCGACAAATATCTGAAGGGCTCGGGCGGCTCGGTCTTCACCTTCGGCCTCAAGGGCGGCTACGAGGCGGGCGTGAAGCTGGTGGAGGGCGTCGAGCTGTTGAGCCATCTCGCCAATATCGGCGACACGCGCTCGCTCATCATCCACCCCCGCTCGACGACGCACCGCCAGCTTTCCGAGGAGCAGGCCGCGGCCGCCGGCGCGGGCGACGAGGTGGTCCGCCTCTCCGTCGGCCTGGAAACCGCCGCTGACATCGTCGCCGACCTGGAGCAGGCGCTCGGCTGAGGGGGCGGCTGGCCCTGCGAAAGCGGGGGCGCCCCGGCCCCCCAATTCGTCACCCCGGCCTCCGAGCCGGGGCCCGTCCATGGACCCCAATGCCGCCGTAGCGAGTGGAGAGCCGGCCGCCCGATCCGAAGGGTCCCGACGGCATGCGCGACTACCCGAGCCGCATCGCCGCCATGGACCGCAGCGCGCTGGTTGGACAGACCCTTGCCTCAAAGAGGCCGCCGAAGAAAACTGGCTGCCCTAGCTGTGATCTCTCAATAGGTTGTCCATCCGGGACTGATTCTCGGAAGCTGATGGGTGACGAAAACCTGTCAGCGAACCGAGAAGCGAGCCCCGGATGAACGTCCACAAGAATGCAAAACTCACGCCGCGCGGTCGAGCCGAGATCGTCCGCCGCGTGATCGACCAGGGGCAGACCCCGAAGGCCGTGGCCACGGCCTTCGGGGTCTGCGAACGCACCGTGCGCAAGTGGGTCCGGCGCTTCCAGGCCGAGGGAGCCGAAGGCCTGCGGGACCGCTCGTCGCGACCGCACACCCTGCGCCGACCGACCCCGGCCCCGGTGGTCCGCCGGATCGCCGCGCTGCGCCGGCGGCGCTGGTCCGGCGCGCAGATCGCCGCCCAGCTCGGCGTCTCCACCGCAACCGTCAGCCGCGTCCTCAGGCGCCTCGGCCTCAACCGCCTCAAGGCGCTCGAACCGCCCCAGCCGGTCAGGCGCTACGAGCGCGAGAACCCGGGCGAACTCATCCACATCGACATCAAGAAGCTCGGACGCTTCGACCGACCGGGACACCGCGTCACCGGCGACCGTACCGGCCAAAGCAACGCGCGCGGCATCGGATGGGAGTATCTCCACGTCTGCATCGACGACCACTCCCGCGTCGCCTTCAGCCAGATCCTGCCCGACGAGAAGAAGGAAAGCGCCATCGCCTTCCTCAACGCCGCAATCGCCTACTACAAGAGCCTCGGCGTCGCCGTCAGCCGCGTCATGACCGATAACGGGTCCTGCTACAGGGCCCACGCCTTCCGCGACGCCTGCAAAACCCGCGGCCTCAAGCACATCCGAACCAGACCCTACACGCCAAGAACCAACGGAAAGGCCGAACGCTTCATCCAGACCGCCCTCAGAGAATGGGCCTACGTTCGCGCCTACCAAAACTCAGGCCAACGCGAACACCACCTCCCGCACTGGCTCCACCGATACAACTGGCACCGACCGCATGGTAGCCTGAAGGCAAATACACCCATCAGCCGACTCCGCCTGACCCAGGACAACCTGTTGATGCTCCACAGCTAGAGCACGGTCCGTTCCGGTTGCAACGGGGCCGAATGCGCGGCTCCAGGTGTCACCCCGGACGGAGCGAAGCGGAGATCCGGGGTCCAGGCAGTCCAAGTCTCTGCCAGGTTGCAGCGGCGTTACTGGGCCCCGGCTCGGAGGCCGGGGCGGCAATTTCGAGCTTGGCCCGAAATACGGTCCAATCGGAACGGATTCTGCCCTAACTCGGAGAGGTGCGAGGTGGGCAGGGCATTCGCGACGAGATGTAGCCGCGGCGGCCCGGGTCAATTCCGCCATCCGTTTTTACACCCAGGCCGCAGCGCCTGGGCAACTTCGGGGTGGTTACACGGCCACGCCCAATTGCCGCGCCATGTCGGGGAAACTGTCGGCGACGATGTCGTGGGCCGGATTCGGGTCCCGGTCGGGCGGGCCTTCGGGCCCCCACTCGTCGGGCCGCTTCACGAACGCGGTCCTGAAGCCGCAGCCCTTCGCCGCGTCGAGGTCGAAATTGTGGCAGGCCACCATGCATATTTCGCCCGGCTCCAGCTGCAGGAACTTCGCGACGGCGTTGTAGGCTTCCGGCAGAATCTTGTATTTGCCGATCGCCTCGCAGGAGAAGACGGCGTCCCAGCCGAGCCCGTTGCGCCTGGCCGTATCCATGATGATTCGGAAGCTGAGGATCGTGAACGACGCGCACAGGAAACTCTGGCGGAGCTTCGGCAGGGTGGCCGGAAAGTCGGGCCAGCACTGCAAATTGTGCATCGTGTCGTATGAAATCGCGTGGCGCTCGTCCTCGGTGAAGGCGTCGAGTCCGTGCTCCCCGACAAGGCTCTCCAGCGCCATCCGGTGGGCGTCGTCGATGTTGTAAGCCGGCGGTTCCCTTTCGCCCAGATTTATCATCTTCCCGAGCGAGCGGCGGCGGAACTCGTTGGCGATGTGAGCCCAGTCCTTCTCGATCCCGTGTCTGGCGCCGGTCCGGGCCAATGCGCCTTTGACGCCGGAATGCCAGTCGAGAACGGTCCCGCCCGTGTCGAATGTCAGAGCCTTCACGCTTGCCAAGCTCATCGCGCCTTCCCCCGAAATTTCAGCGGCCACAATTTCATGCGCCGCCGCCAACCGCAATCTGCGGCTTCGCGGGCGAGTATTCCCCATTCGGCTTGAGCGCGGGCCTGTTCGCGCTTCACGTCACCCGCGCGCGGACCCGGTATTTCGGATCGCGCCAGAGCTCTTGTGCGATCACGGTTTCGAGGGTTTCGACGGCGGCGAGCACGTCGGCCTCGTCGAGATAGAGCGGCGTGAAGCCGAAGCGCATGATGTCGGGCGCGCGGAAGTCCCCGATCGTGCCCCGGTCGATCAGCGCCTGCATGGCGGGATAGCCGTGCTCGAAAGCGAAGGACACCTGCGAGCCGCGTTCGGCCGGGTTGCGCGGCGAGGCGAGCGCGAGGCCGGGGCAGCGGGCCTCGACCTCGGCGATGAACAGCTCGGAAAGCGCGATGGAGGCCGCGCGAATCTCCGCCATGTCGACGCCCTCCCACACGTCCAGCGCCCGGTCCAGGATGGCGAGTTGCACGACGGGCGGCGTGCCGACCCTGAGCCGCTCTGTGGACATAGCCGGGCGGTAGTCGGGCTCCATGGCGAAGGGCGCCTCATGGCCCAGCCAACCCGCCAGCGCCGGCTCGACCTCCTCCACGATGTCGGGCCGGACATAGATGAAGGCCGGCGCGCCGGGGCCGCCGTTGAGATATTTGTAGGTGCAGCCGACGGCGAACTCCGCCCGGCTTGCGGCCATGTCTATCGGCAGGGCGCCGGCGCTGTGGGCGAGGTCCCAGATCATCGCCGCGCCGGCATCGTGGGCGCCCCTTGTGATCCGGTCCATGTCGTGCAGCCGGCCGGTGCGGTAATCGACTTGCGTCAGCATGACCGCCGCGACTTCGCCGGAAATGTTGCTCGGCAGGTCTTCCGGAGCAGGCGTGCGCAGCTCGTAGTCCTTGCCGATCGTGCGGATCAGCCCCTGGGCCATGTAGAGGTCGGAGGGGAAGTTGCCGGAGTCCGAAAGGATTACCCTGCGTTCCGGGCGCAGTTTCAGGGCTGCGGCCAGCGCCTGATAGACCTTGATCGACAGCGTGTCGCCGGTCGCGACGGAGCCCTCGGGCGCGCCGATCAGCCGGGCGATCCGATCGCCCACATGTTGCGGCAGCGACATCCAGCCGGCCGTGTTCCAGGCGCGGATGAGTTCCTGCCCCCATTCCCCGACGATCGCGGCGCGCGCGCGTTCGAGGGCTCCTTTGGGCAGGGGGCCCAGGGAGTTTCCGTCGAGATAGACCACCCCGTCGGGCAGGTCGAAAAGCTCTTTCCTCGGCAGGTTCATGGCTCATACCGGTGGTTGTCGATCGGAACCGATGTCGCTTGCAGCCGGAAATCTCCTCTCCCGCTTGCGGGGAAGGTTATACCAGCGGTCGTCGATAGGAACCGATGGCGGCCTCCCCCATCGTCACCCCGGCCTCCGAGCCGGGGTCCATCCATGGCTCCCGATGCCGCCGCAGTCGGTGGAGAACAGGGTGAACCGGCGAGGCTGCCGCCAGAACCGAGGCTGGGCCCCGGCTCGGGGGCCGGGGCGACGGGTTGGGTGGCATTCTTCATGAGTCGCAACCCGACGCCGTTGGTATCAGGTGGGCCGCTTCCGCGTCAGCGCAAGCGGCGGCGGCGCCGTATTTCGTAGTGCTCGTCGCGTTCGGCCCGTCGGCGGGCGAAGCCAGGCAAAGGCACGTCACGCTGAGAGGCCCCGGGCCCCTTCCGCCGGGCGGGAGGGGAGCATGACGAAGCGCTCCCGAACATCGGTCTCGCGTTGAGCGCATTCGGATTACCTCGGGACCCGGCCTAGCGGAACTTCGGCATGATCTCTTCGGCGAACCGGCGGAAATTGCGCCGGTCCACGGCCTTGGGCGGCAGCAGCACGATCTCTCGGCAGCCGGCGGCCTCCATCGACCGGATGCGCTCCACGATGAGGTCCGGCTCGCCGACCAGCCCGCCCGTCGCCTGCACCGTGGCGGGCGTGACAAAGCGATGCTCGGCCTCGGGCAGATAGGAGCAGTGGCCCCGATGCACGCGAAGATGCATCCGGTCGTCGGGGATGCCGAGGTCCTTCAGGAAGCGGTTGTAGAGCTCCCAGTCGTCGCGGGCGTAGTCGGGGACGAAACCGTCATGGCCGACGATGCGCGCATGCTCCCACCAGTAATGGAGCGTTGCGCCGACCTGCGCGCCGATCTCCTCCACGATATGCGGGTCGCTCACCTGTTCTCCCGGCTTCATCGCGCAGTAGAAAGTGAGGGTCGAGGCGTGGAAGTCCTCCGGCAGCGTGCGGCCGGCCTTCTCGGCGCCGGCCTTCACCCGGTCGAGATTGCGCGCCATGACGCCGAGCGGCTCTGCGCCTGCGCAGATGCGCCCGTCGCCGAGCTCGCCCGCGATCTCGAGCGCCCTGGGCCCATTGGCCGCGACATGGATCGGCACCGGCGGCTCGAAGCCGATGAAGCCCATCTCCCGGTTCTGGAACCGGATCGGCCGCGTCACGCCGTCATGGGTGAACGCGACCTCCTCGCCGTGCAGCAGGCCGCGCACCACGCGAAGATACTCCCGGAAGGAGCCGGGCTTCATCGGCTTCAGGCCCATGATGCGCATGGCGGTGTGGCCGGTGCCGATGCCGAGAAAGGCGCGGCCGGGCGCGAGGCGGTTGATGGAGGCGATGGAATGCGCCGTCACCGGGGCGAGCCGCGTGCCGGGAATGGCCACGCCGGTGCCGAGGCGGATGCGCGAGGTATTGGCGGCCGCCAGGGCCAGCACGGCGTAGCAGTCCGACCAGATCATCTGGCTGTCCGGCGCCCAGCCGGAATCGTAACCGAGCTCCTCGGCGAGCTTCAGCGTCTGCCACTCGTCGATCTTGGTGTTGACCATCGCGCCGAACTGCATGGGGGCGTTTCCTTCCGTCGCTCGGCCCGGACTATAGCGCGCCGCTCGGCGCGTCGCGCCACGGATCGTCCGTCTTGGCTCCGATGAACGCGACCTCCAGCAGATCGTCCGGCAGGGGCCGCTGGAGCGCCGCTGCCTTCTCGGCGCTGCCCGTAAGCCAGGTCTCGAATTCCTCTTCCGTGCGAAGAACGACGGGCATGGCTTTCGGATGAATGGGCTCGACAATCCCGTTCGCCGGGCAAGTCAGGATGACGGTCGCCAACAGGGGCGCATCGGCGCTGGCGAGTTCCTCGTCCGACTTTCGCCGCAGGCCCTCTGTCCGCCAGTCCCAGCGGCGCCAGAAACCCGGAAAGGCGAAGGGCGGGCGGTCCTCCGCCCCTCCCCGGAGGCGAAACCAGGCCGCCGCCTTGACGGGCCTGCCCCGGCCGCCCGGTGTCGTGACCGTCGGATGGTACTCCGCGAAGGAGGTCGCCGGGACGAGGCAGCGCTGGCGCACATTGCGGATCGCGGGCCAGCTGCGGCCCAGATTGCGCGCATTGGTCACCCAGCCGCGCGGCGTGCGGTCCCAGCCCCACCTGGCCCGCACCAGTTCCCGATGCCCGTCATCGCCGATACGGGCAATCGGCACCTCGCCATCGGGGAAGATCGCCGGCAGCGGTGCGAAATTGCCGAGCCTGTCCGTCGCCCGGAAGAGGCGTCGCATCGCTTCCTGCGGCAGCGTATTGGAAAACAGGTTGCACAAATCTTCTTTCCCGCCCCGTCGGGCTGCCGGCGCCCCGGGTTCTGCGAAGCGCCAGGCCGTCAATACACCATGTCGCGATCGTCGGGCGAACCCCCTCTCGTCCGCCGCGGTTTCGGTTTGTCTGAGGCCCATATATCCTTGCACGGTGAGCGACTCCGGGGGCGGAGAGACGGACCATGACGATTGCCGAACCGGCCTTCACTCTGGGCGTCGAGGAAGAGTATCTGCTGGTCGATGCCGGGACGGGCGACCTGGCGTCCGACCCGCCGGAAAGCCTGATCGACGAATGCGTGGGCGCGCTCGGCGAGCAGGTCACCAACGAGTTCCTCCAGGCGCAGATCGAAATCGGCACGAAGGTCTGCGCCGATACCGGCGAGGTGCGGGCCGAGCTGCGCCGGCTTCGGAGCGGCGTCGCGCGGGCCTGCGGCAATCACGGCCTCGCCCCGGTCGCGGCCTCGACGCACCCCTTCGGCGACTGGCGCAAGCAGGACTATGTCCAGAAGGAGCGCTATGTGGGCCTCGCCCACGACATGCAGGCCGTGGCCTACCGGATGCTCATCTGCGGGATGCACGTCCATGTCGGCATCGAGGACGAGGAGCTGCGGATCGACCTGATGAACCAGGCGCGCTACTTCCTGCCGCATCTCTTGTGCCTCACGACCTCCTCGCCCTTCTGGCAGGGGCAGGATACGGGGCTCGCCTCCTACCGGCTGACGGTGTTCGACGCCATGCCGCGCACCGGCCTGCCGGAGCCGATGGCCAGCTGGTCGGAATACCAGCGCATGATCGGGCAGATGACGAGCTCGGGCCTCCTGGAGGACGGCTCCAAGATCTGGTGGGACCTCAGGCCGAGCTCCCGCTTCCCGACGCTCGAAATGCGGATCTGCGACGTCTGCCCGGACATGGAGGACGCGATAACCGTCGCGGCGATGTTCCAGTGCGTCCTGCGCATGCTCTACCGCCTGCGCCTCGGCAACCAGCGCTGGCGGGACTACCCCAATATGCTCATCCAGGAAAACCGCTGGCTGGCGCAGCGCTACGGCAGCCGGAGCAGCCTGGTGGATTTCGGCAAGCAGACCCTGGTTCCCTTCGCCGATCTTACCGACGAGCTTCTGGAAATCCTGAGGGAAGACGCCGAGGCGCTGGGCTGCACGGCCGAGTTGGAGCGCGCCCGGCGGATTGCGGGCGCCGGCACGTCGGCCGAACGCCAGAGGGCGGTGTACGAAGCCGCGGGCGGAGAAGCCAATAACGACGAAGCGCTGCGCGCGGTCGTCCGCGAACTGGCGGCGGAGACCGTCAACAGCGCGGGTTAGCCCGCATTTCTCACCGGGGTCACGGCCTGCGTCGCTGTCCAGGCGTTCGCTCCGCAAGGAGTGGGCCGAAAAGCGTAGCGGTGCCTACGGTCGAGGCCCGCGACGCCGCGGGCGGACGCCTGGACGCGACCCGGAGGGCGGCGCTGTCGGGCCGGCATGGTGCGTCGAGCCGCTTGCCCGATGCCCCGCATCGCGCTGCACGGCTCTCCTTCCCTGCCGGCCCGACAGCGCCGCGCAGACCATGACCCCGGTGAGAAATGCGGGTTAGAGCACGGTCCGTTCCGGTTGCAACGGGGCCGAATGCGCGGCTCCAGGTGTCACCCCGGACGGAGCGAAGCGGAGATCCGGGGTCCAGGCAGTCCAAGTCTCTGCCGGGTTGCAGCGGCGTTATACCAGCGGCCCCAACCTGGGACTCATAGGGAGACCGCGTCCTCATATCGTCGCCCCCGCGAAGGCGGGGGCCCATCTCCGGACCTTTCGGCCTGCCTCGGCGGCACAAACGGAGTGCTGCCGAGGGCGCGTCCGCCCCGTAACGGCCGGCTGTGCGCGCCTCCCGGTTCAGGGATGGGCCCCCGCCTTCGCGGGGGCGACGAACAGGGGCGCCGCCGCTATCGGTTCCGGTCAATGACCGCTGGTATTACTGGGCCCCGGCGTCCGACAGGTCCAGCATGGCGCCCTGTTTCCTCAGCGCCTGGCGGACGGCGGCGACTCCGAAGCGGCCGTCGGCTTCGAGCGCGGCGGCGATGCCGGCCGCCTGGCCGGTCGCGTAGGCGGTGCCCATGACCCGGATGGCGGCCCCGGCCTTCCGGTCCCCGTCGGCGAGGCGCCCGGCGCAGAACAGGTTCGCCGTGTCCGCGCTGCGCAGGCAACCGAGCGGTATCTCGTAGGCGCCGCGCTCCGGCGGGTAGTCGTAGGTGCTCCAGTACGTGGCACGGTCGTGCCATTCCGCGCCCCAGCCGCCGAGCGCGATACAGTCGTCGAACCGCGTCCGATTTTCGATGTCGGCCCAGGCGAGCTGCCGCAGGCAGTTGAGATGCCGCGACTCGCGCGTGCCGAATTCCGGGCCCGTTGCGACGAGATAGGCGTTTTCGCAGCCTTCGACGGTCCGGAGCGCGTCCAGATAGACCCAGGCCTGCCGCCGGCCCCGGGCCTCCGCTGCCGACATGGAGAGGCTGTCGCGCGGGTCGTAGTCTTCCGAAGCGAGATAGACCACGAGATCGCCCGATATGGGCAGGCGCGCGACGACGCTGCGGTCCTTGGTGACGGCGTTCGCCTTCGCTCCCAGGCCCGCTACCGCCTCCGCAATGCGCTCGGCCGTCACGGGCACGGAAGGGGCGATGCCGCCGAACCGCGTGCCGAGCGTGCCGAGATTGATGTCGGCGCCGTTGCCGTAGCGCGTGCTCGCGCCGGCGAAGGCGGCGAGGTCGCCTTCTCCCGTGCAATCCACGAAAGCCCTGGCGGAGAAGGTCGCAAGGCCGGAATGGCCGGCGACCGCGATGCTGCGCATCCGGCCGTTGCGCCGCTCCGCGTCGGCGACGAAGCTGGAGAACATCACGGTCACGCCGGCCGCCGCAGCGAGGTCGTCGAGGACGGGTTTCACCGCTTCCGGCTCGAAGGTGACGAACACGCCCCGGTGCCGGTGCGGCCCGTCGACGGCGCCCCGCCTGCGCAAGCCCTGCATGACCTCTTCGGCGACGCCGCCGACGACGCGGCGCGGCGTCTCCCCGAGCGTGTAGAGGCCGCAATAGGTGACGACGTTGCGCATCGTCGCTGCGCCGCCCAGGCAGTTGTAGCGCTCGACGAGAAGCGTCCGGGCGCCCAGGCGCGCGCTCGCCACCGCTGCCGCCACGCCCGCCGACCCGCCGCCGGCGACGATGACATCGTAGTTTTCACGATCGGCCGTCATCGCATCGCTCTCCCCGGCCGTCCCGCTGTCGGGACTTCCTGCTTATGAGACGAAGGGATGGGAGGCCCAGGCGCGGCGGAGCGCGGCGAGCGCGTCCTCCTCCAGCGGCCCGAGGCCGGGCGCGGCAAGCGCCTGGCGGACATGCGCCATCTCGGCCACGCCGAACACCACGGTCGAGACTGCGGGATGGGCGAGGCCGAACCGGATCGCCGTCTGCGACCGCGTTTCGCTGCGCTCGCCGAGTGCAGTTCGCACCGCCCGGGCGCGCGCCTCTTCCGCCGCCATTTCCGCGTTGGCCGTGATCGGGATTTCGCGCCCGTGGCGCTCGTCCGCCGCGAGCACGCCGGCTGCGAAGATGCGGATGTTCATCACGCCCACATCGTGTTCCCGGCAGGTGTCCAGCAGGCCGGTAAAGTCCGAATCCGACCAGTCGGCGCTCATGCCGTCGCCGAGCGCGAACCCCGCCGTCGGGTTCAGCATGTTGTAATAGACCTGCGCCATGTCGAAGCGGCCCGACGCGATGGCTGCGCGGACGGTCGGCCCGTCGCCGAGCGCAGTGAAGCCCACATGGTCGAACAGGCCCTCCTCGCGAAGCCGGTCGAAACAGTCGATGACCCCGAGCGCCTCGTCGAGCGTGAGAGTCGCGCGGTCCGGCTCCGCGGGAACCAGGGGGTTGTGCAGGATCAGCAGGTCCACCCGGTCCATGCGAAGCCGTTCCAGGCTGCCCTCTATCGACGCGCGGACCTGGTCCGGGAAATTGTCGCGCCGCGTCGCGTCCAGCCGGACCTTGGTGCTGATATGCGGGCGCTTCTCCGCCGGCAGCTCCCCGACCAGCCAACCGATCGCCTTCTCGGACTCGCCCCCGCCATAGTCTGCCGCCGTGTCGACCCAGTTCATGCCGGCATCGAGGCAGGCCGCGATGCATTCCCGCTTCACATCGTCCGGCTGGTGGAGCAGCAATCCGCCCACAAAGCCGCCTCCGAGCGTCATTTCCGAAATCTCGACATTCGTGCGGCCGAAACGTCGCCTGTTCATGGGGCCGGGTCTCCGATGGTGTCCTGGGATGAAATATGCCGGCGCTTCGGCGCGCCCCGTCAGCCGCCGGCCGCGAAGGAAGAGCGGAAGGCCCACCGCGTGGTTCGCATCTCGATGAAAGCGAACAGCGCATACATGGCGATGCCTTCGATGGCGAGCGCAACCAGCCCGGCGAAGACGAGCGGCATCTGGAAGTTCGTGCCCGCCACGCTCATCAGGTAGCCGATGCCGGCATTGGCCGCGATGGTCTCGGAAACGACCGAGCCGACGAAGGCGAGCGTGATCGCAACCTTCAGCGAGCCGTAGAAGTAGGGCTGGGCGCGCGGAATGCCGACCTTGAGGATGACGTCCAGCTTTCGCGCCCCGAGCGCGCGCAGCACGTCCTCCAGCTCCGGCTCCGTGGTGGCGAGCCCGGTGGCGACATTCACCACGATGGGGAAGAAGGAGATGAGGAACGCGGTCAGGATCGCCGGGATTTCGCCGATGCCGAACCAGATGACCAGGATCGGCACGACGGCGACCTTGGGGATCGAGTTGAAGCCCACCATCACCGGGTAAAGCCCGCGATAGATCGCCCGCGACCAGCCGACGATCATGCCGAGGACGACGCCGAACGCGACCGCGATGGCGAATCCGGCGAGCGTCGTCCACATGGTCGCGCCGGAATGCCGGAGCAGCGGTTTCCAGTGCGTTACTGCGGCCTCGACGATGGCGGAAGGCGCGGGCAGGATGATCGGGTTGATGCCGAAGAGCTGGCAGACCGCCTCCCAGACAATGAACAGGCCGAGCGTGAACGCCACAGGCGCGGACTGCTCCACTAGGGACGCCCGCATCATTGCCGGACCTCCGAAATGCGGCTGCGCAGGTCGTGGACGATATCCACGAATTCGGGCTCGAAGCAGATGTCGAGCTCGCGCGGGCGCGGCAGGCCGATGGCGCGCGAGGCCACGATCCGGCCCGGCCGCGCGCTCATGACATGGACCGTATCGGCGAGGAAGGCGGCTTCCCTGAGGTCGTGCGTGACGAGGATGACGGTGAAGCCGATCCGCGCCCAGAGGTCGCGCAGCACGCACCAGAGCTCCTCGCGCGTGAAAGCGTCGAGGGCTGCAAACGGCTCGTCCAGCATGAGCAGCGCAGGCTCGTGGATGAGCGCCCGGCAAAGCGAGGTTCGCTGTTGCATGCCTCCCGAAAGCTCCCAGGGAAAGCGCTCGGCAAAGCCGTCGAGCCCTACCAGCGCCAGCAGCCCGTCCGCGCGCTCGGCATATTCCGCCTTGTTCCTGCGGAACCGCCGACGGTGCGGTTCGACGATCTCCAGCGGCAGCAGGACATTGTCCCGGATGGTCCGCCAAGGCAGCAGGTTGGCGTTCTGGAACGCCATGCCGGCGATCTTGACCGGCCCCTCCACGGTGGCCCCGTCCACCGCAATGCGCCCTGCGGTCGGCCGGACGAGGCCGGTGGCAAGCTTCATCAGCGTGGACTTGCCGCACCCCGACGGGCCGACCACGGCGGCGAAGGCGCCGCGCTCCACATTCAGGTCCAGTCCCTGGACTGCGGTGACGCCTCCGCCGGCGGAAGCGCCCGCATAGGTGAGCGTCACGTCCTCGACGATAACGATGGCGCGTCCTCCCCCCCTTTTGCGGGCGTCCGGTCAGGCGTTAAAGCTGGCGGTCCGCAGCAGGAGGCAGGTAGGACGAATCGAAGACCGCCGAAGGCTCCGGTCGGTTGGTGAACTCGTAGGTGACGCCGATCTGGTCGAGCGATGTGGCCAGCCTGTCCGCATCCACGCCGCCGAAGCCGTTCTGCTTCACCTCATCGGTCACGATATTGTCGCGGATCGCCATTTTGAGCCGTGCAAGCTCAAGCGCCTCGTCGGCGATCTCGTTGCGCTTCATGACGGACTTGATCGCGGTCTCAGGGTCGGCGACGGCGGCCTGGACGCCCCTGATAGTCGCGGCGACGAAGCCCCTGACGACTTCCGGGTTGGCCTTGGCGTAGTCCGTGTTGACCATGATCGCGTTGCCGTAGAGCTGCAGCCCGTAGTCGGCCATCATCATGACCTTCACGTCCTCCGGCGCGATGCCGTTGCGGATCAGGTTGAAGTGGGACGAGAAGGAATAGCCGGTGATGGCATCGACCTCGCCGCGGGCCAGCATCGGCTCGCGCACCGGGAAGCCCACATTCTCAATCTGCACCTTGGAGGCGTCGATGCCGTTTTCCTTCACGAAGGCCTTCCACTGGGCGTAGGCCCCGTCCGGCGCCGGCGCGCCGAGGATGCGGCCTTCCAGGTCCTTCGGCTTCAGCACGCCCCGTTCCGCGGTCGAGACGATGGCGAAAGGCGGGCGGTTATAGACCATCAGCACGGCGGTCACCGGCGAGCCCGGGTTCTGGTCCAGGAACTTGGCGAGCGAGTTGATGTCCATGAAGCCGATGGGATAGGTGCCGGCGGCGATGCGCGTGATGCCCTTCACGGAGCCCGGACCGGAGTCGATGGTGACGTCGAGCCCTTCGTCGGCGTAGTAGCCATTGTCTATGGCGACGAAATAGGGCGCCGACGGACCCTCGAATTTCCAGTCGAGCGCGAACTTGACGGCGGTTTCCGCGGCGGCGGCATGCGCCGCAAACGCAAGCGTGGCTGCCGAGAGGAGAGCTGCGCCCTGCCGGCGCAGTCGAGCAAAGCGAATGAAGTCTGACATCATGGGTCTCGTTCTCCCGTTTTGTGGACCCGCGCACGACGTCCTCGCGCCGCACATCGCGAACGGTGCGTGAAAGAGCCGCGCCGGAGCCCCCAAGGCCGCCGCGACTGCCCGACCGTCCGTGTGCATCATCCCCCGTTCCGGCGCGCGGCGGAAGACGAAAATCGCACTCCGGGGGTCAAATCTTGCGTCTCCGCCTGCGACATTGCCTTGGAATTGTCCTCAATCCAGGCGGACGATCCGTCCCTCCACCGCCGGCGAGACTGCGCCGGCGGCCTCGACGAACTCCATGACATGGGCCGCCATGAACGAGGCGTCCTTTACGTCGACGCGCCTCTCGGCCCCTTCGAACATGGCGTAGCGGTCGCCGCCTCTTGCGAGGAAGTCGTTGGTCGCAAGCGTATAGGTCCGGTCGTCCTCCAGCGGGGCGCCGCCGACAAACGCCTCGACAATCCGCCCGCCTTTGGGGCGGCTTGCGTCGAATGAAAAGGTCAGTCCCGACACGTGCGGAAAGGCACCGCTCGTGTTTTCCACATCGCTGACGCCGTGCTCGAGCGCTTCCCGGATGACTGCGCCGGAGAGCGCGAGCTTCACCGTCTTGTTCCCGAAGGGAAGCTCCGTCAGCACCAGCTTGCCGGTGATGTCGGAACCGGCCGGATAGACGGTGTCGCCGCGAATGCCGCCGCCGTTGGTCAGCGCGGCCTCGGCACCCACGGCAATGCGCATGGCGTCGGCCACCAGGTTGCCGAAGGCATTTTCGCCAGAACGCACCGAGACGCGGCGCGTGTCCAGTTCGGTCGTTGTCCTGCCGACCGCGATGTCCAGGCTCTTGTCGAGTTGCTTCCGGCGTTTTTCGATGGCTCTGGCGAGCGCAGGCTGGCCCTTCACGCCTTCGGTCGAACGCAGTTCGTAGTCCGGCGTCCAGACCGGCCGGATGTTGCCCCGCCGGTCTTCCACGCGGTCGAGCGTCAGCCTGAGCACGCCAACATAAGCGCCTTGCGAGCCCGCCTTCAGGACCGTTTGCCGGCCGTCGTACCAGGCGAGGGCCAGATGGTCGTGGCCGCCGAGAACGGCGTCGATCCCGCCCGATACGCGCAAGAGTTCCAGATCCTGCGCAAGGTCGTTGTGGGTCAGCGCAATCACGAAATCGACGCCGGCCTCCCGGAGTTCGGCCGCCAGCGCCGCGCCCGTTTCGACGAAGGGGGCGAAGGCAACGTCCTTGCCGGGCGACGAGATTCTCGCGGTCAGGGGTGTGACCAGGCCGAGAAAGCCGATCCTGTAGCCCTCGAATTCCACTATGGCGGTGGCATTCGTGCCCGGGAAAGCCGCGCTGCCCTTGTAGCGGACATTGCCGGCGAGCCATTGCGCTTCGGACTGCGCGAGCCGTTCCACGAGGACATCGGGGCCGAAGTCGAATTCGTGGTTGCCCAGTACTGCGATGTCGAACCCGATGGCATTGGCGAGGTCGATCATGTGCTCGCCCTTGTCGAGCCCGGAGAGCATCGACGGCGAAATCATGTCGCCGCCGAAAGTCACGATGACGGAGCCGCCCTCGGCCCTGGCGCGGGTGCGTTCTTCGGAAACAACCGCCGCGATCTTCGCCGCGCCGCCCCGGCCGTCGATGTCTTCCATGCGGTCCCAGTCGTTGACATGAACCAGCGTGAGCGAAAGGGGCTCGGCCGCAGCGGGCGTCCAAAGCATGGAGACGACGGTGAGCAGCGTGGCGGCAAGGACGAGCGGGCGGCTGGTTCGGGGCATGAGCAGCGGTCCTGTGCTGTCCTGGCGATCTGTAGAAGCGGCGGGCATGACGCAGCGCCGTGCCGGATACGCGGATGACAAGGTGAGTGTGGCCGACTATGGAAGGCCTCTTGAGCGGGGTTTTGCGCCATTGGCGACCAGAGCGCAAGGAGACGACGGCTATGGCGGACCCGGATGAACGCCGTGGCGGTTCGGTGCTCATGTGGTTCCGGCGCGATCTCCGGCTGGCCGACAATCCCGCGCTTGCGTGGGCCTCGGAGACCGGCCGGCCCGTCATCCCCTTCTTCCTGCTCGACGGTGAAGAGCGCCGGAGGGGCGGCGCGTCGCGATGGTGGCTGCACGGAAGCCTGGACGCGCTCGGCGGCAGCCTTGCGCGCATCGGCAGCCGGCTGGTCCTGCGCAGCGGCTCCTCCGGCGAGGCGATTGCCGCGCTGGCGCGGGAAACCGGCGCGACGGACATCGTCTGGAACCGGCTTTACGAACCGGCCCTTGCCGAGCGGGACAAGAGCGTGGAGTCGCGATGCCGGGAAACGGGCATGGAAGCCCGCTCGTTCAACGCAGCGCTGCTGTTCGAGCCCTGGACCGTTCGCACGCAGTCGGGCGGGCACTACCGGGTGTTCACGCCGTTCTGGCGCCAATGCCTGAAACAGGGCTTCGAGCCGCAGCAGGACACGGTGCGGCCCCTGCCGCCACCGGCCGATTGGCCCGCAACCGAGGAACTGGCCGACTGGCTACTCCGCCCCACGACTCCGGACTGGGCCTCCGGCTTGCGCAAGGCCTGGCAGCCGGGCGAGGCGGGCGCCCGTTTGCGTCTCGAACGGTTCCTGGGAAAACGCGCCTCGGGCTATGCGGAGGGGCGCGAATTCCCGGCGGACGAGGGCACGGGAAGGCTTTCGCCGCATCTGCATTTCGGCGAGATCGGCCCCCGGCAGGTCGCCGCCGCGCTCGGTCCGGCCGGGCCCGGAAGCGGTGCCGACGCCTTCCTCCGCCAGCTTGGCTGGCGCGAGTTCAGTTACCATCTACTCCATCACAACCCCGACATGGACAGGGTCAATCTCCAGCACGACTTCGACCGCATGCCCTGGCGCGACGACCCCGGGGGCCTGCGCGCCTGGCAACACGGCCGCACGGGTTATCCGCTGGTCGATGCCGGCATGAGGGAGCTCTGGACAACGGGCTGGATGCACAACCGGGTGCGGATGGTCGCCGCTTCGTTCCTGACGAAGCACCTGCTGATCGACTGGCGGTCCGGCGCCGATTGGTTCCTGGACACGCTCGTCGATGCCGACCTCGCCAACAACAGCGCCGGCTGGCAATGGGTCGCGGGCAGCGGCGCGGATGCCGCACCGTATTTCCGCATCTTCAACCCGGTCGCCCAGTCGCGGCGCTTCGACGCCGGAGGCGGCTATCTCCGCAAATGGCTCCCGGAACTGCGGCGGCTGCCGGACAAATGGATACACGCCCCCTGGGAGGCGCCGGCGGCCGTCCTCGCCGATGCCGGGATAAGGCTCGGTGAGACTGTATCCCCGGCCCATCGTGGACCATGCGTCGGCGCGCGAGCGGGCTCTCGACATCTACAGGAATGTCATTCGCGAGCGTGCATAATGTCGGTATACGAGGGAAAGGTGGCGACAATGGAAGAAGATGGTCCCGTTGCCTCCCGGAAAGACTACCCTGCTGCAAACTCGGCGCCGGCGAAGGGGTTTCCGACTAATCGAAAGCTGAAGCTCGAGCGCCTCCGTGGCGAGGTCGGGGCAGGGCTCGCCGATCTGGAAGCAGGCAGGGTTGTCGACGGCGGCGAAGCGTTTGAGGCCGTCCGGCGCGAACTTGGCGACTGACTCATTACGTCGACGGTTCATAGCCTGCGCCGGCGGCTTGCCGTCCTCGGCGGGCGGTTGCGCAACCGGGGTTTGTAAAGAAGAGGCAACGAGGATGCTGCGCCTGTTCGTCGATGCCGAACTCCGCGAGGAAGCGTCCGTTCCGCTGGACGGCGGACAGGTCGCCTGGCTCGGGCGCGTCATGCGCCGGGGCACGGGCGAGAGGCTCGCACTCTTCAACGGCCGGGACGGGGAGTGGGAAGCGGAAATCGCGGCGCTGAAGCGCGGCTCGGGACGTGCGGCGGTGCTGTGGCGGCTTCGTCCCCAGGCCGCGTCTCCGGACATCTGGCTTGCCTTCGCGCCGGTGAAGCGAGGCATGGCGGACCTCGCCGTGCGTCAGGCGGTGGAGCTTGGCGCGGCGCGCGTCCTGCCTGTCATCACGGAGCGCAGCGTGGTGGATCGCCTCAATCCCGAACGCCTGCACCGGATCGCCATCGAGGCGGCCGAGCAGTGCGGGCGGCTCGATGTGCCGGACGTCGCGCCGCTCGCGCCCTTGCGGGACCTGTTGGCGGGGTGGCCGGCGGAGCGGCCGCTCGCGGCCTGCCATCCGGGCGGCGGCGCGATGCAGGCGGGACCGCCGCCGGGCGGGCTTTTGCTCGGGCCGGAAGGCGGCTTTGCAGCGGCGGAGCTTGACGCTTTCGCCGAAACCGGTTTCGTTCGCCTCGTCGATCTCGGTCCGCGAATCCTGCGGGCGGAAACGGCGGTCGTGGCCGCGCTCTCCATGCGCCACGCGATTTGGGGAGACGGGGCTTGAAGCGAAGGAACGGCCGATGGCTGCGGCGGTAGAGGCGGAAGGCGCGATCGAGGACCGCCGCGAGCTCGTGGAATGGTTCGAGCAGGGCTGCAAGCCGCCGGAGGACTGGCGCTGCGGCACCGAGCACGAAAAGTTCGTCTTCAGGCGCTCCGACCTTACCCGTCCCGGCTACGGCGACCCGGACGGCATCGGCGAGTTGCTGCGCCGGCTGGAGGCGTTCGGCTGGAAGCCCAAGCGCGAAGCCGGCAACACCATCGCGCTCGCCATGGACAGGGCAAGCATCACCCTGGAGCCGGGCGGGCAGTTCGAGCTTTCCGGCGCGCCGCTGGAGACGGTCCACCAGACCTGCGACGAGGTGCACGACCATCTCGACCAGTGTCGCCAGGTGGGCGATGCGATGGGGCTCGGCTTCCTCGGCCTCGGCTTCGATCCGAAATGGCGCCGGGAGGACATTCCCTGGATGCCGAAGGGCCGCTACGCCGTCATGCGCCGCTACATGCCCAAGGTCGGCTCGCTCGGCCTCGACATGATGCTCCGCACCTGCACCGTGCAGGTCAATCTCGATTATGCCGACGAGAAGGACATGGTGGACAAGTTCCGCCTGTCGCTCGCCCTGCAGCCGCTGACGACGCTGCTGTTCGCCGACTCCCCCTTCAAGGAGGGCCGGCTGACGGACCATGTGAGCCTCCGCTCGCATGTCTGGACCGACACCGACCCGGACCGCTGCGGCATGCTGGGCTTCGTCTTCGAGGACGGCTTCGGCTTCGAGCGCTACGCGGAATACTGCCTCGATGTGCCGATGTATTTCGTCTATCGGGACGGGCGCTATCTCGACGTGGCGGGCCGGTCGTTCCGCGATTTCCTCGAAGGAAAGCTGCCCGAGCTGCCGGGCGAGCGCCCGCATATCGGCGACTGGGAAGACCATGTGACGACCGCCTTCCCGGAAGTGCGAATGAAGCGCTACCTGGAGCTGCGCGGCGCGGACGGAGGCCCTTGGGGGCGCCTCTGCGGCCTGCCGGCGCTCTGGATCGGCCTCCTCTACGACGATGCGGCCCTCGCCGCCGGCTGGGACCTCTGCAAGAACTGGACGGACGAGGAGCGCGAAAGGCTGCGGGTCGAAGCGCCCCGCATCGGCTTCGCCGCCGAGGTGGGCGGGCGTTCGCTCCGCGACATCGCGAAAGACATGGTCGCCATCGCCCGGCAGGGGCTGAAATCGCGTGCGCGCCTCGATGGCGCCGGCAATGACGAGACCGGCTTCCTCACCGACCTCGAAGAGATCGCGGAAAGCGGCATGACTGCGGCCGAGCGCAAGCGGGCGCTGTTCGAAGGCCGTTGGGGCGGCAAGGTCGATCCCGTATTCGAGGAGTTCGCATATTGAGCGAAGACCCCCGCGCAAAGGCCGCCGGCCTCGACCATCTGACGGGCGAAGACCGGGCCGCGCTCGACTCCGGCACGAAGCTGGCCGATGAACTCGCCGCCGCGCTGCCGCGCGACCACCACATGTATGAGGAGCCGGTGCTGACCTGGCGCCCGGAGCCCGGCCGGTGACGGCGCTCTACTGGCTGACGCTTGCCGAGGCGGCGCGGGCGCTCCGCCGGCGGGAGTTGTCGGCGCTGGAATACACGGAAGCGCTGCTGGCGCGGATCGAGGCGGTCAATCCCAAGCTCGACGCCTTCGTGGCGCTGCTGGCCGAGCGCGCCCGCGAGCGCGCCCATGCATTGGACAACGGCCCCGTGCGCGGCGCGCTGCACGGCGTGCCTTTCGGCCTCAAGGACATCGTCGACGTAGCGGGCGTGCCGACCACGGCGCATTCGGCGGTGCTGAAGGACAATGTCGCCGCCAAGGACGCCGGTGTGACGCGGCGTCTGGAAGGTGCGGCCGGGGTGCTGCTCGGCAAGCTCTCGACACATGAGTTCGCCATCGGGGGCCCGAGCTTCGACCTGCCCTGGCCGCCGGCGCGCAACCCCTGGAACACGGACTGCCATCCGGGCGGCTCCTCCTCGGGCTCCGGCGCGGGCGTGGCCGCCGGCCTCTTCCCGCTGGCGCTCGGCACGGACACGGGCGGCTCGGTGCGCAATCCGGCGTCCTGCTGCGGCATCGTCGGCATGAAGGCGACCTACGGGCGGGTCAGCCGGGCGGGCGTCGTGCCGCTGTCCTGGTCGATGGACCATATCGGCCCGATGACGCGCACGGTCGAGGACAATGCGCTCGCGCTGGAAGTGCTGGCCGGCTACGACCCGGAGGACCCCGGAAGCGCCAACGAGCCCGTGTCCTCCTACACCGCCGACCTCGAACGCGGCGTGAAGGGCATGAAGATCGGCCATGTGCGCCGCTGGCACGAGGACGACATGCCGGCCGCCCCGGAGATGCGCGCCGCCATCGACGAAGCGCTCCGCGTGCTGGAAGGCGAGGGCGCGGAGATCGTCGAGGTCGATCCCGGCCCGCTGCAGGACTATTCGCGGGTGAACCGCATCGTCCTCTGGGCCGAGGCCTGGTCGATCCACGAGGCCTGGCTGAAGGAGAAGCCCGAAGCCTATGGCAGGCTCGGCCGCGAACGGCTGATCGCGGGCGCCTATCTCTCCGCCGGCGACTATCTCCGCGCGCTCCGCGAGCGGGGCCGGTGTTTCCAGCGCATGTCGGACGTGCTCGCAGGCGTGGACGCGCTCGTCTGCGCATCCAGCATGGAGCCCGCCTGCGCCATCGAGGACGAACCGGAGGTGCTGCGCACCTATTCCCGCCAGGCGCGCCAGCCTTTCAATGTCACCGGCCATCCGGCGCTCGCTGTGCCGGCCGGGTTCTCCTCGGATGGCATGCCGCTCTCGTTCCAGATCGCCGGCAGGAATTTCGACGAAGCCACGATCTACCGCGCCGCCCGCGCCTATGAGCGCGCAACCGGCTGGCCGGACCGCCATCCGGACCTCTAGCCCGGAAGGCGGAAGGGACGGCGCCGCACAAGGAGGGACGGACCCATGGAGGCGCTGCTGGTTGTGGATGTGCAGAACGACTTCTGCACGGGCGGGGCGCTGGCGGTGCCGGGCGGCGAGGCGGTGGTGCCCGGCATCAACCGGCTCTGGGACGGCTATGCCTGCAAGGTGCTGACCCAGGACTGGCACCCGCCGGGCCATGCCTCCTTTGCGAGCAGCCATGCGGGCAAGCAGCCCTTCGATACCGGCTTGCTCGACTATGGCGAGCAGGTGCTCTGGCCGGACCATTGCGTGCAGGGCACGCCCGGCGCAGCCTTCCACGCGGACCTGCGCACGGACGGCGCCGACCTCGTGCTGCGCAAGGGCTTCCGGCCGGGCATCGACAGCTACTCCGCCTTCTTCGAGAACGACCGGGAGACGCCGACAGGGCTCGCCGGCTATCTGCGCGAGCGCGGCGTCGGACGGGTCGTGCTGACGGGCCTCGCAACCGATTTCTGCGTCGGCTTCTCGGCCCTCGACGCACTGGCGGCCGGCTTCGAGACGGTAGTGCTGGAAGACCTCTGCCGCGGCCTCGACATGGAGGGCTCGCTCGCCCGGATGCTGGACGATATCCGCTCGAAGGGCGGGCGCATCGAACGCAGCCCTGCCTGACGCATTGCCAAAGCCCGGCCGCATCCCAATCTGAAAGGGAGCGGAGGCGGGCGAAGCGGGAGGACATATGCGCGCGTTGATCGACCGGGGCGCGGGCTGGCTGACGGCCGTGCGTTACAGGCTGCAACTGCCGGGCGGCAGCGGCCGGTGGCGCTGGCTGCGCTGGCCTGCGGCGGGCGCGCTCCTGCTCCTGCTGCTCTGGTACCCGGTCGGCATGGCCGTCTATACGCATATCGACGACGACACGGGCTTCGAGCCGCGGCCCACCGCCTACGATGCCGGAGGCTCCAAGGCGGTGGCGACGGCCGCCGCCCTGGTCGAGCGGGAGATCGAGCGCTGGGCGCCGAACAAGCCTTTCTGGCACCCGGCAGCGGCGCTCGACAACATGCCGAACTACCAGCTGGGCCTCATGTATGCCGTCTCGCGCTTCGCCATCGAGATGGGCGACCAGCTGGGCCGCACGCGCGGGTCGAGCGCCATCGACAAGGACCTCGACCGGGCCGCCGGGCTGCTGAAATACGATGGGCGCATATGGTATTGGGGCTCGGGCGGCCTGCTGCCGGTGGCGCCTGCCCAGCGGCAATACCAGAACGCCGCCAAGGCGCTCGCCCGCTACAATGACCGGCTTGCGAAGGGCGAGGCCACCTACGACCGCCGCGCCGACAACCTGATCGCCCTGCTGGACCGGGTGGGCGCGGACCTGGGCGCGTCCAGCGCCGCGCTCGACAAGCGCGCGCTGGAGACCAATGCCGGCTGGTTCGACACCATCGCCGACGACCTCTTGTTCAACGTGAAGGGCCGGCTCTACGCCTATTTCCTGCTGCTGCGCGATATCGGCACGGATTTCGACAAGGCCATCGCCGAGAAGCAGGCGAGCAAGATCTGGCAGCAGATGCTGGCGAGCCTCCGCCAGGGCGCCGAACTCTATCCGCTCCTGGTCTCCAACGGCTACGAGGACGGCTTCCTGATGCCCTCGCACCTCACAGCCCTCGGCTTCTACCTCCTCCGCGCGAGGACACAGTTGAAGGAGGTGGCGGACGCGCTGTCGAAATAGGGGTGGGGCAGCGGAGACGTATTCTTGATACGGGACGATCTGGGTTAGGCTGCGGGTCGCAATCCAGAGGCCGGAAAGAACCCGAGGATGGCCAAAAGCGCTTCCGCCCATCCGTATCCGCGCCGTCCGGCAACTTATCGCGATGTGCTCGATGCGCCACCGCACAAGGTCGCCGAGATCGTCGCCGGTGAACTGCAACTCCAACTGCGCCCGGCGTCCCTGCAAACGCTGGCGCGTTCGCGTCTGGGAGGACTTCTCGACGGTCCCTTCGGTTTCGGCCGGGGCGGTCCGGGCGGATGGTGGATTGTCTTCGAACCGGAACTCCATCTCGGCGAGGACACCCTCGTTCCCGATCTCGCCGGCTGACGCAGGACGACCATGCCGGATTATCCCGACGCGCCCTTTTTCACGGTCGCGCCGGACTGGGTTTGCAAGGTGCTGTCGCCCTCCGCGCGCAGTCTGGACCTCGGAGGGAAGCGGGAGATTTATACCAGCGGTCGTCGATCGGAACCTATTGTGATGGCCCCCACCGTCGCCCCGGCCCCCGAGCCGGGGCCCAGCCTCGGTTCTCGCGGCAACTTCAGCGGTAGAGCCTGCTCCCCACCGGCTACGGCATCGTCGAGAGCCATGGATGGACCCCGGCTCTCCGCTTCGCTCCGGCCGGGGTGACGCAGAGGGAAAACCGGGCGGCGATCTCCATGAGTCACAAACCGGAACCGCTGGTATTACGCCAGGGAAGGCGTGAAACACCTCTGGTTCGTCGAACCTTTGGGTCGTACCTTGCAAGCCTTCGAACTGCGGGCGGAAGGCTGGGTTGCCGTCGGAGCGGTCCACGGCGCCGACACCGTGTCGCTCCCGCCCTTCGACGACATAAACTTCCCGCTCGACGCCCTCTGGCCCTGAGCGTGCGCTTTGCGGAATCCGGGTTTCGGGGCGCAGGCGCTACTGCGACCGGCTACCGTAAGTCCGGCCAATCCTCTTCGAATTCGTCGAAATCATCGATGTCATCTTCGATGTCCCGAAGAAGGGCAGCGATACTGTCGTCCAAAAGGTCGTCCGCAGGGTCCTCGATCGGCTTTTCCGAGACAATCATCCTGTGCGTTTTCCACTCGCCATCCTCCCGCTCCAAATACCAGACCGGACTGTCTTCCCGGTAAGCGACCATGACATTGCCGCTTTTCCTGAAGCGATAGTCGCTGTCCGCATTGAAGGGATTCGGGAAGCGATGATCGTCGGACTTCATCTTCTTGTGGGCGCGTTCGAGGCCACGTATGAATTCGGATACATGCTTGTGTCGCCGTTCAGGCGTTTCGCTCTCAAGGCCCTCAACGTCCGACAGAGAAATATAAAGGCGGTAACTTTTCCACTCTTCACCGTGCCGTTCCATGTGCCAGATTGGATTAGCGCCCTCGTAAACCGCCAGAACGGTTCCATTCGTTTTGAAGCCGTAATGCCAATCGGGATCTTCCGGGTCGGGGATGAGTTCTTCGCCAGCTAACAGCATGTCAGCCAATTGCAGCTTACGCAAAACAAGGTTCAAAAAATGCAACCGGTCCTTGAGGGACAACTTTTCCACATCGGTTCCGGCAACGCTCTCGCCGGGATCGAATCCCGCCTCCCGGACCAGAGCTTCGGCCTCGGTGACTAAACGTTTAGCCTGCTCTACATCGTCTTTGCGTGGCATCGGCGCGACCCTTTCCGTAGCGTTCCGAACCGCCCCCTACCGCGGCGCGAGCCTTATCGCGCCGTCGAGGCGGATGGTTTCACCGTTCATGTAGTCGTTGCGGACGATCTCCATGACGAGGGAGGCGAACTCGCGGTCGCGGCCGGTGCGTTTCGGGAAGGGCACCTGCTTGCCGAGCATGTCGAGCGTCGAGTCCGGCAGGCCGGCGAGGAGCGGCGTGTCCATGATGCCGGGCGCGACGGTGCACACGCGCACGCCCCAGGACGCGAGGTCGCGCGCCGCCGGCAGGGTCATGCCGACGATGCCGGCCTTGGCCGACGCATAGGCGATCTGGCCGATCTGGCCTTCGTAGCCCGCGACCGAAGCGGTGTTGACGACCACGCCGCGCAGGCCCTCGCCGTCCGCCGGCTCCAGCTTCGCCATGTCCTCCGCCGCCTGCGAGAGCATGTTGAAGGAGCCGAAGAGGCAAATATCGACGATGCGCTTGTAGTTCTCGAAGGGGATGCGCCGGCCATTGCGGTCCACGATGCGCTGGGAGCCGCCGACGCCCGCGCAGTTGATGCAGATGCGCGCGATGCCGTGCGCCTCGCGCGCCGCCGCGATGGCCGCCGCCACCCCTTGCTCGCTCGTCACGTCGCAGGGCACCGCGAGCGCGCCGATCTCCTGCGCGGTCTCCTCGGCGAGCTCCGCATTGCGGTCCAGCAGCGCCACCCGCGCACCTGCCGCCGCCAGCGCCGCCGCCGTTGCGCGCCCGAGGCCGGACGCCCCGCCGGTCACCAGCGCCGCTTCGCCCTTCGCTTCCATGCGTTCGCCCCTCCCATGTCCGAATGCGGGGCGCACTCTGCCATAGCCGGCTCGCGCTTTCGACGCCCTTGATTTCCCCGCGCTCTCGTCCATTATGCGCTCCTTCTGCGCGGCCCCTTCGTCTAGCGGTCCAGGACGCCGGCCTCTCACGCCGGAAACACGGGTTCGAGTCCCGTAGGGGTCACCACCGGTTCGATATTTTCACCCTGTTTCAGGAGGTTGCGAGCTTCGTCCGATTGGCGGCGGCCGCGCAGCGCACGGGTGTTCAGCCCGAATGTGCGACGGTAGCGGGATGACGGCCATCGACGCGGCCTTGTCGGATCGATGGAGACGGGGATGAAACGCCAGCTCCACCTGAACCTGTTCTTCTATGCCCGCGGCCACCACGAGGCGGCCTGGCGCCACCCCAGGGCTCCTCAGTGCGAGGTGCTGGATATCGACCATATCGCCGCCTGCGCGCAGAAGGCGGAGGCGGCGAACATGGATTCGATCTTCCTGGCCGATACGCTGGGGTTGGCGCCCGACTCGGACCGCACGGGCCGCATGTATCTGGACCCGCTTACCACGCTGGCGGCGGTCGCCATGGCGACCAGCCGTATCGGGCTCATCGGCACGGCTTCGACGACGCACTCCGAGCCCTTCAATATCGCGCGCATGTTCGCCTCCCTGGACCACATAAGCCGGGGCCGGGCAGGGTGGAACATCGTGACGTCCTTCAGCATCGCCGGCGCGAACAATTTCGACAGCAGGGGCCGGCGCTCCCACGCCGACCGGTACGAGCGGGCGGACGAATTCGTGGAAGTCGCCAAGAAGCTCTGGGACAGCTGGGCGGACGATGCGATCCTCGACGACCGCGAAGCCGGCTACTACTACCGCCGCGAACGGGTAAGGTCCATCGACCACCACGGCCCCCACTACGACGTGGCGGGCCCCCTGAATATCCCGCGCGGCCCCCAGGGGCGGCCGGTGCTGGTCCAGGCCGGGTCCTCGGACACCGGCAGGGACTTCGCGGCAAGGCACGCCGAGGCCGTTTTCACCGCCCACATGACCAAAGCGACCGCGCAAGAGTTCTACAGGGACCTGAAGGCGCGGGTGGCCGCCGGCGGACGGCCGGCGGACCAGTGCCTGATCCTGCCCGGCATCAGCATGGTTATCGCCGGCACGGAGGCCGAGGCCAGGCAAATGGAGCGGGAGCTCAACGAGATGGCCGACATCGGGTCGAGCCTCTCCCGCCTCTCCCAGCGCTTCGACGGTCACGACTTCTCGCACATCCCCCTCGACCGCGTGCTCACGGCCGGCGATTTCCCCGACCCGGCGGAAAATCAGAGTTCGCGCGGCCGCACGGAGCTGATCGTAGGCGCTGTCGAGCGGGAGAAGCTGACGATGCGACAGCTCCTTGGGAAGCTGGCCGGCGCGCGCGGGCATTTCGTCATGGCGGGAACGCCCGAGCAGGTGGCGGACACCATCGAAGAGTGGATCGACGACGGCGCGGCGGACGGCTTCAACGTCATGCCGCTGCTTCTCCCGCACATGCTGGACGTGTTCGCCGATGAGGTGGTACCGATCCTCAAGCGGCGCGGGCGCTTCCGCACGGAGTATGCCGGCGCGACGCTGCGCGACCATTACGGCCTTCAGCGGCCGGCGGCGTAGCGCCCGGTCCAATTTCCAGAGAGGTACACGGGACATGGCAGACGGCAGGCGAGCGAACGGCGGGGTGAGCGCAAACGCCGAGGCCGCACGGCATATCGACGAAGCCACACGCGCGTTCACGCTCAATTTCGGCGACGCCAACGAGTATCTGGCGCTGGCGCGCGAAGCCGATCCCGGCTGTGCGATGGCGGACCTCCTCGAAGCCTGGCTCCTGGCGCTGACCAAGGACGGAGCCCAGATGGCGCGGGCGCGGGAACTGCTCTCCGGCATCGCCGAGGCCGGAATGACGGAGCGCGAAGCGCAGCATCTGGCAGCGCTTCGCTTCGCCGCCTGCGGCCGATGGCCGTCGGCCGTTGCCGTGCTCGACCGCCATTTGATGGACGACCCGCACGACCTGGCAGGCCATCAATGCGCCCTGCGCCTCGACGGCTATCTCGGCCGCTTCCATCGCGAAGCCGCCCGCGCCGTCCGCGCCTTGCCGTTCTGGTCGAAAGACGAACCGGGCTACGGCATCATGCTGTCGTTCTACGGTTTCGGCCTGGAGGAACTCGGAGACTTCGCCCGCGCGGAGGATGTCGCCCGCGCCGCGGCGGAACTGGAGCCCTACGGATACTGGCCGCACCACACCGTTTCCCATGTGCTGGAGATGACCGGCCGGCCGGACGAGGGCATCGCCTGGATGGAAGGCCGCCTGCCCTACTGGTCCGATCCGAAGTGCAACAACCGGGTCCATATCTGGTGGCACAAGGCGCTGTACCACATCGAGCTCGGCCGGTTCGAAGACGCGCTCGCGCTCTATGACGGCGAAATCCTGCCTGCGATGCGCGTGGCCGGGACGCAGCTTTGCAACGCCGCGTCGCTGCTGTGGCGGCTGGAGACGCTGGGTTGCGAGGCGGGCGAACGCTGGAGCCGGCTGCTGCCGCTCTGGCAAGGGCTGCTCGCCGGCATGACGAGCCCGTTCAACGAGGTCCATGCCGCAATGACGGCGCTGCGCGCGGGCGACAGGACCGCCTACGAAACGGTGCTGGGCGGCATGAAGCGGACGGCCGCCGCGAACAGCGAGATTGCGCCCGCCTATCGGGATATCTCCATCCCTGTCGCCGAGGCGTTGGCGTGCTTCACCGATGGCGATTACGCCGGCGCCGTTGACGGCCTGCTCGCGGCCGAGGCCCATCTCTGGCGCATGGGCGGCAGCGTTGCGCAACGCGATCTCGTGGCGTGGACGCTCGCCGTGGCGGCCATCCGCTCGGGCCGGGGCAATGTTGCGCAGTCGCTCGCCAACGAACGCCTGGCGCTCAAACCTGCAAGCGCGGTGAACCGGCGCTTCCTGCAAGAGGCCCGGGCCATCGCCGCCTGACGCCCGCCGGGTGCGCGCTGCGCGCTCAAGCGCAATCGACGCCTCCACGCCTCGTCCCGCCCGCCCGGAGCCGAGGCGCCCGGAGCCGGTTCGGGCCTGCTGACAAGCGCATGACATGCCGGGGCGGGCCGAAGCCCGCCCCTGGAGTTCCGGCCTTACTTCAGGGCCTCGTCGGTGATCGCGTGCGTCCAGGCGCCTTCGGGAGCGTTGGTAATCACGGGATCTGAGCCGCCCTTCAGAAGCGTCTCGACGGTGCGCTCGTAGTCGGCGGGATCGAGCGCGCCGCTGCTGCCGGCGGTGAGCTTCGCGATCTCGCCCATCATGCGCTTCTGGTGCTTCTCGGTCTGGGCGCCGGTCGCGTCGTTCTCCAGCACGATCTCGGCGGCGGCGTCGGGGTTCTCCTCGGCCCACTTCCAGCCCTTCATCGAGGCGCGCACAAACCGGACCATCCTGTCCTTGAATGCGGCGTCCTCAAGCGCGGACTCGAGCACGTAGATGCCGTCCTCAAGCGTGGCGACGCCCTGATCCTCATACTTGAAGACCACGAGGTCGTCGGCCGAGAGGCCGGCGTCGATGACCTGCCAGTACTCGTTGTAGGTCATGGTCGAGATGCAGGCGGCCTGGCCCTGCAGGATCGGATCGACGTTGAAGCCCTGTTTCAGGACGGTCACGCCCTCAGCGCTGCCGTCGGTCGGGATGCCGAGTTGGCTCATCCAGGACAGGAACGGATACTCGTTGCCGAAGAACCAGACGCCGATCGTCTTGCCCCGGAAGTCCTCCGGCGTCTTGATGCCGGTGTCCTTGCGGCAGGTCAGCATCATGCCGGAGCTCTTGAACGGCTGGGCGATGTTGACGAGCGGAAGGCCCTTCTCGCGCGTTGCGAGCGCCGAGGGCATCCAGTCGAGGATCACGTCCGCGCCGCCGCCGGCCAGCACCTGGGGCGGTGCGATGTCCGGGCCGCCGGCCTTGATCTCGACCTCAAGCCCCTCCTCCGCGTAGAAGCCCTTGTCCGCGGCCACGTAATAGCCGGCGAACTGGGCCTGCGTGACCCATTTGAGCTGAAGCGTGACTTTGTCGGCGGCCTGCGCAAGGCCGGCTGACAGGGCGAACGCCGCCGCCGCTGCAAAGATTGCTGTCCGTCTCATGTTGCTCTCCCTGGCAATAGATCGTTTGAGTGCCGCTATCCCCGGATCGAAGGGTGCCAATGGGTGACTGTCCGCTCGACCAGCGTTACGAAACCATAGAATGCCGATCCTGCGAAGGCTGCAACCGCAATTTCGGCCCAGACCATGTCCAGGGCCATGCGGCCGATCTCGGTCGAGATGCGAAATCCCATTCCCACGATCGGTGTCCCGAAAAACTCTGCAACGATCGCGCCGATGAGCGCAAGAGTGGTGCAGATCTTCAGCCCGTTGAAAATGAACGGCGCGGCAGCCGGCAGCCGCAGCTTCCACAGCGTCTGCCAATAGCCGGCCGCATAGGTGCGCATCAGGTCCCGCTGCATGGGCTCGGCCATGCGCAAGCCCTCGATGGTGTTCACCAGAGTCGGGAAGAAACACATCACGACGACCACGGCGGCCTTCGACTGCCAGTCGAAGCCGAACCACATCACCATGATGGGCGCAATCCCGACGATCGGCAGGGCCGCTGCGAGGTTGCCCATCGGCAGGAGGCCCCGTTGCAGGAAGGGGGACCGGTCGATGGCAATGGCCGTGAGGAACGCCACGCCGCAGCCCATGGCGTAGCCCGGCAGGACCGAGCGGATCACCGTCTGCACGAAGTCGGCCCAGAGGACCGGCAGGCTGGCCGCAAAGGCGCCCGAGATCGCAGAAGGCGCCGGCAGGATGACCGCCGGCACTTCGAATCCGCGAACCAGGCCCTCCCAGATCGCAAGGAGCGCCGCCCCGAAGATCGCAGGCACCAGGGCGCGCGTCAGCCGGCCCGGGTTGCGCACAAGCCAGATATTGGCGGCCCATCCGCCCAGCCAGGCGGCAATTGCGACCGCGATCCAGCTCATCGCATCTGCCCCGTCCGGCCGAGCACCGCGCGTTGTGCCAGCCCGATCGCGCCCACCATCAGAGCCGCGCATATCGCGGCGCCGAAGAGCGCCGACCAGATAATCAGCACTTGGCCGTAATAGCTGCCGTTCAGCATCCGGGCGCCGAAGCCGCCCTGGCTGCCGGTGGGCAGCTCGCCGATGATCGCGCCCACGAGCGCAATGGCGATGGCGACCTTGAGGGAGGCGAAGAGATAAGGCAGCGAGGAGGGCCAGCGCAGCTTCCAGAAGACCTGCCAGGCCGACGCATTGTAGGTGCGCATCAGGTCGAGCTGCATGTCGTCGGGCGCGCGCAACCCCTTCACCATGCCGACCGCCACCGGAAAGAAGCTCAGATAGGCCGAGATCGACGCTTTCGCGATCAGCCCCGAGATGCCGATATTGTAGAGGACCACGATAATCATCGGGGCGATCGCCAGGATCGGTATGGTCTGGCTGGAGACGACCCAGGGCATGGCGGAGAGGTCCATCGCCCGGTTGTGCACGATCCCGACAGCCAGCAGGATTCCAAGGCCCACCCCCATCAGGAAGCCCAGCAGCGTCGCCGATAGCGTGATCCAGCCGTGATAGACGAGGCTGCGCTTCGACGTGATGCGTTTCTCGACCGTGGTCTTCCAGATCTCGACGGCGACCTGGTGGGGAGCGGGCAGGATCGGGCGCTCCTGGGACATGGTGGCGGGAACGATCTCGGCCCAGCCGATTTCGACGCCCGCGCGGGCCGCCTGGTCGCGCTCCCACTTTGCATTCAGGAAAACGGCGCCGACATACCAGACCGCCACGACGACAAGGCAGATCGCCGCAATCGGAAGGACGCTGCGCATCAGTCCCGCCGCGCCGCCAGCCGCCGAAAAACCCCTCTCCCGCTTGCGGGGGAGGCCGGGTGGGGGGCCGCTTCCGCGCCAGCGCAAGCGGCGGCGCCAACGCCGCCATTCGTAGCGTTCGCCGCGTTCAGCGCGGCGGCGGGCGAAGCCCGGCAAAGATCCGTCACGCCGAGAGACCCTCCCCCAACCTCTCCCGCCCAGCGGGAGGGGGGCATAGTGTAACGCCTCCAGACATCTGTCCTGCGGCCTGCATCCCGGCCTCACTCATCGTAGCTGTGGCCTGCGCGCAGTCCTTCGCGCACCCGCGAGGCGAGCTCCAGGAAGGCCGCGCTCTCGCGGATATCCAACGGGCGCTCCGGCGGCAACGTGCTCTCGATGACGTCGATGATGCGTCCCGGCCGCGGGCTCATCACGACGATCTTGGTGGAAAGGTAAACCGCCTCCGGGATCGAGTGGGTGACGAAGCAGACCGTCTTGCCCGTGCGCGCATGGAGCGCCAGCAACTGCTCGTTCAGATGGTCGCGAACGATCTCGTCGAGCGCGCCGAAAGGCTCGTCCATCAGCAGCAGGTCGGCATCGAAGGCGAGCGCGCGCGCGATCGAGGCCCGCTGCTGCATTCCGCCCGAAAGCTGCCATGGGAACATGCGCCCGAAATCCCCGAGGCCCACCAGGTCGAGCACGTTGGCGACCCGCTCGGCGCGCTCCTGCTTCGAATATCCCATGACTTCCAGCGGCAGGCGCACATTCTTCTCTATGGTGCGCCAGGGGTAGAGCCCGGCTGCCTGGAACACGTAGCCATAGGCCCGGTTCAGCCGCGCCTCCCCCGGCGTCATCCCGTTGACGGTTATCGTGCCGCCCGTCGGCCGCTCCAGGTCCGCGATCACGCGCAGCAGCGTGGTCTTCCCGCAGCCCGAAGGCCCGATGAAGCTGACGAACTCGCCGGGCGCCACCTCCAGATCGACGTTCGAGAGCGCATGGACGGGACCGTCCTTGGTCTGGAAGACCAGGTCGAGCGAAGAGGCGGCTATCGCCCCTGTCTCAGGCATCGGACACCGCCGCTCCGGTTCTGGCGTAGCGCTCGAACAGGGCGGTCCCGCCCTTCGCCGGGCTCAAACCCCGCTCGGAATGTTGAGCGGGTCGCGCTGGACCTTCCGCGGCGCGGTCAGCTCTTTCCAGCGGGCCAGCGCCTCATGCACCGCAGGGAAGGCGCGGCGTCGCACGAACCGCCCGCGGCCGGGGCGCGGCTGCGAGTTGCTGCCATATTCCCAGATCACCTCGCCGCGGCTCAGCGTGTAGCGCGCCTGCGCCGAGACCTCGATGCCCTCGAAGACGTTGTAGTCGATGATCGACTTCTGGGTGGTAGCTGAGATCGTCTTCTTGATCTTCGGGTCCCAGACCACGACATCCGCGTCCGCACCTTCGACGAGGGCGCCCTTCTTCGGATAGACGTTGAGGATCTTGGCGATGTTGGTGGAGGTGACCGCCACGAACTCGTTGGGCGTGAGCCGCCCGGTATCGACCCCCTTGGTCCAGAGCACCGGCATCCGGTCCTCGAGGCCCCCTGTCCCGTTCGGGATCATCGGGAAGCCGGCGAGCCCCATGCGCTTCTGGTCCGTGGAGAAAGCGGCGTGGTCGGTCGCGACCACTTGCAGGGAACCTGCCGCCAGCCCGTTCCAGAGCCCGTCCTGGTGAACCTTGCCGCGGAAGGGCGGCGACATTACCCGCCGGGCGGCATAGTCCCAGTCCTGGTCGAAATACTCCGACTCGTCCAGCGTGAGGTGCTGGATGAGCGGCTCGCCATAGACCCGCATGCCCTTCTGGCGCGCGCGCCTTATGGCCTCGTGCGCCTGCTCGCAGGAGACATGCACGATGTAGAGCGGCACGCCCGCCGCATCGGCGATCATGATCGCGCGGTTGGCGGCTTCGCCCTCGACCTCCGGCGGGCGCGAATAGGCATGTCCCTCGGGCCCGGTGAGGCCCTCCTCCATGTATTTTTCCTGGAGCGCCGCCACCACGTCCCCGTTCTCCGCGTGGACGAGCGGCATGGCCCCGAGCGCGGCGCAGCGGCGGAACGACGCGAACATCTCGTCGTCGTCGATCATCAGCGCGCCCTTGTAGGCCATGAAATGCTTGAAGGTGTTGATGCCGCGCCGAACGACCTCCGCCATCTCGTTGTGGATCTGTTCGTTCCAGTCGACGATGGCGCAGTGGTAGCCGATATCGACGCAGATCTGGTCCTTCGACTTGGCGTCCCACGAATCGACGGCGCTCAAGAGCGAGCCGTCCTCGCCCGGCAGCACGAAATCGACCAGCATGGTCGTGCCTCCGGTCGCCGCTGCCCAGGTGCCGGACTCGAAGGTCTCGGCCGCGGTCGTGCCCATGAACGGCATTTCGAGATGGGTGTGCGGATCGATGCCGCCGGGGATCACATAGGCCTCGGAGGCGTCCACCACCTCGTCGCCCGTCAGGTTTTCTCCAATAGCGGCGATCTTCTCGCCCTCGACCAGGACATCGGCCTTCCAGGTCCGGTCCGCGGTGAGGACCGTGCCGCCCTTGATGACTTTGCTCATTCCAGGCCTCCGCTAAGTCTTTTCCTGCCGGACGAGCCCGTCGGGCCCGTCTGCGGCCGCCAGGGTCCGCCTCATTCCAGAAGCTCCGCCGTCTCGACCACCGCATGGAAGAGCACGTCGCATCCCCTGGCGGCCCATTCCGGCGATATCTCCTCGGCTTCGTTGTGGCTCAGCCCATCGACGCAGGGGCACATCACCATCGCCGCGGGCGCAACGTCGTTGACCCAGCAGGCGTCATGGCCTGCGCCCGACACGATATTCATGTGGGAGTAGCCCAACCGTTCGGCTGCATCGCGCACCGCCTTGACGCATCCGTGGTGGAACTCGGGCGGGTCGAAGCTGCCGACGATCTCGGTCTCGATCCCGCAGCCGAGCGCCTCGCAGAGTGCGGGCGCCTTCTCCATCACCTCGGCCACCATGCCTTCGAGCGTCTCCAGCACGTGGCTGCGGAAGTCTATCGTGCAGACGACCCGGCCCGGGATGATGTTGCGCGAGTTGGGGTACACGTCCACATGGCCGATGGCGCCGACCGCATTGGGCTGGTGCTTCATCGCGACCTCGTGCACCAGTTCGGTGATCTGGGCCAGCCCCCGCCCGGCGTTCCGGCGCATGGCCATGGGCGTGGAGCCCGTGTGGCTTTCCTTCCCCGTTATCCGGCATTCGATCCAGCGCAGCCCCTGGCCGTGGGTGACGACGCCGATATCGCACTCCTCGGCCTCCAGGATCGGCCCCTGCTCGATGTGGAGTTCGAAATAGGCGTGCATCTTGCGCGCGCCCACTTCTTCTTCGCCGCGCCAGCCGATGCGCTCCAGCTCGTCGCCGAAGCGCTTTCCTTCCGAGTCCGTCAGCCCGTAAGCCCAGTCCTGGGTGTGGACACCGGCGAAGACGCCCGACGCCAGCATGGGCGGTGCGTAGCGCGTTCCCTCCTCGTTGGTCCAGTTGGTGACCACGATCGGGTGTTTCGTCCTGATGCCGAGGTCGTTGAGCGTGCGCACGATCTCCAGCCCGCCCAGCACGCCCAGCACGCCATCGTATTTGCCGCCGGTCGGCTGCGTGTCGAGGTGGCTGCCCACATAGACCGGCAGCGCATCGGGGTCGGTTCCGGCCCGCGTGGCGAACATGTTGCCCATGCTGTCGAGGCCCATCTCGCAACCGGCCGCCCGGCACCATCGCTGGAACAGGGCGCGGCCCTCGGCGTCTTCGTCGGTCAGAGTCTGGCGGTTGTTGCCGCCCGCGACACCAGGGCCGATCTTCGCCATCTCCATCAGGCTGTCCCAGAGCCGCTCGCTGTCGATCTTCAGGTTCTCCCCGGGGGCGGGCATGAGCACCTCACTCTGTCGAACACTCCGCGAACTCGACGCTACCAAGCTCCTTGGGCCGGTCAAGCGGAAAGTCCGGCCGCCAACTTGAACGCAGGAATGATCCACCGGCCGTATTCGGCGATGATTTCCTCCTCGTCCCCATTGTCGAGATAGATGTTGAACTGCGTGACGCCGGCGGCCTCCAGCTCTTCCAGCTTGGCGACATGCTCTTCGACAGTGCCGAGCACGCTGAACCCGTCGATGATGTCGTCGGTGATGAAGTCCAGATAGGGATTGTCGCTCTGTCCGTGCCGCAAATAGTCGTAGCCCCGGCGGCCCTCGATATAGGCCGTTAGCGCCGGCGGAATGTCCTCGCGGTCGGTGCCGTACCGCTCGACGATGTCCGCCACATGATTGCCGACCATGGCCGGGAACCAGCGGGTGGCTTCCCGGCAGGTTTCCCGGTCGCCGAAGAAGGCGGGTGCGGCGGACATGACGCGGTAGTTCGACATGTCCCGCCCGACCTCCCTGCCCGCGGCGATTGCCTGGTCGGCCAGCCATTTGCAGATGGCGGGCTCGGCGATCTGGAGGATCAGCCCGTCCCCAACGCGGCCCGCCGAGTTCAGCGCGCGCGGCCCGTAGGCGGCAACCCAGACGGGTAGCTCGTAGCCAGTCGCCCAGGGGAACTGGATCGGGTTCGGCACATCGCCGTATTGCGCTTCGTCGCCGCGCACCAGCGCCCGCACTACATCGATGAATTCCTCCATCCGCGCGAGCGGTGAGGGCCTGTAGCCCATAACCCTGACGGCGCTGTCGCCCCGGCCCACGCCGATGTCGAAGCGGTTGTTCGACTGCAGCGCCAGCGAGCCGAAGAGCGAGGCGGCCGCAGACCAGTCCCGCGTGTTCGGGTTGGTGACGCAAGGGCCGAAGCGGAGCGTCTCGGTGTGCTCCATGCACATCGCCATCGCCGGGTAGCTTTCGCGCCAGAGGATGTGGCTGTCGTAGAACCAGCAATGGGTGAACCCCGCCTCCTCGGCCTGCCGCGCCAGGGCGCGCGCGCGGTCGGGCTCCACGAACCCCTTGAAAGTGATGCCGAATTCCATGTTTCCCTCCCGAACGGTTCGGTGTCCGGCGCCTCGGACCGGCCGCCGCCGGCCGGCTCGCGCGGAATGGTAGTGTATAGGCCGTTTGTCCGCCAAGCTGGCCTCCGGGCCATCCGCTGCGAACGGGAGGCTGCCGATGGAGAACGCCCTCAGGACCGACCCCTTCTGGTGGGAAGCCGCGCCGCGCCCCGATCCCGGGCCGGAGGCGCTGCCGGCGCGCGCCGATGCGGTGGTCGTGGGCGCGGGGTTCACCGGCCTCAGCGCCGCGCTCACGCTCGCAAGGGCGGGGCGCAGCGTCGTCGTGCTGGAGAAGGACAGGCCGGGGGAGGGCGCGTCGAGCCGCAATGGCGGTATCGCCAGCGGCAACCTCCGGCGCAGCTTCGGCGGCATGATCCGCGCCTGGGGGCTGGAGCGGGCGAAGGCCGTGGAGGCGGAAGGACAGGCCGCGCGCGCCGACCTCGCGCGCTTCATCGAGGACGAGGGCATCGACTGCGACTGGAAGGCGGTCGGGCGCTTCACCGGCGCAATGCGCCCGAAGCACTACGAGTCCATGGCCGCCGAATGCGATCTGTTGAACCGCCATCTCGACTACGGTGCCTGGATGGTGCCGAAGGCGGAGCAGCACGCGGAGATCGGGTCCGACCTCTATCACGGCGGCATGGTCCGCGAGGATATCGGTGGGCTGCATCCCGGCAAGTTCCACCAGGGGATGCTCGACCGGGCGCTGGAGGCGGGTGTTGCCGTCCATGCGCGCACTGCCGTCGAGGCCGTGGAGGACGACAGCAGCCTGAAGCGCGTGCGCACCGACCGGGGCAGCATCGCCGCCCCGCATGTCGTCGTGGCGACCAACGGCTATACCGGCCGCTCGATGCCGTGGCTCAGGCGGCGCATCGTGCCGATCCCGAGCCAGATCGTCGCGACCGACCCGATCCCCAAGGAGGTGCTCGACCGGCTGATGCCGAAGCGGCGGATGCTGGGCGAGACGCGCAACCTCTACCACTATTTCCGCCCGGCGCCGGACGACAGCCGCATCGTGTTCGGCGGCAGGGCGGGCGCGCTCACCGACGACGAATCGCGCAAGGCGGCGCGGCTGGGTGCCGGCCTCGGGCAGATCTTCCCGGAGCTTGCCGGCATCGGCATGACCCATTGCTGGTTCGGCTATACGGGCTTCACCTTCGACTTCATGCCGAAGCTCGTGGTGCATAACGGTGTGCATTACGCCGCCGGCTTCTGCGGCTCGGGCGTCGTCTGGGCGCGCTGGCTCGGCATGAAGGCGGCGCAGAGCATCGCCGGCAACCGCCCGCCGGAGACGGCCTTCGCCGCCGGCGATTTCGCCACCCGCCCGCTCTATTACGGCCGCCCCTGGTTCCTGCCCCTCATGGTCGGCTGGTACGAACTCAAGGACCGGGCCGGGCTTTAGCACAGGGTCCTTTCGAACCGAACCGGCTTCACAACCGTCACCCCGGCCGGAGCGGAGCGGAGAGCCGGGGGCCATCTCCGGACCGTGCCGCCAGACTGCACCGGTCAGGGATAGGCCCCGGATCGCGGTCCGGGGCGACGAAGCGGATGCAAAGCCGGCGGCTTTCTATCGAACGGCCGTCGATTCTGCCGGATCGACTCGCGCCATAGTGCGGAGTTTCCGCCGCCGTTAGCGCCCGGCCAGAACCGCCGTCGCCTCGATCTCCACGAGGGCCTCGTCCTCTACAAGGCCCGACACGGCCACCAGAGTCATCGCCGGGAAGTGGCGGCCGATGACGGCGCGGTAGGCTTCGCCGACCTCCCTCTGCTTCGACAGGTAGTCGCGCCTGTCGGTGACATACCAGGTGAGGCGGACGATATCCGTCGCCGTTCCCCCGGCGGCCTCCACGACCGCGACGACATTCCGGAGCGCCTGCGCCGTCTGGCCGATGAAATCGTGATGCTCGAAACGCTGCTCGGCGTTCCAGCCGATCTGGCCGGCGACATGGAGCGTCCGGCCCTCGGCGATCATGCCGCTGGCATAGCCCTTGGTGGGCTTCCATCCCTCGGGATGCACTGCGATGCCCGTCATGGCGGTTCCTCCTCCTTGCGCGCAAATTATTTTAGCTCTATATAATTTATATTTGAAATAATATTGCGGAGAAGGCATTCTTCCCCGGCGTTTGCAAGGGAGCTGCCGGATGCGCACATCTTGTTTCGGTCTGTATCCGGTGCATCTGCGAGCCTTGCTGCGTGGGTCATTGCCCCTTCGTCACTCTGCGCCCCTTTCTCGTCACCCCGGCCCCCGAGCCGGGGTCCATCCATGGCTTCCGATGCCGCCGCAGCCGGCGGAGAACAGGACGAACCGCGGCGGCTGCGGCAAGAACCAAGGCTGGACCCCCGCCTTCGCGGGGGTGACGGATAAGGGACGCGCGATGCAGGCCGCAGGAAACGGATGCGTGAATCCCATCAGCTTGCGGAGAGAGGCATGAAGACGGCATGCCTCGGCGGCGGTCCTGCGGGACTGTATTTCGCGATAAGCATGAAGCTCGGCGACCCGGCGCATGAGGTCACCGTCTTTGAGCGCAACCGCCCCGACGATACCTTCGGGTGGGGCGTGGTGCTCTCCGACGAGACGCTCGACAATCTCGCGTTGAACGACCCGGAAAGCGCCGAGGCAATCCGCGCGCATTTCGCCCGGTGGGACGACATCGCGGTCCACTACCGGGGGGAGAGGACGGTCTCCGGCGGGCACGGGTTCTGCGGCATCGGGCGCAGGCGGCTTCTCATGCTGCTGCAGGAGCGCGCGCGGGCGCTAGGCGTCGATCTCCGCTTCGAAACGGAGATCGAGGACATTCCGGCGCTCATGGCCGAATACGACCTCGTCGTGGCGGCGGACGGGGTCAACTCGAAGGCGCGCGCCGCCTTCGCCGATGTCTTCAGGCCCGAGATCGACGTACGCGCCTGCAAGTTCGTCTGGCTCGGCACGCGCCAGAAGTTCGACGACGCCTTCACCTTCCTGTTCGAGAAGACCGCCAAAGGCTGGATGTGGGCGCACGCCTACCAGTTCGACGAGGACACCGCGACCTTCATCGTCGAGTGCTCGGAGGAGACCTGGTCCGCCTGGGGTTTCGGCGCCATGACACAGGAGGAGAGCATCCGGGTCTGCGAGGCGGTCTTCGGGAAATATCTCGGCGGCAACCGGCTGGTCTCGAATGCGCGCCATCTGCGCGGTTCGGCATGGCTCAACTTCAACCGGGTGCTCTGCGAGCGCTGGAGCCACGGGAACCTGGCGCTGCTGGGCGACGCCGCGGCCACCGCCCATTTCTCCATCGGCTCCGGCACCAAGCTCGCCTTCGAGAGCGCGATCCGGCTGGCGGAGCTCGTGAACGCGGAACCGGGCCTGCCGGAGGCGTTCCGCCGCTACGAGGAGGAGCGGCGGCTGGAGGTGTTGAGGCTGCAGTCCGCTGCCCGCAACTCGACCGAATGGTTCGAGGACCTCGAACGCTATCTCCATCTCGACCCGGTCCAGTTCAACTATGCGCTGCTCACGCGCAGCCAGCGCATCGGCCATGAGAACCTGCGCCTGCGCGATGAAAAGTGGCTGAAGGCGGCGGAAATCTGGTTCCAGAAGCGGGCGGGCTCCAATGCCCACCGCGCGCCCATGTTCGCCCCGTTCAAGCTGCGGGAGATGACGCTCGCGAACCGCGTGGTCGTCTCCCCGATGGCGCAATACAAGGCGGTCGATGGCCAACCGACCGACTGGCACTTCGCGCATTACGCCGAGCGGGCAAAAGGGGGCGCGGGGCTGGTCGCGGTCGAGATGACCTGTGTGAGCCCGGAGGGGCGGATCACGCCCGGCTGTACGGGCCTCTATGCCCCGAAACACGAGACATCCTGGCGCCGGCTCACCGAGTTCGTCCATGCCGAGACGCGGGCCCGCATCTGCTGCCAGATCGGCCATTCGGGCCGCAAGGGCTCCACACAACTCGGCTGGGAGGAGATGGACGCGCCGCTGCCGGAGGGCAATTGGCCGCTCGTCTCCGCCTCCGCGATCCCCTGGTCGCCGCGCAACGCGACCCCCCGCGCCATGGACCGGGCCGACATGGACGCGGTCCGGGACCAATTCGCAGGCGGCCGCCGCGATGGCGGACCGCGCCGGCTTCGACATGATCGAGCTGCACGCGGCGCACGGCTACCTCATTTCCTCCTTCATCTCGCCCTTGTCGAACGAGCGCGAGGACGCTTATGGCGGGACGCTGGAGAACCGGATGCGCTACCCGCTGGAGGTGTTCGCCGCCATGCGCGCCGCCTGGCCGGACGAGAAGCCGATGTCGGTGCGCATTTCCGCGAACGACTGGGTGGGGGAGCGGGGCGTGACGCCGGAGGAGGCGGTTGCGGTCGCGGCCATGTTCGCCGCCGCCGGCGTCGATATCGTCAATGTCTCCGCCGGGCAGACCTCGACGGAGGCCGTCCCCGTTTATGGCCGCATGTTCCAGACGCCCTTCTCGGACCGCATCCGCAACGAGACCGGCGCGCCGACCATGGCGGTCGGCAACATCTACGCCCCGGACCATGTGAACACCATCCTGCTTGCCGGGCGGGCCGATCTCGTCTGCCTGGCGCGGCCCCATCTGGCGGACCCCTACTGGACGCTGCATGCCGCTGCTGCGCTCGGCGACGACATGGCGGAATGGCCGGCGCCCTACCTTGCCGGGCGGGACCAGTTGCACCGCCTCTCCGGGCGCGGCGAGGGCATGGGAATGCGGGTATGACGAACGGGGCCGGCACGATGCCGCTCGCCGGCAGGAGCGCGGTGGTGACGGGCGGCGGCTCCGGCGTCGGCGCGGCGATGGCGCTTGCCTTCGCGAAGGCCGGGGCCACGGTCCGCATCGCCGGGCGGCGGGCGGAGGCGCTGAAAGCCGTGGCCGCACGCCATGAGCGGATCGCATGGACGGTTGCAGACGTGACCGACGAAGCCTCGGTGGATGCGCTGTTCGAGCGGGCCGGCCCCGTCGATATCGTCGTCGCGAATGCAGGCGCCGCCGAGAGCGCGCCGTTCGAGAGGACCGGGCGCGACCTCTGGGACCGCATGATCGCGCTGAACCTGACCGGCGTGTTCCTGACGCTCAGGGCAGGCATGAAGGCGATGCGCGATCCCGCATGGGGGCGGCTCATCGCCGTTTCATCGACTGCCGGGCTCAAGGGCTATCCCTATGTCTCGGCCTACACGGCCGCCAAGCACGGCGTGGTCGGGCTGGCGCGTGCGCTCGCGCTCGAAGTCGCGCGAACCGGCGTGACCGTGAACGCGCTCTGCCCGGGTTTCCTCGATACGGAGATGACCGAACGCAGCATCGCGACGATAACCGAGGCCACCGGCATGAGCCCGGAAGACGCACGCAAGCGGCTGGCGGCATCGAATCCGCAGCAGCGCCTGATCGACCCGGAAGAGGTCGCCGCGGCGGCGCTCTGGCTCTGCGGGGACGCCGCCGCCGCCGTCAACGGCCAGGCGATTGCGCTTTCGGGAGGAGAGATATGAACGATCCGGAGGGCAGGGGCGGGGCCGGCCTCAGCAAGCAGAGGCTGCGGCTCTGGGTGAACCTGTTGCGCACGACACGCTCCATCGAGGCGGATCTGCGCGAGGAGATGCGCCGCGCCTACGGCTCGACCCTGCCGCGCTTCGATGTGCTCTCCGCGCTCGAACGCCATGCCGACGGCCTGCTGATGGGCGAGCTTTCGCGCCATCTCATGGTCTCGAACGGCAATGTCACCGGCATCGTCGAGCGGCTGGTCGCGGACGGGCTGGTGGAGCGCCTGGCGGTGGAAGGAGACCGCCGCGCGATCCTCGTCCGGCTGACGCGGGCCGGCTCCCGCGCCTTCGCCGTCATGGCCGGGCAGCACGAGGACTGGGTGGACCGGCGGCTGGCGGGCATCGGCCGGGACGAGGCGCAGGCCGCGATCGATACCCTCTCGCGCATCCGCGAGGACCGGCCATGACCGCCGCGGGCCCGCATCTCGGCCCGAGCGGGCACGAGAATACCTTCTCGCGCGACCGGCTCCCGCCCTTCGAGCAATGGCCGGACCTCAACATGGGAGGCCTCGACTATCCAGACCGGCTCAATGCGGCCGTCGAACTGACCGACCGGATGGTCGAGAGGGGCTTCGGCGACAGCGTCGCGCTGATCGGCAACGGGCGCCGGCGCACCTACAAGGAGCTCTCCGACTGGAGCAACCGGCTCGCGCGCGCCCTGGTCGAGGATTTCGGCCTGAGGTCGGGCGAGCGCGTGCTGATCCGCTCGGCGAATAACCCGGCCATGGTCGCCTGCTGGCTGGCGGCGACCAAGGCGGGAGCGGTCGCGGTCAACACCATGCCGCTCCTGCGCGCGGCCGAACTCGGGCAGATCGTGGACAAGTGCGAACTTCGCCTCGCGCTCTGCGACACGCGCCTCATGGACGAGCTTGCGCTGGCGGCCAAGGAGAGCCGGTTTCTCCGGCAGGTGGTCGGCTTCGACGGCACCGCCAACCACGATGCAGAGCTCGACCGGGCCGCGCTCGACAAGCCGGTCACGTTCGAGGCGGCCCCGACCGGGCGGGACGATGTCGCGCTGCTCGGCTTCACTTCGGGCACGACCGGCGCGCCCAAGGCGACGATGCATTTCCACCGCGACCTGCTGGCGGTTGCCGACGGCTATGCGCGCGAGGTGCTGGGCGTGACCCCGGCGGATATCTTCGTCGGCTCGCCGCCGCTCGCCTTCACCTTCGGGCTGGGCGGGCTTGCGATCTTTCCGCTCCGCTTCGGCGCGGCGGCGGCGCTCCTGGAGACCGCCTCGCCGCCGAACCTGATCGCGCTCATCCAGCAATACCGGGCGACGATCTGCTTCACCGCGCCCACCGCCTACCGCGTGATGCTGCGCGAGATGGACCGGGGCGCGGACCTCTCCTCGCTGCGCTGCGCGGTCTCCGCCGGCGAGACGCTGCCCGCGCCGGTCTTCGAGGAGTGGGTCGAGAAGACCGGCAAGCCGATTCTCGACGGCATCGGCGCGACAGAGCTGCTGCACATCTTCATCTCCAACCGGCTGGACGACGCCCGGCCCGGCTGCACGGGACGGCCCGTCGGCGGCTACGAAGCGAAGGTGGTTGACCGCGACATGCGCGAACTGCCGAGGGGCGAGCCCGGACGCCTCGCGGTGCGCGGGCCGACCGGCTGCCGTTATCTCGCCGACGACCGCCAGCGCAACTATGTCGTGGATGGCTGGAATATCACCGGCGACCGGTTCGTGCAGGACGGGGAAGGCCGGTTCCGCTTCGTCGCCCGCAATGACGACATGATCGTCTCCTCCGGCTACAACATTGCCGGCCCCGAGGTGGAGGCGGTGCTGCTGGCGCATGAGCAGGTGCTGGAATGCGCCGTGGTGGGGGCCCCGGACGAAGAGCGCGGCCAGATCGTCCAGGCGCATGTGGTGCTGGTGGAGGGGGCAGAGGCGGACGAGGCCACGGCCCGTTCGCTGCAAGAGCACGTCAAGGCCGCGATCGCGCCCTACAAGTATCCCCGCTCCATCGTCTTCGCCGACGCCCTGCCCAAGACCGCCACCGGCAAGATCCAGCGCTTCCGGCTGCGCTCGCCGGGCTAGCCCGCATTTCTCACCAGGGTCACGGCCTGCGTCGCTGTCCAGGCGTTCGATCCGCAAGGAGTGGGCCGAAAAGCGTAGCGGAGCCTACGATTGAGGCCCGCAACGCAGCGGGCGGACGCCTGGGCGCGACCCGAAGGGCGGCGCTGTCGGGCCGGCAGGCTGCGTCGATCCGCTTGTCCGATGCCCCGCATCGAACTGCGCGGCTCTCCTACCCTGCCGGCCCGACAGCGCCGCGCAGACCATGACCCTGGTGAGAAACGCGGGCTAGACCTCCTGCGCCTTGAGGCCGCGCTGGACGGCGGGGCGTGCGGTCATGATGTCGAACCAGCGCTTCACATTCGGGAAGCGGTCGAAGTCGAGGTCGATCCACTCGTAGCGGCAGGCCCAGGGATAGACGGCGATATCGGCGATGGAATAGTCGTCGCAGAGGAAGTCGCGCCCCTCCAGCCGCCGGTCCATGACGCCGTAGAGCCGGTAGGTCTCCTGGGTGTAGCGCTCGATGCCGTAGGGCACCTCCACCTTGGCGGCGCGGCGGAAATGGTGCGCCTGGCCCTGCATCGGCCCGACGCCGCCCATCTGCCACATCAGCCATTGCAGCACCTCCAGGCGCCGGCGCGGCTCCGTCGGCCAGAGCGGGCTGCCGGTCTTCTCGGCGAGGTAGATCAGGATGGCGCCGCTCTCGAAGAGCGAGATCGGCCCGCCGCCGGGCCCGTCCGGATCGACGATGGCCGGGATGCGGTTGTTCGGGCTGAGCTTCAGGAAGTCCGGATGGAACTGCTCGTCCTTGCCGATATTGACCGGGTGCCACCGGTATTCCAGCCCCAGCTCCTCCAGCATGATCGAGATCTTGCGCCCGTTGGACGTGTTCCAGCTATGGAGATGAATCATTCGGGCCGGTCTCCCTCGGCTTTCGTCGTGATGAAGTTCGTTGTCAGGCGCCCGCCCGGACGCCCTTGAGCCGCACCGCAGGCAGGCGTCTCAACTCCTGCCCGGTCGGATCGGCCTCGATACCGGCGGACGCCAGCGCCGTCAGGCCGAGCGAAGGCTCCGCGTCCGACTCGCCGTAAAGGACGGTTGCGCCGACCGTTTCTCCCATGACCTCGATATCCGCAACCGTTGCGTCGAAAACGGCTTCGCCACCCTCAATTTTCCTGCAGATGCGCCGGCCCTTGGGTTTCAACCCTATGGCGTCGAGATGCGGCCCGGGCACGACCGAATTCATCCTCGCCGTATCCACAAGGAACAGGCCTTCCCAAAGCCGTTCGGGGTCCGCCGGATTGCGGATGATTGCTGCCACACGCGCCTGTCCCACCGTTTTGCGGAGCCCCCAATTCTGAGCAATGCCGACGAAACTTACCCGCCCGCCGAGCCGTTGGCGAGCAGGGCGTCGATGCGCTCGGCGGCGAGGCCCGTCGCGCGGACGGAGGAGACGATGGCGTCCCAGGCGTCGTCGGTGAGCGGCAGGCCGTGCGCGCGGCGCTCGGCGGCGGTCATGCGCTCCGGATCGCCCGGCACCAGCACCGGCTGGTCCGGGTCCGCCGGCCGGGCGGAGAGCAGCCACTCGACATAGTCCTCCACCGCGCGCGCAAACGCCTCGCCGGGGCCGAAGGCGTCGGGCGAGGCATAGAGCGAGAACATGCCGTTGGCGAAGGGCCGGTCCGTCGGCCCGCAGACGCCGTTTCCGGTGAGCGCGCCGCCCAGCAGCTCGCACATCAGCGCCAGGCCCGAGCCCTTGTGCTCGCCCATCGCGCGGATGGCGCCCTTGCCGTCGCGGAACTGCGGCGGCGCATCGGGGCCGGCGGAGCCGTAAAGCGCCTCGGGATCGGAGGTGCGCTGTCCCTCGCCGTCGATCAGCGCGTCGTCCGGCACCGGCTTGCCGCCCTTGGCCGCCACCAGCACCTTGCCTTCCGCGACCACGGAAGTCGCGAAATCGAGCACCAGCGGCTCGCGGCCCTCGCGCGGCACGGCCACGCAGAAGGGCGCGGTGGAGAAACGCCGCTCGCGCGCGCCGTAAGGGGCGACGAGCACGCTGCCGCGCGCATTCACGAAATGGACCGAGACCAGCCCTTCCTCCGCCGCCATCGCGGCCCATTCGCCGATGCGCCCGAGATGGCCGGTATTGCGCAGCGCGACCACGCCGACGCCCCCGGCGCGCGCCTTGTCGATGCCGCAGCGCACGGCCTGCGGGCCGATGGTCTGGCCGAAGCCGAGCCGCCCGTCGAGCACCGCCAGCGCGCCGTTGTCCGACACGGTCTCGACCTCGCGGTCGGCGACGACGCGCCCGTCGCGCAGCATGTCCAGATAGCGCGGCACGCGCACGATGCCGTGGCTGTCATGGCCGGCGAGGTTGGCCGAGACGAGCGAGACCGCGATGCGCGCGCCCTCGGCATCGGAACAGCCCGCCGCAGCGAAGGCTTCGCCGATCAGGGATTCGGCGGTTTCGACCGGTATGCGAGGCACCGGGTTCTCCTCAGAGTGTCGGGAACAGCACTCCGAAGACGATACCGGAGAGGACCGCGCCGGCAAATCCGAGTCCGACATAGGCGAGGAAGACAGGACGCCGCACCAGCGCATAAACGGCCGTCATCGCCGGGATGCAGCTGACCGCGCCCGCGACCATGAAGGCCATGCCGGCGCCGTTGGTCATGCCCTGCTCGATGAGCCCTGCGACCAGCGCCGGGGCGGCGTAACCGTTGAGATAGGCTGGCGCGCCGACCAGCGCTGCGACGACGATCGGCAGCAGGCCCTCGCCGCCGACCGCGCCCGCAATGGCTTCCGCCGGCAGCCAGGCCAGCATCAGGCTCTCCAGCAGGTAGGCGAGCGTCAGCCATTTGAGCAGGAAGAGCGCATTGTCCCGCGCCTCGACGGCGAACAGGCTTCGGCGGTCCGCATGGCCCCAGAAGCGCCATTCCGGCGCGCCGCCGAACGCGCTCGGCGCGCCGCAGCAGCCGCCGGCTTCGCGCGGCCTCACGGGATTGGCGAAAAAGCCGGCACGCACCGCCGCCTGCATGGCGAATCCGCCGAGGAGGCCGATCGCGACGGCGGCCACCGTCTTGCCGATGGCGAACGGCCAGCTGAGCGCGCCCGCGGTGATGAGGAAGGCGGCGGGGTCGATCAGCGGCGAGGAGAGCCAGAACGCCATTACCGCGGAGACCGGCGTGCCGAGCGCCAGCAGCGCAGCGATGAACGGGATCACCTCGCAGGAGCAGAAGGGCGCCAGGCCGCCGACCAGCGCCGCGAGCACGATCATCCGGCTTTCCCGCCCGGCAAAGGCCCGCGCCACCAGCGCGTCGGCCCCCGTCGCCTTCAGCACCGCCACCGCGAGCACGGCGAAGGCGATGAAGGGCAGGGTTTGCGCAAGCGCGCCGAGCGTGAAGGCTACGGACGGGCGGAACTGCCCAGGGTCGGCCAGCGCAATCGCGGCCAGGATTGCCAACACGGCCAGCCAGACCTGCCCGACTTTCGGCAATTCCAAGCGTCTCAGGGTAGCGGCGAGGGCGGCCATCGGCGCGAGTCTCTATTTCGATATTTCTAACTAAATCGAAATATGCCGATGATGGCACGATCCGTCAAGATGGTCTGCGCAACATTCTTTCAGGAGGAAGCCCAGCGTTTCGTTCATCGCCTCCGCATTGGCGCGGCAGATGAGCGTGGTGCCGCGCCGCTCCCGGCTCATCAGTCCGCAATCGGCGAGCCGGCGCAGATGGTGCGAGAGCGTGGAGCGCGGAACGCCGGTGCGCTCGTGGATTTCGTTGACGGCGAGCCCCGCCTCGCCTGCCCGCACCACATGGCGGAACACGGCAAGCCGCGTCTCGTTGCCGAGCACTTCCAGCCGGACGGCGATTTCACCGAGCGTCATGGGGCCGGAGTATAGAGCGGAATCGGGCTCCGTTCGAACCGGGCATGAAAGTTGCCGGACCTGCCTTCCCGCCGCCAAGGGTCCTATCCGGTGTATTCCGATTTTCTTCTGGAAATTAAGATAAATTTCAAATATATCCACTTTTTGTTTCGATAGAGGCTTGACCTGGAGAAAAGTGTGCTACAATGGGCGTAGAGGAAGGCGGCTTCCGGGGCCGCCTTTCGGCTTGTGTGCCGAGCATGGCCAACAGCTTGGAGGTGCAAGTCCTCTATCCAGCCCGATGGCGGCGAAGGATTAGCGAAGCGCAAGGGCGTCGCCGCGAGGCGGGGTCTGAAGGAAGCGTGGAGCAAAGCCGCGACCCGATGGACAAGAACCGGATACGAGGCCTACCCGGCCGGACGAGCGAGCAAGCGATCGCGAAGTCCGCAGCCATCAAGGGCCGGGGTGGTAAATCCGGCGGGTGTGCGGTGAAGGCGGTTGGTCTTACCTCGGGAGGTCTGCGTCGTGTCCGGAACCCCCGGACTGAGCGGTTCCGCAAGGGCCGTGATCGCGGCGCAGAAGTCAGCAGAGGGCATAGTAGCCGGCCCCCCGGCGAAGGCCCGAACGACGGACAGGGTTATTAGGACGGCAGGCTCATGCGGACCAAGCGGCAGAACATCCAGTTGGAACTGGCCTTGGAGCCGGAGGCGAGGGGTGAAGCCCGGAGCGCCGGAGACCGAGGGACCGAAGCCCGCATGGCGCGTGCCGACCCCGAACGCCCGGCGGCTGGGCGCGGACCATCGATGGAAGCGGTGGTCGCCCCCGGCAACATGAAGAAGGCGCTGGCGCGTGTCCGGCGCAACAAGGGGGCGCCCGGCCTCGACGGGATGACCGTCGAAGAGTTGGGCGCTCACCTGAAAGACCACTGGCCCGAGACGAAGGCCCGTCTTCTGGACGGCAGCTACGAACCGCAGCCGGTTCGGCGGGTAGAGATACCGAAGGCATCGGGGGGCGTTCGCGCTCTTGGCGTGCCGACAGTGCTCGACCGCTTCATCCAGCAGGCGGCGATGCAGGTGCTGCAGGGAGACTGGGATCCCGGCTTCTCGGATGCGAGCTACGGGTTCCGGCCCGGACGCTCGGCCCATCGGGCGGTAGAGCGCGCGCAGGAGCATATCCGGGCGGGCTACGCTTATGCGGTCGATCTCGATCTGGAGAAGTTCTTCGACCGGGTGAACCACGACATCCTGATGGGACTGGTGGCCGAGCGCGTGGCCGACAAACGCCTGCTCAGGCTCATCCGCGGCTTTCTGACCGCGGGGGTGCTGGACGGCGGACTGGTCGGCCCAACCACCGAGGGGACGCCACAGGGCGGTCCGCTCTCGCCCTTGCTGTCGAACCTGATGCTCGACGTTCTGGACAAGGAACTGGAGAAGCGCGGTCACCGCTTCGTCCGTTACGCCGACGACTGCAACATCTATGTGCGGTCCCGGCGGGCGGGCGAGCGGGTCATGGCGAGCGTGACGAGGTTCCTCGCCCGGCGGTTGAAGCTGAAGGTCAATGCAGACAAGAGCGCGGTAGACCGTCCGTCGGCGAGGGCCTTCCTGGGCTTCAGCTTCACCGCCGAGCGGGCCACGAAGCGGCGCATCGCGCCGCAGGCGCTCGCCCGGTTCAAGGCACGGGTCCGGGAGCTGACGCGCCGCACCAGGAGCGTCAGCCTCACCCGTCTCGTTGCGGAACTCTCCCGCTACCTTGTCGGGTGGCGGGGCTACTTCGGCTTCTGCGAGACCCCTTCGGTACTGCTCACCCTCGACCGATGGGTCAGACGACGGCTCCGCGCCATCGCCTGGCAGCAGTGGAAACGCGGGCGCACCCGCTTCGCGGCGCTACGCCGCCTTGGCGTCAACAAGCACTTGGCGGCGAAAACTGCCGGCAGTGTCCACGGCCCGTGGCGGCTCAGCAACAGTCCCGCGCTCGCATACGCGCTACCCAATGCCTTCTTCGACAGGCTCGGCCTCGCCTCCCTGCGAGGCCGTTCCGCAGCCTAAATCCGTCGAACCGCCGTGTACGGACCCGTATGCACGGTGGTGTGGGAGGGGTGGAGCCGTGAGGCTCCCCCCTATCCCGATTTCTGCTGAGGGAAGCAAGGGCTGGGGCCCGCAAAAAAGCCCCGGCGGGAACGAACGGGAGAGGTGCGTCCCTCTGTCTCGCGCGCGCAATCAGGCGTGCGAACCGCGCCGGCGCAAGGCGCGCGCGGGCGGGCACAGGCGCGCACGCAGGATACGCGCGCAAAAAGGGTCCCACTCCCGGACCGGCAAGGAGGAACCATGACTGCAACCGATCCCCGCCCCCAACTGGCGGCGAAGCTGGCCGCAGGGCTGGCGCCGGCCGCCGAAGCCCTCGCCGCAGCCTATGCGGAGGACGTGGACGCCGGGCCGCCGCCGGAGGACGACCGCGCGCTTGCCGAACGCCACCGCGCCGGGCGTGCCGCGCTCGGCCATCTGCGCCAGCTCCTCGCCGTGCTCGACTGGGCCGCCGCACACCTGCCCGAACCGGAGCCGGAACCCGAAGAGGAAATGTGGGACGGTCTCGACGACCCGTTCGAAGAGCCCGACCCTTATGTGCCGAACTATGACGGCAGCGAGGACGAGTTCCACTATGGCGGCGAGGTCTGGGCCGGCAGCCAGGAGACGCCGGAGTTCCGGGCGTGGCTGGAAAAGATGGAGCGCCGGTTCGGGCCGGTCGCGATAGGCGGGGGCCTCGGCGGCCCGATCGACTGCCATGTCAGCGGGCGGAAGTTCGTCGGCAAGCTGCCGTCGCCCGAATACACGGCATGGCGCGAAAGGCAGCACCGCCGCACGGAAGCCTCCCTCGCCCGCACTCTCGACCGCGCCCGAAACGCCCGCCCCGACAGGCAGAAAGCCGGGGCCGCAACCCCGCCGCATGACAAAACATGACACATCATGACGCTTCCGTGGAGGGGGTCCCCGCCTTCGAGCGTGTGAAGGAATCGGATTTGTCGGGTTTTGCGCTCACGGTTCGCGCCCATCCCGTCGCCCCGGAATGCCAATCCGCCGCCCGCAGCTCTCTCAATCCGGCAGTCCGCAAGCGGGAGGGCAGCGCCCGGATGGGGCGGCTATGCCGAGAGACGACGCAGGGCATAACTTTCGCGCATGCGGAACATGACATCGCATGACATTCCATGACACATCGCAAGGGGGCTGGCGGCGCCATCGCATTGCCCCTGCCGTAGTCCGGCTATGGAACCGTCGGTATCGACCCGTCAACAATGGTATTAATCCCGGAAACCATGGCCCAGGACGCTCTCGAAGAAGCCGGCGGCGGGCAGCCGCCCTACCTCACGACGAAGGAGGTGGCGGCGCTTCTGCGCGTGCGCGAACGCAAAGTGTACGACCTTGCCGCCGCTGGCGGGATTCCGCACCGGCGGATCACCGGCAAGCTGCTCTTCCCGCGCACGGAGATCCTGGCGTGGATCGAGGGCGGCGGCGATGCCGCGTCCCCGGAGCGGCCGGAGGTGTTGACCGGCTCTCACGACCCGCTCCTCGACTGGGCCGTGCGCGAGTCCGGCTCAGGCCTGGCGACGCTCTGGAACGGCAGCCTCGACGGCCTGGATTCCTTCGCCGGCGGCCGCGCGGCGCTTGCCGGGCTGCACATCCCGGAAGAAACGGACTGGAACGTCCGAACGGTGGCCGCGCGAGGCTTGCGCGGATCCGTGCTGATCGCCTGGGCCGGGCGGGCGCGCGGGCTTGTGCTCTCGGAAGCCATGCGCGACCGGGTGCGCTGCATGTCCGACCTAAGGGGCAGGCGGGTCGTCATGCGCCAGCCGGGGGCGGGCGCGGCGGCGCTCTTCGAGGCGCTGCTCACGAAGGAAGGGCTGACGGCCTCGGACCTCGTCCCCTCGGCGGAGCTGGCGCGGACCGAGAGCGACGCCGCAGCAGCGGTCGCGGCGGGAGAAGCGGATGCGGCCCCCGGTATCGAGGCGATGGCGCGGCAGTTCCATCTGCCGTTCCTGCCGCTGGTCAGCGAGCGGTTCGACCTGCTGATCGACCGGCGGGCCTATTTCACCGGGCGGGTGCAGGCGCTTGTAGCCTTCGCGCGCGGCGGCGCCTTTCGGCGCAAGGCCGCCGCGATGGGCGGCTACGACCTGTCGGAGGCCGGGTCGGTGCGCTGGCTTTCCCCCTGACGGGCGAGCGACGGCACGCAGACCGTCCTGCCGTCGGCGAGGCGCTCCACCCGGACATCGACCCCGTAAACGGCGGACAGCGCCTCTTCGGTGAGGGCCGCGCCGGGCGCGCCGGTCGCCCTCACGCGCCCCTCGTGAAGCAGGGCGACATCGGTGCCGACGGCGAAGGCGTGGTCGGGATCGTGGGTCGAGAGGACGACCGTGAGACCGTCCGACGCCAGCCCCGCGATCTCCCGCAGCACCAGCGCCTGGTTGCCGAAGTCGAGGCTGGCGGTCGGCTCGTCCATGATGAGCGCTGGCGTTTCCTGCGCGAGCGCACGGGCGACCAGCACGAGCTGGCGCTGGCCGCCGGAGAGGCGGGTGTAGTCGGCCTCCGCCAGATCGCCGATCTGCAGGCGCTCCAGCGCGGCGCGGGCTGCCTCGCGGTCGGCCTCGCCCGGCTGGGCGAACAGCCCGAGCCTTGCCGTCCGGCCCATCAGCACGACCTCGAAGGCGGACCAGGCGAAGGGCGGCGTATGCGCCTGCGGCACGTAGGCGACGCGGCGCGCGATCTCCGCGCGGGAAAGGCGGTCGAGCGGCCGGCCCTCCAGCAGCACCTGTCCGCCCCGCGCCGGAATGAGGCCGAGCTGCGTCCTGAACAGCGTGGTCTTGCCGGAGCCGTTGGGGCCGAGCAGGCAGAGCACCGCGCCCGGCCCGGCGGCGAGCGTGATGCCGGACCCGACCTCGTGCCCCGGATAGCCGATCGCGAGCTCGCGGGTTTCGACGGTCATGCCCATGCGCGCCGCCCCCGTGCGAGCAGCCAGAGGAAGAAGGGCGCGCCCACCACGGCCGTCAGGATGCCGAGCGGCACCTCCGCGGCCGAAATCGTGCGCGCGAGCGTATCGACCGCCAGCATGTATCCGGCGCCGAGCAGGGCGGCGGCGGGCAGCAGCCGGCCGAAGCCGGGGCCGACGAGCATCCGGGCGATATGCGGAATGACCAGCCCGACCCAGCCGACGACGCCCGCGACCGCCACGACGCTCGCCGTGATGAGCGTGGCGCAGAGGATGACGACGAGGCGGAGCCGCCCGGCCTCGACGCCGAGCGCGCGCGCCTCCTCGTCGCCGAGCGCCAGCACATTGATCCGCCAGCGCAGCAGGACCAGCGGCAGGAGCCCGGCGGCCACGACCGGCGCGGCCGGGACGAGGTCCTCCGTCTTCACCCCGGCGAGGCTGCCGAGCAGCCAGAAGGTGATGGCGGGGAGCTGGTCGTACGGGTCGGCGAGGACCTTGAGCAGCGAGGTCGCCGCGCCGGCGAGCGCGCCGACCACCACACCCGCCAGGACGAGAATCAGCGTGCGGTCGCCGGTCTTCACCGCCGCGGCGACGAAACCGACGAGAGCGACGGCGCCGAGCCCGCCAGCGAATCCCAGGAGCTGGATCGCCGCGACCGGGAACGAAAGGAAGATGCCGAGCACCGCGCCGAGGCCCGCCCCGGCGGACACGCCGAGAATGTCGGGCGACACGAGCGGGTTGCGGAAGATCGTCTGGTAGCATGCGCCCGCCGCCGCCAAGGCCGCGCCGACCAGCAGCGAGGCCGCGACCCTTGGCAGGCGGATCGCCAGCAGCACGGTTTCCGCCCGGCCGGCGCTCTCGCCGCCCGTCAGCACCGAGACTGCCTCGACGAACCCGAGCGGATAGGGCCCGACCAGGAGCGCGGCGAAGCTGCCGAGGACCAGCGCGCCCGCGAGCCAGAGCGCCGCTCCGGCTCCCGTATCCCGGCGCTTGCGGATGGACTTCAGGGCGCGCGTCCCTTTGTCCATTCGAGGAGCCGGTCGAGCTCCGCCGCGTCGAGATCGACATGGTACCAGAGCTTGTAGAAGGCGCGGGTTTCGGCGCGCAGGTCGCCTGGCCACAGGTCCGGATAGAAGAGCCCGGCAAGCCATTTCAGGCCCATCATGCGGTTGATGGAGGGCGGCCGGTCGATCCAGCCGAACGGCGCGGTCGGCGAGAGATAGACCCGGCCCCGGCGGACCGCCGCAATCCCCTGCCAGAGCGGGTCCCGCCAGACCCGGTCGTAGAAGGTCCGGTCCCAGGTGACGATGGTGTCGGGATCGGCGACGATCACCTGTTCCGGCGAGGCCCGCACGAGCCCGTAACGGCCGGGCACGTCGGCCACGTTCCGTCCGCCGGCAAGCTCGATGATCTCCGTGTTGATGGAGCCCTTCAGCCCGGTCTCCAGACCGTCCGGGCCGCGGGCGAGATAGACGCGCGGGCGCTCGTTCACGGGCACGGCGCCGAGTGCGGCCCGGAGTTCCGCGAACGTCGCCTCCACGTCCGCCGCCAGCGCCTCGCCCCGGTCGGGGACGCCGAGCGCGTCGCCCAGAAGACGGAGCGAGGCCGCCGTTTCCGCGAAGCGCCCGTTGACAAGGATATAGGGAATGTCGGTCTGGTCCTGAACGCGGTTTGCGAGGTCGATATAGGTGTCCCGCACGGAGCCGAAATCGACGATGAGGTCCGGCTCGAGCGCGATCACCCGTTCGAGGTTCGCGTCGCCGCCGCGCCCGGTGAGCCGCCCCGTTTCGGGAAGGTCGCGCCAGGGTTCGGCGATATAGGGCTTCTCGTAGTCGCGAAGCCTGCGCGGCCAGCCGAGCAGCGCTGCGGGCTTCAGCGCATAGATCAGGATCGAGGCGGGCGGCCCGGCTGCGAAGACGCGCTCCACCCGGTCCGGAATTTCCACGACCCTTCCGGCGGAGTCCCGGACGGTGCGCGCCTCGCCCGGCATGGCAAGGCCGGCGAACGCAACCGCCAGCAGGGACAGCAAGAGCCGCGTCATGCCGCAATCCTTACTCCAGCGAAAGCCCGCAGCCGACCGTCAGCCGCCGGCATTCGGGAAGAAGAGCTGCCGGCCGTCCACCCGGTACGACGCGATGGCCGCCTGCCCTTCTTTAGAGAGCACCCAATCGACGAACCGCCGGCCGAAGCCCGCCTTCACATTGGGATGCCGCTCCGGATTGACCAGAACGATGCCGTATTGGTTGAACAGCCTGGGGTCGCCCTCGACAAGGATCCGATGGCCGTTCCTGTTGCCGAAGTTTGTCCAGCTCGCGCGGTCCGTCATCGCATAGGCATCCATGCCGGCGGCAGTGTTGAGGGTGGCACCCATGCCGGAACCCGTTTCGCGGTACCAGCTGCCGGAAGCCGCGGTTACGTCGATGTCGGCCTGCACCCAGAGCCGGAGCTCCGCCTTGTGCGTGCCGCTGTCGTCGCCGCGCGAGACGAATGGCGTACGGATGGCGGCAATCCTCGCCAAGGCGGCCACGGCGTCATCCATGCCCGCGACGCCGGCGGGGTCGGATGCCGGCCCGACGATGATGAAGTCGTTGTACATGACGTCCGCCCGCCGGACACCGTGGCCGTCGGCCACAAATTTCTCTTCTGCGGGTCTGGCGTGCACGAGGAGCACGTCGCCATCGCCGTTCGCGGCATTCCTGATCGCCTGGCCGCTGCCGACGGCGACGACCCGCACCTCGATGCCGGTCTTCAGCCGAAAGATCGGCAGGATATGGTCGTAGAGGCCCGAGTTCTGGATCGAGGTCGTGGACTGGACGACAATGAATCGGTCTGCCGCCGCCGGTCCGAGGGCGATGAGGACGGCGGCAGCGACACCGAGAAGCGCGTTTCCGACCATGCTATGTCCGCCCGGCCTCAGCCTGCCGCGCGGTGCGGGGGTTCGAGAAAGAGCCGGCCCTCGAGCCAGGCGCGGACCGCGTCCGAGCGAGGCGCATCCAGCACATTCGAAACGGGCCCGGTTTCCACCGTCCGGCCGGCATGCAGGAAGACCAGGTAGTCGCCGAGGCGCCGGGCCTGCCCGATGTCGTGGGTGACCAGCACGATGGCGACGCCGCTCTCATGGGCTTCCCCGACCAGCCGTTCGATGGCATGGGTCGAACCCGGATCGAGGCTGGCCGTCGGTTCATCGAGGAACAACACGCGCGGCCGGCAGGCAAGCGCGCGCACGACCGCAAGCCGCTGCTGCTCGCCGCCGGAAAGCACGCGCGCCGGCCGGTTCGCCAGATTGCCGAGCCGGGAGCGTTCCATCGCCTCGGCCTCCCGCGCCGCACGCTCCGGACCCGAAAGACCGCGAACCGCAAGCGCGAAGCGGAGATTGGCGAGCACGGAGCGGCGCAGCAGCACCGGGCGCTGGAATACCATCGCCTGCCCGAGCCGGCCTTCGCGGTCGAGGGGCCGCCCCTGCCAGAGCACTTCACCGGCGGTCGGGCGAATCAGGCCGTGCAGCAGGCGCAGCAACAGGCTCTTGCCGGCGCCGTTGGCGCCCATCACCACCGTCCGCCTGCCGGGACGGATGTCGATATCGATCCCGTCGATAAGCCGCTTGCCGCCGGCATCGAAGCAGAGTGCGCTGGCCCGAAGCAAAGCCTCCGAGGGCGTATCCGCCTCGATTGCCGGCGTCGGCGAAGCCATATGGAATGCCGCCTCAGGCATAGGCCATCCGAACCGCCGAGGCCCGGAGCGCCATCACGGCCCCGTTTACGGCTACGGCGATGACGAGCAGCACGACACCGAGCGCGAGCGCGAGTTCCAGGTTGCCCTTCGAGGTCTCCAGCGCAATCGTCGTGGTCATCACGCGGGTTACATGGTTGATGTTGCCGCCGACGATGATGACAGCGCCTACCTCCGCCACCGCGCGGCCGAAGCCGGCGAGCGCCACGGTGAGCAGGCTGTAGCGGGCGTCCCACAACAGTGCGGCGACACGGTCGAGGGGACCGACGCCGAGGGAATCGAATTGCTCGGCATATTCGCGGTAACAGTCCTCCACGACCTGCCGGCTCAGCGCCGCGACGATGGGCGTGACGAGGATCGTCTGGGCGATAATCATCGCTGCCGGGGTGTAGAGCAGCTGCAGCGGCCCGAGCGGTCCGGCGGCGGACAACATCAGGTAGGCGATCAGCCCCACCACTACGGGCGGCAGGCCCATCAGCGAATTCAGGATGACGATGACTGCCATCCGGCCGGGAAACCGGAAAGCGCCTACCGCAGCGCCGAGCGGCAGGCCGATGACGCAGGAGATGGCGACAGCCGTCAGCGTCACCCGCAGCGACAGGCCGACAATCTCGATGAGATCGGAGTCCCAGGAGAGGATCAGGCCCACAGCCTCAGCGAGTATCAGCCAGAAACCTTCCACTCTGCAATTCCTCCCTCGATTCGGAAGAAAAGCACAAAAATCAACCTGAATCGACAAAAAGAGCAGAAGTTTCGGTGCGGAAATCGGTTCGGATTGCGCCGCCGGTCCGGGCTTTCGCAGGGCGCTTCCGGACTGTAGGCTTTGGGGCAAGACAGGCACGAAAACAACAAGATAGCCATGATGCCTGGGTTCGGAGGACAAGGCGCGGGACGTCTGGAGCGCCTGCGGTCGGCAAGCGGGGAGCTGTCGGGCGCTTTCGGCGATCTGGGCACATTCCTGCCCTATGTCGTGGCGGCGGTGGGCGCGGGCATTCTCGCGCCGACGCCGGTCTTCGCAGGCTTCGCGGCCGGCTATGTCCTCGTCGCCGCCGTTTACCGCCTGCCCATATCCGTCCAGCCGATGAAGGCGTTGGGCGCAGTCATTATTGCCGGCGGCCTCACGGCCGTGGAAACCGCCTGGGCAGGCGGCATCGTCGGCGCGGTCCTGCTCCTGCTTGCGGCCGTCCCGTCGTTCGAAAGGGCGACCCGCGCGATTCCCCGATCGGTAGTCACCGGCCTCCAGGCCGGGCTCGGCCTCATGCTGGGAACGGTGGCCTTCGGCCTGATGAGCAGCGACTGGGTCATGGCACTGGCCGCCCTTGCCGCGCTGTCGCTCGCCTTTCTCCTGCCGAGGGGGCCGTGGGTCCCGCTTGTCGTCGTAGGCGCCGTGCTGCTGGTTCCCCACACCGGGCCGCCGATTCCCCCGGCAATGCCCGCCGGGGGAATCGACTCCATCCATGCCGTGCTCTCGGGAGTGCTCGCGCAACTGCCGCTGACCCTGCTCAATGCCGTGGTGGTCGCCGCGGCGGTTGCCCGTTCGCTCTATCCGGACCGGGCCGCGCGCGTGAGCGAACGGAAGCTCGCGGCCACCAACGGGCTGATGAACCTCCTGCTTGCCCCGCTGGGCGCCATGCCGATGTGCCACGGCGCCGGCGGCATCGCCGCCCATCGCAGGTTCGGCGCGCGCGGCATGGGTGCGCCGCTGATTATGGCCGCCTTCTGCTGCACGGTCGTTGCGATAGGACCGGAGATCGTCGGTCTGCTCATGTCGGTCCCGCCGGCGGTCGTCGGCGCGCTGCTCATCTATGCGGCAGTCGATCTGATCTTCACGCCAAGACTGCTCGACGCGCGACCCGACTGCCGGCCGGTCATCGCCGCCGCCGCGCTTGCCACGGTCTTCCTGGGTGCGCTCGCAGGCCTGATTACGGGCCTGGCAGCGGAGGGCCTGCGCGTCTATGTCCGGCGCAGGCATCGGTCCGGTTCCACGCACAGCAGCGGCTAGCTCGCCCGGAACGGACGGCTCAGGCGCCGCCTACTTCTTCCGGTGCGATGGCGACGGTCTTGATGACGGCGTGGCAATGCACGCCCGCCGCCAGCCCCAGCGCCTCGGTCGAACGGCGGGTCGAGCGGGAGAGGATCGTGCCGGCCTTCGTGCGAAGCGACACGATGGCTCCCGGCCCCTCTCCCGCCCGGACCGACTCGACCGTGCCGGGCAGGATGTTCAGCGCCGACAGGCCCTCCGGTTCCTGGCGGGACAACAGCACTTCATGCGCCGCGATCCGGACCCTGATCCGGCTGCCCGGCGGATGCGGGACCCTCGGCAGGAACAGGCGTACGCCGCCCGCATCGATCTCCGACAGGCCGTCGGCATGGTGCGTGACGACCGCCGCCTCCAGCACCGCGCCCGCACCGCGCGCGCCGAGCGGCGTGACTGTCGGGTCGCCCAGCACCTCGACCGCAGGCCCCTGGCGCACCACGCGCCCGTCCTGCAGGGCGATCACGGTGGTCGCGAGGCGCGCGACCTCCGCCGCCGAGTGGCTCACATAGAGGACCGGCACCGACACCTCGTCCCGAAGCCGTTCGAAATAGGGCAGGATCTCGGCCTTCCGCGCCTCGTCCAGGGACGCCAGCGGCTCGTCCGCCAGGATGAGCCTGGGACTCGCGAGCAGCGCCCGCCCGATCGCAATCCGCTGTTTCTCGCCGCTCGACAGCGCTCCGGGGCGGCGGCCCAGCAGGTGGCCGATGCCGAGCATGTCCACGATGCGTCCCATGTCCTCGCGCGGCCCGTTCTTCGGCGCGAACCAGCGGCCGTACTGCAGGTTCTGCCTCACGGTAAGGTGCGGAAACAGCCGCCCCTCCTGGAAAATGTAGCCGAGCCGGCGCCGGTGGGCGGGAAGCCAGGCGCCGCGCTCCGTATCGAACAGCACCCAGCCGTCGGCAACCGCGCGCCCGGCCTGCGGCCTCAACAGGCCTGCGACGGCGTTGACGGTCGTCGTCTTGCCGGAGCCGGAGCGGCCGAAGAGCACGGTGACGCCCGGCGGCGCCTCGAACGAAACATCGAGTTCGAAGCCGGGGAAGGCGTGGCGGATGGCGACGGAAAGCGTCATGCGCCGGCCACCCTTCTTGCCACGCGCCGCGCGACGAGCTCGGAAAGCAGCAGCGCCGCCATGGACACCGCAACGGCGATTGCCACGAGGCGGAGCGCGGAGGCCTCGCCGCCGGGCACCTGGAGGAAGGCGTAGATGGCCGTCGGCAGGGTCTGGGTCTGGCCGGGAATGTTGGAGACGAAGGTGATCGTCGCTCCGAACTCTCCCATCGCCTTGGCGAACGCCAGGATCGTGCCGGCGAGAATTCCCGGCAGGACGAGCGGCAGGGTCACGGTCGCGAAGACCCATGGGCCGGAGGCGCCGAGCGTCGCGCTCGCCTGCTCCAGTTTCGGATCCACCGCCTCGATGGAAAGCCGGATGGCGCGAACCATGAGGGGAAAGGCCATGACGGCCGCCGCCAGCGCCGCGCCCGTCCAGCGGAAGGCAAAGACGATGCCGACCTCCTGCAGAAGACCGCCGAGAGGCCCTTGCGTCCCGAAGGTCAGGAGCAGCAGGTAGCCCGTCGCCACCGGGGGCAGGATGAGGGGCAGATGCACCGCGCCGTTCAGCAGCTGCCTGCCGGGGAAGCGCCAGCGCGCCAGCGCATAGGCGGTCAACACCCCGAGCGGCAGGCTCGCAAGCGTTGCCCAGAACGCGACGCGCAGCGAGAGCGCGACGGCCCGCCATTCCTCGGGGCTCAGCCAGTCCATGCCGCAATTCTACTCGAAGGCGGTGACAAAGCCTTGCCGCTCGAACGCCTTTCGCGCGGCCGGCCCGCGGAGCCAGGAGAGAAAGCGCGCGTTGAGCGGGTTGCGGCTCGCGGCCACGGCGGCGGCGGGATAGACGATGGGCGGGTGGCTGCGCGCGGGAAAAGCGCCCACCACGGTCACCTTGTCGTCGGCTGCGGCGTCGGTTGCATAGACGATCCCGAGCGGCGCCTCGCCGGACGAGACCAGCGCCAGCGCCGCGCGGACATTGTCCGCCTGGGCCACCTTCGACCGGACAGCTTCCCAGACTCCCAGCGCGCGAAGCGCAGCCTTCCCGTAAATCCCGGCGGGCACGGCGTCCACGAACGTCATGGCAAGGCGGCCTTCGCCCAGCATGCCTGCGATATCCAGGCCCGGCCGGATTTCCACGGGGCGCGCGTCCCGCCCGTGTGCGATCAGCACGATGGTGTTTCTCAGCAGGTCGAAGCGGCTGTCCGGTTCGATGAAGCCGTCCCGCTCCAGCGCGTCCATCCAATCCGGGTTCGCGGAAATGAAAATGTCCGCGGGCGCGCCGTGCTGGATCTGGCGGGCAAGCGCGGAGGAGCCGGCAAGGGAGACCGTGACGGCATGTCCGGCTTCCTGCTCGAACCCGGCGGCAATCTCGTCCATCGCATTCTTCAGGCTGGCCGCGGCGAAGACCGTGATCGCGTCCGCGCCGAAGCCGGGCCGTGCGAGGCCCAGGCAGAGCCCGAGACCGGCGGCGAACGCGATGAGGCAGCGGCGGGCAGGCGAAAACGGCAAGGCGGCTTTTCCTGGCGGTCCATGCGTTCGGGCGGTCCGACCAATAGGCCCTTTTCCGCCGGCCCGGCAAGGTTCGCCCGGAGAGGCCCGCGATGTGTCATGGAATGTCATGCGATGTCATGGTCCCGATGTGCGAGAGTCATGCCCTGCGTCGTCTCTTGGCATAGCTGTCCCATCCGCAAACCCGCTCCCGCTTGCGGGCTGCCGGATTGACGGAGTTGCCGGCGTTGGCTGAGCGCGAACGTCTTCCCACCCGTCACCCCTACCGGATTCACACATCTGCGTTTGCCCGCTTCGCGTTGCATGTTCCCCACGGTCGCCCCGGCCCCCGAGCCGGGGCCCAGCCTCGGCTCTCGCGGCAGCTTCAGCGGTCGGTCCCGCTCTTCACCGGCCGCGGCGGCATCGGGAGGCATGGATGGACCCCGGCTCGGGGGCCGGGGTGACGAAAGGGCGCGGAGCCGGCGTGGCCGAACCGGCAGGCGCCGGATACGGGCCGGAACGAGATGTGCGCATGCGGGAGCCCCACTCCACCGGATTGTCATGATGTGTCATGTTTTGTCATGCGGCTTGGAGCAGGCCCCGGCGGTTCGCCCTATTCTTCACCGGCCGCGGCGGCATCGGGAGGCATGGATGGACCCCGGCTCGGGGGCCTGCCGGATTCACACATCTGCGCCCGGTGACGTGGCGTTGCATAACCCCGACCGCCTGCCCTCGCGGAAGCGGGGGTCGCCCCGGCCCCCATGACGGAGAGGAGGGAAACGCGCCCCCGGAAGACCCTCTCCCTCGGGGAGAGGGCAGGGTGAGGGGCCGCTTCCGGCTGCGGCGGCGGGAGGCAGGGCTGGGTCCCCGCCTTCGCGGGGACGATGAAACGGGGACAAAAGCCCGCGTAGCAAGACCGACAGGCGCACCGCACACGGGCCGAAATGAGATGTGTGCATCCGGTAGGCTCGGGGGCCGGGGTGACGATGGGGGAGGCCGCCATCGGTTCCTATCGACGACTGCGGGTATAACGCCTCTTGCGTCACCCCGGACGAAGGGTTGCGCCTGCATCCCGGACAGTTGCGGAATGTCATGTTCTGTCATGTTCGCCATGCCTTTGCCGAAGCTCTGTCGTTCCGTTCCTGCATATCGTTCCTCCACTGCGTTCCGTTCTCCCCGCCGCCAGCCGGCCCACCCGGCGGGACCCTTTTTGCGCGCGTATCGTGCCCGCGCGCCCGCGCCTGCCCGCGCGCGTCTTGCGCCGGCGCGGTTCGCGCACCTGATTGCGCGCGCGAGACGGCGGACGCACTTCTCCCGTTGGCAGAATCGGGGGCTTTTTTCGCGCCCTTGCAAACACCGAGACCGACATTGCGGATTGCGTGGTAGCGCTGGCCCTGTTTCCGGTGTCGGCGGCGGCCCATTCGATGATGGTCCCGAGATCGCCGTGGAGGGTGGCGTGCATCTCGCCGCGCTTTTCGCCCGGCGTGAGTTCGATACGCTCGATCAGGCCCCGGATGGCGGCGGCCGCCTCGTCCCGGTCGCGAGGGTCGGCCAGCGCCTCGGCAAGCCGCGCCACCTTGCGCCGGTAGATGGCGGCGATATTGGGGTGGATGTCCGGGACGTCCGCCGGGACGACGGCAAGGCGTTCGGTGAGTTCGTCCTGGCGGGCTTCGAGCTCCCGCAGCCGGTCGGACATGCCGCGCACATAGCCGCCGTCCTCGATAGCGGCGATCATGGTCCTGATCTTGCCCGTCACCGCCGCCAGTTCCTTGCGGTCGGCGGTTCCCGAGGCGCGGCGCTCGCGGTTCAGCCGGTTGGTCTCCTCCGCATACGCCTTCATCGCTTGCCCGGCCGCCTCCGGAACCATCAGCCTGTCCTTCAGCCCCGCCATCACGCGCTCCTCGATCGCCGCGCGCTGGATGCCCCTTGTGTTGGAACAGGAGCGGGACTTCATGTGGCGCGAGCAGCAGTAGCGGCTCTGGCCGCGCAAGGCGACGGGACTGCCGCACACCCCGCACCTGAGCAGGCCCGAGAGCAGGTAGCGCGGACGGTGGGTGCGGTTCAGGCGGTTGGCATGGGCGTTGCGCACCGAGGCGATGGTGTCCGCATATATCTCCGAGATTTCCGCCTGCCGGGCCTTCACCGCCGCCCACAGTTCGTCATCGACGATGCGGAGTTCGGGAACCTCCGTCACGATCCACTCTTCCGGCGGGTTGAGGCGCGGCACCCGCCTGCCGGTCTCCGGGTTCTTCACGAAATGCTGCCGGTTCCAGACCTGGCGGCCGATATAGAGCTCGTTGTTGACGATCCCGCGTCCCCGCTTGGCATGGCCGCGCATCACGGCGTCGGTCCAGAGCTTGCCCCTGGGGCCGGGCACGCCCTCCTCGTTGAGCCGCCGCGCGATCGAGCGCGGGCTCGCGCCATCGGCGAACTCCCGCAGGATGCGCCGCACCACCGCCGCCTCGGCCTCGTTGATGCGCCGCTCGCCCCGCACCGGCTCGCCTGCCGCGTCGAGCGCCTTCACCACGTCGTAGCCGTAGCAGAGCCCGCCGCTTGACTTGCCCGCCTCCACGCGGCCCCGGAGGCCCCGGTGCGTCTTCGCCGCCAGGTCCTTCAGGAACAGCGCGTTCATGGTGCCCTTGAGGCCGACATGCAGCTCGTTGATCTCGCCTTCGCCTGCCGCGAGCGTGAAGATCATCACGCCGGCGAAGCGCAGGTGCTTGTAGAGGGTCGCCACGTCGGCCTGGTCGCGACTGACCCGGTCGAGGGCCTCGGCGACGAGGATATCGAACGCGCCCCGCCGCGCGTCCTCCAGCAGCGCCTGGACGCCGGGCCGGAGGATCACGCTGTCTCCTGAGATAGCGGAGTCCTTGTAGGTCCCGACGACCTTCCAGCCCTCGCGTTCCGCGCGTTCGCGGCAGACCCGGAGCTGGTCCTCGATGGAAGCCTCCCGCTGCTGATCGGACGAGTAGCGGGCATAGAGCGCGCAGCGCAGGGTCATGGTCCGGAATCTCCTATCGGTCGTGCGCCTCCTTCTCCGGCGCGTTGTCGTTGGCGGCCGTGAGCCCGTCGAACTCCTCGCGGGCGATCTGCCGCCCGATCAGCCGGGCGAGCCGCATGACGGCGGCATCGATCCGCGCTTCCGCTCCGCCGCCTGCCCCGTCCTGCCCTGCCGACTTGGAGGCCGGCACAGGCGGACCCGATCCGCGTGCCTCCGGGCCGTGATTGTCGTTCGCGGCCCCGCCGCTGCGGTTCGCGCGCCTGCGGTCTCCCCCGTTCCCCTGCATTGCCTCCGCCTTCTCCCGGACCTTGTCCATGGAGAAGGCATTTGAGGGCCGGCGCGAGCCCTGTCAAACGCGGTATGCCGGGGATTTCCTTTGCAATATCATAGCCTTGCGTACCCTTGTCGGTCCCTGCGGCGGCAGGCGCGGACAGGCGTACCCCGAGCGATATTTCGTCGCACAGCATGGTCGCGGCGCCTTTCAGTCCAGCACCCGGAGCGCGGTCTCCGGTGCCTTGTCGAGTACCCGCAGCAGGGCGCGCGCCGCCCCGGTCGGGCCGCGCTGGCCCTGTTCCCATTTGCGGATCGTGTCCGGCGGCACGCCGATGCGCCGCGCCATCTCCATCTGGGTGAGGCCCAGCCGCCGCCGCACCCGGCGCGCATAGCGCGCCATGTCCTGCATGGCTTCGGCCTCGTCCTCCCGCTGCTGAGCGGCAATGTCGGCCTCTGCGGTTGCGTCCACCGCCGAAGGGTCGATCCGCCCCTCGGGCAGGGTGGACGGGTCGGCGGGACCGGTCCCGATGCGCGTCGTGCTCATTCCATGCGGCCTCCCTTCCGGCGACCCCGAGCGGACCGCGAAATGCGCGCGTGGAACAGCCACCATCCTTCCGGGCCTGCATGGTCGCACATATAGCCCAATGGGCTATTGGTGTAAAGCCTGGAGGCGCAGTCCGAAGTCTGCAAGGGCTTCGGCGAAGCCGGACCACGGTCATTTGCCGGATCCGGGTTCATGAAAGCTGCCCCGCGCCACGCTGTCGGCTGCTCCATGCGGCGATGCAATGACCGCGCCGCTCGCGGCAGCCGGCCATCGATGGACCGTTCCCGGTCCCTACGTCTTCATGTGTCCGGGGAGATGGCCGATCACGACCTGCCGGTCCGCATCGTCCCAGGTGAAATAGAGGCGGAAGCAGTATCTCGGATCGCGGGTGTTCGAGGCCGTCTTCAGGTGCCGGTCGAGGGTCAGCCTGCGGCCGTTCCATTCGACGGTGAAATCGTCGCGCGCCTTGCCCTGGCGGTCGCGGCTTATGCTGGGGGTCTCAAGCAGCCGCAGCGCGCGCAGTTCGGCGTCGAACGCCTCCCGCAGTTCCCTGCCGCCTTCGGTCTTCATCCGCCAGTAGGCGCTGCCGAGCAGTGCAATTGCCCCAGCCACCAGCGCCACATCCTCGAACTCGGCTCCCTTGAGCGCCCTGAGCGCGCGGCCCGCCAGCGCCACGCGTCCGCCGTAATGCTGCGCCGCCCAATCCGGCAGCTCCGCATAGCTCGCCGGCGGCGGCACTGTCGGGTTCTCCGTCGCCGCCTCCAGCGGCGCGACGCCTTCCAGCACCGCGATCCGCTGCTGCAGGCGGCGCCTCTCGCGCCGCAGCCCGGCATTTTCCTCGCCGGCGCCGTCCACCTCCTGCGACAGCGCCGCGATCCGCTCCTCCGCCTGCCGGTTCGCCGCCTTCAAGTCGTCGATTTCAGCGCGCAGCACCCGCTCCCTCTCCTTCGGGCCCGGAAGCGTTTCGGTTTCCCCGCCGGTGTCCCGGCCCGCCATCGAGCCGAACGTTCCGACCAGCTCCCCCAGGCAGGCGCCGATGGCATCGAGCGCCGCCGCCGGCTCGCTCGACGGCGGCTCGGCGTTCACCGCCCCGGCCGCCGTCTGCAGGGCCTCCAGGTTCGCCGCGCTCGGAGTCTCTGCATAGCGGCGCGACGCCTCCTGGAGCGCCCGCTCCCGTTCCCCCGGCTCCACGATTTCCGCACGGAAGCGTTCCGCCAGTTCCCGGCAGCGCTCCCATTCGGGATCCGGAAAGCCGAGCGGCAGGGAGGCATCGGCCAGCAGCCCCGAGACACTGTCCTTCAGCCCATCCGCCCTTTCGGCGAACCGCGTCTCCGGCAACGCATCCAGCGTCTCCTGCAACAGCGCCCGCAACAATCCGTGCCGGCGCCGCGCTAGCGCCTCCTGGCGCGCGTCCTCCAGCTCCTCGACAGCACCGAACAGGGTTTCGACGTCGAACAGCAGGTATGACAACCTTTCTTCCGCCGCGCCGTAGTCCTCAAGCGCCGCGACATGCTCCTTCAGGCGGGCCCAGGCCTCGTCCATCTCCCTGCGCAGCGTCGCGGCCATGGCCTCCGCCCGCGCCGCCAGCCCTTCCAGCTGCGCCCCGGCGGGCTCGCCCAGCAACCGCTCGACCAGATTGCCGCGTTCGGGGTCCACGCCGAAACGCTGGCGGCGCAGGGCGTCCCCGATCAGCGCCTCGATCCCGGGCTCCCCCAACCAGGGGGACGCGATCAGGCGGCCCTCCGGTCCTTCCAGGCAGGACAGCACCCAGATCGATTGCGCTACCAACTCGACTTCGCGCGCCTGCCACAGCGTCTCCAGATCGTCCAGAATCGTCGCATCGCCGTTGCCCGGACCGAAGGGGCTGAGAGACTGCGCCCTCTCGCCGGCCGTCCTGAGCACCCGCGGGCCCAGCAGCTTCCGTTCGCCCTTCGCCTCGCCGAAGGTCTTCACGATCCGGTCCTCGAACAGCCACAGGAACCAGGTCCAGCGCTGCGCAAAGCCATGCACCGCACGCCAGAACGCCGCCTCGTCGGAGCCGTTGGCCTCGGCAGGCCAATCGGCGTGCTCCTGCGCCAGCCAGACCGCCAGCTTGCGCAGGTCGGCCCGCATCAGATGGTGGTTCTCCCGAAGCCAGTCCGGCGTTGCGAAGGCCGGAAGCGGCCCCCGCTCCGGCTGCTTCACCGTGCCGGCCGACGCCGGGCCGGCGCCTGCTTTCGATCCTCCCGGAATTGCCCGTCCCTCCATGACTTGCGGCCTTGCCCAAGCCGCGCCGAATGCCAAGCGCAGCCCCGTCCCGTCCCCAAAGAATGGATAGGGGCCGCGACAGCCGCAAGCCCTTCCGGAAACCCTCCCGCGGCGCGCTTGCGCGCCCGCTTCGAAATGCGAGGACGCAGAAGGCGGCGGGCAGCTACTGGCGCCTGCCGGCGCCCATCGCTGCGGCTTGCGGCGGTCCGGCCGCGCGGCGGCGATCACCTGGCGCACGATCGTCTGCGGGAGCCGGACCTCCCGCGCAATCGCCGCCGGCCGGAGGCCGGCCTCACAGGCAGCCAGGATCAGCCGTTCCTGTCCCGGCGTCAGGGACGCCGCGCGGTCCGGCGCGGCGGGTTTCGGTCCTGCCGGCGTTGCGGGGCCGGACATCCCTGCCCGCAGAGCGCGTGCAGCCGGGGGGCTGTCCGCTGCATTTCGTCCGCGCCGGCCGATTTCCGCGCTTACCGCCTTCGCCAAACGGTCGAGCTGTTCGTCGTCCAGCAGGCGCAGCGACCGTTCGAGGTCGGCCGGCAGGCCAAGGCGAGTCGTGCCCCGGACGTTGCATCCGGCGCCGGGCGCCACTCGTCTCCCATACCCCGATCCCGCGCCATCGTCCGCCTTCCTGTCCGCGCCATCCTGTCCCGTGCGCCCCTGCGCCCGCAAGGACTTCACCGCGCCCCTGGCGAAAGGTAGAAATGCCGTTCGATACCAACCTCCGTCATGAGGGGAAAGCCGTTCGAGATGACAGCTCCTCTTCCGGGCTCCGGCGCCGGCATGTCCATTTCGGCTGCGGTCAAATGGTACGATCCGGGCAAGGGATACGGGTTCCTTCTGCCCGATGACGGCTCTCCGGACCTCTTCTGCCGGGCGCAGGTGCTGACGGCGGCGGGTCTCGACCGCCTTCTTCCCGGCGCGGCGGTCGTCTGCGAGACGGCGCCGGGCCTGCGCGGACCCGAGGTCTCGCGAATTCTGTCCATAGACTTTTCCACGGCGGCGGCGCGCATGGCATCCCCGGCCCGCGCGCCCGTCAACGGAGGGGCTGCCGCCGGACCCGGCGTCGGGCCGGTCGGCCCGCCGGTCCGCGCTTTCGTCAAATGGTTCCAGCCGGCCAAGGGTTACGGCTTCCTCGAACGCGAGGACGGCGCCGCCGACCTGTTCTGCCACCTGACGCCCGTGCTGGCGTCGGGCCACCAAACGCTGCCCGAGGGCGCGGCCGTGACCTGCGAGGTCGTGCAGGGCGACCGGGGACCGCAAGTGTCGAAAATCCTGTCGGTAGAGCCGCCCGCCGCCATGCCCGCCGGCCCCGGACCCCGATCCGGGGGCCCGATGGAGCCGGGCCACAGTCTCTTCGACGCCGGCAAGCCGGGCCCGCAGGCCGTCGGCGCGTCTTCGCCCGTCATGGAGCTGAAGGGCGCGATCAAGTTCTTCGATCCCGCCAGAGGCTTCGGCTTCGTCGTGCCGGACGACGGCGGTCCCGAGGTGTTCGTCCATGCCAGCACCCTGTTCCGCTCCGGCATGACCGACCTTGAGCCGGGGCAGCGCGTCATCGTGAGCGCGGAGCACGTCCCGCGCGGGCTCCAGGCGACACGCATAGAGCCGCTCTGAACGGGCCGTCCGCGACAGGCCGCAGCCGCAATGGAGAACATCATGGATGAGCCGGACGCGCCGCAATCGGCATCCGCAGAGGAAGAGGCCCGGATCGGCGAAATGCCGGCGGTTTTCGTCAACAAGGTCTATGTCACGCGCACGCCCGGCGGCGGCGCGAAAATCACGTTTGCCGAAGCGCGCCAGGCGCAGGGCGGGAGCCCGGCGTCGCCGCGCGCGGCGGTGTTCCTGCAATACGCCGATCTCGCCGCCCTGCGTCGCCTCCTGGACTGGACTGCAAGCCCCGATGAGCCGTCGCAGCGCTTCGGCGGCTCGATGCATTAGCCGCCGGGCCCGCCCCTCTTCCCCGAACGCGGGCGCCCTCGCGCCTCGTCGATCCGCGCCTTCAGCTTGTCCGACGCCCTGAGGACAACGACCCGCCGCGCGGCGATCGGCGCCGCCTCGCCGGTCCTCGGGTTGCGCCCGGTCCGCGCCACCTTGTCCCGCAGCGCGAAGACGGCAAACCCCGAAATCTTCACCTCCTCGCCACGGACCAGCGCTTCGACGATCTCCTCGATCATGTCCTCGACCAGCCCGGCCGACGCCGCATGCGAGAGGCCGATCCGCATTTGCACCGCCCGATACAGATCGGCCCGCGTCACCGTCCTGCCGCTCATGCCATCGCACCCTCATCAAGCTCCGTCGATTGCCCCGGCCCGGAGCATGCCCGGCTGCGATGGATCGCCCCATGGAGGTAGCCGTCCCGTCTCCTGGCCGCAAGCGGGACAGGCCGGGGCAATGGGTCGTCATGCCCTCCGGCAGCCTTGCAGGTGACGGTCGGGAACCGCGTCCCGGCCGCCATTCGGACGTCGCCGCCACGCCTCGCACCTCCAGGAGGCCGAGGCTGGCCGGAAGCCGGGCGGCGGTCGGGTGTCCGGAGAGGGCGTCCGGGCGCCGCTCATCATCACCGGCAGGATGGAGACGGCACCATGACGGCAGCGATGGCGATGCCCGGCAACACGGCGGACACCTTTTTGGTTCACTTCTTCGGCGGCGGTCTCGAAGGCGACGACCGTTTCGTGGTCGAGCGGTTCCGCGCTCTGGCCTGCGGCGATATCCGCCCGGTCCGGCCCGAGGCGGCGGGCAAGAAGAGCCGGCGCAAGGCGGAGCACATTGTCGTTTCGCGCAAGCAGGCCGAGGCGATGCGTCCCGAGCGCGCGGAGATCATCATCTGCACCGGGCTCAGCACCCGCGGCGGCGTACAGAAGTGGGGGGCGATCGCAACCTCACTCATGTGCGACCGCAAGCAGCGCGGCTGAGCAGCAACTTCCGGGGGACGTCCCGCCGGCGCACCGTCGGCGGGACGTCCTCTTCCGGGATTCCGATTTCGATGGGGAGAATGTCGTGGCCTATCGAGACGTGGAAGTCAGGAAACAACGCGACCGCGAGCGGTTCGCGCGCCGGACGGCCGCCCGGATTGCGGCCGGCCAATGCCCGCGCTGCGGCGAGCGGCCTCCCACGCCGGACCGCTCGGTGTGCGAGCCGTGCGCGGCCGGGAGAAACCGCACGAGCCGGGCCCGCGACGCGCGGCTGCGCGCCGAGGGAAAACCCAGGCGGAACATGGAGCGCGCGCGCGAGTACGAGCGCGAGCGGTCACGCAGGGAACGAGCCGCGCGCCAGGCCGGGGGCATTTGCGCCCGTTGCGGCACGCGCCCGTCGGCGGAAGGCCGCTCGTCCTGCGAGCCCTGCCTTCAGAAGCGCCGCGCCGAAGACCGGGCGAAATACCGGGCCGGCAAGGAAGCCGGAAAGCCGTATGGCGGGGCCAATGCCGATGCAAAGCGGCGCGCCGGCCGGGCCAGGAGCAGGAAGCGCCAGAAGGCGCGGATCGAGGCCGGGCTCTGCATTCGCTGCGGCGCGCGCCCGCCGGTCGAGGGGGGAACCACCTGCTCGCCATGCCGCGAAAAGCGCCAGCAGGCCGAGCGGCAGTTGTATGCCGAACGCCGGGCTGCCGGTTGCTGCACGCGCTGCGGCGGTCCGGTCCATGAAGGCCTGTCGCGCTGTGCGCGATGCGCCGCCATCGAGGAGGCCGGCCGTTGCCCCGAACGCAAGAACGCGCGCTCCCGAAAGCTCTACGCCGCCAGGAGGGCGCGGGGCGAATGCACATCCTGCGGAGCGCCCGCGCAGGGGGCCAGCAGGTGCGCCCCATGCGCGGAGAAGTCGTACCACCGCTCGGCGCATTTCAGGGGCATCCCGGTCTGGGATCCGCAGTATACGGTGATCGAGATCGAGACGGGCGCCGACCACGGCACCTATGACAGCATGGCCGACGTGGCGCTCTGCCTCGCCTTCGCCAAGCTCGACCGCGACCGGGTGGAGATCGTGACGGACGCCCCGGTCACCGCGCGGCTGACGGCGTGGGAATGAGCGGCGCCATGCGTGCCGGGGGCCGGGCGCCCGCCGGCCTCCTGCACGTGCCGCCGGCCCGCCGCCCGCCGGGATGCGTATCGCCGTCCCGCGGGCGGCAGATCCGAACCCGACGACAGGAGATCGACCGATGACCGTCGACACGCTGCCCGACTGCCCCCGCTACTGTTTCGCGCCCATCGAGGACGCCGAGCTCGGGGTGCAGCAGATCCGCATATTCGTCGAGGGCCTGGACGCGGCCATCGGCACGTCGCTGGTCGTGCTGGGCATCGACGAGGCCATGGCGATGGCGGACAGGCTCAACCGTCCGCTCGGCTGGACGCGGGCGGGGTGGACCGCCTTCGCCGCGACATGCATCCGCGGGGCCAGCACCCCGGACTGACGCGCCGGCCACGCCGCGCGGTCGACGGGCTCCACCCGCGCGATGCCCGGCCTGCCATCCTGACGGCGCCACCGGCCCGCGCCTGTCGCGGGCGACCGCGTCCTGGGCCGAAGCTCCCGTCGAGGAGCCGGAGAGGAGCGCTTTGCGGGCGATCGCCCGGAGAGCGGAGGGAGCGGTTTCCCTCGAACGCGCCGGGCAGCGCAAAGGAGGCTCCGGCCATGTTCGACCCCGACATCCATATCGACGTTCCCACCGGCGCCCTGCTCGCCGAGATCGGCATCGACCCCGCCGCTGCGAGCGAGGTCATCGCGGAAGACCGCGCCCTCCGCTGCCCCGACCGGGATCGGGTGCGTCTCGAGTGCGGCACCGCGTTCCTCGACGTCGCCATGCCGCACGGGACCACCCTGCGCGGGGCGACGGGCAGCATGGTCCCGGTCCCGGCGTACCGCCCCGCGAAATAGAGGAGGAGGGAAGCCTGGAGAAGGTGAACGGCGGGGGGCCGGGGGGAGCGATCGTCCCGGTCTCCCGTCGTTCGCGAACCCATCGTCATGAACGAGACCTGAAGGAGCATCGTGATGAGCTTCGGAATGAACCGCGTCGAACTGATCGGCCGCCTCGGCGCCGACGTCACCGTCAACCACCTGATGAGCGGGGGGCGCGTCGCGAATTTGAGCATCGCGACCGATGAGTCCTACTTCAACCGCGACGGCCAGAAGGTCGACAAGACCGAGTGGCACCGGGTCGTGACCTTCCAGGACGGCCTCATCGACATGCTGGAGCGCCACGCGAAGAAGGGCCGCCTGGTCCACGCCGAGGGCAAGCTCCAGACCCGGCGGTGGAAGAAGGACGGCGAGGACGGCGACCGCTTCTCGACCGAGATCCTGATCGTGCCCGGTCACAAGATCCAGTTCCTCGACAAGCCTGCCGGCGCGAACGGCAACGGCGCCCTGGCCGAGACCGCCCCGCCGAAGGCGAACGGCGAGGCCATGCCGGCCGGCGGCGACCCGGCGCAGGGCGATGACTTCGGATCGGATCGCATTCCCTTCTGAGCCGGTTCCCCTTCCTCCCAACTCAGGCGGCTGCTTCGGCAGTCGCCTTTTTTTCTGCCGTGGGTCCGGAGCCCGCGTCCGCGCCGAGACCGCCCGGATGCCCGACACCCATCCGCTCTGGCGGTGACGGGCGCATGTCCGCAGATCGGCGCCCCGCCGGCAGACGCCGTGCCGGCCGAGAGGCCCATGGCGTCGGTGCGGGTGGAGAGATTTGGCCGACGACGTGCTGTCCTATTGTGCCACACGTGCTCCCTCCGCCAACCCCTCCGGGGTCCTCCGCTGGCGCTCCGGCGCGGGGAGGTTCCGCTAGGCGCCGCGACGGGGCGACCGTGGCTCAGGCCCAAGCTACGCCAGGGCTCGTTCCTCGCCAGGCTCCGCTAGGGCCTTGCGCCCGCACCACTCGCCCCGCCGCGCCGCCAAGCTCCACCAACCCCGCGTGGCTGCGGTCCGCGCGCGTGACCCAAAAGGACATCACATCGGGGATCGGCCCCGAACGTGCAACCGATCGCATAGGAGATCGTCATGAACATCATCGACACCATCGAGACCGCCGCGCAGTCCGCCACCGCAACCGTCTGCGACAACGCCGCCCTGTTCGGCGCTGCCCCCGAGCGCGACGAGTTCGACAGCCGGGAGGTCTGGGACCGCGACGATGCGCTCGCCGCCGTCGCCGAGGCCTTCCGCATCCTGGCCCAGGGCGTCGCGCCGGACGGCACCCAGCTCGCCGACGAGCGCGAGAGCCTGCTCTGGGGCTTCGTCAACATGCTCGACAGCCAGACCAACCGCCTCGACCGCGCCGCCGACAGGCTGATGCCCGAACTCCGCAACCTCCAGCGCGCCCAGGACGGCACCGAGATCAAGTCGCTTGAACTCGAGATGACCACCCACCGCGCGCAGTGCCTCACCGACCGGCGCGACGCCTTCGAGACCATGCGCGACACCGCCGCCGAACAGTATCGCGCCGAGACCGGCAACGTCTGGCGGCCCCGGCGCGGCAGCCACGTCTCGCAGACCGGCGCCCTGACCTCCGCCAGCATCGACGCCCGCGACTTCGCCCGCGCCCGGCAGGACCGCAAGACCGCCGCGCATCTGCCCCAGGGCACCCTCGTCGCCATCGCCGGCGGCAAGGACGTCGCCGACCCGGCCGCAGTGATCGCCATGCTCGAAAGGACCCGCGCCAAGCACGCCGACATGGTGCTCGTCCACGGCGGCGGCCCCGGCGTCGAGAAGATCGCGGCGCGCTGGGCCGAGCGGAACGGCGTCCACCAGGTCGTCTGCAAGCCGGACTGGGATCGCCACGGACGCGCCGCTCCGTTCCGCCGCAACGAGGAACTGCTGAACCTCCTGCCGAAGGGCGTGCTCGCGTTCCCCGGTTCGGGCATCACCGAGAATCTCGTGGACCGCGCCCGCCAGCTGGGCATCCCGGTCATGAAGGCCGCGGCCTGACCGCAACGCATCGCGGGCCGCGTCGTCATCCCCGCAGTGGGACGGTGGCGCGGCCCGTTTCGTTTCCGACCCACGGCGTTGCGGCGGCAATGCCGTCCTCGCGCGCGCTTCGCGCGGCGCTCGCCGCCTCGCTACGCTCGGCGTCCTCGGCAGCGTGCTCGCACGCCTGCCGTCGGCTCCGCCGACGCGCCGGCCGGCAATCGCGTCGTCCGCCTTTGCAACATTTCTGCGCATGTGTGCTTCGGCTACTGCGTCGGTCATTGTGCACGACACAATGCACGGCGTCGGCATCGGTGACTGTGGTCGCGGTCGCCATCGCGATCGTCGCGCGCGTCGCCACTGCCGGCTTCGCCGTCACCGGCCTCCGCGGTAGCCGCCGCGGTCGCGGGCATGCTCGTGCGGCCGTCGCCGCCGATGCCGCCGTCACGGCGCTCGACACTTCGTCCCTCCGTAGTGTCGCCGACAACGACCACTCAAGCGCCGTGGCGGCTTCGATCCGCCGCTCTCGCCGGCGACGATTCCCCCATGAAAATCGCTGCACGATTCGGTGCCTTCCACGCCCGGAGGGCGCTGGCTCGTCACACCCGACTCACCGCTGGTGAATGGGGCGCAGGCGTAGCCCCGGAGGGCCCTTCCGGCGCCTTACCGAGCCAGTCGGGGCCTATCGTATGATGGGAACCCGTAGTGCGGATTGTGTTACGACCAAGTCTCTGGAATCATTGGCGGTGTTTGTTCCGTGTTCGCTGTGTATGCTCCAGAGCACCGCGCGCAACTCGCGCGCAACTCGCCCGGACACGGAACAAACACCGGATCGCCGCCCGCGGTCACATAGGCCAATGGACCGGGAAATAGCCCATGGCCATCCGAAACCGACCGGCATTCCGCTCGCGGAGGGGCCGGTGGAAGGCTCGAACAGGGGAGGTAACGATGGCGGTCAGGAGCTTCCAGCGCTCGATCCGGTTCACGAACAACGAGTGGGATGCCGTGGTCGAGGCCGCCGAGAAGGCCGGAATCGCGCCCGGCTCGTTCGTGCGCAAGGCCGCCGCGCGCGCCGCGGCCGACGATTTATATCTCTATGGCGGCGGCCTGACACCCGAATTGGCCGATCTGATCCAGCGGACCCACCGTGGCGTCCACCTGCTCACCTACCTGAAGCGGGAGGAGCTCGCCGGATCGGAAAGGGGAGCGCTCTTCGACCGGGCCGTCGAAGACGCCCGCGCCACCCAGATCAAGGCGCTCGGCGACGACCGCTCAAGCGAAGATTCGTAGCACCCTCGGCCTCCGGCGGGCGACGCCGGTCCCAGCCTTTTCCGCGGTGGTTGGCTCCAGGGTACCCCGCACCCGACCGGTTCGCCGAACCGATCAAAGGCGCCACGAAAGGCGCCGCCGCCGATCCCCGCCACGCTCATTCGACGCTTCGTCCGTCCGCCGGCAGCGTCATCTCATGCAACGACGCACGCTCAGGCGACCCGTCTTCCGAACGGAACAAGGTCGATTTCGTCCTCGCGCTCGCGGGTCCGGGCGATGTCGTAGCCGGTCTGCATGCGCAACAGCGTGTCCATCGACACGCCGAATACCTTCTCGATCCTGAGCGCCATTTCGGGCGAGAGGCTCGCCCGCTCGTTGAGCAGCGCGGACAGCGCCGGGCGCGTGACCCCCAGCGCCGACGCGGCCCCGGTCACCGACAGGCCCATCGCCTCGACGATCTCGCTCTTCACGAACCCGCCCGGGTGGGCCGGGTTCTTCATCCGCAAACCCTGTGTCGTGCCCATCGCCGTCTCCTAGTGGTAATCCTCGTAGTCGAGGTCGACGATCTCGCCCTCGGCGCGGTCGATCCGGAAGGTGAGCCGCCAGTTCCCGGTCACCGTCAGGCTCCACACGCCCCTGCGGTTGCCGGTCAGCCGGTGCGCGTTCCAGCCCGGAACCGTCCGCAATTCGTCCTCGCGCTCCATGTCCTGGAGGAACGACAGCATCCGCCGCAGCTTCGGCACGGCCGCGGGCGGGAGCGCCGCAGCATTGTCTTCCTCGATGAACCGGCGCAGCCCCCTGTGAATCACGTTCCGAATCTTCATGGCGGAAGCTATCGAAGAGACACGTCAAGCGTCAAGCGACGCAATACGATGCCATCCGGCAGCTGAAACCCCGGCCGGAGGCAACCGCATTTGCCGGCGATCCGCGACTGCGCGGCGCATCGTTCCGGCAGGAAACAAACGGCTTCGATTCGTGCGCGACTTGCAGAAGGGTACGTCGCCGGACATGGCGGCCGGGCCGGTGGCGCCGGCCGGAGCCCCACCGACATGTCCAGCGTCGGCGGTTCCCGACCAACCGGGGATCACATCTCCATCTCGATCCCGCGCGATCCCCGGGACTTGTCCGGTTCGGCGGTCCGTTCTTGCTCCGGCGCCTTCTCCCGTTCCGGCTCCCGGCTCCTGTCGGCCGACTCGTCCCGGGTTCCGGCGGGCCGCTCCAGCAATGCCTCCAGCCCGCGCTCGCGTTCCTTCTCGCCGCCGCGCGTCTTCTCTTCCGCGAGCGCCTTCTCCGCCGCGCCGATCCCTTCGAGCGCCGATATCCGCTCGCCGGTCGCCGCCTCCAGGGTCTCGCGCAGTTCCTTCGCATCGTCGGTGACCAGCTCGGCGCTGTGCCGGGCCCGGCTGATCTCGACGTAGAAGCTCTTCTGCGTCGACAGTTTCGGGTGTTTCGCCTCCATCGCCGCGATCACGTTGTCGACCGTGCGCCCCTGAAACGCATGCACGGTGGAAGCCCAGGCATGGTCGAGATGGCGGAGTTGGGGATCGTTCTTGCCGAGCTCCAGCATCCGCCCGTCGCCGAGCCGGAAGGCGACGCGGTCGCCCCGGACCCCGCATGACCTCCGCCGTATCGCTGTTCACCAAGCCCAGCCCGGTGTCGTTGCGGGTCCAGCGGATGCGGTCCCCGGCGCGCAGCTCCATCGATTCCGTCCGGTAGACCTCGACCGCGCCGCGCTTCCCGCCGACCTGGCGCGGCCTCCAGGAGACGGATTGTCCGTCCGGCCCCTCCAGCATTACCGTGCCCTTCCGGTGATCGACCCCTGACACGCGGCGTTCGTCGCCCTTCGCGACGCCAAGGCTCTTGTAGTCGCGGTGGAAGGCGACGACGTCGCCGGGGGAATAGTTGCCTGCAACCGTCTTCTCGGCGCTGGTATAGCCGTGGGAGACCAGCCGTTCGGCCTCGAAGGCGGGGCCGCGGATGGCGCCGTCGCGGGCGAGGCGCTCGCGGATGTGGCCGTTAATCGCGGTGCGCAGCGCATGGCTCGGGGCCATCAGCCCGGTGTTCTCTCGCTCCCGTGGTGAGAGTTTCAGCCAGCGCGCGGCGGCCGCACCGGCAAGGTTGTCGGGATTGACCTCGGCGATGCGGTCGCCGAGCTTGCCGAAGGCCCTGCCGATTTCGCCCGCGAGGCTCGCGCGCACCGCCTCCTTCAGTTCGGCGTCCTTCTGGCGCAGGATCTCGTCCATCACCGCCGTCTTCATGCCGGCGGCCTGGAGCTGGGCGAAGGGCTTGCCGGCATCGACCGCGTCGAGCTGCTTCCGGTCGCCCACCAGCACCACGCGGGGGATGCGGATGGCGGCGGCGATTCTCAACAGGTCCCGGGCCTGGACGGTCGAGGCGAGGGAACCCTCGTCGACCACCAGCACGGTCTTCCGGAATGCGGCGCGCATCTCCCGCGCGCCCTTCCGGGTCAGCCGACCCTCGGCAACGCCCGCATTGCGGGCGAGGAATCTTTGCAGGGTCTCGGTCTCGATCCCGGCTTCCGATGCAAGGGTGCGCGCCGCCGAGGCGGACGGCGCGACGCCGATCGTGCGGTATCCACTCTTCGCCGCGAGCTGCCGGGCGCGGGCGAGCATGGTGGTCTTGCCGGTGCCGGCATAGCCCTGCACGCCCACCACCCGGTCCTTGGAGGACAGGATCGTCTTGACCGCCTCCTTCTGGCCCACGGTGAGGCGGCCGTTGTGCAGCAGCGGCCCGGCGATCCAGCTCCGCATGACGGGGCGCGCGGCGCCCCGGCCGCGTTCCATCAGCGCGACGGTCTCCTTCTCGTCGGCGACGGCCTTGTCGGTGGTGAGCGACTCGCCCCATGCCGGCAGGCCGCAGGGATGCAGCGTGCCCTCCTTCTCCAGCCGTGCGACTGCGGCCTCGGCTTCTCCGATGGTCACCGATCCCGGTTTCCACGCCAGCGCGGCGGCGAGCAGGTCGGTCTTCGCGAACACCGCCTCGCGTTCGGACAGGTGCTCCACCGCCCAGGCCATGGCGGCATCCGCCGGGGATTGCGGCGGAGGATCGAACAGGTCGCCCTGGCGAGCCGCCGACCCGTCAGATGCACCGTTCCTGCCAACCCCGCGATCCTTTCCCGGAGCGTCCTGGCTCTTCTCTACCGCATCGGCCGCGAGCGCCCTGGCGTCGAACCCGAGCCCGTCCGCCTGGCGCTGCCACATCTCCCGCAGTTCGGCACGGTCGACGTCGCGCTTCGCCGCCCGGGTCATCAGCGCCGCGCGCTGGGCGGCGCGCTGGTTCTCCGCCGGCGTCCCCAGGCCGCGCCCGTCCATCGCCGCCTCGATCTCCGCGCGGCGGGTGGAAAAGGCGTCGATGATTTCGCGGGAAACGCCCGCGATCTCGAACCGCCCGTCGGCATGGGCCTTTTCGATGCCGTAGCCGAGCGAGGTCAGCTCCCGCGCGAGCTCGCCCCGGTAGAGCGCGCCGATCAGCATCTTCGAGGAATACAGCTTCTCGTTGGCCATGGTGCGCCACTTGCCGTCTTCGCCCTGCACCATGTTGGCGATCACCGCGTGGGTGTGGAGCTGCGGGTCGAGATTGCGCGAGGTCTCGTGGGTGAAGGTGGCGATCACCGCCTTCTGGTCCCCGGCGCGGACCATGCGACCGCCGTCGGGATGCTTCATCCGGGTCTCGATCACCCGTTCCTCGACCCAGGCAAGCGTTCGCTCCACCGCCCGGCCGTGGGCCTCCGCGACGCGGGCGTCGCCGCCGACCAGCGCGGCGAGGGAGATGGATTTCGGGGCCGACAGGGTGAGGTCGCGGCCGGGACGGTGGACGATCTCCCCGTCCTTGCCGGGGCGCCCGAGCTGCGGCCCGTCCGGAACCCGGCCCTCGAGGATCGCGGTGAAGACGTCCGGATCGACCGGGCCGGACAGGCCGAGCGCGTCGGCGCCCTTGCCCGTCCAGGCGCTGGCGGCGCGATGATCGGGATCGTCCCTGGCGTAATAGCCGTCCCGTTCGTAGTAGCTGACGCCCTGGGATGGCGCGGCGATGGCGCCGATCGAGGCGACCATCAGAAGAATTGCTGGCCCAGCTCGCGCCTGGGCACGATCGCCTCGCCCTCGGCCGGCTCTTCGGCCTCCGTCGTGTCCGGCCGGCTTTCTGGATCGGCGGGGGCCGGGTTCGCCGGAACCGCGACACCGGCGCTCCGGGCGCTTTCCGCCGACGGCAGGCCCGGCGCTTCCGTCCGCTCCAACAGCTCGCCGTCGGTCACCATAGGCTTCGCGCCGTCCGGCTCCGGGAGGTCGATGAATCCTGGACGTCGCCTGCCGCCGAGCAACGTCAGGAGGCGTTCGAGCTCCGCCGGAGACACCACCAGCAGCGCGACCCGCGCGCGCAGGCCGGGACGGACCCACTCGGCGACGCGCCCCGCCGGCCCCGGTGCCGCCAAATGCCGATGGGGATATTCCACCGGCTCCAGCGCCGTCCCGGACCGGCCGCGCCGCCCATGGCCCGCGGCCCCGAGCAGCATCAGGCAGAACACCGTCCCGCCGGCGCCGGCGCCCAGCATGACGCCGTCTCCGATCGCCGCCAGGATGCGCCGCCGCGCCTCCACCGCCGACGGGAATTGGGCAACCGCCGCTCGAATGATGTTCCAGACGTCGCCGTCCGCCCTGCGGTATGCAACGGTCGTGTACTCGCTGAAACCGACGGCCAGCATGGCCTCCGCAACCGTCAGCTTCCGGGCCGCGTACCAGTCATGACCGGCGGTCCCACGCGCCAGCAGGATGACCGGCGCCGCCAGCGTCATTGCGGCGACGCCGAGCAGCCCCAGCCGGATCATGCGGCGCGGCCATCGCGCGCCCGACATGTCAACCGGCCCAGGGGCCGGAGACGCCCGAACTCACGGCGATGCCTGAGGAGCGGCCACGCGCCTGCGCGGACGGCAGCGCCCGGCGTCCCACGCGTCCAGATCCGTCTCCCGGTAACGCACGCAGCCCCCGAGACGGTAGTACCGCGGCCCGGCCCCGGTGCACCGGTAGGTATCGAGGGTGCGCGGGGAAAGCCCCAGCCGCTCCGCCGCCTCGCGGGTGTCGACATATGCCGAGTCTTCGCCGCAGGGCGGCGGCATCCCGTCCTCGGAGCCGTTCGCCGGAGAACGGGCAGGGGGTTCCGGCGGCAGTTTGGCGCCGGTCAGGAAGCGCGGCATCGCGCCGGTCCGGGCGCGAATCTGCCGCCATTCCCCGGCGCTCGCGTGAGACGCCATCCAGGTGCGCACGTCCCTCACGGTCGCCAGGGTGGGCGACAGGCCCTTGCGCAGCTGCGCGACGAAGGACGGATTGCCCGTCGCCCCGAAACCGAGCATGGAGCGCTTGATTCCGGTCACCGCGAGGAAGGCCTCGACCTCCTCAAGGAAAGTCGGGCCGGCCGGTGGCTCGCCCATGACGGCGAGCACGCTGTCCACCGTCCTGAGCCGGGGATTGCGGCCGCCGCGCAGCGAGGGGACGAAGTCCCGGTCGCGCAGCGCAACCGCGCCCAGCGCCCCGGCGCTCATGCCGTTACGCGAACACCAGGCCTCGATCGCCTGTCGAAATCGGGCAACCAGACTACCGGTCGGGACTGCGTCCATGGCGTTCATGCAGGAAAAGATAGGGGACGCGGAAGGCCCCGCAAGCCGGTTTCGGTATGGGAATTCCGGCGGTTCGCAGTCCTGGCCTTGCGAGGCTCCGCAAGGCGCCGCAGGGCGGCAATTTTTTTGTAGGGTGTGCTGCACTCGACGTGGCGACGGGCGCGGTCATCGCACGGTGCAAGAAGCGGCACCGGGCCCGCGAGTTCCGTGCCTTCCTGGACGAGGTGGAGCGGAACGTGCCCACCGACCTCGACGTCCATGTCGTCATGGACAACGCATCGAGCCACAAGACCAAGTCGATCCGCGACCGGTTCGCCGAGCGTCCGCGCTGGCATCCGCACTTCACCCCGACCTCCGCCTCATGGCTCAACCAGGTCGAGCGCTTTTTCGCTCTCCTGACCGAATGGCAGATCAAGCGCGGTGTCCACCGCTCCACCGCCGACCTTGAAGCCGCCATCGGGCGCCATATCGAAACTTGTAACCGCGAGCCCAGACCCTTCCGATGGACAAAGTCCGCAGACGACATCCTCGCCTCCATCGAACGGTTCTGCCGCAGAACCCTCAACATCCACAGCAAAACTGCGTGGAAACTTCCGAATCAGGACACTAGTCATATGGAACTGAAGTAGATTTCATTATAAATGGCCTCCGGCATTGGACGCTGGAGGGTTTGGCGATGGCGCGTGGTTCGGGTCGGCCGGTAGCGGCGGTGGTTCTGAGCGATGAAGAGCGGTCTTTTCTTGAGCGCCAGGCGCGACGCCGCCGGGTGGCACGCTCGATGTCGGAGCGTTGCCGCATGATCCTGCGTTGCGCCGACGGCCCGGCGAACAAGGTGGTTGCTGCGGAGCTTGGCGTGCACGAGCACACGGTCGGCAAGTGGCGCCGCCGCTTCGTGAAGGCACGCCTTCACGGCCTGTCGGACGAGCCTCGGCCGGGCCGGCCGCGCAGCCTGACGGACGACAAGGTGGCCGAGGTCATCGAGCGGACACTCCATACGACCCCGCCGGACGCCACCCATTGGTCGATCCGCTCGATGGGCAGGGAGACCGGGCTGTCGCACACGACGATCCGGCGCATCTGGACGGCGTTTGGATTGCAGCCGCATCGGGCGCAGACGTTCAAGCTCTCCAGCGATCCGCTGTTCGTGGACAGGGTCCGCGACATCGTCGGGCTCTATCTCTCGCCGCCGGACCGCGCCCTGGTGCTTTGTGTCGATGAGAAGAGCCAGATCCAGGCGCTCGACCGCACGCAGCCTGTCCTGCCGATGCTGCCGGGCATGCCCGAACGACGCACACACGACTACAAGCGGCACGGCACCACCTCGCTGTTTGCCGCCCTCGATGTCGCCACCGGCTTCGTCATCGGCAAATGCTACCGGCGCCACAGGGCCAGGGAGTTCCTCGACTTCCTGAAGCAGATCGACCGCTGTGTTCCCGTAGGCCTCGACGTCCACATCGTCATGGACAACTACGCCACCCACAAGACCGCGGCGGTCAGGGCATGGCTGGCGCGAAGGCCGCACTGGCATGTCCACTTCACGCCGACCTCAGCCTCCTGGATCAATCAGGTCGAGCGATGGTTCGCTGAACTGACGCGCAAGCAACTGCAGCGCGGCGTGCATAACTCGACCCATAAACTCGAAGCCGACATTCGCGCCTTCATCGACAAGCACAACCAAGACCCAAAGCCCTTCAAATGGACCAAGTCAGCCGACGATATCCTCGCCGCCGTCAAACGATTCTGCCTCCGCGTCGAACAAAACCTATGCCACGAACTTTAGATTCACGTGACTAGGATCAGCGACTATGCGCACATGTCGACCGCCACCGACAACGGGATGAGAACGCCGATATCTTGGCCGTCGTCGAAGCCGAAAGCCGTCCGATGCTTCATAAAATGAACCGGCCGATCCTTCCACAGGTCGAGGCCAACCAGTATCTCAATGTCATGATCATCGACGGAACTATCAACGCGGAATCGATTTCGGGATTATGGCCAAAGCCAAACTCAGAGTCCGTTTGAGAATGAACACCACACGGTATTCGGGCCAGCGGCGACCGGGCCGAAGGCGCAAAAACACCGTCGCCCCGGCCCCCGAGCCGGGGCCTCGCGCCGCTTGGCGGGATGTCGAAGGGTTTGCCGACGCTTCCGGAGGCCCCGGCTCGGGGGCCGGGGCGACGCAGCGGAGGCAACGCCGCTATGCTCAAACGGTCTCTCAAGCCGACAGGGCGGCTCGAGAACCCCGGAATCGACAAACCCAAAGTGAAAAATTTCGGGTCGCAACGAATGGGAATTTTACGGTCGCTACCAACAACACTGTGGCTTCGATCCGTCAACGGACAACGGGAGAGCGACAGGCATGAGTGGGCAGGATCCGTTCGAACGTCTCCTTTCGTCGCTGCACGCGGCGGCGCTCGACGACGGGCTGTGGCCCGCCGCCTCGGCGTCGATCGACGAGGCCTGCGGCTCGAAGGGCAACATCCTGGTGTCGGGCGACGGCGGGTTCAACGGCGGGGCCGACATCTTCTTCGTCCGAACGCTCTATCGCGGGCAGCGCCGCCCGGAGCTCGAGCGCGAGTATTTCGAGACCTACCATCCGGTGGACGAGCGGCTGCCGCGGCTGCGGCGGCTGGCCGACAGCCGGATCGTCCATGTGGACGCGCTGTTCACCGGGGAGGAGAAGAAGGCGTCGCCGGTGTACAACGAGATAATGCCGCGCACCGATACCGGGAACTGCCTGCATGCGCGGCTCGACGGGCCGGACGGCTCGCGCATCGTGTGGACGCTCGCCGATCCGGTGGACGCGGAGGGCTGGACCTCGGAGCGGGTCGAAACGGTCGGGCGCCTGCTGCCGCATCTCCGCCACTTCGTGCGGGTGCGCGAGGCGCTGGTCGAGGCGCGGGCCTTGAGGACGACGATCGACGGGCTGCTCGAGACCGCAGGGATGGCGGTAATCCGTCTCGACCGCAGCGGCGGGGTGGCGGAGGCGAACGACCGCGCGCGGGCGATCCTGCGCCGGTGCGACGGGCTGCGGGACGAGGACGGGCGCCTGCAAGCGGCGCTCCCCGAAGAGGACGACGCGCTTCAGGGGCTGGTGGCGCGCGCGGTGCCGTATGGCTGCGGCGCCCGCGCGGGCGGCTCGATGACGGTGAGCCGGGAGCGCGCGGTATCGCGGCTGCTGCTGCATGTGAGCCCGGTCGGCGCGGACGGGACGGACGGGATCGGGCCGGACCGGCGCGCTGGTGCTGGCGATCGACCCGGCGGACCGCCTGCGGCTGGACCCGGACGCCCTGGGGCGGTTCCTCGGCCTCACGCCCACCGAAAGCCACATCGCGGCGTCGCTGGTCGAGGGCATGTCGTTGCACGACATCGCGGCCGAGACGGGGCGCAGCGTCATCACGGTCAAGTGGCACCTGCGCCGTATCTTCGCCAAGCACCGCCTGTCGCGGCAGTCGGACCTGGTGCGGCTCGCGATGTCGATCGCCAACGTCCCCGGAATTCGGCGCTGACGCGGGCCGCGGCGCGGCGAAGGGAACGGCAACGCCGTCGTCGACCCGGCGCCGTTCGGCGCGGGCAGGATCGCGATCGAAGGGGTCGGGGGCCTCGGCGCCGCGGAAGTCCGGTTCCGGGCGGAGGGCCGCCCGGCCCGCCGGAGCCGGAGAAGCCGGGCCTCCGTCCCGTCCGCCGGACAATGGACGACATCGACCGCCGTCAGCCTTCCCCGGAAATCCCGCCAAAGTCCCGGCGGCCGCCGTCCGGCCGGTCCGAAGCCGCCGCCCGTGCCCGGCCGAAGAGCCCGAGGGCCCGGGCGGCGCAGAGCAGGCACAGCCGGAGGTCGAGCCAGGGACCCATCCGGGCGATGTAGAGACTGTCGAGGCGCAGTTTCCTGCGCGGATCCGAGTCGTAAGCGCCCATCCACTGGGCCAGGCCCGCGATCCCCGGCCGCACGCGCAGCCTCCCGGCAAACCCCGGCGCCCGACCTTCGAGCCGCGCGGCCAGTTCCGGGCGTTCCGGCCGCGGGCCCACCAGGCTCATCTCGCCCCTCAGGACGTTGACCGCCTGGGGCAGCTCGTCGAGATGGAACCGGCGCAGCACCTCCCCCGTGCGCGTCACCCGCCGGTCCCGCGCCGAGGCCAGTACGGGCCCGGTGCCGTCCTCCGCGTTTTCCACCATGGTCCGGAACTTGAGGATGGAGAACACCCTGCCGCCGCGGCCCAGGCGGGGCTGGCGGTAGAACACCCGCCCGCCGTCCTCCAGCCGGATGGCCAGCGCGATAACGGCGCCGAGCAGAGCCCACAGCGGCAACAGCGACAGCAGGAAAAAACCGAGAACGGCGAGGTCGAAGGGGCGCTTGTAGCGCTCCCTTGCCGCGAGGGACGGATCCTTCCCGGCATGCCCTGCATGAATGCCCGTCGCGCCGCCGCCGACCGGACGGCGCGGCGGCGCCCCCTCCGCGCGGGGATGCGCTTCGATCGTCGGCCCGATGGCCCGATGGCGAATGCTCATGGTTCCTTGCGCCCGCGTATCCGGCCCGTTTTTCCTCTTCCGTCGTCCGGATTCTTCAACTTCTTCGATTCTTTCCGTTTCCCGCCGTCTACCTTTTTAAATGCTAGCGGGGAAACAGGTTCGAGTTCAACCCGGTCTCAAGCCGGGCAGCACCGCTGCCCGCGCGGCGGTTCATTTCCCGCCTCCTTCCGGCAGCGCGGCAAATCCCGGTCCCGCATCGTATAGGATCGTATAGGATCGTCGCCCGTACGATTCGAGGCGAGCCGCCGACCGTGCCATGAAACCAGCAGACGAAGGCGCCGGAGCCGCCATGAAACCCGGAAATGCCGGAAAAAGCGGCTGCCGGGTCGGGGGCAACCCGGATCCGGGCGCCGGAGCCGGTCCCGGAGCGCCGTATTACGACTGCCTGCTGGTGGCTGGACCCGGGCGGTCGGGCAGCACCTGGCTCTACCGCGCCCTGAACGCCCACCCCGCCTTCTGCGCCCAGGCGGTAAAGGAGGGCCGTTACTACCGCTCGGTCCGCCGTTTCGAGCGTGCGCTCGGCAAGACCGCTGGACGGATACTGCTCGACGCCCCCAATCTGGCCTGGCGGGACCCCGGGCTGGAAAACCTCGCCGCGCTCCGGGAGCGGGGCCGCCGCATCCTGGTGGTGGTGCTGCTGCGCCGGCACGCGGACCGCGCCGCCTCGGTCATCGCGTTCCGCCGGAGCCGGGTGCTGCCGGCCCTGTTCCCGGGTCCCGGGGGGCTCGAGGGAGCGGCGGTGCGGGACAGCCTCGCCCCGGCGGACCTCGAACGCATCCACGCCCTTGGCGTCGACATGCTCACCGTCTCCTTCGAGGCCCTGTCCCGGACCCCCGGCACGGTGCTCGGGGCCATCGCGGGCGTGGCGGGCATATCCCCGTTCACGGTCCCGCCCCCGGCCGCCGCCAATCCTTCCGTGCGGGCGCGCAGCGCGGTCCTCGCCGCGACCGGCAAGCTGGCGGCGGCGGTGCTGCGCGCCGCCGGCTTCCGCCGGCTCCTGCAGCGTCTGAAGGACAGCCCTGCCGCGATGGACTTCTTCTTCGTTCCCGACCCGGGGGCCGGGCGGGTCCGGCTCGGGGCGGGGGCCGAGGCCTGCCTGGAGCGCCGCTACCGGGACTGCCTGGCTGCCGTGGAGTCGACGGGCGAGCCGCTGGCGGAAGGCGTCTGGCTCCGCCGCGCCGGCGCGGCGGTTTCCCGCCCCCTGCCCTCCGGAACCGGCTGACCGGCAGGGTTTCCCCCGGGCCGTGGCCGGACCCGATCGCCCGCCCGGCCCCCGAGCAGCGAGCCCCAGAATCCGGCGCCCCAGGCGAGATGCATCGTCCCCAGCACCGGCGCGAGGAGCAGGGCCGCGGCGTCCCGCCGGCGAAGGCCGATGACCCCCGCCCCGGCGGCCAGCGCCAGCAGCCAGGCGAGGGGGGGAACCAGGGCGAGCGGCGAGGCGGTCGCCACGCCCGCGACGGCGCAGGCCGCCAGCGCCAGCACCAGGAGCGGCGCGGCCAGGTGGCGCCAGCGAACCGACGCGGGATGCCGGCGCAGCACCACGCACTTCCACCGGCCCCAGTCCCGATACTGCCGGGCCAGCGCCCCGAAACCGGCCCGGGGGCGGTATTCGGCATGGAGCGCGGGCGTGAACCACACCGTGCCGCCGGCCTGCCTGATCCGCCAGTTGAGCTCGTAGTCCTGGTTGCGCTCCAGCGTCGCGTCGAACCCCCCTGCCGCCTCCAGCGCCCCGCGCCGGAACACTCCGAGCCAGACGGTGTCCACGGGCCCTTCCGGCCCGCCGATCCGGTATCTCGCGCCGCCCGCGCCGAGAGGCGTCGTCATCGCCATGGCCACCGCCCGGGTGAACGCCGTCGCGCCCGCCGGGCGCTGCATCCCGCCCACCGCCTGGGCCCCGGTGCGCTCCAGCGTCTCCACCGCCGTCCGGACATACCCCGGCGGCAGGCGGCTGCGCGCGTCGCAGCGCACGAGAATGCCGTGGGAGGCCGCGGCGATCGCGCGGTTGAGCCCCGCGGGGGTGCTTCCGTCCGGGTTGGGGACGATGCGCACCTCCGGTCGTTCCGACCGTGGCGCATGCGCGGCCCCGGGCGGGTCCGGGCCGTCGACCATGTCGAATCCGGTCGCGCCTCCGCGGTCCCGCGACCGTATCGCACCCATCGTCCCCGTGATTGCCGATCCGTCAGCCATGACGGTTTCAATGGCGCCTTCCTTGTCGGAAGCGCGTATCGAGTCCGCCGTCTCCGACGAGGCCGAACCGTCGGCAACGACGATCTCGATGACGCCTTCGTAGTCCTGGGCCAGCACCGAGGCGAGCGCTCCGGGCAGCTCGCCGGGCTCGTCCCGCACGGGGATGACCACGGACACGGGCGGCGGATCCTTCGTCACGTTTGCTTCGAATTCGCGTGCTTTCATCCGATTTCGTCCGGCCCCGCGTCACTGCCTGCGGCCGCCGCCCGGCTTGCCGGGCATCAGTGGATCCTGGAAGGGAGCGACCTCCCGCGACCGCTCGTACCAGTACCGCGCCATCCTGCCATATTCCGGGTCGGTCTTCGCCACCGCGGCGTACATCTTCGCCAGCGCATGGAGCAGCTGCCAGTTCCGGGGTTCCGCCGCCAGCGCCGCCCGCGCCTCGGCCTCGGCCCAGGCGAGCAGCCGGAAGGCCCGGGCCGGGTCCTTCCCGTGGATGACGCCCCAGTTCGGCGCGACGTTCTCGAACAGCAGGATCCGCGGATGGGTGGCGAGCGGCTCGAAGGCCCGGATCGACTTGCGCAACTCGGCCATGAACGGACCCGAGGTCTCGGCCCGGTACAGGGCGGCCGCGCCTTCATGAGCGGCGCGGGTCGCCGCCAGGGACGCGCCGGCGAGCCCGATGGCGGCGGCGGCGAGGACGCCGCGCGCCCATGGCCTGCCGAAGGCTTTTTCAAGCATGCGCGCCGCCCCCGTCCCGACGGTCTTTCCGGTCCAAATGCCCGCTGCGTTCCCGCCGGCTTCCGCTTTGTCCCCGTCCCCGGCATCTTCGCCTTTCTTCTTCCCCGCGGCCTGCGCGAAGTATCCGACGAATGCAAGCAGCAGGACATGCTGCATCCAGGTCACCGGGCTGTAGAACGACGTCAGCCCCTGCACCAGCCAGCCGAGCAGGGCCGCCCCCGCGAAGACAAGGAGCGCACCGTCCGCCGGATCCGCCCGCCGGGAGCCGCGCCACACGGCGGCGAACGTGGCGGCCCACAGCAGGAGCCAGGCGGCAAGCCCCGCCAGGCCCCCGGTCACGGCCCGCTCCATCGCCTCGTTGTGGGCCCGGTCGCTGCTGCGGTTGGTCGCGGCCGCCGCCCGGTCGTAACGGCTCACGGCCACCATGTTGTTCTCCGGCCCCCAGCCGAGCAGAGGCCGGTCGGCGAAGGCCCGGAGCCCGGCCCTCCAGGTGTCGAGGCGCTTGCCCAACGTGGATCCCACCCGGCCCGCGTGCGTGATCCGCCCGAACAGCGAAACCGAATACCCCCTCTTCCCATCTTCTCCATCGGGCGGCAGGGGCCGCGTTTCCGGCAGGTGTTGGGCCTGCGGCGCGGAAGTTCCGTTTCGCATGGCTTCCCCATCCCCCGGACGGGACGGTCCCGGCGGTATTTCCGGCTGCGCCGCGGACGTTCCGCCGTTCCCGGCCGCGTTCCCCCCGCCCGGTACGTCCAGCAGGAGCGCCGTCGCAAGCGCCGCGCCAACCAGCGCAGCCGTGCCGACCGCCGCCCGGCCGCCCAGACGCGCCGGGCCCGGAGGGCCCCACAAGGCGAGATACAGCGCGGCCGCGGCCGCCCCGGCCCAGAGGCCGGCCGCCGCGCCCATGGAGCCGGAGAGCGCCAGCGCCCAGACCGAAAGCGCCGCCGTCAATGCCCAGAAGGCCCGGGCCGCCGCCGGCGCCGGGGCGCCGAGGAAGGAACGCGCCAGGAAACCGGCCGCCAGCAGCGCCACCGCCTGCATGTAGGCCCCGAAAAAGAGCGGGTTGGCGAAGCTGCCCGAGATCCTGGGATACAGCGACTCGAACCACCACGGTTGGTCCGACGCCCCCGGGAAGAGGAACCGCGCGGTCCCGAGGAGGGCGGCCGCAAGGCCCACGGCCAGGAAGAGGTTCAGGTATCGCCGCCAGTCGGCCGCGGTGCGCAGCATCGCCGACAGCAGCACGGCGAACGCGAACCAGTGGGCGGCGGCGACCAGGCCGCCCATGCGCACATAGTTGGACCAGAGGCTGCGCTGCAGGCTGACCCCGAAAAATGCCGAGACCAGCCCCGCCGCCAGGGTCGCGGCCAGAAGGACCAGCAGGATGCCCGGCCTCGGCCGCCAGACCGGGCGCGCCGCCGCCAGCACCGCCCAGAGCCCGAATGCAACCGCGATCAGCGTGTGCGCATAGACCGCCTTGCCCACCGTGAAGCCGTACAGCACCCAGGGCATTCCCACGAGCGGCGTCAGCAGCACCAGCGCCAGGCAGGCCCGGACGGCCAGGACGAGCCCCCGCTCGGGAAAGCGGAGCCTCCCGGACCGGCTGTTCCGGCCTGCGGCCCGCCGCGCGTCCCGCCGCCCGGCGGACCCGCGCGGGCGACTCTTCCCGGAGGAACGGGAAGAACGGGAAGGCCGTGGAGAACGGGACACGGTCACCGCCCGGGGCGCCCGGGGCCGGCCCGGCCGGCCGGTCGTGTCGGCTTGCGTTTCATGTCCTCGATCATGAAGAATGCCGGCGCCTTGCGCCAGCGCCGGCCGGGAAATTGCAACCGCCGCCCCGGCGCGATGCCGGTGCGCCCGGGCCGGGACGGACAACGGCCCGCGCATACGGTTAGACTGGCGGTTAACCCGCATTTCTCACCATGGTCATGGTCTGCGCGGCGCTGTCCGGCCGACAGGGCAGGAGAGGCGCGCAGCGCGATGTGGTGCATCGGGCAAGCGTCTCGACGCACCCTGTCGGCCGGACAGCGCCGCCCTTCGGGTCGCGCCCAGCCGCCCGCCCGCGGCGTCGCGGGCCTCAACCGTATTCCCCGATACGCTTTTCGGCCCGCTCCTGGCGGACCGAACGCCTGGGCGCGACGCAGGCCGTGACCATGGTGAGAAATGCGGGTTAAGCTCCGATCCCATGAGCCGGCCGGCGATGAACAGCACAAGCGCAAGACGATGAGCGGCAGGGTGCTGGTCACCGGGGGCGCCGGCTATATCGGCTCCCATACCGTGCTCGGGCTGCTCGCGTCCGGCCGCGAGGTCGTCGTGCTGGACAGCCTTTGCTCCGGCCACCGCTGGGCGGCGCCCCGGGAGGCGTCCTTCCATCGCCTCGACATCCTCGACCGGGAGGGCGTCTCCTCGGCGATCCGCCGGCACGGCATCGACGCGGTCGTTCACTGCGCCGCCCGCGCCTCGGTGCCGGAGTCGTTCCGCGACCCCGCCGGCTACTGGCGCAGCAACGTCCTGGGGACGCGCCGGCTGCTCGAATGCTGCATCGATGAGGGCGTGGACCGGTTCGTCTTCTCTTCCAGCGCGGCGGTGTACGGAAACCCGCAGGACCGCACGGTCAGCGAGAGCCGCCGCCCCGCACCGGCCAGCCCCTACGGCCGCACCAAGCTGGCCGCGGAGCGGATGCTGCGCGACGCGGCGGCGGCGTCCGGAGGGAAGTTCCGCTATGCGGCGCTGCGGTACTTCAATGTCGCCGGGGCGCATATGGGGGGGCTTCTGGGCCAGGCGACGCCGGGCGCCGCCCACCTGGTCAAGGCCGCCTGCGGGGCGGCCCTCGGCCTGCGTCCGGGGATTGCGGTCTTCGGCGACGACTACCCCACCCCGGACGGAACCTGCGTCCGGGACTACATCCACGTCGACGACCTGGTCGACGTGCATCTGCACGCGCTTGACCGCCTGGACTCCGGCGGGGAGAGCGTCGTCCTCAACTGCGGCTCCGGCCGGGGACACAGCGTCCGGGAGGTCATCGACTGCGTCCGGTCCGTCAGCGGCGCGGACTTTCCGGTCGCGACGCAGGGCCGCCGCCGGGGCGACCCGCCCGAACTGGTGGCCGACCCGGGCCGGATCCGGCGCCTGCTCGGCTGGACGCCGAAGTTCGACAGCCTGGAGACCATCTGCCGATCCGCCCTCGAATGGGAACGGAAACTGTCGGGGGGCGATCCGGACCCGTTTCATGCGCCGGCCGGGCAGTAGCGCGCGGGATTCCGCCAGGCCGGAAATGCCGCGGACCGGCCCGCCTGCATGTCCGCGGGACCGCCCGCGACAGCCAAGCGATCCGACCGACAATGACCGGGCGCCGGTCGAGCCGTTCATGCATCGCCGCGTCGTACCGGCCGCCCGCGCACGACCGATTTGCGCGAGGTCGCGAACGCGGCGCCCTATATGGCCTCGACCGGCTGCCGGTGGCGCCTTTTGCCGATAGACCGGGACAAATCGATCGATTCCGGCGAAGCGGGCGATCCTCCATCGCCGGCGCCGCCCCGCAGCCCGCCGGGTGAAACAGCGCTGCGCTTCGACGGAGCCGGCGCCCGCGAACCGGGATCGGGAGGACGGACCGGATACGAGCCGGGACGAGACGCGGGCATGCGCTCGCTCGCGGGGGATGCCGGGCGGGAACCCGCTTCGGCGGCACATGTCCGTCGCTGAGCGCGCGAAATAGCGTCAGTCCGTCATTGCGCATCCCGGTATGAGGGTTCCGGACCCGGCCGCCGGCGAGGCCGCCGCAGGCGCCTCGGGCCCGGGCGGCAAGGGGTTCGCCCGCGCCTGGACATGTTTTTCTCTCATATTTCCGCAATTTTTCTTCGAATCCCATACCTTTGGAGGGGGAGGCAAAGTCCGTTTCGTCTGCCAAAGTTGCCGTGAAACAGGTTGGGCGGGGCACGCGCGGACCCCGGCCGACGCCCTGAGGGGAGTCGGCCGGGACCGCCGGAAGCGGGGCGGCAGAGACCAGTGAGGGAAACCGGGGAAAAAACCAGCATCGGCTTCGCTGCACGGGCGGGCCGGCAGCCGGCTGCCCGTGGCCTTGCGTTCCTTGCCGGCCTGGCTGCCCTCTGCTTCCGGCGCGGGGAGTCCCGCCGGCCCCGGCGCCCGGGGTTCGCACCGGCGCTCCCGCTGCTTTCGCTGGTGTCCCTGCTCTTGCTCGCCCTGCCGCCGCTCGTCCCCGAGGCGAAGGCCCAGAGCGAGATCCAGATCTTCTCGAAGACGGTGACGCTGGCGACGTCCGGCGCGTTCACGGGCTATCGGTCCGGCTCGCACGGATCGATCGCGCCGAACGACGATTTCGACATCGACGGAACGGCCTACACCGTATCCAGAATCGAAATGGATACGGGGGGGTCGTTATATCTTGAGGTCCGGGACAGCAGGGGCGACGGGAGGTACCTCCCGGACGACAGCCGCTTCCGGCTCAGGATCGAGGACAAGCCGGCCAGTCCCGGAGATCCGGTCACCCATACGGATTTCACGCTGGGGCAGGATGCTCGAAACAACACCGTCGGGCAGTACCAATTCACAACCGGGTCCACCATCACCCAGGGCCAGTGGTCGAGCGGCCATGCGGCCGGGGATATGGCCACCGTCCGGCTCATCTGGCTCCCGCGGCCGCCGCCGCCGCCGCCCGGGAACGCGATCTGGTCCCAGGAGTTCACCACGGCGGATACCAACGACTTTTTCGGGTTCATCCATCGCGACCACCCGGCGACCGGGTTCGGCGGTGAGCTGGACGACGACGACTTCGACCTCAAGGACACGACATACACGGTCTGGCGGCTCACGCAGAATTCGGACAACGATCCCAATTTCTGGGTGACCTTTACCGTGGCGGCGGGCCGTCCGGCGGCGGTCACGCGGCTGGAGGGCGAGTCGGAGCTGATCCTGCGGCTGATGGATGCCATGGGCCGCAGCGCGGATCTCGATTTCGGCGAGGCGACCTATAGCGCCACCGGGAACAGCGACCGCCTGGGATACGTCTTCAACAATCCCCCGGACATCCGCTTCATCGAGGCCGGCGTCGACGTGACGGCCTCCATCCTCCGCAAGTCGGACAATGCGCCGCCGACGGCGTCGGACGGCGCCGTGACGACCGGCGCGGACACGGACTACGCATTCGCGGCGGGGGATTTCGGGTTCACGGACCCGTTCGACGAGCTGGCGAGCGTGAAGGTCGCGAGCCTGCCGCCTGCGGGGCGGGGGTCGCTGCTGCTGGACGGCACGGCGATCGCGGCCGCGGACCTGCCGCAGACGGTGACGGCCGACGAGCTCGACGCCGGCGCGCTGGTCTACCGCCCGCAGCCGGGCGCGGTCGGCGCCGGCTTCGCGCGCTTCACGTTCCGCGTGAACGACGGCACGTCGGACAGCGCGGACGCCTACACGATGACGGTGGACGTGGCCGCGCGGCCGCCGCCCGCGGTGCCGGAAGCCTTCTGGTCCGCGACGGTCAGGTACGCCGATGTGGAAATCGGGGGGCACCGCGGGTTTGTCCATGACCATCATCCGCTGGGGGAGTCCGGGGGGACGATCAGCGACGAGTATTTCGACATCGACGGCACGACCTACACGGTCTGGCGGATCACGCAGGCCACCGACGGCTCCGGCACCTACTTCACCGTGGCGGCGGGCGCGACGCCGGCGACCGTGCGGTTGCCGGACGAGGACCGGCTGATCCTGCGGGTGATGGGTTCGGACAGCAGCGTCGATCTCGAATTCAGCGACGCCACGTTCGAACCCAGCGGTTCGGCCAATGGCGAACAGGGATACTTCTGGGCCAAAAGTCGCGTAGGCCCTGACGTCCAAGTCGGCGCCGTCAACACCATCGCCCTGATCCGCAAGCCGCCGCCGCCGCCGCCGCCGCCGATTTTCCTGGACGGGTTCTGGTCCACCTCGGTCACGCCGGCCAACGACGGCAGAACGGCGCCTCGGTCGGCTACCAGCGCCGGCTCACCCGAGCTTCAATCCCGGCGGGACGATCGGCGACGACGATTTCGACATCGACGGCACGACCTACACGGTCTGGCGGCTCACGCACAACTCGGGCGCCGTGATTTTCTTCACCGTGGCGGCGGGCGCGACGCCGGCGACCCCGGTTGCCGGACGAAGAGGACCTGGTCCTGCGGCTCATGCTTCGGGGATGCGGCATCGCCCCCACGGATTCAATTTGAGCGACGCCACGTTCACCGACAGCAGCGCGGATCGAACGCCAACTCCAGGGATACGTCTGGGACACCACCTCCACCCGCGACAGTAACGTTCATATGGGGACCGAGGACACCGCCGTCGCCCTGTTGCGCCGGACCCCCGTCGCCGACTGCGCCGCGTTCACCGCGCCGGCGGGCCAGGCGCTGGTGTGGGCGGCGGACCTGGGGGTGCAGTCGGCGGCCCAGGGGGGGCAGGAGAATGCCTTCCGCGGGTTCGTGAACCTGGAATCCCCCGCGCGGGACCCTGACGCCAAGGGGCGTCGACTTCGACGGCGACGGGACGGACGACCGCTCGTTCAATTCATTCGCCGTGGCCACGGCCGACCATGCGAGCCTTGACGACGGGGCACTCGTGCTTCTTTTCGACAGCGCCCTGACGCAGGCGCAGCACGATGGCCTCTGGGCGCACGTGTGCGGCGACGTCATCGACAGCTTCAGCTTCGCCGCTTCCGACCAGGCGGCCGCGGGCCAGGGATACACCTGGGCCGGCGCCGGCCTCGACTGGTCGTCGGTGTCGGACCGCCGGGTGTTCCTCACGCGGGAGCTCTCCGACACGACGCTGGGCGCGCTCACGGTGACCGAGGGCACGGGCACGACGGCGGTGGCGCTCTCCCCGGCCTTCGCGTCCGCGACGACCGAGTACGCCGCCTGGGTGGGGAGCGGGGTCGAATCGGTGACGGTGGCGGCGACGCCCACCGACGAGGCGGTGACGGTGACCTTCCCGGGCGGGCGGGCCGGGAGCGCGTCGGGCAGCGCGCAGTACGACCTGGCGCCCGGGCGGAACGACCTCGAGGTGCTGGTCACGGCGGGCAGCTCGACGCAGACCTACACGGTGACGGTGGTGCGCGAGGCGGAGCCGCCGGCGCGCGACCCGATGGCGCTCCTGACCGCGCACCTGACGGTGGGCGACAACGGCACCTCCCAGGGGTACGTCGAGGGCGACTACGGCGCCCTGACCGACACCGACTTCGTGGTCGACGGCGCCACCTGGCAGATCACCGAATTCAAGAAGACGGCCGACACCCAGGTGGCCCTGTGCTTCCCCGACGCGGCGTCGCGGCCGTCCGCGGCGCTGCGGGAGCGTCTGCTCCTGCTGGTGGACGGGCATCGCCTCTCCCTGGCCGACGCGTCGGTCGAGGTCGAGCATTGCCTCGGGTTCGTGATCGACGGGCCGGCAGTTCCCCGACATGGCCTGGGGCGACATCGTCGAGTTCAAGGTGAAGCTCACCGCCTCGAACGCGACGGGGGCGCCCGCGATCTCGGGCTCGGGCCGCGTCGGCGAGACGCTGACGGCGTCGACGGACGACATCGCCGACCCCGACGGCCTGGACGACGTGAGCTACGCCTACACCTGGCTGCGCATGGACGGCGGCGACGAGACGGTGGTGGGCACGGACGCGGCGACCTACATGCCGGTGGCGGCGGACGAGGGCAAGATGGTCAAGGTCCGGGTGCGCTTCACCGACGACGCGGGCAACGCCGAGGCGCTGACCAGCGCCGGGGTGACGATCCGCCCCGCGATGCCGGGCGCCACCTGCCCGGCCTTCACGGTGCCCGCGGGCCACGTGCAGGTCTGGTCCGGGACGATGACGGTGGGGGCTGTCACCACCGGAGAAGGGTTTGTTGGCGGCGTCGGCAGCCTGGTGCCCAGTCAATTCGATTGGGGCGGCAAGCGCCGCGAGGTGACCGTGGTCCTGGCTTCACGCAATGATTCGCAGGGGCCGGACGGGCGGCTGGCCCTGAGCTTCCTCGAATCCCTCTCGTTCGACAGGTTTACCGAAGCGGAGGCGGCAAGGCTCAGTCTGCACATCTGCGGCGAGACCTGGGCGCTGGCCGATGCGGGCCGCGATACGGTCAACGGCAATGACGCCCGGGTCTGGCCCAACGCCGGCCTCGACTGGTCCGGCCTGGTGGGCTCGACCCGCGAGTTGGTGCTGACCTGGGAGGGCAACGCCCCGGCGACGGGCCTGCCGGCGGTGACCGGCACGGCGGAGCAGGGCGGGGAGCTGACGGCGTCGGTGTCCGATATCGGCGATCCGAACGGGCTCGCCAACGCGTCCTACCGCTACCAGTGGCTGCGGGTCGAGGGCCGGGTAGTCGACGGAGATTCCCGGGGCGACCGGGCCGAGCTACACGCCGGGCGCGGCGGACCTCGGCAAGCAGGTGGCGGTGCGGGTGGACTTCACCGACGACGCCGGCGGGGCCGAGTCGCTCACCAGCGAGCCGACGGCGGTGGTGACGGGCGACACGGAGGTGTTCCTCGTCAGCGCGGACCGCACGAGCGCGGCGGGCGGGATCGACCAGATCACCTACACGGTGACCCGCACCGGCGACGCCACCGACGCGGTGAAGGTGCAGCTCACCCTTGCCGGGCCGGACGGCAACGACTGGGGCATGACCAGGACGAGCCAGGAGGTCGACTTCCCCGCCGGCACCACCTCGAAAACCGTAAATGTGGGGCTGCGGCCGGCGGGTACCGGCTCGACCGGAGGGTTCACCGGGTCGGCGACGACCGACGGGACCCTGACCGCGACCCTCGGCGAGGCGTCGTCGGACCCGCCGACGGGCTACCTCCTCGACGACACGGCCGAGGTCCACGTGGTGGTCTCGCGGCCGGCCTGGATCATGCGGCTGACGCAGCCCGCCTACCGCGTCGGCGAGGGCGAGGGGTCGCGGAAGTTCACCCTGGAGGCCTACGCCGCCTCCCCGGACATCCCGGAGCCGTCGTCCTTTGCCAGGGACCACTCCATGGAGACCAATGTGACCACGCGCGGGGGCACGGGCACGGGCATGGCCAGGGTCGGTTCCGACTTCGAGGCCGTGTCCGTGCGGGCCGATTTCTCGGGCGTCGCGTTCCGCCGCGACGCGAACGGCATCCTGCGCGGCAGCCGGACGGTCACGTTCGAGCCGCTGCAGGACGCCGAGTTCGAGGGCGACGAGGACCTGACGATTGATCTCCAAAACTCACCCGCCGCGGACATCAACGGGTACCGGCAGGTCGAGGGCCCCGACGGCACGCTAAGGGCTACAGGTGCCACGTCCTACCCGGTCACCATCGTCGACGACGACGCGGGGATCGTGCCGGGCGGGGTGACGGTGATCTCGAAGCCCGGCCTGAAGTCGGCGGACACCCTGACCGACCCCGACACCTACGCCGAGGAGGAGCGGATCCGCTTCCAGGTGGAGTTCACCCACGAGGTGGAGGTGACCGGGGCGCCGCATTTCGAGTTCACGCTCGGCTCCGACACCAAGGAGGCGGCGTATGCGGGCGGCTCGGGCACCGAGAGGCTGGTGTTCACCTACCAGGTCGCGGCCGCCGACAGCGACGACGACGGCATCTTCATCGGCGACGGCGCGACGACGCTGAAGCTGGACACGGACGAGCACATCCGCCGCAGGGACACGGGCCAGGACGCGAGCCTGACCCACGCCGAGGTGGGCACGCTCGCCGGCCACAAGGTGGACGGCTCCATGGAGTCGCCGGGCGGCAGGACCTCGGTCGACGGCGAGGCCCGGGTGGGCCAGACGCTGACCGCGAACACCACGGATATCACCGACCCCGACGGAACGACGACCGCCACCTTCGCCTACCAGTGGTTCCGGGTCGACGGGGCCGACGAGACCGAGATCGACGGCGCGACCGCCGAAACCTACGTCGTGACCGACGACGACGTCGGCAAGGCGCTCAAGGTGAAGCTCACCTTCACCGACGACGGCGGCAACGCCGAGGAGCGCGACGGCGACCCGACGGACGTGGCGGTGGCGAACACGGCGCCGGCCTTCACGGAGACGGCCTATTCGTACACGGTGCCGGAGAACAGCGCGGGCGGCGTCAATGTCGGCGCCCCGCTGGCGGCGACGGACGCCGACACCAGCGACACGGTGACCTTCCTCGAGGCCCTGGGCGGGGCGGACGCGGACTCGTTCGAGTTCGACGCGGCGACGGGCCAGATCACGACGAAGGAGGGCGTCACCTACGACTTCGAGGAGAAGAACGCCTACACGGTGGAGGTGACGGCCACCGACGGCGTGGACGAGACCGTGGCCACGGTCAGTATCGCCCTCGGCGACCTGCCGGCGGTGAGCCTGTCGTTCGCGCAGGAGACCTATCTCTTCTCGGACGGGCTGATCGGGGGCACGGTGTCGGCGACGCCGGCGCCGGATGCGGACCTCGACGTCGGCGTGACCGTCACCCAGACCGAGGCCTGGGTCCAGGACGCCAGTCTCAAGCAAACGCTGTCCTACATCGCGATCGACCGGGAGTGGATACAGCCAGAGTTCGGCCTGAACGCCGCCCATCCGGCGATGAGCGGCACCGTGACGGTGTCGCTGGACGCGCCGGAGGCGGGCGCGGCCTACGAACTCGACGCGGACGCCGCGTCCGCGACCCTGACGCTCGAGGCGCGGCAGGTGACGGCGTTTGCGCAGGGGCTCTTCCGGGTCCGGGAGGATGCCGGCACGGCGACGGTGACGCTGGTGGCCGAGGCGCCTCCCGACACGTCTCCGCGCCAGCTGTACCGCATGGACTGGACCACGACGGAGGACCAGGCGAAGGCGGGCAGCGACTTCACGGCCTCGGGCGGGACGGCGCGGTTCGGCACCTCCGACGCGCCCTTCACGCAGGAGTTTCCCGGAGCCGTCTGGCGGTCGACCCTGGACATCGAGATTCCCATCCTGGACGACAATGACATCGAGTCGCCGGAGCGGTTCTTCGTGACCCTGTCGTCCGGGACGGACACCCACGCGCTGTTCCGGCCCGCCAACGGCGACGCGAGCCTGTGCGCGGACAACCCGCCGGGGGTCAACTGCGGCGCCGAGGTGACGATCTTCGACGAGGACCGCCCCGCCGGCACCTGGGACGCCCCGGCGAACCTCCGGGCGGCGGCGGCGGGGGACGAGTCGATCGACCTGACCTGGACCGCGCCGACGGGCGCCGGGCTCGATCCCGCCCCGAACCCCATCCTCGGCTACCGGATCGAGGGTTCGGCGGACGGCCTCACCGGCTGGACGGTGGAGGCCGAGAACACCGGCAGCACCGCCACGGCGTTCACGGCCACCGCGAACCTCGGCTCCGCGACGACGCGCCACTACCGGGTGTCGGCGGTGAACGAGCCGGTCGCGGGCGCGCCGATGGCGGGCTCGCCGTCGAACGTGGCCAAGGCCACCACCACCGACGGGGCCCCGGCGGCGCCCACCGGGCTCACGGCGACGCCCGTCCCGGCCGCTTTCGGGGCCGCCGACACGGCCATCGCGCTTGAATGGACCGCGCCCACGGACGAGGGCACCTCGGCGATCACCGGCTACCGGATCGAGTGGTCGGCGGACGGCGGCGACCCGTGGACGGCCATCGCGCCGGACCTCGGCGCCGCGGCCAGGGCCTACGAGGACGCCGGGCTGGCCTCGGAGACCGTGCGCCACTACCGGGTCCGGGCGATCAACGACTCCGGCGCGAGCCCGGCCTCGGATGTCGAGAGCGCCATCAGCGCCGACATCGTGGCGCCGGCGCCGTTGTTGGCGGCGGTCAATGCGGCCGGCGACGCCATATGGATCACCTTCGACGAGAGGCTCGACGGGACGGCGGCCAACCTGCCCCCGCGGGACCGCTTCACGCTCACCGCCGCGGACGGGGCGGTGCTGCGGATCGAATCGGTCGCGGTCTCCGGGGGGGTGGTGACGCTCGCGCTCGCGGACGGGCCCGAGGGCGAGGTCGCGGCGACGGTCAGGCAGGGCCAGGTCCTCACGCTCGCCTACCGCGATCCGACGCCGAGAGACGACACGCGGGCGCTCCAGGACGACGACCCGGGCAACGATGCGGCGGACTTCACGTTCGGGCCGGACGAGGCGGTCGCGGTGACGAACGGCTCCACCGTCGCGCCGACGGCGCCGGGGGCGCCGCGGAACGTCACGGCCGGGCCCGGGTCGACCCAGGACGCCATCGACGTGGCCTGGGATGCGCCGGCGGACACCGGCGGCCGGGCGATTACCGACTATGTGGTGGAGGTGTGCGCGGCGGACTGCGGCGTGGAGGCGAACTGGAGCGCCGCGCCGGGGGACACGGTGAGCACGGCCACGGCCTACACCCACACCGGCCTGATGATCGGCGACGAGCGGTCCTACCGGGTGAAGGCGAGGAACGAGGTGGGCGACAGCGTCCTGTCGGAGGTCCGGTTGGGCCAGGCGATCGAGCCGCTCGGCCGGGTGGACCTCGCGGTGGGCCCGGCGGCGGCCGAGGGCGGGCGGATCGAGTGGACGCTGACGGCGACGACGGAGGAGAACGTGCGCCCGGCGGCGGACTTCTCGCTCGGCGTGCAGGTGATGTCGGCGGACGGCACGGCGACGGCGCCGTACGACTACGCGGCGGTGGACGAGACGGTGACCTTCGGGCGCGGGGACTTCACCCAGCGCACGGTGGACGGGGAGAGGCGCTGGGTGGCGGAGCGCCGCGGCACGGTGGCCATCGAGGACGACACCCTGGCGGAGAACGCGGAGTCCTTCGCCCTGGAGGCGACGGTGACGGATGTCGTCGGCACGCGCTACGTCGACGGCGAGGTGGCGGCCGGGGCGGAGATCGAGGCGAGCGACCCGTGGGGGATCGCGGTGACGGCGGCGCCCCTGGAGGTGGCCGAGGGCGAGACGCGCGAGGTGACGCTGACGGCCCGGGTCGTGTCTCCGGGCGCCGGGCCCACGGACTGCGTCGCGGACTTCGAGGTGGAGGTCGAACTGGCCGTGGGCGGCACGGCGGAGGATCCGGCGGACTACGCGCTCGACGGCGAACTCCGGGCGCAGACGATCGCGGCCTGCGACACCGCCGGGGTGACGTGGACGGTGGACCTCGCCGCGGCGCTGGACGGCGCGGACGACGCGGACGAGACGGTGGTCTTCACGCCGACGGTGCTGAACGCGCCGCCGGTGGCGGCGGACCCCGGCCAGGCCGCGGCGGCGGCGGTCACGGTCACCGAGGATCCGGCGGTGCTCCCGAACGTCGCCGCGCTCGACGTCGAGGAGGGCGGCACGGCGTCCTACACGCTGGTGCTGGCGAAGCGCCCGACGGGGAACGTGACGGTGACCCCGTCGGTTTCGGGGGCGGCGGACGTGAGCCCGGTGACGATGCGGGTCGTCTTCACGCGCGCCAACTGGAACGTGCCGCAGGCGGTGACGCTGCGGGCCGGCGAGGACGGCAACGACACCGACGAGACGGCGGTGGTGACGCACGCGGTGTCGGGGGCGGACTATGCCGGGGCGAGCACGACGGACGTGACCGTGACGTCGATCGACAACGACATCTCCTACGGGACGATGACGGCGGCGATCTCGGGCGGCGCCTGGGGCAAGACCGACCCGCCGCCCGAGGTGCATTACGGCGAGCCGTTCAAGGTGGAACTGCGCTGGTCGAAGAACCGCACGGGCAACGCGGCGAACCCGCGGAGGGCGATCGGCGACGACGCGGCGATCCGGGTGCGCGGCGGGACCGCGCGTCCGGTGGACTGCCCGTATGCCGCCGGGCCGACCTGCGGCTCGGTGCAGGTGCTGGAGCTCATCCCCGCCGGGACGGACGACGTCGTCCTGACGCTGGAGCCGCTCGACTGCCGGGACAACAACCCGAAGGCGCTCTGCGGCTTCGAGGACGGGACCTCGCGCTACACGGGGCTCGCCAAGCGCCAGCGCTGGACCTTCCGGGGCATCGGCGAGCCGCCGGCGGCGCCGTCGAACCTGATCGTCGAGGAGGAGGTCTCGACGCAGCGCACCCGGGTCAACGGGGAGTGGGTCGAGGAGGTTCTGTCGCGGGCGCTCTATGCGAAGTTCGACAGCGGGGCGGGGCTCGTCCGCTGGCAGGTCGAGGCGCGGACGGCGGGCGGGAGCTGGGACGATGCGCATACGTTCGAGGGCCCGAGGAATGTGGGCGCGCAGCAACGGGTCCGGCTCGAGGGGCTCGCTGTCGGCGCCGAGTGGGACATCCGGGCGCGCTGGCGGAACGGCAACGAAGACCTCGGCTGGGGTCCCTGGGCGGTGGCCCGGTGGACGGATGCGGCGCTGCTCCCTGCGCCTGCGGGGCTCGCGGTTGCCGGCGGCGATGACGGGCGCTCGGTGACGCTGACCTGGACGGCGTCGGCGTCGGCGGCGCGCTACCAGTACCGGCTGTTCCGGTCGTCCCGTGCGACGGGCGACTGGATGAACATTCCGTCGAGCGGCTCCGGGGGCGCGAACCGGACTTCGTTCGCCGTCGGCGGCGAGACCGGGATCTGGGAGATTCGGGCCCAGCTTCGTGCGATCGACTATTCCGGCCGGCCCGGCGCGGCCTCGGCCGCCGCGCGGGTTCCGGTGGAGGCGCCGCGGGTGCTGCCCGGGCGGATTGCGGTGACGTCGGACCCGGGCGCGGACGGGCGCTACGCGGCGGGCGACCCGATCACGGTGCGGGTGACGATGAGCCGGCCGGTGCGGCTTGCGGACACATCCACGCTGCCGAAGGTGACGCTGGGCGAGGGCTATGCGCGGCGCTCGGCGAAGCTGGCCCGGATCGACCAGCCGGGCCAGGGGAGCGTCGGCATCGACATCGATTCGGGGGTCGCCGGCACCGGCACGGACCTCTACTTCGATTTCACGGTGCGGGAGGGTCTGGTGGACCTGGACGGCATCTCGATTCCCGCCGGGGGCCTCGCGCTCGATGGCGCGGAGCTCGTGGATGCGACCGCCGAGGGCGCCGGCGCCGCGGCCACGTTCTCGCTCTCGGCGGGCAGGAACTTCCCGAACCACAAGGTGGACGCGGCGGTGCGGCGGATGACCGCCGTCGAGCGGCTCGGGCGCCATGTGTGGGTGCACTTCGACCGGGACCTCGACCCGGAGACGGCGCTCGACGGGACCGGGCGCCACCAGTTCGACATCGCCTACACGGCTGCGCGGCCGGTCGGGCATGCAGTCGCCGAGGCGCTGATCGTGAAGGGGCGCGGCGTGCAGGCCTGCGCCGTGGCGCGCGCGGGCGCCGCCGCCGAGGCGGGTTGCCGGACGGTGCGTCTCACCCTGGGGCCGCTCCGGCGGACGAACCGGGACGGGCGGGGCCGGCTGGTCCCGGTGAACCCGGAGACCTGGCCGCTCGAAACGCACCCGGCGGACGAGCCGTGGCACGACGATACGGTGACGGTGAGCTACACGCCGGCCTGCACGGACGAAGGTTGCGGGACGCTCGCGAAGTACCGGCTGAAGGGCTACGCCGGGAGCGAGGCGGAGGCGTTCAGCGGCGAGGTGGCGGTGCGTCTCGGCGGGAGCGCCACGCCGCAGATCACGGTCGGGGACGCCGACGGTGTCGAGCCGGTGTGCGGCGACGCAAGTCAGCCGGGCTGCACGGACGCGAGGAGGCTGCGGTACGTCGAGTTCCCGGTGCGGCTCGTGCCGGGCGCGCGCGGGGACGTGACGGTGGACTACGCGACGGCGAACGGCTCGGCGAAGGCGGGCGAGGATTACGAGGAGACCTCGAACACGCTCCGGTTCTTCAGCGGCGAGACCGAGCGGACGATCCGGGTGCGGATCCTGTTCGACGGCAGGGAGGACACCGGAGAGCAGTTCACGCTGACGCTCTCGAACCCGACCGGGGACGCGGCGCTCGCCGACGGCGAGGCGACGGGCACGATCCGGAACTCCGAGGTGGCGCTCCAGGCGTGGTTCGGCTCGCTGCCGGCGGCCCATGACGGGACGGGCCCGTTCACGGTGCGGCTGACCTTCAGCGAGGCGCCGGACCTGGACGCGGCGTCGCTGCCGGGGGCCATCGGGGTTACCGGCGGCCAGGTGACGGAGGCGCGCCAGGCCGAGGCCGGACAGGCGCTGGCCTGGGACGTGGACGTGACGCCGTCGTCGGACGCGGCAGTGACGCTGGCGCTGGCGCCGGCTTCGGACTGCGAGGCGGCGGGGGCGCTCTGCACGGAGGACGGGCGCACGCTCGAGGCGCCGGTGGAGGCGGTGGTGCCGGGGCCGGCGACGCCGGTCTCGGCGGTGCGGGTGACGTCGGCGCGGCTCACTTCGGGCCCGGGGGAGAACGGGACCTGGGACGAGGGCGAAACGGTGACGGCGGAGCTGGTGTTCAGCGGCCCGGTGACGGTGACCGGGGCGCCGACCCTGGGGCTCCTGCTGGACGGCGTCCGCCGGGAGGCGGTGCTGGCCAGCGGTTCCGGCACCGGCACGCTCGCGTTCAGCCATGCGGTGACGGCGGCGGACGACGGCGCCGAAAAGGTGCGGCTGGCGCCGGACGGGCTGACGCTCGACGGGGCGGCGCTGGAGGACGGCGAGGCCATGGCGGTGGATCCGGGCTTCGCGACAGCGCCATACGTGACCGGCGCGGCGGTGCTGGCGGACGCTTCGGGCGACGGGGTGTGGACCGCGGGCGAGACCATGGCGGTGCGCCTCGTGTTCAGCGAGGCGGTGACGGTCACCGATCCCGCGCCCACGGTGGACCTGCTGCTGGATGGCATTCCGGTGCCGTTGCAGCTCACCTACACGTCGGGCTCGGGGAGCGCGACGCTGGTGTTCTCCGAGGAGGTGCTGGGCGGGTCGTTCCCGGACATCGAACTGGTTGCGGACAGCCTGCACCTCCGGGGCGGGCGGATCGTGTCGGCGGCGAGCGGCCTGGCGGCGGAACGCGGCCATCCGGGCGCGGACGGCGCAGAGGCGGTGGACCCGGACGAAACGGTGGAAGGACCCGCGCTGACGGCGGCGTTCGCCGGGATGCCGGAGAGCCACGGCGGGGAGGCCTTCGCCTTCGAGCTCGCCTTCAGCGAGGCGCCGGACCTGGACGCGGCGGCGCTTCAGGGCGCGTTCGAGGTCACGGGCGGCGCGGTGACGGCGGCGTCCCGCATCGAGCCGGACAGCGCGCTGCGCTGGACGGTCACGGTCGCGCCGGACGGGGCGGACGGTGTGACCGTGACGCTGCCGGCGACGACCGACTGCGAGGCCGACGGGGCCATCTGCGCTTCCGGCGGCCGCCCGCTGTCGGCGGCGGTGACGGCGGCGGTGGCGGGGAGCGCGCAGGGCACGGGCCTCACCGCCCGGTTCACGGAGGTCGCGGCGCAACACGGCGGGCAGCCGTTCACGGTGGAGCTCGCCTTCAGCGAGGAGCCGTCGCTGAGCTACCGGGTGCTCCAGGGGGCGGACGGGCAGGCGAGCGCGATCGACGTGGCGCACGGGGCGGTAACGCGCGCGGAGCGCATCGAGGCCGGCAAGAACCGGCGCTGGCGCATCACGGTGGAGCCGGACGGAACGGACGACACGACGCTGAGGCTGCCGGCGACGACGGACTGCGCGGCCGCCGGGGCCATCTGCACCGAAGACGACCGCCCGCTGTCGGCGGCGGTAACGGCGACGGTGCCGCACACGGCCCCGACGTCGGGGTCGGACGACGAGAGCTTCACGGCGAAGCTTGAAACCCTGCCGGCGGAGCATGACGGCGAGAGCGCCGTGGTCTTCGAGGTCCACTTCTCGCAGACCCCGCCGACCTACAGCTACCGCACGCTGCGCGACGAGACGCTGGAGATCCGCCAGGGCGGGACGAGGCTCGCGCCGCACGTGGAGCGCATACAGGCCGGCAGCGACCGCAACCGCTCCTGGAGGGTGACGATCGAGCCGGCCTCGAGGGCGGACATGACGATCGCGATCGCGGCGACAGCGGACTGCGAGGCCGCGGGCGCGGTCTGCAACGCGGACGGCGAGCCGCTCTCGGACGATGTCGAGGCAGTCGTGCCGGGCCCGCCGGGGCTCTCGGCGGCGGACGCGCAGGTCGAGGAAGGCGCGGGCGCGACGCTCGCCTTCCGGGTGGCGATGAGCCGGGCGTCCGCCTCGACGGTGACGGTGGACTATGCGACCTCGGACGGCACCGCGACGGCGGGCGAGGACTACACGGCAAGTTCGGGCACGCTGACCTTCGCGCCGGGCGAGACGGCGAAGACGGTCGAGGTGCCGGTGCTCGACGACGCGCATGACGACGACGGGGAGACGGTCGCGTTCACGCTTTCGAACCCCTCGGGCGGCAACGCCTGGCTGGAGGATGCGGCGGCCACGGGCACGATCGAGAACACGGACGCGATGCCGCAGGCCTGGCTGGCGCGCTTCGGGCGCACGGTGGCGGAGCAGGTGATCGATGCGGTCGAGAGCCGGTTCCGGGCGCCGCGCCCGCGGGGCCTGCAGGCGACGCTGGCCGGGCGGGAGGTCGTCTCGGGGCTCTGGCGCGAGCAGGTGTCGGAGCGCGGGGAGCGGCGCAGCCGGTCCCGGGACGCGCCGGCGGGAGACGCGGACGGCGCGCGCGGAGACGCCGGGCCGGCGCCGCAGGGGGCGGCGGCGGAGCGGGGGGCCGCGGACCCGGACCCGCGGACGGCCCGGGAGAAGGCAACCGAGGAGGCGGAGGCCCGCGCGGGACTGGAGGCGATGACGACATGGCTGCGCGGCGAGGATACGCAGGAGGGCCGCGCATCTGCGGGCGCAAGGACGCAGGCGGTGACGGCGCGCCAGCTGCTGACGGGCTCCTCCTTCGCCTTCACCGGCGAGGCGAAACCGGGCGGGCTGGTGTCGTTCTGGGGCCGGGGGGGCGCGGCGCGCTTCGCCGGGCGCGAGGGCGAGCTCTCGCTCGACGGCGAGGCGGTAAGCGCCATGCTGGGCGCCGACTGGACGGGCGGCCCGCAGGCCCAGCGCGGCGGCGCGGCGGGAGCCGGGGCGGGGTCGTGGACGGCGGGGCTGCTGCTCTCCCATACGCGGGGCGAGGGCCGGTACAGCGACGCCGCCGGCGCGGGCGCGGTCGAGAGCGCGCTCACCGGCCTGTTCCCCTACGGGCGCCTGGCGCTGAGCGACCGGGTGACGCTGTGGGGCGTGGCGGGCTACGGCGCCGGCGGGCTGACGCTCGCGCCGGACAGGAAGCCGGACGCGGAGGCGGACCCGGCGGCGATGCGCACCGACATGGACCTCGTCATGGGCGCGGTCGGCCTGCGCGGCACGGTGCTTCCGGCGCGTGGCGGCCGGGGTCCCGAGCTCGCGGTCAAGACCGACGCCATGGCCGTGCGCACGACCTCGGAGAAGGTTGCGGGCCTGGAGGCGGCGGAGGCCGAGGTGACGCGCCTCCGGCTCGGCCTGGAAGGCAGATGGCTCGGCCTGGAGGTCGGCGGGGGCGCGCTCGAGCCGAGGCTCGAGATCGGCCTGCGCCAGGACGGCGGCGACGCCGAGACCGGCTCCGGTCTCGACCTCGGCGGCGGGCTCGCCTGGACGCACCGGGAAAGCGGTGTCCGGGCGGAGTTCAACGGGCGCGGGCTGCTGACGCACGAGTCCGCCGGGTTCGTGAACCGCGGCTTCTCCGGCACGCTCGCCTGGCAGCCGGCCCTGGAAGGCGGCCGGGGCCCGTCGGCCTCGCTCAGCCAATCGATGGGCGCCGCGCCCTCGGGCGGCGCGGACGCGCTGCTCGGCCAGCGCCAACTCGGCTGGCTCGGCGCCCATGACGGCGAGGACGAGCTGGAGGCCCGGCGGCTCGACCTCCGGGCGGGTTACGGGTTCGGGCTGCTGGCGGACCGCTACACCGCCACGCCGGCCCTGGGGCTGGAGCTCACCGGCGACCGGCGGACCTTCACGCTCGGCTCGCGGCTCGAGGAAGCGCGCAAGGCGGGGCTCGCCTTCGGGCTCGACGTCCGGGCGGCGAACAGCGAGAGCCTCCGGGACGCGGGCGCGGCCGAGCAGAGCCTTGCCGTCGGCGCCGGCTGGCGGCTCGCGGGATCGGGAACCGGCAGGTTCGAGGTCCGGATCGAGGGCTCGCGCCACGAGCCCGGCGGCGGCAGGGCGCGGCACGAGATCCGGTTCCGGGTCGGAGCGCGATGGTGAAAGCGGCGCACAGGGGACGAGGGCTCTTCCCGCCGAGCGGGGCGGCGAAGCGGTCGAGACAGGACATGCAGGAAGCAGCTCGATCGACGACACGGCGCCTGTCGAGTTCAACGAGCCGGCGGACCGGGGAGTTCCGGTCGCGGCTGCGGGGCTCGCCGCCGCCATGTTCGCCATGCCGGGGAGGGGCCGGGCGCAGGACCGGATTGTCGTGGAGAATCTCGGTCGGGGCGGCGAAAGGGGTCCGGAGTTGGGCGGCGCCGCGCCGCGCCGACTCGTGAGGGGTCACGCGTCGCGCGCGCACCATGCCCCACCGCCTTGCCCCCAGCCCTTCGGGGGTGGTATCGCGGAAACCGGAATCCCGAAAGGAGACTTGCCGATAATGTCGTGATCGCGTCGCTGCGCTCCGGGGCGGCTGCCTTGGTGAGAATGGGTGGCTACCTTGCGAGAATCGGTGGCTACGTCGATCGAGAACCGCCGGCTACGTTGGTGAGAATCGGCAGCCGTTCGACTTCGAGTCCGTGAAGGAGCGCTTTCCGTGTTCGGCCCGGTTGGCGATAGTGGGGGTGAACGGAAGCATCGGGCAGCGAACCCTCCACGGATTCCCCCGTCTTCCGGGATGCGCTGCGGCGGCAGGCGGTGAGGAGGAATGGACCGGTACGGGGGAAGGCAGGAAATGTGTCGCCAAGGCGCCGCAGGAATGCCCCTGATCGTACTGCACGCCGGGGCGCACCGGACCGGCACGACCCGGCTGCAGTTTCTGCTCGACGACAACCGTGACGCGCTGACCGGGGCGGGGGTCGCCGCACTGACCCCGCCCAGGGCCGGCAAGCGCGGCGCGGCCACCATCCGCGACGTGGTCGGGCGGCTGCCGGACACGCGGCGGTCCGCGTTGGTTTCGGTCCTGCGCACCCGGCCCGGGGACGGTCCGCGCCGCCGCCTGGAGCGCATGATCGCGGAGGCATGCGCGCCCGGGATCCCGGAACGGCTGATCTTCAGCGACGAGAACCTGCTCGGTCCGCCCTTCGACCGCTCCGGGCGCGGCCTTTATCCCTTCGCCCGGCGCCGGCTCGCGGCCTTCGCCCGGCTGCTCGACCGCGCGCCCGCGGAGGTCCACCTGTCCCTGCGGTCCTACGACGCCTTCCTGGTCTCAGCGTATGCGATGCAGGCTGTCCATGGGGCCCGGGTTCCGCCGTTCGGGGCGATCCGGGGGAACCTGCTGGCCCCGGGCCGGGGCTGGCCGGAACTGGTGTCCGACCTCGCGGACTTGTTTCCGGCGAGCCGGCTGGTGCTGACCCGGGTGGAGCGCCACCCGGTCCGGGCTCGCCTGGGGCGGCTGGTGGGCTGGCAGGCGCTGGGGATCATGCGCATCCGGGGCGATCGTCGTCCCAACCGGGCGCCCACCGTCGAGGCCATGGCGGCCTGCGGGGAAGTTCGGGACGCGGACCGGCGGGACCGGCTTGTGGCCCGCCACGCCGGCGGCACCCGCTTCGACCCGCTCACGGAGGAAGAGCGCGCGGCCCTGGCGCGGCGCTACGCCCGGGACATTGCGGCCCTGGAGTGGCCCCATCGGAGCGATCGCCGAGCGGCCCCATCGGCTGCAAACCACCAACAGGCGCTTGGGTGAAATGAAGCCGCTGCGCGAAGGAGCCATGGTCCTGGGGCTCGCCCTCGGGGGCCGCATATTGGGATTCGGGCGCACCGTGCTGACCGCGGCGGTGGCCGGGGCAGGTCCGGCGGCGGACGCCTTCTTCGTGGCCTTCCGGATCGTGGGACTGCTGCGGGCGGTGATGGGCGGCGGGCTGAATGCCGCGTTCGTGCCGCTGTTCGTGCGGCTGACGGGAAACGGGCGCGGCCGCGCCCGGGCCTTCTCCGCCGACGCTCTCGCCACGACGGGCGCCGCGGCGGCTGCGGTCGCGGCCATCGCCGCCATCGCCATGCCCTGGGCGGTGCAGGTGTCGGCGCCCGGGCTTCCGGACGGAACGGGGCCGCCGGCTGTCCCGGGACTCCCGGACGACCTCGCCCGGTCCGTGACGTTCGCCCGCATCATGCTGCCCTGCCTGGTGTTCGGCGCCCTCGCCCTGGTCCTCCGCGCCGTGCTGAACGGGCTCGGTCGCCATGGGGCCGGGGCGGCGATGCCGGCGGCGTTCAACCTTGCGGCCATCGCCAGCCTGCTCACCCTCGAACCGCTGCTGCCGGGCCCCCTCCACTCCCTGGCGGCGGGCATCGCCCTGGGCGGCGCCGCGCAGCTCGCCCTGGTGGCCGCCGCCTGCCGGCGCGCCGGTTTCGCCGTGCCGCCCGCGCTCCCGCGCCTTCGTCCGGAAACCCGGACGCTGTTCCTTCGGGCCGCGCCCGCCGCCCTGGGGGCGGGGGCGGTGCAGGCGACCCTGCTCGTCGATGCCGGGGTCGCCTCCATGCTCGGGCCCGGGGCGGTCTCGCACCTGGACTATGCCGCCCGGGTGACCCGGCTGGTTCCCGGGCTGGTCGGCGCCGCCGCGGCGACGGTGCTGCTGCCCATGCTCGCCCGGGCCGGCGGCAGCGCCGGATCGGCAGTCTCGAACCGCACCCTCGAGGCGGTCATGCTCCTCGGCATGCCCGCCGCCGCGGCCCTTGCCGTGCTCGCGGAGCCGGTGACGGCGGCGCTGTTCCGCCACGGGGCGTTCACCGCGGCGGACGCCGCCGCCACGGCGGAGGCCATGGCCGCCTATGCCTGGGCCCTGCCGGCCTGGGTGTCGGCGGCGGTCCTCGCGAACGGCTTTTTCGCTGGGGGCGACACGGTCACCCCCACGGTCCTCGCAGCGGCGGGGGTGGCGGCGAATCTCGGGCTCAGCCTGCTGCTGATGGAACCGCTGGGCCATGGGGGCGTCGCACTCGGGACCGCCGCTGCGGCATGGCTCCAGTGCCTTGGGCTGTGCGCCGTGCTGATGCGCCGGGGGGTCTTCCGCCCGGATGCCCGCCTGCTGCGGAGGGTCCCCGCGATGGCCGCCGCGAGCGGAGCCATGGCCCTCGTGCTGTGGCTCGCACTGCCCGCTCCCACCGCAGTCCTGCATGCGGGCGCATGGGAACGGGGGATCGTCCTCGCGGGGCTGGTGGCGCTGGGATTCGCCGCCTTCGTCCTGTTCGCGGCCCTCACCGGGGCGGCCCGTCCGCGGGAGATCGTTCGGGCCTGGGGGCACGAGGTTCCGCGGGAGGAAAACCAATGAAGGCGGGTGTGTTCATCCGCATGCGCGATCGGGCCCGGCTGCTCGTGCGGGCGCTTTCAGGCGTCAGGGGTGCAGCTTCGTGAAGGCAAGTGTGATCGTCTGCACCCGGAACCGGGCCGGACTCCTCGCCCAGGCGCTTGCGAGCGTCATGGGGCAGACCTTCGCGGACTTCGAGATCGTGGTCGTGGACGACGCCTCCACGGATGGCACGGGGGATGTGCTCGCCGCCTTCGCCGGGCAGGGTCTTCGGGTCGTACGCCACAGGGAACGCCGCGGCTACGTGGCGGCGGCGAACGCCGGCCTCGCCGCGGCCCGCGGCGAGTATGTGGCGTTCCTCGACGACGACGACCTTTGGCTGCCGGAAAAGCTCGAGCGTCAGGTGGAGGCGCTTGACGCCGCCGGGCCCGGGACGGGCTGGGTCTACGCCTGGCGGGAACTGTTCGACGACGCCACGGGGCGGGTCGTCAGGACGGTGAGGAAGACGATGGAAGGGGACATCCTCGACGACGTCCTGGCCCTGGACTGGCCGGGTCCGCCCTCGACCTGGTTGATGCGGGCGTCCGCGCTTCGGGAGATCGACGGCTTCCGGATTCCGCCCGGCACCCGTTCTCCGCGTTCGAGCGACGTCGATGTCGTGCGCCGGCTCTGCCTGCGGGGCGTCCGGGTAGCGGCGGTGCCGGAGGTGCTGGTCAGGAAGCGGGTCCACGAGCTCCAGATGACGGCGGACCTGGACGCCGCCGCCGTCTTCCATAGGGCGCATCTGGCACGGTTCGCCACCGAACTTGCGGAGCGGCCCCGGGCGCAGGCGCAGGCGCGGCTGCGCCTTGGCTGGATCGAACTGCGGCGGGGCCGCGGCAGAGCCGCGTGCCGCCTCGTGCTGGCGGCGTTCGCGCGCTGCCCCCGTGGGGCCGCCGCCCTCGTCGTCCGGAACCGGTGGATCGTCGGCCCGCTCATGCGCCGCCTCCTGGGCGGAGGGCCGCGCCGGCAGGCGAACCGGGTCCCGTTCCGACAATGTCCGGAAAATGTTCGAAAATGAACCGGGCATGGCCGAGCTCGTGACCTACGCGCCCCGGGGGGTGTTCCTGCCGGAGGGCGCCGGCGTCGTCCGCACGGAGGCCCCGGGGCTCGACCCGGCGGCCCGGGCCCGCCTCGACCGGCGGACCGTGTTCTGCGACGTTTTCCCGTCCCGCGGGGGCGATAGCCTGATCTGCGTCGGTCCGCCCTTTCTCGGCTTCGGCCGACCCCTCGAGGCCACCGTCGACGGCGCCCGCCGGCGGTTCGCCGTGACCGAGGGACCCGGGGCGAAGAGGGCGTCCGTGCTGCGGATCGAACTCGGCTGCCCCCGGCCCCGCTCCCGGAAACCGGAGCCACTCCATGTGCGCGTCGCCTTTGCGGGTTTCGCGGTGGAGTTCGGGGTGGAATTTCCGATGCGGTTCCCGGACGCGCAGGAGAAAATCGGGCAGGTCTCCCTGACATTGGTCACGATCCAGAAGGACAACGACCCCCAGTGGCTCATCGACTGGTGCGCCTGGCACACCCGGGTCCACGGCGTGGACCGGGTGGTCATCTACGACAACGGGAGCCGGGACGCGGAAGGCCTCTACGCCGGGATTGCCGAACGTGCCGGGGACTTCGAACTCGTGGCGGTGCGCTGGTCCTACCCCTACGGACCGCCCCGCGACCACGCATACAAATTCGCCCAGACGGCGGCCCTCAACCATTGCCGGCTCATGTTCGGGCCGAGCACGCGCTGGTGCATCAGCCTCGACGTGGACGAATACCTGTTCAGCAGGGCGGACGCGCCGCTGGCCGACATGCTCGAAGGCGGCGGGGCGGATGCCGTGCGCCTGCCGTGGTACGAGGTCCCGCTTTGCGCCGGCCCGTCCGGCGCCTCCCGGCCCGCGCGCTGCTTCGATTCGCCCTGGCGCTCGCGGTTCCCGCGCCGCGCCGGGCAGCTCAAGTATGTCTACCGTCCCGGGTCCGTCCGGTTCAACGACGTCCATGGGGTGACGCCGGAGGCGGAACGGCCGGCCGGGGCCGTGCGGGCCTGCCTGGTGGAGGCCCTGCGCGGGCTCGGGGCGGCGCGGGCGGTCCGGTGGGCCTTCGCCATGGCATTGCGGGCGGCGCTGGACGCCCTGCCCGCCGCCATCGGCGCCCGGGGTCGGGAGCCGGTCCTGTTCTTCTTTCACTTCCGGGCGCTCAACACGGGCTGGAAGCATCCGCTGCGGGTGCGTCCGGGCGGTTTCCGCGGGCTGGTCCGGGACCGGCGCATAGAGGAAATGCGGGCCGTGCTCGGCGATGGGGACCGATGACGCTGGATCGGCCGCTGTTACACCTCCTGCCGGCGGGCGGCGGGGAACGAATTTGTCGAAGCGTGAATATCGCCCAACTTCGCGAGGAATTTCGTTTCACCCAACCCATACTCAACCCGCCGCCAGGCTGTCCGAAAAGGCGAGGCCATCTCACCAAGCGCCGAATCGACAGCATGCCTGCCGGCGCCGTCAGGAAGCTGCCGCGTTGCGCATGGTCACTCGCGCTCGGCCAGGAGCGCCAGGAGCGGCGGGTTGATGTAGAGGTTCTCGCGCCCCGCCTTGATCTCCTCGAGAATGCCTTCGGCCGCGAGGGCCTTCAGGTAGACGGCGGCCGTCTGGCGCTTGGCGATATCCGCTTTGACCACGTCGCCGATCCGGCAGTAGGGATGCACGAAGATCAGTTCCGTCAGTTCCCGGGAGTAGATCCTCGGCATCCTCCGTCGAATCGTGGCACCCGTCGCGTCGAGAAGCTCACGGATCGCGCGAATTTTCGCCGTGGTCCATTCCGCCGTCGTTCTGACAGCCTCCAGAATGAAGAGTATCCATGCTTCCCAGTCCTGTCGGGTCGTCACTTCGAGCAGATACCGGTAGTAGAGCGCCTTGTTTCGGATGATATGCCGGCTGAGGTAGAGGACGGGAATGTCGAGCAGATCCTTGTCGACGAGATAGAGCAGGTTCAGCACGCGTCCGGTCCGGCCGTTTCCGTCGACGAACGGGTGGATCGCCTCGAACTGATAATGCATGACCGCAAGGCGGATCAGCGGGTCGATCTCCTCGGTCTCGTGAATGTAGCGCTCCCAATTGGCGAGCTTGCTCCGGAGAACGTCCTCTCCCTCCGGCGGCGTGTAGATGACCTGCTGGGTTGCGTCGTTCACCAGCGCCGTTCCCGGCGTGTTGCGAATGTCGAGCTCCACTCCCTTGATCGTTCGACAGACTTCGACCGCGATGGCGGTCGAAACCGGCCGTCGGTTCAGCATCTCGAAACCGCGGTGCAAGGCGGTGCGGTAGCGCAGAGCTTCCCTGGTGGCGGGGTCCGCCCGACCCGTCGCGTCGTTGGCATAGCGGAACAGCCGGTCGGCCGTCGTCACGATGTTCTCGATCTCGGAACTCGCCTGCGCTTCGAGCAGGGGGATCGAGTTGATCAGCATCGCCTGGTTCGGGATCAGAGTCCCGGAGACACGGAGCTCCGCCAGTGCCGCGCGCGCGGCAATGCAGCTGCGAAGGACGACCTTTGTCTCGGTTTCCGAAGCCGGCGGCAGGTCCGGAAGGTCGTTGAAGGGGCGACTGGGATCGAACGCCATGTCGATATATCCTGCTCCCGTCGGCACACGTCCCGAACATGTCGATCTCATCGACACTTCGCTCCAACGTGTCGATGTAGAGAGCATATATCGACACGTTTGGCTGAAGCAAGCAGATGGGCCAATAATGTTGACCGCTGTCAAGCAGGCGTCTCGCGCTCTGCTACAGCGCACGGGAAAGAACGCCGCAAGTGCATGCGAGCCAGAGAGGTTACGCGGCAGAATCGTTGAGGCCAACCCCGTCAAGAGTACGATACCCAAGCGGACGGCAAGCTACGGACTTAATTAAACCCATTGTAGATCAAAGGATTGCGGCGGATCAGACCACGACTTCGATCAAATGTCGGCCTCGGTGGTTGCGAGCCGGCGCGAACGGCGAAACGAAGCGGCCCCGCGAGCGCCGCTTCCTTCCTCCTGCTGCCCATTGTAGCACAAAATTCCAGAATGCAAGCAGATTCCAGAATTATTTCACGAAAACAGAACATGACATCGCTTCCGGGCAGCGCCGGGGCGGGGAGGCTGCGGGCGCAGGCCGGATCGGCTACCATCGGCCGACAGGGGGCGCCGACCGTGAACGACTTTGCGAGCGACTGCACCGGGCCGATGCCGGAACCGCCGCGCCCGGACGGACCGGACAGCGCGGCCCGATGAGACTGTCGTGGAACGAGGTGCGCGCCCGCGCCGCCGCATTCGCCAAGGAGTGGAAGGACGCGGCTTACGAGAAGGGCGAGACGCAGAGCTTCTACAACGCCTTCTTCGATGTGTTCGGGGTGCAGCGGCGGATCGTGGCCCGCTACGAAGAGCATGTGAAGAAGCTCGACGACCGCTCCGGCTTCATCGACCTGTTCTGGCCGCGCGTGCTGCTTGTCGAGCAGAAAAGCGCCGGCCGGGACCTTGCAAGGGCCTACGGGCAGGCCGGCGAGTATTTCGACGCGCTGCCGGAACGCGAGCGCCCGCGCTACATCCTCGTGAGCGACTTCCAGACTTTCGAGCTGCACGACCTGGATGAGCGCGAAACCGCCTCCTTTGCGCTCGCGGACTTGCCGGCCCATGTCGAGAAATTCGGCTTCGTCATGGGCGTGCAGCGCCGCGCCTTCCGCGACCAGGACCCGGCGAATATCGAGGCGGCCGAGCTTGTCGGGCGGCTGCACGACATGCTGGCGGAAACCGGCTACCGGGGGCGCGACCTTGAGCGGTTCCTCGTGCGCATCGTCTTCTGCCTGTTCGCGGACGACACCGGCATTTTCGAGCCGCGCGACATTTTCTTCGACTTCATCGAGGCGCGCACGGCCGAGGACGGCGCCGATCTCGGCCCCTGGCTTTCGCAATTGTTCCAGGTGCTCGACACGCCGGAAGACGGGCGCTCCGCCGCGCTGGACGAGGACCTTGCGCGCTTTCCCCATGTCAACGGCGCGCTGTTCGACGGGCCGCTCCGGATTCCCTCTTTCGACGCGCCGATGCGGAGTGCGCTGCTGGATGCCTGCCGCTTCGACTGGTCCAACATCTCGCCGGCGATTTTCGGCGCGCTCTTCCAGTCGGTGATGGACCCGGCGGAGCGCCGCGCCCAGGGCGCGCACTACACCACCGAGAAGAACATCCTCAAGGTGATCGAGCCGCTGTTCCTCGATGGGCTGCGCGCCGAGTTCGGGCGGTTGAAGGCGCGGCGGAGCAGCCGCCGCCGGCCGGACCTGCTGGCTTTCCAGCAGCGGCTCGGGCGGCTCTCCTTTCTCGACCCGGCCTGCGGCTGCGGCAATTTCCTCATCATCGCCTACCGCGAGTTGCGCGCGCTCGAAACCGAGGTGTTGAAGGAGGTCTATTCCACCGGCCAGTTCGACGTGCTGGCGGACACGCTGTCGCTGGTGAATGTGGACCGCTTCCACGGCATCGAGATCGGAGAGTTCCCGGCCCGGATCGCCGAAACGGCGCTCTGGATGATGGACCACATCATGAACAACCGCCTGAGCCTGGAGTTCGGCCGGACCTATGCCCGCATCCCCCTCGAAGCCGCGCCGAACATTCTCCACGGGGATGCGCTGGAGACGGACTGGGCCGAATTGCTGCCGCCGGAAGAGTGCGACTACGTGCTCGGCAATCCGCCCTTCGGCGGCGCGAAATTCCAGACGCCGGAACAGCGCGCGCAGGTGCGGCGGATTGCGGCGCTCGGCAAGTCGGGCGGCACGCTGGATTATGTCGCGGCGTGGTTCCTCAAGGCGGGAGAGTATGCGCGCGCGGGCCAGGCACGGATCGGCTTCGTTGCGACCAATTCGATCGTGCAGGGCGAGCAGGTGGCCCAGCTCTGGCCGCTCCTGTTCGACCGCTCGGGGCTGGAGATTTCCTTCGCGCACCGCACCTTCGCCTGGGGCTCGGACGCGCGCGGCAAGGCGCATGTGCATGTCGTGATTCTCGGCCTCGACCGGCAGAAGGACGCGCCCGCCGAAAAGCGCCTGTTCGCCTATCCCGACATCAACGGAGAGCCGGAGGAAAGCCGCCACGGATCGCTCTCGCCCTACCTGTTCGACGCGGGAGGTTTGTCGGACCCGCACTTGGTTGTGCGGGAGGAGAGCAGGCCGATCAACGGTTTCACGCCTCTGCGTTACGGCTCTCAGCCAATCGACGGCGGGAACCTCATTTTCGACGCGGCAGAGCGTGAAAGTCTTCTGGACGCGGAGCCGGAAGCCGGTACTTTCCTTCGGCCCTTTGTCGGCGCAAGAGAATATCTGCAAGGCGGTGATCGTTGGATTCTTTCGTTGCGTGATGCAACGCCGGATAGGTTGGCGCGTTTGCCGCGCGTTCGGGAACATGTTGCCGCCGTTCGGGCCTATCGCCTGAAGAGTAAACGTCCTGCTACCCGAGACCTTGCTTCGTTTCCGACCGAATTCGCATTCACGACAATTCCTGAAACTCCGTTCCTTGTCGTCCCCGAAGTCAGTTCGGAACGCCGCGATTATGTGCCGATAGGCTGGCTGGAGCCTCCTACGATTCCCAGTAACCTCGTCCGCGTTCTCGAAAACGTTTCGCTATCACATTTTGCTTTACTTACTTCGGCTATGCACATGGCTTGGGTTCGTCATGTTGGCGGGCGGCTCAAGAGCGATTACCGCTATACTATCGGCCTCGTCTATAACACCTTCCCGACCCCGCCCGGCTTCGCCTCCGGCGAGGCGGACCTGTCCAAGCTGGAGCCGCTGGCCCGCGCCGTGCTCGATGTCCGCGCCACCCACGGGCGAGCGACCCTGGCGGACCTCTACGACCCCGACCTCATGCCGCCCGCCCTCCGCCGCGCCCACCGCAACCTCGACCGCGCCGTGGACCGCCTATACCGCCAAACCCCCTTCGCCTCCGAACGCGCGCGGGTGGAACACCTCTTCGCCCTCTACGAAAAGATGCGTGCCCCGCTGGAAGCCGGGATGCGGGGGAAGAGGCGGAGGCGGGCGCGCGCGAGATAATAGGAAACATGGTTTCAATCCGTCCTCGTGGGTGCTTGCTCTTCGGGAAGGCATGAGTAATCCTGTGCTGCGCCAGCCAGGACGGGGCGGGACGCTATGAAAACATGCGAATTCGACCGCGCCTTCGACGACGGGGAAGATGTCAGCGCGCATTTGGACTGGGCCGGGGCGCGCCGGGTCAATCTGGGGACAAGGCGGCTCCCCGACCGGCGTGACCCTGCTCCCGAAACTTGCTAGGATATCGCGATGAGCCCTGAGATGATTGCCATTATCGCCGTAGGCGTCGCGCTGGCGGGCCTGATGCTGAGAGGCCAGCACGGCTTGGACAAGCGCATTGACGAACTCCGTAACGACATCGCCCGCCTCGATGATCGTTTGCGCGCCGTCGAGACCGGCCTGGCGGAAGTAAAAGGCCAACTGGCCTTTGTTCGCGACTACATCCGCGGTCGAAACACTCCCTCCGTCGAAGCCTCCGAGGCCCCCGCCGAATAACCGGATACTCTTCCACCCTACCAAGCATCGGGTTAGCCGCAATATCGTCAACCGTGCGCCTGACACTGCTGCCTGCATCCGTAAGCCTGACACCGCTCAGGAGGAAGACATGGCTGAAACCCAAATCGAATGGACGGATGCCACCTGGAACCCTGTCGCCGGATGTTCGATCCTCACTGCCGGTTGCACCAACTGCTATGCTATGGAGATGGCCAAGCGTCTTGAAGCAATGGGCGTGGCTAAATATCAGGGACTTACCAGAACAAACAGCCAGAAAACCGTTTGGAATGGAGTTGTTCGAGAAGACCAGAATGCCTTATCCATTCCGTATCGCTGGCGAACACCGAAAAAGATTTTTGTCAACTCGATGAGCGATCTTTTTCATCAGGAGGTCAGTGACAATTTCATTTCCGATGTCTGGCAAGTGATGCGTGACACACCACGCCACGACTATCAGATACTTACCAAGCGTCCGCATCGCATGGCGCTCCTTGCCGATGCTGGTATATGCGACGTCCTTCCTAATGTCTGGTTGGGCACCAGTGTAGAGAACGCTCATGTCGTTCACCGCATAGATCATTTACGCAGGGTTCCCGCGACAATTCGTTTTATCTCCTTTGAACCGCTTATTGGGCCCGTTGGCGTGGCCGATTTATCGGAAATACATTGGGCTATTGTCGGAGGAGAAAGTGGCCGATACGCCCGCCCAATTCGGGAAGAATGGATCGACGACATATACATCCAGTGCGTTGCAGCCGAAACTGCCTTCTTCTTCAAGCAGTGGGGTACTTGGGGGAGGGATAATAAGAAGCGGTCGAAAAAGGCCAATGGTAGAGAGTATCGCGGACGAACTTGGGATGAAATGCCACTCACGTTAACGAATATTGCCACCCAAATCTAAAACTTGGGGACTTTCAGAATTGGTAGAGAAAAGGTACGATTGGGCTAACGGTGCTAGTGGGCTAACGGTGCTAGACTGGAAGATCATTCTCGTCGCAAGCACAAAATTCTCCAAGAATACTTCTCTAGATACCTTATTGTTCGATGCGTTGTTCCTCAACAGCAGCGTTTCCGGTTGGCAATCGTAGATGGATTTGCTGGTGGCGGTCGTTACGAATGTGGTGAGCCCGGGTCGCCACTAATTTTTCTCGAAGAATTGAAGCGCACCACGCGAGAAATAAATATCAGAAGAGTAACGCAAGGACTCAGCAAGATCGAGATAGAATGCTTGGTCGTGCCCCCAGGCGTGGTGTAGGAGTTGAAGCCACTGTCGGTAGCTGTGGGTAAGTGGCTTGCCGCCGCGACCGAGTGGAGTCTGGCGGCGGCGGGCCACTTATCCATAGCGGATGGCCATCGCGGTTCCGGTTAGGGTTGGGCTTCCACAGTCCATCCGACCGGAGGAGCACCACGATGACCACCCAGGACATGATGACCCTGCAAGCGCTGTTGGAGAAGAGTTCCGACGCCGATCTGCTTCGCGAGATGATCGGGTTTACGGCCGAGCGTCTGATGGCGCTTGAGGTGGAGGGCCTTGCGGGGGCCGCGCATGGCGAGCGTTCGCCGGACCGGCTCACGCAGCGCAACGGCTACCGGGACCGGGTCTGGGAGACGCGCGCGGGCACGGTGGAGCTGAAGATCCCGAAGCTGCGCAAGGGGAGCTACTTTCCGGGCTTCCTGGAGCCGCGGCGTATGGCGGAGAAGGCGCTGACGGCGGTGATCCAGGAAGCCTACATCCAGGGCGTGTCGACCCGCTCGGTCGACAACCTGGTGCAGGCCATGGGCATGTCGGGCATCTCCAAGAGCCAGGTCTCACGGCTGTGCGGCGAGATCGACGACAAAATCCACGACTTCCTCGACCGCCCGCTGGAGGGCGACTGGCCGTATCTCTGGCTGGATGCGACCTATGTGAAGATGCGCGAGGGCGGGCGCGTGGTCTCGGTCGCGGTCACCATCGCGGTGGCGGTCAACGACCGGGGCCGCCGCGAGGTGCTCGGCATGGCGGTCGGCGCGTCCGAGGCCGAGACCTTCTGGACCGAGTTCCTGCGCTCCCTGGCCCGTCGCGGGCTGCGCGGCGTCAAGCTGGTGATCTCCGACGACCACAAGGGCCTCAAGGCCGCCGCGACCCGCATCCTCGGCGCCACATGGCAGCGCTGCCGCGTCCACTTCATGCGCAATCTGCTCGCCCATGCCGGCAAGCAGGGCCGGCGCGTCGTCTCCGCCTTCGTCGCCACCGCCTTCGCCCAGCAGGATGCACACAGCGCGTCTGCCCAGTGGCGCCAGGTCGCCGACCAGCTCAGGACCAAGGCGCCGAAGCTCGCCGCCCTCATGGACGAGGCCGAGCACGACGTCCTCGCCTATATGACCTTCCCGGCCGCGCATCGCTCCAAGCTGCACTCGACAAATCCGCTCGAACGCCTCCATGGCGAGATCAAGCGACGTACCAACACCGTCGGCATCTTCCCCAACGAGGGCGCCATCACCCGGCTGATCGGGGCCATCCTCCTCGAACAGAACGACGAATGGGCCGTCCAGAGAGCCAGATACATGACGCTGGAATCCATCGCTCCCGTGAGCGACAATGCAACCGTCAAGCTGCCCGCCGTGGCAGCCTGAGCCTACCGGCCCTTCCCGCCGGATACCGCGACGGCCAGCCAGGCTCTTACACCACGGCTCGGGACACGATCGAACGCTTGCTTATTTTCAATGATCTCAGCGGGGAAGCAGTCAATCTGTTGCGGGATCAATTTGCTCCATTATGCGCTGACATTAAAGACACCTGCCCATCGCTCTATATTCATATCGAATATCTGAATTACCCTTTCGAGGTTGCATATCAAAAAATCAATACAATGCTTGCAAAAGGGAGATATAGGAGTGTGATTTTCAATCTTGACCAATGTGGTGACACCCATGTAAAACGCGAAACTATTCTCGACATAATGCGCACTCATCCTTCTGTCGAAATCTTCTATACATTTATGATAAACTCTCTATTGGCATTTCTTCAACGCAGCGATCCTGACCAACTTCGTAGGCGCCTGGCTCATCTTGGACTTACACTTGAAGACATTAAGCCTCTCACGGGCGGATGGGTCGAAATGAGTGGTTAGGAAATGCAGAGCGGATTGTCTTTGATAGATTCCAATCATGTGCGCCCTTTGTGAGTCCCTTCTCGATTAAGAACCCTAATGGTTGGCGGTATTGGCTAATCCATTTGGCTAATTCCTATCGCGCTCGACAGGTCTATAACAACGTTCTTCACGAAAATGCAAGTCTTCAGGCACACTTCGGACGCTCCGGCCTCAATATGCTTTCTTACGATCCGCGCCACGAGAAAGGTAGTCTCTACCTTTTCGACGATGATGGTCGCAAGCAAGCGAAAGAGCAACTCATGTCAGATATATCGAGGTTGGTGTCAGAAGTCGGCGATGTAATCAGCATTCCGGATTTTTACGAAACTATCTATAATGATACCCCCGCGCATACGGATGATATACATGCTGCTATTGTCTTGAATCCGGACCTTGAGGTAATCACGCCCAAGGGAGCATAACGGCGGAGCCCAAACAGTATACGCCTCGAAGACAACATCCGATTAAAGAGACAAACGAGCTTTTTTCCGATGTTCCTTGATCGCCTAAAATAGGATGGATGAGAGTTTCAGGTTAAACCCCTGCTCGTAAGGATGGCCGGGAACGCCGCGCCAGCGCTCGGCGAAGCGCGCTGCATAGCAATTGTCGCAGCCGTGCGTGATCTTGGTGCAACCCGTCACCGGGTTCCATGTCGCGTCCGTCCACTCGATCGCCGAGTTGTCAGCCATGCCGCCCTCCCTGCGGATTGCGCCGCCGATTCATTCTTTGTTCCAAAATATCCACAGAAAAGCCCGGCGCAAGCGGTTTTTCGAGCGGCGGCCCTATTTCTTCTTCGGCTGCGGGTCCGGAAGCCTGAGCGCCCACTCGGGCGGGGGCGGAGGAGCGGGCGGCGGTGGCTTTACGGTGTTGGGCGGCAGGACATTGGGTTCTTTCGCCATGGCATCCTTGTTCCAACAGGCTGTCCGCAGCCCTCTACGGCTGTCCGCAGCCCTCTACGGCAGTCCGGCTATTCGCCGCTCTCCTTCGGACGCCGGCCTCAGTTCTTCTTCGGCGGCGGAGGCGGCGGGGGCGGGGGCCTGACAACGGCGACGGGCTTTTTGCCACCACGCCCCCTCTGCTGCGTCGTCGCTGCCGGTGGGAAGACACCAGGGCGATCCGGTGCGGCGTGGTCCCGCACTATAATCGGCGCGACGCTCGGTTCCTTCGCCATCACCCGGTATCCTCATCTTTACCGTAAGGCACGAATTCCACCATAGAAACCTCGGCAGCCGATATCAAGATCGCGGTCACGCCTTCCGCCGGCGATCTTTCGCCATCGTCGCCCAGCCATACGGGATAGACGATACGAAAATGGCCTTGGCCCGGGTTACTGGGCCATTCCTCCGCATATCCGTAGAGGCGCCGCTCGCCCTGTAAATGAAGGACGACAAAGCTGCTGTCGCCCAGCCGGGCGAAAGCGGAATACCATTCCGAAGGATGGGATGTTTCCCCGGTGATGCGCGCCCGGCGAAGGGGTCTGTGCAGAATGTCGGCGTTCGACAAAAAGGCGAAGCCGACCCCCAGCGCGACAGCGACGAGAATGAACAGAAGAGGTTTCCATTCGTCGATGGCTTTTGCAGTCTCGTCGGTTTGAGCGGTCTTTTCGCTTCCCCATATCTCGGCAACGACCCAAAGGCCGAATTCGGTTATCGCGTATCCGAGCGCGGTGAAGATCAGCGCCGAGACGATGCGCTCGAACGCGCCGGGACGGGGCCAGCAGGTGAGGGAATAGAAGACCGCGGCCGCAACGAATCCCGGTAGCAGGAATGCGAGAACGGCTACCGCTTCGCTGGAAGCCGAATTCATGCCTCGTTCCTCTTGTCGAAAATGCGCGGCGCCGCCCGCAAGACACCGCTCCCCCGGAAGCCTGTCCTCGGCCCATATCGGCCGGCGCGCAACGCCCGGTGCGCGCGGCGGCCCTAACCGGCGACTGGCATAGCTACCGCATAGGAGCTATCCCGGTGCGCCGCGCGCAAAGAGGAGGTGGAACGCTATGAAGACGCATGAGTTCGACCGCGCCTTCGACGACGGGGAAGATGTAAGCGCGCATTTGGACCGGTCAAAGGCGCGCCGGCCCAATCTGGGAACAAGGCGGGTCAATGTGGACTTCCCGGCCTGGGTGGTTGCCGCCCTCGACCGCGAGGCCAAGGCGCTCGGCGTGCCCCGGCAGTCGCTCATAAAGCTCTGGATCGCCGACCGGCTGAAAAACCCCGGCTGAGCCCCCGCCGCGCCTTCTTGCGGAACAGGTCGCTCATGGAGTTGAAGAAGATCGTGCACGGCTTCCAAGGATGGCCGGGAACGCCGCGCCAGCGCCCGGCGAAGCGCGGCGCATTCCGCGAAGAAGGCGGCGCCAGCGTCAGTTCGAGTTGCAGCGGAGTCTTCGGCAGGACTCCGATCCGGGTAGTTTTTGCGCTGGACGCCGCTCCCGCGGGCCGCGCAACGGCCCGCCCTGCCTTCGCCGCCCGCTCAGACGACCGAGTCCAGCCACTGTTTCAGCGCGCTTTTGGGCATGGCGCCGACGCGCTGGGCGACCATCTCCCCGTCGCGGAACACCATGAGCGTCGGGATGCCGCGCACGCCGAGCTCGCCCGGGGTCTTCGGGTTGTCGTCGATATCGAGCTTCACGACATCGAGCCGCTCTTCCATCTCGGAAGCGATGTCCTCCAGGAAGGGCGCGATCTGCTTGCAGGGGCCGCACCACTCGGCCCAGAAATCGACCACGACGGGCTTGGCCGCCTGCCTGACATCCTCATCGAAACTTGCATCCGTCGTGTGCCGCGTGGCCATTCCAGTCTCTCCTGTGGAGGCTCCTGCTTTTCGCCTTCAAGTGGCCGCAAAGCGCCGGGCCGTCAAGGCAAATGTGGCGCAAGGCAGCTTTCCGGAATCGGCATCAGCAGGGGCGCCTCGGTCCAGAGCAGCGCCGCGCGCACCGGATGCTCCGGCCGCATCTGCCGCA
>CBDBIS010000002.1:0-21562 GCA_965206075.1 Alphaproteobacteria bacterium
CATTGCTGCCGAACCGGCCGAGAAGGCCGGTTGGGCGGTGCCTCGTTTGGTTCCGGACGGTCGGATCGAAACCCACCGAATCCGGACCGACCGAGACGGTCTTTTGTGTAGGAAAGTACATTTTCCGCCTCCTTTTCCAGGGTCGGCGGAGCGAGAACATTGATCTCGTCCTTCAGCCAACCTGCTGGAAACGTGCGGAGAAAACCGGTTATTCGGCAGGCACAATTCACTGCTAGTTTGAAATACAGTACGTCGAAACTTCTGGACCAGTATCCTTATTATTATCGTCACAATACTGGTATTTTAATGAGGATTGTATTACAGTATTTTGTCACTATACGCATGGTATTATAGTGGGCCTGTATCGGTAATTGTACCGGTACAGTATCGGTGGAGAGTATCCGAAAATTACAAACAATCACGGCCGAACCCAGCAATCCGACACGCAAAAAAGCCGGAGCGAGCGGCACCGACTTGGGTCGTCGGGCGCGCCGCCCGTCCCCTTTGCATGCGAGTTACAAGTCCGCGGCTCCGGAGAGGCGCGAAGGAAGGAGGGACACTCGATTACAGAAGAAGCAGCGGGCCCTTTGGGTCCGCTCCTGCGCCATGGTTGCGAGTTATCGGCTGTGGGTCCGGGCTGCGGTATTCATCAGTGCTTCGAGTTCGCGAAACATCCCGTCGTCCTGGCAGAAGGCGACGTTGAACGGTCAATCAGGCGACGAACACACCAAGCCTCAACTGCCGTCTCTCACCACAAAAGACGACTCCAAAGGCAAATGTAGTACTGGGATTCTTCTTGTAGTCGGTCTGTCCACCCGTCCGACTGCATAAGTGACCCGATTCCCGAAACCGGGGCCGATTAAGCGTCGCAATCGACGAACGCGTCGCCGGGACTTGCGGAATCTCGCGTTCGCGCCCGTGACGCACGAACACCGCCCGGAGGTCTCCCATCGGTGGCGGTGCCGGTCGTTTGGCCGGAACTCGCTACGTCGAAGGTCGCCGGGTCGAACGCTTGCGCATGCAGCCGGACTGCCCGTTCGCTTCCGACAGCGCGAGCCAGGCTGTCACATGCTCCGCCGGCGTGAGGTGGTAAACGAGGATGTCCGGGCCGACCAGGTCTTCGACCGCGTCCAGTACCTCTGGATGATGAACGATGGAATCGGCCCAATCGAACAGGAAGTACGTCTTCGACCGTTCCGGGAAATCCATCTTTGCGCCGTTGCGCCGTTCGTATGCCTCCAAACCGGCCCGGAATGTCCGAACTTCTGTTCCGGTCAGCACGGGCATGGGGCTCACGAAGCCGTCCTCGCGATAACGCCCGATCTCTTCTGCGGTCGGTTTTTTGGCATCCTCTGCGAAAACTCCGCAGCTTCGGCCAATCCGGCAGCCGCTCCCTTGCGCAGAGTGCGGTTGTAGGCCCTGCCAAAAGTCTTCGCGATCGACAGCGGACAAACAGGAGCGCGTCGGTCGTCGGGCGCTTGACGCCGGAGCAAAAAGGCGCAGCCTTTCCGGAATCTCCATAACGCGAGGCGGCTCGGGATGGCGGGTCTGGCGGGAGAGTGGATCGACGGTGGCGCGGAGCTGCCGGTCGCTGCCGATATCGGGGCGGCTGAGACCTGCTGGCGGCGCTGGCGGGAAGCGGCGGATGAAACGGAAGACGGTGTCCTGCGCGCCTTCATGCTGGCCGCGCCCGACGATCCGGCAGTGCTGCGGTTCCTGTCCTCGGTGTTCGCCAACAGCCCCTATCTCAGCCACGGCCTGATCTCGGACCCGGCTTTCGCCAGGCTGGTGCTCGAGGAAGGACCCGATGCGGCCTACGACGCTGCGCGCAAGGCAGCGGCGAAGCGCGCCGGCTTCGCGGAAGAGACTCTGGCGGACATCATGCTCCGTCTGCGCCGGGCGAAACGGCGCGCGGCGCTTGCCATCGCACTCGCCGACATTGCATCCGTGTGGCCATTGGAACAGGTAACCGGGGCGCTCTCTGGGTTCGCCGAGGCGGCGCTGGGCGCGGCGTTGCGGCACTTGCTGCATGGCCTGCACAAGGCGGGCGAACTCGAACTGCCGGACCCCGGCGATCCCGAGCGCGGGTCGAGCCTGTTCGCGCTCGGCATGGGCAAGCTCGGCGCCCAGGAGCTCAATTATTCGAGCGATATCGACCTGATCCTTTTCTACGACCAGGAGCGTGCGCCCTATGTCGGCAGGCGCGGCCTGCAGCGGGTCTTCACCCGGCTTGCGCAGGAACTGGTGCGCGTCATGGGCCAGCAGACCGTCCACGGCTATGTGTTCCGCACCGACCTGCGCCTTCGCCCCGATCCGGGCTCCACGCCACCCGCCGTCTCGGTGCGCTCGGCGGAATTCTACTACCGCACCGCCGGGCGGACATGGGAACGGGCGGCGATGATAAAGGCGCGGCCCGTCGCCGGCGACATCGAGGCGGGAGAGGCGTTTCTGGAGACGTTGCAGCCCTTCATCTGGCGCCGCCATCTCGACTTCGCCGCCGCGCAGGAGATCGGGGCGATCAAGGAGCAGATCGACGCCTCGCACGGCGCGGGCGGGGAGGGTCTGGCAGGGCACAATGTCAAGCTGGGCAGGGGCGGCATCCGCGAAATAGAATTCTTCGTGCAGGCTCAGCAGCTTGTCTGGGGCGGGCGCAATCCGGGCCTGCGCGGATGCGGCACGCTGGACACGCTGGAGGCGCTTGCCTGGGAGCGCCATGTCGATCTCGGCGCGGCGGCGGAACTGCGGACCGCCTACAGGTTTCAACGCCGCGTCGAGCACCGGCTGCAAATGGTGGACGACCGGCAGACGCACAGCCTTCCCGACAGCGGGGAAGGCATGGCGGGCATTGCCGCGTTCCTCGCCTTTTCCTCCGCCGGGGCATTCGAGGACCGGCTGAACGCGCACATCGCGGCGGTGGAGCGCCATTTCGGCGCGCTGTTCGAAGACCCGCTGGATGCGCCCGGCACGGAGGGGGTGGATTTCTCGCAAGAGGGCGAGGGCGAAGCGGCGCTGGCGGGCCTGGGCTTCGTCGATGCCGGGCAGGGCGCGGCAACCGTGCGGGGCTGGCTGGCAGGCGCCACGCCCGTCTTGCGCAGCGGTGAGGCGCGCGACCTGCTGGCGAGGCTTCTGCCGAAGATTCTGGCGGCGCTCGCCACCGCGCCGGACCCCGATGCGGCCCTGTCGCGCTTCGACCGGTTCCTTGCCGGGCTACCTGCCGACAGGCGGCTGTTTTCCCTGCTGGCGGCCCGGCCCGAACTGCTTGGCATCGTCACGGACGTCGCCGGTTCGGCGCCCTTGCTCGCCGCCTGGCTGACGCGCCGTCCCCTTCTTCTGGAAAGTGTGCTCAGCCGCGACTTCACGGATCTCGACCTGCCGGACGAGGAGGGCCTGGAACCGGAAATGGCGGAGGCCGCCCGCCGGGGCCTGGTGCGGCTCTTCTATGCGCGGGAGTTCGGTCGAGCGGAGATGCAGGCGGAGCTGAAGGCGGCAGCGGACCGCGCCGGCGATCTTCTGGACCTGCTGGAAACCGTCCGGCGCTGGGCCAACGACCGGATGTTCCAGATCGGCGCCCATATGCTGCGCGGCCGCCTTTCGCCGGTGGAGGCGGCGGCGCCCCTCGCCGATATCGCGGATGTGTGTATCGGCACGCTCGCCCCACCCGTGCACGAAGCGTTCGCGGCCGTGCACGGGCGCGTCCCGGGCGGCCGCGCGGCGGTGCTGGCGTTCGGCGAACTGGGCAGCCGCGAGATGACGGTGAACTCCCGTCTGGACCTCATGCTGCTCTACGATCACGAGAGCGCGGACTCGGACGGCCCGCGGCCGCTGGATGCCGGCACCTATTATGCGCGGCTCTGCCGGCGCCTGATGGCCGCATTGACCGCGGAGACGGCCGAGGGCGGCCTCTACCGCATCGACATGCGGCCGCGCGGGACGGGAAGCAGCGGTCCGCTGGCTTGTTCGCTCCGCGCGTTCCTGGACTATCCGCACGACAACGCCGGGGTCCCCGAGCTGGCAGCGCTGAGGCGTGCGCGGGTCGTGTGGTCCGAAGGCGGTTTGGGAGACCGTTTCGACGAGGCGAAACGGTGGGTGCTCGCCGCGCCGCGGCAGGCGGGCCCGCTCGCTGCCGGGTTCGCCGGCGAGCGCGGGCGGAGCTCCGGTTCCGGCGCCGATCTCTGGGCCATCGATCGCATGCCGGGCGGCTTGCGGGACGTGGGGGCGGCCGCCGACTTCCTGCGCCTGCTCCATGCGTCCGAGCGGCCGGTACTCCTGGAGGCCGATATGACGGGGGCCTTCGAGACGGCCTATGCCCTGGGCTCCATCGACGCCGCGGCGGCGGAGGACCTTGTCGAGGCCGCTCGGCTCTGGCGCAACCTCTGGGGCCTCGCGCAGCTGACTGTCGAGGGGGACCTTGTCGAGGGCGCCGCAGGACCGGTGCTGGTCGGCGCGATCGAGCGGTCCGGCGGCCGGCTGGTCTTCGAAGCTCTCGCCCGGTCGGTGAAAGAGGTGGCGGCTCGCGCGGCGGAACATGTCGACGCCATACTGGGCCCGACAGAGGCGGGAGGATGTTGATGTCGCGCGGCTTCGTACTGGGAACGGCGTTCGCGGCATTGCCGCTGCCGGCGATGGCGCAGGCGGCGACGGCCTCGAACAGCGGCGATACGGCCTGGGTCATCGCCGCAAGCGCGCTCGCGCTGCTCGTGACGCTGCCGGGGCTTGCCATGTTCTATGCCGGGCAGGTCCGGGCGCAGGCCGTCCTCTCGGTCGTCATGCAATGCCTCGCCGTTGCCTGCCTCTCCAGCGTTCTCTGGCTCGCGGTGGGCTACAGCCTTGCATTCGGGGACAGCGTGGGCGGGATTGTCGGCGGTTTCGGCAAGGCCTTCTTCGCGGGCGTCGGGCCGGACGCCCTGACGGGCGCGATTCCGGAAATTGTCTTTGCCGTCTTCCAGATGGCCTTCGCCGTCATGGCCCCGGCCCTCATGGTCGGCGCCTGGGTGGAACGCGTCCGCTTCCCGGTTGTGCCGATCGTGAGCGGGGCCTGGCTGTTGCTGGTTTATGCCCCGGTCTGCCACTGGGTGCGGGGCGGCGGCTGGCTGGCGGAACTCGGCGTCATGGATTTCGCCGGCGGCCTGGTCGTCCATGTCTGCGCCGGCGTATCGGCCCTCACGATCGCGAAGCTTCTCGGCGGTCGGCGAGGCTTTCCCGGCGATGTTCCTCCGCCGCACAATCCGGGCATGACGGCGTTCGGCGCCGCACTGCTCTGGGTCGGCTGGTTCGGTTTCGGCGGCGGCAGCGCGCTGGCGGCCGACGCCACGGCCGGCATGGCGGTCGCCGCAACGCATATCGCAGCCGCATCCGCGGCCATGTCCTGGGCCGCGATCGAGTGGATCAGGTCCGGCAAGGCGTCGCTGGTGGGTGCGGTCACGGGCGCGGTGTCGGGCCTCGCGGCCTCGGCGTCGGCTTCCGGCTTCATCGGGCCGGTCGGCGCGCTGGCGTTGGGCGCGGTCGCCGGAGCGGTATGTTTCGCCGCCACCGAGGCGGTCAAGAAGTCGTGGAAGATCGACGATTCGCTGGGCGTCTTCGCCGTTCATGGCGTCGGCGGCATCGTCGGCGCCCTGCTGGTCGCAGTGCTGACTTCCCAATCGCTCGGCGGTCCGGGCCTGGAAGACGGAATGGCCGCGGGCGGCCGGCTCGGCGTGCAGGCGTTGGGAGTGCTGGCGGTGGCGGCCTGGGCGGCTGTTGGAACCTTCATCATCGTCAAGGCTGCCGGCACGCTGGCCGGAGGACTGAGGGTGGACGAGGAGGACGAACTGGTGGGGCTCGACCTTGCGGCCCACGGCGAACGGGGCTACGACCTGTAGCCCCGACGCATTGCAAACATCGAAGGCTTTGTAGGGCGGCGGGATCGTGCAAGAATAGAGTCGAGTTCGAATGCGGTCGGGGGAGCCGGCGTTTGCGCCGCGCCGGAGGCTGCAATACCAGGTACAGGAGGTACGAGGATGGAAGTGAGGATGGAACGGCGCGACGGCGCCCTGCTTGCGGTGCCGGAAGGCCGTATCGACAGTGCGACTGCCCGCGACTTCGAGAGCAAGATGAAGGCGGCGATTCAGGACGACGACCGCGCCGTGGTCGTCAATCTGTCCCAGCTTTCCTACATCAGCAGCGCCGGGCTTCGCGCAGTCCTCGTTATCGCGAAGGGTCTCTGGAGGCGCGATGCCAGCTTCGCGCTGTGCGCCCTTCCCGACACCGTGCGGGAGATCGTCCAGCTCTCCGGATTCGACAAGATCATCCAGATTCACGGCTCCGAGGGCGAGGCGCTCGACGCGGTCGGGAGCTGACGGCGGAACGGCCGCCCCTCTTCTTTCGACGGCGGCCGTGCGGCTCCGAAGCCATATTCGCGACCGACCGGCCTGAGGCCGGGAGAAGTGCATCTGGCCGATTTGTATCGGTAGCAGCGGCTTTTTCGCCGTCGCGCGACTCTATCCGAAGGAACAGCGCCGACCGGCTCCCGAAGACACCCGGCGGTCCGGGTTGGCAGGAACGACCGCGGCCGCCATAATCCATGTTGCGTCCTGCATATGGAGAGGGAACAAGCATGGGTTACTTCAAGCACGCCGTGGCGCTGGGCCTCGGCGTAGGAATGCTCGCGGGCTTTGCCGGAACGGCGCTCGCGCAAAAGGACGGCGGCGTCCTGAAATTCTACCATCGTGGCACGCCGCCCAGCGGCTCGATCCACGAGGAGGCGACCAACTCGACGCTCTCGCCTTACATGGGCGTCTTCAACAACCTCATCATGTACGACCATAGCATCGCCCGGAACAGCCTCGAGACCATCGTGCCGGATCTGGCCGAGAGCTGGAGCTGGAACGGTGACGGCACCGAGCTCACCTTCAAGCTGCGCCAGGGCGTCGAGTGGCACGACGGCAAGCCGTTCACCTCGGCGGACGTGAAATGCACCTGGGACCTGCTGCTCGGCAAGCGCAAGGCGAAGCTGCGCAAGAACCCGCGTAAGGCCTGGTACAAGAACCTCGAGGAAGTCACCACGAACGGCGATCACGAGGCGACCTTCCACCTGAAGCGCCGCCAGCCGGCCTTCATCGCGCTGCTGGCCTCGGGCTACTCGCCGGTCTATCCCTGCCACGTACCGCCGAAGAAGATGCGCACGGCGCCCATCGGCACCGGCCCGTTCAAGTTCGTCAGCCTCAAGCAGAACGAGCATGTAAAGTTCACGAAGAACGACAACTACTGGAAGGAAGGCAAGCCGCATCTCGACGGGCATGAGTGGACCATCATCAAGAGCCGCTCAACCCGCGTGCTGGCCTTCATCGCCGGCGAGTTCGACATGACCTTCAATGTCGATGTCACCATTCCGCTGCTGAAGGACGTCAAGTCCCAGGCGCCGGACGCGGTCTGCGAGCTGGTCACGACCAATGTCAGCGTCAACCTGATCGTCAACCAGGACAATCCGCCCTTCGACAATGCGGATATCCGCAAGGCCATGGTGTTCGCCATCGACCGGCAGGCCTTCATCGATATCCTGGGCCACGGCGAGACGCTGCAGGGTGGGGCGATGATGCCGCCGCCGTCGGGCGTCTGGGGCATGCCTCCGGAGTTCCTGAAGACGGTCGCGGGCTACAACCCCGATGTCGAGGCGAACCGGGCCGAAGCACGGAAGATCATGGAGGGCCTCGGATACAGCGAAGACAACCGGCTCAAGGTCAAGGTCTCGACCCGGAATATCGCCGTCTATCGCGACCCGGCGGTAATCCTGATCGACCACCTGAAGCACATCTATATCGATGCCGAGCTCGACACGGTCGAGACCAGCAACTGGCACGCCAAGGTGGCCCGCAAGGACTACATGGTCGGCCTGAACCTGACCGGGATCGGCGTGGACGACCCGGACGCCAACCTCTACGAGAACTACTCCTGCGGCTCGCAGCGCAACTATACGGGCTATTGCAAGGAGGAAATGGAGGCGCTGTTCGAGAAGCAGTCGATGATGACCGACCAGGAAGCGCGCAAGAAGCTCGTCTGGGAGATCGACAAGAAGCTGCAGGAAGACGCGGCCCGGCCGATCATTTACCACACCAAGGCGGCGCAGTGCTGGCAGCCCCATGTCAAGGGCTTCGTCACGCATGTGAACAGCCTCTACAACAACTGGCGCCTGGAAGACGTCTGGCTCGACAAGTAGCCGGACCCTTTCGATCATGACGAGCCGGGGCGCCTTCTGAGGCGCCCCGGTTTTCCTGCAATCGTTCTGCTGCCTAGAGCACGGGAAAGAGGGGGCGGGCCTTGAGCGCCTATATCGTCAAGCGCTTCCTGCTGATGATCCTGACGCTGGTCGGGATGTCGATCATCATCTTCGTGCTGCTGCGGCTGATGCCCGGCAATATCGCCGACATCATGTTCGACTCCGCCGGGTTCGTCGATCCGGAGGAGAAGGCCAATATCGAGCGGGAACTCGGCCTCGACCAGCCGATCCCGGTCCAGTATTTCGAATGGATCCGCGGGCTGATCGTCTGGGATCTCGGCTTTTCCTATGTATCCGAGATGCCGGTGGTGGACGAAATCCAGCCGCGTATCCCGATCACCGCCAAGCTCGCCGCGCTCTCGCTGTTCTTTTCTGTCCTGTTCGGCCTGCCGCTCGGGGTCATCAGCGCCGTGCGCCAGAACTCGGCCATGGACTATGTCCTGCGCTGCATATCGCTGAGCGGCCTCTCGCTGCCGTCCTTCTGGCTGGCCCTGCTGATCCTGATGGCCTTCGTGCAATACACCGGGACGATCCCGATCTACATGGACCCGCCGGACAATCTCTGGGACGAACTGCTGCTCTACAGCATCCCCGCCGCCGCCGTCGGCTTCCGCTCTTCCGCGCTCATCATGCGGCTCACGCGCTCTTCCATGCTGGAGGTGATGCGCCAGGACTATATCCGCACGGCGCGCTCCAAGGGGGCGACCGACAACTCCGTCAACTACCACCACGCGCTGAAGAACGCGGTGCTGCCGGTAACGACGATCATCGGCATCGAGGCCGCCTTCCTGATCGGCGGGCTCATCATCACCGAGACGGTCTTCAACATTCCGGGCGTCGCCCACTTCCTGGTCGAGGCCATCCTGATGCGCGACTACCCGATCGTGCAGAACCTCGTGATGCTGATCGCGCTCGTCACCGTGCTCATCAACTTCCTCGTGGACATGCTCTACGCGGTGCTCGATCCGAGGATCAAATATGCCGACTGACCGACGCACTGTTCCGACGCCCGGGAAGCCAAACGATGGCTGAAATCGACCATCAGGCTGAACTCTCGCGCGCGGGCGCGAATGTCTCCGGGCACTGGAGCCGGCTGGTTTTCTACATGCGCCAGCACCCGCTCGGCGCGATCGGCGCCGTGATCGTGGTTATCTTCGTGCTCTCCGCGGTGTTCGCCGACGTGCTCGCGCCGCACGACCCGTTGCATACTTCGGCGCCGGACTCGCTGAAGGCGCCCGACGCGACCTTCGTCATGGGCGCCGACATGATGGGCCGTGACATGCTCAGCCGCATCATTCACGGCGCGCGCATCTCGCTCACTGTGGGCGTCGCCTCAATTCTCCTCGGCGGCGTGATCGGGATCGTGATCGGTCTCATGTCGGGCTATCTGCTGGGCTGGTTCGATCTGCTTATGCAGCGCCTGATCGACATCATGCAGGCGCTGCCGCTGCTCGTGCTGGCGCTGGTGATGGCGGCGTCGCTGGGGCCCTCGCTGGAAAACACGGTCATCGCCATATCGATACCGCTCGTGCCCAATGTTGCGCGGGTTGTGCGCTCGAGCACGCTGTCGCTCAGGGAGATGCCGTTCGTGGAGGCAGCCCGGGCCGCCGGCATGAGCGAATTGCGGGTCGCCATGCGCCATGTGCTGCCGAACACCCTTGCGCCGCTGATCGTGTTGTTCACGGCCCAGCTCGGTGCAGCGATCCTGGTCGAGGCGTCGCTTTCCTTCCTCGGCCTCGGCGTGCCGGAGCCGCATCCCTCCTGGGGCCGGATGTTGTCGGAGTCGGCGGCGGAATATGTCCGCGTCGCGCCCTGGCTCGTGATTTTCCCGGGCCTCGCGATCAGCCTTGCCGTGTTCGGCACCAACCTGTTCGGGGATGCGGTGCGCGACATCCTCGACCCGCGGCAGCGGAGCTGAGCCGGAACATGGGGCGCGAGACATGACCTCCGACACGATGCCCGCCCTCGATGACGGGGCCGCCGCGGCTACGAAAACGCCGACCGGGGACATCGCCCTGGACGTGAAAGACCTGCAGACCTGGTTCTACACGCGCCAGGGAATCGTCAAGGCCGTGGACGGCGTCTCGTTCAACCTGCGCAAGGGCGAGACGCTCGGGATCGTGGGCGAGTCCGGCTGCGGCAAGAGCATCACCGCGCTATCCGTCATGCGGCTCGTGCCCGACCCGCCGGGCCGGATCATCGGCGGGCGGGTGACGCTGGACGGGAGGGACCTGCTGGACCTCGACGAGTCCGAGATGCGCCTCGTGCGCGGCAACGACATCTCGATGATCTTCCAGGAGCCGATGACCTCGCTCAACCCGGTTCTGACCATCGGCTACCAGATCGCCGAGGCCCTGATCCTGCACCGGGACCTGAGCCGGACCGAGGCGCTGTCGCGGGCGGTCGAGATGCTCGACATGATGCGCATTCCCGAGCCGGCGCAGCGCGCGAGGGAATATCCGCACCAGCTTTCCGGCGGCATGCGCCAGCGCGCGATGATCGCGATGGCGCTCGCCTGCAACCCCAAGGTGCTCATCGCCGACGAGCCGACCACGGCGCTCGATGTCACGATCCAGGCGCAGATACTCGACCTGATCGTGCGCCTGCAGCAGGAGCTCGGCACGGCCGTTATCCTGATTACCCACGATCTCGGGGTGGTTGCGGAGACCACGCAGCGCATCATCGTCATGTATGCGGGCCGCAAGGTGGAGGAGGCGGATGTCGTGCCGCTGTTCTCCAATCCCATGCACCCCTACACCCACGGCCTGATGGCGTCCGTGCCGCGCCTCGCGATCATGAGCGGCGCAGACGCGGACGCCGCCGAGCGCCTCGAGGAGATTCCGGGTATCGTGCCGCCGCTCAACAATCTGCCGCCCGGCTGCGCCTTCGCGCCTCGCTGCCGCTTCGCGGACGACCGCTGCCGCGCGGAATATCCGCCGTACCAGGAAAAACAGCCGGGCCACTGGGCTGCCTGCTGGCATTCCGAGCGCCTGTTCGGGGCCGCTTCGTGAACGCCACCGTGGAGAATGCCGCCCCGCCCCCGGTGCTGGAAGTCGAAGGGCTGAAGAAGCACTTCCCGGTCAAGAAAGGGCTGCTGTCCCGCAATGCCGGCAAGGTCTATGCCGTCGATGGCGTGAGCTTCCATATCGGCCCCGGCGAGACGCTTGGGCTGGTCGGCGAGTCGGGCTGCGGCAAGTCCACCGTCGGGCGGACGGTGCTCCGCCTGATCGACCCGACCGAGGGCACGATCCGCCTCAACGGCCGCGACGTGACCGATCTCGGCAAGACCGATATGCGCGCGGTGCGCCGCGAGATGCAGATCATCTTCCAGGACCCGTATTCCTCGCTCAATCCGCGCATGTCGGCGGGCGATATCGTGGGCGAGCTGCTGCGGGTCCACGGCCTCGGCAACGCCGCCGAACGGGAGGAGCGGGTGGCGGAGTTGTTCGAGCGGGTGGGCCTCAGCCGCGCCCAGATGAAGAGCTTTCCGCACGAGTTCTCCGGCGGCCAGCGCCAGCGCATCGGCATTGCACGCGCGCTCGCGCTCAATCCGAAGCTGATCGTCGGCGACGAGCCGGTTTCGGCGCTCGACGTCTCGATCCAGGCGCAGGTCATCAACCTGCTGATGGACCTCCAGAACGAGTTCCGGCTGTCCTACCTGTTCGTTGCCCACGACCTTGCCGTGGTCGAGCATATCAGCCACCGCATCGCGGTCATGTATCTCGGCAGGATCGTCGAATACACCGACAAGCGCACGCTCTTCACCGACCCGCAGCATCCCTATACCGAGGCATTGCTGTCGGCGGTGCCGGTCCCCGATCCGCGCCTCAGGCGGAAGAAAATGGTGCTCCAGGGCGACGTGCCGAGCCCGATCAACCCGCCCTCCGGCTGCCATTTTCACACCCGCTGCCCTTATGCCGAGGAGCGCTGCCGGGTCGAATCTCCGGCGCTCCGCGAAATCGCTCCGGGCCACACCGTCGCCTGCCACTTGCGCTGATGGGCGGAGCGGACCGCGCCGCCTTGACAGTGTCGCCGCCAAGCAAGCAGTCTGCCCGGCGGAGCGAGGGGAGGGCGTTCGTCACGATGCGCGGCCGGCGAGAGCCATATGTATAGCTATATCGTGCGCCGGTTTGCGTTCGGCGGAATCACGGTGGTCGGCGTGTCGATCATCGTGTTCCTCATCATGCGGATCATGCCGGGCGACCCGCTGACGGCCATTTTCGGCCCGGAGGGCATGACCAAGCTCACCGAGGCGCAGCGGCAGAGCTACATGGAGGAACTCGGCCTCGCCGACCCGTTGATCGTCCAGTATTTCAACTGGATTCTCGACATTGTGAGAGGCGAGCTCGGCCGCTCCTTCTTCCGCGCGGAAAGCGTCGGCGAGATGGTGCTGCGCCGGGGTCCGCTGACGGCGCAGATCGCCATCCTATCGGTCATCCTCTCCTGGATCCTCGGCATCCCGGTGGCGATCATCAGCGCGCTCAGGCCCAATACCGCCGCGGACAACACCGCGCGCGTGATCTCGATCACCTGCCTAGCGATTCCGGGCTTCTGGCTCGGCATGCTGATCGTGCTGGGCCTGCTGTTCGGCTTCGGCTACCGCGCGCCGCAAACCGCCGGCGGGGCAGGGCTGTTCGAGGACCCCGGAACGGTCCTACAGATCATCATCGGCCCCGCCTTCGTGCTCGCGCTCGGCCAGGCCGCCTATATCGCGCGCATGGCCCGCTCCAGCCTGCTGGAAGTGATCCGCGAGGACTATGTGCGCACGGCCAGGGCCAAGGGCTTGAACGGGCGCCTCGTGGTCAGCCTCCATGCGCTGCCCAATGCGCTGCTGCCGGTCATCACGCTCTCGGGCATCCTGCTCGGTTTCGTGCTGGCCGGGTCGATCCCCGTGGAGCGGGCGTTCGGCACGCCGGGCCTCGGCTACGCCATGTTCACGGCGGTCAATGAGCGCGACATCTTCGTCATGCAGAACCTCGTTTTCCTCTACGCCGTGGTGTTCGTGATGCTGAATATCACCGTCGATATCATCATCGCCTGGATCGACCCGAGGATCAGATATCAATGACCGAGCAGCCCGAAACCCCGACCGCGGAAGAGTCCCGCCGGGCCGTGCGGCCGCTGCCGACGCGCGTATGGGGCGGCCTCAGGCATTTCGGACGGCGCTCGCCGCTGTCGGCGTTCTGGGGATGCATCGCGCTCCTGATCGTGGCGATGGCGGTGGCCGCGCCGGTCATTTCGCCCTATCCGCCGCTCAAGTCCGACTTCCGGAGCATGCAGAAGGCGCCCTATGACGAGCATCTGTTCGGCACGGACCAGATCGGCCGCGACACGCTGAGCCGGGTCATCCACGGCAGCCGCACCTCGCTCATCGTCGCCTTCGCCGCTGTGCTGCTCGGCACCACGCTCGGCTCGCTGTGGGGGCTGGCCTGCGGCTTCCTGGGAGGCCGGTTCGATATCGTGAGCCAGCGCATCATCGAGTTTCTCCAGTCCTTTCCGGACCTGATACTCGCCATGGCGATCGCAATGGCGCTGGGGTCCGGCACGGTGACGGTCATCATCGCCATTGCGATAACGCGAATACCGTTCGGCGGGCGCGTGATCCGCTCCGTCGTGCTGTCGCTCAAGGAAATGTCGTTCGTGGAGGCGGCGCGCAGCCTCGGCGCCTCCAACATGCGCATCATGCTCTTCCATATCCTGCCGCAATGCGTGGCGCCTTACCTGATCCTCGCCACGACCCATCTGGGTGTCGCGATCATCATCGAGGCCTCGCTCGGGTTTCTCGGCGTCGGCATCCCGCCGCCCGCGCCGACCTGGGGCAACATGCTGGCGGACGCGCTCAATGCCGGCATCGTGCCGCCCTGGTGGCTGGTGCTGTTCCCGGGCGTGGCGATCACCATCACCGTGCTGGCCTTCAACCTGTTCGGCGACGGCATCCGCGACGTGCTCGACCCGCGCCTGCGCGGCGCGGTCTGACGCGGCCCGGCTTTTCGGCCTAAGCGGTAGCGGCGCCGGGCAACCCCGCCGTTGCGCCGGTGCCGTCATGCAGGTGGCAGGCGGCCCAGTGGTTGGACTGCACTTCGCGAAGAATCGGTACTTCGCTGCGGCAGCGCGCCATCGCGTAGGGGCAGCGCGAGTGAAAATGGCAGCCGGAGGGCGGGTTGATCGGGCTCGGCACGTCGCCTTCCAGAATGACGCGCTTGCGGCCGCGGGCGCGCGCCTTCGGCATCGGCACCGCAGAGAGCAGCGCCTCCGTGTAGGGGTGCAGCGGGCTGTCGAACAGGCTCGTCTTGTCGGTGATCTCCACGATGCGGCCGAGATACATGACGGCGACCCGGTGGCTGATATGCTCGACCACCGCAAGGTCGTGGGCGACGAACAGGTAGGAAAGCTCCAACTCGTCCTGGAGGTCCATCAGCAGGTTGATGATCTGCGCCTGGATCGAGACGTCGAGCGCCGAAACGGGCTCGTCGCCCACGATCAGGTCGGGGTTGAGCGCCAGCGCGCGCGCAATGCCGATCCGCTGGCGCTGGCCTCCGGAAAACTCGTGCGGATAGGAGTCCAGGTGCCGGCGGCCGAGGCCGACACGCTCGAACAGCGCCTCCACCCGCTCCTCGCGCTCCGCGCCTTCGGCCACCCCGTGGATGGTCATCGGCTCGCCGACGATGGAGCGCGCCGGCATGCGCGGATTGAGCGAGGCGTAAGGGTCCTGGAAGATCATCTGCATCCGCTGCCGGTAGGGCATCATTTCCGCACCGTCGAGCTCGGTGATGTCCTCGCCGTCGAGGCGGATGCGCCCTTCCGTCGGCTCCAGCAGCTTCAGCACCGTGCGCCCGACGGTGGACTTGCCGCAGCCCGATTCCCCGACCAGCCCGAGCGTCTCGCCGCGGCCGATATGGAAGCTCACCCCGTCCACCGCATAGACATGCCCCCGAACGCGCGAGAAGACGCCCTTGTAGATCGGGAAATGCTTCTTGAGGCCCTGCACGTCGAGCAGGGGCGCGGCGCCATTCCCAGCCGGGGCGCTCATGCCGTTCCTCCCAACAGGCGGTCGGCGTGCCAGCATGCAACCGAATGGCCCGGACGATAACTCTCGAGCCGCGGAAATTCCTGCCGGCACTGCTCGCTCGCATAGCGGCAGCGCGGCGCGAAGGTGCATCCCGGCGGCAGGTTGGCGAGCGAGGGCACCATGCCTTCGATCTCGTTCAGCCGCCCCCGGCCGCTCTCGGTGTGCGCGGCGGTCTCCAGGCTCGGAATCGCGCCCAGCAGCCCCTCCGTATAGGGATGGCCCGGATGGTCGAAAAGCTCGTCCACCTCGGCCTCCTCGACCTTGCGGCCCGCATACATCACCACCACGCGGTCGGCGTTCTCGGCGACGACGCCCATATCGTGGGTAATCAGGATGACGGCCTGGCCCTGGGTGCGCTGCGTCTCGCGCATGAGGTCGAGAATCTGCGCTTGGATCGTGACATCGAGCGCCGTCGTCGGCTCGTCGGCGATCAGCACTTTCGGGTTGCAGGATAGAGCCATGGCGATCATCACCCGCTGGCGCATGCCGCCGGAAAGCTGGTGTGGATATTCATGCGCCCTGCGCTCCGGCTCGGGGATATGGACCTCGCGCAGCATCTCGATGGCTCTGTCCATCGCGTCGCGTTTCGACAAGCCCTGGTGCAGCGCGATGGCCTCTCCGATCTGCTTGCCGACCGTGAACAACGGATTGAGGGAGGTCATCGGCTCCTGGAAGATCATCGAGATCTCGTTGCCGCGAACGTCTTCCATCTCGGCTTCGGTCGCGTCGAGAAGATTGCGCCCCTCCAGCCGGATGGCGCCGCCGACGATGCGGCCCGGGGGGCTGGCGACGAGGCGCAGAATCGAAAGCGCCGTCACGCTCTTGCCGCAGCCCGACTCGCCGACCACGCCCAGGGTCTCTCCCCGCCGCACGTCGTAGGAAACGCCGTCAACCGCGCGCACCACGCCGTCATTGGTGAAGAAATGCGTTTGCAGGTTATCGACCTCAAGCACGCTCTCACCCGACACCGCCGGGGCCTCCTGCCCGGCCTCTTGTTCGAGCGGTTCGGTTCGGTCCATAATCGAAGCTCCTTAGGGTGCGATAGGCTCCCGCGACGGCGGCATCGACTGACAGCATATCGCATTAGGGGGCGCAGCGGCCCCCGATTCAAGCAGGGAGGAGCATTATGGCTCGAAAAGGATTTCTGAACCCGCACTGGTCCAGGCGGCATTTCCTGCAGGGAAGTGCGGCACTGGCTGCTGCGGGCGCATACGGCCTGTCTTCGCGCAAGGCCAATGCCGCCATTCCGATGGAATATGACGGCTCGAAGTTCCAGCTGGCGGCAACCGAGCCGAACCCGAAATCCGGCGGCGTGCTGCGTTACGGCATCACCATGCGCCCGCCGCATCTCGATTTCCACCAATCGGGCACGATCAACAATCTCGGCAGTCAGGCCTGCATGTACGACAACCTGATTCGCCATGACCCGCGCGACAGCGGCCAGTCGATCATCCCCGACCTGGCCCACAGCTGGGAGATCTCGAAAGACGGCAAGACCTACACCTTCTTCCTGCGCAAGGGCGTGCATTTCTCCGACGGCGCCCTGCTCACCTCCGCGGATGTGAAGGCCACCTTCGACCGCATCACCAAGCCGCCCGAGGGCATCAACATCCCGCGCAGCGCGCTGTTTACCTCGGTCGACGAGGTCACTGCGCCGGACGACTACACTGTCCAGTTCAAGCTGTCCGCGCCCAGGCCGCCCGCCTTCATCATGGGCGCCATCTCCAGCGGCTGGAACGGCATCGTCCGCAAGAAGACGCTCGAGGACAACAACTACAATCTCCGCAAGACCCTCGACGTCCCCGGCACCGGGCCCTTCCGCAGCGTCCGGCGCGTCGAGCAGGAAATCTGGGTGATGCAGAAGAACCCGGACTACTGGATGGAAGGGCTGCCCTATCTCGACGGCATCGAGTTCTATCACGGCCTGCCGTTTTCGCCGGAGCTCGGTTCGGCCTTCCTGGCGGGACGGACGGACTACGCCCGGCTGATCGACCCGGTGACGCGCAGGGAAGCCGACGCCCGCGACGACATGACGGCGACCGACTACTACCAGAGCGTCATCCAGGCGGTCTGGCTCAACGCCGACCGTGAGCCCTTCAACGATCCGAGGGTCCGCCGGGCCATGCATCTGGTCTTCGACCGGCCGGTGCTGGTGGAGGCCGTGAAGGACGTGGCGCCGATGCTGGTCGGCGGCTTCATCTACCCGTTCTCTGATGTGGCGACGCCGACGGAAGAGCTCACCAAGCGCGTCGGCTACCAGCCGGACACGACGGCCTCCATCAAGGAAGCCAGGGCGCTGCTGGAAGCCGCCGGCCACGGCGGCGGCATGAAGGGGCTGGACTTCGTCGTTCGCGACGTGGCGACCTTCAAGATCTGGTCGCAGGCGGTCCAGGCCATGCTGGCGCAGGCGCTCAACATCGAGTGCGAACTGCGCACGGTCGTGGAGTCGGTCTGGTTCGACGACACCAACAACGGCAAGTTCGACCTGTCGGTCGGCGCCATCGTCTCGACCCTGATCGACCCGTCGGACTACTTCAACACCTGGTACGGCCCGAACGGCCCGCAGAACTACTCGCAGTGGGAAGACCAGCGCTTCACCGATCTGTTGACGGCCATCGATAACGAGGTCGATCCGGCGAAGCGGCAGGAGGCGATCACCGCGGCCGAGATGGTGATGGAGGAGAACCCGCCGGTGCTGCCGATCTGCTGGGAAAAGATCAACGACGGCTGGTACAACTACGTCAAGGGCCACAACCCCTACAACTATTTCGGCCTCTACGATGTCGGACGGTTCGACACCTTCTGGCTCGACAAATAGCCGATACCGGACGGTCCGAAGTGGCCGTGCCGGAACGATGCAAGCCCGCGCCTCCCCGGCGCGGGCTTCTTTCTTGAAGAGGAGGCAAGCCCGCCGGTGCCGCATCTCGTGATCTTTCTCGGGCTCTGCCTGCTCGGCCTTCTCGTGGGCTGCATCCTTGTTTAGGCGCAGTTGGTTTCCGGCGGCGTTGCTCCTCGCAGCGGCGTGCCAGCCCTTGCCGCAAGTCATGGAACGCAGCAAGGAAAGCGCCCTGCTGGCGCTGCCGGACAGCGTCGGCGTCGAAGTGGGGAGGATCGAGGGCGCTCCACCCGAGCTCGAACAGAGATTGCGGCAAGGGCTGGAAGAGGCGCTGCTGCGACGCGGCCTGCCCGCGAGCCGCGAGGGCGGCAATCTGCTGAGCTTCCGGCTGACCGGACAAGTCGAACTTGCCGCAATGCCCGGAGGGTACGGTCCGGCGAGCCTCGAGTGGGAACTGCGCGCCTGGGACGGCAGCCTTGCTGCGCGCTACTCGCAAGCGGTCGGGAGCGACAGCCCGGACGCGCTGCCGGCGCTTCTCGAAGAACTGGCGGACGACATCGCTCGCCAGGTCCGGAATGACCGGCAGGACGAAAACGAACCGGTCCGGCTGAAAATCTCCATTGCGCCGATTTCCGGAGTCGCTGCCGAAGCGACGGCTCCCCTGTTGAAAGCGCTCGAAGCGGCGCTGGCGAGCCAGGGTCTGGATGTCGTGCCGCCGGCGGCGCCGAGCCATCTGCATGTCTTCGGCAGCGCGGAGGTTGGAGAGGTCCACGCCGGTCTCAGGGAATTGCGGCTGGGTTGGGCGGTGCAATGGTCGGACGGGCGGGAAGTCGGCCGGGTCGATCAGGCCAACGCTGTGCCGGCCGAATGGCTTGCGGGGGAATGGACGGCCATCGCCGCGGGCGCCGCCGAGGGGGCTGCCTCCGGAATTTCGGACCTGGTAGTCAAGGCGCAGACGGAGCTTGGGCTGTCGGGTGGAGCAGCGGGGCGTAGCCGGCGCTGAGCGCCCGGAGCGTGGAGGGCGGGGTCAACACCCCCGCTTGCCCGGCGGGACGTGCGACGGCCAAATCGTAGCCTGCCGGCGTATAGCGCAGCAGCGCCGACCCCCTGACCAGCCATGCGTCCCCATCCCGCAGCAGATACGCGCCGTCGGGCAGCGCCGCGATATCGCGTGCTTGGGTTCGCTGGCGGCGTCCGTCGAGGCGCTCGGCATGCAACACGCGGTCCATCTCCCCCGCTTGCGGGCTTCCGCCCCAGCAGGCGGAATACGCCTTCGCGGCTTCGCGTCGGCATTCGAAGCAGGGCCGGTGCCCGGCGGCGAGCGCCACCGCCTCGTCGAGAAAGAAGAGCTCCGTATAGCGCCCCGGCGCCATGACCTGCCGCCGTCTGCAGCGGAACTCGGTCAGGCAGCATATCCAGGCCTTGTGCGCCCAGCGGCGCCTGCCGAGGTTCCGGTCCCCATCGTGCAGGATGCCGCGATTGCCCATCATCGTCCCGCGCTCCGGCGTGGCGACGATGTTTCCGAAGGGCGTGACGCGATTTTGCAACGGCATCCGAAGTCGTTCATCCGCGGCTCGGGCGAGGAAGGGTATAAGGCATGATTCGCGGGACGCGAGGGGCAGCGGTTTGAGTGGGACTGGCGCGGCGCGATGAACGACAGTTCCTTGTCCTGCGACTATCTGGTCGTCGGGTCCGGGGCCGCCGGGTCCGTGGTGGCTGCGCGGCTCTCGGAGGACCCGGATGTCTCGGTCATGCTGCTGGAGGCAGGCGAACGCAACAACAGCCTGCTGCTCAGGATTCCCGGCCTGGGATTTGCCGCTGCAAACCATCCGAGGTTCAACTGGGGCTTCAGGGCGGACCCGATCCCGGAGATGGAGGGCCGCGAACTCGTCTGGCTTCAGGGCCGTGTCCTGGGCGGGTCGAGCAGCATCAACGGCATGATCTATGCGCGGGGCCATCCCCGCGAATACGACGTCTGGCGCCAGATGGGCTGCGCCGGCTGGGCCTTCGACGACCTGCTTCCCTATTTCAGGCGCTCGGAGGCGAACGAGCGCGGCGACGGGCCGTGGCACGGCGGGTCCGGCCCGGTGAAGGTGCGTCCGGCCCGTCCCGGCCTGCCGATCTGCGATGCATTTCTCGAGGCGGCGGCGGAAGACGGCTTCCCGGTGCTCGACGACCTCAACACGGATGCGGGCGAGGGATTCGCCTTCTACGACATCAATGCCGGAAACGGCCGGCGCATGAGCAGCGCAACGGCATATCTCGAACCGGTTGCGGGGCGGTCGAACCTCGACATCCAGACCGGGGCCGTTGCCCTGCGGGTTGTCGTCGAGCGCGGACGGGCATCCGGGGTGGAGGCGCTGATCGGCGGCCGGCATGTCAGCATCTCGGTGCGGCGCGAGGTCGTCCTCTCCGCCGGCGCGATCAAGACGCCGCAGCTTCTGATGCTCTCGGGCATCGGTCCTGCCGATACCCTGGCGGCCTTGTCGATACCGGTCGTCCACGATGCCCCGAACGTGGGCCGCAACCTGCAGAACCATGCCTGCTACCGCCTGCAATATCTCTGCAATGCCCCGGTATCCGCCAGCCGGTATCTCCGCCCTCACAGCGCGGTCGCCGCGGCGCTGCGCTATGCCCTCTTCAGGACCGGCCCGCTCGCGGAGACCTATGCCGTAGCCGGCGGCTATTTCCGCACCGACCCGGCGCTCGAGGTGCCGGACGCGCAGGTCGTGCTGCTATCTGCGCTCGGCCCCGCCAGGACCGGCGGGGCGGCATTCCGCATTCGCGACCTGCTGCCTGACCGGCACGGCTTCGGCCTGACGGTCTATCAGGGCTCGCCCCTCAGCCGCGGCGCCGTGTCGCTGCGTTCGGCAGACCCGCTCGACCGGCCCAGGATCGAGGCGGGCTACTTTTCGGACCGCCGCGACATGGAGGTCCTGCTGAAGGCCGTGAAGCGGATGCGTGGCATGATGAAACGTCCCGCAATGGCGAAATATATCGACCGCGAGCTGCTGCCCGGCGAGGCGATCTCGGACGACCGGAGCCTGGAAGCGGACATCCGGCGGAACGGGGCGACCGCTTACCACCAGTGCGGAACCTGCGCGATGGGGCCGGGAGACGATTCCGTGGTGGACAGCGGGCTCCGGGTGCGCGGCGTCGAGGGCCTGCGGATTGCAGACGCCTCGATCATCCCGCGCATTCCGAATGCGGCGCTCCACGCGCCCGTACTCATGATCGGAGAAAAGGCCGCCACGCTCATCAAGGGGGAAATGCCGTTATGACCGAGGCGACGGAACCGGCGCTCGAACCGGAACTGTGGATCGTCGATGCCCACCACCACCTGATGGACGGGCCGGGCCACAGCTACGGCATAGACGACTATGCGGCGGACTGCGCTGCCGGACAC
>CBDBIS010000003.1:0-341435 GCA_965206075.1 Alphaproteobacteria bacterium
TCGTGTCCGGAACCCCCGGACTGAGCGGTTCCGCAAGGGCCGTGATCGCGGCGCAGAAGTCAGCAGAGGGCATAGTAGCCGGCCCCCCGGCGAAGGCCCGAACGACGGACAGGGTTATTAGGACGGCAGGCTCATGCGGACCAAGCGGCAGAACATCCAGTTGGAACTGGCCTTGGAGCCGGAGGCGAGGGGTGAAGCCCGGAGCGCCGGAGACCGAGGGACCGAAGCCCGCATGGCGCGTGCCGACCCCGAACGCCCGGCGGCTGGGCGCGGACCATCGATGGAAGCGGTGGTCGCCCCCGGCAACATGAAGAAGGCGCTGGCGCGTGTCCGGCGCAACAAGGGGGCGCCCGGCCTCGACGGGATGACCGTCGAAGAGTTGGGCGCTCACCTGAAAGACCACTGGCCCGAGACGAAGGCCCGTCTTCTGGACGGCAGCTACGAACCGCAGCCGGTTCGGCGGGTAGAGATACCGAAGGCATCGGGGGGCGTTCGCGCTCTTGGCGTGCCTACAGTGCTCGACCGCTTCATCCAGCAGGCGGCGATGCAGGTGCTGCAGGGAGACTGGGATCCCGGCTTCTCGGATGCGAGCTACGGGTTCCGGCCCGGACGCTCGGCCCATCGGGCGGTAGAGCGCGCGCAGGAGCATATCCGGGCGGGCTACGCTTATGCGGTCGATCTCGATCTGGAGAAGTTCTTCGACCGGGTGAACCACGACATCCTGATGGGACTGGTGGCCGAGCGCGTGGCCGACAAACGCCTGCTCAGGCTCATCCGCGGCTTTCTGACCGCGGGGGTGCTGGACGGCGGACTGGTCGGCCCAACCACCGAGGGGACGCCGCAGGGCGGTCCGCTCTCGCCCTTGCTGTCGAACCTGATGCTCGACGTTCTGGACAAGGAACTGGAGAAGCGCGGTCACCGCTTCGTCCGTTACGCCGACGACTGCAACATCTATGTGCGGTCCCGGCGGGCGGGCGAGCGGGTCATGGCGAGCGTGACGAGGTTCCTCGCCCGGCGGTTGAAGCTGAAGGTCAATGCAGACAAGAGCGCGGTAGACCGTCCGTCGGCGAGGGCCTTCCTGGGCTTCAGCTTCACCGCCGAGCGGGCCACGAAGCGGCGCATCGCGCCGCAGGCGCTCGCCCGGTTCAAGGCACGGGTCCGGGAGCTGACGCGCCGCACCAGGAGCGTCAGCCTCACCCGTCTCGTTGCGGAACTCTCCCGCTACCTTGTCGGGTGGCGGGGCTACTTCGGCTTCTGCGAGACCCCTTCGGTACTGCTCACCCTCGACCGATGGGTCAGACGACGGCTCCGCGCCATCGCCTGGCAGCAGTGGAAACGCGGGCGCACCCGCTTCGCGGCGCTACGCCGCCTTGGCGTCAACAAGCACTTGGCGGCGAAAACTGCCGGCAGTGTCCACGGCCCGTGGCGGCTCAGCAACAGTCCCGCGCTCGCATACGCGCTACCCAATGCCTTCTTCGACAGGCTCGGCCTCGCCTCCCTGCGAGGCCGTTCCGCAGCCTAAATCCGTCGAACCGCCGTGTACGGACCCGTATGCACGGTGGTGTGGGAGGGGTGGAGCCGTGAGGCTCCCCCCTATCCCGATTTCTGCGCGGGGAAGCAATGGCTGGGGCCCGCAAAAAAACCCCGGCGGGAACGAACGGGAGACGTGCGTCCGCCGTCTCGCGCGCGCAATCAGGCGTGCGAACCGCGCCGGCGCAAGGCGCGCGCGGGCGGGCACAGGCGCGCACGCAGGATACGCGCGCAAAAAGGGTCCCACTCCCGGACCGGCAAGGAGGAACCATGACTGCAACCGATCCCCGCCCCCAACTGGCGGCGAAGCTGGCCGCAGGGCTGGCGCCGGCCGCCGAAGCCCTCGCCGCAGCCTATGCGGAGGACGTGGACGCCGGGCCGCCGCCGGAGGACGACCGCGCGCTTGCCGAACGCCACCGCGCCGGGCGTGCCGCGCTCGGCCATCTGCGCCAGCTCCTCGCCGTGCTCGACTGGGCCGCCGCACACCTGCCCGAACCGGAGCCGGAACCCGAAGAGGAAATGTGGGACGGTCTCGACGACCCGTTCGAAGAGCCCGACCCTTATGTGCCGAACTATGACGGCAGCGAGGACGAGTTCCACTATGGCGGCGAGGTCTGGGCCGGCAGCCAGGAGACGCCGGAGTTCCGGGCGTGGCTGGAAAAGATGGAGCGCCGGTTCGGGCCGGTCGCGATAGGCGGGGGCCTCGGCGGCCCGATCGACTGCCATGTCAGCGGGCGGAAGTTCGTCGGCAAGCTGCCGTCGCCCGAATACACGGCATGGCGCGAAAGGCAGCACCGCCGCACGGAAGCCTCCCTCGCCCGCACTCTCGACCGCGCCCGAAACGCCCGCCCCGACAGGCAGAAAGCCGGGGCCGCAACCCCGCCGCATGACAAAACATGACACATCATGACGCTTCCGTGGAGGGGGTCCCCGCCTTCGAGCGTGTGAAGGAATCGGATTTGTCGGGTTTTGCGCTCACGGTTCGCGCCCATCCCGTCGCCCCGGAATGCCAATCCGCCGCCCGCAGCTCTCTCAATCCGGCAGTCCGCAAGCGGGAGGGCAGCGCCCGGATGGGGCGGCTATGCCGAGAGACGACGCAGGGCATAACTTTCGCGCATGCGGAACATGACATCGCATGACATTCCATGACACATCGCAAGGGGGCTGGCGGCGCCATCGCATTGCCCCTGCCGTAGTCCGGCTATGGAACCGTCGGTATCGACCCGTCAACAATGGTATTAATCCCGGAAACCATGGCCCAGGACGCTCTCGAAGAAGCCGGCGGCGGGCAGCCGCCCTACCTCACGACGAAGGAGGTGGCGGCGCTTCTGCGCGTGCGCGAACGCAAAGTGTACGACCTTGCCGCCGCTGGCGGGATTCCGCACCGGCGGATCACCGGCAAGCTGCTCTTCCCGCGCACGGAGATCCTGGCGTGGATCGAGGGCGGCGGCGATGCCGCGTCCCCGGAGCGGCCGGAGGTGTTGACCGGCTCTCACGACCCGCTCCTCGACTGGGCCGTGCGCGAGTCCGGCTCAGGCCTGGCGACGCTCTGGAACGGCAGCCTCGACGGCCTGGATTCCTTCGCCGGCGGCCGCGCGGCGCTTGCCGGGCTGCACATCCCGGAAGAAACGGACTGGAACGTCCGAACGGTGGCCGCGCGAGGCTTGCGCGGATCCGTGCTGATCGCCTGGGCCGGGCGGGCGCGCGGGCTTGTGCTCTCGGAAGCCATGCGCGACCGGGTGCGCTGCATGTCCGACCTAAGGGGCAGGCGGGTCGTCATGCGCCAGCCGGGGGCGGGCGCGGCGGCGCTCTTCGAGGCGCTGCTCACGAAGGAAGGGCTGACGGCCTCGGACCTCGTCCCCTCGGCGGAGCTGGCGCGGACCGAGAGCGACGCCGCAGCAGCGGTCGCGGCGGGAGAAGCGGATGCGGCCCCCGGTATCGAGGCGATGGCGCGGCAGTTCCATCTGCCGTTCCTGCCGCTGGTCAGCGAGCGGTTCGACCTGCTGATCGACCGGCGGGCCTATTTCACCGGGCGGGTGCAGGCGCTTGTAGCCTTCGCGCGCGGCGGCGCCTTTCGGCGCAAGGCCGCCGCGATGGGCGGCTACGACCTGTCGGAGGCCGGGTCGGTGCGCTGGCTTTCCCCCTGACGGGCGAGCGACGGCACGCAGACCGTCCTGCCGTCGGCGAGGCGCTCCACCCGGACATCGACCCCGTAAACGGCGGACAGCGCCTCTTCGGTGAGGGCCGCGCCGGGCGCGCCGGTCGCCCTCACGCGCCCCTCGTGAAGCAGGGCGACATCGGTGCCGACGGCGAAGGCGTGGTCGGGATCGTGGGTCGAGAGGACGACCGTGAGACCGTCCGACGCCAGCCCCGCGATCTCCCGCAGCACCAGCGCCTGGTTGCCGAAGTCGAGGCTGGCGGTCGGCTCGTCCATGATGAGCGCTGGCGTTTCCTGCGCGAGCGCACGGGCGACCAGCACGAGCTGGCGCTGGCCGCCGGAGAGGCGGGTGTAGTCGGCCTCCGCCAGATCGCCGATCTGCAGGCGCTCCAGCGCGGCGCGGGCTGCCTCGCGGTCGGCCTCGCCCGGCTGGGCGAACAGCCCGAGCCTTGCCGTCCGGCCCATCAGCACGACCTCGAAGGCGGACCAGGCGAAGGGCGGCGTATGCGCCTGCGGCACGTAGGCGACGCGGCGCGCGATCTCCGCGCGGGAAAGGCGGTCGAGCGGCCGGCCCTCCAGCAGCACCTGTCCGCCCCGCGCCGGAATGAGGCCGAGCTGCGTCCTGAACAGCGTGGTCTTGCCGGAGCCGTTGGGGCCGAGCAGGCAGAGCACCGCGCCCGGCCCGGCGGCGAGCGTGATGCCGGACCCGACCTCGTGCCCCGGATAGCCGATCGCGAGCTCGCGGGTTTCGACGGTCATGCCCATGCGCGCCGCCCCCGTGCGAGCAGCCAGAGGAAGAAGGGCGCGCCCACCACGGCCGTCAGGATGCCGAGCGGCACCTCCGCGGCCGAAATCGTGCGCGCGAGCGTATCGACCGCCAGCATGTATCCGGCGCCGAGCAGGGCGGCGGCGGGCAGCAGCCGGCCGAAGCCGGGGCCGACGAGCATCCGGGCGATATGCGGAATGACCAGCCCGACCCAGCCGACGACGCCCGCGACCGCCACGACGCTCGCCGTGATGAGCGTGGCGCAGAGGATGACGACGAGGCGGAGCCGCCCGGCCTCGACGCCGAGCGCGCGCGCCTCCTCGTCGCCGAGCGCCAGCACATTGATCCGCCAGCGCAGCAGGACCAGCGGCAGGAGCCCGGCGGCCACGACCGGCGCGGCCGGGACGAGGTCCTCCGTCTTCACCCCGGCGAGGCTGCCGAGCAGCCAGAAGGTGATGGCGGGGAGCTGGTCGTACGGGTCGGCGAGGACCTTGAGCAGCGAGGTCGCCGCGCCGGCGAGGGCGCCGACCACCACACCCGCCAGGACGAGAATCAGCGTGCGGTCGCCGGTCTTCACCGCCGCGGCGACGAAACCGACGAGAGCGACGGCGCCGAGCCCGCCAGCGAATCCCAGGAGCTGGATCGCCGCGACCGGGAGCGAAAGGAAGATGCCGAGCACCGCGCCGAGGCCCGCCCCGGCGGACACGCCGAGAATGTCGGGCGACACGAGCGGGTTGCGGAAGATCGTCTGGTAGCATGCGCCCGCCGCCGCCAAGGCCGCGCCGACCAGCAGCGAGGCCGCGACCCGGGGGAGCCGAATCGCCAGCAGCACAGTTTCCGCCCGGCCGGCGCTCTCGCCGCCCGTCAGCACCGAGACTGCCTCGACGAACCCGAGCGGGTAGGGCCCGACCAGGAGCGCGGCAAAGCTGCCGAGGATCAGCGCGCCCGCGAGCCAGAGCGCCGCTCCAGCTCCCGTATCCCGGCGCTTGCGGATGGACTTCAGGGCGCGCGTCCCTTTGTCCATTCGAGGAGCCGGTCGAGCTCCGCCGCGTCGAGATCGACATGGTACCAGAGCTTGTAGAAGGCGCGCGTCTCCGCTCGCAGGTCGCCTGGCCACAGGTCCGGATAGAAGAGCCCGGCGAGCCATTTCAGGCCCATCATGCGGTTGATGGAGGGCGGGCGGTCGATCCAGCCGAACGGCGCGGTCGGCGAGAGATAGACCCGGCCCCGGCGGACCGCCGCAATCCCCTGCCAGAGCGGGTCCCGCCAGACCCGGTCGTAGAAGGTCCGGTCCCAGGTGACGATGGTGTCGGGATCGGCGACGATCACCTGTTCCGGCGAGGCCCGGACGAGCCCGTAACGGCCGGGCACGTCGGCCACGTTCCGTCCGCCGGCAAGCTCGATGATCTCCGTGTTGATGGAGCCCTTCAGCCCGGTCTCCAGACCGTCCGGGCCGCGGGCGAGATAGACGCGCGGGCGCTCGTTCACGGGCACGGCGCCGAGTGCGGCCCGGAGTTCCGCGAACGTCGCCTCCACGTCCGCCGCCAGCGCCTCGCCCCGGTCGGGGACGCCGAGCGCGTCGCCCAGAAGACGGAGCGAGGCCGCCGTTTCCGCGAAGCGCCCGTTGACCAAGATATACGGAATGCCGGTTTGTTCCTGGACACGGTTCGCGAGGTCGATATAGGTGTCCCGCACGGAGCCGAAATCGACGATGAGGTCCGGCTCGAGCGCGATCACCCGTTCGAGGTTCGCGTCGCCGCCGCGCCCGGTGAGCCGCCCCGTTTCGGGAAGGTCGCGCCAGGGTTCGGCGATATAGGGCTTCTCGTAGTCGCGAAGCCTGCGCGGCCAGCCGAGCAGCGCTGCGGGCTTCAGCGCATAGATCAGGATCGAGGCGGGCGGCCCGGCTGCGAAGACGCGCTCCACCCGGTCCGGAATTTCCACGACCCTTCCGGCGGAGTCCCGGACGGTGCGCGCCTCGCCCGGCATGGCAAGGCCGATGAGCGCAACCGCCAGCAGGGACAGCAAGAGCCGCGTCATGCCGCAATCCTTATGCCAGCGAAAGCCCGCAGCCGACCGTCAGCCGCCGGCATTCGGGAAGAAGAGCTGCCGGCCGTCCACCCGGTACGACGCGATGGCCGCCTGCCCTTCTTTGGAGAGCACCCAATCGACGAACCGCCGGCCGAGGCCCGCCTTCACATTGGGATGCCGCTCCGGATTGACCAGAACGATGCCGTATTGGTTGAACAGCCTGGGGTCGCCCTCGACAAGGATCCGATGGCCGTTCCTGTTGCCGAAGTTTGTCCAGCTCGCGCGGTCCGTCATCGCATAGGCATCCATGCCGGCGGCAGTGTTGAGGGTGGCACCCATGCCGGAACCCGTTTCGCGGTACCAGCTGCCGGAAGCCGCGGTTACGTCGATGTCGGCCTGCACCCAGAGCCGGAGCTCCGCCTTGTGCGTGCCGCTGTCGTCGCCGCGCGAGACGAATGGCGTACGGATGGCGGCAATCCTCGCCAAGGCGGCCACGGCGTCATCCATGCCCGCGACGCCGGCGGGGTCGGATGCCGGCCCGACGATGATGAAGTCGTTGTACATGACGTCCGCCCGCCGGACACCGTGGCCGTCGGCCACAAATTTCTCTTCTGCGGGTCTGGCGTGCACGAGGAGCACGTCGCCATCGCCGTTCGCGGCATTCCTGATCGCCTGGCCGCTGCCGACGGCGACGACCCGCACCTCGATGCCGGTCTTCAGCCGAAAGATCGGCAGGATATGGTCGTAGAGGCCGGAGTTCTGGGTCGAGGTAGTGGACTGGACGACGATGAACCGGTCTGCCGCCGCCGGTCCGAGGGCGATGAGGACGGCGGCAGCGACACCGAGAAGCGCGTTTCCGACCATGCTATGTCCGCCCGGCCTCAGCCTGCCGCGCGGTGCGGGGGTTCGAGAAAGAGCCGGCCCTCGAGCCAGGCGCGGACCGCGTCCGAGCGAGGCGCATCCAGCACATTCGAAACGGGCCCGGTTTCCACCGTCCGGCCGGCATGCAGGAAGACCAGGTCGTCGCCGAGGCGCCGGGCCTGCCCGATGTCGTGGGTGACCAGCACGATGGCGACGCCGCTCTCATGGGCTTCCCCGACCAGCCGTTCGATGGCATGGGTCGAACCCGGATCGAGGCTGGCCGTCGGTTCATCGAGGAACAACACGCGCGGCCGGCAGGCAAGCGCGCGCACGACCGCAAGCCGCTGCTGCTCGCCGCCGGAAAGCACGCGCGCCGGCCGGTTCGCCAGATTGCCGAGCCGGGAGCGTTCCATCGCCTCGGCCTCCCGCGCCGCACGCTCCGGACCCGAAAGACCGCGAACCGCAAGCGCGAAGCGGAGATTGGCGAGCACGGAGCGGCGCAGCAGCACCGGGCGCTGGAATACCATCGCCTGCCCGAGCCGGCCTTCGCGGTCGAGGGGCCGCCCCTGCCAGAGCACTTCACCGGCGGTCGGGCGAATCAGGCCGTGCAGCAGGCGCAGCAACAGGCTCTTGCCGGCGCCGTTGGCGCCCATCACCACCGTCCGCCTGCCGGGACGGATGTCGATATCGATCCCGTCGATAAGCCGCTTGCCGCCGGCATCGAAACAGAGTGCGCTGGCCCGAAGCAAAGCCTCCGAGGGCGTATCCGCCTCGATTGCCGGCGTCGGCGAAGCCATATGGAATGCCGCCTCAGGCATAGGCCATCCGAACCGCCGAGGCCCGGAGCGCCATCACGGCCCCGTTTACGGCTACGGCGATGACGAGCAGCACGACACCGAGCGCGAGCGCGAGTTCCAGGTTGCCCTTCGAGGTCTCCAGCGCAATCGTCGTGGTCATCACGCGGGTTACATGGTTGATGTTGCCGCCGACGATGATGACAGCGCCTACCTCCGCCACCGCGCGGCCGAAGCCGGCGAGCGCCACGGTGAGCAGGCTGTAGCGGGCGTCCCACAACAGTGCGGCGACACGGTCGAGGGGACCGACGCCGAGGGAATCGAATTGCTCGGCATATTCGCGGTAACAGTCCTCCACGACCTGCCGGCTCAGCGCCGCGACGATGGGCGTGACGAGGATCGTCTGGGCGATAATCATCGCTGCCGGGGTGTAGAGCAGCTGCAGCGGCCCGAGCGGTCCGGCGGCGGACAACATCAGGTAGGCGATCAGCCCCACCACTACGGGCGGCAGGCCCATCAGCGAATTCAGGATGACGATGACTGCCATCCGGCCGGGAAACCGGAAAGCGCCTACCGCAGCGCCGAGCGGCAGGCCGATGACGCAGGAGATGGCGACAGCCGTCAGCGTCACCCGCAGCGACAGGCCGACAATCTCGATGAGATCGGAGTCCCAGGAGAGGATCAGGCCCACAGCCTCAGCGAGTATCAGCCAGAAACCTTCCACTCTGCAATTCCTCCCTCGATTCGGAAGAAAAGCACAAAAATCAACCTGAATCGACAAAAAGAGCAGAAGTTTCGGTGCGGAAATCGGTTCGGATTGCGCCGCCGGTCCGGGCTTTCGCAGGGCGCTTCCGGACTGTAGGCTTTGGGGCAAGACAGGCACGAAAACAACAAGATAGCCATGATGCCTGGGTTCGGAGGACAAGGCGCGGGACGTCTGGAGCGCCTGCGGTCGGCAAGCGGGGAGCTGTCGGGCGCTTTCGGCGATCTGGGCACATTCCTGCCCTATGTCGTGGCGGCGGTGGGCGCGGGCATTCTCGCGCCGACGCCGGTCTTCGCAGGCTTCGCGGCCGGCTATGTCCTCGTCGCCGCCGTTTACCGCCTGCCCATATCCGTCCAGCCGATGAAGGCGTTGGGCGCAGTCATTATTGCCGGCGGCCTCACGGCCGTGGAAACCGCCTGGGCAGGCGGCATCGTCGGCGCGGTCCTGCTCCTGCTTGCGGCCGTCCCGTCGTTCGAAAGGGCGACCCGCGCGATTCCCCGATCGGTAGTCACCGGCCTCCAGGCCGGGCTCGGCCTCATGCTGGGAACGGTGGCCTTCGGCCTGATGAGCAGCGACTGGGTCATGGCACTGGCCGCCCTTGCCGCGCTGTCGCTCGCCTTTCTCCTGCCGAGGGGGCCGTGGGTCCCGCTTGTCGTCGTGGGCGCCGTGCTGCTGGTTCCCCACACCGGGCCGCCGATTCCCCCGGCAATGCCCGCCGGGGGAATCGACTCCATCCATGCCGTGCTCTCGGGAGTGCTCGCGCAACTGCCGCTGACCCTGCTCAATGCCGTGGTGGTCGCCGCGGCGGTTGCCCGTTCGCTCTATCCGGACCGGGCCGCGCGCGTGAGCGAACGGAAGCTCGCGGCCACCAACGGGCTGATGAACCTCCTGCTTGCCCCGCTGGGCGCCATGCCGATGTGTCACGGCGCCGGCGGCATCGCCGCCCATCGCAGGTTCGGGGCGCGCGGCATGGGTGCGCCGCTGATTATGGCCGCCTTCTGCTGCGCGGTCGTTGCGATAGGACCGGAGATCGTCGGTCTGCTCATGTCGGTCCCGCCGGCGGTCGTCGGCGCGCTGCTCATCTATGCGGCAGTCGATCTGATCTTCACGCCGAGACTGCTCGACGCGCGACCCGACTGCCGGCCGGTCATCGCCGCCGCCGCGCTTGCCACGGTCTTCCTGGGTGCGCTCGCAGGCCTGATTGCGGGCCTGGCAGCGGAGGGCCTGCGCGTCTATGTCCGGCGCAGGCATCGGTCCGGTTCCACGCACAGCAGCGGCTAGCTCGCCCGGCACGGACGGCTCAGGCGCCGCCTACTTCTTCCGGTGCGATGGCGACGGTCTTGATGACGGCGTGGCAATGCACGCCCGCCGCCAGCCCCAGCGCCTCGGTCGAACGGCGGGTCGAGCGGGAGAGGATCGTGCCGGCCTTCGTGCGAAGCGACACGATGGCTCCCGGCCCCTCTCCCGCCCGGACCGACTCGACCGTGCCGGGCAGGATGTTCAGCGCCGACAGGCCCTCCGGTTCCTGGCGGGACAACAGCACTTCATGCGCCGCGATCCGGACCCTGATCCGGCTGCCCGGCGGATGCGGGACCCTCGGCAGGAACAGGCGTACGCCGTCCGCATCGATCTCCGACAGGCCGTCGGCATGGTGCGTGACGACCGCCGCCTCCAGCACCGCGCCCGCACCGCGCGCGCCGAGCGGCGTGACTGTCGGGTCGCCCAGCACCTCGACCGCAGGCCCCTGGCGCACCACGCGCCCGTCCTGCAGGGCGATCACGGTGGTCGCGAGGCGCGCGACCTCCGCCGCCGAGTGGCTCACATAGAGAACCGGCACCGACACCTCGTCCCGAAGCCGTTCGAAATAGGGCAGGATCTCTGCTTTCCGCGCCTCGTCCAGGGACGCCAGCGGCTCGTCGGCGAGGATCAGCCTGGGACTCGCGAGCAGCGCGCGCCCGATCGCAATCCGCTGTTTCTCGCCGCTCGACAGCGCTCCGGGGCGGCGGCCCAGCAGGTGGCCGATGCCGAGCATGTCCACGATGCGTCCCATGTCCTCGCGCGGCCCGTTCTTCGGCGCGAACCAGCGGCCGTACTGCAGGTTCTGCCTCACGGTAAGGTGCGGAAACAGCCGCCCCTCCTGGAAAATGTAGCCGAGCCGGCGCCGGTGGGCGGGAAGCCAGGCGCCGCGCTCCGTATCGAACAGCACCCAGCCGTCGGCAACCGCGCGCCCGGCCTGCGGCCTCAACAGGCCTGCGACGGCGTTGACGGTCGTCGTCTTGCCGGAGCCGGAGCGGCCGAAGAGCACGGTGACGCCCGGCGGCGCCTCGAACGAAACATCGAGTTCGAAGCCGGGGAAGGCGTGGCGGATGGCGACGGAAAGCGTCATGCGCCGGCTACCCTTCGCGCCACGCGCCGCGCGACCAGCTCGGAAAGCAGCAGCGCCGCCATGGACACCGCAACGGCGATTGCCACGAGGCGGAGCGCGGAGGCCTCGCCGCCGGGCACCTGGAGGAAGGCGTAGATGGCCGTCGGCAGCGTCTGGGTCTGGCCGGGAATGTTGGAGACGAAGGTGATCGTCGCTCCGAACTCTCCCATCGCCTTGGCGAACGCCAGGATCGTGCCGGCGAGAATTCCCGGCAGGACGAGCGGCAGGGTCACGGTCGCGAAGACCCACGGGCCGGAGGCGCCGAGCGTCGCGCTCGCCTGCTCCAGCCTCGGGTCCACCGCCTCGATGGAAAGCCGGATGGCGCGAACCATGAGGGGAAAGGCCATGACGGCTGCCGCCAGCGCCGCGCCCGTCCAGCGGAAGGCAAAGACGATGCCGACCTCCTGCAGAAGACCGCCGAGAGGCCCTTGCGTCCCGAAGGTCAGGAGCAGCAGGTAGCCTGTCGCCACCGGGGGCAGGATGAGGGGCAGATGCACCGCGCCGTTCAGCAGCTGCCTGCCCGGGAAGCGCCAGCGCGCCAGCGCATAGGCGGTCAACACCCCGAGCGGCAGGCTCGCAAGCGTTGCCCAGAACGCGACGCGCAGCGAGAGCGCGACGGCCCGCCATTCCTCGGGGCTCAGCCAGTCCATGCCGCAATGCTACTCGAAGGCGGTGACAAAGCCTTGCCGCTCGAACGCCTTTCGCGCGGCCGGCCCGCGGAGCCAGGAGAGAAAGCGCGCGTTGAGCGGGTTGCGGCTCGCGGCCACGGTGGCGGCGGGATAGACGATGGGCGGATGGTTGCGCGCGGGAAAAGCGCCCACCACGGTCACCTTGTCGTCGGCTGCGGCGTCGGTTGCATAGACGATCCCGAGCGGCGCCTCGCCGGACGAGACCAGCGCCAGCGCCGCGCGGACATTGTCCGCCTGGGCCACCTTCGACCGGACAACTTCCCAGACTCCCAGCGCGCGAAGCGCAGCCTTCCCGTAAATCCCGGCGGGCACGGCGTCCACGAAAGTCATGGCAAGGCGGCCTTCGCCCAGCATGCCTGCGATATCCAGGCCCGGCCGGATTTCCACGGGGCGCGCGTCCCGCCCGTGTGCGATCAGCACGATGGTGTTTCTCAGCAGGTCGAAGCGGCTGTCCGGTTCGATGAAGCCGTCCCGCTCCAGCGCGTCCATCCAATCCGGGTTCGCGGAAATGAAAATGTCCGCGGGCGCGCCGTGCTGGATCTGGCGGGCAAGCGCGGAGGAGCCGGCAAGGGAGACCGTGACGGCATGTCCGGCTTCCTGCTCGAATCCGGCGGCAATCTCGTCCATCGCATTCTTCAGGCTGGCCGCGGCGAAGACCGTGATCGCGTCCGCGCCGAAGCCGGGCCGTGCGAGGCCCAGGCAGAGCCCGAGACCGGCGGCGAACGCGATGAGGCAGCGGCGGGCAGGCGAAAACGGCAAGGCGGCTTTTCCTGGCGGTCCATGCGTTCGGGCGGTCCGACCAATAGGCCCTTTTCCGCCGGCCCGGCAAGGTTCGCCCGGAGAGGCCCGCGATGTGTCATGGAATGTCATGCGATGTCATGGTCCCGATGTGCGAGAGTCATGCCCTGCGTCGTCTCTTGGCATAGCTGTCCCGTCCGCAAACCCTCTCCCGCTTGCGGGCTGCCGGATTGACAGAGTTGCCGGCGTTGGCTGAGCGCGAACGTCTTCCCACCCGTCACCCCTACCGGATTCACACATCTGCGTTTGCCCGCTTCGCGTTGCATGTTCCCCACGGTCGCCCCGGCCCCCGAGCCGGGGCCCAGCCTCGGCTCTCGCGGCAGCTTCAGCGGTCGGTCCCGCTCTTCACCGGCCGCGGCGGCATCGGGAGGCATGGATGGACCCCGGCTCGGGGGCCGGGGTGACGAAAGGGCGCGGAGCCGGCGTGGCCGAACCGGCAGGCGCCGGATACGGGCCGGAACGAGATGTGCGCATGCGGGAGCCCCACTCCACCGGATTGTCATGATGTGTCATGTTTTGTCATGCGGCTTGGAGCAGGCCCCGGCGGTTCGCCCTATTCTTCACCGGCCGCGGCGGCATCGGGAGGCATGGATGGACCCCGGCTCGGGGGCCTGCCGGATTCACACATCTGCGCCCGGTGACGTGGCGTTGCATAACCCCGACCGCCTGCCCTCGCGGAAGCGGGGGTCGCCCCGGCCCCCATGACGGAGAGGAGGGAAACGCGCCCCCGGAAGACCCTCTCCCTCGGGGAGAGGGCAGGGTGAGGGGCCGCTTCCGGCTGCGGCGGCGGGAGGCAGGGCTGGGTCCCCGCCTTCGCGGGGACGATGAAACGGGGACAAAAGCCCGCGTAGCAAGACCGACAGGCGCACCGCACACGGGCCGAAATGAGATGTGTGCATCCGGTAGGCTCGGGGGCCGGGGTGACGATGGGGGAGGCCGCCATCGGTTCCTATCGACGACTGCGGATATAACGCCTCTTGCGTCAACCCGGACGAAGGGTTGCGCCTGCATCCCGGACAGTTGCGGAATGTCATGTTCTGTCATGTTCGCCATGCCTTTGCCGAAGCTCTGTCGTTCCGTTCCTGCATATCGCTCCTCCATTGCGTTCCGTTCTCCCCGCCGCCAGCCGGCCCACCCGGCGGGACCCTTTTTGCGCGCGTATCGTGCCTGCGCGCCCGCGCCTGCCCGCGCGCGTCTTGCGCTGGCGCGGTTCGCGCACCTGATTGCGCGCGCGAGACGGCGGACGCACTTCTCCCGTTGGCAGAATCGGGGGCTTTTTTCGCGCCGGCGCGAACGGCGAAACGAAGCGGCCCCGCGAGCGCCGCCTCCTTCCTCACGCCGCCCATTGTAGCACAAATTACCAGAATGCAAGTAGGGTACAGAATTATTTCACGAAAACAGAACATGACATCGCTTCCGGGCGGCGCCGGGGCGGGGAGGCTGCGGGCGCAGGCCGGATCGGCTACCATCGGCCGACAGGGGGCGCCGACCGTGAACGACATTGCGAGCGACTGCGCCGGGCCGATGCCGGAACAGCCGCGCCCGGACGAATGGGACAGCGCGGCCCGATGAGACTGTCGTGGAACGAGGTGCGCGCCCGCGCCGCCGCATTCGCCAAGGAGTGGAAGGACGCGGCTTACGAGAAGGGCGAGACGCAGAGCTTCTACAACGCCTTCTTCGATGTGTTCGGGGTGCAGCGGCGGACCGTGGCCCGCTACGAAGAGCATGTGAAGAAGCTCGACGACCGCTCCGGCTTCATCGACCTGTTCTGGCCGCGCGTGCTGCTCGTCGAGCAGAAAAGCGCCGGCCGGGACCTTGCGAGGGCCTACGGGCAGGCCGGCGAGTATTTCGACGCGCTGCCGGAACGCGAGCGCCCGCGCTACATCCTGGTGAGCGACTTCCAGACCTTCGAGCTCCACGATCTCGATGAGCGGGGCGTCGCCTCCTTTGCGCTCGCGGACTTGCCGGCCCATGTCGAGAAATTCGGCTTCGTCATGGGCGTGCAGCGCCGCGCGTTCCGCGACCAGGACCCGGCGAATATCGAGGCGGCCGAGCTTGTCGGGCGGCTGCACGACATGCTGGCGGAAACCGGCTACCGGGGCCGCGACCTTGAGCGGTTCCTCGTGCGCATCGTCTTCTGCCTGTTCGCGGACGACACCGGCATTTTCGAGCCGCGCGACATTTTCTTCGACTTCATCGAGGCGCGCACGGCCGAGGACGGCGCCGATCTCGGCCCCTGGCTCTCGCAATTGTTCCAGGTGCTCGACACGCCGGAAGACGGCCGCTCCGCCGCGCTGGACGAGGACCTCGCTCGCTTTCCCCATGTCAACGGCGCGCTGTTCGACGGGCCGCTCCGCATTCCGTCCTTCGATGCGCCGATGCGGAGTGCGCTGCTGGACGCCTGCCGCTTCGACTGGTCCAACATCTCGCCGGCGATTTTCGGCGCGCTCTTCCAGTCGGTGATGGACCCGGCGGAGCGCCGCGCCCAGGGCGCGCACTACACCACCGAGAAGAACATCCTCAAGGTGATCGAGCCGCTGTTCCTCGATGGGCTGCGCGCCGAGTTCGGGCGGTTGAAGGCGCGGCGGAGCAGCCGCCGCCGGCCGGACCTGCTGGCTTTCCAGCAGCGGCTCGGGCGGCTCTCCTTTCTCGACCCGGCCTGCGGCTGCGGCAACTTCCTCATCATCGCCTACCGCGAGTTGCGCGCGCTCGAAACCGAGGTGTTGAAGGAGGTCTATTCCACCGGCCAGTTCGACGTGCTGGCGGACACGCTGTCGCTGGTGAATGTGGACCGCTTCCACGGCATCGAGATCGGCGAGTTCCCGGCCCGGATCGCCGAAACGGCGCTGTGGATGATGGACCACATCATGAACAACCGCCTGAGCCTGGAGTTCGGCCGGACCTATGCCCGCATCCCGCTCGAAGCCGCGCCGCATATCGCGGTCGGCAATGCTTTGGATATGGACTGGCGGGAGCTTCTACCGCCCAGTAAATGCTCTTACATCCTCGGCAACCCGCCATTTGTCGGCCACCAATGGCGGACGAAGCCGCAACAAGAGGACATGGCGCGGATTTGGGGAACGAAGGGGCAGGTCAACCGCCTGGACTATGTGACTTGCTGGTTCAATAAAGCGGTGAACTATGCCACCGAAAACCCCTCGATAGACATTGCCTTCGTTTCTACAAACTCCATTACGCAGGGCGAACAATGCGGCACTCTTTGGCCGATCCTGTTTTCCCAAAACATTTCGATCCATTTCGCGCACCGGACATTCCAATGGAACAGCGAGGCACGGGGCAAGGCGGCCGTTCATTGCGTAATTGTGGGTCTGACGTTTGCCAAGGAACCCGCGTGTCGAATCTTCGAATATGACCACGTCAGGGGCGAACCGCATATTTCGGAGGTTGCGCGCATCAACGGCTATCTGATCGATGGCCCGCAATATGCCGTGCCCGCGCGGTCCTTGCCGCCAGCGGGCCGGTTGAAGATGCACAAGGGAAGCCAGCCGACGGACGGCGCACGCCTTCGGAAACCGGGCGGTGGCTACCTCAAGTTCAGCAACTTGATTCTGGCTGCTGCCGACCGCGAAGACCTTCTGGCCGCCGATCCGGGCAGCGAAAAATGGTTATGGCCCTATGTCGGCGGCGAGGAGATGATTTCCGGCAAGTGGCGCTGGTGCCTTTGGCTGAAAGATGCAGACCCTTCGGAGTTGAAGGCTTCGACGCCGGTTGTCGAACGACTGGAGCGCGTTCGTGCCGGGCGGCTCCAAAGCCCGACCGCCAGTGTCCGAGACTATGCAGACTACCCCACTTTGTTCACACAGGACCGGCAGCCAGACAAGGACTATCTGGCCGTGCCTGAAGTTTCCTCGGAAACTCGCGAATACATTCCGATTTCTGTGCTGCCGCCGAGCGTGATTGCGTCCAATAAGCTTCAAATCATTCCCGGTGCGCCGCTGCATTACTTCGGTCTCCTGACATCTGCAATGCACATGGCTTGGATGCGAACGGTAGCCGGGCGTCTCAAGAGCGACTACAGCTATTCACCATCCGTCTATAACTCGTTCCCGTGGCCGGATATGACCGATACGCAGCACAACCGGATCGAGGCGCTGTCTCGGGCCATCCTCGACGCGCGAGCCTTATTTCCCGATTCGTCTCTCGACACGCTCTACGACCCCGACCTCATGCCCCCCGCCCTCCGCCGCGCCCACCGAACCCTCGACCGCGCCGTGGACCGCCTATACCGGCCGGGCCCCTTCGCCTCAGAACGCGAGCGGGTCGAGCACCTGTTCGCCCTCTACGAAAAGATGCGCGCCCCGCTGGAAGCAGAGATGCGGGGGAAGAAGCGGGGACGAAGGCGGAAACGCTAAGCGGAAAAGATCCGTGTTGTAGAAAGTGGTGTCCGTTTGCGAGGAGGCAAATCGAATCTAAGTTGTCCGGTTCTGCGAAGGGCGACTGCAATCTTGTTCAAATCAGTAGTTCGAACCGGCACTGACTCCATCACCGAGCCTGTCAGACTCCCGAATTCGATGCCGGGCGTTCCGTCTACAATTCGCCACATCATTTCAGTCGCGTGTTCGAGGTACGCCGGACAACTGACCCCTTGGCGTTTCGCTTCGATTTCGGCGAGCTGATTGCTCGGCAAAAGAAATGGTTGTCCACTTCGCTCGACTTCAATATTCTGCCGGATTGAAACAGCTTCAGCCTCCACATTCTTCTGCACGGTGCGAAACACCTCTACACCTTGAATGTGGTGTGTGCCCAAAAGGAGACGCATCTTCACTCGGTCGTCTCGGGGCCTCAATATGGCTACTTCCGGCAGATAAGTTGCAATACCGGCTTCCTTCATTTTCGTTTTCAGCAAGTGGAGAATTTTTCTTTCGTTCGACCAATCTTCGGGCAGGTTACGAAATTCACGTTCCCAAGCCGGATCGGCCAAAAATCGACCGACAGACTCCGATACTCCATCCCACCCGGAATGCCGATTGATTTCTTCGGCCATGAAGTTGAAAAGAAACTCGCCACCGAGACTTTTTAGAAACAAAAAAACCCTTTCCGACTGTATGTTCCAACCCGTAGGGTCGATGAAAGTGAAGGTAAAGCCGCCACGACAAGCGGCGGCGACTTCGTCGATATTGTCCTCGAACGATCCTTGGAAAACCTGGATATCGAACTCCTGCCTCGCCGCTGCGAATTTCCGGAGCTAGGCAGCGGAGGCCGGGTTTCGTTCGCAAAACCGATATCGCACCTGGGGGTTGGCGCGCCCCGGCTTCGTTAACTGCCTCCGAACTGTCTCCAATGTTCCAATCGCTTGGGAAAAAGAAGCGTCGGAGAATTTATCGTCATCCGATACGCGCCACGGACCGGCGAACGCGTCGACGAAATTGAAAACAGGTGTGCCCCGCCTCGGCTGGAGGAGTTTGAAGGCGGCGGCTTCCAGATATTTGTTGAGGAAAATATGCTTGACATAAGATTGCTCTCGTCCTCGGTAGCGTTCGATCTGAGGCCGCATCAGGCGGCTGCTCTCTGCATCGTATCAACTACGGGTTTCGGCGCAGCGATTGGGGGCAGTTCATTCCATTCCCTGTTATCCAGCGTTCGCCCACCCGCCTTCGGCGTCTTGCCTCCCCATTGCTTGAAGAAGAATGGGACCTCGGCGCTGGCGCAGCGGTCGCGGATGTCACGCACCCATTCCAGTTGCATCCGGCGCGCGTTCGGGCCGCTTTCGCCGCCGGCGATAACCCAGGATATGCCGGTAAGGTCGATCTCCCCGACCGGACCGATCAGCGGTTCTATGGAGAGGAAACGAACCTTCGCCGGCGCGGCCTGCAAATGCCGGATTCTGGCTGTGGCCGTGCTGTCCTCCACCGAGACGCCGCACCAGATATGTGCCGGCGCTTCCCCGCCCGGGTAGCGGCGCTTGAGGTAGTTGCGCATGAGCGAGCTGCGCTTTGTCAGCACTTGGTAGATATGGCGGTCCACACCTTCCATGCGGTCGAAAACCTCGTCGATGAACTCCTTTGGCACCTTCTTGTGGAAGAGGTCGCTCATGGAGTTGACGAAGATCATGCGCTGCCGCTTCCAGCGCGCCGGCTGGTCCAGCCTTCCGGGCCAGAGGCGCAGGTCGAATCCCTGCTCGTAAGGATGTCCCTTCACGCCGCGCCAGCGCTCGGCGAAGCGCGCTGCATAGTAATTGTCGCAGCCGTGCGTGATCTTGGTGCAACCCGTCACCGGGTTCCATGTCGCGTCCGTCCACTCGATCGCCGAGTTGTCAGCCATGCCGCCCTCCCTGCGGATTGCGCCGCCGATTCATTCTTTGTTCCAAAATATCCACAGAAACGCCCGGCGCAAGCGGTTTTCGGGCGACCGTCTTATTTTTCTTCGGCGGCGGGGCAGGGGGCGGCGGCGGCCTGACGACGGCGACGCGCGTTTTGCCGGCGCGCGCCCTCTGCTGCGTCGTCGCGGCCGGGGGGAAGGCACCTGCACGGTCCGGAGCGGCGTGGTCCCGCACTATAATCGGTGCGACGCCCGGTTGCTTCCCGCAGAACTCCGATCCGGGTAGTTTTTGCGCTGGACGCCGCTCCCGCGGGCCCTGCCTTCGCCGGCCGCTCAGACGACCGAGTCCAGCCACTGTTTCAGCGCGCTTTTGGGCATGGCGCCGACGCGCTGGGCGACCATCTCCCCGTCGCGGAACACCATGAGCGTCGGGATGCCGCGCACGCCGAGCTCGCCCGGGGTCTTCGGGTTGTCGTCGATATCGAGCTTCACGACATCGAGCCGCTCTTCCATCTCGGAAGCGATGTCCTCCAGGAAGGGCGCGATCTGCTTGCAGGGGCCGCACCACTCGGCCCAGAAATCGACCACGACGGGCTTGGCCGCCTGCCTGACATCCTCATCGAAACTTGCATCCGTCGTGTGCCGCGTGGCCATTCCAGTCTCTCCTGTGGAGGCTCCTGCTTTTCGCCTTCAAGTGGCCGCAAAGCGCCGGGCCGTCAAGGCAAATGTGGCGCAAGGCAGCTTTCCGGAATCGGCATCAGCAGGGGCGCCTCGGTCCAGAGCAGCGCCGCGCGCACCGGATGCTCCGGCCGCATCTGCCGCAAGAGCGCGACATAGCGCGCCAATTGCCGCAGATAGGCCGCAGGCGCCTCGGCCGGATCGGGCGGCGGCGCGCGGCCGCTCTTGAAATCGACGATCAGGGTTTCTTCCGGCAAGAGCGCCAGCCGGTCTATGCGCGCGCTCACGATCTCGCCGCCGATTCGACCGACGAGCGGCGCTTCCGCCCTGCTGCCGGGACCGAACACCGGGCGGAAGGCGGGATCGTCGAGCACGGCCATCGCCTCGCGGACCGCCGCTTCCGCCCCGCCCGCCAGCTCCGGGTCGGCCGCCAGGAACCTGCGGGCGGTCTCGGCGCGCCGTTCCGGCGAGACCTCCGGCAACAGTTCCAGCAGCTTGTGGATCGCCCGGCCCCGGCGAAAGCGCCCGGCCGGCCCGCCGCGAAGCGGGGAGGCGACCGGAAACGCCTCACCGCCGTCGCCGTCCGCAGGCGCCATGCGCGCGCCCGGCGGGGCGGGCCGGCGTGCCCAGCCGGGCAGGGGAGGAGGAGGCTCCGGGTCCGCCGCCCGCTCTTCTTCTTCCGATCGTTCCGCCCGGCGCTCCATCGCCAGCAGGGGCTCGTCGAAACCGGGGTCGTCTTCCGGCGTCATGCTGTCCGCGAGCCGGTTCCGCACGGCATGGTACCAGCAGTCCTCGGGCAACTCGCTGCCGCTGTTGTTCCAGCCGCAGATCACCAGCCGGTCGGCCGCGCGCGTCATGGCGACATAGAGCAGGCGGCGGCGCTCCCCGGCGTCCGCCTCGCGGTGCGCTTTCAGCACCGGCTCCGAATGCGGGTCGATCGCATCCTTCGCCTTGGAAGGCGGCCAGAGCAGCAGGTCCTCCTTGCGCAGCAGGTTCGGGTCGTGCTGCGCGGTCCTCCTGCCGGTCGTGTCGGGCAGGATGACGACCGGCGCCTCCAGCCCCTTGGCGCCGTGGACGGTGCTGACGCGCACCTCGTTGCGGCCCCGCTGGTCGAGCTGGCGCTTCACCTCCGCCTCGCCGCTCCGGAGCCATTGCAGGAAGCCCTGCAGGCTGGAGGCATGGCGGCGCTCGTAGTCGAGCGCGGCGTTCAGGAACTCGTCTATCGGGTCGTTCGCCTCCTCGCCGAGCCGGGCCGCGATCTTCCGGCGCAGCCCGCCTTCCGCCAGCAGAGCCGCGAAGAAGGCATGGACGCCGACATGGTCCGCCTGGGCAAGCAGCGCGCCGAGCGCCTCGAAGCAGGGGCCGAAGCGCTCCGTGTCCCGGTGCTTGCCGAGCGCGGCCCAAAGCGCGCCCTTGCGGTCGTGGGCAAGCTCGAACAGCGCCTCGTCGTCGAAGCCGAACAGCGGCCCCTTCAACACGGTCGCGAGAGTCAGGTCGTCCTCCGGCAGCAGGACGAAATCGCCGATGGCCGCGAGGTCCATGACCGCAAGCTCCTCGGCGAGCGTCATGCGGTCGATGCCGGCGACGGGCACACCCGCCTGCTTCAGCGCCGCGACGACGCGCGGGACGAAGGCGCGGCCCGAGCGGCGCGGCAGCAGGATCATGATATCGCCCGCGCGCATGGGCCGCCCGCCGGGGGCGACCGGCTCGCCGCGCTCCAGCCAGCCTGCGATGCGCCCGGCGACCCGGTCGGCGAGCGCGGTCTCGGCCGCGTCCTCGGGGAAATATTGCGTGGGCGGCTCGAACGGGTCTCCCGGCTCTCCCCTTTCGCCGATTTCGAGCGGCCAGATCTCGACGCGCCCGCCCGCTCCGGCGCGGCTCGCCCGGTGACGGGGCGCGATCCCGCCGAGGCCGAGGTCCATCTCCTCGTCCGCGAACACGGCGTCAACCGCTTCCAGAAGCACCGGCGCGGCGCGGAAGGAGACCTGAAGCGGAACATCCTCCCACCGTTGACCCGCCCCCTTCGCCCGCGTCTCGAACTCCCGGCGCATTTCCTCGAATTTCCTCGGCTCCGCGCCCTGGAAGCGGAAGATCGACTGCTTGGGGTCGCCCACGGCGAACAGCGTGCGCGCCTCTTCGCCCGCCCCCTCGCCGGCGAAGAACTCCCCTGTCAGCGCCTCGACGAGCGCCCATTGCGAGGGGCTCGTGTCCTGCGCCTCGTCGATCAGCACATGGTCGATGCCCCGGTCGAGCTTGTAATGCACCCAGGCGGCGGAGTGGCGCTGCAGGAGGCGGAGCGCGCTTTCGATCAGGTCATCGTAGTCGAGCAGCCCGGCCCGGCCCTTCGACCGCCGGTATTCGCCGTCCACCGCTTCCCCCAGCGCCAGCGCTGCCCTGGATGCGTTGAGCGTGGCCTCGATCTTGCGGTATTCGCGCAGCCGCTCGATCCGCTCGCGCTCCGCGTCCAGCAGGCCCGGCAGGCGTTCGCGGCCGGCAAGGTTCTTCGTGCCGATTTCTTCGCGCGGCTCGCCGTTCGACTTGTAGAAAACCTTCCGGACCTCATCGATATCGTCGTCCGAGGGGTCGCGGATGTCCGCCCAGCATTGCAGTCTTGCAGCGTGCTGCCTGTCGGTCGCGCCTCCGCCCTCCAGGATCGACGCCGCCTTGCGGAGCGCCTTCGTTCCCTTTTTCGTGCGCCCAGGAACGTCCGGCAGGACCAGCCCCGCTTCCAGCGCAGCGAGCGCCTGCGGCCCAAAGGCGCTGCGATTGCCCAGCAGTTCGGCAACGAAGGCGCGGATGTTGTACTCCGAGAGGTTGTCGGCGACCTCGGCAACAGCCTCGTCGATTTCTTCTTCCCGCCGTTCGAGCACGGCGTCGCGGGCGTTCGCCTGCCTCGTCAGCGCCTCGCGCTCGTCGGCAAGCTGGAACCAGGGCGAGACCCCCGCTTCGATGGGGAAGCGCCCGAGCAGGCTCTGGCAAAAGGCATGGATCGTGTCGATGCGGAGCCCGACGGGCGCATCGACCGTGCGGGCGAAGAGCCGTCTTGCGCGGTCCCTCGTTTCTGCGTCCGGGGCCCCGGCGCCCAGCCGGGCCAGAGCCGTATCGAGCTCTTCGTCCCGGGCCGTCGCCCAGCCGGCCAGTTCGCGCTCGATGCGGATGCGCATTTCGGCCGCGGCCGCGCGGGTATAGGTCAGGCAGAGGATGCGTTCCGGCAGCACGCCCCGGAGCAGCAGCGCCAGCACGCGGTCGGCCAGCACCTTGGTCTTGCCGGAGCCGGCATTGGCGTCCACCCAGGCGGATGTCTCCGGGTCTGCCGCGCGGCGCTGCTGCGCGGTTGCCGCCTCGACGGCCGGGTTCACAGCCGCCTCGACCATTCGTCCTTCCTCGAAAGATGCCGGTAGTCGTTGTAGCCGCCGGCCAGTTCCGGCCTCGGCTCGGCAAGATAGGGCATGGCCTCGTCGTCGAAGGCGGCAAGGAAGCGCAAGAGGCCCTCGCGTGTGGCCCCGACGACCTCTTCCGTGTTGTAGGGACCGCGCGACTTGCCCGGACTCGCGTCCTGGCGGGTTATCTGCACCGGCGCCGGCCTGTCGCCGCGCCCGCCGCCGGTGCGCCAGTATTCCAGTTGGGCGGCGATGCCCGCAGGACAGCCGGGAAAGCCGCCTGCCTCCGCGATGATGGCTTCGATGGGCAATTGCCGCGCCGTGCGCCGCGCGACATCCGTCGCGGAGGGTGGATTGCCGGACTTGTAATCGACGATGACGAGTCCGCCGCCGGCCCGCAGCTCCACCCGGTCCGCGCGGGCGGTGAGGGTAAAGGGCCCCGCCGGGGCCTCGATGCGGGTTTCGCCCCGGATTTCGGTCAGGATGCGCTCGATGGCGGGCCGGCGTTCCGTCTCGATAGCCCAGACATTCCCCGCCGCGCGCTCGAACCGCCGGCTCCAGAACATGTCCGCCAGGGGACGGTCCCGGAACGGTGCAAACGCCTCCTCGCCGATGGCGAGCAGACGGTCCCAGGCCTCGTCCGGCAGGTCCGGGCCCGGATATTCGCGCATGAAGCGCTCCAGCGCCTCATGGATCGTCGAGCCGAACTCGCGCGCCTCCGGATCGGCGTCGATAGGGTCGAGCGGCCTGAGGCCTAGAATCTGCCGGGCGTAGATGCTGTAAGGGTCCTGGAGCCAGGTCACGATGCGGGTGGCGGAAAGCGCGCGCGGGCGCGCCGCCACGGGCGGGCGGGGCCTCGGCGGCCCGGCGGGCTGAACGCTCTCAGGCCTGTCCAACTCCGCCTGCCAGGCGGCCCAGCGCCGGTCTTCGATATCTCGCCCGAGCGCCCGGGCCACCGTCTCCAGCCGCTGCAGCCAGGGGGACGGCACGGTGGGATCGGTGCCAACCCGCTCGGAGCGCGTCAGCACGACCTCGCCCGAATTCAGCGCCTGGGCGAAATCGTGCGCGGCGAGGCCCTGCCGGACCTCCGCCGCCGGCAGGCCGAACAGCAAGCGCATCTCGCGGCTCATCCACGGGTCGGGCGCGGGGTCCGCCGGCCAGGCGCCCTGGTTCAGCCCGGCGAGCACCAGCCGGCCCGCGCGCTGCAGTCGCGCTTCCAGGGGACCTAGAATGGCGAGACCCGGGTGGCTCGGGCGAGGCAGGCGCACGGTCTGTCCTGCGGTCAGCTCGTCGAAGAGCGCGGCATAGTCCGCGGGCGCGACGGAAGGCCAGGCTTCCGCTGCTTCGTCGAGGTCCGCCAGCAGCGCCGCCATCGCGTCGCCGTCCGCGCCGCGCCAGAGGCTGGACTCGTCTGCCAGCTTCTCCGCCGTTTCGACATGCGCCGCCAGCAGGTCCGCAAGCGCCGCCTCCTGCTGGCGGTGGAGCGCGCGCAGCGGCTCGAAGGCGCGGGCGATCCGGCGGACCGTCTTGCCGACGCGTTCGTCCTTCGCCCTTCCCGCCGCCTGCAGAAGCCCGTCCAGCCCGTTGCCGGGGCGGGGGCCGCGCAGCAGCTTGCGCTCCAGCCGGCGGACGGCCCGGCGAAATCGCGCGGGCTCCATGCCGCAGGAAGCGAACGGATGCTTGAGTGCGGCGAGCAGTTGAGCGGGAGCGAAGTCGGCCGCTGCTGCATGGGCGACGAGGCGCAGGAAGGCTCCGGCCCGCGTCCTGCCGAGGGGCATGCCGGCGCTGTCGTCCGCCGCGAGGCCCCAGCGCCCGAGCTCCACCGAAACCCGCCGGCCGAGGTCGCGGTCGGGCGTCACCAGGGCCGCGCTTTCGCCGCGTTCCACCGCCTCGCGCAGCATGAGGGCGATGGCGCCGGCCTCCGCGGCGGGGTTGGCGAACCGGGCGACCGTCAGACCCTCCGCGCCTTCGCCGAGCCCGGGCGGAAGCGCGCGCCAGGCTTCGGTCGTCTCCGCCGGCCGCATGGCCTCCGCGACCAGCCGGCTGCGGGCAGAGGGGCAGGGTTCCGGCCAGTCCGGCACCGCTTCGCGCTCCACGCCGAGCCTTTCGAGCAGCCGCTTCAGCGCCCATTGCGGGTGCCCTTCCTCAACGGCCTCCCAGCCTCTGTCGTCGAGATGGCGGTCGAGGCCCGGCAGCGCGACCAGCCCCCGCGGCAGGGCGGCGATGCAGGCGAGCAGATCGGCTGTCGCCGGCATGATGCCCGTGGAGCCGGCGGCGACGATGCGCCCTGCGGGCGGCGCCTTCCGCCAAAGCGCAATCTGGGCTTCGTAGAGCCGGTTGCGCCGGTCGATGGGGTCGAGCCGGCCTTCATCCTCCAGGATCGCCGGCCAGTGCTCGGTGACGATGGCGAGGAAGTCCAGCGTCTCCTGCCAGTGCTCCGCGAACTCCTCCGCGACCAGCGTGTCGAGGCGGCCGAAATCCAGCCGGTTGAACTGCACCTCGTCGATCAGCCGGGCGAGCGCGCCGGCGAGCTGGAGGGCGCGGTCGGGCGGGATCTGCCGGTCGCGCTCCCTGACGAGCCGGGCCAGCAGCAGGCGCCGGGCGAGCGGCGGGATGGCCGGCTTTACGGTGAAATCGTCGGCGAGGCCGGGTTCGGCTTCGGCGCGGATGGCGATTTCATCCGGGTCGAGCTCGCCGAGGGAGAGGATGCGGGGCAGGAGCATTGCCCTGCCGTCCGCGGCTGCCGCGAAGGCCTCGACCAATGCGCGCCCGGCGCGGTGGGTCGGCAGCAGCACCGTGTCGTCGGCAAGCGTCGGGCTCTTGACGAGTTCGCCGGCGAGCGTCTCCAGGAAGGGCGCGCCGGCAGGGATAGAAACGACACTCATGAGCTTGCCAGCATAACCTCGGCATGGGCGAGGCGCTCGGGGGTGCCGGCATCCAGCCAGACGCCCTCGCATACCAGCCCGAAGAGCCGGCCCTCCGCTTCCGCCTTGTCATAGGCGCGCGTCAGCCGCCAGGCGCCCGCCGGCGGATCGCGGAAGAGGCGCGGCGCCAGGATCTGCGCGCCGGTGAACAGGAAGGGCGCGGTTTCCCGCTCCCGCCGCCGGCAGAGCCGCCCGTCCGACGCCAGGTGGAAGTCGCCGGGCCCGGCGTGATGGACCGTCCGGGCCGCAGGGTAGAGCAGCAACAGCGCATCCATCCGGCGGGCATCGAAACCGGCGGCGAGCCTTTTCAGCCATTCGGCGCCGTCCGGTCCCCAAACGAGGTCGGAGTTGAGGACGAAGAATGGCTCTCCGCCGAGATGCGCCAGCGCATGGGTAACGCCGCCGCCCGTCTCCAGCCGTTCCGCCTCGCGGGAGATCAGGATTTCTGGCCGCGTCCGTCCGGCAAGATGGGCCTCGATCTCCGCCGCGCGGTGGTGGGTGTTGACTACGGCGCGCCTCACCCCGGCCTCGGCGAGCATGTCTAGCGCGCGGTCGATCAGCGCCCGGCCGCCGGCTTGGCGCAGGGGCTTCGGCGGGCCGTCGCCGAGGCGCGAGCCCAGCCCGGCGGCCAGCACCATGGCGGTATGCGGCAAGACCCCCGTCATTCCGCTACCGGAATGCGGAGGTCGGCGGCCGCATTGCGGCGAAACCACGCCGCCAGCGGCTCCAGCGCCGGATGGGCGAGATTGCGCTCCAGCATCCGCCGGAGCCGGGGCAGGTGGCGCAGATAACCGGGCTTGCCGTCGCGCCGGGCGAGCCGCATGAAGGTGCCGAGCACGCGTATATGGCGCTGCGCCCCGAGAACGGCGATGTCGCGCTCCAGGTTCCCGGCGTCCGGAAAGGCCGCGCGGTAGCGTGCGAGCACCGCCCTGCGCATGCCCTCATCGACGTCGCGCCGGGCGTCCTCGATCAGCGAGGCGAGGTCGTAGGCCGGAGGGCCGCCGGCGGCATCCTGGAAGTCGAGCAGGCCGCAGGCCGCTACGCCTATTCTCCCGTCGAGCCGGATCAGGTTATCCACATGGAAGTCGCGCAGCATCAGCGTTTCAGGCCCGGCCAGCACCGGTTCCAGCACCTTCCGCATCGCCGCGACGAATCCTTCCCGGTCCGTCGCCTGCTTGCCGGCAGCCGGCAGGTACCAGTCGAGGAAGAGTTCCGCGCCTGCGACGAAGCGGTCTTCGCCGAAGGACGGGAAGCCGCCTGCGGCGCCGGGCTGTCCTTGCAGGGTGGCCAGCGCGTCGGTCGCAAGCAGGTAAAGCTCTTCCTCGCTCTCGCCCTGCTCCAGCAGGCGGGTGAAAGTGTCGTCGCCGAAATCCTCCAAAAGCAGCAGCCCATGCGCTGGATCGGCGCGTTCTACGCGCGGCGCGGAAAGACCGAGGTCCGCGAGCCGCGCCGCTACCGCCACGAAAGGCCGCACGTCCTCCTCCGGCGGCGGGGCGTCCATCAGCATGACCGTCTCGCCGCCGCGCCTTAGCCGGACATAGCGCCGGAAAGAGGCGTCGCCCGGCAGGGGCTCGCGCCGCGCCTCTCCCCAGCCGGCTTCGGCAAGAAAGGATGTAACGGCGGCTTCCCGGTTCACCGGCGGTCCTCGATCCGCGCCCGGCGCGCGTCTCCGCAGGCGATTTCGAAGGCGATGTCGAGCCTCCGGTCGGGCAGGAAGGCGCCGAGCCGTTCCGGCCACTCGACCAGCGCCACCCCCTCACCGAGCGCCTGTTCGAGGCCCAGCTCCACCGCTTCTTCCGGCGCGGCGAGCCGGTAGCAGTCGAAATGCCAGATCGGCGGGGCAGGGCGCTCATAGACCTGCACCAGGGTGAAGGTCGGGCTCGGCACCGTCTCGGGCCTGAGCCCGGCATCCCTCTGGCGGCCCTGGATGAGCGCGCGCGCGAAAGCCGTCTTGCCCGCGCCGATTTCGCCGATCAGCCCCACGGCATCGCCCCGGCCGAGCGACGCTGCGATTTGCCGGGCGAGCCGTCCGGTCGCGGCAAGATCGGGAAGATCGACGGCTTCGGGCAGCATGGCGGCGGGGCCCGCTTTGCGCCAGCCGTCCGGGTGGGGAGTCGTCAGGCGGCCGGACGGCGGCCGGAAATCGCTTCGCGGAGACCGTCCATAAGGCCCTCGAGCCGCGCCTGCCCGTGCTCGACCGTCCGCAACCGGTTGTCGATCCCGTCGAGACGCCTGTTGGTCTCGTCGATGCGTTTGTTGGTCTCGTCGATGCGTTTGTTGGTCTCGTCGATGCGCGCATTGAGGCTCTTGTTGACGTCGTCGATGCGCGCGCAGAGACGCTCTTCCAGCCGCGCGTTGCTGCGCAGCAACAACGCTGCGACGGCGATGAGGATGGCAGGCGTAAGCCAGGCAGACAGTTCCATCGGCGCGAAGACCCTTCTTCGATGCGGAGTGTGCCCCGAACCGCATACGCCTGCAAGGGCTGCCGCCGCAACGAGCCCGCCGTCTGCGCCAACGGTCCCTGCCGCATGGCGGCGGGACTTGATCGGGCAGGATGCGGCTCCCATGATAGCAGCCGCTGGGGCGCCCTTCGATCCCGGGGATATCGATGGAACACGAGACCGATGTGGCGATCGTCGGGGCGGGGCCGGTCGGCCTGTTCGCCGTGTTCGAGCTCGGCATGCTCCGGATCCGCGCGCATGTGGTTGACTCGCTGGAGGCGATCGGCGGGCAATGCACGGCGCTCTATCCGGAAAAGCCGATCTACGACATTCCCGGCTTCCCGAGAGTGGATGCGGTCGATCTGGTGGCGAAGCTGGAGGAGCAGGCGGCGCCGTTCTCGCCGGTCTATCACCTCGACCAGCGGGTCGAGGCGCTGACGCCTCTGGAGGACGGCTGGCGGGTCGAGACCGCGAAGGGCACCGGGATTCGCTGCAAGGCCGTCATCGTGGCGGCCGGTGTCGGCGCCTTCGGCCCCAACCGCCCGCCGCTCGAAGGGCTGGCGGCCTATGAGGGTAAGAGCGTGTTCTACGCCGTGCGCCGGCGCGAGGACTTCCGGGCCAAGCGGGTGGTGATCGGCGGCGGCGGAGACAGCGCGGTGGACTGGGCGCTCTCGCTCTCGGAAGTCGCAGCGTCCGTCGCGGTCGTCCACCGGCGCCCGAAATTCCGTGCCGCGCCGGAGAGCGTCGCGCGCATGAAGGCGCTGGAGGCCGATGGGAAGGTGGAATGCGTCATCCCCTACCATCTCGACGGGTTGGAGGGGAAAGACGGCCTGCTGGAAGCGGTCCGGGTGAAGACGCTGAAGGGCGACACGCGCCGCCTGGAAGCCGATGCCCTGCTGCCGTTCTACGGGCTCGCGATGAATCTCGGGCCCATCGCCGAATGGGGCCTCGGGCTCGACCGCAACCATATCGCCATCGACCCCTCGACCTCGATGACCGACCGCGACGGCATCTACGCCATCGGCGACATCGCGACTTACAAGGGCAAGCTCAAGCTCATCCTGACCGGCTTCGCCGAGGCCGCGGCGGCAGCGCACGACATCCATCCCCGCGTCTTCCCGGACGAGGTGCTGCACTGGGAATATTCGACGACGAAAGGCATACCCGAGCCATGACCGACCTGTCCCCGCCATGCCGAAGAGGCGCCGACCGTTGATCCCGACCTACACGCTGCCCGGTGTGTTGACCATGCTGGGGCCTTCCGGCCCGGTGAGGCCGCTCCTGCTCGACTCGCCCCATAGCGGCACCGACTATCCGGCCGATTTCGGTGCGGCGGTGGACCGGACCATGCTGCTCGACGCCGTGGACACGGCGGTGGACGAGTTGTTCGGCGACGGGCCGAGGCTGGGCGCGGCGCTGCTCAAGGCGCATTTCCCGCGTACCTATATCGACCCGAACCGCGCCGTGGACGACCTCGACGCCCGGCTTATCGACGGGTGCTGGCCCGATCCGCTCGCGCCGACCGAGAAGACCCGGCGCGGCATCGGGCTCATCCGGCGCACCATCGGCGAGGACGACAGGGCGCTCTACGACCGCCGGCTCGGCGTCAAGGAGGTGCAGGCGCGCATCCGCCGCTACCACGCGCCCTACCACCGCGCGCTCGGCAAGGCGCAGGACAGGTTGATGGAAGGGTTCGGCGCCGTTTATCACCTGAACTGCCATTCCATGGGCTCGCTGAGCCGGGAGGACATGACCCGGCGGCCGGACTTCGTGCTGGGCGACCGCGACGGCACGACCTGCGAGGCGGATTTCACGGCCGCCGCCGCCGAGGTGCTGGGCGGCCTCGGCTACAAGGTGCGGACCAACTACATCTTCAAGGGCGTGGAGCTCATACGCGCCTTCTCGGCCCCGGACGCCGGCCGCCACAGCCTCCAGATCGAGGTCAACAAGGCCCTCTATATCGACGAGAAGACGCGCTGCCTCCGCCCGGACTTCGCTTCCGTGCAGGCCGATCTCGCGCAACTGATCGACCGCTTGGCCGCGTTTGCCGAGGAACGTGCAAACGGGGCGGGGAGGGATGTGGCATGAAGACCCATGCCGAAACCGTCGTTATCGGCGGCGGGGTGATCGGCGCTTCGGTGCTCTACCACCTCACGAAACGCGGCTGGAAGGATGTCGTGCTGGTCGAGCGCGACGAACTCACCTCCGGGTCGAGCTGGCACGCTGCCGGCGGCATGCACACCATCAACGGCGACCCGCATATCGCGAAGCTCCAGAAATACACCATCGACATCTACCCGGAGATCGAGGCCGAATCGGAGCAGTCGGTCGGGCTGCATGTCACCGGCGGCTACATGCTGGCCGGCACGCCGGAGCGCATGGAATGGCTGAAGCTGACCCATGCGCGCGGGCGCTATCTGGGGCTCGATACCGAGATCGTCTCCGCCGAGGAGGCGCACCGGCACATGCCGCTGCTCGACCCGCGGCATTTCGCGGGCGCGCTCTGGAACGCCGACGACGGCCATGTGGACCCTTCCGGCGCAACCCATGCCTACGCCGCGGCGGCCCGCAAGCGAGGAGCCGAGATATATCGGTTCACGAAGGTCGAGGCGCTGGAGCCCCTGCCGGGCGGCGAGTGGCGGGTTCTGACCGACAAGGGCGAGATCCGGGCCCGGCATGTCGTCAATGCCGGCGGCCTCTGGGCGCGCGAGGTCGGGCGCATGGTCGGTCTCGAACTGCCGATCCTCGCCATGGAGCACATGTATCTCATCACCGACGACATGCCGGAGGTAGAGGCTTACAACCGCGAGACGGGCGGCGAGATGCTGCATGTCGTGGATTTCGAGGGCGAAATCTACCTGCGCCAGGAAGGCCGCGGCATGCTCATGGGGACCTATGAGAAGGCCTGCAAGCCCTGGTCTCCGGTGAACACACCCTGGGATTTCGGCCACGAACTGCTCCAGCCGGACCTCGACCGCATCGCGCCCTCGCTCGAAGTCGGCTTCGAGCATTTCCCGGCTTTCAAGGAAGCCGGCATCAAGCGGATCGTCAACGGGCCGTTCAGCTTTGCGCCGGACGGAAACCCGCTCGTCGGCCCGGTACGGGGCCTGCCGGGGTTCTGGTGCGCCTGCGCGGTGATGGCGGGGTTCAGCCAGGGCGGCGGCGTCGGCCTCGCGCTCGCCAACTGGATCGTGGACGGCGACCCCGGTTTCGACATTCACGCCATGGACGTCGCCCGCTACGGCGCCTGGGCGACGCCCGCCTATACCGACGCCAAGGTCCGCGAGAACTATTCCCGGCGCTTCTCGATCCGCTTCCCGAACGAGGAACTGCCCGCCGCGCGCCCGCTCCGCACCACGCCGGTCCACGACCGGATGGCGGAGATGGGCGCGGTGTTCGGCGACGCCTGGGGGCTGGAGCAGCCGCTCTGGTTCGCGCCGCCCGGCGTCGAGGACCGCCTCTCCTTCCGCCGTTCCACGGACTTCGAGCATGTGGGCGCGGAGTGCCGGGCCGTGCGGGAGGGCGTCGGCGTTGCGGAGACCAGCGGCTTCGCCGCATACGACGTGACGGGGCCGGGCGCGGCAGCCTGGCTCGACCGGATACTGGCGGGCCGTCTGCCGCGCGAGGGGCGCATGGGCCTCGCGCCGATGCTGAACGAGGGCGGCAAGCTTATCGGCGACTTCACGCTCGCCAATCCCGGCGGCGGGCTCTGGCGGCTGGTCGGCTCCGGTCCCGCCGAGGAATACCATATGCGCTGGTTTACCCGGCATCTGCCGGCGGACGGATCGGTTTCGGTCGCGCCGCTGGGGGCCGGGCTCAACGGGCTCGCGATAGCCGGGCCGCAGGCGCGCGACGTGCTGGCGGCGCTTGTCCGCGAGGATGAGGATGTCTCCGCCGAGGCGTTCCGCTTCATGGATGTGCGCCGCATGACGCTCGGCGCCGTGCCGGCCCTGGTCGGCCGGGTCAGCTATACGGGCGGCCCCGGCTACGAGATCTGGGTGTCTCCGGATTACCACCGCCTTCTGCTCGACCTGCTGCTGGAGGCGGGCGCGGCGCACGGCATCCGCCCCTTCGGCAGCCGGGCGCTGAACGGGCTCAGGGTCGAGAAGCACTATGCCTCCTGGGCACGGGAATACCGTCCGCTCTACGGCCCGGTGGAAGCGCGGCTCGACCGCTTCGTCGCCTACGGCAAGCCGGCGGACTTCATCGGCAAGGAAGCGGCGTTGCAGGAGCGCGATACCGGCGGCGAAGTCCGCCTCTGCTTCTTCTCGGTCGATGCCGGCGATGCCGACGCCATGGGCGACGAGCCGGTCTGGCGCGGCGGCGAGGTGGTCGGCGCCGTCACCTCCGGCGGCTACGCCCACTGGTCCGGCGTCTCCGTCGCCTGCGGTTATGTGCCGAAGCCGCTGGCGGCCGAAGAGGAGGGCTGGGAAATAGAAATCCTCGGCGACCGCCGCCCCGCCCGCCTCCAGCGCCACCCGCTCTTCGACCCGAACGGCGCGGCGATGCGGGGGTAACGCCCCCTTGTCGCGGTCTGGCCTCGGGACACCGGGGCGGGCATAGTCGCGTTCGATCGAACCGCCACGGGATTCGGAGGGACCGATGAAGACCGGCACCCGCTTGCTCAAATCTCTTGCCCCGGTCTGCGTCATCGCCCTGGTTTCGGCGTCGGCGTCGGCGCAGCATGCGCACGGGACTTCGCCTTATGCGCACGGGCAAAGCGCCGAAATCCCGAGCCTGACGGCCGAGGAAGTCCGCGAGCTGCGGGAAGGCGACGGCATGGGCCTTGCGCGGGCGGCGGAGCTCAACCGCTTTCCGGGGCCGAGACACCTGCTTGAACTCAAGGTGGAACTTGGCCTTGCCGGCAAGCAACTCCGCCGCATCGAGGCGATTTACGAGAAGATGAAGGCGCAGGCGGTCGCGAAGGGGGAGTCCATCCTGGCGGCGGAACGCCACCTCGCGGGCCTGTTCGCTTCGGGCGGGCCGACGGCCGCAAACGTGACGCAGGCGACCGGGCATCTCGGGGTCATGCAGGGCGAGCTGAGGGCGATCCACCTGCTTGCGCATATCGAGGCCGCCCGCGAGCTCACGCCGGAGCAGGTCGAGAGCTACCATCGGCTCAGGGGCTATTCGCACTGACGGCGGCGCACTTCCTGGGCGATACCGGACGGAGGCCGCTGCATGGCTATCGTGCTGGGCGCGATTGCGGACGATTTCACCGGGGCGACGGACCTTGCCGGCACCTGGGTCAAGGAGGGCGTGAAGACGGTGCAGACCGTCGGCGTGCCGGGCGCGGGAACCGGGATCGGCGATGCGGAGGCGGTCGTAGTGGCCCTCAAGTCGAGGACCGCGCCGCTGGACGAAGCCGTGGACCGGTCGCTGGAGGCGTTGCAGTGGCTCCGCGAGGCCGGTGCCCGGCAGATCGTCTTCAAATACTGCTCCACCTTCGATTCCACCGAGACGGGCAATATCGGCCCTGTCGCCGATGCGCTGGCGGATGCGCTCGGCGCGGACTTCGCGCTGGTCTGCCCGGCCTTTCCAACCAACGGGCGCACCATCTACCGGGGCTATCTCTATGTCGGCGACATGCTGCTCGCCGAATCGCCGATGAAGGACCACCCGCTGACGCCGATGCGGGATTCCAGCCTGGTCCGGCTGATGGCGGCGCAGTCGCGGGGCCGGGTGGGGCTGGTGCCGCTGCAGCATGTGAGCGCGGGCGTCGAGGCGATCCGGTCGCGTATCGCGGCGCTGAAGGTGGAAGGCGTGCGATACGGAGTCGCCGATGCCGTTGCCGACGCCGATCTGCGCCGGATCGGCGAGGCGGCGGCGGACCACAAGCTCGTCACGGGAGGCTCGGGCATCGGCATGGGCCTGCCGGAGAACTTCCGGAAATCGGGCCTGCTTTCCGCCGGGTCCGATCCGGTCTTGCCGGAGGCGGCGGGCCGGGAGGTCGTCCTGGCGGGAAGTTGCTCGGCTGCCACCAGGGCGCAGATCGCCGCAGTCGAGGACATCTGGCTGGCCAGAAAGCTCGATCCGGACGGGCTTGCCGCCGGGCCCGGCGAGGTCGAGGACACCATAGAATGGGCGCTCGGCCGGCCGGCGGACGCGCCGATACTGGTCTATGCGTCTGCCGGGCCTGAGGAGGTTTCGGCGGTGCAGGCACGCTACGGCGCCGAGCGGGCAGGGCGCATGTTCGAATCCGCCTTTGAGAGGACTGCCGCCGCGCTTGCCGATAACGGCTTCTCCCGGATCGTCGTCGCCGGCGGAGAAACGGCCGGTGCGGTCGTCTCGGCGCTCGGGGTCGAGACCCTGCGCATCGGTCCGGAAATCGCCCCGGGGGTGCCCTGGACGGAGGCCGTTGGCGAGAGGCCGCTTGCGCTTGCGCTCAAGTCCGGCAATTTCGGCTCGGAGTCCTTTTTCGCCGACGCATTCGGGATGCTGCCGTGAGCGAAGCAAAGCTGCGGGACCGGATCGCGGGCATGGCCAAGTCGTTGTTCGACCGGGGCCTGACCTTCGGCTCGACGGGGAATATCAGCGTCCGGCTCGACGACGGTTGGCTGATGACGCCCACCGGCTCCAGCATGGGCGACCTGGACCCCGCGCGGATTTCGCGGCTGGACGCCGCCGGGAGCCTCGTCTCGGGCGACGCGCCGACGAAGGAAGCCTTCCTGCATATCGCCATGTACGAGTGCCGGCCGAAGGCGGGAGCGGTCGTCCATCTGCATTCGACGCACTCCGTCGCTGTAAGCTGCCTCGACGGTATCGACGAGGCGAATGTGCTGCCGCCCCTGACGGCCTATTACGCCATGCGCGTGGGCACGCTGCCGCTCATCCCCTATTTCCCGCCGGGCGATATCGACCTCGCCAGGGCGGTGCGCGAGATGGCGTCGGACCACCACGCCGTGCTGCTGGCCAATCACGGGCCCGTGGTGGCGGGCAAGTCCTTGATCGACGCCGTCTATGCCACGGAGGAGCTGGAGGAGACGGCCAGGCTGTTCCTCGCTCTGCAAGGCATGAAGACCCGGCCCCTGACCCCGGAGCAGGTGGCCGAAATCCGCCGCCGCTTCCCGTCCGACACCTGAGGCGACCGAACTCATGAAATACCGCATCGCCGTCGATGTCGGCGGCACCTTCACGGACCTGATGGTGCTGGACGCGGAAACCGGCGAAGTCCATGCGCTGAAGACGCCGACCACGCCGGCGGACCCGTCCGAGGGGCTGCTTGCCGGCATCGTCGAAGCGAGGGAGCGCCTCGGCTTCGAGCCGGGGGAGGTCGGGTTCGTCCTGCACGGCACGACCATTGCCACCAATGCCGTGCTGGAGCGCAAGCTGCCGGAAGGCGCGCTGATCGCCAACCGGGGCTTTACCGATGTGCTGGAGATCGGCCGGCATGTCCGCCGCGAACCCTACACGCTGAAGCCGACGCCGCAGACGGTGCTGGTGCCCCGCGACCGGCGCTACGGCATCGAGGGGCGGATGCGCTGGGACGGCAGCGAGGAGACGCCGCTCGACGAGGAAGCCGTCGCCGGCATTGCGCGCGAGATATCGGAAGCGGGCATCGGCGCCGTCGCAGTCGTTTTCCTTCATGCTTACCGGGACCCCGCGCATGAGCGCCGCGTCGAGGAGATACTGGTCGAGGCGGCGCCCGGCATCCGGGTCTCTCTGTCCTCGGATGTGAGCCCCGAGATCCGCGAGTTCGAGCGCGCTTCGACCACGGTGCTCAACGCCCTGCTTGTGCCGGTGGCGGATGACTATCTGGCGCGGCTGGCGGCGCGGCTGGGGAACGCCGGGCTTTCGGCGCGGCTCTACCTCGTGCAGTCCAACGGGGGGGTGACGACGCCGTCCCAGGCGGCGCGGCTGCCTGTCCGCCTGCTGCTCTCCGGGCCTTCGGGCGGGGCGATGGCGGCGGCGGACCTCTCGGGAACGCTCGAACGGCCCGACCTCGTGGCGGTCGATATGGGCGGCACCAGCTTCGATGTGTCCGTGGTCCGGGGCGGCGAGAGCACGGTGGTGACGGAAGGCGAGATCGACGGCCTGCCGGTGCGCCTGCCGATGGTGGAGATGCGCACCATCGGCGCGGGCGGCGGCTCCATCGCCTCCGTGGCGCCCGGCGGCGCGCTCAGCGTCGGGCCCGCAAGCGCGGGCGCCGATCCGGGCCCGGCGGCTTACGGACAGGGCGGCGCGGAGCCGACCGTCACCGACGCCAATATCGTGCTCGGCCGGCTGGACCCGGACTTCTTCCTCGGCGGCGCGCTGAAGCTCGACGCCGCCCTTGCGCGGGCCGCCGTGGCGGAGCGGGTGGCGGGGCCGCTCGGGCTCGGCGTGGAGGAGGCCGCGGAGGGCATTCTCGCCGTCGTCAACGCGCATATGGCCTCCGCCATCAAGCTCAGCCTGTTCGAGAAGGGCGCGGACCCTCGCGACTTCGCCATCGCCGCCTTCGGCGGGGCGGGCGGCCTGCATGCCGTGAGCCTCGCGGAAGAGCTGGAAATAGCGGAGGTGGTGTTCCCGCGCGATCCGGGCACCTTTTCGGCGCGCGGCATTCTGACCGCCGACATCGCGCACGACGTGGCGCGCTCCCGCCTGCTGGATGCAGACGACAGCGCGCTGCCGGTGTTGGCTGAGCTTGCAGCGGAACTGGCCGGGGAAGGCCATGCGCTGCTTGCCGCCGACCGCATTGCCGAGGACGCGCGCCGGATCCGTCTCGCGGCGGACATGCGCTATCGCGGCCAGGCATACGAACTGCTGGTTCCCTGGGGCGATGTCCGCCCGAACCGACAGTCGCTCGCCCGCCTCGTCGCCGACTTCCACGACCTGCACCAGGCGCGCTACGCACATTCCGACCGCGAGGCGCCGGTCGAAATCGTCACTTTGCGCGCCACCGCCAGAGGGTTGCTGCCGAAGCCCGCCATAAGGCCGCCCGACCCGATGGACGCCGGGCCGAAGGGCGAACGCCGCATCTGGATCGGGGGAGGCTGGCGGCCTGTTGCGGTCTATGACCGCGACCGGCTGCCGGAGGCGGTCGAGGGGCCTGTCATCGTCGAGGAGGCCCATGCGACGCTTCTCGTGCCGCCGGGATGGCGCCTCGCCATGTCCCCCGGAGGCCATCTGGTTGCGCGGCGCGGGGGAGAAGGCGCATGACCGATCTCAGCCCCATCGACATCGAAATCATCCGCAACGCGCTCGTCGCGGCGGCGGAGGACATGAATGTCACCATCTGGCGCACGGCCCGGTCCACAGTCGTGCGCGAAACGCTCGACTATTCGACCGCCGTGTTCGATGCGGAAGGGCGAAATGTCGCGCAGTCGGCACGCATCGCCATCCACCTGAACTCCATGGCGACCTGCCTCGAAGGCATCCTCGCCGGACCCATTCCGCTCGCGGACTGGCAGGAAGGGGATGTCATCGTCACCAACGACCCTTATGCAGGCGGCCAGCATCTGCCGGACGTGCTGACCTTCAAGCCCGTCTATTTCCGGGGCCGGCGGATCGCGATTACCGGCACGCTGACCCACCACACCGATGTCGGCGGTGGCGCGCCCGGCAGCTATGACGCCAAGGCGCGCGAGATTTACCAGGAGGGGCTGCGGATCCCGCCCTGCAAGGTGGTGGAGGCCGGACGGGCGAACGAGGCGCTGCTCGGAGTCTTCTACGCCAACACGCGCGAACCGGAGAAGGTGCGCGGCGATTTCGAGGCGCAGCTCGCCTCGCTCGACATCGGCGCGGCCGGCGTGCTGCGGCTGGCCGAGCGGTTCGGCCCGGAGCGGCTCCAGGCTGCCACCGACCGCATCCTCGACCGGTCCGAGGCGGCCATGCGGGCGGCTATTGCCGGCATCCCGGACGGAACCTACCGCTTCGAGGACTATGTGGACGATGACGGCATCACGGAGGAGCCGCGCCTCGTCGCCGCCGAGGTGCGCATCGACGGCGAGACGGCGAAGGTCGATCTCTCCGGCTCGGGGCCCCAGGCGGCGGGGCCGGTCAACTGCACGCTCAACATGTCGAAATCCGCCGTCTATTGCGCCTTCATGTGCGCGGCCGGCGTCGAGGTTCCGGCCAATTCCGGCGCTTACCGGCCGGTGGAGATCGCGGCGCGCGAGGGCACGATCTGCAACGCCCTGCCGCCCGCGCCCGTGGCGAACCGCATGGCGACCGCGCACCGCATCGTCACCACCGTTCTGGGCGCGCTCGGCCGCGCCGCGCCGGAGCGCATATCGGCCGCCTATTACGGCGTGAGCTATGTCTATGCGCTGGGCCTCAAGGGGCGGTCCGGCCGGCCGGAGGTGTATTTCGATATCGAGATCGGCGGCTGGGGCGCGCATCCCGACGCCGATGGCGCAAATGCGCTTTCGGCCTGCCTGCACAATCTCGCCAACACGCCCATCGAAATGGTGGAGAGCCTCTATCCGCTCACGGTCACGGAATACGGCCTCGCGCCCGGCAGCGGGGGAGAAGGCAGGCGGCGCGGCGGCCTCGGCCTCCGGCGCGAGTTCCGGCTCGACGCGGAAGAGGGCATGTTCTCCACCAATTACGACCGCTTCCGGGTGCCGCCCTACGGCCTTGCCGGCGGCGGCTCCGGCGCGCCGGGGCGCTCCGTGCTGACGCGGGACGGTGAAGCGATCGAACTCGGATCCAAGGTCTCGAACCTGCCGGTGCGCCAGGGCGACCGCATCCTGCTCCAGACCTCGGGCGGCGGCGGCCACGGCGCGCCGCAGGACCGCGACCCGCAAGACGCCGCCCGGGACCGGCGGCTCGGCTATTGAACCCGGCGAAGAGAAAGGACGGCGACCGGCCATGACATTGGAAACCGACGGATTCCGCATCGAGACCGATCCGGAGACGGAGCGCGCCGACATCGTGCTCGACCGGCCGCCGCTCAATGTCGTGCGGATGGCGCAGCGCCCGCTGCTGCGCGCGGCCTTCGAGGCGCTCGACCGCGATCCGGCGGTGCGCGTGGTGGTGGTCCGGGGGGAGGGCGAGCATTTCACCAGCGGCGGCGACATTCCGGGTTTCATGGAGGCGAGCCCGGAGACGGTCTCCCAGCTTCACAAGAACATCGCCGCCGCCGAGCGCTGCTCGAAGCCGGTGATCGCCGCTGTCACGGGGTTTCTGCATGGGCGTGGGCTTCGAGCTCGCGCTCGCCTGCGACTTCCGCATCGTCACAGAAACGGTCCGGCTCGCGCTGCCGGAGATCAATCTCGGCATGATTCCGGGCTCCGGCGGCTCGGCCCGGCTGCAGCGCATGATCGGCATTTCGCGCGCAAAGAACATGGCGATGCGCGCCCGGAGGATCACGGGGCAGGAAGCCTTCGACTGGGGCCTCGCCTGCGAGCTTGTCGAGGATGCCGAGCTCGAAGCGGCGACCGATGCGCTGGTGAAGGAGCTCCGCCGGTTCTCCCCGCTCGCCCAGCGCACGCTCAAGCAGGTGTTCAACGCGGGCGAGAACGCGCCGCTCGAACAAGCGATGGAGATCGAGGGCCAGGCCTACGGGCGGCTGCGCATGAGCGCCGATTTCGCCGAAGGCGTCGCCTCCTTCGTCGAGAAACGCCGTCCGCAGTTCAGGGGCAAGTAGGAGGCGGCACGGTCATCGAGGAACGATGACCTGGACTTCTAGGTCCAGCGCGGCCCAGCTGCGATCCATCGTCATCGCCGGCGCTTCCAATGCCTCCGCCAAGGCGAGGCAGGCGCGGTCGCCGAGCGACAGGCCGCGAACCCGAGTCTTTCGACGAAGCAGGCCCGCGCGCCATGCTTGCGCTGCATCCATGGCGTGGACCTGGAGCGGCAGGGCGCTTACGTCGCCGATGACCCTATCGTCGTCGAACCCCCGGTCTGTCAGCTTCGCGACCACCTCGGCGAGATTGGCCGCGCTGATCGCCGTGTCTGCAAGGACCTCCCGGATCGAATCCGCACCGGGCTCGTGGAGGAGCAGGGCCAGCACCGCCGAGGCGTCGAGAACGATTCTCACTCACCGGCCTCGCGACGCGCTTCGGCGCGGCGTTCGGCTATCAATTCATCGGCGAGGGAAACGCCCTCCGGCACAGCCTCACGCACCATTTTCTGCAGTCTGGCGAGGGCTGCATCGGGAGCCAGCACCCGCAACTCGCCTTCCACCACACGCGCAGTCAGGACGCCGGTTTCATCGACCAGCATCGCGGCCCGCATTTCCGAAGGGATAACGAGGCGCCCGTCTTCGCCGATGCGCAATTTCTGCGAGGCGACATCGCCCGGCCCGGCGGGCTGGGCCGATTGCCGGGTTTCGGACTTGGGCGGCCCCTGCACCAGCACGTTCCGGACATGTTGGTAGCGTATTCCGAGGAACCGCGCGATCTCAGCGCGTTTGCAGCCGGCGGCGTCGAGCGCCCGTATTTTGCTGGACTTGGTCGGCAAGCCTTCGACGATGCGGCTCATCTCCATGGTATCGACCATGTCATTGGCCTCTGTTTCAGGTTACAGCAAAGACCGTATAATATTGGAAATTGAACATGTCAATTACCGACAATGGCAATAGTCGGCAATTGATGCTGTTCAATGGTCCTTCATGCCGCATCCGCCGCCGGGCGGGCGGCGCGTATGGTGAGGTCGCCGCCCTCGACGCCGACTTCCACACGGTCGCCGTCCTCCACCTTGCCTTCGAGAATCTGCTTGGCGAGGGCGTTCTGAAGGCGGGTTTGGATCACGCGCTTCAGCGGGCGGGCGCCATAGACCGGGTCGAAGCCGGTCTCCGCCAGCCAGTCCACTGCCGCCCGGTCGAGGTCGAGCGCGATATCGCGGCCGGCCAGCAGCTTGCGCAGCTCCTCGAGCTGGATCGAGACGATCCCGGCCATATGCCCGCGCTCGAGCCGGTGGAAGACGACCATCTCGTCGAGCCGGTTCAGGAACTCGGGCCGGAAATGGGCGCGGACGACATTCATCACCCGGTCCACCAGCGGCCCGTGCATCGTGGCTTCGCTCGCTTCGGCAAACACCTCGCTGCCGAGATTGGAGGTCATGACGAGGATCGTGTTGCGGAAATCCACCGTCCGGCCGTGCCCGTCGGTCAGGCGTCCGTCGTCAAGCACCTGGAGCAGCACGTTGAAGATGTCGGGATGCGCCTTCTCCACCTCGTCGAACAGCACGACCTGGTAGGGCCGCCGGCGCACGGATTCGGTCAGCGAACCGCCTTCCTCGTAGCCGACATAGCCGGGCGGCGCGCCGAGCAGGCGGGAGACGGCGTGCTTCTCCATATATTCCGACATGTCGAGCCGCAGCATGGCCGTGTCGTCGTCGAACAGGAACTCGGCGAGCGCCTTGCAGAGCTCGGTCTTGCCGACCCCGGTCGGCCCGAGGAACAGGAAGGAACCCACCGGGCGGCTCGGGTCGTGCAGGCCTGCCCGCGCGCGCCGCACGGCCTCCGAAACCGCCTCGACGGCGCGATCCTGGCCGACGATGCGGGCATGCAGGCGCTCTTCCATCCTGAGCAGCTTCTCGCGCTCGCCTTCGAGCATCCGCGCGACCGGCACACCCGTCCACCGCGAGACGACGCCCGCGACATGCTCGCCGGAGACCTCCTCGTCGAGCAGGCGTCCTTCGCGCTCTCCGTTCGTCTCGGCGATACGCCTCTCCAGGTCCGGGATGACGGCAAAGCGCAGCTCGCTCGCGCGCTCCAGCTCTCCGCGCCGCTGGGTCGCCTCCAGCTCCAGCCGGGCGCGTTCCAGTTCCTCCTTCACGCCCTTGGCGCCGTCGATGGCGTCCTTCTCCTGCCGCCATTGCAGCGTTAGCGCGCCGGAGCGCTCCTCAAGGCCGGCCAGTTCCTGTTCCAGCCTGTTCAGGCGGCCGCGCGAGGCGTCGTCGGTTTCCTTCTTGAGCGCCTCCCGCTCGATCTTGAGCTGGACGATCCGCCGGTCGAGCTCGTCGATCGCCTCGGGCTTGGAGTCGATCTGCATGCGCAGCCGGCTCGCCGCCTCGTCCACCAGGTCGATGGCCTTGTCGGGCAGGAACCGGTCCGTGATGTAGCGGTTGGACAAGGTCGCCGCCGCCACCAGCGCGCCGTCGGTAATCCGGACGCCGTGATGGACCTCGTATTTCTCCTTCAGCCCGCGAAGGATCGAGATCGTGTCCTCCACGTCGGGTTCGCCGACAAAGACCGGCTGGAAGCGCCGCGCCAGAGCGGCGTCCTTCTCGATATGCTGGCGGTATTCGTCGAGCGTGGTCGCGCCGATGCAGTGCAGCTCGCCGCGCGAGAGCGCCGGCTTGAGCATGTTCGAGGCATCCATCGCGCCGTCGGCCTTGCCGGCGCCGACCAGCGTGTGCAACTCGTCGATGAAGACCACGATCTCGCCCTCGGCCGCCTTGATCTCGGCCAGCACGGCCTTCAGCCGCTCCTCGAACTCGCCACGATATTTCGCACCCGCGATCAGGGCGCCGAGGTCGAGCGCGATCAGCCGCTTGTCCCTGAGCCCCTCCGGCGTGTCGCCGTTGACGATCCGCTGGGCCAGGCCCTCGGCGATGGCGGTCTTGCCGACGCCGGGCTCGCCGATCAGCACGGGGTTGTTCTTGGTGCGTCGCGAAAGGACCTGGATCGCGCGCCGGATTTCCTCGTCGCGCCCGATCACCGGGTCGAGCTTGCCCTCGCGCGCTGCCTCGGTCAGGTCCTGGGCGTATTTCGCGAGCGCGTCGAGGCCGGATTCGGCGTTGGCGCTGTCTGCCGTGCGCCCCTTGCGAAGCTCGGCGATGACGCGCTCCAGCCCCTTGGCGTCCACGCCCGCTTCGTGGAGCGGGCCGCGCCCCATCGCCATCGCCTGCAACAGGCGTTCGACCGTGACGAAGCTGTCGCCGGCCTGTTGCGCCGCCTTGCGGGCAGTCTCGAACAGGCGCGCGGTCTCGGGCGCCAGATGCAGCCCGCTCGCACCGGAGCCGGTGACCGCCGGCAGCGCCGCAAGGGCCCTTTCGACCGCTTCCCGGGCTTTGGCAGGGTCGCCGCCGGCGCGCCCGATCAGGCCGGTGGCGATGCCCTCCGGGTCGTCGAGCATGACCTTGAGTATGTGTTCGGGGACGAAGCGCTGATGGCCGGCGGCAAGCGCCTTGCTTTGCGCCGCCTGGACGAATCCGCGCGCGCGCTCGGTATAGGTCTCGAAGTCCATGTCCTGTCTCCGTCTTCGGACGCGAGCCTCAGGCGGGAGGGCCGTAGCCTACGCACCGCTCCCGCACGAAGACGGATATGGGAACCGACGGCGGCGCATGCAAGAAGATGCCGCGCGCCCCCGGCGCAACCGGAGGTCAGACCGCTTCGGCTGTCGCTTCTTCAGCGGAAGCGCCTTCCGGCGGCTGCGTCGTCTCGCCGGTTTCGGCGGCGGTCTCCTCGACCGGAGCGTTGCGCTGACGGCGGCGGCGGCGCGGGCGGGGATTGGTCGATTCGCCTCCCTCGGCCTCGGGCCGGTCAGAGGCTTCCCGGTCGGGCCGGGCCTCGGCGTCGGAATCCTGTGCGCCGTCGGCGTTGCGCTGGGCGTCCGCCGGTGCCGGCTGCGGCTGCTGCTGTGCCTGAGGCGGCGCAAACTGCGCCACCAGGCGCTGGTAATGCTCGGCATGCTGGAACAGGTTTTCCGCCAGCACCGAGTCGCCGCTGGACTGGGCGTCGCGCGCCATTGCCAGGTAACGGTCGAGGATCTGCTGTGCGGTGCCGCGCACCCGTCCTTCCGGTCCGTTGCTTTCGAGGGCCTGGTTGCGGTGGGCGGGCGCACGCCCGCTCCGCATGTTGCTGCGGCCGCGTGAGCGGCGCGGTGGCAGGTTTTGCTTCATATGCTCTCTGTATCTAGAGGCGGTGACGAACGACGCGAGGCCAGCGGGCTCTCATTCCCGTCGTTACGGCTCCGCTGCAACAACTGCATCGCGGAAGCCAATGCAAGGTTAGCCCGGATGCGCAGCTTTGCAAGCCCCTCTTTATCGCCCCTCTTTATCGCACGGGTTCAGGTGTCGGAAGCCGCCTCGTCAGGCAGCGCGCATCGGGTCCACTTCCATGCGGACGCCGTCATAGGGAAAGCGCACGCGGCCGCCCTCGCCCCGGTCGAGAAGCCTGCCATCGCACGCAGGACCGCCAGGCGCTTCGGCGCGCAAATCCCGTGGAGCGGATCGACGGACGCGAAGCCGATGCGGGGCTCTCTCCGCCGGCCCGCCAGCGCCGCACGCATCCGCGCGGCAAGTTCGTCCCCGGGGGCGACGGTCAGTGTCACGGTCCGTTTCGCGATGTCCATCGCCTACACCACCTTCACGTCGATCCGCCCGACGCCCTCGACCTCGCCTTCGAGGCGGTCGCCGGGCGAGACGGCGGCGACGCCTGCGGGGGTGCCGGTCATGATGAGGTCGCCCGGCATGAGCGCGAACAGCGCCGAGATGTGCGCGATCACCTCCGGCAAGCTCCAGATCATCTCCGAGATATCGCCATCCTGCCGGAGGTCGCCATTGACGTGCAGGCGCACCGCCCCCGTCTCCGGGTGGCCGATCTCGCTTGCCATGACCACAGGCGAGCAGGGTGCGGCATGGTCGAACGCCTTGCCGATCTCCCAGGGCCGGCCCAACCGCTTGGCGACGCCCTGCAGGTCGCGGCGCGTCATGTCGAGGCCGGCGGCGTAGCCGAAGACGTGTCCGAGCGCGTCCTCCTCGGCAATGTCGCGCCCGCCGGTCCCTATGGCGGCGACCAGCTCCATCTCGTGGTGCAGGTCCGCTGTGCCGGGCGGATAGGGCATGTCGCCGCCGCCCGCAACGACCGAGGTCGCGGGCTTCATGAAGAAGAAGGGCGGCTCGCGGTCCGGGTCGTGGCCCATCTCGCGCGTATGTTCGGCATAGTTGCGCCCGACGCAGAAAATCCGCCCGACCGGGAACACCGCCTCCGATCCCCTGACCGGCAGGACCGTCCGGGCCGGGGCCGGAACCGCATAAGTCATGATGCCGCTTCCTTTCTTCGCAGGGCGCCGCATCTTGCCCGCCGCCGGGAGGCAGTCAAGGAACCGTGTGCGCCTCGACAGCGTGCCCTTTCGTTGCCGTGCGTGCCGTCGCATGGAAACATTGGCGCCCGGCCGACGGGACGGGCCGGAAGCAGGGAGGGACGATGAGCACGAACGCGCGTTGCGTGGCCCTTGTGGGCCCCTATCTCAGCGGCAAGACCAGCCTGATGGAAGCCATGCTGCACGCCGCCGGGGCATTGACGCGCAAGGGCAGCGTCAGGGACGGCAACACGGTCGGCGACGCCTCGCCGGAATCGCGCGACCGGAACATGAGCACGGAGATCCTGCCGGCGCGTTTCAACTATCTGGGCGACGACTGGACGGTGCTGGACTGCCCCGGCTCGGTCGAGTTCCTGCAGGAGGCGATGCACGGCGCCGTCGTCGCGGACATCGCGGTGGTGGTCTGCGAGCCGGACCCGGCGCGCGCCATCATGCTGGCGCCGATCCTGCGCTTCCTCGATGCGCGCAACATCCCGCACATCATCTTCATCAACAAGATCGACACGGTGACCCAGGGGCTGGCGGAAACCATGGAGGCCCTTCAGGGGGTTTCCGGCAAGCCGCTGGTAGTGCGCCATATCCCCGTGGTCGAGGGCGAAGCCGTGTCGGGCTATGTCGATCTCATCAGCGAGCGCGCCTACAGCTACAACGAAGGCGGGCCCTCGGAGCTCATCAAGGTTCCGGACTCGGTGGGGGACGACACGGAGCTTGCGCGCCAGGAGCTCATGGAGGCGCTGGCGGACTTCGACGACACGCTGCTGGAGGCGCTGTTGGAAGAAGCCGTGCCCGCGCGCGACGAAATCTACGCCTATTTCAAGGCTGCGCTGGCCGAGGGCCACATCGTGCCGGTGATGCTCGGCGCGGCGGAGCGGGACCACGGCATAGTGCGCCTGCTCAAGGCGCTCCGCCACGACACGCCCGACGTCTCGCGCGCCGCGGCCCGCTTCGAGACCGGCGATGGCACGGCGCTCCAGATTTTCAAGACCTACCACGCGCAGCACCAGGGCAAGCAGAACCTCGCCCGCGTCTTCTCCGGCACGCTCAACGAGGGCGACAATCTGGGCGGCGAGCGCCTCGGCAATCTGGCCAGCATGCATGGCGCAAGCCTGACCAAGGTGGGCTCCGCCGAGGCGGGCGATGTCGTCGCTGTCGGGCGGCTCGACACCTTTCAGACCGGCCAGATGCTGACCTCGGGCGGCGCGGCAAAGCCGGACGCCTGGCCGGGGCAGATCAGCGCGATCTACGCCGTGGCGCTTCACGCCGAGAAGCGCAGCGACGAGGTGAAGCTTTCCGGCGCCCTCCAGCGGCTTGCCGAGGAGGACTCCTCCTACCGGATCGAGCCCAACCCGGAGACGCATCAATTGCTGCTCTGGGGGCAGGGGGACCAGCATCTCCAGGTCGGCGTTTCGCGGCTCCAGAGCAAATACAATATCGCCGTGGAGACCGAGCGCCCGCAGACCCCCTATCGCGAGACCATCCGCAAGGCGACACAGCAGCATTCGCGCTTCAAGCGCCAGTCGGGCGGCCACGGGCAGTTCGGCGATGTGGTGGTCGATATTGCGCCGCTGCCGAGGGGCGAGGGCTTCGCCTTCGAGGAGAAGGTGGTCGGCGGGTCGGTGCCGCGCCAGTTCATCCCGGCCGTGGAGACGGGCGTGCGCGAGTTCCTGGCGCGGGGGCCGCTCGGCTTCCCGGTGGTGGACCTGGTGGTGACGCTGAAGGACGGCAAGCACCATCCCGTGGACAGTTCCGAGCAGGCATTCAAGACCGCCGGGCGGCTCGCCATGAGCGAGGGGCTGCCGAATTGCAGCCCGATCCTGCTGGAGCCGATCCTGAAGGTGCAGGTGCATATCCCGTCCGACTACACGGCGAATATCCAGCGGCTGCTGGCTGGCCGGCGCGGCCAGATACTCGGTTTCGACGCCCGCGAAGGCTGGTCCGGATGGGACCGGGTGGACGCCTTCCTGCCGCAGTCGGAAATGTCCGACATGATTATCGAACTGCGCTCGCTGACGCTTGGCGTGGGCACGTTCGACTGGGAATTCGACCACCTTCAGGAACTTTCCGGAAAGCTCGCCGAGGATATCGTCGAGGCGCGCAAGCAGGCGGAGGCGCATTGATGTCGAGAGCGAAAACTGCCGCGGCGTTCCTGCGCGAGGCGCGTCTCGCGGGGCGTCGCGAGCCGGCGATTCCCGAGGCTTGCGCGCCCCGCAACGAGGATGAAGCCAAGGCCGTATGGCAGGCGCTCCATGCGATGGAGGACCGGAAGATCGTCGGCTGGAAGATCGGCGCGACGGCGACCGCCGCCCAGCAGGCGATGGGCCTGTCGGGGCCGTTCGCCGGCCATATCTGCGAGGGCATGGTCGATGAAGGGGCGGAGATCGAATACCGGCTCGCCGACTTGCTCGGGCCGATCTACGAGAGCGAATACGGCTTCCGGCTCTCGGCCGACCTGCCGGCGCGCGCCGCGCCATACAGCCGGGGGGAAGTCGAGGCCGCCATCGGTTCGCTGATCGCCGGCATCGAGATTCCCGAGCGGCGCCTTGCCGACGACCAGCCGCTCGGGCCGATCGGCACCATCGCCGACCATGGCGGCACCGGACGCTACATCGTCGCCTACGAATTCGAGGACTGGCGCGGCATCGACTGCGTGGACCAGGAGGTGAGCCTCACCTTCAACGGCGCGGAGGCCGGGCGCGGCACCGGCCGGGCGATGATGGGCCATCCGGTCGAGGCGGTGCGCTGGCTCGCCAACCATCTTTCGGGACTGGGGCACGGCATGACCGCTGGGCAGTTCGTGACCACAGGCTCCTGCACCGGCGTTCTGCCGGTGCCCGGCCCGGATACGCTCGCGGTCTCCGATTTCGGTCCTCTCGGCCTCGTCCGGGTGAATTTCGCGGGGTCGTAACCGGCTGGAATTTTGCCGAGCCCCCGGCTTCCGCCTCCACCCGCATCGCGGCTATGTTGAGTTGTGTCTGCTGGGGTAAGAACGGCATGATGCAAGAGACCATCGCAATCATCGGTGCGGCCGTTGTGCTTGTCGGTCTGCTTGTCGGTCTGAATCTCTATCTGGCGCGTAGCCTTAGCGAAGTTCGGCGGGAGATGGCCGGTCTGCGTGAGCATATGGCGCGGCTGGAAAGCTTGTTCGACGGTTTCACGAAGCGGGAGCGCGAACCTGTCGCGTGATTGCCCACACGTTCGACCGACGCCGGTTCTGAATGTTGCGACCCTCGTCCTCGTCCGGGTGCGCTTCTCCTGACCTGCGGTGACAGAAAAGCCCGGCGGGCGTAGCATGGCCGTCGGCTGGGAATCGGGGAGGACGGCATGAGCGCGCGCGCACTGTCGCGCCGGGCGGCCCGACGGGCGACTTACCGGGATGTGCTCGACGCGCCGCCGCATATGGTGGCGGAGATCGTCGATGGCGTGCTGCACTTGCAGCCGAGGCCGGCGCCCCTCCATGCGGTCGCCTATTCGTCGCTCGGCGATGAGCTTGTCGGCCCGTTCCAGAAGGGCCGCGGCGGGCCGGGCGGCTGGTGGATCATCGACGAGCCGGAACTCCATCTCGGAGGGGATGTCCTTGTGCCGGACCTTGCCGGCTGGCGGCGGGACCGGATGCCCGGGCTTCCCGACACGGCTTATTTCGCGCTGGCGCCCGACTGGGTGTGCGAGATCCATTCCCCCTCGACGCGGAAATTCGACCTGGAGGAGAAGCGCCCGGCCTATGCGCGGGAGGGAGTAGGCCATATGTGGCTTGTCGATCCGCTGGCAAGGACGCTGGAGGCGTTTGCGCTTGAAGACGGCGGCTGGGCTCCCGTTGGGTCGGCGAGGAACGGAGAGCCGGTTTCCTTCCCGCCCTTTGAGGCCATCGCCTTTCCCTTGGACGCTCTCTGGCCCTGAAGCGGGCTGCGGGTTGCTGGATTTTCGGTGCGCCGCTGCTATGGTCGCGGCCCCATGAGAATACCGCTCTACCAGGTGGATGCCTTTGCGGACCGGGCCTTCGCCGGAAACCCGGCCGCCGTCTGCCTGCTGGAGGACTGGCCGCCGGATTCGCTGCTGCAATCCATCGCGCTTGAGAACAATCTTTCCGAGACGGCCTTCCTGGTGCCGGAAGGGCCGGTGTGGCGGTTGCGCTGGTTCACGCCCAAGGTCGAGGTCGATCTTTGCGGCCATGCGACGCTCGCTTCCGCACATGTGGTCTTCGAGCATGTCCACCGGGAGACGCAGAAGGTCGAGTTCGAGACGCGCAGCGGCAGGCTGACCGTCTATCGCAACGGACCTGTGCTGAGCATGGAGTTCCCGGCCAATCCGCCCGAGGCGGCCGCGGGGCCGGAGGGTCTGGCGGATGCGCTGGGCGCGGCTCCCGAGGCGGTTCTGGAGGCCCCGTTCATATGCGTGGCGGTCTTTCCCGACGAGCCGTCCGTCCGGGCGCTCAGGCCGGACTTCCGCCGGCTCGCAGCGTTGAACGGCGGGATTACCGCGGCCACCGCGCCGGGCGGCGAGGTGGACTTCGTGTCGCGCTGCTTCGCGCCGGGCGCGGGGATCGACGAGGACCCGGTGACCGGTTCGGCGCATTGCGCTCTGGCTCCCTATTGGGCGGACCGGCTCGGCAAGACGGCGCTGACGGCCCGGCAGGTGTCGGAGCGCGGCGGGCGGCTCGCCTGCACCATGCAGGGCGACCGGGTGGTGATTTCCGGGCGCGCGGCGCCCTATCTCAGCGGGACCATCGAACTGCCATGACACTACCCGGAAAGACCGAAATCGAGGCGGCTGCCGAGTTGGTCTATGACGCCTTCCCTGCGACCCCGCAGCGGGTCTGGCCGCTGCTCGCCGAGCGCGCCGGCGCGGAGGTCTGGGTCAAGCACGAGAACCACACGCCCATCGGCGCCTTCAAGATTCGCGGCGGGCTCGCCTATATGGCCCAGTGCGAGGCCGGGGGCATGGTGACGGCGACGCGGGGCAATCACGGCCAGTCCGTCGCCTATGCCGCCCGGCAGGCCGGAAAGCGCGTGATCGTCGTCGTGCCGGAGGGCAACAGCCGCGAAAAGAATGCCGCCATGCGGGCCTTCGGCGCGGAGCTGGTGGTGTATGGGCGCGACTTCCAGGACGCCTTCGAGCACGCCCACGCGCTTGCCGGCGCGGAGGGGCTGCATTTCCTGCCCTCCTTCCATCCGGCGCTGGTGGCCGGAGTCGCGACCTACAGCTACGAATTGCTGCGGGCCGCGCCGCATCTGGACACGATCTATGTGCCCATCGGGCTCGGCTCCGGCATTTGCGGGGCGATTGCCGCGCGCGAGGCGCTCGGGCTCCGGACGGAGATCGTCGGCGTGGTTGCCCAAAAGGCGCCCTGCTATGCGCTGAGTTTCGAGGCGGGCCGGGCGGTCTCCACCAACAGCGCCGACACCATGGCCGACGGCATGGCCTGCCGCACGCCGGACGGGGCGGCGCTTGCGATCATCCTGAAGCACGCGGCGCGCATCGTCAGCGTGGACGACGACGAAATCGAGGCCGCCATGCGCCACTATTTCACCGACACCCACAATGCGGTCGAGGGCGCGGGCGCTGCACCCCTGGCGGCGCTTCTGAAGGAGCGGGCCCGGATGGCCGGCAAGGCTGTGGGTCTGGTCGCAAGCGGCGGCAATATCGACATCGAGGTCTATCGGCGGGTGCTCGCCGGGGACTGAGGCGGGCCGCGGGGAAGGACAGGCATCCATGAAGGCGTCGATCGGGGTCGGCGGCTACGACCGGAGCGGCGGCGTAGAGCTCACCGAATTCGTGCAGGAGGCCGAGCGGCTGGGGGTGGACACCGCCTGGTCCGCCGAGGCGTGGGGGGCGGATGCCGCGACCTCGCTCGCCTTCCTTGCCGGGCGGACGACGCGCATCCGCCTCGGCACGGGCATCATGCAGATCAGCGCGCGCGCCCCTTCCATGACCGCCATGACGGCCCTGTCGCTGCACCATCTCTCAGGCGGACGTTTCGCGCTCGGCCTCGGCGTCAGCGGTCCGCAGGTGGTGGAGGGACTGCACGGCGCGGCCTATGCGCGTCCGCTCTCGCGGCTCAGGGAGACGGTCGCGATCGTGCGCAAGGCGTTTGCCGGCGAGAAGCTGCAGTTCGAGGGCTCCGAGTTCCGGCTGCCGCGGCCGGGCGGCGAGGGCAAGGCGATCCGGCTGGATTTCCCGCCGGCGGAGATACCCATCTACCTGGCGACGCTCGGACCGCGAGCGCTGGAATATACCGGCGAGGCGGCGGACGGCTGGCTCGGCACCTCCTTTTCGCCGGACTATCCGGAAGCGCATCTGGGCTATCTGCGCCGGGGGGCCGAGCGGGCCGGGCGCGCGCTCTCCGACCTCGACCTGGAGGCGGCCTGCACCGTCGCCATCGGTGAGGATGTCGAGCGGATGATCGAGGAACGCCGGCCCGGCGTCGCCTTCCAGATGGGCGCCATGGGCTCCGCGCGCACCAATTTCTACAATGACGCCTTCCGCCGGGCGGGTTTCGAGGACGACGCGCGGGCCATCCAGCGGCTCTGGATAGAGGGCAAGCGCGAGGAGGCGGCGAAGCGCGTGCCGGACGAGATGATTACCGCCTTCGGCGCCATCGGCACGCCGGAGATGGTGCGCGCCCGCTTCGAGACCTACCGGGATTGCGGCATTGACGGGCTCAACCTGCGGTTCGACACGCGCCTCGACCGCAAGGCCCGGATCGCCCAGCTCGAACAGGCCATGGACCTCTTGCCATGACAGCGCTCGTCCTGCTTCGACACGGCCAGAGCGTGTGGAATCGCCAGGACCGCTTCACCGGCTGGGTGGATGTGGACCTGACCGAAGCGGGCGTTGCGGAGGCCGAGCGCGCCGGCGATGCGCTCAAGGCGGGCGGCTTCGATTTCGATGTCTGCTACACCTCGGTGCTGAAGCGCGCCGTGCGCACGCTCTGGATCGCGCTCGACCGCATGGACCGGATGTGGCTGCCGGTCATTCGCGACTGGCGGCTGAACGAGCGCCACTATGGCGGGCTCACCGGCCTCAACAAGCAGGAGATGCGCGAGCTTCACGGCGAGGAGCAGGTGCATATCTGGCGCCGCAGCTTCGACACGCCGCCGCCCGCCCTCGACCGCGACGACCCGCGCTGGCGGGAGCAGGCGGCGGACCGGCGGTACGCGGAGGTGCCGGGGGGCGTGCCGACCTATGAAACGCTGAAGCTCACCATCGAGCGGGTGCGGCCCTATTGGGATGTCGAGATCGCGCCCAGGGTCCGGCGCGGAGAGCGGGTGCTGATCTCCGCGCACGGCAACTCGCTGCGCGCGCTCATCAAGCATCTGGAAGACATTTCGGACGAGGACATTCCGTCCTTCGAGATCGCGACGGGGCGTCCGCGCGTCTATGAACTGGGGGACGACCTGAAGCCCGTGAACGTCTTCGACCTCGATTGAGATGAAGCTCCGCCGTCGCCCGACCGTCGCCGTCCTGCCGCTCGCGGGTGTCATCGGCGTGCCGGGCCGGGGCAGCGGCCGCGCGCTCACCTACGAAGCCGTGGCGCCCGGAATCGAGCGCGCCTTCGGCTACAAGCGGCTGGCGGCGGTCGCGCTTTCGATCAACAGCCCCGGCGGCAGCGCCGTCCAGTCCGCCCGGATCGCCGACCGCATCCAGAGGCTGGGCGAGGAAAAGGGCGTGCCGGTGCTGAGCTTCGTGGACGACATCGGCGCCTCGGGCGGCTACTGGCTCGCCTGCGCCGGGTCGGAAATCTTCGTGCATCCGGCATCCATCCTCGGCTCCATCGGAGTCATCTTCGCCGGCTTCGGCTTCGATGGCGCGCTGGAGAGGCTCGGCGTCGAACGCCGCGTGCATGCGCTGGGCGAGCGCAAGGGGATGCTGGACCCCTTCCAGCCCGAAAAGCCGGAAGATGTCGAGACGCTTCGGGCCATGCAGGAAGATATCCACGACGTCTTCATCGAATGGGTTCGCGAGCGCCGGGGCGTGCGCCTGAAGGAGGAAGGCAACGACCTCTTTTCCGGCAAGGTGTGGACGGGCCGGCAGGCGGTCGAACTCGGCCTTGCCGACGGGCTGGGCGAGATGCGTCAGGTGGTCCGCGAGCGGTTCGGCAAGCGGGTCCGGCTGCGGGTGGCGCTCCGCCGCCGCCGACGCTTCCCGCTGCTGCCGGCGCTGCCGGGCCTTGCCGATGCTGTCGAGGAACGGTTGCTTTGGGCGCGCTACGGGCTATGAAGGGGACAGCGAAGGGAGGACCGGCCCATGCTCTGGAAATTACTGCTTCTCGCCGCCGTCATCGGGCTGGTGTTTTTCGGCTGGAAGCGGATCGAGGGCATGGCCCGTAAGGCCAACAAGCTCGTAAACAAGGTGCGGGACGAGCAGGACGCGGAGCCGATCGACCTCGAACGCGACCCGGAAAGCGGGTCCTACCGGAGGCGGGACCGCGACTGATGCAGACGCGCGCCGACGCAGACCGGGACGGCCGGAGCGCCGCCGCACCATGACGGCCGCGCCTAGCTTCCAGGAGCTGATCCTGGCCCTCCAGCGCTTCTGGGCGGGCGAGGGCTGCGCCGTGCTGCAGCCTTACGACATGCAGGTGGGGGCGGGCACCTTCCATCCGGCCACGACCTTGCGCTCGCTCGGGCCGGAGCCGTGGCGCACCGCCTATGTGCAACCCTCGCGGCGCCCGACCGACGGGCGCTACGGCGAGAATCCCAACCGGCTCCAGCACTATTACCAGTTCCAGGTGCTGCTGAAGCCGAGTCCGCCCGACATACTGGACCTCTATTTCGCCTCACTCGCCGAAATCGGCATCGACTCGCGCAAGCACGATCTGCGCCTCGTCGAGGACGACTGGGAGAGTCCGACGCTCGGGGCCTGGGGCCTCGGCTGGGAAGTCTGGTGCGACGGCATGGAGGTGAGCCAGTTCACCTATTTCCAGCAGGTCGGCGGCTATGACTGCAACCCGGTCTCGGGCGAGATCACTTACGGGCTGGAGCGCCTCGCTATGTATGTGCAGGGGGTCGAGAATGTGTACGACCTCGATTTCAACGGCGCGGGCCTTTCCTACGGCGATGTCTTCCGCCAGGCCGAACGGGAGTTCTCCGCCTACAATTTCGAGCATGCCGATACCGACGCGCTGTTCCGGCATTTCGCCGATGCCGAGCGCGAATGCGCAGCACTGGTGGAGGCGGGGCTGGCGCTGCCGGCCTACGACCAGTGCATCCTCGCGAGCCACGCCTTCAACATGCTGGATGCGCGCGGCGTGGTGAGCGTGACGGAGCGGGCGGCCTATATCGGTCGGGTGCGGGCGCTCGCGCGCGCTTCGGCCGGCGCCTGGCTCCGCTCGCGCGGCCATCTGGACGAGGAGGCGCCATGAGCGAGCTGCTCGTCGAACTCCTCTCCGAAGAGATCCCGGCGCGGATGCAGGACCGCGCGCGGCGCGATTTCGAGCGCCTGGTGCTGGACGGCCTCAGGGAAGCCGACCTCGCGCACGGGGCTTCCCGCGCGTTCGCCACCCCGCGCCGGATCGCGCTGGTCGTCGAGGGGCTGCCGGAGCGCCAGCCGGACCGCACCGAGGAGCGCAAGGGCCCGCGCGTCGGCGCGCCAGACCGGGCCGTCGAGGGTTTCCTGAAGGCGGCCGGCCTGGCGAGCCTGGAGGAATGCGAGCGCCGCCGGCAGGGCAAGGCCGAGTTCTGGTTCGCGGTGCGCCGCGTGCCGGGCCGTCCGGCGCGGGAGGTTCTGGCGGAGATCGTGGCGGACGCGGTGGGCCGGCTCGCCTGGCCCAAGTCGATGCGCTGGGGCGATGCGCCAATGCGCTATGTGCGCCCGCTTCGGGGCGTGCTGGCCGTCTTCGGCGGCGAGGCTCTGCCGGGTGGCCTCGAGGTCGGCGGCACGGAAGCGCGGCTCGAATTCTCGGACTGGACGCAGGGCCACCGCTTCATGGCGCCGAAGCCGTTCTCCGTCACCGGCTTCGCGGACTATGAGGCGAAGCTGCGGGCGGCCTTCGTGCTGATCGACGCGGAAGAGCGCAAGCAACGCATCCGGGCGGGCGCGCCGGAGGGTGCGCGCCTCTCGGAGCGCCTGCTGTCCGAGAATGCGGGCCTCACCGAGTGGCCCGTGCCCGGCGTCGGAGATTTCGACCCGGCCTTTCTCGAATTGCCTCCCGAAGTGCTGGTGACGAGCATGGAGTCGCACCAGCGCTATTTCCCGGTGGAGGACGAGGCGGGCGGGCTCGCGCCGCGCTTCCTGTTCGCTGCCAATATCGAGGCGGCGGACGGCAATGCGGCGGTCCGGGCCGGCAATGAGCGTGTGCTGCGCGCGCGCCTCGCCGACGCCCGGTTCTTCTGGGACCAGGACCGAATGCGGCGGCTGGAAGACCGCCTGCCCGCGCTCGACAAGGTGGTGTTCCACGCCAAGCTCGGCAGTGTCGGCGACAAGGTCCGGCGGCTGGAGCGGCTGGCGGAATGGCTGGCGCCCTTCGTCCCCGGCGCCGATGCCGCGCGCTGCCGGCAGGCGGCGCGTCTCGCCAAGGCCGACCTCGTGAGCGGCATGGTCGGCGAGTTCCCCGAATTGCAGGGCGTCATGGGCCGCTACTACGCGCTCGGCGAAGGGCTGGACGCCGACGTGGCCGACGCAGTGGCGGCGCATTACCGCCCGCAGGGGCCGGGCGATGAAGCTCCGGACGCGCCCGTGTCGATCGTCGCCGCGCTGGCGGACAAGTTCGACACGCTGGCCGGGTTCTTCTCCATCGACGAGCGGCCGACGGGCTCGCGCGATCCCTTCGCGCTGAGGCGGGCGGCGCTCGGCATTATCCGCATCGTGCTTGAAAACGGTCTGCGCCTGCCGCTGCGGGAGGCAATTGCGGCGGCGCTGGAAGGTTACGGAACGGACGAAGGAGGCGAGACGCTGTTCGCCTTTTTCGAGGACCGGCTGAAGGCGCATCTGCGCGAGCGCGGCGCAAGGCATGACCTTGTGTCCGCCGTCTTCGCGCTCGGCAACGAGGACGACCTGACGCGGCTGATGGCCCGCGTCGCCTTCCTCGAACGCTTCGTGGACGAGGAGGACGGCGCCAACCTGCTGACCGCCTACAAGCGCGCCGGCAGCATCCTCGCCATCGAGGAGAAGAAGGACAGCACCTCCTACGGCGCGGCGGCCGATCCGTCGGCCTTTACCGTCGAGGCGGAGCGCGCCCTGCATGAGGCGCTGGCGCTGGCGGGCACGGCGGCCTCCCGCGCGGTCGAGGCCGAGGACTTCTCCGCCGCGACGCAGGCGCTGGCGATGCTGCGCGCGCCGGTGGACCGGTTCTTCGATGAGGTGACGGTCAATGCAGAGGACGCCGCGCTCCGCGCCAACCGCCTCCGGCTGCTCGCCGGCATCCGGGCTGCGACCGCAGGCGTTGCGGACTTCTCGCAGATAGAGGGCTGAGGCGTGGCGCCAACGACGATTGACGGGAACCCATGCCGGAAGCCGCCGGAAACTTCCCCCAGCGCTTGCAGGGCAGCCTCCTCTTTCTCCTCCCCCGCTTGCGGGGGAGGCCGGGTGGGGGACCGCTTCCGCGCCAGCGGAAGCGGTAGGCGGAGCCTGGCAAAGGCCCGTCACGCTGAGAGGCCCTCCCCCAGCCCCTCCCGCAAGCGGGAGGGGAATAAGGAAGCCTCCCGTTCGTCGCCCCCGCGAAGGCGGGGGCCCATCCCCGATTCCCGATGCCGCCGCAGCCGGTGGAAAGGAGGCCGGCCCCTCTTCCCGTCATGCCCGGACTTGTTCCGGGCATCTCCTGTCCCAAACGCCACCGGGCCGGACGGCCGCATGGATGCCCGGAACAAGTCCGGGCATGACGGAGGGGACAACGGAACGCTTCCGAACACGAGTTCGGCATTGGGCATCCCGGCATGACCCGTTGGGTTTACGCCTTCGGGGGCGCGGATACCGAAGGGCGCGCGGAGATGAGCGCGCTGCTCGGCGGCAAGGGCGCCAACCTTGCCGAGATGGCGCGGCTCGGCCTGCCGGTCCCGCCGGGCTTCACCCTTACCACGGAGGTCTGCGCCCGCTTCTATGCCGACGGCGAACGCTATCCGGAGGGGCTGGAGGAGCAGGTCGAGGCGGCCCTGGCCGAAGTCGAGGCGGCGGTCGGCAGGCGCTTCGGCGGCGAGGCGGACCCGCTTCTGGTTTCCGTGCGCTCGGGCGCGCGCGTTTCCATGCCCGGCATGATGGACACGATCCTCAATCTCGGCCTGAACGACCGGACGGTGGAAGCGCTGGCGGCAAGCTCCGGCGACCGGCGTTTCGCTTTCGACAGCTACCGGCGCTTCGTCCAGATGTTTGCCGATGTGGCGCTCGGCGTGGACCGGGGGCTGTTCGAGGAAGAGATCGAGGTCCTGAAGGACGAGAAGGGCATCGAGGCCGACGCCGGTCTCGACGCCGGCGACTGGAGCAGCCTCGTCGTTCGTTTCAAGGAAATTGTGCTCGCCGAGACCGGCGCGCCTTTCCCGCAGGAGCCGCGCGCCCAGCTATGGGAGGCCATAGGCGCGGTGATGCGAAGCTGGCAAACGCCGCGCGCGCAGACCTATCGCCGCCTGCATGGCATCCCCGAGGAGTGGGGCACGGGCGTCAATGTGCAGGCGATGGTGTTCGGCAATATGGGCGGGGACTGCGCCACCGGCGTGGCCTTCACCCGTAACCCCTCCACCGGCGAGAATGCGCTTTACGGGGAATATCTGGTCAACGCCCAGGGCGAGGACGTGGTGGCCGGCATCCGCACGCCGCAGAGCCTGACGGCGGCGGAAGCGGAGGCGAGAGGCTCGCGGCTTCCGGCGATGGAACAGGCCATGCCCGAGGCGTTCGCCCGGCTCATGGAGATGCGCGACCGGCTGGAGCGTCATTTCCGCGACATGCAGGACATCGAGTTCACGGTGGAGACGGGGCGGCTCTGGATGCTCCAGACGCGCTCCGGCAAGCGCACCGCCCAGGCCGCGCTCCAGATCGCCGTCGATATGGTCGAGGAAGGGACCATCGGGCCGGAAGAGGCGGTCATGCGGGTCGAGCCGCAGGCGCTCGAACAACTCCTGCATCCGACGCTCGATCCCGACGCCGAACGCGACGTGATTGCGCGCGGCCTGCCGGCCTCGCCCGGCGCGGCGTCCGGCCGGATCGTCTTCACCGCCGACGCCGCCGAGCAAGCGGCCGCGAACGGCGAAGCGGTCATCCTGGTGCGCAGCGAGACCAGCCCCGAGGACATACACGGCATGCACGCCGCGCGCGGCATCCTGACCTCGCGCGGCGGCATGACGAGCCATGCGGCGGTCGTCGCGCGCGGCATGGGCCGGGCCTGCGTGTCCGGCGCGGGCACGGTCAGGATCGACGCCGAGGGCGGGGTCATGCTGGCCGGCGGGCGGACCTTCGCGACCGACGACCGGATCACCATAGACGGCAGCACCGGCGAGGTGATGGCCGGCGAGATCGCCACCATCCAGCCCGAGGTGACCGGTGGCTTCGCGCGGCTGATGGAATGGGCGGACGGGGCGCGGCGGCTCCGGGTGCGGGCGAATGCCGAGACGCCCCGCGACGCCGAGACGGCGCGCGCCTTCGGGGCGGAGGGCATCGGGCTCTGCCGCACGGAGCACATGTTCTTCGATGCCGACCGCATCCTCGCCATGCGCGAGATGATCCTGGCCGACAACGAGGCGGGGCGCCGCGCCGCGCTCGCCAAGCTGCTGCCGATGCAGCGGCGGGATTTTGTCGAGCTGTTCCGGATCATGGACGGGCTGCCGGTGACGATCCGGCTGCTGGACCCGCCGCTGCACGAATTCCTGCCGCGCACGGAGGAGGAGACCGCCGAGGTGGCCGAGGCGGCCGGCGTCGATGCGGTCAAGCTGCGCCGCCGCGCGCTGCGTCTGGAAGAGGCGAACCCGATGCTCGGCCATCGCGGCTGCCGGCTCGGCATCACCTGGCCCGAGATTTACGAGATGCAGGCCCGCGCGATCTTCGAGGCCGCCGCCCAAACCGGGGCCGAGCCGGAAATCATGGTGCCGCTGGTCGCCGCAGGCAGCGAGCTTGAGCGCATCAAGGCCGTCATCGACCGGACGGCGGCAATGGTGGCGGAGGAGACCGGCGCGGCGCTCGACTACACGGTGGGCACGATGATCGAACTGCCGCGCGCCGCGCTCCGCGCCGCCGAGATCGCGTCCGCCGCCGCGTTCTTCTCCTTCGGCACCAACGACCTGACGCAGACCGCCTTCGGCATTTCCCGCGACGACGCCGGCTCCTTCCTCGGCGCCTATCGCGAGAGCGGCATCCTGGCGAGCGACCCGTTCGAGACGCTGGACATAGACGGCGTGGGCGAGCTGGTGCGCATCGCCGCCGAACGCGGCCGGGCCGCGCGGCCGGACCTCAAGCTCGGCATTTGCGGCGAGCATGGCGGCGACCCGGCCTCGGTCGCCTTCTGCCACGAGATCGGCCTCGACTACGTCTCCTGCTCCCCCTACCGCGTCCCCATAGCCCGCCTCGCCGCCGCCCAGGCGGCGCTGGCGGAGGGAGGGGGGCGGAGGGAAATAGACGTTCCCGAAAATGTCGCTCAAACCGCCACTTCGGGAAGAAACCCGGCCTAACCGCTTCTCCGTTCGAACCGTATCCGCACCCGATCCCGTGATACGACGATCATCGCGCCGTCGATCATCGTGTCGCCGTGTTGCGTTATGATACCAGCGGTCGTCGATCGGAACCTATGCCGCCAGCCGCTGGAATCCTCCTCCCCCGCTTGCGGGGGAGGCCGGGTGGGGGGCCGCTTCCGCGCCAGCGGGAGCGGCGGGCGAAGCCCGACAACGCCCCGTCACGCTGAGAGGCCCTCCCCCGACCCCTCCCGCCCAGCGGGAGGGGGGAATAGTGGAACGCCTCCGAGCATGAGTCCCGCTTGGCGCACGCTGGTATGAGTTCCTGCATTGCAGACGCTTTCTCTGCAACCCGTTCGCCACCGATCCGAAAATCGGTTTGCAAGGTTTATCGCCCGGCCAGTGGTGGTTTCTCGCCTTGGCGGGGGCGACGGTGCGCGGGCTGCGGGTTGCGCGGTTACTGCGCGCGGCCGAGATTGTATTTCATGATCCGGCCGTGGCGGCCGGTCCTGTCGCCTTCGAGCTCGTAGATCCTGCCGTTCGGGCCGCGGCGGCGCGCAAGCACGGCGTTTATGGCGAGGCGGTCTTCCCGGTCGAGCTCCAGGTCGAAGATGGATACCGTCTCCGCAAGGCGGCCGGCCGTGCGTGCGCCGATGATGACGGCGCCGACCTGCGGCCGGTCCAGCACCCAGCGGGCGGCGACCGCGCCGATGGTCGCCCCGTGCTTGCGGGCGACCGCCGCGAGCGCCTGCATCAGCTGCTGGAACAGCGCCCAGCCGCCGAACTCGTCGATGATGAGCCGGTATTTGACCAGCGAGCGGTTGACGAATTCGTATCCCGGATCGCCGGCGCCGAGCCAGCGCCCGGTCAGGAAGCCGCCGGCGAGCGTTCCGTAACACAGCATCTTCATACGGTTCCCGGCGCACCAGCGCGAGAAGGCGCCTGCCGGCCGGTTGTCGAGCAGGGAATACTGGACCTGCGTCGAAACGAGATCGAACCCCGCATCGACGAAGGGCTGCATCGCCGCCTCGCTCCAGTTGCTGACGCCGAGCAGCCCGATCTTTCCCTTTGCCTGGATGTCTTTCAGGCAAGACAGGACCTCGTAGGGACGGCCGCGCGCCAGGTCCCACCAGAAGAACTGGACCAGCGGCAATTGCTCCAGGCGCAGCCGTTTCAGCGACCTGTCGACGATGGCCTCGATGCCGGCGGGCGAGATCGTCTCCAGCCGGTCCAGGTCGGGCACCAGCTTGGTGTGCACCTTGATCGCGTCGGCCGCCTCCCGGCCGCGGTTCCGGCGCACGCGCTCGATGAACTCGCCGATCATCTCCTCCACACCCACATAGATGTCGGCGCAGTCGAAGGCGGTAATGCCGGCGTCGAGGAAGCGTTCCATGTCGGCGACCGCCTGTGCGCGGTCAACGGGGCCGTGGTCGCCCGCCAGTTGCCAGCCGCCCTTTACGACGGGCGCGAACTCATAGCCCGGCCGAAGCGATACCGGCTTAACCACGAGCCCCGCCCTTCCGCCAGTAGGGCGTGCCGCGCGCCTCCGGCAGGCCCGTGGTTTCCGCATGGTCGAAGCGGCGCTTGCCCAGGCGCGTGATGCGGAAGCGCCCGCCGCAGTGCGGGTCGGGGCAGGCGACCTCGGAATCCGTCGTCATCCAGTCGTTTTCGTCCGTGACCCGCTGCTTTGCAGGCAAGAGGGGCAGGATCGCGGCGAGCGGAAACATCGGGAAACGGTCGGCGCCGGAAAAGACGAGGTTCTCGCCCTCCACCGTGAACCAGGCTCCCTCGGGGTGGTTGCAGACCATCGGCCTGTCGCCGGCGACCACCTCCACCTTGAGGTCGTAAAGCTCGAACGGTCTTTCCGCCAATGTCCGCCGCCCTCCTTCGACGACCGCCGCCGTTCCCGGCTCCCGCTTCAGCCTAACACATGCTGCGGCCTGCGCCGGGCGGCTTTCTTTTGTTCCTTATTTGTGCTTTCATGCGCGAAAGCGAACGGGAGGCGCCGGCATGGCGAAAGCCTATTCCCTCGACCTGCGGGAGCGGGTCCTTGCAGCGGTGGCGGAAGGATTGCCGCTTGCCGAAGCGGCGAAGCGGTTTTGCGTCAGCGTGCCCAGCATCGTGCGCTGGCGCGCGCTCGAACGCGAGGGCCGGGGCGTCGGACCGAAGCCGTTCGCCGGGGGGCGGCGGCCGGCGCGGACCGAGGCGGCGCGGGAGGCGATCCTGGCCCTTCTGCGCGAAAACCCGAAGCTCTCCACCGAAGCTCTCCACCGAAGCGCTCCGCGCGGCGCTGGCGGCGCGCGGCCTCGTCTTCGGCTACGGCTCGCTTTACCGCTTCCGCCGGCGCCACGGCGCGCTGCCGGGCGCCGTCGGCGGCGGGGAGCCGGTCGAGGCGGCGCGGGAGGCGGTCTTCGCCCTTCTGAGGGGCAATCCCGGCCTCACGACCCGCGCGCTGCGCGCCGCCCTGGCGGAACGCGGCCTCGCTTTCGGCTACGGCGCGCTCTACCGGTTCCTTGCGCGCCACGGCTTCAAGGGCGGGAAGGCCGGCCGCCGGAGGAAACCGGGCGCGGGCGGCGAACCCGCCGGCCCCAGGGCGTTGCCCGACGACCTGCGGCAACGGATCGTTGCAGCCGTGGCGGCGGGGATGTCCTATTCGGAGGCGGGCAGGCTGTTCCGCGTCAACCCGGTCACCATCGCCCGCTGGCACGGGCGGCCGCGCTATACCGGCGGTCGTTGACCGGAACCTATGCCTCCGGCCGCACCCACCGCCTGCTCTCTCGAAAGCGGAGGTCGCCCCGGACTGCGATCCGGGGCCCATCCCTGAACGGAGAGGCGCGCACAGCCGGCTGTTACGGAGCGGACGTCCCCGGTAGCGCTCCATTTGCGCCGCCGAGGCAGGCCGCAAGGTCCGGAGATGGGCCCCGGATCGGGTCCGGGGCGACGATATGGTGACGCAATCTTCCTATGAGTCCGAAGTAGAGACCGCTGGTATTAGCCGCATGGAACGGGACCGCCCGCCGGGGGCTACCGGATGCACACATCTCGAGATCGGCCTGTTTTGCAGGCAAGGAGTTTTCGCTTTGTGGGTTTTGTGATTCGCTGCCTTTGACGGAGTTTGGACGGTAGCCAGGGAGTTTGAGGGGTGGTGAGCGAAGGGGCGGTTTTCGGGGACCGGCGCGTGGACCGGTCGCATGGGTTTTTGCATCATCGTCTTGTCAGGCACGGTCCCCGGGGCATTTCGGTGCGCCGTTTGGGGGGCAACCGGGCGGGCGAGGTTCGGATCGGACGGTTTCTGCGGAACGACAAGGTGACGGTGGAGAAGATTGTAGAGCGGGCGGCGTCGGGGACGGCATCGCGGGTTGCGGGTCTGGACGTTCTGGCGATCCAGGACACGACGAGTTTCCGCGATGACGGCTTGGGCAACAGTCTTGTCGGGCATGTCACGATTGCGGTCGAGGCTGAGCATGGCGCGCTGCTGGGTCTTGTGGACGCGCGGCTCATCGAGCGCCATGGCGGCGGGGGGAAGAAGGCGAAGGGTGCGAAGAAGGCGAAGGGGCGCGCCCTTTGCGAGAAGGAGAGCCGGCGCTGGCTCGACGGCATGCAGGCCAGCGGGCGTTTGGCGTCGGCGGGGGCTGCGCGGGTGACGGTGGTCGCGGACCGCGAGGGCGACATTTACGAGATGTTCGCCGACAGGCCCGACGGCGTGGAGGTGCTGATCCGGGCGGCGCAGGACCGGGCGGTCCCGGAGGGGGCGGGCCGGCTGTTTTCCAGCCTGGCCGGCAAGCCCGAGAAGGAGCATGCGATCGAGCTGCCGGCCCGGCCCGGACAAAAGAAACGCAAGGCCCGCATCGCCGTGCGTTTCGGCGCGGTCACGCTTCGACGCCCGAAGGGCAGGCCCGTGGCGCCCGGCGTCGCGGCGCAGCAGCCCGTCTTCCTTGTCGAGGCGCGCGAGATCGATCCCCCGCCCGGCGTGACGCCGGCGCACTGGCGGCTGTTGACCAGCCACCGGGTCGAGAGCTTCGAGCAGGCGCGCTGGATCACGCAACTCTACCGCCGGCGCTGGGTGATCGAGCAGTTGTTCCGCACCATCAAGTCCAAAGGCTTCGACATCGAGCGCGTCTCCATGGAGACCGCCCCCTTCAGGACGCTCTGCGCCATGACGCTCGTGGCCGGCATCTCCTGCCTGCAGATGGTCCAAGACCGCGACGGCGCCGCTGGACGACCGCTCCAGGACGTCTTCGAAGACGAGGACCAACCCGCGCTCGAAGCCGTCTCGGCCACACTCGAAGGCAAGACCGAAAAACAGAAAAACCCCCATCCCAAAGGCTCGCTCGCCTTCGCCGCATGGGTCTGCGCTCGCCTCGGTGGATGGACCGCATACTACGGAAAACCCGGACCCGTCGTCATGCTCCACGGCCTCTACCAGTTCCGTGCCATACAACGCGGATACCGGATCAATCACGATGTGTGAATCCAGTAGCCGCCGGGGGGGGGGGGCCGATGATCGACCGAAGCGGATTTTCGACACCGGCCCCGACGCCGCCGGTGCTCAACCGGGGCGGATTGTCGATGCCGTCTCCGGAGGACGGCCGGTACGCGGGCGGACGGGCCGGCCTCCGCCTTCCGGGAAGAGGGTGGCGATCGACCGAAGCGGACAACCGGCTCCGGCCCTGCCGCGGGCGTTGCCGGGCCGGGACAGGGGGAGGCCGCCGCGCCTCCAGGGGCGATGCTCGACCGAAACGGACTGCCGATCCCGCTTCCCCGGCAACGGATGCTCAACCCAGGTGGACCTTCCCGGATTCCGCGCGCGCTTGACGGGTTGCTCCCCCGAAGCCCCCGTCAACCAGCCTCTCCTGCCGCAGCGATCCGCTGCGACCGTTCATCAGGGTGGCAAATCCTTCATCCGCTTCATCCCCGCGCGTTCCTCCGGTCTGCCCCGATATGGGGTCGTTGTTCGCGAATGCCAAGATGTAAGGGAAAAAATACTCCTATGTTCTGGCGAGTAGCGCGGGACGGGGGCGGCGACCGCCCCGGTCCGCCCCGCTTCGATTGACAGCGCCGCGGTCCGGGACTAGGGAGAACGACGCTCTATCCTTGCGCGTGGGACAGGCTTCCTCCATGGCATCCGACAACCGGCCGCTGTCGCCGCATCTCCAGATTTACCGCCCGCAACTCACCTCCGTGCTTTCCATCGCCCATCGCGGCGCCGGGATCGCGCTCAGCGCGGGCGCGGCGTTCTTCGCCTGGTGGCTGCTGGCCGCGGCCTCGGGGCCGGGCGCCTATGGCTATGCGCAGGCCTTCTTCGGCTCGGTCCTGGGCATCGTCGTCCTGGCGGGTTTCACCTTTGCGCTCTTCTACCATCTCTGTAATGGCATCAGGCACTTGTTCTGGGATGCGGGCATGGGGCTGGAACTCGACCGGGCCTACCGGTCCGGCTGGGCCGTCATTGCGGCGGCGGTCGTGTTGACGGCGGGCGCCTGGGTCTGGGCTTGCGCGGGCTGAACGGGGGAGGCGCGGGGCATGGAATTCAGGACGACCGCCAAGGCCGTACGGGGCCTCGGCTCGGCGCGGGAAGGGGCTGCGCACTGGTGGGCGCAGCGCATGACGGCGCTGGCGCTGGTCCCGCTCTCCGTCTGGTTCGCGGTCTCGCTCATCCGGCTCGCCGGCGCGGAACACGGCGCGTTCGCCCAGTGGCTCGCTTCGCCCTTCAACGCCGTCGCCATGCTGCTGTTCACGATCGCCGGCTTCCACCACGCCGCGCTCGGCCTGCAGGTGGTGCTGGAAGACTACATTTCCGGCGAAGGCCGGCGGATCGCCGCCATCGTGGCCGTCAAGGGCGCATGCTGGGCGCTCGCCGCAGCCTGCGCGTTCGCCGTTCTCAAGATCGCTCTCGGAGGCTGAGGCGCCCCCATGACCGCTAACGGCAAACCCGCATATGAGGTGACCGACCACAGCTACGATGTCGTCGTCGTCGGCGGCGGCGGCTCGGGCTTGCGCGCAACGCTCGGATGCGTCCAGGCCGGGCTGAAGACCGCCTGCGTCACCAAGGTGTTCCCGACCCGCAGCCACACCGTCGCAGCCCAGGGCGGCATCGCCGCCAGCCTCGCGAACATGAGCGAGGACGACTGGCGCTGGCACATGTACGACACGGTGAAGGGCGCCGACTGGCTCGGCGACCAGGACGCCATCGAATATATGTGCCGCAACGCGGTGCCGGCGGTGATCGAGCTTGAGCATTTCGGCATGCCGTTCTCGCGGACGCCGGAAGGGAAGATCTACCAGCGGCCCTTCGGCGGCCACATGAAGAACTGGGGCGAGAGCCCGGCCCAGCGCGCCTGCGCCGCCGCCGACAGGACAGGCCACGCGCTGCTGCACACGCTCTACCAGCAGAGCCTGCGCCACTCGGCCGAGTTCTTCGTCGAATATTTCGCGCTCGACCTCGTCATGGGGCCGGAGGGCGACTGCCGGGGCGTCGTCGCCTGGAACCTCGACGACGGCACGATCCACTGCTTCCGCGCGAAGCTGGTCATCCTCGCGACCGGCGGCTACGGGCGCTCCTATTTCTCCTGCACCTCCGCCCATACCTGCACCGGCGACGGCAACGGCATGATCGCCCGCGCGGGCCTGCCGAACCAGGACATGGAGTTCGTGCAGTTCCACCCGACCGGGATTTACGGCGCCGGCTGCCTCATCACCGAGGGCGCGCGCGGCGAGGGCGGTTATCTCACCAACTCCGAGGGCGAGCGTTTCATGGAGCGCTATGCGCCGACGGCGCGCGACCTCGCCTCGCGCGATGTCGTCTCGCGCTCCATGACCGTGGAAATCCTGGAAGGCCGCGGCGTGGGCGCGGGCAACGACCATATCTTCCTGCATCTGGAGCATTTGGGCGGCGATGTGCTTCAGCGGCGCCTGCCCGGCATCACCGAGACGGCGCGCATCTTCGCCGGCGTCGATGCCTCCCGCGAGCCGATCCCGGTGCTGCCGACGGTCCACTACAATATGGGCGGCATCCCGACCAACTATCACGGCGAGGTGCTGAGACCCGACTCGCCGACGACCCGGACCGGGTCGTGCCGGGGCTGATGGCGGTCGGCGAATGCGCGTCCGTCTCGGTGCACGGCGCCAACCGGCTCGGCTGCAACTCGCTGCTCGACCTGGTCGTGTTCGGGCGCGCGGCGGGGCTGCGGGCGGCCGAGACGGTGGACGGCCCGGGCGCGGTGCCGGACGCGCCGGCGGATGCGGCCGACCGGCCGCTCGCGAGGCTGGACCGTCTCCGCCAAGCCTCGGGCTCGCTCATGACCGGCGAAATCCGCAGCGGCATGCAGCGCATCATGCAGAACAACGCCGCCGTGTTCCGGGATGCGGAGGTGCTGGAGGATGGCTGCCGCCAGATGGACCAGTCCGCCGCCAGCCTCTCCGACATCAGGCTCTCAGACCGCTCGATGATCTGGAACTCCGACCTCGTCGAGGCGCTGGAGCTTGAGAACCTGATGGTCTGCTCCATGTCCACCATGTTCTCCGCCGAGGCGCGCAAGGAGAGCCGGGGCGCGCACGCCCGCGAGGACCTGCCGGACCGCGACGACGAGAACTGGATGGTCCACACGCTCGCGAAGTGCGACGACGACCTGAAGGTCTCGCTCTCCTACCGCCCCGTGCATGACTACACCCTGACGGACGAGACCGACTACATCCCGCCCGTCGAGCGCGTTTACTAGCAAGGGAACGGCAACGACCATGGCCCAGCTCACCCTGCCGAAGAACTCCAGGGTCGGCGCCGGAAAGACCTGGCCTGCGCCCGCCGGTGCCGGAAAGACGCGGCGCTTCAAGGTCTATCGCTGGTCTCCGGACGAGGGTGGCAACCCCCGCATCGACAGCTACGACGTGGATATGGACAACTGCGGGCCGATGGTCCTGGACGCGCTCATCAAGATCAAGAACGAGGTAGATTCAACGCTCACCTTCCGCCGGTCCTGCCGCGAGGGGATCTGCGGGTCCTGTGCGATGAACATCGACGGGACCAACACGCTGGCCTGCACCCAGGCCATCGGCGATATCCGCGGCGATGTGAAGATCTATCCGCTGCCCCATCTGCATGTGGTCAAGGACCTCGTGCCGGACCTGAACCAGGCCTATGCGCAGCTCGCTTCCGTCGAGCCCTGGCTCAAGACGGTGAGCGCGCCGCCGGAGCGCGAACGCCTCCAGTCGGAAGAGGACCGCGCCCGGCTCGACGGGCTCTGGGAGTGCATCCTCTGCTTCTGCTGCGCCACGAGCTGCCCGAGCTACTGGTGGAGCGGCGAGCGCTATCTGGGTCCGGCGGTGCTGCTCCAGGCCTATCGCTGGATCGCCGACAGCCGCGACGAGATGACGGGCGAGCGTCTGGACGACCTGCAGGACCCGTTCCGGCTCTACCGCTGCCACACGATCATGAACTGCACCAAGACCTGCCCCAAGGGCCTCAATCCGGCCAAGGCGATCGCCGAGATCAAGAAGCTCATGGTGGCGCGGCGCTGACAGTCCGGCGGGACGGCACGCCCCTCTAGCGTCCCGGTTCGGAAGTTTGCAAGATTTCGACTTCGGTGCGCGGCCTGTGCAGTCCGGCCGCCACCGCCGTCATGCCCGGACTTGTTCCGGGCATCTCCAGCCGCCGGGCGCGGCCCGGGGAGTTGATGGCCGGAACAAGTCCGGCCATGACGACAAAGGGGAACGGCAGAAAGCCATGCGCACTTCCCGATCGGGACACTAGATGGACGGCGAACTCGGTCCGGTTCTGGCCTTCGGGGCTATTCTGGTGGCGCTGGCGCTCTATGCAACGCCGAGACTGCCGCTCGAGTTTTCGTCGCTGTTCGTGGTCTGCCTGCTGCTGGTGGCATTCCACATGTTCCCGGAAACGGGGCCGGACGGCGCCAATCTGCTCGGGCCGGATGCGCTGCTCGCCGGCTTTGCCAATCCTGCGCTGCTGGCGCTGCTCGGCCTGATCGTGATGGGGCAGGGGCTCGCGCAGACGGGCGCGCTCGATCACGGGGCGCGGGCGCTTCTGCGGGTCGCGGGCGGTCGGTCGGAGACGGCGCTGGTCGTTTCCCTGCTGGCGGTGCTGCTCATCAGCGGGGTGCTCAACAACACGCCGGTCGTGGTGATCTTCATTCCGATCCTCCAGACCTTCGCCAGCCGCGGCGGCTCGTCGCCCAGCCGGTCGATGATGATCCTGAGTTTCGCCTCGATCCTCGGCGGCATGACGACCCTCATCGGCTCCAGCACCAACCTGCTGGTGTCCGGCATGCTGACCGACCTCGGCGAGCCGGGCTTCGGCTTCTTCGATTTCACCGTGCCGGGACTTGCGATAGCGCTGCCCGGTCTGGTTTTCGCGCTGCTGGTCGTCCGTCGCCTGTTGCCCGAGCGGAGTGCCGCAGGAAGCCAGGGGCCCGCGACCGGCCGCCAGTTTCTCGCGCAGATCGACGTCGTGGCAGGCCGGCCGCTGGACGGCCTGACGCCCGCCGGCGGTTTTTTCCCGGACCTTGCCGATGTCACAGTCCATGCGATCCGGCGCGGCGAAGCTCGCCTGCTTCCGCCCTTCGGCGGAGAGGCGGCCCTTCGGTCCGGCGACATCCTGATCGTGAGCGCCACGCGGCAGGCGCTGACAGACGCCGTTCGCGGCGAGATGGACCTGCTGCATCCCTCGCTCGGCGACAGCTGGTCTGCACGCGAGGACGAGACGCACGGCAAGCCGCCCTGGCTGCGCGGGCGACAGCTTCTCGGCGAAGTGCTGGTGACGCCGGGCTCGGAGCTGATCGGCCGCACGCTGGAGCAGATCGGCTTCCGCTACCGCTACAATTGCGTGGTCGTCGGCGTGCAGCGCCGCGCCGCGCGCCGCCACGGGCCGATCACCGATCTGCCGCTCGCCGCTGGCGACGTGCTGCTGGTGCAGGGCACGGCCGAGGCGAAAGCGGCGCTTCGCGGCCGTCCGGGAATCCTGCCGATCGAATGGTCGGCAAGCGAAGTGCCGTCGGCTCCCGAGGCCCGGCGCGCGCTCGCGATCTTCGCGGTCGTGGTCGGGCTGGCGGCCCTCGACATCCTGCCCATCGTGATCGGCGCGATGGCGGGCGCTGCCGCCATGCTGGCCACGGGCGTGATGACCCTGCGCCAGGCAGGCCGGGCCATCGGCGCCGACCTCGTGCTGACCATTGCCGCTGCGCTCGCGCTCGGAAAAGCGCTGCAGGAAACGGGGGGAGCGGCGATCCTGTCGGAGCTGCTGGCGAGTGCGCTCGACGGCGCGCCGGTATCGGTGGTCCTGTCCGCCTTCTTCCTGCTGGTCGCGGTGCTGGCCAACCTCGTCGGGACGAAAGCGGTGGCGGTGCTGTTCACGCCGATTGCCGTCTCGCTCGCCCAGGGCCTGGGCGCGCCGGTGGAGCCGTTCGCGGTGGCCGTGGTGTTCGCGGCCAATTGCGCCTTTGCGACGCCGATGGGTTACCAGACCAACCTGCTCGTCATGGGGCCGGCGGGATACCGCTTCCAGGACTATGTGCGCGCCGGCCTGCCGATGCTGCTGTTCGTGTGGGCGACGGCGAGCCTCGTGCTGCCCTTCTACTACGGGTTGTAGCGGGCCTGCTCAGCCGTCGCCCGGCAGCGTCCCCGGCGGCAGGTTCTCGACATGGCGGCAGATGTCGCCCGGGCGCGTGAGCCAGATGCGGTCGCGGTGGCGCGCGATATGCTCGAACGCCCGGCGAAGCGCGCGCATGCGGTAAGGCCGGCCGACCACGAAGGGGTGCAGCGAGATCGGGAAGACCAGCGGCATGGCGGTGGACTGGTCGAGCATCTCGTCGAAGCAGTCGATCAGCATGCTTGCGTAGTCCTCGGAGGAGTAACCGAACCAGACGAGCGCCCGGTTGTCGTTGGTCTCGATGGGGTAGGGCATGGAGAGGATGCGCCCGCCAGAGCGGGTGCGCATCCAGACCGGCTGGTCGTCATGCGTCCAGTCCATGACATAGCGGTAACCCGCCTCCTGGAGCAGGTCGAGCGTGACCGCGCTGTTCGACAGCCAGGGACTCATCCAGCCGGTGGGCGGCGCACCTTCGTTCTCGGCGATGGCGCGGGTGACCTCCTCGATAAGCGCGCGTTCCTCCGCCTCCGGCAGCCCGCCCTGTTCGTCCGAATTGGTGACGCCGTGCCCAAGGATTTCATCGCCGCGCGCCCGGAGCCGCTCCGTTATGTCCGGGCAATGCTCGTAGACGGCGGTGTTGATCTGCGCCTGGCAGGGAATGTCGAGCGCATCGAACATCTCGAACAGCCGCCAGATGCCGACGCGGTTGCCGTAGTCGCGCCAGGAATAGACCGACGCGCTGACGGCCTGGTCCGGCGGCGCGACGCCTGCGCCCTTGCCGCGCCCCCAGGCGAACACCTCGACATTGAGCGCGACATAGACGGCGAGACGGGTGTCGTTCGGCCAGTCATAGACGGGGCGCGAAACGATGCTCGAATGCTCATAACGTCCATGGGTCTCCAGCATGGGACTACTCCGCCAGGAATTTTGTGAGCCGGACATTGTATTCGTCCGGCTTCTCGGCATAAGCCGCGTGGCCCGCGCCATCGAAGCAGGTCATCCGGACATCCGCCAGCAAGGCGGCGATTTCCTCTCCGCGCTCCGGCGGCGCGATCCCGTCCTGCATGCCGCAAAGCACGAGCGCCGGTATATCCAGCGCTTGCAGGATGGCGCGGTTGTCCGTCCCCTCCAGCACCGAGACGCCGCCGGCAAACGCCTCCCGCGTGACTTCGCCTGCGATGACGGCGAGTCGCGCGAGCACGTCCGGCGAGGCGCCCGGCGCGGCCATGGTCGCGGCACGCACCCGCCCGCGTTCCTCGGGCGAGAGCGTGTCGAACTCGCGTTGCCGTTCCTCGAACCCGAGCGCGCCGACGAAGCCGGTCCGCGTCCCGGACAGGACAAGCTTGCCGATGCGGCCGGCATGGCGTGCGGCGACGCGCGGCGCGACGATCCCGCCCATGGAATGGCCGAGCAGGACGGCCGTTTCGACGCCGAGCCGGTCCATCAGGCCCATCGCTTCGTCGGCCCAGCAGTCCGCAGTCGGCTCCGGGGTCGGGTCGGAGCCGCCGAAGCCGGGTGCATCCCAGCCGATTACCCGATGGCTGCCGGCGAAGGCCCGGTATTGCTCCTCCCAGGTCTTCGAGCTGCCGCCGATGCCGTGCATCAGCAGCAGCGCAGGCCCCTCCCCCGCCTCGCGATAGGCGATGGGGCCGGAATGGCGCAGTTCGGGCAGGGTCATGCGGGCGCTCCTCTCATCGACGCATCGGCATGGTGGCGGCCGGGAACACGGCAATCAAGGCCGGCCGGGCCGCGTGGTCAGGATGGCGGCGGCGACGACGAGGATGCCGCCCGTGACGATCCACACATCGGGCAGGTCGCCCCACAGCCACCAGCCGAAGCCGACCGCCCAGACCAGGCTGAGATAGCGCAAGGGCGAGACCAGCGACGCCGGGGCGAGGCGGAAGGAGGCGATGATGAGATATTGCGCGATGCCGGCCATGATGCCCGCGGCGCCGAACAGCAGCCAGTCGAACCAGCCCGGCCAGTGCGCCTCCCAGAACAGCGTGAGGCCGCCCCCGACAAGCGTCAGGACCTGGCTGTAGAAGAAGATCGTGGTGGAGGCCTCCATCGGGCCGAGCTTGCGCGTGATGACATCGCGGCCCGCCGAGATGAGGGCGGCTGTGATGGGCACGATGACAGCCCATTGGAATGCCGAAGTGCCGGGGCGCATCATCACCAGCACGCCGACGAAACCGATGACTACCGCCGCCCAACCGTTCCGGCCGACCCGCTCGCGCAGCAGGATCGCCGACATGATCGTCAGAATGACCGGGCTGACGAAGACGACCGCCATGGCGTCGGCGAGCGGCAGCACCGCCCAGGACATGACGATGACGAGGCTGCACAGGACCGCCAGCACGCCGCGCAGCAGGGTCAGTTTCGGCGCGCGCGGAACCGCGAGGCGCCAGCCGCCGTCGCGCCGCATCAGCCAGGCGACGACCGCCATGCCGGAGATCGTGCGGTAGAACAGGATCTCGCCCGAGTGGTAGTCGGCGGTGAGCCATTTGGCGATGGCGTCCTGCGCTGTCAGGATGATGGTGCTGAGCACCATGTAGAGCGCGCCCAGCCGCGCATCCCTGTCCACTTGCCGCTTGTTCCCGTCCCCGGAGAGCGTAGAGTAGCCGCCATGGAAGCATTCGTCTCTACGGAATGGCTGGCGGCGCGCCTGGGCGATCCGGCGCTCCGCATTCTCGACGCGACCGTCCATCTGCACCCGCTGCCGGGCGGCAACATGCGGGCCGAAAGCGGGCGTGGGGATTATCTCGCGGGCCACATTCCGGGCGCGGCTTTTGCCGATCTAATCGACGATCTGTCCGACCCGGAGAGCGGGTTCCGGTTCACCCTGCCCGATGCGGCGCGCTTCGGCGCGGCGATGGGGGCGCTCGGCGTTTCCAACGACAGCGCCGTGGTGGTCTATAGCGGCGGGACGCCGCATTGGGCGCCGCGCCTCTGGTGGATGCTCAAGGCCTTTGGCCACGACCGCGCGGCGGTGCTGGACGGCGGCTGGGCCAGGTGGAAGGCCAAGGGGCGGCCCACCGCCGCCGGCGAGGAGACGCCGGCGCCCGCGGTGTTCGAGGCGAACCGGCGGCCGGGCTATTTCGTCGGCCGGGAGGAAGTCGAGGCGGCGCTCGCCGATCCAGGGGCGGTGGTGCTGAACTCGCTGACGGCCGAGCAGCATGCCGGCGGCGGGCAGCATTACGGGCGTCCGGGGCGGATCGCAGGGTCTGTCAATGTGGCGAGCCGCGACCTTGTCGATCCGGCGACCGGGGTGCTGCTGCCGATGGCGCAAGTCCGGCGGAAATTCGACGAAGCCGGCGCGCTGGCGGCCGAGCGCGTGGTGACCTATTGCGGCGGCGGCATCGCGGCCAGCCTGGGCGCCATGGCGCTCCACCTGCTCGGGCAGGAGAATGTCGCCGTCTATGACGATTCGCTCCAGGCCTGGGCGCGCGATCCGTCCCTGCCGATGGAGACAGGGTGAGCGCCAACCGCCACAGGACCGGCCTGCCGACCACGGCGAAGGCGGATATGGCGGCCTACGATGCGTTGCCGCCGGGATTGCGGGCGGCGCTCAACGATGCCCCGGAAAACCTGTCGGCGGAGGCGGTGCTGGTTGCGGTGGAAGAGGACGGTCTTGCCGAAACGGACGCGCTGGCCCTCCTTGCGGCGCGGGAGGACAGGCGATGATGCGGCATTTTCTTCCGGCGCTTGCTGCTGCGGCGCTCGTCTGGACGGCGCCGTCGGCGCTTGCGCAGGAGGCGGGAGAGCGGTTCCGCGATTGCCCGGAATGCCCGGAAATGGTCGTGCTGCCGGAAGGCAGCTTCATCATGGGCTCGCCCGCCTGGGAAGGCGCGCACCGCGAACACGAGACGCCGGCCCGCCGGATCGGGATCGCCCGGCGCCTGGCGGTCGGCGCGCATGAGGTGACGTTCGCGGAATGGGACGCCTGCGTCGCCGCCGGCGGCTGCGGCGGCTACAACCCCTCCGCGCCCTGGGGCCGGGGCCGGCAGCCCGTCGTCCATGTGTCGTGGCTCGATGCGAAGGCCTACGCCGAATGGCTGGCGCGGCAGACGGGCCGGGACTACCGCCTGCCGACGGAGGCGGAGTGGGAATATGCCGCTCGCGCCGGCACGGCGGGTCCCTATCACACGGGCAGCCGGCTGGAAGCGGACCGGGCGAATTACGGCAGCGGCGGGACGAAGCCCGCCGGGTCCTATCCGCCCAATGCCTTCGGCCTCCACGACATGCACGGCAATGTCTGGGAGTGGGTGGAAGACTGCTGGAACCCGAGCCATGCCGGTGCGCCGACGGACGGCAGCGCGCGCCTTTCGGGCGACTGCAACTGGCGCGTGCTGCGCGGCGGCTCCTGGCTGAACGGCCCCGAATCGCTGCGCTCCGCCACCCGCTTCAGGACGAGTTCGGAAGAGCGCGCCTACTACGTCAACGGCTTTCGCGTCGCGCTCACGCTGGCACGCTGAAGCGGCTCGACGCGCTCCCTCCCGGCGCTGTCAGCGAAGCCGCCTGGACCCGAAAGGATCGCGCTCTAGCTAGCTGCACCCGTCGGTATGGCCGCAGGTCATGCATTTCATGCAGGTGCCGTTGCGCACCATGGTGAAGTTGCCGCAGCTTCCGCAGGCATCGCCTTCATAGCCGAGCAACCGCGCATGGCGGACGGCCGCATCGTGCGAGCCGCCCGCCGCGGCCGCCGCCGCCGGCATCGGCGCCGCCACGAACGACGCCTCTACGGTCTCCCCTGCGGCGGCCGCGGTTTCGTTGCGCCCGCCCGGCAGCACATAGAGATTGTCGCGCACGAAACCGCGGCTGGCGGCAGTCGGAATCGGCTGGCCCATCGCGCGCTCCGCCAGCGCGGCTTCGCTCTCGCCGCCGCCCAGGCTGTCCGGGCGCAAATCGTCCGACATCACATGGCTGAGGTCGCCGCGCCCCAGATAGGAGATCGCGAGCTCGCGGAACAGGTAGTCCAGGATCGAGGTGGACATCTTGATCGCGTCGTTGCCCTCCACGATCCCGGAAGGCTCGAAGCGCGTGAAGGTGAAGGCCTCGACATATTCCTCGAGCGGCACGCCGTATTGCAGGCCGATGGAGATGCCGATGGCGAAATTGTTCATCAGGCTGCGGAAGGCCGCGCCTTCCTTGTGCATGTCGATGAAGATTTCGCCGAGCTTGCCGTCATCGTATTCGCCGGTGCGCAGATAAACCTTGTGGTTCCCGACCGTGGCCTTCTGCGTGTAGCCCTTGCGACGGTCCGGCAAGCGTTTGCGTTCGATCAAGTGCCTCTCGACGATGCGTTCCGCCAGAACCGTTGCGCGGCCGGCGGCCGGTTCGTCTGCCACTTCCTCCGCGAGGTCGCCGCCGAGCGCCGTCGCCGCCAGCGGCTGCGAGAGCTTCGAGCCGTCGCGGTAGAGCGCGTTCGCCTTGAGCCCGAGGCCCCAGGACAAGAGGTAGGCGTCGATGCAGTCCTCGACGGTTGCGCCGTTCGCCATGTTCACGGTCTTGGAGATGGCGCCGGAGATGTAGGGCTGAACCGCTCCCAGCATCCGGATATGGCTCTCGGTCGAGAGGTGGCGGGTGCCGTTCCGGCCGCAGGGATTGGCGCAGTCGAACACCGGCAGGTGTTCGTCGTGGAGATCGGGCGCGCCCTCGACGGTCATCGCGCCGCCGCAATAGAGATTGGCTTCTTCGGCCTCCGCCTTGGAGAAGCCGAGCGCGGCCAGCAGGTCGCCGCTCTCCATCTCCTCGTCCGTCAGCCCAAGCGTTTCGCGGCAGGCCTCGTCACCGAGCGTCCAGCGGTTGAACGCGAAGCGGATGTCGAACGCGCCGGGCAATGCGGCCTCCACCGCCTCGATCATTTCCGGCGTGAAGCCTTTCTCCGCCAGCGCCTCGTGGCCGATGACGGGCGAGCCCTCCAGGGTTCCCCGGCCGACGGCGTAGCGCTCGATCGCCTCGATCCGCTCCTCGTCGTATCCGAGCGCGGCCAGCGCCTCCGGCACCAGGCTGTTGATGATCTTGAAATAGCCGCCGCCCGCGAGCTTCTTGAACTTCACCAGCGCGAAGTCCGGTTCGATTCCGGTGGTGTCGCAGTCCATCACGAGGCCGATCGTGCCGGTCGGCGCGATGACGGTCGCCTGCGCGTTGCGGTAACCGTGCCTTTCGCCGGAGGCCAGCGCCGCGTCCCATGCGGCCCGCGCAGCTTCCGCCAGGCCCTCGAAGGGGCAGGCATCGGCGTCGAGCGGCTGCGGGTCGGTGTTCAGCCCCTCGTAGCCCTCGGTGCAGCCATGCGCCGCCCGGCGGTGGTTGCGGATGACCCGCAGCATCGCCTCGGCGTTGGCGGGATAGCCGTCGAACGGACTGAGCTCGCCGGCGATTTCCGCCGAGGTGGCGTAGGCCGTGCCGGTCATCAGCGCGGTTATGGCGCCGGCCGTCGCGCGTCCCTCGGCGCTGTCATAGGGGATGCCGGACGCCATCAAGAGGCCGCCGACATTGGCGTAGCCGAGCCCGAGCGGACGGTAGCGGTATGATCGCTCGGCGATACGCCGCGACGGGAACTGCGCCATCGATTCGGAAATCTCGAGCGCGACCGTCCACAGCCTGACCGTGTGTTCGAATCCCCCGATGTCGAACTCGCCCTCTTCCATGCGGAACGCCATCAGGTTCAATGAAGCCAGATTGCATGCCGTGTCGTTCAGGAACATGTATTCCGAGCACGGGTTGGAGGCGTCGATCCGCCCCTCGGCCGGGCATGTGTGCCAGTCGTTGATGGTCGTATCGAACTGGACGCCGGGGTCCGCCGAGGCCCAGGCGGCATGGGCGATCCGGTCCATGAGGCTGCGCGCCGACACGGTGCGCGCCACCGCGCCGTCCGTGCGCCGCGTCAGCGCCCACTCGCCATCGTCCCCGACGGCGCGGAGGAAGTCGTCCGTCAGGCGCACGGAGTTGTTGGAATTCTGGCCGGCGACCGTGCGGTAGGCCTCGCTGTCCCAGTCGGTGTCGTAGGTGCGGAAGGCGATATCGGTGAAGCCCTGGCGCGCGAACTGGATCACCCGCTGGATATAGCTCTCCGGAATCGCGGTTTCCCGCGCGCCGGCGACCGCCTTGCGGAGCGCCCGGTTGCGCCTCGGGTCGAATCGGTCCGCCCCGTCGATCTCGCCGGTGCCGGGTCCGCCGGGGGCGCAGGCGGCGATCACGCGGCCGAGATGCTTCTCGCAGGCCTTCGATCCGGCCACCAGCGCGGCGACCTTCTGCTCTTCCACGACCTTCCAGTCGATATATTCCTCGATGTCGGGATGGTCGATGTCGAGCGTGACCATCTTGGCGGCCCGGCGGGTGGTGCCGCCCGACTTGATGGCGCCCGCGGCGCGGTCGCCGATCTTCAGGAAGCTCATCAGCCCGGAGGAACGCCCGCCGCCCGAGAGCGGCTCGCCTTCCGCGCGCAGCTTCGAGAAGTTGGTGCCGGTGCCCGAGCCGTATTTGAACAGCCGCGCCTCGCGCAGCCAGAGGTCCATGATCCCGCCTTCGTTGACGAGGTCGTCGGCCACGGACTGGATGAAGCAGGCATGGGGCTGCGGGCGCTCATAGGCCGAATCCGACGCGCGGCACTCCCCGGTCGCGGGATCGACGAAATAGTGGCCCTGCGCCGGCCCGTCTATGCCATAGGCCCAGTGCAGGCCGGTGTTGAACCATTGCGGCGAGTTGGGCGCGGCCATCTGCCGGGCGAGCATGGCGCGCATCTCGTCGTAATAGACCTGCGCGTCTTCTTCGCTGGAAAAGTAGCCGCCTTTCCAGCCCCAATAGGTCCAGGCGCCGGCGAGGCGGTGGAAGACCTGCCGGGCGTCCCGTTCGGTCCCGAGCGTGGCTCCTTCGGCCGGCCGGCGGCGCTGGAGCCAGTCCGGCACGCCGTCCTCGGCGACCGGCTCGGTCAGGTCCGGCACGCCGGCCTTGCGGAAATATTTCTGCGCCAGCACATCGACGGCCACCTGCGACCATGCCTGCGGCGCCATGATGTCGTCGGCAACGAACACGGGAGTGCCGTCGGGATTACGGATTTCGCTGTTCCTGGAAACGAACGCAACGCCGTCATACGGCGACGCGCATCCGTCGGTATGGTGACGCTGGAAACGCAACGGGACGCTCCCCCGAATCCGTTAAGCAAAAGACCGAAGGCCAGCTTAACACAAAATCGCCAGATTTTGTAGTTGATGTTCAAGGACACCACTAACACCAGTATCTAGCGTTCATGGTGCATCTAGTGGAAAAGTGCGCTTGGGCGGACATTGACCGGAGCAACCGAGCGGTGCGATAAGTGCCGGAGTTCTGGAGGGACCCGGCTTGTGACTTCCATCGGAACGCGGCTTTACACCTGGTTGCAGGGCGAGTTCGTCGGCGAAGACGAGCAGGGCAACCGTTACTTCCGCAGCCGCCGGGGCCGCCTGCACGGGCGCGAGCGGCGCTGGGTCGTCTATGACGGGCCTGTGGAAGCCTCCCGCGTTCCGCCGGAGTGGCACGCCTGGCTGCACCGCATGGCCGATGCGCCGCCGGCCGCCGACCGGCCGCGTTATCCCTGGCAGCTGCCGCACGAGCCCAACCTGACCGGCACGCCTGAGGCCTACCGCCCGCCGGGGCACGATTTCGCAGGCGGGCGGCGCGCGGCGGCAACGGGCGATTACGAAGCGTGGACGCCCGAGTGATGCGGCGGAGCGTGCTTGAGACGATCACGGGCGCCGCCGTTCTGCTCGCCGCTGCGGCGTTCGTGTTCTTCGCCTATTCGACCGCCGATCTCGGACGCGGCGGCGGCTACGAGATCATGGCCGAGTTCGACAATGTCGGCGGGCTTTCCGTCGGCGCCGATGTGCGGATGAGCGGCATCAAGATCGGCACGGTCTCGGGCCAGCGGCTCGACCGGGAGACGTTTTCGGCGGTGGTGACTTTCTCCATCGACCCGTCGGTGAAGCTGCCGACCGACAGTTCCGCCAAGATCGCAAGCGAAAGCCTGCTCGGCGGCAAATATGTCCAGATGACGCCCGGCGCCGAGGATGACGCGATCCCGCCCGGCGGCCGCATTCAGTTCGCGCAGTCCTCGGTCAGCATCGAGGACCTGATCGGCCGCTTCATCTTCAGCGGCGCCGATGACAAGAAGGATTAGCCCGCATTTCTCACCAGGGTCACGGCCTGCGTCGCTGTCCAGGCGTTCGCTCCGCAAGGAGCGGGCCGAGAAGCGTGGCGGAGCCCACGGTTGAGGCCCGCGACGCCGCCGCGCGCAACGCGGCGAACTGTATGGATGGCGGCGTTTACGCCGCCGCGGGCGGACGCCTGGACGCGACCCGAAGGGCGGCGCTGTCGGGCCGGCAGGGTGCGTCGAGCCGATTGCCCGATGCCCCGCATCGCGCTGCACGGCTCTCCTTCCCTGCCGGCCCGACAGCACCGCGCAGGCCATGACCCTGGTGAGAAATGCGGGTTAGGGGCCGGCTCCTGTTTCCGGCGCTCCTGCTTCCGGCCATGCTGCTTGCGGCGGGGACCGCTGCGGCCGAGGACGGCCAGAGGTTCACCTATCGCGAGATGGGAATGGCGGTGCTCCAGGCGCTCGACAAGGTCACCGCGCGCATTTCCACACTGACCATGCCGCTGGAGCGGACGAGGCGCTTCGGCACGCTGGAGGTCACGGTATGGGCCTGCCGGAAACGGCCGCCCGAGGAACCGCCGGAAAGCGCCGTCTTCCTCACCATCGTCGAGCGCCGCAGGGACGCCCCGCCGGCGCGGCTCTTCCAGGGGTGGATGTTCGCGTCGAGCCCCGCAATGTCGGCGCTGGAGCACCCGGTCTATGACATCTGGGCGCTCGACTGCGTCGATACCCCGGTGGAATAGCGCGCGAACGGATCAGCGCGGCAGTTCGGAGGAACGGCCGGTCAGGAAGGCATCGACGGCGTGGGCGCACTGGCGGCCTTCGCGGATCGCCCAGACGACCAGCGACTGCCCCCGGCGCATGTCGCCCGCAGCGAAGACCTTGTCGCGGGAGGTCCGGTAACTCTCGGTGTCGGCCTGCACGTTGCCGCGCGGATCCAGTGCCACGCCGAGCGTGTCGATCATGCCGGCCCGGACCGGCCCGACGAAGCCCATGGCGAGCAGCACCAGGTCGGCCTCTATCTCGCCTTCGGAGCCGGGAACCGCCGCGAACCCCTTGCCGGGCTCGAAACGCACCTGCCGCGTCGCGAGCGCGCGCACGCGGCCCGCTCCGTCGTCGAGGAAGGCCGTGGTCTCGATCTCGTAGCGCTGCTCGGAGCCCTCCTTCTGCGAGGAGGAAATGCGAAGCCGGCGCGGCCAGTAGGGCCAGACCAGGCTGAGGTCCGGGTTCTCTTCCGGTTCGTCGAAGATTTCGAGCTGCACGATCCGTTCCGCGCCCTGCCGCGTTGAGGTGCCGATGCAGTCGGAGCCGGTGTCGCCGCCGCCGAGGACGATCAGCTTGCGGCCGCCGGCGTCTATCCGGTCTGCCGGGACAGGATCGCCGGCATTGATGCGGTTCTGCTGCGGCAGGAAATCCATCGCGAAGTGGATTCCGTCGAGGTCGCGGCCGGGCGTATCGCCGAGGTCGCGAGGCGCCTCGGCCCCGCCCGCCAGCACCACGGCGTCGTAGGCGGCGACGAGTTCCTCGACATCGACATTCACGCCGACATGCGCCCCGGTGCGGAAGACCACGCCTTCGGCCGCCATCTGCTCCATGCGTCGGTCGATCAGGTCCTTCTCCATCTTGAAGTCGGGGATGCCGTAGCGCAGCAGGCCGCCGATGCGGTCCGCCTTCTCCATCAGCACGACATCGTGGCCGGCGCGCGCAAGCTGCTGCGCGGCCGCCATGCCGGCCGGCCCGGAGCCCACGACGGCGACGCGCTTGCCCGTCCTGACCGCCGGCGGTTGCGGCTGGACCCAGCCTTCGTCGAAACCCTTGTCAACGATGGCGCATTCGATGGTCTTGATGGTGACCGGGTCGTCGTTGATGTTCAGGACGCAGGCTTCCTCGCAGGGCGCGGGGCAGATGCGGCCGGTGAACTCCGGGAAGTTGTTGGTCGAGTGCAGATTGACCAGCGCCTCGCGCCAGTCGTTCCGATAGACCAGGTCGTTCCAGTCCGGGATCTGGTTGTTGACCGGGCAGCCGTTGTGACAGAACGGAATGCCGCAATCCATGCAGCGCGCCGCCTGCTTCCGGGTGTCCTCGTCGCCGAGGGGAACGACGAATTCCCGCCAGTGCCGGACACGCTCTTCGACCGGCCGGTAGGGGCGTTCGCTGCGTCCGTGCTCCAGGAAGCCCGTGACCTTACCCATGCGCCTCGGCACCCTGGGCGGCGGCGGCCATTTCGACGAGCGCGCGGCGGTAATCCACCGGCATGACCTTGACGAACTGCGACCGTGCCGTGTCCCAGTCCGCGAGCATGGCGGCCGCCACGGCGCTGCCGGTATAGCGGCGGTGGCGCTCGACCATGCGGTAGAGCCGGGCCTCGTCGTGGTTCATCATGTCCTGCAGGTCGCCGGCTTCCCTCCCGGTGGCGGCGACCGGCTCCAGCGTTGCCGCCGCGAGGTTGCACAGCTTGTTGAACGCGCCGTCCGGATCGTGGACATAGGCGACGCCGCCGCTCATGCCGGCGGCGAAGTTCCGCCCCGTGGGGCCCAGCACGGCGACGCAGCCGCCGGTCATGTATTCGCAACCGTGGTCGCCGACGCCCTCGACAACCGCCCAGGCGCCCGAATTGCGCACGGCGAAGCGCTCGCCGGCGACGCCGGAGAAGTAGCACTCGCCCTCGATGGCCCCGTAGAGGACGGTATTGCCGATGACGATATTTTCGCTCGGCGCATAAGGCGTTCCCGCAGGCGGGTAGATGACCAGCCGGCCGCCGGACAGGCCCTTGCCGACATAGTCGTTCGCCACGCCTTCGAGATGGATCGCCATGCCGCGCGTGGACCAGGCGCCGAAGCTCTGGCCGCCCGTGCCCTTCGCCTCGATGACGATGGTGTCCTCGGGCAGGCCGGCATGGCCGCGCCGCTTGGCGACCTCGCCCGCCAGCATGGCGCCGACCGAGCGGTTCACATTACGTACCCCGGTTCGGATCTTCACCGGCCGGCCTTCGTCCAGCGCCGGCGCCGCCTCCGCGATCAACCGTTTGTCGAGTGCGCGGTCCAGCCCGTGGTCCTGCGTTTCGCTGTTGTGGATGTCCACGCCGGGGCCTACCTCCGGCTGGAACAGCAGCCGGTTCAGGTCCACGCCATGCGCCTTCCAGTGGTCCTCCGCGCGTCGCGTATCGAGCCTGTCGGAGCGGCCGATCATCTCGTCGAAACGCCGGAAACCCAGCCGCGCCATGATCTGCCGCACTTCCTCGGCGACGAAGAAGAAGAAGTTGATGACCTGCTCCGGCGCGCCGGCGAAGCGCTGCCGCAGCTCCTCGTCCTGGGTCGCGATGCCGACCGGGCAGGTATTCAGATGGCACTTGCGCATCATGATGCAGCCCATCGCGATCAGCGGCGCGGTGGAGAACCCGAACTCGTCCGCCCCGAGCAGCGCCCCTATGGCCACATCGCGGCCGGTGCGCAGGCCGCCGTCCACCTGCACGGCGATGCGGGTGCGCAGATCGTTGAGCACGAGGGTCTGGTGGGTCTCGGAGAGGCCGATCTCCCAGGGCGAGCCGGCATGGGTGAGCGAGGTCACCGGGGACGCGCCCGTGCCGCCCTCGAAGCCCGAAATCGTCACATGGTCGGCCTTCGCCTTGGAGACGCCTGCGGCGACCGTGCCGACGCCGACTTCAGAGACCAGTTTCACACTGATCCGCGCCGACGGATTCACGTTCTTCAGGTCGTGGATGAGCTGGGCCAGGTCCTCGATCGAATAGATGTCGTGATGCGGCGGCGGCGAGATGAGGCCCACGCCGGGAGTCGAATGGCGGACCCGCGCGATGTTGCGGTCCACCTTGTGGCCGGGAAGCTGTCCGCCTTCGCCGGGCTTCGCGCCCTGCGCCATCTTGATCTGGATGTCGCTGGAATTCGCGAGATATTCGGCCGTAACGCCGAACCGCCCCGACGCCACCTGCTTGATCGCCGAGCGCATGCTGTCGCCGTTCGCCATCGGCTCGAAGCGGTCGGCCTCCTCGCCGCCTTCGCCGGTGTTCGACTTGCCGCCGATGCGGTTCATGGCGATGGCGAGCGTCGTATGCGCCTCCCGCGAGATCGAGCCGAAGGACATGGCGCCCGTCGCAAAGCGCTTCACGATCTGCTTGGCCGGCTCCACCTCCTCCAGCGGCACGCCGTTGCCGTCCTCTTTGAACTCGAACAGGCCGCGCAGCGTCATCAGCCGGCGGCTCCGGTCGTTCAGGATCGCGGCATATTCCTCATAGCTCGCGGCATTGTTGGCGCGGGCGGCATGCTGGAGTTTGGCGACCGAGTCCGGCTCCCACTGGTGGCGTTCGCCGCGCAGCCGGAAGGTGTATTCACCGCCGACATCCAGCATGTTCCGGTAGATCGGCGCGTCCCCCCAGGCGTCCCGGTGCCGCGCGACCGTCTCGGCCGCCACCTCGGCGAGCGAAGCGCCTTCCACGGTGGTTGCCGTGCCGGTGAAATAGCGCTCCACGAATTCGCTGGCGAGGCCGACGGCATCGAAGATCTGCGCACCGCAATAGGACTGGTATGTCGAGATGCCCATCTTGGACATCACCTTCAGGAGGCCCTTGCTGACGGCCTTGATATAGTTCTTGCGGACCTTCTCCCGCGTATAGCCGGCGGGGAAGGCGTCCTCCTCATGCAGCGCGTCGAGCGTCTCGAAGGCGAGATAGGGGTTGATCGCCTCCGCGCCGTAGCCTGCAAGCACGCAGAAATGATGCACTTCACGGGCCTCGCCGGTCTCCAGCACCAGTCCGACAGCGGTGCGCGAGCCCTCGCGGATCAGGCGGTGATGCACCGCCGAGCAGGCCAGCAGCGCCGGCAGGGCGATCCGGTCCGGCCCGACCGCGCGGTCCGAGAGGATGAGGATGTTGAAGCCCTGCGCGACGGCGCGTTCGGCTTCGTCGCAAAGCCGTTCCAAGGCAGGGCCCATGCCGTCGGCGCCTTCGGCCGTGGACCAGGTGGTGTCCAGCGTCTCCGTCAGGAACGCCCCGCCCGCCAGGTCCCCCACATGGCGGATCTTGTCCAGGTCGGCATCGGTCAACACCGGCTGCGAGACCTCCAGCCGGCGGTGCGTTCCGCCGCTGTCGAGGTCGAGCAGATTCGGGCGCGGCCCCACCATTGAGACCAGCGACATCACCAGCTCCTCGCGGATCGAGTCGATGGGCGGGTTGGTGACCTGGGCGAACAACTGCTTGAAATAGGTGTAGAGAAGCTTCGGGCGCTCGGAGAGAACCGAGATCGGCGTGTCCGTGCCCATCGACCCGACCGGATCGTCGCCTCCCTCGCCCATCGGCTGCAGGAATACCTCCAGGTCCTCGTTGGTGTATCCGAAGGCCTGTTGGCGGTCGAGAAGCTCGCCTGCCGGCGGCCGGTTGCTGGCCGCGCGGGGCGGCGCCTCCAGGTCGTCCAGCCGGAAGCGGGTGCGCGCGAGCCACCGGCCGTAGGGATGCGAACGCGCCAGCTCGGCCTTGAGCTCGCCATCGTCCACGATGCGCTGCTGCTCCAGGTCGATCAGGAACATCTTGCCGGGCTGGAGCCGCCATTGCCGGGCGATGCGCTCCGGGGGAATGTCGAGCACGCCGACTTCCGAGGCCATCACCACGAGGCCGTCCGTCGTCACGAGGTAGCGCGCCGGGCGCAGGCCGTTGCGGTCCAGCGTGGCGCCGATCTGCCGACCGTCGGTGAACGCCACCGCCGCCGGCCCGTCCCAGGGCTCCATCAGCGCCGCGTGATACTCGTAAAAGGCGCGGCGCTCCTCATCCATCAGCGGATTTCCGGCCCACGCCTCCGGAATGAGCAGCATCATCGCATGGGCGAGCGAGTAGCCGCCCCGGGTCAGGAGTTCCAGCGCATTGTCGAAGCAGGCGGTGTCCGACTGGTCCGGCGGGATCAGCGGCCAGAGCTTCTCCATGTCGTCGCCGAACAGCCTGGAACTGGTGGCGTGCCGGCGCGCCGCCATCCAGTTGTAGTTGCCGCGCACGGTGTTGATTTCGCCATTGTGGCAGATCATCCGGTAGGGATGCGCCAGCCGCCAGGAGGGGAATGTGTTGGTCGAGAACCGCTGGTGCACCAGGGCCAGCGCCGAGGCGATCCGTTCGTCCTTGAGGTCGAGGTAGTAGTCGCTCAACTGCGGCGCGAGCAGCATGCCCTTGTAAACGATGGTGCGGCAGGAGAGCGACGCGATATAGAAGTCGCCGAGACCGGCCTCGCCCGCGCCCGCGGACTCGTTCTCGATGCGCTTGCGGATGACGAAGAGCTTGCGTTCGAAGGCGTCTCCCGGTTCGGTCCCGCTGCCGCGCGCGACGAAAATCTGGCGCACGACCGGTTCTGTCCCGGCGGCCGTCGGCCCCAATATCTCGCTTGCGACCGGGACCGTCCGCCATCCGGCGACCCCCTGGCATTCCTCGCGCACGATGCCCTCGATCAGCGCCTCATAGACAGCTCGCGGCGCTTCGGCGCGCGGCAGGAAGACGGAGCCGGCCGCATAGTCGGGCTCGTCCGGCAGGTCGATGCCGGCTTCCGGCGCGACCGCGCGGAACAGCGCATCGGGCTTTTGCAGCAGGATGCCGGAGCCGTCCCCGGCCAGCGGGTCGGCGCCGACCGCGCCCCGGTGGTCCAGGTTCAGCAGGATTTCGAGGCCCTGCTGGACAATCCGGTGAGACTTGCGGTTCTGGATATCGACGACGAACCCGACGCCGCAACTGTCATGTTCGTTGCGCGGGTCGTAGAGTCCCTGCTTGGGTGGCAACGCAGACAAGGAATGTCACCTCCGCAGGTTTCGTTCGGAAAGAGCCGCCGCCTCTTGAGCCGGGTAGGGCACTGCCCAAAGGAAAGCCGATATAAAGCATTGGGGCGCAGGGTAGAAGACGGCGGGACGGTTGGTCGCAACGATTCGACGCCCGCCGAACGCGGGGGTCGATACGCGGTTAGCCCGCCTTTCTCACCAGGGTCACGGCCTGCGTCGCTGTCCAGGCGTTCGCTCCGCCAGGAGTGGGCCGAAAAGCGTAGCAGAGCCTACGGTTGAGGCCCGCGACGCCGCCGCGCGCAACGCGGCAATTGTATCGATAGCGGCGTTTACGCCGCCGCGGGCGGACGCCTGGACGCGACCCGAAGGGCGTCGCTGTCGGGCCGACAGGGTGCGTCGAGCCGATTGCCCGATGCCCCGCATCGCGCTGCACGGCTCTCCTTCCCTGCCGGCCCGACAGCGCCGCGCAGACCATGACCCTGGTGAGAAAGGCGGGTTAGACTGGGCCGGGTTCGACCGGCCGGGGCAGGGAGGCATGGCGGAACGCATTCTGATTACCGGCGGTGCGCGGCGCCTCGGTCTGGCGCTCGCGCGGGCGATGGTAGCAGCGGGTCACCGGGTTGCGGTCCACACACGGCTCACCGAGCCGCCTGCGGACCTCGACGCCGTCGTGCTGCGGGGCAATCTCGACGATCCGTCGGTCCCGGCGCGGATCGTCGGCGAGGCCCGCGAGCGGCTGGGCGGGCTTTCCGTGCTCGTCAACAATGCCGCGCGGTTCGAGCCGGATCGGATCGACACGCTCGATGCCGTCTCCTTCGACGCCCACATGGCCACCAATCTGCGCGCGCCGCTGTTGGCTATCCAGGCATTCGCGGCCCTGCTCGGGGCGGAAGGGAAAGGTCTCGCGGTCAATATCGTGGACCAGAAAATCCGCCATCCGGGGGCAGGCTACCTTTCCTACACGCTCAGCAAGATTGCGCTGGAAGGCGCGGTGCGGGCGCTGGCGGCAGACCTGGCGCCCCGGCTCAGGGTCGCGGCCATCGCCCCCGGCATCGTCTATGAGAGCGCCGGGATGAAGGCCGGCCGGCTGGAGACGCTGGGTGCGCGGCTGCCGCTCCGGCGCGCCGCGCGGCCGGAGGAGGTCGCTGCCGCGCTCTCCTACCTGATCGAAACGCCCTCGGTCACCGGCGAGACGCTTTTCGTCGATTCAGGGGAATCGCTGCGCGCGCGTTCGGTTATTCTCGGTGCAAGCTGAAAGCGGGAGGGTCGCACATGGCGGCATATGACACGGTCATTCGCGGCGGCACGGTAGCCACCGCATCCGATATGGTCCGGGCCGACATCGGGATCGTCGGCGGGCGCGTCGCCGCGCTCGGCGAAGACCTCGACAAGGGCGCGCGCGAAATCGACGCCGACGGCCGGCTGGTCATGCCCGGCGGCGTGGACAGCCATTGCCATATCGAGCAGCCGGGATCGACGGGCGGCACCAATGCCGACACCTTCACCAGCGGCTCGATTTCCGCGGCCTGCGGCGGCACCACCACCACGATCAGCTTTTCGCCCCAGGTCCGGGGCCGGGGCGTGCGCGAGGCGATGGACGGCTATGCCGCGCTCGCGCGCAAGTCGGTCATCGACTACTGCTTCCACATCATCGTCAACGATCCTTCCGACGCGGTGATCGAGGAGGAACTGCCGGAGCTGATCGCCGAAGGCCACCGCTCGATCAAGGTGTTCATGACCTATCCGTCGAACCGGATGGACGACGAGCAGCTGCTCAAGGTGTTCGCCTGCGCGAAGAAGCACGGGGCGTTCGTCTGCGTCCATGCCGAGAACCACGACGCCATCATGTGGATGACCGCCCGGCTGCTGGAGGCGGGATTGACCTCGCCGCGCTACCACGCCTGGTCGAAGCCGCCCGTCGTCGAGCGCGAGGCCGTACACCGGGTGATCGCGCTCGCGGAATTGCTGGACCTGCCGATCCAGGTCTTCCACGTCACCTGCGCGGAGGCGGCCGAGGAAATCCGCCGGGCGCAGGCGCGCGGCGTCAAGGTGTTCGGGGAGACCTGCCCCCAATATCTGACGCTTACCGCCGAAGACATGGACCGGGACGGCTTCGAGGGCGCCAAGTTCATCTGCTCGCCCGCGCCGCGCACCGAGGAGGACCATGAGGCGATTTGGCGGGCGCTCACCGACGGCACGCTCGGCATCGTGAGCTCGGACCATGCGCCCTACAGCTTCGACGATCCGAGAGGCAAGGCGCTCCACGGCGCCAATGCGCGTTTCAGCGAAATCCCGAACGGCGTGCCGGGACTGGAAACACGCCTGCCGCTCGTGTTCTCCGAAGGCGTCGCAGCCGGCAGGATCGACCCCTGTGCGTTCGTAGCGCTCACCTCCGCCAACCCCGCGCGGCTGTTCGGCCTCTATCCGAAGAAGGGCACGATAGCGGTCGGGTCCGACGCCGACATCGCGATCTGGGATGCGGAGCGGGAAGTCACCATCCGCAGCGAGAACCTGCACACGCAGACCGACTACACGCCCTATGAAGGCATGTCGGTCACGGGCTGGCCCGTGACGACACTCTCGCGCGGCGAGGTGCTGTGGGACGACGGCGAGGTGAAGGCCGAAACGGGGCATGGCCGCTGGCTCAAACGCGAGCCCTACGACTACATCCGCCCCACCGGCCGCTTCACAACCCCCTTCGACCCCATCGCGCTTCGGAAGCTGGATGAGTGAGGCCACCGCGCATGCGGTATGAAATCCGGCTTTTCGAAGATGCGCTGTTCGGCGGCGAGGAGGTCCGGCTCAACGATCCCGCGCCGAGGGCGCTCTATGTCCCGGCCGGCAGCGTCTCGGTGAATGGAGAGGAGGTCCCGGCCGACGAAGGCGTTGTGCTGGCGGGGGCGCTGCGGCTGTGGGCCGGGCCGGAGGGCGCCACTGTCTGGAGGTGGGAAGTCGTGCCCGCAGATCGGGGGCCGGAGGCATCCGGCCACAGGATGCCCCTTCGCCTTGCCGGGCGGTTCGACCCCGCTGCGATTGCCGGCGAACTCCTGATCCGGCTCGACAGCGTCGCCTTCCCGCCTGGCGGAACGGCGCTTCTTCACACCCATCAGGGCCCCGGAATCAGGTGCCTCAGGGAAGGGGAGATCAGGATCGACACGGAAGGCCGCTCCTCTTCCTACGGACCCGGCGGCGCCTGGTTCGAAAGCGGCCCGGAACCCGTCTTCGCGCAAGCCTCCCTGAATGTTCCCAGCCGCTTCATCCGCGCGATGGTCTTGCCCCGGTACCTGCTCGGCGCATCGTCCATCCGCTATGTCAGGGACGAAGACCGGGACAGGCCGAAGTCGCAGACCTACCGGGTGTTCGCCGAGCTGCCCGTAAGCCTCGGTCCGGCATAGAGGACTTGGTAGGCCGTTGGCCCGGCGTGCGGACAAGCGGGAGGAAACGGGACATGAGGTGCAGCGGAAAAGTAGCAATCGTCACGGGCGGGGCGATGGGCATCGGACGCGCCGTTGCCGGAAGGCCTGCTCGCGGAAGGGGCGAGCGTTGTCATTGCCGACCGCGCGGGCGCGGCGGAGGCCGCAAAGGCGCTCGACAATGCCGGGAACGCCGTCATCGGCGTCGCCTGCGACGTGTCGAGCCGGGAGGACACCGAGGCCATGGCCGAGGCCGCGCTGGAGGCGTTCGGCCGGATCGACGTGCTGGTCAACAATGCGGGCATCTACTCCTCGCTGAAGACCGGGCCTTTCGAGGACCTTGATATCGAGGAGTGGCGGCGCATCCTCGATGTGAACGTCATCGGCCAGGCGATGGCGACGCGCGCGGTCGTGCCCGCCATGCGCCGGCAGGGCGGGGGCTCGGTCGTCAACTTCTCGTCCGGCACGCCGTTCAAGGGCGTCCCCTTCCTGCTGCACTATGTGGCGAGCAAGGGCGCCGTCAACGCAATGACCAAGGCGCTGGCCAAAGAACTCGGCGGCGCGGGCATACGGGTCAATGCGGTGGCGCCCGGCTTCACGCTCTCCGACGGCGTGCTGGCGAATCCCCACCAGCTTGAAACGCTCCGGGATATCTCGCTTCAGGCGCGCGTCATCCAGCGCGACCAGCATCCGGCGGACATTGTGGGCGCGGTAGTCTTCTTCGCGTCCGGGGACTCCGACTTTGTCACCGGCCAGACCCTCGTCGTGGACGGCGGCGCCTACTTTCACTGATCCGGTCGGCTTTCACGAAACAGTCGTCCCTGTCAGGGTTCCCATGCGCTTCCGATTTCCGCCGGTTCGTCGGTTCCTCCCGGCAAATCGGCGAACGCCCGGCGGTCTTCGGGACGCCGTCCCGGAGCGGTAGGGTGCAACATCTCGCGGACGATCTCGTCAGCAGACGGAACGATCCCCGCGCGTTGCAGTCCCCTGAGCAATCCGACTGTGGACAGGAGGTGCATGTTCGGAGGCTTTCCGAACACGCGGAGGCTTCCGCGGTCCTCGAACAACACCAGAAGCGGGTCGCCGGACCGCAGGTAACGCTGTACGCCGCCTTCCTCGCTTATGAAGTCCACCATCGCCAACTCGCCGGCGTTCCTCTTGAGAGGTTCGCCGGCTTTCCGTTTCCTGCGCTCCTCGGTGCCGATTTCGGTTTCTTCGATCATGAAGGGCGGGCTGTGGCGTTCGATGAACGCCTTGACCTCGGCATCCTTCCGATACCGTAGGTCGCTCGTAACCTCGTCATAGACCGCATCCACGACTGCTATCGGCATGTCGAGCCGCAGAAGCAGGTCGAGCCGGTCAGCAACCCAGAGGCTGTTCAGCGGCCCCGCATCGGGGATCAGCAGCGTGCAGCGCTTCACGCCGCGTTCCATATCCGGACGAACATGGCCGCCTGGTTTTCGATCTCATGCTCCGGCGGCCAGGGCGGCGTCAGTCCCGCATCGCCCAGGGCAACGAGAAGTTCGGCATAATCCCGGACGCCCGCCTCACGGATTGCCGCGCGCCGCGAGAGGAGCCCCGCCGCGTAGGCCTGGAGAGGACCGCTTTCGGGTGTTTCGGTCTCCGCCGTAACGGTTTCCAGATGCTCCCGGATAATCGCCGTCATGCTGGTGCCATGAGCGGCCGCATACGCCTTGGTCTTCGCTATGAGAGACGCTGGAAGATTCAGCGTGGTGTTTCGGTTCGACATGGCCGCTCCCACAGTCTCACATATATATGTGAGAGGATTGCCTTGCGTCAAACCTGCGGCCGGCTGTCCGGAGTTTCCCCGTTTACGCGCCGCCGGACTTCCTCCAGGAGCGCACTCACCTCCTCGACGATCCTTTCGCGGTCGAGCGAACCTGCCGGCATGTCCTGCCCGGTATAGCGGAACCGGGCGGCGTAGGAGGTCATGTCGGTCAACGCTCCGAATCGGCCTGCCTCCGGCTCGTGCGCCATGAGCCTCTCCAGCAGGCGCTGGAGATCGTGCGTCAATGGATAAATCTCGCCCAGAAGCGCAAGCCACGCCTTGAACGACTTCTCGGCCGCCTGCTGTGCATGAAAGCCGAATATTTCGTCTGCAAAAGCGAAGACATCGCCCATAGAGCGAAGGGCCGCCATGTCCTTGTCCGCCGCCTTAACGAGAAGTCGCGCGCATTTAAGGTCGCTCATAGAGCACCTTGCCTTCCCTGAGCGCGCGGGCGAGCACATGGTTGAGCGAGTCGCGCCAGTAGTCCACGTCATCGCGGCTGAACACGAGAATGTCCACGGAGACGTCGAAACCGGGAAGCGCGCGGCGCAGCCGCGCTTCCTCCAGCGGACATCCCGCCCCGGCCCGAACGGCTCGGCCTCGACGACAATCAGATCGACGTCCGACTCCGGCCCGGCGTCGCCGCGCGCGTGGGAGCCGAAGAGAATGACCTGCTCCGGGTCCGCCGCCTCGACGAGGACGGCCGTCATCCGCTGCAGCAGCGCATCGTCCACCGGCGTTGCGCGGCCGTCCGGGTTCCGCATCGCTCCGCCTGCCATCCCGGCCGGTCTCCGTGGTTCCGGGCGTCACCATAACGGAAATTCCCCGTTTGCGCGCCGCCAACGCGCGGCAAACGGGCGTCGGCAGGCTGGCGGGGCCGCCGCGGCCTGTGCTTGAATGACGCCTGTTTCCCCGGAACGAAAGCCCGAGCCGCCATGTCCTCCGCGCTGCCTCTCGCCCATATCAGGGTCCTCGACCTCACCCGCGCCCGCGCGGGGCCGACGGCCGTGCGCCAGCTCGCCGACTGGGGGGCCGATGTGGTCAAGATCGAGGCGCCGCCCGGCGAGGACGCGCGTTCGGTGGTGTCCGGCGCCCGCCACGGCTTCGACTTCCAGAACCTCCACCGCAACAAGCGCTCGATGACGCTCAATCTCAAGGCCGACAAGGGCCGCGAAATCTTCCTGGCGATGGCGAAAGACGCCGATGTCGTGGTCGAGAACTACCGCGCGGGCGTGAAGCACCGGCTCGGCATCGACTACGAGGCTGTCAAGGCCGTCAATCCGCGCATCGTCTATGGCTCCATATCCGGCTTCGGCCAGTCGGGCCCCTACCGGGACCGGCCGGGCGTGGACCAGATCGCGCAGGGCATGGGCGGACTCATGTCGATCACCGGCCTGCCGGGGCAGGGGCCGGTCCGGGTCGGCATCCCGATCGCGGACCTGACGGCCGGGCTGCACCTGGCGCAGGGCATCCTGCTGGCGCTCTACGAACGCGAGCGCTCCGGCGAGGGGCAGTGGGTGCATACCTCGCTCCTGGAAGCGCAGATCATGATGCTGGACTTCCAGGCGGCGCGCTGGACCGTCTCGGGCGAGGTGGCCCCGCAGGCCGGCAACGACCACCCGACCTCGATCCCGACCGGCGTATTCCCGACCTCCGACGGGCATATCAACATCGCGGCGTCGGGCAACACCATGTTCGAGCGGCTATGCGGCGCGCTCGGCTGTCCGGAGTTCGTCTCCCATCCCGACTATGCCGACGACGGCAGCCGGTCGAGGAACCGCGCCGCGCTCAATCGCGTGCTCGGCGAATACACGGCGAGGCGCCCGAGCGAGGAATGGGTTGTCGTGCTGAACGAGGCGCGCGTGCCCTGCGGGCCGATCAACTCGATCGACAGGACCATGACAGACCCGCAGGTGCGCCATCTCGGCATCGAGAAGGCGATGACGCATCCGAAGCTCGGCACGGTCGGCGTCGTCGGCCAGGCGGCGACCCTCTCGCGCAGCGGCGGCCGGCCCGATGTCCGCCTCCGCACCCCCGACCAGGGCGAGCACACGGCGGAAGTGCTGGCCACGCTTGGCTACGACGGCGCGGCGGTCGAGGCGCTACGGGCAGAGGGTGTGGTGTAAAATATGTTTGGCGACCTGAGATGAAGTGGGTACCGACTCTTGTGTGGTACACCAAAGTGCAATAGTTTGTGTTGCACGGTTATGGCTATATGGAGGAAGTGGTGGTGTTTTGGCAACGAAATAAGAACCAAAGGAGCAATAGGATAAAGGCACGAGCAAGTTTGTTGTCGTTTATCCTTGGGTTGCATGGTCGGAGGAGGACACAAATAAGGTGCGGAAGGTTGCAACTAGGATATTTGAAAAAGATGTTGTTGACCTTGATTCTGGGGATGCGAATTTTGTTCTTGAAATGTGGATTGACAATAACGAGGACAAGAATTTACAAATGGTCATACCAGAGCCTATAGCAAAGGAGTTAGTAGCTTCAGGGGCTATTTCTACGGATCCCGATGAAAAAGATCTATACGGGCGCAAACGGTATCCGGAGATTGTTCGTGAGATAGGGTTCTCTCAAGCGGTGTTAGATGAGTTGAACTGAACCGCCCCGGCATTCCCGGAGGCTCCATCTTGTGAGAAGAGGGAGCTGTTATGGGAAGACATTCGACACGCTATCCGGCGGAGGTTCGCGAGCGGGCAGTCCGGCTGGTTTTCGAGCATCGGGGGGAGTATGGCTCGCAATGGGAGGCGATGTGTTCGATTGCGGCGAAGTTCGGCTGCACGGCCGAGACGCTGCGGCGTTGGGTCCGTCAGGCTGAACGGGACAGCGGCGCTCGGCCGGGCATGACCAGCGATGATCGCGAGCGGGTCAAGGCGCTGGAACGCGAGGTTCGCGAGCTGCGCCAGGCGAACGAGATTCTGCGCAAAGCCAGCGCCTATTTTGCCCAGGCGGAGCTCGACCGCCCACTCAAGCGATGATCGCCTTCATCGACGAGCATCGCGCCATCTATGGGGTCGAGCCGATCTGCAGGGTTCTGCCGATCGCCCCATCCACATACCGCCTTCATGCTGCCAGACAGCGCGATCCGTCATTGCTGCCGGACCGCGCCCGCCGTGACCTGGTATTGATGGAGGAGATCGAGCGCGTCTTCGAGACGAACTACTCGGTCTACGGCGCCCGCAAGGTCTGGCGGCAGTTGCGGCGCGAAGGCCGGGACGTGGCCCGTTGCACGGTCGAGCGGCTGATGCGCGGTCTCGGCCTTGCCGGGGCGATCAGGGGCAAGCCGGCGAAGACCACGGTAAGCGACAAGGGAGCGGCATGCCCGCTCGACAAGGTGAGGCGGCAGTTCCAGGCGCCCGAGCCCAATCGCCTGTGGGTGGCGGACTTCACCTATGTCGCGACTTGGGCCGGGTTCGTCTATGTGGCCTTCGTGATCGATGCCTTTGCACGCCGGATCGTCGGATGGCGGGTGAGCCGCACGGCCCATGCAGGCTTTGTTCTGGATGCCCTGGAACAGGCGATACACGCCCGGAAGCCCGCCAGCGGATCGAGCCTCGTTCATCACAGCGACCGCGGGGTCCAATACCTGTCGATCAAATACTCCGAGCGCCTGGCCGAAGCCGGGATCGATCCTTCGGTCGGCAGTATCGGCGACAGCTACGACAACGCGTTGGCCGAAACGATCAACGGCCTCTACAAGGCCGAAGTGATCCACCGGCGCGGCCCGTGGAGATCGTTCGAGGCCGTCGAATACGCCACCCTGGGTCGACTGGTTCAATAATCGCCGCCTGCTCGGCCCCATCGGCAACATCCCGCCCGCTGAGGCCGAAGCAAACCACTATGCCGCCAGCGAAAACCTCGATATGGCGGCATGACTCAAACCAAACTGCCTCCGGGAATGCCGGGGCGGTTCAAACATTCGCTTCGGCAAATAGTCTAACCGAATGGCGCTGCTATGGTAGCCGGTCGAGCACGGCTACAAGCAAGCCGCCCAACCCCGCAGCGAGGGCGGCAGCGACGGCGTATAGGCGAACAATCAGTTCCGCTCGCAGATTCGCCAAATCGTAAGCGGTGCGGGAGAGGCACCCGACTTTCAGCTTGACGGCGGGATGAAGTTCCAGGGAAGCAGGTCGTCGATGCGGCTGTTGGGATGGCCTGCGGCGATGGCTTCGAGTGCGGCCTTGAACCAAGCGTAGGGCTCGACCCCGTTCAGTTTCGCGGTCTCGATGAGCGAGGCGATGCGCGCCCATGCAGCAGCCCCTTCGTCGTGGCCGGCGAACAACGCGTTTTTGCGATTCAGAGCAATGGGCCTGGCGAGATTTTCGACGCTGTTGCTGTCCATCTCGATACGGCCGTCGGCAAGGAAGAGCTGAAGGCCGTCCCAGTGGCGGGCGATATAGGCAAGCTTCTCGCCGAGGCGGGACTTGGGCGAGACGCGGACGCGCTGCTGCTTCAGCCAGTCGCCGAAGGCTTCGACCAGCGGCACGCTGCGTGTCTGCCGTTCGGCGAGACGGCGCTCGGGCGGGTTACCGCGGATATCGGCCTCGATGGCGTAGAGCTCGGCGATCCGACGCAGGCCCTCGGCCGCGATCCCCGATCCGCTGCTGTCGTAGATCTCGCGGAGCCGGCGCCGACAATGCGCCCAGCAATAGGCAAGCCGCAGCGGCGGGCCACCCTTGCGGCCCGGTCCGGTCAGCCGGTTGTAGCCGGCATAGCCGTCCACCTGCAGGATGCCGTCGAAGCCCTTGAGGAACTTTTCGGCGTATTCTCCGCTGCGCCCGGGCGCATAGAAGTAGACGACGCCCGGCGGATCGGGCCCGCTCCAGGCGCGGTCGTCGCGCGCGAGCGCCCACAGCCAGCCGGTTTTGGTCCTGCCGCGGCCCGGATCGAGCACCGGCGCGCGCGTCTCGTCCATGAACAGCTTCGAAGAGCGTTTGAGATGTTCCGCCAGCCGGTCGGCCACCGGTCTGAGATGGAACGCCGCCTTGCCGACCCAGCCGGCCAGGGTCGAACGGTCCAGGTCGAGGCCCGAGCGCGCGTAGATCTGAGCCTGGCGATACAGCGGGATGTGCTCGGCGTATTTGGAGACCAACACATGGGCGATGGCGCCCTCTGTCGGTAGGCCACCCTCGATCAGCCAAGCCGGCGCCAGGGCCTGGGTGACGCCCTGCTCGCAGGACCGACAGGCGTATTTCGGACGAACCGTGACGATCACCCGCAGTTGCGCCGGCACGATGTCCAACCGCTCCGTGCGGTCCTCGCCGATCTTCACCATCTCCCCGCAGCCGCAGGGGCAGAGTGTACTCTCCGGCTCGATCACCTGCTCGATGCGCTCCAGATGCTCCGGCAGATGCCCGATATTGCGCTCGGCACGAGGCCGCTTCGGCGCGCGCGGCGGCGACGGATCGCCAGCCACGGGCTCCGCTTCCACCTCGGCAGACGCGCCCTCAAGGTCCTCGAACGCCAGTTGGCGCTCGTCCGCCGTCAGCTTCTCCGACCTCTTGCCGTGAACGACACGCTGCAGCTCGCGCACAAGATGTTCGAGGCGGCGGATGCGCTCGGACTGCGCCTCGTTCTCGGCCGTCAGCGTCTCCAGCGCTGCAAGCGCCCGCCTCGCGGCTGCCGCCTGCTCGGGCGTCAGCGTGTCGAGGTCGATCTCCGCAAGCGCTGCCATGGCCCGCTTGGTAGCACAGTGTCGGAAGGGCACAGGCCCTGATCGGGAGGATGAGTCACTCTGCCTCAACCGGAGCTCGAACCGACAGCGCCCGCACACGACGCCAGTCCAGGCCCGCGAACAAGGCCTCGAACTGCGCATGGTTCAGCGTCATCGCCCCGTCGCGGATCGCCGGCCACACAAAGCCCTGCTCCTCCAGGCGCTTGTAGACCATGACCAGGCCGGTCCCGTCCCAATAGATCAGCTTCAGACGGTCGGCCCGCTTCGCCCGGAACACGAACACTGTGCCGGTGAACGGGTCACGGCGCAGCGCGCTCTTCACATAGGCCAAAAGACCGTCGTGCTGCTTCCTGAAGTCGACGGGCTTCGTCGCGACCATGATCCGCACCCGGTTCGAGGGGAAGATCATGACGACGCGTTCAGCGCAGAGACGATCTCAGCCAGCCGGACCGCCGGCACCGCCGCGTCCAGACGGACCGTAACCCGGTCCAGGACCACTTCCACACGCGCACCGCTCGCCTCGGCAACGCCGCGCCCTGCAGCCCGGACCACAAGCGGCGCAAACTCCACGCCCGCCTCCGCCGCCGGCAAAACCAGACGCCCATCCCGCGCCAGACGCCGCCAGCTCGTCAGCTGGTTCGAATGAACATCGTATCGCCGCGCAACGGCGCGCACCGTCGCCCCAGGCTCCAGCGTCTCCGCTACAATCCGAGCCTTCACTTCGTCCGGCCAGCGACGACGTCCGCCACGCGCCGGAAGCACTTCAACCGTCCTGTGTGTCTCAACTGAGCCCAACAATGTGAAACTCACCTCCTGCCCAACTCGCAGGCGTGAATCCCAAATCAGAAACGAAGCTGGAAGGTGCCCCGCTCGCACCGCTTACGCCAAATCCGCCTTCGTCGCTAATCGGTCCCGGTCGCGATCAGCCAGCGCTGCCGCTATCGACTGCGCCTGTTCCACATCGACGCCGGCATCCTGCAGCGCCTTGGCAGCGGCAAACATATCGAAGGCAGCGGTTGCCATACGGCCCTTATCGTTTCAGCGGGACGGTAACGCCCCGAAACATCTAGGCAGCTTGTCTCGCTTCCCCCGATTTATCAAGGGACGCGGAGCGGAAGCACCGCCCTGTCCCCCGCTCCGCCGCCCTACCGCGTCGGGACAGGGTGGTCGCCCGAATAGTCGTAGAAGCCGCGGCCGGCCTTGCGGCCGATCCAGCCAGCCTCGACATACTTCACCAGGAGCGGGCAGGGGCGGTATTTGCTGTCCGCAAGCCCGTCATAGAGCACCTGCATCACCGCGAGGCAGGTGTCGAGCCCGATGAAATCCGCAAGCTCCAGCGGCCCCATCGGGTGGTTGGCGCCGAGCCGCATGCCGGTGTCGATGGCATCGACGGAGCCCACCCCCTCATAGAGCGTATAGACGGCCTCGTTTATCATCGGCAGCAGGATGCGGTTGACGATGAAGGCCGGGAAGTCCTCCGCCGCCACGGGCGTCTTGCCGAGCGAGAGGGCGAACTGCTTCACATCGTCGAAGGTCCGGTCCTCGGTGGCGATGCCGCGGATGAGCTCCACCAGGGTCATCATCGGCACGGGGTTCATGAAGTGCAGTCCGATGAACCGCTCCGGCCGGTCGGTCGTGGAAGCGAGCCGCGTGATCGAGATCGAGGAGGTGTTGGAGGCGACGATGGCGCCTTCGGCCAGATGCGGCAGCAGCGCCTTGAACACCTCGCGCTTCACCGCCTCGTTCTCGGTGGCGGCCTCGATCACGATGTCGCAGTCCCGGAAGGCGGAATAGTCGGTGCCGGTGCCGATCCGCGCCAATGCCTCCGCCTTCGCCGCCTCGTCGAACAGGCCCCGGCGCAATTGCCGGTCCATATTGCCGCCGATGACGCCGAGGCTGCGCTCCAGCGCCGCGTCGGCGATGTCCACAAGGCGCACGTCGAAGCCGGAAAGCGCGGCGACATGCGCGATGCCGCTGCCCATCTGCCCGGCGCCGATGACGCCGACCTTGCGGATGCCGCTGTCGAGACCCTTGGGCATGGCGGTCAATCGTTTTCCGCCTTGTACTCGTCGAGCGCGTCGGTGAGCTCCGGCACGGCCTTGAACAGGTCCGCCACCAAGCCGTAATCGGCGACCTGGAAGATCGGCGCTTCCTCGTCCTTGTTGATGGCGACGATCACCCGGCTGTCCTTCATGCCGGCGAGATGCTGGATGGCGCCCGAGATGCCGACCGCGATGTAGAGTTCGGGCGCGACCACCTTGCCCGTCTGCCCGACCTGGTAGTCGTTCGGCACATAGCCGGCATCGACCGCCGCGCGCGAGGCGCCGACCGCCGCGCCCAGCCGGTCGGCGAGCGCTTCCAGAATGTTGAAGTTTTCGCCCGAGCCCATGCCGCGCCCGCCGGAGACGACGATGCCGGCCGTGGTGAGTTCCGGGCGCTCGGACTTGGTGAGTTCGCGCCCGACGAAGCTGGAGAGTCCGACGCTGCCCCCGCCGGAGACGGCCTCGACCGGAGCGGAGCCGCCCTCGGCGGGCGCGGCGTCGAAGGCCGTCATGCGCACCGTGATGAGCTTGACCGGGTCGCCGGACTGCACCTTCGCCATGGCGTTGCCGGCATAGATCGGGCGCACGAAGGTGTCGGCGGAAACGACCTCGGTGATGTCCGAGATCTGGGCCACGTCGAGCAGGGCCGCGGCGCGGGGCAGGATGTTCTTGCCGTTGGCGGTGGCCGGCGCGAGCACATGGCTGTAGCCGCCGGAAAGATCGACCACGAGCTTGGCCACGTTCTCCGCAAGCGCGTGTTCGTAGGACGCATCCTCGGCGACGAGCACCTTCGCGACGCCCGCCACCTGCGCGGCGGCGTCGGCGGCCGGGCCGCAGCTCTGGCCCGCGACCAGCACATGCACGTCCGCGTCGATCTCGGCCGCTGCGGCGACGGCATTGCGCGTGGCCGCCTTGAGCGCGGTGTTGTCATGTTCGGCGATGACGAGAACGCTCATGGGGTCAGATCACCTTCGCTTCGGTGGAGAGCTTCTGCACGAGCTCGTCTACGGTCTCGACCTTGACGCCGCCGGCGCGCTTCTCCGGCTCGCCGACATGCAGGACCTTGAGGCGCGGCGCGGTATCCACGCCGAGGTCGGACGGCTCGAAGCGGTCGATAGGCTTGCGCTTCGCCTTCATGATGTTGGGCAGCGAAGCGTAGCGCGGCTCGTTGAGGCGCAGGTCCACCGTCACCACGGTCGGCAGCGAGACCTCGACCGTCTCGAGCCCGCCATCGACCTCACGGGTGACGCGGGCATTGTCCCCGTCCACGACCACTTCGGAGGCGAAGGTGGCCTGCGACCAGCCGAGCAGGGCGGAGAGCATCTGGCCCGTCTGGTTGCAATCGTCGTCGATGGCCTGCTTGCCGAGGATGACCATGCCCGGCTCTTCCTTCTCGCAGATCGCCTTCAGCATCTTGGCGACGGCGAGCGGCTCCACCTCGTCCTCGGTGACGACCAGGATGCCCCGGTCCGCGCCCATGGCGAGGGCGGTGCGGATGGTTTCCTGACACTGCTGCACGCCGATGGAAACCGCGACGATCTCCTCGGCCGAGCCACCTTCCTTCATGCGGATGGCCTGTTCGACGGAGATTTCGTCGAACGGGTTCATCGACATCTTCACATTCCGGGTCTCGACGCCGGTGCCGTCCGGCTTCACCCGGATCTTCACATTGTAGTCGATGACGCGCTTGACGGGGACGAGGACCTTCAAGGGGACCTCCGCAGGATCGGGTTGACGAGCAAGGGCGGCTTTTAGGGTTCAGGGACCCGGCAAGTCAAGCCGCGCAGGCCTTTTTGCGGTGCAGCATTCCGCCGCGCCGGGTCAGGCCCGATCGGCTCCCGGCATGTCCTCGGGCCAGATGGCGGGAGGTCCTGTGCCGGGCCAGCCGATGGGTCCGCCGGCCTTCATGGCGGAGTCCACGGGCGCGAGGCGCTTGTCCCAGAGCGCGGCGATGATCCGCCGCCCGGTGAAGCCGTCCGAAATCTCGGACGATAGGAAGCGGATCGGCGGGGCCATCACCGAAGGGGAGAGCAGGGCGTTCCTGTCCGGCGCACTCTCTTCCGTCACCATGGGGGTGTCGGTCGGGCCGCCGGGCGTGAGCACATTGACGGTGATGCCGCTCCCATCCAGCTCGCCGGCAAACTGGGATGACATCGCCTCGAGTGCGGCCTTGGACGCGCCATAGGGGAAGAACTGCGGCCGGAGCATGGTCGAGAGCGAGGTCGTGACATTGACGATCCGGCCCCAGCCGCGCTCCTGCATGAAGGGCGCAGCGGTGCGCATGAACACGAAGGGCGCGGTGGCGTGGACGGCGACGAAACGCTGCCAGTCCTCGACCGAGACCTCGCCGAGCGCCGCGAGCGGGCGCAGATGGTAGTCGGGACGCAGCGTGCTCATGCCGATGCCGGCATTGTTCACCAGCATGTCGAGGCGCCCGAAACGCTCGGCCGCGCGCCCGACCGCCTCCGCGCAGGCCTCCTCGTCGGTCAGGTCGAGCGACAGCGGGAGCACCACGCCGTCGCCATATTGCTGCCAGAGCCGGTTCGTCAGCGCCTGGAGGCGCTCCTCGTCCCGGTCCACCAGCGCCAAGCGGTGCCCGTCGCCGGCAAGTGCCTCGGCCATCGCCGCGCCGAGCCCGCCGGCCGCCCCGGTCAGCAGGACGGCCTTGGCGAAGGACGGGTTCACCGGGGTCGTTCCCCGTAGGAAATTGTCCGCAGCATCACCCGGCGCTCGTTCGGGTCGTAGTCTCCGGCGCCCCGGTGCATGGTCGCGCGCTCGTCCCACATCACCACGTCGCCGTGGCTCCAGCGGTGGTGATAGACGAACTCGTCCTGCGTGGCGTGGTCGAGCAGACCGTTCAGCAGCGCCTCGCCTTCCTCGCCCTCGATCTCTACGAAGCCGCAGGTGTGGATGGCGTTGACATAGAGCATCCTGCGCCCGCTCTCCGGATGCGTCCGCACCACCGGGTGATGCACCTCCGGCAGCGTCCCTTCCTGGTAGTCCTTGAGCGGCAGCGCGCCGGTCCCGCCCGGGCCGGCGCCGTAGAAATGCCGGCCGGTCAGCCCGTCGATCCGCTCCCGCGTGGCGTCGGGCAGCGCCTCATAGGCGCGGATCATGTTGCAGAACACGGTGCCGCCGCCCTTCGACGGAATTTCCCTGGCGTGGAGGATGGCGACCGCCGGCGGGCGCTCCTCGAAGGTGCCGTCGGAATGCCAGGTCGTGGCGCGCTTGTAGCCCGCCGGGTCGAGCGAGCCGTCCTTGTTCACGTTGGTGAGCCACGAGACCTCCGGCACCTCCTCATGGCGGTAATCGACCAGCACATGAAGCTGGAGCGGCCCGAAGCGCTTGCCGAGGGTCGCCAGGCTGTGCGCGTCGAGGTCCTGGTCGCGGAAGACGAGAACCGGGTTCTGCCAGAAATGCTCCTTGATCTCGTCGAAGGTGCTCTCGGCTATCGGGGCCGCCAGATCGACACCGGCGACTTCCAGGCCGAGCGCGTTGCCGATGGGACGGGTAGTGAGCTGTTGTGCCATGTTGCTGTCCCTGTGCTGTCCTTCGTTCCGATCGGCGCGCGTCAGGCGAAGTCCGCCGATGCGCTCATTGCGATGGTGCCCTCCGGCGTAACCGCCCAGACCTCGCAGCCGCCGTCGGTCGGCTTGCCGACCAGCCGCACCGGCCCGTCGATGAAGAGCGGCGCGCGCGCCCGCATGTCGAAGGAGGTCATCCGCTTCGGCGCCATGCAGTCGCGGGCGAAATTCATCAGGTAGGACTGCGAGAGCGGGCCGTGGACCACCAGCGCCGGATAGCCCTCCACCTCCTTTGCCCAGACCGCGTCATAGTGGATGCGGTGGGCGTTGAATGTTAGTGCCGAGAAGCGGAACAGCGTGACCTCGTCGGGGCGCTCCTCTGCTTCCCATGCCGTGTCATCCGGCGGCGCGGCGCGCTTCGGCGCGCTGTTGGCGGCGCCGGCGGGCGTCTCCTCGCGATAGACCGTGTCGCGCTGCTCGACCACCGCCAGGCCGCGCGGCGTGGAGATGCGGCTTTCGACCGTCGCGAAGGCGAGGCGGCCGGTGCTGCCGTCCTTGACCGTGAGATCGACGAGCTCCGTCTCCCGGTGCAGCCGGTCGCCGATGCGGATCGGCTCGTGGAAGGAAAGGCGCGTGCCGGCGTACATGCGGCGCGGGAAGGGCATCTCCGGGATCACGCCGGAGGAGGCGGGCGCCCCGTCCGGCCCGAGCTCCGCCTGCTCGAAGCGCGGCAGGAAATAAAGTATGTGCCAGCCGGCCGGGACCGCGGCGCCGTCTTCCGGCTCAAGGTCGCGTCGCCCGAGGGTTTTCTGGAACAGCAGCACCGGGGCCGCCGTCGCCATGTCGCTGTCGGCCAGCCTGTTGCCGATATGGCTGCGGATATCCGCAAGATCGTCGGGCATGGATTCGCTTTCCCGGTATCCGGTTTCCCGCTGCGACTCTATCACAGCGACGGGAGGGCAGGGGAAGCGCCAGCCGCTATGCCATGCCGACCAGCCGATAGACGGCGACCGGCGCGGCGCGGCCCTTGACCTCCATCTCGCCCACCGGCTCCACCTCGAACAGCCCGTCCAGATCGGCCACGGTCGCGGCGCTGACGGTAATGGCCACCTCGGCGCCGGGCGAGACCTCCTTGCCGATCTGCTCCAGCCGCTGCGCGATATTCACATCGTCGCCTATGACCGTGTAGTTGACGCGGCTCGGCGCGCCGATATTGCCGGCCGTCGCCTGTCCGGAATGGATGCCGAGGCGCAGCCGCACGGGCGGCTCGCCGCGGGCCTCGCGCTCCCGGTTGTCGGCGGCGATGCCGTCGCGGATGGCGAGCGCCGACCGGCAGGCGTGGATGGCGCGGTTCTTCTGCTTTTCCGGCGCGCCCCAGAAGGCCATCACGCTGTCCCCGATGAACTTGTCCACCGTGCCGCCCTCCGCCTCGATGGCGCCGGTCAATATGCCGAAATGGCGGTTGAGCAGGGCGGCGACCTCCGCCGCGCTCTTGCCTTCGGAGATCGTCGAGTAGCCGGCGATGTCGCTGAACATGACGGTGACATTGCGCCGGTCCGAGGCGAGCGAGGCAAGGTCGCCCTCGCGCATCAGCTGATGGACCAGCGAGCGCGGCACATAGGCCTGGAACCAGCGGAGCGCGCCCGTCATCGAATTGAAGGCACTCGACTGCTCGTCGAGTTCCCTCACTCTGCTGTGAGGCAGGTCGTGAATGTCGTCCAGGCGCAATTCGCCGATGAGGCGCGCGACCGAGGACAGGCGCAACACGGGCCGCGAGAGCCGCCGGCCGATGAAGAGCGCCAGCAGGACTGCAAGCGCGAGCGCGGCGAGGCCGACGACGATCGAGTTGAGCAGGCGGTTTATCTCGTCGCTCATCACGTCGGTGTCGAAATAGGCGCCGACGATGAGCGGCGTCGCCGTGTAGGCGTCGAGCTGGCGGTAGAGAAACAGATAGGTGTTCCCGTCCGCCTCCACGAGATGGCTCATCAGGGGAGGCCGGGCCTTTATCGCGGCCGGACGCATGGCCCTGGGCCTCCACATGTCCGCGAGGACGGCGTCCTCGAAACCGGCGAGAGCCGGCAGGGGCTTGCCGAGCGACCGGCCGGGATAGCCCGTCGCCATCAGCCGATGGGCCAGCACCCTGTCCTTTCCGTAAAGCACGAAAATGTTCGGCGCGCTTCCGGCGGCAAGGTGCTCCAGGAACTCGGAGAGCGCCTTGACGCCCAGCGCCGCCGCCAGCATCCCCTCGAAGCGGTCGTCCCTGTAGATGGGGATCTGGAGGGTGAGGATCGACGAGTCGTAGTTGGGCCGGTAGATCGGCGGCACCCAGACGGGCGCCCTGTTCGCCGCGCCGTAACGGAGCGCCGCCCTTGCCGCTTCGTCCTCCGAGAAGTCCAGTGTCTGGACCTTGGCGAGCGTTTCCGTCCTCTCGGCCAGCAGCGCCTGCCCGTCGGGGCGGATAAGGACGATCGCGCCGATGGCGGGATCGGCCGCCATCGCGCCGAACAGGAGCGCGGTCACCTGCTTGGGGTTCTCGGGGTCGGCCTCGCCGGTCTCCAGCGCCCGCGCCACGAATCCGGCCTGGTCGCCCGCCGATTCGAGCAGGCCCTCGACCTCCCGCGTCAGCACCCCGATTCCGAGGTCGGCCCGGTCCCGCAGCAGGTCCACCGTATTGCGCGCCGCGCCATAGACGGCGAAGCCGAGCACCACGAGGATCGAGACCGCGATCAGCGAGCCGAAGCTGAGCGCCAGCAGCCAGGAGAGGGAAAGCCGCCGGCTCCGTCCGTCCCTTCCGGCGGCGGGGTGAGCCGCAATTGCGCCGATGTCACCAGGCTGTGTCATAGCCCTGGAAGGCGGTGGGCAGGCGGCGGATGTCCTGGATCAGGTCCGGCGGCAGATCGGGCCGCATGTCCATCGAGAGGCTGGCGTAGATGGCGTCCGCCGCGCCGCCGAAGCGCTCCTCGACGGCGCCGGCGAGCTCGTCATGCCGGCCGACGGCCGCGAACAGGCGCACCGTGTCGTCATCCACCTCGGCGGCGATCCGGTCCCAGGCGCCTTCCTTGGTCATGCGGTTGAGCTTGCGGCCGAGGTCGCCCAGGTCGTGCAGGTCCAGCACCGGCCAGTAGCCGGGGGTCGAGCCGTAGAAGGCGACGCGGTAGCGCACCCACTCGACGGCCTTCTCCACTTCCTCGTCATCGGCGCCGGTGGCGAGGAAGCCGCCGCCCGTCACCTCGAAGGACTCGCGCCTGCGCCTCGTCCGCGCCATGCCCTCGGCGATGCGCGGCAGACAGACCTCTTCCAGGTAGCGCCTCGTGCAGAAGCCGTGGAGGCGCACGCCGTCCGCCAGTTCGCCCGAGAGGCGCAGCGAATAATCGCCGACCGCCGCGATGGTGACCGGCACCATGGGCTGACCCGTCGATGCCGGGGTGAAGTTGGGTGTCATCAGGGTGAAGGTGTAGTGCTCGCCCTCGAAGCGAAGCCGTTCTCCCGTCTCCCAGCTTCGCCAGATCGCACGCAGCGCCTGAACATATTCGCGAAGCCGCGGCACCGGCGCGGTCCAAGGCACCGAGAAGCGCTTTTCGTTATGCGGGCGGATCTGCGGCCCGATGCCGAGCGCGAAGCGGCCCTTCGAGGCGGTCTGCAGGTCCCAGCACGCGTTCGCCACCACCATGGGGCTGCGCGGAAAGGCGATGGCGACGGCGGTGCCGAGCTCGATCCGCTTCGTGGAGGTCGCGGCGACGGCGTGCGCCAGGAACGGGTCGTGGCGGTTCTCCATCGTCAGCACGCCGTCGAAACCGGCGGCTTCGGCCGCGGCGGCGGCCGCGGACACTTCGTTCAGGTCGTTCTGCGGCAGGGTGGTCAGGATGCGCATGGGAGCGGTCGGGCCTTCCGGATCGGATTGTCAGGTGCCGGCGGTCATGCCGTGGTCGATGACGAGTTCTGTGCCCGTCATGTAGGAGGAGGCGTCGGAGAGCAGGAACACGATCCCGTCCGCAATGTTGCCGGGGCCTCCGGGTTGTCCGCCCGGCACCCGGCCCGAAGCGCGCTGCACCGGGTCGGTCGAGGCGTTCGGGTCGTTGAAGGGCGAGGGGCCGCTCTCGGCCATCCGGTCCCAGATCGGCGTGTCGATGATGCCGGGATGGACCGAGTTCACGCGCACGTTCCAGCCGCGCCGGGCGCTTTCCAGCGCGGCCGACTTGGTGAACAGGCAGACCGCACCCTTGGTGGCGCTGTAGCAGGCAAGGCCGACACTGTTGCCGCGCAGCCCCGCGACCGAGGAGAGGTTGACGATGGAGCCGCCGCCCGAATCGCGGATGACCGGCAGGATGTGCTTCACGCCGAGGAACACGCCCTCGACATTGACCGCCTGCTGCTTGCGCCAGTCCTCGAGGCTGGTTTCCAGCAGCGGGCGCACGATGGCGATGCCGGCATTGTTGACCAGCCCGTGCAGCGGCCCCGCTTCGGCGGCGACCTCCTGCCAGCGCGCCTCGTCGGTCACGTCCTGCTGCATGAACCGCCCGCCGGTCCGCTCGGCGGTCTCGCGCCCGCCGGCCTCGTCGATGTCGGTCGCGAGCACCGATGCGCCGGCCGCAGCCGCTGCAAGGGCCGTCGCCCGCCCGATGCCCGAAGCCGCCCCCGTAATCAGAATCGCCTTGCCGTCGAGTGTGCCCACAGGTCTCCCTCCCGTCCCGTCCCCGCCATTATGGCAGCAATCGAACGGGCGGGGGGAACCCTCAGCGGGCGGGGAAACGGGGAAGGGCTTCCCGAACGAACTTCACAGGGAACGCGGCCCTGCCCGTGCGCTCGCGACCACGGCTGCCGGAGGCAGGCCCACTTCGCGAAGCAAGGCCTCGGCCCGGTCCAGCCGACCGCCCTTTGCCTTGAGGCCCTTGCGGAGGCGCAGTTCGTCCCGCCAGTCGGTCACCTTTTCTTCTTCCACCAGCCAGTTGGCCGTGGCAGCGAGTTCAAGCACGGTAACATCCGCCTCTACGAATGTTTGCAGATGGCGTTCGAGCACTGTCACATCGAGTTGACCGGTATTCGAAGGCGACCGGGAGGCGTCGTCGGTGATCTCGAAAATGCTGTAGCGGGCCCCATCGATCTGCCGGCGATCGAACGTCTCCTCGACAAGCCCGAATGCCTCGGCATCGGCCACGGCGTTGTCGAGGTCATGCGAGAAGGGGCCGTAATTGCCGTAGTTGTATTCAAAGCCGCTGTTCAGCCCCAACCGGTCCAGAAGATAGGCGACCTTCTGAAGACGAACGCGACCGACCAATCGCCCTCCCGCTGCCCTGAGGAGGGCTGCGACGATCTCTTCCCGTTCCATTATTGTCACTCCCTTAAGGGGATTATATACAAAACTACCGAGCCTGCCCAGTTACGCATCTGAGCCTTTTGCAACCGGTGTTGGTTGAAGTAACGCCAAAACAGCTTCATATGTCGTGTAAGCACTTCCGTCGGCTTGGTGCGGCAGCGCGAAAGTCTCCTCAACCTCTGCCTCGGCCCGCTTGCAACTATTCGGTTTGAGGTCAACCGTGCGGCCGTCGCTTGCTATTTGCCTCTCCGTCAATGACTTGGAGCTGCCTTGACGGTGACCCCAAAGCTCATATAAGGTCAGTGCCGTATCGGAAACAGAGGTTACCAACGCGATTCAAGCTGGGAAAGCCAACACGCATATGATGACAGTAACACCTAAATCCAGCAATCACAACGAGAAAGTAATCTGAATGAACGAGACTCGGACAGTGCTCAACATCGCTTGCACCTTAGCGCAATTAAGGCGAACAAGACCAATTTTTCATCTCGAAGCAGATTTCCAACACGCTCTTGCTTGGCAATTTCATTTAAGTGGTTATGACGTGCGCCTTGAATACAAGTTGTACGATGACACGTATGTGGATATTTGGTTTCCCAAAGAGTGCATAGCTATTGAATTGAAGTATTTGACAACTTGCTTCACTAAAACAGTTTGCGGGGAAAACTTTAAATTAAAGAATCAATCTGCTCAAGATACTCGACGCTACGATTTTCTAAAGGACATTCAGAGAATTGAAACAGGAATTGCACGAATGGATGTAAAATATGGATACGCTATTCTACTAACCAACGACAAAATCTATTGGGAGGACACGGGAAGACGTTGCACAAATTTTGAAGAGTTTCGTATACATGAAGGCGTCACTTTATCTGGGAAGAGGGTTTGGGCGGAAAAGACAGCATGCGGAACAAAACGAAATCGAGAAGATCCCATAAACTTGATAGGGGAATACAAAGTTTGCTGGCAAACATATTGTGACTTTGGAGAAATTAAGGGAGAGTTGAAGTATTTGGCCATTCCTGTGGGTTTCGAATGAGAATTCCTTTCCCATTGGTCTAGGCCGTGTACCCATTATGGGCTTCCGGTTTGAGCGCAGATGTGATTCAAGCTCTCCGATGCAGGGAGCTTGGACATGGGCCGCTACGATCTGACTGACTTCGAATGGCGAGTGATTGCGCCGTTGCTGCCGAACAGGCCTCGTGGCGTGCCACGGGTGGACGACCGTCGGGTGTTGAGCGGCATTTTATGGGTGCTTCGCACGGGATCGCCCTGGCGCGACCTCCCGGAGTGTTACGGGCCGTATACGACCTGCTACAACCGGTTCAACCGCTGGCGCAAGAAGGGCGTCTGGGACCGGTTGATGGATGCGGTGGTGGCGGCCTTACGACGGCAATGTGCAGATGATCGACAGCTCCAGCGTCCGGGTTCACCAGCACGCGGCGGGGGCAAAAAAGGGGGTCCGGATCGTTGCATGGGTCGTTCCCGGGGCGGACTGACCACGAAAATCCACGCCGTGGCGGACGTTTCCGGCCTGCCGATCCGCTATGACCTCAGCCCCGGCCAAGCGCACGACACCACGGCCGCCGGTGCCATGCTGGCGGACTTGCCGCCCGACAGTTTCCTCATCGCCCCCCGCCTTCGCGGGGGCAGGCTAGGCCTATGACGCCGAATGGATCCGTGACCTGATCGAGCAACGCGATGCCGTCCCGATCATCTCCGACCGCGAAGGCGCGAAGACCAGACACGCCTTCTCCAAACCCTTGTATCAACTGCGAAACCGGATCGAACGCGCCTTCAACAAGCTCAAGCAGTTCCGACGTATCGCAACCCGCTACGAAAAGCTCGCTGCCAACTTCCTCGTCATGATAAAGATCGCAACGGTCAGAATCTGGCTACGCGCTTATGAGTCCACGGCCTAGTCTGTCGCCTTCGTCGAAGACGATCAGGCCGTGGACGGGGTCCCGGAGGCGTTGTGTCCGAACTGTCATGAGCGACGGTTCTATATTCCCGATTGTCCGGATGTAATCAGTCCGCATGCCGCAGGCCCGTTGGCGCTGATCGGGGCCCGGTCTCGCGAGGCCGTGCCGGACTGCGGCTCCGGACCCCGGTTTCCCCCCGCTCCGGGCAGGAACGGGCTGGAGCGGGAGGTACGGATGGGGATTGGCGCGAGAATTAGAAAAGTTTCCTTTATTGTCAACATCATGGCGGAAAAACACGAGAAATTGGCTGCATGGGACTTGCGTTCTGGAAAAGAATGATAGAATAAAGCAAGAACAAAAATTGGAGGCGGTGTCCGGAGGCTGCTTCCGCCCATGCCGGCGCCGGCGCGAAAAAATCCCTGAAAAACCTGCGGGAGACGTGTGTCCGCCGACTCGCGCGCGCAATCAGGCGCGCGAACCGCGCCGGCGCAAGACGCGCGCTGGCGGGCGCGGGCGCGCACGCAGGATACGCGCGCAAAAAGGGACCCGCCGCGTCGGGGAGTCGGGCGGCGGGGAGAGCGAACGAAGACGAAGGGGGAGGAGAACCCGATGCCGAAAACGAAAAGCCGCAGCAACCGGATGGAATACCGGGTCCGCCAGCCGGAGAGGAGGCTTGCATGCCCGATAGGACTGGTGCCTATGCGCCGCGCGCATGCAGATCATGACATCGCATGACAGAACATGACATTCCGAGCGCCAGGCTAACCGGTGTGTGGGTAGCGGGTGAAAGTCCTGCGGAACGAAGGAGCAGTCGACCGCGTTCCACCGCGAGCCGTGCGTTGCCGGTCGTGAGGCCGGGGACGAAGCGTCGGCAGCGGGGCATCGACGAGGTTCTTCGCAAACGCCGGCACCGCGACATTTGGGAAGTCGGGGCATGGCTTGGGCGGGTCCACACCGGCTGGCTCAACTACTTCGCCGTCCCGGGGTCAGGTCGGTTCCTTCGCCTCTTCCGGTGCAGGCCCCAACGCCTGTGGATGAGTGCACTGCGCCGGCGCTCCCGGCGAGGGGGCAGGCCGGATGCGGGATCAGCTGCAGAACGGCCAGATCTGGTACCAGGAGTCGCAGCGGAAGCGGGGCTCGCATTTGGCGAGCTGGGAGGTGTAGCGCTTGGCCGTGCGGGCGACCTTGCGGGCTGCCGCCTTGACGCCCTTCTTGTTCTTCCACTTGCCGCTCCGGTAGCCGCCGCGGCCCTCGTGATAGGCAATATAGAGGCCGTAGGCGTCGGTGTAGGCGAGGCCCAGCTGGCGGTGGCTCTTGCGGTTGTACCAGCCGATGAAGTCGAGCGCGTCCTCCATGTCGGAGCGGCTGCGGAACCACCCGCCGCGCTCGTTCTCATATTCCGCCCAGGTGCCGTCCAGCGCCTGCGCATAGCCCTTGGCCGATGTCTGGCGTCCCCAGGGGATGAACCAGAGCCATTTCCTCGGCGGCCGCGCATGGCTGCGATAGCTCGACTCCCGGTGGACGAATGCCATCTGGACCGAAACCGGCGTGCCCCACTCGCTCTCGCTGGCGCGGGCATAGTCATACCAGTCCGGATATTGCTCGAACACGGAGCAGAGATTGCCCTGATTGTCCGGCGGCGCGGTCGAGCAGCCGGCGGCGAGCAGCGCGAGGCAGGCGGCAAGACCGTGAAGCTTCCGGATCATGGCTGTTCGTTTCCCTGTTCCATGCGCCGGAAAAAACAACTCCGGGCGCCAGTGTGGCAAGCGGGTCCCGTCTGCTCGACCAGCAGCAGGATGGTGTCGCCGTCGCAGTCGAGGCGGCATTCGCGCACCTGCTGGATATGGCCGGACGTGTCGCCTTTGCGCCAGAACGCCCGGCGCGAGCGCGACCAGTAGCAGGCGCGGCCCGTGCGAAGCGTCTCTGCAAGCGACTCCCGGTTCATCCAGGCCATCATCAGCACCTCGCCCGTGCCATACGCCTGGGCGACGGCGGGAACGAGGCCCGCCTCGTTGAAGCGCACATCGGCGAGCGCGGCCGATTCGACGAGCGGGGCGGTCACGGCAGGAGCCGCGCCATGACGTTCTCGCGGAAGCGGTCGATGGCGTCGAAGGTTTCCTCCAGGCTCGGGCGGAGGAAGTTGAACATGAGCCGCGTGACCCCGATCTCGCGGAGCGCGGCCGCGTCCCCGGCCACCTGCTCATCCGTGCCTGTAAAGAGAAAGCGGTCGCCCTCGTCGTTCTGGCGCGAGAGGTCTTCGCGGTACCAGTTGGCCGAGAAGGCTAGCCCGATCTCCGCCGGGTCGCGGCCGGCCTTCTCCGCCTCGGCGCGCATGCGCACGACCCCGGCGGCGAAGCGCCGGGGCGTGTCGAGCGGATGGCGGGGATTGGCGCCGATCGGGAACCAGACATCGGCATGGCGCGCGGCCCGCCTGAGCGCCGGGCCGCTCTCGCCGCCGGTCCAGATCGGCGGGTGCGGGCGCTGCACCGGCTTCGGGTCGAAGATAATGCCCTCGAAGGCGGCGAACTCGCCCGCCATGGCGGGTTTCTCTTCGGTCCACAGCGTCTTGAACGCCTCCAGATATTCGCCGGTGACGCGCCCGCGCGCATCGAAATCCGGGGCGCCGATGGCCTCGAACTCCTCGCGCAGCCAGCCCGCGCCGACGCCGAGGTCGATGCGCCCGCCGGAAAGCACGTCCATGGTCGCCACCGCCTTGGCCGTGAACACCGCCGGGCGGTGCGGCGCGACCATGACGGAGGAGAGGATGCGCGCCTTCTTCGTGACCGCCGCCACATGGGTCATCAGGATGAGCTGCTCCATGCAGTCGCCCCAGTCCCCGGTGAGCTTGCCGGAGACATCGTATGGATAGCGGGAGGCATAGCTCTTCGGGATGACGATATGGTCAGGTATCGCGAGGCGGACGAAGCCGCTCTCCTCCGCCTTCCCTGCCAATGCCTGGATGGCTTCCGGGGTGGCCATAGGGCCGCGGTTGGGGATGCTCAGACCGAATTCCATGGGGCGCCGCTCCCGGCTGTCGTATCTCTCGGGTATAGTCGCCCCCGGATATAGCAGGAGCGGCGGCAATGGGCATCGGTGTCGGGCTGGGGCTGGCGGATTTTCCGTTCTCGGACGCGCGCGCCTTCTGGCGCTGGGTCGATCTCTGCGAGGAGGGCGGCGTCGACTCGCTCTGGCAGACGGACCGGCTCGTCTCGCGCCAGCCGATCCTGGAATGCATGAGCGCCATGGCCGCCATCGCCGGCCGGACGACGCGGATCAAGTTCGGCATGAATGTCGCCTCCGTCGGCCTGCGCGACCCGCTGCTGCTCGCCAAGCAGTGCGCCACCATCGACATGCTGAGCGAGGGACGGCTGCTGCCGGCCTTCGGCGTCGGCAGCCCGCGCGGGCCGGAATGGCAGGTGCGCGGCGAAGCCTTCGACAAGGGAGCGCGCCGGACGAACGAGGGGCTGGAAATCCTCTCCCGGCTCTGGTCGGAGGAGAAGGTGAGCTTCGAGGGCGAGTTCTACGCCATGAAGGACGCCTCGATCTCGCCGCGCCCTGTGCAGGACCCGCTGCCGCTCTGGATCGGCGGATCGAGCCGGGCCGCCATCCGCCGGACGGCAAAATGGGGCACGGGCTGGCAGGCGGGCGGCGAGGCGCCGGAGGAAGTGGCGCCGGTCGTAGCCGCGATTCGCGAGGCAGCCGACGCGGAGGGCCGACCGTTCGATCCCGAGCATTTCGGCACCGGGCTGAACGCGCGCTTCGGCTCCTGGGACGAGCCGCTGGTGGCAAAGGCCGCCGACGCCCAGATGAAGCGCACCGGGCGGGATCCCCGCCGGCAGTGGGCGGTGGGCGGCCGGGACGACATCCTCGCCCGCATCTCCGCATTCGTGGACGCCGGCATCTCGAAGTTCATCCTGCGCCCGATGGGCCGCGACGACGAGGAAATCATGGCCCAGACCCGCCGCCTGGTGGAGGAGGTCGTTCCGGCAGCAGAAGCGCTTGGTGGAGAACGGGCAGCCGCGTAGGGACTACGGCAGGACCGCGCTATACGTTGAAGCGGAAGAGCAGCACGTCGCCGTCCTGCACCGCATAGTCGCGGCCTTCAACACGCATCCGCCCGGCTTCCTTCGCGCCGCGCTCGCCGCCGAAAGCCACATAGTCCTCGAAGGCGATGGTCTCGGCGCGGATGAAGCCGCGCTCGAAGTCGCTGTGCACGCGCCCTGCCGCCTCCAGCGCGGACGAGCCTGCAACGACGGTCCAGGCGCGGGCCTCCTTTGGCCCGGCCGTGATGAAGGTAATCAGCCCGAGCAGCCGGTAGCCCGCGCGGATCACCCGGTCGAGGCCGGATTCCTCAAGACCCAGCGTCTCAAGGAAGGCCGCGCGCTCCCCGGCATCGGCGAGCATGGCGATTTCGGCCTCGACGGCCGCCGACACGGTGACGCACGCCGCACCCTCGCGAACCGCGCGTTCCGCCGCCTGCCGCGAGAACTCGTTGCCCGAGGCAGCATCGGCCTCGTCAACATTGCAGACATAGAGCACCGGCTTTGCGGTAAGCAATTGCAGGCTCTCGAAGGCCGCCCGGTCATCCTCCCTATCGAAGGAGACGCTGCGCGCCGGGCGGCCTGCCTCCAGCGCCGCCAGCACTGGCGCCATCGTGCGCGCCAGCACCCTCTGGTCCGGGTCGCCGGTAGCTGCGCGCTTCTTCGCTTGGTCGAAGCGCCGCTCCAGACTCTCCAGATCCGCCAGCATGAGCTCCGTTTCGACGGTCTCGGCGTCGCGCGCCGGATTGATGCCGTCTTCCACATGCGTCACGCCCCCGTCCTCGAAGCAGCGCAGCACATGAGCGATGGCGTCCACCTCGCGGATGTTGGCGAGGAAACGGTTGCCGAGCCCTTCGCCGCGAGAGGCCCCGCGCACCAGCCCGGCGATATCGACGAACTCCAGGTAGGTCGGCATCACGCGCGGCGCGTCCGCCAGCACTGCCACCCTCTCCAGCCGGGGGTCCGGAACGGCAACGCGCCCCACATTGGGCTCGACGGTACAAAAGGGATAGTTGGCCGCCTGAGCCTGGGCGGTCGCCGTCAGCGCGTTGAAGAGCGTGGACTTGCCGACATTCGGCAGCCCCACTATGCCGCATTTGAAGCCCATGCCGCCCTCACCCCTCCGGGCCCGGCGCGGCGGCGGGTGGCGGGCGGGTCAGGATCGCGACCCGGTTCATGAAATTAGCATCATCGTCCGCCGCCAGCAGGTCCGCCGAACGCGCGACCGCATCCAGCATCCGCATCAGCCAGCCCGCGTCTTCGGAGTCGAAGGCATGCAGCACATGACCGGTCACGCGCCTGGCGTCGCCCGGATGGCCGATGCCGAGGCGTACGCGGCGGTAGCCCGGTCCGACGAGGCGGTCGATGCTGCGCAACCCGTTATGGCCGGCCGAGCCGCCGCCCCGCTTGACGCGCAGCTTGCCCTCCGTCAGGTCAAGCTCGTCGTGGAACACTACAATCTCGGAAAGCCCGGCCTTGTAGAACTGCATCGCCGCCGCGACGGCGCGGCCGGACTCGTTCATGAAGGTCTGCGGCTTCAGCAGCGCCACCCGCTCGTCCCCCAGCCGGCCCTCGCTGACCAGTCCGCGGAACCGCTTGCGGTAAGCCGGGAAGCCGTGCCGGTGGGCGATGGCATCCAATGCCATGAAGCCGATATTGTGGCGGTGGCGGGCGTATCTGGGGCCGGGATTGCCGAGCCCGACAAAGAGTTGCACGGCAGGCGGCCTCCTCTGCCCGGACGATCAGTCGGAGGCCGGTGCCTCGCCGCCTTCCTCTTCGCCCTCTTGCCCCTCGTCCTCGACGTCCTCGCCTTCCTCGTCCTCGTCCAGGCCGCCGGCAGGCGCCGAAACCGAGACGATCAACAGGTCGCCTTCGCCGGCCGGGCGCACGCCCTCCGGCAAGCCGATATCGGAAAGCCGGATGCCGCTGCCGATCTCGAGCTCGGCGATGTCCACTTCCAGCGCCTCCGGGATGCTGTCCGCGCGGCAGACGACTTCGACATCGTATTGCGCGACGGCCAGCACGCCTCCTGCCCGCAGGCCGACGCAGTCCTCCTGGTTGAGCAGCGAGACCGCGACCCGGACCTGGAGTTCGGACGCAGCCGATACACGCATGAAATCGACATGCAGGGGGCGTTCGGTCACCGGATGGCGCTGCACTTCCTTCGGAATGACACGCTCCCGGCCGGAGCCTTCGATCTCCAGATCGAGGAGCGTCGCCGTGAAGCCGCCGCGCCCGAGCAGCCAGCGCAGCCGCCGGTCGTCGACGGACACCATCTCCGGGTCCTTGGCGCCGCCATAGACGATGGCCGGCACCCGGCCCTCGCGCCGCAGCGCCCGCGCCGGCCCCGTGCCGGCGCCCTGCCGCGGCAAGGCGGCTAGAGTGGCGTTTTCGCTCATGGTCTTCCGTTCTTCTTCCTTCTCCGGGCCGGCCTAGTTGAACAGGCTCGAAACCGACCGGCTCTGGGTGATCCGCAACACCGCCTCGCCCAGCAGCGGCCCGATGGTGATCTGACGGATATTCTCCGCGACCTGCATCGCCTGCGTTGCCTCGATGCTGTCCGTCGTCACCAACATGTCTATCGGCGAAGCCGTGACCCGGTCCACCGCCCCGCCCGACAACACGCCGTGCGAGACATAGGCCGAGACGGCACTCGCTCCCTCCTCCATCAACGCGACCGCCGCGTTGCACAATGTGCCGGCGCTGTCCACGATGTCATCGAATATGACGCAGCGCCGCCCGCCGACCTCGCCGATAATGTTCATCACCTCGGAAACGCCGGCGCGCGGGCGGCGCTTGTCGATGATTGCGAGCTCGCTGTCAAGGCGGCGGGCAAGCGCGCGGGCGCGCACAACGCCGCCGACATCGGGCGAAACGACAACCAGCGCGTCATCGTTGAACACCTGCTTCAGGTCCGCTGCGAACACGGGCGCGGCGAACAGGTTGTCGGTCGGGATGTCGAAGAAGCCCTGGATCTGGCCGGCATGAAGGTCCATGGTCAGCACCCGGTGGGCGCCCGCCGTGGTTATCAGATTGGCGACCAGCTTGGCCGAAATCGGCGTGCGCGAGCCTGTCTTGCGGTCCTGCCGGGCATAGCCGAAATAGGGGATGACGGCGGTGATCCGGCGCGCCGAGGCCCGTTTCAGCGCATCGATGGCCACCAGCAATTCCATAAGCGTGTCGTTGGCCGGGAAGGAGGTGGACTGGATCAGGAACACGTCCTCGCCGCGGACGTTCTCCTCGATCTCGACAAAGACTTCCTTGTCGGAGAAATGCCTGATGCTCGCCGCGGTCAACGGCACTTCGAGATAGTCGGCGATCGCCTGGGCGAGCGGTCGATTGCTGTTGCCTGCAATAACCTTCATTCGTCCCGCCGCCCCTTCCCCCCGAGTGGCGCGGAACCTAACAGTGTGCCCCAGGGCTGTAAATGGCGGCTCATATCCGTGTCGAGAGCGCGATGGCGAGCTTCGAGGCGGAGTTGACGGCGCGGTAGAGCAGGCCGTAGGCGGGGGCCTGTTCCGCGCCGGCGTCCAGCGCAATATCGCGGTGCTCCAGCTCTTCCGCCCGGAATTCCCCGATCGCCGCCGCCAGTTCCGGCTCTTCGCCCTCCAGCGCTTCGAGCTGGCCCGCATAATGCTCGTCGATGGCCTCCTCGACCGCGACCGTGCAGGCCATGGCGGCGCGCTCGCCCATGGCGCCGGTCGCCGCGCCGAGCGCGAAACCCAGAACATGCCAGAGCGGCTGCAGGGCGGTCGGCCGGATGCGCCGCCCGGCGAGTTCGGCCTCGAAATAGGCCAGATGGCGCGCTTCCTGGCGCGCCATGTGCCTGAGCGCCGGTCCCGCCGGCCCGCGGCCGAGCAGGGCGAGCTGGCCCTCATAGATGCGCCGCGCCCCGTATTCGCCCGCATGGTTGACGCGGACCATCGCCGCGATGCGCTCCTTCCGCGTCGAATCTCCGGGGAGGCGTTTCATGCCGTCATGCTCCTGACACCGAAAAAGGTCCTGAGCGCCGCGACGGCCGCAAGGCCGGCCAGCCCCAGCGATAGCAACCCGTTCCAGGCCGCCATCGACAAGCCCAGCAACGACCACGCCACCTCGTCGCAGCGCGCCGGCGGCGCATTCAGCAGGCGTTCGCGCAGTTCGGCGACCGTCTCCCCCGCCGGGCCGCTCTCGCAGGCGGCAAGGCCCGCCCACCAGTGCTGCTCGACGCCGACATGGAACCCGGCAAGGCCCGCGCCCGCCAGCGCCGCCGCGCCCGCAAACCCCAAGGCGAGCGCCGCCACCGGCCCCCGGAAGCCGAGGGCCAGCCCCGCAAGCAAGGCGACTGCGACATGCGGCCAACGCTGCCAGATGCAAAGCGGGCACGGCTCCAGCCCTCCCAGATGCTGGAAGGCGAAGGCCGCCGCCAGCACCGCCAGGCTGCCGGCGGCCAGGGCCGCGGGATGGAGCAGAAACCGCATCAGAGCACCTTCAACAGCATGAAGCCTGCCACGAGCAACACCGCGAAAGCGAGTGTCAACGGCCCGAGCCGGCGCTCGATGAATGCGCGCAGCGGCTCGCCGAAGCGCCAGAGGAGCGCCGCCACGATGAAGAAGCGCAGCCCCCGGCCCGCCGCCGAGGCCAGGAGGAAGGTGGCAAGGTCGGTGCCGGCAGCGCCGCTGGCGATGGTGAAGACCTTGTAGGGGATCGGCGAGAAGGCTGCGGTGAAGACAATGAGGCCGCCATGGGCGTTGTAGAGCGCCTGCGCTTCCGCGAACGCCTTCCCGTAGTCGTAGAATTCGAGCAGCGGCGCGCCCACGGCCTCGAAGAGGAACGCGCCGACGCCGTAGCCCGCCGCGCCGCCCGCCACCGACGCGCCGGTGCAGATCGCAGCGTAGCGCCACGCGCGCTCCGGAGCCGCGAGCACCATCGGAATGAGCAGCGCATCCACCGGAACCGGGAAGAAGACGCTTTCTGCAACGGCGACCGCCACCAGCAGCCACATCGCGTGCGGATGCCCGGCGAGGCGCATGGTTCCGTCGTAAAGGCGGCGCAGCATGATGCCGGCCCAAATAGCCGCGAGGGACCCGGCGGGCAATGCGGGCTCCCGGAGGACCGGGAGAAACCCGTTCGCTTCCGACGGAGCAGCCGGCAGGGACCCACCGCGAAAGGAACCCTCCGGGCGCATGTCATGAAATGTCATGGGATGTCATGATTCGCATGCGGGCAGCGCTCCTTTGCGTCGCCCCGGCCTGCCCTCGCGAAAGCGGGGGACCGCCTGTCCCTGCCCCCGAGCGGGGAAGCCGGGCGGCATTTTCCACGAGTCGCAGCCCGGCACCGCCGGTAATCCTGTAGCAGTTGCGAATTGTCATGTTCTGTCATGATCCTCATGCACAAGGCGCATATACGGTGGCCGGTTTGGGTATGAAGCCGGCCCTTTCCCGAATCTCCCTCCCTCGCTTGCGAGGGAGGGCCGGGGTGGGAGGTCCCCTCACAATCTGGCGAGCCCTTGCGCTGTTGCGCGGCCGCTGGGCTCTGTCCCAGCCTCTCCCGCAAGCGGGAGAGGGGATTTTGCAGCGGCAGGCCGGTTCTGCCGATCCTGTGTGTCTGTCTCCTGCATGTCGCTCCTCCATCGCGTTCCGTTCCACTCCGTTCCGCCGCCGCCGGCCCGGCGGAAGCCGAAGCGGCGGGACCCTTTTTGCGCGCGTATCCTGCGTGCGCGCCCCTGCGCGGGCGGGCGCGTTGGCGCCGGCGCGGTTCGCGCACCTGATTGCGCGCGCGAGACGGAGGGCGCACCTTCCCCGTTGCCTCCCGCCGGGGTTTTTGCGGCCCCAGATTCCGCTCTCTGCAGAGAAAAGCGAAAAGGGCGGCTCCGGAAACCGCCCTTCCCTCTGCTCCCATCATACTACACTTTTCCCCCAGTCAAGCCCCCTGCGCAGATTTATTTCATGGATTTCTCTTGAAGGGCGAGCGCCTGGGGTTCCAGCATGCGGGGTAGCGGCAGGCGCGGGCTCCCGATCCGTCGGCGCCGGGGAGACGGCCTTCGCGGCGCAAGGAATGGATTGACCCGCCGCGCCGGTTCCGGGACATTGCAGGCCGTTGCCGAACGAGGAGGCCGAAGCCATGCCGGAAGGTATCGAGCAGATCGTCAGGGCGGCGCCGACAGGGGCCGCGCTCGGAGCCGTGATCGAGGGCGTGGACCTCTCCCGGCCTCTCGACGACGAGACCTTTGCCGCCATCCATGCCGCCTGGGTCGAGCATGGCGTGCTGGTGTTCCGCGGGCAGACGCTGACGGACGCGGATTTCGTCGCCTTCTCCTCGCGCTTCGGCAAGCTCGACCATGCGCCGATCATGGAGAACGGCCAGACCATGGTGGAGGGCGTGCCGGAACTCTATGTGATCTCCAACATCGTCAAGGACGGCAAGCCCATCGGCTCGCTCGGCGCGGGCGAAGCCTCCTGGCACACCGACATGAGCTATGAGGAGCGCCCGCCCAAGGCCAGCGCCCTCTACGCGCTGGAGATTCCGCCGGAAGGCGGCGACACCTGCTTCCTCAACATGTATGCCGCGCTGGAGGCGCTTCCGGCGGAGATGCGGCGCCGGCTGGAATCCGCCAGCGTCCGGCACGACTCAAGCGTCAATTCCGGCGGCTATCTGCGCGCGGGCTTCGACGAGGTGAGGGATGTGAGCGAGGCGCCGGGCGCCAGCCATCCGGCCGTGCCGGTGCATCCGGAGAGCCATCGGCCGGTGCTCTATCTGGGGCGGCGGCTCAACTCCTATGTCGAGGGCATGAAGGTTTCGGAGTCGGAGGCGCTGCTGGACGAGCTGTGGGGCCATGTCGAGCAGGAGCGCTTCACCTACCGCCACCGCTGGCAGGTCGGCGACCTGGTGCTGTGGGACAACCGCTGCACCATGCACCGTCGCGACCCCTTCGACGCCACCACCCGCCGCCGGCTGCACCGGACGCAAATCCAGGGGGAGCGGCCGCGGGCGGCGTGACACCAGCGGGGAGCCGGCTCCCGATCAACCGACCCGGGCATTTTTGTCATCGCCCAGAATCCCGATCGGGGCCGGACTCCATGCCGGAGGTGTGAAAGAAGGCGAGTGACAGCAGGGGAATCGCGCCATGCCGTTCTATGAGAAAGGCCAGACCCGCATCCACTATGAGGAGGCCGGGTCCGGTTGTCCGTTACTGGTCATCCCCGGCGGCGGTCTGAACGCGTCCATCGCCGGCCTCACCGATCACGATTTCAACCCGATGGAGGAGTTCCGGGACGCCCATCGCTGCATCGCAATCGACCTCCGCAACAGCAATGGCGGAGAGTCCTCGGGTCCGCTTGAGATCGAACGACCCTGGAACGCGCACGCCGACGACCAGATCGGCCTGATGGACCACCTCGGAATCGACAGGTTCATGGTGTTGGGCTTCTGCATCGGCGGCCCCTTCATCTGGAACCTCCTCAGCAAGGTGCCGGACCGTATCGTTGCAGCCGTGCTGGTTCACCCGAGCGGCTTCAATCCGGATGCACCCGACTTCTTTCACCGGATGAATTCCGAGACCTGGGGTCCGCAACTCTGCGAACGCCGGCCCGACGTCACCATGGAGATGGTCGACGCCTTTCTGACGAAGATGTACTCCGACACCGCCGACTTCGTCTTCACCGTGACCCGCGAGTTCGTGCGCGGGTGCCAGACGCCGGTCCTGATCCTGCCCGACGACATCCCACCGCATCCCTACGCCATGGCCATGGAGACCGCGCACCTCGCTCCGAACGCGCAGGTGAGCCTTTTTCCATGGAGAAAGTCGCCGGAGACAATTTCACTGGCGTTGCGCCACATCGATACCTTCCTGAAGGCCCATCGCCTGGCGGAAGAGGCGTCTCCGCGATGATTGCGCCACCTTGACGGGGAGTCAGACCGGGGCCTTCCTCTCTTCTTATGCGGGCCGGGGCGACGGCTATCCCACGGTCCGCGAGGACCGGACCGTGTATCAGGCCGCCGCCAGTGCCGCCGCCGTGTCGGACATGCGGTTGGAGAAGCCCCACTCGTTGTCGTACCAGGCCATGACGCGCACGAAGCTGCCGTCTATGACCTTGGTCCGGGTCGAGTCGAACAGGGCGCTGTGCGGGTCGTGGTTGAAGTCGGCGGAGACAAGCGGCGCCTCGTCGGCGCCGGGCATGCCCTTGAGCCAACCGTCCGCCGCCCGCCTCCGCAATCGCGTCGTTCGCGTCTTCCCCGGTCGCGGCGGGAGCTTTTCGGAAATCAGTCACGCGAGCGTCTCTGCATGGACCTGGCCGAATGGCGCTCACGCGGGTCGGTCAGTCCTTCCCCTCCCAGTCCTGCCTTGAGGCCGCCATTAGCGAGGCCCAGTCGTCGGGCGGGTTTCCCCGCGCCAGCATTCCGGCGAACACCCGGTACGGATCCGTCCGGCTCCCCGAGGAGCGGAGCGTGCGCCGGTCATTGACCCATGCATAGACGATCACCCTTGCCCCGGCGTCATAGCGGAAGAACAAGCGGAACCGCCTGCCGATCCTGGCGCGCCTCCAGTGGCGGTGGCGCGGGCCGAGCGCGCCGCCCTGGCGGTATTCGTCCCGGGACGGGTCCTGGGGGATGACCTCCAGCATCAGCCGGCTCAATGCCTGGAACAACTTGACATTGGCATTGGACGGGAACCCGGTCGGATCGTTTCGTTGCGCGCGTTGCACGGCCTCGTGGAGCTTGCGCAACTGGTCGATCAGGCAATCGTGGAACAGCAGCGTCCATCCGTGGCGCCGCATCAGAGATCGACGTCGCCGTCGATGTCCTCGCCCGTTTGAGATTCGCGCCCGGCATGGTCGAGCATGCTCCTGGCCAGATCGTCCGGCATGGCCCGAACGTGTCGGCCGGCCCGGATGTCGCCGGCGAGCAGATCGAGGAACGCTGCGATGGCCGGATCTTCATGCCCGGCGTCGGCGCGGCTAACGACGACCTGTCCGTTCTCGTGGAGTTCGAACGCCACCCTGGCGCCGACATCGACCCCCAACGCCTGGCGAATTGCCTTGGGCAGGGTGATCTGGCCTTTAGCGGTCATCGTGGCGACTTCGTGGATGATCGGCATGATCGACGCTCCCTGCATGTCATGCGCGAGCGTAAGGAATATTCCTTACCATGTGAAGGACACATCGAATCGACTCCGGGGGAAGCGCTCGAGCCAATAAATTCCGAATGCCTCGGTCATGCCTCGGTCATGCCGTGGCCGGCGGCGGTCCGTCAGGCGAATTTCAAGATTGCGACGGCCGGGCCGACAATGCCGAGCGGGGCTTTAGCTGGCCGGTCCTACCGGCGCGGCAGACGCTCGATAACGAGGTCGATCTTTTCGTCGACCCGCTCAATTTTCTCATCCAGGCCGGCGACTCTCTCATCCAGACGGACGACTTTCTCATCAAGGCGGGCGACATCCTCGCGCAGATCGGAAATCGCCAATACGCCCCAGCCAAGCAAGCCGAGCAGGGCTGCAACGAACACAGGGATGAGACTGCTGAGCCAGCCCGGCATGGCGGCGGGCGGCAACTGCCCCGCAAGCGTCCGCGCCGCGTCCCGATCGACGCCGGCTTTCTCCAAAGCAGCCTGCACTTCCGCCCTTGTCGCCATATTGCCTATTGCCGCTCCCGGGCATCTGCCACCCCACCAGCCCCCTTATACACGATTCCCGGAGAAGCACGCCGCCGCGCCCGGCGCAGCGTCAGGCCGCTGCCAGCGCTGCGGCCGTATCTGACATGCGGTTGGAGAAGCCCCATTCGTTGTCGTACCAGGCCATGACGCGCACGAAGCGGCCGTCGATCACCTTGGTCTGGGTCGAGTCGAACACGGCGCTGTGCGGGTCGTGGTTGAAGTCGCTGGAGACCAGCGGCGCTTCGTTGACGCCCAGGATGCCTTTCAGCCGCCCGCCCGCCGCCTCGGCGATGGCCGCATTCACCTCGTCCTCGGTCGTCTCGCGGCCGGCGGAGAACTTGAAGTCGATCAGCGAGACATTCGCGGTCGGCACGCGCACCGAGGTGCCGTCCAGCTTGCCGGCAAGCTCCGGCAGCACCAGCCCGACGGCGCGCGCAGCGCCCGTCGAGGTCGGGATCATGGACTGGCCCGCCGCCCGCGCCCGGCGCAGGTCGCCATGCAGGGTGTCGAGGATCGCCTGGTCGCCGGTGAAGGCGTGGATCGTCGTCATGAAGCCGCGCTCGATGCCGACCGCGCGGTGCAGCACCTGCGCCACCGGGGCCAGGCAATTGGTCGTGCAGGAAGCGTTGGAGACGACGGTGTGGCCGGCTTCCAGCCCCTCATGGTTGACGCCATAGACGACGGTCAAGTCCGCATTGTCGGCCGGGGCAGAGACCAGCACCTTGCGCGCGCCCGCCTCCAAGTGCGCCGATGCCTTTGCCTTGCTTGCGAAAATGCCGGTGCATTCGAGCACGATGTCGATGCCGAGCCGGCCCCAGGGCAGGTCCGCCGGGTTGCGCTCCGCCATCACCTCAATGGACCGCCCGGCGACCTCGATGCTGCTGCCCGACGCCTTGACCTCGAAAGGCAGGGTGCCGTGAGTCGAATCGTATTTGAGCAGATGCGCGTTCGCCTCGACCGAGCCCAGATCGTTGACCGCGACGAATTCCAGATCGTTGCGCCCCGACTCCAGCGCCGCGCGCAACGCCAGCCGGCCGATGCGCCCGAAACCGTTGATTGCGACCCTGGCTGTCATAGCGCCTGTCTCCCTTGTTCGTTCCGCGCGCCCCGCGCTCAGCCGAGCCGGGCGCGCACTTCCTCGACCACACGTTCGGTGGTGATGCCGAAATGCTCGTAGAGCGCCGCGGCCGGCGCCGAAGCGCCGAAGCCGTCCATGCCGACCATCGCCCCGCCCGGACCCACATAGCGTTCCCAGCCGAAGGACGCGGCGGCCTCGACCGCGATACGCACCGGCCCTTCCGGCAACACTTGCGCGCGATAGGCGGCGTCCTGCTGCTCGAACAGCTCCATGGACGGCATGGAGACCACGCGCGCCGGCGCGCCGGAGGCGTCGAGCATGGCCTTCGCCTCCATCGCGATCCCGACCTCGGAGCCGGTCGCGATCACCACCGCCGCCGGCTCGCCCTCGCAGTCGGCGAGTACATAGGCCCCGCGCGCCGACAGATTGTCCGCCGCCGGTTCCGTGCGCACCGCCGGCACGCCCTGGCGGGTCAGCGCGATCACGGACGGCCCCGCGAGCGAAAGCGCGATCTCCCAGCATTCGGCCGTTTCCACCGCATCGGCCGGGCGCATGGTGACGAGGCCCGGCATTGCGCGCAGGCCCGCCAAATGCTCGATGGGCTGATGCGTCGGCCCGTCCTCGCCGAGGCCGATGGAATCGTGCGTCATAACGAAGATGGAGCGCACGCCCATCAGCGCCGCAATCCGGATCGACGGGCGGCAATAGTCGGTGAAGGTGAGGAAGGTCGCGCCATAGGGAATGACGCCGCCATGCAGCGCCATGCCGTTCATCGCCGCCGCCATGCCGTGCTCGCGCACGCCGTAATGCAGGTAGCGGCCCCCGTAATTTTCGGCGGAATAAGGCTCCAGACCGGGCGTCAGCGTGCCGTTGGAGCCGGTGAGGTCGGCGGAGCCGCCGATAGTTTCCGGAAGCGCGGCGTTCACCGCGCCGAGCGCGCGCTGCGACGCCTGCCTGGTGGCCAGCTTCGGCGGGTCCGCCAGCAGGCCCGCCTTGTATTCGGCTATGACAGCCTCGAAGCCGGCGGGCAGCGCGCCGCTCATGCGCCGCTCGAACTCCACCCGGTCCGAGCTCGCCTCCAACCGGGCCTGCCAGGCTTCCCGCGCGGCCTTGCCCTTCGCGCCCGCTTCGCGCCAGGCGGACGCGATGTCGTTCGGGATGACGAAAGGGGCGTAGCTCCAGCCGAGCGCCTCGCGCGCCGCCGCTACTTCGTCCGCGCCGAGCGGCGCACCGTGCGAGGCGGCGGTGCCGGCCTTGGTCGGCGCGCCCAGGGCGATGGTGGTGCGGCAGGAAACGAGCGAGGGGCGCGGGTCGGCGAGCGCCGCGTCGATGGCGCGGGCGACGTCCTCGGTGTCATGACCGTCGCAGGCTATCGTGTGCCAGCCGCAGGCCTCGAAACGCCGTGCCGGGTCGTCCGACATGGCGAGCGCGGTCGGCCCGTCGATGGAGATGCCGTTATCGTCGTAGAGCACGATCAGCCGCCCGAGCCGCAGGTGCCCCGCAAGCGCCGCGGCCTCGTGCGACACGCCTTCCATCATGTCGCCGTCGCTCGCGACCACCCAGCAGCGATGGTCCACCAGACCGTCGCCGAAGGCGGCATTCATGGCGCGCTCGGCGATGGCCATGCCGACCGCCGTGGCGATGCCCTGCCCCAACGGGCCCGTCGTGGTCTCGACGCCGGGACTGTGGCCGTATTCCGGGTGGCCGGGCGTGGCGCTGCCGAGCTGGCGGAAGCGTTCGATCTCGCCCATGTCCATGCCGGGGTAGCCGGACAGGTGCAGCAGGCCGTAGAGCAGCATCGAGCCGTGCCCGGCGGAGAGCACGAACCGGTCCCGGTCCGGCCAGCCGGGCGCGCCGGCGTCGTAGCGCAGATAGCGCGTGAACAGCACGGTCGCCACATCCGCCATGCCCATCGGCATGCCCGGATGGCCGGAATTCGCTTGCTCGACGGCATCCATTGCAAGCGCGCGCAAGGCGTTCGCCATCGGGGCGAGATCGGGTTTGGCGGACATGGGGATTGAGGGTCCAGAATGGGAGGCGTCGGGACCGGGAAAATGCCCCTCCGGTGTGCCTGCCGTCAACAAGACCGGACAGCGGTTTGTTGACGCTGGCGCGCACTGCCTATCAAATAACGCCCGCAACGGGGTCGGAAGCCGCATGACCGGAAGCGAAGCCGCAATTTCGCGTATCGAAGCAGCGCTCTCGCGCATCGACGCTGCCCTGGACCGGCTCGAAACGGCTCCGGCCGGCAATGCCGAGGCAGAAAACGAACTGGCCGCGCTCCGGGCGCTGCACAGGCAGGTCGCAATTCGGCTCGACGCCGCCATCACCCGTCTCGACGCCGCCGTCGAAAGCGAGGAGTGACGCCCTTGGCCCAGGTCGCCATCACAGTCAACGGGAAGGAATACAGCCTCGCTTGCGACGACGGCCAGGAGGACCGCATTCGCGCCGCCGGGGCGCTGCTGGACGCCGGAGTCGGCGAACTGGCGACCCATATGGACCGGGTCAACGACCTCAACCTCGTCATCATGGCGAGCGTGATGCTGGCCGACGACCTGATCCGCGAGCAGTCCGTCCGGAAGGCGGCTGCCCCGGACCTGGAGGAACTGGCCGTGGCGCTCGAATATATCGCCGCCAAGGTCGAGTCGGTTGCCTCCAGGCTGGCGCCCGCATAAATTCAGGGTGAAGCTGCCCGGTGCGTCAGGCTAACGATATCCCGGGGCCGTTACCGAAACTCCAGGGAGTTGTCCCTGCCGGAGTCCTGGCTTCGGCACACGACGCCCACCTCGTTGGCGAGGGTCCCGGAGGATTGGTTTGAGACCGACGGCCAGGGCGGCTTCGCTTGCATCCGCCAAGGCTGCCATGCGTCGCGAATTGCTCCGGCGGCGCGCCGGTTTCCCGGCGGCAGCCCTCCACGCGGAGGCGGCGCTCGAAGGGGCGTGCATCGCCGGCTACTGGCCGATCCGGGGGGAGATAGACCCACGTCCGCTGCTGCTGGCGCTCGGCCGGCCGATCGCGCTGCCGGTCACGGGCGCGCGAGGAACGGCGCTGACCTTCCGCCTCTGGCGGCCGGGCGACGCGCTGGCTCCGGGTCCCTTCGGCCTCTCGGAGCCGACCGGTCCGCCGGCCGAGCCGGATGTGCTGCTCGTGCCGCTGCTCGCCTTCGACGCAGCAGGCAACCGCCTTGGCTACGGCGGCGGCTACTACGACCGGACGATTGCGGCGACCGGCGCCCTTGCCATCGGCGCCGCCTATGCGGCACAGGAGGTGACGGCCGTGCCCGTCGGGCCGGACGACCGGCCGCTTGCCGGCGTCGCGACGGAAACCGGCCTCAGATTTTTCAAGCGGAGATCCTGACGTGCGAATCCTCTTTCTCGGCGATGTAATGGCCCGGTCCGGCCGGGATGCGGTGGCGAAGGAGTTGCCCGAGCTGCGCCGCCGGCTCGCCGTGGACCTCGCCGTGGTCAACGGCGAGAACATGGCCCACGGCATCGGCATGATGCCGGACATGGTGGAAGGCCTGTTCGAGGCCGGGGCCGATGTCGTGACCTCCGGCAACCATGTTTGGGACCGCAAGGAAGTGATCCCTTACATGGAGGGCGAGCCGAGGCTGCTCCGCCCGATCAACTACCCGCCCGGCACACCAGGGCGCGGACTCGCCGAGGTCGTGCTGGGCGACGGACGCCGGGCGGTCGTCGTCAATGCAATGGCGCGCCTGTTCATGGACCCGCTGGACGACCCCTTCGCCACCGTGCTCCGCGCGCTCAAGCGCTATCCGCTCGGCGGGGGGACGCACGCGATCCTGATCGACTTCCACGGGGAGGCGAGCGCCGAGAAAATGGCCTTTGGGCATTTCTTCGACGGCGACGTCTCCGTCGTGGTCGGCACGCACACCCATGTCCCGACCGCCGACGCGATGGTGCTGCCCAAGGGCACCGCCTACCAGACCGACACCGGCATGTGCGGCGACTACGACTCGGTCATCGGCATGGCCAAGGAGGAGCCGATGCGCCGCTTCGTGCGCAAGATGTCGGGCGGACGGCCGGAGCCCGCTACAGGCCCGGCGACCGTGTGCGGCCTGTTCGTCGAAACCGACGACAGGACCGGCCTCGCACTTAGCGCCGAGCCGGTGAGGGTCGGGGGCCGGCTCTCGCAGACCCTGCCCGCCTGCGTTATATAGCCACGGTTCCCGGATTCGCGGCGGCAAGGGAGCGGCAGGGCGATGGCCGGACATTCGCAATTCAAGAACATCATGTACCGCAAGGGCGCGCAGGACGCCAAGCGCGCGCGCGCGTTCACCAAGATCGGGCGCGAGATCGAGGTGGCGGCGAAGCTGGGCTCGCCCGATCCCGACTCGAACCCCCGCCTGCGCTCCGCAATCCAGGCCGCCCGCGGCGCCAACATGCCCCGCGACCGCATCGAACGCGCGATGAAGCGCGGCGCCGGCGACGGCGACGGGGCCGTCTATGAGGAGGTGCGCTACGAGGGATACGGCCCGGCCGGCGTCGCGGTGATCGTCGAGGCGCTGACCGACAACCGCAACCGCACCGCGGCCGATATCCGCGCCGCCTTCTCCAAGAACGGCGGCTCGCTCGGCGAGACCGGCTCGGTGAGTTTTCTCTTCGACCGGGCGGGGCTGATCCGCTTCGGCCAGGATGCGGCGAACAGCGACCAGATCTTCGAAGCGGCGCTCGAAGCCGGAGCGGACGACATGGTCTCGGACGAGGAAGGCCACGATGTGCTGACTGCGCCGGAAGACCTGCATGCCGTGCGCGAGGTCCTGGAGCAGTCGGTCGGCGAGCCGCAGGCGGCGCGGCTGATCTGGAAGCCGCAGATGCTGGTGCCGGTCGCGGAGGAGCCCGCGACAGTGCTGTTCAAGCTGCTCGAAGCGCTCGACGACCATGACGACGTGCAGAACGTCTCGGCCAATTACGACGTGTCGGACGAGGTGCTCGCCCGGCTCGCCGGATGACCGGCGGCGCGCGCGTCATCGGCTTCGACCCCGGCTTGCGGGTCACGGGGTGGGGCATTGTCGATGCGCGCGGCAGCCGTCTTTCCCACGTCGCCAACGGCGTAATCAGGCCGGACCCGAAGGCCGGGACCGCGGACCGGCTGTCCGAACTCTTCGCCGGCCTTTCGCGGGTGATCGGGGAATTCAGTCCGGATATGGCGGCGGTCGAGGAAACTTTTGTCCATCGCAGCCCGGGCGCGGCGCTGAAGCTCGGCATGGCGCGCGGCGTGGCGCTGGTGGCCTCCGCAAATGCGGGGCTGCCGGTGACGGAATATGCCGCGCGTAGCGTCAAGAAAGCGCTGGTGGGCGCGGGAGGCGCGGACAAGGCGCAGGTGCAATACATGATCGGCATCCTGCTGCCCGGCTGCAACCCGGCCGGCCCGGACGCCGCCGATGCGCTGGCCGTTGCGGTCGCCCACGCGCACCATATGCCGCTAGTGGCCGCCGGATGATCGGGCGGCTGACGGGCAGGATCGACCTCGGCGACGGTGAGGCGCTGATCGTGGATGTCGCGGGCGTCGGCTATGTGGTCCAGGCCTCCAGCCGCACGGCCGGACGCCTGGAGAACGGCCGGGACGCCACCCTGCTGGTCGAGACGCGGGTCCGCGAGGATTCGATCGCGCTCTACGGCTTCGCCGATGCCGACGAACGGGACTGGTTCCGCCATTTGACCGGCGTTCAGGGGGTCGGCGGGCGCGTGGCGCTGGCCCTGCTTTCCGCCCTCTCGCCGGATGAGCTTGCGACGGCGCTGCTCTCCGAAGACCGGAAGGCGCTCACACGCGCCGATGGCGTCGGTCCGAGGCTGGCGGCGCGTATCGTCAACGAGCTCAAGGGCAAGGCCGAAATCACCTCGGCGGCGCTCTCCGTACCCGGCGCTTCGGGCGCGGGCGTCGGCGATGAGCTGCTTTCGGCACTGGTCAATCTCGGCTATGGGCGCTCGGAAGCCTTGGCGGCCGCGGCGGCGGCAAGGCGCAGCCTCGGTGACACGGCCGCCTTCGATGAGCTGGTTCGGACGAGCCTCAAGGAACTTGCGCAATGACCGCCGAGCGGACCGTGGCGCCGGAAAACCGCCCCGGAGACCGCGATGCAGCGCTGCGCCCCGGCACGCTCGAGGAATTTGTCGGCCAGGAGCGTCTGAGGCGCAACCTCAGGGTCTTCATCGACGCCGCAAGGTCGCGCGGGGAGGCACTCGACCATGTGTTGTTCGTCGGCCCGCCGGGCCTCGGCAAGACGACGCTGGCGCAGATCGTCGCCCGCGAATTGGGCGTCGGCTTCCGCGCGACCTCCGGCCCGATCATCCTGCGCGCCGGCGACCTCGCGGCCCTGCTCACCAATCTCCAGCCGCGCGACGTGCTGTTCATCGACGAAATCCACCGCCTGAATCCCGCGGTGGAGGAAATCCTCTATCCCGCGCTGGAGGACTGCCAGCTCGACCTGATGATCGGCGAAGGACCGGCTGCGCGCTCGGTGCGCATCGACCTGCCGCCCTTCACGCTGGTGGGCGCCACGACACGCGCCGGCCTGCTGACCACGCCGTTGCGCGAGCGCTTCGGCATTCCGCTGCGCCTCGAATTCTACGAGCCGGACGAGTTGGCGCAGATCGTGGCGCGCGCCGCCGGACTGCTCGGCATTCCGGCGAGCGAGGCGGGCGCGCTGGAGATCGCGCGGCGCGCGCGCGGTACGCCGCGCATCGCAGGCAGGCTGTTGCGCCGGGTTCAGGACTTCGCAGCCGTGGCCGGCCGCGGCGAGATCGACGAGGTGGCGGCGGACGCGGCGCTCGTGCAACTGGAGGTGGACCGGCTCGGCCTCGACGCGATGGACCGGCGCTATATGCGTTGCCTGGCCGAAGCCTATGGCGGCGGCCCCGCCGGGGCCGAAGCGCTTGCGGCCACGCTCGCCGAGCAGCGCGATGTGCTGGAGGAGGTGGTGGAGCCCTATCTCATCCGGGAGGCGCTGGTGCTGCGCACGCCGCGCGGGCGGGTGCTCTCCCGGCAAGGCTGGGAGTGCCTCGGCCTTGCGCCGCCCCGAAGCGCCGGAGACCTGTTCGATGGCGGCTGACGCCGAGGCCGAGCGCCTCGGTCGGGAAGAGCACATCTTCCCGGTCCGCATCTATTACGAGGACACCGACGCGGGCGGCATCGTTTACCATGCTGCCTATCTGCGCTTCGCCGAGCGTGCGCGCACCGAATTGCTCCGGCAATTGGGCTACAGCAACCGCTGCATCGCATTGGCCGTGGTCGATTGCACCGTCCGTTACCGCCGGCCGGCAAAGCTGGACGATGCGCTCGAAGTGCGTACGCGGCCGGTGGAGGTTGGCGGCGCGACATTATCGCTGGCACAGAGTATATGGCGGGCCGGCGAGCTGCTGGTAACGATTCGCATCCGTATCGCCAGTCTCGGCGACAATGGCCGGCCCCGGCGGCTGCCGGCGCGGTTGCGCCATGATTTTGCCCAATTGCAGGGCGAGATGGGGGAAGGTTAGGCGTTCAATGGACGACGCGCTGGTGCAAGGTCTGATTACGGGTTCGATTGCAGCGACGGACACGCTGTCACCGTTCAGCCTGTTTCTGCAGGCCGACCTTGTCGTCAAGGCGGTGATGCTCGTGCTGGTGCTCGCCTCCGTCATGTCCTGGGCTGTCATTTTCGAGAAATGGCGCCGGATGCGCCGGCTCAATCGCGACGCAAACAGGTTCGAGGAACTGTTCTGGTCGGTCGCGTCGCTGGAAGACCTGCACGCGCAGACCGGCCATCGGGACCGCGACCCGATGAGCTGCGTGTTCGGCGAGGCCATGATTGAGCTGCAGGGATCGTTCGGCAGCGGGGCGCTGGCGGACGCAAACGCCCGCGAAGCGCTTCAGGCCCGGGTCGAAAGAGTGATGACTGTCGAGTCCGGGCGCTGGATGGACCGGATCGAACGGCACATGATCTTCTTGGCGTCGGTGGGATCGGTGTCGCCTTTCATCGGCCTGTTCGGCACGGTCTGGGGCATCATGAACAGCTTCGCTGCCATCGCGGCCTCCAAGCAGACCAATCTTGCCGTCGTAGCCCCGGGAATCGCCGAAGCGCTGTTCGCCACCGCGCTCGGGCTGGTCGCCGCAATCCCGGCAGTCGTCGCCTACAACAAGCTCTCGAACGACATCAACCGCTACGGCGCAAGGCTGGACGGGCTCGTGGCCGACGTGGTCACCGTCACCTCGCGCGAACTTTCGGAGGCCGGGTGACGTGGCCGCCCCGCTTGGAGGACCGGGCCGGCGCGGCCGCAGATACCGTCCGATGAGCGAGATCAATGTGACGCCCCTGGTCGATGTCATGCTGGTGTTGCTGGTCGTGTTCATGATTACCGCGCCGTTGCTCACGGTCGGCGTGCCGGTGGATCTGCCGGAAACCGAAGCTGCGCAGCTGACCGACCGCGATGAGCCGCTGGTCGTCACGGTCGATGCCGAAGGCAGGGTCCATATCCAGGAAACCGAGGTCGCCTTCGAGGAACTCGCCGCGAAGCTGCGCGCGATCATGGGCGCCCGCGAGGACACCTACGTATATGTACGCGGCGACCGTGCCATCGCGTATGGGCGGGTGATGGAGGTCATGGGCGCTTTGGCTGCGGCAGGCTTCGACAAGGTGTCGCTGATGGCGGAACTTCCGCGCGGGGGGTCCGCGCAATGACCCATTCGAGCCTGCTCGTCTCCGCCCTCGCCCACATAGCCGTCCTCATCCTTGCGGCCGTGGGTCTGCCGACGCTGCACGATCCGCCGGACCCGGTGGAAATTCCGATTCCCGTGACGGTCACGATGGTAGCCGAGCGCACGGAGGCCAAGGCTCCCTTGCCGGCAGCCGAGGCTCCGCCTCCCGAACCGGAGCCGCCCAAACCTGAGCCCGTTGCTGCGGAGCCGCCGCCTGTCGAGCCGCCGCCGGCGGAGCCGCCCAAGCCGGAAAAGCCTCCCGAGGCGGCCGCAGAGCCCCCGCCCGTCGAGCCCCCGCAGGTCGAACCGCCAAAGCCGGAAAGGCCTGTAGAGATTGCCGCACTTGCCCCTGAGCCGCCGAAACCGGAGCCGCTGCCCGAACCGGAGCCGGTCCCTGCAGTGGCACCGCTGCCTCCCGGCCCTCCCGAGCCGGAGCCGCCCGCTTCCGACCCGAAGCCGCCGCCCTTGCCGCAGCGTCCCCCGCAGCAGCAGGCGCGGACGAAGCCGCCGCCCAAGCCTCCCGAACCGGCGCCGGAGCCCGCCCCGCTGCCGCAGGCCGCCCCCGAGGACCCGCCGGACGAACTCGCGGCGCTTCGAAAAGCCACGCGAGCGGACGATCTGGACACCTTGCGAAGCGCCGTGTCGGACAAGACGCCGGCGCCGAACGAGGAAGCCGAGGAGCCGGTGTTCACCGTATCGGAAAAGCACCGGCTGTTCCGGCAGCTTGCGCGTTGCTGGCACACGATACCGGGCCTTGCCCCTTCCGAACGCCATATCGTCGTGCTCGAGGTCGAACTCGGGGCGGACCGGCGGGTCACGTCGGTCGAGGCCGTCGATGGCAAGAGCAGCCGCAGCTACCGGGCCGCACGCGAACGTGCGGAGCGTGCGCTGCGCCATCCGTTCTGCGAGCAGCTGGACGTGCCGCCGGGTAAGATGGCGCTGTGGAAGTCGCTGACCCTGCGGTTCGACCCGCACCGAATGCAATAGACGAGGAGGCCGCAACCATGCCGCTCCCGTTTCTCCGTCTTGTCATGCTCCTGACGCTGTCCGCAGCCGCCACGCAAGCGGCCGCGCAGGTGACCATCGACATCACCGAAGGCGTGCCGGATCCCGTTCCAGTGGCCATTGCGCCCTTCTCCGGCACGGACAAGGAAGCCGCCCGTTTCGGCAACGAGATAGCGCAGGTCGTTCGCGCGGACCTTGAGAGTTCCGGCCTCTTCCGGGCGATCTCCGAGGACGCATTTCTGTCGGCCCCCAAGGACGCCGATCTTCGCCCGGACTTCAACAATTGGCGCGTCATCGGCGCACAACTGCTGGCTGTTGGCGAGACTTCGATGCAAGCGGACGGCCGCCTGCACGCCCTGTTTCGGCTCTGGGATGTCCTGACCCAGCAACAACTTGTCGGCGTGACCTACACCACCCTTCCGGAGAACTGGCGGCGCCTGGCCCACAAGACCGCCGATGCCATCTACAAGGAGGTCACCGGCGAGGAGGGCTATTTCGACAGCCGCATCGTCTATGTGTCGGAGACGGGCCCAGCGGACAAGCGCCGGAAACGGCTGGTGCTGATGGACCAGGACGGCGCGCGCGCGCGCTACCTCACCGACGGCGCCAACCTGGTGCTGACGCCCCGTTTTTCACCGACGGAGCAGGAAATCATCTACCTCGCCTACGACCGCCCGAACCAGCCGCCGAGCGTGCACATCTTCGATATCGATTCCAATCAGCGCGAAGGTCTCGGACGTTTTCCGGGGATGCAGTATGCGCCGCGTTTCTCCCCGGACGGAAAGAACGTGCTGATTACGATGACGCAGGAAGAGGGCAACTCGGACATCTTCTCGATGGACCTCGGCACGCACAGGCTCACCCGCCTTACCTACACCGCCGGCATCGACGCTGCCGCCTCCTACAGCCCCGACGGCGAACGGATCGTGTTCGAGTCCAAACGGAGCGGCACCCAGCAACTCTATGTCATGAACGCCGACGGGTCCGAACCGCGCCGCATCAGCACCGGAAAGGGCCGATTCGCCACACCCGTATGGTCGCCGCGGGGCGATCTCGTCGCTTTCACGAAAATTCTGGGTGGGCAATTCCATATCGGCACCATGCGCCCCGACGGTACGGAGCCGAGAATCCTGGATTCCGCCTACCATGCCGAAGGACCGACCTGGTCGCCCAATGGGCGGGTGCTGGCCTATTTCAAGCAGGACAGCGTACATGAACGCAGGGTGGGCCTGTCGCCCGGATTGTGGCAGGTCAACATCATCGGAGGGGCGCCGCGCCGGATCGCGACAGAGACCGACGCCTCCGATCCGGCCTGGTCTCCGATTTCCCGGTGAATACACTTGTGCCTAGATTCGAATACCGCACAATGGCCCCGATTCGGGGTCATTGTGCGCCGCGAAACAGAAGGAGATTTCGGATGTCGATAAAACTGCTGGCGCCAGCCCTGGCGCTGGTGCTGCTCGCCGCCTGCGAGACGGGTTCGGAGTTGGACGACGGCAAGGCGGGCGCCGCGCCGGCGACCGGTGAGAGCACCCAGACCGCGGCCAGGCAGGACCAGGGAGTCGACGCAAAGACGCTGGCGCCTCCTCCGGGGTCGGCAGAAGAGTTGCAAGAGGTTATCGGCGACCGGGTGCATTTCGCCTACGACCAGCACGACCTGAACGCCGAATCGCAGGACCAGGTTGCCGCCTGGGCGAACTGGCTTACGGCGCATGCCAATCTCTCGGTGGTCGTCGAAGGCCACGCGGACGAGCGCGGCACGCGCGAATACAACCTGGCGCTCGGCGAACGGCGAGCCGCCGAGGTACGCAGCTATCTGCTCGCCTCGGGCATCGACGCCAACCGGGTCCGCATCGTCAGCTACGGCAAGGAAAGGCCCATTGCGGTGGAATCGAACGAGGAAGCCTGGGCCCAGAACCGCCGTTCGGTGATGATTCTCGATTGATCCGGCCATGCGCGTCTTGGCGTTTCTGCTGCTCTGCGCCCTGCCGTCCGCGGCAGCGGCGCAGACGGCCGACTACGCCAAGCTGATCGAAACCAGACTTTCCACCTATGAACGCGAACTGCGCGAACTGAACGGCACTGTCGAGCGGCTGCAACGCCAACTCGACGCTCTTGAATTGCGCGTGGACGCGATGGAACGGGCAGCCGCGCAGCGGCCGGCGGAGACTCCCGAACCTCCGGTCGCAGATGCCGACAGGCCTGCCGCACCCATTGCTCCGGCTGGTGAAACCGGGGCCGGAACAGTCGCCGCGCTGCCTGGGGGTGACGCGCTGGAGCTATACAAGGAAGGGCGGAATCTCCTGCTCCAGGCGCGCCTGCCGGAAGCCGAAAAGGTCTTTGAAACCTTCCTCAACGACTTTGCCGAACACAGGCTGGCAAACAATGCCAGGCACTGGCTGGCGACGAGCCTCGCCGGGCAAGGAGAACACGGACCGGCAGCGCAGCAATTCCTGATCGCCTACGAACGGGACCCTGAAGGCCCCAAGGCCCCCGACAACCTGCTGAAGCTCGGTCAGGCGCTCGCCGCGCTCGACAAGCGGGATGAAGCCTGCATTGCGCTTTCGAGGCTCACGCGCAAGCACAAGCAGGCGCCGGTGGCCGTTTTTGCCGCTGCCGAGGCCGAACGCCGACGGCTGCAGTGCTGACACCCGGCCCGGCCCCTTCCAGCCGTAGTCCACGCGCGAAGACACCCCCGCCGGACACTCCGTTCGACCGCTCCATGGAACGGCTTGGGCCGTTCGAGCGGACGCCGCGCATCGTGGCCGCCGTGTCCGGCGGGCGCGACAGCATGGCGCTCGCATTGATGGCCAAGGCCTGGACAGCCGCGCGAGGCGGAGAACTTCTGGCCGTTACAGTCGACCATCGCCTCCGGCCGGAGTCCGCCAACGAGGCGGCAGGGGCAGGAGCCCGCCTTGCCGGTTTCGGCATTCCGCACCGGATCCTCGTCCGTACCGGCCCGCTCGCGGCCGGCAACAGGCAGGCGGCAGCGCGCCAGGCCCGCTACCGGCTGCTGGCCGAGGCCTGCCGCGATGCGGGGGCCCTGCACCTGCTGCTGGGCCACCATCTCGAGGACCAAGGCGAGACAGCGGCAATGCGCGCCGAACGCGGGAGCGGAGAGAGCGGCCTGGCCGGCATGACGCCTCTCCGCGAGCTTCCGGACATGCGGCTGCTGCGCCCCTTGCTGGAGCGACCCCGGCAAGACCTGGAGGCGTATCTGGAGCGGCTGGGCGTCCGGTGGATCGACGACCCGACCAACCTGTTGCCCTCTTCCGCGCGGGGACGGCTGCGTGCGGCCATGACGCCCGCACAACTGGGGGACATGGGCCGCAGGACGGCCGAGCGGGCATCCTCGCGGCGGCTGAGGGAGGAGGGATTGGCCGACCTGCTGGCAAGGACCGTCGAACTTCACGACAGCGGCATTGCCCGCATCGACATTGCACGAATGCTCGCCTCGCCGCTCGGTGAAGGTGCACTCGGGCGTGTGCTGGCAACCCTGGGCGGAAAGGTTCACCCGCCCCGCAGCGGCAGGATCGCCGGCCTCTCCGTCCGGCTCGCCGAAGCGCATTCCGCCGCCGTGCTTGGCGGCTGCGCCCTGGTGCGAACGCAGACGGGTTGGTGGTGCGGTCGCGAGGCCGGCCGTATCCGGGAAACGCTGAGGCTCGGCCCTGGCGGACAGGGCTTCTGGGACGGGCGTTTCCATGTCGTAAATCCGGGTCCGTCGCCCGTCACGGTGGCGCGGCGGACATGCGCGGCGCCGACGGCAACCAGGCCATGGCCGGCCGCGCTGGACCATGGCTTGCCCGGATTCTTTTCCGAGGACGGAAAGCCGCTGGAATTGCATGAGCAGGGATGCGGACTTGACGATACGGCATATCCTCGTGCGACATTCCGGCCGCGCTCGCCGCTGGCAGGGCCGGGCTTCGCCCTTGTTTCCAGCGGCGAACAACTTAACTAGAATCGGAATATCCCCACACCGTTCCACGCCGGCAGGAGGCGTTCGCTGAAGACGATGGGCAAGAATATTGCGATATGGCTCGTGCTCGGCGTTCTGCTGATCCTGCTCTTCAATGTCTTCCAGGGCTCGGGCAACCGCGGCGGTCAGAACGGCCTTCCTTTCTCGGACTTCGTCGCCCAGGTCGAAGCCGGACATGTCCAGGAAGTCACGATCCAGGGCCGCACGATCGTCGGTCAGACCAAGGACGGCAAGCGCTTCACCACCTACACGCCGGAAGACCCCGGACTTGTCGAAAGGCTGCGCAAGGGCGGCGTGCGGATCAACGCGGTGCCGCCGGACGACGGCCTGTCGCTCGTCTCGATCCTGATTTCCTGGTTCCCGATGCTGCTGCTCATCGGCGTTTGGATTTTCTTCATGCGCCAGATGCAGTCCGGCGGCGGACGCGCGATGGGCTTCGGCAAGTCGAAGGCGCGGATGCTGACGGAGAAGTCCGGGCGCATCACCTTCGAGGATGTTGCCGGCATCGACGAGGCCAAGGAAGAACTGGAAGAGGTGGTCGAATATCTGCGCGACCCGCAGAAATTCCAGCGCCTCGGGGGCAGGATCCCCAAAGGCGTGCTGCTGGTGGGCCCGCCCGGCACCGGCAAGACGCTGCTCGCGCGCGCCATCGCAGGCGAAGCGAATGTGCCGTTCTTCACGATTTCCGGCTCCGATTTCGTCGAGATGTTCGTCGGCGTCGGCGCCAGCCGGGTCCGGGACATGTTCGAACAGGGCAAGAAGAACGCGCCCTGCATCATCTTCATCGACGAGATCGACGCGGTAGGACGCCATCGCGGCGCGGGGCTCGGCGGCGGCAACGACGAGCGCGAACAGACGCTCAACCAGCTTCTGGTCGAGATGGACGGCTTCGAGACCAATGAAGGCGTCATCCTGATCGCGGCGACCAACCGGCCGGACGTGCTCGATCCCGCGCTCCTCAGGCCGGGCCGCTTCGACCGCCAGGTCGTGGTACCAAATCCGGACATCCTCGGGCGTGAGAAGATCCTGAAGGTGCATCTGAAGAAGGTGCCGCTGGCCCCTGACGCGGAGCCCAAGATCATCGCGCGCGGCACTTCCGGCTTCTCGGGCGCGGACCTCGCCAATCTCGTGAACGAGGCGGCATTGCTCGCCGCCCGGCGCGACAAGCGTTTCGTCACCATGTCGGACCTGGAAGAGGCCAAGGACAAGGTGATGATGGGGACCGAGCGCCGGTCCATGGTGATGAGCGAGGACGAGAAGAAGCTCACCGCCTATCACGAGGGCGGCCACGCCCTGGTGATGCTGAGCCTCGAACACCACGACCCGCTGCACAAGGTCTCCATCGTGCCGCGTGGCCGTGCGCTGGGCGTGGCGCATTTCATGCCCGAACGGGACAAATACAGCCAGTCCAAGGTGGAGCTGCAGGCGCTGCTGGCCGGCCTGTTCGGCGGGCGCGTGGCGGAGGAGCTGATCTTCGGCGAGGAGAAAGTGACGACCGGCGCCGCCTCCGACATCCAGCAGGCCACCCGCATCGCCCGGCGCATGGTCACGGAATGGGGCTTCGGCGTCGATCTCGGACCGCTGCGCTACGCCGACAACGAGGAGGAGGTGTTCCTCGGCCACTCCGTGGCGCAGCGCAAGAACGTCTCCGACGAGACGGCACGCATCATCGACGCGGAGACGCGCCGCCTTGTCGAAGAGGGCGAGACGACCGCCCGGCGCATCCTGACCGAGCGGATCGACGACCTTCACCTGGTTGCCAAGGCGCTGCTGGAGTTCGAGACCCTGAGCCGTGACGAAGTCGAGGCTGCCGTGCGGGGCGAGCCGATCCGGCGCGACGAGCCTGCCGCTTCCGGACCCGAAGGGTCGATGCGCGGCGCATCGGTGCCGTCGAGCGGCCAGCGGGGGCGTGGCTCCAGCCCCATGCCCGGAGGGTTCGGCCCCGAGCCGCAGCCGGAGGGCTAGGCGGTCCTCCGGGCACCGGTCCCGATCATGCCCGAACAACCGGATCGCTTCGCCGGATTGCCCACCCGGCAGCCCCTCGTCATGGGCGTGGTCAACGTGACCCCGGACAGCTTTTCCGACGGCGGCGACTGGTTCGATCCGGAGGCCGCCATCGGGCGCGGGAAGGCGCTGGCTGCGGCGGGCGCCGATATCGTCGATGTCGGCGGCGAGTCCACCCGCCCTGGAGCGGCCGAGGTCGATGACGCCGAGGAATGCCGGCGCATCCTGCCGGTCGTGGCCGCGCTCGCGGACGACGGCATTCCGGTCTCGGTCGATACCCGCCATCCGGAGGTACTGCGCGCGGCGCTCGCCGCCGGAGCCTCCATTGCCAACGACGTTTCGGCGCTCACCGCCGACCCGGCTTCCCTTGGTGTCGTCGCCGAGACAGGCGCAAGCGCCGTCCTCGTCCACATGCAGGGCAGGCCCGAAACCATGCAGGCAGCGCCCTGCTACGACGATGTGGTGGAGGACGTGTTCGCCTTCCTCGCCGGCCGGGTGGAAGCCTGCCGGGCGGCAGGCATCGGCCCCGAGCGCCTCGCCATCGATCCCGGTTACGGCTTCGGCAAGACGCTGGAGCACAATCTGGCCCTGCTGCAGGGCCTGGAGCGCTTCGGCGCGCTCGGCTGCACGGTCGCGCTCGGCGTATCGCGCAAGGCATCGCTCGGCCGCATCTCGGGCGAGCCGGACCCGAAGCGCCGCTTCCCCGAGTCGCTGGCCGCCGGGCTGTTCGCGCTGGACCGGGGCGTGCGCCTGCTCCGGGTCCACGATGTCGAGGAGACCTGCCGCGCGCTTGCGGTCTGGCGGGCGCTTCGCCATGTTTGAAGCCATGGACGGGACCGGGACCCGCAGGCTCTTCGGCACGGACGGCATTCGCGGGCGCGCGAATGTCGAACCGATGACGCCGGAGACGGTCATGCGCGCGGCGATGGCGGCGGCGGCCCGCTTCGGCGGCAACGGGCGCGGCACCGCCGTGATCGCCAAGGACACGCGCCTTTCCGGCTATCTGCTGGAGCCGGCGCTGGTCTGCGGCTTCATCGCGCTCGGCTGGGACGCGGTGACGGTGGGCCCGCTGCCGACGCCCGCGGTTTCCGTGCTGACGCGCTCGCTCCGCGCCGATCTCGGCGTCATGCTGTCCGCCTCGCACAACCCCTTCCACGACAATGGCATCAAGATTTTCGGCCCCGACGGCTACAAGCTCTCCGATGCGGAGGAACAGGCGGTCGAGGCGGCCATGGCCGAGGTCGAGAGCCGCCGCGCCGCGCCCGAGGCGCTCGGCCGCGCCCGGCGCATGGAGGACGCGCAGGGCCGCTATATCGAGGCCGTGAAGAGCAGCTTCCCCCAGGGCATGCGGCTCGACGGGCTCAGGATCGCCGTCGATTGCGCCAACGGGGCGGCCTACCGGGTGGCGCCCGCCGTGCTGTGGGAGCTCGGCGCGGAGGTCGTTCCCATCGCCGTCTCGCCGGACGGCATGAACATCAACGACGCCTGCGGGGCCGCGCACCCGGAAACCATCTGCCGGGCGGTCAGGGAGCATGGCGCCGATATCGGCCTCTCCCTCGACGGCGACGCGGACCGCCTCGTGCTGGCAGACGAAGCCGGCCGGCCGGTGGACGGCGACCGGGTGATGGCGCTCATCGCGACCGCCTGGCAGCGGCGCGGCCGGCTGCGCGGCGGCGCGGTCGTGGCGACGGTCATGTCCAATCTGGGCCTCGAACGCTATCTGGATGGCATCGGGCTCGCCCTGGAGCGCACCCGCGTCGGCGATCGCTATGTGGTCGAGCATATGCGCGCCAACGGCCTCAATTTCGGCGGCGAACAGTCCGGGCATGTCGTGCTGCGCGACCATTGCGCGACCGGCGACGGCCTGCTGGCGGCGCTGCAGGTGCTGGCGGAGCTGGTGGCGGGCGGCAGGCCGGCATCGGAGGCGCTTGCCCTCTTCGAGCCGCTGCCGCAGCGCCTCGAGAATGTACCCTACGGCGCGCGCGACCCGCTGGCCTCGCCCGCCGTGCGGCAGGCGGTGGCGGATGCCGAATCCCGGCTCGACGGCGTCGGGCGGCTGCTGATCCGCAAGTCCGGGACCGAGCCGCTGATCCGCATCATGGCCGAGGCCGAGGACGAGCATCTCGTCGGCGAGATCGTCGAGAGCCTTGCGGCCGACATCCGGGCCGCCGTCTGAAAGTGGGCGCGCAGGGCCGCCTGCTGATCGTTGCGGGCTCGGATTCCGGCGGCGGGGCCGGAATCCAGGCGGACATCAAGACCTGCACGGCGCTCGGCGGCTTCGCGATGACGGCGGTGACGGCCCTCACGGCACAGAACACCGAGGGCGTCCACGGCGTCCACCCGGTGCCGCCGGGCTTCATCGCCGACCAGATGCGCGTCGTGCTGCGGGACATCGGCGCGGACGCGGTCAAGACCGGCATGCTGCACGATGCGGAGGTCATTGAGGCAGTGGCCGAAACGCTGGAGCGGGAAGCGCCGGGCGTGCCGGTCGTGGTCGATCCGGTCATGGTGGCGAAGGGCGGACATGCCCTGCTCCGGGAGGATGCGGTCGTGGCGCTGCGCGGACGCATGCTGCCGCTCGCGGCGCTGCTGACGCCGAACCTGCCCGAAGCGGAAGCGCTGCTGGACGGCCGTACGTCCGGCTGGTCCACTTGGGCTGCCCTTGGGGTGGGCGCGGTGCTGCTGAAGGACGGGCACGGCGAGGGCTCCATGGTGCGCGACCGGCTGCTGCAGCCCTCCGGCGAGACCGTGTTCGAGCACGAGCGCCTCGATACCAGGCATACTCACGGCACGGGCTGCACGCTCGCCTCGGCCGCTGCAACCGGCATCGCCCAGGGACTCGACCTTGTTTCGGCCGTCAGACGGGCCGGCGATTTCGTCCATGAGGCGATCCGCTCCGCTCCCGGCCTCGGGCGCGGACACGGGCCGCTCAACCACCGGCCGCTGGCATAAGCCCCATGTTTTCCCGAACAGGGGTCTATAGCAGGATCAAATACCTTATGTGCTTGCTATAGGGTATGAATCGGGAATGCTTGGACAGATGACCTGACGACGAAAGGCGCGTGTGGCAAGGACTGCATTGTGGCGCTGTTCGGGACATGGAGGGGCGAAACCGGCCGCGCCTGTGCCGGCCGACCCGATGCAATTCAGCCCACGCGACTATAGGCGGACAAAAGTTCTGCAGAACTTATTTCGGCGGGATTTTCCAAGCATTTTCGACGGGAAATCCACGGCCGATTTATCGCTGATCTTGCGCCGATTCACGACGCTCGTTGGTCCGTAGCCAGAGGCCGGCCAAGATGCGAGCGGCGGCGGCGCGCTTCCTTCATTGACATCGAAAACGCCTGTCGGGCAGATTGCCGGCAGCGAAGCTCTGCGGGGGCAGTCGGGGGCTGCCATGGGGATTTCGGCGATACCGGGAAACGGGGTCTGGCGTCTGCCGCATGTGTTGCGGCGCGCGCCGGCCTGGTGGCGCTGACCGCCGATGCGGTTCTTCGGCCGGGTGCAAGTTCTCACGGGCGCGGCGACGAGAGCATCTCAGCGCATGACGAGCTGTCTTTCGTTTCCTATGTGGAAGGCGCGCGGACGGACCTTGAGGGGCTGGCGCATTTCGACACGAACGGGAACGGGGACCTCGATCCGGGCGATGCGGAATGGAGCAAGTTCCGCGTCTGGCAGGACTTGGACCAGGACGGAGTAAGCGATCCGGGCGAGCTGCAAACGCTGGACGAGGCGGGGATCACCTCGCTCTTGCTGACGAGCGACGGAGTCCAGCAGACGGTTTCCGGGAACACGGTGTTCGGCGAGGGCAGCTACACGGACGGCGACATTGTCTTTGGCAGCCGTCATCGCAGACTGCCGGCCGCATACCTCCTACAACACCGTCACCTCATAGCCGAGGCAGGGGAAGTGGACGTGGATTTGGCCGGTTTCCGGGTCTTCGCGACGAATGGCGATTTCGTTCGGGGTTGCGTGGACGGTCTCGCCTTCCACGGGGTCGAGGGCGAAATCCTCCGTCGCGACGCGGACGCGCCGGCCGGGCGGGATGTCGCCGGGATCGCCGGTTGAAGGCGGGGGCGCCGGCTCCGCTTCGGCGGCGATGCGGAGCGCGTCGGCCGCCGTCAGTTCCGAGCGCTGGCCGTGGCCGATGCTGGCAATGCGCGCCATCCAGTCGGCGGTGAGGGGATAGCCGGCGAGCACGGGCGCGGCCTTGCCGTCGAGCGCCTTCAGCCACCAGAGCCGCTGGTAAAGGGCGAAATCCGCGAGCCGGGGCGTGCGGGTCGCGAGGCTGGACCCGGCGTCCGCCAGCAGGTCTTCCACCCAGCCCAGCATGAGGCGAAGCTGGCCTTCCTGGTGCGGCAGGTCGGCCGCGACTTTCTCCATGTCCGGCGCGGTGTGGCCCCGCATGGCGGAGCGGTCGCGGAAGAAGCCTTCCGAGAGCATGTCGCGGTTCATGCCGGTGACATAGCGCGCGGTCGGCCACATCAGCACGCGCTCCGCCCAGGTCGCCAGCATGGCGTCGAAGCCGCGCCCCTCTTCCGGCAGCAGCGGCGGGTCCGGGTAGCGCCGGTCGAGCTCCATCGCGATGCAAAGCGTGTCGCAATAGATGTCCGCGCCGACCTGGAGCACGGGCGTGCGGCGGAACCCGCCAGTGAGCGGCGTCAGGTCGGGTTTCGGCAGCACCATCGGCTGGATGACCGAGCGCCATGCCAGCCCCTTCAGCCCGAAGGCGAGGCGGATTTTCTCCGCATAGGGGGAAATGTCGTAATGGTGCAGAATGAGTTCGGTCATGTCCGCGAGCCCCGGCGCGTCGGGAAGCGTGCGTCATATCGCGGACGGGACGAAAAACAAGAGCTTCGAGACGAAAGGCCCAAGGCCCCATGAGCGAGACAGAACGAGACGAACCCTTTCCGGGCTATCGGTACGATCCGGCCGCAAGCACCCGGTCGGACCGCGCCCAGGCCGGCCTCCGGCGCGCACTCCTCGACCACGGCGACGGCTCGCTCTTCGACACCGAGCCGCAGCACATCGACACGGCGATAGCGCGCCTTGCACCGGAGGCGGACGCATGAGCCTGACAGACCTCACGCTTGCCCGGGCGGCGGAAGGCGTCGTCCGGGGCGATTTCACGGCGACGGAACTGACGGAAGCGGCACTCGCGCGGATCGGGGCGGTGAACCCGAAGCTGAACGCCTTCGTGCGCGTGGAGGAGGAGACCGCCCGCGAGGGCGCGGCCGCGGTGGACGCGAAGCGCGCCCGGGGCGAGACGCTCGGGCCGCTCGCCGGCGCGCCGCTCGCCCACAAGGACATGTATTACCGGGCGGGCGGTCTCACGACCTGCGGCAGCAAAATCCGCCGGGACTTCCGCCCCGAAACGACCTCGACGGCGCTGGCGCGGCTGGCCGAGGCCGGCGCTACCTATCTGGGCGGGCTCAACATGGCGGAGTTCGCCATGGGGCCGACCGGCCATAACGAGCATTTCGGCCCCTGCCGCAATCCCTGGGACCCGTCCCGGATCACGGGCGGGTCCTCCTCCGGCTCCGGCTCGGCGACGGCCGCGCGGCTCTGCTACGGCGCGCTCGGCTCCGACACGGGCGGCTCGATCCGCCTGCCCGCCGGCTTCTGCAACCTTGCCGGCATGAAGCCGACCCAGACGCGGGTCAGCCGTTTCGGCGTCATGGGCCTGTCCTTCTCGCTGGACAATGTGGGCCCGCTCACGCGCACCGTGCTCGACAATGCGCTGATGCTGGCGGCGATCGCCGGCCGCGACCCGCTGGACCCGACCTCGGCGGACATGCCGGTTCCGGACTATGCCGCTGCGGCGCGCGCACCCAGGGCCGCGGGCGTAAGAGTCGGCATCGCGCGGGGCTTTTTCGAGGAGGATGCGGACGAACCGGCGCTCGCCGCCCGCGACAAGGCGCTTGCCGCGCTGGTCTCCGCCGGCGCGGAGCCGGTCGAGGTCGATGTGGGCGACATGGCACGCATCAACCACCTGTCCGCGCCGCTTACCGCCTCGGAAGCGGCGACGCTGCATGCCCACTGGCTCAGGGAACGGCGTGACGATTACGGCGCCCAGATGCGGGCGCGCTGCGAGATGGGCTTCCGCTTCAGCGCGGTCGATTACCTGTCCGCCGTGCAGCTCCGCCCCCGGATCGTGACCGAGTTCGTCGAGCGCGTGTTTTCGGCCTGCGACGTGCTTCTGGCGCCGACCTTCAATGTCGCGACGCCGACCATCGAGGAAACGGATGTTGGGTCGTCACAGGGGTTCGAGGCGGTGATCTCGCGGCTCTCCCGGTGCACGCGCCCGTTCAACTATCTGACCCTCCCGGGCCTGGCGCTGCCGACGCCGGAGGCGGTGCTCGGCATGCCGGGCTCGATCCAGCTTCTGGCGCGCCCCTTCGACGAAGCGGCGCTCTACAGCCTGGGCGCGGCCTATGAAGCGGAAACGGGCTTTCCGGACCGCAGCCCCGACCTCTGAGCGTGTGAAACCGGCGCGGGCTTGCATCGGTCGGGGACGGGGCATACCGTCTCTGCCCGACGACCCGCCGCCGGCGCAGCGCGGGACGCGCTTCCGCTTCGGACGGCTGCTGCGAAGGACACCGGCCGTTGTTCCAGAGCGCCAAGGTCGGCAATCCGTCGGACGGCAGGGCACCTTTCGGGGAGGCCGACGATGCAGGATGCAGCAACCCAGGGCAACGGCGCAGCGCCGGAAGGCCAGACCACCGAGGACACTGTCGCCAGGGTATTTCGCGAAGGTGTCTATCCCTACCCGGACCGGCTGCGGAGGGCTGAATACGAACGGCTCAAGGCGGCGCTCCAGGTCGAACTGCTGAAGGCGCAGCACTGGGTCAGGGAGTCGGGCGCCAAGGTGATCGTGCTCTTCGAAGGGCGCGACGCGGCCGGCAAGGGCGGCACCATCAAGCGCTTCATGGAGCATCTGAACCCGCGCGGCGCTCGGGTCGTGGCGCTGGAGAAGCCCAGCGAACGCGAGCAGAGCCAGTGGTTCTTCCAGCGCTATGTCGGCCACTTTCCGGCGGCCGGCGAGATCGTGATGTTCGACCGGTCCTGGTACAACCGGGCCGGCGTCGAGCGGGTGATGGGGTTCTGCACCGGGTCCGAATATCTGGAGTTCATGCGCCAGTGCCCGGAGCTGGAGCGGATGCTGGTCCGCAGCGGCACCTTCCTGTTCAAATACTGGTTCTCGGTGACGCAGGACGAGCAGGCGAGCCGTTTCGACAGCCGGCTCACCGATCCGCTGAAGCAATGGAAGATCTCGCCCATCGACGTGGCTTCGCTCGACAAGTGGGAGGCCTACACGCAGGCCAAGGAGGCGATGTTCTTCTACACCGACACGGCCGACGCGCCCTGGACGGTCATCAAGTCGGACGACAAGAAACGCGCCCGCCTGGCATGCATGCAGCACTTCCTTTCGCACCTTCCCTATCCGGACAAGGATGTGGAGGTAGTGGTGAGTCCGGACCCGATGATCGTCGGCCCGGCCGAGCGCGTGGTGGACCGCAGCGAGCCGATGGGGTCCGGCGTCTGACGAGCAAGCCTTGTTGAGACGCCGGAAGCCGGGAGTCTGGGACCGGGCGCGGCTGCGGCGCGCGGCGCTTGCCTATCTCTCGCGCTATGCCGCGCCCGAAGCGCATGTCCGGCGCCTGTTGCAGCGCAGGCTGGAGCGGGGTGCTGTGCGCGGGGCAGAAATTCGCGCAGGCGAAGAGGATATCGACGCGGTGCTCTCCGACCTCGTCCGCATGGGCCTGATCGACGACCGCGCCTGGGCGGAGGCGCAGGCAAGGGCGCTGCGCCGGCGCGGGGCTTCGGCGCGCGGGCTCGCGGCGCGGCTTTCCTCCAAGGGCGCCCCGCGTGAGGAGATCGAGCGGCTGCTTGCCCGGGAAGACGATGCGGCAGAGCTGGAGGCCGCCCGGGCGCTGGCGCGGCGCCGGCGGTTCGGGCCTTGGCGCGACCCGGCCGAACGCGCGGGCCGGCGGGAGAAGGACCTTGCCGCGATGGCGCGGGCCGGGTTCCGGCTGGACGCGGCGCGGCAGGTTATCGACGCGGAGGCCCCGCCGGAAGCGGATCAGTAGGGGACCGTGCCCTTCACGACCGTGCGGTGCAGCACGCGCCGCTCGCTCTCCATGTCGAAATTGGCAACCGCGCGGTGCAGCAGGCAGCGATTGTCCCAGAGCACGAGGTCGCCCTTCAGCCATTTGTGCGTGTAGATCAAATCCGCCTTCGTCGCGCGACGCAGCAGCCGGTTCAGGAAGGCGTGGCCTTCCTCCTTCGGGCGGCCCTCGATATGGCTCGTGTGGATGCCGAGATAGAGGGCCTTGCGCCCGGTGACGGGGTGGGAGCGCACGATCGGGTGGCGCACGGGCGGGCGCTCGCGCTTCTGGATTTCGGTCGCCGGCGATTGCTTGGTGTTGCGCCGGTTGGCCTCCCAGCTGTGGATGGCACAGAGGTCCGAGACCTCCTCCTGTGTCTCCCGGTCCAGCGACTCCCAGGCCATGTGCATGTTGGCGAACTGGGTGTCGCCGCCCTCCGACGGCGTTTCGACCGCATGCAGCATGGTCAGCAGCGAAGGCACGGCATGGTACGACTTGTCCGTGTGCCAGAAATAGTTTCCGCCGGAGATGCGGACCGGGTTGCCGTCCTCGTCCAGATTGTGGATGACGTGGAGCAGCGGATACTTCTCGCCGTTCGGCAACCGCCCGACATGCTCCTCGATCTCGCCGAACCGGCGCGTGAAGGCGAGCTGCGCCTCGCCCGGCAGGTTTTGTTCGCGGAACACGAGGATGTGGTGTTCGAGGAAGGCGTCCATAATGGCGTCGAAGACCTCGTCGCCGAAGGGCGCGGCCAGGTCGATGCCGCGGATTTCCACGCCGCCCACCGGCGACAGCGGCGTCATCTCAAACGGCGGCGGGGAGGCGATCTCGCGGGCGGGGGCGGCCATGGGCTCCGGCTCCTGCTTGTCTGGACTCGCCGGCAAGCCTAGCCCGGTTTTCTCCCCATTGTCACGGCCGAGACGCTATGCTGCACCGCGCAAGCCCGCCCGGAAGGATCGACCCGCATGAAATTCGGACTGCTTTACGAACACCAGCTGCCGCGAAGCTGGGAAGAAAAGTCGGATTACGACCTGCTGCACGAGGCCATCGAGCAGGTGGAGCTCGCCGACCGGCTGGGCTTCGACTATGTCTGGGAGAACGAGCACCACTTCCTGGAGGAGTATTCGCACTCCTCCGCGCCGGAGGTGTTCCTGGGCGCCTGCGCGCGCAACACGAAGCGGATCCGCCTCGGCCACGCGGTCGTGCTCTCCCCGCCGCCCTACAACCACCCGGCGCGCGTCGCCGAGCGCATCGCCACGCTCGACCTCATCAGCCACGGCCGGGTGGACTGGGGCACGGGCGAAAGCGCGTCGCGCATGGAGATGGAAGGCTTCGGCGTGCCGATGGAAGACAAGAAGGCGATGTGGTTCGAGGCGACCGAGCAGTCCGCCAACATGCTGACCATGGAGCCCTATCCGGGCTTCGAGGGGCAGTATTTCTCCATGCCGTGCCGCAATGTGCTGCCGAAGCCCTACCAGAAGCCGCATCCGCCGCTCTGGGTGGCGTGTTCGCGCATGGAGACGATCCACGCCGCCGCCAGGGCCGGCATCGGCGCGCTCACCTTCGCCTTCGTCAATCCCGATGTGGCGCGGCAGTGGGTCGAGGAATATTACGCCATCATCAAGTCCGAGGAGTGCGTGCCCATCGGCCATGCGGTCAACGCCAACATCGCCATGTGCACGGGCTTTTCGGTGCATCACGACCCGGAGGAGGCGAAGCGGCGCGGGGCGGACGGCTTCCGTTATTTCGGCTACTCGCTCGGCCACTACTATGTGTTCGGCCAGCACAAGCCGGGCGTGACGGGGGTCTGGGAGCGCTTCGAGGAGGCGCGCGAGCACATGGACGATGTCGGCAAGGGCAGCGGCATCGGCACGCCCGACGAGGTGCGCGAGCATCTGCAGGAATTCGCCGATGCGGGCGTGGACCAGGTGATCTTCATCCAGCAGGGCGGCAAGAACGAGCACACGCACATTTGCGAGGCGATGGAACTGTTCTCGGCCGAGGTCATGCCGCATTTCAAGGCGGGCGAGGAAGAGCGCGAGGCGCGGAAGGCCGAGGAGCTCGCGCCCTATATCGAGGCGGCGCTCGCGCGCAAGCCGCGGATGGAGCCGCTGGCGGAGGCGGACATTCCGCTGGTCGGCGCGTTCGGGCGCAACATCGTCCAGACCGACCTGGAACCGGATGCGCGCTCTACCCACCACGCCGCCGCCGACATCACCGTGCCCGCCGCCGACCCGATGGCGAGGGAGGAAGCCGCAGCGGAGGAGTGATGCAGGGCAACGACATACTGCCTGCGGGCGGTGGCCGAGCGAGCGGCGGCAACGCGAAGATCGTCTATATCCTCTATCTCGGCGGCATCGTCATCGGGCTGCTGGCGCCGATCGGCGTCATCATCGCCTATGTCAGCCGCAATGACAGCGGCGGCTGGGTCAATGACCACTACCGGTTCCAGATCAGGACCTTCTGGATCGGCCTGCTCTATATGGTCGTCAGCGGCGCTGCCACCGTCATTGTGATCGGGTGGGTCCTGTTTCTCGCGACGCTGGTCTGGTGGATCGTCCGCTGCGTCAAGGGCCTCCAGAGCGTGTCCCGCTCGGAGCCTTATCCGAATATGGAGACCTGGCTGTGGTGAGGCGGCGCGGCTGCTGCTAGGGTCCGGCGAAACAGAGGCAGGGGGAGGAGTCCCATGAGCTACGATCTCGTCATCAGGAACGGCACGGTCGTGGACGGTTCCGGCCTCGCGCGCTACCGGGCGGACGTGGGGGTCAAGGACGGGCGGATTGCGCGCATCGGGCGCATCGCCGCCCCGGCTGACGAGACCGTCGATGCCGAAGGCCATGTCGTCGCGCCCGGTTTCGTGGACGGCCACACCCACATGGATGCGCAGCTGTTCTGGGACGAGCTCGGCTCCTGCTCCTGCTATCACGGCGTCACCACGGCGGTGATGGGGAATTGCGGCTTCACGCTCGCGCCCTGCCGCGAGGCCGAGGCGGACCTCGTGTTCCGCAACCTGGAGCGCGCCGAGGACATCGACCGCAACGCCATGCTGACCGGCATCGACTGGAGCTGGGAGACCTTCCCGGAGTTCATGAAGGCCGTGGACGCCGCGCCCAAGGGCATCAACTATGCGGGCTATATCGGCCATGCGGCGCTGCGCACCTATGTCATGGGCGAGCGCGCCTTCGAAGAGGAAGCGGGCGAGGACGACCTGAAGGCGATGGAAGCGCATGTCCGCGAGGCGGTGCGCGCGGGCGCGCTCGGCTTCTCCACCTCCCGCAGCCCGAGCCATCTCACCTCCGACGACCGCCCGGTCGCCAGCCGCGTGGCGGCCTTTTCCGAGGTGCAGCATCTCGTGCGCGCCATGGGCGAGGAGGGCGCCGGCATCTTCCAGCTCGCCATGGAGCGCGGCGGCGACAACGAGATGATGGCCTTCTACCAGAGCCTGATCGAACTCTCCGCCGAGACCGGCCGGCCCGTGACCTTCGGGTCCCTCAGCCGCAAGGAGAGGCCCGGCCAGTGGCGCGCCTTCTACGACCTGATCTCGGAAGGCAACCGCAACGGCGCCAATGTCTTCACCCAGGTCCATGCGCGCGAGATCAACACCGTGCTCTCCTTCGAGACGAGCACGCCCTTCGACAAGCGCGAGGTCTGGCGCGAGGTCCGCGCGTTGCCGCTCGAAGAGCAGAGGCAGGCATTCGCCGATCCCGAGATGCGCGCCCGCCTCATCGAAGTCGCGAGTCGGGAGCATGACGGCGCGGCCGTGGTCGGCGCCGAGGCGCGCCCGCCGGAATGGGACATCTTCTTCTGGATGGACCGGATCAGGCTGCCTCACCGCTCGCTCGCCGAGATCGCGGCGGAGCGCGGCGTCCATCCGGCCGAGGCGATGATCGACATCGCGCTCGAATGCGACCTCAAGGCGTTCTTCCGCCAGCCCATCGCCAACGAGAACCTCGACGACGCGCTGGAGCTCATGCGCCACCCCTATGCCTGCACGACCTTCTCGGACTCCGGCGCGCATGTCTCGCAGATCGTCGATTGCTCGCTCCAGACCCACCTGTTGAGCCACTGGGTGCGCGAGCGCGAGGCGTTCACCCTGGAAGAGGGCGTGCGCAAGATCACCTACGACACCGCGACCCGCTGGGGCTTCCACGACCGCGGCCTGCTGCGCGAGGGGCTCAAGGCGGACATCGTGGTGTTCGATCCGGACCGGGTCGCGCCGGCCATGCCGGAAGTGGTGCACGACCTGCCGGCCGGGGCCAAGCGGCTGAAGCAATATGCGGTGGGCATGAAAGCGACGGTGGTGAACGGTGTGCCGACCCTGGTGGACAACGAGCCGACCGGGCGCCTCGCCGGACAGCTTCTGCGCGGCCCGCTCGCCGCCTGATGCGGATCGAGCCGTTCCGCGCGGCGGTCGATGAGGCGGCGCTCGACGACCTGAAGCGCCGCCTCGCCGCCACCCGCCAGCCTGTCTGGCCGGAAGGTGGGGGCTGGGAGTTCGGCATGGAGCGGGAAACGCTCCGGGAAACGCTGGCCTACTGGCAGGACGGGTTCGACTGGCGCGCGGTGGAGGCGCGGCTGAACGCCTGGCCGCAATTCCGCACCGAGATCGACGGCATCCCGATCCACTTCGTCCACACGCGCAATGCCGACCCGGACGCGCCGGCGCTGGTCCTGACGCATGGCTGGCCGGGCTCGGTGCTGGAGTTCCTGGACGCGCTCCCGGCGCTCTCGGCGCGCGCGCATGTGGTGGTCCCGCATTTGCCGGGCTACGGCTTCTCCTCGCCGGTGAGCCGCCCGGTCTATTCGCGCGAGGTGGCGGGGCTCTGGCGCAAGCTGATGGCGGCGCTCGGCTATGAGCGCTTCGTCGCGCAGGGCGGCGACTGGGGCTCGCTGGTGACCTGCTGGCTCGGCTACGACCACCCGGACGCGGTGCGCGCCATCCACCTCAACATGCTCATCATGCGCCCGGACACCGGCGCCCTCCAGGAGCCGCTGGACGAAGCGGAGAAGGCGTGGATCGCGGCCATGCGGCGCACGGTCGATCTCGAAGGCGGCTATCTGCGCATCCAGGCGACCAAGCCGCAGAGCCTCGCGGTCGGCCTTTCGGACTCGCCTGCCGGGCTCGCCGCCTGGATCCTGGAGAAGTTCTACGGCTGGCCGGATGCCGGCTCGCATCTCGACCGCGACCTCGTGCTCGGCAATATCGCGCTCTACTGGTTCACCAACACGCTCGCCAGTTCCGCCTGGATGTATGCGACGGTGCTCGACCGCAAGCACTTCATGCTGCCGGCGGGCGAGCGGATTACCGTGCCGACGGGCATGGCGCATTTCCCGAACGACACCTATCCGATGGCGCCCCGGCGCTGGCTGGAGCGGATCGCGCCGGTGATGCGCTGGACCGACATGCCGCGCGGCGGCCATTTCGCCGCCATGGAGGAGCCGGCGCTGTTCGCCGAGGAAGTGCTGGCCTTTCTGGAAGAACTGGACGGCTGAGGCGGGGGGCTCCTTCCCTTCTCCCCTCCCGCTGGGCGGGCAGCGGGCGGGCCTCTCCGCGTGACGGGCGTTCGCCGGGCTTCGCCCGCCGCTTCCGCTGGCGCGGAAGCGGCCCCCTCTCCCGGCCTCTCCCCGCAAGCGGGGAGAGGGGAAATCGCGGCGGCGGCTCCTTCCTCTTCTCCCCTTGCTTGGCCAAGGGAGGCCGCCCCGTCTTCTCCCCTCCCGCTGGGCGGAAGGGGCGGGGAGGGCCTCCACCGCAATGAATGCGGCGGCAAGCTCGACGGCGTGACGGGCCTTCGCCCCGCGCCTGTGGATATTTTTCTTCCCGGGGGTTGCAATTCGGGAAAATAAACCCTACATTCCCGCTCATAGAGGGATAAAGAGGGAACTATGACCTGACGAAACGCGCCGCATTGCGGCCATGCGAAGGAATGTGGGGAGCTGAACGCGCCGGGGGCGGCAAACGGGGAAGTTGCGCGCCCCGGCCGGGCAGGGACGCGCAATGTTCCATCGGAGAAGATAGAGGGCCGGGCGCGGACGGAGGGGGACGGATGACAGAGGAATTGATGCAGCGCAGGCGGGGCAGTCCCGTCGGCGAGGATTTGCGCCGCCGGGCGGTTGCGGCAGTGCTGGAGAAGGGAATGACCGGCCGGGCCGCCGCCGGGCATTTCGAGGTGAGCGAACCCAGCGTCTGGCGGTGGGTAAGGCGCTACCGGCAGCACGGCCATCTTCGCCCCGACCCGAAGAGCGGCCGTCCGTCCGGGATCGAACCGGAGCGGGAGCGGATTTTCCGCCTTGTCGAGGGCCGGCCGGACCTCTCCGTGCGCGCGCTGCAACGCGCGCTCGCCGCCGAAGGCGCGGTTTTCGCCGTAACCACCCTGCACCGCTTCCTGAAGCGCCACGGCCTGCAGCGCCGCCGCCGGCTCGCATGGCGCCGCAACCCCGCCCCCGGGCCCGCCACCGGCTGATGGCCCGGCGCGCGGGAGACATTGCCCCGGATCGCGATCCGGGAAGGGAGATCGGGGTCCGGCCCGGCGATTGGCGGAAAGCCGTTCAGCTGGAGCCGCCGGGGGCGTCACCGCCGCCGTCATCTTCCTCCAGAAAAGCGAGTTGGTCTGCCAGAAGAGGTAGATCCTGTTGAACCGTATCCCACAGAATATCGGAATCGATATTGAAATATGCGTGGACAAGCCGATGCCGCATACCGACAATTGCCATGAAATCCACTGGCAATTGCGCCTGCCTTGCCTTGCTCACGTTATTGGCTGCCTCACCGATAATTTCGACGAGCTTCACGAGCGCCAGTTTCAGTTGACGATTCCCTTCAATATCCCGTCGCTCGACGCCCCGGCACATTTCCATGGCCTCAAGCGCGGCATCGCGCATATGTCTCAGCCTTGTGTCATCGTCGATGTGCAAACGAAAAGAGGTCCTTTCCCCAGTCAGTTCGTGCGGGTGCGGGGGCGGGACCGGCTATTCCTTCAGGTCCACCAGAAGGCGGGCCTCGCGCTCCACTCTCGCGCGGATATAGGGGCTGATCTCCCCCTTGGTCCTGAGGTCGATCTTCCGGCCGCCGAAAAGCGGCGCCATGTCCAACTCCAGGCGGGCAACCCCCAGCAGGCCGATCCTGGTTTCCGGACGGAACTCCACCAGCAGGTCTATGTCGCTGCCGGCATGGAAGTCGTCGCGCAGCGCCGACCCGAACAGCGCCAGCGTCTCGATCCCGCGGTCCCGGCAAAAGGCGGACAGGGCGTCCGGGTCGGGGAGTTGCGGGGGTAGGCGCGATACCGCCGGCGACATGGCCCGCTCCTGCTCCTCCAAGCGTTTCCCATTATACCGGTAAAGGCCGGTTTTCCAATTCGAAAACCCCGCGCGAACTGTGGCCGAAGAAGAATTCAGGGAAGCCCGGCCTCACGCCCCGCGCTACTCTCCGCCGCGACGGGTGGGTCGATTCACAGCGGATTCTGGGTAGAAGCGTCGGGCTCCGCGCCGCAACCCCGCTCTCAGTCCCGCCGGTGGCTGACGCGGGCGCGCATACCGCGCCATGTACTGCATGGCCCAGGCTTCGTCCTCCCGCTCCTGCGCCGCGACCTCCCCGGTGCTGGCCTTGCGGGCCGGTCATGCCGGATGATACCGGCGAACGTCGATTTCGCCGGCCCGCGCGCGCATCTGCGCGGCGTCGCGCCACGCCTGCATCCGCAGCAGCAGGTCCATGCTGAGGCCGAACGCCTTCTCGACCCGCATCGCCATCTCCGGCGACAGCGAGGCGTTGCCGTTCACCAGGTCCGAGAGCGTCGCGCGGCGCACGCCGAGAATCCGCGCCGCCGCCGCAACGCTCAACCCCAGTTCCTCAAGGGCCTCGATCCGGATGAAGGTTCCGGGATGCGGGGGAGTCATCCCCATCTCGATGCCGCCGTCGCTCATCGGTGGTAGTCCTCCAGGTTCACACGCCCGATCGCGCCGTCCCTCTCCTCGAAGGCGATCCGCCAGTTGCCCGACACCGAAACGCTCCACTCGTTGCGGCGCGCGCCGGAGAGCCGGTGGACCCGCCATCCGGGCGCCGCCTCGCGGATGAAGCTCTCCATGGTCTCGGCCATAGCGGCATGTGTACGGCAATACCGTGCGCAATGTAAGCTTCCGCCGGTATGAGGCGGCCGGGTCTGGACGGCCGCCCGCCGCCTCGCCACATTCCGGGAGAGGCCGGGAGTCGCAATGCCCGTCCGTCATGGAGGCCGTCGCCATGCTCATCGGTCATGGGTTCTTTGACATGCTCCGAAGGAGACCAAGGATCACGAATACCGCGTGGGACTCACGCCCGACAGCGTGAACGAAGCGGTCCTGCACGGCCACCGCGCGATCGTGGAGCAGGGCGCCGGCGCGGGCATCGGGGCCGACGACGCCGACTATGCCGGGGCAGGCGCCGAGATCGTGGACAGCGCAGAGGCGGTCTTCGAGCGGGCGGAGATGATCGTGAAGGTCAAGGAGCCGCTGGCCGCAGAACGCGCCATGCTGCGCGAGGGGCAGGTGCTCTTCACCTATCTGCACCTCGCCCCGGACCCGGCGCAGACCGAGGACCTCGTCAGGAGCAAGGCGGTCTGCATCGCCTATGAGACGGTGACCTCGCCGGGCGGCGGCCTGCCCCTGCTTGCGCCGATGTCGGAGGTGGCGGGCCGGCTTTCCATTCAGGCGGCGGCCCGCGCGCTTGAAACGGTCAATGGAGGGAAGGGAATACTGCTCGGCGGCGTGCCCGGAGTGCAGCGCGCCAAGGTGGTCGTCATCGGCGGCGGGGTGGTGGGAACCCACGCCGCGCATATCGCGATCGGCATGGGCGCCGATACATGGGCCATCGACCGCTCGGCCGAGGCGCTGAGGGCATTGTGGCGCCAGTTCGGACGCCCGCTCGACACCGTTTACTCCACCCGTACCGCGATCGAGCGCCACGTTGCCGAAGCGGACGTGGTGATCGGCGGCGTGCTCATCCCGGGCGCGGCCGCCCCGAAGCTCGTCACGGAGGGCATGATCCGCCGGATGAAGCCGGGCTCGGTAGTCGTCGATGTCGCCATAGACCAGGGCGGCTGCTTCGAGACTTCGCGCCCCACCACGCACAGCGACCCGACCTACATCGTGGACGACGTGGTCCATTACTGCGTGGCCAACATGCCGGGCGCGGTCCCGCGGACATCGACCCACGCGCTCAACAACGCAACGCTCCCGCATGTGCTGGCGCTGGCCGACAAGGGCTACCGCCGCGCGCTTGCCGACGATCCGCACCTGCGCAACGGTCTCAACGTGCATGCCGGCGAGGTGACGTGCCGGGAGGTCGCCGACGCGCTCGGCTATCCGCACCGCGAGCCGATGGAGGCAATGGCGGCGTAAACGGGAAACCGGCCTGCCTTTCGCGAACGGCCGAAGGCGTTATCATCCGCCGCCGAACCGGAGAACCGAACCGATCCCGAAACCCGAGGGGGGCCTTCTTCTTGTCCGACTACCAGAAATGGATACCCGTCCCGACGCCGGAAACGCAGCACTTCTGGGAGGGCTGCCGCGAAGGCAGGCTGCTGCTGCAACGCTGCGGCGACACCGGCAGGGCCTACTTCCCGCCGCGCCCGTTCAGCCCTTACACGGGCAGCCGCAATGTCTCGGTGTTCGAGGCGTCGGGGCAGGGCACGCTCTACAGCTATGTCATCAACCACCGGCCGGCCAAGGGCTTCGACGCGCCCTACGCCATCGCCATCGTCCAGCTTCCGGAAGGCGTGCGGATGATGACCAACATCGTCGAGTGCGAGCAGACGCCCGAAGCGCTCGAACTCGACATGCCGCTCGAAGTCTGTTTCGAGAAGATCGATGACGATGTCTCGCTGCCGCTCTGGCGGCCGGCGCAAGGCTGAGGGGAGGCGGGACCCATGACCTACAAGCCCGGCTCCGTCGCCATCGTGGGCGCCGCCGAGACCACCGATCTCGGCAAGCTGCCCGGCATCTCGCAAATGCAGCTCCATGCCGACGCCGCGCTGAACGCGATGGCGGATTGCGGCCTGCGCCCCGCGGACATCGACGGCATCGCGACCGCGCGCGAGGCGCCGACCGAACTCGCCCACTATCTCGGCATCGTGCCGAAATGGGTGGACGGCACCTCCGTCGGCGGCTGCTCCTTCATGATCCATGTGCGCCACGCCTGCGCCGCCATCGAGGCGGGGCTTTGCAACACGGTGCTCATCACCCACGGCGAGAGCGGCCGCTCGCAGATCGGCCGGCCCGTGCAGGGCGTCGGCCCCTCGACACAGGAAGGCCAGTTCCAGATGCCCTACGGGCCGCTGGGGCCGCCGACCATGTTCACGATCCCGGTGCTGCGCTACCTGAAGACCTACGGCGTCGGCATCGAGAAGGTCGCCAATGTGGGCGTGGTGCAGCGCAAATGGGCGGGCTTCCATCCGCGCGCGAGCTTCCGCGACCCGATCACCATCGACGATGTGCTGAACTCGCGCATGATCGCCTGGCCGTTCCGGCTGCTCATGTGCTGCCTCGTCACCGACGGCGGCGGCGCGCTCATCCTGACCAAGGCCGACCGGGCGTCGAGCTTCCCGACCAGGCCCGTCTATATCCAGGGCATCGGCGAGAGCGTCGAGACGAGCCTCATCAGCCAGATGGAGGATTTCACCTCCTCGCGCGCCTTCCGCGTCGCCGGGCGGACGGCCTTCGAGAGCGCCGGCATCACGCACAAGGACGTGGACCACCTGATGATCTACGACGCCTTCGCGCATCTGCCGATCTACGGCCTGGAGGACCTGGGCTTCTGCGGGCGCGGCGAGGCCGGAGACTTCATGTGGGAGGGCAACACCGCGCCCGGCGCGACCGGCTCGGACGCGCTGCCGCTCAACACGAATGGCGGCGGCCTCTCCTACATGCATTCCGGCATGTACGGCATGTATGCCCTGCAGGAGAGCGTGCGCCAGATGCGGGGCACGTCGCCCGCCCAGGTCGAGGGGGCGGAACTGTCCGTCTGCCACGGCGTCGGCGGCATGTTCGCGGCCTCGGGCACGGTGGTGATGTCCAACCGGCCGGGCTGAGGACGGGGCAGGGCGGATCATGGACCTGGCCGGCCGCGTCCTTTACCGCGACGGCCTGGTCCTGGTCATCGACAAGCCCGCCGGGGTTCCGGTTCATGCCGGCCCCGGCGGCGGCCCCAATCTGGAGGAGGGGTTCGACAGCCTCCGCTTCGGCTGGAAACGGCCGCCGGCGCTCGCCCACCGGCTCGACCGGGAGACGAGCGGCTGCCTGGTGCTCGGCCGGCATCCGAAGGCGCTCAGGCGGCTCGGCAGGCTGTTCTCGTCGGGCCGGGTGAAGAAGACCTATTGGGTCTGGACGGCGGGTGCGCCGCCGGAGGAGTCGGGCCTGATCGACGCGCCGCTGCTCAAGCGCAGCACCCGCGCCGGCGGCTGGTCCATGCGCGTGGACGGGCAGGGAAAGCATGCCGCCACCCGCTACCGGGTGCTGGAACGGGGCGGACGGGCCGCCTGGCTCGAATGCCGGCCGCTGACGGGCCGCACGCACCAGATCCGGGCGCATCTGGCCCATCTCGGCTGTCCGGTCGTGGGCGACACGCGCTATGGCGGACCGGCGGCGGCGCGCACGATGCTCCACGCCCGCGCCGTAGCGTTGCCGCTCTACGAGAACCGGGAGCCGGTGACGGCGGAAGCGCCGCTGCCGGCGGATATCGAGGCGTTCCTCGACCGGGCGGCCGGTCAGGTATAGACGAACTCCAGCGAGCGGTCGGGCTCGGCGAGAACGAGGTCGGCGATGGTCTCGATGGTGCTGCCGACGGGCTCCATGCCTGCCGCCCTCGCCGCGTCGGTCATCGCCTGTACGGAGCGGACGAAATTGCGGCAGACCCGGTCGTCCGGATCGGTGAAGTCGTTGTCATTGTGCGTGAGCAGGTTGATGACCGGGATCGTCGCGCCGCGCTGGCGGGTCTGGCTGACGATATTCGCGGCGATCTTGTCGTAATCGGCAGATTGCCAGTCGGGCCGCATGTCCCAGTGGCTGACGACCGTGTTCGTGTCGAGCGATGCCGTTGCAGGATCGACGTCCCGCCACTGGGCGCCGACCGATATGCGGGTTTCGGAGAAGTCTACCGCGATCGGCATGTTCGCGAACGGCAGGCTGCCGACGAGCTGGCGGAAAATCGGGTGCGCCCGGTGGGGGTCGGGCGCCGCACCCGTCCAGATGGCGTTCAGGCGCGGCCAAATCCGCCCGGGCGCGGAGCACGAGCCGCCCCGAAAACCGAGGTCCGTGAGGACCTGGTACATAAAGTCGTTCCCGGAGAAGGTGCCGGGGCGGAAATAGAGGGGGCGGCGGCCCATGCCCGACTGCCACATCGCGATCGCCTCGGAGACGGCAGCCCGCATGTCGCGTTCGCCGAGGCCGCCGAAATGGGCCTTGTACTTGCCGTCGCCGAACTTCCACGGATGGAGGTGCAGGCCCTCGACGCAGCATCCCCGGCTATTCAGCTCCTCGAACAGTCCCGATTGTTCGACCGCGACCTCGGGATGGATAAAGAAGGTGACCGGGAAGCCGAATTCTGCAGCCCGCTCCGTGTAGCCCCGGATGAACTTCTCGCCCTCGGCCCAGCTGCCCGGCCCGGTCGCCGTCGGGTGCGTGTCCGGCGTCGGCGGCTCGACATCCATGGTGATGACGACATGCAGCTTGTCCATGGGGACGAGTCCTCCGGATAGGTTGGCGGCGAAAAGCGGGCCGGGCCGACGATGGAGGCGAAGGTGCGGCGGATACCCGGTGCTGTCAAATGGCGGTCCGGCCCGGCATCGGGACGGTTGCCGGGGCTCCGAGCCTTGACGGTAGCCGGGAGGGCTGTCCAGAATGTCGCACCCGCCACAACAGCAATGGAGACAAGGGACATGCGTAATCCCGTTTTATCCGGACTCTTTGTGGCTGCCGCAGCCTTGGGACTGCTGCTGGTCCCCTCCGGCCCGGCCACGGCAGAAGCCGAGGTCGTATGGCGCCAGGCGACCGAGCAGCCCCCCGACAGCCTGGAGGGGCTCGGCCACCGGAAATTTGCCGAACTGGTCAAGGAGTATTCGGGCGGCAGGATGGAAATACAGATCTTTCCGTCCGAACAGCTCGGGTCGAAGGATGCGGTGATCGACCAGCTCGCGGCGGGCACCATCCACATCTACAACTCGACGGCCGCATACCTGCAGAAATGGGAGCCGGCGATCAAGTTCATCTCCGCCCCCTTCCTGTTCGAGAGCCGCGACCACTGGGCCCGTTTCATGGAAACGGACCTCGTAAAGGGCTGGATCGGGACCGTTGAGGAGAAGGGCGGTATCACGCTGATCGGCAACTATGTCTCCTGGCCTCGCGGGTCCTACCGGGTAATGGTGTCGCAAAGGCCCATAAACTCGCTGGCCGATGTCGAGGGCCTGAAGCTGCGCATGCATCCCGACAAGCTGGCCGTTGCCGCCTGGTCTCATCTGGGCGCCGAAGTGCGGGTGCTCGGCTGGACCGATGTCTATGAGTCGCTCGGCCGCGGCATCGTCGAGGCGGTGAACACGCCGGCGGCGATGGTCGAGCCGATGAAGTTCTACGAGCACGCCGGTTACATCACCCGGCACGAGGAATACCACCAGAGCGTCGGCTACATGGCCAACGCCGAGGCCTATCACGGCCTGCCGGCGGAGCTGAGGGACGCGGTGGACAGGGCGCATGCGGATTCCGGCGCCTACGAGGCCCAGCTCCTTGCCGACAATACGCAGAAGTCGCTCGACCGCGTGCTGGCGCAGGGCGTGGAGTATTCCGAGGAACTCGACCGGCAGCCGTTCATCGCTTCGATGCGGGAATACTACGTGGCCGAGGCCGAGGCGGGGAACCTGCCGGAAGGATTCCTCGAGGCGGTGGAGCAGGCCCGGCAGTAAGCCTTCGCGGGCCGGCGGCCGGGTCAACCGGGATCAGGGGGAGGCAGGCGCGTTGGTGGCGCAGGTCGAGCGGCTGCTCGCGGTTTGCGAGCGGGTGTTCTGGGCGATCGCAAATATCTGCCTCCTCCTCATGCTGGCGGGGAACATGCTGCAGATCGCCCGCCGGGCGATCTTCGACAAGGGGATCCCGCTGGTCTTTCCCTGGACCGTGTTCCTGTTCGTCTGGATGTGCTTCTTCGGCTGGTATGTGGTCTATCGCCATGCCTCCGACATCACTGTCGATTTCCTGATCGACCGGCTGGGCGAAGGCGCGCGCGGCGCTACACGGTATTTCGTCAACCTGCTGGTCATTGCGCTCATGATCGTTCTGCTCTGGCACGGGCCGCAGGTGCTGACCCAGCAGATCGGCGACGTCATCGAGCTCGTGGAGCTGGAGCGCTGGGTGCAGACGCTGCCGCTCTTCGTCTCCAGCGCCCTCATCATGGTCCACGCTCTCACGGACATCTGGCTCGCCAGCCAGGGCGTCCCGCCCCGGCGCTCCGACGCGCCGACCCATTTCTGACCGGCGGGGCGGGCGTCATGGGCTGGGTGTTGTTCATCGGCTTCATCGTCCTCATTCTGCTCCGCGTGCCGATCACGATGGCGATGGGCATGGCGGTTCTGGCGGCGGTCGTGACGGCCGGTTTCGGCGACCAGCTGTACATCATGCCGCGCATGGTGGCCGACGGCGTGGAGAACCCGGCGCTTCTTGCCGTGCCGTTCTTCATCATGGCCGGCAACCTGATGAACGCCGTCGGCATGACGGACAAGATCTTCAACTTCGCAAGTTCGATCGTGGGCCATTTCCGGGCGGGGCTCGCCCAGGTAAACGTGCTCGCCTCAATGATCTTCGCCGGCGTCTCGGGCTCGGCGGTGGCAGACATGGCCGGCCTCGGCACGGTTGAGGTCAAGGCTATGCGCGAGCGTGGCTATCCGGTCGAATATGCGGGCGCGCTGACCATCGCGACAGCCTGCATCGGCCCTATCATCCCGCCCTCGATCGCGCTCGTGATCTACGGCTACCTCGCCAACACCTCGATCGGGCGGCTGTTCCTGGGCGGCGTGGTCCCCGGCATCCTCATCGGCGTGTCGTTGATGATCTACAACAGGGTCGTAGCGACACGCCGAGACTTCCCTCGCGAGCCGCGCGCAAGCGTCCGCGAAGTCGCGACGCACGCCGTGGACGGCATTGCAGCCCTCGTTGCGCCGGCAATCATCCTCGGCGCCATCGTCACCGGCTACACCACCGCGACCGAGGCCGGTGTGCTGGCCTGCGCCTATTCGCTGCTGCTGGGCATCGTTTACCGGACGCTGACCTTCGCCAAGCTCTGGGACGCCACAACGCGAACCCTCAAGGTCACAGCGGTCATCATGATGATCATCGGCTTCTCGCATGTGATGGGCTGGCTGCTGGCCATCGAGCAGCTGCCGCAGGCGATGGCCGAGGCAGTGTTGCTGACGACCGAGAACCGCCATGTCTTCCTGGCGCTGCTGATCGTCTTCCTGCTTGCCATCGGCTGCGTCGTCGAAGGCGTGCCGGCGAAGATCATCCTGATCCCGATCCTGCTGCCGATCACCGACCAGTTCGGCATCGACCGGGTGCATTTCGGCCTGATTATCGTCTATGCCCTGCTGCTGGGCCTGGCGACGCCGCCAATGGGCGTGGGCGTCTACATCATGGTGGGAATCACCGGCAAGTCGTTCGAACAACTCACGCTGGCGGTGCTGCCGTTCCTGATCCCGCTGTCGATCGTGCTGATCCTGATTACCTACGTCCCGGAACTGACACTCTGGCTGCCCGACCTCATCATGGGGCCGCAGAAATACTGACCGGCCGCCGCGGGCGGTCAGGAAGCATCGCGGGTCGGGTCGATGACGGGCAGGTCCGTCACGAACATGTGGCCGGGCTTGTGGGTAATCATTTCCGGAATGCGGACCGCGCGCGCAACCGCCTGGGCGGTGATGCCGCAAGCCCAGAACACCGGGACCTCGCCGGGGCCGACTGCATTGGGCTTGCCCCAGTCGATCCGGCCGAGGTCGTCGATGCCGATGCGGGCCGGATCGCCCACATGCAGCGGCGCCCCGTGCGAACGGGGAAAACGGCCCGTGATCCCGATGACCTTGACCAGGAGCGTCTCCGGTATCGGCCGCATGCTCACCACTTGCGGACCCCGGAACAATCCCGCCGGGAGGCACTGGATGCTCGAAACATACTGGGAGGGCCAGGCTTCCTCCCGGAGGAGGTGCGGTAGCGGTATCCCTGCCTCCAGCATCACCTGGTCCACCGAGAGATTGCAGCCGGTCAGGAACGCCACATGGTCGTTTCGCCACAAGTGGCGGATGTCCGTCAGGTCCTCGACCGCCTCGCCGTCGCGGTAAACCCGGTAGGCTGGAACATCCGTGCGGATGTCGGCGCCGGGAGCGCTCAGGGCAGGCTCGGGGTCGCCCGGATCGGTCACGTCCATCAACGGCAGCGGCTTCGGATTGCGCTGGCAGAAGCGCATGAAGTCGAACGCGTGGCGTTCCGGCAGGATCGCGATATTGGCCTGCTCGCGGCCGAGCGCCAGGCGCTTGCTGTTGCCCGTCCAGCGTCCTTCGCGAATGATCCCGCGCACCTCGGCCGGGTGCAGGCGCTCCATATCGGCGCGGGAAACGGCCGACGGCTCGTTCACCCGCAGATCTCGAGCGCCGTGTGGGCGACGGCGCGGGCCGTGACCATCAGTTCGCTCACCTCGACCCGCTCGTCGGGGGCCGGCCACTCCGGATAGACCTTGATGTCGCCGGGGCCGTACTGGATCGACGGGATGCCGGCGGCCGCCAGCACGTTCCCGTCGCCGTAATTGCCGATGCGTTCGACGCTGCCGAGCTGTGCGGGCTGGCCGGATGCGAGTTCCTGTCCTTCCGCAAGCGCTCTGACCAGCGGATGGTCGTGGCCGATCTCCATCGGTTCCATGTGGTAGGGGTCGTCCGGGCCGTTCGCCGGCACCGTCAGCGTGTAGTCGAGGTTCGGCAGGTCGTTGATGCCGTCGAGGACGCGCTGGACATCCTCCCGCACCGTATCGACGGTCATTCCGGGGATGGTGCGAACCTGGAACATGAGGTCGCATTCCCGCCCGTAATGGTCCTTGTGGATCGTGTCGTAGCGGATCATCGGGAAGTCGGCGAGCTCCGGGTGCGGCTCATGGGTTAGCCAGTTGTTGGGCAGTTCGTTCGTCAGGCTCGGCCCGAAGCGGCGGATCAACTCGGCCTGAAGCTCGATGGCGTTGGTGTATCTGGACCGTGCCTCGGGCGTGAAACGGAAGAACAGGCCCGGCGTCGTCGTGGCGATCCTGACGCGCACCGAGCCCGTGACCACGGTGCCGAGCGTGTTCGCGGCATGCTCGATATTGATGCAGCAGTCGGCCCGCACGCCCTTTCTGAGCGCCGTGCGGGTGCCGGTGCCGCCAAGCTTGTGGGCCGCGACCGGACAGACGACGACATCGCCCCTGAGCTCTACCCCGGCCTCGACGATGGCGGCCACTCCGGCAATGGCGGCGGCAAGTCCGCCCTTGTCGTCCTGGGCGCCGAGCCCCCAGAGCCAGCCGTCTTCCAGCCTTCCTTCATAGGGGTCCACCGTCCAGCCGGACATCAGGACATTGGTGTCGGTGTGGCCGTTGACCATCAGGCTGCCGCCGCCGCCCGTGCCCCTGAGGGTTGCGATGGGCTGCCGGGTGGTCCGGCCTTCTTCCCAGGGATGCTCGACTTCCATCATCTCGACATCGAGGCCGAGGCCGGAAAGGTAATCCGCCAGGAAGTCGGCGACGTCATGCTCCTCGAAGAAAAAGCTCGGAATGCGGATCATCCGCCGGGCCAGATCGACCAGGCGCTCCTCCGACACGGTTTCGAAAACGGTCCGGGAGATTTCGGACTGGGCCATCGGTCTGCGCCTAGTAGCCGCGCTCGGTATTCGCGCGGGTCGGCAGGGGCTTGCCGTCGAGGTCCGCGCGAAGGTTCTCGAACAGGAGGTCTAGCGTCAGCGGCGAATACTGCTCCCGGTCGATGCAGGAGGTGTGCGGCGTAATCACCAGGTTGGGGAGCGTCCACCAGGGCGACTCGGGCGGCACGGGCTCCGGCTCGAAATTGTCCAGCACCGCACCGGAAAGGCGCCCGCCCGTCAATGCCTCGGCGAGCGCATCGTAGTCGAACACCGGGGTCGGCGCCGTCGCGACGAGGCCGGCGCCTTCCTTCATCATGGCGAAGATGCTCCGGTCTATGGACCCTCTGGTCTCATCCGTGCTGGGCAACGCCACCAGCACGAAATCCGCCCGGCGCAGAACGCCTTCCAGCCCGTCGGGCCCGACCGTCTCGTGACAGGCCGGATGGGGCTCGCCGGACCGGCGCACGCCGAGCACGCGCATACCGAGGTCGCGTGCCCGCTCCGCGCCGGCGCCGCCGACATGTCCGGGGCCGATGACGGCGAGCGTCTTGCCCTCGATACCGGTCTCGATCTGCGGCGCCCAGCGCCGCTCTTCCTTGCAGGCGGCGAAGAACGGGATGCGGCAGTTGAGCATGAGCAGCGAAGCGGCGATGAACTCGCCCGCCTTCTTCGCGTGGATGCCGCTGCTGTGAACGAGCAAGGCGTCTGGCTTCAGCCAGCCATCGATGGGCAGGAGCTTGTGGAAGGAGGCGGAGGTCACCATTGCCCAGCGCAATTCGGGTCCGGTGACCGGGGCCTGCTCCAGAAGCTGCTGGGTGGTCGCGACGACGGCCTCGGCATCGGCCATGCCGGCCTCGTATTCGTCTCGCGTTTCGCCGAAGCTGACATCGACCGCGCGTGCCACATCGGGGTGGCGCCCGCAGGCGGCGTCGTACTGCGTGCGGGTAATCGCGAAGGCGGGGTTGGCCTTGCGCACCGGGTAGCCCGGAGGCGCCTTCTCCGGCGATGGTGGGTTCTGGATGTGCAGGCGGATACGGCGGTTGTTGTCGGGCATGGTTCGGTCCCTTGCCTCGGTGCTGGGGGAACTCGGGATGGACGGCGGGCGGGAACGCCGTCAGGCGGCGGCAGCCACCGCCTCGCTTCGCACCTCGCCATAAGCCGGCAGGTCGCCTTCGAGCGTCGTGCGCAGCATGTGGCGCTCATATTTCTCGTCGTCGAACGGGATGGCGCAATGCTGGCTGCAGCGATTGTCCCAGAGAATGACGTCGCCTACACGCCATCGGTGGCGATAGGTGAATTGGGGTTGTACCGCGAACTCGCTGAGCTCCCGGATCAGAGCCTTGCCTTCGTCCCTTCCGCACCCTTCGATCTCGACCGTCCAGCGCCCGATATAGAGGGACTTCCGGCCGGTTTCCGGGTGGACGCGGACCAGCGGGTGCCAGACATCGGGCCTGTCGCGCTTTTCCTGCTCGGTGAGCGGCGGCAGATGGGGATAGTTGACGGGGTGCAGCTCGGCCCGGCTGAACCGGGCGCGGCGACCCTCGATTGCGCTGCGCAACCGACCGGGCAGGGCTTCATAGGCCTCGTACATATTGGCGAAGGCCGTATCCCCGCCTTCCGGCGGCACGATGACGGCATAGAGCATGGAGCCCATATTGGGCACCAGCTTGTCCTCTCCGTCCGAGTGCCACCCCCATCCGGCCCGGCGCACGCCCACGGGTTTGCCCTTCCGCATCAGGTTGGAGACGATGAACACTTCCGGATGGTCCGGCAGGGTCACGGGCGCCTCGTTGGCGAGCCTGGGCATGATGTGAAGCGGGCCGAAGCGGCGGGTGAAGGCGATATGCTGGGCCGGCGTCCAGGAGACGTTGCGGAACAGCAGCACATTGTTGTCGAGCCAGGCCTGCCTGATCCCGGCCATGGTCGCATCGTCGATGTCGCCGGCCGGGTCGACTCCGAGGATTTCCGCGCCGATGGCGTCGCTCAGGGGGCGGACCTCGATGCCCATCCTCCTTCTCCCCATGCAATTGCGGCGATTTATCCTATATCCACGGGCCCCCGTTGCAAGACGGTTCGGAACATCGCCTCCGGACTGCGAGACCGGTCAGACCCGCTTCGGCAGCAGGAACGCGCCGCAGAGAATTGCCGCCGCAGCAACCGCCAGCACGATGAACAGCGCCTCGAAGCCCCAGGCCTTGTGCAGCCAGGCGATCAGGTTGAGCGCCGTCGCCGCGACCGCAAAGGTTACGATATACCGGGCGGCGAAGGCGCGGGCGCGCCACTCGCTCTTCGTCATGCGCCCGACCAGCACATCGTTGATGGGTATCTGGCCGAACACCGCCAGCATGAAGCCGACGGCGATGAAGAAGGCGAGGAGCCCATCGGCGTGGATCATGGCGACGAACAGCAGCGCCTGGCATGCCGCAACGCCCATGAACACCCAGCGGATCGAGTAGTTGTCCACCAGCCAGCCCACGAGAAGCTGCGCGAAGGCGGCGGCGGTGAAGGCGACAAAGGCATAGCCGCCCACTTCCGTTGCCGAAACGGCGAAATCGGCGAGGCGTTCGTCGAACACTTTGGGGAGCGCGAAGGTCGTGCTCTGGAAGACGAGCCCGCCCATCGCCGTCGTGAAGAAGATGATCGAGAAGACATGTATCAGGGCCGCGCGCGTCGGCGCGACGTCGGAGCCGGCCGCCGGTCTCGCCTCTGCAACCGAGGCCGGCGCGACGACGGGGCCGCCGCGCAGGAACAGCATCCAGGCGAACCCGATGGCGATGCAAACGGCGCCGGGGATGAAGAAGGCGGCCCGCCATCCGGCGATGTCGATCAGCACGCCCGTCACCAGCGCGGCCAGCGCCACGCCCATATTGCCGTAAATGCCGTTGATCGCGATGGGGATTCCGGTGCGTCCGCGCCCCTCGACCACCATGGCGAGGCCGACGGGGTGGTAGATCGCCGCGAACACGCCGATCGCCAGCAGCCCCGCACCGATCTCAAGCGGCGTGTCGGCGAACCCGGTGGCGACGGTGCTGGCCCCGATGCCGAGGAAGAAGACGCTCATCATCCCCTCGCGGCTCCACTTGTCGCCGAGCCATCCGGCCAGCAGCGCAAAGGCCCCGAACGCAACGAGGCCGGCCGTTCCGTAGGGGATCAGGTCGTCATAGGTCAGGTTCCAGGCATCGGCCAGGAAGAGCGCCGCCACGGTGGCGAAGATCAGCATGGCGAGATGGTCGAACAGGTGCCCGACATTCAGGAACAGGAACTGCGTGGAGAAACGGGTCATGCCTGAGCTGCTTTCAAACGTCCGCCATCGGGTTCCGGCACGGGGCCGCCGAGTTCCCGGCTGGTATCGATCCACAGCCGGATCGCCTCGTTGATCTCTCGCGGAGCGCCGCTTCCTGCGTTTCGCCATGGGCCATGCAGCCCGGCAATTGCGGTGCCTCTGCGACGAAAGCGCCGTCCTCGCTGCTCCGGTAGAGAACGATGCCGTATTTGTACATCGGACCGCCTGGCCGAGTTGGTATTTCAGGATTATCGCACGAACTTGCCGTAGCCAGTAGGGCTTCGCGTGGCTGCCGGCCCTCATACTGCTCGTCGCCCCGGACCCCGATCCGGGGCCCAACTCCAGCCGTTTCAACTCGTAGGCAGGCCGGGAGATGGACCCCGGCTCTTCGCTTCGCTCCGGCCGGGGTGACGTTGGGGGCTTCTCGCAAGTAACGGTTCAGCATGATCCGATCTTGTATCAATCCACAATCGCCATGTGGACGAAGTTGGAGACCACGTCCAGGCGTTCGCTGTGCCAGGGCTCGGGGTAGAGGCAGTTGGTGAGATAGGCGAAGGAGACGCCGGAGGCCGGGTCCGCCCAGCAATAGGAGGAGCCGACGCCGCCATGGCCGAACACGCTTTCGTGTCCGAGCGAGCCGAGGCCGCGGATCGTCTCCGTGCGCCCCCTCACATGCGGGCCGATGCCGCGATGCATCGGCATCTCGAAGCGCTCGTCCACCCTCTCGCCCGTCCAGTTGCGGGTGCAGTAGGCGACCAGGCGCGGTGGGAAGAGCCTGACATCCTCCAGCCGCCCGCCCTGCACGAGCATCTGGTAGAAGGCTGCCATGCCCTTCGCGGTCGCGTAGCCGCCGCCGCCGGGTATGCCGGCGCGGCGGATTTCGGGCGTGTTGCGCTCGGCCAGCGGCTCGAACCCGCCGCCCTCGGCCGGCGCGTGCATATCGACCGCGCGCCCATGTTCGGAATCCGGCAGGCCGACGAACACCTCGTTCTCCAGTCCGAGCGGCGCCGTGACCTCGTCGCGAATGAAGGTGCGGAAGTCCCGGCCGGAAACCGCCTCGATCAGCGCCGCAGCCGCCCAGTGCGCAGCGCCGGCGTGGTAGTGGACGCGGCTTCCGGGCGTCCACTCCGCCTCGAAGCCGATGACGACGCGCCGCCTGGCCTCGCGGTCCTCCCAGGCCTCGGGCGGCATGTCCGAGTTGGGAAAGCCGCCTTGGTGGGTCAGCAGTTCGAGCACGGTCTGCCGGCCCTTGCCATGCGCCTCGAAGCCCGGCAGGTGCATGGCGACCGGGTCCGTGAACCGCAGCCTGCCGTCCCCGACGAGCTTCCAGACTGCGGCTGCGGTTATCACCTTGGTGTTGGAGAAGAGCAGCCAGAGCGTGCCTTCTTCCGCGGCCTGCGGCGGATCGAGCCGCGCCTGTCCGAAGCGCCGGCAGAGCGCCAGCCGCCCGTGCCGGGCAACGGCGATTTCCGCGCCCGGATAGCGCCCCTCCGCGATATGGGCCTCGACGGTTTCGACCAGCCGTGCCAGCGGCGCGGGGTCGAGGCCGAGCGCCTCGGCGTCTTCCATGTCCGTCATCGGGGCCTGCCTAGAACGGGAACGTCGAACCGAACTCTTCCATCGCCTCGCAGCGTTCGGCCAGCGCCGCCAGCGCCGGACAGGCCTCGGCGACCTTCATCGGCGGATGCGCGAAGCGCGCGAAGGTGAAGCCGCAGACGGCGGAGATATCGGCCTGGCTCATCGAGTCGCCGAACAGCCAGCCGTCGCCGGCTTCTGCGGCGAGGCCGTCCAGATATTGCATTCCGCCCAGCGCGCGCTCGCGATTGTGGGCGATCCAGCTTTCCTCGACCTTCTCCTTCGGCCGGAAGCGCGGCTCATAGACGGCCCAGATGGTGCGGTCCATGGCGCCGGTGGCCATGGCGGTCGCGCGCATCACATCGCGGCGCGTCTTGCCCGAGGCGGGCATGAGGCGTTTATCGCCGGCCATTTCGTCGAGCGCGTCCAGGATGGCGTAGCTCTCGACCAGCGCCTCGCCGTCGTCGAGCAGCAGGGTCGGGATGCGCAGCAGCGGGTTGTAGCGGCGGACCGACTCGGGGTCGTCGAACACGGCGACCTGGTCGAGTTCCCAGTCGAGACCCATCAGGTTGAGCGAGACCGCAACGCGGCGGACATAGGGCGAACGGGTGGAGCCGAGCAGTTTCATGGGGTTGGTTGTCCCGGGCATCGGATTGAACGCCTGCACCATGTCATGGAATGTCGTGTTTTGTCATGGTCCCGGTCGGCGGATACGGTGACGCACGCCGCCTGCGTGACGCCCGGCGGCGGGCCTGCTAATGAAAACGCCTTCCTTCCGACGACCCGGAGACCCCCGAGATGGCCGCGACGACCGGCATGGCGCTTTCGCGCTTCAGCGTCCTCGACCTCACCCGCGTGCGCGCCGGGCCGACCTGCGTGCGCCAGCTTGCCGACTGGGGCGCCGATGTCATCAAGATCGAGGCGCCGCCGGACCCTGCCTCCGGCGAGGGGCTGGGCGGCCCGCGCGACGGCTTCGACTTCCAGAACCTGCACCGCAACAAGCGCTGCATGACGCTCGACCTCAAGTCCGACAGGGGCCGCGAGGCGTTCTTCCGGCTGGTCGAGCGCTCCGACGTGGTGGTCGAGAACTACCGCCCGGACGTGAAGCACCGCCTCGGCATCGACTATGAGGCGCTCTCGAAGGTCAATCCGCGCATCGTGCTCGGTTCGATCTCCGGCTTCGGCCAGGACGGGCCGACGGCGGCGCGGCCGGGCTTCGACCAGATCGCGCAGGGCATGGGCGGCGTCATGTGGATCACCGGCCATCGGGGCGGCGGGCCGGTGCGCGCCGGCATCCCGGTCGCGGACCTCTGCGCCGGCGTCTTCTGTGCCCAGGGCATCCTGGTGGCGTTGCTGGAGCGCGAGGTTTCGGGCCGCGGCCAGTGGGTCAGGACCTCGCTGCTGGAGGCGATGATCCAGATGCTCGACTTCCAGGCCGCCCGCTACCTCAAGGACGGCGAAGTGCCGAAGCAGGCCGGCAACGACCACCCGACCTCCATCCCGACCGGCGTGTTCGAGACCGCCGACGGCTATGTGAACATTGCCGCGGCCGGCGATCTCATCTGGCGGCGCTTCGCGGCGGCGGTCGGGGCCGAGCGCTGGCTCCAGAACCCCGACTACGCCACCGGCAAGGCGCGCTCCGACAACCGCGCCGCCCTGCATGAGGAGATCGCCGTCATCACCCGGCGGAAGACCTCGGCCGAGTGGATCGAGGCGCTCAACGCCGCCGGCGTGCCCTGCGGGCCGATCTACCGCATGGACGAGATGTTCGCCGACCCGCAGGTGCGCCATGTGGAGATGGCGGTGCCGGTGGACCATCCGCGCCTCGGGACCTTCGAGATCGTCGGGCAGGCGGCGAAGCTCTCGCGCACCCCGTCCGCGATCCGCACCGCCACGCCCGAGCTCGGCGAGCATAATGACGAAATCCTGGCCGAACTCGGCTATTCCGAGGCCGAAATCGCCGACATGCGCGCCGCCCGCGCGATCTGAGCGGGCAGTCCGTACGCCGCTGCCGCCCCGGCCTCCGGCAAAGGCGTTCGGGCGCGGCGGCGGGGACGCACCCCCGGAAGTGTCATGATGTGTCATGTTTTCCATGCACCGGGCACATATTCCATAGTCGTTTCAGGCATGAAGCTGTCCGCTCCCTGACTTCCCGCCCACTTGCTTCCCCATCGCCCCGGACTCCGTTCCGGGGCCCAACTTCGGGTCTCTCGGCAGCTTCATCGGTCGATCCCGTTTTTCACCGGCTGCGGCCCGGCGCTCCTGTCTTCCGCATAGGCGGCCACGAGGGCCTCGGCGGAGGGCGCGAACCTTGCGACCGGCATCGCCGCCAGTTGGGGGTCGGTTGCCGTCATCGTCATACCAGCGGTCATCGATTGGAACCTATTCCGTCAGCCGCTTGAAAACTCCTCCCCCGCTCGCGGGGGAGGCCGGGTGGGGGGCCGCTTTCGCGCCAGCGGAAGCGGCGGCGCCAACGCCGCCATTCGACAGGTTCGCCGCGTTTCGCGCGGCGGCGGGCACAGCCCGGCAAGGGCCCGTCACGCCGAGAGGCCCTCCCCCGGCCCCTCCCGCCAAGCGGCTACCGGATGCACGCATCTCGGATCGGCTTGTATCCGGTGCGCCTGTCGGCCTTATCGGGCGGGCCATTGCCCCCTTCGTCACCCCCGCGCGCCCTTTCGTCACCCCGGACCCCGATCCGGGGTCCATCCATGGCTCGCGATGCCGCGCGGAACGCGGCGAACCGAAACAATGGCGGCGTTATGCGCCGCCGCCGCAGCCGGTGGAGAACAGGGTGAACCGGCGAGGCTGCCGCGAGACCCGAGGCTGGGCCCCGGCTCGGGGGCCGGGGCGACCGTGGGGAACATGCAATGCGAAGCGGGCAAACGCAGATATGTGAATCCGGTAGCCCGCAAGCGGGAGGGGAGACAGGGAGCCGCCGCCGAACATGAGCCCTGCTTTATGCACGTTGGTATTACTCCTTCTCCGACCGGGAGCGGGTCCCCGATTCCCGCGCGTATCCTGCGCGGGCGCCCCTGCGCGCGGCGGCGCGCGTTTCGCGGCGGCGCGGTTCGTGCGCCTGATTGCGCGCGCGAGACAGAGGGCAGACCTCTCCCGTCGGCTTCTCGACGGTTTTCAGAAAGTGGTGCTGCTCGGCCGCGCAGCACCGGGGAAGCGGCTCCGGATGCCTCTTCCTTCAGGGCATTCTAGCACAATCCGCCAGATGTCAAGATCATATCGGGAACAAAATTCAAAGATATCCGAAAATGTTCTTGCTGCATGTGGAAAACCGGGCTTCGCCCACCGCTTCCGCTGGCGCGCAAGCGGCCCTCACCCAACCCTCTCCCTGAGGGAGAGGGCTTTCTCGCCCCAATATCGTCGCTCCGGCCTACGAGCCAGAGCACATGCTGCGACTCAGCCTTCGGCCTGCACCGCTTCGATTATCTGGCGCACGCGGTCCCGGAAGGGGGCGTATTGCAGGCCGAACTCCTCCACCAGGCGGCGGTTGTCGATCCGGAAATTGCCCGAGGCCGCGAGCCCGCCGGTCTCGTTCTCGAAGGAGATGTCGGCGTCCGGCAGGAACTCCCGCACAAGCGCCGCAAGGTCGCCCATCGAGATGGCGTGGCCGCCGGTGTTGTAGATCCGGTGTTGCGGTGTCTCGGCAAGTGTGACGCGCGCGAACGCCTCCGCCACATCGTCCACATGGATGGGCGCGCGCATGGCGTCGGCGTGGGGGAAGCGCACGGGCTCGCCGCGGGCCGGGAAGGTGACGCAGCGCACATGGTCGATGGAGCCGTAAATCTTGTCGGGTCCGGTCACGTTCGCCGGCCTGATGCCGGTGATCGTCATGCCGTATTTTTCGGCGTAATCCCGCGCCTGCCACTCATTGAAAATCTTGTGCATGGCATACTGGTTGTCGCCGTAGCGATGGTCGTCCTCGTTGGCCGCGCGCTCGCCGAAATGGCTTTGCAGGCCGCTGACCGCGAGCGAGCTTGCATAGACGGTATGCGCCACGCCGCCGAGCCGCGCGGCCTCGAAGCAGTTGCCCATGCCGAGAATGTCGAGCTTGAGGGCGATGCGCGGCGGCAGCTCGCCGATGAAATAGGCGAGATTGACCAGCCGGTCGGGCTTCACCTCCGCGACGAGCGCCATTACCTGGTCGAACTGCGTCACGTCGCCCTTGCGCGTCTCGGCCATGTCGCCGAAGTCCGCCGCCTCGGGCGCGATGTCCATCGCGACCACCTCCGCGCCCCGCGCCGCCAGCAGCGGCACCAGCCGCCTCCCGATAAAGCCGGTCCCCCCGACAACCAGAACCTTCATGTCCCGTCCTCTCCCGTTCGAGCCGCCCTTTGAGCGGAATTCACTCTCATAGAAGCACAATTCGATTCGGGCCCGAAACCGCGGCCCCGGTTACCGGACTTCCGGTCGATGGCGCGGCGGGATAGGCTGGCTGGAGCAGGGGGCGCCAGACATGCCGGAGCGCGACTACGAACTGCTGGTCATAGGTTCCGGACCGGCCGGCCATCGGGCAGCGATACAGGCGGCGAAGCTCGGCAGGAAAACAGCCGTCGTGGAACGTCAGGCGGTGGTCGGCGGCGCCTGCATCAACACCGGCACCATCCCGAGCAAGACGCTCCGGGAGGCGGTGCTGCATCTCTCCGGCTACCGCGAGCGCAACATTTACGGCGCGTCCTACCGCGTGAAGAAGGACATCTCGATGGCGGACCTGCTGGTCCGCACCGACAATGTCGTCGCCCACGAGCTCGATGTGAACCGCCATCAACTGCTGCGCAACCGGGTCGAACTGCTGCAGGCGGAGGCGGCCTTCGTCGATCCGCACAGGCTGCGCCTTGCCGGCCTCGACGGGCGGGGAAACTGGGAAGTCACCGCCGACCGGATCGTCATCGCCGTCGGCACGGTGACGACACGCGCGAGCGATGTCGATTTCGACGGTCAGCAGATCTTCACCAGCGACGAGATCCTGACCCTGAAGCAGCTTCCGCGTTCTCTCGTTGTCATCGGAGCGGGCGTCATCGGCCTGGAATATGCGACCATCTTCGCGGCGCTGGGCGTCAGGGTCACGGTCGTCGACAGGCGCCCCCGGCTGCTGAACTTCATCGACTTCGAGATCATCGACACGCTGGTTTACCAGATGCGCCAGAACCGCATGACGCTGCGGCTCGGCGAAGAAGTCGGCAGCCTGGAGCGGCTGAACGGCGACAAGGGCGGGAAGGTTCGGGTGCATCTCGCCAGCGGCAAGCAGATCCACGCGGACGCCGCGCTCTACAGCATCGGGCGAACCGGCGCCACGAAGACGCTCGATCTGAGCGCGGCCGGGTTGAAGGCGGTCGATCGCGGCCTGGTCGCTGTCAACGAGTCCTTCCAGACGGAGGTTCCGCACATCTACGCGGTCGGCGACGTGATCGGCTTCCCGAGCCTGGCCTCCACGTCGATGGAGCAGGGCCGCATCGCTTCCTGCCACGCCTTCGGCGCGCCGGCGGAAAGCACGCCCGATCTGCTGCCCTACGGCATCTACACGATCCCGGAGATCTCCGTCGTGGGGCGCAGCGAGGAGGATCTGACCGATGCAGGCATTCCCTACGAAGTCGGCAGGGCCGCCTACAACGAGATTTCCCGGGGCCAGATCCTCGGCGACTCCGCGGGTATTCTGAAGCTTATCTTCCACCTTGAGAGCCGCGAGCTTCTGGGCGTCGCAATACTCGGCGAAGGCGCCACCGAGCTGATCCATATCGGCCAGGCGGTGCTGACGCATGGCGGCAAGATCGACTATTTCGTCGATACCGTGTTCAACTTTCCGACCTTGGCGGAGTGTTACAAGACCGCCGCCTTCGACGGAATCAACCGCCTCGACTGAACCACAGCGGTTGAACCTTCCGGACTGAATTTGCCGCGGACCGGAATCGACGCCGGTTCATCGGCTTCATTGCCTTCCCCTTCAGCCTAACGCTGCCGCGGCCGCTTCAGTCCGGGCGGGTCGGGCGCTACCGCTATTCGTTCGACCGGCGCGTCTTCCGCATGAGCACGATGCGGTTGGTGTTGGTGCCCTTGCGGTTGTTGGCCACACCCCAGCAATTGGCCGTCTTGGTGAAGTTCTGCTCGTTCACCATCACGCCCTCGACAGCGAGCGGCAGGCCGGCGGCGGCCGCGGCGACATGGTCCTCCAGCAGCACTTTGCCGCCGCGCACCTCGCCCACCTCGAAGGCGAGGAAGCCGCCGGGGCGGAGCGAGCGCGCGATGTCGCGGAGGCTCGCATGGACGAAGGCCCGCCAGGCGTCCGGCGTCTTGTGGGCGGCGATCGGGACCGCGTCCCGGTCGATGCCGGCGAACCAGCAGCGCAGCCAGTTGTCGGTGCGGTAGTCCACCTGGTCGAGGAAGGGCGGAGAGGTGACGGCGAGATCGACCGAGCCGTCCGGCACGAAGGCGGCATTCTCCGCCGGGGCCGCGCCGAGCAGCGCCGGCGGATGCGGCGGCGGCGCGCCCGTGGAGAGCAGCGAGCGGCTCTTGCGCAGGATGAGCGCGTCCACGTCGCGCGGGGGCGGCGTCTGCCCGCGCTTCGCATTGATGCGGCGCTGGCGGTCCGCGCCGACGGCCTGGTTGGGCGGCATGGTATAGACCGAGAAGAAGCCGGGGGAATGGCCGGTGAGGCGGTTGAGGCAGACCATGCGCAGCCACCCGTCCACCGGGTCGAGCGCGCCCGACCGCTCGCGTGCGATGAACCAGGCGCTGAGCGCGGCGAGGCGGGCGAGCACCGAGTCGTGGAAGAAGACGCGCAGGTCGCCCAGCAACGGCTCTTCCGGCAGGGGGGCGGAGGGCGGAATCTCCGCCAGCCGCGCGGCGATGTCGTCGAGGGCGGGCGGCGCGAGGCGCGGGGCGAGCAGCATGGCGGAGAGCGGGTTGATGTCGGAACCGACCGGCCGGCGGCCCATCAGCGCGGCCTGAAGCGGCGTCGTGCCGCGCCCCATGAAGGGGTCGTAAACCGCGTCGCCCGGCTGCGTCAGCCGCTCGATGAAGAAGGCCGAAGGAAGCTGCGGCTTGAAACAGGCCCGGTAGCTCACCTCATGCAACCGGCTCGCCTTCCGCTGCCCGGAGGTCCAGAACTCGTTGGTGAAACAGGGGATGCCGTTGCGCTCGGCGATGCGGGTAGGGTGGCCCCGATACCGGAACGCGGCGAGCTTGTCGGCAAGACTGGACGGCGTCCCTGCTGCCGGAGATTCCGCAGTGGGTGGAACGCCATAGTCGGCCGGGAGCGCCGCTTCCCTCAACTGTCCCCCGGCGCCCGCGCCGGCGCGGTGCCGATGAGGGTGTCGCGGGTGACGAGGGCGGCGAGGGCGTCTTCGTCCATGTCGTCCGTGCCTTCCGGGCGGCGGGGGAGCACGATGTAGCGGAGGTCGGCCGTGCTGTCGTGGACGCGGACCTCCACATCCTCCGGCAGCTCCGTGCCGAACTCGGACAGCACGGCGCGCGGCTCGCGGACGACGCGCGCGCGGTAGGCCTTCTTCTTGTACCAGGCGGGCGGCAGGCCCAGCACCATGCGCGGATAGCAGGAGCAGAGCGTGCAGACGACGACATTGTGGACGCGCTCGGTGTTCTCGACCACGCGCACGGTCGGGCTGTGCTCCAGCTCGTAGCCCTCCTCGGCCAGCAGGCCCGCCGCGTCCTCCAGCAGCCGGGCCTTGTAGTCCGGGTCGGTCCAGGCGCGGGCGACGAGGCGCGCGCCGTTCGCCGGCGTCAGGCTGTCCATCGCCTCGATCCGGCGCTGGATGGCGGCGGCGTCGAGAATGCCCTTCTCGATCAGCAGTTCGCGGATCGCGCGCTCCAGCGGCTCGTAACCGCTCGCCGGATCGTCGGCGGCGGGGGGATGGGTGTGGACATGCGTCTCGTTCATGGCTTGTCCTCCAGCGGCTGGAGCCAGTGTTCGAATATGTCGGCGTCGAGCGTGTCCGCCGGCCCGCCTTCATAGCCTTCCCAGAGGTCGGCCTGCCGGAAGCGCACCTGGTAGAGCGCAAGGTCCGGCTTGCCGGGGCGGAAATAGGCAAGCGCCTCCGGGTTCGGGAAGGAACCGAGGCAGGCCGTCACCACGCCCTCGCGGCTTTTCAGATAGCCGGGCACGCGGTGGTGGCCGGCATGGAACCGGTCGTCCACCCTGACCTTCGTGCCGTTTTCGATCACAGCTCTCGCTTCCCTTCGCCGGCAAGATGCGCCTCGATGGCGGCGCGGTCCAGAATGCCGAGCTCCTCCAGCGACTGCCGGAGCGCCGCAAGCCGCCGGTCGTACCAGGCGGCGCCCTCGGACGTGTCCTCGCGCATGGCCGCCATCGTCCGCCGGTGCGCCTCGGCGAGCTCCGCCTGGCCGCTGTCCGCCAGCAGGGAAAGCAGCGCCTCCACCCGCCGCTCGTAAAGCGTCGGCCGGTGCGGCTCCGCCGCCACGTCGCTCTGGGCCGGACCGTGCATCGCGCCCAAGCATAGCCCCGCCTATGCGCCCGGAACAGACTGTGCAAGACTCAGGGTCCGCGCGAGTTTCGAGGAGGAAAGCCGATGTCCGAGCGCCGCACCACCCGCCTGAAACGCCTTGTGCAGGCGCCCGAAATCCTGGTCGCGCCGGGCGTCGTGGACGGAATCGGCGCCAGGCTGGTGGCGAAGGCCGGCTTCGACGCGATCTACATGACGGGCGCGGGGACCACGGCGAGCCGCCTCGGCATGCCCGATGTGGGCCTCCTGACCATGACCGAGATGGCCGACAATGCCGGGCGCATCGCCGACGCTTCCGGCCTGCCGCTGGTGGCCGACGCCGACACGGGCTACGGAGGCCCGGTGAATGTGCGCCGCACGGTGCAGGCCTATGAGCGCGCGGGCGTGGCGGGGCTGCATATCGAGGACCAGTCCTGGCCCAAGCGCTGCGGGCACCTGGCCGGCAAGACCGTGATCCCGAAGGCCGACATGGCGGCCAAGATCATGGCGGCGTGCGACGCGCGCATCGACCCCGACTTCCAGGTCATCGCGCGCTGCGACGCCATCGCGGTGGAAGGCTGGGAGCCGGCCATCGAGCGCGCGGAGGCCTATCAGGAAGCGGGCGCGGACATCCTCTTCATCGAGGCGATGACCACGATGGAGCAGCTCGCCTTCGCGCCGAAGCATTTCCGCGCGCCCTGCCTGTTCAATATGGCCTCCAGCGGCAAGACGCCGGAGCTTTCCGCGGCGGAGATGGAGGCGCTCGGCTTCGGCATCGCCATCTTCCCCGGTATCACGATGTCGGCGGCCATCCCCGCCATGACGCGCGCGCTCACGACGCTCAGGGAAACCGGCGACGTCCGCCCGATCAGCAACGAGTTCACGCCCTTCCGGGAGTATTTCGACTTGATGGGCATGGCCGAGGTGCAGGCACTGGAGGACCGCTATGCGGTCGATGACTCCGCCCGCGTCGGCTACTGAGGACGCGCCCCATGCCAGCCACGATGTTCGACAAGATCTGGGACGCGCATACGATCCTGGAGCGGGAGGGCAACACCCTCCTGCATGTCGCCTTCCACCTCTGCCATGACGGCTCGGCCGGGGGGTTCGCCAACCTGAAGCAGCGCGGCCTCGGGGTGCGCCGGCCCGACCGCATGGCCGGCACGCCCGACCATTATGTGCCGACCACCAGCCGGCGCATCGAAGACCTCGCTACCGAGGACATGAAGCGCATCTTCCGCGTCTTCGGCGAGAACTTCACTGCCAACGGGATCACGCATTTCCCGGTGGAGGACGCGCGCCAGGGCATCATCCATGTCGTCGGGCCGGAGCAGGGCTTCACCCAGCCGGGCCTGGTGATCGTCTGCGGCGACAGCCACACCTCGACGCATGGCGCGGTCGGAGCCATCGCGTTCGGCATCGGCTCCTCGGAGGTCGCCCATGTCATGGCGACACAGGCGCTCTGGCAGAAGCGGCCGAAGACCATGCGCGTCAACATCAACGGCGAGCGCCCCTTCGGCGTGACCGGCAAGGACGCGATCCTGGCCGTCATCGCCCATATCGGCGCGGTCGGCGGCACGGGCTATGCCGTCGAGTATGCGGGCTCGCTCATCCGGGCCTTCTCGATGGAGGAGCGGCTGACCGTCTGCAACATGTCGATCGAGGCGGGCGCGCGCTGCGGCATGATCGCGCCCGACGAGAAGACCTTCGACTATCTGAAGGGCCGGCCCTTCGCGCCGGCCGGCGCCGAATGGGACAAGGCCGTCGCCCACTGGCAGGGCCTGCCGTCGGACCCCGGCGCCGCGTTCGACCGCGAGGAGGCTCTGGACGGGGCCGCGCTCGCGCCGATGGTCACATGGGGCACGAGCCCGGAGAACGCCGTCGCGGTGACGGGACAGGTGCCGAACCCGGCGGACGAGGGCGACGAGGAACGCCGCGCCGCGCTGGAGGGCGCCATCGACTATATGGGGCTCAGCGCCGGGCAGGCGATCACGGATATCGAGGTGGACCGGGTGTTCATCGGCTCCTGCACCAACAGCCGCATCGAGGATCTGCGCGCGGCCGCGAAGGTGGTCGAAGGGCGGCGGATCAGGGTCGGCCACGCCTTCGTCTCGCCCGGTTCCGGCCTCATCAAGAAGCAGGCCGAGGATGAGGGGCTCGACCGCATCTTCACCGAGGCGGGGTTCGAGTGGCGGGAGAGCGCGTGTTCGATGTGCGTCGGCATGAACGGCGACATTGCGCGCCCCGGCGAGCGCACCGCGTCCACCTCCAACCGCAATTTCCGCGGGCGCCAGGGGCCGGGCGTGCGCACGCACCTCGTCAGCCCGGCCATGGCGGCCGCGGCGGCGGTCAGCGGCCGCTTCGCCGATGTGCGCGAATTCGGCTGAGGGGAGGACGAGGCAGATGGAACCCTTCAAGACCTTCTCCGCCGTCGCCGCGCCACTCGACATGCTGAATGTCGATACGGACCAGGTGATCCCGGCGCGCTTCCTCAGCCGCCCGCTGGACGAACGCTACGGCACTTACCTCTTCCACGACCTGCGCTTCGATGCAGACGGCGCGGAGAAGCCGGACTTCGTGATGAACCGGGGCCGGTTCCGCGAGGCGGAGGTGCTGGTCGCCGACCGGAATTTCGGCTGCGGCTCCTCGCGCGAAAACGCGGTGACGGCGCTCGCCGCGGCGGGCTTCAAGGCGGTGATCGCGCCATCCTTCGGCGATATCTTCTACAACAACTCGCTGAAGAACGGCTTCCTGCCGATCCGCCTGCCCGACGAAACCTGCAAGCGGCTGCGCGAAATGCTGCATGAGGGGCCGGGCGGGGAAATTACGGTCGATCTGGAGAGCCAGACCGTCACCGCGCCCGACCAGTCCACCTGGAGCTTCGAGATCGACCCGTTCCAGAAGAACAAGGTGCTGCAGGGGCTCGACGACATCGACTTCACCATGCAGTTCCTCGGCGAGATCGAAGCCTTCGAGGAGGGTTACGACGCCCGCATGACCTGGATCACGACCCGGCCGAGATAACGGTTCCCCGCCGGCGGACGACCGTGGGACAGAATTGCGCATTTAGGGTTGCGCATTGCGCCTAAACGGTCTAGATTGCGCTTATCGCAATACGCGCAATCTGGAGCGGCAAGGTGCAGCGGCGCAGACGGGAAGAGAATTTACAAGCTATAGAGCGGGTTGTGCGGGGCCGCCATGAAGGCGTGACCATGCAGGAAATCGCAGGGGCGCTGGAGGCCGCGCCGCCGCGCCGGACGCTGCAATACCGCCTCAGGACGCTCGTTGACGCCGGACGCCTTGTGATGGACGGCTCGGGCCGGTGGGCGCGCTACCGGGCTCCGACACTGATGCTGTCGGAGCCGCCGGACTTTCTCGCTTTGGCGGAGCCAGAGCGCCCGTTCATCGGAGCGGCTCCGGAGAAGCCCGCAGCACAAGCGCAACCGCTCTCCGAGGCGGGGGCGGAGATTCTGGACTATGTGCGGCGCCCGGTAGCGGCCCGCCAGCCGGTCGGCTACGACCCGGACTTCCTGTTCTCGTACCGGCCCAACAACAGCTTCTACCTGTCTGAGGACGAGCGGATGCAACTCCGGGATGCCGGCCGCGCAAGCGCCGGCGAACAGCCCGCGGGCACCTACGCCAAGCAGATCCTCAACCGGCTGCTGATCGATCTTTCGTGGAACTCGAGCCGCCTCGAGGGCAACACCTATTCGCTGCTCGACACCTTGCGGCTGATCGAGGCCGGCGAGGCGGCGGAGGGGAAAGACCGGCGCGATGCGCAGATGATTCTCAACCACAAGACCGCCATCGAGTTTCTCGTCGATGCGGCGGAGGACGTCGGCTTCGACCGCTACACGATGCTCAATCTGCATGCGGCGCTTGCGGACAACCTGCTGTCCGATCCGGATGCGCCGGGGCGTCTCAGGCGGTTCGGCGTCGGCATCCACGGCTCCGTTTTCCACCCGCTGGAGGCCCCGCAGCTCGTCGAGGAGTGTTTCGACCGGCTTCTCGCTTCCGCTGCGGCCATTGAGGACCCGTTCGAGCAGGCCTTCTTTGCGATGGTTCAGTTCCCGTATCTGCAGGCCTTCGACGACGTGAACAAGCGGGTGTCCCGCCTTGCCGCGAACATTCCGCTCATCCGGGCGAATCTGGCGCCGCTCTCGTTCGAGGACGTGCCGCGGGACCTCTACACGTCGGCCATCCTCGGCGTTTACGAACTGAGGCGCGTCGAACTGCTGCGCGACGTGTTCCTATGGGCCTACCGGCGCTCGGCCGCCCGCTACGCCGCGGTCCGGCAATCGCTCGGCGAGCCCGATCCGGTCCGGCTGCGGCACCGTGCGGCGCTGCAAGAAGTCGTCGGCGACGTCATTCGCGGCCGCATGGGTAAGGCTGTGGCCAATGCCCATGTCGAGGCCTGGACGCCGCGCCATGTCGACGAGCCGGACCGCGGCCGCTTTTGCGAGATCGCCCAGCGCGAGCTTCTCAGCCTGCATGACGGCAATTTCGCGCGCTACCGGGTCAGACCGTCCGAGTTCGCGGCCTGGCAGGAAGTCTGGCGCGGATGAGGGGCTAACCGCGCCGCCGCTCCGTCAGCGCGACGCCGGTTTCGATGAGGGTGTCGATCTCGGGCGCGGCGTAGCCGGCTTCGGCCAGAACCTCGCGGGTGGCGTTGCCGAAGAAGGGCGGCGCGGCGCGCACGCTGCCCGGCGTGCGGGAGAGCTTGGCGGCGATGCCGGGCGCCTCCCACTCGTCGCCCTCGACCGAGGCGCGCATGCCCCGGTGCAGCGTGTGCGACTGGGTGAAGACCTCGGGTATGGCGTTGACCGGCCCGGCCGGCACGCCTTGGCGGAGCAGCGTATCGCAGAGTGCGTCGCACTCGAAGTCCGCGAGCTTCGCTTCCAGCAGCGGCTTGAGTTCCGAGCGGTTGCGCGACCGGGCGGCATTGTCCGCAAAGCGTGCGTCCTCCGCCAGCTCGCCCGCGCCGATGGCGGCGCAGAAGCGCGCCCACTGGCCGTTGTTGCCGATGGCGAGGAAGGCCTGCTTGTCCCGCGTCTGGAAGGCGTCGTAGGGGTAGATGTTGGGGTGCGCATTGCCGGTGATTGCCGGCTCTCTGCCCGACATGAGCCAGTTCGGGGCCTGGGGGTGCAGCAGGGCCACAGCGCAGTCGTAGAGCGTGATGTCGAGGAACTGGCCGCGGCCGGACCGCTCGCGTTCGAGCAATGCCATGAGAATGGCGATGACCGCGTTGAGGCCCGTGCCCATATCGACCATCGGCGTGCCGACGCGGACGGGCCCGCTTTCGGGCGAGCCGTTCACGCTCATCATGCCGGACATCGCCTGGATCACCGCGTCGTAGCCTGGAAAGCCGCCGAGCGGCCCGTCCGCGCCGAAGCCGGTGATCCGGCAATGCACCAGCCTGGGGAAGCGCCGGCTCAGCACCTCCTCGTATCCGAGGCCCCATTTCTCCAGCGTGCCGGGCTTGAAGTTCTCGGCTATGACATCCGCGCCTTCCAGCAGGCGCATCAGCACCGCCTTGCCCTCATCCTTCGAGAGATCGAGGCCGATGGAGCGTTTGTTGCGGTTGACGCCCTGGAAATAGGCCGCCTCGCCGTCGGCGCGGAAAGGCGGTCCCCAGTCGCGCGTCTCGTCGCCCTGCGGCGGCTCGACCTTTATGACCTCGGCGCCGTGATCGGCGAGGATCATGGTGCAGTAGGGGCCGCCCAGCACTCGCGTGCAGTCGATTACGCGGGTGCCGGCGAGCGCGCCTGCGGAATGCGGCATGGCAGCGGAACTCCTCGGGAAGGGGTCGGGGAGCCGAAACCTAGCGGCCGGTGTAGCGGCGCGAAAGCGCCGGCTCCGAAACCCGTCTTGATGCTGCCCCGCTCGTCGTCTAGCTACAAGCACGCGGAGCGGGAGAACGAGGATGAACCTGTCCAGGATGCTGGCGGCGCGCGCCGCCGAAGGGAGGCCGGTGCGGGTCGGCGTGATCGGCTGCGGCAAGTTCGGCGCCATGTTCCTTTCCCAGGCCGGGCGGACGACGGGCATGCATGTCGTTGGCGTGGCCGATCTGGACCTTGAGCGCGCGCGCTCGCAATTGGCCCGCATCAACTGGTCGGCGGAACGATACGGAGCCGCGTCCTTCGCGGAAGCCTTCAGGGACGGCACGACGTTCCTCGTCGAAGACGCGCAGGAGCTTATCCGAACCGACGGTATCGAGGTGGTCGTCGAAGCGACCGGCAACCCCGCGGCCGGCATCCGCCATGCGCTCGCCTGCTTCGAAGCCGGACGCCATATCGTGATGGTGAATGTCGAGGCGGACGTGCTTGCCGGGCCCTTGCTCGCGCGGAAGGCGGAAGAGGCCGGCGTCGCCTGCGCCATGGCCTATGGCGACCAGCCGGCGCTGATCTACGAGATGGTGGACTGGGCGCGCACCTGCGGGCTGGAAGTCGTGGCGGCCGGCAAGGGCACCAAGCATATGGCGCACTACCACCAGTCCACCCCGGAGACTGTCTGGGAGTATTACGGCATCGATGCCGAGCGTGCGGCGCTCGGCGGCATGAACGCGCAGATGTTCAACTCCTTCGTGGACGGCACCAAGTCCGGCATCGAGATGGCGGCCGTCGCCAACGCCACCGGATTGAACGTGCCGCGCAAGGGCCTCTCTTTCCGCCCTGCCTCGGTTTACGAGCTCGCCGGCCTGTTGAAGCCAGAGGCCGACGGCGGCACGCTGGAGGGGCGCGGCGGCTATGTGGAGGTGATCTCCTGCTTCGGCGCGAACGGCCAGGAGGTGCCCCACAATTTGCGCCAGGGGGTCTATGTCACCTTCGCCGGGGCGGATGAGTATGTGCAGCGCTGCTTCGCCGAATACCATGTCTCCACGGACGAGAGCGGCGAATATGCGGCGCTCTGGCGGCCCTCGCACCTGATAGGGCTCGAACTCGGCGTGTCGGTGGCAACCGCCGCGCTGCGCGGCGAGTCGACCGGCCATGCGGAAGACTGGGCCGGCGATGTCGTCGCCACGGCCAAGCGCGACCTCCGGGCCGGCGAGGTGCTGGACGGGGAGGGCGGCTACTGCGTCTGGGGCAAGCTGATGCCGACGGCCGACTCGCTGGCGCTCGGCGGCCTGCCCATCGGCCTTTCCCACGGCGTGCGGCTGCGCAACGCCATACCCTTCGGCCGGCCGGTGACCTGGGACGATGTGGAGATCGACCCGAAGGACCCGACCGTCGCCTTCCGGCGCGAGATGGAACGCGCCTTCGCTTGACCGGAAAGCCCGTGCCGGAACAAGCAAAAGGCCCGCTGCCGGCGTGGCGCGCGCAGGTCGCGGCGAAGGCGCTGAGCGGCGATCCCGACCAGGAGGCCTGCGCGCGGGCGCTCCAGGACCTGCATGACGCTCTGGGAGCCTTTGCCGCCGCCGGCAGGACGGGCGGGCTACTGGCCCGGCTCGGCCTCGCGCGCCGGACCGAGCCGGTTGCGGAGGCGCCGAAGGGCATCTACATCCACGGGGCGGTCGGGCGCGGCAAGTCCATGCTGATGGACCTCTTCTTCGAGACCGCGCCGGTCGCAGCCAAGCGCCGGGTGCATTTCCACGCCTTCATGACCGAAGTGCATGACCGCGCCCACCGGATGCGGAAGCGCGCCGGCGACCCGATTCCGGGCCTCGCCGCGGCCGTCTCGGAAGAAGCGGCCCTGCTCTGCTTCGATGAGTTCCAGGTGGACAATATCGCCGATGCGATGATCCTCGGCCGTCTGTTCGAGGCGCTGCTGGCGCGGGATGTGGTCGTGGTCGCAACCTCCAACACCCCGCCGGCGGACCTCTACCGCAACGGCCTGCAGCGGGAGCGGTTCCTGCCCTTCATCGACATGCTGCAGCAGCGCCTGCGCGTGCTCGAACTGGCAGGCGGCGACGACCACAGGCTGGCCCGCCTGAGGGGAAGGAAGGTCTATCACGAGCCGCTAGACGCCGATGCCGAGGCGGAACTCGACCGGGCCTTTCGGGACCTCACCGACATGGAATGGGGCGCGCCGGATACCGTGTCTATCCGAGGGCGCGAGATCGCCGTGCCGGAGGCTGCGCGAGGCGTGGCGCGCTTCCATTTCGACGAGCTTTGCCGCCAGCCGCTCGGCGCGGGCGACTATCTGGCGCTGGCCGAAAGGTTCCACACCTTCATCCTCGCCGGCGTGCCGGCGATGCGTCCGCAAGACCGCAACGAAGCGCGGCGCTTCATCAACCTGATCGACGCGCTTTACGAAGCGCGCTGCAACCTCGTGCTGTCGGCCGCGACCGGCCCCGACAAGCTCTATCCCCAGGGCCTCGGAGCCGACATATTTCGCCGCACGACATCGCGCTTGATCGAGATGCAGGCGGAGGACTATATCGCCCGCCGCCATCTGGCTGCCTGAACCGCGCGCGCCCTGTTGCCGTCCTCCCCGCGAGGTGCCCTCATGCCCGCTTATCTGGGGCCTATCCTGCCGATCCTGGCGGCGGCGGCATTGCTGCAACTCGGCAACGGGTTGCTCGCCACCCTCATCGGTGTGCGGCTGGAAAGCGCCGGCTTCGCCGCGTCGGTGACGGGGCTGGTGACCGCGGCCTATTTCGCCGGGCAGCTCACCGGGTCCAGCCTGTCCGGCGGCGTCATCAACCGCGTCGGCCACATTCGCGCTTTCGCCAGCTTTGCGACGGTGCTCTCGGCGGCGGCGCTGATCTATGCGCTCGCGGGCGGGCCGTTCGTGTGGTCCGCGGTCAGGTTCGCCAACGGTTTCGCGATGGCGGGCGTGTTGCTGGCGATGGAGAGCTGGCTCAACCACGTCTCCGGCAATGCCAGGCGGGGCTCCGCGCTCTCGATCTACATGGCGGTATGCTATGCGGCGCTCAGCGTCGGGCCGCTGCTGATGACGGTCGAGGAGCCGGAGGGGTTCGCGCTGTTCAGCATCGCCTCGATACTGACGGGCCTGTCGCTGCTTCCGATGTCGCTCTCGAACCGGGCGCAGCCCGGCGTTGCCCAGCCCTCGCGGTTGCGCTTCCGGGACCTCGTCCGCATCTCGCCGCTCGGTATTGCGGGCGCTGTGCTGGCCGGGGCGATGATCGCGCCCCTGGTCGGCCTGAGCTCCGTCTATGCCGTCTCCGTCGGCCACGGCGTTTCCGGCGCGGCGGCGTTCTGGCTGGCGCTGATCGGCGGCGGCTTCGCGCTGTCCTTTCCCATCGGCCGTCTCTCGGACCGCATCGAGCGGCGTCTTGTGCTGGCGGGCATCTGCTTCGCGGCGCTTGCGGCGGCGCTCGTGTTCCGGGTCGTCGGCGACGGCTCGCTCGAGGTGCTAATGGTTTTCGGCGCAGTGTTCGGCGGCCTCGTCTTCGCCGCTTACCCGCTTGCGGCGGCCCACACCAACGACCACCTGCCGCCGGAGGACAGCGTGCCGGCAGCGGCCGGGCTGCTGATCGCCTTCGGCGCGGGCGCAGTTGCCGGACCGCCGGTGGCGGCGCTGGCCATGGATCTGGCAGGTCCGGCGGCGCTGTTCGACAGCGTGGCCTGCATCGCAGCCGGACTTGGCGTATTCGCGCTCTACCGGCGCACCCGCCGGGCGGACGTCGATGAGGCGGAAAAGGGCGCGTTCATCGTGCTGCCGCGCACTACGCCCGCCGCCTACGAAATGGACCCCTGGTCGGGGGACGCTCTCACCGGTGAGCCGCTTGTCGCAGAGGATGAAAGCCATTAGGTTGCGGGCCGCAGCGGCGTCGCGGCGATTGGGGTGATTTGGATGGCGCGTAACAGGATCGGGCTGATCGGTGCGGGCAATATCGGGGGCACGCTCGCGCACTTGGCCGGCCTCAAGGAACTGGGCGATGTCGTGCTGTTCGATATCGTCGAGGGCATGCCCGGCGGCAAGGCGCTCGACCTTGTCCAGAGTTCGCCCATAGAAGGTTTCGACGCCCGGATTTCCGGCGTCGGCAGCTACGAGGCGCTGGAAGGTTGCGATGTCGTCATCGTGACCGCCGGCGTGCCGCGCAAGCCGGGCATGAGCCGCGACGACCTGGTCGGGATCAACACGAAAGTCATGGGCGCGGTCGGCGATGGGCTGAAACGCTACTGCCCGGACGCTTTCGTGATCTGCATTACCAACCCGCTCGATGCGATGGTGGCGGTGTTGCAGGGCGTGACCGGCTTTGCGCCAAGCAGGGTCGTGGGCATGGCGGGCGTGCTGGATACCGCGCGCTTTCGCTATTTCCTCGCGGAAGAGTTCGATGTCTCGGTCGAGGACGTGACGGCTTTTGTGCTGGGCGGCCACGGGGACAGCATGGTGCCGCTGGTCAACTATTCGGCGGTGGCGGGCATCCCCGTGCCGGACCTTGTCGAGATGGGCTGGACGACCGAGCAGCGGGTCGCGGACATCGTGCAGCGCACCCGCGACGGCGGCGCGGAGATCGTCAATCTCCTCAAGACCGGCTCCGCCTTCTATGCCCCCGCTTCGGCGGCGATCCAGATGGCAGAGAGCTATCTGAAGGACAAGAAGCGCGTGCTGCCCTGCGCGGCCTGGCTGGACGGCGAATACGGCGTGAACGGCTTGTATGTGGGTGTGCCGGCGGTCATTGGCGCGGGCGGTGTCGAACGTGTGGTGGAGATACGTCTGTCCGAGTCCGACAGGGCAGCCTTCGACAAGTCTGTGGCGTCGGTGCGGGAACTGGTCGAGGTCGCGGAGCGGATGCGCGCCCAGGCGGCGGACTAGCATGTGCGAGGGGCCGGTTTCCCCGATGCGGGCGACCGCCCCGGCCGGAAAAGATGACGGAGCGGGTCGCATGACGGTAGCGCGCGCGCTGCGCAGCGTCGGATGAATATTCACGAATACCAGGCAAAGGGTGTGCTGGCGCGTTTCGACGTGCCGGTTCCGCGCGGGCATGTCGCCTACACCGTGGACGAGGCCGTCGAAGGCGCGGAGAAGCTCGGGGGGCCAGCCTGGGTGGTCAAGGCGCAGATCCACGCCGGCGGCCGGGGCAAGGCCGGCGGCGTCAAGCTGGTCCGCTCGGTGCCGGAGGTGCGCGAGGCGGCGGAGGAACTGCTGGGCAGCACGCTCGTTACCCACCAGACCGGGGCCGAAGGGCAGACGGTCAAGCGCATCTACGTCGAGGAAGGCTGCGATATAGCCCGCGAGCTCTATTTCTCGATGCTCGTGGACCGGACCGGCGGCCGCGTTACCGTCGTCGCCTCCACAGAAGGCGGCATGAATATCGAGGAGGTGGCCGAGGCGACGCCGGAGAAGATCGTGACCTTTTCGATCGACCCGGCGACTGGCGTGCAGCCTCATCACGGAAGGCGTCTCGCCTACGGATTCGGGCTCGGAGCGGCCGAGACCGGCCGGGCGGCGGAACTGCTGGCGAAGCTCTACTGCGTATTTTCGGAACTCGACGCGAGCCTGATCGAGATCAACCCGCTCGTCGTGACCGGCGGTGGCGAACTTCTGGCGCTGGACGCGAAGATGAGCTTCGACGACAACGCGCTCTTCCGCCAGCCCGGCGTCGAGGAGCTGCGCGACGAGGATGAGGAAACGCCGGTCGAGAGGCAGGCGGAGGCCCTCGGGTTCAGCTATGTCAAGCTCGACGGCAATATCGGCTGCATGGTGAACGGCGCGGGCCTTGCCATGGCGACGATGGACATTATCAAGCTGCAGGGCGCGGAGCCCGCCAACTTCCTCGATGTGGGAGGCGGCGCCGACAAGGAGCGCGTCGTGAGCGCGTTCAAGATCATCTTGTCGGATCCCAATGTCGAGGCGATCCTGGTCAATATCTTCGGCGGGATCATGCAGTGCGACGTGATCGCGGACGGCGTCGTCGAAGCGGCCCGTGAAGTCAGCCTCGACGTGCCGCTGGTGGTGCGTCTGGAAGGCACCAATGTCGAGCAGGGCAAGCGCATCCTCGCGCGCTCCGGGCTGCCGATCACCGCGGCCGACGACCTGGGCGACGCGGCTGCCAAGGTCGTGGCGGCGGTCGGGGAGGCCTGAGGCCATGGCGGTGCTGATCGGCGAGAATACCCGTGTGATCTGCCAGGGAATCACCGGCAGGCAGGGCACCTTTCATTCGCAGCAGGCCATCGACTACGGGACGTGCATGGTCGGCGGGGTCGCGCCGGGCAAGGGCGGCCGGCGCCATCTCGGGCTGCCGGTGTTCGACACCGTGGCCGAGGCGAAGGCCGAGACCGGGGCCGACGCGACGGTCATCTACGTGCCGCCGCCCTTCGCGGCAGACGCCATGCTGGAGGCGGCGGCTTCGGAGATTCCGCTCATCGTCTGTATCACCGAGGGCGTGCCGGTGCTCGACATGGTGCGCGTCAAGCGGGCGCTTGCGGGCTCCGGCTCGCGGCTGATCGGGCCCAATTGCCCGGGCGCCATCACACCCGGTGCGTGCAAGATCGGCATCATGCCGGGCCATATCCACCGGCGCGGGCGGATCGGCATCGTCTCGCGCTCGGGCACGCTGACCTACGAGGCCGTCGCGCAGACCACCGCCGCGGGCCTCGGGCAGTCCACCTGCATCGGCATCGGCGGCGACCCGGTGAACGGCACCGATTTCATCGATTGCCTGAGGCTCTTCCATGACGACCCGGAAACCGAGGGCATCGTCATCATCGGCGAAATCGGCGGCAGCGCGGAGGAAGACGCGGCCGCGTTCTATGCTTCGCTGCCGCAGCGCAAGCCAGCGGTGGGGTTCATCGCCGGGGCGTCCGCGCCGCCGGGCAAGCGCATGGGCCATGCCGGGGCCATCGTTTCGGGCGGCAAGGGCACGGCGGAGAACAAGATCGACGCCTTCGCCGAAGCGGGTATTCTGGTCAGCCGGTCGCCGGCCGGGCTCGGCGAAACGATGCTCGAGGCCCTGGGCCGCTGACGCGGGGCGGGGAGGCGGGAAGGAGGTAACGAGGCAATGGCGGTATCTTCCGGGACGGACGATTTCCTCCATGGCGGCAATGCCGTCTTCATCGCGGAACTTTACGAGCAATATCTGCGCGATCCGGGTTCGGTGGACGAAAGCTGGACGGGGTTCTTCGCAGACCTGAAATCGAACGGCCGCGTGGACGAGGCGCCCGAGCCCGCGGCCTGGGGGCGGATGCGCGCCCGCGTAATCGCCAACGGCCACATCGAAGCTCCCGAAGGCAACGGCGCCATACGGGAGCTGGAGGAAGGCGGCAGGCAAGGCACCCTGGACTCGATCCGGGCGCTGATGCTGATCCGCGCCTACCGGGTGCGCGGCCATCTTTACGCCAGGCTCGACCCGCTGGGCCTGCACGAACCGGAGCACCACCCGGAACTCGACCCCGCAACCTATGGCTTCGGCGAGGAGGACTGGGACCGCCCGATCTTCATCGACGGCGTGCTCGGCCGCGAGCGGGCCAGCATGCGCGAAATCATGGCGGCCCTGCATGACATTTACAGTTCGAGCATCGGCGTTGAGTTCATGCATATCCAGGACCCGGACCAGAAGGCCTGGATCCAGCAGCGCATCGAGCGGCCGCTCAACCGTACCGAGTTCACCGAACGGGGCCGCCGCGCCATTCTCGAACGGCTGACAGAGGCCGAGGTTTTCGAGCATTTCCTCGACCGCAAATATATCGGCACCAAGCGGTTCGGGCTGGAGGGCGGCGAGGCGCTGATCCCGGCGCTGGAACAGATCATCAAGCGCGGCGGCGAGATGGGGCTGGAGGAGGCGGTGATCGGCATGGCCCATCGCGGACGCCTGAATGTGCTCGCCAACTTCATGGGCAAGCCTTTCCAGGCGATTTTCTCCGAGTTCCAGGGCCAGCCGGCGAACCCCGAGGACGTGCAGGGCTCGGGCGATGTGAAATACCATCTCGGCACGTCGTCGGACCGCGAGTTCGACGGCAATGTCATCCATCTCTCGCTTTGCCCGAACCCCAGCCATCTCGAGATCGTCAACCCGGTGGTCATCGGACGGGCGCGGGCCAAGCAGGAGCAACGCGGCGACCATGAGCGCGACAAGGTCATGGCGATCCTGCTGCATGGCGATGCGGCGTTCATCGGGCAAGGCCTCGTCGCCGAGACCTTCGAGCTCTCCGAGCTCAAGGGCTACAAGGTCGGCGGCACCATCCATGTCGTCATCAACAACCAGATAGGCTTCACCACCTCGCCCACGGACTCGCGCTCCAGCCCCTACTGCTCCGGCATGGCGCAGATCGTCCAGGCGCCGGTCTTCCATGTGAACGGCGACGATCCGGAGGCGGTGGTGCATGTGGCGCGGATCGCCACCGAGTTCCGCTTCCGCTTCAAGCGCGACGTCGTCATCGACATGTACTGCTACCGCCGCCAGGGGCATAACGAGGCGGACGAGCCGGCCTTCACCCAGCCGATCATGTATGACGCCATCGACAGGCACGCGACCACACGCGCCATCTATGCCGGGCGGCTGGCCGCGGAGGGACTCCTGACCCAGGAGCAGGCGGACGGCATCGTCGAGGACTTCCGCGCCAAGCTGGACCGCGATTTCGAGGCCGCGAACAGCTACAAGCCCAACAAGGCGGACTGGCTGGAAGGAGCGTGGAGCGGAATCGAGGTGGCGAGCGAAGGGGACCGGCGCGGCTCGACCGCCGTGCCCCTCGACCGGCTGAAGGCGGTCGGCAGCCGCCTGACGGACGTGCCGGAAGGCTTCAACCTCAACCCGAAGATCGCGCGCCAGTTCCGGCAGAGGGCGAAAGTCTTCGAAACCGGCAAGGGGCTCGACTGGGCGACGGCGGAGGCGCTGGCCTTCGGCACGCTCGCCGAGGAAGGGGTTCCCGTGCGCCTCTCGGGCCAGGACTGCGGGCGCGGCACCTTTTCGCAGCGCCACGCCGTGCTGCGCGACCAGGCGGACGAGAGGAAATACACCCCGCTCCAGCATATCGGTCCGGACCAGGGCCGGGTCGAGATCATCGACAGCCCGCTCGCCGAAGCGTCGGTCCTGGGCTTCGAATACGGCTATTCCCAGAGCGAGCCGCATGCGCTGGTGATGTGGGAGGCGCAGTTCGGCGATTTCGCCAACGGCGCGCAGGTGGTGATGGACCAGTTCATCTCCTCCGGCGAGTCGAAATGGCTGCGCATGTCCGGGTTGGTCATGCTGTTGCCGCACGGCTACGAGGGCCAGGGTCCGGAGCATTCCTCGGCGCGTCTGGAGCGTTACCTGCAGCTTTGCGCCGAAGACAACATGCAGGTCGTTTATCCGACCACGCCCGCCAACTACTTCCATGCGCTGCGCCGGCAGGTCAGACGGGAGTTCCGCAAGCCGCTCATCGTGATGACGCCGAAGTCGCTTCTGCGGCACAGGCTCTGCGTCTCCAGCCTCGACGAGCTTGCCGATGGCAGCTCCTTCCACCGGGTCGATCCGGAAGCCGATGAGATCGCCGAGGGCGACGCGATCCGCCGGGTCGTGCTCTGCGCGGGCAAGGTCTATTACGACCTGCTGCAGCACCGGCGGGAGGAGGGCGTTGGCGATGTGGCGCTGCTGCGCCTCGAACAGCTCTATCCGTTCCCCGAGGAAACGCTTGCCGAAGAGCTCGCCCGCTATCCGAAGGCGGAGGTCGTCTGGTGCCAGGAGGAGCCGGAGAACATGGGCGCCTGGACCTTCGTGGACCGTCGCATCGAGGCGGTGCTGGAGGAAATGGGCGCGAAAGCGCGCCGGCCGCGCTATGTCGGCCGCCCGGCAGCGGCATCGCCGGCGACCGGCCTGTTGACGCGGCATAATTTCGAGCAGAAGGCGCTGGTCGCCGAGGCGCTTGCTGCGGGCTGACAGGAGGAGAGGCAGGGCGATGGCGATCGAGATCCAGGTGCCGCAGCTCGGCGAGAGCATCAGCGAGGCGACGGTCGCGCGCTGGATGAAGGCGCCGGGCGACGCGGTGGAGGCGGACGAGCCGCTGGTCGAGCTCGAAACCGACAAGGTCACGGTCGAGGTGCCGGCGCCCCGGAGCGGCGTGCTCGAAGAGATTCTTGCAGGCGAGGGCGAGGAGGTGGAAGTGGGGGCCGTGCTGGGCCGCATGGCGGCCGGCGCCGCGCCCGCGAGGTCCGCGCCCGCGCCGCAGGCGAAGGAGCCGGCATCGGCCGCATCCAAGGCGCCGCCGGTTTCGCCGGCGGTCCGCAAGCTGCTGGCGGACAACGCCCTCTCGCAAGAGGCCGTCGCCGGAACCGGCAAGGACGGTCGGATCACCAAGGGCGACGTGCTGGCCCATCTGGAAGAGGCCGCCGCGCCGCTGCCTCCCGCCGCTCCTGCGCCGCAACCGCGCGCCGAGCCGCCGCGTCCTCCCCGACCGGAGCATCCGCGCGAGGAGCGGGTTCGCATGTCCCGGCTGCGCCGCCGGGTCGCCGAGCGGCTCAAGGACGCCCAGAACACCGCCGCCATGCTCACCACCTTCAACGAGGCGGACATGAGCGGGGTGGTGGCGCTCCGCCGGCGCTACCGCGAGGCCTTCGAGAAGCGCCACGGCGTCCGCCTCGGCTTCATGTCCTTCTTCGTCAAGGCCTGCATCGGCGCGCTCAAGGAAATTCCGGCCGTCAATGCCGAGATCGACGGCGATGACATCATCTACAAGAACCACTACGACATCGGCGTGGCGGTCGGCACGGCGCAGGGCCTTGTGGTGCCGGTGCTGAAGGACGCCGACGCCATGGGCTTCGCCGAAGTCGAGCGCAGCATCGCGGATCTCGGCGCGAGGGCGCGGGACGGCAAGCTCACCATGGAGGACCTGACCGGCGGCACCTTCACGATCTCGAACGGCGGGGTTTACGGTTCGCTCATGTCGGCGCCGATCCTCAATCCGCCGCAGTCCGGCATTCTCGGCATGCACAAGATCGAGGACCGCCCGGTTGCCGTGGACGGCAAGGTCGAGATCCGGCCGATGATGTATCTGGCGCTCTCCTACGACCACCGGATCATCGACGGGTCCGAGTCGGTCACATTCCTGGTGCGCGTCAAGGAAGCGATCGAGAATCCCGAGCGCCTGCTGCTCGACGTCTGATGCCCGCGATCATGGATCGGAACACTGGCCGGTCAACGCCGGAAACCCCTCCGCCTGCTTGCGGGCAACCCGACTCGCATATCTCCGGCGCTGGCTTCGCATTGCACGGCCTTCAACCGTCACCCCGGCCCCCGAGCCGGGGTCCAGCCCTGGTTCTCGCGGCAGCCTCAAAGGCCCGTCCTGCTCTCCACCGGCTGCGGCGGTATTGGGAGTGGGGGATGGACCCCGGCTCGGGGGCCGGGGTGACGAGAAGGCCCGCCGGGCCGGGCTTCGACAGGGAACGGGGAACTCCATGACTGACAGCTTCGATACCGTCGTCATCGGCGGCGGGCCGGGCGGCTATGTGGCGGCGATCCGGGCCGCGCAACTCGGCCTCAGCACCGCCTGCGTCGAGAAGCGGGCGACGCTCGGCGGCACGTGCCTGAATGTCGGCTGCATCCCGTCCAAGGAGCTGCTGCACAGCACGCATCTGTTCGAGCAGGCGCAGCACGGTTTCGCAAAGCGCGGCATCAGGGTTCCGGGCGGCGTCGAGGTCGATCTCGCGGCGATGATGGCCGGCAAGGACAAGGTGGTGCGGGACCTCACGAAAGGCATCGGCTTCCTGTTCCGCAAGAACGAGGTGGAGCATGTGGCGGGCGTCGGCCGCATCGCCGGGCCCGGCCGCGTCGAGGTCGTTTCCGATGAGGGCGAACCCCGCACCCTGGAGGCCCGCAACATCGTCATCGCGACCGGCTCCGAGCCGGCAAGCCTGCCGGGCATCGAGATCGACGAGAAACGGATCCTCTCCTCCACCGGCGCGCTCGCTCTGGAAGCGGTTCCGGAGCGCCTGGCCGTGATCGGCGGCGGCTATATCGGGCTGGAGATGGCGGTCGTCTGGAGCCGGCTCGGCGCGAAGGTGACGGTGGTCGAGTTCCTCGACCGCATCCTTCCCAACATGGACGGCGACGTGGCCAAGGGGATGCACCGCATCCTGAAGAAGAAGGGCTTCGCCTTCATGCTGGGGCACAAGGTGACGGGCGCAAAGGCGGGCAGGGCGAAGGTTACGCTGTCGGTCGAGAAGCTGGCCTCGGGCGAGGCCTCGACCGTCGAGGCGGACGCGGTGCTGGTGGCGGTCGGCCGCCGGCCCTACACGGGCGGCCTCGGCCTCGAAAGCGTCGGCATCGAGACGGATGCGCAGGGCCGTATCGGCATCGACGAACATTTCCGCACGAGCGCAGAGGGCGTCTATGCCATCGGCGATGTGGTGCGCGGGCCGATGCTGGCGCACAAGGCAGAGGACGAGGGCGCGGTCTGCGCCGAGATCATCGCCGGCCAGTCCGGCCATATCGACTACGATGCGATTCCGGGCGTGGTCTATACATGGCCGGAAGCCGCGGCCGTGGGCCAAACGGAGGAGGCGCTGAAGGAGGCGGGCAACGAATACGCTGTCGGGCGCTTCCCGTTCCAGGCCAACAGCCGGGCCCGGTGCAGCGGCGAGACGGAGGGCTTCGTGAAGATTCTCGCAGACAAGCGCACGGACCGGGTGCTCGGCGTGCACATTCTGGGCGCGGATGCGGGCACGATGATCGCCGAGGCGGCGCTGGCGATGGAGTTCGGCGCTTCCGCCGAGGACATCGCGCGGACCTGCCATGCCCACCCCACTCTCAACGAGGCGGTCAAGGAAGCGGCGCTCGCCGTGGACGGCCGCGCGATCCACGCCTGAACGGCGCTGTTTCCGGATAGGAGGACCATCCGCATGAAGCTCTACACATCCATCGGCCCGAACCCGCATGTCGTGCGCATGTTCATGGCCGAGGCCGGCATCGAGGTGCCCGAGGAGAAGGTCGATATCCTCAAGGGCGTCAACCGGGAAGGCGAATACCTCTCCAAGAACCCCTCCGGACAGAGCCCCTGCCTGGAGCTCGATGACGGCAGCCACATCGCCGAGATCACGGCGATCTGCGAATATCTGGCGGACAGGCAGGGCGGCTCACCGCTGATCGGCTCGACGCCGGAGGAACGCGGCGAAACGCGCATGTGGACGCGCCGGGTCGATCTCAACATCTGCGAGCCGCTCGCCAACGGCTTCCGTTTCGGCGAAGGGCTGAAGATGTTCCAGAGCCGCATCCGCTGCATTCCGGAGGCGTCCGACGGCCTGAAAGCCATCGCGCGGGACAAGATCGCCTGGCTGGACGCGCAGATGGAAGGCAAGCAGTTCCTCTGCGGCGACCGCATCAGCCTCGCCGACATCCTGCTCTACTGCTTCCTTGCCTTCGGCAAGACGGTCGGCCAGGACATCGCGCCCGAGAACGGGAACGTGACCGCCTGGTTCGAACGCATGAAGGCGCGGCCCACCTCCGCCTGAGCGGGGCCGTGCCGGCAGCGGTCCGCTCGCAGATCGCCCGTCGTCGCGTGTCGCAAATCGGCAAATAGTTGTTCGGCCGCAGGCAAATTCCGCCTGCGGACCCGAGCGACTGTTGCCCCGTTCTCGCGCAGTGGGGCGACGGCGATGGAACTGTCCCTGCAGAGCGTTATCGGGTCCTGCGCGCTCGACGAATTCGAGGCGGCGGCTCCGGTAGCCCGCGGATTGCCTGCCGCGGCCTATACGAGCGAGGCCTTCTTCGCGCTTGAGAACGAGCGGATTTTCTACCGCTCCTGGGTGTTCGCGGGCTTTGTCCACGAACTTGCCCGGCCGGGAGACGCGGTGCCCGTCACCATCGCCGGCAGGCCCGTCCTGCTGGTACGCGACACGCAAGGCGGGATCGGGGCGTTCCACAATGTGTGCCGCCACCGTTGCCTCAAGCTCGTGGACAGGCCGGGCAATGTCGGGCGGTCGATCCGCTGCCCCTACCATTCCTGGACTTACGGCCTCGACGGCGCGCTTCGCGCCGCTCCCTATTTCGGCGGGCGCGAGCCGCGCGCCGTTCCGGCGGGTTTCGACCGCGCGCAGCACGGGCTGGTCGCGATCCGGTCGGCGGTATGGCACGACTGGGTCTTCGTCAATCTCGACGGCGCCGCGCCGCCGTTCGAGGAGTTCGCGGCCCCGCTTCGCAAGCGGCTCGACGGGCTCGACCTCGCGCGGATGCAGCATCTCGCCACCATCGATTTCGGCGAGGTCGCTGCGAACTGGAAGCTCCTGATGGAGAACTTCATCGAGCCCTACCATGTGCAGTTCGTACATTCCCGAACCACCGACCAGCCGCTACTGGACCATTACACGGTGAATGAGGCCGGTTGCCTCGGCTGCGCTGTGGACGTTTCCCGCGAGGCCAGAAAGCCGGATGTCCTGTCCGAGGACTCGCGCTTCCTTACGCTGTTTCCGAATTTCGCGTTCGGGCTCTACCTGCCGGACCAGGTGGGCGTGCATCTCGACACGCCGCTCGCGCCGGGCCGCACCCTGCAAAGGCGCGCGATCTACAGCCTGGACCCGGAGCCGGACTTGCGCGGGCACGCCGAGCGTCTCACGGCGCTCTGGCAAGAAGTGCATCGCGAAGACCACGCCATGTGCGAGCGGCTCCAGCAGGGACGCGCCAGCGATGTCGCTGCGGGCGGCGGCGTTCTCTCGCCGGTCTGGGAGGACTCCGTGCGCAATTTCCAGAACCTCGTGATCGAACGCTTGCGATAGCCCGGACGGTTTCGCCATGCTTCGGCGAGCCCGATCCGAGAGGCCGCGAGCATGACCGGAAGCCGCTACCCGAACCTTCTCGAGCCGTTCCAACTGCGCAATGCGACCTTCAGGAACCGCCTGATGAGCACGAGCCATGCGCCGGGCTATGTCGAGGACAGGCATCCGAAGCTGCGCTACCAGCTCTATCACGAGGAGAAGGCGAAGGGCGGCCTCGCGCTCACCATGTTCGGCGGGTCGTCCAACATCGCGCCGGACTCGCCCTCCGCCTTCGGCCAGATCTATATCGGCGACGACTCGATCGTCCCGGTGTTGCAGGAGTTCTCCGCGCGCATCCACCGGCACGGCTGCGCGATCATGTGCCAGATCACCCATATGGGCCATCGCACGCTCTGGGACGTGGAGGACTGGCTGCCGCCCGTGGCGCCGTCCATCGTGCGCGAGCAGGCGCACCGCTCCTTCCCGAAGGAGATGGACCGGGGCGACATCCGCCGCATCGTGCGGGCTTTCGGCAACGCGGCGCTGCGCTGCAAGGAAGGCGGGCTCGACGGCGCGGAGCTCCTCGCCTACGGCCATCTCATCCACCAGTTCTGGACGCCGCTGGTCAACCGGCGCACGGACGAATACGGAGGCAGCCTGGAGAACCGGGCGCGCTTCGGCCTCGAAGTGCTGGAGGAGGTCCGCCGCCGGGTGGGAGAGGACTTCCCGGTCGGCCTCAGGATGATCGGCGACGAGCTCAAGGAGGGCGGGCTCACGCGGGAGGATTGCCTGGCGCTCGCGAAAATCTACGCCGATACCGGCTGGTGCGATTTCCTGAATGTCGTTGTCGGGCAGGTCGGCGACGAACGCGGCCTCTCGCAGTCCATCCCGACCATGGCGGGTCCGCTTGCGCCCTTCGTGCAGGTGGCGGCGGAGATGAAACGCGAGACCGGCTTGCCGGTGTTCCACGCCACGCGGATCGCGGACCTCGCGACGGCGGAATACTGCGTGCGCGAGGGCCTCGTGGACATGGTGGCCATGACCCGCGCCCACATGGCGGACCCGCATATCGCGGCCAAGATGCTGCGCGGCGAGGAGGAGCGCATCCGTCCCTGCGTCGGCGCCGGCTACTGCCTCGACCGCATCTATACCGGCGGCGATGCGCTCTGCCTGCACAACCCCGCCACGGGGCGCGAACGGACGATGCCGCATGTCGTCGAACCGGGCCCCGGCCCGAGGCGCAAGGTCGTGGTGGTCGGAGCGGGGCCGGCCGGGCTCGAGGCGGCGCGCGTCTCGGCGCTCCGCGGGCATGAGGTCACCGTCTTCGAGGCGGCGGGCGAGCCGGGCGGCCAGATCGTTCTGGCGGCGCGGGCGACATGGCGGAAGGACCTGCTCGGCATCGCCCGGTGGCTTGCTGCCGAGGTGGAGCATCTGGGCGCGACGGTGCATTTCAACCGCTATGCGGAGGCGGCGGACATTCTGGCTGAAGCCCCGGATATCGTGGTCGTCGCGACGGGAGGTGTGCCGAACACGGACTGGGTCGCGGGCAGCGAGCATGTCGCAAGCGTCTGGGACCTGCTCGGCGGGCAGGTGGAACCGGGCGCCGAGGTGTTGGTCTATGACGACCATGGCGACCATCAGGGCCTGAGCGCGGCGGATTTCCTGGCTTCGCGCGGCTCGAAGGTGGAGCTCGCAACCCCCGACCGCATGGCCGCGCACGACGTCGGCGCCAGCAACTATCCGGTCTATCTCGCGAACTTCTACGCAAGGGGTGTGCGCATGACGCCGGACCGACGCTTGCGTTCCGTCGAGCGCGAGGGCAACCGGCTGCGCGCGGTGCTCCGCAACGAATACAGCGATGAGGACGAAACCCGGCTGGTGGACCAGGTTGTCGTCGAGCACGGCACCTTGCCGAGCGCAGCGCTGTTCCACGAGCTTCGCCCGCTCGCCCGGAACGGCGGCGATCCAGACATCGACGCGCTGATCGCCGGCAGGCCGCAAGAGACGCCGCCGGACGGGGAGGGCGCGTTCATGCTCTTCCGCGTCGGCGACGCCGTCGCCAGCCGCAACATCCACGCCGCCATCTACGATTCCCTGCGCCTCTGCAAGGACTTCTGAGACGAACGGGCCGTCCAAGGGCGTCGCGGGCCGGTCGCCGGAGAAGCCCGCATATGCCGACTTTTCGTTGAGCATATTATGATCTGGTATGATACGCCGTCGAAGCCTTGTTTCGAGGGCGGCGTGTCATGTGCGCCAACGCAGGAACGGCGCCGGGGAAGAGCGGAACGATCCGGTTTCCGCTGGCGGGGGCAGCCGCACTCGTCCTTGTTGCGGCGCTGCCGGCCGCTCCGATACGGGCGGCGGACTATTCCTGGCCCGTGGTCCGCATCGTCGATGGCGATACGGTCAAGGTCGATGCCAGCGCGGACCTGCCGCCCGAACTCGCCTCCCTCTCCGTCCGGCTGCGCGGCGTCGATACGCCCGAAAAGGGCAGGCGCGCCAAGTGCGACGCCGAACGGCGGGCCGGCCGCGCCGCAACGGCGTTCACCGAAGAGGCGATCGAAAAGGCCGGCAGCATCGTCGTCCGCGATCCCGCCTGGGGCAAGTGGGGAGGGCGCGTCGTCGCGGACCTGGTCCTGGACGGAAAGCCGCTCTCTTCAACCCTGATCGCCGCCGGCCACGGCCGGACTTATGGCGGCGGCCGGCGCAAGAGCTGGTGCCCGAAAGAAGCGCCCGGGAACTGAGTCGCGGCCGTCCGGGTTGACGGAGTCGGTCGGAAATTGCGGCTCGGCCCGATCGAACCTCGCATTATCGTATATAGGTCCCCTGTAAAATCTCATCCCGGACGACAACGAAGGACCCTGCTTGCATGGCGTCGAGACGGGCTAGGAAACGCCGGACCGGCCGGACGGGACGAAAACGCGCGCGCCCGATGGCCTCCCCGCCGGGCGCGATCCCTCGCATCGCGCTCGTGGACTTCCTCCGGGGCGCGGCGCTCCTCGGCATGACCCTTTACCATTTCGTTTACGACCTTGAGTTTTTCGGCCTGCAAGAACGCGGCTATTCGGAGCAGCTCCATTGGTGGACGCTAGCCACCATCGTCGCCGGCAGCTTCCTCTTTCTCACCGGCGCCAACCTTTATCTCGCGCACAGCGACGGGATCCGGTGGAAGCCCTGGGGGCGGCGCCTTGGCATCATCGCGCTCGCAGCCTTCGCCATCACCGTCGTGACCCGGTTCGTGACGCCGGAGAACTATATCTTCTTCGGAATCCTGCACATGATCGCGATTGCAAGCATCGCCGGGCTCGCGTTTCTCCGGGCTCCGTGGTGGCTGGCCGCGGCATCCGCAGTTGCGGTCTTCGCGGTGGACGGACTCGTTGCGGTCGAGCGGCTGAACGCGCCGGCGCTGAGCTGGCTCGGCCTCGGCAGCGTCGCGCCCGTGGCGAGCGATTTCCGCCCGGTGTTCCCCTGGCTCGCGCCCGCGATTCTCGGCGTCGGCGCGGCGAAACTGTGCCACCGGGCCGGCTGGCTGCAGGTTCTGGCGGCGCCCAGGCTTGAGGGGCGGTCCGGAAACGCCGTTCGTTTCATCGGCCGCCGCAGCCTCGTCTATTACCTGCTGCACCAGCCGGTGCTCTTCGCCCTTTTCTGGCTGTGGCTCCAGCTCGGAGGCCGTTAGTGCAGAGTCCGTTCCGATTGAGCTGTGTTTCGAGCCAAACCTGAAATTGTCGCCCCGGCCTTCGAGCCGGGGCCCAGCACCGCCGGCACAACACGGCAGAAACCTCAGTTGCCTGGACCCGGGATCTCCTCTCCGCTCCGTCCGAAGTGACAATCGCAGCTGCGCAGTCCGCCTCGGTTCAACCCGGACGGATCGGGCTCTGGCCCGTTCAACCCCGCAGCATCGCGCCCGTGGCTTTGGCGACGGCGGCGACGATGCGCGCGGAGGCGGCTTCGAGGTCGGCGTCGGTCAGGGTGGCCTCGCGGTCCCGGACTGGCGATGCCGGCGCTTGCGGAGGCGTGGCTATGTCCCCAATACCGGTGTATATTTCGTCAGTCGAGGATCGGCGAGCGCGATATGAGCACGATGAACACCGAGGTCTATGCGGCGCTGGTCGAGGCGGGCGCCAGCGAAGACCGGGCGCGCGAAGCGGCAAAATCGGTTGCCGAATATGACACCGATATTGCCGAAATGAAGGCCAGCCTGTTGCTAATCAAATGGATGGTCGGCTTCAACCTCGCATTTGCCGTCGCCATTACGTGGCGCGTTTTCGGTTAACCTCCAATACGGTAAATCTAACGTTGTCCTGACCATAAATCTATGATCGGAATTTCTGAAAAACATCGACCGTCATATTGCCATATATTCCGACTTCTCTCGATAAACACTTGATCGAATTGATTATCGTGTTCTGCAAATTTGTCCGATAGTATTGAAATGGATTTGCCTTCATCAATGTTTGCAGGTTGCCAATTGTCATCGATCAAAAGCCAATTGTGCGGAAATCTACGAAACCCTTCCCCAGATATGATTTTTTCCTTACGTCGACAATTGAAGAACATGGCTTCAGCCCAATTCTTCTCCCACCCATACCCCATAGATGGGCGTATTGGTGTTGTTCCCTCTGCCATTTTTCGAATTTCATCTTTTCGATCTTTGCGAGGAAAAGATTTTCCCATCTCCAAGGACGGTACAAATCTGACGCCACTGGGATTTATTTTTTCTGCAATAAAGTCAACCTCTGCCGCAAGGGGATGAATTGCCTCCACAATTTCGATTCCGATGCACCCCGATGCCGTTGTCAGAACAAAATCCGGCCGATCCCGATGAACGATGCGAACGGGGTAATCGAACAGCCCCGTTTCTGCGAAGCTGGCAAGGAACCGGCACATAGTCCATCGCTCGATATGCTCCGTTGTCCTTCCTTCCGTTCTTGGAGGGACGGAGATGTGTATCTCGCGTAAACGGTGCAGAAGGTCCTTGGCCGTTCTCGATTCTATCGGGTCCATCTTCCCGATTTGTCGTTTCCGTTTCGCATCGGATTGCGGCATGGCGCCTCATCCCCGCAGCACGGCGCCCGTGGCTTTGGCGACGGCGGCGACGATGCGCGCGGAGGCGGCTTCGAGGTCGGCGTCGGTCAGGGTGGCCTCACGGGGCTGCAGGGTGACGGCGACGGCGAGCGACTTGCTGCCCGGCGCGATGCCCTTGCCGCGATAGACGTCGAAGACCGCGGCGTCCGCGATCAGCGCCTTGTCGGCGCTTTGCACGGCGCGCAACACGCTGTCCGCATCGACCTCCTCTGCCACGACGAAGGCGAAATCGCGCTCGACCGGCTGGAAGGCCGAGCGGGCGAGCGCGGGGCGCAGCTTGCCTCCCGCCTTCGCTCTCGGCACCGGGACGGCATCCGGGAAGGCCTCGAAGGCGGCCATCGGGCCGGACGCATCCAGGGCTTCCAGCACGCGGGGATGCAGTTCGCCGAAATGCGCAAGCGCGACCGTGCCGAGCCCGAGCGCTCCGGAGCGGCCGGGATGGAACCAGGCCGGCGCATCCGCGGTCACGCGCAGCTTGTCCACCGGCGCCGCCAGCGCCTTCAACGCCAAGAGCGCGTCGGCCTTGGCGTCGAGCGCGTCGACCGGGCGCGCGCGCTCGCTCCAGTGGCGGGCCGTCTCGCCCCACCGGATGCCGCCCGCAACCTGGAGCTGCCCGTCGGGCTCTATCCACGCAGCACCCGGACGGAATACCGGGCCGACCTCGAAGAGCGCGCCCGCCGTCCGCCCGCCGTCGGCATTGCGGCGCGCGGCGTCGAGCAGGTTCGGCAGGATGGAGGGGCGCATGCAGTCGAGATCGCTGCTGATCGGGTTGTCGAGCTGGAGCGCATCTTCCCCGCCGCCGAACAGCGCTGCCCAGCGCGCCGGCATGAAGGAGAAGGTGACGGCCTCGGCCATGCCGGCCGCCGCGAGCGCCCGGCGCAGCTTCGCCGCGCGGGCCGCCGCGCGTGTGAGCGCCGGTGCCGGAAGCACGGTCGGCGCGGGGAAGTCCGCCACCGGGATATGCTCGAAGCCGTGGACCCGGAGCACTTCCTCCACAAGGTCGGCCTCGCCCAGAATGTCGGGCCGCCAGGGCGGCGGGGCGACGGACATCTCGCCGCCTTCGTCCTCGACCTCGAAGCCGAGCCCCTGCAGGATTTCGACGCTGCGTTCCGCCGGAACCGCGACGCCGCCCAGGCTTTCGACCCGTCCGGCGCGGAAACGGTAGCGCCGCCGCCATTCCGGCACTTCGCCCGCGACGACCGGGTGGCTCGCCTCGCCGCCGCAGAAGTCGAGGATCATGCGCGTCGCGGCCTCCATGCCGGCGACGGCCGAGGTCGGATCGACGCCGCGCTCGAAGCGGTAGCGCGCATCGCTCAGCACGCCGAGCCGGCGGCCCGTGGCGGCGGTGCGGAGCGGGTCGAACAGCGCGCTTTCGAGGAAGACATTGACCGTCGCTTCGGTGCAGCCCGTGGCCTCGCCGCCCATGATGCCGCCGAAGGCATTGCCCTTCGCCTCGTCGCAGATCAGTGTCATTTCCGCGTCGGCCGTGTAGCGGCGCCCGTCCAGCGCGTCGATCTCCTCGCCGTCCCGGCCCATGCGCACCACCACATCGCCTTCGAGCCGGTCCGCATCGAAGACATGCAGCGGGCGGCCCATGTCCATGGTGAAATAGTTGGTGATATCGACCAGCGCGGAAATCGGGCGCAGGCCCACCGCCCTCAGCCGGTCCTGCACCCATTTCGGCGACGGGCCGTTGTTCACGCCCCGGATATGGCGCCCGGCAAACAGCGGGCAGGCCTCGGGACGGTCGCCGAGTTCGAGGCGCACGGCAATCGGGCTTTCGAAGGCGCCCGGAACATTGTCGCCCCAGCCCGGCACGCCCTTCAGCGCGCCGAGGCCGCGGGCGGCCAGGTCGCGGGCGATGCCGCGAATACCGGCGCAGTCGCTGCGATTGGGCGTGAGCCCGATCTCGATGACCGGGTCGTCGAGCCCCGCAATCCGCGCATAGGGCGCGCCGAGGGGCGTGTCGGGCGGCAGTTCGACGATGCCCTCATGCTCGTCCGAGACGCCGAGCTCGCGCTCGGAGAGCAGCATGCCATTGCTCTCGACGCCGCGGATGGTTGTCTTCTTCAGGCGCATTTCCGTGCCCGGAATCCAGCTTCCCGAAGGCGCGAACACGCCCATCATGCCGGTCCGGGCATTCGGCGCGCCGCAGACCACCTGCACCTCGTCCGTGCCCGTATCCACCAGGCAGACACGCAGGCGGTCCGCCTGCGGATGCGGCTGTGCCGACAGCACGCGGGCAACGGTGAAGGACGCCAGGTCCCGCGCGCGGTCCTCGACGCCGTCCACCTCCAGCCCGAGCATGGTCAGCGCCTCGCAGACTTCGTCGAGCGACGCCTCGGTGTCGAGATGGTCCTTCAGCCAGGAGAAGGTGAACTTCACTCCGCCGCCTCCGCGATGAGGTCCGGGATGTCCAGCGGCTGGAAGCCGTAATGCCGGAGCCAGCGCAGGTCCGATTCATACATCGTGCGGAGGTCCGGTATCCCGTATTTCAGCATGGCGATGCGCTCGATGCCCATGCCGAAGGCGAAGCCCTGCCACTCCTCCGGGTCGAGGCCGCAATTTGCGATCACCTTCGGATGCACCATGCCGGAGCCGAGGATTTCCAGCCAGTCGCCGCCGGCGCCGATGCGCAGCTGCCCGCCCTCGCGCGTGCAGCCGATATCGACTTCCGCCGAGGGCTCCGTGAACGGGAAATGGCTCGGCCGGAAGCGCACCGGCAGGTCCGCCACGCCGAAAAAGGCGCGGCAGAACGCGATCAGGCAGCCCTTGAGATGGCCCATATGGATCGACCTGCCGATGGCCAGCCCCTCGACCTGGTGGAACATGGGCGAGTGGGTGGCGTCATGGTCGGAGCGGTAGGTGCGGCCGGGAACGATGACGCGGAGCGGCGGCGCCGTCTCCAGCATGGTGCGGATTTGCACCGGGCTCGTGTGGGTTCGCAATACCGGCCGCGCACCCGCCTCTCCCGCCAGATAGAAGGTGTCCATCTCCTGCCGCGCAGGATGCTCGGGCGGGATGTTGAGGGCGGTGAAATTGTGCCAATCGTCCTCGATATCCGGCCCCTCGGCCCAGCGGAACCCCATCTCGCCGAAGATCTGGGTGATCTCGTCGATGGTTTGCGAGATCGGATGCAGGCTGCCCTCCGCCACGGGCCGGACGGGGAGCGTGATGTCGATCCGCTCTTCCGCGAGGCGCCGTTCCAGCTCGACCTCGGCCAGGGCCTCCTTGCGGGCGTCGATGGCATCCGCGACCGCCTGTTTCAGCCGGTTGAGGGCCTGGCCCCGCTCGCGCCGCTCTTCCGGCGCGGCCTTGCCCAGGCTCTTCATCAGCTCGGTAACGGCGCCGCGGCGGCCGAGCGCGCGCACCCGCACGTCCTCCAGCGCCTCCAGGCTGCCGGCCGCCTGCACGGCGCCCTCCAGCTCGTCCCGGAGCGCCGTCAATTCGTCCGACATGGAAGACCCTCTTTACCTGGAAACCGCCCTCAGGCGCGCGCGGCCCGCGCCTGCTCCACCAGCGCCTTGAAGGACTCGGGCTCGCTGACGGCGAGGTCGGCGAGCACCTTGCGGTCCACCTCGATCCCGGCCTTGGCGATGCCGTCCATGAAGGCGGAATAAGTCAGGCCGTGCTCGCGCGCGGCGGCGTTGATGCGCTGGATCCAGAGCGAGCGGAAGTTCCGCTTGCGCGTCCGGCGGTCCCGGTAAGCGTATTGCAGCCCGCGCTCGACGCGCTCGATGGCGATGCGGAAATTGTTCTTTGCCCGGCCCCGGTAGCCCTTCGCCTGGGCCAGGACCTTCTTGTGCCGGCGGCGGTTGCCCGAGCCGCCCTTGATGCGGGACATGGTTTCGTTCCTCCCCGCTCAGGCGTAGGGCATGAAGCGGAGCACGATCCTCGCGTCCGGCTTCGACATTTCCGTGGTGCCGCGCGCCTGGCGCTTCATCCGCTTCGACTTGTTGGCGAGGCAGTGGCGCTTGTAGGCATGGTTCATCAGCACCTTGCCGGATGCGGTCTTCTTGAACCGGCCTTTCGTGCTGCTCTTCGTCTTGAGCTTGGGCATTTTCCTGTCCTTGGAGCAAAGGCGGCTTCGGGACGGCCGGGCATGCCCTCGTTCGCGCCGGACCGTCCGTATTCGAGGCGCGCGGTATAGCCGGCCCCGGGCGGGCGCGCAAGGCTGCGGCGGCGGTTATGCCGTCGCACCCGTCGTTTGTCGAACGGGCGGGTTGCCCCGGCGGGTCAGCGCGGTGACATCACCATGACCATCTGACGCCCCTCCATCTTGGGGAACTGCTCCACCTTGACGGCCTCGCCCAGTTCGCTCTGGACACGCTCCAGAACGGCGCGGCCGACTTCCTGATGGGCCAGTTCCCGGCCGCGGAAGCGCAGGGTCACCTTCACCTTGTCGCCATCGTCGAGAAAACGTCGGACCGAGCGCATCTTCGTATCGTAATCGTGCTGCTCGATCCCGGGGCGCATCTTGATTTCCTTGACCTCAATGGTCTTCTGCTTCTTGCGCGCCTCGTTCTTCTTTTTCTGCGCCTCGTATTTGAAGCGCCCGTAATCGAGGACCTTGCAAACCGGCGGCTCCGCGTTCGGCGAGACCTCCACCAGGTCGAGGCCTACGGCCTGGGCCGCGTCGATGGCTTCGTGGATCCCCACAATACCGATCATGCTGCCGTCAGCGGCCACCAGTCGAACCGACCGCGCCTCTATGTCCTCATTCACGCGCGGCCCTTCCTTTTTGGGCGGCACTGTAGACGTGTATCGAGCTATGGACCGTCTCCTTGCTGTTTCCGAACGCTAGCGGCCCCGGTTCGGAACCGCCGCTTCTGCACACAGGGTATGAATCGAGTCGCCGACTGCAAGCAATTCTTGTTCCTTCGAGCCGAGCCGGCGCAGCGCGACCGTTCCCTGCTCGGCTTCGCGGCGCCCGACGACAAGCAGAACCGGCACCTTGGCGACGGAATGCTCGCGGACCTTGAAGCCGATTTTTTCGTTGCGAAGGTCGATTCCGGCGCGGAGCCCGGCCGCCTTGAGCCGCTCAAGCACTTCGCGCGCATAATCGTCCGCGTCGCTCGTGATCGTCGCCACGACCGCCTGCACCGGCGCCAGCCAGAGCGGGAACCGCCCGGCATAGTGTTCGATGAGCACGCCGATGAAGCGCTCGAAGGAGCCGAGAATGGCCCGGTGCAGCATGACCGGCCGGCGCCGCTCGCCGCTTTCGTCCACATAGGTGGCGTTCAGCCGCTCCGGCAGCACGAAATCCACCTGGAAGGTGCCGCATTGCCAGTCCCGCCCGATGGCGTCGCGCAGCACGAACTCGAGCTTGGGGCCGTAAAAGGCGCCTTCGCCGGGATTGAGTTCGACCTCTAGCCCGGCTGCCCCGACGGCGTCCATCAGCGCGGTCTCGGCCTTGTCCCAGACCTCGTCTTCGCCCGCGCGGACTTCCGGGCGGTCGGAGAATTTCACCAGCACGTCGTCGAAGCCGAAATCGGAATAGATGCTCTGGAGAAGGTTGCAGAAGCGCTCCGTCTCCGCCGTCACCTGGTCCTCGGTGGCAAAGATGTGGGCGTCGTCCTGCGTGAAGGCGCGCACCCGCATGATGCCGTGCAGCGCGCCGGACGGCTCGTTGCGGTGGCAGGCGCCGAACTCGGCCATGCGCAGCGGCAGGTCCCGGTAGCTCTTGATTCCCTGCTTGAAGATCTGCACGTGGCCGGGGCAGTTCATCGGCTTGAGCGCGAACAGCCGGTCCTCCGCCGCCTCGGCCACGAACATGTGCTCGCGGAACTTCTCCCAATGGCCGGACGCCTCCCAGAGCGCCCGGTCGAGGAGCTGCGGCGTCTTCACCTCGACATAGCCGTTCGCGTCGAGGCGCATGCGCATATAGTCCTCGCAGACACGGAACAGCGTCCAGCCCTTGGGTAGCCAGAAGACGGAGCCGGCGGCCTCTTCCTGCAGGTGGAACAGGCCCATCTCGCGCCCGAGGCGGCGATGGTCGCGCCGCTCGGCCTCGGCAAGCCGTTCCAGATGGACCTTGAGCTCCTTCTCGGTGCGCCAGGCCGTGCCGTAGATGCGCTGCAGCATCTCGTTGCGATGGTCGCCGCGCCAGTAGGCCCCTGCGACGCTCATCAACTTGAACGCCTTGCCGAGCCGCCCCGTGGAGGGCAGGTGCGGCCCCCGGCAGAGGTCCACGAACGCCCCTTGCCGGTAGAGCGTGATCGGCTCCGCCGAGGGGATCGAGCGGATGATCTCGGCCTTGTAGTGCTCGCCCTCGCCCTCGAAGAAACGGGCCGCCTCGTCGCGGTCCCAGACCTCGCGGACGATCGGCTCGTCGCGATCCACGATCTCGCGCATGCGCTCCTCGAGCCGGGCCAGGTCGTCCGGCGTGAACGGCTCGGCGCGCGAGAAGTCGTAGTAGAAGCCGTTCTCTATGACGGGGCCGATGGTGATCTGGACCTCGGGATAGAGCTCCTTTGCCGCCTCGGCGAGCGCATGGGCGGCATCGTGGCGGATGAGGTCGAGCCCGTCCGGGTCGTCCCGCGTCACGATCTCGACGGCGCCGTCCTCCGTGAGCGGCTCGGCGAGATCGCGCAGCGCGCCGCCCACGCGGACGGCGACTGCGCGCTTCGCGAGGCTTCGGGAAATGTCCGCCGCCAGGTCGGCGCCGGTGCCCCCGCGCGCGAAGGGGCGCACGGAGCCGTCGGGCATTGTCAGGGCGATGTCGCTCATCGGGGTGGCGGATGTCCCGGAACTCGGAAAGGCCGCAATCTATAAACAGGCTCCGCCGCGTCAAGCCGACAGACGCCGCATCCGGTCCATCAGTCCTCGTCTGCGACGGCTTCAGGCACCTGGCCTTCCGTCATGGCCCCGGAATCAGCTTCACGGCGGCGACGACCAGACCGGCATAGACGCCGCCTGCCCCGATTGTCCATTTCAGGATTTCCGTCCTGAGTTCCGCCTTGAGTTCCACCATTTCCATCTTGAGGTCCGCCGCTGTCGCCGCGAGATCGGCCTTGGTCGCCGGGTCGCCCGCAGCCGCGGCGTCGCGGGCGGTCTCGATGACCGCTTCGGCCTGCTGGCGGGCCATTCCGGCGTCCTCCAGCCGATGGGCGGCAGCAAGCGCATCGAAAGCACTCATTGGTCAATCCGAATCGAACCGTCCGGAAGATTGATGAGTTTGACCAAGCCTGTCAATCGCAACCTCACCTCTACGGCACGACCTTGACGTCCGCATTGCGCTCCACGGTGCGGATCAGCTCGGTCACATCGGCATCGCGGCCGAGATGGGCGAGCGAAGCCTGGTGCAGCTCCCGCACGACATTGGCGACGAACATGGGCGCCGCGCTGTCCGCGCCGAGCTGCGTCGCCAGGCGCACATCCTTGTGCATCAGCGCCAGTGCGAAATCGAAGGGCTGCGGGCCCTCCGTCTGCGCGGCCAGCATGGCCTCCGACATGAAGCTGCGTCCCGAGCTCTTGTTGAGCACCTCGACGGCCCTGGCGAAATCGAGCCCGTTCTTCACTCCCATGGCGACCGCCTCGCAGGCAGCCGCATAGGCCGATGCGGCAGTCACATTGTTCACCAGCTTCATCACATGGCCCGTGCCGACGCCGCCGCAATGGAAGACGTTGGGACTGATGGCGTGCAGCGTCGGCAGTACCTCGGCGTAGTCGGCCTCCTCCGCGCCGACCATGATCGCGATGGTGCCGGCGTCCGCCCCCCGCTTGCCGCCCGAAACCGGCGCGTCGATCAGCCGGATGCCGCGCTCCGCAAGTTCCGCCGCCATGGCGCGCGTCGCGTTCGGGTCGCCGGTCGTCTGGTCGAGGACGATGCCGCCCGGTGCCATGCCCTCGGCGAGCCCGCCCGGCCCGAGCACGGCGCTGCGCACATCGTCGGAGGTCGGCAGGCAGGTCAGCACCGTGCCGCACTCCGCGCCCAGCGCCGCGGCGGACTGGGCGGGGGTGCAATTCTGCCCCGACAACGCCTGCATCGCCTCCGGGCGCAGGTCGAAGACGCGCAGCGGGTGCGTTAGCGCGAGGCGGCGGGCCAGCGCCCCGCCCATATTGCCGAGGCCGACATAGCCGATGCTCATGGAAGCGGTTCCTTCACTTGCGGATTTCAGGCTATCCTATGCCCAATTCTTACGCCGGAAAGCACTGCGACCGATTTGTGCGTCCACCCGGGCGCGACGGAGGAGTTCAGCCCATGCCCGATTCCCACGCCGCCGAATATTCGATGCAGGACCGCGTCAGCGCGGAAGAATGGGCCGTGCGGGTCGATCTCGCCGCGCTCTACCGGCTCTGCGCCCGGCACGGCATGACCGACCTCACCTACACGCACCTCTCCGCGCGCGTGCCGGGAGGCGAGGATGCGTTCCTCCTCAACCCCTACGGCCTCCTGTTCGAGCAGGTCACGGCGTCCAACCTGGTCAAGGTCGATACGGAGGGCAATCTGCTGGGCGAGAACCGCTACGGGGTCAACGCCGCGGGCTTCACGATCCACTCCGCCGTCCACATGGCGCGGCCGGACCTCGCCTGCGTCGCGCACACCCACACCCGCACCGGCATTGCGCTGGCGGCGCTGCCGCAGGGCTTGCGGCCGCTGAACCAGAAGGCGATGCAGTTCCACGGGCGCATCGCCTATCACGATTATGAAGGCATCGCCTTCGATCTCGACGAGCGCGAGCGCCTGATCGCCGATATGGGCGATGCGGATGTCATGGTGCTGAAGAACCACGGCTTCCTTGTCGGCGGACGCAGCATCCGCGAGGCCTGGGCGCGGCTCTACGACCTGGAAAAGGCGGCGAAGACGCAGATGCTGGCCGAAGCAACCGGCGCGCCGCTCGCCGCGCTTTCCGGAGCCTTCCTCGACGAGCATGAGAACCGCCCGAGGGCCAACCGCAGCTACAACCCCTATGACGGCTGGGAGTCGCAGCTTCGCCTGCTCGACCGGGCCGATTCCTCCTGGCGGCACTGAAACGGGAGCGCCGAATCCATGCCCGATATCCGTTCCCGCGTTTCCGAGGCCGAATGGGAGGCGCGCATCAACCTTGCGGCCGTGTTCCGGCTGGCGGCGAAGCACGATCTTTCCGACCTCGCGCTGACGCACTTCTCGGCGCGCGTGCCCGATGAGCCGGACCGCTTCCTGCTCAATCCCTACGGCCTCATGTTCGAGGAGATGACTGCCTCCTCGCTCGTCAAGACCGACCGCGAGGGCGGCGACCCGCTGGAGACCGGCAGTCCGCTCAACGCGGTCGGCATCATGCTGCACTCGGCAGTGCTCGACGCGCGCCCGGACGTGGCCTGCACGGCGCACACCCACACCGTGCAGGGCATGGCGCTCGCATCGCTGGACATCGAGCTCCTGCCGATCTCGCAGACCGCGATGGCCTTCCACGGGCGCGTCGGCTACCACGACTGGGAAAGCGCCGAAACGGATCTGGACGAACGCGAGCGGATCGCGCGGGACCTCGGCCCCAACGGGCGGGCCCTGGTGTTGAAGAACCACGGCCTTCTGGCGGCCGGCCCGTCCATCCCGATGACATGGGTGCTGCTGTTCGAGCTGGAGCGCGCCTGCGCGTCGCAATTGGACGCCATGGCGGCAGCCCACGCGGCCGGGACCGGGCTCGACATGCCGTCCGCGTCGATCTGCGAGAAGACCGCCCGGCAATTCGACGAGTTCCTGGCGGCGCCCGCCCGGGACAATGACTGGCCTGCCTATCTCGAAATACTCGACCGCGAAGACCCGGGCTACCGGGATTAGGCCGGTGCGCATGACCTTCAACATCGGAGAGCGGCCGAAGGGCCGCACGGCCCAACCATGAACATGACCGCATCGAAGATCGCACTGGACTACGCCCGCGACGGCTTCGTCTTTCCGCTCGACATCGTGAGCCGGGCCGAAGCCGAGGAGCTGCGCGCCGACCTCGAACGGGGCGAGGCGGAGGTGGCCCACGACCGCCAGCGGCTCGGCCTGCTGCGCGGTTTCCCGGCGCGCTTCCTGCCCTCCTTCGACCGGCTCATCCGCCATCCGAAGATGGTCGAAGCGGCCCGAACGGTGCTGGGCCCCGATGTGATGGTCTGGGGGTCCGGGCTGTTCATCAAGGAGGCGAACACACAGAGCTACGTTTCCTGGCATCAGGACCTGACCTATTGGGGCCTCGACAAGTCCGAGGAGACGACACTCTGGGTCGCACTCTCGCCGACGACGGAGAAGAGCGGCTGCATGCGCTTCATCCCCGGTAGCCACCGGGAGCGCATCGTGCCGCATGCCGACAGCTTCGCCGCCGACAACCTGCTGACGCGGGGCCAGGAAATCGAGGTCGAGGTGGACGAGGACGCGGCCGTCGATGTCGTGCTCCAGCCGGGCCAGGCCTCGCTGCACCACGGCCACCTGTTCCATGCCTCCGGCCCGAACCGCACCGGAGACCGGCGCATCGGCGCGGCTATCCGCTATATCGCGCCCTCCATGAGCGCGCGCTCCGGCCCGGAAACCGAGGTTGCGCTGGTGGCGGGCGAGGACCGGTTCGGCAATTTCACCATCGTGCCGCCACCGTCGCGGCGTATGGACGAGGCGGATTTCCGCACGGTCGCCGCCGACGCCGAACGGCGCGAGGTAATCCTGTTCGAAGGCACGGGCGGCCGTCGGCGCAAGCCGCGGTAAATCCAGACGCGCCCATGCGCATTGCCATCGAAGATGCCCATGACCTGTTGACCCGCGTCATGGCGAAGCTCGGCTTCGCGGCGGAGGACATCCCTTCCATCGTGGACCACCTGATCGACTGCGAGCTGCGCGGCGTCTCCTATGGCGGCCTCGCGCGCGCCGTGTCGATCACCGAGCGGATCGGACGCACCGGCCAGCCCTCCCGGCCCATCGCGGTCACGCATGAAACGCCGGTCTCGGCCCGGATCGACGGTGCGGACCATGTCGGCTACATCGTCGGCCAGCGCGCCACCGACTTGGCCATCGAGAAGGCGAATGCGATGGGCCTCTCCGCCGTCGGCGCGGTCGATACCTGGTACACGGGCATGCTGAGCTACTTCGCCGAGCAGGCGGCGGCCCGCGACCTCGTGACCATGATCGCCTCCAACGCCACGCCCTGGGTCGCGCCCTATGGCGCCGCCGAGGGCCGGTTCGGCACCAACCCGATCTGCTTCGGCTTTCCTTCCGCCGACCGCCCCATCGTGTGGGACATCGGCACCAGCAACATCATGCATGCGGAGGTGCTGCTCGCCCGCCGGCAGGGCCTGCCCCTGCCGGAAGGACGCGCCTTCGGCCCCGACGGACAGCCGACCACCGACCCCGACGCGGCGCTCGCCGGCGCGTTCACAAGCTGGGGCGGCCACAAGGGCTCCGGCCTCGGCCTCGTGGTGCAGATGCTGGGCGTGCTTGCGGGCTCGGAGGGGATCACGCCGGACCTCGCCGGGTTCGGCATGGTCATCGTCGCCATCCGCCCGGACATTTTCGGCGACTCGGAGGGCTTCAAGCAGCGCATCGCGGACTATGCGGAGAGCGTGAGAAGCGCGAAGCCCGCCGACCCGGCAAATCCCGTCCGCATGCCCTTCGACCGCTCCCGGGCGGTTCGCGAGGCGGCGCGCGCCTCCGGCGGCTTCGAGGCGGACGAACCGATTGTCGAACGGCTGCGCGCGTTCGCCGGCTAGGGGAGCCCGACGGTGGATACCGGGGAACCGATAGCCGTCGTCGAAGCCTCGACTGCGGCCGAAATCGCCGAAATTCGGGCTCTGTTTGCCGAATATCGGCAGTGGCTCGGCGCTGACCTTTCTTTCCAGAACTTCTCGGCGGAGTTGGATTCGCTGGCGGAACTTTACGCGCCGCCGGGAGGACGCCTGCTACTCGCCCGCAGCCCGGACGGTTCGGCTGCGGGCGGTGTCGGCATGAAGGCGCTGGAGCCCGGCATCTGCGAGATGAAGCGCCTTTATGTGCGCCCGCCCTGGCGCGGCCTCGGCCTCGGGCGCAGGCTGGCGGAGGCGGTCGTCGCCGCAGGGCGGGATGCCGGCTACGCGTTCATGCGCCTCGACACCCTGACACGCCTGATCGAGGCGGTCGCGCTCTACCGCTCGATGGGCTTCCGCGAAATCCCGCCCTACTACGACAACCCGATGGACGGCGTGTTCTTTATGGAAAAGGCGCTGGACGGCTCGGCGAAGGACGCTCCTTCCCCGGTCGAAGCGGAGAGGGCGTAGCGGGACATGCGGAGAGGTTATACCAGCGGTCGTTGATCGGAACCTATGGTGATGGTCCCCACCGTCACCCCGGCTCTCCGCTTCGCTCCGGCCGGGGTGACGCAGAGGGAAAACCGGGCGGCAATCTCCATGAGTCACAAACCGGAGCCGCTGGTATTATTTCAGGCCCATGCAGTTGGCGTAGTAGGTGGCGGTCGCCGGCCAGTCGGAGAAGATGCCTTCGATGCCGACATCCTGCGCCAGGACATGCAGCAGTTCGAAGGCTGTGGCGTCGCTGTCGGTAACCTCCCGGATCGACCGGTAGTACCAGCCGCCGCCTCCGGCGAGCGGCCCCGAACGTTCGAGCGTCCAGGCAAAAATCCGCAGTCCCGCCTCCCTGGCCGCCTTTGCGTAGGCGGACGGGACGATGCGGCCTCCATCGACGGTGACCAGCATCCACATCGGCGGCGCGATGTAGCGCACCCCCATATCCGCAAGCTGCCACATGGGCGGCCGGAACGTGGCCGGGTCGTTCGGGTCGAAGCTCCTGCGCCTGTAGCTCGCGTCCAGATAGACGGCCTGCTTCCCGAATTCGGGCTCGCGCTCGATCCAGTAGAGCACGTCGTCAAGGTTGAAGGATTGCGGGAAGACGTCCGAAGCGGGGATGCCGGCCGCCTTGTATTCGTCGATCAGCTTCTGGGCGTAATCCGCCCGGCTGAAGCCGTTGAACGGCATCTCGACCGCAGGCGCCTTGAGTTCGGGTATGAACTTCGCGCCGAGCGACCGGAACAGCGCAATCGATTCCGCATGGGTCATCAGCGTGCCGGCTTCGCGGGAGTAGAGATCCGTTCGGAACGCGGCAGTGCCGTCCATATAGCCGTCAACCGTAGTGGCGGACCTGTCGGCCGCATCCATCTTGCCCCTGAGTGTCCGGAACTCGGCGAGCGCGATGTCCGAGGTACGGCATTCGGCGGTGGCCTTGCGGGCGCCCGAAGCCGGGACGAACGGCGCGGTGCAGGCGCTCGCCAGCGGCGTCTTCAGTATGTTTGTGGTCCTGTGCAGATCGTTCTGCGCATGGCGGCAGACCAGCGCCAGGTCCTTTGTGAAGGTTACGTCGCATTCCAGAATGCCGGCGCCCATCCGCGCCGCGGCGCGGTTCGACTCCACCGTATGTTCCGGAAATTGGAGCGGCGCGCCCCGGTGCCCGATGGAGAAATCCTTGCGCTCGAATGTCATGGACGCACAGGATCGGAGTTTGTGCTTGAGCGGGCCGGGCGCCATCCGGTCGATCAGGTAGTAGGGGCGCGGGCCCAGCTCGACCTCTGCGGCCCAGCCGGGCGCCGGAGAATGGATAGCCAGGCAAAGCCCGGCGGCAAGCAGACGCTTCTTCACGGTCTCCGCTCCGGTTTCGGCATCTGGACGCCCTTCTCGGCGAGACGGTTGCGGCAGGGCCAAGGGTGACGGCGGCGGGCGAAACGATGCAGAATGGCCGCAACAGAATAGCAGGGCGGCGATAACGCCGCGATTTGGGGGGAAGCGCATGGATATCGAAGGCCGGACCGTCATCGTGACGGGCGCGGGAACCGGTGTTGGCGCGGCTGCCGCGCAACGCCTCGCCGAGGGCGGCGCCAATGTGGTCGTCAACTACTCCCGCAGCCGGGACGAGGCGGAGGCGGTGGCGGCCGCCTGCCGCGAGGCCGGCGGCGACGCTGCGGCGGTGCAGGGAGACGTGGCGAGCGACGAGGACTGCAAGCGCCTCGCCGGGGAGGCCGTGTCGCGCTGGGGCCGGATCGACGGCCTCATCAACAGCGCCGGCACCACGGTTTTCCGGCCCGGCAACGATTTCGAGACCCTTTCGCAGGAGGACTTCCAGCGCATCTACAGCGTGAATGTCGTCGGCGCCTTCCTGATGACGCGGGCCGTGGCGGCGCAAATGAAATCCCAGGGCCGGGGCAGCGTCGTCAACATCTCGTCCATCGCGGGCGTGATGGGCGTGGGCAGTTCCATCGCCTATGCCGCGTCCAAGGGGGCGCTGAACACCCTGACCCTGTCGCTCGCCCGCGCGCTCGCGCCGGAAATCCGCGTCAACACCGTCGCGCCCGGCTTCATTACCGGCAGATGGTGGCGGGAGAAGATGGGCGAAGGCTACGACAAGATGGTCGCCAACACCGAGGCCGCGACGCCGCTCAAGCGCGCCGGCACGCCGGAGGACATGGCGGCGGCGGCTGTCTGGCTGCTCTGCGGCGACATCAACATCACCGGCGAAATCCTGATCTCCGACGCCGGCATGCATCTCGGCGCAGCGCCGCTCAAGGCGCGCTGATCCTCCGTTCGGGACGGAAGGCCTAGCGCAGGAACCGATCTGTATGGATCGAATGTTTTCGACGAGCAGCCACCGGACTTGCCTTCCATCCGTCGCCCCGGATCGTCGCTGACGCGCCGTCCGGGGTGACGATTGAGGGTCCGTTTCAACCCGGACGGATCGTGCTCTAGTTGTGATCTCTCAATAGGTTGTCCATCCGGGACTGATTCTCGGAAGCTGATGGGTGACGAAAACCTGTCAGCGAACCGAGAAGCGAGCCCCGGATGAACGTCCACAAGAATGCAAAACTCACGCCGCGCGGTCGAGCCGAGATCGTCCGCCGCGTGATCGACCAAGGGCAGACCCCGAAGGCCGTGGCCACGGCCTTCGGGGTCTGCGAACGCACCGTGCGCAAGTGGGTCCGGCGCTTCCAGGCCGAGGGAGCCGAAGGCCTGCGGGACCGCTCGTCGCGACCGCACACCCTGCGCCGACCGACCCCGGCCCCGGTGGTCCGCCGGATCGCCGCGCTGCGCCGGCGGCGCTGGTCCGGCGCGCAGATCGCCGCCCAGCTCGGCGTCTCCACCGCAACCGTCAGCCGCGTCCTCAGGCGCCTCGGCCTCAACCGCCTCAAGGCGCTCGAACCGCCCCAGCCGGTCAGGCGCTACGAGCGCGAGAACCCGGGCGAACTCATCCACATCGACATCAAGAAGCTCGGACGCTTCGACCGACCGGGACACCGCGTCACCGGCGACCGTACCGGCCAAAGCAACGCACGCGGCATCGGATGGGAGTATCTCCACGTCTGCATCGACGACCACTCCCGCGTCGCCTTCAGCCAGATCCTGCCCGACGAGAAGAAGGAAAGCGCCATCGCCTTCCTCAACGCCGCAATCGCCTACTACAAAAGCCTCGGCGTCGCCGTCAGCCGCGTCATGACCGATAACGGGTCCTGCTACAGGGCCCACGCCTTCCGCGACGCCTGCAAAACCCGCGGCCTCAAGCACATCCGAACCAGACCCTACACGCCAAGAACCAACGGAAAGGCCGAACGCTTCATCCAGACCGCCCTCAGAGAATGGGCCTACGCTCGCGCCTACCAAAACTCAGGCCAACGCGAACACCACCTCCCGCACTGGCTCCACCGATACAACTGGCACCGACCGCATGGTAGCCTGAAGGCAAATACACCCATCAGCCGACTCCGCCTGACCCAGGACAACCTGTTGATGCTCCACAGCTAGTTCCGCGTTTCGCTGCCCGCGTGGAAGCTGAACACGGCGCCTTCGCGGATGCTTTCCGGCCAGCGCGCGGTCACCGTCTTCAGGCGGGTGTTGAAGCGTACGCCCTCCATGCCGTGGACATAGTGGTCGCCGAAGAGCGAGCGCTTCCAGCCGCCGAAGGAGTGGTAGGCCACCGGCACCGGGATCGGCACATTGACGCCGACCATGCCGATCTTCACGCGGCTGGAGAAGTCGCGGGCCGCATCGCCGTCGCGGGTGAAGATCGCCGCACCGTTACCGTATTCATGGTCGTTGACCATCTCCAGAGCCGTCTCGTAGCTGGGCGAGCGCACGACCGAGAGCACCGGGCCGAAAATCTCCTGGCGGTAGATCGACATGTCGGTCGTCACCCGGTCGAACAGGCAGCCGCCGATGAAGAAACCGTCCTCATAGCCCTGCAGCTTGAGGCCGCGCCCGTCCACCACCAGATCGGCGCCGGCGTCGATACCCTCGGCGATCAGCCCCGTTATGCGCTCCAGGCTCTGGCGGGTAATCACCGGCCCCATTTCCGATGAGGGGTCGGTGTAGGGCGCGACCTTGAGGCCCTCGACGCGCGGCTTGAGCGTCGTCACCAGCCGGTCGGCGGTCTCCTCGCCCACCGGCACCGCGACCGACACCGCCATGCAGCGCTCGCCGGCCGAGCCGTATGCCGACCCGACCAGTGCGTCCGCAACCTGGTCCATGTCCGCGTCCGGCATGACGACGAGATGGTTCTTGGCCCCGCAGAGCGCCTGCACGCGCTTTCCCGAGGCCGCGCCGCGCGTATAGATGTATTCGCCGATCGCGGTGGAGCCGACGAAACTCACCGCGTCGATATCCGGATGGTCGAGGATCGCATCGACGGCTTCCTTGTCGCCGTTCACCACGTTCATCACGCCGTCCGGCAGCCCGGCCTGCGACAACAGTTCCGCGATGCGCACCGCCACCGACGGGTCGCGCTCGGAAGGCTTCAGCACGAATGCGTTCCCGCAGGCGATGGAGACCGGATACATCCAGAGCGGCACCATGGCCGGGAAGTTGAACGGCGTGATACCGGCCACCACGCCGACCGGCTGGCGGACCGCGAAACTGTCGATGCCGGCCGCCACGCCCTCGGAATATTCGCCCTTCAGCAATTGCGGAATGCCGCAGGCGAATTCCACCACCTCGATGCCGCGCGCGAGCTCGCCCCTGGCGTCCGCAATCGTCTTGCCGTGCTCGGCCGACAGCATCTCGGCCAGCTCGTCCGCGTGGCTGTTGAGCAGGTTGCGGAACTCGAACATCACCGCCGCACGCTTGGCCGGCGGCGTGGCGCCCCAGGCGGGCTGGGCCCTGCGGGCGGCGGCGACCGCATGAGCCACATCCGCTGCGCTCGCCATGCGGACCCTGGAGGCCACAGCGCCCGTCGCCGGGTTGAAGATATCGCCGGTCCGCATCGAGGCGCCGGCCCACATGGTCCCGGAAACGAAATGCTGGAGGGTATTCATCGCTCGGTCCTCTCCGGAAAACGGGGATGGCAGCGGGCTTTCCCGCAACCGCCGGTTCGATTTTCCCCCATTGCCGCGCCAGGGGGCAAGCCCGTCCTCTTCCCGCTCACCAGGTGTCGATGAAGGCGTATTTCTTGCCCTCGCGCGGCGGCGCGGGCGGCAGGCGTTTCAGGCTGTTGGCGATCCAGCGCCGGGTCTCGGCCGGGTCGATCACATCGTCCAGCCCGCCGCCCGCCGCGGCATTGACGGCACGGGCGCGCTCATAGGCGTCCGCGACCCGGCGGTCGAACTCGGCCTTGCGGGCCTCCGCGCCTTCGATGGCGGCCAGGTCGGGCCGGAAGCCGAGCTTCACCGCGCCCTCGATATTCATGCCCGCGAACTCCGCCGTCGGCCACGCCACCATGCAGAAGCTCACCAGCGCGCTTGCCCCGCACATGGCCTGCACGCCGAGCCCGTAGGCCTTGCGGACGATCACGCCCAGCATCGGCACGCTCAGGTTCGCGCCGGTGTTGAACAGCCGCGTGCAATGGCGGACCAGCGCGGTGCGCTCGTGGTCGGGGCCGACCATGATGCCGGGGCAGTCCATGAGGCTCAGCACCGGAATGTCGAAGGCGTCGCACAGCTGCAGGAAACGCGCGCCCTTGTCCGCGCCGTCGGAATCCACCGCGCCCGCCAGATGGTGCGGGTTGTTGGCGATGACGCCCATCGGGCGGCCCTCGATGCGGATGAGGCAGGTGATGATGCCGATGCCGAACTTCTCGCGCAGCTCCAGCACCGAGTCCTTGTCCGCGAGCGTGCGGACGATCTCCCGCATGTCGTAGAGCCGCACCCGGTTCTCCGGCACGGCATGGCGCAGCATGCGCTGGTCGCCGCCTTCCTCCCAGCGGTCTATGGGCCCCTGGAAATAGGAGAGGTAGCGCTTGGCGACATCGACCGCCTCGTCCTCGTCCTCGACAAGGACATCGACCACGCCGTTCGGCACCTGGAAGTCCATCGGGCCGACCTCTTCCGGCGTATAGACGCCGAGGCCGCCGCCTTCGATCATCGCCGGGCCGCCCATGGCGATGGTGGAGCTCTTCGTCGCGATGATGACGTCGCAGCAGGCGAGCAGGGCGGTGTTGCCGGCGAAGCAGCGCCCGTTGTTGATGCCGACCATCGGCACGAGGCCGCTCAGCCGGGAGAAGGTGGTGAAGGTGTCGGTGTCGAAGGCGACGCGCGGGCCGATATTGTCGTCGCCCGGCCGCCCGCCGCCGCCTTCCGAGAACAGGACCACCGGCAGCCGGAAGCGGTGCGCCAGCTCGAACATCCGGTCCTGCTTGTAATGGTTGCGCCGCCCCTGGGTCCCGGCCAGCACCGTGTAGTCGTAGTGGACGACGATGACGCGCGAGCGGACGTCGTCGAAGTCGGCGCCGTTGATCGCGGCCGTCCCCGCCACCACGCCGTCCGCCGGGTATTTCCGCCTCAGCGTCTCGATGTCGTAACGCTGGTGCTGGAGGGCGGTCAGCAGCGGCCAGTATTCCTGGAAAGAGCCGGGGTCCACCAGCCGGTCGATGTTTTCGCGCGGCATCCGGTAACCCCGCCCATGCCGCCGGGCGACGGCCTCCGGGCGGTTCTCGTCCAGCGTGTGAGCGTGGCGGTGCATAACCTCTTCGAGGTCCGGGCGGATGAAATCCGGGTCCGCTTCCCGGCCGCTCTCGACGAATTCGCCAGCGACATCCGCCGGTTCGATGAAGGCTATCGGCCAGCCCTCGCGGACGACGTCGCCCCGGTTCATCGTGACCTGGCGCACCGTCCCGGCCCGCTCAGCCCGGATCTCGTGCTCCATCTTCATCGCCTCGACCACGGCGACAGGTTGGCCCGCCAGCACCCGGTCATCCTCCGCGACGAGCAACGCAACGATGGTGCCCTGGATGGGGGCCGCCACGCCGATCGTGCCTGCCCGTTCGGGCGGCTCGCGCCGGTCCCGCCCGGCTTCGGCCGCCTTGACCGCGCGGTCATGGTCGAAAAGCGCCAGCGGGTCCGTTGTGTCCACGCGGGCGCCGGCGAAGCCGTCCCCGCCGTTCGCCTCTGCCGCGCCGGCGGCGAAGCGGGGCCGCAATCCTTCCGGCGGGGCCGCGAGCGCGGCGGCGTTCTCCTCGACCCAGCGGGTGTGGGTGCGGCCGGCGGTGAAATCCTCATGCGCCAGCACGTTCAGAAGAAAGGGGATATTGGTGCGCACGCCCTCGATGCGGAACTCCGCCAGCGCCCGCCGGGTCCGCGCCGCCGCATCGGCGAAGGCGGCGGAGGGCGTATGGCAGATTGTCTTGGCGAGCAGGGAGTCGAAGGCGGTGCTGGTGCGGTAGCCCGCATAGCCGAAGCCGTCCACCCGCACGCCCGGCCCGCTCGGCGCCTCATAGGCTTCGATAAGCCCGGCTTCGGGGCGCACCGAGCCGTCCTCGGCCACGGTCTCCATATTGATCCGCGCCTGGACCGCATGGCCGCGCGGCCGGGCGGCGGCCGGGTCGTCCAGGCCGACTTCGGCAAGCGTCGCGCCGCCGGCCAGCCGGAACTGGGCCTCGACGAGATCGACGCCGGTCACGGCCTCCGTCACCGTATGCTCGACCTGCAGCCGGGCATTGGCCTCGATGAAGGCGAAAGCCGTGCCTTCACTCCGCTCGCTTGCATCCACCAGGAACTCGAAGGTGCCGAGGCTGAGATAGCCGACCGACCGGGCAAGCCGCACCGCGGCTTCCGCCATGCCGCGGCGCAAGTCCGGATCGAGGCCGGGCGCCGGCGCGGTCTCGACGATCTTCTGGTAGCGGCGCTGGACGCTGCATTCGCGTTCGCCCAGATGCATGGCGTGGCCCGTCCGGTCTCCGAGTATCTGGACCTCGATATGCCGGGCGCGGGGGATGAACGCCTCGACATACACATCCCCGCAGCCGAACGCAGCCTCCGCCTCGGAGCGACAGCGCGCAAAGGCTGGCCCGATATCGTCTGCGTCGAACACGGCGCGCGCGCCCCGTCCGCCGCCGCCTGCGAGCGCCTTTATCATCATGGCGCCGCTGGGCCCGAGCGAAGCGAAGAACGCCTGCGCTTCCTCCAGCGAAACCGCGCGGTCGATGCCGTCCAGCACCGGCACGCCTGCCGTCCGCGCCGCCTTGCGCGCCTCCGCCTTGTCGCCGAACAGCCTGAGATGGCGCGCTTCCGGCCCGATGAAGCGAAGGCCGGCCTCCGCGCAGGCCTCCGCGAACTCGGCGCGCTCGGAAAGGAAGCCGTAGCCCGGATGCACAGCGTCATAGCCGCCGTCGCGCGCGGTCTTCACGATTTGCCCGATATCCAGATAGGCCGCCGGGCCCGTCCCGGAAAGCGGATGCGCCTCGTCCGCCATGCGCGTGTGCAGGCTGGCGGCGTCGTCCTCGGAATAGACCGCGCCGGTGCGCAGGCCGAGATCGGCAGCGGCGCGCGCGATGCGTACGGCAATCTCGCCCCGGTTGGCGATCAGGACGGCGGAAAGCGTCATGCGGCCTCCTTCGCGCTTCCGGCGTTTGCGCGGCTCAGATCGGTTTGCGGGGGGCTCAGGGCGCAGGCGCGTAGGGGTCGTAGGAGCCGAAATTCCAGAGATGTCCCTCCGGGTCGAGGACGCAGTAGAGCCGGCCGCCATAAGGCTGGTCTTCGGGCTCCATGACGACCTCCGCTCCAGCGGCCGCGGCGCGCGCGTGGTGGGCGTCCACATCGGCCACGATCAGATAGGGGCATTGCGTCTGCCGGCCGCCGACCTCGCCGGGCGAGACCATGCGCGTGTCGTAGTCTCCGTCGCGCGCCTGACCCAGCATGACCATGCCATGGCCGAAGGTGAGCTGGGCATGCTCGATCGCGCCGTCCTCCCCCTCGACGACAAGGTGGCACTCGAAGCCGAAGGCGCGGCAGAGCCAGTCCAGCGCCGCGCGGGAGTCGCGGTAGCGGAGCGTCGGGATGATCGTAGGCGTCGGCATCGGGAACCCTTCACGAGCGGTCGGTCGCCGCCATTGGTCGCGCGCCTCCGCCCGCCGGTCAAGCCCGGCCGATATAGGATTTCTCTCGTAGTTCCCCTTGCAATCCTCCGCGCGCACCCGCACGGGCCGGGGTTGCAAATGTCCGACCGGCTTGCCGACAGCCGGGGGGCCGCGCCGGCTCAGCCCTTCCGGGCGGCCGGTTTCCGCTTGGGGGGGCCGCCCGTGCTTGCGCAGGGCGATGCTGCGGCGCTTGAGGAAGTTCCGGTTCGGGCTCCGGGCGAAGTCGAGGCCCCGCGCCGCGAACGTCCGGCGCAGCTCTGCGAGGGTGATACCAGCGGGCGCGGTTTAGAACCCATTGGCCCATTTTCGGGTTCCGATGGAGGCGATGCGCGCGGGTTGTGAGACGAGATTGTTCCAAGCCTGGCAGCAGCGATCGAGGATGTCGTCGTAGCTTTGGAAGACGCGGTTCGAGAGCCAGTTTTCGCGCATGAACTACCGGACGTTCTCGACCGGGTTGGGTTCGGGCGCCCGGGACGGGAGCGGCATGAGTGCGATATTGCCGGGCACTTCGAGGGTGGAGGAGGTGTGCCATCCGGCCCGGTCGAGCATGACGACGGCATGGGCGCCGGGTTCCACGGCGCGGCCGATCTCGGCGAGATGAGCATTCGGCACGTCCGTGTTGGCATTGGGCATGACGAGGCCGGCAGCCTTGCCCCTGTTCGGGCAGATGGCGCCGAAGATATAGGCCGAGGTCGTCCTCCGGTCCTTGGGGGCTGACGGTCCGGCACCGCGTTTCGCCCAGCGCCGGGCGATCTTGTTCTTCTGCCCGACGCGCGCCTCGTCCTGCCACCGGACTTCGGCCTCGATACCGTCGTCCGGTGTGGCGCGTATCTTTCTCAGCCGCTCGGGAAACTTTCTTGAACGCCGCCAGCACGGCATCGGAATCGTCCCTCAATGGGATCGCTGCCCTCAGCCGCTGGTATCAGTCCTCTCTGGAGAGCGCGCCTGCGATATTGTGGCCGCGAAGGTCGCGCAGGTCGGGAGGCACCACGCTGGCCGCGATCGAACTATCGAGCGCCTCGAAATCGCCATAGCCGATGGTGTCGTACAGCTCGGCCCGGGTCTGCATCGAGTCCAGCAGGGCCTCGGTGCTGTCGGCCTCCGCCAGATGCGCATACATGTCGGCTATGGCCCTGGCGGCAATCCGCAGCGAAGAGACCGGCCAGATCACCAGCTTGCAGCCCATCTTCTGGAACTGAGCACCTGTGAAATAGGGCGTGCGGCCGAACTCTGTCATGTTCGCCATCAGCGGGGCGTCGACCGCTTCCGAGAACCGCCGAAACATCGCTTCGCTGACCAGGGCATCCGCGAACACGATGTCGGCGCCCGCCTCGACATAGAGGTTGGCGCGTTCGATGCCGGCTTCCAGACCGTCCTGGGCGACGGCGTCGGTTCGCGCGACGATGCGCAGATGCGTGCGCGCCCGGTGCGCGGCTTCCACCTTGCGCGCCATGTCTTCCGGGCTCGCCAGCTGCTTGTCGTTCAGATGGCCGCATTTCTTCGGCAACAGCTGGTCTTCGATCTGCACGGCGGCGGCCCCGGCGGCCTCCAGCTCGCGAACCGTGCGCATGACATTCAACACCTCGCCGTAGCCGGTATCGGCGTCCACGACGAGCGGCAGTTGCGTTGCCCGGTAGATGCTGCGGACGTGATAGCAGAGCTCGTCCAGGCCGATCACGCCGAGATCGGGCAGGCCCATCGAGGCCGTGACCGCCGCGCCCGAGACATAGAGGCATTCGAAGCCCGCCTGCTTGGCGAGCAGGCCGGCCATGGCGTTATGGGCGCCTGGCGCCCGCAGGATTCCCGGGCGGGCCAGGAGAGCGGCGAAACGCTCCCCGGCCGGCTCCTTGATCCACCGGTCATTGGTAAGCCAGGTCATCGAACCTCCCTCCGTTGGCCGCCGTTGCAACCGGCGCCAGTCGAGCCGTTCCGGGCTGCGCTGTCTCTCGCTAGCACTGCATGACCCGCATATGGCCTTCGTTCCCGTAAGCGAGCAGTTCGCGGTCGCGAGTCACCAGCGTATAACCGAAAGCGCGCGCTGTAGCGGCCATAATTCGATCGACCGGATCGGCTGGCGGCGAGCCGGGAAGGGTGCAAGAGGCGATCAGCACCGCAGGCGGCATGTCTGCGAGATGCACTCCCGGCAAGTTGCAGAGGCGGCGGAACCAGACCTCGGGATCGAGCGAAAACGCCAGTCTTCCCTTGGACGTCAACATGGCGATCTCCCATGCAGTCATGGGCGACACCAGGAGCCTGTCTTCGTAACCGTCTATTGCGGGCAGCACCGAGGCAGCCGGTTCCAGAAGCGGGTCGCCGCCGGCGATCCAGATCGCGGCGCAACTGTCGAGGAGGAAAGCCGTCACTTCGGATTACCGTCCGGCCTTCCATTCCGTATCGACCGGAGCGGTCAGGTCCGTCCCCGGCCGGACGGTCACCGTGCCCTTCAGGGCGCCGAATATGCGCGAGAAGACCGGGGAGATATTGTCGCCGGCGGCCTCGGCAAATCCGCTGGCCGCAGCTTCGTCCGGCGGCCCGAAATCCGGATCCGGAGGCGGGCCGGCGCCCAATTTCGTCAAGGGGTTCATCCGCTCGAACCTCCGGAACATTAGCCTGCGGCCCGGAATGTCCACATTTGCGGACTTGTAGCCCGCGTCCAGCCAGGCATGGGTGATGACGCTGTTTGAAGGGTTGTTCGACCACCAGCCCCTGTGTTTGAAAGCCGATGCAGGGAGTTCGGCCCCGATAACCTCCTCGATTTCCGAGAAAGTCATGGATACGGTCTCCTGCTCGGACTCGCGCAAATGGGCCTCCAACGGTTGATATTTGGTCATGCTGCCCTCCTTCCGAAAGGTAGTGCTTAACATAAAGTTACACATAACACTACCTATTTCAAGCGTGCTGCATGCAATGCGGCAGACGACCGCAGCGGGTTCCACCGCCCCGGCGCGAACTCAATCGTAGCTGCGCCGGTCGTCGATGACCTTGCCGTCATTGGGCAGCGAGTCGGCGAACTCGATGCGGCCGCGCATCTTGCATTCGGCGCGGAAACTCTCGGCGACGGTATCGCGGAAGGCATCGTCCCGAGTGGGCGCCTCGACCATCAGGGTCGCGGTGTCCAGATTGTTTTCGGAGCCGACGACCAGCCTGAGGCGCGCGATCTCCGGATGACGGGCCAGCACGCGGTTCACCTGCTCGGGGCGAATGAACATGCCGCGTACCTTGGTCGTCTGGTCGGCGCGGCCCATCCAGCCCTTGATGCGGGTATTGGTGCGCCCGCAGGAGCTTTGCCCTGCATCGACGGCGGACATGTCCCCGGTCGCAAAGCGGAACAGCGGGTAGTCGTCGTTCAATGTCGTGACGACGACTTCGCCGACCTCGCCGTCCGGCACCGGGTCTCCGGACCCCGGCCGGACGATTTCGACGATCACGCCCTCATCCAGCACCATGCCTTCCAGCGCAGGCGTCTCATAGGCGACCAGCCCGACATCGGCCGTGCCGTAGTTCTGCATCGCATCGACGCCCTTGCCCTGGATTTCCGCCCGGAGCGAGGGGAAGAGCGCGCCGCCGCCGACCAGCGCCTTGGCGAGAGAGGGCAGCGCCGTTCCCATCTCTTCGGCCTTGTCCAGCACGATCTTCAGGAAGTCGGGCGTGCCCATGAAGCCGACGGCGCCGAAATGCCGGATCGCCTCGACCTGCTGCTCGGTCTGGCCGACGCCGCCGGGAAACACCGTGCATCCGAGCGCCTCCGCCGCGCTTTCCATCATGAAAGCGCCGGGCGTGAAGTGGTAGCTGAAGGTGTTGTGGACGACATCGCCCTTGCGGAAGCCGGCAGCGTAGAGCGAGCGCGCACCCCGGAACCAGTCGGGCTTCGCGCCCATCGGCTCGCAGATCGGACCGGGCGAGCGGAACACGCGCCGGAACTCGCCAACCGGCACGATCGTCATGCCGCCGAAGGGCGGGTCCGCCGCCTGAACCTTCATCAGTTCCGACTTGCGGGTGACCGGCAGGGATGCCAGCGCGTCGCGGGAGGCGATGTCGCCGGCCTCGATCCCGGCGAACGCCCGTTTCCAGTAGGGCGCCTTGTCCTTGGCAAGCGCAACCAGACTGCGCAGCTCCGCAAATTGCTCGGCCTCACGCTGCTCCGGGTCCCGGGTCTCCAGCTTGTCGTAGAAGTCGCCGTTTGCGGTCATGGTCCCTCATACCCAGCGTTTGCGCCGGCGGTAGAATTTGATGTCCCGGTAGCTCCTGCGCCCGGTCGAGCTGATGCCGAGATAGAACTCCTTGACATCCTCGTTCTCCCGAAGATCCGACGCTACGCCATCCATCACGATGCGTCCGTTCTCCAGGATGTAGCCGTAATGGGCGTATTTGAGCGCCATATTGGTGTTTTGTTCGGCCAGCAGGATCGAGCAGTTTTCCTCTTCGTTGATGCGCTTGACGATCTCGAAGATCTGCTCGACGAGCTGCGGGGCGAGCCCCATGGAAGGCTCGTCCAGCAGGATCATCTCGGGCCGGGACATGAGTGCGCGGCCGATGGCGCACATCTGCTGCTCGCCGCCGGAAATATAGCCGGCAAGGCTCCTGCGGCGGCTCTTGAGAGCCGGGAAATATCCGTAAACGGCGTCGAGATCGTCGTTGAGCTCCGCGCGGCGGGCGTGGCGCGTATAGGCGCCCGTCAACAGGTTTTCCTCGACGGTCAAATGTTCGAAACAATGGCGGCCTTCCATCACCTGGATAACGCCCTTGCGCACAAGGTCGGTCGGGGTCAGCGCGTCGATCTGTTCGCCGCGGTAGAGGATCGAGCCCTTGGTGACCTCGCCGCGCTCGGCGCGCAGCAGGTTGGAAACGGCCTTGAGGGTTGTCGTCTTGCCGGCCCCGTTCGCGCCGAGGAGGGCGACGATGCCCCCCTTCGGCACGTGGAGGGAGACGCCCTTCAGCACGAGGATGACGTGGTCGTAAATGACCTCGACATTGTTGACTTCGAGGACGTTGCCAACGGTCTCGTTCATGGGCTTCCGGGCCTCCCCCGCCAATGGGGTGGAACCGCTCTACGCCGAGCAGTCGCGCGGGGTGATGTTGTTTTCCTTGGCGTATTGCGCCGCGTCCTGCTCGATGAGCGGGCGCACGACATCGGTCATCGCCGGAATCCAGTCGGTGATGATCTCCCAGGCCTTGCCGTTCCACTGCTGGATCAGGATCGCCGGGTTGGTGCCCTCATGGTTCAGGCAGGTCACCTTGGTCACCGGCATCAGGCCCGTCAGGCCGAGGCCCTCGATATCCTCGGCGGAGAGGTCGAGATTCTCGAACGCCCAGCGCACCTGTTCGCCGGTGACGCGCTTGCCCTTGCCGTATTTCTCCTGGGCCAGCCGCACCGCCTCGACGATATAGGCCGCGTTGACCATGCCGCGGTTGTAGAGCACCGTGCCCCTGTCGCCATCGTCGCTCAGGCCGCTCAGGCCTTCCATGTCCTCGAACACCTTGTAGCCGGTTCCGGACCCGTTGAAGGTCGCGCCCTTGTAGCCGATGGCGCCATCGCCCGCGGGCAGCACGTCTTGCTCGGAAGCGGACCACCAGTTGCCGATGAACCTGCTCATGTCGAACTTGATGTTCGCAGCTTCCTTGACCGCGGTGGCGTTCATCACGCCCCAGCCCCACATGATGATGTAGGCGGGCTTGGTGCGGCGGATCTGCAGCCAGATCGACTTCTGTTCGGTTCCCGTCGCGAACGGCACCGGATACTTGTCGTAGGTGAAGCCGAACTTCTCCGCCAGGATGTCGAAGGTCGGGATCGGCTCCTTGCCGTACGGGTGATCGAGGAAGATGAAAGCGAACCTCTGGTCCTTCAGCGCCTCGAGCCCGCCCATCTCGTTGGCGATGTACTGGATGACGGCCGTGGCCTGGCTCCAGTAGGTCGCCGGGAAGTTGAAGACGTAGGGGAACACCCGGCCGTCGGCTGCGCTGGTGCGGCCGTAGCCCATCGACAGGATCGGAACCTTGTCGGCGGTGGCCTTGTCGATCAGCGCATAGGTCGTGCCGGTGGAATACGGGCTGACGGCGGTGGCGCCGCCATGTTTGCCCTTCAGCCGGTCGTAGCACTCGACGCCGCGGTCGGTCTTGTAGCCGTATTCGCACTCCTCGACGATGAACTTGACGCCGTTGACGCCGCCGTCGCGCTCGTTGATGAGGTGGAAGTAGTCGGTATAGCCGTTAGCGGTCGGAATACCGCCGGGCGCGTAGGGCCCGGTGCGGTAGGTGAGCGCGGGGATGAACTGGCCTTCTTCGGCCTGGGCAACGCCGATGGCGCCGGCCGCAATGGCTGCGGCCACACCGGCTGTCACCAGTTTCTTCGTGAGCATGATGGGAACCTCCCTTGGGTTTCTGCCTCGTCGGCATTGCGGCCGGTTTCCGCCACGGTCAATAGGGAAACGGCCAGAGGCGCAGCTTCTCCTTGGCGATTTGCCAAAGTCGCGCCAGACCATGCGGTTCGACGATCAGGAAGAAGATGATGAGAACGCCGAACAGCATGAACTCGATATGGGTAATCGTATCGCTCGCCACGGAGTAGCCGAACCATCCCGGGGCGCTGTTGAGGAAGATCGGAAGCAGGAAGATGAACGCGGCGCCGAGGAAGGAGCCGAGCACGCTGCCGAGGCCGCCGACGATGACCATGAACAGCACCTGGAAGGAGCGGTTGATGTCGAAGGCGGTCGGCTCCACGGAGTTGATGTAGCACATGGCCCAGAGCGCGCCGGCGACGCCGCAATAGAAGCTGGAGATCGCGAAGGCGGAGAGTTTCGTCGGGAGCGGCCGGATGCCGACCAGCTCGGCCGCGATGTCCATGTCCCGGATCGCCATCCAGGACCGTCCGATGCGCGAACGCGCCAGATTGCGCGCAATCCAGGCGAGCGCGATGACGAAGGCCAGCACGAACAGGTATTTCGCCTCATGGCTCGCGGCAGCGCCTGTGACCTGGAAACCGAAGACGTCGCGCGGCGGCGCCGGCGGCACGCCCGAGATCGAGTTGTTGACGAACCACGGCACCTTCACGAATAGCCAGAGCAGGAAAAACTGCGCCGCCAAGGTGGCGACCGCGAGATAGAAGCCCTTGATGCGCAGGCTCGGCAGGCCGAAGGCGATGCCGATGGCGGCCGCGCAGAGCCCCGCCAGCGGAATCACAATCCAGATCGGCATCCAGACGATGTTGGTCGCAATCTTGTAAGCCATATAGGCGCCCGCGGCCATGAAGGCGCCGGTGCCGAGCGAAAGCTGGCCGCAATAGCCCGTCAGGATGTTGAGGCCCAGCGCGGCGATCGACAGGATCAGCACCGGGATCAGGATCGAGGCGACGATATATTCGCTCGCCAGAAGCGGCACCGCGACAACCGCAAAGGCTGTCAGCGCGAACACGAACCAGCGGTCGAGCGGGATCGTGAGCATTGCCTGGTCGGCGGAATAGCTGGTCTTGAACTGTCCGGCTTCGCGGTAAAGCATCAGGTCATACCCGTTCGATGATCTTCTCGCCGAACAGGCCCTGGGGCCTGAAGAACAGGAAGATCATGGCAACGATATAGGCGAACCAGTCCTCCGTCGCACCCTCGAGCAGGGGAACGCCCCAATAGTTCTCGAACACCTTCTCGCCCGCGCCGACGATCAGCCCGCCGATGATGGCGCCCGGGATGGAGGTAAAACCGCCGAGAATCAGGACCGGCAGCGCCTTGAGCGCGATGGTGGAGAGCGCGAACTGCACGCCGAGCTTGGCCCCCCACATGATGCCGGCTGCGAGCGCGACGAACCCGGCCACCGCCCACACGATCACCCAGATATTGTTGAGCGGGATGCCGACCGACAGCGCCGCCTGGTGGTCGTCGGCGACCGCACGCAGCGCCCGCCCCACGGGTGTGAAGTGGAAGAACAGCGCCAGTGTCGTGACCAGGAAGGCCGCGATCACGCCGGCGAAGAGGTCCGCGGACTGCACCAGGATTTCGCCGAAGCCGAGCTCCCAGAACAGCGCCGCATCCGGGATGCCGACCCGGACCGGGCGCACATCGCCACCCCAGAGGGTCTCTCCGAAGCCTTCCAGGAAGAAGGCGATGCCGATGGTCGCCATGAACAGGATGATCGGGTCCTGATTCACCAGCGGGCGCAGGACCAGTCGGTCCACGGCGAATGCAAGGGCCGTCATGATGCCGATCGTGATGACAAAGGCGAGGATCGGGTGGACGCCGAGGTCCATCAGCCCGACGAAGTTGAGCGCCGCGAACAGGACGAAAATGCCCTGGGCGAAGTTGAAGATGCCGGAGGCCTTGAAGATCAGCACGAAACCGAGCGCCACCAGCGAATACATGACGCCTGAAGTCAGCCCGCCGATCAGCACCTCCACCAGGAAGGCCGGCTCGACGACCATCTGGACGAACGGGTCGATGAATATGAGGTAAAGCGTTTCCATCGCCGCGCCGTCCTAGTCGTGGCTCACGCCCAGATAGGCGTCGATGACATCCTGGTCGACGCGGACTTCGTCCGGCGTCCCTTCGGCAAGCTTCCTGCCATAGTCGAGCACCACGACGCGGTCCGACACATCCATCACGACGCCCATGTCGTGCTCGATCAGCGCGATGGTAGTGCCGAGCTCGTGGTTGGTGGAGAGCACGAAGCGGCACATGTCTTCCTTTTCCTCGACATTCATGCCTGCCATCGGCTCGTCCAGCAGCAGCAGTTCGGGCTCTGCGGCGAGCGCACGCGCCAGTTCGACGCGCTTCTGCAGTCCGTAGGGCAGGCGCCCCACGGGCGTCTTGCGAATCGCCTGGATTTCGAGGAAGTCGATCACCTCCTCGACCTTTTCGCGGTGGGCGATCTCCTCCCGCTTGCCGCGGCCGAAATAGAGCGCCTGCTCCACGAAGGACGCCCGCATCTTGAGCATGCGCCCGGTCATGACGTTCTCGAGCGTCGTCATGCCCTTGAAGAGCGCGATGTTCTGGAAGGTGCGGCTGATGCCCTGGGCGGCGGCCTCGTGCGGGCGCATCTGCCGGCGTTCCGCGCCCTTGAAGGTGATGGTGCCTTCCTGCGGATGATAGAAGCCGTTGATGCAGTTCAGCATCGACGACTTGCCGGCCCCGTTGGGGCCGATGATGGCGAAGATCTCGCCCTCATGGATATCGAAGCTGACATCCGTCAGCGCGCGGACGCCGCCGAAACGCAGCGAAATGTCCTTGACGCTGAGCAGGATGTCTCCCGGCCGGGTCATGCAGCGGCCCTTTCGCCGCCGGCTTCGGAGACGCGGGCGTCGCGGATGGCGAGATCGCCGGTGATCGTGCCCGAACGCCCGTCCTCGAAGGTCACCGGCGTTTCCAGCACGATCTGGCCCTTGCCGCCATACAGCGCGTCGATGGCCGGAGCGTAGCGCTCGAAGATGAAGCGGCGGCGGACCTTCTGCGTGCGGGTGAGCTCGCCGTCGTCGGCGTCCAGCATCTTGTGCAACACGATGAAACGCTGGATCTGCGAGCCGGCGAATTGCGGATCGGCCGCGAGGCTCTCGTTCAACTCCGAGACATGGCCCTCGACGATGTCCAGCACCTCGGGCCGCGCGGCGAGCTCCTGATAGCTCGAATAGGGAATGTTGCGCCTCTCGGCCCAGTTGCCGACCGCCTCCATGTCGATGTTTATCATCGCGGCCACGAAGTCCCGCTCATGGCCGAAGGTCACCGCCTCGCGGATGTTCGGGTAGAACTTGAGCTTGTTCTCCAGATATTTGGGCGCGAAGAGGGTGCCGTTGGCGAGCCTGCCGACATCCTTGGCGCGGTCGATGATCCGCAAATGCCCGTCGCCGTCGATCACGCCGGCATCCCCGGTGTGGACCCAGCCGTCGCCGGTCTTGGTCTCTGCGGTGGCTTCGCTGTTCTTGTAGTACTCCTGGAAGACGCCGGGGCTGCGGTAGAGCACCTCGCCTTCCTCGGTGATGCGCAGTTCGACGCCCGGCGCCGGCGGGCCGACGCTGTCGGGACGCACATCGTCATTGGTCTGGATGGTGACGAAGACGCTCGCTTCCGTCTGGCCGTAAAGCTGTTTCAGATTGATGCCGAGCGAGCGGAAAAAGCGGAAGATTTCCGGGCCGATGGCCTCGCCGGCGGTGTAGCCGACCCTGAGCCGCGAGAGGCCCAGCACGTTCTTGAGCGGACCATAGACGAAGACTTCGCCCAGCCGGTAGAGGAGGCGGTCCACAAGACCGACCTTCCGGCCTTCCAGAATGTCGGCCCCGGCCCGCTCGGCGACAGTCATGAAAAAGCGGAACAGGCGTTGCTTCAGCAGGGCCGCGTCTTCCATGCGGATCGTCACCTGGGTCAGCAGGTTCTCGAACACGCGCGGCGGCGCGAAGAAATAGGTGGGTCCGAGCTCGCGCAGGTCGTGGGGCACGGTCTCCGGGGATTCCGGGCAGGCGAAGGAGAAGCCGACCAGATGCGCCTGGCAGTAGGAGAGCACGTTGTCGCCCACCCAGGCCATCGGCAGGTAAGCCAGCACGACCTCGTCCTCGCGCAAGTGCTCGAAGTCCGCACCGATCTTTGCGCAGAGCAGGAGGTTGTCGTAGGAGAGCACCACGCCCTTGGGCGTGCCGGTCGTGCCGGAGGTGTAGAGGATGATCGCGGTGTCGCTGCCCTTGCCGAGATCGATTTCCTCCTCCCAGGCGCTCGCGTCGCCCATGCCGGCAACGTCGTCATAGGCGTGCAGGAAGGGCTCGCTGTAGTCCCGCATGCCGCGCGGATCGTCATAGATCACCGTCCGCAAGGCAGGCAAGTGTTCCTTTTGGGACAGGACCTTATCGACCTGTTCCTGATCTTCCGCCACAATGAAAGCGACCTCGGCGTGGTCCAGCACGAAGCGCATCTCCTCGGCGACGGCGTCCTGATAGACCGGCACCGGAATGGCGCCGAGGCTCTGTGCGGCGCTCATGGCGAAATAGAGCCGCGGGCGGTTGTCGCCGACGATGGCGATCTTCTCGCCCCGCTTGAGGCCGAGCGCCTTCATGCCGGCGGCGAGCTTGCGCACCGCGTCGCGGAAGTCGGTCCAGCTCCAGGTCTGCCAGATGCCGAGGTCCTTCTCGCGGACGGCGGCTACGGACGCGCGATGTTCGGCGTTGTAACGCAGCAGTTTCGGGAAGGTGTCGTGTTGCGCAACATCCGGTAGGGCGCCGGCCATGGCTTCGGTCTCCCCTTGGGCGAGTGCGAACGCTCGGATCGGGTCGATTACGGTCGCGATGTCTGAGGCGTATGCGGGAGGTTTGGTAGCCAAGCCGCGCGCCGAGTCCAAGCAAAAAATGATACGAGACGCCAACTTTGGTGTCGCAGCGAGCACGGTAGGGCTAAGGTGGCCGCCCGCCGGGTAGCGGAAAAGAAAGCGTTGAGCGATGGCTTGGGTGGCAAGGCGCAGGGGTCTTTGAAGGATGGCAAGGCCGGATTTCTCGGTCCTGCCCTCCGTGGACCGCCTGCTTGAAGATCCGGCACTCGCCGCCGCTGCTGCGGAATTCGGCAGGTCCGAGGCGCTGGCGGGCGCGCGCAGCGCGCTGGCAGAGGCCCGGCGGACGCTCGGGGCCGGCGGCGCGCTCGATCCCGCGGCTCTCGGTCCGGCTGCGGCGAACCGCATTGCGGCGCGGGGGCGGTCTTCGTTGCGGCGCGTCTTCAACCTGACCGGCGTGGTGCTGCATACCAATCTCGGCAGGGCGCCGCTCCCGCAAGAGGCCGTAGCCGCAATCGTCGAGGCCGCCGGCAATTGCAATCTGGAATTCGACCTGGAAACCGGCCGGCGGGGAGACCGGGACTCCCATGTCGAGGCGCTGCTGACGGAACTCACCGGCGCGGAAGCCGCGCTCGTCGTCAACAATAATGCCGCCGCCGTCTTGCTGGTGCTGAACAGCCTCTCGGCAGGACGCGATGCGCTGGTTTCGCGCGGCGAACTGGTCGAAATCGGCGGCTCCTTCCGCATGCCGGAGATCATGGCCCGCGCCGGCGCCCGCATGGTCGAGGTCGGCACCACCAACCGCACCCACGCCAGCGATTTCGAGGCCGCCATCGGGCCCGACACGGGCTGCGTGATGAAGGTGCATACCTCCAACTACGAGGTCGTCGGCTTCACGGCATCGGTGCCGGACGACCGCCTGGCCCGTATCGCGGCGGCGGCGGGCGCTCCCTATGCGGTCGATCTGGGCGCGGGCCAGCTCGTCGATCTCGCCCGCTACGGGCTGCCGCAGGAGCCGATGCCGGGCCAGGCGCTCGCCGCCGGGGCAGGGCTCGTCACCTTCAGCGGCGACAAGCTGCTGGGCGGCCCGCAAGCCGGCATCGTCGTCGGGCGCGCAGACCTCGTCGCCAGGCTCAAACGGAATCCGATGCGCCGGGCCATGCGGCTCGGCAAGCTCTCCCTCGCGGCTCTGGAAGCGGTGCTGCGGCTCTACCGGGACCCGGACCGGCTGGCCGAGCGCCTGCCCGCACTCCGTGCGCTGACCCGCCCGGTGGAGGAGATCGAGGCCCAGGCGCGCCGGCTTGCGCCGGCGATAGAGGGCGCGGAGGTCGTGGCGGTCGCGAGCCGGATCGGCTCCGGCTCGCTGCCGGTGGAGCGCCTCGAAAGCCGGGCGCTTGCGCTTTCCGCGCCGGGCGGGAAGGCGCTGGAGGCGCGCGCGGCGGCATTCCGCCGGCTGCCGATTCCGGTCATCGGGCGCATTGCCGAGGGGCGGCTGCTCTTCGATCTGCGCACCCTTGACGACGAAGACGCATTCCTGTCCCAACTGGCCTCATGATCGTCGCGACGGCCGGGCATATCGACCACGGCAAGACCTCGTTGGTGAAGGCGCTGACCGGCACGGACGCCGACCGGCTGCCGGAAGAAAAAGCGCGCGGCCTCACCATCGACCTCGGCTTCGCCTACTGGCAGGCCGGCCCCGGCCAGACCGTCGGCTTCATCGATGTGCCGGGGCATGAGCGCTTCATCAAGAACATGCTGGCCGGCGTTACCGGCATCGACGCGGCGCTCCTGATCGTGGCCGCCGACGACGGGCCGATGCCGCAGACGCGCGAGCATCTGGCGATCCTCGACCTGCTGGGCGTGCAGCGCGGCATCATTGCCGTCACCAAGGCGGACCGCGCGGAACCGGAGCGTGTGCAGGCGGTGGCCGAAGAGGCGCAGGCGCTCGCGGCGGATACCGGGCTCGCCGGCGCGCCGGTGCTGCCCGTCTCCGCGATAACCGGCAAGGGCGTGGCGGAACTTCGCCGCGCATGCTGCAACGGCTTGCGGGCGCGGTCGGGCGGCGGCGTGCGGCCGGGCGCTTCCGGCTTGCGGTGGACCGGAGCTTCACCCTGCGCGGCGCCGGCCTCGTGGTCACCGGCACGGCGTTCGCCGGCGCGGTCAAGGTCGGCGACCGGCTGCTGGTCTCCCCCGGCGGGGTCGAGGCGCGGGTGCGGGCGATCCATGCCGAGAATGTCGAGGCCCACGCCGCCCAGGCGGGGCAGCGGGTGGCGCTCAATCTTGCCGGGGCGGGCCTGCGCCGCCACGCAGTCTCGCGCGGCGACTGGCTGCTGGCGCCGGAAGCCCACGGGCCGACTCGGCGTATCGACATCAGGCTCAGGGTGCTCGGCGGCGAAGCGCGACCGCTGCGGGACCGCACGCCCGTGCATGTCCATCTGGGCGCGGCGGATGTGACCGGCAGGATGGCGGTGCTGGACGGGCCGTCCATCGCGCCGGGCGCGGCCGGCTGGGCGCAGTTGCTGCTGGACCGCGAGATCGGCGCGCTGGCGGGCGACGGCGTCGTGCTGCGCGACCAGTCGGCGATGCGCACCATGGCCGGCGGGCGCGTCGTCGATCCGTTTCCCCCGGCGCGCGGCCGGGCGAAGCCGGAGCGCCTCGCCGAGCTTGCCGTGAGGGCCGGGGAGGATGCGTTCGGCGGGCTGGTGGAGGCGGCGCCCTTCGGGTTCGACTTCCCGCGGTTTGCGCTCGCGCACAATCTGAACGACGCGGAGCAGGCGGCATTGCGGCGACGGCAGGGCGTGACGTTCGCCGGTCCTGTAGCCGTCGATAGCGGGCGCTGGCAGACGCTATCGGACGCCTTCGAGCGCGAAGTGGACGCCTGGACGGCGGCCCACCCGGACAGTCCCGGCCTCGGCCCCGTGGCGCTCCGCCGCCGGCTCGACCCTGTGCCGCCGCGCGACATCGCCGAGGCGGCGCTGGCGGCGCTGGCGGGGGCGGGCAGGCTCGCGCGCTCCGGCGGATTCGTCCACCCGCCCGGCCACCGCGCGGCGCTTGCCCCGGAGGAGGAGGCGCTCTGGCAGCGCATCGAGCCGCTCGTGGCGGAGGGAGGACTTCGCCCGCCGCGTGTCCGCGAGCTCGCCGACATGCTCAAGGTCGATCATGTCCGGGTCGAGGGCGTGCTGAGGCAGGCGGGCCGCTTCGGGCTGGTGCGCCGGGTTGCGGACAACCGCTGGTTCCCGCCGGACGCGCTCAAGGGACTGGCCGACATTGCCGAGACCCTGGCGGCGGAGAGCGCCGACGGACGCTTCACGGCGGCGGCTTACAAGGACCGCTCCGGCATCGGACGCAATGTCACCATCGAATTGCTTGAGTTCTTCGACAAGCAGGGCTTCACCCGGCGCGAAGGCGATGCGCGCCGGATCGTCCGGGAGTGGCGGGGCTAGGGACCGCCCAGACGAGGCCGGCCCAAGAGGGGGAAGGCGGCGCGAAGGGACTTTAGCTCTCTCGAAGGAAAGAACGGAACGTCCGTTGGGCCGCCTTTATCTCGGTGATGCACATCGGCATCTCAACTACAGCATGGCACTATCCCAACCGCGTGCCCTCGCGAAAGCGGGGGTCGCCCCGGCCCCGAGCCGGGGCCCAGCCTTGGTTCTCGCGGCAACTTCAGCGGTCGATCCCGTTCTTCACCGGCTGCGGCAGCATCGGGAGCCATGGATGGACCCCGCTCGGGGGCCGGGGTGACGATAGGGCGCGAAGCGGGGAGTAGCCAAGCCAGAGCGCGCATCGGATACCAACCGGCAAGAGATGTGTGCATACGGTAGGCCCCAAAGCCGGGGCCTCGCGCCGCAAGGGAAACATGTGCTGCGATAGGTCCCGGATTGGCGCTGGTGCGCCGTCCGGGACGACGGAAGAGGCCTATCGGTTCTTGCCCGTAGCCATTGGCATTACAACAAGCAACAACGCCGAAATAAGGAGACCGCTTCGATGCGCATAGAAGACATCCGCGTTCACCTGCTGGTGCTGCCCTGGCGGGAGCAGCCGGCCTTCCAGCGCGGCTATGCGCGGGAGCGCAATGTGCTGGCGGTCGAGATCGAGACGCGCTCGGGCCATGTCGGGCTCGGCTACCAGCTTTATCTGCGCGAAGGCTTCCGCACGGTGAAGGCATGCCTGGAAGAGACCATGGTTCCCCACCTGATCGGGCGTGACGCCAGCGAGGTCGAGGCGATCTGGCGCGAGCTCTGGACCGCCTCGCTGGCGGACGGGCGCGGCGGGGCGCCGGTGCTGGCGCTGTCGGCCATCGACGTGGCGCTCTGGGACATTGTGGGCCAGGCGGCGGGCATGCCGCTGCACCGGCTCTGGGGCCACTACCGCGGAGAGGCCCCGGCCTACGGCTCCGGCGTCTGGCGGGGGCTCGAACCCGACGCGATGGTGGAGAAGGCGCTGCGCTTCAAGGCCGAGGGCTACCCGGCGATCAAGATGCAGGTCGGCCATGCCTACAGCGATGCGGAAGACCTCGAGAATGTCCGCCGGGTGCGCGAGGCCGTCGGGCCCGAGTTCGACATCATGGTCGATGTCAACATGGCCTGGACCGCCGACCACGCCATCCTGCAGGGCCGCAAGCTGGAGCAATACGGCATCTACTGGCTGGAGGAGCCGGTCGTGCCGGACGATTTCGCCGGCTATTTCCGGATCGCGGACGCGCTCGACCTTCGGGTCGTCGGCGGCGAGAGCCACATGACGCGCTTCGACCTCAAGCCCTTCTTCGAGAACCCGAAGCTGCCGATCCTGCAGCCGGACGTGGTGCGGGGCGGGCTGACGGATCTGCGCAAGACGGCGGCGATCGCCGACACCTGGGGCATGACCATCGCCCCGCATCTCTATCCCGAACTGATGATCCAGCTCATGGCCTCGATCCCGAACGGCCTGATTCTGGAGGACATGGGGTTGATGCAGGACCTGTTCACCGACCCGCCGCTCGCGGAGAACGGTATCGTCTGTGCCCCGGAGACGCCCGGCCACGGCCTTGTCTTCACCGAGGAAGCGTTGAAAGAAGGCCGCACCGCCTGAGGACGGCGGGCCCGTTCTGGAAAATGCCGAGGCCCTGTGCCACGATGGGAAATCCCAAGCCGGAGAGCATGTCATGGACGGTCAGCAAGCCATCGGGAACCGGGTTGAGGCGGATGCGGAGTCTTCGGCCTATGTGCCGCCGCTCCAACTGACGGAGGGACAGCCGCCGCCCATCGCCGCGAATGGCGGGCTTTCCTACATGTCTTTCGACCGGGATGGGGATGCGGGAACCGCAGCAGCGCTGGAAGCGGCGTTTCAGGAGATCGCCGAGGGGCACAGCCAGGCGTTGATCGACCGACTCGACAATGCGCCTCCGGGCCCTATCGAGACCGAGTGGGGACTCGGATTCCGTGGATATGACGAGTGCGTGGAGCATATCCGCGCCATCGGCATGGAAGCCCCGGAAGGCGGCGTGGCGCTTCCGCTGCGCTACACCGTCTATGAGCACCCGTCCTATTCCGTCGTGTCGTCCAACGCGCTCTGGCGGGACCCGGCGCGCAAGGCCGAGGCCGACCTGCTGCGCAGGGACGAAGCCGCCAGCGGACGGCGCAGCCTCTACTTCCCGCAGGTGTTGCGCGACGCGCGCCGGATCGGCGAGTACTATCCCGGCCTCGACCCCGGCAGCCCCGAGTCCATGGACAGGCTCGGCGTCTCGTTGGCGCACCTCGAGTCCAGGTGCGAGAACTTCTACGACTCCGCGGAAGTCGAGCGGGTGTTCTACCCGGAGATCGAGAAGCTCCTGCTGGAATTCTTCCCCGATGCGACCGACGCGCTCGTCTATAACCACGATGTGTTCGACAAGGACTATCGGGGCGACCGCACCGAGGACCAGGATGCCAGGAACCCCGGCGTGAACGCCAGATATGCCAACCTCGTCCACAACGACCTGAACGACAATAGCGGGCGGGTGCGCTGCCGCGAGTTGTTGACGAGGAACCTCCGGAATTTCGGGCGCACGCAGCACTACACGGAGGCCGAAGCCGACGCGAAGATGTCGCGGCGGTTCATGTCGATCAATCTCGCCAAGCCGATGGAGACGGTGGAGCAGTTCCCGTTCGTGCTCTGCGCCTGGCCGTCCTTCGCGGACCAGCCCTACATCAACAACTACCGCATCTATGACGACCGGGTCGGCGAGACGACGCGCTTCACCTACCGGTCCGACCATGAGTGGTACTGGTTCCCGCGCCAGACGCCGACGGAGGTGTCGATGCTGAAATGCTACGACTCGGTCACGGACGGCTCGGTGTCGCGCTGGTCGTTCCACACGGCCTGCCAGGACCCGACGGTCCCCGTCGATGCGCCCTGCCGCAAGAATGTCGTGGTCCGCTCCTACGTCTTCTTCTAGGAGCGGGAGCCGGCGGGTGAGAACCTCGCCTCCGGCCTCCAGCGGGACGGGACCGGCAGCCCCGGCCGGCGCGGACCCGATCCCGGTCTCGCCCATCCCGGCAGTCAACGTGGCGTCGGTGCCGCAGCGCAGCCCGCTGCGCTATCCGGGCGGCAAGACCTGGCTCATCCCCCATATCCGCCACTGGCTGAAGGGCATCGAGCCCCGGCCGAAGCTGCTTGTCGAACCCTTCGCCGGCGGGGGCATCGTTTCCCTCACGGCCGTCATGGAGGGGCTGGTGGACCGCTGCCTGATGGTGGAGCTGGACCGCGATGTCGCCGCCTTCTGGCACGCTGCGCTGCGCCACGGGCCCGAGCTATGCGAGATGGTCCAACGCTTCCAGCCGACGCGCGAGGCGGTCGATGCGCTGTCGCGGCAGGTCCCGGCGAATGTTCTGGAGCATGGGTTCCGGACCTTGGTCCTGAACCGCACCCGCCGCGGCGGCATCCTCGCGCCGGGCGCGTCCCTCTCGCGCTATGGCGAAGGCGGAAGAGGTGTTGCCTCGCGTTGGTATCCGGAGACGCTGATCCGGAGGCTGGTCGATATTGCCGGCCGCGCCCAGAGCATCGGCTTCTGCGAAGCAGATGGAATGGCGATGCTTGAGATCCTGCTGGACCGCCTTGGGGACAAATGCGTCCTGTTTGTCGACCCCCCCTATACAGCCGGTGGCAAGCGGGCCGGTAGGCGGCTTTACGCCCACAACGAAATCGACCATGTGCGTCTGTTCGGATTACTCGGGGACCGGAAGACGGACTTTCTGACGACCTATGACCGTGCTCCCGAAATCGAAGCGCTAGTCAGCAAACACAGCTTCCATGCGGTGCAGGTGGCGATGAAGAACACGCATCACGCCCGGATTCCGGAACTCGTGATCTCGTCACGCCCGGTGTTCGACGGATGAGCGCGCGCTACGGCATTGCTGAATGGTATGGAAGACCCTTTCCAAGCCTTTCTCGTGAAGAGCGGCGGCAACTGGGAGACATTGCGCTGACACGCGGCGGCAATGCCCCGCCATGTCCCTTTCAGAGAAACCTGCCGCCGTGCCGGAAGCGGGGTGGCGTCTGTTCCCTCCAACGCTACGAACCGGGTAACGATGGCCGGCTCGGACGGCCCGAGGGAGACCCGGCAATAGTATGTCCCGCCCGGTTTGAGGAACGGCGACTCTTGATCGTGTGGTTAGCTGAAATCGTGGGTTTCGAGCGTGAAGAAGCAATGGTCGCCCGCGAAGTTGCCTTCATGCACGGGACTGGCACCGACAAGCCTGCCGGCAAGATCGATCTGGTGGTTGCCAGAGCGACGGAAGGAGACCTCAGATGGTACGGCTTGGAGATACAGGCTGTGTATTTTTCCGGTATCGGGATGGACTCGGAGTTTGAAAACCTACGAGACGACGACAGCAACCATTCGCCGTTCCCGAACGCGATTCGCCGTCCGGATTGGCGGTCTTCGAGCGCAAAGCGGCTGATGCCGCAGTTGCAGGTGAAGGTTCCGACCCTGCGACGCTGGGGTTCCAAGATGGCGGTTGCGGTGGACCGGCCCTTCTTCGAGGCGGTGGGCGGTGTCAGCCCGGATTACAGCCGGGACCTCGACGATGGCGATGTCATCTGGCTGATCCCTGAACTGGCCCGTGGGGACGACGGTTCCTGGCGACTGACCCAAGGCCATTGGGAAGTCCTTACGCTGGAAGCGACAGTGGACAAGCTGTTGGCAGCCGAGACGGTGCGCCGGGGTAAATTCGAGCAAGACCTTCGGATGAAGCTGGAACCGCTATAGCGTTGGGCCGCTGATGGCCATATCGATAGCGGAAAGGCGAGGGGACGACATGGCGAAGGCGTGGCAGGTATGCGAGGTGCGAGCCCGGTTCAGCGCCTTTCTGGAAGCGGCCGTAAAGGAAGGCCCGCAAATCTTGACCAGGCGCGGCGTCGCGACCGCTGTCCTACGACCGATGGGTCAGTGGCATGAGATGCAGAGGGCGACGAATCCGAACGTGAAGGAAGTCCTCCTCGCGCCAGAGCCCCGGACGGAAACGCTCACCCCGCCCCGGCAGCCTCGTTCATGAAGGTCGCCAGCCGCACGTCGAGTTCCGTCACGCCGCCGGCGCTGTGGGTGGCGAGCGTGACTTCGACGCGGTTATAGACGTTGAACCATTCGGGGTGATGGTCCATGCGTTCGGCGGCGAGCGCAGAGCGCGTCATGAAGGCGAAGGCGGCGGTGAAGTCCCCGAACTGGAACGTGCGGTGTATGGCGTCCCGGCCCTCGACCTCGCTCCAGCCTTCGAGCGCCGCCAGCGCGTCCCGGCGCTCGCTACCGGTGAGCTTTTCCGCCATGATCCGCGCCTCCGAAACCGTGTGCCCTTTGCCGCCCGACGATGCCTGAGAGAACCGCGCCTGTCTATCCGCCGAGCCTGGACGACCTCGCCGCCTGGGCCGAGGCCGCCTATGCCGAGCTGCCGGCGTCCTTCCGGCGCCTCACGGCCGACATCGTCTTCCGGGTGGACGAATTCCCGGACGAGGAGACGGAGCGCGAGATGGAGCTGGAGAGCCCGTTCGACCTGATGGGCCTCTATCGCGGCGTCTCGCTCGACCGCAAGAGCGTTTCGGCGGGCGCGGACGATGTGGACTATGTGTTTCTCTACCGCCGCCCGATCCTCGACTACTGGTGCGAGACCGGCGAGGACCTGAAGCATATCGTGCGCCATGTGCTGGTCCACGAGATCGGCCACCATTTCGGCCTCTCGGACGAGGACATGGAGACCATCGAGGCGCAGGCCTGACGAGGCCGCAGGACGAACCGCCGGGGGAAAGCCATGAGCAATAAAGCCGCCGTCATCCACGAAAAGGGCACGCCCGACGTCTTCCGCTGGGAAGACTGGCCGGTAGGCGAGCCGGGGCCGGGCGAGGCGCTGATCCGGCACGGCGCCATCGGGGTGAACTATATCGACACCTACAACCGGCGCGGCATGCCGCATCCCTGGCCGGTGCCGGCGCTGCCGTTCGTCGTCGGCATCGAGGGCGCGGGCACGGTGGAGGCGGTGGGCGAAGGCGTGAGCGAATGCGCCGTCGGCGACCGGGTGACGTATGCCAGCCCGCCGCACGGCGCCTATGCGCAGCGCCGCGTTATGCCGGCCAAACGGCTGGTGAAGCTGCCCGACGGCATCTCCGACGAGGACGCCGCCGGCATGACGCTAAAGGGCCTCACCGCCCAGTATCTGCTCCGCCGGACCTACCGGGTGCAGCCGGGCGATCCGGTGCTGATCCATGCCGCGGCAGGCGGTATGGGCCTCATCCTCTGCCAGTGGGCGAAGCATCTGGGCGCGACCGTGATCGGCACGGTCTCGACCGACGAAAAGGCGGAGCTCGCAAGGGCCCACGGCGCCGACCATGTCGCCATCTATTCGCGCGAGGACTTCGTGCCCCTGGTGATGGAGGTGACCGGCGGTAAGGGCTGCCCGGTGGTCTATGAGAGCATCGGCAAGGACACCTTCACCCGCTCGCTCGACTGCCTGCGCCCGCTCGGCATCCTGGCGAGCTACGGCCATGCTTCCGGCGCGCCGGACCCGGTCGACGTGGTGGAACTCGGCGCGCGCGGTTCGCTGTTCGTCACCCGCCCGGCGCTCATGCACTATATGGAGGAGCGCGAGCACCTCGTTGCAGCGGCGGAGGACCTGTTCGGCGTCATTTCTTCGGGGGCGGTGACGGTCTCCGTCCGCAACCGCTGGCCGCTGCGCGAGGCGGCGGAGGTCCATCGTGCGCTTGAAGAGCGGCGCACCACGGGCTCGATCGTGCTGCTGCCCTTCGCGTGAGGCGTCCCGCGCCCCTTGACGCGGGAAGTCCCCGGTCGCAGCCTCGCGAACACAGGAATTCAAACGGGAGAATGGACCCATGGCCGACTATGCGGTCGTCTGGCCCCGGGGCGAGAAGGCGCAGGAGCTGCAGGCGTTGGCGCCGCGCCTCGACAGCCTGGAGGGCAAGCGCGTCGCCTTCCTCTGGGACTATCTGTTCCGGGGCGACGAGATCTTCCCGATGCTTGCCGACGGGCTGGCGGAACGCTATCCGGGCGTCGATTTCATCGGCTACGACGTGTTCGGCTCCACGCATGGCGACGAGGAGCGCGAGATCGTCGCCTCGCTGCCGGACCGGCTGAAGGAACTCAAGGCCGACGCCATCGTCTCCGGGATGGGTTGCTGAGGCTCCTGCACTCCCGCCGTGTTGCGGGTGAGCGCAGTGGCAGAAGCGGCGGGCGTGCCGTCCTCATCGCTGGTCTGCGAAGGCTTTGTCGGGCAGGCGGGCACCACGGCCGTCGGGCTCGGCATGCCGAACCTGCCGCTGGCGCCGGTCGCCGGCCATGTCGATACGCAGACCGACAACGAGCTCCGCTCCAATGTGCTGGGCGAGACGCTGGACGCCGTGATCGCGAACCTGACCGAGCTGCCGGACGAGGCGGTCGAGACGGTCGAGCCCGAGCCGCGCGATATCGTCTTCGAGGGCAGTTTCGAGGAGGTGAACCGCCTCTTCTACGAGAACCGCTGGTCCGACGGGCTGCCGGTGGTGCCGCCGTCGGTGGAGAAGATCGAACGCTTTCTCGCCTTCTCGGACCGGCCTGCGGACACCGTGCTCGGCAAGCTGCCGCCCGACAACCGGGCCGCGACGGTCTGGAACGTGGCGGCGAACGGCGTCATGGCCGGCTGCCGGCCCGAATACATGCCGGTGCTGGTGGCGCTTGCCGAGGCGATGGCGGACCCGGAATACGGCGTTGAGCATTCCGGCAATACGCCCGGCGCGGAGACGCTGATTACCGTCAACGGCCCGATCGCGAAGGCGCTCGGCTTCAACTATGAGCAGGGCGCGCTCAGGGACGGCTTCCAGGCCAACACCTCGGTCGGGCGCTTCTGGCGCTTGTATCTGCGCAATATCGCGGGCTTCATCCCGCACGAGACCGACAAGGGCACTTTCGGCAATACCTGGCGGGTGGCGCTGGCCGAGAACGAGGACGTGCTGAAGCGGATCGGCTGGCCGAACACGGCAACCGATATGGGCCTGCCGGAAGGCGCCAACGCCGTCACCGTGTCCCGCTATACCGGGGGCGACGTGGTGACCTCGGTCTTCGGGCGCCGGGCGGAGGAGATGCTGCCCTATCTGGCGGACGCGCTGGTCAAGCAGTCGGGCTGGGAGCTGGTCTTCACCGTCGGCATGGCGACCGGCACCTACCGGCCGCTGCTGGTGCTTTCGCCGATCCTGGCAGAGACCATTGCGGGTTCGGGGCTTTCCAAGGACGACATGCGCGACTGGCTGTTCGAGCATGCGCGGATGCCGGCCTGGAAGTTCGAGCGGTATATTTCGGGCTGGACCAATCTGGTGCCGGGCCGCCGCTCCCTCACGGAACTGGTTGCAGTCGGCAAGGCGCCGGAGGTCTTCGCCGAGTCCGACGACCCGGACCGCATGGTGCCCATCGTCTGCGAGCCGGAGGATTTCGGGATTGCGGTCGCGGGCGACCCGCTGCGCACCAACGCCTATGTGTTTGCGCATAACGGCATTCTCGGCTTCCCGGTGACCCGCGAGATCGAGCTGCCGGCGGACTGGCAGGCCCGGCTGGCCGCTGCCGGCTGAAGGATTGCTCGCGTCCCTGATACGGACTATGGTATGGTCCATAATCCGTATCAGGGAAGCAGGGCGATGCAGGTTTCCGTCACCGAAGCGAAGGGACAACTGACCCGGCTCGTCAGACGCGCGGAGGCGGGCGAGGAGGTTGTGCTGACCCGTCACGGCCGGGCGACCGTCAGGCTGGCTCCAGTGCAGCAGCGGCTCAATGCTGAGATGCGTCTCGCCGCAATTGCTGCGGCGCAGGCCGCTGCTCGCAAGCGGATAGCTGAGCTTGCCGAAGCAGGCGAATGGACCGCAGAGCCCGATGCGGCCCGCAGCCAGGACTTCCTCTATGACGAGGACGGCTTGCCGAATTGATCGCGGTCGATACTTCCGCGCTCGTGGCGATTCTGCAGGACGAACCGGAGGCTGCCGCCTGTGCGGCTGCTCTCGCGGCGAACGATCGTCTCCTGATTTCCGCCGCAACATTAGCTGAAGCGCTGATCGTGGCCGAAAGGCGAGGACTCGGCCAGGCAATGACAGTGCTTGTCGATGGGCTCAATCTCGAGATTATCAACGTCTCTCCGGCAGTAGCGCGGCGCGTCGCCGACTGCTATGCGCGATGGGGCAAGGGCGTTCATCCGGCACGTCTGAATTTCGGCGATTGCTTCGCCTACGAGATCGCGGAGACTCACGATTGCCCCTTGCTCCATGTCGGAACCGACTTCGCACGAACAGATATTGCACGGGTCCTGTGATCCCTGAACCGGAAGCGGAAGGGCCGACGGGCTGGCGGGAATGACGACATGAGCGAAGACGCGCTCTGGCTGCTGATTCCGGCGGGCCAGCGGGCGAACGGGGCGTGGATCGACGACACGCTCGTCCGCCGGGCGCGCGAGAAGGGCATGACCGCCCGGCTGACGGAGGCAGGGCGCTTTCCCCGGCAGCGGGTGGAGGTGCTGCGCGGCGGGGACGCCGGCGCACTCTACTACCGGCGGGGCTGGACCGACGGCCTGCCCATCCTGCCGCCGACGCTCGACCGGGTGGACGCCATGCTGCGCGCCGGCGGGCGAGGGCGGAACGAAAGCCTGGGCGAGCTAGACCCGCTGAAGGGTGTGGCAACGGTGGAGCGGGTGGCCGCCAATGCCGTCATGGCGGGCTGCGCGCCGGAGCATTTCCCGGTTGTCCTGACCGCCGTGGAGGCGCTGGCCGATCCGGCCTTCAATCTGCGCGGCGTGCAGACGACGGATGAGAATGTGGCGCCGCTCATCCTGCTGAGCGGGCCGGTCGTCGAGCGGCTGGAGGTGAATGCCGGCTTCGGCATGCTTGGGCCGGGCTGGCAGGCCAATGCCGCCATCGGGCGGGCGGTCCGGTTCGTGATGAACAATATCGGCGGCGGCTGGCCGGAAGCGGTTTCCTTCGCCGGCCTCGGCCAGCCGGGACGATACACCCTGGTGCTGGCCGAGAACGCCGCCGCCAACCCCTGGGAGCCGCTGCATGAGGAGCTGGGCGGCGAGAACGTGCTGGTGCTCATGCGGGCGGAGACGGCCATCAATGTGACCGGCGGGCTGGACGACCTCGCCAGTGTCATGGGCTCCGCGGCCTCGGCCTTCAACATGGCTTGGGAAGGCAAGGCGGCCGTGGTGATGGCGCCCTTCGTCGCGCAGGAGCTGGCGGGGCAGGGCTGGTCGAAGGCGGATGCGAAGGAGGCGCTCTGGCGGCGGGGGCGGATGCCGCGCGCGGAGTTCGAGAAGCTCTGGCTGCGCACCCGCCTCATCGGCGGCGAACGCTGGCCGGAGTGGACGGAGGAAGAGGGCGCCGTGCCGGCCGTCGCGCGGCCGGAGGACATCGTGCTGATCGTGGCCGGCGGCGACATCCCGATCCCGCAATGCGCCTGGTTTCCGTCCTGGGGCTTCCCGCCCTGCTGCATCGTGAAGGAGATCGCCGCGTGAGGCCGCTGGACCTTGTCGTGGTCGGCGGCGGCGTCGCGGGGCTCGCGGCGGCCGACGAGGCCGTCTCGCAAGGGCTTGAGGTCGCCCTGTTCGAGTCCGGGCTCTATGGCGGCCTCGTCGCCAATGTGGGTGCGCTCGAGGGCTGGCCCGCGCCTGTCAGCGGCTCCGAGCTGGCCTATGGCTGGAAGGACAGGTTGGCTGCGGCGGGCGTGCGCTTTCACGAGGAGCATGTCGAGGCCGTCGGCGTGCAGGGCCGCCGCCGGATCGTCGAGACGGACCGCGGCCGCTACCGGGCGAAAGCCGTGGTGGCGGCGACCGGAGCCAGGCTCCGCCGGCTGGACGTGCCGGGGGAGGAGGAACTGACCGGGCGCGGCGTGTCGCAATGCGCCTTCTGCGATGCCGGCTTCTTCAGGGATGCCGACGTGGCGGTGGTGGGCGGCGGCGATGCGGCTTTGCAAGAGGCGCTGCATCTCGCCGGCTATGCGCGCTCGATTTCCATGATCGTGCGCGGCGGGCGGCTAAAGGCGCGGCCGGGCTACGGGGCGCGGGCGGCGGCCGACCCGAAATTCCGCTTCCACTGGAACAGCGAGATCGCCTCCATCGACGGGGAGAGCGGCGTCGAAGGCGTGACGCTCGCCGACGGGCGGCGGCTGGACGTTTCGGGCGTCTTCGTCTTCATCGGTCTGGAGCCCGCGGCGGCGCTGGCGGGGGAGGGCGCATTCGCCGCCGGCGCCGTCCATCGCGCCGGTTCGCTCGCCGAGGCCGTTGCGGACGGACAGCGCGCCGCCAGGGAGGCCGCGGCCGCGCTCAGGCGATGACGGCAGAGGATTTCGATTGCCGCGCCTGACCCGGCGGCGCATGATGAGCCCGCCTTCGGAGGTTTGCCATGGACCCCGCGCTGATGACCGCTTGGGCGACTGTATCCATCGCCGGAATCACCGGCGTTGTCGGCGCGATGACTTGCACTCTTATCTGGCACGGCATCAAGTCCATGGACCGTTCCACAACGGAGCGCGCTGCCGCCCGCAAGGCCATGTCCGAGGCCGATGAACGCCGCCATGCGGAAGCGATGGCAGCGATCGATGCGCAAAGGCTGGCGATCGAAGCCCAGAATCACGCGCTTGAGCGGCAGGGTCAGGCGCTTGAGCGGCAAGGCCAGGCGCTTGAACGGCAGGGATCGGCGCTGGAGACGCAGGGTCTCGCGTTGCAGGCTCTTCTCCAGCGAATGGCGCCGGCCGAGTAAACCGACTCCGAGCCGGGAGGCCGCGGCCGCGCTCAGGCGATGAGCGGGCGCACTTCCTCCGCGAAGCGGTGCAGGCCTTCGATGCGCATGGGCTGGTCGCCGATGAAGTCGAGGTTGAAGTGGCGCACGCCGGCCTTGTGGAAGGCGGCGATCTTCTCGGCAATGTCGGCGGGCGTACCGAGCGCCGCATAGCGCTGGGCCGGCCTGCGGAAATCCATCGCGTAACGCTTCGAGAGCAGGGCCGCCGCCCGGTCGAGCGCCTTCTCGTAGGTCTCGTCGATGCAGCAGAAGAGCAGGTGGGACGTGCCGAAGGCCCCGATCTCGCGGCCCGCTTCTTCGGCTGCTGCGGCGATGGTGTCGAGCGCGCCCCTGAACATCTCCGGCGTGATGACATAGGACATGTATCCGTCCGCCATCCGGCCCGCACGCCGGAGCGCGGCCGGCTGGCGTCCGCCGCACCAGACCGGTGGGCCGCCAGGCGTGAAGGATGCAGGCTGCATATGCACTTCGGAAAAGGGGAAGAACCGGCCCTCGTGGGACACCGGCTCGCCCGTCCAGAGTTTCCGCAGCACCTCGATGGACTCCGTCATGCGCGCGCCGCGCTCGCCATGCGGCACGCCGGCAAGCTCCCATTCGGGCGGGAACTCGCCGCCGACGCCGATGCCGAAGACGAAGCGGCCTTCCGCCAGATGGTCCAGCGAGGCGGCCTGCTTCGCCACCCCCGCCGGATGGCGCATCGGAAGCAGATAGACGGCGGAGCCGACGGTAAGCCGGGAGGACAGGGCGGCCGCGTAGGAAAGCTGCACGAACGGGTCCAGGATCGGCGAGGTGAAGGCCAGATGGTCGCCCACCCAGATCGAGTCGAACTCCAGCCGGTCGAGAAGCCCGACCGTCTTGCGGGCAAGCTCCGGCGTCGGCAGGCGGGTCATCAGGCCGAAGCGCGTCCGGTCGTCCAGCGGCAGGCTCATGGTGGGAGTCCTTCCCTTCGATATCCGTGCCGCAGTTTACCGCCTGCAAAGCGCGCCGGGAGGGGAAACGCATCGTCGCGGGACTGGCGCCGGCGGCTCGCGGCGGAGCCGGTCGTCAGCAACCGGCCGGCCCCCGCGCAAGAGCGTATGAAGGAATCGGAATGGACATCTGTCGTATCGAAACCGGGCGAAGACGTGGGGCAGGCCGGGGCTGTTTCCCGTCGGACGGGCGGCGCAACGCCCGACAAATCCGATTCCTTCACGCGCTCGAAAGCGGGCGCAGGCGGGCGGACGCCTCCCTTCGCCGCTACCGTTCGGTCCACCGCTTGCGGCGGCGGCGGCGGGCGAGGCGGCGGTCGCGCTCCAGGCCGTGGCGTTTCAGGAAGCTCCGAACCGTCACCGCGCTGAACTCCAGCCCCTCCGCGGCCAGCGCATCGCGCAGCTTCTGGCCGGAAATCGCGGGCCGGGCCTCCAGAATGCGGAAAATGCGCTCCCGATGCGGCTCGATCCGCGATGGACGCTGCCGCCCCGCCTGTCGGGCCGCACATGGCCGCGCTCGCGAAACCGCCGGACCCAGCTGCGGACGCTGGACTCCCCGACCCCGAAATGCCGGGCCGCGGCGGGGACGCTCATGCCGCACTCCACCACGGCCGCCACCGCCGCGCCCCGCAGGTCCACATCCACCGCGCGGCCCTGCTTGCGTTGCGGCAGGCCCGCCGGGCCGCCCTCCGCTCCGCTCGCCGGTTTCACCGTCATTCTTCCTCCTCCGGCGCCGCCGCCGCAACGCCCAACCCGACTGCAACAACTGGCCCTGTCCGCGCCCCCTGGTCGAAAAACCCGAACGCGGCAACGCACCGCGCGGACGCACTTCGCCTGTCTGCTGCCCGGACGACAACCGGCCCCTCTTCTCCGCGGCATGACCGGTGCGGGGGCTTGCGCGCGCCGCAGCGGTCCGCCGGATTGTCAGATCCAGATCATGCCTTCCCAGGGCCTCCCCGAAGAGCGAATTGGAACAAATATAGAACTTGTGCGGCGGAAGTCAAGCCCGATGCCCCTTCGCATTGAAGCGCGCGCAACGATGTGTAGATTGCATGGGCATACGAAGAGACAGGAGCGGGCGCGGTGGCAAGGGTCCGGTCGTTCATCCCGGATAGCGAGCGGGAGCGGTTTGCGTCTCCGGAAGAGATAGAGGCGTTCTTCCATGCGTGCGATTCGGTCGAAGGCCCGGAGACCGAGCCGGACTGGCATGAGCATCTGGAAGTCATAGCCGCTTCGAGAGCCGGCGGAGCGAGCGGAACCTGATCTCTCTCCAAGCCGATAGTTTCACGTATGCGGTCGGGCGTCCCCGCCCGGTGACGCGGTCGGAGCCTTCATGATCTACCTGCAATTGCTCGGCGGCTTCGTGCTTCTTCTGGGCGGGGCGGAGTTCCTGGTGCGGGGGGCGGTGCAGCTTGCCGCGCGGCTCGGCGTCTCGCCGCTCATCGTCGGGCTCACCGTGGTCGCCTACTGCACCACCATGCCGGAGTTGTTCGTCAGCCTGGAGGCGGCGTTCCGGGGCGCGCCCGGCATCGCCATCGGCAACATCGTCGGCAGCAATATCTGCAACCTGCTCCTGATCCTGGGCGCGGCGGCCTGCGTCTATCCGCTGGCGGTCGAGCCGCGCGAAGTCCGTTTCGAGGGCTACGCGGTCATGGGCGTGACGCTGCTCTTCCTCGGGCTCGCCCTGACCGGAAGCCTGAGCCTGTTCGACGGCGTGCTGCTGCTGGTCTGCCTCGCGGCCTTCACCGTGATCTCCTACCGGCGGGCCCGGAGCGGCCACGGCGCGCCCGAGGTGGAGGAAACGGAGACGGACAAGCCCATCTGGATGGTGCTCGGCACGCTCGCCATCGGCCTTGGCTGCGTCATCGGCGGGTCGAACCTGCTGGTCGAGGGCGCCATCGGCCTCGCCCGCGACGATCGGCGTTTCGGAAGCCGTGATCGGCGTCACCGTGGTCGCCGTCGGCACCTCGCTGCCGGAGCTTGCCACGGCGGTCGTCTCCGCCTATCGCCGCCATCCCGAGGTGGCGGTCGGCAATGTGCTGGGGGCGAATATCTTCAACCTTCTGGCCATCGGCGGCGTGGTCGCGACCGTCCACCCGCTCGACATTCCGGGGCGCCTGCTCGATCTCGCCGTGTGGGTGATGCTGGCCGCAACCGTTGCGCTCGTCTCGTGGCTGATGTTCCGGGGGCGGTTCGGTCGTCCGGCGGGCCTCCTGTTCCTGGCGGTCTATGCCGCCTATGTTGTCGTCGAGTACGGACCGTCGGCCGGCGCGGGATAGGCGCATGGCGGAAGAACAGGTCGAATTGGAGGCCCCGCAGCGGCTGGCCGGAGGAGTCGAGGCGATCCGCCGGCATCTCCGCGTCATGCCGCTCACGCCCGGCGTCTATCGCATGATCGACCGGCGCGGGCAGGTGCTCTATGTCGGCAAGGCGCGCTCGCTGCGCCGACGGGTCACGGCCTATGTCCGGCCCGACAACCAGCCTTACCGCATCCGCCGCATGATCTCCGAGACCGCCTCCATGGAGGTGGTGACGACCCACACCGAGGTCGAGGCGCTGCTCCTCGAAATCAATCTCATCAAGGAGTTGCGCCCCCGCTACAACGTATTGCTGCGGGACGACAAGAGCTTCCCTCATATCCTGATCGCGCGGGACCACGAGTGGCCGCGCATCCTGAAGCACCGCGGCGCACGCTCCCGGCCGGGGGAGTATTTCGGCCCCTTCGCCTCGGCGGGTGCGGTGAACCGGACGCTGACCGCGCTGCAGCGCGCCTTCCTGCTCCGGTCCTGCTCCGACGCCGTGTTCCGCAGCCGCACCCGGCCCTGCCTGCTCTACCAGATCAAGCGCTGCTCGGCGCCCTGCGTCGGCCGGGTCCCGGCGGACGAATACGAGGCAGCCATTGCGGAGGCGCGCGCCTTCCTCTCCGGCCAGAGCCAGTCCGTCCAGCAGGCATTCTCCGAGCGCATGCAGGCCGCAAGCGACGCGCTGGAATTCGAGACGGCCGCGCTCTACCGGGACCGCATAAGGGCGCTGACGCGCGTTCAGGCGCACCAGGACATCAATGTGGAAGGAGTGGGGGACGCGGATGTGATCGCGGCCCATTTCGAGGGCGGGCAGGCCTGCATCCAGGTGTTCTTCTTCCGCGCCGGGCAGAATTTCGGCAACCGCGCCTACTTCCCGGCCGGCAGCCGCCACTACGATCCGCCCCAGTTTCTCGCCGCCTTCGTCGGGCAGTTCTACTCCAACAAGCCGCCGCCGCGCCGCATCCTGCTGAGCGCGCGCCCGGCCGAGGACGCGCTGCTTGCCGAGGCGCTGAGCCTCAAGGCCGGCCGCCGCATCGATCTGCGCTGGCCGATGCGCGGCGCCAAGCGCAAGCTCGTCGATCACGCGCTGGCCAACGCCCGCGACGCGCTCACCCGCCGCTCGGCGGAGAATGCGACCCAGCGCGAACTGCTCGGGCGCGTGGCGGAACTCTTCGACCTCGAAGGCCCGCCGGAGCGGATCGAGGTCTATGACAACAGCCATATCCAGGGCCGGAACGCCGTCGGCGGCATGATCGTTGCCGGGCCGGAGGGCCTGGTCCGCAACGCCTACCGCAAGTTCAACATCAAGGGCGACGCCGCCCCCGGCGACGACTTCGCCATGATGCGCGAGGTGCTCCGCCGGCGGTTCTCGCGCGCGCTCAAGGAGGATCCGGAGCGCGCCGGCGGCTCATGGCCGGACCTCGTGCTCATCGACGGCGGCGCGGGCCAGCTTTCCTCGGCGCAAAGCGTGCTTGCAGAACTTGGCATCGAGGACCTGCCGCTCGCCGCTATTGCAAAGGGCCCGGACCGCAATGCCGGGCGCGAGCGCTTCTTCACCGCGGAGAAGCCGCCGTTCTCCCTGCCGGAGCACGATCCTGCGCTGCACTTCCTGCAACGCTTGCGCGACGAGGCGCACCGCTTCGCCATCGGCACCCACCGGGCGCGCCGGGCGAAGGCCGTCCGCCAGTCGCCGCTCGACGAGGTGGCCGGCATCGGCGCGGCCCGAAAGCGCGCCCTGCTGCATCATTTCGGCTCGGCGCGCGGGGTCGAGGGCGCCGGCTTCGAGGACCTCCTGGCCGTGCCGGGCATCTCGAAAACGGTCGCAAAGCGCCTCTACGACCATTTCCACCCGGAGGGGTAGCGCAGTCTGCCCGGATCGAAGCCGGGCCGGGTCGTGAGCCTGGACATGCGCGGCCGGGCGATGGCGGCGGTGGCGTCCGGCCAGCCTTGCGGTCGACTGCGTGTGCATACCGAAATGGTCGGTAGCTCACCACTCACGATAGCAGCGTCTCGCGTCAAACGCCTCCCGGCCACGGCTTCGGAGATGCGGCCGACGGCTTGTTAAGGCAGAGCAGCATTCGCGTGCAGCCAGTACCCGCCACCGGCGGCGAGCGGTGCACGATTCCGCTGCCCGATCTAACGCAGCTTCCCTTGAAAATCGCCACGTCGTGGACCCGGAGCCGCTCCAACGGTCCTTCGTATGATTTCTGCTCACGCAACGCCCGCTCGGCGTCGATCGGCTGGACCCACTCAGTGGCAGGACCGCGGTACGTCGTCAGGAGGCGGGCCTCCACCCAGTCGCGGTGGAACTTCCAGCAGGCATCGTGGCTGACGCGCTCCAGCCGAACATCGACGAGATCGCTTCGGGTGATCCTGGCGAACGCCGAGACGAGAACGTCGAGATCACCAAGCAGCAGGTCCCGCACGTCTCCCGGAGGCATACCGCAGTCATCGAAATGCGGTTCCACCGCTCGTCGAAGGTCTCTCGGTTGGACAAGAACCCGTATATCGGGAAGACAAGGCGCGTCCATTCGTTCGAGCCAGGCCTGCAAGCGCCGGGGTTGCGCGCGGCGCCAGATCACGAGTTCCATGCCGGGATCGCCAATGGCGGCGAGACCTTCCGCTGCATCGCACGTCCCGATGCCCACGCCGAACGCGGCCGGCGCGCCGGCGAAACCGCCTTCCAGGGATACCGACGGATCCGTCACGACGGCTCGGCCCGCTTCCAGATCGGGAACGGGTCGTTCAGTTTTTTCCAGACTGCGGGCTGCATGGCATCGGCATCGGGGTCGCCGACAAGGCAGGCGTCCAGGCGGCGACGGATCGCGGCCTCGTCCATATCCGTGCCGATGAAGACGATTTCCTGGCGGCGGTCTCCGTAAACATCATCCCAGGATTTGGCGATGTAGTGGCGCCATTCCCGGTGGTCGGGCCACCGCTCTTTCGGCACATTCGCCCACCAGAAGCCCATGGCCTCATGACGCACAAGGGCGCCGGCCTGGCTCAGCTCGCCAACCCATTCCGGGCGGGTGGCCAGCCAGAAATGCCCTTTGGCGCGAATGACTCCCGGCCAGGAGGAATTGATGAAGGCGTAAAATTTTTCCGGGTGGAACGGGCGGCGCTCCCGGTACACGAAACTGCGCACGCCGTATTCTTCCGTCTCCGGCTTGTGGTCCGCAAAGCCGTACAACTCCTGGAACCAGAGCGGATGTTCCTGGGCCTTGTCGTAGTCGAACCGCCCGGTGTTCAGGACCTTGTCCAGCGGCACGCGCGACATGCTGGTTTCGACGAGTTCCGCACCGGGATTGAGCGAGCGAACGATCTTGCGCGCGGCGTCGAGCTGTTCGGGTGCTGCTACGTCGATCTTGTTCAGAATGACGACATCGGCGAATTCGATCTGATCGACAAGCAGGTTGACCAGCGCGCGGTTGTCCTCCTCGCCCAGCGCCTCGCCCCGGTCCTTGAGGAAATCGGTCGAGGCGTAGTCGCGCAGGAGGTTCGCGGCATCGACCACGGTCACCATCGTATCGAGGTGCGAGACGTCCTCCAGGCTCTCGCCCTCTTCCGTCCGGAAACTGAAGGTGGCCGCCACGGGCAGCGGCTCCGAAATGCCGGTCGATTCGATGAGAAGGTAGTCGAACCGGCCGTCCTCTGCGAGCCGGCGCACCTCCTTGAGAAGGTCATCGCGCAACGTGCAGCAGATGCAGCCATTGGTCATCTCGAAAAGCGTTTCTTCCGTGCGGCTCAGATCGGCCCCGCCGTCCCGAATGAGATCGGCGTCGATATTGACCTCGCTCATGTCGTTGACGATGACCGCGACGCGCTTGCCTTCGCGGTTGTTGAGGATGTGGTTCATCAGCGTGGTCTTGCCGGCTCCGAGGAAGCCGGAAAGCACGGTGACGGGCAGGTTCGGTCGTTCCAGGGTCATGGCAATTCTTCAAAGCGCGATTACGAAGTCGGGGGCGTTCGCTTCCGCGAAGCGAGGCGGCGGTTCGACACCCGAGGCGTCATCGACGGGTTCGAGCAGGCCTTGCGCCGGAAGCATAAGGGGTGTCTCACCGTTCCTCAAAGCTGCGTCGGGTTCGGCGCATCGCCATAGACGGCCTTGGGATCGAAGGATTTCCGGGATTCCGTGAACGCGAGCCGAGCGGGTCCACTTGGAGGGCCGCCGAGCTCAACCGATCGATAGAAGCAGGAACGGTATCCGACATGACAACTGGCGCCCGAACCAGAGACCCGGACGCGCAGCCAGACTGCGTCCTGGTCGTCGTCGATGCGCATCTCGACGACCTCCTGGACGAGGCCGCTGGTCGCGCCCTTGCGCCAGAGGCACTGGCGGCTTCGGCTCCAGTAGTGCGCCTCGCCGGTCGCAATCGTTCGCTGCAGAGCCTCGCCATTCATGTAGCCCAGCATCAGCACGTCGCCCGAGCTCGCGTCGGTCGCGATGCAGGGGATCAGTCCGTCGGCGTCGAATTTGGGCGCCAGGGCGAGGCCTTCCTCGACCTGCTCGACCGTTGTGCGGGAAGCGAAGGGGGCGGCGGCTGCCGGAATGGACTTGTCAGACGCCATTGGAGCCGCCCCCGGGGCTTTCAATCGCTGCCGGAAACTCCGGGCGGGCCGTCGGGTCGTCCCGAAAGGAGCCGGGCATGCGGCTGGCCACAACCCTGACTCCCGGCCTGGCGAGCACCGATTCTGTGTGCCGGCTTCCAATCGACGCTGTGTCCATGTCGAATCCTCTCCTGCGGCCACGCCCGGCGCTCAGGAGCACTCGGTTGTTGTAATCTAGAGAGATGAAACGTTATAACATTGCTTATCTGAATGCAAGAAGGGACGAGGCCATGGTGCCCCGGCCGATCCAGCCCCAGCCCTGTACCGATCCCGACTGCCGCGGGCAGCATGCACCGGCTGAACGGGTTGCGCTGGCGATGTCCCTCTGCAGCGCGCGCGGGGTTCGGCTTACAGAGCTGCGGCGCCAGATACTGGAACTGCTCTGGGAGAGCGGCCGCCCGACGGGCGCCTACGAACTGATCGAAGCCCTCAAGCTGCGGGACTCCCGCGCGGTCGGGCCGCCCACCGTCTATCGGACGCTTGAGTTCCTGATGTCCCAGAGGCTCGTTTCGAAGATCGAAAGCCGGAATGCTTACGTCCCCTGCGCGCATCCGGAGCGCCGGCACGATTGCCTGTTCTTCATTTGTAGCGACTGCGGGGCATCGGCCGAACTGGAGGATTTGCGGGTCGAGCGGCTGCTTGCCGAGGATGCCGCCGTCCTTGGGTACCGGGTGACGCGACGCGTGGTCGAGGTGGAGGGCACTTGCGCGAGTTGCATCGCGGCCGGCACGGCCTGAGCAGGAAAGAGGGGCGCACCATGGAAAGCCGGGCTCTCGATGGATCGTCGCAGCGCCTGCCGGTCTCGGTGCTGAACGTCTTCGCCGGTAGCGGCAACCCGCAAGGGGAAGAACAGGTCTTCCTCGACTTGACGCGACGATACGGCGTTTGACCTCGTTGCCGACCCGCTGACAGGCGCTGGAGCCTTCCGCCGCCTCACCAAAGCCCCCGCGTCAGTTGGCTCAGCGAGGTCTTCTGCCGGTGACACACGCGCCAGGAAGATGATTGAGAGAATGAAAAATTGTATCCATAATCGCAAAGTGTATCCAAGTTACGAGGGTTTTGCCGCATGCGCTCAGCTCTTGTCTGCTCTGGCCTTCTCGCTGTGGGGATGTTGATAGCGAACGCTACCGAACCTTCAGCCCGGGATTTGAATTTCACGCCGCAAACCTGCATTCGTGCCCCGCACGACCGGCTTTGCCCGCATTTTCCCGACGATCAGACCGACTTCAGCGAATTTTTCGAATACCGCATCATCAACACGGCGGCACAAGACCCCTTCGATCATCACGCCTGGCAGGCCTTCGTTGCCTTGAACTGGCCGCTTGCGGCCGATGGCGCTCCCGCCGCAGCCGTTACCGCCACGCCCGGCACCCATCGGGCGTGGTCCCGCTTTGCGCGTCGGGACGATGTGTTCGGGCGCAGTCGCGCCGCCATATGCCCGGACCCTGCCGGCGCCATTGTCCGAACACGCGACCTGACGCAGGCCGATGGCGCGGTCCTCATCGACCAGTCGGGCAATTTCGTCGTTTACGAAACCCGCATGAACCCCGTCGTCGAAGGCTATATCCGCGACAATGGGCTCGATAGCCGAGCCGGTCAGGCCGCGTTCGACCCGCAACCGGTCGATTTCCCCCAAGGTCGGATCGGCCCCCGGGCGACCTCCGCATCGGTTCTGCTAAAGACGGCATGGCGGGTCATGCAGGCCGGAGAGACCGGTTATCTCACCGCCTCCGGCCTGATCCAGGTGCCGGCCAACAGGTCTGCCACGGGCGCGCCGCTGTGCCTCCCGGTTTCTCTCGGAATGGTCGGCATGCACATTGTCACGCGGGTAGCCAGCGGCAATGGCGACGAATGGCTGTGGTCCACTTTCGAGCATCGCGACAATGCACCCGTTTCGGAGTCCGCCCGGCAGGTGAACAGCCTGTTCGCGCGCGAACTCTTCCCCCGGGGCTGCACCCATCCCACGGACGCCGGCGACCGCAACTGGTCATTCTACAATCCCGCGCGGACGGATCGTCCGACCAACACCCCCAACGGCGCCGACTGGACTTGGGTCGCTCGCCCCCCTTATGCCAGAATCGGCGGCGCGCCGGCCACGCCGCCGCAAGTTGTTCGCTGCTGGCGTCTGCTGGAGGGCACGCGGGCGGTGAACGCAACTTGGCAAGCCCGGCTGACGAACTCCGTGCTGCACAACTACATGCTTGTTTCCTCGCAATGGCGCGGCGCCAACATCAGCCCCATCTTCCCGAATGGCGAACTGCCCCGATTCCTCACCAACACGACAGTGGAGACCTTCGTTCAGACCGACCCGCAGGGAACCTGCCTCGGTTGCCATACCGCCGCCCGCACCGCGACCGGAGCGGACGCCAATTTCACTTTCTTGCTGGGCGTTGCCGAATGAACCGACTTCCCCAATACCGTCCTTTGCGGCCCTCGACTAAAGTCATGTAGGAATGATGACGGGTGTTAACGAGGATCGGCCCCTGGGCCTGACCTCACCGGCAGCGGCGATATTCGAGGCGCTGCGCGACGAGATCGTCTCGGGAGTGCTGCCGCCGAATGCGCCACTGGGACAGGAATACCTGGCCAGCCGATTCGGGGTGAGCCGGATGCCGGTTCGCGAGGCGATCTGGCAGCTTGAAGCGCTGGGATTTGTCACCATCGAACTGAATCGCCGGGCCCGGGTGGCGCCGGCCAGCCGGGCCGACTTTGTCGAGATATTCGACATGCGTCTGGTTGCGGAATGCTTGGCGATCCGCCGCGCCATACCGGAACTGTCCAACGCGCGGGTCGATCGGGCCGAGGCGATCCAGAAACAGACCGAGGGGGCGAGCGGTGAGCGGTTCGGCGCGCTGAACGGGGCGTTTCACATGATGCTGTACCGTGCCGCGCCGCAGCCGCGGCTGTTGGCGCATGTTGCGATGCTCAGCAATGCAGCCGACCGCTACCGTTCGATGACCCGGGCGGCGCCGTGTTTCCGGGAGAAGTCCGATCGCGAGCACTACGAGCTTCTGGCGGCCTGCCGCAGCCGCGATACGGAGGCGGCCGTGGATTGCCTGACCCGCCATATCGGAGACGCCCGCGACGCCCTCGCACCGCTGGTCGGGTCGTAGAGCTTGCTGTTAACGGTGGAAAATGACGCCTTCTTGGCGATCGGAAATTCTCACTCGAAGCTTGCGGTTGAACTCCGGAAGCAGCCTCACCAAAGCACCCGCGTCAGTTCGCTGAGTGAGGTCTTCTGCCGGCTGTCCGCGTCGAAATTCCCCGGTGCGAACCAGCGGGCGTGGGCGTCGCGGACGGCGGGCCATTCTTCGTCCGTCAGGGAGAACCAGGTCGTGTCGCGGCTCTGCCCCTTCACGATCAGGTGGTTGAGGAAGAGGCCTTCGTAGCGGAAGCCGAGGCGGAGCGCCGCCGAGCGCGAGCCGGCGTTCAGCGCATTGCACTTCCATTCGAGCCGCCGGTAGCCGCGCGTCTCCAGCACATGGTGCATCATCAGCGAGAGCACTTCGGTTGCGCGGATATCGCGCTGCCAGGCGCGGCCGAACCAGATATTGCCGATCTCGCCGACCCCGGCCGCCTGCCTGATCTCCATGAAGCTGCCCATGCCGCCGGGCGCGCCCGTCGCCCGGTCCCGATAGACCATGAACAGCGGGTCCTTCGAAGCGGCGCAGCCGGTGAGCCAGTCATGCACGGCGTCCACGCCGGCGAACGGACCGTAGCCGAGATAGTCCCAGATGCGGTCCGGCTCCTCGCCCTCGATCCCGGCGGCGTAAAGGCCCGCCGCGTCCCGGTCCGGGTCCACAGGCTCCACGACAGTCCTGGCTCCGGTGAGAACGCTGCCCTCGAAGCCGTCCCAATGGCGCCGAGCCACCTCCGCATTGCCGATTGGCCGCCGCCCGGCTGCGCTCACCCGTTCCCTCTCGCTGGCCATGCCGCTCACCTCCCTTCGTGATGGATTTGTTGTCCGTTCGAGAATTGGCGCCGGGGCGTTTCGAGGCAGGGCCGAAGGCGTTGCCCGGCCCCTCTTACCGTCATGCCCGGACTTGATCCGGGCATCCATAAGGCGGCCCGGCGAAAGCGGTGGAGAGAGATGCCCGGAACAAGTCCGGGCATGACGGAGGAGGACGTTTGGACATGACAGAACCGGATCGGACCCTGCATGGACGTTATTCTCAAACGGTCTCCAAGGATAGCGGGGAAGTCGGTTTGCCGCTAAGGTCTCCCGCGACGGTTTCGGGGGAGGAACGCGATGCGGCTCGGCATCACGCTCGGCTACAGCGGCGGCGACATGGCGGACAAGGTGGCGCTCGTGCAGGAGGCCGAGCGCCTCGGCTACGAGATGTGCTGGACCTCGGAAGCCTGGGGCACGGACGCGATCACGCCCGCCGCCTGGCTGCTCGCGCAGACCTCGCGCATCAAGGTCGGCACGGCGATCGTCCAGATGCAGTCGCGCTCGCCCGCGCTCGCGGCCATGACCTCCATGACCCTGCAGGAAATGTCCGGCGGGCGCTTCGTGCTCGGCATCGGCCCGTCGGGCCCGCAGGTGATCGAGGGCTGGCACGGCGTGCCGTTCGGCAAGCCGCTGGCGCGCACCCGCGAATATATCTCGATCATCCGCCAGATATTACGGCGCGAGGGCGTGCTGGAGCATCACGGCGAGCATTACGACATTCCCTATCACGGGCCGGGCGCCACGGGCCTCGGCAAGCCGCTCAAGACCATCCTGCATCCCGACCCGGAGCTGACGATCTACACCGCCGCGATCACGCCGGCCGGCGTGCGCACCGCGGCCGAGGTTGCGGACGGGGTAATCCCGGTGTTCATGGACCCGGAGAGCGATGTCTTCGCGGAGCCGATTGCGGACGGTCTCGCGAAGGCGGGGAACGGCAAGTCGGAGGCCGATTTCGAGGTCGTGCCCTTCGTGCCGGTCCGCGTCGGCGACGACCTGGAGGCCTGCCGCGCCCCGGTGCGCGACCATCTTGCCTTCTATGTCGGCGGCATGGGCGCGCGCGACAAGAACTTCTACAACGATTATGTCGGGCGCATGGGCTACGAGGACGAGGCGCGCAAGGTGCAGGACCTGTTCCTGTCCGGCCAGCGCAAGGAAGCGAGCGCGGCCCTGCCGGACGAGCTTGTGGACAGTGTGGCGCTGCTCGGCGACAAGGCCCGCATCCGCGACCGGCTGGGCGCCTGGAAGGACGCCATCGCCGCCGGCCGCGTCGCCGGCATCGCGCTGACCGGCGCGACGCCCGAGGCGGTCCGCACGGTGGCCGAGGCGGCTGCCTGAGCGGGCAGGGCGGCCGGCGCCCGATATGAGGAGGCTTCGATGCCGGACGGTTCGCTGACATCCTTCATGGCCGCGCGGGCGGCGGAGATCGTCTCGGCCTGCACAAGCTGCGGCGCCTGCGTCGAGGCCTGTCCCGTGGTCCCCCATGCGGGGATTTCGGATGCCGAGCCGGGGGCGGTTGCGGGCGGCGTGTTGCAGGTGTTGCGGGACGGCGGCCGGCTGGACGGCGCTTCGGAAGCCTGGGTGCATCAGTGCAACGGCTGCGGCGCGTGCATTCCCGCCTGCCCGGAAGGCGTCAACCCGCGCAACATGGTCATGCTCGCCGCCGCCAAATCCTCGGAAACGCACTCCGATACGCCGCAGCTCTTCCGCAAGATGGCCCGCGCCATCCGGCTGATGGCGGCGATGCAGCTTGCCCCGGCAGACCTGGCCCGCTTGCTGCAGCCGCCGAAGCCGCGATCCGTCCCGGTGGTCTTCTATGTCGGCTGCAACGCCGTGCGCACGCCGCACCTCCTGTTCAACGCCATGTATGTGCTCGACGCCATCGAGGTCGATTACGAGGTGCTGGGCGGCCCGGCGGCCTGCTGCGGCATCATCCACACCAAGTGGGAAGGCGAGACGGAGGCCGGCGGGCGCGTGACCGACGGGACGCTCAAGCGCTTCGGGGATTTCCAACCGGAGCGCGTGTTGAGCTGGTGCCCGTCCTGCCAGCTCCATATCGGGGAAACGGTGGAAGGCTACGGCGAGGCGGCCTTCGCCTTCGAGCATGTGACCGGCTACCTGGTCGAGAACGAGGCGCGGCTACGGGGCCTCTACAACACGGAAGTGCCGATGCGGGTGCTCCTTCACGCGCATGAAGGCATGGCGGACCTGGGCCGGAATGTCGCGCGCCTTCTGGGTGGCGTTCCGGGCCTGGATGTCGCGGGAATCGCATGGGAGTCGGGATATACCTGCGGTGGCTCCGGCCAGGACCGTTCGCCCGGACTCAAGGCGGAGCGCCGCGAGGCGACCTACGCGATGGCCGAGGAGAAGAAGGTGGATGCGCTGGTCTCGCTCTACCACGGCTGCCATGCACAACTCTCAGCCGGGGCCGAGACGCAGGGCCCGCCGGTCGTCAATTTCACCGACTTCCTCGTGCGCGCGCTCGGCGGCGAGCCGCGCGAGGACCTGCTGTCCGGGTGGCGGATGGCCGGCGACTGGCAGGCGCTGGCGGCGCGCAGCATGCCCATGCTGGAGCGGAACGCGGTGTCGGTCGATCCGGACCGGTTCGCGTCGCTGCTCCCGGACATGCTGGCGAGCAAGGAATTCACGGGGGGCCTGGACGAGCTTGTCCGGCCGCAGTGACGTCGCCGCCGCTCTTCGCGAATGAGCCGGATCGTCCTCAATATCAACGGCGCCGTTCGCGAGGTCGAGGCCGACCCCGCGACGCCGCTGATCTATGTGCTGCGTGACCGGCTCGGCCTGACGGGCGCGAAGCTCGGCTGCGGGCTGGAGCAGTGCGGGGCCTGCGCCGTGATCGTCGATGGCGAGAAGGTGCTGAGTTGCGTGCGGGCCGTCTCCGAATTCGAGGGGCGCGAAATCGCCACGGTCGAGGGCCTCGCGAAGGGCGGGGAACTCAACCCCGTGCAGCGCGCCTTCCTGGAAACCGGCGCGGCCCAATGCGGCTATTGCACGAGCGGGCTGGTCGTTGCGCTGACCGCATATCTTGAAGCGGCGGAGCGTCCGGACCGGAAGGGCGCGGTCGAAGCGCTCGAAGGCCATCTCTGCCGTTGCGGCGCGCATGCCGACGTGCTGCGGGCGGTGGACCGGCTCGTCGCAGGGGCGGCCGATGGCGCCTAACCCGCATTTCTCACCGGGGTCATGGTCTGCGCGGCGCTGTCGGGCCGGCAGGGTAGGAGAGCCGCGCAGTTCGATGCGGGGCATCGGGCAAGCGGCTCGACGCAGCCTGCCGGCCCGACAGCGCCGCCCTTCGGGTCGCGTCCAGGCGTCCGCCCGCGGCGGCGTAAACGCCGCCATCCATACAGTTCGCCGCGTTGCGCGCGGCGGCGTCGCGGGCCTCAACCGTAGGCTCCGCTACGCTTTTCGGCCCGCTCCTTGCGGATCGAACGCCTGGACAGCGACGCAGGCCGTGACCCTGGTGAGAAATGCGGGCTAACCCGAGCCTCCTCGCCAATCCTGCGCTCGATGACTGGCTGGGCTTCGACGCCGGCGGGACCGTCACCGTGCGCAGCGGCAAGGTCGATATCGGCCAGCGGATCTCGACGGCGGTCGTCCTGCTGGTTGCGGACGAGCTCGATATCGACCCCGGCCGCGTGAAGGTCGCGCGGGTGGAGACCGGCCTCTCGCCGGACGAGGGCTTTACTTCCGGCAGCCAGTCGATGGCCCAGACCGGCAATGCCATCCGCCTGGCGGCGGCGACGGCGCGGCGGCGCCTGCTGGAGCAGGCCGCGCGGGCGCTGGAAGTCGATCCTGCCGAACTGGAGGTCGATGACGGCACGATCCACTCGCGCGTGACCAACCGGAAAACCGACTATTGGGAACTCGCCGCCGGCAGGCCGTTCGGCATCGCTGTCGATGCGGATGCACCGCTCAGGCCGCGCGCGGCCCTCGGCCGTGTCGGCGGCGCGGCAAGGCCGCGGGGGCTGGAGGACATCGTCCGCGGCCGGCTTCATTTCCTGCACGATATGAGCCTGCCCGGCATGCTGCATGCGCGCACGGTGCGCCCGCCGCACTACCATGCGCGGCTCTCGGCTCTGGACGAGGCGGTCGTCGAACGTCTCGCCGGGGAAGGCGTCGAGACCGTGCGCGACGGCAGCTTCCTCGCCGTTGCGGCGGGGGACGAATGGGCGGCGGTCAGGGCGGCGGAGCGCCTTGCCGCCGCCGCATCCTGGGACATGGGCAGCGGGCTTCCCTCGCGCGACATCTACGAGAGCCTCCGCGCCAACGAAAAGGTGAGCCTGCCCGTCGTCGATGGCGCCCCGGTCGAGGCGCCGTTGCCGCCTCCGGGCGCCCCGCCCGCCGAAGCGGTCGCCACGCTCGAAGCCCGCTATGAGCGGCCCTACCAGATGCACGCCTCGCTCGGCCCGTCGGCGGCGATGGCGGCGTTCGCGGACGGCAGGCTGACGGTCACGACCCACAGCCAGGGCGTCTATTTCCTGCGGGCGGCGCTCGCCGATGCGCTCGGCATGGAGCAGGAAGCGATCCGCGTCACCCACGCGCCGGGACCTGGCTGTTACGGCCACAATGGCGCCGACGATGCTGCCTTCGACGCGGCCATTGTCGCCCGCGCCCTGCCTGGGGCGCCGGTGTTGCTGAAATGGACGCGCGAGGAGGAGCATGCCTGGGAACCTTACGGGTCCTGCGCGTCGATGGACCTCTGCGCGAGCCTCGACGGCGAGGGCAGGATCGTCTCCTGGTCGCATGAGACCTTCAGCGACACCTATTCGATGCGGCCCCGTCCGGGGCCCGGCAGGATGGGCGCGGCGCGGCTGCTGTCCGCCCGCTTCCTCGCCGAGCCGCTGGACCCGCCCGTCATGGGCCCGGCGATGGCGCCGCATATGGGCATCCACCGCAATCTCGACCCGCTCTACGACCTGCCCGACAAGCGCCTCGTCAAGCATCTGGTGCGCGGCATGCCGCTGCGGACTTCAGCGCTGCGCTCGCTCGGCGCGTATGCCAATGTCTTCGCCATCGAGTCCTTCATGGACGAGCTTGCGGAGGAAGCGGGCATCGATCCGGTTTCCTTCCGGCTCCGCCATCTTTCGGACCCTCGCGGTCGCGCCGTCATCGAGGCGGCGGCGGCGCGCCTCGACCCCGCCGGCGCGGATTGCGGGCAAGGCCATGGGCGCGGCCTCGGATTCGCGCAGTACAAGAACAGCGCCGCCTATGCCGCCGTCGTCATGGAAGTCTCGGTAAGCGACGCCGGTGCGATCCGGCTCGAACGCTGCGCCGTCGTGGCGGATGCAGGCGAGATCGTGGACCGCGCCGGCCTCGCCGCGCAGTTGGAAGGCGGCGTCATCCAGGCCGCAAGTTGGACCCTCCGCGAGGCGGTGGCGTTCGACCGGGACGGCATTGCGAGCCGGGACTGGGACGCCTATCCGATCCTCGGCTTCGACAATGTACCGGCGTTCGAGACCGTGTTGATCGACCCTGGCCGCGCGCGGTTCCTCGGCGCCGGGGAAGCGACGGCCGGCCCAACCGCAGCCGCCATCGCCAATGCCGTACATGCCGCAACGGGGCTCAGGCTCAGGCGGATTCCCTTCACGCCCGACACGGTGCGCGCCGCCGCCCTCGCGTAGCCCCGCGCGCCCTTTCGTCACCCCGGGCCCCGATCCGGGGTCCATCCATGGCTCGCGATGCCGCCGCAGTCGGTGGAGAACAGGGTGAACCGCCGAGGCTGCCGCGAGAACCGAGGCTGGGCCCCGGCTCGGGGGCCGGGGCGACTGTGGGGAACATGCAATGCGAAGCGGGCAAACGCAGATGTGTGAAGCCGGTAGCCGCGAAGGTGGGGACCCAGCCCTGCCTCCCGCCGCTGGTGGAAAGCGGGCCGGGGTTCGGGGGACAGGCGGCCTTCCTCTTTTCTCCCTCCCTCGCTTGCGAGGGAGGGCCGGGGTGGGAGCCTCTCTCTCGGCGTGACGGGCGGTTGCCGGGGCTTCGCCCGCCGCTTCCGCAGGCGGAAGCGGCCCCCTCTCCCGACCTCTCCCCGCGGGCCTACTGGATTCACACATCGTGATTGATCCGGTATCCGCGTTGTATGGCACGGAACTGGTAGAGGCCGTGGAGCATGACGACGGGTCCGGGTTTTCCGTAGTATGCGGTCCATCCACCGAGGCGAGCGCAGACCCATGCGGCGAAGGCGAGCGAGCCTTTGGGATGGGGGTTTTTCTGTTTTTCGGTCTTGCCTTCGAGTGTGGCCGAGACGGCTTCGAGCGCGGGTTGGTCCTCGTCTTCGAAGACGTCCTGGAGCGGTCGTCCAGCGGCGCCGTCGCGGTCTTGGACCATCTGCAGGCAGGAGATGCCGGCCACGAGCGTCATGGCGCAGAGCGTCCTGAAGGGGGCGGTCTCCATGGAGACGCGCTCGATGTCGAAGCCTTTGGACTTGATGGTGCGGAACAACTGCTCGATCACCCAGCGCCGGCGGTAGAGTTGCGTGATCCAGCGCGCCTGCTCGAAGCTCTCGACCCGGTGGCTGGTCAACAGCCGCCAGTGCGCCGGCGTCACGCCGGGCGGGGGGTCGATCTCGCGCGCCTCGACAAGGAAGACGGGCTGCTGCGCCGCGACGCCGGGCGCCACGGGCCTGCCCTTCGGGCGTCGAAGCGTGACCGCGCCGAAACGCACGGCGATGCGGGCCTTGCGTTTCTTTTGTCCGGGCCGGGCCGGCAGCTCGATCGCATGCTCCTTCTCGGGCTTGCCGGCCAGGCTGGAAAACAGCCGGCCCGCCCCCTCCGGGACCGCCCGGTCCTGCGCCGCCCGGATCAGCACCTCCACGCCGTCGGGCCTGTCGGCGAACATCTCGTAAATGTCGCCCTCGCGGTCCGCGACCACCGTCACCCGCGCAGCCCCCGCCGACGCCAAACGCCCGCTGGCCTGCATGCCGTCGAGCCAGCGCCGGCTCTCCTTCTCGCAAAGGGCGCGCCCCTTCGCCTTCTTCGCACCCTTCGCCTTCTTCCCCCCGCCGCCATGGCGCTCGATGAGCCGCGCGTCCACAAGACCCAGCAGCGCGCCATGCTCAGCCTCGACCGCAATCGTGACATGCCCGACAAGACTGTTGCCCAAGCCGTCATCGCGGAAACTCGTCGTGTCCTGGATCGCCAGAACGTCCAGACCCGCAACCCGCGATGCCGTCCCCGACGCCGCCCGCTCTACAATCTTCTCCACCGTCACCTTGTCGTTCCGCAGAAACCGTCCGATCCGAACCTCGCCCGCCCGGTTGCCCCCCAAACGGCGCACCGAAATGCCCCGGGGACCGTGCCTGACAAGACGATGATGCAAAAACCCATGCGACCGGTCCACGCGCCGGTCCCCGAAAACCGCCCCTTCGCTCACCACCCCTCAAACTCCCTGGCTACCGTCCAAACTCCGTCAAAGGCAGCGAATCACAAAACCCACAAAGCGAAAACTCCTTGCCTGCAAAACAGGCCGATCTCGAGATGTGTGCATCCGGTAGCCCCGCGGGCGGGGAGAGGAGAGATATGCGCTGCTTCTCCAGCCTTCTCCCCTCCCGCTGGGCGGGAGGGGCTGGAGGAGGGCCCCTCGGCGCGGCGGGCCTTTCCCGAAGGTCTCGAAAATAAATTCGGGACAGGGGCTTGCATTCTAGGAAAATATGCTAGAATAGGTTCCAGGGAAACGGTGTCCATGGGCCGCTTCCCTTCGCGCCGGCCCGGCGCGGAACGACCCCGATTCGGCAGACAGGCGAAGTGCGCCCTCCGGCTCGCGCGCGCAATCAGGCGTGCAAACCGCGCCGGCGCTAATGCGCGCCCAGCCGCCCGCGCACACGCCCGCGAAACGCGCGCAAAACAGGGTCGCTCCGATGACGGGACGGAAAGAACGGGAACCGAACCGAGGAGCCGCCATGCCCATTATCCAGCCGACCATTGCCCTCTCCACCCGCCAGGAGGCCTTCTGCCGCCACTACGCCGTCTCCGGCAATGCCGCCGGCGCCGCAAGGCAGGCCGGCTATTCCGAGCGCTCCGCCCGCCAGACCGGCTGCGCGCTCCTGGAGCGTCCCTATGTGGTGGAGCGCCTGCGCCGCATCCGCCTGTCCTGGAAGCGCACCGAACGCGACGAGGCGCAGATCGTGCTCGCCCGGCTGGAACAGGCCTGGGACGCGGCCGTCGCCGCCGGCTCGGCCTATACCATGCTCCGGGTCTTGCGCTTCCAGGCGGAGATTGCCGGGCTTGTCGGACCCGCAGACCGGGCCGAACGCGCGCTCGCCCGCCACCGCGAAAGCCGGGAGGAGCTGGAGGCGCAGGACGGTTTCGACGAAGCCGCGCATGAGGAGGCCGCCCGGAGGCTCGCCGCGGCCGTCGAGGAGCGCGCATGCCTGCCCGTCGGCTTCGAGACCCCGCCCGCACCGGCAAACGACCTGCCCCCGCCGCCTGCCCTCGCGAAAGCGGGGGACGACCCGCCCGAGGAGGCCTATGAAGACTGCCCTTGGGCCGAAGACGGCCCGCACATCGACGAGGACAGGCTCGACGACGACCGGGCCGACGGCGCGGAGCACGACTGGCTCTACCAGCGCCGCAACGGCTACGACGAAATCTACGACCCCTGGTCGCCCGAAGAACGCGAGGAACGCAGGCAGGACCGGCTCGAACGCGACGACATGCGCTACGCCATCGAGCCCCCCGGCGCCGACGACCCGCTCGACATCGACTGGCTCGAAGACGACGAATTCGCCCCCGAACATGACATTTCATGACATTTGTATGGACGCCTCGCAGGGGCTTCCCGGCGATGCCATACCGGACTGGGAGAAAGGCCCTCCCGCAAGCATTGCCGGATTCACACATTTCCGTGCAGTGGCGTTGCCTTGCTTGCCTCCAACCGCCTGCCCTCGCGAAAGCGGAGGCCGGGGTGACGAGTTGGAGTTGCGCTGTCAGAGGCCCCCAAAGATGTGTGCATGCGGTAGGCTCGGGGGCCGGGGCGACCGTGGGGAACATGCAATGCGAAGCGGGTAAATGCAGATATGTGAATCCGGTAGGGGTGACGGCAGGGGGGCCTCGCTATCGGTTCCGACCGCCGACCGCCGGTATGAGACACGGAAAACCCGTCATTCGCGGACCGCCGCAGCCTGTGTCACGGCGTGCCGTTTCACCGTCGGCCGGCGTTGACATGGTATATTGTAACACTAAGGTATAAGGTTATGACATCTCACAGGCTGGGCTCGGAGGAGGAGCCTTGCCGCGAGGGAACGCCGGGGAGGAATATCGATGCGCGGACTCGTTGGATTTCTGCGGACGGCAGTCGTTGGATTGCCGGTCCTGTTTGCCGTTTCGGCGGCCGAGGCGCAGTCGGGGCCGCCGACGGCGGAAGAGCTGGCCGCGCAGATCGACGCGCTGAAGCAGGACTACGAAAAGCGCATTGCGACGCTTGAGGCCCAGCTCGCCGAGATGAAGGCCGAACCCCCGGCTGCCGGCGAGCAAGCGGCTCCGGCGGCGCGGCCTCCCATGCGGACCGGCGACAACAGCTTCAATCCGGCCATCGGGGTCGTTCTCAACGCCATGTACTCGGAATATTCCGAGGACAGCTCCGGCCTTCCGGGCTTCCAGCTCGGCCACCATTCCGAGCGTCCGGACGAAGGTCTCGCTCTCGGCCACAGCGAATTGACGATGTCGGGCAATATCGACGACAAGTTCCGCGGGGCTCTTACGCTCGGCCTCGGCGCCCATGGCAGCGAGACGGAGCTCGATCTCGAGGAGGCCTATATCCAGACCCTGGCAGGCTCCGGCATGCCGGACGGGGTCCGGCTCAAGGCGGGCCGGGCGCTCTGGACCTTCGGCTATCTGAACGAGCAGCACGCGCATGGCGACGACTTCGCCGACCGCCCGCTGCCCTACAGGGCATTCCTGGACGGCGGCTATAACGATGACGGGCTGGAGCTTTCGGTCGTGCTTCCGGGCGACATCTACAAGGAGGTCGGCGGCGGCCTTTTCCGCGGCGGCGACATGCCGTTCGGCGGTTCCGAGTCCGGCCGCGAAGCCTGGTCCGCCTATGCGCGCATCGGCGGCGATGTCGGCCGCAATTCGGCGTTGCGGCTTGGCGCTTATGTGCTGGACGGAGAGGCCGTGAACCGGACGGGCGGGCATGACCACGCGCACGAGGACGAACATGCGCATGAAGACGAGCACGCGCATGAGGACGAGCACGCGCACGAGGAAGGAGAGGAAGACGAACATGAGCATCATCATGACCATGCCGCGCTCTTCTCCGAGGGCTCGTTCGCGGGCGACACGCGGCTCTTCGGCGTCGATTTCCGCTACACCTATGCGCCGACGGGCAATACGCGGGAGCGGGAACTGATCTTCCAAGGCGAGTATTTCCGCCGCAGCGAGACGGGCGACTACACGATGGAGCGAGAGCACTGCGTGGTAGGAGGACACGACGGTGAGGACCCCACGGTCGACGAACACGAACACGACTGCCACACGGATTCCGACACCGAGCGCCTGAGCGGTGACGCCAGCGGTTGGTACGCCCAGGCGGTGTACAAGTTCGCGCCGCGCTGGCGGACCGGTATCCGCTATTCGCGCGTCTCGCCGCCGGACGATGCCGAGCTGGACGACGATCTCTCCACGGTCAGCGCCATGCTCGACTGGACCAACAGCGAATTCGGGCGGGTCCGGTTCCAGTACAACCGCGAGTCCTTCGGCGACGAACGCGACGACCAGTTCATCCTGCAATATGTCATGAGCCTCGGCGCCCACGCCGCCCACAGCTTCTGAGCCGCGGGAGACGAAGATGAAACGAACGGCGCTGGCGGCCGCGCTCGCGGCCGCATTGCTCTCGCCGGCTGCGGCGGACGCGGAGGTCCGAATCCTCGCCTGCGAGCCGGAATGGGCGGCGCTCGCCGAGGAAATCGGCGGCGAGGACGTCACTGTCCACTCGGCGACCCACGGCCGGCAGGACGCGCACTACATACGCGCGCGGCCCAGCCTGATCGCGAAGGTGCGGCGCGCGAAAATACTGCTCTGTTCCGGGGCGGACCTCGAAGTCGGCTGGCTGCCGGTGCTTCTGGAAAGGGGCGGGGGGCGCATCCTCCAGCCCGGCCAGCCGGGGCACATCATGGCGGCGGACCATGTCGAGGTGCTGGAGCGGCCCGAAGTCCTGGACCGCAGTCTGGGAGACATCCACCCGGGCGGGAATCCGCATGTCCATCTCGACCCGCGCAACATGGCCGTTCTTGCCGAGGTGCTGACGGAACGGCTGGAGCGGATCGACCCGGAGCGCGCGGACGCCTACCGGCAGCGCCTGGCGTCCTTCCAGACCCGCTGGGCCGACGCCATGGCCGGCTGGCAGGAGCGCGCGGCGGCCCTGGGCGGCATGAAGGTGATCGTCTATCACAAGGCTTGGGTCTATCTGCTGCGCTGGGCGGGGCTGGAACGGGCAGCGGTGCTGGAGCGGGTTTCGGGCGTTCCGCCGACCGCAGCGCATCTCGTCGAGGTTCTGGAGCAGGTGCGGAACAGCGGCGCCAGGGGCATTCTCCGCGCGCCTCACGAGCCCGAAGACGCCTCGGATTGGCTGTCCGGGAAAACGGGCATCCCGGTGGTGGATCTGCCCTTTACGGTCGGCGGCCGCCCGGAGGCAACGGACCTGTTCTCCTTGTTCGACAGCACGCTGACACTGCTTGAGGAGGTCAAAGATCGATCCTGAGCTGCTCGATATCCTGGCACCCGGCCTTGTGGTCGGGCTGCTGGTCGCGGCGGCGCATGCGCCGCTGGGTATCGAGGTCCTCAAGCGCGGGATCGTATTCATCGACCTTGCCACCGCCCAGGTCGTCGGGCTTGCCGTCATCCTGCTCGATCTCTGGCTGGACGAGCCGTCCTGGTTCGTGAAGCAGGGGGCGGCCTTCGCCGCGGGCATCGCCATCGCGCTGTTCTTCCGCTGGGTCGAGCGCAAGTCGCCGGACGAGCAGGAAGCGGTGATCGGCAGCAGCTTCATCGTTGCCGCCTCGGTGGCCCTGTTGGCGCTTGCCAACGATCCCCACGGCGGCGAGGCGCTGCGCCATGTGCTTTCCGGCCAGATCCTGTTCGCGTCTTGGCACGACATTGCGGCCTTCCTGCCGATCTACGCCCTCTTCGCCGTTCTCTGGCTCGCCGTGCCGCGCCTGCGCGCCGGCGCCGGCTTCTTCGTACTGTTCGCCCTTGTCGTCACGGCGTCGATGCAGCTGGTCGGCGTGTATCTGGTGTTCGCAAGCCTCATCCTGCCGGCTCTCGCTGCCCGGGCCGGCAAGGGCTACGTCCATTGGCGCGCCTTCGCGAGCGGCGGTCTGGCCGTTGTCGCGGGCATCGTCATATCGGCGGCCTCAGACCTGCCCGCAGGCCCTCTCCTGGTCGTCTGCTTCGCCGTATCGGCAGCCGCAACGCGCCTGCTTTTCCGGAAGAAGGCGCCTTCGGCGCCAGGCTGACGGGTTCCGGGGCCGCTGCGTCTCAGGCTGCCGAGCGCGGCTGCAATTGTTCGCCCTTCCCCCGGGCAACCTCGCGGACGGTCTCGGCAAAGAACCGGAATGCCGAAAAGTCCCAGGCCGAAATGCGCGAAACGATTCCGGCGCGAAACCGGTCCTTGCCGAATTCGAGCGGCAGCGGCTTGAGGCGGAGTCCGGGAATCCTGTCGAGAAAGGTGAGCGGAAGCCGGGACAGGTAAGGGCCGGTGCCCATCAGGGCGAGGCCCGCCGGGCCGGCGCGGACCACCGTGCGCACGCGCTTGCCGGTTCTGGCGAAGAGCTCCTCGAGAAGTTCGGAGAGCGGCGAGCGCTCTTCGGCATCCTGCGTCCTCACCGGAGCCTCGCAGTCGATCCAGGGCCACTCCGCCAGTTCTCCGCAGGTCACCGGCCCGGCGTGAAGTGGGTGGTCCGAGCGGGCGACGATGCACGACGCCATGCTGAGAAAGCCCTCGCGTCGAAGGAATGCGGGCAGGTGGCGCTCGGCGTCGATCCGCCCGCAATGCAGGTCGCTTTCGCCGTTCACCAACAACCTGATGCCCTCCAGGAAGGTCATGGCGTGAAGCCTCAGCTCGGTGTCGGGAAAGGCCCTGTGAAACCTGGCTACGGCCTCGGGCAGGACAGCCTGCATCCATGTGGGCCCGGCGGTGACGCGCAGGCCGTTCGACTGCCCCGAGAGCGCCGACTTCACCCTGCCTTCGGCGGTCTCGATTTCGCGCAGGATGTGCCGCGCCTGCTCCGCGACCGTGGCGCCGAATTCCGTGAGGCGGACGCCCGTCGGGAGCCGCTCGAACAGCTGTCCGCCGAACGCCGCTTCGAGCCGTGCGATAGCTCGCGACAGGGCCGGCTGGGTCATCGCGATCCGGTCCGCCGCTCCAAGAACGGTGCCCGTTTCCGCAACGGTAAGGAACTTCTTCAGGTCGCTGCGCTTTTCGAACATGCCTGCTTCACTCCTTAGGCAGTTCGGAGATAGGTTTGTCACAAATATATAGTAGAAAAATCTTGCGCTTTTAAGGCTAAAGCCGATCAATTCCGAAAATTAATCGCATAAATTTGTGAACACGATCCGTCATCATAAGATTAACTTTTCGGTCCTATTAGTTTTCTCAGTATCGACAAAAACATCGGTAAATTAGAATGTTTTGTCGAATTATGGCTTAATACAATCTGTACACAGAAAATACTTTATCGGCATGATCGGACCAAACCCTCCCTCGCTAATCCGGCCGCCCCGGCCACAGAAATTTCGAGGTCTTCCGATGAACATTACATCCGGCCTGTCAAGCGCCGCGCCCGGCAAAACCCGGTCGCGCCGCGAGGCCTTCCCCAACTCCTTCTGCCCAGCGGGCTACCGGATTCATACCAGCGGTCATCGAGCGGAACCGATAGCAGCGCCCCCTACCGTCGCTCCGGCCCCGAAAGGGCCGCATTCCGGCCGCGGTGCCGCCGCACAGGCGGGCTAGCCAAGGTCCATCGCGACGCAAATCCCAAGAGGAGGACCCCGGCATGCATCGTTTCGCAATCCTGCCGGCGGCCGTTCTGGCCGCCGCGGCCGCATTGGGCCCGGTTGCAGCGCCCGCATCGGAGCGCGACTACCGGCTCACCGGCCCTTACACGCACGACAATCTTGCCATCTACCTGCTTCACCGCGAGGACGGCGCTCCCGGCCACGTGCCGCTTACCCTGAGCGAGGCGATGGAGCGGGGCGTCGTCGAAGTTCTGGAAACCGGCGATGTGGAACGGCTCGTCATCCGCAATCCGGGCGACCGCGAGGTCTTCATCCAGGCGGGCGATATCGTGAAGGGCGGCAAGCAGGACCGGGTCCTGACCGTAAGCATGATCGTGCCGCCGAAATCCGGCGACATCCCGGTCGGGGCATTTTGCGTGGAGCGCGAGCGATGGGAGGGGCGCGGTTCGGAGAACGAGCGCGCGTTCTCTGCATCCACGGCGCGCCTGCCGTCGAAATCCGGCAGGGTCGCGCTCTACTACTGGGCGCAGGAGGACACGGGCGCTGCCGGCAGCCGGTCTGCGCGGACCGCCGGCCGCTCTTCGCGAGAGGGCGACCTCCAGGGCCGGGTATGGGCGTCGGTTCTTGCAACGCAATCCGCGCTCAGCGGCGCAGTGAGGCAATCCGTGGCCGATGGGCGGTCGCGCTCTAGCCTGCAGCTTTCCCTGGAGAACGATGCCCTTGCTGCCGCGTTGGAAGGCTTCGACGAGGCGCTGGGCCGGCTGGCGGAGGACCATCGGGACGCGGTGGGCCATGTCTTCGCCGTCGGCGGCAGGCTCGACGGCGGCGACGAGTTCGCCAGCGCCGGCCTGTTCCGAAAACTCTGGGCGCGGCAATTGAGGGCGGCGGCGACGGAGGCGCTGGCATCGCAGGGCGAAGCGGCGCAGCCCGGTCCGACGCCGGGCGAGGTCAGGGCCTTCATCGACGCCGCACGCACCGGCGAGGGCTCAAGCAGGGCCATGCCCGGGCGGACAACCGTCGAAATCCGGGCGTCGGACAGGGCGTTCTATACCGAAACGAGCCGCTCGCAGGGCCGCTGGGTCCACCGCAGCTTCATCGCCCGGTAACGCAGGCCGGGCTCGACGCCGCTCCGCTACCCGCTGCGGATGGCGGCGAGGATGGGCCGGATGGCCCGGTCGGCGATGCCCGTCAGCTCCTCCGGCGTGCGGTTCTGGATCGGGTGGTCCACGAACACCACGGCCGGACGCACGCCCATGGCGTCGGCCTGCGCCGCGGCGGCGTCGCGGAACTCCTCGGTCGCAATGGCGCAGCCGGGCATTCCCAGGCGGTCGAGCTCGATGATGTCATGCAAACTGCACGACGTGCACGAGCCTCAATCCGCAAGCCCTTCGACAACGATGTCGCAGCGCTCCACAAGGTCCTGAATGACGCCGCGCGGGGCGGGCTTTGTGTGCGTCGGCTTGGCGAAGCGCATCACCTTCAGGCCCTGGGCGGCCAGCCGCTCTTCCACCGCGTCGAGGAACTCCACCGACCGCTCCTTGCCGATGGACAGCAGGCCGATGGTGAGGCCGTCGAGACTCGCCGGCGGGACGACGGTCTGCCGGTAGGCCGGCTCCGTCTCCGCCGTCGGGTCCCGCATCGCATAGGGTTCCGTCATGGTCCGATCTCCTTCGTTACAGGATCGACTTCTCCGGTCATCCGCATTCCGGTCCACCCGCCGATCACGGCCGAGAACAGGCCCGCCGGCCCGCCCGCGCGCGCAATCAGGAAGGTGGGTTCGCGGAACTTGTCGATGACCTCGTTCTCCCGGCCGGGCTCCATCCCCTCGGCGAGGCCGCCCGCGCCGCGCACGACGTCGCGTCCCGGCCGTTTCAGCGCGGTCCAGAGCGCCTCATGGATGTCATCCCGGCCCCAGCCCTCGGACTTGTAGATGAGGTAATGCTCCGGCGAGAGCACCAGCAGCGCCCCGCCGAACTCGCAGAGCTTGGGATGGTTCACATGCCAGAGATAGTGGGCGAGGGAGGTCGTCAGCTCCTCCGCCGTGCGGCTCTTCTGGTCCACGAAGCCGCTCACCCCTTCGCCGTGGAAAAGGGTGACGGCGGACCTGCCCGGCGGGATGCCGCGCGCCACCGACAGCGGAGTCCAGTCCGGGTCGGTCTCGTCCTCGGCGAAGCAGAAGGTGTATTTGCCCGGATTGCCCTGCATTGCGCGGTCGATTTCTCCTGGCCGCCCGCCGCCGACATTGCGGACGATGAGCTGGAAGGCCCGGCCGATGGTCGCGTTGGCGCGGTTGCCCTGGCCGAGCGCGTTCAGCCCCCAGTTCATGCCGATACGGCGTGCGACGGGGCCATTCACGACGATCACGGGCCCTGCGAAATGGGTCGTGCAGAGCAGGCCGTGCATGGAGAATGCCGGGTCCAGCGCTGCTTCCACCGCTGCCAGCACGGTCGGGAAATACTCCGGCCGGCAGCCGGCCATGACGGCGTTGATGGCCGCCTTCTCCACCGTGCAGGGGATGAGATTGGGCGGGATTTCCCCCACGATCTCATCGGCCGCGCGCGTGGTGCCGGCCAGCATCCGCGCGACGCGCAGGTCGGTCGGCGGCACGATCGGAAGGCCGTCGGTCCAGCCCCGGTCGAAGGCCGCTTCCATCGGGTCGTCATGGTCCTCGACGACGATCTGCCGGGCCGAAAGCGGAATGTCGCCGAAGCGCACCGCCAGCCTTTCGGGCATGCCGAACTCGACCGACAGCGACCCGCATCCGGGCTGGTTCTCCGGCAGGCTCTCGCCGAGGTCGGCGCGGCCGGTGAGCGCGCGCCACTCGGCCTTGTTCCAGCCGATCGCGCGCTCGGCCTCCCTGCCTCCGCTGAACCGGATCAGGGTCGGCACGGTCTCAATGTCGAGCCGGTAGGACAGCTCCAGGTCGCTGTCATGCCGGGGGTCTGCGCCCTCGGGAAAGGCGGGATCGTCCTGCGTGACCGCCACGGCACCCGCTGCTGCCAACTCCGCGAGGACTGGCGCAACGAGGACACAGGTCGGGCAGTCCCGCTTGACTACCGCCAGCAGGCCGTCGGAGGGAAGGGCGTCACGCCAGCCGGTCACTCGTCAGTCTCCGTTGTCGGGCGTGCGCAGTCTGCACGGAATCCGCGTGAGACTCCAACCTTCACAGTCCCCGTTTGCTCGTGATCCTGTCGGAAGAGGGAACCGATCAGCCTCTATCGATGCTGGCGAGAACGGACTCGGGCCGCGCGAAATAGACAAGGTCGTCCATCGGGGACGGCCTGAAGCCCAGCCTCTCGTAGAAGGCAGCCGCCTGCTCGTCGATGGCATGCACCGTCACAGCGCGTATGCCGGCAATCTCCGAGGCCCGGACGGTCCGGAGCAGGGCATCCCTTACCAGCGCCCGGCCGATCCCCCGGCTCTGATGGCTGCGGGCCACGGCCAGACGGGCGAGGATCATGACCGGGATCGGGTCGGGCATGTTCCGCCGAATTCCGCCGGGCGCACTCGACCGCTCGACGCCGCCGGTCGCAAGCGAATAGTAGGCGATGATCCTGCCGGCCTCGCGGACGACATAGGTGCGGGAAGCGCCCGCTGCTTCGTTCCGAATTGCTTCTGTAGCCAGCCAGCTGTCGAGAACCGGGTTGCCGCTGTCGAAACCGTCGGTCGGGTCGTCTCTCGATATCGGACCCGGTTTCTCCAACACTCAGTCTTCTTTCCAGGGCGGCGGCGTATTCATGGTCTTTCGGAGCGCCGCCGAAGGTTCCGCCGGACCCGCAAGCGCTGCCTCGAACGCCGCAAAGCGCTCGTCGTCGAGCAGATAGATGCGGCGGTCCAAAAGCACCTGTTCGGCTTCTTTCCGCGTGGCATCGAGCATGAACTCGGTGCGGCTCTTCCCAAGGCAGGACGCCGCGCGGTCGATCAGCGTCTTCTGTTCGTGCGTCGCCCGGAGGTTGATGTTCGTCGTGGCAAGGGCTCGCTGGGTCATGGTCCGGGTCCGGCTGTTGTGTCGGTTGCAGGCAACCAACGGAAAACATGGTCGCTATGCGTACATTGTCAATACAGTAATTCAAATTGGCCTTATGCCCGATTGTCGGAACTCACGATGCCGGAGCACTCCGCACCGAAATCGCATCCGGTTCCATGTCCTCCGCCATGCGGCGGAGTTCCGCTTTCTGGATCTTGGTGCCGTTGGCGCTGTGGGTGACGGGGAAGGCGTCGATGGCGGCGGCGCGGGCGGGCACCTTGTAGTTGGCCATGGTCTCCCGGCACCAGGCGAGGAGCGCCGCTTCGTCGTAGAAGGCGTCCTCCGCCGGGCGCACGAAGGCAAAGGCGCGCGGGCCGCGGGAGGTAGCGACGCCGACCACCTGGCAGCCGGTGACCGAGGGGTGGCTTTCGATATGCGCCTCGATCTCGCTCGGGGCCGTCAGGAACCCGGCGAGGCGGAGCGTGTCGCCCATGCGCGCCTCATAGACGAAGCTGCCGTCGGCGCGCATCCGGCCCGCGTCGCCGGTGCGCAGGAAGCCGTCTTCGGTCATGGCCGCGGCCGTCGCGTCCGGGTTGCCCTCATAGCGCAGGAAGAGGCTCGGGCAGCGCATCTCCACCTCCCCGGAAACGCCGGGCGGGCAGAGTTCGCCCGTCTCGACATTGCGCACCCGCACGACCGCTTCCGGCGCCACGGGATAGCCGCCGCCGGCGAGCCGGTCCTCCAGCGGCGCGTCGATCTTCTGCACGGCCATCAGCGCGCCCACCTCGCTCATGCCGTAGAGCCCGATCAGCGGCACGCCGCGCGCCAGCGTCCGCGCCGCGAAATCCTCCAGCGTCGGGTTGAACAGCGCATAGCCGCAAAGGCGCAGGCTCGGGAAGGGTTCCGGCTCCTCGCGCGACGCCAGCATGCCGGCATACATGTCGTCCGTGCCCATGAAATGCGTGACCCGGTGGCGGCGGACCGCCTCGGCGGCCTCGCCCGGCGTGAAGAGCGGCGCCAGCACGTTCGGCGCGCCGCCGGCAAGCGTCGCCATCATGGTCGAGAAGCCGAACACGCCGCAGAGCGGCGTCGCCTGGTAGCTGACCGCGCCCGGCCGGTCCCAGCCGAAGGCGGCCACGCAGTCGCGCGCATGGCGTGTCACCGGCGCCTGCCCGTGCAGCACGAATTTGGGCTTCGAGGTGGTGCCGGAGGTGGTGAAGATGTTGCAGGGGTCGCCCGGCTCCGCGCAATCGTCCCGCAGGGGCGGGGACTCGAACAGCGCGCGGACAGCCGTGACCGGCTTGCCGGCCACCCGCTCAGGGACCGGCGCCTCGCCCTCGTCATAGACCAGCACGCGCTCCAGGCCGGCGAGCGCGTCCTCTCCGATCTCGGCCAGCAGGCCGGCGAAGTCGATATCCTTGAAGCCCGGCCACATGGCGAGCGCCTTCGCGCCGGAGCGGGAGAGGATGTCGGCGACTTCGAGCGCCCGGAAGCGCGTGTTGACCGCCACCGCGACCGCGCCGAGGCGCCCGAGCGCGAAGTAGAGCGCGAGCCAGGCCGGCACGTTCGGCAGCCAGAGGGCCACCCTGTCGCCGCGCCCGACGCCGAGTTCCGCCAGCGCCGCCGCAGCCCGGCGCGACCGGTCCAGCAGGTCGGCGTAGCTCCAGGCCTCTTCGCCGTAGAGGAGCGCCGGCGCATCCCCGGACTCCTTCGCGACGCGCTCCAGCAGCGCGGACAGGGTCTCCCGCACCGGCGTCACGCCCGGACGAAACGGAAGACGCCGTCCGGCCCCTGCTCGCGCCCGGCGCGCCCCGCCTGCCAGAGATTGTGGAGATGGGCGATGGACTCGCCGATGGCGAAGGACTGCTGGTGCAGGTCCAGCGGACGATGGAAGAAGACCGGCAGCAGGTCGATGGCGTGCTGGGGCTCGGCCAGCGCCTCGCAGCCGTCGTCGAGGCGGACCTTGTGGTGGTCGCGCAGTTGCGCGAGGCGCTCATGCAGGCCGTAGAACGGGCGGTCGTGGCTGCAGAGCGTGAAGGTGTCGTCCGGCAGGTGGGCGAAAGCGCGGGTGCTGTCCAGGAACTGTTGCAGCGGGTCGCCGTCCGGCTCGACGAAATGCACGGACACATTGGTCGTGATGCGCGGCAGCACCTGGTCGCCCGAGATCAGCAGTTTGGACTCCGGGCAGGCGAGGCAGACATGCTCGGGCGAATGGCCGGAGCCCGTGATCGCCTGCCACTCGCGCTCGCCGATGCGGATCGTGTCGCCGTCCCGGATACGGCGATAGACAATGGGCGGGCGGACCACGTTCTGGGCGTAGAAATTGCCGCGCCCGCGCATGGCGTCCACGGTCGAGGTGGCCATGCCGTTGCGCCGCCAGAAGCGCAGCATCTCCTCCATGTTGCGTTCGCGCGCATCGAAGGCGAAATGCGACCAGAGCCACTCCGCGAGGCTCATCCAGAGCTCCGCGTCGGGAAAGCGCGCGAGCAGCCATTGCGCGAGGCCCATATGGTCCGGGTGGAAATGGGTGACGAGCACGCGGCGCACCGGGCGCCCGGCGAGCAGGGTGCGGATCAGCGTCTCCCAGATATCGCGTACGCCGTCCTTGTTCAGCCCGCAATCCACGACGGTCCAGCCGTCGCCGTCTTCCAGGAGGTAGAGGTTGATGTGGTCGAGCACGAAAGGGAGCGGCATCCGCACCCACCAGATCCCCTCCGCCACCTTGCGCGCCGCGCCCTCCGGCGGCGGCTCGTCATAGGGGTACTCGACGACGATTTCGCTCACTTGCCGGTTTCTGCCAGTCGGGCCTCCAGGGCAGCGACGCGCGCTTCCAGCCGTTCCTGCTCCATGCGCGCGTTCTGCGCCATCTCCTGCACGGCCTCGAAATCCTCGCGCCGCACCAGGTCCATCGAATCGAGCATGCTTTGCAGACGGTCGCGCAGCATCGATTCCATCTCGTCGCGGACGGCCCCCGCCGCGCCGGCGGCGCCGGAGGCGACGCGGGCCAGATCGTCGAAGATTCGCTTTCCGGTTTGCATGGGTCCGACTCCGGGCATAGCTTCTCGACCGCGCCGACAGGATGGGCCATGAAATGATGCTTGTCACGGGGCGCGCCGGCCGGGGCGAGCCGGCGGGGTCCCGGCTGTGATACTCCCCGTCGTTCCGTTTCCCGTTATCGACCCGGTCGCGGTCGAGCTCGGGCCGCTCGCGGTCCGCTGGTATGCGCTCGCCTACCTTGTCGGGCTCATCGTCGGCTGGCGGCTCGCGCGCCGCCTTGCCGTGTTGCCGCCCTACCTCATGCGCGCCGAGCGGGTGGACGACCTGCTGGCCTGGATGGTGCTGGGAGTCGTGGCCGGGGGGCGGCTCGGCTACGTGCTGTTCTACAAGCCCGGCTACTACCTGCTGAACCCGGAAGAGGCGCTGTTCCTCTGGCAGGGCGGCATGTCCTTCCATGGAGGGCTCGCCGGGGTGGCACTCGCGGTCTTCCTGTTCGCCCGCCGCCACGATCTGCCGGTGCTGCGCGTCGGGGATGTCGTGGCCGCGGTGGCGCCGGTCGGCCTGCTGCTCGGCCGGCTCGCCAATTTCGTGAACGGCGAACTTTACGGCAGGGCGTCCGACGCTTCCTGGGCGATGGTCTTTCCCTCCGACCCGACCGGGCTGCCGCGCCATCCGAGCCAGCTTTACGAAGCGGCGCTGGAGGGCCTCGCGCTCGGCATCGTCATGCTGGCGCTTGCCTCGCGGGAGCGGGTGCGGGCGCGCCCCGGCCTGCTCGCGGGCGTCTTCTTTCTCGGCTACGGGCTGGCGCGCTGCTTCGCCGAGTTCTTCCGCGAGCCGGACGCGCATCTGGGCTTCATCCTGGGGCCGGTCACGATGGGGCAGCTATTGTCCCTGCCGCTGATCGCCATCGGCCTCGCGCTCATGGTCCGCCGCCCGTGAGCGAGAGCCCGGCAGCCGGCCTCGCCAGGCGCATCGAGCGCCACGGGCCGATTCCGCTTGCGGAGTTCATGGCGCTGAACAACGCCGCCTACTATGCCGGGCGCGACCCGTTCGGCCGGGGCGGGGACTTCACCACGGCGCCGGAAATCAGCCAGATGTTCGGCGAGATTGTTGGGCTCTGGTGCGTCGATGCTTGGCAGAGGATGGGCAGGCCGGCGGATATCCGGCTGATCGAGCTCGGGCCGGGACGCGGCGTGCTGATGGCCGATGCGCTCCGCGCCGCGCGCCTTGAGCCGGAATTCCACCCCGAAGTGCATCTCGTGGAGATCTCGCCCGCAATGCGTTCGCTCCAGCGCTCGCAGGGTTTCGATGCGGTCTGGCACGACGGCCCGGAGACGGTGCCGGACGGTTCCTCCATCTGGATCGCCAACGAGTTCTTCGACGCCTTGCCGGTCCGCCAGTTCGTGAGGATCGGCGGGTGCTGGCACGAAAGGCTGGTCGACCGGGAGGGAGCGGATTTCCGGTTCGTCGCGGCTCCGGCCGTGCGCCGCGCGGGCGCGGGCGAGGACGGCGACATCGCCGAGGTGTCGCCGGCTGCAACCGCCATGGCCGCTTTGCTCGCCGCCCGCCCCGGCTACGGCTTGGCGATCGACTACGGCTACGTCGAGCCGCCGGGCAGACCGACCGTGCAGGCGGTGAGGAATCACAAACCCGTTGACCCGTTGTCGCGGCCGGGCGAAGCGGATATGAGCACGCATGTGGATTTTGCGGCATTGATGCGCGCGGGCCGCGAGGCGGGCGCGGCGGTCTGGGGACCCGTTTCGCAAGGCGAGTGGCTCCGGCGGCTCGGCATCGAGGCCCGCGCAGCCCGGTTGGGCGGCCAGGAGGCTGCGCTCGCCCGGCTGACAGGCGAGGACGCCATGGGCAGGCTGTTCCGGGTGCTGGCTTTCGGCCCCGTCGGCGCGCCCGCGCCCGCGGGTTTTCTCGACGGGGAAGGGGGATGATCGAAGGGGGAGCGCTGTCGGGCCTCGAGGGCGTCGCGCATGCCTTTCTGGACCGCAGGGGCGGCGTCAGCACGGGCCTCTATGCCGGCCTGAATTGCGGCTTCGGCTCGGGCGACGACCGGGATGCGGTGAGCGAGAACCGGCGCCGCGCGCTGGCGGCCGTCGGCGCGGACCGTCTGGCGACGCTCTTCCAGGTTCACAGCGCCGAGGCCGTGACGCTGACGGAACCCCCGAGGGGCCTGAGAGCCGACGGCATGGCCACGGACCGTCCGGGCCTCGCGCTCGGTATCCTGACAGCGGACTGCGCGCCCGTGCTTTTCGCGGACGAGTGGGCGGGCGTCGTCGGGGCGGCCCACGGCGGCTGGCGGGGCGCACTGGCCGGCATCGCCGAAGCGGTGCTGGAGCGCATGGAGGGGTTAGGCGCACAGGCACGACGGACGGTCGCCGCGGTCGGTCCCTGTATAGGTCAGGCATCCTATGAGGTCGGCCCCGAATTCCGGGCCGGGTTCGAGGCGGCCGATCCGGAAAACGGCCGCTGGTTCGTCCCTGCCCGGCGGCCCGGCCATTTCCGTTTCGACCTCGCCGGGTATGTCGGGGTGCGGCTGGCGCGCGCCGGACTTGCCGCGGTCTCGGTCGTCAAGGCGGATACCTGCGCCGAACAGGACCTTTTCTTCAGCTACCGCCGCGCCACCCTGAATGGCGAGGCCGACTATGGGCGCCAGCTGTCGCTGATCGCGCTGGAGGACCGCTGACCGCTACCCCGCAAGCCGCTCCGTCCGGCCGAGCGAGGCGGCGAGATAGCGCGCCGTGTGGCTTTCGGGCGCCTCAGCCACCTCCTCCGGCGTACCTGCGGCGACGATACGCCCTCCGCCGGCGCCGCCTTCGGGACCCAGATCGACGATCCAGTCCGCCGTCTTGATGACTTCGAGATTGTGCTCGATGACGATCACCGTGTTGCCGGCGTCCACGAGCGCATGCAGCACTTCCAGGAGCTTGCGCACATCCTCGAAATGCAGGCCGGTGGTCGGCTCGTCGAGAATGTAGAGTGTGCGCCCGGTCGAACGCCGCGACAGTTCCTTGGCGAGCTTGACGCGCTGTGCCTCGCCGCCGGAAAGCGTCGTCGCCTGCTGGCCGATCTTGATGTAGCCGAGCCCGACCCGGCGCAGCGTCTCCAGCTTGTTGTAGACGGCGGGCACCGCCCGGAAGAGCTCGACGCCTTCCTCGACCGTCAGGTTCAGCACGTCGGCGATGGAATGTCCCCGGAAGCGCACTTCCAGCGTCTCGCGGTTGTAGCGCCGGCCCCTGCAGGTCTCGCACTCGACATAGACATCCGGCAGGAAGTGCATCTCGATCTTGATGAGGCCGTCGCCCTGGCAGGTCTCGCAGCGCCCGCCCTTGACGTTGAAGGAGAAACGCCCCGGCTTGTAGCCGCGCGCCTTGGATTCCGGCAGGCCGGTGAACCAGTCGCGGATAGGCGTGAACGCACCGGTATAGGTGGCCGGGTTCGAGCGCGGCGTGCGCCCGATGGGCGACTGGTCGATGTCGATCACCTTGTCGACGAGGTCGGCGCCCTCGATCCGCTCATGCGGGGCGGGCGCGCCGCGCGCGCCGTGGAGATGCCTGGCCAGCGCCTTGTATAGCGTCTCCACGACCAGGGTGGACTTGCCACCGCCGGAAACGCCGGTGACGCAGGCGAACACGCCGAGCGGGAAGGTGGCGTCGATATGCCGGAGATTGTGGCCGCTCGCACTGCGGACGGTCAGGCACTGCCCGTTGCCCGGCCTCCGCCAGCGCGGAATCTCGATCTGCCTGCGGCCGGTGAGATATTGCGCCGTCAGCCCCTCGCCGCGCCCGATCACCTCCTCCGGCGTGCCTTCGGCCACGACGTGGCCGCCATGCACGCCGGCGCCGGGGCCCATGTCCACCAGATAGTCGGCGCTGCGGATCGCCTCCTCGTCATGCTCGACGACGATGACCGTGTTGTCGAGGTCGCGCAGCCGTCCGAGCGTCGCCAGCAGGCGGGCATTGTCTCGCTGGTGGAGGCCGATCGAGGGCTCGTCAAGAACATAGAGCACGCCGGTCAGGCCCGAGCCGATCTGCGAGGCGAGCCTTATGCGCTGGCTCTCCCCGCCGGATAGCGTGCCGGAGGACCGGTCCAGGGTGAGATATTCGAGCCCGACATCGTTCAGAAAGCCCAGCCGGTCGTTGATTTCGCGGAGAATCCGGCCGCCGATCTCCAGCTGCTTGGGCGCCAGCGCCTTTTCCAGCCCGGCGAACCAGCTTCCCGCCTTGCCGATGGAAAGCGCCGCGACATCGGAAATGTCGCACCCGTCGATCCTGACGGCGAGCGCCTCCGGCCGGAGCCGCTTGCCGCCGCAGGTCTCGCAGGGCCGGGACGCGAGGTATTTCGACAGCTCCTCCCGCACCCAGGCGCTGTCCGTTTCCCGGAGGCGGCGCTCCAGATTGTTGACGACACCCTCGAACGGCTTGGTGACGCGGTAGTTCCGGATGCCGTCATTGTAGGCCATGGTCACCGGCTCGTTGCCCGAGCCGTAAAGCACCGCGCGGCGCACCTCTTCGGGCAGGTCGCGCCACGGCGTACTCACGTCCACCTCATAGTGGCGCGCGAGGCTTCTGAGGGTCTGCTGGTAGTATTTCGCGGTGGTGTTCTTCCAGGGGGCGACCGCACCCTGGCGCAGGCTCAGCCCCTCGTCCGGCACCACGAGCGCCGCATCGACATGCCGCCGGCTGCCGAGGCCGTCGCAGGCCGGGCAGGCGCCCGCCGGGTTGTTGAAGGAGAACAGGCGCGGCTCGATCTCCTCAATGGTGAAGCCCGAGACGGGACAGGCGAAGCGGGCAGAGAACAGGATGCTCTCACCCGTGCCGACATCCTCGACCGAAGCCAGCCCGTCGGAGAGTTCGAGCGCCGTCTCCAGGCTGTCCGCCAGCCGGTTGCCGAGGCCGGGCCGGACCGCGATCCGGTCCACGACGATGGAGATGTCGTGCTTGAAATTCTTGCCGAGCGCCGGCGCTTCCTCGATGTCGTAGAGTTCCCCGTCGATCTTGACCCGCTGGAAGCCGCGCCGCTGATATTCCCGCAGTTCCTTGCGGTATTCGCCCTTGCGGCCGCGCACGACGGGCGCCATCAGCAGCAGCCGGGAGCCTTCCGGGAGAGCCTCGATCCGGTCCGCCATCTGGGCGACGTTCTGGCTTTCGATGGGCAGGCCCGTGGCGGGCGAATAGGGAATGCCGACCCGCGCCCACAAGAGGCGCATATAGTCGTAGATCTCGGTGACGGTGGCGACGGTCGAGCGGGGGTTGCGGGAGGTCGTTTTCTGTTCGATGGAGATGGCCGGTGACAGTCCCTCTATCGAGTCGACGTCCGGCTTGCTCATCAACTCCAGGAATTGCCGTGCATAGGCGGAGAGGCTCTCCACGTAGCGGCGCTGGCCTTCGGCGTAGATCGTGTCGAAGGCGAGCGACGATTTGCCGGAGCCGGAAAGCCCGGTGACGACGACCAGCCGGCCGCGCGGCAGCGACAGGTCGATGGACTTGAGGTTGTGCTCCCGGGCGCCGCGAACGACGATCCGGCGGGGCTGGGGCGCGCCTGTCATGATGGGCGGAATACTAGCCCGGATTTCTCACCGAGGTCACGGCCTGCGTCGCTGTCCAGGCGTTCGATCCGCAAGGAGCGGGCCGAAAAGCGTAGCGGGACTAGGCCGAACGGCTCCCGCGTAGAAGCCGGGGCGCGGTTCAGCCGCATTCGCGTCGGCGGCGGCTTGTTTCGTCGCGTTGGAGCCTTCGCCGTCTTGGCGATTCGGAGAGGGCTTTTGAGATGTCGTTCCACTCATCGATCGTGCGGGCGAGGCTGAGGGCGGGTTCGATGGCTCTTCGGACCCGGTTGAGCGCCAACCGGAACTCCCGCCAGGGACTTGAGGGTTTGAAGACCAGTTCGACGTGCCAGCGCAGGCGATACCATTCCAGAACCTTGCGGGCGCTGAACGCCTCTTCGTCGAACGTGGCGAAGACGATGACATAGTCCGCAAAAGCAAGTGTTCCGGGCTTGACCTTGCTTCCCCGCCGCCGGGCCTCGCGGCGCGCTGTCTTGCGCGCCCGGGCGGCTGCCGCCGCCGACTTGCAGACCGCGCAGATACGACCGCAGACCTTACCCTCCCCGGCGGTCGCCGCCGGCCACGACCCGACAGCGCCTGCGCTCCTCAACCCGCACCCGGAAACCCCTGGACAAATGACTTATGCAAACAAGTTAGCGCCAATGGGATCGACTCCGGGGTGACGGTTTGGGGCAGGCCTCCGGGAAAGCCGCCGACGCTCAGCTGCCCGCGCCGATCAGCTCGGCATAAGCGTCGTTCACCTCGCCGATGATCTCGTCATGCATGACGCCCATGCAGGACCGGAAGCCGTAGAGCCTGACATTGTTCGTCGCGTTCACATTCTTGCAGTCGTCATAGGCAGTGCGCGCCATGGACTGCGCGCGGGGCGTCTCGCGTTCCGGCTCGGCCCCGGTCCATGCCTTCCGCCGCTCGCCGGCCGTGGTCGGCCGGTCGGCGGGAACGGCATTCACCACATCGCGGACGATCCGGGTCGCGCCCACCTGGTCGGGGTGCTCCTCGATGGCGTAGCGGGCGGCCTGGCGCGCGGTGGTGGCGAGGAAGGCGAGGTCCTCTTCGTCCTGCGCGCGGGGGTCGCCGGCGACCGCTTGCGGAACCAGCATGACGGGCTCGCTGACCTGGATCGACAGGCGGGTGACGCCGTATTCGCGAAGCACGGGCGACGGCACGGTCAGCATGACGGCCGAGTGGTCGCGCTCCGCGGTCAGGATGGCGCTGCTCTCCAGCGGCAGCACGACCTGCCCGCCGTCCTCGCGATGGCCGACCAGCCGGATCGCGCCCTGCTGGTCCGCCATCGCCAGAATGTTGTAGCGGTGGCCGAAATCCGGATTCGGGCGGTCGGGCTGCAGGCAGAAGGTGGTGATCTCCGCCCGGCAGGCCGCTCCCGAGCAGGCGAGATGCACCTCGCCGCTGCCCGCGGCCACCATCAGGGCCTGGGGCGCGGCGGCCGCCCCTCCGGCGGCAAAAGCGAACGCGGCAACGAGACCGGGCAATGTGCGACGCATCGGGTTCTTCCTCCTCCATGCGTCCCGTCGGGCTGCGACAGGATGAACCATGCTGCGACGCCGGGAGCGGCGCGTCAATGCCGCGGCCGCTTCAGGCGAGAAGGCCGCTCCAGTCTATCGGCTTCGTCCGATCCAGGCGGCGCTCCATGGCGGGCATCGGGTATTTGAGGCCGGTGGCGCAGTTGAAAAGGACCGAGCGGGCGCCGGGCGCGAGCCGCCCCTCGGCCATCGCGCGCTTCCAGGCGGCGTAGGTGGCGGCCCCTTCCGGGCAGAGCAGCAGGCCCTCCTCGCGCGCCATCTCCGCCTGCGCCTCCTCGATCTCGCTGTCCGGCACCGCCACGGCGTAGCCGCCGCTCTCGCGCACGGCGTCGAGGATCAGGAAATCGCCCAGCGCCGCCGGCACGCGGATGCCCATGGCGACGGTCTCGGCGCCCTCCCAGCGCTCGGCATGGCGCTCGCCGCGCTCGAAGGCGCGCACGATGGGCTGGCAGCCTTCCGCCTGCACGGCGATCATCTGCGGGCGCTCCGGGCCGATCAGCCCGATGGCCTCCATCTCGGCGAACGCCTTCCACATGCCGATCAGGCCGGTGCCGCCGCCCGTGGGGTAGAAGATCGCGTCCGGCAGGGTCCAGCCGAACTGCTCGGCCAGCTCCAGGCCCATCGTCTTCTTGCCCTCGATCCGGTAGGGCTCCTTCAGGGTCGAGCAGTCGAACCAGCCCATCGCCTCGCGGCCTTCGCCGACGAGCTTGCCGCAATCGTCGATATAGCCGTTCACCCGCCAGACCTCGGCGCCCTGGAGCGCGATCTCGCGCACATTCACCTCGGGCGTGTCGGCGGGACAGAAGACGAAGGCCTCCATGCCGGCGCGGCGGCAATAGGCGGCGAGCGCCGCGCCGGCATTGCCGTTGGTCGGCATGGCGATGCGCTTGACGCCGAGCTCCTTCGCCATCGAGACGGCCATCACCAGCCCGCGCGCCTTGAAGGAGCCGGTCGGCAGCCGCCCCTCGTCCTTCACATAGAGGCCCTCGCCGGCGCGCGGCAGCGGCACCAGCGGCGTCATCTCCTCGCCGAGGCTCACGATGTTCTCCAGCCGGCGCACGGGCAGCAGCTCCCGGTAGCGCCACAAGGTCGGCGCGCGCCGGGCCAGCGCATCGCGCGTCAGCGAGGCCGCCGCGCCCTCCAGGTCGTAGCGCACCAGCAGCGGCTTGCCGGCGGCCGAGAGATTGTGCAGCCGGTCGGCCTCCAGCCGTTCGCCCGTATAGCCGCATTCCAGATGCGTCGTGTAGCTCCGTGTGTCGGGCGCGTGCGCCTGCATTGTCCCCTCCCTTGCACTCATGGCCGAGCATTAGCAGATTCCGGACCCGACGCCACCGGAAGGAACGCCCCCATGCGCCTCGGGATCGCCGAGTTCAGCCTCGAATCCGTGACCTTCCTGCCCGAGACGACGGGCATCGATGTCTTCGAGCGGGGCGCGTTGCGCGGGCCGGATGTCATCGCCGGGAACCGGGACGCGAACACCGCCCTCGGCGGGTTCATCGACGTCTGCGAGGCGGAAGGCGCCTCCATGCAGGGCATCGTCGCGGTCGGCGCGGGCGCGGCGGCCTCGGCCAGCGAGGAGGCGCTCGCGCACTACACGGACGAGATCGTCGCGGGACTGGACGGTCTCGACGGGCTGCTGATCCACCTTCACGGCGCGCTCGCCACGCCCGCCAACCGCAAGGCGGACGCGCATGTGCTGGCCGCCATCCGCGCCGCCGCCGGGCCGGAGTTTCCCGTCGCCTGCGCCATGGACCTGCACGGCAATCTCGGGCCCGAAGTCGTCGAGGCCGCCGATGTCGTGACCGGCTACCGTTCCAGCCCGCATGTCGATATGGCCGAAACCGGCAGGCGGGCGGCGCGCATTCTGCTTGCCATGATGCAGGGCCGTGCCCGTCCCGTCATGGCGCTGGCGAAGCCCGGCATCATGCTGCCCAGCATCTTCACCGCGACCGCGCTCCGCCCGCTCGCCGACATCAAGCGGCAGGCCGCGGCCTGGCAGGCGCGCGAGGAGGCGCTGCTCGACGTGTCGGTCTTCTGCGGCTTCGCCTATGCCGACACGCCCGACACCGGCATGAGCGTGGTTGTCGTGGCGGACGGCGACGAGACGCTTGCCCGGCTGGCGGCGAACGACCTTTCCGAGCAATGCAGTCTCAACCGCTTCCGGCTGCTCAAGCGCGAGCTGGTCCACAGCGTCGGGGAGGGGCTGGAGAAGGCCGCCGCGATGGAGGGCGGGCCGGTCTGCCTGCTGGAGCATGCCGACCGGATGAACGACAGCACCTGGACGCTCCGTGAGATGCTGGCGCGCGGCATGGGCCCCGCCTATGCGCCTTTTGTCTGCGACCCGGAGGCGGCGGCGGCCTGCGTCGCCGCGGGCGCAGGCGCGCGGCTCCAGCTCGCCTTCGGGGGGAAGTCGTCCGAGAAGGCGGGCGGCCCCATAGAGACCGAGGTGGAGGTGCTGGAGGCCGGCGAGAGGCGTTTCCGTATCACCGGGCCGCTCAAGACGGGCACGGAAATCTCGCTCGGACCCTCCGCGCTCGTCCGCGCCGGCGCGGTCACGGTCTCGCTCGTCTCGGCCAACTACTCCGCCATCGACCTCGACTGCTTCACCCAGTTCGGCCTCTCGCCGCAGGAGTTCCGCTACATCCTGCTGCGCTCCAAGACCCATTTCCGCGAAGTCTATGAGCCGCTTTGCTCGGCCATCGTGATCCTGGACACGCCCGACTGGGGCCCGGCCGATCTCACCCTCCTGCCCTACGAGCACGTCCCCGCCGGCACCTTCCCGCTCGGCGAGTAACCGGGTCCAAAGTGGAAGATCGAGACCGGCTCACGGGACTCCCGCGTGGATTGGCGTTCAGACCCACACGGTGGCGACCGAAACGACGGTGGCAATGGCGAGGACGAGGTTGACCGTAAACCATTGCGCGTCCGTCTTGAGCATGCGGCCGAGCAACGCACCTCCCAGGCACCACAGGAGCATCGCCCCCAATCCGGCGCAGCCGAAGGTCAGCGATAGCAACAGGGCCAGTTCCAGGGAGTTGCTGGTGAATTCGGCATAGGCGCCCGCAGCCGCCAGGGCCATCATCCAGGCCTTCGGAACGAGGAACAGGACCGCCAGGCCTGTCGTGAATCCCATGGCGCGTCCTCCGCTGGCATCCTCCGACGCTTTGGGCGTGCCGCTCCGGAATATCCGCCAGGCGAGCCACACCAGGTAAAGGGATCCCAGGATTTTGATTGCGAGTTGCAGCGATGGCGCCGTTCGCAAGAGGGCGGAGAGACCGAAGGCCCCCGCCGCCATGAGCAATGCCAGACCGACGGCGACACCGACCGCCAGAGGCAGACTTCCGATCAGGCCGTGCCGTATGCCGGACGCAGCCGCCAATAGCGTGCTTGGCCCCGGTGTGATGGTTGTCGCGACGGCCAGCACCGCCAGCGAGAAAAGGAAATCCTTGGCATCGATAATTCGACTCCAGAGGTTAAGGCCAAGGCGGCAGGTACGCGCCAGCGCAATTTGCGCGCCGCCTGGGCCGGCCGCCTGCTCCTGTGGGATCGAAGTCCCGAACCACTCCGTCCGGGAGGCTAGACTGCGATGGAAGGCCAGCACCCCGGGTTCCGGCCGAATGATCGAACGAGAGGAGCGCCGCCGTATGGCGAGATACCGGCTGGTCACCTTCGACGCCTATAGCGGGCTGGCGGACTTCCGCGCGACGCTGACGCCCGTCGTCGCGCGGCTCCTGAGTCTGCCGACCGATGCCGCAGACGCTTTCCTGGCCTCCTGGCGGGCCGGCCAGCTTCGCGCCGCCGCCCTGTCGAACGCGCTGAAACGGGGGCGCACGAGCTTCCACGACTGCACGGCGCTGGCCCTCGAGCATGCAGCAAGCGAACACGGCGTCACGGTCCCTGCCGGCCGGCGGGAAGAACTGGTGGCGGCCTGGTACCCGCTTCGGCCCTGGCCGGAGGCGCCCGAGGTGCTGCGTGAGCTCAGGTCTCGGGGTTGCGAGCTGGCGCTTCTGTCGAATGGCGACCGCGCCATGCTCGAAGCCATCGCCGCAGAACTGCCCGTCCGTCTGGACCACATGTTCTCGACGGAGGATTCGGGCGTCTACAAGCCCGACCCGGAGGTTTACGACCTGCCGGTCCGCGCGCTCGGCGTCGCCCGCGAGAACTATCTGCATGTCGCCGGCGGCGCCAACGATGTCATCGGCGCGAAATCGGCGGGCGTTGCGTGTTACTGGAACAACCGCACCGGCGACCGGGTGCTGCTGCCGGAATTCGCCGCCGATGCCGAAGGACCGGACCTTCGCGGGGTGCTGGACATGCTGTAGGGGGCGTGTCGCTTTCGGTTCCCCGTCCGGCAGCGTCCATGGAACGGAGGCCGCCGGAGATGTGCGAGTCCGGTAGCTCCTGCCAGGGACGAATTGTGAGTAAATTCCATTATCTTTCTATTTTGTTCCTGAAATGGGCTTGACATGAGCCGAAGTGTGCTAGAATGGGCGTAGAGGAAGGCGGCTTCCGGGGCCGCCTTTTGGCTTGTGTGCCGAGCATGGCCAACAGCTTGGAGGTGCAAGTCCTCTATCCAGCCCGATGGCGGCGAAGGATTAGCGAAGCGCAAGGGCGTCGCCGCGAGGCGGGGTCTGAAGGAAGCGTGGAGCAAAGCCGCGACCCGATGGACAAGAACCGGCGAGGCCTACCCGGCCGGACGAGCGAGCAAGCGATCGCGAAGTCCGCAGCCATCAAGGGCCGGGGTGGTAAATCCGGCGGGTGTGCGGTGAAGGCGGTTGGTCTTACCTCGGGAGGTCTGCGTCGTGTCCGGAACCCCCGGACTGAGCGGTTCCGCAAGGGCCGTGATCGCGGCGCAGAAGTCAGCAGAGGGCATAGTAGCCGGCCCCCCGGCGAAGGCCCGAACGACGGACAGGGTTATTAGGACGGCAGGCTCATGCGGACCAAGCGGCAGAACATCCAGTTGGAACTGGCCTTGGAGCCGGAGGCGAGGGGTGAAGCCCGGAGCGCCGAGACCGAGGGACCGAAGCCCGACGGCGCGTGCCGACCCCGAACGCCCGGCGGCTGTCTTCGACAGGCTCGGCCTCGCCTCCCTGCGAGGCCGTTCCGCAGCTTAAATCCGTCGAACCGCCGTGTACGGACCCGTATGCACGGTGGTGTGGGAGGGGTGGAGCCGTGAGGCTCCCCCCTATCCCGATTTCCGCGCGGGGAAGCGATGGCTGGAGCACGCAAGAAAGCCCCGGCGGGAACGCAGGAGAGGTGCGTCCGCCGTCTGGCGCGCGCAATCAGGTGCGCGAACCGCGCCGGCGCAAGACGCGCAGGCGGGCAGGGGCGCGCACGCTCGCGATTGCGCGCGGCAAAGGGACCCGCTCGACAAGGAGGTAACGATGACTGCAACCGACCCCCGCCCCGACCTGGCGGCGACACTGGCAGCAAGGCTGGCGCCGGCTGCCGAAGCCCTCGCCGCAGCCTATGCGGAAGACATGAACGCCGGGCCGCCGCCGGAGGACGACCGCGCGCTTGCCGAACGCCACCGCGCCGGACGCGCCCAGCTCAGCCATCTCCGCCAGCTCCTCGCGTGCTCGACTGGGCCGCCGCCCACCTGCCGAACCCGAGCCGGCCCCCGAGGAACCCCTGGACGAGTTCGACGACCCGTTCGACGAGCCCGACCCTTATGTGTCGGACTATGACGGCAGCGAGGACGAGTTCCACTATGGCGGCGAGGTCTGGGCCGGCAGCCAGGAAACGCCGGAGTTCCGGGCGTGGCTGGAAAACATGGAGCGCCGGTTCGGGCCGGTCACGATAGGCGGGGGCCTCGGCGGCTTGATCGACTGCCATGTCAGCGGGCGGAAGTTCGTCGGCAAGCTGCCCTCGCCCGAATACACGGCATGGCGGGAACGGCAGCACCGCCGCACGGAAGCCTCCCTCGCCCGCACTCTCGACCGCGCCCGAAACGCCCGCCCCGACAGGCGGAAAGCCACACCCGCAGCCCCGCCGCATGACAAAACATGACATTTGTATGGACGCCTCCGGTGAGGCAAGGGTCGATTTGTTGTGACGGCGAGGCAGGTTGCAGTTTTGTATCCGACCTTTTTGCGGGGCTTTTGTGCCCACTGGCCCTGATGGGATTTGCCGATCCGCGCCTCATTTCCATGACAGGCCTCTCGCTCTTGAACGTCATGCAGGCTTGGCGGATCGCGGTATGACCCGTTTGCCATCACTCCTTGTCGTACCTTGCGCACTCTTCTGGCGGCTTCCTCCTGTGCCGGTTCGCTATGTCGGTTCGTGTGCTGTTGTCGCTCGCGGCCTATGCCGGCTGGCTGACGAAGTTCGCCTGGTATGCCCGGTCATGGGCCAGCAGGGCCCAGATCGTTCGCGCGGTCTTGTTGGCCAGCGCCACTGTGACCACGTTGGGCGGTCGCCGCTCGGCCAGGCGCACGGCCCATTCGGGCGGCGTCTTGCTTCTGGCGAGCACTGTGCGCGCCCCGTGCACCAGCAGGGTCCGCAGATACTTGTCGCCGCGCTTGGAGATGCCGAGCATGCGCACCCGCCCCCCGGTGCCCGTGTGGCGCGGCGCCAGACCGAGCCAGGCGGCGAACTCGCGCCCGGAACTGAAGGCGGCAGGATCGCCCATCATCGCCACGACGGCAGTCGCGGTCAGTATGCCGACGCCGGGGATCTCCGCGACCCGCTGGCTGTCGGGACTGCTGCGGTGCCACAGCGCGATCCGCCGTTCGATCACGGCGATTTCCTTGTCGAGCGCGCCGACACGGCTCCACTGCTCGCGCAGGGTCTCGACGACCGGCGCCGGAAGACGCGCCGCGAGGCGGTCCAGGGCCGGGGCAATCCCACGACCGATGCCAGCCCGACCTTTCGCCATGACCTCGCCATACTCGCTCAGCAGGCCGCGCAGGGCGTTGATCTGCGCGGTGCGGAACTTCACCAGCTGCTGGCGCATGCGGTGCAGCGCCAGGACCGCCTGCTGCTCCTCGCTCTTGACCGCGACCGTCTTCACGCCCGGCTGCTGCGCGGCGGTCCAGATCGCCCGGGCGTCGCGCACGTCGTTCTTGTTGCCGGCCACGAAGGGCCGCACCGCCCGCGCCGGCAACAGCCGGGCCTCGTGACCGAGCTTGCGCACCTCCCGCGCCCAATGCTGAGAGCCGCCGCACGCCTCCATCGCCACCACGCAGGGCGAACGCTCGGCGAAGTGCCGCAGGAACTTCGCCCGCGTCAGCTTCAAATCGACAATCTCGCCCGTCTCCATATCGACCCAGTGCAACTGGAACACTCGCTTGGCCGTATCCACGCCCACCACCGTTCTGTTAGTCTCCATCTCGGACCCTCCGGTTTGCCTGTGAAGAGCTCGCTCTTCCCTCTTGGCACTTTAGATGCCGTCGGCCCGAGAGGGTCCAACTCAACCCCCAGACCCAACAACATCAGGATCGGGAGGCGTCCATCCCATTTCCATGACGCTTCCGTGGAGTGGCTCGCCGCCGCCTCCCGCCGGACGCCTCGAAACCCGGTTGAATCCAAGTCATGCGCCCTGCCCGCCAAAGCTAAACCGGACAGCAGTGGCCTTGTTCCGGGTATCCATGCGGCCGCCCGGCGGAAGCATGGGAAAGAGATACCCGGAACAAGTCCGGGTATGACGATATGAAGGTCGGGACGTCCGGCGCTGGAACCCGTGCCGATGGCCGCGGGGAAGCTACTATCCCGCTTGCTGGGCTCCATCCCTGGCTCCCGAGGCCGCCGCAGCCGGTGGAGAGACGGCTTGACCGCTGAAGTTGCCGCAGGATTCGAGTCCGGCTCCCGGCTCCGGGGCGGCGGTGGGAGCAAGCGAGGGGAGGTCAGGGAGTGGGCGGCTTCATGCCTGAAACGACTACGGGCTATACGCCCGGCGCATGCGGATCATGACACTTCATGACACATCGCGAAGGAGGCCCGGGGCGCCTCATGACAAAACATGACATCCAATGACATCCCGGCAGGAGCGCGGTTTCGCCGTTCTATCGGGACCCTGTATGATAAGCGGCTTCGGGCATTCTTTCCGGGAGAGGAAGCGGGACATGTTGACGAAACGGTTTACCGCCGCGATCCGGCGCTCGGCGCTGGCGTTGCTTGCAGGAGCCACGCTCATTGCCGGCACGGCGATGGCGGCCGACGACAAGATCAAGGTGGGGGCGCTGCGCTTCACCTCCCACTCGGCGAGCTTCATCGCCTTCGAGAAGGGCTATTTCAAGGAAGCCGGGCTCGACGTCGAGTTCGTATATTTCCAGGCCGCCGCGCCCATGGCGGTCGCCATTGCGTCCGGCGACATCGACTACGGCGTGACCGCCATTACCGGCGGGCTCATCAACCTCGCCGACAAGGACGCCATCAAGATTATCGGCGGCGCGCTGCACGAGGAGGAGGGGATCGACGGCTCCGCGATCCTCGTTTCCGACGCGGCGTTCAAGGACGGCGTGACCTCGCCGGCAAAGCTCGCCGGGCGCAGCTTCGGCATCACGCAGACGGGGTCCTCCTTCCACTACATGGCGTCGCGCATCGCCGAGAAGGAAGGCATCCCGATGTCCGAGATCGCGCTCAAGCCCCTGCAGAAGGTGGGCGCGGTCATCGGTGCGCTCAAATCCGGCCAGATCGACGCCTGGGCGATCGTGCCGCATATCGCCAAGGCGCTCGCCAAGGGCGGCGCGGTCCACATCGTCGGCTGGGTCAACGACTATGCGCCCGACTACCAGGTGACGACCGTGTTCACCTCGGCAGAGAATGCGGCGAACAAGCGGGACCTGACGACACGCTTCCTCACTGCCTTCTCGCGCGGCGCGGCGGACTTCAACGCGGCGCTCGTGGACAAGACCGCCGGCGAGGAGGCGGCCGAGGCGACGGTCAGGCTCATCCACAAATATGTCTATACCAGCCGGCCTTACGAAAAGGCCGCGCCGTCGATCCGCAACGGCGCCATGCGGCTCAACGAGGGCGCGAAGCTGAACCTCTCGAGCGTCCAGGCGCAACTCGACTGGTTCAAGGCCGAGGGGCTGGTCAAGGGCGAGATCGGCATCGACAAGCTGGTGGACGGGAGCTACGTCGAAACCTACTGACCCGCCGGGCGGGGGCGGCGCGATGGAACTCCGCCTCGCCGGCCTCTGCCACGGCTATGGCGATATCGAGGTCCTGCGCGGCATCGACCTCGATATCCCGCCGGGGCGTATCGTGTGCATCGTCGGGCCGTCGGGCTGCGGCAAGTCCACCCTGCTGCGCCTGATCGGCGGGCTGGAGCGCCCGGAACGCGGCGAGGTTGTCCAGGCCGGCGAGCCGCCTCCGGGCTGCCTCAACCCGCTCACCTATATATTCCAGGACTTCGCGCTGCTGCCCTGGCGCACGGTCGAGGGCAATGTGCGCCTCGTGCTGGAGGACCACGGCTTCGGGCGCGCGGAGACGGCCGGGATCGTGGGCGACGTGCTGGCGCGCACACGCCTTTCGGAGTTCCGCACGGCCTTCCCCCGGCAGCTTTCCGGCGGCATGAAGCAGCGCGTCGCGATAGCCCGCGCGCTCGCCGTGTCGCCCGCCTTCCTGCTGATGGACGAGCCGCTGTCCGCACTCGATGCGCAGACCCGCGAACTGCTGCTCGACGATCTCGTCGAACTCTGGGCGCGGGAGCGGTTCTCGGGCGTCTATGTCACGCACAACCTCCGGGAAGCGGTACGGCTCGGACACCGGGTGGTCGTGCTTTCCCGGCGGCCGGGGACGGTGCGGGAAATCCTGGAAATCGACCTTCCTCTCGATGCTCGCGAGGCGCATGCCCGCGAGCTCGAAGCCCACCGCAGCCGGCTCTGGCGGCTGATCCGGGACGAAGCGCACGCGGCGGAACTGGAGCTGGTCGATGGCTGAGCGGGACGACATCGGCCGCCCGATCGCGTTCCGGGGCGGCGGATTCTCGCCGAAGCCCGTCGGCGTCGTCGGGCCGCTCGTGTTCGTTGCCGTCCTTGCTCTCTGGGAGGCGGGGTGCCGAACGGGCCTGATTCCTCCACTGGTGCTGCCGGCGCCTTCCGAGGCGCTCGCCGCTCTCGGGCATCTCGTGGAAACCGGCCTCCTCTGGAAGCATCTGGGCGCTTCGTTGCAGCGGCTGGTGCTCGGCTGGACGCTGGGCACGCTGCTCGGCATCGCCGTCGGCTTTTCCATCGGGCTCTTCTCGCTCGCCCGCGCTGGCCTCGCGCCGGTGGTCGCGGCGATCTTTCCGATTCCGAAGATCGCGCTGCTGCCGCTGTTCGTGATCTGGTTCGGCATCGGCGAGGGGTCGAAGGTGGCGACCATCCTGTTCGGCACCTTCTTCCCGACCGTGGTCGCGACCTACGGAGGCGTGGACAATGTGGACCGCGGCCTGATTCGCATGGGGCAATCCTTCGGACTGTCCTGGCTCTCCATCGTGCGCAAGATCGTCCTGCCGGGCGCGCTCCCGGCGATCCTGCCGGGGTTCCGTATCTCGGCCGCCATCGCCATCGTGCTGCTGGTTGCGGCGGAGATGATCGGCGCCGAGTTCGGGATCGGTGCCTATATCCTGCTTGCCGGCAGCCTGATGGCGATGGACGAACTGCTGGCCGGAGTCGCGATCCTGTCCGTGATGGGATTGACCGTGAATTGGCTGATTGCCCGGACCGAACGCTTTCTGCTGAGATGGCGGACGTGAGCGTTGGCGGTTGACGACCGGCGGCACCCGGCCTATTCGAACGGCCATGTCCGAGATCGCCCGAGACGCGCTGCGAGAGGCTGCTTGCGAGATCATGGCGCGGGCCGCCATCGAGATCCCGCGCGACTACCGCGACGGCATACGCGGCATGCTGGGGCGCGAGCAGCACGAGCTCTCGCGCTTCGTGCTGGAGGCGATGCTGGAGAACTGGGAGGCGGCGGAGGCCGACCGCCGCGCCATGTGCGCCGACACCGGCGTGCCGCGCTTCTATGTGAAGGCCGGCAACGAGGCGCGCCCGGAAGGCGGCTTCGTCGCGCTGGAGGAAGCGATCCGCTTCGCCACGGCCGAGGCGACGCGCAGCGTGCCGCTCCGGCCCAACCGCGTGCATCCGCTCTGGCGCACCGACCACGACAACAATGTCGGCATCAACGCGCCGGAGATCGAATACAGCTTCGAGCCCGCCGCGGACTGGATCGAGCTGACGACCGTCCACAAGGGAGGGTTGTTCGGCACCGACTACAGGATGCTGTTCCCGGCTGACGGCATGGACGGCATCAAGCGGTTCTTCCTCGACACGCTGGTGCAGTTCGGGCGTCGCGGGCTCGCCTGTCAGCCGGCGATTGTCGGCATCGGACTCGGCGGATCCAAGGACACTTCCATGACTCTCGGCAAGCAGGCGGCCTGCTTGCGGCCCGTGGGCGAGCCCAATCCCGATCCGGGCATCGCGAAGCTGGAGGCGGAGCTCAAGGAGCTCGGCAACAATATCGGCATGGGGCCGATGGGCTTCGTCGGCTCCTCCATGGTGATCGACTGCCATGTGGAGGTGGGCTACACGCATACTGGCGGCATGCCGATGAGCGTGCATTGCTTCTGCCTCTCCTCGCGCCGGGCGACGGCGCGGGTCCATGCCGGCGGCGGGATCGAATATCGCAGCGACCCGCGCTGGTTCACGCCCTATATGCGCCGGGAGACGGTCGGATGGTAGGCGCCGCTCGCACGCACCGCCTGAGCACGCCGGTCTCGCCCGAGGCGCTCAAGGCCCTCGCAATCGGCGACATCGTCTATCTGGACGGCACGATCTATACCGGCCGCGAGGGCCTCTACCGCCGGCTGGTGGACGAGGGCATGGCGCCGCCGGTCGATCTCAAGGCGCTGAGCAACGTCAATTTCCACTGCTCGCCCGCAGCGAGCGTCGGCGAGGACGGCAGCCTGAACCTCGGCGCGGTGACGGCGACGGCGAGCTTCCGCTTCTCGCGCTTCATGGAGCGCTTCTTCGAGCTTTCGGGCGCGAAGGTCATCGTCGGCAAGGGCGGTATGTCGGAGGCCGACTACCGCGACCTCTTCGTGCCGAACGGGGCGGTCTATCTCACCACGGTCGGCTACGGGACGGGCGCGCTGCTGGGGCGCGGCGTCAAGCATGTGCAGGCGGCGCACTGGCTGGAAGACCTCGGCATCGCCCAGGCGGTCTGGGTGCTGGAGGTCAGCCGCTTCGGCCCGCTGCTGGTAGAGAGCGACCTTGAAGGCAACAGCCTCTTCGAGCGCGAGAACCGCGCAACTGCCGACGCGGTCGAGCGCGCCTATGCCGGCCTCAGGCCGCCCTCCCTCGCCCGCTACGGCGAAACCGTCTCCCGCGGCGACGAGGTGCTTTAGCCTGCCGTCGCCGCCGTCGGCTTCCGGACGAAGAGGAGCAGCGGGATGCAGACGAAGGCGGTGGCGGCGAAGAAGTAGAAGGCGTTGACATAGCCGATCATCTGCGCCTGGCGGCCGATCTCGCGGACCAGCGCCGCCATGCCGGCCCCGCCTTCCAGGCTCCACGGCCCTTCCGACGCAACCCGTTCGAGAGCGGCGTTGTAGGGAGTCGCGAAGTTGGAGAGCTCCGAATAGCTCATCTTGGCCGTGTGGATCACCAGCGCGACCGAAAGCGAGATGTGTATCGACGAGCCGATATTGCGCATGAGGTGGAAGACCGCCGTGCCTTCGGTCATGTCCCTCGGCGCGAGCGTCCAGAAGGTCGCGATCGAGAGCGGCACCCAGATCAGCCCGACGCCGAAGCCCTGCAGCATGGAGGTCCAGGCGACGCCGAAGGTGGTGAGGTTGATGTCGAACTGCGCCATTGCGAGCCCGGAAATGCCTTGGGTGAGGAAGCCCGCGAGCAGCAAGAGGCGCGGGTCGATGCGCTGGCCGTAGAACATGATGAACAGGAAGCCGCAGAACGTGCCGAGGCCGCGCACCGCCAGCAGGTAGCCGATGATGCCGTCCGGATAGCCGCGCAGGCCCTGCAGCAGCGAGGGGAACAGCACCATGGGCGTGAAGTTGAGCAGGCCGAACACGAAGGTGAGCGCCAGCCCGATGACGAAATTGCGGTTGGTGAGGATGCGCGGCTGCAGGAAGGGACGGTCGGTGGTGAAAATGTGGGCGACGAACACATAGAAGGCGAGGCAGGCGACGAACGCCTCCAGGACGATCTCGTTGGAGTTGAACCAGCCGAGCCGCTCGCCCCGGTCCAGCATCAGCTGCAGCGCGGCGATGGCGAGCGAGAGCGCGATGAAGCCGGTCCAGTCGAGCGTCGTCGGGTGGCGCTGCGCGCGGCGGCGCACGAAGGCCGCTGCGCAGAGGAACGCCACCATGCCCACCGGCACCAGCAGGAAGAAGATCCAGCGCCAGTTGTAGAGTTCGGTGACGTAACCGCCCAGCGTCGGCGCGATGATCGGCCCGATGGTGACGCCGATGCCCCAGACCGCAAGCGCCGTCCCGTGGCGCTCGCGCGGGAAGATCGTCATCACGATGGCCTGGCTTACCGGCACCAGCGGCGCGCCGGCGATCCCCTGCAGGATGCGGAAGAAGACCAGCTGCTCCAGGCTCTCGGCAAGGCCGCAGCCGGCCGAGACCAGCGTGAAGATCGCGATCCCCCAGACCATGACGTTGCGCCGCCCGACCTTCTCCGCGAGCCAGCCCGTGGCCGGCGTCATCACGGCGGTGGCGATGATGTTGAAGGTGACGACCCAGGCGATCTCGTCCTGGGTCGCGCCGAAGGTCCCCTGCATCTTGGGCAGTGCCACATTGGCGATCGTCACCGTCATCGCATAGAGCGTGGTGGCGAGCGTGACGGTTATCAGCGTCAGCCAGCGTTGCAGCTCGCTGTATTCGGGCTGCGCAGCGGCAGGGGCGGCGGGGGCGGCGGTGTCGGACATGGGCGCGGGCGGCTTATACGCCTTGCGGCCGGGGCGCGCTATGCTGGCGGGAGGGAGGAGCCTGCATGATTCCGGACTACGAGATTTACGGCCTGCGCTATGGGCGGGAGGACTTCCGCCCGGAGAGCGAGATGTATCTGGACGGCGACCCGGCGGTGCAGGCGCCGGGCCTCGATTTCTATTTCTGGGTCATACGCGGCGGCGGGCGGGTCTGGGTGGTCGATTGCGGCTATGCGGTGCGCGTCGGCGACCGGCTCGGCCACGACACGCTCTACGACCCGGCGGACGGCCTGCGCCGCCTCGGCATCGACCCGGCGACCGTGTCCGATGTCATCGTCACCCATTGCCATTACGACCATGTCGGCAATCTGGAAGCCTTCCCGCAGGCGGCGTTCCATATCCAGGACCGCGAGATGCTGACCGTCACCGGGCGGGACGTGACCCATCCGGCGCTCAAGATGTACGGCAAGCGCAACACGCTGACCCTCGTCGGGCTGAACTACGATGGACGCTGCCGGTTTTACGACGGCGACGGCGAACTCGCGCCCGGTCTCTCGCAAATCCTGGTCGGCGGCCATTCGCGCGGCCAGATTGCGCTTGAGGTGGCGACGCGGCGGGGGCCTGTGATCGTCGCCTCGGACGCCGTGCATCTCTACGAGGAGATGGAGCGGGCGCGGCCCTTCCGCGTCTTCTACGACCTGCGCGAGATGTTCGAGGGCTACCGGACGCTCGGCGCGCGCATGCTCTCCCGCGACCACCTGATCCCCGGCCACGACCCGGAGCTCGCGCGGCGCTTCCCGGCGGCCGGGCCGGAGCTCGAGGGCGAAATCCTGCGCTTCGACCTGGAGCCCGCTTGCGCATGATCGTCGAGCGCCGCGAGAGCTGGGAGGCGGTCCGGGCGGCGTTCCGCTGGCAGGTGCCGGCCCGCTACAACATCGCGGGGCACGCCTGCGAACGGCATGTCGGCAGCCGCCGGCCGGCGATGATCTGCCCGGACCCGGCAGGCGGCGAGCCCCGCCTCTGGTCGTTCCGGGAGCTCTCGCGGCTCTCCAACCGGCTCGCCAATGCGCTCGCCGCCGCAGGCGTCGGGCGCGGCGACCGGGTGGCGGTGCTGCTGGGGCAGGGCGTCGAGACCGGGCTTGCCCATCTTGCCGCCTATAAGCTCGGCGCGGTCGCACTGCCGCTCTTCACCCTGTTCGGCGAGGAGGCGCTGGCCTACAGGCTCGGCCATTCCGGCGCGAAGGCGCTCATTACCGATGCGGAGGGGCGCGAGAAGGTGGCGGCGCTCGACTTGCCGGAACTCTCCACCATCATCGCGGAGGACTTCTGGAATGTGGTCGAACGCGCCTCGGACCGTTTCGAGACGGTCGATACGGGGCCCGACGACCCGGCGCTGCTGATCTACACCTCCGGCACCACCGGTCCGCCCAAGGGCGCACTGCACGGCCACCGGGTCCTGCCGGGCCACCTGCCGGGCGTGGCCTTGCCGCAGGACTTCTTCCCGCAGCCGGGGGACCTGTTCTGGACGCCGGCGGACTGGGCCTGGGCGGGCGGACTGCTGGACGTGCTGCTGCCGGCCTGGGCGGCGGGCGTACCGGTGTTGGCGTCCCGCGCCGGCAAGTTCGATCCGGAAGAGGCATTCGCGCTCATCGCGCGCCACGGCGTGCGCAACGCCTTCCTGCCGCCTACGGCGCTCAAGATGATGCGCTTGGCGTCCGAGGCCGCGCAGCGCACGCCCGGGCTTGCCATGCGCAGCATCGGCAGCGGCGGCGAGAGCCTTGGCGAAGAGCTTCTCGGCTGGGGCCGCGACGTGTTCGGGCTGACGATCAATGAGTTCTACGGCCAGACGGAATGCAACCTGGTGATCGGCAATTGCGCGAGCCTGTTTCCGGTTCGGCCCGGCTGGCTCGGCCGCGCCGTTCCGGGCCATGAGGTCGCGGTGCTGGACGGCGCCGGCGAGCTGTTGCCGCCCGGCGAATCCGGCGAGATCGCCGTCCGTCGCCCGGACCCGGTCATGTTCCTCGGCTACTGGCGGGACGAGGAGGCCACGGCCGCCAAGTTCAACGGCGACTGGCTGCTGACCGGCGACCTCGGCGTCATGGACGAGGACGGCGCCTTCCGCTTCGTCGGGCGGGAGGACGACGTGATCTCCTCGGCCGGCTACCGCATCGGCCCCGGCGAGATCGAGGAATGCCTGATGGGCCATCCGGCCGTCGCTATGGCGGCGGCGGTCGGCGCGCCGGACCCGGTGCGCGGCGATATCGTGAAGGCGTTCGTGGTGCTGCGCGAGGGCGAGGCGCCGACGGAGGCATTGGAAGCCGCGCTACGCGCCCATGTCCGCAACCGGCTTTCCGCGCATGAATACCCGCGCGCGGTCGAGTTCGTGTCCGAGCTGCCGATGACCGCCACTGGCAAGATCCGCCGCCGCGACCTGCGCCAGCGCGAGCGCAAGAAGGCAGGCCTCGCGTGAGCGCGCCCGCAATCATTTGCGGCATAACCGGGGCGTAGCTACTGCGAACCATGAATCCCGTTGCGCTGATCTTCACCGTCTGCACCACCCAGTTTATTGGGCAGATCGGCACGTTCACCTTTCCCGCATTGCTGCCGACCTTCCGCGAGGAATGGGCGTTGACCAATACGGAAGGCGGCTGGCTCTCCGGGATAATTTTCGGCGTGTACGCCCTGTCGGTGCTGTTGCTGGTGACCGCGACCGACCGCTTCCAGGCGCGCCGGATCTACCTCATCGGCATTTTCGCCACCATGGCGAGCCATCTCGGCATGGCTTATGTCGCCCACGACCTTGTGACCGGCACGGTATTCCGTGCGCTGGCCGGCTTCGGTTGGGCGGGAACCTACATGGTCGGACTCAGGGTGCTCAGCGACGAGCTCGAAGGACGGATGCGCTCGCGTGGCGTCGCCTTCCATGCCGCTTCGATCGGCATTTCCGGCGCACTCTCCTATTTCCTTGCGGGCGAAATCAATATCCGGTTCGGCTGGGAGATGGCTTTCCTTGTCAACGCCGGCGGCGCCGGCGGCGCCTTTTTCATCGCGCTGTTCCTGTTTCCGCGCCGCGAGCCGACGCCTTCCGGCACGAGCCCCTTCGCCGACTTCCGCCATGTGCTCCGCAACCGTTCGGCCATGGCCTATGTCTCCTGCTACGGCGTGCATACTTGGGAAATGTTCGCGATGCGCTCCTGGGCGGTCGCGTTCCTGACCTTCGCGGCCATGCGCTCCGGATACGGACCGGAACTCTGGCTGGCGCCCACCGTGATCGCCATGCTGATGGAACTGTGCGGCACCGGAAGCAGCCTGCTCGGGAACGAGTTCGCAATCCGCATCGGTCGCCAGCGCTGGGTGCTGCTCGCCATGAGCATGTGCATGGCGCTCGCCTGCGCCACCGGGTTCGTCTCCTACTGGGGCTACTGGGCCGCGGCGGCGCTCTGTATTCTCTACAACATGGCGATCTATGCGGATTCCGCCACGCTCACCGCAGGCACGGTCGGCGCTTCCGAGCCGGAACGGCGGGGCGCTACCCTGGCTGTCCACTCGCTGACCGGCTACGGGATGGGTTTCGTCGGGTCCGTGGCGCTCGGCGTGATCCTCGATGTCATGGACGGCGAAAGCGTGCTGGCCTGGGGCGTGGCGTTCGCTCATATCGCGCTGGTGATGGCGCTCGGGCCGCTGGCGCTGTTCTTCCTGAAGCCGGCGGACCTGGCCGGGGACCGGGCAATCCGAGCCGGAACGAAACGGACATGACGGCCATGCATGAAGACGAGGCACTGGCGGCAAACGAGGCCTTTTACCGCGCCTTCGACGAGGGCGACCGGGTGGCCATGCATCGCTTGTGGGCCGAACGTGCGCCGGTCGTCTGCGTCCATCCCGGCGGCGCGGCGATCATCGGACGCGAGGCGGTTCTGGCGAGCTGGGATGCGATCCTGGGCGCGCCGACCCGGCCCGCCATCGTCTGCCTGTCGCCGCAGGTGTTGTGCCATGAGGGTTTCGCTCTGGTAAGCTGCGTGGAGCGGCTGGCCGGCGGTCTGCTGGTAGCAACCAACGGGTTCGTTCCGGAGGACGGCGTCTGGCGGATGGTGTTCCACCAAGCCGGTCCGGCTCCCGCAGGCCGCTGATCCGGCCGTCCAACTTCCCGCGCCCAGGAGAACGCGCACCATGCCGACTGCCCATGTCAACGGCACCGAGATTTTCTATTCCCTCCAGGGCCCTCAGACCCGTCCGGTCGTGACCCTGTCGCACTCGCTGATGGCGAACCACCGCATGTGGGATACGCAGATGCCCGCGCTCCGGGACTATTGCGTGCTGCGCTACGACACGCGCGGCCACGGCGCCTCGGCGGCTCCGGAAGGGCCCTACACGCTGGAGATGCTGGCCGACGACGCCATCGCGCTGCTGGAGGAGCTGGGCATCCAGAAGACGGTGTTCTGCGGGCTCTCGATGGGGGGCATGACGGCGCAGACGCTGGCCCTCAAGCGCCCGGACCTGCTGCGCGGCCTCATCCTCTGCGACACCTCCAGCCGCTATGACGCGGACGCCCGCCAGCAATGGCAGGAGCGCATCGCGGCGGCGGAGGAGAACGGCATCGAATCCCTCGTCGAGGCCACCATCGACCGCTGGTTCTCGCCGGAATTCTGCGAGCATCACGGGCAGGAGGTGGACGCAGTGCGGGCCATGATCCGCGCGACGCCGCTCGCCGGCTACATGGGCTGCGCGGCGGCCATCTCGCAACTGGACCTGACCGACCGGCTGCACGAAATCCATGTGCCGACGCTCGCCATCGTCGGCGAGAACGACCCGGGCACGCCGGTCTCCGCGCATGAGGTGATCGCGGCCAAGATCCCCTCGGCCGACCTGCTGGTGCTGCCGCGCGCGCGCCACCTGTCGAACATCGAGGACTCGCTCGGCTTCAACACGGCGCTGCGCGCCTTCCTGATGGAACACTCCGGGGCCCGCAGCAAGGCCGGGGAGATGTACGGGTTTTGACGCAACCGGGACCGCGCCTCTGTAGGGCGCGGCCCCAACGCTTGCGGTAGCCTCAACCCGCTGCAGCGAGGGCCCGGTCGAGGTCGGCGAGGATGTCGTCTATGTGCTCCAGGCCGATGGAGAGGCGGACATAGCCGGGCGTGACGCCGGTGGCAGCCTGCTCCTCCTCCGAGAGCTGCGAATGGGTGGTGGACGCCGGGTGGATGGCGAGGCTGCGCGCATCGCCGATATTGGCGACATGGAACAACAGCTCCAGCGCGTCGATGAACTTCCGCCCGGCCTCGCGGCCGCCCGCGAGCTCGAAGCCGACCAGCGCGCCGTAGCCGCCCTCCAGATAGGCGTCGGCGCGGCGCTTCTCCTCGCCGTCCATCAGGCCCGGATAGATGGTCTTCGCGACCCCGGCGTGGCCGTTCAAGTAGTCGGCGACGGCTGCGCCGTTGGCATTATGGCGCTCCATGCGCAGCGGCAGCGTCTCCAGCCCCTGCAGCGCCAGGAAGACGTTCATCGGTGTCGTTGCGGAGCCGAGATCGCGCAGCAGCGTGGTCCGGGCCTTGATGATATAGGCGATAGGGCCGAGCGGCTTGACCGCCTCGGTCCAGACCGCGCCGTGATAGCTCGGGTCCGGCTCGTTCAGATAGGGCTGGCGCTCGGGGAACGCTTCCCAGTCGAAATTGCCGCCGTCGATCAGCATGCCGCCGATGGAGTTGCCGTGGCCGCCGATATATTTCGTGGTGGAATACATGACGACCGCCGCCCCGTGGTCGAAAGGCCGGCAGAGGAGCGGCGCGGCGGTATTGTCCATGATGAGCGGGATGCCGTATTCGCGCCCGATATCGGCGACCTCCCGGATCGGGAAGACATGGAGCTTCGGGTTGGGCAGGGTTTCCGCGTAGAAGGCCCGCGTCCGGTCGTCGATGGCGCGGCGGAAGTTCTCCGGGTCCGCCGGATCGACGAAGCGCACCTCGATGCCCTGGTCCTTCATCGTGTTGGCGAACAGGTTCCAGGTGCCTCCATAGAGGTCCGTGGCGCTCACCACATTGTCGCCGGCATGGGCGACGTTCTGGATGGAGAACGCCGTCGCCGCCTGGCCCGAAGCCAGCGCCAGCGCCGCAACCCCGCCTTCCAGCGCCGCCATTCGATCCTCGAACACGGCCTGGGTCGGGTTCATGATCCGGGTGTAGATATTGCCGAGCTCGCTCAGCGCGAACAGGTTGGAGGCGTGCTCGGTATCCCGGAACTGGTAGGACGTGGTCTGGTGGATCGGGACGGCGACCGAACCGGTATTGGGGTCGCCCCGGTGGCCCGCATGGAGCACGATGGTCTCCGGACGCGGGCTGCGGTTGCTTGACACTGGCAGGGAACTCCTATCTTGCCGGAATGGGCGCGCGACCATAGGCGAGCGGCTGGGGAAATCAATTCGGGCGGGAGGCCGAACTCAAGATGCAGGTCCTGATTCTGCCGGGCGACGGCATCGGTCCCGAGATCGCGGCGGCGGCGAGGAGCGCGCTGGAAGCGCTGGACGCCCGCTTCGCGCTTGGGTTGCAGCTTTCGGAGGGCCGCGTCGGCCTCGCCGCGCTGGAGCGGGACGGGACGACGTGGCCGGATGCCGCAGAGGCGGCGGTGCGCGCGGCCGACCTTACGATCCTGGGCCCGGTCGATACGGCCGTCTATCCGCCGCCGGAGGAGGGCGGGGTCAATCCGAGCGCCGCCCTTCGCACCCGGCTGGAGCTCTACGCGAACATGCGCCCGAGCCGCGCGCTCCGGGGCGTGCCGGCGCTCGCGCCCGGCATGGACCTGCTGGTTGCGCGCGAGAACACGGAAGGCTTTTACGCCGACCGCAACATGTTCGCAGGCACCGGCGAGTTCATGGCGACCGAGGATGTCGGGCTTGCCGTGCGCAAGATCACCCGCAAGGGCTCGGAGCGCATCGCGCGCGCGGCCTTCGCCGCGGCGCGCGACCGGCGGCGCAAGGTCACGATCGTCCACAAGTCGAACGTGCTGAAACACACGGACGGCCTTTTCGAGCGCACCGCCTACGAAGTCGCCGGGGACTGGCCCGATGTCGAGACGGACGATGTGCATGTCGATGCGGCCGCCTCGCTGCTCGTGCGGGAGCCCGAGCGTTTCGATGTGCTGCTCTGCACCAACATGTTCGGCGACATCCTGTCCAACCTCGCCGCGGAACTTTCGGGCGGGCTCGGGCTCGGCGGCTCGATCAATGCGGGTGACGCCGTGGCGGTGGCGCAGGCCGCGCATGGCAGCGCGCCCGACATCGCCGGCAAGGACGAGGCCAACCCGAGCGCACTGCTCTTCTCGACGGCGCAATTGCTCGCCTGGAAGGGCGCCAGGGAGCAGAACAATGCGCTGATGGAAGCATCGCGCGTGCTGGAATGCACCGTCGAAACGCTTCTCGCCTCGCCCGGAACGCGCACGCCGGACCTCGGCGGCCCCCTCGGCACGCGGGCCTTCGCCGACAGGGTGGTCGCCGGTCTTTCCGCCGGCCGGGACGCGCCTGGGCCCTGTTGACCCGCTGGACATCCAGCGGCGAAGCTTCCTCACCATGCTTCGCTCGCCGTCCCGGACTCCGGAAACGCGGCGCGGCTGCCGGGACAGGCCGGAAGTGTCATGAAATGTCATGTTCCGGCTGCGGGATGTCATGTTTCGTCATGCGGCGGCGGCCCTCCCCTCATTCCGAGTAGCGGCGCCAGCCGCGTATCGAGGGACGGGCGGGACCGTGGTGGGCCGCCCTTCGATACGCCTTCCTCCGGTCGGCTACCCAGGATGAGGGCCGAGACGGCGGAGGGACCGCCGGGAGTGTTATGGGATGTCATGTTCTGTCATGGTCCTCATGCGCAGGGTGCATATTCCGGTGCCCATTCCGGCATGACGCTGTCCTTTCCGTCGGGGTCTCGGGGTATTCCACCCTGTTCCGGTGCCTGTCTGTCTTCGGCATAGGTCCCTCCTCTCGACCCGGTTTCACTCCCACCGGGCGGTTGGCGGCGGGACCCTTTTTGCGCGCGTAATCCTGCGTGCGCGCCCGCGCCCGCCTGCGCGCGTTAGCGCCGGCGGGCGCGGGCGCGGCTGATTGCGCGCGCGAGACGGCGGACGCACCTGTCCCGTTGCCTCCCGCCGGGGCTTTTTTGCGGGCCCCAGCCCTTGCTTCCCTCTGCAGAAAAGCCGAAAGGCGGCCCCGGAAGCCGCCTCTCTCCACTCTCATCATACTACACTTTTCTCCAGGTCAAGCCCTCTTGGAGAATTAATCCAAAATTTTTCGACCGGGCAGCGAATATCGTTCAGTCGCCTCCCTGCCATCGGCCGTATCATGGGAAGCTATCCGCCGCATCGGCAAGCGGCTTGGCTTGGGAAAGCCAGTAGTCGGCATGCTGGGTCGTGAAGAAGAATTCGACGACCTCTCCGGTATCCGGGATCGTCAATTCGATTTGTCGTCCCTCGACGGCCGTAACGGCGTTGCTGTCGAGGCCGAAGCTAACGACCTTGTCCTTGGTATTGCCCTGAAGCGTTTCGGTGATGGCTGAGCGCGTAAGACGCCTTCCGTAGTTGTCGTGGTGGAATTTGCACAGCAGGATTAGGTTGCCTGCATGGCGCGCGCCGCCGGCCGATTTAAGATCGACGTGATGCGCCTCGACGACGCGGCGGCGCACTTCTTCCCACTGGATATAGCTGCCCGTGGGTGCCAGTTCCTGCGGCGAGCGCTCGCATAGGCACATCTGACAATGGCTCGCGTAGTGGCTGCGTTTGAGTGTCTCTATATGTTCCCGTTCCAACTCTGGGTCGGGCTTAGTCTCGCCAGCGCCTCCGCGGGAGCCGTTGGCGTTGCGCCCGGGCCGCCGTGACGTTCCGACAGGCGTTGACGAGATCGGTTCTGGATCCGGAGTATTGCGGGACGGGTCCGGTTCGAATGGAGAGTGGCCGAACACCGCTTCGCCTGGATCGGCATCGCCGCCATCGCCTTCGCTATCGACACTCGGCTGGCTGTCCGTGCCCTCCGCATCTATGGCAACATCCTCGTTTTCAGGGTTGGAATGCGTGCCGTGTCGCCACCCACCGTAGCTGGGATCGCGGATTTCGAGATCGAGCGTGCGCTCCAACGCAAGGCAGTGTACCGGACGCGCCGACGGCTTGAACACCAGCTGAGCAGCGAGAGATTCGTAAAGGCTGCTAACGCCGACATTACGGTCATTTTTTATCCAGAACGTTCCTGATTCGGGGTCGAAGCCGGCGTCTGTGGGCACCGTGTAGAGCTTACCCCGGAAGCGGTAATGTGCTCGTACCGTTTCCCCGAAACGAAATTCTCGAATGCGGGAAAGACGGTCGTGCCAGTCATGCCAGACAAGCTCCGGTTCCACACCGAGCGTGGCAAGACGCTTTAGAAAGGTGCGGCGGAAGCGGCGGGAGCGCAACACCGGCAATTTATCAACAACATTTGCTCCGACGGGGGCGGTGTCACCACCTGCGGAAACGGACTCGGGTTCCCTGAGGGCCTCCCGAAATGATTTGATTCCGAGGTTGCGCAGTGGTTCCGTGACCGGTTCGGATACTTCCTTGACGTGATCGATAACGAACAAAACTCTTGCGTCGTGCTGAAGAACCGTCTCGGCAACCTCTCCGGCATCTGGCAAAAAAACCGGGCGCTGCTTGGCGCTGCGAAGGGACAAAAGGTCGAGCCGTTTGCCGCTGCGAGCTGGAATGAACGGGATGTCCGGGAAAGTGCCGGCCCAATCCACCGGCCCGTCGCGGTGAAGGATATGGCGCAGCACGCACGAGACGTGCCCTTCAAGAACAGTTTCGTCCTGTTCTGCAAGCCAAGTGAAGAAAGCGCGGCTCGTTTCCTTGTCAGGCATTGCAGAGGTAACACCCGCTTCGCGGTAGCGGCGCTGATCGTCCTGCGAAAGCCCCTTGCCCGGAAGACGTGTTTTCCAACCGCCCCAATAGTCGCCTCTCGTGCCGGTGAAGGCAAGCGCCGATGGACGCACAGGGCTGCCGTGCAGGGGAATAATCGGCAAGTCCGCAAGCCGTGCCCGGTATTCATCGTCCGGGCCGGTGAGGCTTGTGAACTGGTGCAAGCGCGCTTGCAAGACGGCACAATTGGCCCCGTCTTCAGCGAAAGCGTCAAGCAGCATCTCAACTGTCGGCGCGGGTAGCGCCGGTGTCAGTTTGTTGAGGGCGGCGGTGCGTTGTTTGCTTCTAAGTAGAAAGCGTGAGGGGAGCGCAAGTCGGTCGATGGCGCGGCCGGGCGTGACAAGAGTGGCGCGGTCCTGGATTGAGCCGTCTTGCGCATGCGCGGGGAGACTGACATTCGCGCCCTTGAGGATACGAGCGACACCGGCTTCTTGGAGAAGGCTTACGAGATCGGCTTCGAATTTGGCCAGTGCGGACACGGATTGCGTGTCTGGCGTCATTCCCGATGGGAAAAGCTCCAGCCGGCTGTCGAGCCAATCCGTCAATTCTTCTTCAGTCGGGCTGCGCCGGATCGACATGCGGGCCTTGCCGCCAGCGGTAACGAGCTTGGAACGGCGGACATGGTCATGGGGCTGCCGGATAAAATCCCGGAGGATGCGGGCCACGCGCGGCGAACGCGGGTCGCAAAGATCGCTGAGGCTGCGCAGATTACCTTTGTCGTCTGGCCAAATCGGAATGTTGGCCAGCTTTGGACGTTCACGGGGTGTAATCCGGCGCTCATTACGGCGCAACCAAGTCCAAAATAACCGGCGCGTATCCTCATCAGCGTTCTGAAGGGAGCCGCTCTGCAAAAAACTGGCCATTGTGTAGCGGGGACGGTGCCATTTGCGCTGCCGGAAGAGAGGATGACCAGTGAGCGCGGGATGCAGGATAGGCGGAAACGTCAGGCCGGGCACGTCGGAAGGCAGGACGGCACTGGAATGCAACATGCGGAAGGGTGCCGTCCGCCCATTACGTTGGGGAAGTATCAGCGCATCTTGCAAACCTTTTTGGGTATCGTCGTCGCAAGACTCGTTACGGAGCGCCGCGTGGATGAGGTCAAGGTATGCACGCGCAATGAACGGAGGGGCAAGTTCAGCTTTCGGGTCGGAAAGGCCGCCGAAATTGTTGTTTCCGCCATCGGTGAGACGACTGAACGCATCTTCCTCGTCGAAGGCAACAAAGGCCCGGCCAAAGCCGCTCGTCTGCTGGTCTGTCAGCAGCTCCACAATCGCGGTGTGTATGCGGGGATCGAGCTGGATTTCGGACCGTGGACTGACCATGGAAAGTGCGCGATCAAATGTCCCGGATGCCCATGTCGGCACGGGAATGATGAAGCGGTAGCGACGTGCCTCGGTCGCACCTCGGGGAACCGCTGTCCGCCGGATCGCCGCCTCTGCTTTGCGTGTTCTCGGTTTGAGCAAAGTCGTGGCGGCAGTCCAGGTAAGGGTCGGCATCGCGCCCTGACCGGCAAGAGCGGCAAGCAAAGGTCGAACTGCTTTGTCCGGATTGTCTGCGCCAGGGCTTGGAACCAGCGGGTTCAGCCCGTCCGGACCCCATCGGGGAACGGCGTGGTGCGCAAGTACGTCGATCAGAAGCGTTTCGCAGGCCGTACGCAGGTCAGCGTTGGTGGCTTCGTTGCGGGCGGGGCCATGCCGCTTGTTGTCCGAGGCGATTGGCACGTTGAAATACGCACTGTGACCCGTTCGCGCTTGGTGAGAAGCCGCTGGATAGCCGATCGGATAACGGAATCGCCCGATGCCAGTCTTGGGCTTCCCGCGGCCATCCACCGGCCATGAGACTTCGACGAAGAAGCGATTCCCCCGCCGGAAGAAATCAGCGATGCGCTGGCGCAATCGGCCCTTGAGCGGAACAAGCCGCCGGGCGGCTTGTTCCTGCAAACCCTCCGGCAGCCCGGAAACGGTACCGCTTACTGTGCAGCGGCGGCGGAAGAGTTCTATCTGCTTGGCGATCTTGCGCGGCCTTGTGCAGGAAAATTCAAACCGCGCTTCGCCTAGGCGCCAGTGTCGCAGGATAATCTCGTAGCGCGGCGCCACCTCGGGCGAAACGATGCCGGCGAATTGTTCCAGAGCATTGGTGCAGGCAGATTGAAAGAGCGTGTCTATCTCTCCCGCGTCGACCGGACCCAGCACATTTGCCTCGCCGTGAGGCGGCTCAATCGCTGCGGTCCGGTATCGGATGATGATTCGGCAACCTGTCGCGGGCGCTTCCGGATCGGGTACGGGTGCGGATGATGCGCCCGGATGCGGTGGCTTCTTGCGACTGTTTGCGTACAGAGTCTGGATGATCGCCCGCCCCGCAGACAGAAGGCGAATTTCATCGCCGATGGTGAAGGCGGTTTTCAGGCCGTGATTCTTCACGCCGATCTTGCCGCGCTTCGCCGGGACGCTGTCGCCCGCGCCCTGAATTTTGCGCAGACGCTTCCAGCCATCGTCCTCCACCGGACTGCCGTTCCCTTCGCACACAAGGTGATCCCGCTCGAATGAGATGACTGTACGCGTGGCGTCCTGGTCCAGATCGTTCTGGATCAACTCTGCGATCAGGTCATCACGATCAAGATCGAGAAGGTAATTCCAAAAGCCCGGGATCCAGTCCGCTTCAGTGACGTACTTGCCCTCGCCAGTATCGGCACTGGCAGCTATCAATGTATCCAAGGTCTGGGTGCCACCCCAATCTTAACGTGCCCACAGATTGGCAAATGTTTACTTCCAGCGCCAAAATTAATCACGAATGCGCCTCTCCGATAGTCACCTCGCTCTGTATCTGCCACCGGGGAGGCCATCATCGATTCCTACCCCATGAGTCATGAAGGTTCATGTCAGTTGGTGGTAGAGGCTCCATCATTTGAATAGTGCGGTACAGGAATATGCCGATACAGGAGCACAATTTCTGTCAATGCGCGTCGGCGAAGCCGGAATGCACCCAGGTTATGAAGCTGTAAATGTCGTGGACCGGCAGGCCCGTTTCCGGTACGGCGTCGGCGTAGGGGGCCATGTTGGCGCATTCGAGCACGATGGCGCCGACCTCGGGGCAACGCGCGGCGAGCCGGCGGGCGGCGGCCGTCACATCGGCTTCGGCTGCCGCCATGTCGAGCCAGGCCTCGTTGCCGATCAGCACACGGGTGAGCTCGCGCCCGCTTTCCGTCCCTTCCACCGGCGTGTCGGCGGATGCGCCCACGGCGGTGAAATGATCGTCCCAGAGGCTCTCGCGGCTGACCGTAATCACGCCCGTCCGCTTTCCGGGCGGGAGCATTCGGTCCAGCGCCGGCACCTGCATCAGGGTCGATGAGGCGACCGGCACGCCGGCGCGGGCGGCGAGTTCCGACTGGAAGAGCGACAGGAACCCGCAAACGGTGGTGACGGCCGCAGCGCCGCAATCCACCAGTCGCCGGGCGGCATCCAGGAAGGCGCCGTCCAGCCCTTCCGCGCGGCGGCGCACCACGCGTTCGGGCGTGGCGCCCTGCACAATCTCGTAGAGCACGGGAAAGGGCCAGGTGTCGCCATTGCCCATGTCGCCCGGCACGCGCGGGAAGCGGGCGTCCAGCATGAGGATGCCGACCGCCGCCCCGCCGATGGGCGCACCTCCCACCGCGACCGTCATCGCGGAAAGACCTTCGGCGCGAGGCCGGCATGAAACCAGGCCAGGAAGCGGGTGCGTTCATAGACCGGCCGGGCGGTGGCGGCGCGGATGTCGGATGCGAAGGGGCCCATCTCCGGTTCGTCCAGCAGCCATGCGGCGATGGCGGGCCGGCTAGAGGCCGCCTGCATTGCGACATCTACGAGGCAGTCCCGCGCACGCTCCACATCGAGCCTGTCCGCGTCCGCCGCCACGGCGTCGGCGAGATAGCCGGGCGCCGCGATCCTGTCATTGTCTCCGGAGAAGGCGAGCACGCCGACCTCGGCGCCCGGCGGGAGCATGGCTTCGACAAGGCCCCGCTGCGTCGCAAGCCCGCCAGCGAAGGGCGCATCGAGCGCGTCCGCAAGGTCGAATCCCGCATTGAAGGCTAGGCCGATGCCCTCTGCGCCTTCGTCCAGCAGGCGTTCGGCGGCTGCCAGCGCCGTTGTCCGGTCGGCCCGTTCCAGCACCGCATAGCGCACGGTGAAGGGAAAACTGCGGGCATTGGCCGGGTCGCCCGGCAACCGGGGAAAGCGCGTCCGGCGCGCCAGCAGGCCCAGCCGGGCGCCGTAGAAGCTTCTGCCGCCTGTTGCGACCGCGTTCATGGATGCGCCTTCCATCCGCTGTCCCGATCTGTCAGGCGCAAGCTTACGAGGCGCCAGCGCCGGATGCTATAGAGGCTCCGGCGGAGTCGATGGACACGGGAAACGGCAGGATGGCGGACGGCATGCCGGGAGGGCAGGCCCGGTTCGACGGACGGCGCGGCGCGCTCGGCGCGCTGATGCTGCGAAACCTCCTGTTCTCGATCCTGACGCTTGGCATCTACCGCTTCTGGGGGCGCACGCATGTCCGGCGGTTCGTGTGGCGCCATACGGCGCTGCTGGACGATTCGCTCGAATATCTCGGCACGGGCGGGGAGCTGTTCATCGGCTTCCTGATCGCTGTCGCCGTGCTGCTGCCCGTGTTCGCCGCGTACTCGCTGCTGCAATTCCTGTTCGCGGATGGGCCGGATCATGCGCTCCTCGCGCTCGAAGCGCTCTACTATCTGGTGCTGTTCTTCATGGTCCAGATCGCGATCCACCGCATGCGCCGCTACCGGCTGACGCGCACGGCCTGGCGCGGTGTCCGCTTCGGGCTCGGTGGCTCGTCTTTTTCCTACGCGCGCATCGCGTTCGGCTACGGCCTGCTGACGGCCGCGACCCTTGGGCTCGCCTATCCCTGGATGCGTGTCGCGACGCTCGGCTATTTCGCCCGAAACGCGCATTTCGGCTCGGCCGGTCTCGCCCTCGCGCCGAATGCGGCGTGGCTGTTTCGACGATGGGCGGCGGTCATGGCGCCCCAAATCATAGCATTCGGGCTTTTTGCGGTGCTTAATTGGAGAAATTTCGAGACAATATCGCATTATACCGAATACGAAACATTTAACAGCGTTCCCTATGTCGTTAAATCCATGACATTTTGGCCTCTTGCTCTCCTATCGGCAAGCTTCTTTTTGTGGATATGGTACAGGGTAGTAGAATTCCGGCATATGATTGATTGTTTGACTGTCGAAGGCACGAGTTTCACCTCTTTGCTCCGCGCTAGGTTCGTCTTTCAGCGTTTCGCGATCTACTTTGCCGTTCTTGCAACAATCGCGATATTGGCGGGTGGTTTTTCTCTTTCCTTGGTAATTGGCGTCACAAAAGCCGGCGGAGAGACATTCGCCATATTCGCGGCCTTTCTCCCAATTCTGGCGTTTTTGCTTTTTTCCGGTATAATCAAGATGTTGTTCTTGGATATTCCGCTGCTTAATCATGCCTGCGAAACGCTGGAAGTCCGAAACGCGACAGCACTCGAAGAGGTCGCGCAGTCTTCTGCATCGGTGCCAAACTATGGCGAGGGAGCGGCGGAGGCGCTCGATGTCGGTGGGTTCTGAGGCATGGCGCGGTATCCGGCGCGATATTACGACGGGCTGACGGCGCGCTCCCGGCCGGTCGAGGTCGAGATTGCGGAGACCGGGCTGGCGATCTTCGAAGAGGCGGGACCCATTGTGGGGTCTTGGCCGGGCGATGGCGTCCGGTTGGTGGAGAAGCCGCGCGAGGGGGAGCCGGTGCGGCTCGGCCTCGCCGGCACGACGGCGCGGCTTGTCGTGGACGATCCGGAGATCGTCCCCGCGCTCGAACGGAGGGCGCCGCACCTCAGGCGCCGGCAGCGGACCTCCGGCAGGGCGGTCGCGAGGATCGCGCTCTGGGTTGCGCTTGCCGCGGGGTCGCTCGTGGGCATCGTTCTGGTACTCATTCCCCTGCTGTCGGCCCAGCTTGCGGCGGTGACGCCCGATTCCGCCAAGTACCGTCTGGGCAGGACGGTCCTCGTCCATCTCGTCGATCTGCTGCCCGGCCGGCGGGCTGAAAGCGGCGGCCGCTACTGCTCGAACGAATGGGGGGTGGCCACGTTGCAGCGCCTCGTCGAACGCCTTGGCGCCGATCTGGAAGACCGGCCGACAGTGCGTGTGGTCGTCGTGAATTCGCGCATGGTCAACGCTTTCGCCCTGCCGGGCGGCATCATGGTGTTCACCGGGAGTCTGCTCGACGAAGCCGGGAGCCCGGAGGAGATCGCGGGCATCGCCGCGCACGAGCTCGGCCACATCGCGCACGACCATTCCACGCGTGCCCTTTACCGGTCCTTCGCCGTATCGCTGCTGATCGGCGTGCTGCTGGGCGACCTTACGGGCGGCACGCTCACGGGCGGCCTGGCAGAGTGGCTGGTCAACACCGGCTATTCCCGGGACGCGGAGCGCGAAGCGGACGCCTTTGCGCTCGAGCGCCTCGAGGCTGCGGGTATCGGGACAGAGGGCTTCGCGGATTTCTTCGCCCGCATGGAAGAAAAGCACGGGGAGGAAGGAGGGCTGCTTGCCCGCATGCTCTCCACCCATCCGGCGACCGCCGAGCGGTTGGCGCATATACGGAGTGCCGCGCGTCCCGGCCTCCGGCTCGCAATGGACGAGGAAGAGTGGAGCGCCGCGCGACGGGCATGCCTTGTGCTTCAAATGGAGCCACCGCTGCCCTAGCCCGTTCCGGTTGCAACGGGGCCGAATGCGCGGCCCCAGGTGTCACCCCGGGCGGAGCGAAGCGGAGATCCGGGGTCCAGGCAGTCCAAGTCTCTGCCGGGTTGCAGCGGCGTTACTGGGCCCCGGCTCGGAGGCCGGGGCGACAATTTCGGGTTTGGACTGAAATGCGATCCATACAGATCGGGCTCCGCCCTAAACGCTGCCGGCCTTGACCCAATTCGTCGCCCCGGACCCCGATCCGGGGCCCATCCACTGCTGTTTCAGTCCGGTGGAAATGCCGGAAGATGGACCCCGGATCGCCGCTGGCGCGCCGTCCGGGGTGACGATTGAGGCTTTACCGGTAATACCAGCGGTCGTCGATCGGAACCTATTGTGATGGCCCCCACCGTCACCCCGGCCCCCGAGCCGGGGCCCAGCCTCGGTTCTCGCGGCAACTTCAGCGGTCGAGCCTGCTCCCCACCGGCTACGGCATCGTCGAGAGCCATGGGTGGACCCCGGCTCTCCGCTTCGCTCCGGCCGGGGTGACGCAGAGGGAAAACCGGGCGGCGATCTCCATGAGTCACAAACCGGAGCCGCTGGTATAAGTCCGTTTCAACTCGAACGGATCGCGCTCTAGAAGACCGTTCCCTATCGGAGCCGCCAGCGGGGAAATTTCGATGCCTGAGCCGTAGCAGCGGTATCTGAGGCCGCTCTCATCGTTGCAGTCCGGTCGGACGCCGCATTACATGCCTTCGCGGACCACCGGATTGGCGAGCGTGCCGAGCCCGGCGATCTCGATTTCGCAGAAGTCGCCATGCGCCATGTTCGGGCCGGCGCCTTCCGTCCCCATCCAGACCACATCGCCCGGCATAAGCGTCAGATAGCGGGACATGCGGGCGATGAAGGTCTCGACGGAGAAGATCATCGAGTCCGTGGCGAAGCGGATCGTCTCCTTGCCGTTCATCCGCACGACGGTTTCCGTGCCGGCAGGGTCGAACTCGGTGTCGATCCAGGGGCCCATCGGCGCGAAGCTGTCGGTGTTCTTGGCGCGCCAGAGGGTGCGGTCGTGCGCCTGCCAGTGGCGCTCGGAGACATCGTTGCCGATGGTGTAGCCGAGCAGGTGGCTGCGCACCTCGTCCTCGCGGATATTGCGCGCCGTGCGGCCGATTACGGCCACGAGTTCGGCCTCGTACTGGACGCGCTCCGTGGCGTCGGCCGGGATGACGATGGGTTGCCGGTGGCCGGTGAGCGCGTTGACGGCGCGGTAGCCGATGTCCGCGCTCTCCGGCAGGGAGGGGATTTCTCCGCGCTTGTCGGCCGCCGCCACGGCATGCTCTGGATAGTTGAGGCCGGCGGCGTAGAAGGTGGGCGGCACGACCGGCGGCAGGAAGCGGGCGGCGTCCAGCGCGATCCGCTCTCCGGTCGGCGCATGGTCGCCGAAGGGAGACCCGTCCACCGTTGCGATGCTGTCGCCCTCGACAATGCCGTAGCGGGGCCCGTCCGCCGTTTCGATCCGCGCCCAGCGCATGGCGCATCCTCCAATTTTCGGGTCGGCCATTCGTGGCGCGGCCCCGCGCGCCGGTCAAGCCCGGCGCGGTGTTCCCGGCGTCCGGCGGCCGGCATAATGGCGGTTCGCCGCCACGGGGCAGGAAAGGGCAGGGACATATGGTCGATCTCGCGCATCTCACGCTTGCGGAGGCCTCGCGGGCGATAGCCGCGCGGCAATTGTCGTCGGTCGAACTGGTTGAGGCGACACTCTCGCGGATCGAGGCCTATGACGCGCGGCTGAACAGCCATGTGACGGTCATGGCCGAAAGCGCGCTTGCGGACGCCAGGGCGGCGGATGCCGAGATTGCGGCGGGACGCCGCCGGGGGCCGCTGCACGGCGTCACCGTCGCTCTCAAGGACATCTACGACACGGCCGGCGTGCTGACCGCGGGCGGCTCGAAAACCCGGCAGGACCGCGTGCCGGCGGAGGACGCCGAGACGGTGCGCCGGCTCAGGGCGGCGGGCGCGGTCATCACCGGAAAGCTCGCCACGCATGAGTTCGCGCATGGCGGGCCGAGCTTCGACCTGCCCTGGCCGCCGGCGCGAAACCCCTGGAACACCGACCGCTTCTCCGGCGGCTCGTCGAGCGGGTCGGGTGTCGCGGTGGCGGCCGGGCTGTGCCTCGGCGCGCTTGGCACCGACACCGGCGGCTCGATCCGCGGGCCGGCCGCGCTTTCCGGCGTCGCCGGGCTGATGCCGAGCTACGGGCTGGTCAGCCGGCGCGGCGTCATCCCCAACTCCTTCACCTTCGACCATTGCGGGCCTCTTGCCTGGACCTCGGAAGACTGCGCGCTCTTGCTCGATGCGCTGGCCGGCCACGACCCGGAGGACCCGCGCTCCTCGACCCGCCCGCAACAGCCTGCGCCGCCTTCGATGGCGGGGCTGCGCATCGGCCTGCTGCGCCACTACTGGGAGGAGGACCTGAACTGCGCGCCGGAGATGGTCGCGGCCTGCGAACATATGGCGGAGGTCTTCCGCAGCCTCGGCGCAAGCGTGGAGACGGCGCGCATGCCGCCGGTGCAGGACTGGTACGACGTCAAGATCACGATTGCCGAGAGCGAGCTGTTCAACGTCCACCGGCGCGACCTCCAGACGCGCCCGCGCGATTTCGGCCAGGACTTCCTGTCCCGCGCGCTGGGGGCCGTCTGCTACACCTCGCAGGACTACATCGCCGCGCACCGGCGCTGGCGGCAGCTGCGGCGCGCGATGGAGCCGGTCTATGAGCGCTTCGACGTGCTTGTCGCGCCCTCGGCGACCGGCCCTGCGCCGCGCCTAGACGCGCACGACACCGCGAATTTCTGGCTCTACCCCAGCATTACCACGCCCTTCGACGTGACGGGCGGACCCGCGCTGACGATCACTGCAGGCTATTCGGAGGGCGGCCTGCCGCTCGGCGTGCAGATCGCCGCTGCGCCCTTCCACGACCGGACCGTGCTGGCGGCGGGACAGGCCTTCGAGGAGGCGACCGAATGGCGCGACCGCCGGCCCGTTCTGGAAGCCGGCCCGCCGCCGGAGCGCGAGCCGGTCTCCCTGCCGGCGCCCGTGCTGCCGCCCGAAGGCGCGCTGCTGGACGAGGTGCGGATACTCGCCGCCGCCGCGGGCCTGCCAGAGGACGATTATGTGCTCGCCCTCATAGCCGAAGGCGCCCCCCACGCCCGCGCCATGGGCCGCAGGCTGGACAGGGACTACGGATACGGCGACGAGATTTGATGGGATTGCCACCGAAGGGACCCGGGATGACCTTGTTGAAAAATCCGTCTCATCCGGGGGAGGTGCTGGCGCTGCTCTACCTGGAACCGCTCGGCATGAGCGCGCCCGCGCTCGCCAAGCGCTTGGGCGTGGCCCGGACACGGATCGAGCGTCTCGTGAAAGGCGAAACTTCGCTTAGTGTGGACACTGCCATGCGCCTCTCCAGGTTCTTCGGCAATACCGCGGAGTTCTGGATGAACCTGCAGCGCGCCTACGACCTTGCCCAAGCTAGGGAGACCGTGGACTTGTCCGGCATCACACCGTTCGCGGCCGCTTGAATCCCGGCAGCCGGACAGAGGGTCAATCGGGGCTCACACTCACCAGCGCCGGGTGACGGCGGTGGCATCGAATATCTTGTCCACCGATACCAAATCGCAGTTCTCCAGCAGCGCTTGCGCTGCGAGCAGGCGGTCCCACGGGTCGCGGTGCGGCCAGTCGAGAAGGGCCGCATATTCGGCATGGCCGTGGGTGACGGGCAGTTCCTCGACCGCGTTGCGCCTCAGCGCCGCCCGCAATTCCTGCGGCGGCAGGTTCACTCGTTGGCGCCCGGCCTTGAGTTCGATCTCATAGACCGAGACCGCGCTGACGAGCACCGCATTCGCGCGGTCGAGGATCAGATCGCGAGCGGATGCGGACAGCCGGGCGCTCCCCGTCAACCACCAATAAATGGCATGACTGTCCAGCAGCAGCCGCAATGCTAGCCGGGCGGGCCTCGCCAGATGCCGAGCGAGTCATTGTACTCGCCGGCGTCAATAACGGCCTGTTCCGGATCATCGCCATCGAAGAGGTCGTCCGGCAAACTCAGATGCCCCAGCGGCGCGGGTTCCCGGCTGCCGGCCTCGTTTGGTGGAACGATACGAGCGTGAGGTTCCCGCCCCTTGGCGATGACGATTTCCTCCCCGGCTTTGGCCCGAGCCAGCAGCTCCGAAAAACGGGCGCGCGCCTCGGCGATCTTGTAAATGGCAGGCGGCATGGATTTGCATCCGATGTTGCTTACGGTGGCTTCGCAGGTTCGATCCGCACAACCGGCGAAAATGTACATCATTGTTGCACAATTACAAGTTGCGCGGGGCTTCGCCGGCGTCTTTCAAAGAAGGCCGGCTTCCCTTTCCCGGATCGCCGCGCCTTGGCCCTGCCGCTCGCCTGCGGCTACTCTTGCATGAAAGAGAACCGGCGGCGGACGGGAGGACGGGGCATGGCGATCACGCTTTACCACTGCGCGCAGGCGCGCTCGATGCGCTGCGTGTGGACCTTGGAGGAGATGGGGCTCGACTACGAGCTGGTGACGCTGGAGTTCCCGCCGCGCGTCCACCACAAGGACTACAAGGAGGTGAACCCGCTCGGCACGGTGCCCTGCCTGATCGACGGCGACGTCTGGATGACGGAATCGGGCGCCATCTGCCACTATCTGGTGGACCGCTACGGCCCGACGCCGCTCCGCGTCGCGCCGGACGAGCCGGACTACCCCCTCTGGCTCGACTGGCTGCACCGCAGCGACGCCACGCTCACCTTCCCGCAGACGCTGGTCTTCCGCTACCGCGACCTGGAGCCGGAGGAACGGCGCCTGCCGCAGGTGGTGGAGGACTACCGGCTCTGGTTCCTCGGCCGGCTGCGGGTGCTGGAGGCGGCGCTGGAGACCCGCGACTATCTCTGCTCCGGGCGTTTCACCATTGCCGACATCGCCATCGTCTGGGCGCTGCATTTCGCCGGGCGCATCGGCATCGACGAAGCCTTCACGCCCAATATCCAAGCCTATTGGGACCGCGCGACCGCCCGCCCCGCCTTCGCCCGCGCCGCCGCGCTTTGAGTTGGAGTCTGAGCGGCTCCGAATGCGAAAACCCGGAATGCGGCTTGTCGCCTGGAATTGCGCCGGTGCGCTGCACCGCAAATTCGAGCCGTTGATGGCGCTGGAGCCGGATATCGCCGTCATATCCGAATGCGCCGACCCGGAGGTCCTGGGGCGCAAATGCAGCCTTCCCGCCTTTTCCGCTCCGCCAATCTGGACCGGCCGGAACCGGAACAAGGGACTGGCGGTCTTCTTCTTCAACGGGTCGCGTGGATCCGTTCACGGTCGATTCAGGACGGATCTGCGATGGGTAACTCCGGTCGAAGTCCACGCGCCTCGACGCTTCAACCTTCTTGCCGTGCTGGCGCATATCTTCGGTCTCCGCAAAGCCGAGTCGGGACCCGTGAACGAGGCGCTCGACTTCTACCGTCAGTTCCTGACCGGGGAGGACGCCGTGCTTGCCGGCGACTTCAACCACAATGTCATCTGGGACAAGCGGGGATGGGCAGGCAATCACCGGGACACCGTTGACGCTCTCGATGCCTGCGGCTTGGTCAGCGCCTATCATGCGGCGACGGGCGAACTGCAGGGAGAGGAGGCCGCGGCGACAATCTATTGGCGCGACCGCAGGAAGGACGGACCGACCTATCACATCGACTATGTCTTCATCCCGCGGACATGGACCGCAAGACCGTTCGATTTCCGGGTTGAGCCGTTCGAGAACTGGGTTGGTGCAGGATTGAGCGATCACGTTCCGCTGGTTCTCGACATTCCGAACGGTTGATCGGGGTTCAGGCCGGCATGCCCCGTCCGCCGCCCTTCGCTAAACACTATTGACGAACCCGCGCGGGCGCGGTCGGATATCGCCAGTCGATCAACGAGTCCGGGGCGCTCGCGCCCGCGGCCTGCTGCGAGTACACGGCCATGGCTGCTGCTCCCCGCTTCACCCGTCTGGTCGAGAGCCTGCCTTCGACGATCCCCTTTGTCGGCCCCGAGACGCTGGAGCGCCAGCGCGGCGCGGCGTTCCGCGTCCGCGTCGGCGCGAACGAGAGCGCTTTCGGCATTTCCCCAAAGGCGGCCGAAGCCATGCGCGAGGCTACGCAGAACATCTCCTGGTACAACGATCCGGAGGGCTATGAGCTTCGCAGCGCCATCGCCGCGCTGCACGGCGTTTCCATCGACGAAGTGCTGCTCGGAGCGGGCATCGACGAGATGCTCGGAAACGTCGTGCGGATGGTCGTGGAGCCGGGCCAGGCGGTCGTCACCTCGCTCGGCGCTTATCCGACCTTCAACTACCATGTGGCCGGTTTCGGCGGGGTGCTGGAGGCCGTGCCTTACCGCGACGACCGGATCGACCTGGAAGCCCTGCTGGACGCCGTGCGCCGGCTGGAGGCGCCGCTCGTCTTTCTCGCCAATCCCGACAACCCGATGGGCACCTGGCACGACGCGGCCGCGGTGCGCGCCTTCATCGACGAGCTGCCGGAATGGACGCTGCTGGTGCTGGACGAGGCCTATATCGACTTCGCGCCGGCTTCGGCGGTCTTTCCCATCGGCGCCGAAGACCCGCGCGTCATCCGCATGCGCACCTTCTCCAAGGCGCACGGCATGGCCGGAGCGCGCGTTGGCTATGCCATCGCGCCCGCGCGGACCATCGGGGGCCTCGGGCGCATCCGCAACCATTTCGGCGTGAACCGCATCGCGCAGGCGGGCGCGCTTGCCTCGCTCCATGACACGGCGTTCATCGCCTCGGTGGTCGAAGAGGTCGCGCGCGGGCGCAACGACTACTACGCGCTCGCCCAGCGTCTCGGTTTCTCGACCGTGCAGTCCGCGACCAACTTCGTCGCCATCGACATGGGCGGAGACGGCGAGAGGGCGCGCGCGGTGCTGGCAAGGCTCCAGGACGAGGGCGTGTTCGTGCGCATGCCGGGCGTCGCCCCGCTCGACCGCTGCATCCGCGCGACGGTCGGCACGGCGGAGGAGCGCGCCCTGTTCGCGGAAATCTTCGAGGCGGTGGCCGGCGAATTCGCGGGGGACGGCTGACGGCCCGCGCGGACTGTGACGGCGCTTGGAAATCCGGGTTAATGTATCCGCCATGAAGAGCGAAGCGGTTCTCGGCGACGGGCGGGTCGGGCCGGACTGGACGATGACGCATCTGGTCCGCGCCCGCGCGCGCTGGCGTGGCGAGCGGGTGTTCGCGACCTTCGAGGGCGGCGGATCGTTGACCTTTGCAGGTCTCGACCGCGAGTCCGACCGTTTCGCCGCCGCGCTCGCCGCCTGCGGGATCGGGCCCGGCGAGCGGGTGGTGGCGCTGCTCGGCAACGGGCCGGAAATCCTCATCGCGTTCTTCGGCGCGATGAAGGCTGGCTGCGTCATCGTACCGATCAATACCGAGCTGAAGGGCTCATTCCTGGAGCACCAGGTCGAGAATGCGGAACCGGCGATGGTCGTGGCCGAAGCCGGCCTGTTGCGCGCGTTCGAGAGCATAGACGGGTCGTCGCCGGAGCGGCTGGCCGTCGTCGGAGAGGCTGTGCCCGCGATCCCGCCGGCGCTATTCGTCGACAGCGCGGTTTCGAGTTTCGAGGCGTTCCTTGCCGCGGGCGACGGCCATCCCGTTCCGGAAACGGCCGCCCGGCCCGGCGATATCTGCGCAATCCTCTACACATCCGGCACGACGGGTCCCGCCAAGGGCGCGCTGATACCGCACGGCCATCTTTTCCTCATGTCCGCATCGACCGCCCGGGCGACGGGGCTCACGGGCGACGACCTCTACTACGTGTCCATGCCGCTCTTCCACATCAACGCGCTTTGCGCGCAGACGATCGCGGCGCTCGCGGTCGGCGCGCGCGTGCATGTCGTGCGCCGGTTCAGCCCCAACCGCTGGCTGGACGAGGCGATCGCCTGCGGCGCGACGCACACCAACCTCTTGGGCGTGATGCCCGAGTTCCTGTTCAACACGGCCCCCACGCCGCGCGACCGCAACCATCGCCTGCGCGTGACGCTGTCGGTGCCCACCGGCCCCTGGGGCGCGGCGTTCGAGGAGCGCTTCGGCCTGCGCATCCTGCAGGGTTTCGGGATGACGGAATGCGGCATGCCGTTCTGGTGCCGGCTCTCGGAACCCGTCGAATCCGGCTGCGCCGGCTATCTGGAGGACCGGTGGTACGAGGCCTGTGTCGCCGATCCCGAGACGGACGCACCGCTGCCTGCGGGCGAGGTGGGCGAGCTGCTGATCCGCCCGAAGCTGCCCGGCTGCTTTTTCGCCGGCTACTACCGGATGCCGGAGCGCACGGTCGAGGCCTGGCGCAATTTATGGTTCCACACGGGCGACGCCGCGCGCTTCGACGAGGGCGGGCGGCTGCATTATGTGGACCGCCTCAAGGACTGTATCCGCCGCCGGGGCGAGAACATCTCCGCCTTCGAGGTCGAGCAGGTGCTGAACGCCCATCCCGCCATCGCGGAGAGCGCCGTCGTCGGGGTCAGGGTCGAGGGCGCGGGCGGCGAGGAGGAAGTGCTGGCGGTGCTGTTGGCCGAGAACGGCGCACGGCCGGACCCGGTCGAGGTGCTCGACTGGTGCGTGCCGCGCATGCCGCGCTACGCCGTGCCGCGTTTCGTGGATTTCGTCGGCGGTTTCGAGAAGACTGCGTCCGGCAAGCTGCGCAAGGGCGAACTCCGCGACGCCGGCCTGCCGCCCGGCGCCTGGGACAGGGAGCAAGCCGGCTACACCATCGCCCGGCATTGACGCCGACGAGATGAACAGCGATTACAGTCTCACCACGAGCCTCGAGGTGTTGGGCCGAACAGATATGGCGGCGGAGGCAGGAATGACGGAAAAGCTGATCGACAGGGATCCGGAAATTCTCGGCGGGACTCCTGTGTTTGCCGGCACCAGGGTTCCAGTCCGCATTCTGACGGAGAATCTGGAAGCGGGCGACCGTCTGGACGAATTCCTGGAGGATTTCCCCAGCGTATCGCGGCAACAGGCGGTTGCCGTGCTGGAGCGCGCGGCAGCGCTGCTGCTATCCGATACGAATGAAGCTGCTGCTTGACGGATCTGTACCCAAGCGGCTCGCCTCGTTTTTTCCTGAGCGGTTCGATGTGTGGACGGTTCAAGGAGTGGGACAGAACCGACAATAGCCGGTGCATTCATCTTTGATCGGAACATGGGGGAAAGTCCAGTGGACAGGGCTGAAGCGAAGAGGATGTTGGAGATAGCACGCGACCATGTTGGAGACAGGTTGTTCACACCCTACGATTTCGACAACATTGACTTGGAGAGATTTCTCCGTACCTACCTTTGGGTCATTTACTCCTCTGGATTCCGAAATGCAGTCGTGAGACGATACTTCAACGCCATCAAGGCCGCTTTTCATGATTTGGACATAAACAGGATTGCTGCTATGGAGTCGATAGACGCTGAGGTGCTCCCCATTAGCCACCGAGGAAAGGCGAACGCCTTCCTAAAAGGATGCAAGTCGATTCACGCCGAAGGCTGGCAAAGCTTTAGGCGACGCCTGAGATCGTGTGGCCCAAACATACTCTTGGAACTTCCTTGGATAGGTCCTGCAACTAAACAGCACATGGCGTTGGTGCTTGGTCTTGAAGACACAGAAAAGTGCGATACTTGGATCATGCAGTGCGCCGACGCCTGTGCCGCGACCGTTGACCAGATGGTCACTTTCCTTAGCCAAGAATACAATCTGACTCGGCAGCAGGTGGACAATTATCTTTGGCAATACTGCCGCGATAACCAGCACGTGCCATGAGTGTATTATTGTTTGCACATTAGGAAAGAATGCTCCGATGGTAGATGACCATTATGAAAATTCGCGCTAGCAAACCTTAGCATTGGGGGTGTTGGGCCGGATAGATATAGCGGCGGAGGCAGGAATGACAGACAAGCTGATCGACAGGGATCCGGAAATTCTCGGCGGGACTCCTGTGTTTGCCGGCACCAGGGTTCCGGTCCGCATTCTGATGGAGAATCTCGAAGCGGGCGACCGTCTGGACGAATTCCTGGAGGATTTCCCCAGCGTATCGCGGCAACAGGCGGTTGCCGTGCTGGAGCGCGCGGGTTACAGCATCGCCCGGTATTGACGAAGGGTCTGCGAGGGTCCGCGCACTCTCTCCGGCGTTAAGCCGTCATGGCCGGGCAGCCCCTTTCGTCATACCCGGACTTGTTCCGGGTATCCATGCGGCCGTCCGGCCGAAGCGATGGCTGGAGATGCCCGGAACAAGTCCGGGCATGACGATGTGAGGGCCGGGCCGCCGGGCGTCAATCCGAGGCCCGATCCCGCCGAACTCCTCGGAACCCAGTTGAACCCAAGCTATGCGCCTTGTCCACAAATCCTAAACCGGACAGCCGTGGAACAAGTCCGGGCATGACGGAACGGGAGCGGACGGTTCCGTCGTCGGATCGAATGCGGACCGTCGGCCAAGTCGGGTATATAAGCCTCCATTGAAGCCGGGCAGGGGAGGGTTGAGGACCATGGAAGCGGATTATGTCATCGTGGGGGCCGGTTCCGCCGGTTGCGTGCTGGCCGAGCGGTTGAGCGCGGGCGGGGCGGAGGTCGTGCTGCTGGAGGCCGGCGGCAAGGATACGAACCCGCTGATCCATGTGCCGGCGGGCGTGCTCAAGCTCATCACCCACCCGGTCGTCAACTGGAACTACTACACGGAGCCGGACGAGAAGACCGGCAACCGCGCGTTCCATTGCCCGCGCGGCAAGGTGCTGGGCGGGTCGTCCTCGATCAACGGCATGCTGTTCATCCGCGGCAATGCGGCCGACTACGACAACTGGGCGCAACTGGGCGCGCGCGGCTGGTCCTATGACGACGTGAAGCAGCACTTCAAGAGCATCGAGCGCTACGGGCCGGGCGACCCCGGCGAGCGCGGCAAGTCGGGGCCGATCCTTGTCGAGGACTACCGGACGGTGCTGCCGCTCACCCACCGTTTCGTCGAGGCGGCGCAGCAGGCGGGGCACGCCTTCGCAAGGGACCTGAGCGGCCGGCCGCCGGCCGAGGGCGTCGGCTATTCCCAGATGTCGCGCAACGGGCGCTTCCGGGGCTCGACGGCGCGCACCTTCCTGCGCGATGCGCGCGGGCGGGCGAACCTGCGGGTCGAGACCGACGCCCATGCGACCGGGCTCCGCTTCGACGGCAAGCGCTGCACGGGCGTCGCCTTCCGGCAGCGGGGCCGGGACCGGGCGGTCAGCGCGGCGCGGGAGGTGATCGTCTCGGGCGGCACCGTCAACTCGCCGCATCTGCTCCACATATCGGGCGTCGGCCCGGCGGAGCGGCTCCGGGAGATCGGCGTCGAGGTCCGCCACGACCTGCCGGGCGTCGGCATGAACTATTCGGACCACTACACCGTGCGCATCTCCCACCGCGTGCGCGGGCAGCAGTCGGTCAACCAGCTTTCGCGCGGCTGGCGGCTGGTGCGCGAGATGGCGCGCTTCGCCCTGTTCGGGAACGGTGCGCTCACCTTCGGCGTCTCCAGCGCGCAATGCTACACGCGCTCGCGCGAGGGGCTGGCCTCGCCGGACATTCAGCTCCTGTTCACGCCTGCGAGCTTCAACGACGACGATTTCGGCCGCCTGGAGCAGGAGCCGGGCATGTCGGTGGCGGTCTCGATCGCGCGCCCGTCCTCGCGCGGCGAAATCGTGGCGGTCTCGCCGGATCCCTTCACGCCGCCGGCGATCCGGCCGAACATGCTGGACGACCCGGACGACCTGCGGGTCGCCGTGGAGGGCGTTCGCCAGGCGCGGGAGATTTTCGCCCAGCCGGCCTTCGCCGGCATCACCCAGGGGGAGACCTCGCCGGGGCCGGAGGTGGACGGCAAGGAGGCGCTGGAGGACTTCGTGCGCAACACCGGGCGGACGATCTACCACATGGTCGGCACCTGCCGCATGGGCGAGGACCCGATGTGCGTGGTCGATTCGCGCCTGCGCGTGCGCGGGCTGGAGGGGCTGCGCGTGATCGACGCCTCGGTCATGCCCGCCGTCACCACCGCCAACACCAACGCCCCCACCATCATGATCGCCGAAAAGGGCGCGGGGATGATTCTGGAAGATAACCGTTAGGAAATAGTCCGTTGGGATTGCTGGGCAGCGACAGAAAATGATGACAGCCGATAGGTAAATCATGGCAGAAAAATTCGGAATCTCGAAGACAAGTGTATGCCACTAATTTTCTTCAATGTCGGTTGGATGAAGCATTACAATGGTCAGACCGATACGGACCGTATTGTCAATGGTGGACAATATGTCCACGACAACAAAACAGGGGAGGAGATAAATAATTTTTCGCCAATTGGCGAGTATTGCTATGGATATGTGCAGCCGCCGGGAAATCGAATCAACATACAACGATTGGGAGCCGAGCATGGTCAAGTCTACGTAGACGATGTAACAATAGTCTTCACGGCAACGCTACCAGAGGGCGGGCGGCGTGTCGTTGGTTGGTTTCGAAATGCTCGCGTCTGGCGAGATGAACAACGACTCAATGACCGTTTGTATTTTTCTAAGGCAAGAAAGGAAGATTGTACCCTATTAGCGATTGATGAACGAGTGATGACTGTACCGCGTGCCAGAAATCATCCCCCCACTTGGGGATTTGGGCAGAGCAATGTGCGCTACGTGCGTCAACAGGACGAGTCACAAGAGTTCATCCGAAGTATTCGAGGTCGAGTGGAGGGTTCCGAAAGTCTTCGATTGCCCGATGTCATGGGACAGAGATCGCATCAACCGGACTCGAAGCGCCGGGCTACAGTTGAGCGGGCAGCAGTCGATCACGTCATTGCCTATTATGAGGCACGTGGTTTCGACTGCGTGTCTGTGGAGGCAGACAATGCCGGCTGGGACTTGGAGGCCAGACAAGGAGCGGTAGAGTTACTCATTGAAATCAAGGGCTGCTCGGGACCTGTCGGAAAAGTAGAGCTAACGCCGAACGAATATTCTGCAATGACCAGCCGTCGATACCGCGAGAGTTACAGATTGGCAATCGTGACGGAAGCACTCGATGAGAAGCGCCGTAGTTTATCCATTGTCAGCTACAATGGGGCGGACAAAACTTGGCAGGATCAGCACGGTCGTGAAGCGAATGTGAAAAAACGGACCGGAGCTCGTATCGGGCTGCAATAGCGCTGCTCATCCGCGATGTCGGCGAGGGGGGGGCGCTGCTGCTGACGAAGCAACGACCGTTCGGTCGGTATATCGAATAAGCAAAGCCGACTTTCCTTATCCGACAATTGCCAAACTTCTTCATATATTTCAGAGAGATAGGATAGCACGGAAAACCGTGAACGTGCACGAACGGCGGCGTATCTGCGCTTTTCCGTCTGCTATCGACCGCCCGCCGGCCCGGAGGCGCGCTCGGTGGCGAAGGCGAGCGCGAGCGCGGCCAGGACCGGGATTGCGGCGGAGCCGAGGAAGACGGCGGCGAAAGCGTAGAGGAAGGTGCCGCCGACGGTGTTGAAGGCAAGCATCAGGCCGGTTGCGCCCAACACCACGCCGAGCGTGCGCGTCATCATCACGAGGCTGCCGGCGACGCCCCGGTCCCGGAGCGGCAGGCTCGCGCTCGCGACCTCCAGATAGGCGACCTGGAAGATGCCGAGTCCCGCGCCGTGCAGCAGCAGCGCGCCCGCCACGAAAGCCATGCCCGGTTCCGCACCCCAGAGCCCGATGCCGGCAAGTCCGCCCGCAACCGCAAGCGCGCCTGCCGCCGCAATCAGCCTGCCGTCGCGGCGCTGCGTCCAGCGCCCGGCGAAGGGCGAGGCAAGTGCCATGCCGAGCGGCGAGAGCGCGAGCAGCGCGCCCGCGGTCAGCACGTCCAGCCCAGCCACCCGGTCGAGCCAGAAGGGCACGAGCAGCATCACCGCGAAGCCGACGAGATTGACGGCGATGTTGCTCAGAGCCGGGATCGAGAAGCCTGGCCGGCGGAAGGGTGCCAGGCGGATGATGGGCGAGGGATGGTTGCGGAGCGCGAACCGGGCGCCGGCGGCGAATGCGGCCAGCAGCAGCGCAAAGCCGAGCCAGCCGCCGCTCGCCGCCCGGTTGATGCCGAGCAGCAGGCAGCCGATGGCGAGGACCAGCAGCACGCCGCCCACCGCGTCGAAACGGGGCGCGCCTCCGCCTGCGGCGGCCGCGGGCGGTGCGCGGAAGAGGAGCAGGGCGGCAAGCGCGATCGGCGCGCGGAACCAGAACACGCCGGCCCAGCCCATCGCATCGACCAGCAGGCCGCCGAGCGAAGGGCCGACTGCGCCACCGAGCGCGAACAGGAAGGTGTAGGCGCCGAGCACGCGCGCGCGCGACGATTCGGGAAAATAGGCCGTCGCGAGCGCGGGGCCGACCGCGAGCACCATCGCCGTGCCGACGCCCTGGGCGACGCGCGCGGCGAGCAGGATTTCGAAGGCGGGCGCGAGCGCGCAGGCGACGAAGGCCGCGACGCTCCAGGCAAGCCCGATGCGGAACAGCCGCGCATGGCCGAACAGGTCTCCCAGCCGCCCGCAGACCAGCATCAGGCTCGCATAGGTCAGCACATAGCAGATCACCACCCACTGGATGTCGCCGAGCTCGATGCCGAGGCTGCGGACGATGTCCGGGAAGGCGATATTGACGGCCGTGTCGAGCGAGCCGATGGCCGTGCCGAGGCCGACGACGGTAACACCGAGCGCCGGCCGCATGCCCGGAGCCGTCGTCATCGCGCTGGCCCCCCGCCAACGATCATGGAATGGGACCTGTGCCGACTGCCGCCGGAAACCCCTTCCCCGCTTGCCTGCTGGATTCACACATCTCCGTGCGGCGGCGTTGCTTTTGAGCAACCGGATGGATGGGTAACGGTTTTCCCCGTTCGTTCGGCTTCCGCGCGGCCCCTCCCGCCAGGCGGGAGGAGAGCTCGAACGACCGCTCCCAGGACATGAGTTCCTTATCGAACATCTTCGTGTCAGAGCTCCCCGCGCACATGCCAGAGTTCCGGGAACAGTTCGACGCCGAGCATCCGGCGCAGGTAAGGCACGCCGGAGGTGCCGCCGGTGCCCCGCTTGGAACCGATCACACGCTCGACCGTGGTGACATGGTTGAACCGCCAGCGGCGGAAATAGTCCTCCAGATCGACCAGCTTCTCGCCGAGCTCGTAGAGCGTCCAGTACCGTTCGATGTTCTCGTAAACGGTCTTCCATTTCGCCTGGATTGCGGGTGCTGCCTGATGCGGCGCGTCGAGTCGGGGCGCGGGCATGTCGTCGGTGTGGCCGTCGACCGTTTCGAACAGCAGGCGGACGGTCTCATCGTAGAAGCTCGGCCGCGCCGCCTCGTCCGTGAGCATCTGCCGAATTTCGGGCATGTGTTCGTGCGGCTTCAGCATGTTCGCGTTCCGGTTGCCGAGCAGGAACTCGATCATCCGGTATTGCCAGGACTGGAGTCCCGAGGACGGCCCGAGCGCTTCCCGGAACCGGGTGTAGTCGGCAGGCGTCATGGTGCGCAGCACGTCCCACGCGCTGTTGAGTTGCTCGAAGATCCGGCTGACCCGCGCCAGCATCTTGAACAGCTGCGCCGTATTGCCTGCCCGCAGCTCTTCCCGGGCGGCGGCCAGTTCGTGAATGGCGAGCTTCATCCAGAGTTCGCTCGTCTGGTGCTGGACGATGAACAGCATCTCGTCATGCGCGCCGCTCCGGGGATGCTGCTGCGCGAGCAGGCCGTCCAGCTTCAGATAGTCGCCGTAGGACATCCCGTCGCCGGGAACCGTCCGCGCGCCATCGGCACCCGGATCGTAAGCCTCACCGCTCATCGCCTTTCCCCGACTGCGCCGCCGGTCCTCGTTGTACTCCGAACCGGCGGTTCTGTCGCTTCGACCGGGCCGTTCCTGCCGGAAACATGACAAACATGACATATACGCGGGCGTTGGCTTGGCCTATATCCCGCTGCCGAACCGACACGACCGCATGGAGCCGGAGACAATCCCGTGACCCTCATCGTCCACAACACGCTGGCGCGCGCCAAGGAGCCTTTCGAGCCGCTCGACCCGGAGCATGTGCGCCTCTATGTGTGCGGGCCGACGGTCTACGATCTCGCGCATATCGGCAATGCGCGTCCCGTCGTGGTCTTCGACGTGCTCTACCGCCTCCTCAAGCGGCTTTACCCGCGCGTGACCTATGTGCGCAACATCACGGACGTGGACGACAAGATCAACGCCCGCGCGCAGGAAACGGGGGAGCCCATCGAGCGCATCACGGCGCGGACGACCGAGGCCTTCCACGCCGACATGGCTGCGCTCGGCGCGCTTACGCCCGACGTCGAGCCGCGCGCGACCGGGCATATCGGGCAGATGGTCGAGATGATCGAGAAGCTGGTCGCGGACGGCCACGCCTATGAGGCGGACGGGCATGTGCTCTTCCATGTGCCCTCCATGCCGGACTACGGGCGGCTTTCGCGCCACTCCCGCGAGGAGCTGATCGCCGGCGCCCGCGTCGATGTGGCGCCCTACAAGAAGGACCCGGCGGACTTCGTGCTCTGGAAGCCGAGCGCCGACGACCTGCCCGGCTGGCCCAGCCCCTGGGGCCGTGGCCGCCCCGGCTGGCATATCGAATGCTCCGCCATGTCGCGCGCCTATCTGGGCGACGCCTTCGACATTCACGGCGGCGGGGCGGACCTGATCTTCCCGCATCACGAGAACGAATTGGCGCAGAGTGTGTGCGCCCACGGGGGCCCCTTCGTGCGCTACTGGATGCACAACGGCTATCTGGTCGTGAAGGGCGACAAGATGTCGAAGTCGCTCGGCAATGTGCTGACGGTGCGCGAACTACTGGCGGAGGCGCCCGGCGAGGCGGTGCGCCTGGCCCTGCTTCAGGCGCATTACCGGGCACCGCTCGAATTCGGTCTCGATACGCTGAGCGAGGCGAAGAGCGGCCTCGACCGGCTCTACCGGGCCTTGAGGGATGCGGGCGCCCGCGAGCCGGGCGAGCCCGCGCCGGCCGTGCTGGAGGCGCTGCTGGACGACCTCAACACGCCGGCCGCCATCGCCGCCATGCACGAGACCGCAACGGCGCTCAACAGGGCGGAAGATGCGGAGGAGAAGGCGGCGCTTGCGGGCGCGCTGCTGGGCGGGGGCGAAGTGCTGGGCCTGCTCCGCGAGGACCCGACGGCGTGGCTTCATGGCGAAGGCGACGACGCGGAGGAGATCGAGGCGCTGGTGGCGGAACGGTTCGCCGCGCGCCGGTCGCGGGACTTCGCGCGTGCCGACGCGATAAGGGACGATCTGACCGCTCGCGGCATCGCGCTTGAGGACGGGCCGGACGGCACGGACTGGCGGCGCACGGCCTGAGGAGGAACGCGATGCAGTTCCGGCTTCACGACGCGGCGGGCGTTACGGAAATCGAGGTGCCGGTCTCCGTCATCGTCATCGCCGGCTGGTCGGGCCGCGACCGGGTGGCTGTGCAGGAGCATATCGACGAGCTTGCGGAGATCGGCGTGGCGCCGCCGTCGCAAACGCCGCTCTACTACCGGGTCGGCGCGTCGCTGGCGACGCAGGCCGAGCGCATCCAGGTGCTGGGCGAAGGCAGTTCCGGCGAGGCGGAGGCGGTGCTGGTCGGCTCGGCCGAGCACGGCATGCTGGTGGCTGTCGGCTCGGACCACACCGACCGAGCGT
>CBDBIS010000004.1:0-453071 GCA_965206075.1 Alphaproteobacteria bacterium
CTTTCGAGGTGCGCGCGGTGAACGGCGAGGGCGCGGGACCGGCAGCGCAGACCCAGTCCAGGGTGGTCGGCAGGCCGTCCGTCCCGCAAGCGCTCGACGCGGCGGCGGAAGACGGCCGGGTCGTCTTGCGGTGGTCGGCGCCTGCGGACACCGGCGGTTCGGAGGTGGTGCGCTACGAGGTGCGCCATGCCGAAGGCGCGAGCGTGCCGCAGGACAGGTTCTGGTCCCCGGTGGGTCTGACGACGGAGCACACCGTGACCGGCCTTGCCAACGGCGCTCAGCACAGCTTCGAGGTGCGTGCGGTGAACGGCCAGGGTGCCGGGCCGGCGGCGCAAGTCCAGGCGACGCCCGAGGCAACGACCGAGCCGGAGCCGCCCATCGAACCGACCCCGGCGACCGTGCCCTCCGCGCCGCAAGCTGTCTCTGTGGACTGGAGCCCGAGCTACGGTTACGCTCGAATGACATGGCAGACGCCTGCGGACACCGGCGGTTCGGAGGTGGTGCGCTACGAGGTGCGCCACGCCGAAGGCGCAAGCGTGCCCGCAAAGACGGCGTGGACCCCCGTGGGTCTGGAGACGGAGCACACCGCGACCGGCCTGACCACCGGCGGGCTTTACACTTTCGAGGTGCGCGCGGTGAACGGCGAGGGCGCGGGACCGGCAGCGCAGACCCAGTCGAGGGCGGCCGGCAGGCCATCCGTCCCGCAAGCGCTCGACGCGGTGGCGGAAGACGGCCGGGTCGTCTTGCGGTGGTCGGCGCCTGCGGATAACGGCAATTCCGACATCGTGACCTACCAGGTGCGTTACGCCGAAGGCGCGAGCGTGCCGCAGGACAGGTTCTGGTCCCGGGTGGGTCTGACGACGGAGCACACCGTGACCGGCCTGGCCAACGGCGCTCAGCACAGCTTCGAGGTGCGTGCGGTGAACGGCCAGGGTGCCGGGCTGGCGGCGCAAGTCCTGGCGACACCCGAGGCAACGACCGAGCCCGAGCCGCCCATCGAACCGACCCCGGCGACCGTGCCCTCCGCGCCGCAAGCTGTCTATGTGAACTGGAGCCCGATCTACGGTTACGTCCGAATGAGTTGGCTGACGCCTGCGGACACCGGCGGTTCGGAGGTGGTGCGCTACGAGGTGCGCCACGCCGAAGGCGCAAGCGTGCCCGCGGATGCGGCGTGGACCCCGGTGGGTCTGGCGAGGGATCACACCGCGGGCGGCCTGACCACCGGCGAGCTTTACACTTTCGAGGTGCGCGCGGTGAACGGCGAGGGCGCCGGACCGGCAGCGCAGACCCAGTCGAGGGCGGCCGGCAGGCCGTCCGTCCCGCAAGCGCTCGACGCAGCGGCGGAAGACGGCCGGGTCGTCTTGCAGTGGTCGGCGCCTGCGGATAGCGGCAATTCCGACATCGAGACCTACTGGGTACGCCACGCCGAAGGCGCAAGCATGCCGCAGGACACGGTCTGGTCCCGGGTGGGTCTGGAGACGGAGCACACCGTGAGCCGCCTTGCCAACGGGGCGCTGCATACTTTCGAGGTGCAGGCGGTGAACCGCCAGGGTGCCGGGCCAGCGGCGCAGATCCAGGCGACACCCGAGGCAACGACCGATCCGGAGCCGCCCATCGAACCGACCCCGGTGACCGTGCCCTCCGCACCGGAGGGTCTGTCGGCCACCGCGGCCGACGGTACGGTGACGCTGTCCTGGTCGGCGCCTGCGGACACCGGAGATTCCAACCTCGTGACCTACCAGGTGCGTTACGCCGAAGGCGCAAGCGTGCCGCAGGACAGGTCCTGGTTCCTGGTAGGTCTGGCGACGGGCTACACCGCGACCGGCCTTGCCAACGGCGTTCAGCACAGCTTCGAGGTGCGTGCGGTGAACGGCGAGGGCGCCGGGCCGGCGGCGCAGGTCCAGGCGACGCCCGAGGCAACGACCGAGCCGGAGCCGCCCATCGAACCGGCCCCGGCGACCGTGCCCTCCGCGCCGCAAGCTGTCTATGTGGTCTGGAGCTTGAATTACGGTAACGTCCGAATGAGTTGGCAGACGCCTGCGGACACCGGCGGTTCGGAGGTGGTGCGCTACGAGGTCCGCCACGCCGAAGGCGCAAGCGTGCCCGCGGATGCGGCGTGGACCCCGGTGGGTCTGGAGACGGAGCACACCGCGGCCGGCCTGACCGCCGGCGGGCTTTACACTTTCGAGGTGCGCGCGGTGAACGGCGAGGGCGCGGGACCGGCAGCGCAGATCCAGTCCAGGGTGGTCGGCAGGCCGTCCGTCCCGCAAGCGCTCGACGCGGCGGCGGAAGACGGTCGGGTCGTCTTGCAGTGGTCGACGCCTGCGGACACCGGAGATTCCAACCTCGTGACCTACCAGGTGCGCCACGCCGAAGGCGCAAGCGTGCCGCAGGACAAGTCCTGGTTGTCGGTAGGTCTGGCGACCGAGCACACCGTGACCGGCCTTGCCAACGGCGTTCAGCACAGCTTCGAGGTGCGTGCGGTCAACGGCAAGGGTGCCGGGCCGGCGGCGCAAGTCCAGGCGACGCCCGAGGCAACGACCGAGCCGGAGCCGCCCATCGAACCGACCCCGGCGACCGTGCCCTCCGCACCGGAGGGTCTGTCGGCCACCGCGGCCGACGGTACGGTGACGCTGTCCTGGTCGGCGCCTGCGGACACTGGCGGTTCGGAGGTGGTGCGCTACGAGCTGCGCCACGCCGAAGGCGCAAGCGTGCCCGCGGATGCGGCCTGGACCCCCGTGGGTCTGGCGACGGAGCACACCGCGACCGGCCTTGCCAACGGCGCTCAGCACAGCTTCGAGGTGCGTGCGGCGAACGGCGAGGGCGCCGGGCCGGCGGCGCAAGTCCAGGCGACACCCGAGGCAACGACCGAGCCGGAGCCGCCCGTCGAACCGACCCCGGCGACCGTGCCCTCCGCACCGGAGGGTCTGTCGGCCACCGCGGCCGACGGTACGGTGACGCTGTCCTGGTCGGCGCCTGCGGACACTGGCGGTTCGGAGGTGGTGCGCTACGAGCTGCGCCACGCCGAAGGCGCAAGCGTGCCCGCAAAGACGGCGTGGACCCCCGTGGGTCTGGAGACGGAGCACACCGCGACCGGCCTTGCCAACGGCGCACAGCACAGCTTCGAGGTGCGTGCGGTGAACGGCGAGGGTGCCGGGCCGGCGGCGCAAGTCCAGGCGACACCCGAGGCAACGACCGAGCCCGAGCCGCCCATCGAACCGACCCCGGCGACCGTGCCCTCCGCACCGGAGGGTCTGTCGGCCACCGCGGCCGACGGTACGGTGACGCTGTCCTGGTCGGCGCCTGCGGACACCGGCAGTTCGGAGGTGGTGCGCTACGAGCTGCGCCACGCCGAAGGCGCAAGCGTGCCCGCGGATGCGGCGTGGACCCCCGTGGGTCTGGAGACGGAGCACACCGCGACCGGCCTTGCCAACGGCGCACAGCACAGCTTCGAGGTGCGTGCGGTGAACGGCGAGGGCGCCGGGCCGGCGGCGCAAGTCCAGGCGATGCCGGCGACGGCGCCCTCCGCGCCGGAGGGTCTGTCCGCTACGGCGGTCGACGCTCGGGTCGTGCTGTCCTGGTCGGCGCCTGCAGACACCGGCGGCTCGAAAATGGTGCGTTACGAGATGCGCCTCGCCGAAGGCGCAAGCGTGCCCGCGGCGACGGCGTGGACCTCGGTGGGTATGGCGACGGAGCACACCGCGACCGGCCTTGCCAACGGCGCACAGCACAGCTTCGAGGTGCGTGCGGTGAACGGCGAGGGCGCCGGGCCGGCGGCCCAAGTCCAGGCGATGCCGCGGGCAAATGGCGCCGCCAAGGTCTTTGCCCCCGCCAAGGAGTGGAACGCCCGGTTCGGGCGTACCGTTGCCGATCAAATCCTGGGAGCGATCGAGAACCGGATGTCGGCTGCGCCGAAACCGGGTGTCGAGGCGCATCTTGCCGGGCATGCGGTCGGCGGCGCGGCGGCGGGCGATAAGGCCGGTCCGGACCGCCGGAAGGCCGCTTCGCAAGCAGTGGCGCTGGGCGACCTGCTGAACGGTTCGGCCTTTGCCTTGACCGCGGAGACAGCAGACGAGGGCCTCTTGTCGGTCTGGGGACAGGGTGCGTTCGCCGATTTCAGCGGCCGCGCCGACGGCGTCTCGTTCGACGGCGAAGTGTCCAGCGGCATGCTGGGCGCCGACTGGACGCGCGGGCGCTCGACAGCGGGGCTGTTGCTGTCGCACAGCGAGGGCGAGGGCGGCTACCTGGGTTCGGCCTCGGGCGAAGTGTCCTCGTCGTTGACCGGCCTCTTCCCCTGGGTGCGCTACAAGCCGACCGACAAGTCCTCGGTCTGGGGTGTTGCGGGCCACGGCCAGGGCAGCCTGACGGTCACGCCGGCGGAGTCGTCCGCAATCCGGACGGATCTGGAACTGTGGATGGCGGCCGGGGGCCTGCGCGGCGTTCTGCTCGACGGCGGCCGGGACGGTCCGACGCTGGCGGCGAAGGCGGACGCGATGTTCGTGCAGACGGCGTCGGACGCGATCGCCGGGCGCAGCGGACGCCTGGAGGCGGCGCGGGCCGACGTGCTACGGCTGCGTCTGGGCCTCGAAGGGTCGCAGGTCTTCGGCCTGGCCAACGGGGCGACCTTGACGCCGAACGTCGAGATCGGCCTGCGCCATGACGGCGGCGACGCCGAGACCGGGTTCGGCGCCGACCTCGGTGGCGGCCTGGCCTGGGCGGACCCGGAGACCGGGCTGAGCACGGAAATCCGCGGACGCGGGCTGCTGAGCCACGAGGCGCAGGGCTTCCGCGAATTCGGCTTCGCCGGCTCCCTGACCTGGGATCCGCGCGAGCAGTCGGACCGTGGGCCGCGCCTGACCCTGACCCAGTCGCTCGGTGCAGCGGCTCGCGGCGGCGCCGACGCGCTGCTCGGTAGCCCCACCCCGGTGGCAGCGGTCGCCGGCCGCGACGACGCCGGGCTGCACCGGCGGCGCATGGAGGCGCGGTTCGCCTACGGCTTCTCCGCCTTCGGCGACCGCTTCACCTCGACGCCGGAGGTCAGCGTCGGCCTGTCCGACGCCGGCCGCGACTACCGGCTCGGCTGGACGCTGTCGCGGGCGTCCGGCGACAGCGGTTCCCTCGACTTCTCCGTCGAGGCCCTGCGGCGCGAAAGCGCCGGCGCCCCGGCGGAGCACGTGGTCCGCTTCGGGCTCACGGCGCGCTTCTAGCCGCCGTACGGCAGTCGGCCGCAGTCCGTCCGGAACGCAGCGTCCGGGCGGGTTGCGGCCGGCGGCGCCGAAAGAAAGGAGACATACGAAAATGTAGGGGCTTACAAAGATGGTTTGACGGATTCATGCCGCTCTTCTTGCGTTTCCTGCAACGGGTCGCGTATGCGCATGCGTGCGTCGGCGGCGCTGGCGGATCGCCTTCCGCCGAAGGTCAAGACCTCTGGACCGTTGACAGGTCGGGCGCGCTTCGTGTCCCGGGGACGGGCCGAACCGCCTGACGAGGCCGTAGGTCCGAACCGTGCGGGGCGCATGAGGGCAGTCTCGCGAGCATCATGTCCTGAACGGATCTGTCGGATCGTTGAAAGGCGATGGTGCGCAACGTCCGGTTCCGGTCACTTGGGCCGGAGCCTTTCGATCCCCCTGGCGTTGCCGCAGCGCGGGAGACATCGTTCCCGTCCTTGTCCGGGGCGTCCGGCAATGGGAGGAGGTCCTGCACGTCGGGCGGCGTCCTTTCGCCCCCGATGCCGCCTTGCGCCAGGACGGTCCGCGCGCGCGCAGTTCCTCCCATGCCTCCCGGAGTTCTTCTGGGCGGTCGCTCGCGAGCACCCGCACAAGGAGGGCGGCCTGCTCCAGGTCTTTCCGGGCCTTGATGCGGCTTGCCGGGTCTGTGCGCCTGCGCGCCGCGACGAGCAGTTTGTGGACGGCAAAGCGTTCCGGAGCAGGCACCTTGACGGGGATTCCCGTCCCGTGAAGGACGAGCGCCTCGATCTCCCGGTACAGCAGGAAGTCGAGGAACCGGAGTGGCTGGGCGTCGCCTTCCAGGGCAGGGAGATGCACCGGCCGGTCCCGGGTCGGCCGCGCATGGGGGCGAGCACGTCCACGACGAACCTTTCCTCGCTCTCTCCCCGGATTGCATAACGAAGGGTCCGACGGGGATCCTGGACGGCCTCGAAGGCCGGGTCGCGCTCTTCAGGACGGACAGAAGGTCGGGTTCGATCCGGTCGTCCACGGCGATCGAGACGGCGGGAAATTGCCCGATGTCCACGTCGCCCGTGCGCGCCGCCGCGCCCGGCGCCCTGAAACCGAGCATGGGCAGGTAGCACTGGAAGGCGAGGGATCCGACGACCACGGCGCGGAGCCGGAAGGCGCCGGCCTCGGCCAGAGCGGCCAGCACGTTGCCGCTGAGGCCGTCAGGGGTGGGTATGCCCCCGGCGCGGAGCGCTCGGACCATGCCGATCCGGTCCTTCCGGGCTTCGGCACGCTCCACCCGGGTCTCGATCCTGCGCCGGATTTCAGGCGTGTCCGGACCGAGATACCTCGCCGGGGGGCGATGCCCGTTGCGCGTTGCGGGATGCCAGTACCAGTAATCCCGTCCCTTGACGGTGCGCTTGTGCGGCGTTCCTCCCGCATCCATTATGTCCCGGAAATTGCCTGTCCAGGCCCGGTCGGCCAGTTCCGCGTAAACCGTCTGCATTGCAACAGGCAGGCGTTGAAAGGTCCGCAAGAGAGCGTTCCTTTTTGTTATAAACATTTGATTGTTTTGTTTACAACCGGCGGCTGAATGGGTCAAATCATCTTTGTAAGCCCCAAAATGTACATTGGGGCTAACCCCAATGTACATTTTCGTATGTTGGTTTTGAGTATTATTCTAGCGGCGGTTCACAATGAGTTTTAAACCGCGCCCGCTGGTATGAACCGGCTAGATGTGATCTCTCAATAGGTTGTCCATCCGGGACTGATTCTCGGAAGCTGATGGGTGACGAAAACCTGTCAGCGAACCGAGAAGCGAGCCCCGGATGAACGTCCACAAGAATGCAAAACTCACGCCGCGCGGTCGAGCCGAGATCGTCCGCCGCGTGATCGACCAGGGGCAGACCCCGAAGGCCGTGGCCACGGCCTTCGGGGTCTGCGAACGCACCGTGCGCAAGTGGGTCCGGCGCTTCCAGGCCGAGGGAGCCGAAGGCCTGCGGGACCGCTCGTCGCGACCGCACACCCTGCGCCGACCGACCCCGGCCCCGGTGGTCCGCCGGATCGCCGCGCTGCGCCGGCGGCGCTGGTCCGGCGCGCAGATCGCCGCCCAGCTCGGCGTCTCCACCGCAACCGTCAGCCGCGTCCTCAGGCGCCTCGGCCTCAACCGCCTCAAGGCGCTCGAACCGCCCCAGCCGGTCAGGCGCTACGAGCGCGAGAACCCGGGCGAACTCATCCACATCGACATCAAGAAGCTCGGACGCTTCGACCGACCGGGACACCGCGTCACCGGCGACCGTACCGGCCAAAGCAACGCACGCGGCATCGGATGGGAGTATCTCCACGTCTGCATCGACGACCACTCCCGCGTCGCCTTCAGCCAGATCCTGCCCGACGAGAAGAAGGAAAGCGCCATCGCCTTCCTCAACGCCGCAATCGCCTACTACAAGAGCCTCGGCGTCGCCGTCAGCCGCGTCATGACCGATAACGGGTCCTGCTACAGGGCCCACGCCTTCCGCGACGCCTGCAAAACCCGCGGCCTCAAGCACATCCGAACCAGACCCTACACGCCAAGAACCAACGGAAAGGCCGAACGCTTCATCCAGACCGCCCTCAGAGAATGGGCCTACGCTCGCGCCTACCAAAACTCAGGCCAACGCGAACACCACCTCCCGCACTGGCTCCACCGATACAACTGGCACCGACCGCATGGTAGCCTGAAGGCAAATACACCCATCAGCCGACTCCGCCTGACCCAGGACAACCTGTTGATGCTCCACAGCTAGAGCACGATCCTTTCAGGTTGCAACGGGACCGAGCGGGCAACTCCCACTGTCACCCCGGACGGAGCGAAGCGGAGATCCGGGGTCCAGGCAATCGGGGTCTCTGCCGTGTTGCGCCGGCGGTACTGGGACCCGGATCAAGTCCGGGGCGACAATTCCGGGCTTGGCCTGAAATGCGATCCATACAGATCGAGTTCCGCACTAATAGGCCGTTCCCCCGCGGCGGTGCACATCGACCAGGGCGCGGTTATAGGCGAGCATCACATCGCGTTCGTGGATGAACCCGACCAGGTGCCGGTCCACCCGGTTGTCCACGACGGCGATATGCTCTTCGTGGCGCGACTCCATCAGGTTGAAGGCGCTTTCGAGATCGTCCTCGACGGTCAGCATGGGCGGGTTCAGCCTTGCGGCGTCGCCGGCGCAGATCAGGTCCTGGATTTCAGGGTCGAACGCGGCTTCGTCAAGGTCCGCAAGTGTGATCGTGCCGAACAGGCGGTTGGAAGGATCGACGACGAAGAGTTCGCCGTAAGGCGCCGTGGCCAGCGCCACGCGCAGCTCGCGCATCTTCATCGTCCGGGGTACGGACGAGAACGATCGGCTCATTACGGCGCGCACCCGCATCTGCCGCATGGCGTCCGTCTCCAGCCTTTCGTCAAGATCGATGCCGTTCTCCGCCAGCACGGTGCGGAAATACGAGGCGCCGTTCAGGGCGCGCGTCAACATGGCGGCGGTTACCGTTGCGAGCGTGACGGCCATGGTGAGCTGATAGTCGCCGGTAAGCTCGACCATGATTAGGATGGTCGAGATCGGCGCGCCCAGAACCGCGCCCGCCATCGCTCCCATTCCGACCAGGGCATAGGCGCCGACGCCGGCAAAGAGATGCGGCGCGACCGACCCTGCAACGGTGCCGAAGGCGCCGCCGAGCATGGCGCCCAGAAACAGCGAAGGACTGAACACGCCGCCGCCAAGGCCGCCTCCGATGGTGAGCGACGTGGCTGCCGTCTTGGCGACGATCAGTCCGATAAGCAGCCAGAGGCCGTATTCGGCCTTGAGCGCGTCGTCCGTCGCGCCGTAGCCCACGCCCAGCACCTGCGGGAAGACAACTGCGATGAGCCCCACCGCCAGGCCCGCAAGAGCGGGACGCATCCATGACGGCACCGTTGAAGCCTCCGCCAGTCGGGCCGTGATGCGGATCGACCGGATGAAGATCACGGCCGTCACCGCCGTCACACCGCCGAGCAGCACGAAAGCAGGAAATTCCAGCCAGGAGCCCAGGTTGAACTCGGGCACGATGAAGGCCGGATACGCCCCGTATACCGCGTGCGAAATGAGGGTCGCGACCACGGAGGACACGGCGACCGGCACGAGCGCGCCGAATGCGTAACGGCCGATGACCACCTCCTGGGCGAAGAAGATGCCGGCGAACGGCGCGTTGAACGAAGCCGCGACCGCCCCGGCCACGCCGCAGGCGAGCAGGGTGCGGGCAGCACCCCTCCGATTGTGGAACCGCCGCGCCAGCCAGGAAGCCACGGCCGCGCCCAGGTGCACCACCGGCCCTTCCCTGCCCGACGACCCGCCGGCGCCGAGCGTGAGCGCGTTCGCCACCGCCCCGTGCAGGGCCGGCAGAAGCTCCATGCGCCCGCCGGCGGCGCTGGCCTCCATCACCTGCGCCACGCCCATCGGCCGGCCGCGCAGAAAGACGCGCAGATAGATACCCACCGTCAGCCCTCCGACCGTGGGCGCGAGCACGACCTGCCACGCCGGAAGGTTGGCGATGAACCGGGTGATGTCTTCCTCGCCGCTACCGAGGAAGATCAGTTGGAAGAGCGCCAGCAGCTCCCGGAAGACTACTGCGCAGCATCCCGCGGCAAGCCCGACCGCGAGCGCAACCGCCAGCAAGGCCAATTGTTCGTCGTCGGAAGCCTGTCGGAGTCCAGTGGCGATGCGTTGCTTCAGCTCTTCGACCGGGCCCACCGCGCCGGCCTATCTGCACTGGCCGACGGAACCCGGCGCGCAGACATGCTTGCCGTCGGTCCATACGGCCCCGGAAAGGTCGGCGTCGAAGAAATCCGTCTGCCTGAGCCGCGCGCCGGTGAAGTCCGCGCCTTCCAGCCTGGCCCGGAAGAACCGTGCCCGGCGCAGGTCGGCATTCCTGAAAACGGCGCCTCTCAGGTCCGCCTTGGTGAAGTCCGCATCGTTCAGTCTCGCCCTCTCGAATTTCGCATGCGCGAGCCGGGCGGAAATAAACTTGGCCCGCGACCCTATGGCGCCGGTGAAGTCCGCCTTTTCCAGATTGGCGCGCTTGAACGACGAGGAACGGATTTTCGCTCCCGCCAGACCGGCCTCAGGCATATTGCGCTCGTCGAACAGGCAGCGGTTCCATTCCACGCCCGGCGCGGCTGCATCGGTACAGAAGGCCGCCGCTTGGCCGGCGAAACCGACAAGGAAGAGGATTACAGTCCGCACCAACATGGACCCGCCATCATCCTCCTTGCCGGCGCCGCAATCAAGTCCTGGATTTTCGCCGGATGCCGATGACGCGGCCGGCTTTGTCCGGACGTGGCAAGGTGCTGTGCCGCTGCCTTACTTTTGCCAGCTTTTCCAGTATTTCAGGTGGAAACGGTGCGGACCTGCGCTGGTCCATGTCCACATGCATGGCAATCAACTCGTTGGTTGCCGCCGCATAGCCCTTCTCGGCATGGTACATGACATGGAAATAGTGAAGGCGTTTCTCATCGAAATCGAGCAATTGCGTCGTGAAGCGCAACGGGTCGCCTTCCAGCACTTCCTGGTCGTAGGTAATATGGCCCTCAAGCGTGAAGGTGGAGAAGTTTCCGTTCGCCTTGTACTGCTCGCCGCAGCCGACCGCATCGTAAAATGCGTCCGTGGCATGGTCGAAGGCGAGGAAATAAAAGGCGACATTCATATGGCCGTTATAGTCGATCCATTCGGGCTGGACGACTTCGCGATGCTCGTTGAACAGGACAGGCATGTCTTGCTTCCGTATCGGTTTCTCAAGCTGATTTTCCGGGCAGAACGACGGTCGCCGTGCCGAGCGCGGATGTCTGCCCGTTCTGGTTGACGCAGCGGATCGCGCACTCGACGCGCCCTTCGCCGTCCACGATCCCTGTCTTGACCACCTCACCCCGGCACCATGTGGCGTCTCCGACGACATTGTGGCCGCGCACCTGCACATTGAGCCGTTTCAGGAAGCCATCGTCGCCCATCCAGTCGGTCACAAGATGGCCGAGCCATGCGATCCGTTCGGGCCCGAAATCATAGGCTCCCGGCACGCCGACTTCCTGCGCGAATTCGCGGTCCCAGTGCACGCGCACGGGCGGCTCCGGGACATTGTTTCGATTCCGCGCAGCAAGTTTCGGGTGCCGGTTGTAGTACTGCCATGCCTGCCGGTGGTTGCGGACCGCATAGTTGCCCCAAGCCTGCATGAAGGCGACCGCTGCGGTGACCGTATAAGGCCCCTTCAGGATCGGGCCCAGCTCATCGCCCTCCCTCACATCCTCGAAATAGCGCGTTTCCGCGCCGCGCGGACTCTCGGACAGATACTGCTCCTGAAAGGCGGCGATTTCGTCCTCGCTGTAGCGGTGCGGTTCCTTCTGCCGCTGCTCGTATTTGGAACCTTCCGTGCGTGCCGTATCGCGCTCGGTGCGGAAGCACCACGAATCCGCTTCCGCCACCTCGCTGTCATGCTGGTCGAAGAAACGGATGCGGTAGATCTGCTGGATGGCGAGGCCGGCAAAGCGCGTTCGGTGCTCGACAATGTCGTGCAGTCGGGATTCCGCACGGAACTTCATCCCGACCTCGACCGGCCTCTTCCAGCGGAAATCGGTGCCCGCGAACATCGCGTGGACCCCGGGCAGGCCCTCCACCGCTCCGGACACCGTGTTCTCGAGGCTGTAGAGGATGGAAGGCGGCGCCAGCTGCCGGCCCCAGCGCGTACCGGAGGCATAGCCGCCGTCATGGTAGAGCGGATTGTCGTCCCCAATCGCCCAGGCGAAGCGGCTCGCCGCATCCGCATTGACCTCCGTATAGAAGGGCGGCGTGACCCGGCGCACGGGCTGGCCGATGCGGGCGCGAAGCGCAGCGACATCCCCTTCCGTAATCCGGCTGTGCGCCATGGGCGAATCCTTGGGGGTTTCGTGAAGCCGGGGTCTTATAGAACCCGTCAGGCGAGCGCGTCGAGGGCGGCCTCCAATTGCCGCCTGTGCGCCGGGTCCGCAATCGCGATCATCGCGCGCGCCCGCTCCTGCAAGGTCCGCCCGGCGAGTTCGGCGATGCCGTGCTCCGTTACCACGACATCGGCATCCGCGCGCGCCGTCGTCACCGGCCCCGACAGCCGGGCGACGATGCGCGAATGCCGCCCGGCGGTGGACGGCAGGGCGACGATGCCCCGGCCTCCGGGGCTGTGCAGCGCCGCACGCTGGAAATCCCCCTGCCCGCCTATCGCGCCGATATAGCGGCCATTCAGGGCTTCCGCGTTCACCTGCCCGGTCAGATCGACCTCTATCGCGGAGTTGATGGCAAAGAAGCGGTCCAGGCCGGCAAGCACGCGCGCGCCGTGGATATGGTCGGACCCGCGCATGCCGAACAAGGGATTGCGGTCCGCATAGCGGTAGAGCCGGGGCGTGCCGAACAGGAAGCCCGCCGACACCAGGCCGGGGTCGGTCTCGCGGTAGCGGTTGGTGACGGCGCCGCTCTCGATGAAATCCACGGCGGCCTCGTCCAGCAGGCCGGTGTGGATCGCAAGGTCGCGCTTGCCCGCCAGCGCCTGCTGGACCGCCGCCGGAATCGAGCCGATGCCGAACTCCAGGGTCGCGCGGTCCGGCACCAGCCGCGCCACATGCCCGCCTATGGCGTGCTCGACGGGGCCGGGCCGGCGCGGGATCAACTGTTCGAGCGGCGCAGCGGCGGGCACCAGCAGGTCGATCCAATCCTCTCCGATAACCGCATCGCCGCCCGTCCAGGGCAGGTTCGGATTTTCCTGCGCCACCACCCGGCTCCCCTTCGCCATATAACCGGGATTGTGGCCGACGACCGTGCCGAGGCTCCGCCTGCCCGAGCCGTCCGGGGGCGTCACCTGGACGAGCAGCACATCGGGAGAGAGATCGGCCATGCGGGAATAGTGCGAAGGCCGGATATCCACGGCCCCGCGTTCGAACAAGCCGAAATAGCGGAACAGCGTGCAGTAGCTGGAAACGGACAGACGGGCGGGATCGATGTTCCGGAGCGTGTCGGACAGGGTGACGCCGATGACGAGGTCAGCTTCGAGGCGGTCCTGCTGCGCGATCAGGCATGTCGTCAGCGCCGTCGGCTCTCCCCCGCCTTCGGACCAGGTAACGAGCGCGCCGGGCGGAATGACCCGAGCGAAGTCGAGTCGCTCCAGAGGACAGACCTGCATCCGTCAACTGCATTTGAACGGGAAGAACCGCAGCGCGAATCGCTGCGCGTCGTCGCTGTGCTCGAACCAGAAGACCTGCGTGAGGTCGGGCTCCAGCACCGCTTTCCACGGATGCCGCACCCGCTTCTCGCACCACGCAACCATCGGACGGGGGTCGCGGCGCGCGGGCGGCGCACTCCGGGGGCGCCACATGCTGCGTTTCGGAAGGATGCGCACCGGGTGCCAGGTCTCCGGCGGCAGTTCTGCTGACCCCTCGTCCATGATGGGCTAGTCTGGACGGACCTGCGGCAGGGACGCAAGCCCATGACATTCGAATTGACGAACCGGCAGCGCGCCTTGCGATCGGCGGCGCGGGAACTCGCCGAGGGGCCGGTGCAGGAGCGCGCCGCCGAAGTGGACCGCACCGAGTCCTATCCCTGGGACCATGTGGACCGGCTGGTCGAAAGCGGCTTCGTCGGCATGACGATTCCCGAAGCCTATGGCGGCCAGGGGCGGTCCTGGCTCGACGCGGTGCTGGTCATCGAGGAGATGTCGAAGGCCTGCTCCGTCACCGGGCGGATCGTGGTCGAGACCAATATGGGCGCGATCAGCGCGGTCATGGCCTACGGCACGGAAGAACAGAAGCGCATGGCCGCGGACATGGTGCTGGCGGGCGACAAGCCGGCAATCTGCATTACCGAACCCGAAGCCGGGTCGTCCGCCGGCGAGATGACCACGAGAGCCAACCGGCGCGGCAACCGCTATGTGGTGAACGGCGGCAAGCACTGGATCACCGGCGGCGGCGTCTCGCGGCTCCACCTTATCTTCGCGCGCGTGTTCGACGAGGACGGCGCGGAGGAGGGGATCGGCGGCTTTCTCGCCATTCGCGACGAGACCGAGGGGCTGCGCATCGTGCGCCGCGAGCCGACCATGGGGCTGCGCGGCATACCGGAGGCCGAGATCGCCTTCGAGGAGATGGAGGTGCCGCCGTCCATGATGCTCATGCCGCCGCGTGGCTTGAAGAAGGGCTTCGCCGACCTGATGACCGCCTATAACAGCCAGCGCGTCGGCGCGGCCACGGTGGCGCTCGGCATCGCCGAGGGCGCCTACCGGCTGGCGCTCGACTGGTCGGAGGAGCGCGAGCAGTTCGGCCGGCCGATCAACGAGTTCCAGGGCCTGCAATGGAAGCTCGCCGACATGTCGATCAAGCTCGCCGCCAGCCGGGCGCTGGTCTATGGCGCGGCGCGGAGCGGCGAAGCCGGCTTTCCCGACATGCTGCTGGCCGCACAGGCGAAAGTGATGACCTCGGAAAGCGCCATCCAGGTGGTCAACGATGCCCTGCAGCTTTTCGGCGCGCGCGGCTATTCGCGCAACCGCCCGCTGGAGCGCATGGCGCGCGATGTGCGCATGTTCACCATCGGCGGCGGCACGGCCGAAGTGCTGCGTAATGTTGTCGCCGGCGCGATCCTCGGCAAGAAACTCCCCCAGACGCGCGGCGGATATCTCGACGCATAGCTCGCCCTTCGCGTCGCCATGGCCTATGCTGGCTTTTCGAGGAGTCAGAGCAGGCTTAGCGCGCGGAGGAGCCATGCGAATCGGTAAATTGAAATGGGTAGCCGTTTGGGCCTTTGCCCTGGCGGTGGCGTTTGCGGCGTTCGGTCCGCATCAATCCGCCGTTGCCGACGGGCACGGGAAGGTGATGGAAGAGCGTAGCAAGCTCATGAAGGGCATGGGCGGCGCGATGCGCACGCTCAAGGGCTATCTGGAAGGCCGCGGCTCGGTCGAAGAAGCGGGCGAAGCAGCCGCGGTCATCGCTGCGGCGGCGCCGAAGATTCCGGACGTCTTCCCGCCCGGCACCGGCATGGGCGCGGACCCGAAGTCCGAAACGAAGGACGTCGTCTGGGAAAAGTGGGATGACTTCACGGCGGCAGCAGCCCTGCTCGGAGACAAGGCGGCGGCGCTCAAGACCGCCCTTGCGTCCGGGGACGCGGGCGCTGCGGCGGCCGCCTTCGGCGACCTCGGCAAGAACGGTTGCGGGGGCTGCCACCGCGTCTTCCGCGAAAAACGGAACTAGCCGGGCCGCGCGGCGCGTGTTCGCCGCCTAGAAGACGCGCGCCGCGATCTCGATTCCGCCGAGGACGGCCGCCGCCGCCAGCGCGAGCACCAGAAGCGCGCGCCGGTCGGAGACCATACGGGGCGGAGTCTGTCCCTCTGCGAGCCGCCCGTGCCCGGTTAGCATCGCCTTGGTGAGATTCTCCCGCTTGTAGAGAAGGTGGAACAGCACCGCGGCGAGGTGGAGGCCGATGAGGATGAGTATGGCGTCCACCACCATCGCGTGGAGTTCGGCTGCCTCCCGCGCGGCGTCGTAGCTGACGAGGAAGCTGAGCGGGCCATCGTTCAGCCCGTCCACATCGACCGCAAACAGCCCGAGGCTCGCCTGCAGGGCCAGCACGAGCAGCATTGCGACCACCGACAGCCCGCCCAGAGGGTTGTGCCCGGCGCGGCCGTCGGGCTCCCGCCGCAGCATAGTCGGCAGGTAAGCCGCGATCTCCCGCACCGGCCGGACGAAGGCGCGGAAGCGGGAAGAGGCGCTGCCCGCAAAGCCCCACAATATCCGTGCGGCGACGAGCACGAGCAGCGCCTGTCCGGCCGGGATGTGGATATCGAACCGGCCGTTGCGCCCGCTCAGGTAGCAGACGACGACCAGCACGACGAGAACCCAGTGGAAGATCCGGGTCGGGCGGTCCCAGACGGGCGCCTCTCCCGGTCCTCCCTCTCCTTCCGCCATGCGACTGCCCCCCGCGCCGGACGATGCCCGCTCTGCTACTTCTCGATCACGCCGCAGGCGATGCGCGGGCCGGCCGCCCCGGCGGGATCGGTCTTGTAATCGTCGGGGCCCTCATGGATCACGATGGCCGCGCCGTCATCGTCGAAGAGGCTGGCGTCCAGCGTCAGAAGGGCGTTGAGCACCTCGATTTCGAGAGCGCCCGATTCCGGCACATGAATGTTCGGCATGTCGCCGGCATGCATGCCGCCTTCGGCGAAGAGCCCGTGTTTGTGGCCACCCGGATTGAAATGTCCACCGGCCGACTTGAAGGGCGGCTCGCACTTGCCGACGGTATGGACATGGAAGGCATGCGCGCCGGCAGGCAGGCCCGCAAGCCTGGCGTGCAACAATGTGCCGTTGGGGGTCTGGACGAGCGTGACCTCGCCCACCGACTCACCGTTCGCATTCGCCATCGCGGCCCTTGCCATTTCGGCCGCGCCGGCCGCATGGAAACCGGAGACGGAAAGTGCGAGGCCCGCCAGCAGGCCGATCCAACTCATGTTTCTCATCGGTCTCTCCTCTTGTTACGCGGCGGTTTGTAGCACCCGCGAAACGGCCCGCGCCAGACCGGTTATGCCGGTGAACCGCACGGTTTTCGGAATTCGAAACGCTGGAGAAGCCGGAAGGCCGCGCCTTCGGCAGGCTCGACCGTCACCGCAACCGCATCGATGAAGAGCGCGGGAGCCTCGTCGCCCAGCAACGCCTTCGCCTCGGCGCGCTCCCTGCACAGTTCCGCTTCGTCCAGGCGTCCGGTCAGGGTCAGATGGAAGCGGAACGCATCCATGACATAGGGGTAGCCCCACCGCCTTAGCAGCGCCTCCTCGCGAGCATTCAGGCCGGCGCGGCGCCGGCGGATCAGTTCCGCATCCGACATGGGCGCCCGGAACCCGTCGAAAACAGCTACGCAGTCCGCGGCGAGCCGGTCGAGCTCCGCGAACGGCGCCGACGGTATGAGCGCAAGGAATCCCGCCAGAACGGCGAGGTCGAGCGGCGGACCCGAAAGCGCCTGGCGTTCTGCCGCAAACCGCTCGACCGCAAGCAGGAAGTCGGCCTCGTTCGCCCCTGGGGCCAACCGAAACGGCGCCTTGAGCGTGCCGTGGAAGCCATAGCGGCGCGGCGTGTCGACACAAGGCGCATCGCGGGCGAACCACACCGCGCCGAAGCGCGCCAGCGCGCTTCCCGCCGCCGGCGTGTAATAGACAGCGTATCTCAAGGCGCGGAACTACTCGGACCGGGCAGGCTGCGTTCCCCGCCTGTCCTCCACGCCGATGCCGAGGGCTTCATATACCGGCATCAGCCACGGCCATTCTTTCGCTATGGACTGCCGCGCCTCGTATGCCAGCACGCACACGGCCAGCACCAGAAGACTCAGGATCCAGGTCCACCGCGAAGGGCTGCGATGTTTCTGCGCCGGCCTTGCAGGCACCGGTAGCTGAGGCCTCGGCGGCGCCAGCTCCGCTTCCGGTTCGGCGGTCGAAGGAGCGGGTTCCGGTTCGGCAGCCGGTGTGTCCGGCACCCGTTCCTCAGCCGGAGGTTCGGATTCCGGCCGGGCGGCAGCGGCAGCCGGCTCCGGATCGGCGCGGATGATCTCGACCGCGTATCCGGGCGGCTCCGCATGCCAGATATGGCCGCATCTGGTGCACTTGACCCGCCGCCCCGTTGCACCCAGCGCCTCGACCCGGACGCGATATCGTGCAATACAGTTTGGGCAGGCGAGGATCATGCAAATGCCCCTAAGTCCGCAGCAAGCGGGGAATTTTGTATAGGCTGACGGGCAGCTCGAATCAAGGCAACCGCAACGTGCCGACAGCCAAACACCGGACTTCAGCGGGGGAGACCGACCGCCTCCGCCGTTCGGCATTCGCCCGCGGCATCCGGCTGCCGGACCTGCGTTGACGACGCGAGTCGTCATTCTTCTCCTGCTGCTTGCCGCAGCTTGGACCGGCGGGCTTTTGCGTTTCGTCGCGACCTTGCCGACGAAGCCCGATGCGCCCGAACGGAAAACCGACGCCGTCGTGGTGCTCACGGGCGGGGCCGACCGCGTGACCGAAGGCGTGCGCCTGCTGGACGAAGGCAAGGCCCCCGTGCTCTTCGTCTCCGGCGTCGGCGAAGGCGTGACCGTGACCCGTCTCTTGGAACTTGCGGGACAAGGCGCGAATTCCGGCCTCGCCTGCTGTATCGAGCTGGGGCGGGCTGCGCAGGACACCGTCGGCAATGCCGCCGAGACCTCCGCCTGGGCGGCGAGCCGGAAGGCCCGCAGCTTGCGTATCGTGACCGCCGCATACCACCTGCCGCGCGCGCTCCACCTGCTGCGCCGTTCCGCGCCCGATGTCGAAATGCTCGCGCATCCGGTTGTCCCCGAAACGCTCAAGCTGGAAGAATGGTGGCGGTGGCCGGGCACGCTGGAGGTGCTGCTGGGCGCTTACCACAAGTTCCTTCTCGCCCTGACCTTGGACCGCCTCGGCGAATGGTACCGCTCCGCGAAGGACGGCGGGTGACGATGCTCCGCTCGGTCCTCTTTGCGGCGGGGTTCGTCATCGCCACCGCCCTGCTCGTCTTCCTGCTTTCGCCGATGCTCCTCGGCTCGCGCCGCGCCGCCCGGCGGGCGGGCGCCGTCTGGGGGCGCGTCACCATCTTCCTGCTGCGCGCCCTTGCCGGCATCCGGCACGAGGTGCGCGGTCCCCTGCCGCCGCCCGGCAGCATCGTCGCTTCCAAGCACCAGTCCGCCTGGGAAACCTTCGTGCTGGCGGCGCTGTTGCCGGACCCGGTTTACGTCGTGAAGCGGGAACTGCTCCGGGTCCCCGGCGTCGGCTGGTATTTCCGGCGGGCCGGCCAGATCGCCGTGGACAGGCAGGGGGGCGCCTCCGCCCTTCGCCACATGGTGCAGCAAGCCCGGTCCGCGCTGGAGCAGGGCGCGCAGCTTGTGGTGTTCCCCGAAGGCACGCGGGTCGCGCCCGGCGAGCGCCGTCCATACCACCCCGGCATCGCCGCGCTCTACCGCGAAGCCGGCGCCACCGTCGTGCCGGTCGCGCTCAATTCCGGACGCCATTGGAGCCGCCGCGGATACCGTATGCGCCCCGGCACGATCCGGATGACCTTCCTGGATCCGATCCCTCCGGGCATGGACCGCCGCGCCTTCATGGCTCTCCTGGAACAGCGGATCGAGCAGGGATGCCGGGACATCGAGGCGGACGCCGGATGCGCCTGATCGAAGGGCCGTCTCCCGCCGAAAGGCCCCGCAAGCCAAGGCGGAAGGGAAAGGGCCGGCCATCCGTGCTAACCTGCCGACACTCCCAGTGCGGCGGCGCCAAAGCCGCCCTTCGTAAGGTTCGCCGCGTTCCACGCGGCGGCAGCAGGAAAGCCGGGACCATGCACCCCGAGATCGCAGACAGGAAGGATGAGATCGCGCGCATCTGCCGCCGCTACGGCGTGCGCCGGCTGGACCTGTTCGGCTCGGCCGCAAGGGGGACCGATTTCGACCCGGAGACCAGCGACGCCGACTTCCTCGTCGAGTTCCAGCCCCCGCTCCTGCCCGACCTCTTCGACCGCTTCATGGGTCTCAGAATCGACCTGGCCGACGCTCTCGGACGCAAGGTCGATCTGGTCCGCATGGGAACGGTCCGGCGCCCGCGAATGCAGGCCTATATCGACCTGTCGCGGGAGACCATCTATGCCGCGTAACCCGTCGGCCCTGCTGTGGGACATCGAGGCCGACTGCGTGCGCGCATGACTGCTGGAATAGCGCAATGACCGCACAGACGCGCCTGCCGGCCGCCTTCATGCGCGGCGGCACTTCCAACGCCCTCGTTTTCCACGCGCGGGACCTGCCGGGGGACCGGGCCGAGTGGCCCGCGCTCTTCTGCGCGGCGATGGGCAGCCCGGACCCCAACGGGCGCCAGCTCGACGGCATGGGCGGCGGCATCTCCTCGCTTTCCAAGGTCTGCGTCGTCGGTCCGCCGAGCCGGCCGGACGCGGACATCGACTACACCTTCTTCCAGATCGCCGTGGACCGCGCGGAGGCCGACACCTCCGCCAATTGCGGAAACATGTCGTCCGCCATGGGGCCCTTCGCGGTGGACGAGGGGCTGGTCGCCGCCGGCGACGGGGAGGCCGTGGTCCGCATCCACAACACCAACACGGCGAGGATGATCCACGCCCGGTTCCCGGTGCGGGAAGGCCGCGCGGTCGTCGAGGGAGGGTTTTCCCTGCCGGGCGTGGCAGGCACCGGCGCGCCCGTCCGCCTGGACTTCCTGGAGCCCGGCGGCGCCGGCACCGGCAGGCTGCTGCCGACGGGCCGGCCCGCGGACCGGCTCGACATTCCCGGCCTCGGGCCAATCGATGTGTCCATCGTCGATGCCGCCAATCTCTGCTGCTTCGTGCGCGCGGCCGACCTCGGCCTCACCGGCGTCGAGATGCCTGCAGCGCTGGACGGCGATGCGCAGGCCCTGGCCCGGCTGGAAGCCGTGCGCCGCGCCGCCGGGGAGGCGTCGGGCCTGGACCCGGTGCCGAGCGGTATTCCGAAAGTCGGCGTGATCGCGCCGCCGACGGCATTCGAAACCCTGTCGGGAGACCCGCTGGAGCCCGGGGACATGAATTTTACGGCCCGGATGGTCTCCGTCGGACGCCCGCACCGCGCCGTGCCGCTGACGGCCGCCCTCTGCCTCGGCGTCGCGGCCCGGATCGCGGGCACGCTGGTGCATGAGGCAAGCCGCGCGGCCGGCGGAAGCGACATCCGCATCGGCCATCCCTCGGGTATCGCGCTCGTCGCCGCCGAGGTTTCGGATGGTGCCGAAGCCTTGAGTCGGATGGAGCCGCATGCCGAGCGCGCCGTGGTTTACCGCACGGCGCGCCGCCTCATGGACGGCTTCGTCTATGCGCCTACGAGGAGCCTGGAGCGGTCCGGCTAGTACAGAATCCGTTCCGATTGGACCGTATTTCGGGCCAAGCCCGAAATTGTCGCCCCGGCCTCCAAGCCGGGGCCCAGTAATACCAGCGGCCCCAACCTGGGACTCATAGGGAGACCGCGTCCTCATATCGTCGCCCCCGCGAAGGCGGGGGCCCATCTCCGGACCTTTCGGCCTGCCTCGGCGGCACAAACGGAGCGCTGCCGAGGGCGCGTCCGCCCCGTAACGGCCGGCTGTGCGCGCCTCCCGGTTCAGGGATGGGCCCCCGCCTTCGCGGGGGCGACGAACGGGGGCGCCGCCGCCATCGGTTCCGATCAATGACCGCTGATATAACGCCGCTGCAACCCGGCAGAGACTTGGACTGCCTGGACCCCGGATCTCCGCTTCGCTCCGTCCGGGGTGAAACCTGGAGCCGCGCATTCGGCCCCGTTGCAACCGGAACGGACCGTGCCCTAACCCGAGCGCGCGTTTGCGAGCGAGGCCGGGGTATCCACATCGCGGAGCACGCCGGCGTCCGGCATCGGGACTTCGACCAGCAGGTCGCCGTTCGCGCCGATCAGGTGCTTGGCGCCGACATCGCCCGAAACGCGGCGCATCTCCGCGAACATCTCGCGGCCCCAGAGCACGGGGTTGCCGCGCTTGCCGTTGAAGGTCGGCACGCAGATCGACCGCCCTTCCAGCGGGTTGAAGGCCGCGATCAGCCGGTCGATATGCGCGGCGGAGACGAACGGCATGTCAGCCAGCAGCACCACCGCGCCGTCGATATCCTCGGGTAAGGCCGCGATGCCCGCGGCGAGCGAGGTGGAAAGCCCGTCCGCATAATCCGGATTGTGGACCGTGGGCGCATCGACCGCCGCCTCTATGCGGTCGCGCTCATGGCCGGTAACCACCAGCATGGAGGCCGCCTGCGAGGCGCGGGCCGCCGCCAGCGCCCGCTGCAGCATGGCTGCGCCGTCCACCTCGGCCAGCAGCTTGTTCGCGGGGCCCATGCGCCGGGACTGCCCCGCGGCCAGCACGACGGCCGCAATGCGCGGCAGACGGGCCGGCTCGGCAGCCGCCTGGCCGCGCACCCGCGGCTGGGGCCGGGTCGGGATGTCGATCAACAGGCCGCCGACGCCCATCGACATGATCTCGCGCCGTCCGACCTCCAGGCCGGCGGCAAGGCGCTGGAGCACCCAGTCGAACCCGTTCGGCTTGGGCGAGCGGGCGCAGCCCGGCAGGCCGATGACCGGCACGGCGCCGATCCGCCCGATGAGTATCAGGTTGCCGGGATCGACCGGCATGCCGAAATGCTCGATCTCGCCGCCGGCCGTCTCGATTGCCGCGGGCAGCACGTCGCGCCGGTCCACGATGGCCGACGCGCCCGCGATCAGCAGGATATCGGGGCTTTGCCGCAAGCTCTCGTCAATGGCCTGCGAAAGCGCCCCTTCCTCATGCGCGGCGCGGCTCTCCCCGACCAGTTCCCCCTCAAGCGCCTCGACGCGCCGGCGCGTGATCCCGACCGTCTTGTCGAGCACGCTCGGTTTCACGCTGGGAAGCTCCGTCTGGATAAGCGCCACGCGCTTCGGCGCGAGCGGATGCACCGCCATGAGCGGGCCTTCGACCTGCCCGACCACCCCATCCGGCGCAGCGAACGGGATGATCTTGACCGTCGCGACCATCTGGCGCCGCTCGACCAGGCTGTAGGGCGGAAGTGTCGCCAGCGTCACACTCTCGTCGATCAGGTTCAGCCGGTTCACCCGCTCGCCATCCACCGTCAGCACGCCGCGCGCCTCGGCGAACAGGTTGACGCGCCCGGTGAACGGCGCCGCGACCTCCAGCCCCTCCCCGGCCACGGTCGCGGCGATGGCGGCGGCGGCACGGTCCTCGTCCATGTCGCCGGCCTCGAACCGGGCGGCGGTCACAGTTTCCACGCCCGCTTCCGCCAGCACGGCAAGGTCCGCCGCCGACAGCACCCGCCCCTTGCGGAAGACGGCCCGCTCCAGCCGCAAGGAATGCGCGAGCAGCGCGCCTTCGGCTTCCTTCAGCGGGATCGACCCGAACTTCATCGCCCGAACTTCATCGGTACAGCGCCTCCGTCATCTCAGCCGCGATGGCAAGCGCGATCTCGGCGGGAGCCCGCCCTCCCAAGTCGAGGCCGATGGGCGCGCGGATACGCTCGATGGCCGCGTCGTCGAACCCGGCCTCGGTCAGGCGCTCGACCCGTTTCGCATGTGTGCGCCGGCTGCCGAGCGCGCCGATATAGAACGCCTCCGAGCGCAGCGCGACATGCAGCGCCGGGTCGTCAAGCTTGGGATCGTGGGTCAAGGTCACCACGGCGGTGCGCCCGTCCACGCCGAGCGCCTCCAGCGCATCGTCCGGCCACTCGTCGCAGATCGCGACCTCGGGGAAACGCTGCGCGGTCGCAAAGGCGCCCCTCGGATCCACAAGCGTCACGTCGTAGCCGAGATTCCCCGCCATCCCGATCAGCGGTTGCGAGATATGCACCGCGCCGACAACGATCAGCCGGAGCGGTGGGTTGAAGACCTGCACGAACCAGCGCCCGCCTTCATGCTCGAAATCGTGGCTGCGGTTCTGTTTCAGGGCCTCGCGCGCCACTTCGAGTACCGGCTCCGGCAGCGGCCCTCCGCCGTCCTCGACTATGGCGTCAACGCTGCCGTCCAGCGCCGCGACACGCGCGACCGGCCGCCGTTCGGCACGGGCGGCGCGCAGCCGGGCCAGCGTTTCCGCCTTCATGCCAGCTTCTCGACGAACACCTCGATGGAACCGCCGCAGGCGAGGCCGACTTCCCAGGCCTCCTCGTCGCTCACGCCGAAGTCGAGCAGGCGCGGCTCGCCGTCCTCGATGGCGCGGCGGGCCTCGATCACGACCGCGCCCTCGATGCAGCCGCCCGAAACGGAACCCTCGAAGGCGCCCGCGTCGTCCACGACCAGCTGGCTGCCGACCGCGCGCGGCGAGGAGCCCCAGGTCTTGACGACGGTAGCAAGCGCGACGCCCTTGCCTGCCGCCGCCCACGCGGCCGCCCTGTCCAGGATTGCGTCAGCTTCGGTTACAGCCGCGTCAGCCATTCGCTTACTCCCTCCTGCCGGCGGGCCGGCTCGCGCCCTAGCGCCGCGGCCAGATCCGCCAGACTATCCAGATTGTGCGCCGGCCGGAATTCGTCAACATGCGGCATCAGTGCCGCCGCGCCCCGCGTCCGCGGCTCGTACGCATCGTAGCGCAGCAGCGGGTTGAGCCAGACCAGCCGCCGGCAGGACTTGTGCAGGCGTTCGATCTCGACGGCGAGGCCCTCGCCGGAGTCGCGGTCGAGCCCGTCGCTGATGAGCAGCACCACCGCGCCCTGCCCCAGCACGCGGCGCGACCAGAGCCGGTTGAAGGTCCTGAGCGACGCGCCGATGCGGGTCCCGCCGGACCAGTCCTCCACCGCCTCCGCCACGCCCGCAAGCGCCGTATCGACATCCTTCTGGCGAAGCTGGCGCGTCACATTGGTGAGCCGCGTGCCGAACAGGAAGCAATGCACCCGGTCGCGGTCGTTGGTGACGGCGTGCATGAAGTGCAGCAGCATCCGGGAATAGCGCGCCATCGATCCGGAAATGTCGCAGATCACCACCAGCGGCGGCGGACGGCGCAGGCGGCGCCTCCGGCGGAGCGCCACGAAATCCCCACCGGTGCGCATCGCGCCGCGCAGGGTGGCGCGCAGGTCGGGCCGCCGTCCCCTCGGATGCAGGCGGAAGCGCCGCGCGGGCAAGGGCCGGAGCGGCAGGCGCATCTTCGCCATGGCGCGCTTCGCGGCCTCCTGTTCCGCCAGCGACATGGTCTCGAAATCCATCGCGCGCAAGACCTCCCGGTCCGACCAGGTGAGCTCGGCGCGGATCTCGACCTCCTCATCGCCCTCCCGCTCGCGTAGGCCGGTTTCCTGGGGCGTCAATGCCTCCGCCAGGCGCCGCGCCAGCGGCTCGGACTCCTCCGGCCCCGTATCGACGCTGGAGGTCGGGATCACGAGCGACATCATCCGCTCCAGCAGGCGCGGATTGCGCCAGAAGATATGGAACGCCTGGTCGAACAATTCGCGCTGGCCGCGCCGGTTCACCAGCGCCGCATGGAGCGCCCAGTAGAATTGCGCCCGGTCGGCCATATCGACCGCCGAGACCGCTTCGATGGCCTTCAGCACCTGATCGGGGCCGACCGGCAGGCCGGCGGTGCGCAGCACCCGGCCGAAATGCATGATGTTCTCGGGCAGCCGCCCGCCGTTCATGCCGCCCCCGCCGCCGCAAGCTCGGCCCGCACCTCGTTCAGGATGCGCTCGGCCTCGCTGCCCTGCAGGCGCGCGATGTCGTCCTGGTATTTGAGCAGCACGCCGAGCGTGTCGTTCACCATCGCCGGGTCGAGCGCCACGGCGTCCAGCTGCATCAGCGCATGCACCCAGTCGATCGTCTCGGCAATGCCCGGCAGCTTGAACAGGTCGAGCTCGCGCACCTTCTGCACATAGCCCACGACCTGCCGCGACAGGGCTTCCGGGGCCGTCGGCGCCTTGCGGCTGAGGATGTCGAGTTCGCGCCTTGCGTCGGGATAGCCGACCCAGTGGTAGAAGCAGCGCCGCTTGAGCGCGTCGTGGATTTCGCGCGTGCGGTTGGAGGTGATGACGACGGCGGGAGGCGTCGCCGCCGCGATCGGGCCGATCTCCGGCACCGTCACCTGGAAGTCGGACAGCACCTCCAGCAGATAGGCCTCGAACGGCTCGTCCGTGCGGTCCAGTTCGTCGATCAGCAGCACGGGCGGCTGGTCCCCGCCGCTGCGGAGTGCCTGCAGCAGGGGCCGTTCGATCAGGAATTCCGGCCCGAAAAGGTCCCGCCCGAGACGCCCGCGGTCCGCATCGCCTGCGGCCTCCGCCAGCCTGATCTCGATCATCTGGCGGGCATAGTTCCACTCATAGACCGCCGATGCCACGTCGAGGCCCTCATAGCATTGCAGGCGGATCAGGCGACGGCCAAGGGTCTCCGCCAGCACCTTGGCGATCTCCGTCTTGCCGGTGCCCGCCTCGCCTTCGAGGAACAGCGGCCTGCCGAGCTTCAGCGACAGGAACACGGCCGTCGCCAGCGCCGTGTCCGACACATAATCGCCGGCTTCGAGGAGTTCGCCGGTCTCGGCGACCGACTGGGGCAAGGCCCGTCCGGTTTTCATGGAAGACGATCCGGTCAGTGGCGGAAATGACGCATCCCGGTGAATAGCATGGCAAGCCCCCGCTCGTCGGCCGCCCGGATCACCTCTTCGTCGCGCACCGAGCCGCCCGGCTGCACGACGGCGGTGGCGCCTGCTTCCGCGGCGGCGAGCAGCCCGTCGGCGAAGGGGAAGAAGGCGTCCGACGCCACGACCGAGCCCACCGTCGCCGGTTCGCCGCCATCCGCCGCGTCCTCGGCCTTGCGCGCGGCGATGCGGGCGCTGTCCACCCGGCTCATCTGGCCTGCGCCCACGCCCACCGTCGCCCCGTCCTTCACATAGACGATGGCATTGGACTTCACATGCTTGCAGACGGTGAACGCCACCTTCAGGTCGGCCATCTCGGCCTCGCTCGGCGTGCGCTTCGTGACGGTCCGGAACACCTCCGCGCGGCCGTTGTCCCGGCCCTGGAGCAGGAACCCGCCGGCAAGCGAGCGGAAGGTCATGGCCGGCGCGAGCGGGTCCGGCACGGCCCCGGTCAGCAGCAGCCTCAGATTCGTCCTGCCGGCCAGGCGTTCACGGGCGGCCGCATCGGCGCCGGGCGCGATTACGGCTTCGAGGAAGAGTCCGGCGAGCCGATCCGCCAGCGTGCCGTCGAGCGGCCGGTTGACGGCGACGATGCCGCCGAAGGCACTGACGGGATCGCAGGCGAGCGCCTTCTCCCAGCCTTCCACGAGGCCGTCCGAGACGGCGACGCCGCAGGGATTGGCGTGCTTGACGATGACGACCGCCGGGCGCTCGAACTCGCTCACAAGCTCGAAGGCCGCATCCACGTCGTTCAGGTTGTTGTAGCTGAGCTCCCTGCCCTGCACCTGCTCGGCCGTCGCCACGCCTGGCCGGCCGCTGCCGTCGGTGTAGAAGGCCGCCGACTGGTGCGGGTTCTCGCCATAGCGCAGAAGCTGCCGGCGCACGCCCGGGAGCGAAATGCGCGGCGGGAAGGGCTCGCCCGTCCGCCCGGCGAACCAGTTGGCGACGGCCGCGTCATAGGCCGCGGTATGCCCGTAGGCCTCGGCGGCGAGGCGGCGGCGCAGCCAAAGCGGTGTTGCCCCGTCCCTTTCCATCTCGGCGCGGATATCGTCCAGATGCGCCGGGTCGGTCGCAACGGCGACGAAACCGTGGTTCTTGGCGGCCGCGCGGATGAGCGCCGGCCCGCCAATGTCGATATTCTCGATGCAGGTCTCTTCGTCCGCGCCGGCGGCCACTGTCTCCGCGAACGGGTAGAGATTGACGACCAGCAGGTCGATGGGCCGGATGCCGTGCGCGTCCATGGCCTCGACATGGGCCGGGTCGTCGCGCAGCCCCAGCAGGCCGCCATGCAGCGCCGGATGCAGCGTCTTGACCCGCCCGTCCAGCATTTCCGGGAAGCCCGTCCGCTCCGAGACCTCGACGACAGGAATGCCGGCCGCGCCCAATTGCCGTGCTGTGCCGCCGGTCGAGAGGATCTCCACGCCGCGCGCCGCCAGAAAGCGCCCGAACGCCTCCAGCCCCGTCTTGTCGGAAACGGAGATCAGGGCGCGGCGAACGGCTATGCGGTCGCTGGCGGTCAAGGGGCGGCCCTCCGGCTTCTCGCTTTGCCGCCTGCGATAGCACCCGCCCGCCCCGCCGTCACGCAGCGGCAATGTCGCGCCCGGCACTGCGCAGCGGCCGCGCTTGCAGTCTAGAACGAGCGGAACACCACGCTCGGCAGCCACAGCGCCAGTCCCGGGAACCAGTACACCAGCGCCAGCACCACCAGCTCCAGGAGAATGAACGGGATCACGCCGCGGTACATGTCCGACAGCTTGATCTCCGGCGGGCTGATGCCGCGCAGATAGAAGATGGCAGGCGCCATCGGCGGCGTCAGGTAGCTGGTCTGGATGACGATCAGGAACATGATGCAGAACCAGACGTCATCGACGCCCATCTTGCGCAGCACCGCGACCGCAACCGGGATGATGATGAGCACGATGGAGATCAGGTCGAGCACGAAGCCGGCGATGAAGGCGATGAACAGCAGGATGAAGATGGTCGCGGTCGCGGAGAGGTTTGCCGCTGCCAGCAGCCCTTCCACGGCGCTGATCCCGCCGAGCGCGACGAACACGCCGGCGAACATGGTCCCGCCGAGCAGGATGGTCAGGATCATGGCCGTGATCTGGAGCGTCTTCATGAACGCTGCGTGCAGGGTGGGGACATCGAACCGGCCGTACACGACGGTCAGGATGACGGTGCCGATGGCGCCCATCGCCGCCGCCTCGGTAGGCGTTGCCCAGCCGAGCATGATCGTGCCGAGCACGGAGAAGATAAGCACGAGCGGGGGCATCATGGCCGTCGCGGTGATGTAGATGCGCTGGGCCATGGGCGGATCGTCGTCGCTCGGCGGCAGGCGCGGCCCGTCCTCGGGCTTCAGCATGCACCGCACCAGGATGTAGAGCACATAGGACAGCGCGAGCAGCAGTCCCGGGAACAGCATGCCGACGAACAGGTCGCCCACCGACACGTCGGCCACCGGACCGAGGATCACCACCACCACCGACGGCGGGATGATGGTGCCGAGCGAGCCGCCCGCGCAGATGGTACCGGAAATGAGGCCCTTGTTGTACGCGTAGCGCAGCATGATCGGGATGGCGAGCAGACCGACCACCGACTCGGTCGCCCCCACCACGCCGCTCGCCGCGGCGAACACCACGCACAGCAGCACGGTGCCGACCGCCAGGCCGCCCGGCAGCCGGCGGGTCCACAGGTGAATGGCCTCGAAAAGGCGCTCGGCGATGCCGGAGCGCTCCAGCATCACGCCCATGAAGACGAACAGCGGCACGGCGGCCAGCACGTAGTACGACGCGACATCGTCCACTTTCGCCACGAGCTGATAGACGAGCGCGTCGCCGAAGCGGTAGTAGCCGAAGATGAGGGCGATTCCCATCAGCGACCACGCCACCGGGAATCCCATGAAGATGGCCACCATCAGGGCGGGGAACATCATGAGGCCGATGCCGAGGGTCACAGCTCGGCTCCATGCGGTTCGAAGCCCTCTTCCGCAGCCAGGCCGAGCAGCACGCGCGCCGACCTCAGGACCTCGGCGAACGCCTGCAGGCACAGCACCGCGAAGGCGACGACCCAGACCGTCCTGAACGGCCAGATCACCGGGTTCCAGGCGGATTCGCCGGAAACCTCGCCGCTCTCGAATGCCTCCAAGGCATACTCGTAGAGGCCGAAGGTGACCCAGATCGCGCCGGGCAACATCAGGAACACGAAGCCGCAGATGTCCACTGTCGCCCGGCCCTTCGGCCCGATATTGTCGTAGATGAAATCGACGCGGATGTGGCCGCGTTCCTTCATGCAGTAGGCCATGCCGCACAAATAGCAGGTGCCTGCGAGCATGTAGCCCACCTCGTAGGCCCAGAAGGTCGGCGCATCGAACAGGTGGCGCGCCAGCACCTCATAGACCATGGACAGGATGAGCGGCGCCATGACCCAGGCGCCGACTACGCCGAGGGACTGGGAGAGACGCTCTATTCCCCTGATGAGGGCAACCATGCCGTGTTACTCCTCATCGCTGAGGCGAGCGGAGCGCGGGGGCCCGGCCGCGGCGGCCGGGGAAACCGCAAAGCGAACCGGGCGGGCCTCATGGCCCGCCCGGCTGGCCGCCGCTAGCGGTAGCGGTGCGCCTCGGACCACGTCGCGGCGTAGTCCTGCTGGCTCTTCCAGACGCGCGCGAACCACTCGTTCTCGCTGGCCTGCTTGGCGGCCCACTCGTCCGTGGCGACCTTGGCCTTGGCGATGAAGTCCGCGTCGAGATCGACGACCTCGTTGCCGCCCTTCAGGAAGTTCTGGAAGGACGGCGCGTCCTGGTGGCCGATTTCCATCCAGAAGTTGAACGTCATGCGCTCGCCCGCACGCTGAAGCAGCATCTTGTTGCGGTCGGAGAGCTTGTCCCAGACTTCCTTGTTGATCTGGCACTCGTGAAACGCGGTCGGCTGATGGATACCGGGCACGACGATGTATTTGGCGATCTTCTCGTAGCCGGCCGACTCGTTCATCCACGGCGTGCCCCATTCGATGCCGTCCACCACCTTGCGCTCGAGCGCCGGATAGACCTCGGCGCCGGGCAGGATGACCGTGGACGCGCCGAGCGTTTGCGCGATCTCGGCCCAGGCGCCGGACGTGCGCACCTTCATGCCCTCATAGTCGGCCAGCGAGGCCACGCGCTTGTGGCTGTGCATGAACACTTCGGGAGGTGCGGAACCGCAGGGAATCGAGGCAATGTCGAACTTGTCCAGGCGCCACTCCATCAGCAGGCCGGCGCCGCCGCCGCGGAACATCCAGTGGATCATCTTCTCGTGTTCCATGGTGCCGGCGAAGCCGCCGAACAACACACCGGTCCGGTCCACGCCCCAGTCGTAGCCGGCCCAGTTGTGGCTGATCTCCGCCACGCCCTTGCGCACGGTGTCGGTCACCTTGAGCGCCTTTCCGAGCGTGCCGCCCGGGAACACCTCGACCTTGATGTCGCCATCGGTGAGGAACTCGATCTCCTTGGCGATGCCCTTGGCAGTGTACTCCAAGAGCGGCCCGCCGCCCCACGGCGTAGCCATGCTCCACTGCTCTGCTGCGCTTGCAGGCGCTCCGGACACGCCGAGGCCGGCGAACAGCGCTGCCGCCGCGGCGATTGTCGATTTGGTTCTCATTCCGGTTTCCCCTCTGTGTTCGTGCCGTGCGCGCGACTCGCGCTTCGGGTACGCGAGAGCGGCGGGTGTTAATTCCCCGCATCGCCACGGCAGTTACGCCCAGAATGCTGCGGGTTGTCAAATCGCGGCGGAAACACGGGAAGGGACATCCGAAACCGCTTCTCCGACGCTGTGCTGCGCCTCTCTCGCCGCCCACGACTACCGGGACCGCCTCGAAGAGCGTGGCCTGGAAGGCTCGATGAGGCGGCGCCCCAACCCATACGACAACGCCATGGCGGAGTGAGCCCCTGGCTAGAGCACGCGGCGCGGAGGACCGGGCTGCGACGGTCCCCTAGCGCTCGATGGCGCCCGTAGCGGCAAGGTGGCCGACCTTGCGGTTGACGACGAAGCGCAGGATCGGGTCGGGCGGCAGGAGAGCGGCGCGCGGCAGCGACAGCATGACCCGCAGCAGCTCGCTGTCCTCGCCGCAGATATGCTCCGCGAGCAGCTTGCCGCCGATAGCCCCCTTGGTCATGGGCGCGACGTCGCAGGACATGAGCGCCCAGAGTCCTTCGCGGACGGGACCGAAGATCGCGCCCTCGTTGCGCGTGAAGCCGAGTATGCCGCCCCAGGTTCCGGAGAAGGCGATATCGCCGAGGTCCGGCCAGCGCGCCGCGATGCTGCGGCGATGGACGTCGGCAACGCGCTCCATCAGCGCCGGCGGGAAGCGTTTCCCGCGCGCATACCAGAGCGTGTTGCGCATCAGGATGCGGCGGTCCCGCGTAAGGCGGACCGTGCTGCCGTTCGAGTGAGCGGGCAGGAGACCGAATTCCCCTTCTCCGCCGAGCATCGCCGCCTGACCGTCCGTGAGCGGCTCGGTCAGGCTGGCGAAGCTCGCAAGCGGCACGGCCCGGTGCTTCAGCAGGCCCATCTCCTCGGTGAAGACATGGGTGCAAAGCACGACCTGGCGCGCCTCGACCGTGCCGTCCGGGCAGGCGAGGCGGAAGCCGTCGCCCGAACCCATCTCCAGAACCGGGCTTTCCTCGTAGAGGGCGACATTCGCGGGCAGAGTCGCGGCGAGGCCGCGCATCATGGCGGACGGCTGGACCAGGGCGGAGCCGTCCACCCGCACGCCACGCCGGTAGTAGCGCGAGCCGGTGACGGCCTCGACCCCGTCCCGGTCGAGGTCCCGCCACGGGGCGCCCAGCGAGTCGAAGCCGCCCGAGACGTTCCTGAGCTCCGCCTCCGCGCCCGCGCCGGCAGCGACATAGATGCGCCCCCAGTCGCTCCACTGGCACTGGATCTGGTGCTCCCGCGCGAGCCTGCGAAGCCAGTCGGTGCCGGCCGAGGACAGGCGCACGTTCTTGCGCGCGGCCTCCATGTGCCTCATGCCGCCATGGCTGTGGTTGTCCAGCATGAAGCCCGCATTGCGCCCGGATGTGCCGTAGCCGACCCGTCCCGCCTCGATGAGCGCGACACTGTCGCCGGGCCGGAGCTCCGCGAGGCGCCGGGCGGTCGAGCAACCGCATATGCCCGCGCCCACGACGGCGAAATCGACCTTGACCCGGCCCTCGATCCGGCGCGCGGGCGGCGGCGCGGGCAGGGTCTCGAACCAACCGTTGCGCGGCCCGTCATCCGGCAATTTCCGCGCGCCGAACCGTCTGGACGCCATGTCGCGATTCTCCGGACAGGTGTGGATTCCTTCCGGATTGAACCGCAATTCGGGTCGAGCCCACAAGCGTCGCCCCGGCCCGCGCCTGTCGCCCTACCGGATTCACACATCTCCGTCCGGTAGCGTGGCGTTGCACTTCCCCAATCCGTCGCCCCGGCCCCCATGACGGAGAGGAGGGCAACACGCCCCCGGAAGACTCTCGCCCGGCGGGCTACCGGATGCACACATCTCGCCGCACCTTCGGTGCTAACTATCTGACATGATTGTGGATTGTTCCCGTTTCCGGTGCAACTGGGCACGCGAAATGCACCCCGGTTTCGCACCTACGTGCAAAGGATCGGGGAACCGCAATCATGGCAGCCATTCGCCTCACCCAGCGCCGGGTCGATACCCTCAGGCCCCGCAAGACCGTCCGCACTGTCCGGGACGCGGACCTGAAGGGATACGGCGTCCGCATCACGCCCTCGGGCAGGAAGCGCTACTTCATCCACAGCCAGCACAGGGGCCATCGGGTCTGGAAGATCGTCGGCGATGCGGCGGTCATGACCGAGGCCGAGGCGCGCGCCCGCGCCCGGTCCATGCTGGCCGCCCTCCGGAACGACAGGGACATCGAGGCGGAGGCGTCCGGCGACGCGCTGTTCGAGGCCGTCGCCGAGGAGGTCTTCGTCCGCTACGGCAGGCGCTGGAAGCCGAGGACGCTTGCGGTCAACCGCCGCTATCTGAGCAATCAGATCCTGCCCTTCTTCGCGGGCCGGCCGATTGCGGAGATCGACCGCGAGGAGGTGCAGCGCTGGTTCCGCTCGCTCCATGCGACGCCGGCGGCGGCGAACCGCTCGGCGCCGATCCTGTCCGTCATCATGCAGCAGGCCGAAGCCTGGGGGTATCGTCCCGATGGCGGCAATCCCTGCAAGGGCATCAAGCGCTACCGGCAGAAACGGTCCGAGCGCTTCCTGTCTCCGGAGGAATACCGCCGCCTCGGCATGGTGCTGGACCGGCACGAGGCCAGACAGCCGTTCCGGGTCGCGGCACTGCGTCTGCTTCTGCTGACCGGCTGCCGCAAGTCGGAGGTCGTCACTCTGGAATGGCGCTTCTACCGCGACGGCAGGCTCTACCTGGCCGACAGCAAGACCGGTCCCCGCACGGTCTGGCTGTGCAGCGCGGCGCGGGAAATCCTCGACGGACTGCCGCATTCCTCGCGTTTCGTGTTCCCCATCGCAAGCTTGGCCACACCATGGCTCTGGCTGGACCGCTTCTGGATAGAGATACGCGCCGACGCGGGCCTTGACGATGTTCGCCTTCATGACACCCGTCACAGCTTCGCCAGTATGGCGCTGTCGAGCGGCGAGACGATCCGTACGGTGGGCCGGCTGCTGGGCCATGACAATGCGGCGACCACGCTGAAATACGCACATTTGTCCGACGCCACTGTCCGGGAGACGGTCGAAGCGCTGGCGCCGCTGCTCTCAGGAGCGCAGTCGTGACCGGCAGGGCGAGAAAGGTCCGCCTGACGGATGCCAGCATCAGGAGACTGAAGCTAGGCGAGACGGAATACATCGTACGCGACAGCCGCGTTGCCGGGCTGGGCGTGCGGGTTCTACCTTCTGGGCATCGCAGTTTCGTGTGGCACGGGACCGTGAACGGCAGGACGGTACGGACGACAGTCGGCTCGGCCGCGCTGATGACGGTGGAGGAAGCCCGGAGCGTATGCCGGACGTTGCTGGATGGCTCGCATCCGCTTTGTGCCGGAGACCCTGCCGGCCGGGCCGCCGTCCCGCTTTTCCGGGACTTCGTCATGGAAGACTGGCTGCCAGCATACCGGGGTCGATACAGCCCAGGCTGGGGAAAACGCGTAGACCGCATGGTGCAACGCCAGCTCCTGCCCGCCTTCGGCGCGCTGCGGCTCGACCGCATCGGCAGGCCCCATGTCGAGCGCTGGTTCGACACCATGAGCCGCAAGACGCCGGGCGCGGCCAACATGACGCTCGCCGTGCTGCGCCAGATCATGAGCGCCGCCAAGGCTGCCGGCAATGTCGGGACCGATCCGGTCGCGGGCGTCAGACCGAACCCGGGCCGGAAGATGACCCGGTTCCTGTCCGCAGAAGAGATTGCCGGGCTTCACCGGACCTTGGACCGATTGCTGCAGGAACGGCCCTCACGCCGGCCCCAGGCCGACGTCATCCGCCTGCTTCTGCTGACCGGCTGCCGGAAGAGCGAAATCCTGACGCTGAAATGGTCTGAGGTCGATGGCGACATGCTCAGGCTCGCTGAGGCCAAGACGGGGCCGCGCACGGTCTGGCTGAGTGAGACGGCGCAGGCCGTCATCGCTCGCCAGCCGCGAATGGCAAGCGCCTTCGTCTTTCCCTCGCCGAGGGACCCGGCAAGGCCGCAATCCCGCAATCTCGGCTTCTGGTACCGGGCGCGCCGGGAAGCCGGGATCGAGGACGTGCGTTTGCATGACCTGCGCCATACGGTAGCGAGCCAGGCTGTGGCCAATGGCGTTCCGTTGTCGACCGTCGCCCGGATGCTCGGTCATACGCAGCCAACCATGACGCTGCGGTATGCCCACGTCGGCGACCGCGAGGTCGAAGCCGCCGCTGAGCGCATCGGGACAAGCATCATGGTGGCCATGCATGGAAGCGGAAGCTGGGTATGGGGTCAACGAGCATAGGGACCGTTGCTGACAGGGAGACGCGAGTAACCCATTATGTCCAAGGGATAAGTTCCGCATGCCTTGGATATTTTCATGGGAATCCGATGGCAGGTAGCAAGAGAAGACCATGCCTCAAAGTCGTGTGAACCTGGGCCGGTTATGCCATTGATGAAGCGCGCAGCGGCAGTTGGGAGCTATGCGGCCTGATCGTGCTGGCGGTGTCCCTGCCATTTCCATGGCAGGAGTTCGTGGAGGCGGGTCTGCGGCGTCCCGGCGATACGGCCGAGCACGTCGGCAAGCCAGGCCTGGGGATCGACATCGTTGAGTTTGGCGGTGCCGATGAGGGTGTACATGGCGGCCGCGCTCAGGCCGCCGCGGTCGGAGCCGGCGAACAGCCAGGATCGTCTTCCGAGACAAAGCGGTCGTAGCACCCTCTCGGCGGCATTGTTCGACAGGCAGATGCGACCGTCGTCGAGGAAGCGGGCGAAGCGGTCCCAGCGCTTCAACATATAGTCCATGGCCCTGGCCACGGGGGAATGGCGCGACAGGCCGGCGCGCTCGGTGCGCATCCAGTCCTCAAGGTCCGCGAGGAGCGGCGCGCTCTGCTCGCGGCGTATCGCGAGGCGGCACTCAACGGTCTCGCCGTTGATGGAGCGCTCGATGTCGAACAGCGCATCGATCCGCTTCACGGCCTCCATCGCCAGCGGCGAGATCGGCGGCGCGTTCCTGCCACGCCTCTTGCCGGCCGCGATGTCGGCGAGTTCGTAGAACTTGCGCCTGGCATGCGCGAAGCACGCGGCTTCGGTCACGGGTCCCGGCGATCGGCCGGGCTCGTAGAGCCGATTGTATCCGGCAAAGGCGTCGGCCTGGAGGATGCCGGCATAGCCGCGTAGATGCTCGAGCGGATGATCGCCCGAGCGGTTCCGCGAGTAGCGGAACAAGGCCGCCGGCGGGTCCGGACCGCCGAACGGCCTGTCGTCGCGCACATAGACCCAGGCCCGCGCAGTGTCGGTCTTGCCCTTGGCCAGCACCGGCACAGGCGTGTCGTCGCCGTGCAGGCGGTCTGCTGCCAGCACATGGACGGCAATCAGGTCGTGCAGCGGGCGCAGCGCCACGGTGCAGGCGCCGACCTGGTCGGCCAGGGTCGACAGGCTGAGATCGACGCCCTCGCGCGCATAGCGGTCGCGCTGGCGGTTCAGCGGCTGATGCGCGCCATACTTCTCGAACAGGATCATCGCCAGCAGGTTGGGGCCCGCCCAGCCGCGCGGCGTCGGATGGAACGGCGCCGGCGGCTGGGAGATCTTCTCGCAATCGCGGCAAGTGAACTTCTCGCGCACCGTCTGGATGACCTTCCACTGGCGCGGAATGACCTCCAGCGTCTCGGTGACATCCTCGCCGATCTTCGAGAGCTTCTGCGACCCGCAGCACTCACAGGCGCTCGGCGCCGGCACCACCACCCGTTCGCGGGGAAGGTGCTCGAGGAACGGCTTGCGCCCGGACCGGCGGCGAGTGAAGCCCTTGACCTGGGTCGTGCCGGCTGCGGCCTGTTCGGCCGCCAACTCGTCCTCGGTGGCGCTTGCCTCGAGCTCGCCAAGCTGAAGTTCCATCTGGTCGAGAAGGCGCTGTTTGCGCTCCGAACGCTGACCGTAGAGCGCGCGCCGGAGCTTCTCGATCATCAGCTTCATGGCGGCGATCTGCGCTTCGGCATCGGATACCTTCGCCTCGGCGTTCGCGGCCCGCGCCTTGGCCGCCACGGCCATTGCCTCGGCCTCTGAAGCCTTGCCCTCGGCTTCGGCTGCCTTGGCCTCCGCTGCGGCCAGGGAGGCCCTCAGCGCGTCGATCTCCAATCCGTCCGGCATGCCGGAAGCGAATCACAACAACCGCTCCGCCGCCATGACAATCCTGTCGGATGAGTCCTTTTGCCGCCCGTCAGCCGGCCCGTGAGGGCCGCCACGTCCTGACCGGGTTGCGCCAGTCGATCCCTTCAAGCAGGTAGCCCAACTGCGCCGCGCTGATCGATACCGCCTCGCCCGAAGCCGCAGGCCAGGGGAACCGGCCGCGCTCCAGACGCTTGGCATAGAGCGACGCGCCGATCCCGTCGGTCCAGAGAATCTTCACGAGATCGCCTTTGCGTCCTCTGAAGACAAAAAGATCGCCCGCATGCGGGTCCCGCCCGAGACCCTGCTGGACCTGCAGCGCCAGCGTGTTCATCCCGCGCCGCATGTCCGTCACGCCGGTCGCCAGCCACACTCGCGCCCCGCTCGGCACCGGGATCATCGCCGCCCCAGAACTCCGAGAACCCGCGACAGCGCCGCCGCGTCCACATCCCGGTCCACCGTCACACGCGAGCCATCCGCCAAGGCAATCTCGATCCGCCCGGGGGAAGACGGTTCGATATCCGGCGGCGCCGGCAGCAGCTTCGTCGGTTCCGCACCCTCCGTCGACGAGACAACCACCGGGACGAAGCCGCCCGCCATACGCGCCAGCTCCCGATACTGGCGGCGCCAGCTGAAGACCAGGTTCGCGTTCACGTCATAGCGGCGCGCCACGACCGAAACCGAAATCCCGGGCTGGTAGCTCTTCGTCACGATCCGGCGCTTCTGCGCCTCGCTCCATCGACGGCGACGGCGGCGTCCCCGACCATCGACCCCCGAACTCGACTGCTCGGCTGCGTCCGAAATCCGCATAGTGTCCACTTATCCTTGATGGGCACTTACGACGGGCGCCCACATCCAGGCGCTCACTCTCCCCGATTGTCCGAAAAAGCCATAGGCGGCCTACCTCGGAGGCTTACCGAACTACTTCAAAAATGCCGGATATGCTTCCGTATAAAATCATCACGCTCTAGAACCGGGCGTTCATCCGGAGTCCGATCGTGTGTTGCGGCTCGGCATTGTCGTTGTCGCTTTCGCTTCGCCGCCCTTCCAGCAGCAGTTCGAGTCCCCCGCGGCTGCTGCCGCCTCCCCGCGACAGCCGCCAGCCGAGGCTGTATTCGGAGCCGGTGTCCGAGACGACGATGCCGACCTCGGGCGTGGAGATGAAGGAGCGGCGGAAGGCGGAGAAGCCGTAGCCGAGCTTGACCTCCAGCCGGCGGCGCTTCACGTCGTCGTCGCCGTCGGCACCGGGCGCCGATCCCGCGAGCCCTTCCAGCGTGCTCCGGGACAGGAGCGCGTCGGCGCCACCGGAGGAGGGTCCGTCCACCGTCTGGGTGAGGTTCAAAATGGCGCCCCGGTTCGACTGTGGCTCCTCCTGCCAAGAGAGCGCGCCCGAGAATCCGCGCTCCCGGAACCCTTTCGACTCGTGGGTGAGCCGTCCCCGCCCCCGCACCTCGGCCTTGAAACCGTGCTTCGGCCAGCTCAGCACCAGGCCGCCGCCGAGGTCGAGGCCGAAACCGGTTTCGGCGTCGCCGCCGTCGTGACGCACTCCGATCTCCAGGCGCGGCGTGAGAACCTCCCCGCCGCTCAGCGCGAATGGCCGGCTGCCTTCCAGGGCGAGGCGCAGCCGGGTCGCCTCCGCATCGATGGGCGCCATCCCGTCGCCGTCGGCGCTGCGGCCCCGGTCGGAGGCAGTCTGCACCGCCAGGGCGTCGGTCTTGCCGGTGAGCGTGAAGCCGTCGCTGCCGCCGTCCAGCAGCGTTCCGCGCAGGCCCATGGCCGCCATATACAGGTCGAGGTCCGCGCCGATCGCTTCGCCGGGGTCTGCCCCCTGCCGCTTCATCGTCAGCTCGCCCCAGCCGTAGCCGGTCGCGCCCCAGGCCTCGAGCCGGTCCGAGACCGCGTAGCGCCCCCAGGGGAAGAGTCCGGTGAGCGATGCCTCGATCTTCCCGCCGTCGCCGTCTTCGGAGCCCGCCAGGCGCTCGCCATAGTCGCCGTCTCCCTTGCTGTGGGAGACGACCAGCCCGGCGGTCCAGCGACTGCGCATCCAGTCGGCACCCAGCATCGCGCTCGTCACTTCGCCGTCGAGGGCGAGCGCGCTCTCGCGGCCTTCGAAGCGGGTTACGGCGCCCCCGCCCCAGAGCGACACGACACCCCCGTCGGCCGTTCCGCCGGACATCGAGAACGAGGAACCGGCCAGCAGGTCGCGCGGCGTCACCGCGCGTGTTCCGCGCCGGCGGGCTTCCTGCGTGTCGGCGTCCCCGCGAAGCCAGTTCGACAGCTGCCGCGCTTCCCTGTCGCGCATGGTTTCCGCATTCCTGACGGACTGCGGGGCCGTCGGAACCCGCTGGCCGGCGATCGTCAATGCGGAGCCCTGCGTGTGGGCGGCCCGCATCCGCCCGTCGATCGCGTCGAGCACCTGATCGACCACCGTGCGGCCGAACCGCGCGAGCCACGCCTTCGCCGCCGTCTCGTGCCGAATCGCCCGTGCCACCGCAAACATCGAGAAGTGCTCCGTCACGCCGCAGGCGAGCCCGTCCGGGGAGCCGCCGTCAGGCGCATCGAGCTCGACCCAGGCCGGCGGGCCGGCGGACTCGTCATAGCGGAACACCCTTCCGGCGCCCCGGCTCGGCAGGCAGACCGTCGCTTCGCCGACAAGCGTCGCTCCGCCTTCGAGCTCGATGTCCACAATGGCATCGCCGGTCCTGAAGCCGCGCGGCAGCTCCTCGGGCGCGGTGTCGACCGGGCTGATCGAGAGCGTCTGCGCGGTCTGCACGGTCGACAGCGTCACCTGAGTCCGGGCGGGAACCGGCGTGCCCTCCGGCACGGTCACGGTCCTGTCCGCCGGTATCTCGGATTTCACGGTCCTGTCCTCGACGGACAGGCCGGGCACGGTGACGTCCACGTCTTCGATCGTGACGGTGCCGTAGCCGCCGCCGCTGACCGCATGTTCCACGCGGGCCTCCGTGGGGCTGCTGGGCGTGTTGTCGTTGGCGACGCTCACGGTCACGGTCTGCGCATCCTTCCAGTCCAACTCCGTGAAGGTCAGCGACCGCGAGACGGGAGTCTCGATGGTCACGCTGCGCGAACCGGAATCGCGGGTCGCGGTAAGCTGGATCGTCACATCCGATGTCGGCTGCGAATCGAGCTTCACGGTATAAGTTTCGCTTTCGCCCTCCAGCACCGTGAGTGCGGTCCGGTTGACGGTCACGCCGCGCGTGTCGTTGTCCTTAATCGTCACGTCGAGAGAATCGGGTTCGAGCGATGCGAGCGAGCTTCCGGAGACGCGGCTCTGGAACGCGGCCGAGATCCGCACGGTCTCTCCGTCACCTTCATCGAGGTCGTCCCTCGTGGGCTCGACCGTCACCTGCGCAGTCGCGCTCTTCCTGCCCGCCGGAATGGTGAGCGTGACCGAACCGGCGTCCACGAAGTCCGTAGCCTGGGCGGTTCCGGTCCCCAGCGTCAGCGTGATCTCCGTGTCCCCCGTTTCAGGCGCGGCATTCAATTCCGCCGTGACGGTGAGGCGTTGCGCGCCTCCCTCTTCCCGCACGCTGTCCGACGAGATCTTGAGCCGGACCAAGGTCGAGGGAATGTCGTCGTCCGAAACCGTCACGGCCACGCTGCTCGCCGTCACATCGTTCTCGCCATAGTCGGCGCCCGACACCGCATTGTCGATCGTGGCGGTGTCCGCCGTCTGGTCGAGGTCCTGGGCGGCGCGCACCGTCACCGTCTGCTCCCGGCTCCAGTTCGAGCGCGAGAAGCTGAGCCGGACCGGCCTCACCGTCACGTCCTCGTCTCCCGTCACCGTCGGCGTCACCGTCACCGGGCCGGTCGGCTGCGTGTCCAACCTGACGGTGTAGGTGTCGCTGCCGCCCTCGGTGAAGTCGAGTCCCGTCTCGGTCTTGGAGACGGTTACGCCCCGCACGCTGACATCCCTGACCTCCACCGCGAGCGGAAGCGCGCGCACCCCGCCATAGTCCGCGCCGGAGGCCGCGTGGTTCAGCGCCGCCGTATCGTCCACCGCGTCGTCGTCATGCGCCGCCCGGACCGTCACGGTCTGCGGGATATTCCAGTCCGTTCCCGTGAAGGTCAGCTCCGTCGGCGACACCGTCACGTCCCGGTTGCCGGACACCGCGATCCGAACCCTGACATCGCCCCCCGCGGGCTGCGTCGCCAGCGCGACCGTGTAGGTTCCTCCGGCGCCGTCGGCGTCGCGGGGATCCTCGGACAGCGCCACCGGCCCCGCCGACAGCTCGATCCCCTTGCCGTCGTCGTCGGCGATGGTCAGCGTCGCCGTCCGGACCGTGAGGCCTGCGGGCGCCGCCGTGCTGCCGAAGATCGCGGTCTCGCCCAGCCCTTCGTCGATGTCGTCGTCGGTCGGCTCGAAGATGAAGGTCCGCGTCCCCTCCGTCGCATTCGCCGGGATCGTCACAGTCACGGTCGGATCGGTGAAGTCCTCCCCTGCCGTCGCCGTGCCGCCCGTGACGGTCACGTCGATCGCGGTGTCCGACGCCCGCGCCGCGCCGTCGAGCGTCGCGGTAATCTGGAGCGGGGCGGGCCCGCCATCCTCATCGATCCGCTCGGGGGCCAGCGACAGCTGCACGGTCCGGGACGTCCGGTCGTTGTCGTCGACCTCCACGGACAGCGTTGCCGCCTCCAGGCCCGCATAGTCGGCGCCCGCGAATTGGTGGGTCACCGTCGCCGTGTCGTCGTCGCCGTCCGGATCGTCCGCCGCCGTCACCGTCACGGTCTGCTCCCGGTTCCAGGTCGCCGAGTTGAACGAGAGCACCGTCGGGAACACGGTTACATCGGGATTGTCATTGACCGATAGCGTCACGGTCACCGCGCCGCCCACAGGCTCCGAGGACAGCGCCACCCTGTACTCCGCCGTCCTGTCCTCGTTCACCCTCACCGGCGTCGTCGGCAGCTTCAGCCCGCGATCGTCGTCGTCGAAGATCGTGAAGGTGGCCCCTTCCACCGGCAGCACCGTCGGGTCGCCGCTTACCGTCACGGTCTCGTCATCCTCGTCTACGCTGTCCCTTACCGGCGTCAGCCGGAACGTCGCGCTTGCCGACTGCCGGCCTGCCGGAATCTCGATCGCCAGCGACGCCGGGACCGCCTGGAAGTCCGTCACCGATGCCGTGCCCGGGCGCACGGCAACCGGGACCGACGTGCTCGCGTTCCGCACTGCCCCGTTCAGCGTGGCCGTCACGCGCACCGTCCGCTGACCCCGGTCCTCGCTCACCGACTCCGGGTTCAGTGTCAGCACGATCGCGGTCGAGGTCTGGTCAATGTCGGTTACGGTTACTCCGATGTCGGACAACACCAGTCCGGATCCGCCGGAGATCCTGTGAGATATGTTCGCCCTGTCGTCCTCGGAATCGTCGTCCTCGTCCGCCCGCACCGTCACTTGCTGCGGCTGGTTCCAGTTCGTGCGCGTGAAGCGGAGCGCGTTCGGACTTACCTTCACGTCGGGGTCGCCCGACACGACCGGCCTCACCGTCACCGTCCCGTCCGGCTCCGCGTTGAGAACGATCGTGTAGGTGTCCGAGGAACCCTCCACCAGGGCCACCGAGTCTTTCGACGCCCTCAGGCCCTGCGAGTCGTCGTCCCTTCCCTGGACCGAGACCGACGCGGCCGTCACATTGTTGGCTCCGTAATCCGCGCCGGCCACCGTGTGCGACACCGTTGCCCGGTCGCCCCGCGAATCGTCGTCCTGCGCTGAGTTCACGGTCACGGTCTGCGGCGTCTCCCAGTTCGCGTCCGTGAAGGTCAGCTCCGTCGGCGACACCGTGATGTCGCTGTCGCCCATCACCGTCAGGGTCACGGTCACATTGCCGTCCGCAGGCTGCGATTCGAGATACACCTCGTAGGTGTCGGAACCGCCCTCCAGAGGCGCCACCTTGGACTTCGACACACTCACGCCGCGCGTGTCGTCGTCCTCGATGGTTATTTCGTCCGGGGTCACGGCCAGCGCATCCGGTCCGTTCTCCACCGTCGCGGTGGTGGTGCCCGCGATGCGTATCGTCTCGTCGTCCTCGTCCAGCCCGTCCGCAGTCGGGGTGAGCGTGAAGGTCTCCGTCGCCGAGCTCTGGTTCGCCGGGATCGTGATCGTGAAGGTCGCGGGGCTCGCCGTGTAGTCGGTCGCCGCCGCGGTGCCGGCGGTCACCGACACCGACACCGGCACCGCGCTTGTCAGCGGCGTCCCCTCGGTCGTCGCCTGCACCGTCACCTGTGTCGCGCCGTCGTCCTCTCCGATCCGCGTGACGTCCACCGTCAGCAGCACGTTCGTCGCCGCAACGTCATCGTCGATGACCGTCACGAAATAGTCCTGGGCCGCGAGTGCGACATAGTCCCCACCCGATGTCGCGTGCCGGAGCGCCACCCGGTTGTTCGCTGCGTCGGTGTCCTGAATCGGAATCAGGCCGCCGATCGATTGCGGCGTCGACCAGTTGTCCGGCGTAAAGGTCAAGTCCCGGGAGACGCCGATGAATTGCTGTCCGTTTGCAAGGATTCTCAACCTGTTGGTGTCGCGCGACGTTATCTCCACCGTCACATTCGCCGTCGGCTCGCTCGTCAGCGCCACCGAGAGGGAGTCCGACAACTCCGGAGAACTCTCGGAAATTGTCTTCGCTTGCGGTGTCCAGACCAGGCCGCGCTCGTCGTCGTCCTCGATCGTCACCTGCGGCCTGAGGTTGGAGGGGACACGGAGACCCTGCGTATTCTCATAGATTTGGGACCCATTTTCCTCGGCCAGAGCGACCGTAACCTCCTGGTTGCGCGTGTCGATATCGTCATTCACTGCCGTCACCACCGCCGCCGAGTCGCTCACCTCATCCCCCGCCGGAATCGTCAGCATCGTTCCGGTCAGCGTGTGAGCCCCCGCGTCCGTATGCGCGGCGCTCGAAGCCAGCGTCAACGTGGTCGGCTCGCTCGACGGGTGGGTCAGCGTCGCTTTCACCTCCGCCGCCTCCCCGTTCTCGGCGATCGTCGTCTTCGACACCTGCAGTCCCAGGGTCGGCCTGTCCTCGTCGTCAAGGATCGTCAGGGTCACGTCATCCGGGTCCCCCTGCAGGCTCGGCTCCGGCAATTTGGGATTCGCGGCCGTCGCCGACAGCGTCACCACCTGGTTCGGCGCGTCGGTCCTGTTGTTCACCGGCGTCACCGTCGCCATGCCGGAGCTCTCCGTCAGGCCCCTCGGGATCGTCAGCGTCGCGTTGCCCAGATTGAACTGCGCCGCCTTCGGATCCGCGCCGTCCGCGGACACCGTCACCGTGGTCGGCTCGCTCGACGGATGGGACAGCATCGCGGTCACCATCGCGGGGCTCGTGGCGTTCTCGTGGATGCGGTGCGCTTCGTTGCTCACGCTGGTCCCCGACAGTTCCAGCGTCACCGTCGGCGCCGGCTCGTCGTCCCAGATCGTGAGTTCCTGCGGTTCCGGCTGCATGATCCCCTGGTCGTTGACCGCCGACGCCCTCACCTGCAGCACGTTGTCGGGCGCGTCGGTGTTGTTGTCCACCGCCGTCAGCGTTACCTCCTGGGTGCCCTCGAGGGCGTCGGCCTCGATATCGATCCGGCCGGAACCGGAGAGGGTGAAGTCGTTCGCCGATGGCGTGATCGTCACCACCGTCGGCTCGCTGGACCGGTGGCTCAGCTTCACCTTCACGATCGTCGCGTGCTGGTCCCCGGTCACGCCCGGGGCGTCCTTCTCCCGGATCGCGGTCTCGCCAAGCTCCAGCTCCACCGTCGGCGCCGGCTCGTCGTCCTCGATCGTCAGCGTCTTGTTGCCGGGCTGGACGATCCCGAGCGTGTTCACGGCCACCGCCGAAATGGTCACTTTCTTGTCCGGCGCATCGGTGGTGTTGTCCACCGCGGCCAGCGTCACAGTCCCGGTGCTGGTCGTCGAATTCGGCGCGATCGTCAGCTCCAGGTTCGCGCTCGGCGTATAGTCGGCCTCGACCGCGGGCGCCACCGGCGCCATCGAGACCGTCACCTCCGTCTCTTCCTCCGACGCGTTGCTCAGCGCCACCGTGATCGTGCTGGTGGTCGTTGTCCCCGACTCCCGGATCGACGCCGGCGTCAGCACCAGCGTTGCGGTCGGGTCCGGATCGTCGTTCCGGATCGTTCCCGTCGCCAGGTCGGACCGGTTGGGCGGGGCTGCGAATGTGGCGTTGACGGGATTGGTCAGCAGGATCTTGAACGTCTCGTCCGCCTCGTCCGTCGTGTCCTCTGTCGTATCCGCAGAGACGTTCCAACGGGTGACGGCCGGACCAAGGGTAGCCGTTCCCGTGTCTGCGGTGAAGTCGCCGGTTTCCGCCGACAATATCAATGTTCCGGGGATGTCCTCGTTGTCCACCGAGTAATCCACGGACACCGTCTTCTCGCTCGCTGCCGACAATTCGATGCGGAACGTGACATCGTCCCCTTCGTCGGCTGCCTTGTTCGCCACGCTCAGCACGGGCGGGGCGTCATTGTCCTCGATCGTTCCCGTCGCCTCGTCGTCGGCTCCCGTCCCGGTCAGCAAGGCGTTCTGCGCATTCGACAGCGTGAAGGTGAGCGTCTCGTCCTCTTCGTCCGTCGTGTCCCCTGCCGTCTGCACCCTCACCGTCTTCGTGGTAACGCCCGGAGCGAAGGTCAGCGACGAACCCGAGGGCGCCGTGTAGTCGGGACCGGCGGGCCTCTCGCTGTCATGCGCCGCGAAGGCCGTGCCGTCCGCAACCGCGTAGTCGACGGTAACCGTCTTGCCGCTCTTCGCAGTAAGCGTCACCTCGAATTCCAGGGCGCCGCCCTCCGTCACGCTCTCGTCCGCCACGCTCAGCGCGGGCGGGGCGTCATTGTCCTCGATCGTTCCCGTCGCCTCCGCCCGGGCGCCCGTCCCGGTCAGCAGGGCGTTGACCGCACTCGACAGCCTGAACTTGAAGGCCTCGTCAGCCTCGTCCGTCATGTCCTGGTTGGTCGGCACCGTCACCGTCTTCTCGGTCTCGCCCTCGTCGAAGGTCAACGTCCCCGACTTCGCCGTGTAGTCGGCGCCGCCGGGCGCGGTCGTCAGGATCGTCGCCGTGTCGTTGGCGGTCGCGTAATTGACGGTAACCTCCCTGCCGCTTTCCGCCGACAGGGTCACCGTGAACACGAGGTTGTCGCCCTCCGTCTCGGACACGTCCGCCACGCTCAGCGCTGGCGTCGGGTCGTTGTCCGTTATGGTGATCGTCCGCACCGACCCGATCCGGGTCGCGTCGTGCTTCACGGTCACCAGGATCGTCTCGTTGTCCTCGTCGAGCTCATCGGCCTCGACTTCGAACTGCCACGCCACGCTGGAGGCGCTGTTCCTGTCACCGGCAGGCAGCGTCGTGGTGAGGGGGGAACCGGAGGCGGTGTAGTCGACACCACCGGGGCTGGCCGTGCCTTCCAGTTCGACCAGGATCGTCTGCCCCGTCTCGAAGGTCGAGCCCGTCCCGGTGCTCAACGTCACGGTCGCCTTCTGCCCGGCGGTCTCCGCGAGAGTGGTCTTGTCCAACGACACGGTGAGCACGGGCGCGGCGTCGTCATCGGTGATCGTGCCCGTGGCCGTGCCGTCCGAAATCGTGGCGGCGCTCGCCGGGGACGCATTGCTGAGGGTCACCGTGAACGTCTCGTTCGACTCGTCGATCCTGTCGGGCAGGATCGCCACGGTGAAGGTGGCCGAACGCGCTCCGGAGCCGATCGTTACCGTGCCGGTGTTCGCGGTGAAGTCCTTGCCCGCGGCAGCCGAGACCGTCGAGTCCTCCGCGGCCGCCCAGTTCACCGTCACGGTCTCGGCGACGTTCTTGCTCGCCGTGACGGTGAAGGTGGCCGTGCCGGCCGATTCCGAAACGGTGATGTCCGCAATGCTCAGCGCCGCCGGCGCCGCAGCGCGCGTCACGGCGATCGTGTAGGTCTCGGTCGTTGTGTTGTCCGACGCCGTTACCTTCACCTTGATGGTGTTGGCGCCCTCCGTGAGGTTCACTTGGTGGCCGTCAGTGCCCGAGTCCGCATCCGCAATCGCTGTACCGGCGCTGTTCTGGATTGCGTACGCCGCGCTGTTGTCGTTCGCCGTCGGCGTCACCGTCACCCGGGACACGCCCGTGGCGACGCTCGCCGTGTAGGTCGTCGTTCCCGCAGCGAATGCCGGATCGAGTGCGATGGCCGCATTGTTCGCCGCGTCGGTGAGCGCGAGCCCGCTCAGCGTCGCGTCCGCCGCGCGCGTCACGGTCAGGATGTAGGTCCGGGTCGCCTCGTTGTCCGCGGCCGTCACCTTCACCTTGATGGTGTTGGCGCCCACCGAGAGGTCAACCTGTTTGCCTTCCTTGGCCGTGTCCGCGTCCGTGATGTCCGTGTCCGCATTGTCCTGGAGTACGAAGTTCGCACTGTCGTCGCTCAAGGTCGGCGTCACTGTCACCTGACTCACCGCGTTGGCGACGCTCGCCGTGTAGGTCGTCGTTCCCGCGGCGAATGTCGGGTCGAGTGCGATGGCCGTGTTGTCCGAGGCGTCGGTGAGCGCGAGGGCGCTCAACGTGGCGTCGTCGTCGGCCTGTGCAGGGGCGGGAAGAGCGAGCAGCAACAAGCAGGCGCCGGCGAGGGCCGCGAGGAATGCTCCGGCCGTTCTGCGAGGCGCGTTACATTCGTAAAACAGATTAGCACCCATGTGATGCAGAAACCACCCAGAAGGACGCCGCATTTCGCACCTCTCCCCCGGAAATCGAAAGTCGAGGAAGGCTTTTTCAGCCGCGCCGATCTGCAATGAAACGGTAGGAAACAGGTTATTTTTGTAGTCAGATTAAAGAGCTTGTAATTCGGTAATTCGGATGATTATATGCACCATGAATCGGATTTTCAGATGAGTGGAGCGCGATCCCTGTGCTTGATACGCTATTCAGAACAAGCACAAAGCGCCGAATGTGTAGTAAGTCCTCATTGAGTCCCACTACCGATGTTTTCATGTTGCAACCGCTGGGTTGCGCCGCGATGTTGCCGATGGAGTTGACGCCCGCCCGCCTGCGGTCGAACGCGAGGCCGGGTCGGAATCGCCGCGCGGGGGACGTGGTCCGGCGACCGGCGGCGGGGGTTCGCCGGACCGCGGCTCAGCGGACGAATCCGAGCTCCCGGAGCTCGGCGAAAACGCGTTCAACGGCGCGGTCGACGAAGCCGAGCTCGTGCAGGCTCTCGACCTGTTCGCGCTTGATGCTGGGCTGGAAGGCGAAGTCGAACTGGTCGAGCGTCTTCACGGCCGGCAGCCTTGAGGAACGCATGGCGGTCTGGAGCCTGCGGTTGTTGCGCAGCACGATCTGGGCGTTCAGGAGCTGCTCAATGGCCTCGGCGGCCGTGATCGCGCCACCGTCAGCCTCGGAGAGGATGCCATCGACGGCCTCCAGCGCGCCGGGCAACTTGAGGTCGGCCAGCATAGCGCGCAGTCGGTCGCGCCGGCTCGGTGCCGGGGCCTTCATTGCAGCGCCTCCGCATAGACGCTGAGCGGGCGCCGCTCGACTTCCACACTTGCCAGAAGACGCCGCGGCTTCGGCTCCGGAGCCTGGCGGAGCCCGAGACGCCGGTAGGGAGAGATGGCCAGGGGGTGAAGCGCCGCCTGCTCGTCACGCTCGAAGCGGTCGACAGGGCGCTCCCCCGTCGTGGCGTGCCGGCGCACCTTGGCCATGCCCTCCAGCCAGCGTGCGGCCTGCTCGTTGAGATCGTCGTCGTTGGCGAACGCCCGCCGTGTAGAAGAAGCTCTCGCGGATGTAGCGGATCGGGCGCTCCACCTTGCCCTTCGTCTGCGCTCGGTAAGGACGGCACGAGCGGGGCATGAACCCCCAGTGCGTGGCGAAGCGCAGGAACTCCGCGTTGAGCAACCAGGCCGCCGGCGCCGGTGCGGTCGTCGGACAGCACCACCGCGCGCATCTGGTCGAACAGCAGCTCCTCCGGAACCCCGCCGAACCGGTCGAAAGCGCTCTCCAGCCCTTCCATCAGCACCGCCATCGTCTGCCGGGGGAAAAAGTGAAGCCACAGAAGCCGGGAGTAGCCCAGCACAACCACCAGGGCATGACGCCGGCCCCAGGGAAGCCGGAACGTCCCGAAATCCACCTGACCCTGGAGACCCGCCGGCGTCTCGAACCGCACCACCGGTTCAATGGGCTCGCGCGGCCGCGTCGCACGGACGTAATCGCTCACTCGGGAGTAGCAGCCCGCGTAGACCGCCGCGCAAATCTCATCGAACAGACGCCTGGCAGAGAGCTTGGGAAACTCTTCGAGACGCGCATCGATGATCCCCTTGTACGGGTCCAGCTTGTGGGGCGCCGGGGGCCGTGGCGAATACCCTCGCGGACCAGCCGACAGATCGCGGTCCAGCTGGCCCGTCTCAGCCAGAGTCGGTCTTGTCCGATGCAGGCTCCCAAAGCTCGACGTCAGGTCCGGGGCAGCGAGGTTCGTTCGCACTTTCACGGAGGTAGTCTGCCGTTGAGCTGAGACCGCATGTTCGGTCTCCGGCGCGTCACAAATCCCCCCTATGATCCTCTCCCATGGTCGCGCGGGTCCGCAATCTGACGTCGTCATCCTCGACGGCGGAGTATTTCCACGAGGAGGGCGGTTACTACGCGGCGGCCGGCGGCGACCGCGAGGCGGCGCGCGCGAAGGCGGCGGAACACCGGCTGGCGAGCGCCTGGCACGGGCAGGCTCTGGCGGCGCTCGGGCTGAAGGCGGGACAGAAGGTCTCGGCGACCACGTTCGAGACGATCCTTCGGGGCCATGTGCCCGGCACGAACATCCGGCTGGGGCGCAAGCGCGACGGCAAGCATGAGCACCGGCCAGGCTTCGACATCACCTTCTCCGCCCCGAAATCCGTGTCGCTGGCCGCGCTGCTGCCGACGCGGAAGCATCCCCGCGGCGACCGGGGCGTGCTGCGCTGCCATGATGAGGCGGTGAAGGCGACGCTCGACTGGATCGAGGAGACGAAACTGCAGACGCGGGGCTACGATCCGGCGACAGGGAGGCGCCCGCGCGTGAAGGGACACGGCATGGCAGCGGCGCTGTTCCGGCATATCGCGAGCCGGAACCTCGACCCGCAGCCGCACACCCACGCGGTGGTGGCGAACATGACGCGCGACGGTGAGGGCCGCTGGAAGAGCGTCGAGCCGACCGAGCTGCACCGGAACGCCATATTGTTCGGGGCCTACTACCGTGACCAGCTGGCGCGGCGGCTGATCGCGAAGGGCTATTCGATCCTGCCGGCGATGGCGGGGCGCATGCGGAGCTTCGAGATCGCGGGCTATGACCGGCGCATCCAGACTGCGTTCTCGTCCCGCAGCAAGGAGATGAAAGCGTATATGGACGAGCAGGGCTGGGACCGCAGCCAGGCGGCGGCGCAGATCGCGGCGCTTGCGACGCGGAAGCGCAAGGCGGAGCCGCTGCACTCGATGCTGCGGACGATCTGGGCGGCGCGGGCCGAAGAGCTCGGGGAGGTTCCGGTCGTCCGCCGCTCGCAGCGAGGCGTTTCGCTGCCGGCCGCGCCGTCCGCCCTGGAGATCGTCGGCCGCACGATGGAGCATCTGGAGGAGCGGCAGTCGGTATTCGCCGCGCATCATCTGGAGGCTCTCGCGCTCGCCCACTCGCCGGGGCGGCATACGCTGGAGGCAATCCGGGATGGGATATCGTGGATGGTCCGGGACAGGCACCTGGTCGAGGCGACGCTGCGGCGCGCCGACCGGTCGTTCGTGACCGACCGGGCACTGAAGGCGGAGCGCAAGGTAATCGCCGCGATGAAGGCCGGCATCGGCGAGGGCGTGGCAATTGCCTTGGAGAAGGCGGTCGCGGCGCATCTCGCGGGCGCCGGCCTCACGGAGGGGCAGGAGGAGGCGGTCCGGACGATCCTGCTGACGCCGGACCGGGTCGTTGGCGTGCAGGGCCGGGCCGGGACCGGCAAGACGACGATGCTGGCCCATGTGCGCGAACTCGCGGGCAAGCGGCTCGTGGTCGGCCTCGCGCCCTCTGCGGCGGCGGCGCGGGTGCTGGAGCGGGAGACGGACATGCCCGCCCGGACCTTGCAATGGTTCCTCGCCCGCTGCCGGGCGGTCGATGACGGCGGGCCGGTGATCGACCGGCTGAGGGAGCGCTTCCGGGGTGCGGTGCTGGTTCTGGACGAGGCGTCGATGGTCTCGACGGACCAGATGAGGAGCCTGATGCGGGTTGCGGGAGAACTCGAAGTCGCGCGCCTCGTGCTGGTGGGCGACCGGAGGCAGCTGCGCGCGGTGGAGGCGGGCCAGCCGTTCCGGTTGCTCCAGAAGGCGGGCATGGCGACGGCGGAGATGAACGAGATCCTGCGCCAGAGGGAGCCGAAGCTCCGGGCGGCGGTGAACGCGGCGCAGGAAGGCGAGCCCGGCGAGGCGGTGGAGCTGCTCGGCAGCAGTGTGCATGAGGTTCCCTGGGACGAGCTCGGGCAGAAGGCGGCCGAAACCTGGCTCGCGCTCGATCCCGACACCCGGTCCCGGACGCTGCTGGTCGCGCCGACGCATGAACTCAGGGCGGAGATCAACGCGGCGGTGCGCGAGGCGCTGGCGGAGGAAGGCATGCTCCGGGGCCGGGCGCTCAGGATCGAACGGCTGGTCAACCTCGGCATGACGCGCGCCGAGATGGCGGATGTGCGCAACTACCGCGAAGGCGACACGGTGGTGGCCAACCAGGACCTCATGCTCTTCCGGATGAAACGGGACGACGCTCTGACCGTCACCGGCATCGAGGAGGACCGCCTGCTGCTGCTGCACCCGGATGGGAAGCCGCGCCGCATTGAGCCGCAGGAGAAATACTACCGCTACCGGCTGGAAGTCTACGAGACGCAGGAGATCGAGATCAGGGCGGGCGACCGCATCCGCTGGACCCGCAACGACAGGAAGCGGGACCTCGTCAATGGCGAGCAGTCCGAAGTCGTGGCGATCGATCCCGACCGGGTGCGGTTCCGCCGCGCCGACGGGCGCACCTTCTCGCTCGCGCATGACGACCCCCAGCTCCGGCATCTGGACCATGCCTGGAGCTCGACCGTGCATGGCGCGCAGGGCAGCACCGCGGACGGCGTGATCGCGGTGCTGGACTCGGGCCATGGCGCGCTGACCGACCAGTCGACCTTCTATGTGGAGATCAGCCGGGCGCGGGACAGCGCGGTGGTGCTGACCGACAATTGCGAGCAGCTGGTGGAGGTGCTGGAGGCGCATACCGGCGAGCGGGCGACGGCGCTGGAGGCGGTGGGCGAGGAGATCGGCCCGGACATCGAGCCGGTCCGGATTCCTCCCAAGCTGCCGGCCTGGTCGGCGCGCAGGGAGTGGGCGGAGCTGGAGGAGAAGGCGCGCAACGAGGGCACGATCCTGTTCCGCGTGGAGGGTTACGAAGGGCTGATCGGGGGAACGCGGCGGCTGGACGAGCGGTTCCCGGACCCACCCGCGCCGGTCCGGGAGGTCGTTGACGGGCTGCTTGCCTATGACCGCGGCTGCCGGGAGGGCGACCGGGGCGCGGTGGAGTTCCTGGGCCTGCTGGATATCCACGACGAACGGCGGGGCGTGCTGGAGGACGAGGCCGAGACCGCCGATTGCCCCGTTGCCGGACTGGAGGACTACCGGGCCTGGCGGGAGATGTCGGAACGCCTCACGGCGAACGGCAGGGCTCTGCTGGAAGACGCGGGCGAACGCGCCGGAGAGGCCGGGCCGAAGATAGCGGAGCGGCTCGACCGGCTCGCCGAAACGCTCCATGTCGATGACGGCGTCGTGGAGTTCCTGGAAACCCTGGAGGCCGTGCAGGAACGGGCGCAGGCGGCCGGCACGATCCCGTTTTACGTGGAGGGCCACGACGTGCTTCTGGACCTGGCCCGCGTGCTGGCGGCGCACAGGATCGTGCCGGTTCGCGTGAAGAAGGCAGTCGAGGAGGTGATCGCCGAGGCCGAAGCCTGCGATGAGCGGCGTGCGGAGATCTTTGCGCTCGCCGATGAAGCGGCCGAATTGTGGAGGCAGCGCACAGGGCTCGAACGGTTCGCTCGCAACGGGCCGCCATCGCTGCTGGAGGACTGGCCCGCCTGGTCGGAGCGAAACCGGGCGGCTGCGGAGCGCTGGCGTGAGATCGAGGACAGCCCCGACGTCTGGCGGCCTCATCTCGAGCGGCTGCGCGGCATGGCGGTTCCGGTTTCCATCATGCTGCGCGATCTCGCGAGGCTGAGCGGGCAGGACATGGCCTGGGCGCGTCTTCACACCATGCGCCGGACGATCGTGCTGCAGGCCCGGGCCGCCGGGCGGGCCCGGTTCTACCATGAGCGCTGGGATGGGTTCATCGACGAGGTCCGCGCCTTTGCCGAACGCAGGGGCCTTTCCGGCGCGGCAGCCGCGATGGCGAAACGCGTTCTGGCCTATGACCGCAGCTGCCGCGAGGCGCGCGCCGCCATCGCGGATTTCCTCAGGGGCGCCCGCGAGCACAAGCGCCGGTGGGACATTCTGGAAGGCCAATGCAAGCGGCGCAGGCGTCAGCGCCCGAATCTCTCGATCGCCGACTACAGGGGCTACAGGCCGCTCTCCGGGTTCGCGAAGGCGCTGATGGAAACGGCGGAGCCTTTCCTCGGAGAGGGGAGCCGGCGCCGCCACGGCGTTGATTTCGACGGGGCATGGGACGGCGGCGCCTGCATTGCGGCCGAACTGGAGCGGCTCCGCCGGCACAAGCCGCTGGACGGGTTCCGGGATGTCATGGACGGGCTCGACAATGTGCGCCGCGAGTCGGAGGCCGGCAATGTGCTGGCCTTCCACCATGACGACTGGCCCGGCATCGTCGAGGATACGGAGCGATTGAAGGAGGACGAGGCGCTCGGGGCGGCGGAGCGGCGCCGGCTGCAGGTAGTGCTCGACGAGCATGCGGACCGTGCGGCGGAATGGGAGATCGTCGAGATGTTCCGCCGCGAATGGGAAGAACTGAAGGAAGAGGAACGGAACCTCAGCGAGAAAGCGGAGCGCGAGGGGCTGCCGGTGACCCTGCTGCCTGGGTGGCGGGACTGCCTTGGCGCGAGCCGGCATATCGCGGCGAAGCCCCGGCAACCGCCCGTCACGCCGGGAGAGAAGCTCCCACCCCGGCCCTCCCTCGCAAGCGAGGGAGGGAGAACAGAGAAAGGCCGCCTGCCCCCCGAACCCCGGCCCGCTTTCCACCGGCCGCGGCGACGGGAGGCAGGGCTGGGTCCCCGCCTCCGCGGGGACGACGAAACGGGGACAAGGGCCCGCGTAGCAAGACCGACAGGCGCACCGCACACAGGCCGAAATGAGATGTGTGCATGCCGCAGCCGCGAAGGCGGGGCGACGAACCGGACAAGGCCGCCGGCCGTTGCGACGCCGGCGCTATCCTGTGGTGATGTAGTCCTTGAGAGCCTGGGCCTCGGCCTCGATCTCGCCCATGCGCGCCTTCACCACATCCCCGATGGAAACGATGCCGACCAGCTCGTCGCCGTCCAGCACGGGCAGATGGCGCATCCGCCCCTCGGTCATGCGCGCCATGAGATCGTCGATGTGGTCCGAGCGCGTGCAGGTAATGACACGCCGCGTCATGATCTCCTCGACGGGTCGGTCCAGCGCCTCGCGCCCGTGCTCTGCGAGCGCGGCGACGACATCCCGCTCGGAAACGATTCCGACCAAGGCGCCTCCGGCGGAAGAGACCGGCATGGCGCCGATACGCCGCTCGGAAAGCGTGGCGGCGATGCCCGCAACCGTCTCGCCGGGGTCGGCCGTCACGACTTCATGGCCCTTGTCGTCGAGAATCTTGGCAACGAACATGCCCATTCTCCCGATGGATATGAAATGGCCCCGCCGGAACTCGGGTTGCACGGCGGGGCTTTATCGATGGTGTTTCGATGGGTCTTTCTTGAGACCTGTCGCCCGCCGCAGGACGGTCGGGCCAGTTCGAATCTCTTGTCGGATGGCCCCTATGAGGGGCGGCTCCGATCCGGTGGTGTCATGGCGTTCATCCCCCTCGATCCTGTCCGGCAACACCCATCGCGTTCCCGTCTTTGCAGGACAAGTCTGCGACCTTCCGTCGCAAGCTGTCAACAAAAAATAATTATTCCAGATCAACAGGTTGCTGATTTTCTTGCAGCAGAAAATTGCATTTCCACAGGTCCGCGCCGCCGGCCGGGCTGCGGCCGGTCCGGGCGCGAACCGGTCAATGCGCCATGAAGACCGGGAGCGTGCTTTCCGCGAGGATGTGGCTGGTGGGGCCGCCCAGGATCATCTGGCGCAGCCGGCTGCTCGTGTAACCGCCCTTGAAGACAAGATCGGCTCCGAAGGAAGCGGCTTCCTCCAGCATGGCCTCGCCGGCGCTACGCCGCCCGCGCTCCCGCACCGCCGCCTCGACGGGCAGGCCGTGGCGCGCGAGCCCTTCCGCCATGTCCGCTGCGCTCGGCCCCGGCACGAACGTGCCCTCGATGGTCACCACCAGGATGCGCTCCGCCTGCTTCAGCAGCGCCATGCCCATGGCGATCGTGCGCGCGGTCTCCGTGCTGCCGTTCCAGAGGATGGCGATGCTCGCGCCGAATCCCTGCGGCGCCTGCGGCGGCGCCACCAGCATCGGACGCCCGCTCTCGAACAACACCGCCTCCAGCGTGCTCATGGACGGCGAATCGCCCGCGCCGGTCGGTCGGCCGACCACGGTGAGGTCGAAGGCGCGAGCGCGTTCCGACACGTCGAGATGGCGCGCCACTTCCTCCCGCCACTGGTGGGAATGCCCTTCGAATGCCGTCTCGAACCGGTTGCGTGCGCGGGCCGACGCCTCGTTGTCGCGGCGCTCCAGATCGTCCAGCAACGCCGGCGACGCGGCATCCGCCGCGCCGGCGGCCATGATGTCGGGCAGCGAACGGCGCTGGTAGAACCCTTCCACGTGAGAACCGAAACGCTCCGCCACGATCCGCGCGCAGGCCAGCATCGAGTCGAGACCCCCGGCCTCGTTCATCGGCACCAACACGGTTTTCATCTGTCCCTCCTTCCGCTCCGGCTGCACGGGCGCCTTCCCGTGCGTTCGATTTGCGGCAGTCCCATAAAAGCGCGTCAAAATGACGCAGTCAATAGCGCGCCGCTACCCGCTGCGGCGCCGGCCTCGCCGCGGTGCCTCAGGCAACCCGCCAGACGGCGGTCATGCGCTGTGCGGGGCGAGAATCTGGCGCACCGTCGCGACATCCTGCAACTTGTCGAAACCGGCGTTGATCTCGTCGAAGCCGATCTTGCCGTCGATCAGCCGGTCCACCGGCATCCGGCCCTGACGGTAGAGGTCGATGAAGCGCGGAATGTCCCGCACGGGCACGCAGCTTCCCATGTAGGAGCCGAGGATCGACTTCTCCTGGGCCACAAGCTCGCTCTGGTTGAAGGTGAAGTCGGCGGCGGCCGGCGAGAGGCCGGCGGTGACCACCGTGCCGCCGTAGCGGATGCTGTTCCACGCCGTTTCCATCGCCTTGATCGTGCCGGCGAGTTCGACGGCGAAATCGACGCCGCCGTTGGAAATGTCCCGGATCTGCTCGATATGGTCGGCGTCGCGGGCATTGACCGTGTGGGTCGCCCCCAGCTGCCGCGCGAGGCCGAGCTTCGAGTCTTCGAGGTCGACGGCTACGATCTGCCCGGCCCCGGCGAGCTTCGCCCCCAGCAGGCCGTTCAGCCCGACACCCCCCAAACCGATGATCGCCACGCTGTCGCCCGCGCGCACCCGCGCCGTGTTGATGACCGCGCCGGCCCCGGTCATCACCGCGCAGCCGAAGATCGCGGCTTCCTCGATGTCGATGGACTTGTCCACGACCACGCAGGTGCCGCGGTCCACCACCGCATATTCCGCCATGCAGGAAATGCCCGTGTGGTGGGAGATATATTCGCCGTTCAGCTTCAGGCGCCGTTCGCCGGACATGAGCTGGCCCTGGCCCTTGGTGCGCGCTGCGGTCTCGCAGACCTGCGGGCGGCCTTCGAGGCAGCGGCGGCAGCGGCCGCAGGCGGAACCGAACTGGAAGACGATATGGTCGTCCGGCTTGATGTCGTGGACGCCGGGCCCCGCCTCGACGCAAATGCCGGAGCCTTCGTGGCCCAGCACCATCGGCACCGGCCGCGGCCGGTCGCCGTTCAGCAGCGAGAGATCGGAATGGCAAAGGCCCGCTCCGCCGATCTTCACCAATACTTCGCCCGGCCCCGGCGGCTCCAGCTCGACCTCCATGATCTCAACGGGCCTGCTGTGGGCAAACGGGCGCGGCGCTCCGCATTGCATCAGCACGGCGGCGGTCATCTTCATGACTCGGGTGTCCTCTCGTTCCGGGTCCGGCCGGCGCAGAATAACCGAGCCTTCGCAAGGCAAACAGCCGCCCGGCAGAACCCGCCGCCTCGGCTTGACCGTGCAGGCGAATGGTGGATGCTCGCCCGTCTCCCTTTTTCGAGAGCAGGATTCATGGTTAGCCAGACCGAAGGCGAGTTCCTGTGCCTTCACGAGATCGTCCATCGCGCGCACAACAATCTGAACCGGAACTACTGGGACTATCTGGCGGGCGGCAGCGAGAGCGAGGCGACTCTACGGCGGAACCGCATGGCGCTGGACCGGCTGGCGCTCAAGCACCGCGTGCTTCGCGATGTCTCGACCGTCTCGGCGCGCAGGCGCGTGCTCGGCCAGGACCTCCGTCTTCCGGTACTGCTCGCGCCCATCGGCTCGCTGCAGAGCTTCGACCCCGACGGCGGCGCGGCGGCGGCACGGGCGGCGCATGCCTTCGGCACCATGAACATCCAGAGTTCCGTCTCGCAGCCGGGGCTGGAGGAGACCGCCGAGGCCGCGCCCAATCCCAAGGTCTATCAGCTCTATGTCAGGGGCGGAGACGAGTGGGTGGACGACATTGCCCGGCGCGCCATCGCCGCCGGCTATACGGCGTTCTGCATTACCGTCGATACCGCCCATTACAGCCGGCGCGAGCGCGACATCGCCAAGCGTTTCGTCAAGCCCTGGCGGATCGACAACCGCAACATGGAATTCCAGGGCGCCTTCGACTGGGACAATGTCAAACGCTTCAAGGACCGCCACGACATTCCGCTCATCATCAAGGGCATCGGCACGGGCGAGGACGCCGCCATCTGCGTCGAGCACGGCGTCGATGTCGTCTATGTGTCCAATCACGGCGGGCGGCAACTGGATGCCGGGCGGGGCGCGCTGGACGTGCTTCCGGAGGCTGTCATGGCGGTGGCAGGCAAGGCCGAGGTCTGGGTTGACGGCGGCATCCTGCGGGGCACGGATGTGGTGAAGGCCCTGGCGCTCGGCGCGAATGCGGTCGGTATCGGCCGGCTGACGGCGGCCGCGCTTGCCGCGAACGGAGAGGCCGGCGCCATCGCCATGCTGGAACTCATGGAGGACGAGGTGGTGACCGCGCTCGGCCTCATGGGCTGCACCGGCTGGCAGGACCTCGGCCCCGAGTTCGTCGCCCGCTCCAGCCCGACCTCCCAGCCCTCGGTCTTCAGCGGCTACCCGCTGCTCGATCTGGAGGAGGCGGGCTATAACTGACGGGTATGGGCTGCGGCCCGTTGGCTGAAGGAGGGTATCGAGATGAACCGCGAACCCCTGCGCGAGATCACCGAAGAGGAAATCCGCACCTTCCGTGAAGACGGGGTTGTGCTGCTCAAGGGCCTCTTCGATGCGGACTGGGTCGAGCGGGTGCAGGACCTGGCCGAAACGGACATGAGCACGCCCGGCGAGATGAAGCAGGAGCTGGCGAAGGAAGGCGACCCCGGCCGCTTCTTCAACAACACGTTCCTCTGGCCCCGCAACGGCGACTTCCGGGACATTGTGTTCAACTCGCCCGCAGCCCGGATCGCCGCCCGCATCATGGAAGCCGGGAAGGTCAACATCGTGTTCGACCAGTTCCTCATCAAGGAGCCGGGGACGCAGGAGCGGACCCGCTGGCACCACGACCTGCCCTACTGGCCCATCGACGGGAGCCAGGTCTGCACGCTCTGGCTGGCCCTCGACCCCGTGGACGCGGCCTCCGGCGCCGTCGAGTATGTCAGGGGATCCCACAGGTGGGGCAAGCGCTACAAGGCCGAGGCGTTCCTCGGCGAGGGCCGGTACAAGGAGGACCTGCCGCCGGTTCCCGATATCGAAGAGATGCGCGGCGAACTGGAATTCGTCCAGCCCGAACTGGAGCCGGGGGACTGTACGGTGCATCACGGGCTGACCGTGCACGGCGCGCCAGGCAATGCAACTGGGGACCGCCGCCGGCGCGCCTATGTCACCCGCTGGGCGGGAGACGACGTCGTGTACTACCCGCGCCCGGGAATCCAGCCCATGCTGAGGGACCCCGACATCCCGTCGGGCGGCCCGCTGGACAGCGACCTCTGGCCGGTCGTCTGGGAGAACCCGCGCTAAAGACCGTGTCCCCGCTCAGGCAGTCCTCATGCGCCGCTTGTGCTTCCGTCCATTGTCAGCAGGGTCCGGTACAGGTCCGGGCGCCGGTCCCGGAACAGGCCCCAATCGGCCCGTTGCCGGCGGATTTCGGCGAGGTCGAATGTGGCGGCGATGAACCCGTCCCGGTCCGCGCCCGCCTTCTTGGCAATCGCGCCTTTCTCGTCGGCGATGAAGGAGCCTCCCCAGAAGTCCGTGGTGCCGTGCGGCCCGCTCTCGGGCCCGACCCGGTTCGACACAACCAGCGGGACCATGTTCGCACCCGCATGGCCCTGCATGACGACTTGCCAGTGGTCGTGGCATCCGGTCCCGATCGCCGTGGGGTAGAACAGCAGCTCCGCGCCCTTCAGCGCCATGCACCTTGCGGACTCCGGAAACCACTGGTCCCAGCAGATCCCGACCCCGATCCTGCCGAACTCCGTGTCCCAGGCCTGGAACCCGGTGTCGCCGGGCGTGGTGAAATACTTCTCGAAACACCGGGGCGGGCCGAGCGGCATGTGGGACTTGCGATAGAGCCCGAGCTGCTCCCCGTTCGAACCGATCACCGTCACGCTGTTGAAGTAGGACTGGTTCGCGCGCTCGAAGAAGCTCACCGGAAGGACGACCCCGAGCTCCGCCGCAAGCCGGGACATGTGGCGGACCGAAACGCTCTCCCCGGCGGTGGACGCAAGGGAGAAATAGTCCGGGTCCCAGTCCAGCATGCCGAAGAACCCGGTCGAGAACATCTCCTGCAGCAGCACGATGTTCGCCCCCGCCGCTGCGGCCTGGCGCACGAGGCCGTCCGCCTTCCCGATATTCTCGTCCTCCCGGTCGGAACAGGACATCTGGACCGCCGCTACCGTTACTTTCATCGTGCAGACCTCCCGCTATGACCCTCCGGCCAGCACGCCCTCGCCGCCCCCGTCGGAGAGCCGAGGCCGGTAATGCGGTTGTGCATTGCCGGGATTTGTGACCCTTTGGGCGAAGCGGCTCAAGAGAGAAGGATCGATGACCGTTCTTGCAGGCAGGGTTGCCGTCGTAACAGGCGCGCAGCAGGGCATCGGGGCCGCCATTGCGCTGGCGGCGGCCGAAGCGGGCGCCGCTGTCGTCGTCAACTACCTGGATGACGAAGAGGCTGCTGCCGCCATCGTTGCGTCCGCCCGGGCTGCGGGCGTGCCCGCGGTGGCCGTGCAGGCCGACATCGCAGAACCCCGGGAAGTCGAGCGCCTCATGGCCGCCGCCGACGAGTTCGGCTGCGTCGATGTCCTGGTGAACAACGCCGCCGTCTTTCCGCGCACTTCCTTTCTGGACATGACGGAATCCGATTGGGACGGGGTCCTGACGGTGAATCTCAAGGGACCGTTCCTCTGTTCCTCGGCAGCGGCGCGGCGCATGGCGGCGGCCGGCCGCGAGGGCGCCATCGTCAACCTGGCCTCGGGCGCGGCGTTCCGCTCCTCCCCGCGGGGAGCGCATTACGTCGCCTCGAAATCCGGCCTTGTCGGCCTGACGCGCGCGACCGCGCTAGAGCTGGCGCCGCACGGCATCCGCGTCAACGCCATCGCGCCGGGCCTCGCCGACACCGCGCAACCGCGCTACGGCATGACCGAGGAAGAGATCGCCGAGGCGGCCGACCTCATTCCGCTGAAGGGGCTGACGCTGCCGGAGGACGTGGCCGATCTCGCCGTCTTCCTCGCATCGGCTGCCGCGCGCCGCATCACCGGGCAGACGGTCCACATAAACGGCGGCAACTATCTCACCTGAAGCCCCGCCGGACCCCGCGGATCGCTCAACAGTGCTGTGCACTTATCCGCAATTGCAGGCCGATCGCAAGCAAAGCGGCGTCCAACTGGTCGAGCCGCGACTTGTGCCCGATATCCAGCGCACGATCAACCTGCGGCAGGTGCCAATTCAGCCGCCGCGCCAGTTCGGCCTTGCCGACGCCCTGCTCCCTCATTCCCCGGTAAAGAAGCACCTTGACGGCCGTCAGGCTCCCCAAGGTGACCGTCACTCTCCCTCTCGATGGTCGAGGTACATCGTCGCGATGCGCAATCCGCGCGGCAATCGCTTCCTCCAGCGCGTCCTCCGCGCAAGCCAGGGCGTCTTTCCGGCCTTCCCCGAAAGTCGTCAGCTCCGGAAAGTCCGGCGCAGTTACGAGCAACGTGCCATTGTCATCGGGCGTGAGTTCAACGGGATAGTCGAGCATCACTCCAGTCCCAGGTCCTTCCTGATCTTCGCCACCAGCCCCTTGCCGAGCTCCTTGCGGGCGCCATGTACCGGCAATTGCGAGGCCCGGCTTCCCCGACGTACGGTCAAGTGGCCGCTGCCGCCCTTGTGGGTCTCGAACGTGCAGCCCCGCTTCCTGAGCCAGCGGCGAAGTTCACTCGCATTCATCGGCAGATTGAGACAACATAAGTGTTTATGTCAACATAAATGTTCATCGTCTGCCGACGATCCACGAGACGGCCCGCTCACCGCGCGGCGAGCATGGCGGCGGCGGCCAGGACGGCGGCGGCCATAAGCGACGGGACGAGGTAGCTGCCCGTCCAGTCGTGCAGCAGGCCGGCGAGCGCCGGGCCGATCATCTGGCCGAGGCCGAAGGCCGCCGTTATCAGCGCGAGGTTGCGGCGCGGGTCGCCGATTGAGAGGCGCCGCGCATTGACGAGGCCGAGCGCGGTCAGCCCCATGAAGGTGCCGCCGAGCAGGGCCGCCGCCAGCAGCACAGGCCAGACGCCGCCGCCCAGCACGCTCAGCAGCACGGCGAACGCCTCGACGAGGCAGGCCGACGCAAAGGCGCGCTCATTGCTCCAGCGCTGCCCCGCCCAGCCCCAGAACGCGACCGACGGCGCCGCCGCCAGCCCGACGCAAAGCCAGACGATGTTCTCCGCCGGCTGCAGGGCCGGGTCGGCGCGCACCATGTCGGAAATGAAGGTGGCGGTGATGACATAGCCGAAGCCGAACAGGCCGTATGCGAGCGCGAACCGGCCGAAGCCCTCTTCGCTCCCGCCGGCGCTCGGCTGTCTTCCTTGCAGGCGCCGGCTCCCGTCGGCCCGGCAGCAGGAGCAGGACCGGGATCGCAAGCGCCAGCGAGAGCGCGCCGCAGACGAGCCAGGGGCCTTGCGAGTCGCCGTCGCCAAGGGCGGCGAGGGGAACCGCCACGGACGACGCCGCGATGCCAACGCCGACGCCCGCATAGATGCCCGCCGCCCAGACGGCGCGGCCGGCGGCGGCGAGCCGGTCCATCGTCAGCGAGGACGCCAGCACCATCACCAGCGCCGCAAGCGCGCCGTTCGCGAAGCGGAGCGCGAGGAATGCGCCCAGGTTCTCCGTCAGCCCCATCGCGCCGGTCGTTGCGGCGCTTGCCACAAGCGCGCCGAGCAACCAGAGGCGCGCATCGCCCGGCACCGGCCGCCATGCGGCCGCCAGCGCGCCCAGCAGGTAGCCCAGGAAATTGGCCGAGGCGATCAGCCCGGCTTCGGACTTGCCGAGTCCGAGCCCGGTCGTCATGTAGGGCAGGATCGGCGTATAGACGAAGCGCCCGATCCCGATGGCGACCGCCAGCGCCAGGCACCCGGCCAGGGCCAGCGCCGCCGGATGCTGGAGCGGCTGCGGCGCGGCCGGCGCGCCTCCGCCAGAGGTCGTCACGCGGTGGAGCCGCCGTCCACCGCAAGCGTTGTGGCCGTGACGAAGGAGGCTTCGTCGGACAAGAGGAAGAGCGCCGCGTTGGCGATCTCCTCCGGCCTGCCGGGCCTGCCCATGGGCAGGGCGCCGCCATGCCGCGCAATCAGCTGCTCCTTGTCGAGGCCGTGCGTCGATTGCTGGTCGGGCCGCGCCACGAACACCCTGAGCATCGGCGTGTCGATGGGGCCGGGGCAGATGGCGTTCGCGCGGATGTTCTCCTTGGCGAGCCGCTTTCCGAGCGCCTTCACGAAGCCGACCACGCCATGCTTCACCGCCGAATAGACCGGGCTGAACTGCGAGCCCTGCAGGCCCGATGTCGACGCCGTGTAGAGCAGTGCGCCGCCGCCCCGCGCGCGCATCTCCGGAATCGCCGCATCGGTGGTGATGAGCACGGTGCGCATGTTGAGCGTCACGGCCGTGTCGAAGTCCTCCATCTCGATGCCTTCGACCGAGGCCGGGCCCGGATGGCCGACATGGTTCCAGACGAAGTCGATGCCGCCGAGCGCATTCGCCGCCTCGCGCACGATGCGGCGGCTGTCCTCGTCCTGCGTGAGGTCGGCGGTAATGCCGACCGCGCGCCCGCCGGCCGCCTCGATCTCGGCGACGACCGCCGCGACCGCCTCCGCGTCGATATCGACCACGGCGACCGCCGCCCCCTCCTCAGCGAACCTGATTGCGCCAGCCCGCCCCATGCCGGAACCCGCAGCCGTCACGATCCCGCATTTGTCCTTCATTCGCATCTGTCGTTCACCCTCCGAAAGATCGCATCCGCTCGATGGCGAGCGCCGCCTCCTCGACGACCCGCCGCACGATTTCGCCCGCCGGCGCGACATCGGCGATCATGCCGCAGCTCTGCCCGGCCGGCAGCACGCCCGCCTCCACATCGCCCTCGATCCGACCGCGCTCCGAGGCCGGGTGGCCGACCTCCATCGCCTGCAGCGGGAAGGGCTTGATCTCTGCCTCGCGCCCGGCCCAGCTCCGGGTGAAATCGTTGTCGATCAGCCGGCAGGGCTTGCCGCTGTGGGCGCGCGTCACCACCGTGCCCGAAACATCGGTCCCGGCGATCCTGTGCTTGTAGTTGTCGTGGCTGTAGCTCTCGGCCGTCGCGATGAAGCGTGTGCCCATCCAAACGCCCTGCGCGCCGAAGGCAAGCGCCGCCGCAAGGCCGCGCCCGTCCGCGAGCCCACCGCCGGCAAGCACCGGCACCTCCACCGCATCCACCACGGCCGGAATGAGCGCGGCCGTGCCGATACGCCCGACATGGCCGCCGCCGTCCATGCCCGACGCGATCACGGCGTCCACGCCGTCCGCCACCGCCTTCTCGGCATGGCGGACCGCGCCCACCACCGACATGACGTAAATGCCGCGTTCATGCGCTGCGGGCACGACCGCTGCCGGGCTGCCGAGGCCCGAGACCAGCACCGGCACCCGCTCCTCCAGCACGGTCTCGACCATGCCCTGCACCGTGTCGGTATAGCGGGCGACCTGTTCGCCCTCCGCGCGCACGGTCGCGAACAGGATATCGACGCCGAACGGCTTGTCGGTCAGTTCCCGCACCCGGCGGATCTCCGTGCGCAACTGCTTGCCGTCCATCGTCGAGCCGGCGCCAACGACGCCGAGCCCGCCCGCCTCCGAGACGGCTGCCGCCAGGTCGGCGCGGGCCACCCAGCCCATACCCGCCTGGAACACCGGATGCTCGATCCCGAGCCGTTCGCAGATCGGGGTCCTGATACGCGCCATCGCCTTACGCCCTCCGTTCCCTTGCATAGACGCCGCCGCGCGGCCCCGTGTTCAGTCGGTCCGCGAAGGCGGGCGCCAGCGGCCGGCCGTTCGGGATGTTCACCCAGAGCCTGAGCAGCAGGCGGCGGCGCTCCGGATCGGCGCTGTCCCGGTATCCCGCCCGCCCGTGCAGGATCGCGTGGTTGTTGAGCCACTGGATGTCGCCCGGCCGGAAGTCCATGTCGAGGCGGAAGCGCGGGTCGAGGGCGAGGCGCTCGACCGTCTCTACCGCCTCAAGCTCGTTGCGGGAGAGCTCCCGCCCCAGCTTGCGCTGCCCGTCCTCGATCTGCTTGCGGTTGAACCGGCAGGACAGCCGTCCCTCGTACCAAGAGAATATCGGGATGCGTGAGCGCGTCACCTCGTCGGCCGCGCCGGTCGGCCCCTTGCCGGCGAGGTCGATGCGGAAGCCCGCCGCCAGCGCCTCGACGAGATGCGGCGCCGTGGCCAGGATTTCGTTGTAGATCGCCGCCGAGGAGGCGATCAGGCTCTCGCCGCCCTCTTCCGCCGGATACACGCAGAGCAGCCCGACGACATCGGCCGTGTCGCAGTGCGGGCCGATCTCGGCGTTGGTGGTGTGGCCGCGCACATTGTTGTCGTCATAGTTGAGGCCCCGGTCGAACACCTCGCCGATCAACGCGCCGGTCGAATTCTGGGAGATCGTCCGCCCCATATGCTGGGCAAGACCCCAATAGACGTCCCGCAACCCCGCAGGGTCGAGCTCCAACCGGTCTAGGCCTCGCATCATCACGAAACCGCGCCCGTTCTCCAGCTCGTCCACCATGTCCGCGAGGCGGGGTCCAAGCGTCGGCAGCGGAAAGTCCGCCCTGCCGAAACCGGGCGCGCCGAAGCGGCGCGGCAGGGCAGCGCGGATTTCCTCCAGTTCGGCATCCGAGAACAGGCGTATCCAGTCGTCCCGCCCTTCCATGTCCTCGCGCCGCCAGACGCTCGGATGGTCGAGCGGCTTTCTGAGCGTCATGCCCTCATCTCCTCCGCAATGCCCCCTGCGAACAGGGCGTCGATCTGCTTTGCGCCGAGGCCCGCCTCGGCCAGCAGCGCGCGGGAATGCTCGCCCAGATGCGGCGCCGGAGCCGAGGGCGCCGGCGTCTCGCCGTCGAACGCATAGGGCGTTCCGTGGACCTTGAAGTCCTCGCCCGGCCGCGCCGGGTCCGGTATCGCCGAAACGAAGCCCCGATCCGCAACGCAGGCTTCCGCCAGCGCCTCCGGCACGGTGCGCACCTTGCCGGTCGGCACGCCCGCCTCGTTCAGCACCCGCTCCCAGTGCGCGGCGTCCTTCTGCTGCAGGCAGGCCGCCACGGTGCGGCGGACATGGCTGAGGTCCACCGCAGGGTCGCGCCACGCAATGGGATCGGAAGCCCCCTCGAGCCCCTCCAGCCCGAGTGCGGCACAGAGCCCGGCGAACTGGGATTCGGTGTTCGCGGTCAGCACGATCGGCGCGTCGGCCGTCTCGTAGGTGCCCGAGGCCGGCGAGCCCGAAAAGGCCGTATTGCCGATGCGCGCCGGAAGGTTCCCCGTCGCGAGAAAGCCGTGGACCGGCGTTGCCATCATGGCGAGCGTCGCCGCAGTCATCGAAACGTCGATGTGCCGGCCCCGCCCCGTCGCATTCCGCTCTATCAGCGCCACGCATATCGCCGTGAAGGCTGCGTAGCCGGCCGCCGTATCGGCCATCGGGAAGCCGATCTTGACCGGTGGCGCGCCTTCCTCGCCCTGCGTCCACATCGCGCCGGCCACGCCCTGGACGATATGGTCGTAGGCCGGCCGCCAGGCCCAGTCCGGATGGCGGCCGTAGCCGGAGAGCGAGCAATAGACCGCCCGCGGGTTGCGCTCCCGGACGGCGTCGGCCCCGAGGCCGAGCCGCTCCATCACGCCGGGACGGAAGTTCTCCGTCACCGCATCGGCCCCGTCGATCAGTGCGAGCGCCGCATCCCGCCCCTCCGGCCGCTTAAGGTCGAGGGCGAGCGAGCGCTTGCCGGCATTGATGGCAAGGAAGGCCGTGCCCAGCCCGCTCCGCGCCCTGTCCGGCTCGCCGCCCATGCGCCGAAGCTGGTCGCCGCGCCCCGGAGGCTCGATCTTCACGACATCGGCGCCCAGCATCGCCAGCTGGAAGGTCGCCAGCGGACCCGCAATGACATGCGTGAAGTCGATGACCCTGAGGCCGTCGAAAGGCAGTCTTTCCGTCACGCAGGACCCCCCGCATCTGTGCCGCACCGGACCGACTCTACTCCGGACCCGCGCGCATGCCCAAACGAGGGAGCCGCGCCGAACAAGCCGGGCAGGAAGCCTCTTTTCGATGTGTCATGAATTGTCATGTTCGCCATGCCGTCGCCAAAGCTCTGCGGTTCCGTTCCTGCATATCGTTCCTCCGTCGCGTTCCGTTCCGCTCCCTTCCGTCCGCACCGCCGCCGCCCGGCTTCCCGGAGCGGCGGGACCCTTTTTGCGCGCGTATCGTGCCTGCGCGCCCGCGCGCGTCTTGCGCCGGCGCGGTTCGCGCGCCTGATTGCGCGCGCGAGACAGAGGGCGCACCTCTCCTGCCGGTTTCTCAGGGGGTTTTCGAAAACGGCGCCGCTCGGCCGCGCAACGCCGGGAAAGCGGCTCCGGTTGCCCCTTCTCCCGCTCCCATCATACACCACTTTTCCCAGAGCCAAGCCCCAAACGGGAACAAAAATCACAAATATCAGAAATTATTCATAATTTTCCAAGATATCGGCTTTGGAGCACGATTCCGCGACGGTGCGTTGCGGCCGGAGAATTGCACGCCTCTTGCGTCGTGCCTGCATCCTGGGCAGTTATGAATTGTCATGTTTTGTCATGCGGCCCCTGCACCGCGCCCCTTTGCAGCCGCTTTACCGAGGCTCCGCTTCTCCCGGTCCCGCATGTCGTTTCTCCTTCGCATTCGCTTCCGCTCCGTTCCCTTTGCGCCGCTGCCGCGCTGGCTGCAGCGCGTCCCTTTTCCGCGCGTATCCCGTGCGCGCGAGACGCCGGGCGCACCTGGTCCTGTCCGCTCCCGCCGGGGCTTCTTGCGGGCCCCAGCCATTGCTTCCCTGCGCAGAAAAGCCGAAAGGCGACCCGGAAGCCGCCTCTCTCTGTTGCTATTGTAGCACACTTTTCCTCAGGTCAAGCCCCCCGGCGCGACGACTGTCGGGGTCGAGCCCTGTTCCTGCCCGCCAGCACGAGCTATGGGTTCCAGATGCCGTGTCCGTTATCGCTTAACCATTCCATCAGGCATTCTTTGGCCGAGCCCGTTATGTTGTTGTTTTCGGGCACCGGATCGAAAATGACACCGGGTGATGCTTTCAACTCATCCGTTACGTTCCAGAGGCTCCAACGCTTGGCTACCACGAGCCGTTGTCCGGCGCTCGCAAGCGGCAATACGGCCTCCAGCAGCCACCGCCGCGTGAAAATAACTGAGGGGAGAACGTCGGAAATTTTCCTGTTCTGCGGTTCGTCACTGAATTTCCTACTACGATAAGCACAAGCATCGACCATCACAGCTCGACCATCGAAAAGAAGACCTCCATAATTGATTCTTTGATAGTAAGCGCTTCTCGCAGAACCCTTTTTTGTCGTTCCAATCGACTTTATCTGGTTTGCAATTTTGCTCCAATTGGCCCTGGATATCTACTTCACCTCTATCGAAATCTGCCTTTGTTTCTGTCGGGTGATATCCAGCATTCAAACCTAATACAATTACCGGAACCCCGATAACATCACCGATATAGAGACCAACGGGAAAATCCAGTTTGAAGGTGTGTTCTTCTTGCCTGTTGGACAATATGTCCAAATCTTCCGGATGAAGCCATTGACCGTTATCTGTTTCGATCTGACGCTTCCAATATGTTACAATTTCTTCGATTTCCATACTACACTCCCGTTTTCTCATCTTGTTCCAGACATGAAATAGTCGAGCAGCTTGACGCTGCCGGGGTTATCGTTCGCCGCAAAGGTCGATAATTCCCCGGCTTTGCTACTAATCGCCCTCTTCTTGCGCTGCCGGGGGACTGTTCCAGCGCAGGAATTTCTCGAAGATTTCGAACTTGCCTTCTACACGCGCGACACGCTCGCGCAAATCGTCAATCTTCTCTTCAATACCGCCGATCCTTTCTTCAAGGCCGCCGATCCGCCCCAAAAGCCGCTTTTCGGATTCCTGTATCTGCTTCGTCAGCCGCTCCTCCAAGTCGCGGTTCTGCTTCGTCAGCCGCTCCTCCAGGTCGCGGTTCTGCTTCGCCAGCCGGTTCTCCATCCTCGACTGCGTCGTCAGGATCAATCCGGCAAGCCCGATAGCCGCCAGCAGAACCGTGAGCATCTCGATACTGATGACATTGCCGTCCATGCTGCAAGCTTTCCCGGCGGAAAATCAGTCAGCGCACTATAGCGGCTGCTCCGGGCGGGGAAACCCCGGATTCCCCTCCTCCGAACGCCCGGCTCGCCGCGACGAGCGCCGCTTCCCGGCCGGGGCCGGCGATCGCCTGGAGTGCGAAGGGCATGCCGTTCGCCATTCGTCCGCACGGGAAGGCGAGCGCCGGCAGGCCGGTGAGGTTGGCGAAGGCCAGCAATTCGCCCTGGTTGGCGGGCGCCTTCCGCGACCGCGGGAACGGGCCGCAGGGCGCCACCGGCGCGATGATGACGGCATCGCCGATGCGCTCCGCGGCGTCTTTGCGGATGCGCTGGACAGCCTCGCGCGCCGCCGCCAGCCGCTCCGGGACCAGCTTCGCGCCATAGTCCAGATAGCCGCGCAGTTCGTCCGAAGCGCCCTCCGGGATGCCGAGCGCCGCATAGGCTTCCGCCTCGATCGCCAGCAGGCCCGCCATGCGCGCCGTCGAAGGGTCGTAGTCCGGCCAGTCCAGCGCCGGCAGGTCGAGCGGCGGCATGGCGTCTTCGACCTCCGCTTCGAGCGGGTAGCCGTCGAAGGCCGCCAGCCTGACCGGATGCCAGCTTCCTTCCGGCTCCGCCGGACGGCCCGTCAGGACTTCCAGAAGAGCCAGCGCATCCTCGGCCGTGCGCGCAAGCGGGCCCGCATGGTCGAGGCTCGGCGCAAGCGGCGCGACGCCCTCCAGCGGCACCGCGCCCTGGGTCGGCTTCAGGCCGAAGCAGCCGCAATAGGCCGCCGGCAGGCGTATCGAGCCCATGGTGTCGGAGCCGAGCGCGGCAACGGCCAGCCCAGCCGCCACGGCCGCGCCGGAACCGCCGCTCGACCCGCCCGCCGTCCAGCCTTCGCGGTGCGGGTTGTGGGTCATGCCCCAATGGGGGTTGAAGGTTGTGGTCCCGAAGGCCGCCTCATGCAGGTTGGTCTTGCCGAGCGGCACCGCGCCGGCTTCCCGGAGCCGCGCGACAATCGCCGCATCCGCCTCTGCAACCCTGCCGCCCGGCAGGCCGTTCGCGGTCACGACGCCGGCCATGTCGATATTGTCCTTGACCGCGATGGGCGCCCCGTCGATGGCGGAGGCCGGCCTCCCCGCCCGCCAGCGCGCCGCAGACGCCGCCGCCGCCTCGCGCGCCGCCCCGGCCGTCACCGCGACATAGGCGTTGAGCCGGGGATTCTCCTGCGCGATCCGGTCGAGATAAGCCTCGGTGACGGACGCGGGGTTGAGTGTCCCCCCGGCGTAACCCTCGCGAAGTTCGCCCAGGGTAAGGTCGGTGCTCATCGATGGGCCTCGCCGGTTCGCTGCCGCCGACCGTGCCACAGCACCAGAATGCTTGCCAGCGCATGCAGGCCTGCAAGCGCGACCAACGGCCATACGTAAGCGCCGGTCGCATCGAAGAGCCATCCGCTCGCCGCAGTTGCGAGGCTCGCCATGACGAACATGCCTGCCGCAGTCAGGCCGTAAGCCGCGCCGTAACCCTCAGCGCCGAAGCCGTCCACAAGGAGCAGCGGGGGCAGCATCACGATGCAGCCGATGACGAAGCCTGCGATGCCGGACGCGACGAACAGCAGGGCCGGCGGCCCGCCCGCCAGCAGCAACAGCAGCCCCAGTGCCTGGACGAGGTAGCAGCCGGCGGCCAGCACCGGAAGGGAAAAGCGTTCGCTCAACGCTCCCAATACGAACCGGCCGGCAGCCGCACTCAAGGCGGCGACGCTGACCGCGAAGGTCGCGCCGGAAAGCCCGAGAGGGCCTTGCAAAAGCGGGATCTGGTGCATCAGGAACCCCACCTGCGCGCCGAGCGACAGGCTGCACGCCGACAGGATGAGCCAGAACCGGAAATCGCCCAGTATCCGGGCCGGCGACCGCTTGTCCCGCGCGGCCGGGGCGGCGGCCGGGCCCAATTCCCTCGCGGCCTCCCGGCCTTCGGGCGGCCGGACCAGGAAGAGCGCGACCGGCAGCACGCAAAGGACGAGTGCCGCGCCGATGCCCGTCATGGCGGGGCCGAATCCGTATCGGGCGGAAAGCCACTCCATCAGCGGCGGCATGACCGCGCCGCCGGCGCTCGCCCCGGTGAGCGCAATGCCGAGCGCGAGGCCCAGCCGGCGCTTGAACCACGGCACCAGGGATGCGCTGACCGCCATGGCCGCGAGACCGGGATAGGCGCTGCCCATGAGCGCGAAGATCGCAAACAGCTGCCAGCCCGCCCCGAAGAAGCCCGCCTCGAACGCCGCCAGCGCAAAGCAGCCCGCCGCCATGGCGAGCGCGCCGTAAACCACTGCCGGCCGCGCGCCGAACCGGTCGGCGACCCGCCCCAATACGAGACTGGCGGCCACATTCGCCAGCCAGAAGCCCGCGACGACGCTCGACAGCATGGACACGGACCAACCGGTCGAGCGCCCCAGAACGACCATGTAGAAGCCCATGCCCGTAGAACCCGACGCCCCAGGCATAGAACGCCATGACGAAGCCGCCGGCCGCCACCCACCAGCCGCGGTACACGCCGCGAGCCGCGCCGTCGTCCGACTGCGGATCGAATGTCACCGCTCGTCGATCAGTCTCAGGGGCTTTTGCCGCTCGCGGATTTGCGTGAGCGCGGCCGTGCCGCCGGGCGCGACGAGCTCGACCGCGACCTGGACGCCGACGCCCCGTTTCAGCCGCTCAACCAGTTGTTCGGCGAGGTGGCCGCTCCGTTCGCGCGCCTCCGCGACAACCGCCATTTCCTCGCGCCCGCCTTCCCGGAACACCCGGCAGACATATTCGCCGGTGAGCGCTTCGAACTCTTCGAGAAACGCGCCGATGGCCGTCGGATAGACATTGATTCCCCGCAGCTTCACCATATTGTCCGACCGGCCCTCGAACCCCGACATGCGGCGGAAAGCGACGCCGGAGTCCGGGTCCGGCGCGGACAAGGTCGTCAGGTCCTTGGTGTCGAAGCGCACGATGGGATAGATGCCGGTCTTGAAGAGCACGGTCGCGCAGAGATTGCCGGCATGGCCGTCTTCGACCGGCAGGCCCGTTTCCGGGTCGAGCGCTTCCACGACATGGGCATCCTCGAAGATGTGCAGCCCGTTCCGGCTCGGGCTTTCGGCCGCGATGACGCCGGTGTCGCCGACGCCGTACCAGTCATAGACCGCAGCCCCGCCCCAGGCGTCGGAAACCGCCTGCCGGTCGCCGCGCCCGAAATGGCCGAGCACCAGGCGAAGCGGAATGACCAGGCCCTTCTTCCCGGCGGTTTCGGCAAGATGGCGGACATAGTCGCCGAACCCGACCAGCACCGTTGCGCCAAGCCGCGCCATGGTTTCGACCTGCTGCTCGGACGGCATGTCGCGCCCCGTGCCGGCGGGAACCAGCAGCGCGTCGGTGAAATGCGTCACCGCCTCGCGGACATAGTGCCCGCCATTGACCGTCCCGAAGCCGTAAACGGAATGGACGATATCGTCGTCGCGAAGCCCCATGAGGCGATAGGCGCGGGCCAGCAGCAGGTTCTGGATTTCGCGGTCTTCGGCTCCGTAGAACAAAGGCTGCGGGATGCCGGTCGTGCCGGAGGTCGTGTGGAATACGGCGAAGGCATTGTCGGCGTCGCGGCCGTCGAAACGCCCGAACGGGGGAGCCGCCGCCACGCTCGCCATCAGGTCGTCCTTGGAGAAGGAAGGAACCCGCGCCAGGTCATCGAGGCCCGAAATGTCGCCCGGCTCCAGGCCCGCCGCGGCCCAGCGCTCCCGGTAGAACGGCACCTGCCAGGCGCGCGCCATGACGCGGGCGAAGCGGCGCTCCTGAAGCGCCCTCAACGCATCGCGGGACAGCGCCGCCGGGCCCTCCAGAAACGCCCGGCCCATCGGGTAGTCCCGGAGCATGGCCGCCACATCGAGCCGGCCGAGCAGGCCGCTCACGGCAGGCAGTCCGCTATGTCCCGCCTGAGCGCGATCCAGACGCCGTCATGCCCCTCTACATGGTCGAGGAAGCGCTCCAGCCAGCCGATGCGGCCGGGGCGCCCGATGATCCTGAGATGCACGCCGAGGCTCATCATCTTCGGTTCGCCCGCGACGCCCTCCCTGTAGAGCCGGTCGAAACTCTCCCGCGCATAGTCCAGCCAGTGCGCCGGCGTGTAGGCGGGGTCCGTCCACATCTTCATGTCGTTGGTGTCGAGCGCGTAAGGCACCACCGCGATCCGGCCCGCCGGCTCCTCGTGCCAGAACGGCAGGTCGTCGGAATAGTCGTCCATGTGGTAGGCGAAGCCCTCCTCGATCAGGAGCCGCCTCGTGTTCGGCGTCAGCAGGTAGCGCGAGAGCCAGCCCTTCGGCCGCGCGCCGGTCGTCTGCTCTATCGAGGCGGCGGCATCCCTTATGAAGGCCCGCTCCTGCTCTTCCTCCATGCGGAATTGATGCACCCAGCGATGGCCGTGGGCGCAGACTTCGTGACCGCCCTCCGCGATCCGCGCCGCAAGCTCCGGCGCCCGCGCCAGCGCCACGGCGGCGGCCGTGAAGGTCGCTTTCAGCCCCCGGTCTTCCAGGAGCCGCATGACCCTGGGCGCACCGGCCTTGATGCCGTACGCGTAGTTGCTCTCATTGCCGAAATTGCGGACCGCGCGCCTCGGACTGGCGCCAAGCTCGTCCACGGGCTCGGGATAGGGGTCGCCGTCGTCGATGCGCGCTTCCGCGCCTTCCTCGACATTCACCACCAGGGACAACGCGATCCGCGCACCATCGGGCCACGGCTCTCGGCGCCAGTCGCTGTCGTTCATCTGGATCGCCTCTCTGTCCCCGGCCTGGCCTCGCGCGCCGCCCGTGCTAGGCTTCCTCGGGGCGCGACACCCGCGCAGCATAGATTATATCGTCACCGATGGCCGAAATCCCCGTCAAGAAACGCCGCCGGCCCTACCGCTACCTGTTGCTGGCCGTGCCGGTGGCGCTGATCGCCGTTGGCGTCAACGAGGCGATCCACTGGTGGCACAATGTCTATGAGCCGGACGCTCGCGTCGCGGCGGATTTCACCCTGCTCTCCTCCAGCGTGAACGCGCGCGTCGCGGCGATCCGGGTCCGCAAGGGCGATGTTGTCGAAAAGGACGCACCGCTTGCCGACATGGACGATGTGGTGGCGGCGCTCGACCTACGGGCGCTGGAAGCCGAGCTTGAAAAGCAGAAGGCCCAGCGCGGCCAGATAGAGGCGGAGCTCGCACTGTTCAAGTCGGAGCTTTCCGACAAGCTCGCAACGGTGGAGGAGACGGGCCGGCTGCTGCGCCTGGAGCTTGCAACGCTGGAGCGCCGCAAGCAGATCGCGGAAGACAACCTCAAACGGAACAGGTGGCTCGGCCGCGATGTCGTTCCGCAAAGGCGGATCGACGAGGCGCGCGACGAGCTGCTGGAGATGGAAAGCAAGCTGCGCGACATCCAGACCCGCATCGCCATGAACCTGAGGGAAGCCGAGGAGCTTGCCGGCACCGCCGGCAGGGAGCGGCTCTTCCAGACCCGGCTCGCAGTCATCGACCGGGACATCGACAGGACCGCCGTCGAGGTCGAGCAGGCGCGCCGCCGGCTGGAAGACATGCATATCCGCGCGCCCGTCCGCGCCGTCATCGACGAGGTCCATGTCAATCCGGGCGCCTATGTCGAGGACGGCGACCCCGTGTTCCTGATCCACGACCCGGATCGGGTCTGGATCGAGGCCGATATCGACGAATCCGACATCCGCCATGTCCGGCCCGGCCAGGCGGTCGCCATCGATTTCGACGCCTGGCCGGACGACACGCTCGAGGGTCGCGTGCGAGCAGTCGGGCGCACGACCGTCGATGGAAGCGAGGCAAACGGCCGCGGCGGCGCGCGCAAGATCCCGGTATTCATCGACATTCCGGCGGTGGAGAAGACCGTCTGGCCGGGAATGCGGGCCACGGTCAACATCCGCATACGCTGATGGACCTCGCGCGCTTCAGCCCGCGCACGATCATGGTGGCGGCGACCGTCGCCATGCTGATCCAGCAGGCGTTCTCCTATGTCTGCCAGATCGCCCTTCCGATCCTGGCGGACCGGATCGCCGAGGACTTCGGCATCTCGCGCGCCTGGCTCGGCTTCTATCTCTTCCTCCAGAACGTGGCCGCGATCGTCGCGGCGGTCGGCTGCGGCGGATTCATCCTGCGCTACGGCCCATTGCGAGTGAGCCAGGTCGCCCTGCTGCTCATGGGGTCCAGCCTGCTGGTGACCGCATCGGCGCAGCTGTGGCTGTTTCCGCTGGGCGCTATCCTGCTGGGCGCAGCGTCGGTCTCGACGCCCGCCAGCTCGCACATTCTGGCGCGGGTGACGCCGCTCAGGCTCGCGCCGCTGATCTTCTCGATCAAGCAGACGGGCGTGCCGGTCGGCGCGCTCATCGGCGGCCTGCTGGTGCCCTTCCTGCTCGGGCTCACCTTCTACTTTCACACGCTCGGCGAACCGGTCCAGCTCGGCCCTTACGGCGCCTCCCTCGTCACCTGCCTGGTCGTGTTTGCCGTCATGGTTTCGCTGGAGCCGGTGCGGAGCTTTTTCGACGCCGACCGCAGGCCCGACACGAAAATCTCCTTCGGCGACCTGCCGGCAACGCTGAAGACGGTGCTCGCCATCCGCCCGCTGCGGGACCTGTCCTTCGCCGCCTTCGCCTTCGGTGGCCTGCAGGCGCTCTTCTCCGGCTTCTTCATCCTCTTTCTCATCGACGGGCTGGACTACTCGGAGGCCGAAGCCGGCTCGGCCTTCGCCATCGCATCGTTCTCGGCCGTGTGGGCGCGCATCCTCTGGGGCGCGCTCGGCGGCGGCGCCGTGTCGCCGCGTATCATCATGGCCGCCATCGGGCTGGTGGCCGGGCTCTCGGCCGTCGCCACCGCGCTCTACGGCCCCGGGTGGAGCTTCTGGGAAATCACCGCCGTCGCCGTCGTCTTCAACATGACGGCGCTGAGCTGGCACGGCATCCTGCTGGCGGAGACCGCACGACTCGCGCCGGAGGGGCAAGTCGGCGGCATCACGGGCGGCGTGCTGGCCTTCACCTCCATCGCCATGATGATCTACCCGGCGATCTATGGCGGTCTGCTCGCCTGGACCGGGTCTTACGGAATCGGCTTCATCCTGGGCGCGGTCCCTTCGTTCGCCGCATTCGTCATCTTCGTCAATCCGCCCGTGGATGGAGCCTGGACCGGACTGGCCGCACGGCTCGCCCGGCAACTGCTCACATGGCGTTCGCTCGCGCGGGCCGGGGCCGTGACGGCGCTCGGCTCCGCGCTCGGCGTCGCGCTCAACGCGGCGGGCTGGTAATGCCAGCGGTCGTGGACCGGAACCGATTGCAGGGCCGTACCCACCGTCGCCCCGGACCCCGATCCGGGGCCCATCCCTGAACGTAGAAGCGCGCACAGCCGGCCGTTGCAGGGCGGACGCCCTCGGCAGCGCTCCATTTGCACCGCTCAGGCAGGTCGAGAGGGCCGGAGATGGGCCCCGGATCGGGGTCCGGGGCGACGATATGAAGACGCAATCTTCCTATGAGTCCGAAGTTGAGCCCGCTGGTATAACCCGGTCGAGAAAGGCTCGAAGCGGCGGATTGAAGAGTTCCGGCGCCTCGACATTGGAGAAGTGCCGCAGCCCCGGCAGCATGACCAATTCCGCCCCGGCGATCCCGTCGCGAAGCTCCTCCGCCCGCACCGGCGGCGTCACAGGGTCGTCGTCGGCCCCAAGCACAAGCGCGGGACAGGAAATCCGGTGCAGCCGGTCCAAATAGTCGAGCTCCGCGACGGCCGAGGTGCCCGCCAGATAACCGGTTATGTCGGTCGCAGTGAAAGCATCGCGGACGGCGGCGTAGTCGGGCCCGGCGGCATCGGCGAAGGCATCGGAGAACCAGAGCTTGTGGGTCATGTCCCAGACGGGAGCCATGCCCGATGCGCGCACCACCGCCTGCCGCTCGACGACCCATTGCCGGTACCAGGGCGTTGCGCGCGCCATGGTGTTGCAGAGCGCCGCCGCATGTACGCGCTCGGGATGCCCGATGGCAACGCCCTGCCCGATCATCCCGCCGGTGGAAATGCCGACCCAGATCACCCGGTCGATCCCGAGCGCATCCATGACGCCCACGGCGTCGGCGACGAAACCGTCCAGCGAATAGGGGCCCTCCGGCGCATCGCTCGCGCCGTGGCCCCGCCAGTCGTAGAGCAACAGCCGGTAGCGGTCGGAAAGCGCCGGCACCTGCCGGTCCCAGATGCGATGGCTCGTGCCCATGGCGTGCGCCATCATCACCACCGGGCCATCGGGCGGCCCTTCCCAGCGGTAGAAGAAGCGGTTCCCGCCGGTCTCGGCATAGCCCTCCGTCATCGATCGATCCTGTAGGCCGCGATCTTGTCCGGGTCGAGGCGGATGCCGAAACCGGGGCGGTTCGATACATGCAGGCGGCCGTCCCGGAGTTCTGGCGGGTCGAGCCACATACCCGGCCAGATCGGGTCGCGTTCCGGGTCCGCAAAACACTCCACGGCAAAGCTGTTGGAGGCGCCGGCCAGCAGGTGGAGCGCGATCTGCGGCTCCTCATGATGGGTCATCTGCACATCGTGCAGGCGGCAGACCGCAGCCGCATCCAGCCATGCCGTCGGCCCGCCCGACTCCGAGGCATCGATATTGACCATATCGACGGCGCCCGACTCCACCAGCCGTCGCGCGCCATGGGCCGTGATTTCGCTCTGGCCGGCATTGATCGGAATCGAGGTTGCGTTGCGCAGGGCCGCCATCGCCGACACGTCGTCGAACCAGTGGCACGGCTCTTCGAACCAGGCGATATCGAGCGGCTCCGCCAGCCGCGCAAAGCGTTCGGCGCTGCGCCTGTCCCAGCCCCGGTTGGCATCGACCGCCAGCATGAAGTCCGGACCCGCGCCCTCCCGGCAGGCCGTCACGCGCTCCGCGTCCTCCTCCGGCGAAAGTCCGCCCACCTTCACCTTGCAGCCCGCCATGCCCCATTCCTGCAGCTGGCGCATCTCGCGGCCCAGATCGTCCAGTGTCTTGCCTTCCTCGTAGTAGCCGCCGATAGAGAAAATCGGCAGCGAGTCGCGCACGCCGCCGAGAAGGCGGGCAACGCTGACGCCGTAGATTCGTCCGAGGCCGTCCCATACCGCGCTGTCCACGCAGGCTATCGCCTCCAGCAACAGCTTCGGGGACATGGCCGCAGCGGGCACGCGAGCGAACATATCGTCGTAAAGACGCCGCCAGTCGCGCAGATCCCGCCCGACAAGCAGCGGCGCAAGCACATCCTCCACCAGCCGCGCGATTTCCCGCCCCTCGGAGCGGTTGTCGCCATTGTAGACTTCCGCGGTCGGGCCATCCTCGACCGTAAGCCGCGTAATGACCGTGCAGCGGCTCGGCACCGCATAGGTGCTGCCGCCGAAGACCCGCGACAGTGGAATTTCTATCGGTATCGCTTCTATTCGCTCGACGATCATGAATGCCGCCTCCGGCGCCACGGGAACGGGCCGGAGTTTGCAAGCTGGCGTCCGGCCTGTCTAATGACCGCATGAGCGGGGCGGCCACAGGGGGGATCACTCTAGGAACCTGCTACCGGTTTTTCATTCCGCTGATTTTCATGACCGAACTCAACATGATTTCGAAGTCGGTCATCAACGCCTTCCTGGCGCGCATGGACGACAGCAGCATCGTGCTTGCGGCCTTCCACAGCGCCTTCACGCTGTACTACTCCATCGCCAGCGGCACCGAGGTCTGCTCCCTCCTGACGCTTTCCTACATGCGCACGAAACGCGCGCTCGGCCGCCTGCTGCGGTTCATGGTCGTCATCGTGGCGGTTCCCTGGGCCGTGGCTCAGTTGCTGGCCTTCACGCCGCTCGGCGACCTCGCATTCCGGATCCTGTTCGGGATCAGCGACGCCGCGGTCGCCGAAGCCAAGACTGCAACCTTCCTGCTGTCGCTGAGCGCTCCGATACTGGTCTGCCGGTCCATCGCCTTCGGCCTGCTGATGATCGGCCAGAAGACGATCTGCATCACCTGGGCAACGGTCGCACGGCTGGGCTCGCTCGCCGGCTCGCTCGTTGTGCTGCCGCTGGTGCTGGAGGGCGCCGCGGTAGGGGCCGGGGCGCTGGTCTTCGCGATGTTGAGCGAGACCGTGGTGGCGGTCTATTTCGCCCGGCGCATCTATGCCGGTCTGCCCGAGCATGGCGAGGCGCCGCCGACCTTGAGGGCGCAATGGCGTTTTTCCTGGCCGCTCATGCTGAACACATCGGCCGAGATGGGGATGGTCTTCGCCATCAGCGTATTCCTCGGCCGCCTCCCGGACCCCGATCTGGCGCTCGCCGCATTCGCAATTGTGTACGGCCTGGCGGGCCTGATGCTGAGCCCGCTGCGCAACCTGGTGCAAAGCGCCCAGACACTCGTGCGCCGCGCCGGCGACCGGCGGGTGTTCCTGAACTTCGCCGTACAGCAGATGCTCTTTTTCGGGGCCGTCGCCGCGCTCCTGTTCCACACGCCGCTCGACCGCCTTGTCCTTTCCGACGCCATGGGCCTGGAGCCCGCCCTTGAGGCCTACTGCGCTCCGGCCATGCAGGCCGCTTTCCTGATGGCCGCATTCTGGGGCCTGTCGGCCGTCTTTCGCGGCCTGCTGGCGGGCGCGCGGCTTACCGGAGCGCTTGCGGTTTCGGGTGTCGCCCGCGTATCCGCTGCCACCCTCGTCGCGGCGACCTCCCTGCTGCTGCCCGGGGGCAACGGAGCCGTCATCGGCCTCGCCGCCTGGATGGCCGGTTACGGCGCCGAAGCCGCCATACTGGCAGTCCGGGTGCGCCGTTTGGGCCCGCCGGGTTATATCAGCGGCTCCGGTTTGTGACTCATGGAGATTGCCGCCCGGTTTTCCCTCTGCGTCACCCCGGCCGGAGCGAAGCGGAGAGCCGGGGTCCACCCATGGCTCTCGACGATGCCGTAGCCGGTGGGGAGCAGGCTCGACCGCTGAAGTTGCCGCGAGAACCGAGGCTGGGCCCCGGCTCGGGGGCCGGGGTGACGGTGGGGACCATCACCATAGGTTCCGATCGACGACCGCTGGTATTAGCCCGCATTTCTCACCGGGATCATGGTCTGCGCGGCGCTGTCGGGCCGGCAGGGTAGGAGAGCCGCGCCGCGCGATGCGGGGCATCGGGCAAGGGGCTCGACGCAGGCCGTGCCCCCTGCGGTGAGAAATGCGGGTCAGGCCTGCTCGGCCTGCCCGGCTTCGTCGGATGCTTCCACGGGCGCCCGCTCGACAACCAGCGTCACTCCGTCCACTTCCACCACGGTAACTTCCGCTCCGGCAGGGAGGTCGCTGCCGACCTCCGCCAGGCGGAGCGCCCACATCGTATCCCCGATCCGCACCCGGCCCCGGCCGTTGACGGTTGCATCGCGCAGCGTGGCGCGCGTGCCGACCATGCTGCGGCCGCGCCGGTTCAGGGTCGGATGGTCGGTCGGCCCCTGCCTGGAAGCCACGAAACGGCGCCCCAGGAAGATCGCGGCAACCGACAAGATGGCGAAAACGACGAGCTGTGCCTGCCATTCCATGCCCGGCACGGCAGCAAGCAGCAGCCCGGTCAGGACCCCGGCGATCCCGAGCCAGAGGAACACCACGCCCGGGACGAGAATTTCCACCAGCATCAGGAAGACGCCGAGCGCCAGCCAGTGCCAGTAGGAAATATCTTCAGGCGAGAACCCTTCCATGGACCGGACCTCAGGCGCCGGAACCGGAAGGCGGCACGGAGCTTCGGCGTCCGGTCGCGGCGGCCGCTCCGCCCTCCCCGTCCTTGCCGAAGGCTTCCTTCGCGATCTCGGTAAGACCGGCGAGCGCGCCGATCACGCTGGAGGCCTCGAGCGGCATCAGCACGACCTTCTGGTTGCGGGCGCTGGCAATGCCTTCGAGCGCCGTGACGTATTTCTGCGCGACGAAATAGTTGATCGCCTGGACATTGCCCTCGCCGATGGCCTTCGAGACCATTTCGGTGGCCCGCGCCTCCGCCTCTGCTTCGCGTTCGCGGGCCTCGGCATCCCGGAACGCCGCTTCCCGCCGGCCTTCGGCATCGAGAATCGCCGCCTGTTTCTGTCCTTCGGCGCGCAGTATCTCCGCCTGCCGCACTCCCTCGGCCTCCAGGATGACCGCGCGCTTCTCCCGCTCGGCTTTCATCTGCCGCGCCATGGCGTCCACCAGTTGGGCGGGCGGCGTGATGTCCTTGATCTCGATGCGGGTGATCTTGACGCCCCAGGGCGCGGTCGCCTCGTCCACCACCTTCAACAGTTCGGCATTGATCTTGTCGCGCTGCGAAAGCAACTCGTCGAGGTCCATGGAGCCCATGACCGTCCGGATATTGGTCATCGTCAGGTTGAGGATCGAGATTTCGAGGCGGCGCACTTCGTAGGACGCCTTTACCGCGTCCAGAATCTGGAAGAACACCACCCCGTCAACGGTCACCATCGCATTGTCGCGGGTGATGATTTCCTGCGACGGCACGTCGGTCACCTGCTCCATGACGTTCTGCCGCTGTCCGATGCGGTCCACGATGGGGACGATCAGGTGCAACCCCGGCGCAAGCGTGCGGATATAGCGCCCGAAGCGCTCCACGGTGAACTCGAAGCCCTGCGGAACCGTCTTGACGCCCATGAACACCAGCGCCACGGCAAAGACCAGCACGACGACGACGAACACCGAAAAGGGACTCAATACGGGAATCGCGTCCAGCATTTTCCGGTTTTCTCCAACGGGTTTGCGGAAGCTCCGCTCCCCGCGCTCAGAATAGGCGAATCTCGGTCGGCGGAACAGGCGCAAATCCCGGTTCGTTCAGGTCCGCTCCGCCGCCTCCCGGATCGCACTCCAGATGCGGAACGGGCTGGCGGCTCCCTCGAAGCGCGTGACGCCGAGCGGCGCCAGCGCATCGAGAATGGCATTGGTGACGGCGGGATATCCGGCGATGGCGCCGGCCTCTCCGCAACCCTTCACTCCCAGCGGGTTGGTCGTGCATCGCGTGGGCGTGAACGCGACATCGATGGACGGCAGGTCGTCGGCGCGCGGCATGGCGTAGTCCATGAAGGAGCCCGTCAGCGGCTGGACCGTTTCCGGCTCGAACACGGCTTCCTCCAGCAACGCCTGGCCGACGCCCTGCGCGATGGCGCCGTGCACCTGGCCGGTGACGATGGCGTCGTCGATATGCTCGCCATAGTCGTCGAAGGCCGCATAGCGGGCCAGGCGCACGGCGCCCGTCTCCGGGTCGATTTCGACCTCCGCCAGATGGGTGCCGTTCGGGAAGGTCATCCATTCCCGCGCCCAGTGGTAATAGGTGTCGAGCGCGCCCTCTCCGGCAAGCTCGAACAGGGCGACCGCCCGGTCGGTGCCGGCGACGCGGAACCGGCCCGCTTCGTATTCGATATCCGCCTCCGCCGCCTCCAGCCGGTCCGCCGCCAGGGCCCGGCCCTTTTCCACCACGATCTCGCTCGCGCGGAAAATCGCCGTGCCGGCCATGTAGGTTGCGCGCGAGCTGCCGTGGCCGCCTCCCATGGCGATCTCGTCCGTGTCGCCCTGGACGAGGCGGATGCAGCGGCTCGGCAGGTCGAGGCAGCCGGCCACGATCTCCGGGAAAGTCGTCTCGTGCCCCTGGCCGATATGCTGCGTGCCGGTCACGAGGTCCACGCGGCCATCGGCATGGAACCGCAATTCCACGTTCTCCTCGGGATAGCCGCCGGTGGCCTTGATGTGGCAGGCGAAGCCGAGCCCGCGAAGCAAACCCGCCGCCTCGCTCTCCCGGCGGCGCGCCGCAAAGCCCCCGGCGGCGCGTTCGGCGAGCACGAAGCCCTCCCGGAAGGCGCCGCTGTCCACCTTGAAGCCGAGCGCGTTCGTCATCGGCAGGCGCGAGACGAGATTGCGCCGGCGAAGCTCCTCCCGGCCGATGCCGGTCTCCGCCGCTGCCTTGTCGATCAGCCTTTCGAGAATGTTCACCATTTCGGCGAAGCCCGGCCCGCGCGTCACGCCCTCCGGCGGCGTATGGGTCAGCACGGCGCGGATATGCAGGGCGACGGCCGGGACGGCATAGACCGAGCCGGCGAGATGGACGAACTGCCCGGTCTGCACGCCGCCCGCGACATTGCCGAACCAGGCGCCCGCATTCGCCGTGCTAGATACCCTGAGCGCCAGAAAGCGCCCTTCCCCGTCCAGCGCAAGCTCGGCTGCGGCGCGCTGGCCCCGGCACTGGTGGTCGCTCAGGAAGGTCTCGGAACGCGACGCCGTCCAGCGCACGGGGCGGCCCAGCCGCCGCGCAGCCCACAGCAAAAGCGCATATTCGGGATAGGCGAAATTCTTGACTCCGAAGCCCCCGCCCACGTCCTCCGCGATGAAGCGCACCCGCCCGGGCTCCACGCCGAGGGACGCGGCCACATGGTCGCGATTGACGTGCAGGTTCTGGCTGGAGAGGCGGAGCGTATAGCGCCCGTCCGCCGGATTGTAGAAGCCGGCCGCGCCCCGCGGCTCCATCGGGTTGATGACCACGCGATGGTTCAGCAGCGCGATTCCGACCCGGTGGACGGCACGCGAAAAGGCCTTTTCGACGGCTTCGGCGTCGCCGGTACGCCAGTCGAGGCAGACCTGTTCGGGCTCCGGGTCCAGCGCCTCGTAAACGATCCGCACCCGGTCGGCCGCATCCTGGGCCTCGTCCGGCGTGCGGCCGGTGACGAAAGCGACCGGTTGGCCCGCATAGCGCGCCCTGTCCTGCGCCAGCAGCGGTTGCGGCTCGCAGTCGAAGGGTTCGCCAGTCTGCATGTTGGCGGGCTGATACGGACGCAGGCCCTTCAGGCCGGTAATGTCCGCCGCCGTGAAGACTTGCGCCCCGTTGCCCTCGATGGCCCGGATGCGGGCATGCGCATGGGGGCTCCGCAGGAACGCCGCCCAGAGCGCCCCCGGAACCTCGATGTCGTCCAAATAGCGGCCCTGTCCCGTTACGAGCCGGGCATCCTCGCGCCTGCCTGCCACGTTCCACCCCCCTGCTTTCCGGCTATACTAGCGGCGTTGCGAGGGGAGAGTACCATGGCCGAACTCTGGGAGCTGTCCGCGGAAGAGGCGGTTCGCCGGTTGTCGGCGGGCGAAGTGTCGCCGCTGGAACTGGTGGATGCCTCCATAGCCCGGATCGAGGCCGTGGACGGGGCCGTGAATGCGCTGCCGCTGCATCGCTTCGAGCGCGCCCGCGAAGATGCGAAGCGGCTGCAGGACGTTCCGCCGGGCGACCGGGGGTTGCTCGCGGGCCTGCCCATTGCGATCAAGGACCTGATCGACGTCGAGGGCATGCGCACCACTTACGGTTGCCCGCTCTACGCCGACAATGTCGCAGCCAAGTCGGACCCGCTGGTGACCCAATTGGAGGCGCGGGGCGGTATCGTCGTTGCCAAGTCGAGCTCGCCGGAAATGGGCATGATGCCGGTGACGACGAACAGGGTCTTCGGCCACACGCGCAACCCCTGGAACCTCGAAACGACGCCCGGCGGCTCGTCGGGCGGCGCCTCGGCCGCGCTGGCAGCCGGCGAAGTGCCGCTCGCGCACGGCTCGGACATCGGCGGCAGCCTGCGCATCCCGGCGGCCTTCGCCGGCGTGTGCGGCCTCAGGCCCAGCCCCGGCCGCGTGCCGCGCACCCATTCCCACCGCTGCTTCAACCATATGTCGGTGCAGGGCCCGATGGCGCGGTCGGTGGGCGACATCGCGCTCTTCCTGGATGCCATGGCCGGCTACCTGGCGAGCGACCCGCTGAGCCTGCCCGATCCCGCCGCATCTTTCCGCTCCGAAAGCGAACCGCCCGCCCGCATCGGCTATGTCGCGGATATCGGCCTTGGCGGCGTCGAGCCCGATGTCGCGGCGGTCGTCGAGGGCGCGCTCGCGAAACTGGATATCCCGGTCGAGCCGCTTGCGCTCGATTTCGGGAACATGTCCCGCCTGTTCTCGGTGATGATCGGGCACAACACCCTGATCGAGCGCGCGGATTTCATCGAGGAAAACCGGGAAAGCCTGGAGCGCGTGCTGGGGCTGCTGCTGGACCATTCGCGCGCGCTCACCGCCGAGGATTTCATCTGGGCCGAACGCGAGCGGGCGGCCGTCTTCCAGCGCCTGTCCCAGGCCTTCGAGCAGGTCGATGTTATCGTCATGCCGACGGTCTGCTGCACGGCGTTTTCCGTCGAGGAACGCGGCGCCCGGGTGGACGAGTGGTCCGAGGCGCCGCCGCCCTGGTTCCAGCAGTGCTGGGGCACGGTGCTGACTTCCTGCCCGATCCTGGCGATCCCGGCCGGCCTTGCGCCCAACGACATGCCGGTCGGCCTCCAGATCGTCGCGCCGGTCAGGCGGGAGGACATGGCGATTGCAGCGGGCCGCGCCATCGAGGCTGCGGTCGGCGCGCTCCCGGCCATCGACCCGCGACCGGCGCCGGCTTCCTGACTCCCAACATCACCAGCCCGCGAACGGAGGCCCCTTCATGGCCGGAAAGATAGACGCCCGCCTCGCCGAACTCGGCATCGAGCTGCCGGAGGCGCCCGCGCCCGCCGCCAACTACGTTCCCTGGGTCCGGACCGGCAACCTGCTGTTCGTGGCGGGGCAGGTTTCCGGCAACAACCAGGGCGTTCACAAAGGCCGCCTGGGCGACGATCTCGGCCTCGACGATGGGGTCGCGGCCGCAAGGGCGTGCGCCCTCAACCTCATCGCCCAGGCCAAGGCCGGCTGCGGCGGCGACCTCGACCGTGTGGCCCGGGTCGTCAAGCTCGGCGGCTTCGTCAACAGCACGCCGGACTTCGTCCAGCATCCCCAGGTCGTGAACGGCGCGTCGGACCTCATCGTCGAGATCTTCGGCGACAGGGGCCGCCACGCCCGCTTCGCGGTCGGCGCGCCGGCATTGCCGATGGGCTTTGCGGTCGAGGTCGATGCCGTGTTCGAGATCGACTGACACCCCGTGCCCGACGGCAAGGAACCGATCTCCGTTCGCATCGCGTCGGGCATCGACGCCATAGCCGCAGAGGACTGGGACGCCTGCGCGGGCGAGGGAAACCCCTTCGTCTCGCATGCCTTCCTGAAGGCGCTGGAAGACGGCGGCGCGGTCGGAGCCGATACCGGCTGGCTGCCGCAGCACCTCGTCGTCGAGGACGACCGGGGCCGCGTCGGCGGGGTTGCGCCCTTCTACATGCGCGCCGACAGCTCCGGGGAATATGTCTTCGACTATGGCTGGGCGCATGCCTATGAGCGCGCCGGCGGCCGCTATTACCCGAAGCTGCTCTCTGCCGTGCCGTTCTCGCCTGTGCCGGGTCCGAGGCTGCTGGTGCGTCCCGGAGGTTTCGCCGAACAAGGGCGCGCGGCGCTCGCCTCCGCCATGATCGAAGTCGCCAGGCGGGCCGGCGTGTCCTCCGTCCATGTGAACTTCCTGCCCGAGGAGGAATGGGACTATCTCGGCGAGCTCGGCTTCCTGAAGCGGCTCGGCCAGCAATATCACTGGCACAATGACGGCTATGGGAGCTTCGACGAATTCCTGGGCGCGCTGAACTCGCGCAAGCGCAAGACCATCCGCAAGGAGCGCCGGACGCTGGAGGAATGGGGCCTCACCTTCGAGGCGCTCACCGGCGACGACCTCCGGGAGCATCACTGGGACACGTTCTACCGCTTCTACCGCAACACGGTGGACCGGAAATGGGGCGGGGCGTACCTCACGCGGGAGTTCTTCTTCCGCCTGCACGAGACCATGGCCGACAGGACGGTCCTGATCGTCGGCCGGCGCGACGGCAAGATCGTCTGCGGCGCCCTCAACCTGCGCGGTGCAGACGCGCTCTACGGCCGCAATTGGGGCTGCGACACCCGCTTCCGCTTCCTGCATTTCGAGGCCTGCTACTACCAGGCAATCGACTATGCGATCCGCGAGGGCATCCAGCGGGTCGAGGCCGGGGCGCAGGGCCAGCACAAGATCCAGCGCGGCTACGTCCCCGTCGAGACCTACAGCGCGCACTGGATCGCCGACCGCAATTTCCGCCGCGCCGTCGCGGATTATCTTGAGCGCGAACGGGACGCCGTCGGCGATGAAATAGAGTTCCTCGCCGACTTCGCGCCGTTCAAGAAAGTAACGTTGTAGTCAACCTCCGGTTCGAGCTGCTATTGATATCCTGTTTCCTCTCTGCATTCTTGATCGATTCAGCGGCAATTTATGGAGTACAAGTTCCGAAAATAGGAAAGCATGGCAATTGTCCGGGCCCTTATCGTATAGAGTTCCGCCACGGCTACTAAGTGATTTGTCTTATAGGCTTCAGCCATAAGTCGAATTATCGATACTCTATCGTTTCGTCCCACTCGCACCGCTTTCGACCTCAAGTCCTCCTTCATGGACGACGCGTTTTCTTTCAATGCGTCCCGAAGATCTCCAAAGGTAATTCTGATCTCCTTCAACCGGTTGATTATCATCGCAAAGTCCTTATGCATACGTCTCAACAACAGAACCTTTGCACCGGGCAATTCCGGTTGCGATTCTTTTGCTTCATCTATCACTTTCTCTGCAATTGTAGTCGCATGATCTGCTGCAGAATAAATTCGGGAAATAGCCTCATTGTCACTTAAAACAATATCCCACAAAAGTGTATCTGAGTCCAAATCGTCCTGCGTCACCCTTCCCGATTTCAACAACATATTGTAGAAAACAATTCTATTCTGGAAAGAATTTATTCGAACAACTTCCGAATCGGCGCGTTCGTCTAGAGCCAAATTATAATTATCAATTGCTTGAAGAAATTCCTCACAAGTCTCTTGGGCATTCGATGGCTGGCAAACCAAGCACACAGCAACAACCACGAACGAGCAAGACAAATTCCTCATCGGACGGCCTCCCTTCGATATTCGCACAACTTGCGATCTCGCCAGCTAAATGTCAAGTCATTTTCCGACAAATGAGCACTCCAAGATTAGGATCATCGCGGGGCCGTGATGGGAAATTCGGACCGCATCCCTCAGCCGAGCCTCGCCAACGCGCCTTCCAACGCCGCACGCCGGCCGGCCAGTTCCTCGCGCTGTTCTCTCTGGTCCTCGACCACTTCGGCCGGGGCGCGGGTCAGGAAGCGTTCGTTGCCGAGCTTCTTGTCGATGCCGGAGATCCGGGCGTCGATCTGCGCCACCTCGCGATTCAGGCGTTCGCGCTCCCTGTCGAAGTCGATCACCTCGGCGAGCTTCAACGCCACCGATGCGCCCGGCAGGGCCACCTCGACCGAGCCTTCGGGCGCCGGGCCTTCGGCCAGGCATTCCAGTCTCGCCAGCCTCAGTATCTGCGGCGCATTGCGCGCGGCACGGGCAGCGGTCTCCCCGTCGGCGCCGACAAGCGCGGCGTCGATCTTCGCGCCCGCCGGCACATTGAGCTCGGAACGAACCCGGCGGACCTCGGAGATCAACTGGATGGTCCATCCGATCTCGGCCGGCGCATCGCCTGCTTCGTCGTCCGGCCAGGCCGCGCCGATCAGCCCACCCTCCACAAGGCCCAGCGCGTCGTTCAGCTCCTCGGTGACGAACGGCATCAGCGGGTGCAGCATCCGCAGGACGCGGTCCAACACCCAGGCGGCGGCGGCCCGGGTCTCTTCCGCAGCCTCTCCACCGTCTGCGAACACCGGCTTGGCGAACTCGATGAACCAGTCGCAGAACTCGCCCCAGACGAACCGGTAAAGCACGTCCGCAACCTCGTTGAAGCGGTAGGCGTCCATGGCCGCCTCCACCTGGCGGCGGGTCTCGACGGTCCGGGCGACGATCCAGCGGTTGAGCGTTTCCTCCGCGCCAGCGGGGTCGAAGCCGGGCCGGGGAGAGCAGCCGTTCATCTCGCAGAAGCGCGCGGCGTTCCAGAGCTTGGTGGTGAAGTTGCGGTAGCCCGCGACCCGGCTTTCGGAAAGCTTGATGTCGCGGCCGGGCGCCGCAAGCGCAGCGAGCGTGAACCTGAGCGCGTCGGCCCCGTAACTCGCGCACATGTCCAGCGGGTCGATGATGTTGCCCTTGGACTTGGACATCTTGGCGCCGTGCTGATCGCGCACGAGCGCATGGATATAGACGGTGCGAAACGGCACGTCGCCCATGAAGTGCAGGCCCATCATCATCATCCGGGCAACCCAGAAGAAGATGATGTCGAAGCCCGTCACGAGCACGTCGCCCGGATAGTAGCGCTTGAGTTCGGGCACGGGTTCGGGCCAGCCGAGCGTCGAGAAAGGCCAGAGCGCGGATGAGAACCAAGTGTCGAGCACGTCCGGATCCTGCGCCAGTTCCACGCCCGGCCCGAAACGCGTCTCGGCCTCAGCTCTTGCCTCGGCCTCCGTTTCGGCGACGAAGACCGAATCCCCCGGGCCGTACCAGGCCGGGATCCGGTGCCCCCACCAGAGCTGCCGCGAGATGCACCAGGGCTGGATGTTGCGCATCCACTCGAAATAGGTCTTCGCCCAGTTTTCCGGCACGAAGCGCGTGCGCCCGCTCTCCACCGCCTCGATCGCCGGCTCCGCGAGGGTCGCGGCGTCGGCATACCACTGTTCCGTCAGGTATGGCTCTATGGGCACGCCGCCCCGGTCGCCGTAGGGAACCGTGTGGCGGTGCCGTTCGACCCGCTCCAGCACGCCCGCCGCCTCGAGGTCGGCGACGACGCGCTCGCGCGCGGCGAAGCGTTCCAGGCCGCGATATGCCTCCGGCACGGCGTCGTTCAAATGCGCCGTCCGGTCGAAAATGTTGACGGTCTCCAGCCCGTGCCGCCGCCCGACCTCGAAGTCGTTGAAATCGTGCGCCGGCGTGATCTTGACCGCGCCGGAGCCCTGCTCGGGGTCGGCATGGGTATCGGCGACGATGGGAATGCGGCGGCCGACCAGCGGCAGGACGCAACAGCCGCCGATCAGGTGCTTGTAGCGCGGATCGTCCGGATGGACCGCGACGCCCGTGTCGCCCAGCATCGTCTCGGGTCGTGTGGTGGCGACGGTAAGGCTCTCGCCTTCCCTGCCCTCGACCGGATAGCGGATATACCAGAGCTGTCCGTTCACCTCGGTCTGCTGGACCTCCAGGTCCGAGATCGCGGTCTCCAGCGCCGGGTCCCAGTTCACCAGCCGCTGGTCCTTGTAGATCAGACCCTCGCGGTAGAGCTGCACGAAGACCTTCGCGACCGCCTTCGACAGGCCCTCATCCATGGTGAAGCGCTCGCGCGCCCAATCGGCGGAGGAGCCGAGCGAGCGCAGCTGGCGGGTGATCTGCCCGCCCGACTCCGCCTTCCACTCCCAGACCCGGTCCACGAACTTCTCGCGTCCGAGGTCGGTCCGCTTGAGTCCTTCCTCGTCGAGCTGGCGCTCCACCACCATCTGCGTCGCGATCCCGGCATGGTCGGTACCGGGTTGCCAGAGCGCGTCCCGGCCCTTCATTCGGTGGTAGCGGATCAGGATGTCCTGGAGCGTGAAGGTGAGGCCGTGGCCCATATGCAGGCTGCCGGTCACATTCGGCGGCGGCATCATGATCGTGTAGGGCGCCGCGTCCGCCTTTCCGCCCGCGGCGAAGGCCCCGGCGCGTTCCCAGGCACCATAGCGCGACGCTTCCACCGCGTCGGAACGGTAGGTCTTCTCCAGCATTGGGGATCGGCCCTGTGCGATGCGGGAAAAACCGTCAGCGTCTGCCGGAACGCGACAGGCGCCGAATCTCCTCTTCGACGAGACGCTCCACAATGTCGGGCAAATGCGCGTCCAGCCACTCGTTCAGCATCGGCTTCAGCATGGCGCGGACCATGTCCTCGATCGTCTCGCCGCCTTCGCCGACCGGGAGGCGCCGCGCCGTGGACCGGTCCTGCTCCACCGCCTCGGCCAGACCGGCGAACGCCTCCGCCGAAGCGGCAGCAGCGGCTGTCGATACAAGCGATTCCTGCTCGGCCGGCTCCTGTCCGGTCGCAGATGCGGCGTCCTCCTCGGGCGGCACTTCGTCGACGAGTTCCAGCACATCGTCGTCAGCGCCCGCATCCCGATCCTCAGCTCCCGCGCTTTGACTTTCTTCGGTCACAGCCTTGCCGATTGTCGCCATGATCTCCTCCATGGTCCGCTCGTCTTCGCCGCGTTCGGCGCTGCTCGCAGGGTCACTCACTTTTCCCGCCTCCTCCGAATATCGCGCCCGGATTCCACCGAAGAGCGCGGACACGGTCGTAGTTCGCCCTGAAGTCGTAAACCGGCACCGGCACCTTCTGGACCTCCACCGTCAGGCGGCCTATCGCGGCAGCCAGCTGGTAGCTGGCCACCGCTTCCGCCTGTTTGGTGCGCACGACATTCACACGGGCATCCAGGAGGTCCTGCTCCGCATCCAGCACGTCGAGCAGAGTGCGGGTGCCGACCTCGGCTTCCTGCTGCAGGCCGTCCAACGCAATCTCCGAGGCCCGGACCTCCGTTGTCAGCGACTCCAGCCGCGCGCGGGCGGCGACCAGGTTTTCCCAGGCCCGGACCGCCTGTTCGACGGCGGTCCGGCGGCGGTCCTCCCTGACGGCGCGAAAACGCGATGCGGTTTCGATGGCCGCCCGCCTGCGGGACGTGACGCTGCCTGCCTCGTAGAGCGGCATGGAAACCGTCGCCGCAACGGTTACGTCATTGTTCCGGGTGCCGCGCCCGCTGGCGTCGGACGCATGGGAAACGGTCCCCGTGAGATTCACCCTCGGAAGCAACTCGCTCCGGATCGCCTCGGCATCCTCGAGTGCCGCGCGCTCCTCGAAGATGGCTGCCGCCAGCTCCGGGTTCTGCTGCGACGCGGCCTCGACCGCTTCTTCCTTCGTTCCGGGCAGGCTTGCGAGCGCCGGGGGCGATTCCAGCCGGACCGGAAGCTCGCCGACCACGCGGTGATAGCTGGCGCGCGAAGTTTCGAGCCGGCCTTCCGCGGAGACCCGCTCGGCGATGGCCCGCGCCAGGCGCGCCTCCGCCTGCGCCACATCGGTGCGCGTCACCTCGCCGACCTCGAACTGGTCTTGCGCCGCCTGGAGGCGCCGGCCCAACACGCTGACATTGTTGACGGTCAGCTCGACCACGGCCTGGTCGCGGACGACATCCATGAATGCAAGCCCGGTGGCGAGGAAGACGGTCTGCTCGACAGCGACCAGCCGCGCCCGCTGGCCGGAAACGCGATGCTTTGCCGCCTGCAGCCTGGCTGCACTCCGGTTCCCGTCATAGAGCGGCTGCGCCGCTTCGAGCCGCACGCTTGTCGGGTTGCGGGATTCCGTAGTTTCGCCAAAGCCTCCCGTAAGCTGCCGCCTCTTGCTGTTGTACCGGCCGTAACCGGTGCTGCCCCTCGCGGTCACGGTCGGCCGCCAGCCGGAAAGCGCCTGGGGCACGCCTTCGTCTGCGGCGCGCAGGCGCGCGCGCTCGGCCTCCAGTTGCGGGTTCGCGACATAGGCCTTCGCCATCGCCTCCAGCAGCGTGTCGGCGGCGGCAAGCGCGGGCGCGGCCAGCGCCAGCGCGGCTGCTGCCGCCGGGAGAGTCGCAAGTCGGAACCGCCATAGGCTCAAAACACAAACTCCTGTTTGGGCTCGAAGCCCGCGACATAGGGGGTGCCGGCGTCGAAGACGGCGCGGGAGGACACCACGCCGCCCCGCTTCGAGAAGATCGTCGCCTGCCCGAGTCCGCCGCCCGAACGCACGACCGCCGCGAGCCGTCCGTCATCTGCAAGCTGGTCGATGAGCGCCGGCGGAACCGATGCGACCGCACCCTCGATGACGATGAGATTGAAGGGCGCCTCCTCCGGACATCCGCCTTCAAGGGGTCCTTCGGCCACGAGGACATTGTCGCAGCCGTTCGCTGCCAGCGCGTTGCGGGCGCGGTCCGCCAGATCCGGGTCGCTCTCCAGGGCCACCACCGCGCTGACGATCCGGCCCAGCACGGCGCTCGAATATCCAAGCCCGGCGCCGACATCCAGGACATAGTCGTCCGGGCCCGGTTCTGCGAACTGCACCAGCCGCGCAAACACCATCGGCTCGAGCAGGACCCGGCCCTGGAACTCGAGGTCCTCATCCACATAGGCGACAGGCTTGAGCGCCAGCGGGGCGAAGTCCTCCCGCGCCACGCTGCCCATCGCGTCCAACAGCGCCGGGTTCGCGACCCGGCCGGCGCGCAGCTGGCACTCCACCATATTCGCCCTTTGGACGACATACTCGCTCATCGACGTCCGTCCGCAGTCCCGGTTTCGCCGAATATAGCCTGTCTCGCCTGCATGACAACGCTATGAGCCTTATGGGCAAACGCGCTTCCCGGAGGCTTCGGGGTCGTCCAATTTTCCACAAATTGTGGATTGGGATCGTTGGCAATACGACATGTTGTGATGTAAGAGGCCTTATGCTTGCACGACCGACTCATTCGGGGTTCGGAAACCCTATCGATCTTGTCGAAGACATTGTGCGCGGCCGGGACTGGACATACAGCCGGGACGACCCCTGCACGATCGCCGCCGAGCTTCAGGGAAGCTGGGGCGAGACATCGGTCTGCGCCGCCTGGCATGCGCGCCCCGCCATCGTGCAGATTGCCGCTGCGTGCCGGCTACCGGTGCCGTTGGACGGCCGGAACGCGCTGCTGGAGATGCTCGCTTATGCCAACGACATCCTGTCGATAGGGCATTTCCGTTTCGACCGGGACGCGGGAGCGCTTTGCTTCCGTCATGCCGTTCCTCTGCGGGGGACTGCCGCGTCCAGGGAGCTGTTCGAAGATGTAATGCTGGCCGCCACCAGCGGGCTGGACCAATTCTATCCGGCGTTTCAACATGCGTTGTGGGGCGGCAAGCCGCCGGCCAAGGCGGTGGCCGCTGCCATGATCCATCCTGTGGGCGAGGCATGAGCACTCCGAATCTGATCCTTGTCGGCTGCGGCAAGATGGGCGGCGCATTGTTGACGGGCTGGCTGGAGCGGCGTTTCGCCGATCAGGTCGTGGTCGTCGAACCCGAAGAGACGGCGACGCAGGAGTTCCAGGGCAAGCCCGGGGTCCACGTCACGACGGCTATCGAGAACGTCACCGACCGGGTGCGCCCGGACGCGGTGATCTTCGCCGTCAAGCCCCAGGTCATGGGCGATGTCGTTCCCGCCTATCGCAGATATACGGGGCACGGGGCGCCCGTATTTCTTTCCATCGCCGCCGGGACCCCCGTCGCTTTCTTCGAGAAGATTCTGGGCCGCGGCGCGGCGGTGGTCCGCGCCATGCCGAACACGCCGGCAGCGGTCGGCCGCGGCATTACCGCGCTCGTCGCCAATCGGGGAGTCGATCCCGCGCAAATGGCGCTCTGCCAGACGATCTGCGAGGCCGTCGGCGAGGTCGTCTGGCTCGGCGACGAAGCGGCCATGGACGCGGTAACGGCGGTTTCCGGCAGCGGCCCGGCCTATGTGTTTCACCTGGTCGAGGCGCTGGCCGCGGCCGGTCAGCGCGAAGGGCTGCCCGCGGACATGGCGATGCGTCTTGCCCGCGCGACCGTCTCCGGGGCCGGGGAATTGCTGAACCGGTCGCCGGAGAACGCGGAAACGCTGAGGCGCAATGTCACGAGCCCGGGCGGAACCACCGCCGCCGCCCTGGACGTGCTGATGGCGGATGACGGCCTGGCGGCGCTGATGCGGCGTGCTGTAGCGGCCGCCGCCAACCGCTCCCGGGAATTGGCGGACTGACGCGCGCGGACGCTTGACCCGTTTCGCGGGCGACCCTATACAGCCGCGTCCTGAGCGAGACGGATTCCGGCAAGGAGTGAAATGCGATGTCGCGGCGCTGCGCGATCACCGGCAAGGGCGTGATGACCGGCAACAATGTCAGTCACGCCAACAACAAGACCCGCCGGCGCTTCCTGCCGAATGTGCAGTCGAGGACCCTGTTGAGCGAAATTCTCGGCGAGACGGTGCGGCTGCGGGTTTCCGGCCACGGCTTGCGGACCGTCGAGAAGAACGGAGGCCTCGACATCTTCCTGCTCGGCCGTCCCGATACGAAGCTGACGATCGAAGCCCGCCGTATCAAGCGCCGCATCGAGAAGGCAAAGGCCAAGCAGGAAGCCCGCGAAGCGGCCGCCTAATCGGCGAAGGGATCGTACATCGTTATCGTGTCTTCGCGGTCCGGACCCGTGGAAAGCAGCGCGACCGGACAGCCGATCAACTCCTCGATTCGCCGGACATACTTGACGGCCGTCGCAGGCAGCTGGGCCCAGCCCGTGGCACCCGCCGTGCTCCCGGACCAGCCTTCCAGCCTCTCATAGACCGGCTGGACCGCAGCCTGGTCGGCCTGGCTTGCGGGCAGACGCGACAGCATGCGCTCGCCGATGCGATATCCGGTGCAGACTTCCAGAGTCCCGATCCCGTCCAGCACGTCGAGCTTGGTGAGCGCAACGCCGTCCATGCCGGAAAGGCGCACCGCCTGGCGCACCGCCGCCGCATCGAACCATCCGCACCGCCGCGGCCGGCCGGTCACGGTGCCGAACTCCCTGCCGCGCTCGGCAAGGTGCGCGCCTACCTCATCCTGCAATTCCGTCGGGAACGGACCTCCGCCGACGCGTGTCGTATAGGCCTTGACGATACCGAGCACATAGCCGACCGCGCCGGGGCCCATGCCGCTGCCGACCGCCGCCGCCGCTGCAACCGTGTTCGAAGAGGTGACGAAGGGATAGGTGCCGTGATCCACGTCGAGAAAGATGCCCTGCGCGCCTTCGAACAGGATCCGCTTGCCGGATCGCCGCAACGTGTCCAGACGCTCCCATACGCAATCGACATAAGGGGCCAGGGGCGTGCGGACTTCCTCCAGCCTGTCAATGAGTTCTTCGGAAACGATCTCTTCCGCGCCCCAGCCGCGGAGCAGGGCATTGTGATGCTCCAGCAGGTGGCCGACCTTCTCGCGGAGTGTCGCATTGTCATAGAGGTCGGCGACACGGATCGCGCGCCGTCCGGCCTTGTCTTCGTAGGCGACGCCGATGCCACGCCCGGTCGTGCCTATGGCGCCCCGGCCCCGGCGCTTCTCGCGAAGCTGGTCCACATGGCCGTAAAAGGGCAGGATCAGCGTCGCGTTTTCCGCAAGGCGCAGCGTTTCCGGGGAAACCGGAATATCCTGGCTGCGTACACGCTCGATCTCCTCCAGCAGCGCCCAGGGATCGACCACCACGCCATTGCCGATCATCGAAAGCGTGCCCCGCACCACGCCGGAAGGCAGCAGGGAAAGCTTGTAAGTCTCATTGGCGATCTGAAGCGTATGGCCGGCATTGTGCCCGCCCTGGAAACGCACCACCACGTCGGCCCGTTCCGCCAGCCAGTCCACAATCTTTCCCTTGCCTTCGTCGCCCCATTGCGCGCCGATGACGGCCACATTCGTCATTCGGTGTCTCCATCCAGGAATTGGAGGCCATCGGCGCCCAGCAGGTAGCCGCAGCCGAGACGGCGCGCTTCCGCTTCCCGGTCGTCCACCGGCACGAGCGCCTGAACCGTGATCCAGCCGTCGGCCTGCCAGCGACGGCGTTCCGCGCCGTCCACCCCGTGAGGCAGAAAGAGTCGGGCGCGCGGCGCAGGCGGCGTCAGCAGGCGGTGGATGGCGTCGAGGTTGAGCGTGACACCCGTGCCTGCCTCGCCGTCCGTCCGGTAGCGGCCGCCCCGGCCCACCTCGCCGCGCCCGCCTCTCGCAAACAGACTGAAGGCTGCGCCGGAATAGTACTGGAAACCGCGGTGTTCGACGGGATCGATGGTAATCGACAGGCCCGGCGCCGCCTTCGCGATCGCTGCCGCAACCTCCAGCAGACGGTCCCGCAGCGCGGCTGCTTGCGCCGGCAGGTCGAGGGACGCCAGCGCGGCCGCCGCTTTTTCATGAGGACCGGTCGCCGCCATCAGGGCCGAAAAGAGCGGACCGCCGCGCCTGGCGACCGCCGCCGCGTCCTTGCGGCCGAGCGCATCGCCGAGCGTTCCGTCGTCTTCGAGCCCGGCATCGGCAAGGAGCGCCCGCACCAGTGCGGGAATTCCAAGGTCGATGCTCACGCCCGGCACGCCCAGCGCTTCCAGCGCCTCGAAGGCAAGGCGCGCCACCTCGGCGTCCGCCGACACGGCTTCTGCGCCGATCAGCTCGACTCCGGCCTGAGCCATCTGGCGCTCGGCGTGAAGCTGGGAAACGCCGACCCGCAGCACCTGGCCGGCATAGGCGAGGCGCAACGGGCGGGGCTCGCCTGCGAGGCGCGTGCGCGCGATCCGGGCCACCTGCAGGGTCATGTCGGACCGAAGCGCCAGCATGTGCTGCGAGACAGGGTCCATGACCCGGAACGTGTCGGCCGCGATTGCCGCGCCTTCGGCTGCAAGGAAGCTCGTCTCGAACTCGGCGAGCGGCGGGTCCACCCGCTCGTAGCCGTTCAAGGCGAAAAGCTCCAGCAGCCGCGCTTCCACCGCCGCCTCGAACGCGGCATCGGGGGGCAGGACATCGCGCAGTCCCGCGGGAAGCAAGGCTCTGTCGGTCATACGCTCTATCCGGCGGGGTCGTAAGGTTCCAACGCGAGGCCCGGCAGGAAGCGGTAATGGCGGACATTGCCGGTCAGCAGGCCCAAGCCGGAGACCGCCGCCGAGGCTGCGACGAGCGCATCCCCCATGCGCATGCCGTGCGAGAGCGCATACTCCTCGACATAAGCGATCGCCCGGCTGCCGATTTCCTCCGTGAGCGGCAGGATGCGCCAGCCGTGCCTCCGAACCGTCCCTCGGAACAGTTGAAGTTCTTGCCTGTTGCGCACGCCTTGCGCAACTTCCATGTAGGTCACCGTCGAAATTCGGACAGGATGGTGCTTCGAGATCGCCTCCCTGGCAGGCGCCCGCCCGCGCAGAAACCCAATCACAACGTCGGAATCAATCAGCAAAGAGCCGCCCCTTGCGAAGGTTGCGAACCCAGGCGGCCTCATCGTCCATATCCGTGCGGTCCTTCCACATGCCGAAGGCGGATGCAGGCGCAGGCTCGTAGCATGGCGCCTCCTCGGACCGTTCGATGGGCACCAGCTTGGCCCGGGGCTTGCCGCGATAGGTGACGGTGACCTGCTCGCCCCGTTCCACCAGAGCCAGCGCCTCCCCGACGCGGCTCCGCAATTCCTTGGCGGTTATCTCCATCCTCTGGCTTCCCGCATCCTAAAGTGTCTCTTGGAAGGATACACTCCGTCCCCGGCAACGCAACCGCCCCGCTCAAAACCGGAGGATCAGCGGGCGGGCTATGGTGTCCGGCAGGGCTGCGATGCGTTCCAGCGCGCTTTCCGGGCAGTCTTCGTCGATCTCGATGAGCGCGAGCGCATGTCCGCCCGCCACCGGCCGGCCGAGGTGGAAGTTGGCGATGTTGACGCCCTCCTCGCCCAGGATCGTGCCGATCTTGCCGATGACGCCCGGCCGGTCATGGTTCCTTACGAACAGCATGATCGGCCCGAACGCCGCCTCGAAATGGATGTCCTGCACCCGCACGAGCCGCAGCCGGTCCCCGAACAGCGTGCCCGCAACGGTACGGCTTCGCCCGCCCATGGCGGCCCTGACCTCGATCAGAGCCCGGTAGCCGTCGGCCTCCCCGGTCGAGGTTTCGCGCAGGTCGATGCCGCGCTCGCGGGCAATAAGCGGCGCATTCACCATGTTGACCGAGTCGAGCTGGCTGGACAGCACGCCCTGCAGAACCAGGCCGGACAGCGGGCGCGTGTTCAGGCGCGCGATATCCCCGCGCCACGCGATGTCGATGCCTGTGATCGCATCGTCGCAGATCTGCCCGACAAAGCGGCCCAGCGCATCGGCAAGGCCCATATACGGTTTCAGCCAGGGCGCCTCTTCGGCCGTGACCGATGGCGCGTTGAGCGCGTTGACGACGGCGCCCGCATTGAGGAACGCAGCCATCTGCTCCGCCACCTCGACCGCCACATTCTCCTGAGCCTCCTCCGTCGAGGCGCCGACATGGGGCGTCGCGACCACATTGTCGCGGCCGAAGAGCGCGCTCTCCCCGGCCGGCTCCACCTCGAACACATCGAAGGCCGCGCCCGCCACACGGCCGCTGTCGAGCGCCGCGCTCAGGTCCGCCTCCACGACGAGGCCGCCGCGCGCGCAGTTGACGATCCGCACGCCCGGCTTCATGCGCGCAATCGCGTCCGCACCGATCATGCCGCGCGTCCGGTCGGTCAACGGCGTGTGCAGGGTGATGAAGTCGGCTTCGGCGAGCAGGGTCTCGAATTCCACCTTCCTTGCGCCCAGGTCGCGGGCCCGGCTTTCCGACACGAACGGATCGAAGACCAGCACCCGCATCGCGAGCCCGCGGGCCCGGATGCAGACCGCGGCGCCGACATTGCCGCATCCGACGACGCCGAGCGTCTTGCCCGCGATCTCGCTGCCGACGAAACGGGATTTCTCCCACTTGCCGGCCTGGGTGGAGCGGTCGGCCGCGGGTATCTGGCGCACGAGCGAAAACAGCAGCGCAATCGCATGCTCGGCCGTGGTGACCGTATTGCCGTAAGGCGTGTTCATCACGACGACGCCGCGTTCTGTCGCCGCGGGGATGTCGATATTGTCCACGCCGATCCCGGCGCGGCCGACCACCTCCAGCTCGGGCGCGCAGTCGAGCAGTTCCGCCGTGACCTGCGTTGCCGAGCGCACCGCCAGCCCGTGAACGCCGCCCAGCCGCCCGGCCAGGGTGTCCGGCGGCAGCCCGGGCGCCTCTTCCACCTCCAGCCCCGCGGCCCGCAGGATTTCGCCCGCCCGCGCGCTCAGCCGGTCCGCGATCAGCACCTTCTTCATCGACGCGCTCAGAGCTTCCGGACTTCGGTTTCGAAGGCCCAGTCCAGCCAGGGCATGAGCGCCTCAAGGTCGCTGCGCTCGACCGTGGGACCGGCCCAGATGCGCAGGCTCGGCGGCGCATCGCGATGGTTGGCGATATCTCGGGCGGCATCTTCGGCGTCGAGCCGCGCCGCAAACGCCTGCACGAAGGCCCTGCGCCGGTCCTCCGGCAGGCCGGCTATCCTCGGGTCGGCGAAAGCAAGGCACACCGAGGTCGGCGAGCGCGCCGCCGGGTCGCGCGCGAGAAAGTCGATCCAGCCCGTCCGGGAGACCCAGTCCCCGATGACGGCAGCGTTCGCCTGCGTGCGCGCGAGGGTTCCCGCAAGGCCGCCGATGCTTTCCACCCAGGCCAGCGCGTCGAGCGCATCCTCGACGCACAGCATGGAAGGCGTGTTCAGCGTCTCGCCGCGAAAGACGCCTTCGATCAGCGCGCCGTTGCGCACGAGGCGGAAAACCTTCGGCAGCGGGCGCGGCGGCGTCCAGGTCAGCAGCCGCTCAGCCGCGCGCGGACCGAGCGCCAGCATGCCGTGGGCCCCCTCCCCGCCGATGGCCTTCTGCCAGGACCAGGTGACGACATCGAGCTTGGACCAGGGCATGTCCATGCCGAACACGGCAGAGGTGGCGTCGCAGATCGCGAGGCCGCGCCGATCCTCGGCGATCCAGTCGCCATCGGGCAGACAGACGCCGGAGGTCGTGCCGTTCCAGACGAACACGAGGTCGCGGCCGGAGTCCGCTTGCGACAGGTCCGGCAGGGCACCGTATTCCGCCTCCAGCAGGCGCACATCGTCGATGCCGAGATGGCCCCGGACATCCAGCGCCCAGCTCGCGCCGAAGCTCTCCCATGCCAGCACATCGACGCCGCGCGCGCCGAGCAGGGACCAGAGTGCGATTTCCACCGCGCCGGTATCGGAGGCGGGCACGATCGCGAGCCGCCAGTCCTCCGGCATTCCGAGCACCCGACGGCTCCGGTCGATGACCTCGGCCAGCTTTTCCTTGCCGGGAGCGGAGCGGTGGGACCGTCCCACCAGGGCGTCGGCAAGGACAGCGGGAGACCATCCCGGCCGCTTGGTGCAGGGCCCGGAGGAGAAGTTCGGATTGGCAGGACGGACCGAGGGTTTCATCGCGTCTCGCACTATCTGGCGGATGCGGGGAACCTATCCCGTCCGCCGCCGCATTCAACGCGGCTCCGAGTCGCGGAAATGCACCCGGACGCATGGCTTGGAATCGAGCCGATTACAAAGGGTCCGGCCGAATCGGGACTCGGATCGACGCCCGGCGTGCCGTCCCTCTCCATCGTCATGCCCGCCCCCGGTATCGTCATACCCGGACTTGTTCCGGGTATCTCAACCACCTCCACCGAGCGGCCGTATGGATGCCCGGAACAAGTCCGGGCATGACGGAGGAGAGAGCAACGGGATAGATGGCGGTTTTCTCCGTTCGTCCGTCTTCCGGCAAAGTAGAAAAATTTTCATATTTCTCTCCCCAAGGGGCTTGACTGGAGAGAAAGTGTAGTAGAATGGAGGCAGAGAGAAGGCGGCTCCCGGGGCCGCCTTTTTGCTTGTGTGCCGAGCATGGCCAACAGCTTGGAGGTGCAAGTCCTCTATCCAGCCCGATGGCGGCGAAGGATTAGCGAAGCGCAAGGGCGTCGCCGCGAGGCGGGGTCTGAAGGAAGCGTGGAGCAAAGCCGCGACCCGATGGACAAGAACCGGATACGAGGCCTACCCGGCCGGACGAGCGAGCAAGCGATCGCGAAGTCCGCAGCCATCAAGGGCCGGGGTGGTAAATCCGGCGGGTGTGCGGTGAAGGCGGTTGGTCTTACCTCGGGAGGTCTGCGTCGTGTCCGGAACCCCCGGACTGAGCGGTTCCGCAAGGGCCGTGATCGCGGCGCAGAAGTCAGCAGAGGGCATAGTAGCCGGCCCCCCGGCGAAGGCCCGAACGACGGACAGGGTTATTAGGACGGCAGGCTCATGCGGACCAAGCGGCAGAACATCCAGTTGGAACTGGCCTTGGAGCCGGAGGCGAGGGGTGAAGCCCGGAGCGCCGGAGACCGAGGGACCGAAGCCCGTATGGCGCGTGCCGACCCCGAACGCCCGGCGGCTGTCTTCGACAGGCTCGGCCTCGCCTCCCTGCGAGGCCGTTCCGCAGCTTAAATCCGTCGAACCGCCGTGTACGGACCCGTATGCACGGTGGTGTGGGAGGGGTGGAGCCGTGAGGCTCCCCCCTATCCCGATTTCTGCGCAGGGAAGCAATGACTGGGGCCGAAAAAAGCCCCGGCGGGAACGAACGGGAGACGTGCGTCCGCCGCCTCGCGCGCGCAATCAGGTGCGCGAACCGCGCCGGCGCTAACGCGCCCGCCCGCGCAGGGGCGCGCACGCAGGATACGCGCGCAAAAAGGGTCGATTTCTGCGCAGGGAAGCAATGACTGGGGCCGAAAAAAGCCCCGGCGGGAACGAACGGGAGACGTGCGTCCGCCGCCTCGCGCGCGCAATCAGGTGCGCGAACCGCGCCGGCGCTAACGCGCCCGCCCGCGCAGGGGCGCGCACGCAGGATACGCGCGCAAAAAGGGTCCCGCCGCTCCGGGCAGCCGGGCGGCGGCGGCGCGGACAGAAGGGAGCGAAACGGAACGCGACGGAGGGAGCGATATGCAGGAACGGAACCGCAGAGCATCGGGAACATGACAAAACATGACACAATGCAGGGGGTCTTCCATGAAATCCCCTCTCCCCGCTTGCTCCCTTCTTCTCCTCCCCCGCTTGCGGGGCTACCGCATGCACACGTCTTCGCCCGGTGGCGCGGCGTTGCCGGACCCCAAACCGTCACCCCGGCCCCCGAGCCCGGGGTCCATCCATGATTCCCGATGCCGGCGCAGCCGGTGAAGAACAGGATCGACCGCCGAGGCTGCCGCGAGAACCGAAGCTGGACCCCGGCTCGGGGGCCGGGGTGACGAAAAGGGACGCGGGGACGACGAAAAGGGGGCAAAGGCCCGCGCAGAAAGGACAGCAGGTGCGCCGCAGACGAGCCGAAACAGGATGTGTGAATCCGGTAGTGCGGGGGCCGGGTGGGGGCCCTCTCACCTATCTATCCGGCTGCTCGAATGCAGAGCGCCGTCTCGCGTGCGCAATCGGGTGCGCGAAGCGCGCCGGCGCAAGACGCGCGCGAAAAGGGTCCCGCCGCTCGAGGGCGCCAGACCGGCGGTGGCGCGGACAGCATGGCGCGGCACGGAACGCGAGGGAGGAACAATATGCAGGAACGGAACCGCAAAGCTTCGGCGGCGGCATGGGGAACATGACAAAACATGACACATTGCAGGGGTCCTTCCACGAATTGCCCCGCAGACGCACCGGCCGCCGATTGACAAGGCGCGGGGGCGCCAACAGGCTTCCGGCGGTTCGGAGAAGCGGGGGCACGCGGCATGCTGGCGGACGGCGCCGAGTTCGACTTCATCGTCTCCGGCGCAGGCTCGGCCGGCTGCGCCGTGGCCGCGCGGCTCAGCGAATCCGGACGCTACACCGTGCTGCTGCTGGAGGCGGGGCCGCGCGACACGGACCCGTGGATCCACATTCCGCTCGGCTTCCCCAAGCTGTTCACCGACGCGCGGGTCAACTGGAAGTTCGAGACCGAGCCCGTGGAGGCGCTGGACGGGCGCAGGCTTTTCCAGCCGCGCGGTCGCGTGCTCGGCGGCAGCAGTTCCATCAACGGCACGATCTACATGCGCGGCCAGCCGCGCGACTACGATGGCTGGCGCCAGCGCGGCCTGGAGGGCTGGGACTGGGAATCGGTGCTGCCCTTCTTCATCAGGGCGGAGGACAACGAACGCGGCGCGGATGCGCTGCATGGCGCGGGCGGGCCGCTCAGGGTTTCGGACGTGCCGACCGAGTGGGAGTTGCCGCGCGCTATGGTGGCCGCCGCGGTGGAGGCCGGCATTCCTGCCAATCCGGATTTCAACGGGCCGGATCAGGAGGGAGCCGGCTTCTACCAGTTCACCGCGTCGCGCAAGCGGCGCTGGAGTTCGGCCAGGGCCTATCTCGCTCCCGCCGGGAAGCGGCCCAACCTGCATGTCGAGACCTCCGCACAGGCGCGCAGGCTGTTGATCGAGGACGGGCGCGCGGCCGGCATCGAATACCAGTCGCCGTCCGGGCCGAGGCAGGCGCGGGCCCGGCGCGAGATCGTCGTGTCGGGCGGCGCGTTCGGCTCGCCCCACCTGCTCCAGCTTTCCGGCGTCGGCCCGGCGGAGCACCTTCGCGACTTGGGCATCGAGCCGGTGCGGGACCTGCCGGGGGTCGGCGCCCACCTCCGCGACCATTTCAACACCTATATCGGCTTCCGCTGCACCCGGCCCGTGACCGCGAACGATCTCGCGCGGAGCCTGCCGCGCCGGCTTGCCGCCGGTGCGCGCTACCTGCTTTTCGGCGACGGGCCGCTCGCCAGCACGGGCATATGCGCGGGCGCCTTCGTCCGCACGGACCCACGCCTCGAAGACCCGGACCTGCAGATCAACATGCTGAGCTGGAGCGCGGCGCGGCGCACTCCCGACACGATCGAGCCGCACCCCTTCTCCGCCTTCACCTTGAGCCCCGTGCATCTGCGCCCGGACTGCGACGGGTCGGTGCGGCTCGGGAGCCCGGACCCGCTGGTTGCTCCCGTTATCCGCTACGAGTTCCTGCGCAGCGCCTATGACCGGCAGGCGATCCTCCACGGCATGCGCCTGTGCCGGAAGATCGCCGCGCAGCCGGCGCTCGCGCCCTATGTGGCGGAGGAAGTGCTGCCGGGCCCGGCCTGCGAGAGCGACGAGGAGCTGCTGGCGGACGTGCGGGCGCGCGCCGTCGCCAACTACCATCCCGTCGGCACCTGCCGCATGGGGCCGGAGGCCGATTCCGCGACCGATGCCCGGCTCAGGGTGCACGGCATCGCCGGCTTGCGCGTCGCCGACGCCTCGATCATGCCCGCCATCGTCGCCGGCAACACCAACGCCCCCGCCATCATGATCGGCGAAAAGGCCGCCGCGATGATCCTGGAGGATGCGAAGTAGCGCGGGCATACAGGCCCAAGAGTTGTTCTGCTTGAAGCGGGTCATATGGGTGTGTATATCCGTGTGTATTGAACGTAACAGTCGAGCCATCGTTCGACGGCTCACCGCAGAAGGCTTCCGGCTGGTGAAAGTCAGAGGGTCCCATCACAAGTTTCGCAAGGGCACGGTTACAATCATCGTGCCGCACCCGAAGAAGGACCTGCCGCACGGCACCGCGCGCGCCATCGCCAAACAGGCCGGATGGATCTGAGGAGAAACCGCCAATGCACTTCGTTGCCGTTATCGACAAGGAACCGGATAGTGCTTTCGGCATCCGTTTCCCCGAAGCGCCGGGCTGCTTTTCGGCGGCAGACAGTTTCGAAGATATCCTGCCAAGCGCCATGGAGGCTCTGGCGCTCTATTTCGAGGACGGCGAGGAGGCGAAGCCGCGCGGGCTTGAAGCGGTGCGCGAGGAAGTTGCCGAGGACATTGCGGCCGGAGCGTTCCTGATGCTGGTTCCGCATGTTCCGGAGCGGCACCGGACGGTGCGGGTCAATCTCAGCCTCGACAAGGGCCTTCTCGACACGCTCGACGAAGCCGCGCGGATGCGCGGCATGACGCGGTCGGCCTTTGTGGCGAGGGCTGCGGCCAGGGAAATCCGCGACCCGGCCGGGTAGCCGGCGCCCCTGCCCCGCCCTATCCGATGGCGATGTCCAGCCAGCCGAGCGGGGTGACGGTCGCGCGGTCGCCGGGGCGGAGGACGACCGTCGTCGTGTCGCTTTCGACAACCGCGGGTCCTTCCAGCTCCTGGCCGGGCCTGAGCGCGGCAAAGTCGAAGATCGGCGCTTCCAGCCAGTCGCCCATGTGGACGCAGCGATGCGCGCGCGGCGCAGCGTCCGCGCCGGCATCGGTCACGCGCTCCTCCGGCAGGCCCGGCAGGCGCCCGACCGCGGCGGCGCGGGCGTTCACCAGCACCACGTCGTCCTCGCGCAGCGCATAGGTAAAGAGCGCCTCGTGGCGGTCGTGGAAGCGCTCCGCGATCCGGTCCAGCAGGTCCTCGTCCTGCCAGTCGAGGCCGTCCAGCGCGACATCCACCTCGAAGATCTGCTCGCCATAGCGCATGTCGGCACTGTGCTGCACCGCGACCTCGCCCGAATGGCAGGCCGCCAGGCGGTCCCGCGCAGCGGCTTCCAGTTCCTCATAGACCGTGCGCACGGCGGCGGCGTCGAGGGCCGCCGCGTCGCCGATATGGGTGCGGGAGGCCTCGAAACGCAGGTCCGTCGCCAGCATCCCCCAGGCGGAAAGCACGGAGGCCACCCTCGGCACCACCACCCGCGAGATGTCGAGCTGTCGGGCCACGTCGGCGATGTGGATGCCGGCGGCGCCCCCGAAGGCGAGCAGCGCAAAGCGCCGCGGGTCCACGCCGCGCCTGACGGAGACGAGCCGGATGCCCTCCGCCATGTTGGTATGCACCACGCGGTGGACGCCTTCGGCCGCCGCCATGCGTTCCACCCCGAGTTCCGCGGCAAGCCCGTCCAGAGCCGCTTCCGCCGCCCCCGTGTCGAGCCGTTCGCGCCCGCCGAGGAAGTTCGCCGGGTCGAGGAAGCCCAGCACCAGGCTTGCATCGGTGACGGTCGGCGCCGTGCCGCCGCGCCCGTAGCAGGCGGGCCCGGGCTCGGCGCCGGCGCTCTGCGGGCCGACATGCAGCACGCCGCCTGCGTCCACATGCGCAATGGAGCCGCCGCCCGCCCCGATGCTGGCAATGTCGAGCGAGGAGAGCGCGATCCGTTCCCCCGCAATGCCCCGGTCCGAGGAGAGCGCGGCCTCGCCGCCGGAGATGAGCGAGATGTCGGTGCTCGTGCCGCCCATGTCGAACGGGATGAGGTCGCCCATGCCGAGCAGGCGGGCCGAATAGCGCGCGCCCGCAACGCCGCCGGCGGGCCCCGACAGCACCGTCCCGGCCGCAAGCCGGACCGCCTCTTCCAGCGGCGCGACGCCGCCATGGCTCAATATGATGAGCAGCGGACCCGAAAAGCCGTTCTCCGCCAGCCGGGCGGCGAGCCGACCGAGATAGCCGGAAAGGGCGGGACCGACATAGGCGTTGACCACGGTGGTCGAGACGCGCTCGAACTCCTTGATCTGCGGGAACACGTCGGAGGAGAGCGACAGGTAGGCCTCCGGCATCGCGCGGCGCACCGCGTCGGCCGCCGCGCGTTCATGCGCATCGTCGCACCAGGCGTGCAGGAAGCAGATGGCGACCGAGTCGACGCCCTGCCCGCTGAGCGTCGCCACCGCCTCGTCCAGGGAAGCCGGGTCCAGAGGCATTTCGACCTCCCCGTCGGCGCGCAGGCGTTCCGTTACGCCGAGCCGGCGGCGGCGCGGCACCAGCGGTTCCGGCGGCGCCAGGCGGAGATTGTAGCGGTCCGGCTTCAGGCCTTCCCGCATCTCCAGCACGTCGCGGTGGCCCCCCGTGGTCAGCAGTCCGACCGTGGCGCCCTTGCGCTCCAGGATGGCGTTGGTCGCAACCGTGGTGCCATGCACGATCCGCTCGGTCCTGCCGAGCAGTGTGGCGACATCGAGCCCCATCGTCCCGGCCAGGCGCTCAAGCCCGTCCAGCACCCCGGCGGACTGGTCAGCCGGCGTCGAGGGCGCCTTGGCGATCCGGGTCCCTCCCGCGCGGTCCACGGCGACGAGGTCCGTGAAGGTGCCGCCAATGTCGATACCGATCCGGTATTCGGCTCCAGATTCGCTCATGTCCCCATCCCCTCCCGGCCGCCGCCCCGCAGCCGCGGCACTGTAGCAGACTATGTGGCGGGCGATATTCGGCGGACAACGGCGCCGGAGTCAGCTGGACAATCGGTACAGGATCGAGACGGCGGCGCCGGCGAGACACGCCCCGACGAGACGCTTGTCCCGGAACCCGCGGGGGTGGGTGCGTATATGAACGAGGAAAACGACGACGCAAAGCAGGGCCGCCCAAATCGCGACAGTGTCCGCCCAGGCGTCGAGCCCGGCCCACCATCCGTCCTCGGTCTGTTGCAGCTTGGACAAGGCGCCAATCCCGTTTCCGGATGCGGAGCCGCCTCGGGGCGCCCCTCTTCGTCCCGCCCCTCCCGGCCGCCGCTCCGCGACGGCCGCAATGTAGCAGACTGTTCGCCGGCCGGGGTCCGGCGGCGGAAGGCACTATGGGCGAAGCGCCTGGGCAAGTGCGCCGCAGGAAGCCGACAGCCGTTGCGCGGCGACAATTGCAATCGGAAATCGATTCCCCATCCGGTTAACGGATTTTCCGATGTTCGAATTTTTCGATGTTGGATCGACGATACGCCTGCATAAGCACTCTGATATGATGAAGTCCGTTGTCCGTTCGATGGGCAACGGCTTTCAGAACTCACACGGTCCGCAGTAAGAAGGGCGGGCACATGATGCGATGAGAATTCCGACTGCATATCGGGACGGATACGAGAGAGGCCGCGCCGTCGATCCGGCGCGAGCGGAAAACTACATTGCCCACACGACCGTTGGCGATCCCGTGGCCGACGCGCTGGCCCATTTCCTCGAAACCCTCCCCCGGGAGGAGTCCGCCAGGCTGATCGGGCTGGGAATGCAGGACGGAAACGATGCCGAACTCCAGGCCGCGCCGGAACCGGTCAGGGAGTTCTTCCAGTCCTGCTACGATCCGCCGGCCTGGCTGGACATCCCCTCCTTCACGCCCGGTTACCGCCTGTTCCACAGGAATACGTCCCTTGTCCTCGCAGGCATGGTGGCCGGCGTCCTGGTTGAAGGATTTACGACAAATATCGCCAAGTCGTTCTTCATTACCGGCAGGCTCCGCGACCAGGGCATCAGGCGGCTGAAGCAGAACAACCGCCACATGCTGGAGATCTTCATGCCCGGCGGCATGGATCGATATGCCGACGGATGGGCGCTCTCGGTCCGCATACGGCTCGTACACGCGACGATCCGCCGCCTGCTGAGCCGGTCGGACGAGTGGGACATCGAGGAACTGGGCACCCCGATCAGCGCGGCGCATGTCGGGTTCGCCATATCCTCTTTTTCCGCGCGGCTGTTGCAGCACCTGCAGAAGCTCGGAGGCTCGTTCGACGACGAGGAACGAAAAGGCTTCATGAACGTATGGCGCTATTCCGGCCACCTGATGGGCATTCCGGAGACCATTCTCTTCGAGGATGAACAGGACGCGCTCGAAATTCGCCGGATCGGTACCCTTTGCGAGCCTCCGATGTCGCTGGAGTCGCTGGTGATGGCGACGGCGTTGATAAACTCCGCGCCGCTGTTCGCAGGACTGACCGAACGACATGCGCGCCGCAGGCTGGCAAGCTACATATTCCGGATCTCGCGCGCACTGATCGGAGACCGGCTTGCCGACCGGTTGAACTATCCCAAGGAATCCACCGCAGGAACCCTCTGGCGGTTTCGACTGCTCAACCGCGTCGATTACCTGCTGGCCAAGCTCAACCCGGGCCGGACGCAGTCGCGCAACAACATGACCACGATTCTCGACGTGTCGATGTTCGAAAGGCAGGGGATCAGCTACCGGATGCCGGACCACATCTTTGCAGAACAATCGCGCCGCTGGTGAGGAAACGGGTCATGGCAGGTTTCCGGCTATCGACGCTCGCGTCCCGAAGCTCCGGCAGGAAGCGGAGCCGATGACCGGCGGGCCGCTTGAGCGCTATCTGGCCTTCATCCTGCGCTATCGATGGCCGGTCGTGCTGCTCGCCGGTCTGGTCATGCTGGCGGCGACGGCAGGCGCTCCCTTCATCGGCGTGACTAACGACTACCGCAGCCTTTTCGATAAGGACAATCCGCAGCTCGCCGCGCTCGACGCGCTGGAGGAGACCTACTCGGCGTCCAATATCGCGCTGATCGCGATTGCGCCGCGACAGGGTTCCGTGTTCACCCGCGAGACGCTCGGCGCGGTCGAGGAGCTCACCGAAGCGGCCTGGCAGGCGCCGCTTTCCACCCGGGTCGATTCCCTTACCAACTACACCCACAGCGAGGCGGTCGAGGACGATCTGGCGGTCGGACCGCTGGTGGAAGGAGCGGACGCGCTCACAGATGAAGGCGTCAAGCGGGTCGAAGAGATCGCGCTGAACGCAATCGACCTTGCGGGTCGCCTCGTCTCCCACGACGGGCGCGTGGCGGGGCTCGCCATCCATTTCGCTCTGACGGACGACGCGGACGCCTCGATCGCCGAGATCAACGGCTACCTTCGCGCACTACTGGAAGAGGCCCGCGCCGCCCATCCGGATCTCGAATACCATTTGACCGGCGATGTCGTCATGCACCGGGCTTTCGCGGAGACGACCGAGGAGGAAGCGCGCACCCTTATTCCTCTCGTATTCGCAATTATTGCCATCGCATCGGGACTTCTGCTGCGTTCCGTCTTCGGCACGCTCGCGCTCGTCATAGCGCTGGGCTTCACCGTCAACACCACGATGGGCTTCGCGGGCTGGATCGGAACCGTTCTCAATCCCGCGAATTCCGGCATCCCGATCATCGTCACGACCGTTGCCGTGGCGCATACGATCCACATCGTCGCGAGCGTTCTGGAAGGCATGGGACGGGGACTCGGCAGGAACGAAGCTGTCGCCGAAGCGCTCCGAGAGAATATGTGGCCCGTTTTCCTTACCACCGCGACCACTGCCATCGGATTTCTCAGCCTCAACGCATCCGACTCGCCGCCGTTCCGCGTGCTCGGCAACCTTGTCGCCTTCGGCGTGCTCTGCGCGTTCCTCTACTCGGTTACCCTCTTGCCGGCCCTGCTCTCCATCCTGCCGGTGCGCCCGCCTCGCGCGTTCGGCGGGAGTGCAGGGTTCTTCGAGCGCTTCGGGAACTTTGTCGTGGAGCGCCGCAGGCTCCTGCTCGTTTCCATGGCGCTCGTCACCGTCGCTCTGGTCTCTGGCATTCCGCGCATCGACCTGACGGACAACTGGACCAGATATTTCGACGAACGCTACGAATTCCGGCGCGATACGGATTTCGTCATCGACAACCTGACGGGCATGGAGACGCTGGAGTTCTCGCTCAATTCGGGGCGTGACGGCGGCATTACCGACCCGGAATATCTGCGCGCGGTGGATGCCTTTGCCGAGTGGTGCCGGACGCAGCCGGAAGTGGTCCACGTCCAGGCGTTTCCGGACATCATGAAACGCCTCAACAGGAACATGCACGGAGACGACCCGGCCTTTCACCGCCTGCCGGAGGAGGAAGACCTGGCGGCGCAGTATCTCCTGCTCTACGAACTTTCGCTTCCGTTCGGCAGCGACCTCAACGACCGCATCGACGTCGGCAAGTCCGCAACGCGGATGAGCGTTGCGACCCGAAGCCTGACCTCGCGCCAACAGCGCGAACTGGACGCGCGGGCGCAGGACTGGCTGCGGGCCAACGCGCCCGATCTCCTGACCGAGGCATCGGGGTTCAGCATCGTCTTCGCGCACCTCTCGCAACGAAACATCGCAAGCATGCTGACCGGCACGATTGTCGCCATGGCGCTGATCTCCCTGATCCTGATCGGCGTATTCAGGAGCATCCGCCTCGGGCTTGTCAGCCTGTTGCCCAATTTCATCCCGGCGGCGATGACCTTCGGCCTTTGGGGCTACCTGGTCGGGCGGGTCGGCCTTGCAGGCTCTGTAATGACGGCAATCGCCTTCGGCATCGTCGTGGACGACACGATCCACTTCCTGACCTCCTATCGGAGAGCCCGCCGGGAAGGGCTCGATCCGGGCGAGGCCGTGCGCCGCACCTTTCGCACCGTCGGCCGGGCCCTGTGGACCACGACTGCAGTCCTGTCACTCGGTTTCCTGGTATTCGCCTTCTCCGGGTTCGAGGTCAGCTGGTCGCTCGGACTGATGGTGGCGATCACGCTCGGCTTCGCGCTGCTCGCCGACTTCCTGCTTCTCCCGCCCCTGCTGATGGCCCTCGACAGGACAAGGCCGTAATCCATTCGGCTTTCCTTGACGACCGGCGCGGCGACTCCGGAGAGGACTGCGGATGCAGCGCGTATCGTGCCGACAACTGCAGGAATACGAGGTCCGGCACGCCGGGACATCGATAAGGAAGCAAGTGAGCTAAAGCACGATCCGTTCGAATTGAAACAGCGTCGCCCTGGCCCGGAGCCCGGAGCAACGAATGAGGTCAAGGCCGGATGCTGCCCGGCAAACGCGACCGTTTCAGTTGGAACATATCGTGCCATAGCGCGAAAAAATTAGGGTAATTTTCTCTTTTATTCCCGTTTAGGGCTTGACCCTGGGAAAAGCGGTGTATGATGGGAGCGGGAGAAGGGGCATCCGGAGCCGCTTCCCCGGCGTTGCGCGGCCGAGCGGCGCCACTTTCTGAAAACCCCTGAGAAACCGGCGGGAGAGGTGCGCCCTCTGTCTCGCGCGCGCAATCAGGCGTGCGAACCGCGCCGGCGCAAGACGCGCGCGGGCGGGCACAGGCGCGCACGCAGGATACGCGCGCAAAAAGGGTCCCACTCCCGGACCGGCAAGGAGGAACCATGACCGCAACCGACCCCCGCCCCCAACTGGCAGCGAAGCTGGCCGCAGGGCTGGCGCCGGCCGCCGAAGCCCTCGCCGCAGCCGCGAAGACCTAATACCAGCGGCTCCGGTTTGTGACTCATGGAGATTGCCGCCCGGTTTTCCCTCTGCGTGAAGCGGAGAGCCGGGGTCCATCCATGGCGACGATGCCGCCGGTGGGGAGCAGGCTCTACCGCTGAAGTTGCCGCGAGAACCGAGGCTGGCCCCCGGCTCGGAGGCCGGTGGGGACCATCACCATAGGTTCCGATCAACGACCGCTGGTATAAGCGCCGGGCCGCCGCCGACCGCGCGCTTGCCGAACGCCACCGCGCCGGGCTGCCCGGCTCAGCCATCTCCGCCAGCTCCTCGCCGTGCTCGACTGGGCCGCCGCCCACCTGCCCGAACCGGAGCCGGAGCCCGAAGAGAAGCCGTGGGACGGTCTCGACGACCCGTTCGACGAGCCCGGCCCTTATGTGTCGGACTATGACGGCAGCGAGGACGAGTTCCACTATGGCGGAGAAGTCTGGGCCGGCAGCCAGGAGACGCCGGAGTTCCGGGCGTGGCTGGAAAAGATGGAGCGCCGGTTCGGGCCGGTCACGATAGGCGGGGGCCTCGGTGGCCTGATCGACTGCCATGTCAGCGGGCGGAAGTTCGTCGGCAAGCTGCCCTCGCCCGAATACACGGCATGGCGCGAAAGGCAGCACCGCCGCACGGAAGCCTCCCTCGCCCGCACTCTCGAACGCGCCCGAAACGCCCGCCCGGACAGGCGAAAAGCCACCGCCGCAACCCCGCCGCATGACAAAACATGACATATCATGACGCTTTGTATGGACGCCTCTGGTGAGGCAAGGGTCGATTTGTTGTGACGGCGAGGCAGGTTGCAGTTTTGTATCCGACCTTTTTGCGGGGCTTTTGTGCCCCGGCCCTGATGGGATTTGCCGATCCGCGCCTCATTTCCATGACAGGCCTCTCGCTCTTGAACGTCATGCAGGCTTGGCGGATCGCGGTATGACCCGTTTGCCATCACTCCTTGGACGCACTCTTCTGGCGGCTTCCTCCTGTGCCGGTTCGCTACTATGCCGGCTGGCTGACGAAGTTCGCCTGGTATGCCCGGTCATGGGCAGCAGGGCCCAGAGACGCCACGGAGTTCCGGGCGGCCCATTGGCTGGCGAGCACTGTGCGCGCCCCGTGCACCAGCAGGGTCCGGATACTTGTCGCGCGCTTGGAGATGCCGAGCATGCGCACCCGCCCCCCGGTGCCCGTGTGGCGCGGCGCCAGACCGAGCCAGGCGGCGAACTCGCGCCCGGAACTGAAGGCGGCAGGATCGCCCATCATCGCCACGACGGCAGTCGCGGTCAGTATGCCGACGCCGGGGATCTCCGCGACCCGCTGGCTGTCGGGACTGCTGCGGTGCCACAGCGCGATCCGCCGTTCGATCACGGCGATTTCCTTGTCGAGCGCGCCGACACGGCTCCACTGCTCGCGCAGGGTCTCGACGACCGGCGCCGGAAGACGCGCCGCGAGGCGGTCCAGGGCCGGGGCAATCCCACGACCGATGCCAGCCCGACCTTTCGCCATGACCTCGCCATACTCGCTCAGCAGGCCGCGCAGGGCGTTGATCTGCGCGGTGCGGAACTTCACCAGCTGCTGGCGCATGCGGTGCAGCGCCAGGACCGCCTGCTGCTCCTCGCTTGACCGCGACCGTCTTCACGCCCGGCTGCTGCGCGGCGGTCCAGATCGCCCGGGCGTCGCGCACGTCGTTCTTGTTGCCGGCCACGAAGGGCCGCACCGCCCGCGCCGGCAACAGCCGGGCCTCGTGACCGAGCTTGCGCACCTCCCGCGCCCAATGCTGAGAGCCGCCGCACGCCTCCATCGCCACCCGCAGGGCGAAAAGCCACCGCCGCAACCTCGGCGAAGTGCCGCAGGAACTTCGCCCGCGTCAGCTTCAAATCGACAATCTCGCCCGTCTCCATATCGACCCAGTGCAACTGGAACACTCGCTTGGCCGTATCCACGCCCACCACCGTTCTGTTAGTCTCCATCTCGGACCCTCCGGTTTGCCTGTGAAAACATGACAATCAACCCCCAGACCCAACAACATCATGACGTCCATCCCATTTCCATAGCCATCCGGACGAGCCGAAACGGCCGGCTCCAGGGCCTTGCGAGGGGCCGTTCGCCGACGGGTTGCGAGTCTGCGCGTGCTCTTGCTATGGTGAGGTCGTGGCCGATTGAGGGCCCGTCCAAGCGTTAGGTCGACGCGCTGTCGTCGGACCGTGGGGAAACACGACAAGGGAGTGCAAACATGAAGATCGTGCGTCTGGCATGCGGCGTCGCCGCAGCGGCCATGGTAGGAGGCGTCGCCATGTCCGCTTCCGCCGCAGATGAGGTACTCTGGAATTTCTCCGCCTGGGGCAAGCCGCGCGCTTTCACCAAGGGCATCGATGCGATGAGCGAGTACCTCGCCGAGAAATCGGGCGGCAACTTCAAGCTCAAGATTCACTACGGTGAGGCGATCTCGCCTTCGAAAGAGAATATCGACGGCATCAAGATCGGCAGCCACGAAGCCGCGATGATGTGCACCTCCTACCACCCCGGCAAGAACCCTGCCGGCACGGTACTGGATCTGCCGTTCCTACCCATCTCCGACCTGACGGTTCAGGCGAAGGTGCATGAGGACTTCATCGGGCATCCGGAGTTCAAGAAGGAGATGAAGCGCTGGAACGCCATCCCGATCTTCTCCGGCATCCTGCCGCAATACGAGGCGATGGGCGTCGGCGACCCGCCGCAGAGCGCGGCGGACTTCAAGGGCCTGCGCGTCCGCGGCCTCGGCGGCATCGGCCAGTTCTTCGATAAGCTGGGCGCGGTGCCGACTACGGTGACGGCGTCGGAAAGCTACACGGCGCTTGAGCGCGGCACCATCCAGGTAATGACCTTCCCCTACAGCTACGCCTTCGGCGCCTACAGGCACCACGAAGTCGCCAAGTGGTACACGGAAGGCATGGCTCTCGGCTCGGTCTTCTGCCCGCAGATCATGAGCGTCACCGCCTACAACGCCCTCCCGGACGAGTATCGGGCGCTGTTCAACGACGACATGAAGTGGAACTCCTACAAGGCGCTGATCGACGCCTATGTCGAAGCCGACAAGAAGTGGATCCCGATCTACGAAAAGGCCATGATGAGGGTGGAATTCAGCAAGGAGCAGCATGCCGAATTCGTGAAGATCGGAGCGCAGCCGGTCTGGGACGAGTGGGTAGCGGAGAACAAGGACAAGCTCCCCGCTCAGGAGCTCCTCGACTTCGTTCTCGAGCGCGCAGCGCACCACAACAAGGAAGCGTAGAGGCCGTAGTCCTCGTATGTCTGGGTGGGGCCGTTCCGTCGCGAACGGCCCCATTCTGTTGTTTGCCGTAAGGGGAGGAAGCGAATTCTATGGCTCAGGCTGAGACGCAAAACGGGCGCCGGAACAGCGCTTTGTCGGGTATAGATCGCTTTTTCGGCCGCATAGAGGATGCCGTCACGCTCTTCGCGTCGGGAGCCATCTTCATATTGATGCTGTTCGTGGTCTGCGAAGTCATCGGCAGATATGTATTCAACAGGCCGATCCCCGGAGCGATCGACTGGATCGAGGTCTATATGGCGATCTTCGCCTTCCTTCCCGCGGCTTACGCGCAGCGGCTGGGCGTTCATGTCCGCATGGAACTGGTCATCGCCAAGATGCGGGGCAGGTTGTTGTGGGGCGTCGAGTGCTTCGCCGTCTGCATCGGCGTCATCTATTGCCTCATCATCATCGACAAGAGCTGGGAGCATTTTCTGAGGTCCATTATCGAGGGAGACAGCACCATCGACGTGCAGCTCCAGACCTGGCCCGGAAAGCTGGTCGTTCCCGTCGCTCTCACGCTGCTTTGCATACGACTCATCATCCAGGTCTGGGGTTACGGCAGGCTGGCGTTCGATCCCGGCAAGGCTCCGCAGGCGGTGCCGATCATCTTGGATGCCGCGGAGCATGCGAGGGCGGAGATCGAAGAGGTCATGGGACGAGAGAGCCAAGACCCGACGGACCCGCCCGACGGCGGCTCCAGGGCTTAAAGGGGGGGTGCGGTTATGGATCCGTTCAATGCAGGTCTTGTGTCGGTCGCGGTCATCATCGGGATGGTCGTGCTCGGCGTTCGCGTCGCCTATGCATCCGGAATTGCAGGCGTTGTCGGGCTGATTATGCTCCGGGGGTACGACCCCGGCGCCGGCCTTGCGGGCCTGCTCGCCCATTCGCAGGTGAGCCATGTCACCCTCTCGGTGCTGCCGATGTTCATCCTTATCGGCTTCCTGGCCTTCTATGCCGGGCTGACCCGGAGCGCGTTCTATGCGGCGCGTTGCTGGCTCGGCACATTGCCGGGCGGCCTCGCTGTCGCGACCGTGTTCGCGACCGCCGGTTTCGCCGCGGTGTCCGGCGCCTCGACCGCAACGGCCGCCGTGTTCAGCCGCGTCGCGATCCCGGAGATGCTGAAATACGGCTATGAGCGCAGCCTGGCTGCCGGCGTGGTCGCGGCGGGCGGCACGCTCGCCTCGCTCATCCCGCCCAGCGCCATCCTGGTGATCTACGCCATCATCGTCGAGGAATCGGTCGGCGCGCTGCTGCTGGCGGGCTTCATACCGGGCGCCCTTTCGGCGGTCATCTATGCGGCGCTGATTATCTTCCGCTGCAAGCTGAATCCCAAGCTCGGCGCGCCGGTCTCGGCGGTCCCGACGGCCGAAAAGTTCCGGTCCCTGGTCGGCGCTTCCGGCATCTTCTTCGTGATCTTCATCATCCTGGGCGGCATCTATACCGGCATCATGACCCCGACCGAGGTCGGCGGCGTCGCCGCATTCGTGATCTTCCTGATCGCGCTTGCGAAACGCAATATGAACCTCGCGAACCTGCGCGAATCGCTGATGGAGACCGCGAAGCTGACGGTCTTCATCTTCACGATCATCTGGTCGATCCTGATCTATGTGCGGTTCCTCGGCTTCTCCGGCCTGCCGGAGGCGTTCGCAACATTCATCGTCAGTATCGACGTGCCGCCGATCGTGGTGATGATCCTGATCCTGCTCGCCTATGTCGTGCTCGGCATGTTCATGGACGGCATCGGGATGCTGCTGCTGACCCTGCCAGTCGTCTATCCGGCGGTCACGGCGCTTGGCTACGACCCGGTCTGGTTCGGCATCATCATCGTCAAGATGGTGGAGGTCTGCCTTGTCACGCCGCCGATCGGTCTCAACTGCTTCGTGGTCAACGGCGTGCGCCCGGACATTCCTCTGGAAGAGGTCTTCAAGGGAATCTGGCCGTTCTTCGTGGCGGATATCATTACGGTCGCCGTGCTCGTCGCCTTCCCCGGCATCGTGCTCTGGCTGCCGAGGCTGATGATCCAGAACATCACCGCCTGAGCTCGGGCCGGCGCGGTTCTCCAATCAGGAGAGCCGCGCCGCCAGCCCCACCGCTTCGTCGCGGAACAGCGCGGCCGGCATTTCGCAAAGATCTTCGGACACGCCGGGCCGGAAGGCCATCCGCGCCAGAATATCGCGTTCGAGATCGACGCCGGGCGCGATTTCAACGAGCACCGGCCCGCTCTCCTCGATGCGGAAGACACAACGCTCCGTCACCGCCAGGATCGACTGCCCGCGCTTGAGGCCGGCGCGAGCGTTGAAACTGACCTGCTCGACCGCCTCCACGAACTTGACCGGATCGCCGTCCTGCCGGATGTCGAGACGACCGTCCGCGGCGCGGATATCGGATTCTCCCGCAGAGAACTGGCCGCAGAAGACGACCCGCTTGGCCCCCTGCGTCACGTTGAAAAAGCCGCCGATGCCGGGAATCCGCGTCTTCAGCTTCGAGACGTTGACATTGCCTGCGGCGTCCAGTTCCGCCATGCCGACGAAGGTGATGTCCAGCCCGCCGCCGTCGTAGAAGTCGAACTGGTAGGTGTTGTCGATCACGGAACTCGGATTGATCGCAGCCCCGAAGGAAAGCCCGTAGGCCGGATAACCGCCTGTTGCGCCGGACTCCACCGTGAGCGTGAAGGCGTCGCCGCAGCCTTCCTCGCCCGCCACCGTCGCCACATATTCGGGCGCGCCTACGCCGAGATTGACCACATCGCCCCGGCGGAGTTCCATCGCCGCGCGCCGGCCGATCACCTTCTTGACCGAGAGCGGCTGCGGCGGACGCGCACTCATGTCCGCACGAACCTCGCCCGAGAACACCGGGTCGTAAGCGGTGGCGAATGTCTGCGGGTGGTTTTCCGGCCGCGCGACGACCACCCGGTCCACAAGGTGGCCCGGAATCACCACCCGCCTCGGGTCGAGCGAGCCGCGCTCCGCAATGCGCTCGACCTGCGCCAGCACGGTGCCGCCGGAATTCCGGACCGCCTGCGCGAAGCTCGGCCCCTGGAATGTGCCGATCTCGCGCTCCATGGTGATGTTGCCGTCCGGGTCCGCCGTCGTGCCGCGCAGGAGGCCGGCATCGAGCCGCATGGAGGGATAGAACAGCCAGTCGCGGTCCTTCAGCCGCACACGCTCCACATAGTCTTCGACCGTGCGGGCGTTCACCTTGCCGCCGCCACGGTCGGGATCGACAAAGGTGCCGAGGCCCACATGGGTCACGACGCCCGGCCGTCCCGCCGCGATCTCCCGGTAGAGCTGCACGATAACGCCGAGCGGCAGCAGGTAGCCTTCGATCTCGTTGTCGATCAGCCGGCGCTGGAGCATCCGGTTGAGGTTGAGATATGAGGTAATGAGCCGGCGGATCATGCCGTCATGGCGCAGCCGGTCGAGGCCGCGCCCGCGCGTGTCGCCGGAGCCGGTCGAGGCGATGACGGTCAGCCCGCCAGGCTCCCCGGTCTCCAGGAACCGCGCTTCCAGCGCCAGCAGCAGCTCTTCCGGACAGACCGAACCGACGAAGCCGTCCACGCCCAGAACCGCACCGGACGGGACCGATGCCGCCGCTTCCGCAGCCGTGACGATCTTGCTCATAGGCGCACCCACAAATTTCGATCTGCACCGGCTTCAGCTTCGACAGCCGGCTGCCCCCTCGGCGTTCAGCCGCCGTTGCGAAACGGGTTGACGATCTGCAAGCCTTCGATCCGCCTGCCGTCCTGAAGGTCCTCGGTAAAGAGCACTCCGGCTCCGGCTTTCAGCGCCGCCTCGACGATCAACGCATCCCAATAGGAAAGCATCGCGGAGCGGCTTCGGCGGATGGCGGCGCTGACCGTCTCCGCATGGACCGGCTGGACGCGAAACCGGCTGAACGCATCGACGGCCCGGGCCGCCGTTTCGAGGCTCAGCGACTCTGCAAACTTTCGCGTCACGGTCACATAGAATTCGCTGAGGACTTGTATGCTCAACACGATGGAATCCCTCTCGTCGCGCAGGAGTTCCCGTGCGCGGGCCCGCTTGTCCGGCGCATCGCCGTCGAACAGGTAGACCAGCACGTTCGTGTCGACGAACTTCCACTCAACGCTCATGGAGTTCGCTGCGCGTCCAGATCGCCGCGCCCCGCCGGGAAGCGCTCGCTTGCGACAAGGCCAATAGCGAATCGCAGGCTTCGGCACGTTGGCGATCGACTCCTGCATAGGCGTGCAGATATTCCCGCACGACGGCATTCACGGACGTCCGTTCCCGAATTGCCCTGATCCGGCAGTGTTCGAGAATATCGTCGTCTATGGAGATCGTGAGGTTCATCTCTGCGCCTCCCGTGACACGAATTCCGTTTTACACGGGATCCGTGCTGAAATCAATCGCGACGGTTTTGCGACCCGGCTTCGACGCGACTATGCCGGCACGGCAGCGAAACCGACACGGCCGAGCGGGCCGAAATCGGCGAGCACTTGCGCACCGGGCCGGATTGCGGCAACGCCGGTGCAGGTGCCTGTGGTCACGCGATCGCCGGCGCGGAGCCCGTCGCCGCGCTCGCGCAGATGATTGGCGAGCCAGACGAGCACCAGCGCCGGATCGCCGAGCGCGAGCGACCCCGTTCCCTCGGCCAACACTTCGCCATCCACCGAGAGCGCAACGCCGGCATCGCGCAGGTCCCGGTCCCGCCAGTCCGGCCGCACCTCTCCTTCGACGAAGGCGATATTGGCGCCGAAGTCGGCCGTTACGCCTTCTCGGCCGAGCCCGGCAAGCCCACCCTCGAAACGCGAACCGACGACCTCGATGCCGCCGGCGACGCCCATGACCGCAGCCATGACCTCGTCGCGTTCGAAGGGCGTCTCGCGCGGCGGCATGCCCTCGCCCATGACGAACACGAACTCGCCTTCCACGGCCGGCGCATGCGCGGCGAAGACGGGCACCTCTGCCCCGTGCCCGAAGCAGAAGGGTTCGAGCAGTGCGCCGGCGCCGGGCCTGTCCGTGCCGAGCTTGCGCCGGGCTTCGGCGCTGGTGGAGCCGACCTTCCAGCCGGCGCGCGCATGGCCAGACGCCCCCACCGCCCCGTCCTGGACGCGGTAGGCGTCTTCCAGACCGGCAAGCGCCCGCCTTGCTGCCGCCTCTACGAGGGTTCCGCTCAGCCGGGCCTCCCACAAGCGCTGCGCCAGTTCCTGCATTCGATGCACGCCTTCCGCTCCGGCAACTCGTGCCGCAACCCTATCCCGCCGGAGTGCTGTGCGAAAGAACATCCCCGTCCCGCAGGAGGACCTTTCCCCGCGCCTGAATCCCTTTAGGCTTCCCCGGCGTCACGAACGGGGGCGGCGATGAAGCTCGGCATCTTCAGCTACAATACCGAATACGGAACGCGGCCGGACGATCTGGCCAAGGCCGCGGAGGAGCGGGGCTTCGAATCCTTCTGGGTCGGCGAGCACACGCACATTCCGGCGAGCCGCGAGACGCCCTATCCGGGCGGCGATCCCCTGCCCAAGCCCTACTACCACATGGCCGACCCGTTCGTGTCGCTGATGGCGGCGGCGGGCGCGACCTCCACCATCAAGGTGGGAACGGCCGTCTGCCTCGTGATCGAACACGACCCCATCGTGTTGGCGAAGGCGGCGGCGACGCTCGACTACCTCTCGAACGGGCGGCTGCTGCTCGGCATCGGCGGCGGTTGGAACGCGGAGGAGATGGCCAATCACGGCACCGATTTCGGCCGGCGCTGGCAGGTGCTACGCGAGCGCATCGAGGCCATGAAGGCGATCTGGACGGAGGAGGAAGCAAGCTATGAGGGCGAGTTCGTGCGCTTCGAGCGCATCGTCTCCTATCCGAAACCCGTCCAGCGCCCGCATCCACCGATCGTCTATGGCGGGGCCACGCCGCTCGGTTTGAAGCGCACCGTGCGCTATTGCGACGGCTGGATGCCGATCGACGTGCTGCTGCGCGACTTCCCCGCTGCCATCGCCGAGCTCGACCGGCAGGCGGAAGAGGCCGGGCGCGACCCCGGCTCCATTTCCGTGTCGGTATTCGCCTTCAACGGCGCGAATGAGGAGGCGCTGCGCCGCCTTGCCGACATGCCCCGCGTGGAGCGCGCCGTGCTGGTCGCGCCCCGCTATACGGAAAAGGCGATGCCCTTCCTGGACAATTTCGGCGCGCTCATCCCCGCATTGGCTTGAGGTCGGCCGCGAGTTCCCGCAGCCGGAATTTCTGGATTTTCCCCGAAGCCGTACGCGGCATGGCGTCCACCAGTTCCAGGCGCTCCGGCAGGTAGGGTTTTGCCAACCGGCGTTCCAGAAGGAAGCCGCACATGGCCTCGAAGGTCAGCGCCCCGGCGTCGGGCCGGAGCGTCACGAACGCGCAGGCGCGCTCACCGAGACGTTCGTCCGGCATGGCGACGATGGCGCAGTCCGCCACGCCCGGATGCCGGTAGAGCAGCTCCTCGACTTCGACCACGGGAATGTTCTCGCCGCCCCGAATGATGATGTCCTTGGAGCGCCCGGAAATCCGGATATAGGCGTCCGCATCCATCCGGGCATTGTCGCCGGTCTCAAACCACCCCTGCTCGTCCGTGTCGTAGCGCTCGGGCCGCTTCAGATAGCCGACGAACTGGCCGGCGCCCCGCACCTGAAGGCGGCCCTCCTCGTCATCGGGAACCGGCGTCCCGTCCTCTCCGACCACGCGCACTTCCAGACAGGAGACGGCGCAGCCGTCCGTCCCGAACACCCGCGCCGGCGGGTCGGACTTCTTCGTGCCCGAGCCGAAACCGTTTTCGGTCATGCCCCAGCCGGAATGGACGAAGCAGCCGAGACGCTCCCCGGCCCGTTCGACCAGCACGCGCGGGATCGGCGCGCCGGCGGACACGAAGGTCTCCAGGGACGAGATGTCGTAGCGGTCCAGCACGGGGCTGTTGGCGAGGTCGGCCAGGAAGGGCGTCGCCCCCATGGTGAAGGTCACCGCTTCGTCCTGGATCAACCTGAGCGCCGCCTCCGGGTCCCAGATATCGAGGTAGCAGGTCTTGACGCCCAACACCGGCGAGAGAATGAGGCCGTACATGAACCCCGTCTGGTGAGCCAGCGGGGACCCCATCAGGATCGCCGTATCCTCGCCGAGGCCGATACGCTCGACATAGCTCATCACCATGGCGATCAGCGTGTTGGAGGTGTGCATCGCGCCCTTGGGCTCGCCCGTCGTGCCGGAGGTATAGAGAAGCTGGATCACCTCGTCCGGATCGGGTTTGCCGGCTTCGAATATCGCCTCGGCGTCGAGTTCCTCTTCCCAGCGTCGATCCAGCAGCGCGGATTCGAAATTCTCGCCGACGACGAACAGGTGCTCCAGCTTCGGCAGCGCCGGACGCAGCTCCCGGGCCATCGCCGCATGGTCATGCCCCCGAAACACCTTCGGCGTCACCAGCGCCTTCGCCTCCGCGAAATCGACCATGAAGGCCAGTTCGCGTTCGCGGAAGATCGGCATCAGCGGGTTGGAGCACACGCCGATGCGAAGGCAGGCGATATGCAGGCAGTAGAACTGCCACCAGTTCGGAAGCTGGAAAGCGAGCACATCGCCCCGGCGCAGGCCGTGGGCATGAAGGCCGAGCGCCATCCTGTTCGAAAGCCGCTTGAGCTGGCGCCAGGAAAGCACCGTCTCGCCGCCGTCTTCCATGCGGCGGGCCACCACGGCGACGGCATCGGGCTTGCGCGCAACGGCCTCGTCGAAATAGTCGAGCAGGGTGCGGTCGCGCCAATGGCCTTCGGCGCGGTGCTGCTCGCTCCTCCACGCCGGCAGGATCGAATCGAAGATCATCGGCGGTTCCTGACAGCGCCGGCTCGCGTCTTTCGCATCCTTGAATCCCTCACGTAACGCCCGGCCCTTTGCTTGACCCGCCGGCGCGGAGAGGCTAGAAGCCGCTCCTTGTCGCCCAGGTAGCTCAGTTGGTAGAGCAGCGGACTGAAAATCCGCGTGTCGGTGGTTCGAGTCCGCCCCTGGGCACCACTTCCCATTACATCAGATTCCCCACGCTTCATAATTTTGCGGTGGATATGTGACATTGCACATGCCACCGTTCCGTGCGATTCCCCACCATTCCACAGATAGGCGTTGGAAAATTCGTGGGGTAACGTGGCAAGACTCTCGGTCGCTCGCATACGGTCGCTCTCGACGCCGTCGGCGTGTGGTTGCGGCGGTTGAGTCCGGAATGTCGCGTCGGCAAGCGGCGGCACGTTTTGGCGTCGGGGTGTCGTCTGCGATCCGCTGGGCGAGCCAATGGCGCCTGACAGGGGATCTCTCGTCGAAGCCCCGCGGCGGCCGCCGTCCCAGCCGCATTGAGGGTGTCAACGGCGGAGCACCGAGCGATCCTGCGCGAAGCGCTGTTCGGAACGAAGGAAGAGTTTGCCGCGCGTGCAGCCGCATTGCGGCAGCGGCTTCGTTCCTCGGTCGATAGCAGTGCTGCGATTCGGGCGGACCGGGACCGGGAAAGCGCGACTTGACCGGCTGCGTCCGCCTTGACGGCCTTGCAACCGGCTCCTACGACTCGTCGCAACGGAGGCGTCACCACTTGCACCGCGCCGTGCGCGGAGAGCGACCCGCTTATGGCAGATACCGAGGCCCGTCCATACGTCATCGAACGCCGCGAGACAGTGGCCCGAACCGACACGCTGCGGGTCGGCATCCTGACGCTCGCGGAAGGCCAGGAGGTGCCCTGGCACTACCACAGCGAAATCGACGACACTTTCTACTGCCTCGAAGGCACGCTCTCGGTGGAGACCCGCGCGCCCAGGGCCCGTTACCTGCTTGAGGTCGGCGAAAGCTGCGCCGTGCCGAAGATGACCGCGCACCGCGTCACGGGGAAGGACGGAGGTCGCGCCCGCTTCCTGATCGTGCAGGGCATCGGTACCTACGACTTCTGCCCGGTCGGCTGAACGGCGCACCGCCCCGACGCTGCCCGCTCCCCTTTGCAGAGGTGCGGGAATGTCATGAAATGTCATGGTCCGCCGGCTCCGGCCGTTCCCCGAACCCCGCAACGCCACGCCGGGCCGCGGGCGTGAGAAGCTGGATTGATGGGTAGCAGTGTTCCCGGTTTGGTTTCGTGCGGCTCGACCCGGCCAAGCGAAAGCCGCGAAGGTAGAGTCGAGGGGAGGCGCGCCCTGCTTTAGGTCCGGGGGATTTCCGTTTCTGGCGGCTTTCGCGCGATGCCAGTGTCTCAGTCCCGTCCCTGGCCGCGTTTCCTCTCCCCCGCTCATCGAACCGGACGTGCGGATTTCCCGCATCCGGCTTTCGGACGAGATCATGCCTTCGCACGCGGGCCACCGGGACGGGGCGGAGGCAGGACCGGTGACCCGGCGCGCATGGCCGTTACACGACGGCCCTCCTGTCTTCCCCATCCTCGCCGGTGCGCCGCCAAGCCTGTTTACGCCTCGACGACATCGAACCGATCGGGTTCGACCCCTTCGCTTCTGCATGTGACGCTCTCCGGGCTCTCGGCCATCGGGCGGGGGCATAGGCAGAGCCACTCCCGCAGGCTGTCGCCCTTCCCGCATCGCTCTCGAACCAGGGCTCCTTCCCTCCGCCGGCATTACCCGGCATCCCCGGTACTACATGCCCATCCGCCACCCTGCCGGCCCGGCCTGCCCCTCGCGGGGGTCCGGTTGGTGCGTGCCCACCACCGACAGGGCTTCCCGTGTTGCTGCCTTCTCCCTCTTCCATGCGTGCCGCCGCCACTACCCCGGCGGAACCCACCGGTGCTCGCGTCGCTCGCTTCCCGGTCGGTGGCAGCCTTCCCCACATGACCGCTGGGTCGGCTTCCGCATCGTGCGTTTCGGGGCCTGCTCGGCGTTCACTCGCGTTGCGGCCCGCATCGTCGCTGAGCCGCCCAGGGCGGCCCTTCTACTTCGGAGTGCTTCAGGCCATGTCGTTGCCTCCATCACCCGCTCCGATTGCTTCCGCCCGGAGCGACACTTGCCGGGCGGGGTTCGCACCCGCTGGGAGAGGGCGCCTTTCCACGGCGCACTGTCATGACATGTCATGAGGCCCCTGCGTTCCGCAAGGAAGCCGGCCCTTTCGCGTCGCAGCTCCAGCCACGGCCGCCGGCCCTACCGGAGCGGCATCGGGAGCCATGGATGGGTCCCCGCCTTCGAGCGTGTAAAGAAATCGGATTTGTCGGGTTTTGCGCTTGCGGTCCGCGCCCATCCCGTCGCCCCGGCCCCCGAGCCGGGGTCCAGCCTCGGTTCTGGCGGCAGCTTCAGCAGTCGATCTCGTTCTCCACCGGCTGCGGCAGTATCGGGAGCCATGGATGGACCCCGGCTCCGGGGCCGGGGTGACGAAAGAAGGGCGCCGGGGCGACGACCGGGGTGCACGGCGGCGCGGTTCATGGAAGACCTCTGCATTGTGTCATGTTTTGTCATGTTCCCCATGCCGACGTCGATGTTCTGCGGTTCCGTTCCTGCATATCGTTCCCTCCGTCGCGTTCCACTCCGTTGCGCCGCCGCCGGCCTGCGCGCTTCCAGGCGGCGGGACCCTTTTTGCGCGCGTATCCTGCGTGCGCGTCCCTGCGCGGGCGGGCGCGTCTTGCGCCGGCGCGGTTCGCGCGCCTGATTGCGCGCGCGAGACGGCGGGCGCACTTCTCCTGTCGCCTCCCGCCGGGGCTTTTTCCACCCCAGCCATTGCTTCCCTCTGCAGAAGAGCGAAAAGGCGGCCCCGGGGAGCCGCCTCTCTACTCCCATCATACACCACTTTTTCTCAGGTCAAGCCCCCTGGAGGGTAAAATATGAAAATTTTTCCTATTTCCTGCCGGAAGTCCGGCGGCGGCGGGAGAGCATGGATGGACCCCGGCTTCCCCGCTCGGGGGCCGGAACAGGCGGGGCGCCGAGCGGGGCGTGGCCGAGGCGGTGGACGCGCCAGATACCGACCGGAAAGAGATATGTGCATGCGTTAGGCTCCGGGACCGGGGCGAAACCAAGGGAAGCAGCTTCGCGGGCGCCGCTTCCTCCTTGTCTCATTCCAGCACGGTTTCCCAAGCCAAACACAAAATAGCAATTATTCCAACTTTGAGAATGGCAACTGAACCGCCCCGGCATTCTCGGAGGCAGTTTGGTTTGAGTCATGCAGCCATATCGAGGTTTTCGCTGGCGGCATAGTGGTTTGCTTCGGCCTCAGCGGGCGGGATGTTGCCGATGGGGCCGAGCAGGCGGCGATTATTGAACCAGTCGACCCATTCGAGGGTGGCGTATTCGACGGCCTCGAACGATCTCCACGGGCCGCGCCGGTGGATCACTTCGGCCTTGTAGAGGCCGTTGATCGTTTCGGCCAACGCGTTGTCGTAGCTGTCGCCGATACTGCCGACCGAAGGATCGATCCCGGCTTCGGCCAGGCGCTCGGAGTATTTGATCGACAGGTATTGGACCCCGCGGTCGCTGTGATGAACGAGGCTCGATCCGCTGGCGGGCTTCCGGGCGTGTATCGCCTGTTCCAGGGCATCCAGAACAAAGCCTGCATGGGCCGTGCGGCTCACCCGCCATCCGACGATCCGGCGTGCAAAGGCATCGATCACGAAGGCCACATAGACGAACCCGGCCCAAGTCGCGACATAGGTGAAGTCCGCCACCCACAGGCGATTGGGCTCGGGCGCCTGGAACTGCCGCCTCACCTTGTCGAGCGGGCATGCCGCTCCCTTGTCGCTTACCGTGGTCTTCGCCGGCTTGCCCCTGATCGCCCCGGCAAGGCCGAGACCGCGCATCAGCCGCTCGACCGTGCAACGGGCCACGTCCCGGCCTTCGCGCCGCAACTGCCGCCAGACCTTGCGGGCGCCGTAGACCGAGTAGTTCGTCTCGAAGACGCGCTCGATCTCCTCCATCAATACCAGGTCACGGCGGGCGCGGTCCGGCAGCAATGACGGATCGCGCTGTCTGGCAGCATGAAGGCGGTATGTGGATGGGGCGATCGGCAGAACCCTGCAGATCGGCTCGACCCCATAGATGGCGCGATGCTCGTCGATGAAGGCGATCATCGCTTGAGTGGGCGGTCGAGCTCCGCCTGGGCAAAATAGGCGCTGGCTTTGCGCAGAATCTCGTTCGCCTGGCGCAGCTCGCGAACCTCGCGTTCCAGCGCCTTGACCCGCTCGCGATCATCGCTGGTCATGCCCGGCCGAGCGCCGCTGTCCCGTTCAGCCTGACGGACCCAACGCCGCAGCGTCTCGGCCGTGCAGCCGAACTTCGCCGCAATCGAACACATCGCCTCCCATTGCGAGCCATACTCCCCCCGATGCTCGAAAACCAGCCGGACTGCCCGCTCGCGAACCTCCGCCGGATAGCGTGTCGAATGTCTTCCCATAACAGCTCCCTCTTCTCACAAGATGGAGCCTCCGGGAATGCCGGGGCGGTTCAAACCCTACCCCGGCGACGTAGCCGATCCGCCTTTTGTGGAGCTTGTTTCGAATGTGTCCATCAACCGGTTGAATCATAGCAGATTCCTTCGTCCAATTCGCCGGACATTTTGCGCCAGCGAAATGACGCCGGCGTCCCCCGAGGGTAGGTGGCGAACGGGACAGCTAGTGGCCCGCCGTCCCGAAATAGCACCGGGCGGGAACCTTCTTGTCAAGCTGCGATCCTGTAAGGCCGGTCAGAAAGGAGGAATACTATCGGGTTGTCGTAAAGAGCGGTTTGCTTGACATTTTAGCCCTTTAGGCCAAGAACGACCTTACTTTGAGGAGGCAGTGGTCAGTGCCGGATCACAAGAGACAGCATTTTCTCGCGCAGCAGCAAATGCGCAGATGGAGCAAGACCAAGAAATCGATCAGCGCACTCGACAAGATGACGCCGAAGATCCTTGGGCGAGTGTCCATCAAGGGCACCGCGCAGCAGGACTATTACTACGAAAAAGAACCCAAAGCAGAAGGTGTGGAAGCTACCCTCGGAAAACTCGAAACGCAGATGAGCGCAGCAACCGATAGAATTCAAGAAACAGGACAGCTACCGACCTTCGAGAGCAATGACCGATTCGTACTGATGCAATACGTCGTCACACAGCTTATGAGGAAGGAACAAGGTGCCGGTCCAATACGGGAAATGACAGAGAAAATAGCGCAGGATGCCTTGAAAATGTATGAGAACGAAGGAAGGTTGCCTCCACGACCACCCGAGCTGGATGGCATCGAATTAGGCAAATTATTGAACGTGGAGGTCGAAGATCAATGGCCCCGGCAGATAGCCGTTGCGACAGGGATGGATACATGGCCGTATCTCGGAGACTTGGAGGTAATGTTATTGAAATCGAGTCGGAGACGGATACTGCTGCCGGACGAAGGGGCGTTTCGGGACAATCGGATAGGGGTGGCGACGCGAAGCCGTAGCGGGCTTGCCTCCATGGGCACCTGCGTGATGCTGCCCATCGGTCCGGAGTACTGCGTTGTGTGGTTCGACTGGGTCGTGTTTCGTCGAACTACTCCCGGAAAAATCCATGAGATGACCGAGAAGGAAGAACTCGCCCTCGGTGCAAGATCGATACTGCAGTCAGAGAGATTGACTTACTACGAGGAAGGTGCCCCCGGAACCGAATGGTGCTTGCGGTGCGCCATCCACGCAGGGGAGGTGCAGCAGGCAAGAGAAGACTGGGTACCCATTCCCGGACTGCAAACACCGAGAGGGGACGACTGGGGGGACGAACCGCAGCTGATGGGGGTCCCTTTGCGACCACACGTTAGGAGGGCGCTCGAGAGACAGTGGCTTCGAGAAAACGACAAGCAAGGCGAAGCCACACCGGACGAAACATTCAAAGTCATGATGAAGGAACTTGAGAAACTTTGTCCTGGAAAAATCGAGTCGTTGAATGAGGGCCGCTAAACCGCGCGGCCTTGGCGTCTAGGGACCCCACGGGGTGCAGAACGGTATCAGACGAATTGACGGTGCCTAGAAGGAGCTCGATCATCTCTTGAAGTCTACCATGTTCCGGGAAAATTCACTCGATATACCAGCGGCGTCGGGTTGCGACTCATGAAGAATGCCACCCCACCCGTCACCCCGGCCCCCGAGCCGGGGTCCAGCCTCGGTTCTCGCGGCAGCCTCAGCGGTCGGTCCCGTTCTTCGCCGGCTGCGGTAGTATCGGGAGCCATGGATGGACCCCGGCTCGGAGGCCGGGGTGACGATGGGGGAGGTCGCCATCGGTTCCTATCAACGACCGCTGGCATTAGAACGCATCAACCCGCCTCGATATTTTGTGTTCGGTCCAAATCAGGTTTGGAGGAATGATGAATTCCGAACTTACAAGGGGTTGAGGGCTACGACTTCCCACAAATTACGGATCGGCTACCCCGCCGGCCAAGGCTCGCCGAAGTCGCCGAGCGAGAAGTCTGTGCCGGGATTGCGGTTTCGGCCGCGCACCAGTTCGACCGGGAGGTCGCCCCAATCGGCTGCGGCATTCTCGATTCGACGGTGAACGCAACTCGTCGCCGGCATGTAGCGCATGGCGAAGCCGGCGCGGCGGCGCCCGGATGCGTTGGCCGCCGAGCCGTGGACGATGCCGATATCGTGGACCGACGCCTGCCCCGGCTCCAATTCGATGGTGCGCGCCTTGCTCTCGTCGAAATCCCGGACCCGGATCTCCCGATTCAGGGTCGAGTCGGGATCGTCCACGAGCTCGTGGCGGCGATAGGGCTCCAGGTGCGAGCCGGGAATGACCCGCATGGCCCCATTGCCGGCATCGACCCTGTCGAGCGCCAGCCAGACCGAGCAGGAGGCCATCGGCTCGACCGGCCAGAACGGCCCGTCCTGGTGCCACGGCACCACGCGCCGGCTCTCCGGCGGCTTGCAGAAGAGATGGGTGAACAGCAGCACGAGGTCCGGCCCCATGACCGCCTCGGCCATGTCGAGAATCCGGTCGTCATGCGCGATGTCGTGGAATGCCCGATGGCCGCGCAGCCGGTAGGGCCTGCCGCGATCGAGATGCGGATTGATAATCCGGTCGGGCTCGACATCGGGATTGTCGCACAGCACCCGCTCGACGGCTGAGCGCAGCGTTTCCAGTTCCCCGGAGCCAAGGCAGAAGCCGGCGGGGACGACATAGCCGTCGCGGCGATAGGCCTCGATTTCCGCTTCCGTGAGCATCGCCGCTCCTTCCCTCGCAGGCCCCGGGCCGAGGCGGGCCCTCGGGAGTTGCGGTCCCCGCAGCCCGCGCTATAAGGGCGGCGCCGCGCTGGGGCGTAGCCAAGCGGTCAAGGCAGCGGGTTTTGATCCCGCGATCCCTGGTTCGAATCCAGGCGCCCCAGCCAACTCGCCGCCGCCGCGCGTCAGAACGGGCGGTCGCCCTGCACCGTCACCCGATTGCCCGACCGCACATTGGGATAATAGTCCCACATCGCCAGGTGCTGAACCGCCCGATTGTCCCAGAAGGCAACCGAGTTCGCCTGCCAGCGGAACCGCCCCTGGAATTGCGCTTTGGCATTGTGCCGGTAAAGGAACTCCAGGATCGCATCCGACTCGTCGCGCGGCATGCCCTTCAGCCGCATCGTGAACACCGGATTGACGAAGATCGCCTTCCTGCCGGTCACGGGATGGGTGCGGATCACGGGATGCTCGCTGCGCGGATAGACCTTGTTGTCTTCCCTGCCGTCGCGCCGGCTGCGGTCGCGATAGTTGCGCGTGCCGTCGTGAATGGCGGTCAGCCCGCCGAGGAAGGCCTTCATCGGCTCCGACAGCGCGTCGTAGGCCGCGGTCATGCTGGCGAAGAGCGTGTCCCCGCCCTCTTCCGGCACGGTGTGCAGGTGCAGGATCGAGCCCATCGGCGGTTCCGGGTCGCAGGAGACGTCCGAATGCCAGGCCTCGCCCGCAATCTGGGTCGAATTGGCGTCGGTGTGGATCCGGAGGATTTCCGGATGGCCCTCCGGACCCGGACGGAAGGGGTGGATATGCAGCTCCCCGAACCGCCGGCCGAAATCCTTGTGCTGGTCCAGCGTCATCTCCTGGTCGCGGAAGAAGATCACCTGGTGGCGCATCAGCGCATCGTGGACTTCGGTGAACTGGTGGTTCCCCATCGGCTCGGCCAGATCGACGCCGTGGATTTCGGCGCCGACGGTCGGCGTCAGCGGACGGACTTCGATGGTCTCGTAAGTCATGGATGCCGGTCTCCTCGGGTCAGCTCGCCTTGTAGCCTATCGTGTCCAGCATGACGGTGATTGCGGCGGCCGATTCTTCGACGAGTTGGGAGGCTTCCGCGGCCGTCTGGTAAACGATCGGCATGTTGATGGACTTGGAAATCTTGATCATGTCGGGGTCCGTGGACGCCACCTTCAGCGCCGCCTCCATCTTGGCCACGATGGCCGGGTCGATTCCCTTGGGGAAGGCGACGACGGTCGGCGCATCGATGGCGACGCCCTCATAGCCCGCTTCGATCAGCGTTTCGGTATCCGGATAGTTGCCGAGACGCCTGGTCGATACCGCGGCGATGGTCTTGAACTTGCCCGGATAGCGCGCATGGATTCCGCCGGAATAGGCGAAATCGACCTGACCGGAAAGCACGAGCTGGACCATGCCCCGCCCGCCCTTGGTCGGGATATAGTCCACTTCGAGGCCGTCCTGGCGGGCGATGGCCTGCATGACGATCTTCGCGCCGGGGCTGAGGGACGCATATTTGATCTTGCCCTTCTCCTTCGCATAGGCGACGAAGCCGGCCATGTCGTCGAACGGCGCGTCCGCAGGCGCGACCATGGTCACCTGGAATTCGGTCAACCCGCCGGCATACACATAGTCGTCGGCCCGGAACTGCAGCGCCGAGTTGATCTGCGGATTGAGGGTAATGCCCGACACCGCGCCGAAGAAGAACATGTCGCCATTGGGCTCCTCGTTCTTGAAACCCTCGAGCGCGACCGCCTGGCCGCCCCCCGCCCGATTGATGACATTCACCTGCTGGCCGAGCTCGCGCGTCAGGATCTTCGCAAGCACGCGGCCCTTGGTGTCCGTGCCGCCGCCGGCCTTGTAGCCGATCAGCATGGTGATCGGCCCGGTCGGCCAGTCCGTCGCCGACGCCGGCAGCGCCGCGCCCAGCGCGAACATCGCCGCAATAAACGCTTTCAGAAGTCCCTTCATCTTTCCCCTCTCCAGAAAAAACGGGCGAACGCCGGAAGGATTCCCGCCTCCGCTAGTCTCCGACGATAGCTTCCCGCTGCCGGCGCTGCAACACGGTCAGCCGCCAGACGCCGAAGACGGCAAGCGCTCCGAAGGCGAGCGCGACGGGATGGTCGAGAAGTTCCGAAACGTCGGTGACGAGGCCGAGCGTCTGGCGCAAGGACAGTTCGAAGGACGGCCCGATGACGAAGCCGATGAGGAAAGTGACGAAGGAAAAGTCGTATTTCTTGGCGAAGAACCCGATGACTCCGAACACGACCATGACGCCGATGCCGAACGCCCCGCCGCCCTGGAGGTAGGCGCCGAGGCAGCACAGGAACACGACGATGGGCATGACCAGCGCCGGGGAGATACGGACGATCCGGGCAAAGACATTCTGCCCGAAATAGCCGATCAACAGCAGGAACAGGCTGGCCGCGATCATCGACATATAGACGCCGAGAATGAGGTCGCGGTTCTCGAGGAAGAGCAGCGGCCCCGGCGTGATGCCCTGGATGGTGAAGGCCCCGATCAGGATGGCGGCGATGACGCTGCCGGGAATGCCGATGGCGAAGAGCGGCACGAAGGAGGCGGGCACCACCGCATTGTCGGCGCTCTCGGCTGCGGCCACGCCCTCTATCGCTCCGGTTTCCTCGAAGTCGTTGCCGCGGCCGGAAGCCTTGCGTTCCGCCCCGTAGGACAGGAATGAGCCGACGCTGGCGCCGAGCCCCGGAAGAATGCCGACGCCGGTGCCGATCAGGCAACCGCGCAGGATGGCCCTGGCGGAGCGCCGCCAGTCGCCGAGCGTGACGATCCGGTCCTCGCGGATTCCGGAGCCGCGCAGCAGGTCGGCCTCCTCCTGGAGCCGCTGGCGCTGGCCGATCTGGATCATCATTTCCGAGAGCGCCAGCATGCCGATGGCGACCGGGATGAGCGGCAGGCCGTCATAGACCTCGATCATGCCGAACGTCAGGCGCGGCGAACCCGTCTCCACCTCGAGTCCGACGCAGGAAACGAGAATGCCGAACAGCCCCGCGATCAGGCCCTTTATCATCGACCGGCCCGAGAGGCCGGCGATGAACACCATCGAGAAGGCGAGGATGCCCGTGAGCTCGACCGGGCCGATGCCGAGCGCATACTCCGCCAGCTCCTGGGCGACCAGGATCAGCACGACGGTCGAGAACAGGTCGCCGATAACGGAGGCGAAGAGACCCATCTTGAGCGCCTTCTGCGCCTTGCCGGCGCGCGCCAGCGGATATCCGGCCATCGCCGTCGGGGTCGAGGACGGCTCGCCCGGCGTGTTCAGCAGGATCGCGGAAACGGCGCTGCCGGCGGTCGAGCCCTTCGCGATGCCGACGAGGAAAGCGATGGCGGCGAGCGGCGAGAGGTAGAAGGTGAGCGGGATGGCGACGGCCGTCGCCGTGCCCTTGCCGAGGCCCGGCAGCGCGCCGACCAGATAGCCGAGCGTGACGCCGAACAGGATCCAGGCGAGGTTGCCCGGCGCGAAGGCGGATTCGAGGACAGGAAGGAAGGAGTCCAAGGCGGGGTTCCCGTTCTCAAACGATCGCGGTGCCGAGCACGCGGTAGAACAGGAGCCACGCACCGACCAGAAGCACGGCGGGAATGCCTGCGAGCAGCCATATGCGGCGCTCGCCCATATAGAGCATCGGCCCGACGACCAGCAGCACGGCCGCCACCGCCGGCGACACCCAGACGAACAGTGCGATGGCGGCGCCCGACCGCAAGCACTACCGCAAGCATCGCCCACCACTCGGCGGCAGGCACGGCGACGCCGGCGGCCACGCCCCGGCGCAGGCGGCCGGTCGCCTGCAGCGTCAGCAGGACGGCGAGGCCGGTGATCCCGACGGAGCAGATCTGCGGCAGGAGCGCCGGCGAGATCGTCGCATCGCCGCCCTCGGAGGTCTGGGTCGGGATCACGACGGCCAGCATGGCCAGGCCGAAAACAAGCAGCACGATGCCGGCGATAAGGTCCGATTTCGGCAACAGGCGCCCCCCAACTTCCCCGGCTTGCCGGATTTTCAGAATAGCCGCTCCCGAAACCGCGTGTCGAGACAAAGCCCCGTCTTCAGACAACGCCGTTGCGCGCGAGCTCGGCAATGTCTTCGGCAGAGAGGCCGAGCGCGCCATAGACCGACTCATTGGCCTCTCCGAGCGCGGGTCCGAGCCGTTCCACCCGGCCGGGCGTGCGGGAAAGCTTCGGCACGACGCCGGGCACTGCGATCTTGCCCGCGTCCGTGTCGTCCACCCGCAGAATCGCCTCCCGGGCCGCGAAATGCGGGTCGGCGAAGATCTCGTCCACCGCGTTGACCGGCCCGACCGGGACTTCGGCCGTGAGGCAGCGCTCCATCGCCTCGTCGCGGTCCATCGCGCCGAGCCATTCCGCCACGGCCCCGTCCACGACTTCGCGCTCCGCCAGACGGGCCGGCGCCTCGCCGTAGCGTTCCTGCAGGTCGGGGCGCGCCATGGCCCCGGTCAGGCGCTCGAACATCTTGTCGCTGGTGCAGGCGATGGCGATCCAGCGTCCGTCGCCGCACTCGAAATGTCCGTGGGGGCACGCATTGAGCGTGTTGGAGCCCTCGCGGCCCCGCACCGTTCCGACCGCGTCGTAAGCCGGCGCAAGCTCGTCCAGAACCCGGAACACCGGCTCGAAGAGCGCAAGGTCGATCGTCTGGCCGAGGCCCGACCGCTCCCGCTCGCGGAGCGCCATCAGCACGCCGAGCGCGCCGTACATGCCGGTCATGTAGTCGCCGAGCGAGGTCGAGCCGGGCGTCACCGGCGGGCCGCCCGGAAAACCGGCAAGGTGCGTCAGGCCGCCGAAGGCATGGGCGATGCGCGCGAAGCCCGGCCGCTGGCGATAGGGCCCGGTCTGTCCGTAGCCGGTCACGCGCAGCATGACCAGGCCCGGATTGGCGGCGGACAGCTCCTCGTAGCCGAGGCCCCAGCGCTCCATCGTGCCGGGCCGGAAGTTCTCGCACACCACGTCGGCGTCCGCCGCGAGCCGCCGGAACAGCGCCGCCCCTTCCGGCGCGCGCAGGTTGAGCGTGATCGAGCGCTTGTTGCGGGATTCGCTGAGCCAGGCGAGCGAACTGTCCGCGCGGGCGCTCGGCGTGCCGTAGCGCCGCCAGGGGTCGCCGGCGGGTTGCTCGATCTTGATGACCTCCGCGCCGAACTCACCCAGGATCGTCGCCGCGTGGGGCCCGGCAATGAAGGTCGCTGCATCCAGCACCCGGATGCCGTCCATCGGCCGCTCGCCCATTCCCTCGTTCCCTCCGCTTCCGTTCGGCGCGGCTTTATAGCAGCCCCGCAAGCGGATAGAGTCAGGCCCCATGTTCACCACACGCCCTGAGCTGCTCGGAACCTTCGGCGTCGCCGCCTCGACGCATTGGCTCGCGTCCGCCACCGCCATGGCCGTGCTGGAAGAGGGCGGCAACGCCTTCGACGCGGCGGTCGCGGCCGGCTTCGCCCTGCAGGTTGTCGAGCCTCATCTGAACGGCCCCGGCGGCGACATGCCGGCGCTGATCTGGAGCGCGGACGAGGAGAGGCTGCGGGTCGTCTGCGGCCAGGGCCCGGCGCCCGCCGCGGCGAGCATCGATGCGTTCCGGGGCCTCGGCCTCGACATCGTGCCGGGCACGGGCCTGCTGGCCGCCTGTGTGCCGGGGGCGGTCGATGGCTGGCTGCTGATCGCGCGCGACTACGGCACCATGGACCTCCCGCGGCTGCTGCGCCCGGCCATCGAGTTCGCCGGCGGCGGCTATCCGCTCGTCGGCCATGCCGTCGCAACCATCGCGTCGGTGGAAGCGCTCTTCCGCGAGGAATGGCCGACCTCGGCCGCGGTTTATCTGCCGGGCGGGCGGTTGCCGGAAGCCGGCAAGCTGTTCCGCAATCCGGCGCTCGCGCGGACCTGGACCCGGTTGGTTGAGGAGTCGCAGGCTGCCGGAGGATCGCGGGAAGACCGGATCGAGGCGGCCCGGCGCATCTTCCGGGAAGGCTTCATCGCCGAGGCGATCGCGGATTTCGCGGCCGGCAACGCAGTCATGGACAGTTCCGGACGCCGCCATCGCGGCCTGCTCACCGGCGACGACATGGCCGGTTGGCGCGCGAGCTACGAAGAGCCGCTGGCCTATGACTACGGGCGCTACCGGGTCGCCAAAGCGGGGCCCTGGTCGCAGGCGCCGGTGTTCCTCCAGCAATTGGCGCTGCTCAAGGGCTTCGATCTCGACGGCATGGACCCGCTGGGCGCCGGTTTCGCGCATCTCGTCGTCGAGTGCGCGAAGCTCGCCTTCGCCGACCGCGAGGCGTTCTACGGCGATCCGGCCCATGTGGACGTGCCGATGGAGGAACTGCTGTCCGACGCCTACAACGACGACCGGCGCAAGCTCGTCGGCGCGGAAGCCAGCCGGGAAATCCGGCCGGGCGCGGTCCGGGGCTTCTCGTCCGAGGTGCGGGTGGGAGAGCGGCGCGGCCCGACCCTGGGGGCGGGAGAGCCGACCATGGCGCTCGCCGGCGGCGACACCTGCCATCTCGACGTGATCGACCGCTGGGGCAATATGGTCTCGGCGACGCCTTCCGGCGGCTGGCTGCAAAGCTCGCCCGTCATCCCTTCGCTCGGCTTCTGCCTCGGCTCGCGCATGCAGATGTTCTGGCTGGAGGAGGGCCTGCCGGGCTCCCTCGCGCCGGGCAAGCGGCCGCGCACCACGCTCAGCCCCTCCTTCGCCTTCCGCGACGGCGAGCCCTGGATGGCCTTCGGCACGCCGGGCGGCGACGGGCAGGACCAGTGGTCGCTGATCTTTTTCCTGCGCCATGTCCACCACGGCATGAACCTCCAGGCGGCCATCGACGCCCCGACCTTCCAAAGCCACCACTTCCCCTCCTCCTTCTATCCGCGCCAGGCCGATCCGGGCCGTCTGGCCGTGGAGGAACGCCTGTCCGGGGAGACCGTGGCCGAGCTTGCCCGGCGCGGCCATGACGTGGAGGTCATCGGCCCCTGGAGCATCGGGCGGATCAGCGCCTGCGCCCGCGAGGACGGCCTGCTGAAGGCGGCGGCCAACCCGCGCCTCATGCAAGGCTACGCAGCCGGTCGGTGAAGGCGCTCCGGGTCCTCCTTCTGTTGAGCCTGGTGGCGGGCTCCAGCACAGCGGCGGCCCAGTCCGGCGCCGACACGGGGCGGGAACCGCTCGTCTTCCAGGCCGACCGCATCGGTTTCGACCGAGACAGGAACATCGTCACGGCCGAGGGCAATGTCGAACTGGCCCGCGAGGGACGCATCCTGCGCGCCGACCGGGTCGTGCTCGACCGGAACACCGGCATCGCGCGCGCAGACGGGGATGTGACGCTCATCGAGCGTGACGGCGAGGTGCTGTTCGCCGATTCGGTGGAGCTGACCGATGACCTCAAGGACGGTTTCTTGGAGCAGTTCAAGGCCCGGCTCGGCACCGGCTCGAGGCTGGCCGCGAGCTGGGGCCAGTTGCAGGGCGGAACGCGGGCCGAGCTGAACCGGGCCGTCTATTCCGCCTGCGAACCCTGCGGAGAGGACCCGGACAAGGCGCCGGTGTGGCAGGTGAAAGCCGAACGCGTCATCCACGACCGGGTCGAACGGAACGTGACATACCGCGACGCCGTGCTGGAAATGTGGGGCGTGCCGGTCCTCTACACCCCCTATCTCAGCCATCCGGATCCGAACGTAACCCGCAAGACCGGATTTCTTGCGCCGTCGATCGGACATGAGAGCGAACTCGGCGTCCGTCTCGAAACGCCCTGGTTCTGGAATATCGCGCCGGACCGGGATGCGACCTTCGTGCCGATCGTCGCCAGCAAGCGCGGCGTCGCCGGGGTCGGCGAATACCGGCAACTGTTCGACGACGGGCGGCTGGAAGTCTCAGGCAGCCTTGCCGCATTCGACAAGGTGGAGAAGGAGCGGGCCGGCAGCGGGCCGCGAGGCCATATCCGCCTCAAGGGCGAGACGCATGCGGACGACGACTGGCGGGTCCGCGGCGAGTTCTACCGCACCTCGGACGACGGCTATCTCGACCTGACCGGAATCGACGGCGCCGACACATTGCCGAGCTTCGCCGAGGCGGAAGGTTTCTTTGAGCGCGCCTATGCGCGAGTCGGCATGTTCGACGTGCAGGAACTGCGGGCCGGGGTTTCCGGAGAAATGTCTCCCCTTGCGGCGCCCGAACTGCTCTACGACTGGCAGGGCGAACCGTCGCCCGACGGGGTCTGGTCGATGCGCGCGGCCGGGGCTGCCCTGCACCGTCGCCGGGAGAAAGAAAACCAGCGCGTGACGCTGGAGGGCGGCTGGCGGCTGGAACATATCACCGATGGCGGACACCGGCTCGATACAAGCGCCCGTATGCGCGGCGATTTCGCGCACGGAGACGACGCCCGAGACGGCCGGAACGCCCGGCTGCTGCCGACGGCCGCGGCCGGCTGGAGCTACCTGCTCGCCGGCGCAGGGGAGACCGTTCAGGTGACGCTGGAACCGAGGGCGCAGGTCGTGCTCGGGCGGAACAGCGCCGCTGCGGACGACTTCCCCAACGAAGACGGCAAGGCGGTCGAGTTCGAGTTCTCCAACCTGTTCGCGGCCAACCGGTTCCCCGGTCTGGACGGCGTCGAGACCGGCCAGAGGGTCGATTACGGCCTTCAGGTCGGGCTTCACAGCCTTGAGGGCTGGCATATCGACGCCGGAATCGGCCAAAGCCGCCGCCGGAAGGCGAACCGGGACGCTCCGGCCGGATCGGGACTCGATACCGCCGTCTCGGACCTTGTCGGCAGGGTCGATCTGACGGCAGGCGACAGTACTGCGCTCAGCTACCGCTTCCGGCTTGACAAGGATGACCTGACCGCCCGGCAGACCGCTCTCAATCTTTCCGCGACCGCGGATCCGCTACGCTTCGAAGCCCACTATGCCAAGGCCGTCGGCAGCGAGGGCGATGAGGGCGACGCTGCCCTGGAACGGGAACAGATCGACCTGATCCTGCACACGGCAATGGACACCAACTGGTCGGCTTTCGGCCGGCATCGGCGCGACCTCGACGTCGGCAGCGCGCTCCTGCACGGGCTCGGCCTGAAATACGAGGACGAATGCCTGTTCTTCGAAACCGCATTCGAGCGGGAATTCGATACGTCCGGCGGCAATGCGGACAACCGGGTAATGGTCCGCCTCATCTTCCGCGATCTGGGCAGCTTCCCCGAAAACGGGGCCCGGAACACGCTGCCGCGGTGACGATGGGGGAGGCCGCCATCGGTTCCCATCGACGACCGCCGGTATCAAACGACGCCCGCCTCCCGCAGATCGCGGATCTCCGCTTCCGAATAGCCGATCTCGGCGAGGATCTCGTCGCTGTGCGCGCCGTGTTCCGGCGGCGGATGCGCCGTGCCGGGGCCGTCCCTATCGGCGAGGAAAGCCGGATTGACGGTATAGACTTCCCGCTCGATGCCCGCCGGCCCCGGACGGCGTTCGACGAACCGCCGGTCGGCCAGGGCCGGATGGGCGAGCGCCTGCGATATGTCGTTGATCGGCGCCGCGGGCACGCCGGCGGCGGCCAGCCGTTTCTCCCACCCCTCCGGCGTATCGGCCGCGAACGCTTCCTCCAGCGTTGCCCTTAGCGCCTCCTGGTTGGCCCGGCGCCTTTCGTTGTCGGCGAAGCGGGGGTCGGCGGCAAGTTCGGGCCGTTCGAGCGCCCGGCAGAGGCCCTGCCACTGGCGTTCGGTGAGGCAGGTCATCAGGATGGAGCCGTCGCGCACGCGGAAGGAGTCCGCCGTGGGCACTCGCGCCGGCGAGGAATTGCCGACCGGCGCCGCCATGTTGCCGGTAGTCAGATAGTCGATAAGCAGCGGCGCGAGCATGGAGAGCGACGACTCGAACATGGTCACGTCGAGCCGCTGCCCCTCGCCCGTCGCCTTCTGGCGGTAGAGCGCAGACGCGCAGGCGAATGCGGCGGTGATGCCGGTGGAGAGATCGACCGCGGTAAAGCCTGCGCGCACGGGCCCCGTCTCGGGATGGCCCGTGACCGACATCATGCCGGACGCCGCCTGGATTGCGCCGTCATAGGCCGGTGCGCCGGCATAGGCGCCGGTCTGCCCGTAGCCCGAGATCGAACAGAAGACGAGGCCCGGCCGGATCTCTTTCAGCGCCTCGTAGCCGAAGCCCAGCCGGTCCATGGTGCCGGCCTTGAAATTCTCCACCACGATGTTCGCCCCGGCGACGAGGCGATGCACCACCTCGCGGGCACGGGGATGCTTGAGGTCGAGCGTCAGCGCCCGCTTGCCTGAGTTGATCGACAGGAACATGGGCGACATGCCGATGCGGCCGAGATCGTTGTCGCCGATCAGGTAGCGGCCCTGGTCGCCGCCGCTGCGCTGCTCCAGCTTGATGACGTCTGCGCCCATCATCGCCAGGTGCTGGGTGCAGAACGGGCCGGCGATCACCTGCGTGAAGTCGATCGCCCGCACCCCTTCGAACGCCTTGGCCATGTCCTGCGGCTCCCCCGTCTCGCTGCGGCAATTCTAGCCCCTGTCGGCTGTCTCTGGAATCCGGCAGAATCGGATTTCCCGCAATACAGGAATGCCCGATGCGACCGCGCGACGCCGCTACGCTCATCCTGTTCCGCCGCCGCGCCGGGGAAGTCGAGGTGCTGATGGGGCGCCGGTCGGCACGACATGCTTTCATGCCCAACACCTTCGTGTTTCCCGGCGGCCGGGTCGATCCCGAGGACGGGCGAGTCGAACCGCTGGGAGACCTGCGCAAGCCCGTGCTCGAACGCCTGCGGCGCAACGCAACGGCGAGGCGCGCGCGGGCGCTGGCCCTCGCCGCGATCCGGGAGGCGTTCGAGGAAACCGGGATGGCCGTTGGCGCACCGCACGGCGGGCATGTGGACGTGGACCGCATCCCGGCCGACTGGCGCCCGTTCTTCGAGACCGGGCTGGCGCCGCGGCTGGATGTGCTCGACTACGTATTCCGGGCGATCACGCCTCGCGGCGATGTGCGACGCTTCCACGCCCGCTTCTTCCTCGCCGACAGCCGCCACGCCCGGGGCGAACTCGGCGGCAGCGGAGAGCTTCAGGACCTGCAATGGATCGCCATCGACCGCGCCATCGCGATGCCGGCGACGCCGGGCGTCACCGCCAGGGCGCTTGAGGAAGTGCGTATCCGGACGGCCGATGCCGCCTCGCCCTTTCCACCCCTGCCGGTGCCGCTTTATCACGGCACCCGGTACGGCGACCGGGTCCGCCTGGACCCCTGATCCTCTACAAAGGAGTCCCATTCGTCCCATGTTGATCGAACAGCGCAGCTACGATTTCCACCCCGGCCGCATGGAGGCCTGGCTCGAGGTTTACGGCCGGCTCGGCATGCCCGCCTCGAGCCGCCACATGGGCCCGAGCCTCGGCTGTTTCACGACCGCGATCGGCCCCGTCAACCGCTTCGTGTTCCTGCGCGGGTACGACGACATCGACGACCGCGACGCCGGACAGGTCGCGCGGGCGAAGGACCCCGAATGGCAGGAGTTCCTGAAGGAAGCGCGGGCGCTCGGGGCGCTCAAATACCAGGAGAGCAAGTTCCTCCGCCCGACTTCCTTCTCCCCCGTGCAGAGCGAGGCCGATCTGCCGTTCGAGCGCACTCTTCCCGGCACCGGCATGATCGTGGACCACCGCACCTACGACATGCACCCCGGCAAGGGCGGCGCCTGGCTCGACGCCTACCGCGATGTCGGCCTCGCCGTGCAGCGCCGGCATCTCGGGCAGTTGCTCATGTTCGCGACCACCGAGGTCGGGCCGATCAACCAGGCCGTGTTCATGTGGGCCTATGAGAGCATCGGCGACCGCGAGCGCCGGCGGGCCGGCATGGAACAGGACCCCGGCTGGGCCGCGTTCCGCCTGCGCCACCAGCCCTTCCAGAGCCTCAGGCAGCAGACCAACCAGCTTTTGGAACCGACCTCCTTCTCGCCGGTCCGCTGAACGAACCTCACAAACGGCGCAGGAGTTCCACCGCCAGCGCGACGATGACGGTCCAGAGGATGGCGGCGGCGATGCGGAACGCCCAACGGGCCCAACGCGGCCAGCGGCGGATGGGCCGACGGCTCCAGTAGAGCAGCGGAATGCACCAGGGCGCCAGCCAGCTTACCGCGATGGCCGCCGGCCAGCGGGCCGCTTCGGGCGCGCGCTCGCCGAAGAACAGGACCGTCACGGCATCGAAGAGGAGGGCGCCGGGGATCGAGAGCATGACCAGGCCGAACAGGAACCCGAGCCCCAGCGCCGCCAGCAGCACATAGCAGCGCGGCGAGAAAACGAAGAGCAGCAGGCGGAACCAGAGGTCGTTCATGCGGTCCGGCCCGCTTGCAGCGCGGCGCCGGCTGCGGCAAGAGTCGGGGGAACCGAGTATCGGAGGCCCGCCCCATGACGCCCGAACGCATTTTGGCCGAACCGCCGCGCGTCCTGCCGCAGCAGGCCCGCATCGACTATTTCGAGAAGGGCTTCGCGCTCGTGGAGGGCGCGGTGCCGGAGGCCTGGATCGACCGGCTGCTGGCGGTCACCGGGCGGATGGTGGAGGCGAGCCGCTCGGAGCGTGAATCGGGGCATGTCTTCGACCTCGCCCCCGAACACAGCCCGGACATGCCCCGCGTACGCCGCATCAAGTGCCCGGACGAGCAGGACGAGACCTATTGGGCCTTCGTGCGCGAAGTGCTGGGCGACATTGCCGCCGACCTGCTGGGACCGGATGTCGTCTTCCACCATTCCAAGCTGAACTTCAAATGGTTCGACGGCGGCGACGAGGTCAAGTGGCATCAGGACATCCAGTTCTATCCGCATACCAACTACGACCACCTGACCATCGGCACCTACCTCTCGGATACGGGGCCCGAAAACGGCCCCATGTCCATGATGCCCGGCAGCCACAGGGGGCCGCTCTACGACCTCTACGCGGCAGACGGCAACTGGGCGGGCCACCTGCGGGCCGAAGACGCCGCCGGCCTGGCGACGGGCGAAGCCGAGACCCTTACCTGCCGGCGGGGCGCCGTCACGATCCACAACTGCCGCACGCTCCACTATTCGTGCCCCAGCCGGACCGATGCCGGGCGGCCGCTGCTTCTCAACGCCTTCGCGGCCGCCGACGCCCGGCCCTATACGCCGAATCCCTCCCCGTCCCGCCACGCCGGCGAAGTAGTCCGGGGCCGGCCGGCGCGCATCGCCCGCCACGACCCCCGTTCCTGCCCGATCCCGCCGGACTGGTCGGGCGGCTACAGCTCGATCTTCGCCGCCCAATCCGGCGAAGACGCGGCGATGTAGCCCGTTAGCGGTTGTTGTAGTTTCCGGCCCGCTTTTCGCGCCAGGCGGCGATGGCTTCCTTGTGATCGTCGCTGGAGCGCGCCAGCACCATGTGCGACGACACCATGTCCAGCGCGCTGCGCAAGTCCATGTCGAGCCCGGCATACATGGCGCGCTTGATGAGCCGGATCGAGATGGGCGAGGAGTTCACCAGCTTCTCGACATAGGCGCGCGTGCCCGCCTGCAACTCGTCGTCCGGGAACACCTTGTTGACCAGGCCGATTTCCATGGCGTCCTGCGCGGAGAGGAAGTCCGCGCTCCAGAGCAGCTCCAGCGCCTTCGGCACGCCGACGATGCGCGGCAGGAACCACGCCCCGCCATTGCCCGGCACGAGGCCGACGCGCACATAGGTCTCCGCGAAGCGCGCGCTCTCGGCGGCGAAGCGCAGGTCGGCATGCAGGCTCATATCCATGCCGGCGCCGACGGCTACGCCGTTCACGGCGGCGATCACGGGCTTGTCGATTTCGCGGATCTTGAGCGAGAGCTTCTGGATCAGGTCCCAGAGGCCCGACTTGATCTCCAGCGGCGTCGGCGGCGTGTCGCTGCCCATCTGCCGCGTATCGCCGCCGGCGCAGAACCCGCGCCCGGCCGCGGTGACGATCACCGCCCAGATATCCTCGCGCGTCCGGCATTCCTCCAGCCGGTCCAGGTATCCCGTCAGCATCTCGTGCGTGAAGGCGTTCAGCCTGTCCGGGTTGTTGAAGGTGATGGTCGCGATTCTGTCGCTGACATCGAAAAGCAGTTTGTCGGTCACGCCGTTCCTCCGGTGATCTCGTCGGCGGCGGCAGCCTAGCCCGATTTCCCGCCTGCGGTCACGGCCGGGCTGGCGAAGCAAAGGGCGGGACACCATACTGGCTCCGTTCCCCGGCGAACCGCCGACAAGGCCGGCGTCCATGCAGAGGAGGAGCCCCATGTCCACCCTCACCCGAAGCCCGGCTGCCCGCCTTGCAGAGCCCGGCGCGCCGCGGGACGGCCTGTCCCATGTCGTTGGCGAGCGCGCGCCGCCGCTCGGAAACGAGACCATTCCGCAAGCGCTCCGCGAGGCGGCGTCCCGCCACGGCGGGCGCCGTGCGGTCGTTCTGCCGCAGGAAAACCTGACGCTGAGCTACGAAGAGTTCGGCCGGCAGGTGGACGCGCTCGCCGCCGGGCTCCTGGCGCTCGGCCTCGGCAAGGGCGACCGGGTCGGCATCTGGTCGCCCAACCGGCTCGAATGGGTCCTGACCCAGTTCGCGACCGCCCGCTTCGGCGCGATCCTGGTCAACATCAACCCCGCCTACCGGCCGTTCGAGCTCGAATACGCGCTGAATGCGGTCGGCTGCAGGGCGCTCGTCTCGGCGGAAGCCTTCAAGTCGTCCCGCTATATCGACATGCTGCGCGAACTCGCGCCCGAATTGCAGCATTGCGAGCCGGGCAGGCTCGAATCCTCGAAGCTGCCCAATCTCGAAACCGTCATCGCGATGAGCGACGATCCGGGCCCCGGGATATTCCGCTTCGAGGATGTGGTCCGGCTCGGCGGGCCGGCGCAGACGGCGCGGCTGGACGCGCTGACCGCGGGTCTCAGCCCGGACGACCCGATCAATATCCAGTTCACCTCCGGCACGACAGGGTCTCCCAAGGGCGCGACGCTCACCCACCGGAACATCGTCAACAATGCGCGCTTCGTCACCGGCCGCATCCGGCTGGCCGAGGGGGAGGCCCTGTGCATCCCGGTGCCGCTCTACCACTGTTTCGGCATGGTGATGGGCGTGCTCGGCTGCGTCACGCAGGGCGCGGCGATGGTATTTCCCGGAGAGGGCTTCGATGCGGCGGAGACGCTGTATGCGGTGTCGGAAGCTCGCTGCGCCGCGCTTTACGGCGTGCCCACCATGTTCGTCGCCATGCTCGAGGAGGCGGCAGGCGGAAACTACGACCTGTCCTCGCTCCGAACGGGCGTCATGGCGGGCGCCAGTTGCCCCATCGAGGTGATGCAGCGGGTGATCGACGAGATGAACATGGAGGAGGTCACCATCTGCTACGGCATGACCGAGACCTCGCCCGTCTCCTTCCAGAGCTTCGTGGACGACCCGATCGACAAGCGGGTTACGACGGTGGGGCGCGTCCATCCGCATCTGGAGGTCAAGATCGTCGATGCCGACGGCGAAATCGTCCCGGTGGGCCAGTCCGGGGAGCTCTGCACGCGCGGCTATTCCGTGATGCGCGGCTACTGGGGCGACGATGAGCGGACCGGCGAGAGCATCGTGGACGGCTGGATGCATTCCGGCGACCTGGCGACGCTCGATGAGCAAGGCTTCTGCTGCATTGTCGGGCGGGTGAAGGACATGATTATCCGCGGCGGCGAGAACGTCTATCCGCGCGAGATCGAGGACTATCTCTTCCGCCACCCCGACATTCGCGAGGCGCAGGTGTTCGGCATTCCGGACCGGCGGTTCGGCGAGCAGGTCTGCGCCTGGGTCGTGCCGCATGAGGGCGCCGAACTCGCGCCGGAAGACGTGGTCGCGTTCTGCCGGGACCGAATCGCGCACTTCAAGGTGCCGAAGCATGTGCGCATCGTCGAGGAGTTGCCGATGACCGTCACCGGCAAGCCGCAGAAATTCGTCATGCGCGACTGGATGGTCGAAAACGGCTACGCCGACGCCTGACGAGGCGTCCGGGCCGGCCGTCCTCCAAATCAGGCGAGCTTAGCGAGCAGTTCCGCCGGGATGTGCGGAACCGGGTCCGAGTTCTGCCAGCAGGGCAGGCTTTCCACCCGCGCGATCCAGCCGCGGATGTTCGGGTAGTCGTCGAGCGGCAGCTTCTGCACGGCATGGAGGTGCATCGGCGCCGCGACTGCGATGTCGGCGATGGTCGGATTGTCGGCGCACAGCCACTCGCGTCCTTCGAGCCCGGCTTCCAGGATCGAGGCGAGGCCCCGGAACTCCGGCTCGTGCGCGTCCAGCACCGCCCGGTCCGGCGTGCTGTCCAGAATGGGATTCACCACGTTCTGGACCAGATAGACATAGCAACCGTCGAACCACTTGCTGCATTCCCAGAGCATCCAGCGCGCGATGTCGGCGCGAATCTTCGCGTCGGCCGGATAGGCGGTCCTGTTGCCGGTCTTCTCCGCTCCATAGACGAGGATGGCGTTCGATTCCCACAGCACCAGGTCGCCGTCCACCAGCGCCGGCAGTTCGGCATTCGGATTGACCTGCCGGAACTCCGGCTTCTTGTGGTCGCCGCCGAAATAGCTGAGCAATTCGTCCTCGTAACCGGCGCCGACGAGGTCGAGGCCGGCGACGACCTTGCGGCAATTCACTGTGATCGGGTCGTAGTAGAGCTTCATTGGAACGGTCTCCGGGCTGGCTTCGAGCGCCCTGTTTACCCCGTCCCCACCCTTCCGCCTAAAGGAATTTCGGCAGCACCTTTTCGGTGAAGCCGAGGAAGGAGGAATGGCTGAGCGGCGCGCACATCAGGTAGTGCAGGTCGATCTCTTCCCGGAGGCGACACAGCTGGTCGGCGACGCGGGCCGGCGAGCCCCAGATCGCCACATCGTCGAGATAGCGTTCGACCGGGTCGATTTCCTCCACCGTGCCGTCCGCCAGCACCCGCTCGGTCGGGTTGGCGGTTCCCTTCGACTCGTTCTTGTAGGTGGCGACCATCCAGGCGGCGCCGCGCCGGACGATCTCCGCAGCCTGTTCGTCGCTGTCTGCGACGGCGAGCAGCCGCGCCGTCGGAATGTCCTGATCGGAGGCGGGATGGCCCGCACCGTCGCGCGCTTGCCGCCAAGTGCCGCACAAGCCGTTCAGGCCCTCGAAGGTCGCATGGGGGCCGAGCAGCGGCGCCAGGCCCGCCCTGCCGGCCCATGCCGCCGCATCGGGCGAACCGCAGGCCGCCCAGACCGGCGGATGCGGCTGCTGCGCCGGTTTCGGCAGCACCTCGACATCCTCGAACCGCCAGTATTCGCCCTGCCAGTCGAGCCGCTCGTTCCGCCATGCCGCCAGCACGATCTCGACCGCTTCCTGGAACCGCGCCCGGCTTTCCTCCATGGGCACGCCGAAGGTGCGGAACTCGTCCGGGTCGAACCCCCGGCCTGCGCCCCAGCTCACCCGCCCGCCGGAAAGCTGGTCCAGCAGCGCCACTTCCTCGGCAAGGCGCAGCGGATGGTAGAAGGGAGCGAGCGAAACCGCCGTGCCGATGCGCAACCGGCTGGTGCGCTCCGCCACCTGGACGCCGATCATGTGAACGGACGGGCAGACGCTGTAATCCGTGAAATGGTGCTCCGCCAGCCACACCGCGTCGTAGCCGGTCTCGTCCATGATGCAGATGCGGTCCATCGCTCGCCGGTACACCTCGGTGAGCGTCGCGCGCCGCCCGGGCCAGGAGAAGAACTGCAGGACGCCGAATTTCACGAACGCCGTTCCCAGGCCCGCGCGCCGGGAGCGGGCGGGTCGTTGGGCGGGCCGGCGAAGCATTGCGCGATCGCCATCCAGGCCCGCGCGGGTTCGCCCGTCACCTTGAGATCGACATCGGCAATATTGCGCCCCTGCGTCACGACGCGGCAGAAATCGAGCGCGGAACCTTCCACCCGGTCCGCCGCGCTCTCCGCGCCGCGCTGCCAGAGCGCGCCGGAAGGGAGCGTGAGCCGCACATAAGGGACGGGCGCCGGCGGCTCCAGGCCGCGATTGCGGAAGGTCCAGGCGAAGGTCTGGCAGCCGAGCACGCAGATATTCGCCAGCCGGTCGAAATGCTCGCGCGGCGCCTGCAGCAGGTCGTAGATGTCCTGCCCGTGCGCCCAGGTCTCCATCTGGCGGGCCGTGGCGAAGGAGCGCAGGCCCATGTCAGGGCCGACCCAGGCGACGCGCCGGCCGGGGTCTTCCCTCTCCATCAGGTTGCAGAGGCGCGAGAGGCGGTCCCACCACTGGTCCAGAAGCGCCCGGCCCTCACGCATGACCGGGGCTCCCTCCACGGCGTCCGGCGCCGGGTCGCCGCGCTCCCGCGCCGCCCGTCGCGCCTCGACGATCCGCGCGAAGCGGTCCGGGTCCTCCAGCGAGACCGACGCCATCCAGTCGCCGAAATGGAGATGCTGCATGACGGCGTTCGCCGTCCAACCCTTGAAGGGCGTCGCCCGCGCCCAGTCCGCATCCTCCAGCCCCGCCAGGAAGGCATGGAGCGCCGCACCCTCCTCGCGCAAGTCGATTGCCTGCTGCAACATCGCCGGTTCTCCCCCCGCCCCAATATGGCACGGTTCGCGCGCCGGGCGCGAGGCATAGGCCAGAGGCGCGCATGCCGTTATGGTGCGCCATCGCGAAAATGAGGTATCGGCCTTGTTCCGACAGGAATTCGAAACGCTTGAGCAGAACGGCATTACCGGGGTGGCGCTGCCCCGAATCGACGATCCGAATGTCATCCCGCTCTGGTTCGGCGAGGGCGACCTCGTCACGCCCGCCTTCATCCGCGAGGCGGCCAAACGGGCCATCGACGACGGCCTGACCTTCTACAACCATCCGAGCGGGCGCGCGGAACTGCTGGCGGCCATCAAGACCTATCTCGACCGGATCTACGACCTCGACCTGGACCCGGACCGGCTGGTCGTGCCCGGCTCAACCATGCTCGGCATCTTCATGGCGGCGCGCATGACGGCGGGCGCCGGCGACCATGCGCTGATCGTCAGCCCCAACTGGCCGAATATCGACCGCGCCTTCCAGATGACCGGCGCGGCGTTCGATTTCGTGCGCCAGCGGCTGGACCCGGACGGTTGGCGACTGCATCTGGAGGATGTGTTCGCGGCGGCCCGTCCGAACACGCGCGCGCTGTTCATCAACACGCCCTGCAACCCGACCGGCTGGGTCATGCCGGCTTCGGAACAGCGCCGCCTGCTCGACTTCTGCCGCGAGCGGGGCATCGTCGTCCTCGCCGACGAGGTCTATCACCGCAACATATTCGACGGCGACGCCGCGCCCTCCTTCCTGCAGGTTGCAGCCCCCGACGACCCGCTCATCGTCGTCAACGGCTTCTCCAAGGCGTTCGCGATGACGGGATGGCGGCTCGGCTGGATGGTGGTGCCGTCCGGCTACCGCGAGCAGATGGCCGCCTATTCGGAATGCGCGAACACCGGCGCGCCGCCCATCGTGCAGAGCGCCGGCATCGCCGCGCTCGAACAGGGCGAACCGCTGGTGCGGGAATTGCGCGAACGCTACCGGGCGGGCCGGGATTCGGCGATGAAGATCCTGGCGCCCCATCCTCGCATCGATCTGCACATGCCGGAAGGCGCGTTCTACGCCTTCCCGCGCGTCCGGGGGCTCAGGTCCAGCATGGACTTCTCGCAGGGCCTCCTGGCGGAGGAGGACGTCGGCACGGCGCCGGGCTTCACTTTCGGCCCCGGAAACGAGGAGAATTTCCGCCTCTGTTTCGCGCGGTCGGGCGAGCAGCTGGAAACGGCGCTCCATCGAATCGTCGGCTATCTGGACCGCCACGACAACGAATTCGGTTGAGCCTCCGCTTGGCGGAGGCATCCCGGAACCCGAACGGAAACGGACATGGCAGTGTCGCAAACGGGCGCGCCCCCGCTTCAGGGCGTCAAGGTCGTCGATTTCTCGCGCATTATTGCGGGGCCGCTCTGCACGCAGGTACTCGCCGACATGGGCGCGGAGGTCGTCAAGATCGAGAACCCGGCCACGGGCGACGACACCCGCCGGATGGCCGAACCCGGCGCGGCGGGGGAAAGCCACTTCTTCCTCGCCTACAACCGCAACAAGAAGAGCCTCGCCCTGGATGTCCGCACGCCGGAGGGCAAGGAGGTCGTGCTGGACCTGCTGGCGGACGCCGATGTCGTGGTCGAGAATTTCCGCGTGGGCGTGATGAAGCGTTTCGGCCTCGACTACGCCTCGCTCGCCGAGCGCTTCCCGCAACTGGTCTATCTCTCCGTTTCCGCCTACGGCCAGGACGGGCCGATGGCCGACCGGCCCGGCTTCGACCCCGTGCTCCAGGCCGAATTCGGCATGATGTCGCTGACCGGCGAGCCGGACGGGCGGCCCATGCGCCACCCGCTCTCGCTCATCGACACGATGACGGCGCTCTACGCGGCCGCCTCCGTCAACGCGGCCCTTCTCGCGCGGCGCGATACCGGCCGGGGCCAGTATATCGAGCTTGCGCTCGCCGATGTCGCCGTGGCCGCGCTCGGCAATGCGGGCCTCTACTATCTCTGTAGCGGCGAGCCGCCGCCGCGCACGGGCAACAGCCATATCACCTCCACGCCGACCAACCTGTTCCAGGCGGCGGACGGCCCGCTCTACATGGCGCTCGGCACCGACCGTCTTTTCGGCCAGCTGTGCCGCGACGTGCTGGACCGGCCCGACCTGCCGGAGGACCCGCGCTTCGCCTCGCCGGCCGCGCGGCTCGCACACCGCCCGGAACTGTTCGCGCTCCTGAACGAAATTTTCCGCTCGCAGCCGCGCCGCTACTGGCTCTCGAAGATGCGCCACCTGCCCGCCGGGCCCGTCCGGACCGTTGCGGAGGCGCTGGAGTCGGAGGAGGTCGCCCACCGGGGCATGGTGCGCACCATCGACCACCCGGCTGCAGGACCGATCCGCATCCTCGGCTCCCCCATTCATTTCAGCGACACGCCGGTCCGCGTCGATGCCGCACCGCCGCCGCTCCACGGCGGCGATACCGAAGCCGTGCTGCGGGACCTCGGCTACGACGACGCCCGCATCGCCTCGCTGCGCGAAAGCGGTACGCTGGGCCGGAACTGAGCCGCCCGACGGTCCACCGCCCGATGCCGCCGCAACGCAATCTCGTCGCCATCGCCTGGATGATCGGCGCGGCGGCGGCATTCAGCCTGCTGGTCGTTTGCGTGCGGGAGCTGTCCGCAACCCTGCCGACGCCGGAAATCCTGTTCTTCCGCTGCCTGTTCACCACCGCCCTGCTGGTTCCCTGGGCATTCCGGGCCGGCTGGGACGGCGTGCGCACGCGCCGGCCCTGGCCGAACCTCCTGCGCGGGGTCAGCACCTTCGCCGCCATGACGATGTGGTTCCATGCCATCGGCATCGTCCCGCTCGCCGATGCCGTGGCGATCCAGTCGGCCTATCCACTGTTCACCATCCTGCTCGCGATGCTGTTGTTCGCCGAGCGTCCCGGAGTCCGCCGCTGGCTGGCGACGCTCGCGGGCTTCGCCGGCGTTTTGGTGATCGTCCGGCCGGGTTTCGAGGTCATCGGGCCGCCGACGGCCATGCTGCTCGGGGCGGCCGTTTGCTATGCCATCAGCAATATCTGCGTGAAAGCGATGGCGGACACGGAATCGCCGAACAGCATGGTCTTCACCCTGAACTTCCTGCTGCTGGTCTTTTCGGCGATTCCGACCGCTTTCGTCTGGACGACCCCGGACCTGGCGGCCGTGCCGTGGATCGCGTTGCTCGCCGCCTCGGGCTTCGCCGCTCACATGTGCCTCACGCGCTCCCTCGCGGCGGGCGAATCCGGCGTGGTGATGCCGTTCGACTTCCTGAGGCTGCCCTTCGCAGCGCTGAACGGCCTTCTCCTCTACGGGGAGGTCCCGGATGTCTGGACCATCGTCGGCGGCACTGTCGTTTTCGGGAGCGCGAGCTATATCGCGGTGCGAGAGGCGCGGATAAAGCGCTAGGGCTCCAGTGCAGGAACCAATCTGTATGGATCGAATGTTTTCGACGAGCAGCCACCGGACTTGCCTTCCATCCGTCGCCCCGGACCCCGATCCGGGGCCCACCCATGACCGGTTCAGCCCGGTGGAAAGGCTGGGGGATGGACCCCGGATCGTCGCTGACGCGCCGTCCGGGGTGACGATTGAGGGTCCGTTTCAACCCGGACGGATCGTGCTCTAGAGGCGGCAGGCGGCCCTTCAATGTTCGAGTCACTGGGTTTCGAGGAAACGACGCCGCTGGCGGCGTCCGTGCTGCTGGGGCTGGCGCTGGGCTGCATTTATGGCGGGCTGGCCCAGCGCAGCGCCTTTTGCCTGCGCCGCAGCCTGGTCGGCGAGTGGAGGGACTGCCTGCCGGCACTGGGTACGTGGCTGATGGCGCTGGCGGTGGCGATTGCCGGGACGCAATCGGTCGTTGCGATGGGCCTTGTGTCTTTCGAGTCGCATCGTTTTCTCGCGCCGGACCTGCCCATCGTTTCCGCGCTGGTCGGCGGCGCGCTCTTCGGGACCGGCATGGTGCTGGCGGGAGGCTGCGTCTCGCGCCTGACCGTGCTCACCGGCAGCGGGAATCTGCGCGCGCTCCTCGTCCTGACCGTCTTCGCGGTCACGGCTCACGCGACGATGAAGGGCGTGCTGGCGCCGGTGCGCGAGACGCTCGGCGCGGCGACCCTCTACGGCGGCGGCGCGCCTGCGCTCAGCGCGCTCCCGGGCGGCGAAGCCTGGCCGCTCGCGCTCGCGCTTGCCGCTGCGGCTTTTGCGGCCCGCTCGGGCGCAAGGCTCTCGCATCTGGCGATGGCGGGTGCGATCGGGCTGCTGGTGCCGCTCGGCTGGGTCGGCAACGGGTTCCTTCTGCTGGACGACTTCGACCCGATCCCCCTGCAGTCCCTGGGATTCACCGGACCGATGGCGGACACGCTGTTCTGGACCGTAGCGGCGACATCCATCCCTGCCGGTTTCGGCGTCGGGCTCGCCGCCGGTGTGCTGGCCGGGAGCCTGGCCGCGGCCCTGGCGGCTGGCGAATTCCGCTGGGAGAGCCTGGAAGGGCCGCGCCAGACCGGGCGCTACCTGGCGGGCGCCGTGACGATGGGCGTGGGCGGTGTGCTGGCCGGCGGCTGCACGGTCGGCGCGGGCCTTTCCGGCGTCTCGACGGCAAGCCTCGCTGCCATGCTCTCGCTTGCCGCCATGGCGGTCTCGGCAAGAGCCGCCGGGCTGGTTCTCGCCGGGCGGTAGAACTATGCGGGGACGGCGGCGCTTTCGCCCGGAGCGAAAACGCCGCCTGCCCGCTCAGCTGAACATGTCGTCCGAAATCGCAGCGTACCAGCCGAGCGACTCGTCATAGGTCGCCTTGCGTACTTCCGCGCTCTCGCCGGTCTTGGAAATGAAGCCGTCGGTCTTGGCGATCTTCTCGTCGGTCGCCTCGTAGGAGGCTCCGACCTTGACGCCGTCATCCGTGCCGATGAGCGACCAGCAGGTGTTGGAGAAGCGCGCCGGATACACTTTCGATCCGGTAAGCGCCCCGCGCACCGCCATGGCGCAGACCTTCGCCTGGCTGTTGGCCGAGAAGCCGGATTTCGGCATGTCGCCCTGCTGCGAGGCATCGCCCAGCACATGGATATTCTCGTCGGCCCGGCTCTGCATGGTGTGCGCCACGACCGGCGCCCAGCCCGCATCGTTGGCGATGCCTGCTGCGGCCGCAATGCGCCCCGCCTGCTGCGCGGGGATGACATTGCAGACATCCACCTTGTTGACCTCGCCGTCGATCGCGACCTCCATCGAGGCCGGCCGCACTTCGACCTTGTCGCCGCCGAAATCGGGCCCGACACGCTCGATCATGCCCGCATAGTGGCGTTGCCAGCCGTCCTCGAACAGGCCCTGCTTGGAGAATTTCGGCTTGGGATCGACGATCAGGATCTTGGCCGACGGGTTGGTCTGCTTGAGGACATGGGCCACCATCGAGATCCGCTCATACGGTCCTGGCGGGCACCGGAACGGATTCGGCGGCGCAACCATGCAATAGACGCCGCCCTCCGGCATGGCCTCGATCTGGGCCCTGAGAAGCTGCGTCTGCGAGCCGGCCTTGTAGGCATGCGGCATGCGGTTCTGCTGGGAGAGGTCCCAGCCGGGAACGGACCCGGGCTTGAAGTCGATGCCCGGCGAGAGCACGAGCCGGTCGTAGGAGAGGCTGCCGCCGCCCGCGAGCCCGACCGTCCGCTTGTCGCGGTCCACGGAAACCGCCCAGTCATGGACGACATTGATGCCGTGGTTGGCCGCAAGCGCGCCATAGCTGTGCCCGATAGAGGCGTAATCCCGGAACCCGCCGATATAGAGGTTCGAGAAGAAGCAGGAATAATAGGCGCGGGTCGGCTCAACGAGCGTCACATCCACCGCACCCTTGGAATCCCTGGCGATATAGCGCGCCGCCGTAGCTCCGCCGGCGCCGCCGCCTACGACCACGACGCGCGGGCGTCCCTGCGCGAGCACTGCCGGTGCCGACAGTGCGGTTGACGCCGCAACGGCCGTTGCGAGGACCTGGCGCCGGCTCAGGCCGTTGTTTCCCTTCCATTGACTCATAACGCCTTCCCCTTGGTTCATGGTTCGTCTCCTGCCCTCCGGAAGTGCGCTGCGAGAGCAGCGATTTCTTCATCCGAAAGACGTCCGGCGACAAGCTGCATGGCGGGATGCACCCGCGTTCCGCGCTTGTAGGCCTGCAAGGCTATCACGAAGTCGTCGTGCGGCCATCCGGTTATCGAGGGTATGCCCTCCTCACCTCCGCCCGGGCGATGGCAGGTTGTGCATTCTCCGGCGAGATAAGCCCCGTAATCCGGGTCGCCCTCGATCTCCAGAAGTTGCGGGTCGATGCCGTATTCCTCCGGCGTGGCGGTCGGTTCGGCCGGCGGGCGGTCCGGGCCGCTCCCGGAAGAGATGCGCAGCCATGCCAGCAGGTCCGCCCGGTCGTGCTCGCTCCCCATGCCCGCAAAGCTCATGCGCGAGCGCGGCACCAGCGCTCGCGGTTTCGCCAGGAAGGCGTCGAGCGCGTCCCCGGTCCAGACCAGGCCGCCGTCGCCGGCCGCTTTCATGGCGGGAGAGTAGCGGAAGTCTGCGAGCGATCCGGCCGCGCGGCCGAAAACATCGTTCAGATGCGGGCCGATCCGGTGCCCGGCCCCCGCGCCGACCTGGTGGCAGCGCTTGCATTGCTTGAAGAGCGCCCTGCCCCGCTCCTCGTCGGCGCTCCATGCATCGAGAGCCGGAAGAAACGCCAGCAAGGCCGCCGCAAGCAGCCCGGAAGCAGCCTTACCCGACCGCAATTTTCCTGCGAAGGCTATAGACCGAGCCGTCATCGTCCCGCCATTCGAACTCCAGAAGGCCGGACTCCGGGACGGACAGCTCGAACTGGATGTAGGGATCGGTCGAGACCGCCGGTTCCAGCACGGCGGAAAACGCCTCCTCGCCGTTGAAGCGCACGGAGAACCGGTTGATGATCCGGCGGGGCACCGAGTTCCCGTCGCGGTCGCGTTGCAGCCCCGTGTGCATCGGATGGGTGATCCGGGTCCTGACCGTGAAGGGAACGCCCGCCTCGACCGACTTCGGAAGCCTTATGCGCGGCTTGGGTTTCGCCATGCCCACCCCCTCACGCGCAGCCGCCGACCGTCACCGCGATTGCGCGGGAGGCCTTGCGAAACGTGCCGTCCGCCATCTCGGCAACGGCGATCACGTTCTGGCTTCCGGCCAGCCGGATGCGGATCGTGGCCGCGGGCGGCGCCATCGGCCCGAAGGAGAACACGGCAACGTCCGGATACGGGTTTCCGTCATTGAACAGCGCGATACGCCGGGCGCCCTCGGCGGCGACCCGGACCGGCACGGCGCCGCCATTGTCCGCGATCTCCGGCACTTCGAGGCGCACGCCCGCTTCGAGCGCCATCGCGCCCCTCGTGAAGGCCGCAATGGCCTGCTCGACGCCGTTCGACGCCGTCGCGGCGCCGGCGGGAAACATCGCCGCCGCCGCGGCCGCGCCGCCAAGCCGCAATACATCCCTGCGTGTCGGAGCCATTGCGCCGCCTCTTTACCGCTTGCCCGGCCGTTGGCGATATGGCTACCCGCAGCCGCGCTCGTCAAGCCCCGGCGGTTCCGGCGCGGCCGGCGCCAAGCCTCCCATATGCTACCATGAGGCCGCTGCATCCTGCCCGGGCAGAGCGCGGAATCTTCCGGCGGAGGTCCGGTTATGTCGGAGTTCATCGGCGCAAACGAATCGGCGATCAGGCTCGGCTTCTTCCTCGGCATATTCGCTCTCGTCGCGCTGTGGGAGCTTGCGGGGCCCCGCAGGAAGCTGTCCCGCCCCCGCTGGCTGCGCTGGTACGGCAATATCGGCATCGTCGCCCTCAACACGCTGACCGTGCGCCTCGTTGTCCCCGTGGCCCCCGTGGCGCTGGCGGTCCTCGCCGCGGAGCGGGGCTGGGGCGTCCTCAACCTGGTCGAATTGCCTTTCTGGCTGAAGGTCGCGCTGGCGGTCGTCTTGCTCGACCTCGTCATCTATCTCCAGCACGTCATGTTCCATGCCGTGCCCGCGCTCTGGCGGCTGCACCGCATGCACCATGCCGACCTCGACTTCGACGTCACCACCGGCTTCCGCTTCCACACGATCGAGATCGTCCTGTCGGCGCTGCTGAAGCTCGCCGCAGTGATCGTCATCGGCGCGCCGGCCGCAGCGGTGATCGTCTTCGAGGTCCTGCTGAACGGCACTTCCATGTTCAACCACGGCAATGTGCGCCTGCCGCCGGCGCTGGACCGCGCGTTGCGCTGGATCGTCGTCACGCCCGACATGCACCGTGTGCACCATTCGGACATTCCCGCCGAGACCAACAGCAATTTCGGCTTCAACCTCCCGTGGTGGGACCGCCTGTTCGGCACCTACAGGGCGCAGCCGGGCCTCGGGCACGAGAACATGACCATCGGGATCGATGCATTCCGCGACGACTCCGACCTGCATCTCCACAAAATGCTGGCCCAACCCTTCCGGCGCGGGTCGGGCGACGATGCGATCGACCGTTCCCGCGAATGACGGCCCGCCGCGCCGTGCGCCGCGCGCCGAAGGGGTGCGCAACCGGGTCGAATCGCTGGTAGCTTCCGAACCCTCCCTCCCGGATACCGGTGCGCGTCGGGTACAGCTTATGAAGGGGCCGCTCTTTCCAGCCCGTCCTGCCTTGCCGGTTCTCCGTATCCTTGCCGTCTGGGCCGGCACGCTTCTTCTTTCCGGCTGCCTCGGCGTCATGGACGACGCGGAGCAGCCGGTTACCGTCTTTACCGACCCTCCGGGCGCCCACTGCGAGCTGAGCCGGAACGGCCGCAGGATCGGCGCCGTCTCGCCGTCGCCCGGCCTGTTGCGCGTGAACAACAGGAAGAGCGATATTGCGGTCCATTGCTCGAAGGCTCTGCACGCGGATGCAACGGCCGTGCTGGCTTCCTCCCGCCGAGACCTGACCATCGGCGATATCGTGGTCAAGGGCCCGATCGGCCTCGCCGTCGATGCGGGCACTGGCGCGGCGCGGGAATATCCCTCCTCGATTACCCTCTACCTGCCGCCGCTTTCGTTCGGAAGCGCGCAGGAACGGGACCGCTACTATGACCGCGTGAAGGCGAACGTCGCGGAGCAGGCGGCCGGCGAACTGGCTCGGATCGAGAGAAAATGCGGCGAGACGCTAACGCGGCATTGCCGCAACAAGATGAGGGCGATCGCGGCCGCCCGCGACGACAGCATCGCCGATCTCGAAACCAAGCGCCAAAGGGCAAGAATCGCGGGCGGCTAGCTTACGCCGCCTCCACGAGTTCCCGGCCGGCGATTGTCGTGCGGTGCATGATGCGGCGGTGGGCGGGATTGTAGGGCGTGACCCGGTGGGTCGTGCAGCGATTGTCCCAGAGCAGCACGTCGTGCCGCCGCCAGCGGTGGCGGTAGATGAAGCGCTCGTCGTCGATGAACGCCTCCAGCCTGTCGATCAGCGCCGCCGCGCCCTCGGAATCCATGCCTTCCACCGCATCGTTGTAGATCGGGCTGACATAGAGCGAGGCCTCGCCCGTCTCCGGGTGGCGGCGGACCAGCGGCTGCCAGACCGGCGGCATGCGCGCGCGCTCCTCGTCGGTCAGCGGCTTGAGCGGCTTCAGCCGGTGCAGGTTCTCGAAATCGTGCCGCGCCCGGCGGCCCTCGACCTCGCGGCGCAAATCCTCCGGCAGCGCGCGCAACACGGCCGCCATGTTGGCGAACATCGTCTCGCCGCCTTCTTCCGTCACCTCGACGCCGTGCAGCAGCGAGCCGACCGACGGCTTCTCGCGGTAGCTGCTGTCCGTGTGCCAGCGCCGGGCGAGCGAAATCTGGTGCTGGACGGGATCGTCCGGAGCCATCAGCGTCCCGTCCTCATCGACATTGGAGACGCGGAAGATCTCCGGCAGGCGCTTCGAGCGGATGATGTCCTGGTGGAACACCTCAAGCTCGCCGAAGTGCCGCCCGAAGGCGAGCAGCGCCTCGTCGGCGACCGGCTGGCCGGGAAACACCAGCACCTTGTGGCGCATCCAGGCGGCGTGGATGTCCTCGAACAGGCCGTCGGACAGCGGCTCGCCCATGTCGAAGCCGGTGATTTCCGCGCCGATCTCCGGCGCGAGCGGGCGTATCTCTAGCATCGGGCGCCTCCCTGTTCGTCGCTATCCGTGCGCCCGCAGCATCCGGCGCGCGATGACCATGCGGTGGACCTCGCTCGGCCCCTCGTAGACGCGCATCAGCCGCACCTTCTGGGCCATGAGCTGGAGCGGCAGTTCCCTGGTGACGCCCATCGCGCCGAAGGCCTGCTGCGCATGGTCCACGATCTCGGTCGCCATCTCGGTGGCGAAGACCTTTATCATCGAGGCCTCGGTGCGCACGTCCTCGCCCCGGTCCTGCTTCATGGCGGCGTCCATCACCATCAGCGAGCAGGCATGGACCTTGGTCGCGCCGTCGGCGATCCACCACTGGATCGCCTGCCGGTCGGCGAGCCGTTCGCCGAAGGTGACGCGCTGGCTCGCATGCTCGCAGAGCATCTTGAGCGCGCGCCGCGCCATGCCGACGCACCACGCGCCGATCTGGAGCCGGCGCACGGTCAGGCGAAGCTGCATCGGCCCGAAGCCGTTGCCGACCTGCCCCAGAACCTGGCGCTCATGGACGCGGCAGTTCTCGAACACGACCTCATAGGTGCGCTGGCCGCCCAGCATGGGGATTTCGCGCTCGACGATGAAGCCGGGCGTGTCCTTCTCGACGATGAAGGCGGTGATGCCGCCGCGCGCGCGCTTCTCCGGGTCGGTGAGCGCCATGACGATGGTGAAATCGGCGTAGGGCACGCGGCTGATCCAGATCTTGCGCCCGTCGATGACCCAATGCTCGCCGTCCTTGACGGCGCGGGTGGTCATCCCCGCCGGGTCGCCGCCGGCGCCGGGCTCGGAGATCGCGATGGCGGAATGCGCCTCGCCGCTCGCATAGGGCTCCATGTAGAGCTTCTTCTGGCGCTCGTCGGCGACGGCGAGCAGCATGTGGAGGTTGGGCGAGTCGGGCGGGAAGACGAAGGGCGCGATCGTGCGGCCGAGCTCCTCGTTGACGCCGACCAGCGCCACGGCAGGCAGGTTCACGCCGCCGACCTCCTCCGGCGCATCCAGCGCCCAGAGCCCGAGCTCCCGGCACTTGTCGAGCAGCGGCGCCAGCTCCTCATCGGTCAGCCGGATTTCCCCGCCCGCCGCCTCGCGCGCCATCACGGCCTTCTCCAGCGGCATCAGCTCGTTGTCCACGAACTTCGCCACCAGGTCGCGCAGCATCGCATGTTCTTCGACCAGATCGAACGGCATCGCCCCAATCCTCCCAACTCGCGCGGAGCCTAGCCGTTTCCGCGCTGGGGGCAAACGGGGCCGGCGGATGGGCGCATGACCATGTACGGGATTCGGGCATGACCGCCGGGTCGCGCGGCGTTATATTCCGGATTGGACGGACGACAATTCCGAATTGGACGACAAACTGTGCCGAACCGGACGCCCCCCGTCGAAGCCTTTGTGGCGCGGCACGCCGAGGCGCGCATTCGCGTGGCGCTGTCGGACACCCGCATCGTCGCCATCGTGGGGCCGCGCCAGTCGGGCAAGACGACGCTTGCCCGGCGCATCGCCGATGACGAGGGCCGCGCCTTCGTATCCCTGGACGACGACCAGTCCAGGCGGTTCGCTCAAGACGATCCCGCCGGATTCGTCCGGGGCCTCGGAAACGCGGCGATCGATGAAATCCAGCGCGCTCCGAACCTGATCCTGGCGCTCAAGAAGGAGGTTGACGAGCATCCCGATCCGGGCCGTTATCTGGTTACGGGGTCCGTCGATCTCTTCAGGGGAGCGATTTCCCCGGATTCCCTGGCCGGACGGGTCGAGACCGTCGAACTCCTGCCGTTCTCCCAGGCCGAGATCGCCGGCACCGCTCCGCCGCGTTTCCTCGACCGGACCTTTGCCGGCGACTTTCCGGCAATCGAGGAGACGGGGCCCACGGCCGATCTGGTCGAACGGGTCGTTGCAGGCGGCTATCCGGAAGCGCGCACCCGCACGACCTCAGCCCGGCGGCGTTCCTGGTTGCGCACCTATGCCCGCGCACTTGCCGAACGCGATGTCCCGGATATCGCGCCTGTCGGGAAACGGGACGAAATGGCCCGCCTGATCGACCATGCGGCCGTCTCGGCAGGCCAGTTGCTCAACATGTCGGGCCTTGGAGCGCGCCTCGGCGTCGATGGCAAGACCGTGGACCGCTGGCTGGCGCTGCTGGAGCACATGTTCCTGATCCGCCGCGTCCGCGCCTGGCACAGCAGCCGGCTGAAGCGGCTGGTCAGGGCGCCGAAGCTCCAGTTTCTGGATTCCGGCCTGCTTGCAGCGCTGCTGCGGACGGAAGCCGCGGACATCGCGCGCGACCGCCAGAAGCTGGGACCGCTGCTTGAAAGCTTCGTGCATGGGGAGATCGCCAAGGCCATCGCTCTCTCGGACGAAACGACGACCGTCACTCACTATCGCGACAAGGACGGCATGGAGGTCGATCTGGTCCTGGAGCGTTCGCCGGACGCTGTCGTAGGCATCGAAGTCAAGGCGAGAGCGACCGCGCATCCCCGGGATTTCAGGGGGCTGCAACGCCTGAAGGAAACAGCGGGCGACAGGTTCGCCTGCGGAATCGTCCTGCACGATGGCGAGCGCATTCAGCGAACGGGCGACGGGCTATTTGCGATGCCCTTCAGAATGCTCTGGGAAGCGTGAGGACGGACGGTCCCGTTCCAGCACCGAACCGGCCCGCCGCACCGCCGCGCCGCTTCTCTCATCCGTAGAGCACGGCGCAGCGGACTTCTATGCTCCAGCGGTCGGGGGCGTCGGGCGGGGTTGCGGGGTCCTCGAAGGCGCTGTGGAAGCTGAAGGTGCAGGGTCCGTCCGCGCCGTCGGCGTCGGCCCTGGCGCCTTCGGAGCGGGCCAGCTCGCCGGCCGAATCCCACTGCTTGATGAGCAGCGCCTCGTCGCGGGTCAAGGCGGACCAGTAAACCCAGCGGTGGCGCGGGTCGTGCCTGGCGAAATAGTTCTCGCCGACCCGGTCCCCATAGTGGATTTCGAAGACGACCAGTTCCTCGGGGCGCACGCTTGCGGCGTCGCAGAGCGCAAGCGGCCGGGTCGCCACCGGCTCGCGGGCGATGTTGCGCCAGACATTGATAATCGCAAAGCGCCCCTCCCCGATCGCTTCTTCGACCGCTTGCCCGTCCAGCAGCGTTCCGCCCTCGGGCAGCGCCGTGCGGTAGGTGTCGTTCAGGGTCGGCGGGCGGGCGAGGTCGCGCAGGCGCTGCGGCGCGCTGGTGAGCGTGTAGTCGCCATGCACCAGATGGGCCGGCCCCTGCACCTGTTGGCCGCCGGCGATGCGCTGCTGGCCGGACTTGCCGGTGGCCGAGCGGATATTGTGGTCGAAGGCCCTGACGACCGCCGCTCCCGTCGCCGCCCGCACGATACCGGCGCATTCCGGGTAGTAGTCCCGCACCACCGCGTCATGGTCCAGAAAATCCAGGTCCGGGTCGGCCATCGGCCGCCGGACCAGTTCGAACCCGTTGGCGGCGAGCGTCGGCTGGTCGGAGGGCGGGAACGAGCGCGCATCGAGGACCGTCATCTCGCGTTCTTCGAGATCGACGCCGACCCGGCCGCTGTCGCTGCCGTCGAGGTCGCGGCGGGTCAGCACCTTGCCGTTGCGGTAAAGCGACGGTTCCGCCGAGGGCTGCATGTAGTGGAACACGCCGAGGCGCACGCTCCCCGGGGCCGCTTCGCTCGTTGCTTCGGTCATTGCCGGTCTTCCGCTTCCTGACTGTCCATCGGGGCGCCGGGCAAGCTCAACTTGGGACTCATAGGGTGGGCACGCCCGCCTGCCGATACATAACCGCTGTCGGGCGAAAATCCTATCGCAGCGCGAACCGCCGGCTCGACAACGGCCGGACGCGAGGGTGTTTTGTTCGCATTTATCAGAAATAATTCGTATTGCTTATTGACTACTTGGGAAAGTGTGCTATTGTGGGGGCTGGAGGAAGCGGCGGCCGCGGAGCCGGTTCTTTCCCTTTCGCGCCGGCGCGAAAAAACCCCGAAGAAACGCAAGGGCGAAGTGCGCCCTGCGCCTGCCTCGCGCGGGCAATCAGGCGCGCGTTTCGCGCCGGCGCGAAACGCGCGCGGGGGCGGGCGCGGGCACGCAGGCGCGTTACGCGCGCAAAAAAAAGGGTCCCGCCGCACGGGTGAGCCGGCGGCGGGAAAGCCGGAACGAAGACGGATCGAAAGGAGGGCACCATGCCGAAGTCGCAACGCCAGGCAATCCGGAAGGAATATCTGCAGACCGCAACCGAAATGGCAGCCCCATGCCCGAAAGGGCCAGCGCATATGCCACACCCACATACGGATCATGACATCTCATGACATTCCATGACGCATCGCCCCTGTGTCCCGCAGGCAGGCATGACAAAACATGACATCCCATGACACTTCCGGCGGCTCAGCCGGTCGCGGGCGTTTCCTTCAGCCAGGCGAGCACGGCGGCGCATTCCTCGGTCGGGAAGGCGTGCGCCAGGTCCGGGAGTTCGCGGTAGGTTACGGCCGCGCCCCTTGCCGAGAAGGCGTCGCGGGCGGCGCGCGCTATGGCGACCGGGAACATCCAGTCGAGCGCCCCGTGCGCGAGATAGATCGGCAGGCCGCGCAGCCTCTCGGCGTCCACGAATTCGAGCAGCATGGGATGGAATGTGCCGGCGAAGGGCGCCAGATGCGTCCAGGGCCCGTCCGAAGGCAGGGCCGAGACATAGCTGAAAGTCGCGCCGTCGCTCATGCCGGTCAGCAGCAGGCGTTCCGGGTCCACCGCGTGCCGCTCCCCTATTTGCCTGACGATCTCCTGAAGAAGCGGCGTGTCGGGGTCGTCGCCCATCAGCGCCCAGGTTCGCGCTGTCGAGGTGGGCGCGGCGAGGATCGCGCCGGCCGTGCGCGCGGCCCGGAGCCAGCTCCAGAGGAACAGCCGCCCATGGCCGCCGCCCCCGTGCAGCGCCACGACGAGCGGCGCAGGCGCGTCCGGGTCCAGGTCCTCCGGCACGAACAGGGACCAGCCGCCGCGTTCGCCGCGGCCGTTGCCGAAATGCGTGACGCCGGCCTCCGGTCGCGCGGGCCGGGCGAGCCTGTCCAGACGCTCCTCGTCGCCGCGCGCCGGGGGCTCGAGGAAGAACTTGTTGACCGGCGGCAGCATGGGCGAGAGCGGATAGAGATATTCGAGCGCCGGGGCGCGGGCGCGCGTGCCGCGCAGCGCTTCCTGCATGTCGCCCGTTCCGCCCGCAACCTCCATGCGCGCCAGCGCATCGAGCGCCGTATCCGCGCCGCCGGCGAGCGCCTCTTTCGGGCCGGCGAGCCGCTCCGGCCAGCGGGCGTCGTCGAGCGCCGGCCGCGCCCGGCGGAGCGCGCCGTCGAGCGGGGAGAGGATGGACCAGAGCCGCTCCAGCCCTTCCGGATGAAGGTTGCGGGCGGCGAATTCGAGGCCGTCGAGCGCGTTCAGCAGCGGCGGCAGCAGGCCGGTGATCGCATCGACGAGGCGGTCGTTCTCGTCTGTCATGGGCGCGGAAGGTAGCATAGCGCTGACCGGGGGCCGCGCCGGGCTGCTGCGGGCTGGAGAGAAACCGATTTCCGACATGCAGGCTGAGCGCTCCTCCCCGCTGCGCGGCGTCTTCGCGCCCTTCGCCGTGCGGAGCTTCCGGTTCCAGTGGCCGGGCGACCTCGCGACCTCGCTCGCCTTCGAGATGGAGACGCTGATCCTCAACTGGTTCGTGCTCGTCGCGACCGGTTCGGTGATGCTCCAGACCGCCTTTGCTGCGCTCCAGTTCCTCGGCACGCTTGTGGCGCCGGCGATCGGTTCCCTCGGCGACCGGCTCGGCCGCCGCACCATGATCGCGGCGATGCGCGGCTTCTACCTGCTGCTCGCCGGCTGCCTCGCGGCCCTCGGCCTCACGGACAGGCTGGACCCGGCCGCGGTGTTCGCCATCGCCGCGCTTGCCGGGCTGGTCCGTCCGTCGGACCTCGTGATGCGGAACGCGCTGGTCGGCGACACCATGGCCGACCGCCTGCTCGTGAACGCCATCGGGTTCTCGCGCATGGCGCAGGACCTGGCGCGGGTCGGAGGCGCGCTGATCGGCGCGACACTGTTCGAGTCGCTCGGCATCGGCCCCGCCTATCTGGTCGTCGGCGCCTTCTACCTTGCCGCGTTCGTCCTCAGCTTCGGCGTCGGCGGGCGCCGTGCGCGCCCGCGCGGCGGGGGATTGCCCATGCTGGCGGAGCTCCGGGTCGGCTTCCGGCATATCCGGCGCACGCCTGCGTTGTTGGCGGCGATGTGGCTTGCCCTCTTGGTCAACTTCACGGGCTACCCCGTCACCAGCGGATTGATGCCCTTCGCCGCGCGCGAAGTTTACGGGCTGGGCGCTGTCGGCCTCTCGCACCTGCTGGCGAGCTACGCCGCCGGCGCGTTCGTCGGTTCCTTCGTAATGGCCGTGGGCGGCGGCCCGCGCCGGTCTCCGGTCGGCGCGGTGTTCGCGGGCGTCGCGCTCTGGTACCTGCTGCTCGCGGTCTTTTCGCAGATAAGCGTGAAATGGGCCGGCATGACGGTGATGGCCGCAGTGGGGGTCGTTCAGGGCATGGCGATGATCGGCCTCACCGCGTTCCTGCTCCGCCGCAGCAATCCTCGGCTCCGGGGCCTGGTGATGGGCGTGCGCATGCTCGCGGTTTACGGCATGGCGATCGGCCTGCCGCTCGGCGGCGTCCTGATCGAGACGGCAGGCTACCGGGCGACGGTGATGAGCTATGCGCTTGCGGGCCTCGTGGGCACGGCGTTCATCGCGCTCCGCTGGCGCCGCGCGCTCTTCGGGGCGGAGGCGGCTGGACGGCGTTCGCGAATGGCGGCAGGCTGAAAGGGAAAGACCGGAGACAGAAGCCGCAAAGATGAGCCGCAAACCCGACCGCCAGATCGCCCTGGTCGCCTTCCTCCAGGCGCAGAATTGCTCGACCCTGCCCGCCGCCTGGCGCCACCCGGACGCAAGACTGGACTTCATGTCGGCCGACTATTACCGCGACCTCGCCCGCCTGCTGGAGCACGGCAAGTTCGATATCGGCTTCTTCGACGACCGCCTCGCCATGCCGGACATGTTCGGCAAGGACCATGCGCACACGGTCGAGCACGGCATACGCTGCGTGAAGATGGACCCCATCGTGACGCTGATGGCGATGGGCATGGCAACGGAACGGCTCGGCCTCGGCGCCACCTGCTCGACGACCTATTACGACCCGTTCCATGTCGCGCGCCTGTTCTCGACGCTCGACCTCATGTCGAGCGGACGCGCCGCCTGGAACGTCGTCACCTCGGTCAACGAGAACGAGGCGCTCAACATGGGGCGCGACGGCGTGACCGAACACGACCTGCGCTACGACCGCGCGGACGAGTTCATGGAAGTGGTGCACGGCCACTGGGACGCCTGGGACGACGATGCGCTGGTGCTCGACCAGGACAACAACGTCTTCGCCGACCCCGACAAGGTCCACCGGCTCGACCATGAGGGGCCGTTCTTCAAGTCCCGCGGGCCCTTTACGGTTCCGCGTTCGGCCCAGGGCCATCCGGTGGTCATCCAGGCGGGCCAGTCCGGGCGTGGGCGACGTTTTGCGGCCCGCTGGGGCGAGCTCATCTTTGTGGCCTATCCGAGCCTCGAGGCGGCGAAGCCTGCCTACAAGGCGCTCAAGGACGACTGCGCCGCCCACGGCCGGGACCCGGAAAGCATGAAGATCGCAAGCCTGTTCTACCCGATGGTCGGCGAGAGCCTGATGGAGGCCGAGGACAAGCGTGCGCTCTACGACACGCTGCCGAACGAGACCGACCAGCTCTCGCTGCTGTCGGAAGCGCTCAACTACGACTTCGCAAGGAAAGGTATGGACGAGCCGTTCAGCGACGAGGAGATGGAGGGCCTGACCGGCATGCAGTCGATGCGCGACCGCGCCGTGCAGGTGACCGGCAACCCGAACCCGACCGTCCGCGACTTCATGACCGCCACGGGACGCGGCCTCTTGAAGGACCCCTGGGTCGGCGGGCCGAAGGAGGTTGCCGACAAGATGGAGGAGTTCTTCGTCGAGCGCGGCTCGGACGGCTTCGTCATCGGCGCCACGCACTTCCACGGCTCTTTCGAGGACCTCATCACGCATGTGGTGCCGGAACTGCAAAAGCGCGGCCTCTACCGCAAGGACTATACCGGCCCCACGCTCCGCGACCATCTCGGCCTCGGCTACCCGCAGCCGGGCCACTGGCGGCACTAGGCGTTCGGTTCCTACTCGCTAACCGCCGAGCAGCGGCACGACCTCCCCGGCGAAGCGGGCGAGTCGGTCTTCGGTGCGCTCTACGGTGCGGGCAGCGAAGTTCAGGAAGACGCAGCTGACGCCGAGTTCGCCGAGCGCGCGAAGATCGGCGGCGCGCTCCTCCGGGCTTCCGGTGAGGAAGCGGCGGCCGCCTTCCCCATCATCCGCGGCCTCCTCGAAATGCCAGGGGGCGGAATAGGCGAGCCCGATGGTGGACGGCTCCCGACCGGCCGCCTCGGCGGTACGGAACAGAAGGTCGCGCCGGGCCCGGTAACGGTCCAGGCTGTCGAGCATGGCGCGCGGATTGTTGCCGATGGGATACCAGGCGTCGCCGAGCGCCACGACGCGGCGGAGCGCCGGCGCGCTCTCGCCGCCGATCCAGATCGGCGGATGCGGCTTTTGCACCGGATGCGGCAGGGTGGAGACGTTGGCGAAGCTGGCATACTCGCCGGCGAAGCTCGCCGGGTCCTCGGTCCAGACCGCCTTGAAGACCCGTAGATACTCGTCCGCGACACGGCCCCGCTCGTCGAAGGGCGGCAGGCCCACCGCCTCGAACTCCTCGCGCATCCACCCGACGCCGCAGCCGACGGTGACCCGCCCGCCGCTCAGTATGTCCGCCGTCGCAAGCTGCTTCGCCGCCAGCACGGGATTGCGGTGCGGCAGCACCATGACGGAGGTGATGAGCCGCGCCTTCTCGGTGACGCCGCAGAGGAAGGCCAGCAGCGCGATCATCTCCAGCGCCTCGCCGGACCGGCTGCCGGGGAAGTCGCCCGTCTCCGAATAGGGGTATTTCGACTCGATGTCGCGCGGGATGACGATGTGGTCCGAGACCGTGAGCGCCGTGTAACCCAGACGCTCGCCCGTCTGCGCCAGCCGCTTCTGGTCCGCCGGATTGGCGAGCGGGCCCCTGTGCGGAATGCTGAAACCGAAATCCATCTCGTTCCCCCCTCGGGCCGTAAGGCCCGGCATCGTGCCGGAAATCGGCCGCCAGCATAACTCATCGCCCTCGCCGTACGCCTGCATTGCGCATCGGCATTGGCGAAACGGCCGCGATGCGGAATGCTGGGGCGGCCTATCGCACCGGAAGACCGCTGCCATCCGCCCATGAAGCCTGCCCGACCCGCCAGCAACACGCCGATGATGGCGCAATATCTCGCCATCCGCGACGCGCATCCGGGCTATCTGCTGTTCTACCGGATGGGCGACTTCTACGAGCTGTTCTTCGAGGACGCGGTCCAGGCCGCGGCCGCGCTCGACATCGCGCTCACAAAGCGCGGGCGGCATGACGGCGAGGACATCCCGATGGCCGGCGTGCCGGTGCGCGCGCACGAAGCCTATCTGGAGCGGCTGATCCGCAAGGGCTTCAAGGTCGCCATCTGCGAGCAGACCGAGGACCCGGCCGAGGCGCGCAAGCGCGGCAGCGGAGCGGTCGTGGCGCGCGAGGTGGTGCGGCTGGTCACACCGGGAACGCTGACCGAAGACGCCCTTCTGGAAGCGCGGCGGCACAACTACCTGGCGGTGCTCGCCGAGGCGAACGGCGCGAATGCGCTTGCCTGGGCGGACATCTCGACAGGCGAGTTCCGGGTCGAGAGCGTGGAGGACGGCGGCCTGCCGATATTGCTCGCCCGGATCGAGCCTTCCGAGCTGGTGCTGCCCGAGGGATTTCCGGATGAGGCCGCATTCGAAGGGACGGTGACGCCGCTGCCGGCGGCCCGCTTCGACAGCGAGAATGCCCGGCGGCGGCTGCTGGAGGCTTTCGGGGTTGCCACCCTGGAGGGCTTCGGGCGGTTCGACCGCGCCCAGCAGACCGCCTGCGGGGTGCTGATCGACTATCTGGAGCTTACCCAGAAGGGCCTTCTGCCGCGTCTGCGGCCGCCCCGGCCCGCCGGCCCCGGACAGGTGCTGGAGATCGACCCCGCCACGCGCCGGAACCTGGAGTTGACCGCGACGCTTGCCGGCGAACGCCGGGGCAGCCTGCTCGCGACCATCGACCGGACGCGAAGCGCGGGCGGCGGGCGCCTGCTTGCGGCCTGGCTCGCCGCACCGCTGACCGGCATGGGGGAGATAGCCGCCCGCCACGACGCGGTGGACCGTCTCTGCCGGGAAGAACGGTTGCGCCGGGAGCTTGCCGGCCGGCTTGCGCGGGCGCCGGATATCGAACGCGCGCTTTCCCGGCTCGGCCTCGGCCGCGGCGGCCCGCGCGACCTGGCCGCAATCCGCGACGCGCTCGCTCTGGCGGGCGAGGTCGCGGACCTGTTCGACGCTCCGCCGCCGCTGCTGGCGGAGGCCTGCGCGGCGCTGCGAGGCCACGAGGAAACCGTTGCGGCTCTTGCGGCGGCGCTCGGGCCGGACCTGCCGCTGGCTGCGCGCGACGGCGGTTTCGTGGCGCCGGGCTACGACGACAAGCTCGACCGGCTGCGCATGCTCCGGGACGACAGCCGCAAGACGGTGGCCGGCCTCCAAGCGCGCTACGCCGCTGAAACCGGCGCGACTTCGCTCAAGATCCGGCACAACAACATTCTCGGCTATTTCGTCGAGGTGACGCAGGCCGCATCCGAGCGCCTCATGGCCGACGACGCCTTCATCCACCGGCAGACCATGGCGAACTCGATGCGCTTCACCACGGTCGAGCTGGGCAGGCTGGAAGCGCAGATCGCGGGGGCGGCGGAGCAGGCGCTTGCGGTGGAGCTCGCCATCTTCGAGCGCCTCGCGGTTCTGGTGCTGGGGGCGGGCGAGGCAGTCGCGGCGGCGGCGCAGGCTCTCGCCCTGCTGGACGCTACCTCCGGCCTCGCGGCGCTTGCCATCGAATGCGGCTGGAGCCGCCCGACGGTGGACGACGGCCTCGCCTTCGAGATCGAGGGCGGGCGCCATCCGGTCGTCGAGGCGGCGCTCGGCGAGCCCTTCGTCGCGAACGGTTGTGACCTCTCGCCGGCGCAGCGTCTCTGGCTGGTCACCGGGCCGAACATGGCCGGCAAGAGCACCTTCCTGCGCCAGAACGCCCTCATCGCCATCCTGGCCCAGATGGGCAGCTTCGTACCGGCGGATCGCGCGCATATCGGCGCGGTGGACCGGCTTTTCAGCCGTGTCGGCGCCTCCGACGACCTCGCTCGCGGGCGCTCCACCTTCATGGTCGAGATGGTCGAAACGGCGGCGATCCTGAACCAGGCGGGCGAGCGCTCGCTGGTCATACTGGACGAAATCGGGCGCGGCACGGCGACCTTCGACGGCCTGTCCATTGCCTGGGCCGTCGTCGAGCAGCTGCACGAGGCCTGCCGCTGCCGCGCGCTGTTCGCAACCCACTACCACGAACTGACCCTGCTCGCCGGCAAGCTCGACCGGCTTGCGCTGCGCACCATGCGGGTCAAGGAATGGCAGGGTTCCGTCGTGTTCCTGCACGAGGTCGCACCCGGCGCGGCGGACCGTTCCTACGGCATTCACGTCGCCCGCCTCGCGGGACTGCCGCGCTCCGTGGTCGAGCGGGCGGAGGAAGTGCTGCGCCTCCTGGAGACGGGCGAGCAGGGTAGCGCCATCGCGCGCCTTGCCGACGACCTGCCGCTCTTCGCCGCCGCCCGCAATCCGCAGGCCGAACCGGAGCCGTCCGAAGCCGAGAAGGCGCTTTCCGCCCTCGATCCCGACGTGCTCAGTCCGAGGGAAGCGCTGGAGCGGCTCTACGAGCTGAAACGGTTGATGGACTGACAGCCGCTCGGGGCGAGAAAATTTCTCTGCATGCCAGCGCGCAACGCGATAAGATGTCCTTATCCCGTCTGTCATGAGGGGAGGTTGGCGCCGTGCCCGTAACCCTGCGCCAATTGCGCTACTTCCAGGCTCTCGTCGAGCACGGCTCCTTCAGCCGGGCCGCCGAGAGCGTTTACGTCTCCCAGCCCGCGCTTTCCCTGCAGATCCGCGAACTCGAAGCCACCCTGGGCGGACGGCTGGTGGAACGGGAAAGCCGCGGCGTCCACCTTACCCGGCTGGGCCGGGAGGCCCACGAGCAGACGCTCCGGGTGCTGGATGAGACCAATTTCCTGGAGCTCATGGGGAGGCAGTTCGACGAGGGCGTGGCGCGCGTGACGGTCGGGATCGTCTCGACGCTTTCGTCCTACCTGCTGCCCGGCCTTCTGGAGCGGTTGCAGAGTTCGACCCCGCGCATCGAACTCACCGTCGTCGAGGCGACCGGCAGCGACCTCGTTGCCGACCTTCATTCCGGCCGACTCGACGCCGCAATCCTCTCCCTGCCGCTCGGCATGATCGAACTCCCCGAGCGGGAATTGTTCGAAGACCGGTTTCTCATTGCAGGCCGGACCGGTCCGCTGGGCGCCGTCCGCGCGCATGCCGATCCGCCCCGTCCCGAGGATCTGGCCCGGGCCGATGTCGGGCCCCTGCTCACCCTCGCCGGCGGGCACTGCCTGGCCGACCAGGTCCTGGGGGCCTGCTCGATGTGGCGCCAGCAGGACGTCCACCGCGGCGCCGGATCGCTGGCGACCCTTGCGCGCCTGGTTGCGGGCGGAGAAGGCATCACGGTGATTCCGGAGTCCGCCGCGCCCTGCGAACGCGCGATTTCCCCTGCGCTCGGTTTCCTGCGGTTCGCCCCGCCCGAACCGTCGCGGCGCATCGGGCTGGTCCACCGGCTCGCCGCCCACGGCCAACCCTGGATCGACCCGCTGGCCGAGGCGGCCGCGGACGCCGGACAGGCACTGACGCAGCAGGCGCGCGAAGCCGTGAAGCAGCGTCCCAAACGCGCCTGAGAACGGGTAAATTCGGCCTCGGGCTAACCGGTCTCCGGAGCGTCCGCCTTCGCCAGGAAGTCGAAGTCGCAGCCCCGGTTCGCCTGGGTCACGGTTTCCAGGTAGAGCCTGAGGTAGCCGCGTTCGGCGCCGGCGTGAGCCGGCGGCCTCCAGTCCGCGCGCCGTGCGGCCAGTTCCGCTTCATCGACCAGCAGGTCGAGGCGGCGCGCCGGCGTGTCGAGGCGGATGCGGTCTCCGGTGCGGACAAGCGCGAGCGGCCCGCCGACCGCCGCTTCCGGGCAGCAATGCAGCACGATGGTGCCGAAGGCGGTTCCGGACATGCGCGCGTCCGAAATGCGCACCATGTCGCGGACGCCCTGGGCCGCGAGCTTCTTAGGAATCGGCATCGAACCCGCTTCCGGCATGCCCGGCGCGCCCTTCGGCCCGGCATTGCGCAGCACCAGCACATCGTCCGCCGCCACGTCGAGGTCCGGGTCGTCGATCCGTGCCATCAGGTCCTCCAGCCCGTCGAACACCACTGCCCTGCCTTCATGCGCCAGCAGTTCCGGGCTCGCTGCGGACTGCTTGATGACGGCCGTGTCGGGCGCGAGCGTGCCGCGCAGCACGGCAACGCCGCCTTCCGGCCAGATCGGCTCCGCCAGCGGACGGACGACGGCCTGCCCCGGCTCTTCCGGGGCCCGGTCGATTTCTTCGCCGAGCGTGCGCCCGGTGACCGTCAGCGCATCCAGGTCCAGCATGTCCCGAAGTTCCCTCAGGATGGGCGCCGCGCCGCCCGCCCGGTGCAGGTCCTCCATGTAGTGCTGGCCCGACGGCTTGAGGTCCACCAGCACCGGCGTCTCCCGGCCCATCGCGTCTATCGCGGCGAGGTCCACTTCGATACCCAGCCGGCCCGCGACCGCCGCCATGTGGATCAGCCCGTTGGTCGAACCGCCGACGGCGAGCAGCATCCGGAAGGCGTTCCGGAATGCCGCCGGGGTCATGATGCGGTCGGGCGTGAGCCCTTCCGCCGCCAGCGCCACGGCGCGCGCGCCGGTCGCCTCGGCGTGGCGCAGCCGGTCGGCATGGACCGCCGGGATCGCCGCCCCGCCCGGCAGCATCATGCCGATGGTCTCGCTCATCAGCGCCATGGTCGAGGCCGTGCCCATCACCATGCAAGTGCCCGCGGTCGGCATCAGCCGCCCGCCCGCGAGCTCGATTTCCGCCTCGTCCATCTCGCCCGCCCGGTAGAGGCTCCAGAGCCGCCGGCAGTCCGTGCAGGCGCCGAGCCGCTCGCCCCGAAAATGGCCGGTCATCATCGGCCCCGTCACTTCCAGGATGGCGGGAATGCCCGCGCTCGCGGCCCCCATCAGCAGGGCCGGCACGGTCTTGTCGCAACCGCCGATCAGCACCACGGCGTCCATCGGCTGGGCGCGGACCATCTCTTCCGTGTCCATCGCCATGAGGTTGCGCAGGAACATCGAGGTCGGGTGCGAGAAACTCTCGTGGATCGAGATCGTCGGGAAGCGGATCGGCAGCCCGCCCGCATGCATGACACCGCGCTCGATGGCGGCGATCAGGTCCGGCACGGTGCGGTGGCAACCGTTGTAGCCGCTGAAAGTGTCGGTGATGGCGACGATCGGGCGTTCGAGCGCCTCGTCGGAATAGCCCATCGCCTTGATGAACGCCTTGCGCAGGAAGAAGGAGAGCCCGGCGTCGCCGTATTGGGCGAGGCCGGAACGGATGCCGTCGGTCACGGTTGGAGAACCTTTCGAGTGTGCGGGGCGAAGCGATCCGGCTTTGCCGCCCCGATTGGAGAAGGATGAGCGCGATGCGTCATGAATTGTCATGTTTTGTCATGCGATGTCATGTTCCGCCATGCCCCTGCGGATACTCCGCTGTCCTGTTCCTGCATATCGTTCCCTCCGTCGCGTTCGGTTCCGCTCCATTCCGTCCGCGCCGCCGCCAGACCCTTTTTGCGCGCGTATCCCGCGTGCGCGCCCGCGCCCGCCCGCGTCGTGCGCCGGCGCGGTTCGCGCGGCTGATTGCGCGCGTGGCAGAGGGCGCCCGTCTCCTCCGCAGGCGGCTACCGGATTCACACGTCGGTTTTCGGTGGCTTCGCATTGCATGCCCCCAACCGTCGCCCCGGCCCCCGAGCCGGGGCCCAGCCTTGGTTTTCGCGGCAGCGTCAGCGGTCGGTCCCGTTCTTCACCGGCTGCGGCGGCATCGGGTGTCAGGGATGGGCCCCCGCCTTCGCGGGGGCGACGAATGGGGGGCAAAGGCTTGCCCAGCCAGGCTGGCAAGCTCACCGGATACAGGCCGGCACGAGATGTGTGAATCCGGTAGCCGCAGGCGGGGAGGTTCATGGAAGACCCCGTGCATTGTGTCATGACATGTCATGTTCCTCATGCCGCCGCCGAAGTTCTGCGGTTCCGTTTCTGCATATCGCTCCTCCGTCCCATTGCGTTCCATTCCCTTCCGTCCGCGCCGCCGCCGGCCTGGGCGTCCCCAAGCGGCGGGACCCTTTTTGCGCGCGTATCCTGCGTGCGCGCCCCTGCGCGGGCGGGCGCGTCTTGCGCCGGCGCGGTTCGCGCACCTGATTGCGCGCGCGAGACGGCGGACGCACGTCTCCTGTCCGTTCCCGCCGGGGCTTTTTTCGGCCCCAGCCATTGCTTTCCCGCGCAGAAAAGCCGAAAGGCGGCCCCGGAAGCCGCCTTCTCTCTACCTGTATGCTACTACACTTTTCCCATATGTCAAGGCCGATGCAGCCTCCGGCTACTATGCCCTCTGCTGACTTCTGCGCCGCGATCACGGCCCTTGGAGGCGGCAGGAAATATTTCCAAATAAACAAAAAGAGGCTTGTTGCGATGGACCGATGTCCTCCTGCGACCCTATTGCCGCAGGTACCGCCCCGGTCGAGGAACTCCGGATTCACACATCTTTTCCCGGTTGGTATCCAGCGTGCCCGCTGGCTCGGCTACGCCCCTTTTCGTCGCCCCCGCGAAGGCGGGGGCCCATCCATGGTTCCCGATGCCGCGGCAGTCGGTGAAGACGCCCCTTTTCGTCGCCCCCGCGAAGGCGGGGGGCGGCACGGTGAAGAACGGCACCGACTGCTGACGCTGCCGCCAGAACCGAGGCTGGGCCCCGGATCGCGGTCCGGGGCGACGGAAGGGGATATGAAACGCAACGCCGCCGTACAGACCTGCGTGCATGCGTTAGGGTCGAGGGGGCCCGCCTTCCGCCGGGCGCCGGGGCGGCGTAGGGTCGTCGCCGGCGCGTGACCCGGAGGACAACGATGCCCGATACCCTGGCCGACCTGGTGACGAAGCGTTACGGCCCCGAGACGCCGGGCGGCAGGGACTTGCCCGCGGAAGGCCCGCTTGCGGCGATCCTCGACCGGCGCACCCATCGCCGCTACGCCGACCGGCCGGTTCCCGAGGACATGCTCGACCTGCTGTTCGCCTGCGCCTTCTCCGCCAGCGCCAAGTCCGACCTCCAGCAGGCCTCCGTGGTCCGGGTCGCCGACCCGGCGCTCAGGGCGGAGGTCGCGGCGCTTATTCCGGGCATGCCCTGGATCGGCACGGCGCCCGTGTTCATGGTCTGGTGCGGCGACGGGCGGCGCATAAGGCGCATCTGCGAGTTGCGCGGCAAACCCTTCGCCAACGACCATTTCGACGCTGCCTTCAACCCGACCGTCGATACCGCACTCGCCATGCAGACCTTCATCCTCGCCGCGGAGGCGACGGGCCTCGGCTGCTGCCCGATCAGCGTCGTGCGCAACCATGCCTTCCGGATCGGCGAACTGCTGGGCCTGCCGGAATGGGTGTTCCCGGTCGCCGGGTTGTGCGTCGGCTGGCCGGCTGCGCAGGGCTACATCTCCATGCGCGTGCCGCCCTCGGTCACGGTCCACACCGACCGCTACGACGACGAGAAGCTCGCGGCCGGCATCGACGCATACGACCGCCGGCGCGACGCGGTTTACAGCATCCCGGCCGACAAGCAGCGGGACCTCGATCGTTACGGCGAGGCCGCGTTCTACGGCTGGTCGGAGGACAAGGCGCGGCAGGTCTCGCATGCGGAGCGCGAGGATTTCGGCGCCTTCCTGCGGCAACAGGGTTACCGGCTGGATTGATGGCGCCACCTGCCGCGGGCGGCATCGGGCGGGTCTTCGCCAACCGGAATTACCGCCTCTACTTCACCGGCAATGCGGTCTCGCTGGTCGGCACCTGGATGCAGCGCACCGGCGTCGGCGCGCTTGCCTGGGAACTGACGGAATCGGCATTTTTCCTCGGCCTGATCGCGACGGCCGAGTTCCTGCCGTCGATCCTGCTGGGGCCCTTCGCCGGCGCGGTCGCGGACCGGCTGAACCGGCTCGGCATCATCGCCGCCATGCAGGGCCTGCTCTGCCTCCAGGCCTTCACTCTCGGCCTGCTCACCGTCGGCGGCCTCACGACGCCGGAGTCGCTCTTCCTGCTCACCCTGCTGCTCGGCACGGCGACAGCCATTGCGCAGCCTGCGCGCCTGTCGCTGGTGCCCTCGCTCGTGGGCCGCGACGACATCCCGTCGGCAGTGGCGATCAATTCCATCGGCTGGAACAGCGCGCGCTTCATCGGCCCGACCCTGGCCGGGCCGCTGCTGCTCCATCTGGGCCCGGTGTCCGGGGCGGGCTGGGCCTTTCTCTGCAATACGGCGACGTTTGCCGTCTTCCTGATCGTCCTGCCGATGCTGAGGCTCAGCCCCCGCTTGCAGGTGCGGCGCGAGCGGCGAAGCCTGTTCGCTGAGATCGGCGACGGCTTCCGCTATATCGGCCGCCATGCCGGCGTCGGCCCGCTGATCCTGCTGCTGCTGGCGGGCGCGCTGCTGGTCCGGCCTTATGTGGAGCTCCTGCCCGCCTTTGCCGATGTCGTGTTCGAGCGCGGCGCGGAGGGCTTTTCCATGCTGATCGCGGTCAACGGCCTCGGCGCGCTTGCGGGCGGCCTCTGGCTCGCCTGGCGCGGCAACAGGCAGGGGCTCGCCCCCATCGTGTTCGCGGGCTCCGCGGTGCATGCGGCGATGGTGGCGCTGTTTTCGGTCCTCGGACATTTCGAGTTCGCGCTGGCGGCGCTGGCGGTGGCGGGCTTCGCAATGCTGGTCATGGGCGTCGGCGCGCAGAGCCTGATCCAGATGGGCACGCCGTCCGACATGCTGGGCCGGGTGCTGAGCGTTTACGGCCTCACCTTCCGCGCAGGCCCGGCGCTGGGGGCGCTCGCCATGGGCGCGCTCGCGGACCGTATCGGCCTCTCCTGGCCGGTGCTCGGCGGCGCCTGTCTCTGCCTGCTCGCCGTGTTGCTGCTGGCCCGCCGGCTGCGGACCGTCCGCGCCGCGCTGGAGCCGGAGCGGTAGGCACTTGCCGAAGGCCCTGCCGGGAGCGATAGTTCGATGCTGGCGGCAGGTTGGGAGACGGCCGATGGAATTCGCGATTGCCATTCCCGTGTTGGCCGTTCTGCTGTTCGTCGTCGCTCGCCGCGATTACAGGAAGATGGAAAAGGGCGACGCTGCCTTGGCAACCGCCGGCCTTGTCGTTGCCCATGACCACCCGATGCACAACAGTGCTTCCGAGTCGTTTTTCGCGGGTTCGGCCTCCCACTCGGCCATGGACCATCACCATTTGGGCGATTCCGGCACCTTCTAGCCCGTCAGCCGGGCCTTGCCGGGGGCGGGGCGATGGCGCACCATCCGCCGCGTTCCCGACGCGGATACCCCGTACTCATGGACCTCGACTACCGACCCGACGCTCCCCGTGCGCTGGACGGCGTGCGCGTTCTCGACATTTCCCGGCTGGTGGCCGGCAATGCGATTTCCCATGTGCTCGCCGACCACGGCGCCGAAGTCGTCAAGGTCGAGGACCCGGCCGAGGGCGATGCGCTTCGCCACTGGACCGCCGCGGGGGTGGCCTGCAGTTGGAAGGTGTATGCGCGCAACAAGAAGAGCATTTCGCTGAACCTCCGGAGCGAGAAGGGCCGTGCGGTCCTGCTGGACCTGCTGCCGACGGCGCAGGTGCTGGTCGAGAACTTCAAGGCGGGCGCGCTGGAGCGGATGGGCCTCGGGCCCGATGTGCTGCTCGCGCGCAACCCGAAGCTGATCGTCGCGCGGGTCAGCGGCTACGGCCAGACCGGCCCCTACGCCCACAGGCCGGGCTTCGGCACGCTGGTCGAGGCCATGTCCGGCTTCGCCTACAAGAACGGCTTTCCCGACAAGCCGCCGGCGCTGCCGCCGCTCGCGCTCGCCGACAATGTGGCCGGGCTCTACGGCGCGTTCGGCGTGATGGTGGCGCTCCGCGAAGTCGAGCTGAAGGGCGGCGAAGGCCAGGTGATCGACCTCTCGCTGCTTGAGCCGCTGGTGTCCATCCTGGGCCCCGACGCCGCGATCCACAGCGCGACCGGCACGGCGCCGGCCCGGCTCGGCAACGCCTCCAACACCACCTCGCCGCGCAACGCCTACCGGACGAAGGACGGCGAGTGGATCGCCATGAGCGGCTCCATGCAGTCCATGGCGATGCGCATCTTCCGCACCATCGGACGCGCCGACATGTGCGACGACCCCCGCTACAACACCCAGGCCGCCCGCTCCGCCAACCGCGAGGAGGTGGACGCCATTGTCGGCGGCTTCATCGCCGAGCGCACGCTGGCCGAAGCGATGGAGGTCTTCGAGCGCGAGGGCGTGACGGCGGGGCCGATCTACTCCGCCGCGCAACTGAAGGAAGACCGCCACGCCAGGGAACGCGGCGTCATCGTCAACCTGCCGGACGACGAGCTCGGACGCCTTCCGATGCACAATGTCATTCCGCGCCTTTCGGGCACGCCGGGCGCCATCCGCACGCCCGCACCCGACATCGGCGCGCACAATGAGGAAATCCTGGGCGGTCTCGGCCTGGACCTCGACCGGCTCAAGAAGGAGGGCGCGATATGAGCCTGCCCGTCTGGCGTTCGCTGCTGTTCGTCCCGGCGACCGCGCAGAAGTTCATCGAGAAGGGTCCGGGCGTCGGCGCCGACGGGCTGATCCTCGACCTGGAGGACTCCGTTGCGGCCAACGCCAAGGACGCCGCCCGCGCCGCCGCGCCGGACATCGTGCGCGGCTTTGCGGCGCAGGGCATCGACACGCTGGTGCGCATCAACCGTCCCTGGCGGCTCGCGGTGCGCGACCTGGAGGCCATCGTCATCCCGGAGCTGACCGGCCTCTTGTGCCCGATGGTGGACAGCGCCGAGCATGTGATCGCGCTCAGCCAGACGGTCGCCGAGCTGGAGGCCGAGCGCGGCATCCCGGCGGGGCAGGTCAGGCTCTGCATCGCCGTCGAGACCGCAAAGGGCTATCTCAACCTCCGCGAGATCGCCCATGCCGACCCGCGCAGCGTCTCGCTGTCGCTCGGCTCGGAGGATTTCGGCCTCTCCATGGGCATGACCGCCGACGAGGAAACGCTCTACGGCCTGAAGCAGCAGGTGGTTGCCTGCGCGCGGGAAGCCGGCATCCTGCCGATGGGCTTCGTCGGCTCCATCGCCGAGTTCCGCGACATCGAGGGCTTCCGGCGTATCGTCCGCCGCTCGAAGAAGATGGGCCTCCAGGGCGCGTCCTGCATTCACCCGAACCAGGTGCGGGTCTGCAATGAGGAGTTCGGCCCGACCGAGGCGGAGGTCGATGAGGCCCGGCGCGTCGTCGAGGCTTATGACGAGGCGCTGGCGCGCGGCGAGGGCGCGATCACCGTGGACGGCAAGATGGTGGATGTGCCGGTCGCGGAGCGCGCCAAGGCCGTCATTCGCATCGCCGACGCAATCGCCGCCCGCCAGGCCCGCTGAAGGCTCAGACGCCCGCGGCGAAGAGGGCGAGGCCGGCGGCGGCGGCCAGGGCAAGCGTGCGGAACGCGCCGAGGCGCAGCGCGAACAACGCCAGCGCGGCGAGCGCCGCCAGCGCGAGCGCCTTGAGGTCGAGGCTTGCCGGATCCGGCAGATAGACCGAGACCGGGCCGGCCTCCCGCCGCGCGCCTGCCGCAAACAGCACGTTGAGCGCGAACCAGGCGGAGAGGTTGGCGATCACGCCCACAACGGCCGCCGTGACGCCGGCGAGCGCGGCCTGCAATCGGGGCCGGCCCCTCAGCCGTTCGACATGCGGCGCGCCGGCGAAGATGAACAGGAAGCAGGGCGCGAACGTGACCCAGAGCGTGAGTCCCGCGCCCAGCAGCCCGGCGACGAGCGGGTCGAGCCCGCCCGCCTCGCGCCAGGCCGCGAGGAAGCCCACGAACTCCACCACCAGGATGAGCGGTCCCGGCGTCGTCTCCGCGAGCCCGAGCGCGTCCAGCATCTCGCCGGGCGCAAGCCAGCCTCTCGCGGCCACGGCCTCCTGCGCCACCCAGGAGAGCACCGCATAAGCGCCGCCGAAGGTCAGCGCCGCCATCTTGGAGAAGAAGACCGCGATGCCGGAGAACACATGTCCGCCGCCCAGCCAGGCGAGCAACACCGCCGTCGGCAGCAGCCAGACGGCAAGCAGGACGAGCGCCAGCCTTCCGGTTCCGCTTCGCCCGCTGGAAGAGCCGACGGCGGGAAGCGGCGTTTCCGGCTCCGATGCCGGCCTTCCCTTGCGCAGGAACGCCATGGCGGCGCCCGTCAGCGCCGCCGCGGCGATGACGGCCGGGAAGGGTGCGGCGAACAGGAAGAGCGCGGCGAACGCCCCGCAGGCGAGCGCCCAGGCGAAACCGTCCCTGAGCGCGCGCGCGCCGATCCGGAGCAGCGCTTCGACCACCAGCGCCAACACCGCCGCCTTCACGCCGAGAAACGCCGCCTCGACCGCCGGCAGCCGGCCGTAAAGCGCATAGACCGCCGCCAGCGCCGCAATGACGACCGCGCCCGGCAGGATGAACAGCAGGCCCGCCGCGAGGCCGCCGCGTATGCCGTGCAGCAGCCAGCCGGTATAGGTGGCGAGCTGCTGCGCCTCCGGCCCCGGCAGCAGCATGCAGAAATTGAGCGCATGGAGGAAACGCGGCTCGTCGAGCCAGCGCTTCTCCTCCACAACGACGCGGTGCATGAGGGCGATCTGCGCCGCCGGCCCGCCGAAACTGGCGAACCCGACCTTCGTCCAGGCCGCAAGCGCCTCCCGGAACGGGACGGCGGGCGCGGCCTCGGGCGACGTCTCCCCGCTCAGCCGTCCCAGACCTGTTCGGGAAGCGGCAGGCCGCGAAAGTCCTCGTCGCCGAGCGGGCCGTCGGTCTCGATGCCGAGCATCTCGTGGATCAGCATGAGCTGGCGGACATGCTGGGCCGGATGCCAGACCGTGCGCTCGAATATCTCATGCAGCGGATGGGGCCCGTAATAGGTGTCCACCGGGTCCGGCTTGCGTCCCGACTCCCACCAGCGGGCGACCCGCGCGCGCACCTCTTCGCCATAGGCCACGATGTCCGCCACGGTCTGCATGTCGTCCGGCGGCGGCGCGGTCAGCGCCTCGTAGTTCACCGGCTCGCCGCTCTCCATCGCCGAAATCGTTGCATCGGCGATGTTGAAGATGTGGTGGAACAGGACCCGGTAGGCGCGGTCGCGCCCCGGCAGCTTGTCGCCGAGCCGGTCGTCCGGCACCTGGGCGACATAGCGCGCGGCGGCCGCCAGCACCATGTCGAGCTTCGCCGCCAGCTCCGGCATGGAGAGCTCCGGCCCCACATCCTCGTCGAGGCCGAGGAAGCCGACCACGTCCGAGATCGCCTGGGCGAACACGAAATCCTTGCCGCGCGAAACCACCGGGATCGAGCGTGCGCCGAGTTCGCGCAGCAGGTCCATGCCGGTGGGGTGCGTCGTCACGTCGATACTGTCGAACTCGATCCCACGGACCGAGAGGAACTCCTTGGTTCTCAGGCAGCTCGTTCAGCCGGGCCGCCAGAAAACCCTGATCGCCTCGCTCATGCGCGTCCCTCCTTTGCCGACAGGTCGCTCATCATAGGCCCATCGCCGGCGCCGGGCCAAGGCTTGGGCAGACTTGGACAAGCGGATTGCGGCCCGCCCCCGTCTGCCCTACCCTCGCCGCCGGAGGAGCGGAGAGAGGGCGCCATCCGGATGTCATTCCCGGCAATGCTCGAACGGCTCGAGACCGGGCTCGTCTGGGTGAACGACCGCATGATGGTCGGCCTGAAGTGGCTCGCCATCGTCCTGCTGGCCATCATGCTCATCATCGTCGATGTCGCGGTCTTCATGCGCTACGTGATGAACGACGCGCTCGCCTGGTCGGAAGAGATCGCCAAGTTCGTCATGGTGTGGCTCACCTTCTTCGTGGCGCCCATCGGTTTGCGCATGGGCGCGCATGTAGGCATCGAGGTTATCCTCGGCCAGTTGCGCGGCCGGCTTCGCCAGTTCCTCATCATGATGATCTTCGCCGGCATCATCTCGCTCATGATCGTGTTCATAAAGGAAGGGGCGTTCATGACCTGGAACGCCCGCATTCAACGCGCCTCCACCATCGATATCTCGATCTTCTACGTTTACATCTGCATGCCGGTCGGCAGCTTCGCCGTCGCCATGGTGGCGCTCGAATACATGGTCAACGCGCTCCGGGGCGTCATGGATCCGGCCAATGCGCGGCCGACGCTCACGCAGCAGGACGCGGCCAGAGCGGACTAACGGGGGCAGCAGGCGGAACCCATGGGCGTCACCTTCTTCTGGATATTCCTCGCTGCGATGTTCATCGGCATGCCGATCGTCTTCGCGCTCGGCTTCGCGCCGATGGTGGGCTTCCTGCTGGCCGAGAAGCCGATCTTCCTGAAGATGCTCTTCCAGCGCACCTTCGCCGGCATCCACCAGTTTCCGCTCTTGGCGATTCCGTTCTTCATCCTGACGGGCGAGGTGATGAACCGGGCCGGCATCACGATGAGCCTGGTCAATTTCGCCAATACGCTGGTCGGCCACCTGCGCGGCGGCCTCGCGCATGTGAATATCGTCACCAGCATGCTGTTCGCCGGCATCAGCGGCTCTGCCGTCGCCGACACCTCGGCGGTCGGCTCGATCCTGATCCCGGCGATGGAGAAGGACGGCTACAGCCGCAAATTCGCCGCCGCCATCACCGCGGCCTCCTCGGTCATCGGCCCGATCATCCCGCCGAGCCTCATCATGGTGGTCTATGCCTTCATCATGAATGTCTCGGTGGCCGGGCTGTTCGCCGCCGGACTCATTCCGGGCCTCATGGTGGGCTTCATGCTGATGTCGGTGACGGGCATCATCTCCAAGCGGCGCAACTACCCGAAGGCGCACAGCCGCGCGACCGTGAGGGAAGTCGGCACCGCGGCCTGGGGCGCGGTGCTGCCGCTGATGACGCCGGTCATCATCCTGGGCGGCATTCTGGGCGGCATCTTCACGCCGACCGAGTCGGCGGCCGCGGCGGCCTTCTACGCGCTGTTCATCAGCCTGATCGTGCTGCGCACGCTCAAGTTCCGGGACCTGCCGGACCTGTTCCTCCACGCGGCCGTCACCTCCGGCGCGATCCTGCTCATTATCGGCACGGCGACGGCGTTCGCGGCCATCGCCAGCCTCTCGCAGGTGCCGGTCCACCTGTCCAACTTCTTCTTCAGCATAACCAGCGACCCGCTGCTGCTGCTGTTCTTCATCAATGTGCTGCTGCTGATCGTCGGCATGTTCCTCGACGCCGGCCCGGCCATCCTGATCCTCGGCCCGATCCTGGCGCCGACCATGACGGCGCTCGGCGTCGATCCGCTGCATTTCGCCGTCATCATGTGCATCAACCTAACGATCGGGCTGGCGACGCCGCCCATGGGGCTCATCCTGTTCGTCGCCTCCGGCATCTCGCGATTGCGCGTCGAGGTGATCGCGCTCGAAATGCTGCCGCTCTTGGCGGTGGAGATCCTGGCGATCTTCGTCGTCACCTATTTCCCGGTCATCTCCATGTCGCTGCCTTACTGGCTCGGGTTCACCAGAAACGCGCCGGGCTTTTTCGTGTGACGCGGCGCCGCGCCGCCTTCGGGCCGGATTCAATAGTTTGTTGACCGGGGCCGCGCGGGAAGACAAACTCGCCGTTTCAAGGGCTTCCGGAGGGAGGAAGAGGATGAAGAGACATCTGGAATTAATGGCCGCCGCCGGGCTGGGCCTGGCCGTCGGGCTCGGGGGCATCGGGGCGGCCGGCGCGGCGGACACGACCATCAAGATCTGCCATATCGGCTCGACCGACGACGAGGACCACAAGGGCTCGCTGGTCTTCGAGAACTTCGTCGAGTCACAGACCAACGGCGCGGTCGAGGTCGAGATCTACCCGGCCGGACAGCTCTGCGGCAATTTCCGCCAGTGCCTCGAATCGGTCCAGCTCGGCACCTGCGAGATCACGGGAACGACCGTCGGCGGCATCGCCAACATCTTCCCGGAAATCCAGGTCACCGACCTGCCCTACATCTTCCCGAACGACCGCGTCGCCGAGAAGGTGATGAAGAGCCCGTTCATGGACGAGGTTCGCAAGGCGGTGCTCGAGAAGACCGGCACGCTCCGCCTCATGGGCCTCAACAATACGGGCGGCTGGCGCGACTTCTTCACCATCGACGTCACCATCAAGACGCCGGCCGACCTTGCAGGCGTGAAGATGCGCACCATCGAGTCGCCGCTGCAGGTCGAGATGGTCAACCTGATGGGCGGCAACCCGACGCCGATTCCGTGGCAGGAACTCTACACCTCGCTCGCCACGGGCGTCGTGATCGGCACCAAGAACGGCATCACCGACATCGTGAACATGAAGTTCCACGAGTTCCTGAACCGTGTGACCCTGGACCACCACGCTTACATGTTCCTGTTCTGGTGGATGAACGACGACTTCCTGCAGGGGCTGTCGCCCGACTTGAAGCGGGTCGTCGCCGCCGGCTTCCATCACATGACCTCAATGGCCTCCGACGACCCGAAGTTCACGGCGCTCGCCGGCTATGCAGCCTTCAAGGAGAAGGGCGGCCAGGTCTATGTGCCGACGCCCGAGGAAAAGGCGCAGTTCGTCGAGTCCGTCCAGCCGCTGAAGCAGTGGTATGTGGAGCGCTTCGGCGACAAGTGGCTGAAGCTGCTTGAGGCGTCCATCGCCGAGGCGGAGAAGGAGATCGAAGAAGAGGACATGCGGCTGCTCAACTAGCGGCTCCGCATTCCCCGAACGGCCCGCGGCCGGCGCAATCCGGCCGCGGGCTTTCTTCTCGCCTAAACCCCTCCACTCCTGCGACGACCTCCCGGTCGTTTACCTACGCGACCGCCTACAAACTGGCGACCGACCCTTGTCGATGCCCCACCTTCCACCTAACTTGACGGCTAAATGTACTTCAACATCGCAGTCTGAAACGTGTCGGCGACCAATAACATTATTTCCCTAACCAAAGATACATGCTCAGCGGCATCTATTTGCGCAAGATTTGGTGCGTCCCCATGCGCGACGCTATGTCGCCAACCAACAACCTCCTTCTCCAATCGAATCCTATGTTTTTGAAACGGTCTCAAGTCGAAATCCAATATGCTAAAATTTTGACTCAATCTTTCCCAGTTTAAATTCGATCTTGCCCTTATTACTTGCCGATCAAAGTCCTCGAACTTGCTCCCTCGTCGTGTTCCGAATTCTTCTACAAACTCTCTCCTCGCTTTTGAGGAATGGTGGCGATCACGAAGCGAATCAAATTCTCCATTGAGTACCCCTACCAACATCCCCCAGCCCACTTCGGATACAACCTTGCCTTGTGATTCGAGAAAATCACAATACGTCTCTACACATTCGTTGTAAAATCCTTCCCACACCGCATAACTCAACACTACAAGTGCTTTGGACTGGACATCGAAAGAGCTAGCTGCCTCGTGCCCTGCACCAAAAACCATCTTGATCTCTGAGAGCTCCCTTGCACGCCGCGATCTAGCAATGTCGATATCATCAAAGTAACTGTCAATTGTTTTGAGCATTCGGTTTGAACCACTCTTCTCCATGTGGAATGCTCTTTTGTATTCTGGTCGTGCCTCGCTGACCGCCACTCCTAAGCTCATCAGCCATTGGGTCGGCCCAGAATGTCTCGATCCTCTCGGCAATAAAGCTGTCAGCATTCCGCATACAAATTAGAGCATCTCGATTCCTGGCAACTCCAACCGCTATAACCTCGATTGCGCGAAGAGAGAAACGGCGACCCACATTAGCTTGGTCGTCGTCGATAGGCGGAAGCAATACATCACTTCCACCCACACGCCTAAGCGTTTCAATTACCCATCTTGCTGTCATCAAAGCTTCTTTTTGTTTGTTGTTTTCGATGACCTTGAGAATTCCGTTACTAAGGTATTCCTCAATATCCATATGAGATGAATATTCTACAAATGTATGGACGATGAGACGAACCAAGTATTCCAAGTCACGCTGGCGTTGATGCTGTTCTTGCGTTACTCGGCAAAGCTCTTTGAAATCGTCACTGTTTGCAACTTCCTTTAGACATTGGGTAAAATCTGCATCTGCTAGAACCATTGAACAAGTTCTAACTTCTTGCTCATTCGCGTATGCTCCACCGCGGTTTAGACGCTGGAACAAATCATATTTGGTCTTTGGATCACTTGGGTGCTTGAGTATTTCAAAGTCGAGTCGAGCTCTTCGGAAAAACAGCTGCATCGATTTACCCAGTGTAATCTCTGAGTTTGTTTTCGCTTCCCAAGCCACTCTTTCTAAGCTCGGAAGGTATTTCGTTTTCGCTAAAACACTTCTCTTCAGCTGGGAAGGATTGTCGACATCCTTAAGTACGCCCATAAATTCTAAAATTGTAGAAATTCTTTGGAGCCCATCTACAAGCTCCCAAATTCCATTCTCAGTTTCGAAGACAAATATTGGTGGAATTGGAATACCAATCAATATAGATTCCACGAAATTAGATTTCTTTTCAAGGCTCCATCGATGAAGTCTCTGAAAGTCGGGAAGAATGTTAATCTCTTCGTTAGAGTACATCGTGGCAACCTCACCGATCGTCATCTGGACTCTGTCGGTGTTTACTGTTCTCTTGGCCGCATCAATCTCGTCCTTCAGCATCTTGCCTGCCCTGTGCCTTCATGGTGTTTTGATTGATTATTGCATGTAGATACACTGCCGCCAAGCACAGGCCTGAGGAGGCGGGCTGCTGAGCTGCCATTTGGTGGAGCGGATTTTGGTGAACCAATTGTCGGCACTGTCATCTCAACCGACGACATGCCGCTGAGCCGCCGCGAAACATGACGCTGATATGGCCCCTTTCGACTGCAGGGATGCTGCACCCCACAGAACTCAACGTGCTATATGTTTGTGCCGGTCGGCGACCTACCAGCCAGCCGCTGCCGACGCCTGCCCGACCGGAGGAGAAGGGAAACGCCATGCTGACGAGACGCAGTCCCGACACTGTCCACGCCCCGCGCGGTTATTCGCATTCGGTGGAGGCGCCTGCGGGCGCGACCTGGGTCCATATTGCCGGCCAGGTGGGCATTCGGCCCGACGGCTCCCTCGTCGAGGACGCGCGCGGCCAGATCGACCGGGTCTGGGTAAATCTCGGCCTTCAGTTGGAGGCGGCGGGCCTCACCAGGGAGAATATCGTCAAGGTCAACGTGTTCCTCACCCGCCGCGAGGACATCGACTATTACCGCGAGAGCCGCGGCGCCTTTCTCGGGGACAACCCGCCCGCCTCGACCCTGCTCTTCGTGGCCGGTCTCGCCGACCCGGCAATGGTGGTAGAGATAGAGGCGATCTGCGCCAAATGAGCCTCGCCGCGCTCAGGGAGCGTTTCGGCGCGCGGTTCAGCACCTCGGAGGCCGTGCGCGGGCACCATGGCAAGGACGCGACCTTTCACGAGGCGCATCCGCCGGACGCAGTGGTTTTCCCGGAAACGGTCGAGGAGGTGCAGGCCATCGTCCGCGCCTGCCACGAGTCCGGCACTCCCATCGTCCCGTTCGGCGCCGGCACCTCCCTCGAAGGGCACATCGGCGCGCTCGACGGCGGCATCACCATCGACCTGACCGGTCTCGACCGCGTCCGCGCCGTCCACGAAGAGGACATGACCTGCTTCATCGAGCCGGGCGTCACGCGCAAGCGGCTCAACGAGGAGTTGCGTGCGACGGGCCTGTTCTTCCCGATAGACCCCGGCGCCGACGCCTCGCTCGGCGGCATGGTCGCAACCGGGGCTTCCGGCACCAATGCGGTGCGCTACGGCACCATGCGCGAGAACGTCCTCAGCCTCGAAGTGGTATTGCCGGACGGACGCCTGATCGAGACCGGCACCCGCGCGCGCAAGTCTTCCGCCGGCTACGACCTTACCCGCCTCTATATCGGTTCCGAGGGCACGCTCGGAATCGTCACCGGCATCCATCTCCGCCTCTACGGCATCCCGGAGAGCGTCGCATCCGCAGTCTGCGCCTTCCCGTCGGTGGATGCCGCCGTGGACGCCGTCATCCTGACGATCCAGTCCGGCATTCCCGTCGCACGGATCGAGCTGCTGGACGAAGCGCAGATGGATGCCTGCAACCGCTATTCCAGGCTCGACTACGCGCCCTCCCCGCACATCTTCTTCGAGTTCCACGGCACGCCGGCCGGCGTCGCGGAGCAGGCGGAGGCTACGGGCGAGATCGCGCGGGAGTTCGGCGGTTCGGACTTTGCCTGGTCCACCACCACCGAGGAGCGCAACCGGCTCTGGCAGGCGCGCCACGACGCCTTCTTCGCCGCCATCGCGCTTCGTCCGGGCTGCGAGGGATGGCCAACCGATGTCTGCGTGCCGATTTCGCAGCTGGCGGAGTGCATCGCCGAGACGCGCGCCGACCTCGCCTCCGCACCGTTCCCGACGCCCATTGTCGGCCATGTGGGCGACGGTAATTTCCATGTGATCTTCGTCATTAAGACGGACGATGCCGAGGAAGTCCGGATCGCCACCGACCTCAACGACCGCCTTGTGCGCCGTGCGCTCGCCATGGGCGGCACCTGCACGGGCGAGCACGGCATCGGCTACGGCAAGATGCACTTCCTGGAGGCCGAGCATCCCTCGGCGCTGCCGGCGATGCGGGCCATCAAGCGCGCGCTGGACCCGAAGAACATCATGAATCCGGGAAAGATCGTCCGCCTTTGAGCCCCAAATTACTTGTATTTGCGGGGTCCGTGCGCCGGGAGTCCTTCAATGCCCGGCTGGCCCGCTTCGCCGCGCGCGAAGCCGGGAATGCCGGCGCGCAAGCCGTCCTGCTGGACCTCGCCGACTTCGACCTTCCGCTCTACAACGGCGACCTGGAGACCGAAGAGGGCCTGCCGGCCGGCGCGGTTCGGCTGAAGGAGCTGTTCCTGGCCCATGACGGCTTCCTGATCGTGTCGCCCGAATATAACGGCTCCATTTCGCCGCTCCTGAAGAACGCCATCGACTGGGTGTCCCGCCCGGTGGCCGGCGAACCGCAGCTCGTCTGGTTCAGGGGCAAGGTTGCGGGCCTCATGGCGGCTTCGCCGGGCGCGCTCGGCGGGCTCCGGGGCCTCGTCCATGTGCGGCAGATCCTGTCCGGCATCGGCGTCATCGTCGCGCCCGCCCAACATGCCGTCGCCCGGGCGGGAAGCGCGTTCGACGATGAAGGCGGCCTCGCCGAGGAGCCTCACGGAGCCGCGGTCCGCCGCGTCGTCCGGGAGACCGTGCGGCTCGCTGCAAAGCTGGCCGCCTGACGGTCGCCGGTGGCCGGCCCGCCGATCTTCACGCTTCGCGACGCCGAGCTCGGCTTCGGCGGCGCGAGCCTGTTCTCCGAGGTCAGCTTCGGCATTGCGCGCGGCGACCGCGCCTGCCTGATCGGCCGGAACGGTTGCGGCAAATCCACCTTGATGAAACTGATCGCCGGCGAGCTGGAACTCGATCTCGGCGAACGCTACGCCCAGCCCGGCATTCGCATCGCCTATCTGCGCCAGGACCCGCCCGGCGAGGCGGAGGCCCTTGTCCGGGACTATGTGAGCAAGCCCCCGGACGGCGGGCCGCCCGCCCCCGACCATGCCGTCGCGGCAATGATGGACCGGCTCGACCTCGACCCCGACCGGCGCATGGCGACGCTTTCCGGCGGCGAGAGCCGGAAAGCGGAGCTTGCGCGCGTGCTGGCCGTGGCGCCCGATATCCTGCTGCTGGACGAGCCGACCAACCATCTCGACCTGCCCGCCATCGAGTGGCTCGAGCGTCTGCTGCGCGGCTATGAGGGAGCGGTCGTGGTCGTCAGCCACGACCGCCGCTTCCTCGCGGGCGTCACCGACCGCATCCTCTGGCTGGAGCGCGGAAGGCTGCGCCAGACCGGCCGGGGATTCTCCGCGTTCGAGGAGTGGTCTGAATCGGTGATCGCGGAGGAGCTGCGCCGCCAGGAGAAGCTGGACCGGAGGATCGCCGAAGAGACGCGCTGGCTGCATCGCGGCATCACCGCGCGGCGCCGGCGCAACCAGGGCCGCCTCGCCGCGCTGAACGATATGCGCGAACGCCGCGCCGCGATGCTCGGGGCCCCGCAGCGCGCCCGCATCGTGCTCGAGGAAAGCGAGATCAGGAGCCGCATGGCGATCGAGGCCGCCAATGTCGCCAAGCAGTATGGCACACGCACTATCGTCGAGGGCTTCAGCACCCGGATCCTGCGCGGCGACCGGATCGGCATACTGGGACCGAACGGGGCCGGCAAGACGACCTTGCTGCGCATGCTGATCGGCGACCTGAAGCCCGACTCCGGCAAGGTCCGCCGGTCCGCGACCCTGCAATCGGCCTATTTCGACCAGCGCCGCGCCTCGCTCGACCTCGATGCCACGCTGAAGCGCACGCTCTGCCCGGGAGGCGGCGATACCGTCTTCGTGCGCGGCCGGCCCCGCCATGTGGTCGGCTACCTGAAGGACTTCCTGTTTGATTTCGACCAGGTCGAGAGTCCGGTCGGCTCGCTGTCCGGCGGCGAGCGCAACCGCCTGCTGCTCGCGCGCACGCTCGCGCGGCAATGCGACCTGCTGGTGCTCGACGAGCCGACCAACGATCTCGACATGGACACGCTCGACCTCCTGGCAGACGTGCTGGGCGATTTCGAGGGCACTCTCATCCTGGTGAGCCACGACAGGGACTTCCTGGACAAGACGGTCGCAAGCGTCATCGCGCTGGAGGGGGACGGCACGGCGCGCGAGTTCGCTGGCGGCTACAGCGACTACCGGCGCAACCGGCCCGCCGCGCGACAACGCGCCGAACCGAAACCGCAGCCGAAGGCCGTGCCGGCCCGCCCACGCCGCCAGGCCAACAAGCTGAGCTTCCGCCAGCAGCGGCGCTGGGACGAGCTGCCCGGAGCGATGCAGGAAGCGGAGGCGCGCGCCGCGAAACTGGAGCAGACGCTCGCCGACCCTGGCTTCTATGCCCGCGACCCCGAGCAATTCGCCCGCGCGGCCGCGCTTCTGGACAAGGCGCGGTCGGAATCCGCCGCTCTCGAAGAGGAGTGGCTCGAACTCGCCCTCTTGCGCGAAGAGCTGGAAAGCGCCTGAATGAGCGTTCGGTTCAGAAGGCCGGACGGTCGCGCCGGGCTCCATGCCCGGTGAGGAAGGTCCGGGCTCCACGGAGGAACGGTGCCGGGTAACGCCCGGCGGGGGCGACCCTAGGGAAAGTGCCACAGAAAACAAACCGCCTGCCCGCCGGGCGCGCCCGGCCGGCCGGCAAGGGTGAAACGGGGCGGTAAGAGCGCCCCGCGGCTTCGGCAACGGAGCCGGCAGGGCAAACCCCACCGGGAGCAAGACCGAATAGGAGCGGCAGGCCGGAGCGTCCCGTTCCGGCCGGCGTCCTCCGCGCTCGCTGCTCGGGTTGGTCGCTCGAGGCGTCCGGAGACGGGCGTCCCAGACGAATGGCCGTCGCCGCCCGGAAACGGGCGGTACAGAACCCGGCCTACAGGCCTTCTGAACCGTCTTTCCGTGGATTCGCCGCCGGAGTTAAAGTTATCCACAAACTGAATGTGGATATCCTCCCCGGAAACATTTTTTGTTCGATTTTGGTTCTCTTCTGCTGCAGAACCTCGGGCTCGGCCCGGAATTATTTTTTCTGGCATCCGGCTTGACTAGCGGTAGTAAAGTGGCAGAAAGTGGTTGTAAGTGGCAGCAAAGTGGCTGAAAGGGGCGAGCTCCCTCAGCCAAAGCGCGAAAGGTGGAGCCTCCGGTGCGGGTCTCGGGCCAATACGACGCGAAACTGGATGCCAAAGGGCGGGTCATTGTGCCGGCTGCTCATCGGCGCGCGATTCCCCAGGATGCCGAAATGCGCTTGCTGGCCGCTCCCGTGTTCGACGACCGCAACGCCATCTTTTTCTGCGAAGAGAGATACTTGCAGAATTGGGCTAAACATATCCATAAGAAACTGAAGAAGGTAAAAGCCCGAAACGGCAAGCGGATCGACTCCGGACAGATCGCCAGCCTGTTCGTCGGCCGCGCGCGCGAAACGCAGATAGACGGACAGGGCCGCCTGCTGCTGCCGCAGGACCTCCGGCAGGCTTGCGGCATCGAAAGCGAAGTCCGCTTCATCGGCAATGTGGACGTCATCGAGATCTGGAAGCCGTCGGCCCATGACACGTGGGTCGGGGACGTAACCTCGGATCTCGACGACGACATCAAGGCCATGATCCGCTTCGGCGGCTTCCTCCAGTCGGAGTTCGACAAGTGACCGCCGGCGGGCACATCCCGGTCATGGCCTCGGAGGTCGTCGCCGCCATCGGCCCGCGCCCCGGCGGGCGCTATGTGGACGCCACCTTCGGACGGGGCGGCTATTCGCGCGCGCTGTTGGAATCCGCGCCCTGCCGGGTGCTCGCCCTCGATTGCGACCCGGCGGCCGAAGGAGCGGCAGCCGCGCTCGGCCGGCATTGCGGAGACCGTTTCCGCTTCCGACGCGCCCGGTTTTCGGAGATGGACGGCATCGCCGCCGACGAGGCCTTCGCGCCGGCGGACGGCATCGCTTTCGATCTCGGCGTGTCCTCGGCGCAGCTGGACGATCCGGCAAGGGGCTTTTCTTTCGCGCCCGGTCCGCTGGACATGCGGATGAGCGGCGAGGGGCCGAGCGCGGCCGATCTCCTCGCCGGCCTCGACGAGAAGAGCCTGGCGGATATCATCCGCCGCTATGGCGAGGAGCCGCGCGCCCGCCGCGTGGCCCGGACAATCGCCTCGGCGCGCAACCGGGCGCCGATCCGCACAACGGACCGCCTCGCTGAAATCGTCGCGGGCGTTGTGCCGGCGGACGGCCGGATCCATCCCGCAACGCGGACCTTTCAGGCGCTGCGCATCGCCGTCAACGACGAGTTGGGCGAACTCGACCGCGGCCTGGCGGCCGCCGAAAGGCTGCTTGCGCCCGGCGGACGACTCGCCGTCGTTTCCTTCCACTCGCTGGAAGACCGCGCCGTCAAGACATTCCTGCGCGAACGCAGCGGCGCCGCGCCCGGCGGATCGCGCCACCGGCCGCCCAAGTCGCCTTCCTTTCCCGCCTCCTTCCGGCTGCTGCACCGCCGCGCAACCCGTCCGAGCGCCGCCGAAATCGACGCCAACCCGCGCGCGAGATCGGCCCGGATGCGCGCCGCCGAGAGGCTCGCGGCATGAGCGTGCGCACCACATTCTTCTGGTGCGTCGGCGCGGCCGCAATGGCGGCCGGGCTTTTCGCGGTCGGAGACCATGTACGCGACCGCAAGGACCGGCTGGCCGAACTCAACGGCCTGGTTCTCGCCGAACGCGAACGCATCCAGGTGCTCCGCAGCGAGCTCGCGTTCCTCACGCAGCCGCAAACCCTCGAATTCCAGAATGCACGCGCCCTTGGCCTGGTCCCCATCGAGGCGGATCAGCTTCACCGGTCGAGTTTCCTCCCGGCTCGACCGGCCAGCGCTCCCGAACCGCCCCGAGCCGGGGCGCGTGCCGGGCGGGACGACGATCCCAACTCCGGACTCCCGACGGAGCAGTCGTCCCGCCTGTCCCTTGCCCTGGGACCCGGAGGCCGGCAATGAAACTGCACCGTTCGGCATCCCCGGCGCTTGCGACGGCCCGCACCCGGCTCGTCTTCGGCGTGCTCGCCTTCTTCGCGTGCCTCGCAATCCTGGCGGTCAAGCTCGTCGACCTGGGCACTCTGGCCCGGGACAATCCGCCGCCCGTGGAAAAGGCGGACTTCGGCCATCCCGTCAAACGGGGCGACATAGTGGACCGCAACGGGCGGCTGCTCGCCACCAGCATCGTCTCGCGGGCCCTCGTCGCCTGGCCGCCGCAGATCGACGATGTCGAGACGGCGGCGACACAGCTCTCCAGCGCCCTGCCCTGGCTCAGCTTCGCGGAAGCCCGCCAGAGACTGTCCCTCAAACAGGGTTTCGTGTTCGTCGCCCGCCGCCTGACGCCGCGGGACCAGAAGGCGGTGCTCGACCTCGGCCTGCCCGGGGTCGGCCTCCAGGCGGAAGACCTGCGAATCTACCCTTACGGGCAACTCGCCGCCCACGCAGTCGGACGCACGGAGCCGAGCGATGCCGGCCCGGTCGGCAATGCCGGCGCGGAGCAGCGGTTCAACGCCATTCTCGCGGACCCGACGCAGAGTGTGCAGCTCTCGATCGACATCAGGGTCCAGCATGTCATCCGCGAGGAGCTGGCGCGGGCGGTCGAGTATTACTCCGCCATCGGCGGTGCCGGCCTCGCGGTCGATATCCGGACCGGCGAAGTGCTGGCGATGGTCTCCTTGCCCGATTTCGACCCCAATCGGCAGGCAAAGATGGACGAAACGCAGGCCAACCGGGCCTCGCTTCTGGTCGCCGAGATGGGATCGACGTTCAAGCTTCTCACCCTCGCCACCGCGCTCGACCGGGGCATTTCGCGCCTGACGAGCCGTTTCGACGCGACCGCGCCCATTGAGGCGTTCGGGCACACGATCGGCGATTATCGGGGCCAGAAGCGGGTGCTGTCGGCCGCCGAGGTCGTCGTTCACTCGTCCAATATCGGCGCCGCGCGGATCGCCGAGCGGATCGGCGCGAAGGCTTTCAAGGAAGTCCTGGACGGGCTGGGCCTGCTGAGCCGCCCGGCGCTTGAACTGCCCGAAGTCGGCCACCCCATCGTGCCGCGGACCTGGCGCCCGCTGACGACGATGACGGTCGGTTTCGGCCACGGCCTCTCCGTCAGCCCCCTCCAGACCGCGTTGGCCATCGGGACGCTTGCGAATGACGGGGTGGCGGTGCCGGTCACCATGCTGAGGCGAGCCGCCCTGCCGCCGACCCGCAGGGTCTTCTCTTCCGACACCTCCGACAAGATGCGCTGGATGATGCGCCAGGTGGTCCTTCGGGGAAGCGGTTCGAGGGCGGACAGCGCCGAATATCCGGTAGGCGGCAAGACGGGCACGGCCGAAAAGGTGGTGAACGGCCGCTACGACCGGTCGAAGCGTTTGAGCTCCTTTGTCGGCGTCTTCCCGATCGACGCCCCGCGCTACGCCGTCTTCGTCATGCTCGACGAGCCGAAAGGCCGCAAGGAGACCTACAATTTCGCGACTGCCGCCTGGAATGCCGTCCCGGTCGCCGGCGCGGTGATCCCGCGCATCGGGTCGATGCTCGGCGTGCCCGCGGCCGGCCCGGATTCGGACGCATGGATGCGGCGGATCGTGCCCGACCGGCTCCTGCCCCGGCTCTTCAAGGACGAGGAGGCCTGATGTCAGCCGCCGGATGCCGGATCGATCTCGATGCGCTCGGCATCCGCGGCCTGACTGCGGACTCCCGGGAAGTGCGGCCGGGATACCTCTTCATGGCAGTGCCGGGCGCGCGGGCGGACGGGCGTGCCTTCATCGCGGACGCGCTCGCAAGGGGAGCCGGGGCGATACTCGCGCCGGCCGGCACGGCGGCGGAGGGCGTGCCCGACAGCGTGCCGGTCATTTTCGACGAGTCGCCGCGCCGGCTGTTCGCGCGGCTGGCGGCGCGGTTCTTCGGTATCCAGCCGGAACGGATGGCCGCCGTCACCGGCACCAGCGGCAAGACCTCGGTGGTGGACTTCATCCGGCAATTGTGGCGCCTCCTCGGCCTGCCGGCGGCCAGCCTCGGCACGCTCGGGATCGTTGCCCCGGACCGTTGCCGCGCCGGCGCGCTGACCACGCCCGACCCCGTGCAACTGCACCGCGAACTCGCACGGCTGGCCGAAGCCGGCATAGAGCGGGTTGCGCTGGAGGCCTCCAGCCACGGGCTGGACCAGTACCGCCTCGACGGTGTCGAGGTCTCGACCGGCGTGTTCACCAACCTCTCGCGCGACCATCTCGACTACCACCCCGACCTGGAGAGCTATCTCGACGCCAAGCTGGGCCTGTTCCGCAGGGTCATGGCGCCGGGCGGCCTTGCCGTCGTAAATGCGGACGACCCCGCCGGCGAGGCGGCCGGCGAGGCGGCGCACGCTGCCGGGCACAAGGTCTGGCGTTTCGGGCAGGGCCGGCCGGGGCTGGAGATCGACATCGAGCGCGTGGAGCCGGACGGGGAGCGCCAGATCGTTGCGTTCCGGCTTCTCGGCCGCCGCCACCGCGTCCGGATGCCCTTCATCGGCGCCTTCCAGGCCTCGAATGCGCTGGCCGCGCTCGGAGCCGTTGCGGGCGACCGCGCGGACCCGCATTCCGTCGTCCCCTGCCTGGAGGAGCTCTGCGGCGTTCGCGGCAGGCTGGAACTGGCGGCGCGGACGCCCGCCGGCGCTCCGATCTATGTCGATTACGCCCACAAGCCGGGTGCGCTCGCCGCGGTGCTGGAGGCCCTGCGGCCCTCCGTGCGCGGCCGCCTCGTGCTCGCTTTCGGCGCCGGCGGCGACCGGGATCCCGGCAAGCGCGCGGAGATGGGCGCCGTCGCCCACCGGCTGGCGGACATGGCGATCGTCACCGACGACAATCCCCGCACCGAGGACCCGGCAGCGATCCGGGCCGCAATTCTCGCCGGCTGTCCCGGTGCGTCGGAAATCGGCGACCGCAAGGCCGCGATAGCGGCGGGCATAGACAGGCTTGGCCCGGACGACGCCTTGCTGATCGCCGGCAAGGGGCACGAGACCGGCCAGACCGTCGGCGCGGAGGTCCGTCCCTTCGACGACGGCGCCGTCGCCCGGCAACTCGCGGAGCGGCCGGCATGACCCTCTGGACCGCCGGGGAAGCCGCCGCCGCGACCGGAGGCATGGCGCGGGGGGGTTGGAGAGTATCGGGCGTCGCCATCGACAGCCGCACGGTCGCCGCCGGGGACCTGTTCGTCGCCGTCGCCGGGCCGAACCATGACGGGCACTGCTTCGTAGGCCAGGCGCTCGCCGGCGGAGCGGCCGCCGCGATGGTCAGCCGCGACTTCGGCCCGGAGATGCCTTCGCTTCAGGTTCAGGACACATATGCGGGCCTCTGCGCGCTCGCCCGCGCCGCCCGTGCGCGCTCGACGGCGCGCATCGCGGCCGTGACCGGCAGCGTCGGCAAGACGGGCTGCAAGGAGCTGCTTTTCGACCTGCTTTCCCGTGCCGGGCGGGCGGAAGCCAGCCGCGGCAATCTCAACAATGAGTGGGGCGCCCCGCTCTCCCTCGCCCGGCTGCCGCGCGAAGCGGCGTTCGCCGTCTTCGAGCTCGGTATGAACCATGCGGGCGAAATCGCCCCGCTCTCCCGCCTGGTGCGTCCGCATGCGGCGCTGGTGACCGCCATCGCGCCTGCGCACACCGCCTTTTTCGGCAGCCTGGCCGAGGTCGCCGATGCCAAGGCCGAGATATTCGAGGGCCTGGAGCCGGGCGGCACCGCCGTGCTCAATGCAGACACGCCCCACTTCGACCGTCTCGAAGCGGCGGCCCGCCGCGCCGGCGCCAACATCCTGCGATTCTCCCGCCGGGCGGGCGACGCCGTCCTGCTCCATACCGCCCTCGACGCCTCGGGCAGCGATGTCTCGGCGGAGATCCGGGGCACGCGGTTCGACTTCCGGCTGGGCGCCCCCGGCGAGCATTGGGCGCTCAACGCGCTCGGCGTGCTTCTGGTGCTGGACGCGCTCGGCGTCGCCCCCGATCCGGACGCGCTGGCAGCATTCCGTCCCCCGGCCGGCCGCGGCGAGCGGCGAGACCTGGGCGGATGGACGCTGATCGACGAGAGCTACAATGCCAGCCCTGTCGCAATGAACGCCGCCATCGGCGTGCTCGGCCTCGCCGAACCCGCCCCCGGCGGTCGGCGGATCGCCGTCCTGGGCGACATGCTGGAACTGGACGAGACCGCGGGCCTCGCACATACCGACCTCGCGGGCCCGCTGGAAGAGGCCGCGGTCGATCTGGTTTTCGCCGCCGGCCCCGAAATGCGCCGGCTCTTCGACTGCTTGCCGCCCGCCCGGCGCGGAGCGCACCGCCCGGATACGGAAGCGCTCGCCCGGCTTGTCGCGGAAGCCGTGGCGCCGGGCGACATCGTGCTGGTCAAGGGTTCGCTCGGCATGGTGATGAAGACCGTCATCGAGGCGCTGGAGCAGCGCGCAGAGGCAGGAGGTTGAGCGCCCGTGCTTTACAACCTGCTCACGCCGCTGGCGGAAGATTTCCAGCTCTTCAACCTGTTCCGCTACCTCACCTTCCGATCGGGCGCTGCAACGCTGACGGCGCTCGCCGTGAGCTTCCTGCTCGCTCCCGGCATGATCGCCTGGCTGCGGGACCGCCAGACCAACGGCCAGCCGATCCGCGAGGACGGCCCGAAATCCCATCTGGAAACCAAGCGCGGCACGCCGACCATGGGCGGAGCGCTGATCCTGACGGCGCTTGTCGCCAGTACCCTGCTCTGGGCCGATCTCACCAACCGCTATGTCTGGATCGTATTGGCGGTAACGCTCTGTTTCGGTCTCGTCGGCTTCGCGGACGACTATCTGAAACTCGCCCGAAGCAGCAGTCGCGGCCTCCCCGGCAAGGCGAAGCTCGCGGTCCAGGTCGCTGTGAGTGCGGCGGCAGCCATTGCGGCGGCGGAAATTATCGGCGCCCCGCTCGGCTACGGGCTCGCCATCCCGATGTTCAAGGACCTCGTGATCGACCTCGGCTGGCTCGCCGTACCGTTCGCCGTGCTGGTGATGACCGGGGCATCGAATGCGGTCAACCTCACCGACGGGCTCGACGGGCTGGCGATCGTGCCGGTCATGATCGCGGCCGGCTGCTTCGGCTTCATCGCCTATCTGGCGGGCCACACCGTGTTCGCGGAGTATTTGCAGATCCACCCGGTTCCCGGCGCCGGCGAACTTTCGGTATTGCTGGGCGCGCTGGTCGGGGCCTCCCTCGGCTTCCTCTGGTACAACGCCCCTCCGGCCATGGTGTTCATGGGCGACACCGGCTCGCTCGCCTGCGGCGGCACGCTCGGCTCGGTTGCGGTCATCACAAAGCACGAACTGGTGCTCGCCATCGTGGGCGGCCTCTTCGTGCTCGAAGCGGTCTCCGTCATCGTCCAGGTGGCTTCCTTCAAGCTCACCGGCAAGCGCGTCTTCCGCATGGCGCCGCTGCACCACCACTTCGAGCAGAAGGGGTGGAAGGAACCGACCATCGTCATCCGTTTCTGGATCATCGCCGTCGTGCTGGCGCTGGCCGGGCTCGCAACGCTGAAGCTCCGATGATCCCGCTGCCCGCATATCGCGGCGCTGAAGTCGGCGTCATGGGGCTCGGCCGGTCCGGACGGGCGGCGGCGGCGGCCCTGGCGGCTGCCGGGGCGCATCTTCGCGTGTGGGACGACCGAGAGGACCTGTGCGGGGAATTCGGCGCAGCGCAGCCTTTCGACCCCTCCGGTCTGGACCGGCTGGTCTGGAGCCCCGGCATTCCGCATCTCCACCCACGCCCGCACCCGCTGGCGGTCCGGGCCGAGGCGGCCCGTGTAAGGCCCGTTGCCGACATCTCGCTCCTCATCGAGGCAATGCCCGACTGCCGTTTCGTCGGCGTCACCGGCACCAACGGCAAATCGACCGTAACGGCCCTTATCGGGCATGCGCTCGCCAGGCTGGAGCTGCCGCATGCGGTCGGCGGCAATCTCGGACCGCCCGCGCTCGGCCTGCCGGCGTTGGGCCCGGGCGGCATCTATGTGCTCGAACTTTCCTCCTACCAGCTCGCCCTGATGACCGGCCCGCCCTTCGATGTGGCGGTGTTGTTGAATATCGGGCCCGACCATCTCGACCGGCACGGCGGAATGCACCGCTACGCCGCCGACAAGGCGCGCATCTTCGAGAACCGGGCAGCCTCCATCGTCGGCGAGGCCGACCCCTGGTGCCGCCGCATTGCGAACCGCCTGCGGGCGCAGAGCCGGGCCGTTGCCGCAATCGGCGACGACGGGCCGGCGCTCCCCGGCATGCCGGGGCTCCACAACCGCCGCAACGCCACCGCCGCGCTTGCTGCGCTCGCCGCCCTCGGCATCGACGGCGGGGACGCGCTGGAAGCCATGAGCGGGTTCGGCGGCCTGCCGCACCGGATGGAGCCCGTCGGCGAGATCTGCGGCGTTCGGTATGTCAACGACAGCAAGGCGACCAATCCGGAGTCGGCGGCCTTTGCGCTCGCGAGCTTCGAGCGCGTGCGCTGGATTGCCGGCGGGCAGGCCAAGACAGACGATCTGGAAGCGCTTCGCCCCTGGTTCGGCCGGATCGCGAAGGCCTACCTCATCGGAGCGTCCCAGGCGCCCTTCGCCCGGGCTCTTGCCGATCACGCCGCATGCGAATGCCTGGGCGACCTCGACACGGCCCTGGCTGCCGCCCATCGGGAGGCAGAGCCCGGCGATGTCGTGCTGCTTGCGCCGGCCGCGGCCTCGTTCGACCAGTGGGAAAGCTTCGAGGCGCGCGGAGACGCCTTCCGCGAGGGCGTGCGCGAGCTGATGGGGGCAGCGGGATGAGCCTGCTGCCCCGCACGGACCGGAGCTGGACCGCCCAATGGGTCTGGACGGTGGACCGGGTGACGGTCGGCGCCGTCGCGGCCCTGGTCGTGTTCGGCCTCATCCTGATCGCCACGGCCGGGCCGGCCGTGGCCGAGCTGAACGGCGCCCCCCGCTTCCACTTCCTGGCCAAGCATGCCGCATTCCTGCCCGTCGCCGTTGCGCTGTTGGCCGGCTGCGCCCTGCTGAGCCCGGTCCAGGTGCTCCAGATGGCCTGTCTGGTATGCGCCGGAGCGTTGCTGCTGACCCTCTTGACGGTGCTTGCCGGGCCGGAGAACAAGGGCGCCCAGCGTTGGCTCTCTCTCGGCTTTGTCGGCCTGCAGCCTTCCGAGTTCCTGAAGCCGGGCATGGCCGTCGTGTCCGCCTGGCTGTTCGCGCATTACCGCATCGTCGTCGGCTCGCGCGCGCTCTGGGTCGCTGCCGGACTGCTCGCGATCGTCTCGGCTGCGCTGCTGCTGCAGCCGGATGTCGGCATGACCTTCATGGTCGTTTCGGTCTGGTTCGGGCAGTTCGCCCTGGCCGGGATGCCGCTCCTGGCGCTGGCCGGCCTGGTGCTGGCGGCCGGCCTCGGCGGGGTTGTCGCCTATTTCGGGTTCAGCCACGTCTCGAACCGCGTCGATACATTCATCCACGGCGTCGGCGGCGACCGTTACCAGATCGGCCGGTCGCTCGAATCCTTCAAGCAGGGCGGCCTGGTCGGACAAGGTCCCGGCGAAGGCACGGTCAAGGAAACCCTGCCGGATGCACATGCGGACTTCATCTTCGCGGTGCTGGGAGAGGAGTTCGGCCTCTTGGTCTGCATCGCCGTGGTGGCGCTCTACGGCCTGATCGTCTGCCGGGGCGCATTCCGGCTGATGGCGGAGGAGAACCTGTTCGCCTTCCTGGCCGTGTCCGGACTGCTTGCGAGCTTCGGGCTTCAGGCGTTCGTCAACATGGCGTCGGCCCTCGAAGTCATTCCGACAAAGGGCACGACGCTCCCCTTCCTCAGCTATGGCGGCTCGTCGTTGTTCGCCGCCTCGATCACGCTCGGCTTCGTGCTGGCCCTCAACCGGCGCCGGGACGGGCAGGCGGAGGTGTTGTGATGGCAGGCCCCATCGCCATCGCCGCCGGCGGCACGGGGGGCCATGTCTTTCCCGCCCGCGCCTTCGCCGCCTGCCTTGCAGCGCGGGGCGAGCCGACTATCGCCGTGACCGACCGGCGCGGCGCCGCCTTTGCCGGGGATGCCCCGGTGCACACCATCCGCGCCGGGGCGCCCCGCAGTCTGCGAGGTCTCCTGCAGCTCGGACTTGGGTTCTTCGATGCGCGAAAGGCGCTCGCGGAGACCCGTTCGCGCGCCGTCGTCGGCTTCGGCGGCTACCCGTCGGCGCCGACCGTGCTCGCGGCGCGCTGGCTCGGCCTGACCACGGTGCTGCACGAGCAGAACGCCCTGCTCGGCCGGACCAACCGGGTGCTCGCCCGCGGCAGGGTCAAGGTCGCCGCCAGCTATCCCGGCGTGGGCGACCGGCTGGTCGGCAATCCCGTGAGGCCGGAGATTGCTGCGCTTCGCGACCGGCCCTATGCGGCCCCGGCCGCGGACGAACCCCTGCGGCTGCTGGTGTTCGGAGGCAGCCAGGGCGCGCAGATTTTTTCCAAGGTGCTGCCCGAGGCGCTCGGTCCCCTCGCCGGCAGGGTCATCCTGCGCCAGCAGTGCCGGACGGAAGACCTGGAGGCCGCACGGGACGCCTATCGCCGCGAGGGTGTCGAGGCGCTTCTGGAGCCCTTCATCGAGGACATGGCCGGTGCGCTCGGCGAGGCGCACCTGGTGATCGCCAGGGCCGGCGCCTCCACTGTGGCGGAACTGGCGGCAGCGGGCCGGCCAGCGATTTTCGCGCCCTATCCCCACGCCACCGACGACCACCAGAGCGCCAATGCCAGGGCCGTCGTCGAGGCGGGCGGAGGCTGGTTGCTCGCCGACCGGGACTTCACGCCCGAACGGTTGCGGGGCCTGGTCGAAGCCTGCCTTGCCGAGCCCGAACGGCTTGCGCGCGCCGCCGCCTGCGCAAGGCAATTCGGCAGGCCCGACGCGGCCGATGCGCTCGCCGATTTCGTCCTCTCGGAAGTGCGGGAGGCCGGGGCATGAAGCGCCTTCCGCTTCCCTTCGGGCCGCTCCACTTCGTGGGGATCGGCGGTATCGGCATGAGCGGCGTCGCCGAACTGCTTCACCGGCTCGGTTGCTCCGTGAGCGGCAGCGACGCGGCTGCAAGCGCCAATACGGCCCGCCTGGAGGCGCTCGGCCTGACCGTCCGGATCGGCCACGATGCGGCCAATCTCGGCCCGGCCGCCGCAGTCGTGATCTCGACGGCCATTCGCGAAGACAACCCCGAACGGCAGGAGGCGCTGAGGCACGGCCTGCCCGTGCTGCACCGCTCGGAGGCGCTTGCAGCCGTCGCCTCGCTCTCATGGCCGATCGCAGTCACCGGCACGCACGGCAAAACCACGACGACTGCGATGATCGCGGCGGTGCTGGAGGCCGGCGGCCTCGACCCGACGGTCGTGAACGGCGGGATTCTCGAAGGGGTCGGCTCCAACGCGAAACTGGGCCAGGGCGACTGGGCGGTAATCGAGGCCGACGAGAGCGACAGGTCCTTCCTCAACCTGCCGGCAACCCTGGCCGTTGTGACCAATATCGAAGCCGAACATATGGAGCATTACCGCGACCTCGCCGAGATCGAGGCATGTTTCGCCGAGTTCGCGGACTCGGTGCCTCCGTTCGGAAGCGCAATCGTCTCGGCGGACAACGAAGGCACGCGCCGGCTGGCGGCCAGGTGCCGGCGGCCGGTCCTGCGCTACGGGTTCGCGCCCGATGCCGACATTCGCGGCGGCGGGCTGGTGCTGGAAGCCGCCAGTAGCTGGCTCGACGTGTCCGGGCTTGTGGACATCGCCGACCTCAGGATCGGGGTGCCGGGCCGCCACAATGCGGAAAACGCGCTGGCGGCGGTCTCGGTCGGGCACCTCCTGGGAATCCCCGAGGACGCCATTCGCCGTGCGCTGGATGCGTTCCGGGGTGTGCAGCGCCGGTTCACGCTTGCGGGCGTGGTGGACGGCGTGCGGATCATCGACGACTACGCCCACCACCCGACCGAGATCGCGGCGGTGCTCGCCACCGCCCGGTTGGCCGGGTGCGGGCGGGTCATGGCGGTCATGCAGCCTCACCGCTACACCCGGCTGAGCGCCTTGCTCGACGATTTCGCGCACTGTTTCGACGAGGCCGACAAGGTGCTGATCGCGCCCGTCTATGCGGCCGGAGAGACCCCAATCGACGGCGCGAACCGGGACGCGCTGATCGCGGCGGCGCGCGCCGGCGGCCACCGGGACGTGGCGGCGATCGACGGCCCCGACGACCTTGCTAAGCGCGCCGACGCCTGGGCCGCTCCCGGCGATACCATCGTCTGTCTCGGCGCAGGCTCGATCACCAGCTGGGCCCAGGCCCTGCCGGACACGCTCCGGGAGGCCCGCAAATGACCCCGCGTTTCCCCCTGCCCTGCATTCGGGGGCGGACGACCCCTTCGGCCCCGCTGGACCGGATCACCTGGTTCCGCGTCGGAGGGCCTGCCGAAGCGATGGCGCGTCCCGTGGACCGGGCCGATCTGCGGGTCCTGCTGGCAGGGCTGCCCGAGGATGTGCCGCTGACGGTGCTGGGCGTCGCCTCCAACACGCTGGTCCGGGATGGCGGCATCGACGGGCTCGTGGTGCGGCTCGGACGCGGCTTCGCCGACATCCGTGTCGAAGGCGAAGCGGTCGCCGCCGGGACGGCCGCGCTCTGCGCCAATGTCGCCCGCACGGCCGCCGATGCCGGGCTTGGCGGGCTCGAATTCCTTTCCGGCATACCGGGCACGGTGGGCGGCGCGCTCGCCATGAATGCCGGCGCCTACGGGCGCGAAACGGGCGACGTGCTGATCGACGCCGACACGATGACGCGCCGGGGCGAAGTCGAGCGCCTCTTCAACGCGGATTTCGGGTTCCGCTACCGCGGGAACCGGCTGGGGAAGGACCGCATATTCCTCTCGGCCCGGTTCCGGGGCGTCGGGCGCCCTTGCGAGGAGGTTCGCGGCCATATGGCCGAGATCGCCGCCGCCCGCGAGGCGAGCCAGCCGATCCGCACGCGAACGGGCGGGTCCACCTTCCGCAATCCGGCGGGCGCCAAGGCCTGGGAGCTGATCGACCGGGCCGGCTGCCGGGGCCTCAGGCGCGGCGGGGCGATGGTCTCCGAGATGCACTGCAACTTCCTGGTGAACACCGGCTCGGCAAGCGCCGCCGATCTCGAAGACCTGGCCGAGGATGTCCGCGCGCGCGTTCTCGCGGCCACCGGCGTCGGTCTCGAATGGGAGATCGAGCGCGTCGGCCGGCGGGGAGCGCCCCCGGCATGAACAGGGTCGCGGTTCTCATGGGCGGCATTTCCGCCGAGCGCGAGGTTTCGCTGGTCACGGGACAGGCCGTGTGCAAGGCGCTGAAGACGCTCGGCTACTGCGTCGATCCCATCGATGTCGGGGACGATATCCCGGCACTGGCAGCGCGCCTGACGCCCGCTCCCGATGCGGCGTTCAACGCCCTCCACGGCCGCTTCGGCGAGGACGGGTGCATCCAGGGCCTGCTCGAACTGATGGGCATTCCCTATACCCATTCCGGCATTCGCGCCTCCGCGCTTGCCATGGACAAGGCGGCGTCGAAGGCGGTCTTCCGGACGGCCGGCATCTCCGTGCCGGAGGGCGCGGTTGTGCCCTGCGAGGAAGCGCACGACACCATGCCGGCGCCCTATGTAATCAAACCGGTCGCAGAGGGCTCGAGCGTCGGCGTCATCATCGTCGAGGAAGGCTCCAACGCCGTTCCCCTCACGGCAGAGACTTGGCCGTTCGGCGCGAAGGCGCTGGTCGAACGTTATATTCCAGGTCGCGAACTCACCGTTGCCGTAAATGACGGCCGGGCGCTTGGCGTGCTCGAAATCCGCCCCTACCAAGGCTTCTACGACTACGACACCAAATACACCGAGGCGCGCGCCGACCATCTGATACCGGCACCGGTCGATGACGGGGTAGCCACCCAGGCGCTCGACATGGCCGAACGCGCCCATGCGGCGCTCGGCTGCCGGTCGGTCACCCGCGCCGACTTCCGCTACGACGACCGGGGCGGCGGGCTCTACCTGCTGGAGGTCAACACCCAGCCCGGCCTCACGCCCCTCTCCCTCGTGCCGGAAATCGCCGCCCATGCAGGCATCGACTTTCCGAGCCTCGTGCAATTGATGACGGAGGCGGCGCGATGCGAATTCTGAGGGCCCGAACAAGCCGGCGGCTGCTCTGGCGCCTGGGCGCCCTGGTCCTGATAGCAGGCGTCGTGGCGGCGGCTGTCCGCACGGCCGAGACCGAGTGGGCAGCGCGCCAGGCCCGGACCGTTATGGACCGGGCGTTCGCGCTCACCGCGCGGGCCGGCTTCGAAGTTCGCGATGTCAGGGCCATCGGCCGGGTGCAGACCGCGCGGGAGGAAGTCCGGGACGCAGTGGGAGCTGTGCACGGATCGCCGATTCTCGCCGTGGACATCCGCGCCGTCCGGGCACGGGTCGAAGCATTGCCCTGGGTGCGGGAAGCCGAAGTCGAGCGGGCGCTTCCCGACATGCTGGTCGTGCGGCTGATCGAACGCGAAACGCTTGCGATCTGGGACAAGGACAAGACCTTCGCCGTCCTGGATACGACGGGCCGGACGATCGCGGGCGCCGATCCGCGCGACCACCGCCATCTGCCTGTAATCCGGGGCGAGGAGGCCGCAACAGCCGCTCCCGCCATTCTCAACATGCTGGGCAAGGAACGCGACATCGCCCGGCGCATCACGGGACTGACCTTCGTGTCCGGGCGGCGCTGGAACGTTCATCTCGACTGGCGAATCGAAATCAAGCTGCCGGAGGAAGGCGCCGAGGCCGCGTGGGCGCGCCTCGCGCAGATCGACCGCGAACGCCAATTGCTGGATGGCGACATCGCTTACATCGACATGCGGTTCGACGGTCGAATGCTTCTTCGCATGGCCGGAAACGACACAGCGGGACGGAGCTGAAGATATGGCGCGGGAGAACTTGGTCGCAGCGCTGGACGTAGGCAGCACGAAGGTGTGCTGCTTCATCGCCCGCATTGCCGAAGACGGGCATTTCGACGTTGTCGGCATCGGCGACCGCGCCTCGCGCGGCATTCTCGAAGGCGCCGTTGTGGACATCCACGCAGCCGGTCAGGCCATCGCGACGGCAATCTCGCATGCAGAACGGATGGCCGGCGTCGAGGTCCAGCAGATTCACGTCGCGACCAGCGGCGGACGCCCTGCGAGCCAGCGTGTTCGCCTCGAGCTTTCCGTCGCGGGGCCGAGGATCGCGCCCGCCGATATTCGCGAGGTCCAGAGCGCAGCCTATGCGCGCATCGAGACCACCGGCCGCCGCCTGCTCCTGGTTCGGCCGCTGCACTACACGGTGGACGGCGTCGACGGCATCGAAAACCCGCTAGGCATGTATGGAAGCCGCATCGGCATCGACCTCCATGCGGTCACCGCCGAGGCCGGGCCGATCGCTAATCTGGAGGCGTGCGTCAAGGCGGCGCATGTCGAAGTGGTCGCAATACTCCCCGCGCCCTACGCGGCCGGCCTGGCGGTGTTGACCGAAGAGGACCGCGAGTTGGGAATCGCCGTAGCCGACATGGGCGGCGGAACTACCGGAATCGCCGTCTTCGACGGCCGCGGCGTGACATTCGTGGACGTGCTCAAGAAGGGCGGCGCTCGGCTCACGGAAGATGTCGCATACGCGTTCTCGCTCAGCTTCCGCGAAGCGGAGGAAATCAAGGTCAAGGAAGCGAGCTGCCTGAGCGGTTCGCTTCACGACGCGGACCCTATCCGGGTTCCCGTGGAAGACAGCTTCCGGAAGAACGGCAACCACGCGATTCCGCCCTATTTGAGGCAGATCGTCACGCCGCGGACGGAACAGACCTTCGAGCGCGTCCGGGCCCGGCTGGACGAAACCTATGCCCGCGCGGAGGCGGGCCGGAGGGTCGTGCTTACGGGCGGAGCCAGCCAGCTGGTCGGCGCCGGCCGGCTGGGCGAGCTCATTCTGGAACGCCAGGTCCGCGCGGGAACCATCGGGCCGGAATTCCAGATTGCGGACTCGCGGGCCGGTCCCGCCTACACCGCTTGCGCCGGCCTGCTCGTCCACGCCAGCGGCGGCAATCTCGCCACGGCCCTTTCCATGCCGAACCTGAGGCCACCGCCCACCCATCTGTTCGGACGTTTCGGCGCGTGGATGCGCCAGCACATATGACCTCGAAACCGCAGCCAGCAGGATGCCCAGACAGGAGATCCCGATGAGCACAATCAACTTCCATTCCCCGCCCGACTATTCCGAGATGAGGCCGCGAATCACGGTCGTCGGGGTCGGCGGCGCCGGAGGCAACGCGGTCAACAACATGATCCGCTCCGACCTCCAGGGGGTAGAGTTCCTCGTCGCAAATACCGACGCCCAGGCGCTCGGACTGTCCGACGCCCCCAACCGCATCCGGCTGGGCGCCAACCTGACCAACGGCCTCGGCGCCGGCGCCGAACCGGATATCGGCCGGGCGGCTGCCGAGGAAGCGCTCGATGAGGTCATGGCGGAGGTCGAAGGCTGCCACATGCTCTTCATCACCGCCGGCATGGGGGGCGGCACCGGCACCGGCGCGGCTCCGGTCATAGCGCGAGCCGCCCGCGAGCGCGGCGTGCTGACCGTGGGCGTCGTCACCAAGCCCTTCAACTTCGAGGGCACGCGCCGCATGCGGGCGGCCGAGAACGGCATCGAGGAGCTGGCCAAGTTCGTCGATACGCTGATCGTCATCCCGAACCAGAACCTGTTCCAGGTCGCCGACCCGCGAACGACGCTGGCGGAGGCCTTCCAGATGGCCGACGAGGTGCTGCAATCGGGCGTGCGCGGCGTGACCGACCTGATGATCAAGCCGGGCCTCGTGAACCTCGACTTCGCGGACATTCGCTCGGTGATGCGCGAGATGGGCAAGGCGATGATGGGCACCGGCGAAGCCGAAGGCGAAACCCGTGCCACCCTTGCCGCCGAGGCCGCCATCGACAACCCCCTCCTGGACGACACGTCCATGCAGGGCGCCCAGGCGGTGCTCATCAACATTACCGGCGGGTTCGACATGGGCCTGATGGAAGTGGACGAGGCCGCCCACCGCATTCGCCGGGAAGTGGACGAGAACGCCAATATCGTCTTCGGCTCGACGCTCGACGAGAGCATGAACAACAAGATGCGCGTGTCCGTGGTGGCGACCGGCATCGATTCGGAGCTGCGGCGGGCAACGGATCCGGTTTCTGCGGACATCGAAACCGGACTGCCGCCCGTGGAAGAACAGGCGATGGGAGATGCCGCGATGGACGCGGTCGTCCCGGAGAAACCGGAAGAAGTCGCGGACGAACCGGCCAGGGAAGCGGCGACCGCCGAGGCCCGCGGCGAGGACTCCCCGGACGGGGAGCGAGCCGGAGCAGCCGAAGAGATGGCGGAAACGGAGCGGCAATCGCCGACGGCCGAACCTGCCGCGGCCGAGAGCGGCGATCCCGAGCCCGCGCCGGTCCGCAAGGCGGCCTACGGCAGGCCGTTCATGCCGGAAGTGGCGGACCCGCCGCGCAAGACGCAACTGTTCCGCGACAAACCGGCGGCCGCCGCTGCCACGCGGCCGGAAATGCAGCCTGCATCGTCCCCGACACCGCAGCGGCGAGGCTGGTTCGGCCTGCCCGGCCTGCTGGGGCGGGAATCCGAGGAAGGCGCCAAGGAGCCCTCCGTGCTGGATGTCAGCATCGGCGGCGGCAGCGCGGTGCCGGCCCCTGCTGAGGACGACGAGCATCTCAACATTCCGGCCTTCCTGAAGCGTCAGGCGAACTGAAGGCCGACGGCGCTCAAGCGGCGAACTCGGCGCGTGCATAGCCCTGCAGATACAGCAGGGCGGCGAGACCGGCCCGGTCCACCCGGACGCCCGCCCGCGCCGCCACAGCCGGCTTGGCGCGGAATGCGACGCCGAGACCGGCGGCGCCCAGCATGGCAAGGTCGTTGGCGCCGTCGCCGACTGCAAGCGTCTCGGCGCACGTCAGGCCGAGCGCGGCTCGGCGTTCCTCCAGGGCCTCCAGCTTGGCATCGCGCCCGAGGATGGGCTCCAGCACGCGGCCTGTCAGCCGGCCTTCCCGAACCTCGAGGCGGTTGGCCCGCACTTCGTCGAACTCCAGCAATGCGCCTACCGGTTCCGCAAACAGGGTGAAGCCGCCGGATACCAGCATGCAGTGGGCGCCCGACGCGCGCATCGTCGCAACGGCGGCGCGAGCGCCCGGCATGGGGCAAAGGCGCGCCAGCACCCTTTCTGCCGCCGCGAGGGGAAGCCCGGCCAGCAGGCCGACCCGCTCGCGCACGGCCGCCTCGAATGCCAGCTCTCCGTTCATCGCGCGCGCCGTGATCGCGGCCACCCGTTCGCCGAAACCGGCCTCTGCAGCCAATTCGTCGAGCGTTTCCCCGACGACCATCGTCGAGTCCATGTCGGCGATGAGCAGGCGCTTGCGCCGGCCCCGCGCCGGCAACACGGCCCAGTCGATACCCGGCTCGCCCGGTTCCGCGTTGGGCGCAGCGACCGCCATCTCGGCCGCATCCGGCCCGAGCCGGCGCACGGGCCCCGTCTTGAGCCGCCCGGCAAGGCGCGCAAGAATCATGTCATCCAGCACCGCGCCTTCGGGCGCCATCGCCACGGCCACCCAGTCCATGCCCGCCTCCCGAGACCTGCACCCCATCATCGTCATTGCGGGCCCTACGGCGAGCGGCAAATCGAAGCTGGCCCTCGAAATCGCGGCGGCGCTCCGCGGCACGGTCGTCAACGCCGACAGCATGCAGGTCTATCGCGAACTCCGCGTGCTGACCGCGCGGCCGGGTCCGGAGGACGAGGAGCGCGCGCCTCACCGCCTGTACGGGGTCCTGCCCGCAAGGGAGCGTTGCTCGGCCGCGCGCTGGCGGGAGATGGCGCTCGAAGCCCTCTCGGAGAGGCAAGCCGGTCCGTTCGTCTTCTGCGGAGGCACCGGCTTCTATATCGAAACGTTGCTGCAGGGCCTCTCCGACATGCCCGAAGTGGCGCCGGAGTTCGAGGCTGCCGCCCGCTCCCGGCGGGAGGCGCTCGGCGGAGAGGGTTTCCACCGCGAGGTCGCGGCGCGCGACCCGGAGCTCGCCCGGCGCGTGCCGCCCGGCGACCGGCAGCGGCTGCTGCGCGCCTGGGCCGTGTTCGAGGCCACGGGCACGCCGCTCACCGGCTGGCAGACGCAACCCCGGCCCGCGCCGCTCACCGCCTGGACCGTGCTGCTGGACCCGCCGCGCGAACGGCTGCACCTGCGTATCGAGGAGCGGTTCCGTTCCATGCTGGCCGGCGGCGCAATCGAGGAGGCGGAGCGCCTTCGCGGCTTCAGCCCCGACCTTCCCGCGATGAAGGCGCTCGGATTACCCGAGCTGCACGCCTATCTCGCCGGGGAGATTGCGCTGGACGAGGCTGAGAAGCGGGCGGTCCTCGCCACCCGCCGCTTCGCCAAACGCCAGCAGACCTGGTTCCGCAACCGGCTGCGCGCCGACGCGATCTTTCGAGAGGATTTTTCTCCTGCTGTGTCCGCCGCCGCGATGGCCGGCATGCCGGAGGAAGTTCAAGGGTCGTGACGGCTTGCCGAAGCGGGTTTTTCCTGGCGCGGAACAAGCCGTGCTGCCTGTTGACCGCCGGTTTGCCGGTGTTTAGGGTCGCGCTCCCTCCCCGGAATTCGGAAACAGGACCATGACCGCCAGGACCATGACCGGCGCCGAAATGATCGTCAAAGCCCTCGTCGATCAGGGTGTTGAGGCGGTCTTCGGCTATCCGGGCGGTGCCGTTCTGCCGATCTATGACGAGATCTTCAAGCAGAACCGACTGCGCCACTACCTCGTCCGCCAGGAAGGAGGCGCTGTCCACGCCGCGGAAGGCTATGCGCGCTCGACCGGCAAGGTCGGCGTCGTGCTCGTGACCTCCGGGCCGGGCGCGACCAATGCGGTGACCGGCCTGACCGACGCGCTCATGGACAGCGTCCCCGTCGTCTGCCTGACCGGCCAGGTGCCGACGCACCTCATCGGCAATGACGCTTTCCAGGAGGCCGATACGACGGGCATCACCCGGCCCTGCACCAAGCATAACTACCTCATCAGGCGCGTGGACGAGGTCGCCTCTACGATTCACGAGGCGTTCTATGTCGCGCGCAGCGGCCGGCCGGGGCCGGTGGTGGTGGACGTGCCGAAGGACCTGCAATTCGCCGCCGGCGCCTACAGGCCGCCGGAAGAGGTGAAGCACCGGAGCTACAAGCCCCGCACCCGTCCGGAGCCGCAGGCGGTGGACGAGGCTGTGGCGCTCATCGAGGCTGCGAAACGGCCTGTGATTTATGCCGGCGGCGGGGTCGTCAATTCGGGGCCGGCTGCCGCCCGCGCGCTGCTCCGCCTGGTCCGGGAGACCGGCTTTCCCTGCACGCAGACGCTGATGGGGCTCGGCGCCTTCCCGGCCTCGCACCCGCAGTCCGTCGGGATGCTCGGCATGCACGGCCTCTACGAGGCCAATCTCGCCATGCACGGCGCAGACCTCATCCTCGCGGTGGGCGCGCGCTTCGACGACCGCGTGACCGGCCTGCTCTCCGGCTTCGCGCCGAACGCGAAGAAAGTCCATATCGACATCGACCCGTCCTCGATCAACAAGAATGTCATGGTCGATGTGCCGATCGTGGCGGACGCGGGCAAGGCGGTCGAGGCGATCCGGCGGCGCTGGTCGGCGCGCGGCGGGCGGACCGACTACCGCGCCGTCGAAAAGTGGTGGCGCGAGATCGCCAAATGGCGCAAGCGCGACTGCCTGAAATACGAACAGGACGACAAGGTCATCAAGCCGCAATATGCGCTCGAACGCCTGCAGGCGAAGATCGAGGGCCGGGACGATGTGTTCGTCACCACGGAGGTCGGCCAGCACCAGATGTGGGCGGCGCAATTCCTCCGCTTCGAGCGGCCGAACCACTGGATGACTTCCGGAGGCCTCGGCACGATGGGCTACGGGCTGCCGGCCGCCATCGGCGTGCAGGTGGCCCACCCGGACGCGCTTGTGATCGATGTGGCCGGCGAGGCGTCGATCCTGATGAACATCCAGGAGCTTTCCACCGCCTCGCAATACCGGCTGCCGGTCAAGCTGTTCATCCTGAACAACCAGTGGATGGGCATGGTGCGCCAGTGGCAGGAACTGCTGCATGGCGAGCGCTATTCGGAGAGCTACACGGACAGCCTGCCGGACTTCGTGCGCCTCGCCGAAGCCTTCGGCTGGACCGGGCTGCGCGCCGAGCGCCCGGACGAGATGGACGGCCTGATCGACGCCATGATCGCCGCGGACGGCCCCGTCATCGCCGATGTGCAGGTCGCGCAGCTGGAGAACTGCTTCCCGATGATCCCCTCGGGCAAGGCGCATAACGAGATGATCCTGAGCGGCACGGACGAGCCGGAAGCGCAGATCGACGCCCAAGGCATGGTCCTCGTCTAGTGCGCCGATCGAAAAGTTCGCGTGTCTTTGCGCCATGTCTTCCTGTCTTCATGCCTGGCCCGCATGTCGTCATACCCGGACTTGTTCCGGGTATCCATGCGGCCGTCCGGCGGAAGCGGCGGAGGGAGATACCCGGAACAAGTCCGGGTATGACGGGTAAAGGACACTAGGACCGGCCCAGGCCGTCCGGCGCGAGGAGAGATCCAATTGGCCGCCACGGAGCAATCGCAGGAAAGGCGAATCTTCGCCGTGGTCGTGGACAACGAGCCCGGCGTGCTGGCCCGGGTCATCGGCCTGTTCTCGGGCCGGGGCTACAATATCGAGAGCCTGACCGTCGCGGAGACCGACCCGGCCGGCCGCCTGTCGCGCATCACCATCGTCACCTCAGGGACGCTGATGGTGCTGGAGCAGATCAAGGCGCAGCTGACGAGGCTGGTGCCTGTCCACGGCGTCTCCGACCTCACGCAAGAAAGCCCGCATGTCGAGCGGGAGCTGGTGCTGGTCAAGGTCGCGGGCGGCGGCGCCCGGCGCATCGAGGCGCTGCGCATCGCCGACATCTTCCGCGCCCGCGTTGTGGACAGCACGCACCGCTCCTTCGTGTTCGAGGTCACCGGCTCGACGGAGAAGATCGACGCCTTCATCGACCTGATGCGCCCGCTCGGCCTGACGGACCTCGCCCGCACCGGCGTCGTCGCCATCGCGCGCGGCGCCGAGGGCATGTGAACGCCCGACGACAGAATCCGACCGAAGAAAGGAAGCCCGCCCCATGCGCGTCTATTACGATCGCGACGCCGACCTCAACCTCATCAAGTCGCGCACCGTCGCCATACTGGGCTATGGCAGCCAGGGCCACGCCCATGCCAACAATCTGCGCGAAAGCGGCGTTGAGAACGTCATCGTCGGCCTGCGCGAAGGCTCCGGAAGCCGGCCCAAGGCCGAGAACGCCGGCTTCACCGTGATGACGCCGGCCGAAGCCGCGCGCACGGCCGACGTGGTGATGATGCTTACCCCGGACGAGGGCCACTCGGCGCTCTATTCCGGCGATCTCGCCGGGAACATGAAGGAAGGCGCGGCGCTCGCCGTCGCGCATGGCCTTTCGATCCATTTCAACCTCGTGGAGCCGCGTTCGGACCTCGATGTGTTCATGGTCGCGCCCAAGGGACCCGGCCATCTGGTGCGCTCCGAATATGTGCGCGGCGCCGGCGTGCCGAGCCTGCTCGCGGTCCATGCGGACTCCTCCGGCAACTGCCAGGAACTCGGCCTCTCCTATGCCTGCGGCCTCGGCGCGGGCCGGGCAGGCGTCATCGAGACGACCATGAAGGAAGAGTGCGAAACCGACCTGTTCGGCGAGCAGACCGTGCTTTGCGGCGGCATCACCTCCCTGATCCAGGCGGGCTACGAGACGCTCTGCGAGGCCGGCTACGCGCCGGAAATGGCCTATTTCGAATGCGTCCACGAAGTGAAGCTGATCGTGGACCTGATCTATGAGGGCGGCCTCGCGCAGATGCGCTATTCGGTCTCCAACACGGCGGAATACGGCGACTACAGCCGCGGGCCCCGCGTGGTGGACGAGAGCGTGAAGGAGCGGATGAAGACCATTCTGGCGGAAATCCAGTCCGGCGCCTTCGCGCGCGAATGGGTGCTGGAGAACGCCGCCGGGCAGGCGAGCTTCAAGGCCATGCGCCGGCGCGCGGCGGAGCATCCGGTGGAGGAAGTCGGCGCGCGCCTGCGCGGCATGATGCCGTGGATCGGGGAAAACGCGCTGGTGGACCGCTCGAAGAACTGATTCCGCCGGCGCCCGGCTTGGTGCATCATCGCCCCTGAGGACAGGAAGATACCGGGAGAGGACGACGCCCATGAAAGCCGCCGTATTGCGCGAAGTCGGCACGCCGCTCGAAATCGAGGATGTGCAGATCTCCAAGCCGGGTCCGCGCGAGGTGCTGGTGCGCACCGTGGCGGCGGGCGTGTGCCATTCGGACCTGCATTTCGTCGAGGGCCTCTATCCGGCGAAGCTGCCCATCGTGCTGGGCCATGAGAGCGCCGGCATCGTCGAGGAAGTCGGCGAGCAGGTCACCTATGTGAAGAAGGGCGACCATATCATCACCTGCCTCTCCGCCTTTTGCGGCGAGTGCGAATACTGCCTGACCGGCCATATGTCGCTCTGCGACAACCCGGACCTGCAGCGCCGCGCGGACGAGGAGCCGCGGCTTGCCAAGGGCGGCGCGCCGATGACGCAGTTCGCCAACCTGTCCTCCTATGCCGAGATGATGCTGGTGCATGAGCATGCGCTGGTGAAGGTGCGCGAGGACATGCCGCTCGACCGCGCCGCGCTCATCGGCTGCGGCGTGATGACGGGCGTGGGCGCCGTCTTCCACACGGCGAAAGTGGAGCCCGGCATGGACGTGGCGATCATCGGCTGCGGCGGCGTCGGCCTCTCGGCCGTCAACGGCGCAGCCATTGCGGGCGCCGGGCGCATCATCGCCATCGACACCGTCGGCTCCAAGCTCAACCTCGCCAAGGAGTTCGGGGCGACCCATGTGATCGACGCGACCGAACAGGACATGGTCGGCGAGGTCCGCGAGATCACGGGCGGCGGCGTGCATCACGCCATCGAGTGCATCGGCCTCAAGGAGACCTCGGAGAACGCCTTCCGCATGATCCGTCCGGGCGGCACGGCGACGATCGTCGGCATGGTGCCGGTCGGCACCAAGATCGAGCTGCACGGGCCGGAGTTCCTGCGCGAGAAGCGCATCCAGGGCTCGACCATGGGGTCCAACCGGTTCCGGGTCGATATGCCCCGCCTGGTCGATTTCTACCTGAACGGCAAGCTGCGCCTCGACGAGATGATTTCGCAGCGCATCGAGCTCAAGGACATCAACCAGGCCTTCGACGACATGAAATCCGGCAGCGTGGCGCGCAGCGTCATCATGTTTTGATGCCGCATCCGGACGATGTGTTCGAGGCCGCGCGCGGGCTCGGGCCCGAGATAGAGGCGGCCGCGCCGGAGATCGACCGGCAGCGGCGGCTGACGCCCGGCCTGCTGGACGCGCTGCACAGGCACAAACTGTTCAGGATGCTACTGCCGAAGCCCTATGGCGGGCTGGAGACGCCGCCGCCCTTGTTCTTCAGGACGATCTCGGAGATCGCGCGCCACGACGGCAGCACGGCCTGGTGCCTCTGCCAGGCGAACGGCTGCGCCATGGCCGCCGCCTATCTGGCGCCGGAGATCGCGGAGGAGATGTGGGGGAACGATCCGGCGGCCGTGCTCGCGTGGGGGCCGGGCCCGGCCGAAGCGCGCGAGGCCGGGGCCGGATATCGGATCGATGCGAAGATCGCGTTCGCCAGCGGCGCCCGCCACGCCACCTGGCTCGGCGCGCACATGCCGGTCGTGAACGAGGACGGCGAGCGCCAGCGCATGCCCGACGGCTCCCCGCTCATCCGCACCTTCGCGATGCCGGCCTCGACCGTCGAGATCGAGGACATCTGGGACACGATCGGCCTGCGCGGCACGGCGAGCGACGGCTACACGCTGAAGGACCGCTTCGTGCCCGCCGCCTATACGACGGTCCGCGACGAGGCGGATTACCGCCAGTACGAGGCCCCGCTTTACCTCTTTCTCAGCATGAACATGTACGCCATGGGCTTTGCCGGCACGGCGCTCGGCATCGCGGAGGGCGTGCTGGACGCCTTCATGGCGCTCGCGCAGGACAAGACGCCGCGCCTCCACAGGTCGCGCCTCGCGGACAACGAACTCGTCCACTACGAGACAGCGCAGGCCGTCGCGCGCATCCGCTCGGCGCGCGCCTTCGTGCTTTCCGAGGTCGAGGATATCTGGGCGGCGACGCAAAACGCGGGCCGGCTGGCGATCGGGGACCGAATCCGCATCCGCCTCGCCTCCACCTTCGCCATCCACGAGGCGAAGACGGCCGCCGACATGCTCTACGACGCAGCCGGCGCCAGCGCCATCTTCGCCGGGGCGGATTTCGAGCGCCGCTTCCGCGACCTCCACTCCGTCACCCAGCAACTGCAGGGCCGCAAGTCCCACTTCCGCACGGTAGGGGCCTTCCTGATGGGCCACCCGGCGGACCTGTCGGTTGTCTAGGCTCGACTCGCTCTGGGCCCGGACGGCATCGCCGGGGCCCGACTGTCCGCCGCTCGACGGCGATACCGAGACCGAGACCGCCATTGTCGGCGCAGGCTTCACCGGACTCTCCGCCGCGCTTCGGCTTTCCGAATGCGGCATATCCTGCTGCGTGCTGGAGGCGAACGAGATCGGCTATGGCGGCTCGGGGCGCAATGTCGGCCTCGTCAATGCCGGGCTCTGGCTGCCGCCGGACAAGATCGAGGCCGCGCTCGGCAGGGAGAAGGGCGAGCGGCTGGTCTCGGCGCTCTCGGATGCGCCCGCGCAGGTATTCGCGCTGATCGACCGGCACGGTATCGAGTGCGAAGCCACGCGCACCGGCACCATCCACGCCGCCCACAGCCCGGCGGGCCAGCGCGAACTGGAAGAGCGCCACGCCGCCTGGTCGGCGCTGGGCGCGCCCGTGGAGCTGCTCGATCGCGACAGGGCCGCGACGGCCATCGGAACGCGCGCCTTCCATGGCGGCCTGCTCGACCGGCGGGCCGGCACCATCAACCCGCTCGGCTATGCGCGCGGGCTCGCCCATGCCGCCATCCGCGCGGACGGGCGCAATGCGGGCGCCCGCATCTTCGGCGGCACGCCGGTTTCCGACGTCTCCGCGAGCGGGTCCGGATGGGTTGTCGAGACGCCGCGCGGCCGGGTGCGCGCAGACAGGGTGCTGCTCGCGACCAATGCCTATGGCGGCGGCCTCGGCGCGGACACGGTCTATACGCCGATCCACTATTTCCAGGTCGCGAGCGCACCGCTCGGCGAGGCGGGCGCGGATATCATGCCGGACAGGCAGGGCGTGTGGGACACGGCGCCGGTGATGACCTCGGTCCGGCGGGACCGGGCCGGGCGGCTGATCTTCGGCAGCATGGGCCGCCTCGCCGGGCGTCTGTCCGAGCGCTGGGCCGACAGGACGGCGCAGCGGCTGTTTCCCGCGCTGGGCAAACTGGAGTGGGAATGCGCCTGGCACGGCCGCATCGCGCTCACCCGCGACCACCTGCCCCGCCTGCTAACCCCGGCGCCCGGCCTCTGGGCCGTGATGGGCTACAACGGACGCGGCATCGGCCCCGGCACGGTGCTCGGGCGCTGGATGGCCGACGCGGCGCTCGGCGGCGAGCCGCCGCCGGTCCCGGTCCACGAAGCCGGCAGCGACCGGCTCCGCCCGCTGCGCGCCGCCGCCTTCGAGACTGCCTTCCGCGCCTGGCTGACCCTGAAGAGCATCTGAGGCCCCGCAACGAAACACGGGAGACCGGCCCCCATGCAATTCGGACTCCATCTCGGCCTGCGCGGCCCCGCCGGACAGCCGGGTTCGCTACGCCGGATCGCGAGGCGCGCCGAGGCCGCCGGTTTCGGCTATCTGGGCGTCAGCGACCATGTGGCGATCTCGCGCGCGCCGGGCACCGCATACCCCTACACGAAGGACGGGCGCTGGTTCGCCGAGGATACCGGCGAGTGCCTGGAGCAGGTGACGACGGTCGGGTTCCTCGCGGCTGCGACCGAGCGCATCCGGCTGCTCACCTCCGTCATGGTGCTGGGCCACCGCCCGCCGCTGCTCGCCGCCAAGATGCTGGCTACCGCCGACGTGCTTTCCGGCGGCAGGCTGACGCTCGGTGTCGGCGTCGGCTGGCTGCGGGAAGAGTTCGACCTGCTGGATGCGCCGGACTTCGACCGCAGGGGCGCGGCGGCGAACGAGACGCTGGAAGCCTTCCGCAATCTCTGGACCGAGCCTGCGCCCGCCTATTCGGGCCGGCATGTGGCGTTCGACAATCTCCTGTTCTCGCCGAAGCCCGTGCAGAAGCCGCATCCGCCCATCTGGGTCGGCGGCGAGAGCCCGGCCGCGCGCCGACGCGCCGGTCGCCTGGGCGACGCCTGGTACCCTTTGGGCAACCACCCGCGCTGGCGGTTCGACACGCCGGAACGCTACGGCGCCGGCCTCGCCCAAGTGCGGGAGACGGCGGAAGAAGCCGGCAGGCCGCCACCCGCCGGCAGCTTCTACGCCATATGGATCATGCCGGGCGAAACGGTCCTCGACGACGAAGGCAACCGCCGCCCCTTCACCGGGGAGGGCGCCGCCATCCGCGACGATTTCGCTGCCTTCGCCGAAGCGGGCCTGGACACGCTGATCGTCGGCTATGAGAGCCCGGACGAGGACAGCTGCATCCGCCGCCTGGAAGCCTTCGCCGAGCTGGCCTGGGGATAAGCGCGGCAGTCGGGAGGCCGTGACACCAATAGCGCTGAGGCGTAGCATGGCCGGGATGCGGGCGAAGGAGCAGGCGGGATGAGCGCGGGCACGGCGCGGCGCAAGCCGAAGGCGGGCCGGGCGACTTACCGGGACGTGCTCGACGCGCCGGCGCATATGGTGGCCGAGATCGTCGAGGGCGCGCTGCACATGCAGCCGAGGCCGGCCATGCCGCATGCGCTGGCGGGACTGTCGCTTGGCGACGAGCTGGTCAGCCCGTTCCAGAAAGGCCGTGGCGGGCCGGGCGGCTGGTGGATCGTCGCCGAGCCGGAACTCCATTTCGGTGAGGACGTGCTGGTGCCCGACCTCGCCGGCTGGCGTCGGGAGCGGATGCCGGACTACCCCGAAACGCCCTGGTGCGCTCTCGCCCCGGATTGGGTATGCGAAATCCTTTCCCCATCGACGCGGAAATTCGACCTCGAAGAAAAGCGCCCGGTCTATGCGCGCGAAGGCGTGCGCCATCTCTGGTTCGTCGATCCGGCGGCCCGGACCCTGGAGGCATTCGCCCTGCACGAAGACGCATGGACGCCGGTCGGCAGGGCGCAGGACGCCGAAGCCGTGTCCCTGCCGCCCTTCGAGGCCATAGCGTTCCCGCTCGACGCCCTCTGGCCCTGAACCGCCGCCATCCGCGACGACTTCGCGGCCTCGGCCGGGACGGCTTCGTCGATCTGGCCTGGATACAGATACACCGCACAAGATCGTCGCACGCGATCAGCTGCGCAGCGCAGGGAGCACCTCCGTTTCGATCAACCGTCTGGCGAGCGCTCCGTCACCGCCCCTGGCGGCCCGCCAGTTTCCGTTGACGGCGATCTTGTCGAGTCCGAGGTCCCGCAGCCGATTGAGCCGTTCCAGGACCTGTTCCGGCGTTCCGACGGCGGCATATTCCTCGATGAATTCGGGTGTGAGCACCGCTGCCTGGGCGGAGTCTCCCTGCGTGTGCCTGTGCATGTCATAGGCGCGGCGCAGCTTCTGCATCACCGCCCGGTTACTGTCGGAAAGCGGGCCGCTCGTTCTGCCGTGCATGACGGCGAAGCGCGCAAAGACGGTCAGGTTGCCGCGCACCATGTCGCGGGCCGTTTCCATATCCGGATGGCAGCCGCAGGACACATAGGCGCCGAAGCTGAGACCGTCCGGGTCGAGGCCGGCCGCCTCGCGCGCGGCGCGGGCGACGCCGATGCCCCAGGCAATGCGCTCCGGTGAGGCGCCGAGGGCGAACATCACTCTGTCGGCGTGGCGCGCCGCGATGGCGATGACCTTCGGCCCCGTCGCCGCAACCTCGACCGGCGCCTTGCCGTCCCTCGCCGCGGTCCCCTCCATCCACCGGATCCGGCTTGCATCCGGCGTCTCGGCAAGCGCGAGGGTTTCGACCGGCGGCGCCGATGCTGCCGGGATGTCGGCGAGCTCGTCGAACGGCACCTCGCCGCCGGAAAGGTAAGTCTGCAGGTGGCGAAGATAGCGCTCGAACTGCGCGAGCCGCGCCGGCGCCCTGCCGAGATGCGCGAGCGCCGAATCGCCCCGGCCGATGCCGAGCGTCATGCGTCCGCGCGAGACGCTGTGCACCGTCGCCGTCGCCGAGGCCAGGACTGCGGCGGTCCGGGTGACCGGATTGGATACGCCCGTGCCGAGTTTCAGCCGCTCGGTCGATGTCGCCGCCATGGCAAGGGCAACGAAGGAATCGGCAGCGAGGTTCTGGGAATCGACGACATGGATACCGTCCCAGCCGCCTTCCTCCAGCTCCGGCGCCTCGCGGACGATGCCGCGCGGCGCCGGCATGCAGCCGGTCCAGACCTCCATAGGCGATGTTTCCCTCGATATGCGGCGACTGCCGCCGACGCCCTATCCCCTGTCGGCGAGCGCGACGTAGTCCCTCTGGGGCGGGCCGGTGTAGAGCTGGCGGGGGCGGTTGATCTTCTGCGAGGGGTCCTCGATCAGCTCGTTCCACTGGGCGATCCAGCCGACTGTGCGCCCGACCGCGAACAGCGCCGTGAACATGGAGACCGGGAAGCCCATCGCCTTCAGGATGATGCCCGAATAGAAGTCCACATTCGGGTAGAGCCGGCGCTTGACGAAATAATCGTCCTCCAGCGCCACCTTCTCCAGCGCAATGGCGACCTCCAGCAGCGGGTCGTGCAGGCCGAGTTCGTTCAGCACCTCGTGGCAGGCCTTCTGGATCACCCGCGCGCGGGGGTCGTGGTTCTTGTAAACCCGATGCCCGAAGCCGAAGAGGCGGAACGGGTCGTCCGGGTCCTTGGCCTTGAGCACCCAGTCGCCCACCTTGTCGGCCGAGCCGATCTCGGCCAGCATCTTGAGCACTTCCTCGTTCGCGCCGCCGTGGCTCGGACCCCAGAGCGCCGCGCAGCCGGCGGCGATGCAGGCGAAGGGGTTGGCGCCGGTGGAGCCCGCCAGGCGCACCGTCGAGGCCGAGGCGTTCTGCTCGTGGTCGGCATGGAGGATGAAGATCAGGTCCATCGCCTTGGCGAGCACCGGGTTGACCTCGAAATCCTCCGTCGGCACAGCGAAGCAGAGCCGGAGGAAGTTGGAGGCGTAGTCGAGGTCGTTGCGCGGATACATGAAGGGCTGGCCCATGGAATATTTGTAGGCCCAGCCCGCGATGGTCGGCATCTTGGCGATCATCCGGTAGGACGCAACGGTGCGGTGCCAAGGGTCCTCGATGTCGATGCTGTCATGGTAGAAGGCCGACAGCGCGCCCACCACGCCGCACATCACCGCCATCGGGTGCGCGTCGCGCCTGAAGCCCCGATAAATGTTGGTGATCTGGTCGTGCAGCATCGTGTGATGCGTGATGTCGTAAACGAATTTCGCCTTCTGTTCCGCGTTCGGCAACTCACCGAACAGGATGAGGTAGCAGGTCTCCATATAGTCGGAGTGCTCGGCAAGCTGCTCGATCGGGTAGCCGCGGTAGAGCAGCACGCCCTCGTCGCCGTCGATATAGGTGACCTTGGATTGGCAGCTTCCCGTAGCGGTGTAGCCCGGATCGAAGGTGAAATAGCCGAGTTCCTTGTAGAGGGCGCGGATGTCGATGACGTCCGTTCCCAAAGTCCCGCTCATGATCGGCAGCTCAACGGTCCTGTTGTTGGCCCGATCCACAATGGAAACGCTGCGGCTGGTCATCTCGGGTGTCATCCTCGCTCGATCCGGCCGCCACAATATGGCGGCGCGGAGAGATTGGCAATCAGAGAGCGGCGTCGTGCAGGCGCCACGCCCGGTAGTCGCAATCAGACGGAGGCCGACGGGCGCGGCGGCGCGACGGGATGCCCCGGCGGAGCGCTTTCGAGGAATGTCACCTGCTCACAGCGGTCGTCCAACGCGACGAACCGCCCGTATTCTTCGGCCCATTCGCGCATTCTCCTGGCGCAACTGTACCGCCACGACCAGACCTCGATGTTCCAGCCCTTCCTGTGCATACGCTCGATGTCCGCATGGAAGCCCACGCCATCGATGAACCCGCTGTCGTCCCCGGTCAGGAGAACCGCCGTTCCCGGATTCCCGTTGTAGTCCAAGGCGTCGCGGAGCATGTGGGTCTGGAGCATCTGGTCGACGCCTTGTTCGCGCCCTTGCAAACTCCCGCGCTCCAGAAGCTGGACCGTGACGCCTTCATTCTCCAACCGGTTCCAGACGCCGCGCAGTTCCGGCGGAATCGACCCGACAGCCACCGCGCGCTCGATTGCACGCCCGCCGCGCACCAGATGCAGCAGGTTCGCGAAGTTGATGCGCACGCGAAAACGCGCTGTTTCGCCTTCCTTGGCCACCGCGACAGCCTGCGCGCTAATGAAGATGTTGGAGTTATCCCAATAGATGAAAATACCAGGCATTCCGCTCTCCGAAATGAGGCAACGCGCAACGGGCAACCCCACCGCCCTAGATATGCGGGGAATGTGCTCCCGGTGCAAGCCCGCCGCCGGCGGCGTCGCGCAGGCGGCCGAGCGCCTCCTCGCGGCCGAGCGCCTCCAGCACCTCGAACAGCCCTGGCGAGGCGGTGCGCCCGGTGAGCGCGGCGCGCGCGGGCTGGGCGACGCGCCCGAGCCCCAGCCCTTCGGCCTCCGCGAAGGCCCGTGTCGCGGCCTCCAGCGCCTCTTCCGTCCACTCCGCCCCCTCCAGCGCCGCCGCATAGCGCGCAAGCAATGCCCGCGCCGCCTCGTCCGCCAGCAGGCGCGCGGCCTTGGCGTCCGGCTCCAGCGGCCGCGCGGCCGTGTAGAACGCGCCCGCCTCCGCCAGTTCGACCAGGGTCTTCGTCCGCGGGAGGAGCCCGCCCAAGCCTGCCCGCAGCCGCGCCCGGCCCGCCTCGTCTGGCGGCGGCACGAGGAACGGCTCCAGCAGCGCCAGAAGCCTGTCCTTTTCGGCGGCGCGCAGATAGTGGGCGTTGACGCTCTCCAGCTTCTCGCGGTCGAAGCGCGCCGGCGACCGGCCGACCGCCTCCAGGCCGAACCAGGCCACAGCCTCCTCCGTCGAGACGATTTCGGCGTCGCCATGGCTCCAGCCGAGCCGCAGCAGGTAGTTTCGCACCGCCTCCGGCAACAGCCCCATCTCCCGGTAGGCATCGACGCCGAGCGCGCCGTGGCGCTTGGACAGCTTGGCGCCGTCGGGTCCGTGGATCAGCGGGATATGGGCGAAGGCCGGCAGCGGCCAGCCCATCGCCTCGAAGACCTGGGCCTGGCGGAAGGCGTTGTTCAGATGGTCGTCGCCGCGGACCACATGGGTCACGCCCATGTCGTGGTCGTCCACCACCACGGAAAGCATGTAGGTGGGCGTGCCGTCGGCGCGCAGCAGCACCATGTCGTCGAGTTCGGCATTGGCGACGCGCACCTCGCCCTGCACCAGGTCGGGGATGATCGTCTCGCCCCCGTGCGGCGCCTTGAGGCGGATCGCGAAGGGCGCGCCTTGCGGCGCCTCCGCCGGGTCCCGGTCGCGCCAGAGCCCGTTGTAGCGGAAGCGTTCGCCCCGCGCGGCGGCAGCCTCCCTCATCGCCTGCAGTTCCTCGGGTCCCGCGAAGCAGCGATAGGCCGCGCCGGCCTCCAGCATCGCCCATGCGACCTCCGCATGGCGCTCGCGGCGCTGGAACTGGTAAGCCGGCGGCTCGTCGGGGTCGAGGCCGAGCCAGGCGAGCCCGTCGAGGATCGCCGCCACCGCCTCCTCCGTCGAACGACGGCGGTCGGTATCCTCGATGCGCAGCAGGAACCGCCCGCCGTGGCGGCGCGCGAAGAGCCAATTGAATAGCGCCGTGCGCGCGCCCCCGATATGCAGGAGGCCGGTGGGCGAGGGGGCGAACCGGGTAACGACGGTCATGGGCAGCAGGACTTCCGGGAAGAGGCGCGCGTTTATCGAAAGGCTGCGCGAAGAGGTCAAGGCCGTCGCCGCCCTGCCGATGCGCGAGCGGGACCGGTGGGCGCTATGGCTGCCGGTCTTCTTTGCGCTGGGTATCGGCATCTATTTCTCGTTGGACTTCGAGCCGTCCATCCACATGACGGCCGCGGCGGCCGGGCTCGCGGCCCTGCTTGCCGGGTATCTGCGGCGGTCGGCCTTCTTCGCGGCGGTCACTGCGGCCGCTCTTGCCCTCGCCGGGATCTTTTGGGCCGGCTTCCACACCGAACTCGTCCGCGCGCCGGTGTTGGAGCGGCCCATCGGGCCGACCGAGGTAAGCGGTAGAATCCTCAGGCAGGACCGGATCGCAGGACCGTTCCGGGTCGTGCTGGAGGATGCGGTCGCTGCGCGGCTGCCCCCGGAAAGAACGCCCGAACGCCTGCGCCTGCGGCTTGCGTCGCTGCCGCCCGGCGCCGGTCCCGGTGCGCGGATTTCCGTTCTCGCCCGGTTGCAGCCCGTGCCGCAGCCCGCCCTGCCCGGCGCCTACGACCCGGCGAGGCGGGCCTTTTTCGAGGGCATCGGCGCGACCGGTTTCGCGCTCGGCAGGGCTCGCCTGCTGAAACCCGCGGAGACCCCCGGCATCGAGCGCCTGCGCCACGCGATCGCGGCGCGAATCGGCAAAGCCATTGCCGACCCCGCCCTCGCCGGCATCGCCATCGCGCTCACCACCGGGCTTCGCGGCGACCTGCCCAAGGCGGCGCATGAGGCGATCCGGGATGCCGGCCTTGCCCACCTGCTGGCAATCTCCGGTCTGCATCTGGGGTTGGTCGCGGGCCTCGTCTTCGCAGCGGTCAGAGCCGCGCTGGCCTTGTGGCCGGGCGTCGCGCTCCGTTACCCGGTCAAGAAATGGGCTGCGGCAGCCGCCATCGGCGCCGCGTTCTTCTACATGCTGCTGGCGGGCGCGACCGTGCCGACGCAGCGCGCGTTCGTCATGGTGGCGCTCGCCTTGCTGGCCGTACTGGTGGACCGCCTGGAAATCGGCATGCGGCTGGTCGCGCTTGCAGCCATGGCCGTGCTGGTCCTGGAGCCCTATGCGCTCACCACCGCGAGCTTCCAGCTGTCCTTCGCGGCGGTCGTGGCGCTGGTTGCGGTCTATGAACGGATGGCGCCCTTCCTCTCCAAAGCCCGGGCCCGGACGGGACGCGCGTTCTTCTTCCTGGCCGCAACCCTGCTCACCACCCTGGTGGCCACGCTCGCGACGGCGCCCTTTGCGGCGCACCATTTCGGCCGCATCGCTGCGTACGGGCTTGCGGCGAACCTCCTCGCCGTGCCGGCCGCGGCCTTCTGGATCATGCCGGCGGCTATTGTCGGCGTGCTTGCCATGCCGTTGGGGCTCGAAGCCTGGCCGCTGGCGGCGATGGAGGCGGGAATCGACGCCGTGCTGCGGACAGCGGAAACCGTCGCCGCATGGCCCGGCGCGGTGCGCCGCTTCCCGCCCCTGCCGACGGCGGGCGCGACAGCAGCCGCGGCCGGCGGGCTCTGGCTTTGCCTGTGGCAGACCCGCTGGCGGCATTTCGGCCTTGCCGGGCTCGCAGCCGCGCTCACGATCCAGATCGGCGCACAACCGCCCGACCTCATGGCCGACGGCGACGCCCGCCTGTTCGCCCGCCACAGCGGCGGCCGGCTATACCTGTCGAAACCGCGCGCCGGATTCCTCGGCCGGGTGTGGGCGGAGGCAGCCGGCGCTCGCGAAAAAGGCTCCACCAGACCCGGCAGCCGGGGGCTTTCCTGCGACAGGCTGGGTTGCGCAGCAGAAGGAATCGCGGTCGTTCTGCGCCATCAGGCGCTTGAAGAGGATTGCCGGGGCGCCGGAATCGTATTGTCGGCGGTGACGATCTCACGCCTGGCCCGGCGGCGCCATTGCGCCGAAGATGCGCTCATAGTGGACCGGCAACGCCTCCGGCGTCTGGGCGCCCACGCAATCCGCTTTGCGCCCGAGGGCCCGGTCGTCGAGACCGACTGGGACCGGCGCGGCCGGCGCCCCTGGGTCGGCCTTGCCGGGCCCCGGCCGGATCAATAGGCGCGCAGAAGCCCAACCAGCCGGCCCTGAACCTGCACCTGCTCCGGATCGTAGTCTTGCGCAGGATGGGCCTCGTTCGCGGCTTCCAGCACCACGCGGCCGTCCGCCGGGCGCCAGATTTTCAGCGTCGCTTCCTCGGAATCGACCAGCGCTACCACGATCGCGCCGCTCTCGACCTCCTCGCACTCCTGGATGATGACCGTATCGCCATCCACGATCCCGGCATCGACCATCGAATCGCCGGCGATCTCAAGCGCATAGTGGCGTCCGCTACCGCCAAGCATCCCTTGCGGGACGGCAACCGTGCTGTCGGGGTCCCTCAGGGCCTCGATCGGCGTGCCGGCGGCAATGCGACCGTAAAGCGGCAGCTCGTTCTGGATCGTGTCCGCGGGGTCCAGGCGCCGCCGGAAGCCGCGGAACGCGGATCGTGTTGTCCGGCTCCGGTCTTCATAGGCTTCCGCCTCGGGCAGACGCGCGATTTCAAGCGCGCGGGCGCGGTTCGGAAACCGTCGGATAAATCCCCGCTCCACCAGCGCCGTCACCAGCCGGTGCACGCCCGACTTCGACTTGAGGCCGAGCGCATCTTTCATCTCGTCGAACGACGGCGATACGCCGTCCTTCGAAATCTGCTGCGAGATGAACATCAGCAGTTCGTTCTGTTTTCTCGTCAACACGCCGCCGCTCCCTCCAGCGATGTTCCGGATACGAACCAAGTTTCGATATTGGTGTTCTACATTGGTTCGGAAAACATGTCAAGCGCGAGGGTTCGGTTCCAGCGGCACGGGTTGGGAAGAGCCGGAACGCCATATTCCAGCGGCATAGGTTCGGATACCTTTATTGGGGCTTTCGATGGTAGCGCCCGCCCGCGAACGCGGCCCCGGCTTGTTCCCGGACGCCCACACCGCTATAGCCGCAACACCATGACGATCTACTACTACCGGCCCACCTATATCGCGCTGGCTGTCGCCGCCGGGCTGATAACGCTGGCCTTGCTGGCGCTCCTGGTCAACGGCCTGGCGGCAGGCAAGCCGGGGCCGCCGCTGGCAATGGCGGCGCTGCTGGCCGTGCTGCTGGGCGGCATCGCCACCTATGCGGTATGGATCGTCCGCCGCGCGCATCTGCCGGCCGTTGTGTTCGACAAGAGCGGCATCGCCTTCCCGATCTTCGGCATTTCGCATCGGGACTGGTCTGCCATCCGCACGATGCGCCAGCAGTCGCTGCTGAGCCGCAATGAGCTTCTCATCCATTTCAATCCCCCGGCCCCCTCCTTTCCCTGGCTCGTAATCGCGTTCGGCGGGTTCTGGCGCAGCCGCAGAGGAGGCCATCTGCGCTTCAACATGAAGCGGATGAACTGCGGACGCGACAGCCTCGACTATGCGCTCAGGGAGTATCCGCCGCCGGAAGTGCGCGGCCGGTAGCCACCCGCAGTCACCCTACAGGCGGATGATTTCCACGAGGTCGCCGGCGCTGGCCGGCGGGGCGTGGGGCGCACGGACCACCAGGGCGTCGGCCTCGACGAAGCGCGCCAGCATCGAGCTGTCCTGGCGGGCAAACGGCGTGGCGACCGGCAAGCCCTCTCCGTCCGGGGCGAGCCGGGAGCGCAGATAGTCCTCGCGGCGGTCGTTGGCGCCGAGGTCGACGCCGAGCCGGGCCGGCTCCCGCGCGGGCGGCCCCGCCGGCAGGCCCAGCATCGCGTCGATCAGGGGCCTGAGGAAGAGGAGCGCGCAGACGAATGCGGAGACCGGGTTTCCCGGCAGCCCCAGCACCAGCGCGCCGCCCATGCGGCCGAACATGAGCGGCTTGCCGGGCCGCATGGCGATCCGCCAGAAATCGACCTCCAGCCCGTCCTCGGCGAGCGCCGACTGCACCAGGTCGTGCTCGCCGACCGACGCGCCGCCCATGGTCACGAGGATGTCCGCGCCCGCCGCGCCGGCGGCGCGGGCCCGAAGCGAGGCGGTGTTGTCCTCGGCCACGCCGAGCGAGACCGGTACGCCGCCCGCCTCCGCGACCAGCGCTGCCAGCCCCGGCCCGCTGGAGCTCACGATCTGCTGCGGCCCGAGCGGCTCTCCCGGAAGCGCGATCTCGTCGCCGGTCGCGAGCAGCGCCACGCGGGGCCGCCGCCTCACCGGCAGCCAGGGCCGGTTCATCGCCGCAGCAAGGCCGATATCGCGCGAAGTCAGCCGCCGGCCGGCGCGCAGCAGCACATCGCCTTCCGCGAAGTCGAGCCCTGCCGGGCGGACAAAGGCCCCTGCCTTCGCGGCTTCGCGCACGAGCACAAGGTCTCCGGAACGCGCGCAATCCTCCTGGATGACAATGGCGTCGGCGCCTGCGGGCACGGGCGCGCCGGTGAAGATTCTCGCCGCCTCGCGCTCGCCCACCGACCCTGCCCAAGCTGCGCCTGCGGCGATCTCCGCCACGATGCGAAGCTCCGCCGGCGCGCCTGCCACATCCGCCGCGCGGACCGCATAGCCGTCCATGGCGGAGACCGCCGCCGGGGGCTGGGTTCGCCGGGATGCCAGATCCTCCGCCAGCACGCGCCCGAGCCCGTCGCCGAGTGCCACCATTTCCGCAGGCAGCGGCTGCGCCTCCGCGAGAATGCGCGCAATTGCGTCTGCGACCGGAATCACGCGGGCGCGGTCCAGGCGCCGGACTTGCCGCCTTCCTTGCGCAGCAGGCGGATGGCCTCGACCCTCATGCCGCGGTCCACCGCCTTGCACATGTCATAGACGGTGAGCGCGGCCACGGAGACGGCGGTGAGCGCCTCCATCTCGACGCCGGTACGGCCCTTGAGCCGGCATGTGGCGGTGATCTCCACGGCGGAAGCGGCCTCGTCGGCGGCCAGTTCGACCGCCACCGAAGTCAGGGCCAGCGGGTGGCAGAGCGGAATCAGGTCCGGCGTGCGCTTGGCGGCCATGATGCCGGCGAGGCGCGCTACGCCCAGCACATCGCCCTTGCCGATCTCGCCCGCCCGGATCAGGGCGAGCGTCTCCGGGGCCATGACGACCCGGCCCCCGGCAACGGCGACGCGCTCCGTCTCGGCCTTGGCGGACACGTCCACCATGGCCGCCCTGCCTTCCTCGTCGAAATGCGTTAGGCGCGCGTTCATCCCGCTTCCCGCAGCAGGCCCGGGCCAAGCAGCGCGCGCGTCGCGGCCGCCACATCCTGCTGGCGCATCAGCGACTCGCCCACCAGGAACCGGGTGACGCCGACCCGCGCCAGCCGTTCCAGGTCGGCGGTGGCGGCAAGCCCGCTCTCGCCGACGGTAATCCGATCCGCCGGCACGGCAGGCGCCAGGCGCTCCGCGGTCGCGAGATCCACTTCGAGGGTCTTGAGGTTGCGGTTGTTGATGCCGATGAGCGGCGAGGAGAGCCGCAGCGCGCGCTCCAGCTCCGCCTCGTCATGGACCTCGACCAGCGCGTCCATACCGAGCCCGAAGGCCGCCGCTTCCAGTTCGCCCGCCAGCGCATCGTCCACGGCGGCCAGGATGATGAGGATGCAGTCGGCACCGAGCGCGCGCGATTCCGACACCTGCCAAGGGTCCACCATGAAGTCCTTGCGCAGCACCGGCAATGGCGCAGCCACCCGCGCCTCGGCCAGATAGCGGTCCTCGCCCTGGAAATACGGCGTATCGGTCAGCACGGAGAGGCAGGCGGCGCCGCCTTCGACATAGGCCCGCGCCAGAGCGGCGGCGTCGAAATCGGTACGGATCAGCCCCTTGCTGGGCGAGGCCTTCTTGATCTCCGCGATCAGGCCGTAGCCCTCCGCGCCCGCCAGCGCCGCCGCGAAGCCGCGCGGCGCGCCGCCATCCGCCGCTTCCAGCCACGCAGGGGACCGCTCGCGCTTCATTCGGGCCACATGCCCGCGCTTGTCCGCGACGATCCTGGCGAGAGTGTCCGACATGCCTCCTCTTCCCGGCCTTCCTGCCTCAGCCGCCATTGGTGATGCGGACCAGCGCCGCAAGACGGTCCCGCGCCGCGCCGCGGTCGATGACCTCTTCGGCCAGCGCCTTGCCCTCGGCCAGCGTCCCCGCGCGTTCAGCCACCACCAGGGCGGCGGCGGTGTTGAGCACCACGATGTCGCGATATGGGCCCGGCGCGCCGTCCAGCAAGGCCCGCATCGCGCCCGCATTGTATTCGGGATCGCCGCCCTGCAGATCCTCCGGCCGGGCGAGAGGCAGGCCGATCTCGCGCGGATCGACCTCGAACCGCCGGACCGCACCGCCCTTCAGCTCCGCCACATGACTTGCGCCCGTGGTGGTGAGCTCGTCCATGCCGTCCGAGCCGTGAACGACCCAGGCGCGCTCGCCGCCGAGATTGCCCAGCACATGCGCCAGCGGCTCGATCCAGCGCTCGGCGAACACGCCGACAAGCTGGCGGCGCGCGCCGGCGGGGTTGGAGAGCGGCCCCAGCAGGTTGAAGATCGTGCGCGTGCCGAGCTCGACCCGCGTGCCGGCGACATGGCGCATGGCGCCGTGGTGGCGCGGCGCCATCAGGAAGCAGATGCCGGCCTCGTCGAGCGCCCTGGAGACGAGCGCCATGTCGCAGTCGATATCGACGCCGAGCGCGCCCAGCACATCGGAGGCGCCGGTCTGCGACGACAGAGCCCGGTTGCCGTGCTTGACCACCGGCACGCCGGCGCCCGCCAGCAGCAGGGCGGCGGCGGTGGAAATGTTGAGCGTGCCCTTGTCGTCGCCGCCCGTGCCGGCGGTATCGATCGCATCCGCCGGCGCTTCGATCCGGAGCGCCTTCTCGCGCATGATCCGCGCCGCCCCGGTGATCTCGTCGATGGTCTCGCCGCGCACGCGGAGCGCCATCAGGAATGCGCCCGTCTGGGACGGCGTGGCGTCGCCCGACATCAGGATTTCGAACGCCGCCTCCGCCTCCGCCTCGCCGAGCCGCGCCCCGTCGGCGACGCGCGCCAGGATGGCTCTCAGGTCCCCGCTCATGCCGCGAACACCCGCCGTTCCGGCAGCGGCTTGGGCACGCCTTCCGGCGCCCGGCCCGATACCGAGGTCAGCAGATTGGCGAGCAGGCGGTGGCCGTGCTCGGAGGCGATGCTTTCCGGGTGGAACTGGACGCCGTGGACATCGAGCGTGCGGTGGCGCACGCCCATCGCGAGGCCGTCCTCGGTCCAGGCGTTGACTTCGAGCTCGTCCGGCATCGTGCTGCGCTCGACGACCAGCGAATGGTAGCGCGTCGCCTCGAAGGGAGACGGAAGGCCGGCGAACACGCCCGTGCCGTCATGATGGATGCGCGAGAGCTTGCCGTGCATGCAGACCGGGGCGCGCAACACGTCTCCGCCGAAGGCCTGGCCGATGCACTGGTGGCCGAGACAGACGCCGAACAGCGGCACGCGCCCGGCGGCTTTCTCCACCAGTTCCAGGCAGATGCCCGCCCTGTCGGGGTCGCAGGGGCCGGGCGAGATCACGATAGCTTCGGGCTCCATCGCCAGCGCCTCGCCCGCGCTCACCGCGTCGTTGCGCCGGACCTCGATATCGGCCCCGAGCTCGCCCAGGAAGTGCATCAGGTTATAGACGAAGCTGTCATAGTTATCGATCAGCAGGATCATGCCGCCCCGCCCTTCCCGTTCAGCTTGCGGCCGAGCCGGCCCGCAAGGTCCTGCACGAACTGCCAGGCGACGCGCCCCGAGCGCGCGCCCCGCGTGACGGACCATTCGTTCGCCTGCCGGCGCAGCGCGTCCGGCTCGACCTCCAGGCCGAAATGCGCCGCATAGCCCTCCACCATCTCGAAATAGGTCGCCTGGTCGCAATTGTGGAAGCCGAGCCAGAGGCCGAACCGGTCCGACAGCGACACCTTCTCCTCCACCGCCTCCGCCGGCGAGATGGCCGTCGAGCGCTCGTTCTCGATCATGTCGCGCGGCATCAGGTGGCGGCGGTTGGAGGTGGCGTAGAAGACGACGTTCTCGGGCCGGCCCTCCAGCCCGCCTTCGAGCACGGCCTTGAGCGACTTGTAGGTGGTGTCGCTGCCGTCGAAGGAGAGGTCGTCGCAGAACAGCACGAAGCGCCGCCCCGCGCCCCGGAGCAGCGCCAGCAGGGCCGGCAGCGAGCCGATGTCCTCACGGTGGATTTCGACCAGCGCCAGCGCGCCCGGCCGCTCGGATGCAATCTGTGCGTGGACGGCCTTGACCAGCGAGGACTTGCCCATGCCGCGCGCGCCCCAGAGCAGCGCGTTGTTGGCCGGCAGCCCCTCGGCAAAGCGGCGCGTGTTCTCCAGCAGGATGCCGGTCACGCGGTCGATCCCGCGCAAAAGCGGCAGCGCGACATGGCTCACCTCGGCCACCGGCGCGAGCCGCCCGCTCTCGGCATGCCAGACGAAAGCATCTGCGGCCGCGAGATCGGGCGCCGCCCCCCCTTCGGGCGCCAGACGTTCGAGCGCGCCGGCAATGCGCACCAGCAGCGGAACGAGCGCCGCCTCGGTCATGCGAAGTCCCTTCGTTCGTCAAGAACGCCGCCTTGTAGCCCCCCGCCCCGCCGCCCGGCAAGCGGCCGCGGGCGGCGGCACCGCCCTTTTTCCCGTCATACCCGGACTTGTTCCGGGTATCCATGCGGCCGCCCGACGGAAGCAGCGGAGGGAGATGCCCGGAACAAGTCCGGGCATGACGAGAAGGGGGCACGACGGGATGGAGACGCAGAACCCCCGTTTCGGCGCGCTAATCCGAGACCTTGGCGCCCCAGGCGTTGGTGGCGTAGTCGGCGGTGACGATGTCGAAGACGACGCCGTTGGGATCGTAGAACTTGATCTCGGTGGCGCCCTCGGCCGAGTCCGGCAGCCGCATGTGGTAGCGCCCGCCATTGGCCTCGATCTCGCGGCTCATCGCGTCGATGTCATCGACCACGAAGCCCATATGGTGCAGGCCGTGGAAGTCCTTGCCGCGCTGGTCGCCCGCCTGCTCGTCGGTCCTGAACTTCAGGATCGCGAGGCTCACCGTGCCGTCGGAAAGCAGGATCGCGATATCGGACTGCATCTGCCGCGCCATGCCGAAGGTGTCCTCATAGAACCGCGCCGCCGCCTCCAGGTCCGGAACCGTGACCGCGATATGTCGAAGTTTAGCCATGCAAGCCTCCCTGTTCGCCTCGGTCGAAGACAATGGCCGTAGAGCACGAACGGCCGCCCCGCTCATCGGGTTTCCCTTCGTCCGGCACGAGCGCTGCCTTGTAGTCCCGAAGACGATGGTATTACAAGGTTGCAGCGTTGAGGCAGGTTTCGCTTGAAGCAGTATCGTGTGCGGCAAGCGGAGCATAACCTCATCAACATATGCCATGAGGATAAATCATCAGTGAACTGGAATCCCCGACAGCTCTTGGATGATTTCTTGGTAGTCGCCAGTCTTGCCGAAATCGAGGTGTGGAAAGACGCGGTTCGTATCGAAACACTTCCAATGCCGCACAGGCCACCTACTCGCTTGCCCAAAGGCATGATGGCGGTTTATGTATTCTCAAGCAAAGACAGAGTCGTAAAGGTCGGCAAAGTCGGTCCGAATTCTCAGGCTCGATATACCAGCCAGCACTACAATCCAAATTCAGCGCCGAGCACATTGGCATCTTCTATATTGAGAAATAGTGCTATGATCGAAAAATTTGATCTGGGAAGCAACAACATATCTTCTTGGATTAAAGATCACACAGATCGAGTGAATTTTCTTCTAGACGTTCGCCTTGGAGTACCTGCACTGACACTCTTGGAAGCATTTGCACAATGTCGATTGCGCCCGATCTTCGAAGGCTTCCCCAACCAGCGTCAATAAGCTTTAAACACAATACCTCAATCCAATAAGAACGTCTCAGAATTCCACGTCCCGCGGCACGACTCTGACACGCGGGTTCCGGGGCCTTCGGGCTGATTCAGCAGGTGGTCGATGAAAGATCGCTCGGTGCGCGGCTTTTCGGCGGCTGGATCGGACGGGTCTTGTTCTTTCTCGTCGTCAGGCATGGTCGGCTATTCTCTCGATCCGCCGGAATGTAGCACGCCCGCACCGCCCCGCTATGCGCCGATGTCCCGGAAGATGCCGTTGCTGTCCGGTTCAGCTTCGCCTGGCCGCCGCTATCGGCGGGCCTTGCTTCTGGCGTGCAGGCGGGCGAGGCGCAGTTCGCGTTGCAGGCCGTGGCGCCTCAGGAAGCGCTGCACCGTGGACTGGCCGAATTCCAACCCCTCTGCGGCCAGCGCATCGCGCAGCTTCCGGATGGTCAGCCCCGGCCGCGCCTCCAGAATGCGGAAAATCCGCTCCCGCTCCGGCTCGATCTGCGAGGCGCGGCCGCCCATTGGCTTGGCCCGGAGCCGGCCGCTCCGGAGGTATTCCCGCACCCCCCGGGAGACGCTGACATCGGCGACATCGAACAACCGGCCCACGGCCCGCGCGCTCATGCCCTTCTCGATCGCCGCCGCAACCGCCCGGCGCCTGATCCCCTCGCCGACCGGCCGGCATCCGGCGGACAAATAGAAAAAAATTCTCATTTCTCTCGTCAAGGGCTTGCATTCTGGGAAAATGTGCTACAATGACGGTAGAGAGAGGCGGCTCCGCGGGGCCGCCTCTCCGCTTTTCTGCGCAGAATGCGGCTGGGGCCCGCAAAAAACCCCGGCGGGAACGGACGGGCGAGGTGTGTCCGCCGTCTCGCGCGCGCAATCAGGCGCGCGAACCGCGCCGCCGCGAAACGCGCGCGGGGGCGGGCGCAGGCGCGCAGGCGCATTACGCGCGAAACAGGGACCCGCCGCCCGGGGCGCCCAGGCCGGCGGCGGCACTGACGGCAGGGAGCGGAACGGCATGGAACGAAACGCGATGGAGGGAGCGATATGCAGGAACGGAACCGCAGAGCTTCAGCGGCGGCATGGGGAACATGACATTTCATGACACAATCCAGGGGTCTTCCATGAAATCCCCTCTCCCCGCTTGCTCCTTTCTTCTCCTCCCCCGCTTGCGGGGGAGGCCGGGTGGGGGTCCTCTCGGCGTGACGGGCGGTTGCCGGGGCTTCGCCCGCCGCTTCCGCAGGCGGAAGCGGCCCCTCACCCTGCCCTCTCCCGGCGGGAGAGGGTCTTCCGGGGCGTGCGTTTTCCTCCTCTCCGTCATGGGGACCGGGGTGGCCCCTGCCTTCGCGGGGGCGACGATGGGGGACAAATGCCCGCCCGCCGCCTCGCGCGGGCAATCAGGTGCGCGAACCGCGCCGGCGCAAAACGCGCGCAGGCGGGCGCGGGCGCGCACGCAGGATACGCGCGCAAAAAGGGTCCCACCGCTTGAGCGGCGGCGCGGACGGAAGGGAATGGAATGCAATGGGACGGAGGGAGCGATATGCAGGAACGGAACCGCAGAGCTTCGCCGGCGGCATGGCGAACATGACAATTCATGACAGAATCCAAGGGGTCTTCCACGAAACGCCTGCCCTCGCGAAGGCGGGGGTCGCCCCGGACAGCACAATCGTCACCCCGGACTCGATCCGGGGGCCAACTCCGGCTCTTGCGGCAGCCTCGATGGCCCGTCCCGCTCTCCACCGGCTGCGGCGAGCGCAAACGGTCAGGGATGGGCCCCGGAACAAGTCCGGGGCGACGGAATGGGCGCGGACCGCGAGCACAAGACCGACAAATCCGGTTTCTTCACAGCCTCCTTCGCGGGGGCGACCCCCGCTTTCGCGAGGGCAGGCGGAAGGGAGGCCGGATGACGAGCGGGCCGGTCCCGCTATGCGCCGATGTCCCAGAAGATGCCTGTCATCATCTCCAGGCCTTCGCGCAGGAGGGGGGCAAGGGCGTGTTCGTTGGGGGCGTGCTGGGAGCAGCCGGCGAAGGAGTGCGGCACCCAGATCGTCGGCATGGCGAGCACATCGGTGAACACGTCGTTCGGGATCGAGCCGCCGAGATTGGGCAAGAGCGCCACCGGCCGGCCGAGCGTTTTCTCCAGCGAGACCATGACGCGCCTGACCCACGGGTCGTCGAGCGGCGTGCGGGTCGCCTTCATGGTCGTGCGCATGGGCTGCGGCCTGCACGTCCTCGAAGCCATGTGCGTCCAGATGCGCGCGGATGGCGGGCAGGAACGCCTCGTCGTCGGAGCCCGCAACGAAGCGCATCTGGATGACGGCGCGCGCACGGGGCGGGATGGCGTTCACCGGCCGCTCCGCGTCGCCCGCGCCCAGGGCCAGCACCTCCAGCGCGTTCCAGCCGAAAACGCGCTCCCAGGGCGTGAGCCCCGGCTCGCCCCAGTCCGGGTCGATCTCCGGCGCGCCCGGCCCCCCGTCCACGGCGCAATCGGCGATTGCGTTGCGGACGGCATTGGACATGGGCGGCGGCCTCAGCCCCTCGACCAGGATGCGCCCGCGCGCATCGACCATGCTGGCGACGGCGCTCGCAAGCCGCGTCGCGGGGTTGGAGAGCAGCCCGCCCCAGTTGCCGGAATGGTGCCCGCCCTCGCGCGCGTCGATCTCCAGCGCATAGTTGATGACGCCGCGCGAGCCCAGATAGACGGTCGGCCGGTCGGGCGCCACACGCGGCCCGTCCGACGCGATCAGCACGTCGGCGGCCAGCCTCTCCCGGTTGGCCTCGGCGAAGGCGCGCAGCCCCTTCGAGCCGGTTTCCTCGCTCGTCTCGACCAGCAGCTTCGCGTTGAAGCCGAGACGCCCACGCTCCGCCAGCACCGCTTCCAGCGCGGCCAGAGCGATGCCGTGCTGGCCCTTGTTGTCCACCGTGCCGCGCCCGTAGAGCTTCTCGCCGTCCCGGTCGAGGGTCCAGGGGTCGCGCCCTCGCGCCACTGGCCTTCATGGCCGAGCACCGTGTCGCCGTGGCCGTAAACCAGCACGGTCGGCGCCGCCTCGTCCTCCTGCCTGACCGCCGTCAGCAGCGGCCCGCCGCCCTCCTCCGGATTGGGCTCGACCCGGACCTCGAACTCCATGTCCCGTGCCGCCGGCGCGATCTCGTCTTCCAGATAGCGCCAGAGATGCGGCGCGAAGTCCGGATCCTGGCTGGTGGAGGGCACCGCCACCCGGCGGGCGAGCGTCTCGATGAAGGCGCCGCTGTCATAGTGGTCGCGGACGCGCGCAAGCGCGCCGTCGCGGGCGCCCGCCTTGTCGTTGCTCGCCTTCACCATAAGCGAGCGCCAGCGTATGGGCCGGTCGTTTCGATCCGATGCCTGCAAGCCGCCCCTACCGTCACCCCGGACGGAGCGAAGCGGAGATCCGGGGTCCATCTCCCGACCTTCCTGCAAGGTTGCAGCGGCAAGGCTGGGCCCCGGCTCGGGGGCCGGGGCGACGCTATTGGCAAAGCTCTTGCCCCCGGTTCGGCGCGGGCGAAATTCTTCACTGGACCTCCGGCTCCGCCACGCCCGCCTGCCGGCAGGCGGCGGTCACCGTGTTGGCGAGCAGGCAGGCAATCGTCATCGGGCCGACGCCGCCCGGCACCGGCGTAATGGCGCCGGCCACCTCCGAGGCGCCGGCGAAATCGACATCGCCGACGAGCCGCGTCCTGCCCTCCTCCGCCCCCGGCACACGGTTGATGCCGACATCGATCACCGTCGCGCCGGGCCGGACCCAGTCGCCCTCGATCATCCGCGCCCGCCCGACGGCCGCCACCAGGATGTCCGCCCCCCGGCAGACGCCGGGCAGGTCCTGCGTGCGCGAGTGCGAAAGCGTCACCGTACAGTGCTGAGCGAGCAGCAGGGCCGCCATCGGCTTGCCGACGATGTTCGAGCGCCCGACGACCACCGCGCGCTTGCCGACCAGTCCCTCGGGGTGCACCTCAGCCAGCATGGTCATGCAGCCGCGCGGCGTGCAGGGGGCGAGCGCCGGGGCGCCGGTCCAGAGCGCGCCCACATTCTCGGGGTGGAAGCCGTCCACGTCCTTGGCAGGATCGATGGCCCTCAGCACCTTGGCCGAGTCGATCCCGTCCGGCAGCGGCAGCTGCACCAGGATGCCGTGCACCGCCGGGTCGCGGTTCAGGCTCTCCACCAGCGCCAGCAGCTCCGCCTCGGGCGTATCGGCCGGCAGCTTGTGCTCGAAGGACGCCATGCCCGCGGCCGCCGTCTCGCGGTTCTTGTTGCGGACATAGACGGCGCTTGCCGGGTCCTCGCCGACCAGCACCACGGCGAGGCCGGGCCGGACCGTTCCGTCGAGCATCGCAACCTGGGCCGCGACCCGCTCGCGCAGCTTCGCCGCGAGCGCCTTGCCGTCGATGATGCGCGCTCCGCTCATGCTTGCTCCCTCCCCCCTCAGGCCATGGAATAGATCATGCGGTTCACGACGCCGCGCAGAAAGTAGATCGCCAGCAGCAGGATCAGCGGCGAGAAATCGAGCCCGGAGATCATCGGCACGAAGCGCCGGATGGGGCGGAGCGCGGGCTCCGTCAGCCGCCAGAGCACGTTCATCGCCGTGCGGACGAATCCGTTCGAGGTGTTGACGACATTGAAGGCGGCAAGCCAGCTGAACACCACCCAGACGATCAGGACGATCTGGTAGAGCTCCAGCACGACATCGAGAAGCTGGAGCAACGGCACGAGAATGACATTCATGGGCCCCGGTCGCCTCCGGCGGATGGACGCAGAACTCGCGGGGCCTTGACACGCTCCCGCCGCCTGCAACATAACCCCGCTTCCCGGCCGCCGCCTAGAGGCGTTGTCGGTCGATCTGTGGGGCCGTAGCTCAGCCGGGAGAGCGTCGCGTTCGCAATGCGAAGGTCAGGGGTTCGAGCCCCCTCGGCTCCACCAGTTCGCCTCAGTCGCCCAAATCTTCGGCCGCAAGCACGGCCATCAGCGCATAGACGCCGACTTCGCCCTGTCCCGCAAGCGCGGCCGCCGCGCGGCGCGCGGCGCCTTCCGTCGCCGTCTGCACGAGCACCGCCCGCGCCGCCTGCGTGTCCGGCCCGCGGATCGAGGCTTCCACCGTCGGGCTGCCGGTCGCCGTCATGTCGAGATGCCAGCGCATGGCGCTCAGTGCCTCCTCGGCTCCGGCCAGCCCTTCCAGATCGACGGTCCCGAGGTTCTCGTCGGCGCGCAGCACGGCCGCCCAGGCGCCTATGGAGGCTTCCCCCGTCTCGCCCTCCACCGTCATCGCGGAGCGGATCGTGTTGCGGAAGACGTGCATCACGCGCTCCGTCCAGACGGTCGGATCGTTCAGGCGGTCGCGATAGGCCCTCGACGCCAGCACGCCCACATCTTCCGTGCGGTACCAGGTGAAATAGCCCCGGTCGGCCTCGACCGCACGGTAGCGCACGCCTCTGAGAAAGCCCGGCACGCCCACCCGCTCCGGCAGATGCTCGCGGTTGTACCACTCGTTGAAATCCGCCTCTCCCTCCGGCGTGCAGTCGGTCCAGACCGCGAGAATCCCAGTGCCCATAAGCCGCCCCTGTTGCAGAATCCGCCGCCGCCCGCCGCCTTGACGGGCCGCGCTCTGCCGCCCATGGTCGCGCCAGAACGCAGCGGGAGCAAGGCGCGTGGACGGAACCGGCCTGCAATTTGCCGGGGAGAGCGCCCGGCACGCCGCAAGGACCGTGGCCCGGCTCGATGCCCTGAGCTCCGAGACGCGCCCCGACCGGGGGCAGGTGCTCGCCATCCTGAAGGAAGGCGTGGAAGAGACGCGCGGCGCCGTGCGCGCAGGCTTCGAGGCCGGGCAGCCGGCCGATATCGCGATGCACGGCCTTTCCAGGGGCATGGACCGCATTGCCGGCGGCCTGTTCGACTTCGTGGCCGGCACGGTGTTCCCCGCCGCCAACCCCACGACCGGAGACCGCTTCGCGCTGGTGGCGCAGGGCGGCTACGGACGCGGCGGCCTCGCCCCCTATTCGGACCTCGACCTCCTCTTCCTGCTGCCCTGGAAGGTGACGCCGAGGGTCGAGCAGATCGTCGAATATGTGCTGCTGCTGCTCTGGGACACGGGCCTCAAGGTGGGCCATGCCACCCGTTCGGTCGAGGAATGCCTCCGCCTTGCCGGCCGGGACACGACGATCTGCACGAGCCTGCTGGAGACGCGCTTCCTTTGGGGCGAAATCGGCCTCTATGAGGAATTCCGCCTGCGCTTCGCCGCCGAGCTGGTCAGGAAGACGGGACCGGAATTCGCCGAGCGCAAGCTGGCCGAGCGCGACGAGCGGCACCTGCGCTTCGGCGACAGCCGCTATGTCGTCGAGCCGAACGTGAAGGAAGGCAAGGGCGGGCTGCGCGACCTCCATACCCTCTACTGGATCGCCAAATATCTCTACCGCGTGGACGAGGTGGGCGAGTTGGAGGCAATGGGCGTCTTCGCGCCCGCCGAGCTTGCGGCCTTCGTCCGGGCGGAGCGGTTCCTTTCCACCGTGCGCTGCCACCTGCACTATCTCGCCGGGCGCGCCGAGGAGCGGCTGACCTTCGACCTCCAGCAGGAGATCGCCGCCCGGCTCGGCTACCGCAGCCGCGCCGGCGCCAGCCCGGTCGAGCGCTTCATGAAGCACTACTATCTGGTTGCGAAGAAGGTGGGCGACCTGACGCGCATCTTCTGCGCGGCGCTCGAGGACGAACACCGCCGCAGGCCGCTGTTCTCCATCTCCCGGCTGCTGACCCGGGACCGGCAGATGGGGCCGTTCATCGCCGAACGGGGCTGGATCACCCTCGCCAAGGACGATGCCTTCGCCGACGACCCGGTGGCCATGCTGCGGCTGTTCCGCGAGGCCCAGCAAAACGGGCTCGACATCCACCCGGCGGCGCTCAGGCAGGTGACGCGGAACCTGCACCGGATCGATTTCGGCTTCCACCGCCGTCCGGAAGCGGCCGAGCTGTTCCTGGAGATGCTGACATCGCCCATGGCGCCCGATGTCACGCTCCGGCGGATGAACGAGGCAGGGCTGCTCGGCCGCCTCATTCCCGTGTTCGGCAGGGTCGTGGCGCAGATGCAGTACGACATGTACCACACCTACACGGTGGACGAGCACACGATCCGCGCCATCGGCGTCCTGCACCGTATCGAACGGGGAGAGCTCCGGGAGGAAGCCCCGGTTGCCTCGGAGGTCGTCCACAAGGTGCTCTCCCGCCGGGCGCTCTATCTCGCGGTCTTCATGCACGATATCGCCAAGGGGCGCGGAGGCGACCATTCGGTTCTGGGGGCCGAGGACGCGCTCAGGCTCGGGCCGGAGCTCGGCCTCATCGACGAGGAGACCGAAACCGTTTCATGGCTGGTTCGCCATCATCTCGCCATGAGCGCGGCCGCCTTTAAGCTCGACCTCAACGACGCGCGCGCCATCGCCGATTTCGCCGACCTCGTGCAGTCGCCGGAGCGGCTCAGGCTGCTGCTGGTGCTGACCGTGGCGGATATCCGCGCGGTCGGCCCCAATGTCTGGAATGCATGGAAGGCCGCATTGCTGCGCGAGCTTTATTTCAAGACCGAGGAACTGCTGGCCGGCGGCGATATCCGCCTTGCCGCGGCGGAACGGGTGCGCGAGGCGCAGGACGAACTGCGCGCCGCGCTCTCCGGCTGGTCCGAGGAGACCTTTTCGGAATTCGCCGACGCCGCACCCGCCAGCTACTGGCTCGCCTGGGACCTGGACACGCTGGTCCATCACGCCGGCATGATCGCGGAGGTCCGGGACGATCCCGCGGCGCTCTCCGTGAAGGCTCGCATCGACCGGAGCCGGGCGGTTACCGAAGTCGTGTTCTGCGCGCATGACCATCCGGGCCTGTTCGCGCGTTTCGCGGGCGCGCTTGCCGCGTCGGGCATGAGTGTCGTCGAGGCCCGGGTGTTCACCTTTACGGACGGCATCGCCATCGACACCTTCCAGGTACAGGACCCCGAAGGGCATGCAGTGACCGGCGCGCGCCAGTTGCAGGCGCTGGAGCGCCGGGTGCGGGAGGCGCTGGGCGGCGAGATCGACCTCCGGCGCGAGGTACGGCGCAGGCCGTCCTGGCCGTCGCGGACGGCGGTGTTCAAGGTCCCGCCCCGCGTGCTGATCGACAACCGCGCGTCGGCTACCCACACCGTGATCGAGGTCAACGGGCGCGACCGGCCGGGCTTCCTGTTCGATGTGGCGCGCGAGCTTTCCGATCTGAGCCTGCGCATCATGACGGCCCGCATCGCCACCTATGGCGAGCGTGTGGTCGACGTGTTCTATGTGAAGGACGTGTTCGGGTTGAAAGTCGTCCATGACGGCAAGCTCGCCCGCGTGCATGAGAAGTTGCTCGAGGCGGTGGCGGGCCCGGACGAGGCGGGTTGAGGGCAGACGATGGCGCTTCTGCGCGCGGCCGCAACCGTCGGCGGCTACACGATGGCGAGCCGCGTGCTGGGCTTCGTGCGCGACCTCGCCTTCGCGGCCCTGCTCGGCGCCGGGCCCATAGCCGATGCCTTCCTGATCGCCTTTCGCCTGCCCAACCTGTTCCGGCGGCTGTTTGCGGAAGGGGCCTTCGCCGCAGCCTTCGTGCCCATGTTCTCGGGCCGGCTGCAGAATGACGGGAGGAAGGCCGCGCTTGCGTTCGGCGAGGAAGTGCTGGCGGTGCTGTTCGCCGCGCTGCTCGTGTTCACCGCGCTCGCCGAGGCCTTCATGCCGATCCTGGTCGCCATCCTGGCGCCGGGCTTCCTCGACCAGCCGGAGCGCTTCGGCCCGGCCGTGCTCTTCTCCCGGCTCACCTTCCCCTACCTGCTCTGCATGGCGCTGCTGGCCTTCTTCGCCGGCATACTGAACAGCTTCTACCGCTTCGCGATTCCGTCGGCCGCGCCGATCCTGCTCAATGTCGTGCTGATCGCCGCGCTTGCCGTTTCCGTGTTCTGGACCGGCGCGCCGGGACTCGCGCTGGCCATCGGCGTCTGCCTTGCGGGCTTCGGGCAGCTGGCGTTGATCCTCTGGGACATGCGCCGGGCGCGGCTCAGGCTCCGGCTGCGCCGCCCGCGGCTGACGCGCGGCGTCCGGCGGCTGCTGCGGCAACTGGTTCCGGGCACGCTGTCCGCGGGCGCCCTACAGATCAACCTGCTGATCGGCACGATGATCGCCTCGCTGCTGCCGACCGGAGCCGTCGCCTGGCTGCACTATGCGGACCGCGTCTACCAGCTTCCCCTCGGCGTGGTCGGCATCGCGCTCGGCACTGCGCTGCTGCCGCGCCTCACCCGCTCGCTGCAGGCCGGCGACAGCGCCGGGGCGGCCGACGACATGAACCGCGCCATCGAGATCGCGATGCTGCTGTCCCTGCCGGCAGCCGCCGCGCTCATCGCCATGCCGGAGGCGGTAGCCGGCGTGCTTTTCGAGCGCGGCGCGTTCTCGCCGGCCGACACCCGCGCAACGGCGGCGGCCATTGCGGCCTTCGCCGCCGGCCTGCCCGCCTTCGTGCTGGTGCGGATATTGCAGCCGGGCTTCTTTGCGCGCGAGGACATGCGCACGCCGTTCCGGATCACGGTGGTGGCGGTCGTGCTCAATACCGGCCTCAGCCTGGCGCTTTACCGCGCCGTCGGTCATGTCGGGATCGCAGCGGCGACGAGCGCCGCCGCCTGGGCGAACGCCGCCCTGCTCTGGACCATGCTGCGCCGGCGCGACCATTGCCGGGCGGACATGCGCCTGCTCTCGCGCCTGCCGCGCTCGGCCGCGGCGGCCCTCATCATGGCTGCGGCGCTGGTCTTGGGGCTCGAAGGGGTCGGTTCCTGGCTTGCCGCCGGGGAGGCCGCGCGTGTCGGCGCGCTGGCCCTGCTCTGCATCGGTGGATTTGCGGTGTTCGCGCTCGCGGCGTTCGCCCTCGGCGCAGTCCGGCCGAAGGAAATGCGCCGCCTCATGTCCTCCCGGTCGGGTCCGGCCGGGACGTAGGCAGGAGGGCCTGTCGGCCCCGCGCCGACGGGAAAAAGCCGGTTATGTTACTCCGGGCTTTCTCCTTCCTCGGCAATCAGCCGGCGGAGCGTGTCCGCAGCCGGCTCATGGCCTTCCTTGACCAACAGGAAAAGCGCCGTGGCGGTCACACGCCGGTCGGGCCGCGGATTGACGACCACCTCGCCGTCGGCCGCGCTGGCGTAGGCCAGCGCCGTCCCCGCGCCGGCGGAGACGAGGCGGGCCGCCAGACGGCCCCAGGGCACGCCGGCAACAGGCACCTCATAGCGCACGCACTCATCCCCGCGGCGCGTGAACAGCTCCTCGACGATGGCTTCCGAACCGGGCGCAATCAGAGCCCGGACCAGCATCTCAGGATAGCCCCGCATGGGCCTCATGACCGTGGAAGCGCCGGCGTTGCGCAAGCGGTCCCGGTTCCGGTCGTCCACGCATTCGACGGCAATGCGCCCCTTCGCTCCCATTCCGACCAGCCTGTGCACGAGGTCGAATGCCGTCCCGTCGGACGCCGCATCCTTCTCGTCGCTGGCGAGCACCACCACCGCCGCCGCGTCCATCGCTCCCGAGTCTTCGAGCTTCTCGTCCGAGGCGGCCCGGCCGTGGACATGCACGACGCCGAGGCGGGCAAGGCTTTCCGGAAGTCCTTCCGGCCAGCATGTCGCCAGGATGAGAACGTCCCTTTTCCGTCCCCATCCGGTCTCGCGAAACTGCCGGAGCAGCGTTTCGAAATAGAAGTCCGCGCCCGCTGTGGGCGCATTGACGATCAAGACATGGTCCTTCAAACGCCACCTCCAGAGACCGCGCGCCCTGCGGATGCGCCGGTTCGCCCGATATTCGAAATAGTCGGCCGCGCCCTTGCCCAGCACGAACACGCCCCCGGCATATACCAGGATGACGGTGGACCAGCGCCCGGCCGCGGTCGATGCCGACAGATCGCCGTAGCCGACGGTCGTCATCGTGGTCACGGTGAGCCAGGCGGCATCGCCGGGGCCCAGTCCCTCGAACACCATCATGGCGAGCGTATGGCTGACCGTGATGGCCGCCAGATACGCGGCGAGCGCGAGCAAGCCCCGCCCCGTTCCCGCCGCATCGACGTTCCGCACGCCCCGGCGCCTCCGCCACCTGGACCGAAGCAGCATTTCCAGCACGGAGTTCACCCTGCCCTCCAACCGGATCGGGCTCGAGGCCGGTCAGGCCGGCTGCATCCCCTCAAGAAATTCCGCCTCGCTGCGATGACATTCGATGGTGTGCCTTTCGCCAAGGCGGCGGACGGGCGGCGTCTCGCGGTCGCAGGTGCCCGCGATCGAGATCGGGCAGCGATCGAAGAACGGGCAGCCCGTGTCGGTCATCGTGACCACGCGGTCGATGCCCGCCTGGGCCTCCTGGCTCTCCATCGTCTCCTCCAGCCAGCCGATGCGCAGCTCCGGCACCGAGGCGATCAGGAGCCGCGTATAGGGATGGTAGGGAGGCGAGAGCACACGGTCCGTCGGCCCTTGCTCCACCACGCGCCCGGCATAGAGCACCACGATATCGTCGGCGAAGGACGCGACCGTGGAGAGATCGTGGCTGATGAACACGAACGAGACACCGCTCTGCCGCCTGAGCCGCTTGAGCAGTTCGATGACATTGGCGCCGACGATAGTGTCGAGCGCGGAGATCACCTCGTCGCAGAGCAGCACTTCCGGCGATGCCGCCAGCGCGCGCGCAAGGTTGACGCGCTGCTTCTGTCCGCCGGAAAGCTCTTCGGGATACCGGCCGGCAAACTCGGCGGGCAGCTCCACCATTTGCAGCAGCTCGCCGACCCGCTCCCTCTTTTTCTTCCCTTTCAGGCCGAAATAGAACTCCAGCGGGCGGCCGAGTATGCCGCCGATCCTCTGGCGCGGATTGAGCGCGACATCCGCCATCTGGAAGACGAACTGGATCTTCTGGAGCTCGCTGCGGTCCCGCTGCTGGAGGCTCGGCTGAAGCTGTTCGCCGTCCAGCAATATCTCACCGTCGGTCGCAGGCAACAGGCCGGACATGACCCGCGCCAGGGTGGACTTGCCGCAGCCCGACTCGCCGATGACCCCGACCGTATGGCCGCGCTGCACGGCCATGTTGACGTCGCGGAGCACCTTCACGGATACCGATCCGTCCATACGCTTGCCGTATCCCGCGTTGATGTCCCTTACTTCCAGGGCAGGGCTCTCGCGCAAATGCTCCGCCAGCGCCGCATCGCCCTGTCCCGCGGCCGGAGGCGGGCGCACGGCCGCCATCAGGCGCCGTGTATAGTCGTGGGACGGCCGGTTGATGACCTGGTCGGCACCGCCCTGCTCCAGGATGTCGCCCGCATAGAGGACGACGATGCGGTCGGCGATCTGGGCGACGACCGAGAGGTCGTGGGTGACGTAGAGCGCCGCCGCCCCTTCCCGCTTGATGACGGACTTGAACGCCTTGAGCACCTCGATCTGGGTCGTGACGTCTAGGGCCGTGGTCGGCTCGTCGAGAATCAGCAGGTCCGGCCTGCCGCAGAGCGCCATGGCCGCCATCAGGCGTTGCAGCTGCCCGCCCGATACCTGGTGCGGGTAGCGCCTGCCGAGCCGGTCCGGATCGGGCAGTTCCAGCGCCCTGTAGAGTTCCTCCGCCCGCTCCTCCGCTTCATCGCGGCTCATCTGGCCGTGCAACACCGGGGATTCGGTGACCTGCTCGCCGATGGTCAACGCCGGGTTGAAGGTGGCGGCCGCGCTCTGGGCGAGATAGGCGACGCGCTGGCCGCGCATGTCGCGCTTCTCGTCGGCGGGCATGGAGATCACGTCGCGCCCGTCCAGGCGCACCTCGCCGCTGGTGAACTCCAGGCCCGGCTTCGAATAGCCGAGCGCGGAAAGCGCGATGGTCGTCTTCCCGGAACCGGACTCGCCGATGAGCGCGACGACCTCGCCCCGCCCCACGGAGAAGCTGGCGTTCTTGACGATGGGCGTCAGCCCGCCATCGTCCCTGCGCGCATCGATGTTCAGGCTGTCGACTTCCAGGAGCGCGGGCATCAGATCATCCTCTTCGCCAGCCGTCCCCCGGCATGGGCAGACACGTCGTCCACGATGAGATTGATGGCGATCGTGAGGGTGGCGATGGCGAGCGCCGGCATCAGCGGCGCGACGGCGCCGTAGGGGAGCCCCGAGAGGTTCTCCCGGACCATGCTGCCCCAGTCGGACTGGGGCGGCTGCACGCCGAGGCCGAGGAAGCTCAGGCTGGAGATGAAGAGGATGACATAGACGAAGCGCAGCCCGAAATCGGTCGCCATCGGCATGGCGACATTGGGCAGGATCTCGCGGGTGACGATCCACCACAGGCCCTCGCCGCGCACGCGGGCCGCCTCGACGAAATCGCTGACCTTCACGTCCAGCCCCAATGACCGTGCTATCCGGAACACGGTGGAGGCGTATATGAGTCCGGTCAGCACGATCAGGATGGGAATGGTGCTGCCGATGGCGGCGATCACCACCAGCGCCAGCATGATGCTCGGAATCGACAATATGGCGTCATTGAAGCGGCTGAGCGCGGAGTCCATGACAGCCCCGCCGACGGCCGCCGCGATGCCGAGCGTGACCCCGACGAGATAGGCAAGCAGGGTCGATGCCAGCGAAATGCCGATAGTCGTGCGGGCGCCGTACAGCGTTCGGGAGAGCGTATCGCGGCCGAGATAGTCGGTGCCGAGCCATGCGATGGAGCTCGGCGGCTGGTAGTCGGTCTCGGGATAGGGATTGTCGCTGCCCGGCACGATGAACAGCGCCTCGTCCAGAATGTCGGCCTCGTGATAGGGCGAGATCGACGGGCCGATGAACACGATGGCCATCCAGAATGCGACGACGCACACGCCGAGCTTGCCGCTCCAGGAGAGCCTGAGCCGGCGCCGGGGCGGCGCGTCCGGCAGTTCCTCGAACCCGGCTCCCGTGTCGGCCCTGTCGATGTTCTCGGCCATGGGCGATACCTCTATTTCGGATGCCGGAGTCGAGGGTTCGACAGGATCGACACCATGTCCGCGATGAAGATCAGCACGACATAGGTGGCGCAGAAGATCATGGCGCAGGCCTGCACCAGCGGCAGGTCGCGCGTCTGAACCGCGTCGATCATGAGCTTGGCCAGCCCCGGATAGGCGAAGATCGTCTCGACGATGACCACGCCGCTGACGAGATAGGCGAGGTTGAGCGCGATGACATTGGCGATGGGCCCGATGGCGTTGAACAACGCATGGCGCAGAATGATCCGCTTGCGCGGCACGCCCTTGAGGATCGCCATCTCGATATAGGGAGAACTCATGACGTTGAGCACCGTCGCCCGCGTCATGCGCATGATCTGCGAGGACGCGACGATAATCAGCGTGAGCGCCGGCATCGCCAGCGCCCGGACGAGCTTCATGCCGGTTTCCTGGCCGCTGATATAGGCGGTGGCAGGCAGCCAGCCGAGCTGGACCGCCACGATCAGCACCAGCAGGGTGGCGACGAGGAATTCCGGCACCGAGATGAGCCCGAGCGTGGTGAAGGTGACGGCGCGGTCGAGCTTCGTGCCGGGATACATGGCCGCCAGAAGGCCGATCGTCACCGCGAAGGGCACTGCAACTAACGCGACTGCGCCGGCGAGGCGGAGGGTGTTGACCAGGCGGGGCATGAGCATTTCGGAGATCGGGGTGCCGATGGTCCCCGCGCCGGCGCCTGCCTTGGAGAATCCCAGGTTCCCCGACAAGAGGTCGCTCAGCCAGATCCAGTACCGGACATGCGCAGGCTCGTCGAGCCCGAGCTTGGCGCGCAGCGCCGCCAGGGATTCCGGCGTCGCCATCTGGCCGAGGATAATGTTCGCCACATCCCCCGGAAGGATGCTGGTGCCGATAAAGATCAGCACCGACACCACGAACAGCGTCGCGATGCCGAGGCCGGTCCGGCGCAGTATCGCGTTCAGCAGTGCCATTCTGTGGACGATCCGGAGCGGGTCGCCATGCCTCGCTGGAAGCGGCCGGACTGCCGGTCACGGCTTCGCAGCGGCGGCCGGAGAAGAAGGCCCGCGCGGCTGAAGCCGCGCGGGCCCGTCTCATCCGGACGACGGCATGGCCGGACTCAAGCGTCCATCCAGGCGAACTCGATCCATTCATAGGCGCCGAGCGAGCCGAACGGCACATTCGGAATGCCCTGGATCTTGTTGCTCGCCCCGTCCACCTCGTTCACGTGGCAGGGGATCACCATGCCGCTGCCGTTGTGGATGAGGGTCTGCATTTCGCAGAGCATGGCGTGGCGCTTGACTTCATCGGTCTCGGCGAGCTGGGCCGTCAGCAGCTCTCCCATCCGCTCATTGTTCCAGAAGGTGTCGTTCCAGGCGGCGCCCGGCGCGAACTGGATGGCCATTTGCGCGTTCGCCGTCGGACGCATGTTCCAGGAGACGACGTTCATCGGCTCCTTCATCCACACCGCGCCCCAGTAGCCGTCGGTCGGCACCTTCTTGATCCTGAGGTCGAAGCCGATCTTCTTGAGGTTGGCCTGCATCAGGAGGCAGATCTCCTCGATGCCGAGGCGGACCGGCGCAACGAAGAGCTCGGCGGAAGTGACGCCGGACTTCTCGAGGTGGAACTTCGCCTTGTCCGGGTCGAACGGGCGTTGCGCGAGGTCGGCGCAATGGTCCGGACCGAAGGCGGGCCCGACCGGGTGGTCGTTGCCGACCGTGCCGTGGCCCTTGAGGATCGAGCGCACGATGCGCTCCCGATCCTGGATATACTGCATGCCCTTGACGAAGTCGTCGTTCTCGCCGGGCGCGGTGTTCTTCAGGACGCAGATGCCGGTATAGGCGCTGGTTGGCGTCGAAATGACTCGCACGCCTTCGGCTTCCTCGACCCGTGGAATGCTCTTGGAGTCGACCTGGTTGATGAGCTCCACGTCGCCCGCGATCAGCGCGTTGGCCCGCGACAACGGGTCGGTGATGGCGGTGATCTCCAACGCCTCGAAATTCGCGCCGTCCCGCCAGTAGTTGGGGTTGCGCACATGGGTGGAGCGCACGCCGGCCTCGAAGGACTCGAGGACGAACGGGCCGGTGCCGTTGCCCTTCTTGAAGTCCTCGGTGCCCATCTTGGCGATCTTCGCCTGCTTCTCGGTGAGCTTCGCGGGAAGGTCGGAATCCGGCGTTTTCAGGATGGCCTTGACGGTGTGCCCGTCCACCTTCTTCCACTCCTGCACCGACTGGAAGAGCGCCTTGGCGACCGAGGGCGAGGCCTCGCCGAGATGGCGGTTCATGCTCCAGACCACATCGTCGGCGGTCAGCGGCGAGCCGTCGTGGAATTCCACCCCCTTGCGGATCTTGAAGGTGTATTCGGTAGCGTTGCTGTTCGCCGACCATTCCTCGGCGAGTTCGGGCGCGAGCATCATGCTGTCGCGCATCTGGACGAGGCCGTTATAGGTCGCCCTCCCGCGCGTGTAGTCGATGCCCGAGGTGAAGACGATCGGGTCCATCTGGTCGTCGGGCCCGTGAAGGTTGTTCGCGTAGCGCACCGTCCCGCCCTTGCGCGGCGTCGCCGCAAGCGCGCTGGACGAGTGCAGGAACCCTGTCGCGGCTGCGCCGGTAATCCCGAGGGCGCTCATCGCTGCTAGGAAGTCCCGGCGGCCCATCCGGCCGTCGCGAACCATCTGCTGGAACTTCAGGATATCTTTCATGCTTGTGCTCTCCCTAACGTCTGTTTCTGCCGGGTTGCGGCCGATAGGTTGCGATATAGAAACTCCCCGATCCGTCCGGCGGGCCGTTGGCCTGCTCCCGGCAGCTGCATCCTGCACATGCGCTCGCAACGCCGGGCACAAGCGTCGATAGTCTCAAGAGCCCGAAACCGGCCGTCGCGGCATCCGGCGTTCGGCGGTCTGCCAAGCCGTCAGCCAAGCCCGCTGACAGGCGATTTAAGCAGATGCGCGGCGGAAGCGTCAAATCGGGGCCCTGCAGGACGGCGCCGGTCCGGGGCCGGCCGGGTCCCTTACGGCACCGGGGAATGCCGCACGCGAAAGCGTTTTCGGCACGGTGGCGGGCATCCGGCGCACGCTCTCTCCATGCTCGCCTATGCGGACGCGGCAAACTATGCTGGCCCCCGGTCAGACAGTGGGGAGCCGTCCGGATGGGCGTATTGGAAGGCAAGGTCGTTCTGGTGACGGGAGCGGGCCGCGGCATCGGGCGCGAGGTTGCGGTGCTGGCGGCGCGCGAGGGCGCGCAGGTGGTCGTGAACGATCTCGGCGGCGATGTCGGCGGTGCGGGGGCGGATGCAACGCCGGCCCAGGAGACCGTCGCCATGATCGAGGAAGCGGGCGGCGAGGCCGCGATCAACGGCGAGAGCGTGGCGGACTACGCGGCGGCGGGCCGGATGGTGGCCCAGGCGGTGGAGACCTTCGGGCGCATCGACGGCGTGGTGAACGTGGCCGGCATCCTGCGCGACGTGATCTTCCACAAGATGAGCGAGGCGGACTGGGATGCGGTGATCTCGGTGCACCTCAAGGGCTCGTTCAACGTGGCGCGGAATGCGGCGGACCGTTTCCGGGCGCAGGAATCGGGCGCGATGGTGCATTTCACCTCAACCTCGGGGCTGGTCGGCAATTTCGGCCAGGCGAACTATGCGGCGGCGAAGATGGGGATCGTGGGGCTGTCGAAGTCGATCGCGCTCGACATGCAGCGCTTCAATGTGCGCTCCAACTGCATGTCGCCCTTCGCCTGGACCCGCATGATCGAGACCATCCCCGCCAGCACGCCGCATGAGCTGGAGCGGATCGAGAAGCTGAAGACGCTGCAACCCGCCCAGATTGCGCCGATGGTGGTCTATCTGCTTTCCGACCTCGCAAGCGGCGTGACCGGGCAGATCTTCGCCTCGCGCCGCAACGAGCAGTTCATCTTCAACCAGCACCGGCCGGTCCGTTCGGTGCATCGCGGCGAGGGTTGGACGCCCGACGCCATCCACGAGCACGCCATGCCGGCCCTGAAGGCGGCCTTTTCGCCGCTCGACCGGGACGGCGACGTGTTCTACTGGGATCCCGTCTGACGGGAGTCGGCATGTTCGACGAGATGACCGGCGAAGGCGCGGGCGTCAGGGCGCCATACAGCGAGATCGCCGCCTGGATCGAGGCGAGCGGCCTCGACACGCTGCGCCGGCACACGGCCGAGGCCGAGGACATCTTCCGCCGCATCGGCATTACCTTCGCCGTCTATGGCGAAGGCGGCGATCCCGAACGCCTGATCCCCTTCGATCTCATCCCGAGGGTGTTCGCCGCCGACGAATGGCGCCGGCTGGAGCGCGGCATCCGCCAGCGCGCGCTCGCGCTCAACGCCTTCCTCCAGGACATCTACCACCGCGGCGAAATCCTGCGCGCCGGCATCCTGCCCGAGCGCCTCGTTTACCGGAATGCGGCCTTCGAGCCGGCGATGATCGGCGTCGATCCGCCGAGCCGGGTCTATTCGCATGTGGTCGGCATCGACATCGTGCGCACCGGCGAGCGGGAATTCCAGGTGCTGGAAGACAATTGCCGCACGCCTTCCGGCGTCAGCTACATGCTGGAAAACCGCGAGTGCATGATGCGGACCTGCCCGGAGCTGTTCCGCGGCGGCAATATCGAGCCGGTGGACGTCTATCCGGAGGAGCTGCGCCGGACGCTGGAGGAGGTGGCGCCGCCGGCCTGCGACGGCGATCCCGTCATCGCGCTGCTGACGCCGGGGCCGTTCAATTCCGCCTATTACGAGCATTCCTTCCTCGCCGACCTGATGGGCATAGAGCTGGTCGAGCCGCAGGACCTGTTCGTGGACGAGGGCCTCTGCTGGATGCGCACGACCCAGGGGCCTGAGCGCGTGGACGTACTCTACCGGCGCATCGACGACGCCTTTCTCGACCCGCTTTCCTTCCGTCCCGACAGCATGCTGGGCGTGCCCGGCCTCTTCGATGCCTACCGGGCCGGCGGCGTGACCCTCTGTTCCGCGCCCGGCTCCGGCGTTGCGGACGACAAGGAAGTCTATGTCTATGTGCCGGAGATGATCCGCTTCTATCTGGGGCAGGAGCCCATCCTGCAGAACGTGCCGACCTGGCGCTGTTCGCACGGTGAGGAGCGCGCATACGTGCTGGAGCGCCTGGACGAGCTGGTGGTGAAGGAAGTGCACGGCTCGGGCGGCTACGGCATGCTGATCGGGCCGCATTCGACCGCCGCCGAGCGGGCGGAGTTCGCGGAGAAGATCCGCCGCGATCCCGACGGCTACATCGCCCAGCCGACGCTGGAACTCTCCTCCTCGCCCTCGCTGTCCGAGACCGGCGTCGCCGGTCGGCATGTCGATTTCCGCCCCTATTGCCTGATCGGGCGCACCATCCGCCTCGTTCCCGGCGGCCTCACCCGCGTCGCGCTCCGCGAAGGCTCGCTGGTCGTCAATTCCAGCCAGGGCGGCGGCGTCAAGGACACCTGGGTGCTGGCGGAATAGGCTGCTCCCGGCGGGACAGGCGGCGCGAAACCCGCCTATACTGTCCCCCGAACCCTTCGGGACCGGGACGATGCTGAGCCGGACGGCCGAAAGCCTCTTCTGGATGGGGCGTTATCTCGAGCGTGCGGAGGCGACCGCGCGGCTGATCGAGATGGGCCGGCGCATGGCGATGCTGCCGGGCGCCTACGGGCAGGAGGAATGGCGTTCGGTCGTGGCTGCGGCCGGGGCCGGCGCCGCGTTCGGCCCCGGCGGCCCCATCGGCGAGGCCGAGGTTTGCCGAAGCCTCATCCTCGACGAGGACAACCCCTCCTCGATCCGCGCCTGCTTCGACCGCGCCAGGAACAATGCCCGCGCCGTGCGCACCGCGCTCACCGCCGATATGTGGGAGGGCCTGAACGACGGCTGGCGCTGGCTCGGCGGCGTCGAGGCGGAGACCGTCCGTCAGGACCTGCCGGCCACGCTCGACCGCATCAGGAGCCTCTCGGCGCTCTTCCGGGGCGCGGCGCAGACGACCATGCTGCGCGGCGAGCGCTACGACTTCCTCTCCGCGGGCGCCTTTCTCGAACGCGCCGACATGACGCTCAGGCTCCTCGACGCCAAATATTTCGTGCTGCTGCCCGAGACCGGCCTCCAGCTCGACAACCGCGACCGCTACCGCTGGATCAGCCTCCTGCACGCGACATCGGCGGTCCGCGCCTACCACTATCTCTACCGCGGCGATTTCGACCCGTCGAAGATCGCCCATTTCATGATCCTGAACGCCGAGTTCCCCTGCTCGCTCGCCTTCTGCTACGGCGGCCTCCGCGCGGCGCTCACCCGCCTGGCGAACCGCTACGGCGCGCGCCACGACTGCCACGCCACCGTCGAAAAGGCCGTTCGCCAATTGCAGGACCGGGAGATGGAGGACATTTTCGACGAGGGGCTGCACGAGTTCCTGCTGGAGACACTCCGGCTGAACGCCCGCCTCTTCGGCGAACTCTCCCGCGCCTACCATTTCTGAAAGGCCGGCGATGCGCCTCTCCGATCCGCCACGACACGGTTTACTGCTACGACCCGGCGCCCGCGCAACTGACGCTCAGGCTGAGGCTCTTCGCCGTCGACAATGCCATGCAGCAGGTGGAGGCCTGGTCGGTGCGCGTGAACGGGGCCGAGGTCGCGCCGCTCTTGACCAACTCCTTCGGCGACCGGGAGGCGCTCTGGCGGGCCCCCGAGCGACCGGAGCGGGTTGAGGTCTCGGTCGAGGGCAGCGTCGAGACGGAGGACAGGGCCGGCATGCTCGGCCGCTGGCCGCCGCACCGCCCGGCCGTGTTCCTGCGCTACTCGCCGCTCACCGAACCCGACGGCGGCATCGCGGAGTTCGCGCAGCAGGTCGCCGACGCGAGCGACGGCCTGCTTCCGATGCTCCACAATCTGAACGAGGCCGTCGCCGACGCGGTCGAATACCGTCCGGGCGCGACCGACAGCAGCGTGTCGGCCGCCGAGGCGCTGGAGCGCGGGGCGGGCGTCTGCCAGGACCATGCGCACCTCTTCGCCGCCGCCTGCCGCTTCCTCGAAATCCCGGCGCGCTATGTCGTCGGCTACCTGCACGATCCGGACGCGCCGCTCGGCGACACGCACGCCTGGGCGGAAGCCTGGGTGCAGGGGCTCGGCTGGGTCGGCTTCGACCCGACGCACCGCCAGAGCCCGACCGATGCCTATGTCCGCCTCGGCTCCGGCCTCGACGCCTTCGACGCCGCCCCCATCCGCGGCCACATGCACGGCGAAAGCGCCGAATCCCTCGCCGCCGATGTCGCGGTGGGCGTGGCGCAGTAGGCCGGCTCCGCCTCCGTCCGGCCGAAAGGCGCCCGGTCAAGTCAGAGGGTGGAAACCTGCCTCGCGCCCGCTCCCGGCTGCCCTATGCGGCCTCGCGCGGCGGGGCGGTCAGCGACAGGTTCGATTTACTCCGCCCGGCAAGCGCCGCCAGCTCCGTGAGCGAACCGGGCTGCTCCCGTACAATCGCCGCCAGCAGTTCGCGATTGTGTCCGGAGAGCACCTTGCGAAGCTCTCGACGGATGCGAACCAGACCGTCGGCTCTTCCCCGGAGGGTTCGCGCTCTCCCCGCGCGATTGCCATCGTCCGCGCTTTCATCCGGTCGTACCCGGCGTTATCGATCTTCAATGTCGTCATGGGATCCGGGTCCGGTTCTGTTGTGTCTCAAGGTTATCGTTTTCCGATAACCTTGAGACAGGAAAGAGAAGACGCACCGCCCTGCCCTGTCTCGCGCGCTTCCAGGTCGAAGGCGTCTGCGAGGAAGGACCCGGTGTAGTCGTCGCGGGGGCTGGAGGACCATCCGGGCCGGACCTCGCGTCACCGGCGCCTTCTCGACTGCCTTGCGCCGGGAGGCCCGTCCGCATTGTTTTCCACAGGCCGATAGTCCGTTTTGTTCCATATTTCGGAAATATTTTCCCCGATAGGCTTGACCCTGAGCGGTCCGTGCTAGAATGGGCTTGAGGGAAGCGGTGTCCATGGACCGCTGCCCTCGCGCGCCGGCCCGGCGCGGAACGACCCCGATTCGGCCAACAGGCGAAGTGCGCCCTGCGACTCGCGCGCGCAATCAGGTGCGCGAACCGCGCCGGCGCGAAACGTGCGCGGGCAGGCGCGGGCGCGCGCACGCGAACCGCGCGCGGAGAAAGGGACGCGCCGCAAAGAGGACGGCGGCGGGAAGAACGGAAAGGACAAGGAATACCGATGAACGAAATGCCCCCATCCCCGTCCCGGCCCCAGCGGAGAACCGGGGCCTCGACGCCCGCGCGACGCATTTGCCGCAAACGGCCCCGACAGGGTCCCCGCTTTCGCAAGGGGAGGCGCCGCGGCCCATGACAAAACATGACATTTCCGGCGGGATCATGACATTTCATGACGCTTCGCGGGGCCTCCGGTCCGCTGGCCCGGATTTCCGCCGGAAACTTCCTCTCCCGCTTGCGGGCTACCGGATGCACACATCCCGTTTCGGCCTGTGTGCGGTGCGCCTGAGACAGGAAAGAGAAGTCGGTTTGGCTACGCGGGCCTTTGTCCCTCTTTCGTCGCCTCCGCGAAGGCGGGGACCCAGCCCTGCCTCCTGCCGCCGGTGGAAAGCGGGCCGGGGCTCGGGGGGCAGGCGGCCTTCCTCTTTTCCCCCTCCCTCGCTTGCGAGGGAGGGCCTGCCCCGGACCGCGATCCGGGGGCCGGGGTGGGAGCCTCTCTCTCGGCGTGACGGGCGGTTGCCGGGGCTTCGCCCGCCGCTTCCGCAGGCGGAAGCGGCCCCTCACCCTGCCCTCTCCCGGAGGGAGAGGGTCTTCCGGGGGCGCGTTTCCCTCCTCTCCGTCATGGGGACCGGGGCGACCCCCGTTTTCACGAAGGCAGGCGGTTGGGGGCGATGCAATGCAACGCCACCACACGGAAATGTGTGCATGCGGTAGCGCTTGCGGGGAAGGCCAGGTAGGGGCCAGCGGCCGTGCAACCTGGCAAGGCCTCGCCGGACCGAGACAGCCTCACCCGTCCCTCCCTCGCAAGCGAAGGAGGGAGGCATGCGGTGGGTTGGGTGTTATGCCCGAACGGGCCGTGGAACATAAGCGCTATTGCAGAATCTGTTCCGATTGGACCGTATTTCGTGCCAAGCCCGAAATTGTCGCCCCGGCCTCCGAGCCGGGGCCCAGTAACGCCGCTGCAACCCGGCAGAGACTTGGACTGCCTGGACCCCGGATCTCCGCTTCGCTCCGTCCGGGGTGACACCTGGAGCCGCGCATTCGGCCCCGTTGCAACCGGAACGGACCGTGCGCTACGCATAGGGATCATGACGGAACATGACATTTGTATGGACGCCTCTGGTGAGGCAAGGGTCGATTTGTTGTGACGGCGAGGCAGGTTGCAGTTTTGTATCCGACCTTTTTGCGGGGCTTTTGTGCCCACTGGCCCTGATGGGATTTGCCGATCCGCGCCTCATTTCCATGACAGGCCTCTCGCTCTTGAACGTCATGCAGGCTTGGCGGATCGCGGTATGACCCGTTTGCCATCACTCCTTGTCGTACCTTGCGCACTCTTCTGGCGGCTTCCTCCTGTGCCGGTTCGCTATGTCGGTTCGTGTGCTGTTGTCGCTCGCGGCCTATGCCGGCTGGCTGACGAAGTTCGCCTGGTATGCCCGGTCATGGGCCAGCAGGGCCCAGATCGTTCGCGCGGTCTTGTTGGCCAGCGCCACTGTGACCACGTTGGGCGGTCGCCGCTCGGCCAGGCGCACGGCCCATTCGGGCGGCGTCTTGCTTCTGGCGAGCACTGTGCGCGCCCCGTGCACCAGCAGGGTCCGCAGATACTTGTCGCCGCGCTTGGAGATGCCGAGCATGCGCACCCGCCCCCCGGTGCCCGTGTGGCGCGGCGCCAGACCGAGCCAGGCGGCGAACTCGCGCCCGGAACTGAAGGCGGCAGGATCGCCCATCATCGCCACGACGGCAGTCGCGGTCAGTATGCCGACGCCGGGGATCTCCGCGACCCGCTGGCTGTCGGGACTGCTGCGGTGCCACAGCGCGATCCGCCGTTCGATCACGGCGATTTCCTTGTCGAGCGCGCCGACACGGCTCCACTGCTCGCGCAGGGTCTCGACGACCGGCGCCGGAAGACGCGCCGCGAGGCGGTCCAGGGCCGGGGCAATCCCACGACCGATGCCAGCCCGACCTTTCGCCATGACCTCGCCATACTCGCTCAGCAGGCCGCGCAGGGCGTTGATCTGCGCGGTGCGGAACTTCACCAGCTGCTGGCGCATGCGGTGCAGCGCCAGGACCGCCTGCTGCTCCTCGCTCTTGACCGCGACCGTCTTCACGCCCGGCTGCTGCGCGGCGGTCCAGATCGCCCGGGCGTCGCGCACGTCGTTCTTGTTGCCGGCCACGAAGGGCCGCACCGCCCGCGCCGGCAACAGCCGGGCCTCGTGACCGAGCTTGCGCACCTCCCGCGCCCAATGCTGAGAGCCGCCGCACGCCTCCATCGCCACCACGCAGGGCGAACGCTCGGCGAAGTGCCGCAGGAACTTCGCCCGCGTCAGCTTCAAATCGACAATCTCGCCCGTCTCCATATCGACCCAGTGCAACTGGAACACTCGCTTGGCCGTATCCACGCCCACCACCGTTCTGTTAGTCTCCATCTCGGACCCTCCGGTTTGCCTGTGAAGAGCTCGCTCTTCCCTCTTGGCACTTTAGATGCCGTCGGCCCGAGAGGGTCCAACTCAACCCCCAGACCCAACAACATCAGGATCGGGAGGCGTCCATCCCATTTCCATGACGCTTCCCTGGAGCGGTCCGGCGCCCGCACCGCGCCGCGCCGCCCCTGCTGGAACTTCTCGTGAACGCCGCGCTATTCCGTCTCCCGCGCTTCGAGGTCGAAGGCGGCGGCGAGGAGGGCTTTGGTGTAGTCGTCGCGCGGCGTCTCGAAGACGGTGCGGGCCGGGCCCTGCTCCACCACCCTGCCCTCGCGCATGACGATCAGCTCGTCGGCGAGCGCGCGCACCACCTTGAGGTCGTGGCTGATGAACAGGTAGGCGAGGCCGTGGCGGAGCTGGAGGTCGCGCAACAGGTCCACGATCTGCGCCTGCACCGACATGTCGAGCGCCGAGGTCGGCTCGTCCAGCACCACGAAGCGCGGCTTCAGCACCATGGCCCGCGCGATCGCGATGCGCTGGCGCTGGCCGCCGGAGAACTCGTGCGGATAGCGGTCCGCCATCCGGGCCTCCAGCCCCACTTCCTCCAGCGCCTCCTCCACCGCCCGCCGCCGCGCGGCCGTGCCGCCGCCGATGTCGTGGACGGCCAGCCCCTCGCCGACGATCTGGCCTACGGTCAGCCTGGGCGAGAGCGACCCGTAGGGGTCCTGGAAGACGATCTGCATTTCGCGGCGCAGCGGGCGGAGCGCCTTCCAGCCCTCGCTGTGGATCGGCCGGCCGCCGAAAACGATGGCGCCGCGCGAGCGTTCGAGGCGCAGGAGCGCCAGCCCGAGCGTTGTCTTGCCGGACCCGCTCTCGCCCACCACGCCCACCGTGCGGCCCTCGCGCACGGAGCAGGAGATGCCGTCCACCGCCTTGATATGGCCGACCGTGCGCCGGAGCGCGCCGCGCTTGACCGGGAACCAGACCCGCACGTCTTCGCCCCGGATGACCTCCGCCGCGCCTTCCGGGGCCGGCGGCGGCTCGCCCTTGGGCTCGGCCGCCAGCAGGCGCCGCGTATAGGGATGGCCGGCGCGCTCGAAAATATCGTCCCGCCCGCCGCGCTCGACGATTTCGCCCTCGGTCATCACGCAGACCCGGTCGGCCATCTTGCGCACGATGGCGAGATTGTGGGTGATGAGCATGAGCGCCATGCCGCGCTCGGCCTGGAGGCGCTTCAGCAGGTCGAGAATCTGGGCCTGGATGGTGACATCGAGCGCGGTGGTCGGCTCGTCGGCGATCAGCAGGTCCGGCTCGTTGGCGAGCGCCATGGCGATCATCACCCGCTGGCGCTGGCCGCCGGAAAGCTGGTGCGGATAGCTGTCGAGCCGCTGTTCGGGGTCCCGCAGGCCGACCTCGCGCAAGAGCTTCAAGGTCTCCGCCCGCGCCCGCTCGCGCGAGAAGCCCTTGTGCAGCAACAGCGTCTCGCTCACCTGCCGGGAGACCGTGTGGAGCGGGTTGAGGGAGGTCATCGGCTCCTGGAAGATCATGGCGATGCGGTTGCCGCGCACCCGGCGCATAACCTCCTCGCCCGCGCCCATGAGCTCCTCGCCGTCGAAGCGGATGCGCCCCGATGGATGCGAGGCCGCCGGATAGGGCAGAAGCTGGAGCAGCGAAAGCGCGGTCACCGACTTGCCGGAGCCGCTTTCGCCGACCAGCGCCAGGGTCTCGCCGCGTTCGATGTCGAAGGAGACGCCGCGCACGGCGTGGACTTCGGTCTCGTGGCTGCGGAAATCGACACGAAGGTCCTCGACGGCGAGCAGCGCGCTCATCCCGTGAGGCCCTTGCGCGGGTCGAAGGCGTCGCGCACCGCCTCGCCGATGAACACCAGCAGCGAGAGCAGCACGGCGAGCGAGAAGAACGCGGTGAGGCCGAGCCAGGGCGCCTGGAGGTTGGCCTTGCCCTGCGCCAGAAGCTCGCCGAGCGAGGCGGAGCCGACCGGCAGCCCGAATCCGAGGAAGTCGAGGCCCGTCAGCGAGGTGATGGCGCCGATCAGCACGAAGGGCAGGAAGGTGATCGTCGCCACCATCGCGTTCGGCAGCACATGACGGAAGATGACGACGGCATTGGAGACCCCCAGCGCGCGGGCGGCGCGCACATAGTCGAAATTGCGCGCGCGCAGGAACTCGGCGCGCACCAGCCCGACCAGCGCGATCCAGGAGAAGAGCAGCAGCAGCCCGAGCAGCCACCAGAAGGTCGGCACGATCGTGCTGGCGAGGATGATGAGCAGGTAGAGCGTCGGCATGCTGCCCCAGATTTCGATCAGCCGCTGGCCGATCAGGTCGGTCCAGCCGCCGAAATAGCCCTGCACGGCGCCGGCTGCCACGCCGACGACGCTGCTGAAAAAGGTGAGCGTGAGGCCGAACAGCACCGAGATGCGGAACCCGTATATCAGGCGGGCGAGCACGTCGCGGGCCTGGTCGTCCGTGCCGAGCCAGTGCTCCCCGTCGGGCGCGGAGGGCGCGGGCGTGGCCAGGTCCCAGGCGACCGTGCGGTAGTCGTAGGGGACGATCGGATTGAGCATCCAGCCCTTCTCGGCGATCAGCCCGCGGATATACGGGTCGCGATAGTCGGCCTCGACCTCGAACTCGCCGCCGAAGGCCGTTTCCGGATAGCGCTCGAACACCGGCATGTAGAGCCCGCCGTCATAGAAGACCACGAAGGGCTTGTCGTTGGCGATGAACTCCGCCCCGAGCGAGAGGAGGAAGAGCGTAAGGAAAATCCAGAGCGACCACCAGCCGCGCCGGTTGGCCCGGAAATTGGCGAAGCGCCGGCGCGCAAGCGGACTCATGGACACGCCTCGGAGCAACGGTCGTTGATCGGAACCCATGCCGATAGCCGACGGAAACCTCCTCCCCCGCTCGCGGGGCCGCCTCCTGTCTCCCCTCCCCCGCTTGCGGGGGAGGCCGGGTGGGGGGCCGCTTCCGCGCCGGCGGAAGCGGCTGGAGAAGCCCGGCGAAGGCCCGTCGCGCCGGGAGGCCCTCCCCCAGCCCCTCCCGCCCAGCGGGAGGGGAGGCACAAAGGTTCGGTCCCAGGCATGAGTCCCGTGTTGAGCATTTCGCTATCAGACCTGCCGGGTCTCGAAGTCGATGCGGGGGTCGATCAGCATGTAGGTCAGGTCGCCGATGAGCTGCATGACGAGGCCGAGCAAGGTGAAGAACCAGAGCGAGGCGAACATGATCGGATAGTCGCGGTTGAGCGCCGCCTCGAAGCCGAGCAGGCCGAGGCCGTCCAGCGAGAAGATCGTCTCGATCAGCACCGCGCCGGTGAACAGCACGCCGACGAACGCCGCCGGGAAGCCCGCTATGACGATCAGCATGGCGTTGCGGAAGACATGCCCGTAGAGCACCCGGCGCTCCGTCAGGCCCTTCGCCCTCGCGGTCAGCACATATTGCTGGCTTACCTGGTCGAGGAAGGAGTTCTTGGTGAGCAGGGTAAGCGTCGCGAAGCCGCCGATGACCATCGCGGTAATCGGCAGCGCCAGGTGCCAGAAATAGTCGGCGACCTGGGCATACCAGGGCCAGTTCTCCGCCCCCTCGGAGGCCAGGCCCTTCAGCGGGAACCAGTCGAAATAGCTGCCGCCGGCGAACAGCACCAGCAGCATGACCGCGAAGATGAAGGAGGGGATCGCATTGCCCACCACCACGAGCGCACTCGTCCAGATGTCGAAGCGCGAGCCGTCGCGCACCGCCTTTGCGACGCCCAGCGGGATCGAGATGAGATAGACCAGGAGCGTCGTCCAGAGGCCGAGCGAGATCGAGACCGGCATCTTCTCCAGCACGAGGTCCACCACGCGCTGGTCGCGGAAATAGCTCTCGCCGAAATCGAAGCTGAGATAGTCGCCCACCATCTTGAAGAAGCGCTCATGCACGGGCCTGTCGAAGCCGAAGCGTTTCTCGAGTTCCGCGATGTAGGCGGGATCGAGGCCCTGCGCGCCCCGGTAGCGGCTGTCGGAACTCTCCGCGCTGCGGACGATCTCCTCGCCGCCCCGGGTCACGCGCTCTATCGCTGCGTCGCCATAGCCCTCCAGCTGCGCGATCGCCTGGTCGATCGGCCCGCCGGGGGCGAACTGGATGACGACGAAATTGATAAGGATGATGCCGAGAAAGGTCGGCGCCATGAGCGCCAGGCGGCGCAGGATGTAGGCTGCCATAGGCTGGCTTGCGCGCGCCGGCCGCGGGCGGTCAGCCGCCGCGCGCCGCCTCGAGGGCGGCGGCTTTCCGGGGATCGAACCACCAGCGGTTGGTGCTGACGCCGTCCATGGGCACGGTCGGCGGACGCCCGAACCTGTCCCAGTAGAGCACGCGGTCGGCGGAGGTGTGCCAGTTCGGGATGATCCAGTAGCCGTGCAGCAGCACCCGGTCGAGCGCCCTGGTGCGATAGACCAGCTCCTCCCGGTCCGGCGCGGCGATCAGGCTCTCCACGAGCGCATCGACCGCCGGGTCGGCGATCCCGGCGGGATTGCGGCTGGCGAACTGGTCGGCGGCGGCCGAGCCCCAATAGTCGCGCTGCTCGTTGCCCGGCGAATGGCTCTGGCCCCAGCCGCCGACGATCATGTCGAAATCGCGCCCGCGCACACGCTGCGCATATTGCGAGGGGTCCACCAGCCGTATCCGGGCTTCGATGCCGAGCCTCTTCAGGTTGCGCGCAAAAGGCAGGAAGACGCGCTCGAAGGCCGGGTTCCGCAGCAGCACCTCGAAGGCCATCGGCTTGCCGGTTTCCGCATGGACCAGTTTCAGGTCCCGGAGCTCCCAGCCCGCAGCCTTCAGCAGCCGGAGCGCGGCGCGGTAGTTCTCGCGCGGCCAGCCCTGCCCATCGGTCTTCGGCAACTCGAAGGGCTCGGTGAAGACCTCCGGCGGAAGGCTCGCGCGATAAGGTTCCAGAAGCTCCAGTTCGCGGCCCTGGGGCAGACCCGACGAGGCGAGCTCCGAGTTGTCGAAGTAGCTCTCCGTCCGGTTGTAGATGCCGTAGAAGAGGGTCCGGTTCGACCATTCGAAATCGAAGGCGTAGCCGAGCGCGCGGCGCACCCGCCGGTCCTTGAAGATGTCGCGCCGTGCGTTGAAAACGAAAGCCTGCATCCCGGCGACCCGGCCGTGCTCGATGCTCTCTTTCTTCAGCCAACCTTCCCGCACCGGCTCGATATCGTATTCCGTCGCCCAGGACTTGGAGATGTTCTCCTCCCGGTAGTCGATGTCACCGGACTTGAGCGCTTCGCGTATGGCCGTCGGGTCGCGGTAATACTCGTATCGCATGCGGTCGAAATTGTCGGTCCCCCGGTTTACCGGCAGGTCCTTGCCCCAATAGTCCTCGACGCGCTCCAGTTCGAGATAGCGCCCGGTTTCGAACGGGCCGACGCGGTACGGGCCGCTGCCAAGCGGCGGGTCGAGCGTGGTCGCCTGGAAGTCGCGTCCCTCCCAGTAATGTTTCGGCAGGATCGGAATCTGGCCGACGATCAGCGGCAGTTCGCGGTTCTCGCCGCCCGAGAACCGGAACCGCACGCTGCGCGGCCCCACCTTCTCGCCCTTGCCGACATCGGCGTAGTAGTGGCGGTAGAACGGTTGCCCCTGCGTCTTGAGCAGCTCCAGCGAAAAGATCACATCCTCGACGGTGATCGGCCGGCCATCGTGCCAGCGCGCTTCCTCGCGCAGGTGGAACACGACCCAGGACCGGTCCTCGGGCCACTCCATGCTCTCGGCGATCAACCCGTACTCCGTGAACGGCTCGTCCGCGCTGCCCGTCAGCAGCGTCTCGACCGGGTTGGCCATCCCGGCAGCGTTACCCTTGCCGTTGAACGGGTTGAAGCTGTCGAAGCTTCCCTGGACGCCGAACCGGATCGCACCGCCCTTCGGAGCCTCCGGGTTCACATAGTCGAAATGCGGGAAACCGCCCTTGTATTTCGGCTCGCCGTGCATGGCGATGGCATGAGCGCGGTGGATCGTCTCCGCGCGGCCGTCGAACGAGACGAATGCCGCACAGAGCAACAGGATGAAAAGCGTTCTCATAGCGGGGATTATGCGGCCCGGCCCCAAGGCGGTCCAGTTACGGTTTTGTCAGAGAACCGCCTCGATCAGGTAGGGGCCGCGGTCGCCATTGGCGCGGCCGAGCGCCCGGATCAGCCCTTCGCAGTCTTCGGCGCGCTCGCCGTCCACGCCCATGCCGCGCGCCATCTCGACGAAGTTCATGTCCGGGCGGCCGATATCCAGCATGTCCAGCGCCTTGCGGCCCGGATTGCCGGCACCGACATTGGCAAGCTCGCCCACGAGTATCCGATAGCTGCGGTTGGCCCAGATCACCACGGTGATGTCGAGATTCTCGCGTGCCATCGTCCAGAGCGCCTGGATGGTGTACATCGCGCTGCCGTCGCCGATCATCGCCAGCACCTTGCGGCCCGGGCAGGCAATGGCCGCGCCCACGGCGCAGGGCCCGCCATAGCCGATGGAGCCGCCCATGTTCTGCAGCCAGTCATGCGGCGGGGCGCCGGCCGTCAGCGGATAGAAGCCGCGCCCGGTGGTGACGGACTCGTCCACGCAGATGGCGTTCTCCGGGATGGTGTTGCCGAGAATGGCGGCCAGCTTGTCGAGGTCGAAGGCGCCCGTCGGCAGGTCGGGCCTGAAGGGCTTCTGCACCGGCGCGTCCTCGGCCCGCGCGCCCACCCGGTCGGCGAGCCGTTCCAGTGCATCCAGGATGTCTTCGTCGATGGCGGCGAGGCACTGGATTTCGCAGCCCTCGGAGGTCACGACGCTCGGCCGGTCGGGATAGCCGAAGAAGGCGACCGGGGCCTTCGCGCCGACCAGCAGGACCGTATGCACGTCCTTCAACTGCTCCACCGCTTGCAGCACCGGGAACGGCACGCGCCCGACCGGCACCCGACCGGCGCCGCGCTGGAGCACGGCATTCGAGGTCTGGGCCAGCAGGGCGGCGCCTGTCGTCGCCGCAATCGCGCCAGCGAGCGCGAGGCCGCGTTCCGTCAGCGCATCGCCGCTCAGCAGCAGCATGCAGCCCTCGCCAGCCGCCTTCGCCGCTTCCGCGACCGCCTCTTCGTCTACCTTCGCAGGCGGTGCGACCTCGGGCACGGCGGCCGCGCCATTCGCGCCGTTCCAGGCCGTGTCGCCCGGCAGGATCAGCGTCGCGATCCGCCCCGGCGCCGCCTTCGCTTCCGCGATGGCGCGCGCGCCGTCCCCGGCGACGGTGGTGGAGTCGCGCGAGGTATGAACCCAGTGCGACACGGGCCGGGCAATGCCCTCGATGTCGGCAGTAAGCGGCGCATCGTGCTCGATATGGAAGGTCGCATGCTCGCCAACAATGTTGACGATGCCGGAATGCGCCTTCTTGGCGTTGTGCAGGTTGGCGACGGCATTGCCGAGCCCCGGCCCCAGATGCAGCAGGGTTGCCGCCGGCCGCCGGGCCATGCGCCAATAGCCGTCCGCCGCGCCCGACACCACGCCTTCGAACAGGCAGAGCACCGAGCGCATCCCGTCCACGCGGTCGAGCGCCGCCACGAAGTGCATTTCCGAGGTGCCGGGATTGGTGAAACAGACATCCACCCCGCCGCCCACAAGCGTCGCAACAAGGCTTTCCGCGCCGTTCATTGGATCGTCCTTCGCGTTCGAGTTCGGAGGCCCCGCAGCGCCTCACCCTCCCCCCGGCTTGCGAGGCTGCTGCATGGGCATATTTCGTTTCGGAATTTCCCGGTTCAGGGTCGCGCCGCTACGGCCAGCGTTCTTTCCGCAAACTCCCGCTTAGTCTGCGTCGCCGGAAACCCGGGGTGTCGTTCGCCCTACCAGTCCCAATCCTTCAAGCAGTCCGGCAAGCCGGGCGGTTTCCTTTTCCACGGCCGTCAGCCGGGTGCTCAGACGGCCCGTCACGGTAAGGATCAGCCCCGCCAGAACAACGCCGACGCCGATAACGGAAAAGATGATCGCCGTCGTATCGCTTTCCATCACGGCCCTCTACCGCGCGCCGGCAAGACTGCGCCCACGATACGCCATCCCGCCGGGCCCATCAAACGATGCGGACCTTGCCTAGCGCCAAGTCGGCAATCTCGTCCGAGGTCGCGTTCCAGATGCCGTCCCGTTCCAGCAGGCGGCCGAGCGCGGCGTCGAGATGGCGGCTGCGGTGCGGCTGGCCGAAGATCCAGGCGTGAATGCCGAGCGTCATCATGCGCCCGCCCTCGCCATGCAGGCATTCGGCGGCATCGGCGATGAGCCCGGGATAGCGCCAGGCGTCCACCTTGCGCACGGCGAACAGTTCCGCGTCGTCCCATTCCGTGTGGGCCGGGATCGACAGGATGGGCGGCTCGGTGCGCATGGCCACCGGGCGCTCGTCGTTCGGCCAGTCGATGACATGGTCGAACCCCGCCTCCGCCAGCAGGCCCGGCGTGCGCGAGCTTTCACCGTGGTCCTGCCCGACCCAGCCGCGCGGCCGGCGCCCAAGGCAGGCTTCCAGCCGCGAGGCCGACTCGGCGATGAAGGCGCGCTCCTCCGCCTCGCTCATGCGCTCCGAGATCATCCGGTTGGCGACCGTGCCGTGCGCGGCGATGCCGTGGCCGTCGGCAAGCGCCCGCTCGACGATCTGCGGGCACTCCTCGGCAGCGGCGGCCCCCAGCGCGACCGTCCCCCGGAGCCCGTGCGCTTTCAATATGTCGAAGAGGCGCCAGACGCCGACGCGCAGCCCGTAGAGCCGGCGGGTGAAATTGTTGTAGTCCGGCCGGTAGCTGCCGAGCGCGCCGGCGAAACGCGGATCGCCGAAGGAATCCGGGTCGGGGTCGAGCTCGAAATGCTCGACATGGATGAGCGGCATGACCGCAAGCCGCGCGCCTCCGGGCCAGACGATCGGCTCTTCGGGCGGCGGCCAGTCGAACCAGGGGTGGTCGTAGCCGGGGCCGTCGCGGTAGCGACGCGTCTGCTCGCTCACGGCTTCTCTCCCGGCATGGCCCAAGAGGGCAGCCATTCCCGCATCGCCCAATCGGCGATCTCGGAGCCGGTCGCCTGCCACACACCCTCATGGCTCATCACATAGCCGAGCGCTTCGTCGAGATACTTGATCCGGTGCGGCTGGCCGTAGAGATAGGGGTGCAGGCAGATCGCGAGCACCCGCCCGGTCTCGGCGCCCTCCTCGTAGAGCGTGTCGAAGGCATCGCGGATCATGTGCGCGAAGTCCTCGCCCTCGCTCTGCCAGCGATAGACCTGCGCGTCGTTGATATCCATCGAATAGGGCACACAGGGAAGGGGCCCGTGCTTCGTGCGCACCAGCGTCGGCTGCTCGTCATGGTAGTAGTCGGCAGTGTATTCGATGCCGAGTTCCTTCACGATGTCGGCCGTGTTGAAGGTGCCGGAGACGGCGGGGCCGAACCAGCCCGGCAGCATCTCGCCGCCGGTGGCGCGGGCGTAAGTCTCGACGCAATCGCGGATGACGGCACGTTCGTCCTCCTCCGGGAGCCCCCACAGATAGCGCGTGTTGTAGAAGCCGTGGCAGAGGATGTCGTCGCCGCGCTCGCGGATCGCCTGCCAGACCTCCGGATAGTGCTCGATCACGCCGAAGTTGAGCGAGACGGTCGCCTTGATGCCGTGGCGGGCGAAACAATCGAGCATCCGCCACACACCGACGCGGTTGCCGTAGTCGCGCACGCCGTAGCCGACCACGTCCGGGGCGGGCATGCGCGGCCAGGCATTGCGCCGGTTCACGAATTCGGGCCGGTATTCGTAATGCTCGATATTGGGCAGCACCCAGACGGCGAGCCGCTTGCCTTCGGGCCAGACCAGTTTCGGGCGCTCGGGCAGCGGGATGTAGGGGAAACGGTCCATCATGGCGCCGGCAGGCTGCCCCGGCGGCGCGGAATTGTCCAACGGTCTCATGGACGCAGTTGCGGGGCGGGGTTCCCGATCAGGGGCGGCCGCCGCCGATGCGCAGATTGGCGCCCGCGACATAGGAGGCCTTGTCGGAGAGCAGCCAGACCACGCCCTCCGCGATCTCGTCCGGGTGCGCGACGCGCCCGATCGGGATGGTGGGGCCGACCCGGGCGAGCCGTTCCGGGCCGGGCATGTCGGTGTCGGTGAGGCCGGGGCTGACGGTGTTGACGCGGATGCCCTCGCCGGCGAGTTCCTGCGACAGGCCGATGGTGAGCGTATTCACCGCCCCCTTCGACAGGCTGTAGAGAACGTTCTCACCCGGACCGCCGGACACGGCATTGCCCGAGGAGATGTTGACGATGGAGCCGCCGCGGCCTCCGTGGCGCGTGGACAGGCGCCGGATCGCCGCGCGGGCGCACAGCATGCAGCCGAGCACATTGACGGCGAGGACCCGCTCCATCGCGGGATCGTCGAGCGCCTCGAAACGGCCGCGCGGCCCGGACACGCCTGCATTGTTCACCAGCGCGTCGAGCGGCCCGAACGCCTCGTCGCTCGCCGCGAACAGCCGGTCCGCATCGGCGCTCAGCGCCACATCCGCCTGCACCGCGAGCGCCCGCCCGCCGGCGGCCTCGACATCGCGGGCAACCGCCTCCGCGGCATCGGCCCGGCCGGCGTAGTTCACGACCACGTTCCAGCCCTCCGCCCCCAGCAGCCTGCAGATAGAAGCCCCGATCCCCCGGCTCCCGCCCGTCACGATTGCCGTTTTCGCCATGTCCATGCCTTTCTTCGCTTGAGAGCAAATGCACCCATGCAACCGCACCCAAAGGTGCGATTAGCTGGACTCGACAATCGCTGGGTGCATTGCGGTGACGCATTCAGCGATCATGTCTCCGACCAGCAACGCCTCATCGGTATTGGCCGGCGGCAGGCCTGTGATTTGCGAGTGCGACGGATCGGCTGCGAACCCCTCCGCCGCCTCCAGCGGATCGTGCACGATGCGTAGCGTTTCCAGTTCCTCGTTCACCGAATGCAGGACGTTACCGACCTCAAGCTCCGCAAACCGCCCGCTCCTCCGCGACCGCAGGCGGCTCAGACGCCGCACCTCGCTCAGGGGGTCGGCCCCTTCCGACGCAAGGATCTCTAGCCAATTCACGGACAGGCCTGTCTCCGCCCGACCCAGACAAAAGCCCGAGCCGTCAGCGATCCCATCGACTATTCGGGTGGCCGACCGATACCGAACGATGCGGTCCTCGTCGGGAAGCGGGTCGCCCCTCACTCGTAGACCAAACTGCGCATATCGAACGCGGCCAGTTGCCGCTCCAGCCCCTTCAGAGAGTCGCGTCCGGCGACGCGGGAGACTAACCGTTCCTCATTCCGTCTTTTGAAGATCACGTATTGCACTCTCCCGCCGCCCAGGAACTGGAGGCCCAGCCGTGTCCCGTGCTCATCCCTCCAGATTGCGCGCAAATTACCGTTCTCCAACAACACAAGACCGCCCATGCGGACATTGTCGGACCCTAAGGCGAAGTGCTCGAAATCGCGGTGAGAGGCAGGGTTCAGGGCGTAACCCTCGTGCTGCGCCTCCCCTTGCAAGAACTCTATACGCGACGTGTAAGCCTCGCGTTTCCGGCGTCGTTGCGGCGTGCCATGCCGCAGGTGCGGCCTTACTGGGGACCAAGATGGCGCTTTCGTCGTCGGTCCTTGCTGCCCGCCCATTGCGCGCGTTCCAGTCCGTCTGCTTCCTCGTGACTATTACTATGGGCCCTGGGCGGGGTGCCGGCAACCGGACACGAGCCTGCGGAGCACTGTGCGCTGCCCGGACCGATCGATAAGGCACGCAGACCCATTCGCATATGTTCGGCTGCGCCGACCCTCAAGGCCCGAGCACCACGAGGCTTGCCGGCGCGCCGGCGCAGCGGGCGGCTATGCTCATGACCCCGGCCGCATCCACCGAGTCGACGCGCTCGGTCAGCTCCTCCGGCGGGATCGGGCGGTTGTGGACCAGAAGCTGCTGGGCGAGCTGCTCGCAGCGCGAGGAGGTGCTTTCCCGCGCCATCAGCAGGCTGGCACGAAGCTGCGCGCGGGCGCGGGCGAGTTCGTCCTCCTCGGGGCCGCTGCCCGCAAGGTCGTCCAGTTGGCCGCGCACGATGTCGAGCACCTCTTCCGCGTTCTCCTGCGCCGTGCCGGCATAGACGCCGACCAGCCCGGTATCGGCGGCGGAAGAGGCGAAGGAATAGATCGCATAGACCAGTCCGCGCTTCTCCCGCACCTCCTGGAAAAGGCGCGAGGACATGCCGCCGCCATAGAGGGTCGAGAACACTTGCGCGGGGTAGAAGCCGGCCTCGAGGAAGCTCGGCCCCTCGAAGCCCAACACCAGGTGGGTCTGCTCCAGATCGCGGGCCTCGCGCGCTTCGCCGCCGGCATAGCGGGCGGCCTCCGGCACCGGCGCGGGCGTGTCCGGCAGGCCTGCGAAATACCGTTCCGCGAGGCCCCGCAGCGTCTCGTGCTCGATATGCCCCGCCGCCGCCAGCACCATGGCCGGCGCCCGGTAGCGCTCGCCCATCCAGCCGGCGACGGCCTCCCGGGGCAGCGTGCGCACCACCTCCGGGCGGCCGAGAATGCTGCGCCCCATCGCCTGGGCAGGGAAGGCGGTCTCCTGGAACAGGTCGAAGGCCACGTCTTCCGGGAAGTCCTGCGCCTGCCCGATCTCCTGCAGGATGACCGTGCGCTCGCGCTCCAGCTCCTCCCCGTCGAAGACCGAGCCCGTCAGGATGTCGGCCAGGATATCGACCGCGAGCGCGGCGTCGTCCTTCAGCACCTTGGCGTAATAGGCCGTGACCTCGCGCGCGGTATAGGCGTTCAGGAAGCCGCCCACCGCCTCGATCTCGCGGGCGATATCGCCGGCCGTGCGCCGCTCGGTGCCCTTGAAGGCCATGTGCTCCAGCAGGTGCGAGACGCCGTTCTCGGCCTCGCGTTCATGGCGCGTGCCGACGCCGACCCACATGCCGAGCGAAACGGTCTCGACGGTCGTCATGGTGTCGGTCGCGACCCGGAGGCCGTTCGGCAGGGTGGAGACGGTGACGCTCATGGCCGGCGCACCCTTTCGCGGATGAAGGTCTTGAGAAGGCCGAGATCGTTCGCCATGCGCTCCGCCCGCTCGGGGCGCTCCGCCTGCGCGGCAAGCGCATCGGGCAAGGGCGGGCGGCGGCCGATGGCGCGCTCCACGGCATCGGGGAACTTGGCCGGATGCGCGGTCGCGAGCGCAACCGTCGGCATGGCGGGGTCGCGCAGCGCCTCGGGCCGCCGCAATGCCCACCGCAGTGTGCGGATCGACGGTCATGCCGGTTGCGGCATGGGTGCGCGCGATCTGGGCCAATGTGCCGTCGTCGTCCACCGCATGGCCCCGGAACAGCCTCCGCGCCGCCCGCCAGCGCGCCTCGTCGAGCGGTAGCCGCCCACTCTGGCGGAAGGCGGCCATGTGCCGGGCGACGGCCGGGCCGTCGCGCTCCAGCAGGTCGTGCAGCAGGCGCTCGAAATTGCTGGAGACCTGTATGTCCATCGAGGGAGACCAGCTGGGGGTCACAGGCCTTGTGGACATGTCGCCCGCCTCGAAGAAGCGCGCGAGGATGTCGTTGCTGTTGGAGCCGACGATGAAGCGCGGCGCATCGAGGCCCATCTCGCGCGCGGCGCAGCCTGCATAGACATTGCCGAAATTGCCGCTCGGCACGGAGAAGGCGACCGGCCCGCCGCCAAGCTGCGCCGCCGCATGGACGTAATAGACCGTCTGGACCATCACGCGGGCCCAGTTGATCGAGTTGACGGCGGCGAAGCGCCATTCCTCGCGGAGCCTCGTGTCGGCGAACAGCGCCTTCACCAGGTCCTGGCAGTCGTCGAAGGTGCCTTCGAGCGCGACGGTGTGGATGTTGGGCTCCTCCACCGTGGTCATCTGCCGGCGCTGCACGTCGGAGATGCGCCCGTGCGGGTAGAGCATGACGAGGTCGATGCTCTCCAGGCCCCGGACCGCCTCGACCGCCGCCGCGCCCGTGTCGCCGGAGGTGGCGCCGATGATGGTGATGCGCTCGCCGCGCGCCTTCAGCACAAGGTCGAACAGCCGCCCGAGCGCCTGCATGGCGAGGTCCTTGAAGGCAAAGGTCGGGCCGTGGAAGAGCTCCATCAGCCAGAGATTGGTGTCGAGTTGCACGAGTGGCGCCGTGGCCGGGTGGCGGAAGCCTGCATAGACACCGGCCAGCAGCGCCCGCCAGTCCTCCTCCTCCAGCCCGCCCTTCGTGAAAGGCCGGGTGACGGCGAAGGCGCGCGCCGCATAGCCCGCGCCCGGTGCGCGCGCCACCTCGTCCAGCCCCGGCCATTCCGCTGGCTGCCAGAGCCCGCCATCCTCCGCGAGGCCCGTCAGCAGGACGCCGGAGAAGTCCCGCTCCGCCGCCTCGCCGCGCGTGCTCTGATAGCGCATCGTCACCCCTTGCAGCGCCGGAATGCCCGCCCGCCCATCTCGGTGTTTCCCTGAAGACGGGCGAGAGATAGCACGACTGGCGCTATCGCGCCGGCAGGTGTTCGCGGAACCAGGCCACCGTTTCGTTCATCACCTCGGTGAAGGCCGGGTCCGCATAGACCTCGTAGTGGCCGTAGCCTTCGAGCACGACCAGTTTCTTCGGCTCGCCGGCCCGGTCGTAGAGCGCCCGCGACTCCTCCGGCGGCACCAGCCGGTCGTCGTCCGTGGCGATGAAGAGCACCGGGCGGGGCGCGATCCTGTCCACGATCCATTCCGGGTGGAAGCCCAGCGTCTCATCGACATATTCGAGCGGCAGCGTGTTGAGCGCCGAGGGCACATTGCGGCGCGCGGCGGCGGCCAGCTCCGCCGACTGGCGGTCCGGCAGCAGCACCTCGCTGCGCTCGACGAGTTCCGATTCGCCCTCCATGGCGCGCTTCACCCGGTCCCCGGCGGAGCGCTCCAGCAGGTCGAACCATTCGTCCGGCCGGCGCACGCTGCGCATCCACCGCTCCCCGTGGCCGATGCCGACCACGCTGACGACGCATTTCACCCGCCGGTCAACCGCGCCGGTCCACACCACCGTCGCGCCTCCGTAGCTCGTGCCGTAGATGCCGAGCCGTGTCTCGTCCACCTCCTCCTGCGCGCCGAGGAAGGTCAGCGCCGCCTGCACGTCCGCGACCCGGCTGTAGGGCGCCAAGCGCGTGCGCGGCCCCTCGCTCTCGCCCCAGCCCTTGTAGTCGAAGGCGAGCACGACATAGCCGGCTTCCGTCAGCACGCGGGCATTGTCCGGCAGATAGAGGTCCTTCACCCCGGTATAGCCGTGGCAGAGCACGATGCCCGCCCGCCTCTCGCCCGGCGCGAGGCCATTGGGGCGGTAAAGGTCCCCCACCAGCTTGAACCCTTCGGAATAAAAGGTGACGGGTGTCGCGCTCATGGCATTGCTTCTCCTGGCTCCGGGCTAGATCGGCCGGGCGCCCGGCGGGATTTCGGGCGCGGGCCTGGCGAGCCCGTAATGCGCCCGAAGCGTCGAGCCGGAATAGGCTTCGCGGAACAGGCCTCGCTCGCGCAGGATCGGCAGGACCCGCTCGATGAAGGCATCCAGCATCCACGGCAGCACAGGCGGCATGAGGTTGAAGCCGTCGGCGGCGCCGTCCACGAGCCACTGCTCCATGAAGTCCGCCGTCTGTTCGGGCGTGCCGGCGAAGGTGTAGTGGCCGCGCGCGCCGGCGAGCTTCGCCAGTAACTGGCGCAAGGTCGGGCGCTCGCGTTCGACAAGGCCGACGATGGTCTCTGCCCGGCTCCGCGCCGCCTCGACCGTGTCGGTATTGGGGAAATCCGCCGCCGTCAGCGGCCGGTCGAGTTCGAGATGGCCGAAGTCGAAGCCGCCGAAGCGTCCGGAGAGCCGCCTCCTGCCGACCTCCGGGTCCGCCAGCCCGTTCAGCTCCAGCACCAGTCGCTCCGCCTCCTCCTGCGTGTCCGCAATAAGGGGGCTGAACCCCGGCAGGATCGCCACCTGCGCCGGATCGCGCCCGGCCTTCGCCGCCCGCGCCTTCAGGTCGGCGTAGAAGGCCTGCGCCGTCGCCTTCTCGAGTTGCGCGGTGAACACCACCTCGGCATGGCGGGCGGCGAAATCGCGCCCCGTCTCCGACGACCCCGCCTGCACGAAAACCGGGCGCCCCTGCGGACAGCGCGGCACATTCAGCGGCCCGGCGACCCTGTAATGCTCTCCGGCATGGTCGAGCGCATGGATGCTGCCGGGCTTTGCATAGCGGCCCGCCGGCCGGTCGTCGAGCACGGCATCGTCGGCCCAACTGTCCCAGAGCGCCTTCGCGACCGTCATGTATTCCTCGGCGCGGGCGTAGCGCTCGGCATGGCTCACTTGCACCTCGTCGCCGTAATTGTGCGCCGCGGCGACCGACCAGGAAGTCACGATGTTCCAGCCGATGCGGCCGTTGCTGATGTGGTCCAGCGAGGCGAACTGGCGGGCGAGGTTGAAGGGCTCGGTATAGGTGGTGGAGGCGGTCGCGATCAGTCCGATCTTCGAGGTCGCCGCGGCGAGCGCGCCCAGGAGTGTGACCGGTTCCAGCCAGCTTCGCGCTGTATGCACCACTTCTCCGGACATGGAGAGGCTGTCTGCCAGAAAGATCGAGTCGAACGCCGCGTCTTCCGCCTTTCGGGCAAGCTCCCGGTGGAACTCGAAATCCGTGAGCGCGAGCGGCGAGGCCTTGGGATGGCGCCAGGACGCCTCGTGGTGGCCGCGGCTGTGGACGAACAGATTAAGGCGAAGCTGGCGCGACATCCCAGTCTCTCATCTCGGCCCTTCCCTCTTCGCCCGGCGCCGCCAGACCAGGTAGAGAATAGCCACCGCGCCTGCGAGCGCAAACCAGGTGAGCGCGTATTGCAGGTGGTCGTTGCGGAAGCGCGGCTCCGGCGGACGGGCGCGCGGCCAGTCCGGCGCGGCGGCGGCGCTAACGCCGCCAATCGTAACATTCGCTGCGTTCGGCGCGGCGGCCGCGCTAACGCCGCCAATCGTAACATTCGCCGCGTTCGGCGCGGCGGCGGCGGGCACCGCCTGGATGTAGAAGGGCGCGAGCCGCCGGCCGAGATGCGCCGCCGCCGCTTCGGGGTCGATATGAAACCACATGCCGCGCGCCGGATCGTTGTCCAGCGCGAAGCGGCCGGGCTTGCTCGGGAAGCGCACCACGCCCTCGAGCGCCGGCGGCGGCGGGGGGCGCGTATCCGGCGCCTGGCGGGCGGGCTCCACCCATCCCCGGTTGACCAGCACCGAAACCGCGGCGCGCTCTGGCCGGAAGGATGCCAGCACGTCGAAGCCGGCGCGCCCGTGCCATGTCCGGCTCTGGAGCAGCAATTCGGGCGTCTCCCAGGCGCCCTCGAGCCGGATGCGGCGCCAGGCGTCGCCGGGGCCTATGCTGGAAAGCGCGGTCAGGGGAGGCTCGGCGAGCCGGGCCGCCGCGCGGTCGATCAGTTCCCGCTTCCACTCCCGCCGGTCAAGCTGCCAGACGCCGAGGCCGATCAGGACCGCCAGCGCCGGCAGGACGAACAGCGCGAACGGGACGCGCGGCCGAATAGCCTAGCTGCCCCAGATATAGACGACCGAGAACAGGAACAGCCACACGACATCGACGAAATGCCAGTACCAGGCCGCCGCCTCGAAGCCGAAATGATGGTCGGGCCGGAAATGCCCCTTGATCGCCCGGAACAGGCAGACGGTCAGGAAGCAGGTGCCGATGATGACATGGAAGCCGTGGAAACCCGTCGCCATGAAGAACGTCGAGGGATAGATGCCCTCGCGGAAGCCGAAGGCCGCATGGCTGTATTCGAATACCTGGCAGCCGGTGAACAGCACACCGAGCGCGACCGTGCAGGCGAGCCCCTGGATCAGCCCCGCCCGGTCGTCGTGCAGCAGCGAGTGGTGCGCCCAGGTGACGGTGACGCCCGAGAGCAGCAGGATGAGCGTGTTGAGGAAGGGCAGTCCGAACGCCTCGAAGGGCACGATGCCGGTCGGCGGCCAGACGCCGCCGGTTGCCTCGATCCGCCCCGGCATTTCCTCCGCGCCGAAGAACAGCGCGCCGTCGAAGAACGCCCAGAAGAAGGCCGAGAAGAACATCACCTCCGAGGCGATGAACAGCGCCATGCCGAAGCGGAGCCCGATCTGCACCGGCTTGGTGTGGTGGCCCTCATGCTCCGCCTCGCGGATCACGTCGCGCCACCACACGGCCATGGTCAGCAGGATCAGCACGAGGCCGACCGCCATGACCCACACCACGCCGTCATGCATGAAAAGCACCGTGCCCATCGTCGCGAGGAAGGCTCCGGCAGCCCCGAACAGCGGCCAGGGGCTCGGATCGACCAGATGGTAGGGGTGCTTCTGGACGTGGCTATCCGCCATGGGTCTGCTCCCGGTTTATCGCGGCGAAGGCTTCGTCTTGCGCCGATGCCTCGGCGCGCGGCTCTTCTTCCGCTCTGAAGAAGGTGTAGGACAGCGTGATCGTCCCGACATCCCGGACATTCGGATCCCGGGCGATCTCGGGATCGACGAAGAAGGAGACCGGCATGTCGGCGCTCTCGCCCGGACCGAGGCGCTGCTCCGTGAAGCAGAAGCAGTCGATCTTGCTGAAATAGGCGCCTGCCTTGAGCGGCGTCACATTGAAGGTCGCCGCGCCGGTCACGGGCTCATCGCCCAGGTTCTCGGCCCTGTAGAAGGCGAGCGCCGGCTCGCCGAGCCGGATCGTGACCGCGCGTTCCACCGGGCCGAAGCGCCAGTCGAGGTCGGGCGCGATGTCGGCGTTGAAGCGGATCTCGATGCTGGGCGCGTCCGCCGCCGCCTGCGGGGCCTCCGCCGCCGTGCCGGGGGTGCCGCCGAAGCCGGTGACCTGGCAGAACAGCCGGTAGAGCGGGGCCGACGCCCAGGCAAGCGCGCCCATCGCGACGGGCACCGCCACGAGCATGGCAGCGATGCGGCGGTTGCGGCGGCGGTCAGCCATGGCTCAGCCGCCCCCCATCCGCACCACGCTCACCGCATAGACGATGACCACGAAGGCGAGCAGCACCGCCAGCAGCACCCGGTTCTTGAAGCGCCGGCGGCGTTCTCTTTCCGTAAGGTCCGCCATTCATAGCCCCAGGGCCCGGTCCGCGAGCATGGCGAAAAAGAGCGCCGCCAGATAGACGAGCGAGAAACCGAACAGCGACCTCGCGCTCGCATCGTCCGCCCGCCGGCGGACAGCAAGCGCCCGGCGCAGGAACTCGACTCCGAGCACTGCCGCCGCCGCGCCGTAGAGCCAGCCGAGGCCGCCGGCCGCCACGGGCGCAAGGCCGAGCGGGGCCAGCAGGGCGCTGTAGATCACGATCTGCCGACGGGTCTCCTTCGCGCCGGCCGTCACCGGCAGCATCGGCACCCCGGCGGCGGCATAGTCGCCCGAACGGGTGAGCGCCAGCGCCCAGAAATGCGGCGGCGTCCACACGAAGACGATGGCGAACAGGCAGAGCGGCGTGAGCGCGAGGTCGCCCGTGATCGCAGCCCAGCCGATAACCGGCGGGAAGGCGCCGGCCGCGCCGCCGATCACGATGTTCTGCGGCGTGCGGCGCTTCAGCCAGATGGTGTAGACGAACACGTAGAAGGCGATGGTGAGCGCCAGCAGCCCCGCGGCGAGCCAGTTGACGGCGAGACCCATCATGCCGACCGCGCCCGCGGACAACAGGATGCCGAAGGCGAGCGCGTCGTCCGGCTCGATCAGGCCCTGCGGCAGCGGGCGGGAGCGGGTCCGCTCCATCACCGCGTCGATGTCGCGGTCGTACCACATGTTCACCGCGCCCGACGCGCCGGCCCCGGCGGCGATGCAGAGCACCGCGACGGCCGCCAGCAGCGGATGGAGCGAGCCCGGCGCGATCGCCATGCCCACCAGCCCGGTGAACACCACCAGCGACATGACGCGCGGCTTCAGCAGCGCGAGATAGTCGCCGACGCTGGCGGACGGCGCAAAACCGGCGCCGACGCCGACGGGCGGCGCGAAGCCGGCAGTTCCTGCGGTGGACACGTCGCTCACGGGGCGGGAGGACCTCCGGCGCTGTTGGCGTCAAGGGCGGGCGCTAGTGCGCGTATTCGTCCTTGATCTCCGGGACTTCATCGAAGGTGTGGTAAGCCGGCGGCGAGGGCACCGTCCACTCCAGCGTGGTCGCGCCCGGCCCCCAGTAGTTCTCCGCCACCCGGCGCCCGCTGGTCAGCGTATAGACCAGCAGCAGCACGAACAGGATCGCCCCGGCGAAGGAGAGGTAGGCGCCGAAAGACGAGACCATGTTCCAGCCCGCAAAGGCGTCGGGATAGTCCGGATACCGGCGCGGCATCCCCTGCAGGCCCAGGAAATGCTGCGGGAAGAAGGTCAGATTCACGCCGATGAAGGTCATCCAGAAATGCAGTTTGCCGATCCACTCCGGATACTGGCGCCCGCACATCTTGCCGAGCCAGTAATACATGCCGGCGAAGATCGCGAACACGGCGCCGAGCGACAGCACATAGTGGAAATGCGCTACGACATAGTAGGTGTCGTGCAGCGCCATATCGACGCCCGCATTGGCGAGCACGACGCCCGTCACGCCGCCGATGGTGAACAGGAAGATGAAGCCCAGCGCCCAGAGCATCGGTGTGTCGAAACGCAGCGAACCGCCCCACATGGTCGCGATCCAGGAGAAGATCTTGATGCCGGTCGGCACGGCGATGACCATCGTCGCGGCGGTGAAATAGGCCCGCGTATCGACGTCCATGCCCACCGTGTACATGTGGTGCGCCCAGACGATGAAGCCGACGAAGCCGATGGCGACCATGGCGTAGGCCATGCCGAGATAGCCGAACACCGGCTTGCGCGAGAAGGTGGAGACGATCTGGCTCACGATCCCGAAGCCCGGCAGGATCATGATGTACACCTCGGGATGGCCGAAGAACCAGAACAGGTGCTGGAACAGGATCGGGTCTCCGCCGCCTTCGTAGTTGAAGAAGGAGGTGCCGAAGTTCCGGTCCGTCAGCAGCATGGTGATGGCGCCGGCCAGCACGGGCAGCGACAGCAGCAGCAGGAAGGCTGTCACCAGGATCGACCAGACGAACAGCGGCATCCGGTGCAGGGTCATGCCGGGCGCGCGCATGTTGAAGATCGTGGTGATGAAGTTGATCGCGCCCAGGATCGAGGACGCGCCGGCGAGGTGGAGCGCGAAGATCGCCATGTCCACCGACATGCCGGGATGGCCGATGCTGGAGGAGAGCGGCGGATAGACCGTCCAGCCGGTGCCCGCGCCGATGTCGAGCACGGCGGACAGCAAAAGCAGGACGAAGGCCGGGACGATCAGCCAGAAGCTGATATTGTTCATCCGCGGAAAAGCCATGTCGGGCGCGCCGATCATGATCGGCACGATCCAGTTGCCGAAGCCGCCGATCAGCGCCGGCATGACCACGAAGAACACCATGATGAGGCCGTGCGCGGTGATGAAGACGTTCCAGAGTTGGCCGTCCATCTGGCCGTCCGGGCCGACCAGGAGCTGCGCGCCGGGCTCGGCAAGCTCCATGCGCATGATGACTGAGAAGGCGCTGCCGATCACGCCCGCGACGATGGCGAACAGCAGGTAGAGCGTGCCGATGTCCTTGTGGTTGGTCGAGAAGAACCAACGCACGAAGAAGCCGGGTCGGTGGTCGTGATGGTCGTCGGCGGCGGCATAAGCCATGGGACTGGCCCTCCGGCTCTTGTTCAGCGGGCGTCGGAGAGGCTGGCGACTCGGACCGGCGCCTCTTCGGCCGGGGCGTCGCCGGCCTCTGCGTATTCCTCGCGCGCCTTCTCGACCCAGGCATCGAACTCTTCCTGGCTGACGGCGCGCACCTCGATCGGCATGTATCCGTGGCCGGTGCCGCAAAGCTCGGAGCACTGGCCGTAATAGACGCCCTCTTTCTCGATCCGCATCCACGTCTCGTTGACGCGCCCCGGCACATTGTCGAGCTTGACGCCGGCCGCGGGCAGCGCCCAGGCGTGCAGCACGTCCGAGGAGGTGAACAGCACCCGGATGTTCTTGTTCACCGGCAGATAGACCGGGTTGTCCACCGAGAGCTGGCGCACCTGGCCCTTGGAGGGATCGATCTCCTCGTCCGGGATGATGTAGCTGTCGAACTCGAAATCCCCGTGGTCCGGATACTGGTATGACCAGTACCATTGGCGCCCGATGGTCTTGAGCGTCATGTCGGCCTGCTCGATCCGGTCGTTCTCATACATGATCTGGAAGGAGGGGATCGCGAGGACCACCAGGATGACCGTCGGGATCGCCGTCCAGAGGATTTCGATCAGCGTATTGTGCGTCGTGCGCGTCGGCTCGGGGTTCCGGCTCTCCCGGAAGCGGAAGATGACGTAGCCCATCAGCCCCAGGACGAACAGCGAGATGACCGTGATGAGGGGCAGCAGGACGATGTCGTGGAACCAGGCGATGTTCTCCATCGTCGGGGTGACGGCTTCCTGGAAGCCCAGGCCCCACGGTTCCGGCTGGCCTGCCGAGGCGCCGCCGGCCGCCATGCCGGAAAGCAAGGCTGCAGCGCCCAAGGCGGCGAATCTGTGCATGGCCGATGGTCCTCCAACGTCCTCTACGGGGCCTGTCATAGCCCGGATTGCGGGCCTTGTAGAGACCGTTCGGACAATAAAAGCGGCGGCACGCCCGGTTTATGCGACCCGTTGTCCCAAGTTTGCGCCGGCTGCTGTAGAATCGGCCCCCGCATACGCAGCCGTACCCCGGCCGAAGGAGCGCCGCCAGCCCATGTCTACCGCCCCGTCCTCCGCCCTGTCCCGCCCCGCTGCGCTCGAGGAAACGGAGGCTGTCTTCTTCGAGCGCGCCGCACTCGACCGGGACGCCGCCGAACGCATCCTGGACGACGCACTCGCCGGGGCGGACGACGGCGAACTTTATCTGCAATATACGATCTCGGAGGGCCTGACCCTCGACGACAGCCGGCTCTCCGGCGCCACCTACGACATTTCCCAGGGCTTCGGGCTGCGCGCCGTGGCCGGGGAGACGACCGGCTATGCCCATGCCGCGAGCCTGGACGAACCGGCGCTCCGCCGCGCGGCGGAAGCCGTGCGGGCGGTCTCTTCCGGGCATGGCGGGGTGCTGGCGCTGCCGCCGGCGGCGGTGAACCGGCGGCTCTACGGCCCGGAAAATCCGCTCGACGGGCCGGATTTCGCAGAGAAGGCGGCGTTGCTCGGGCGCATCGACGCCTATGCCCGCGCCGCCGACCCGCGCGTTGTGCAGGTGACGGCTTCGATCGCCGGCGCCTGGCAGGCTGTGCGCATCCAGCGCGCCGGCGGCGAGGCGGCGGCGGACATCCGCCCGCTGGTCCGGGTGAATGTGCAGATCGCGGTCAGCGCGCCGGACGGGCGGGTCGAGACCGGCAGCCACGGATGCGGCGGCCGGGTCGGCTTCGCGGCCTTCCTGGAGGAGGAGGCCTGGCGGGCGCAGGTGGACGAGGCGCTCCGCCAGGCGCTGGTCAAGATCGACGCGCGCCCCGCACCGGCGGGCGAGATGAGCGTGGTGCTGGGGCCCGGCTGGCCCGGCGTGCTGCTGCACGAGGCGGTCGGCCACGGGCTCGAGGGCGACTTCAACCGCAAGGGCACCAGCGCCTTCGCCGGCCTCATCGGCGAGCGGGTGGCTGCGCCCGGCGTGACCGTGGTGGACGATGGCGGGCTGGAGGACCGGCGCGGCTCGCTCACCGTCGATGACGAGGGCACGCCCACGGCGCGCAACGTGCTGATCGAGGACGGCATATTGAAGGGCTTCCTGCAGGACCGGCTGAATGCGCGGCTGATGGGCGTCGCGCCCACCGGCAACGGGCGGCGAGAGTCCTTCGCCCATGCCCCGATGCCGCGCATGACCAACACCTTCATGCTCGCCGGCGATCGCGAGCCGGAGGAGGTGATCGGCTCGGTGGAGAACGGCCTCTACGCGGTCCAGTTCGGCGGCGGGCAGGTCGATGTCACGAGCGGCAAGTTCGTGTTCAACGCGACCGAGGCCTATCTCATCGAGGACGGGAAGGTGACGGCGCCGGTGCGCGGCGCAACCCTGATCGGCAACGGCCCCGACGCGCTCACCCGCGTCGCGATGATCGGCAACGACCTCAGGCTCGACGACGGCGTCGGCACCTGCGGCAAGGCCGGCCAGTCCGTCCCCGTCGGCGTCGGCCAGCCCACCTTGCGCATCGACGCCATGACCGTCGGCGGCATGGCGGGGTGAGGGGCGACATTGCGGCGGATTGGATCTTGATTCGTACATATCTGTACGAATACCATGACCGGTGACGAGTTCATTGCGCGTGTCAGGCAAATAGGCAGGGAGCGTGGAGTCACGGTGCGTTTCGATTCCCGCAAGGGCAAGGGAAGCCACGGACGCCTCTATCTCGGGCAACGCTTCACCACGGTTAAGGACCGCCGCAGCGAAATCGGCCAGGGTCTGCTTGCCGCCATGTTGCGGCAACCGGGGCTGATCCGCGACGACATGAGGTGAGCATCGATGACAGCGCACAGGAAGACACAAACGATGCGGCTCGCTTATCCCGCAAATCTGGAACCGCAATGCGACGGAACCTTCCTGGTGTCGTTTCCCGACATTCCCGAGGCCCTGACCGAAGGCGATACGGAGGAGGTGGCCTTGTCCGAGGCCGAGGACTGCCTGATCGCCGCCCTGGGAGGGTATGTCGAACTGCGGCGCGCCGTTCCCAAACCGTCTCCGGCTCGCGGGCGGCCGCTGATCGCCCTGCCCGCCCTGGCGGCGGCAAAACTGGCTCTCTACTGCGCCATGCACAGCCACGGACTGGGCAATACCGCGCTTGCCGCCGAGCTGGGAGCGACAGAAGGCGCGGTGCGGCGCCTGCTCGATCTGGACCACCGTTCGCATATCGACCGGGTCGAGGCCGCGCTTCGGCTGCTCGGTGAACGACTCGTCGTCACGACGCAGGCGGCATGACCGAGTCTCCGAGCGTCGGGCGCTTCGACTATGTGATCGTGGGCGGGGGCTCGGCGGGCTGCGTGCTGGCGAACCGGCTGTCGGAGGACCCGCGCAACCGGGTGCTGCTGCTGGAGGCCGGCGGCAGGGACAACTACATCTGGATCAGGATCCCGGTCGGCTACCTCTACACCCAGAACAACCCGCGCACCGACTGGTGCTTCGCCACCGAGGCGGAGCCCGGCCTGAACGGGCGCGCGGTCCCCTATCCGCGCGGGCGCGGGCTCGGCGGCTCCTCCTCGATCAACGGCATGGTCTATATGCGCGGCCAGGCGCGGGACTACGACGGTTGGGCGCAGATGGGCAATCGCGGCTGGTCCTGGGACGACGTGCTGCCCTGGTTCAGGAAGTCCGAATACCATTTCGGCCCGCCGGACGAGTTCCACGGCACCGGCGGCGAGTGGCGGGTGGAGGAGCCCCGCACCGGCTGGGAAATCCTCGACGCCTTCCAGCGCGCCTGCGCGGATATCGGGCTGCATCCCACGTCCGACTTCAACAATGGCGACAATGAGGGCACGGGGCGGTTCGTCGTCAACCAGCATCGCGGCACCCGCTGGAACACCGCGCGCGGCTTCCTGAAGCCGGCGGAGCGACGGCCGAACCTGACCGTGCTGACCGGCGCCCGGGCGCGGCGCATCCTCTTCGACGGCCGGCGCGCGACCGGCCTGGAGTTCCGCCGCAAGGGCCGGGACGAACGGGCGGAGGTCGCGGGCGAGCTGATCCTGGCGGCGGGCGCCATCGGCTCGCCGCACCTGCTGCAGGTCTCCGGCGTCGGGCCGGGCGCGCTCTTGCAGGACAAGGGCGTCGCGGTGCTGCACGAGCTTCCCGGCATCGGCGGCAATCTCCAGGACCATATGCAGATCCGCATGGCGTTCAGGGTCTCGGGCGTGGAGACGCTCAACCGGCGCGCGAACAGCCTCTGGGGCAAGCTCGGCATGGGGCTCGAATACGTCCTCTTCCGGCGCGGGCCGCTCACCATGGCGCCGAGCCAGCTTGGCGCGTTCGCGAAGTCCGACCCCTCGCGCGAGACCGCCAATTTGCAATATCACGTGCAGCCGCTCTCGCTCGACCGGTTCGGCGAGCCGCTCCACACCTTCCCCGCTTTCACGGCATCGCCCTGCAATCTGAGGCCGGAGAGCCGGGGGTGGGTGTCGCTGAAATCCCCGGACCCCGACGAGCCGCCCGCGATCCGGCCCAACTATCTCTCGACGCCGGGCGACCGGCAGGTGGCGATCGATTCGGTCAGGCTGACGCGGCGCATCGCCGCCGCGCCGTCGCTGGCGCCCTATGCGCCGGAGGAGTTCGTGCCGGGCCCGTCTTTCGAGTCCGACGAGGAGCTGGCCGCCGCCGCCGCCGATCTCGGCACCACCACCTACCACCCGGTCGGCACCTGCAAGATGGGCAGCGACACCCAGGCCGTCGTCAGCGACCGGCTGAAGGTCCACGGGCTGGAGAACCTCCGCGTGATCGACGCCTCGGTCATGCCCGCCATCCCCTCCGGCAACACCAACAGCCCCACCATCATGATCGCCGAAAAAGGCGCCGCGATGGCGTTGGAGGACGCGCGGGGTTGAATGCAGGAATGTCGAGCGACCTGTCGGCCTACAGGTCGATCTCGGCGTCGGGCCGGCCGGCTTCGAGCGCGCTCAGCCAGGCGAGGCAGAGGTCGCGGGAGCGGTAGCGGCCCCAGGCTTTCTCTTCCTCGCGCTGGACGATGGGGAAGGTCGAGTAGATGTAACGGATATCGTCACGGTCGGTGACGCCGTAGAGATGGAAATAGAGCGCGTCCAGCTTCGCGCGGAGTCGCAGCCGCCGGTCCTCGTCCCAAGGGAAGGGCGGCAGCGCCTCACCCGCCTCGTCCACATGGCCCATGTCGCGGGCGAAGGGCGCCATGTCATGCGCCGTATAGGTCAGCTCCAGCACCGCCTCTCGCACGACCTCCGCCGTCGTCTTCGGCCGAAGCGCACCGTTTCGTAGCGGCCGGGCGGCACGATGGGGAGTTGTTCGAGAATGAAGAGGTTCAGATGCTGGCCCTGTATCTTCTGCCGGGCGGTGTAGTCGAAGGGAACGGCGTTGAGATTGGCAAGCAAAAGCTCTGCGTTTCCTGCCGCAGCGCCGCCCAGAGACAAGATAGGCAACGTGTTTCCCGCCCCGGAACGGGGGACGGCGGCAGCAATCATGGATCGCATGTTGGTCGGGGCGGTAACGTCCTTGAAGGCCAGAAGCCATGACGCTTCCGGGTAAGACGTTTCGCTCTCCAACACCCAGAACTGGGGAACCGGCAGCCAGTGGGGATCCCGGTGTTGCTCAAGGGTTGCCGCGTCAGGCTGCGCCGGGCGGTGAAGGCTCTCCGGATTGACAGTGATGCTTGCAGCACGGTGGTCGAACGCCTGCACCATCATGCCTTGATAGAGTGGCACCCACGCGCCTGAAGGGCTGTCGAAACGATTGTGACCGACCGGCCAAGCGCCTTCCCGTTCTTCAAGTTCTTCTCGCGTGCGAAAGAGTCCCGAGTTAATCGACATGTCGAACATGCGCGCGTATTCCAGCGGCCATACCTGCCTTTCCTCGCCGGAGGAGCGGTCCACAAGAACAGGCAGGCGGCTGTAAATCGCCGTGGTAAGTGCAGCGTCACGGCGCGAACGAAAGATCGGCGCGGTGCCGGTGTTCGGGTTGACGCGGGCGAAATCTGCCGCGCTCAGCGGGAAACGGCGCTCCTGGTCCGCAAGTTCGGATACATCATGTAGGAAGAAAGCGCATTTGGCGTCGCCGGGCACCGGTGAAGGACTTGCTGCGAAGACGCAGAATTTGAATGACGCATGCACGTCCCGGAAAAATGCTTTCCTGTTCTCAAAGTCGTAAAGAGCTTTCAACCTTCCCTCTGTTGCCACGCCCCTGAAGAAGCGCGCCGCCGTCTTGTCAGCGGCAATGCCCGAGGGCACGACCAGCCCGATCATGCCGTCGGGCTTCGCCAGCGCCATTCCCCGCTCGACGAACAACGCATAGAGGTTCAGTTCGCCGCATGCCAACAAGGGGTAGTCGCCACTTCGGGCCATCCGCGCCGCATTGTCCGCTCGCCTTTGCGCATACTCGAATTCAACGGCTAACGGATCGTCTCGTTCCCTGAGCGCTGCGACCATGCGTTTGCGGTCAGCAGAACGCTGAGCTAAAGCAATATCCCGGCGCCGTGTTGCGAACCATTCGACCGGCTCGATCCTCATCCGGTCCCAGGGCGGGTTGCCGATCACGGCGTCGAAGCCTCCCCGGCGCTCCGCGCTCTCCAGGTTGGTCCAGACGCCGGGGAACGCCGCCTGCCAGTTGAAGAAGCGCTCCTCGCCGATGAGCATCTGCGCCTGCCCCAGCAATTCGGCGAAACGCTGCGCTTCCGGCCTGCCGTTCGAGGCCTCGGTTTCCCCAAGCGCAACCTCCACCGGATCGCCGAACTGCCCGTCGAAGAAGGCCCGGAGCGCCGCCTTGTCCTCCTTGCTGCGAACGGCCAGCCAGTCGAGCGCGTGGACAAGGGACAGGAACGCATCGAGCGGCGCTGTCCTTTCCTCCACCTCGGCGAAGGTCTCGGCGGATTGGCGCACTTCCGCGATTTCAGCGTCGGTCAGCGCCTCCACGGCGCGCATGCCCTCGGTCGCGCCGATGGCGGCCTGCATCGGCCCGTGCAGCAGCAGCGGGGCATCGTATTCCGCGGCCCGGTCGAGCCCGGTCCGCGCCCAGGCGCCGAACAGGCTGTCGCCGCAGCGCAGATGGTGGTCGAGGAAGGAGAGCGGCGCACCCACAGTGAAGGTGTGCAGCCAGAGCGAGACCTTGGCGAGCTCGACCGCCATCGGGTTCTTGTCCACGCCGTAGATGCAGCGCTTGAGCACCATGCGGCGCACGATGTGGCGGTCGTCGAGCCGCGCAGCGTCCACGGCCCAGCCCTCCGCCTCCGCATTGGCGAGGATGGTGTTGCGGATGGCCTCGATCCGCCCGCCGAGCGGCGAGGCGTAGCCTTCCGAGAGCAATTCAGCCTCCGCCATCGCCTCGATGGTGCGGTCGGCGAGCCAGTCCACCAGGTTGACGAGGAAATGCCCGGAGCCCATCGCCGGGTCGCACACCCTGAGTTCGAGGATTTTCTCCGCCGGGTCGAGTCGCGCCAGCTTCGCCGGTTGCGTGCCCATCGCTGCTGCTTCGCGGAACGCTTTGCGGCGGGTCTCAACCAGCGGGCCAACCGCTTCGTCTATGACCAGGACCACAAGGTCGTCCGGCGTATAGTAGCTGCCCCAGTCCTTGCGCACGAAAGGGTTGGGGCGGACGCGGATTTCGCCCTCCTCGCGCACCAACTCGCGCTCCACCAGCCGCTCGTAGATCGAGCCGAGCTGCTGCACGCCGAGTTCGCGGTAGTTGATATAGCGCCGGCCGTCCGGCCCGCGCCGGAAGGAGAGCGCATCGACGATATCGGCCATGAGCGCATCGGGAAGCCGCACCCGCCCCAGCAGCGGCGCACGGCCGGCGTCGAACAGGCCGCCATTGTAGGCCGGCAAGCCGATATGGGCGTCGCCGCCGTCTATGGCCCGGCAGAGGTCGTCTAAGGCGTTCCAGTAGCGCGTGGACCCCGGAAAGACGTAGCCTTCGTCCTTCAGCCGGCCGACATGCTCGCGCACCCGCTCGCGCAGCGCATAGTGTTCGTAGCCCCGGTCGCGCACCGGCAGCAGGCCGCGGTCTTCGGCATAAAGCAGGAACATCAGCCGGTAGAGCAGCACCAGCGCCGCCTCGCGCACCTCGTCCAGCGGCGCATCCGGTGCGGCCCCGGCGAGGGCGCCCGCCAGCTTCGGGAAGGCTTCGCCGAAGACCAGCCCCGACAGGTCCTTCGCCACCTCCGCCTCGTAGAGCCGGCCTTCCTCTATCGTGCGCAGGTGGAAGCTGCGGGGGTCGGGCCCTGCGGGCAGGAAGGCCTCCGGGCGGAAGACGAGCGCGAAGACCCGGAGCCAGTGCCGCTGCGCTTCCCCGTCGAGCGCGAACAGGCCCTCGTTCCGGCCCGGAAGGTCGAGCACCGCCGCCAGATCGACCTCGAAGAACTGCTCCGCGACCGAGCGCGCGCCCCACCAGTAGAGCCGCCAGACAGCACCGTCGGTCAGGATGCCCCAGCGCAACTTGCCTTCGGTCATCACATCGGCGCGGCCGAGATAGCTCAGCATCTGGGTGGCAGGCGCGACCTCCGCGCCGTCCGCGCCCGAGCGGCGGTCCAACGGCCGGCCCCAGCGCTTGCTTTCACGATGGCGAGGCCCAGCCGGTAGCGGTCCTGCTCCGGCAGGCGGTTGGCGCGGTCCTTGGCGGCCTCATCGGCGAACAGGAGGCCGTCCGGCACATGCGTGCGGCCATGCGCGGAAAGCCTTTGCTGCCAGAGGCTCGCCGTCCAGCCGAGCCGTTCCAGCACCGGGCGGATCAGGTCGGTTTCGGTTTGGGGCTCATTGGGCGCTTGGTCCGTCGGGAATTTGTCGAAGAGCGCGCGGAGATGCGCCCGGAGGCCTTCGAGCGCGGCATCGTCGAAGGATTGCCAGTCTTCGGTCTCCACAATCGAGCCGCAAAGGAACCCGTCGGCGAACAACTGCCCCTGAAACGGATTTTCGATTGTCACGCAGCCCCCTCCCGCTGATGGCAACCGGAGTAAAGGACGGCTGCCCCGCCTGCAAGTCTGCTACTCGCGCCAGCAGGAAAGGCAACCGGACGGACAGGGACAGGCCCCTGGATTCGGGATAACGTCCGCTGACAGCGCCGCACATCGTTAACATCTCTCATTTGAGATACAGGAGGCAGGCATGGCGAAGCGCAGTTCCATGCTTCATGTGCGGATGGACAGCGGCCTGAAGCGGCAGGCGACCGAGGCGCTTGCGGCCATGGGGATGACGGCTTCGGAGGCCGTGCGCCTGCTGTTCCACCGCATCGCGGTCGATCGGGCCTTTCCGCTGGAGCTGAAGGTTCCCAACGCCGGGACCCGCGCGGCCATGGCCGAGGCCGATGAAATCGTGAAGGCCGGCAGGGCGCGCTTCGCCACCGTCGAAGAGATGCTTGCGGACCTTGAAGAAACCGGCCGCGCGTAAGCGGGGCGGCTGGACGGGGCGGGGCGGGTTCCCTAGATTTCGAAGTCTCCGGAAGGACTGCCGCCGGTGGAGAAAGCGCCATGGAAACCATGACCAGGGAGAGGTTGCATCGGTTGGTGGATACCCTTCCCGCCGGCGAACTCTCCGTCGCCGGACGCTATCTCGAATTCCTGGCCGTATCCGGGCATCCGTTCGTGCGCGCGCTCTTCGCCGCCCCCGAGGCGGACGAGCCGCTGAGCAGCGGGGACCGCGACGCCCTCGACGAGGGACGCCGCGCCCTGGAGGCCGGCGATACCGTCTCCGACTGCGAATTGCGCAACGAACTCGGATTATGACATGGACATTGCTGTGGACCCGCCCGGCGCTTCGGGACATGAAGAACCTCGATCCGGCCCTGGCGCGTCGGATTTACGGCGCGGTGACCGATCTCGCTGAAACAGGCCGCGGCGATGTCGTGAAATTGAAGGCCGTGAATCCGCCCGAATGGCGGCTGAGAGTGGGAGACCGGCGGGTGTTCTTCCGGTTCCGGGGCGACCTGCGCCAAATCCAGATATTGCGCGTCCGGCGCCGCGACCGGGCGTACTGAGCGGCGCCCGGCGCCTACCCGCCCGCTTCGGGCGCCGGCTCCCTGCGGCGTATCGAGCCTTCCAGCAACCCCTCCCGCCGCGCCGCGCGCTCGGAAAGGCCGCGCATGTCCCGGTGGACGGTCCACGGGAAACCGATCGCGCCGGGCATCGGCCCGGCCAGAATGTAAACGCCCTCGTCCATGGCCCGCAGCGTGCCCGCCCCGCCCCCCGGCGCAAGCGCCGGCCGCTTCGCAGCTACCCCTGCCGCCCGCCCCGTCCGCGCTTCCGGGCGGCGAGGCGGCTCTTGCGGTCCAGGCCGTTGCGCTTCAGGAAGCGCTGCACCGTGGCCTCGTGGAGCGTCACTCCCTCGGCGGCGAGCGCGTCCCGCAGCCCGGTCATGGAAAGCTCCGGCCGCTCCGCCAGGATGCGCAGGATGCGCCCGCGCTCCGGCTCGATCCGCGAGGCGCTGCCGCCCTGCCTGCCGGGGCGGACATGGCCGCGCTCGCGAAACTGCTTCACCCAGCGGCGGAGCGTCGTTTCGCCCAGCCCGAAACGCCGGGCGGCCGCGGCCATGTTCAGGCCCTCGCGCAGCACGGCCGCCACCGCCATGCCCCGCAGCTCCTCGTTCACCGCCCGGCCCTTTCTCGGCCCCGGCAGGGCCGCCGTCGCCGCGTTCGTCATCGCATCTCCTCCTCTTCCGGCTCCGCCGCCGTTCTTCGCCAGGTCGGTTGCAAGAAGCAGCCGTTTTCCGGCCAGGTCGATTGCAAGGCCGCGCCACCGGCCCGCGCGCCGGACGCACCTCTCCTGTTCTCCGCCCCGCCGCTCCCTCGCGGCTACCGGCCTTCCGGGTTCGATTCCACACACATCGAGCGCGGCCTCATGCGGCCGCCGGGCGTTCAGGTCATGGCTCCCTACGGCTCCCGTTCGTCGCTGCTGGATACATATAGGGAACAATAAGGCAACTATCAAGGGGCCGGCAGTCCAACCCCTTTTCCGTCATGCCCGGACTCGTTCCGGGCATCTCCCTCTGGGGGCGTCGTCGCGGCGGAAATAGAAGCCCGGAACGAGTCCGGGCATGACGACATGGAGACCGGCCGCCGGCCGCCTCCTACCCGCAGGCGAGGTTCTCCGGCAGGGTTTCCGGCTTCACATGCGGGCCGCAGACGGTGTGGATGACGCCGTCCGGCACGAAGGCGAGGAAGGCGAAGGCGAAGGTCACGTCGTGGACCGCATCGACGAGGCCGCCGTCCGCCCGGCGCTGCACGGTGACATTGCCGATGTCGCGGCCCTCGCGGATGACGCCCTTGTCGAGCGCGGAGTTCTGGCCGGGCGCCCACTCGATCACAAGGCCGTCCGCCTCGATGCGCTTCTTCTGCTTCAGCAGCTCCACCGTCCAGGCCCGCTTGCCGACCATCGCCACCCGCGCCAGCGGCGGCACGGCCGCCAGCGGATAGGCGCCCCGGTAGAGGAAGGGCCAGTGCGCGCCGTCATAGCCGGCATAGGGGTTGGAGCCGTAGCTGCGGAGCGCCATGTCGTTCGGCATCAGCACCTTGCCGTCCGGCGCGGCGGCGGCGAAGCGCTGGAAGCTCTCGACGCGCGAGGGCAGCATGGTCAGCCGCTCGCCGGTGAGCTCGCCCACCATCGCCTCGCCCAGGAACTGCTGCCACCAGCTTTCCGTCTGCCGGTCCCACATCACGAGGTCGGAGAAGCGGAGCAGGCCCGTCGTGCCGAAATCGAGCACCCGGCCCGCGGCCCGCCGGTCGAACACCAGCGCCGCATCGCAGAGCGGGCAGTAGGTGACCGCCACGGGCCGGCCGGCGATGGTGTCGTTCACGATCTCGTGCCAGATCAGCACCGCCAGCGGATAGGCGCGGCGCTCGCCCGCCACCGCCAGCGAAATCACCGGCTCCGTCGGCGCGATCAGTTTCTCCGCCTCCGCCACGGACACGAAGACGGGATCGTCTATCGGCGGGATCTGGTCGCGCGCGACGCCGCCGGACGCGATCTCCTCGAACGGCACCGAATGGCGGCTGAAATCCGTGTTGGGCCAGGCCTTGCGCCAGTATTCGTCCGGGCCGGCATCGGCGGCGGCGGGCAGGGCGGCGAGAGCGAGGAATACCAAGGCGCACAAAGCGCGGCCGACGTTCGGAGGCAGCCTGTTTCGCTCCCCTCCCGCCCGGCCGGAGACCGCCCCTTTTCTCCCCTCCCGCTTGCGGGAGGGGTTGGGGGAGGGCCTCCCGGCGCGACGGGGCCTCTGCCCGGCTTCGCCTGCCGCTTCCGCTGGCGCGAAAGCAGCCCCCCACCCGGCCTCCCCCGCAAGCGGGAGAGGAGTTTCCCGGCGGCCATCGGCACAGGTTCCGGTCGGCGACCGCTGGTGGAAGACGAGGGAGACGAGGCCGGCTGGGAAGCGCATGGGTCGGCAGCCTTGCTTGCGGGACGGCTGCGGCGACTATGGCGTTTCCTCCCCCGCCCGCCAAGGCTACAAGCGGCCGCATAACGGCGACCCGGGAGGCGCGGGCCGGCATGGCGGAGAGGGTGGAATGCGTCGTCATCGGCGCGGGCGCGGTCGGGCTCGCCTGTGCGCGGCGGCTTGCCATGGCCGGGCTGGAGGTGATCGTGCTGGAGGCCGCGGAAGCCATCGGCACCGAAACCAGCTCGCGCAACAGCGAGGTCATCCACGCCGGCATCTACTACCCCGCCGGCAGCTTCAAGGCGAAGGCCTGCGTCGAGGGCAAGCATTTCCTCTACGACTATTGCGGGGCGCGCGGCCTTCCGCACAAGCGGATCGGCAAGCTGATCGTCGCCGCCGACGAAAGCCGCATCCCGGAGCTGGAAGCGCTCAAGGCCCGCGCGGCCGCAAACGGCGTGCCCGACCTGGAGCTGCTGACCGGCGCAGAGGTGCGCGCGCTGGAGCCGGCGGTGCGCGCGGAGGCGGGGCTGCTCTCGCCCTCCACCGGCATCATCGACAGCCACGCGCTGATGCTGGCCTTCCAGGGCGATGCGGAGGAGGCGGGCGCGATGATCGCCTTCCACGCCCCGGTCGAGAGCGGGCGCGCGCTGGACGACGGCATCGAGCTGGAGGTGGGCGGGGCGGAGCCGATGACGCTCTCCGCCGGCCTCGTGGTCAACAGCGCGGGGCTCGCCGCGCCGGCGGTCGCGGGCCGGATCGACGGGCTCGACGCCCGGCATATCCCGAAGGCCCGCTTCGCCAAGGGCAACTATTTCGCCGTCGCCGGCCGCCAGCCCTTCCGCCGCCTCGTCTATCCGATGCCGGAGGCGTCCGTGCTGGGCGTGCATGTCACGCTCGATCTGGCGGGCCAGTGCAAGTTCGGCCCCGACCTGGAGTGGCTGGAGACGCCGGAATACGACGTGGACCCGGCCCGCGCCGAGCGCTTCTACGACGCCGTCCGGCGCTACTATCCGGCGCTGGCGGACGGCGCGCTGCAACCGGCCTATTCGGGCATCCGGCCCAAGATCCACGGTCCCGGCGAGCCGCAGCCGGACTTCCTGGTCCAGGGGCCGGAGGCGCACGGGGTTCCGGGCCTCGTCAACCTGTTCGGCATCGAGTCGCCGGGGCTCACCGCCTCGCCCGCCATCGCCGACGAGGTGGCCCGGCTGGCCGGAGCGGCCCGATGAGCCGGGCTCCGCCGTGACGCCGCCCGCAGGCTCTCCGGCGCTGCGCGGCATCGGCTTCGCCGTGCTGGCCGGGGCCTGTTTCGTGTGCATGCAGGCCGCTGCCAAGGCCGGCACGGAGGCCGGCTATCCGGCGGTGCAGGTCGTCTGGGCGCGCTTCACCCTGCATCTGGCGGCCCTGGCGCTGCTGATGCCCCACCGGCTGGGCGCGCTCTTCCGCACGGAGCGCCCCGCCCTGCAGACCTTGCGCGGCGGCTTCCTCGTGGCCTCGACCGCCTGCTCCTTCGCGGCATTGGAGCTTCTGGCGCTGCCGGAGATGACCGTCATCACCTTCGTCGCGCCGCTGTTCACCATGGCGCTCGCGGTCCTCTGGCTCCGCGAGCGCGTCGGCGCAAGGCGCTGGGCGGCGGCGCTCGTCGGCTTCGCCGCCGTCGCCATGGCCGCCGGCCCCGACGGGCTGACGGCGAATGCGGGCGTCGTGCTGGCGCTCGGCATGGCGCTGTTCTACGCGCTCTACCAGGTGGCGACGCGCGCGCTCCGCCACGCCGCGCCTGCGCCGACCGCCCTCTTCTACGCCGCGCTCGCCGGCGCCGTGGCGACTTCGGCCATCGCGCCCTTCTTCTGGCGCGCGCCGGACCTTGCCGGCTGGGGGCTGCTCGCCCTGCCCGCGCTCTTCGGCGCCGTCGGGCAGTACGTGCTCATCCGCGCCTACGAGACCGCCCCGGCGGGGCTGGTGGCGCCCTTCATGTATATCGAGTTCGTCTGGTCGGTCGGGCTCGGGCTGGCGGTATTCGGATTCCTCCCCGACGGCTGGACCCTTGCGGCGGCGGCCATCATCATAGCCAGCGGCCTCTACATCCGGCACCGGGAGCGAAACGTGCCATGCAGTTCGGACTGACCGAAGACCAGACCGCCCTCAAGGAAGCCGCCGGGCGCTTCGCCCGCGAGGTGCTGCTGCCAGGCTACCGCAAGCGCGAGGACGACGCCGCGATGGGCGCCGAGCTCATCCGCGAAATGGGCCGCCTCGGCCTCGTCGCGCCCGGCCTGCCGGAACGCTACGGAGGCATGGGCATCGACGGCGTGACCGCCGGCCTGCTCATCGAGGAGATCGCCTATGGCGACCTCAACGTGGCCTACGTGCCGCTGCTCTCCTCGCTCAGCGCCGACATTCTCGCCCGCCACGGCGACGAGGAACTGGCGGCGGCGCGGTTGCCGGCCATCGCCGAAGGTCGCGAGACGATCGCGATCGCGCTCACCGAGCCGCGCGGCGGCTCCGACGCCGCCAACCTGCAATTGCGCGCCCGGCGCGACGGCGGCGACTGGGTGATCGACGGCGAGAAGGCGTCGATCTCCATGGCCGCTCATGCCGACAGCGTGCTCGCCATGGCGCGCAGCGACCCGGACCGGCCCGGCGCGCGCGGCGTGACCGCCTTCCTGATCGACCTCGACGCCCCCGGCGTCTCGCGCTCGGCCTATGACGATCTGGGCTCTCTCGCGGTCGGGCGCGGCTCGATCTGGTTCGACGGCGTTCGCGTGCCGGACAGCAACCGCGTGGGCCCCGAGGGCGCCGGCTTCACCCAGACCATGCAGGGCTTCGACTATTCGCGGACCCTGATCGGCCTGCAGTGCCTAGGCCCGGCGCGCGCCTCGCTGGACGAGACCTGGCCCTACACACTGGAGCGGGAGGCCTTCGGGCGCCCGATCGCCGAGTTCCAGGGCGTCACCTTCCCGCTTGCCGAATACGACACCCAGGTCGAGGGCTGCCGGCTGCTCTGCTACCGCACGCTCTGGCTGCGCGACCGGGGGATGGCGCACACCAAGGAGGCGGCGATGTGCAAATGGTGGGCGCCGAAGCTCTCCGTGGACACGATCCACCAGTGCCTCCTGACCCATGGCCATCTCGGCTACAGCCGGGACCTGCCGCACCAGCAGCGCCTGCGCGACGTGATGGGCCTCGAGATCGGCGACGGCACCGCGCAAATCTCGAAGATGGTGATCGCACGCGAGACCGTCGGGCGAGCCGCCGTGCAATACGCGCGGCGCTGACACTCAGCCCTTCCGGCCCGAGACGCGGACCAGGATGCCCGGCAGGAAGTCCTCGACACCGATATCGCGGAAGCCCGCCGCCTCGAAATAGCCGGCGACCTCAGCGCTCGAATGGGCGAGGCCGGTGGAGGCGTGGAGGGTTTGCGCAAGGCCCCAGAGCGCGGCGTCCGCAGGCCCAGACCGGTCCGGCGCCAGCGCCTCGCCGATCAGGTGGAATTCGCCGCCGGGCAGCAGCGCGTCATGCGTCTTCTTCACCACCCATGCGATCTGCCAGCGCCCGTACATGGGCAGGTTCGACGCCATGACCGCAAGGTCGCAGTCGGTCGGGAAATCGTCCTTGTTGAAGTCGCACGGCACGGACTCGATGCGGTCCGAAAGGCCGGCCTCTTCGATATAGCCGCGCGCGATCTCGCAGACCGCCGGCAGGTCGAGCACCACCGCGCGCAGGCCCGGGTTCGCCTGGCAGGCCGCGATGCACCATGCGCCCGAGCCGCCGCCGATATCCATCATCCGGACCTTACCTGTCAGGTCGGTCGTGCGGGCGAAATGCCGGCCGGCGCCCGCGCCCACAGACCGGGTCGCCTCATGGTAGCGCCGCGCCTCCTCCACCGTGATGGCCGCTACGGAGGCGTTCTCCTCCAGCGGCGGGCCCGGACGGCGCAGATGGTCCGCGAGCCGGCCCCACCCGTTCCAGTCCGGCCTGGTGAAGAACATCCAGGGCGCGGCGTAGTGGCGCGAGCCCGCGACCAGGAAGCGGTCCACGTCCGGCGCATTGACGAGCCTCTCGCCCTCGCGCCGGATGAGGCCGAGGCCGAGGCAGGCCACGACGATCCGCTCCCCGTTCGGCGGCGCCAGGCCGAGCGCGGCGGCGAGCTTCTCCTCGGTGTCGGCGCCGCGCGCGATCTCGGTGAAAAGGCCGAGCTCGACCGCGGCAAGCAGCGTCCCGCTTTCCCGATAGGCGCGGGCGAGGCGTTGCAGGCGGACGGTGTCGGGCCTAGCCCGCATTTCTCACCAGGGTCATGGCCTGCGCGGCGCTGTCGGGCCGGCAGGGTAGGAAAGACGCGCAGCGCGATGCGGGGCATCGGGCAAGCGGATTGACGCATCATGCCGGCCCGACAGCGCCGCCCTTCGGGTCGCGTCCAGGCGCCCGCCCGCGGCGTTGCGGGCCTCAAGCGTAGCCGCCGCTACGCTCTTCGGCCCACTCCTTGCGGATCGAACGCCTGGACGCGACGCAGGCCGTGACCCTGGTGAGAAATGCGGGCTGACACCCTCAGCCATAGCTGGCGGACATGCCTTCCGAGGGGTCCATATGCGCCCCGTAGGGCGGGATCGGGTAGCGCAGACCGACGCGAGAGAGCTTTTCCATGCCTTCCACGCCGCGCGCAAACTCCTCCGGCGGCATGGCGATCAGCATTTCGTCGTCCGCCACGCCGCCATAGCGGCGCTCGGCATAGCAGGGGATCGAGATCGAGGTATCGCCGGTCAGCAGCGCCTTGCCCCAGCTGTCGGCGCAGGCGCTCTCGCCCGTGATCGACATGTCGTAGCGCCGGTAACGCTTCCATTGCAGGCCGTTGACGAACAGGATGATCTGGCCCGGCGTGCCGTAGAACAGCACGATGTCGGGCGGGTCGAGCCGGCCCGAGCGCAGCGGCGAGACCACCGTGCCGATATATTTGCCGAAGGTCTGGCGGGGCATATGCGCCTGGTGCTCGCGCGCGGCTTCCCGGTCGGCGAACCACACGCCGTCCATGTGCTCGCCCGAAAGCGTGCCCTCATCCGGCAGGTCGATGCCCATGACGCCGCCGCAATTGGACTGCGGGCGCACATTCTCGGCCGTGATGCCGAGCGTGAAGCCGGCGATCCGGCTCTGCGTGACAAGCTGGCAGGTGGTGTGGAAGCGGCCAGGCTTCGGCCGGCGCAGCCCCGGCACCTTCTCCATCTCCTCCAGGCTTTCATACTGCTTCATGCCGATCGGCAGGGTGCGGATCTTCAGCAGGTCCTGCAGCTTGACGGCGAGCGTGCGGAGTTCGGCGGCGCCGACGGCGGTTTCTTCGCTCATTGCGGGATGGCTCCCCTTGCGTCGGTAGGCGCGCTCATCATAGCGTCCCGCCGGAGTTACGCGAGGAAGGAACGCTCCCATGATCTTCGACCACCGCGTCTATACCTGCCGCCCCGGCACCGTGCCCAAGGCGATGGCGCTCTACGAGGAGCACGGCTACCCCGTGCAGACCCGCCACCTCGGAGAGCCCGTGCTCTACGGCATCACCGAGACGGGACCGATCAACACCTATGTCCATGTCTGGGCCTATGAGGACGCGGCCGACCGCGCTGCCAAGCGCGCCGCCATGCAGGCCGACCCGGAATGGCAGGCCTATCTCGAGCGCTCCGCCGAGGCGGGCTACCTGCTCAGTCAGGAGAACCGCATCCTGCAGGCCGCGCCCTTCTTCAAGCTGAGGCGCTGAGGCCGGCGGCCCGCTCCCGCCGGCCCCGGCCGGCGGGAGGCGCGTCCCGTCTTCAGGGAGGTCATGGAATGTCATGCGATGTCATGTTTTGTCATGAGGTCTCCTGAGCCCGCCGCTCTCCGGACCCGAAACGGCGTTGCCGGAAGCCGCCCCGACCTGTCCCGATCCTGCTGCGTTTCCCCGATCGTCCGGCGCCCCGTCTCCCAAAGCGGCGGCGGTTGCGGCGGTCCGGCTTTCGGCGCAGCATGGCAGCGGGACGCAACATCGCCGCATCGCGCGGGCGCGCCCCGTCCGCAGCCTCGCGGACAGTGAGGAACCCGGCCGCCATGCAGGACAGGACAACAGAGCGGACGAACCGCAGCCAGCTTGAAGGGCATCTTGCCGCCGCCCTTAAGGCCGCAAGGCGCATTCTGCTCTTGGCTTTGTTGCCCGTTTGCCTGTCCGCCGCGCCGGCGGCGGCGGAAGACCGGCCGGACACGCCCGAGAGCCGGGTCGCGGCGGCAAAGGCCTATCTCGAGCTCGTGCCGGTCGAGCGGATGGCCGAGAATGTGGCGCGCAACATCATGCTGATTATCCCGGAAGAAAAGCGCGACCTGTTCCGCAAGGGCGTATCCGAGGGCCTGGCCGAAGCCGGGATCGAGGACATCATGGTGAAGATCGTCGCGAAACATTTCAGCACGAGCGAGATCGACGCCATGACCGCGTTTTACGGCTCGCCGGAAGGAAAGGCGATAGAGCGGAAGCTGCCGGGCTATACGGCGGATATCAGCCTTCATGTCATCCCCATCATCCGGCAATCCGTCACGGAGGTGATGGAGAAGCATTTCGAATAGGCGCGGCCTCCGCCGCCCTTCGGGAAAGGCCAGCAAATGGACCAATTCGGCATCGGCCAGCCGGTGCGGCGCAAGGAAGATGCGCGCTTCGTCACCGGCGCGGGACAGTTCACCGACGATATCGACATCGCCGGCCAGGCCCATGCCGTCGTGCTCCGGAGTCCCCATGCCCATGCGCGCATCCTGAGTCTCGACACGCGCGCCGCCGGTACCGCGCCCGGCGTTCTGGCCGTGCTTACGGGCCGCGACGCCGAGGCCGACGGTCTGCCGCCGCTGCCCTGCCAGGTAGATGTGCCGGGCGCGGACGGCGCGCGCATGGCCGATCCGGGCCGTGCGGTGCTCCAGACCGACCGGGTGCGCTATGTCGGCGATCCGGTGGCCTTCGTGGTGGCGGAGACGCCGGAAGAGGCGCGGGACGCCGCCGAGCTTGTCGAGGTCGAATACGAGATGCTGCCCGCCGTCACCACGGCCGCCGAAGCCGCGGCGGCAGGTGCGCCCGTTCTCCACGAGTCGGTCGGCTCCAATCTCTGCGTGCACTGGCTCAGCCATGACGCCGCCGAGGTCGAGGCGGCGTTCGCGCAAGCGGCGCGGACGGTGAAGGTGGAGCTTGCGAACAACCGTGTCGTCGGCAACCCGATGGAGCCCCGCGTCGCCATCGGGCAGTGGGAGGCAGAGGAAGAGCGCTACCTCCTCCATTCGCCGACGCAGGGTGCCATCAGGGTGCGCAACGGCCTCGCCGACATCGCCTTCGAGGTGCCGAAGGACCGGGTGCGCGTCGTCTCGCCGGACGTAGGCGGCGGGTTCGGGCTGCGCGGCAAGCTGTTCCCGGAAACGGTGATGGTGCTCTGGGCCGCCCGGAGGCTCGCGAGGCCGGTCAAGTGGCGGGCGGACCGCCAGGAGACCATGCTCGCCGACCCGCACGGGCGCGACCATGAGACGGTGGCGGAAATGGCCTTCGACGCCCAAGGGCGCATTCTCGGCATGAAGGCGCACACACTCGCCAATCTCGGCGGCTACCTCTCCGACTTCGGGCCGAGAATCCCGACCGTGGCCGGCGCCCGCATCGCCGGGACGGTCTATCACGTGCCGGCCATGCAGCTTTCCGTGCGTTGCCTCTTTACCAACACCGTGCCGACGGACGCCTATCGCGGCGCCGGGCGGCCGGAAATCTGCTACCAGATGGAACGCCTGCTGGACGCCGGCGCCGAAGCGTTCGGCCTTTCGCCCGCCGAAATCCGCTGCCGCAATTTCATCCGGCCGGATGCCCTGCCCTATACCAACCGGGTCGGCATGGTCATCGATTCCGGCGCCTTCGCCGAGACGCAGGAACGGGCGCTGGAGCGCGCCGACGTCGCCGGCTTCGACAAACGCCGGGCGAAGACGGAAGCCGCCGGCAAGCGCCGCGGGCTCGGCCTCGGCTACTATATCGAGGCCTCCGGCGGCGCGCCCGTGGAGCAGGCGCAGGTCCGCTTCGAGGAAGGCGGGCGCGTCTCTCTGGTCATGGGCACGTTCAGCCACGGGCAGGGCCACGAGACCGCCTTCGCCCAGATCGTCCACCAGAAGCTCGGTATTGCCTTCGAGGACATCGACCTCCTCCAGGGCGACACCGCTTTCGTCACTTTCGGCAACGGCACCGGCGGCTCGCGCTCCTCGCAGATGGGCGGCGTTTCGGTCTCGCGCGCCTGCGCCCAAATCGTCGAGAAGGCATCGCGCATCGCCGCGCACAAGCTGGAGGCCGCACCCGCCGACATCGAATTCGCGAACGGGACTTTCCGCGTGGCAGGCACGGACCTTGCCGTCACGCTCGCCGAGGTCGCACGGATCGCCCGCGATCCCGCGGCCCTGCCCGAGGGCGAGGAGCCCGGCCTCGACGAAACCTGCCGCTACCAGCGCCCGACCGAGTGCAATTTCCCGAACGGCTGCCATGTCTGCGAGGTCGAGGTGGACCCGGAGACCGGACAGGTGCAGGTGGTCAAATACACCGCCGTGGACGATTGCGGCATTGTCATCAATCCACTTCTGGCTGCGGGCCAGGTGCATGGCGGTGTCGGCCAGGGGCTGGGGCAGGCGCTGCTGGAGCACACGGCCTATGAGGCGGGGAGCGGCCAGTTCCTCGCCGGCTCCTTCATGGACTACTGCATGCCGCGCGCCAGCGACTTCCCGGAGATCGATGTCGGCTTCAACCCGGTGCCGAACCCCTCCAACGAGCTCGGCGTCAAGGGCATCGGCGAGGGCGGCGCCTGCGGCGCGCCGCCCGCGATCACCGCCGCCGTCGCCGACGCGCTCGGCATCTCCCATATCGACATGCCCATTACCCCGGAAAAGGTCTGGCGGGCGTTCAACGGCGGGTAAGCCGGGCGGCATTCTCCATAAGTCGCAGCCCGGCGCCGCCAGTAATCCTGGGCTGCTACCGGATGTCATGTTTTGTCATGGTCTGCATGTGCATGGCGCATATGCGATGGCCGTTTTGGGCATGATCCGGTCCCTCTCAATCTCGCGAGGCCTTGCCCCGTTGCGCGGCCGCTGGGCCCTCTCCCGGCCTCTCCGAGGGAGAGGGGATTTTGCGGCGGCAGGCCGGTCTGGCCGATACTGTGTGTCCGTCTCCTGCATAACGCTCCTCCATCGCGTTCCGTTCCACTCCGTTCCGCCTCCGCCGGCCCGGCGGAGGCCGAAGCGGCGGGACCCTTTTTTGCGCGCGTTTCGCGCGGGCGCGCGCGTCTTGCGCCGGCGCGGTTCGCGCGCCTGATTGCGCGCGCGAGTCGGAGGACGCACGTCTCCCGCCGCCTCCCGCCGGGGTTTTTTGCGGCCCCAGATGCCGCTCTCTGCAGAGAAATGCGAAAAGGGCGGCTCCGGAAACCGCCCTTCCCTCTCCTCCCATCATACTACACTTTTCCCCTAGTCAAGCCCTTGTCGGGCCGATTGAGGAAATTTTTTCCTAAATCGCCCTGAAAACCTGCCATGACCTTTCTTCCCGGGGTTCGGAAGCGGGCGGGCGGCCCCCCCTGCAGCCGAGGCGCCATTGCATCCGGAACGCGATTCGGAATAGACAGGCGGCCGTCCCTCCCGATTTCCCGACAGCGCGCGCCCATGACCGCAACCGCTCCGAGACCAGACTTCGACGCCGTGATCGTCGGGGCGGGCTTTGCCGGCATGTACATGCTGCACTGCCTGCGCCGGCTCGGTTTCTCTGCCCGCGTGTTCGAAGCCGGCAGCGATGTCGGCGGCACCTGGTACTGGAACCGCTATCCCGGCGCGCGCTGCGATATCGAGAGCCTGCAATATTCCTATTCCTTTTCGGAAGAGCTGGACCAGGAATGGGACTGGACGGAGAAATACGCCCCGCAGCCGGAAATCCTGGCCTATGCCAACCATGTGGCGGACCGTTTCGACCTTCGCCGCGACATCCGCTTCGACACGCGGGTGACGGAGCTCGCCTTCGACGAGGCCGGGAAGCGCTGGCACGCGCGGACGGACCGGGGCGACGACTGTTCGGCCCGGTTCTGCATCATGGCGGTCGGCTGCCTCTCGGCGGCGAACCGGCCGCATTTCGACGGCTTCGAGGACTATCGGGGCGAGGTGCTGCACACCGGCGAGTGGCCGCACGAGCCGGTGGACTTCACGGCCAAGCGCGTTTCCGTCATCGGCACGGGCTCCTCGGCGATCCAGTCGATCCCGGTCATCGCAGGCGAGGCGGCGGCGCTCACCGTCTTCCAGCGCACGCCCAACTATGCCGTGCCCGCCTGGAACGCGCCGCTCGACCCGGAGCGCGTGCGTGCCTTCAAGGCCGACTATCCCGGATTCCGCGCGAAGGCGCGCTCCCGCCCGACCGGCTTCTACTTCCCCTACAACACTCGCCCGGCGCTCGACTCGACGCCGGAGGACCGCCGCCGGCAATATGAGGAATCCTGGGCGCGCGGCGGCCTGCCCTTCCTCGGCGCCTTCGGCGACCTGTTGTTCGACGAGGCGGCGAACGACACGGCTGCCGAGTTCGCGCGCGAGAAGATCCGCGCCCGCGTGGACGACCCGGAAACGGCCGAATTGCTCTGCCCGGACAATGTCTTCGGCTGCAAGCGGCTCTGCGTCGATACCGGCTATTACGAGACATACAATCAGGGCCATGTGACGCTGGTCGATGTGTCGGAGCAGCCTATCGAGCGCTTCACCCCGGGCGGCATCGTGGCACACGGCGTCGAATATCCGGCCGATACGGTCGTCTTCGCCACGGGCTTCGCGGCGATGACAGGCTCATTCGACCGAATCCGGATTACGGGGCGGGACGGGCTGACACTCGCCGAGAAATGGCAGGCCGGCCCGCAGAACTATCTGGGCCTGTCCGTGGCGGGCTTCCCCAACTTCTTCACCATCACCGGGCCGGGCAGCCCGTCCGTGCTGGCGAACATGCTTCCCTCCATCGAGCAGCATGCGGACTGGATCGCGGACTGCTTGGCGCATATGCGCGATATCGGCGCCCGGTCCATCGAGGCGCAGGAAAGCGAGGAGAACGACTGGGTGGCCCATGTCGCCGATGTGGCGTCGATCTCGCTGCGCTCGACCTGTTCGAGCTGGTATGTCGGGGCCAACATTCCGGGCCGGCCGCGCGTCTTCATGCCCTATATCGGCGGCTTTCCCGTCTATGTGCAGAAATGCAACGAGGTCCTGGGGGAAGGCTTCGAGGGTTTCGTGCTGGATGCGCCCGCCTCCGGTCCGCCGAAAGTCCGCCTGACGGAGCGCTGGCAGGCGGCCCTCGATCCCGACGTGCTCTCGCCCGCCGACATCGCCGCCGGCCGTATCCCCATCGTCTAATGCAGGAACCAATCTGTATGGATCGAATGTTTTCGACGAGCAGCCACCGGACTTGCTTTCCATCCGTCGCCCCGGACCCCGATCCGGGGCCTACCCATGACGGGTTCAGCCCGGTGGAAAGGAAGGGAGATGGACCCCGGATCGTCGCTGACGCGCCGTCCGGGGTGACGATTGAGGGTCCGTTTCAACCCGGACGGATCGTGCTCTAGCCCGACATGATTGCCGACATTGTCGATTTCTGGCTGGCGGACAGCCTCGACAGCCCCGAGCGCGCCTCGGCCCGCCGCGACTGGTGGTACCGGGGCGGCCCCGAGGTCGATAGCGAGATTCGCGCGCGTTTCGGCGAACTGGTGCCGCGCGCCTGCAAGCGCGACCCGGAATTGACGGGCTGGGGGGAGACGCCGGAAGGCGCGCTCGCTCTCATCCTGCTGCTCGACCAGTTCACACGCAACATTCATCGCGGCACGGTCGATGCCTATGCGGGCGACGCCCCGGCCTTCGAGATTGTCGAGCACGCCATCGAACGGGGGCTGGACCGGGCGCTGCATCCGGTCGCGCGCATCTGGCTGTACCACCCTTACCACCACGCCGAAACGGTCGAGGAACAGGATCGCGGTCTCGACCTCCTGCGCGCCCTCTGGCGGGAGGCCGACCCGGCATGGCGGGCCTATGTGGACCGGAGCATCCAGGGCTGGACGCGCCACCGGGACATCGTGGCCCGCTTCGGGCGCTTTCCCCACCGCAACGCCGTGCTCGGCCGCGAGAGCACGCCGGAAGAACTGGCGCACATGGCGGCGGGCGGCGAGAGCTTCGGCCAAGGATTGCAGGCCGGCGACGCGGAAGGCAAACCGGGCGCCGTTCTCCGCGAATCGTAATCCGGCGCCGCGGGCATAATGCCGGGCGGCTGTCAGGCCGGCCTCCGGAGCCCGAAAACCTCGATCGGCTTGCCGAGCCCCTTCACTGGATGGAAACCCAGGGACCGGACGGGCGTGTCGGCCCATTCGGCGACCGGCGCGGTAATCAGGACGGATTCGCCCAGCGGCCGGCACAGGTCCTGGACGCGGCTGGCCATATTGACGGTCGGTGCAATGACCGTGAAATCGAGCCGGTCCGGGCTTCCGACATTGCCGTAGGTGACGGCGCCGATATGGAGGCCGATGCCGGTCGCCAACGCTTCGAGGCCATTGCGCCGGCGCTCGGCGTTCAGCACGGCGAGGCGGGCATGCGTTCCGATAGCGGCCGCAAGCGCAGCGCGGCACCGGTCCGCGCGGCTCTCGCCGCCTTCGACAGGGAAGATCGCGAGCACGCCGTCGCCGATAAACTTCAGCACGTCGCCGCCCTCGGCATGGACCGACTGGACGACGGCATCGAAATAGGCGTTCAGCGCATGCAGGAGCGCCGCTTCGCTCCAACTCTCCGACTTTGCCGTAAAGCCGCGCAGATCGGAAAAAAGCACCACGGCTTCGATGACCTTGCGTTCGCCGCGCAGAATCGTCCCCTCGACGACCGCCTTCGCCGGCCCGGCGCCCAGATAGGTCCGCAGCAGGCTCTCGGAGGAGCGGCGCATGGCAAGCGGCTCAAAGGCGGCGGCCAGGGCGTGGCGGGTATCGGCGATCAGGTCGAGATGCGCTTGCGCGAACCCGCACGGATCGGCGGTCACGAAGCTGCAGGCCTGTGCCGAGCCGTCGCCGTATTCGAGCGCCATGGCCAGGAAATCGGTACCGCCGGCAGCCGCCAGTTCGCGGTACGTGCTGTGGTCCGTCTCCGGATCCAGCCCGACCAGGCGCTTGCGCAGAATCGACCGGTCGGCGATCACCTGCTGGAATGGGCTGCCCTCCCAGGCGCCGGTTTCCAGCACTGCCCGCCGAATGGTGTATTCGGACGTTTCCTCGGGCGTCCAGAGCACGCCCCAGGCCGACAGCAGCGGATTGGCCAGATGCTGGCCGATGCGCACCCGGGCAAGCTGCGCCCCGGCTGCCACGAGGCGGCGCACATAGCCTTCGCCGATAGCAACGCCGTCGGACAGTAGCCGGCCCTCGCCGATGAGCCATTCGTTGAGTTCGTCAACGACCGCCGGCATCGTCCTTTCCGGCCTCCGCATCTTCCGCCGACCCCGCCAGTTCCGGCGCCTGAAGGCTTCGGGGCTCGGTCTCCAGCTGCTCCAGCGGCGCAATGGCCTCGCTGGCCGGAACGACACCCAGCCCTTCCAGCTTCCGCGCCGACGGCAACACCTGCCGTTCCAGCGTGCCGACGCCTCTGTTGTAGCGCTCCACCGCCTGCCGCAGGGACCTGCCGACATCCTCCATGCGCCCGCCGAACCGCTTGACGCGCTCATACAGCTCCCGCCCGGTCTCCGCGACCGCCCGCGCGTTGTCGGCCAGCTTCTCCTGCTGCCATCCATAGGCTACGGCCTTCACCAGCGCGATCAGCGTAACGGGCGTCGCGATCAGCACCTTGTTCTTCACGGCCTCGTCGAAGAGCTCCGGGTCGCGCTCGAACGCAGCGGCGACAAACGCATCGCCGGGTATGAACATGACGACGAGGTCGGGCGATCCCGGCAAGGCATTCCAGTATTCCTTCGACGACAGCGAACGGATGTGGCCGCGAACGTGCTTCGCCAGCGAATCGAGGTCGGCGGCCCGCTTCTTCTCATCCTCCGTTGCGAAGGCGTCGAGATAGGCCTGCAACGGCGTCTTGGCGTCCACCGCAATGGACTTGCCGCCGGGCAGGCGTATCACGGCGTCGGGCCTGAGCATCCCGTCCTCGCCCTGCAAGGTGGCCTGCTCGTCGAAATCGACATGCTCCATCATGTCCGCCATTTCGAGCACATTTCGCAGTTGGCGCTCGCCCCACCTGCCCGCTCCCGCCGGTCTGCGCAGCGCCTGCACAAGGCGGCCGGTCTCGTCCCGCAACGCCGACTGGCCTGCAATAAGGGCCTTCACCTGCTCGGTAATGCCGCCATAGGCTTCCTTGCGCGACTTCTCGACTTCCCGCACATGACCGTCGAACTTTTCCAGCTTCTCGGCGATCGGCTTTAGCGCCGCTTCGGCGGCTTCATTGTGTCGCTCGAAACGCTCACTCGCCAGTTTCAGAAAGGATTGGCTGTTCCTGTCGAGCGCCTCGGCGGCGAGCGCGGTGAAGCGGCTCCCGGTCGTCCTGTCGATTTCTTCGAGGCGCGCTTCCGCCCTGTCGGCCCGGCTGCGGGCGGGCGCGGCGAAGGCGAACCAGATGAGCGCGGCGCCCGCAAGCGCGCACAGGACGGGAAGCAAGATTTCCATGCCTGCTCCTGTTTCTCCCGGGAGCCGGGATAGACGAAAGCCGTTCCGCCGGCAATGCGAACAGCCTACACTCCTGCGAGCGAAATCCGGGAGGCGGGCATGGCCGAATTGTCAGCCGCAGAGCGCGATTTTTTCTGGGAGCACGGCTACGTCGTGGTCGAGGACGCGGTGGACGCCTCCTTGCTGGCCGAGCTCCGGCGCGACTTCGACGCCTGGGTCGAGGAAAGCCGCCGGCACAGCGACGCTTACGGCGACACCGCCGACGGCCGGCCCCGCTTCGATCTGGAGCCGGGCCACTCGTCCGACCGGCCGGGGCTCCGGCGCGTCAACGCCCCGATCGAGGTGTCGCAGGCCTATTTCCGCGCAACGGCCGACAGCCGGACGACCGACTGCGTGGCGGAACTGATCGGTCCCGCCGTCAAGCTGCACCACACCAAGATCAACTCCAAGCTGCCCGGCGGGCACACGGAGGTGAAGTGGCACCAGGACTTCCCCTTCACCCCGCACAGCAATGCCGACATCGTCACCGCGCTCTTGATGGTGGACGAGGTGACGGAGGAGAACGGCCCGCTCAAGGTGCTGTCCGGCTCGCACCGGGGCCCGATCCACGGCCTCTGGCATGGCGGCGCGTTCACCGGCGCGGTCGCGGACGAAGTGGCCGCCGAAGCCGAGAAGGCGGCGGTTATCTGCACGGGGCCGGCGGGCGCCGTCTGCCTGATGCACACGCGCCTCCTGCACGGCTCCGAGCCCAACCGCTCCACCCGGCCCCGCACCCTGCATATCTCGGTTTACAGCGCGGAGGACGCGGTGCCGAGTTCGCCCAACCCGGTGCCTAACCGCTATGAGGGGCTGATGGTCCGCGGCGAGCGCAGCGGCCGCATCCGCTCCACCGCCTTCGAGCTACAGCTGCCCCAGCTCCCGACGACCGCCTCCTTCTTCGACCAGCAGGCGAAGCACGGCTAGTTGCGCACCGCGGGCCCCGCGGTGACCTCGGCGGTGGCGAAACCGGAATAGTCGAGCGCCAGGTCGGCGGCCACGGCGATGACGGCCATGGCGAGGAAGGCGATCAGCATGGCTCTCATCTCTTGCGTCCTCCTTCCTTCGTCGCGTGCCTGAGGAACGCGATCAGGTCGCTGCGGTCGGCAGGCTTCGCGATCCGCTGCATCGGCATCTTGGAGCCGGGCACGAACCGGGCCGGTCCTTCGTCGAACAGCGCATCGATGGTGTGCTCGTTCCAGACGAACTCCGCCTCGCGCAACGTCCGCGAATACTTATAGCCCGAAACGCCGCCTGCGGGGCGGCCGAAAACGCCGAAAAGCGTCGGACCGGCACGCCTCATCCCCTCGGGCTCCAAGGTGTGGCAGATCGAGCATTTACGCTGGAACTGGCGCTCCCCGTTGCCCATGCTGGCCGGATCGCGCAGGAAAGTCCGTTCGCCGCCAGCCATCAGCCCGCCCGCGCCCAGCGCCGCGATCGGCCAGCTGTAGAGCGCATCGTCGATGCCGCCCGCAAGGATGTCCTGCCCGTCGGCCGAGAAGGCGAGCGCCCAGACCGGCCCGCGCAGCGCCGCCCGGAAGTCCCTGACCACGGTCCAGCGCCGGGTGTCGATCACCTTGATGAAGCCTTCGCCGTCGCCGACCGCGAGCCTCTCGCTTTCGGCGTCGAAGGCCATGGCCAGGATCGGCCGGCGCTGGAGCGTGAAGTCCGCGATCTCACGCCCCGTCTCCAGTTCCAGGATGCGGGTCGCGCCGTCCACGCCGCCATAGGCAAGCCAGCCCGCGTCCTCGTCGAGAGCGAGCGTGTTGATGCCGAACCGCCCCTTCAGGATATGCCGGGTCTGGATGCCGCGCAGGTGGTCCCAGACGCGGATTGTCCCGTCGGTCGAGGCGGAATAGAGGCGCGCGCCGTCCGCGGAAAAGACGACATCGTTGACGCCGGCAGTATGTCCCTTGAGGAACCGCGCCGCGCCGCCCGTAACGGACCAGAGGCCGATACGCCCGTCCCAGCTTGCCGAAGCGACCAGGCTCCGGTCCGGCGAGAGCGCGAGCGACACCACCTTCGCCTTGTGGCTGCCGAGCCGCTCCGGGAGGCCGCGTTGCAGATCCCAGAGCCGGACGTCGTTGTCGTCGCCGGCCGAGACGGCGCGCCTGTCGTCGATGAAACGCACGGCGTTCACCGCCGCATCGTGCGCCTCCAGCCAGACCGGCGATCCCGACTGCCATAGCCCTACCGAGTAGTCGAAACTCGCCGTGAGCACCCGCTGGCCGTCCGGCGACACGTCGATGCCCCGGACAGGACCGCCGTGACCCGTCAGCTTGAAGAAGTCGCCGGCCGGCGCGCCGGAGCACGGAAGCAGCAACAGGGCCGTCAGAAACGCCCGGAGCCGCATGTCATGCGCCCGGCGTCATTCCCGCCGGCGGCGCCTCATGGGCGGGATGGGCCGGCTCGCCGGTCTCCTCCTCGAACCAGAGCGAATGGTGCTCCCTGGCCCATTGCCGGTCCACCTCGCCCGACTCCATGGCATCGAACGCGCCCTCCATCCCGATCGAGCCCAGATAGATGTGCGCGATGATGATCGCGATGAAGGCGAAGGCCACGATGGAATGCCAGAGCTGGGCGTATTGCATCTCCTCATGCGGGGAGAGCTGGGTCGGAAGTTCGCCGAGATCGATCGCCTGCGGCAGGCCGAGCGCGTTCAATATCTCGAAGGTCTTGGCGAACATCGGAACTTCGAACGGGAACAGCAGCGACAGGCCGGAGGCCGAAATCGAGATGCCCAGAACGACGACGACCCAGAAGATGATCTTCTGGCCGGCATTGAACTTGCGCGCCGGCGGATGGCTGCCGCGCATGAAGAGGCCGCCTCCCTTCGCCAGCCAGACCAGGTCGGCGCGGTTCGGGATGTTGTGGACGATCCAGAACACGAACACCCAGACCAGAGCCAGCATGAAGGCCCAGGCGACATTGTTGTGGACCCATTTCGACGCCAGCGCGATGGGCGCGAAGGCGTCCTTGCCGAGAAGCGGGATCAGCAGCGGGCGCCCGAACAGCGTAATGAGGCCGCTGATCGCAAGCAGGATGAACGACCCGGCCAGCAACCAGTGCCCGAAGCGCTCCAGCGCATTGAAGCGCAGGATGGTGTCGCCGCTCCGCCCCCCGTCGATACGGATCGGCCCACGCAGCAGCAGGAAAAGCGCCAGCACGCCGACCATGCCTGCCAGCGCCCAGCCGCCCCACTCACGCAATGGCCCCCTGCGCCACTCCAGCCAGCGCATGCCGCCGTCCTGGATAACGATTTCGGAGGCCGGTCCCTTTGCGGAGACCGTCACATTGGCGCCGCCATAACGAAGCGCTCGGAAGACTTCCGAGTCCGACGCGCCGCCGAGCGTGCCGAGTTGCATCCGGAGGCCCGCGGCCCGCGCCGGGTCGCCGACCGCCTCGCGGCGGAATCGGTCGTCGATGCGTTCGCCCCGCTGCCGGGCGAGAATGTCCTCCAGCGTCTGCGCCCCGCCGGTCGCGGCCCGGGGATTGCTGTCGGTGGACTGCTGTGCTGCGGAGGGCGGCGCAAACAGCAACAGCGCGGCGAAGATCGTGAGCATAGGCAGGCGCAACAGCGTCATCTTCCAGGACTCCCGACGAAATCGACCGGACATCATGGCGGCAAGGGGCAGAGCCCCTCCCGCAAAATAACAAGGGAGCGGGCCGGTCCCGCCATCCGGCGGGACCGGCCGCGCTTCAGGGCGTCAGGAGCCCTTCTGGCCGTAGGCCGTGCCCCAGCCCCAGGCGCCGGAACCGAAGCCCCGGGCCACCACGCGCTCGCGGTAGATGCCCGAGAGCACGTCGCCGTCGCCCGCCAGCAGCGCCTTGGTCGCGCACATCTCGGCGCAGAGAGGCAGCTTGCCTTCCGCGATCCGGTTGCGCCCGTATTTGGCGAACTCTGCCGTGGAGTGGGTTTCTTCCGGACCGCCGGCGCAGAAGGTGCATTTGTCCATCTTGCCCCGGGACCCGAAATTGCCCGCCTGCGGGAACTGCGGCGCGCCGAACGGGCACGCATAGAAGCAGTAGCCGCAGCCGATGCAGAGGTCCTTGGAGTGCAGGACCACCCCTTCCTCGTTCTGGTAGAAGCAGTCCACCGGACAGACGGCCATGCAGGGTGCATCGGAACAATGCATGCACGCCACGGAGATCGACCGCTCGCCGGGTTTGCCATCGTTGATGGTCACCACCCGGCGCCGATTGATCCCCCACGGCACCTCGTGCTCGTTCTTGCACGCGGTGACGCAGGCGTTGCATTCGATGCAACGTTCGGCGTCGCAGAGAAACTTAGCTCTTGCCATCTCCTTCTCCTCCCTCAGACCGCGTAGATCTTGCAGAGAGTGGTCTTGGTCTCCTGCATCTGCGTGACTGAGTCATAGCCGTAGGTCTGCGCCGTGTTGGAACTCTCGCCCAGCACGAAGGGATCGGCACCTTCGGGATATTTGTGCCTCAGGTCCGCGCCCTCGAAATGCCCGCCGAAGTGGAAGGGCATGAAGGCGACCCCAATGCCGACACGTTCGGTGACCATGGCCATGACCTTGACCTTGGCTCCCTCGGCGCCTTCGACCCAGACCTGGGCGCCGTTGCGCACCCCGAGGTCGTTGGCGTCCTTCGGGTGGATCTCCACGAACATGTCCTGCTGGAGCTCGGCGAGCCACTTGTTCGACCGCGATTCCTCGCCGCCGCCCTCGTATTCCACAAGGCGGCCCGAAGTCAGGATCATCGGATAGTCCTTCGAGAAATCCTGCTTCTGGATCGAGGCATACATGGTCGGCAGGCGGTAGAACTTCCGGTCCTCATAGGTCGGATAGTCCGCCACCAGATCCCGACGCGGGGTGTAGAGCGGCTCGCGGTGCAGCGGGATCGGATCCGGGAAGTTCCAAACCACGGTCCGCGCCTTGGCGTTGCCGAACGGCGCACAGCCATGCTTGATCGCAACCCGCTGGATGCCGCCCGAAAGGTCGGTCTTCCAGTTGGTCTTCGGCCCCGCAACGGCGTCGATGGCCGCCCTTTCGGCGTCCGTCAGATCCTTGTCCCATCCCAGGTCCATCAGCATTTGCATGGTGAACTCGGGATAGCCGTCCTGGATCTCCGAACCGACCGAATAGACGCCCTCGGCCAGCAGGTTCTCGCCGTTCCGCTCCACACCGAACCGGGCGCGGAAGGTCAGGCCGCCTTCGGCCACCGGCTTCGACATGTCGTAGAGGTTCGGCGTGCCGGGGTGGCCCATTTCCGGCGGACCCCAGGAAGGCCAGGGCATGCCGTAATAGTCACCGTCAGCCGGTCCGCCGATCGCCTGCAACGTCGTGCGGTCGAAGGTGTGCTGGTTGGCCATGTGCAGCTTGATCCGCTCCGGCGACTGGCCGGTATAGCCGATCGTCCACATGCCGCGGTTGATCTCGCCCGTGATGTCCTCGACGAGCGGAGCATCGCCCTCTTCCACCTTGATGTTGCGGAAGAAACGATCCGCCCAACCGAACTTCTTGGCGAACTTCGCCATGATGACCTGGTCGGGCAGGCTCTCGAACACCGGAGCGACGACCTGTTCGCGCCACTGGATCGAGCGGTTCGACGCGGTGACGGACCCGTAGGTCTCGAACTGCGTCGAGGCCGGCAGCAGGTAGACGCCGTCGGTCCGGTCGTGAAGCACGGCGGAGACGGTGGGATACGGGTCGATCACGACCAGCATGTCCAGCTTCTCCATCGCGGTCTTCATTTCCTTGCCGCGGGTCTGCGAGTTCGGCGCATGGCCCCAAAGCACCATGGCCCGGACATTGTCCGGCTGGTCCATGTTCGCCTTGTCTTCGAGCACGCCGTCGATCCAGCGGGACACCGGGATGCCCTTCAGGTTCATCAGCGGCTTCTTCTTGCCATCCGCCGTGTCGAGCATCGCGAACTGGCTCTTCAGCCAGTCGAGATCCTCTTCCCAGACACGCGCCCAGTGGGCCCAGGCGCCGCCCGAGAGGCCGTAATAGCCGGGCAGCGTATGCGACAGGATGCCGAGGTCGGTGGCGCCCTGCACATTGTCGTGGCCGCGGAAGATGTTCGTGCCGCCGCCGGAGGTGCCCATGTTGCCCAGTGCGAGCTGCAACACGCAGTAGGCGCGCGTGTTGTTGTTGCCCTGGGTGTGCTGGGTGCCGCCCATGCACCAGATCACGGTGCCGGGACGGTTGTTCGCCATCGTGCGGGCGACGCGGCGAAGCTGCGAGCCGGGCGTGCCGGTCACGCGCTCCACTTCCTCAGGCGTCCACTTGGCGACCTCTTCGCGAATCTGGTCCATGCCCCAGACGCGGGTGCGGATGAACTCCTTGTCTTCCCACCCGTTCTCGAAGATGTGCCAGAGGATGCCCCAGATGAGCGCCACGTCGGTGCCGGGGCGGAAGCGAACATACTCGTCGGCGTGGGCGGCGGTGCGCGTGAAGCGCGGGTCGCACACGATCAACGGAGCGTTGTTGTGCTCCTTCGCTCTCAGCACATGCAGCAGCGATACCGGATGCGCTTCCGCGGGGTTGCCGCCGATGAGGAAGATCGCACGGCTCTTGTGGATGTCGTTGTAGGAGTTGGTCATGGCGCCGTAGCCCCATGTGTTCGCAACGCCTGCAACCGTGGTCGAGTGGCAGATGCGGGCCTGGTGGTCCACATTGTTCGTGCCCCAATAGGCCGCGAACTTGCGGAACAGGTAGGCCTGCTCATTGCTGAACTTCGCCGATCCCAGCCAGTAAACGCTGTCCGGGCCGCTCTGCTCGCGAATGGACATCATGCCGTCGCCGATCTCGTCGATCGCCTGGTCCCAGCTGATGCGCTTCCACTCGCCGCCCTCCTTCTTCATGGGATATTTGAGGCGGCGTTCGCCATTCGCGTGCTCGCGCACGGCGGCGCCCTTGGCGCAGTGTGCGCCGAGGTTGAACGGGCTGTCCCAGCCGGGCTCCTGTCCGACCCACACGCCGTTATCGACTTCGGCGATCACGGTGCAACCGACCGAGCAGTGCGTGCAGACCGACTTGGCGGTCTGGACGGCGCCCTGCCCGGCCTGGCGAGCTTCGGCCTTCGTCACCATGCCGCCGGCGGCGCCGATGGCGGCGAGGCCTCCTATCGCGAGGCCCGAGCCCCGCAGGAAGGTGCGCCGGTCGACCGATGCCTCCGAAATGTTGGGCAGGATCGAAGTCCGCTGGGGGCGTCTCGCAACCCCGTTGGTCTTTTTCCTGAGCATCTTGTTCCTCCGTCAGGCGTTCCGGCCTCGGGCCGGTCCGCCGGGTTCGTCATGCCGATGGCCGCCGGGCGTCTCGCAACCGTTGGCCATTTGCTGGCGAGAGGCGTCCGTCAGAAACGGGCGCTTTCGTAATAGGCGCGCGTGTGCGGGGTGTCCTGCATCCGCCCGCCCTTGTCGTCCGGGACCGCCGCCTCGGCCGTCCGTCCCGCCACCGCTGCAACCGCGGCCGCCGGCACCGACACCGATGCGAGCTTCAGAAAGTCCCGGCGATTGGTCTTCTCGCCGTCCGTTCCAGTGCTCATGCGTCTGCTCCTCCTCTTCGTTTCCGGCCTGCCCCGCGCGGGCGGACCGGTTCGATGCGGGCTAGCCCGCCGTCATTCGGAAAGCATCCTTTTCGATCTCCATGAACGCCCGTCCCGCAGAACCGACAGGCGCGTAGAAGACCGAATTCCTGGCGCTTTCCAAATCCGTGAAGAAATGCCCCGCCCAGGGGGCGATGTGCCTGTTGAAGAACCGCCTCGTCTCTTCCGGCGAGGCCGGTTCGCCGAAGCGCCCGAGAATCAGGCCCGCCATCATCTCCATCAGGCTGGCGATATGGTCCTCCGGCTCGTAAACCGCGAACGCGCGCTGCATGCCGAGGCCGGCCATGTCGTTGCGCAGCGTTGCAAGCGGCTTCTCGTTGAGAAAGCCCGTGAGATAGTAGCTGGCATAGGGGAGCAGTTCGCCCCGCCCCACGCCGATGAACAGCGCGGTGTACTCGCTCTCGACCGCCCGTTCCGTCGTCGCGGATGCGACCCGCGCCAGCGCGTGAACTGCGCGGCCGAGTTCGCCGTCGTCGCCGGTCAGCGCCGCCGACTTGTCCAGCAGCACGCGATCCGGCGGCCGCGCCAGCAGCGCACCGAGAAAGTCGTAGAGGTCGGCCCGGAGCCGGTCCTCTCCCGCTATCTCGACGTTCTGCACCGCTTCTGCCGCCATTGCCTCTCCCATCGCCTCAGGCCGCCTGCCCAGGTTCGGCATCGGCGAAGGCGAAGCGCATCCGCGGCTTTGCCCGCGCAATCGGCGTCTCTTCCGTCAACGTTGCTTCGGGCAGCGCAGGAGCCGTCACGGCTCCGGAATCCACCGCCGGCTCCTGGGCTTCCGCTTCGGCAGCGCCGTCCTCGTCTTCCGCCGTCTCGCCGATGGCCTTTTCCGCCTTTTCCGCCGCCTCGGCCATCGCTTCCAGGTGCTTGAGCATTCCCTTGCCGACCTGGTATGCGCTCTGGAGGTTCTCCATGACCAGCGCCGCGTCGGTGAAGTCCTCGCCGTAATCCACCAGATTGTCGAGATTGGCGAGCACCGGGTTGGACCGCCAGAGCTGCCGCAAGGCGCGGCGACGCAGCCGCTCCGGCACCGCGTCGGACATGAAGGCGGAAAAGTCGTCGCCCTGCTTCATGCTGTCGGGGTCGGGCAGCTCCAGCTCGGCCAGCACTTCCTCGTCCGGGCGTTCCTCCAATGCCGCGCGCTCCTCGGCGGCCCGGGCCTCGCGCTCGACCTCTTCCTCGGCGCGCGTCTCCGCCGCCACGGCCGCCTTGCGGCGGGCCCAGAAGTCCGCCTGCGCGCTCAATGAACCGCCTCCGCGCGCTTCGGCGCGCGATAGACATCCGACATCTGGCGAATGCGCGGATCGCCCTTGCCGTCTTCGGAGAGATCGACCCGCCGCCTGTCGCGCCTGCGCTTGACGAAGGGCTCCTCCTCGTGGTGGCGCTCGATAAAGTCGCGCACCACGGCGACCAGCCCCTCCGGCATCGGGGCCTGATCGACGATCTCCTCGCCGCTGTCCATGTAATCCTGCGCCTCGTAAGGAGAGGCCGTCGCCAGCACGATTTCGAGTTCGTGGAGCGCATCCGCCTCTGTCGTCCGGCGCATGACCACATAAATTGCCGGCACCCGCGCCGCGAGGCCGGTCATGTAGGCCTCGACATCGGAGGCCCAGAATTCGAGCGGCACCGTGGCCGCGTGGTATTCGACGGTTTCGCCTTCGCGCCTGAGTTCGCGCCAGTCCGCCGGCCCGGCGCCCGGCATTACATCGGCGACGGTCCAGGTCCAGCGCACCCAACGGCTCGCCGCAGGGCTGCGGCGAAGCACAATTCCGAGCGGTAGCGACAACGCGCTCGCCGGCATGGTGCCGATCTCCTCCGGGCAGACACCCCGTCATTTCCGCGCAAGACGGTACGCTGCCCTGCGACAATCATGTACCCCTTTCCGCCCCTTGCCAACAGAAAAAACACCGAAAAAACGCTTTCCCGGATGCCGCTGCCGCCCAAGTTTCCGGCGGTCTGGACAGGCGGTCCGAAGAGACCATACTTACCCCATGCGCGGCGGGGGCGACGCCCCCCGGAAACCGCCGCCCGGCTCCGGACGACATTCCCTCCGACGGCCCGGTGCGGCGGCAAGATGACAAGCCTGCAGCCGGCCCGCAGCGGCTTGCGCGGAGGACAGGGACATGGCCGGTACCTTGCTCGTGTGCGATTGCGCCGGCAGCCAGAAGATCGATGCGGACAGTATCGAGGCAGGCGCCGGAATCGGCTGTTCGCGTATCCACAGCGCGCTCTGCACAACGGAAGCGGGCGCCGCGGCGAAGGCGATAGAGGCGGGCGATGCAGTCATCGCCTGCCAGCAGGAATGGGCGCGCTTCGAGGAAATCGCCGAGGAGCTTGAGGCTCCCGTTCCGCTGCTGGTCGATATCCGCGACCGCGCCGGCTGGTCGGATGAGGCCGGCGACGCAGGCCCGAAGCAGGCGGCGCTGGTCGCCCAGGCATTGCTTGCCGCGACCCCGACCCGGACCGTGGATGTGGTCTCGGAAGGACGCTGCCTCGTTCTCGGCCGGGCCGCCGTAGCGCTGCCTGCGGCCGAGCGCCTGGCGGAGCCGATGTCGGTCACGGTGCTGCTTTCCGAGCCGCCGGAAGACCTGCCGGTGGACCGCCGGTTCGAGGTTGTGGTCGGCAGGCTGAGGACAGCGGCGGGCGCGCTCGGCGGCTTCCGGCTGCGGATCGACGGCCTCCGGCAGATGGAGCCCGGCGGGCGCGGCGCCTTCGCCTTCTCCGAGCCGCGCGACGGCGCGGAAAGCGAATGCGACTCGATTCTCGACCTTTCGGGCGGCACGCCGCTCTTCCCCGCCCATGAGAAGCGCGAGGGCTATTTCCGCGCCGATCCCGGCGACCCGAATGCCGTTTCGGCCGCCGCGTTCGAAGCTGGGCAGACGGTCGGCACCTTCGAAAAGCCCCTTTTTGTCCGGGTGGAGGAAAGCCTCTGCGCCCACTCGCGCGCCAGCCAGCGCGGTTGCACCAAGTGCCTCGACATCTGCCCGACCGGCGCCATCGCGCCGGCGGGCGACCATGTGGCGGTCGATGCGATGGTCTGCGCCGGCTGCGGGGCCTGTTCGGCGGTCTGTCCTTCGGGGGCGATAAGCTTCGATGCGCCGCCCGTGGCTTCGCTGTTCCGCCGCATGGAGGCGTTGTCCGCCGCCTACCGCAAGGCCGGCGGGGCGGCGCCTCGCCTGCTGGTTACGGATCGCAGCTTCGGCGCGGAGATGGTGGCGCTCTCGGCGCGCTTCGGGCGCGGCCTTCCGGCCGATGTCGTTCCCTTCGAGGTCGAGGCGCTGGCGGGCTTCGGCCACGCCGAGATGCTGGCTGCGCTGGCGGGCGGCTTCGCCTCCGTGGATATCCTGCTGCCGCCGCGTGCCGAGGACGAGGCGCCGCGCCGGGAGCTCGCGCTTGCGGAAGCGATGGGCGGCGAAGGCCGGCTTCGCCTGCTGGAGGCCGGCGACCCCGACGCGCTCTCGGAGGCGCTATACGGGCAGGAGGAGCTGAAGGCCCCTGCCGAGCCCGTGCTGGCGCTCGGCTCCCGCCGGCAGGTCGCGCGGCTCGCAGCCCAGGCGCTCAACCCCGCCGGCGCCATGCTTCCGCTGCCGGAGGGCGCGCCCTACGGATCGGTGAATGTCGATACGGACGCCTGCACCCTCTGCCTCGCCTGCGCCTCGCTCTGCCCCTCCGGCGCGCTCGGCGACAACCCGGACCTGCCGCAGCTCCGCTTCCAGGAGGACGCCTGCCTGCAATGCGGGCTCTGCGTGCAGGTCTGCCCGGAGGACGCGGTCGCGCTGGAGCCGCGGCTCGACCTCTCGGACGGTGCGCTCGAACAGCGCGTGCTCAACGAGGAAGAACCCTATGAATGCATCGCGTGCGGCAAGCCCTTCGGCGTGAAATCCACGGTGGAGCGGATCGTGGCCCAACTGGCCGGCAAGCATTCGATGTTCGCCGACTCGGAGGCCTCGCGCCTTATCCGCATGTGCGACGACTGCCGCGTCAACGCGCAATACCACTCGACCGACAACCCCTTCGCCATGGGCGAGCGGCCGCGTGTGCGCACGACCGAGGATTACCTCCGCGACCGCAGCAAGGACCACTGATACATAAGCGCCGGAACATTGAGTCCGCTGTTCCGATCTGCTTGAGTCCCGGCCATGGACATAAATCTCGACACCGTTCTGTCAGCAGCCACCCTTGTCGGACTGGCGGCCCTGTTCTGGCGCATGACGCGGGACATGCGCGATGTCACCGAGCGACACAGCCAGGACATGCGAGACATGTCGGACCGCTACAGCCGCGACATGCGCGAACTGGCCGGCCGCGTGTCCAGGCTCGAAGGACTGCTCGAGGGCTTGCTGCACCGGAATTCCGCACCGAAGGCGCCGGGCGAATAGCCCCTTCCCGTCCTTTCCCCGGCACGGTATCCAGTCGGGAAGGACCTTGGCCGACAATCCGCGACAACGGTAACGTTCGGCTGCGGCGGACCGCTCCGGTCTGCCGGGGCTGCAAAGACGGTCGGATAGGGAGGACGCCATGAATATCGCCGCGCAGACCCCGTTCACAGCTCCCGTGGTGGAGCGCCTGTCGGTCCGGGTGGTCGTCGATTCGCACTATGAACGCTTCCTGCCGCGCGCCGAGCACGAGCATGTCACCATCGAGCATGTGGGCCAGATCCCCGGCCGGCCGATGACGACGCTCGCGGGCGAGTGGGGCCTGGCGCTCCATCTGGAGTCGCGCGCCGAGGGCGTGGGCGCGCAATACATGCTGGACTTCGGCTTCACGCCGGAGATCATCAATCGCAACACCTCGCTGCTGGATATCGACCCGGCAAGGCTGGACGGCCTGATCCTGAGCCACGGCCACCGCGACCATTATGGCGGGCTCGACGGGTTCGTGACGCAGCACCGCAAGGCGATGAAGGGCGACCTCTCGCTCTATGTCGGCGCGGAGGAGGCGTTCTCGGTGCGCTGGGTGCCGACGGGGCCGCCGCCCAAGCCGGGCGGCAAGCGGGAATATGTCTCGTGGGGCGCCCCCGACCGGACGAGCCTCGTGGCGCAGAACGTCGTGCCCGTCTGCTGCCCGCATCCGCATGCGCTGCCCGGCCCCTTCACCACCGGCTACATCACCCGCGACACCTTCGAGGAAGTCACCGGCGGCTCGATGCTGGCGCCCTACGACCATTTCTCCGAGGCGGAGCGGCGCGGCGAGCTGGTGCGCGACAGCCACCCGGAAGAGCACGCGACCTGCTACATCGTCAGGGGGCGCGGCCTGGTGGTGATCTCGTCCTGCGGCCATGCCGGCATCGTGAACTCGGTGAAGACGGCGATGGCGGTCTCGGGCGTCGACAGGCTGCACGCCGTCATCGGCGGCTTCCACCTGGCGACCGCCAAGCCGGACTATATCGAGCACACCATCGACGAGCTGGAGCGCCTGGCTCCCGACGTGGTGGTCCCGATGCACTGCACCGGCCCGGCCTTCATCGAGGCCATGCGCCGCCGGATGCCGGAGCGGCTCGTGGCCTCCAATCTGGGCTCCCGCTTCACCTTCGGCGTGTAGGCCGCCGGGCCGCTGCAGGCTCCCCGGTTCCGCTCAGAACCCGTATCTCAAGGCCGCGCCGAGCCGGACCGTCGCGCCGGCGTTTCGTTTTGTCGTCCCGCCCCAGGCGGCGTACAAGCCGAGGGACAGCTCATCTGTCAGACGCCCGCGCCCGGCTATGGAAAATTCCCGCTCGGAGTTGCCGTGAACGGCGCGGAATTCGAGCCGCGCCTCGATTTCGGTCGCAGGGCTCAGCATGTGCCGAAGGCCGAGCGCCGCGCCGAAGCCGGTATCCTCGATGACCGAGTCCCGCTTGCCGACCGTCGGCGGGCCTCCCTCCACCGGGGTCACGACCGGATGCCCGTGGTCCACCCGGCTGTGCAGAACGACCCCCTCGGCATACAGGTCGGCACCGTCCGCCACCGTCCAGAACCGTCCGCCGCCGACCAAGGACACCGCCTGTTTCGCCCGGAGCGCAAGCGTGGTCCCGGCCATCGCATTGGCGAATTCCGACCGTTCCACCGAATAGCCGGCCTTCGCGAACCAAGACCTGCCGGCGTCCCAGCTTGCAGTGAACCCGGCCAGTCCGCTCTCGGCATCGCCTCTTGCGCCGACCCACTCGTTCCCCGTCCTGGAGACCTCCGCGCGCAGTTCGACATAGCTGTAGTCCGGCGCCGCCCCGGCGCTTGCACCGGGCGGGACGAGCAGAAACGCGGAAACCGGGAGGGCGGCGAGGAGGCAATGCCGCAATATCGGGTTGAGCATCGGGAGCTCCGGTGTCGACAATCGCTGAGTCACACATAGGAAGCGCCCGACCCCCCTCAAATTCGCCTTTTCCTATGGCCCCGATAAGTTTCTCCGGGCCAACGCCGCGCTACGCCTTTGCCGAAACCGGCCCTAACCCGCATTTCTCACCGGGGTCATGGTCTGCGCGGCGCTGTCGGGCCGGCAGGGTAGGAGAGCCGCGCAGTTCGATGCGGGGCATCGGGCAAGCGGCTCGACGCAGCCTGCCGGCCCGACAGCGCCGCCCTTCGGGTGGCGTCCAGGCGTCCGCCCGCGGCGGCGTAAACGCCGCCATCCATACAGTTCGCCGCGTTGCGCGCGGCGGCGTCGCAGGCCTCAACCGTAGGCTCCGCTACGCTTTTCGGCCCGCTCCTTGCGGAGCGAACGCCTGGACAGCGACGCAGGCCGTGACCCCGGTGAGAAATGCGGGCTAAAATCCCCGGTCTCCCGGTTGGGCGAGCGCGCGGCGGACGACCGCCCCCATCAGGTGGACGACGGCCGCATTGTCTTCCACCGGCACGCCATCGACCGCTGCAATCACCGTCCCGCTGCCCCCGTCCGTCAGCCCGAGCTCGACGCCGTAAGCGACAATGGCGCGTTCCTCCTCCGGCGTGTGGCATAGCTCCGGTTCGCCGCGCCTGAGCGCGAGCGCGGCCACCACCCCGTAGCACCCCATGTTGGACGAGGTCCCGACGACCAGGACGTCGGCCGGCATCACCGTGAAGATGCCGCCACCGCACTCCGTCTTCTCCTTCAGGTTGAACTCCGGCATCCGTGCGCAGAGCACGTCGTAAATCTTGCCGAAGCCGATCTCGTTGCCGCCGTCGCCGACGCCGAGGGTCGGCTTGCCGGCGGCAGTCATCGTCCTGAACAGGCGGTCCACGTTCGCCCGGAAGGGATGGCGCGGGGTGCCGGTGACGCCGTAGAGATTGCCGTGTGCATTGCCTCCGTGCCGCTCCACGGCCACCGCGACATCCAACTCCGCAGCGATGGCCTCCTGCTGCGCGGTATCGCGCAGGCCGAGACGCACGGTCGGCGCGTCGAGGCCGTAACGCGCGGCCAGGGCCTCGATCGGAGGCGCGGCCGGCGGATCGGTATAGAAGCCCACCCGGTGCCCCATGGCCGCGAGCGCCCGCGCCAGCACGACCGCACCCAGCGGGCCGTCATTCTCCCCGGCGGGCATGTGCTCCGGCACGGCCGCGCCGGTCAGGATGCCGATACGCGCCGGCGGCCGGTCGAGCAGTTCGGCGGCAGCCAAGCGTGAGCGGCCGGCCCTCGGCTTCGCGCGCCGCCTCGTAAAGGCCCGTCTTGACGCCGTGCGGCAGCGCCGCGCCCTGAAGCTCCAGACAGGAGAGCCGGTCCAGATTCTCGTATGCTGCTTCGGTATTCGGTTCCACGGGTCGGCCCTTCCTTCCTTGCCGTCGGCCCCAGCATGACGGCGCGGTCCCCCAAAGCAAAATTCGAGCTAAACTGGCAGGCGTTCCGGGGAGGTCGGTCGAATGTCAGATGCCGCGCATCCCGCCTGGGCCGTTTACGACCTGGACCGGCTGCTTGCCAATCTCGCCGCGCTTCGCCGCCGGTGCGCGCCCGGCCGGTCCTTCATCGCCGCGCTCAAGGGCAATGCCTACGGGCACGGCGCGGCACCCGTGGCGCGGGCGCTGGACGGCGAGGGGCTGGCGGCATTCATGACCGGCTCCTTCGACGAAGCGCGCCGGATTCGCTCGGAGGGGCTCCGCACGCCGGTCGTCATGTTCGCGGGCGCACTGCCGGAGGGCATGGCCGACCTGGTCGGCGCCGGGCTCGTGCCGACGGTGGTGAACCGAGCGGGCGCAGAGGCCGCGGCGCGCGCGGTGGCGTCCGGAGAAACGGCTCCGGTCTATGTCAAGGTCGATGCCGGGCTGGGGCGGCTCGGCGTGCCGCTTGCCGAGGCCGAAGGCTTCCTTCTCGATCTGGCAGCCTTGCCGGGTCTGGAGGTCCGGGGACTCTATACGCATCTGCCGTTCGGCGACGCGCGCGGACGCGGCTGGGCGGAGCAGCGGTTCGCCGCCTTCGACGCGCTTCTCGCGCGCCTCGAAGCGCGCGGGCTGGCGCCGCCGGTTACACAGGCAGGCGCAAGCGCCTCCGTCGCCGCCGGACTGTCCGACCGGGGCAATGCGGTTTGCGTCGGCCACCTGCTCTACGGCCTGTCGCCCTTTTCGGACGCCTCGATCGCAGACCTGTCGGAATACCGGCCGGTACTGGCGGAGGTCGGGAGCCGGCTGGTGCAGGTTTCCAACCACCCCCAGGGAAGCGACATCGCAATCGCCGGCGGCTACGGCATCCGCCATGGCCGCCGCACGGGGGTCGCGCCCGTCGGCGCCGCCCAGGGCCTGGCCCGGCCTGCGCCGGGCAGCCGCCCGGAGGCGCTCATACGCGGGCGCCGGGTCTCGATCCTTGCGGTGTCGCTGGAGCACCTGACGCTGGACCTCACGGATGTCGAGGAGGCCGAGGCCGGCGATGCCGTGCTGCTGCTCGGCCGGGACGGAGAGGCGGAAATCGGGCTGGGCGAACTCGCCGCCTGGTTCGGGACGCGGGAACTCGACGCCGTGCTGGCGCTCTCGGGCCGGCTGGCCGCGCATTATCGCGGCGCGGCGCGCGGCGCTACTCGTATTTGAGCGGTTCGGCGAGCTCCGCCGGAGCGAGCGAGGCGGCATAGGCCAGGATCGCGTCCAGCTCGGCGACGGTTATCTCCAGCGGCGCGATGGGTGGCGGACGCGCCTGGTCGAAGGGCGGCGTGACGCCGGGGACCTGCGTGAAGGCGGGATGCGGGTTGAGCGTGAAGAACGCCCGGAAACGCCGCTCCCAATCGCGCAGCGTGCGCAGCATGGCGAAGGATGGCGTGGACCCGATGCCGGCCATGCGGTTCTTCTCCCCGACCACATGACAGCGGCCGCAGTGGACCAGCGCCAGCCGCTCGCCGGCCACGACATCGCCCGTCACCGCCGGTCCCTTCGCCTCCACCTTCGCCCCCGCCGCCGGCTCGTAGAGGGCTTTTCCGTCCGGCGCAAAGGACGCCACCGTGCGCTGACCGATATCGGAGGCAAGCCAGTCGAGGAAGCGTTCCGCCAGCGCCTGTTTCGCGCCCGCGCCGGGGCCGGCCAGATAGACCGTCTCGCCGCCCCGGAAGACCGGACGCCCTCCGCCCACGGCCGGGCCGAGCAGCACGTCCGCCTCAACACCGGGTTCGAGCGGGATCGCGTTCGTTCGGATGCTTGTCTTCAGCGAGAAGCGCGGCAGCATGTGCTTCATGAGCCCGCTCCCGATCAGCTCCGGGCTCGCCGCCACCGCTATGCGGCGCTCCTCAGCCTCCGCGCCGGCCGCCGCCAGCATGAGCATTGCGGCCAGTCCGAGTCTCCACCGGATCGACATCGCCATTCCTCCCGCGCCGAGGAAAGGGTTAGCCTAGCAGCCGCGCGGACTTTGCGGGGAGTCTTCGCTAAACTCCGCTAAACTCGCATGAAACCGGACGGCGGAGCAGGAGGAGGTTCCGATGAGCGGCGATTTCAACATGTCGATGCGCAAGTTCCTGAAGCAGGTGGGCGTGACCTCGCAGCAGGCGATCGAAGAGGCGATGCGCAATGCCGGGCCAGGGCAGACCGAAGGCAGGAGCTTCACCGCCCGGATGGTGTTGACCATCGACGAGCTCGACCTCAGCCACAGCGTCGAGGGACGCATTGACGGGAAGGCGGAATGACCGCAACGCGCGAGGAGGTGCTGGCGGCGCTCAAGGGCGTCACCGACCCGATCAGCGGGCAGGACCTCGTTTCCGCCGGCCCGGTGCGGGCCTTGAGCGTGAGCGACGGCGCGGTGCGCTTCGTTCTCGAGATCGACCCGGCGCGCGCCGAGATCATGGAGGGCGTGCGGGTCGAGGCCGAGGCGGCCGTGCGCGCGGTCCCCGGTATCGAGCAGGTTACCGCCGTGATGACCGCCCACCGGGCAGCCGAGCCGGGACCGGAGCTCAATGTCGGCCGCCGCTCGGAGCCCGCCGGCCCCAGGCAGATTCCCGGAGTGGACCGCATCGTCGCCATTGCCTCGGGCAAAGGCGGTGTCGGCAAGTCCACCGTGACCGCCAATCTGGCCGCAGCGCTGGCGGCCGAGGGGCGCCGCGTCGGCCTGCTCGACGCCGATGTTTACGGCCCCTCGCAGCCGAGGATGCTCGGCGTCTCCGGCCGCCCGGCCTCGCCCGACGGCAAGATCATCCTGCCGCTGAGGAACCACGGCGTCACCATGATGTCCATCGGCCTGATGACGCGCGAGGACGAGGCGGTCGTCTGGCGCGGGCCGATGCTCATGGGCGCGCTGCAGCAGATGATGAACCAGGTGCAGTGGGGCGCGCTCGACGTGCTGCTGGCGGACCTGCCGCCCGGCACGGGCGATGTGCCGATGACGCTTTCGCAGACCGCTGAGGTCACCGGCGCCATCGTCGTCTCCACCCCGCAGGACGTGGCGCTGCTCGATGCCCGCAAAGGCGTGGACATGTTCCGCAAGATGTCGGTGCCGATTCTCGGCATGATCGAGAACATGAGCACGCATATCTGCTCCAATTGCGGGCATGAGGAACATTTGTTCGGCCATGGCGGCGTGCGCGCCGAAGCCGAGAAGCTCGGCATTCCGCTGCTCGCCGAGATCCCGCTGGCGCTCGGCATCCGGCTGGCGTCGGACGGCGGCGCGCCCATCGTGGTGTCGCGTCCGGCCTCGCCGGAAGCGGCGGCTTTCCGGCGCGTGGCGCAGCACCTGATCGAGACCGGGGCCGGATGAGCGAACCCGTCTTCCCGCCGTTGTTCAGGGGCCAGGCGGTCGAGGACCGCGTGGACCCCTTCGCCAAAGCCTGCGCTTCCGCGGCGCTCGGCTGCGACGGCGGAACGATCTTCTACAACATCGCCGCCGACTGGCTGAAGGCGGCCATCGTGTTCGCGCCGGAAGTGCCGCTGGAGGATGCGATGGCAATGCTGCCCGCCTGCGGCGTCGGGTTCCAGAACGCGCTCGGTGCGCTGGCGCCGCCTGAGGTCGCCGTGCATCTCTCCTGGGAAGGCGGCATCCTGGTGAACGGCGCTTCATGCGGACGGCTGCGCGCTGCCGCCGCCGATTGCGGGCGCGAGGAGGTGCCGGACTGGCTGGCGGTCGGCCTCGAAGTGCCGCTCATCGCGGAGGATGCGGATGCGCCCGGCACCGCGCCGGACCGGACATCGCTCTACGAAGAGGGTTGCGTCGAGGTGGCGCCGGACACGCTGCTGGAAAGCTGGTCGCGCCACACGCTGGTCTGGATCAACCGCTGGTCCGACGACGGGGCGGGACCGCTGCACGGCGAATGGCGCGGCCTCGCCCACGGCATCGGCGAGGAAGCTGCGGTCGGCGGGCGGACGGGCCTGTTCGTGGGCATAGACGAACGCTTCGGCATGCTGCTCAGGGAGGGCGGGACGACGAGCCTGCTGCCGCTCTCCGGCCTGCTGGAGCGAGGGGGAGACCAGTGAACCTCGCGCGCGCCATCCATTTCGACGAAAGCGACCTGCGCATTTTCCACAGCCCGGCGCGCACGGGCGAGTGGTGCGTTCCGGGCGGCTTCGAGTTCTCCGACTGGTCCGAGGCGGACCTCGTGGGCAAGGCGCGGCAGGCCTTCGCCAACGGCTGGCTCGGCGTCGAGACATTCGGGCGCGTCACCTTCGTCGCCGTCACCGCCATTCGCGAGGAGGAATTCGAGGCGCTCGCGGCGCGGCTGGCCGACCATTTCGTTCGGGTGTACGGCGCGCCCTCGGTCGAAGCGGCGCTTCCGTTCGCGCAGGAGGAACTGGCGCACATGGCCGAGCTCTGCGAGGACCACGAGCCCAACACGCTGCTGACGGTCGCGCGCGAACTCACCGAAGCCGGCGTCCGCGAAAGCTTCCGCGCCATCAAACCCCAGGACGCCGGCCTGGAGCAATTCGCCATCCACGGCGATCTGGAGGGGTGACAGGGAGAATACCGATGTTGTTGCAGAGTCTTGTCGATACCATTGAGCGGATGAGAGAACGGTTGAAACTCCACGGAACGGCTCTTCGGATAAACGAGACCCGCACGCGTATGGCGCTTATCGACCCGATGTTAGCGGCGCTCGGCTGGGACCCGGCCGATCCGTCCTTAGTCGTTCCCGAGTTCGAGATCGGCGGTAAGCTCGCCGACTACGCATTGCTCGCCCCGAACGGGAAGCCGGTTGCCGTCCTAGAAGCGAAAAGACTCGGAGAATCGTTGACGGCGCACCGTATGCAGATGGTAAATTACGGAAATATGGCGGGCATACCTTACGCCGGACTGACGGACGGCAACCATTGGGAATTATATTCTGTATTCGAGCAGAAACCGATAGAGGACCGACGCATATTAGGCATCTCACTCGACAATACCCCTGTCGATAAAATTGCTCTTGGAATGCTCGTTCTTTGGGGCCCGCATATGTCGTCCGGGGAAGTGCGGCTGGTGAAGGATCCGATTCTTGCTGAATCGGGCTCGTCTTTTCCAGCAGCATTGATCGAATCCGCTAACTTGCAGTCCCACCAAATTGGAGGATACACTACAGACTCTGAGCATATATCGGAGTGGAGGTGCCTTGCCGAATTGAACAAAGTTTCCGGGACTACGCCTCCGACGGCCATAAGAATGCCCGATGGTTCAGAATTTGCCACAAGAAGGTGGAAAGATATACTGTTGCAGACCGTTACATGGTTGCACAGTAAAGGAATGATCGGTCAAACGGATTCCCGAATACAAGTTACGAGGAAGCGTTATTTGGTCAACGACATTGCCCAACATCCGTTAGGGAACAGCTTTAGGGAGGCGCGTCAAATCGCAGGCGTATCACTGTATGTTGAAACGCATTGGAGTGCTAACGATTTGGTACGATATACTAAGAAACTAGTACAAAACTTCGGTCAAAATCCAGAGAATGTGTATCTGAAGAACGGATAACGTTTGGAGAACGCATTGGCACTTAACGCGCGCATAGGGCACGCACACCGGCTCTCGCTCCGTTGGCTGCTGTCAGCGCGACCCATCTCCCAGCCACCGCGCCAGCGCCTTGGCGGGGTCGGCGATTTCCTCGACCGAGGTGTACCAGTGGTCTTCCCAGCCTGTGGCGGGGAGGCCGGCGAAGACCATGAGGTTGAGGGGGTATTGCTCGCTGTCGGTGCAGCGGCGGAAATCGTCCCGGAAGAGGAAGACAGGCTTCTCCCAGGCGAATGCCAGACCGAGCTCGACCATCACGCCCTCGTCCGGCGGGCAGCCGTTCACCACGGCGAACAGCCCATCCGCATCCCGCACATCGCTCATGTCCGCCTGGGCAATGCGCCAGGCCCAGCCCGCTCCGGCGCGGTCGATCTGGTTGTTGCGCCGGAAGGGCTCCCACACGTCCGCGCCGGCGGACTCCAGCGCCGTTTCGAGCGCCCGGAGCGGCCCCTCTTTCTGCTGCGCCGAAAAGCCGTAAGGGTTCGCCAGGTAAAGCGTCTTGCGCTGGCTCATCTCCGCTTCCTCCCGATAGTCCGCCCTTCCGGAGGCCGTCAGCCGTCGTTCAGATGGCAGGCCGAATGCCGGCCGGGCGCGATCTCCCTCAATGCCGGCGCCTCCTCGCGGCAGCGCTTCATGGCATGCGGGCAGCGCGGATGGAAATGGCAGCCCGAGGGCGGATCGAGCGGCGAGGGGATCTCGCCCTTGACCGGCTCGTAGATGCGCCGGCGCGCATCCAGCTTCGGCGCGCCGGCGAGCAGCGCCTTCGTGTAGGGATGGTTGGGCCCGTCGAACAGCGGCCCGGTCGGGGCCGACTCGACCACGCGGCCGAGATACATGATGACCACCCGGTCGGAGATATGCTCCACCACGCTCAGATCGTGGCTGATGAACAGGTAGGTGAGGTCGAGGTCTTGCCTGAGGTCCATGAATAGGTTGAGCACCTGCGCCTGGATCGAAACGTCGAGTGCGGCCACGGCCTCGTCGCAGACCAGGAACTCCGGGTTGACCGCGAGCGCGCGGGCAATGCCGATGCGCTGGCGCTGTCCGCCCGAGAACTGGTGCGGGTAGCGCCGCTTGAAGGCCGGGTCGAGCCCGACGCGGCGCATGGTGGCGTCGATATAGTCGCTGCGCTCGCCTTTGGAGACCATGCCGTGGAGCAGCGGCGCCTCGCCCACGATGTCCTCCACCCGCATGCGCGGGTTGAGCGAGGCGAACGGGTCCTGGAAGATCATCTGCACCTGGAGCGCGGCCTCGCGCGCTTCGCGGCCCTGCAGGGTCTTCAGGTCCCGGCCCCGGTAGAACACGGCACCCTCGGTCGGCTCCATGATGCCGGCGACGATCCGCCCGAAGGTGGACTTGCCGCAGCCCGATTCGCCGACAAGGCCGACCACCTCCCCGCGCTCGACCGAGATCGTCACGCCGTCGAGCGCATGCACCACCTCTTCGTGTACCTCGGCGCCGAGCCGGCCCGCGAGCCGCGCCGCCAGGTCGGGCGTCTTCACGAAGCGCTTGCTGATCTCCCGCGCCTCGATCACGGCGCCGCCTCCGATTGCGGGTGGTGGCAGCGCAGTTCGCGGCCGGGCAGCGGGTGCGAGGTCTCCGGTTCGACGATGCAGGCGTCGTCCGCCACCGGGCAGCGCTCCCGGAAGGCGCAGCCGGGCGCCAGGTTCAGCAGCGAGGGCGTCATGCCCGGAATCTGGAACAGCCTGCCGCCGCGCGTGTTGCGGCTCGGCACGGAGCCGATCAGCCCGCGCGTGTAGGGATGCGCCGGCCGGTCGATGATGTCGCCGGTCTCGCCCTGCTCGACGATGCGCCCGGCATACATGACGCAGATGCGGTCCGCGATGCCGGCCACGACGGCGAGGTCGTGCGTGATCCAGATCATCGCCGCGCCGGCCTCTCGGCAGAGCTTCTGCGCCTCGTAGAGGATCTGTCCCTGAATGGTGACATCCAGCGCCGTGGTCGGCTCGTCGGCAATGATGAGGTCCGGCCGGTTGAGCAGCGCGATGGCGATGGCGACGCGCTGGCGCATGCCGCCGGAGAACTGGTGCGGATAGGCCCGGAGGCGCTCGTCCGGCGAGGGAATGCCGACCTGGCCGAGCGCGTCGCGCGCCATGCCGCGTGCCTCTTCCTTCGAGACCGCACTGTGCGCACGCACCGCCTCGACCATCTGCGTCTCGATGCGCAGCACCGGGTTCAGGGTCATCATCGGGTCCTGGAAGATCATCGCGATCCGGTTGCCGCGCAGGTCGCGCATCCGCTCCTCGTTCAGCGCGACCAGGTCCTCGCCATTGTGGAGAATGCTTCCCTCGACCACTCGGCCCGGCGGGTCCACTAGCCCGATGATCGAGAAGCCGGTGACCGATTTGCCCGAACCGGACTCGCCGACCAGCCCCATGATCTCGCCGCGCCCGACCTCGAAGCTCACCCCGTCCACGGCCTTGACGATGCCCGCTTTGGTGAAGAAATGCGTCTTCAGGCCGTCCACGGCCAGGGTGGCGTTCGCCGCGGCCATGGGGCTATTTCTGCAAGCGTGGGTTCAGCACGTCGCGCAACTGGTCGCCCACCAGATTGATCGACACGATGGTGACGAGCAGCGCCACGCCCGGATAGACGCTGATCCAGTATTTCATGCTCAGCATGTATTCGAAGCCGTTGGCGATCAGCAGGCCGAGCGAGGGTTCGGTGATCGGCAGGCCGATGCCGAGGAAGCTCAGCGTCGCCTCCAGCGCGATGGCGTGCGCGGTCTGGACCGTCACCACCACGATCAGCGGCGGCATGCAGTTGGGCAGCAGGTGGCGGAACAGGATGCGCCGGTGGCTGAGCGCAAGGCAGGAGGCGGCGTCGATATATTCCTTTGAGCGCTCCACCAGCGCGCTCGCGCGCACGGTGCGCGCATAGTAGGCCCACTGCACGGTCACGAGCGCGATCAGGATCTTGTCCACGCCCTTGCCCAGCACCGCCAGCAGCACCAGCGCCACCAGGATCGAGGGGAAGCTCAGCTGGATATCGACGATGCGCATGATGAGCGTGTCGACGCGCCCGCCGAAATAGGCGGCCGTCAGGCCGACGGCGCAGCCGATGGCCATGGCGATGACGCCGCTCATCACGCCGACGCCGAGGCTGATGCGCAGCCCGTAGCAGATCGCGCTCACCAGGTCGCGCCCGGCGCCGTCCGTGCCGAGCCAGAAAACGCGGCCGTCGAAGGCCTCGGCGCCGGGCGGCATATGGGAGTCGAGTACGCTCACCTGGGCGAGATCGTAGGGGTCGGTCGGCGCAATCCAGGGCGCAAACAGCGCGATGAAGGCGATGACCGCGAACACCGCGAGCGCAGCCGTTGCGATGCGGCTCTCGAAGAAGTCCGAGGCGAAACGCCGGAACGGGGTTTCGACGGCGACGGCCTGCGCCGGCCTGTCGGTCCGGACGGTCATGCGCGGGCGTCCTGGAGGCGGACCCGCGGGTCCAGGACGGAATAGACGATATCGACCAGCAGGTTGATGATGACGAACATCAGCACCACGATCATGAGGTAGGCGACCACTACGGGCCGGTCGAGCTCGTGCAGGGAATCGATGATGAGCTTGCCCATGCCGGGCCATGCGAACACGGTCTCGGTTACCACCGAAAAGGCGACGAGGCCGCCGAATTCGAGGCCGAGCACGGTTACGACCGGGATCATGATGTTCTTCAGGAGATGCACGAGCACCACCCGGCTCTCGCTCAACCCCTTCGCGCGCGCGAATTTGATGTAGTCCTGGTGGATCACCTCGCGCGTGCCGGCCCGCGCAAGGCGGATGACGAGCGAGAGCTTGAACAGCGAGAGGTTGATGGCCGGCAGCAGCAGGTGCTGGAGGCCGTCCCAGGTGAGGAAGCTGACCTGCATGCCGAGGAACGGCACCGTGTCGCCCCTCCCCGTCGAGGGCAGCCAGCCCAGCATCACGGCGAACAGCATAATCATCATGATGCCCACCCAGAAGCTGGGCAGGCTGAAGCCGAGGATCGAGCCCGCCATGATCGCCTTGGACGACTTGGCCTCGGGTCTCAGCCCCGCAATGACGCCGAGCGGAATGCCGAGCACGATAGCGATCAGGAGCGCCGCGATCGCCAGCTCGAAGGTCGCCGGCATGCGCTGCACGATCAGTTGCAGCGCCGGCTCGCCGAAGATGAAGGACTTGCCGAGATCGCCCTGGAGCGCGTTGACGACGAAATAGCCGTATTGCTCATGCACCGGCCGGTCCAGGCCGAGGTCGCGCATCACCCGCTCGATCTCGGCCTGGTCGGCCTCCGGGTTGATGAGCATGTCCACCGGGTCGCCGACGATGTTGACGCCGACGAAGACGAGCAGCGACATCACCGCAACGACGACCGAACTCTGCATCAGCCGCCGGATAATGAAGACGGTCATGGAGCCTCGGCGCCTCCGCGAGCGGCGCGGACGGCGGCAGCGCCGCCGCCCGCACGGTTCCTGCTACTTGTCGGAGGTCACGCCCATGGCGATGGTGCGCTCGTCCGCCCGCGCGGTGTAGGACAGTCCCTTCTTCCCGGCCCAGGTGTTGACCTGGTAGTGGGTCGGGATGATGCCCTGGTTGCGCCCGATGGCGAGCTCGGTAGCGCCCTGGAGCAGCTTGAGGCGCGCATCGTCGTCCACGGTCGCCAGCGCATCCTCGATCAGCGTGTCCACTTCCGCATCGGAATGCCTGCCCCGGTTGGACGCGCCGAAGCCCCGGTCCTTGTCATAGGTGTGGAGCAGGGAGCGCAGCGGCGAGGAGGCCTCGCCCGTGCCCGAGCCCCAGCCGACGAGGATAAAGCTGAACTCCGGCGAGCCGTCCGGCCCGCCCCGGCTCGCGCGCCGGAAATAGACCGCCTTGGGCATGGTCTCGACCGCCGTCCTGATGCCGATGCGGGTCAGCATCTGGGCGACCGCTTCGCAGATCTTGGCGTCGTTGATGTAGCGGTCGTTGGGCCCGTGGATGGTGAGCTCGAACCCGTCCGGATACCCGGCCTCGGCCAGCAGCGCCTTGGCGCCTTCGGGATCGTAGGGCTCCGGCGAGAGGTTGGGCGTAACGCCGAAGAAGCCCTCCGGCAGCAATTGCCCCGCCTTGATGGCAACGCCTTCCATCACCCGGTCCACGATGGCGTCGCGGTCGAGCGCCTTGGAGATCGCCTTGCGCACGCGCACGTCCAGAAGCGGGTTCTTGATGTCGCCGCCTCCGTTCGCCTTCACGAAGGGCGAATCTTCGCGGTACTGGTCCATGTGCAGGTAGATCACCCGGCTGGAAACGCCCTGGCTCAACTGCACATTGTCATCGTCCCTGAGGCGCGGGATATCGACCGGCGGGACATTGTCGATGAAGTCGACATCGCCCGCGAGCAGCGCGGCGACGCGCGCCGGGCCGGACTTGATGGGCTTGAAGACGATTCTCTCCCACTCCGGCTTGGCGTCGAAATAGTCCTCGTTGCGCTCGATCACCAGCCGGTCGCCGGGCACCCATTCGACGAAGCGGTAGGGACCGGTGCCGATGGCGGCCTTGCCGGAGTTGAAGTCCGCCGTGGCGACATCGGCGCCCACATCGGACGAGATGATCGGCGTCGCCGCCATATCCACCGGCATCAGCGGGTAGGGCCGCTCGGTACTTATATGGATCGTGTAGTCGTCCACCTTGGTGAAGGTCTTGCCCTTGAGATAGGTCGCGAAGCTCGAAGGCGAGTTGGGCACGTTGGGCGCGCGCTCGAAGGTGAACATCACGTCGTCGGCGTTGAAGTCCGAGCCGTCGTGGAACTTCACGCCCTCGCGCAGCTTGAACTCCCAGGTGGTGTCGTCGATCGGCTGCCAGGACACGGCGAGGCCCGGCAGCAGCCGCAGCTTGTCATCCTGCTCCACCAGACGGCTGAAATAGTGCGCCGCCATGGAGTTGTTGGGGCCGAGATTGTGGTAGTGCGGATCTATCGACGACGGCTCCGCCTTGAGGCCGACCGTCAGCAGGGAACCCTGTCCCCATGCGGGCATTGCGGCGACGGCAGCCAGGGCCGCGCCGATCAGAAGTTTTCGGAATTGCATTCGTGCGTCCTCCCAAACGCTGAGATGCCGGACGGCCTGCATTGCGCTCCGGCCCGGGGAACGAGGATAGAACCTTGGAAACCGTCCGGCAAACCAGCCCTCGTCTTCACCAGTCCGGCGGCGTCCACTCGGCCTCCTCGTCCAGCGGATAGACGGGGCGCGGAAGCCTTTGCCAGCGGAAGCGGTCCAGCACCGGCGAGGTCAGCCCGGCCGTATCGACCTCGAAGACCTGCGAGGGCTTGAACCAGGGCATGAAGCCCGCGCGGAAATGGCCGCGCGACTTGACGCAGACGGTCCGCGCCTCGGCGATATCGAGGCCGAAGCTCTCGAAAAACATAGGGTCAGCGGTCTGGTGGCGCGCGCCGATGACGATGACGGCGATACCGTCCGGCCCGCCGATCCGGAGCGCGGCGGACGGTCCGAGCTCCACCAGCCGGCCGCGCTGGATGCCGAGCCGCCCGACGAAGCGCCCGTCCGTCAGCTTCAGCACGCGAGCGGGCGCCCGGAAGCCCTTGGAGAACTCCGTGTCGCCTTCCCGGTTGAACACGGCCTCGAACTCCGCGCCCTCGCCCAGCTCATGCGCCTCCAGCGCCAGCGCGGGGTCGAAAAAGGAGCCGTAATAGACACGCTTCGCGCCGGCCTCGACCAGCGCGCGCAAGAGCCAGGTGGTGCGCCCTTCCCCGCCGCCGCCCGGATTGTCGCCGGAGTCCGAGAAGATGATCGCGGGCCGGGCGGGGTCGGCGGCGGTTTCGAGCGCGAGCGACGCCGCCGCCTCGACGGACATGAGCTCGCGCCGGAAGCGTTTCCGCATCGACCATCCGTATTCCGCGATCTCGCGCGCGAGCGAGCGCGCCGCCGCCTCGTCCTCGCGCGCCGACACCACGATGGCGATGCCGTTCTTGGGCGTATCCGAGAAGACGAAGCCGCCGAGGATCGTCACATTGACGATTTCGCCGCCCGACTCCCGCATCCGCCGCTGGCCGTACTGGATCATGTCCGCGTAAGGGCCCTCGGCGGTCAGCAGGGTCACGCTCGGCGGCGTCAGCGGCAGGCGGATGAAGGCCGATTTCGGCCGCATCCCGGCCAGCATCTGGCGCATGGCGAAGGCCGCCTCCTCGCCGCGCTGGCGCATATCGACATGCGGGTTGGTGGTGTAGCCGATCAGGATATCGGCGGCCTCGACCAGGCGCTCCGAGAGGTTGGCGTGCAGGTCGTGCGTCACGATCACGGCAACGTCCGCGCCTGCAAGCGCCCGCAGCCGCGCCACGATCTCCCCGTCGGGATCGAGCGTCTCCGTCGTGGTCATCGCACCGTGATTGGCGATGAAGACGCCGTCCACCGGGCCCGCCTCCGCCAGCATGGCCTCGATCCGCTCCAGGCAGCCGGCGATGAACGGCCATTCCGCCGGGCCCCAGGGCGGGTTGTTGGCGAAGACGAGCGGCACAGGCTCCCACGGGCCGGTCGCGTCCATCGCCTGCACGAAGGCCGCCATCTCGCGCGGCATGGCGGAGACCGGGGCGCGCGCGTCCGCCAGCAGCGCCTCCCCCTCGCGATAGTAGTGCCGGCGGAAGTCGGCTTCCGTCGCCGGCGGGGCGAAGGCGTTGCTCTCCAGCATGATGCCGAGCAGTGCGATGCGGGGCGGGTTCATCGGGTTACGGTCTCCGGTTCGGAACCCCGTCCGCTTAGCACAACCTGTCCCTCGTCCGCGCGCCTCATTCCGGCCAGGCCCCTGAGATCGTGCCCGATAGCCAGCGTGGCCGGCACGACGAACAGGATGAGGAAGCTCGCCACCGCGAGGCCCGCCACGATGGTGAGGGCCACGGGGATCAGGAACTGCGCCTGCAGGCTGGTCTCGAAACAGAGCGGCAACAGGCCGCTGATGGTGGTGAGCGTGGTCAGCATCACCGCGCGGAAACGGTCGCAGGCCCCGTCCTCTATAGCCTGAAGGACCGGCTTCCCCGCCCGCTCATGGTCGGCTATCGCCACGATGAGCACGATCGAATCGTTGATGACGATGCCGGAGAGCCCGATCATGCCGATGATCGACAGGATGGTGAGGTCGAAACCGGCGAAATAGTGGCCGAGCGCCACGCCGATGAAGCCGAGCGGCACCACCGACAGCACCGCCACCGGCCGGCTGTAGCTGCCGAAGATCCAGGCGAGCACCAGGAACATGCCGGCAAGCCCGATGGCGGCGCCCACGCCCATGTCGGCGAAGGTCTCGGCCTGCTCTTCCGCCTTGCCGGCGAACCGCAATTCGAGGCCGGCTTCTTCGGCAATTTCGGCCACGCCGTCCCGCTCCAGCGCCGCGAGCACGACATTGTTGGTGGTGACGGTCTCGTCCACCTCCGCCGTCACCGAGACCTCGCGCCGGCCCCGTTCCCGGCGGATGACGTCGTAGCCGCTCGAGGACGTTATGGCGGCGACGGCGCTGAGCGGCACTTCCCTCCCCCCCGGTCCGAAGAGATAGAGCGCGCCGAGGCCGCCGGGGTTCTCCTTCTGCCGGACCCGGACCTCGACCTCCTCGTCGCCCCTGGCGAAGCGGAGCGCGGTATCGCCCTGGAGCGCGCTGCGAAGCTGGTTTCCGGTGCGCGCAATGTCGAAGCCGAGCGCCCGGCCTGCGGGCGTGACCCGCAACTGCATTTCCCGGTTGCCGTAGGCGAGGTTGTCGCCGATGGCGCTTACGCCCGGATAGGAGGCGAGGAGGGCCTTCACGCGCTCCGCCGCCGCCTTGAGGTCGTCCAGGCTGTCGCCGGAGAGGCGCACGTCGATCTCGCGGCCGGGCGGCCCGCCCGTCTGGGCGCGCACCGTCAGCGTATCGGCCCCGACGAGCGGCCCGATATTGTCCCGCCAGTTCCGGACGAACGCCTCTGTGCGCACGTCGCGCTTGTCCGAATCGACGAGTTGCACAACCACGGCGCCCACCGTGTCGTCGCGCTGCCGGGGTCCCGCCGGGCTCTGGCTGCGCTCGGTGCCCTCGACCGCGATCGAGGTATGCACCAGGCCCGGATCGCCGAGCGCCCGGGCGGCGGCGCGGGCGCCGCGTTCGATCTGCAGGAGGCGTTCGAGCGTCTCCTCCCGGTTCGTGCCCGGAACCATGCGCAGGTTCGCGAAGACGTTGTTCGGCTCGACCGACGGGAAGAAGGTGAAGCCGATGCGCCCGCTCGCCGCAATTCCGAGGCTGACGAACAAGAGGCCGACCGCAAGCGCCAGCACCAGATAGCGATGGACCAGCGCCCGGCCCACCATGCGCCGGAACGGCCCTTCGCGGAACCGGCGGAAGCCGCTGTCGAAGCGCCGGCGGAACCGCGAGGCGCGGCCTTCGGCCGATGCCGCGGTCGCGGCGAGCGCGTGGCGCAGATGGCCCGGCAGCACCAGGAAACACTCCACCAGGCTCGCCAGCAGCGCCAGCACGACGACGATCGGGATTTCGCGGATGATCTGCCCGATGATGCCGCCGATCAGGATCAGCGGCAGGAACGCCGCGATGGTGGTGAGGCTGGAGGAGAACACCGGGCCCGCCATGCGCCGCGCGCCCTCCATGGCCGCCTGCAAGGGGTCGTCGCCCCGACGCGCGCGGGTTTCCGCGTGTTCCGCCACCACGATGGCGTCGTCCACGACGAGGCCGATGGCCAGGATCGTCCCGAACAGGATCACCATGTTGATGGCGTGGCCGAGCGCCCATGCGAGCGCCATGGCGGCCAAGAGCGCGGCCGGTATGCCGGCGGCCACCCAGATCGCCGTGCGCGCATTCAGGAACACGAACAGGACGACCAGCACGATCGCCAGCCCGCCCAGGCCGTTGCGGACCAGCAGGTCGATGCGCTGGTCGATCAGATCGGCCGCCGCGTCGTAGCGGTGGACCGTAAGGCCCGGCGGCAGGGTCGGCTCGAAGCCTTCGAGGAATTGCGATGCTGCTTCGGCGGTTTCGAGCGCGTCCGCCGTCGTGGCCCGCTTGACGATGAGCTCGACCGCCGGGCGGCCGTCGAACCAGACCCGCGGCTGGTCCTCGTTCCACGCCTCGCTGACTTCCGCCACCTCCCCCAGGGTCAGCCGGCGTCCGTCCGGAAACGCCCTTATCTCGACGGCGGCGACCTCCTCGGCGGTGCGGGCAAGGCCGAGGGAACGCACCCGGGAGACCGAGCGCCCGCCCGTGTCGCCGCCCGGAATGTCGCGCGAGGCGCCCGCAATGCGGCTGGAGATTTCCGAGAGCGGCAGGTCGAGCGCCAGCAGGTCGCGCTGGTGCGCCTCGACCAGGATCCACTCGTCGCGGGCCCCGACCGTCTCCACCTCATCGACGCCGGCGCGGATCAGCCCGTCGCGCATCCGGAGCGCCCAGGTCTTGATCGTGCGTTCCGGCAGGTCGCCGGCGAGCACGATGCGCAAGAGGTTCTCGTAGCGCACCACGCGCCGTATCCAGGGCGTCTCGCTGTCCTCGGGCAGGGTCGCGACGCGGGCCACGGCCGCGTCCACGTCCGCCAGCGCCGCCTGCATGTCGGTCCCGGCCTCGAAATCGACCCGGACGCTGGCGCGGCCTTCCTGGGAGTTGGAGATCACCCGCTTCACGCGGTTGAGGAAGCGCACCTCCGGCTCGATCGCCTGGACGATGGCGTTGTCCACGTCCTCCGCCCCGGCCCCAGGCCACGCCACGGTGACGAGGACCGTGTCGATGCCGAAGTCCGGGAAGAACTGCTTGTTCATCCGCGAGAGCGCGAGCAGCCCGATGACGATCATCGCCGCCATCAGCAGGTTCGCCGCCGTCGGGTGGCGCGCGAACAGCGAGATCAAGGCACGGCGACCTTGACGCCGGGGGCGATTTCCGGAAAGCGCGTCAGCACGATGCGCTGGCCGTCCGCGAGCGGCCCCTGCACCAGCACGCTCTCGCTCTCGCGTGCGCGAACCGCCACCTTCACCGCCTCCAGGCGTTCGTCCGCGCCGATGCGATAGACCGTATCGCCGTCGAATACCGCGGACGACGGCAGGCGGGCGGCATCCTGCAATTCCGGGCCTTCGAGCAGCACTTCGACGAAGGCGCCGGCGCGCAGCCGCGTGTCCTGCGGCAGGGCGTCGAGGCTGGCGAAGGCAGCGACGCCGCCGCTGGCCGCGTCGATCTCGCCTTCCAGGCGCGCGATCCGGGCCGGGAAGCTGCGGGCCGTCTCGCCGGTGCGCCATACCGCTTCCAGCCGGCGGCCGACCGCCCCGCCCCCGGCGTCGAGCGCGCCGAAGACCTCGTTCGGGATCGTCAGGCCGATTTCGAGGCGCGCGGCATCGACGAGGCGGGCCACCCGCTCGGCCGTGCCGACCTGCTTGCCGATCTCGGCACCGATGCCCACCAGCCAGCCGGCGAAGGGCGCGGTCAGCCGCGTTTCCGCCAGGTCGCGTTCCGCGCGGGCGAGCGCGGCTTCGGCGCGCCGGATCGCCGCCTGCTGGCGCTCGCCGCGCGCGGTGAAGCGCGCGACGGCGTTCCGCCTCTGGCTGGACGCCTGCTGCTGGCGGCTCAGGCCCAGCTCCGCATCGTCGAGGGCTTTCTGCGAGATGGCGCCGCGCTCGCGGAGCTGCCGCCGGCGGTCGGCCTCGCGGCGGAGCAGGGCGAGCTGGCGCGCGTCCTCGTCCAGCTGGTCGCGCGCGCTGGCGAGGTCCGCCTCGACTTCGCGCAGGCTTGCGCGGGCCTCGGCGAGCTCGGCGGTCCTGAGTGCGCGCACGGTCTCGAAATCGAACGGGTCGATGGCGATCAGCAGGCCGCCCTCGGCGACATAGCCGCCTTCGCGGAAGTCCGGGCCGACCGCCGCGACCCGCCCGGCGACCAGCGGGCGCAGGTCCACCGACCGCCCGGCGACCGCCTGTCCGAACAGCGGAATGCGCGGGCGCACCGTCTCCAGCGCCACCGTCGCCGCCTCGACCGCCCAGACGCGCTCGCCCGGCGCTTCCGGCAGGATGGCCGTGCGCGTCGCCATCATGGCGGCGAACGCCGCAACGGCCGCCCCCAGCACCAGGAGGGGCAGCAGCACCCGCACCGAACGCCGAAGCCTCCGGCGCGGCCTCTGGCCGGTTTCTTCGGTCAGCGCCCCGCGTTCGGCGGGAACGATCTCTGCGTCGCGCGGATTCACGGCGCGCCTACAATACTCCGGCCGCCGGCCCCTGTTCCACTTCTATTTCCCGGCGCCGGTCCGGCGGGCGGGGGGCGGCAGAGGCCCGTCGCGCCGAGAGGGCGGGCCGTCCCCCGACCCCTCCCGCAAGCGGGAGGGGAGGAAAGATGAGTTGCCTCCCGCCCAGCGGGAGGGGAGAAAGCAGGGGGGAGAGGGGAAAGAGGTGGCGGCGCTCCCGCAAGCGGGGAGAGGGGAAAGCGGCTTCAGGACTGCGCGGCGGCGAGGGTTGCGGCGCGGGCGTGGAGGCGGTCGTGGGTGGCGACGATCTCGCGGGCGGCGGGCATCAGGCCCTCGCCGGTGGGGGCGAGGCGCATGCCCTGGGCGGTGCGGAGGAACAGCCGGGCGCCGAGCCGCGCCTCCAGGGTGCGGATGCGCCGGGACACCGCGTTCCGCGACAGGCCGAGGCGCCGGGCGGCGGCGGCGGCGCTGCCCTCCCCGGCGACATGCAGGAAGGCGCGCAGAAGCTTGGGATCGATTGTTGCCATTGATATTGCATAAGGGAATAAGACATTATGGTCAAATCCAATAAGGGCCCTTTCGCGGAGCGGGCCCCCAGGGGGTCGAAGCGTGCGCTGCCTGTTGTCTTTCCGGCCCCGGAGGCCGGGTTTTCGCGGCTTCCGGCAGACAGCCTTCCGCGCCGCCGTCCCTCTGGCGGCGCTGTCGCTCGCAGCCTCCTGCGGGGGCGGGGGCGGGGGTTCGGGCCCGCGGACGCCCATGCAGACGGCGTCGATGCCGGCGCCGCCGCCCTGCGTGCAAACCCACGACCGGGGCTGCCTGCCCGAAACCGAATTCGAGGCGCTGGCGGCCCGGCTCGCAACCGGTTTTGCGGGCACGGAGAGCTTCCGCAACCAGTGGGGCCTGGAGGCGGTCGGCCTCGACCGGGCCTATGCGAACCTGGAACTGCAGCTCGGCCCCGACGCGAAGCCCGGCGAAGGCCAGACCGCCGGCCTCCTCGATTCGGGCATCGACGGCAACGCCCCCGCGTTCGAGGGCAAGTCGGTCTTCGAGCGGCTCCTCCGGGACGCCGTGGACGAGGACGGGAGCGAATCCTCGCACGGCACATCGGTGGCGAGCGTCATCGCCGGGGTGGAGCACCCGGACTTCAGAACGGACGCATCGGGCATCGCCTGGGGCGCGGACATCGCCATGTTCGCGATGCCGCTCCGCAGCGGCGACGGAACCTACAGCCCCCGCTCGCCCGGCGGCCTGGAGTCGACCGCGGACTATTTCGCGGACATCTTCACCGAGATTCTCGCCTGGCGCGACGGGAGCCGGCGCATCGACTTCCTGAACCTGAGCCTGGGTGGCCAGGGAATCGTCGAGCGCTACAGCGAGGAAGTTCTTCGCGAGCCCATGCAGCCGCTGGTCGAGGTCATGGCCCAGGACGGCAGGGCGGACAAGACCGTCTTCGTCTGGGCCGCCGGAAACAGCCATGGCAACCGGTGCGAGCCGGCGCTGGCCGAATGCGTCGGCGGCAAGGTGGACGCGACTTCGCCGTCGCTGCTGGCGGGCCTCGCCGCGCGCTTCCCGGAACTGAAGCCGCAAACGCTCGCCGTCGTGGCGATAAAGGAGGACGGCGAAATCGCCGATTTCTCCAACCGCTGCGGCATCGCCGGGGATTTCTGCCTGGCGGCCCCGGGCGAGAATGTCGCGGTGGCCTATTTCGGCCCCTACCGGGGGAGGGTCGGGGTCCGGGGCATCGATCACGCGCCGGGCACGTCCGTCGCCGCGCCGATGGCGACCGGCGGCCTCCTGCTGATGAAGCAGCTGTTCCGCGACCAGCTCTCCAACACGGACCTCGCCGCGCGCCTCCTGGAAACGGCGGACCGGAGCGGCGATTATGCCGACGCCGCGATCTACGGCCGGGGGCTGATGGACCTCGGCGCCGCGACCGCGCCCGTGGGCGAGCCGACGATTGTCGTCGCCTCCCATGTCGGCGGGCCGGGCGCCTCGCTCGGCGGCACGAGCCTCGAACTCGGCCCCGCCTTCGGCGACGCCCTCCTGCCGGCGCTCGGCCAGCGCGAGATCGCGGCCTTCGACGAACTCGGCGCGCCCTTCTGGTACGGCTTCGGCGGCCTTTCGAGGGCGGCCGCGGCGCCCGCGCTTTCGGCGCGGCTCCACGAGTTCCAGCGGCTCTCCCTCGCCGCCCCGGCCGGGCCCCGGGACAATGCGGTCCGCGTGCCCCTCACGGCCGCGCCGGAAGACTCCGGGGGTGCCGTGCCCGCCCTGCACCTCGCGGCGTCCGGGGCGTCGGCGGCCGCCAATGCCGGCCACTTCGCGCTCGCGAAGCAGAGCCTCGTCGCCACCCTTCCCGTGGCGGCGGATGTGACCGCCATCGCGCTCACCACGGAAGGCATGGCCGGGCAGGAGCCCGCGACCGGCGCCGCGCTCGCATGGCGCGCGACCGGCGCCGCGCTCGGCCTCAGCGCCGGCTGGCTCGGCGAGCGGCGCACCCTGCTCGGAACCGTGCCCGAAGGCGCGTTCGGGAGCCTCGGGGGCGATGCGGCGTTCGCCGGCGTCGAGGCGGACACGGAGCTCGGCGCGTGGCGCCTCGGGGGCAATGCGGAGGTCGGCACGGTCCGCGCCCGGGCGCATGGCGGCGTGCTCGAAACGGTCTCGCCGCTCGCGACCAGCGCCTTCGCGCTGCACGCCACCCGGCGGACCGGGGACGGCGGCACGTTCCGCATCTCGCTGTCGCAGCCGCTCCGCATCGAGGAGGGGCGCGCGCGGCTCGCGCTGCCGTCGGGACGGACGAAGGCGGGCGCGGTGGTGCGCGACAGGGTGACGGTCGGGATGGAGCCCGGAGGACGGCAGCTGGACCTGGCGCTGCACTGGCGCCGGGCGCTCGGCCCCGGCGAGCTCCGCCTGGGCGCCACCCTCTCCCGCGAGCCCGGCCACCGGAGCGGCGCGGATGCCGAAGCGATCCTGCTCTCCGCCTGGCGCCTTCCCCTGTGAGGGAAGCGGCGGCGCCTACCGGCCGTGGCAGATGTCGGCGATCTCGCGGCCGACGGCGCTTACGGCCTCGTTGTCGAGGCCCGGCCGCGCCAGCATCTGGATGCCGATCCGGTCCAGCCTCGGCAGGAGCGAAGGCCGGTTGAGCACCGCCAGGTCCTTGGGCACGAGGTTCTCCGGCATGGCGGCGATCGCCCAGCCGGACCGGACGGCGCGGTCCAGGACCCGGTCGCTCCAGCTCGTCAGCGCCACGCGGTAGGCCACGCTCCGGCCCTCCAGCGCGGCCAGCGCCGCAGCCCGGACGGGGCAGCCCTCCGGATAGGCCGCGAACAGGATAGGCCCGTCCTCGCCGAACGCGAAGTCCGGCGCGCCCACCCATTGCAGGCGGGGCTGGCCGAGCATCGTCGCCGCCGGCGCCGCTTCCGCCTGGACGAGGAGGGCGAGGTCCAGGCTGCCGGCCGCGAGCGCCTGCCTGAGCCCGGCGTCGAGGTCGCAGACGACTTCCAGCTCGACCGCCGCATACCGCTCGCGAACGCGCTCGGGAAGCTCGGCCAGCAGGCCCGCGCCGAAGCCCTCGACCGCGCCGACGCGCACGGGGCCGGCCACCGTCCGCGCCTGCGCATCGAGGAAGAGCCGGTCGTGGCGGTCGAGCAGGGCGCGCGTGATCGGCAACAGCTCCTCGCCCGCCCGCGTCAGCCGCACATTCAACCGGGCCCGGTGGAACAGGCGCACCCCAAGATGCCGTTCGAGCGCCTGGATGCGCGTCGATACGGCCCCCTGCGAGCAGCCGAGCGACCGGGCGGCGGCCGTGAAGCTCCGCTCAGCGGCGACGCTCGCGAACGCGCGCAGGAGCCTGATCTCTATGTCCAATGCCGCCATTCCATCGCCCGAAGCGGGAATCCGAAGATTGCCTTACCGAATGTAAACCGTCTCATGATTTACATTTGCCGGGTCTATGTCAACTCCGCCGCTGCCGGAATTCCGGGCGCAGCGGGCGAAGCGTCAAGCGCGGCTCAGTGCAGGTGCCGGGGCAGGCTTTCCACGGACTCGGCGACCAGCGCGTCGGCGCGGGGCTTGTCGAGGTGGCGTTCGATCAGGGTCCGGGCGGCCGCCGCCGACAGCCGGACGGCATGGGCGCGCACGTCTGCAAGCGCCTCCTGCTCGGCCTGGGCGATCTTGGCGAGCGCCTGCTGCTCGCGGCGGCGGAGCGCGTCTTCGAGCGCGCGCCCGGCCTCCCCGGCGATGCGGGCCGCTTCCTCGCGCGCATGGGCGAGCACGGCCCGGGCTTCCTCTTCCGCGCCCTGCTGCTTGCGCCTGTAGTCCGCAAGCAACGCCTGCGCCTCCTCGCGGAGCGCGGCCGCATCGTCGATGGAGGCCTTGATTCCCGCAGCCCTGTCGTCGAGCGCCTTCGTCGCCGCGCGCCAGACGACGCGCGCGACTGCGGCCACGAAGATCGCGAAGCCGACCGCAGTCCAGAATGTGGGATCGTTGAACATTATGCGCCCGCCTGCCGGGCCGCATCGGCGGCCTCGTCCGCATCCACCTCGACGCCGATCAGCCTCTCGGTCATGGCCTGGGCGACCTCGCCCGCCGCCGCCTCGATCCCGGCCAGCGCCTCCTGCCGCGCTTCGGCGATACGAGCCTCGGCCGCCGCGGTGTCCCCGGCGAGGCGCTCACCGAGCGCCGCGTGGCGGGCCGCCGCCTCGGCCGCGGCCTTCTCCTGCTCCTCGCGCAGGAGCCGGCGCGCCTCCGCCCGCGCCTCCGCCTGCGCCTGCTCGTAGGCGCGTAGCACGCCCTCCGCCTCGTCGCGCAGAGCGGCCGCCCGCGCGAGGTCGTCGTCGATGCGCTTCTGCCGGTCCTCCAGAATGCCCTGCACGCGCGGCAGAGCCACCTTGAGCATCACGGCCAGCAGAACGGCGAAGATGATCGCCAGCCAGAAGATCTGGCTCGGGAAGGTGGCGATTTGCTCCAGTTGCGGCATCGGCCGGCGCGGTGCGGCGTTAGCCGAACAGGATGACGAGCGCCACGACGAGCGCGAAGAGCGCGATGGCCTCGACGAGCGCGAAGCCCAGCATCGTCATCGGGAAGACTTCCCCCCGCGCCGACGGGTTCCGCCCGACCGCCTGGATGAAGGAAGCGAAAATGTTGCCGATGCCGATTCCGGCGCCGATGACGCCGATGACGGCAAGACCGGCGCCGATGACTTTGGCGGCCTCTGTTTCCATGGGGTTGATCCCTTCTTCGCGTGGGCGGAATGCCGGTTAGTGGAGATGAAGCGCGTCGTTGATGTAGAGGCAGGTGAGGATCGCGAACACATAGGCCTGGAGGAACGCGATGACGATCTCGAGCCCTGTCAGCGCCGACACGAAGGCGAGCGGCAGGATGCCCGCGACGCCCAGCGCCGGCACGAAGCCGGCGAAGACCTTGAGCAGGGTGTGGCCGGCCAGCATGTTGGCGAACAGGCGCACCGAAAGGCTGATCGGCCGGGATAGGTAGGAAATGATCTCGATCGGGATCAGCAACGGCCACATGAACACCGAAACGCCGGGCGGCACGAAGAAGCTGAAGAAGTGCATCCCGTGCTTGACGAAGCCCAGCACGGTGACGCCGACGAAGACCACCGCTGCCATCGCGAAGGTGACCGCGATGTGGCTGGTGAAGGTGAAGCTGTAGGGGATCATCCCGGCGAGGTTGCCGAACAGGATGAACATGAACAGGGTGAAGATGAGCGGGAAGTATTTCCGGCCCTCGTCGCCCACCGTGTCGCGCACCATGCCGGCGATGAACTCGTAAGAAAGCTCGGCTATCGACTGCAGCCGCCCCGGCACCAAGGCGCGCTTGCGCGTGCCGCCCACCATCACCGCGATCACGCCGGCGGCGGCCACTACCATCCAGACGGTGGAATTGGTGATGTCGAGATCGATCCCGGCCACAGGAATATCGACCAGTTCCTTGATTCGGAACTGCTCCAGCGGACCGTGCGCGTCTGCCGCCACCCGGGTTCCCCCTCTAGCCTTCCTCTCCGTCCGGCGGAGGCCGCTCCCGGCGCCAGCCGGGCGCAGCGTCCATGCCGCTCATATACCGGTACACGTTCATCACCCCGGCCGCCGCTCCGAGCACGAAAAAGACCACCATCAGCCAGGGCGCCGTATCGAGCCAGCGGTCCAGCCCCCAGCCGACAGCCGCACCGACCCCAAGCGCAGCCACCAGTTCCACTCCGATCCGCATGGCCGCGCCCAACCCCTCCTTCGGGGCCGCCTTCGGCGCTTTGCCGTCGCGACGGCGCCGGGCATCGGCAAGTCTGTCGGAGAAATCGTGAAGGGGGCCGTTCCTGTCGTCTTCGCCCATTTTCGCCACGAAACGCCGTCCGGTGCGAAGCCCGCCCCGGAAGCGCCCGGACACTAGGGGTGGCGAGCCCGCTCTGTCAAGGAACCGCAGCGCCGAACAAGCTGTTGATACGGCTCCCGAATTCGCCCCGATTCGAAATATGCGACAGTATGTATCGACGCCTGTCAGGCCTCCGAAAGCACGGTATCGGAAATGCGCTCGGCCATCATGATGGTCGGGATGTTGGTGTTGGCGCAGGGCACGGACGGCATGATCGAAGCGTCCACGACCCTGAGCCCGGCAAGACCGCGCACCCTGCCCTGTTCGTCGGTCACCGCCATGGGGTCGTCGTCGTCGCCCATGCGGTTGGTGCAGGAGGCGTGCCAGACCCCGACGGCCGTGGCCCGCACGAATCCCTCGAGCGCCTCGTCGTCCTCCAGCATGTCGCGCAGCCTGAGGCCGCCTGTTATCAGCCTGTCGATCAGTGCGCCGCGCAGGCCGCCGGCCATGTCCAGCACGCCGCCCACGGCCCTGGAGATCATCTCGTTGCGCTTCGTCACGCGCCCAATGGCGCGCACCTTCTCGCTGTAGGAGGACGGAAAGGTGTGGCCGGCGACACGCGCCACCGCGGGATGAAGGTTGATGGCGGACGCGCGCAGGAAGGCGTCCTTGAGCCGGTCCAGGTCCCGCTCGTCCGAGAGCAGATTGAACTCGACCTCGGGCTCCTCCCGCCAGTCCTTCGACGCCAGGCGGACTTCGCCCGTCGAATAGGACTTGTTGACGAAGACCAGCAGGGAGCCCAGCCGCTCGCCGACCGCATGCCAGCCGGACTTGGACACCTGGACGATAAACATGTCCCCCTGGGGCGCATCGTGAAGGCCCGAGGAATAGCGCGCGCCGACATGGATGTGTCGGGCGTCCTTGCGCGTCATCCGCGCCTCGTCCGGAAGCCAGGTCGAGCAGGCGACCGAGGGGTGGTCCATCAGGTTCTGCCCGACGCCCGGCAGGTGGTGGCGGACCTCGATGCCCATGTCGGACAGATGGCCCGCCGGGCCGATGCCCGAGCGGAGCAGATGGGCCGGCGAATGCACCGCGCCGCAGCACAGCACCACCTCGTTCGCCATGAAGGTTTCGGACTGGCCCCGGCGCTCGGCCTTGACGCCGACCGCGCGCAGACCGTCGAACAGGATCTCGCTCACCTGCGTCTCGGAGCGGATTTCCAGGTTTTCGCGCAGCCGGGTCGGTGGGTCGAGATACCCAATCGCCGTCGAGACGCGTCGGTCGTAGAGGTTCGACACCGTGACCGGGAAATGTCCGTCCTCGAACACGCCGTTCTGGTCCGTGAGATAGGGGTAGCCGAGTTCCGCCATGGCTTCGGCCACGGCCTTCGCGTAGGATGTCCATTCCTGCTGGTAGATGCGCCGGATCGGGATGCGCCCCTCGCTGCCGTGGAGTTCATCGTCGAAGTCCATGTCGCGTTCGAGCTTGCGGAAGAAAGGCAGGCAGGCGTCCCAGCTCCAGCCCTTCGCGCCTTGGCGTCCCCAGTCGTCATAGTCGTTGGGCGCGCCGCGATTGGCCATCTGCCCGTTGATCGACGAGCCACCGCCCATGATCCGCGCCTGCTCGTAATTGCGCAGCTCCGGCTTCTCGCTGTCGGGCAGGTTCTTGTTGACCGGCTGGAGCCTGACCCGGAGCCGGTTCCAGGTGTAGTTCGGGTTGAAATAGGCCGTGCCGGGATAGCTCGAATGCACATCGGGCGGAATCGCGCCGTGCGGCGTGTCGATGCCCGCCTCCAGCAACAGGACCCTGTTGGCGCTCCTGGCCGAAAGCCGGTTCGCCATGACAGAGCCGGCGGACCCGCCACCGACGATGATGTAGTCGTACTGCATCGCAAGCCTCCCGGGGCCTATTCTTCTATGCGGATGCGGAAATGGGAAGGCTCCGCGGTATGAGAAACCTGTTGACATGCCGGGTAGAGAATACAACACTTAGGTAAGTAAGAACTTTCTTGGCAATGGGGGGCCGATGGCGGCGGACCGGGAACGGCTGATGAGGAAAGCGGCAGCCCGGGGCAAATATGCCCCGCTCTACCGGCATCTGCTGTCGCTCCGGCCCGAAACCGAATGGCGGGCCGGTTTCGCCGAGGTAGAGCGGGTGCTGGGCTTCCGCCTGCCCGATTCGGCGCGCCTTCACCGGCCGTGGTGGGCCAACTCCCGAAGGGGGAGCGGGCATTCCCATGCACTCGCCTGGCAGGCGGCCGGCTGGCGGACGGCGCGGGTCGATCTGGAGGCGGAGACTCTCGTGTTCGAGAAGGAGGCGGAAGCGCCGACGGAGACCGTTTCCATCCGCTACGAAGGGGGAGGCGATGACATGACTTGGCATGGAGAGGGGCTCCGGGAAGAACCGGCCCCCACGAGCCTGCCGCCGCGGCGGGCCGCGCAACGCCCCAAACGCGACTGGAATCTCGACCGCGATTTCCCGGCCCGGAACCTGGGGCCCTGGCCGGAAGGGTTCACGGTCAGCCGCGAGCAGATTTACGACGATATGGGCCGATTGACCGGCGGCCCGCAGGAAGGTGACGAAGACGACTGCTGATCGGCATGTTTATCGACACCAATCTGTTCGTCGCAGCATGCAATGCGCTGGCGCCGGACAATGAGCGCGCCCGCGCGTCGCTTGCCCGCGCGCAGGCGGACGCCGCGTCCTGCCGCATCAGCCGGCAGGTCATGCGCGAATATCTTGCCGCCGCCACCCGGCCGCAGACATGGTCGCGCCCATTGTCCGCAAACGAAGCGCTCACCGACCTTTCGTGGATGGAGGAGGCGTTCGAGGTGCTGGAGGACGGGCCGCATGTCATGAACCTGCTGGCGAGGCTCTGCCGCGACATTCCCATGGGCGGCAAGCAGGTGCATGATGCCAATATCGTCGCCACCATGCTGGCATATGGCGAACGGCGCCTGCTGACCTTCAATGTCCGGGACTTCCGCCGCTTCGCCGCCCATATCGAAATCCTGGATCCGGCACACACGGCATAGGCCGGCAGGCTATACCTCCAGTCCGCCGCCGTTTTTCAGCCGTTCCGGAACGGCGAGGCGTTTCCATGGGAAGGTATGGACGCTCTCCTTGCCCGGCAGCAGGACGCGCGGCGGACGGGCGAACAGCATGCGGACCGCCGGGTCGTGGACATCGAGGCCGCCGGTATAGGCGCCGAAGGCCGGCAGCAGGAGCCGGCGCCCGTCCGTGACGAACACCCGGCCGGAGACCTGCCGCCGGCCCGTCGCAACGGTCGCGCGCGGATGCAGATGGCCGGCGACCTCTCCTGGCGCCGGCTGCGGATGGGGCTCGTGGCGGAAGACGAGCGGCCCGGCCCGCCATTCGGCAAGCGCCTGCCCGCCGAAACCCCGGGGTGCCTCCGGATCGTGGTTGCCGCGTAGCCAGAGCCAGTCGCAGCTGCGCGCAAGCCGGTCGAGGCGTCCCGCCGCATCCGGGTCGAGGCGAAGGTCCGCATACCGGTCGTGGAAGCCGTCGCCGAGCGACACCCAGCGCGCCGGGCGGTAGCGCCGCGCCAGCGCCTCCAGCCGCTCCAGCGTCGCGTGGCTGTCATAGGGCGGCAGCAGCGCGCCGCCTTCCGCCGCGTAGGCCGAGCCCTTGCCGAAATGGAGGTCCGCCACAACCAGCGTCTGCATTTCCGGCCACCAGAGCGCACCCGAGGGGTCCGCGGCCAGCGATGCCCCGTTCAGCCGGAAGCCGGCCGCGGTCAAAGCGGCAGTTCCGCCATGTCCGCGCCGCTCATGGCCTCAGCCACCAGATCGCTCTCGCTCTCGGCCGCCGTCTCGGCCAGCAGCTCCTCAATGGCGCCGCCATAGACGAGCTCCTTGCCGATCTCCAGCAGCACCGGCACGGCGAGCGGCGAGACGCGGTCGAGCCGGCGCAACTCGATCCGGCCCCTGGCGCGCGCCAGCATCCCGCCAAGGCGCCTGATGTCGGTCAGGCCCCTGGCGGCGTCGCGGCGCGTTGCGCGCAGCAGAAGGTGGTTCGGTTCGTGCCGGCGCAGCACGTCGTAAATGAGGTCGGCATTGAAGGTGACCTGGCGGCGGGTCTTCTCCCGGCCCGGATGGCGGCGCTCGATCAGCCCCGCCACAACCGCGACATTGCGGAAGGTGCGGCGGAGCAGGGTGGACTCCGCCATCCAGTCCTCGAGGTCGTCGCCCAGCATGTCCTCGGAGAAGAGCTCGTCCACTTCCGCCGCTTCGCGCAGGCTCCAGACTGCGAGCACATAATCCGACGCGCAGAAGCCGAGCGGGCCGAGCCCCGCGCGCTCCATGCGCCGGGTCAGCAGCATGCCGAGCGTCTGGTGGGCGTTGCGCCCTTCGAAGCAATAGGCGACGAGATACCATTTGCCGCCGCGCGGGAAGGTCTCGACCAGCAGCCCGCCCGGTCGCGGCAACACCGAGCGCCAGTCCTGCGCGCGGAGCCATTCCAGCACGTCGGGCGGGAACTCCCGCCAGCGCCGCCGGTCGGCGAGCAGGCCGCGCACCCGCTCGGCGAGATGCGTGGTCAGCGGCAGCCGTCCGCCGCCATAGGCGGGGATGCGCGGCGCTTCGCCGGTGGCGGCCGAGGTGCGGATGGTCATCTCCCGGATGCCGTCGAAGCGCAGCATCCGGCCGGCGAACACGAAGGTGTCGCCCGGCGTGAGCGTGTTGGCGAAATACTCCTCGACCTCGCCGAGCACGCGTCCGCCAAGCCGGACCTTCAGGGTCACGGCCTCGACAATGGTGCCGACGTTCATCCGGTAACGGCGGACGACGTCGGCATTGGCGGCTTTCAGCCGGCCGGCGGCGTCGCGCTTTAGCCGCCGGTAGCGCTCATAGGCGCCGAGCGCATAGCCGCCGGTCGCCACGAAATCCACGGCCTCCAAGAAGGTCTTGCGGGTGAGGCCGCGGTATGGGTAGGCCCGGCGCACCTCGCGGAACAGCGCCTCCTCTTCGAACGGGCCGGACGCGGCGACGCCCGCGATATGCTGGGCCAGCACGTCGAGGCCGCCCGGTTCCGGCGCGTCGCCGTCGAGCGTACCCGCGCAGACCGCGTCGATGGCGGCGTGGCATTCCAGCACCTCGAACCGGTTCGCCGGCACCAGCAGCGCCTTGCTCGGCCGGTCCAGGCGGTGGTTGGAGCGGCCGAGCCGCTGGAGCAGCCGCGCGGCGCCCTTGGGCGCGCCCACCTGCACCACAAGGTCCACATCGCCCCAGTCGATGCCGAGGTCGAGCGAGGAGGTGGCGACGACCGCCCGCAGCCGGCCCGCGGCCATCGCCGCTTCCACCTTGCGGCGCTGCTCCGGGGCCAGGCTGCCGTGATGCAGCGCGATGGCGAGGCCGTCCTCGTTGAGGTCCCAGAGTCCGCGAAAGATGAGTTCCGCCTGGGCGCGGGTGTTGACGAACACGATGGTCGTGCGGTGCGCCCGGATCGCGTCATGGATCTCACCCAGCGCATAGACCGCCATATGGCCCGACCAGGGCATCGGCCCCTGCATCCGGGCGATGGCGATTTCCGGAGGGACACCGCCGCGGCCGACCACGGTCTCGACATCCGGCTCGCGCCCGGCGCTTGGCGAGAGCCAGGCGGCGAGATAATCCCGATCCGCGACCGTGGCCGACAAGGCCGTCCGGCGAGCTCCGGGCGCCATGCCGTGGAGCCGCGCCAGGCCGAGCGAGAGCAGATCGCCGCGCTTGTTGTCCGCGAGCGCATGCAGCTCATCCACGATGATGCAGCGCAACGAGCCGAAGAGCGCCGGCGCGTCGGGCCAGGATAGCATCAACGCCAGCGATTCCGGTGTCGTCATCAGCATCTGCGGCGGCTTCCGGCGCTGGCGTTCGCGCTTGCGCTGCGGCGTGTCGCCTGTACGGGTCTCGACGCCGATATCGAGACCCATCTCCGCGATCGGGGCCTCCAGATTGCGGTGGATATCGACTGCGAGCGCCTTCAGCGGCGAAATATAGAGCGTGTGCAGGCCGGAGCGGGGCCCGGTTGCGAGTTCCGCGATGCTCGGCAGGAAACCGGCAAGCGTCTTGCCGCCTCCCGTCGGCGCCACCAGCAGGGCCGAGCGCCCTGCCTCGGCCGCCCGCCACATCTCCAGTTGGTGGGCATAAGGTTCCCAGCCGCGCGCCCGGAACCAGTCGCGGATCGCGGCGGGCTGCGAAACCCCGTTGCCTGCCTCCATGCCGCCGCGCTTCCTTCTCCCCGCCCGAGGAGGCCATAGTAGCGCGATGGCGGATACCCTCGAAGACTGGCTCCGGCCGACACCGGCCGGCCTCTGGTGCGAGCCGGGCGGCTTCTATATCGACCCGCAGCGGACCGTTTCGCGCGCCCTCGTCACCCATGGCCATGCCGATCATGCCCGCCCCGGCCACGGCGCCTTGCTCGCCACCCCGGAAACGCTCGCGATCATGGCGCTGCGCTATCCGCGCGACCGCCCGGTCCGGCAGCCGCTTCGCTATGGCGAGACCGTCCGGGCAGGCGACGTCTCCATCCGCCTGGCGCCGGCGGGACATGTGCTGGGCTCGGCCCAGGCCGTACTCGAATATCGCGGGCGGCGGGTGGTGGTCTCGGGCGACTACAAGCGGGCGCCGGACCCGACCTGCGCCGCCTTCGAGCCGGTCCGGGCGGATGTCTTCATCACCGAGGCGACCTTCGGCCTGCCGGTGTTCCGCCTGCCGGACGACATGGACGAGACCGCCCGCCTCCTGCGCTCGGTCGAGACTTTCCCTGACCGCTGCCATGTCGTCGGGGCCTACAGCCTCGGCAAATGCCAGCGCATGCTGAGCCTTCTGCGCCGGTCGGGCTATGACCGGCCGGTCTGGCTGCATCCGACGCTCGACGAGATGACGGGACTCTATCGGCAATTCGGCATCGACCTCGGTGAAACGCGCGCGCTCGGAAATGCCGGCGGCCTCGCCGGCCAAATCGTGCTTCAACCCCCGGGCCCGGAGCAGCGGACAGAGCGGTTTGCCGACCCGGTGCGGGTATTCGCTTCGGGCTGGATGCAGATTCGGGCCCATGCCCGCCGGCGCGGCGTCGAACTGCCGCTCGCCATCTCCGACCATGCCGACTGGACCGGGCTCACCGACACGATCGCCGAGACCGGCGCGTCGGAGATTCGCGTGACGCACGGCCCGCCCGACGCCCTGGTCCGCTGGGCGCAAGCCCGCGGCCTCGACGCCAGGCCGCTGGAAGCGCCGGTCGGGCACGGCGGATGAGAGCCTTCGCCGCGCTCCTCGACGCGCTTGCATTCGCGCCTTCGCCGGCCGCCCGGGTCCGCCTCATGACGGATTATCTTAAGCGGGCTCCGGACTCCGACCGGGGCTGGGCGCTCGCCGTCCTCGCCGGCGGACTCGATACCGCCTGCGTCCGGCCGTCGGCTCTCCATGCGCTTGCGGCGGAGTGGGTCGACGGCGAATTCCTCCGCCTGTCTCGCGACTTCGTCGGCGACCCGGTCGAGACCGCTGCGTTGATCTGGCCGGAAAGCGGGGTCAAGCCCCGCCCTCCCCCGCTTGCCGAGGTTGCGCCCGCGCTCGCCAGCGTCTCCCGGCAGGCGGCGCCCGGGCTGCTTGTCCGCTGGTTCGACCGTTCGGACCTGCCCGTGCGCCGGGCGTTGGCGCAGCTTGCCGCCGGACGGCGAGTTCCCGGCGTGACGCCCCGGCTTGCGCGAACGGCGCTCGCCGCTGGCTTTTCGGCCGATCTCGGCGCCATCGAAGAGGCCTGGCACGGACAGGCACCGCCATACGGACGCCTGTTCGCCTGGCTGGAAGGCCGCGCGCCGCGCCCCGAGTCGGTCGCCGGCTTCCGGCCTCTCATGCCGGTGCGCCCGCTGGACGAGACGGATCTCGCCAGCCTCGATCCCGCCTGCTGCCGGGTCGAACGGCAATGGTCCGGAGTGCGCGTGCAGCTCGTGGCGGAATCCGGCCTGCATCGGCTCTACAGCGGATCGGGAGACGATGTTTCCCGTCTCTTTCCGGAGATCGTGGCTGCAATGGAGGGGCTGGCAGGCGTCTTCGACGGCGTGCTGATGGCGGCCTGCGGCCCCGATGGCCCGCCCTACCGGCCGGCCCCGCCGGAGGCGCTGGCAAGACGGCTCGGCCGCAAGACCGTCCCGCGTCGGCTGGTGGCGGAGGTCCCCGTCTTCGTCCGCCTCTTCGACATGCTGTTCGACGGGGGCGAGGACATCCGGCCGCTGCCGCTCCGCGAGCGTCGAGCGCGGCTGGAGGCGCGGATCGCAGACCGGGCCCGCCTGGACCTGTCCCCCGTTCTCGCCTTCGAGGCCGCCGAAGCGCAGGACGCCCCGCTGGTGCTCAAGCCCGCCGACGCGCCGTATTTTCCCCACGGGCCGCCCTGGCGCGTCCGCAGGGCGCCGCCGCAAACGGTCCGCGCCCTGCTGCTGGCCGCGCGGCCCGGCGGCATCGGGGTGGATGGTCCGAGCTACAGCGTCGCCCTCTTCCTGGACGGTGCGCCGGTGGCCGTCGGCGACGCATCCTGCCGGCTCGATAGCGGGGAACGCGCGCGGCTGGACCGCTGGGTTCGCGCGCACGTGACAGGCCGCTACGGTCCTGTCCGCGCAGTCGAACCGGCGCTCGTGCTCGAGATTGCCTTCGAGGCGGTCCGCCCGGCGCCGCGCCGCAAGGCCGGCCTCGCGCTCACACGTCCGGAAATAGTCCGTATCCTCTGGGACCTGCCGGCCGATGCCGCAGACGACCTTGAGCGGTTGACCGTCAACCGAACCGGGCAAGCTTGAACGAAGGAGCGCTGTATGCCCCCTGCCGAACCTTCCGATTCCGCCGCCATGTCCGCCCAGGCGGAGCTTCATCACCAGTACCTGCTGGGCCTCGAACTCATGGTCGCCGCGCATGAGCGGCCCGAGACCGTAGGCGAGTGGATGTTCCACCTCTTCCGCCGGCTGCACGAGGAGAAGTTCCTTTCGAGCTTCGAAAAACTGGGCCTGAAAGGCCTTCCGGATGCCGTGGCCTGCGCCCGGTATCACACGCTCTCGAATGTCATAGGCGGCGTTCCCGTCGAATACATGGAGGAGTCCGACACAAAGGCCTGGGTGCGCTTTCGCTACCCGCGCTGGATGTTCGACGGGCCGACGATCTGCGGGATGCCCGTCGAGGCGGGCCGGGGCTTCCTGCGCGGCTGGTATGCGCAAAACGGCGTGACCTTGAACAATCCGAGGCTCGGATTCGTCTGCGTTTCGGAGGACATGACCGGCCAGTTCGGGTTTTGCGGCTATTTCAGGGAATACGACCGCGACCTTGCCGAGGACGAACGCCTGGTCTTCGCCCCCGACGAGCGCCCGCCGCCCTTCCACCCCGACCGGCAGCCCACTGCGCCCGAGGCCGGCTGGAGCGAAGAGCGTCTCGCAAAGGCCAACCGCAACTATGCGGCGGAATTCATTCGCAACGGCATTCGCGAGCTCGCCCGGACCGTCGGTCAGGCGAAGGCGCTGGAACACGGCAAGCGCGCCGCACGGCTGACCGGCCTGCAGCAATACCGCCGGATGGCCGACGCCGTGGGCGGCGTGGACGGCGGGCCGAGGGAGGCGGCGGATTTCCTCGCCGCCATGTTCCGGGGCATGGGCGACGGCGTCGAGGCGGAGGAGGCCGGAGACGGCGCCGTTTCCCTGCGCCAGACGGGCCTCAGGATTGTGCGCGGCATTGCCGGAGCCGAGCGCGAAAACCTGCTCGCCTGCTGGATCGAGCTCTGGCGCGGCGCCGTCGCCTCGCACCGCCGGTTCATGGAGGTGGAAGCCGAGGCCGAAGGCGATGCCCTGCTCTGGACGATCCGTCCGATGTGAGGATGGCAGTTCGTGGCGACTGGTTGGGAGGTATCCAATCCCCTGAAATTCATGGGATATTGGAGTGCAGCGAGGAGGAGAGGCAGGATGGGCAACCGGGTTGAATTCGATGCCGAACTCGGCGCAACCTTCGTGCGCTATGCGCATATGGTCGCGAGGCGCGGCTATGTCCACAACACGCTCGGCAATATCGCGATGCGCAAGCCGCACCCCGACTTCGAGCACGGCGTGGCCTACACCAAGCATGCCGAAATTTCCCTTGAGGAAATGACAGCGGACAACATCGTCATCACCGACATCCCGACAAGCCGCCTGCTCCACGGCGAGGCCATGACAAGCGTCGGCCACAATCTCAACCGCGAGATCCTCAGGCTCCGACCCGATATCCACGCGGTCATCCATGTCCATCATGACGAGACCATCGCGTTCTTCGGCTCCGGGGCCTTCCGGGAAGTCCGGATTCTGTCGCTCGACATGCCGTTCATCCACGGCAAGCCGCCCTACTATGTGGCCGCGGACATCGACGTCGAAACCGATGTCGGCCCGGTCGAAGACTTCATCGCCGACACCAATTGCGTGGTGCTGCTCGGACACGGCGTGACGACTCTCGGGCGGACGGTCTCCGAGGCCTACCACCGCCTGAATTCCTTTGCCGCCGAGGTGAAGCGCAACATCATCGCCGAACATTTGGCCGCGATTAAGGGCAGCGATATCCGCTATCGAGGCCAGGACGAGATCGACCTCATGCACCGCTTCGCCGAACGGATCATCTATCCCGAGCGCGCCGAAGCCGTGATGGCGGCGGAAGACTGACGCGCGGCGGCAACCGGATCCCCGGAACAGGGCCCGCTCCCGCCGAGCCCGCTCCCCCGCGAGGGATAGTTCGCAGCCGGCTCCGCGTTTCGCCGCGGTCTGCAACGCACCCGCGGCCCGGGCCGACACCCGTGCGATTTGTCATGAGGCGTCATGTTCTGTCATGCGATGTCATGTTTGCCATGCCTTCCCTGTAGTTTTGTCATTCCGTTCCTGCATATCGTTTCCTCCGTCGCGTTCCGTTCCGCTCCATTCCGTCCGCGCCGCCGGTCCGGCGCCTTCAAGCGGCGGGACCCTTTTTGCGCGCGTATCCTGCGTGCGCGCCCCTGCGCGGGCGGGCGCGTCTTGCGCCGGCGCGGTTCGCGCACCTGATTGCGCGCGCGAGACGGCGGACGCACTTCGCCCGTCCGTTCCCGCCGGGGTCTTTTTTCGGGCCCCAGCCCTTGCTTCCCTCAGCAGAAATCGGGATAGGGGGGAGCCTCACGGCTCCACCCCTCCCACACCACCGTGCATACGGGTCCGTACACGGCGGTTCGACGGATTTAAGCTGCGGAACGGCCTCGCAGGGAGGCGAGGCCGAGCCTGTCGAAGACAGCCGCCGGGCGTTCGGGGTCGGCACGCGCCATACGGGCTTCGGTCCCTCGGTCTCCGGCGCTCCGGGCTTCACCCCTCGCCTCCGGCTCCAAGGCCAGTTCCAACTGGATGTTCTGCCGCTTGGTCCGCATGAGCCTGCCGTCCTAATAACCCTGTCCGTCGTTCGGGCCTTCGCCGGGGGGCCGGCTACTATGCCCTCTGCTGACTTCTGCGCCGCGATCACGGCCCTTGCGGAACCGCTCAGTCCGGGGGTTCCGGACACGACGCAGACCTCCCGAGGTAAGACCAACCGCCTTCACCGCACACCCGCCGGATTTACCACCCCGGCCCTTGATGGCTGCGGACTTCGCGATCGCTTGCTCGCTCGTCCGGCCGGGTAGGCCTCGTATCCGGTTCTTGTCCATCGGGTCGCGGCTTTGCTCCACGCTTCCTTCAGACCCCGCCTCGCGGCGACGCCCTTGCGCTTCGCTAATCCTTCGCCGCCATCGGGCTGGATAGAGGACTTGCACCTCCAAGCTGTTGGCCATGCTCGGCACACAAGCCGAAAGGCGGCCCCGGGAGCCGCCTTCCTCTATGCCCATTCTACTACACTTTTTCTCAGGTCAAGCCCCTTTGGGGAATTATCGCAAAATATTCATGACAAACCGCTCATACAGAGAGGAGACACCCGGGCGTCTCCGCCTCTCCGGAAGCGAAAAGGCGGCCCTAGAGCGGTATCCGTTCGAACTGGAACGGCTTCGTCCGTAAAGCCTCAATCGTCACCCCGGACGGCGCGTCAGCGACGATCCGGGGTCCATCTCCCGACCTTTCCACCGGGCCCAAACGGCCGTGGATGGGCCCCGGATCGGGGTCCGGGGCGACGAAGCGGGGGCAAGGACCGCGGCTACCCGTCGACAAACAGTCGATCCATACAGGTCGGATCGTGCTCTAGAAGCTGCCTTTCCTCTACCGCCCGGTTCATCGCGCTACGCCATGTCCGGCTGCCAATGCGGGTACGGGCGCGATCCCTACAGCTCGCCGTCGGCCTTGAGCATGTCGAGGGAGCGGGCGAAGGCTTCGACCGTGGCGTCGATCTCGGCTTCGCCGTGGGTGGCAGAGATCGTGCCGCCCGGCCAGCCGGTCAGGTCCACGCCGTTCACGTTCATCGCCAGCCGGAGCTTGTGCGCCGCGCCGGGCGCATTGCCCCGGAGTTCCTCATAGCCGCAGGCGAACGGGTCGAACGTATCCGGCGAGACATCCTCCCGGCCGGCGGGGTTGGTGAAGATGTGGAAGACCGAGAAGGTGCCGTAGGCCGCCCAGGGAATGCCGGCCGCCCGGATGGCGTCGTTCAGGCCTGCGCGAATCCGTTCGCCCATGGCGTTGGCGCGCTCGCACGCGCCGGTCGCCTCCAGTTTCGTCAGCGCCGCAAGGCCGGCCGCCGCGGCCACCGGATTGGCGTTGTAAGTGCCCTGGTGGCCGACCTTCTCTATGCCCTTCTCCGGGTGACGTCGAAGTCGAGCCGCTCGAAGAAATCCGCCCGCCCGGCGACCGCGCCCCCCGGCACGCCGCCGGAGACGATCTTGGCGAACGCGGTGAGGTCCGGGCGGATGCCGTAATGGCCCTGCGCGCCGCCCGGCGAGACGCGGAAGCCGGTCACCACCTCGTCGAAGATGAGCGCCGTGCCGTTTTCCGCCGTCGCCTCGCGCAGCCCTTCGAGGAAAGCCGGGGAGGTCGGCACCATGCCGGTGGAGGAGCCGGTCGGCTCCAGGATGGCGGCGGCGATATCGCCCTTCGCCAGCGCCGCCCGCGCGCCCTCCAGGTCCTCGGGATCGACCAGCACCGTGCTCTCGGCGATTCCGGGGACGAGCCCGACGGCCGAGGAGCCGTCGAAATGGGAGTTCTGCCCGGAGGCCATATGGTCGTGCCAGCCGTGGAAATGGGTGCGCACGCGCATGATCTTCGTGCGCCCGGTCCCGGTCCGCGCGAGGCGCAGGCCGAGCAGCGTCGCTTCCGTGCCGGAGGAGGTGAAGCGCACCTTCTCCGCCGAGGGCACCATGGACTGGATTTTCTGCGCCCAGCGCAACTCGCCCGGATGGCTTGCGCCGAAATGCGTGCCGCAGGCGAGCGCTTCAGAGATCGCCGCGCCCACATCGGGGTCGTTGTGGCCGAGCAGCAGCGCGCCGTGGCCGCCGAAATAGTCGATATATTCGTTGCCATCGACATCCCACTTGCGCGGGCCCTGGGCGCGTTCGACATAGATGCCGTAGGGCTCGATCCGGCGGCTGTCATGCGTGATGCCGGAGGGGAAGGTGCGGCAGGCCTCTTCGAACAGCCTGGCGCTGGTCGGCGTCTTGTCCCGGTAGGCGGCCAGAATGCCGGAATTGCTGAGCGGGGCTTCGGGCATGGCTGTTGTCACTCTCCGTCGAGTTTGTAGAAGCGCCGCGCGGTGCCGGCGAACAGGTCGGCCTTCTCGCCCTCCGACGCGCCGGAGGCAAGCTTCTTGAAGGCGTTCCACATTACAGCATAGCTGCAGGACGCCTTGTCCACCGGGAAGTTGCTCTCGAACATGCAGCGCGAGGGGCCGAACGCCTCGATGCAGGTCTCGATATAGGGCCGCCAGACGGAAGCGAGCGTGTCGGAACCGGGCGCCCGGTCCTGCTTGTGGAAGTCGAACCCGTAAACCTTCATGCCGAGGCCGCCGAGCTTCACATGCACGTTCTCGCATGCGGCAATGGCCCGGATGTCCTCCCGCCAGCCCGGGAAGATCTCGTCGTGGCGCCCGGCATAGGGACCGATGCCGAGCGGCCCGCCGACATGGTCCAGCACGATGCGCGCCTCGGGGAACGCGCTGGCAAGGCCGACCACGTCCGCAAGCTGCGTGTGGTAGAGCCACGCCTCGAAGGTGAGGTCGAGCGCGGCAAGCCTGGCGAAGCCCTCGCGGAAGGCCGCATCGCCATAGAGGCCGGGCGGCGGATTGGTGTGGCTGTTGCGCACGTCCGGGCTCGGATCGTAGCCGGCCGCATGGCGGATGCCCCGGAAGCGACCGTTGCCGGCGGCGATCTGGGCCAGCAGCACGTCTTCGGCCGCGGCGCCGAGCGTGAGGTCCGCGAAGCCGACGATGCCGGCGCAGGTCTGCGTCTTCCCGTAGCGCCCGGACGCGCTCATCGCGGCGGTGCCGTTGACGAACTCGATTTCGCCTATCGGGGCCTCGGCCTCCGGCCCGTTTGCCCGATACATCGAGCCGCATTCGACGAACACCGTCGCGCGCACATTGTGGCCGCTGCCGGTGTCCTCCAGCAGCTCATGCAGCAGGTAGCGGTGGAAGGGGAAGTCCCAGAGATGGTGGTGCGGATCGACGATGGGCAGGTCCGGCTCCAGGATTTCCTCCTGGGTCGTCGCGAGCCAGGCATCGTCGATGGCGGTCATCCGCGACTCGACCGAGTTTGCAGTCATTCCAGTCCGATCTCCTCTCTCACCCCCGGCTCCAGCGCCGCATGGAGCTTCGCCAGCCGATCGTAGCACTTGGCCTGGTAACGGAAATGCGGCTGACGGAAGCGGTGTCCCGCCAGCACGGTATCGACATCGCCCGCCGCATTGGCCTTGAGGAACGGCCAGTAGATTTCGCGCGCCATCTCCGCGAGCGCGGCGACGGCCGGTCCCGGCTCCTCCCATTCGCCTTCCACGCCGGAAAGGTCGTCCGCGCGCCGGACCCAGGCGTCGGTGCGCGGCGCGCGGGCGCGCATGACGGCCATCGGCGTCGGGTCGATGCCGAGCGTCTTCAATTGCCCGAACAGGGCGAGGTCAGCGACCGACGGGCGCGTGCCGAACAGGAACCGTCCGTTGGCGACCGTGCTTTCCAGCGCATCGAGCACGCGCAGATAGCTCGCCTCGAAAAGGGGCGCGGCTTCCGGCGTGCAGCCGACCAGTTCCTTGCGCCCCATCTGGCGCTCCACGAAGGGCGGAACGGCCGCGGCGTGGTCGGCGGCGGAGAGGTCGCCCCGCGCGTCGTCCATCACCCAGAGCGCCGCGAACTCGGCGTCCTCCATCGTGCCGAAACGGTAGTAGTAGAGGCATTTGGTCAACCATTCGTCGGCCATGTCCTCGATCAACCGGGCGAGGAAGCGGTCGCGCGGACGCTCCGGCAACAGCGAGCGATGGGCCCCGTGGCGTTCTTCCAGTGCCTCCAGTATGGGCGTGCTGTCGGTCCGGAACTCGCCGTCGGGAAACCGAAGCACCGGCATCAACCGCGGGCGCACATGGGCGAGCGGCTCGTACATCTGCACGAAGCGGCAGACCCAGCGGTAGGGCAGCCGGCGGTAGCGCAGCGCCGCCCGGAGCTTCACCGTGTAGGGCGAGGCCTCGACGCCGTAGAGGACATAGGGACTCCCGCCCGGCTCGCCGTCGCGGCGGGTCAATGGGACAGGATCTGGCTGAGGAAGAGCTTCGTCCGGTCCGACTGCGGATTGTTGAAGAAGGCCTCCGGCTCGTTCTGCTCCACGATCTGGCCCTCATCCATGAAGATGATGCGGTGGGCGACCTGGCGCGCGAAGCCCATTTCGTGGGAAACGACCAGCATGGTCATGCCGCTTTCCGCCAGATCGACCATGACGTCCAGCACTTCCTTGATCATTTCCGGGTCGAGGGCCGAGGTCGGCTCGTCGAACAGCATGATGCGCGGCTGCATGCAGAGCGAGCGCGCGATCGCGACGCGCTGCTGCTGGCCGCCGGAGAGCTGGCCCGGATATTTCAGCGCCTGGTCGCCGATCTTCACGCGCTCCAGGAAATAGCGCGCCCGGTCCTCGGCCTCCTTTTTCGGCTCCCGCCGGACCCAGATCGGCGCGAGCGTGCAGTTCTCGATGACCGAGAGATGGGGAAAGAGGTTGAAGTGCTGGAAGCACATGCCGACTTCGGACCGGATCCGGTCGATATTCTTGATGTCGGAAGACAGCTCCGTGCCCTCGACGACGATCCTGCCGGCCTGGTGGTTCTCCAGCGCGTTGATGCAGCGGATGAGCGTGGACTTGCCGGAGCCTGAGGGCCCGCAAACCACGATCCGCTCGCCGCGATAGACGGTCAGGTCGATGTCGCGAAGGACGTGGAACTCGCCGAACCACTTGTTCATGCCGGCGATTTCGATGGCGGTTTCGCCCGACGCCGTCATGGCGCGGCGTTCTTCGTCCCGTTCGGTGGCGGCGGCGGTCATGGCGTCCTCCCTATCGGCGTCCGACATCGAGGTTGCGCTCCAGATACATGGAATAGCGCGACATGGCGAAACAGAAGATGAAGAAGAAGAGCGCGATGAAGCCGTAGAGCTCCCACACGATGCCGTTCCAGTTCTGGTCGGCGCGGATCGGCTGCAGCAGGCCCACCGGGTCGAGCAGGCCGATGATGATGACGAGGGTGGTGTCCTTGAACAGGCCGATGAAGGTGTTGACGATGCCCGGGATGGAAATCTTGAGCGCCTGGGGCAGGATGATGAGGCGCATGGACTTCCAGTAGTCCAGCCCCAGCGAGTCGGCGGCCTCGTACTGCCCCGCCGGCAGTCCTGCGAGCCCGCCGCGGATGACCTCCGCCATGTAGGCGGACGCGAAGGCGGTCACCATGATGACCACACGCAGGATCAGGTCGAATTCCGTGCCGGGCGGCAGGAAGTAGGAGAGCAGCAGCCAGGCGACGAACAGGAGCGTGATGAGCGGCACGCCCCGGATGAACTCGATGAAGCCGACGCAGACCCCCTTGATGAGAATGAGGTTCGACTGCCGCCCGAGCGCGAGCACGATGCCGATGGGCAGCGAGCCTGCAATGCCGGAGACGCCGATGATGGTGGACAGCAGGAAACCGCCGAGCCTGGCGGATTCCACCGGCTCCAGGCCGATCGCCAGCACGGCGCTCAGCGCCTCCTCGAAGGCGACCACGCAGAACAGCCACCACAGCGCCGCCCCCAGGATTCCCGCGCCGACAGCCGCCAGGAAAGCGATGCCTTCCTCCAGCATTCCGCGCGTGAGCCCGGGCAGGAAGCGGACACAGGCCCATCCGATGGCGATACCCACGACGGCGCCCACCGGCCCCCAGAGCGAGCCGCCCCAGATCAGCCAGTAGGCGAGAAGCGGGTAGAGCGCGCTGAAGATGAGCAGCTTGCGCGGCGCGGAGCTGAAGAGCGCCGGCCAGATCGCCACGAACAGCAGCATGAACGCCAGGATCGGCCGCCAGCGCAGCTCTTCCGGATAGAAGCCGAACACGAACTGCAGGAACCGTTCGTTGATGACGGCAAGGCAGGCGCCGTCGTCCACTTCCCGGCACCCCTGCAGCGAAGAGGCGTTCCATACGGAATCGAGGAACAGCCAGGGCACGACCATGGCAAGGATATAGGCAACGAACGCAAGCGACAGCAGGGTCGCGACCGAGTTGAAGACGCCCGAAAACAGGTTGTCGCGCGCCCAGCCGAGCGCGCCGCCCGTCCTGACCGGCGGCGGCGAGGGCGGAATTTGCCGCTCGGCGACGAATGCGACGGGTTTCTCGCCGGCCACCTCAGCGCTCCTTCAGCCTGACGCTTCTGTTGTAGGCGTTCATGGCCCCGGAAATAGTCAGTGAAGCCGCCAGGTAGAACGCCATCAGGAGCAGGATGCACTCCATCTCGCGGCCGGTCTGGTTCAGCGTGATGCCGCCGAGGGTGCCGGTCGCGTCCATGTAGCCGACAGCGATGGCGAGCGAGGAGTTCTTCGTCAGGTTGAGGAACTGGCTGATGAGCGGCGGCACGATGACCCGGAGCGCCTGCGGCAGCACGACGAGGCTCATGGCGCGCCCGGGCCGAAGGCCGAGCGCATAGGCCGCTTCCGTCTGTCCCCTGCTGATCGCGAGGATGCCGGCGCGCACGATCTCGGCGATGAAGGCGCCGGTATAGACCGACAGCGCCAGCCACAGGCCGATCAGGCTGTCCCGCATGTAGAGTCCGCCCTTGAAGTTGAAGCCCTTGAGGGCGGGAATCTCCAGCGAGACCGGCGAGCCCGCGGCGAAGAACGCGAGCAGGACCGGGACGGTGAGAATGGCGAGCCGGACCCAGAACACCGGCAGGATCTGCCCGGTCGCCGCCTGCCGGGCCCTGGCCCAGCGGCCGAAATACCAGGCGGCGGCTATCGACAGCGAAAGCACAACCCCGACCGCGGCCGAGCCCGCTTCGAAGACGGGGGCCGGGATGTAGAAGCCCCTGTTGGTGATGAAGACGCTGTCGAACAACAGGCCGCTCATCGCGTCCTCGCCCCGGAAGGACCTCACGCCCGGCAGGACTTCGTTGACGATGGCGACCGTGAACAGGATCCAGATAAGGACCGGAATATTGCGGACCGTCTCGATATAGACCGTCATCAGCCGCGCGACGACCCAGTTCCGGGACAGCCGGAGCACGCCCGCGAGAACGCCGATGACCGTGGCCGTGACGCAGCCCATGACCGCGACGAGGATGGTGTTGATAATGCCGATAACGGCCGCGCGGCCGTGCGTCGAAGTCGAATCGTAATCCAGCAGGTGCTGGTTGATGTCGTAGGCGGAGGTTTCGAAGATGAAACCGAAGTCGATGTCCTTGCCGAGCGCCTCAAGGTTCCTGACGGCGTTGTCTATCGCCCATGCGAAGGCCAGCATGATGACGAACAGGGCGAAAATCTGGATCGTGTAGGAACGGTATCTGGTGTCGTAGAGAAGCTGGCTGACGCGGAACGGTTCCGGAGGCGGCTGTCCTGTGCTGGACATGCGTCACGGCTCCCCGTCGAACGCGGCCGGCGGCTTCACCGTTCGAAGTCCTCCGGCCCGGACAAAGAAAGGGCGCTTCCTAATGGAAGCGCCCTTCGAGGTGTAGTGCTTACCGGAACGGCGGGGCGTAGAGGATGCCGCCCTCGGTCCAGAGTGCGTTCAGGCCTCGGGCGAGGCCGATGGCGGTGTTCTCCCCGATATGCTTCTCGAAGATCTCACCGTAATTGCCGCCGGTCTTGATGGCATGGACGGCCCAGTCCGAGGAAAGGCCGAGCATCTCGCCGTAATTGCCCTCGACGCCCAGCAGGCGCTTGACCTCGGGGTCCTTGGTGTCGGTAGACGCCATGCTGTCCACATTCGCCGCGGTAATGCCCTTCTCCTCGGCGATGATGAGCGCGTTCAGCACCCAGCGCACGATGTCGCCCCAGGCGTTGTCGCCGTGGCGGACCAGCGGGCCGAGCGGCTCCTTGGAGATGATTTCCGGCAGGATGACGTGGTCGCCGGGATTCTCGAAGGTGGCGCGGGTCGCAGCGAGGCCGGAAGCATCCGTGGTGTACACGTCGCAGGCGTTCGCCAGATATTTCTGCTGCGCCTCGGCATTGGTCTCGATCGGCACCGGCTCGTAGCTCATATTGTTGGCGCGGAAGAAGTCGGCCAGGTTGAGCTCCGTGGTGGTGCCGGTCTGGATGCACACGGTCGCGCCGTCGAGCTCGGAGGCCGACGAAACGCCCATGTCCTTGCGGATCATGAAGCCCTGGCCGTCATAGTAGTTGACGCCCAGGAACGAGAATTTCAGATCGACATCCCGGCTCAGCGTCCAGGTGGTGTTCCGGTAGAGGAGGTCGACCTCGCCCGAGGCGAGCGCCGTGAAGCGGGTCTTGCCGGTCGTCGGCGTGAACTTGATCGCATTCGGGTCGCCGAACACGGCCGCCGCCGTTGCGCGGCAGAAGGTGACGTCGAAGCCGTCCCAGTTACCGTCGGAGTCCGTGAACGCGAAACCGGCGAGGCCGGTGGAAACGCCGCACTGGATGAAGCCTTTTGCCTTCACGTCATCCAGCGTCGCCCCGTGGGCCCCGACGGAGAACGCCGTGGCCGCAGCAACGGCAACCAATGTCGTTTTGAGTCTCATGGGTTTTCGATCTCCCGTTCGAGTGCTTTGCACAACTGTTCGGAATCGTGCTGTTTTCCGCTCGGCGAAATTGCCCCCAACCACCGAACGGTACCTCCGCGCTCATGTTATCAACCGACGCGCCTGACGGCAACCATGCTCCCCGCGTTTCGCCGCGCGGCGGGAGAGGTGCGGACTTGGGGGCGGCGGCTCAGCTGGCGGCGAATTCGCGGAACGCCTGTGCGCCATCCTCTGCGTGGCTGAGCGCAATGCCGTGGCGGGCGCCGGGAAACACCTGAAGCCGCGCATCGGGCAGCACGGAGAGCAGATCCGCAGCAACCGTCATCGGCAGGAACGGGCTGGAATCGGGATGCAACAGCAGCACCGGGCAGGCGATTCGCCGAAATGTGTCGGAAAGCTCCGCGCCCATCAGCAGGTCCGCGGCATCGAGCAGCGACGAGGCGGCGGTGCGGCTCTGGACCTCATGCGTCCATCGCCGTTCGGCGGCACCGACTCTGCCGTCGGCGAAGCGGCGTTCGACCATCTCCTCCGACCAGCGTTCCATGCCCTCGGCCTCGACCGCCGCACGCCAGACGGCCACATTCCGGATCGCCGGCCCGTAATGCCCGGTCGAGCAGGCGCAGACGCTCGCGATGCGGTCCGGCTCCCTGGCCGCGGTGAACAGGCAGGCCGTGCCGCCGAGCGATTCGCCGATCAGGTGGAAGCGCTCGAATCCGGCCGCGTCCGCGACCGCCACGATGTCGTCCGCGAGCCCCTCGAAGGACCAGCGATGGTCCGGGCCGGGCAGGGTCGATCGCCCGAAGCCGCAAAGGTCGAAGCGCGCGATGCGGAACCGGGCGATCAGCCCCGGCAGCCAGCCGGACCAGATATCGCAATCCACCGCGACGCCATGGCAGAACAGCACCGCTTCGCCGGGCGCGTTCCAAGGCGGCACGAGGTCCACCGTTTCCATATGGAGGGCGTAGCCGGGTCGTTCGAGCATTGTCATGGGCAGGCATGAAACGCGCTTGCCCCCGCCTTGTCAAAACCGGCCGCTATCGCCGGCCGCTATCGTTCCGGAACCGAAGCGCCCTGCATTGCGAAACAACCGTCCGGGCGCGTCCGTCACGTTCTCGCCCAGGGGAACCGTCGCCCCGGCCCCGCCTTCCTTGTCCTGAGTAGCGGTCGCGTCGGCGGGCGCGTATCGAGGGACCGGGCCGGCTACCCGGAACGGGGGGACGCGGGGGCCTTCGCCTTCCAGCGCCTGCGCCTGCGGCGGACGGCGAGGCGGCGGCGGCGCTCCATATGGTAGCGTTTGAGGAATTTGCGCAGGGTCGATTCGGCAAGCCGCACGCCCTCGGCGGCCAGCGCCTCGCTCAGCGCCCGGCTGGACAGTTCCGGGCGCGCCTCCAGGAGGCGGACGATCCGGTCGCGCTCCGGCTCCGCCCGCGAGGGACGCCCGCCCCTTGCGTCCGCCCGCACATGCCCGCGCTCGCGGAAGCGCCTCACCCATCGGTTGACGCTCGTGGCGGCCAGCCCGAACCGCGCCGCCGCCGCCCGGGCGCTCATGCCCTCCTCCAGCACCGCCGCCACCGCCCGGCCCCGCAATCCCATATCGACCGCCCGGCCCCGCCGGGACTCCGTGAGCGCGCCTTCCGGCCCGTCCGCCATCCCCTGCTCCTTTCCGCCTTCGCCCGCCGCCGCGCCGAACGCGGCGAATTTTACCGCCGCCGCGCCGAACGCGGCGAACTTTACGACTGGCGGCGTTGGCGCCGCCGCGGACCAACTCGAACGACCGAATAGCGCCCCGCCGGCGTCGCGGCGCGCGCACCTCCCCTGTCTGCCGCCCCCGGCGCGTTCAGCTCCCGACATCCCTTCGCATGGCCGCAATGCGGCGCGTTTCGTCAGGTCATGTCCCCACTCTCTTTGCGCGTCGGAATGGAACTTATATAGAACAAACAGGGATAAAGTCAAGCCGGGAAACGCCACCCCGCTCAGGACCGGGTAACCGCCTCATTCATCCTTGCATTTCCGGAATTGCATTCCACGATTGCAAGGATGATACCGGGCCGGCCGGGCAAGATCCGCCGGCCGGACCGGGACAATCGGCCCCGTGAAACGGGCCTGCCACGCCTTCGCCAAAACCGGCTACGATGGCCCCGCCATGGCGATGCTCGAAGTCGAAATCTGGCGCGGGAGCGGCGCGGACGGGGCGTGGCGGCGCTACGCGGTGCCGCACGAGGCCAACCAGACGGTGCTCGACGTGGTGACGCATGTGCAGCGCCATATCGATCCCTCGCTCGCCTACCGCTTCGCCTGCCGGGTGGGCATGTGCGGCTCCTGCGCGATGACCGTCAACGGCCGCCCGCGCTGGACCTGCCGCACCCATGTCTCTGAGGCCGCCCGCAAGGGCCGCGTGCGCATCGGGCCGCTCCGGAACCTGCCGGTCATAAGGGACCTCGCGGTGGACATGGCGCCCTTCTTCGAGAAGTGGCGCGACGCGGAGGCGCGCTTCGTGCCGTCGAAAGAACCGCAGGAGGCGCCCGTCCGCCCGGACGAGCCGGAGCGCGCGGCCGCCGACGCCGGCATCGAATGCATCAATTGCGCCGTCTGCTACGCCGCCTGCGACAGCGTGGCCTGGAACCCGGACTATCCGGGGCCGGCCGTGCTGAACCGCCTCTGGACCTTGGTGAACGACCGGCGCGACGGCGACCGGGACGGCCATCTGGACGCCGCCGGCGCTGGCTGCCACCTCTGCCGCAGCCACCAGGAATGCGCCGACGCCTGCCCGACCGGCCTCAACCCGACCGCCGCCATTGCGGGCCTCAAGCGCGAGGTCTTCCGCCGCGCGCTCGGCGGCAGGCGGCCGGGGCGCGGGCGATGAAGGAAGCCTGGCTGTTCGCGGCCCAGCGCATCTCGGCGATGGTGCTGGCGCCGCTGGTGTTGCTGCATCTGGGCGTCATCCTCTACGCGATCCGCGGCGGGCTTTCCGCCGAGGAAATCCTGTCGCGCACCGAGGGCAGCCTGTTCTGGGGCGCCACCTACGGGCTGTTCGTGCTGGCGGCGGCCGTGCATGCGCCCATCGGCCTCCGCGCCGTTTTGCGGGAATGGGCCCGATGGCGCGGCGCGGGGCTCGACATCGCCATGGCGCTCTTCGGCTTGTTGCTGCTCGCGCTCGGCGTGCGCGCCGTGGCGGCCGTGCTGTGAAACGCGGGCCCTGGTGGGCGTTCCTGCTGCACCGGATTTCCGGCGTGGCGCTCGCGGTTTTCCTGCCGTTCCATTTCCTGGTGCTCGGCCTCGCGGTGGAGCGCGCGGCGCTCGACGAGGTGCTCGACTGGACGGACAACCCGTGGGTCAAGCTGGCCGAGGCAGGGCTGGTCGTGCTGCTCGCGCTGCACCTCACGGGCGGGCTGCGCGTGCTGCTGCTCGAATTCGGGCGCTGGTCCGACCGGCAGCAGTCCCGGATCGCGCTGGCCGGAGGCCTGGCGCTGCTGACCGGCTGCGGTTTCCTCGCGGCGGCGTTTTCATGATCGAGCGGATGGAGAGCGACATCCTGATCCTCGGCTCCGGCGGGGCCGGGTTGTTCGCCGCGCTGCACGCCTACCGCGCCGACCCCGCGCTCGACATCGCCATCGCCGCCAAGGGCCTGCTCGGCAAGAGCGGCTGCACCCGCATGGTGCAGGGCGGCTACAATGTGGCGCTCGCCCCCGGCGACAGCCTCGAACGCCATTTCATGGACACGATCGAGGGCGGCGCCTGGATCAACCATCAGGAGCTGGCGTGGACGCTGATCGAGGGCGCGGTGGTGCGCATCCGCGAGCTCGAGGACGAGATCGGCTGCTATTTCGACCGCAATCCCGACGGCAGCATCCACCAGAAGGCATTCGCCGGGCAGACCTTCGACCGCACCGTCCACAAGGGGGACCTGACCGGCATCGAGATCGTCAACCGGCTGATGGAGCAGGTCTGGGCGCGGGCGGTGACGCGGCTGGAGGAGCACCGGGCGGCGGCGCTGATCCCGTCCCGCGACGGCGAGCGGCTCGCGGGTGTCCTCCTGATCGACATTCGCACGGGCGCGCTGCGCTTCGTGCGGGCGAAGGCCGTGCTGCTCGCCACCGGCGGCGGGCCGACCATGTACCGCTACCACACGCCGTCGGGCGACAAGACCTGCGACGGCATGGCGATGGCGCTGGAGGCGGGCCTGGCGCTCCGCGACATGGAGATGGTGCAGTTCCACCCGACCGGGCTTTACGCCGGCCCCGGCACAAGGATGACCGGCACGGTGCTGGAGGAGGGCCTGCGCGGCGCTGGCGGCCATCTGCTCGGCGGCGACGGGACGCGCTTCATGGAGCGCTATGACGACCGGCTGGAGCGCGCCACCCGCGACATCGTCAGCCGCGCCATGGCGAGCGAGATGCGCGCCGGCAATGTCACCGAGAGCGGCGGCCTCTACATCTCCATGGCCCATCTCGGCGCCGAGTCGGTGGCCGAGCGCTTCAAGGGCATGGTCGAGCGCTGCCGGGACTGCGGCTTCGACCTCGCCGGCGGGCTGGTCGAGGTGGTGCCGACGGCGCATTACATGATGGGCGGCGTCGCCTTCGAGCCGGACACGACCACCGCCCTGCCCGGCCTCTACACCGCCGGCGAGGACACGGGCGGCGTCCACGGCGCGAACCGGCTCGGCGGCAACGGCGTCGCCAACTCCACCGTCTATGGCGGCATCGCCGGCGACCGCATGGCGGAAGACGTGGACAGCCGGAGCGCCTTCCCCCACCCCGACGAGGCCGTGCTGGAGGCGGCGGCCGCCCGCTGCCTCCGGGTCTTCGATCGGCCGCTTGGCGACCTTGCCGGCATCCGCGAGCGCCTCTCGGACCTGATGTGGGGGGACGTAGGCATATTGCGCTCGGCGGAAAGCCTCGACCGCGCCGAGGCGGGGCTTGCCGACATAGCGGCGGAGGTGGAGGCGGCCGGCGCGCCCGGCGAGCGGGCCTTCAACCTCGCCTGGCACGACCGGCTGAATCTGGAGAGCCTTGTCACCGTCTCGCGCGCGATAACGGCGGCAGCCCGCGCCCGTGAGGATTCGCGCGGCGCGCATTACCGCGAGGATTTCCCCGAGACGGGCGACCTCGCCACGACGCGCTACACCGCCGTCCGCCTCAAGGGCGGCGAATTCACGTCGTCTTCGGAGCCCGTCGCCTTCACCCGCGTCAGGCCCGGCGAGTCGCTGCTGGATCGAAGCCCCGATTCGGTGCGCGGCGGGAGGCTTTGAGCGGCAAATCCGGGCCGCGCCGCGGGCGGCCTCTCGACTTCGGGAGCAAGTCATGAAGATCGTCCAGTTGACCGACCTCCACCTCACCCGGCCCGGAGAGACCGTCGGGGGGCGGGACCCGAATGCGAATCTGGACCGCGCGCTGGCCCACGCGCTCGAACAGCATCCCGACACGGAGACGCTCGTCATCACCGGCGACCTGTCGGACCGGGGCGACCGCGGCGACTACGAGCGGTTGAAGGGCCGACTCGCGGGGCTGCCCGTCCCGGTCCGCCTCGCCATCGGCAATCATGACGACAGGGCGGCGTTTCTCGAGGTCTTTCCCGAGCTTGCGGACGAGGACGGGCATGTGCAGCAGGTCTTCGAACTCAGCCGAGGCACGGGCCTTATACTCGACAGCTGGGGCCCGGGCTCCCATGCCGGCTTCTATTGCGCCCGGCGCTGCGCCTGGCTGCGCAGGGCGCTGGCGGCGACCGACGGACCGGCATACCTCTTCATCCACCACCACCCGATTCCCACGCATATCGTCCCGATGGACCGGGTGATACTCCGGGACGCCGAGGCGTTCGGCGCCGTCGTGGCGGAACACCGGGACAAGATCGCGCACATCTTCTTCGGGCATTGCCACATGCCCCTTGCCGGATCGTTCCACGGCGTGCCGGTGAGCGCGCCGCGCGGCACCAACCATGCGGCTTTCCCCGATTTCAGGGAAAAGGAGCGGCTTCTCTCATCCGACCTGCCCGAATCCTATGCCGTCATCACCGCCGAGGGGCCGTCCGTCACCGTGCTGATGCAGGAATACGGATATCGGGGCGAGGTACGCGCGGGCGGCGCTCCCTACAATCCCGCCCGCGACAGGGCTCCGTGAGCCGGCGCGGGACAAGCTGCGCGACAGAATATCGCAGCTGCTTCAGTAAACATCCCAGCCTCCGAACGGAATAGCGCGATATCCGAAGCGGGGGGTTCTATCGTTGACAGGTTCGAGCGGGATGGGCGGGAGATCGCCGCGCATGTCTGCGCGATGCCGGAGCCGGCCGATGAGGCTCCGAATCCACAGGGACCCAAAGGAGATCGGCGGCGCCTGCGTCGAGGCGGAGGCCGTGGACAAATCGCTACGAGGCGCTCAGCGTCATCAACGCCCACCTTCCGTCGAATGTCCAAGCGGTCGAGACATGGAGCTACGGCCCGGAAGGCCCGCGGCCTCTCTAGTTCTGTCCCTCTACTCCAGCATCGCCGCCGTGAGCCGCTCCCGGTCCGCCGCATTGAAGCCCACCGCTCTGTCCAGCCACCCCTCCAGCCCGCCATGTTCGTCGTCCAGCGTGGCCCATGAGGCGGCGAGATATTCCTCCCGCGCCGCGAACACCGGCTCGTAGATTTCGCGGGGCAGGCCCTCCGGTTCGCGGCCACCGCGGTCCCAGTGGCGGTTGGTCAGCAGATAGTCCTCCATGATCGTCTCGCGCGGCACGCCCAGCGCCTCCAGCACCACCGCCGCTGTGAAGCCCGTGCGATCCTTGCCGGCGGTGCAGTGGAAGAGGAGCGGCGGCGCGCCCAGGGCGATCAGGCGGAACAGGACCGCCCCGCAGGCGGGCGCATACTTGTCCGGATAGCGCGCGTAGCTGTCCCGGAGCCTCGTCCATGCGGCTTCGGCCGAAGGCACGCCGCCCGCATGCATCGTCTCCAGCAGCGAGTTCGCCGGCTGATCGGGCAGGCCGATATGCACGCTTGCGACCGAATCGGGCAGGCGCGCCGGCTCGCCCGTGCGCTCCGGCCCGTAGCGGAGGTCCAGCGCCTCCTCGATGCCGAGCGCCGCCAGCACCGCACGGTCGGCCGGCGTGAGCGCGTGCAGGCCGTCGGCCCGAAACAGCCGTCGCCAGCGGACCTGGCGGCCGTCAACCGTCCGGTAGCCGCCGAGGTCGCGGAAATTCGTGGCGCCCTCAAGCGCGATCAGGCGGTGCATTGCGGCGGTTATCCCTTATATCCAGACTATCCCCAGCGACAGGGATGTACTACGCCGGTCTAATGACCCTCTCATGACAGCACAAGCCGATCCCTGGTTCGCCGAGGAACCGCCCTTCGAGGCCCCCCCGGACGACGACCTCGCCTATCGCCAGCTTCCCGCCAATCTCGAAATCGAGATGGCGCTCCTGGGCGCGGTCCTCGTGGACAACCGCGTCTTCGAGCAGGTCGGCGATTTCCTGGAGGCCAACCACTTCTTCGACCCGAGCCACCGGCGCATCTACGACGCGATCCGGCGGGTGACGGAGCGCGGCGGCCAGGCCAGCCCGGCGACGCTGAGGGACTATTTCCAGCAGCAGGACCGGCTCGCGGATGTCGGCGGGCCGCGCTACCTGGCCGAGCTGGCGGCCAGCGCCATCGGCGTCGTCGATGCGGTCGCCTTCGGCCAGGCGATCCACGACCTGCACCTGCGCCGCGCGCTCATCTCCATCGGCGGCGAGGTCGTCAACGAGGCCTATGACAGCGACCTCGAACTCACCGCCGCCGGCCGGATCGAGAAGGCCGAGCACCGCCTGTTCGAGCTCGCCACGACGGGTGCCGAGCAGACCGGGTTCCGGTCCTTTACGGACACGCTCACCTCCGCGCTCGACATGGCCACCGTCGCCTACCAGAACGACGGTGAGTTCATGGGAGTCACGACCGGCTTCAGGGACGTGGACCGGAAGCTGGGGGGCCTTCAGCGGTCCGACCTCGTGGTGCTGGCCGGGCGGCCCGGCATGGGCAAGACCGCACTCGCCACCAACATCGCCTTCAACGCCGCGCAGGCGCGCATACGCGAGGAGGACGAAAACCGCGAAATGCGCGAAATCGACGGCTATACGGTGGCGTTCTTTTCGCTGGAGATGTCGGCCGAGCAGCTGGCGATGCGCATACTGGGCGAGCAGGCGAAGGTTTCGTCGGACGAAATCCGGCGCGGGCGGGTCAGCCACAGCCAGTTCCAGGACGTGCTGGAAGCAAGCAAGACCCTCGACGGCCTCAAGCTCTTCATCGACGACACGCCGGCGATATCCGTCTCGCAGCTCCGCACCCGCGCCCGGCGCCTCCTGCGCAACCACGGGCGGCTCGACCTGATCGTGGTGGACTATATCCAGCTCATGCAGCCCGGCGCGGGGCGCCGGCCGGAGAACCGCGTGCAGGAAGTCTCCGAAATCACCCGCGGCCTCAAGACCGTCGCCAAGGAGCTGAACCTGCCGATCCTCGCGCTCTCGCAGCTCTCCCGCGCCGTGGAGCAGCGGGAGGACAAGCGCCCGCACCTTGCGGACCTGCGCGAATCGGGCTCCATCGAGCAGGATGCCGACGTGGTGATGTTCATCTACCGCGAGGAATACTATCTCGAACGCCAGGAGCCCGAGGACCTGGACAGCGACAAGCATCGGGAGTGGCAGGAGAAGATGGACCGCGTTCACAATCTCGCCGACGTGATCGTCGCCAAGCAGCGCCACGGGCCGACGGGCAAGATCGAGCTCTTTTTCGAGGGCCGCTTCACCCGCTTCGCCGACTATGAAAAGCTCCGCGATGGCGAGCCTCCCCTCTGAAGCCGCGCCGCGCGCCGACGGGCGGGACGGGATGCTCGCGCCGCCGGGGCGGCTCACCATCGACCTCGACGCGATCGTCGGCAATTGGCGCAAGCTGAACGCGATGGCGCCGTCGGCAGGTGTCTTGAAGGCGGATGCTTACGGGCTCGGCATGGACCGGGTGGCGCCGGCGCTCCGCCGGGCCGGCTGCCGCTTCTTCTTCGTGGCCGGGCTGGACGAGGGGACGGCGCTCCGCGCACTTCTGCCCGATGCCGAGATCGCCGTGCTGAGCGCGCCGGTGGACGGCTTCCAGGCCATCTACCGCGAACACCGCCTGCTGCCGGTCCTCAATCATGCAGGCGACCTTTCCGCCTGGCCCGGCGAAGACGCCGTACTGCACATCGACACCGGCATGACCCGCCTCGGCCTCGATCCCGCCGATGCAGCAGCGCTCGGGCGGCGGCGCTTCCGGCTGGCGATGAGCCACCTCGCCTGCGCCGACGAGCCGGACCATCCGCTGAACGAAGCCCAGCGCCGCCTGTTTGCGGAGCTGGCCACCCGCTTCGACGCGCCGGCGAGCCTCGCCAACTCCTCCGGCATATTCCTCGGTCCCGGCTACCGCTTCGACCTCGCGCGGCCGGGCATGGCGCTTTACGGCCTCAACCCCACGCCGGGCGAGGCCAGCCCGATGCAGCCGGTCGTCCGCCTGGAGGCGCGGGTGCTGCAGGTCCGCGAGGTGGGCCGGCCCCTGACCGTCGGCTACGGCGCAACGGCCGAAGTCCGCGCCGGCCGGCGGCTGGCCACGGTTGCCGCCGGCTATGCGGACGGCTATCTACGCGCCGCAAGCCCCGGGGCCGAGGCGTCGCTGCACGGCCGGAGGGTTCCGCTGATCGGGCGCGTGTCGATGGATTCGATCGTATTGGACGTGACCGGACTGCCGCCGGGGTCCGTGAAGCCGGGGGACTGGGCCGTGCTGATCGGCGAGGACCTGGACGCCGACGGGCTCGCCGGCGCCGCCGGCACCATCGGCTACGAAATCCTGACCTCGCTCGGCGCGCGCTATGCGCGGACCTATGCGGGCGGCAGGGGCTCCGGCGCTTGAATCCTCTGGCTGCCATCGGCCGGGCCTTTCTCGCCTTCCTGGAGGCGATGGGCCGGCTGGTGCTGTTCGCGGCCGCCGCCGTGTCGCACATCGTCCGCCCGCCCTTCTATCCCCGCGTGCTGCTGCGCCAGATGGTGGATATCGGCTACTACTCGCTGCCGGTCGTGGCGCTGACGACGCTGTTCAGCGGCATGGTGCTGGCGCTCCAGAGCCATACCGGCTTTGCGCGCTTCTCGGCCGAGGGCGCGGTCGCGGGAGTGGTGGCGCTGTCGATCACGCGCGAGTTGGCGCCGGTGCTGGCGGGACTGATGGTTGCCGGCCGCGTCGGCGCGTCGATGGCGGCGGAGCTCGGCACGATGCGCGTCACCGAGCAGATCGACGCGCTTTCGACCCTCTCGACCGACCCGATGAAATATCTGGTCGCGCCGCGCATCCTCGCCGGCTTCGCCATGCTGCCGCCACTCGTGCTGGTCGGCGACGTCATCGGCATATTCGGCGGCTATATCGTCGGCATCTACAAGCTGGACTTCGCGCCCGCGGCCTATATCGACCAGACGTGGCGGTTCGTCGAAGTCCACGATGTCGCAACGGGGCTGGTCAAGGCCGCAGTCTTCGGATTCCTCGTCTCGCTCATGGGGTGCTATCACGGCTACCGCTCCGAGGGCGGCGCGCAGGGCGTCGGCCGGGCGGCGACGAATGCGGTGGTCTCCTCGGCCATCCTCATCCTGGTGTTCAACTACGTCATCACCGAACTGTTCTTCGCCAAATGAGCGGCGCGGGCGAACCGAAAATCCGTATCCGGGGCGTGCACAAGGCCTTCGGCGCGAAGAGCGTGCTGCGCGGCGTCGATCTCGATGTCGGTACAGGCGAGTCGGTGGTCGTCATCGGCGGGTCGGGCACCGGCAAGTCGGTCACGGTCAAATGCGCGCTCGGCCTTGTCGAGCCCGACAGCGGCAGCATCCTGATCGACGGCGCGGAGTCGGTCGGCCTCAGGGGCGCCGCGCGCGAGGCGGTCAATGCCCGCATGGGGATGCTGTTCCAGGGTGGCGCGCTGTTCGACAGCCTGCCGGTCTGGGAAAATGTGGCGTTCGGGCTGGTGGCGGCAGGACAGAAGAACCGCAGGGAGGCAAAGCCGGTCGCCCTCGACACGCTCGCCCAGGTCGGGCTCGGGCCCGAGGTCGGCGAACTCATGCCGGCGGAACTTTCCGGCGGGATGCAGAAGCGGGTGGCGCTCGCGCGCGCCATCGCCGCCCGGCCGGACATCGTCTTCTTCGACGAGCCGACCACCGGCCTCGACCCGATCATGGCCGATGTCATCAACGACCTGATCGTCGAATGCGTGCGCGAGCTGGGCGCGACGGCGCTCTCGATCACCCACGACATGGCGAGCGCGCGCAAGATCGCCGACCGCATCGCCATGCTTCACGACGGACGGATCGTCTGGTCGGGGCCGGTCTCGGAGATCGACGAGAGCGGCAACGATTTCGTGGACCAGTTCATCCACGGCCGCGCGTCGGGGCCGATCCGCATGGCGGTGCGCCGGTGAGCCGCAAGGACCGCACCTATGTCTGCCAGGCCTGCGGGGCCACGGCGCATCTCTGGTCGGGGCGCTGCGCAAGCTGCGGGGCCTGGAACAGCCTCGTCGAGGAAGCCCCGGGGCCGGCTGCAGGCGGGCGGCCCGGACGCAAGCTCGACCTCGTGCCGCTCAACGCCGCGCCGCCTGCCGTCGAACGGCGCGCAACCGGCATCGTCGAGTTCGACCGGGTGCTGGGCGGCGGGCTGGTGCCGGGCAGTTGCGTGCTCATCGGCGGCGATCCCGGTATCGGCAAGTCCACCCTGCTGCTGCAGGCGGTGGCGAAGCTCGCAGCCCGGGGCCACGACTGCCTCTATGTCACCGGCGAGGAGGCGGTCTCGCAGATCGCCATGCGGGCAAGGCGACTCGGCATGGCCGACGCGCCGGTTGCGCTGGCGGCGGCGACGGCGGCGGGCGACATCGCTGCGACCCTTTCCGAACGGGCCGAGGTCGCGGTCGTGGATTCCATCCAGACCGTGCATCTCGACGGCCTCGACTCGGCCGCAGGGTCCGTTGCGCAGGTGCGCGCGTCGGCGCAGGCGCTGATCGAGGTCGCCCGCCGGCGCGGAACGGCGCTCCTGCTCGTCGGCCATGTCACCAAGGACGGCGCCATAGCGGGCCCGCGCGTGCTGGAGCACATGGTCGACACGGTGCTCTATTTCGAGGGCGAGCGCGGCCACCATTTCCGGATATTGCGCGCCGTCAAGAACCGCTACGGGGCGACCGACGAGATCGGCGTGTTCGAGATGACCGACTGCGGCCTCGGCGAAGTCGCCAACCCGTCCGCGCTGTTCCTGGGAGACCGGCAGGACGGAGCGGCGCTCGCCGGCACGGCGGTGTTTGCCGGCGTCGAGGGCGCGCGCCCGCTGCTGGTGGAAATCCAGGCCCTGGTCGGCCCGCCCGCCGCCGGCTCGCCGCGCCGGGCAGTGGTCGGCTGGGACACGGGGCGGCTCGCCATGGTGCTCGCCGTGCTGGAAGCGAGGGCGGGCATCTCGCTGGCCGGGCGGGACATCTATCTCAATGTCGCGGGCGGGCTGCGCATCTCCGAGCCGGCGGCCGACCTGGCCGCCGCAGCCGCCCTTGTCTCCTCGCTGGACGGCGCGGCGGCGCCGGCCGCAAGCGTGTGGTTCGGCGAAATCGGGCTTACCGGCGAGGTCCGCCCGGTCGCGCATGGGGATGCACGCCTCAGGGAAGCGCGGAAACTCGGCTTCGAGACGGCCGTGATCCCGTCGGGCAGGCAGCCCTCCGGAGGCGCCGGCCTGCATGTCGAGACCGTCGGCCATGTGGCGGACGTGGCGGCAAGACTCGGCGCCGGGAGGCGGAGCGGGAGGCGCGCCCGCGCATGACGGACATCTACGCGCTGGACCTCGCCCTGTTCGTTGTGGTCGTGGTTTCGGCGATCGTCGCCTATCTGCGCGGATTCGTGCGCGAGTTGTTTTCGCTCGCGAGTTGGATCGGGGCGGCCGTCGTCGTCTGGTTGGCCTTCAATCCGTTGAGCGCGGCGCTTGCGCAATATATCCAGCCGCCCCTGCTGACCCGGATCGCGGCCGGGGCTGGCGCTTTCCTCGCCGCCCTGGTGCTGTTTTCGGTCGTTGCGGGGCGGATCGCCAGCCGGGTCGAGCGATCCGGCCACAGCGCGCTGGACCGCGCGCTGGGCTTCCTGTTCGGGCTCATCCGGGGCGCCGTCATCATCTGTGCGCTCTATCTGGTCGGGTCGCGGGTGGTCCCACCCCAGGACCAGCCGGGCTGGGTGCGCGAAGCGCGCAGCATCCCGATTATTGAGGCCGGCGCCCGCGAAATCGAGCAATTGCTGCCGTCGAGCCTTGCCGACTACGGCTCCTCCGAGGCCGAGAGGCTTCAGCGCGAGGTCGAGCGGATCGAGGACGCCAAGCGCCTCTACGAGAAACTGGAGCGGCCCGAAGCCGAGCCGGAAACGGCTGCAAAAGCCCCGCCCAAGGGGTATAAGGAACAGGATCGCCGAGACCTCGACCGCCTGATCGAAGGCGCACGGTGAAGGGAGGCCCGTTTGGGAGCCGTCCACCCCTTCGACGACGACAAGCTGCACGAGGAATGCGGGGTGTTCGGCATCGCCGGCCATGCCGATGCGGCCGCGCATACCGCGCTCGGCCTGCATGCCCTGCAGCATCGCGGCCAGCAGTCGGCAGGCATCGTTTCCTCCGACGGCGAACAGTTCTACAGCCTGCGCGGGCCGGGCCAGGTCAGCGAGACCTTCGGCAACGAGGAGGCGATCGGGCGCCTCCAGGGCACGCTCGCGATCGGCCATAACCGCTATTCGACGACCGGCGCGCCGGTGGCCCGCAACATCCAGCCGCTGTTCGCCGATTTCGCGTTCGGCGGCGTTGCGGTGGCGCACAACGGAAACCTCACCAACGCGCTCTCGATCCGCCGCAGGCTGGCGGGCCGGGGCGCGCTGTTCCAGAGCACGACCGACACCGAGGTCATCATCCATCTCATCGCCCGCAGCCGGAAGCGAATGCTTGCCGACCGGATCGTCGAGGCGCTGGGGGAGGTCGAGGGCGCCTATTCGCTCGTCGCCCTTTCGCGCAGCAAGCTGTTCGGCGTGCGCGATCCCCACGGCGTGCGTCCGCTGGTCCTCGGGCGGCTCGGCAGGGCTTGGATCCTCGCTTCGGAAACCTGCGCGCTCGACATCATCGGGGCTGACTATGTCCGCGATGTCGAACCGGGCGAGATGGTGGTGGTGGATGCGGGCAAGGTGGAGTCCCATTTCCCCTTCGACCGGACTCGATCCCGGCCCTGCATCTTCGAACTCATTTATTTCGCCCGTCCCGACAGCGCCGTGTTCGGCCGGAGCGTCTATGAGGCGCGGATGGAAATCGGGCGCGAACTGGCCCGCGAGGCCCCGGCGCCGGTGGATGTGGTCGTGCCGGTGCCGGATTCCGGCGTGCCCGCAGGGCTCGGTTACGCCCAGCAGACCGGGTTGCCGTTCAGCCTCGGCATCATCCGCAACCACTATGTCGGGCGCACCTTCATCGAGCCGACCCAGCAGATCCGCCATCTGGGCGTCCGCCTGAAGCACAATGCCAACAAGGCGGTGCTGGCCGGCAAGCGTGTCGTGCTGGTGGACGACAGCATCGTGCGCGGCACGACCTCCACCAAAATCGTCGAGATGGTGCGCAGTGCCGGTGCCTCGGAAGTGCATATGCGCATATCGAGCCCGCCGACGACCCATTCCTGCTTCTACGGTATCGACACGCCGCGCCGCGACACGCTGCTGGCCGCCCGTTTCGACCTGGAACGGATGCGCCGGGAGATCGGTGTCGATTCGCTCGCCTTTATCAGCCTGGACGGGCTGTACCGCGCCCTCGGCGAGACCGGGGGGCGCGGTTCCCCGCCGGCCTTCTGCGACGCCTGCTTCACCGGCGACTACCCGATCGACCTGCTCGACCGGCGGGACGGAGCCGCCGCCGACCGGATGTCGCTGCTAGACGAACTCGCCTGAGCCGCCCCGTGCCGGAGCGGAAACCGCTTGCCGGCCGGGTTGCGCTGGTGACCGGGGCCTCAAGGGGGCTTGGCGCGGTTGCGGCAGTCCGGCTGGCCTCTGCCGGCGCCCATACCGTGCTGCTTGCCCGCACGGTCGGCGGGCTGGAGGAGACCGACGATGCGGTGCGGGCGGCGGGAGGCGAGGCCACGCTCTGCCCGCTCGACCTCGCCGCGCCCGGCGACCTGGAGCGCGCCCTTGCCGCTCTCGGCGCCCGGTTCGGGCGGCTGGACATCCTCGTGTCCTGCGCCGCTGCGCTCGGCGCGCTCGGTCCCGCGCACCAGATCGCCGACGAGGCCTGGCGGCGCGTGCTCGATACCAACCTCACCGCCGCCATGCGGCTGATCCGGGCAACCGACCCGCTGCTCCGGCGCGCGCCGGCCGGCCGGGCCGTGTTCGCGACCGGATATCCCGCAGGTCGCGGTCGCGCCTATTGGGGCCCTTACGCCGCCAGCAAGGCCGCGCTGGAGGCTCTGGTGCTCGTCTGGGCGGGAGAAACCGCGCGCACAGCGCTCCGGGTCAACCTCGTCGATCCGGGCCCGATGCGCACCCGGCTGCGCGCCGCCGCCTATCCGGGCGAGGACCCTGCCACCCTGCCCCCGCCCGACGGGGCGGCGGAACTCATCCTGAGCCTCGTCTCGCCCGATTGCACGGCACACGGGCAGGTCCTGCGGCCGTAACGGCGTCGCGTCCGGGCGTCCGATCCGCAAGCAGCGGGCCTCAGGCCCGCGCCGGTGAGCGATGCAGGCTAAAAGTGGGCCGCCAGTTTCTTCAGGCACCCGGCGGCGACGCCCCGATTGGGGTCGTCCGAACCGGGCATCGTCGCCCAGCCGGCATCTATGACCATCGCATTGCGCTGGTAAGAGCTGGCCGCCTTGATCTTGGCGAGCGTCTCGATGACTTTCGGGTCCTGCTTGGACTGCTCCAGACAGATCGGCACCAGGGCCGCGATAAGTTCGAGGCGGGACTGTTTGGACGCCATTTCCCGGGCGGTCTCACCGGTCACCCAGCCGCCCAACGTGAATCCGACGATCGCGAGTATGACGGCGCCGGCCGCCGCGCCCTTGAGCGCAGGGCTCAGCCATGGGGGAGTTTTCATGCGCTATTCCTCTTGATCAGGGAAAGCCAATCTTCCCCACAAGGCTTCATTATATCGGAAAATAAAGTAATGTATTTAGTGAAATAAAGTAAAATAATTAGCATTAGACTATTATAGATAACATACTGATAATATTGTATATGAGAAAATATTTCTGGAAAATTTCAGCAATGAATAGCGGGCGGGACCGCTATCGACGGTATGGATCGGAAGAAGAATCCGCCATTCAAGGCTTCGATATTGCCGCCCGTTTGCGGAATGCGCGGCGCGAAGGCGGTCGAGGCGGCTGAACAGATCCTGGCCCGTGAGGCTCCCGCTTCCGCCCTGCCTCAGCGCGCGCGGCTCCGGGCGTAGTCGGCCCATTCCGGCATCCCGGCCCGGACATAGAGGCCGGCGGCATCCCGGTAGAGCCGGCGCGCGCGGGCCGGATCGACGGCCAGGCCCGCCCGCGCCAGCGCCACATTGGCGCGGCCGCGCACCGAGACCGCCTTCAGGTAGATGGCATGGGCCTCGTCCAGCAGGCGGGCCGCCTCCGCGCGGTCGCCGCTCCCCGCCTTCACGGAGGCGAGGCCCACCAGCGCATTCGCTTCGCCGACCCTGCTGCCGAGGCCGGCGAACAGGCGCCGGGCCTCAAGATAGCGGCGCTCCGCGCCCGCCATGTCCCTGCGGGCCAGTGCCATGTCGCCCAGCCCGTGCAGGGCGTCCGCCTCCCGCCGTACGTCGCCGAGGGCGGCGAAGCCATCGCGGGCTTGCGTATAAGCGCGTTCGGCTTCGCCCGCCTGCCCTTGCGCGCGCGCGGCAAGCGCCTTGTCGAAGGCGGCCTCCGCCTCTGCGGCCGACGCGGCCGGGCGCACCTCCCTTGCGGCGGTCTTCGCGATCCCTTCCTCTCCGGCCGCCTCTTCCTCCGCCCCGTCCTCGCCAGCCGGCGGCGCAGCGGCGATCGCAGGAGACACATCCGGTCTGCTCGACAGCCCGCGGTGCGCCACCACCTGCATGAGCGCGGCGCCGAGCAGCAGCACCAGCGCGGCGGTGAAGGATCGCCGCGACGCCCAGTGCCGCCAGCCGCGTTCCTTCCTCGCGAGCAGCCCGGCATAGACCAGCAGCAGGTGGATGGAGCCGAGCGCAAGCAGGACGAGGCCTCCCGCGACCGCCAGCCACGCGACGCGCTGGAGGGTTTCAGCGGCCTCGAACACCGAAATGCCTGTCTTCCGTTGTTGCTGTTCGGCTCAGGGACGTGTTCCCGCACTCGGCCGCCGGAGGCCCGATTATGCAGCCTTCGGTTCCCCGGCCGCAACCGGACCCTTGCGCCGTCAGGCGTCGCCCGGCAAGGGCATGCGATAGCCGACGCCGCGTTCGTTCAGGATGTAGGCCGGTTTCCTGGCGTCGTCTCCGAGCTTGCCGCGCAGCTTTTTCACGAAGGCGCGCACCAGTTCCGGGTCGCCATGCACGCGCCTGCCCCAGACCTGGCGCAGCAGCGAAGCGTAGGTCAAGACCCGCCCCGCACTGAGCGACAGCACGCGCAGCAGTTCGTATTCGGTCGCTGTCAGCCGCACCGGGCGACCCGCCACAGCGACGCGGCGCCGGTCGTAGTGGATCGCCAGGTCGCCCAGAAAGAAGGGCTCGGGCTTCCTCCGCCTCCGCAGGGCCGCCCGCACCCTCGCCGTCAGCTCCGTCGGCGAGAAGGGCTTGACGATATAGTCGGCCGCCCCGGCATCCAGCGCCTTCGCGACGGTTTCATCCCTGCCGTAACCCGAGATGAAGATCACCGGCACGTCGGCAAGCCCGGGCACGACTTCCATCAGCTCGATCCCGTCCACGGTCCCTGGAAGCACAAGGTCCAGCAGCACCAGGTGCGGGTCCGTCTTCCTGATGAGGCCGGCCAGTTCCTGCGGATCCCCGGTCACGAGCGGGGTGAAGCCCGCTACCGAAAGCGTGTCCCGGACATATCGCAGCGTCTGGGGATCGTCGTCGACCACGAGAATCCGGGATTCCCCGGCCCCGTTCCCGGGCGCGCAGGGACGTTCGCCGATAGGTCCGGCAGGAGCGCTGTCTTCGGTCTCCGCCGCCGCCGGGATAGTGAAGGCGATCCGCGTGCCCTTGCCGATTCCGCCGCTTTCGGCCCAGATGCGTCCACCGTGGGCCTCCACGAGGCCCTTGCAGATCGCCAGGCCCAGGCCGTATCCGCCGCCGCCTTCCCGGCTGCCGGCGTATTTCCGGAAGAGCTGCGGCAGCAGTTCCGGCGCCACTCCCATGCCCTCGTCGGTCACCGAGACCGAGACATAGATGCCGTCGCGCTCGGCCGCGACCCGGATCGGCGCCGTTTCCGGCGAATAGCTGGCCGCGTTGAACAACAGGTTGTTCAGGACCTGCACGATGCGCCGCCTGTCGGCCATCGCCGGGGGCAGGTCCGGCGCAAGGTCGATCAGGACCGCATGCCGGCCGCCGCCGCTCAGAAAGGTGTTCCTGGCTTCGTCCACCAGGCCGGCAATGCGCGAGGGCTCCGGGGATACCGACAAGGCACCGGCATCGATGCGGCCCGCGTCCAGCAGGTCGACGATCAGGCCGCGCATGCGGTCCGCCTGGTCGTCGATGATCCGGAGGAACTCGCGCATCTCAGCCGGGTCGGGCGCCGGGGAAGCGCCGAGCGCGGTGGTCGTCGAGCCCTTGATCGAGGTCAGTGGGGCGCGCAACTCGTGGCTGACCATGCCGAGGAAGTCCGCGCGCAGCCGATCCACCTCCTCCAGCGGCGCCAGGTCCTGAATGGTGACGACCAGTGACACGACATCCCCGTCCTCCGAACGGATCGGCGTGGCGTTGACGAGGGTCGAGACGCTCCTGCCGTCGGGAACCGAAAGCAGAATTTCCTCCGCGCGTAGAAGTTGGGCGTCGCCAGGCCCAAGCAGCGGAGGGAACCGGCGGAGCGCAAATTCGCGCCCGTCGGCGCGCCGGTAGGTGATCGTCTCGAGCACCTCCTCCGGAGTCTGGCCGGGCCCGGCCAGGTTTCCGATAAGCCTCCTGGCCTCCCGATTGAGCGACAGCAGGCCGCCGGTCGCGGCATCGAACACAGCGACGCCCACCGGCGAGGTTTCGATCAGCGCCTCCAGGTCCGCCCGCGCCTGCCGCTCGGCCCGGTGCATGCCGGCATTGGCGATGGCCGCGGCCGCCTGCGAGGCGAACAGCACCAGCACCTCTTCGTCCTCGTCGGAGAACGCCTTCCCGCCTTCCTTCTCGAACAGGCAGAACTTGCCGACATAGACGCCGCGATGGCGCAACGGCGTTCCGAGCAGCGTCTTCGAGGGTAGCGGGACGGACGACAATCCGAGCGAACTCAGGTCGATGGACCCGTCAGCCACCCTGAGCGGGCGCGGCAGGTCCCTGAAATACTCGAGGAGCCGCCTGCCGTCGGGCAGTTCCGACATTTCCCGGCGCTCCGCTTCCGTCAGGCCGAAGGCCACGAGGTCTCCCGGCTGCCCCGATTCGTCGAGGGCCGTGATCGCGCCGTAACCGGCGCCGGTCAGCGCGCAGGCGCTTTCCACCGCCTCCCGAAGGATGGTGTGCCTGAGAAAAACAAGCCTCTCTGTTTGTAGGCACTGATTGAACGGTTGCCTTTCCTCGTAGGAAAGGAAGCTATAGCAGTAGGTTACGGCGATAGCAAGCCGAGAAGCAAAATAATTGGTTTGTAGGCATGGTGGTCTTGTGTGGTAGCCATTTGCATCGTGGGGAGTTTTGACTGAAATGAAGAGATGGTAGCGGCATAAATCAGGTTATACATGTGACTTGAAGCAAATACCGAATTTCCCATATATGTATTGCATGGTGTTTACCCATGGATTTTTGCAAGTCCATGGGACCTGAGACGGGTCCGAAACGACCGCCTGCGCGGCGGCAGCTTCCGAGGAGGATGGCATGACGGTGACGGAAGACGGGCGGCGCGGGCCGCGCAAGATCAGGGCGGACGAGGGCGAATGGCAGCGCGTCGTGAAACGGGCGCGAGAGGCCGGATTGTCGGTCTCGCACTTTGCCACCGCTTGTGCGCTCAAGCCGGGACCGGGCGATGGCGCTCAGGGATGACGAGCGGCGCAAGGCGCGCACGATCACGGCGACCGACACGGAATGGCGGCAGATCGGCGCGCATGCGAGGAAGGCCGGATTGCCGGTCTCACGGTTCGTTGTCCAGAGACTGACGGAGCCGGTGGACGGGAGGGAGGCCGGACCCGCCCTGTCCAGGCTGGTCGCGCGGGACCTGCGCGTGCTGGTGAAGATCGAGGAGCGCCGCTTCCGGGAGGAGGAGAAGCTGGAGGACTGGGACGAACTGGTTGCGGAGGCGGAGGCGGAAGTGGACGGCGAGGAGGCGTTCGGATGAAGCGCATGCGCCAGCATTGCGTGACCTGCACGGACGAGGAGTGGCGGGAGATCAAGGCAAGGGCGGCGGAAGCCGGCATGAAGATCTCGCATTTCGTGGTGCGCTGCGCCCTGGAGGACGAGCCGGCCATGCGCCTGGCGCTTTCGGAGGACGAGCAGCGCCGGCTCTACAACCGGGTGAACCTGCTGCTGCTGGCCTGCCAGGACCTGACGGCCCCGCTGCCGGGAACGGAGGTGACGCTCCGGGAGGCGGTGGAATTCCTGTGGCGGGCGGGCCGGGCGCCGCTGCCGGGCGGCCGCAGGTGAAGGCGCCGCGGGCAAGGAGGAAGAGCCACTCGATCTCCTGCAGCCGCCTGGACTGGGAGCGGATCCGGGAGCGGGCGCTGGAGGCGGGCAGGCCGATGTCGCGCTATGTCGTGGAGCGGGCGCTCTCCGTGACGCTGGGTCCGGAGCCCGGAGCATCCGGGAGGCTCGTCCTGGATGGCGAAGAGCAGCGGCGTCTTCTCGATGCGGTGCTGCGCATGGCGGAGCTGCTGTCGGGCGCCATGGCTCCGGAGGGAGAGGACAGGCCCGGCCTGCCGGGGGCGGTCAGGGCGCTGTTCGAGGCGAAGATGGACGAAATGGCGCGCACGGGGCGCTACCGGGAGATGAGGGCGCTTCTCGACGGCGTTCTCCGGGACGAGCGCGCCGCCGGGATTGCGGACGATGTCTATGCGCGCGTTCAGCGGCGGTGAAGGCTGCACGCTGCCGGCTCCGGGCGGCCGGGCCTCGGCATCGGTCCTGCGATAAGGTTGTGTTATTTCTTACGATATTCTTGTGCTATCAATTCAGGCTGCTCGCCGAAGTTTGATTTAGACCCTTCTTATGATGTTCGCGATAATCTTGTGTCAGCAACTGCCACCAAGCCATCTTATGATACATTTGTGTTTCTTGCCCTTTTCTTGTGATACTGGCGATTGCAGGCGGTCAAGTCGGCAATGGGACGAGGGCATGCCGGAGAGATGGACGCATCACAAGAACATCATAGACTTCCGGCGGGTCGTTTCCGCCTCCCGCCACGTTGCCGGCAGACCGCGATGAAGACGATAATGCCGGGAGGCGGGCAGCCATGAACCGAAAGCATCCGCGCGGCTTCTACTGCACGCTGGAGGAGCGGGCTGCGATCAGGGCGCGGGCTGCGGGGGCGGGATCGACCGTCTCCCGCCTGATCCTCGAGCTCGTGCGCGACGATATTGCCGATCGTCCCGTTCTGCTGCTGACGGCGGAGGAGATGGCGGAACTGCTCGACGGTTTCCGGGTGCTGGCGGCATTCCTGCGCGGACCGCCGGACCGGATGGCGGATGCCGGCGTCTCGCAGCCGACCGGACTCGGAGCCGGCGGTCGGGACGATGGGGAAGTTGCCGACCGGAGCGATCCTTTGTCGGCGGAGCGGGTGCGCCTGTCGGTCTCGGCGACGGATGAGGAGTGGGCGGCTGTCCATCGACGGGCATTGCGGCGCGGCCTGTCGCGTTCGCGCTACCTCGTCGATCTGGCTCTGCCGGACGCAGCCGTCGCAGGCCGGCATGCGTCTCTGCTGCCGGCGCTCGGCGGCGTGGAGCAGCGCGAGGTGCTGGAGGGCGTGCGGCGCCTCTGTGCGCTGCTGTCGGAAACGGGGGACCCCGGCGCTGCGTTGACCGGAATGCAGGAGCGGCTTGCGGCCTTGCCCGATGCCGCAGGGTTGGACCCTGCCGGAGACGGCCGGAAAGGAAGGCCTCGCACATGTGCTCCCGCCAGCCGCGGCAGCGGGCATGCCGAAACAGGCGCTGCCGGACCCGGCCCTCGCATGCCGCCCGCCGCAGCGGAGAGTTCGAAACCGGCGGAAGAGATTGGGACTGGGGCCGATCCGGAGCCGCCCGAGCAGGGTGCCCTGTTCTGAACCGCAGCGTGGGCGCTCTTCGCCTTCGGATCGAATGTCAGTCCGCCGCCGCTCCGTCTGTCCGGTCGGATGGCGGGTGTCCGCCCGCCGCGGGCCGGGTCAAATGCTTCTGCCGCCCCCCAGGCGCTGGCTGAATGTCGTCTCCTGCTGGCGTCGCCTGGCGAGATGGTCGTCGCGCTCGGCGGCGATATCGCGGAACGTCTTCTTCTGATTCTGCGTGAGATGGGGGCTGGCGGCGAGGGTGCGCATTTCCTCGACGATCTTCGCGCCGCCGTCCATGTCGAAGCGGCTGACGCGCCGGGCTCTCGCTGCGGCGCGTATCTCCTTCCATTTCTTCATCAACTCCCCGTAGCGCCGGACGTGCAGCGGCCGCTCGTTGTCGTGGCGGTGGACATTCAGGTCCAGCACCTTCTTCGCCGCGGCGCCGATATGCGGGTCCTGCTTCAGCTCGCGGGCGCGCTCGACGAGCGGCTTGCAGCCCCGGTCCGCGAAGACCGGCAGCCGCTTGGCCTCGATGGGTGCGATGAACGCGTTCCAGTCCCGGCGCCACTCCTCGAACTCGTCATGCGCGGCGGCGCGCTTGCGGGCGCCTTCGACCGCCGTGTCGAGACGCGTCCGATGCGCCTCGCCGAGTTTCGGGTCGCGCGCCGCCGCTTCGGCTCGGGACAGCAGGGCATGGGGCAGCGCCTTTGCAGGGTCCAGCGCCCGGACGGCTCCCAGAAGCCCACCCGCCCGGCGTTCGCGCTCCCGGCCGAGAGAGTCCTCGAGCCGCCGGCGTTCCGCCCCGGAGAGGTCCCGGCTCCCGGCGAGCCTCTCGCCTCTCGCGAGCAGGCGGTCCAATTCATCGGCCTCGCGCGTCCAGCTCCCGGTCCGCAGGCGGAACGCGATATCGTCGGCCTCCTTCCGTGCGGCGGTGGCGGCCTCGCGCGCCGTCTCGCGGCGGGCCTCGCGCTCCGCCCGTTCCGCGTCGGCCTCGTCATGCGCGCGGAGTGCGTCGAGAAGGTCCTGCCTCAGCGCCTCCGGCATGGCCGGGTCGGCGGCGAGCGAACGGCCCTCCCCCAGAGCCTTTGCGCTGCGCTCCGCCTTCTCTTCCTCGCCGCTGCCGTTCCAGGCCGCGAGCCATGCGACGCCGTCAGTCTCCGCCTTCCCGCGCGCCTTCCATTCGGCAAGCATGGTCCCGACATGGCCCCTGTCGAGTGCGCCGAGGCCCGGGTCGTCGGCGACCTGCCGTCCCAGCCCGACAAGACGCTCCAGCTCCTCCGCCCGGCCCGGCTCATCGGCCCGTTTCACGGCCTTCGTCCAGCGGGTATGCCAGTCGCGCACCCGCCCGGCGGCGGTCCGGGCGCGGAAGACCGCGTCGTCGCCGGCAAGCAGCGCATCCGCCCGGCCCAGCATCGCCTTCAGCTGTTCCCTGCCGCCATCGTTCGGGAACGCAACCGGGCTATCGTCTGCGAGGATGCCGCGCGCGGTCGTCGCGACGGTCTCCACGTCCCGGCGCCAGTCCGCATAGCCCGGACGATCGACCGTGCGGCTGCTTCCTGCGCGGTGTCGAAGCCTGCCGCGGGCGTCCAGCCCCTCTCGAAGCCCATCCATGCAGGCGCTCACCCGCCCGGCATCCATGTCCGCCAGCGCCGTCCCGACCGCCGCCTGCACATCGGGCGCCATGTCGTCGCTTTGGGCAAGCGTCCGGAGTCCGGACAGGAGCCCATCATGGCCGGCATGCCGCGCGGGATGCACGCCTGCGTCGGCCGCCTCGCCGTCATGGCGCGCCTTCGACGCCCGCCACGCCCGGAAGCTCCCTTGGGCATCCAGCGCCCCGTCGCGCGCTGTTGCGTCCGGCGCCCCGGCGCCGACGCCCCGTTCGTGCGCTGCCGGCTTCAGCGACGGCGCCTTGGGGAGCTTCTTCGGAACCCGAAGCGGCGCGCGCTCGGCGGTCTCTTTCTCCGGCAAGGCGATGTCCTCGCCCAGCGCCTCCAGCGCCGTCAGCCGGTCGCCGCTGTCCGCCTCCAGCGCCACCGCCAGGCTCTCCCGGTCGTCGGTCAGCACCACAGCATCGTCCCGCGCCCGGCTGATCTGCACGTAGAAGCTCTGCAGGCCGCCCAGATGCCCGTGGCCCGCATCGGCGACCGCGATCACCCGGTCGCGCGTCATCCCCTGCGCGGCATGCACCGTCGAGGCCCAGGCATGCAGGATGTGCCGCAGCTGCGGGTCTTCATGCCGCCATTCCAGCTCGCGCCCGTCGTCGGTCAGCAGCTTCAGCCGGCGGGGACCGATCGAGAGGACTTCGGCTACAGCCCCGTTGTCGAGGCCGCGCAGCTTGTCGCCCCGCGTCCAGCGGATGCGGTCGCCCGCGCGTATGGCGATCGTCTGCGTCTCATGCAGGTCGAGCCGGTAGCGCATCTCGCCGGCAGGCCCGATGCGGCGCGGCTTGCCGTCGGGATGCTCCAGCACGACACGGTCGCCCTCGAAGCCCGTCACCGTGCAGGCGTCGCCGGCCCGGACGCGGAAGGGATAGATGTCCCTGTGGAACACCGCGACGTCGCCCTCGCGCCAGTTGCGGATGTCGCCGGTCTCGGCCCGCGTCATGCGCAGCTTCGCCAGCGTCTCGATCTCCAGCACGCGCCCGTGCAGGACGCCTTCCTCCTCAAGCCCCTCGCGCACCGCCTCCACGATCCGGCGCCGGAGCTCGTGCGTGGGCGCCAGCAGCAGCGTCCCGCTCCGGTCCTCCGGCGAGAGCTCCAGCCAGAGCCGCGCGCCCGTCTCCGCCAGTTCCTCGGCCGGCAGCTCCACGACATTCTCCCCCAGAAGGTCGAGCGCCCGGCGCGGCTCGCCCGCCGCCGTGTGTTTTACGGCCGCCTTCAGCACCGGGTCGCGCTGCCGGCGGATGTCGTCCATCAGCGCCGTCGCCATGCCCGCTTCCTGGAGCTGCCGGAAGGGCTGGCCCGCCTCGACCGCCCGCAGCTGCTTGCGGTCGCCGACCAGCACCAGCCGTTCGACGCCGAGCTTCGCCGCGATCTTCATCAGCTCGAAGGTCTGCGCCGTCGATGCCATCGACATCTCGTCCGCCACCAGGATCGAGCCCGCAAAGCGTTTCCGGAGCGCCGCCAGCGCCTCGCCGTCGAGCAGGTTATCGCCGACATCGCGGTAGCGGGCGCAGAACCATTGCAGCGTGCGCACCGGGATGCCGGCCTCCTTGCCCAGCACCCGCGCCGCCACAGCGGAAGGCGCCAGGCCGAACATGCGCCGCTCGCCCGCAAGCGCCGCCGCCTCCCTCAGCATCGTGGTCTTGCCAGTGCCGGCATAGCCCTGCACCCCCACCACGAGGTCGTCATGCAGCAGGATGGTCCGCACCGCCTGCTTCTGCCCGTCGGTCAGCGCCGAGGCCGCAAGCTGCGCCTCGACCGACGCCGTCTCCGTCAACGGGCCGCCCGCGTCAGCGCCGTTCCCGAGCAGCGCCAGCATGCCGCGCTCCGCGCGCACCGTCCGCTCGGTGACGAAGGCGCGCCCGCTCACGCCCCGGCGCACCGTCTCCAGCAGATGCCCGTCGCGGACCAGCTGCGCGACCGCCTCGTCCACCTCCCGGATGCCGTAACGCCCCGGCGAGTGCGCAAGGCAGCGCATGACCAGGTCATGGGCCGCGAACACCGAGCGGCGCTCCTCCAGATGCGCCGCCGCCAGGCAGGCGATCTCCAGCATGGAGAGCACGGGCGGCTGGTGCGTCCGGCGCTTGCGCGGGCGCATGATGCCGAGCTCCTTCGCCCGCATCCGCCAGAGCTCCTCCAGCGCCGCCCGGCCCGGCTCGTTCTTGCGCGCCCTGGTCGCCAGCGCCGCCTGCTGCGCCCGCGCCGCATTGTAGTTCCAGCCCCGCTCGCGGATGTATTTCAGGATCGCCAAGCGCCGGCTGGAGAAGGCCAATCGCTCCGCGCGCCCGTAGCCCGCGATCTCGAAGCTCGGCACCCCGCCCGCCATGGAGGGCGAAAGCGTGTAGCCCCGCTCGATCAGCCGCCGCGCCAGCTCGTTGCGGTAGAAGGCGCCGATCACCATCTCCGCCGCCTTCAGCCGGCCCGTGTCGAGGCTCCGCCAGCGCCCCTCCGCGTCCCGGGTCATGTTGGCGACGATGCAATGCGTGTGCAGTTGCGGGTCGAGATCCCGGCTCGCTATGTGCCGGAACGTCGCCGCCACCATGGAAGGCGCGGGCACACGGCGCATGCGTTTGAACTCCCGGTCCCAGACGCGCGTCTCCAGAATCCGGGCCTCAATGTAGTCGAGCGTCGCCCGCACCGCCCCGTCATGCGCGCGCACGACATCGTCCCGGCCCCAGAGCAGGCCTTCCAGCGAGACCGACTTCGGCGCGCTGAGGGTGATGTCGTGGCCGGGCTCGTGCTCCGTCTCGCCCTCGCGCGTCCGCTTGCCGAGGCGGATGTCCGTCTTCGGCACCCTGCCGTCCAGCACCTCGCGGAACCGCCTGGCGCCGACCCGGCCCTTCAGCCTGAGCGCCGCCGCGCCCGCCCCGTGCCAGCGGCTCGCCCGGCGGTGCTCCGGGTCGTTCCGCGCGTAGTAGCCGCCCTCCTGCTCGAAATAATGCACCGAGGCGGCCGACGACCCCAGCCTGTTGACCTTCGCTACCATGTCCCTCTACCCGGACCCGGCATAGCCGATTGGAGGGGCCGGCGCCACCGGAAGGCAGGGAGAAACGGGGCCATGACGGAAAGCGACAAGGACAGGCGGATCGAGGAGGAACTCCAGCGCCGCGAGCGGAACGTCCGCCGCGAGCGGGCCGCCGGGCAGCCGCAGGCCCCGGAACACGCCGTCCCGCAAACGGCGCCAGGGCGGCAGGCGGGCAGAGAGGCCGGTCCGCCGCCGCCCGATGTCGAGGCCCTGTTCCAGAGGCTGAAGGCCGAGCTCGACGACATGGAAGGCCGCGTGACCGCCAGCATCGACGCCGTGGCCGAGCGGGTCGCCTCCGTGCCGGGCGCGGCGGCGGACCTCGCGGAATGGGTCCGGCGCGCCGCGGCAAGAGGCGAGGCCGTCGACCGCCTGACGCCCCTGCTGGAGGAAGCCGTCGACCGCCAGAACCGCCTCCACCGGCCCGCACGCCGGCGCGCCAGGGCGGCCGGCCTCGCGCTCGTTATCGCGTTCACGGCCGCGATCGCCATCTTCGTCCAGTGGCGCTTCGCCGTCATCGAACATGCCGATCCCACGAACGGATGGCGCGGCCATGTCTGGGAGCGCTACGGCCCCGAACTCCGCGACTGCGTCATCCGCGCCGACAGGCAGGGCAAGGCCATGCTCTGCCACATCTTCGACCCCGACCCCGTCCTACCGTAGCGCCCCGCCGCCGGGGGCCGGCCGCGGAACCGGTAGAACCGACGGAACCGGCGCGCGCCCGGCATACCGGCCCTCCCGGTAGAGCCGCCCTTCGGCCGGCCTCTCCGGATGGTGGATCGTCGTCACGCCATCCAGCGCGCCCTCCTCATACATCGCCTCCACCAGCCGCCCGTCCGGCCACGCGATCCGCCACTGGCCGTGACGCTTGTCTTCGCGGTAGTTCCCCGTCTCCGAATAGCCGTCGGGCCACACATGTGTCCAGAGACCGACCCGCTGCCCGTTGCCTATCCATCCCTCGTTCACCCGGCCGGCGGTATAGACGTGTTTCCAGCGCCCCGTCAGCTTGCCCTGAGCGTAGCCCGCCTCGATCCGCGCGCCGTCGGGATATTCGAAAATCCACCTCCCATGCTTCTTGCCCTTGCGGAACGGACCGCGCTTCACGGTTCCGTCCGGCTCCTCCACGGTCCAGATGCCGGCCGTCTCGCCGCGCTCGTAACGCCCGGTCAAACGGTCACCGTCCGCGACCGCCATCCTCCAGACACCGTGCTCCCTGCCGTCCTCGAACGGCCCCTCCTTGCGCGTGCCGTCGACCTGCTCCAGCACCCATATTCCCTGACGCAGCCCCGCCAAAAACCGTCCCGTCTGCCGGTTGCCATCCCGGTCCTCGAGAACGCCCTCGCCATCGGCCATTCCACTCCGGCAACTCCCGGACCAGGTGAACGGCGCCGAGCCCTTGCCCACGAACGGGCCTCGGAAACCGCAATCGGCGATATTCTCCACCGGCGTCTGGCAGGCCATGCCCTCGGGAGCTCCCGGGTTCGTGCAGGGCGGCAAGGGCTCCAAGGCATCCGCCGCTCCGACAGTTACGGTAAACATCAGGGCGCCAAGGGACCGAATGGCGGCGGCGCCGTAGCCCGACGGGTGTTTCGTCGAAACGGCGGTTCCCGAAATCCGGACCGGATTCGGACTATCGGCTGTGGATGTTGCGCGCCCCTGCCCCGGCCGGGCATGCGCCGCTCCGGCCCGCGCCCGGCGGACGGCACGCAATAGGGGTAAACTCGGCGAGTCTGGCAATCCCATCGTCTCCGGAACCGGTGTATATTGCTCTCTTTACCGCCTCCTGCCGGTCAGGCAAGGCGTTCGGGCAACGAGGCTCGTTGATATCGTTCGAATGTTCGAAATTCCGAAAGACAGACTGGCGAATCTGAGCGATGCGGACGGGCGCGAGCCGGTCGATCACCTGTGCGAAGCGGAACTCGTGCAGGCGGGAATGCCCGTCAGCGCGGTCCGGTGGAGCGGCGCCCAGGATGCTGCCGATGGCGGTCTGGATGTGGATGTGGACTGCCGTGTCGAGGATTGCGGCTTTCGCGGCGACTTCGTGCCCCGGGCCCGGACGGGTTTCCAGGTCAAGAAGACGTCCGTGCCGCAAAGCAGGATCCCGAGGGAAATGTCTCCGAAGGGCAAGCTTCGCCCGATATTCGGGGAACTGGCACGGCGCGACGGCTGCTACATCGTCGTCAGCTTCGGGGACGATCCGACGGAAACCGCACGGAAGCCCCGCCTGACGGAAATGCGGCGACAGGTCGAGCCGTTGCGGGAATGCGGCGATCTGCAACTGAAATTCTACGGCCGCGGCGAGCTTGCGCAATGGCTCCGGCAACATCCCGGCGTGCAACTTTGGGTCCGCGAAAAGCTCGGCATGCCGCTCGAAGGGTGGAGACCGTTCCGTCAATGGACCGTCGTACCGCGCGGCCAAAGCGATGAGCTGATCCGCAGGGACGGAATATCCATCGAACTTCCGGGATCTGACGCAGGCTATGGCCTTCTTTCGTAAACATGCGGAATGATCGCTTTCGGATTTGTCATATGGATCGAGACATGAACTATCTGTCGTTCTGGGGCAAGACGAAGTCCACCGATACAGACGGAGGCCCCGCTTGGCACCCGCTGGCATTTCACAGCCTCGACGTTGCGGCTGCCGGGGAAGCGTTGCTTGCGGCGCGCAGGAGCCTGACGGACCGCTTTTGCGGCCTGTTCGGACTGCCCGAAGCGAACACGGCCGCACTTATCCGTTTGGAGGGCCTCTGATCTGCCTACACGATATCGGGAAGTTCGCCGGAAGATTCCAGGCCAAAGCGCCCGAGCGTTTCCCAAGCTGCTTTGGCGTTGATGCAAGCGCGCTCTCGAGTCGTTTCGATCATGGTTTGGGCGGCTTGCGTCTCTTCATGGAGTATCGGGATATCTTGGGAACGCCGGATCGGCGGCAAGCCAGGCACTGGCTGCCGATCGTCTCCGCAGTCGCCGGTCATCACGGTTCACCGCGGGGATGAACCGGAATGCGCCAACAGGCAGTCCGGGCAGGCAACGCGTTCCCCGCTCGCGCGGGGATGAACCGACGATGTCCGAGCCAAACCGCAAGGCGACGATGCGTTCCCCGCTCGCGCGGGGATGAACCGGGAAACCTTGGTCGAGGGAGCCTCTTGCAGACTCGTCGGACGGACGGGATTTCCGCAGATATGAGTTGATTTAGGCGTAGGAGGGTCCGGTTCCGGGGTTGCCTTCGGTATCTTGGGTTTGCGACAGCCCGAAGCTACCGCGGAGGCGACCCCGATGAACCTTGGATTCCTGCGGTTTCATCGATATTCCGGAAGCGGCTGGCATCGCCGTCGAGGAGGCGGCCACAGCCCGACCGCCAGGATGCCGGGCAGGCGAATCGGTTCGATTGCGGCGCCTTGCGACAGGTCAGACGCGGAGGGTCAGGATGCCGGCAAATTCGGCTTGTAAGGCGGGCTCGCCGTCCTCAAGAATGCGCGCGACGGTTTCGACGAGCTTGGCGTTGAGTCGGTCGAGAGTTTCGCCCTGTGCGCGGGCGCCGGCCAGACCGGGGATGTAGCCGACATAAACGCCGGTGTCGGGATATCGTTCGACGACGGCCGTGAAGCTGCGTGTGGGGGGACGAGCGGGCACGATACGGGCGCGGGGAACGCCGTCGCTGGCAAGCACGATGTCTTCGCCCCGCCCGGCTCGTTCGACCAGGTCCGAAAGCGGTAATTCGGGGTCGGCGATGTCGAAGACGGGCATGGCGACTCTCTCTGTCAGGCGGGTTGGCCGGTGGTTCCTGCGCTTCTCGTTCCTGCAGCACATCGGCTCCCGGGAACGTCCGCGGGGATGAAGTCCGGCGGGGACGCGCTCACCGCCGCTCCCGCCATGCTCTCGCCTGGCATTGTGCCGGCCGCGATCATCGGGGGCGGTCGTCAGCCTGCCCGGTCGGCGCGCCCGGATTGCGCGGCGGCATTCCGGCCATCGCACCCTGCCTCTGCCGCGGCGAGCGCCGCCTTGAGAAAGGCGGGCAGCTCGACCTCGTTCCGCGCGGGCTCCGGCTTCGGGTAGGAGATGCGCAACGCGGGGTCGATGCGGTCGCTGGCGGGCAGGCGGTAGTAGAGAAGGGTGGCGGCGAGGTTGGCATGCCCGAGCCAGTCGCGGACCGCCTCGGGCCGGGCGCCGTCATGCAGCGCGGTCGCCGCCGCCGTCGCCCGGAGCGAGTGCGCGCAGAGCCCCTCGACCTCGCGCGTGAGACCCGAGCGGTCCGCGTGGTAGCGCACGACATTGCTGTAGACGGAGCCCGGATCGAGCGCGCGGTCGAGCCGCCCGCCGCCGCGATTGTTGGCGACCGGGCGGAAGAGCGGCCCGGAGGGGTCCCGTCCGTGGCCCGCGCGGCTGAGATAGTCCCCGATCCGTTGCTCCGTCTCGGGATGCAGCGCGGCGATGCGCATCCGGCCCCGGTTGCCCGCAACTCTCAGGCAGGGCCGGTCGTCCAAGACGGCGAGATCGCCCACGCTGAGCCCGCAGAGCTCCTCGCGCGTCAGCCCCTGGCAGAGCATGACGGCGAGGATGGCGCGGTCGCGCAGGCCCTTGATCGTGCCTTGGGGCGGCGCATCGAGGAGACGGCGGGCCTGTTCCCCGGTCAGCACCGGGGCCGCATGCCCGCCCTCTTCGTCGACGGGCCGCTCGACGCCCCGGACCGGGTTGGCCGCAACCGCGCCCCGGGCGAGCAGTTCGTCGAACAGCGAGGAGAGCGCCGATAGCTTGCGGCGCACGGTCGCCGGCCTCAGTCCGCGCGCCAGCAACGCCTCGCGCCAGGCTTCCACCCGCTCCGGCGTCGCGTCCCGCAGCCCCTCCGGCTCCGAAAGGCCCGCAAAGCTCATGAACTCCCCGACATCGCGCATGTAGCCCTTGCGGTTGTGATTGCTCTCGATGCCGGCGAACCACGCCTCCCTCGGCGGCACGGGCGTGAGGCGGTTTGCGGGCGTTTCCCTGGGCATGGCGTTCGCTCCGGTCCTGTGCTATGTTGAAAGCGATAACGATGTTATCGAAATAAGAAGAGCCGCGCAACAGACGATGAACCGGACCGCCGATGCCGAGGGAGGCCGATGCCTTGAGACTGGTCTGCACGCATTTCGACTACGAGTTCCGCATCCATGGCCGGGAGGGCGGGCTCAACGGAACGCGCTGGCTCTTCGAGCCGGTTCCGGACCGGGGCGACGGCAGTGCGGAGATGCGCGAGCGCATGCTGGCGGCGGCCGACCTTCACCGGGAACTGCTGGACCGCGTCTTCGCCCATGTGCTGAAGGGAGGCAGGCAGCCGGCGCTGAGCGGCGGCGAGGACGAGAACCGCAACGGCTTCGCCGTGACCTCGGGATACCAGTATGCCGGCAGGTTGACATGGACGGGCCGGTGCCTGCTGCGCCGCCGCCTGGAGCGGCTGTTCGGCGAAGCTGCGTTACCCGCCCGGCGGGGCGCGTCTCCGGACGACACCTTCTACGCCAATACCGGGCTGCGCTTCAGCGGCAGGGAAAGACCCTCGGACCTGCATCTCTGGGTGAGCCACAACCTGCCGCCGCCCGTGAACGCCTGCCTGTTCCGCCATCTGCTGGCGCTCGACGCATTCGGGTTCGCGTCCGAACTGACGCGCAAGGTGGAGAGGCTCGACGCCCTGCTGACGGCCGCCGCGTCGGAGCCGGGCGCGGGTGGCTATCCGGTACCGCCCGGCCTCTGGCAGGCGGGCGGGGCAGCGCGCCGACTGGCAACCGACAACTGAAGGGAAGGAGTCCCGCCATGGCGTATTTCGCGATATTCGCGGCTGCCGCGGCGGCATCCTCATCGAAGATGCAGATATTCTTCATCATCGTGGCGGCCGGGCTCGTCCTCTATGTCGCCATGGTCGCCGCCGTCATCCGGGAGCTCCACAAGTGGGGCCGCAACATGGAGAAGCGGGCCGCCAGATGGGAGCGGGAGCACCAGGAATACATGATCTCGTTCGACTTGGACGCGCGGCGCCGGCGGGAAGACCACGAAGAGTTCATGAAACGCCTCAACTCGCGCCGGCGGTGAAGGCCGGGACGGTTCCCGCGCGCCGGTCCGGACGGGCGGAACGGAACCCCGGTGCCCGAGGCGTTCGCATTCGCGTCAAGGAAAGGCGATGAGATGAACCTCGTGCTGAACCGCTTCGGCCACTACTTCTCCATCGAGGGCCGGCGGGGCGGACTCTCCTCGACGGAGTGGCATTTCCTGCCGGCGCCGGACACGGACCGGGACGAGGCGAAGGCCGGCATGGAGGCTGCGCTGGGTTTCCACGCAGACATGCTGGACCGCCTCTTCGCGAGCGTCTTCCGGGGCAGGCGGACGGAGGCGCTGTCGGACAGCCCGGAGCAGAGGACGGTCGGCTACAGATATCGGGGAAGCCTCACGCCCTGGGGCGCGCTCACCGTCCGCCGGCGTCTCGGGACGCTGTTCGGTCCGGAGGCGGCCCGGGCGGAGGCGAGGTCCTTCGGAATCGTCTATGTGGAAGCATCGGTCGAGTGGCGGCAGGTCCGGCTGCAAGGCCGGGGCGGCGGTGTCGAACTGACAATGAGGCACGGCCTCGGTCATGCGGCCAATGCCTGCCTGTTCCGCCATCTGCGGGCCGGCGGCGGGTTCGAGGTCTCCGCCGGGGCGGAACGCCGGATGCGCGCGCTCGAGGAGCTTCTCGGGGAACTGGAGAAGGGAAAGGTCCCGACCGATCCCCGGTCGCTGCCCGGCACATGAACGCGCATCGCTCGCAGTCTCACGCCGCTGCCCGGGCCAGCCGTTGGCCGCGACCTGCGGCGCCGGCTCCGGAACCGCAGGCCACGGTCCCTTCCATCGGGACCCCCGCCCCGTCTCCTTGCAACCCGGCTGAAACCGCGATCGTTGCGTGTCCGGGATGATCTTCGCCGAACTACACGATCTTGCGCTTGCCGCGCCGCAGGCTGCCGCCGCCCTGGCAATCGCCGCGCAGGCAGCCGTCGCCTGCGCGGTCGGCCTCGGACAGATCGCGGTACTCCTGCACGGCATCGCGAAAATGAGCGAGGCCGACAAGGCCCGGACTGCCACCCATCGCGAGCTCATGGAGGCCGAAGCCAGAAGGCACGAGCGGTCGATGAGGGATCTCGACAGGCTTATCCGGAAAGCCGTCCCGCGCGGTTGGTAGTCCGCCTCCTCCCTCTCCCGCCGTCCGGCGCGCGGAGCGGGCAACGCCGGTTCGCATCCGGAGAACTCCGCGTCTGCCCCTCGCCCTGCGGCGCCCACTCCGGAGCCGGCCGGGGTCCTGTCCGGCAGGTTTGCCGGCCCCGGTCGGGCGAAGGGCGCCGGGACGGCGTGATGCCGACAGCCGCGCCCGACGACTGCGCCACGCCGCTGCTGTCGCCGGGGTGACGCCTTCGCCTGCGGGCGGCCGGACCGGTCAGGGCGGCGGCGAAGACCGGCTCAGGCGCTCATGCCGCGTCCCCGGCTCAATTTCTGTTCGACATGGCGGTCCCAAGCGGCGGCGATGTTCTCGAAGGCCTCGTTTCCTGCCCCCGATCCCGATCCGGGGTCGTTGGCCGGCAGGTTCGGCCCGAGCCCATGGCCCTCGCGGCGGAAATAATGCACCGTCGAGGAGGCCGAAGTCAGGCTGACGACCGTTGCGACCATGCGCGAAGCTTACCCCATCGCGGGCGGTTATGCGCCCGCCATCCGGCGCTGCCCGGGTTCGATCCCTTGTTCCCCCAGACCCCGGCGCCGCCCGCGTGCCGACGAAGAGATGGAAGCGCTGCTGTCCCAATGTTATCCGAATAGATTCAACTGGTTAGGGTTGTGCTGTAGACGGAACTGCTGCCCTTCGGGGTCAAACAACTGATCGAGAAGGGTTTTCTCGAACATGGCCAGGCTCAGGATCTGTAGGATTGTGTAGAGGCTCTGCTCGAGGTTCAGGCGTTTGCGAATGATGGCGACCGGGACGAAGACCGACACGGCGATCCAGATCTGGGCCTTGACCGCGTTCTCGGAGGTACCGAAGAAGGATTTGATCTGGAGATGTTGCTCGATCCACTTGAAGAACAGCTCGACATGCCAGCGGGCCCGGTAGAGTTCGGTGATCGTGAGGGCGGGCAGGACAAAGTTGTTGGTGAGAAAGACGAGGGTCTTGCCACGCTTGCCGTCGCGGTAGCGGATCCGCCGTAGCTGGGCCGGATAGTCGGTCGCGCTGTGGACGCCGCTGGGCCGCACAACTCGGTTGCAGATGAGGCCGGTGGTGCGGTCGACGGGGCGGGAATAGAGGCGGCGGAGCCTGGTGTGGTGCGGTGCAGGTGATGGAGACGCCACAGAGCCGGCTCGGCGAACTCCTCCCATGGAACTGGCCGGACAGTCAGCGGCACGACCTCGCCGCATAGCCAGAAACGCATGCCTGATCCGTCCCGATCAGCAGCACGCCGCCCACAAACTCACCCCAGCATATCCTGCGGTCCTTGGCGGATGCTTACCATTGCCGAGAAACTGCCCGGATGAGACGGGAGCCGGCGACCCGGACCGGACAATCTCGCAGGATGCCGATTGCGGGCAATCGGTCCCGGTAGCCGCACCCGCGAAGACGCGGGATTGCCAATTGGGCCTGCAGCGGGGAGGCTACCTTTCATTGCCGCTCATGTTTATCGGCGCCCCGATGTCTGTCCCAACCCGTTCTGCAGCGGCCTCGCTGTCGCGGTCCGCAAGAGATGCGAATCTGAGCATCATGCTCGCGTTGGAATGGCCAAACAGGCGCGAGACCACCGGCAGGGGCACGCCGTTCATGGCGGCGTGGCTGGCGGATGTATGGTGTATGGTGGGCACGTTCCGGCCGAATGGCCGTGATGGGAGGAGACCGCATGCCCGAAACGTCAGGATCCGTCCTTTCGGGTCGTCTGCGGACCTCGCCCGCGCCGTGACCGGCGCCGGGGACGATCTGGCTGTCACCTTCGGTGTCGAGGAGGAGTTGTTCCTTGTCTACCCCGAAACCCGCGAGGTGGTGTCCGACCCGGATGAGGCGATCTTCGAGGACTGCCGCCGGAACGCCGGGCGTCACAAGGTGGTACGCGAGCTGCTGCGCTCGCAGGTCGAGACCAACACCCGGGTGTGCGCTTCGATGGCCGAGTTGCGCGGCGCGCTGCGCGAGACCCGGCGCATCGCGATCGATGCCTCCGCCCGGCACGGGGTCGCTGTTTACGCCGGCTCCACCCATCCCTTCTCGTCGTGGCAGGCGCAGACGATCACGCCGCGCGAACGCTATGAGCGTTTCGCGATGACTTTCCAGGAGAACGTGCGGCGCTTCGCCATCGGGGGGATGCACATCCACGCCGGGTTCGGCGATGCGGAGCTGCGCATCCGGGTGATGACCGCGCTGCGGCGCCACCTGCCGCTGCTGCACGCGCTGTCAGCGTCCTCGCCGTTCAGCGAGGGGCGCGAGACCGGGTTCAAGTCGTGGCGCCTTACGCTGGTAGGCGGTCTGCCACGCACCGGTATCCCGGCCGCGTTCGGCTCGCGCGCGGAGTATGACCGGCTGCTCGACGGCTACCGGCGCATGAGTTTCGTGGAGGACGGCAGCGAGCTGTGGTGGGACATCCGGCCGTCGCATGCGTATCCGACGATCGAGCTGCGAATCTGCGATGTGTGCCCGCGGATCGAGGACGCGCTGTGCATAGCGGCGCTCTATGCCTGCCTCATCCGGCGCCTCGCCCGGCTCGTGCGCGGGAATGCGCTGCCGCCGGAACCGCTGACCGAGCTGATCGCGGAGGACCGCTGGATCGCCCAGCGCTACGGGGTATTCGCGCACTTCGGCGACAGCGGCGGCGGGCGCGTGGACATCGCGGATCGCATCGACGCGCTGGTCGAGGAACTTGCCGCCGACGCGCAGGCGCTGGGCTGCGAGGCCGAACTCGGGCACGCGCCGACGATCGTGCGCGAAGGGGCGGCCGCGGACCGGCAACTGGACCTTTACCGCCTTCGGCGCCTGGAGGGGAACAGCGAGGCGGAGGCGTTGCGCGCGGTGGTCGACCTTGTGCTGGCCGAGACCCGGGAGGGGACCGGGGACGCCGGCGGATGAGCGCCATGGGCAGGGACGACGGTCCGCGGATGCGATCAGCGCCGCCGTTGGGACGCGCGCCCCATCGGGCGTTTGCCCTTCGGCGCCCAGCCGCGCAGCGGGGTCATATCGGTGTTGGCCAAGTCTCGTCGATGAAGACCGGCCGGCGCGGATCAACCCGTTTCCGATGGCGTTTCCGGCGCATCCGCCGGCGTGCGCGTTGCAAGCGCCGGGTTCCGCCCCTTCAGGATTCAACGCAATCGGACGCTCGCGATGCCGATCGGCGTCCAAGCGGCGCGCCGGGCAATAGATGAGACGGGTTCGGAAAAACCAGGCCGTGCCAGGGCGCCTTCGAGCACGCAGCCCCGACATGGAACCGGTCCTTCGATGTCCACGCATGCCCGCGGCGCTCGCAATACCCCGCTCAGCGGCATTCCCCATGCTTGTTCTCGGTGTGCGCCATGTCTGCGCCTGTAGAGCGCAGTGCGCCGGCAGCCTTTCGAAGCGAAAGCTGCGATCGGGCCGGGCCCTCGGGCCTCAGAACCGCATATTGAGGGTGAGGAAGTAGGTGCGCCCCCAGCCGGCCGCGACGGGCCCGTCCGTGCTGGAGGGGTCGGACGTATCCGTGGTGAGCTGCGTGTCGGTGAGATTGTACACGCCGGCCGAGACCCGGGCGCCCTTGAGCCCCAGCGGGTCGGCCCAGTCCACCAACAGGTCGTGGCCGGTCCAGGACCCGAACTCCCCCCTGCCGGTCCGGTTCTTGAAGCCGCTGCGGTAATTTGCAGTCCACACGGCGCTGAGATTGCCGCGCCGCGCCAGGAACCCGACGCGAACGGCGTTCCTGGCGATGACGATCCGGTCTTTCGCGCCGGCGACGCGCCTGTCGGTGCTGAGGACATGCTGCCAAGCGCCGCGCATGCCGACAACGCCCCAGCTCGTTCTCATGCCCCCGCCGAACCGGGTGTTGATGCCCGAGATTTCCGACTGGGCGACATTCTCGAAGCCCCGATGGATGGTGATGTCGCCGCCGTTGCGCTCGATGCAATTGTCCCTGGCGCGGCCTTCCACGCACTCGGGCAGGTTCAGCATGGCCCATGTGGCGCTGTTCAGCCCCACCCCCCCGGAAGTCGAGATCCGGTACCATTCCGCTGTCAGGAAGAACGGCCCCTGGCGCGCTTCGGCGCCGAGGGCAATCCTCTCCCCTTTCACGGGATCGAGCTTCGGGTTGCCCGAGAGCTCCTGCGTCACCTGCCGGACGTTCGGCGCCTGGCATGTGCGGGGCGGCGGCCCGGCGCCCGGGTCGCACAGGATATAGGGATGGCCCTGCACCTCGGTGGCGTAGAGATGGAGCATCGAGGGCGCTCCCTCCGCTGCGCCGAAGGAGCCGCGCAAGGTGAAGATGCCGGTCGGGCGGTATTCGGCTCCGGCGCGCCAGGACCCGAGCCCGCCCACATCGCCGAGTTCCGTTGCGCGGCCTGCCACCCTGAGGTCCATCTTGTCGGCCAAGGGCAGCGACATCTCCGCGAAGGCCGCAGCGGTGTCGCGCTCGCCAGCATAGCTCACCCCGCCGGATCCGAGCACTTCGGTCACATTATGGGTCATGCCGTCATTGCTGCGAAAGCGCAGGAGGGAATGCGATTCGACCTTTCCCAGTTCGACCCCTGTCGCCCATGACGCATCGCGACCGCCGATGGCGAAGCCGGACCCTTCGAAGGCCAGCCGGGCCGAAAGGCTTTCCCCGCCGGCATCCTTTTCCTCCTGCAAGCCGGTTCTCGCGATCGCCGCCTTGTGCGCCGGGTCGTCGGAAAGGGGGTTTACGACGTCGTAGTTTCCTGCCGCGATTTCTTCCCTTATCCGGCCGGCATGCACCAGGGTGTTGCCGGTCAGGACACTATCCGCCCGGTAGGCGTCGATGCGCGCATCGTAGCCGAGCCCCTCCGCCAGGCGGCCCTGGACGCCCAGGGAGATGTCGTATTCCTCGCTTTCCGTCAGCCAGTCCCGGTTGCCGTGGCCCACGAAGCGGTGCCCGATGGAGAACCTGTCGTCACTGTCGGCAATGGTTTCTCCGGCTGCATCGTTGATGGCGTCGATCACGGCCTGGGGCGGGGCGATGGAAAAAACATCGACCGAAGGCGCGTAGCGAAAAGCCGAATCGCCCTTTGCGATGTTCACGTCCAGATGCAGTTCGGCATCGTCGCCGAGGGGATGGTCCAGGTCGAGGATGGCGCTTTGCTGGTCGTAGCTGGCGGTATCCCACCAGATGTTGCCAAAGGCGAACCCGCAACCCTTGTCGCCCGAGGTAATGCCGGGCGGGTTGCTGAGCCCCGGGACATAGCCGCGCGCCGGATCGCAGTCCCCCAGCGCCACCGACCTCGCCGGTAGCGGGACATCTTTGCCGTCAATGGTTGCCGTGTCCCTCATGAATTCGCCGTCGACGTTTACCGACCCAGGGACGACAAAGACCGTATTGCCTGAGATGCTGACATTCTGCGCCTGGCTGAAGGTTCCGCCCTCGACCCATTCCGAGCGGCTGTGCCTGCGGGCCGTTCCGGGGATTTCCTGGCGGTCGAGCACATCTACGCCGAGTGTCATGCGCCCGCCCTTGCCGAACCCGCCGCCCCAGAAGGTGCTGCCCTGCCAGGCGTCGCCGCCGTCCCGGCTGGGGGCCCGCATCACCGTGCGGGCCTCGAAGCCGTCCAGGCTCTTCCGGAGCACGATATTGAGCGCGCCGCGCACCGTGCCGCCAATGGAGCCCAGGCTGTCGCCGCCAAGGACCTCGATGCGCTCGACGGCGGACAGCGGCACACTCTCCAGATTGCCGCCGGTCGAGGAGTACGGCCTGCCATCGACCAGCACGAGAAGGTCCTGACCCCCGGTAAGGAAATAGCGGATGATGCCCGTGTCAAGCAGCTCCTGAAGCGTCTGGGCACCGGAGCGCTCGATGAAGTTCCTGTCGTATTTGGCGGCGACGCGCGGCTGCGGCGCCAGCGGCCCGGCGTGGGCCGCGCTTGTTTGCAGCAGAGCCACCGCGAAAAGCGCCGTCAGGAACGTCCTCATCGCAATCTCCTCCCTCTCCTTGGCAAAGCCACCAGAATACATTTTGCTTCCAGGCGCCGCCACCGGCGTATCCGACGGGACGCGGTGAACCGACGCTGAAACCTCGGGCGGGCGCACGAATGCGCGCCTCTCCCGCTTCCAGCGTCCTGGCCGTCCTCCGGGCGGTCGAGGAGCTTTCTCCTGCGCTGTCGGCAATGCCATGCGGGCTCATTCTCACCAGCGTCCTGGCCGTCCTGGTCGAGGAGCTTTCTCCTCGCTCAATTGCACGTGCACGTCGTGCGACGCGGCCCGTTCGCAGGACCGGCCCGCGCCGCCGATTCTACGCCTCGGCGGCCATGCTGGCTGGAATTGGACCCGTGCCCACGCCGAACGTCGGCGAAGCGACGGGCCGAGGCCGGGAATCGGCGCCACGCTGGCGTTGCCGGCCAGCTTCGCCATGGGCGCCCTCGCTTCCGGCAGGATGTCGAATGCCGCGGGCAGGACTTCCGGCACAACACCATCGACCGGAACCCGAGCGAGGACGAGACGCAGCCACTCGCGCTCCCGGTGCATAACCGCCGCCAAGACGGTGCTCGGCTTCAGCCGTCGCAATCGGCCCCATCGGCAACATCCCGCCCGCTGAGGCCGAAGCAAACCACTATGCCGCCAGCGAAAACCTCGATATGGCTGCATGACTCAAACCAAACTGCCTCCGGGAAAGCCGGGGCGGTTCATCCGCTCGCCGATCAGGGCTTGTGAGAAAGTCGGACTATTGACCGCGATAGCCGTCCTTGATTTCGTGAACGACGACTCGTGCAGCCTCATTGTCGAGATCGGGCTGTTCCAGAATCTGGACGGCAATCGTGTCCAGCCTTGGCAACCGGGACGGCTGGAAGAGGACCCTCAGGTCCTCGGGAACCAGGTTTTCCGGCATTGCGGTGATTGCTTGGCCTGAACGAACGACGCGGTCGAGAAGCCGGTCGCTCCAGCTTGTCGCCGCAAGGCAATAGGCAATGCCATGTTTCTCCAGCGTAGCCAGCGCCGAGGTTCGGACCGGGCAGCCTTCCGGATAGCCGGCGAAGTCGATGGGCCCACCCTGTCCGAAGGCGTAATCCGGCGCGCCTACCCAGCGAAGGCGAGGTCGGTCGAGCACCATTGCCGCGTCCGTTTCCTTTGCGAGCAAGATGAGGGCGAGATCGACGTTGCCCGTCTCGACGAACTGCCTTAGTTCGCTGTCGTCACCGCAGACGATTTGCAGCTCGATGGCTGCATAGCGCTCGCGAATACGGTCGAGAAGGGGCGCCAGCACCGAAGCTCCGAAACCCTCAGTCGCACCTATCCGGACAATGCCGCCGACCGCCCGTGACCATGCAGCGCGGATGAGGCGGTCATGCAGATCGAGAAGAGCGCGCGCTTCCGGGTAAAACTTCTCGCCTGCCGGCGTCAGCCGTACATTCATGCGTGTGCGGTCGAACAGGCGATCGCCGATCGTTTCCTCAAGCACTCGGACACGGGTCGATATGGCGCTCTGAGAACATCCGACGACCCGGGCTCCGGCCGTAAAGCTCCGCTCGGTAGCTACGCCGACAAATGCGCGCAGCAGCTTCATCTCGATGTCGGGCTTTGTCATTCTTTTGTCCGGCGTCGTCACATCCGAACCTGCAATTCTATAACGCGACAATCGGACTGACAGCGCGTGCGACAAACAGGATCGAGCACGCGACGCGAGCGGTCGGGTGAAGATCGGGTTTTTGTCGCGGATTGCAAGGGCAGCGGGGACCTAGCGCAGACCCGCATTGACTGAAGCACACCTGTGGGAAATTCCCACTTATGAAAGCAGTTCGAGCCGATATCAAGAGGCGTGTCGTCATTCCGGGAGCCAAGCCGGGAGACGTCTTCAACGTCCAGCGTCAGGGCGACGAGCGCTTCGTTCTCGTCCGCCTGCACCGGGCGAGCGAGGCGCCGGAAATGAGCCGCGAAGCATGTCTTGAGGCAATGGACCGGTCACCGCTGAACATGGCTCTCCCGTGGGAGCGGCTGCGACGGATCACCCGCGAGCCATGATGCTCCTCGACACGCAAATCGTAGAATACGCTCAGCAACGGTGTAAGATACCGTAATATAGTAATTTTTTCTACTTCCCCGCTGGACCTATTTTGGCTCCGCAAGCATCCAGAGAGCGATCCGGATCCGAAACCGCGCGTCGCGGTGAACGCGTATGCGGCGAGGATGCAGGACTCCCCAAATTCGGGAATTTCGGCGCCGCACTGACTTGGGCCGCAGCCTTCCCGGATCCGGACGGCGGGCGAGCTGCCGACAACCTGCCGCCGCGCGGTGTCGGCGATGGCGCGCGGGAGCGCGCGCACTGGTCCGAACGGCGGGAGGTTGCCGGATTTCCCCTAACCGTCGGCTTTGAATACCCCGCCAGTCCCGCCTACGTTCGCTCCCGCCGGCGCGCGCCGCTGCCGGCAGGCGCGGCGTCTTCCGGCATGGCCTCGGGCGGCCGGCGGTGCAGCAGATCCGGCACATCCTGCAATCGAAGGGGAGACGGCATGGGCAACGACAGGAGCGGCTTCCTCGACACCCGGCGCGCGGCGGACTATCTCGGCCTCTCGCCCCGCACGCTGGACGGCTACCGCGTGAGTGGGGACGGTCCTGCCTTCCACCGTTTCGGCAACCGCGTACGCTATTGCAGGCTGGATCTGGACGCATGGGCGGAGAAACGGCGAGCAACCACAACCGCAGAGGCCGACAGGCTCAAGACGGCATGACGGTGGCGTCCGGCCCAGGTAGTGTTTCTGGGTGAGAGCCAGTTTGCGGATTGTGGTAGTCGGCGCGGTGACGACATCCGTCCGGGCTCCATCGTCGCGATAGGAAGCTTGCCGAGCTCGGGCATTGTCTTGGAATTCAAGACAGCCACCCGGCGGTCGCCAGACTGTCCGAAAGACGAGGCCGCCTCGAATCGCTCCGTCGCAAGGCAGGCTTTCGTGCAGGAAGGAGCCTCAACGCTTGCCGCCGAAGCCCGCGCTCAAGCCCTCGCGAACGAGAACGCCGCCCATGCCTTCATGGGACAGGCCGAAGAACGCGCCCGTGACCAGCCCCGCGTCGCCGCCGGTCTGCACGAACGTGTTGCCGCGAACCGCGATCCCGTAGCTCAGCCGGCCATCGCGCCAAGTTGCGCCGCTCCCCGCCGTTCCCGGGGCTGCGTTGGCGGCCCAGCGTTCGAGCCCGGTAAGGTTCAGCGAGCCGGACAGGGTCGGCAGGTCTACGGTCATCTCGGCCGCCCCGGCGACGGTCTCCGCGTGCGGTGTGAGCCCCAGAAGCCGACCTGTCCAGAGGACGCTGCCCGAGAGCGCGGCGTTGTCTCCCAGGTCGGTATCCGGGGTCGGCCCGAATGCCCAGGGCTGCGCCAGCCCGTTCCGCAGCGCCGCCCCGAAGGCAATGTCCCGGTGGCCGATCTCCAATTCCCCTCGCACGTGCATGGAGGTGTCGGACCACGGGCCCAGCTCTTCGGCGAGCCGATCCGGCGTCGTTCCCGGTGCAAGGCGGCCGTACACCGCATGAAGCGTCTCGCGGTCGAGCGGATGCAGAATGTGCTGCGACAGCTCCTCGCTACCGCCGGCCGCCATCAGGGTCTGCGGGAAACGCTCAGGGTCGACGTGATTCCGTCCGAGCAGGTGTATGAGCTCGTGCGCGATGACCCCCAGCCGCTCCATCCCCTCGGTTTGTGAGGGGTCCACCCACACGCGGCCCGCGACAATCTCGATACGCCAGGGGACCTCCGAATCTTCCGTCGGCACGAGCGCATATCGCGGCTCCGCGAGACCGATGCCTTCGTCGTCGGGGGCGACGGCTTCGGCGGGCCAGCTCGCTTGCGGTGCGAAGGTGACCAGGATTTCGCCGTCCGCGGGAACCGGGGCGACGGTGGGTATGGGGCCGACGCGCATCTGCCACGCCCGAGGCAGGGCCGCGTTGATTGCCTGGACCACGCGCACCGTTTCGTCGATCAACACCGCCGGCGTGCCTTCCGCGACCCGGACGGTGGGCGGCTCCGCGGCAAAGCGAAAGACGAGACCCCCAGGGAGGAGTTCGACATCCGCTCCATCCCCGTCATCCGGAACGCCGTACGAAATAGCGTCTGCCCGCAAGTAGGCGATTAGTTCCGCAGCGCCGACACCGTCGCGGATCGTCCCATGCGAAACGCTGGCGTTTCCGTGGACGGCAACCATCGGCAGATCCTCGGCAAGAGGTGTGACGTCAGCTCCCACGTGCAACCTGCCGTCGAGGTCGACCACCGGAGCCTGAGATGCAAGCATAGCCGTTTGCAGAGGGAGTTCGGGAGTCGTCGTTACGGGCAGGACCCCCCGGCCGCCGCATGCGGCCAGCGTTGCCGCGAAGCCGATCACGACGCATCTGGACAGCGATTTCATCTTCCTCCTCCCGTCCCCTCGTACCAACTGTGCGCTCCCGACGCCGACACGCCGGCGCAGTTCTGGCAGCTTGCGCGCTGACCCGGGTGAGCACTGCTACCGTGCACCGGACCATGAGGATAAATCTACCTCCGCTCCTGCATTCGGGGCCGCTAACGGATATCGGGAAAGGTCTTCAAGGTGGACTCGTGCAATGCGGTTCCTGCGTTCGACCGGCAGCAGCCGAAAGCGGCCGGGTAGCGGGCTGGGTGTCCGCCTCGCGCGGTGGCGCGCAGCGCTGCCGTCGGAGCCAACCTACGGCTCGCCCCATAAACGGAGGCGCGCGCGAGCGCCCTTGTCCGTAGTCGCTGTGCGCAGGCCTAGACGAGGGAAAGCCCGTACCATCGGTCTGGTCTGAATGCTTGCGAAGCCCGAACGCGTCGCGTGATGGAGATGCTACGCGAGGCGTCGACAGCCGGATACAATGCGGCTTAAGCGAAGTACCTACGACTACGAAATGAGCGTGCCAGAGTGGCCATCGTACGAAAATGTCTCAGCCAAATGAAACCCATCCCAACATTGAACGAAGATACAACGGTGTCCGATGAGCCAGTCCTAGACGAACAAGAAAGGAAAAAAATCGAAATAGAGGAAACGGTCCGCCAGATCGATGACCCGCCGGAGAGCGGGATCCGTCGTTACCGCAACATAATCGGCTACGCAACATATGCCCGAAACCGTTCGACTACATAGCGGTCGTCGGCCAGGCCGGTGCTGAAAAAATGAACCAGGAACGTCGCCGCCGTGTTGCCGGGCATCGCCATGGCTGCCGTCATGATGCCGTCTCCTTCGTGCCGATGAGGGAAAACGGCGGCCGGACGCCCTCCCCCGGACGCGCCGACCGCCGCCCCGATCACGGCCAACACTCTCCTCCTGTCGGTGAGAAGAGCGGGAATGGAGACGGCGGCCGGACGGCGGCGCAGCACGCGGAGACCGGCCGCGCCGACGGCGCAAGGGAAGATCGAGCGACTATATGAGGGCGTTGCGGATGCAGCGGACCATGGCGGCGTGATCGCCCGCGTTGGACCGGCGCGAAGCGTTGAGCCAGGCGGCGCGGTCGATCCGGGTTAGGTCGAGAACATGCCCGGCGCGCGCAGCGAGCAGCTTCAGATACTGAAGCTGCGTGCGCCCGTTACCCTCGCGGAACGAGTGGACATGGTTGACGTCGCCCAGCACCGGGCCGGAGCCCTCGGCGAACCCGTCCGGCCCCAGCCCCGCGAAATACCCCGCCGCCACGATGCGGCGGTGGATGTCCGCCATGCCCGTCTCGATGAACCGCCTCGGCTGGAAGCGGCTACCGTCCTTGGCGATCTCGACGGTGCGGACCTCGCCCGCCCAGGCATAGACGTCCTGGAACAGGTGGCGGTGGATCGCCTTCAGGTGGTCAAGTTCGAAATCTCCCGCGGGCACAGGCTCGAGAAGGCGCTGGGCGACCAGCTCGCGTTCCGCAACCTCCAGCGCCGGGGCATCCCGGATGTCGAGCCTGTTGCGGAGAACGGTGTAGTCAGGCGGATAACAGTAGTCGCGGTCGCTCATTCCGCCGCGGCGGTACGGCCGCGGTCCTCGATCCGGCGCAGGATATGGGCGCGGCGCCGCTCGGGCGACCATCCTTCGCGCTCGAACATCTCGAACATGGCGATCTCTTCCGGAGTCAGGGGATTGCCCTCGATCGCCTGCAAGTGCACGGCTTCGGCCAGCCGGCCGTTCGCGGCGGCCAACTGACTGAAAGTGGAATCACGCTGCCTTCTGGACATGGCGGGACCGTATCACGTTGCGTCGGTTAAGGCGACAATCCCCGCCTGCGGCACAAGCATCTGGTCTGCTTCACTGGTGTATCAAGCAGGTCCAATCGCTAAGGAAGCTCCTCATCTTCTCATCTTCCACGAAGGACTCATTCCTAGGGTGGGTCGTTTCCACCAATAGCCTCTCGACACGAACGTACTGCTCTATGCGGTGGAGAGCGGACCGCGGTATCGGGACTGGGCCAGGGAGACGATCGCGCGGGCGGCCTCCACCGAAGGGGCCGCCATCAATGCGGTCTGTCTCGCCGAGATTTGCGTCGGCGAGACGGAGCCGAGTACCGTGGCGGATCGTGTCCGCGGCTGGGGAGTCGAGATATTCGACGTTCCGGCTGCCGCCGCGGACATCTGCGCGGCCGCCTATCGTCGATACCATAGCCGAAGGCGGCGCCAGTCCGGCAAGGACTCACCGCGCACGCCGTTACCGGACTTCTTCATCGGCGCCCACGCCGAGCTGATGGGCTGGCCGCTGGCTACCGTGGACACATCCAGATTCGCGACATACTTCCCGTCCGTGCAGTTGCGGGGCCCGTGAGTTTCCCGCGGGTGCCGCCGGCGCGCCGCTGCCCACCACTGCGCCGATAGCACCCCTGGCTCGGAGCTCGGAGCGGCTCATGAGAGCACACGATTCTGCCCTCTTCCGGAATCGACCCCAGCGAGCCACGCTGCATTGCCGATCCTCCCGATGCCCAACGCCAGCCCTGCCCAGCCCTGCCCAGGTATGCACTGTGGGAAACGTGAAACACCATGCGCGGGAACGACGGACGAGGAGCGATATGCTGGGCGCCGCAGGAGGAGCGGGCTTCCGCCTGCTTCCGCCAATGGAACGATCACGTCCAGGAAGACTCGACGAAATTCATGGGGCGCGCATGCCAGGCAGGTCCGGCAGGAGCCGAACGAACGCAAGCGGGGCTCCGGCCGAACCGGTATAATGAAAGTCCCGGCGGGCGATTTCCTGTCGCACGAATTCGACCGAGGAGACTGGATTTCATGGAGACCGCTGCCCGTCTCGCCTTCCTCGCCCTCATGCTCGCGCTCGGCGCCTGCTCCAGCGGCGGCGGCGAGCAGGCCTCCCCCCGCCCGACGAGCTTCGACGGCGAGGTGCTGCGCATTGCGGTTCCGCGCTCGGACGGCCGCACGGAGCGCTTCTCGAGCCTTCGCGACGAATGGCATTCGTGGTCCTGGTTCCCCTTCATGCCCAACCACTCCGGCCGTCGCTGGACCATGGGCAGGACCGACCGGGACGGGGTCTCGCTCGCCTACGCCCTTGTGAGCTGGGACAATGACGACCCGACCGACTACCTGTCGGCCGGGTTCTGGATGCGCTTCGACGGTGCCAGGACGACGCGGCGCCTGGACCCGGCGGACGCCGAGATCGTCCCCTTCATCGACGGGCCGGAGCTCGACGCGCGCCTCCCGCCCGACCTCCCGGTCACGGGCACGGCGAGCTATGCCGGGAGCGCTGGCGGGGTTTACCGCTACCGCCGACCCGGCGCGGAGCCGCTGGCGGAGGAGTTCACGGCGACGATGACGCTGCAGGCGGATTTCGCCGCCGGCAGCGTCGCCGGCTGCATCGGATGCGAGGGCGACATCGCGCTCGAGCGCGAGCACCTCTATGCGATCCTCGGCTGGCGGCGCGGCGACGCGGCTGCCGAGCACCCGCCGGCGGGCTACGAGATCCGCTTCGCGCCGGCCGCGATCGGCGAGACCGGCGGGTTCGCGGGCGCCTCCGTCGCGGTGACGCACCCGGACCGCGCCATCGTCGGGTCGGACGGGTCCTGGTCCGGCCGGTTCTCCAGCCGCCCCGCCGGGGACGGAACCCCAAGGCTTGCCGCCGGCCAGGCCAGCGTCGCCTTCGCGGAGGCCGACGGCGGCGAGGGCAGCTTCGATTCGATCTTTACCGTCCTGCATCCGACCCTGTTGCCGCAACCTTCTCGGGATGAACCCCGTCCGGGATCCTGAAGCGGCGGGGGGTAACCCCTCCCGCCAAGCCCTGGACAGAAGCTGCGTCGACCGGTCTGGCGGTAGCCGTCCGTCATCGGTCGCCGAAGAACGGACGCTGGCAGAGGTATCGATCCTCGGGCGCTACGGGAGCCCGCTCGACACCGCTGGCGCGGAGCGCCCCGCCGGGGGCCTGCGCCGCATCGTTCTCGACGGCCCCAGTGGAGCTCCGCAGGTCTCGCTGTCGGGGCCGCGGAACCGCCGCCAGCCCGGCAAAATCGAAATCGAGACCGCGGCCCGCCATGGACAAATGGCCCGCCGCCAGACTCTCGGCGGTCGCGGCGCCGGGCCATTTGCCCACAGCTCCGACGGAGAAAGCCCCCAAAGGCCAATCGGGAGACTATCGCAGCACCGCGCCCAGGCGACAGACTCCAGCAAATAAATGCAGTTCTCGACCGTCACCTACAGAGGGTAATGCCGCATTTGGCGACCGACACGGACATCCCCGCCCATGCCGCATGAACTCTGCGTCGACGCCCTCCAAAATGAATCCGGCGAAGACGGCCTCGCCCGGCGGCGCCTGACCCCTTCCGAGGTCCGCCGGTGCGCGCTCGACAGACGCCCCGGCTGGACCGCCTGGCATCTGGGCTGCATTGGCGACGGAGAGCTCATCGAAGCCGCGCTCGCCGCCGACCTCTAACCCCGCATGCTCGACGGCGACCGCATGGGCATCGTCGTGGATGACGCCCTCGTCACCGGACTTGCCGCCGCGCTCGAAGCATGACCGGCAACACCATCTTCCCGGTCGACCGCCAGGGCCGGAAATACCTGACCCGGGAGGAGCGCGAGCGATTCCTCGCCGCCGCGACCCGGGAGTCGAAACCCGAGCATCGGACCTTCGCCCTGGTCCCGGCGCACAGCGGAGCCCGGATTTCCGAGGTCCTGGCGCCGAGACCGGCCGATATCGACCTGACCGCCGGCGCGTCATGTTCGGACTGCCGGCACTGACGCGCCGACCGGATGATCCGCCTCGCCGCTCCATAGCGCCGTCCGACCCGGACCGCCGATCCCGCGCCGCGCTCCCGAACGGGCACGTCTTCAAAACGGGCGCCTCAAAACCCGCCGCAGCCCCGCCATGGCCTCCCCGGCATTGCCGATGCCCGCCAAACGCCCCTCGGCGTCCAATTCGATACCAAAATTGCAGCCGCTATCCCTCGGCCACGCAGTTCTGCAAGAGGCTCGGCCTAGTATAGCGTCGCAGGCTGTGGTACAAACTAGCAGCGTTGCCGTCTCTTCCGGAACAAAGAAAGGACGGCCGTGTTAATGGGCGTTTCCCTATGCCCCTCTCGCATGGCTGTCCGGGGCGGTGTTGAGTTGCAACGGCACCGCCCCGCTTTTTCAGGGGCGCAGCGGGGGGTGCGATCTCCCGACAAGCCGTTAGAATATCTGAATTCGTTGTAGCGTTCGACACAAAGTTCAAGACGGGCGCCCGGTCCAGGGATCGACGGTTTCAACGCCGGTGTTTCGGAACTCCGCCCGGTTGCGGGTCACGATGACGAGGCTGCGCACGGTGGCCGCGGCGGCGAGGAAGGCATCCGGAACATGGTCGTCGAGCGGCTCGCCGCGGCGGCGCTTGTCCTCCATGATCCGCGCGCAGGCCTGCGCATCCGCCGCAGACCACGCGACGACCCGGTCCTCGAACAGATCGTCGAGGAGGTCCTGGAACCGTTCGGCGAGTTCACGCCGACGCCGACCGGGATCGAGCCGGCCGATGCCGTTGAGAATCTCCCAGACGGTGATGGAAGCAAGGCCAAGCCCCTCGTCGGCGATGGAATCGAGGAAGGCAGCGACCTTCGGGTCGGGTCGCGGCCGCATCATTTCGGAGACGACATTCGTGTCGGCCAGCCATGCAAGCCGAACCGTCATTCCTGTTCCTCGCCGGAGAACGACAGGGGCCTGTAGCTGACGCGGGCCGGCGGCGGAAGCTCGACACCGTGCTCCTCCCCGAAATACCGCGCGAACGCTTCGGACGGTTTCAGTCGGCGTTCGTGCTTCGCGCGCTTCTCACGGATCAGGCGTCGCACCAGTTCTTCCATCGACACCCCGGCCTGCCGGGCCTCGCGCCGCAGCCAGGACTTGTCCCCGGGCTCGATGTCGCGGACGACGATGCTCGTGCTCATGCCGGCGCCTCCGGTTCGATAACAGTCAGGATGCTATCGAATTATGCTATCGGGGAACGGATATGTCAAAGGGCGGGTGTCGGCGACCTGACGAAAACCACCGGTATCGGGTTGCTCGTCCGGGGCGATGGCACAGGCCGATGTCGAGCCAGTCGCTTTAAAGCGGGCTCGGCACCGGGTTTTGGCGGCGATCCGCATTTCGCTGTACCTGGCCGGCCGGAAACTCCAGGGCCTGCACCCCGTGGCGCCCGCAGAACGCCCGGACGTTGTCCGGGATGTTGTATGCCGCCAGAAACGCGTGAGGAAGGTCGAGGCTGTCCAGTTCCCCGGCGCGCAGGGCGCGCAAGGCATCGACGATCGGGGCCAGTTGACATAACAATGGACGACAGCAGACTATCTGCGGGATGATGTCCAATCTGGACGACTAGACTCGGGCTGCAATGGGCGGCTGTTCCATGAAGACCACAGCTTTGGTGAAGACCGTGACCGCACTGCCGCTTGTCGCCGTGCTGGCGCTGGCCGGTTGCGGCGGCGGTGGTTCGAGTTCCGGTGCGACGCCTCCTATGGACCAGCCGGTTACGAGCGCCTCGCTTTCGCTTCCTTCGGGGCACGGCCTGCCGGGCGGCTCGATCACGGTCGAGGCCGGCATGACGGCGGAGCACGGCAATGTTGCGATCACCTGTCCTGCGGGCGGCGCGGCCTGCACGGTGACGGTCGCGGCGGACGGCACGGCCACCTACGAGCGCACGGGCGGCATGCCCACGGTCGCGGTGGCGAGCGCCTCGCTTTCGCTTCCTTCGGGGCACGGCCTGCCGGGCGGCCCGATCACGGTCAAGGCCGGCATGACGGCGGAGCACGGCAATGTTGCGATCACCTGTCCTGCGGGCGGCGCGGCCTGCACGGTGACGGTCGCGGCGGACGGCACGGCCACCTACGAGCGCACGGGCGGCATGCCCACGGTCGCGGTGGCGAGCGCCTCGCTTTCGCTTCCTTCGGGGCACGGCCTGCCGGGCGGCCCGATCACGGTCGAGGCCGGCATGACGGCGGAGCACGGCAATGTTGCGATCACCTGTCCTGCGGGCGGCGCGGCCTGCACGGTGACGGTCGCGGCGGACGGCACGGCCGCCTACGAGCGCACGGGCGGCATGCCCACGGTCGCGGTGGCGAGCGCCTCGCTTTCGCTTCCTTCGGGGCACGGCCTGCCGGGCGGCCCGATCACGGTCGAGGCCGGCATGACGGCGGAGCACGGCAATGTTGCGATCACCTGTCCTGCGGGCGGCGCGGCCTGCACGGTGACGGTCGCGGCGGACGGCACGGCCACCTACGAGCGCACGGGCGGCATGCCCACGGTCGCGGTTACGAGCGCCTCGCTTTCGCTTCCTTCGGGGCACGGCCTGCCGGGCGGCCCGATCACGGTCGAGGCCGGCATGACGGCGGAGCACGGCAATGTTGCGATCACCTGTCCTGCGGGCGGCGCGGCCTGCACGGTGACGGTCGCGGCGGACAGCACGGCCACCTACGAGCGTACGGGCGGCATGCCCACGGTCGCGGCTGTGACGGGCGTGGCAGCGAGCGAGCATCCTCCCTATTTCGCCGCCTCTGCCGGCGACACCCTGGCTTCGCTTCTGCCGAATGCGGCGAACTCGTTTTCGACGCTCTCTTCGTCGATCCGACGGGACAGCAGTACGGAGACAGCAGCTGCAACAGATCGCTTCTCGGTATCGTCGGTTGCGAGCGATGGCGATGGCGGCTTCCACGTGACATATGTGTTGGACGGAATCGAAACCGAAGTTCATTTTTCGAAGAATGACTTCGGGGTGGACTTTCCCACCAATTACACCAAAATAATCGACAGGCGACAGTATCATTTGTTCTCTTATACTGGCCGCTTCGACGGGGTCGGTTACGGAGAAACGACAGAGTTCGAATATCTCCGAGCGATGGGCACTTCCTATCCCAATGGAGGACGAACGCAGTTGATATACGGTGCCCAGACTCCGACGACCGGCATGCCGATGGGAACGGCTAGATATTCCGGGCGAATGAACGGAGACGCCTACGACAACACGCTCGAATCCATTTCTACTTCCGTGGCTAGATCGTTCGTTCGAGGCTCCGTAGTCCTGTCAGCGGATTTCACGGATGGAAATGTGTCGGGTCGTATTTTCCGGCTTCAGATGCGAAAGCCCGGTTCGACAGACTATGCTGATATGTCCTCGACCACCCGGTTCGAAATTACGAACGGCGAGATCGCGGACGGCCAGTTCATGGCCTCCCTGACCGGGGTGGACGACAATCCGAGCGCTCCATTGGACGAAAGCGTGCGCGGCTTCGAAGGCAATGTTCTGGGCGGGTTCTACGGACCCGGCGCCGAAGAAGTTGGCGGTGTTCTGAACGCCGCTCGCGCCGAAGGCGATGATGACGATTGGACGCTTCTGGGCTGGTTCGGGGGCAGTCGCCTTTTCGAATACACGGACGCTGAGGCGTTCTCGTCCGGTGTGGACCGTCACGACTATTCCACCGCCAATCCCCGCATCGAATCCCAAGCCGATGGCAACAGGGTAACAGGCGTCGAAGTGGCCGTCGCGGAAAGCGGTGTCAACGAATATACGATCCATTACCGCGCCGATGGGCTTGATCGAACCATTTTCCTGGGCGCGGAAGAACTTGGTGCCAATGCATCGTTCTCAAGCGCGTATTCCAAGCAGGACAGCGGATGGAGTTACCTGCTCTTTCCAAACTCTGCGGGAAGGCACTACAACCTATCGCAATGGTTCCGAACCAAATTTCCCAACGAGAATTACAATAACTCGGAGATCGAGTTCGCCCAGGCATTGCGGCTTGTGCACGGCTCTCGGACGCCGCAAGAAAACATGCCGACGTCGGGAACCGCCACATACGCGGGCAGTGCCGTAGCCGATGTTTGGATCCCCAGCCCCGGCCAGGGTCGAGCATCGAGCCGTTTTTCCGAGAGATACAGGGGCAATCTGGCTCTTTCGGCGGATTTCGCGGGGGGGGGGGGGGGCTATCTCCGGTCGGATCGACGATGTTGAGCATCGTATGACGTCGCGAGACCCCTATCGGGCCGTTTCCGGAGGCTCCTTCACCATCGCCGGAGGCACGATCAGCGGCAACAGCCTGTCCGCCTCTGTGGACGGTTTGGGCTACAGCGGCACCGTGTCGGGCGCCTTCTACGGGCCTGCCGCCGCCGAGGCCGCCGGCGTCATGCAGGCGGCGGGTCCGGACGGTAAGTTGCTTCACGGCTGGTTTGGCAGTGCCCGCCAGTAAGACTGACTTCAAGTGCGGGTGGGCGCATTCCCGACTGCGGTCGCGGCAGCGTTGCTGTTCGCCGCGACCGCGTTAGGTCAACCGGCCGGTCTTCCGAACCGTCCTACCGACATGCAATTCGGTCGGCTTCTGTTTGAGGCCGGCCGTTTTCGTGACGCGCGCGCGTTCCTGGAACAAGCTCGGCCCGCCGACGAAGAGGAGAAAGTCGAGCGGTTGTTCCTGCTGGGCCTTGCCGAGGCGGAACTCGGCCATCTGCGCGATGCCGCCGAGCGGTTCGAAGCGATCCTGGCCCTTCGGCCCGACCTGACGCGGGTCAGACTGGAACTGGCCCGCGTTTACGGTCTGCTCGGGCGCGACGAGAAGGCGCAGTTCCATTTCGAGGCGTCGTTGGCGGACGAATTGCCGGCCTCGGTCGAGGATGCGGTCGAAGCCTGGCTCGACCGGATCGACGCGCGGAAACGGTGGTCGGTTTCGACGTCTCTGGCCGTCCTGCCGGAGAGCAACCCGGTCAAGCGCACGGACCGCAAGGAAGTGCGCATCGGCAGTGTGCCGTTCCGGCTCGACGAGGATGCCCGTGAGGCATCGGGTACGGGCTTGCTTCTCACCACGGGCGCGCAATATTCGCCTGTCCTTGCGGACGATTGGCGCGGCGTTTTCGCCGTCTCGGCGGCAGCGAAGCACTACGAACAATCCGACTGGAACGATATCTCTGTCCAAGGCGATATCGGGGTCGCCCGGTTGTTCGATCACGGCAGCGTAAGCGGCGGGATGCGTTTCGGCCGGCGATGGCTGGGCGGGGATCGTCACAGCGACGGGAGCGGCCCCTGGCTACGCGGACGCCTGCGACCCTTGCCGGATCTCCGGATCGACTCCACGCTCAGCGCGGAACGCCGCAGCCATCCGGAACAGCCCGGCCTAGACGGCTGGACCGTTACCCTGCGCCCCGGTCTGGACCATGCGTTCAACTCGCAGACGACCCTCCGGGCCGAACTCGATCTCGAATATGCCGATGCCCGCGAAGACCGTCGCGGCAGCCGTATGGGCGGTCTCGCCATCGGGGTCTCCCATGCCTTCGAAGGCGGCCTGTCGGTGTCGCCCAGGGCGGCGGTTCATTGGCGGCGCTATGCCGACGACGACCCTCTCTTCGGGAAGACGCGCTCGGACCGGCAGATGCGCGTTTCCTTGAACCTGCTCCACCGCGCGCTGCAATATCGGGGCTTCGCCCCCTATGTCGGCGTTTTCGCTGAGTGGAACCGGTCCAGCATTCCGATCAACAGCTACCGCAACCAAGGCGGCGTGTTCGGCGTCTCGAAGACATTTTGACAAGGTCAAGACCGTCGAGCAAGTACTGAATGTGGGCTGAATGTGGGCTGAATGTGGGCTTTCGGTTCGACTTTGCGGCGATAGAGGTGGAGCCAACAAAGCGGCCCAGTTCATTTTACGTCGATGCCGATCATGTGGATCCGGTAAGTTTAAGAACCGGAACAGGCGCCGCTCGCAGACGCTACATACCGATTGCGTCGGATCGGATCGACTCGCTTAAGGTGAAGCGACTGTCGCGAGAGTTCATACTGGAGGCGGCCAGGGCGGGGCGCTCCGCCATGGCGACGAAGGCCGACCTTTCGGCCTTGGAATCCCGCCTCTTTCGACGTCTCGCCTGGCTGATCGCTACGGCGGGCATTGCGGTCGTCGCTGCCTTGAAGCTGCTTTCCTAGAGAGTGCGGCGCATTGTTGTAAACCCGCAACACCTGTTGAAAGACCGGTGGTGGCGGGCTGCGCCGCCCGGTGGAGTCGGACACCATTGCGGAGTCGTCTGAATGGGGGGAACCGGACCTATGCGGGCGCATTTCAAGCGGAAGGAGAATGGGGACTATGAGAAAAACCCTGGTGGCAACCATTGCGCTTGCCTTCGCAGGCGCGCTGTCGGCCGGACAAGCTTCGGCGGCCGATATGCCGGCGCCGGGCCTGGGCAGCTACATGGAATAGCGGATTGGTGTTGCCGACCGCGGTGACAACCGCGCCAAAGGCGGCATCGATATCCGGTCGAATTCGGAAGTCTGTTTCCAGGGTTCGCTCGCTTCCGCTTCCGACATGGGCCTGAAATACACCGTCCATGTCCAGCTCGAAGCCAACCGGGACGGTAACAGGGCCGCGCAGATCGACGAGTCCTTCGCTTATGTTGCACAGCCGATCATCGTGAGTTCCACATGACAGGTCGATGCTCGACGGCGACATCCGGCCCGTCGAGGCCGAGGCGCCGAAGGACGGCCGCCGGCGCATGGCCACGTGCGTCCTCGCCACCCTGAACGAGGTGAAGGCGATGCGCCCCGGTCGCAACGAGATCATCGTCTGCACAGGCCTCGACATCCGCAACTGAGGGGTCCGGTAACGTCGTGTAATCGCTCGGCATCGCCGCGACGACGGGTGACGATTTCCCGTACGCCCATGCGAACCGTCTCGCTGTCGAGCGCCGCGACCGGAAACTGCCACGGAGCTCACGGCATGAGCTGTGTCGCGGGCGACATGCCCTCTCGGATCGGCCGATGGACCGAGGTAATGCAGATCCCGAGCCGGGGCGCCACCTCCTGCGCGCTAAGCGTCTCGGGACCCGCCGTGTCCGGATCGAACTTGGCGATGGAGCGTCGTTCCCGGAGCTCGCGGACCCGCAGCGTCGTCCGGGAGCCGCGCGATCCTCGCCATCGACCGTCCTTGCGGCGCATCGAATTCGAACATCGGGCCGCTCATGGCGACCGGGGATACACTCCACCCGGCAAGCCTGAACACCGTGCCGAGAAGGTCTTGCGTCGACCGCCTCCGGCGGGACTGTTCGGCGACTGGAACAGCGTCGACGATGCGCGTTTGCGCAACTTCGTGGACGCGCGCATGCGCGAGACCGTTGTTCGTGGCCCCGAGGCCGTTTCCCTGACGATGCAGGGAACCTCGAACCTGCCGCGTTCGCTGAAAGCCGAGAGCTCGCGGCCCGCCATGTTCGGCGTGCTGCTGGAGCGGCTCATGACCGATACGATCGGGATGGGCCGGGAAGAGCGGATGCGTCGCCTGCTGCGGGACGTCTTCGGCGAGGCCCGGGGCCCGGAGGTCGCCCGGCAATACAGGAGGAGGGCGCGCTGCGGCCGACTGCAGACAAGCGGAATCGCCGGCCTCGGGGGAAGCCGAGGCCGAACTGTCCCGAACAATGCTGGACGCACCGGGATTTGCTTTGCGGGGAGGGTTCGGTGCGTATCGACCAGGAAGGGCGGGACGCAGCGGCGGATTCGCCGGAAATGCGTTTCGTCGGGCTCGAATCGGGCGATGCCGCAAATTGCCAAAGGAACGTGGCAGATCCGGAGACAGCAGGCGCCGGTGAAAAGCGAGTTAATGCCAATCCAGATCGATAGACGGCCGTTCGATTCGCGCGGCCCTGTCTCGAAGCGCGGCGACGCGCAGGCGGTGGTCCGGAATCCGCCTCTCGTGCGTCTCGGCGAAAATCCAGCCGATGCGCTCCAGTACCTCCGGCCTGTCGAACATCTTTTCCAGAAGATCGACCTCGGCGCCTTCGATGTCGATCTTGAGAATCCCGATATCCCGATCCAGAACTTGCAGGTAGCGGACAAAATCGATCTGCCGGACCTCAATGCCGACATTGGTGGAAATGTTGTTCTTGCCGGCTACCACGCTGCTCGATTGGGAATAGCGGGCAGGGTCCCGCTGGAACCGGGCCGTCCGGTAAAGCGTGACTACGCCATCGCTGACGCCCGCTGCCGCATTCTCAACTACTACATTGTCGAGATCCGACAGGTTGTTCAGGAGCGCTGCATATGCCCAAGGGTCGGGCTCGAAGGCAATCACCTCAGACGCCGCCGCGCTCATCGTCCGGGTATATCTGCCGACATTGGCGCCCAGATCGATGCAGGTCATGCCCTCCGAACGGCGTATGGCGGCGGCAAATCCGTCGGTTCTGGCTGCCAATACATCAAGCTTGCGGGCGTAACGCCGCCCGATGGGGCCCGGCACACGCCGCAATAGTCTGTATTTGAAGCTCTTACTCTTGTTCATGCCGATCCTCACATCGAGATGCCGCCGCCATCGCTCCGGTCGATGCCGCGGCGCTCCTGCTGCTGCTGAGACTCCTGCCAGCGGGTGGCCTCGCAGCTTCTTCGGCCCGCATGCGGGCACGCGCCTCGGCCTCTCCGTGCCGATCGATATGCCGCTCGAGCGCTCCCTGCGCGCCGGGGTTGAGTCCGGTCGGCTCCGGCATCGCCCGCGCGGCATGGACGGTCTCCTTCCGCTTGGCCGCGTCCTCGGCCGACCGGGTGAGACCCGGCGCCAGTTCGCGACAGGCCGCGTCGGTCTCGAGCGCCTGCGATAGCCGGGCCGCACCTTCCACGATTTCGGTCGGCGCGTTCGCGATGCGGTCCAGGCGATCGCCATGGTTCCCGTCGCCGAGGATGCGTTCCGCCGTGCGGCGGAGGCGCTGGGCATCTTCCGCCCAGAGGCCGGTGGTGGGCCCACCGCGCCGCTTGAAGGCCGCCACTATGGTCCGCCGCCGGGTCGAGAACGCCTCGCGCACCGCCCTGTCGTAGCCCCCAAGCTCGAAACCCGGCACGGGGCCGATCGTAGTCGGCAGGGTCTCGTAGCCGAGCGCCTCCAGGCGGCGTGCCAGTTCGTCGCGGTAGTGCGCCCCGATCGGTCGCTTGTTCCGGCGGATTGCCGTCGCCTCGATGCGCCGCCATTCGCCGGCGCCGCTCCGGGTCATGCTCGCCTCCACGCAATGCGTGTGCGGCTGCGGGTCGAGATTGCGGCTCGCGAGGTACCGGAAGGTCGCCGCCGCCATGCTGTGCGCGTTCACGCGCGGACACCGCCGTGTCGCTGGGTCCCCGTCCCGCCTCTGCGGCAGCTCCGCCTCAACCCGGTCCGGCGCCGCCCGCACCGCCGCGTCATGCGCCCGGATCGCCCGCGTGTCGCCGTGCAGCAGCGCCGCCAGGGAGACCGGCTTCGGCGCCGGCAGTGCGATGTCCACTCCCGGACGGTGCTGGCGCTCGCCGTCGCACATCCGGCCCAGCCGCAGTCCCGTCCCCGGCGCCTGTCCCGGCAGGATGGCGTTGAAGCGCTTCGGCGAAACATGCCGCCCGAGCCCGAGCGCCCGCGCGCCTCTCCGTGCCGAAAGCTCGTCTTGCGATGCTCCGGGCGCCCCTTCGCGTAGTAGCCGTCCTGCCCGAAATAGCGGACCGCCGAGCTCGCAGGGCCAATGTCTTTTACCGCTGCGGCCATGCGGGTATTCCAGTCGTCTTCTTCATACACAGACGTCTTCTTCATACAATGGACCGCGACGCGGCAGTTTGCTTTCGCCTTACAGGAGCTTGGAAAGGTCCTTCTGGTCGTCATCCGACAGATCGTGCCTCAAAGCGGCCAGCGCCAATTCCACAAGTCTTGACGCGACAATCCGGCTGACCTCTCTCGGGTCCCGGATCTGGAGCGCGTCATCGAACATTGCGTCGTGTGCTGCCATGGCCTCGATTGCCTTCGGCAAGAACGCCTGCCCGGCTTGCGTCAACTGCGTGCGCCCGGCTTCGGCCCTGGCGGGAGGGAACCGCTTTTCGAGCAGGGGCCGACCGACGGCCTCTTCCAAGAGCCGGAGATGGCCAGTGACGGAGTTTTGGCTCACTCCCAAACGACGAGCGGTTTTCACGGTGCTCTTTTCCTCGACCTGCATGAGGAATGTCCGCAGATACTTCATATTGAGGTCTGGCATGTTCCGGTCCTCTGTCGGAAGTCCCGCACGGGCCGCAGCTCTCCGCCGGTGCTGCTCCGGTTGAAATCGCGAATAGGCGGATTGGTGTCCAAGCGTTTGTGTCTGGCGGCAGTCTCCGACATTGAAGCCGGTCGGGTCCAGATGGCGGCTCAAGACCGGGACCCGAATGCCGAGAGCCATGCAGTTGGGGTCTTGTCCCGTCGCGGCCCGGCACCGAGTGTCGGCAGCCGTCCTTCATACTCCGCGCTATCCATGTTGGCCCGCCCTTTACCACGAATCCGCGAGGAAGCTTGCGAGAGACCGGGAAGGCGCCAACGCGCGCTCCGGGAATTGGCGTTCAGGTCGGGCTTCTCTTTCGATACCCACCGGTCGTCTATAGCAGCGTCACCTGGCCGAGCACACGAAGGTCTCCGAGGCTTGCCGCGAGACCTGGTCCGGTGCCGGGGAAGGACCCGCCGGGGATCCTCGCGCGGTCGACCGAGCGCCAGCAATGGCAAGCCAGGCCGGCGAGGTCGCGCAGCTGCCGGACAAGTTCCGGCCGTCCTTCAGTCGTAATCCGCACGACATTGTGGGTACGCGACATTGTGGGTAGTTGAAAGCCTGACGGAACCTATGCAGACTCGGTGTTGAGTGAAGGGCCGAGGCCTCAAGCACTATCTCCGGGTCTCGGATGTCGCTGGAGTGGGTGCTGGAAGCGGCCAGGGCGGCGACACAGGCGCCAGGGTCCGCGCTCGTCTTTTTTTTGCCCCGTCCGTCAAGATTATTGACAGAAATGTCAAAAATTTTGTTCTCAACGGTTCCAGGCGACTCAATTGTGGCTTCATTGCAACATCGCTGCCCCATCGCTGCCAGACCCGGTCGGCGGGCGCAGATTGGCGCTTCCGGCCTCGGAGCGAATCGGTCATATATGCCGTGCACTCAAAGTGGGAGCGAGTGTACCGGGAGGTGCACTTCAAACAGCTTTTAGGAGAACGGGGATTATGAGAAAAGCCCTGATGACAACCACCGCACTTGCCTTTGCGGGTGCGATGGCTGCCGGTTCGGCTTCGGCTGCGGATATGCTGAGCGTCGGCGTGGGCGGCTATATGGAGCAATGGGTCGGCCTCACCGACAGAAGCGACTCTGCCAACGACGCGGTGGAAGGCGGCATCGGCCAGTGGTCGGACAGCGAAATCTTCTTCAGGGGCAAGCTGGAGGCGGACAACGGCTTGAGCTTCTCCGTCAAGGTCGAGCTCGAAGGCAATACCTCCGGCGACCAGATCGACGAGTCGCAGCTCACGATCAGCGGCTCCTTCGGTCAGATCGTGCTGGGCACCGAAGACCATCCGGCGGCGCTGATGCACTACGGCAACCAGGATGTCGGCGTCGGCTATTGCGGCGACTCGGGCTGGACCGGCGTGACCGGCTGCTCGCGGGACACCGCGCTGGGCTTGGGAACCAACGGCTGGATCGTCGGCGGCGACGAGCAGAAGATCGCCTACTACACGCCGCGCATCAGCGGCGTGCAGTTCGGCGCGGCCTATATCCCGAACCACACCAAGGAAGACGCGAACGGCGCCCCGGCCGACAATGACAATGCCGGAATTTCGTTCGCCGCGAACCTGAAGCACGACCTGGGCGACGCCAGCGTCGCACTCTCCGCCGGCCACTACCAGGCAAGCATGGGCGGCGGCGACGACCAGACCTTCTCGAATTTCGGCGTGCAGGTCGGTTTCGGGGCGTTCGGCTTCAATGCCGCCTATGCCGAGCATGCGGACGGCGACGGCGACGCTACGGACAGCGGCGATTACGAGCTGGCGAGCGTCGGCATGAAGTATTCGGACGGCCCGATGGCGGTCAGCCTTACGCACATGATGGGTGACGCCGACAACGGCGAAGAGGCCGTCGCGACCATGCTGTCCCTGGCCTACAAGCTGGCGCCGGGCATCTCGTCGAAGACTTCGGTCATCGGCGGCGAGCAGGGCACGAAAGAAGGCACCGCCTTCGTGACCGGCATCACGGTCGGCTTCTGATCTGCGCGGACATCCACGAAATCGGAGGAACAGTCCAAACGGTTTGCCCGGCCGATAACGGCTTGGGCTGAAAGGAGAAAGGTTCGATGAGAACCATGAAACATTGGGCACTGGCGGCGATGGCCGCTGCGGCCATCGCCCTCGCCGGATGCGGCGGTGGAGGGAGTGCGCCGCCCCAGGCTACCGGACCCGATCCGGCTTTGGTAGCTGCTCGAACTGCTGCCATGACGGCGGCGGACGCGGCCAAGGCGGCCGCCGATGACGCGGCGGCGGAAGCGGCTGCGGTAGAGGCCAACAGGTCTGCCGATCCGGCGTCGTATGCGCTGGCTCGCGAGGCTGCACGGCGCGCCATGGCGGCCTATGAGGCTGCCAAGGCGGCAAGCGCTGCGGCGGCGGGTGCGACCGATACGGCTGTCGCGCAGGGGCATCAGGCCACGGCCGAAGCAGAGCAGGCGAGAGCCGAGGCCGAGCTGGCCAGCGCCATGACGTATGCGCAGATGGTTGCGGATGCGCATGACCAGATGGTTGCGGAAGCGGAAGCGGAAGCCGAGCGCATGGCATTGACAGCTGCTCGGACGGCGGCCGACACGGCTGCGGACGCCGCCGAGACCGCGGCAGGTTCCGCTCAGGCGGCAGTCCAGGCGGTCATGTCTATCGCGGGTTCCGACCAGGCCTCGTACGATACGGCGCTTGAGAAGGCGAATGCGGCCATGGCGGCGGCAACGGCGGCGCGCGACGCCAGCGATGCGGCTGGCATGGCGGCCACCTCTTCCGACGCCGAAGCGCAGCAGGCTATTGCCGAAGCGAAGCAGACCGAGGCCGAGACCGCGCTGGCAGACGCCATGAGCTATGCCGGCATGGTGACGCAGGCCAAGGCCGATGCCGATGCGGAAGCGGAAAGGTTGGCAGCCGCAGCCGAGCGCATGGCATTGACAGCTGCCCGGACGGCGGCCGACACGGCTGCGGACGCCGCCGAGACGGCGTCCTATTCCGCCCAGGCGGCAGTCCAGGCGGTCATGGATATCGCAGGTTCCGACCAGGCCTCGTACGATACGGCGCTTGAGAAGGCGAATGCGGCCATGGCGGCGGCAACGGCGGCGCGCGACGCCAGCGATGCGGCTGTCAGGGCGACCACCTCTTCCGACGCCGAAGCGCAGCAGGCTATTGCCGAAGCGAAGCAGACCGAGGCCGAGACCGCGCTGGCAGACGCCATGAGCTATGCCGGCATGGTGACGCAGGCCAAGGCCGATGCCGATGCGGAAGCGGAAAGGTTGGCTGCGGAGGCATTGGCGGCGAAGATGCTTGCCGATGCGAAGCAGGCAGCCCAGGAAGCTGCGGACGCGGCGATGACCGCCTCCAATGAGGCGTCGGCTGTGGTCGAGGCACAAAGGGCCAACAAGGACCTCAACACGATCGCGGCGGCTGCGTTCGCCCGTGCGGAGGATGCGGCGGCCGATGCTGCAAAGGCCGCCGGGGATGCCGCGGCGGCGAACAACGCGGCCAAGGCTGCGACGACGCAGGAAGATGCCAACATGTACAAGGCGCAGGCAGAGGAAGCCCAGGCGGCGGCCGAGCTTGCGCAGGCGAATGCGATGACGTTCGCGGGTCAAGTCGGCAACGTTGCGCAGATGATGGCCGATGCCGCTACAGAGGCAGAGATGCTGGCTGAAGCGAAGCGGCTGGCCGGTGAAGCGGCTGCGAAGGCGCGGACTGCGGCTGACGAGGCCGAAGCTGCGGCAGCCGCTGCCGAAGAGGCGGCTCCTGGATCGGTTGCCGCGACGAAGGCGCGGGAAGCGGCCGATGCGGCGGAAGCTGCGGCAGTGCTTGCCGAGGCAGAAAATCGGAAGGCGCAAGACGCCACCGATTCTGAAACGGCGATCATGGCGCAGATGGAGGCCGAGGCGCAGCAGAACGTGGCCGAAGGTGGGCGCTCCACAGCGGTTGCCAATCGGGACACGGCGGAAGACGCGCGGCTCGCGGCCGAGCAGGTGCAGGAGGAGAGGGATCTCGCCAACGCGAAAGCCGAGGCGCAGGAACTCTACGACGACGCGATGGACGGCGTCTTGTTCCACTACAACGCGATAGTGGGCAAGACGGCGGACGCCATGACCCAGGCGACCAACGCACGGAATGCGGCCACCAGGGCGCATAGTGCCAGGACGGACTACACCAATGCCGATGAGCAGGCCGGTTTGGCCGAAGATGCTTCGGCGGAGGCGCAGGAAGCAAAGGCTCGTGCGGAGACTGCCAAGGGTGAGGCTGACGATGCCCTCCAGGCTTCCAAGGACGCGACCACGTCCGCGGATGCCGAGGCGGCTCTGGAAGACCTCAAGGCGGCCATTGCCAAGTTGACCGAGGAGCACACGGGCGAGACCGGAGCCGGCATGGACTACATGGCGGCAAAGGCGGCTGCGGGGAAAGCGGCGGACTACGCCAACACCCACGTGGTCGGCTTGCTCATGATGGCCAACGCGGATCACATCATCACGGCAGCGGATCCGGATGCCAATCTGGATGAGACGGAACTTGAGCTCATCCGGAAGAACGTCAATGCCCATATCGCCAGCGTGAATACGGCGGTCAAGGCAGCAAATGACGACACCACCGACCCGTCGCACGGTGGCGGCACGGTCACGGCCGTTTCGTATCCGTATTGGACGAGCCTCGGTGTGGACGGAACAATCGGCGGCACAGACACCAACGCCGACACCGGACCGGGCGAGGGCAAGCCGATGCTTACGGTGACGCCCGAGGGCGGCGGAGATGCCATCGTGTTGCGGCACGCTGGGCCGGGTGCGGATGCCGACGATCCTGCCGACGACCTTGTGGCCAACTTCGCACAGGGTCCGGGCCTCGGCGACTTCGTGCACGAGAAGTATATCTCGGGCTTGGATACCGCCACGAGTGATGACCTCAACGACTTCAACAGGCAGCGCGTCATCCTGTTCACCGATCTTGAGCAGGGCAGCATGGGCAGGGCTCCGCAGACCGTGAGCTATTTCGGTGAGCCGGTGGTTCAGTCGCGGATCGCTACGGTCAATACGGCCACCCCTGTTGCAGACACCGAGCGTGATTACAACGCCACCTACGATCATGACGGCGACGAGGCGACAGCTCCGATAGCCGTCGTGCTCAACTGCGGGACGTCCTGCAATCTGCGTGTGACCAACGGCGATGTCGTGAGCATCAGCGGTTACACATTCAGTACCGCTGGGGATGTCACCGTCGCAGGGGTCGAGCCCATGGAAGACGACACCTGGATAGCGTTCGGTATCTGGCTGACGGAGACGGTGGTCGCTGATGGCATCAACACCTACGCCTTCGGCGCGTTCGCCGACGGCGGGGCTGCGATCGGGGATACCGACGAACCTACCGCCGTCACTTCGGTCACCGGCGATGCCACCTATACGGGCAAGGCTGCTGGCGTGCATTCGACGGCAACGGAGGTCGAGTTCTTCCACGCCGACGCCAGGCTGACAGCTGAGTTCGGCAATGGGACCGATGAGATCGGAACGATCACTGGCATGATCCACAACATCATGTCCGGTGGCCGAGCCGTCACCGGCAGTATCGAGTTGGTGGTGAACGATCCTGGCGCGGCCGACCCGGCGGACAACATCGTCGATGGAGGCACGTTCACCGGTCGCGCCCGGATGGGCAATACCGGCGAGCAGGACTCCAGTGGCGAGGACATCTATCGCTACACCGGCACTTGGGGCGGCGCGTTCTACAACCACATGGCGAACGACACCGATACCGCCGATGTGGATGAGAGCACCAGGGCTCCGGGTTCGGCTGCCGGCACGTTCGGCGTCGGTCGGGCGGATGTCGCGAGCACCATGGATGTGGACGAGACTGAGAGCTATGTGGGTGCTTTCGGGGCGCATTGCTCCGGCAGCAACTGCAACCCTCACTAGTCCACAACCACGAAGAACTACAACTGGGCGGCCCTTGCGGCCGCCCTCTTTTTTTGTTCATTTGCAAACGAAATGGATTGAAGGATTACCATGTCGCTCGCCTCGATCTGCCGCACTCTTGCACTCGCCGTCTGTCTTCTGTCTGCGCTTCCCGTATCGGGCATTGCACAGGAGGCTCCACCGTCGTCCACGGGCAACGGAGGCGCCGAGGCGGAGAAGATTGCCGAGGCGCGGGCGTTGATGGACAGCGGCCGTTTTCTCGACGCGGTCCGGCTATTGGGGCCGCTGGTCCAGGGCCGGGTCATCCACGCCGACACGCTCTTCGTCTACGGCATCGCGGCGCTGCAGGCATCGCAGCAGGCCGGGGTGCCCGACGACACGCGGGAGGCGCTGCTGGACCAGGCCATCGCCTCCTTCCACGCCATGCTGGTCGAGGCCCCGGGCCTGGTGCGGGTGAGGCTGGAGCTGGCGCGCGCCTTCTTCCTGAAGGGGGAGTACGCGCTGTCGCGGCGTCATTTCGAGTTCGTGCTGGCGAGCGAGCCGCCGGAAGCGGTCGCCGCGAATGTGGAGAAGTTCCTGGAACGGATCAGGGCGCGCGGGCGCTGGAGCTACAAGGGGGGCTTCGCGCTGGCGCCGGACAGCAATATCGGCGGCACGTCTGACGAGCGGACGATCTACATCTTCAACCTGCCCTTCGAGCGCAACATCGAGGAGCTGACGACCTCGGGCGTCGGCGTGTCGGCCTGGGGCGGAGCGGAATACCAGTTGCCGCTCGGCGAGGATTTGCGGCTGAGGGCCGGGGCGGAGGCGGCGCGGCGAGAGTACAAGGGCTCCGAGTTCGACCAGTTTTTCCTGGCGGGCCATGTCGGCCCGCGCCGGTTTCTGGACCGGAACACGCGTGCGAGCCTGCTGGCGAGCGTGCAGCAGCGCTGGCTCGGCACGGCGCCCGACCACCGGGCGATCGGCGCGAGGCTCGAAGCGGGGCATCGCGCGAGCCGGTCGGTGAGCCTGTCGGGACGGGCCAGCTGGCACGAGCGGCGCTACCGGACGCGGGACTATCTGGACGGTCCGGTCTGGGATGTGTCGCTGCGGGGCCGCTGGGCGGTCTTGCCGACGGTGCGTCTCGAACTCGCCGCCGGCTACGGGCGGCAGCGCCCGGAAGCGGAGCGCTGGCGGCACAGGAACCGCTGGTTGGGACCCGGCGTCTCGGTGATCCTGCCGCTGGGGTTCAATGTCGGTCTCGGCGGCGAGTATCGCTGGACCGACTATGAAGGCAACTGGTTCCCGAATGTGCGGGACGGCTCATCCAGGGAGGACAGGACGCGCAGCCTGCGCGCATCGGTGCACAACCGGGGGCTCGTCTTCTGGGGCTTCAGCCCGGAGCTTGTCGTGGTGAACGAGCGGCGGACGACAAATGCCCAGCTCTACGACTATAAACGCACGCGCGGAGAACTGCGCTTCGTGCGCCAATTCTGAAGACGCCCGCCGCAAGCCAGGGGAGCGCATTCGGGCCATCACGGTTCCTTGCGTTCGTCTTCGTCCTGGACGTGTCGATCCGGCTCGTTGCGGCGGCCGGATGGGGCGCGGGGCCCGCCCGCCTTGCCTGAGGTTGACGGCACTGGCGCCGCGCGGTAGGCGGCGAAACATGGCGATGGCGGCGTTGAGGCCGCCGCGCGGCGCGTCACGGAGGGAACCGGGGCTGGCTCCCGGCCCCTGACAGCGATTGTCGCCGAGGCCCCCGGAGGCTACTGTCTGCGCATTCCGAAGGCGCCTGCCACCGATCCGTTCCTGAAGCTCGCGTTGAACTCGCCGACCGCCGTGTGGGGCCGGGGCGCGACGACGGGCGTGTTCGCGTCGCCGTCATGATCGACCGGCGCTGCGGGACCGTGGAAGACAAGGCTGAACGAATTGTCCTGTCCCGTCACGCCGCCCCCGGCCGTGCCCGACGCGGTTCCTGCGCCCCTGTCGATGACGCCCGCCAGCGTCACCGACCAGTCGTTGTCCTCTTTGCCGGACAGCACGAAATTGGCGATCGTGCCGGCGAGCATCCAGAGCTGGTTCGGAGCGATGTCCCGCGCGACCGTCTGGCCGAAGGTCGCCGTCAGGCGGGCGTCCGCCGCGAAATGCCCGGAATTGGCGTCGACGAGCTCGCCGGTGTTCGGGTCGTACCGGGTCTCGATCGTGTAAACGCCTGCAGCGCCGCCTTCATAGGTGGCCCTGCCCCTGACCTCGGCGAGATTTCCGGAGGCCGGAACGGAAGAACCGGCGAAGGTCTCGACCTCGTTGTAGGTGACCGCGCCTTCACCGTCCGTCGTCCTCCTCAGCCAGAAGCCGTAATGCAGGTAGTCGGCGTCGCGCACATCGACGGTGGCGCCCGGGTCGGGAGTGAATATCCAGCCCGCGCTCATTTCCGTAATCCCGCCGTCCGCGCTGATCCCGACCGTGCATTCAGCGTCGCCGTTGCACCTGTATGTGCCCGGCGCGCCGTCATAGGCGCCGGCGACTTCCCTGGCTTCGTCCGTGTCTTGTGTAGCCGGATCGTCATGGAGGAACATCAGCGTCGCCCCGGTGTTGGCGGTGAACGCGGCCGACATCACTCGCACGAGAACCTCCGGGTCGGTTACGTCGGTGCTGAAGTCCGGATTGTGAACCTCTTCGAACGGTTTGACTTCGATCGCCTCGATGTCGCTGTGGACGCCCACGACTTCCTGGACGCCCATGCCGTTGTCGCGCGCGAGCATCCGGCCGTCCGGGCCCAGCATCGCGGTAAACGCGAACGCCGGGTCGCCGTCTTCCGCCATCGCGCTGTCGGCGATCTCTACCGTCATGCCGCCGAAGCCGCGCGAGATCGACAGACTGTAGGTGTCGACCGCGGAACCGTCGCCGCCGCTGCCGCCGAGGCCGGCATCGACCGCCTGGCCGGCCTCCGCCTCGATCGCCGCCTGCTTGGTGAGGGCCGCCGCGGTCTTCGCCTCCCGGTCCTGCTGCGACAGGGTTCCCGAACTGCCGCCGCCGCTGCTGCAACCGACAAGCGAGAGCGCGGCGGCGCTGGCGGTAAGCGCCTGGAATTTCGTCTTCGGCATCATGTTCTGCAGCGCCTCCCTTTTCGCTCGGTCGTAAGGAATCCCTGCGAAAGGGCCTCCGCGAGGATTCGGAATAGTATCAAGATTCGTGCAGGATTGGCGATGCTGGCGCAACGGCCGGCAAGCGTGGAGGCAGATCGCCGCGCCCGTCGAAGGCGATGGCACCCGACCGAAGTCGCCCCAGTTGCGTCTGCCAGGCAGGGTTGAGCCATCCGAGCGTCAGACCCCGTCGACGACGAACGGCGTTCTGCTTGCGAAACGGAGTGGGCTCGCCAATCTCGCCATGCTTGTACGAGTCGATACGTTCGAGGGCCCGGGCAAGCCGGACCTTCGGGTCCGCCGCTGGCGTGAGCCGGGAAAGCGCTGAACCGCCCGGTTCCGTCATGCCGGCTCGCGGCAAAGCCAGAGGCTTGTGTCGCGGGCTCCGGGGGGCGTGGGCAGAGTGGCCACGACGGAGCGCGCGATACGGTCCGGATGCCGCGTTGCCATGTAGCGGCTGGCGAAGACCGGGCGCCAGCCGCCGGCGATCAGCAGTGCCGCCGCCAATTGCTCGTTATAGCCCCGCCAGGCCCAGTCCTCCGGATACGGGTCCGGCAGGAACACGTCGTGGACATGCAGCAGCACGCCGGGCGGCAGCGCCGGCAGGATGCGCCCGAACAGGAAATCTACGTCCGTGCCCGGCATGGCGACATGGCTGGAATCGATCACCAGCCAGTCGCCCGCTTCCAGCGCCTCGAAAGGCTGGCGGCCCGCCTCCTGCACCGTCTGCCGCGGGAGCCTGAGGCGGTCCCCGAGGCCGGAAAGATCGGCGCGGGGCGCGGGATCGATCGCGGTCACGTCCGCGTCCGCGCCGCCGTCCCGGAGCGCGCGCAGCAGGAAACGCGTGGAATGGCCGCTGCCGACCTCGACGGCGCGGCGCGGCGGGCGCCGGCGCGCGAGCGCATAGAGCATGGCGGCATCGAGTCGGGGAAACCAGTCCTGGTCCCGGCGCGGCTCCGGCGGCGGCTCCCCGCCTATGGCGCTGAGCGCCGGTGCCAGCTCGTCAATGGCGTCCATCGCCGCCGCGAATGCCGGCAGGGCCGCCTCGAAGCGGGCCTCGACCCATCCGAGCGGCCCCGGCGGCGCGACGCTGTCCGCCCGCGCGCAGGGGATGAAGAACCCGCGCTGCGCCAGCCCCAACACGGTCTGCAAGCCGAACAGAAGCCGCCGGCGCGCGCCGCGCCTCATCGGGTCGATCCGGGCAGGGGGCGGAACAGCATCGCGAACTGCACGTTACGATGTCGTTTGACCATGACGGCTGCAGGATACTCGAAGATGCCAAGGTCGCGGCCGATCCAACGATAGCTCCTCCCGTCGGCGACCCCGGCTTCCGTCAACTGCGACCGCCCGGTTTGCCCCTTGACGACAGGGCTGCCCCTTTCAGGCAGGGGTTGGTCGACAAACTCTACCGCGGCCGACAGATGGGCGAGGATGGCGATTTTGTCGACGCTCGCATGGTGTGCGGTTTGCGGTTTTCTGCGTGCTTCGTTCCTCGAACGGCGTGAGGAATGTCCGCAGATATTTCATGTTCACGTCGGGCGTCTTCCGATCTCCTCTTCCATTGCGGGCGGGCGGCGTCAGCTCAGATAATGGCTTTGGAAACGTGGTCCAGGGCGGAATTGCGCTCCCACCCTGCAACCGAAAGGGCAGGGCTGGAAACCCTCCGCCTTTAGACGCGCGCGCCAGTGCCCTGCCCGTCTAAGGCGGACCACCGCTTTCGCCGCGAGCCGTGCTCCCGGTAACCGGACGTCAGGCATGCTTGTCGGAAGGAATTGAAGTACGATGGGATTCCCGAATGTCGATTTGCCTCCAGACAGGGGACCGAATCCGATGAAATTCCGTGAAATGCTCTTCGTCGCCATGGCAGGAGCGGCGCTTGCCCTCAGCGGGTGTTCGGCTAGGGATGGATCTGAGCCGCTGCCACCGGTTGAGATCCCTGCGCTCGTGCCCGAGTCCCAACCGTTCCGGACGGGGACGTCTTTTGTCGACGGCGTGCTCAGCATCGATGTGCGAACCCCTGACGGCGGGACCCGCACCCTCGATACCGTCCGGGACATCGAGTGGACGTCGAGTCTATTCCTCCCCCGACCCGTCCAGCCCGGTCATTCCAGCCGCGAATGGATACTGGCGGACGACCGCTATGACGGTCGGGTGTTCCTCTACGCCCTCGTCTCGTGGAACGACACCGACCCGACCGACTACCTAGCGGCGGGATGGTGGCTGATCTATCCGCCGGATGTCCCCGTTTGGGCATTCCAGGCCGCCACTCGCGGGGTCTTTCTCGATGGCCCGGAACTCGATCTGGCCAGCCCGCCCGATCTCCCTATCGCGGGCACGGCCAGCTATGTCGGTAGCATGGGCGGTCTATACACCTACAACTACGGGCGGGCGTGGGGCGACTTGGCCGATTCCACCGACATCACGGAATTCTCCGGGTTACTTGCGTTGATCGCCGACTTCGACCGGAATCGCCTCACCGGGTGCCTCGGGTGTCTGGAGCCGATCGAAACCGTACCCGGTCGCCATCTGGCCCCGGCCGTGCCGTGGGGTGCGGACGATCCAGCGGCGTTGCCAGCCGACTACGATGTGCGCTTTGAAGCCTCGATCGGCGCAAGCGGGGCCTTCGAGGATACCGCCATTACCGTGGCGCATCCCGACCGCACCATCGTGAGCAGCGCCGGGACGTGGCAAGGGCAGTTCTCGAACGTGCCGGACGCGGATGGCAATCCCCGGCGTGTGGTGGGCTCGACCGATGTGTTGTTCGCCGAAGACGACGGCTCGCATGGACGCTTTACGGGCATCTTCGATGCGCTGACACCCGCGACGTTAACGCCGCCCGAGCGCTAGCCGGGCGGCATTCCTGACCGAAATCCCGTCGTCCGCTGCCCGGCTCAACGGGCTTTTCGGCATCGCTCCGTGCTCACCTCTCGCGCCGTCGATGACGGGCTCGCATGGTTTCGATATCGAGTGCGAAGTCGAGCGCCCAAACCTTGGGGGCTTACAAAGATGGTTTGACGGATTCATGCCGCTCTGCTTGCGTTTCCTGCAACGGGTCGCGTATGCGCATGCGTGCGTCGGCGGCGCTGGCGGATCGCCATCCGCCGAAGGTCAAGACTTCTGGACCGTTGACAGGTCGGGCGCGCTTCGTGTCCCGGGGACGGGCCGAACCGCCTGACGAGGCCGTAGGTCCGAACCGTGCGGGGCGCATGAGGGCAGTCTCGCGAGCATCATGTCCTGAACGGATCTGTCGGATCGTTGAAAGGCGATGGTGTCGGCAACGTCCGGTTCCGGTCACTTGGGCCGGAGCCTTTCGATCCCCCTGGCGTTGCCGCAGCGCGGGAGACATCGTTCCCGTCCTTGTCCGGGGCGTCCGGCAATGGGAGAAGGTCCTGCACGTCGGGCGGCAGGTCCTTTCGCCCCCGATCCGCCGCCTTGCGCCAGGACGGTCCGCGCGCGCGCAGTTCCTCCCATGCCTCCCGGAGTTCTTCCGGGCGGTCGCTCGCGAGCACCCGCACAAGAAGGGCGGCCTGCTCCAGGTCTTTCCGGGCCTTGATGCGGCTTGCCCGGTCTGTGCGCCTGCGCGCCGCGACGAGCAGTTTGTGGACGGCAAAGCGTTCCGGAGCAGGCACCTTGACGGGGATTCCCGTCCCGTGAAGGACGAGCGCCTCGATCTCCCGGTACAGCAGGAAGTCGAGGAACCGGAGTGGCTGGGCGTCGCCCCCGGAACAAGTCCGGGGCAGGCTTTCCAGGGCGGGGAGATGCACCGGCCGGTCCCGGGTCCGGCCGCGCATGGGGGCGAGCACGTCCACGACGAACCTTTCCTCGCTCTCTCCCCGGATTGCATAACGAAGGGTCCGACGCGGATCGAAGGATGACTGGACGGCCTCGAAGGCCGGGTCGACGCTCTTCAGGACGGACAGAAGGTCCGGTTCGATCCGGTCGTCCACGGCGATCGAGACGGCGGGAAATTGCCCGATGTCCACGTCGCCCGCGCGCGCCGCCGCGCCCGGCGCCCTGAAACCGAGCATGGGCAGGTAGCACTGGAAGGCGAGGGATCCGACGACCACGGCGCGGAGCCGGAAGGCGCCGGCCTCGGCCAGGGCGGCCAGCACGTTGCCGCTGAGGCCGTCCGGGGCGGGCATTCCCCCGGCGCGGAGCGCTCGGACCATGCCGATCCGGTCCTTCCGGGCTTCGGCGCGTTCCACCCGGGTCTCGATCCTGCGCCGGATTTCAGGCGTGTCCGGACCGAGATACCTCGCCGGGGGGCGATGCCCGTCGCGCGTTGCGGGATGCCAGTACCAGTAATCCCGTCCCTTGACGGTGCGCTTGTGCGGCGTTCCTCCCGCATCCATTATGTCCCGGAAATTGCCTGTCCAGGCCCGGTCGGCCAGTTCCGCGTAAACCGTCTGCATTGCAACAGGCAGGCGTTGAAAGGTCCGCAAGAGAGCGTTCCTTTTTGTTATAAACATTTGATTGTTTTGTTTACAACCGACGGCTGAATGGGTCAAATCATCTTTGTAAGCCCCAATCCTTGCCGGCCCGCCCATACCGAACCGGTGCCGGCTTCGCCTGCGGCGTGACGATCGAGGTGAAACCCGCATCGTCCCGATCGTCGCGCCATATGCCCGGTTGGCGCTGGGCGGCGACGGCTTAACGGCGCTTGCGGGGAGGCTACGGGGCGCCGGCTGCGAGGGCGACTTTCAAAACGACAAGCCCCATGGCCGCGGCGTCGCGATCTACAGGGACGGCGACCGCTACGAAGGCCAGTGGCGCGGTAGTCGGGGTGGCAAGCGGACTTCGACAAGGACAACCGCTGAGGCTCGGGGGTCCAGGCAGGTCTTCAACGAGGCTTTCGCCATCGGATGTTCGGAGCTGGCGCGGTTCTGCGGGCGGCAGGCTGGTAGCTTGAAGCCGATTGGCCGGGGCGTATCCGGCATCCGGGAGAACAACGCCCCGGGACAGGTTGCGCCCGGCGATGCGGGAAGCCGCAAAAGCAACCTGTCGGGTCTGTATCGGTGCAAGCCCTTCCCCGCGTAATTTCGACCGTCACGTATCGTTCTGCGAATGTAGTTGCACAACATCAAGGTTTCGACATAAAGTGTTGATACACTGGAGAGGATTTCTTGGCGCCGGACGGTAGTGGTTCTCCCGAGGGAACATGACAGTTCGATGAAGGCAGGCCGGAGTCCGGCTCTAGGGGAAACAGCGTCATGACCGTCAACGACTCTCTCGCATCGGCATTGTGGATTACGGGCGCCCGGATGCGGTGCGCGATGACGTGGCCTCGCCCAACGCTGCCGGTTTGGAATCGTCCCCGGCGTCGAAACGGCCGGCAAATCGTGCCGCGGGGAGTCGGGCGGTGCTGGATCGCCGCACCTGCGATGCTGGTTGCGGGCCTTGCGGTCGCCTCCTGCATCGGTCCCGGGCAGTCCGGCGATCCGCTCGGTCCCGTCCTGGTGTCCGCCGGCGAAAGCGCCACGCAGGCCGCGCCAACCGTCACGTCGGACGAAACGGCGCATGCGACGGATCTCCTGTCCGCCCCCGAAACGCCTGCCCTTGCCGGCGCGGGCGCCTCAGAAACCGCACCCGCCCAGGTCTCGCCGTCCGAGCGGACATCGCTGGACGAGGCCTCGCCCGGCGGGCGGCGCGTCTCGCTGCGCCCCAGGAACAATGTCGATGCGGACGATCTTCTCGATCACTGGGGACATCGCCGCAATGTTCTCCTGTCGGCGGGGTTGTCGGAGGCGGAGGATCCCGGCGTCGACGACTTCCGGGAGCTGCTGGATGACGCGAGGGAGGACGGTGCGGGAACCGCTGTCCCCGAGCTTCGAGAAGGCGATAGCATCGAGGTGCTGGGCCAGCGCCGCGGCATCGCCTACGGACGCTGGACGGGCGGTCCCGCCGACACGCTTTCGATCGGCTTCGACCTCCAATACTTGACAGGCAGGATGGGGGAGGACCGGTTATTCCAGGCGGCGCTGAAACGATCCGGCAAGGTCTGGAGCCATCGGATCGACGACACATGGGGTGCTTGGGAGCGCAGAGCCGGCGAGTCCAAGGGCCGCCTGATCGCCAACAGCAACGCAAGGGGAAGGGAAATCCGCGTCGAGCCGGGCGGGGAGACCAGTACCGGCCTCGTCATTTACGTGACAGGGGCCGATTTGGGCGAAGCCGCCGGAATGGCGGGTGCCAGGAGCGTGCGACCGGGCGCTGGCTGGGAGCCTCATACGGGCGCGATGGCCTTCGACAGGGACTATGTGGAAGAGGCGTCCGAGGCTTCGCTCTTCGCCACGATGGTGCACGAAACCGGCCATGTGATCGGTTCGTGGCTGAGCGAGGCGGCAGGAAAACACCTGGCTTCCTATATCGACCGCGATGCGGGGACCTGGACCGGTCCGAATGTGGTTGCAGTACATGGCGGTCCCGCGCCGTTTCAGGATGGAGACGATGCGCACGCCTGGCACCACGGGGAACGCGATCCCGACGCAGACGCGAGCAATATCGACTACGCGCATAGCGGTGTCTGCGCGTCGGTCATGTCCTATTGCCGACATGGCGGCGCGGTTCCTGCGTTCCTGCCTGCGGAGATCGATTTCGCCTTCCTGGAGGATCTTGGGCTGTCGATAAGGGCGCCGACCGACCGGGCGGAGACCTACGGGCTCGCAGGCTGGATGGACCATTCGGCCTTCACCCTGTCGGTGTCGCGCGAATTCGAGGTGTCGCTTGCGGATCCGCAACCGCGCTATCACATTCACGGCGGGGTATTTGGCGCTCTGGATACGGTCGATCTCCTGTGGGCCGAAGCCGATGCGTTTGGCGATCCCAGCACCGGCGATCTCGCGCACTCCTTCCCGCTCGAGGGGACCGTGCGCTATTCGGGTGGGTTGGTCGGCACGGCGGTCGAACTTCCCGGCCTCCCGCCAGTGCTCGGCAACGCGAATCTTGCGGTTGCCCTCGACACCCTTACCGGTAAAGCGAGCTTCACATCCCTGCAGACGCTGTTCGGAGGAGAGCGCCACCTGTTTGCTGGCGGCAGTCTGCACTATCCGATCGCCGTGGGAGAAAACGCGATAACGTACACCTCCACCGGGGTGTCGCTGATGGCGGACTTCTACGGGCCGCAGCACCAGGAGGTCGCCGGCACGATCGACGATTCCCGCGCGGGGCTGGTGGCAAGCTTCGGCGCGAATCACGACGACAGGCCCGGACGCGATGACGTGATCTCCGACGCAGACAGTGTCAAGGGCGTCATTTACCGGAGCGGTTTGGGCGAGTCCCTGGACGGCTGGCTCCGTTTCAGATGCGGAAGCGGTCCGAACTGCGAAGTGAGGAAATCGCAGGACGACTGGGCGGACCTGCCCGCCGGGGAATACCCGTCCCCGCGGGATCGCGTGTTGCGCTTTACCGCGGGCTGGGGCGAATGGTTGTCGGAGGACATGTTCGCCGATCGCGGCTGGGTGAGGATCGCCCGCCGTTCGGGACACGCCAGCGACGGCGGCACGGGCCGGTACCAGCAGGACGGATATCACGGGACAATGCAATACGCCGCGTTCGGAACCGGGTTCTACAGGTTTCACGACTATCTCGAAGACGGCGAGGTTTGGGATTACTACGCCCAGGGGAGCGGTTACCAGGGCGACCTTTCCGGCACGAGGCCGGCGGGAGGGGCACACTGGGACGGGCTCATGGTCGGCTACCAATGGGGAGGCGAGGTCAGCGGAGATCGATTCTTGCAAGGTCGCGCGAGGGTGCAGGTGTCGTTCGGGCTGGACCGGGTCGATATCGACTTTTCCGACGTGAAGAGTTTGGACTTGTCGCGCAGCGTGGCGGATTTCGGTTTCGGCAATCTTCGGCTCGGTTTCGACGGCACGTTCAGCGGCTACGACGGGGGCAATGCGGAAGGCGCGTTTTTCGGCCCCGCGCACGAGGAAGCGGCCGGCATGTTCTTCAAGAACGACAACCAGGTGAGCGGGAGCTTCGGAGCCGTCCGCGGGGAATAGGGTAACGAGGCTAATCGATCGGCTGTCGCACGGATGGTTCTGAGCGGCGCAGCGCCAACATCCTCCTTCAGCTTGTAGAAACAGGCACCATTCTCCGGTTCGTCAAGTCAACCGTACAGACCGCCGGACGGATCGGAGATTGACGCGCTGAAGGCGGCGCTGGCTGCGGTGGAAGCCGAGGCGGTGGACGCCGAGGCCGAGGCGCGGGTCGCGAACGCCGAGGCCTCGTAGTCGCTGGTCGGTGATCGCGAGAGAGCGGGGTCGCCATGGAGCCGCAGTCACCTTCGATCCTGGGCCACTATCGCTCCGATGGCTTGCCCGATCCTCTCGGCCGCGGCCTCGATCTCGCCGTCCCCGACATGGGTGTAACGCATGGTTGTGCGGATATCGGCGTGGCCGAGCATGCGGGCGACGACGGGCAGGGGAACGCCGTTCATCGCCGCCTGGCTGGCCACCGTGTGACGAAGGTCATGCAGGCGAACGTCCTCAATTCCGGCCTCCCGCCTTATCGGATTCCACAAGTTGAGCCCGCTGGATCGGAACCGGGACGGATCCCTGACGGACGGGAAGACCCAGGGGCCCGCGCCTTGCGCCATACGACGCTTCAGGATTTCCTGCGCCCGGGCATTCAGCAGGACCGCCCTGGGCCCCGTCTTGCTGTCCTTGAGTTCCAACCTGCCGTCCCTTACCTCCTCCCGGCGGAGGTGCACGATTTCGTTCTTGCGGCAGCCGGTCAGCAGAAGCAGACGGATGATGTCGACCTGCTGCGCCTGCGACGCGGAGCCTGCGGCATAGCGGTCGAGGACGCGGTGGAGACGGGCAATTTCCTCGCGGGACAGGAAGCGTGTCATCTTCCGGCCGGGATTGCGGCGGATGCCGCGCACCGGATTGGTACCGATATGGCCGCAGGCGATGGCGTGGTTGAGGATCTGCCGCAGCAGGTCGAGCGCGTGGTTGGCCATGCCCGGCGCAGTCCGGCTCGCGGCCTCGAACCAGCGGAGCGCCGTGCTGCGGGTGATGCGGTCGAGACGCCGGTTTCCGAAGGCCGGAAGCAGATGGCATCTCAGCGCGGTGCGGGACCCCCTCTGCGTGGAAGGCTTGCAGCGCTCGAAACGGTCCGCCTTCCAGCGGCCGGCGACGAAGTCCCGGAACAGCGGCGCCTTCCCGCGCCCGGCGGCGTCCGCTTCGCCGGTCGCGGTTGCCGCCTCCATGCAGGTGCGGCGCACCTCGTCCACCTTGCGCAGCGCCGGTGGGCCGAACGATATCTTCCGCACGCCCCGGTCCGTCCTGCGGTGGTAGATGAAGGTCCGGCTGCCGGAAGGGCGGACTCGTACCCCGAGCCCGGCCACCCGGGTATCCCAGACGGTATATTCGCGATCCTCAGGACGAAGCTTTGCAATGCCGGCGTCGGTCAATCTCTTCCGCTTCGGCATGGATCAGCCCTCCCCGAGAACGATGGCGAGGGCGTCCGTGGCCTCTCTGACCGATCGGTCCGAGAGATGAGCGTACTTTAGCGTCGTCAGCGGATCGTTGTGACCGAGCAATCGCGCCGTCGTCGAGATTGTCTCGCCCTGCATGACGGCGATGCTGGCGTATGTGTGACGGAGGTCGTGAAGCCGGACATCGGCAATCTCCGTCTCCTCCCTGACCCGCCTCCAGAAGCCCTCGAAGACGACCGACGACACCGGCTCGCGCGTTCGCGACGAGGGAAAGACCCATTTGCCCTGCCGGGGAAGCCCGTCCAGGACGGCGCGGGCGGGCGAGGACAGCCATACCGTCCGGGGACCCGTCTTGCCGTCGCGCAGAAACAGCCGCCCCTCCCGGTAGTCGGACCATTGTAGCGTCGATATCTCGCTCTTGCGGCAGCCGGTCAGCAGCAGCAGGCGGACGAACGCTACATCACGCGGATGCCGCCGTTCATGCGAGGCGAGGACGGCGCCGAGACGGCGAAGCTCCGGCTCAGACAGGAAGCGCTCTCGGCCCTTGCGCCGGTAGCGGCGTATACCGGCGCAGGGATTGCTGCCTTCCGGGCGGTAGCCATAGAGCTCCGCCTGGCGCATGATAACGGACAGGATCGGCGCGGATCGGTCGGCCGCCACCGGCGTCGCGCGAAGCGACGCGAACCAGCGCTGCACGTCCTGCCGGGTGATGTCGGCGATATTCCGGCCCCGGAACCGGGGAAGGATCGTGCTGCGGAGATATTTCCGGTTGACCTTCATGGTTCCGGACTTCCAGTGGCGCCCATATCGCTCGAAGACCTCCTCGGCGACGACTTCGAAGAGCCTGTCTTCGGGAAGGGTGGGTTCCTCGTCGCGCCGGATTGCGGCCAACAGTTCCACCGCCTGCCGGCGGGCCTCGTCGAGGCCGATGCTGCCGGCGTTACCCACGGCCTTCCAGATGCGCCGGCCCTCGTGCTGACTGTGGATGAAGAAGCGCTTGGCCCCCGAGGGCAGGACGCGGACGCCGAAGCCCTTCAATTCGGCATCGCGGACGTGGTACGGCCGGCTGCGGGGCCTGAGGGCTTCGATCCGGCTCTCGCTGAGACGGACATTGGGCATGTGTTTTCCTCCTGCGTTCTGTTGCAGGCGGGGGAAAACGCAGTTGCATTTCCGCCCCAATCTGCAAATTGCACGAGGAAAAACAAACGCTATTTCAATAGGTTAGCACCAACGGTGCGGGGAATGGTGTCCAGATCCAGAGTCGCACCGATGCGCAGCATGGCGGCGCTTACGCGGGACATGCGCGCCCGCAGCGTCATCACTTCGCGCGACAGCTCGTCGACGCCCTTCAAAGCCGATCCCCTTTTTCGCCGAGCCCGGCTCTGTCCTCCCCGGATGCTCGACGATACGGCCTTCTGGCCAGATTATTCACGCTCGCGCCCGGAATTAGCAAGCGGCGGGATCGAAAAGGCGGCCGGGACCGCTCGCTTCGCGCTTGTGCGATACCGCTGCCTGGCGGAACATCGGCGCCGGAAACGGGAGGACAGGCGTTGTCAAGAATCGGACTCGCAATTTCGGGCGGGCTTACCGCGACGGAGATTGTCGACTGCGCGGAGCGGGCCGAGGCGCTCGGATACGAGTCGGTGTGGGTCGCTGAGGGGCATGGCGGCGACCAGTTCGCGATCCTCGCAGCCTGCGCGCTCCGCACCCGGCGGGTGCGGCTCGGCACCGCCATCACCAGCGTCTATGTACGCACCGCGCCCACCATCGCCATGGCAGCCGCAGCCGTGGACGAGCTTTCGGGCGGACGGTTCGTCCTCGGGCTCGGATCGAGCCACAGGGTCCAGGTCGGGCCCGAGCACGGAGTGGAATATTCCAGGCCGCTCGGCCGCGTGCGGGACACGACGGCCGTGGTTCGCGCGCTGCTGCGCGACGGCGAGGTCAGCCATGACGGGGACACGGTCCGGATCGAGCGCTTCGATCTCTGGTTCCAGCCGTTCCGGGGCAACGTCCCGATCTACATTTCGGCCCTCTTCCCGAAGATGCTGGAGCTTTGCGGCGAAGTGTCGGACGGCCTCATCCTGACCCGGAGCACGCTGGAAACCGCCGGGAGGGCGCGCGCCCACATAGCCGCCGGAGCCGCCCGCGCCGGCCGCAATCCTGCCGCGGTCGAGATCGCCTCGCTCCTGCCCGCGAGCGTCTCTGCGGATCGCAGCGAAGCCCTCGCCGCGGCGCGTCCGGGCCTCGCCTTCTATGCCGGCTTCTTCCCCCGCTACAACCGGCTGATCGCCGAAAGCGGCTTCGCGCAAGAGGCGGCCGCCATCTCCCAAGCCTGGGCCGCCGGCGACAGGGCGGCCGCAGAACGGGCGGTCACCGATGAGATGATCGCCGCGACCGGCGTCGTAGGCGAACCGGCCGAGTGCCGGGAAAAGCTCGAAGCCTACCGGGCCTCCGGCCTCGACCTGCCGATCGTCAGCCCCTTCGCCCGGGGCGCCGGCGCGAAGGAGAAGTTCATGGCCGCCATCGAGGCCTGCGCGCCCCGCTAGTCCGGCTTTTCGGCGACGGCCGCGCCGTCGTGGCTTGCGGCGATCTTCATGGCGATGTGCTCGCCGGCCGAGATCGTCGGGAATTTCGGCTCCTCGCCCGCCGGCACGCATGACGGGATCGCCCGGATCGGCGCGTCGTAATCCGGGTGCATGAAATAGCCGACGGTCTGCCGGCGGGAGCGGGCGCTGTCCAGGTCCTGCGGGTTGGCGACGCGATGGAGGGTCGAGGTCCAGCGCCCGTTGGTCCAGCGCGCCATCATATCCCCGAGATTGACGACGAGCGTTCCGGGCGGCGGCCGAACCGGCTGCCAGACGCCGTCCGGCATCCGCACTTCCAGCCCGCCGTCGGCGTCTGTCATCGCCAGGATCGTCAGCGCGCCGAAATCGGTATGCGCGCCGGTGCGGAGCTGGCCCGGCTTCGGCGGTTCGCGGAGCGCCGGGTAGTGGTGGCTCGAAAGGATGCTGAAATGCCGGCCGATAACCCCGGCGAAATAGTCCTCGGGCCGGTCCAAGGCCACCGCGAAGATGCGCAGCAAGTCCGCCGAGAGCCGTTCATATGCGCGGTAGATCGCGACCAGCGCCTCGGCCGCGCCCGGCGGCGCGTCGGGGTAGATATTGGGCGCGTAGGCGTTCGCCGCGTCGGGCAGGCCGGCGAAATGGGCGCGGTGGTCGTCCACGGGCCCGAGGAAATAGGTTTCGCGCAGGTCCGGCGGCGCGTCTTCGCCGAGCGTATAGGCCAGGCCGCGCGTGGCGAAGCCGTGGAAGCCCCTCTGGCGCGACGGGCCTCTTGGGTGCCAGCGGTCCTTCTCGGCGCGCGGCAGGTCGAAAAAGGCGCGCGACCGCTCGAAGGCGCGCTCGACCGTCCCGGCGTCGAGTCCGTGGCCGGACACGACAAGGAAGCCGATCCGCTCGCACGCCTCCGCCACTAGTCGAGCCACCGCCTGCTTGTCCCTGCCGTCGAGGAAGGGCGCGATGTCGATGACCGGAATGCCCCCGCTCACGGCGCCCCTCCCGGCTCCGATAGCGCGGCATCGACAACGTCTTCGTAAGGCGCGTCGTAGGCGATCAGCCCGCCTGCCAGGAGGGCTGCCTTGAGCCGGGCATAGGCCGCCGCCGGCAGCGCGGTGCTGCGGGGCCAGACACTGGCGTCGCGGTAGCCGGCCACGATGCGCGCGAAGCCCTCCGGCGGCAGGTCCGGGAAGAAGGCCGGGCCGACCAGGGCCGCGGTTTCGGCAGGCTCCCGCTCATGGATTCGCTCCAGCGCGGCGGCGATGGCGCGCGTCAGCGCCATGCAGGCACCGCGGCGCTCGGCGGCGAAGCGCCGGGTCGTATAGAAGGTGGTAAAGGCGATGTCGCCGCGCACCGAGAACCGGTGCCATACATGTCCGTGCCCGCCGGAAACCAGACGCTCGGCATAGGGCTCGAACAGCTGCACGACGTCGATCTCGCCCCGCTTCAGCGCCTCGGCGTTTTCGGCCATGGAAGCGTCCGGCGCGCGCGTCAGGGCGGCGGGGTCGATGCCGGCGCGGTCGAGATCGTCGTAGAGCAGCATCCAGGGCGTCGGCACGTCGGTGGCGACGCCGATGCGCGGGCCGACAAGGTCCTCGAAGCGGAACTGCGGGTTGGGTTCGCGGCCCACCAGGATGAACGGATCGCGCGCCACGACCTGCGCGAAGCAGACCAGCGGACTCGTCTCCCCGCGCGCATGGGCGGCGGCGTGGTGCATGGCGACCCGCATCGGTCCGCCGAACGAGACGTCCGCGCGTCCCTCGATCAGCCCCTGGGCCGTCTCCGGCGGCGCGGGCGAGAGCTTGCGTTCCACCTCCAGCCCCTCGGCCTCGAACAGTCCACCAAGCTCGGCCAGGTAGAACGGCGTGTAGCTGCACGCGCGCAGGTTCTCGTAAAGGACGATCTTTTCGCTTGCCATGGCGGCAGGGTAGCGCGCAAGGGCCGAGGGAGCGATACGGCCGCGCGCTCAATCGCCCGGCAAGGCGCGCCATTCCTCGAAGGAGATGGCGCGGCCGGGGAAGGCGGGACTGGCGAAGGGCCAGATGTCGGCGATCCAGGCGCGAACCGTCCGGTAGAGCTCCTCGTCGAGCCCGTCCGCGAGCGCGTCGGCGCGCACCCACATCATGACCTTGCAGTCGTGGCCGCGCTTGCGGGTGGGCTTGATATAGACGCAGCCGAGGCAGCGGCTTTCGTCGGGCGCCATCGCGGTGTAGGCAAAGGAGGAGCGGCGCCTGAACTCTTTCTGGTGCCAACCGAGATCGACGAGATCGTCCTCGATGGTCAGCCCCTCCGGCCATGAGCCGCCGCTTTCCGGGCTGTAGGTCCGGCGCAGGTGCTCGACGCTCGACATCACGGCGTCATAGTCCTTGACGAGATCGTTGACCGACAGCATCCGCAGGCGGAACCGCGGATGCTCGAGGACTTCGGGAACCTCGAAACCGTCGGGGACGAGGCGGAAGCGGTCGTGCATGGGCGCGCTCCGGCAAACCGTTTTCGTTGACGGCGACTCTACCACCATCGGCGGCTCCTCAGGGTCGAAGGGCGGCGATTGCCGCCGGTTCCGCGAGGCCCTACCGTCGGCGGCGGCCCGTTTCCGGGAGTGCGCCTTGCCCGTCTTTCCCTTCCACGAATTGCGCCGCGCGGCCTGGAACCTGGCGAGCGGCAATGTGCGCCCCGGCGAGGACGTGCTGGTGGTCGCGAGCTCGGACCAGGAGCCGGCGCTGGTCGATGCGCTTGTCGCGGCGGCCGATGCGGCGGGCGCAGGCACGGCGACGGCCGCCGTCATCGCCTGCCCCGCCGACATGGCCGACTACCGCCATCCGCCGCCGGTAATCGCAGCCGCCGAGCGGGCCGGACTTACCATCGTGGCGACCTCCATCCGCTTTCCGCGCGCCTATGACGACCTCAGCCGGGCGCTGTTCGCCGCCGGGCGCCGGCAGGTGCTCATCAACAATGCGCCGCTGGAGGATTTCGCGCGCGGCGCGGCGCTCGCCGACCCGGAGGCGCTGCTGGCGCGCACGCGCAGGCTCGCCGGTGCGGTCTCGGGCGCGCGGACCGTCCGGGTCGTCTCACCGAACGGCACCGACCTCACCGTCGGCGTCTGCCGGCCCTGCCTGCCGCTCACCGGCTTCGCGGAGGAGGACACCGGCTTCGGCTCCTTCCCGAGCGGCGAGGCCATGCTGTCGCCGGAGGAAGGCAGCGCGGCGGGTGTGTTCGTGGCCGACGCCTTCGGCCAGGTGGTCTATCTCGCCGACGCCGGCCCGCAGCTCGGCCTGCTGGAGGACCCCGTCCGGCTGGAATTCGCCGCTGGCCGGCTGACCGGCCTCTCCGGCGGCGCAGCCGCCCGGCGGCTGGAAGCGGTGCTGGACGCGGCCGACGGCAATGCAAGGCTGCTCGCGGAGCTCGGCCTCGGCACCAACGGCCACGCGCGCGCCGTCGGCCATGTGGAAAACAAGTTCCGCCTCGGCACCGCCCACATCGCGCTCGGCGACAACCGCCTGATCGGCTGGCGCGCGGCGGACAAATACGGAGGCACGATAAGTAGCAACCGCCACATCGACCTCGTCGCCGACAATATCGGCATCGAGATCGACGGGGAGGCGGTCGTGCCGTGAGCGGAGGCGGGCTGTCCTGTAGAAACGGGTATTGCGTTGGCGCAGTCAGGAAACGGTATGTATTGACTACCGAAGCGGAATATCGGTTATTCTACCCGTTCTTGAAGTGCTCAAACCGATAATCCGAGGGGGGGCTGTCGCTATGCGACAAGCTGTTATTCCGGCCGTTGCGGCGGCGCGCCGCCGACGGAAATACGGGCAGTGACCCGCGAGGAATGGCTGGCGGCGCGCCGACAGTGGATAAAGGCGCGAAAGAATTTGGAAGTCCCAGACGGCTACAAGACGCTCGAATGCGCAGGACTGGGCGAAGAGGACGACGAGTGGGTGACGCCGCCGCAGAAGACGTCCGACAGCCATGACGGCCTGGTTCTGGTCGCCAAGGATTTCCTGAGTTTCGAGAAGGCCGCGACAAGAGCAAACGGATACGCCGTTACGGCGGATATCTCCCCGAACTGGGCTTCAACAAGGTTCTGAATCGTGCCCTGTGCCGCGCCGACCT
>CBDBIS010000005.1:0-2255000 GCA_965206075.1 Alphaproteobacteria bacterium
GTTTCGGCGATGCTCAAGCTGTCCGCCGGGCGGTCCAACTGCTTTCTGCTGGAATCGGTGGAGGGCGGCGCCATCCGGGGCCGCTATTCCTTCATCGGCCGCGACCCGGACATCGTCTGGCGCTGCCGGGGCGACGACGCCGAGATCAACCGGCAGGCGCTCGACGAGCCGGACCGTTTCCTACCGTGCGGCAAGGGCGCGCTCGACTCCCTGCGCGAGCTGATCGAAGAATGCCGCATCGACGACCTGCCGGAAGACCTGCCGCCTATGGCGGCGGCGCTCGTCGGTTATATGGGTTACGACATGGTGCGGCTCATGGAGCGCCTGCCCGATGAGCCGCCCGACCCGGTCGGTATTCCGGACGGGCTGTTCGTCCGCCCGACCATCATGGCGGTGTTCGACCTGATCGAGGACCGCATCTCGCTGGTGACGCCGGTCTGGCCGGCGAACGGCCTGACGGCCGAAACGGCGTGGCTGCATGCCGAGGAACGGCTTGCGGTTGCGCTGGCGGACCTCGAAGGCGCCGCCATCGACCGCCGCGAGAGCGCGCTCCACGTGCTCGCCGATGCGACGCCGCGCTCAAACATGACCCGGGAACGGTTTCACGAGGTCGTCGAGACGGCGCGCGACTACATCCATGCAGGCGACGCATTCCAGATCGTGCCGGCGCAGCGCTTCTCCATCGATTTCTCCCTGCCGCCCTTCGCGCTCTACCGCGCGCTCAGGCGCCTCAACCCGTCGCCCTTCCTGTTCCATCTCGATTTCGGCGCCTTCTCCATCGTCGGCTCCAGCCCGGAAATCCTGGTGCGGGTGCGCGACGGGCGCGTCACCATCCGGCCGCTGGCCGGGACCCGCCCGCGCGGCCGCGACGCCGCCGAGGACCGCCGGCTCGCGGCCGACCTGCTGAACGACCCGAAGGAGGTGGCCGAACACCTGATGCTGCTCGACCTCGCGCGCAACGATGTCGGGCGGGTGAGCCGCATCGGCAGCGTGGAAGTCACCGAGCAGTTCGAGATCGAATACTATTCCCACGTCATGCATATCGGCTCCGAGGTGCAGGGCGACCTCGATCCGCGCTACGACGCCATCGGCGCCCTGGTCGCGGGCTTCCCGGCGGGCACCGTCTCCGGCGCGCCGAAAGTCCGCGCCATGGAGATCATCGACGAGCTGGAGCCGGAGAAGCGCGGTATCTATGCCGGATGCATCGGCTATTTCGCGGCGGACGGTTCCATGGACACCTGCATCGCGCTGCGCACTGCGCTGGTGAAGGACGATGTGCTCTATGTGCAGGCGGGCGTGGGCGTCGTCGCCGACAGCGACCCGGAGACGGAGTACCGGGAAAGCTGGGACAAGGCCCGCGCGCTGATGCGCGCGGCGGAAGAAGCGGTGCGGTTCGCAAGCCATGCGCGCGCGCCGGGCGCGAATCTCCCCGATTCGGCGTTGAACCCCGGCTAGAATCGGTAGTAGGCCAAGGGCGAGAACGCTTCCTTCCGAACTGAGGCGCATGGCCAACCTCTTCCAGCAAGCCGCAATCGAAAGCGACTATACCGCCGAGCACGTCGAGGTCCTCGAGGGCCTGGAGCCCGTGCGGCGCCGGCCCGGCATGTATATCGGCTCGACCGACGAGACCGGCCTGCACCATCTTGCGGCGGAGTTGCTCGACAATGCCATGGACGAGGCGATTGCCGGCCATGCGGACCGTATCGAGTTCCTGCTGAACGGCGAGGGCTGGGTCGAGGTTCGGGACAACGGGCGCGGCATCCCGGTCGAGCCGCACCCGAAATTCGACGGCCGCTCGGCGCTGGAAGTCATCCTGACGACGCTGCACTCCGGCGCCAAGTTCGACGACCGGGCCTATCGCGCGGCCGGCGGCCTGCACGGGGTGGGCGTGTCGGTCGTCAACGCGCTGGCGGAGGAACTCGTCGTCGAGGTGGCGCGGGACCGCATCCTTTGGCGGCAGAGTTACGCCCGGGGCGAGCCGACCTCGCCGCTGGAGAAGGTCGGGATTTCCCGGAACCGGCGAGGCACCGCAGTGCGGTTCCGGCCGGACCCCAAAATATTCGGCAAGGCCGCCCGGTTCCGGCCGGAGCGCCTGTTTCGCATGGCCCGCTCCAAGGCCTGCCTGTTCGCCGGCATCCGCATTCTCTGGAGCTGCGATCCGCAGCGGCTGCCGGCGAATTCCGAAGTGCCTGCCGAAGCAGAGCTGCACTTTCCCGGCGGCCTCGCGGATTTTCTGGACCTGTCCACCGAAGAGCGGGGACGCATCGCCGACCGGGCCTTCACCGGCGAGGCCGACTTCCCGGACGGCGGCGGCCGGGTGGAATGGGCGATCGCCTGGCTCGCTGACGGGGAAGGCTTTTCCCATACCTATTGCAACACGATTCCAACGGCGCTGGGCGGCAGCCACGAGGCCGGACTGCGGCAGGCGCTGATGCGCGGCCTGCGCGCCCACGGAGAGCGCGTCGGCAATCGCAAGGTCGGCAGGATCAATGCGGACGACGCCATCGGCGGCGCAGGCGTCATGCTGTCGGTCTTCATCCGCAATCCGCAATTCCAGGGCCAGACCAAGGAGAAGCTGGAAAGCCCCGAGACGCTGCGCATGGTCGAACTGACGATCAAGGACCGCTTCGACCACTGGCTTGCCGCGGACACCGCCGCCGCAGACGCGGTAGCGGCGTTTGCGGTGGAGCGCGCGGAGGAGCGCCAGCGCCGGCGCGAGGAGCGCGACCGCAAGCGCAAGGCCAACGGCAACCGGCGGGCGCGCCTGCCGGGCAAGCTCACCGACTGCTCCCGGCGCGAGCGCGACGGCACGGAAATCTTCCTGGTCGAGGGCGATTCCGCCGGCGGCTCCGCAAAGCAGGCGCGCCGGCGCGAGACGCAGGCGATCCTGCCCTTGCGCGGCAAGATCCTGAATGTCGCCAGCGCCACGGACGACAAGCTGCGCGCCAACCGCGAGATCGCGGACCTCCAGCTTGCGCTCGGCTGCGGCAGCGGCGAGTCCTATTGCGACGAGGACCTGCGCTACGACCGCGTCATCATCATGACCGACGCGGATGTGGACGGCGCGCATATCGCCTCGCTGCTGATGACCTATTTCCTGCGCGAGATGCCGGGACTGATCGAGAACGGGCACCTCTACCTCGCGCGTCCACCGCTTTACCGGCTGAGCGCAGGCGGGACCACGGTCTATGCCCGCGACGACGGACACCGGATCGAACTGATGGACTCGGTCTTCAAGGGCAAGCGCAAGGTCGAGATTTCGCGGTTCAAGGGCCTGGGCGAGATGCCACCCGGCCAGCTTCGCGAAACAACCATGGACCCCGAGGCGCGAAGCCTGCTGCGCGTGGAGCTGGAGCCGGAGGAGTCGCTGGAGACCGTGGAGCGGCTGATGGGCCGCAACCCCCGCCACCGCCTCGCCTTCATCCAGAAAAACGCCACCTTCGCGGGCGAGCTGGACGTCTGATACCGGCGGTCACCGATCGGAACCGATAGCAACGCCCCCTGCCGCCTGCCCTCGCGAAAGCGGGGGTCACCCCGGCCCCCGAGCCCTACTGCATACACACATCTTCGGGGGCCTCGGACAGCGCAACTCCCAATCGTCACCCCGGCCATCGAGCCGGGGTCCAGCCATGGCTCCCAACGCCGCCGCCGCATCCATGCCGGCGGCGCGCGCCGTTTCCGTCAGCGCTTCGCCGGACATCTGGCGGCTCATACCGGTGGCCTCAACTTGGGACTCATAGAAAGACCGCGTCCCCGTATCGTCACCCCCGCGAAGGAGCGTGTGAAGGAATTGGAGTGTCAGCCGACCGTCCGGAAAGGAGACGAAACCGGACAAACACCGTCGCCCCGGACCCCGATCCGGGGCCCAACCCGGGCGCTCTCGGCAGGCGCGGGCGGTCCAAACCTGTCACGAACGGCTGCGGCGGGCGCAAACGGTCAGGGATGGGCCCCGGATCAAGTCGGGGCCGATTTCCGCGTTTTCCTCTAGTCCGTGGTAATATTTGAATATAATTTTGTGATTTCCAAATTGAAGCGCGAGATTTGCAGGACCGGTCATCAAACCGAATGCAAGGTTTTTCAAACTGAGGTCTCCTGCTGTCGGATTGGGGCGGCAGACTACCATTTCGATCCGAAACCGGCAGGCCGGGTAGGCAGGGGCATTGCTGCGCCCCGCCTACCCGGCCTGCCGTTCGGTGATTACGGGGCGGCGACATTGGAGTCCCGGCAATTCGGTGTCGTGACTCAATTATCCGCGACCACCCGGACCTGATCGGCGGTACACATGGGGTGGCCTCGCCTTTTCGGACAGTCTGACGGCTGCCTTAAGGTGCATTCCGGTTGGTGTTCAGGCTGCCAGGATCTCCTTGGATCGATCTTCCTGCTGCTATTGCGCCTGTGGGGATGTGGGCAAGGCGCGCAGCGGCTTGTCCATCATGTCCACAGGCGTCTCGCCCCGGTAGGCCTCGGCCGGCGTCCGCCAGTCGGCGGGTACCTCCTCTTCTTCCCCCCATACAGCCCCGACCTCAATTGCATCGAACAGCTCTGCGCAAAGCTTAAGCACATCCTGCGAGACGCCGCCGAGCGAACCGCCAACGCCACATGGCAGCGCCTATATGACCTTCCCGGCCGCGCATCGCCCCAAGCTGCACTCGACAAGCCCGCTCGAACGCCTCCATGGCGAGATCAAGCGGCGCATCAATACCGTCGGCATCTTCCCCAACGAGGACGCCATCACACGGCTGATCGGCGCCATCCTGCTCGAGCAGAACGACGAATGGGCTGTCCAGAGGGCCAGATACATGACACTGAAATCTATCGCTCCCGTGAGCGACACTACAACCGTCAAGCTGCCTGCCGTGGCAGCCTGAGCCTACCGGTCCAACCCGCCGGATGTCGCGACGGCCGCCAGGCTCTTACACCACGGCTCGGGACGGGATCGGAACACCCCCTTTGCTACGGTCACGGAGTGGCCCCGGCACTAGCGACAATCGCACCACCGCCGGGGCCGTGCTAGGCAAGGCGTCTGCCCGGTCATATGCTAGGTTCGCCGGGCGCAATCGGACCTACTCGCCCGCTCATTTTGCTCGCTTCCGGTTCCGGCAAAGCAGATAGACGGTCCCAGCAACTGCCACCGCAGCGATAGCCATCGTCGGGACAATGACCGGTACGCTAGTCGCCTTGACCGGGCCCGGCGTGTCAACGAGCAAAGCCTTGGCGATGCTGGATACTTCGCCAGCACTCTCAGCGGTCTGTTCGAGAAAGTGGTTGGCTGCCCTTGTTTCGCCCAGCGCCTTATGGAGTTCCGCCAATTTGGTCAGCACGTCCAGATCGTCCACCGCTTCCCCCAGCACTTTCCAATAGGTGTTCACGGCTTTTCCCCTTTGTTCTTCGTGAAGGTATCGGGGAGAACCAATTTTCGGCACCCCCGAGACCCGCTTGTGGCCCACACATGTGTGCGCGAGGCCATATGTCCGGAAAAAAATAAGGTGTCTCTCGCGAAGGGGGAGAGCTCATTACCCGGTCGCAAACAGTAAACGCGGCGACCGTCGCCACCTTCGCATAGTGGAAGGCTGCGAGCCACATAGCGGTCCCCAAGGCCCACGTCAAGCGTAAACCCAGCGCGTAAACCGAGCGTGAACCGCGAATGCTGGCCTTGTAGTCAGACTGCATAGCCTCCTCTGGCGCTCTCAAGGCTTTCCGGGGACCGAACGGCCTTGCGGCGCGAACGCGGCGAGAATGGCTGCGGCCGTGCAATTTCCCATTACCGCAATTCTGCGAGATCGTCTGGGACCGGCACGGCCTTCCGACTGTCGCTTGTGTCGGGCGGCGTCTGGCATTGCCCAGCCTTTCCCGCGTTGGTCGCAGTGCTAAGGCTGCGCGCCGATGAGTACACAGGCGCAGCCCAATCGCCGGTCAAGTTCCAGCGGCGGTTACGCCGGCAGGCCGCGAAGATCTTCATGCTGCCCTCGTCGTCCGGTAGCGAGGGAGGCTTGTCACGCTATTGGACACCGGCTCCTCGCGCCGCGCGGGACGGGAAACGCCGGCGGAGCGTCTTCGGGACATGCGGCCTGAGACGATCATCCCGCAAGGATAGTGGCCGGGCGGTTGTGTCTTTTTGGCCGCGCAGGGCTGGGAAGACGGTTTGACGCCGCATGGCTGGCGGTATGTTTTTTCGCTTTCACCAATTTTTCGTGCATTCCCCTTCTTGGGGAGGACGTGGAAAGCCGGTTAATGCGCTACGATTCCGCTGCCTTCGGGCGCGCTCGACATCGAAGGGCGCCCTATGTGAAGCTTGAACCGCGACGGGAGCCGACAAAGGGCCGACTGGAACGAGACAGGACGAAGACGAAGCCCCTTGCAAATCGGGGAGCGTCCATACTTGGAACTTCGAGCCCCGCGTCGATGTAGCCAGAACATGGCGCTCGAGCCGAACTGCCAAAAATCTCTTCCGTCAACCCACTCCCCGACATGGGGTCCGGACATCGGTCATTCAGGAAGCCTTTTTCAGCGTCCCCTTCTGTTTTTCGAGCTTGCCGTTCCGATGCTTCCTCGACCATTCGAGAGAGACTTTGCCTGACTCTTCAAATTTGTAGGTTGCTTTCGTGTTACGACTAAGTCTGAGGACAAGAACATCTCCGTCGATCTTGCCGAAGGACGGTCCGCATCCTTGACCGCCGGACCCGTCCGGTCTTGGACCCCACGCGTAAAGAGCGAGCACACGTCCGGAATCGGACCGTGCATCATAGAGGACGAGACCGTTTTCGCGTCCATTCGACATCCTGCCCACATACACCTGGGCGCTACCAAGGAATGAGTAATCTCCGCATAGCCATTCCAATTCAGAAGCCTTCGCACTTTCGACGAGGGTGAGTGAAGAGAGCAGCAGGCTTAGAGCCGCTGCCATCGTGAGTCTGCGCTTCATTGGATTTGCTCCCTACACGTCTCGGTTGCCCCGGCAATGACGAAACTTTAGTTCGATACCGAGCGCCGCCGCAAGCTCAGGACAGTTGCGATACAGGCAGGCCTTGACCGACTCCGACACCCGCGGTGGCGATGGAATCGACCTCGGTCTCCTGGATCCCGGTCTACGAGGTGCTGGAGCGCGCCGGCTTCGAGGTGCTTCTGGTGCCGCCGCGGATGACAAAGCAGATCGCCGGTCGCAAGAGCGACGTGCTCGACTGCCAGTGGATTTGGCAGCTGCTGTCCTACGGGCTGCTGCGGGGCGCCTTCCGCCCCGGCGATGCGGTCTGCCCGCTTCGCTCCTATGTGCGCCAGATGAAGCGCCTGACCGAAGACCGCGCGCGCTGCGTGCAGCACATGCAGAAGGCGCTGACCGAGATGAATGTCTGGCTGGACTCGGCAATCGCCAACATCGCGGGGCAGACCGGCATGAAAATCCTGCGGGCGATCGTCGACGGCGAACGCGACCCGCGGCGCCTGGCGTCGCCCCGGCACCGGCAGATCAAGGCCAGCGAGGACAGGATCGCCGCGAGCCTGGAGGGCACCTGGCGCTAGGAGCATCTCTTCGCGCTTGAGCAGGCCCTGCAGCGCCACGACTTCCTCGACCGGCAGATCGAGAGCTGCGAAGCGCGGATCGCGGCGCAGATCGACGACCTGACGCCGCCGGACGGTTCCGGAGACGATGGCGGGTCCGACGAAATGCCTGTCACGGGAGCGGACGGTACGGCCTCGAATACCGCCTCGCACCGCGACGGAGGCAGGATGCGCGCCGGGAATGACAAAGCGTTGACGGCGGCCCTGACCGCCATGATGGGCGTCGACCTGACCGCGATCCCGACCATTGGCACCGGAACCGCCCTGACGATCGCTTCCGAGATCGGCCCGGACTTCTCCGCCTTCCCGTCCGCCCAGCACTTCTGCTCCTGGCTGGGGGTGGCGCCGGGCACCAGGATCAGCGGCGGCAAGCCCTTGCCGGGCCGGGCGCACAAGGCGGTCAACCCGGTCGGGCAGGCGCTGCGCATGGCAGCCATGTCGGCACGAAGGAGCCAGACCTTCATCGGCGCCAGACACCGCGCCCGTCTTGCCCGAAAGGACACCCCCGTCGCGATCACCGCGACCGCCCGCGAACTGGCCTGCCTGATCTACGTGATGGTCACGCGGGGCGAGGCCTATGTTGAAAAGGGGATGGAGGCCTACGAAAAACGGCGCATCGACCGCACCCTTTCGAACTTGCATCGAAAGGCCCGGGCCCTCGGCTACCAACTCGTCCAGCCCGCCGAAGATCAGGACACGCTCAATGACGGAATGGCGCCAGCGTAGGGGTTACTCGAGAGAGGGGTATGATGGCGACTGCCGGGTCGCCATGTCGGCGTGTAACGCCTTGCGCTGAATGAAAGTCACGAAGGCCCGGTCCTGCCCGGCAGTTGAATTCATGCCCTTCCGGGATGAAGACGGGGCACGGACCGGCGGTTTGTGCATGGCCATAACGCGCTGAACACGAACGGCTTTTCTCTCTTCGGCCATAGCCCCCGCGATCCCGATGTAATGATATAAATCGTTGCACGACAAGACACTGTCCCGGCGCCGGGGACGATGAGGTTTCGGCCGGTCGCGGAGATCGAGCCCTCGCGCCGGGTCCGGGGCGGAAGAACCCCGCCGGAGGCGGCGACCCGGCCTGCAGACGCCTCCATGTGCGCGTAGCGGGCGGCCGGGAAGGCGGCGTCTCCCGGCGCCGGCGCCATCGGCCGGCGAGGACACGGCCGCCGGTCGCGCTGGCGGCACGGATCGCCGCTCCGGTCTCCCGCGCCCGTTCCCGGCCCCGCGCGCCGGGGCCGCGCGGTCGTCGAGCGGGAGATTCCCCCGGTTCCCGGGGCGCGGGCGCGGCGCACGATCGCGAACCGCCGGTCCGGCGCCCGCTCGAGGCGCGCCGCCTTCGTCCGCCAGAAAAACCTGTTGTCGTCCGGAAGGGTCTACGGCGCCCCCCGCTCCGCCGGGCGTCGGTCCGGAAGCGCCGGTCCCGAGGTCGTCATAGTAGATCCCGCTGCACAAGATATTGGGCCCGCGCCACGCACATGCGCGAGATGCATGACGGTCTCGGGTTCGATTGCACTCAGGATTTTTTAGCCGACCCCCTCCCTGGGGATGGCGCGCGGAAATTTTCACCTCGCTATCCTCCTGCCCGCACGCTCCGCTTTTTTGGGGAATCGGGCCGGCTTCTGCGCCGGCGAATGCGGCGCGATTGTGAGGAGGTATATCCATGAACCGTCCGGTGCCGCGCCTCGCGAGATGTCTTGGCCTTGCCGCGCTTCGGGCGCCCGTGTCCGGCCCGGTTTCTGCGGCTGCGGCGGCCCGCAGGCTCGGTCGGCGCGCCGTGGCGGCGGCAGCCCTGCTCGCGCTGGCTCAGGCTCCGGCGCATGCCGCCGAACTGCTGGTCGGCAACCAGGGCCAGCCGACCGCCGAGCGCGAAGGGGTCGACTGGGGGAAGCGGGAGTATGGCTGGGCGCAGCTGTCCGGCATGTTCAACAGGGCACACATACCGCAGCTCTCGCAGGGCTTCACCACGGGCCCGAACCCCGGGGGCTACCTGCTGGAGCATGTCCGGCTCAACATGCAGATCCCGGGGCATGGCGACGGGCCCTGGTATGGGAAAGCCGCGCTGACGGTCGCCATCCATGAGGACGCCGGCGGCCTTCCGGGAGCCCATGTCGCAACGCTCGCTCCGCAGATCGGGGTCCGGGGCGCGAACGAGTTTCGCCGGCAGACGGGCGAGTATCCGCACCTGCGGCCCAATACCGCCTACCACGTGAAGTTCTCCTGGGGAAACGGTCGCATTTTGCTGGACATGGCCGGAACCGGTGGACAAACCGGGTTGTCCGGCTGGAGCATGGCGGATACGCACCTCTACGACGTACAACGGTCGGTCTACAACTACGGCCATTTGAATACCAACGACGCCCACTACGAGAGCATACTCGGGCAATACGGGCATGCATCGAGCACCAGTCCCGGCTTTGACGTTACCTATGGATGGCACACCGCCTCCCAGCCTCTGAAGCTGGATATTCAAGGCGCCGCGGCTACTGGAAGCGCCCCGCAACTTGCCGCCTCCCATTCGCGCGAGTTCGCCGAGAACGCGGAGTCAGGCGCCGCGGTCGGCGCACCCATTGCCGCCACGGACGAGGACGGGGACACGATCCTGTACGAGCTGACGGGGCCCGACGCGGACGCGTTCGAGATCGACGCGGCCAGCGGGCAGATCAGCACCGGGGAAGGCGTTCGCTTCGACTACGAGCTCAGGACCGGCTACCGGGTGACGGTCGTTGCCAGCGACGGCAACGGCAACGCGGTCTCCGCCCAGGTGAATATCCGGCTGACCGACGTCGAGGAGACCTTGACGGCGAGCTTCGAGGGCGCGCCGGAAACCCACGACGGCGCGCCCTTCAAGGTAAAGCTGCGCTTCAGCGAACCGGTCGCCGTGCTCTGGGAGCAGATGCGCGACCGGCTGCTCGAGGTGACCAACGGGCGGGTGGCGTATGCGCGCCGGCCGGGCGGCGCCATGGTGCGGGACCTTTCGGGCCAGGATCTCACCCAGGTATGGGAGATCATGATCGAGCCGACCGCGCCGGGCAGCGTGACGGTCACGCTTCCGGCGACCGCGGACTGCGCGGCCGCGGACGCGGTCTGCACGACGGACGGGCGGTCCCTGTCGGCGGAAGCCGCCGTGACTGTCGCCGAGGGGACCGTGCCGGATCTGACGGCGTCGTTCGCCGAAGCGCCGGAATATCATGACGGCACGGAGCGGTTCACGGTGAAGCTCCAGTTCAACCGGGCGGTCGACGTGAGCCACGAGGCCATGAAGAGAGAGGTCCTGGACGTCGCCAACGGCCGGGTGACGGGCGCGGTTCGGGAGATGGACCGCCGGGACCGCTGGATCGTGACGATCGAACCGGACTCGGTCCGGGACGTGACGGTGACGCTGGGCGCCACGACGGATTGCGCGGACGCGGGAGCGGTGTGCGCCGTGGACGGTCGCATGCTGACGGGCGATGCGGAGGTTGGCGTGAAGGGCCCGTTGAGCGTTCCGCTGACGGTGGAGAGAACCCATTTCTTGGCCGTGCACCAGGGGGTGAAGGCGATCGAGGTCCAGATCAAGTTCAGCGCGCCGGTGACGTTCATCCCGACGCAGATGGTCAAGCATGGCTTCCGGACCACCAATGCCGAGATTACCGCCGTGTACCGCGGGCGCAGGACTGCCCTGACCGAAACGTACTGGACGATCCGGTTCCTGCCGCTGTCGCACAAGGGCGTGCGAATCGTGCTGCCGAAGACCGAGGACTGCGCGGCCAAGGGCGCGGTCTGCACCGCGGACGGGCGCAAGCTGTCCAATTCGGTCCAGTTCGAGTTCACGTACGACGGCCCCGAGGACACGACCGCACCGGCGGTGAGGCTGGCGAGCGTGGACGGAACGGAGCTGACGCTCACGATCACGGAGGGGCTCGACGAGGACTCGACGCCCGCCGCAAGCGCATTCGCGGTGACGGTGGCGGGCGCGGCGCGCAGCCTGGCGGCGAGCGATCCGGTGTCCATCGACGGACGCCGGGTTACGCTGACGCTGGCGTCGGCGGTGTCTCCCGGCGAGGCCGTTTCGCTGAGCTACACGAAGCCGGCGGAAAACCCGCTGAAGGACAGGGCGGACATCGCGGCCGCGTCGTTCTCCGGCCGGCAGGTCACCAACCGGACCGTAGCCGCGGACACGGTGGCGCCGACGCTGGAGAGCGCGGCGGCGAACGGCGATTACGTGCAGCTGACCTACAGCGAGTCGCTCGATTCGGGCTCCGTGCCGGCGTCCGGCGCGTTCACGGTCACCGTGGACGGCACGGTCCGGGCCCTGGCCTCGGACAATCCGGTCGCGGTGCTGGGACGCACGGTGACGCTGATGCCGGCGAGCGCGCTGGCGCAGGGCGAGAGCGTGACGGTGAGCTACGCGCCGCCGACCGCCGGCGCGTTGCAGGACGGCGCAGGCAACCGGGCGGCGTCGGTGACGGACCGAGAGGTCTCCAACCGAACGGGCCTCGGGACCAGCGGGCAGGACACGGCGAACGACAAGGTCAAGGTGGAGTTCCGCGACCTGCCGAAGAGCCACCGCGGCAGGGAGTTCGAATTCGAGCTTCGGTTCGGCGAGGAGGTCGAGGTGGGCTACCGGATGCTGCGCGGCGCTTCCTTCTCGATCATGAACGGGCGGGTCACGCGCGCGCGGCGGATCCAGGCGAACAGCAGCCGGCGCTGGAAGATGAAGGTAACGCCGCAAGGCCTGGGCAATGTCGTCGTGACCATGCCCGCGATGGAGGACTGCGACGCGGAGGGCGCCATCTGCACGGAGGACGATCGCGCGCTGGCGGACACCGTCGTGGCGGTCGTCCCGGAGACCGTGCCCGCGGCGGAAGACCCGGCGGAGGAGAACGAGGAGGAGAACGAAGAGGACACCGGGGATCCGGATCCGTCCCCGCTGCGGGTCGCCTTCGAGGACGTGCCCCGAACGCATCCGGGCTCGGGCGTCATCGCGTTCCGGATCGTCTTCAGCGAAGAGCCGCACGGGCTCGACTACCTGACGCTCCGCAACCACACCCTGATGGCGAAGCTCGGGGGACGGCCGATTCGTCCGACGCGCTCGGCCAAGGTGGACCCGCCGAGCACCCTGCGCTGGGACATCGTGATACCGCACATGCCCATCTATTCCAGGGTCGCGAACGAGAATTTCACCCTGGAGATCGCGCCGACGCAGGACTGCGAGGCCGAGGGCGCGGTCTGCACCCTCGACGGGCGCAAGCTCTCCAACCGGGCCTACGCCGTGGTCGAGGGGCCGGCCAATACTACCGTGACCGCGTCGTTCTCCTCGGTGCCCGAGCGCCACCGGGGCGATGCGTTCAGCTTCCGGCTGTCGTTCAACGCGGAGTTCCCGGTGGATGCCGAGACCGTGCGCAACGCCTTCACGATAACGGGGGGATCGGTTACGGCGGCAACGCAGGTCGAGGACGGCAACGACAGGCAATGGGACGTCACGGTGCAGCCGGTCGCGCGGCAGGCGGTGACCATAGCGCTGGTCCCGAAGGCGAGCTGCGAGGCCGGGGGCGCGCTCTGCAATGCGGCCGGGAACATTCTCTCGGAGCGTGTAGAGGCCGAAGTCGCCTGGCGCGTTCCCGCGCATGTCGAGAGCGCGACCGTCGATTCCGATCCCGGCGGCAACGGCGTCTGGGACGCCGGCGAGACCGTCCTGGCGACGGTCCGGTTCAGCGAGCCGGTGCGGGTGATGAGAGCCGCGAACGCGCGGCCGAGCCTCGGCATCTTTCTCGACGGCGCGCGCCGCGAAGCGCAGTTCGTGCGCGGACACGGGACCCGCAACCTGCAATTCGAGTATGCGGTGGCGGCATCGGACAACGGGGCGAGGCGCGCGCGGATCGCATCCGACGGGATCGCCCTGAACGGGACCTCGATCAAGGATGCCGAGGGCTACGCGGCGGAGCTCGGATTCGCTGCCGCGCCCGCGCTATGGGTGGCGGACGTGACGGCGATGGAAGGGACCGATGCGACGGCGGACTTCATCGTCACTCTGGATCCGGCGGCCACCGAGGCGGTGACGGTGGACTACGCGACCGCGGACGACACGGCGACGGCGGGGGACGACTACACGACCGCCTCCGGGACGCTGACATTCTCTGCGGGCGAGACCTCGAAGACAGTGTCGGTGCCGATCGTCGACGACAGCGTCGAGGACGGCGGCGAGACCTTCACGCTGACGCTCTCGAACCCGTCGGGCGCCGGTGCGCAGCTTGCCGACGCGCAGGCCACGGCGACCATAAACAATGACGAGGTGGAGACGCCGGTGCTGACGGCCGCGTTCACGGACGTGCCGGCAAGCCACGGCGGCGAGGTGTTCACTTTCAGGCTCGACTTCAGCGAGGAGGTCCCGGGGCTCGGCTGGCAGGCGCTTCGCGGCGATATCCTGCAAGCCAGCGGGGGAACGGTCCTCAACGCCAGCCGCGTGGACAGGGGCAGCAACCTCGCATGGACCGTCACGGTCGAGCCGGACGGGACGGAGGACGTGACCGTGACGCTGCCGGCGACAACGACGGACTGCGAGGAGTCGTCGGCCATCTGCACCGAAGACGACCGCCCGCTCTCGGCGGCGGCGACGGCGTCGGTGCCGCACACGGCGTCGAGCGACACGCAGGTGCAGGACACGGCCTTCACGGTGCGGCTCGAAGGGGTGCCGGCCGAGCATGACGGGGCGAGCGCCGTCACCTTCGAGGTGCATTTCAGCGAGGAGCCGCATCGATACAGCTACCGGACGCTGCGCGACCTGACGCTGAGCGTGCGCCAGGACGAGAAGATCATTACGCCTGCCGTGAGCCGCCTCCGGAAGGAAAGCAACCGCTCCTGGCAGGTCACGGTGGATCCGGTGTCGAAACAGGACATGTCGAATGCGTGGAGAGCCGACATGTCGATATCGCTGTCCGCGCCCGCCTCCTGCACGGCGAGCGGGGCGGTGTGTACGGAAGGGGGCGCGGCGCTCTCGAACAGCGTAGAGGCCACCATCCTCGGCCCGCCCGGCCTGAGCGTCGCGGACGCGACGGTCCGGGAGGCCGCCGGGGCGACCATGGACTTCGCGGTGACGATGAGCCGGGCGTCCGCCTCGACGGTGACGGTGGACTATCTCACCAATGACGGCACGGCGACCGCGGGCGCCGACTACACGGCGGCTTCGGGCACGCTCAGCTTCGCGCCCGGCGAGACGGCGAAAACGGTCTCTGTGCCGGTGCTCGACGACGCCCACGAGGATGACGGCGAAACCTTCCAGCTGATCCTGTCGAACGCCTCGGGCGGCAACGCCTACATCGCCGACGCGACGGCGACCGGCACCATCGAGAACACGGACGCGATGCCCGAGGCGTGGCTGGCGCGTTTCGGGCGCACTGTGGCGGAGCAGGTCATCGAGGCGGTGGAGGGCCGGTTCGCGGCGGCGCGCCGTCCGGGCGTGGAGGTGACGCTCGCCGGGGAGCGGATCGGCTGGAGCGGCGCCGGGACGGAGAAACCCGGGTCCGGAGCAGGCGGTGAGGCGCGGCTGGCGGCGTGGCTCAGCGGCGCGGAGGACGGCGATGCAGGAGGCCGCTCGCGGGCGGTGGCGCCGCGCGGGATCCTGACCGGGTCTTCGTTCGCGCTGACCGGCGAGGCGGCGGCGGGCGGCGTGGTGTCGCTCTGGGGCCGGGGCGCGGTGACGCGCTTCGACGGGCGCCAGCGCGATCTCGTGCTCGACGGCGAGGTGGCGAGCGTGATGATGGGGGCCGATTGGTCGGGCGGCCCCGGATCGGAGTCCGGGGCAGGCTCCGGATCGGGGTTCCCCGGCTCGCAGGCAGGCGGCTCGGGCCGCTGGACGGCGGGCCTGCTGGTGTCGCGCTCGGTCGGCGAGGGCGGCTACCGCGGCCCGGAGGCTGAAGGCGCGGTGGAGAGCACGCTCACCGGCGTCTTCCCCTACGGGCGCCATGCGCTGAACGACCGGGTGTCGGTGTGGGGGATCGCCGGCTACGGCGCGGGCGAGCTCACGCTGACGCCGAAGAACCGGGAGAAGGGCGCGAGCGACGCGGCGATGCGCGCCGACATGGACCTCATGATGGCGGCGGCCGGCCTGCGCGGGACGGTCGTGGAGGTGGGGCCCGAAGGCGGCTTCGAGCTTGCGGTCGAGACCGACGCGATGGCGGTGCGCACGACTTCGGAGAAGGTGGAAGGCCTCGGGGCGGCGGAGGCGGAGGTGACGCGCCTCCGGCTCGGGCTTGAGGGCGGCTGGCGCGGGCTGGAGCTCGGCACGGGCACGCTGGCGCCCACGATCGAAATCGGGGTGCGCCATGACGGCGGCGACGCGGAGACGGGCTTCGGGCTCGACCTTGGCGGCGGGCTTGCCTGGTCGGACCCGGCGAGCGGGCTCGGGGCGGAGGTCCGCGCGCGCGGGCTGCTGACGCACGACTCGAAGGGCTTCCGCGACCGGGGGCTCTCGGGGTCGTTCTCCTGGGCGCCGGGCCGGGGCTCGGGCCGCGGGCCGTCGCTTGCCCTGACCCAGACGCTGGGCGGGCCGGCCTCGGGCGGCGCGGAGGCGCTCTTCGGGCAACGACATCTCGGCGGGCTGGCGTCCGAGCCCGGATCGGGGTCCGGGGCAGGCGGCGACCTGGAGAACCGGCGCCTGGAGCTGCGCATGGGCTACGGCGTCTCCCTTGCCGGGGACCGGTTCACGCTCACCCCGGAGGCCGGGCTCGGGCTCGCCAACGGCCGCCGGGACTACACGCTCGGCTGGCGGCTCGGCCCGGTCGGCGGGACAGGCGCATTCGAGGTCGGGCTCGAGGCGAGGCGGAGCGAGCCCGCCGGATCGGGGTCCGGGGCAGGCGCCGCGCCGCAGCACGCGGTGGGCCTCCGGGCCACGGCGCGCTGGTAGGCATGGCAAGCGCGAACCGCGCGTTCATGCCGGCGGCGACCCTCGACCGGCGCAGAGGCCGGGCGCCGGGGCGGCAGGACGGGGCAACGGCGGGGGTTTCCGGTCGGAACAGTCGCATATCGTAGGACAGCTTTGGGTCGATGGGACAAGGGATGCCGGCGCGGTTGCCGACTGCGCGCAGCGGCGAGGGAGAGTGGGGCGTGAGACTGCTGTTCATACTGAATACGGGATTCCTGACCGCTTTCGCCGTGACGATGGCGCTGATGGTCCTGCTCAACCAGCAGAAGTTCTCCGATATTCTGCACGGTCTCGACGATTCCCGTGTCTCGGTGGTCACGCTCGATACGACGCGCCGCCTGCGGCAGGCCGTGGATCTTGGATTGCCGTTGAAGGACGTCGCGGAGAGCCGGGCGATGGTGGAGGCCCTGGTAAGCGAGCATCCGGAACTCGAGTCGGTCAGCGTGTTCGATGCTCGCGGACGTCTGGTCGCCCATGGCGGCGAGGAGGCCGGCGGCGGCCCAGGGGTCCCGGACCGCTGGATGGCGGCCAACAGCGGGGCCGCAGGTGAAGTGTGGCGGCTCGAGGACGGTGGGTCCTTCGTTGTGGGAGGCCCGGTCGTCAATAATTTCGGCAAGCTCGAAGGAGGCGTCGCGGTCCGCTACGGCAAGGACCGCTTCAATGCCGTCGTCGCGAGCCTGACATTCGAACTGATCGAGGCCGCCGCGGTGATTTTCGCTGTAAGCGGAGTTGTGGCGGTTCTCGGAACGGCGGCGGCGCTGTGGCGGCTCACCGGAGCAGCGCGCGAGATGAGGAGAAGGGTGGAAGGACTCCTGAAGTCGGGCGAGACCGGCCCGGGGGCCGGCTCGCCTGAGCATGAGGATATTGCGGGATTTGCAGGATACAGCGCGGCCGTTCGCAAAACCGATGAAGCGCTTGCTGCAGCAGAGGGCCGGGACCGATGATCGGGACCAGGAAGGGAACGGGGCTGGCCGGGACCGGCGCGATGGTCGGCCTTGTGGCCGTTGCGGCCCTCATTGCGGCCAATGCCGTCGTAGCGTGGATTGCTCTCGGGGCTGTCGAGAAACGGCTTGAGCCGGTCATCAGGGACAAGGCCCAGGTTCTGGCCAAGTCGATCGGGAACGATCTTTACAGGGCCGCGGCGCTGGGAATTCCGGTCGCAAGCCTGAGAGGCATGGACGCCTGGCTGGAGGACCTCGCGGACGATCATCCGGAGGTAGCCTATCTGACGGTGTCCGACCCCGGCGGCAGGGTGCTGTCCTCCGCAGGGCCCGATGGCGCTTCCGCCACGGCCGGTGGGCCCTCGGATGGAAGCCGCCCGGCGCCGACCGGCATGACAAGGGCGAAGGATGGCGGGCGAAGCTGGACATGGTCCCTCCTGCCGGGCGGGGCATCCGGTTACCACCTGGTGCATCCCCTGGTTCACGAAGGCCGGGAGATCGGCAGCGCCGCGGTGGGGATACGTCCCGACTTCGTGCGCAACACGATGGGCGGCATCTTCGTGGATATCGGGATTTCCCTTTGCGTGGCGGTCCTGATCGTTCTCGAACTGACCCTCCTGGTCCTGTCTCTGACTGTGGGGCGTTCCATCGGCCTGGTGCAACGCCTGATGCGCACCGTGGAAGGCGGTGACTTTTCCGCCCGGGCGGTTGCGCGCGGCCGCGACGACCTGGCGCGGGTCATAGAAGCCATGAATGCCGTCAATGACGAGCTGAGCCGGAGGTTCCGCGCTCTCGCGGGCCGGGCCGGGTCGGCTGCGGCGGACCTGCGCGAGGGCCGGGTGTTTGCCGAACGTGACGGCCGGTACCGGGCGCTGCAGCTGCTTCGGGCCAGCGACGTGCAGTTCCCGCTCTTCTTCTTCATCTTCGGGGTGGAGATCACGCGGCCGTTCTTCCCGCTGTTCGTGCGCGACCTCTACGATCCGGCGCTCGGCATCGACGAGTCGATCGCCATCGCCCTGCCGATGTCGGTCTGGGTGGTCGCGATGCTGTTCACGACGCCCTTCGCGCCTCGCGCGATACGGCGTCTGGGAACACGCAACACATTGCTGCTCGGCATGGCGCCAACAAGCGTCGGGTTGATTGCGACGGCCTATGCGACAGGATTCGTGGAGCTGATTGCCTGGCGCTGTGCGACGGCTGCCGGTTTCGGTCTGGTCTCGGCGGCGATCCTTGTGCGTCTGGCGATGACGGCGCCGGAGCGCCGCCGGGCGTTCAATGTGGGCATGTTCGTGACGGCGACGGGCGGAGGCAGTATCTGCGGGACAGCCCTTGGCGGGATTCTGGCCGAGAATCTCGGTTACGCGAACACCTTCATTGTCGGGGCCTTCATCGTGTTCGTCGCCATGGCGATCGCGTTCGGGTTCCTGTCTCCCGAAGAGGGTGTTGAAAGGGAGGCGGCCCGGCCCCGGCGGCCTGGAGGGCGTGAGCGGTTCGGGATATACGCAAGCCTGCGGTTCATGGCCTTCATGTCGCTGTCGGCCCTGCCATCACGCATCGTGCTCACCGGTTTCCTGTTCTTGCTGGTCCCACTCCATCTCGATGCGCTCGGTTTCGGGGACGCGGCCATCGGGCGCACGCTGATGGTGTATTTCCTGGTGCTGCTAGTGATGAACCAAGCGGCGGCGTTTGCGGCCGACCGGTTCCAGAAGCACGGCGTGCTGATCCTGGCCGGAGGAGCTTCGGCGGGCGCGGGGTGCCTTCTGTTCACGACATCGGCCGACAGCATGGCGCTTGCCGCCGGCGTTGCCCTGATCGGCCTCGGGCAGTCTCTGGTGATGACGCCGCAGGTCGCGGTGCTGCCGAGCTATTTCAGGGTTGAGGCCCTGGACTTCGGGACCGGGAGGATCACTGCGGCGTTCCGGGTGGTGGAGCGGACCGGCAGCATCGCCGGACCGCTGATTGCCGGGGCGGTCATGGCTGCGGCCGGTGTGCAGGAGGCAGGCCGAGTGATCGGCTACGGCATCCTGGCCACGACCGCCGTACTGGCGCTGATGATGGCAAGCGGCGTGTTCTCCGGGCGCCGTCGTCGTTGACTGCGTGTGAGAAACCGGAGCGATTGCGCTCCCGATAGTCGGGCTTCGATGCAAGGCGGGTGGAATGCCCGCCGCAGCGTTGTGTCCGGGCGCTGACGACGTCTTCGGTTCCAGGAAGAAAAAGCGTCGTCAGGCGGTCGCCGCCGATCCTTCGTTCATTCAAGGCAACCAACATGAACCGGATTGCCGCTTTCAGCAACGAAACATCTTGCCAGCCACTGTGGTGAAAGTCATGTTTCTGCCACTTCAGCTGTGGCGCGCTGTCCGCGTGTCCGCGTCCGGTCTGACCGTCGCAATCCCAGGCAGAACCCCGATTCGGCGGCCCGCCCTAAGGAACGGGCGGCGGCGTCGGTTATCGCGGCGAAAGCGCGTGATTTCAGCCTGCTGTCCCTGGGCCCCGGCGAGAGACCGTTCATCCCGCCTTTCGGGAGTTCACCGCATCCTTCAGCGGCTTCCCGGCCTTGAACACCGGAACCGTCGAGGCGGCGATCGACAGACTTTCGCCTGTCCGCGGATTGCGGGCGGTGCGCGCCGGCCGGTTCCGGATGCCGAACGTGCCGAAGCCGGGTATCCGCGCCTCCCCTCCGTTCGCCAGCGCCTCGCCGATCGCCTCGAACACGCCGTCGACGGCATCCTTCGCGGCGGCCTTGGTCATTCCCGTCCGGCCTGCCAGGCGCTCCGCCAGTTCCCCCTTGTTCATCCCTGCGCTCCCGTTTTTGCGACGTCGGTCCGCATTCCGGATTGAGTAGCACGTTGCGCCCGGCGGTGCGATATCCCTTCTGGGCGTTTCCACTGCGGAAGGCATTCGCTCCGCTGCCCGGACTCCGCGCCATGGCCGGCGCTTCGTTTCGGATCGGCGGTTCGCGATGGTGGACGACAGGGAATTCAGGGAAAGGCCCGCCAAGGTGGAGGCGCTGTTTCGGCGCGCCGGCAGTCCGGGAGAACGCGCGGCGGCGGGTGCGGCGATGGACCGGCTGCACGGGCGCCCCCAGGGGTGAAACTGCGATGACGGCCCCGAGACGGAGCTCCGGTTGTCGCTGCCCGACATGCGGGCGGTCCGGCCGTTCATCGCCGCCTGTCGCAAGCACAGGCTGCGGCCGAGCTTGGCCTGCGCCATGACGGCGGCGACGCCAAGACGGGTTTCGGGTTGGCCTTCGGCGGCGGGCTCGCCTGGTCGGACCCGGCGAGCGGGCTCGGGGCGGAGGTCCGCGCGCGGTCTGCTGACGCACGAGGCGAAGGGCTTCCGCGACCGGGGGCTCTCGGGGTCGTTCTCCTGGGCGCCGGGCCGGGGTCCGTCATTGACGCTGACCCGGTCCGTGGGCGGCGCGGACGCGCTGCCGGGGCGGCGCCATCTCGGCGGGTTGGCGTCCAACCCCGGATCGGGGTCCGGGGCAGGCGCCGCGCCGCAGCACGCGTGGGGCCTCCGGGCCACGGCGCGCCGGTAGGCATGGCAAGCGCGAACCGCGCGTTCATGCGGGCGGTGATCCTCGACCGGCGCAGGGGCCGGTCGCCGCCCGGCTCTGCGGCAAAGCTCCGTCGCTGAGCGCGCGAAACCGCGGGTCCGGCATTGCCCATCGCGGCATGAGGGTCCCGGATCCGGCCGCCGCCGGCGCCTCGGTCCCGGGCGGCAAGGGTTCGCCCGCGCTTCGCCATGTTTTTCCCTCATATTCCTGCAATTTCTTGTCATTTCCCCTCCCTCAGGAGGGCGCGGGAATCCGCTTCGCCCGCCATACTGTCTTCGGTGAACCGAACGGCATCGACCGTTCCCAGCGCAGAAGGAGACGAAAGGATGACTGACCCGATTGCGACGATGAAGGCGGGCATGCGGGCATTGGCGGCAGCGCTGCTGCTGCTCGGGACGGCCGGTTATGCCGGCGCGCTTACGGTGATGCAGTGTGAGACGGAGTATGGAGAATCGCAGGCAAATGCATATTGCGGCCCCTCTGTCACCGGCGTTGCAAGTGGCAAGTGCAGCCTGAGCGGCACCTGCAGCGTCACCGCGAATACGCAAATATTCAAAACGGACAGCAACGGAAACCCTGTTCATGAGGCGACAGTCGAAGATGGGATGAACCATTCGGTGAGCTTCAGCTTGTCGATGTCGCTGTCCAAAGTCGACGATCTGGATATCTGCTTCACCCACAACAGCGACGGAACCCAGTGGACTGGCACGGTCAAGGCGGGATGCACGACCGACGAGACGCCTGCGAGCAGTGCTACCGGGAACGGCCTCTGGCTGGATTGACGCCGCCTGCGGCCCGGCAAGCGCCGCAAGGGGCGGCCGGGCCGGCCCGCACCGATGCGAAAGGAGACGAAAGGATGACTGACCCGATTGCGACGATGAAGGCGGGCATGCGGGCATTGGCGGCAGCGCTTCTGCTGCTCGGGACGGCCGGTTATGCCGGCGCCAATACGTTGGTTCCACCCGCGCTTACCGTATTCGAGTGTGAGACGGAGTTTGAAGAATCGCGTGCAGATACATACTGCGACGTCATCACTTACGGCGTTGCCCAAGGCCGGTGCAGCCTGACCGGCGGCTGCTCCGTCACGGCAGTCACGGAAATATTCACAACAGACTCCAACGGCATGCCTTCTCAAGAGCCGTCAAGCTCCACAATGACCCACTCGCTGAACTTCAACGCGTCGATCTCGCTGTCCAGTGTCGACGATCTGGATGTCTGCTTCACCCACAACAGCGACGGGACCCAGTGGACTGCCACGTTCAAGACGGGATGCACGACCGAAGAGACAACTGCGCACACAGCCAGCTTCTCGGGCCTCTCGCTGAATTGACGCCGCCGGCGGCCCGGCAAGCGCCTCAAGGGGCGGCCGGGCCGCTTACACCGATGCGAAGGAGGCGAACGGATGCAGCATACATTCCATGACCGTGAAGGCCGTCATGCTGGCCCTGGCGGCCGCGGCCCTCGTCGCCGGCATGTCCGCGCCGGCCGACGCCGGCCCTGCGGCATGCACTCTTGCCGTGGCGACCTGTACAAGCGAGTGGAACCAGGCCGAGGCATCGTCCTTTTGCTCCAGTCCCACGATCACCGTGGACACATCGAGCTGCGAGTGCGAACTGGACGGCTCCTGCTCCATCACGGCGAACGTGACGTCCGTCGAAGGCGGAAGCGTGACCGTGACCTCGACGACCTGGACGCCGTCCATGGACCTGTCGCTCGAAGAGCACAAGGTGGACGGCATCGATATCTGCTTCAAGAAGAAGAGCGACAACACAGCGTTCACCGCCAGGGTAAGGGCCCCTTGCGCTTCGAACGAGATCGACAGCAAGGGCGCCGGCGACGGCGATCTCTGCCTGCAGACCTGTCCGGGCAAACGCTAGCCGGAACGGGGGCCTGAAGACGAATGGGTGAACCGCCCCGGCATTCTCGGAGGCAGTTTGGTTTGAGTCATGCAGCCATATCGAGGTTTTCGCTGGCGGCATAGTGGTTTGCTTCGGCCTCAGCGGGCGGGATGTTGCCGATGGGGCCGAGCAGGCGGCGATTATTGAACCAGTCGACCCATTCGAGGGTGGCGTATTCGACGGCCTCGAACGATCTCCACGGGCCGCGCCGGTGGATCACTTCGGCCTTGTAGAGGCCGTTGATCGTTTCGGCCAACGCGTTGTCGTAGCTGTCGCCGATACTGCCGACCGAAGGATCGATCCCGGCTTCGGCCAGGCGCTCGGAGTATTTGATCGACAGGTATTGGACCCCGCGGTCGCTGTGATGAACGAGGCTCGATCCGCTGGCGGGCTTCCGGGCGTGTATCGCCTGTTCCAGGGCATCCAGAACAAAGCCTGCATGGGCCGTGCGGCTCACCCGCCATCCGACGATCCGGCGTGCAAAGGCATCGATCACGAAGGCCACATAGACGAACCCGGCCCAAGTCGCGACATAGGTGAAGTCCGCCACCCACAGGCGATTGGGCTCGGGCGCCTGGAACTGCCGCCTCACCTTGTCGAGCGGGCATGCCGCTCCCTTGTCGCTTACCGTGGTCTTCGCCGGCTTGCCCCTGATCGCCCCGGCAAGGCCGAGACCGCGCATCAGCCGCTCGACCGTGCAACGGGCCACGTCCCGGCCTTCGCGCCGCAACTGCCGCCAGACCTTGCGGGCGCCGTAGACCGAGTAGTTCGTCTCGAAGACGCGCTCGATCTCCTCCATCAATACCAGGTCACGGCGGGCGCGGTCCGGCAGCAATGACGGATCGCGCTGTCTGGCAGCATGAAGGCGGTATGTGGATGGGGCGATCGGCAGAACCCTGCAGATCGGCTCGACCCCATAGATGGCGCGATGCTCGTCGATGAAGGCGATCATCGCTTGAGTGGGCGGTCGAGCTCCGCCTGGGCAAAATAGGCGCTGGCTTTGCGCAGAATCTCGTTCGCCTGGCGCAGCTCGCGAACCTCGCGTTCCAGCGCCTTGACCCGCTCGCGATCATCGCTGGTCATGCCCGGCCGAGCGCCGCTGTCCCGTTCAGCCTGACGGACCCAACGCCGCAGCGTCTCGGCCGTGCAGCCGAACTTCGCCGCAATCGAACACATCGCCTCCCATTGCGAGCCATACTCCCCCCGATGCTCGAAAACCAGCCGGACTGCCCGCTCGCGAACCTCCGCCGGATAGCGTGTCGAATGTCTTCCCATAACAGCTCCCTCTTCTCACAAGATGGAGCCTCCGGGAATGCCGGGGCGGTTCACATCGCGGAGCGCGCTCCGTGCACGAGATTGCTGCGCAGATACGAGTCGCCGCGTTTCGAGATCCCTCCGAGTTTGATTCGTCCTCCCGTTCCGTTTTGCCGAGGCACGAGACCGAGGGATGCCGAGAACTGGCGTCCGTTCCGGAACTGAACGGCATCGCCGAGGGCCGCGACCAATGCAGTCGCGGTGAGCGGGCCGATGCCGGGGATTGCCTCCAACCGCCGGCTCTGGGCATTGCCGCGATGCCACTTCCTCAGTTCCCTCTCCAGCTCGGCAATCTTGTCGCTGGTGTGGTTGAGCATCTCCACAAACATTCCCAGCGCGACGCGCGCCGTCTGTGGGAGACGGTCGTCATCGTCATCGCGGATGATGTCCAGCAGCTTCGCCAGCCCGGTGCGGTTGCGCGCCGCGATCAACCCGAACTCCGTGCATTGGCCGCGCAGCGAATTGACCATCTGGGTTCGCTGCTTGATCAGCAGCCGGCGTGTGCGATGCAGAGAGAGCATCGCCTGAATCTCCTCGGTCTTCACTGCGGCGAAGCGCATGCCGGGACGTTGCGCGGCCTCGCAGATCGCTTCCGCGTCGGCGGCGTCGTTCTTGTTCGACTTCACGTAGGGCTTCACATACTGCGCCGGGATGAGTTTCACCTCATGTCCCATCGCGCGCAGCACACGGCCCCAGTGGTGCGCGCCGCCGCAAGTCTCCATCGCGATCAGACAGCGCGGCAGACGATCGAAGAACGCCTCCACCTGGTCGCGCCGCAGCTTCCTGTTGAGCATGCACGTACCCCGCTCGTCGGCGCAGCGCACCTGAAAAAACCGCTTTCCCAAGTCAAATCCGACGGTGCTAATCTCGTTCATGGATGCCTCCGTGATCCGTTTTCCGGTCTATCAGGACCTGACTGGCACGATGATGCCGTAAGACGCGGGGGCATCCATCCCATCTGGTTCAAGCATCGCGATAGCCGGACCCATGTCACCATGGCGGCAAGCCGGGCGGGAGGGCCGGCATGAGCGATCGCAGGCTGCTGGCGTGCGCGGTGCTGGTCTCCGCCGGCGTGGCGGCGGCGGTGGCGGCCGCGACGGTGCGTGTGAAGGCGCCCGAAGGCCCGCGGATCGCGAGCGTCCGCCTCGCGGAGATGACGGCCGCCTGGACGGCGCGCGCGGCAACGGAGGGCCGGACAGGGGAGGATGCGCGCGCCTGGGGCGTCGCCCTGGAGGCGGCGCTCGACCATGTGGCCGAGCGTCACGATGTGGTGCTGTTGCCGGCCCGGGCGGTCGCCTCGGGAACGCCGGACCTGACGCGGCTCGTCGAGGCGGTGCTCGAAGAGTTCCTGGCGCGGCGGACGGGTGGCGAAACCGCGCTGCCGCCGGGCGGCGGCCGATGACCACGCCGCGCCCGGCATTCGGGCCGGGGACCGGCCCTGCGCGCCGGCGCCGGATCGTCCTGGCGGCCATGGTCGCTTTCGCGGCGCTCTGGCTCGCCGCGGCGTCGCGCGTGCATGTCAATGCCAGCTGGTCGGACGGGGCCTGGGGCTATGCCGCCTTCCCCCTGTTCGGCCAGGACCCGCAGATCGGCGACCGGGTGCTGTTCGAGCCTCCCGATCGATTCGGCTCTTCGGTCCCCTATCTCAAGACGGTGCGCGGCGTACCCGGCATGCGCATCGCGGTGGGCGAAGACGGAACGGTCTTTCTGGACGGCGCGCCGGTCGGGCGGGCCAAGACGCATGCGCTCGACGGGCGGCCGCTTGCGACGATCGCGCCCGGCACGATTCCGCCGGGCCATTACTACCTGCATGCCGACCATGCCGACAGCCACGACAGCCGCTATGCCGGGATCGGCCCGGTGCCGCGCGGGCGCATCCTCGGGCGCGCCCTCGCCATGCCGGACCTGCCGTGGCTCGGCCTGAAGGGGCCGCTGGTCGGACCGGAGGACGCTGCGCCTGCCGCGATCCTGCCGAATCCGGCCGCGGGGCCGGTCCCGCAGGATCGAAGCGATTGGGAGACCGACGGAAGCGGTCGACCGGAGGCGGCGCGATGAAGGCCGCAGTCCCGGCGATTGTTGCGGCCGCGCTGCTGCTCGCCGCCGCGCTGGCCGCGCCACCGGTATCGGCGAAGGACCTGGGCGTGCGCGGCGCGACCTGGCCGGTCGCCGAGCCGGACCTGCTGGCCGAGATCGAGGCCCGGCTCGTGGAGATGGAACGCTCGGGCGAGCTGGCGCGGCTGGAGCGAGAGGCCCGCGCCAATGCCAGGCGGAAGCTGGAAGAACCGGATCCGGCGCCCGGCATCGCGCCGGCCAGGGAGGAACGCAGCCGCCTGTTCGATCCCGCCATCGCGGTTGCGCGCGACATCCGGACGCCCGGCGGCGTGCTGATTGCCGCCGCCGGCACGCGGGTGAATCCGCTGGAGCGCACGGCGCTCGTCCGCGACCTGCTGTTCGTGGACGGCAGGCGCGAGGCGGAGGTCGCCTGGGCGCTTGCTCGGGACGAAGAGAGTGGGCGCCTCCCGAAGATCGTGCTGCTCGCCGGCCGGCCGCTGGAGCTGATGCGCCGCCACCGCCGGCCCTTCTTCTTCGACCAGGGCGGGCGCCTGGCGGCCCGCTTCGGCCTCCGCTTCACACCGAGCCTGGTCGAACGGGCCGGGACGCAGCTCCGCATCACGGAATTCCCGGTCGTGGACCGGACCGCTGGTCCCGGACCTGTCCCGGCCTCCCAGCCGGGATCCGACGGAACAAACCCCCAACAGGAGGACTGAACCATGCTGAACATGAACCGGGCGACGCTGGTGGGCCATGCCGGGCGCGATCCCGAGATGCGCGACCTGAAGAAGGCCGGCAAGGCGGCCACCTTCACGCTCGCCACCACCGAGAAATGGACCGACGGGGAAGGCCGTCCTGCGGAGGCCACTGAATGGCACAGGATCGTCGTCTACGGCTCTGCGGTCGAGGCGGTTGGCAGGATGCTGCGCAAGGGCGACCGGGTGATGGTCGAGGGCCGGATCGCGACGCGCGGGTTCACCGACAGGGAAGGCAACGACCGGACGGTCACTGAGATCATCGTGTCGGGATGGCACGGCATGGTCAACATCCTCGGCGGTCGCCGCGCGAGCCCGGATCGGGGGGAAGCCTGTCCCGGCCCGCGAGCCGGGAGGGCAGGCTCCCGAACCGGGGGGCCAGGCGGGAGACACGCCCGACGCCGGCGACTCCACTCCGGCCCCCGGATCGAGGTCCCCCGGATCGGGGTCCGGGGCAGGCGGGGAAGGCGAAGCGGAATGATCCGCCGCGCCGCCCTTCCGGCCGCGCTCGCCCTGGCCGCCCTGCTCTGGTCCGCCCCGGCCTCCGCGCAGGCCTGCACCGGGCGGTTCGTCAACCCGGTCTCGGACGTCTGCTGGGAGTGCCTCTTTCCGATCTCGATCGGGCCGATCTCCATCGGCAGCGTCTCGGGCGTGCTCGACACGCCGAACCCGTCCTCGCCGATCTGCTTCTGCGGCTCGCCCATTCCCCGCATCGGGCTCTCGCTCGGCGTCTGGGAGCCGGCGCGCCTGGTGGACGTGTCGCGCGCGCCCTGGTGCTTCCCCAACCTCGGCGGCCTCACGATAAACCCCGGTCTGCCCGCCGGGCGCGGGCGCACGGGGGCCGCGGGCGGCGACGGGGCGAAGGGCTCGGTCTGGCACGCGCACTATTACATGTATCCGCTCTTGTCCTGGATCGGCGCGCTGCTCGACCTCGGCTGCCTGGAGGGCGGCGGGCTCGACATCGCCTGGGCCTCGGAGCTCGACCCGGCCTGGCTCGACGACGAGCTGAGTTTCCTGCTCAACCCCGAGGCGGCGCTGTTCGCCAACCTGCCGGCCCAGGCGGCCTGCGCCGCCGACTGCGCGGCGTCCTCCGTGGGCCTCCCGCTCGACCCGCTGTTCTGGTGCGCCGGCTGCCAGGGCGGCATGTATCCGCTGACCGGCAATGTGGCCGCCCATGTCGGCGGCGTGCAGGCCTCGCTGCTCGCGTCCCAGCGCCTGCTCTACCGCCTGCACCGGGCCGGGCTTGCCTGGGGGACCATGGGCTCGGGCGCGCTCTGCGGGCGCTATCCCATGCCGGTGATGCAGAAGTCGCAATATCGCTGGCAGATGACCCAGCCGGTGCCGGCGATCGACCCCTTTACCGGCTGCAATCCCACCGGGCGCTCCTCCGTGCTCTGGGAGGCGCTGCGCGAACTGCCGGTCGCGGGCGAGAATTTCGGCTACCTGCTGTGGAAGAAAAGGACCTGTTGCCTATTATGAAGCCATTGAAAAACAGAGATAAATTTCATTCGAAGGATAGCCCGATGCACCGTTTCCGACAAGCTCCGACAGTGCTGTTCCTGACCGCCCTGCTGGTGGCTGCGGGCTGGTCCGGTCCGGTGCAGGCGGATGAGCCGCCACGCGCCGGCGCGCCCGATGCCGGGGCGCGCAGCCTGGTCGAGGACGTCCTGCGCAGGGGCGGCGGAAGCGGCGAGGAGTCGCTCGGGTCGTGGTCCCGCTCGATCGTCGACCGTGCGCTGGAGCGGGCCGGTGACGCGGCCCGGCGGACCCTGCCTGGCGCATCCGGTCCCTCCGCCGTCCCGCTCCCGGCCGAGCGCCATGCCGGCGGGCTCTCGGGACCGCGTTCCGGCACGGCGGAAGTGCTGATCTTCACCAGCCTGTCCGTCCCTGCCGCGGGCTGGCGGCAATGGGCGCGCGACGCGGCCCGGAGCGGCGCGCCGCTGCTGCTGCGCGGCGTGGGCGAAGGCGGCCTGCCGGAGACCGCGAAGCAGATCCGGAATCGGCTCGGCGGCGCGGAGGCCGGGAGCCTGCCCCGGACCCGATCCGGGGTCGCCATCGATCCGCGCCTCTTCCGCCTGTTCGGCGTCGACCGGGTTCCTGCGGTCGTCGTCGTGCCGGGCGGCGTCCCGGCCTGCCGAAGCCGGGGCTGCGCCGGGGATGCCCCGCCGCCGCACGATCGGATTGCCGGAAACATCGGGCTCGCGGCCGCCCTGGAGGCGGTCGCCGAAGAAGGCGGACCGGGACGCGGAACGGCCCGCCGCCATCTCCAACGTCTCGGGAGGGGACGATGACGGCGCGGGCGGCCCGGCTGCTGGGATGGTTGCTCATGGCAGCGGTGTTCGGCTTCCTCATGTGGATCGTCCTGGGCGGTGGGGCCGCCCATGCGGACGACCCCAAGTCCGCGGCGCGCGCCATCGGCAATGCGGGCAACGCGGCGGCGCGCACGATCGCTCGCGACTCCTCCAATGCGGCGGACGTGCCCGGCTATGCCGGCACCGACCTGCCGGAGCGGACCGTCGGCGCCGGCGGTCTCGAGGACGAGGCCAGGGCGCGGCTCGCCGATCCCGACGATCCGGGCGGCGCGGCCGGGCGGGCGGTGATCGAGGGCGTGACCGTCCGGCCCGAACGGCCGGTCGGCGCCGGCGATCCGGGCGTCGTGCGCGGCAAGGGCATCGCGGCCGATCCGGGGAACCCCGCCCACGGGGCGGACGGCCTCGCCTCGGGCAGCGCCGCGGATTGCGGGGCGGAGCTGGAGGATGCGCAGGACGGCGGAAGCTGCGGGCAGGTCACATACTGCGTCGGCGCCGGCTGCGAGACCGTGCGCGCGCGGGCCAATACCGGCTTCGTCGAGGCGACGACGCGGCTCAACATGGCGCTGGAGCTCGGCGGCGAGGAGTTCGACCGCGAGGACATGCGCTTCTTCAAGGGCGCGCGCCGTGCCTGCCACATCCATTTCGGGGGGCTGGCGAACTGCTGCAAGGACTCCGGCCTGCTGGTCGGGCTCGCCAACTGTTCCGACGCGGAGAAGGAGCTGGCCGAGGAGCGCAACGCCGGCAACACCCACTATCTCGGCAAATACTGCTCCCGGCGGACCTTCTTCGGCGTCTGCATCCGCCGCTCGCGGGCCTGGTGCGTGTTCGGCTCGAAGCTCGGGCGCATCCTCCAGCAGCAGGGCCGCGCCCAGCTCGGCATCGGCTGGTCCAGCTGCCGGGGCTTCACCGTGGCGGAGATCGAGTCGATCGATTTCGCCCGCCTCGACCTCTCCGAGTTCACCGAGGACCTGATGGACGGGTCGAGGGAGCCCAGCGTGTTGCTGCCGGACGCCGGCGACACCGGCGCGGCCATGCGCACGCGCATCCGCGACTTCTACCGGCGGGGACAGTGATGGGGCGCACGGCGAAACACGCTCTCGCGGCGTTGGGCGTCTGGGTGATGCTGGCGGCGCCAGCGGCATCCGCTGAATGGCGCTCCTGGTGCGAGCCGGGGGGACAAGCGCCGGAGTACCGTTCGTCGCTTGGCTGGCACTTCTATTGCGACCGGGCGGACGAAGAAGAACGGGAAGCGCCCCCCGCACCGGCGCCCGCGCTTCCGGACGCGGGAACTGCTACGGAGCGGATCCAGGCGATGCGCCGCGCGCTCGAAGAGGCGCGCGCCGAGGCGATCCTCGATCCGACGCCCTCCAACGTCACCGCCTATCTGCGCCTGCAGCAGGAGACGCTGCAACGCGCCGCGGCCTTCTCCGACGCCTTCCGGCGCACGGTCTGGGCGACGCCCGAACTCGACTACACGCTCAGGCGCCCGGTCGGCGCCCTTGCGAAGCAGGTCTGGTCGGACCAACGGCGCGAGGCGCGCGACCGGGCATTGGCGCGGCTCGGCGAGCGTTACGGGCTGATCTATCTCGGCCACGCCGAGTGCGCGGGATGCAAGGTCTTCGGCCCGCTGCTGCGCGCCTTCGCCAAACGCCACGATCTGGACGTGCTCGCCGTCTCGCTCACCGGCGCGGCGCTGGAAGGCTGGCCCGAGGCGGTGCCGGACAACGGCCGGGCCGCCCGGCTCGGGCTCGGCAATGCCCCGGTGCCGGCGCTCGTGCTGTTCGATACTCAAACGAAACGCGTCCTGCCGGTCGGCTTCGGCGTCATGGCCGAGGACCGGATGGCCGAACGCATCTTCGCCCTCACCGCACTGGAGCCCGGACATGACTATTGAACGGCGCCGATATGCCCTGGCGGCATCGGTCCTTGCAGTGTCGATCGCCGCGGCCTTACCCGCCCGCGCCGACGTGCTCTCGGAGATGAACCGCTTCTGGCAGGGTGCTGCGGTCAACACCACCGGCCCGACCGCCTTCCAGGGCCAGGCCTCGGGCCACTGGACGCTCGGCAACCTCTATCTGCGCGCGCCGGTGCGCTCGGAGCAGATCGCGTCGGTCAGCCTGCCCTCGTTCCGGGCGGGCTGCGGCGGCATCGACGCCTTCGCCGGCGCCTTTTCGTTTATCAACAGCGATCAGCTCGTGGCCTTCGCCCGCGCCGTCGCCCAGAACGCGGTCGGCTTCGCCTTCGAGCTGGCGCTTGAGACCATCTCGCCGGTGATTGCCGAGACCATGGCCAAGCTCCGGGCGCTGGCGCAGTGGGTCAACAGCCAGAACCTGAACAGCTGCGAGACCGCCCAGGCGCTGGTGGGCGCGCGTCTGGTCGAAGAACGACCGGGCCTCGGCCGCGATCTGCGCCGCGATCGGCACCGGCCAGGGCATCTTCTCCGATTACGCCGCCGCGAAACACGGCTGCGGCGCGGACGGCCGGCGCAACTCGACGCTGGCATCCGCTTCCGGCGCCATGGCCGACCAGGTGCCGGTCAACGTCAACTACGCCTGGAAGGCGATAAGGGCGTCGTCGTTCCTTGCCGGCGACACGCAGCTTGCCGAGTTCGCGATGGCGGTGACCGGCACGCTGATCGTGACCGCGCCGACCTCCGACGGGGACAATAGGGCCGCGGGTGCGCATCCTGGAGCCGCTGGCGCTCGACCGCCGGGTCACCGAAGTGCTGATGGAAGGCGGCGGCCAGCTCCCGGTCTATCGCTGCGACACGACCGGCCTCTGCCTCAACCCGGCACTCGGGACCGTCACCATCCCCGCCAACCGGGGCTTCCGGGTCCGGGTGGCGGAACTGCTGCGCGACCTGGTCGATGCGGTGCGCACCGACACCGCCCCGCCCGATGCCGCACTCGGCCTTGTCAACCTCACCACCCTGCCGGTCTACCGGGTCGCCAACACTGCAGCCGCCTACCGGGGCGCCGTCATCGACCAGGAGATGGACGCGCTGGCCGAGGCCGTCGCGCTCGACGTCATGCAGGTCTGGATCACCGACCTGCACCGCACGGTCGAGGAGCGCGCCGGCACGCTGGACATCGCCGACGGCGAGCAGTTGCGGAAATGGCGCGAGGGGCTGCGCTCAAACCGGGTGGCATTGGCGCGTCACCGCCACCAGGGCCTCCAGCGGCTCAACACGGCGCTGGCCGTGGTCGAGAAGCTCCGCCTGATCGAGACCGAGCTGGCGGGCGCGCTCTCCGCCGATCTCCGCGCCGCACTGGCGTTCGCGCGCGGCGGCGCCGGGGCCGGGTCGCGCTGACACCTTATATATGTACGAGCTCTTCACCCTCGGCGGCGGCGCCTATCTCGTCGACCTGCTGAACGCCGTCGCGGCGATCGCCTCGGGCGGGGCCTACATCGCGCTCGGGCAGCTGGCGGGCGCGGCGGGGCTCGCCTGGGTGCTGTTCCGCACTGCCTTCGGCGGCTCGTGGAAGGACAACGCCAAGTGGATCGGGCTGTTCGTCGCGGTCTGGGGCGCGATGATCGTGCCGAAGGCGACGGTGCGCGTGGTGGACCGGCTCGATCCGACGCTCGCGCCCGCCGTGGTCGCCAACGTGCCCATCGGGCTCGCGCTGTTTGCCTCGCTCACGTCGCAGGTGGGCGACGGCCTGACCAGATTGACGGAGCAGGCCTTCACGCTCCCCGACGACCTCCAGTACCGGCGCCATGGGCTGATCTTCGGGGCCCGTCTCGCGGCCAAGTCCACTCGTCTGGAAATCACCGACGCGGTGTTCGCGCGCAACATCCGCAACTACGCCCGGCAATGCGTGTTCCACGCGCTGCTGCTCGGGCATATCTCCGCCGACGATCTCCGTGAGAGCACGGATATCTGGTCCCTGGTCACCGCCACGGGCACGCCGTCGGCCGGGGCCTCGCCGGCGCGCATGTTCGAGTTCGCGACGCGCCGGCCGGGCGGCGTCGCCGGCACGACCGCGATCGACCGCCGGATCGTCACCTGCCAACAGGGCGCGGCGACGCTGAATGCCCAGTGGAACGCCGAGATCGCGCGCGCCGGCACGGTGTTCGGGCGGCGCATCTTCCCGGACGCGCGCACCGAGGCGCTGGCAAGGGCCGAGCTGCTGGCCGCCCTGCCGGCCGCCCACGACTTCCTCATTGGGGCCTCCCGCAGCGCGGGCGAGATCATGCGCCAGCAGATGGTGCTGAACGCCGTCCACGACGCGGGCGAGCAATGGGCGGCCGAGGCCGGCAATGCCGCCGCGCTCAGGGCCTACACGGAAGCGAGGGCCGAAGCCCAGACCGTCTCGGCCTACCGGGCGATCGGCCGGCAGGCGGAGACCTGGGTGCCGCTGCTCAGGATCGTGTTCGAGTGCCTCTATGTCGGCGCGTTCCCGATGGCGGTGCTGCTGATGCTGACGCCGGCGGGGGCAACGATATTCCGGTCGTATGTGACGGGGCTGATCTGGCTCCAGTCCTGGGGGCCGCTCTACGCGGTGCTGCACCGGATCAGCATGGGCGAGGCCGCTGAGCGCATGCAGGCGCTGGCGTTCATGCCGAACGGCGAGGTCGGCGTCTCGCTGGTGGCGCAGGCCGGCATAAGGGCGGTCGCCTCGGACGTCGCGGTGATGTCGGGTTACCTCTCGATGTCGGTGCCGTTCCTCGCCGCCGCGCTCGCCTACGGGTTGTCGAAAGCCACCGTTCTTGCGACCTCCGTGCTTGCGGTGGGGCAGGACGCCGCCTCGTCGGCCGCGCACGAGGGAACGACGGGCAATCTCTCGCTTGCGAACACGGGCTACGACACGCACCGGTTCGCGACCCTGGAGGGGCGCCAGATCCGCACCTCGGCCCATGTCGACACCGACCGCTACACGGGCTATGCGCCCATGGGCGCGGCGATGACGGTGACCGGGGACGGCACGGTGGTGGCGGATGCCGGCGCCGCCACCAGCCGCATCCCGGCCGCCGGCGTGAGATTGTCGGAGTCGCTGGCGACCTCCCACGAGCAGCGGGCTGCCCATGCCCGCACCCTCTCGCAGAACTGGTCGGCCGAGGCGGGCCAGGCGCGCAACGCCGCCGTCACCGACGCCACCGCGATGATGCAGCGCTACAGCCACGACGTCTCGACCGGCGAGGCCTTCGCGCGCGGCGTGACGGAGAGCGAGAGCACGCAGGCCCAGCAGCTCGACAGCCATGTCGAGAAGCTCGCGGAGATTGCGGGCATCTCGAAGAACCAGGTGGCGACCCTGACCGGCCAGGCCAGCGTCGGCGGCGGCTGGGACTTCATCGTCAAGGCGAAGGCGGACGGCTCCGTCATGTGGCGCGGCCAGACCATCGAGCAGGACGCCTGGAACCGGATGAAGGAATACGACCGCCAGCACGGCGTGACCGGGACCTGGTCCCAGGTCTCGGAGGCCTCGCGGCGGTATTCCACGCAGACCGGGGATTCGGAACTGGCGAGCCTCGACGAGAGCCTCTCGGCCAACCTCACCCGCATGCGCAGCTTCCAGGAGCGCGCCTCGCTGGCGCGGCAGGAATCCGAGAGCTGGTCCGAGCAGGCCGCCCAGGTGCGCTCCGACGCGCAGGCGATCGAGCGGGAACTGGGGCAACCGTTCTTCGCCTGGCTTTCGGAGCAGCGGGGCACGGACGGGCGCGCCATCGGCGCCGCCGGGGCGATGCGCATCGCCTCGCCGCAGACGGCGGAGGACTCCGAGCAGCTCCGGGAATACGCCGCCGCCTTCGTCGCCGAGAAATACCCCGCCCCTGCCGGACCCGATCCGTCCACCGTCGGCGGTGCGGCCGAGTATGAGGGAGCGACGGGGAAGTTGCGGCAGGCCTATGCGGGCGAGACCGCGGCGGCATACGGGGGCTGGTCCGAAGGGGTGCGCGACCGGGCGGAAGGCGCCGGCGCGCCCCGGCCGGGCGAGGCGCTCGCCAAGGCGATGGAGGAGCGGGTCGAGACCAGGACCGAGCTGGTCATGAAGGGCGCGGCGCGCGAGGCGCGGCAGACGGTGACCGGGGACGAGGCCGTGACCGGCGCCGCCGGGATCGAGGCCGAGCGGGACAAGCCCTTCGAGCAGCACGCGACGGAGAACCTGCCCGTGGTCGGCGACTGGCTCGCCGGCAAGCTGTTCGGTTCCGCGAAGAACGCCATGCCCGACGGCGCGCCCGGCGGCAAGGGCAAGGACAGGCCGCAGCCGGACGAGCGGAGTTGGGGGGACTCCTCGCCGTGACCGGCGGGGCGAAAAATCCCGGCTCATACCAACGGCGCCGGGTTGCAGCGGCGGTGCTGGACCCCGGAGGCCGAGGTGACGATGGGGGAGGCCGCCATCGGTTCCTATCGACGACCGCTGGTATCAGTCGCCGCGCATCAGGCGTTCGTGCTCCTCGGCCACGGCCATCCAGGCGTATTCGCCCGTCCGCGTGTCCCAGTCACCGGCTCTTCATTGTCCGTCATCTCGCAGCGGCCGAACGCGCGCCAGTCGCGGTGGCGGAGGCCCCGCCGGATCGCGAGCGCCAGCGAGGAGACGAAGGCCCAGGCGGCGGCCGCAATCCATGCGGCGGCGACCGACTCGATGCCGGCGTCGAGCGGGGCCGCAAGGGCCGTGCAGAGCGCCGCGAGCGCGAAGCCGCCCAGCACGAAGGCGCGCTCGGCGGGGGCGGCGCGTGCCGTCGCCGGTCCCGTGTCGCTGCGTGTCATGGCGATGTCCTCCTCCGCCTGGCGCGGACGCCGATCCGGGGGATCCCGGATCGCGGGCGCCTGTCCCGGCCCCCTCCGGACCGGACCTCTTCGCCCTGCCTCCGCTTCCCTCCGCCTCCGGCCGGCAATAACGCAAGCTGAAGGAGAACGCGCATGCGCGGCATCGGCGGCTCGACGCTCCGGGGCGGCCAGACCGTCTTCCACGGCATCCGCATGTGGGGCCAGCTGTTCCAGGCGGCGCTCCTGTTCGCCGCCTTCACGACCGTGGCGGTGCCGGCCTGGAACCTGTGGCGGTCCACGACCGGGGCGGAATGGTACGCCGCCGGCATGGCGACGCTGGCCGAGGCGAAGCTGGTCCTCGGCTACGACCCGGACTCGGGCCAGGAGGTCCGGTTCAGGGACGGCACGCGCCATGTTCTGCGCATCCGCGACATCGCCGCGTCGGTCCCGGCGCTGGAGGCGCGCGAGCGGATCAAGGCCGAGATGTTCGCGAGCGCCGGGCTCGGCGCGGCGGCCGGGGCCGGGCTGATCGTGCTCTTCCTGGTCGTGTTCTGGTGGCGCGGCGCCCGGCTCGGGCGCCAGAAGCGCATAAGGGGCGCGGAGATGGTCACCGCTGCCGAGCTGCGCCGACGGGTCCAGGCGCCCCATGCGCGGCTGCTGGCGCGCCTGCCCGGCGGGAAGCGGCTCAGGCCGTACAGCATTGCCGGCATCCCCTATCCGGAGCGCACCGAGACCCAGCACACCATCGTCTCGGGCACCACCGGGTCGGGCAAGACCGTGCTGATCTCCGACCTGGTCTCCCAGATCCGCCATCGCGGCGAGCGCTGCGTGATCTACGACAAGATGGGGAGCTACACGCGCGCCTTCTACGACAAGGACCGCGACGTGCTGATGAACCCGCTCGACGCAAGGGCGCCGCGCTGGTCGCCCTTCCTCGAGGCGCGCGATCCGCGCGATTTCGACATGATGGCCGCGGCGCTGATCCCGCAGCAGAAGGACACCGTCGACCCGTTCTGGGTGACGGCGGCGCGCCAGCTCTTCTCCAACGGCGCCGGGGTGTTCTGGAAGCAGGGGCTGACGGACAACAGGGTTCTGGTCGACCATTTGCTCAAGACCGAGCTGACCGAGCTTGCGGAGGCGATGGCGGGCACCGTCGCCCAGTCCATCGTCGATCCGGAGAACCCGAAGACCGCCCTCTCGGTCCGCGCCATGCTGACGGCCAACGTCTCGGCGCTGGAGCTCCTGCCGGACGAGGGCAAGCCGTTCTCGATCCGGGACTGGATATCCGACGAGGAGCGTGGCGGGTTCCTGTTCCTCACCTCGCGCGGCGACCAGCACGCAAGCCTGCGCGGGCTGATCTCGACCTGGCTCGAGATCGCGGTCAACGCCATGCTGTCGCTCGCCCAGGACGACGGCAGGCGCATCTGGGTGATCCTCGACGAGCTGCCCACCCTCCACCAAGTGCCGTCCTTGCAGCCCGGTCTTGCGGAGTCCCGCCAGTTCGGCGGCTGCTTCGTGCTCGGCGTCCAGGTCGCCTCGGCCCTGCGCGACCTCTACGGGCGCAACGGCGCGGAGACCGTCTCCGGCCTCTGCGGCACCCGCGTCGTGCTGGCGGCGCCTGACCGCGACACCGCGCAATGGTCGGCCGACAGCCTGGGGCGGAGTGAGGTCGAGGAGGTCGCCGAGGGCTATTCCTACGGCGCCAACACGATCCGCGACGGCGTGAGCCTGACGCCGCGCCGCGAGCTCAGGGCGCTGGCGCTGCCGTCGGAGATCATGCGGCTCGCCAACCTGGAGGGATACCTGAAGTTCCCCGGCCCCTTCCCGGTCGCCTCCATCGGGCTGAAATACGTCGCGCGGCCCGCCGCCGCCGAGCGGTTCGTGCCCCGCGAGGGTGACGGGGTAGCGCCGGATGCGCGCCCGGCAGGCGCGGCCGATGCCGGGGACGCGGGCGGCGGCGCGTTTCCGGACGGGGACGATATCGGCATTCCGGAGCCGGCGGACCCGGACGATGCGGGCCTTGCCGATTCCCCCGATCCGGCGGACATGCCGCCCGAGCCCGCGGCCTGGCAGGGCGAACTGGCGCTGCTCCCCCTGCCGGGAGAACGCGCGGAAGCGGACGCCGTATCGGCTGAAGGGGGCGGACCGGCGAGCAAAGGCCGCAAGCGGAAGCCGCGCTCTTCCGGGCCGCGCAAGACGGAAACGGGGGACGGGAACGCGGCGGATACGAAGGGCGATGCGCCGGATGTCGATGCCGCGAAACCCGCACCGGCGCCGCAGGACGGCGCTTCGGAAGCCGGTTCCGGATCGGAAGACCCGCCGCGCGCGGCCGGGCCGAACGGCGAACGTCCCTCCGAGTGGCTCTGACATGCTGTCGATCGGCGCGCTTTCCTCGGCGGCCCAGGGTGCGTCCTACTACGAGCGCGACGGCTACTATGCGAAAGACGATCCGGAGCATCGCGACGCCAGCGCCTGGGCCGGCAAGGGCGCCGAAGAGCTCGGACTGAGGGGCCCGGTCGACCCGGACACCTTCAGGGCGGTCCTCGAGGGCAAGGTGCCGGACGGCTCCGATACCAGGCTCGGGCGGCGGGGCAAGGACGGCGGGATAGAGCACCGCCCCGGCCGCGACCTCACCTTCTCGGCCCCGAAATCGGTCTCGATCGCCGCGCTGGCCGGCGGCGACGACCGCATCGCGGAGGCCCACGACAGGGCCGTCGCGGCGGTGCTCGCCTGGGTCGAGAAGAACGCCGCCGAGACCCGCATGCAGGTCCCGGCAACCGGCAGGATGGGGCGCGTCGGCGGGCAGAAGATCGTCGCCGCCACCTTCCGCCACGACACCTCGCGCAACCTCGACCCGCAGCTGCACACCCATGCCGTGCTGGCCAACATGGTGAAGGGCGAAGACGGCAAGTGGCGCTCGATGGCCAATGAGGGGCTCTATGCGCGCCAGAAGCCGATCGGCATGCTCTACCGCAACGAGCTCGCCGCATCCCTGATGCGGCTCGGCTACGGCATCGAGAAGACCCATGCCGACGGCCGCTTCGAGATCGCGGGGGTCTCGCGCGAGGTCGTTGAGGCGTTCTCGACCCGGCGCGCCGAGATCGAGGCGGCGATGGAGGCGCGCGATCTCGGCAGCTCCGCCGAAAATCCGCGCCTTGCCGAGCGCGCGGCGCTGATGACCCGGGCCGCGAAACGCGACATCGACCGCGAGGAGCTTCGGAGTGTGTGGCAGCGCCAGGCCGCCGCTCTCGGATTCGATGCCCGGTCGGTGGTCGCCGGGGCCATGGGCAGATCGCCCGCGGCGGAACGGGAAGCGGCGGCCGACCCGGCATTGGAAACAGGCAAGGGACGGGGACCGGCGGCGCCGGCGCTCCCGGATATCGAAGGCAGGGAAGAGCCCGGCAGCCGGGCGGGGACCGCGCCGACGGGCCGCTCTCCCGCCAGGGAGCGCGACCGTGCATCCGGGCGCGGCTTTTCCCCGGGAATGGTGCGGGAATCGCCCGCCGCCGCGGCGGTCGCCTGGGCGATGGCCCACCTCTCCGAGCGCGAGGCGGTGTTCTCCCGCGCCGATCTCCTCGCGGCCGCGCTCGCCCATGCGCCGGGCGCGGTTGCGATCGGGGACGTCGAGCGCGAAGTGGGGACGCTGGAGAAGGCCGGGACGCTGCACGCCGTCGACCTGCCGGGCGCCGAGGACTCGCTTACGACCGACCGCACCGCGGGCGAGGAGCGCGAGACCGTGGCGCTCATGCGAGGCGGCCAGGCGCGCGGCAGGACGCCGATGCGCGGCTGGCAGGTCCAGGCGCACCTCAACAAGGGGCCGCTTACGGCCGGGCAGAAGGACGCGGTGAAGCTGATCCTGTCGGCGAAGGACCGCACGGTCGGCGTGCAGGGCTACGCCGGCACCGGCAAGACCACCATGCTGAACCGGGCCAGAACGCTGGCGGAGAAGAAGGGCTGGCGCATGGCGGGCCTCGCGCCCTCGGCCTCGGCGGCGCGGACGCTGGCCGCGGAGGCCGGCATTCCCACGGAAACCCTGCAGATGTTCCTCGCGCGCAACGCAGGAATCGCCGAGGGCAGGCTCACGCGGAAGGGCGCCAGGGAGATGCGCGCGGCGTTCGCGAAGACCATCCTGGTGGTCGACGAGGGTTCGCTCGCCTCGACCGTGCAGGCGCGCGATCTCCTGCGCATCGCGGGCTTGCTGCGCATTCCCCGCGTCGTGCTGGTGGGCGACGCGAAACAGCTCGACGCGGTCGACGCCGGCAAGCCCTTCGCCCAGCTCCAGGCCGCCGGCATGCAGACCGCCACGATGGACGAGATCATGCGCCAGCGCGATCCGGCGCTGAAGGAAGCGGTGGAAGCCAGCCTCAAGGGGGATATCGGACGCGCGTTCGAGAAGCTCGGAGACAATGTCGCCGAGGTCAAGCCCGACAATATCGCCGGCGCCGTGGCCGCCCGCTGGCTCCGGCTCGACGCGGCAGCGCGAGAAAACACCGGTGTCATGGCGCCCTCGCACGAACTCCGGCAGGCGATCAACGGCCATATCCGCGAGCGGCTCGCCCGCGAGGGCCGCATCCGCGGGCCCGCGCTGGCATCGGAACGGCTGGTCTCGAAGGGCTACACCAACGCCGAAAAGGCGCTGGCCGGCAACTACGGACCGGGCGACGTGGTCGCGTTCCATCGCTCCTACAAGCGGATCGGTGTCGAAAAGGGCGACGCGCGGCGCGTTGCCGGTGTGGACCGCAAGGCGCGCGCGGTGCTGCTGGACGACGGACAAGGTGGCTCCGTCGCCTGGAAGCCGGAAGAGATCGGCGGACGCCGGGGCGGCAGCGAGGTCTATCGGGCCGAGGAAATCGAGCTCAGGGCCGGCGACCGCATCCGCTGGACGCGCAACGACGCCGGCCTCGGGCTGGTCAACAGCCGCACCGCCGAGGTGCTCAGCGTCGCAAACGGCCGGGTGGCGTTCCGCCTGGAGGACGGCAAGACCCTCGAACTCGGGCGGAACGACCCGCAGCTGCGCCATCTCGACCATGCCTGGGCGTCCACCGTGCACGCCTTCCAGGGCCGCACGGTCGACAATGTGATCGCGGCGATGGAGGCGCGTCATCCGCATCTGACGACGCAGAAGAGCTTCTACGTCGAGATCAGCCGCGCGCGCGACCGCGCCGAGCTGGTCACCGACGACGCGGGCAAGCTGCTGGCGTCGCTGCAGGAGGCCACCGGCGAGCGCATCGCGGCGCTCGAAGCCATCGGCGAGACGAAGCGCGATACGCCGGACAGGGCAAGCGAGGCTGCACGGGATCGAGCGATGCGGCCGGAACGCGGCGCCGGCGAGAGCGCCGGAAAGGCGCACGAAGGCATGAAGACACCCGCGAAAGCACCGGAACCGCCGGCGCGCGAGCGCGGCAAGGCAGGCATGGACCTTGGATTGTGACGGCAACGCCCTGCCGGGATCGCCCTGCCGGGCGCGCCTGGCCGTGCTCATCGACGGCGAGAACGCGAGTCCGCGCCATGCCCCGGCGGTGTTCGAGGCCGCCCAGGCGCTCGGCGAGGCTACGGTAAGGCGCATTTGCGGCGACCTTGCGAACGGCCGCCTCGCCGGGTGGAACGCGGCGATCCGCGATTTCGCCATCGTGCCGCGCCACCGGCCGGCGCATGTCCGGGGCAAGAACGCCGCCGATATCGCGCTCGCGATCGACGCCGCGGACCTGAGCTGCCGGGCGCGGCTGGACGGGTCCCTGCTCATGAGCGCCGACAGCGACTTCATCCGGCTCGCGCGGCGGCTCCGCGAGGGCGGGTTCGCGGTCTTCGGGTTCGGCGAGAGCAGGACGCCCAGGGCGTTCCGGGCCGCCTGCCACCGCTTCGGGATCGTCGGCAAGGGCGGGGAACGGCGCGGCTGGCGCGCCCGGGCGAAGCGCCTGACGGAGGTGGAAGGATGAACGAAGAGGAGCCGAAGCCGGCCGCCGCGGACGAAACCGGGGCCGACGGCGCGGACGATATCCGCAAGACCCGCAGCATCCGCTTCTCGGAGTCCGAGTGGGAAGAGGTCAAACGCGCGGCGCAGGCGAACGGTTTGCCGGCCGCCGAGTTCGTCCGCCAGACCATTCTGGCGCTCGCGCGCGACCGCGCCGGCGGGACCCCGGTTGCGCCGTCCATGACGCCGCTGATCGAGCGGATGTTCCGCTACACCTGGTTCCTGGCGACCGAGAGGCGGGACGCGATGGTCCGGGAAGGACGCGGAAACGAGGTCGACGCGCTGGTGGCGGAAGCCCGCGCGCTCCACGATTCGCTCCGCCGGGGCGGCGCGGACTGAGCCCGGCAGGGGCCCGGACGGGCGCATCCCGGCCCCGCCGCCGCCTGCGCGGGATCGGGGTCGGGGGCAGACCGGACCCGATCCAGGGGAATCCCGCGCAACTCGCACGCACTGCGGTCGACGACAGGGCACGCCAGAGCTGCCGGTCCCGTGTAACACGCGCGAAACACGCGCGGCATCTTCGCTGAATCCGGAGAGGTCTGGCGCACTGCGGTGGGCGACATTCGGGGCCATGGGCTGACAGGGCGATGAGGTTTGGCGAGTTGCGCGCGAAACTCGCTCGGTCCAACAATATGCGGGCGCCGGGAGAGGCCCAAAGACGCCGAAAGACACGCAAACGGCATGCTCCGCGCGCACATGCGCCCTCTTGCAGCCTGCTGCGTGGGGTGTGAGAACCAAGGCCGCCCCGGGCGGTCGGGACGGCCAAATCGAACAGCATTCACGATGGGGAAATCGTCGCCGGCGAGGACGGCGGATCGAAGCCGCCGCGGCGATTGAGCGGCCGGCGCTGCGGCGCGCACTGCGCGAGGCGGCGCCGAACGAAGTGCAGGCGGGCTCCGGCAGGAGCGGCTGCACGAGGGCCGCGAGCGATGCGAGCGGCGGTGCGCCGGGTTCGTCGCAGCAGCCGATGCACTCATGGGCATCATGGTGCAGCGGCGCGTGACGCGAGCGGAGCGAGGCGGTGCGAGCGAGCGCGGCGAGCGCGGCGCGAAGCGCGCGCGAGGACAGCGGCGCCGCGCCACCGATGTGCGCAAACAGAAACGGGCCGCACCGCCACCGGAGCGACGGTGCGGCCCGCGAGGCGTTGCGGATCAGGCTGCGGCCTTCATGACCGGGATGCCGAGCTGCCGCGCCTTGTCGACGAGGTTCTCGGTGATGCCGCTGCCGGGGAACGCGATCACGCCCTTCGGCAGGAGGTTGAGCAGCTCGTCGTTGCGGCGGAACGGGGCGGCGCGTCCGTGGCGGTCCCAGTCCGGCTTGCAGACGATCTGGTGCACGCCGTTCTTCTCGGCCCAGCGCGCCGCGATCTTCTCGACGCCCGGACCGCCGCCGTGCACGAGCACCATGTCGGCATACTTGGCGCGGGCCTTGTCGAGCCGGGCGATCACCGCCGCCGGGTCCTGCACGTCCTTGCCGCCGGCGATGGCGACCAGGGTGCCCTGCGGCAGGTGCGCTTGCGTCTTGCGGTCCTTGCGGGCGCGCTGGTAGTCGCGGGCGTCGATGGCGGCGCTGGTCAGCCTGCCGGTCTGCGAGGCATGCGATCCGCGCCGGGGCCGCCACATGCCGCCGGTCTCGCTGCGGTAGGCCTCGGCGGCGGCGTCGCGCATGGTCTCGAACGCGTCGCGGCGGGCGGTGAGGTTCTGCGCGCGGTCGGTGACCAGTTCCAGCTCGCGCGACTTGATCTCGGTGCCGTCCTGGGCGCGCTGCAGGTCGCGGAGGTCCGGCATGAGCTTGTCGGCGGCGCGGTCGAGGCGGTTGGTCTGGCTGTCGAGCATGTTGACGAAGCCCCAGAGCAGGCTCTCGCGCTCGTCGGCCAACTGGGTGCCGTCCGGTCCGACGCCCTGCGCCATGATGCGGAAGGCCTCGCTCACCGCGTCCAGCGCATCGTCGCGGTCCCAGACCTCGCGGCTGTCGAACTCGTCGCGCTCGGGGGCAGCGCCGAAGAGGGCGGCGTTCTCGCAGACGGTTGCGGTGACGGACTGTCCGCCGGTCTCGATGGTGTCGATATCGAAGGTCATGACGATCTCCTTTGCGATCGGTTTCACGTCCGGGGCCGATCCCCGATGTGATGTCCTTTTGGGTCACGCGCGCGGACCGCAGCCACGCGGGGTTGGTGGAGCTTGGCGTCGCGTCGGGGCGAGTGGTGCGGGCGCAAGGCCCTAGTGGAGCCTGGCGAGGAACGAGCCTTGGCGGAGCTTGGGCCTGAGCCACGGTCGCCCCGGCGCGGCGCCTAGCGGAGCCTCCCCGCGCCGGAGCGCCAGCGGAGGACCCGTAGGGTTGGCGGAGGGAGCACGTGTGGCACAATAGGAGATCACGTCGTCGAGCGAATTTCTCTCCACCTGCACAGACCATAACGGCGGTTCGGCCTGGCACATCGTTGAAGGGAAGGCACGGACGCGCGTCACCCATGGGCCCGCTCCGCGAGCACCCGTGCTGCCCAAGCGGCCGCGCGTTCGAGTACCTCGCCGTGGCACGGATGGCCGTCACCGACGCACCAGCACGCCAGCCAGCAGGATTCCAGCTCGGCGAGATCCTCCAGCGCGATCTCGCCCGCGCGGATGCGCTGCCAGAGATGGACGCGGTAGCGCGCGACCGCCTGCTCGGCGGTTTGGCCGCGCGTCACGCGAAACGGATTGCCCCATTTCGTGCGGCGGTCGATCAGCACGGTGTTGTTGACGACCTGCGCATGCTCGAACTGCTCGCGCAGCTTCGGCTCGCGCCTGAGATTGATGACGGCGCTCACGGTCTCCCTCCTCTCCCCGGGTCGGCTCGCCCGACCCCCCGCTCTTCTCTTCCTCCACCGGCGCGGAACAGCGGCGCCAGCCGGGCGCGCAGCGCCGGCGCGCCGAGGTCGACCAGGTCGTCGTTGAAGTCGTTGCCGACGGGCACGACGACCGTCGCGGCGATGCCGAGCCGCGCGCAGCGCGTGGCGAGGCGCTCGGCAGCGAGCGCGCCGTCCTCGTCATTGTCCCGCGCGATCACGAGGCGCGCGGCGCCGGGCGGCGGCGCGAAGGCGCCGAGGCTGCCGGCCGACAGCGCCGCCGCGGCGCGGATCTCCGGCACGGCGGTGACGAGCGACAGCACCGTCTCGATGCCCTCGCCGACGACGAGCGCAGCGCCGTCGTCCGGCGCTCCGAAGCGCACCGCGAGGCCGTGGATACGGCCGAGCGCCTTGCGCGGGACGGCGACGCCCGCCTTGGCGGGCCGGCGCGGATCGAGCCAGGTGCGCTGCACCCCGAAGATACGGCCGCCGTCGGCGGTGACGGCGGCGACCAGCGCCGGGAAGCGGCGCACCGCCGAGCCTTCGCGATAGCGAAGCGCGGGATGGAAGCGCAGCGCCGCGAAGCGGCAGCGCGACAGGCCCCGCGCCTGGAGATAGCGCTCGGCATGGCTGCTGGCGACGGCGCGGCAGCGCCGCCACAGGCGGCGCGCCGCCTCGGTCGCGTCGTACGGCGCGTCCGGGGCCGTAACCGGCGCAGCTCCCGGATCAGGGACCGGAGCAGGCGGCAGGGCGAGGAACCGCCGCGCCTCGTCGAGCGCCGCGCGCAGCGTCGGCGCGTTGATGCGGTGGCGGATCAGGTCGAGCAGGTCGCCGTGCTCGCCGGTTGCGGCGTCGTTGAATTTCCCCGGCGTGCCCGGGCCGCGCAGGCGGACGAACAGCGAGCGGCCGCGGGCGCCGTCGAGGTCGCCGGCGATCCAGTAGCGGCCCTGCCGGCGTCCGTGCGGCAGATACTGCCGGCAGACCTCCTCGGCGCGCGCGGCGAGCGCCGCGGCGATGACAGCGGCGGGAGACGGATCGTGCTGCATGCGGGCCCTCCTTCGAGCCATGCGGGACGCCCGATACCGGCCGGGCTCCGCCTCCGGCCGGCGTCCGGGGGCCGGCACGGCGAGCGCCGCGCGGGCGCGAGGCCGGGACGGCCGGCTCCGGGCCGGCAGCAGAAAAATACGATGCTGGACGAGTCGGCCGGCGGATACTTCGGTGTCGAGGTCACTCGAAACTGAGGTGGAATCGACATGTCCAGAAAATCCGAGCGCATTGGGAGGTTCGTGGCTTCGGTCGGCGAGGAGCCGGTGTTTGTGGGAGTGGATGTCCACAAGCGCACCTACTCGGTGGCGTTGTTCTGCGCCACCGACGGCCAGGTGGAGACCTGGAACTGTCCGGCGGATGTAGCGGGGCTGGTAGAGCAGCTCCGGGGACTGGGCTGCCATATCGAGCACGCCGTCTATGAAACCGGGCCGACCGGGTTTTCACTGTGCCGCGCGCTACGCCAGGCGGGGTTCAACGCGTCGGTCGTCGCAGCGTCGCGCATTCCGCGGGGCGTGGCCGCAAGCGCGAAGAGCGACCGGATCGATGCGTTGAAGCTTGCGACTTACCTTGCGCGAGGTTTGTTGCGGTCCGTGGCCGTACCGACGGTCGAGGAGGAGGGCTACCGGGCGTTGGTGCGGCGGCGCAAGCGGGTGAGCGAGGCTCGAGCCAAGGTAAAACAGAAGATCAAGAGCCTGTTGCTGGCTACAGGGATCGCGGAGCCGCCGAGCCTGAAGAAGTGGGTGAAAGCCGCGGCGGCCGATCTTGCAGCCCTGGATCTGGATCCGGGACACGACAGGGCCCTGGCATCATTGATCCGCGAGTACCGTTTCCTGCAGGAAGAGCATCACTGTTTGCGACTGGAAGTCAGAAGAGCGACGAAGCAGTTGCACTGGGAGCGCTATGCGCGCCTGACGCAGGTCAGCGGGATCGGCGAGGTCGTGGCCACGACCTTCCTGGCCGAGATCTTCGCGCCGGAGCGGTTCAACCGCGCCGAGGAACTGACGTCCTATGTAGGCCTGGCGCCGGTCGTGCGTCGCAGCGGCGACGGCCCGGCCCGCGCGCGGCTGCGCCCGGTCGGGCAGAAGCGTTTGCGGGCAATCCTGGTGGAAGGCGCCTGGCAATGGACCTGGCGAGATCGGGAGGCCAAGGAGCTCTACAACCGTCATCTAGCCAGATCCAGAGTGCCCCAGAAGGCCATCTGCGTTGTGGCGCGGAAACTGGCGATCAAGCTTTGGCGTCTCGCGGTGGAGACACCGCGAGCGTCAATGGAGGGTGCCGCGGCCTCCCATTTGTCGGGATAGCCGACGGCAGAAAAATGGCGGCACCCTCCTTACCCCGCGCGTACCGAAAACGGTACTTGGTGACCGCACCAGCAGGCACGAATGAGAAAAGGCCTACGCGGCTTCCGACGCAGGCTCTATGACAGGGGTGAGGCGGGTGTTGGCGGCGCGAGCGGGAACGCCGGCGGCCACGACGTGTCAAGCCGCTGCGCGGCTCCTTCGCTGCGCTCCGGCCCTTCGGGTGACACGCCGCAACCGCCGGCGTGAAAGTTCGGCATGGCCGGAAGCAGGCTTCCGGCCATAGAGGGCCGACTCTGAAACGAAAAAGAAAAGGGAATCGGGAGGTTGACAGAAGTCCACATGAGAAAATGGGCCGACGCACGAGGCGCCGGCCCGAGTTGGGAGGGAGGAACGGAAGCAGGCTCGTCAGAAGGGGATCTCGTCCGAGCCCATCGGATCGCCGCCGGCCGGCATGGCGCCGGTGTCGCCCGCCGCGTCCGGGTCGGGTTGCGGCGGGGCGCCGTTGCCGTTCGGCTTGTCCAGGAACTGCACCCTTCCGCCCGGCACCAGCAGGATCTCGGTCGAGAAGCGGTCGGACTCCTCGCCCGGCTTCTTCCACCGGCGGGTCTGGAGCTTGCCATCGATGTAGACCAGGCGGCCCTTCACCGCGTGCTTCTCGAACATGTCGATCAGCCCGTCCTGGAAGGTCACGACCCGGTGCCACTCGGTCTTGTCGACCTTGCTGCCGGAGTTGCGGTCGATATACGACTCGTCGGTCGCAATGCTCAGATTGGCCACGCGCCCGCCCGAGGCGAGGTTGTTGACGATGACGTCGGCGCCGAGGCGGCCGATCAGTTCCACGCGGTTCAAACCGAATGCCATGACGATCTCCTCATGGTCTGGATGTTGACGATGGGTTGCGAACGACCGGGGCCGGGACCACTCCCCCGAACCCCCGACCGTTCAATCTCTCCAAGCCCTCCTCCGCCTCTATTCCGCCGGGGAGAGCGACGACGCCGGGTCCCAGGGTTCCGCCGCCTGCCCCGGACACCGATCCGGGGGCGCCGCCTCGCGCAGCGCGTGACCGAATGCCGGTTCCGGGGCGAGGCTCGCGAAGCCGTATGCGGGATAGAGCGCGTCCCGCTCCGGACAGCGGATGGCGCGTTCGTCCTCGGCGATCTCGCGGACGGTCGCCGGGTCGATACCGAGCTCGGCGAACAAGTCTCCGCCGCTGGGTGCGCCGAAATCATGGTCGGGGTGGAACATGGGCGGGAACTCCTCTGCCGTTGCCTGCCCGGCATCGGCGCGGGAGCCCCTCTCCCTCCGCCCCGCCGGACACTCGCCCGGCAGGCGCCGGTCTCCCACTCTACGAAGGTGAAGCGGCGCGGCGGATGGCGGCCAGGCGCTCGCATACGGCCCGCGGCGTCATCGATCCGAGATTGAACACCGGAATGCCGTGGGCCCCGGCGATACGGATGGCCATGCCCGTGCCGCCCTCGACGCGACCCTCGGCCGACCACGCTATGACGGCATCGACCGTGCGGCTCAGCGTCACGCCGAGCACCGCCGCGTTCCTGGCATGCAGCTTACGGACGGCCGGCGAACACCGCTCCCACGCTGGATGCAACGGCGCCGCGACTTCCATGCACGCAGACATGTCAGCCGCCGACAGCACCCGGCAGTCCGGCCCGCGATGCCCGTTGTAGCCCCGCCACGGCAGCCAGATCGTCCGCTGCCGGGCCGGCGCACCCTTCGCAAACGCGGTGTCGGCGCCGTCCGCCCCGCCGCTCGACAGATGCCAGCCGGTCCGCGCCAGCCACTGCGAAATCACCGTCATGTCGGCCAGCACTTTCGCCGGCGTCGCGCGCGCCCCGATCCCCGCATATCGTAATGTCGTCATGTTCAGGCCTCCCCGGTTGCGATCGCCGCCGCTCCCTCTCCTGCAGCGGCCTCGCTCCCGAACGGCTTCTCTCCACCTTTGCGATGCCGGATGTGGCGCCCGCACGAACCCGGTCTGGACGAGAATTGCCCGTTCGCGCATTTTTGTGCGAGAGTGCCGGCCGTGAACGGGCGTGAATTCATGGCGAGGGTTCGGAAGCTGGCGCGCAGGAACGGGATCGCGGTCAGGTTCGACCGCACGAGGGGCAAGGGCAGCCACGGCACCCTGTATTACGGAGACCGCCATACCGTGGTGAAGGACCGCCGGAAGCCCCTCAAGACCGGCACGTTCCGCGGCATGTGCAAACAGCTCGGCATCGACCCGGACGACCTGTAGGGAGTTCCTGGCATGGCAATGCGATACAGCTACCCCATCGACCTGCACAAGGAACGCGAAGGCGGCTATTCGGTGAGCTTCCCGGACTTCGAGGAAGCGTTCACGGATGGCGATTCGTTCCGCGAGGCCATCGAGGAAGCCGTCGACTGCCTCGAGGAGGCGCTGGCGGGCCGCATGGCGCGGCGCGAGGACATTCCCGCGCCGAGCCCGGCGAAGGGCCGGCCGGTGGCGGTTCCCGGCGCGGTGCTGGCCGCCAAGACGGCCCTCTACGAGGCCCTGCGCGAGCAGCGGCTGTCCAACAGCGCCTTCGCGGCGGCCCTGGGCGTGCAGGAAAGCGAGGTCCGGCGCATGCTCGACCCCCGCCACGCCACCAAGATCGGCCGGCTGGAGGAAGCCCTGGCGCGGTTTGGCAAGCGCCTGGTCGTCACTGTGGAAGCGGCCGCCTGACCGTCGCGCGGCGCCGCTACTTGTGCCGGTCTTGCCGCAGCGGCTATCCCGGGATCCGCAAGCCGACGGCGCGGCCGGGCATGGAGCCGTGTTGGATGGCGAATGGGGGTCGCGAGCGGCGGACGGCGGGCCGGCTGCGCAGCAGAGGGCCGGGCGGGCGCGGGTTCCCCCGGATCGGAGGCGCGGTCCGGCCGGCACCGGAGTGCGGGTCGGGACCGGCAAACGAATGACGGTGCGGACGGCCAGCGCGGTTGCGGCAGGAAGCGCCGAAAGGATGAAGGGCATGATCGGCAGGGAAGCGATCGGGACAGCGGTCATGGAGGGTGTGCAGGCGGCGAACAGGCGCTACGAGACCTGGTCCCGCGGCGGCTGGCTGACCGATTCAGGCGCCGAGGGTCCGGTGGCGGCGGCAGTCGGCGAGAAACTGCACGGGGCGCTTGGCGGAGAAGGCAGTATCGAGATGCAGATGCCGGTCGGCGCCGTCCTGGACTGGTCGGCCATCGGACGCCGGAAGCGGCGGCCCCGCTTCATCGAGGAGCCGCACAATCGAGTGGACATCGTGATTCTCGACCGGGAATGGCGCCCGGTCTGCGCGGTCGAGGCGCAGGGTTACTGGCAGGATGAGGAATGCCTGGAGGATCTGGGGAGGGTTCGCGATCTCATTCTCGACAACGATCGCGGGAACGGGACCCTGACGGCGGGCTTCGTGGCGTTCCTGCTGGACGGCTGGGAGGAAGAGGACTCGTCCGCCCGGGAATGCCTGGAGTTTCGCCGGGATTTTATCGAGGAGGCGCTCCGGGAAAGGTTCGACCCGGACGGACTGAAGATGGAGTTTCTCCTCGGGCCGGAGCGGCGGTATCCGAAGAAATACCGGGCGCTGCGCGAGGAGCGGGACTGGGTTCATGCCGCGTTCTGCATCGGCCTGTGGCGCAGATAGACCCACCGGGGAGCCGCCTCAGTGCCAGGCCCCGCCCTCGGGATCGTCGTTCTCGGCGTGCATGGAGGCTGCGACCATCGCGGTCCAAGCCTCCCGGTCGTATCCAAGCCTGCGGTTGAGCTTGTCGCAAATGCTGTTTGCATCGTCGAGGTCCAGCGCGACCAGCGCGGTGGGGACATGGCCGGCAAGGCCCTCGATGACGATGCGGATCTGCTGCATCTCGGTCTCGACGTCGTAGGCCGGCGCAAAACAATAGTTGGGTTCGTCGGGAAGCGTCTGTGCGGTCATGGCGGTCTCCCTGGGCTGGGGCGTCATCGGCGGCGGCCCGGCCGGCCATACGTATAGCGGCCGGGCGCCGGGCGGGCGATTGTCTGCGGGTTCAGGCGGCGAGCGGCCAGCGGTCGAGGATGCGCTCCATCGCGTCGGCGTTCGGCGCGAATATCCGCGCGCGGAAGGACACGATCTCGACCGTGCAGCCCATCCGCCGGAGCGCCGGCAGGTCGATGTCGGCCGGCCCCTCGATCTCGACCCGGTTGGCGCCCATCAGGCGTCGGCGCGCGAGCCGCCAGCCGTTTGCGAGGTCGAGCGCGCTGCCGCGCTCCATCACGGCCGCGAAGGCTTCCGGGGCGGTCATGGCGGGTCCGCCGCCGAGACCGAAGCTCTGGCGCACGGCGCGGACCTGCTCGGCGTCGAGCACGCGGCCGATGAGGGCGATGCCGTCATCCGAGGTGAGACGCCGAACCCGCATGTTCTCGGCCGGCAGGCGGTCCCAGACCGGCAGCAGCAGGCCGGTGGCGAGCCAGAAGCGCGAGTCCCGGTGAGGCGGCAGGCCGGCGATCTCCGCGTCCCAGACCCGCCGCCATGCGGCTTCGTCGGCGCGGCGCCAGTTCGAGGCGTCGAGCTCGGCCCGGGCTATGGTCTCGGCCGTCGCGGGCCGGATGAGCCGCACGCGCTCCCGCACGCCGCCATCGTCGAGCATGCGCGAGGCTGCCGGCAGGATGACTGTGGCGCGCTTCGAACGGGCATTGACCGCGAGCCGGGGCTTGCCGTCCGGGCCGGGGTCGCACTCGCCGATCTCCAGCGCCGATTCCGCCGTGAGCGGCACCAGCCTGTCGCGGCGGACGATCTCGACCAGTTCGGTGGCGGCCCCGGTCCCGGGGTGCTCGTAGAGCGTCTCCCGGCCGGCGATGGCGAGCGAGTCGGCGATCACGGTCTCGACCCCCACCTCGTAGCTGCCGGCCTCGATCGCCGCCTCGATATTGGCGGCGATGCGTTCCTCCAGCTCGGCGAAGAGCTGGTTCTGCTCGGCGATCGGCAAGGCCAGCAGGCGGTTCAGGAACCTCGGCATCGGCGGCAGCTCGTCCTTCAGCCCGCCTTCGTGGACGATCTTGAGGCCGGTCGACTCCTGGAAGCGCTCAACGTTCCACCCCTCGATGCTGCCGCGCCAGAGCGCGCTGTAGAACTGGCGGAGCGCCGCCTTCGCATAGTCGCTCTCCAGATTGTCGCTCTCGCGGAACAGCGCGGCGTCGCTGCCGCCCATGGCGGTCTGGCTGTCGCGCTGGCCCCGCGTGATGGCGCCCAAACTGTCCAGACGCCGGGCGATGGTGGCGATGAACCGCCGCTCGCCCTTCACGTCGGTGGTGACGGGCCGGAATAGCGGCGCAGACGCCTGGTGCGTGCGGTGGGTGCGTCCCAGCCCCTGGATCGCCTGGTCGGCGCGCCAGCCGGGTTCGAGCAGATAGTGGATGCGCCGCTCGGTGTTTCCGCAGGACAGGTCGGCGTGGTAGCTCCGCCCGGTGCCGCCGGCCATGGAGAACACCAGGATGCGCTTGGTCCCGTCCATGAACGCCGCGGTCTCGGCGAGGTTGGCGGAGGCCGGCCGCGAGCGCAGGGCCAGCCGCTTGCCCTTGGCGTCGGTGATCCTGAGCACCCGCCGCGACCGCCCGGTGACTTCCGCCACCGCCTCGTGCCCGAAATGCTGCACGATCTGGTCGAGCGCGGTCGGGACCGGCGGCAATGCGGCGAGCTTCTCGATCAGGGCGTCGCGGCGGGCCTCCGCCTCCTTGCAAAGGATCGGATTGCCGTCGTCGTCGGTCGCTGGCCGGCTCAGCAGGTTGCCGCCATCGTCGGTGAAGGGCTCCTGCAATTGCACCGGGAAGGCGTGCATCAGGTAGGAGAGGATGCCGTCCCGGGGCGTGAGGTCGATATTGAGGTCGTCCCACTCCGAGGCCGGGATCTCGGCGATGCGGCGTTCCATCAGCGCCTCGCCGGTCGAGACCAGCTGCACGACGGCCGAGCGCCCGGCCTGGAGGTCGGCGTCAATGGCGCGGATCGTGGAGGGGCACTTCATGCCGGTCAGCAGATGGCCGAAGAAGCGCTGCTTGGTGCCCTCGAAGGCCGAGAGCGCGGCCGCCTTGGCGTTCCGGTTCAGCGTGTCCTCGCCCTGGACGATGCCGGTGGCGGCAAGCGCCTCCTCAATGTTCTTGTGGATCACCTTGAAGGCACCGGCATAGGCGTCGTAGATGCGCCGTTGCTCGGGGCTGAGCGGGTGCTCCAGGATGTCGACCTCGATGCCGTCATAGGCGAGCGCGCGGGCCTGGTAGAGGCCGAGCGCCTTGAGGTCCCTCGCAACCACCTCCATCGCCGCGACGCCGCCGGCTTCCATGGCGGAGACGAACTCGGTGCGCTTCTCGAACGGCGTGTCGCCGGCAGCCCAGAGGCCGAGCCGGCCGGCATAGGCGAGGCCCGGCAGCGTGGTGGCGCCAGTGGCGGAGACGTAGGCGATACGGGCGTCCGGCAACGCGTTCTGCAAGCGCAGCCCGGCGCGGCCCTGCTGGGACGGCTTGGTCTCGCCGCGCTCGGACTTGGAGCCTGCGGCGTTGGCCATGGCGTGGGCCTCGTCGAACACCACGACTCCGTCGAAGCCGTGGCGGTCCTCCTCGTCCAACGAGCCCGCCAGCCATTCGACGATCTGCTCCAGCCGCGAGGGCTTCCCCTGCCGGGACGGCGAGCGCAGCGTGGCGTAGGTCGCGAAGAGAATCCCTTCGTCGAGGGGGATCTCCATGCCCGGCCGGAAGTTGCCGAGCGGGATGACGTCGCTCTCCAGCCCGCCCAAGGCCGTCCAGTCGCGGCGCGCGTCCTCCAGTAGCTTGTCGGATTGCGAGAGCCAGAGGGCACGCTTTCGTCCGCGCAGGCGGTTGTCGAGGATGATCGCGGCGACCTGCCTTCCCTTGCCGCAGCCGGTGCCGTCGCCCAGCATCCAGCCCCGGCGGAAGCGCACCGGCTCCGACAGGGTCTCGCCTTCCTGGGTGACCAGCGAGGTATCGACTTCCTCTTCGTTCCCGTCATCGTCGAGCTTGCGGCGGTGGACGGTCTCCCACTGGGAGCCGATGCGGTATTCGGCGGCCAGGCGCCGGGAATGGGCCTCGCCCGCCAGCACGACGCTTTCGAGCTGGGCGTCGGACAAGAGGCCGTCGGTGACGATGCGCTCCGGCAGCAGGGGCCGATATGCCGGCACGGGATGCGGCACGGCGGCCATGGCGGCGGACTGGACCAGCGGCGTCGGATGCTCGACCGCGCCCGGCACCCTGACGGCGCCCGGCCGCCAGGGCGCGTAGGGGCCGGTGTCGGCATCGGCGGCAGCCGGCTCGACCGGGCCGGTCTCGACGGTGAGCTCGGAGACTGGCCCCCAGTCATGGGACTGCCGGCTCTCGGGCGTCGATGCGGGCTTCGGACCCCGGCGCGTTGCAGGCTTCGGCGCGACCGGCTTGCCGAACAGGTCGCGGGCCGGACCGGACAAGACCGGGAGGGGTGCAATGGGCTGCCGCTTCGGCACCTGCGCGATGACGGCATCGAGCAGCTCGGCGGCGTCGGCGGCGCGTACCGTCCCGTCGAGTTCCACGGCCGGTCCGGCGCCGCGCTCCAGCACGGTGAGACGGGTGTCGAAGCCGGTGCCGCGCCGCGCATAGGCGCGGCCGTCGATGGCCATGGTGAAGACGCAGCGCGCCGGGGGATCGAGGCGGGCGACGGCGTCGCCCAGCACGCAATGGGCCGACGTGATCGTCACAAGGCGCCCGCCCGGCGGCAGCATCGAGGCGGCGGAGCGGACATGACGCAAATCGGCGTCGTGCCGGCTGCGGTCGACGCCCGGCGTTGCCGAGAAGGGCGGGTTCATCAGCACGACGGTGGGCCGGACGTCCCGCAACCGGTCGGCGATGGCCTCGGCGTTGAACGCCGTCACCACCGCCTGCGGAAACAGCCGGGTCAGAAGCCGCGCCCGGGTCTGCGCAAGCTCATTGAGGTGGAGATTGCCGGTAGCGGAGGCGCCCAGCGCACACTCCGCCATCACTGCCAGCATGCCGGTGCCGGCCGAGGGCTCCAGCACGACATCGCCCGGACGGATCGCGGCGGCCTGCAATGCGGCGTAGGCGAGCGGCAGCGGGGTCGAGAACTGCTGGAGCCGGACCTGTTCTTCGGAGCGCCTTGTGTGGGAGGGCTCCAGCGCCGCGACCGCCTCCAGCATCGCCAGCATGCGGCGCGGCGCGTCCGTTCCGGCGCCGCAGGTGCGGCGCATGCCCCGGCCGTAGCGCTGGAGGAACAGTACGCAGGCGGCCTCGGCGGCCTCGTAGGCGTCCTTCCAGACCCAGCCGCCCGCGGCATCGGAGGCGCCGAAGGCCTCGGTCATGGCGTCGCGCAGGGTCGGGGCGTCGAGGGGCCGGCCCGCCTCCAGCACCGGCAGCAGGGTTTGGGCCGCGGCGAACAGGGCGTCGCCTGCCACCGGGCGGGCCGGCGATGCGGGCGGGTCGATGGCAGCGGCGGGAAGGGGCGGACGCGCGAGGGCGTCCGGCGCCGGGCGGGCGTCGAGCATGGCAGGCTCCGTGCTGAAGGGCGGACAGCGGGCCCCCGGATCGGAGTCCGGGGCAGGCCGGCGGCGCGAAGCGGGACTCGCGCCCCGCCTCGTCGGACCGCCCCCGGCCGGCAGACCGGACTCCCGCCGGCGCAGCGCGCGCCGGGGAAGCCCGGCGCGGGGGCGGCCGGATTGGAAGGTTCAGAAAATCGGCGGTGGGATCAGCCGGGACGGGTCAGCCGAACCGCGTGCCGTCCGCCATAAAGGTCAGGCCGTTGACCGAAAGCGCTTCGTCGACGGTCTCGTCGGAAGTCTGGTGCTCGTATTCGCGTTCGAGCTGGCGGTAGAGCCAGCGCGCCAGATCGCGCAGCGCCTCGATCACCGTGTCGTCGGCGCCGTCGGTCATGGGCTGCCAGGTCGGGCTGTCGCGCTCGACCTCGATCGCCATGCAGTATTCGTGGCAGTAGCGGCCGCGGTGGCGGACGGTCGCGTTCAGCCGGTAGAAGTTGCGCTTCGCCGTCTCCTGCAGGACATCGGCGATGCGGTGCAGATCTTCGTCCTTCGGCGCATGTTTGCGGATGGCCTTGCGGGAACCCCGGGCGTGGCTCCAGACGCCTTCGAAGCTCGCGCCGTCGCCCTGGTTCGTGAAGCCGCTGAACATGATTCGCGGCTTGTCGCGGGTGCCGCCGCCGTAGAGACGCACCGGAGTGGTGGCGAGCGTGACGCCGAGGATCCGGCAGATGGTCTCGAAATCCTCGTAGACGAAATCGTACCACTCGTCGTAGAGCCCCTGCCGGCGATACCAGCACCGGGCGGCTTCCTTCGCTTCGTCGGACAGCTCGTCGATGGTGTAGACAGTGGTCTCGATGATGCGGGGCATGGCTCAGCGCTCCTGTGAAACGGGGCTGCCGCGGCGCTCGTCCCGCGCAATGCGCACGAACCGGACGGCCTCGCGGACGCGCCTGAGCGCGATGCGGCCGCAGTCGGGGTCGCTGCGGCGCCAGGGCCGCGGTTTGCGGGAAAGCCACGCACCCGAGTCAGCGGCGAAGCCGTCGCTGTAGACGACGAAGTGATTGCCGGCCGAAATCGCCCAGGTCCCCGACGGCGCGGGGTCGAGGAACGTCCCGAGCGCGATCGCGCGGACCTCGAACGGGACGTCCGCGAAAATGCGCTCCCAGACCTCATCGCGGCGAGCGTGGCGGCGTTCGCGGTGTTTCGGATGCCAAAGCGCGAAGTCGGGAACGAAGCCGAACGCTTCGAGCGCGGCGGCGAGCTCGTCCGTGAAGACGCCATTGACCGATGGCCGGTCGAACAGGCGGCGGATGACGGCGGCGGCCTCGTGGGTCGGCACGCCGGCGATGGCGGAGATAGCGGAGGGGCCGCACTTGGTGGCGCGGCCGGTGATCCTGTGCAGCATGGGCGGCTCCGATTCGAAAGGGCATTGGGCCCCGGATCGCAGTCCGGGACAGGCGGCGAGTGTACGGCGCGGAACGGACGCTCCCGCGCCGGCCCGCCGGCCTGCTACGGACCGGCCGGCCTCCGGCTCCCGGCGTCGCGACGGCGGGCAGTCCGGGGCGGAGGGGCCGGTTGCGCTGTTGCGCGGGTCCGGGTGCGGCGAATTCGGCCGCGCAGGTTCTGGCGGCCGGCATTGTTCTTTTAATGTTCCTGTTGCATGATCCCGTCATGGACGAGGAACACGACCGCCCGGTATCGCGGGACGACCTGCTGTTCACGGTCGAGATGGCGCTGCGCAAGGCGAGCCGGCTCTGGCCGAAGAAGCGCGTGCCCGGCGACCACGACAGGCTTCGCCCCGTCGCTTCCGCCGTGGTGGACCATTTCGAGCTCTGCGGGCTGCGGATATTCCCGAGGCGAAGGGGGCGTGGCCACAGCACGCCGGATCCCTGCGGCACGCTCGGGCAAAGAGGCGTGGACGCCGGCGACAGGACGCCGGCGGCGGTCAGAGGAGACCTTTCGTCCGAAAGCTGAGCACGGCGGTCGGCGTGACAATGATGCGGTCGGGCAGCGTGACCTCGACCGCCCTGGGCGCATCGCGGATGCGGCAATGCCGGACCTGCCGCTCCTGCCGTGCAGCCTTGGCGCGGCGCACCGGACGGGCTGGCGGGCTTTCCGGGAGCCGCGTTCGGGGACAGTCAGTCCTTCGCCCACATCGCTTCGTAGCGGGCTGCCTCGCTTCTTCCGTAAAGCTCGGGGGCGTGGTGTTTCAGCGCGCGCTCATAGCCGGAGAGCCAGGCTTCCACTTCGCGCCATGACGGGAATTGCTTCTGGTATTCGCCGTCCTTCAGGATCCGCGCGACATGGGGTTTGGGCGCCCGGCCGAGGTCGAGCCCGACCTTCCGGAAGCACTGGCGCAGATATTCCTTTCCGGCCTTGGTCACGGGTTCCTCCCTGTCAGCCTGCGTCTTCGATTTCACGCTGGTCGATGCGCCCGATCTCGAGCTGGATATCCAGATGCGCGGCGCGGACATCGGCCTCGACGGCGACAATGCGTCTCTGAAGCTCCGGCGCGCGCCAGCAATCGCGCGGCTTCCCGTCCGGCTTGACGTAGCTCGCCAGCAGGTTGGCGATCTTCTCCAGCTCGTCCGTCGCCTTCATGAGCGTTGCGAAGCCTTCCGCCACGGTCTCGCTGTCCAGCGCGGCGGTCATGCAGTCGAACGCATGCTCCATTTCGGCCCGGAGCGCCGCCGGGTCGTGGCCGCCCAGATCCTGGGCGTCTTGGTCGCCGGCCCAGATGCACTCGTTCTCAACGGCCTGCGCGATCATGGCCCGCGCCGTCTCTCGGATGGTCGTCATGTCGTCTTCCTCCTTTCCGACCGGTCCCGCCGTTCGGTGCAGGCCGGGAGGGGCGGGCATGCCGCCCCATCCGGTCCGCATCGAACGGCTCCGAAGGGGCGTAGCGGATCGGGACCTCCCGCGTCCGCCCGGCGGCCTGCCCGGGCCCGGCTGGCCGGACTCCGGACGGCGCGTTGCGAGGAGAAGAGGGATGGCGCGCCGGCGGCGAACGGGCAGGCGCGCGGTCAGAGCAGGCCGCTGTGCTTGAAGCTGAGCGCCGCGGTCGGGGTGACGATGACGTGATCCAGCAGCGTGACCTCGATGGTCTTGAGCGCCCGATCGATCCGCTTCGTCGTCTCGATGTCCGCCCGGGACGGCTCGGTCGAACCCGTGGGATGGTTGTGCAGGACGATGACCGCGCTTGCCTGCATCTCCAGCGCGCGGATGCAGATCTCGCGGGGATAGGCCGGGGTGTGGCTGACCGTGCCGCGCTGGTGCAGGCGGTCGGCGATCAGCGCATTGCGGCGGTCGAGGAACAGGGTCCGGAACTCCTCGACCTCCCGGTGCCCGGCGAGGGTGCGGCAATAGTCGATCACCTCGCGGTAGTTGCCGAGGGAGGGGCGCACGGCGTCGGGAACCGCCTCGCGCGCCATGGCGATGCCCAGCGCCTCGGCAGCCTTGAGGACGGCGACGGCGTCCTCGTTGAGGCCGGGCACGGTGCGCAGCCGATCGGGCCGGGCGGCGAGCGCGCGGGGCGCGGTCGCGAAGCGTTCGATCAGGTCGTCGGCCAGCGCGCCGCCGTCGCGATGTCGTCCGGCCAGCAGAAGCTGGAGCAGTTCGCGCTCGTCGACGGCGTCGCGCCCGGCGCGGAGGAAGCGGGACCGGAGCCGGCGGCGGGTTATCGACTCCCGGACGGAGGCCGGCGGCGCGGGCATGTCGAATATCGGCAGGTCGGAGAAGCCGGAGGCGGTGTCGGGCATGGAAACGTTCTCCACGGGTTGGACGGAAAGCCCCGCCCCGGGGACACCGGACCGGGCGCGGCGGGACGGCGGGGTGCAAGCCCGGCCCGGGCGATTCAGTCGTCCTCCGGAAACATCACGGTGATCGCCGGCGATCCGTCGTCTCCGGCGCCGATCGCCATGACCGGGAAGTGCCTGCGGGGCGGGCGGTTGCTGTCGCGCAGGTCCTTGCGGATGTCGCGCACCGGCACGCACATGCGCACGCGGTCGCTGTCGGCGGCGCGCAGCGCGTAGTGGCGGGCCATCCAGAGCACGTCCCAGAGCCGGCCGCGCTCGTCCTGGAAGCCGCGATAGCCCTCGGGCAGCGCGACCAGGCGCTCCCACACGCTGCGGGAGACCGCGACGGGGATCCTGAATCCGGCTTCGCGGGCGGTCTCGGTGACGTCGACGAGCATGCCGTCCTCGATCGCCTGGCGGCGGGTATAGGCGAACAGGACGGGGCCGAACGGATCGGCGGTTCGGGGATCGGACATGGCGAAGTCCTCGGTGGGTGGAACGGAAACGCCCCGGATCGGAGTCCGGGGCAGGCTCCTGCTCCAGGGATTCCCGGGAAGGGCGTGCAAGATGCGGATGCGGGACGGGTCAGGCGGCCGCGGCTCCGGAAACCGGATCGGGCGGGGCGAGCTCGACCGCGACGCGGCCCTGCGTCACGGTCACGGTGACGGTGCGGTCGGGCGGCATGAGCCAGAGCAGGTCGGTCCAGACGGCGCGAGCGATGGCGCGCTTCTGCGCCTCGTCGGGGATCGGGGGACAGGATTCGGCGTTCGCGGCGGGCGGCAGCGCGGCCGCGGCGGTCCGCGTCAAGGGGGCGGCATCGGGTGTCATAGGAAGGTCTCCTGTTACCGGTTGCGGAAGGCGGAAGGGGCAGGACGCTCCCGCGCCCCGGAGCCTTCGTCATCCGGGAGCGAACCTGCCTCCCCTCCGGGGGGCGCGGGCCGGGACCGGGGAAGGAAGGCCGGGGCCGCCGGGACCGGATCGGCGGTCGAGGATGCGCACCCTGGCGCGGCCGCCCTCGACGCGGACGTCGGGCCTGCCGTCCTGATCGACCGATACCGTCACCAGCGGCGTTCGCCCGGGCTTGCGCGGCCCCACCGGGACCACGGTCCCGAGCTCGCTGGCGGGCGGATGCGGTGGGTCGCGGAGTTCCGTCGTCACCGTGCCGGCCGCGCGGACGATGCGCACCAGCGCCCGGCCGCCCGAGACCTCGACGGCGCCCGGCGGAACGGGACCGCTGAGCGTGACGACGGGCGGTTCGCCCCGCTCGGAGAAACGGTCCGGAACCGGGAGCGAGCCCTCGCCCCAGGGATCTCCGCCGGCGCCCTCGCACACTGCGTCGACATAGGTGTCGGAGCAGTGATCGGTCGAGCGCCACCCGTCGCCGTCCTCGTTGGCCGCCGCGACGGCTTTCTCCAGCGCTTCATCGAGCGTGCCGGCTTCGACCGTGACGGTGTTCGCATAATGGGCGAAGTATCCGCACTGCACAGTGAACCGCCGGCTCATGGCGCGGCCTCCCCGGGAGCGGCGAGCGTCACCGTGACGTCGGGCCGGCGGATGCGGATGTCGACGGCGCGGTCCCCGGGGACGAGCCACATCAGCTCGCGCCACACCGCGTCGGCCAGGGACTGGCGGCAGGCGTCGTCGTCCGACAGCAGCAGCCGGGTCGCCAGGTGCAGCGCGTCCTCGTCGAAGCGGCCGAGCTGGGTCTCGTAGCTGTCCGCCCCGGCGTCGTCGGAGGGCGAGAAGAAGCCGTTCCTGAGCAGTGCCGCGAGCTCGTGCGGCTGGAGCGCGCTGTCGGCGGTCACCAGCGGCAGGGCGTCGTGGAGCCAGCTCCAGGCCTCGCCCGCGAAGGCGACATCGGCCGGCAGGTCCAGGGTGCGTTCCCGCCCGTCCGCCGCCTGGACGGCGAGGTCGATGCGGATCGCTTCCGGCCTGGACGGCAGCACTGAGGCGGTCGGCCCTGACCGCTCCGGCAGCGGGGCGTCGTCGAGCGCACAGGGCTTGCCGTCCAGCATGACCTCGACGGCGATGCCGGTCGCCCGGTCGAGGCCGTCGTACCAGCCGTAGCCTTCCAGCCTGCGGTCGGCCTCGAACAGGCGCGGTGCGACGCCGCCCCGTCCGGCGGCGCGCCACAGCGCCTGGTCCTCCGGCGGCTCGGTTTCGCAGTCCATGACCAGGGCGTCCCGGCCCACGGGTGCGAGCTTGGGCGGATCGCGCCAGTCGTCGACATTGGCGATGGAGGGCCGCCAGGGGCGGAGCACGGCCGGCGGCGGCGCCATCTCGATGCCGGCCTCGCGCGCCCGCGTCCAGTCCTCGAAGGACGGGCGCGGGTTCGGATCGGTGGCCATGGCGCGGTAGATGGCGAGCCGGGCGGCCGCGCGCATCTCCTTCAGGAAGGCGCTCTCCACCGCCTCCTTGCGGGCCGGCAGCACCAGTTCGAGGTCCGGGCAGTCGTCCATGTCCGCCAGCACGGTCCAGGTGGCGCCGTGGACCGTCTCGACGGTGGGCAGGCCGACCGTCAGTGTGAGCCCGAAGAAGCTGAGGTCGGGATCCCTGTAGCCGTTGCGGCGGTTCCTGAAAACGCCGAACACGAGACCCCGCCGTCGCTCTGCATGGACGGCGCCGTCGAGGAAGGCGCGGCGCGGCAGCTCTTCGGCGGCGGCATTGCTATCGGTGCGGTCCTCGAAGACGACCGGCAGCGGGTAGTGCCGGGCGGCGTTCTCCGCTGCGTTGCGGATCGCGGCGGCGCACTCCGTCGCCCGGAACGAAACCGCCGTACCGTGTGGATACGGCGCGCATTCGTCGGCATGGACCTCGGCCTCGGCTTCCCCGAGGAAGTGCTCGGGCGACAGTGAGACCTGCCAGGCGGACGAGATTTCCCCGTCGGGCAGGCGCGGTCTGGACGAAACCGTGCAGTTGCGGCGCGCCAGGCTGGCGAAGCCGAAGCCTGCGGCGTCCTCGCGGCGCACCAGGGCGTCGTCCCAGCCGTTCTCGCCGAAGCTCAGCAGCACGGCCGGATCGGCGATACCGGCGCCGTCGTCGGCAACGGTGACAATGAACGGCGTATCGCCCGCCGCGGCGGCGGTTTCGTCCGACCGGTCGGCGGGCGCGGTGACCGAAATGCGCACGCGCGCGGCGCCGGCGCGGCGGCTGTTCTGTAAGGTCTCGGCGAAGATGTCGGCCAGCGTAGCGGCGTAGATGCGGGTGACGCGCTTGACGGCGCTCTCGTGGATGCGGGCGCGGATCGTGCGGTTCATGGGCGAACCTCCATGCGGAATGCGGAAATGGAAACGCCCCGCCAACGGCATGGCCGCCGGCGGGGCGTTCCGGTTGGGCTTGCGGGCGCCTACTGGACGCGGCGGAGGAACTCGGGGATCTCCATCGGGTCCGGGTTGGCGTCGTGCCCGTTGGCCGGAACCGGCGGGATCGGACCGGTTGCGGCGATGCCGTCCGGCCCGCCCGCGACCGCCGGGTCGGGATCGGCTGGGCCGGTGTCGCCTTCATCGGCTCGGGCAGCATCCCCGTCCGCGGTATCGCCGTCCGACGGCCCGGCTTCGGGCTCCGGCATGTGGCCTTTGCCGTTGGCGATGGGCGGCGCATCCGGCGGCGCGGTTCCGGCATCGGAGGCGGGTTCCCCGGATTGCGCGTCGCAGGCCGGCGCGGCCGCGGCGGCTTCCGTCGCCGCATTCCCGGCGTCGATGTTCGGCCGGGCGGCGTCGAACGCCGCGAATCCCGGCGGGACCCAGGCGAGGGCCCTGGCGTGCATCGCGGCGCTCACGCCGACCGGCGGGTCGCCGTCCGCGAAGGCGGTCTCCATCGCCTCGGCCAGCGCGGGCTTCTTGTACTTGGACCGCGCCGACGCCCAGGCGAGACCGAACACGGTGCGGGCGATGTCGAGGACGCGCGCCTTGGCGATCCGCGACCAGTACATGGCCGCCGTGGGCCGGATGCGCCTGGCGAAGTCGATGTCTAGCCTCGCGATCGTGGCTTCGAGCTCGGGACGGGCCTGGGGCTCGAAGGCGAGCTGGCCCTTCACCGTGCGCGCGACGCAGGCCGCGAACAGCGCTTCCTTGTCGGCCTGGGGCAGCGCCCGCAAGGCGGCGAAGGATTCGCCGTCGTCATCGATCTCCAGCCAGTCGAGCGACAGGTGGGAGCGATCCGCCAGCATCGCCTCGCCCGGCGACCAGGCCGCGAAGTCCGCGTCGTTCACCCGGGTGTTGGGCCGGTCCGGGGTCTCCTTGACCGCGATGTCGAGCGCGTAGTCGCGATAGCCCGCCGTGAACACCGCGCGGCCCATCTGGAATACCGCGAGGTCGAAGGCGGCCTCGAAGTCGCCGGCGAGCTTCGCCTTCACCAGCGCGGTGCGGATCGCGCGCTGATCGTCGGCGAGGCCGATGCCGACGCCGGCCTCCTTGCGCGCCTCGGCCTCGCGGTCCCTCGGTCCCGCCATGGGCTGGGAGACAACCGGGGCGGCGGCATGCGCGGCATGGCTCGCAGCATCCGGGTCATGGCCGTTGCCGGGCCGGGTTCCCGCGCTGCCGGACCCCGCCGGCTTCGGCATGTCCTCCGGCTTGACGAGACCGGCGATGACCTGCATCGCGCCGTCATTGCCGATCGTGACGATGCAGCCGGCCATGGCGACGTCCTCGCGCCGGAAGACCGCGCGGGCCTCGACGGCGCCCTCGATCTCGTCGAGCCGCGTCTCGATGCCGGTCGCTTCCTCGACCAGAGCCTCGGTCCACTCATCGTCGTCGAGGCCGCGGAGTTCGTCATAGCGGATCTCCAGCTTCCCGATCTCGGCCCTTTCCTCGTCCGTCGGTTGGCCGGGCTGCGGCTCGACGCGGCCGTAGCGTGCGGTGTCGTCCCACCCGGCCTCGATCATGGCCGTGGCCCACTTCCAGCGGGTCGCGAGCTCGTCGGCGGCCGCCTGGAGCTTCGACATCGCTACCTTCTCCAGCAGCACCGGGTCCTCGAACCAGACGCCGTGCTCGTGCTCGTCGGCGAACAAGTCCCGCATGACCGCGCCGCCGGCGGCCTCGTAGGCCTCGACGCCAACGAAGCGGGCGACGGCGGACGCGCCCGGCACCCGCTCCTCGGTGAGCAGGCGCTTCACCTGCCAGGCGGCGGGCCGGTAGCCCTGGGCCGAGACCTGTTCCCAGACCGCCATCTGGCGCTCGCGGTCGGCGGTGACGGCGAAGGCCTTCAGCACCTCCAGGTCGATCTCGCCCGCCCGATAGGCGTCCAGCAGCTCTGGGGCGGCGTTGCCGAGCCGCAGCCGCTGCTCGACCAGCCGCTCGGACGCGCCGAAGCGCGCGGCGATGGCGGAAACCGGCTGGCCGGCGTCGACCAGCTCCGCGAAGGCGGCCACCTGGTCGGCGGGGTGCATGGGTACGCGCATGACGTTCTCGGCGAGCGAGACCTCGCCGGGCTGGGCGTCGCCGGTCCGGACCTGGCAGGGCACGGGATGGTCGGCGTCGAGCGCCTTGTCCTCGACCAGCGCCTGCATGGCCTTCAGGCGGCGCCCGCCGGCGACGACGGCGTAGCGTTCGGTCCGATCCGGCCGGACGACGAGGTTCTCCAGCAGCCCGAGGGCGGCGATGGAGGCCTTCAGCTCGGCGTCGGCCCGGCCATCGGGCGGGGTCCTGCGGACGTTCTCGGGCGCGAGCGCGAGCCGGGAGAGCGGGATCTCCCGGATCGTCGGCTCGGCCCTGGGGGCGATGAAGTTCATGGCGAACCTCCCTCGGTGGTGTGTGGGACAAGACGGAAGCGGCGTGGGGACCGGCTCCCGCCGGCCCCGTCCGCGCCTACCCGGACCCCGCCCCGGCTCTGCCTCCTGGAGGCGATGCAGGCGAGAGCGGGATGCGGCGGCGGGACGGCGGACGCGAGCCGGGACAGAGGTTGGAGTCGGCGACGGGCTCACAGGCTGAGGCCGGGGTCGCCCTCCCTTGCTTCGTCGGCCTCGGCGCGGTCGGCCGCCTGCTCCAGCAGGTCGGCGGCCTGGCGCAGCGCGTTGGCGGCGTCCCGCATGCAGCGGGCGCTTACGACCCGTTCGGGCGCGAGGTCGGGGTCGGCCGTCCAGGCGATCCAGAACGAGAGCTCGGACAGCGCCTTCAGCGCGCGCCTGAGCGCCTCGGCGGGGGCTCCATGGATGGCGCGTGTCATGGCCGGGCTGCCGGGCCGGGGGCAATGTCGATGCGCTCGCCCCAGGGCTCGCGGTTCCAGTCGGCCGGAGGGGTCGAATAATTCACCCAGACTGTGGGAAAGGAAGGCTCCGTCTCCGGGTAGCGGGAGCACTGCATGTCGGTGAAATAGAGGCAGACCGCCGGACGGATGCCCTGCTCGTCGAGCCATGCGAATCCGGGCCGGAAGTCGGTGCCGCCCCTTCCCTTGACGGCGATCTCGTCTGGCAGGTCGTCCGGCGCGTATTCCGCCGCGTCCTGCACGGCGGCGTCGACCTGGAGCAGGACGACGCTCTCGGGCCGGATCTCGGCGGCGACCTCGCGCAGCTCGGCCCAGAACGCGGCCAGCGTCGCCGCCGGCAGCGAGCCCGAAGTGTCGATAATGACGGCGATGGCGTCGATGCCCTCGGAACGGATCGAGGGGAGATAGAGGCCGGAGTCGATGAACCGCCGGTTGGGAACGCTCCAGCTGTAGTCGCTCTTCGCGGCATCGGTCATGTAGCGCCGGAGCAGCGAGCGCCAGTCGAGCGCGCCCGCATGGGCGCCGCGAACGGTCTCCTCGATCCGGCCCGGCGCCTTGCCCTCTGCCTTCGCGAGACTGAGCGCCTGGTGCATCGCCTCGTCCCAGGCCTGTTCTTCCTGCGCCATGTCGGCGGGAGAGAGGGCGGATCCGCCCTTGCCGTCCCCCGCGTCCGCGGGCGCGTCCATGACTTCGCCGGTGCCCGACGGGTCGCAGCTTGCAGGGGTGCCGCCGCCATCGCTGTCGTTGTCGGCGTCATCGTTCGACGGCATTGTCGATCCCTCGGCATCCCCATCGTTGGCGTGACCGGACGGGTCGCGCCCGTTGTCCGGTGGAGCGCCGGCTGCATCGGCGCTGGAACCTCCCCCGGCGTCGGGCGGATTGCTGGCGCCGGATTCGCCTTCGTCCGGTTCCGGCAGGCGGTCGTAGGCCTGCTCGACGCTGATCCCGTCCCAGGCCTCGGCCTCGGGCGGCAGGGTGAAGCCGGCGTCCCGCAGCAGGCCGTGGGTGACCAGCTGGGAGGCGCGCTGCCAGCGCTTCGGGTCGCGTGCGCCGCGCCGCGTGTGATGTTTGAGCGCGCAGGCCAGCACAACCCGCGCGATGGCGGTCTCGATGACGTGGGCGTCGGTCTCCGCGATCCATTGCGGCGAGTAGCGGATCTCGCGCCCGTCGCTCGCCAGCGTCTCGCGGCCCGCGTCGGCGCGGACCGGCAGGCGGAGCGCCAGGCTGCCGAAGAAGGGCTGCTCCCTCAGCAGCGCGGTGACGCAGCCGCTGACACGCCGGGCGGATTCCGAGCGCACGCGGGTTGCCATCACGCGGCCTCCCGCGCGGGCTCGGACGCGGACTCTGCCGTCGGCGTGAAATACCCCGCGAACTTCTCCGCGAGCGCATCGGCGTCGCGCTTGACCCGTGCGCGCGCGGCTGGATCGAATGTCCTGGACGGCCTGAGCGCGTCCGGCTCGACGCCGGCGATCCTGTCCTTTACCTGGCTACAGAGTTGCGCCAGGGACTCGTCGCCGAAGATGTTGAGCCGCGGTACGACGTCGACGAGGTCGCGAATGTTGCCGATCATCGAGTCGCGGAACACCAGCGGCTTGCCTTCGTCGTCTTCCCGGAGACGCTCGGAGACGCGCTCAACCGCTTCGCCCAGGCGCCGGTAGAGGTCGCTCACCGCACCGTGCAGGCGTTCCTCGATCTGGCTCTCGATATCGCGCTTGACGCGGTCGGTATCGTCCGAGGCGAGCTTCGCCATGAAATGGTCGGCGTCCGGCACCGGGACGATCCGGTAGCGCAGGCCGAACTTGCCGTGCAGATCCTCTTTCGAGGGATAGTCCTCGATGCGGAACAGCTTGCCGAGGTCGAGCCGGGCCTTGTCGATATTATCGTCATAGTCCTCGATGAAGCGGGCGCGCTCGCGCACCATGCGCTCGCGCAGTCCGTCCATGAGCTCGGTGTAGCCCTCGTAGTTGGCGACCGTGAGCAGCCGGCTCCCCTGGTCGTCCCAGGGCAGGGTCTGGGCGTAGTGGGCGCTGCGCGCCGCGCTCATGGTGGCGGTGAGTGCGGCGAAGGCGGCCTTGGGCAAGAGGCACTTGTTGTAGCGCCCGGCGGTGACGCTCGCCTCGTGGTGGACGGCGACGTGGGTGCTGGCCTTGCGGTCGTACTGCCGGCCCGACCAGGCGGCGATGCGAAGGCTCACCAGCATGGCGTCGTGGCTGAGGTTCATGAGGCTGTTCTCTCGGTGGGGTTGCTACTGGGTGCGGGCGGCGGCCCAGCGGATGAAGGCGGGCGAGCGTTGGAGGTCGGGATCGCGGCGGATGCAGGATCCGACCAGGAACTCGCCGACTTCGCGGCGCAGGCGCTGGGCGTAGGTGACGATCGAGGCCAGCGTGATGTCGTCGGCCATGCGGTAGAGCGAGCCGCAGAGTGCGATCAGCGCGCTGGCGTTGTCCGGCACGATCGCGTTCTCGGGATCGTCGAGGACCGCCTTCGGATGGGGCAGTTCGCGCCAGACCTTGAGGAAGGCGGAGAACTCCACCGCCGCCGCTTCGCCTACCGTGCCCCGGAACAGGGCGCGCTCCACCGTCGGATCGAGATTGCTGCGTTGGTTGACGATGCCGGAGACCATCTCCCAGGTCCGGGGACAGCAGAACGCTTTCTCCTTCGACTGCGGATCGAAGGCATGCAGCAGGTCCGGGCGCATCTGGATGTAGAACAGCACCTCCGGCGCGATGCCGTTCGCCGCGCCCCAGGCGAGCCAGTCCTCGGCGTCGACCCGGATCTCGAGATGGACGAAGCGGGACGCCAGCGGGGTGGGCATGCGGTGGACCACGCCCCGGTCGCTCTCGCGGTTGCCGCAGGCGATCAGCGACGCGCCCTCGGGCAGTTCGTACTCGCCCACCTTGCGGTCGAGCACCAGCTGGTAGAGGGCGGCCTGCACCATCGGCACGGCCGATGGCAGTTCCTCCAGGTTGACGAGCCAGCGGCCGGCATCGCCGGCGGGCGGCAGGAAGGCCGGCGGCGCCCAGCGGGTGCGGCCGTCCGCGTCGCGCCAGGGAATGCCGCGCAGATCGACCGGATCGAGCAGCAGCGCGCGCACGTCGAGATAGTGGCGGCTCGCTCCGGCCGCGACCTGTTGGGCGAGTGCGCTCTTGGCGCAGCCCGGGGCGCCCCACAAAATCGTGGGCTGGCGGGCCTCGACCAGCAGCGCCAGGGTCGCCGCGAGCTCGCTCGGGCGCAGCGTGTAGTCGGCGGAAATCGTGTCGGGATCGGTCATGGGCAGCCTCCGGATCGGCGGGACGGGGGCGCGGGCTCCCTCCCGGCGCCCGGCCTTCGCCCGGCCGGCAGCGCCGCTCCGCTCTTCGTGTCGGGAGGCAGGGGGCGGACGCAGGCAGCGGGTGGCGACGCAGTGCGGGCCGCTGTCCGCTCGTCGGCGCGGACCACCGGAATTTCCACCAGTCCGAGGGCGGCGATCGAAGCCTGGAGCCTGGCGTCGGCTCGGGGATCGGGCGGGGTCTTGCGGACGTTCTCGGGGGCGAGGCGAGACGGCTCAGTGGGAACTCCCGGATGGGCGGTTCGGCCTTGGGGGCGATGTAGTTCGTGCCTGTCTCCGTCGAGGGTTGCACAGGCGCGGCGAAGACGACGCTCTCCGGCTGCCTCAAGCGCGCCCGCCCCCCGGGCGGCTCGGCCTCCTTTTGACGCTCGGGAACGCTGGCGGGGCTATCGACGGCTCCGGTGGGGCATGGCCGGAGCGGCCGGGCACCGACGCTCCCGGCAAACGCCCGCCCGGTGTGGAATGCGGACGTCTTCGCCGGCGACGAGGGCGGCCGCGTGTCGGCCGCCCTCGCGGCCGGCCCTATGGCGGCCGGCCTGGTGGGCTCCGTACGGGTTCGCCGCCATCCCCACCGCCGCGCTCGATCCGCCCCACAGTGCGGCGTCTCCCGCGGTCCCCGCGCTTGTCGGGTCCGGGTCCCCATCCGGTCCGGTCGATCCGCCCCGCCGCGGCGGAGAGACCGGCCGTGCGGCGCCGGCTGCCGATGTCCCGCCGTTCGGCGGCCTGCGCGGGGTCGAGGATCCGGAAGGGACGGGGAGCGTGTCCACAACACAGAAACAACATCCGGGCGGGAATGTTGGATCGGTGTTGTTTTCTGCGGATTGGCGGCGCTGTTTCAATGGCTTGCAGGAGTTGAGCCGGGCGTTTCCGCGGGCTCGCCCGCTTGGTCCCGGACTGCCGCTCCCGAGCCTTCCGGTTGGCGCGGCGAAGGGCCGTTCGGAACGGTCCCGCCGATCGAACGGGCGGACAGGGCGCGGGCGACCGGGAAGGGGCGTGCGCTGCCGCCGTCCGCATTCGGCGTTGATCCGCCGGGGCCGAAGCGGATACATGGCGCGCCATGAGCGACGCGATCGACGAACTCGACCGGCTGAACGAGCTGCTGGGCGCCATCCCCGGGAATGCGGGGGCATGGTCGCCAGGGAAAGGACCGACGTCGGCTCGTGTCGCCGGGGTCGGCGTCATGCACGCCTGGCCGCATTCGCGATGGCGGCCGGGATGTGGCTCGCGTCCGCCGCCGCCGCTGCGGGCGACAGTTACCTGCGCGGCGGAATAGGCTTGGACTGGCCCGGCGACACGGCGTTCACCGACGTCGACTGCCGTGAACTCGCGAACTGCGGGATGAACGGCGTCTCGCCGAGGTGAAAGGGCAAGCCAACCCAGTGAGGGACAGCCGATTGAAACCACCCGCTTTCGCTGCGATGACTGGCGGGACCGTCGCTTCCTTCGGCCGGATCGGGGAATCGAGGCATGGCTTGGGATTGCAGCGGTCAGCACCGCCGCGGTCGGCGGTTCACGGCAGAACTGGCAGAAACGTTGCGCGCTGGAACATTGAAGCGTGTTCCCACGCAGGCTTGGTCGATCATTGCAAGACGCCTGCGAGCCTCGGCGCATTATTGAATTCGAAGACAAGCGCCATGGATGCTTCAGACTTTGATCCCACTCGGTCTCTATACGATGACCCGAAGTCTACTACCTCGTCCCTACCGCTTGGATCCCGACTGGTAGTCGCGGCCGAGACCGCAATCTGCCGCTCGCTCGCCCTACGCGTCGAGCACGGCCGACTCCAGATCATTCGACACAGAACCCGCCACTGTCCGCCGTCGACTGTGGCCAGACCGATTTAGGTCACCTTTGCTCATTGGTGCTTATTCCATGGCAGTTCACCATCGGCCCTCTCGGCAATGATGGACTCCTCCGCATAGTGACGGAGTGCCTCCGGTTCAATAAGCACGTACGAGATCCCAATCTTCTTTCCATCGGCTACTGCCCTTTGGACTTTCATGAGTTGACTACCCGTTTTCTCGTGCTTCTTGACCAGGTGTTGCCGCATGCGTTCGCCCAGCCTATTGTGCTTCCTCTGTCCGACGTACATTGCGGTCCACTGTGCGCATTCACCTACAAAGAGCGCGTACAAGTTTCCGCAATCTGTGAGGTTACTCAAGAGGTCTTTGTTGATGCTAGAAATCTCATCGACGTTCCATCTCCCGGGTCCAGAGCCTTCGGGATACGCAACACAAGCGATCGGTCTTGAAAGCAGCCTTTTTCTGGCACGACACACAAGGCCCCGAAGCTCCGCCAGACCGCACAGGTTGGGCGTGAACGCAGACATCTACTACTCTGTTCCGCGCAACCCAACGTCAGCGGTGTAGTACGCCTTCAACTGCCCATTGCCGCCGTTGTCGCGGTAGTACACCACGCACTGTTGCACGCCTTGATCGTCGGACTCCACCATGGAGTCGGACCAGCTTTGCACGGCGAGCAGCACCTTGGTCAGTTGTTCTGCGCGGATCTCCGTGGTCCGTTGGCGTACCTCTTCCAACGACTTTCTTCGGTCGCGCTTGGAAACGTTTTTCTGCCACCAGACCATGTCAGCGAGCGCCCGGCTCACTTCCTCTTGGTACTCCACAAGTGGATTATCCTCAAGGAGCCTGTGGAATCCCTCTATAGTTGACTGAATTTTGCCGTTCAACGCTTCGACGCTGCGCACGAGATCGTCAGGATTGTCCTGTAGAGCTAGCCTTAGTCGTTGACGATCAACGTAGATGCTAGCGATGCCTGACAGCGCGTAAAGATGCTGATCAACTGGCGCTAGCTCGACGTCTATTGCTCCGATAGTCCCGGACAACGATCCACCGATCAGAATGTTGTATTTTTGATGGACGGTACCCAAATCTCTCTCGACAAGTGCAAGGCGAATCTTCATTTCGTCGGTGAAGCGCCGGCTCTCATCGAATTCAGCAGCAATGTCCTGAAGGCGCGCAATCGCGCTTAGCACCTCTCCGTAATCTTCCGCAACTTCCCGTTTCAGTACTTCCAAGATCCTTCCTGCCAATATATCCAACGAAGACTGCAAACGGTCAAAGCGGACCGACATCATCATTGACGACACCGTCATGAAGAACATTACGGGTAGCATCACTGGCAGAATTGCCGAGCTGGCTGCAATGAACGGAGCCTGACCCACGATCTGGCCACCGGCCATGACGGCAGATCCGACCCCACCTTTCATTGCCATAAGCGTTGCGGGGTTGGCTGTTGCCAGAAAGATGTTTCCCGCGAATAGTGACGATGCAGCGGCGGAACCAACTCCAAGAATTGGCAAGCATGACGCCCCCAATACGCCACCAGACCTGAACGGCTCGCCGTGCGTCAGTATGTTCGCGTCAATTAGCGCTCTCACGTCGCGGCTGATCACACTGCCCAGATCGACAACCCCAAGTTCACAGTCGTCCACCCTCACGATTTGTCCCGCGGGCTTTTTCGGCACTCGCAATCGGCGAAACCATTCCATTGCGATAGTTCTCCACGTTCACGGCAGAATCCTGCTGCGGGTACAGCTTCGCATCGGCCACTTCACAAATCGTTCGGCGACGAAGCCTGTCCAGTTGATGCGTACGGCCCCGTATAGCACGGTTTTGTCATGTGAATAAGGGCGTAAGGCCGCCGGGGCCGGTCGTGTCGTCCGTGCCCGACTCAAGGAAAGCGCCCGGCGCGCTCGCTCCGGTCAGCTGGGCTGCATCCCTCTCGACCACCCGCACCGCCGTCCGACGCTTCGCCACTTCGTGCAAGGCACACCCGGGGTCCCTTCCGTAGCAACGCTCCGCACGAGCGCCTTGGGGTATGCTGGTGCCCCTGTCCACGGCTCTGCTCATGAATTGTTCATTTCGGCCGTCTAGAGGGTGAGATAGGTCGGTCACCGGGGAAGCCTCGAATTCCAACCACGGGGCCATACATGCCCAGCCGTGCCTAGCAGTTGAGTTCACCCCCTTCCGGCATGAAGACCGGGTACGAGCCGGAGATCCGCGAACCGCCATAACGTACTGAAGCGCATTGACGTTTCGTGCTTCCGCAAGAAGCCCCGGAATCCCGACGAACTCACATAAAACGTGGCCGACGAGAGGGACGGCGGGAACGCCTGATGGCGCAAGGCTATCGGACGAGAGAGCTTCAAAGCCGCGCCCCCGCCGTTTCGGGTTCAAGCGTCTACGCAATGTCCGCGGCAATGCTCTCTGCTATCCGTTCCGCCGTTTCGTGGATCGAGTCTTGCGCCAGATGGGCGTAGCGAGCCGTGGTCTCGATGTCGCTGTGGCCGAGCAGCTTGCCGATCACCGGCAGGGTCTCACCGAGCGCCAGGGCACGGGACGCGAAGCTGTGCCTGAGATCGTGCATCCGGACGTTCTTCAACCCGGCCGCGGCCCGCACGGTCCGCCAGGCATGGTCGAGACCGCCGCCGCTGAAGCGCCCGTCCCTGTCGCGGCCCGGAAAGACCCAGGGGCAGTCCTTCCGACGCGGTAGCGCTTCCAGAATGCCCACAGCCGTCGGCGGGAGCTGAACCGCTCGCGGGCCGGACTTGGCGTCGGCAAGGTGAACCTCGCCTACGTCGAGATCGACGTCCGACCAGTGCAGGGTGAGGATTTCGCTCTTGCGGCAGCCGGTGAGCATCAGCAGGCGGATCGCCGCCGCACCCAGCGGCGAAACGGCGCCGCTCTCGACGGTCTCCTCCAGCACCTGTCCCAGCCGGGCGAACTCGGCATCCGTCAGGAAGCGCTCGCGGGAGCGCTCGGGGTATTTCTCGACCGACCGGCAGGGATTGCAGCCTTCAGGTACCAGGCCCCAGCCCGCTCCCAGCCGGTACATGTGCGAGAGGATCTTGACCGCCCGGTTCGCCGAGGACGGCCGGTCGGACAGCGATCGGTGCAGCTCGACGACATGGCTGCGCTCCACCCCCTCCAGCGGCATCCTGCCGAGGGCCGGCAGGATGTGGTTGGCGATCATGCCGCGAATGCGCGGTTGCGTCCTCGGCTTGAGCCGCACCTCCACATGCTCTTCGAGATAGCGCCCGGCCAGGTCCGCCACGGTCGGGCCGCCGTTGAGCCGGGCGGCGAGCGGCAGGGGCACCGGCTCCTCGCCCGCCTTGATGCGCGCGATGATGAGCGCGGCCCGCTGGCGGGCCTCGTCCGCATTCAGCACGTCGTGACGGCCGACCGTGATCCGCTTCGGTCCCTCCGGCCCGCGCGCCTGGGCGATCCAGACCTTGCCGCCCGTGGGATAGACCCGGACTCCGAAGCCGGTCAGGTCCCGGTCCCAAAACACCGTGTCGCGCTCGACACTGAGCGCCGTCACGGTACGGTTGGAGAGGGTCTTCTGCTGCATTGCCATGATTGCCCTCCTCACGCCGCCTCGGCCCGCCCGGGCATGATCCAGGCGCCGATGCTGTCGCCGGTGCGGGCGGCGGCCTTCTTTTCGGCATCGCGCACCAGGTGGGCGTATTTCGCGGTGGTGGAGACCCGGACGTGGCCGAGCAGCCGGCCGATCGCCGGCAGGCCCTCGCCAAGGGCCAGGGCGCGCGAGGCATACGAATGTCTGAGGTCGTGGATCCGCACGTCATGGAGACCGGTTTCCTGCTTGACCCGCCGCCAGTGCCAGGAGAGGCAGGCCAGCCGGGAGCCGGCCTTGGCGCCCCGGAGGACCCAGGGAACGCCCTCGACCCGCTCGATGCCGTCGAGCACCTTCAGCACCGGCCCGGTGAGCGGCACCATGCGGGGCCCCGTCTTCGTGTCGCGCAAGCGCAACACCCGCGCCGTCCGGTCGACATCGTCCCAAGTCAGGGTGAGGATTTCGTCCGACCGGCAGCCGGTCAGCATCAACAGGCGGACCGCCGCGATCGCCGACGGCATCATCGACCCCTCTGCCTCCAGCTTCTTCAGCGCAGCGCCCAGCCGCCGGTATTCCTCCGGCGTCAGGAAGCGTTCGCGGGACGTGTCGCGGTATTGCCGGACATGGCGGGTCGGCCTGTGGCAGGGCGGCACCATCTCCCAGTTCTCGGCCAGCGCGAACATCTTCGACAGGACCCAGACGGTCTGGTTGGCCGCCGAGGGCCTGTCCCGCAGCGCGTGGTGCAGCGACGCCACGTCCTCCGGCGCGACGTCCTTCAAGGCCTTCTCTCCCAGGGCCGGAAGGATGTGGTGCTCGATGGCCAGCCGGTAGTTCTTGGCCGTCCTGGGCTTGCACCGCACGGCGACGTGGTCTTTCAGACAGAGTTCCGCGAGATCGGCGACGGTGGGCTCCGGGGCCGGTTCCGGCGGGAATGGGTCCTCGCCCCGCTTGATCCGGTCGATGACGACGGCCGCCTCGCGCCGGCGCACGTCGACCGTCTCGGTGCCGACCCGCCCCAGCGTCACCCGCTTCAGGCCGGCCGGCCCGCGGGACTGGACGATGTAGAGCTTGCGCCCGGTGGTATGGACCCGCACGCCGAAGCCGGCGAGGTCGCGGTCCCAGAAGATCGCGTCCTTGCCCTCGGCCTTCAGCCGTTCCACAATCCGCTTGGTCAGTCTGAGCGTGCTCCGCTTCGGCATCTCGATTCTCCGGGCCCGAATTCCAGTCATCAAACCGGAACTCAGCGAACTCAAATTCGGGGCCCAGTAGAGACGATTCGTGGCGGCAATGCAAGGGGTGGGAAACCAGCGAGGGCGGAAAAATGCTAATCAATACGCTAACTTATCGCAAATCAGGCGCTGGCCGTCGATACACGTCGTGGCTTGGGTAGATTATCATGTATTCCCGGAACAAGTCCGGGCATGACGATGTGAGGGCCGGGCCGCCGGGCGTCAATCCGAGGCCCGATCCCGCCGAACTCCTCGGAACCCAGTTGAACCCAAGCTATGCGCCTTGTCCACAAATCCTAAACCGGACAGCCGTGGAACAAGTCCGGGCATGACGGAACGGGAGCGGACGGTTCCGTCGTCGGATCGAATGCGGACCGTCGGCCAAGTCGGGTATATAAGCCTCCATTGAAGCCGGGCAGGGGAGGGTTGAGGACCATGGAAGCGGATTATGTCATCGTGGGGGCCGGTTCCGCCGGTTGCGTGCTGGCCGAGCGGTTGAGCGCGGGCGGGGCGGAGGTCGTGCTGCTGGAGGCCGGCGGCAAGGATACGAACCCGCTGATCCATGTGCCGGCGGGCGTGCTCAAGCTCATCACCCACCCGGTCGTCAACTGGAACTACTACACGGAGCCGGACGAGAAGACCGGCAACCGCGCGTTCCATTGCCCGCGCGGCAAGGTGCTGGGCGGGTCGTCCTCGATCAACGGCATGCTGTTCATCCGCGGCAATGCGGCCGACTACGACAACTGGGCGCAACTGGGCGCGCGCGGCTGGTCCTATGACGACGTGAAGCAGCACTTCAAGAGCATCGAGCGCTACGGGCCGGGCGACCCCGGCGAGCGCGGCAAGTCGGGGCCGATCCTTGTCGAGGACTACCGGACGGTGCTGCCGCTCACCCACCGTTTCGTCGAGGCGGCGCAGCAGGCGGGGCACGCCTTCGCAAGGGACCTGAGCGGCCGGCCGCCGGCCGAGGGCGTCGGCTATTCCCAGATGTCGCGCAACGGGCGCTTCCGGGGCTCGACGGCGCGCACCTTCCTGCGCGATGCGCGCGGGCGGGCGAACCTGCGGGTCGAGACCGACGCCCATGCGACCGGGCTCCGCTTCGACGGCAAGCGCTGCACGGGCGTCGCCTTCCGGCAGCGGGGCCGGGACCGGGCGGTCAGCGCGGCGCGGGAGGTGATCGTCTCGGGCGGCACCGTCAACTCGCCGCATCTGCTCCACATATCGGGCGTCGGCCCGGCGGAGCGGCTCCGGGAGATCGGCGTCGAGGTCCGCCACGACCTGCCGGGCGTCGGCATGAACTATTCGGACCACTACACCGTGCGCATCTCCCACCGCGTGCGCGGGCAGCAGTCGGTCAACCAGCTTTCGCGCGGCTGGCGGCTGGTGCGCGAGATGGCGCGCTTCGCCCTGTTCGGGAACGGTGCGCTCACCTTCGGCGTCTCCAGCGCGCAATGCTACACGCGCTCGCGCGAGGGGCTGGCCTCGCCGGACATTCAGCTCCTGTTCACGCCTGCGAGCTTCAACGACGACGATTTCGGCCGCCTGGAGCAGGAGCCGGGCATGTCGGTGGCGGTCTCGATCGCGCGCCCGTCCTCGCGCGGCGAAATCGTGGCGGTCTCGCCGGATCCCTTCACGCCGCCGGCGATCCGGCCGAACATGCTGGACGACCCGGACGACCTGCGGGTCGCCGTGGAGGGCGTTCGCCAGGCGCGGGAGATTTTCGCCCAGCCGGCCTTCGCCGGCATCACCCAGGGGGAGACCTCGCCGGGGCCGGAGGTGGACGGCAAGGAGGCGCTGGAGGACTTCGTGCGCAACACCGGGCGGACGATCTACCACATGGTCGGCACCTGCCGCATGGGCGAGGACCCGATGTGCGTGGTCGATTCGCGCCTGCGCGTGCGCGGGCTGGAGGGGCTGCGCGTGATCGACGCCTCGGTCATGCCCGCCGTCACCACCGCCAACACCAACGCCCCCACCATCATGATCGCCGAAAAGGGCGCGGGGATGATCCTGGAGGATAATCGGTAGGGAAACCTTCATGGCTGGTCGTAGGTGGTAAGCAAAGAAAAATTAGTCAGCAAAATCGGGAGGATTGCCCAATGCCGTTGGTTCTATTCAACATAGGATGGATGAATCACTACCAAGGCCTAACCGAAAATGATCGAATCTTCAATGGAGGCCGTTATGTTGATGACAATAAGACAGGTGGCGAAATATGCAACTATTTGCCTTTGGGTGACTATTGTTATGGTTACGTACAACCGCCTCACAATGAAATCAATTTAGAGCGTCTTGGCGCAGAGGATGACGCAGATTATTTGAATGATATTACAGTGGTCTTTACAGCTACACGACCAAATGGAGGTCGAGTCGTAGTTGGTTGGTCTATTGAAGCTCAAGTTTGGCGTAGCGAAAGGACCTATAGGGGTCGTCACTATTTTGCGAAAGCGTTGACGGATAATTGTGTTTTGCTTGAACCGGATGATCGCGTATTCCCTGTGCCAGGCGGGGCCAAAGTGGTGTATGGATTAACTTCATTCCATACAATTCGATATCTTGATGAACCGGAAGCAGAACTTTACGTACAAAGGCTCGTCGATTACATGAACGACGTCAATGGGTTTGCTTTTCCAGAGGATTTCCAAAATGTACCGCGCAATCTCGATCCAAGACATCGGGTTGAAGTGGAGCGTGCGGCCGTAAATTGTGTTATTGAACACTATGAGAGGCGGAACTTTCATTGTACTTCCGTGGAAAGGGACAATAGGGGTTGGGATTTGGAGGTAAGACGGGGAGCAGTCAAATTTCTCGTCGAAGTCAAAGGCTGTTCAGGGGATGTTCGACAAGTGCAGCTAACGCCCAACGAGTATTCTGCGATGACCAGTCGTCGATACCGCGAGAGTTACAGATTGGCAATTGTGACACAGGCGCTCGATGACCAACATCGTAAACTATCCATTGTCTCCTATAATGGGGCGGACAAAACTTGGCAGGATCAGCACGGTCGTGAAGCGAATGTGAAAAAACGGACCGGAGCTCGTATCGGGCTGCAATAGCGCTGCTCATCCGCGATGTCGGCGAGGGGGGGGGCGCTGCTGCTGACGAAGCAACGACCGTTCGGTCGGTATATCGAATAAGCAAAGCCGACTTTCCTTATCCGACAATTGCAAAACTTCTTCATATATTTCAGAGAGATAGGATAGCACGGGAAATCGTGAACGTGCACGAACGGCGGCATATCTGCGCTTTTCCGTCTGCTATCGACCGCCCGCCGGCCCGGAGGCGCGCTCGGTGGCGAAGGCGAGCGCGAGCGCGGCCAGGACCGGGATTGCGGCAGAGCCGAGGAAGACGGCGGCGAAAGCGTAAAGGAACGAGCCGCCGACGGTGTTGAAGGCAAGCATCAGGCCGGTTGCGCCCAGCACCACGCCGAGCGTGCGCGTCATCATCACGAGGCTGCCGGCGACGCCCCGGTCCCGGAGCGGCAGGCTGGCGCTCGCGACCTCCAGATAGGCGACCTGGAAGATGCCGAGCCCCGCGCCGTGCAACAGCAGCGCGCCCGCCACGAAAGCCATGCCCGGTTCCGCGCCCCAGAGCCCGATGCCGGCAAGTCCGCCCGCAACCGCAAGCGCGCCTGCCGCCGCAATCAGCCTGCCGTCGCGGCGCTGCGTCCAGCGCCCGGCGAAGGGCGAGGCAAGTGCCATGCCGAGCGGCGAGAGCGCGAGCAGCGCGCCCGCGGTCAGCACGTCCAGCCCAGCCACCCGGTCGAGCCAGAAGGGCACGAGCAGCATCACCGCGAAGCCGACGAGATTGACGGCGATGTTGCTCAGAGCCGGGATCGAGAAGCCTGGCCGGCGGAAGGGTGCCAGGCGGATGATGGGCGAGGGATGGCTGCGGAGCGCGAACCGGGCGCCGGCGGCGAATGCGGCCAGCAGCAGCGCAAAGCCGAACCAGCCGCCGCTCGCCGCCCGGTTGATGCCGAGCAGCAGGCAGCCGATGGCGAGGACCAGCAGCACGCCGCCCACCGCGTCGAAACGGGGCGCGCCTCCGCCTGCGGCGGCCGCGGGCGGCGCGCGGAAGAGGAGCAGGGCGGCAAGCGCGATCGGCGCGCGGAACCAGAACACGCCGGCCCAGCCCATCGCATCGACCAGCAAGCCGCCGAGCGAAGGGCCGACTGCGCCGCCGAGCGCGAACAGGAAGGTGTAGGCGCCGAGCACGCGCGCACGCGACGACTCCGGGAAATAGGCCGTCGCGAGGGCGGGGCCGACCGCGAGCACCATCGCCGTGCCGACGCCCTGGGCGACGCGCGCGGCGAGCAGGATTTCGAAGGCGGGCGCGAGCGCGCAGGCGACGAAGGCCGCGACGCTCCAGGCAAGCCCGATGCGGAACAGCCGCGCATGGCCGAACAGGTCTCCCAGCCGCCCGCAGACCAGCATCAGGCTCGCATAGGTCAGCACATAGCAGATCACCACCCACTGGATGTCGCCGAGCTCGATGCCGAGGCTGCGGACGATGTCCGGGAAGGCGATATTGACGGCCGTGTCGAGCGAGCCGATGGCCGTGCCGAGGCCGACGACGGTAACACCGAGCGCCGGCCGCATGCCCGGAGCCGTCGTCATCGCGCTGGCCCCCCGCCAACGATCATGGAATGGGACCTGTGCCGACTGCCGCCGGAAACCCCTTCCCCGCTTGCCTGCTGGATTCACACATCTCCGTGCGGCGGCGTTGCTTTTGAGCAACCGGATGGATGGGTAACGGTTTTCCCCGTTCGTTCGACTTCCGCGCGGCCCCTCCCGCCAGGCGGGAGGAGAGCTCGAACGACCGCTCCCAGGACATGAGTTCCTTATCGAACATCTTCGTTTCAGAGCTCCCCGCGCACATGCCAGAGTTCCGGGAACAGTTCGACGCCGAGCATCCGGCGCAGGTAAGGCACGCCGGAGGTGCCGCCGGTGCCCCGCTTGGAACCGATCACACGCTCGACCGTGGTGACATGGTTGAACCGCCAGCGGCGGAAATAGTCCTCCAGATCGACCAGCTTCTCGCCGAGCTCGTAGAGCGTCCAGTACCGTTCGATGTTCTCGTAAACGGTCTTCCATTTCACCTGGATTGCGGGCGCTGCCTGATGCGGCGCGTCGAGTCGGGGCGCGGGCATGTCGTCGGTGTGGCCGTCGACCGTTTCGAACAGCAGGCGGACGGTCTCATCGTAGAAGCTCGGCCGCGCCGCCTCGTCCGTGAGCATCTGCCGAATTTCGGGCATGTGTTCGTGCGGCTTCAGCATGTTCGCGTTCCGGTTGCCGAGCAGGAACTCGATCATCCGGTATTGCCAGGACTGGAGTCCCGAGGACGGCCCGAGCGCTTCCCGGAACCGGGTATAGTCGGCAGGCGTCATGGTGCGCAGCACGTCCCACGCGCTGTTGAGTTGCTCGAAGATCCGGCTGACCCGCGCCAGCATCTTGAACAGCTGCGCCGTATTGCCTGCCCGCAGCTCTTCCCGGGCGGCGGCCAGTTCGTGAATGGCGAGCTTCATCCAGAGTTCGCTCGTCTGGTGCTGGACGATGAACAGCATCTCGTCATGCGCGCCGCTCCGGGGATGCTGCTGCGCGAGCAGGCCGTCCAGCTTCAGATAGTCGCCGTAGGACATCCCGTCGCCGGGAACCGTCCGCGCGCCATCGGCACCCGGATCGTAAGCCTCACCGCTCATCGCCTTTCCCCGACTGCGCCGCCGGTCCTCGTTGTACTCCGAACCGGCGGTTCTGTCGCTTCGGCCGGGCCGTTCCTGCCGGAAACATGACAAACATGACATATACGCGGGCGTCGGCTTGGCCTATATCCCGCTGCCGAACCGACACGACCGCATGGAGCCGGAGACAATCCCGTGACCCTCATCGTCCACAACACGCTGGCGCGCGCCAAGGAGCCTTTCGAGCCGCTCGACCCGGAGCATGTGCGCCTCTATGTGTGCGGGCCGACGGTCTACGATCTCGCGCATATCGGCAATGCGCGTCCCGTCGTGGTCTTCGACGTGCTCTACCGCCTCCTCAAGCGGCTTTACCCGCGCGTGACCTATGTGCGCAACATCACGGACGTGGACGACAAGATCAACGCCCGCGCGCAGGAAACGGGGGAGCCCATCGAGCGCATCACGGCGCGGACAACCGAGGCCTTCCACGCCGACATGGCTGCGCTCGGCGCGCTTACGCCCGACGTCGAGCCGCGCGCGACCGGGCATATCGGGCAGATGGTCGAGATGATCGAGAAGCTGGTCGCGGACGGCCACGCCTATGAGGCGGACGGGCATGTGCTCTTCCATGTGCCCTCCATGCCGGACTACGGGCGGCTTTCGCGTCACTCCCGCGAGGAGCTGATCGCCGGCGCCCGCGTCGATGTGGCGCCCTATAAGCGCGACCCGGCGGACTTCGTTCTCTGGAAGCCGAGCGCCGACGACCTGCCCGGCTGGCCGAGCCCCTGGGGCCGGGGCCGCCCCGGCTGGCATATCGAATGCTCGGCCATGTCGCGCGCCTATCTGGGCGACGCCTTCGACATTCACGGCGGCGGGGCGGACCTGATCTTCCCGCACCACGAGAACGAACTGGCGCAGAGTGTGTGCGCCCACGGGGGCCCCTTCGTGCGCTACTGGATGCACAACGGCTATCTGGTCGTGAAGGGCGACAAGATGTCGAAGTCGCTCGGCAATGTGCTGACGGTGCGCGAACTGCTGGCGGAGGCGCCCGGCGAGGCGGTGCGCCTGGCCCTGCTTCAGGCGCATTACCGGGCACCGCTCGAATTCGGTCTCGATACGCTGAGCGAGGCGAAGAGCAGCCTCGACCGGCTCTACCGGGCCTTGAGGGATGCGGGCGCCCGCGAGCCGGGCGAGCCCGCGCCGGCCGTGCTGGAGGCGCTACTGGACGACCTCAACACGCCGGCCGCCATCGCCGCCATGCACGAGACCGCAACGGCGCTCAACAGGGCGGAAGATGCGGAGGAGAAGGCGGCGCTTGCGGGCGCGCTGCTGGGCGGGGGCGAAGTGCTGGGCCTGCTCCGCGAGGACCCGACGGCGTGGCTTCATGGCGAAGGCGACGACGCGGAGGAGATCGAGGCGCTGGTGGCGGAACGGTTCGCCGCGCGCCGGTCGCGGGACTTCGCGCGTGCCGACGCGATAAGGGACGATCTGACCGCTCGCGGCATCGCGCTTGAGGACGGGCCGGACGGCACGGACTGGCGGCGCACGGCCTGAGGAGGAACGCGATGCAGTTCCGGCTTCACGACGCGGCGGGCGTTACGGAAATCGAGGTGCCGGTTTCCGTCATCGTCATCGCCGGCTGGTCCGGGCGCGACCGGGCGGCTGTGCAGGAGCATATCGACGAGCTTGCGGAGATCGGCGTGGCGCCGCCGTCGCAAACGCCGCTCTACTACCGGGTCGGCGCGTCGCTGGCGACGCAGGCCGAGCGCATCCAGGTGCTGGGCGAAGGCAGTTCCGGCGAGGCGGAGGCGGTGCTGGTCGGCTCGGCCGAGCACGGCATGCTGGTGGCTGTCGGCTCGGACCACACCGACCGGGCGTTCGAGGCGCAGTCCGTCGCCGTTTCCAAGCAGATGTGTCCGAAGCCGATGGGACGCGATGTCTGGCGCTACGAAGATGTGGCGGCGCGCTGGGACTCGCTCCGGCTGGAAAGCAACCAGGACGGCGAGCCCTACCAGCGCGGGACGATGGCGGCCGTGCGCGAGCCGTTGGAGCTGATCGCCGACTATTTCTACGGCTACAAGGCAGTGCCGCCCGAGTTCGCCATGTTCCTTGGCACGATCCCGGCGCTCGGCGGTGTGCGTCCCGGAAAGACGTTCAGCGCCCGCCTCGCCGACGACGAAACCGGACGCACACTCACCCTCGACTACGAGTCGGTGACCTTGCCGATCGTTTCGTAGCGGGACGCCGGTTCAGGAAGCAACGCCGTCGGCGCGAAAGCGGGCGATGTCCTCCGCATCGTAGCCGAAGGCGGCCAGCACCTCGCTCGTATGCTGGCCGAGCGTCGGCGCGGCGACGGGAGCGGCGGTTGGCGTGGCGGAGAGTCGCACGGGCGAGGCGACCGCCTCGAAACGCCCGGCTTTCGGGTGGTCCACCGGCTGCACCATGCCGCGGGCGCGCACTTCCGGCGCGGCGAGCGCTTCGGAAATGCTCCGGACCGCGCCCGCGGGCACGCCGGCGGCGCGAAACTTCGCCATCCAGCCTGCACGGTCGTCGGCGGCGAAGATCTCGGCGAGCAGCGCGCGGTTCGACTCGCGGTTGGCGAGGCGGGCGGCGTTGTCGCGGAAATGCGGGTGGTCCACGAGGTCCGGGCGCCCGATCACGTCGCGGCAGAAACGCTCCCATTGCCGGTCGTTGCCGATGACGAGGTAGAGCGGCCCGTCGGCGGTCTCGGCCAGTCCGAACGGCTCCAGGAACGGGTGGTCGTTGCCATAGCGCCCCGTGTCCCGGCCGGTGATGAGCGTGACCTGCGCCTGGTTGGCGAGCGAAGCGACGGCGCCGTCGAGCAGCGCGATGTCGATGGCCTGGCCTTCGCCGGTGCGCTCGCGGTGGTAGAGCGCAGCGAGCACGCCTTGCAAGGCGTTGTATCCGCTGAATATATCGGCGTAGGAGATGCCGGTGCGCAGCGGGCCTCCGTCGGCCTCGCCGGTGATCGCCATCATGCCGCCTTCGGCCTGTGCGACCGGGTCGTAGCCTGCGACCTCCCGCAAGGGGCTCGCATGGCCGTAGCCGGAGATCGAGCAATAGACGAGGCCCGGATTGGCCTCGCGCAGGCTCTCGAAGTCGAGCCCGAGCCTCGCCATCACGCCGGGCCTGAAGTTCTCGACCAGAATATCGGCGCGGGCGGCGATCCGCCGCGCGACATCCCGGCCCTCAGGCGTGGCGATGTTGAGCGCGAGGCTCTTCTTGTTGCGGTTGGCGAATACGAAATAGGCGCTCTCGCCGGCCAGTTCCTCGCGTACGTCGAAGCGGCGCGTATCGTCGCCGCCATTCGGGTTCTCGATCTTGATGACCTCGGCGCCGAGATCGGCCAGCGCCAGCGTGCACCAGGGGCCGGCGAGCACGCGGGTGAAGTCGAGCACCGTGACGCCGGCAAGCGGACCCGTCATGGAATGACCCCGGTTCTGTCGGGAAGGGGAAAGGCTCAGATGACCTTGCGCTCGCGCAGGCCTTCGAGCGCGGCCTCGTCGTAGCCGAGGCGGCCGAGAATTTCGGCATTGTGCTCGCCGAGTTTCGGCGCGATGCCGATCTGCGCGGGGGTTTCCGAGAACCGCCAGGGCGTGCCGTGAACCTTCAGCGTCTCTCCGATCTCGGGATAGTGTTTCTCGGCGACATAGCCGTTCGCCAGCACATCGGCATCGTTCGATGCTTCGAGGAGCGTGTTGATCGGCGCGGACACGATATCGGCGGCGCGCAGCAGCTCCACCCAGCGCTCGCGGCTGCCGGTTGCGAACAGTTCGGCGAGCGTGGAAAGGATCAGGTCCTTCTTCTCTTCCGACACGATCGCCAGCCCGAGGTCGTCGGCGCCGCGCTTCTTCAGCACTTCGTAGAAGCCGAGCGCTTCCATGGCGCGCTTCCAGTCCCGGTGGCCGAGCTGGAAGACGAGCGGGCGCCCGTCGATGTCATTGAAGCTGGCTGCGATGCCCGGACGCTCGCGCGTGCCGTTGATCCGCGTGCCGGTAATCGGGTTGCGGTCCCGCCACATGGTCGTCGTCAGTGTCCAGCCCATCAGCCGGACGACGCCCGCCACCAGCGAGGTCTCGACCTTCTGGCCGACGCCGGTCGTCCTGGCGCAATGCAGGGCCGCAAGCAGCCCGCCGAAGGCCAGCAGCGCGCATGACTCGTCCGCGACCGAGACAATGCCGGTTCGCATCGCCTCGCCGGGCCCGGCATAGGCCTCCGTCACCCCGCCGAGCGCCTGCCCGACCGCGTCGGTGCCGGGCAGATGCGCATGCGGACCTTCCTGCCCGTATCCGGATATCGAGACATAGACCAACGCGGGATTGATAGCCTTGAGCGTCTCGTAGTCGAAGCCGTTTTTCTCGGCGACGCCCGGCCGGAAGTTCTGGCCGAAGACATCCGCTTCGGCGACCAGTTTATGCAGGATCGCGCGGCCCTCGTCGGACTTGAGGTTGAGCGTCAGGCTCTTGACGCCCCGGTTGTTCGTTTCGAAGAAGGAGCTGACGCGGCCCTTCAGCTCGCCGGCCACGCGCGAACCGTCTCCGGCGCCGGGAACCTCGATCTTGACGACTTCGGCGCCCAGGTCGGCCATCAGCATGTAAGGCACGGTGCCCGCCTGTGCGGTCGAGCATGCGACGGCCTTGACGCCCGCAAGCGGGCCCGGGCGACCGGTCATGGAAAAGGCTCCTTGGTTCGATTTCGCTCTGCGGCGGTCCGGGATCTCAGTCGTCCCCGGCCATCACGGATTCGAGGGTCGGCATCCGATAGCGGTCCGCCGGGTCGTTCCAGCCCTTGAACTCGGGCTTGCGCTTCTCCGCAAAGGCGCGGCGCGACTCCATCCGGTCCTCCAGGCAGCCGTGCTCGTGCAGCGCCTCGGCCAGACGCTCCAGGGACGGCGACACCTGGGCCCGCATCTGGCGCATCATGTAGAGCGTATTGACCCGCGAGGCCGGCGGCAGGCTCAGCAGGTGGTCGGCCATCTCCATCGCCGTCGGCATCAGCTCGTCCGGTTCGACCAGCCGGTTGACGAAACCGAGTTCGTGGAAACGCTCTGCGGTGAAGCGGAACCCGAACGCCATCTCCATCGCCACCGGATAGGGCAGGTTGGCGATGTAGCCGTGATTGTAGCCGCCGAGCAGCCAGCGTTTCGCCTCCGAAATCTCGAACAGCGCGCCCTTGACCGCGACGCGCAGGTCGGTGCGTTCCACCAGCATGAAGCCGCCGCCCATCGCAAAGCCGTTGACGGCGGCGATGACGGGCTTCTGCAGCGTTCCGTCGGCGAACGGGTCGTCGAGATCGTCGTCGGGAGAGCCGACGCCGCCGCGCTCGACGGACTCCTTCATGTCCTCCCCGGCGCAGAATCCCCTGCCCGTCCCGGTCAGGATGGCGACTTCCAGGCCGTCATTGTCGCGGAACTCCGAGAACGCCTCCGCCATGCCCTGGCGGATCACCGTGCTGAGCGCGTTCAGGCGCTCCGGCCGGTTGAGCCGGACGACCATGGTCTGGCCGTGGATTTCCGTTTCGACAAACGCCATGACTTCGCCTCGCGATGCTGTGGAGCGGTCGGAAAGATTGCCGCCCCTGTTTACTCCTCAAGATGGCAGGCTGCCAGATGCCCCGACTCGGACTCCGTCAGCGGGGGCGCGACCTGCGAGCAGATGTCCATCGCGAACGGGCATCGCGTATGGAACCGGCACCCGCTCGGCGGGTCGAGCGGCGAGGGCACCTCGCCGGTGAGCACGATTTCCTCTTCCCGCCCGTCCGGATGGTCCGGCAGCACGGCGGAGAACAGCGCCCGCGTATAAGGATGGCGCACATTCTCGAACAGCAGTTCCGTCGGCGCATATTCGACGATTTCGCCGAGATACATGACGGCGGTCCATTCGGACATGTGCCGCACCGTGGCGAGGTCGTGGGCCACCAGCAGGTAAGCGACATTGTCCTGTTCCTGGACATCCTTCAGCAGGTTCATCATCTGGGCGCGGATCGACACGTCCAGCGCCGACACCGGCTCGTCCAGCACGATCAATTTCGGGTCGATGGCTAGCGCGCTTGCAAGCGCAATGCGCTGGCGCTGCCCGCCGCTGAACTCGTGAGGATATTGCCGGGCGTGTTCCGGGCGCAGCCCCACCTCCACCAGCAGAGCTGCGACGCGCTCGTCGATCTCGGCGCGCGTTCCCCACTTAGCAATTCTGAGGGACTCTCCGACGATCTCGCCCACATGCATTCGCGGGTTGAGCGACGACCACGGGTCCTGGAACACGGCCTGCACCTTGGCGTGGTAGTCCTGCCGGTCGCGACCGGTCAGGTCCTGCGCAGATACCCCTTCGAGCAAGACTTCGCCAGCCGTTGGGGGCTCCAGCCCGAGCACCAGTCTGGAGGTCGTTGTCTTGCCGCAGCCGGATTCGCCGACAAGGCCCAGCGTCTCCCCTTCGTTGATGGTGAAATCGACGCCGTCAACCGCACGCACCCTCCCGACTTCGCGCGAGAACAGGATGCCCTTGCTAACGGGGTAGTGCTTGGTGAGATCGTTCACCTCAAGGATCGGTGTCGCATTCATGATGCGAGCCAGCAGCTGGCGGTGTGGTCTTCGCCCACGCTGACGGCCTCGGGATATTCTTCGAGGCATCGCGCTTCAGCATGGGGGCAACGGTCCGCGAACCGGCAGCCGACGGGCAGTTCGGAGAGGGCGGGCGGCTGCCCGTCGATAGCGCGCAGCCGCCCCTCCTTGCGCCGCAGCTTCGGCACGGATGCGATCAACGCCTGGGTGTATGGATGGACAGGATTGTCGAATATCTCGCGCACCGGGCCGGTTTCCACGATCCGCCCCGCATACATGACCGCCACGCGGTCGCACATATGGGCAACCACGCCGAAATCGTGGGTAATGAAGAGAATGCCCATGTCGAGCGAAGTCTGCAGCTCTTTCAGCAGGTTCAGATATTGAAGCTGGATGGTGACGTCGAGTGCTGTCGTCGGTTCGTCGGCGATCATTACCTCGGGCGCGCAGCTGATGGCGATGGCGCCGACCACACGCTGCTTCATGCCGCCGCTCAACTCGTGCGGATACTGGCCGATGCGCTGTTCCGGCGCCGCCAGCCGCACGCGGCGCAGGACATCGACAGCCCGCTCCCTGAGCGAGCGACCATCTTCGTCGCGTCGCCGGGCGAGGGCTTCGTGAAGCTGGTTGCCGATGCTGAACACCGGATTGAGCGAGGTTTGCGGGTCCTGGAGAATCATCGCGATGCGCTGCCCGCGTATTTCCCGCATCTCGCCGGAGGACTTGGCCAGCAGATTCTCGCCGTCGAGAAGCACCTGTCCCTCGACGGTTCGCGCAGCCTCCTGCGGCAACAGGCGGAGAATTGAAAGCGCGGTGAGGCTCTTGCCGCAGCCGGACTCGCCGACAAGCCCCAACACCTCTCCGCGCTTCAGCGAGAAGGTGACGCCGTCCACGGCCTTGACCACGCCGCGCCTCAGGAAGAAGTGCGTGTGCAGGTTTCGGACTTCGAGAACCGGAGCGCTATCCATCGGGTCCTCCGGCTCCCGCTAGAGTTGCCGCAGCTTCGGGTCCAGCCGATCGCGCAGCCAGTCGCCGAAGAGGTTGAACGAGAGGACGACAAGCGTGATCGCAATGCCGGGAATGAGCGAGAGCCACCAGGCGCTGGTGATCTTGCCGCGGCCCTCGGCCACCATGAGGCCCCATGAGGGCGTCGGCGGCGGCACGCCCGCGCCGAGGAAGCTCAGCGACGCCTCCGCCACGATGATAACGCCGACATTGAGCGTCAGCAGCACCATGAAGGTGTTGAGCACGTTAGGCAGGATGTGGACGAACATGATCCTCGTGGGCGAACTGCCGTGAACCCTCGCCAGCGCCACGAAATCGCGCTGCTTGATCGCCAGCACTTCGCCCCGGATCACCCGCGCGAAGCCGGCCCAGAGAAAGAGGCTGAGCGCAATCACCAGCGTATCCGTACCCTGCCCCATGGTTACCGCAAGCAGGAGTGCGAACAGGATGGTCGGAAAGGCGAAAGCGGCGTCCACGACGCGCATCAGGAATGCGTCGAGCTTGCCGCCCACATAGCCCGAGACGATGCCGAGCACGAGGCCGACGCCGCCGCCCACGCTCAGCGCCAGCGCCGTAACGATCAGGCTGACCCGCGCGCCGTAGAAGAGGCGGGTCAGCAGGTCGCGGCCGAAAATGTCCGTACCGAGCAGGTATTCCGTCGTGCCGCCTTCCTCCCAGAAGGGCGGCAGCAGCTTGTTCGGCAGCGACTGGTCTATGGGCGAATGGGGCGTGAGCCACGGTGCGAACACGGCGACGAAGACCATCGTGCCGATGATCGCGAAGGAAGCGAGGGGGAGCCGCCGCATCGCCGGGCCTACTCGAACCGGATTCTCGGATCGACATAGGCGTAGAGAATATCGACCAGCAGGTTGATGAACAGGATGAAGATCGCATCCATGATGATGACGGCCTGCAGCAGCGGGTAGTCCCGGAAGATGACCGCCTCGTAGGTGAGCCGCCCGATGCCGGGCCAGGCGAACACGGTTTCGGTGACGATGGCGCCCGTCACGAGCCCGCCCATGAACACGCCCCAGAGGCTCAACACGGGGATGAGCGCATTGCGCAGACAGTGCTTCCACACGATCGCGGTTTCGCTCACGCCCTTGATCCGGGCGAGCTTGACGAACTCGCTGTCCAGCGTTTCCAGCATGCTGGACCGGATCAGCCGCATGAACCCCGCGACCAGGAAGGTCCCGAGCGTGATCGTCGGCATGATGTAGTGGAGCGGCCCGCCCATCCGGCTGGACGGCAGCCATCCCCAGGTCACGCTGAACAGGTAGATCAGCACGATGCCGAGCCAGAAATTGGGCGTGGATATGCCCAGCACCGCAATGGTGGCGGATAATCGGTCGATGATGCCGCCCCGGCGCAAGGCTGAAATGACGCCGAGCGGCACCGCCATCGCAATCGCCAGGATCATCGCCGGCGGGATCATCGCCAGCGTGTTCGGCAGACGTGAAAAGAAGATGTCGGTCGCGGGCTGGCGGTAGCGGATCGAGGTTCCGAGGTCGCCCTGGGCGGCATCGACGATGAAGACGCCGAACTGGTCCATGATCGAGCCGTCCAGCTCCAGGCGCTCGATCATGTCCTGGCGGTCTTCTTCGGTCGCGTCCTCCGGCAGCATCATATCGACCGGGTTGCCGGTCATGCGTCCGATGAAGAAGACGACCGACGTCACCACGACAAGCAGAATTACGCCCTGGACAAGGCGTTGCAGGATGTAACGCTGCATGAGGCTACCCCGCTCGGCGCACCGGACCCGCCCGAAAACCGCCGGTTCCCGGCCGAGGCCGGGAACCGGTCACAGGCTAAGCCGCCCTTGTCACCAAGGCTTCTGGTCGGCCCTCGGCATGCGTTCGAACACGTCGCCGAACTCGTGACGGCCGGGGATCGGCTTGAAGGCGCCGACCTTCTCCGGATTGACCGCCCAATAACCCATGCCCTCGATGATCGGAACGGCTAGCCACGTGTCGGCCACCGTGGTGAGCATCGCGTCGGTCTTCTGGGCACGCAGCGCCGGATCCTGAGCGGTCACGACTTCCTGGTGCAGCTTGTCGTAAGCTTGGCAGAAGTCGCTGCAGTTGCCCTCTTCGCCGAACAGGTGATGGCCGCCCTTGCTCGTAAACCCGCCCGAATAGCGGGCCACCGCGACCGGACGGCCAGCGGTGCGGAACATCGACGCCGCGCCGGTAAGCGCCTTCTGATCGCCGCGATAGAGCAACCGGAAGGCGCCCCACTCATAGTGCTTGATGTTCACGTTGACGCCGATCTTCTGCCAGAAGTCGGCAACGGCTATCCCGATCTGCGTCATGTAGGGCGTGCCGGGCAGGGCGGTGTTCGCGAAATCCATGTCGAACCCATCCGGATAGCCCGCCTCGGCGAGCAGTTGCTTCGCGCGCTCGGGATCGTAGCGAAGCGCCTCGCGGCCCCAAGCCTGCCACTTCTCGATATCCGTATCGACGGCGTAGGGGAAGGTGGCGAACGGCATCGGCCAGCGCGCCTGCCCGTACATCACATGGTCGATGATCTGCTGGCGGTCGATGGCGAGCGACAGGGCCTCGCGAACCCGCACATCGGCCAGCGGAGAGTCCTTCTGGGAGTCCTTGTACATTCCCCAGAACTGGTAGATGGCCTGCATGGTGGCCGGGACGCTGATGAGCTTGAGGTTCGCGGCCTCGACCTCCCGGATCGACTCCGGGCTGATGCTGGCAATCGCCGCCTCGCCCGTGCGCACCATGGCGACGCGCGTGCTCTCTTCCGGCACCAGCAGGATGCGCAGGCGCTTGAAGTTCGGCGTGCCGCGCCAGTGCGGCCCCTCGACCGCCTCGAACTCGACATAGTCGCCGGGCACGCTCTCGACGAACTTCCAGGGACCGCTGCCGACGGGATCGCTGCGGAATTTCTCGACGCCCATGGACTCGATGTAATTCTTGGGCATCAGCTGCCCTTCCTGGAACACGGCCCGGCTGAGGCCGGCCGGGAAGTGCACCTGGACGCCCTTGGTGTAGACGCGGACGGTGTGGTCGTCGACGACCTCGATGCTCTTGACATTGCGGCGCAGGGCTGCGGCGCGCGATGAAAGCGACTCTTCCGACATGGTGCGTTCGAGGCTGAACTTCACGTCATGCGCGGTGAGCGGGTCGCCATTGTGCCACTTGAGGCCCTTCTGGAGGTGGAAGACCCAGCTCAGGCCGTCATCTGCCAGCTCCCACTTTTCGGTGACGCCGGGGCCGAGGCCGCCTTCCTCGAGGTTGAACCCGATCAGCGCATCGAAGATCGGCGCCTGGTAGTGGGCGTGCGGCGCGCGGTCTTCCAGAATCGGGTCCATGGTCTGGCCGCCGAGCGTTTCGAGCGCCACGACCAGGGTGCCCTCCTGATGATCCGCCGCATGCGCGACGGAAAACGCGGCGAGTACCGAGGCAGCCACGCCTCCAAGTAAACGGCTTCGACGAAGCATCGAATTCCTCCCTCTCTTCTTTGTCCGGCGTTCCCGGACCGATGCTGCCATTACAGGAGGCGCCGCGATGGCCTGTCAAGCGAACCTGCTGCCTGTCGCAATTGCGCGGGTTCCGGGCGCACAATAGGTTGAAGGCCCTGAGCCGCCGGGGTTATGTGCGGCCCGTTCGCTCCGGGGGACGTTGCTTCATGGCGCGTTACTCGATCTTCTCGCTGGCACGCAATGCGCTGACCGGCCACCGGGACTGGCCGGAGCTCTGGCGCTCGCCGGAGCCGCGGCCGGCCTATGAGGTCGTGATCGTGGGCGGCGGCGGCCACGGGCTGGCGACGGCCTACTATCTGGCGAAGGAGCACGGCGTCACCGATGTCGCTGTGGTCGAGAAGGGCTGGCTTGCCGGTGGCAACATCGCGCGCAACACCACCATCATCCGCTCCAACTATCTCTGGGACGAGAGCGCGGCGATCTACGAGCACGGGCTGAAGCTCTGGGAGGGCCTGTCGCGGGAGCTCAACTTCAATGTGATGCTGCGCCAGCGCGGCGTGATGAACCTCGCGCATACCGAGCACGACGTCCGGGAGTCCATCCGGCGGGTGAACGCCAACCGGCTGAACGGCGTGGACGCCGAATGGCTGGACGCCGAGGGCGTCAAGGCGTTCTGCCCGCCGATCTCGATTTCGCCGGAGGTCCGTTATCCCGTGCTCGGCGCGACGTTGCAGCGACGCGGCGGCGTCGCCCGGCACGACGCCGTGGCGTGGGGCTATGCGCGCGGCGCCGATGCGCGCGGCGTCGATATCCTCCAGCATTGCGAGGTCACCGGCATCCGGCGGGTGCGCGGGCGCGTCACGGGCGTCGAGACCAGCCGGGGCTTCATCGGCGCGAAGAAGGTGGCGCTGGTGGCCGCCGGCCATTCCTCCGTGCTGGCGGAAATGGCGGGCCTGCGCCTGCCTGTCGAGAGCCACCCCTTGCAGGCCATGGTCTCCGAGCCGCTGAAACCGGTGCTCGACTGCGTCGTCATGTCGAACGCTGTGCACGTCTATATCAGCCAGTCCGACAAGGGCGAGCTCGTGCTGGGCGCCGGCATCGATGCCTTCAACAGCTACGGTCAGCGCGGCGGGCTCCACATTCTGGAGGACCAGCTCGCAGCCCTGATGCAGCTCTTCCCTGCCTTCAGCCGGGTGCGCCTGCTGAGAAGTTGGGGCGGCATCGTCGATGTGTGCCCGGACGCTTCGCCCATCGTCTCGAAAACGCCGGTTGAGGGCCTCTACATCAATTGCGGCTGGGGCACCGGCGGCTTCAAGGCGACGCCGAGTTCGGGCTGGGCCTTCGCGCATACCGTCGCGCGCGACGAGCCGCATGCGATCAATGCGCCCTTTGCACTCGACCGCTTCACCTCCGGCGCGCTGATCGACGAGCACGGCGCTGCCGCGGTCGCGCATTAGCGGAGGACGCGACCATGATGCGCATCGAATGCCCCTGGTGCGGCGGGCGCGACGAAACCGAGTTCCACTACGGCGGCGAGGCGCATATCGCGCGGCCGGAGGACCCTGACGCACTCTCCGACGAGGCCTGGGCAGACTACCTGTTCATGCGCGCCAACCCCAGGGGCGTCCACGCCGAGCGCTGGATGCACGCGCAGGGCTGCCGGCGGTGGTTCAATGCGCTCCGCCACACGGTGAGCCATGAGGTCGTCGCGGTCTATCCGATGGGCGCGCCTCGGCCCGAACTCCCGGAGACCGGAGCATGACAGGGTCTCGCCGCCTGCCGACCGGCGGCCGGATCGACCGGTCGCGCAGTCTTGCGTTCCGCTTTGACGGCAGGCGTTACACGGGCCATCCGGGCGACACGCTGGCCTCGGCGCTGCTGGCGAATGGAGTGCGCCTGTTCGCCCGCAGCTTCAAGTACCACCGGCCGCGTGGGGTGATGACGGCCGGGGCCGAGGAGCCGAACGCGCTCGTCCTGCTGGAGCCCGGTCCTTTCGCGGAACCCAACCTGCGCGCTACCGAAATCGAGCTTTACGACGGGCTCGCCGCCGAGAGCGTCAACCGCTGGCCGTCGCTGCGGTTCGACCTCGGCGCGGCGACGGGGCTCCTGTCCGGCCTGTTCGTCGCCGGCTTCTACTACAAGACCTTCATGTGGCCGCCCTCCTGGTGGAACCGCGTCTATGCGCCTGCGATCCGGCGGATGGCCGGTCTGGCGCGGCCGCCGGGCGAGCCGGATCCGGAGGTCTATGAGCACCGCCACGCCCATTGCGATGTCCTGGTGGTCGGCGGCGGGCCGGCGGGCATCGCGGCGGCCCATGCAGCCGCGGCAGCCGGCGCGCGCGTCATGCTGGCGGACGAACGGCCGCATTTCGGGGGTTCGCTGCTGGAAGGTGCTGAGCGCATCGAAGGCGAAGACGGGCCGGCATGGGCGGACCGGATGCTCGGTTCGACCGAGGCGGTGCTGCTGCCGCGCGCGACGGCGTTCGGGTATTACGATCACAACTACGTGGCGCTCGCCGAACGGCTGACGGAAGGCCTGTCGCCCTCCGAGCGCGCAGGCCGGCCGCGCCATCGCATCTGGCATGTCCGGGCCCGGCGCGTGGTGCTGGCCACGGGCGCGCACGAGCGCCCGCTCGTCTTCCCCGGCAACGACCGGCCGGGCGTCATGCTGGCGTGCTCCGTCACCGCCTATATCCACCGCCATGCCGTGCTGCCGGGCAGCCGCGCCGTCTTTCTCGCCGATGACGACTCCGTCTATGCCGCCGCCCGCGAATTCGCCCGGCACGGCGGCGAAGTCGCGGCGCTTGTCGATCTGCGCTCGGACAGCGCAGCGGACGCGAACGGCCTGCCGGTGCTGCGCGGCGCCGTTCCCGTGCGAACCCTCGGACGCCGCGCCGTAACCGGGATCGAGATCGAGTCGGGCGGGGGCACGCAGCGGATCGCCTGCGATCTCATTGCGATGGGCGGCGGCTGGAACCCGGCCGTGCATCTCTTCAGCCAGTCCCGCGGCACGCTGCGCTGGGACGACGAATTGCAGACATTCGTTCCCGGCCGTTCGGCGCAGGCGGAGCGGTCCGTCGGCGCGGCGGCCGGCCGGTTCGATCTGGAAGGCTGCATTGCGGAGGGAGCGGAGGCGGGCGCCGTCTTCGTCCGCGAGCTGGGCTTCGACGCGCCCGCGCCGGCGGCCCCGCCGGAGCGTCCGCCCGGTCGGCCGGGCGCGGCGCCCGCACCGCCAAAAGGCCGGGACAAGGCCTTCGTCGATTTCCAGAACGATGTGACCGCCGCCGATGTCGCGCTCGCGAGGCGCGAGGGCATGCATTCGGTCGAGCATCTCAAGCGCTGGACCACGCTCGGCATGGCGACCGACCAGGGCAAGACCTCCAATATCAACGGCCTTGCGCTGATGGCGGCCGGCCTCGGCGTGCCACCGGCGGAGGTCGGGCACACCACCTTTCGCCCTCCGTACACGCCGGTGCCTTTCGGTGCACTCGCCGGACGCAACATCGCTGGGCTCGCCGACCCGGTGCGGCGGACTCCGATGCAGGACTGGCAGGAAGCGAACGGCGCCGTCTTCGAGCCGGTCGGCCAGTGGCTGAGGGCGCGCTACTACCCGAAGGACGGCGAGACCATGCGGGAAGCCGTGGCCCGCGAGTGCCGCGCCGTGCGCGAGACGGCCGGCATTCTGGACGCCTCGACGCTCGGCAAGATCGACATTCGCGGCCCCGATGCGGCCGAGTTCCTGAACCGCATTTACACGAACGGTTGGAAGACGCTGGGGATCGGCCGCTGCCGCTACGGGCTGATGCTGGGCGAGGACGGCATGGTATTCGACGACGGGGTCACGACCCGGACCGGCGAGCACCGCTACCTGATGACCACGACCAGCGGCAATGCCGCCGCCGTGCTGGAGTGGCTGGAGGAATGGCTGCAGACCGAATGGCCGGAGCTTCGGGTCTATTGCACGTCGGTTACCGAGCAGTGGGGCACGATTACCGTCTCCGGGCCGCACGCGCGGGCGCTTCTGGAACCGCTTGTCGAGGATATCGACCTGGACCCGGCGGCGTTCCCCTTCCTGTCGATGCGCGAGGGCCGGATCGACGGCGTGCCGGGCCGCATCTTCCGCATCGCGTTCACCGGGGAGCTTTCCTATGAGGTGAACCTGCCCTGGCGGCGGGCCGCGCCGGTCTGGGAGAAGCTGGCGGAGGCGGGCGCCGTGCCCTACGGCACGGAGGCGATGCATGTGCTGAGAGCCGAGAAGGGCTTCATCGTCGTCGGCCACGAGACCGACGGCACGGTGACGCCGGTCGATCTCGGCATGGAGCGGATGCTGTCCTCCCGCAAGGACTTCATCGGCCGGCGTTCGCTGGCTCGTCCGGACAGCCGGCGCCCGGACCGCAAGCAGCTGGTCGGACTGCTGCCGGAGGACCCCTCGGAGGTGCTGCAGGAAGGCGCGCAGATTATCGAGGCGCCGCCCGGCACGCCGCCCGTGCCGATGCTGGGCCATGTGACCTCCAGCTACTGGAGCGCGGCGATGGAGCGCGGGTTCGCGCTGGCGCTCGTCAAGGGGGGGCGGGCGCGCCACGGCGACCGGGTATGGGCCTCGGCCACGACCGGGGAGAGCCGGGTGCAGATCGTCGATCCGGTCTTCTACGACCGCGAGGGGGCGCGGCTCGATGGCTGAACTCCGCGAGATCGACGGCCTCTGCCTGACGATATTGCGGGGCGGCGGAACGGACTTCCACGCCTGCGTCTCCGGGATTCTGGGCGCCGGACTGCCCGAAACGCCCAACACGGCGGCGGGCGGCGCGCTGTGGCTCGGCCCGGACGAGTGGCTGCTGGTGTCGGACGAGAGCATGGCTGCCCCGCTGGAGGAAGCGCTCGATGGCCGGCATTGCGCCATCGTCGATGTGAGCGAGGCGCGCGCGGTGCTGGAATTGTCCGGCCCAGGCGCAGCGGATGTCCTGGCTTCCGGCTGCCGGCTCGACCTCGAGGCGCTGCCGCCGGGCTCCTGCGCGCAGACGGCGCTCGCGCGGGCGCATGTGCTGATGGAGCCGCGCGAAGGCGGGGTCTGGCGTCTCTATGTCGGCCGCTCCTACGCCGCCTATGCGCGGGCCTGGCTCGACGACGCGATAGCGCTGCAGGCTATCCCCGCGCCTCCCTGATCCAGCCGTTTTCGAAGACCGTGTTGTCGCAGCCGGCGAAGCGCGCGATGCGGTCGAGTTCGCGCCCGATCCGCTCCATCCGTCCCTTGCCGAGGCGCACGCCCCGCTCCGGCCAGAACGCCCGCACGCACAGCCGGCCCTCGCTCCGCCGCATGTCGATGCGCCCGATCGACCGGTCTCCTTCCAGCAGCGGAAAGACGTAGTAGCCGTATTCCCGCTTTTCCTCCGGCACGAAGATTTCGATGCGGAAGCGGAAGCCGAACAGCCACTCCGCCCGCCTGCGGTCGCGCAGCACGGGGTCGAAGGGGCTGAGCACTCGCACGCCGCCCGGCGGCTCGGGCGCCCGTTCCGCCTGCTCGCAGATGTCCGGTCGCGCAAACAGCCGCCGGGCCCGGCCGGGCTCCGCGCCTTCCACCTCCACCTCGGTCAACGCGCCGGCATCCTGCGCGGCGCACCATGCGCGCGCCTCCGCCAGCGAGGCCGTATCCCAGAACGATGCGATCTCCCTGGGCGTGGCGAAGCCGAGCCGGTCGAGCGCGCCCGCGCAGGCCCAGTCGAGCGTTTCCTCTTCGGTCGGCAGGCTCGCCAGGACGGGCGCGGGAACCACGCGCTCGGCGAGGTCGAAGACCTTCTGGAAGCCCTCGCGCCGGGCAATGGCGAGCGCGCCGGTGCGCCAGAGATATTCCAGCGCAGTCTTGGAGGGATGCCAGTCCCACCAGCCGGCCTCCGTGCGCTGCCGGTTGCCCTCGAACTCGCGCGCCATGACGGGGCCGCCCTCGCGAATGCGTTCCAGCACGTCTTCGAACCGGTCCTCGAACCCGGCCCGCCGCCATTGCCGCCAGCGCGCGCGCAGCATGTCGGCGTCGCGGCGGAAGCGCAGCCGCCAGTGGGGATAGAACGACATCGGGATGACGGAGGCATCGTGGGTCCAGTGCTCGAACAGGGCCCGCCGCCGCTCCAGCAGGTTGTCGAGCTGGCGCGGGCGGTAGCTCCTGCGCCGCGAGGCGAGGATCATGTGGTGGGCGCGCTCGACCGTGGCGATGCTGTCCACCTGCACGAAGCCGAGGCGCTCGATCAGCCCGGCCAGGTCCTCCCCCGGCGGCGGTCGGCAGAGCCCGTGCCGGTCGAGGAACAGCCGCCGGGCCGCCCGGTTCGAGAGGCGCGGCGGCGAAGCGCCCGCGTCGTTACCCATCTGTCCCGTCCATCGCCGCTGTCCCCCACTCCAGCGATATGTCACGGAATGTCATGTTTTGTCATGCGCGCCGCATGTCTCCCTCCTTCGCTTGCGAGGGAGGGCCGGGGTGGGAGGCCGTCTCTCGTCCCGGCGAGGCGATGCCGGGTTGCACGGCCGCTGGCCCTCTCCCGGCCTCTCCCGCAAGCGGGAGAGGGGATTTCCTGCGTCCTGCATGCCGTTCCGCTTCCTTCCTGTCTCGCCCCGCTCCATGCCTCCCTCCTTCGCTTGGCCAGGGGAGAGCCTGCCCCGGACCCGCGAACCGGGGCCGGGGCGGGAGGCCGTCTCTCGTCCCGGCGGGGCGGTGCCGGGTTGCGCGGCCGCTGGCCCTCTCCCGCAAGCGGGAGAGGGGATTTCCTGCGCGCTGCATGCCGTTCCCTCATCGTGTTCCGTCCCTCTTCATCGTCATGCCCGGACTTGTTCCGGGCATCCAATCTTGCCTCCGCGATGGCCCCGACGGAGATGCCCGGAACAAGTCCGGGCATGACGGTTGGGGGCGTCCGGGCATGACGGCCCTCCGCGCGGCATCGCGCTTCATCGCCGGCATCCCCGGACGGTTGCGAAATGTCATGGGATGTCATGATCGCCATGCGCTCGGCGCATATCCGGTGCTCCTTTCGGGCATGAGGCCGCCGTTCGGAGCGGGCGTTGCGGATATCCAGTCCGGCCTTGCGTCCCTGGCATGAGTTCCTCTTTTCGATCCACCTTCGTTCCCACCGCCGGTTGCCTGCGGCGGGACCCTGTTTCGCGCGTAATGCACGCCTGCGCCCGCGCCCGCGGGCGGGCGTTTCGCGCCGGCGCGGTTCGCACGCCTGATTGCGCGCGCGAGGCGCAGGGCGCACTTCTCCGGTCCGTTCCGTTGGGTGTTTTTTTCGCGCCGGCGCCGGACGAAGCGGCCCCGCGGATGCCGCTCCCTCCTGCTCCCATACTACCACAGTTTTCTGAGGCGCAAGCCCTTGCGCTGGAATTTTTTCAGAAAATCGGAGAACGACCTGCTTCGCCACCGGGTCTCGGAAGTGGCTATCGATCGTGACCTCTCCCGCTTGCAGCCCTGACAGGCGGTCAACGAGTAGCGGACGCTTACAGCTCGTTCGTTGGTAACCCATCGGTTGCCATATCTATTTCGGCCGGAACGGCGGCTGGCTGATCGTGCTTCTGGGCGGTGGAACGACGGCGCCCCGGCAGCGCGACATAGAAGCCGCCCGCCGCCTCTGGAGGGAATATGGACGGCGCGAGCGGGAGGAGGGAGTGCAATGCCTCCTTGCCGGCGATGTGGAAACCGGCAAATCGGTGCTGCGCGACTACATCAACGCGACGATCGGATTCCGGGAGCTCGGCGGACTGACCGACAAGTCCCCGAAGAGCCTGATGCGGATGCTCGGTCCCCACGGCAATCCCCAGGCCCGCAACCTGTTCGAGATCATCGCGCACCTCCAGGAATGCGAGGGACTGCATCTGACGGTTCGGGCCGAGCGGTAGTCCGAACGACGGCCTCCATTCATCGCGTCCTTTGCCAAGGCCAACATCCTGCAAGCCAATATCAAAAAGCGTATTTATTGCCGTTCCGATATGTACTGCTTGTGGCTTCGACAAAAGCGTGTCAGGGTCGGCCCCGACCGTCAAAGCAAGAGACTGCCGGTGGAATCGCTCGAACCTTGGATAACGCCCGCCATCCTGATCGCGGGCTTCGCGTTCCTCTGGAGCCAGACCGACCGCGTACGTCGCGACGTTGGCGAGTTGCGCGAACGCATGGCCCGTCTGGAAGGGCTGTTCGAGGGTTTCACGAAGCGGGAGACGAGCTAACGGGGTTTTGCCGGGTAGCGTCCGGCCTTGACCTCATTCGTCGCCCCGGACCCCGATCCGGGGCCCAACCTCGACCGGTTCGGCCTGCCTCGGCGGCGCGAACGGAGCGCTGCCGAGGGCGTCCGTCCTGTAACAGCCGGCTGTGCGCGCCTCGCCGTTCAGGGATGGACCCCGGCTCGGAGGCCGGGGTGACGATGGGGGAGGCGACCATCGGTTCCTGCCAACGACCGCTGGTATGATGGAGCCGCGCCGCCTTCCCCCTCAACGCCTCGCGGTGCGCCCGGAAGCCGGCGGCGCCGGGGTCAGGCGGCGAGGGGGGCGTAGTCGTCCAGCAGTTTGAGCGCCTCGTCGCGGCTCATGTCGGGTATCTCGAACAGCACGCGGTCGTAGCCGGCGTCCCGGCAGGCGGCGAGCTTGTCCTTGTCCGGCGGGGCGCGGAACAGCGTGACCTGGAGGTCGGCCATGTCGCGGCCGGCGGCGTCTGCATGGGCGCGCAGGCGGTCCATCTGTTCCTTCGGGTCGAAGCCCGGCCGCGGGCGCGGCAGCCAGCCGTCGCAATAGTCCACCACCCGGCTGAGCGTGTAGTCGGTCTCCCCGCCCATCAGGATCGGCGGGTTCGGCGTCTGGACGGGCTTGGGCCACGACCAGCAGGATTCGAACGACACATGCTCGCCGGAGAAGGACGCCTCGTCCTCCGTCCAGAGCTTCTTCATCGCCAGCACGCGCTCTCGCACGATGGCGAAACGGGTGCGGTAGGTCGCGCCGTGGTCCTCCATCTCCTCGACATTCCAGCCGCCGCCGAGGCCGAAGACGAAGCGCCCGCCCGAGAGCCGGTCCAGGCTTGCCACGACCTTGGCGGTCACGATGGGGTCCCGCTGCGCCAGCAGACAGATGCCGGTGCCGATGGTGAGCTTCTCGGTCGCGGCGGCCGCGAAAGCGAGCGCCACGAAGGGATCGTGCGTGTGCGCATAGCGCTTCTGCAGCGGGCCGCCGGCGGGGAAGGGGGAGCGCCGGCTGGTCGGGATATGGGTGTGCTCGGGCACGAACAGCGCCTCGAAGCCCCTGTCTTCCAGCGCGACGGCGAGCTCGGAAATGTCGATGGAATAGTCCGTCGGAAAGATGAAAACGCCGGTTTTCATGTGCGGGGCGTGTCCTTTTCTTCATATCGGGCAAGGCGCTCGGCGATTTCCTCTTCCCGGAGGATGCCGAGTTCGACGATGTTGGCCCTGAGCGCCAGCAGCCAGCGCTCGTAGTAGCCGAGGCCGTCATAGAGCTCCTGGGCCAGGTCCTCCTGGCCGCGCCGGCTGCTGTCGCTGGTCAGGCGCGGGTCGTAGTCCTGGAGCAGGACCTTCATCGCGTCCACGCGCTTGCCGAAACCGTCGGGCGGCGTCTCGTCGCGTTCGACCGGGCCGGCGTCGCGCCCGCCATAGTCGCTGACGAGTCCGGGAGCGTCTGGGGAGATTGCAGCCATCAGATAGTTCACCGAAAGGTCGCGGGTGAGGGACCAGGCGCCGGAGAGCGGCGCATAGCTCATGCCCGAAACCGCAGCCGGACGCAAACCCGCGCCCCGGACCGCGCGGGCCAGCTCCGAGGGTTTCACGAAGCGCCGGAAGCTGTGCGTGCCCGGCGGCAGCCAGCGCAACAGGTATTCCGCGCCGATCTTCGCCTTGAGCAGGCTCGCCGCCGTGCGGTTGAGGGTCGAGAACAGCATGATCCCGCCGGGTTTCAGCAGGGCCGCAGCCGCATGCACGAACGCGCCGGGGTCGGGGACATGCTCGACAAGCTCCAGCGCGAGAACGGCGTCGAAGCGCCTGCCGGCGAGCGACTCGACCGTGGCGCAGCGATAGTCGATGTCGAGGCCGGCCGCCTCGGCGTGCGCCCGCGCAATGGCGACGGTTTCCGGTTCCGCGTCGATCGCGGTGACGGTTGCGCCCAGCCGCCTGAGCGGCTCCGCCACAAGGCCGCCTCCGCATCCCGCGTCCAGCAGGTCGAGGCCGGACAGGGGGCGGGGCCCCAGCGGGTCCCGGCCGAAACGGTCGGCGATCCGGTCCCGCGCCCAGCCGATCCTCACCGGATTCAGGGCGTGCAGGGGCTTGAACCTGCCCTCCGGATCCCACCATTCATCCGCAATGGCGGCGAAACGCCGGGTCTCTTCCGGGTCCAGGGTCGCGCTGGTCTCGGTCATCGCAACTTGTTCCAAGCCGGTGGCCGGAATATGTTGCGCCCGCCCGCCGGCGGCAAGCCGTTGCAGGCGGTCGAAGGGTGTTCATGGCACGTCTCGTCTTGAAATTCGGCGGCACCTCGGTCGCAGACCCGGAGCGTATCCGCAACGCGGCCGAACGCGTCGCGCGCGAAGCCGATGCGGGGCACGAGGTCGCTGTGGTGGTGTCGGCCATGTCGGGCGTCACCAACGATCTCGTGCGGCAGGTCGCCGCCATCTCCCCGCTCTACGATGCGGCCGAGCACGATGCGGTGGTCGCTTCGGGCGAACAGGTCACGAGCGGGCTGATGGCGCTCACCCTGCAGCAGTTGGGAGTGCCGGCGCGGTCCTTCCAGGGTTGGCAATTGCCGATCCGCACGGACGGCACGCATGGCCGGGCGCGTATCCGGCAGGTCGAGAGCGAGGCGTTGCGGTCCGTGGCGGCGGCGGGCCAGGTCGCGGTCGTGGCGGGCTTCCAGGGCCTTTCGCCCGACGGGCGCGTCACCACCCTGGGGCGCGGCGGCTCGGACACGACGGCGGTGGCGCTGGCCGCGGCCCTGGAGGCGGACCGCTGCGACATCTATACCGATGTGGACGGGGTCTATACCTGCGACCCCAGAATCGTGCCGAGAGCGCGGAAGATCGACCGGGTCGCGTTCGAGGAAATGCTGGAACTGTCCAGCCAGGGGGCCAGGGTCCTGCAGACGCGCTCGGTTGCCATGGCGATGCGGCGCGGCGTACGACTGCAGGTGCTGTCCAGCTTCGAGGACGCTCCGGGGACCCTGATCGTCGGCGAGGAAGAGATTGTGGAAGAACAGGTGGTTACCGGGGTCGCGGTCTCCCGCGAGGATGCGAAGGTGACACTCACGGGCGTGGAGGACCGTCCGGGCGTGGCGGCCGCCATATTCGGGCCGCTTGCCGATGCCGAGATCAATGTGGACATGATCGTCCAGAACGTCGCCGACGGCGGGGCGCACACGGACATCACCTTCACCGTGCCCAAGACCGACCTGGACCGCGCGACGGCCCTGCTGAGAGAGGCCGCGCTCGCGTTCGACTCGCTCAAGCCCGACCCGGACGTGGCCAAGGTATCGGTTGTCGGAATCGGGATGCGCAGCCATGCCGGCGTGGCCCAGAGGATGTTTGCGACGCTTGCCGCGCGCGGCATCAATATCGAGGTGATTTCGACGTCGGAGATAAAGATCAGCGTGCTGATCGCCGAGGAATATGCGGAACTGGCGGCGCGCGCGCTGCATACGGCCTATGGACTCGACGGCGACGATTGAACCGGGCGCGCGGGCGCAGCTCGACCGGCTTTGGGCGCGGGGGCGGGAATTCCTCGGCTGCGAGGCCGCCATCATGGGCGGCGCGATGACATGGGTCTCCGAGCGGAACCTGGTGGCGGCGATTTCGGACGCGGGCGCGTTCGGCGTCATCGCCTGCGGCGCCATGGAACCCGACCGGCTGGCGCTGGAGATCGAGGGCACGCGGGCGCTCACGGACAAGCCCTTCGGCGTCAATCTCATCACGATGCATCCGAAGCTGGACGCGCTGATCGATGTCTGCGGCGAGGCTGGCGTCAGCCACATCGTGCTGGCGGGCGGATTGCCCGGCCGCGGCGCCATGCGCCGGGTCAAGGGATGGGGGGCCCGCCTCGTCTGCTTCGCGCCGGCGCTGCCGCTCGCCCGCAAGCTGGTGCGCGACGGCGCCGATGCGCTCATCGTCGAAGGCGCCGAAGCGGGCGGCCATACCGGACCCGTGGCCACGGCCGTGCTGGCCCAGGAAATCCTGCCGCCGATCCGCGAGGTCCCGGTTTTCGTCGCGGGCGGCATAGGGCGGGGCGAGGCCATCCTTGCCTTTCTGGAGATGGGAGCGTCCGGCTGCCAGATCGGCACGCGGTTCGCAGCCGCCGAAGAGTCCATCGCGCATCCGCGCTTCAAGCAGGCATTCCTGCGCGGCGAGGCTCGCGACGCCGTGCTCTCGCAGCAGGTGGACCCGCGCTTTCCGGTCGTGCCGGTGCGCGCGCTTGCAAACGATGCGTCCCGCCGGTTCAGCGCATTCCAGCATGAGGTCATCGCGCGCCACCGGGACGGCGAGCTCGACCTCAAGGCCGCCCAGCTCGAGATCGAGCATTTCTGGGCGGGCGCGCTGCGCCGGGCGGTCATAGAGGGCGACGTCGAGAACGGCTCGGTGATGGCGGGACAGAGCGTCGGAATGGTGAAGCGGATCCAGCCGGTTCCGGCCATCCTAGACGAGCTGTGCGGGCAGGCGCTTGCCATGCTGGCCGGGAGGGCGCGTCCGTGAAGCAGGCTGCCCGCCCGGACGCCTCGCGCCTGCTCCTGCAACGCGTCCGCGAGGTGGCGGCCACGGTTGTGGACAAGCAGGACCGCCTCGACGGGATCTCCGCGGAGATTGCGGACGTGATGGGCGCGGAAGTCTGCTCGATCTATGTTCGCCACGGGGGCAACCGCCTGCTGTTGACAGCGACCAAGGGCCTGAATCCGGAGGCGGTGCACACCACGAGCCTCCTGGTCGGCGAGGGGCTCGTCGGGCTGGTCGCGGAAAGCGCGCGGCCGGTAAATCTGCCGGAGGCGGCGGCCCACGAAAACTTCGCCTATCGGCCCGAGACGGGCGAGGAGGCGTTCCACTCCTTTGTCGGCGTGCCGCTGCTGCGGGGCGGTCTGGTCGTCGGTGTCCTGACCGTGCAGAACGTCCGGCCCCGGCTCTACGCCAGGGATGAGGTCGATGCCCTCCAGACGGTGGCGATGCTCGTTGCCGAGGTCGCCGCCCAGCACGACGCGCCGAGCGACGATATCGACGACGACCTCCGCCCGGTGCGTCTGGAAGGCAGGGTGCTGAATGCGGGCGTTGCGATCGGCGCGGCCTATATGCACGAGGCCAGGCTGCCGGTGCAGAGCATGGTGTCCGGCGGAGACCCGGCCGGAGAGATCGCGCGGGTCGACGAAGCCCTGGACGAGATGCACAGGGCGCTCGACGACCGCTTTCATGCGGCCGACCTGGCGGGAGAGGGCGAACACCGCGAAGTCCTGCAGGCCTATCGGATGTTCGCCGAGGACCGCGGCTGGCTCTCGCGCATACGCGAGGCCGTTAGCAGCGGACTGAGCGCCGAGGGCGCGGTGGTGAGGATTCAGGAGCAGATGCGGGCCCGGATGCGCCAATTGCGCGATCCGTTCTTTCGCGAGCGCCTGCACGATCTCGACGACCTCAGCAACCGGTTGCTGGAGCATCTGGCCGGCGAGGCCGGAAGGATGCACAAGGACGAGCTTCCTGCCGACGCGGTTCTCGTGGCGCGGCATATGGGACCGGCCGAACTGCTCGACTATCCGCGGGAAAGACTGCGCGCGCTGCTTCTGGAAGAGGGGTCGCACACGGCGCATGTCGTCATCGTGGCGCGCGCGCTCGACATCCCGGTCCTGGGGGACCTGAAGGACATATCCGCGGTAGCCGAGGCGGGCGACCGGGTCGCCGTGGACGGCGAAAACGGACAGGTGTTCATACGGCCCGGCGTTCAGGCCGAGCAGACTTTCTTCCGCGCCATGCAAATTCGGGAGGAGCGGCGGGCGCAATTCGCGGTGCTCAGGGACGAGCCGGCGCGTTCCGCGGACGGCGTCGATGTGTCGCTCAACATCAATGCGGGCTTGCTGATCGACATTCAGCAGGCCGCCGCCGTCGGCGCCGAAGGAATCGGGCTCTACCGGACCGAGATTCCCTTCATGGTCCGCTCGCGGTTCCCCGACGTGGACGACCAGCAGCGCTTGTACAGCAGGGCGCTGGATTTGGCGGAGGGTCGGCCGCTGGTCTTCCGCACACTCGACATCGGCGGCGACAAGGTTCTGCCCTACTGGCGCCTGGCGGAAGAAGAGAACCCGGCCATGGGCTGGCGGGCGCTGAGGCTCACGCTCGACCGGCCGCAAATGCTCCGCCAGCAGCTCAGGGCAATGGTGAGGGCGGCTGCCGGGCGCGACCTTCACGTCATGTTCCCGATGGTGGCCGAAGTCTCCGAATTCGAGCGGGCCAAAGCGGTCCTCGACGCCGAGATCGAGCGTGAGAGGCAACGGGGAAGGAACACGCCGGCCTCGGTCTTCGCAGGCGCGATGCTCGAGGTGCCTGCGCTCGTCTGGCAACTGCCCGCCCTGCTGCGGGTCGCGGACTTTATATCGGTTGGAAGCAACGACTTGTTGCAGTTCTTTTTCGCTTCCGATCGCGCGAACCCGAGGGTGGCGACGCGCTACGATCTGCTGTCTCCGGCAGTGCTGGCGTTCTTCGCCCACATAGTGGACGGCGCCAGGGGCGCGAACCGGCCGATCGCATTCTGCGGCGAGATGGCCGGAGGCGTGCTGGAGGCGATGACCCTGGTCGGGCTGGGCTTCCGCAAGCTGTCCGTGGCTCCCGCTTCCGTCGGACCTGTGAAGGCGATGTTGCGTTCTACCGAGGTTGCGCCGCTTGCCGATTATGTGCGCTCGCTTGCAGGTCGGCCGGACCATACCGTGCGAGACAAACTGCGAGCTTATGCGCTCGATCACAACATTCCGCTGTGAAATTCGATTTGACTCTTGATTTGCCGCGACTCTCTCTGACATATTTCCCGAAAGGAGAGGATGTTCGCGCGCCGATGCAAAGTTCAGTGGGATGGCATGCGCGTTTTCGCGCAATTCGCATCCGGGCGAGAGGACGCCGCAACTCGCCATCGGCAGCATATGAGCCGTTGAACGAGGAGACCGTAGGCGCCTTTTTGCGGCGCTGCCGAGAGATGCGGCATGAAACATTGAGCCACGTCTCGCAGGCTTTGCGAATACGCCTGCCCTACCTGAAGGCCATAGAAGAAGGCGAGTGGCAGGCGCTGCCGAACGCGGTTTATGCGCGGGCTTTTCTTCGCAGTTACGCCCTCCATGTCGAAGCGGACCCGGATCGAGTGTTGAGTCTGGCGGAACCGGCGCTGGAGTCGAGGCCCGGGCCGGACACGCCGTTGCCGCCATTGCCTGCCCGCGACCGGTCGCTGCCCGGCGGCGCGCTGATCGGCGCTTCGGTGCTGCTCGCAATCGCAGCCTATGCCGGCTGGTACTATTTCAGCGTGGAGCAGTTGCGGGACGAACGGGTCGTCGCGGCATTGCCCGACCGGCTGATGACGGAGCTCGGGCCTGCGGAGCGCGGACCGGGCGTGCGTTCTGGCGATTCGCAGGCGACCGGCCATGCGGCCGAAAGGGTGGAGCAGCCTCTGGCGGCAGGAGATGTCGAACCGGCGCTTGCGATCGACGATCCGGTAGCCGGGGCGGGGGACGCAGTCGGGGTAAGGCCGGGCCTGCCGGCCGTTGCGGCGCCGGCTCCCGAGGAGCGCTCGGTCCGGGAGCGAATGGCCCGGACCGGGACGGTCGGCGTTGCGTCCGCTCCCGACGGAATCGTCTTCCGCGCCGTCGCGCCGACCTATATCGAGGTGCGGTCTCTGGAAACGGACGAGGTTCTGGTGGGCCGGCTGCTGCTCGCCGGCGAGCGCTATCGGGCTCCGGAACGCCGCGGCCTTGTCCTGAGCGTCGGCAACGCCGGCGGGCTGGAAATCACGGTGGACGGCATTCCAATTCCGCAGCTTGGGGTGACGGGCGAGGTCATGCGTCATATACCCATCGACGGCGACCTGCTGTTGCAACGCCGGGCCGGAGGCTGACGGGACTCTTCCGAACCTGGAAGCAGAGCCCCAGAGACAGGCGTCCGGAAGGTATTTCATGAGCGTACGTCCATATCGCGACATCTATCGCCGGACTTCCCGGAAGATCCGGGTCGGGTCGGTCGAGGTTGGCGGAGACGCCCCGATCAGCGTGCAGACCATGACCAACACGCCGACCGGCGATGTCGCTGCGACGATCGCGCAGGTGCGCTCCGCTGCGCTGGCCGGCGCCGATATCGTGCGCGTGTCCTGTCCGGACGAGGAGAGCACCGCGGCGCTGGCGGAAATCGTGCCGGAGGCGGGCGTTCCCATCGTCGCCGACATTCACTTCCACTACCGCCGCGCCATCGAAGCGGCGAAGGCCGGCGCGGCCTGCCTGCGCATCAATCCCGGCAATATCGGCTCGGCCGCGCGCGTGCGCGAGGTGGTGCAGGCGGCGAAGGACCACGGTTGCTCGATGCGGATCGGCGTCAATGCCGGCAGCCTCGAACGCCACCTGCTGGAGAAATACGGGGAGCCCTGTCCGGAAGCGCTGGTCGAGAGTGCGCTGGAACATGCCCGTATTCTCGAAGACAACGACTTCTTCGAGTTCAAGATCAGCGTCAAGGCGTCGGACATCTTCCTGGCGACGGCGGCCTATCACGGGCTCGCGGAAGCCTGCGACTATCCCCTTCATATCGGCATAACGGAGGCTGGCGGCCTGCGCACCGGCACGGTTAAGTCGGCCATCGGGCTCGGCTCGCTGTTATGGGCGGGAATCGGCGACACCGTGCGCGTCTCGTTGTCGGCGGACCCGGACGAGGAGGTTCGCGCCGGCTTCGAAATTCTCAAGGCGCTCGGCCTGCGCCACCGCGGCGTCAATATCGTGTCCTGTCCGTCCTGCGCCCGGCAGCAGTTCGAGGTCATCGAGACGGTATCGCTGCTGGAGCAGCGGCTTGCCCACATCACCACGCCGATGACCGTTTCGGTGATCGGCTGCGTCGTCAACGGTCCGGGCGAGGCGCGCGAAACGGATATCGGCATCACCGGCGGCGGCAAGGGCACGCATATGGTCTATGTGGCCGGCCTGCCGCATCACCGCATCCAGAACACCGATGTCGTGGATCATCTCGTTGGACTGATCGAGGAAAAGGCCAGGGAAATCGAAGCCGAGCAGGCGCAAGAGGCGGCCTGATGGCGAAGCTTCGTGCCGTTCGCGGCACCCAGGACCTGCTGCCCGAAACCTGGGCGCGTCATCGCCATGTCGAGGAAACGGCGCGGCGCGTGACGGCCCTGTTCAACTATCTGAGCGTGGCGACGCCGGTCTTCGAGTTCACGGAGGTTTTCGCGCGCACGCTCGGCGAGACTTCCGATGTCGTCACCAAGGAGATGTACACCTTCGCCGACAAGGGTGGCGACAGCCTGACGCTTCGTCCCGAGAATACGGCGGGCGTGGCGCGGGCGTTCATCTCCGGCAATCTCCAGCAGCAACTGCCGTTGAAATATTTCTACAGCGGGCCGATGTTCCGCCATGAGCGCCCGCAGAAAGGGCGGCTGCGCCAATTCCACCAGATCGGCATCGAGGTGCTGGGGGTTGCGGGGCCGGCGGCGGACATAGAGGTCATCCAGGCGGGGGCGCATGTGCTCGACGCGCTCGGGGTTCGGGGCGTCACGCGCCTGGAGTTGAACACGCTCGGCGATCCCGAGAGCCGGACGGCGTATCGTGAGGCGCTGATCGCCTATTTCTCCCGCCGCGAAACGGAGCTTTCGGAAGAGGGGCGGAGCCGCCTCAGGCGCAATCCCCTGCGTTTGCTGGACTCGAAGGACAAGCGCGACAAGGCCGTCGCCGTCGATGCGCCCCGTTATGACGACTATCTGAACGGGCTATCCGCGGACTTCTTCGCCGAGGTCTGCGAAGGGCTGGACGCGCTCGGCATTGCCTATGTCCGCAATCCGCGCCTCGTGCGGGGACTGGACTATTACGGGCATACGGCCTTCGAGTTCACTACCGACGCGCTGGGCGCCCAGGGCGCGGTCATAGCGGGCGGGCGCTATGACGGCCTGGTCGCCGCGATGGGCGGGCCGCCGACGCCGGGAATCGGCTGGGCCGGGGGCATCGAGCGGCTCGCCATGCTTACGACCGACTATCCCGAAGCCTCCCCGGTCGTCTCGCTCGTGCCGGTCGGGCCGGCGGCCGAGAAGCGGGCGCTGCCGCTCGCCGACGCGCTGCGGCGGGCGGGCGTCGCCGTCGATCTCGGCATGTCGGGAAACCTCAAGCGCCGCATGCAGCAGGCGAACCGCGCCGGCGCCCGGACGGCGGTGCTGCTCGGCGACGACGAGATCGCCAAGGGGGTCGCGACCGTGCGCGACATGGCGAGCGGGGAGCAGCAGGAAGTCCCGATAGACCGGCTGGCGGCTGCGCTGGCTCCATGAGTCTCGACGACAAGCTCAACGCCATCCTCGCCCGGCACGAGGAGATCGGCGCGCGCCTCTCGACGGGCGAGGTGCCGTCCGGCGAACTCGCAGCCCTGTCGAAGGAGTATTCCGACCTCTCGACCGTCGCGGCCGCGATCGGCGAGCGCCGGGAGCTGGAGCGCGAGGCGGCCGACCTCGAAGCGATGCTGGAGGACGACGAGCTCGGCGAGCTGGCGGCTTCGGAACTGCCGGAGCTGCGCGACCGGCTGGCGGAGGCCGAACGCGCGCTCCAGGTTCTGCTGCTGCCCCGCGACGAGGCCGATGCGCGCAGCGCCATCGTCGAGGTGCGCGCCGGCACGGGCGGCGACGAGGCGGCGCTCTTCGCCGGCGACCTTCTGGCGATGTATCGCCGCTATGCGGAGATGCGGCGCTGGAAGGTGGAGATGCTGTCGCACTCGCAGACACCGCTCGGCGGCTGCAAGGAAGCGGTGATGTCCGTCGCCGGCAGGGACGTGTTCGCGCGCCTGAAATACGAGTCGGGCACGCATCGCGTCCAGCGGGTGCCCGAGACCGAAAGCCAGGGCCGCATCCACACCTCGGCCGCCACGGTGGCGGTGCTGCCCGAGGCGGAAGAGGTCGATGTGCAAATCGACGAGAAGGACCTGAAGGTCGATACCTACCGCTCGCAGGGCGCCGGCGGGCAGCATGTCAACACGACCGACTCCGCTGTTCGGATCACCCATCTTCCAACCGGCATTGTCGTGCAGCAGCAGGACGAGAAGTCCCAGCACAAGAACCGCGCGCGGGCGATGAAGGTGCTGCGTGCGCGCCTCTACGAGCATGAACGCGCCCAGGCGGAGGCCGAGCGCGCGGCGGAGCGGCGCAGCCAGGTGGGCACGGGCGACCGCTCGCAGCGCATCCGCACCTACAATTTTCCCCAGGGCCGGGTCACGGACCATCGCATCAACCTCACGCTCTACAAGCTCGAACGGGTGATCCAGGGCGAGCTGGACGAGCTGATCGAAGCCCTCGCGGCCGAGGATGAGGCGGCCCGCATCGCGCAACTGTCGTGAGCGCCGCGCTTGCGGAAGGCCGCGTCCGGCTGGCGGCGCTGGCGGATCGGTTGGCGGCGGCCGGTGTGGCCGAGCCCCGGCGCGACTTGCGGTTGCTCCAGATCGAGGCAGGCGGCGCCAGTTCTCTGGCGGACTGGCCCGACCGTCCGCATCCCGGCCTGGAGGCTCTGGCGAATCGCCGGGCGGCGCGCGAGCCGGTTTCCCGCATTGTCGGCCGGCGGGAGTTCTGGAGCCGCGACTTCCTGCTGACGCCGGAGACGTTCGACCCCCGCCCCGACAGCGAGACCGTGGTGGAGGCGGCGCTCGCGGCCGTGCCGTCCTTCGCTAACGTGCTGGACCTCGGCACCGGCAGCGGGTGTCTGCTGGCGGCGCTGCTCGCCGAGCGGCCGGGCGCGTGGGGGCTTGGCATCGATATGTCGCCGGGCGCCTGCCGGGTAGCGCGGCGGAACCTGAGGGGGCTGCGGGCCGTGGTAGCGGCAGGGGAATGGGGGGGCGCGGTCGGATGCCGCTTCGACCTCGTGGTTTCCAACCCGCCCTATATTCCGAGCGCGGAAATCGCGGCGCTTATGCCGGAAGTGCGCGACCACGATCCCCAGCTCGCGCTCGATGGCGGGGCGGACGGGCTCGACGCCTACCGGGCCATTCTGGGCGACCTTCCGCGTCTGCTTTGTCCCGGCGGGGCCGCTGTGCTGGAACTGGGCATCGGGCAGGCGGAAGCCGTTGCCGCGCTTGCGGCTGCGAACGGTCTTGCAGTGCGGGAAGTCCGTGCCGACCTGGCAGGGATTCCCCGTGCCATGGTCCTTGGATCGCAGCTATGATCGGCTGACCATGGATTTTTCGCTTTCCGAAGACCAGCGCGCATTTCAGGACGCGGCCCGCCGCTTCGCGGGGGAGGTGTTCGCGCCCAATGCAGCGCGCTGGGATACGGAATGCATCTTCCCCAAGGCCGAGCTCCGCGAGGCCGCCGCGCTCGGCTTCGGCGGGCTCTATGTGCGCGAGGATGTGGGCGGCTCCGGCCTCACGCGAACGGACGCCGCCGTCGTGTTCGAGGAACTGGCGGCCGGTTGCACCTCGACTGCGGCCTATATCTCGATCCACAACATGGCCGCCTGGATGATCGACCGCTTCGGCGATGACGGGCTCCGCGAACGTCTGCTGCCGGGACTGTGTTCCATGGAAATGCTGGCGAGTTATGCGCTGACCGAGCCCGGCGCCGGGTCGGACGCGGCGGCGCTCGCAACCCGCGCGGAGCGCGACGGGGACGGTTATGTGCTGAACGGGGCCAAGGCCTTCATTTCCGGGGCTTCCGAGACCGATATCATCGTCTGCATGGTGCGCACGGGCGGCGAGGGACCGAACGGCATCACCTGCCTTGCCGTGGCGGCGGACTCTCCCGGCCTGTCTTACGGCGCGCAGGAAAAGAAGCTCGGCTGGAACTCGCAGCCGACCGCCATGGTGCTGTTCGACGACTGCCGGGTGCCCGCGGCAAACCGGGTCGGTAATGAGGGCGACGGTTTCCGGATCGCGATGGCGGGCCTGGACGGGGGCCGGATCAACATCGCCGCCTGCTCGATAGGCGCAGCGCGCGCCTCGATGGAGGCGGCAGCCGGCCATATGGGGGAGCGCAAGGCCTTCGGGCGGCGGCTCGCCGACTTCCAGGCGCTGCAGTTCAGGCTGGCGGACATGGCCACGGACCTCGACGCTGCGCGGCTGATGACCTGGCGGGCCGCGGCGGCGCTCGATGCCGGAGACCCGGACGCCACCGGCTATTGCGCCATGGCGAAGCGTTTCGCCACGGATGCCGGTTTCGAGATCTGCAATGCGGCGCTGCAGCTCCACGGCGGCTACGGCTATCTGAAGGACTATCCCCTGGAGCGTTTCGTGCGCGACACCAGGGTCCACCAGATCCTGGAGGGAACCAACGAGATCATGCGCCTGATTATCGCGCGCAAGCTGCTGGAGCGATGAAAGACGACATATTGTTCGACCGCACGGGCGGTCTCGGCCTCGTTCTGCTGAACCGCCCGAAGGCGCTGAACGCGCTCACCCTGGAAATGGTGGACGCCCTCGACCGGCAATTGCTGGCCTGGGCGGAGAACGGCGAAGTGCGCGCCGTGGTCGTGGAAGGAGCGGGCGAACGCGCTTTCGCCGCCGGCGGAGACATTCAGAGGCTTTGCGAGGCGGGCCGGACGGGCGATCCCTATACCAGCACCTTCTTCTGGGACGAATACATCCTCGACTGGCGCGTTTTCCACTACCCGAAGCCCTATGTCGCGCTGATCGACGGCATCGTCATGGGCGGCGGCGTCGGCGTTTCCGTGTTGGGTTCGCACCGGGTGGCGACGGAGCGCACGGTGTTCGCCATGCCGGAAACCGGCATCGGGTTCTTTCCCGATGTCGGCGCGACATGGTTCCTGCCCCGACTGCCCGGGCGGCTTGGCCTTTACCTGGCGCTGACGGGCGCCCGGCTGGGTGGGGCGGACAGCTACCATGCCGGCATCGCAACCCACTATGTGCCGAGCGCGCGGCTGGACGAACTGAAGGCCGCATTGGCCGCCGCTCCTCTCGACGGCGAGGACATCGAGGTCAACCATGCCGAGGTAAGCGCGGTGCTGGACCGTTTCTCCGAGAACCCCGGCCCACCCCCCATCGCGCCGGCGCGGCCTGCGATGGAGCGCTGTTTTTCGAAGGCGTCGGTGGAAGCGGTGCTGGAGGCGCTGGAAGGCGAGGGCGGCGATTGGGCGGAAAAGACCCGCAAAGCCATGCTGGCCAAGGCGCCGACCTCGCTGAAGGTGGCGTTCGAGCAGTACCGGCGCGGAAGCGGCCTCGACTTCGACGCTGCGCTTGCGCTGGAATACCGCATGTCTCAGGCGTTCATGCGGGGTCACGATTTCTTCGAAGGCGTCCGCGCGCTGATCCTCGACAAGGACAACCGTCCCGCATGGCGGCCGGCGGCGCTTTCCGAGGTGACGGCCGATGCGGTCGCAGGCTATTTCTCCCCGGCGGACGAGGAACTGGCGTTCGACAGGCCCGTCCGCCGTTTCGCCCGGACATGAGGAGCTGACGGAATGGCGCGGATTGCATTTATCGGGGTCGGCAATATGGGCGGGCCCATGGCCCGAAACCTGATGAAGGCCCAACATGCCGTGACCGCCTACGACCCGGTGGAGGCGGCGCTGGCGGACATCGTGGAGGCGGGCGCTGGGCGGGCGGCTTCGGCGGCCGCGGCCGTCAAGGGTGCGGAGGCGGTCGTCACCATGGTGCCGGCGGGTCCGGAGGTGCGGGACGTTTACCTGGGCGGGGGTGAGGTTCTGGAGGCCGTCGACCCGGGAACCCTGCTGATCGACTGCTCGACCATCGATGTCGCCACCGCCCGCGATGTCGCAGAGGAAGCGGCGGCGCGGGGCTTCGAGATGGTCGATGCGCCGGTCTCCGGCGGCACCGGCGGGGCCATCGCAGGCACGCTCACCTTCATGGTCGGCGGCCCGGATGCAGCCTTCGAAAAGGCGAAGCCCATTCTGGAGCATATGGGCGCGCGGATCGTGCATTGCGGCCCGGCCGGCAACGGCCAGGCGGCGAAGGTCTGCAACAACATGATGCTGGCGATCAGCATGCTGGGCGTCTGCGAAGGGTTCACGCTCGCGGACAATCTGGGCCTCGACCGCCAGACGCTCTTCGATGTCGTCGCGAATTCGTCCGGCCAGAGCTGGGCGGTGACGAGTTACTGCCCGGTGCCGGGCCCGGTGCCTGCCTCCCCGGCGAACAACGGCTTCCAGCCGGGCTTCACCGCCGACATGATGGTCAAGGACCTGCGCCTCGCCAGGGACGCCGCCATGAAGAGCGGCACCGGCACGCCGATGGGCGCGCTGGCCGAGGCGCTGATGGCGCTGCATGTGGCCGGGGGCAACGGCCCGCGCGACTTTTCCTCGATCATCGAGACCATCCGCGCCGGCGGCTGAAGGACGGGGGATGAGCGTGAAAACGGTCGTCAACAGCTGGAACGAGTGGGACCCGTTGCGCCATGTCGTCGTCGGGCGCGCGGACGGCTGCTGCATTCCGCCGCCGGAGCCGGCGAGCGATCCGAAAATCCCGTTGGACAGCGACATGCGCGGCGTCCACGGACCCCGGTCGCAGGAGACCGTGGACCGCGCCAACGAACAGTTGGACGCCTTCGCCGCCATGCTGGAGAAACGCGGCGTGCGGGTGGACCGGCCCGACCCCATCGACTTCAACCGGGCCATTGCGACCCCGGACTGGAGCCATGGCTCGATGTTCGGCTGCCAGCCGCCGCGCGACGTGCTGCTGACGGTCGGCTCCGAAATGCTCGAAGCGACCATGTCCTACCGCTCGCGCTGGTTCGAGTATCTCTGCTACCGGCCGCTGCTGAAGCGCTTCTGGGACGAGGACCCGAACATGCGCCACGAGGCAGCGCCCAAGCCGCGCCTCACGAATGCCTCCTACAAGCCGGACTACCTCTCCGACGACATCACCATCGAGGAACGGCTGGAGATGGTGGCGGCGAAGGATTTCGTCACCACCGAGGCGGAGCCGCTGTTCGACGCGGCCGACGTGCTGCGCTTCGGGCGCGACCTCTTCGTGCAGCACGGTTTCACGACCAATCTCACGGGCATCGAGTGGCTGCGGCGGCATTTTCCGGACCACCGCGTCCATGCGCTTAATTTTCCGGGCGACCCCTACCCGATCCATATCGACGCGAGCTTCACGCCGCTCCGGCCGGGTCTCGTGCTCAACAATCCGGAGCGCCGCCTTCCGGACGGGCAGCGCGAGGTCTTCAACCGCAATGGCTGGGAGATCGTGGATGCCGCCCGCCCGGCGCACAACAGCCCGCCGCCGCTCTGCTATTCGAGCGTGTGGCTGTCGATGAACGTGCTGGTGCTGGACCCGAAGACGGTCTGCGTGGAAGCGAGCGAGGTCCACCAGATGGACCAGATCGACAGGCTCGGCCTGGAGGTGATCCCGGTGCCGTTCCGCGATGCCTACGCCTTCGGCGGCGGCCTGCATTGCGCTACGACGGACGTGTACCGCGAGGGCAATTGCGAGGACTATTTCCCGAAGGGCTGAGCCGTCAATCATGGGCATTCCCACCACGCATGCCGGCAGCCTGCCCCGGCCGCTGGAACTGACCGGCCTTTACGGACGCCGCGCCCAGGGCGGGGCCGTCGATGCCGAGGCGCTGGCGGTCGCCGGCCGGGAGGCGACCGAGGCGATTGTCGCGCGCCAGGTCGAGGCAGGCATCACCATCGGCAACAACGGGGAGCAGCAGCGGGAGGGCTTCTTCCTCTATGTCCAGCACCGCATGAGCGGTTTCGGCGGGCGCTGGAAAAGGCCGGGACGCCAGGACGTGTTCCGCTATCCGGGCTTGGTGCGTGAATACGAGACCTTCCTGCGGGTGCGCGCCGAGGCGGTGTCCAACATGGAGCCGCCGATGAACCTGGGCGAAGTGCGGTATGTGGACCGGGTGCCGCTCGAGGACGAGTGCCGGACTTTCCATCGGGCGCTGGAAAAGGACGGCGGCGGCTTCGCCCAGCCTTTCATGACTGCGCCCTCGCCCGGCATCGTGGTCTCCGCGATGCAGAGCAGCCACTACGCCGACCGGGAGGCCTATCTCGCGGACGTTGCGGAAGCGCTCCGGGTCGAATACGAGGCGGTGGTCGCGAACGGATGGCTGTTGCAGATCGACGCGCCCGACCTTGCAATGGAACGCCATTTCCTGTTCGCCGACGAACCGCTCAGGGTCTTCCAAGACTGGGTGGAGGTCGTAGTAGAGACGCTGAACCGGGCGCTCGCCAATGTGCCCCGCGACTGCGTGCGGCTGCATGTCTGCTGGGGCAACTATGAGGGGCCGCACGATCTGGACGTGGAGCTCCGCGACGTGCTGCCGATCCTGCTGCAGGCCGATGTCGGCGGGCTGGTGCTGCCCTTCGCCAACCCCCGCCACCAGCACGAGGTCGAGGAACTGCGGCGGCGCCCGCTTGCGCCCGACCAATATCTGGTCGCGGGCGTGATCGACACCACGACCAACTATGTCGAGCATCCCGGAAACCGTTGCCGAGCGGCTGGAGCGCGCGGCCCGCGCTGTGGGCGATCCGGCGCGCATCCAGGCGGGCACGGACTGCGGCTTCGACACCTCCGCCGGCATGGGCCGTGTGCCGGAAGACGTGGTCTGGGCCAAGCTCCGCACCATGGCCGAAGGCGCCCGCATCGCGAGCGACCGGCTGGGTGTGACGTAGCAGTTGCCCGAACGGACTTATACCAACGTGCATAAAGCAGGACTCATGTTCGGCGGCGGCTCCCTGTCTCCCCTCCCGCTTGGCGGGAGGGGCCGGGGGAGGGCCTCTCGGCGTGACGGGCCCTTGCCGGGCTGTGTCCGCCGCCGCGCGAAACGCGGCGAACCTGTCGAATGGCGGCGTTGGCGCCGCCGCTTCCGCTGGCGCGAAAGCGGCCCCCCACCCGGCCTCCCCCGCGAGCGGGGGAGGAGTTTTCAAGCGGCTGACGGAATAGGTTCCAATCAATGACCGCTGGTATTACAGCCCGAGCTTTTCAAAGGTTTGGATCGGGAGGAACAGGCGGTTGGGCAGGGTAGCGAAGGCCCGGAAGCCATAGCGCTCATAGAACGTCCGGGCGTGTTCGTTCTTGGCATCGACCACGAGTGCGTAAACGGCCATCGCCGTGCTGGCGCGGAGGACCCGGCGTGCGGCGTCCATCAGCAAAGTTTCGCCAAGGCCGTGGCTCCGCCAGGAGAGATCAACCGCCAGTCTTCCGAGCACGGCCGCCGGCACAGGGTAATGCGGCAGACGTTTCGCCAGTTCTGGGGGCAGTTCTTCTTTCTCGAAGCTGGCTGCGCTCAGGCTGTAATAGCCGGCAACCCGTTCGGCGGCGTCTCCGAGGGCCACAAAAACCTGCGCGACGCGCCTCCGTACATCCTGCGACGCTTGCCGTTGCAGATAGTTGTCGAGAGCGGGCTCCCCGCAGGAAAAGGCCGCACGGTCATGGCCTCGACCGAGTGGCTCGATGACGAGCGGCGGCTCATTCACCGAAGCGCTCGCGATAGCGGCGGGCTGCCTTCCTTAGCGCAGCGTTCGGCTCCGGCGGGTTGAGCAGGGCGTCATGGAAGGCCTCCCAGTCCGGCGCCGAAAGAACGATCCTCTCATGCGAGTCGATGACGCGCTCCGCCGCTGCCACTGCGTTCGCCAGCACGAAGCGGCTGACCGTCGTTTCCTCATAAGCCGCCGCGCGCTCCAGCTTGTGTTTGCTGGTGGCATCGAGGCGCAAATGCATGCGGTCCTTCTTCAACCCGGCGATTGCCGCCATTTCGTTGCCCTCGGTTCGCGTACACTAACAAAGTACGCCATTATGGCGTACTTGACAACTATTGAAAACTCATCCCCCGCCCGTCACCACCCGTTCTATCGCCTTGCGGACGCCGCCCGGTCTGTGGGGCACGCCGTCTATCGCAAGATTGGCCTCTATGGTGCCGAGCAGGCCGAGGACCATCGTCTCGTTCAGGTCGCCCAGATGGCCGATGCGGACGATCTTGCCGGCGAGATCGAGCAGGCCGTGGCTGACGGCGACATTGAAGCGGTCGCGCAGGCTGTCTCGGAAGGCGTTGGGGTCGCGGCCCTCCGGCCAGCGGACGGCCGTTACCGTGTCGGAGCGTTCTTCGGGCCTGAGCGCGTTGAGCTCCAGCCCCCATTCCTCGACGGCGAGCCGCACCAGGTCGGCCATCCGGCGGTGGCGGGCGAACACATTGTCGAGCCCTTCCTCGAACAGCAGGTCGAGCGCAACCCGCATGCCGGAGAAAATCTGGGTGGGCGCTGTGCCGGGGAACTTCGGCAGGCCGCCGCCGAGGTCCAGCATGCGCTGCCAGCTCCAGTAACGGCGCGGCGAGCCGCCTTCCCTGGCGGCGGCAAGCGCCCGGTCGTTCAGCCCGATAATGCCGAGGCCGGTGGGCAGCATCAGCCCCTTCTGCGAGCCGCCGACGGTGACATCCACGCGCCACTCGTCCATGCGGTAGTCCATGGAGGCGAGCGAGGAGATGGTATCGACCATCAGCAGCGCGCCGTGGCCTGCGGCGTCCATCGCCCGGCGGACGGCCGCAATGTCGCTCAGCACGCCGGTCGAGGTCTCGCTGTGGACGACGCCGACGGCCTTGATCCTGCCTTCCCCGTCCTTCCGCAGCACATCCTCGACGGCGTCCGGATCGGCTGCCGTCCGCCAGTCGCCCGGAAGCGAAATCACCTCGACCCCGAAGAGTTCCGCCATCTCGGTCCACCAGGTCGAGAAGGCGCCGGTCTCCGGGATGACGATGGTGTCGCCGGGGCCGAACAGGTTGACGATGGTGCTCTCCCAGGCGCCGTGGCCGGAGGACGCCCAGCACAGGATCGTGCCGTCCGTCTTGAATATCCGTTTCAGGTCCCGGTAGCAGCCCGCCGCCAGCGCCTCGAAGGCCGGGCTGTTGAAGTCCTCCGTCGGGCGGTCCATCGCCCGGAGGATCGGCTCCGGAATGTTGGTCGGCCCCGGCAGGGCCATGAAGGGACGCCCGGCGGCGCGCGGCATGTTCATGAGTGGGTGCGGGTCCAGATTTCGTCGATGGCCGCGAGCTCTTCCGCGCTCATCGCCCAGTCGCAGGCGACCGCATTGGACCTGATCTGCTCGGGCGACATGGCCCCGGCGATGACGCTCGATACTTGCGGGCGCGCCGCCAGCCACGACATGGCGAGGTCCAGCATGGTCCGGCCGCGCTCCTGCGCGAAGGCGGTCAGCTCGCGTACCATGGCGAGATTGGCGTCGGTCCAGTAGCGGTCGATGAAGCGGTTGCTGTCCGCCATGCGCGTGCCGGCGAGCGGCTTGTCGCCATGTTTCCCGGTGAGCAGGCCGCTCGCCAGCGGGAAGAAGGGCAGGAGGCCGAGGTCGTATTTCTCCATCATCGCCATGCGGTCGTCTTCGAGTTCGCGCATGGCGAGGCTGTATTCGTCCTGCGCCGAGACGAAGGCATTGAGGCCGTGCATCTCCGCCGTCAGTTCGGCCTCGACGGTCTGCCATGCTGTGAAGTTTGAGTGGCCGATATAGCGCACCTTGCCCTGGCGGATGAGGTCGTCGAGCGCGCGCAGCGTCTCCTCGATGGGGGTCAGCGGGTCCGGCTGGTGAATCTGGTAGAGGTCGATCCAGTCCGTGCCGAGCCGCCGGAGGCTCGCTTCGACCGCATGCATGATGTAGAAGCGCGCCGCGCCGGTGCCGTAGGGCCCGTCGGCCATGCGCATGCCGAATTTGCTGGCGAGCACGATGTCCTTGCGGCGCGCGCCGAGCGACTTGCCGAGAAACTCCTCCGACCCGCCGCGCCCGCCATAGATGTCGGCGGTGTCGAACAGCGTGATCCCGGCGTCCAGCGCGGCGTGCACCACGGCGTCGGTGCCGGCCTGGTCGAGCCGCTGGCCGAAATTGTTGCAACCGACGCCGACGAGCGAAACCTGCAGGCCGGAACGGCCCAGATTGCGGAACTGCATGATGTGGATATCCCGTGTGAAGGCGGAGGCAGTATAGCCCGGCGGCCGTTATTCGTAGCCGGGCTGGTGGATCTCGATGATCGTGCCTTCGGGGTCCTGGAAGAAAATCTGGTACCAGCCGCCCATGGCCCAGGCGCCATAGTCCGAGAAGGGGATGCCGAGGTCCGTCAGGCGCTGCTTGACCGCCTCGATATCGTCGGTGCGGAAGGCGATATGCCCGCGCTCCAGCGGGTTGACGGCATGGCCCATGCGGTGGCCGACGCCGAGGTCCTGCGTGGCGAGATGGAATTCGGTGCGCCCGTCGGTCAGGAACGACACGCCGCCCGAATAGCCCCCGTCCAGGTCCCGGTTGCCCTCGCGGCCCTCCATGGTCTCCATGCCGAAGACCGAGCGGTAGAACTCGTCCAGCCCGGGCACGTTCTTCGTGCAGACATTGATGTGGTGAAGCTCGATTTTCATTGCTTTCTCCGAGTGTTGAGGCGCAGGCCCGTGCGCTGCTTGCATAGTTCGGACGAGTCCGGCCCGGAACGAATCCGTCGCCCCGGCCTCCGAGCCGGGGCCCAGCACCGATTTCTCAACCTCGCGGGCGTTGGCAGACTGGACCCCGGACCGGCGCTGACGCGCCGTCCGGGGTGACAATCGGGACTGTGGGTTCGATCTTGTTCCAATCCGATTGACCTTTGCCTTTAGGGCTTCCGGTCCAGAATGGCCATGAGTTCGCGCCATTCGCGCGCGCCGAGGCCGCTGTCCGGCTGCTCGACCCGTTCTCCCGCCAGCATGCGCCGCACCACGTCGAGCGCGCCGGCGGAGAGCGACGCGGCGCGATGCACATAGTCCTGGAAGGCGCGGTATGTCACCGGCACCCAGCGCTTCACGATCTCGTCGAGAATGAGGTCGGCATAGGCGCGGATCTCGTATTGCGCGTGGCTATCGGCGCGCAGCGAGAGGAAGTGCATCAGGTTGTGCAGGTCGCACTTCCAGTAGAACTGGGTGTAGTAGTTGACGGGCAGCACGGACCGGGCGAGCTCGCGCGCGATTCCGGACCTGTCTTCCCGGATCTTCTCGCCGTCCTCGTCCTCGTTCAGCAGGTTCTTGTAAACGCCGTAGGTCCGGCTGGAGACCCAGTCCAGCCTGGACAGGGAGTCGTGCACCTCCGCCGCCGTCAGCCTGCCCTCGCGCCCCTGCCTGTTCGTGCCCGACTGGGCAGCAAGCGTCGCAGGCTCTTCCGGTTGCCTCGGCTGGAACAGGTCCGGCCACGCCTCCCGTTCGCGCCGCTTCCGGTTGCGCTCTTCCAGGAGCGCCTGAAGGTGGTCCGGGTCGGGGATGTAATACTCCCGGTCCATCTTCGAATACCGGGCGGAATACTCGTTCACATTCGCCGTACGGTGGCGGATCCATTGCCGGGCGACGAAGATCGGCAACTTGATGTGCAGCTTGATCTCGCACATCTCGAAGGGTGTGGTGTGCCGGTGGCGCAGCAGGTAGCGGATCAGTGCCGCGTCCGTCGAACTGCGCTTGGTGCCCTTGCCGTAGGAGACGCGCGCCGCCTGCACGATGGCGTTGTCGCTGCCCATGTAATCGACGACGCGCACGAAGCCGTGGTCCAGCACATTGAACGGCTCGTTCAGGATTTCCTCAAGCGCCGGCACCGTCTCCCGGCGGGTCGGCGCCGTGGCCTCCCATTCCGGGCGAACCGCCGGTTCGCCGCCGGTTTCGCCGGAGTCCGGAACGTCGTTCATGCGATCACTTTAGGCCGGAAGGGCGGCTAGGGCCAAGCGACGGGCAAATCTGTTCCGGCGAGAGCGGCGGCAATCCGTCCCCGAATCGGTTCTCGTTGTGATGCGTTTCGAGTTGCGAGCACACTTCAATTATGAGGCTTCTCCCTTGTAATTCCTCGTAGCGTTTGGCATCTGAATAGCGTTCCCAATAGTCCGTTCCGACAAATAGTCCGGAAAGTACAGAGATCATAAATAAAGCCGCATAAAGCGCGACAAAAATGCGCGAAGAAGCATTCTCGAACCGCAAAGCTCGAATGCCAGCCCCGGTAGCAAAAACGGTTAACAAGGCGGGCAGTAATGCAGAAAGACTATCACCCTTTGCACCACTTAATCCTGCAATTATGCCAACTACACCTCCGACAATAGCGGTTGAAAATATAAATATAAAGTGTTGCAGAAGCGTCTCGAACCATTTCGAATCAAGGATCGGAGCCGCCATCAAATTTGCGAACCTCTCACATTATCGCAAATAACTGTAGGGCGTCCAAAACGGTAGCGGCCAATCGGCGGATCGTTGACTCTCAAATGGGAAGCGCCCTTGGCGACAGTCTGACCAGGATGTGCCGTTCAAAATACACTCGACCCTAGCTTCGACGATTTTTTCCCGATCCGAAACCTTTGGCTTCATCTCATCTGCACCGGCCGGTCCGATCAACAGAAGGCCGGCGAATGCTGCGACGATCACAAGAACCGGCCTCATGCCCGCCTCCGTCCCAAGCTCGCCCATCCGTACCGCCACAGATACGTCCCGGTCGCCCGCCAGTCAAGACCGGCGCTGGCGTCAGTCCAGCAATTGCCGGGGCAGCCAGAGCGCGATGTCGGGCCAGGCGATGACCGTCGCGAGGCCGATCACCTGCAGCATCACGAAGGGCACGATGCCCTTGTAGATCGCCGTCAGCTTCACCTCCGGCGGCGCCACGCCCTTCATGTAGAACAGCGCGAAACCGAAGGGCGGCGTCAGGAAGGAGGTCTGGAGATTGACCGCGATCAGGATCGCGAACCAGTAAACGACCTCGTGATCCGGCAAGTGCGCGCCGAAGGTCAGGGTATCGACGATGGGCAGGAACACCGGCAGCACGATCAGCGTGATCTCGACCCAGTCGAGGAAGAAGCCCAGCACGAACACAATCGCCATCAGAACGATCAGCAGGCCCCAATTGCCGAGACCGACCGAAAGGATGAGATGGTCCACCACCTCGTCGCCGCCGAGCGAGCGGAAGACATAGGAGAAGCCGGTGGCGCCGACGAACACGAAGAAGATCATTGCGACCGTGAGCGCCGTCCGGTCGCAGCAGTCCTTCATCAGGTCCAGCGTCATGCGACCGTTGACGAGCGCCAGCAGCGTCGCGCCGAAGGCGCCGACCGCGCCGCCTTCGGTCGGCGTCGCCCAGCCGCCGAAGATCGCGACCTTTATCATCAGGATAAGCGTCGCCGGCGGAATGAAGCCCTTGAGCAGCATCATCGTGTAGGCGGGAATCGTCTGCGGTGTGTCCAGATCGGAGAGCGGCGGGGCCACCTGGGGACGGATCGCGGAGTAGGACGAGATATAGACGAAGTAGAGGCCGGAGAGCAGCAGGCCGGGGAAGAGCGCGGCGAGGAAGAGGTTGCCGACCGAGACGGCCATCAGGTCGCCCATGATGACCAGCAGGATGGAGGGCGGAATGAGGATGCCGAGCGTGCCGGCGGCGCAGATCGTGCCGCAGGCGAGCGCGTGATCGTATTTCGCCTTCAGCATGTGGGGCAGGGCGAGCACGCTCATCAGCGTGACCGACGCTCCGATGATGCCGGTCATCGCCGCCATGATGGTGCCCATCACGGTGACCGAAAGCGCGAGACCGCCGGGGACGCGCTTCAGCAGCACCTGGAGGCAGTAGAGCAGGTCCTGCGCGATGCCGCTCCGCTCCATCATCACGCCCATGAACACGAAGGTCGGCACGGCCGTCAGCACCAGGTTCTCCGCAACGCCGCCCCAGATGCGGTACACCATGTTGGTGAACTCGATGTACTGGAACACGCCCATCAGGTTGCCGACGATGCCGAACAGAATCGTCAGGCCGGCGAGCCCGAACGCCACGGGATAGCCGGTGAACAGGAAGGCGGCGAGCGCCGCGAACATGAACAGCGGCAGGAGGTCGGCTGCGGTCACGGCTCCTGGCTCGTCCTGTCTAGTCGGGAAGGACGACAGGCGCGGGCGCCGGCCGGTCGAGGATCATGTCGGCCGCCTTCTCCGCAATCATGAAGGTGGCGGCGTTTGTATTGGCCGACGGCATGCGCGGGACGATCGAGGCATCGGCGACCCTGAGCCCGTCCAGCCCGCGGACCCGCAACCGGTCGTCCACCACGGCGAACGGGTCCGTCTCCGGACCCATATGGCAGCTCCCGACCAGGTGGAAGGTCGTGGTGCCGCGCTGGCGGGCGACATCGAGCCACTCGTCGTCGCTCTCGACCCCGTCCCCCGGATACTCCTCGCCGGCGTTGTAGGGCGCCAGCTCAGGCGTCCGCAGCAGGCGGCGGGCGAGCCTGAGGCCGGCCAGCAATACCTGCCGGTCCATCTCCTGCGCCAGATAGTTGGGCTGGATTTCGGGCGGCGCCAAAGGATCGGCGGAGGCGATGCGGATATGGCCCCGGCTTTCGGGGCGCTGCTGCCAGGGCGCGATCGTCATGGCGGGATAGTCGTCGAGCGCGGCCTGCACGCCCTCCTTGTAGCTTGCCGGCGTGAAGGTCATCTGGAGGTCGCCCTTGTCGAGCGACGGATCGGACTTCCAGAACACATGCACCAGCGACGGCGCGAGCCCCAGCACGCTGGTCCCGCCGGCGAAGTAGCGGGCGACTTCGGCCAGGAAGGCAGGCCCCCGGACTCGCTGGTTGATCGTCTCCATGTCCTTGACCCGCGCAACGATCCGGACGGCGTAGTGGTCGTGCAGGTTCTCGCCGACGCCGGGCAGCGCATGGCGCACGGGAATGCCGAAGCGGCCCAGCAGGTCGGGCGGCCCCACGCCCGAGACCTGCAGCAATTGGGGCGAGTTGACCGTGCCGCCGCAAAGGACGACCTCGCGGCGCGCGCGCACCTCATAGGGATTGCCGTCCGTGCGGTAGCGCACGCCGACTGCGCGTTTGCCCTCGAACAGGATGCGTGTCGCATGGGCATGGGTGCGCACGTCGAGCATGGTGTCGCGCTTGCGCATGACCGGATGCAGGAAGCCCCGCGCCGCGCTCACACGCCGGCCCTTGTGGATCGCGCGCTGGAAATAGCCGACGCCGTCCTGGTCGGCGCCGTTATAGTCCGGATTGCGGGGGATGCCGAACCCGACCGCGCCCTCGATGAACGCCTCGCAGAGCGGGTGGCGGTACGGGTTGTCGGTGACGACCAGACCGCCTTCGCGGCCGCGGAAGGTGTCGTCGCCCTCGCCTATGCGCGTCTCGGTGCGCTTGAAATAGGGCAATATGTCGGCATAGCCCCAGCCGCGGTTGCCGAGCTGCGCCCAGCCGTCATAGTCCAGCCGCTGGCCGCGATTGTAGATGTGGCCGTTGATCGAGCTGGAGCCGCCGAGCGTCTTGCCGCGCGGCGCGTGGATGCGCCGGCCGCCGGTCCACTCGCCGGGCTCGGCGGAATAAAGCCAGTTCACAGCCGGGTCGGTCAGCGTCTTCATGAAGCCGGCCGGGATGTGGATGAAGGGATGGCGGTCCGGCGGTCCGGCCTCCAGCATGCAGACGGAGTGAATGCCGCCGGCCGCGAGGCGGGCCGCCAACACGGACCCGGCCGTGCCGGAGCCGACGATCACATAGTCGAAGCTGTCGGTCATGGACGATGGACCATAAAGAAGCCGTCGGGCTGCGCAATGGTGACAAGCGCGCGCGGGCATGCTTGCATAGCCGCGCGACCGGCCTGCGCACTCAGGCGGATTGCCGCAACGGGATTGCAGCGGGCACGGGCGGATACCAACGGGAGGACAAGGGAACATGCCACGACTTTTGACCGCGACACGGCGCGCGGCGCTTGCTGCACTGGCCGCGGCGCCGATGGCGCTCGGCCTCGGAATCGGATCTGCATCGGCGGAGTCGGTGCTGCGCATCGTGCCGCATGCCGACCTGAAGAACCTGGACCCGATCTGGACCACGGCCTACATCACCCGCAATCACGGCTACATGGTCTATGACACGCTGTTCGCCCAGGACGACAAGCTGAACGTTCACCCGCAGATGGTGGGCGAGCATTCCGTAAGCGACGACGGCCTCGTCTATACCTTCACGCTCCGCGACGGCCTCAAATGGCATGACGGCGACCCGGTGACGGCCGAGGACTGCGTTGCCTCGATCAGGCGCTGGGGCCAGAAGGACGGCATGGGCCAGAAGCTCATGGACTTCACCGAGGAGTTGAAGGCGGTCGATGACAAGACCTTCACGCTCACGCTGAAGCAGCCCTACGGCCTGGTCCTCGACTCGATCGGCAAGATCAGCTCCAACACCCCCTTCATGATGAAGAAGGAGCACGCCGAGACCGACCCGAACCAGCAGGTTCCGGAAGTGGTCGGGTCCGGTCCGTTCCGGTTCGTCAAGGAGGAATGGGTGCCGGGCGCCAAGGTCGTCTATGTCAAGAACGAGGACTATGTGCCGCGCAGCGAGCCCGCTTCGGGCGCCGCTGGCGGCAAGGTCGTGAATTTCGATCGGGTCGAGTGGATCTACATTCCCGACCCCGCGACCGCGATGAACGCGCTCATCAACGGCGAGGTCGATCTCTGGGAGACGCCGGCCGTCGATATGGTGCCGCTGCTGGAGCAGGACGGGAATGTCGAGCTCGCCGTGATCGACCCGCTCGGCACGCAGGGCTGGCTCCGGCCGAACCATTTGCACCCGCCCTTCGATCATCCGAAGGCGCGCCAGGCGCTGCTCTACGCCGTCAACCAGGCGGTGTATCTGCAGGCGATCGTCGGCGATCCGAAGCTCTACAAGGAGTGCGCGGCCTACTTCATCTGCGGCACGCCGAACGAGTCCGATGTCGGCGTCGAGGCGCTCCGGTCGCACGATCCGGAGATGGCCAAGCAGCTTCTGGCGGAGGCCGGTTACAAGGGCGAGAAGATCATCCTGATGCAATCCACCGACATTCCGGTGCTGAACAACGCCGCGCTGGTGACGGCACAGGTGCTGCGCGACATCGGCATGGACGTGGAAGTGCAGGCGATGGACTGGTCCACGCTCACCTCCCGGCGCGCGGAGAAGAAGAGCCCGGCCGACGGCGGCTGGAACATCTTCCACACCTATGCGACCGGCGCGGACGCCACCTCGCCCATCGCCAATATCGGCGTCTCGGGCGGCGGCGTCGAAAGGGCCTGGTTCGGCTGGCCGACGGATGCCGAGACCGAGGAACTGCGCGACATGTTCGCCCGCGAAGCGGATCCGATGGGGAAGAAGGCGATCATCGACAAGCTGCAGGGCCGCCTCTTCAGCCATCTGGTGCCCTATGTGAACTACGGCCAGTGGTTCCAGCCGGTGGCATGGCGAAAGGGCCTGAAGGGCGTGCTGGTCTCGCCGGTGCCGTTCTTCTGGAACATCTCCAAGGACGCCGGATGACGGGTCCCGGAGCCGCCGGGCGGGGCCGTTCCCGCCCGGCGGCGTCTTTTTCGGATCGGTTCTGAATGTACGCCTATATCGCCCGCCGGCTGCTGGCGACCCTGCCCGTCATGGCGGTCGTGGGCATTGCCGTCTTCCTGCTGCTGCATCTGACGCCGGGCGACCCGGCCGTTGTCATCGCCGGCGACTATGCGCGGCCGGAAGACATCGAGAAAATCCGCGAGAATCTCGGCCTGAACGAGCCGCTCCACATCCAGTTCTTCAGTTGGGTGGGGGCGCTGCTCTCCGGCGACCTCGGCACCTCCATCTTCTCCAACCTGCCGGTCGCCAAACTGATCGGCCAGCGGCTCGAGCCGACGCTCGCGCTCGCCATCGCCACCATCATCTTCGCCATCCTCGTCGCCGTGCCGATGGGCGTGATCGCCGCCTGGAAGGCAGGCACGATGACCGACCGGGTCATCATGGTCTTCGCCGTGCTGGGCTTCTCGGTGCCGGTGTTCGTCATCGGCTACGCGATGATGTGGCTTTTCTCGATCACGCTCGGCTGGTTTCCCGTGCAGGGCTACAAGCCTATCGCCGAGGGGTTCTGGCCGTTCCTGCGCTCGATCACGCTGCCGACGGTGGCGCTCGGCATTATCTATGTGGCGCTGATCGCCCGCATTACGCGCGCCAGCATGCTGGAGGTGCTGACCGAGGACTATATGCGCACGGCGCGGGCCAAGGGCCTCGACAACAACGCGCTCCTCATCCGCCACGCGCTCCGCAACGCGTCCGTGCCCATCGTCACCATCATCGGCATCGGCATTGCGCTCCTGATCGGGGGCGTGGTGGTGACGGAGAGCGTCTTCAACATTCCCGGCCTCGGGCGGCTCACCATCGATGCCGTGCTGAGGCGCGACTATCCCATTATCCAGGGCGTGATTCTGATCTTCTCCGGCGCCTATGTGATCGTGAACCTCGCAATCGACCTCTCCTACACCGTGCTCGACCCGAGGATCCGCTACTGATGGCCGACGCGCCGCAGGTCGCCGCGTTCCCCGGCGAGTTCGAGGACGAAGGCCCCCGTCCGGGCCCCTGGGCCCGCTTCCGCGAATACTCCCGCCGCCATCCGACGGTTATCGTTGGCGGCGGGCTCCTGCTCGCGATGGCCCTCGCTGCCGTCGCCGCGCCGTGGATCGCGCCCGATCCCCTGCGGCTCAATCCGATCAACCGTCTGAAGCCGCCGGGCGAAGCCTTCTGGTTCGGCGCCGACTTCCTTGGCCGGGATGTCTATGCCCGCACCATCTACGGAGGGCAGATCTCGCTCATGGTCGGGCTTGCGGTGGCCATAATCAGCACGGTGATCGGGCTCACGGTCGGCCTGCTGGCGGGCTATGTGCGCTGGGTGGACGCGGTCGTGATGCGGATCATGGACGGCCTGATGGCCATTCCGGGCGTGTTGCTGGCGATCGCGCTCATCAGCCTGGCCGGCGCGAGCGTCATGAATGTCATTATTGCCATATCCATCCCGGAGATACCGCGCGTCGTGCGCCTTGTTCGTGCGGTGGTGCTGACGGTGCGCGAGCAGCCCTATGTCGAGGCTGCGGTCTCCGTCGGAACGCGGCTTCCCAAGATTCTGGTGAAGCACATCCTGCCCAACACGCTGGCCCCGCTGATCGTGCAGGCGACTTATGTCTGCGCGTCGGCAGTCGTGATCGAAGCGATCCTGTCCTTCCTCGGCGCCGGCACCCCGCCCGAAATTCCGAGCTGGGGCAACATCATGGCCGAGGGGCGGACCTACTTCCAGTTCGCGCCCTGGATGATCTTCTTCCCCGGCATTTTCCTCGCCGTCACCGTGTTGGCGGTGAACATATTGGGAGACGGGCTGCGGGATTCGCTCGACCCGCGCATCGCCCGGCGGATGTAGCCCGATGGCCAACGGCGCAATCCTGGAGATCGACGGCCTCAAGACGCATTTCCACACCCGAGACGGCATCGTGCGGGCCGTGGACGGGGTCTCGATCCGGGTGGACCGGGGCGAGACGCTTTCCATCGTCGGCGAGTCCGGCTGCGGCAAGAGCGTGACGGCCATGTCGGTGCTGCGGCTCCTGCCGGTCCCGCCCGCGAAGATCGAGGCCGGGCGCATCCTGTTCGACGGCGAGGACCTGTTGCAGGCGACCGAGGAGCGGATGCGGGATATCCGCGGCAACGAGATCTCCATGATCTTCCAGGAGCCGATGACCTCGCTCAATCCCGTCATGCCGGTGGGCCGCCAGATCGGGGAATCGCTGGAGCTGCATCAGGGCCTCGGCCGCCGGGCTGCATCCGAGCGGGCCGTCGAGATGCTCGACATCGTTCAGATTCCGGAGCCCCGGCGGCGCGCGAGCGAATATCCGCACCAGCTTTCGGGCGGCATGCGCCAGCGCGTGATGATCGCCATGGCGCTTGCCTGCAATCCCTCGATCCTGATTGCCGACGAGCCGACCACGGCGCTCGATGTCACGATCCAGGCCCAGATCCTCGATCTCATGCTCCAGTTGAAGGAGCAGATCGGCGCCGCCATCGTGTTCATTACGCACGATCTGGGCGTTGTGGCGGAGACCGCGCAGCGCGTCGTGGTCATGTATGCCGGCCGCAAGGTGGAGGAGGCGGCGGTGGCGGACCTCTTCGCGCGTCCGCTGCATCCCTACACCCTTGGCCTTATGGGCTCGATTCCAAAGCTGGCGGCGCAGGCGCTCTCCGGCGGCCGGGGCCGCTTGGCGGAGATTCCGGGCGTCGTGCCGTCCTTGAGGCAGGAGATGCCGGGTTGCACCTTCGCGCCTCGTTGCCCGTTTGCCCAGGAACGCTGCCGGGCGGAGCTGCCGGTTCTGGAGAGTCGGGGCGAGGGCCGCCTGGTCGCGTGTTGGGAATGGGAACGGGTAGCGGAGCAGGCGGCATGAGCGGCGCGCCCGATGTCGTCCTCGAGGTGCGCGACCTCAAGAAGCATTTCCCGGTCCATGCGGGCCTTCTGCGGCGCCGGGTGGGCTCGGTGCTGGCCGTCGATGGCGTGAGCTTCGATATTCGCCGCGGCGAGACGCTGGGCCTTGTCGGCGAGAGCGGTTCGGGCAAGTCCACGGTCGGCAAGACCGTGCTGCGCTTGATCGACCCCACCTCCGGCGAAATCCTGGTGCGCGGCGAGGACGTGACGCATGCGCGCGCCGCGCGCATGCGGACGCTGCGCCGGCAGATGCAAATGGTGTTTCAGGACCCCTACGCCTCGCTTAATCCGAGGCTGTCGGCGCGGCGCATCGTTGCCGAGCCGCTGGAGAATTACAGCGAAATCCCACGCGCGGAGATCGAGGAGCGGGTGCGGGCCCTGTTCGGCCGGGTGGGTCTTCGCCCGGACCAGATGGTCAAGTATCCGCACGAGTTCTCCGGCGGCCAGCGCCAGCGGCTCGGCGTGGCGCGGGCGCTTGCGCTGGAGCCGGGACTGATCGTTGCGGACGAGCCGGTCTCCGCGCTCGATGTCTCGGTCCAGGCCCAGGTGCTGAACCTGCTGATGGACCTGCAGGACGAGTTCGACCTCGCCTATCTCTTCATCAGCCACGACCTCGCCGTGGTCGAGCATATCAGCCACCGGGTCGCGGTCATGTATCTCGGCAAGATCGTCGAGTTGACGGACCGCGAAACGCTTTTCGCCGATCCCCGCCATCCCTATACGCGCGCATTGCTGTCCGCCGCGCCGGTGCCGGAACCCGGCGCCAAGCGGGAGCGCATCATCCTGAAGGGCGACATTCCGAGCCCGATCAACCCGCCGACCGGCTGCCGCTTCCACACGCGCTGCCCGCTGGCCGAGGCGCGCTGCCGCGCCGAGGAGCCGCTGATGCGCAAGGTCGCCTCCGGGCACCAAGTCGCCTGTCATCTTGTGCCCGGGGCCGAGCAGCCGGCGTAAGCCCGGCAAGGAGAGCGCCATGTCCCGACGAATAGGCGTCGCCGCCGCCCAGATGGGGCCTATCGCCCGCGAGGAATCGCGCCAGTCCTGCGTTGCGCGCATGTCCGAGATGATGCGCGAGGCCCATGCCAAGGGCGCGAAGATCGTGGTTTTCCCCGAGCTTGCGCTGACCAGCTTCTTCCCCCGCTGGTATCTTGAGGACGAAGCCGAACTCGACGCCTTCTACGAAACCGAGATGCCGAATGCTGCCGTCCGTCCGCTGTTCGAGCTGGCGGCGCAACTCGGCGTCGGCTTCTATCTCGGCTATGCGGAGCTGGTCCGGGAGCCGGACGGCGGCAAGCGGCGCTTCAACACCTCGATCCTGGTGGACGGCAAGGGCGAGATCGTCGGCAAATACCGCAAGATTCACCTTCCGGGCCATGCCGAGCACGAGCCCTGGCGGCCGTTCCAGCATCTGGAGAAGGGCTATTTCGAGCCGGGGGACTTGGGCTTCCCGGTGTTCGAAGCCTTCGGCGGCAAGATGGGCATGTGCATCTGCAACGACCGCCGCTGGCCTGAGACCTACCGGGTCATGGGGCTCCAAGGGGTCGAACTGGTCATGCTCGGCTACAACACGCCGACCCACAATCCGCCCGTGCCGGAGCACGACCATCTGATGTGGTTCCACAACCATCTCTCCATGCAGGCCGGCGCTTACCAGAACGGCAATTGGGTGGTGGGCGTCGCCAAGGCGGGCCGGGAGGAGGGCTGCGACCTGATCGGGCAGAGCGCCATCGTCGCGCCGACGGGAGAGATCGTGGCCATGGCCCAGGGCGTCGGCGATGAGGTGGTCGTCGCGGACTGCGACCTCGATCGTTGCGACGAAATCCGCCGGCAGATTTTCGACTTCGCCCTGCATCGCCAGCCGCAGCATTACGGTCTGATCGCCGCCCCCAAAGAGTAGGGGCCGGCCTGCGTTCATCGAGCGATATGCAGGACGGCCTTGCCGGGGAAGCGGCGCTCGATCAGGTCGTCGGCGGTGCGCGCGACCTCGCTCCAGGATGCCTCGCGTTCGATGGCTGTATCGAGCCGGCCCTGTTCGACCAGGCGAAGCAGGCGGGCGAGATGGTCGCGCGGCGGGGCCGTCTCGCTCTTGTAATAGAGGTGGAAGCCGAGGATGCGCGCGAGGCCGCGGGTCATGAAATCCCCGATGGCGACGGAGATCGCGGGTGCGGCCGTGACGCCGTAGCAGACCGCGAGCCCTTCCCGGCCGAGCGCGCGGACGCCCGCCTCGAGGATCGGCCCGGCGACGCCGTCCACCACCAGGCGATAAGGGCCCGCCGCCTCGATGCCGCTGCCGTCCGCGCTGACGAGCACCGTGCCGAGGCCGATCCGGTCGGCGAAGGCGCGCTGGTCCTCGCGCCGGACCTGGCTCAGCACGTCTGCGCCGCCGATGCGCGCGAGCTGGGCAGCGAATACGCCGACGCCGCCTGTCGCGCCCGTTACCAGCACGCGCGCGCCGATCAGGCAGTCGCCCGCGTCGATGGAATGGAGCGCCGTCAGGCCCGCAACGGGCAGCGTCGCCGCCGCGGCATCGCTTACCCCGTCGGGTATGGGGCAGAGATAGGTGCCGAGAATCGGCGCGCGTTCCGCCCAGCCCTCCATGCGCGGCGAAAAGCCGACGACGCGCGCGCCTTCCGGCGGGCTGGAGCCGTCCGCCGCCGCCCGCTCCACGGTGCCGGCAATGTCCCAGCCGATGCGGATCGGCCGGTCCGCGCGCTCCGCCCGGCGCACCTCGCCGCGATTGAGCGAGAAGGCGCTGACGCGGACCAGCGCCTCGTTGGAGAAGGGCGTGCGCTCCTCGACCTCGGCGATTTCCAGGCGTTCCGGGCTTCCGGGTACGGCGCGAACGGCGCGGATCATGGCGACACCTCCAGCAGGACCTTGCCCCAGGTGCGGCGGGAGGCCAGCGCGCGGAGCGCGGCCGGCAGCTCGTCGAGCGGGTAGCGGGCGGAGACGACCGGCTCGATCTCGCCGCGCGCGAGCATGGCGTAGCAGTCCGCCACGACTTCGTGGGTGTATTCGGGGTGGCTGCGGAAATAGCCGCCCCAGATGGCGCCGACGGCCGAGGCGTTCTTGAGCAGCAGGCGGTTGGCGGCGATCTGCTGGATGTTGCCGCCCGCGAAGCCGATGACGAGCGCGCGGCCCTCCACCGCAATGACCTTGAGGGCCAGATTGAACACCTCGCCGCCGACGGGATCGAAGATGACGTCCACGCCGCGCCCGCCGGTCGCCTCGCGCACGGCCTCGACCCAACCCTCGTCCGTGTAGTCGAGCGCAAGCTCCGCCCCGTGAGCGCGGCAGACGGCAAGCTTTTCCTCGCTGCCGGCAAGCGCGATCACACGCGCGCCCCACGCCTTGCCGATCTGGACGGCCGCCAGGCCGGACCCGCCCGCGCCCGCCGTCACCAGCAGCCATTCGCCGGCCTTCAGCCCGCCGCGCCGGCCGAGCGCGATATGGCCGGTCGGATAGACCACGGGCACGCAGGCGGCGAGGTCCATGGCCACGCCGTCCGGTATCGGATTGACCTGCAGGTCGTCGACAACCGCATATTCGGCGAACGCGCCCCAGTAAGGCTGGACGGCGACCCGCTGGCCGATCCTGCAGTTGGAGCCGGGCCCGGTCGCCACCACCTCGCCCGACAGCTCGCAGCCGGGCGTGAACGGGAAGTCGGGCCTCAGCTGGTACTTGCCCCGGACCATCAGGATGTCGAGGAAGTTGAGCGCGGCGTAGTGCGCCTTCACCAGCGCCTGGCCCGGCCCCGGCTCCGGGCGCGCCACCGTCTCGAACGCCATGTCCTCGGGCTCGCAGAACTCATGCACCCGCCATGCCCGCATCTCGCTCATCCGCCTGGCTCCTGTCGATTCCGGGACCGGTCGGGCCATCGATACCGCCTTTGCCGGACGCGCGCCAGTTCAGCCCAGCCAAGGGCGGCAGCCGGTCGCCTCCAGCACCGGATCGAGGGCCGCGCGGTCTGCGAGCGCGGCGTATTTCTCGCGCAGCACGCGGAGCGAGCGGGCGTGGTAGCGCTGCGGCGCCTGGGTCCAGCGCCCGCCGGCGAGATCGGCCGAGAACGTCTCCGCTCCGTCTGCTATGGCGCGGGCATTGGCGTCCGACCAGGGCAGGAACCGGGCGCCGACCTCCTCGGCCAGCAGCGGCGTCAGCGTCGGGGCGAGCGCGTCCCAGACCTCGAACGGCCCCTCGGCCGCAGGGTCCTGCATACGCCGGCACCAGTCGCGCGTGCGCGGCGGCACGAGGGTGCTGCCGGTCGGGTCGGTCCAGGCCTCCCAGACCTGCGCGGCAATGCCGAAATCGGCGAAAGCGGGCCGGTCGCCGAACAGGTAGCGGCGGCCGTCCAGATGCGCTTCCAGCAGTTCCAGCTGGCGGGCGAACGACGCCTCGATGATCGGCGCCGTCTGCGGCGAGGAACCGACGAAGCTCACACGCGGCACCATGCGCTCCCGCACGGCCCGCGCGCGTTCGGCCACCGTATCCTCGTCCGCGTCGGGCAGCATGGAGCGGGCGATGCGCTTCGCCGCCGAGACCCGGTCGGCCTCGTCGCGCCAGCGATAGTGGAACATGTGCTTGTTGCCCCACTCGTCGCCATATTCCTCCAGCAGCGCGGAGAGGAAGGCGAGCATCGGGTCGCCGGGCTGGGTCGGTGGTTCCGGGAAGGCGGCCTCGAACCGCTCCATGATGGGCGTGGAGTCCTGGAATCCCTCGCCATCCGGCGTGATGACCAGCGGCACCAGCGGCAGGCGCGCATGGGCCTCGTATTCGGCCTGGTTCCCGGGCGTGCGCGTCAGCCAGTCATGCGCGATGCCCTTGTAGCGGAACCATGCGCGGACCTTGACCGAATAGGGCGAAAGCTCCGAACCGAAAATGCGATAGCGCGCCACGGCAAGCGGCCTCCCTGCTGAGATGCCGGACCATGCCAGCGAGTCCCTCCGCCGGGCAAGGCGCGCCGCAGGTCGGCCTTGTTACTTACGGAGCGGCGAATATTGAGCGGCGACCGGATTTGTCGTTCACGGATGAACGACAAACGACTTTGTCGATCACAAAACAGCAAATCTGAGCGACAAAGCGGACGACCGGCAGCGCGATCCGTTAGCGTTGTCCGTCCTCCGCATAGGGGTTGGAAGCGGCGCGGAGCAGGATGCGGATGGGGACGCCCGGCAAGTCGAAATCGCGCCGCAGGCCGTTGGCGAGATAGCGGACATAGGACTCCGGCACCGCCGTGGGGCGTGAGCCGAAAATCGCCACGGTCGGAGGGCGGCGCTTGATCTGGGCGGCGTAACGCAGTTTCAGGCGCCTTCCCTTGACGATGGGCGGCGGGTGCGCCTCCAGCGCCTCCTGGAGCCAGCGGTTGAGCGCGCCCGTCGGGATGCGCCGGCTCCAGACCTCGCGGCTCTCGAACGCGGTGCGGACCAGCCGGTCGATGCCGCGCCCGGAAGCGGCGGAGACGGTGAGCAGCGGCACGTTGCGCACCTGCGGCAGCGATATCTCGATCCTGTCCCTCAGTGCGCCCAGTGCTTCCGGCACGTCCCGGACAAGGTCCCACTTGTTCGCCGCGAGCACGAGCGCCCGGCCCTCCTCGATCGTGCGCGCGGCGATGGCAAGGTCCTGGCGTTCCAGCCCGTCCATGGCGTCGAGGAGCAGCACGACCACCTCGGCAAAGCGGATCGCGCGGTCGGTATCCGCCGCCGAGAGCTTCTCGATCCGGTCCTGCACACGGGCGCGGCGGCGCAGCCCGGCCGTGTCCACGAGGCGCACGGGCCGGCCCTTCCAGGCCCACTCGACGGCGATGGCATCGCGGGTCACGCCGGGCTCCGGGCCGGTCAGCAGGCGGTCCTCGCCGAGCAGCCGGTTGATGAGCGTGGACTTGCCCACATTCGGCCGGCCGACGATGGCGAGCCTCAGCGGGCCCTCCGCCTCGCTGTCCTCACCCTCTTCCGGAACGGGGTCCTCCAGGAATGGCGCGAGCGCCTCGTAGAGGCCGGCCAGCCCCTCGCCATGCTCCGCCGAGATCGCGACGGGCGCGCCGAAGCCAAGCTCATAGGCTTCCAGCGCTCCCTCCATGCCGCGCTCGGACTCTGCCTTGTTCGCCGCGAGAACGACCGGCGCCGGCGCACGGCGCAGCCAGGCGGCGAAGTGCCGGTCGAGAGCCGTGATCCCTGCGCGGGCATCGATGAGGAAGAGGGCGGCATCGGCGCCTGCCAGCGCCGCCTCCGTCTGTTTGCGCATGGCGGCTTCGAGTGCGCCCGCGGGCGCATCCTCCAGCCCGGCGGTATCGACGACCGTGAACTCCACGCCGCCGAGCGAGGCCGTGCCCTCCCGGCGGTCGCGCGTGACGCCCGGACGGTCGTCCACGATCGCTTCGCGCCGACCGACGAGACGGTTGAACAGGGTCGATTTGCCGACGTTGGGCCGTCCGACAATGGCGATAACGGCGCCGGCCATGGTGCTCAGCGATACGCGGTCAGCACGCCGTCATCGTCGAGCAGCAGCAACGTCCGGGTCGCGACGACCGGCGCCAGCCGGTGAGGCCTTCCGACGTCCAGCGTTGCAGCCTTGGCCCCTGTCCCGGGATTGAGGAAGACGATCTCGCCATGCGTGCTGGCGAGCACCAGCCGCCCGCCGGCCAGCACCGGGCCGGCCCAGTCGATCCGGCCCGTGCGGTCCTCCTCATCCTCGTAGCGGGCCAGCGCCATTACCCAGCGCACGGCGCCCGTCTCGCTCTCGGCCGCCACGACCTCGCCCCGTTCGGTCACGACGAACAGGTGACTGCCAGCCAGCCAGGGCATATGCAGGCCGCCGAACTCCCCGCTCCAGATCCGGCGGCCGCTGCGCATGTCGATGGCGCCGGCGCGGCCGGAATTGCTGAGCGCGAACAGCCGGCCGTCATGGACCACGGGCGACGCCTGAACGTCGGCCAGGGCGGCAATGAAGTCCGCCCGGCGCGCTGCGGTCAGGTTGTCGGTCCACAGTTCCCGTCCGGTCTCGGCCTTGAGGGCCACGATCTCTCCCGAGGAATAGGCCGAGACGGCGGCGCCGTGCGCGACGACCGGGCTCGCTCCCCCGAGCAGGGCGGTTTGCTCCTCGATGGAATCGTGGGTCCAGAGAGCGGCCCCGTCGGCGGCATTGAGCGCGTGGGTCTTGTTGTCGAGCGTGGCGACGTAGAGCCTGCCGCCGTCCACCGCAGGCGCGCCCCGCGCCGGCGCCGACAGGGACTGCCGCCATACGATCCCGCCGGAGGACGCGTCGATGGCCAGCGCTTCGCCGTAGCCTGTCGCGGCAAACAGGCGGCCTTCGACAATGGCGACACCGCCGCCGGAGGTCTCTTCCTCGTCCTCCGGTCGCGTCGAAATCGACCAGATCTCATCTCCGTCCTGCAAGGCAAGGGCGCTCACCGCGCCGACGGCGTCCATGGCATAGACCCGGCCCCCGGCCACGACGGGCTGCGCCAGCACGCGGCGACCGTCGCCGGAGCCGGCGCCTACCGAACGCGACCAGGCTTCCGCCAGGGCGGAGCCGAGCGCAGGGTGGCCGATTGCATGGAATGGCGTGCCACCCACCTGGGGCCAGTCCGCGTTGGCGACCGGTTCGGGCAGCAGCATCGGGCGCTGCGCGGCGTCGGGATCGCCCTCGAGCGCGCGGTCCAGCGCGAGCACCGCGATGCGTTCGCCGGGCAGCGGCGGATCTTCGGCCTCGCCGAACCAGCCGTCCGATCCGCAGCCGGTGAGCAGGAACGCTCCTCCGGCTGCCAGAAGCAGCGCCTGCCTCATGACAATTCTCCCAGCGCCGCCAGCATTTCCGCTGCGCGCCGCCGTACGCCGGCGGGCGCTTCCGCGTCCTCCGAGAGCGCCTTGAACCCCGCGACCGCCGCCGCCGTTTCGCCGAGTGCGGCGCGCGCCGCCGCTATCGTTTCAGCCGCGGAAAAGCGAAGAGGGCCCGAAAGCCCTTCGAGCGCCGCGATCGCCGCCTCCGGCCGGCCCGCGTCCAGTTCGGCCATGCCCCGGAAGAGCTGCGCCAGATCGCGATAGACGGGGGCCGCGTCTTCATTGGCCGCCAGCGCCTCGTAACGCGCAAGCGCGCCTTCCGTGTCGCCCTGGCGGGCCAGTTCCGCCGCCTCGCCGAATTGCGCCAGCAGGCCGGCTCCGCCGCCATCGGCAGCCAGCGCGGCGAATGCCGCTGCGGCATCGGCCGGTTTTTCCTGCTCCGCCAGCGCCGCCGCCTCTTCGAGCCGCAGGCTCGCTTCGGCGGCGGCTTCCGCCCGCATATGCTTCCAGAGTTGGAAGCCCCCGACCGCCAGCACGGCCAACACTGCCAACCCCACGACGTACACGCCGTATTTTCGCCAGAGTTCCTTGGCGCGCTCGGTGCGGACTTCCTCGTCCACCTCGCGAAAGATATCGGCCACATTGCCTCTCCCGGACGGCCGCCGCCTTATAGCTTTCACTGGCCCCTGTGCGCAAACGCCCTTTCCTGTCGCAGTCTTGACCATATTGCGGCTGGACTGCGCACCGGCTTTCGGGGCACGATGGGACTATGGGCCAGCCGGGAGGGAAAGGAAGGCCATGGGAGAGGTTGTCGCGCTAGAAAACCAATACCGTCCGGCGAGGCCGGTCTTTTTCGACAAGAGAGAGCTTCGCCACCTTATGAACATCTATAGCCGGCGCGTGTCGGCGGGGGACTGGCGGGACTACGCGATAGATTTCCAGCGCGGCCAGGCCGTGTTTTCGATCTTCAGGCACACCTCCGAAGCTCCTCTCTACAGAATCGCGAAGACGGGGCGCAAAGGACGGTCTGCGGCCGAGTATTCGGTGAGCGAAGGCCCGCGGCTGCTGAAACGGGGGCCGAATATCAGCGAAGTGCTGACCGTAATCGAACGCCGGCTCGAACTGGTCACCTGAACGGAACGCTTGCTTGCCCGACTATTTCGGATTACATTCCGGATTAGCTTGACCAATTCGGAGTTGATTCCGGAATGGCGCACTATGAGCGTTTGCTGCGCCTGACGCTGCCACCTGGACAATCGGCGTTTCTCTGGGGACCGCGCAAGGCCGGCAAATCGACATTGCTGCGGGCCCGATTCCCGGACTCGGCCCGGTTCGACCTGCTCGATACACGGTTGCTGTTGGAGTTCGCCCGCGCCCCGTGGCGGCTTGGGGAACGTCTGGCGGCGCTGCCTCCTGCTGTCAGGTCGCGGCCCGTGATTATCGACGAGGTGCAGAAGGTCCCCGCTCTGCTCGATGAGGCGCATCGGCTGATCGAGGACGAAGGCTTGTCCTTCGTGCTTTGCGGCTCCAGCGCGCGCAAACTGAAACGAGGCCGCGCGAACCTGCTCGGCGGACGGGCCTGGCGCTTCGAGCTGCATCCGCTTGCCTGGCCTGAAATACCCGATTTCGACCTGTTGCGCGCGCTCCGGCGTGGGCTCGTGCCGCAGCACTACGATTCGCCCGATCCCCGGCGCGCCCTGGGGGGCTACGTCGTGGACTACCTGAAGGAGGAGGTGTTCGACGAAGGGCTGACCCGCAACGCCGCGGCCTTCTCGCGGTTCTTCGATGCGCTCGCCTTCTGTCACGGCGAGCTCATCAACTACAGCAACTTTGCCCGGGATTGCGGCGTCGATGCCAAGACCGTCAGGACCTATTTCGAAATCCTGGCCGACACCCTGCTCGGCGTTCCGGTCGAGCCTTTCCGGGTCCGGCGGTCCCGCGCGGTGATCGTGCAGGCGCCGAAATTCTACCTGTTCGATGTGGGAGTTGCCGGACATGTCGCCGGCAGGCGGATCGACCGCGCCGCCGGGCCGGAATTCGGCCGGGCTCTCGAGCATTTCATCCTGATGGAGCTCATGGCCTGGCTCAGCTATGGCGGACGGGACGATCCGGTTCGCTACTGGCGCACCAAGTCCGGCCTGGAGTGCGACTTCGTATTGGGGCGCCGGGGCGAAACCGTCATCGAGGTGAAGGGAACGGCGGAACTGCGCAACGCGGACCTCAGGCCCATCCGCGCCTACAAGGAAGAACACACGCCCTCACGCGCGATCGTCGTGACTGCGGAAACCGCGCCGAGAAAAACCGGGGACGGCATCGACCTTCTGCCCTGGCGGCATTTTCTGGAACGGCTATGGGCGGGCGAGCTGATCGAATGACGGCGCGGCAGGCGGACCGGGCGCCCGTCAGTGCCCCTCCTCCAGCATCATGTGGGCCGCCTTTTCGGCGATCATCATGGTGGGGGCGTGGGTGTTGCCGTTGGTGAGGGTGGGCATGACGGATGCGTCCGCCACCCGGAGGCCGGGCACGCCATGCACCCGCAGGCGCGGATCGACCACCGCCAACGGGTCCGTGCCCATCCTGCAGGTGCCGACCGGGTGGTAGATCGCAAAGCCTGCCTCGCGGGCGAAGTCCAGCCACTCCTCGTCGGTCCGCACCTCCGCGCCCGGCAGTTCCTCGAAGGCGACGTGGCGGCGCATGGCGTCCGTCTCCATCAGCATGCGGGCGATCTTCATGCCGCCCACCAGCGCCCGGCGGTCGAAGTCCGTCGCCAGATAGTTTCCCCTGATCGCCGGCTGTTCATCGGCGCGCGGGGACCGGATATGGATGGTTCCTGCGCTTTCCGGGCGCGTCTGGTAGGTGCCGACGGTCATGCCGGGCGTGCGCGCCAGCGCCTTGGTCCGGGGGTCGTCATAGCTCGCCGGAACGATGTGGTATTGCACGTCGGGCGTGGCGAGGTCGTCCCGTGTGCGCACGAAGCCGGCGACCACGCCGGGCGTCATCGTCAGCAGGCCCCGCCGCGTGAACGCATAGCGCAGCACTTCGCCGGCGAAGGACAGTCCGCGCGACTTCTCGTTGAAGGTCACCGGGCGGGCGATGCGCCAGGATTTTCGCACCATGTAGTGGTCCCGGTAATTCTCGCCGACGCCCGGCAGCGCCGCCCGCACCTCGATGCCTTGGGCCTGCAGCACCTCGGGGGCGCCGATGCCGGAAAGCTCCAGCAGTTGCGGCGACTGCACGGCACCGGCCGAAAGGGCGATGCCCCGCCCGGCCGCCGCCCGCTCCAGCCGGCCGCCCCGCCGGTATTCCACCGCGACGGCACGTCCATCCTCGATGACTACGCGCTCGGCCAGCGCATGGGTCCGCAGCTCGATATTCGGGCGTTTCAACGCGGGCTTGAGGAAGGCGCGGAAGGCGCTGTGCCGGAGCCCGGCCTTCTGGCAGACCTGGTAGTAGGCGAAGCCGTCCTGCGAGGCGCCGTTATAGTCCGGGTTGCGCGGGTAGCCGAGCTCCTCGCCGGCGCGGATGACGTCGTCTGTAAGGTCGAAGCGGTCGCGCATGTCGGAGACGCTGAGTTCGCCCGAAGCGCCGCGAAATTCCGGGTCGCCGCCCTCGCGCCGCTCGGATTTCTTGAAGAAAGGCAGCACCTCTTCCCAGGACCAGCCGCGATTGCCCATCTGCGCCCAGTCGTCGAAGTCGCGGGCGTTGCCGCGCACATAGAGCATGCCGTTGATCGAGGACGAGCCGCCCACGACCTTGCCGCGCGGCAGTGGCATGGGGCGGTTGTGCGTGTAATCCTCCGGGTCGATCTCGAAGCGCCAGTTCACGGCGTCGCCGTTGAGGGTCTTCGTGTAGCCGGCGGGGATGTGGATGAAAGGATTGCGGTCGAGCCCGCCGGCTTCCAGCACCAGCACGCGGTCTCCCGCCCGCTCGGAAAGCCGCGCGGCCAGCACGGAGCCGGCCGAGCCGGTGCCGACGACGATCCAGTCGAAGCTGCCGGCGTCCTCTGCGCCGCCGTTCACAGGTCCACCGACTCCTTGACGCGGCGCATGGCCTCGATATGGGCGTCCGTCCCCCGGAGCCCCGCATCCATCGTGTTCACCGTCAGGTGGGTCGCATCGACGCTCCGCCAGAAGTCGATGTCGGCCTGCCAGGATTCCGGCCCGACCGCGGCGCCCCGTTTGGCATAGCGCAGCCAGGACTCGATCCCGATATCGGCCGGGTTCCGCCCTGCGGCGCGGGCATAGTCGCGGAGCCGCTCGATGCGCGCCGCCGTCTTGTCGGAAGGCGTCACCAGCGGGAACCAGCCGTCGCCGATGCGGCCGATGCGCTCGATGGTCGCCTCGACATGGCCGCCGATCCAGATCGGGATCGGCCGCTGCACGGGCAGGGGGTTGATGCCGGCGTCCCGGAAGCTGTGCCAGCGGCCCTCGAAGGTCACCAGCTCCTCGGTCCAGAGCCGGCGCAAGAGCGCGATCTGCTCTTCCGAACGCTTGCCCCGATTGGTGAAATCCTCGTTCAGCGCCTGGTACTCAACCTGGTTCCAGCCGACGCCGATGCCGAGCCGGAGCCGCCCGCCGGACAGGATATCGACCTCCGCCGCCTGCTTTGCGACCAGCGCTGTCTGGCGTTGCGGCAGGATGAGGATGCCGGTGACGAACTCGATCCGCTCGGTCAGCGCCGCAAGCCAGCCGAACAGCACCATCGGCTCGTGGAACATCGACCGGTGCGTGTAGGGGCCGGTCAGCGTGTGGGCCTCCGGGTCAGCGCCCAGCACATGGTCGAAGGCGAGCAGGTGGGCGTAGCCCAGCTCCTCGGCCGCCTGCGCGAAATCGCGGCAGGCCGCCGGGTCGGCCCCGATCTCAGTCTGCGGAAAGACGACGCCTAGCTTCATGGCAGGAACTCCCTCGCGGCGCGCATCTCGTCCAGGTCGCCTTCCCAGCCCGATCCGCGCATCCGCCGCGCTTCATCGAGGCTCAGGGGCTCCACGGCGTCCGCGTCGCGTTTCGCGCCGGAACGGCGACGACTCATCGCTTCGGCGCGAGCACGGTCGTCCATGTCTTTTGCGGTGTGTGGCATGGGTCAGGACCATAAGTCGAATGCTGCGAAAGCCAAACCCGCTGACGGGACCGGGCGGGCTGGCGCCTCCCCTCAATATCCCGGCGGGGGCTGGAAGCCGCCGAAATGGCGTTCGATCAGCCGGGCGGTGTGGATGCATGCCCGGTCGCCGAGATAGGGGCCGACGATCTGGACGCCGCCGGGCAGCCCGTCGCGCGCAATCCCTGCCGGCGCCACCGCGCCCGGCAGGTAGCACACGCCGTTGAGGCCCGCCCAGAACAGCTGGTCAGTCGTCAGCGCCTCGCGGTTGTTCACCCGGATCGTGCGCTGGTAGCGCTCGCCTTCATGGTCGTGCGGGAAAGCCGTCGAGGCCGCGACCGGGCAGAGCAGCACGTCCCAGTCCTGGAAGAAGCGGTGCCAGGCCCAACGGAAATGCTGGCGCTGCTCGCGGAGAGCCAGCCACTCCCGATGCCTCATCGTGTTGCCGCGCGCCATGCGGGCGTAATAGCTCGGGTCGTCCGCGGCGAGCCGCCCCACGGCCTCCTCATGCTCGCGCAGCACGGCTTCCGGCTGGCGGCCGCTGGTGGCTGCGCGCAGCAGCAGGATGTAGTTCTCGTGGAGCGCCGCCATGTCGATCTCGGGCCGCGCTGCGTCGCTGACGACCGCTCCCGTCGCGGCAATTCGGTCCACGAGCTCCTGCAGCAGGTCGCCATAGACCGTATCGACCTCGGACGGCTCGGCGTCCAGCATGACCGCGACGCGGAGGCCCTCGAAGCCGGGAACGCGCGGACCCGGCAGATCGAGCCGGTAGCCGGCCGCCTCCATCTCGTCGGGGCCCGCCATGGCGTCGAGCGCGGCCTCAAGATCGTCGGCCGAGCGCGCCAGCGGCCCGACCACGGAGATGTCCGACTGCGCCAGCACGCCCGGCAGCGCGTGGCCGCGCGGCGGGCAGATGCCCCAGCTCGGCTTGTGGCCGAACACGCCGCAATAATGCGCCGGGTTGCGGATCGAGGCGCCGATGTCGCTGCCGGCGTCGATGCCGGTCATGCCGGCCGCCAGAGCCGCGCCGGACCCGCCGGAGGAGCCGCCGGGCGTGCGCCCCAAGTCCCAGGGATTGTTGGTGACGCCGTAAATGTCGTTGTAGCTCTGCCAGTCAGCCAGCATCAGCGGCACATTGGTCTTGCCGAAGAAGTTGACGCCCGCAGCCTTCAGTCGCTGCACCGATACGCAGTCCGTCCCGGCGATATTGTCGCGGAATTCGGGGTCGCCCCATGTCGTCGGCGAGCCTGCCAGGTCGTAGCTCTCCTTGATCGTCATCGGCACGCCGTGGAGCGGCGGCAGGTCGCCGCCGCGGGCGGTCGCGTTGTCGGCGGCCTGCGCCGTCTTCCGCGCCTTCTCGCGGTCCTGCCAGACGATCGCGTTGAGCGCCGGGTTGTGCGAATCGACGCGCTCGAAATAAAGGTCGAGCAGTTCCTCCGCCCCGATCTCCCGCTTGCGGATCATGGCGGCGAGTTCGGTTGCGGACTTGAAGGCGGTTTCGGTCATTCCGGCTCTCTCCTTATTTTTCCCGGCGCGCTATATTGCACGAAGAACGGAGGAGGCGCGGCAATGGAATTCACACCGATCTCGGGCGCATGCGGGGCGGAGGTATCCGGCATCGACTTGGAGCGGGACCTGACCCCGGAGCGCGCGGAGGCGCTGACGGCCGGGCTCGGCGACTACGGCGTGCTGGTGTTTCGCGGACAGACGCTTTCGCCTGAGGGCCATTTTGCGATGGGCGAGGCGTTCGGCGGCGTCAACGTCAACCGCTTCTTCAAGGCGGTGGACGGCCATCCGGGCATTGCCGAGGTGCGCAAGGAGCCCGAGCAGAAGGCGAATATCGGCGGCGAGTGGCACACGGACCACACTTACGACATCGAGCCGGCGCTGGGCTCGATCCTGGTCGCGCGCGAACTGCCGCCCTACGGAGGCGACACGCAGTTCTCCAGCATGTACGCCGCCTGGGACGCCCTCTCGGACGGGCTGAAGGCGATGCTTTCCGGCATGAAGGCCGTGCATTCGAGCCGCCATGTGTTCGGACCGCAAGCCGACTATGTGAGGGACGGCAGCGATATCGGGAACCGGCTCGGCAACAAGGAAGCCGCGACGCAGGACGCCGTCCATCCGGTCATCATCCGCCATCCGGTGAGCGGCCGGCCGTCGCTCTACGTCAATCGCGGCTTCACCGTGCGCTTCGACGGCTGGACGGTGGAGGAAAGCCGCCCGCTGCTGCAGATGCTCTATGAGCACGGGAGCCGGCCCGAATTCACCTGCCGGGTGCGGTTCGAGCCGGGCACGGTGGTCTTCTGGGACAATCGCGCGACCTGGCATTGCGCGCTAAACGACTATGCCGGCCACCGCCGCCTCATGCACCGCGTCACGGTGGAAGGCGCGCCGCTGCCGGCCTGGCGGCCCGAGGGGGAGGAGCGGGCCGCGGCCTGAGCGGGCTTCCGTCGCACTGCGAGACTAGAGCGCGGTCCGTTCTGGTTGCAACGTGGCCGAATGCGCGGCTCCAGGTGTCACCCCGGACGGAGCGAAGCGGAGATCCGGGGTCCGGGCGGTCCACGTCTCTGCCGGATTGCAGCGGCGTTACTGGACCCCGGCTTGGGGGCCGGGGCGACAATTTCGGGCTTGGCCCGAAATACGGTCCAATCGGAACGGATCCCGCTCTAGCAGGACGACGCGGCCCGGCTCCGCAAGCGGAGCGGGCCGGGGGCGTCAGGGAGCGGGAGGCGAAGCTTGTCGCTGTAGAGTTCCACCACGGCGTCGAGGTCCGGGTTCTGCACCGTCACGTCGATGGCGCGGACGCCGAACATCGCCGGGCTGTGCGGCAGGACGGGCTCCTTGCCCTCGGCGAGGTCGCGGGCGAGCTTCAGCAGCTGGCGCCGGGCGGCGATGATCGCCGCGTCGGATGCGCCGAGATGCTCGTTCTCGCGGTCCACGATGGGCCCCATGCTCTCGACGATGGCGCGGTCCTGGTTGTTGACGCCTGGGATGCCGGTCGCGTTGCCGGCCCGCTGCGAGGCGCGGTCCAGCATGTAGTCGTTGCCGCGGTTGACCTCGGGCGCGAAGCCGCCCGGAAGGGTGCGCGGCGCGGCGCCCAGGCCCGTCTCCAGATAGTCGCGATCCTCCTCTGTCATCGGCGCTTCCGGGTTGTAGGAGGTGCCGAAGACGAAGGTGTTCTCGTCGTCTATGGGGATATAGGCGCGCGACGAGATCGGGTATTTCGGGTGCGGGATGATCGAGTTGCTCGGCAGGATCCACTGCGTGATGCGCCAGTTGAACATGTTGTCCGCAGTATCGCGCTGCGAGCCGTAATAGAAGCCGTAATCCGTCGGGCGGATGTGGATCGACGGCATGCCGTCCTGTTGCCAGTTGCCATGCGCGGCGGCGAGGCCCGGTGACAGGGCAGAGACATCGACGAAGCGGTGCAGAAAGGTCGTGTGGCGGGTGTCCATCTCGCCCTCGAAGCCCTGGAAGTAGTTGGCGCGCAAGTGCCACTTCTTCTGCCAGCGGTGCTCCGGCGCTAGCATGGCCCATTCGAATTCGGGGAGCGGCGGCTGCCGGTCCTTCGGCCCCATATAGGCCCAGATGTAGCCGCCCCACTCAGCGGCGGGATAGGCTTTGGTCCGCACCTTGCGCTTGAAGTCCGTCTCGGGCGGTTCGTTCGGCATCTCGACGCAATTGCCGTCCACGTCGAACTTCCAGCCGTGATAGACGCAGCGCAGCCCGCATTCCTCGTTGCGGCCGAAATAGAGCGAGGCGCGCCGGTGCGGGCATTTCTCGTCGAGAATGCCGATCCTGCCGCCCGTGTCCCGGAAGGCGACGAGGTCCTCGCCCAGGAGCCTGAGCCGCACCGGGTCGCAGTCGGGCCCCGGCAGCTCCTCCGGAACGAGCGCCGGAATCCAGAACCGGCGGAAGAGTTCGCCCATCGGCGTGCCGGGACCGACGCGGCACAGCAGCTCGTTGTCTTCCTGTCTCAGCATTGCGGGGCGCCTCGCTCCGGGCCGGTGTCCGGCGAAACATGCCGCCGCCCGGCCGCGCGATCAAGCAGGCGCGGCGTCCGTCCCTGTCCAGCCGGGAGGGGGCGTCGGTTCCCCTTCAATCCCACGCAGCGAGCGGCGGGAGCGACATGAGGATGGCGTCGATATTGCCGCCGGTCATGAGGCCGAAGCGGGTGCCCCGGTCGTGGAGCAGGTTGAACTCCACATAGCGCCCGCGACGGCGCAGCTGGTGCAGGCGGTCGGCCTCGGTCCAGGGGTCGCCCATCCGCATGCGCACAATCTCGGGATAGACCGTCAGCACTGCGCGCCCGACATCCTGCACGAAGGCGAAATCCGCCTCCCAGCCGCCGCTCGCCAGATTGTCGAAGAAGATGCCGCCGAGACCGCGCGGCTCGCCGCGGTGGGGCAGGTGGAAATACTCGTCGCACCAGGCCTTGAAGCGCGGGTAGTAGTTCGCGTCGTGGCGGTCGCAGGCGTTCTCCAGCGCCGCGTGGAAGGCCCGCCCCTCTTCCGCCGCGCGCTCCGGGAACATGGGCGTGAGGTCCGCGCCGCCGCCGAACCAGGCCTTCGTCGTTTCGATATGGCGGGTGTTCATGTGCATCGCCGGCACGAAGGGCGAGGCCATGTGGGCGACCGCGGAAATGCCGGAGGCCCAGAAGCGCGGGTCTTCGCTCGCGCCGGGTATCCGGTCCCGGAAGTCTTCGGAAAAGGTCCCGTGCACGGTCGAGACATTGACGCCGACCTTCTCGAAGACCTCGCCCTTCATGATCGACATGACCCCGCCGCCGCCGCCCGGCCGCTCCCAGCTTTTCCGCTCGAACCTGGCGCCGCCCGGCTCCAGCGCCTCGAAGGCTGCGCAGAAGGCGTCGCGCAGCTCCTCGAACCAGAGCTGCGACCGCTTCCGGCGTGTCCCGGCCGCATCCGTCACCGTGAACCTCCCGTCCGGCAGGACCGCTTTCCAATGTGGGGCATCTGCGCCTGCAAATGAACGATCCGGGGCCGGGAAGGCCATTTACGCGGCATCGGGTCGCATAGCGGCGCGGGGGGCGCAAGACATACTCGAATGGGCTATGCGGCGAGCGCCCGCTGTCCATAGGCGCGGGGAGTTTTTTCGGACATGGCGGCAACTGCGGACGGGGCGGGCGGCGACGGCGTCACGCGCCGCGACTTCCTGGAATATGCGGCGGGCGGCATGGGCGCGGTCGGCGCAGGTGCGACCGCCTGGGCGTTTATCGACAACATGAACCCCGCGGCCGACGTGCTTGCGCTCTCGACCACCGAGGTCGATCTGGAACCCATCGAGCCCGGCCAGTCGATCACCGTCGTCTGGCAGAAGAAGCCGGTATTCGTGCGCCGGCGCACGGCAGCCGAAATCGAGGAAGCCGAGCAAGCGGCGCTCGACGACCTGCCGGATCCGATGGCCGATGCGGACCGGGTGCAGAAGGCGGAATGGCTGATCCTGGTGGGCGTGTGCACCCATCTCGGCTGCATTCCGCTCGGGCAGAAGGATACCGATGAGAAGGGGGAATACGGGGGCTGGTTCTGCCCCTGCCACGGCTCGCACTACGACACCTCGGGGCGCATCCGCAAAGGACCGGCGCCGGAGAACCTGCCCGTGCCGCCATACCAGTTCCTCGACGATACCCGCATCCTGATCGGTTGAGTTCGATGGCTGCGCCCAAGTTCGACAATCCCATCGTCCGCTGGATCGACTACCGGCTGCCGGTCTTCACCTTCCTGCATCACGAGATGCACGAATACCCGACGCCGAAGAACCTCAACTACTGGTGGAATTTCGGCTCGCTCGCCGGCTTCATGCTGATCGTCATGATCGTCACCGGCATCATGCTGGCGATGCACTACACGCCGCATGTGGACCATGCGTTCGACAGCGTGGAGCGGATCCGCCGGGATGTGCCGTTCGGGTGGCTGATCCAGTTCATCCACATGAACGGCGCCTCGTTCTTCTTCATCCTCGTCTATATCCACATCTTCCGCGGGCTCTATTACGGCTCCTACAAGTCGCCGCGGGAAATCCTCTGGATCCTCGGCGTCGTCATCCTGCTGCTGATGATGGCGACGGCCTTCATGGGCTATGTGCTGCCCTGGGGCCAGATGAGCTTCTGGGGCGCGACGGTCATCACCAACCTGTTCTCGGCGATCCCGCTGGTCGGGGACGCGATCGTGAGCTGGCTGTGGGGCGGCTTCGCGGTGGACAACGCGACCCTCAACCGGTTCTACTCGCTGCACTACCTGCTGCCCTTCGTCATCGTCGGCGTCGTGGTGCTGCATGTGGTGGCGCTGCACACGCACGGCTCCAACAATCCGCTCGGCATCGAGGCGCGCGGGAACCAGGACAGCATCCCCTTCCACCCCTATTACACGATCAAGGACATGTTCGGCCTCGGCGCGTTCCTGACGATCTTCTGCCTGTTCGTGTTCTTCGCGCCCGACTATCTGGGCCACCCGGACAATTATGTGCCGGCGAACCCGCTGGTGACGCCGCCGCATATCGTGCCGGAATGGTATTTCCTGCCCTTCTACGCGATCCTCCGGGCGATCCCGGACAAGCTGCTGGGCGTCATCGCCATGTTCGCGGCGATCGCCGTGCTCTTCATCCTGCCGTGGCTGGACCGCTCGCCGGTGCGCAGCGCCCGCTTCCGCCCGATCTACAAGCAGGTCTTCTGGCTTCTGGTGATCGACTGCCTGGTGCTCGGATATATCGGGTCGCAGCCGGCCGAGGGCTGGTACATCCATATCGGGCGCCTCGCGACGATCTATTATTTCGCCCACTTCTTCGTGATCCTGCCGCTGCTCTCCGTGTTCGAACGGCCGCGGCCGCTGCCGCTCAGCATCGGCGAGCCGGTGCTGGGGGGAGGGGCATCGCCGCCTGCGGGGGCGTCCGGCGCGATGGAGAGAGCGTGATGCGCAACCGGCTTTTCAGCGCCGCGCTGGCCGCCGCCCTGGGTGCCGCCCTTCTGCCCGGCGCCGCTTCGGCCGCCGGGGCCGGGCCGAAGCCGCCGGAGCGGGAATGGAGCTTCCAGGGCGTTTTCGGTACCTTCGACCGCGCCGCCCTCCAGCGCGGCTACCAGGTTTATCGCGAAGTCTGCTCCGCCTGCCACGGCATGCGGCTGATGTTCTACCGCAACCTTACGCAGATCGGGATGTCGGAGGCCGCGGCCAAGGCCGAGGCGGCAGACGCCTTCATCGAGGACGGACCGGACGCGGAAGGCGAGATGTTCGAGCGGCCCGGCAAGCTCTCGGACCGTTTCGTTTCTCCGTTCCCCAACGACAATGCCGCCAAGGCCGCAAACGGCGGCGCCCTGCCTCCGGATCTCAGCCTGATCGCCAAGAACCAGGCTGCCGGGCCGGACTATATCGCCGCTGTGCTGACCGGCTATGCCGACCCGCCGGAAGGCATGGAGATGGCCGACAACCAGAACTACAACATGTATTTCTCGGGCCATCGGATCGCCATGGCGCCGCCGCTCAGCGACGATCTGGTGGAATATGCGGACGGGACGCCGGCGACGGTCGACCAGATGGCCGTCGATGTTTCGCATTTCCTCATGTTCGCCGCCGAGCCACAGCTTGAGGACCGCCACCGGCTGGGCGTCAAGGTCATCGTCTTCCTGCTGGTGCTGACCGGCCTGCTCTACGCCCTCAAGCGCAAGGTCTGGAGCGGCGTGCATTGACCGTGCCGCCCGTGATCGGGATCGTCGGAGGCAGCGGCCTCTACGATATCGACGGGCTGGACGACAGGCGCTGGGTCGCGGTGGAGAGCCCCTGGGGTCGGCCTTCCGACGAGATTCTCCACGCGCGGCTGGACGATGCCGAACTGCGCTTCCTGCCGCGCCACGGCCGAGGCCACCGGATCAGCCCGACCGACCTCGACAACCGCGCCAATATCGACGCGCTCAAGCGGTCCGGCGCAACGGAGATCGTGTCGCTCTCGGCGGTGGGCTCCCTCAAGGAGGAGCACGCGCCGGGCGACTTCGTGCTGGTGGACCAGTTCATCGACCGCACCTTCGCGCGCGCCAAGAGCTTCTTCGGCGAGGGCTGCACGGCGCATGTCTCCATGGCGGACCCGGTCTGCCCGCGCCTCGGCGACGCTCTCGCGGAAGCCGCAAGCAGCGCCGGCGTCTCGATGCATCGCGGCGGCACTTACCTGGCGATGGAAGGCCCGCAATTCTCGACGCGGGCCGAAAGCGCCCTCTACCGGAGTTGGGGCTGCGCCGTCATCGGCATGACCGCCATGCCGGAGGCCAAGCTCGCCCGCGAGGCCGAGCTTTGCTACGCGACCGTCGCCATGGTCACCGACTACGATTGCTGGCACGAGGAGCATGAGGATGTGTCCGTCGAGGCGGTGATCCGTGTGCTGCTCGACAATGCGGAGCGGGGCAGGGAGCTCGTCCGCCATGTCGCGCCTGCGCTCGCGAAGCGCCGCGAGCCCTGTTGGGCCGGCTGCCACACGGCGCTGGACCACGCGCTGATTACCGCGCCGGACCGGCGCGATCCGGCGCTCTTGGCCAAGCTGGACGCGGTTGCAGGGCGGGTGCTAAACGGCGCCGCATGAAGGTTGACGGCGCCTCCTATCGCAGCATCCGGGCGGAAGCGGACGGCCGCGCCGTGCGTATCATCGACCAGACCCGCCTGCCGCACCGTTTCGAGACCGTGCGGCTCGAGTCGCTTCAGGATGCAGCGCATGCGATCCGCGCGATGCTGGTGCGCGGCGCCCCGCTGATCGGCGCAACCGGCGCCTACGGGCTCGCGCTGGCGCTCTTTCGCGATCCTTCCGACGCTGCGCTGGAAGAAGCCCGGCGCATCCTGCTCGCCACCCGGCCGACCGGGGCGAATCTCGCCTGGGCGCTGGGCGACGTGGCGGCGAAGGTGCGCCCCCTGCCGCCGGCCGAACGCGCCGAAGCAGCTTTTGCGCGCGCGGGCGAAATCTGCGACGAGGACGTGGCCATCAACTACGCCATCGGCGAGCACGGGCTGGGCCTCCTCCGCGCGGCGGCCGCCAGCAAGCGGGACCGGCTGAATGTCCTCACCCACTGCAACGCCGGCTGGCTCGCCACCGTCGATTGGGGCACGGCGCTCGCCCCCATCTACCGCGCCCACGATGCCGGCATCGAGGTGCATGTCTGGGTGGACGAGACCCGGCCCCGCAACCAGGGCGCGCATCTGACCGCCTGGGAGCTCGGCCGGCACGGCGTGCCGCACACGGTCATCGTGGACAATGCCGCAGGCCATGCAATGCAGCGCGGGCTGGTGGACCTCTGCATCGTCGGCACCGACCGCACGACGGCCACCGGCGATGTCTGCAACAAGATCGGCACCTACACCAAGGCGCTCGCCGCCCATGACAATGGCGTGCCGTTCCATGTCGCGCTGCCGGGTCCGACCATCGACTGGACGGTGTCGGACGGCCTCGCCTCGATCCCGATAGAGGAGCGCGACGCCGCCGAGGTGAGCCAAGTCTGGGGCCGAACGGAGGAAGGCGGCCTTGCGGCCGTCGCCGTGACGCCGCCCGGCTCGCCCGCCGCCAATTACGCCTTCGACGTGACGCCGGCGCGTCTCGTCACCGGCTTCATCACCGAACGCGGCCTCGCCGCCCCCGACGGCCTGGGGCAACTCTTCCCGGAACGTCTCGCCGCCGCCGAATAGCCCCGGAACCTGTCCCGTTGCGCCCCAAGCCGAAGCACAACCGTCACCCCGGCCTTGAGCCCTACTGGATTCACACATCGTGATTGATCCGGTATCCGCGTTGTATGGCACGGAACTGGTAGAGGCCGTGGAGCATGACGACGGGTCCGGGTTTTCCGTAGTATGCGGTCCATCCACCGAGGCGAGCGCAGACCCATGCGGCGAAGGCGAGCGAGCCTTTGGGATGGGGGTTTTTCTGTTTTTCGGTCTTGCCTTCGAGTGTGGCCGAGACGGCTTCGAGCGCGGGTTGGTCCTCGTCTTCGAAGACGTCCTGGAGCGGTCGTCCAGCGGCGCCGTCGCGGTCTTGGACCATCTGCAGGCAGGAGATGCCGGCCACGAGCGTCATGGCGCAGAGCGTCCTGAAGGGGGCGGTCTCCATGGAGACGCGCTCGATGTCGAAGCCTTTGGACTTGATGGTGCGGAACAACTGCTCGATCACCCAGCGCCGGCGGTAGAGTTGCGTGATCCAGCGCGCCTGCTCGAAGCTCTCGACCCGGTGGCTGGTCAACAGCCGCCAGTGCGCCGGCGTCACGCCGGGCGGGGGATCGATCTCGCGCGCCTCGACAAGGAAGACGGGCTGCTCGACGCCGGGCGCCACGGGCCTGCCCTTCGGGCGTCGAAGCGTGACCGCGCCGAAACGCACGGCGATGCGGGCCTTGCGTTTCTTTTGTCCGGGCCGGGCCGGCAGCTCGATCGCATGCTCCTTCTCGGGCTTGCCGGCCAGGCTGGAAAACAGCCGGCCCGCCCCCTCCGGGACCGCCCGGTCCTGCGCCGCCCGGATCAGCACCTCCACGCCGTCGGGCCTGTCGGCGAACATCTCGTAAATGTCGCCCTCGCGGTCCGCGACCACCGTCACCCGCGCAGCCCCCGCCGACGCCAAACGCCCGCTGGCCTGCATGCCGTCGAGCCAGCGCCGGCTCTCCTTCTCGCAAAGGGCGCGCCCCTTCGCCTTCTTCGCACCCTTCGCCTTCTTCCCCCCGCCGCCATGGCGCTCGATGAGCCGCGCGTCCACAAGACCCAGCAGCGCGCCATGCTCAGCCTCGACCGCAATCGTGACATGCCCGACAAGACTGTTGCCCAAGCCGTCATCGCGGAAACTCGTCGTGTCCTGGATCGCCAGAACGTCCAGACCCGCAACCCGCGATGCCGTCCCCGACGCCGCCCGCTCTACAATCTTCTCCACCGTCACCTTGTCGTTCCGCAGAAACCGTCCGATCCGAACCTCGCCCGCCCGGTTGCCCCCCAAACGGCGCACCGAAATGCCCCGGGGACCGTGCCTGACAAGACGATGATGCAAAAACCCATGCGACCGGTCCACGCGCCGGTCCCCGAAAACCGCCCCTTCGCTCACCACCCCTCAAACTCCCTGGCTACCGACTCCGTCAAAGGCAGCGAATCACAAAACCCACAAAGCGAAAACTCCTTGCCTGCAAAACAGGCCGATCTCGAGATGTGTGCATCCGGTAGGCCTTGAGCCGGGGGCCATCTCCCAGCCGTCGAGCCGGGTCGAAACGGTCAGGGATGGACCCCGGACCTCCGCTTCGCTCCCTCCGGGGCGACGAGTGGGCCGCGAGACAGTCGGTTGACCGCCGACAGCGTGCCGCTCCACCGGAACCGAACCGCATTCCAGAAACGGACCGCCCTCCATGCCCACGATTCGCCATGAGAACCTGCGCGCCGTCGCGCGCGCCATCTGCGCCGCCGCCGGGAGCAAGGAGGACGAGCCGGCGGACGTCGCCGACAATCTCGTTTATGCCAACCTGACGGGCCATGACAGCCACGGCATCGGCATGCTGCCGCGCTACATCAGGGCCGTACAGGAGGGCGAACTCCGGCCGAACATGAAGATCGACCTGCTGGTGGACCTCGGTTCCATGCTGGTGGTGGACGGCAAGGCCGGCTACGGCCAGTCGGTCGGCAGGCAGGCGATGGAGCTCGCCATCGGGCGGGCGAAGGAGCATGGCGTCTGCGTCATGGCCGTGCGCCGGTCGTTCCATCTCTGCCGCATCGGCGCCTGGGGCGAGCAGTGTGCGGCGGCCGGCCTCGTCTCGATCCACTATGTCAATGTCGTCGGCCACCCCGGTCTGGTGGCGCCCTGGCGCGGCTCGGACGCGCGCTTCGCCACCAACCCTTATTGCATCACCATGCCGGCAACCGGTGCGAACCCCGCAACCCAGCTCGACATGGCGACCAGCACTGTTGCGCACGGCAAGGTCCGCGTCGCGAAGAACAAGGGCGAGCGGATGGCGCCCGGCATCCTGATCGACAACAAGGGGCAGCCGACCACGGACCCGAATGTTATGTTCGAGCGGCCGATGGGCGCGATCCTGCCTATCGGCGAGCACAAGGGCTACGGCATGGCGTTGATGAGCGAGATGATGGCGGGCGTCCTCTCCGGCGGCCAGACCTGCCGGCCGGAGACCGACCGCGAGCAGGACACGATCCTGAACAACATGCTCTCCATCCTTTTCGACCCGGCGCGGCTGGTCGAACCCGACTTCTACAATGCCGAGATGGACGCCACCATCGCGCACGTAAAGGCCTCGCCCCCGGCCGACCCCGCGCTGCCCGTCCTCGTCCCCGGAGACCCCGAACGCGCCACCCACGCCGAACGCAGCCGGGACGGCATCCCCGTGGACGACGAAACCTGGCGCGAACTGGAGACGGCGGCGTCGTCGGTGGGGATAGAGGCCGCGGAATTCAGGCGGATGGCGGGGGTGAATTGAGGGGCGTTATACCAGCGGTCGTTGAACGGAACCTATGACGGGCCGTACCCGCCGTCGCCCCGGACCCCGATCCGGGGGCCATCCCGGGCGCTCTCGGCAGCCGCGGGCGGCCCAATCCTTTCTCGAACGGCTGCGGCGGGCGCAAACGGTCAGGGATAGGCCCCGGATCGGGGTCCGGGGCGACGGGATGGGCGCGGACCGCGAGCGCAAACCCGACAAATCCGATTTCTTCACACGCTCCTTCGCGGAGGCGACGATACGAGGACGCGGTCTTCCTATGAGTCCCAAGTTGAGGCCGCTGGTATTACCTGTCCGCGGCGAACGGATTGACGATAACGAGGCCGTCGATCCGCCGTCCGGCCTGCAGATCTTCCGTAAGGAGCGTTTCGCACCCGGCCTGCAGAGCCGAAGCGACGATCAACGCGTCATAGAAGGCGAATCCGTGAGCCTCGGCCAGTGCAATGGCAGCTTCATGCGTCTCGACATCGAGAGGTCGAATCGACTCGAACAGGTCGCGGACGTCTGCGACCGCTGCCGCAACGACGCTCCACTCCAGCCGGAACTTCCGCCGCAAGACGTTGGCGAACTCGTTCAGCACCTGCACGCTGATGACGCCGCCATCCGCGAGCGCCTGACGAGCCTTGTCCCCCTTCATGCCCGGTCCCTGAGCATAGACCAGAACGTTGGTGTCGAAGAAGATTGTCATCGGGCGTTGGCTTCGTCCCGGTCGAAGGCGTAGTCGTCGGGGATAGGCAAGACGCGGGCGCGCATCCGTTCGATGGCCCGCAGCCTGCGTTCATCTCTGGCAATGGTGAGGCGTCCACGATTGGCCGACACAATCTCCAGACGATCCCCTGCCTTCAGGTCGAGATCATCGACCAGTGCCTTGGGCAGCCGCACCGCTAGACTGTTGCCCCATTTCGAGACCCGCATGGATATACTCCAATGATATCTATATTCTTGAAGATATTCTAAATGCTTCTCGCTCGGCTTCAAGTCGAAATCGTTTCCGGAGCCTGAACAAGCCGCGGGCGATCCTTCCGGCCCCATCGCGGGTCGAACACGCTCCGCATTGCATCTGGAGATTGCGCCCCGCGCATGTCAGGCTGGGCGGCCATGAGCTTCGTCTCCAACGCCCGCATGTATGCCGTCAGCCCCGCCGCCGAGGCGGAGTGGAAGGCGTTGATCGCGCATGTGGCGGCGGACGCCGGGGCGTCGTTCGACTATCTGGCCTATGCGGCGCCGCAGCCGCTGGAGGCGCTTTGGCGGCGTCCCGATCTCGGCTGCGTGCAGATGTGCGGTTATCCGATTGCGCTCGGGATTGCCGAGGTCGCGCCGCTGGCCTCGCCCGTGCCCGCCGCTCCCTGGGCTGCGGGACAGGCCGTTTACCGGAGCGACCTGATCGTTCGGGAGGACGCGCCTTACGCCACGCTCGCGGACACGTTCGGTGGCGCGGTCGGCTGGACCGTCGAGCACTCGCACTCGGGCTTCAACGCGCTGCGCCATCACCTTCTGCCATGGCGGGACGGCGGCCGGCCGCAGCTCTACCGGAAATCCGTCGGCCATCTCGTCACGGCACGGCGCATCCTCGACAGCGTGCGGGACGGCAGCATCGATGTCGGGCCGCTGGACGCCTATTGGCACATGCTGATGCGGAGATACGAGCCCGCGCTGACGGAGGGCGTCCGCATACTCGAGTCGACCGCGACCGCGCCGATGCCGGCCTTCGTCGCCGCGCCGGCACTGCCGGAAGAAACGGTCGCCCGCCTGCGCGAATCCTTCGCGGCGGCGCACACGCGGCCCTGGTTCGGACGCTTCCGGGAGGCGCTGCTGATCGAGGGCTTCGAGAAGGTCACGCAGGAGACATTCGCCCCGACCTTGGAATGGGACCGGGCCGCCAAGGCAGCGGGTTACGCCGAGCCGGCGTGACTTCGGCGACTTGCAGGCTCCGGGGGAACAGCCGATACCGAAATGCGCGATGAAGAACCCGTGTTTTGAGAGCCCCGGGCGTGCTCCCCTCCCGCTCGGCGGGAGGGGCTGGGGGAGGGCCCCTTCGCGTGACGGGGCGTTGCCGGGCTTCGCCCGCCGCTCCCGCCGGCGCGGAAGCGGGCCCCCACCCGACCTCCCCCACAAGTGGGGGAGGAGTATTTCCGCGATTATCGGCATCGGCCATGCGACGCGGTCAGCCTCGGCGGATGTGTGAATCCGGTAGCCCGCGAGCGGGGGAGGAGTTTCCCGGTGGCAAATGACATGGCTTCCGGTCTTGGACCGCTGGTATGAGCTACGATTTCGATCTCGGTTCCTGGTCGCGCAAGGTCTCGACGGCATCGGAGGACGCCCAGCGCTGGTTCGATCGCGGGCTGAACTGGAACTTCGCCTTCAATCACGATGAGGCGGTTGCCTGCTACCGGCGGGCCGCGGAGGCGGACCCGGCCTGCGCGATGGCCCGGTGGGGCATCGCCCATGCCAGCGGCCCCTTCTACAACCGGGCGTGGATCCGCTACTCCGATGCCGAGATCGCCGAAGTGCTGCCGGTCTGCCATGAAGCGGCGGCCGCCGCGCTGTCGCTTGCGGGCGATGCGACGCCGGCCGAACGGGCCCTCATTCAGGCGCTCGCGAAGCGCTACCGGAACGGCCATGAGAGGGACCGCGGGGTTCTGGACGCCTGGCACCGGGACTATGCCGACGCCATGCGCGAAGCCTGCCTGGCGCATCCCGACGACCCCGATATCGCCGCGCTCTATGCCGAGGCTGCGATCACCTGCACGCCGCGCCGGCTCTGGAACCTGAGGACGGGGGAGCCCGACCCGGAGGCGCGCACGGTGGAGGCGATGCCGGTGCTGGAGCGCTGGATGGACCGGATCGGGCAGGGCGGCCCCCTCCATCCGGGCATTCCCCACATGTATATCCACACCCTGGAAATGTCGCCCTTTCCCGAGCGCGCGCTCACGGCCGCCGACATGCTGCGCGGTTACGCTCCCGACGCGGGCCACATGGAGCACATGCCGGCCCACATCTATGTGCTCTGCGGCGACTTTGCGCAGTCCGTCTCGCAAAGCGAACGCGCCGTGCGGGCCGACGACAAATATCTCGCCCATGCCGGGGACGGAAACTTCTACACCACGGCCCGGTGCCACGACCTCCATCTGTTCATGTATGCGGCCATGTTTCTCGGCCAATACGGCAAGGCATCCCACGCGGCCCGGCGGGTTCGCCGCGTGGCAAGGTCCGAGCTGATTGCCCGGAGTGCGCCGTTCATGGCTTCGATCCTGGACGGCTATTCCGCCATGTGCACGCATGTCCAGGTCCGCTTCGGCCGCTGGCGCGCGCTGGCCGAGGCGCGCGGACCGGAGGACGCATCGCTCCGCCCGATCGGCGCCGCCATGCACGCCTACGGGCAGGGCGTGGCGAATGCCGCGCTCGGCCGGATCGAGGAGGCGGAAGCGGCCCGCCACGCGTTCGACGAGGCAGCCTCCGCCATACCGGAGGATGCGATCTTCCTCAGCAACACGGTCCGCGACATGCTCCGCGTCGGCGAGGCCATGCTGGCGGGCGAACTGGAATACCGGAAGGGCAACTACGACCGCACCTTCGCGAGCCTGCGCCTCGCGGTCTCGCGCGACGACGCGCTCAACTACACCGAACCCTGGGCCTGGATGCACCCGCCGCGCCACGCGCTGGGTGCGCTTCTGGCCGAGCAGGGCCTGTTCGGGGAGGCCGAGGCCGTGTTCCGCCAAGACCTCGGCTACAGCAGCGGCCTGCCGCGCTGCTGCCAGCATCCGGACAATGTCTGGGCGCTGCAGGGGCTCGTCGAGTGTGTGGAGCAGGCGGGAGACGCGGGCGAACTCCGCCTGCTCCGCCAGAGGCTGGATTTCGCCAAGGCCCGCGCCGACATCCCGATAGAAAGCGCCTGCTTCTGCCGCGGCGCCGCGTAGCGCGGATCATACCAGCGGCGTTGGGTTGCGATTTAGGAAGAATGCCACCCCACCCGTCGCCCCGGCCTCCGAGCCGGGGCCCAGCCTCGGTTCTCGCGGCAGCCTCGATGGTCCGGCCTCCTCTCCACTGGCTGCGGTGGCATCGGGAGCCATGGATGGACCCTGGCTCGGAGGCCGGGGTGACGATGGGGGAGACCGCCATCGGTTCCAATCAACGACCGTTGGTATCGGGCCTACAGGCCGAACACCTCCTTCACCTCGTCCGCCATAGCCGCCACCATCGCTTCCAGCGCCTTGCGGCCCTTCTCCTCCGTGGCGCGGGTGGGGCGGCCTACCGTGCCGGAGCGGCTGTAGGCGGCGAGGCCCTTGACGGCGAGGAGAGGGCGTTCGGCGAGTTCGTCGGCGGCTTCCTCCATGCGCACGAGATGGGGGTAGCGGTGCAGCAGGACGGAGGTTTCGTATTCGCCGGCATGCATGTCGTCATGCACGCCGGTCTCAATGCCGGCGGCGGCGAAGGCGGCCACCTGGATATGCCGGCCGGGGCCGAGCCAGACGCGCGGGCCGTCGAGATTGGCCTCGCGCGCGAGATGCGCCAGCACCAGGTTGCCGCCATGCGCATTGACGATGGCGAGCCGCTCGACGCCGGAATGGGCGAGGCTCGCGCGTATGTCGCCGACGACGGCTGCAAGCGTGCCCGCCCCCAGCCAGACCGTGCCGGGAAAGCCCGCATGCTCCTGCGAGCAGGAGACGGGCAGCGCCGGCAGCAAGAGCGCGCCCAGCTTGTCCGCGAGGCCGGCGGCGAGCGCGCCCGCGATCAGGCTGTCGGTCGCGAGCGGCAGGTGGCTCCCATGCTGCTCGAACGCGCCCACCGGCAGCACGGCAAGCGCCGGTTCGCCGACATCGGCGGCGGTGCGGGCGAGGAAGGCTTCCGGTAGCATGCCCGCCATCCTATCAGGAGGCGGCAGGCGTGAAACCCGACTACGAACGCATTGCCGGGGACTACAGGCAGGCCCGGCCGCGCTATCCGGAGCGATTGGTCGCCGCGATTGCCGGCTGGCTGCCGGAGGGGGCCCTGGAAGCGCTGGATGCAGGCGCGGGCACCGGCATCGGCACCCGCGCGCTTGCCGGCGTTTTGGGGCCGCGGGCGTCCATCCTTGCGGTGGAGCCGAGCCCGGCCATGCGGCAGGAGGCGGAAGCTGCGCCGGGAATCCGCTGGCTCGACGGGAGGGCGGAGGCGCTGCCCGCAGGCGACGCAAGCATCGACCTCGTCTTCTCGGCCCAGGCGCTCCACTGGTTCGACCGCCCGGCCTTCTGGCGGGAATGCGGGCGGGCGCTGAAGCCGGGCGGCGCCGTCGCCATCCTCTACAACAACCGCGACTACAGGCGGGACGCTTTCGCGGCCGGCTACGAGGTCCTGCTGGAGCGCTACAGCCCGGGATACCGTCGCGACTACCGCGAGTTCGACATAAAGGGCGAACTCGCCGCGCTCGACTGGACAAACTCGACCCATGAGGAAAGCGAAGTCTGGACCAGGCCGATGCGCCCGGACGCCTTCATGGCGATGTCGCGCTCATCGTCCAGGGCGCAGGCCGCACGCGATGCCGCCGGCGCGGAGCTCTTCGACCGCGAGGTCGAGGCGCTGATGGACCGGCACACAAAGCCCGACGGGTCGGTCGAGGTCCTCTACCGCTGCGTGCTGACCCTCGCCGCTAAGGGAGGCTAAAGGATCGTTACCGCCCAGCCGGCGTCCGTGCGGTCGAAGCGGAGCGGCTGGGCGTTCGGCGCATATTCGTCCCGGAATTCGACGCCGAGCGCGGCCGCGATGACGCGCAAATTGCCGCCATGCGCCACGATGCAGGGGACGTCGGCGGCGTCGAGCGCGTCCGCTGCGGCAGCCTTGGTCCGCGCGACGAAGGCCTCCAGGGTGTCGCCGCCTGCCGGCCGCGCGCGCCAGTCCAGCTTGAGCGCGCTCTGGCCGACAAGCTCCCCGAACAGCCTCTCGCCGAGCCGCGGCGTCGCGTTCATCGGCACGGCGAGCCGGCGGGCGACGGCCTGCGCGGTCTCGTAGGCGCGCGGATAGCTGCTGGCCTCGATGCGGCTGATGTCCCCGGCCTTTGTGAGCTTCGCTGCGGCCCGCTCCGCCTGCGCCCGCCCGGCCTCGTTCAGCGGGATGACCGGGCTCTGCACGATGAAGCTGGCATTGCCGGCGGTCTCGCCGTGCCTCAGGAAATAGAACCGCCGCACCCCGGGCCAAAGCTCCGGCGGCGCGGCGGAAAGAGCTATCAGCTCCTCGCCGCCCCTTATCATCGCGGCCGTATCAAAGCGCACCGGCCTGTTTCAGGTCCGCCACCTCCGAGGGCGGCATGTCCAGCAGCTCGCCCAGCACCGCCTCATTGTGCTCGCCGAGCAGCGGCGCCCGCACCACGTCGATCGCCTCGCCGCCGAAGCGCACCGGCCAGGCCGGCACCACCACCGCGCCCCGGTCGGGATGCTCGACGGTCTGCATGATGCCCCGGCGGTGCATGTCCTCGTTGGAGATGAGGTCCTTGATGTCGAACACCGCACCGGCGGGCACACCCGCGCCGCCGACGGCCTCCATCACTTCCTGCTTGGTGCGCTCGCGCGTCCAGGCGGAGACGTTCTCCTCGATCTCGGCCTTGTGCTCGATGCGCTTCAGTCCGTCGCAGAAGCGCGGGTCGGCCAGCATGTCCTCGCGCCCGATGGCCTTGCAGACCCGCTCCCAATGGACCGTCAGGTCGCGGGCGACGAAGATGAAGCAATAGTCGTTCGGCCCGCCGCCCTTGCAGGGGAACAGCCCGCCCGGCGCGCCGGAGGCGACCGAATTGCCAAGCCTGGGCGCCGGATGCTCCATCATCGGCTGGCGGGAGAAGGTGACGCGGCAATAGTTCGTCATCGCGTCCTGCATCGCGACCTGGAGATGCTGTCCCTGCCCGGTGCGCTCGCGCTGGAAGAGCGCGGAGAGGATCGAGACGCACATATGCAGCCCGGTGCCGGTATCGCCGATGGTGGCGCCGGGGCGGATCGGCACGCCGTCGGGCATGCCCGTGATGCTCATCACCCCGCCCGTCGCCTGCGCGATCATGTCGAAGGAGAGATATTTGGCGTAGGGGCCGTCGGTGGCGAAGCCCTTCACCTGCGCGAAGACGAGGCGCGGATTGAGCTTCTGCAACTCCTCCCAGCCGAAGCCCAGCCGTTCGATGGCGCCCGGCGCGAAATTCTCGATCAGCACATCCGCCTTGGCGATCAGCCGGCGCAGCAGCGCCTTGCCGCTCTCCTCCTTGAGGTTGCAGGTGATCGAGCGCTTGTTGCAGTTGAGCAGGATGAAATAGAGCGAATCCATGTCCGGGCGCTCGGAGATGCCGAGCCGGCCCTGGTCGCCGCGCCGGGGCTCCTCGACCTTGATGACATTGGCGCCGTGCCAGGCCAGCGCCTCGGTGCAGGACGGGCCGGCTTCGAATTGGGTCAGGTCGAGCACGGTAATGCCCGCCAGCGGCGCATCGCCCATCGGTTTCCTCCTTGCTATGCTTGCCGGATGATACAGCAAGCCATCCGCAATGTTCCACTGACCGGGGCCGACCCGGTCTTCCCGACTCCCTACCGCATCGGCGAGGCGGGCGCGGTCGCCATCGCCGCCTCCGCGCAGGCCGCCGCCGATTTCTGGGAGCTGCGTACGGGCGAGTGCCAGTCGGTGACGGTGGACCGCCGCCATGCGGCCGCGGCCATGCGTTCCGCCACCTATCTGAAGATCGACGGTGTCGCGCCCTCCTCCTTGTGGGACCCCTTTTCGGGGACTTACCCGACCGGGGACGGACGGCATGTGTTCCTGCATTGCAACTTCCCCCATCACCGCGAGGGGATGCTGGCCCTGCTCGGCGCGAAGGCGGAAAAAGAGGCGTTCGCGCAAGCGGTCGCGGCGCGCGGCGGGCAGGAATTCGAGGACGCCATCGCCGCCGCCGGCCTCTGCGGCGCGATGACGCGCACGCCGGAGGAATGGGCGGCCCACGGCCAGGGCCGGGCGCTGGCGGCGCTGCCGCCGGTCGCGATCGAGCGCATCGGCGACGGGCCGAAGGTCGTCCCGCGCGGCGGCGACCGGCCGCTCGCGGGCATTCGCGTGCTGGACCTCACGCGCGTGCTGGCCGGGCCGACCTGCGGGCGCACGCTCGCCGAGCATGGCGCGGAGTGCATGCGCATCGCCGGGCCGCACTTGCCCTTCACGCCGACGCTCGTCATGGACACGGGCCACGGCAAGCTCTCCGCCTTCCTCGATCTCCGCGAGGAGAGGGGCCTGGCGCAACTTCGCGCGCTGGCTTCGGAAGCCGATGTGTTCGTGCAGAGCTACCGGCCGGGCACGCTCGCCGCGCGCGGCTTCGGCCCCGGCGATATCGGCCCCGGCAAGGTTTATGTCTCGCTCTCCGCCTACGGCCATGAAGGGCCGTTCGCCCTGCGCCGGGGCTTCGACAGCATCGTGCAGAACGCCTCCGGCATGTCCACCGTGCAGGGCAGCGCCGAGGCGCCGCGCAACCTTCCAGTGCAACCGCTCGACTATTGCGCCGGCTATCTGGCCGCTTGGGGGGCGACGGTGGCGCTCATGCGCCGGGCGGAGGAGGGCGGAAGCTGGCATGTGCAGCTCTCGCTCGCCGGCATGGCGGAATGGATCAAGGGCATGGGGCTTGTCGAAGACTGGCAGGAGGCGCCTGCCGACCTCGCGCCCGAAGAGCTTGCGGCGATCTCGATGGAGAGCGACACGCCGCACGGCCGGCTGACGCATCTGGCCCCGATTGCCCGGATGTCGCGCACGCCGCCGCACTGGGCGCGGCCCTCCGTGCCGCTGGGCTCGCACGACGCCGCCTGGCCGGAGGCGCTCGCCGCATGAGCCGCCTTGCCCGCGGTCCGGGCGCCGCGATCCACCATGAAACGCACGGGCAGGGGCCGGCGGTCCTGCTTACGCACGGTTTCGGGCTGACGGCGCGCATGTGGGCCGGACAGATCGAGGCGCTCGCGCCCACCCACCGGCTCATCCTCTGGGACTTGCGCGGCCACGGGCGGAGCGATTCGCCGGAAGACCCGGACCTTTACGACCCGGAGGCCTGCGTGGCCGACATGGCGGCCCTGCTGGACGCTCACGGGATCGAACAGGCGGTGGTCGGCGGCCTTTCGCTCGGCGGCTACCTGTCGCTCGCCTTCCATCTCCGCCACCCGGAACGGGTGCGGGCGCTGATGCTGTTCGACTGCGGTCCCGGCTTCCGCCGCGACGAGCCGCGCGACGCCTGGAACGACCGGGCGCACAGGCGAAGCGAGCGGATCGCGGCAGGCGACGGGCGGGCGCTCTCGGAGCTGGAGCCGGACGGCCACCGCGACCTCGCCGGCGTCGCCCGCGCGGCGCGGTACATGATGCTCCATCGCGACGGCAGCGTGATGGAATCGCTGCCGTTCGTCCGGGTCCCGACGCTGGTGCTGGTCGGCGAGCGCGATGCCCCGTTCCGCGGGGCCGCCGACTACATGGCCCGGAAGATCCCGAATGCCGAACCGGTCGTGCTGCCGGAGGCCGGCCACACCGCCAATCTCGACAATCCCGCGGCCTTCAACGCCGCCGTTTCTGCCTTCCTCGCCCGACTGCCTGCATGACTGCGCCTGCCGACAGCTTCGCCCGCGACGCGCGGGTCATCGGCCTTGTCGCCGCAGGGCACACGATGAGCCACATGTTCGTGTTCCTGCTGCTGCCGCTCTCGGTGCGCATGCACGACGAACTCGGCTTCAGCTATCTGGAAGTCGGCATCCTCGCGGGCGCGTTCTCGGTGGGCGCGGCGGTCTGCCAGACGGGCATCGGCTTCGTCGTGGACCGCATCGGCGGGCGGGCGCCGCTCATCCTGGGCGTCGCCGTGCTCTCCGGGGCTGTGATGGGCTTCGGGCTGGTCTCCTCCTTCTGGGCCATGCTGCCGCTCGCGGTCATCGGCGGCATCGCCAACTCCGTCTTCCACCCCGCCGACTACGCCATTCTGTCGGCATCGGTCGCCGAGCACCGCATGGGCCGCGCCTTTTCCATCCACGCCGTTGCCGGCAATACCGGCTGGATCCTGGCGCTGCTGGGCCCCGACCTTGCCGACATCGTCGGCCTGAAGGGCGTCTTCCTCGTCGCGGGCGGCATCGGCATCGCCGTCTCCTTCGCGCTTCTGCTCCAGTCCCGGCATCTGGAAAGCGCCGACGGCAGGGCGCGGCGGCGCGAGCAGGGCGGCTCGACCTCGGACGGCATCGCGCTCCTGCTGACCGTGCCGGTCATCCTGCTGTTCCTGTTCCAGATGTTCCATTCCATGTCGCTCGGCGGCATCCGCACCTTCGGCATTCCGGCGCTGCACGACCTGCGCGGCTTCGAGGACACGGTCATCGCCAAGGCGCTGATCGCCTACATGGTGGCGGCCTCGGTCGGCAATCTCCTCGGGGGCTGGCTGGTGGACCGCACCGGCCGCCCGCAGCTCGTGTTCTTCGGCGCCATCGGCACGGTCTTCACCGCGGTCAACATCATCGGCGCGGTCCCGCTGCCGCTCTACGGCATCGTTCCGCTGATGATGGTCTCGGGCGTCGCGCACGGCGCCATCATGCCGACCCGCGACCTGCTCGTGCGCCGCATCTCGCCGCCGGGGCAGATGGGCAAGGTGTTCGGCTTCACCTCCACCGGCCTTTCCATCGGCGGCTTCATGACGCCGATCCTGTTCGGCTGGGTGATGGACATGGGCGACCCGAGCTGGGTGTTCTTCGGCAGCGCGGCCGTCATGCTGCTCGCCGTCGCCACCTTCGTCGAAACCAACCGCAATGTCGGCAGAGCGAGGGCAACGGCATGAACCGGCTTCCAACGGGCAACGAACTCTTCCTCGACCATGTCGGCTATTTCCTCGCCGACCTCGAAGGCGCGGCGGCCCGGTTCGAGCGGCTCGGCTTCACCGTCTCGCCGGTCAACATCCACTACAACGAGCGCGGGCGGCGAAATGGTGCGGTCGGGCACCGCCAACCGGCTGATCGTCTTCGAGGCGGGCTATATCGAGGCGCTGGGGCAGGTCGCGGACACGCCGCTCGGCGCGGAACTCGCCGCGGGCGTCGCGCGCTACGAGGGCCTGCACCTGATCGCGCTCGCGCACGGGCGGGTCGAGGAGCACGATGCCGGCGGCACGGAGATGCGGCCGACCGTCTTCCTGCGCCGCCCGCTGGAGGACGGGCGCATCGTCCGCGCGACCGTGCGCCGGGCGACGGCGGAGGCCATGCCGGAAGGCCGCGTGCAATTGCTCACCCACGAGACGCCGGAACTGATCTGGCTGCCGGGCATGGACCGCCACGCCAACGCCGCCCGCGCGCTCACCGGCTACCTGCAGATCGTGGCCGACCCGGAGGAAGCCGCCGGCCGCTATGCGCGTTTCGCCAACCGCCCCGCGCGCAAGCTGGGGTCCGTTTTCGAGATCGCGCTCGACCGCGGCCGCTTCGCGCTCGCGGGGCCGGATGCGCTCGGCGCGCTGCTGCCGGATTCAGCGCCCCCATCGCTACCCTTCGCCGCCGCCGTCGGCATCGAAAGCGCCGACCTCGACCGCACGCGTTTCCTTCTTGCGAACGCGGGCATTACCATCCATGGGCGCCCCGACCGCCTGCTGGTCCCGCCTTCAGACGGCCTTGGCGCCTGGATCGACTTCCACCGCCCCGGCGCGCCGCCGCTCTGGGCCGCATGACGGGCCACCCCCTCGGCCGCCTGCCCGATGCGGTCTTCCGCGAATCTGTCATGGCATGCCGATGTGCGCCAAGCGGGACTCATGTCCGGCGGCGGCTCGTTTCGCTCCCCTCCCGCTCGGCGGGCTACCGGATTCACACATTTTCGTTCGGTGGCGTTGGATTGCACTGCCCCCATCGGTCGCCCCGGTCCCCATGACGGAGAGGAAGAAACACGCCCCCGGAAAACCCTCTCCCTTTGGGAGAGGGCGGGGTGAGGGGCCGCTTCCGCCTGCGGAAGCGGCGGGCGAAGCCGATAAAAACCCGTCACGCCGAGAGGGCCCCCACCCGGCCTCCCCCGCAAGCGGGGGAGGAGGTTCCCGGCGGCCATCGGCATAGGTTCCGATCGACGATCGCTGGTAGCAGCCTCCGGTTGCATCGGAGGGGATTGACGCCGCCAACGCTGTGGCGAGCCGCTTGACACGCCGGCCGCCCAAAGCGCAGGCTTCTTCTCGCACCTATCTGGGGACCCGCTGTGTCGGGTCGCCTGCCGAATACAACAGCCGAACCCGGCAAGGGAGTCATGACCCGCGCCCGGCGAATAGGCAGGACTCTCCATACCCTGGATAGGTGCAACGGCCCGGCAACCCGGCCGGGCCGAAGCGGGAGGATTCTTATGCGCGCTGCAATCGCCGCCCTTTGCATGATGCACTCCGGCGGGCAGTAGCCGCCGCTCGCGATGCGGCGATGCGCCATAGCCGTCGCCCTGGCGGTCGCGCTGCCGGGACCGGCAGCCGGCGGCGACTACGACTGGCCTGTGGTGCGGGTGATCGACGGCGACACCGTGCAAGTGGACGCGGGCGCCGACATGCCGCCGGAACTCGCTTCCCTGGCGGTCCGGTTGCGAGGCGTCGATACGCCCGAGACGGGGAAGCCCAAGTGCGAGAGTGAGCGCCGGGCCGGGGAGGCCGCAACCGCCTTCACAAAGGTATCGCTCGCCAAGGCCGGCAGTGCCCTCGTCCGCAATCCGTCGTGGGGCAAATTCGGCGGCCGGGTGGTCGCCAACATAGTGCTGGACGGCGAAACCCTGAGCGCCATGCTCATCGCCGCCGGCCACGGCAGGCCCCACAGCAGGGGCAGACGGCGAGGCTGGTGCCGTTGACAGCCTGCCGGATGCCCCTGCTGGGTTGGGCCGGTTCCTATGAATTTCGCGATAAATGAAAAATTTCCGTTGATTTTGAATTTTGTTCCCTATATGGGCTTGACATCTGAGAAAGTGGTGTATGATGGGAGCGGGAGAAGGGGTGTCCGGAACTGCTTCTCCGGCGTTGCGCGGCCGAGCGGCGCCATTTTTGAAACCCCCTGAGAAACCGACGGGAGAGGTCTGCCCTCTGCCGCGCGCGCAATCAGGCGTGCGAACCGCGCCGGCGCAAGACGCGCAGGCGAGCGCGGGCGCGCGCACACGCGAACCGCGCGCGGCAAAGGGACCGCCGCTCCCGGACCGGCAAGGAGACACGGATGATCGCAACCGACCCCCGCCCCCAACTGGCGGCGACATTGGCCGCAGGGCTGGCGCCGGCCGCCGAAGCCCTCGCCGCAGCCTATGCGGAAGACTTGAACGCCGGGCCGCCGCCGGAGGACGACCGCGCACTTGCCGAACGCCACCGCGCCGGACGTGCCCAGCTCAGCCATCTGCGCCAGCTCCTCGCCGTGCTCGACTGGGCCGCCGCACACCTGCCCGAACCGGAACCGGAGCCCGAAGAGGAGCCCTCGGAGGACTTCGGCGACCCGTTCGACGAGCCCGGCCCATATGTGTCCGACTATGACGGCAGCGAGGACGAGTTCCACTATTGCGGCCAGGTCTGGGCCGGCAGCCAGGAGACGCCGGAGTTCCGGGCGTGGTTCGAGGAGCTGGAGCGCCGGTTCGGGCCGGTCCCGCTGGACGAGAGCCGCGACGACAGCCTGCTCGACTGCTATGTCGGCGAGCGGAAGTTCGTCGGCAGGCTGCCCTCGCCCGAATTCAGCGCATGGCGCGAAAAGCAGCACCGCCGCACGGAGGAATCCCTCGCCCGCACTCTCGAGCGCGTCCGAAACGCCGGCCCCGACAGGCAGAAAGCCACACCCGCAGCCCCGCCGCATGACAAAACATGACATATCATGACGCTCTCGTGTGTCCCTCCGCCCGGCGCCGGAAGCTGTGCCGATGGCCGACGGGAATCTCCTCCCCCGCTTGCCCGGATCGCAGTCCGGGGCTTGCAGGGCGGCCCCTTCATTCTCCTCCCCCGCTTGCGGGGGAGGCCGGGAGGGGGGCCGCTTGCGCGCCAGCGGAAGCGGCGGGCGAAGCCCGGCAAAAGCCCCCGGATCGGGGTCCGGGGCAGGCTCGCCGAGAGGCCCTCCCCCGCCCCTCCCGCAAGCGCTACCGGATGCACACATCTCGAGATCGGCCTGTTTTGCAGGCAAGGAGTTTTCGCTTTGTGGGTTTTGTGATTCGCTGCCTTTGACGGAGTTTGGACGGTAGCCAGGGAGTTTGAGGGGTGGTGAGCGAAGGGGCGGTTTTCGGGGACCGGCGCGTGGACCGGTCGCATGGGTTTTTGCATCATCGTCTTGTCAGGCACGGTCCCCGGGGCATTTCGGTGCGCCGTTTGGGGGGCAACCGGGCGGGCGAGGTTCGGATCGGACGGTTTCTGCGGAACGACAAGGTGACGGTGGAGAAGATTGTAGAGCGGGCGGCGTCGGGGACGGCATCGCGGGTTGCGGGTCTGGACGTTCTGGCGATCCAGGACACGACGAGTTTCCGCGATGACGGCTTGGGCAACAGTCTTGTCGGGCATGTCACGATTGCGGTCGAGGCTGAGCATGGCGCGCTGCTGGGTCTTGTGGACGCGCGGCTCATCGAGCGCCATGGCGGCGGGGGGAAGAAGGCGAAGGGTGCGAAGAAGGCGAAGGGGCGCGCCCTTTGCGAGAAGGAGAGCCGGCGCTGGCTCGACGGCATGCAGGCCAGCGGGCGTTTGGCGTCGGCGGGGGCTGCGCGGGTGACGGTGGTCGCGGACCGCGAGGGCGACATTTACGAGATGTTCGCCGACAGGCCCGACGGCGTGGAGGTGCTGATCCGGGCGGCGCAGGACCGGGCGGTCCCGGAGGGGGCGGGCCGGCTGTTTTCCAGCCTGGCCGGCAAGCCCGAGAAGGAGCATGCGATCGAGCTGCCGGCCCGGCCCGGACAAAAGAAACGCAAGGCCCGCATCGCCGTGCGTTTCGGCGCGGTCACGCTTCGACGCCCGAAGGGCAGGCCCGTGGCGCCCGGCGTCGCGGCGCAGCAGCCCGTCTTCCTTGTCGAGGCGCGCGAGATCGATCCCCCGCCCGGCGTGACGCCGGCGCACTGGCGGCTGTTGACCAGCCACCGGGTCGAGAGCTTCGAGCAGGCGCGCTGGATCACGCAACTCTACCGCCGGCGCTGGGTGATCGAGCAGTTGTTCCGCACCATCAAGTCCAAAGGCTTCGACATCGAGCGCGTCTCCATGGAGACCGCCCCCTTCAGGACGCTCTGCGCCATGACGCTCGTGGCCGGCATCTCCTGCCTGCAGATGGTCCAAGACCGCGACGGCGCCGCTGGACGACCGCTCCAGGACGTCTTCGAAGACGAGGACCAACCCGCGCTCGAAGCCGTCTCGGCCACACTCGAAGGCAAGACCGAAAAACAGAAAAACCCCCATCCCAAAGGCTCGCTCGCCTTCGCCGCATGGGTCTGCGCTCGCCTCGGTGGATGGACCGCATACTACGGAAAACCCGGACCCGTCGTCATGCTCCACGGCCTCTACCAGTTCCGTGCCATACAACGCGGATACCGGATCAATCACGATGTGTGAATCCAGTAGCCCGCAAGCGGGAGGGGAGAAGAACCGAACGGTACACGAGCCGCGGAATGCCAATCCGCCGCCGGCAACTCCGTCTATCCGGCAGCCTGCAAGCGGGAGGGCGGTTCCCGGATGGGGCGCTATGCCGGGAGAAGACGCGGAGTATGTCCCCTACGCATGGAGAACATGACAGAACATGACATTTCGAGCGCCAGGCCTGGAGTGGGCCCCGCCGTCTTCGGGCTCCGTCGGGCGGCAGGGGATTGAATTGCGGGCGGTCGCGCCGTAAGTCTCCCGCGCCATTCGTTTGCACAAGGACATCGGGTCATGGGCTACAGGGTCGCCGTTGCCGGCGCGACCGGAGCCGTCGGCTACCAGCTTCTGGAAGGATTGCACGAGACATCCTTCCCCGTGGACGACATTGCGGCGCTGGCATCGCGCAAATCCCTGGGCCGCAAGGTGTCCTTCGGCGATGACGAGCTGGACGTGCAGGTTCTCGACGAGTTCGACTTCTCGGGCTGGGACATCGCGCTCTTCTCGCCGGGCGGCGCGGTCTCGAAGGTGCATGCGCCGCGCGCCGCCGCCGCCGGCTGCGTGGTCATCGACAACACCTCGACCTTCCGCCTGGACAGCGACGTGCCGCTGGTGGTGCCGGAGGTGAACCGGGAGGCGCTGGAGGGCTATTCGCGGCGCAACATCGTCTCGAACCCCAACTGCTCGACCATCCAGATGGTGGTGGCGCTGAAGCCGCTGCAGGACGCGCAGCCGATCCGGCGCATCGTGGTCTCGACCTACCAGTCCGTCTCCGGCGCGGGCCGGAAGGGCATGGACGAGCTCTGGGGCCAGACGCGCGGCGTCTATCAGCTGGAGGATGCGGAGCCGGCCGAGTTCACAAAGGAGATCGCCTTCAACGTCGTGCCGCATATCGACGTCTTCATGGACGACGGCTCGACCAAGGAAGAGTGGAAGATGGTGAACGAAACCCGGAAGATCCTGGACGCGGACATTGCGGTCACCGCGACCTGCGTGCGGGTGCCGGTCTTCGTCGGCCATGCCGAGGCGGTGAATGTCGAGTTCGACGGGCCGATGGCCGAAGAAGAGGCCTACGAGCTTCTGAGCCAGGCGCCCGGCGTCCAGGTGGTGGACCGGCGCCAGGACGGCGGCTACGTCACGCCCAAGGAGGCCGCCGGCGACGACACCGTGTTCGTCTCGCGCATCCGCCGCGACCCGACGGTCGAGCACGGCCTCAACCTCTGGGTCGTTTCGGACAATCTCCGCAAGGGGGCGGCGACCAACGCCGTCCAGATCGCCCGCGAACTCGCCGACGCCTGGCTTTGAGCATCTGGCCGGAAGGCTTCGCGCCGGCGATTCCGGCCGCCTGGGCAGGGCCCGACGGCCTCGTGCCGCGGGTGCGCTATCTGGAGTTGTTCGAGGCCGTGCTGGAGCCGTTCGGCCGGGCGCTCGGCCTGCCGCCGGACTATCTGGCGCGAACCAATTGCAGCACCTTCGCGCTGGAAAGCCATGTCGTCTATCTGGACGATGCCCGCGCCGGCGAGCGGCTGATCTGCCGGTTCCACTTCGCCGACGCCGACGCCAAGCGCGTCCACTATCTGCAGACGCTGCACCGCGCGCCCGACGGCCCGGCGCTCGCCGCCTATGAGTGCCTGTGCATGCATGTGGACCTGGAGCTGCGCCGGGGCTTGCCGTTTCCCGAAGCGGCAGCCGCGCGCGCCCGGAAGCTGGTCGAACTCCACCGCCGCCAGCCCTGGCCCATCGGCCCCCGCCTCGCCATCCGCTTCCACGCGGAAGACGCCGCCGCCTGACCTGCTCTACGCTCGGGCGGCGCGGCGGAGGCGGTCGTTGATCGCCCGGCCGAGGCCGCGGTCCGGGACCGGGGCGACGGCGATGCCGCCCCCGCCGTCAAGCCGGCGCAGCATGGCGAAGAGGTTGGCGGCGGCCTCCGCAAGGTCGCCGGAGGGGCTGAGGTTCAGGTCCCCTGCGACCGCGCCGAAGCCGAGCATGGCCTCGCCCGGACGGGCGGAACCGGCCTCCATCCGGAGCGGGCTGTCGGGCGCATAGTGGCGCAGCAGCATGCCGGGCGAAGGGCGCGGCGCGTCTCGGGCCGAGGGGGTGGGCTCGGCAAGCGGGCCGATCTCCGCCTCGATGGCCTCGGTGTCGAGCGCTCCGGGGCGCAGCAGGACCGGCGGGCCGTCGCCGAGCGCGATCACGGTCGATTCGAGGCCGACCCGGCAGGGGCCGCCGTCGAGAACCATCGCCGCGTGCCCGCCGAGCTCGGCCTCTGCATGGGCGGCCGTCGTGGGGCTGAGGCGCCCCGACCGGTTGGCGCTCGGGCCGACCAGCGGCCGCCCGGCGGCGCGGATCAGCGCATCCGCCAGCGGATGGGCCGGCCAGCGCATGGCGAGCGTGTCGAGGCCGGCGGACGCGAGCCGGGAGACCGGCGACTCCGGCTTGCGCGGCAGCACCAGGGTGAGCGGCCCCGGCCAGAACCTGTCCGCAAGCCGGCGGGCGCGGTCGTCGAAGACCGCCAGTGCTTCGGCCTCCTCCCGGCCCGCCACGTGCACGATGAGCGGGTTGAAACGGGGCCGGCCCTTGGCCTCGAAGACGGCCGCAACGGCGCGGTCGTCGGTCGCATCTGCGCCGAGGCCGTAAACCGTCTCGGTCGGGAACGCGACCAGCCCGCCGGCGCGGATCGACCGGGCGGCTTCCTCGATAGCCGCCCCTGAGGTCACGACCCGCCCCAGGCGATGAACCAGGGGTTGGAGAAGCGGGCCTTGCCGTAGAGCAGCTCCGGGCCGTCGTCGATTTCGCGCACGGAGCCGCCGGCGGCCGCCAGCACGGCATGGCCGGCGGCCGTGTCCCACTCGCTGCTGCCGCCATAGCGCGGATAAACATCGGCCTCGCCGCGCGCGATCAGGCAGAATTTGAGCGACGAGCCGGCGTCGATCTGCCGGGCCACGTCGTAGCGGGCGAGGAAGCGGCCGATTTCCGTGCCCGCGCCATAAGTGCGGCTGACCGTGACCGTGATGCCCGTGCTGGGGAACGGGCGGATTGCGATTTGCCGCCTGCCGCCGCTGTCTTCCATGAAGGCGCCGGCGTCCTGCCGGCCGGCATAGAGTTCGCCCGAGGCCGGTAGATAGACGGCGCCCAGCACCGGGCGGCGTTCCTCGATGAGCGCGATATTGACCGTGAATTCGGGAATCTTGCGAACGAACTCCTTGGTGCCGTCGAGCGGATCGACCAGCCAGAAGGGCGCGTCGCCGACCTTGGGCACCCGCCCGGCCGCCACGCTTTCCTCGGCAACCACGGGGATATCCGGCGTCAGCGCCGCGAGGCGTTCGAGGATCAGGCGTTCGGCCGCCTCGTCCGCCTCCGTCACCTGGCTGCGGTCGGACTTGCGGCGCGTCTGGAGGTCCGGCGCGCGGAACCAGGGCATGATCGTCTCGCCCGCCTCGCGCGCGATCCGGCAGACGGATTCGAGCTGTTCTTCCCGCATGAGCGCGTTCCGTGTCTCGTCCGGCTCTAGCCGGCCCGCTCGTTCAGATAGTGGAGCGGCAGACCGGCCTCCGGCCAGGGGCAGGAAACCAGCTTGCCGGTGTGGGACAGGGTGATGAAGGCCGTGCGGAGGTTCGGGCCCCCGAAGCAGATATTGGTCGTGTACGGATCCGGCATCGGCACATGCTCCAACCCCGAGCCGTCGGGCCGGACGATGGAAATGCCGGGGTCCATCAACGTCGCAACGCAGATATTCCCGACCGCGTCCACAGCCAGGCTGTCGAGCATGCGGTAACCGTGCGTCTGGTTCACCAGCCGCCCGCCATGCGGGCTCGGCCAGGGGTGCTTCCTGAGTACGCCCGGCGCCTCGATGTCGAAGGCCCAGACGCGCCCGGTCTGGGTCTCGGCCACATAGACCGCGCTGTCGTCGGGCGAGAGGCCGATGCCGTTCGGCGTAATCAGCGGAAAGGCGGCCTCGGTAATGAAGGACCCGTCGGCGCGGGCGTAGTGGATGCCGGTGCGGTCCCAGGTTCGCTCCCGATCACGGACCTTGCCGAGGTCGGTGAACCAGAAACCGCCCTCGCCGTCGAACACGAGGTCGTTCGGACCCTTCAGCCGGCGCCCCTCGCATTCCGTGTAGAGCGTCTCGACCGCGCCGGTCTCAAGGTCCACAGCCTCGATCCGGCCGCCGCTATAGTCCCGCCCTTGCCCTTGCCCGATGGGGCGCATCCGGCCGCCCGGCTCGTCGAGCCACTCATTGCCGCCATTGTTGCAGAGATAGACCCGCCCGTCCGGCCCGAGCGCGGCGCCGTTCGGCCCGCCGCCCGGCTTCGCGACAACCTCCTTGCGCCCGTCCGGAAGAACGCGCGTCAACGTGCCGCGACGAATCTCGACGAGCAGCACCGAGCCGTCCGGCATGGCGATCGGCCCTTCGGGAAACATCAGCCCTTCGGTGACGGTCCGCAATTCGGTCATGTCCGCTCCATGGCAGCGTTTTCGGGCAAAAGGGCCGGGCGCTCAGGCGCCCTTGAAGACCGGCCGGCGCTTTTCGAGGAAGGCCGTGACGCCCTCGGCGTGGTCGTCGGTGGTCATCGACACTGCCATGTGTTCCCCCTCCCATTGAAGCTGCTGCTCCATGGGCGTGTGGAAGGCGGTGTTGAACAACGACTTGGCCTGGGCATAGGCCACCGTCGGGCCGGCGGCAAGGCGTTCGGCCAAGGCCCGCGTCTCGGCCTCCAGGTCGGTGGCCGGCACGACACGATTCAGGATGCCGAGTTCGAGAGCGCGCTCCGCGCCGAACCGGTCGCCGAGCAGCGCCAGTTCCATTGCCTGCTTCATGCCGAGCGTGCGGGCGAGGAAGTAGGAAGAGCCGCCGTCCGGGCTCGCGCCGATATGGCAATAGGCGAGCGTGAAGAAGGCGTCGTCCGCAGCAATCGCCAGATCGCAGGCTGCAACCAGCCCAAGGCCGAAACCGGCAGCTGCCCCCTGGACACTCGCGATCACCGGCTTGCGCATCCGGCGGATGGCGAAGATGGGCAGATGGATCGCATGGATGCCCTCGACCACGACGCGCTTGCGGGTCTCCCTGTCGATTTCCAGGCGCTCCTGCATGGCACGGATATCGCCGCCGGCCATGAAGTGCCCGCCCGCGCCGCGCAGCACCACGCAGCGCACGGAATCGTCGTGTTCCAGGTCCCCGATGACGTCGCGCAGGTCGATGCGCATCTGGGCGCTGAGCGCATTGCGCGCCTTCGGATTGTTCAGTGTGACCCAGGCGATTCCCTTGCCGATTTCGCAAAGCACCGTGTCGCCCATTCCGGCTTCTCCTTGTCTCGAGGCTGTCCAGATTGTAAGCGACGGCGAACGCTTCGGGAAATCAGCGATGCATCGGTACGGCGTGTTCGTCGTCATCGCCGGGGGCCTTGTGCTGGCCTTCACCTTCGGGTCGCGCCAGTCCTTCGGCATGTATCTGGAGCCGATCAGCACCGATCTGGGCTGGTCGGTGGCTGTGGTATCGCTCGCGCTTGCCATCCAGAGCATCTTCTGGGGCTTGGGCCAACCCGTCTTCGGCTGGATCGCGGACCGCTTCGGGACCGGGCGGACATTGGTCGTCGGCAGCGCGATCTACGCCTCCGGCCTCTTCTACGCCAGCCGGATGCAGACGCCCGAAGACGCTTATCTGTCGCTCGGCCTTCTGGTGGGCCTGGGCGCGGCAGGCTGCGGCATGCCCATTGTGATGACAGCGGTGGTGCGCGCCTTCCCCAAGGAACGGCACCCGCTGGTCATGGCGCTGACGGCAGCCGGGGTTTCGCTCGGACAGTTCTTCGTAACCCCGTCCGCGCGCCCCATCATCGAGGCCTTCGGATGGCGTGGCGGACTGCTGTGCCTGATGGGGTTGATCGCTCTCGTCGTGCTGCTGGCCGCAGTGTTGCGCTCGCGGCCCGTGTCGCGGTCGCGCGCGCTGGAAGCGGAGCAGAGCCTTAGGGAGGCGCTGACCGAGGCCAGGGGGCATTCCGGCTATCTGCTGCTGACCGCCGGTTTCTTCGTCTGCGGCTTCCATGTGCAGTTCATCGTAACGCATCTGCCCAATTTCATTTCGCGAAGCGGCCTGCCGGCCGACATTGGCGGCTGGGCGATCGCGACCATCGGCATCTGCAACCTCATTGGCACGATCGCAGTGGGCTTCCTCGGCAGCCGTTTCCGCAAGAAATACCTTCTGAGCGGCGTCTATGCGGTGCGGGCGCTCATGTTCGCGGTCTATGCCTTCACGCCTGTCACGACGACCACGACGCTCATCTTCGCTGCCGGGCTCGGCCTCGCCTGGCTCAGCACGGTGCCGCTCACCTCCGCGATCGTCGGGCAGATCTTCGGCACGCGCTATTTCGGCACGTTGTTCGGCATCGTCTTTCTCGGCCACCAGGCGGGCGCGTTCCTGGGCGCCTCGCTCGGCGGCTACCTGTTCGACCTGACAGGCGGCTACGACACGATCTGGCTCATCAATATCGCGCTCGGCGTCTTCGCTGCGGTCATCCACCTGCCCATAGCCGACAAGCCTATCGTGCGCCCGCTGGCGCAGCCGGCATAACAGGAAAGTGATTGGCGGCCGGGGCGTTTCCCGCGCATTTGTTGCGTCAAGATGTTCAAAGGAGTGCCTGGTATGCAGATCCTGAAACGACGCGGCTGGGAGTTGCCCGAGAGCGAGGCGACGCCGGAGGCGGTGTTCCGCGACAGGCGCCGGCTGATCCAGGCGGCGGCGGCCGGCAGCATCGCGGCGGCGACATGGCCCGTGGCGGCACGCGCAGCCACGCCGGAATCCGACCCGACGGCCGACCTCTATCCGGGACCGCGCAACGAGACCTATACGCTGGATCGGCCGCTGACTCCGGAGGAGGTCGCGACCACCTACAACAACTTCTACGAGTTCGGCTCCAGCAAGGGCATCTGGAAGCGGGCGCGCGACAATCTGCGTATCCGCCCCTGGACCGTCCATCTCGACGGCGATGTGGAGCAGCCCATCGAGATCGGTTTCGACGACCTGGTCCGCAAGATGGGCGTTGAGGAGCGCCTCTATCGCCACCGTTGCGTCGAGGCCTGGGCGATGGCGGTGCCCTGGTCGGGCTTCCCGATGGCGAAGCTGGTCGAGTTCGCGAAGCCGCTCGCAAAGGCGAAATATGTGCGGATGGAAACCTTCAACGACCCGGACATGGCGTCGGGCCAGAAGGAGTTCTGGTATCCGTGGCCCTATGTCGAGGGCGTGACCATGGAAGAGGCCACCAATGAGCTTGCCTTCATCGTCACCGGCCTCTACGGCAAGCCCGTGCCGGCGCAGAACGGCGCGCCGCTCCGCCTCGCGCTGCCGTGGAAATACGGCTTCAAGTCGATCAAGTCGATCGTGCGCTTCACCTTTACCGAGAAGCAACCCAAGAGCTTCTGGGAGAAGGTGCAGGGCCGCGAATACGGCTTCTGGGCGAACGTGAACCCGGAGGTGCCGCACCGGCGCTGGAGCCAGGCATCCGAGCGCATGATCGGCACGGACGAGCGCCGCAAAACCCTGCTTTACAACGGCTATGGCGAGTTCGTGGCCCATCTCTACGAAGGGATGGACCGCAGGAAGCTGTTCTACTGAGTGTCCGTTTGAGAATCGCGTCGGAGCAGGGTTCGGTCCGGCGATGTCGACTTCCATGGATGGGACAGACCTCGGTCCGCCCCCCAATGCGTCACCCCGGCCTCCGAGCCGGGGTCCAGCCTCGGTTCTGGCGACAACTTCATCGGTCGATCCCGTTCTCCACCGGCAGCGGCAGCATCGGGAGCCATGGATGGACCCCGGCTCGGGGGCCGGGGTGACGGTGTTTGTCCGCCTGTTGTCCCGGCTCAAATCGCCCGGAGGCCGCGAATAACCCATTCTCAAAACGGTCTTTGAGAACCGCTACCCGGCGTAGCGCCGGCGCAGCATTGCCATCGCGCCGCGAATGAACTGAGCCTCGCCGCCTCGCGGGCGGCCGGGCCGGTTCTCGCGGTTCCAGGCCATCATGTCCACATGCGCCCAGGGAGTGCTCGGCTCGATGAAGCGCTCCAGGAACAGCGCCGCCGTTATCGCGCCGGCAAGCGGACCGTCGGACACGTTGTTCATGTCCGCAACGTCGCTGGAGAGCAGCTTGCGGTAGGGCTGGAAGAGCGGCATCCGCCAGACGGGATCCTGCTCCGCCTCGCAGGATTCGAGCAGCGCGACCGCCACCGTGTCGTCATTGCAGAAAAGCGCCGGCAGGTCCGCCCCGAGCGCGGTGCGTGCGGCGCCCGTCAGGGTGGCGCAGTCGAGTATCAGGTCGGGCGACTCGCCTGAGGCCTCGGCCAGCGCGTCGCAGAGGATGAGCCGGCCTTCGGCGTCCGTGTTGCCGATCTCGACCGTCAGGCCCTTGCGCGTGCGGATCACGTCCATCGGCCGCATGGCATTGCCGGAAACGCTGTTCTCGACTGCAGGGACCATCAGCCTGAGCCGCACGGGCAGGGCCGTGGACATCACCATGTGGGCGAGCCCGATCAGATTGGCCGCGCCGCCCATATCCTTCTTCATCAGCCTCATGCCGGTCGGCGTCTTGAGGTCCAAGCCGCCGCTGTCGAAGCAGACACCCTTGCCGACCAGCGTGAGCTTCGGCCGGTCTTCGTCGCCCCACACCAGGTCGATCAGCCTCGGTGCGACGGCCGCGGCCCGGCCGACGGCATGGACGGTCGGGTAGTTCTGCGTGAGCAAGTCGTCGCCGACGATGGAGGAGACCCGGGCGCCGTGGCGCTCGCCCAGTTCCCGGACGGCGGTTTCGAGCCGTTCCGGCCCCATGTCGTTTGCAGGCGTGTTGATGAGGTCGCGCACCATCGCCTGCGCTTCGACCGTGGCCTGTGCGGCGTTCCGGTCCGCATTCGCGGGCCAGACGAGACTCGCATGTCTGCGGCTCTTGCTTTCGGAATAGCCGTCGAAGGCGTAGCAACCGAGCCCCCAGGCAGTCGCCGCCCGCGTCGCCTCCGCAGCGTCGAGATCGTTTTCGATGCGGAACGCTCCCTTGCGCAGCCGGCGCGGCAGGCCGCCCAGGGCCCACATGTCGCCGGGCCCGTCCGAGCCGGCGAGCACACGGGCGGGCCTGCCATCCGCATCCGGGAGCACGAGCGCGCTGCCGGGCTCCGCCTCGAAGCCGTTGGCGCCCACCCAATTGCGGGTGGCGGGCGCGGCGCCTTCGAGCCAGCCTTGCAGGCTTTTCTTGTCCACGATCAGGACAGGCACGGCGTCGGGCGCATCGGCCAGGAAGATGTCGGTCACGGGTCGGAGTCTCCTGTGGGCGATCGCGCCGCCGGTTCAGAATTCGTAGCGCTCGTCGGTGAGCAATGCGTCGAGGCTCGCATCGTCTTCGCCGGGCACGTGGACCACGGTGTAGGTGAAGTCGTCGCGGTCGAGCGGCATGGTGGCGTCGAGGCCGAGCTTGTCGGAGACGCCGTCGTCTGCCGAAGGGTCGAGTTTCGAGCCTTGCGCGCGCGGGACGACGAACAGGTCGCGAGCGGCCTGGAAACGGGTTGCGACTGCCCATTCCACGGCCGTCGGGTCGTGGACATCGACATCCTCGTCCACCACCGTCACCTGCTTCACGTCCGCATGGGCGGCGAAGGCGGCCATGATGACATTGCGCCCCTGGCCCTCCTGCGTCTTCCGCAGCTTCACATACAGATGGTAGCGGCAGACGCCCCCGCGCGAGAGATGCACGTCGAGCACGGTCGGGCAGGTGCGTTGCAGATGCGCCGCAATGGTGGCCTCGCGCGGGATGGCGCCAAGCAGCAGGTGTTCCATCGCGGCCGGGACGATGGTGTGGAAGATGGGATTCGCGCGCGTGGCGATGGCATCCACCTCAATGGCCGGGTGCTCGCCGGCGGGTCCGTAATATTGCGGGAATTCGCCGAACGGCCCTTCCGTTTCCCGAATGCCGGGTAGCAGGCGGCCCTCAACCACGATCTCGGCGTCGGCGGGCACGCGCACTTCGTTCGTCGCGCATTTCACCACCTCCAGCGGCGCGCCGTGCAGGGCGCCGGCTACCTCCAGCTCGTCATGATCGATGGGCAGGATCGCCTGGCTGGCGAGCAGGGTCAGCGGATCGACGCCGACCGCGACCGCTATGTCGAGCGGCTCGCCGGCCGCCTCGGCGGCGGCGAAGAAGTGATGCAGGTCGCGGGGCAGGATCAGGATGCCCATGCGTCTCGGGCCTGTGATCTGGAGGCGGTTGATCGAGACGTTCTGGATGCCGGTCTTCGGGTTTCGCGCGATGACCAGTCCGGCGGAGATATAGGCCCCGGCGTCGAGCGCATTGTGCTTCGGGATCGGAAGCGCGGCGGTGAGGTCCGGATTCCGGTCGATGCGCTCCTGGCACAGGGCGTCGGATACCTCGCGCCAGGGGAGCGGCTGCTCGGCTGCGGCCCGGAAGCGGTCGAGCACCGCTCCGGGCTCCACTCCCATCGCCTCCGCAATCCAGCCCCGGTCCGAGACGAGGCCGGAAACGACCGGAATCTCGTGGCGGCGGCCGTCGAGGCCGAGCGGGGCCGGAAAGAGCACCGCCTTGCGCGCATCCCACCGCTTGGCGAGCGCGGCGAGGGTGAAATCCAGCGAGACGCCCGGCTGTGCCACTGCGAGCCGGTCGGTGGCCTGCAGGCGGTCGAGCCAGGAACGGAGAGTGCGGTAGGTCATGCGGACAGGCGTTCCTCAGCCGAGTAGCACATGTTAGCCGACAACCGGGTCACTATGCCCGTACACGGGCACGTGCCTGCGGCTGTCGATTGGAACCCGTGCCGATGACCGCCGGGCTTCGCCCCGTCACGCCGAGCAACCGGACTGTCGGGCGACCCGGATACAGGGCGGACCGAGTTGTGTGCATTTAGTACAGAATCCGTTCCGATTGGACCGTATTTCGGGCCAAGCCCGAAATTGTCGCCCCGGCCTCCGATCCGGGGCCCAGTAACGCCGCTGCAACCCGGCAGGGACTTGGACTGCCCGGACCCCGGATCTCCGCTTCGCTCCGTCCGGGGTGACACCTGGAGCCGCGCATTCGGCCCCGTTGCAACCGGAACGGACCGTGCTCTAGCGCAAGCGCGGCGGGGCGGCTCATGGAAGACTCCCTGCAATGTGTCATGTTTTGTCATGTTCCCCATGCCGCCGCCGAAGCTCTGCGGTTCCGTTCCTGCATATCGTTCCCTCCGTCGCGTTCCGTTCCGCTCCATTCCGTCCGCACCGCCGCCGGACCCTTTTTGCGCGCGAAACCTGCGTGCGCGCCCGCGCCCGCCTGCGCGCGTTTTGCGCCGGCGCGGTTCGCGCGGCTGATTGCGCGCGCGAGACGGCGGACGCATGTCTCCCGTTCGTTCCCGCCGGGGCTTTTTTCGGACCCCAGCCATTGCTTCCCTCAGCAGAAAAGCGAAAGGCGGCCCCGGGAGCCGCCTTCTCTTACCCTCCATTCTACTACACTTTCTCTCCAGTCAAGCCCCGTGGCGGGCGAAATATGAAAATATTTCCTATGTCCTGTCGGAAGCCGGTCGGCGGTGTCGGGGATCATGGATGAGCCCCGGCTTCCCCGCTCGCGGGCGGCAACAGGCGGAGGCCGGTGAAATACCCCCGAAACACGAGTTCTAAATCGAACATCCTGCTATCGGCCCTGACGTGCGGCGACGGCCTCTGCGAGCGCGACCGTGCGTTGCGCCATTTCGACATGCAGGTTTTCGACCAGCCGCCCGTCCACCACGACGACCCCTTGGCCGGCGGCCTCCGCATCCGCATGAGCGGCGATGATCCGCTGCGCTTCGGCGACGGCCTCCGGATCGGGCGAAAAGGCGGTGTTGCAGGGATCGACCTGCCTCGGATGGATCAGCGTCTTGCCGTCGAAACCGAGTTCGGCGCCCTGGCGGCAGGCGGCCGCGAAGCCCTCATCGTCCGCAAGGTCCAGATGGACCCCGTCCAGCACTGCAAGGCCGTGGGCGCGCGCCGCCAGCAGGCAAAGGCCGAGCCCCGTAAGGAAGGGCAGCCGGTCCCGCGTGTGGGCGGCCCCCAGTTCCTTGGCGAGGTCGGACGTGCCCATGACCAGGGCGGACAGGCGGCGCCCGGCACCTGCGATGGCGTCCGCGCGCAGCATGGCCAGCGGCGTTTCCATCATCGCCCAGAGGGCCATCCCGGCAGGAGCGCCATGCCGGTCGAGCAGGGCGGCGGCCTGGCGGACCGTCGTCTCGCTTTCTACCTTGGGAAGCAGCGCTGCATCCGCACCCGAGCCTGCAATGGCCGCGAGGTCGTCATGTCCCCAGGGCGTATCGAGCCCGTTGGCGCGGATCGCGATCTCCCGCGGTCCGTAGGCTCCCGAACGCGCCGCTGCCACCGCCTGTGCGCGGGCCGTTTCCTTCGCGTCGGGGCTGACGGCGTCTTCGAGGTCGAAGATCAGCACGTCGGCAGGCAGGGTCTTCGCCTTTTCCAGTGCGCCGGCGCGCGAAGCCGGCATATAGAGCGCGCTACGGCGCGGCTTGACGGCATGGGGCATGAAGGCGGATTCCTTGCGGGGGCGATTCGTCGGCAGCGGGGCGGACATCATGCACATTCTATCGATTCAATCTTCGGTGGCGCGCGGCTTTGTCGGCAACCGCACGGCCGTCTTCGTGCTCCAGCGCCTGGGCCATGCCGTGACCTGCATCGACACCGTTGCCTTTTCGAACCACCCGGCCCATGGCGGGTTCCGGGGCGAGGTGCATCCGGCGCACACCATTGACGGCATCGCAACCGGCCTCGAAGAGCGCGGCTTCCTGAAGGACATCGACCTGGTCCTGTCCGGCTATCTGGGCTCGGCTGCCAATGCGGAGGCGGTGGCGCGCACCGTGGACCGCGTCGGCGCGCCCTATCTGCTCGACCCGGTCATGGGCGACGATCCGGGCGGGCTGTTCGTGGCGCCCGACCTGCCGGAGACGATTCGGCGGGAGCTTCTGCCGAGAGCTGCGGCCATAACGCCCAACCGGTTCGAGCTTTCCCTGCTGGCAGGCCGCGACGTGGACGGGCCGGCAACCGCTGCCGAGCTTGCCGCGGGGATCGGACCGCCCCTCGTCGTGGCGACGAGCGTGCCGGCGGGAGAGGGTTGTCTCGCTTGCGTCGGCGTGTCGGAAGGCGAGGCCTGGCAGGCTGCGGTGCCGCGCGTGGCGCATCCGGGTTACGGCGCGGGCGACCTGTTCGCCTCGCTGTTCGCGGCCCGGTGGCGGAACGGCTGGGCGGAAGCCATGGCGCTCGCCGCCGGGACCGTCCAAGCCACGATTGCCCGCTCTGCGGGGCAGGACCTCGACATTGTCGGGGCGCAGGCCCTCTTCGCCGACCCGCCCCCGCCCCCGCCGCTTGAGCCGGTCGGCAATGCCGTCCGGTCCGGGTGAACCGCCTTCCCGGTGTCGGGAGTGTCGGCAAGTGTCATGGGATGTCATGTTTCGTCACGATCCGCATGCGCACGGCGTTTAGTCGGTAGTCCGTTCCGGCATGACGCCGTCCTTTCGGGCCTATCCGATTCACACGTCTGTTTCCGGCTGTCATCCGGCGCGCCTGCCGGCTCGGCTGCGTCCCGCTCCGCGCCCCTTTTGTCGCCCCGGACCCCGATCCGGGGTCCATCCATGGCTCGCGATGCCGCCGCAGCCGATGAACCGCCGCCGACCCGAGGCTGGGCCCCGGTCGGAGACACATCTCTTGCTGGCTTGTATTCGGTACGCTTGCCAGACTTGCTGGGCGGGCGTTTGCCCCGATTTGTCGCCCCCGCGAAGGCGGGGGTCCATCCCTGTTTCCCGATGTGCCCGCGAGACCCGAGGCTGGGCCCCCGGCTCGGGGGCCGGGGCGACCGTGGGGAACATGCAATGCGAAGCGGGCAAACGCAGATGTGCGAATCCGGTAGGCTCGGCAGCCGGGGCGACGAGTTGGAGGGCCGGGGCGATCCCGCCTTCCGCGGTCGGTCGGGTCGCAGAACGGGGCAGTTCATGGAAGACCCCCGGCATTCTGTCATGAAATGTCATGTGTCCCATGCCGCCGCCGAAGCTCTGCGGTTCCGTTCCTGCATATCGCTCCCTCCATCGCGTTCCGTTGCACTCCACTCCGTCCGCGTCGCCGCCGGACCCTTTTTGCGCGCGTATCCCTGCGTGCGCGCCCGCGCCCGCCTGCGCGCGTCTTGCGCCGGCGCGGTTCGTGCGCCTGATTGCGCGCGCGAGGCGGAGGGCGCACGTCTCCTGTCTGTTCCGTTGAAGTTCTTTTTGCGTCGACGCCGGAGAAAACTGCTTTCGGATGTTGCCTTCTCCTGCAGGCATCATAGCATGGAATTTTCAAAGTCAAACTGAACGCAGAAATAATTCTGATTTTAGGAACGAAAGCTGCATTTGCGGGCCAAACGGCGGGCATTCTCCACCCGGTCCCGCCGCTGGAACCGGCCTAACCGACTGGCCGGCCTTCTGCGTCGAAGCGTTCGGGGGCCGGATCGACGATGCGGGGACCGTCCGGCGCTATCTCGAATATGGCGAGCGCCCGCTGGATGACCCCGTTGCGGCGAAACCGGAAGTATCCGCCAGCGCCGAAAAAGCCGTCCGGGGCGGTAAGCGTGGCCATGTCCAGCACTCCCGCGCGGCGATCCGCCGCCAGCATGGCGGAGATGGCGGTCGCGTCATAGGCGAGGCCGGCAAGGCGAGGCGGCGCTTCGCCGTACACGGCTTCATAGCGCCGGGCGAAGAGATCGAACGCTTCCGGCGGAGAACCCGCAAACCACGCGCCGGCCAGGCTCGGCTCGCCCAGCGGGAGCCGGCCGGGCCGGACTCCCGTCACCAGATATCTGACCTGTTTCGGGTCGATCCCGTGAAAGGCGAGCAACGATGCCGAGGACCGCAGCGCTTCGCCTTCCGCGGCAACCAGCACGGCGTCGAAAGGCGGAGGCTGTTCGTCGGTCTCGGGCGTCCGTTTGACCGGCGCGCCGGCGAACGCGCGCACCCGCTCGGAAAGCTCCTTCGCATCGAGACCGGGAGTGAGAAAGCCGCGCCGGACCACGACCGCGCCGTGCTCGCGAGCGGCGCGCGCGGCGGCCTCTGCCGCATAGCGCCCGAACCCGGTATCGTAGGCCAGGACGCCCAACCGCCGCCGGCCCTCATTCGTGGCGTGGCCTACCAGGCGGTCCACCTCGTCTTCCGGCGGGGGGCCGAAAAGCCACACACCCGGCCGGAGCGCCGAGCGGTCGTTGGAGAAGGCGAAGACGGGCAGGGATCGCCCCTGCGCCGCCTCGGCCGCCGCCGGAACATTCGACCCGAAAATCGGGCCGAGCAGGACACCGGCGCCTTGTTTCACCGATTGCCGGGCCGCCTCCGCCGCGCCTGCCGGATTTCCGACCGTGTCCATCGGCATCAGCACGAAGTCCTCGCCGGCGGCATCGTAGAGCGCCAGCTGGGCGGCGTTCAGCATGGCCGCGCCGATCTCCGCATGGCGGCCGGAGAAGGGAGCCAGCAGCGCCGCGCGAAAATCCCCGGGCGTCGAAGGAACCGCGGCTGCCGGGGCTTGCGGCTGCGGCGCTGCGGGCGGGGCGGCCGCCGTTGGCGCTTTCGCGGGAGGCTTGGGCGGGCTAGGCTTGCCTGTTCCCGATGGCGCGCAGGCGGCCAGCGCCATGCCGAGCAGCGCGAAAGAGGCGTAGCGCCAGAATGCCGTGTTCACGACCCGCCTCCGACGGTGCAACCGGACGGGAAGCTAACCCTCCCGGCCCGGCGCGTAAAGCATCCGGGGAGCCGGCAGGGCGGCTGTCGCCGGGCCTCTACCTGGTGGCGACGCCCATCGGCAATGCGCGCGACCTCACGCTCCGGGCCCTCGATATTCTCGAGGCGGCGGACCTCGTCGCCTGCGAGGATACGCGCGTGACCCGCCGGCTGCTCAATATCCACGGGCTGAAGGCGCGCCTCACCGCCTATCACGACCACAATGCAGCGCAGGTCCGGCCCAGGCTGGTCGCGGCGATCCGGGCGGGGAAAGCGGTTGCGCTGGCGAGCGATGCCGGGATGCCGCTCGTGTCGGACCCCGGTTTCGGCCTCGTGCGCGCGGTTCGGGAAGAGGGCCTCGCGGTGACCTCGGCGCCGGGGGCGAATGCGGCGCTGACGGCGCTACAGCTCTCCGGCCTGGCGCCGGACCGGTTTGCGTTCCTGGGTTTCCTGCCGGCGCGGCAGGCAGCGCGCCAGAGGGCGCTGGCGCCGTGGGCCGGGGCGCCGGCAACGCTGCTGGCCTACGAGGCGGGAACGCGGCTTGCGGCCTGCCTGGCGGACATGGCGGCCGTGCTGGGCGCACGCGAGGCGGCGGTTGCGCGCGAGCTGACGAAACGTCATGAGGAAGTTGCGCGCGGAAGACTCGATGAACTCGCGGCCCGCTATGCGGAAGCCGGCCCGCCCAAGGGCGAAATCGTGATCGTCGTCGGGCCGCCCGCAGAGGCCGCGCCTGCCGAGGTTTCCGACGCCCTGCTTGCCGAGCGGATCGCAGCGCTCGGCCTTTCGCGGGCGGCGGGCGAGCTTGCGGCGGTTTCCGGGCGGCCCCGGCGCGATCTCTACAGGCGCGGGCTGGAAATACTTGCGCGGGACGGGTGACAGTCGCGGCCGGCGGGCCGAGCGCCTCGCAGCCTGGCGGCTGCGCCTTGCGGGATACCGCGTGCTGGCGCGCCGCTACCGGACGCCGGTGGGCGAGATAGACCTGATCGCGCGCCGCGGCCGGCGGCTGGTCATGGTGGAGGTCAAGGCGCGACCGACCGAGGCGCTGGCGCGGCAGGCGGTGCCGGAGCGCCAGCGTTACCGGATCGCCATGGCCGCGCGGCGTTTTCTTGCGGCCAACCCCCGCTATCGGGACTGCGCCGTCCGGTTCGATGTCGTCGCCGTGGTGCCGGGGCGGTTGCCCATCGTGATCCCGGATGCCTGGAGGGACGAAGACGGCCGCCGAAGGCGGACGGCATGAGCGAAGCGGAAGCCAGACTGCGTGAGATCGGCGCATCGGGCGAGGAGCCGTTCGACATCGGCGAGGCGGCCCTGCTGCTCGGCTCGTTCGACCGGCCCGGCGTGCCGCTCGACCGCTATCGCGGGCATTTCGACGAGCTCGCCGAGGCGGCGGGCAGCCCGGACCGGCTTGCCGCCACGCTCGGCGGCGCGTTCGGCTATACCGGCGACCGGGCGACATACGACGATCTGCAGAACGCCAATCTCCTGCGTGTGATCGACCGGCGGAGGGGCCTGCCGGTTGCGCTCGGCATTCTCTACATGGCTGCGGGACGGCGGCTCGGCGCGCATGTCGAGGGCCTCGACTTTCCGGGGCATTTTCTGATCCGCGTGGACCGGACGGCGATCGTCGATCCCTTCGAAGGGGGAGCGCAGCGGGAACCGTCGGCGCTCCGCCAGTTGCTGAAGGCGGCATACGGCCCCTCGGCGGAGCTCGAAACGGCCCACTTCCGCGCGACCGCGGACCGGGGCGTGTTGCTCAGGCTGCAAAACAATATCCGCCTGCGCCTTGCGCGCCGCCGGCAGTTCGAAGCGGCGCTGGCGGTACTGGAACGCATGACCTGGATCGCGCCCGGCCTTGCGGAGCTGGTGCGCGAGCGGGCAATGCTGGAAGCGGCGCTCGGCCGTTTCAAGGGCGCGGTGGAGAGCCTGGAGCGCTATATCGCGATGGAGCCCGCGGACGGGCCCCGCCTCGAAGCGGCGACCCTGATCCAGCGCTTCCGCGCCCGCCTCAACTGACAGCGCGGCGCGCCAGCGTGCGCAGCGGAGTCGGCCGCGATATGATGCGCGGGCGTTCTGCATTTCCCGACTGGATTCCTGACCCATGACTCTCGCCGTCGCCGTTCAGATGGACCCGATCGAGAGCGTCGATATCGACGCCGACAGCACCTTTGCCCTTTGCCTGGAAGCCCAGGCGCGCGGCTATTCGCTGTTCCACTATCTGCCGGATGCGCTCGCCTTCCGGGACGGGCGCCTGACCGCGCGAGGACGCCCGATGACGCTCAGGCGCGAAAAGGGCCGGCATTCGACGCTCGGCGCGGCGGAGACGGCGGATCTCACGGGCTTCGACGTCGTGATGATGCGCCAGGACCCGCCGTTCGACATGTCCTACATCACGGCGACCCACCTGCTGGAGCACATCCACCCCGGAACGCTGGTGGTGATCCGGCATCGGTGCGCAACGCGCCGGAGAAGCTGTGATGATGCGCCAGGACCCGCCGTTCGACATGTCCTACATCACGGCGACCCACCTGCTGGAGCACATCCACCCCGGAACGCTGGTGGTGAACGATCCGGCATCGGTGCGCAACGCGCCGGAGAAGCTGTTCGTCACCCATTTCGAAGGCGTGATGCCGCCGACCCTGATTACGCGCGACGAAGCCGAGATCGCCGCCTTCAGAGACGAGCATCGCGACATCATCGTCAAGCCGCTGTTCGGCAATGGCGGCGCCGGGGTCTTCCACCTGCGCGAGGACGACGAGAACCTGAACTCGCTTCTCGAAATGTTCCTAACCTCGTCGCGGGACCCCGTCATCGCGCAGCGCTACCTGCCCGAAGTGCGGGAGGGCGACAAGCGCATCATCCTCGTTGAGGGCGAGGCGGTCGGGGCGATCAACCGCATTCCCGCCGCCGGCGAGTCGCGGGCCAACATGCATGTCGGGGGCACGCCGCTGAAAAGCGACCTGACGGCGCGGGAGACCGAGATCTGCGAGATCATCGGCCCGGCGCTGCGCGAACGCGGGCTCACTTTCGTCGGCATAGATGTCATCGGCGGCTATCTCACCGAGATCAACGTGACCTCTCCCACGGGCATTCAGGAGATCGAGCGCTTCGACGGGACGCGGATCGCTGCCCTCATATGGGACGCGATCGAGGGGCGCCTCGCTGCGCGGGGCGGTGCGGGGCAGGCCAAGTGAGCGGCCGACCGGCGGTCGCGCATGTCGCGACGGTCGCCTTCGACGGGATCGAGGTGCGCGAGGTCGATGTCCAGGTGCATCTCGGCAGCGGCCTTGCGGCGTTCAACGTCGTGGGCCTGCCGGACAAGGCGGTGGCGGAGAGCCGCGAACGGGTGAGGGCTGCGCTGGCCGCCATCGGCCTCGGCCTGCCGGCGGAGCGCATCACCGTCAACCTGGCGCCGGCGGACCTGCAGAAGGAAGGCAGCCACTTCGACCTGCCGATCGCGCTCGGCCTGCTGGCCGCGATGGGGGCCGTGCAGCAGGAGGACATCGCGGGCCATGTCGCGCTGGGCGAACTCGGTCTCGACGGCGCGCTCACCTCGGTTGCGGGCGTGCTGTCCGCCGCCATGTCGGCGGTGGAGTCGCGCAGGGGACTGGTCTGTCCCGCCGGCAACGGCCCGGAAGCCGCCTGGGCGGGCGATCTCGAGGTGCTGGCGCCGAAGACGCTGCTCGCGCTGCTCAACCATTTCCGCGGCCGGCAATTGCTGAAGCCGCCGGAGCCCGGCGAGGTCGCCGCCGAGGCGGACGGCCTCGACCTCCACGACATCAAGGGGCAGGAGACCGCCAAGCGGGCGCTGGAGATCGCGGCGGCAGGAGGCCACAACCTGCTGCTTTCGGGGCCGCCGGGGGCCGGCAAGTCGATGCTGGCGGCCCGCCTCCCCGGCGTGCTGCCGCCGCTCCAGCCAGCGGAGGCGCTTGAGGTGTCGAGGATCCACAGCGCAGCCGGCGCGCTGGAGGCAGGGCGCATTCCGCGCCGGAGACCGTATCGGGACCCGCACCACTCCTCGTCGATGACGGCGCTGGTCGGCGGCGGGCAACGCGCCGCGCCGGGGGAGATTTCGCTCGCGCATCGCGGCGTGCTGTTTCTCGACGAACTGCCCGAATTCGCCCGGCCTGCACTGGAGGCGCTGCGCCAGCCGCTGGAGGTCGGCAGGGTGGCGATCGCGCGCGCCAACCGCCACGTCGCCTATCCGGCGCGCTTCCAGCTGGTCGCGGCGATGAACCCCTGCCGCTGCGGCCATATCGACGAGCCGGACCGCGCCTGCAACCGCGCGCCGCGCTGTGCGGCGGACTATCGCCGGCGCCTCTCCGGCCCGCTGCTGGACAGGTTCGACCTGTTCGTGGACGTGCCGCGCGTGGCGGCCGCGGACCTGGCGCTGCCGCCGCCGGCAGAGAGTAGCCGGCATGTCGCGGCCCGCGTTGCGGAGGCCCGTGAAAGACAAGCGGCGCGCTATGGCGAGCCGGCGTTGAACGGGGACATAGACGGTGCGCGGCTCGCCGAGGCGGCGGCTCCGGACGAGGCCGGCGCATCGCTGCTGCATAGCGCGACGGAGCGGCTCAGGCTCTCGGCGCGCGGCTATCACCGCGTGCTCCGCGTCGCGCGCACGCTGGCGGACATGGATGCGAACGACCGGGTTGGACGCCTGCATATCGCGGAAGCGCTGAGCTATCGCCAGGGGCTGGCCGGCTGAGCCAGACGTCCTAGAGCACGATTCGTTCCGCCTGAATCTCCTGGCTTGAGTTGGACAGTTGCCGGCTTTGCGCCCCACTCGTCGCCCCGGACTGCGATCCGGGGCCCATCCATGACCGTTTCGGCCTGGTGGGAAGGCCGGGAGATGGACCCCGGATCGGGGTCCGGGGTGACGGTTGAAGCTTTGCGGACAAGCCTGTTTCAACCCGAACGGATCGTGCTCTAACGGCCGAGTATTTCCAGGTAGAGCGGGTCCGCGAGGTCTATGGCGGGGCCGTTGCTGTAGTACACCCAGCCGCGCGCCCGGACGCGCTGTCCTTCGAGCGATCCCGGCGGAAAGGCGCGCGAGATGCGTCCGCGCCGAAGATAGACAGTGAAGTCCTCGCGCCAGTCCGGGCCGAAATTGACGAAGCTGCTGCGGAAGCCCCGGCGCATCGACAGGACCTGCCCCTCCACGATGGCGAAGCGGTCGAGGACCGAACGCGCGCGGTCGGCTGCGGTGATCCGCGCCTCGATTCGCGTCCAGAGGCCCGGTTCCGAAAGACGCGCGCGGCGCTCCAGCCGGAGGAGGGCCACGGCGCGTTCGCGCGAGACAAGCGGCGGCGCCACGACGGCGAGGCCCCGCGCCACCAGTTCGCGCTGCAGCCAGAGCGGGCCCGAAAATACATGTGCAAGGCGCCTGCCGTGCCGGTCCAGGCGTGCGGGCTCCGGCTCATACCGGAGGCCGGGCCGCGCCAGGAACGCCTGCACGAACGGCTCCGCGCCTTCCAGCAGGCGCACATCGGCCGGCTCGATCTCTTCCGCGGTTGCGGGGAGCGGACAGGCGATCAGCGCGAGGAGCAGGAAGACGTGGCGCGACATGGGTGTCTGGAAGCCTTGCACGGCGGCCGCTAAGGTTCGAGCGATGGGCGGGCGGACGGATCTCTTTCCGGCAATAGAGGCGGCTGAGAGCGGCATGCTGCCGTTGGACGGCGGCCATGTCATGTATTGGGAGGAGGCCGGTAGCCCGAGGGGCCTGCCCGTGCTCTTCCTGCATGGCGGGCCCGGAGCCGGATGCACGCCCGCTTACCGGCGGTTCTTCGACCCTGCCGCCTACCGCATCCTGTTATTCGACCAGCGCGGTGCCGGCCGTTCTACACCCGGCGCGGAAACGCGGTCCAACACCACGCAGCACCTCATCCGCGACATCGAGACGCTGCGTCGGCATTTGTCGGTGGAGCGGTGGCTGGTCTTCGGCGGGTCCTGGGGCAGCACGCTCGCCCTGGCCTACGGGGAGGCGCATCCGGAGCGCTGTCTCGGCTTCGTGCTGCGCGGCGTCTTCCTCGGGCGGCGGTCGGAGATCGACTGGTTCCTTCAAGGCATGGGCACCTTCTTTCCCGAGGCGCGCCGGAGTTTCCTTGCGCCGATTCCGCCGGAGGAACGCGGCGCCGGGCTGCTGGCGGCGTATCACCGCCGGCTGATGGACCCGGACCCGCGCATCCACCTGCCCGCTGCGCGCGCCTGGTCGCGCTATGAGAGCGCATGTTCCGCGCTCCGGCCCGGCCCCGCGGACACGGCTGCCGTGGCCGGGGACCGCGCCGCGCTCGCGCTCGCACGGCTGGAGGCGCACTATTTCACGAACGGTCTGTTCCTGCGGGACGGCCAGCTCCTCGACGAGCTCCACCGTATCGAAGGCCTGCCGGCGACCATCGTCCAGGGCCGCTACGATGTCGTCTGCCCGATCGCGACCGCCGACGAATTGGCCCGCGCCTGGCGGGGTGCCGAATACATGCCGGTTCCCGAGGCCGGCCATTCGGCCATGGAGTTCGGCATCCGCTCCGCGCTTGTCGCCGCCACGGAACGGATGAAGTACCGGCTGGCCGCGATGGCGTGACGGCGCGGCCGCAAACCGGTCAGTATTCGTCGCGGCGGCGCACCCAGCTCATCGGGAATGGCAGGTCCTGCTCGTTGCGTCCTCTCGGCACGATGTCGAGAAGCTGGTAGGCGGCGTTCATCGAATCCAGTCCGCGTGAGTAGCAGGAGTAGGTATGAAAGATACGCCCGGCCTCATCCTTGCAGAACACGCTGAGACCCGGCGCTTCGCTGCTGCGCATGGCGGTTTCGCGGTAGTTGTACGCGACCGGGCCCACCGCAAGCGCCTCCTCGTCGAAGGAAACGCCGAAATCCCGGTTGAAGGCGCTGTGCAGCGAGGAGACCCACGGGAAGCTCCAGCCCATGCGGTCGCGATAGGCGAGCAGCGCGGCGAGCGGCGCGCGCGATACGGCAGCGAACGCAACGTCCCGGGCCGCCAGATGAACGACCGTCGGGTCGTAGCCGTCGGCCCAGAAGGAACAGCTTGGGCAGCCCGCCTTCCAGTCCGGCCCGAACATGAAATGCGAGACGATGAGCTGGCTCCTGCCGCCGAACAGGTCGCCAAGGCCGATCTCGCCGGTTTCGCTCTCGAAGCGATAGTCCTCCACGACTTCCACCCAGGGAAGCGCCCTTCGGGCAGCCGCCAGCGCATCGCGTTCGCGGGTAAACGCTTTTTCCCGCTCGAGAAGCGCCCTGCGGGCATCGAGCCATGCTTCGCGTGAGGCAGTGGGGTGATTCATGAGATACATCCTGTGTAAGGCGATATGCAATCGCAGGTTTCACGCAGGCATTTGTGCAATGCGAGCAAGAATGTTGTGCGGGCGCGGGAGCCTTGGAAAACGGGAGTCCCTTCCTTCATAATAGGACCTATCCAGTTGGAGGACGAGTAATGGACGGTCAGCAAGCCATCGGGAACCGGGTTGAAGCGGACGCGGAGGCAGGTTCATCGGCCTATGTGCCGTCGCTCCAGTTGACGGAAGGACAGCCGCCGCCCATCGCTGCGAATGGCGGCCTTTCCTACATGTCTTTCGACCGGGACGGCGACGCCGGGACTTCCGCGGCCTTGGAAGCTGCGCTCCAGCAGATCGCCGAAGGGCATAGCCAGGAACTCATCGACCGGCTCGATAGCGCGCCTCCGGGTCCCATCGAGACCAAGTGGGGCCCGGGCTTCCGCGAATACGAGGAATGCCTGGACTATATCCGCGCCAACGGTTTCGAAGTTCCCGAGGGCGGCGTGGCGCTTCCCCTGCGCTACACCGTTTACGAGCATCCTTCCTATTCCATCGTGCCGTCCAACGCGCTCTGGCGGGACCCGGCGCGCAAGGTCGAAGCGGATTTGCTGCGCAAGGCCGAAGACGAGCTCAGGGATCGCAGCCTCTACTTCCCGCAGGTGTTGCGCGATGCGCGCCGGATCGGCGAGTACTATCCCGGCCTCGACCCCAGCAGCCCCGAGTCCATGGACAGGCTCGGCGTCTCGTTGGCGCACCTCGAGTCCAGGTGCGAGAACTTCTACGATTCTGCGGAGGTAGAGCGTGTGTTCTACCCGGAGATCGAGAAGCTCCTGCTGGAATTCTTCCCCGATGCGACCGACGCGCTCGTCTATAACCACGATGTGTTCGACAAGGACTATCAGGGCGACCGTACGGAAAACCAGGATGCCAGGAACCCCGGTGTGAACGCGCGCTATGTCAACCTCGTCCACAACGATTTGAACGACAATAGCGGAAGGGTGCGCTGCCGCGAGCTGCTGACGAAGAACCTGCGCAATTTCGGGCGCACGCAGCACTATACGGAGGCGGAGGCCGACGCGAAGATGTCGCGGCGGTTCATGTCGATCAACCTCGCCAAGCCGATGGAGACGGTGGAGCAGTTCCCGTTCGTGCTCTGCGCCTGGCCGTCCTTCGCCGACCAGCCCTACATCAACAACTACCGCATCTATGACGACCGGGTCGGCGAGACGACCCGCTTCACCTACCGGCCGGACCATGACTGGTACTGGTTCCCGCGGCAGACGCCGACGGAGGTGTCGATGCTGAAATGCTACGACTCGGTCACGGACGGTTCGGTGTCCCGCTGGTCGTTCCACTCGGCCTGCATCGACCCGACGGCGCCGGCCGACGCGCGCTGCCGCAAGAACGTCGTGGTCCGCTCCTACGTCTTCTTCTAGGAGGACGCTAGAACGCGGTGCAGACCGGCTCGACGGCGCGCAGCACGGATTGCTGTTCGAAGGCGCGCTTGTAGGCCTCGGCGACCTCCTCCGTACGCCGCACTGCGTCGGCGCCGGGCTCGGCCAGGACAATCAGCAGCTTCGCACCCTCGCGACCGATAGCGCCAGACCCGTCCCGCAATTGCCCGGCGCCATCGACGACGGTCAACCCGTCCGGGAAGCGCGGCGTGACCTCTTCGGCGAGAAAATCCCTCCACTCCTCGTCGGACACCGTCCCGCCCCCCGGCCGGCTGCGCCCGAAGAACATCCGGTACTCGGCATAGCGCTCGAAACCGGGCGGGCAGGGCTCCGTTTCCGCTTGCAATGCCGTCATGGGCAGAAGCATCGGAACGGCAAGCGCGACGACGATGCGCGTCGAAACGGTCATTGCTTCCCTCCGGCCGATATCTTCCGGCGCGTCTGAAAACGTCAGGCGACGGCAGCTATATCGACGACCGTTGCAGTGCAACGGGGCTCGGGGACTGGCTCGCCATGTTCCCGCAGGCTCTGGATATGGAACGCAATTGCCTCGCGTATTTCCGCTATCGCCTCTTGCCTCGTGGGCGCAGTCGCAACGCAACCCGGCAAATCGGGAACGAAGGCGGCATAGTTGGCCGGCGCCTTTTCGATGACGATGGTGTACCGCATCCCGGTTCTCACTCCTTGGCCCCAGAGGCGAGGACGGCGGGGAGGGAGAGGTCGAGAATGCCGTCCGGGCGGGCCATGGCGCGGGCTTCCTCCAGCACGGAGGCCTCGATAGCGGCGCGGGCCTCGGGCGTCTGCGCATCCAGCAGCGCGCGAGAACGCACCGTGGCGTGGCGCAATCCCTCGACCAGCGCCTCGGGCGAAACGCGGCGGCGGATCGCGATTTCCTCCACCTTCGTCTCCCGGAAGCCCGCGGCCTCAAGAACGCGGGCGCATTCTCCGGGGTCCGCGAAACGGAACATCTCCGGCCCCTCGGGAATGCCGCCTGCTCGGGGATCGCCATGGGCCGAGACGGCGCGGCGGAACATGCCGAAATGCGCCACCCTGTCCGCCGTGCACCAGGCGGAAAACGCATGGCGCCCACCCGGCCGCAACACCCGGAATGATTCCTCGACCGCGCGCTCCGGTCGTGCGAAGTGCAGCATGCCGAAAGAGCAGGTGACGGCATCGAAACTTCCATCCCCGAAGGGCAACGCCTCGGCGTCTCCTTCGTGGAACTCGGCTTCCGGGAAGTTGCGGCGCGCCTCGTCCACCATGGCGGCGGCGAAATCCACACCGGTTGCCCGCGCGCCGCGCCCGGCAGCCAGGGCCGCGCCGTAGCCGGGTCCGGTCGCCACATCGAGCACATCCATGCCGGCCGCCACGCCGGCGGCATCCAGCACGGGGCCGAGACCCAGGCGGGTCGAGTCCCAGGATACGGCGCGATAGCCTGCGGCCTGCCGGTTCCAGCCTGTGCGCTCGAACGCCTTGAAGGCGTCCGGATCGAAGCTCATGCCGCTGCCTCGGCCAGAATACGGGCGGCTTCTTCGCAATCCGCGCGGTCCACATCCAGGTGGGTGACGGCGCGCATCCGCGTCGGCCCCATCGCGCCGATGCGCAGTCCCGCCGCGCCGGCGCGCTCGGCAACGTCGGAGGCGCTCCGCCCGGTGCCGCCCACATCGAAGAACAGGATGTTGGTCTCGCAGGGTTCGACCGAGAAGCCGTCGAGCCGCGCCAGGGCGTCAGCCAGCAGCGCGGCATTGGCATGGTCTTCGGCCAGCCGGTCCCAGTGCCGGTCCAGCGCGTGTAGGCCGGCGGCGGCGACGATGCCGGCCTGCCGCATGGCTCCGCCCATGCGCTGCTTCCAGCGCCAGACCTCCTCGATGAAGGCCGTCGAGCCGGCGAGCACCGCACCCACCGGGCAGCCAAGGCCCTTGCTGAGGTCTATCCATGCGCTGTCGAAGCAGGCGGCGTAGTCGGCGGCGGAGATTCCCGAAGCCACGACCGCGTTCGGCAGCCGCGCCCCGTCGAGATGGGTCGCGAGGCCGTGCGCGCGGGCGACATCCGTCACGGCCCGCACCCCCTCCAGCGGCCAGACGGAGCCGCCGCCCATATTCGCCGTGTTTTCGACCTCCAGAAGCGCAGAGCGGGGCGCATAGCGGTGCTCCGGGCGGATCGCCGCTTCGACCTGTTCCGCGGTGTACATGCCGCGCTCACCAGCAATCGGGGCGATCTGAACGCCGGAGAGCGCAGCCGGGCCACCGCCCTCGAAATTCAGGATGTGGCACGACGCCTCCCCGATCACCTCGTCGCCCGGCCGGCAATGGACCCGGATGGAGATCTCGTTGCACATCGTGCCGGAAGGCAGGAAGACCGCGGCCTCCTTGCCGAGCAGCGCCGCCACCCGTTCGCAGAGCGCATTGACGCTGGGATCGGAGAAGGACTGCTCGTCGCCCACGGGCGCCTCGGCCATCGCCTGGCGCATTTCGGGCGTCGGCAGCGTCTGGGTGTCGCTGTAGAGGTTGATGCGCGGCGCATTCGCGCCTTGCCGCGTCGCTAAAGCCATGATGTCGCTCGCCGGTTCGGGAATGGTGTCGGGCGTCGTCGTCTCGCGCGGGTCACGCGCCGATGGCGTAGGCCATGCGGCGGGGGTCCGCGCCGCCGGTCATTACGCCGCGTCCGCTGTCGGCGTCGATCATGCACACGGAGCCCGCAAGCCAGATACGTTCCGGCCACCGCTCTATCTCGTGGCCGCGCCGCGCGAGTTCGTCGCCGGCCTCGTCCGCGATGGCGCCTTCCAGCTTCAGCAGGCCCGGATAGTAGGCGTGCGGCTCGAAGGAGGAGGGGAAGCTGTAGCTGGCGTAGCGGGGCGCGGAAACGGCTTCCTGGGCGGACATGCCGTGGACCGCCAGGTTCGTCAGGCATTGAGACATGGCCTGGGTCTGGACGTCGCCGCCGGGCGTGCCGAAGGGCACGAAGCGCGTTCCTCCGTCCAGCACGGCGAGCGCCGGGTTGGGTGTCAAGCGTGGACGCTTGCCGGGTGCAAGTGCGGAGGCATGCGCCGGGTCGGTCCAGGACTGGCAGCCGCGCGAAGAGATCGCGAGGCCGACACCCGGCGCCACCGTGCCGCCATAGGAACCGTCGGACGGTGTGGCGGAAAACACATTGCCTGCCTTATCGACGACGCAGATATAGGAGGTGTCCAGCGGCGCCACTTCGCGCTCCCGCGTCGGCGCCGGCGCCGCAGGGATGCTGCACCGGGAGCCGGCATCGCCCGGAGGCGGCATTTCCGGCATGGCGCGGCCCATGTCGATCTCCGCCCGGCGGAGCGCGGCGTAGGCCTCCGACGCCAGCGTTTCGATCGGCACGTCCACGAAGCGCGGGTCTCCGAGCCAGGCGTCGCGATCTGCCATGGCGAGCTTCACCGCCTCGACCGAGACATGCACGGCATCGGCGCTATTGTGCCCGAGCGCGCTGAGGTCGTAGCCGCCGAGGATGTTCAGCACCTCGATCAGCGCCGGCCCCTGGCACCACGGACCGCAGGCATAGACATCCGCATCGCCGAACCGCCCGCGCACGGGATCCTCGATGCCGACGCGGAAGGAAGCGAGGTCCTCAAGCGTCATCCATCCGCCTTCCGCGGCCTGCCAATCGGCGATGCGCCGGGCGATGTCGCCCCTGTAGAAGGCGTCCCGGGCGGCCGCGAGCCCGGCGTTGCGCCCGCCCTTGTGCGCGGCGGCGGCTTCCTCGTCCGCCATGTATTGCAGCGTGGCGGCCCCCTCTTTCTGGAAGAACAGCTCGCCGGTCCGGGGCGGCCGCCCGCCGGGCAGGAAGACCGCCGCCGTGGCCGGCGCCGCGCGGAACTCGGCCTCGTGCTCCGAGACGATGCGTTCCATCAGCGGATACATGGGGAAGCCGTCGCGAGCGTAGCGGGTCGCCGCCTGCGCGACTTCGCCGAAACTCATCCGGCCCCAGAGCTCCAGCGCGGTGATCCAGGCGTCGGGAGCGGCCGGCACGACCGTTCTCAACACGCCGTTCGGAATGGCCCCGCCATATTCCCGCCGGAAATGCTCGATATCCGCCGCTTTCGGCCACCAGCCGAGGCCGGAGATGGTGACGACCTGCTGCGTTGCGGCGCTATAGACCATGATCGGCGCGACGCCCGCAACGCTGACGAGATCGCTTTCGAGAATGCCGAGCGCGAGCCCGCCTGCCACGCCGGCGTCGATGGCGTTGCCGCCGGCCTCCAGCACGGAGAAGGCGGCGCTCGTCGCAAGCTGGTGTCCGGCCACGACCATATGCCGGGTTGCGACCACTTCGGCCCGTTCGCTCGCCATCGTTCCCATGCTCCCTTGCGTTGCCGCCTTGTCATTCGGGCGTCACTTCATGCCATGATGCGCGAGGGCCGTCGGGAAAGCGAGAGAGGCAGCATGCCCATTCATTTCAGCAAGGAAGAGTTCGCCGGCCGACAGCGCGCCGCGGCCGAAGCGGCGGCGGCAGCCGGGTTCGACGGGCTGCTGATCTTCAAGCAGGAAAGCATGTTCTACCTGACGGGCTACGACACGTTCGGCTTCTGCTTCTTCCAGTGCCTCTGGCTCGGCGCCGACGGGCGGCTGGCGCTGCTGACGCGCGCGCCGGACCTTCGCCAGGCCGAGTTCACTTCGGTCCTCGAAGACATCCGCATCTGGGAGGACGCGGCCGACGCCCGGCCCGGAGAACGACCTCAAGGCGATGCTGGCGGAGTTCGGCGTCGCCGGCGGGCGGCTCGGCGTGGAGTGGCTGTCCTACGGCCTTCCGGCTGCCCTCGGCTTCCGGCTCCGCGAGGCGCTGGAAGGCTTCGTCGAACTGGGCGACGCTTCCGGGCTGGTGGATCGGCTGCGCATGGTCAAGAGCCCGACCGAACTCGGCTATGTGCGTAAGGCAGGCGAATTGGCCGACCGTGCTTACGACGAAGCCGTGCGGCTCGCGCGGCCGGGCGCGTTCGAGGGGGATATCCTGGCGGCCATGCAGGGCGCAGTCTTGCGGGCCGGGGGCGATGAGCCGGCGAACGAGACCGTCATCGGCTCCGGCCCCGGCGCGCTGATGTGCCGCTACTACACCGGGCGCCGGCACCTCGATGCGGACGACCAGCTTGATGCTGGAGTTCGCCGGCACCTGGCGGCACTACCATGCCTGCCTGATGCGCACGATCCGCATCGGCCCGCCGCCCGAACGCCAGCGCTTTCTCCACGGTGCGGCGGTCGAAGCGCTGGCAGCCTGCCGGGAGGCGCTGAAGCCCGGCCGGCCGGTGGGAGACGTGTTCGATGCCCATGCCCGCGTGCTGGACGCGCGCGGCCTCGCCGAGCACCGCATGAATGCCTGCGGCTATTCGCTGGGAGCCACCTTCGCGCCCGTGTGGATGGACAGCCCGATGTTCTATCGCGGCAATCCGATGCTGGCGGCGCCCGGAATGGTGTTCTTCATCCACATCATCATCTTCGACAGCGATGCGGGCCTCTCAGCGACCTCGGGCACGACCGTAATCGTGACGGACGCAGGCAACGAGCCCGTCACACATGCCTCAACCGACCTCGCCGTCAACTAGCGCTTGCGGAGCCCATGTCGATGGATTTCCTGACGCCCGAACAGGAGATGTGGCGCGAGACCGTCTTCCGCTTCATGGAAGAGGAGATCGGCCGCGACTATGTCCGGGAGAGGGACCGCAACCGCGAATATCCCTATGAGGGCTACGCAAAGATCGTTGCCCAGGGCTGGATCGGCCTGCTTGTCCCGGAGCACCGGGGCGGGCAGGGCGGCGATCTCTTCTCCTATGCGCTGATGTGCGAGGGGATCGCGCGTTACGGGCCCGATTTCGCCACGGCGCTGATGGTGCCGATGTTCACCGCGCAGAATATCGTCCGGCACGGCAGCCGGGAGCAGGTCGCGCACTATATCGAACCCTTCCTGGCCGGGGAGATGCGCTTCGTCATTTCCCTGTCCGAACCGCAGGCAGGCTCGGATGCCGCCAACGCGCGCACCCGCGCGCGCTGCGACGGAGGCGAATGGGTTGTGAACGGGCAGAAGCTCTGGAACTCGGGCGGCGGAGCGAAGGGCGCCGTGCTCTGTGCGCTCGTGCGCACCGAAATGGGCTCCACGAAGCATGACGGGCTGTCGGTGTTGCTGATCCCGAACGACGCGCCGGGCGTGACGATCCACAAGGTCGAGGCGCTTGCCCGCCGGGCCACCGGCTCCAACACGATCTTCTTCGACGATGTGCGCCTGCCGGGCCGTGCCCTGCTCGGCGTGGAGGGGCAGGGCTGGCAGATCATGACCGAGCATCTGGAGCTGGAGCGCATATCCATTGCGGCCGGCTATGTCGGTTGCGCCCAGCAGGCCGTGGACGATGCCTGCGACTACGCCCGCACGCGCGAACAGTTCGGCCGGCCGATCTTCGATTTTCAGGTCATCCGGCATATGCTGGCCGACATGCAGACCAGGGTGGATGCCGCGCGATTGTTGACCTACCGCGCCGCTGCGGCGGCGAACGGCGGCGATCCGTGCCCGAAGGAAGCGGCGATGGCGAAGCTGTTCGCGTCCGAGACATTGCAGGAGGTTTCCCGCCAGGGCGTGCAGATCATGGGCGGCATCGGCACCACGCCCGAAGCCGACATGGAGCGCTATTTCCGCGAAGGCATGCAGGCGACCATCGGCGGCGGCACCAGCCAGATCCAGCGCACCATCATCGCAAGGCACATGCGCCATGGCCGCTAGGACGGGACTGGCCTTTCTGCTTTTGCTGTTTGCGGGGCCTGCGCTGTCTGCGGACAGCTGGGACAAGATGCTGTGCATGGCGGGCGGGGGCGCGCCATCGGCGAACGTGCTGCATTGCACGCGCGCGCTGGAAGGCGGCCTGTTCGAGACGCAGGAGGACCAGGCAAGGGGCCTGTTCAAACGCGGCACGGCGCAGATCGAGACCGGGGCTTATGCGGACGCCGTCGCCGATTTCGACGAGGCCATTCGCCTCCGCCCGGAATATGGCGAGGCGTTCCACAATCGCGGGGTCGCCAAGTGGCGGATGGGCGAGCTGGAAGGTTCGCTTGCCGACTTCGACGAGAGCATCGCGCTCGGCCAGGTCGAGCTCTGGCGCGCCTACAAGGTGCGCGGCGACCTCAAGGCCGAAATGGGCCGGCTCGACGAGGCGCTTGCCGATTACGAACGCTCGCTCGCAATCCGCCCGGACTGGGAGTTCGCCCGCAGGGCGAAGAGGCGCGTGAAGGTCAGGCAACAGGGGAACTGACCCCCCGCAGCGGCGACTACCTGTTTGCGCCCGGAACCCACAGGATATCGGCGGCGCCCTTGTCGTTGACGAGCCGGGCGGCGACGAAGAGATGGTCGGAGAGGCGGTTGATATAGTGCCGCGCGGCTTCGCCCACCGGCTCCTCGCGGGCCAGCGCCGTTACCGCGCGCTCCGCGCGGCGCGCCGTGGTGCGCGCGAGATGCAAGGCCGCCGCCGCCGCCGACCCGCCCGGCAGCACGAAGGAGTTGAGCGGCGCGAGCCCGGCGTTCATCGCGTCGATCTCGGCTTCCAGCCGCCGGACCTGCTCGGGCACGATGCGCAAGGCGCCGGACCGTTTTTCCCCTCCTTCAGGCGTGCAGAGGTCGGCGCCCAGGTCGAACAGGTCGTTCTGGATGCGGGCCAGCATGGCGTCGATCTCGCCGGTTGTGTGCTGGCGAGCCAGGCCGATGCAGGCATTGGTCTCGTCCACTGCGCCGAATGCCTCGACCCGGATGCTGTTCTTGGCGACGCGCGCGCCGTTGCCGAGCGAGGTCTCGCCCTTGTCGCCGCCCCTCGTGTAGATCTTCGTGAGCCGGACCATCAGGTGCCGGCCAGCAGCGCGGCCGCCGCGATCAGCACGATGGCGAGAAACTGCAGGCCGACGCGGAGCTGCATCAGCTTGTTGCCGTATTTCCGATTGAAGTCGCCGCCGCGCATCATTCCGAAAACCCCGGTGAACAGGACCAGCGCCACGGCGATGAGGAGAACCGGGATAAGGAAGGACAAGCGGCGGCTTTCCTATTCTGCCGGTGCAGCGGACCCGGTGCGCTCTATCAGTGCGCGAAGCGCCGTCAGCGTTTCCTCATGGCGGCGGACGTCGGCTTCGCGCCAGGCCTTGAGGTCATCACGCCAAGCCTTTAAGTCGTCTGCCGCGGCCCTGCGGTCGCGCGCCCGCTCGTCGGACGAGCGGTCCATCGCCTTGAGGCCGCGCCAGATCAGGAAACAGGTCGCGCCGCCTACCGCAACGGTCGCTCCGGCAATGGTAACGGTCGCCCAAGCTGTTATGAGAGCGGGGTCCATGTTGGCATAAGTCCGGTGGCCGGCGTTCGATTGCGAACCGTAACCTATGGCCGGGCCCCGGCCTCGTCAATCGGAGCGCGGCATCGGAGCAGGCTATGCAGACTCATCCGACATCGCGGCCTCGGCATCGTAGCCGTAGAGCCAGATCTGTCCCGGAGGAAAGCCGCCCCGGTACTCCGCGCGGTCCTTCGCCAGCTTGGCGTTGCGCGCTGCGACTTCGGCCGGGTCCGCCATCAGGCAATGGTGCTCGATGGCGCGGGACCAGGCCTGCACCCGGTTCGCGCGGTCGCGCCGCAGCGCCTCATACCGCGCGAGCCCTTCGTCTCCCATGTCCTCGGCGAGGCAGCCGGCCAGCACCCAGGCGTCCTCCAGGCTCATGGCGGCTCCCTGGGCGTGATAGGGCATCATGGCGTGGGCGGCGTCTCCCAGCAGCGTCGCCCGCCCGCGCGTCCAGGCCGGAAGCCCCTCCCGGTCGAACAGCGCCCACTCATGCACGGTTTCCGTGCGTTCCACCATGCGCGTGACGGTGGGCGGGAAGGGTGCCATCGCCTCGGCGGCATCCTCCACGCGACCGAGACGAGACCAGGATTCCGGCGTCTCGCGGTCCGTGCGGGCAATCGCAATCCAGTTCATCAGCAGTCCGGCAGAGACCCAGTAGCGCACCATGCAGGCGTCCGGCCCCCACCACACACCCGACTCGCGCGGAATGTCGAGGTCTGCCAGCCGCTCGGCCGGGACCAGGGCGCGCCAGGCGACCGACCCCGAGTCCCGCGCATTGCCGGTGCCGAAGAGGTGGCGGCGCACCGGGCTATGAATCCCGTCGGCGCCGATGACGATGTCGGCCTCCACGGTCTCGCCGTCCGCCAGCGTCAGCCGCCCTTCCTCCACGGCCGCGACCTCTGCCCCGAGCCGTATCCGGCCGGAGGGCTGGCGTCTCAGCAGTCCGTCCAGCAAATCGGCGCGGTGGGCATGGTAGTAAGGGTAGCCGAAGGTCTCCCGCGCCTCCCGGCCGAGCGGTGCCTCGACGAGCATCTCGCCTTCATGGCTGCGGATTGCGAGTCCTGCGGGCTCGACGCCCCAGGCGGCCATGTCGTCTTCGAGGCCGAGCCAATTCAGGATGCGCGTGGCGTTCGGGCTGAGCTGGATTCCGGCGCCGACCGCCTCGATGCGCGGCGCCTGTTCCAGCACCAGGGCGTCGATGCCGCGCTTTGCGAGGGAGAGGGACAGCGCCAGCCCGCCAATTCCGGCGCCGACGATGACGATGCGTGCCATGCAAGTTGCTCCGGAGGCGCTCAGTTGCGGCGTTCGAGCAGGCCGCGCGCGATGACGTGAGCCTGAATTTCCGCCGCGCCTTCGAAGATGTTGAGGATGCGGGCATCGCAGAGGATGCGCCCGACCTCGTATTCCTGGGCGTAGCCATTGCCGCCATGCACCTGCACGGCGTTGTCCGCGTTGGCCCAGGCGGCGCGGGCGGCCAGCAGCTTCGCCATGCCGGCCTCTATGTCGCAGCGCCGGCCGCCATCCTTCTCGCGCGCGGCGGAATAGGCGAGCTGGCGGGCGATCTGGGTCTCGACCGCCATCCAGGCGATCTTGCCGGCCACGCGCGGAAATCCCAGGATCGCCTTGCCGAACTGCCTGCGGCCTGCGGCATAGTCCAGCGCCAGCTCCATCGCGCGCTCAGCGACGCCCACCGAGCGCGCAGCAGTCTGGATGCGCGCGCTCTCGAAGGTCGCCATCAGCTGCTTGAAGCCCTGGCCTTCCTCGCTCCCCAGAAGGTCGCCGGCATCTACCTCGAAGCCGTCGAAGCCGATCTCGTATTCCTTCATGCCGCGATAGCCGAGCACGGGAATTTCTCCCCCGTCGATGCCGGGGTCGGGGAAGGGGTCGCCATCGCTTCCGCGGGTCTTGGGCGCGAGGAACATGGACAGGCCGCGATAGCCCGGCGTGTCGGGGTCGGTGCGGGCCAGCAGCGTCATGAGGTCCGCCCGCGCCGCATGGGTGATCCAGGTCTTGGCGCCGCTGATCCGGTAGTGGGCGCCGTTGCGGACTGCGCGCGTCTTCACCCCGCCGAGGTCCGAGCCGACATCGGGCTCTGTAAAGACGGCCGTCGGGAGCACGGCGCCGCTTGCAATGCCGGGCAGCCAACGTTCCTTCTGTTCCGTTGTGCCGCCGTGACGGATGAGTTCCGCCGCAATCTCGGAGCGTGTGCCGAGCGAGCCGACGCCGATATAGCCGCGGGACAATTCCTCGGTGACCACGCACATGGCCACTTTGCCCATGCCGAGCCCGCCCCATTCCTCCGGCACGGTGAGCCCGAACACGCCCATATCCGCCATGTCCTCGACGACCGGCATCGGGATGAGTTCGTCGCGGCTGTGCCAGCCATGCGCCGGACCCACGATGCGCTCGTCCGCGAATCGGCGGAATTGGTCGCGCACCAGCGCCAGCGATTCGTCGTCCAGGCCGTCGGACGGCCTCTGGCCCTCGGCGAGAAGAGCCGCGATTTCCATGCGCACTGCGTTGGTGTTGCCCTCGGCCGCAACCCGCCCGGTAGCGGAATTGCGCAGGTCGGCGCCGTCGAGGCCGAGATCCGCGGGCCGGACCACCTCCCCCTGGGAGAGGGCAATGCCGCCGAAGAGCTGGGCCAGATATTCGCCGAAGGCCGCCTGCAGGACAAGACGGTCGAGTTCCGTGAGTGAATCTGCGGCTTCAAGCCGCTGTGCCCAGCCCAGCATCTCGCGCAGACCCGCGACATAGGTCGCGATCCAGGCGAAGCCATGGGCGGCGAATTGGTCGCGTTCCAGTGCGGCAGGGTCAGTTCGGCCGTCTTTCCGGACGCGCGCCGCGATGCCGCCGCGCGCTTCTTCCAGCCAAGCCTCAGCCGCGCTGAGCGCTTCTTCGAGGAGGGAAATCTGGAGGGTCATGGAGTCTGGCCGACGCCTCTTTCGGGTGACGCCGTTATAGCAAGGCAACCGTCCTGGCTATACACTGGGAGCCCGAAACACCGGGGCCGCCGCCCATGCCGCTTCTCGATCCGAGCCCGACCTACAAGCCCTTCCGCTATCCGTGGGCTTACGATGCCTGGCTGACGCAGCAGCGTATCCACTGGCTGCCGGAGGAAGTGCCGCTCTCCGATGACGTGACCGACTGGCGGCGCATCCTCACGCCTGTAGAACGAAACCTGCTCACCCAGATCTTCCGCTTCTTCACCCAGGCGGATGTCGAGGTGAACAACTGCTACATGAAGCATTACGCCCGCGTCTTCGAGCCGACCGAGGTGCAGATGATGCTGGCGGCCTTCTCGAACATCGAGACGGTGCATATCGCCGCGTACAGCCACCTGCTGGATACGGTCGGGATGCCGGAAGTCGAGTATTCCGCCTTCATGCACTACAAGGCGATGCGCGACAAATACGACTATATGCGGCAGTTCGGGTCGGACTCGAAGGAGGACATCGCGCGCACGCTGGCGGTGTTCGGCGCCTTCACCGAAGGGGTCCAGCTCTTCGCCAGCTTCGCCATCCTGCTGAACTTCCCGCGCTTCGGCAAAATGAAGGGGATGGGGCAGATCGTGGCCTGGTCCGCGCGCGACGAGACGCTCCACACGGAGAATGCGATCCGCCTCTTCCGTACCTTCGTCGGGGAGTATCCGGAAGTATGGACGGATGCGTTGCGCCACGACCTTGCGGAAGCCTGCCGGACCGTGATCGAACATGAGGACGCGTTCATCGATCTCGCCTTCGAGATGGGAGGCGTGGAAGGCCTGGAGGCGGAGGAGGTCAAGGCCTATATCCGTTTCATCGCCGACCGGCGGCTGGAGCAGCTTGGCCTGGAGGCGAACTTCGGCATCGCGGAGAATCCGCTGCCCTGGATGGACGAAATGCTGAACGGCGTCGAACACGCGAATTTCTTCGAGAACCGCGCCACCGAATACGCCAAGGCCGCAACGCGGGGCAGCTGGGAAGAGGCGTTCGCCTGAGCCGGGAGGGGCGGGCTGCGCCGAACCGCATGAACACCGGGCCGGGTGCGGGCTGAGCGATGGAGCTCCTTTCGCTGGAGTTGTCCGTTGCCCTGGGCGCTGCCGCCGCCGCCGGGCTGATGCGCGGCTTCGCAGGCGTCGGTTCGGGCATGCTGATGGCGCCGGTCTTCGCGATCCTGTTCGGGCCGGTCCAGACCGTCGCGACCATCATCCTCATGGAAATCGTCGTTACCGGACAGCTTCTTCCCGGCGTACGCCGCGAGATCGACTGGAAGGTGATCGGCCCGATGGGTGCCGCCGCCGCGCTCCTCATGCCGGTGGGGAGTTGGCTCCTCGTCTCGCTGGACCCCGACCTCATCGCAAGGGGAATCGCGCTCGTCGTGGTGGCATTTTCGGTCGTGCTGATGGCAGGGTGGCGCTATGAGGGCGAGAAGAAGCTGTGGGCGACCCTGGGCGTCGGGGGCCTGTCGGGGGTGCTGATGGCCTCGACCAGCCTCGGCAACCCGCCGGTCATGGCGTACCTCCTGTCCAGCCGGGATGCGGCGGCGACGAATCGGGCCAACTTCACCGGCTACTTTGCTGTAACGCTCGTGGCGTTGATCGCCATGATGGCGGTGGCCGGGCTGATCGGCGTCGATGCGATCGTGACGGCGGCGATATTGCTGCCCGTGTTCATGGCCGGGGCCTGGGTCGGCTCGCGGCTCTTCCGCCGGTCGAGCGAGGCGCTCTACCGCCGCGTCGCCCTCGGCCTCCTCCTCTGCGTCGGCCTGTACGGCCTGCTGCGGTGAAGCGCGGCCCTGTCAGGCGCCCTCCCCGAAGAGCAACGCCTCGGCAGCCCGGTATCTGACAGGCTTGTCCTCGCGCACCATCCGCCCCTCGTCGGCAGCGCGCTTCAGCCAGTCGGCCGCTTGGCGTTCTGTTGTCATAAGCTGCACGGCAATGTTTGCGGGCCGCATCGGGAATGCCGAAGCGAGCCTTGCCGCACGTTCGAGGAACAGCCCGTAGAAATCCCCTTCTGCCGGGCCGTCCGCCATACCGGGAGGCGCATCGCATCTTGCTCCGCGCGCACCCCTCTCGACCCGGCCTTCGTCCGTCCCGCGTTGCAGCCAGTTCCTGACCTGGGTTTCCTGCAATACGAAATGTTCGACGATGCGGGGGATACTGGCCGGCTTCTCTGCCGTCAGTTCGGCAAGGCGGGCGAGAAAGAGTGTGTAGAGACTACTGTCTTCCGGATGAGGCGGCTCGCCAAAGGGTGGAGGAGCAGATTCCGCCAGCGTTCCGTGCTCCGGCTCTCTCCGGAAGAGGGGGCCCGCCGGAGGCAGGCCGGCCATCAGTTCCACGAGCGCGTCGGACTTCGTCGGCAACCGAAATGCGCCCTTCTCAACGAGCGCGGCGTTGCCGGAACCGGACGCGCTGTCGGGCGCTACCCAGAGCGGGACCCACCGATTTTCCAGATTTTCGACGGCGCCGCTCCAGGTTCCGCCCTTGCCGACCTCGCTGCAGACGACAACCGCGGTATCGGCGAGGCAGTAGATGCAGGCGTTCCGCGCCATGGCATTGCCTACGTTAAAGCGGGCTTCGGGATTGAACGGAGAAACCAACGCGAGGTCGTCCGACAGGATGTACCGGCGATATCCGGCCGCCATGGCGGATCTGAGGAGGCTGTCCGCCAGAACGCCGAGCGCCGTGCCCTCCCGCTCCAGCGCGCCCTGCATCGCATGCCTGTCGATCCCGCGTGCGCCGCCTGAGACCAGAGAATATCCCTGTGCGGCGGCATCGGCGCCGAGCTTGAGGGCGAAAGCGAGGTCGTCCTCGCCGGCATTCCGGGAGCCGACGACGGCAATGCCGCCGCGCCCGAGCAGCGCCCTGTTCCCGCAACCGAAAAGAACGGCGGGCGCCGCCCTGCCGAGACGCCGTTTCAGGCGCTCCGGGTAGTCGGCGTCGGAGCGGGTCAACGCCCAGAGCCCGGCGCGCTCCCATCGTTCCAGCGACAGGCCGAGCGCGGCGCCCCGGTTCAGCAGTGCGCGCACCCGTTCCCGCGTTACGGTCCTGTCCTCCCAGCCCTCGAGCAGCGCGTCGAGGTCTCCCTTGAGCAGGATGGACGGCTCCAGCCCGTTGTCGTGCAGCCAGGCGGCGAACCGCGCCCATTCCCGCCCGGAGAGCGGCTTGCTGCCGCCTGTGTCGGATTTCCCGAGGGACACATTGAGGAGGAGTACCGCCTGGGATTGGGGTGTCAGAAGCATGGCTGCGCTCCTACTGGGCCGTCGCCAGGGCCAGCGGCCAAACGGGGCCGCTGCCGGCTTGCCGGAGCAGGGCCGCGACGACCGTCATCGTCCACGCCGAATCCACGACATCGTCCACAAGCAGGACCGCTTCCGCAGACGGCTTGCCGACGACTGTGAAGACGCCGTCGAGATTGCGGCACTGGTGGAACCTGTTCTGCTGGAGCTTTTGCGGTTCGTTGTCTTTCGCCTTCTCGATCAGTGGCAGAAATGGCAGCCCGAGCTTTTCTCCGAGCCGTGCGGCGAAGTCGGACACCAGTTCCGGGCGGTTTCTGGAAGGAACGCAGGTTATCCATGCAGGCCCTGGCATCGGCCGCCAGCGGCCGCGGATCATTTCGGCCGCAGCATCGACGAGATTGTCGTCGAAATGGCCGCGGCGCTTGCCTTCGGCAACCAGTTCTCCCCAGCCCGTGTCGTTCCAGCGCGACAGGACACGCCCCTTCTCGGCCTGCAGTTCGTCAGCAAGCATTCCTTCGAATCCGTATTGGGCGAAGGCGTTCCGTGCGACCCATTTCTTGCATCTGAGATCGGTCTCGGACCGACGCAGGAAGCGCATTGCGTCCTCTTCCAGACGAGGCTTGTAGGAGCGCCTGACGATGGGGCGGCCGAGGCAGTTAGCGCATTTCCCGCAGGGCTGAGGGTCCTTGTCGTCGAGTGAGCGGGCCAGAAACTCCATGAGGCAGCCGGGTTCGTCCAGAAAGGCGCCCACTTCGTTCCACTCGACTTTGCGCTGAGCCGTCAACCGTCGGATGCGCTCAAGGTCCATTTGGTAGCGGACGGCAGTTCGATGCCACTTAGCCCCATCCCTGAACACCGGAGCCGGTGTCTCCATCGAAAGGAACTTCAGCGCCTGCTCGATTTGCCCGCGCCGCAAATTGACGGCTTCTTCGAGTTGGCGGAGCGACATCCCGTCGCCCTGCTCCAGAACCGTCAGGATCGACGCGACCCATTGCTCGTCGGGAAAGGCGCTGCTGCGGAACCAGTCGTGTATGTCGTCGTCTTCCCGGCCGGACATCAGGACGCAGACGGCACGGTCGATTGCCCGCCCGGCGCGGCCCACCTGCTGGTAGTAGGCGATGATCGATCCCGGCGCCTGGTAGTGGACGACGAAACCGAGATCGGGCTTGTCGTAACCCATGCCGAGCGCCGTTGTTGCCACCAGCGCCTTGAGCCCGTTACCCAGCAGAAGGTCTTCGAGATGCTGCCTGCAGGCATTGCTGTCCGCGAAACCCTTGCCGGTCACGCCGCTGTAGTACGGCCTGGCGGCTATTCCGTTCCGGTTCAGCCAGGCGGAGACTCGGTCCGCGTCGCGCTTCGTCAGCGTATAGACAATTCCGGTACCGGGAAGGTCCTTCAGATGCTCCGCCAGCCATGCGAGGCGAATGGACTGGGATGGTACGCGCATCGTCTGGAGGGCGAGCGACTGCCTCATCAGCGGACCGCGCTGGACATTTATGTTGCCGAGCTGAGCTTGCACGTCGTCGATGACCCTGTCGTTCGCCGTCGCGGTTGTGCCGACGACGGGCACATTGTCGGGCATCGACCGAAGGATATTGACCAGGCGCCGGTAGTCGGGACGGAAATCGTGTCCCCAGTCCGAGATGCAGTGTGCCTCATCGACGACCAGCAGCCCGATATTGCCGGCAAGCGGCATCAGCACATCGTTGACGAAATCGTCATTGGCGAGGCGTTCCGGAGAGATCAGCAGGGCGTCGGCTTCATCGTCCCGCACGATGCGTTGAAGCTTCGGCCATTCCTCCCGGTTCGCCGAGTTGATCGTCAGGGCGCGAATGCCGAGCCTTTGGGCCGCCTCGATCTGGTTCCGCATCAGGGCCAGCAAGGGCGACACGATCAGCGCCGGGCCTTGCTTCCTGTTCCGGAGAATCCGGGTCGCCACGAAATAAACGGCGCTCTTGCCCCAACCCGTCCTCTCGACAACCAGCAGACGTTCCCGACGGTTCGCCAGTGCGTCGATCGCTTCCCACTGGCCGGGCCGAAACGATGCCGCTGGGTCGTCGAGCGCCGTCCGGAGCAAGGCAAGCGCTGCGGACCGGGTCGTCACTCCCATCGGGCCGTTTCGTCCGCCTCTCCGCGAACCTCCCGAGCCTCCCATGCGGCCTCTCATTCCGCTACTGCCCGGCGAGCCCGGCCGCGAAGATGAACCTCATCGACAACACGTCAAACCAGCGGCTGCCGGCCGCCATTGTCGCCGAAGGCCTGTTCGCGGTAGAGGCCGAGGGCGCGCATGACCGGGAGGTCCGAGAGGCAGAACAGGCAGGCGTCCTCCGCGTCCGAGGCGTTCGCATGCTCGTGCCAGGCCCAGGAGGGCACGCAGAAAATGTCGCGCTCGGACCAGTCGTAGCGCCGGCCGTCGACGATCGAATGGCCGCTTCCCTTCGCGCACTGGTAGAGGAAGCTGCCCGTGTGGCGGTGGGCCTTCGTGCGCTCTCCCGGCCGCAGCAATTGCATGCTGGCGCCCATGGTTTGCATCACGGGCCCGTTGGTTGCCGGGTTCACATACTCCATCAATATACCGTCATGGGGCGAGCCGTCGGTGCAGGCCGCATAGTTGCATAGCGCCTCGTAGGTCCGCTGCCACTCATACTTGAACAGCGGCGAGTAGCCCTTGGCCCAGGCGCCGCCGCCAGGGGTCAGTCCGGGATTGCCCCAGGTCCGGGTCACGTCGTCCACCTCGTAGGCAACCGCCTGGGTGAGGTCGGGATGCACCTCGTAGAAGTTGGCCTCCATGGCGTTGACGAACGGGATGTCCAGCCCGTCCTGCCAGATGCAGGGGCTGCCCCACGCCTCCACCCCGTGTTCGTGCCATGTGCCGTTCGGGGTCAGCACGAAGTCGTTTCGGCCGAGCGTCATCTTGTGGCCGTCCACGACCGTGTAGGCGCCGTCGCCCTCCATGATGAAACGGATCGCGGAGGCCGAGTGGCGGTGCGCGCTCGCCGCCTCGCCCGGGTTCATGGCCTGCAGCCCGGCATAGATCCAGCCCACCGCGGCGGCCACATCCGTGCGGCCGGGATTGTTGAGATAGACGACCCGGCGACCGGCTTCTTCGGGCGTCACCAGGTCGAGGGACCGCAGCACACGGTCACGCAGGTCGCGGTACCGCCAGACCACCGGGACGGACCGCGAGACGGGCTCCCACGGCTCGATCCTGTTCGCGACCGTCCAGAGCGCGCCGGCGTCGAGGCCGTCCAGTTCTTCATAATAGGCCAGCCGTTCCGGCGTGTCCGCGACATTCGCCCTGCCGGGCGTGTCTTCCCTGTAGTTCTCGTGCTTCCTGCCCATGCGCCGCGCCTCCCGATAGTGAGCTGCGACCGGCCTTGCCGTCTTACTCGGCCGCCGCCTTGCGGGCCTCTTCCTTTGCAATCTCGGCGGCAATGGCTTCGGAGGCGGTGCCTACGAAGAGTTCCCGGTTCTCGTGGCTGTAGTCGTAGGATGCGCGCCGGACCGCGTTCGAACCGTGGAAATGCGGCATCACATAGCGCTGCACCAGCTCGAAATGGCGCTTGGTCGCAGGGAAGTCGGCCCAGTTGTGGGCCAGCTCCAGGAACGCGCCGAAGCCGCCCGAGCCTTCCTGCAGGAGCTCGATATGCTCGATCATGTCATCGGGCGTGCCGATGACCGCCATGCGGTTCTCCGTCAGGTAGGAGATCGGGTCGTCGATTTCCGGCGGCACGATGGGGAAGGTCGCGATCTCCCGGAAATACTTGGCCCAGAGTTCGAGGCCGAACTCGACATTCCGGTAGGCCTGCTCGCGCGTCTCGGCGATATGGGCGAGCGTGACGATGCGCCAGTTCTCGCGGTCCACCGTCTTGCCGTTCTCGACCGCCGTCCGCTCGCAGAGCCTCCAGTTGTTGGCGTGCGCCTCCAGCGCCTCGGGCGAGGTGCCGCCGATGGAGAGCATGCCGAGCCCGTGCCGGCCCGCTGCCAGCCCCCCTGCCGGCGAGCGCGCGCAGGCCACCGCCATCTCCATGTGCGGCCAGGTGTAGCCCGCTATCTGGAGCTGGGCTTCGCGCAATTCGAACCAGTCGGTTTTCATCGAGACCCGTTCGCCCCGGAGCAGCGCCATCAGCGCATCGAGGGACTCGTTCATCATGCGGCGCTGCTCGCGCGGGTCGATTCCCATGCGGAAGGCGTCGCCCGCAAGCGCGCCCGGCCCCACGCCGAACATGCAGCGTCCCTTCGTCATGTGGTCGAGCTGCACCATCCGGTCGGCCAGTGCGAAAGGGTGGTGGTAGGGCAGGGAGACGACGCCGGTGCCGAGCCGGATATGCCGGGTCCTTTCGGCGGCGGCCGCGATGAACAGCTCCGGGCAGGCGATGATCTCGAAGCCGCCCGAATGGTGCTCGCCGACCCAGACCTCGTGGTAGCCGAGCCGGTCCAGATGCTCGATCAGCTGCATGTCCCGGTCGAGGCAGGCGGTGGGGTTTTCGTGCAGAGGATGAAAGGGGGCAAGGAAGATGCCGAAGCGAAGCGGGGCAGGCATGAGGATACGGGTCCTTCCGGGCGGCTTGCCGGGCATAATGCGCCGCGAGCCCCGATTAGGAAAGACGCAGGCTCATTGCAGCGCCGGGGTCCGCCAGGGCCGGAGGGCGGGAATAGCGAGCAGGACCAGGCCCATGCAGACGAGCCCTTCTGCAGCCATGATTCCGACTGCGGCCTGCGCGCCGAAATGCTCCGCCATGAACCCGACATGCAGGGTGCCGACCGGCCCGCCCGCGCCGATGGCGACGGTCATCACCCCCATGACGCGCGCGCGCATTGCCGGTGCGGCGCTGTGAAGGATCAGGGCGCCCTGCATGGCCGCGAAGCCGGCGAAGCCGATGCCGCTCGCCAGCAGCACGGCCATGGCTTCGCGATAGCCGGGGGTGAAGGAGAAGCCGACGACGCACACGAGGAACGCCGCGCCCGCAATGACATAAAGGCGCAGGAAATGCCGCGGACGGACGAATGCGGCGATGACGAGTGCGGTCGCGAACGCGGTTGCCGCCTCGGCGGACATCAGCGAGCCGGTCGCGGTCGCCTGGAGCGCGAGAGTCTCCTGTCCGATGACCGGGATCATGTTGAGATAGGGAAAGCCGAAGACGTTCATCGTCACGGTGAGCAGTACCGTGCCCAGCACGACCGGCGCATGCGGCAGGTAGGCGAAGGCGTCGCGGATATCGGCGAAAAGGCCCCTTCCGGCAGGCGGCGCCGGCGGCCTTCGATAGGAAGTGGCAAGCAGCAACAGCGCGCCGCCGCCGAAACAGGCCGCTCCCGCCAGATAGGCGCCGCCGATGCCGACGGTGTCCATCAGGACGCCGCCGGCCAGCGGCCCCAGCATCCGGGTGAAATTGGCGGTGGAACTGTCCAGCGCCATGGCGGTGCCGAAGCGCGAGGGCCCGGCGAGGTCCCCCAGCATGGTGCGCCTCACCGGGAAATCGAGCGCCCAGACAACCCCGCTGCAGAAGACGCCGGCTGCCACGTGGTAGACCGTCAGCTCGCCGAGCAAGGCCAGAAGGGCCAGCAGGCCCATGACGGCGGCGATGGCGGCGAAGGCGACCAGGAGAATCCTGCGGCGGTCGCCGCGTTCCGAGATTGCGCCGGCGAAAGCGCCCAGCAGGAACATCGGCGCCTGGCGGAGAAACAGCACCAGCGCAACCGCCATCGGCGAGCCGGTTTCCTCGACGACGAACCAGCCCACGGCGAGCATTTCCAGCCAGCGCATCGCGCCTGCCAGCGCCCCGGCCGCCCAGGCGCGGCGGAAGCGCGTTCGGGACAGCAGGCGCAGCGGCGCGGCGGCTACGGCCCGACGGGGCATGCCGGCGTTCTCAGTTCCCGCCGCCTGGGCTTATCGGCAAAAGGCCCGGCGCTCGGCCGGGCCCTTCGGATGGGTTGGTGGAGCCAAGGGGATTTGAACCCCTGACCTCTTGAATGCCATTCAAGCGCTCTCCCAGCTGAGCTATGGCCCCCCAAGGCGTTCATGCGACGCGCAAAGCCGCTGCCGGCGCCTCAAGAACCGGCAATATAGTCCCGGCCGGCAATGGCCGGCAAGTCCGCGCCGATGGTTCAGGCGTCGTCCTCCCCGTCCTTTTTGGCCCCGGTGGAGACGACATCGCCCAGATCGTCGTCATCGTCGTCCAGATCGTCGACGGCCTCGTCGTCTTCGTCCTCGCCGTCGAGCGCGATATCGTCCTCGTCTTCGTCCTTGGGCGGCGGCTTCTTGGGCGCCGCTCTGGGAACGGGCGGCTTGATGCGGCGGGGTTTCAGAAAACTGGCCTGCGTGTGCCGCGCCCCGCATTCCGGGCAGATCGCGGGGTCTTTTCCGAGGTCGTAGAATTTGGCGCCGCATGAGGGACAGACACGCTTGCTGCCGAGTTTCGGACGGGCCACGGGCAGTCTCCGGAATGTGAACAAAGCGAAAGCGGCGAGCGTTTGCCAGAAGGGCGGCGGAGTGTCAAAACGAATTCGACACAACGGACGAACAAATCTGGAGGCTGGATCGGTGACCGGGACAAGCGGCGCGGTTTCGCATCCCTGCGGCGCTCTGGAAGGAGAGGTTCGCGCGCCGGGCGACAAGTCGGTCTCGCACCGGGCGCTGATGCTTGCGGGTGTCGCGGTCGGCGAAACGAAGATCGACGGGCTGCTCGAAGGCGAGGACGTGTTGGCGACAGCCGCCGCGCTGCGCGGGCTCGGCGTGGAGGTGGAACGCACGGGGCCCGGCCGGTGGCAGGTGCATGGCCGCGGAGTCGGCGGACTGGTGGAGCCCGATGACATACTCGACATGGGCAATTCCGGCACCGCGGCCCGGCTTTTGCTCGGCCTGCTGGCCACGCACAGGCTGACCGCGACCCTGACCGGCGACGCCTCGCTCAGGTCCCGTCCCATGCGCCGGGTCAGCGAGCCCCTCTCGCGATTCGGCGCCGCCTTCCACGGACGGGCGGACGGCAGGCTGCCGCTCACGGTGGTCGGCACGGGCTTCCCGGTGCCGGTGCGTTACGAGCTGCCGGTTGCCTCTGCGCAGGTGAAGTCGGCGGTATTGCTGGCCGGCCTCAACACGCCCGGCGAGACGGCGGTCGTGGAGCCTTCGCCCACGCGCGACCATACGGAGCGGATGCTGCGGCATTTCGGCGCCTGCGTGCAGCAGGAGGAGGGCGGCGTCGTGCGTCTCACCGGCGAACCGGAGCTTGTCGCGCGCGCCGTCTCTGTGCCGGGAGACATTTCCTCGGCGGCGTTCCCGCTTGCGGCTGCCGCTATCCTGCCGGGCTCGCGGGTGACCGTCAGGGGCGTCGGCCTCAATCCGGGGCGCATCGGGTTTCTGGAAACGCTCCGCGAGATGGGGGCCGCAATCTCGGTGACGAATGAGCGCGTCGAGGGCGGCGAGCCGGTGGGCGACATCACGCTCGCCTGTAGCCGGCTTGCCGCCGCGGACGTTCCGCCGGAGCGCGTGCCGAGCATGATCGACGAGTTCCCCATCCTCGCGGTCGTCGCGGCGTTCGCAGAGGGAACCACCCGCATGTCGGGCCTGGCCGAACTGCGCGTCAAGGAGAGCGACCGGTTGGGCGCCATGGCGGCCGGGCTCGCGGCCTGCGGCATCGAGGTACGGGAGAGCGCCGATACGCTGGAAGTCGAAGGCGGGCGGCCGAAAGGCGGCGCCCGGATCGCGAGCCGGCTCGACCACCGCATCGCCATGGCGTTCCTGGTGCTGGGCATGGGCGCGCGCGGAGCCGTGCGCATCGACGACATCGCGCCCGTGGCGACGTCCTTCCCGGGCTTCGCCGGGCTGATGAACGGGCTCGGTGCGTCGGTCGAAGCGTGATCGTCACCATCGACGGGCCGGCGGCGGCCGGCAAGGGAACCCTGGCCCGTCGGCTCGCGGCTGCGCTCGGCTATGCCTATCTCGACACGGGCGCGATCTACCGCGCGGTCGCAAAATCGGTGCTGGACGCAGGCGGCGACCCGGACGACGCGGAAGAAGCCGCCGCCCATGCGGCGGCACTGGACCCTGCCGCGCTGGAAGCTCCCGGCTTGCGCAGCGAGGCGGTGGGCGATGCGGCCTCCCGCGTGGCGGCGCTGCCGACGGTGCGAAGCGCCTTGCTCGCCTTCCAGAGGCGGGTCGCGGCGACGCCGCCCGGAGCCGTGCTGGACGGGCGGGATGCCGGCACGGTCGTCTGCCCGGACGCGGAATTGAAACTGTTCGTGACGGCTGCTCTGGAGGAGCGCGCGCGCCGCCGGCTGCAAGAGTTGCGGTCAAGGGGGGAAAGGCATATGTTGCCGCAGGTTCTGGCCGAGGTTGCCGAGCGCGACTCGAGAGACCGTGCCCGGCGGACTGCGCCATTGCGGCCGGCAGCGGACGCCGTTGAGATCGACACGACGGGGATGACCCCGGAAGCGGTCTTTCAGCGGGTATTGCTGTTGGCGAATGAGCGTCTCGCGGCGTTGGAAGGCGGGTCGGGCCCGAGCGGACAATAAGGAAGGATCGGCTGGCCCTTCGCCGATGAATGCGGATGGCAAGCCGGTTTGCAGTTGGAAAGGAACGCGGCAGCCGAATGGCTACTTCTCTTGCCGAAGCCGGCGCGGCAGGCGCCGAAAAGGAAAATTTCGCAGCCCTTCTCGAGGAGTCGCTGGAAGCGACCAAGGGCTTCGAAGGAACGGTCGTCAAAGGCAGGGTCATCGCGGTCGAGAACGACATGGCGTTGATCGATGTGGGGCTCAAGGCGGAGGGGCGGGTGCCCCTCAAGGAGTTCGCAACCCCCGGCCGACCCGCGGAAATCTCGACAGGCGACGAGGTCGAAATCTACGTCGAACGCCTTGAGGACAAGAATGGCGAGGCGGTGCTCAGCCGCGACAAGGCCAAGCGCGAGGAAGCCTGGAGCCATCTGGAAGGCGCGTTCAAGGCGAATGACAAGGTTTCGGGCGTCATCTTCGGCAAGGTGAAAGGCGGGTTCACGGTCGATCTCTCCGGCGCCGTCGCGTTCCTGCCCGGCAGCCAGGTCGATATCCGCCCCGTGCGCGACATCGGGCCGCTGATGGGCGCGCCGCAACCCTTCCTGATCCTCAAGATGGACCGCTCGCGCGGCAATATCGTCGTGTCGCGCCGCGCGGTTCTGGAGGAAAGCCGGGCCGAGGCGCGCAACGAACTCATCGCCAACCTGCGCGAAGGCCAGGTGCTGAACGGCGTCGTCAAGAACATCACCGACTACGGCGCCTTCATCGACCTTGGCGGCGTGGACGGCCTGCTGCATGTCACCGACATTGCCTGGCACCGTATCAACCATCCGAGCGAAGCGCTCCAGATCGGCCAGACGGTTGAGGTGCAGGTCATCCGCTTCAACCTCGAAACCCAGCGCATCTCGCTCGGCATGAAGCAGCTGCAGGTGGACCCGTGGGAGGGCGTGGCGCTCAAATATCCCGTGGGCGCGAACTATCGCGGGCGCGTGACCAACATCACCGACTACGGCGCGTTTGTCGAACTGGAGCCGGGCGTCGAGGGTCTGGTCCATGTCTCGGAGATGAGCTGGACGAAGAAGAACATCCATCCCGGCAAGATCGTTTCCACCAGCCAGGAAGTGGATGTCCGCATCCTCGACCTCGACCTGGAGAAAAGGCGCATCAGCCTCGGCATCAAGCAGACCCAGGGCAACCCTTGGGAGAACTTCCTGGAGCAGTTCCCTCTCGGCAGCACTGTCGAGGGCGAGATCAAGAACATCACCGAATTCGGCCTGTTTGTCGGCCTGCCGGGCGAAATCGACGGCATGGTGCATCTCTCGGACCTTGCCTGGGGCCGGCAGGGCGACGACGCCGTGCAGGATTTCTCCAGGGGCGACACGGTCCAGGCGAAAGTGCTGGATGTGGATGTCGAGAAGGAGCGCATCAGCCTCGGCATCAAGCAGCTCACCGAGGACCCGTTCGAAAGCGCGACGCGGAGCGGCACGCGCGGCGGCGGCGTCCGGCGCGGCTCGGTGTTGACGGTGACCGTGGCGGCCGTGCTCGAGAACGCGGTCGAAGTGACGCTGCCGGGCGATTTGACCGGCATCATCCGGCGAAGCGAGCTGGGACGGGAACGCTCCGAGCAGCGGCCGGACCGGTTTGCCGTGGGTGAGCGCGTCGATGCCAAGATCACCCAGGTGGACAAGGCCGGCCGGCGCATCCAGCTCTCGATCAAGGCATTGGAGATCGACGAGGAACGCTCGGCGATGGAACAGTTCGGTTCTTCCGACAGCGGCGCCAGCCTGGGCGACATTTTGGGTGCGGCGCTCCGCAACCGGGCGCAGCAGGACGAGAACGAGACACGGACACGGACACGGACACGGACAACTAAGTCTGGCGGCGGTCCCGAATGGCCGCAGTCCCGCCAACCCGGCTTCATCGCAAAAGGCTGAAGCGCCAGCTGCGCATCTGGCGGTTCGGGGCGCTGTTCGCCGCGGCGGCGGCCTTGGCTGCGGTGCTCTATTCCGTAGCCGGTCCCGTAGCCGGGGGCGGCGATCACGTGGCGCGCGTCCATGTCGAGGGCTTCATTCGCGACGACCGCTCCCTGCGGCGGCGGCTTGAAGAAATCGCCGCGGACGACCGCGCCAGGGCGCTTCTGGTCGCGATCGACAGTTCCGGCGGCTCCGCGGCAGCAGCCGAGGCGCTCTACGCGGCCTTGAGGAAGGTCGGCGCCGCCAAGCCGGTCGCGGTGCTGATGGGCGGTAAGGCGGCGTCCGGAGCCTATCTGGTCGCCATCGGCGCAGACCGCATCTTCGCGCGCAACGCTACGCTGACGGGATCCATAGGCGTTATTCTCCAGGCGCCGCAGGTTGCCGGATTGCTTGAAACGCTGGGCGTCGGCGTGGAGGTCGTGCGCAGCGGCCCATTGAAGACGGTTCCCAATCCTGTCGAGCGGCTGACGCCGGCCGGCCGCGCGGCCGCTCAGGCTCTGGTGGAAGAAATTTTTTCGATGTTCGTCGATATGGTGGCCGAGCGCCGCCCGCTCAGCCGCACGGAAGTGTTGGCGCTTGCGGACGGGCGTGTGTTCACCGGGCGTTCTGCAGTCGGCAACGGCCTCGTCGATGCCATCGGAGGAGAGGCGGCGGCGCGCGACTGGCTGGCCGAGACGCACGGCGTGGAGCGCAGGCTGGCGACGGTTGACAGGGACCCGGAACAGGACTCGGGCTGGCTGGAGCGGATTGCAGGCCGTCTGTTCGGGAAAAGCACAGTTACGGAAGGTCTTTTGCTTGACGGGCTGGTAGCCGTTTGGCATCCTGCGTTTCGTTAGTATTTGCTGGCGATGAGGGTTTTTGCATGACGCGTTCCGAACTCATCAGGCGTATAGCGGAACGAAATCCCGAATTAGCTTATAGCGATGCGGTGAAATTAGTCGTTACGTTTTTCGAAGAAATCTCGGATGCGTTGGCGCGGGACGACCGCATCGAACTACGCGGTTTTGGCGCATTCTGGACCAAGAAAAGGCACTCGCGCACCGGGCGCAACCCTGCGACCGGCGCGCCAGTGCAGGTCGAGGCGAAGCGCTTGCCGGCCTTCAAAGCCGGAAAGCGGCTCCGTGAGCGGTTGAACGAAGAATCGGAATAGGGGCCGGCCTGTCGTGGCGTTTATCCGGGCAGCTTGCATTCTGGCGGTCGCTTTGGTTGCCGCCCTGTTTGCGGTCGAAAACATGCACGAAGTTGCGATCGGTATTTTTCCTGTCGGGTCCACCGTGTCGCTGCCGGTTTACCTCATTGTATTGGGTCCGCTTGCAGTGGGGCTCGTTGCAGGCTGGGCGATTGCCAGGATTGCGGGCGGCAGGGCGCGTAGCCGTCGCCTGCGCCGGGAAGCAACGGAGACGGAAAAACGGAAGAAATCGGCGCCGCCGCCCGGAACCCGAACGAACGCGGTACTGCCCGCCGCTCCCTGATGCCTGTCCCGGTCAAGATTTGCGGAGTCCGGGACCGCAAGGTTCTTGAGAGCGCAGTGGAGGGCGGTGCGGCGGCGGTCGGCTTCGCCTTCGTCTCCGGCAGCCCGCGGGAAATATCGCCGGATGCTGCGGCGCTGCTCGCATCCGCCGTGCCGTCCGGCGTGCTCAAGGTAGGGCTCTTCGTGGACGCCGACGACGAGACCATCGGGCGAGCGGCGGAGGCGTCCGGTCTGGATGTGATGCAGCTGCACGGCCGCGAGACGCCGGAGCGGGTCGCTGAGGTGCGAAAGCGCTTCGGACGCAAGGTCTGGAAGGCGCTGCCTGTCGCGGAGCAGGCGGATGTCGAGGCGGCCTTCGCTTTCGAGAGTGCCGCAGACCGTCTGCTGTTCGACTCGCGCCCACCCAGGGGTGCGCGGCTGCCGGGCGGCAATGCCCGCGCCTTCGACTGGTCGCTTCTGGCTACGCCCTTGCCGGACCTGCCCTGGCTGCTGTCCGGGGGGTTGACGGCCGGCAATCTGCGCGAAGCGGTGCGAGTATCCGGGGCGCGCGCCGTCGATGTGTCCTCCGGCGTGGAGCGAAGCCGCGGCGTCAAGGACCCGATACTGGTCCGCGCTTTCCTGGAAGAGGCTGCGACGCTTTGATTCCGCGACCTGCGCGCGTATGGTCCGGCGCGATTGCGCGATCCGGGGAAGAAGCGCCATGAGTCCCGATACCGCCGCCAACAGCTACCGCCTGGGACCCGACGAGCGGGGCCATTTCGGCCTGTATGGCGGGCGCTATGTCGCCGAAACGCTGATGCCGCTCATCCGTGAGGTCGGCACCGCCTATGAAGAGGCGAAAAACGACCCTGCGTTTCACGACGAGATGGGCCGCTTCCACAAGCACTATACCGGCAGGCCGAGCCCGCTCTATTTCGCCGAGCGGCTGACCGCGCATCTGGGCGGCGCGAAGATCTACTTCAAGCGCGACGAGCTGAACCACACCGGCTCGCACAAGATCAACAACTGCCTCGGGCAGATCCTGCTCGCCCGCCGCATGGGAAAGACACGCATCATCGCCGAGACCGGGGCAGGGCAGCACGGCGTGGCGGCGGCGACTGTCTGCGCGCGCTTCGACCTGCCCTGCACGGTCTATATGGGCTCCGTCGACATCGGTCGGCAGGCGCCTAATGTCTTCCGCATGCGCCTGCTCGGCGCCGAGGTAAAGGCGGTCGAGAGCGGCTCGCGTACCCTGAAGGACGCCCTCAACGAGGCGCTCCGCGACTGGGTCGCCAATGTCCATGACACCTTCTACATCATCGGCACCGCCGCGGGCCCCGCGCCCTATCCGGAGATGGTGCGGGATTTCCAGTGCGTTATCGGCGACGAGGTGCGCGCGCAGATCGTGGAGGCCGAGGGCCGGCTGCCGGACACGGTGGTCGCCTGCATCGGCGGAGGCTCGAATGCCATCGGCCTCTTCCATCCCTTCCTCGACGAGCCGGAGGTTCGCATCGTCGGCGTGGAGGCGGCGGGGCGAGGCCTGGAGAGCGGCGAGCATGCGGCCTCGCTCACCGGCGGATCGCCGGGCGTGCTGCATGGCAACCGCACCTACCTCCTCCAGAACGATGACGGCCAGATCACGGACGCGCATTCGATCTCGGCCGGCCTCGACTATCCGGGAATCGGGCCGGAACACGCCTGGCTCAAGGATGTGGGGCGAGCGGAGTACGACTCGGCGACGGATGCGGAAGCGCTGGAGGCCTTCCAGCTCTGTGCCCGGCTGGAGGGCATCATTCCCGCTCTCGAGCCGGCACATGCGCTCGCCTGGGTGGTCCGCGCTGCGCCCGGCCTGCCGCGCGACCATATTCTGGTGATGAACATGTGCGGTCGCGGAGACAAGGATGTCTTCAGCGTCGGCGAAGCCCTGGGAATCGAGCTGTGAGCCGGATTGCGGCGCGCTTCGAGGCGTTGCGGAAGGCGGACCGCGCCGCCTTCGTGGCGTTCGTCAGCGGAGGCGATCCGGATTTCGACACCAGCCTCACCGTGTTGCGCCGCCTGGCGAAGGCCGGCGCGGACATATTGGAGGTCGGCGTCTCCTTCACCGACCCGATGGCGGACGGGCCGACGATCCAGGCAGGGGGCGCGCGCGCCCTTGCGGCCGGCATGAACATGAGGCGGATTCTGGACCTCGTGCGGGCCTTCCGGGCCGAAGAGGATGAGTTGCCGATTGTGCTCATGGGCTATTTCAACCCGATCTACCGCTATGGGGCGGAGCGCTTTGCGGCGGATGCCAAGGCGGCGGGCGTGGACGGGCTGATTACCGTCGATCTGCCGCCCGAGGAGGAAGACGAGCTGCGCGGCCCCGTTGAGCGCGCGGGCCTCGACATTGTCCGCCTGGTCGCGCCGACGACGGATGAGGAACGCCTGCCCCTCGTGCTCGAACGCGCGAGCGGCTTCGTCTATTACGTCTCGATAGCCGGCATCACCGGCACTCGCTCGCCTACCATGGCGGACGTGGAGTTCGCTGTCGGGCGCCTGCGCCGCTTCACCGACCTGCCCGTCGCGGTCGGCTTCGGCATCAACACCGCGGAGCAGGCGGGTGCCGTCGCCCGCGTTGCGGACGGCGCCGTCGTCGGATCGGCCCTCGTCCGCGAAATCGGCGCCGGCGGGCCCGACATGCTGGACCGGGTGAGCGCACTTGCCCGGGAACTCGCCGGCGGGGTCGCAGGAGCGCGCGCATGAACTGGCTTACCGAATTCGTCCGGCCCCGCCTGCGCAGCCTCGTGCGCAAGACGGACGTGCCGGAGAACCTCTGGCTGCAATGCGACAATTGCGGCCAGATGATTTTCCACCGCGAATTGCGCGACCTGGTAAATGTCTGTCCGCATTGCGATCATCACATGCGCCTCGACGCGGCGGACCGCCTTGCGATGCTGTTCGACCACGGCATTTACGAGACCATCGAGTTGCCGGACGCGCCGGTCGATCCGCTCAAATTCCGCGACCGGCGGCGCTATACCGACCGGCTGCGGGAGGCCCAGACACAGTTGAAGACGAAGGACGCCATGCGGGTGGCGCACGGCACCATCGACGACCAGCCGGCGGTCGCGGCGCTCCTGGACTTCGCCTTCATGGGCGGTTCGATGGGGATTGCAGTCGGCGAGGCGTTCCTGGCGGCAGCGAGGCTGGCCGTCGTGCAGCGGGCCGCGCTGATTGCCATCACGGCTTCGGGCGGCGCGCGGATGCAGGAGGGCATTCTGTCTCTCATGCAGATGCCGCGCACGACCATTGCGGTCGCCGAAGTCAGGGAAGCGGGGCTGCCCTACATCGTGCTGCTGACCGACCCGACCACGGGCGGCGTCTCGGCTTCCTTCGCCATGCTGGGCGACGTCGCCATCGCGGAGCCGGGCGCGGCCATCGGCTTTGCCGGGCAGCGGGTCATCCAGCAGACCATTCGGGAGACCCTGCCGGAGAACTTCCAGCGCGCCGAATATCTGCACGACCACGGCATCATCGACATGGTGGTGCACCGGCGCGAGCTGCGCGACACGCTCGGCCGGCTGCTTTCGATGCTGATGCAGCCGAAGCCGCCGCCGGCCGAGACCGACGGCGCGGTGCTGCTGCCGGAGCCGGAGATTCTCGGGACGGCGGCGGCAAACGACCCCGGCGGGACCGGCCCGGAGCAGATCGAGGGTTGAGCGCGCTCGACCCGGTGCTGGCGCGGCTGACGGCGCTGCATCCGAAGCTGATCGACCTCAAGCTCGACCGGGTATTGCGGCTCCTTGCGCGGCTGGGAAATCCGGAGCGCCGGCTGCCGCCCGTCATCCATGTCGCCGGCACCAACGGCAAGGGCTCCACCGTCGCCTTCATGCGCGCGATGCTGGAGGCAGCCGGCCGGCGGGTCCATGCCTATACCTCGCCGCACCTGGTGCGTTTCAACGAGCGCATCGTCGTGGCGGGCGACACGCTCCCGGACGGCGAGCTTCTGGACCTGCTCGAAGAGTGCGAGCGGGCGAACGAAGGCCGGCCGATCACTTTCTTCGAGATTACGACCGCGGCGGCATTCCTCGCCTTCTCCCGCGCGTCTGCCGACATCCTCCTGCTGGAGGTAGGCCTCGGCGGGCGGCTGGACACGACCAATGTCGTCGAATGCCCGGCGGTGACGGCCATCGCGCCGGTCGCCCACGACCACACGCAGTTCCTCGGCGAGACGCTGGCGGAAATCGCCGCCGAGAAGGCCGGCATCGTAAAGCCCGGCGTGCCGCTGGCGCTCGCGGCGCAGGACGAAGAGGCAAGGGCGGTCATCCTGGCGAAGGCGGCGGAAGCAGGCGCTCCCGTCTATGACGACTGGCGAGTTTCGGAGGGTGTGTTCCAGGGACGCGGGCTGACGCTCGCCCTGCCGAAACTAGGCCTTGCCGGCGCCCACCAGGCGGCCAATGCCGGCCTTGCGCTCGCCTGTCTGGAAGGCTTCGAATTGCCGGAGGCGGCGTTGGTTCGCGGCCTCGAAACCGCGCACTGGCCGGCCCGGCTCCAGCGGCTCTCGGAGGCGCCCGAAATCTGGCTAGACGGCGGCCACAATCCGGCGGCGGGGCAGGTTCTGGCCGGGTGGCTGGCGGGGCGGGGGGAGCGGTTCGACCTCGTCGTCGGTATGCTGGACACCAAGGACCGCGACCGTTTCCTCGCCGCTCTCGCGCCGCATGCCGAGCGGATCGTGACGGTGCCCGTGCCCGGCAGCGCTGCCTCGGTGCCCGCCGAAGCGCTGGCGGAAACGGCGCGCGCCGCCGGCATGGAAGCGGCGGCGGCCCCGGATGTGGAGACGGCGCTCGACCGCCTCGAAGGCGCGAGGCCCGTGCTGATCGCCGGCTCGCTATACCTCGCAGGCTCGGTCCTGGCCGGGCGCGGCGGCTTCCGTTCTCGATAGGGATTTATTTCCTGAACAGGCTTGCATTCCGCCGCGGCCGGCCTATATTGCCTCTTGCGTCATGGCATGATTTTCAAACCGGTTCCCGCGCCGGACAGGACAGGAGCGCGGGGGCACAACCGGACAGGTGCGCCTGTCCGCTGGCCTGCAATCGGCGAAGTTCGCCGGGTTCGCGCGGAAAGGGTTCGAAGAGGTGCGAACCGGTCCGGCGCAAATCCGCCGCCGGCGTCACGGCCCCGGGGCCTCTGCGATGCCGGGGGCCGTGGCGGCCGGGGAAGCACGCCTCCGGCCGGGCGGCCGGCCGATCTTCCGCTCGACGCCGTGCCGCCGAAGAAAGCGCCTCATCGCACTGAGGCTGAAGGCGAAGCCCTGCTCGCGAAGCGCCGCGCACAGCGCGTTCGCGGGCAGGTCCGGGTCCGCCTCCAGCAGGGCGAATATCCGGTCCCGCTCCGCCTCGATGCGCCAGGCGCGGGTCCTGCCGGTCCCGGTCTTCGGCCGCAGGTGGCCGCGCGCACGCTCCAGCCGCCGCCAGCCGGCGATGGTGCCCACGCCGACGCGGAACAGTCGGGCCGCCTCCCGACGGGTCATCCCGTCCTCCAGCGCCGCCATCACCCGGACACGCAATTCCACGGGAAGCGCCTTGCCCATGTCCGTTTCTTCCTTGTCGCCGAGTGCGGGAAGATATGGAACAAAACGGGATTATTGTAAAGACGCCAGCTCCGCCGCCGGCCGCGTCAGGGCCAGAGGGCGCCGAGGGGGAAGGCCACCGCCTCGAAGGGCGGGAGCGATACCGGCTCGTCCCCACGCGCCGCGCCGGCCGGCGTCCACGCGCCGTTCCCGAGCGCGAACGCCTCCAGCGTCCGCGCCGCCGGATCGACGAGCCAGAGATGGCCGACGCCCTCCCGCGCATAGATCGGCCGCTTCCCTTCGAGGTCCAATACCCGCGTGGAGGGGGAAAGAACCTCGCACACCCAGTCCGGCGCAAGCGTCAGATAGGCCACGTCGGAAATTGCGGGCATACGCTCCCGCTGCCAGCCGGCAATGTCGGGAACCAGGATGTCTTCGTCGAAATGAAGCTCCGGTTCATCGAGTATCCACCAGCCGCCGGGTCCGTCCCGGCCCATGTGGAAGGCAGCGCCGATCCCGCTGCCGAGGGCCGATTTCGCCAGAGCCGGCAGCGAACCGGGCCTCCGCTGAAGGTGCAGCACACCGTCCACGATTTCTGCCACCATATGCGGCGGCGCGTCGAGCACGTCCCGGTAGGTTGCCCTGCGGGCCGGGGCCGCCTTCGCGTTCATGCTGTCCGCTCCCCTTCCCGGCGCCGCCTGACACTACGCCCGCGCGGCCGGGCTGTCACGGCGCGGGCGACGTGTTCGGCTGATTGTTGCCGATGCCCGACACGTTGACCGACCGCCGGTCACTGTGTCGAATGACCGGCCGGCCGGCCTGGAGGCAAGAGTTGAAGATCGCAAATGCAGTTGTCGGAAATGTTGGCAGAAAGCCGGATTGGTCGAGGCTTTGCGGGTGGTTGCAGAGGCGGCGGCCCGATATTGCCGCGCTCCAGAAAATCGGTGCGGCCGAGCCGTTTCCGACGGAGGCATTCTCCAAAATCGGCTACGAAAACCGGTTTCTCGACCATAGCCGGAATTGGCTCGGGGTTGCCATATTGGCCCGCCGCGGCTTCCTGAGCCGGCACAATCTACCGTCGCCGAAGGTGCTCGATTGCGAACTGCCGGGCGACGACCCGATCGAGTCGCGTTTCCTGACCGTGAGCATCGGCAATTTATGGGTCTCGTCGGTCTATGCCCCTTACGGCCCCAAGAAGAAGAATTCGGGTAAACGGGGAGCAATCGAACGAAGGGTCGCATGGCTGAACCGGCTGCGGGACCATGTTCGCAGCAAGGACCACGACTGCTGGGCGTTGTGCGGTGATTTCAACGTAAAGGCGGACGGCCCGCCTTGGGGGGATCGGTCCTACTTCTCCCAAGACGAAAAGGACGCGCTGGAAGAATTGTTGCGGCTCGGGTTTGTTGACATTTATCGCCACGCGCATCCTTGCGCTGCTGCACGACCGGGTTCGACAAGCGGCTGCACCGAGAACGATCCGGCGAAGGGCGGCGCCCGACTCCACCTGGTTGTCGCGAGCGAGGCGTTGGCGCAGCGTCTCCGATCCGCTTGCGTGGACATCGAGTCGAAGCCCTGGCCGCGAAAAGACGCGCCGCCGCTGGTCGCGAACTTCGAAAATGTCCGATTGCGATAAATAATACCGGCGGTCATCGATCGGAACCGATGGCGGCGCCACCGCCTTTGAGCGTGTGAAGAAATCGGATTTGCCGGGTTTTTGGCTCGCGGTCCGCGCCCATACCGTCGCCCCGGACTTGATCCGGGGCCCATCCCTGACCGTTTGCGCCCGCCGCAGCCGTTCGTGACAGGTTTGGACCGCCCGCGCCTGCCGAGAGCGCCCGGGTTGGGCCCCGGATCGGGGTCCGGGGCGACGGTGTTTGTCCGGTTTCGTCTCCTTTCCGGACGGTCGGCTGACACTCCAATTCCTTCACACGCTCCTTCGCGGGGGTGACGATACGGGGACGCGGTCTTTCTATGAGTCCCAAGTTGAGGCCACCGGTATGAGCCGCCAGATGTCCGGCGAAGCGCTGACGGAAACGGCGCGCGCCGCCGGCATGGATGCGGCGGCGGCGTTGGGAGCCATGGCTGGACCCCGGCTCGATGGCCGGGGTGACGATTGGGAGTTGCGCTGTCCGAGGCCCCCGAAGATGTGTGTATGCAGTAGGGCTCGGGGGCCGGGGTGACCCCCGCTTTCGCGAGGGCAGGCGGCAGGGGGCGTTGCTATCGGTTCCGATCGGTGACCGCCGGTATCAGACGTCCAGCTCGCCCGCGAAGGTGGCGTTTTTCTGGATGAAGGCGAGGCGGTGGCGGGGGTTGCGGCCCATCAGCCGCTCCACGGTCTCCAGCGACTCCTCCGGCTCCAGCTCCACGCGCAGCAGGCTTCGCGCCTCGGGGTCCATGGTTGTTTCGCGAAGCTGGCCGGGTGGCATCTCGCCCAGGCCCTTGAACCGCGAAATCTCGACCTTGCGCTTGCCCTTGAAGACCGAGTCCATCAGTTCGATCCGGTGTCCGTCGTCGCGGGCATAGGCCGTGGTCCCGCCTGCGCTCAGCCGGTAAAGCGGTGGACGCGCGAGGTAGAGGTGCCCGTTCTCGATCAGTCCCGGCATCTCGCGCAGGAAATAGGTCATCAGCAGCGAGGCGATATGCGCGCCGTCCACATCCGCGTCGGTCATGATGATGACGCGGTCGTAGCGCAGGTCCTCGTCGCAATAGGACTCGCCGCTGCCGCAGCCGAGCGCAAGCTGGAGGTCCGCGATCTCGCGGTTGGCGCGCAGCTTGTCGTCCGTGGCGCTGGCGACATTCAGGATCTTGCCGCGCAAGGGCAGGATCGCCTGCGTCTCGCGCCGGCGCGCCTGCTTTGCGGAGCCGCCGGCGGAATCGCCCTCGACCAGGAAGATTTCCGTGCCGTCGCGCTCGCGCCGGGAGCAGTCGGTGAGCTTGCCCGGCAGGCGCGCCCGCCGGTTGCCGTTGGCCTTGCGCTTGCGGTCGCGCTCCTCGCGCCGGCGCTGGCGCTCCTCCGCGCGCTCCACCGCAAACGCCGCTACCGCGTCTGCGGCGGCGGTGTCCGCGGCAAGCCAGTGGTCGAAGCGGTCCTTGATCGTCAGTTCGACCATGCGCAGCGTCTCGGGGCTTTCCAGCTTCTCCTTGGTCTGGCCCTGGAATTGCGGATTGCGGATGAAGACCGACAGCATGACGCCTGCGCCGCCGATGGCGTCGTCCGCATTGATCCTGCCGACCTTGCGATTGCCGACGCGCTCTCCGTGGGCGCGCAGGCCGCGCATCAGCGCCTGCCGCAGTCCGGCCTCGTGGCTGCCGCCCAGCGCCGTTGGAATCGTGTTGCAATAGGTGTGGGAAAAGCCTTCCCCGTCAGCGAGCCAGGCGATCGCCCATTCCACCCGGCCGCCGCCGTCCGGGAAGTCGGCCTCGCCGGTGAAGGCCCGGTCGGCGATGCGTCCCCGCTCTTCGGTGGACAGGTCCAGAAAATCCGCGAGGCCGCCGGGAAAGTGCAGCTCTGCTTCGGCAGGCACTTCGGAATTCGCCGGCAGCCGCTGCGGATCGCAGCTCCAGAGAATGCGGATGCCGGCGAACAGGCAGGCCTTGGAGCGGGCCATGCGGAACAGGCGCTCCGGCCGGAACCGGGCGGCCTTGCCGAATATTTTGGGGTCCGGCCGGAACCGCACTGCGGTGCCTCGCCGGTTCCGGGAAATCCCGACCTTCTCCAGCGGCGAGGTCGGCTCGCCCCGGGCGTAACTCTGCCGCCAAAGGATGCGGTCCCGCGCCACCTCGACGACGAGTTCCTCCGCCAGCGCGTTGACGACCGACACGCCCACCCCGTGCAGGCCGCCGGCCGCGCGATAGGCCCGGTCGTCGAACTTGGCGCCGGAGTGCAGCGTCGTCAGGATGACTTCCAGCGCCGAGCGGCCGTCGAATTTCGGGTGCGGCTCGACCGGGATGCCGCGCCCGTTGTCCCGGACCTCGACCCAGCCCTCGCCGTTCAGCAGGAACTCGATACGGTCCGCATGGCCGGCAATCGCCTCGTCCATGGCATTGTCGAGCAACTCCGCCGCAAGATGGTGCAGGCCGGTCTCGTCGGTCGAGCCGATATACATGCCGGGCCGGCGCCGCACGGGCTCCAGACCCTCGAGGACCTCGACGTGCTCGGCGGTATAGTCGCTTTCGATTGCGGCTTGCTGGAAGAGGTTGGCCATGCGCCTCAGTTCGGAAGGAAGCGATCTCGCCCTTGGCCTACTACCGATTCTAGCCGGGGTTCAACGCCGAATCGGGGAGATTCGCGCCCGGCGCGCGCGCATGGCTTGCGAACCGCACCGCTTCTTCCGCCGCGCGCATCAGCGCGCGGGCCTTGTCCCAGCTTTCCCGGTACTCCGTCTCCGGGTCGCTGTCGGCGACGACGCCCACGCCCGCCTGCACATAGAGCACATCGTCCTTCACCAGCGCAGTGCGCAGCGCGATGCAGGTGTCCATGGAGCCGTCCGCCGCGAAATAGCCGATGCATCCGGCATAGATACCGCGCTTCTCCGGCTCCAGCTCGTCGATGATTTCCATGGCGCGGACTTTCGGCGCGCCGGAGACGGTGCCCGCCGGGAAGCCCGCGACCAGGGCGCCGATGGCGTCGTAGCGCGGGTCGAGGTCGCCCTGCACCTCGGAGCCGATATGCATGACGTGGGAATAGTATTCGATCTCGAACTGCTCGGTGACTTCCACGCTGCCGATGCGGCTCACCCGCCCGACATCGTTGCGCGCGAGATCGAGCAGCATCAGGTGTTCGGCCACCTCCTTCGGGTCGTTCAGCAGGTCGGCCGCGAGCCGGCGGTCCTCGGCGGCGTCCCGGCCGCGCGGGCGGGTTCCGGCCAGCGGCCGGATGGTGACGCGCCCATCGCGCACCCGCACCAGGATTTCCGGGCTGGAGCCGACGATCGAGAAGGCGCCGAAATCGAGATGGAACAGGAAGGGCGACGGGTTGAGGCGCCTGAGCGCGCGGTAGAGCGCGAAGGGCGGCAGGGAGAAATCGATGGAGAAGCGCTGCGCCGGCACGATCTGGAATGCGTCGCCTGCATGGATGTAGTCGCGTGCCGTCTCGACGACCTCGTGAAACCGTTCCCGGGTCATGTTGGAGCGCGGCGTCGCATCGGCAAGCACGGGGAGCGCGCTCTCGCGGCGGTCGACGGCGGCGCCTTCGAGGTCCGCCAGCGCAACCGCAAGCCGTTCCTCGGCATGCAGCCACGCCGTTTCGGCCGTCACGCCGTCCTCCGGCCAGACCGGCGTCACCAGCGAGATGCGGTCCTCGATCAGGTCGAACACCGCCATGATGGTCGGGCGGACGAACAGCCCGTCCGGAATACCGACCGGGTCGGGCGGCTCATCGGGCAGGCGCTCCATGAGCCGCACCATGTCGTAACCCATATAACCGACGAGCGCGGCCGCCATAGGCGGCAGGTCTTCCGGCAGGTCGTCGATGCGGCACTCTTCGATCAGCTCGCGCAGGGAGTCGAGCGCGCCCTTGCCGCACGGTAGGAAACGGTCCGGCTCGTCGAGCGCCTGCCGGTTGATCTCGGCGTCGTCGCCCCGGCAGCGCCAGACGATGTCCGGGTCGCGGCCGATGAAGGAATAGCGGCCCCGGATGGCGCCGCCCTCCACCGATTCCAGCAGAAAGCAGTTGGACCGCCCGGCGGACAGCTTGAGCATCGCCGAAACGGGGGTTTCCAGGTCCGCCACCAGGGTCGTCCAGACGAGTTGCGGCCGGCCGGACCGGTAGCGGGCCTCGAACGAGGAGAAGTCGGCAGGCTCGATCATTGCTGGCTGTGTCCGGTCTTCCGGTCAGTTGAACTGGGCAAGCAGGTCGCGATTGATCGCAACCCCGAACCGGTCCTCGAGCGCAGTGTGGAACTGCTGGCGGACATCCTCGACCATTTCCGCCGAAAGCTGCTCCCTTATCGTCTCGATCTCCTCCTCCGAGTAGGGCGGAGGCTCGATGCTCTCGACGACCGCCACCGCGTAGCCGTCGGCGGTGCGCGCCACCGCGATCCCGGCCCGCCGGGCCGCGAACACCGCCTGGACGACCGCTCGGGACAAGCCGATCTCCGGTTCGGTCTCCGTGCGGGTAAACGGCCCCGTTCGCTCCACCGCGCGCCCTTCGGCGACGGATTCGGGCGCCCGGCCCTCCCGCAGCCTGTCCGCCAGCGCATCCGCCCTTGCTTTCGCTCCCTCGTCCAGCCGTTCGGCGCGCCAGGCTTCCAGCACCAGCGGCTTCGCCTCCTCGAACGGCCGTACGGCGGGCGGCGTCTCGCTTTCGACACGGAGCACGAAATAGCCCCCGTCGCCAAGCTCGACGAGAAGGCTGTCCTCGCCTGTGGGCGTGGAGAAGGCCGTCCGCAGAAAGTTCGGTTCCGTCGGCAGGCCTTCCGGCTGCTCGCCGGCGCGGTTCCGGCCGGAGGCGTCCACAGCCTCCAGGGTCAGCAGGGGCAGGTCGAGCATGCGCGCGGCATCCTCGAACGTCGCGCCGCCTCCCAGCTGGTCGTCCAGATCGTTTGCGAGATCCGCCAGCCGCTCTATCGCAATCTCGCGCGCAACTTCCCTGTGCAGGCCCTCGCGGACGTCCTCGAACGGGATCGTGCTTTCCTCGGCGGACTGGTCGACGGCGAGCACGTGCCAGCCGAGCGGCGTCTCCACCGGGCCGGTCACGCCGTCACCCTCCAGGGAGAAGACCGCATCGGCCAGCGCGGCCTGCGGCAGTTGCCCGCGCGAAACCGGGCCGAGATCGCTGACCGTCCTGCCGATGTTCCCGGCGGCCGTTTCCAGGTCGGCTCCCGTGGCCAGCTGCGCCGTGAAGTCCCGCGCCGCCGCCTCATCGTCGAACAGCACCTGGCGGACGCGCCGTGTCGCCGGCACGGTGAAGTCGGCCATGCGCGCCTCGTAAACCTCCCGCACTTCGGTCGGGTCGGCCTGGACCCGGTCCAGCCATCGGTCGGGGTCCAGCACGATCGCCGTCACGGCCCTGTAGGCAGGCGCCATGAAACCGTCCCTGTTGGCCTCGTACCAGGCGCGCAACTCCGCCTCGCCCGGATCGGCCGGCAGGGCCGTATCCTCCGGAACGCGGATCAGCGCCACCTTGCGGGACTCGTTGCGGTAGCGGAACACCGCCTCGGCCATGCTCCGGGAAGCCTGGACCGGGCGGCCGACCGAACGGTCGACCTGGCGCCTGGACAGGTCCCGGCGAAGCATGGCGATGAACTCGCCCTCGGTCAGCCCGTTCGTCAGCAGGACGCGCTCGAACAGCGCGCGGTCGAACCCGCCGAGGCGGCCGCCGAAATTCGGGTCCTCCTCGATGGCGCGGCGCACCTGTCCATCTCCGACCGCGAGCCCGAGCCGGCCGGCTTCGAGCTCGACCAGCCGGCGCCGGACCGTCGCCTGCAGCACCTGCTGCGGCAGTCCGAGCTGCGCAGCCATCTCCGGCGTCATGTTGCCGCCGAAGCGCCGGCGCCAGTCGTTGAACTGGCGGGAATATTCGCGCCTGAACTCCCCGGCGCCGATCTCGGACTCGCCGACCGTCGCCACGGCGTCGTCCACTTCCGGCGACAGATAGTCGCCGACGCCCCAGGCGGCAAAACTGAGAATCAGCAGGGCGAAGAGGATCTTGGCAAGCCAGGAGGCGGCGCCTTTTCGGAGCGAGGTCAGCATGGGAAGCCGGGGCCGGTAGAGGGAAGCCGCGCATCATAGGCAGGCGTCGATACGCCTGCAACGCGGCGGTTCGCCGTTGGCCGGCAGGGGCGCTTACGGCACGCCGACCGCGATATCCAGGAGCGCCTGCCGCCCTTCGCCGGCGACAGTTTCGATGGCCCGGGAAAGCGCGCCGGGCAGCGCCTCCGGGTCCTCCACGCGCTCCCCGTGCCCGCCGCTCGCCTGCATGACGAGGTCGTAGCGGGGTGCAGGGTCGAGCGAGGTGAGCGGCATCGTGTTGGTCCGGCTCGCATGGCCGTCCGGATAGACCGAGAGCGCCGCCCGGCGGACGGCGTTGTAGATGCCGTTGTTGAAGACGAGCGTCAGCACCGGAAGGCCGAGGGAGGCGCCCGCCTGGTGGCAGGCGACGGGGTTGGCGAACATGTAGGAGCCGTCGCCCACGCAGGCGACCGCAAGGCGCTCCGGCCGCGCCAGCTTTGCGCCGAGCGCCGCCGGCAGGCCCCAGCCGAGCCCGCCCGCCAGCGAGCCGCCGAAATAGCCGAGCGGATCCCGCACGGTGAGCGCCGGCAGCGGCACGCCCAGCTCATTGAAGATCATCGCATCGTCCGGCAGCGCCCGGTCGAGGCAGCGCCCGACCCAGCCCGGCGACATCGGCGTACCGTTTCCGGCCTCCGCAGCCGCGACGCGCGCTTCCCGCCCTTCCCGGCAGCGGCGGGCGACGGCCTTCTGTCTCCCCTTCGGCGGCGGCGCCATTTCCGCTGCCAGCGCTTCGAGCACTGCCGCTGCATCCCCGGCAACGGCGACATCGGCCGGGAAGCCGCGCATCGGCACATCCGAGAACAGCGGGTCGGGGCCGACCTGCACCACCTTGCAGCCCGGCGCAATATCGCGGTCCGCCGGCATCCAGGGCACCATCGCGTCCAGCACCAGCACGGCGTCGGCATCCGCGAGCCACGGGCCCGGATTGAACCCGCCATGCATGGGATGGTCGCCCGGCAGCGAGGCGCGGCTCGCCCAGAACTCCACCACCGGCATTGCGAAGCGGTCGGCGAAATCCGCCAGCACCTGCCATCCGGCGCCCCGGTTGGCGACGATCAGCGGCCGTTCGGCCGCCTGCAGCACCGCCGCGGCTTCGGCAATGGCGGCCGGATCGGGAAGACCGGCGGCCACCGGCTTCTGGCGCGGTTCGGGCGACAGGCGGAAGCCGGGCAGGGGCTCCGCCATGATCTCGCGCGGCATGGTGAAATAGACCGGCCCCCTGGGCGGCGAGGCGGCGACGGCCAGCGCCCGTTCCACGACTGCCTCCAGCTGGTCGGCGAGCCGCAGCTCGTAGTCCCACTTGACCGCTTCGCGCAGCATCCCCGCCTGGTCGAACATGTCCTGGCCCCAGTGGATGCCCCGGTCGCGCGCGCCCTTGCGGCCTTTCTCGGTCACGGGTGTGCGCCCGGCGGCCATGAAGATCGGAACATTGTCGCGCCGGGCGTTGATGAGGCCCATCAGCGCGTTGGCAGTGCCGACATTCACATGCGCCATCACCGCGGCCATCCGGCCCGAAGCCTGCCAGTAGCCGTCCGCCATGCCGATGGCTACCGTCTCGTGCACGATGGTGTGGGGTGTGGGGAAATCGAGGCCGCTTTCTCCGGCGCGCGCATAGGCCTCGACGATGGGCGCGAAATCGGTGCCCGGATTGGCGAACAGCACATCCACGCCCCGCGCCTTCAGCAGCGCCAGATAAGCCTCGGCGACGGTGATTTCGGTCATGGCGCTGTCCGGTTCAGGCGTCGGCCGGCGCGAAGCCCGGCTGGTCGCGGAAGCGGTCTTCGGTCCAGCGGGCGAGGTCTTCGTCGCTCAGCGCGGGATCCCAGGCGACCGCCTGCGGCTGGGCCACCTTCCAGGGCGTGTCGCAGAAGATCTCGATGCCGTTCCGCTCCGGGTCCTCGAAATAGATCGACCAGGTGTTGCCGTGGCTGCGGGGATTGTAGGAGACGCCTTCCTTATCGAGCGCCGCCGACGTCTTCCTGAGCGCCGCGAGATCGTCGATGCGGAACGCCGCGTGATTGACGCTGTTGGAGGGCCCGGACTCCTTCCTGCCGTCGATGAACGCGACCTGGTGATGTTCGTTGGGGTCCTGGCTCAGGAAGACGATTTCCCGGTCGTCGTCCGGACGGATCGGCCCCCGGTCGGTGACCTCGAAGCCGAGCACGCCGGTGTAGAAGGCCAGCATCCGCTCCACATCCTCGACATAGAGCACCATGTGGGACCATGCGAGCGCCATCGCTTCCACTCCCGCCGCTATTCCGCCGCCATGCGTTTAGCTTGCCGCCTGCGTTCGTGAATGTCGAGGTAACGCTTGCGCAGGCGCACGGTCTTCGGGGTCACCTCCACAAGCTCGTCGTCGTCGATCCAGGCGATGGCGCGCTCAAGCGGCATGTCCTCTGGCGGCGAGAGCAATATGGCGTCGTCCTTGCCGGCGGCGCGGAAATTGGTGAGCTGCTTGGACTTGAGCGGATTGACCTCGATGTCCTGTCCGCGCGCGCATTCGCCGATCACCATGCCGCCATAGACGGCGTCGCCCGGCCCGATGAACAGGCGCCCGCGCTCTTCGAGGTTCCAGAGCGCGTAGGCCGCCGCCTTGCCGAGCTCCAGCGAGACCATGACGCCGCGCCGCCGGCCGGCCATCCGCCCCTTCCAGGGCGCGTAGCCGTGGAACAGCCGGTACAGCACGCCGGTGCCGCGCGTGTCCGTCAGGAACTCGCCGTGATAGCCGATGAGCCCGCGCGAGGGCGCATGGAACACCAGCCGCTGGCGCGCGGCGCCGGTCGGGCGCATGTCGATCAGCTCTGCCTTGCGCACGCCCATCTTTTCGACCACGGCGCCCGTATGGTCGGCATCCACATCCACAGTCACTTCCTCGACGGGCTCCAGACGCCGGCCGGAGTCGGGATCGGTCTCGAACAGGACGCGGGGGCGCGAGACGGAAAGCTCGAAGCCCTCGCGGCGCATGGTCTCGATCAGCACCGCCATCTGAAGCTCGCCCCGGCCGGCGACCTCGCATGCGTCCTTCTCCGCGCTCTCCGTCACCCGGATGGCGACATTGCCTTCCGCCTCGCGCATGAGCCGGGCGCGGAGTTCCCGCGAGGTCAGCTTGTCGCCGTCCTGCCCGGCGAGCGGGGAGTCGTTGACGGAGAGCGTGAGCGCCAGCGTCGGCGGGTCGATGGGCCGCGCCGGTAGCGGTTGCAGGACTTCCGGCGCGGCCAGCGTGTCGGCCACCGTCGCCGTCTGCAGCCCGGCGACCGCAACGATGTCGCCCGCAACGGCGCGTTCGACCGGAACGCGGCTGAGGCCCCGGAACGCCAGCAGACGGGTCGTGCGGGCGCGCTCCACGACGCCGTCTCCGGCCCGGAGCGCGTGGACCGCCCGGTTCGCGCCGATCTCGCCGCTCTCGATCCGGCCGGTGAGGACCCGGCCGAGGAACGGGTCCGACTCCAGAATGGCGGCCGCCATGGCGAAGGGGCCATCGGGATCGGCGCGGGGCGGGGGCGCTTGTGCCAGTATCGTGTCGAACAGGGGCCCGAGCCCGTCGCGCGGCCCCTCGGGCGCGGTTGCCGCCCATCCCTCCTTGGCGGATGCGAACAGGGTGGGGAAGTCGAGTTGGCGCTCGTCCGCGTCGAGGGCGGCGAAGAGGTCGAAGGTCTCGTCCTGCACCTCAAAGGGCCGGGCATCGGGCTTGTCCACCTTGTTGACCACGACGACGGGCGCGAGCCCGGACGCAAGCGCCTTGGCCAGCACGAATTTCGTCTGCGGCATCGGTCCCTCGGAGGCATCGACGAGCAGCAGGCAGCCGTCCACCATGCCGAGCACGCGCTCTACCTCGCCGCCGAAATCGGCATGGCCGGGCGTGTCCACGACGTTGATGCGCACGCCCCGCCACTCGACCGAGGTGCATTTGGCCAGGATGGTGATGCCGCGTTCACGCTCCAGTGCGTTGGAGTCGAGCGCGCGTTCGGCGACGCGCTGGTTGGCGCGGAAAGCCCCGCTCTGGCGCAGCAGGCCGTCCACCAGCGTCGTCTTGCCGTGGTCCACATGGGCAATGATGGCGATGTTGCGCAGATCGATCATGATGATGGGCAAGCCGCTGCGCGCTGCGTCCGCGGCCGACGCAGAAGGAACGGACAGGAAGGCTGGCGGCGCGCGTTTCCTACATCGAACGACGCACCGATATGAAACGGGGATGTCCCGCCGCTTCCGATCGGGCCGATACGCAGTTGGCGGCGGCTAACCGGGACGCCCGGTCTCCCATTCCCATACCCGGATCTGCACTTCGCCGAAAATGTCGGCTTTGCCGAAGGGGCTGTCGGACACAAATGCCTGCACCGCATCGAGCGAGGGTGCTTCGACCACCAGAAGTAGTCCCAAGATTGCATCTCCGTCCGCGGCACGCGTCGCCCCTCCGTGGTGCACGACGACATCGGGATGATCGGAATGACTGCGCAGATAGGCTCTGAATCCGTCCCGCAGATCGCTCCGTGTCTGTGTCACACCCGGTTTGTCGGTGACAAAAACCGTGAAATACATGGCCGTTCTCCCTGAGCGAGGCCGTTCGGTTACGATGGCGAGCCGTTCCTCTGGGACGGATCGACGCGCACCGTCACGATATCGGTCTCGTGATACTGCTGATGGCGGACCGAGGATGCAAGGTGACGCAGCAGTCGAAGCGATACCTCTGTTCGAGCGGTTCGGAGCTGCCGGCCTCGCCGAGCAGAGCAATCCGGTCCTGAAGATTCTCCTCACCCTTGGCGGCGACGAACTCGAGGATCGCAACATTGTCTTCCCGGTACACAGCCAGAAACAGCCGCCGCTGCCCGGCCTCGCCGGCGGCTTCGTCGCGGTCCAGCAGGATCAGCACGGTCTCCTCGCTGACCGCGTCGAGACGGTCCGCCATGCCGGTGCTCCAACCGCTGCGCGCCGCAAACGCGCGAACGAACGCCTGGACCTCCTGCAAGGCTGCGGCATCGAACGGCAGTTCGATCCGGTGGCGACGCGGCTTCGTCAGCTCGACAAAAGAGGTCATGGCAACGGCTGCAAGGCCGCCGGCGGCGAGCGCGGAGGTGCTCACAGCAATCGCCGGCCCGGCCGCCCCGGATGGCGAGGAGATAGCCGGCGCCGAACCGGCCGGCCCGGAACGCCCGGAGCATCGTCGTTGCGCCGCCGACCACGGCCGGCGCGAACACGGCCCAGAGCAGAACGCTTTCAGGCTGGGCGGCCGCCTGGAACACGACAGTCGGGGTCAGCACTGCACCGGGAAGCACGAGCGCCGCAATCTGAAGAGCCAGCCCTGTCGTAAGCGGGAGCGGAACCTTCGTTTCGGGGAGGCGGCGGTCCGCAGCGCTTCCGTTGGATGCGTCGGTTGTTTGCGGCGCCATACTCTATCCGCCTTGCCGATGCGGAGCCCGGCTGCGAACCGCTCCGGCGGCTGCCGCCCGTCCCGTCGGCGAAGCCGCAACGTGCGTCTTCTTCTGCCGAATCGGCTTTTCAGCGGCATTTATTGGCGACAATGGCGATGTTGCCCAAAACCGTCACGACGGCGGGCGGCCCGCCCCGCTGCGCGTGATGAGGGCGGGCAAACGGACAGGAAGGCTTGGCGGCGCGCGTTTCCTAAATCAATCCGCGCAGCGGGCCGGCGCGGCCGGTAGCAGCTATCCGGGGCGCCCGGTTATCCAGTTCCACCGCCGCACCTGCACGTCGGCGAAAACACCGGCTTTGCCGTAGGGACTGTCGGCCACAAATGCATGTGCCGCCTCGAGCGAAGGCGCTTCGACCACCAGGAGCGATCCGACGATCGTTTCGTCCTCGTCGGCAAGCGTCTGGCCCGCATGATGCAGGACGATATCGGGATGGCCCGGACGATCGTGCAGATAGCTGCGAAAATCCTCGAAGAGATCGCTTCGCGTCTGGCTTGCGCCCGCCCCGTCAGTTGCATAAATCGCGAAATACATGGCTGTTCTCCCTGAATGGGTTTGCTTCGTTACTGTCACCCGCCGCCGCCGGCGCGGGTTCACGGCGGATCGACACGCACCGTCACGACATCGATGTCGTGATACTGCTGATGGTGGACCGAGGATGCAATGTGGCGCAGCAGCCTGAGCGACACCTCCCGTTCGAGCGAATCGGAGGCGCCCGCCTCGCCGAGCAGGGCGATCCGGTCCTCAAGGTTCTCTTCGTTGCTCGCCGCGACGAACTCGAGGACAGCAGCGCTGCCTTCCCGCCGCGCGACGACGAACAGCCGCCGCCGCCCGGCCTCGCCGGCGGCATCCTCCTGGTTCAGCAGGGTCAGCATGGTCTCTTCGCTCGCCGCGTCGAGACGCTCCGCCATGCCCGCGCTCCAACCGTTGCTCGCCGCAAATGCCCGCACGAACGCCTGGACCTCCTGCAAGGCCGTGGCGTCGAACGGCAGTTCGATCCGGCGGCGGCGAGGCTTCGTCACCTCGACAAAGAGGGTCATGGCAATGGCTGCGAGGCCGCCGGCGATCATTCCGTTCTTGAGGAAGCCGCCGGCGAATTCCGAGATCTGCTCCGGAAAGACGGCGCCGCTCTCGCATCCCGCGCCGACCCAGAAGGCGACCCCGGCGATCATGCCCTTGCGGAAATCGGCACCGTCCTGAACGATCATCTTCATGCCGATGATGAAGATCGTCGCCATTATTGTGGTGATGAAGGCGGCCGTAACCGGCCCGGGAATGGCCTGGACCGCGGCCAGCGCCTTCGGCAAAAAAGCCACCGCGAGCAGCGCTGCGCCGAGCGCGACCCCGACCCGCCGGGAGCCGATTCCGGTGATTTCCACCATCGATGCGCCGGTCGGGCGGAAGCCGAGCGGCATGGTGCCCGCCAGGCCGGAGAGCAGATTGCCGACGCCGTCCGCCGCCACCGCTCCCTGAACGGGCCGGAAATCCACCGCCCTGGGCCCGGACCGCGAGACGCGCTGGATCGCGACGGCGCCGCTTATCGTCTGGATCGTGCAGACCAGGGCAATGAACAGGAAAGCCGGCAGGAGCGCCCAGAAAGCGGGTCCGAAATCGAGGTCCTGGGCCAGCCAACGGCTCTCGGGAATGCCGACCCAGGATGCCCGGGCGATGCGCGCAAAGTCGTAGAGGCCGAAAATTGCTCCGACGGCCGAGCCGGCGACAATTCCGACGATCGGAGCCCACAGGCGCAGGCTCTGCCCCCCCTTCAGCACGATGCCGGCGATGACGACCAGGGTCGTCAGCGCGCTGAGAATGGCGGCCGCCGGCGGCGTTCCGGCAGGCACATTCTGCAACTGCTCGAAGATTACCGGCATGACGGTTACCGGCGTCAGCATCATGACGGTCCCGGTGACCGTCGGCGTGAGCACCCGCCGGAACAGCGACAGCCGCGTCGAGAAGGCGAACTGGAAGAGCGCCAGCGCAATCACAAGGGCGCCGAGCAGGGCCGGCCCGCCCATGGTGAGGGCGGAAATGCTTGTGGCGATCGCAACCCCGGTGGTTCCGGCGGCCAGGATGTAGCCGGCGCCGAACCGGCCGAAGCGCTGCGCCTGAAATATCGTTGTCACACCGCAGGCCGCGACGGAAGCGAACACGGCCCAGATCACCATGCCCTCCGGCTGGCCCGCGGACTGGAACACGACCGTCGGCATCAGCACCGAGCCGGGAATCACGAGCACCGTAATCTGGAGGCCGAGACCCGTCGTAAGCGGGAGCGGGACATTCGTGCCGGGTTCGCGGCGGTCCGCTTCGGCTCCGTCGGATGCTTCGGTCATTCGCTCTGCCACGGTCTATCGGTCGTGCCGATGCGGAGCCCGGCTGCGAACCGCTCCGGCGGCTGCCTCCCGTCCCGCCAGCGAAGCCGCAACGTGCGTCTTCTTCTGCCGAATCGGCTTTTCAGCGGCCTATATAGGCGACAATGGCGATATCGCCCAAATCCGCCATGATGGCGGGCAAACGGACAGGAAGGCTTGACGGTGCGTGTTTCCTACATCAATCCGCGAAGCGGTGCGGGTTGGCCCGCGGACCGGGCGCTCTGGCGCGCGCCGGACGATGGCGGCCTGCTGGGCCTCGAAACCGGCCGGGGGCTCGCGCGGGACGACATCGAGCGCTCCGAACCGTCGCTCTGGCGCTACCGCGCCGCGGTCCGCGTGGATGACAGGGACCGGGTGAGCCTGGGCGAGGGCTTCACGCCGCTTGTCGAGACGGACTGGGACGGCCGCCGGCTTCTGTTCAAATGCGAACATCTCATGCCCACCGGCTCGTTCAAGGACCGGGGCACGGCCGTCATGATGTCGCACCTGAAGCAGGCGGGCGTGGAGGCGCTGCTGGAAGACAGTTCCGGCAATGCAGGCGCTTCCATCGCGGCCTATGCCGCTGCGGCCGGCATCCATGCGCGCATCATGGTGCCCGAGGGCGCGCCGGCAGCGAAGCGGATCCAGATCGCCGCCGCGGGGGCCGAACTGCAGGAGGTGGCGGGAGACCGCGACGCGGTGGAACAGGCGGCGCTCGCGGCTGCGGCGGAGCTGTTCTACGCGAGCCACAACCGCCAACCCTTCTTCCTCGAGGGCACGAAGACGCTTGCGTTCGAGCTATGGGAGCAGCTGGGCTTCCGCGCGCCGGCCGCCGTGGCCGCACCCTGCGGCAACGGCGCCAACATACTCGGCCTCTATCTCGGTTTCCGGGAATTGCAGGAGGCGGGCGAGATCGAGTCGCCGCCCCGCCTTCATGCAGTGCAGGCGGCCAACAACGCCCCCATCCACACCCTGTTCGACGGCAGGACCCTGCCTCGCGGGCCGACCGTGGCCGACGGCATCGCGACGGCGCAGCCGATCAGGGGGCGGATGGTGGCGGACGCGATCCGCGCTACCGGCGGTTCGGTCCCCGTCGTCACGGAAGAGGCAATCCTCGGCGCTTTGGGCCGGCTCGCCCGGTCCGGCTGGTTTCTGGAGCCGACTTCCGCGACCGTCGCCGCCGCCCTGCCGCAGATTCCGGATGACGACCTGGTGCTCGTGCTGACAGGCACAGGCCTCAAGACCCTCGACGTCCACGCCGGCCTGCTGGCCGTTGGCGGATAGGCCCGCGCCATTCAGCAGTTCTCGCGGATCCAGGCTCCGAGCCATTCGGAGATGCCGGCCGAGTGTTCGTCCATCATGAACATGTGGGTGGCGCCGGGGAATCCGGCATCGGGCAACTCGACCAGTTCCGCCCGCCCGCCGGCGGCGTTCACCCGTTCGCGGAAGGCGGCGGTTGCCTCCCGCGTGGCGGTCCATCGCGGCGAGAAGTCGATGAAATCGCCGAGCAGCAGCAGCCACGGCCCGCCCGCTACCGTCTCCGGCGATACCTGCTCGTCCGCGGGCAGGGTCGAGCCCTCGCAGCAGACGACGCCGCGAATGCAATCGGGATTCCCGATCGCCGCCTGGCTGCCGAGATAGCCGCCCTGGCTGTGGCAGACCAACACGCAGGGGCCGATTCGTTGCAGTGCTGCGCCGACGCCCCGGATCTGGGCTTCGGAGGTCGAGGTCCAGCGGGGCACGAACTGCCGCTGAAAGCTCTCCATCGCCTGGAGCGGGAAGCGTTGGCCCTCGAACGGTTTGCCCGCCGCAAAGTCCTCCGGCCGCCCGAAGCGGAACAGGTCCCATGCCTCGGCGGCCGTCCGCATGACCGGCTTGCCTTCCCACACGCCTTCGAGCGCGCAGAAGCCGGACCGCCCGCGTTCGACATTGTCGATGACATAGACGGCGAAGCCCTGCCGGAGGAAATCGTGCAGCCAGCCGGGCCGCCCGTCCGGCGTGGTTTCCCAGCAGGCGCCGGTCAGGCCGCCGCCGTGAAGCAGGACGAGCGGATGCGGGAATGTCTGCTTCGCGGGAATGAAATACTGGACATAGACCTGCTCGACGAGGAACTCGCCATTGGGATCGTACTCCAGGACCAGGCTCGGCGTAAACGCGACGAGACGCTTCTCCCGGCCCGATACGGTCACCGTCCGCCCGCCGACATGGAAGCTGCCGAAGTCCTTGAGTGCGTACATGAATGGTCCCCTCTCGGACCGGGATTGTGAATTTCCGGCCCCGGGCGCGCAAGCAGGGTCTCGTGTCGGGCGGCGGGGAGCATGCTGCGTTCCGCGCCCTCTGGCCGTTTTCCGCAAATTGTGACAATTATAGGTCTCAGGGACGCATTCGGGCGCGTCGAGGCTTGCGCCGGCTTGTGAGTTCGCGGATACCCGCCGCTTTGCTTGAACGGGACGGGCGGGAGCGTTGCGAGAACCCCCAACCATGCAAAAATCGACAAGGGCAGGAACGAACGGCGCGCGCCTCGCATTGTGCGGGGTTCTGACCGTGTTCTGCCTCTTGTCGGCGCGGGCCGGCGCGGCAGACATGCCTCCGCCCGTTGTCACCTATGGCGATGCCATGCGCTGGTACGGACAGGCGGCCGAGGCGGGCAACGCGGAAGCGCAATTCTATCTCGGCTATATCCACGACCGGGGCCTGCACGGGGCGAACAGCCTGGCGGACGCGGTCGGCTGGTATCGGAAGGCCGCGGCGCAGGGAGAGGTGCGGGCCCAGTTCCGGCTGGGGCTCCTGTTCGATTCCGATCCCCGCCTGCCGCGCGACCTGGCCGCGGCGCAAGCCTGGTACGAAGCCGCAGCAGAGCAGGGCCATGCGAAGGCGCAATTCAACCTTGCCCGGCTGGTCGAACCGGAGGACGCCGCCCGCGCCGCGGAACTCTACGCGCTTGCGGCCGACGCCGGCGTCGGGCAGGCGGCCTTCAACCTGGCGCTGCTCCGCATCAACGGGCCGGAGAAAGTTTACGATCCGGCCGAGGCATGGCGCTGGGCGCTCCGGGCGCAGGACCTGGGCGCACCGGGGGCAAAAGAGCTGCGGAACCGCCTGTCGGCCGCCTTCGACGAGTAAGCCGGCGAAGGCAGTCCCGGTGCGGTCAGGCCGCCGCGCCCTCGGCAAGCCTGCGGGGCAGGTCCGCCATGATGGCGTCGCGCTCCGCCTCCGCCATGCGGGCCCAGCCCGCGATTTCCTTGAGCCGGCGGCCGCAGCCCTCGCAAACCTGCGTCTCGGGCGAGATGCGGCAGACCTTCACGCAAGGGCTGGCGATGGCGCGCGGCGCGTTCATGGGCAGCAAGGATAGGACGGAGGCGCGCACGGCCGCAAACGCTATTGGGCCGCATCCACCGCGTGCAGATGGCCGCTGGCTGCATAGGAGAGAATGGCGCGGTCGGCTGTGAACAGCGGCACGCCCCGATGCCGGGACGTGGCGACGATCAGGCGGTCGGCGGGGTCCGCGTGGAAGTCTCCGGGCAGCCTGGTGCTGTCGACGGCTATCGCCGGCTCGACGGGGGCCAGCACGATGCCGGGCAGGGCCAGCGCCGTTTCGAGCCAAGCGCCGACTTCGCGGCCGAGTTGTAGCCGCCCCTTCGCTACTAAGAGCGCGATCTCCCACGGCGTAATCGCCGAGACCAGCACGCCTTCGCCCGACCCCGCCTCCTCGACGGAAGCGCGGGCGCGGGGTCCGAGGCGCCGGTCGCCCCCGACCGTCCACACGAAGGCATGCGTGTCCAGCAAGATCACCGGATGGCGTTCCAGTCGGAGGGATCGGCTGCCGGCTCGAATGGCCCGTCGTAGCCCAGCACGCTGCCCCGCATGGCGCCGAACGGGGACGGCGCCGTCCCGGGAACCGCCGACAATATCGCGACGGGCTTGCCCCGCTTGGTGATTGTCACGGGCTGGCGGTCCCTGTTCACCCGGTCGATGATCTGAAGGCATTGCGCCTTGAATGCGGCCGCTCCCACTTCTTCGGGCAAGCTGATCTCCTGTCTTGTCTAGTAGTTATCTGTTATGACTATATCAAACGGTCCCGCATGGCAAGCATGCTTTGGCTTGGCGCGCGGCTTGGGGTAAACCCTGCGGGCGCAGCGAGAGGGGGAGGCGCGGGCTCATGGGACGGACCATTGCGATCATCGGCGGCACGGGCGCGCTCGGCACGGGCTTCGCGCGGCGCTGGGCGGATGCCGGCCACAAGGTGGTGATCGGCTCGCGCACGCAGGAACGCGCCGATGCTGCCGCAGCGGAGGCGGGACACGGCGCGGTCGGCCTCGTCAACCCCCAGGCCGCCGCCGCCGCCGATATCGTGGTGCTGACCGTGCCCTACGCCCACCACAGGAGCACGATAGAGAGCATCGCCGAGGGGCTTGAGGGCAAGATCCTGGTGGATGCGACCGTGCCGCTGATGCCGCCCAGGGTCGGCACGGTGCAGCTTCCCGAGGCCGGGTCGGCGGCGGTCGAGGCGCAGGCCTGGCTGGGCGAGCGCGCCACCGTCGTCTCGGCCTTCCAGAATGTGGCCGCCGCGCATCTGCAATCGGCCCATGCCATCGACTGCGACGTGCTGGTGGCGGGCGACAAGCTCGCCGCGCGCGAAACGGTGATCGGGCTTGCGGAAGACCTCGGCCTGCGCGGCTGGCATGCCGGGCCGCTGGCGAACTCCGCCGCCGCCGAAGCGCTCACCTCGGTCATCATCCAGATCAACCGGCGCTACGGCATCGACGGCGCGGGCCTCAGGATTACCGGGGAGCCGGCAGCGGAGCAGGGTGGCGCGTGACCCGGCGGCTGGAACTGGTTGCGCTGCCCGGCCTGCCGATGGTCGAGCCGGGGGACGATCTGGCCGGACTGATTTCGGAAGGCCTGGAGCGGGCAGGAACTGGGCTGGAGGCCGGCGATATCCTCGTGGTCGCGCAAAAGGTCGTTTCCAAGGCTGAGGGGCGCTACGCCTTTCCGGAGGAAACGGTTCCATCGCCCGCCGCGAAACGGCTCGCCGCGCTGACGCACAAGGACCCCGCGCATGTCGAGATCCTGCTCGGGGAAACGGCGGAGATCGTCCGCCACCGGCCGGGCGTGGCGGTCGTCGAGCACCGGCTGGGGCATGTGATGGCGAATGCCGGGATAGACCATTCCAACATCGAGGCGGGCCGCCTGCTGTTGCTGCCGGAGGACCCCGACGCATCCGCAAGCGCGCTCAGGGCTGCGCTGGCGGAGCGCTGGGGCACCGCCCCCGGAGTCATCGTCTCCGACAGCTTCGGCCGTGCCTGGCGGGTCGGCACCTGCGGCGTCGCCATCGGGGTGGCGGGCCTTCCTGCGATCGACGACCGGCGCGGCGAGCCGGACCTGTTCGGCCAGCCGCTGGAAGTCACCATCGTCGGCCAGGCAGACGAGATTGCGGCTGCCGCCTCCATCCTCCAGGGACAGGCCGACGAAGCGACGCCGGTGGTGCTGGTTCGCGGCCTCGACCTGCCGGAAGACGATGACGGCGTCGGACCGCTGCTCCGCGACCGGGCCACGGACCTTTTCCGGTGAAGGTCGCGGCGCTCTCCGGCGGCGTCGGCGGCGCAAAACTGGCGGAAGGGCTGATGTGCGCCGGCGCGGACCTTACGGTAATCGCCAACACCGGCGACGATTTCGAGCATCTCGGCCTTTCGGTCTCGCCGGACATCGACTCGCTGGTCTATGCGCTGGCGGGCCTCGCCGACCGGGAACGCGGCTGGGGCCGCGCGAACGAGAGCTGGTCCTTCATGGCGGCGGTCGGCGGGCTCGGCGGCGAGACCTGGTTCAACCTGGGCGACGGCGACCTCGCCATGCATGTGCTCCGCAGCGAGCGCCTCGCGGCCGGGGAACCGCTATCGGCCGTCACCGCCGCCTTCCTCGCGCGGCTCGGCGTGGCGGCGCGGGTGATCCCGGCGACCGACCAACGACTGCGGACCCTCGTCGAGACCGAATCGGGTCGGCTGGCCTTCCAGCATTACTTCGTGCGCGAGCGCACGGCTCCCCGGGTCACCGGCTTTACCTTCGAGGGTGCGGAAACCGCCCGCCCGGCGCCCGGCGCGCTCGAAGCCCTCGGGGAAGCGGGGCGCATCGTCATCTGCCCCTCCAACCCCTATATCAGCATCGACCCGATCCTCGCCGTTGCGGGCTACCGGGAAGCGGTGCGCGATGCCGTCTGCGTGTCCCCGATCATCGGCGGCAAGGCGGTGAAGGGACCGGCGGCAAAGATGATGGCGGAACTCGGGCTGGAGCCCTCGTCGCTCGCGGTCGCCCGGCACTATCGCGGCCTGATCCGCACGCTGGTCATCGACGAGGCGGATGCGCATGAGGCTGCAGCGGTGGAAGCGGAAGGCGTGTGCGCTATCGTCGCCCCCACATTGATGGCCGGGCCGGAAGACGCCGAACGGCTCGCCCGCATCGTGCTGGAGGCCTGACATGCCGGACCCGCTGGGCGACTTGTCCTTCACCTGGCCGCTCTACGCGGCGTTTCTGGCGGCCTACCTGCTCGGCAGCATTCCTTTCGGCGTGCTTCTGACCCGTTTGGCCGGGGCGGGCGATCTCAGGCAGGTCGGCTCCGGCAATATCGGCGCGACCAACGTGCTCAGGACCGGGCGCAAGGGGCTGGCGGCGCTCACCCTGCTGCTCGACGCCGGCAAGGGAGCCGCAGCGGTGGCGGTCGCGGACCACTGGTTCGGCCCAAGCATGGCGGTGTTCGCGGCGCTGGGCGTCGTCGTCGGCCATATCGCGCCGGTCTGGCTGCGCTTTCGCGGCGGCAGGGGCGTGGCGACCGCCTTCGGCGTGCTGTTCGTCTTCGCGTGGCCGGTCGGAGTGGTGGCGGCGGCCGTCTGGCTCGGAACCGCTGCGCTCTTCCGCTATTCGTCGCTCGCCGCGATCCTCGCCATGGGTTCCGCGCCGGCCTGGGCCTGGGCGCTTGTCGGGGCGGCCGAAGCGGAGGTGACCGGCCTCATTGCGATAGCTGTGATCGCCCGCCATGCCGGCAATATCCGCCGGCTGCTGAAAGGCGAGGAAAGCCGGATCAAGCTCGGATGAGTGCAAGGCTGCGCCTTGCGCGGACGCCCGGCATCGGGCCGATCCGCTATTTCGAACTCGTCGAGCGGCTCGGTTCCGCCGAAGGCGCATTGGAAGCGCTGCCGGGATTCGGCTTCCATCCCCCGTCCGAACGGAGCGCGGAGGAGGAACTGGAAACCCTGGCCCGGCTCGGCGCAAGGCCGGTCTGGTTCGGCGACGACGACTACCCGGCCGCGCTCTCGCGCATCGCCGACCCGCCGCCCTTCATTGCCGCGCTGGGCGACCTTTCGCTCGCCGCCGCGCCGGTCGTTGCCATGGTAGGCGCGCGTAATGCCTCCGCGGCCGGCCAACGCATCGCCGAGCGTCTGGCGCGGGCGCTTGGCGAGGCCGGATTCACAGTGGTCTCGGGGCTCGCGCGCGGAATTGACACCGCCGCGCACAGGGGCGCGCTCGCCAGCGGCACCGTCGCCGTGCTGGCCGGCGGCATCGACCGGCCCTACCCGCCGCAGAACCGGGCGCTGTTCGACGCCATAGCCGCCGACGGCCTCGCGCTCGCCGAAAACCCGCCGGGTTTTCAGGCGCGGGCGCAGGATTTTCCCCGCCGCAACCGCATCGTCGCGGGGCTGGCGGCAGGCGTGGTGGTGATCGAGGCGGCGGCACGCTCCGGCTCGCTGATTACCGCGCGGCTGGCCGCCGAGGAAGGCCGCCAGGTGTTCGCCGTGCCGGGCTCGCCGCTCGACCCGCGCAATGCCGGCTGCCATGACCTGATCCGCAACGGCGCCACACTCGTCACCGGCGCCGACGACATTGCCGAAGCGCTCGCCGACAGCATTGCGCCGCTTCCTTCCGCACGCCCGGCTCCGAGGCGGCCGGCCCGGCCCGTGACGCCCGCCCCGACCCCTGCCGCGCCCCCCGCGAAGAAGGGGCGCGAGGCGGAGGACGACCTGCTCTCGGCGCTCGGCCCCGTTCCCGTCACGGTTGACGAACTGGCGCGCCGGTGCCACTTGTCGAGCGGCGCCGTGGCCGCAATGCTGCTCGATCTTGAGTTGGCGGGCCGCGTCGAACGCCATCCTGGTCAAAGGGTTTCGTTGATATCGCGATGAGTGCTGAAACTGTCGTTGTTGTTGAGTCGCCGGCCAAGGCAAAGACGATCAACAAGTATCTCGGACGGGATTTCCGGGTGCTGGCGAGCTTCGGTCATGTCCGCGACCTTCCGCCGAAGGACGGCTCGGTCCTGCCGGACAAGGACTTCGCCATGTCCTGGCAGATGGACGAGCGCGGCAGGAAGCACATCGGCGAGATCGCAAAGGCGGTCAAGGGCGCCTCGCGCCTCTATCTCGCCACCGACCCGGACCGCGAAGGAGAAGCGATCTCGTGGCATGTCCGGGAGGCCCTGGAGAGCCGCAAGGCGCTCAAGGGAGTCGAGGTCGGGCGCGTCGTCTTTCACGAGGTCACGCGAAATGCGGTCCTCGATGCGGTAGCCAACCCCCGCGGCATCAACCAGGAGCTGGTGGATGCCTATCTGGCGCGCCGCGCGCTCGATTACCTGGTCGGCTTCACGCTTTCGCCGGTGTTGTGGCGCAAGCTGCCCGGCGCGCGCTCGGCGGGGCGTGTGCAATCGGTAGCGCTGCGCCTGATCTGCGACCGGGAGGCGGAGATCGAGGCGTTCCGGGCGCGGGAATACTGGACGCTCGATGCCGATTTCGAGACTGCCGCCGGCGCGGCCTTTCGCGCCCGGCTTACCCATCTCGACGGCAAGAAACTCGGGACGCATGCGATTGCGGACGAGGCGGCGGCACTTGCCGTCAAGGCGCGGCTGGAGGAGGCCGCTTACCGGATCGCCAGTGTCGAGAAGAAGCAGGCGCGCCGCAACCCGGCGCCGCCCTTCACCACTTCGACGCTCCAGCAGGAGGCGTCGCGGCGGCTCGGCTTCGGGGCCGCGCGCACCATGCGCGTCGCCCAGCAGCTGTACGAGGGCGTCGATCTCGGCGGCGAAAGCGTCGGCCTCATCACCTATATGCGGACCGACAGCGTCGCGATGAGCGGGGAGGCGCTGGCCGGCGCGCGCCGGCTGATCGAACGCGATTTCGGCGACGCCTATCTGCCGCCGAAACCGAGGCGCTACCGTTCTTCGGCGCGCAATGCCCAGGAAGCGCATGAGGCGGTCCGGCCGACCGATATGGGGCGCCGGCCGCAGGATGTTCGGGACCGCCTGAAGCCGGAGCAATTCCGGCTTTACGAGCTGGTCTGGCGGCGCGCCGTGGCAAGCCAGATGGCGGCTGCCGTGTTCGACCGCGCCGCCGTCGATGTGGCGGCGACGGACGGCCGGGCGGTATTGCGGGCTACCGGTTCGGTCATTCGTTTCGACGGTTTCCTGAAGCTTTACCGCGAAGGTCGCGACGACCGGCCTGACGGCAAGATGGACGATGAGGAGAACGGGCAGGCCCTGCCGCCCGTGTCCGAAGGCGAGCCGGCCGCGCGCAAGGCGGTGGAGGCCGAGCAGCACTTCACCCAGCCGCCGCCGCGCTACACCGAGGCAAGCCTGGTGAAGCGGCTGGAGGAGCTCGGCATCGGCCGCCCCTCGACTTACGCCTCCATCATTCAGGTGCTCCAGGACCGCGACTATGTGCGGCTGGAGAGCAAGCGCTTCCTGCCGGAGGACCGCGGGCGCATCGTCACGGCCTTCCTCGAGAACTTCTTCGAGCGCTATGTCGAGTACGAATTCACGGCCGATCTGGAGGAGAAGCTCGACGCGGTCTCGAACGGGCGAGTCGACTGGCGGGCGCTGTTGCAGGAGTTCTGGGACGGGTTCGCGGCCAAGGTCGAGGAGACGCAGGGCCTGCGCATTTCCAATGTCATCGATGCGCTGGACAGGGAACTCGACGCTCATTTCTTCCCGCCGACCGACAATGGACAGGACCCGCGCGTCTGCCCCGCCTGCGGCGAGGGCAGGCTGGGGCTCCGCCTCGGACGCCACGGTGCCTTCTTCGGCTGCTCGCGCTATCCGGAATGCCGTCATGTCCGGCCGCTGACCGTGCAGGAGGGCGCGGAGGCGAACGGGCCCCGCGTTCTGGGCAACGACCCGGAGACCGGGCTCGAAGTCTCGGTTCGCAAGGGGCCCTACGGCTTCTATGTGCAGCTTGCCGCAGAGGACGGGAACAAGCCGAAGCGCGTCTCCACGCCGCGGGGCATGGACCCGGCGGCCGTCACGCTGCAACAGGCGCTCGGCTTGCTCTCCCTGCCGCGCGAGGTGGGGAAGCATCCGGAGACCGGCAAGCCGATCTCGGCCGGCATCGGACGTTACGGCCCCTATTTGCGCCACGACGGCGCCTATGTCTCGATTCCGCGCGGCGACGATGTGCTGGAGATCGGGTTGAACCGCGCCGTCGTGCTGATCGCCGGAAAGAAGGGCGGACGGGCCGCCGGGCCGCTGAAGGAGCTGGGCGCGCATCCCGAAGACGGGGAGCCGGTCACGGTCCACACCGGCCGCTACGGGCCCTACGTGAAGCACGGGCGCACCATGGCCTCGCTGCCGAAGGGGCAGGCGCCCGAAGACGCCACGCTCGAAGCCGCGCTGCCGCTGCTGGAGCAGAAGAAGGCCGGCGGCCGAAAGGCGCCTGCCCGCAAGGCTGCCGCGAAACCTAAAGCCGCTCCTGCGAAGAGCCGTCCGCGCAAGACCGCTCCGAGAAAAGCCCCGCGCGCGTGACGCTCCCCGACCGCGACCGCCTGCTCGCCTTCATTGTCGAACGCGGCGGGCCGGTGGACCGCAAGGAGATCGCCCGCGCCTTCCGGCTCAAGGGCGCCGAGCGCGCGGCATTGCGCGACCTGTTGCGCGAATTGGAGGCCGAGGGCGCGATAGACCGCCGCCGGGGCCGCCGTGTCGCCAGCGGTCTGCCCGAAGTAACGGTCGTGGAGGTGACGGGGCGCACGGAAGACGGCGAGTTGCTTGCACGCTTGGCGGGAAGGAAAGGCGTGCCCGCGCCGGAAATCGTCGTCGATGAGCCGGGTCCGGGCCCGCTGCCCGCTACAGGCGCGAAACTGCTCGTGCGTCTCAGGCCCGCGGGCGATGGGGGCTACCTCGCCCGCGTCATGCGCCGGCTGACCGCTCCGCCCGCCGACGTGCTGGGCGTGGTGGCGGAGGAAGACGGCGAGTTGGTGCTGCGCCCTGCGGATCGGGGCCGAAACCGGGAGTTCGTGCTGTCGGAAGCAGGCGGCGCGGAACCCGGCGATTTCGTCCGCGCCGCGGTCCTGCCCGGAAGGCGGGGGCCGCGCCGCCCGGTCCGGGTGATCGAGCGCATGGGCCGCCACGACGGTCCGGGCGCGCTCTCGACATTGACCCTGCTGGAGCACGGCATCGAGGAGCAGTTTCCGTCCGAGACGCTGGCAGAGGCGGAGGAGGCGCGCCTGCCGGACCCCGCCGGGCGCGCCGACCTTACCGGTCTGGCGCTGGTAACGGTGGACGATGACGACGCGCGCGACTTCGACGATGCGATCCATGCCGAACCCGACGGGGACGGCGGCTGGCGTGTCACGGTCGCCATCGCGGATATTGCGAGCTACGTCCCGCCCGGAAGCGCCCTCGACCGCGAGGCGGCGCGCCGCGGCAACTCGGTCTATCTGCCGGACCGCGCCGTGCCGATGCTGCCAAAGCGCCTCTCCGCAGGTCTCGGCAGCCTTCTGCCCGGTGAAGACAGGCCCTGCCTCGCCGTGGAATTGCGGATCGGCGCGGCGGGCGCCCTGCGCGGCCACCGTTTCCGGAGAGGGTGGATGCGCTCCTCGGCCCGGCTCACCTACCGCGCCCTCCAGGATGCGCTGGACGGGCCCGACACGCCGGAGAGCCTCGCCCATCTGGAAGGGGCGTTCCGCGCCCTGGAGCGCGCCCGGAGGCGGCGCGGGACACTGGAGTTCGACCTGCCGGAGCGCCGGGTCGTGTTCGACGCGAACGGGAACCCGACGGCGGTTTGCGCGCGCGAGCGGCTGACTTCCCACCGGATCGTCGAGGAATTCATGATTGCAGCGAATGTCGCGGCCGCGGAGACGCTGGAGGCGAAGGGCCAGATCTGTATGCGGCGGGTCCACGACCGGCCGGACCCGGCGGCGGTCGAGGCGATGCGGAGCCTGCTGCGCGATCTGGGCTACCCGGTTTCCTTCGGCGAGTTGCAGCGCCCGAAACAGTTCAACGCGCTCCTCGCCCGGCTGGCGGATACGCCCTTCGCGGCTCTGGCGCACGAGCTGGTGCTGCGCGCCCAGTCCCAGGCCGTCTATACGCCGGAGCTGCGCGGCCATTTCGGCCTCGGGCTCGCGCGCTATGCGCATTTCACCTCGCCGATCCGGCGCTATGCCGACCTGCTGGTGCATCGCGCGCTGATCGCCGCACTCGGGCTCGGCGCTGGCGGGCTGGAGGACGAATCGGGCTTCCACGACATTGCCGCGCATATTTCGACGACGGAGCGCCGCGCCGCGGCCGCGGAGCGCCGGGCGCTGGATCGCTATGCCGCCGCACTGCTGGAAAGCCGGGCGGGAGAGGCCTTCGAGGGGCGCATTGTCGGCGTGCAGCGTTTCGGCCTCTTCCTGCGCCTGGCCGGCGAGGGCGCGGACGGCATCCTGCCCATCGCCTCGCTCGGAGCCGAGTATTTCCGCCACGATGCGCGGCGGCACACCCTCATCGGCAGCGCCACCGGCCGCAGCTTCCAATTGGGCGATATTCTCCAGATCCGCCTCGCGGCGGCCGACCCTGTCAGCGGCGGTGTGGTGCTGGCCTTGGGTGAAGGTGGATAACGGCATTATGCTGCCGGGAAACGGCGGCAGCGAACATGGGGGTTGGTTATGCGAAACAAGTTGCTTTCAGTCGTGGCGATGCTGTGGGGCCTTTCTGCCGGAATGGCGTTCGCCGAGGAGTTCAAGCCTGCGGTCGTCTATGACATCGGCAGCAAATTCGACAAGAGCTTCAACGAGGGCGTCTGGAACGGCGTCCAGAAGTTCTCCGAGGAAACCGGCGTCAAGGTCGCCGAGTTCCAGATTACCAACGAGACCCAGCGCGAACAGGCGATGCGCCGGCTCGTCGAACGCGGCGCCACCATGGTCATCGCGGTCGGCTTTTCCCAGGCGGATGCTCTCGATGCGGTCGCGGGCGAGTTCCCCGACCGCCAGTTCGCGATCATCGACGTCTCCTGGCTCGACCGGCCCAACCTGCGCCAATATGTCTTCAAGGAGCATGAGGGGAGCTATCTCGTCGGCATCGCGGCGGCGCTCGCCAGCAGGACCGGCAAGGTCGGATTCGTCGGCGGCATGGACATCCCTCTCATCCGCAAGTTCCAATGCGGCTACGTCCAGGGCGCGAAGGCCGCGAACGCCGATATCGAGGTTCTGCAGGCGATGACCGGGACGACGCCCGCCGCGTGGAACGACCCGACGAAGGCCGCGGAGTTGGCGCAGGGCCAGATCGACCGCGGCGCCGATGTGGTCTATCACGCCGCCGGCAGGAGCGGCATCGGCGTGATCCAGGCCGCGGCCGACGCCGGCAAGCTCGCCATCGGCGTCGATTCGAACCAGAACGGGCTTGCGCCGGGATCGGTGCTGACCTCGATGCTGAAGCGCGTGGATGTCGCGACCTACGAGACGCTGAAGGACGGGCTGGCGGGCGAGTTCACGGCCGGCGTCCGCAGCCTCGGCCTTGCCGAGGACGGCGTGGGCTGGGCGCAGGACGAGCACAATGCCGGCCTCCTGACCGACGCGCTGAAGGCTGCGGTGGAGACCGCCAGGGCCGACATCGTGGCAGGCAGAATCGTCGTTCACGACTATATGAGCGACTCGAACTGCCCCGGCTGAGGGCAATCGTTGGCTCAGAACGGCGGCTCCGGGCAGCCCGATCGCGGCGCGGCAGTCCGGCTGCGCGGCGTCTCAAAACGCTTCGGCGCCGTTCTGGCGAATGACGGTGTTGACCTCGACATACCGGCCGGGACGGTCCACGGCATTATCGGCGAAAACGGGGCGGGCAAATCCACCCTCGCTTCCATCGTCTATGGGCTCTATGCGGCGGACCGGGGCAGGGTGGAGATCGACGGCCGGCCGGCTGTACTCCGCAGCCCGGCGGACGCCATCCGGCTCGGCGTCGGCATGGTCCACCAGCATTTCATGCTGGTGCCGACCTTCACCGTGCTGGAAAACGTCATGCTGGGTACGGAGGGCGGCTTCCGGCTCCGGAGCGGCGAGGCGGATATCCGCCAGCGGCTGGAAGGCCTGAGCCGGGCGCACGGGCTCGAAGTCGATCCGGACGCCCTCATAGACGAATTGCCGGTCGGCATACGCCAGCGGGTCGAAATCCTGAAAGCGCTCTTCCGGGGCGCCCGCATCCTGATCCTCGACGAACCGACGGGCGTGCTCACCCCCGACGAGACCGACCGGCTGTTCGCCATCCTGCGCGCCATCCGCGACGCCGGGGGAACGGTGGTGCTGATAACCCACAAGCTGCGCGAAGTAATGGCGGTCTGCGACACGGTGTCGGTCATGCGCCACGGCCGCCTTGTCGGCAGCCGCAGCACAGGCGAAACGACGACGGGCGAGCTTGCCGAGCTCATGGTCGGGAGAAAGGTCGGCCAGGCGGTGCGGCCGCCGCAGAGCGGGGCCCGGACCCCGGTCCTGCGGGCGGCGGGGATCGCCTGGAGGGGGCCAGGGGGCGCGCTCGGCCTGCAGGATGTCTCGCTCGAGTTGCGGGCGGGCGAGATCCTCGCCGTGGCAGGCGTGTCCGGAAACGGCCAGTCGGAGTTGATCGATGTCCTGTCCGGCCTCGCGGGCGTGCAGGAGGGCCATGTCGAATTCGCCGGCCGGCTTATCGACGCGGCCCATCCGGCGACGCCCGCCGAGCTGCGCGCGCTCGGCCTCGCCCATGTGCCGGAGGACCGCCAGCGGCGGGGGCTGGTCCTGCCTTTCGAGGCGCGCGAGAACGCGGTGCTCGGCCGGCCGGACAATGCCGGGCCCGGCCCCTGGACGAGCGGCGCGGCGATGCAGGCGCATGCGGAGCCGCTGATCGCGCGCTTCGACATCCGCCCGCCGGAGCCGAGATTGCCCGCAGCCGGCTTCTCCGGCGGCAACCAGCAGAAGATCGTGCTGGCGCGCGAGTTCGAGTCCGTGCCCACCGTGCTGCTGCTCGGCCAGCCGACGCGCGGCGTCGATATCGGCACCATTGAGACCGTGCATGCCGAGGTCATGGCGCTGAAGGAGCGCGGCTCGGCCATCCTGCTGGTTTCGACGGAGCTCGACGAAATCCTGGCGCTCGCCGACTGGATCATGGTGATGAACGGCGGGCGGGTGGCCGGCACGGTCCCGGCGGAAGGCGCCACGGCCCGCCAGCTGGGGCTGATGATGACCGGCGCCGCCGAGGGCGCGGGCGCGTGACGGGCCTGCCGCGCTGGCTCGATATCGGCGTCCTCCCGGTCGTCAATCTGGCGCTCGCGCTCGTGGCCGCGGCGGTCGTGGTTGCGCTTGTCGGCGAGGACCCGCTGCATGTGTTTGCGGTGCTCCTGCAAGGTGCCTTCGGGCCGGGTTCGCTCGGCTACACGCTCTACTACGCCACCAATTTCGTCTTCACCGGGCTTGCCGCCGCGCTCGCCTTCCAGGCGCGGCTCTTCAATATCGGAGCCGAGGGCCAGGCGATGCTGGGCGGCCTCGGCATCGCGCTTGCCTGCCTATCGCTCGAAACCGTGCTGCCGGGCTGGCTGACCGCCATCGTCGCGATAGCCGCCGCCGCGCTGTTCGGTGCCGCGTGGGCCGTGGTGCCCGGCTGGCTGCAAGCATACCGGGGCAGCCACATCGTCATCACCACCATCATGTTCAACTTCCTCGCTTCCGGGCTGATGGTCTGGCTGCTGTCCGGGCCGATCATGCGGCCGGGGCAGGGCTCGCCGCAGACGCGCCTGTTCGGCGAGGGCGTCTGGCTGCCGGCAATGCACGATCTCGTCCGCGGTCTGGGCTTCGAGGCCGCCCGCTCGCCGCTCAACCTGTCCTTCCTGTTCGCGCTGCTCGCCTGCGCGGCGGTCTGGGTGCTGGTCTGGCGCACCAAGTTCGGCTACGCGCTGCGCGCCATCGGCCACAGCGAGGAGGCGGCGCGCTACGCAGGCATTCCCGTCCGGCGCGCCGTGGTCGTCGCCATGGCGCTCTCCGGGGCGCTTGCGGGCTGCATGGCGCTGAACGAAATCCTGGGCGTGCAGCACAAGCTGGTGCTCAACTTCTCCGCCGGCTACGGCTTCACGGGCATCGCGGTCGCGCTGATGGGCCGCAACCATCCCCTGGGCATTCTGGCGGCGAGCCTTCTCTTCGGCGCGCTCTTCCAGGGCGGCGCCGAGCTCAACTTCGAGTTCGAGACCATCACCCACGAGCTGGCGCTGGTGATCCAGGGACTGGTGATCCTGTTCTCCGGCGCGCTCGCCTACATGTTCACGCCCTGGCTCGCGCGCCTCCTCCTCTCGCGGAACGCCGTTCATGCCTGAGCTCTGGATCGACATTCTGGCGGTGCTGGACGGCACGGCCCGTCTCGCCGCGCCGCTCATCCTCTGCGCCATGGCGGGGCTCGTCTCCGAGCGCTCCGGCATCGTCGATATCGGGCTGGAGGGCAAGCTGCTGGCCGGTGCCTTTGCCGCCGCGGCCGTCGCTACCCTGACCGGATCGCCGTGGGCCGGGCTTGCCGCCGCGCTCGCGGCCTCCGTCATGCTGGCGCTCATCCACGGCTTCGCCTGCATCACCCATCGCGGCGAGCAGATCGTCTCCGGCGTCGCAGTCAACATTCTCGCCCTCGGCCTGACGGTCGTGATCGCGAATGCGCTCTTCCGCCACGGCGGCCACACGCCCGCGCTGGGGGCCGGCGAGCGGTTTGTCCCGATCTCCCTGCCATTGTCCGAAACCCTGCGGGACATTCCGGTCCTCGGCTCCCTCTACGCGGAGCTGGTGTCCGGCCACAACCTGCTGGTTTACGCCGCCTTCCTCTCCGTCCTGCTGGTCCGGTGGGTGGTTTACCGGACCCGCTTCGGGTTGCGCCTGCGCGCCGCCGGCGAACTGCCGGAGGCGGTGGACAGCGCCGGCGTCTCGGTGTCGGCGCTGCGCTATCGGGGCATCCTGATCGCCGGCCTGCTCTGCGGCCTTGCCGGCGCCTATCTCTCCATCGCCCACGGCGCGGGCTTCGTGCGCGAGATGAGCGCGGGCAAGGGGTTCCTTGCGCTCGCTGCGCTGATCTTCGGGCGCTGGAGGCCGCTCACGGTCCTGTTCGCCTGCCTGCTGTTCGGCCTTCTGGACACGGTCGCGCCGCGGCTCCAGGGGGTGGACCTGCCGCTGGTAGGTACGGTTCCCGTCGCGCTGGTCTCGGTGCTGCCCTATGCGATGACGGTCGTGCTGCTCGCCGGCTTCTTCGGCCGCGCCATCCCACCCCGCGCCCTGGGACGGCCCTTCGTCAAGGAGCATTGAGGCCCGGCGCTTCCGGGGCGGCGGCGCGGGCGCTATGTTCCGCGCATCGGAGGAGGAGGGGCCCGACATGCCCGCCAACAAGAAGATGCTCATTCTCGCCGGCGACGGCATCGGCCCCGAGGTCGTGGGGCAGGTGCGCCGCGTGGTGGACTGGATGGACCGGCGCCGCCATGTCTCCTTCGATATTTCCGAGGGGCTGGTGGGCGGCTCCGCCATCGATGCGCACGGCCTGCCGCTTACTGACGAGACGCTCGCCGATGCGGTGGCTTCCGACGGCGTGCTGTTCGGCTCGGTCGGCGGGCCGAAATGGGAGACCTTGCCCTTCGAGGTCCAGCCGGAGCGGGGTCTCCTGCGCCTGCGCAAGGAGATGGACCTGTTCGCCAATCTCCGCCCGGCCATCGTGTTCGACGCGCTCGCCGACGCCTCCTCGCTCAAGCGCGAACTCGTCTCCGGCCTCGATATCATGATTTTGCGCGAACTCACGGGCGGCATCTATTTCGGCGAGCCGCGCGGCATCGAGGACCTGGGGGGCGGCATCCGGCGCGGCATCAATACGCAGGTCTATACGACGCCCGAGGTCGAGCGCGTCGCCAGGGTCGGCTTCGAGCTCGCCCGCAAGCGGTCCAACCGCGTCATGTCGGTCGAGAAGGCCAATGTCATGGAGAGCGGCAAGATGTGGCGCGAGGATGTCCAGCGCATCCATGACGACGAGTTCCCCGATGTCGAGCTCGCGCACATGTATGCCGACAATTGCGCCATGCAGCTCGTGCGCAACCCGAAGCAGTTCGACGTCATCGTCACCGACAATTTGTTCGGCGACCTGCTGTCGGACTGCGCAGCGATGCTGACCGGCTCGCTCGGCATGCTGCCCTCGGCCTCGCTCGGCGCAGAGGACCCGACGACGGGCCGGCGCCTCTCGCTATACGAGCCGGTGCACGGAAGCGCGCCGGACATTGCCGGCCGGGACCTTGCCAACCCGCTCGCCGAACTGCTTTCCTTCTCGATGATGCTGCGCTACAGCTTCGACATGGGCGAGGACGCGGACCTCGTGGACGGCGCGGTGGAGAATGTGCTCGCCGCCGGCGTCCGCACCGCCGACATTGCAGGGCCCGGCCAGCAGCCGGTCTCCTGCTCCGCCATGGGCGACGCCATGCTGGCGGAACTGGACCGCTTGGCGGCGTGAGGCGCCCGGTGTCGGCAACGGGCGATAACCGGCCGGTTGGCGGCCGACTGCGGGCCGGGGTCCGCATGTGGAGGCGCCCGAAGCGACGGAAACGGCTGCCTGTCTGGTGGCCGCAGGCCAAGGAGATGCTGGAGCAGGGCCACTCGCTGAAGTCGGTCGGCGAAAGGGTGGGCGTTTCCAGCCAAAGGGTTGCGCAGATAGCCGTCAAGGCCGAAAGCTTTGGGGAAACCGTCAGGCGGAGGCGGCAGAATCCTCCCGCGCCGCGCCCATGCGCCCAGTGCGGGACCGTGTTCCGGCCCCACAGCGAGAAAGCCCTCTACTGCTCCAGGCCGTGCGCCGGCCTGGGCCGGAGCGCAAAGACCCGGCCTCCCGAAACGATCCGCCGCGCCTATGAGCTGCGCTGCGCCGGAAAGTCCTACTGGGAAATCGCTGAGACCCTGCGCATCTCGCCGGACGGGCCCCGGCAATATCGCCAGACGCGGGCGCGGCATTTCGCCAAGGCGTGGGCCAGGCAAAACGGCCTCATTCTGCCCGGCAAGCCGCGCAAGCCCCGTTCGCCCGGGTAACCGGCCCGAAGCCGGGCGTCGGATCCGTGTCCCGATCCCACCGCCCCTTCGAAATCCGCTTGAATCCAAGCCACGCGCCCTGCCCGACAAGGCTGAACCGGACAGCAGTGGAACAAGTCCGGGCATGACGAAGGAAGGCGTTCTACCAGCGGTCGTCGATAGGAACCGATGGCGGCCTCCCTCATCGTCACCCCGGCCTCCGAGCCGGGGTCCATCCATGGCTCCCGATGCCGCCGCAGCCGGCGGAGAGAAGGGTAAACCGTCGGGGTCTGCCCCGGACCGCGATCCGGGGCTGCCGCGAGAACCGAGGCTGGGCCCCGGCTCGGGGGCCGGGGCGACGGGTGGGGTGGCATTCTTCATGAGGCGCAACCCGAAGCCGTCGGTATGAGTCCGAAGTTGGGCCCGCTGGCATTCGTTCGTCTTCCGGCAAAGTAGAAAAATTTTCATATTTCTCCCGCCAGGGAGCTTGACTTTCGGGGAAAGTGTAGTAGGATGAGAGTAGAGAGGCGGCTTCCGGGGCCGCCTTTCGGCTTGTGTGCCGAGCATGGCCAACAGCTTGGAGGTGCAAGTCCTCTATCCAGCCCGATGGCGGCGAAGGATTAGCGAAGCGCAAGGGCGTCGCCGCGAGGCGGGGTCTGAAGGAAGCGTGGAGCAAAGCCGCGACCCGATGGACAAGAACCGGATACGAGGCCTACCCGGCCGGACGAGCGAGCAAGCGATCGCGAAGTCCGCAGCCATCAAGGGCCGGGGTGGTAAATCCGGCGGGTGTGCGGTGAAGGCGGTTGGTCTTACCTCGGGAGGTCTGCGTCGTGTCCGGAACCCCCGGACTGAGCGGTTCCGCAAGGGCCGTGATCGCGGCGCAGAAGTCAGCAGAGGGCATAGTAGCCGGCCCCCCGGCGAAGGCCCGAACGACGGACAGGGTTATTAGGACGGCAGGCTCATGCGGACCAAGCGGCAGAACATCCAGTTGGAACTGGCCTTGGAGCCGGAGGCGAGGGGTGAAGCCCGGAGCGCCGGAGACCGAGGGACCGAAGCCCGTATGGCGCGTGCCGACCCCGAACGCCCGGCGGCTGTCTTCGACAGGCTCGGCCTCGCCTCCCTGCGAGGCCGTTCCGCAGCTTAAATCCGTCGAACCGCCGTGTACGGACCCGTATGCACGGTGGTGTGGGAGGGGTGGAGCCGTGAGGCTCCCCCCTATCCCGATTTCTGCAGAGGGAAGCAATGGCTGGAGCCGAAAAAAGCCCCGGCGGGAGCGGACAGGAGACGTGCGCCCTCCGTCTCGCGCGCGCAATCAGGTGCGCGAACCGCGCCGGCGCTAACGCGCGCAGGCGGGCGCGAGCGCGCACGCAGGATACGCGCGCAAAAAAGGGTCCCGCCGCTCCGGGCAACCGGGCCGGCGGCGGCGCTGACGGAATGGAGCGGAACGGAACGCGAGGGAAGGAACGATATGCAGGAACGGAACCGCAGAACATCGGCGACGGCATGGGAAACATGACAAAACATGACACATTGCAGGGGTTCTTCCGCGAACCGCCTCGCCTCGCGAGCGTGCGGGGAGGACGCGGGGGCTTCCCTCCCGCAAGCGAAGGAGGACGAAAGGGAGGCGTTCGCGCATGACAGGGGCGTTCACGCATGACAAATCCGAAAGCGGTTGCCCTGCCGCCGGGCGCTGCGCAGCTTGCGGGAACGCGCGAGGGGCCGCATCGTTCCCATGAAAGGAGGGGGCGTGAACATGGACCGGCACCTCAGCCTCATCGAGCGGGAGCGCTCCTGCCTCGCGGTCATCGACGTGCAGCAATATTTCCTCGACAAGCTGCCGCTCGGCTGGCGGGGCGCGCTCGTCGGGCGCATTGCCTGGCTGATGCGGACGGCGCGCCTGCTCGGCATTCCGGTCGTCGCCACTGCCGAGGACGTGCAGCGCATCGGTCCGCTCGTGCCGGAGCTTGCCCGATGTCTCGGCCCCGCTGCGCCGCCGGTCTTCGACAAGCGGGTCTTCGGCCTGTGGGGCCAGCCGGACATTCGCGCCGAGTTGGAGGCGTTGGGGCGGGATTGCTTCGTGTTGGCGGGGCTGGAGACCGACGTATGCGTGGCCCACTCGGCGCTCGGGCTGCGGGCCGCCGGCTACAGCGTGGCAGTGGTGGCCGACGCCTGCGGCTCGCCGCCGCCGAACCACGAGCACGGGCTCAAGCGCCTCGACAATACCGGGATTGTGCTCACCACCGTCAAGGGCGTGTTCTACGAGTGGACGCGGGACGTGGAGACCGCCCGCCGGGTCCGGACGGAACTCGGCGCCCCCGACCCGCCGGGGATTACTCTCTAGGGCTCCCGGCCGGCGCCCCTCATGACAAAACATGACACAATGCAGGGGTCTTTCCATAAACCGCCCCGCCGTGCCCCACGCCCCGATTATCGCTGCGCAGGAGCGCGTGAAGGAATTGGAGTGTCGCCGACCGTCTGAAAGGGGACGGACCATGACAAACAGCGTCGCCCCGGTCCCCGCCTGTTCCCGCTTGGGGGGAGGCCGGCGGCGGGGAGAACGGGATGAACGGGGATCGGGAGGAGAGGGACCATGCCGGAATGCCGGCAATATGCACAAGGGGACTATCTGGCCTGCGTCGAACACATACAGAACATGACAAAACATGACATTTCCTGACGCTTCCGGCAGCGCCGCCGCATCGCCGTATTCCGGAAGGGCCGAAGCCGCTTTACGATGGGCCGCCATGGGCAATCGGCATGTTGTGCCTGCATCGAATGCGCGCTTGCGAACGAGCCGCACGGGACTGCCGGCGCGAACCGTGAAGCGCCCGCCTGCAAGCGAGGCGAACGGCGGCGCGGCAGACATGGGAGCCGGGGAAAGGAGCCTGCAATGACCTTCCGCGCCGAGAACTGGAGCCTCAGCAAACCGGCGGTGCGTTCCCGGCACGGGCTCGTGGCCGCGCAGGAGAGCGAGGCGGCGGAGCAGGGCGCGGCCGTGCTGAAGGCGGGCGGCAATGCGGTGGACGCCGCGGTCGTGACGGCGCTCTCGCTCGCCACCACCGAGCCCTGGATGAGCGGCATCGGCGGCGGCGGCGTCATGCTGATCCATCTGGCGGACGAACGGCGCACGGTCGGCATCGACTATTCGATGACGGCGCCCCGGAGCCTCGACCCCGCCCGTTATGCGCTCAGCGGCGAGGAGGGGCCGGAGGACGCGCTGTTCGTCTGGCCGCGCGTCGAGGGCGACCGCAACATGATCGGGCCGGAAGCGGTGGCGGTGCCGGGCGCCGTCGCCGGCTTCGCCATGGCGCTGGAGCGCTACGGCACGCTCGCCTGGGCGGATGCGCTGGCGCCCGCTATCGAGACGGCCGAGCGCGGACTCGCCGCAAGCTGGTATGCAACGCTCCAGATCGCCTTCGGCATGAGCGCCGGCCTCGGCCGCTATCCGGAGGCGCGCGAGACCTACCTGCCGAACGGTGCGCCGCTCGTCTCCCAGACGCCGCATGCGCCCTTGCGCCGCCCCTTGGGACGCCTGCCGGAGACCTTGCGCCGCCTGGCCGAAGCGGGCCCGCGCGACTTCTACGAGGGCGAGACCGCGCGGCGGATTGCGGCGGACATGGCGGCCTCCGGCGGCCCGCTTACGCTCGACGACCTTGGCGCCTATGAGGCCTTCGAGGTCGAGCCGCTCGCCGTGCCGCACCATGACGGCGTAGTGCGGCTGATGCCGGGCCTGAACGCCGGCCCGACCTTCGCGCGGGCGCTCGGCAACCTCGACGGCCGGCTCGACCGCGCCCAGGGCCTGGACGCCGCTGCCTATATCGCCTGGGCGGAGGCGCTGACGGAAGCCTACGAATACCGCTTGGCGCATATGGGCCATGACGGCGATGCGAGCGGGCGCGGCTGCACCACCCACCTCTCGGTCGTGGATGCGGCGGGCAACATGGTGTCGCTCACCAACACGCTGCTGGAGCGGTTCGGCTCCCGCTTCATGCTGCCCGGCACCGGCATATTGATGAACAACGGCATCTACTGGTTCGATCCGCGCCCCGGCCGGCCGAACTCCCTCAGGGGCGGGGTCAAGCCGCTCAACAACATGGCGCCGGTCGTGGTGACGGACCCGGACGGGACGGGCCGCTTCGCGCTTGGCGCGTCGGGCGGGCGGCGGATCGCACCGGCCGTCTTCCAGCTGACCTCCATGCTGCTCGATTTCGGCCTCGATCTGGAAGACGCCGTCCACCGGCCGCGGATCGACGCGAGCGGCGAGGGCAAGGTGACGATGGACCGCGAACTGCCGCCCGAAATACGCGCGGCGCTCGCCGGCCGCTTCCCGACCGAGGTGACCGAGAGCGCCGTCGGACAGAAGCTGTTCGCCAACCCGCAGATCGTCTTGCGCGGCAACGCGGCGGCCGCCCATGTGCAGTCGCCGACGGCGGCGGTGGCGCTCGGCGGCTGATGCTGGAGGCGCGCGGCCTCGCCTGCGAGCGCGGCGGGCGCCTGCTGTTCCGGGACCTCGACCTCAAGCTCGCGCCCGGCGAGGCCGCGCTCGTCACCGGGCCGAACGGATCCGGCAAGTCCAGCCTGTTGCGCCTGCTGGCGGGTCTGCTGCCGCCCTCCGCCGGTGCCGTGACCTGGACCGGCGGCGGCGAGGCGGAGTTCCACTATGTCGGCCATGGCGACGCGGTGAAGCCGGCGCTCACCGTTTCGCAGAACCTGGCCTTCTGGGTGCGGCTTGCGGGGCAGGGCTCGGTTGCGGCGGGCCTGGAGGCGGTCGGCCTCGCCGCGCTCGCCGACCTGCCGGCGCGGCTGCTCTCGGCCGGCCAGCGAAGGCGGCTCGGCTTGGCCCGCCTGTTCGCCGCGCCAGCCCCGCTCTGGCTGCTGGACGAGCCCACCTCCGGCCTCGACGACGCGGCCAAACAAGGCATCGAGCGGGGCCTGTCGGCCCATCTCGCCGGCGGCGGCGCGGCCGTCATAGCCACCCATGTCCCGCTCGGTGTGGAGGCCCCCCATCGCATCGAGCTCGGCGCGTCCGACCCGTGAGGGCTTTTCTCGCCGTTCTGCGCCGCGACCTCGCGCTCGCCGGCAGGCAGGGCGGGGAGAGCGGTCTGGCGCTCCTGTTCTTCGTGCTGGGCGCCGTCCTGTTTCCCCTCGGCCTCGGGCCGGAGCCTGGCGTCCTTGCCGGGGTCGGGTCGGGCCTGCTCTGGGTGATCGCGCTGCTGGCCGCACTGCTTTCGCTGGAGCGGTTGTTCCGCACCGACTGGGAGGACGGCACGCTCGACCTGCTGGCGGCGCGTCCGGATCCACTGGCGGCGGTCGTGCTCGCCAAATGCGCGGCGCACTGGCTCGCGACCGGCCTGCCGATGGCCGTCATCGCGCCGCTCCTGGGCTCCATGCTGGCCGTGCCGGGAGAGCGCCTCGGCCTGCTGGCGCTCTCCTTCATCATCGGCACGCCCGCGCTCACGCTCATCGGCGCGGCCGGCGCGGCGCTCACGCTCGGCGCGCGGCTCGGCGGGGTCTTGACGGCCGTTCTCGTGCTGCCGCTCTATATCCCGGTCCTGATCTTCGGGGCCGCTGCCGCCGAAGGCAGGGAGGGCGCGCTCGCCCTGCTCGCCGCACTGTCGCTCGCCGCGCTCGCGCTCGCGCCGGTGGCTGCCGCAGCGGCGCTCCGTCACGCCGTGGAGCAATAGAACCATTGGCCCGCAACCTCCACCGCCTCGCCAATCCCGGTCGTTTCCGCCGCTTCGCCGGGCGTGTCCTGCCGTGGGCGGCGGGAATCTCTGCGGTCGCCTTCCTCGCCGGGCTCTGGCTGGCCCTGGTCGAATCGCCCATCGACTACCAGCAGAAGGACTCGGTGCGCATCATGTATGTGCATGTGCCGGCAGCGTGGATGGCGCTCAGCACCTATGCGGTCATGGCGCTGGCGAGCGCGGGCGCGCTCATCTGGCGCCATCCGCTCGCCGAACTCGCGGCCAAGGCGTCGGCGGCGCCGGGGGCCTGCTTCACCCTGATAGCGCTTGTCACCGGCTCGCTCTGGGGGCTGCCGACCTGGGGCACATGGTGGGTGTGGGATGCCAGGCTGACCTCCGTGCTCGTGCTGCTGTTCCTCTATATCGGCTACATGGCGCTCTGGCGGGCGTTCGACGATCCGCGCCGGGCGGGGCGGGCGGCGTCGGTGCTGGCGCTGGTCGGCGCGGTCAACCTTCCGATCGTCAAGTTCTCGGTGGACTGGTGGAGCACGCTGCATCAGCCGGCAAGCGTCAGCCGCTTCGGCGCGCCCGCCATCGACCCGGCAATGCTGCGCCCGCTGCTGGCGATGTATGCCGCCTTCTTCTTCTTCTGGATCGCAGTGCTGCTGCTCCGCATCCGCGCCGAGCTCGACGAGCGGCGGCTTGCGGCGCTCGCGGTTCAGCGATCCTCCTGACGAAGCCGATGCACGGCCCAGGTCGAGAGCAGGACCGAGACGGTGAAGCAGACGATGCCGGGTCCGGCCTGGGCGCTTGTCAGCAACTGTCCGTCCAGCACCAGCACGGCCACCGCGACGGCGAACACGTCGAGCATCGAATATTTCGACACCGCGCCCAGCGCCCGGACCGGTCTTGCGTCCCTTCTGCCGGTCAGCCAGGCCCAGGCGGCAAGGACCAGCTTCGCCGCGGGCAGGGCGACCGAGAACGCGCCCACCACAGCGGCGAGGAACCAGTCGCCGTTCCGGGCCAGTGCGGCGACGGAACCCAGGATCGAATAGTCGGTCCCGAACCACAGGCGCTCGACCGTGATCGCCGGCAGCAACAGGCCCGGCGCCAGCAGCGCGGCGGAAAGCGCCAGCAACAGGCCCGTCCGACCGTTGGGCTTGCCGCGCCGATGTTCTAGGCTCCCTTCTGGACCTTCACCCGCGAGACCGTTCATGGACCTCAAATCCTGCATCCGGACGATCCCCGATTACCCGCAGCCCGGCATCCTGTTCTACGATATCTCGACCCTGATCGGGGATGGCAAGGCCTGGCGCTACGCGGTGGACCGGCTCTGCGAGGCCGTCGAGGGTTTCGGCGCCGACCGGCTCGCCGGCATCGAGGCGCGCGGTTTCCTGGTCTCGGCCCCGGTGGCGGACCGGCTCGGCATCGGCTTCACCATGTTGCGCAAGCACGGCAAGCTGCCGGGCGATGTGGTCTCGCACCATTACGACCTCGAATATGGGACCGACACCATCGAAATCCAGGCGGACGCCGTCCAGCCGGGCGAGCGCGTGGTGGTGGTGGACGACCTGCTCGCCACCGGCGGCACCTTCGGCGCGGGCATCCAGCTCCTGCGGCGCATCGGCGCGGATGTGCGGGGCGCGGTCTGCCTGGTCGAACTTGCGTTCCTCGGCGGTCGGGCGCGTGTGGACGTCCCTTTGGTCAGCCTCGTCGTCTATGACGAATGATGGTTGAAATCCGGCCGATGCGGGCCGCGGACGGCCCGGCCGTGCTTGCGATCTACGGCGGCGGCATCGCCACCGGCCATGCGAGCTTCCAGGAGACGGTGCCCGCCTGGGAGGAATGGGACGCCGGCCATCTCGAATGCTGCCGGCTGGTGGCGGAAGAGGGCGGCGAGGTCGTCGGCTGGGCCGCGCTTTCGCCGGTCTCCTCGCGGCCGGTCTATGCCGGCGTCGGCGAGGTCTCGATCTATCTGGCGGACGGCGTGCGCGGCCGGGGCGTCGGCGACCGGCTGCTCGGTGCGCTGATCGAATCCTCGGAAGCGGCCGGCCTCTGGACGCTCCAGGCCGGCATCTTCCCGGAGAACGCCGCCAGCATCTCGCTGCACCGCAAGTTCGGCTTCCGCCAGGTCGGCGTCCGCGAGCGCCTCGGCCGCATGACCCACGGCCCCCTCGCCGGCGAGTGGCGCGACGTGATGCTGCTGGAAAGGCGCAGCCCGGCGGTGGTTTGACCGGCCCGGCAGCCATTAGCGAGGCTGCGGCGATTGCCGCGATTACCGGGTTGCCCGCGGATCGGTCGGGAAGCCGGGAATGCCGCGGGCGTGGCGGATCGCGTCACGGATGGCGTCCGCCACGACTTGGGCCGCGAGCTCGGCGACGAGGTCGAGGCGGGCCTCGACCTTGCCGGTCGCGAGGGTGAAGAGGGCGTCGCCGTCGAGGCTTGTGTGGGCGGGCGAGACCGTCCGCGCGATGCCGGTATGGGCGAGGTCGGCGACTCGGCAGGCTTCGGGCTTTCGCAACCTGGCGTTGGTCGCGATGCAGCCGATGACGGTGTTGGACAGGCTGACGGGCGGCGCACCGTAGGGATAGCGCGGAACATCCTCCGGCGCGCGGCAGCCGGCGACGATCCGCCCGTCTTCACCGATGACGCTGCCGAGCGCGTTCACCGCCACCAGCGCGCCTACCGAGAGACCGCCGGAGCGGCGCACGGCGCTGCCCTGGCCGCCCTTGCTCGCCCATTCGGGCCCCGCCTCCTTGCCCACGGTGCAGCCGGCGCCGACGCCGACCGAGCCGCTGGCGGGCTCGTCCTCCTCCGCCGCCTCGCAGGCCGCCCAGCCCGCGTCGCGGTCGATGCGGCGCATGTCCGGGCGGCGGATATCGAACACGACCGCCGCGCCCACAATGGGAAACCGACCCGCCGCCAGCGCGAGCCCGATTCCCTGCGCCTCGCACCAGTCCACGACCCCGTCGGCCGCGCGAAGGCCGAACAGGCTCGATCCGCAAAGCACGACTCCGTGGCAGGCCTCGTTCGGCGCCGTGGGCCCGAGCACGGCCGCCTCGCGCGTGCCGGGCGCGCCACCGCGCACGGCGATGCCGCCGACGGTTCCGGCCGGCGGGAGGACCACGGTGCAACCGGTATGGTGCTCCGCGTCAGTCCATGTCCCCACCCGTACGCCTTCGACTCCAAGCGCCATTGTCACTCCGTCTGCTGCGATCCGGTTCTGGCCGATCCTGTGCAGATTATCGTCAGGCCGTATCTTGAGAAGACGTATCGAACCGGGACCGGCCCGATACGGTGGTGGACATTCAATCCGGCAGGGGTTGGAATAGACCGGCAAACAGGGGGAGGACCCGATAATGAGAAGAACGACGACATTTGCGGCTGCGCTTGCGGCCGCCGCCTTTGCCGGCGGTTCGCTCGGCCATGCCGGAGAGGTCAAGCTGCCCGATACGCTGGTGACCACGGCCTACAATACAGGCACGACGGGCTACAGCCAGATGATCGCCGTCGGCGGCATGCTGAAGAAGCGGTACAACGTCAACCTTCGCGTTCTGCCGGGCAAGAACGACGTGGCGCGGCTGGCCCCGGTGAAGGCGGGCAAGGCCCAATTCACCGCGACGGGGTCCGACAGCGTCTATGCGCAGGAGGCGGTCTTCGCCTTCGGCGGCGAGAAGTGGGGTCCGTCGCCCGTTCGCCTTCTCATGCTCAACCGGGGCAAGGGCTGCACCACGTTCGCCGTGGCGACCGATGTCGGCGTGAAGACGATGGCGGACCTCAAGGGCAAGCGCATCGGCTGGGTGCGGGGATCGCCGGCGCTGCAGAAGGCCGTCGAGGCGCTGCTCGGCTTCGCCAGCCTTACCGTGAACGACGTGCAGCTGGTCGAGGTCGGCGGCTGGGCGGCGTCGATCAACGGCATCATCGACGGCGATATCGATGCCTCGATCACCTCGTCGAGCTCGACCTTCATGAAGAAGATGGAAGCGAGCCCGCGCGGCGTCTACCACCCGCCGCTGCCGCACTCCGACAGCGAAGGCTGGGCGCGCGTGCAGAGTGTCGTCCCCTGGTATGTGCAGGGCATGTGCACCCACGGTCCCGGCGTGCCGGGCGGAAGCCAGGAGTCGATCGCCAGCATCTATCCCATCCTGATCGGCACGACGGCCGTGTCGGATGAAGTGGCCTACAGCCTGACCAAGGCCATGGTGACGCATTTCGACGACTACAAGGACGGCGCGCCGGCAGCGGATGGCTGGGCGCTCGACCGCCAGCTCTACAACTTCTACCTGCCGATGCATCCGGGCTCGATCGCCTTCTACAAGGAGGCCGGCACCTGGACTGCCGAGGGCCAGGCGAACCAGGACGACAAGCTGCGTCGCCAGGACGTTCTGAAGCAGGCCTGGGACGCCCATGTGGCGAGCGGCCCCGCCGACTTCGTGAAGGAATGGCAGGCGTCCAGGGCCCAGGCGCTGAGCGACGCCGGGTTCGATCCCGTCTTCACCTCCTGGTAACCGGAACCCGCCGGGGGCGGACCGCAGGCGGGACCCGGGCGATAGCGCCCGGGTCCCGCCGCCGGCCGCCGTGCCCGGCCTTCGACCTGCACGGAAGCAGCGATAGCCATGTCCGACAAGGCAGCCCCGGAAACCGGCGCTGAGGTCGAAGACCTCGAACTGTCCCGCTACCGCAGCCCGGGGCGCTGGTGGGTCTCGGTCGCCTTCCTGCTGACCGCCATATCCGTCGCGCTGGCGGCCAACCAGATCTTTCGCCTGAATTTCTTCAAGAACGTCACCGGCCACGTCCTCGTCGATCAGCAATACATGTATCTGATCCTCGGCTCGATGCTGGCGATGCTGTTCGTCTTCATGCCGGCCTACAAGTCGGCGCCGCGCCGGAAAGTTCCGATTTACGATATCGCCGCCTTTCTCGTCACGCTGGTCCTGACCGCCTATTTCACCTGGCACGGCGAGGCCATCAACGAGGAAATCTGGGCCGAGACGTTCCTGGCGCCCTGGCACGCGCCCTGGTTCGCCGTGGCGCTCTGGCTGCTGATCCTCGAAGGAGGGCGCCGCGCCGGCGGCTGGCCGGTGTTCGCCGTGTGCCTGATTGCGTCCTTCCTGCCGGTCTACCTGAACGTCATCGTGCCGGACGCCGCGGTCGAGCGGACCGTGATGGAGACGGCCTCGTATCACGTCTATTCGGAAGAGAGCGTGCTCGGCATCCCGATGCGCGCCTTCACGACGCTGGTGTTCGGCTTCCTCCTGTTCGGCAATGCGCTGGTCTATACCGGAGGCGGCCAGTTCTTCATCAATCTCGCCTTCGCGCTGCTGGGCCATGTGCGCGGCGGCCCTGCCAAGGTTGCGATCTTCTCCTCCGGCCTGTTCGGTTCCATGTCGGGCGGGCCGATCACCAATGTGCTCACCACCGGCGCGCTCACCATCCCCGCCATGAAGCGCATCGGCGTGCGTCCGAAAACCGCCGGCGCCATCGAAGCCTGTGCATCGACCGGAGGCACGATGATGCCCCCGATCATGGGCGCAACCGCCTTCGTCATGGCGGACTTTCTCGATGTGTCCTATCTGACGGTAGCCATCGCCGCGCTGGTGCCCTCGCTGCTCTACTATCTGGGCCTGTTCATGCAGATCGACGGCTATGCCGCGCAGAACAGGCTGGTCGGCCTCGACCGCTCGGAACTCCCGACGCTCGGGGCGGTTTTCAGGGACGGCTGGTACTATGTGGCCGCGTTCGGTGTGCTGATCTACCTGCTCGTCTTTCTCTGGCGGGAGGCGCAGGCGCCGTTCTACGCCACCATGCTGCTTCTGGTCGTCAACCAGTTCAACCGGAACCACAGGCTGAGCTGGACGACCTTCAAGACCTACATCTACTCGACGGGCGGCCTGCTGGCGGAACTCGCCGGACTGCTCGCCGCCGTCGGACTCGTCGTTGGCGCGCTGCAGGCGACCGGCATGACGGGGTCGATCACCAACGACCTCGTCAATCTCGCCGGCGACACGCCCTTCGTGCTGCTCCTCATGGGGGCGGTGACGAGCTTCATCCTCGGCATGGGGATGACGGTGACGGCGGCGTACATCTTCCTGGCCATCATCCTTGCGCCGGCACTCATCAAGATCGGCATGAACCCGATGGCGGTCCATATGTTCGTGCTCTATTGGGGAATGCTGTCCTTCATCACGCCGCCGGTGGCGCTGGCCGCATTCGCGGCGGCGTCGGTCGCCAAATGCGAGCCGCTGGAGACCGGGTTCGAGGCGATGCGCATAGGGGCGGTGATCTACGTCATCCCGTTCTTCTTCGTCTTCAACCCGGCGTTGCTGCTCCAGGGCGCGCCGGTGGAAACCGTCATCGTGCTGATTACGGCAATCTGCGGCATCCTGCTCGTGAGCGCCGGCCTCCAGGGTTATCTGGTCGGTGTAGGAGATGTCGGCCGCGGGCCGCTCGGATGGATCGCGCGCCTGTCTCTGGCGCTTGGCGGGGCCACGCTCGCTGCTCCAGGCGGCGGGATGATCGGCATCGGGCACACGGAGTTGACGTTACTCGCCTTGGTGCTGGCCGCACCGGGGGTGCTGATCGCATTCGCGCGCACCCGGTCGCGCTTTCGTGTCCATTCATAAGGCGCGGCACAATGCCGGCGGGCGTCGATGAGGTGGCATTCTCCATGAGCCGCAATCCGACGCCGCCGGTATAAGTCGAATTGCCTCCAGGCGGATCGCGACGTTTCGCGGTGCTTGCTCCCGAGAGCGGCGAAGTGCCGGGACATGGGGGCAGGAGATATTCTCTGTCTGATCGATGAATTGGAAAATAATTTCCTAATAGGCATTGCGTTCTGAAAAACTGTGCTACAATATACACGAGAGAGGCGGCTTCCGGGGCCGCCTTTCGGCTTGTGTGCCGAGCATGGCCAACAGCTTGGAGGTGCAAGTCCTCTATCCAGCCCGATGGCGGCGAAGGATTAGCGAAGCGCAAGGGCGTCGCCGCGAGGCGGGGTCTGAAGGAAGCGTGGAGCAAAGCCGCGACCCGATGGACAAGAACCGGATACGAGGCCTACCCGGCCGGACGAGCGAGCAAGCGATCGCGAAGTCCGCAGCCATCAAGGGCCGGGGTGGTAAATCCGGCGGGTGTGCGGTGAAGGCGGTTGGTCTTACCTCGGGAGGTCTGCGTCGTGTCCGGAACCCCCGGACTGAGCGGTTCCGCAAGGGCCGTGATCGCGGCGCAGAAGTCAGCAGAGGGCATAGTAGCCGGCCCCCCGGCGAAGGCCCGAACGACGGACAGGGTTATTAGGACGGCAGGCTCATGCGGACCAAGCGGCAGAACATCCAGTTGGAACTGGCCTTGGAGCCGGAGGCGAGGGGTGAAGCCCGGAGCACCGGAGACCGAGGGACCGAAGCCCGCATGGCGCGTGCCGACCCCGAACGCCCGGCGGCTGGGCGCGGACCATCGATGGAAGCGGTGGTCGCCCCCGGCAACATGAAGAAGGCGCTGGCGCGTGTCCGGCGCAACAAGGGGGCGCCCGGCCTCGACGGGATGACCGTCGAAGAGTTGGGCGCTCACCTGAAAGACCACTGGCCCGAGACGAAGGCCCGTCTTCTGGACGGCAGCTACGAACCGCAGCCGGTTCGGCGGGTAGAGATACCGAAGGCATCGGGGGGCGTTCGCGCTCTTGGCGTGCCTACAGTGCTCGACCGCTTCATCCAGCAGGCGGCGATGCAGGTGCTGCAGGGAGACTGGGATCCCGGCTTCTCGGATGCGAGCTACGGGTTCCGGCCCGGACGCTCGGCCCATCGGGCGGTAGAGCGCGCGCAGGAGCATATCCGGGCGGGCTACGCTTATGCGGTCGATCTCGATCTGGAGAAGTTCTTCGACCGGGTGAACCACGACATCCTGATGGGACTGGTGGCCGAGCGCGTGGCCGACAAACGCCTGCTCAGGCTCATCCGCGGCTTTCTGACCGCGGGGGTGCTGGACGGCGGACTGGTCGGCCCAACCACCGAGGGGACGCCACAGGGCGGTCCGCTCTCGCCCTTGCTGTCGAACCTGATGCTCGACGTTCTGGACAAGGAACTGGAGAAGCGCGGTCACCGCTTCGTCCGTTACGCCGACGACTGCAACATCTATGTGCGGTCCCGGCGGGCGGGCGAGCGGGTCATGGCGAGCGTGACGAGGTTCCTCGCCCGGCGGTTGAAGCTGAAGGTCAATGCAGACAAGAGCGCGGTAGACCGTCCGTCGGCGAGGGCCTTCCTGGGCTTCAGCTTCACCGCCGAGCGGGCCACGAAGCGGCGCATCGCGCCGCAGGCGCTCGCCCGGTTCAAGGCACGGGTCCGGGAGCTGACGCGCCGCACCAGGAGCGTCAGCCTCACCCGTCTCGTTGCGGAACTCTCCCGCTACCTTGTCGGGTGGCGGGGCTACTTCGGCTTCTGCGAGACCCCTTCGGTACTGCTCACCCTCGACCGATGGGTCAGACGACGGCTCCGCGCCATCGCCTGGCAGCAGTGGAAACGCGGGCGCACCCGCTTCGCGGCGCTACGCCGCCTTGGCGTCAACAAGCACTTGGCGGCGAAAACTGCCGGCAGTGTCCACGGCCCGTGGCGGCTCAGCAACAGTCCCGCGCTCGCATACGCGCTACCCAATGCCTTCTTCGACAGGCTCGGCCTCGCCTCCCTGCGAGGCCGTTCCGCAGCCTAAATCCGTCGAACCGCCGTGTACGGACCCGTATGCACGGTGGTGTGGGAGGGGTGGAGCCGTGAGGCTCCCCCCTATCCCGATTTCTGCTGAGGGAAGCAAGGGCTGGGGCCCGAAAAAAGACCCCGGCGGGAGGCGACGGGCGAAGTGCGTCCGCGGTCTCGCGCGCGCAATCAGGTGCGCGAACCGCGCCGGCGCAAGACGCGCGCCGGCGGGCGCGGGCGCGCACGCAGGATACGCGCGCAAAAAGGGTCCCGCCGCCTGGGGGCGCCAGGCCGGCGGCGGCGCGGACGAAACGGAGGGGAAGGCAATGCAATGGAGGAACGATATGCAGAACAGGAACGGGAAGGCATCGGCGAGGGCATGGTGAACATGACAAAACATGACATATCTAGGGGTATCTGCCTTCCACAGGGAGAAAGCCGGGGGCGGCTCGCCGTCTTCCAACCGCAGGACGGGCCGGGCTTATCGGGCTATGCTCCGATGCGAACGGCCCGCAATGGAGGAATGTCGAGCCCATGCCATATGCAACGACCGATGACGGAGTGCGCCTGTATTACGAGGAAGCCGGGACGGGGACGGCGGTTGTCTTCGTGCACGAGTTCGCAGGCGACATGCGCTCCTGGGAACCGCAGATGCGGCACTTCTCGCACCGCTACCGGGCGCTTGCCTACAATGCCCGCGGCTACCCGCCCTCCGATGTGCCGGAGGAGCCGTCGAGCTACAGCCAGACGCGCGCTGCGGACGACATCGCGGCGGTTATGGATGCGGCCGGGATTTACCGCGCGCATATCTGCGGGCTCTCCAAGGGCGGGTTCGCCACCTTGCATTTCGGCTTCAGACACCCGGCCCGCGCGATCTCGCTGGTCGTGGCGGGCTGCGGTTACGGGGCCGAGCCCGACAAGCGTGCGCAGTTCAAGGCCGAGGCCGAGGCGACGGCGGAGCTGATCGAGCGGGACGGAATGGACGCCTTCGCCGATATCTACTCGAAAGGCCCGACCCGGGTGCAGTTCGAAAACAAGGACCCGCGCGGCTGGCGGGAGTTTCGCGACCAGCTTGCCGAACATTCGCAGGCGGGCGCGGCGGCCACCATGCGCGGCCTCCAGGCGCGGCGGCCTTCGCTCTATGACCTTACGGATGAGATGGCGGCGCTCCGGGTGCCGACCCTGGTGCTGACCGGCGACGAGGACTGGCCATGCCTGCTGCCGGGCGTGCTGATGAAGCAGACCATCCCCTCGGCGGCGCTCTCGGTGATGGTGAATTGCGGGCACACCATCAACATCGAGGACCCGGACGAGTTCAACCGAATCTGCGCGGACTTCTTCGCGCAGGTCGATGCCGGCCGCTGGCCGGAGCGCGACCCGCGCGCCCAGACGGGCTCGATCCTCGGCGTCGAGGCGAAGAAGTAGCGAGCGGCGTCAGGCCGCCGCCAGCGCGTCGAGCGGGGCGGTCGGCCTGACGTTCGAGGGAAGCTGGAGACCCAGCGGCCGGCCCGTGGCCGGATCTTGGCCGTGGCGGCGGAAGAACGGCTCCGGGACGGCGCGCCCGTCGGGAACCGCGAGCCAGATGCGGTAGAGATGCCGCTTCCGTCCGGGCAGTTCCTCGTAGGCTGTGCGCGTGTGGAGCACGGCGAGATTGTCGATCCACTGGATGTCGCCCGGCTGGAAATCCATGTCGAGGCGGAGGTCTCGCTCGGCCGCCGTCAGCTCCAGCAGGTCGAGCGCCTCCACCTGCTGCGGTGTGAGTTCGGGGGCGCCATCGTGCCGGGTACAGGAGTCGATGAAGCGGCGTACCAGATTGACCGTCATGCGCCCGTCGGCAGCCTGCATGAAGACTGGCATCTCGTACCAGGGAAGCTGGCCCTCGACTTCCTCGCCGCGCCGGTCGATCAGAAAAGGTTCGGCCAGCACCTTCGCGAGGTCCGGCCGGCGTTCGAGGATGCGGTTCCAGACCGCGCCGGCGCTGACAATGCTGGAAAGGCCGCCCGTCCGCGCCGGGACGAGACAGAACAGGCCGACGATCTCCGCGCCGATGTCGGTGTGGAACGGCAGTTCCGCCGAGGACTGGTAGCCGCGCTTGTTGGGCGCCCAGGCGTCGATGCCGAGGTCCTTCACGTGGCCCAGCAGGTGCCCGAGCGGGTTCTGGCAGACGGGCGTGCCGATGCGCGACCCTATGGCCCAGAAGGCGCGCGCGGAGACCTCGTGCGGCCACTTGTCCACCGGCAGGCCGCGCATCAGCGCAAAGCCGCATCCTTCGACCACGGAGTCGCGCGTCTCATTGAGGCGCGCGTCGAGGCGGGGCAGGGGAAGGTCATCGCGGGTGAGCGCCGTCAGGTCCCGGTCGAGCGTGGCCGTCGCCGCTACTTCGAGCTCGGCGATCTCCCCGTCGTCGAGCGCCACGATCCAGTCGTCGCGTTCCATGAGTTCGCCCCCGTGCCAAACGGACGGGCCGCTGATGGGTTCGAGCGCCGTCATGGGTTTTCCTCCCGCTTACGCCTCCGTTTGCGCGACGTCCCGGCGGCAGAACGCGCCCGGCCAGTCTATCGCATCGACGCCGCGATAGGCCAGCGCCCGCGCCTCGGCGCGGCTCGCGCCCGACGCGCAGACGCCCAGCACCCGGCCCCCGGTTGCGAGAATGCGGCCGTCCTCGGCTTCTGCCGTACCGGCGTGGAATACGGTGACGCCTTCCGGCAGGCGGTCGAGGCCTGCGATCTCTCCGCCGCGGCTATAGGTCCCCGGATAGCCCCGGTTGGCCATCACCACACATACCGATGTCTCCTCCGACCAACGGAGATCGACATGGGAGAGATTGCCTTCCGCCGCCGCTACCAGCGCCGGCAAGAGGTCCGAGCGCAGGCGAAGCATAAGCGCCTGCGTCTCCGGATCGCCGAAGCGCACATTGAACTCCAGCAGCTTCGGGTCGCCGTCCTCGATCATGAGGCCGGCGAACAGCACGCCGCGATAGGGCGCGCCGTCGGCCGCCATCTGCCGAACGGCTGGGAGGAAAATCTCGTTCTCGATTCTGGAGGCAAGCTCCGGCGTGACCGGGGGCGCGGGCGAATGGCTGCCCATGCCGCCCGTATTGGGCCCGGTATCGCCCTCGCCGGCGCGCTTGTAGTCCTGCGCCGTCTCCAGCATCAGCACACGCTCGCTGTCGGCCAGCGCGAAGGCGCTCACCTCCTCGCCCTGAAGGCAGTCCTCGATCACGACCCTGGCGCCCGCTTCGCCGAAGGCGCGCTCGACCATCGCGGCTTGTACGGCGGCGTTCGCCTGCTCCACGGTCGCAGCGACGGTGACGCCCTTGCCGGCGGCGAGGCCGTCCGCCTTCACCACCAGCGGTGCGCCGCGCTCCCGGATATGGGAGAGAGCGGCATTGGCGTCGTCGAACACCGCAAAGCCCGCGGTCGGAATGCCGGCGCGGCGCGCGAGGTCCTTCATGAAGGCCTTGGAGCTTTCGAGCCGCGCCGCCGCCCTGTCCGGCCCGAATACCGCAATGCCGTCCTGCCGGAGACGGTCCGCCAGCCCGGCCGCCAGCGGCGCTTCCGGGCCGACGACGACGAGGTCCATGCGTTCCTCCCGCGCAAGCGCCGCCAGGCTTTCGACATCCTCGGCGGCGACGGGCACGCATTCCGCTTCCGCGACGATGCCGGGATTGCCGGGCGCGCACCAGAGCCGCTCCACCAGCGGAGAGGCTCCAATCGCCCACGCGAGCGCATGTTCGCGCCCGCCTCCGCCCACCACCAGAACCCGCATGGCCTTCACGCCCTCCCGATTCGCGTGTATCTCCGGCAGCCATGACGCAGGCGCCGCCACTTTCCAACATACCGGAATACAGTGTCGGCGAGGTTTCGGCAGCCGTTCGCCGCAATCTGGAGGCCGAATTTCCGCGTGTGCGCGTGCGCGGCGAGATATCGGGCTTCAAGCGCGCGGCCTCGGGCCACCTTTATTTCAACCTGAAGGACGACCGCGACGTGCTGAACGCCGTGTGCTGGCGCGGCGCGGCGGGCCGGCTCGGCCTCCGCCCGGAAGACGGCATGGAGGTCGTCGCGACCGGGCGGGTCACGGCTTACGGCGCACGCTCCAGCTATCAGCTCGTCGTGGACGCGCTCGACCTTGCGGGCGAAGGGGCATTGCTGAAGCTGCTGGAGGACCGTCGGCGCCAGCTCGCGGAAGAAGGCCTGTTCGATGCGGACCGCAAACGGCCGATCCCCTTCCTGCCGGAGCGTGTCGGCATTGTCACATCGCTCGGCGGGGCGGTGCTGCACGATATCCTGCACCGGCTGCGCGAGCGCTTCCCGCGCCATGTGCTTGTCTGGCCCGTGCCGGTGCAGGGCGAAGGAGCGGCGGAGCGGATCGCCGAAGCCGTGGACGGCATGGGGGCGCTCTCGCCGGAGATGCGCCCCGATGTTCTCATCGTGGCGCGGGGTGGCGGCTCGCTGGAAGACCTCTGGGCCTTCAACGAGGAAGCGGTTGTGCGCGCGGCGGCCCGCTCCGCCATTCCGCTTGTCTCGGCGGTCGGCCATGAGACCGACACGACGCTGATCGACTTCGCCGCCGATCTTCGCGCGCCGACGCCCACCGCAGCGGCGGAAATGGCGGTGCCGGTCCGCGCCGAACTCATGGCCCGGACGGGTGGGCAGGGAGAGCGGCTGCTGGCCGCCGGCGCGCGTCTCGTGCAGGAGCGCCGGGCGCTGGTCGCGGGCCTCGCGCGCGGCCTGCCGGCGCCGACGGCGCTCCTGGAACAGGCGAGCCAGAGACTGGACGACCGGGGCGAGCGCATGGAGGCCGGGCTGCGGGCGCGCGTGGCGCTGGCGGCGTCCCGGATCGCGGAGCTCTCGGCGCGCTTCGGCCGGCCGCGCGCGCTGCTCGACGCTCAGCAGGAGCGGCTGGCGGCGCTGGATGCGTCCTTCCTCCGCGCCGGGCGACACAGGGTCGAGGCCGAGGCCCACCGGCTGGAGCGGCTCGGCGCAGGCCGGCGTTTGCCCGCGGCCTGGCTCCGGCTGGCCGAAAACGCCGCCGCCGGCCTGCAACGCGCCGGTGCGTTGCTGGAGAGCTCCTCCTACCGCCGTGTGCTGGAGCGCGGCTTCGCGCTGGTACGGGACGAGAGCGGGCCCGTCGTGTCGGCGGCCGAGGCGCGAAAGCGGGGGCGGGTCGACATCGTCTTTGCCGACGGCGAGGCGGCGGCCCGAATCCTCGGGAAAGGACCGGGCCGTCGGGTCAAGCCGGACCAGGGCTCGCTGTTCTGACCTGCCGCGTCAGGTCAGCGGAATGCCCGATACATGTTCGACGAAGGCCGGGCGTTCGCCCAGCCGCGCCAGCCAGGCATCGCAATTCGGCAGGACCGCGCGCTCGATAGTCGGCAGCAGCGTGTAGCGGCGGTAGAAGGCACCCACCGGAATGTCGCCCATCGTGAAGCGGTCGCCGGCAACGAAGGCGCGGTCGGCGATATGAGCTTCCAGGATGCCCCAGACCGTTTGCAGGCTGGCGGCGGCGCGATGGATCGCGTCCATGTCGCGGTCGGCCTCGGGCGTGCGGATCAGGCCCTGGAAGGCGACCGTCATGTGCGGCTGCAGGGAAGCAACCGCCCAGTCCATCCAACGGTCGGCGAGCGTTCGTTCCGCCGGGTCCTCGGACCAGATTCCTCCGACGCCGTGGAGGGCGCCCAGATAGCGGACGATGGTGTGGCTCTCCCAGATCACCGTGTCGCCATCGACCAGCACCGGCACGAGACCGTTGGGGTTCATGGCGAGGTATCCGGGCGTGTCATTTCCGCCGAACGGCCCGCCGACATCCAGCCTCTCACAGGCCACGCCGACCTCGCCGACCGCCCACATCGCCTTTTGCACATTGATAGAATTGTTGCGTCCGTGAATCGTAATCATGGCGGCTATTCCCCGTCGCTTGAGGCTGAATCCAGCACATCCCAGCGTTCGCCCCAGCGGTCGAGATAGACGATCTCCTCGAGAGGTCCGCGTCCGACCGGGCCGAAATTGCCCATCGGCCAACCGATGGGAAGGATGGCGTAGGACTGCACGCCCGGCGGCAGGCCGAGCGCGCGTTCGCTTTCCTCCTCGAAGAAGAGATGCCGGGTGGTGAGCGTGGCGCCCAGGCCGAGCCCGCGGGCTGCCAGCAGCATGTTCTGCACTGCCGGATAGATCGATGCGCCCGACATGCGCGTCGGCGCTTCTCCTTCCTGCAGGCAAGCGACGATCCAGACCGGCGCCTCGTCGAAATGGTCCGTCAGATATTCCACCGCATCGTGCTGGCGATGATATTTGTCCGCCGAACTGCCGGGCGGCGGCGCGCTCGTCTTGTAGCGCGGCCCGATGATCTCGTCGAAGGCGCGCTTGTAGTGCACCTTCACCGCTCGTTTGATCTCGCGGTCCTTGATGACGAGGAAGCGCCAGCGCTGGAAATTGCCGCCATTGGCGGCGGAAGCGCCTGCCTCCAAGATCTTGCGGATCAACTCGTCCGGCACCGGATCCGGCTTCAGCCGGCGCATGGCGCGGGTGCCGTGAAGGATTTCGAAGAGTTCGGGCATGGTGTCGTCAAGCCTCCGTCCGTGTCTCGGGATGCGGCAGGTGCTGAAGGGCCATGGATAGTGGCTTTCGGTTGCGGACGGAAGCGGATGGCTGCCGGCTAGGAAGCGCCGGCGACCGCCATATGCGGCGGCACGCAATCGTCCCCAACCAGATGGCAGGAGACCAGATGCCCTTCGCGGACCTCGCGCAGGACCGGCTTGTCGCTATGGCACCGGTCCACGGCGAATGGGCAGCGCGGCGCGAACCGGCAGCCGGGCGGCGGGTCTATGGGATTTGGCGGGTCGCCCTGGAGGCGCACCCGGCCATCCTTCCCTTTTTCCCGGCGCCTGGCCGAAGGCACGGCGGAGATCAGCGCCCAGGTATAGGGATGCAGCGGCAGCGTGAAGAGCGAGATGCGGTCCGACTGCTCGACGATCTCGCCGAGATACATGACGGCAATGTCGTCGCAGATATGTTGCACCACGCCCAGATCGTGCGAGATGAACAGGTAGGTGAGGCCGAACCCCTCCTGCAGTTCGCGCAACAGGTTCAGGATCTGCGCCTGGATCGCCACATCGAGGGCGGAGACGGGTTCGTCGCAGACAATCAGCTCCGGCTGCGTCGCCAGCGCCCTTGCCACGCCGATGCGCTGGCGCTGCCCGCCCGAGAACTGGTGCGGAAAGAGGGCTTCCTGTTCGGGCCGAAGGCCCACGCGCCGGAACAGTTCGGCGACGCGGCCGTCTCGCTCCTCCGGCGCGCCCACATCCATCAGGTCCATCGGCTCGCGCACGATGGCGCCGGCCCGCATGCGGGGATTGAGCGACGAGTAGGGGTCCTGGAACACGATCTGGATCTTGCGGCGCATTTCGCGCAGCGCGTCGCCTCCGAGAGTCGTCAGCTCGACGCCGTCGAGCGCGATCGACCCGCCGGTGACGGGCACGAGGCGCATCGCAGCGAGCGCTGCGGTCGTCTTCCCCGAGCCGCTTTCGCCGACGATCCCGAAGGTCGAACCCCGGCGCACCTTGTAGCTGATGCCGTCCACGGCATGCACCGTGCCGCCGGCCGACAGTATGTTGCGGCGCGGCAGGCGGAAATGAACCTTGAGATCCTGGACCTCAAGCAGATGATCGGTGCTGCTGCTCGCGGTCACGGTGCGCCTGCCTCGCCGTAGAGCCAGCAAGCGACCTTGTGGTCCTCGCCGGCCGGGAAAGACTGGGGCGCTGTACGCCAGCAGAGGTCCATCGCATGGTCGCAGCGCGGCGCAAAGGAACAACCGGCTCCAAGATCGGTCAAGGAAGGCACGACGCCCGGAATTTCGGTAAGCGTCTCCCGCTCCGTCGGCGGCTCTTCTTCCATATGCGGCACGCAGGCAATCAGGCCCCTTGTGTACGGATGCTTCGGGCTTTCCAGAATCTCGTCGGTCGCGGCGTCCTCGACGATGCGGCCGGCATACATGACCATCACGCGGTCGGCCATCTCGGCGATCGCGCCCATGTCGTGGCTGATTAGGATGATGGCCGTGCCGGTTTTCTCCTGCAGTTCCTTCAGCAGGTCGAAGACCTGCGCTTGCACGGTGACGTCCAGCGCGGTCGTCGGCTCATCCGCGATCAGCACGCTCGGTTGGCAGGCAAGCGCCATCGCGATCATCACCCGCTGGCGCATGCCGCCCGACATCTGGTGAGGGAACTCGCGCACGCGGCGCTCGGCGGCAGGGATGTGGACGGCCCTCAGCATTTCGACGGCGCGGTCGAGCGAGTCCCGGCGGCCGAGCCCCTCATGCAGCCGCACGGTCTCGGCGATCTGGTCGCCGATGGAATAGACCGGGTTGAGCGAGGTCATCGGCTCCTGGAAGATCATCGAGATGTCCTTGCCGCGTACCTCCCGCATCCGCTTCTCGCTGGCCAGCAGCAGGTCCTCGCCCTTGAGCCGGACCGAGCCCGCGCCGATCCGCCCGGGCGGCACGGGCACAAGGCGCATGATCGAAAGGGCCGTCATGCTCTTGCCGCATCCGGACTCGCCGACGATGCCGAGCGTCCGGCCCGGCTCCAGCGACAGCCCGACGCCGTCCAGCACCCTGGCGACGCCTTGGCGGGTGCCGAACTCGACCTCAAGGCCCTCGACCTCCAGCAGGGGCGCGGCAGCATCCACGGATCAACGCTCCCGAAGCCGGGGGTTGAAGGCGTCGTTCAGCCCGTCCCCGATCAGGCTCACCGCCAGCACGGTCAGGAAGATCGCCACGCCCGGAATGGTGACGGTCCACGGCGCGTCCAGCAGGTAGTCCCGATTGTCGCCGATCAGCTTGCCCCAGCTCATTACATTCGGGTCGCTGAGCCCGAGGAAGCTGAGCGCCGCCTCGAACAGGATCGCAACGCCGCAGGTGAGCGCGGCATTCACGATCAACGGCGGGAGCGCGTTTGGCAGGATCACGCGCCAGATGATGCGCCGGTCTCGCGACCCGATGGAACGCGCCGCCTTGACGAACTCCAGCTCGCGAATGCGCATGAACTCGGCCCGCGCGAGGCGCGCCACACCGGTCCAGGTGACGACACCGATGGCGATGGCGACCGTCGGCAGCGTCGGCGAGAACAACGCCACCAGCACCATCGCCAGCAACAGCGGCGGCAGCACCTGGAAGAACTCGGTGATCCGCATCAGCACCTCGTCCACCCAGCCCCGATAGTAACCGGCGAGCGAGCCGATGGTGAGGCCGATGACGATGGTGAGCGCCGCCGCCGAGCCGCCCACCACAAGGGTTGCGCGCGCGCCGTAAACGATGGCCGTCAGCATGTCGCGGCCGAGATTGTCGGTGCCGAGGATGTAGCCGTCCTGCCCCGGCGGCGTGAACGGCATCCACACCATCTCGAACGGGTCCACGGCCAGGATCGCGGGTGCGAACAGCGCCGCGAACACGATTGCCGCGAACACGAGAAACCCCGCGACGGCGGCCCAGTTGCGCACATACATGCGCAGGAATTCGACGACCGGACGCTCGACGTGGACGGCTTCGGGGCCGCTTTCCGGCGCCGCTTTCGGATGGTCCGTCATGCGTTGCGCGCCGAGCGGATTCTGGGATCCACGAGCCGGTATGTAAGGTCGGTCAGCAGATTGACCACAATGACGATCATGGCCGAGAAGAACAGGATGCCCATGATGGTCGGCGTGTCGCCGCGCAGGATCGATTCGAAGGCGAGCGTGCCCAGTCCCGGCCAGGTGAACACCGTTTCCACCACCACCGCGCCCGAGAAGATGTGCGAGAACTGAAGCCCGGCGATAGTGATGACCGGGATGACCGCATTGCGGAGCGCATGCTTGTAGGTGACGGAGGTTTCGCCGAGGCCCTTGGCGCGGGCGGTGCGGATATAGTCGGAGCCGAGCACGTCCATCATGCTCGCCCGCGCGAGGCGGCTGTACGAGGCCAGATAGATCGACGACAGCGACAGCACCGGCAGGAAGAGATGGTGCAGCACGTCGAGATACCAGGCGAGCGTGCCCCTCGGCGTGGTCGGGTCCACCAGGCCCGAGAGGGGCATGATCTCCAGCATGGCGACGAACAGCACGATCAGGAGGAAGGCGGTCCAGAACACCGGTGCCGCGAAGCCGACCAGAGCGAGCACGGTCACGAAATGGCTGAACAGCCCGTTCGGCCTGCGCGAGGCGATGACGCCGAACAGCGTGCCGATCAGGATCGCAAGCACCAGCGCCGTGACGACCAGCAGCAGGGTCGGCGCGACGCGCCCGAGGATGAGTTCCGTGACCGGCAGGTTGAAATAGTAGGACGTGCCGAGATCGCCCTGGACCACCTTGCCCACATAGGTGGCCAGTTGGATGTGGAAGGGCCTGTCGAGCCCGTAAGTGCGGCGGATGTCGTCCATCACCTCCTGGCTGGCGCCGCCGCTTTCGCCGGCAAGCGTGTCGGCGATGTCGCCCGGCACCAGCGACAGGAGGATGAAATTGAAGACAACGACGGCCAGCAGCAGCACGGCAGCGTAGAAGAGTCGCTGGGCTATGACGGTCAGGAATGCGATAACGCAGCCATCCTAGGGTTGAGTTCCCGGAGCCGGGGCGGCATGCGGTTACGCCGCCTCGACTTGGGATCGGGCTACCTGATGTAGATCTCGTCCCAGGGCGAGCAGACGCCCCAGATCGAGTCCACGGGCGGGTTGCCGACGCGCTCGTGGTTGAACACCGTGTGGTAGGGCGAGGTGTGCAGATAGGCGATGGGCGCCTCATCGACGACCAGCTTCTGCATCTCCCCGTAGAGCGCCGCGCGCTTGTCGCGGTCCAGCTCCTTGCCGGCCTTGTCCATGACCGCATCGACTTCGGCGTTCTGGAACTGCTGGGTGTTGTGCCACGGCACGCCCGGGCGGATGTTCGTGGACTGGTAGGTGCGGTGCACGCCGATCACCGGGTCGCCCCAATTGAAGACCGAGTCCATCGTCATGTCGAACTCGTGGTTGGAAACGGTCTTGATCCAGGCCCGGAAGTCCGCCGAAGCCTTGATGGTCACGTCGATGCCGACCTTCTTGAGCTGCGCCTTGACGAACTCGGTCTTGCGCTTCCATGTGCCGGCGGCGGGGATGTAGTTGAGCGTGGTGCGGATGCGGATGCCGTCGGCGTCGGGCTTGTAGCCGGCCTCGTCCAGCAGCGCCTTCGCCTTTTCGACGTCGTAGTCGTAGGGGTTCACGTCCTTCGGCGCGAACACGCTGCCCGGATGGATCGGGCCGAGCGAACGCTGCGCATAGCCGCCATAGAGCACCTTGAGGATGAACTCCTTGTCGATGGCGTAGGCGATCGCCTGGCGCACGCGCTTGTCGTCGAAGGGCTTGCGCTTGGTGTTGAAAGCCAGCCACTCCAGCGGGCCGATGGCCGAATAGCCGTCCGGTGTCAGCGTCAGGTGCTCGTTCTTCTTCAGGCGGTCGAGAACCGGCGCGTCGGACTCGAAGGCGGTCAGGTCCACATCGCCCTTCTCCAGCGCGATCACGCGGCTCGTGTTCTCGGCGATCTTCTTGTAGACGATCCGGTCGATATAGGGCTTGCCCTCGAGGAAATAGTCGTCGTTCCGCTCCAGGATGATGTATTCGCCGGGCTTGAACTCCTTCAGCTTGAAGGGGCCGGAGCCGACGACATCCTGGCTGTTCTGCGGATGCTGGCGGATATTGTCGGTGTTGCCATAGACATGCTTGGGAATGACCACGCCGAGCTGCGAGGAGAAGGCCAGCAGGATCGCCGGGTGCGGGTCGCTCAGGTTGAACACCGCGGTCAGCGGGTCCGGCGTGTCGATGGACTTCACCGGCGCGTACATCGGCTTGAACGGATGGTGCTGCTGGTAGGTCTCGATGGAGAACTTCACGTCTTCCGAGGTGATCGGCTTGCCGTCATGGAAGCGGGCGTTGTCCCGCAGCTTGACGGTCACCTTCAGGCCGTCGTCGGAAATGTCCCAGCTTTCCGCCAGATAGGGCTTCGGGTTCCACTCGTCGTCGAACCGGAGCAGCGCCGCAAAGAGCTGCGTGCCGGGGATACCGGTGGGCGTGCCGGAGGCGATCGTCGGGTTGAAGTGCCCCGCGATGATCCGGTACGAGAATGTTAGCGTGCCGCCCCGCTTGGGCTCCTCCGCCGCCGCCGCCGCCGCGGTCAAGACCGCCGCCGCGGAAGTCAGCGCAACCAAGAATTTCTTCATTTTTCTTCTCCCGATGGGTTCCCGGTCCCGTCCTGACGCCCAGACCTTTCTTGAAGCGGATGCAGCCCCGGAACCGCCGGCATCCTCGAATGTAGCGGATTTGCTGTCAACGGCGCGGCTAGACGGCTTCGGAGCCGTTTGCCGAACCGGAGTGAGCGCATGAACATTTCATGAAATGTCGTAGCTGCCCAGGATGCAGTCCGGGGCGACGCAAGAGGGCTGCGGGCCTCCGGCCGCGGGACGGCGCCGCGAAATCCTGCTCCATGGCGGACATCCTGTGGGGTGTCATGAGATGTCATGTTTTGTCATGCGGCGGGGTTGCGGCGGTGGCTTTTCGCCTGTCGGGGCGGGCGTTTCGGGCGCGTTCGAGAGTGCGGGCGAGGGAGGCTTCCGTGCGGCGGTGCTGCCTTTCGCGCCATGCCGTGTATTCGGGCGAGGGCAGCTTGCCGACGAACTTCCGCCCGCTGACATGGCAGTCGACCAGGCCGCCGAGGCCCCCGCCTATCGTGACCGGCCCGAACCGGCGCTCCTTGTCTTCCAGCCACGCCCGGAACTCCGGCGTCTCCTGGCTGCCGGCATAGACTTCTCCGCCATAGTGGAACTCGTCCTCGCTGCCGTCATAGTCCGACACATAAGGGCCGGGCTCGTCGAACGGGTCGTCGAGACCGTCCCACATTTCCTCTTCGGGCTCCGGCTCCGGTTCGGGCAGGTGTGCGGCGGCCCAGTCGAGCACGGCGAGGAGCTGGCGCAGATGGCTGAGCCGGGCGCGTCCGGCGCGGTGGCGTTCGGCAAGCGCGCGGTCGTCCTCCGGCGGCGGCCCGGCGCTCACCTCTTCGGCATAGGCTGCGGCGAGGGCTTCGGCGGCCGGCGCCAGCCCTGCGGCGAGTGTCGCCGCCAGTTGGGGGCGGGGGTCGGTTGCAGTCATGGTTCCTCCTTGCCGGTCCGGGAGTGGGACCCTTTTTGCGCGCGTATCCTGCGTGCGCGCCTGTGCCCGCCCGCGCGCGTCTTGCGCCGGCGCGGTTCGCACGCCTGATTGCGTGCGCGAGGCAGAGGGCGCACCTCTCCCGCCGGTTTCTCAGGGGTTTTCAGAAAGTGGCGCCGCTCGGCCGCGCAACGCCGGGGAAGCGGCTCCGGATGCCCCTTCTCCCGCTCCCATCATACACCGCTTTTCCCAGGGTCAAGCCTCAAACGGGAACAAAAATCAAAAATATCGGAAATTGTTCATAATTATCCAAGATGTCGGCTTTGAAGCGCGATTCCACCGCGGCGTCTTGCGGCCGGAGGCCCGCACGCCTCTTGCGTCGTCCCTGTGTCCTGGGCAGTTACGGAATGTCATGTTCTGTCATGTTCGCCATGCTTTCGCCGATGTTTTGCCGTTACATTCCCACATATCGTTCCTCTGTCGCGCTCCGTTTCGTTCGCGTCGCCTTCGGCATCCGATTGCGCGCGCTAGAGCGGTATCCGTTCGCGCTGAAACGGCTTCGTCCGTAAAGCCTCAATCGTCACCCCGGACGGCGCGTCCGCGACGATCCGGGGTCCATCTCCCGACCTTTCCACCGGGCCCAAATGGCCGTGGATGGGCCCCGGATCGGGGTCCGGGGCGACGAAGCGGGGGCAAGGACCGCGGCTACCTGTCGACAAACAGTCGATCCATACAGGTCGGATCGCGGGTTAGGCAGCGGACACACTTCTCCCTTCCGTTTCACAAATTTTTTTCGAGCCGGTATCGGCGCGAAGAAAAGCAGCCTCGGGATGCCGCTTTTCCCGACCCATACTACCGCAGATATTTCAGGATCGAAGAGATTCAAGGAATTTTTTCAAATTCCAGACAGATTGCCGCATCGAGCAGCGACTCCGGATCGCTACCCGCCGGCTTCGGCGGCCTTCGCCCGCTCGAAATGGCGGAGCGCGGTTTCGAACTTGTCGCGGCAGCCGGTGTTGCAGAACCCAACTACATGGCCGTCGAATTCGATGAGCGAGTCCGGCTGCACGGGCTTTCCCGACCAGGGGCAGGTGTCGTTGATGCAGTCGGCGATATCGAGAGCGGGCATCCGCGTTTTCCTTCGTTTGCCGGTAGTGTCAGCCGTCTGACATTTCCGCGAGGAGAGCCATGACGACGCGCGCGGCATTGCCGGCGGCCAGGCGGAAGAAAAGCCCGATCCGGTTCGCCTGTCCACTGCCGCCGGCAAGGTCCGAAAGACTGCGGACGGCGATGAAGGGAACATCGTTTGCCAGGGCGACATGGGCAACGGCTGCGCTTTCCATGTCGAGCACGCGCGCGCCGAAGGTGCGGAAGGCGTAGTCCCGGAACTCCGCATTGTCGATGAAGGCTCCCCCCGATACGCCCGAGCCGCCAATGACGATCTTCGGCGCGTGCGGCAGGCATTCGTCCTCTTCGATGCAGCGCTCGAGCTCGATGCTCGCCGCCGCTTGCCTGGCCCAATCGAGCATCTTCCCGTCGACGGGGAACCAGAAGCGGGTTTCGGGCTTGGCTCCGCCTGCGCGGGCTACGGTAACGGAGCGCGGGAACATCATGCCGAAATTCGCGTAGGGATATTCGAAGAAGGGCGGTTTCTCCCAGCCGCCTTCCACCTTCCGCGCGAACACCGACTCCAGATACTGGCCCCAGCGCCCGGCGACCACGACATCGCCGATATTCAGCCCCGGGTCCACGCCGCCCGCAATGCCGGAAAAGACGATCCGGTCGATGTGGAAGCGGTCCAGCGCAAGCTGCGCGGTCATTGCCGCATTCACCATGCCGATGCCGCTGAGGAACAGCACGACATCGCGGCCGGCGAGCTTGCCCGTGACGAACTCGGCGCCGTTCACGGACTGCGAGGACGCGCCCTCCATCTCCGCCCGCAGCACCGCCATCTCCGGCGGGAAGGCCGACACCACAGCCGTGCGCACGGTTTCGTCCTCGACGGCATGCGCGGACGCCGACGCCGGCCAAAACCCGGCGGCCGGAACCAGGACAAGCATCGCCAGTCTGCGCAGGACCGCCGCCGGACGCATGGGCAGGTTCGTCCGGACCGGGGCGCCGCTAACCCGCCGCGGCCACCATCAGCCGGCCTTCGACGCCGTGGCGGGCGATCAGGCTGGCGACCAGGCCGCTCGTCTTGGCTTCCTCCACGAACTCGGCGACGAAGGCCGCAGCGGATTCGGGCCGCGAGCGCGGCACGCCGATGGCCTGCTGCACGGCGGAGAATTGCCCGTCCAGTATGCGCGCGCCGGGCAGCTTCTCGACATCGCCGATCAACCCGGGACGCAGGCCGGCAAGCGCCTCGTAGCCCTCGTCCACGAACAGCTTGAAGGCCGCGCCGAGGCCCTGCGCCAGCACCAGCTCCGCGTGCTCGATGTTGCGCGAGAGCCAGAGCTCGTAGGCGCTGCGGGCCGAGACGGCGATGCGGATGCCGGGCCGGTCCACCTCCTCTACCGACCGGATCGGCGAGCCGGGCGGCACCATGTAGGTTGCCTCGATTTCGGAATAGGCGAGCGTGAAGGCGATCTTCTCCGCGCGCTGCGGTTCCGCGCCGATGAGCCCGATATCCCAGACATCGTCCGCCGCTGCGTCGGCGAGCTCGCCAGGGGTGGGGAAGGGCACCATCTTCACCGGCACGCCCAGCCTCTCGCCCAGCGCGCGCGCCATGTCGGGCGATACGCCGTCGGGGTCGCCGGACTCCGTGCGGCCGGTGACGAGCAGGAAGTTCGACATGTTGATGCCGGCGCGCAGCACGCCGGTCGGGGCAAGCTGTTCGGCGATATTTTCTGACATGGGAAGGCGGGTTCCTTCGTTTCTTCGGTCGTGGAGTTCCGGGCGCGGGCCGCTCAGACCGCGCCCTTGTCGCGCAGTGCGTCCACCTCGCCGCCGGAGAGGCCGAGCCAGTCCGACAGCACCTCGTCCGTGTGCTGGCCGAGCGTGGGGGAGCACTCGACCGGCACATCGTTGCCGGACATCTTCACCGGCCAGCCCGGCATGAGGAAATCGCCGCGCTCGGGATGCTTCACGGTCTGGAAGATACCGCGGGCGCGCATGTCCTCGCTGTCGGAAAGCTCCTTGGAATCGAACACCGCGCCGACCGGCACGCCGGCCGCGCCGATGGCCTCCATCGCCTCTTCCTTGCTGCGCCGGCTGGTCCAGGCGGTGATCGCCTCGTCCAGGTCCTTCTGGTTGGCCGAACGCGCAGGCGCCGTGGCGAAGCGGGCGTCGTCCTTCAGCTCCGGCCTGCCGATCACCTCGCAAAGCCGCTCCCAGTGGAGGTTCGAGGCCCGCGTCGTGTAGATATAGACATAGTCGTTCGGCCCGCCCGGCGCGCAGAGGAAGACGTCAGAGGGCGCGCTGCCCGCCATGATGACCTCGTTGCCGCGCCGGGGGGCGGCCGCGCCGGTCGTGGCCTGCACGGCATAGGCAAGGCGGCAATAGTTTATCATCGCGTCCTGCATGGCGACCTCGATATGCTGGCCCTCGCCGGTGCGCCCGCGCTGGTAGAGCGCGCCCAGGATCGAGATTGCCATGTGAAGGCCGGTGCCCGTGTCGCCGATGGTGGGGCCGGGATTGATCGGCCGCCCGTCCGGGTCCCCGGTGATCGCCATGACGCCGCCCACGGCCTTGCCGATCATGTCGAAGGACAGGAACTTCTCGTAGGGCCCGCCGCGCGCGAAGCCCTTCACCTGCGCGTAGATGATGCGCGGGTTGATCTCCTTCGCCACCTCGTAGCCGAGGCCGAGGCGCTCGATCGCGCCCGGGGCGAAGTTCTCGATCATCACGTCCGCCTCGGCGATCATGGCCTTCACCGTCTCCAGCCCTTCCGGGCTCTTCAGGTTGACGGTGATGCTCTTCTTGTTCGCGTTCAGCAGCATGAAATAGTAGCTGTCCACGCCCGGCCGGTCGGTGGAGGCGAAGCGGCCCTGCTCGCCGGAGCCCGGCCGCTCGACCTTGACCACGTCGGCGCCCAGCCAGGCCAGGGCTTCGGTGCAGGAGGGGCCCGCCTCGAATTGCGTCAGGTCGAGCACGCGGACGCCCGCAAGGGCGCGGTTGCTGTCGTCGGTCATGGTCGGTCTCTCGCTGGTCGTTCGTTCGCTCGGTCAGTCTTCCTGCAGGCTCAGGCTTTCCTTGAAGCGGGCCCGGTTGGTCACATACCACTGGTTCTGCTCGGCGAAGAAGGCGGACATCTCCGGCGAGACCTGCCGTTTGACCCTGCCGGGAATGCCGACCACCATGGAATTGTCGGGAATCTCGGCATTTTCGCGCACCATCGCCTTGGCGGCGATCAGGCAATTGCTGCCGATCTTCGCCCCGTTCAGCACCACCGCGCCGATGCCGATCACGGTGCGGTCGCCGACGAGGCAGCCGTGAAGCATCGCCATGTGGCCGACCGTGACATTGCGGCCGAGCACGAGCGGCGAGCCGGGGTCGGTGTGCAGCACGGAGCCGTCCTGGATGTTGGTCTCCTCGCCCACCTCGATGGGCTCGTAGTCGCCGCGCAGCACCGCGTTCCACCAGATCGAGGCGTTCCGCAGTACCTTCACGCTGCCGATGCACACCGCGTTCGGCGCGATAAAGGCGCTCTCATGCGCCTCCACCCGCCGGTCTTCGAGGATGTATTTCATGGGCCCGCATTAGAGCGGCGCGGGCCGAGGGGCGCAAGCGGCGGGCGGCGTCTCCCTCTTTCTCCCTTCGCTTGGCTAAGAGAGCTTCCTCTTTTCCCCCGCCCGCGGGTGAGCGTCTTCTTTTTCCTCCCCCGTTTGCGGGGGAGGCCGGGAGGGGGCTCTCGCCGCGTGACGGATGGTTGTCGGGCTTCGCCCGCCGCTTCCGCCGGGGCGGACGCGGCCCCTCACCCTTCCCTCTCCCTGGGGGAGAGGGTTTTTGGGGTCCGGGTATGACAATAGGGACAGCGTTTTCTGGTTTGACTTTATCCCCGTTTGTTCTATATAAGTTCCATTCCGGTGCGCAAAGAGAGCGGGGAAATGACCTGACGGGCTGGTGGGGCGGACGCGCTGCGGCGTCCATTTTGGCGCGATTTTCAAGGGAAATTGCCGGCGGCCGGGGGCCGGGCGGCAGACAGGGGAGGTGCGTGCGCCGCGAGCGCCGCGATGCGTCGTTCGGCCGGTCGAGTTGGCCCGCGGCGGCGCCAACGCCGCCATTCGTAAAGTTCGCCGCGTTCGGCGCGGCGGCGGGCAAGGACAGGAGGAGAAGGAATGGACAACGATCCGGTGGGCCATCCGGCATTGTCCCGGCGGGGCTGTGCAGTCGGCGTGGAGTTGCGGAGCCGGGCGGTGGCGGCGGTGTTGCAGGAGGGCATGAGCGCCCGGGCGGCGGCCGCGCGGTTCGGGGTCGGCGCGCGGAGCGTCGGCCGCTGGGTGAGGCGCTATCGCGAGCGCGGGCATGTGCAGCCGGACGCGCGGGGCGGGCGCCCTTCGCTGACGGAGGCGGAGCGCGACCGGATCGTCCGCATCCTGGAGGCGCGCCCGGAGCTTTCCAGCCGGGCGCTGAGCAAGGCGCTGGCGGCCGAGGGCGTGCGGCTCGCCGACCGGACCCTGCGCCGGTTCCTCCGGAGCCACGGCATGGAGCTGAGCCGCCGCCTCGCCGTCCGCCGCAGGCGGAGGCGCTGGAAGGCGTAGCGGCTGGCCGGCGCGATCCAGGCGCTCTCATCCGCCTTCACCTGCCGGTCTTCGAGGATGTATTTCATGGGTCGGCATTGGAACGGTGCGGGCGCGCGAACGGAACGGCCGGCAAAGCCGATGCTTGTTTCCGGCGCGTCCTCGACGACCGATTGGCGCCGAAAAAGTCCAACGGATAGGGTAAATTGGTTTATGGTTGTCGTTCACCGTGCTCATGGCTTTCGGATCGTCATCTACACCCAGGACCACGAGCCGGCGCATGTGCATATCGTCGGGCCGGGGCGGGCGAAGATCAGCCTGCTCGGGCCGGGCGGTCGCCCGGAGGTCATGGACGTCGTTGGCATCAAGAAGTCCGATATGCGGCGTCTGCTTGCCGAAGTGACAGACCGCCGCGACCAGCTCATGCGGGAATGGGAGCGGATACATGGTCGATCCGATTGACGCCGGGTTTGAGGCCGCCGAGGCTCGCGGCCGCGAAATGATGAAGTCCGAACCTCGGGCCGTTGCTGCGCACTACGATCCCGAGACAGGCCGAGTGGCCGTCGAGCTCGCGAATGGCTGCACCTACATCTTTCCGGCGCAACTGGCCCAGGAGCTGCACGGCGCCGACGATGAGGCGTTGGCCGCCATCGTGGTCGATGGGGCTGGTTTCAACCTGCACTGGCCCACGATCGATGCCGATCTTCATGTCCCCGCCCTGGTCGCGGGCGTATTCGGCACGCAGGAGTGGATGGCGAAACAGTGGGCGCGAGCGGCCGGACGCGGCCGGTCGCCGCGACCGGGGAGGAGGCAACGGGACAATGACGGCGGAACGCACCGGGCTCGGGCTTGAGATCGAAACGGCTCTGGGCGAGGTTCTCGGCCATGTTCGCGGCGAGACGGCCCTGCCCTGCCGGATTGTGGACGACCCCGCCGCCGGCCGGATTACGGCTCTCCGCAGGCGGTTCCGATTGAGCCGGCGGCAATTCGCCGAGCGTTTCGGCCTCGACGCGCGCGCCCTTCAGGAGTGGGAACAGGGCCGGCGCGTTCCCGACAGGGCGGCGCGGGTGTTGCTCACCGCCATCGACCGGGACCCGGAAGCCGCAGTCAGGGCGCTCGGCGAAGATGGAAACGAAGGACGAGCGGGGCGTTCCCCCATATCGTGAGCCTGCGCCGGCCGGTATAGGCGGCGCAGGTTGGCGGTTGCGGGAGCGGGGATGCGCAGGCGGAATGGCGTTGGCAAGCAAATGGCATTTGATGGCTTTGGCCGCACGCCCTTATGGTGAGGAAGACGGGCATCGGAAGGGGGCCGCATGAGTCCCGAAGCCGGACAGTTCGCGACCAAAGCCGACCTGGCGTCCCTTGAGACGGGGATGGTGGACCGGATGGGGCAGCTTGAGGCGCGGCTGACGCGGGACATCGCCAATCATGACTGGCGGATGATCGGCGCAATGATCGCTGTTGTCAGCGTGGCTGTCGCGGCGCCGAAATTGATTCCCTGAAAAAGCGCGCCTCACGACCGATGTGCTTCCACGCTCTTCGCCATACACGGTAGAAGGCAAGTGTCGGTTAGGGGACGGCGAGGGCGTGATCCAGCCGGCGCGCCGTCCAGCCTATCTTTCACTCCTGCACAGACTAGGTTGACGCTTCGAGGCGCCAATCTAGCTTTACACCGTCCCGAGGACAGGCAGACCCCTTGCGGGACCGGTCCGCTCACCGCTATGCTCTCCGACGTTCCGATTTGAGCCCCACGACATGCCAACACCTGTATTGTCAGTTCTGAATATGAAGGGCGGTGTCGGAAAGACCACCGTCGCGGCACACGTAATGCGTGTCCTTTATCATCGTATGCACAAACGTGTACTTTTGATAGACTTGGATGCCCAATTCAACCTAACTCAATCCGTGATGACACAGGATGATTATGACAGCTTGGATGAAATAAAAACTGTAAAGTCGTGCTTTGAACCACTTCCTTCCGACGATTTTTTTCAAGTCAAGCGCTCAAATCAACCTCCTCCAAAGGCTAACGATATACGTTATCGCCTTAGGCAGGTTGGTAAAGGGGATTCAGCCAAGCTTGATCTAATTCCCGGATCATTTGAATTAATGAAATATTCCATGATTGATGACTCCAATCAACTAAGCTACGCTTCCAATTATCTGACGCGTTTCATCTCGCAAGCACGGACAGAATATGATCTTATTGTTCTCGACTGTAACCCTAGCACCTCCTTCGTAACCAAATGTGCGCTAGAGAACTCCACTCATGTTTTATCTCCTGTGAAACCTGATAAATTTTCCGTTCTTGGTGTTAGGATGGTGGATAAATTATTTGAACACCTAAGTTTGAAATTGACTCACATGATATTGGTTAACGGAATTCGACGAACCGCACCTATAACCACTGTTGAGCAGGAGTTAAGATCTCATCAAATGTTCGGACCTAAAGTGTTAATTAATCGATTACCTCAAAGTAAACATCTAGCTGTAGATCCTAGTTATACCGGATTTGCTACAGACAAGGGTGGACCTTACTCTTCGGTATTGAGGCAAGAAATAGGGCGGATAATCCAAGAAATCTCTAACCACTTATAATTTAACTGAATTCATGATTCGCTCTAGGAAATATAGAAGCTTAGCTGCCTTGGCGCTGCTTGGTCTCAATGAAAGTGACCTTCGAGCCCTTCACGCTACCGTCAGCGAGATGAGTCCTGGGTCTTTCCTTGAGCTAATTCGAGACATTGAAGATGAAATTAACAATTCCGTAGCACTTACATTGGATCAAGCAGCTGAACGGGCGCTTTTTGATACAAGCTCGGCTCGATTCTACCACAAAATCGACCAAGTCCGGAGGAAGGACCTTCGTATTTCAGTACAGAGTTTTGTAGACATGATGACGGATAGCTTATCACCAATCTTCAAGGATCGTGATATTGAAATACCAAGATTTGACTCTCGAAGAGGCTTGGAAGCTTGGATTAGGAAGCTAGTTCGGGTGACTTCTGAGCAGGAAATATATCATGTTGTAATGCGGATACGAAACAAAAACACTCATTCAAGGAGTTTAGATTGGAGGTTAAGATGAGTATCGAGAAGTTTGTTGAATTTGTAGCAGCTGTGGAATCAGAAATTGCGACTAACGCTTTGCATGTTGATAAGTGTATGGATAACTTGCGGTTATCGTTAGTTTGGACAACAAGAGAAATGGAGTCCGGTACTCCGGGGCATTGTGATGTATTGCTTAAGGGATGTTACGGTGCGGCGGTGGAGGCGGTGTCCTTGGTATCGTTTGGCCTTGTGCGACCTGCAATATTGTCACTTCGGTCATATTTCGAATTGAGCTTGCAATACACTTACTATAAGGATCATCCTGTTGAGTGGAGGAGTGTTATTGAGTACAGGATACAACCAATTTTGCCAGCAACAATCAAGAGGTATCTTAGAGATAATTTCTCTAAATTTGAGAAACGATTTAATAAGCTGTCGGCAGTAAGGACACGAAGTAATGAAGATTGCTATCATATTTTGTCTGGTGTAGCTCATGGCGCTGTTGTAAATTCGATTTCGTCGGCGGTTGAACCTGTCGAGCTAATGGAGCGTGAGGAGATTGTTTCTCAGGTAGTTAGGATTTTTCACGAAGTCGGCGAGCATGTTAGTGATATCTATGTCGCGGGTTACCAAAGTAATTGGTTGTCACTACCAGACGGTGCGAAGGATGATTTAAGCAAACGATTTGGCAAGAATGGACCTAAGAAGGAATTGGAGTTCTAGAAAGCACGTACCGAGGCGCTTAGCGCGATGGTGTAGGTCAGAAGTTGGTGGCGGCTCGCTGGGTTAGGATGTAGAGGATAGTTTGGGATTCTTTAGGCAATTTGCGTATGCAGTAGGCGTGGGAAGCATGTTCGGTTGCGGCGATGAGAGCACGGGCCATCCAGTGAGATGGGACTGCAGCCTTCCCGCGCAAAGGTGAAGTCAGGCATGGGCTTTTATGACTTTCGTTCGGGTTGGCGATACAGTGGTTGACGATGCACGTTAACCGCGCACAATGTTGTGCTCCGGCCCGTACGGAAACCCCGTGATGTTCTCCGCGCCGTCTTCCGTCACGACAAGGATGTCGTGTTCGCGGTAGCCGCCGGCGCCGGGTTTGCCTTCGGGGATGGTTATCATCGGCTCCATTGAGAGCACCATGCCGGGCTCCAGCACCGTGTCCACGTCCTCGCGCAGCTCCAGGCCGGCCTCGCGGCCGTAATAGTGGGAGAGCACGCCGAAGCTGTGGCCGTAGCCGAAGGAGCGGTTTTCCAGCAGGCCGTAGCCTTCGTAGATTTCGTTGAGCGCAGCCGCGATGTCGCGGCAGCGCGCGCCCGGCCGGATGAGCGCCAGGCCCGCCTCATGCACCTCGACATTGATGCTCCAGAGCCTGAGATGGTCGTCGGAGCACTCCTCGGCGAAGAGCGTGCGTTCGAGCGCCGTGTAGTAGCCGGCCATCATCGGGAAGCAGTTCAGCACCATGATGTCGCCGCGCTCGATCCGGCGCGAGGTGACGGGATTGTGCGCGCCGTCGCTGTTGAGGCCGGATTGCAGCCACGACCATGTGTCCAGAAGCTCCACATGCGGCTGGCTCCGGGCGATCTCGCGCACCATGGCCTGTGTGCTGTGCAGCGTCACCTCGTATTCCGGCACGCCGACCCCGATGGCCTCCACGGCCGCCGCCCCGCCGATGTCGGCGATGCGCGCGCCTTCCTTTATCCAGGCGATCTCCTCCGCGGATTTCACCATGCGCAGCCGCATGGCGGCCCTTGCGGCATCGACCAGCTCCGAGGCCGGCAGCGCCCCTTGCAGCTTGCGAAAGTTCTCGACGCTCATGTGGTCGAATTCGACGCCGACCCTTGAGCCGTCCGGAATCAACGCCTTCACGGCGGCGAAATAATTGTCCCGGTGCCAGTCCGTATAGACGAGATTGTCGCCGAAGGTCCGCCGCCAGGGCTGCGCCCCGTCCACATTCGGGGTGATCGTCGTCTGCCCCTCATGCGTCACGACGAGGCCGAAGGGGCGGCCGAAGGCGGTGTAGAGGAAGTCGCTGAAATAGGCGATGTTGTGATAGGAGGTGAACAGGCAGGCATCGACCCGCCTCGCTTCCATATCCACGCGCAGCGCGGCGAGCCGGCGCTCCATCTCGGCGGCGGAGAAGGTGGGGACGGCCTTCGCGCCGCCCTGGATCGTCTTGAGTTGTTCCATCGCCTCGCGTCCCGTGCCTCGGTGAGCGGCTGGAGTGCAGCATGTTCGGGGCCGGCAGCAAAGTCCCTTCGATACGCGCCCGCTGGCGCGAGCGCTACTCAGGGTGAGGGAAATGCCTGTCCTGATACCAACCGTCGCCCCGGCCTCCGAGCCGGGGCCCAGCCTCGGTTCTCGCGGCAGCCCCGGATCGGGGTCCGGGGCAGGCCCCGGCGTTTGGTCCTGTTCTCCACCGGCTGCGTCGGCGTCGGGAGCCATGGATGGACCCCGGCTCGGAGGCCGGGGTGACGAAAAGGGGTGCCGGGGGCGACGCATGGTTCCGGCGCGCGGTGTGGACGGGCCGTCGGCAAAGGGCCTCGACAAGCCTCTGTCCTGCTGCCATGCCGGCGGCCTTGCAAGCTAGGGGACGAGCCGGATGCTCGACGAATTCCACGCCGCGCGGATGGGCCATGTCGCGGGGCTCCGCCGCGAAGGCGACGCCGCAAACCGTGTGCTGACCGCCGCCGGTTTCGCCGATGCGGCGGCGGAAATTGCCGCGTGGGACGGCTACGCGCCGACGCCGTTGTTCGAGCTGGACGGGCTCGCCGGCGCGCTCGGCCTCGCCAAGGTACTCTACAAGGATGAGGGGCCGCGCTTCGGCCTCGGCAGCTTCAAGGCGCTCGGCGGGGCTTATGCCGCGCTCCTTGTGCTGCAACGGGAGATTTCCGAGGCGCTCGGGCGGCCCGTTGCGCCAGCGGATATCCGCGAGGGCAGGCACGCGGACCTGGCGTCCCGGATTACGCTGGCGACGGCGACGGACGGCAATCACGGCCGCTCGCTCGCCTGGGGCTGCCGGCGCTTCGGGGCCGCCTGCCGCATCTATATCCATGCGGAGGTGAGCGAAGCCCGCGCGGAGGCCATGCGCGCGCTCGGCGCCGAGGTCGTGCGGATCGACGGCAATTACGACGACTCGGTCAGGCTCTCCCGCGAGGAGGCGGAGGCGAATGGCTGGTTTGTGGTCTCGGACACCTCGTGGCCCGGCTATACCGACACGCCGCGCGACGTGATGGCGGGCTACGGCGCGATGGTGAAGGAGGTGTGCGATGCGCTGGACCGGCCGCCGACCCATGCCTTCCTGCAGGCGGGCGTGGGCGGGCTGGCGGCGGCCGTCGCCGCGGGCCTCCGTCAGCATTGGGGCGGGGCATCGCCGCGCATCGCGGTGGTGGAGCCGGAGCTTGCCGCCTGCCTGTTCGAGAGCGCGCGCGCCGGGGGCATGACGGACATCCGCATCGAGGAGGAGACGCTGATGGCCGGCCTCTCCTGCGGCGAGCCGTCGGCGCTGGCATGGGAAATCCTGGCGGAGGAGGCGAGCGATTTCCTGACCGTGCCGGAGAGTTTCGTCGGCCCCGCCATGCGGCTGCTGGCCCGGCCGCCCGGCAGCGACCCGAAGATCGAGGCCGGCGAAAGCGCCGTTGCCGGGCTGGCGGCGCTGATCGCCGCCGCGCGCAGCGGGAAGATGCGGAGCGCGCTCGGCCTCGACGCGAATTCGCGCGTGCTGCTGATCGGCTCCGAAGGCGCGACCGACCCGGACAGCTACGCCGCGCTCGTGGCCGCGGGCGACGGCCGATACCGGCGGTCGTGAACCGGAACCGATAACAGCGCCGCACCCACCGTCGCCCCGGACCCGATCCGGGGCCCCATCCCTGAACGGAGAGGCGAGCGCAACCGGCAGTTACAGGGCGGACGCCCTCGGCTGCGCTCCGTTTGCGCCGCCGAGGCAGGTCGATAGGTCCGGAGATGGGGCCCGGAACAAGTCCGGGGCGACGATATGAGGACGCAATCGCCCCATCGGTCCGAAGTTGAGGCGGCCGGTATCACGCAGGCGTGAAGCAGGGCACCTTCTGGCCGCCTTCGGCTTCGACGAAGACAAGCCTGACCTTCATGCCGACGGCCAGGCTTTCGAAGTCGCAATCGACGAAGTTCGTCATCAGGGTGACGCCTTCGTCCAGCCGCACATAACCGATGGCATATTGGGGATCGGACCGGCGCATGATCGAATAGGTGTAGATCTCGCCGGCGCCCGCCGCCTCGACCGATTCGACATTCGCCGAGAGCGTGAACGGGCTCAGCTTGCGCGGGTACCAGAAAAACCGGCCGGTATCTCCGCAGCGGGGCAGCATCAGCTTGTCTTCGTTGCAGGCGTCCCAGAAGTCCTGGTTCTCGACATTGGTCGGCGGCGCCGGAATCTTGCGGGCGCTCATGCGTCGGCCCTCCCGAGAATCGTTGTGGAACTACCCATGCGGGTGCCCAGCGAGCCGCCCGTGCCATGGGCCAGCGCCAGCTGGCAGTCCTTCACCTGCACTGACGGATGCGCCTCGTCGCGCAACTGGCGCACAGCTTCCAGCACCTTGGTGAGCCCGCCGCGGTTCATGGGGTGATTGCTGCAAAGCCCGCCCCCGTCGGTGTTGAAGGGCAGCTTGCCGGTGCCGGAGATCAGGTTGCCGTCCGACACGAAGGCGCCGCCCTTGCCCTTCTCGCAGAAGCCGAGGTCCTCGAGCGTTTCCAGCACGGTGATCGTGAAGCTGTCGTAAATGGATGCATAGTCGATGTCGCCCGGCGAAACGCCCGCTTCCTCGAACGCCTGGGGGCCGGACCAGCGCGCTCCCGTGTAGGTCAGGTCCACCTGGCCGGACATCAGGTTCTTCGGCGCTTCGCCGCAACCGAGGACCTTTACGCAATCGCGCTCCAGCGAGGCCGCGACCTCCGGGGCGACCACCACGAAGGCCCCGCCGCCGTCCGAGATCACACAGCAATCCAGCCGGTGGAGAGGGTCCGAGATCATCGGCGAATTCACCACTTCATCGACCGTTACCACGTTGCGCAACATGGCGTGCTCGTTGTGCTGGGCGTGGTGCGACGCGGCTACCTTGATCCATGCGAGCTGCTCGCCGGTGGTGCCGAACTCGTGCATATGCCGGCGCGCGGCCATGGCGTACATGTTCACGACGGTCGGGCCGTATATGTATTCGAATGGTACGTCCGGGGAGGCGTCTCCGTAGTTGCGCGGCGCAGTGCCGGTCGCCATGCCCTCCGAGCGCGGTCGCCCGGCGAGCGTGATGAGCGCGACCTTGCACTTGCCGGCCGCGATCGCCTGGGCCGCGTGGCCGACATGGAGGACATAGGACGAGCCGCCGACGTCGGTGGCATCCATATGCCGGACGTTCTTCAGGCCCATATACTCGACCATGGACAGCGGGCCGAGGCCGGGCGCGTCGCCGGCGCAGTAGTACGCATCGACATCGTCGATGGACAGGCCGGCATCGTCGAGCGCTCCCTTTGCGCTTTCGGCGTGGAGTTGGGCGACCGACTTGTCGACCGCCTTGCGGGTAGGGTGCTCGGAGATACCCGCAATAAAGGCTTTGCCCCTCGTGTGCATTCGCAGTTCCAGTGTTGACGGAGCGGAATTGGGTGACGGGCTACAGCGTAGGCGGCCGAAGGCGGACCCTCAAGGCACGATGCGCTCGCGGCGAAACTGCCGCAGGAGCGCGACGAGCATGTCCTCGGTGTCCATGCAGTCGTGGAAGCCGTGTTGCCGCGCCTTGATCGTGCTGACGATTGCGGGGTTCGGGCGCTGGCCGTAGCCGAAGATGAAATCCGCGAACTGCCAGGACGGAACGATCTGTTCCAGCCGGAACGGACGCAATCCATGCCGCGCCACCATGGAATCCCAGACGGGACCCTTGTCGGCCATGACGCGGCGGAGCGAGCAGGGGAACGGCTGGCCCAACGGCATGTCGAAGACCTCGGCGACCCGCGGCCAGAGATTGTGCCAGACATAGCAGTCGCCGTTTGCGATGTTGAAGGCCTCGCCGGCGGCTGCGGGCGTCCGGCCGGCCCAGGCGGCGGCCCGGGCTAGGAGCCTTGAGTCCGTCGCCTCCTGGATGCGCGGCTCACCGCCGGGAAACCTGAGCGGCATGCCGAGCTCTTTCGAAAGCGCCGCATAGGCCGCTACGCAGGCGAGCGCATTCATGTTGGAGCCGATGGCAATGCCGAAGACGACCTGCGGGCGCAGGACGGTCCAGCTCCAACCCGCTTCGGCGGCCCGTCCCCTCAGCCAGTCTTCCTGGTCGTGGTAGAAATTCGGGCCCCAGTAGCGCGGGTCCCGTTCCTTAGCCGGCGTCTCGAACGGGCCGTGGTGCGCGCCATAGGCCTTGGTGCCCTGCAGCAGCGAGACATGCCGGAGGCCGGGCGACGACGCCTCGACGGTTTCGATCGCGTTGCGCAGCATGGCGAGGTTGGTTTCGGCATGGTCCGGGTCGCGCCAGCCGCTCGCCACATCGGCCTTTTCGTAAACCGCGGCATAGACGACGTGGGTGACATCGCGGAGGTCCGAAAGGGCGGCTTCGCACGCCGCGCGGTCCCGCAGATCGACGGAACGGAACTCCGCTCCGGTCGGAAAGTCGGGAGCCCGGCGCGACAGGCCGACCACGCGCCAGCCGGGCAGCGCGTCGAAATGCTCCACCATTGCCCGCCCGACGGTGCCGAGCGCACCGCAAACGAGCAGGGTTCCGGTGTCCGTTCCGCTAGCCATGCTCGAACGCTCCTTCCACCATGCCCGGACGCCCCCTCCGTCATACCCGGACTTGTTCCGGGTATCCATGCGGCCGCCCGGTGGAAGCAGTAGACAGAGATACCCGGAACAGGTCCGGGTATGACGATATGAGGGTCGGGACGCCGGCTGCGCACCAGCCATGCCGCTTCGGCCTGGCGGTGGCGGTTACGCGATGATGTCCGACGCGTATTCCTCGGCGGCCTGTCGCGTGACCTCGATGAACTTCTTGGTTCCGAGCACGATCGCCTTTCTGGACACACCGCCGTTCAGGAAGATGTAGTAGTCGCAGAGGAGAAGGGTGGCGTCCTTGGTGACCGCCGCGCGGGTGATGATGTAGCGGTCGTTTATCCTGTTGACGCATTCCAGCTTCTTCTGGAGCGGCACGTTCTCTTTCAACGGAAAGAGTACCGCGAGATGGATGGCGTCCTGGTGGTGCGGCAGGGTCGCGATGCATTTCAGCCCGCTCTCGGTAATCACCGAATCCCCGTCGCCGTCCTGTTCGCACTCCATGTAAGCCGCGTCGTAGAGAGTGTGCAGAAAGTCCCGATTCAGGATCTTGGGTGTTACCAGGTCGTTGTACATTTCCGCCGCCCGGCGCCCCGTCCCGTTATGCCCGCTAAGAACTCCGGACCATATTCGGGCGGCCCGGACGGCGCAAGACAGCGAAGCCAGGAACGCCCGATGGCAAGGTAACGAGAGTGCTTGTCGAAACGAGCCCAAGCCGTCAAGATGGGCCGACGAGCGAAAGGGAGGGATCCTATGCAACTGCGTATCCTAGCCGCAATGGCGGCCGTCGCCGGCCTTGCGGCTCCGGCCTACGCGGCCGAACTGCCCAAGACCGTGACGCTCACGGCCTACGGCACCACATCGTCGGGTTATGCCCAGTCCATCGCAATCGGCGGCATGCTCAAGAAGAAGCTCGACGTCGAGCTGCGCGTGATCCCGGGCAAGAACGATGTCTCGCGCATGATTCCCGTCGCGAAGAAGCGCGCGCATCTCTGCGCCTGCGGCATTGCCGCCGCCTTCACGCAGGAAGGCGTGTTCATGTTCGGTTCCAAGGCCTGGGGGCCGATGGCAATCCGCAACCTCTACAACAACGCCAAGGGGCCGCACGGCCTGATGCCGGTGGTCGCGGGCGATGCCGGGATCAAGACCGCCGCCGACCTCAAGGGCAAGAATATGGCGTGGATCAAGGGCGCCCCGGCGCTCAACGTCAACCTCACGGCGTTGATGGCCTTCGGCGGCGTCACCTGGGACGATGTGACCAGGGTCGAATTCCCCGGTTGGAAGCAGGCGGTGGACGGCGTGATCGGCGGCCAGGCCGACGCGGTCATGGTCTCCACCATGTCGCCGCATGTGAACCGGCTGATGGCGTCGCCGCGCGGCAATTGGTGGATCTCGCTGCCCCATGACGACAAGGAAGGCTGGGCCCGGGCCAAGGGCGTGGCGCCTTTCTGGAACCCGAACAGGGTCACGCTCGGCATCGGCCTCGAAAACAACATCTCCGGCGATCCGGAGTTCGACGGCCAGATGTATCCCTATCCGATCATCATCGGCCTCGCGGGCGACCTGTCCGACGACTTCACCTACGCCATGACCAAGGCGGTGATGGAAGGCTATGAAGGCGCAGACGGCTACGGGACGCTGAAGGGCACGGCGGGCTACCAGCTCGAAGCCCAGAACCTCCAGTGGATATTCCCCTATGCGGGCGGCTCGGTCCGTTACTACAAGGAAGCGGGTGCCTGGGGCGCGGAAGAGGAAGCGCACAACAACGCGCTGCTGAAGCGCCAGGACGTGCTGATGGGCGCGTGGCAGACCTATTACGCGGCCAACAAGGACATGGAGGACGACGCCTTCGAGGCCGGCTGGGCCGAGGCCCGCAAGGAAGCGTTGGCGGCGGCCGGCATGGACGCGCCGTTCTCGTGACCGCCAAAGGCAGGAAACTGCCGAACTAGACCCGGTAAAGACCCGCCATGCGCCATGCATGGCGGGTCCTTTCTCGATATGAACCCGGTCAGCGAACCTGAAGGCCAACGCACATGACACAGCCCGAGCGGGAGACGGCGCTCAGCCGTCAGGCGGAAGAAGCGGTGGAGCACGCCGAAGCGTCGGTCAGCCGCCATCGGGACCTCGGGCCGATTTGGATGACGATCGTGGTCGCCGCCTCCACCCTGTCGGTGCTGGCCTCGATCTATTTCATTTTCAACGTTCATTTGATGATCGACGTGAAGGTCTTCGGCGAGGAGACCGAATACTACTATTTCATGCTCGCCATGCTGTTGCCGCTGGTGTTCCTGCTTTACCCGCCCTGGCGCAGTGTCGGCCCGATGGACCGGGTTCCCTGGTACGACATATTGCTCTCGCTGGTCGTTTTCGCGGTCTCGATCGTGTTCGCGGCTCACGGCGAGGAAAACCTGCTGGAAGGCTGGGAATACGCTGCGCCGGAATGGGCGGTCTATGCTTCCTATTTCATGTGGCTGATGGTGCTGGAGGCAACCCGCAGGGCGGGCGGCATGCCGATCTTCGTGATCTGCCTCATCGTCTCGCTCTACCCGGCGCTCGCCGAACATGCGCCCGGTTTCCTCGAGGGCCAGTCCGAGTCGCTGGAAGTCACCGCGAGCTTCCACATGTTCGGCACGGAAAGCGTCATGGGCATTCCCATGCGCGCCTTCGCCTCCCTGGTAGTCGGTTTCCTGATTTTCGGCGTGGCGCTGCAATTCACCGGCGGCGGCGCCTTCTTCCTCAACCTCGCCTTCGCGCTGCTCGGCCGTTTCCGGGGCGGGCCGGCCAAGGTTGCGATCTTCTCCTCGGGCCTGATGGGCTCGATGAGCGGGTCGGTCATCACCAACGTGCTGACCACGGGCGCGCTCTCCATTCCGGCGATGAAGCGGGTCGGTTTCCGCCCGGCCTATGCGGGCGGCGTCGAGGCCTGCGCGTCCACGGGCGGCGTGCTGATGCCCCCGGTAATGGGCGCCACCGCCTTCATCATGGCGACCTTCCTCGAAATCTCCTACGCCGTGATCCTGGTGGCGGCGATCATTCCCTCGCTGCTCTACTATTTCAGCCTGTTCATGCAGATCGACGCCTATTCCGCGCGCTTCGGCCTCGAAGGGCTGCCCAAGGCCGAAATGCCCAAGGCGCGGCAGGTCATGCGCGACGGCTGGCACTTCATCTTCGTGCTGGCGCTCTTGATCGTGATGCTGCTGGTGATGCAACAGGAAGCGCAGGCTCCCTACTACGCCGCCGCCCTGCTGATCGTCATCAACCAGGTGCGGGCGCACGACCGCTGGGACCTGGAGCGGTGCAAGCAGTTCCTGATCGGCATCGCCAAGCTGTTCACGGAGCTCGCCGGAATTCTCGCGGGCGTCGGCCTCATCATCGGCGCGCTGATGCTGACCGGGAAGGTCGGCAACCTGTCGCTCGAACTCGTCACCCTCGCCGGCGATTCGATCTTCGTGCTGCTCGTCATGGGAGCCATCACCAGCTTCATCCTCGGCATGGGCATGACGGTGACGGCCGCCTACCTCTTCCTGGCCATCGCGCTTGCGCCGGCGCTCACCGCCAGCGGACGGCTCGACCTGCTCGCCGTCCATCTCTACATGATGTATTGGGGCATGATCTCCTTCATCACGCCGCCGGTCGCCCTCGGCGCCTTCGCAGCCGCGACGGTGGCCCGCGCCAATCCCATCACCACCGGCTTCGAAGCGATGCGGCTCGGCGCGATCATCTATTTCGTGCCGTTCTTCTTCGTGCTGAACCCGGCACTGATCGGCCACGGCACGACCGTCGAGGTCATCACCGTCTGCGGGCTTGCCTTCGCCGGGGTCGTGCTGATCTCGGGGTCTCTCCAAGGCTACCTGATCGGCATCGGCTCGCTTACCGGCAACCCGTTGGCGGCATGGCCGATACGCCTGGCGCTGTTCTTCTCCGGCCTGCTGCTGGCGCTGCCGGGCGGCGAGCTCACCGGCTACACGCACACGCAATTGCTGCTTGCGGCGGCGGTGCTGGGAGTTCCGGCAGCCACGGCCGGCTGGTTCATGAACCGGCAGGAGACGGGACGAGCGGCCTGAACGGGCCGCGGCCGCGGCAGCGAGCGCCCTACCCGAAGGCCGCTACGAGGCCGACAATGAGGCCGATGACGCCGATAACGGTGATGACGGCCCCGCCGACCCTGGCCTGCAGGCCGTCGTCCGCGCCGAAGCCGATCCGCATGGCTACAATGCCCAGTACCGCAACCAGTGCGGACATGACCAGTCCGAGCGCGGTGCCCATCGCGGGTTTTCCTTACCTTATTGCGGCGACATGCCCCTGAGCCGTTCGGAGCGGCGGCGCAGCAGTTCGACGGTGGTCAGCAGGCAGATCGAGATGACCACCAGGATGGTCGCGACGGCGAGGATCGTCGGGCTGATCTGCTCCCGCAAGCCGGTAAACATCTGCCAGGGCAGCGTCTTCTGGCCGGCCGAGCCGACGAACAGCACGACGACTACCTCATCGAAGGACGTAATGAAGGCGAACAGCCCGCCGGAAATCACGCCGGGCAGGATCAGCGGCGCCTGCACCTTGAAGAAGGTCCGGACCGGGTTGGCGCCGAGATTGGCCGCGGCGCGCGTCAGGCTCCTGTCGAAGCCGACCAGCGTCGCCGTCACGGTGATGATGACGAAGGGGATGCCGAGCGCCGCATGGGCCAGCACGACGCCGACATAGGTCCCCTGGAGGCCGATGCGCGAATAGAAGAAATACATGCCTGCCGCCGAGATGATGAGCGGCACGATCATCGGCGAGATCAGCACCGCCATGATCGCGCCCCGGAAGGGCACATGGCTCTGCGACAGGCCGATGGCGGCAAGCGTGCCCAGGCTCACCGAAAGCAGGGTCGCGACGGGCGCGATGCGCACCGAGTTGTAGAGCGCGTTCTGCCAGTCGATGTTGGTGAAGAAGTCGTTGTAATTCACCATGCTGTAGGCGTCGGCCTCAAGGGCCAGCATCCCCGGTGTGAAGGTGAAATAGGGCAGCGGATTGAAGCTGAGCGGGACGATGACGAGCAGCGGGAAGATCAGGAAGAAGAAGATCAGCGCGCAGATCGCCCGGAAGCCCCAGTACCAGAGCTTCTGGCCGGTCGATGCATATGGGGGCAAGGCGGCCATGCGCGCTATCCCAGCTTCACATTGTCGATGCCGATGATCCGGTCGTAGAGCCAGTAGAGAACCAGCACGACCACCAGCAGGATGACGCCCAGCGCAGCCGCAAGCCCCCAGTTGAGGCTCGACGAGATGTGGTAGGCGATCCGGTTCGAGATGAAGGTGCCCGAGGTGCCGCCGACCAGCTCGGGCGTGATGTAGTAGCCGATGGAGAGGATGAAGACCAGGATCGCCCCGGCCCCGATGCCGGGCACGCTCTGCGGGAAATAGACCCGCCAGAATGCGGTCCAGTCCGTCGCGCCCAGGGACTTGGCGGCGCGCATGTAGCTCGGCGGGATCGTGCGCATCACCGAATAGAGCGGCAGGATCATGAACGGCAGCAGGATATGCGTCATGGCGATGATCGTGCCGGTCTGGTTGTTTATCATCGCAAGGCGCCCGTCGTCGGCAACGAGGCCTATGAAAACCAGTGTGTCGTTGATGACGCCCTGTTGCTGAAGCAGCACCTTCCAGGCGGATGTGCGCACGAGCAGCGAGGTCCAGAAGGGCAGCAGCACGAGGATCATCAGCATGTTCGACGTGCGCATCGGCAGCGTCGCCAGAAGGAAGGCGACCGGATAGCCGATCAGCAGGCAGGCGACCGTGATGACAACGCTCAGCAGCAGGGTGCGTTCGAACAGGAAGATGTAGATCCGTTCGTTTTCCGGCCTCGCCTCGACGCCTGTTGCGCCAAGCCTCGCGTCGATGGAGTTGAGGAAGTAACCGGACGTGTACGCGCCCGAGAACCGCTTGATCGTGCCCCAGGTCTCCGGGTCGGCCCAGCTCTTGTGGACCTTCGCGAACTGCGCGGCGAGGTTGCCGTCCTCCTCCATTCTCTTGACGCGCCGCCCGGTCTTGCGCAGCAGGCTGGCGACGCCCGTCTGTTCGTAATTGAGCCGCGAACCGAGCTTCGTGTGCGCCTTGGCCGCGACCGCAGCGAGCAGGTCCTGGCGCAGCGCGGCGAAGACCTCTTCACCCGGCGGTTGGCTGGAAGCGTCGTCCCAGTCCTCCAGCGCCGCGACGGTTAGCGGCAGCGTCTCCGGCACGATCGCGTTCTCGACCGAACGGAACAGCATGTCCGCGATCGGCGCCGCGAAACTGACCAGAATGAAGATGAGCAGGGGCGCAATCAGCGCAAGCGCACGCAGCTTCTGCAGCCGGAGCGCGCGGGCGAGCGACTGCCTCAGCGGCCGGCCGTCTGCTGCAAGGATCGGCCCCGAGGCGGTTTCGCCGTTCGCCATGTGGCCCCGCGCGCCTTCTTCCGAAGGCCAAAGAGGAAAGGGTGGAGGGGCCCGGAGGCCCCTCCTCAGATCGCTGCTACTTGGCGAGCCAGGTCTGGAACTTTGCGTCGATGTCGTCGCGGTAGTCCGCCCAGAACTCGTAGTTGTAGAGCAGCGTGTTGCTCATGTTGTCCGGGTGGTTCGGCATATGCGGGCCCATTTCGATTCCGAGGCTCGCATGCTTGCCCACCATTGGCGCCGAAGACGCGCGCGCCGGACCGTAGGAGATGAACTTCGCCTGGTCCGCCAGGCGCTGGGTGTCCGTGGCGAAATGGAGGTAGTGCAACGCGCGCTCCTTGCGCTCGTCGCTCAGGTTCTCCGGGACGATCCACCCGTCGAGGTCGAACACCTGGCCGTCCCACAGCATGGCGACCGGCTGCTTGTCTTCCTCGATCAGCTTGAACAGGCGCCCGTTATAGGTCGAGCCGATCACGACCTCGCCATCCGCCAGAAGCTGCGGCGTATCCGCGCCGGCAGACCACCACACGACATGCTCCTTGATCGTGTCGAGCTTGGCGAATGCTTGCGCCTGGCCTTCCTCGGTCGCCAGCACGTCGTAGATGTCCGCCATGGCGACGCCGTCGCACATCAGCGCCCATTCCATGTTGTTGATCGGGCGCTTCTCTAGGCTGCGCTTGCCCGGATAGTTCTCCAGGTCGAACACGGCGCAGACATCCTTGGGCGGCGTGTCGCCCACCATGTCGGTGCGGTAGCCGAAGGTCGTGGAATAGACGATCTGCGGGATGAAGCAGGGCGTCACGAGGAAATCGCCGAAGTCCTTGGACGCAGGCGTGCCGTCGGGCGCCGTCGCCAGGACCGAGTCCACATCGACTTCCATCGCGAGGCCTTCGTCGCAAAGCCGGATGGCGTCGGATGCGACCACATCGACCACGTCCCAGGTCGTGTTGCCCGCTTCCGCCATGGCGCGAAGCTTGGCGACCGCTTCCGCCGCGCTTTCATCGTTGATGATGTTCACGCCCGGATTCATTTCCATATAGGGCTTGTGGTAGGCGTTCATCTGCGATGCCGAATAGGCGCCGCCCCAGGACACGATGGTCATGTCCTCCGCCTGCGCCGCGCCGGCCATCGCCACGGAGGCGACCGCGCCGGCTGCAAGGAATGCTCTCAGTCTCATGTGGCGTTCTCCCTTGTTTACCACTCGTTCAGTCCGGGCGCTGCATCCGGGTTTGCCGTCACGCCGCGTCCAAGGCTCTACAATCGCTTGTGAGCCAACCTATGGGAATGGTTTCTCCCACCTTCAGCACTGAATGTTTGGCGGAATTCGGGATCTTGACGATGAAATCGTCCCGCCCGGCGACCTCCATCCGACAGCGGATGTGGTCTCCCAGATAGATCAACTCCACAACCCTGCCCTCAAGCTGGTTCGGCGCCGAAGGTTCCGCGATCAGTACACGCTCGGGCCGGATCGACAACATCGTCCGGAAACCGACCCCCTGGCAATTGACCGCCAGCGCGCCGATCTCCTCGGCCCCGTCCAGATGGACGCGCGCTTCTCTGTCCGCAAACGCCGTCACCATGCCGTCGAGCTTGTTGTTCTCGCCGATGAATTGCGCCACGAAAGCGTTTTCGGGCCTCTCGTAAAGGTCTTCCGGCGTTGCAAGCTGCTGAATCACGCCATCGTTGAAGACGGCGATCCGGTCGGACATCGTCAGCGCCTCAGACTGGTCGTGCGTGACATAGACGACCGTGACGCCGAGCCGCTCATGCAGGTGCTTGATCTCGAATTGCATGTGCTCCCGCAACTGCTTGTCGAGCGCGCCCAGCGGTTCGTCCATCAGCACGAGGTCCGGTTCGAACACGAGCGCGCGGGCGAGCGCCACGCGCTGCTGCTGGCCGCCCGAGAGTTGGGCGGGGCGGCGCCCTGCGAACTCCGTGCCGCCCATCTGGACCATGTCGAGCGCGCGCTGGACCTTTTCCTCGACCTCGGCGCGGCCCATCCGGCGCACCTGCAGCGGAAACGCGAGATTCTCCGCCACCGTCATGTGCGGAAACAGCGCGTAATTCTGGAAGACCATCCCGATGCCGCGCTTGTGAGGCGGAATATTGTTGATCGGACGGCCGCCGAGGTTGATCTGGCCATGCGTGGCGACCTCAAACCCGGCCAGCATCATCAGGCAGGTGGTTTTGCCGGAACCCGAAGGACCGAGCATCGTCAGGAATTCGCCGCGCGCGATCTCGAGATTCAGATTCTTCACGACAAGCGTTTCGCCGTCGTAGCTCTTCTGAACGCCGTCGAACACGACGAAGGCACGATCCCGATCCGCCACCATGTCCCCTACAGCCGAACGTTGCAGGCCAACGCTATCACAAACGGAGCAACGGCCGGAAGGGGGATGAGAGCGCCGCCCGGCAGGCAGGCTTTCGCCGCCCGGCAGTAGCTGCTATTCGCCTCGCGTCCGCAAACCTCAAACGCGGGAGTTTCCGGTATGGCCCAGCAACTCCTCCATCTCGTTTTCGGCGGGCGCCTGGTGCACCCGGACGGAACCGAATTCGCAAACCTTCAAGCTCTGGATCTCGTCGGCATCTACCCCAACTACGCCGAGGCCGCCAGAGCCTGGCGCGGCAAGGCCCAGAGCACGGTGGACGATGCGCACATGCGCTATTACGTCGTGCATCTGCACCGTCTGCTCGATCCGGACAATCACCAACACGCGGAAGGACATTAGCCGATGGATGGCGGGGAGGCGCTCGCGGAAACGCTTGCGGCATGGGGCGTGGAAGCGGCCTTTGCCGTTCCCGGGGAAAGCTACCTGCCGGTTCTGGCCGGGCTACAGCGCCGGGCGAATGCCATCCGCCTCCTAACGCCCCGCCACGAGTCCGGCGTCACCTTCGCATGTGCCGCCTATGGCAGGATTGCCGGAAAGCCGGCCGTCGGTCTCGTCAGTCGCGGGCCAGGCTCGACCAATGCCTCCATCGGGCTGCATGTCGCGCGGCAGGACTCCGTGCCCATGCTCCTGGTCATCGGCGATGTGCCGACGGCATCCAAGGGCCGCGAAGCCTTCCAGGAAATCGACTACCACCAGATGTTCTCCGGCATTGCAAAGGCAGTCCTCGAACCCGAGACGGCAGCCGAGGTACCGCAGAGGGCGGCACAAGCGCTGGGGCTCGCCACGGCAGGTCGTCCGGGACCGGTCGTGCTGGTCATGCCGAAGGACATCTCGGACGGCGACGCCGGCGCGCCAACGGTGCCTCGGCCGGTCCCGCGGGCCCCACTGTTGCCGGATGCCGAGGCCGTTGCGCAGGCCGCCCGGCTGATCGACGCAGCCCGCCGCCCGATCGTCATTGCAGGCGAGCTGATTGCGTTCGAGGGAGCGGAGGCTTCGCTGTCCGGTTTCGCCGCGGCCAGCGGCGCAGCCGTCACCGCCGCCTATCGGTGCCAGGACGCCATTTCGAATGACGACCCGGCCTATGTCGGGCACCTGGAGATCAACCGGGACGATTTTCAGGAGCGGGGCTGGGAAGAGGCCGACCTGGTCATTGCCGCCGGGGCGCGGCTGGACGGCATCACAACCCGCGACTTCTCGATGATCCGGGATGACCAGACACTAATCCATATCCATCCCGACGCCGAAGTCCTGGACCGCTGGCCCTCCGGCGCGGCGATCCGGGCCGACGCGGGTCCCGCGTTGGAAGCGCTTTCCGCCGCCGTGTCGAACGGCAGCCGCGACCGCCACGACTGGCGGGCCGGCCTGAACAGCGCGTATCGGGAGTTCTCGGAGCCGGGAGGCGTGCCCGTCCACGGCCGCGTGGACCTCGCGGAAGTAACGGCCGAAGCGCGAAGACAACTGCCTTCCGACGCCGTGGTCATTACCGATAGCGGCACCTTCGCGCGCTGGGTGCATCGCTATTTCAGGTTCGAGGGACCGCGAACGCAGGCGGGACCGATGGCCGGCGCGATGGGCTACGGCGTGCCGGGCGGCATCGGCGCCGCGCTTGCGCGGCCCCGGTCGCCGGTGGTCGTGTTCGTGGGCGATGGCGGTTTCCTGATGACCGGGCAGGAGGCCGTGACGCTGGTGCAGGAACGCCTGCCGGTGAAGATCGTCGTCTGCGACAACAACGCCTGGGGCTCGATCCTGACATCGCAGCAGACGCGATATGGCGAGGCCGGCATTTTCGGCACGAGACTGGAGAGCCCGGACTTCGAGGCGGTCGGCCGGGCATACGGCCTCCATGCGAGCCGCGTGCGGGAGACGGGCGAGTTCGCCGGCGCCTTCGCAGCCGCCCTGGCGCATCCGGGACCGGCGCTGATCCACCTCGAGCTGGACGAACGCGACATCTCCCCCTTCACCGGCCAGTCGCAGTCATACAGGGTCTGAAGGGAGGCGTTCGGACGCGATCTTGGACAGGCCGCCCGGGGAATGCTCGTTGACGCAGGACTCCTGCTATTCTAGCGCGCTGCGGCGCAGGTTCGAGGCCCGAGGGGGGAAGCCGGCATGAGCATCCGCATCGAGACGCTCGACGCATTCTTCAATCCGAAGTCGGTCGCCATTGTCGGCGCGTCGTCGAACTTCGCCAAGATCGGCGGCCGGCCGGTCCACAACATGAAAATCTCCGGCTATGGCGGCGAGGTCTATCCGGTCAATCCGGGTGCCGCCGAGATTCAGGGGCTGCCGGCCTTTCCTGGCGTGGCCGACATTCCGGGGCCGGTGGACATGGCCGTGATCGTTGTGCCTATGCCGCATGTGGAACCGGCGGTGACGGCCTGCATCGACAAGGGCGTCAAGGCCGCCATCGTGCTGTCCTCGGGCTTCGCAGAGATTTCGGACGAAGGCGCAAAGGCGCAGCGTCGCCTTGCCGATCTCGGCGCCGAAGGCGGGCTGCGGATCATGGGGCCCAATTGTATGGGCGTGATGAATACCGGCACCGGCATGGTCGCCACCTTCATCTCGGCCATCGGCGATACGGGACCGGAGACGGGCACGATATCCGTCGCGGCACAGTCCGGCGCCTTCGGCGGCCATTGCTTCACGCTCGCCCGCGAACGGGGCCTCGGCCTGAACCTCTGGGCGACGATGGGCAACCAGTGCGACGTCGAGTTCTCGGACTGCCTCGCCTACATGGCGCAGGATCCGGGCACCAGCGTCGTGCTCGGCTACATGGAGGGCGTGCAGGACGCCGACAAGCTGGTCGAGGCGCTGGAGATCGCCCGTGCTGCCGAGAAGCCGGTCGTACTGATGAAGGTCGGGCGCTCGGAGGTCGGAACCGCGGCCGCGGCCTCGCATACGGCGTCGCTTACGGGCTCCGACGCTGTCTTCGACGCGCTCCTGCGCCAGTACAACGTCTATCGCCCCCACAGCATCGACGAGATGTTCGATGTCGGTTACGCCTTCGCCGGCGGCCTGCTGCCGAAGAGCGCGAAGACCGGCATTGTCACGGTCTCCGGCGGGGTCGGCGTCATCATGGCGGATGCGGCGGAGGACGCGGGCCTCGAACTGCCTGCGCTGCCGGAGGCGACGCAGGAGCGGATGAAAGCGCTCGTGCCCTTCGCCGGCACCCGCAATCCCCTGGACGTGACGGCGCAGTTCATCAACGACGCGACACTAATGGAAACCATGTACGGCGCCCTGCTGGAAGAGGGCGACTATGCGAGCGCCGTGTGCTTCATGGCCGGCGTCGGCCTGAATCCGCTGATGATGAAGGAGCTTGAGCCGAGCCTGGACGCGGTGCGGCAGCGGTTCCCGGACCATCTGCACATGCTTGCCATCCTGACCACGCCCGAGCGCCGAGCGCGACTCCAGGCGATGGGCTATCTCTGCTACGAGGACCCGAGCCGCGCGATCCACGCGCTCGGCGTGCTCGCGCGCTATTCCGAGGCTCTGAAACGGGGGCCGTCCACGCCGCCGCCGGCTCTGCCGCCCGGCGCACCGAGGCTCGGCACCGGAGCGGCAATCAACGAAGTCGAAGGCAAGCGCATGCTGGCAGCAGCCGGCGTACCGGCCGTGCCGGAGCGGCTTGCAGCGTCCGCGGGCGAAGCCGCAGAGGCGGCCGAAGCAGCCGGGTTCCCGGTCGTCATGAAAATCGTGTCGCCCGACATCCTCCACAAGTCCGAGATCGGCGGCGTCATCCTCAATGTCGCTTCGAGGGATGCGGCCGAGACCGCTTACCGCGACCTGCTTGCGCGGGCCGAAGCGCATGCGCCCGAAGCGCGGATCGACGGCGTGCTGGTCGCGCCGATGGTCTCGGGCGGCGTCGAGACCATTCTGGGTGTCGTTCGCGACCCGGTATTCGGCCCGGTCGTCATGTTCGGGCTCGGCGGCATATTCGTCGAAGTGCTGAAGGATGTGACCTTCCGCATCGCACCGTTCGGGACGGATGAAGCGCGCCGGATGATCCGGGAGGTGCGCGGCTACCCGATGCTGCAGGGCGTGCGCGGAGCGCCTCCGGCGGACGAGGAAGCGCTGGCCGAGGCGCTGGCCCGGCTCTCGGCGTTCGCCGCCGCCAATGCCGATGTGCTGGAGACCATCGACGTCAACCCGTTCATCGTGTTGCCGAAAGGGGAGGGCGCGGTTGCCGTGGACGCGCTGATTGCGGTCCGGAACCACGCCGACGAATGAGCCGCAACCCGGTCATCGTCGGTGTCGCCGATGCGCCGACTCATGAACGGGGCCGCGCACTGCCGGGCGCGACGGTGCTTTCCATACAGCGCGACGCAGCCCATGAGGCCCTGGCTCAGGCGGGTCTGACGATCCGCGATGTGGACGGTCTTGCCGTCGCCGGCATGTGGGGCATGCCGGGCCCGGGCGCCATGCAGCCCGTCCTGCTGACGGAATATCTGGGCCTCGAATGGCCCCGCTATCTCGACGGCACCAATGTCGGCGGCGCGGCCTTCGTGCTGCATGCCGGCCGTGCGGCGGAGGCGATTCGCTCCGGCCAGGCGGAAGTGGTGCTGATCGTCTATGGCTCGTTGCAGAAGAGCCAGGCGGCGCGTGCGCTGGGCGGGCGTCCGGCGATGTTCTCGAACCAGTGGGATGTTCCCGCCGGGCTGCCGCTTCCGGTCGGCGCCTATGCGATGGCGGCGCAGCGCCATGCCCATGTCTATGGCTCTACCCGCGAGACGCTCGCCGAGATCGCGGCGGCGACGCGCGCCTGGGCGGTGCTCAACCCGGCTGCCGCATTCCGTGAGCCGATGACGGTGGACGATGTGCTGGGCGCGCGGATGATCGCCTCGCCGCTCGGGCGATACGACTGCTGCCTCGTCACCGACGGCGGCGGCGCTGTGGCGATGACCACGGAGGAGCGCGCGCGCGACCTGCGGACGCCATCCGTCCATGTGCTGGGGCACGGCGCCGCCGCTTCCCATACGAGCATCGCGCATATGCCGGACATGGCGAAACTCGAGGTCGCCGAACACTCCTCGCGCAGGGCCTATGCCATGGCGAGGCGCGGCCCTGCCGAGATCGACCTCGCCATGCTTTACGACAGTTTCACCATCACGGTGTTGATGACCCTGGAGGCGCTCGGCCTTTGCGGCTACGGCGAAGGCAAGGATTTCGTCAGGGCCGGGCGGACCGGGCCGGGCGGCGGCTTCCCGGTCAACACGAATGGCGGCGGCCTTTCCTATTGCCATCCAGGCATGTACGGGCTCTTCACCATCATCGAGGCGTGCCGCCAGCTCTGGGGCCTTGCGGGCGAGAGGCAGGTCGAAGGCGTCCGCACGGCCGTGTGCCACGGCACGGGCGGCGTGCTGTCTTCCGGCGCGACGCTCATCCTCTCGACGGAGAAAGGCTAGGATCGGGTCCATGACCTACGACAAGCCGATGCCCGCCATCGATGCCGAGTCGGAGCCCTACTGGAGCGGAGCGCGCGAGGGCCGCCTGATGGTCCAGCGTTGCGGCAGGACCGGCCGCTGCTTCCTCTACTCGCGCCGCCTTGCGCCCGGCGCGGACGAGGCCGATATCCGGTGGATCGAGGCGAAGGGAACCGGCGCGGTCTATTCCTTCACCGTCTGCCACGCGCCGGCCGGGCCGGCCTTCCGGGACGAGACGCCCTATGTCGTGGCCTGCGTGGAACTCGACGAGGGCGCACGGATCGTGAGCAATCTGGCGACCGATGATCCGGACGCGGTGCGCATCGGCCAGCGGGTCGAGGTATTCTTCGACAAGGTCTCCGAAGAGCTGACGATCCCGAAGTTCCGCCCGGCGGGCTGACCGCGCGGTGCCGAAACGCTTTTGGCATTATTTCGGCATCGTCGCCGCGATCGCCGTGTTTGCCGCCGCCGTCTGGGCGCTGACCTGGCAACTGCGCGACCTGCGCTGGGACGACCTCTTCCGCCAGCTCGAAGCGATCCCGATCCACCGCGTCCTGGCTGCCGTGGCTGCTACCTTCGCCGCATACTTGGTGCTGGCGGCCTACGACCACACCGCCTTCCGCTATATCGGGCGGCGCATCGCCTTCGGCCGGGTCGCATTCGTCTCCTCCATTTCCTATGCCTTCAGCCACAATCTGGGCTTTGGCGCGCTGACCGGCGGCGCGGTCCGTTTCCGGTTCTATACCGACTGGGGCGTTCCGCCCGGCGATATCGCCCGCGTCGTTCTTTATGCCGGTATTGTCTATTACCTCTGCGGGCTGTCGGTGGGCGGACTGCTTGCATTGCCCAACGCCGCGGCGCTTGCCGCCGCGCTGGAAATGGATACCGGCCTGGTGCGGGCGGTTGCGGCCGTCTGGGTGCTGTCCGGCGCGCTCTATGTCATGTGGTGCCTGCGCGGCAGCCCGGTGTTCCATGTCGGCGGGCGGCAGGTGACGCCGCCGAAACTCCGCCACGGCCTTATCCAGTTCTGCGTCGGCACGCTCGAATGGGTGTTTACCAGCGCCGTGCTCTACCTGGTGCTGCCGCCGGATTTCGGCATGTCCTACTGGCATTTCGTCGCCGTCTATGTGCTGGCCTACACGGCCGGCTATATCAGCCACGTGCCGGGAGGCCTCGGCGTATTCGAGACCGTGTTGCTGGTGCTGATGCCGGAGACCGTGCCGACCCATGTCGTGGCGGCGGGCATCATCACCTACCGCGCGATCTACTTCCTCATGCCGCTGGCCCTCGCCCTCGCCCTCTTCGGCGCCTACGAAGCCGCCAAGGGCCGTTTCTCCCGCGAGGGATAGGGGGGAGGGGACAGTATTTGCGCTCGCCTGCCGAGCCGCCGCGGTGGGAACGTGCGACGGTCACTTCAAAAACAATGCCGCAGGTTCGGATGCGCCGACCTTGTCGCGCCGCCGCCCGGCGGCGATATTGGTCAGCATGAATCGCGACAATGTACTCAACTCGAAAGGCAGATCGGCGTTTCCGGTGCGCATCGCCCCGCCGGTTCGGTTCCTTCGCCCGAAATCAAGCACGAAGACAGCAATATCGACTTGCCGACACCCACATCGGCTCGTTCATTGGCGTTGAGACTGCCTTTGTATGAAGACGACGCGCTACTTCGATGAACAGGTACGGCGGAAGCGTCCCTATATCGATCCGGTCTGGTGCGCTAGGGTGGTTGCTGCGCCGCTCTGGCGCGAAGAACAGCCTGATGGCAGGGTTCGCTTTTGGGGAGAAATTATCCAACCGGGGGAGGATAGGCCGCGCATCCTGCGAGTGGTTACTTTAGCTGATGGCGAAACGGTTCATAATGCCTTTCTCGACCGTCGTTTCAGGAGAAGTTCGTAATGAAACTCCACTACTATCCCGAAACCGACAGTCTTTATGTCGAGTTTAAGGCGGGCCCGGGCGCGGAGACACGCGAGGTATCGGATGGGCTAAATGTAGACCTCGATGCTGAGGGCGGTGTGGTCGGGTTCGACATCGACCATGCATCCCGGCGCCTCGACCTTTCCACATTGGAGACTGAAGCCCTGCCCGTCCGCTCGATCAGGGCTCGCTGAATCGTTCGGCACTCCAACCTGAATACGCCCCCGCCGCCTTGCAATCCGGGGCGGGGGGCCATAGCGTTCGGGCGGTGTTGACGCGAACCGGGACGCTGCCTGATGGACCTCAATTTCGCCCCTGAAGACGAAGCCTTTCGCGACGAGTGCCGTTCCTTCCTGGCCGAGAAGCTGCCCGGGGATGTGGCGCGCAAGGTCGGGCTCGGCATCCAGCCGACGCTCGACGAGGTGATGGCCTGGCACCGGGAACTCCATGAAAAGGGCTGGATCGCGCCCAACTGGCCGACGGAATGGGGCGGCCCCGGCTGGACGGTGACGCAGAAATATATCTGGGACGAGGAGCAGGCGCTCGCCAATGCGCCGCGCCCGATCCCGTTCGGGCTGTCCATGTGCGGGCCGGTGCTGATGGCCTTCGGCACCGAAGAGCAGAAGCGGGACAACCTGCCGCGCATCCTCTCGGGCGAGCGCATTTACTGCCAGGGCTATTCCGAGCCCGGCGCCGGCTCCGACCTCGCCGCGCTCAAGACCCGCTGCGAGGTGCATGACGACCGCTTCGTCATCAACGGCCAGAAGATCTGGACGACCGCCGCCCACTTGGCGAACTGGATCTTCTGCCTTGTGCGCACCTCGACCGAAGGCAAGCGGCAGGAAGGCATCTCCTTCATCCTGATCGACATGGCGACGCCCGGCATCGAGGTGAAGCCGCTCATCACCATCGAGGGCCTGCACGAGGTCAACGAAGTGTTCTTCACCGATGTCGTCGTGCCGCGCGAGAACCTTGTGGGCGAGGTCAACCAGGGCTGGACGATTGCCAAATACCTGCTGGGCCACGAGCGCATGGGCGGCGGCGCGCTCGGCAGCCAGAAAAACGGCCTGCGTTCGCTGAAGGAGATCGCGGCGGACCGGGGGCTGGAGGGTGACGCAACCTTCATGCGCAAGGTGGCGGAGGTCGAGATCGAGCTGCAGACGCTGGAGATGCAGATGCTCCGTATGCTCGCCGCCGTCTCGGCCGACAAGGAGATCGGCGCCGAATCGTCCATGATTAAGATCCGCCGGACCGAAATCCAGCAGCGCCTCTCCGAGCTCAAGATGGAAGCGGCGGCCTACGACGCCAACCCATACCAGATCGAGGCCATGGAGCACGGTTGGAACGAGGAGCCGGTGGGGCCGGACTACGCCAACGCGCTCGCCGCCAGATATTTCAACGACCGCAAGCACACGATCTTCGCCGGCTCCAACGAAATCCAACGCAACATCATCTCGAAGCGGGTGCTGGGGCTTTGAACCGGCCTCCCGGCCCGACACATGCACAGATCTCGCGTCGGCATTCATCCGATGCGCCCGACAGCCCGGTTGCGCACGCCATTGCTCCCCCTTCGTCGCCCCCGCGAAGGAGCATGTGAAGGAATCATAGTGGACATCTGTCGTATCGAAACGGAACGAAGACGCACGAACATCGTCACCCCGGACTTGATCCGGGGTCCAGTTTCGGCTCTCTCGGCGGACGCAGGCGGTCCGATCCCGTTTCGAACGGCTGCGGCGGGCACAAACGGTCAGGGATGGACCCCGGATCAAGTCCGGGGCGACGGTTCGGAGCCTGCCCCGGACTGCGATCCGGAGGTGCCGGGAGAACCGTGGCTGGGCCCCGGCTTCCCCGCTCGGGGACAGGCGGGGGCCAGGGCGACGGTTGGGGGCACACAGGTCGTTGTTCGCGAATCCAGATTTTTTTCCTTGAAATGCTTGACGTCGTGAGCATTGGCGCCGATATAGGGCGGGAAGGGAGGAAGCGGTGTCCGCGCGGGGCCGCTTTCCCTCCCGGTTCGCGCCGGCGCGAAAAAACCGTTGAGAAACGGAAGGGGGAAGTGTGTCCTGCATCCGCCTCGCGCGCGCGGGCAATCAGGCGCGCGAACCGCGCCGGCGCAAAACGCGCGCGGGCGGGCACAGGCTCGCAGGCGCGATACGCGCGCAAAAAGGGTCCCGTCGCCGGACGCAGGCCGGGCAGCGGGAGAACGGAACGGAACGGAACGAAATGCGATGGAACGACCGCAGGCAGGATGCGGACCGGCACGGCAACCGCCTCCGGTCATGCCAGAAATGATTGCAGGATATGACGCCAGCGCATGCGGATCATGACAGAACATGACAATTCATGACGCTTTGCGAAGAGGCAGTCGGCCATGAGCGGCCTGCGGCCCAATCTCGACCTTGAGCGGCTGGCGGACCGGCATCGGCGGATGCACCGCATCCGCGCCTTCGAGGAGCAGGCCGTCGCCGCGCTGGAGGAAGGGCTGGTGCTGGGCGCCATCCACCCCTCCATCGGGCAGGAGGCCTGCGCGGTGGGCGCGGTTGGCAGCCTTGCGCGCGATGACCTGCTGCTTTCCACCCATCGCGGCCACGGCCACACCCTGGAGAAGGGCGCATCGGCCATCGCCATGATGCGCGAGCTCTTCGGGCGCGAGGGCGGCAATTGCGGCGGCAAGGGCGGCTCCATGCACATCGCCGACTTCTCGGTCGGCATGCTGGGAGCGAACGGCGTCGTCGGCGCCAACATCAACATCGCAGCGGGCGCGGCCCACGCGGTGCGCCTCAAGGGCGAACGGCGCATCGTCTGCTGCATCTTCGGCGACGGCGCAGTCAATCGCGGCCCCTTCCTGGAGGGGCTGAACTGGGCGCGCGTCTTCGATCTCCCGGTGCTGTTCGTCTGCGAGGACAACGCCTTCGCCGCCACCACGCGGACCGAGGCGATGACCGGCGGCCCCGGACCGGCGGCGCGCGCCGAGGCGCTCGGCATTCCCTCGCATGCCGCGGACGGCAACGATGTGGACCGGATGGCGGAAGTAACGACCGAGCTGCGCGCCCGGATACTCGATGGCGGCGGGCCGCAGTTCCTCTGGGCGAAGACCTGGCGGCTGACGGGCCACACGGCCGTGGACAAGGCCGCCTATCGCGATGCCGGGGAAGTGGCCGAGCGCTGGAAGGACGACCCCGTCGCCCGCGCTGCGGAGACCCTGCGGGCGCACGGCATTGCCGACGAAACGCTGGCCGGCCATCGCGAGGCGGCCGTGGAGGAGATGCGGGCCGCCTATGAGGAAGCGAAGGCCGCGCCCTGGCCGGAGACGGCGGCGCTCTATGCGGATGTGCAGGATGTCGGCGACCCGCGCGAGGCGGCGTTCCGATGGTGATGACGACCTACATGGAGGCCGGAAAGCGTGCGCTGGCCGAGGAAATGCGCCGCGACCCGACCGTGTGGGCGGTGGGCGAGGACCTTGGGCGCGGCGGCGTGTTCGGGCAATATGGGGGCATGGTCGAGGAGTTCGGCCCACTCAGGATTTCGGACGCGCCGATTTCCGAGGCGGCGATCCTTGGCTCCGCTGTCGGCGCGGCGCTGGCGGGAACGCGCCCGGTGGTGGAGATGCGTTTTGCCGATTTCGCGCTTTGCGCCGTGGACGAGCTGGTGAACCAGGCGGCCAAGGCCCGCTACATGTTCGGCGGGCAGGGCGGCGTGCCGCTGGTCGTGCGCGAGCCGATGGGCATGTGGCGTTCCTCCGCCGCGCAGCACTCGCAGTCGCTGGAAGCCTGGTATGTGCATATTCCGGGCCTGACGGTCGTTGCGCCTTCGACGCCGAGGGACAATCTGCGCCTGCTCAAGGCGGCGATCCGCAGCGACGATCCGGTGGTCTATATGGAGCACAAGGACCTTTGGGGCCTCGAGGAGGAGCTCGGCGAGGACGAGCCGCCGGGCGAACTCGGCAGCGCGCGGGTCGTTTGCGAGGGCGGGGACGCGACGGTGGTGTCCTGGTCCGCGATGGTCCGCAACGCCCATGCGGCAGCCGAGGCGCTGGCGGAAGAGGGCGTGTCGGTGGAAGTCATCGACCTGCGCACGCTCTGGCCCTGGGACCGCGAGGCGGTGCTGGCCTCGGTGCGCAGGACCGGGCGGCTGGTCGTGGCGCATGAGGCGGTTTCGGTCGGCGGCTTCGGGGCCGAGGTCGCCGCGACCGTTTCGGAGGCGCTGTTCGGCAGCCTGAAGGCGCCCGTGAAGCGTCTTGGCGCGCCGCGCGTCCCGATCCCCTACGCAAAGCCGCTCGAAGACATGCTGCGCGTGGGCCCGGACGCTATTGCGGCGGCGGTTCGCGCGCAGCTTTAGGCCCTTCTTCCGGAGAGGACAGGAAACGATGGCCGATTGGCAGGAGGACCTTTACCGGGTCCTCAAGGAGTTCGAGGTCAGCCAGGTGAGCTATGTGCCGGACGCCGGCCACCGGGTGCTGATCGACAAGTCGCTGGCGGACCCGGAGATGCATTCCGTGCCGCTCACCACGGAGGAGGAAGGCATCGCCATGCTCGCCGGCGCCCATCTGGGCGGCGCGCGCGGCGTCGCGGCGATGCAGTCCTCGGGCATCGGCAACTGCGTCAACATGTTCTCGCTGGTGAAGAACGGGCTCTTCCCGATGCTGGTGCTGGTGTCGATGCGCGGCGACTTCGGCGAGGGCAATCCCTGGCAGATGCCGATGGGGCAGGCGGTCGAGCCGGTGATGGAGGCGATGGGCTTCGTCACCATGCGGATCGACCGGCCCGAAGATGTCGAGGGCGCGATGCGCGCGGCCTGCACCATGGTGTTCAAGTCGGGGCAGGCGGTCGGCGTCCTGCTCACGCAGAAACTGATCGGCGCCAAGGCGTTCGGATAAGGAACCAGAAGCGATGAACGAAGCGTTCCGGGCCGGAACCGCGGCCGAAATGAGCCCCGTCGGCACACTCGACCGGCGCGAGGCCGTGCCGGCGCTGGTGGGCAATGCGCAGGACTGGCTGATCGTCGCGGGCCTCGCCGGCACGGCGAAGGACACCGCCGCCATGTGCGAGCCGAAGGCCAACTATTTCGCCTGCGCAGGCGTCATGGGCGGGGCCGTCGCCATGGGCCTCGGGCTCGCGCTGGCGCGCCCCGACCGCAAGGTGCTGGTGCTGACGGGCGACGGCGAGCTGCTGATGAATGTGGGCTCGCTTGCGACCGTCGCCATCCTGAACCCGCCCAATCTCTCCATTGTGTGCGTCGATAACGGCCATTACGGCGAGACCGGTTACCAGAAGAGCCACACTTCGCTGGGCGTGGACCTGGCTGCGATGGCTTCCGGAGCGGGCATCCCGGCGGTCCGCTCGGTTTCCGAATCGGGCGAGATCGAAGAGGCGGGCCGGCTGCTCCGCGAGGCCAACGGCGCTTCGTTCGTCCTGCTCAGGATAACCCCGGATGCGCCGCCGCCCGTCATCAGGCGCTCGCTGGATGCGGCGCTCTCCAAGGACCGGTTCCGCGCAGCGACGCTCCCGGCGGGATGAACATCCTTGTCATCGGGGGATCGGGCTTCGTCGGCCACGCCATCGTGCGGGCGCTCCTTGCCGACGGACACAGCCTGACCCTGCTGAACCGCGGGTCGCGCCGGGTCGCGGGCACGGCCCAGTTGACCGCCGACCGGAACGATTCGTCGGCCTTGGCTGCCGCCCTCGGGAACCGGCGGTTCGACGCGGTCGTGGACACGAACTGCTACACCCCGCGGCAGGCGGAACTCCTGATCGGAGCATTGGGCGGGCGCGTGGCGACCGCCGTGGTCATCACCAGCGTTGCGGTCTATGCCGACAATGTCCGCCAGCCCCCGACGGAGACCGAGCCCACGGGCGGTGCATCGGCATGGGCCGAATACGGGCGCGGCAAGACAGAGGTCGAGCATGTCTATGCTTCTGCCGGCTTTGCAGCCGCGACGGCGTTGCGTCCGCCTTATATCTGCGGGCCGAACGACAATCTCGACCGGGAAACCTGGTTCTTCCGCCGGATTTTGGCCGGCCGCCCTGTGCTTGTGCCGGGATCGGGGGACGCATGGTGCCAGTTCGTGCATGAGGACGACCTTGGCGTAGCCGTATGCGCATGGCTGCGGCATGCCCCGGTGGGCTTTCGCGCCTTCAATGTCGCCGATCCTGAAATGGTCGCCTCGACCGATCTGGTGCACAAATTCGCCAGGGCGGCAGGCTGCAAGGCCGAGGTGAGATGTGTGGGAACCGCCAGCGGCGGCGCAAAGGCAAGGGATTGGTTCCCGTTCCACAATGTCCATTGCACGGCCGATCCGACCGCATTTTCGAAGGCGTTCTCATGGGCGCCTGCGGTCGATCTCGACACGAGATTCGTCGAGATTTTCGAGGCATTGTCCGAGACGGGCCGCATCCCTGCGGACGACTGGACGCCGCTCGAGGACCGTATCCTGGCCAACCTGAACGCCGGGAGGCGATAGGGACTCGGAACCGCGTGCGCGTTCGGGCCACTCCCAAGCGCCGCCCCCGACGCCGCTGGCATTACGGATCGTTCGACGGGTCCGGCCGCGGCGCCCCGGCGCTTCCGGTGATCCTGGGCCTGAAGGGGTAGGGCGTCTTGCGGGAGCCGATACCGGGAATCGGGCGCGCCGGGGCGCCTTCATGCGCGGCTGTCATGAAGTCGTGCCAGATGCGGGCCGGAAGGCCCCCGCCCGTGACCTCGTCCATGGGCGCGCCGTCGTCATTGCCGACCCACACGCCGGCTACCAGGTTTCCGGTGAAGCCCACGAAGAAGGCGTCGCGGAACGACTGGCTCGTGCCGGTCTTCCCGGCGGCGGCACGGCCTGCCAGCCGGGCGGCCTTGCCGGTTCCCTCTGCGACGGCGGCGATCAGCAGCTCGTTCATGGACGCTGCCACACCCGGCGCTACGGCTTCGCCGGCGCCGGTGCCCGTGCGCTGGAACACGCCGGCAATCTCCTGGACGCCAAAGGGGATTACTCCTGCGCCGCCATTGGCGAACGTTGCATAGGCGCCGGTCAGTTCGATGAGCCTTACCCCGCTCGACCCGAGCGCTATCGTGAGGTCCGGCGCGAGTTCGGAGGTGATGCCGAGGCGGCGCGCGGCTTCGGCGACGCGGGCGCGGCCGGCGCGGTCGGCAAGACGGACTGCAGCGGCGTTGAGCGATTGCGCGAACGCCTCGCGCATGGTGACGGAACCGCGAAAACGGCCGTCGAAATTCCTCGGTGCCCAGCCGCCGACATCGACGCGCGCATCGGTCACGATGTCGTCCGGATGCAGGCCGCGTTCCAGCGCCGCCATGTACACGAACAGCTTGAAGGCCGAGCCCGGCTGACGGACCGCCTGCGTTGCACGGTTGAATTGGCTTTCGCCATAGTCCCTGCCGCCGACCATGGCCCGCACCGCGCCGTCCGGCGACATCGCGACCAGGGCAACCTGGGACGGGTTCGACCTGCCGGCCAGCGCGGCGGCGACCGTTTCGGCTGCGATCCGTTGCAGGCCGGGGTCGAAGGTCGTGGCGATGCGGAGGTCCCGGTCCACCAGCCCCATGCGCCGGTGGACCTGCGCCAGCACCCAGTCGGCGAAATAGCCGCGACCGTCCGGCGCCGTTCTGGTCCGCAAGATGGAGCCCGCCGCCGCCTTCGCCTGCTCGGCCGAGATGAAGCCGGAATCCGCCATCGCCTTCAGCACGAGCCGCGCGCGCTCGCCGGCGCCCGTTGGATTGGCGACAGGCGACAACCGGCTCGGCGCCTTCAGCAGGCCGGCGAGCACGGCGGCTTCCCAGAGATCGACCTCAGCGGCCGGTTTGGAAAAGAAACGCCGCGCCGCGGCGTCGATACCGTAGGCCCCGGAACCGAAATAGGTGCGGTTGAGATAGAGCGAGATAATGTGGTTCTTGTCGTAGCGCCATTCCAGCCAGAAGGCGAGCAGGGCTTCGCGAATCTTCCTCTCGATGGACCGCTCGGGCGTGAGGAAGACGTTCTTCGCGAGTTGCTGGGTGATTGTGCTGCCGCCCTGGCGCACGCCCCCCTCGACGATGTTGACCCAGAGTGCCCTCGCCAGGCCGATCGGGTCGATGCCGCCATGTTCGTAGAAGCGCCGGTCCTCGATGGCGACGACGGCGCGCGGCACATAAGGCGGAAGCCGCGCCGCATCCACCGGGTCGCCGTAAAGGTCGCCCTTTGCGAGGACCGGATTGCCATCCGTGTCGTTGAGGAAGATGCCGGGCCGACGCCCGCTGTCCGCCGCGCGCTCGACATCGGGCAGTGTGTAGGAGAAATAGGCGAGCACCGCGATCAGCGCGACCAGGCCCCAGACGAAGGTGACCGCCAGCCCGGAGAGGACGCGCCGCAGAAAGGACCGGCGCGCGCCGCCTGCCCTCCTTGCCCGGTTTCTGCCCCGGCTGGACGATTTCCGTTTGGGCGCCACCTTCCCGGGCCGCTTGTTCCGGAGGGTTCTACCGGGCGAATGTGGCGATTCCGGGGCCGGGCCGGGCTTGCCGCCCGACCCTTTGCGCAAGCTGGGACCGCCCCGGCGCCGCTGTCCGGCGCCTCCTTTGCCTCTCCTGTCGCCCTGGCGCGCCATGGCGTCATATAGGGCCAAGGTCCAGGCTATTTCTAGGCCCCGGCCCGATGGGCCTGACTTCTTGGCAGGATCAACAGGTTGCCTACCAGTTGCATGCCCTTGTCGTCTTCGCCGACTGCGCGTTCACGCAACGCGAGCATCGCCTTGCCGGCGGCCGTTTCGCCCCAGAACCAGTCGGCGAGATCGTGCGAGGCCGCGCCCCCGGGCTGCGCCGTGGCGGCTTCGGTGTAGAAGGCCATCAGGTCGTCGCAGGCGAGTTTCAGCGAGCGGGACAGCTTCCGCTCGGGCCCTGGATCTTCCGGTTCCCCGCCGTCGGCGTAGCGGCTGACGATTCGGGCCGCTTCCTCGATCCCGTAACCGCTGGCGCCGACGGTGGTCCGACCGCGCCGGTCCTTCGCCACGTCCCACCAGGGCAGCAAGCGGGCGACTTCGTCCGCGACAAGCCGTTCGTGGCTGCCTTCCGAGGTCGCATCCGGTCGCGGAAGGGACACCGGGCAAGCCCAGCCTTCATAGTCCGCCGGCTCTGGCGCGAGGTCGGGAAACTCCTCCAGCACCGGGCCGGAAGGCCGGTCGAGGAGATCGAGCGCGGCGCGCAGGACCTGGAGTTGGAATTCGGGATTGTCGGGCGCCCCGAGCGGCCGGCCGAGTTCGAACGGCACCGACAGCGTGCGGGGATTGGCGATCGCCTCGGCATGTTCGTGCACGAGGGCGATGACCACCGTGGCAATGCCCTTGCGTTCCAGATAGTGGGCAAGCGCGCACACGGCGCGCGTGCAGTTCGGTCAGACGGGTACCAGAAGCGCCGTATCGACGCCCTCGGCCTGCATGGCAGTGGCCACATCCTCCGCAAAGGGCTGCATCGGCGCGGGATCGCTCGCGCCCATGAAGGAATAGTGATGGGCTGCGACGCTGCCGATCTCGCTGGCCGCCGCCATCTGCTTCAGGCGCTCGACCGGATAAACGATGTTGAGGTCCTGCTGGAAGCCCGTCCGGTCGTAATTGACCGAAATGTGGCTCATCACGATGTCGTTGGCATCGGCATCGGCCGGCAGCACCCGGTAGTCGGCGGCGCCCGGGCCGAAGGGGCGGTCTCCCCGCCTGCCGAGCCCGGCGGAGGAAACGACGGCGACCCGGCGCTCGGACAGCGGCGGCCCGAGCACAAATGCGCCGCCCTCCATTTCGGGAAGCGGGAGGCGGGCCAGATGCCTGGCCATGCCCTCGAGCATGTCGGCGTAACGGGTCATGGACGCTCCTTGCGGAATCTGCGGCGATGCGCGAAACAACGGGACGACGCTACATAGAGTGAGGCAAGATGCAGGTCAAAGCCATCCAGATCGACAGGCCGGGTCCGCCGTCGGCGATGGAGTTCCGCACTGTGACGGTCGGCCAGCCAGGCCCCGGCGAAGCGCTGATCCGCCATACCGCTATCGGGTTGAATTATATCGACACCTACCATCGGTCCGGGCTCTACGACCTGCCCATGCCAAGCGGCATCGGCACCGAAGGGGCGGGCGTCGTGGAAGCGGTCGGAGAGGGCGTCGAGCATGTCCGGGCCGGCGACCGGGCGGCTTATGCCATGGGTCCGCCGGGTTCCTACTCAGAGGCCCGCGTCATGCCTGCCGATCGACTGGTGAAAATGCCGGACGAGATCGACGACCGACAAGCCGCAGCCATGATGCTCAAGGGCATGACGGTCGAATATCTGCTGTGCCGCACCTTCAAGGTCTCGGCGGGCCAGACCATCCTCATCCATGCAGCGGCCGGAGGAGTCGGGCTGATCGCCGGCCAATGGGCCAAGGCGCTCGGCGCGACCGTGATCGGCACGGCTGGCGGGCCCGAGAAATGCGCACTCGCTGCAAACTACGGTTACGACCACATGATCGACTACACGCAAGGCGGTATTGCCCGCCAAGTGCGGGAACTGACCGGCGGCGCTGGCGTTCCGGTGGTCTATGACAGTGTCGGAAAGGCGACCTGGGATGAGTCGCTCGACTGCCTGGCTCCGCGGGGCCTGATGGTTTCCTTCGGCAATGCTTCCGGGCCTGCGGACCCGTTCGCGCCGGGCATTCTCGCGGCCAAGGGCTCGCTCTTTCTCACCCGGCCGTCGCTCGCGCATTACGCCACGACGCTGGAGGACGTGCAGGAGTCGGCCGGTGCGCTGATTGCCATGGTGAAATCCGGAAAAGTCAAAATCGAAGTGAACCAGACCTATGCACTCGCCGACGCCGTAACGGCGCATGAGGATTTGGAAGGGCGCAGGACCACCGGTTCGACCGTCCTGCTTGCGGAGTAGCCGCGCCATGTCCGAAGACACGATCCTCTATGAGGTTCGGGACGGCCTTGCGCATGTGACGCTCAACCGTCCCGACGCCGCCAACGCCTTCGACCTGGAGTTCGTCCGGGCATTCCACCGCGTCATGATCGACTGCGACAAGAACAAGGCGGTGCGCGCGGTGTTGCTGACCGGCGCGGGCAAGATGTTCAGCGCAGGCGGCGATCTCAAGTTCTTCCTGCAGGCAGGCGACAAGGTGGCTTCCGTCCTGGCGGAAATGACAACCAGCCTCCATACCGCGATTGCTGTGATGAACCGGATGGACGCCCCGGTCGTTATCGCGGTCAATGGCATGGCGGCCGGGGGCGGGATGTCGCTTGCGTTGACGGGCGATGTCGTCTTTGCGGGCGAAAGCGCGCGGTTCACGATGGCCTATACCGCCGGCGGCCTTTCACCGGACGGCAGTTCCACCTGGTTCCTGCCGCGTCTGGTGGGCTTCCGGCGCGCGAAGGAGCTGGCGCTGACGAACAGGATGCTGGGCGCCGCCGAAGCCCTGGAAATCGGTATCGTCGATCGCGTGGTTCCGGACGCCGACCTCATGGCGGAAGCGGAAAAGCAGGCGCGCATCTTCTCCGGCGGCCCGACAGGAGCCTATGGCGCGGTCAAGCGGCTGATGATCGAGAGCTTCCAGAACGGCCTCGAGACGCAGATGGAGCTCGAGTCCCGTGCCATTGCCGCCCGCGCCGCCAGCCCCGACGGGCGCGAAGGTGTGGGTGCCTTCGCCGAGAAGCGCAAACCGACCTTTACCGGGGAATAACCGCCCATGAATGCCGCCGAAATGCCGAAGTCCTTCGTCGAGGTGAAGGGCAAGAGGATGGCCTATGTGGAGATGGGCGAGGGCGACCCCGTCGTCTTCCTCCACGGCAATCCGACATCCTCCTATCTCTGGCGCAACATCATGCCGCATGTCGCTGACCGGGCCCGTTGCCTGGCGCCCGACCTGATCGGCATGGGCGACAGCGACAAGCTCGACGCCCCCGGCCCCGGCAGCTACCGCTTCGTCGAGCACCGGGAATATCTCGACGGCTTTCTCGATGCCGTCGGCTTGGGCGGCAATGCCGTTTTCGTCATTCACGACTGGGGCTCGGCGCTCGGATTCGACTGGGGCAACCGGCACCGCGACCGGGTGCGGGGCTTCTGCTACATGGAGGCGCTTGTCCGGCCGGTGACCTGGGAGGAATGGCCGGAAGCGGCGAAGGCCGTGTTCCAGGGCTTCCGGTCGCCGGCGGGCGAAGGGATGGTGCTGGAGAAGAACGTGTTCGTCGAGCGCGTGCTCCCGGGCTCGATCCTGCGCAAGATGTCCGAGGAGGAGATGGCGGTTTACCGCCGGCCCTTCGCGGCTCCGGGAGAGGACCGCGCCCGACTCTGACATGGCCGCGCGAGATCCCGATCTCCGGCGAGCCCGCCGATGTCGTCGAGATCGTGCGCGCCTATTCCGAGTGGCTGGCAGCGTCCAATGTCGCCAAGCTGTTCATCGACGCCGAGCCCGGTGCCATCCTGACCGGCCCGCAAAGGGAGTTCTGCCTCGGCTGGCCCAACCAGACCGTGGCGAAGGTCAAGGGCAGCCACTTCATCCAGGAAGACTCTCCCGACGAGATCGGCAAAGCGCTCTCGGACTGGCTGGCCGGTTTGCCGCGATAACAGGCCGCGTTCCTGAGAACGGCGCGGATTACAACGGCCGGGCGAGCCGTTCGGCGAGTTCCAGCTTGCGGACCTTGCCGGTGGCCGTGACCGGCAGGGCGGCACGCTCGACGATCTCGATGCGCTCAGGCGTCTTGTAGGCGGCGAGCTCGGCCCTGCAGGCCCGTTTCAACGTGTCGGGATCGGGAGATGCGCCGGGCTCGGCGACCACGACCGCCACGGGCACCTCTCCCTTCACGGCGTCCGGCACGCCGACGACATAGGCCTCGGCAACGCCGGCCCGGTCCTGCAGGAATGTCTCGATTTCGCGCGGCGCGATGTTGATGCCGCCCGATTTCAGCATCTCCTTCAGGCGCCCCTGGAAGAGCAGCCGGCCGCCATCGTCCCAGGCTCCGAGGTCGCCGGTCTTCATCCAGCCGTCTGCGGTAAAGATTTCCCGGTCGCGCTCCGGGTCGTTGTAGTAGCCCGGCATGTTGCGTCCGCGCAGCCAGATTTCGCCCCGCTCGCCGTCGCAGCCGGTTTCTGGATCGACGAGACGGATTTCCTGTCCGGGCAACGGCCGCCCGCATGTCGTGTGCCGGATTTCCAGGGGGTCGTCATAGTCGCAAACGGCCGAATTCCCATACGCTTCCGTCAAGCCGTAAACCTGAAGGATTCGTTTCACCCCTAGCCGTTCGATCGACGCCATTTCGCCGGGCGTGCCGATGGAGAGGCCGGTCCGCAAGGAGGAAAGGTCCCGCCTTGGCCGGTCGGGATGCTCCCACATCGCATGGGCCATGTTGGGCATGCCGTAGAAGACGGAACAGCGCTCCCGCTCGATCAGCGCCATCGCCTCGCCGGGCTCGAAGGCGTGCTGGAGGACGATCGTCGCCCCGTGGGTCAGCGCGGCCCCGAGCGCATTGGCGGCGGCGAAGCTCCAGAAGAGATTGATGGCGAGCCAGACCCGGTCCTCCGGCCCGAGGCGCATCCGCTCGCCGATGGCGCGCATGTTCTCGACAATGCCGCGATGGGTGAGCTGCGCGCCCTTCGGCATGGCGGTGGTGCCGGAGGTGAAGAGGATCTGCGCTACATCGTCCGGCTCCGGGCCGGGAAAGGCGCCGGGCTCGCGGCGAAGGGCGGACCAGGGCAGGGCGTCCGACGGCGTTTCGCCCAGGATGACGACGGTTTCCACTTTTTCGAACGCGCCGGCCTCGCGGAGCAGGGCAGGATAGTCTTGGCCGAGATAGCGGTCGGCGGCGACCAGCAGCCCGATGTCCGCCCTGGCGAAGACATGGCGGAGCTCATGGGTGCGGAACCAGGTGTTGACTGCGACAACGCGCGCACCCAGCGAAAGCGCCGCGAACATGACCGCGAGCCACTCCGCGCAATTGCCCATCAGCACGCCGACATTGTCACCCCGCCGGATGCCGTGTGCATGGAGCCCGGCAGCAATCCGGGCGGCCTCGTCGCGGAAGGCGCCATAGGTCCAGCGTTCTTCGCGATAGACCAGGAATTCGTGTTCGGGCGCGCTGTCGGCGAGGGCGTCCAGCAGACCGGGCAATGTGCGAGCGGCCCGGACCGCCTCGGAAATCATCGTTCCCGCGCCGCCTCGACTAGCGGTACGGCGCGCCCGTTATAGACGTCCGGCTTGCGCACGCGGACGCGGCACCAGGCGACCTTCGGGTCCTGCAGGCAAAGCTCCAGAAGCTCGTCCACCAGCGTTTCCAGCAGGTCGGTATGCGGGCGGGCGGGCCACTCGGAGGTGACATGCCGATAGACGCGGTCGTAGTCGATGCAGTCCCCGAGGCTTCGGGCCGTCTCCCAGTCGGGGCGGGTCATCTCGACATCGACGAGCAGGCGCTGGCGCCGGTCGGGGTGACGCTCCCAGTCCGCGACGCCGACCCTGGCCTCGACCGCAATGCCTTCGAGCGCCACACGCTGCCAGGTCCGCGTCATTCCTCGATCATCGCCGTCTCGACGTCCTCATAGTCCTGAAAGCGGAATCCGGCGTCAACATAGAGCGTTTCCCCCGTCACGCTTTCCGTTTCGACCAGGTAGCGAACGGCGCGGGAAAGATCGTCCAGCGCAATCTCGCGCTCCAGCAGGGTGGAGCGGGCGACGGCCCGGTATTCGTCGGCGCTCTGGCCGCCGCTCGGCAGCACCACGCCGGGCGCAACCGCGTTGACGCGCACGGTCGGGGCCAGCGCCTGCGCCAGCATCGTCGTGGCATTCTGGAGCGCGGTCTTGGCAAGCGTGTAGGAAAGGAAGGATGCGCTCGGCCGCCAGACTTTGAAATCGAGGAAATTGATTGCCACAGCCCGGCGCCCCCGGGCCGCGACCGCCCGGATAAGGTTGACGGGGGCCGCCAGGTTGACGGCGATGTTTCGGTCCCAGGTTTCCTCTTGGAGTGTTTCCATGTCGTCATATTCGAAGGTGGAAGCGCAATTGATGAGCACGTCCACCGGGCCGAGCGCGGCCTCGCAATCGCCGATCAGGGCCTCTGCAGCACCCCATTCCGACAGGTCTGCCGGCAGCGGGGCCGCCTGTTCGAGCCGGCCCGCAAGCGATTCGGCCTCGCGCCGCGAGTCGTTGTAGTGGATGCCGACCGAACAGCCCGCCTGGCCGAAGGTCAGCGCCAGATGGCGGCCGATTCGCCGCGCGGCGCCCGTGACCAGCACGACCGTCATGAGGCGAGCCAGGCTTCCAGGTTCTCGACTTCACCGGCGTTCCGGGCCGCCCTGAAGGCATCGTTGGCGGCGGCATTGGCGGCGAACTCCGCACGGGCGGCACCGGCGATGTCGGGCATGAGGTCCAGCTCGCCCGCGTCGATGGCGGCAATGATTGCGACATATCCCCGCGCCGCCCGGTCGGCCGTGTCCGGCGACTGGGTGATCGAGCCGTCGCGCTTGACATAGTCGTAGCCGGTCCGGGCGAGGCCGCGGAATTCCGGACAACGGCTCAGCACTTCGAGGTTGAACACGACATCGCTGCAGAAGTCGAAGGCGCGCCAGCCCCCGCCCGCGAACTCGCGGCGGAGAAGCGCGTTCATCGGCAGGCGGGGGCCGAGGACCGCGTCCGCCGTGAGCCGGAAGTCCGCCGGGAGCCGCCGGAAACGCCGTCTTGGCCAGGCGCCCGTCAATCCAGAGCGCCGTATTGTCCACTGCCGCGCCATGGCGCTCCGCGAAGGGAAGCATGAAGGCGAGCCGCTCCGGGCGCATGGTGTCGTCGGCGTCGAGATTGGCGATGAAACGCCCCCGCGCCGCCGCCAGCGCTGCGTTCCGGGCAGGCCCGTCGCCGCTTCCGGTCCGTCCGGTGGAAACCTGCCGGAGGCGCGGGTCGGCGCAGTCCAGCATGGCCGCGTAGTCCTCGCCATCGTCGGAGGCAAGCACCACCTCGATGTCGTCGAACGTCTGGCCGAGCGCGCTCCCGACCGCCTTGCCGATCGTTTGGGCGGCCTTGAAACACGGGACCAGAATGCTGACGGTCGGTGCTAGACTGGGCGCCAGGGAGCCGTCCTCCGTCGGGGCGCGGCACATTAGCAGTATCGGAGAAAGCCCGCATGAACGGCCTGCCGTCCTACGATGTCTTCGCAATCCGCTACGCCGAGCAGAAAGAGCGCCCGGAAGGCTCGACCTTCATGGGCGGCGACCCGGCGAAGACGATCCCCGGCCTCGACTTCTTCACCTATGTCATCGCCGGCGCCGGGCGGACCTGGATCGTCGATACCGGCTTCAAGTCCGACGTTTCCGGCGAGGGCGGCCGCATGTTCCTGCACGACCCGGCGGCGGTGCTGGACCGGCTCGGCGTCGATGCGAAGACGGCGCCCGATGTCCTGCTGACCCACGCCCATTTCGACCATGTCGGCAATCTCGCCGACTATCCTGCGGCGAGCTTCCGCATGCATGCCGAGGAAATGGCCTCGATCACCGGGCCGGACATGACGCATCCGGCCTTCCGCCACGCCTACCACCTGCGCGATACCCAGGCCCTGGTGCAGCTCGTCTATGAAGACCGGCTGCGCTTCGACACGGACCCTGTTGTCGAAATAGCGCCTGGCCTCGAATCGCATCTGATCGGCGGCCATGCGCGCGGCCAGACGGTGCTGCGCGTCCACAGCAAGCGGGGCTGGATCCTGCTTGCCTCCGATGCCGTCCACCTGTTCGAGGAAGTCACGGACGAGCGCCCGTTCGCCATCTTCTACGACCTCGCGAAGATGGTGGAAGGCTATCGGCGCTGCCTGGCGCTCGCAGGCTCGCTCGACCGGCTGGTTCCCGGCCACGACAAGCTGGTGACGGCGCGCTATCCCGCCCCGAGCGCCGCGCTCGAAGGCATCGTGTTCGACCTCGGCGCCGAGCCCTCTGCGTGACGCGCCCGCCGCCCTTGCGCAGGCGGCATCTGCGGCTATAGTCGCGCGTCCTTTCGGAGGGACCTTCCATGCTGATCTCACCGGCCTACGCGCAGTCGGGCGGGGGCGGCGACATGCTGACCGGCCTGTTGCCGATCATCCTCATCTTCGTCGTCTTCTACTTCCTGTTGATCCGCCCGCAGCAGAAGAAGGCCAAGGCGCATCGCGAACTCGTGGCCGCGCTGCGGCGCGGAGACAGGGTCGTGACCGCCGGCGGCATCATGGGCGTGGTCGCCCGCGTCAGCAACGAGCATGAAGTGCTGGTGGAGATCGCGGAGGGCGTGCGGGTGCGCATGGTCCGCTCGCAGATCACCGATGTGCTGAGCAAGCCCGGCCAGGCCCAGGCCGCAGCGCCTGCTGCTCAGGCGGGGGCCGGCGGCCTCCTCGGCGGACTGTTCGGCCGCAGGGGCAACTAGCCTGCAATGCTCTACTTCGCCAGGTGGAAGATCGTCGTCATTCTGGCGATTTGCGCGCTCGGACTGGTTTACGCATCGCCGAATTTCTGGCGCTCGGACAATCTCGGCACGAACCTGCCGAGCTGGATTCCGCACAAGACCGTCAATCTGGGCCTAGACCTCCAGGGCGGCGCGCACCTGCTGATCGAGGTGCAGACGGGCGCCGTCCTGCTGGAACGCCTGGAGGCGGTCGAAGACAATGTCCGCCGCAGCCTGCGCGACGCGCGCATCGGCTATCGAGGGCTCGGCGTGCGCGGCAATGCCGTCGTGTTCTCGCTGCGAGAGGCAGCCGACGCAGAACGCGCCCGGCAGCTTGTAGCGGAGCGGGACGGGCTCGTAACCGTGGAGATCGATTCCGCCGGCGCGGCGACGCTGGAATATCCGCCTGAAGTGGTCGTGGATGTCGAGAGCGCAGCGGTCGAGCAGACACTGGAAATCCTGCGCATCCGGCTGAACGAGCTGGGGCTCAGGGAGCCGACGATCCAGCGCCACGGCCTGGACCGCATCATCGTGCAGCTTCCGGGCGTGGACGACCCGGACACGATCAAGGAGCTCCTGACCCAGACGGCGAAGCTCACCTTCCACCTTCTCGACCAGCGCAATGCGGACCCGACGGCCGCTGCGCCGCCCGGCGCGCGCTGGCTGAAGGGCACGGACCCGCTCGGGCAGGTAATCGACTATCTCGTAGAAAAGCGGGTGCGGGTGTCGGGCGAGCGCCTGGTCGATGCCCAGCAGACCTTTCAGGACGGGCAGCCCGTAGTGAGCTTCCGCTTCGACTCTGTCGGTGCACGGCAGTTCGGCCGCACGACGGGCGAGCATGTAGGCCGGCCCCTGGCAATCGTGCTCGACAACGAGGTCATCAGCGCGCCCAGAATCAACGAGCCGATCCTGGGCGGCTCCGGCATCATATCGGGGTCTTTCACGCTCACCGAGGCGCAGAACCTGGCGCTGCTGCTCCGCGCCGGAGCCTTGCCGGCGCCGCTCATCTATCTGGAGGAGCGCACGGTCGGGCCCGGTCTCGGGCAGGACTCCATCGACGCCGGCAAGGCGGCAAGCATCATCGGCATGATCGCCGTGCTGGTGTTCATGGTGGTGGTTTACGGCCTCTTCGGCCTCATGGCGAATGTCGCGCTGGTGTTCAACATGGCGTTGATCTTCGGTGCGCTGTCCCTGCTCCAGGCGACGCTGACGCTTCCCGGAATTGCCGGCATCGTGCTGACCATCGGCATGGCGGTGGACGCCAACGTGCTGATTTTCGAGCGCATCCGCGAGGAAGCGCGGGTCGGACGCGGGGTAATCGGGGCCATAGACGCCGGCTACGACCGCGCGCTCAAGACGATCATCGACGCCAACCTCACCACCCTGATCGCCGCGGCGCTCCTGTTCTGGTTCGGCTCCGGCCCGGTCAAGGGTTTCGCGGTCACGCTCGCCATCGGCATCGTGACCTCCATGTTCACCGCCATCTGGGTCACGCGCCTGATGGTTGTCCTCTGGGTTCGCCGCCGGCGCCCGCAAATGTTGCCGATCTGAAAGGCAGGCAGGCGCCATGCGACCGTTGCGGCTCATTCCACCCGACACCAGTTTCCGCTTCATCGCGTTCCGCAAGCGGGCCTATGTCGTCTCGATTCTGCTGATACTGGCATCGGCGGCTTCGCTTGCCGTGCAAAGCCTGAATTTCGGCATCGACTTTGTCGGCGGCACGCTGATCGAGGTGCGCACCAAGGGCCCGGCCGACATCTCGGCGATGCGCCAGACCCTTACCGCGCTGGACAGGGGCGAGGTCGGCCTGCAGGAATTCGGCCAGCCGACCGACGTGCTGATCCGCATACAACAGCAGCCGGGCGGGGATGCCGCCCAGCAAGCGACGGTAGCCGCCGTCAAGGAGGCGCTCGGCGACAGCGTTGAGGAATATCGGCGGGTCGAGGTTGTCGGACCCAAGGTCGGCGGCGAGTTGATCGAGGCTGGCGCGATCTCGGTGGCGCTCGCGCTGCTCGCGATCATGGCCTACATCTGGTTCCGGTTCGAATGGCAGTTCGGCGTGGGCGCGGTGCTGGCGCTGGCCCACGACGTCATTACGACGGTAGGCATCTTCTCCATCCTGCAGCTGGAATTCAATCTCTCCACCGTGGCCGCGGTGCTGACCATTGCCGGCTATTCGATCAACGACACGGTGGTGGTCTTCGACCGGGTGCGCGAGAACCTGCGCCGCTACAAGACCCTGCCGATGACCGAGCTGTTGAACAAGTCGGTCAACGAGACCCTGTCGCGCACGGTCATGACCTCCGCGACCACGCTCCTGGCGCTGCTGTCCCTCTTTTTCCTCGGCGGCGAGGTCATCCGCGATTTCGCCTTCGCGATGATCTGGGGCGTCATCATCGGCACTTACTCCTCGGTCTGGATTGCGTCGGCCACGCTCCTGTGGATGGGGGTGCGCCCGAGCGCGACGGACGAACTGCCTGACGACGCCGAAGTCGCCCGCACTCTCGGCGACCGATGACCGATATCAGCCCTGTCGTCCCGCAGGGCCGGCAGGTGGTCGAAAGCTACGGAGACGGGCGTTTCCGCATTTCCGGCACCATATGGACCGGATCGGTGCTGTTGCGCCCGGACGCCACCCTGTCCTGGCCCGTGGCGGACTTCCAGGCTCTCACGATGGAAAGCCTCGGCCCTCTGACGGAAGGAGGGGATATCCCCGAAATCCTCCTGATCGGCTGCGGAAGCCGGGCGCAACTCCTGCCCCGGATGCTGCGCGAGGCAATCCGGGCCGAAGGCATGGTCGCCGACGCAATGGATACCGGCGCGGCCTGTCGCACGTACAACGTGCTGATGGCGGAAGATCGCCGCGTGGCCGCCGCGCTCATCGCCGTCGAGTAATACCAGCGGCCTCAACTTGGGACTCATAGGAAGGCCGCGTCCCTGTTCGTCGCCCCCGCGAAGGCGGGAGCCCATCTCCGGGCTTCTCGGCCTGCCTCGGCGGCGGAAACGGAGCGCTGCCGGGGGCGTCCGCCCTGTAACGGCCGGCTGTGCGCGCCTCCCGGTTCAGGGATGGGCCCCCGCCTTCGCCTACCGCATGCACACATCTCCGTTCGTTGGCGTTGCATTGCATCGCCCCCAACCGCCTGCCCTGGCGAAGGCGGGGGTTGCCCCGGTCCCCATGACGGAGAGAAGGGAAACACGCGCCCGGAAGACCCTCTCCCTCCGGGAGAGGGTAGGGTGAGGGGCCGCTTCCGCTTGCGGAAGCGGCGGGCGAAGCCCCGGCAACCGCCCGTCACGCCGAGAGAGCCCCCACCCGGCCTCCCCCGCAAGCGGGGGAGGAGAAGAAAGGAGCAAGCGAGGGGGAAAGAGCAAGGCCGGCAGACGCACCGCACTCAGGCCGACATGAGATGTGTGAATCCGGTAGCCGCCTTCGCGGGGGCGACGAACAGGGGCGCCGCCGCCATCGGTTCCGATCGATGACCGCTGGTATAAGCCGGGATGACGGCTCAATCTAGGGCCGAATTGGCAGTCTGTCCCTGAATTTGGAATTTTATCCCAAGCAGAGGGCTTGCGCCTGAAATATCCATACTAGAATGAGACAGGAGCAAGGGGGCGGCGTCCGCGGCGTCGCTTCCTTTTCCGTTTCGCGCCGGCGCGAAAAAAAGACCCCGGAGAAACAGACGGGAGAAGTGCGTCCTGCGCTTGCCTTGCGTGCGCGGGCAATCAGGCGCGCGAACCGCGCCGGCGCAAGACGCGCCCGCTCGCCCGCGCAGGCGCGCGCGCGATTGCGCGCGGAAATAGGGTCCCGCCACAGGCAGGCCAGCGTCGGAGAAAATGGAACGAAGAGGGATCGAAAGGAGAGGCCCATGCCGAAGAAGCTAAGTCGAGAACACCGAACGGCATATCCGGAGCCGCCGTCCGAAACGACGGCCTTATGCGCGGAAGGATCCCAGCCTATGCGCCATTTGCATCCGGATCGACACAACATGACATCTCCTGACACATGGCGCCGTCTCACGGGGAGAAGGCGCTGCTGGCGGCCGTCACAATGCCTGGCGCACCTTGGGGAACACGTCCTCCGAAAGGCGCTGCAGGGTCTCCAGCGCGAGGCTCTGCGGCATGCCGGACCACTGGACGCTCATCACGATGTGGTTGACGCCGGTGGCGCGGGCCAGCGCAATCATCTGCTCCGCCACTTCGTCCGCCGAACCGACAAGGAAGCGGTCGCGGGCAAGGTCCTCGAAGGCGGCAGTCAGATCGGAGTCGCCCGCCGGCATCGCCTTGTCCTGGCCCCAGGAGGCATAAACGGCGTATTTGCCGGCGAGATGCGGCCCGCAAAGCCGAATCGCTTCCTCGCGGCTGTCGGCGACGAACACCTCGCGCCTGATCGGCAGTTCCTCCGGCATGGGCCTGCCGAGCTCGTCCAGCGCCCGGCGATAAACCTCCAGTTGCTCCAGGATCGTCGAAATCCGGTTGTGGGGGTTGATGTACCAGCAGGTCCCGAGGCGCGCGGCCCGGCGGATGGCGGCATCCGCATTGGCGCCGACCCAGACCGGCGGATGCGGTTTCTGCACCGGCTTTGTGGGGCAGGACGCCTCCCGAAGCGCGAAATGCGAGGCCTCCATGGTGACCTTCTCTTCCGTCCAGAGGCGCCTGATCGCTTCGAGGTTCTCTTCGAACCGGCGTATTCGCTCCGTTTGCGCCGTGCCGAACCCCGCGAATTCGACATCCCGGTAGCCGAGGCCCACGCCGACGATAACCCGACCGCCCGACATGACATCCATGGTCGCCAACTGCTCGGCGAGGTCGAGCGGCTTGTGCAGCGGCAGCAGAATGATGCCGGCATTGAGGCGGAGATTGGGAGCCTCCGCCATCATCCGGGTGAGATAGGGCAGTTGCTGGAAGTCCTGGTAGGGGTATGCGCTGTAGTGCGAGCCCTTGGTGAGCGATGCAAAGCCGAGGCGGTCAGCCAGCCGCACCTGTTCCGCAAGCTCCGCGAAGCGCTGTTGCATGTCGTCGCCCAGCTCGTACTGGCCGCGTGTCATCAACCCGAATTGCATCGGCTAAAGCCCTTGCCTGACGCGCGGAACGACTTCTTCCGCCATCACATGCATCTGCTCCAGAACGAGACTCTGCGGCATTCCGGGCCACTGGATCGGCAGGGAAAGCTGGTTGGCGCCGGTTGCCTTCATCATCCCGACGATCTGGTCGGCGACCTCGTCGGCGGAACCGAAGAGAAAGCGGTCGCGGGCGAGTTCGTCGAATTCCTGGCCGAGATCGTTGTCGCCCTCGGGCATCGCCTTGTCCTGGCCCCAGTCGTGATACGCCTTGTACTTGGCTTCCAGATAAGGCCGGGCGAGCCGCACCGCCTCGGCGCGGGTCCGCGCCACGAACATTTCGCGCGCCAGCGGCAGCGTCTCCGGCCACGGCTTGCCCGCTTCGTCGAGGCCCTGTTTGTACACCTCGGTCTGGCGCAGGATCGTGTCGATGCGGTTGTGCGGGTTTATCATCCAACTGTCGGCGATATGCGCGGCCCGGCGGATCGCCGGGTCGGCATTGGCGCCGATCCAGATGGGCGGCGGGCGCCGGGGTTTCAGCGAACAGACAGCGCCGTCGAGCTCGAAATGCGAGCCCTTCATCGTCACCTCGTCCTCGGTCCACAAGCGCCTGATCGCCTGGATATTCTCGACCATGCGCGGCACCCGCTCCCGGCGGGTGGTGCCGAAGGCCTTGAACTCGACATCGCGGTAGCCGATGCCGACGCCGAGGATGAAGCGCCCGCCGGTGAACAGGTCGAGCGCCGCCGTCTGTTCGGCGATTTCCAGCGGCTTGTGCAGCGGCAGCAGCACGATGGAGGTGATGAAGGTAAGGCCCGGCGCTTCCGCCGCCGCGCGGGCGAGGAAGGGGATCTGCTGGATTTCCTGCCAGGGGGAGGAGCTGTAGTGGCAGGACTTCGCGATGCCGGTAAAGCCGAGCTGCTTCGCCAGGCGAACCTGCTCCATCAGCTCCTCGAAGCGCGCACTCATGTCGTCCCCGGGCGGAAACTGGCCCCGGATCGCCAGAACGAACTGCATGGAAAGCAATCCCCCAATTTGCGTCGCCGGCATTATGCACGAATTGCCGGCGGCGGCCGGTATAGAGGGCTACAGACGACGCTCGGCGCGCCGACGCTCCCGCCAGATTGCGAAGAGGCCGCTGGCGACCACGACGCCTGCCCCGACAATCGTCCAGGAGTCGGGGAATGCGCCGAACCCGACCCAGCCCCAGAGCGTCGCCCAGACCAGCAGCGTGTAGTTGAACGGCTGCAGGACGGCGGCCGGCGCTTCCCGCGCTGCAAGAACGAGCAGGCCATGTGTGACGATTCCGAGCACGCCGACGGCGCCGAGAAGCGCCCACCCATAGGCGTCCGGCGGATGCCAGGCGAATGGCACGGACGCACTCCAGACCGCAGCGCCAACGATCGCGGTGTAGAGGAGCGTCGTCTCGGGCGGCTCCTCGCGCAGGCGGCGGAGCAATATCTGGTAGTAGGCCCACCCGAAGGCCGCGATGAGCGGTACGACGGTCAACGGGTCGAATACGCCGATACCGGGGCGTATCACGATCAGCGTGCCAACGAAGCCTGCCGCCACCGCCGCCCAGCGCCATGGGCCCACCCGCTCGCGCAGGATCGGCACGGCAAGCGCGGTTGCGATCAGAGGCGAGACGGCCGCGACGGCATGAACGTCCGCCAGCGCCAGTTTCGAGATCGCATAGACGAACAACCACATCTCAAGCGCCAGGACCAGGGACCGGAAGACCTGGAGGCGGACGTGCCGCGTGCGCAGTCTCGCCAGGATGCCGCCGCGCCGGGCGGCGAGCGCCAGCGCGAAGGCAAGGAACATGGCGAAGCGCAGGAACAGGACCTGCGAGACCGGATAGGTCTCAGTTGCGAGCTTGCCGACGGCATCGAGGCCGGCCAGCATCGCCATCGCAACGATCATCAGTGCGATACCGCGTCCGGGCCGGTCGGGCCTCATGGAAACAGGCACAGGATCGGTAGCGGAGGCGCGCGCTTCATGCGGCGGTTTCGCACGACCCGGTTCGGTTGTGTCGCCGGAAAGCAGCAGGCAATATCCGCCGCTCTCTATTTCCCGGACAAGGTATGACCCCCGAACAACTGGAAAAGCTGGAGTCCATCGAGCGCGTCCGCGAAGGCTATGCGGAACTCGGCTATATCTGTTCGCGCCAGATTGCAACGGCGATCTATGTTGCGGGCCATCTGGGCAAGCCGGTTCTCGTCGAAGGTCCTGCCGGTGTCGGCAAGACGGAACTCGCGAACACAACGGCGGCCTATCTCGAACTGCCGCTCATCCGGCTGCAATGCTACGAGGGCCTGGACGAGTCCAAGGCGCTCTATGAGTGGCGCTACGCCAAGCAGCTCCTCTATACGCAAATCCTGCGGGACAAGCTGGGAGAGGTGCTGGGCGAGGCCCAGGGGCTCAAGGAGTCCATGAACCGGTTGCATGCCCATGCGGACGTGTTCTTCTCCGAGCGTTTCCTTGCGCCGCGGCCCCTGCTCAAGGCGTTGCGCGAGCCCGGCGGCGCTGTGCTGCTGATCGACGAGGTCGACAAGTCGGACCACGAATTCGAGGCCTTCCTGCTGGAAATCCTGTCCGAGTTCCAGGTCTCGATCCCGGAGCTTGGGACGATCAAGGCGGAGCGGCGCCCCGTCGTGTTCCTCACCTCCAACAACACCCGCGAGATGAGCGATGCGCTCAAGCGGCGCTGCCTGCATCTCTATGTGCCGTTCCCCGACGCCCGGCTCGAACGGGAGATCATCCAGGCCCGCATCCCTGAGATTCCGCGCCACCTGAAATACCAGCTCGTCTCCTTCGTCCAGCAGGTGCGCGAGCTGGACCTGAAAAAGCAGCCTTCCGTGAGCGAATCCATCGACTGGGCCCGCGTGCTGCTGCTGCTGCATGCCGACGAACTCGAAGCGGACACGGTTCGGGAAACGCTGAATGTGTTCCTGAAATTCGAGGAGGACATCCAGTCGGTCGATGGGGAGCTCTACGGGTTTACGCGCCAGGCGAAAAAGGCCGACGGCGCGCGCGCCTGATGGAGCGCACCTTCACCAATTTCCTCTCCGCGCTGCGCGGGGCCGAGATCAGGGTTTCGGTCGCCGAGACGCTCGATGCGATGGAGACGGCGCGGCTGATGGGCTGGTCCGATCGGCAGAGCCTGCATGACGCCCTCTCCATGGCGCTTGCCAAGACGCCGGAGGAGAAAACGGGATTTACGCGCATCTTCGACGAATTCTTCGCGTTCGAGAGCTTCCACGACCGCCGGGACGGGGAGGCTCCTGACGAGAACGGACAGGCGGACAGCGGAGATCTGCTGGCCATGCTGGAGGCTGGCGACCGGGCGGCGCTGGCGCTTGCCATGCAGGAGGCGGCGGTGGAAGTCGGGGTGGAAAACATTCGCTTCTTTACCCAGCGCGGCCTCTATACCCAGCGCGTCCTCCAGCAGATGGGAGTCGAGGGCGTCGATGCGCAGATCCAGGCAATGGGCGGGCAGGGCGCCGGCGGCAGCGCCGGGCAAGCCTTGCAGGAAAGCCGGGCCTGGCTCTTCGAGCAGGTTCGGAACTTTGTGGAGCAGCAGCTTTCGCTTCAGGGCGCGGCGACCTCGCAGGAGCTCCGGGAGGACCGGCTCCGGCGCTCCAGGCTCGGCAATCTGGACCGCCGCGACCGGGAGCAGATGCGCCGTATCGTAGAGAAGATCTGCCGCCGGCTGGTGGCGTTGCATTCCCGCCGGCGCAAGATGAAGAACCGCGGCCAGCTCGACATCCGCCGCACCATGCGCCGCAATTACGGCAATGACGGCGTGTTGTTCGAGCTGGAGTGGAAGAAGCGAAAGCTCGACCGGCCCCGCGTCATGGCGATCTGCGATGTCAGCGGGTCCGTGGCGAGCGTCGCGCGGTTCCTGTTGCAGTTCCTCTACGAGCTGCACGAGCTCCTGCACGACATTCGCAGCTTCGCTTTTTCCGGATACCTCATCGAGGTCTCGGAGCATTTCAAGGACAATGTTGCCGACGCAGCCGCGGACAAGGTGATGCAGAAGGTCGGCTACATGCCGACGGACTATGGCGAATCGCTCACCAATTTCCGCGAAAGCTTCCTGGCCGATGTGGACCGGAACACCACGATCGTCATCCTGGGCGACGCGCGGTCGAACAACACCGATCCGAAGGCGGAATATCTGAAGGAGATGCACGAGCGCTGCAAGCGGCTCATCTGGCTCAATCCGGAGCCGCCGCCGCTCTGGGGCACGGGAGACAGCGAGATGCGCCGCTACCGGCCCTATTGCGATCTCCTGCGTGAATGTAACACACTCAATCATTTGGAGCGTGTTGTTAACGACTTGCTTGAGACTACCCAGCGGGCCGCCTGAGACCCGGACGGGCGGCTACCCGCTCTTCGCGGCTTCCTCGATCCAGTGGCGGCGGAACACCGGGATCTGGGTCAGCGAAAAGGCGAAGGTCAGGCCGATGGTGCCGAACAGCTTGTAGTTGACCCAGAAGTCCGTGGACTGGGTCCGCCAGACGATCTCGTTCAGCACCGCCATGGCGATGAAGAACAGCCCGAAACGCAAGGTCAGCTTGCGCCATCCGTCGTCGTCGATCTTCCAGACCGCGCCGAACAGCGGCTTCAGCAACGGCTTCCCGAAAGCAAGGCCGCCGAGCAATATGGCAGCGATGAATGCCTTCACGATGGTCGGCTTCATCTTGATGAAGGTCTCGTCGGCAAGCAGCAGGGTAAGCCCGCCGAACACCGCGACGAGACACGCTGTCACCAGCGGCAGGGGCGCGAGCCGCCGTTCGAAATACCAGGAGACGCCGAGCATGACGGTAGTAGCCGCGATGATCGCAGCCGTCGCCCACATGATATCGGCGGCGTAATAGGTGACGAAGAAGACCAGCAGCGGGCCGTAATCCACGGCGAAGCGAAGGCCCTTCGGGGCGGTATTCGGTTCAGACATTGTAGATATCCAGGGCGACATCGACCCCGTCGTTCAGGAAGGTCACGGTCTTGGCGGCGATCCGCCACTCGTCGTCTTCGAGGCGGAGCCGATAGCGGTAGCGCCCGCCATGCACGCGCGCGCCCTTGAGCGAGGCATATTGATGCACCGTCCAGGACGCGACCGCCTCGACCTCGTCTTCTTCGACGGAGAGGACCAGCACATTGCCGACCACATGGCACGACCGCGGCATCGGGAGCGAAGCGTAGCTGTCGCGCGTGCCGATGCGGAACACCCGGTCGTCCAGTCCTTCCTTGCCCTTGATATAGATGAGCGCGAGTTCGGTCTCGGGATCGCGGGCGAGCGTTTCCTCACCGGTCCATGCGGGGACCCAGAAGGTCACATCGTCGGTGAACAGCGCCAGCCAGTCCTCGAAACGGCGTTCATCCAGCAGCCAGGCGTCGAGATGGATGACCCGCTCGACGGCGAGTTGCAGTTCCGGGTCGATCTTCACGCTGCGGTCCTGCCGGCGCGGGCCATCAGGTGGCGCCACTGGCGGTATTGTCCGTGATAGAGCGTTTCGTGGTCCCAGCGCGGACTCGTCGAAACGGGCCGGATGCCCAGGTCGGCCGCGGCGTCGTCGCCGCCTTCCTGCATGGCCGAAAAGCCTCGCGACAGGTCGTTCCAGCGGTCGAGGCGGCCTTCGCATCCCGCTTGCGTATCCTCCAGCGCGGCCGAATCGTCCGGCGTGGCAAGCCCGCTCATCAGGAAGAAGTCGCGGAACTTCGAAAGCCTCGCCGCGCGTGCGGCCCGGCTCTCGCCCCTGGGCGCGATGCAATGGACCGTGACTTCGGTGCGGCTCGGCGAGATCGGGCGGATCATCCGGATCTGCGTCGAGGATTGGTCCATCAGGAACACGTTCGGGAACAGCAGGAGGTTGCGCCCCCGCGCGCACATCCAGGTCCATTTGCGTTCGCCAACGAGCGGCAGCAAGCGGTCGCGCGCTTCCCAGAGCGGCGCCGATTCCGGCATGCCTCGCTCGGTCCAGATCAGGTTGTGGCCGTTGCCGAGGTCGTAGCAGCCATTGCGGGTCGCGCCCATGAAGCGGGAGTTGTCGGTCCGGCGGGTCCCGCTGGCGCCCGACTTCAGGTCCCGGCGCTGGATCGTGGTGACGAAGTTCCGATGCACAGTGGAGACGTGGTAGCCGTCCACGCCGTTTTCGGTCTGCAGCTTCCAATTGCCGTCCACGACATAGCTCGCCTGGCCCGGAACGATTTCCATGCCGTCCGGCGACTGGTCGGCGACGAGATCGATGACGGGAAGAGCCTCGCCCAGATGTTCGGCAAGCGACGGCGCATCGGCATTGAGCGAGCCGAAGACGAAGCCCTTGTAACTTTCCACCAGCGGCACGGTCTTGAGGGCGAAATCGGCACGCGACGCGCCAGCGGGCAGCGCGGAAGTGCGCTCGTCCTTGATCTTCGTGCAGGCGCCGAAGGTGTCGTAGCACCATCCGTGATAGCGGCACACGAAAGTGGTCGCTTTGCCCTGACGGGTGGGCGTGAGGCGGGCGCCGCGATGGGCGCAGGCGTTCAGCATGGCACCGACCGAACCGTCGGCCCGCCGGTTGACGATCACGGGCTGGCGGCCCATCCAGACGGCAAGATAGTCGCCGGGCGAGGCGATCTGGCTCTCATGCGCGAGATAGATCCAGCTGCCCTCGAAAATCGTCTCTATTTCGGCGGCGAAAACCTCGGGGTCCGTATAGACGGCGCGGTCCACCCTGAAGACGCCCTCGCCGGCGCGGTCGTCCACGAGCGATGCAAAGGCGCTCATCGTTGCGTCTCCCCAGCGGATGAAGCTCTATACCGCAAAACGCCAGCCACGGGGGAGGGAGGCGCATGGCGCTGCGGCTCGAAGAGGGACTGAAACTCGGAATCCAGACCATCCACCGCCAGGGGGATTTCGAAACCGGCCCGTGGCAGCCGCGCATCGACGACCTCGTGTCGTTCGTGGAGGACGTGGACGCGAAGGGGTTCGACGAGATCTGGCTGGGCGACCATGTCTCCTTTGCGATTCCGTTCCTCGACCCGTTGCTGACGATCGCGCAGGCGGCGGTGGCGAGCCGGCGGCTGGTCTTCGGCACGGGTGTCTATCTCCTGCCGCTGCGCCATCCGGGGCCCGTGGCCAAGATGACGGCCACGCTCGACCACCTGACGGAAGGCCGGTTCCTCTTCGGAGTCGGCGTGGGCGGAGAGTTTCCGAAGGAATACGAGGTCTGCGGCGTTCCCCGCGAAGAGCGCGGCCGGCGGCTGACCGAGAGTATCGAGGCTGTGCGCGCGCTCTGGTCGGGACGGCCGGCAAGCTATGGCGGGCGCTATTTCTCCTTCGAGGAGGTGCCGATGCTGCCGCCGCCAAGGCAGACGAGCGGCCCGCCGATCTGGTGCGGCGGTCGCCGCCCGCCGGCATTGCGGCGCGCAGGGTGGCTTGCCGACGGCTATGTCTCCTATGTCGTGACGCCCGACATGTTCGGGCGGGCGCTCGGCGAAATTGCGCAGGCGGCCGAGGCGGCGGAGCGCGGCGAGGTGCCGTTCGGCACCGGCCACCTGCTCTTTGCCCGCATCGACGACAGCTATGAGCGTGCGCTCGACATTGCGACCGAGTCGCTGTCGCGCCGCTATGCGATGGACTTCCGCAAAGCGGCAGCGCGCTATGCGGCGCTCGGCACGGGCGAGCAGGTGGCCGAACGCATACGCGAGTTCCATGGGGCCGGCGCCAGACATGTCGTGGTCGATCTCGTCGGGCCCTACGACCGGCGCCCGGAGCAGATCGAGCGCTTCGCCAGCGACGTCATGCCGCTCCTCGCCGATCTGCGGACATCGCCGGTTACTCCCGGATCGCCTCGGTGACGGAGAGCGTGCTGCCGAAGGACGGAATGACGCAGGAGTGGCGTCCCGCCCCGCCGGCGACCATGACCATGAGCTGGTCCCGCTCGCTCACGATGCGCACGCCGTCCTTTCCGTTCGGGCCGACGAAACGCTCCGGCACCTGCTGGCCGTATAGCGCCATCTGCGCCTTGCCGATATGCCAGCGCGGAATGATCGCGCGCTCGATGATGAAGCGCTCGACATCCTCCTTCGACCAGCCCTCGCGCGCGATCACCTCGGCGTGTTCCGGGCCGATCACGACCAGGTATTCGCCGTGGAAATAGGAGTTGTTGCAACCGGGCGTGGCCATGGTGCCGCAGATCGTCAGCAGGACGTCTTCGGCCGTTTCGCTGTAGTGGTCGTTCACATTGTGCGGACCCTCGACGCCGCAGACCGTGACCGCGTTCTCCTCCGCGCCGAAGCCCCGTTCGGCATGGAAGGGCGCCCAGGGATTGGCCTCGCCGTTCTCCGCGAAGCAGTAGCTGTATTTGGCGGGCGTGCCCATCGTCGCGCGGTCGAGCACGCCGGGCTGGGCGCCGCCGATATTGGTCAGCACCAGCCGGACCGCGCGCCCGATCGCGGCATTGGCGTGGACGCCCTGGCCCATGCAGTTGGTGCCGGACGCGATGTCGAGCTCTTCCGCTATCGGCCCATGCACGACGGTCAAGAGGCCGCAGGGATGGGTCGTGGACTGGAGCGCTTTCAGGTTCAGGCGCTCGACGGTCATGGCCCGTGTCGCGGCCAGGACTACCGGCATCATCGCCGGCGTCGCCCCGGCCATCACGGCATTGGCGACGACATTGCCGACCGTCGCACGACCGAGGCGCGGCTCGATCAGGCCGATCTCTTCTCCGGGGTCGCGCCCGTCCAGCATGGCTTCCCAGCGGTCGGGCGTCGGTGGAACGAAAGGCAGGCCGTCGGTCCAGCCGCGCTGGTAGAAGACGCGGTTCAGCGCTTCGGTCGAGTCCGGGCCGGAAATCCGCTCCGGCGCGCCGGGCGCGTTGTAGTCGCCCTCGAACAGCGAGCGGTAACGCATCCGGCCCCGCTTCGGCAGCGGGCGGTTGCGGCATTCTTCGGCGAGTTCGCCGGCCTCGGCCTCAAGCATGTGGACGATCTGGCCGACCGCCTCGTCCGCGATCTCGGAAACGCCGGCGGGCGGCAATTTCGCCACCGGATGCGGCACGACCGCAATCGGCAGGCCGGCCATGCCGAGGCATTCCGCTTCCGCCTTGCCGAGGGCGAAGAACTCGTCCGTGCAGGTGACGGCAACCGGAATGCCGCGTTCTTCGAGCTTGATCGCGTCATGGATACACCACGACGTGCAGGAGCCTCAGTCCCCGAAGGCGGCGGCCACGGCGTGAACCCGGTCGAGCCATTGTTGAGAGAAGTTGGCGGGCTCGCTCGCGATCTTCTGGAAGAGCTCGAACTCCAGATGCGGGTGGCGCGCCTTCAGCCGGCGCGAGACCTCTTCCAGGTAAAGGTCCGCATTCGCCTTGAGATTGGAGAACAGGCCGACGACCTTGACATCCTCCAGGGAGCGCCGCGGCGCCAGCGCGCCGCTATTGCGCTGGTAGATGCCGCAGGGATTGATAAGCTCTTGTGCCATGGGCGCGACCCTAGCGCCGGGATCGGAAGGAAAGCAAGAGATGGGACGCCTCGAAGGCAAGCACGCGATCATAACCGGGGCCGGGTCGGGTATCGCCAGGGCGGCTACCGGAATCTTCATTCGCGAGGGAGCGAAGGTGATGGTCGCTGAGATCGACGAGGCGGCAGGCGCGGCGGCCGCCGCGGAGACCGGCGCTGCGTTCCACCGCACGGACGTGACCGACGACGCCTCGGCGGCAGCCTGTGCTGCGGCGGCGATGGCCGAGTTCGGACACATCGACATCCTGTTCAACTGTGCCGGCGGGTCGGTGATCGAGGACACGAAGATCGACACGGTAGACCTGGGAGTCTGGGACCGCACCATTCCGCTCGACCTCAAGGGGCCGATGCTGATGTGCCGGCATGTCGTGCCGCACATGATTGCGGGTGGCGGCGGCGCCGTCGTCAATGTCTCGTCGGTCGTCGCGCTGCGCGGCAACCATCCGGCGCATATCTATTCGGCCGCGAAGGGCGGGCTGATCTCCTTCACCCGTTCGCTCGCCGGCTCCTATTCCGACCAGGGCGTGCGCGCCAATGTGATCTGTCCCGGCCTCATCCTGACCGAGCGCGTCCGCGCCCGCTACCGCCAGCCGAACGAGGAACGCCCGCGCGAGGGGTCCGTGTCCACATTCGAGAGTTATCCGTTCGGCGTCGGCCAGCCGGAGGATATCGCCAATATCGCGCTCTTCCTCGCGTCGGACGAGGCGCGCATGGTGAACGGCGCGGTCATCCCGGGAGAGGGCGGCATCTCCGCCTATTGATCTCCCGGGACACTGGCAGCGGCAACGAGAGGAGCGCAGGATATGGCACGGCTCGAAGGCAAGATCGCGGTGATTACCGGCGCGGGCACCGGGATCGCAAAGGCGGCCACCGGAATCTTCATTCGCGAGGGCGCGAAGGTGATGGTGGCCGAGATAGACGAGGCGGCCGGAGCCGCAACGGCGGCGGATACCGGGGCCTCCTTCCACCGCACCGATGTCACCGACGATGCCTCGGCCGCGGCCTGCGCGGCGGCGGCGATGGCGGAGTTCGGGCGCATCGACATATTGTTCAACTGCGCCGGCGGATCGGTCCCCGAGGACGACAAGATTGATGCAGTCGATCTTGCCGTCTGGGACCGCACGATCCCGCTCGACCTCAAGGGGCCGATGCTGATGTGCCGCCATGTCGTGCCGCACATGATCGCGGGCGGCGGCGGCGCGGTCATCAACATCTCCTCCGTCGCGGCGTTGCGCGGCTTCGTCCCCAGCCATGTCTATTCGGCGGCGAAGGGCGGGCTGATCTCCTTCACCCGCTCGCTCGCCGGCTCCTATTCCGACGAAGGCGTGCGCGCCAACGTGATCTGCCCCGGCCTCATCCTGACCGAACGGATCCTGTCGCGCCTGCCGCCCGACCGGGAGCGCGTGAACGAAGGCCAGTTCGCCGTCTTCAACCAGTATCCCTTCAGCGTCGGGCAGCCGGAGGACATCGCCAATATCGGGCTCTTCCTGGCCTCGGACGAGTCGCGCATGGTGAACGGCGCGGTCATCCCGGCAGAAGGCGGCGTCTCCCACTATTGAACGGCCCGCCCGGCGGTCATCGGCATGAGCAGCCGGAACGGAATCAGCAGGGTGAGCGCGAAAGCGACCTTCCAGAGGAAGTCGCCGATCCCGAGCGTGACCCAGGGCACGTCTGTGCCGTAGAAGGCGATCGAGAAGAAGAGCGCCGTATCGACGGCCGAGCCCAGCATCGAGGAGACCAGCGGCGCCTGCCACCAGGTCCGTTGGCGCATCCGGTCGAACACGGTCACGTCCAGAAGCTGCGCGACCAGGAATGCCAGGCCCGAGGCGACCGCGATTCTCGGCGTCGCCAGCACGATGGACAGCACGACGGCGGCCGCGAACCCGACATAGACGACCCGCCGCGCCGTCGCCGCGCCGTGCATCCGGTTGGTGAGGTCCGTGACCAGGAAGCAGACGGGGTAGGTGAACGCGCCCCAGGTCAGCCAGTCGTTGATCGGATACTGGACCAGCACATTGGAGAGCGCGACCAGCCCGGCCATGGCCGCCAGCGGCAGGAGAGGCAAACGCATGGCGCTAATGTCCCGGATTCGCAGCTCGTATGACGTCGATTGGGGCGCAGGGATTCTTCAGTCCGACGAACCCGCCGTCATGGCCAGCCCCGTGGAAGCAAAGGTCATCCCGGCCACGCCTAGTTCGTCTCCCCGGCCTCCGAGCCGGGGTCCATCCATGGCTCCCGATGCCGCCGCACCCGGTGGAGGGCAGGCCGAACCGCTGGGGCCTGTCCCGAACCGCGACCCGGGGCTGCCGCGAGAACCGAGGCTGGGCCCCGGCTCGGGGGCCGGGGCGACGGTTGGAGGGCAGGCAACGACAAGCCAACGGAGACAGATGTGTGAATCCGGTAGGCATGATGAACGAGAACGCGGCATTCAAGCTACTCAAGCCTCCCAATCACGAAATTAGGGTCCAGCGCCCTCAGTGCACGTCTTCGGGGCCGAGCATGGCGCGTTTCAGCTTCTCGAAGGTGAAACCGGCGCCCCGGCAGACATCGAGGACGATCTTCTCCTTCGCCGCGACCTCGGCCGCCGCCTTCGGCACTTCGCGCGCCTGGTCGATGGGGATGACGGCCGCACCATGCCGGTCCGCGTGGACGAGGTCGCCGCTGTTGACGACCATGCCGGCGACGCTGACCTGTCCGCCGAAATCCACTGCATGCACATGGGCATGCGCCGGCTTGATCGAACCCGCGATGGCCTGGAAGCCGTCCGCCCAGTCCGGAATGTCGCGGATGCAGCCGTCGGTGACGACGCCGAGACAGCCGAGCGCCTTGTGGATGTTGGAGTTGACCTCGCCCCAGAAGGCGCCGAAGCCGGCGCGCGGGCCGTCCAGGTCCTGCAACACCACGATCTGCGGCGACGGGCCGCCATGGGCGACATAGTCGTAATAGGCCACGCGCAGCTTCGTCGCTTCGTCACCGCCGACGGCGCTCGGGAATTGCGAGCGTATGGTACCGGTGCGGGCATAGCCGACGATGGGCGGCAGGTCCGGGAAGGGGCAGACCAGCGGCTCGACCGTGAAGCCGGTGTTCAGCCGGCTGCCGGCCACGACCTCCAGCGCGTTGCAGATCGTGGGCGTATCGAGCGCGCGCAGCGCGGCAAGGTCATCTGCGGTCAGTTTGGGCAAGGTTCAGTTCTCCTGATGGAAGCGGCAACCGGAGCGGCCAATATGCCCCGCGCCGGAGAACGCCGGAAGGGCAGAGGCGTCACGAGGTGTCATGGGATGTCATGGGATGTCATGTTTCGGTGCGGATGCGGGCGGGGACCGTCATCGGCCCTTGAACTCGGGCGTGCGTTTCTCGCGGAAAGCCGCTACGGCCTCGATATGGTCCTCCGATGAGCGCACGACGGTCATGTGCGAAGACACTAGGTCGAAGCTGGTGAGCATGTCCGTGGCGAGCGAGCGATAGACGGTCCGCTTGATGTAGCGCACGGAAAGCGGCGCGGCTGCGGCGATGCGGCCGGCAAGCGCCATCGCCTCGTCGAGGAAGCTCTCGTCGGGATAGACGTGGTTGACGAGCCCGATGCGCCCGGCGGTCTCCGCGTCGATGAACTCCGCCGTCCACAGCAGCTCCAGCGCGCGGGCGACGCCCACCGTGCGCGGCAGGAAATACGCCCCGCCCGCGCCGGGGATGAGGCCGAGCCGGGCATAGGTCTCGGCGAATCGCGCCGAGGCGGCGCAGACCCGGATATCGCAGGCAAGCGCGACATCGACCCCGCCGCCTGTCGCGACGCCGTTGACGGCGGCGATGGTCGGCGTGTCCATGGTCGCGAGCCGCTTCGGCACCGCCTGGATCGTCTCCCAGATGCGGTCCTTGGTCGCGCGCGGGCTGTTGTCCCGGTCCTCGCCCATGGTCGAAACATCGCCGCCGGTAGTGAAGCCCCGCCCCGTGCCGGTGATGACGACGCAGCGCACATCCTCGCGGGCCTCCGCCTCGTCCAGCGCCTTCAGCCAGTCCTCCAGCATCGGATTGGTGAAGGCATTGAGCTTTTCCGGCCGGTTGAGGCGGATGAGGCCCACCCCGTCACGGACCTCGAAGACGATCTCGGCGCTCATCGGCCGGTGAAGGCGGGCTTGCGTTTCTCGCGGAAGGCGCGCCCGCCTTCCTTCTGGTCCTCGCTGCGGCTGATCGAGAGCAGTTCGCGCCGCGCCAGCGCCTGAAGCTCGGAGGGGCCGCGCGCCACCACGGTATCGCGCACGAACCGCTTGACCGTCCGCAGCACCAGCGGCGCGCTGTCGCGCAGGATGGTCGCATAGTCCCTTGCCGCGGCCATCAGCTCGCCTCTCGGCACGGCGCGGTTGACCATGCCGATCTCGGCGGCGCGTTCGCCGTCGAAATGCTTGCCGGTCATCATGAATTCCATCGCGAGCTTGTGCGGGATGCGCGCCGCCAGCCCGGCGATCAGCCCGCCGCAGAACCCGATCTGCGCCTCGGGATAGAAGAAATCGGCCGTCTCGTCGGCCACGGCCAGGTCGCAGAATTCGACCAGGCAGAAGGCGCCGCCGACGCAATAGCCGTGGACGGCCGCGACGATCGGCTTGTCCACCATCACGCCTACGCCCGGCATGCATTCCCAGAGCTCGGGGTCGCGGGGCGGGTCGCGCAGGTCCGCGCCGACCGAGAAGGCCCGCTCGCCGGCGCCGGTCAGGATCGCGACGCGGTCGTCGCCGTCCTGCAATCGTTCGAAGGCCAGGATGAGTTCGGCGACCAGCCCGTTCGAGAGCGCATTCATCTTGTCGGGCCGGTTGAGCGTAATGGTTGCGATGCCGTCTTCGGAGCGGTAGTCGATCAGCGGCGCATTCACGGATGCGTTCTCCCGTTTGTGAATCCGGTATAGGATAGCGCCCGGCCGCAGGGGAGGGCGACTCTTGGCCGAAAGACCGCTGGTAGAGGCGCTGTTTCACGAGCCGAGTTCGACGGTGAGCTATACCGTCGCCTGCCCGGAGACCGGCCGGGCCGCCATCGTCGATCCGGTGCTCGACTACGACATCTATTCGGGACGCACGAAAACGACCTTCGCGGAGCGCGTCCTGGAGCGGGTCCGCGAGCGCGGGCTGGCCGTCGAGTGGGTTCTCGAAACCCATGTCCACGCCGACCATCTGAGCGCCGGCGCCTTCCTGAAGGGAGCCGTCGGCGGGCGGACGGCCATCGGCCGCCGCATCGTCGATGTGCAGGCGGTTTTCAAGGACATCTACAACCTGCCTCCGGAGTTCCTCACCGACGGCTCCCAGTTCGACCGGCTGTTCGAGGACGAGGAGAGGTTCAAGGTAGGGCAGGTCGAAGCGCGGGTGCTGCACACGCCCGGCCACACGCCCGCCTGCGTCACCTATGTCATCGGCGACGCGGCGTTCACCGGCGACACGGTCTTCATGCCGGACTTCGGCACGGCGCGCTGCGACTTCCCTGGCGGCGACGCGGCGGCGCTCTACCGCTCGGCGCGGCGCATCCTGTCGCTGCCGCCCGAAACCCGCATTTTCGTCGGGCACGACTATGCGCCGGGCGGGCGGGAAGTGGCCTGGGAGACGACGGTAGCGGAGGAGCGCAGGGCCAACCGGCATGTGCGCGACGGCATAGACGAGCAGGACTTCGTCGCCATGCGCACCGAGCGCGACAAGGTGCTGGACGTGCCGGCGCTGCTGCTGCCCTCGATCCAGGTGAACATGTGCGGCGGCGACCTGCCGGAGCCGGAAAGCAACGGCCGCGCCTATCTCAAGATCCCGCTCAACGCTTTCTGAACCATGGCCGACCTGCTGGACGCCACCGGCCTGCGCTGCCCGATTCCGGTCCTGCGGGCCCGCAAGCGCCTGCGCACGATGGCGCCGGGCGACCGGCTGGAAGTGCTGACCGACGACCCGGCCTCGCCCATCGACATGCGCCATTTCTGCGCCACTGAGGGCCATGACATCGTGGAAGCGCAGGAGGCGGACGCGCCCTACCGCTTCGTGATCGCCAGGGCCGGATAAGCCCCCGTCGGCGGAGACGCCGCGCGAAGCGTCATGGGATGTCATGTTTTGTCATGCGGCGGGGTTTGCGGTCATGGCGTTCAGCCGGTCCGGTCCGGGGTTTCGGGCGCGGACGAGACAGCGGGCGAGGAATTCGTCCGTGTGGCGCCTCTGCCTTGCGTACCATGCCTTGAACTCCGGCGTTGTCAGCTTGCCGATGAATGTCCGCCCGTTGACACTGCATTCGTTCAGGCTGCCTTCGCGGCCGTCGTCTATCGGGACCGGCCCGAACCGGCGCTCCTTGTCTTCCAGCCACGCCCGGAACTCCGGCGTTTCCTGGCTGCCGGCCCAGACCTCGCCGCCATAGTGGAACTCGTCCTCGCCGCCGTCATAGTCAGAGACATCGGGGCGCGGTTCGTCGCGGACCTCGTCGGGCTCGTATGCCGGATCTTCGGCGAGTTCGGGTTCGGGCAGGTGGGCGCCGGCCCAGTCGAGCACGGAGAGGAGCTGGCGGAGATGCGAGAGCTGGGCGCGTCCGGCGCGGTGGCGTTCGGCGAGTGCACGGTCGTCCTCCGGCGGCGGCCCGGCGCCGATGTCCTCCGCATAGGCCAGGGCGAGGGCCTCGGCGGCGGGGGCGAGCCTTGCGGCCAGTGTCGCCGCCAGTTGGGGGCGGGGGTCGGTTGCGGTCATGGTCTCTCCTTTGTCCGACCGGGAGCGGGTCCCTTTGCCGCGCGCGGTTCGCGTGCGTGCGCGCCTCTGCCCGCCCGCGCGTCTTGCGTCGGCGCGGTTCGCACGCCTGATTGCGCGCGCGAGGCAGAAGGCAAACCTCTCCCGTCCGTTTCTCAGGGGGTTTTCAAGAACGGCACCGCTCGGCCGCGCAGCACCCAGGGAGACGGCTCCGGAGTCCGCTTCCCTGGAGACCATCATACACCACTTTCTCAGATGTCAAGATCATATCTAGAACAAAATTCATAAATATATGAAATTATTCATTTTCAGACATTCTACCGGCGGCGCCTAAAGACGGGCGGCGGCCGAGCGGATCGCCTCCCAGGCCTGCTCGACATGGATGCGTTCGGTGCCGGTCTGTCCGATGGAGACGCGAATCGCATAGGCTCCGTTCACGCTGCCTTGCGTCAGGTAGATGCGCCCTTCGTCGTTGATCGCGTGCAGCAGCCGCTCGTTCAACCCGTCCAGCGCATCCGCTCCTTCGGGCGCATAGCGAAAATTCAATAATGCCAAGGATCTGGGAGCCATAAGCTCGAAATCCAGATGCGCCGCGATCTCGCCTTCGAGCCATTCGGCCAGTGCGATATGCCGCCGGATCAGGTCTCTTAGCCCGGCAAGGCCGTAGCTGCGCAGCACGAACCAGAGCTTGAGCGCGCGGAACCGCCGCCCCAGCGGCACGCTCCAGTCCCGGTAGTCGATGACGGCGTCTCCCTCCCGGCTTTGCAGATAGGCGGGGAGGATCGAAAAGGTGCGGATCAGCGCGTCCGGATCGCGAACGAAATGCGCCGAGCAATCGAAGTTGGTGAGCAGCCATTTGTGCGGATTGAAGACGAGGCTGTCGACGGCCTCGATGCCTTGCAGCATCCAGCGGTGCTCCTGGCAGATGAGCGCGCTGCCGGCCCATGCGGCATCGACATGGAGGAAGACGTCATGCGCGCGGGCGACGGCGCCGATTTCGTCCAGCCGGTCGATGGCGCCGACGCCGGTCGTGCCGAGGCTCGCGACGATGCAGGCGGGCCTGAGGCCGGCCGCCCTGTCGTCGCGAATGGCTGCGTCGAGCGCATCCGCCTTCATCGCGAAATCGCCGCCGGTTTCAACCAGCCGGACATGACGGCGGCCGTAGCCGGCGATCTTCGCGCCCTTCTCGGTGGCCGAATGGGCCTGGTCCGAGGTGTAAACCACGGGCGCCGCGCCGGCTTCGGCCAAACCGTGCTCGTTCGCAGCGCCCCCGGTCGCGCGTTCGCGCGCCGTCAGGAGCGCGCACAATATGGCCGACGAGGCCGAGTCCTGGATCGTGCCCGCAAACCCTTCCGGCAGGCCGATGGCCTGCCTGAGCCAGTCCAGCATGCGGGTTTCTATCTCGGTGGCGGCGGGCGAGGTCTGCCACAGCATGCATTGCGCACCGAGCGTGGCCGTCAGCATCTCCGCCAGCACCGAAGGCGGGCTCGAATTGGCCGGGAAATAGGCGAAGAAGCGCGGATGCTGCCAGTGGGTCATGCCCGGCATCGCGATGCGCTCGAAATCCGCAAACACGGTTTCCATGCCCTCACCCGCCTCGGGAGGCGCCGGGGGCAGGGCGGAAGCAATCTCGCCGGGGCGGGTCTGCGCGCGGACGGGCAGGCGCTCCACCTCCGACATGTAATCGGCCATCCAGTCCACGAGGCGGTGGGCGTGGGCCCGGAATTCCTCGGGCGTCATGGAGCCGGGCGCTCCGGCGCCATTGGTCCTTGGGGCAACATCCGGGTTATAGTCTCCAGCGTGAAGATCGACCGGATGAGCATGGCATGACGACCCTTTCTCCAGAAGTCCTCGACAGCCCGGCGGCCTGGCGCGGCCCGGATATGTGCGCCGCAAGCGGCTGGGAGCTCCGTTTTTCCGACGCCGAGATCGGGGAAATCGACCGTGCGGTCGCCGCCATAGACCGGCCCCTGATCGAGGTGGACCGGGAGGCGTTCCCGCTGCCGACGCTGGGTCCGAAGCTTGTCCGTCTCAGGCGGGAGTTGCTGGAAGGCAGGGGGTTCTTCCTGCTGCGCGGGCTGCCGGTCGGGCGCATGAGCCGGGAGGAGGCCGTGGCCGCCTTCTGGGGCATCGGCGCGCATTTCGGCAGCGCGCGCTCGCAGAACGCCAGGGGCCACCTGATGGGCCATGTCAAGGACGTGGGCCTGCACAGCAGCGATCCCAATGTCCGCGTTTACCAGACCCGCGAACGCCAGCTGTTCCACACCGATTCGGTGGATATCGTCGCACTGATGTGCCTGCAGCCGGCCAAGGCGGGCGGGCTCAGTTCCATCGTGAGTTCCGTAGCCGTCCATAACGAGATGGCGCAGCGACGCCCGGACCTTGCGGCCGAGCTCTACGAGCCGTTCATTGTCGACCGTCGCGGCGAGGTGCCGGAAGGCATGAAGCCCTGGTTCGCGCTGCCGGTCTTCAACCGGATCGGCGATGAGCTGACCACGATCTATACGCGGCGCTACATCGAGTCGGCGCGGCGTTTTCCGGAGGTGCCGGCGCTGACGGACGCGCAGGTCGAGGCGCTCGACCTGTTCGACTCGCTCTGCAACAGCGATGAATTCCGGCTCGACATGGCCTTCGAGGCCGGCGACATGCAGTTCCTTTGCAACCATGTCATCCTGCATGACCGGACCGCCTTCGAGGACTGGCCGGAGCCGGAGCGCCGCCGCCATCTGCTGCGGCTCTGGCTCTGCCCGCCGGAGGGCCGGACGCTTCCGGACGCCTTCGCCGTCCGCTATGGCAGCACCCGGCCGGGCGACCGGGGGGGCATCGTGGTCAAGGACGCTGTGCCTGTCGTGCCGCTGGAGGCTGCGTAATACCAGCGGTCGTCGAACGGAGCCTGTGACAGGCCGCACACACCGTCGTCCCGGACTCCGATCGGGGCCCTGCGCGGCCGAATCCCCGCTGGCATGGAAGTCCCGGATGGCCCTGCGGGCGTCGAGGGCGGCGACTGCGGACCGGGCCGTCCGCCGGACGGCGTCGGCCACGTTCTCGAATATCTGCGCGATCCGGTCTTCCTCCACGATGAAGGGCGGCGAAGACGCAAGCTGCCGCCGCCTCTGGTGTTGAACTTCAAAGTGGAACGGGGAATGTGGAGCGACACCCCTGTCGCGGGGCCTTGTCAAAGTCCGGAGCGGCGTCCATGCTGCCTGCTCCACTCGGGGGAGCCGCGTTCACGCGGCTGAGAGGTCCCGCGTCCGGGACGACCCCAGGAACCTGATCCGGTTAGTACCGGCGGAGGGAGCGTGTGGGCGGGGCTGCACCGGACATAGAATTCGCCGTCGATATTCGCGGGGCCGCGCTCTCCTATGGCGGTGCGCCGCTGTTCGACGGGCTCGACATTCGCCTGGAGGCGGGACTCTGGACCTGCTTGCTGGGCCCGAGCGGCGTCGGCAAGACGAGCCTGCTCCGGCTGATCGCCGGGCTGGACGGTGGGGCCGCAGGCAGGGTGCGTACCGGGCCCGTGGCCTATATGGGCCAGAGCGACCTTTTGCTGCCTTGGGCCAACGCACTCGAGAACGCCGTGCTGGGCGCGCGACTGCGGGGCGAGCGGCCGAACTTCGACCGCGCGCGCCGATTGCTTTCCGATGTCGGCCTCGAGCATGCCGAGCAGGCGCTGCCGGCGACGCTCTCCGGAGGTGAACGCCAACGTGTCGCGCTGGTCCGCACGCTGATGGAGGACCGTCCGGTCGTGCTGATGGACGAGCCGTTCAGCAGCCTCGACGCCATTACCCGCCATGCGGCGCAGGACCTTGCCGCGCGGTTGCTGGCGGGGAAAACCGTGCTGCTCGTGACTCACGACCCGCTGGAGGCGCTCCGGCTCGGGGACCGGGTCCATGTCATGACCGGGCGTCCGGCGACGCTGGTCGCGCAGCCTGTGCCGGAACTTGCGCCGCCGCGCGACGTCCGCGACCCGGCCGTTCTGGCGGCGCAGGGCGCGCTGCTCGCGAGGCTGGCGGCATGAAGGCGGCGCTGCGCATGGGGGCCGTCACGGCCGGGCTTCTGATCTTGTGGCAGGCGATCGTATCGGTAACGGGCGCGCAACCCTTCATCCTGCCGGGGCCGCCGGCGGTGGTTAAGGCGCTTGCGGGCCATTCCGGGCTCCTGCTGTCCCACGCCGGGACGACCCTGGCGGAGATTCTGCTCGGCCTCGCGATCGGTTCGGCGCTCGGCGCGTTTTCCGCCCTGGTGATCGCCCATGTGCGTCCCGCGCGCCTGTGGCTGCTCCCGGTGCTGGTCGCAAGCCAGGCCGTTCCGGTGTTCGCGATTGCGCCGGTGCTGGTGCTCTGGCTCGGCTACGGCATGGCCTCCAAGGTCGCGATGGCGGTGCTCATCATCTTCTTCCCGGTTACCGCCGCCTTCTATGACGGCCTTTCGCGCACCGATCCCGGCTGGCTGGACCTTGCGCGCAGCATGGGCGCGTCGCGCTGGCGCCAGCTTCTGCGCCTGCGTGTCCCGGCGGCCCTGCCGGCCTGTGCGTCCGGGCTGCGCGTCGCCACGGCGGTCGCGCCCATCGGCGCCGTGGTCGGCGAGTGGGTCGGAGCGTCGGCCGGGCTCGGCTACCTCATGCTGCACGCCAATGCGCGCATGCAGGTGGACCTGATGTTCGCTGCGCTGCTCGTCCTCGCGGCGATGGCGCTCATTCTCTACTTCACCGTCGACCGCCTGCTCCGCCTCGCGGTGCCCTGGCAGGTCGACACCTTGTGGCACGAACCGGAAAAGGAGCCTGCCGAACCATGAAACACCGCCTCCCGGCGCTTGCCGTTGCAGGTCTGCTCGCCGCCCATCCCGCGGCGGCGGACGAGAAACTCACCGTGTTGCTGGACTGGTTCGTCAATCCGGACCACGGGCCGCTCTATGTGGCGCAGGAGCGGGGCTACTTCGCCGAGGCCGGCCTGACGGTGGAGTTCGTGCCGCCTGCCGACCCCAACGACCCGCCGAAGATCGTGGCGGCCGGCAAGGCGGACCTCGCGGTCTCCTACCAGCCGCAACTGCACATGCAGGCGGCTGCGGGCCTGCCGCTGGTGCGTATCGCCACCCTGGTCGCGACGCCGCTCAACACGATCGTGGTGCTTGAGGACAGCCCGATCCGCACGATTGCAGACCTCAAGGGCAAGCGGGTCGGCTTTTCCGTGGCGGGGCTGGAAGACGCGCTCCTCGAAGGCGTGCTGCAACCCCACGGCCTCACGATGGACGACATCGAGAAGGTGAACGTCAACTGGTCGCTCTCGCCGTCGCTCATTGCAGGCCAGGTCGATGCCGTGATCGGCGCCTTCCGCAACTTCGAACTGAACCAGATGGATATTGTGGGCCATCCGGGCCGCGCCTTCTATCTGGAGGAGGAGGGCGTACCGCCTTATGACGAGTTGATCGTGGTCGCGCACAAGGACACGCTCGACCGGCCGGCCTACCGCGCCTTCGTCGATGCTGTGGAGCGCGGCGTCCAGTACACGATCAACCATCCCGAAGAGTCCTGGAAACTGTTCATCGCCGGCGACCGCAAGGACCTCGACGACGAACTCAACCGGCGCGCCTGGCGGGACACGCTTCCGCGGTTCGCCCTGCGTCCGGCGGCGCTCGACCGGCGGCGCTACGAGCGCTTCGCGGAATTCGTCGTCGAACGCGGCCTCGTCGAGTCGTTGCCGCCGGTGGAGACTTACGCAGTAGAGCTGCAATAGGCGTATCCGCCCGTGATACCAACGGTCGTTGATCGGAACCTGTGCCGATGGCCGTCGGGAAACTCCTCCCCCGCTTGCGGCTACCGGATTCACACATCTCTTGCTGGCTTGTATTCGCTACGCTTGCCAGCCTTGCTGGGCGGGCGTTTGCCCCGATCCGTCGCCCCCGCGAAGGCGGGGGTCCATCCCTGTTTCCCGATGCCGCGCGGAACGCGGCGAACTGAAACGATGGCGGCGTTGGCGCCGCCGCCGCAGCCGGTGGAGAGCAGGATCGACCGCCGAGGCTGCCGCGAGAACCGAGGCTGGGCCCCGGCTCGGGGGCCGGGGCGACTGTGGGGAACATGCAATGCGAAGCGGGCAAACGCAGATGTGTGAAGCCGGTAGCCCGCCGAGCGGGAGGGGAGCGCAACGGAACGCTCCGGAATATGAGTTCTGTATTGCGCTCCTTGGTATCAGACCGTTGTCTTGCCCTTGAAGCTGCAGAGATCGGCGACCGTACAGGCAGGGCAGTCCGGCTTGCGCGCCTTGCAGACATAGCGCCCGTGCAGGATCAGCCAGTGGTGGGCGTGCAGCTTGCGATGCGAGGGCACGCGCCGTTCGAGCTTCTTCTCGACCTCCAGCGGCGTCTTGCCGGGCGCGAGGCCGGTGCGGTTGCCGACGCGGAAGATATGCGTGTCCACCGCTATGGTCGGCTGGCCGAAGGCGGTGTTGAGGACGACGTTGGCCGTCTTGCGGCCGACGCCGGGCAGGCGTTCCAGCGCTTCCCGGCTCTCGGGCACGACGCCTCCATGTTCCTCCACCAGGATGTGCGAGAGCCCGATGACATTGCGCGCCTTGGCGTTGAAGAGGCCGATGGTGCGGATATGGCCGCGCACGCCCTCCTCGCCCAGCGCCAGCATGGCCTGCGGCGTGTCGGCGGCGGCGAAGAGGGTCTTCGTCGCCTTGTTGACGCCGACATCGGTTGCCTGGGCCGACAGCACGACCGCCACCAGCAGCGTGTAGGGGTTGACGTAATGCAGCTCCCCCTGCGGCTCCGGCAGGGCGGCCGCCAGGCGGTCGAAGAAGGTCTCGACCTCCGCCTTCTTCATCCGTCTTTCCTGGGCGTCAGGAACCCGACGATGTCCCGGATTTCGCTCATCGTCGCTGAGGCAATGGCGTCGGCCCGCGACGCGCCGTCCGCCAGCACGCCGTCGATATAGCCGGGATCGGCCATGAGCCGGCGCATTTCGGCCGTTACCGGAGACAGCACCTCCACGGCCAGTTCGGAGAGCGCGGCCTTGAAGTCGGCGAAACCGCACCCGCCGAATTCGCGGCAGACTGCCGCCTCGTCGCAATCCGCAAGCGCAGCATGGATGCCGACCAGATTCGCCGCCTCGGGCCGGCCTTCGAGCCCGGCAGGCTCGCCGGGCAGCGGCTCCGGGTCCGTCTTCGCCCGGCGGATTTTCTGCGCGATCGCGTCGGCGTCGTCCGAGAGGTTGATACGAGAATTGGGAGACGGGTCGGACTTGCTCATCTTGGCATTGCCGTCGCGCAGGCTCATCACCCTGGTCGCCGCGCCGAAAATGCGCGGTTCCGGCAGCACCAGCGCTTCGCAGCCATAGTAGCGGTTGAAGGCGCCGGCGATATCGCGCGAAAGCTCCAGATGCTGCTTCTGGTCTTCGCCGACCGGCACATCGCTCGCGCGGTAGAGCAGGATGTCGGCGGCCATCAGCACCGGATAGGCGAACAGCCCGACGGCTGCCGCGTCCCGGCGCTTGCCGGCCTTTTCCTTGAACTGGGTCATGCGGTTGAGCCAACCCATGGGCGCATGGCAGTTGAGCACCCAGGCAAGCTCGGCATGGCCGGAGACCATGCTCTGGTTGAAGACGATGCAGCGCTCCGGGTCGATTCCCGACGCAATGAAGGCAGCGGTCACCTCGCGGGTATTGGCGGTCAGTTCCGCCGGGTCCTGCGGGACCGTGATCGCGTGCAGGTCGACGATGCAGAAGATGCAGTTGAAGTCGAAGTCCTGTTGCATGCCCACCCAGTTGCGGATGGCGCCCAGATAGTTCCCCAGATGAAGGTTTCCGGTCGGCTGGATGCCGGAAAAAATGCGCTTCATGATCGGCGGTTCTCCGTTCGGCGGGCGGTTTATCCGCGCCGGAGGGAAGGGGGTCAAGGGCGTCGCCGTCTCGACGGGGCGGACGCGCGCGGCTATATGGTGGAGCCATGGCCAGAGTCGAGATGTATTCCAGTTCGTGGTGCCCGTTCTGCTACCGGGCGAAGAGGTTGCTGAAGAGCAAGGGCGTCGAGATCATGGAAATCAATGTGGACGGCCAGCCGGTGCTGCGCAACGAAATGATGAGCCGGGCAGGCGGTCGTCATACCGTGCCGCAGATCTTCATCGACGGCGCGCATGTAGGCGGATCGGACGAGCTGGCGGCGCTGGAGCGGGCAGGGCGGCTCGACCCGATGCTGCAGGGAACGGCATCGTGAGCGTCTTCAAGGTCGCCTGTTTGCAGAACACCGCGGAGCGGGATACGGAACCGACCCTCGCCGCACTCGGCGACATGGTCCGCCGCGCGCGCGACATGGGCGCGGACCTGATCGCTGCGCCGGAGGTCTGCTCCTATCTGGAGCCGCGCCGGCGCCTGGTGCTGGAGAAGGCGGAACCGCAAGACAGCCACCGGGGCCTTGCCGCGTTCCGGGAGTGGGCGCGGGAGACGGGCGCCTGGCTGCTGGCGGGCTCAATGGTGACGCGCACCGAAGAGGAGCGCCTGGCCAACCGGTCCTATCTGCTCGACCCGGCGGGCGAAGTCGCTGCGACCTACGACAAGATCCACATGTTCGACGTGGATATCGGCGAGGGCGACCGCTACCGGGAAAGCCGGACCTACCGGCCGGGGGAGAGCGCGGTGACCGTCCACACGCCGCTCGCGGTGCTGGGCCTCACGATCTGCTACGACATGCGCTTCCCGGCGCTGTACCGGGCGCTGGCGCAGGCCGGGGCCGAGGTGATTACCGTGCCGTCGGCGTTTACGGTTCCCACGGGCCGCGCGCACTGGCATGTGCTGCTGCGCTCCCGCGCCATCGAGACCGGCTGCTTCGTCGTCGCGCCCGCGCAGGTGGGCGAACATGCAGAGGGCCGACGGACTTACGGCCATTCGCTGATCGTCGCCCCCTGGGGCGAGGTGCTGGCGGACGGCGGCGACGCGCCCGGCATCGTCACTGCCGAGATCGACACGGCCCGCGTGGCGGAGGCCCGCGCCCGTGTGCCCTCCCTCTCCGGCGACCGCCCGTTCGACCTGCCGGCGAGCTACAGGGCGGCGGCGGAATAGCTGCGGCCTTCCCGCCGCCTACGATACAAGAAACCGGATTTCCGGAGCCTGGAGGCGCTTCCCCATGAAGCTGGGTCTTTCAATCGGTTACTCGGGCGCGACGCTCGATTTTCCGACCGAACTGGTGAAGCTCGCCGACAGGCTCGGCTACGACACGGTGTGGACGGCCGAGGCATACGGCACCGACGCCATGACGCCGCTCGCCTACCTCGCGGCGGTCACCGAACGGATCAAGCTCGGCACCGGCATCATCCAGCTTGCCGCGCGAACGCCCGCCAACGCGGCGATGCAGGCCCAGACCATCGACGCGCTCGCCGGCGGCGGGCGGATGATCGTCGGCATCGGCGTTTCCGGTCCGCAGATCGTGGAAGGCTGGTACGGCCAGCCCTGGGGCCGGCCCTATTGGCGGATCAAGGACTACGTGGCGATCATGCGGAAGATTTTCGCGCGCGAGGAGCCTGTCACCCATGACGGCCGCGAAATCTCGCTGCCCTACGAAGGCGAGGGGTCGGCGGGCATGGGCAAGCCGCTCCGCATGATCCTGCACCCCAACCCCGACATCCCGATCTATCTCGGCACCGGCGCGGAATCGACGGTGCGCCTCACCGGCGAGATCGCCGACGGCTGGCTGCCGCTGGGCTTCATGCCGGGCACGCTCGACGAATATCGTCCGTGGCTGGAGCAGGGCTTCGCCCGCGCCGGCACCGGCAAGGGCTTCCACAATTTCGAGATCGTCGCCTCGCCGCATGTCATCCTGGGGGACGATGTGAAGGCGGGGCTGGCGCAACTGAAGCCGCGAGAGGCGCTCTATGTCGGCGGCATGGGGCACCGGGACAAGAACTTCCACAACGCGATGATGTGCCGCCGGGGTTTCGAGGATGCGGCCGAGCGTATCCAGGAGCTCTACCTGGCAGGCCGCAAGGACGAAGCAGCCGACGCCGTGCCGGACGAGTGGGTGGACATGAAGGCGCTCATCGGCCCGCCCGCGCGGATCAAGCAGCGCTTCCGCGCCTGGGCCGACAGCGGCGCCACCGCCATCACCGTGCGCACCCGCAGCGAGGAAGCCATCCGCGTCATCGGAGATGCGGCCCGGCTGAACCGGTAGGCTTCTGGCGCGTCGTCCAGGACGACGGGAGACGCTTATCGATTCCTACTTGCGGTCGATGGCGTCAGAGCGGGTCTTCCGGTTTTGAGGGCGGATCTGCAATTTCCGGAAATTCGTTCTCAATGGGCTGCAGGCGCGCCAGCACCTCGTCAAGGCCGTCATGTCGCGCCACGGGTTTGGCGATTCCCTGGAAGGTTTCCCGGGGACTATGCTTCCGATCTGTCTTCAATCCCTCAGCCCCGCACCTTCATCAGGCGCTGCTTGTCGCGCTTCCAGTCGCGTTCCTTGATGGCGTGGCGCTTGTCCACCTTGCGCTTGCCGCGGGCGAGGCCGAGTTCCAGCTTCGCGCGGCCGCGCTCGTTGAAATAGAGCTTGAGCGGCACGAGCGTTGCGCCCTCGCGCCGGATGGCGCCGGCCAAGCGGTCGATCTCGCGCTTGTGCAGCAGCAGCTTGCGCGGCCGCTTTGCTGTGTGGCCGAAATGGCGGGCCGGCTTGTATTCCGGGATGTGGGCGTTGACGAGGAACATCTCGCCCGCCCGCTCGACGGCATAGGCCTCCACGATGGACCCGCGCCCCTCGCGCAGAGACTTCACCTCGCTGCCGGAAAGCTGCATTCCGGCCTCGAGCACGTCCTCGATGAAATAGTCGTGCCGCGCCCGGCGGTTCTGGGCGACCAGCCGGACGGGCATCGGGCGGGGCTAGCCGATCAGTTCGAGGCCCGTCATGGCGCTGCGCACCTGGGCCTGGGTTGCCGGCGCGGCGGGCGTGAGCGGCAGGCGCGTGTCCGGCTCGCAATGCCCCAGCAGGTGCGCGCCGTATTTGGCGCCGGCCGGGCTCGGCTGGAAGAACATCGCCTTGTGCAGCGGCAGGAGGCGCTCGTTGATCTGCATCGCCGTTTCCAGCGCGCCCTGCTGCCAGGCGTCGTGCATCATCGAGCAGAGCTTCGGCGCAACATTGGCGCTGACCGAAATGCAGCCCACACCGCCCTGGATCAGGAAGGGAAGGGCGGTGCCGTCCTCGCCGGAAAGCTGGCAGAAGTCCGGCCCGGCGGCGATGCGCGTCTCCAGCGGGCGCTGGAGGTCCGTGGTCGCGTCCTTGACGCCTACGACATTCGGCAGCTTCGCCAGTTCCGCCATGGTCTCGACGGTCATGTCCACCACGGAGCGCGGCGGTATGTTGTAGATAATCATCGGGATCTCGACAGCGTCGTTGATCGCCTTGAAATGCTCGTAGAGGCCGTCCTGGTTCGGCTTGTTGTAGTAGGGCGTCACCACGAGGATGCCGTCGGCCCCGGCCGCCTTGGCGTGCTCGGCGAGGTCGATGGCCTCCGCCGTCGAGTTCGAGCCCGCGCCCGCGACCACCGGCACGCGGCCGGCCGCCGCCTCGATGCAGAGCTCGGTCACGCGCTTGTGCTCGTCATGGCTCAGGGTCGGCGATTCGCCCGTGGTGCCGCAGGGCACCAGCCCGTGCGTGCCTTCGGCAATCTGCCACTCGACGAAGTCCTGAAACGCCTTCTCGTCCACCCCTCCGTTGCGGAACGGGGTAATCAACGCCACCAGCGACCCCTTGAACATGGCCGGACCTCCTCTGCTTGCCTCGGCGAAACATAGTTTCACCCCCGGTGCGCGGCAAGCTAGTCTGGCGCCCGACCGACCGCAACCGGAAGCCGGAGCGCATGCAGGGCGACAACAATCTCCATGACATCCGCGCCTGCGTCTTCGACGCCTACGGCACCCTGTTCGATTTCAACGCCCCGCTGGCCGCAAGGCGCGAGCGGATCGGCCCGGCGGCAGACCGGCTCTCGCAGGTCTGGCGGCAGAAGCAGATCGACTACACCTGGCTGCGCTCGCTGATGGGCAAATATGCGGATTTCTGGCAGGTGACGGGCGAGGCGCTCGATTACGCCATGGCCGCCTGCGAGGTGGACGACCCGGCGCTCCGGGCCGAACTGATGCAGCTCTATCTGGCGCTCGACGCCTTCCCGGACGCCCGGCCCTGCCTGGAGGCGCTGAAGGGCCGGCGAATGCGCACGGCGGTGCTCTCCAACGGCACCCGCACCATGCTGACCGCCGCGGTCAACGCCAACACGCTCACGCCCGTGCTCGACCGGGTTCTCTCCGTCGATGCCTGCGGCGTCTTCAAGCCGCACCCGTCCGTGTACCAGCTCGCGGCGGATGAGCTCGACGCGCAGCCGGCGCAGATCTGCTTCGTTTCGGCCAATGGATGGGACGCGGCGGGGGCGGCGGCCTTCGGCTTCCGTGCGGTGTGGATCAACCGCGCCGTTGCGCCGGTCGAGACGCTGCCCTTCCAGCCGACGGCGGAAATCCGGAGCCTCGACGAACTGGCGGGCCTGCTGCCGTCCTGACGGGCGGCACGCCGCATTCCCTTCTGAAGGAGCAAGGACGAATGAACCGTGTGGACGGAAAGGTTGCGCTGGTGACGGGCGCGGGTCGCGGCATCGGCGCCGGCATCGCGCGGCGGCTGGCGGAGGCGGGGGCAAGGGTCGCCGTCTCGGACCTCATCGAGGAAAACGGCCACCGGACGGTGGAGGAAATCGCGGCGGCGGGCGGCGAAGCGCATTTCATCGCCCAGGACGTGACGGACGAAGCGGGCTGGGAAAGCGCCGTCGCCGAAGTCGAAAGGCGCTTCGGCTCGCTGAACATTCTGGTCAACAATGCCGGGGTTTACAGCTATGCGAAGCTGGAGGAGATGTCCGTCGAGGATTATCGCCGCCTGATGGACGTGAACGTCATGGGCGTCTTCCTCGGCATCAAGCACGCCATCGGCTCGATGAAGAATATACCGGCGGGCGCCGACGCCGCCAGCATCGTCAACATCTCCTCCGTCGCGGGCCTCGTCGGCTCTCCGCTTTCGGGAATCTACAGCGCGTCCAAGGGCGCGGTCCGGCTGCTGACCAAGTCGGCGGCGCTCGAAGTCGCGCAGCTCGGCTATAACATCCGGGTGAACTCCGTGCATCCGGGCCTGATCGAGACGGACATGGCAGTGCAGGTCCTCGACCGCTGGATGAGCACCGGCATGTCGGACAATGCCGCGCGCCAATTCGTCATGGACCAGCATCCCATCAAGCGCCTCGGCGGGCCGGTGGACATTGCTGCCGGCGTGCTCTTCCTCGCTTCGGCCGACAGCTCGTTCATGACCGGTGCGGAACTCGTCATCGACGGCGGCTGGACCGCGCGGTAAAGGGCTCCCCTGTCAGGCCGCCAACCGGTCGGGCGGGGCGGCGAGGCTGGCGGCCGCGGCCAGCACCTCCGGGCCTGCGCCCGGCAGGTGCGCGTTCTCGGCAAGGTGGCGGCGGAAGGCGCGCGCGCCGGGGCAGCCCTGGAACAGCCCGTGGAGGTGCCGCGCGAGCGCATGCAGGCGGATGCCGTCCGCCGCCAGCCGCTCGGCGTAGGGCAGCAGGGCGTCCACCGCGTCGTGCCGGGCCTGCAACGGATTCTCCGCTCCGAACAGCCTGCGGTCCGCATCCGCCAGAAGCCAGGGGTCGGAATAGGCGGCCCGGCCCAGCATGACGCCGTCCACGGCCCCGTTCGCCAGCAGCGCCTCGGCCGCGTCGAGACCGGGAATCCCGCCGTTCAGCACGATGCAGAGGTCCGGGCGCTCGGCCTTCAGGCGGAACGCCAGCTCGTAGCGCAGCGGCGGCACTTCCCGGTTCTGCTTCGGGCTCAGCCCCTTCAGCCAGGCCTTGCGCGCATGGACGGCAAACATGATGACGCCGGAGATCCTGTGGACAGCCTCGACGAAACGGTCGAGCGCGCCGTCGTCCTGGTCGTCGATGCCCACGCGGCACTTGACCGTTACCGGGACCGAGACCGCCTCGCGCATGGCGGCGAGGCAGCGGCCGACGAGTTCCGGCTCGGCCATCAGGCCCGCCCCGAAGCGGCCTTTCTTCACCCGGTCGCTCGGGCAGCCGCAATTGAGGTTGATCTCGTCATAGCCGAACCCCTCGCCGATACGCGCCGCTTGCGCCAGCATCGCCGGCTCGCTTCCGCCGAGTTGCAGGGCGACGGGATGCTCGACCGGGTCGAAGCCCAGCAGCCGGTCCCGGTCGCCGTGAATGACGGCCCCGGCGGTCAGCATCTCGGTGTAGAGCTGCGCATGCCGCGAAAGCGTCCGGTGGAAGAAGCGGCAATGCCGGTCCGTCCGGTCCATCATCGGCGCGACGGAGAAGCGGTGCATGGACATTGGCGGCGATATCCGGGAATGCGGCAAGACACTAAATTGGGTAGGCCATCGCGCTGCCTTGCCGTCTATGCGCACAGCGCAAATTCGATATTCGGCTCGACCGGCCCTTCCGGTTCGAAGCGGCCCAGGCGCTTCTCCCACAGGCGATGGAAGAAATCGGGCGCAGGGGCAATGCCGGCAAATGGCTCGCCGTTACGGGCCATGCTCTCCTGGCGCTCCGCTTCGAGCGCCACGGTCAACCGCTCATGCAGTTTGTCCATGGAAGTTGCCTGCGCCCCGACATCGTACTCGAGGTACTGGGCAACCCACATGCCGCCTTCCTGAAAAATGACGACCCTGATTCTTGTTGCGTCCGGTTCGTCCATGGTCGCCCGTCCTGCACCGGTCCCCAATCACTATGGGGCATCGGAAACCGGGGTCAAGTTTGCCGGCCCTCCGCCCCGTCCTGCCAGGGCAGGAGGGCGGCGTGGATCGTTTCCAGCGCCGGTACCGGCGTGCCGGTCTCGCGGGCGAGCGCCACCGCCTTGCCGGCGAGCCAGGGCAGTTCGAGGCGGGTGCCCTTGATGAGGTCGGCGGCCATGGACGCAATGCCGTCATCGCCGAAGCTCCCCGAAAGCCGGGCCGCCTGCTCTCCTTCGTCGGCGTCGAGCGGCACGCCCTGCGCCCGACCGACAGCGGCAACCTCGGCCGCGCAAATGCCGATCAGGGCCTCGGTTTCCGGGCAACGCCGGACGACGCCGTTATTGCCGCGCACCACGGCGTTGACCGAACTTACGGCAACCAGGAAGACGAATTTCTTCCAGATATCGCGCTCGATATTCGGGCTCGCCACGGCCTCAATGTCCGTCGGCGCACATGCCGCCGCCAGCGCCTCCACACGGGGCGAGGGGCGCCCGTCCCATTCGCCGAAGACCAGGCGGTTGAACGGCGTGTGCTGCTCGATGCTGCCCGGCTCGGCGATGAAGGCGTTGATGAAGGCCGTACCGCCGATCACCCTGTCCGGGCCGAGGATTGCGCCCAGGCGCTCGCGGGCGTCGATGCCGTTCTGGAGCGGCACAACCGTGGTCTCCGGGCCGATGAGCGGGCGGGCCGCCTCGCCGGCGCCTTCGAGGTCCCATTGCTTGACGGCGAACAGAACATAGTCCGCAGCGCCGATCTCCTCGGGCCGGTCGGTCGCGAAGGCCGGCCGGACATGCAGGTCCCGAGGGCCGCCGTTCACACGCAGGCCGCCGCTCCGGATCGCCTCCAGATGCGCCCCGCGCGCGACGAGGCCGATTTCGTGGCCGGCAGCCGCCAGGCGCGCGCCGAAGACCCCGCCGACCCCGCCTGCGCCGACGACCGCAATCTTCACGAGAGCGCAGCCGCCGCCCGCTGGATGCGCCGGCAGGCTTCCTCCAGCGTCGCGTCGTCGGTGGCGTAGGAGATGCGGAAGTGCGGCGACAGGCCGAAGGCCGAGCCTGGAACCGTGACCACGCCTTCCGCGTCGATCAGATAGGCGCAAAACTCGTCGTCGCTCCCGATCTCCTTTCCGTCCGGCGTCCGCTTGCCGATACAGCCCTCGCAGGAGGGATAGACATAGAACGCGCCCTCCGGCCGGTTGCAGGTGATGCCGGCGGACTGGTTCAGCATCGAGACGACCAGATCCCGCCGCTTCTGGAAGGCGGCGGCGCGTTCGGGGATGAAGTCTTGCGGGCCGTCGAGGGCGTTGACGGCCGCCGTCTGGCTGATCGAGGAGGGGTTGGTCGTGCTCTGGCTCTGCACCATGCCCATGGCCTTGACGAGCTCCAGCGGCCCGGCGGCGTAGCCGATGCGCCAGCCGGTCATCGCATAGGCTTTCGAGACGCCGTTCACCGTCAAGGTGCGGTCCATCAGCTTCGGCTCCACCTGGGCCGGGGTGACGAACTCGAAGCCGTCATAGACGATGTGCTCGTACATATCGTCCGTCATCACCCAGACATGCTCATGCGCGAGCAGTACGTCCGTCAGCGCCTTCATGTCGTCGCGGGTATAGGCCGCCCCGGAAGGGTTGCTAGGGCTGTTGAGCAGCACCCACTTGGTCCTGGGCGTAATCGCCGCCTCCAGCTGCGCCGCGGTCATCTTGAAACCAGCTTCCGCCCTGCATTCGACCACCACGGGGGTGCCGCCGCAGAGCAGCACCATGTCGGGATAGCTCGTCCAGTAGGGCGCGGGCACCACCACCTCGTCGCCGGGGTCGAGGCTCGCAACGAAGGCGTTGTAGAGCACATGCTTGCCGCCATTGCCGACGGTGACCTGCGCAGGCTCGTAGTCCAGGCCGTTCTCCCGCTTCAGCTTGCGCGCGACCGCCGCCTTCAGCTCGGGGCGGCCGTCGGGCGCGGTATATTTCGTGTCGCCCGCCCGGATGGCGGCCACGCCCGCGTCGGCCACGTTCTCCGGCGTATCGAAATCCGGCTCGCCTGCCGCCAGCGCGATCACATCGTGGCCGGCGGCTTTCATCTCCATCGCCTTGGTGTTGAGCGCCACGGTCGGGGAAGGACGGATGACGGAAAGGCGTTGTGCGACGATGGCCATGGAAACGGACTCCTGTCGGGTCGGCCGGGAACTGCGCGCCGCTTCTACCCCGTTTGGTCCGGCTGCGGAACCGCTTGCCAGGCTATTTCGCCGGTTTCGTAACAGGCGCGGGCTTGTCTCCGGTTCCGGTCAACGACTGCCGACATTAGAAATAATTCGGGAACAGGGGCTTGTATTCTAGGAAAATATGCTAGAATGGGTTCCAGGGAGGCGGTGACCATGGGCCGCTTCCCTTCGCGCCGGCCCGGCGCGGAACGACCCCGATTCGGCAGACAGGCGAAGTGCGCCCTCCGGCTCGCGCGCGCAATCAGGCGTGCGAACCGCGCCGGCGCTAATGCGCGCCCAGCCGCCCGCGCACACGCACGCGAAACGCGCGCAAAACAGGGTCGCTCCAAACCGGAACGGTGAGAACAGAACCGAACCGAGGAGCCGCCATGCCCATCATCCAGCCGACCATTGCCCTCTCCACCCGCCAGGAGGCCTTCTGCCGCCACTACGCCGCCTCCGGCAATGCCGCCGGCGCCGCAAGGCAGGCCGGCTATTCCGAGCGCTCCGCACGGCAGACCGGATGCGCCTTGCTCGAACGCCCCTATGTGGTGGAGCGCCTGCGGCGCATCCGCCTGTCCTGGAAGCGCACCGAGCGCGACGAGGCGCAGATCGTGCTCGCCCGGCTGGAGCAGGCGTGGGATGCGGCCGTCGCCGCCGGCTCGGCCTACACGATGCTCCGGGTGTTGCGCTTCCAGGCGGAGATCGCCGGGCTGGTCGGGCCCGCAGACCGGAGGGCCCGGCTCTGGCCGCTGCCGCACGAGGACGAACTCGGCGAGATCGAGGCGGGCGAGGCGCTTGAGGTCGGCACCGAGCCCGGACCGCTCGCCGAGGCCGTGCGCCGGGGCCATGCCCGCGCCGAACGCGCGCTCGCGCGGCACCGCGAAAGCCGGGAGGAGATGGAGGCAGAGGAGGGGTTCGACGGGGCCGCGCACGAGGAGGCCGCCCGGAGGCTCGCCGAAGCCGTGGAGGAGCGCGCGCGCCTGCCGGTCAGCTTCGGGACCCCGCCCGCACCGGCAAACGACCTGCCGCCCGCCGACGACCCGCCCGAAGAGGCCTACGAAGACTGCCCCTGGGCCAGCGACGACAGGTCCGCCTACGACGACCGGACCGACGGCATGATCGACGACGACCGGGCCGACGGCGCGGAGCACGATTGGCTCCACCAGCGCCGCTACGACTACGGTGAAATCTACGACCCCTGGGCGCCCGAGGAACGCGAAGAGCGAAGGCGGGATCGGCTCGCACGGGACGACATGCGCTACGCCATCGAGCCCCCCGGCGCCGACAACCCGCTCGACATCGACTGGCTCGAAGACGGGGAGGATCGGAACGGCGAATTCGCCCCCGGCCATGACATTTCATGACATTCCACGACACCTTCGGAACTGTCGGGAACCTTCCCGGCGCCGGAGAAGCCGTTACCATCCCGTCGCGGCGTTCGAGAAGGAGGAAACGGCATGGATCTGCCGACTATGGGCGTGGGGTCCTATGCGGCGCCTGGCTGGCTGTTCCTGTTCCGGGAAGCCATGCGCGCCGGCCGGACGGGCGCGGAGGATGTCGAGGAGGCTTTCGACGACGCCACCCGGATTGCGATAGCGGACCAGATCGAGGCCGGGGTGGACATCGTTTCCGATGGCGAACTCCGCCGGAGCCGGTTCGTTTACGAGATGTACGACCGGCTGACGGGAATCGAGCGGCTTCCGCCGGGCCGGCGTCTCGGCGTGCCGGGCTACGACCGGGCGCCGCATTTCGTCGCCAGGGAGCGGGTGTCCGCGCCGGACGGCCTCGGCATCGCGGCCGAGTATCGCCGCCTCGCCGAACTGGCGCCGGACAGGCCGCTCAAGGTCGCGTTCCCCGGTCCCATGACATTCATGCCCAAGATCGGGCCGGAGGGCCCCTATGGCGGAGACCGCATGGCCCTGCTCGACGATATTGCCGGCATTGTGCGGGACGAAGTGGACAGGCTCGCCGGGGCAGGGGCCGAATTGATCCAGATCGACGAGCCGGGATTCACCGACACCTCGCACGGCCTGGACAGCAGCGCCTGCGCCGAAGCGGTCAACAACGCCATCGCCGGCCATGCGGACCGCGTTGCCGTGCATATCTGCTTCGGCAACAACGCATCCCGTCCCTACGCGCCGCGCGGACTGGGGCGACTGCTGCCGGGCATGGCCATGCTCGACTGCTCCATGCTGGTGCTGGAATTCGCCAACCGCGAAATGGCGGACCTCGACCTGCTGCCGGCATTGGCCGAGCGCTACCGGATCGCGGCGGGCGTCATCGACGTGAAGTCCTTCCATATCGAGACGCCGGAGGAGGTCGCCGGCCGCCTGGAGCGGGTGCTGGAGGCGGTGCCGCGGGAGCGCCTCTGGGTCACCGCCGACTGCGGCTTCTCGGCGCTGCCGCGCTGGCTGGCGCGGGAAAAGCTGCACGCAATGGTCGCAGGGACCCGCCTCGTTCGCGGCGCGGCGGCGGCTCAGGTCCAGCCGGAGAGATAGACGATCTGGAAGGTTGCCGCCTGCCGGCCCGTCTGCTGCGCGGCGAGTTCAGCGAAGAGCGCGCGACGGGCGAAATGGCGCGGCCGGGCGGCGAGCGCGTTGGTCTCGCCCATGGCCCGCAGGTCCGCCATCAGCTTGAAGGGCGAATCGTATGTCACCCGGATGGTGTCCAGATCGGCGACCGGCAACTCGAAGCCCGCCCGTTGCAGGAGCCCGGCGGCGTCGCGCAGGTCGGCAAAGGGCGAGACCCTGGGCGACGCCCCGCCGGACGTGGCGGCATCGGCGGAAAGCAGGCCGTGGCGCAGTTCGGTCAGCGTTTCGCCCCCGAACAGGCTCGCAAGGAAAAGCCCGCCGGGCTTGAGCGCGCGCCTGATCTGGGCGAGCGCGCCGGGAAGGTCCTGCGTCCAGTGGAGGGCGAGGTTGCTGGCAATCAGGTTGAAGCTCTGTGCCGCAAAAGGCAGACGGTCCTCTTCGCCGACCGCGGCGATGCCGCCTCCGGCGCGGCAGAGCAGCTCCGACGCTTCCAGGCGAACCAGCGTCTCGATGCCGCCCCGTCCTGCAAGCGCACGCGCCAACACGCCATCGCGCGCGCCGATATCGAGAGCGAGCGGAAAGCCGACGGTCACGTCGTCGAGGCGGTCGGCGAGCCGGTCCGCCACTTCGCGAAACAGGAAGTCCGCGCCGGGCGGGGCGCTCGCGGCACGGTCGCGATGGCGGCGCAGGGCGCGACGGTCGAACAGTTGCGGTATCATCGACGCTCCGCTGCGCCTGAAGGAAAGCCCATGAGCGAGAATTATAGCCCGATCTCGGCCGAGGAGTTGCGAAAGGCGCTCGACGGAGAGGACGAGCTCGCCATCGTCGATCTCCGCGAAGAGGGCTCGTTCGCGCCTGCGCACCTGCTGCACGCCTGCAACATCCCGCTCTCCCGACTGGAACTGTCGATCCGCGACCTCGTGCCGCGCAAGGCGACCCGGATCGTCGCCACCGACAATGGCGACGGGTTGGCGGAACGCGGCGCGGCGCGGCTCAGCGAGCTCGGCTACACCGACATCGCCCTGTTTGCGAATGGCGTCGAGGCCTGGCGGCAGGCCGGTTACGAAGTCTTTTCGGGGTTCAACGTGCCGAGCAAGGCCTTCGGCGAGTATGTCGAGCACGCCTACGATACGCCGTCCGTATCGGCAGAGGAGCTCAATGAAATGCTCGACGGTCCGGACTCCGTGGTGGTGCTGGACAGCCGGCCGATGGACGAGTTCCGGAACATGAACATTCCGACCGGGACCTGCTGTCCGGGAGCGGAGCTCGTCTATCGCGTCCACGACCTGGCGCCGTCTCCGGAAACCACGGTGATCGTCAATTGCGCCGGGCGGACGCGCAGCATTATCGGCGCGCAATCGCTCATCAATGCGGGAATTCCGAACCGCGTCGCGGCGCTGCGCAACGGCACCATGGGCTGGCATCTCGCCGGCCTCGAACTGGAGCGCGGCAATGAGCGCCCGGCGCCCGAGCCGACCGCGGCCGGGCTGGAAGCGGCGCGCGCCTGCGCCCGGTCGGTGGCGGAGCGCTTCGAGGTGCCGGTCGTGTGCGAAATCCCGCCGGCGCCGGAGCGGACCACCTATGTGTTCGATGTCCGCCATCCGCACGAGTTCGAGGCGGGACACCTGAAGGGGTCGCGTTCGGCGCCCGGTGGGCAGCTGGTGCAGGCGACCGACCGCTATGCGGCGGTGAAGGGCGCCCGCATCTTCCTGGTTGACGACAATGGCGTCCGGGCGGCCATGACCGCGCACTGGCTCCGGCAGATGAACTGGGAGGCCGCAGTGCTCGAAGGAGCGCTCGAGGCGGGCCCGCTGGAGAGCGGACCCGAGACTCCCGGCATTGCGGGACTGGCAGACGTGCCGACGGTCGGCCCCGAAGCCGTGGAAGGCGCAGTCGTGGTCGATTTCGCCGACAGCAAGACATACGCCGAGGGCCACATTCCGGGGGCCTGGTTTGCGATCCGCTCGCGGCTTGCCTCGGCGCGTCTGCCGGATGCGGACCGGTATGTCTTCACCTCGCCCGACGGCCTGCTGGCGCGGCTGGCCGCCGCGGACTTCGACCGCCCGGTCGCCGTGCTGGAGGACGGCACCCAGGCATGGGCGGGCCCGCTGGAAACCGGGACCGCGCACATGGCGGACACGCCCGACGACGTCTGGCTGAAGCCCTACGAGCAGGCCGGAACCGTCGAGGAGAACATGCAGGCCTATCTCGACTGGGAAACCGGCCTGGTGGAACAGCTGGACCGGGACGGCACGACCCGGTTCTGGAGCCGCCCCGCCTGATCCCGGCCGGTGTTTCCCGGAGTCAGAGCCAAAGCGTTTACGCGGCGGCTGCTGGACCTGGCGCTGCCGCCCCGCTGCGCCTGCTGCCGGGGACCGGTAGCGGATCCGGACACGCTCTGCGCGGCCTGCTGGTCGGACCTCGACTTTATCGTCGAGCCGCTGTGCAGCGGCTGCGGGCGGCCCTTCGCATTCGAAGCCGAGGCGGAGGCGTTGTGCGGAGCGTGCATGGCGCGGCGTCCCGCCTACGACCGTGCAAGAAGCGCTTTGATTTACGATGGTAACGCGCGGGACCTCGTCCATCGCTTCAAGTTCCGGGACGAAACCGGCCTTGCGCCGCTGCTGGCGGCATGGGCGCGCGAAGCGGGCGCTGCAATGCTGAGGGACGCGGACTGGGTCGCACCGGTGCCGCTGCACTGGATGCGGCTTTACCGGCGGCGGTACAACCAGTCCGCGCTGCTCGCCGGACGCCTTGCGGCCAGGGAAGGGGCGGCCTTCGCTCCCGATATGCTGCGGCGCATCCGGCGCACGCGCCCCCAGACCGAGCTCGGGCGGCGCGCACGGGGGCGGAATGTCGCCGGCGCGTTCCGCGTCGCGCCCAGGTGGCGGGAGAGGGTACGCGGCGCGCGGATTGTCATCGTGGACGATGTGTTGACGACGGGAGCGACGCTGGAGGCCTGCGCGCGCGCTCTCAGGCGCTCAGGCGCTGCGCGCGTCGACGCGCTGACCGTGGCCCGCGTGGACAGCCCGGAACAGGGCTAACCGACGATTTCGCAGGCGCTGAAGAAGTAGGCGATCTCGCGCTCCGCGCTCGCCGGAGAGTCGGAGCCGTGCACGGAGTTGGCTTCGATGGACTCGCCGTAGTCCTTGCGGATGGTGCCGTCGGTGGCGTTGGCCGGGTTGGTGACGCCCATGATTTCGCGATTGAGCTCGATGGCGTTCTCGCTTTCGAGGACTTGGACGACAACCGGCCCGGAGGTCATGAAGGAGCATAGGTCGTCGAAGAACGGGCGTTCATTGTGCTCGGCATAAAACCCCTCCGCCTGGTCCCGCGTCAGCCGAATGCGTTTCTGGGCCACGACCCTGAGCCCCGCCTTCTCCAGCCGGGAAACGATCTCTCCCGTTAGCTGGCGCCGGGTCGCATCGGGTTTCATAATGGACAATGTGCGTTCGGTGGCCACTTCAGCTCTCCTCGCCGGCAAAGGCGGCGCGGCGTTATAGCCATGCCGCGCGGCCCGCACAACGGCGCTCTTACGGCTGCGGCCAGCCGCCGGGACCGAACCGCAGATAGACCGGGCGGCTTCCTTCGTCGCGAAATGCGGCGAACCGGTCGCGCGCTATGTCTCGCATTGCGGGATCGCGCCGGTCGAATAGATAGACGGTGTCGGCGAACCCCTGCCGGCCTTCCATCGGGGCATCGTCCACGATGACCAGCAGGTCGGCGCCGTTGGGATTTCCGGGTTCCGCCGTCAGCCATATGGGCTGCTCCGAGGGGTCTCCTTCGCATCCGTGCGGCAGGAAGCTGTCATTGCGATAGGTCCAGAGGCCCTGGTCGAGCGCCGCCACCCGCTCTTGCTGGCCGAGCCGGACGCATGCCCGGCGGCCTTCGCCCAGCGCCGTTTCGAGCAGCCGTCCCAGGCCCAGGTCGAGCGGCGCGCCGTCCAGGTCGTGGAAGCGCGGCGGGTCAGCTTTCGCAGACATCCCGGACCAGTCGGTCGAGCAGGCGCACACCGTAGCCCGTCGCCCCCTTCGGCACGGTCGGACGCGCCTTGTCGGCCCAAGCGGTGCCGGCGATATCCAGATGCGCCCACGCAGTCTCGCCAACGAAGCGCTTCAGGAACTGCGCCGCCGTTATCGCGCCTGCCTCGCGTGAGGAGCCGATGTTCCTCATGTCGGCGATAGGAGACTCCAGCATCCTGTCGTAGGCGTCGTGGAGCGGAAACCGCCACAGCTTCTCGTCCACGGCCTCGCCTGCCGCCAGCAGCGCCTTCGCCAGGGCTTCGTCGTTGGAGAACATGCCGGCATATTCATGCGCGAGCGCCATCACCATGGCGCCGGTCAAGGTTGCCAGATCGACCACGGCACGAGGCTCGTACCGCTCGATGACATAGGCCAGCAGGTCTGCCAGCACGAGGCGGCCTTCCGCGTCCGTATTGATGACCTCGACGGTCTGGCCGGAATAGCTAGTAACGACATCTCCCGGTCTCTGCGCCGTCGCCGACGGCATGTTTTCCACGAGGCCCACGATGCCAACGACATTCGCGGCTGCCTTGCGCCCGGCGATCGCCCTCATGGCTCCCGCCACGGCGGCGGACCCTCCCATGTCCCACTTCATCTCTTCCATGCCGCCAGCGGGCTTGATCGAGATGCCGCCTGTATCGAAGGTGACGCCCTTGCCGACCAGGGCAATGGGCGGCCCGTCGCCGCCCTGCCACCGCATGACGACAACCCGGGCTTCCCTGGCGCTGCCTTGCGCTACGCCCAGCAGCGTCGCCATTTTCAGCTCTTCGAGCGCCGCCGGATCGAGCACTTCCACCGAGACGCCGACCGCCTCCAGGTTGCGAAGTCCTTCCGCATAGGTCTCGGGGTAGAGGACGTTGCCCGGCTCCGAGACGAAGTCGCGCGCGAATGCAACGGCTTCGACCACCTGCGCGCCGTCTTCCTTGTACGACCGGGCAGCGGCGTCGGCGTCGGGAACTGCTATGGCGAGTGCAGCAAGCGTCGGCTTGTCCTTGTCCTTCAACTGCGTGCGGTACTTGTCGAAGCGGTAGGCCGCAAGTGCAGCCCCGAGGCCCGCAGCAACGCCTGAGCCGGCTTGCGGCCAGGCGAGTACCGCCGCTTCGGAACCGGACTTCGCCAGCGCGGAGTACACAGTGCCGCCGATGTCTTCCGCCAGACGTGGGTCGAGCTCGTTCCCGACGCCGACAAGCAGTACGCGTTCGGCGTCGAGGCCCGCCGGGGCCGTGACCTCGAGCGTGGTCCTGGCCGTCCCGTCGAAAGGGGAGGCTGCGATTGCCCTCGAAAGCGCACCGGATGAGGCGCTGTCCGCTTCCGCAGCCAGGCCTTCCAAGGTCCCGCCTTTGGAGACGGTCAGCGCCAGCGCTCCCGAGCGGGGCAGGGCAGGAGCAGCGAAAGAAACCTTCATCTGAACCTCATGCGGCTTGTCTAGTTCATGCTAAAGCAGCATACAGGCAAGCGATGCGCCAGACCGATCTTTACGTCCTGCGGCGTTTGCTTGTCGCACTGGGCGCCGCGGCCGGCGCGCTTTGCCCGCTGTTGTTGCTCGCGACGGCGCTGCGCTTCGTGGATGACATCGTCGAACGCGGCATTGCCTTCGAACTGTTCGCTGCGCTCGTGCTGTTTGCGCTGCCTTATCTGGCCGGCGTGGCGCTGCCGTTGGCGCTGCTCATCGCGATCCTCGTCGTCTATGTCCGGATGGCGTCCGACAGCGAGGTTATCGTGATGCGGGCGGCCGGCATCAGCGACCTGCGCCTGGCCGCGCCGGCATTATTGCTGAGCGTGGTCGTCATGGGCATCGTTGCCTCGAATGCGCTGTTGCTGGCGCCCGCATCGGAAAGCGAGTTGCGAAACCTTCAGTCGAATCTGAGGGACCGTTTCTCGGTCCTGTTCGTTCAGCCGGGCGTCTTTCGGCAGATCGACCGTGACATGACACTGTTCGTGCAGGATGGCGTCGGCAACAGCGAGTATTCGGGCATTCTGATGCAGGATGACCGGGACCCGGATCGGCGCATAACCTATCTTGCAGAAAGAGGGACCGTTGCCATAACGGACGGAACGCCGAGGCTGACCGCCTTCAACGGAAGCCGGCACGAGATAGACCGAAAAACCGGACGCCTGAGCCTCGTATATTTCGACCGCAACACGATCGAACTCGACTTGCCCGCCATCCCGCAGCGAGCGCGCAGCCGACGGGAACGGTCCTTGCAGGAATTGCTGAACCCTTCGACCGAGGAGGTCGGGAGCGGGAACGTCGCCAAGCATATGGCCGAAGGGCATTTCAGGCTTGCAAGCGGCCTCATGCCGGGCGCCGTGGCAGCCGTTGCGCTTACCTGTCTGCTGCTGGGTGGAACGAGTCGGCGCGGCCAGTCTTTTCGACCGGTGCTGGCAGGCGCGCTCGCGTTCGGCCTCTTGGTCGGGGCGTACGCCGTGAAGGCGGCAGTGGCAAAGGCTCCGGCCCTTGTCGCTCTGCAATATGCCATCGGGGCGCTACCCATCTTGGTCGGACTGGCGCTGCTGGCGTTTGGCGGCCAAGGCCGCCGCCCGGCTGCCGGCTAGACGGGCTTGCTTTCGCATGGAGCATTTCGGCTTACTCTCTCGCTATCTCGCCCGTCGATTTTTCGCTTGGGTATGCATTGTTCTGGTCGTGCTGGCCGCTTTCGTTTGGCTGGTGGGCATGATCGAGCTGTTGCGCCGGTCCGGCTCCCGGGAGCAGGCGACCTTCAGCGTCGTTCTGCAGCTGGCGGCGCTCAAGCTGCCCGCGATGCTGGACCTGCTGCTGCCCTTCGCGGTGTTGTTCGGCAGCCTGTTCGCTTTCGACCGCCTGGCGCGGCACAACGAACTGACAGCGGCGCACGGGGCGGGCGTGTCGGTCTGGAAGATGTTGTTGCCCGCGCTGGCCGTCGCGTTCGCTCTGGGTGCTGGAAAGGTGACTCTCTATGGCCCGCTCGCCGCGTCGGCCCAGAGTCGGTTCGAGCAGCTGGAAACGCGGTATTTCGGCAAGGCTGCGCCAGTATCCTCGATTTCTCAGTCCGGGCTTTGGCTGCGGGAAGTTGCTGACGGCGACCTGACCATCCTGTTCGCCGGCCATGTCGGCAAGGACCGGATCCTGCACGATGTGGTGATTTACCGCTATCGAGGATTGAAACGCTTTCGAAACCGGCTCGACGCCGAATCGGCAGAACTGCGCGCAGGTCACTGGTTTCTCGAGGGTGTCTGGGACGCGGGTTCCCGTGACGCGCCGGTTCGCCGGGCCACGGAGACGGTTTCCACCACGTTGAGTTGGGAAGGTATCGAGGACGGTCTGACGGGACCGGCAACGATGTCCATCTGGTTGTTGCCCGGATATATCGACGCACTGGAGGAGGCAGGCTTCCCGGCGCGAAAGCACCGACTCCATCTCCATGCTTCGCTGGCGTCTATCGTGCTGACGGCAGCAATGCTGTTGATCGGGGCGGCAGTCTCGGTCCGGTCGCGGCGGCGCGGCGGTGCGGCGGCGATGCTTGCCGCCGGCGTTGGGGCAGGCTTTCTGCTCTTCATCCTGTCAGATGTCGTCTTCGCGCTCGGACTCTCGGGCCGGGCACCCGTCATACTGGCAGCCTGGACGCCGGCAGTGGCGGCAGTCATGCTCGGTTGCGCCGCGCTCTTGCATCTGGAGGACGGCTGACGGCATAACTGCAAGAGCCAAGACCGGTCGGGAACGGGCGAAGATGCGTGGTTCATGCCTGCGATGGTTAGTTCTTCTCTTCTGCGGGGTGGCTGCCAGCAGCGTTGCGCATGCGCAGCAGGCTGGCCGAATTGTCGCCGTCGTCAACGACGACATCATTACCCAGTACGACCTCGTTGCCCGGCTCGGTATTGCATTGGCTACTTCGAATGTTCGAGATACTCCGGAGGTCCGCCGCCGCCTGGGATCCCAAGTCCTGCGCTCGCTGATGGACGAGCGCCTGCAGAGCCAGGAAGCGGAACGATTCGGCCTCAACGCGAGCGAGCGCGAAATCGCCCGGCAGTTAGAGGAAATCGAGCAGCGCAACAAAATGCCGCCAGGTGGGCTCAGCCGCTTCTTCGCTGAAAACCGGCTCGACATCGAGGCGCTGAAGGAAAGGCTTCGGGTCGAGATTGCCTGGAACAAGGTAGTCGTTAGACGAATCGCATCGCGCATCGACATCGGCGTCGAGGAAATCGAAGCCCGCCTGAAGGAGCGGCGCGCAGTTGTCGGCTCCACGGAGTATGTTGTCTCGGAAATCTTCCTTGCGCTCGACGACCCGGGCAGTGAAAGCGAAGTTCGTAGCGCTGCGGACGGAATCGTCGCGCAATTGCGCGCAGGCGCCTCCTTTTCGAGTCTTGCTAGGCAGTTCTCGCAATCGCCTTCCGCAGCCATTGGCGGCGACCTCGGTCGCGTACGGGCGGGTCAACTCGATTCTGCGTTGGAGGCCGCACTCGAAGCGCTGACACCGAACGGTATTTCCGCCCCGGTACGGGTCGCAAACGGCTTCTATATCCTCTTGCTTCGAGAGCGGAGCACTGTCCGACTCGCCGCCGCAGCGGAGGTCGAACTTGCACTGAAGCGCCTCCTATTCGCCGCGCCCGAGGGCGGCGGAACGGAACGGACGAAGGCCCTCCGCGGACGCGCCGAATCGGTCGCGAGCACAGTCAGGGGCTGCGCCGACATGGAGCGTGCTGCCTCCGAGGCCGGGATCGAAGAACCGGTGGACATCGGGCGAATCAAGCTTGGCGATTTGCCGGAGCAATTGCGGCAGACGGTTGAAGGCCTCGAACCTAACATCGCAGGCGAGCCCGTACCCTGGGAAGGCGGGTTCCTCGTCTTGATGGTATGCGAGCGCATCAGGCCGCCGGAAGACGCCATGGAACGGGCAGAGATCGAACGGCAATTGCGCCTGGAGCGGGTAAATCGGCGAGCGGAACGCTATATGCACGATCTCCGCCGGACAGCATTGATATTCCGTCGGGGATGACGCCTTGCAGCCGCTCGCGCTGACCATGGGCGAGCCGGGCGGCGTCGGCGGCGAGCTTGCGCTGAAGGCCTGGGCCTCACCGGACGTGCCCCCGTTTTTCCTGGTCGGGGACGCCGACTGGTTGGCCCGAGTCGATCCCGTCGTGCCCGTACGCCGCATCGAGGACCCCAGCGTTGCCGCGCAGATATTTCCCGATGCGTTGCCGGTGCTGTCATTGCCTCTGAATGCGCCCGTCGAGCCGGGAAAGGCCGACCCGGTTCATGGGCCTGCGGTCATCGCTTCCATAGAGCGGGCGGTGGCAGCCGTCCGTTCGGGCGAAGCCTCGGCGGTCGTCACGCTTCCGATCCAGAAGGAAAGCCTGAGTAGCGCCGGATTTGCGCATCCGGGCCATACAGAGTTTCTGGCGGAACTGACCGGCGCCGATCGTTCGGTCATGATGCTGGTCGGAGGAGGCTTGCGCGTCGTTCCGCTGACGGTCCATGTCCCGCTTGCTGAAGTCCCCGGCCGGGTATCGTCGACGCTGATCGACGAGACGGCGCGCATCGTGGCGGACGCCCTGCGGGTCGATTTCGGAATAGCCGCGCCGCGCCTGGCGTTGGCCGGCTTGAACCCTCATGCAGGAGAAGGCGGGATGCTCGGCGCAGAAGAAGGCGCGGTCATGGCGCCAACGGTTGCCGGGCTGAGGGATGAAGGGCTCGATATACGAGGTCCTTTGTCGGCGGATACCCTCTTCCATGCCGAAGCCCGCGCCCGGTACGATGCCGTGCTGTGCGCGTATCACGATCAGGCGCTGATTCCTGTAAAGATGCTCGATTTCCATAACGCGGTGAATGTCACGCTCGGATTGCCGATTGTGCGGACCTCGCCGGACCACGGAACAGCACTCGACATTGCCGGCACGGGCGGGGCGCGGCCCGACAGCCTGATTGCAGCCTTGAAACTCGCTCGAACAATGGCGGGGCGGCGGCAAGGTGTGTGACACGGGCCTGCCGCGCCCTCAGGACCTGATCCGACGCTACGGGTTGGGCGCCCGGCGTGCGCTCGGGCAGCATTTTCTCCTCGATCCCGGCATCGCAGCACGCATCGCCGACGCCGCCGGCCCGTTGGAAGGGCGGACGACGGTGGAAATCGGCCCCGGGCCGGGGGGCCTCACGCGCGCTTTGCTGGGAACCGGCGCTGAGCGGGTTGTAGCGGTCGAACGCGACAGGCGCTGCGTGGAAGCGTTGATGGAAGTGGAAGCTGCCAGCGGCGGTCGGCTCCGCGTCTTGGCCGCCGACGCGTTGGAAGTGGATGTGGCCGCGCTCGGCCCGGCCCCGGTCAAGCTTGTTGCGAATTTGCCTTACAATATAGCGACGCCGTTGCTGGTCGGTTGGCTGCGTCGAAGTACGGCCATCGAATCCATGACCCTCATGTTTCAGAAGGAGGTTGCGGACCGGTTGCTGGCAATGCCGGGAACCAGGGCGCGGGGCCGGCTCTCGGTTCTCGCGCAATGGCGTGCCGAGATCCGTCGTTGTTTTGACTTGCCGCCGGGCGCCTTCACTCCGCCGCCGAAAGTCGCTTCGAGCGTGGTGATGTTGACGCCGCGCCGGTGCCCAGCGCCTGCGGAAATGGCCGATCTGGAAGAGGTTACGGCCCGGGCTTTCGGGGGCCGGCGAAAGATGCTCCGACGCACGCTGGGCGATCTGCCCGGCCGTGCAGGCCTGGACGACACGCTGCGCCCCGAGGAGTTGTCGGTGGCCGACTTCTGCGCGCTGGCGAGGGTGCTCCGGGACAGGCGCCCGGAATAACGCCGTCAGGCGTGCAGCCCGCGCCGAGGAGCCCATGACCGGGCTCCGACAGGGGCGGTACGGATCGGCTGACGGGGCCCACTCCAGCCATGTGTCATGGAATGTCATGCGATGTCATGTTCCGCATGCGTGAGGGTCATGTCCTGCGTCGTCTCCCGGCATAGCCGCGGCAACGAACCGGAGACATACAAAGGCCTCTCAGCGTGACGGGGCTTTATACCAGCGGCGAGCGTTCGCCCTGCGTGGTGGCTCAGCATTGGGCGCTTGGGTCACGAGGCCCGGCTGTTGCCGGCGCGGGCGGTGCGGCCCTTCGTGGCCGGCAACGTCATAGGAAGAGCCGCGTCCTCGTATGGTCGCCTCCGCGAAGGAGCGTGTCGCCGTGATCGAACGGCGGATCGCGCTGTGGCACCGCAGCAGTCCCGACAGCCAGCGGGTCGCGGAAGACTGCCGTCGTGGCGAATCGGATGGCGCCGCGCCACACGGGCACCGGGGGGCGGGTGCGCATGCTCGGCATCTCCAAGCGCGGCGACAAGTATCTGCGGACCCTGCTGGTGCACGGGGCGCGCACAGTGCTCGCCAGAAGCAAGACGCCGCCCGAATGGCCGAGCGGCGACCGCCCAACGTGGTCACAGTGGCGCGGCCAACAAGACCGCGCGAACGATCTGGGCCCTGCTGGCCCATGACCGGGCATGTCGAACCGGCCAGAAGAGTTTGATGCCTCGAGGCCTGTCTCGCTGTCCTCGGTCGTCCATACCTCCGCGAAGGAGCGTGTGAAGAAATCGGATTTGTCGGGTTTGCGCTCGCGGTCCGCGCCCATCCCGTCGCCCCGGACCCCGATCCAGGGCCTATCCCTGACCGTTTGCGCCCGCCGCAGCCGTTCGAGAAAGGATTGGGCCGCCCGCGCATGCCGAGAGCGTCCGGGATAGCCCCCGGATCGGGGTCCGGGGCGACGGAGGGTACGGCCCGTCATAGGTTCCGTTCAACGACCGCTGGTATTACCCGCCGCTTCCGCTGGCGCGCAAGCGGGGGAGGAGTTTTCCGGCGGCCATCGGCGCAGGTTCCAGTGCCGGGCGGAGGGACTCCAGGGGAGCGTCATGAAATGTCATGTTTTGTCATGCGGCGGGGTTGCGGCGGTGGCTTTTCGCCTGTCCGGGCGGGCGTTTCGGGCGCGTTCGAGAGTGCGGGCGAGGGAGGCTTCCGTGCGGCGGTGCTGCCGTTCGCGCCATGCCGTGTATTCGGGCGAGGGCAGCTTGCCGACGAACTTCCGCCCGCTGACATGGCAGTCGATCGGGCCGCCGAGGCCCCCGCCTATCGCGACCGGCCCGAACCGGCGCTCCATCTTTTCCAGCCACGCCCGGAACTCCGGCGTCTCCTGGCTGCCGGCCCAGACTTCTCCGCCATAGTGGAACTCGTCCTCGCTGCCGTCATAGTTCGGCACATAAGGGTCGGGCTCTTCGAACGGGTCGTCGAGACCGTCCCACTGTTCCTCGACGGGTTCCGGCTCCGGTTCGGGCAGGTGTGCGGCGGCCCAGTCGAGCACGGCGAGGAGCTGGCGGAGATGGCTGAGCCGGGCGCGTCCGGCGCGGTGGCGTTCGGCAAGTGCGCGGTCGTCCTCCGGCGGCGGCCCGGCGCTTAGGTCTTCGGCATAGGCTGCGGCGAGGGCTTCCGCGGCCGGCGCCAGCCCTGCGGCCAGTGTCGCCGCCAGTTGGGGGCGGGGGTCGGTTGCAGTCATGGTTCCTCCTTGCCGGTCCGGGAGCGGGTCCCTTTGCCGCGCGTATCCTGCGTGCGCGCCTGTGCCCGCCCGTGCGCGTCTTGCGCCGGCGCGGTTCGCACGCCTGATTGCGCGCGCGAGACAGAGGACACACCTCTCCCGCCGGTTTCTCAGGGGTTTTCAGAAAGTGGCGCCGCTCGGCCGCGCAACGCCGGGGAAGCGGCTCCGGATGTCCCTTCTCCCGCTCCCATCATACACCATTTTCTCAGATGTCAAGATCATACAGGGAACAAAAAGTATAAATATCTGGGATTATACCAACGGCGTCGGGTTGCGACTCATGAAGAATGCCACCCAACCCGTCGCCCCGGCCCCCGAGCCGGGGCCCAGCCTCGGTTCTGGCGGCAGCCTCGCCGGTTCACCCTGTTCTCCACCGACTGCGGCGGCATCGGGAGCCATGGATGGACCCCGGCTCGGAGGCCGGGGTGACGATGGGGGAGGCCGCCATCGGTTCCTATCAACGACCGCTGGTATTATTCATTTTCCAAACGTTCTATCGACAGCACCTAAAGACGAGCGGCGGCCGAGCGGATCGCCTCCCAAGCCTGCTCGACATGGATCCGTCCGGTGCCGGTCTATCCGATGGAGACGCGAATCGCATAGGCTCCATTCACGCAACCCACCGCCGCCACATGATTCGGAGTCCGCCGGTTTCCCGGCTTCACTTCAGGTCGCGCGCGCGTTCCCGGAGGACGAACTTCTGGACCTTGCCGGTGGAAGTCTTGGGAAGGGGACCGAAGACAATGCGGCGCGGAGCCTTGAAACGGGCCATGTTGTCCCGGCAGAACGCAATGACCTCCGCTTCCGTCGGCTCGGCGCCGGAAAGCGTCTCGACGAAGGCGCAGGGGGTTTCGCCCCACTTCTCGTCCGGCTTCGCCACAACTGCGGCTTCCAGCACCGCCGGATGCCGGTACAGAACCTGCTCCACCTCGACGGAAGAGATGTTCTCCCCGCCGGAAATGATGATGTCCTTCGACCGGTCCTTGAGCGCGATATAGCCGTCCTCGTGCATGACGCCGAGATCGCCGGTATGGAACCAGCCGCCGGCAAACGCTTCGGCGCTTGCGGCTTCGTTCTTCAGATAGCCCTTCATCACGACATTGCCGCGCATCATCACCTCGCCGATAGTCTCGCCGTCGCGCGGGGTCTCGGCCATCGTTTCCGGGTCCATCACCGTCAGGCCTTCGAGAACCGCATAGCGGACGCCCTGCCGTGCCTTCATCGCTGCGCGCTCGGCGCCGGGCAGCGCGTCCCAGTCGCTGTTCCAGGCCGACACCACGGCCGGGCCGTAACACTCCGTCAGGCCGTAGGTATGAGTGATGTCGAAGCCCATCGCCTCCATGCCTTCCAGCGTCGAAGGCGGAGGCGGCGCAGCGGCGGTCATTACCTGGACGCGCTGGGCGAAAGCCCGGCGTTCGTCTTCCGGCGCATGCAGCAGCATGTTGAGTACGATGGGCGCGCCGCAGAAGTGCGTCACGCCTTCGTCCGCGATCGCGTCGAAAATTCGTCCGGCCTCGACGCGGCGCAGGCAGACATGCGTGCCCGCCTGGGCGGTGATCGTCCAGGGAAAGCACCATCCGTTGCAATGGAACATCGGCAGCGTCCAGAGATAGACGGGATGGAGCTGCATCTGCCAGGCCATCGTGTTCCCGGTCGCATTCAGCCAGGCGCCCCGATGGTGATAGACCACGCCCTTGGGGTTGCCGGTCGTGCCGGATGTATAGTTCAGCGAAATCGCGTCCCACTCGTCCGCGGGGGGCGAATAGGCGCAATCCGGGTCGCCCTCCGCCAGCAGCGCTTCATAGTCGAGACTGCCGATCCGGTCTCCGGGTCCCCCATATTCGGGATCGTCGATATCGACGACCAGTATTTCCCGCCCGAGTTGCGCCAACGCCTGGCGGACGGTGGCGGAAAACTCCCGGTCGACGAAAACGGCCTTGGCCTCGCCATGCTCCAGCATGAAGGCGATTGCCGCGGCATCCAGGCGGATGTTCAGCGTATTCAGCACGGCGCCGGTCATCGGCACGCCGAAATGGCATTCCAGCATTTCCGGTGTGTTCGCGGCCATGACGGCCACGGTGTCGCCTTTGCCAATGCCGCGCCGGGCAAGAGCGTCCGCCAGCCTGTGACAGCGCCTGCGCGTTTCGCGCCAGGTAAACCGGCGTGCGCCATGCACGACCGAAGGACGGTCCGGGAAAATCCAGGCTGTGCGTTGCAGAAAGGAGAGCGGTGTCAGCGGCTCGTAATTTGCCGCCTGCCGGTCCAGGCCCCGGTCGTAGGCGCCCATATCCGAACTAGTATCCTTCGCGCTCCAGACGCTTGCGCATCATCTTGCGATGGCGGCGGACGGCTTCCGCCTGTTCTCTGGCGCGCTTTTCCGAAGGCTTTTCGTAAGATCGGCGAAGTTTCATTTCCCGAAAGATGCCTTCGCGCTGCATTTTTTTCTTCAGCGCCCTGAGCGCCTGATCGACATTGTTGTCACGGACGGTAACATGCACGGGTGCTCGGTCCTCCTTTTGGTTCCAGTCCAGAGGGGCGGTTATATAGCACGGAGAATTGCAATGCAGAAGGGCGGCCCGGCACATGCCATACGTCGGCCGCCGAGGGCAGGTGCATCGTGGTTGAGCAGGAGAACAGGCAACGGTTGCGCGAGCTGGTGGTGGAAGCGGCGCTGGCTCATGTCGCATTCGACGGTTGGACCATGGCCGCCCTTCGCGCCGGCGCAGCGGATGCGGATCTCGACGAGCGCGAGGCGGTCGTGCTCTTCCCCCGGGGACCGATGGAAGCCATCGAGGTGCATATGGCGCTCGCCGACCGGCGTATGGTCGAAGGCGTATCGGCGCTGGATCCCGCTCCTGCGGGCGTCGCGGCGACGGTTCGTGCTGCGTTGCGCGTGCGTCTCGAGCAGAATGCGCCGCATCGGGAAGCCATCCGGCGTGCAGTGGCGCGCCTGTCGCTGCCGCACAACGCACCGCTGGCTTTGAGGTCGCTGTACCGCACGGTGGACGCGATCTGGCTCCTTGCGGACGACAGGAGCACGGACTTCAGCTACTACACCAAGCGCGCGACGCTCGCGGGAATTTATGCCTCGGTTTTGCAGGTCTGGCTGAACGACCGCTCGGAGGGCCTGGAGGCGACCTGGGCATTCCTCGACCGCCGGCTTGAGCATGTTGCGCTGATCGGCAAGGCGCGCGCAAGATGGGGGCGATGCCGGGAGCGGCTGCCCCGCTTCTGGGCCTTTTCACCGCGTTTTCGGTGACAGGCGGTTGACATGGCCCATCTTGCGGCCGGGTCGGACGTCGCGTTTCCCGTACAGATGAAGACGGGCTCCGGGCTCCGCGAGCATCTCCAGCCACGTATGGACATCGTCCCCGAGTAGATTGACCATCTCGGCATCGCTATGCCGGGCCGGATCGCCGAGCGGGAGCCCGGCAACCGCGCGGACGAACTGCTCGAACTGGTCGGCTCCGCAGGCATCCTGTGTCCAGTGGCCCGAATTGTGCGGTCGCGGCGCGATCTCGTTCGCAAGCAGTTTGCCGCTGCGGGTGACGAAGAACTCAACCGCAAGAAGTCCGACAAGGCCGAGCGCTTCAGTCGCCCGCGTCGCAAGCGCCTGCGCTTCGGCGGCCAGGGAGGGCGGCACGGGCGCAGGTACTGTCGTTCGCCTCAGAATGCCGTCGCGGTGGTCGTTCCTCCCGACATCGAAGACGGCGACCGAACCGTCTGCCCCCCGCGCAGCTATCGCCGAAACTTCGGCCGAGAAGTCGACGAGCGCCTCGGCCACGCCGCGTTCGCTGCCGAACGCTCGCCAGACCGCCTCGGCATCGAAGCCTTTGTCCAGCCGCATTTGCCCCTTGCCGTCATAGCCGAGCCTGGCCGTCTTCAGTATGCCGGGGCAGGGTGCATGCCGGAGATCGTCGGGGGAGCGGACTTCGATCCAGGATGCCGTCGCGAGCCCGATGTCATTGAGGAAACGCTTTTCCACAGCACGATCCTGGCTGGTTCGCAGCGCTTCCCATCCCGGCCTCACGGGCACTCTTGCAGCCACACGGGTAACCGCTTCGTAAGGCACGTTCTCGAATTCGAAGGTCGCCACGTCTATGGAAGCAGAGAACGCATCGAGCGCGTCAACGTCGCCGTAGCCGGCGATCGTGGCTGCCGCGGAAACCTCAACCGCCGGACTCTCCGCCTCAGGGCAAAAGATGTGGCAGCGATAACCCAGGCGCGCCGCGGCAAGGGCGGTCATGCGGCCCAGTTGGCCGCCGCCGAAAATGCCGATAACGCCGCCCGGAGGGATTGAGTTCATTGAGGAATTTCGGCAACCGACGCGGTTTGCCGGTCGCGCCATGCCTGAAGCCTCTCGGCAAGCGCCGGATCGGAGAGTGCGACGACGCCGGCGGCAAGCAATGCAGCATTGACCGCGCCGGCTTCGCCTATCGCCAGCGTGCCGACCGGCACTCCGGCCGGCATCTGCACGATGGAGAGCAGGCTGTCCAGGCCGGAAAGCGCCCGGCTGGGCATCGGCACGCCGAAGACCGGCAGGATCGTCATGGAGGCGACCATTCCCGGTAGATGCGCTGCGCCTCCAGCGCCTGCAATCACGGCCATCAGGCCGCGGTCGCGGGCCGAGCGGGCATAGCTGTAGAGGCGGTCGGGCGTTCTGTGCGCGGAGACGATGCGCGCCTCATGGGGCAGTCCGAGCGCCTCCAGCGTCTCCGCAGCCCGCTGGAGCACCCCCCAGTCCGACTGGCTGCCCATGACGATACCGATGCGAATAGCGGCCTCGCCCATGATCCGGATCCTCTTGCTGATTTGAAACCCGTCGGCGTAGAGCCGATAGAATACAAGCTCATTAGGCAATCAGGTCCGGATGGCCCTGCGCCTCCAGCCTTGCAATCATGTCCCGCAGCCACAGCTTCCGTTTCTTGAGCCGTTGCACCTGCACCTGGTCGAACGGGACTTTCTCGGTGAGCGCGGCGATGGCGTAGTCGAGGTCTGCATGTTCGGAACGCAACGCTGCGAGCCTTGCGGCTTTCGCGTCGTCTTCCGTCGGACTGGCCATTGCACCTATGCTCCGTCTCCATATCCTATATAGCAGAGGCGCGAACGGTGAGCGAGATACGGCGCATCGGGATCCTGACCAGCGGCGGCGATTGTGCCGGGCTGAATGCGGCTGTTCGAGCTGTAACCTTGCATGCGAACGGAAACCGCGGCTGGACGGTAGTCGGCATCCAGAAGGGCACGCTCGGCCTGTTGTCGAGGCCCTTGCAATACGAGGTCCTGGACCCGAACCGATTCACGGGCGAGTTGCTTCGACGCGGCGGGACCGTGCTGGGCACGACCAACAAGGGCGATGCCTTCGACTACCCGATGCCGGACGGTTCCAGGATCGACCGGTCGGAGGAGATCATCGAGGGGTACCGGCAATTGGGGCTGGACGCCCTGATCGGCATCGGCGGCGACGGGAGCTTCGCGATTCTGCGCCGGCTGGCGCAGCAAGGCGGCATCCGCCTGGTGGGCATCCCCAAGACCATCGACAACGATGTGGGCTCGACCGAGACAGCCGTCGGCCATGCCAGCGCCGTTGCCGCCGCCACCGAGGCGCTCGATCATCTGCAGCCGACGGCGGCGAGCCACGACAGGGTGATGGTGCTGGAAGTGATGGGCCGGGACGCCGGCCATATTGCGCTTTCGGCGGGCATCGCCGGCGGCGCGGATGCCATCCTGATACCGGAAATTCCCCATGACCTCGCCCATGTCGCCGCCAAGATGCGGGCGCTGAAAGCTCACGGGCGCAATTTCGCACTGGTCGTCGTCGCGGAAGCCGTGCGCACCGAGACGGGCGAGGCGGTGCGCCGCGCCGCAGGCGAAAGCGCCAGCTACGGGGGTATCGGGCAGTGGGTGGCGGCGCGGCTGGAGGAACTGACCGGCGCGGAGACCCGGGTTGCGGTCCTCGGGCATATCCAGCGCGGAGGCACGCCGATCGCGCAGGACCGGCTCATTGCGTCCGCGTTCGGCGTTCACGCGGTGGATGTGCTGGCCGAGGGGCGCCACGACCGGCTGGTCGCATGGCGGAACCGGACCGTTATCGATGTGCCGCTGGAAGACGCGATCAGGACCTATGCCGCCGTCGATCTGGACGGACCGCTGGTGCATACGGCGCGTTCGCTCGGAATCTCCTTCGGAGACGGGGCCTCTATGCCCTGAGCCGTTCGTTTTCGGGGTCGTGCGGCGACTCCGGAATGACGCGGGCGGCGCGACGGCTGCCGAGGATGTCGATGGCGAGTTCGGTGCCGACGGCTGCCGCTTCCGGTCGCACATAGGCCAGCGCCAGACTCCGGCCGACCGAGTGTCCGTAAACGCCCGACGTGGCCCGGCCGACCATCCGGCCGTCCAGATAGAGCGGCTCGTTGCCCCAGGGGTCGGCATCCTCCGTATCCACCTCAAGCGTCACGAATGCCTGCGGCACGCCTTCCTCCCGCTGCCGGATCAGCGCATCCCGGCCGAGAAAGTCCGGCTTGTTCAGGGCGATGAAGCGGTCCAGCCCGGCCTCGAAGGCGGAATACTCCGTTGTCAGGTCCATGCCCCACATGCGGTAGGACTTCTCGACCCGGAGCGACTCCATCGCCCGCATCCCGACGCCGCCAATGCCGAATTCCGCACCGGCCGCCATGAGCGCATCGTAAAGCCCGGTCTGGTATTCGATCGGGTGGTGGAGTTCCCACCCGAGTTCGCCCACGAAATTGACGCGCAGCGCCCGCACCGGCGCCATGCCGACGCGGATATGCCGGCCGGTAAGCCAGGGAAACGCCTCGTTCGACAGGTCGGTTTCGGTCAGCTTTTGCAGCACGGCGCGGGACTGCGGTCCCACCAGCACCAGCACGCCGTGGCGCCCCGTGACGTTGTCGAGACCGACCGATCCGTCGCCGGGCAGGGCTGTGGCGAGATAGTCGTGGTCGTAGCGCTCGGCGGCGCCCGAGGATACGAGGTAAAACTCTTCCGGCCCGTCCCGCATGATCGAGAATTCGGAGCGGACGCCGCCGGTCGATGTCAGGGCATGGCCAAGGCGCAGCGCCCCGGTTTTCTTCGGCATGCGGTTCGCAAGCAGGCCGTCCAGGAACGATTCCGCGCCGGGTCCCGAAACCAGGAATTTGGAGAAGCTGGTGATGTCGATGAGTCCCACCCGTTCGCGGGTCCGCCGGCATTCCTCTCCGACATGCTCGAACCAGTTGGTGCGCCGGAAGCTCCACTCGTCGCGGGCCGGCGTGCCGGCAGGCGCGAACCAATTGGGCCGCTCCCATCCGTAGCGCTGCCCGAACACCGCTCCGGCCGCCTCGTGCCGGGTGTGGACGGGGCTCGTCTTCGCCGGTCGCGCCGCCGGGCGTTCCTCGTCCGGGTAGTGAACGGTGAAGACGTTGCGATAAGCCTCCTCGTTCTTCTCGACCGCGTAGCTCTTGTTCGCATAGGCGCCGAAACGGCGCGGGTCCACGGCCAGCAGGTCGATGGGCGGCTCGCCGCCGTCCATCCATTCGGAAAGGAATTTTCCGGCACCGCCCGCCGCCGTGACGCCGAAGCTGAAACCTTCGGCAAGCCAGAAGTTCCTGAGGCCGTAAGCCGGGCCGACGAGCGGGTTGCCGTCGGGGGTGTAGGGAATGGCGCCGTTCACCACATCCTTGATGCCGGCCTCGCCGAAAATCGGCACCCGGTTGATGGCAGCGTCGATATGGGGCTCGAGGCGGTCCAGGTCGCCGGGGAACAGTTCCTGGCCGAAATCGTCCGGCACGCCGTCCACGAAGCAGGCCGGCGCGCCCGCCTCATAGGGGCCGAGGATCAACCCGTCGCGCTCCTCGCGGAGATAGTAGGAGGCGTCGCTCTCCCGCAGCACCGGCATCTCGGGCAAGCCGTCGGCATGGCGGGCCGTCAGCGCGGGATGGGAGTCGGTCACGATATACTGGTGCTCCACGGGAATGACGGGCGCGTCGAGTCCGACCATCGCCAGCGTCTGGCGGCACCAGGCGCCCGTCGCGGTCACGACATGCTCGGCGGCGATCTCGCCCTTGTCGGTGACGACGCGCCAGGCGCCGTCCGGCTCCGGCCGAATGTCCACGACCTTGGTGTGGCGGTAAATCTCCGCACCGCCGGCGCGTGCGCCCGCCGCGAGCGCATTTGTCAGATCGACCGGGGCCACATGGCCGTCATGCGGGTGGAAGAGCGCTCCTACCAGTCCCTGCGTGTTCGCCAGCGGCCAGAGCGCCCGAATCTCGTCGGGGCCGATCATCTCGAACGGTACGCCGATGGTATTCGCCGTGCCGCAATATTTGCGGTACTCGTCCATGCGGTCGCGGTTGGTCGCGAGCCTGAGGTTGCCGGTGACGTGGAAGCTCACATCCTGGCCGGTTTCGGCTTCGAGCGTCTTGTAAAGGTCCACGGAGTATTTGTGGATCTGGCCGACGCTGTAGCTCATGTTGAAGAGCGGCAGAAGGCCCGCCGCGTGCCAGGTCGAGCCCGCCGTCAGCTCGGACTTCTCCAGCAGCACGGTGTCCGACCAGCCAAGCTTCGCGAGGTGGTAGGCGATCGAAACGCCGACGCAACCGCCGCCGATGACTACGGCCCGGGCATGAGTGCGCATGGATTCGGCTCCTTCCCTCGTTGGCCCGCGGAACCTGCCTCAGGCCCAAGCCTGTGAGCGTCCCATTCCCGACATCGAATATGCCTCTCACGACAAGCTGTCGCATAGGGGAAACTCTTGGTCGCGCGCGGACTGCAAGCAGATATTCGGGCGCGGGACCTTGCCTGGCATGAAGATAGACGGCTTTTCTATCGAGACGACGCCGGGCGGCGCCCGCACAGTCAGCTCGTTCGCAGCGCTCCTGCCCCAGGGCACGCGCGTCTTCATCACCCATCTGCCGGATGGCGCCCTCAGCGATGTCGTCAGGACGGCGGCGCGGCTGGCGGGCGCCGGCATGGCGCCCGTCCCGCACATCGGCGCCCGTCACCTCGGGAGCGAAGACCTTCTGGACCGGCATCTGGACGCTTTGCGGTCGGTTGGCGCGAGGGAGGCCTTGCTGGTCGGCGGAGACCGCAGCGAACCGCGCGGTCCCTTTTCCGAAGCAGGGGACCTCATCGGACCGGCTGCCGGGAGGTTCGAGCGCCTTTATTTTGCCGGCCATCCCGAAGAGGACCGGGACGCCGCGCTGCTGGTGAAGATCGAATGCGCGCGCGCTGCGGACGCTGAGGCGGCGGTGGTCACCCAATTCGTGTTCGAGGCCGAAGCCCTACTGAGGTGGGAGGAACGGATTGCGCGTCTTGGCAACACGGCTCCGATTCGCATCGGTCTGCCCGGCGTGGCCAGTCCCGGGGCGCTGCTGAAATTTGCCAAGATGTGTGGGGTCGGGCGTTCGCTCCGCGGGCTGTGGCGCGACGGCCGCGTGCTAAGGATGGCCGGACGCTGGACGCCTGCAACGCTGATTGCCGATCTGCGATTTGCACCCCCATCCGTAGAGGGCCTGCATTTCTTCCCCTTCGGAGGATTCGCAGAGACGGCGGCCTATCTGGCTGAGGCGAGACAGGCGCCGTCCGAAAGGCGGTGGAACCAGTCATAGCCGGTGCGGCGCGTGCGCCCGTCCACATTGGGCGCGCCCGGCCCGTCCGTGACATCGACGGTTCGCAGGTCGATGGAGATGCGCGTGCGTCCCGTCCGGTTCGGCCTGCTTGCGTGAAGATGCGCGCCTGAGAAACACAGCAATTCTCCCGGATCGATCAGCACGGGTTCTCCCGGCTGGTCGGGGCGGTCCGCTTCCGGCAAGAGCGGATAGTTACCTCCGGACACGCGGAGGGCGTCGATGTCCCAGTCGGCGCTGCTGTTGGGAACGGCGCGGTCGAAGAAGTCGGGCCAGATCTCCATCGTGGCGCCCGGTTCGACCGGAAACACCGGCGCCCACCAGTTCAACTGGGTCATGAGGTTTGAGCCCCAGCTGTCCCTGTGAGGAGGCAGGTCGCGCAGGCGCCGCGTCCGGCACGACTCCCGCCCGGGCTGGAAACGCAGGATCGCGCGGTCGCGATAGGTCATCTCGGGATCGAAGCCGAGTTCGGCGAACAGCGCGCGAAGCAGGTCCGCCACGGTTTCCGAATTCATGAAGCCGCGCCGGGCTGCCATCGCCTTCTCCCGCCATAACCCGCTGTCGAGGCGGCCCTCGTCCCGAACGGGGTCGTCGAAGGCGGCAAATGCGATTTCCCGTGCCCGGTCCAGCAATGCGTCTAGGGCGTTCAGCCGGCGGAAAACGATGAGTTCGCCCCGAAAAGCGCGCTCGGCGATTGCCGTCATGCCTGCCTTGCGTCGATCAGCTTGCGCCTGATTTCGCGCGAGGCCACGATCAGCCGTTCGATCTCCTCGCCCTCGCCCCAGCGAATGGCCCGCTGGAGGCGGGAAATGTCCTCCAGCAGCCGGCCGCACACATCCAGCAGCGCATGACGGTTGTTGAGGAAAATGTCGCGCCACATGGTCGGATCGCTGGCCGCGATGCGGGTAAAGTCCCGGAATCCGCTCGCCGCGAACTTGATGACTTCCTGGCGAAGGTCCTGTTCCAGGTCGGCTGCGGTTCCCACGATCGAAAAGGCGACCAGATGGGGAAGGTGGGACGTGATCGCCAGCACATGGTCGTGATGGGTGGGAGTCATGGTTTCCAGCATCATCCCGGCCCGGCGCCAGAGCTCCCCGATCTTCTCCACGGCTTCGGGCGCGGTACCGGGCGGCGGGGTAAGAATGCACCAGCGGCCCCGGAAGAGCTCTGCGAAGCCGGCTTCCGGCCCGGAATGTTCGGTGCCCGCAACAGGGTGCGCCGGCACGAAATGCACGCCGTCCGGAATGTGCGGGCCGAGGTCGCGGACAACCGTCTGCTTCGCCGAGCCGACATCGCTGACGATGGCTCCGTCCCTCAGACGGGGCGCGATAGCCTCGCCGATAGCCGCGTAGGCGCCGAGAGGCGTGCAGACGACGACGAGATCCGCTCCGTCGGCGGCTTCCGCAGGGTCGTGGGTCGTGTCGTCGGCAATTCCGAGCCTGCGCACGGCCTCCAGCGTCTCCTCGCGGCGGGCGCAGGCGATGATGCTGCCGGCAAGGCCTTGTTGCTGCATCACCCGTGCGAGGGACGAGCCGATCAGGCCGATGCCGATCAGCGCGGCCCGTTCGAACATCGGTTCGGTCACGAGACGAGCGTCCTGAGGGCGGCGACCACGGCGCGGTTGTCCTCGTCCCGTCCCACCGTTATGCGCAGGCCGTCCGGGAAGCCGTAGCCGGCGACGCGGCGCGGGATCACGCCATGGCCCTGCAAGGCGGCGAAAGCCGCTTCCACATCCGGGAAGCGGATCAGGATGAAGTTGCCGACGCTCGGCAGCACCTCGAAGCCCAGCGCGCGGACCTCGTCCGTGAGCCACGGAAGCCACTTGTCGTTGTGGGCGCGCGAGAACTGGACATATTCGGCGTCCCGTATCGCCGCCACGCCCGCAGCCTGGGCGGCCGCATTGACGTTGAACGGCCCGCGCACCCGTTGCAGCACGTCCACGACATTGGCCGGGCAATAGGCCCAGCCGAGCCTGAGCGCCGCGAGCCCGTAGATCTTGGAGAAGGTACGCGTCATGACGGTGTTGCCGCCGGCCTCGACCAGTTCGCGCCCGTCGGCATAATCGTTGCGGCCGACATACTCGGCGTAAGCGGCATCCACCACCAGCAGCACGCTCTCCGGCAGTCCGTCGCGCAGCCGGGCGAGTTCTTCGCCGGAGATGTAGGTGCCGGTCGGATTGTTCGGGTTGGCGACGAAGACCAGCTTGGTGCGCGTCGTCACCGCCGCCAGGATCGCATCGACATCGGTGGTGAAATCGGTTTCCGGCGCAACGACCGGATGGGCGCCCGCCGCGCGCGTAGCGATCGGATACATGGCGAAGCCGTGCTCCGGGTAGATCACCTCATCGCCCGGTCCCGCATAGGCATGGGCCAGCAGGGACAGCAGTTCGTCCGAGCCGGAACCGCAGACAATGCGCTCCGGGTCGAGCTCATGAACCTCGCCGATGGCGGCGCGTAGCTCGTCCGAAGCGCCGTCCGGGTAGAGATGCAGCGAAGAGGCGAGGCGGGAAAATGCTTCCGCCGCGCGCGGCGAGGGGCCGAGCGCGTTCTCATTCGAGGACAGTTTCACAATGTTCTCGACGCCTTCGATATCGCTTTCGCCGCCGACATAGGGCGAAATCTCCAGCACGCCGGCGCGGGGGGCAGGCACGGTCATCCTGCGGTCTCCTTGAGCACGATCGGCACGGCATAGCCGCCAACGGAGACCATATCGGCCCCGACTTCTTCAACTGCAACCAGGAATCTGCCGTTGCAGGACGCAAGCACATCGCCTGCCGCATCGCGGGCGATGGCAACGGCAAGGTCGTTGCCGCTCGGATCGGGCGGGTCTCTCGCTATCACCAGCGCATCTGGGGTTCCCACCGGGTAGAGGTTCGGGACGAAGGGAAGGCGCGCGACGATATGGAGAGGAGGATCGAGTTCGGTCAGCGACGGCCACCAGGGTTCGTCATCGTCCAGGGACACCACGCCGACGGTCGCCTCGCTTGAGGCAACGGCGCTCACGACGGCGTTCGTACCCGAAGCGCGGGAGTGGCGGGCCCCGCGGAAATGGTTCCGGGCTCGTTCCCATGCGCTGGCGCCGGCGCTCGCGACGTTCAGCGGATGCCCCTCTATCGAAAAACTCGCACCGATTACCTCACGCCACACACTGAGCAGCGAGGCAGTCGGGAAGGGTGCGCTGTCGGTGGCGGCCAGCCGGCGCATCAGCGCGGCTTCGCGTCCGGGGCGGTAGATATCGGCCAAGCCGCGGGCCCGCTTGTCCATGCCGACAAGCTCGACCACCCGCGCCCGCTCGCGCAGGCTTTCGAGAATCGCGAGATCGCAACGGTCGATCTGTTGCCGGAATGCGGCAAGCGCTCGTTCGGCAGGGCTGTCGTTCATGGGGCGCCTCTTAGACCCGTGCGGGCGGGTTGACAATGCGGCGGGCCGTATCGATACCGGCACTTCCCGATCAGGAAAGAACGCTTCATGTCCCGTTACCGCATTGCATCGATTCCGGGAGACGGCATCGGCAAGGAGGTTGTGCCCGAAGGCGTCGGGGTCCTGGAGGCGGCCGGGCGGCGCTACGGCATCGAATTCGACTTCGAGACCTTCGGCTGGTCCTGCGAGCGCTACGCGGAAACCGGGCGGCTCATGCCGGAGGACGGTCTCGACAGGCTGGCGGAATTCGACGCGATCTTCCTCGGAGCCGTCGGCTGGCCGACCGTGCCGGACCATGTTTCGCTCTGGGGCCTGTTGATCCCGATCCGCCGACGGTTCGACCAGTATGTGAATCTCCGTCCGGTGCGCCTCCTGAAGGGAATCAGTTCGCCGCTGGCGGGCCGGGGGCCGGAGGACATCGACTTCTATGTCATCCGCGAGAATTGCGAAGGCGAATATTCGGAGATCGGCGGGCGTCTGTACGAGGGCACCGACGCGGAGACCGTGGTTCAGGAAACGGTGTTCACCCGGCGCGGCGTGGACCGCATCCTGCGATACGCCTTCGATCTGGCGGCGACCCGGCCGCGCCGGAAGGTCACCTCGGCAACGAAGTCCAACGGCATCATCCACACCATGCCCTATTGGGACGAGCGCTTCCGGACTATTTCCGCCGAATATCCCGATATCGCCACGGACCAGTACCACATCGACATCCTGACGGCGCATTTCGTCCAGCATCCGGACTGGTTCGATGTCGTGGTCGGGTCGAACCTGTTCGGCGACATCCTCTCGGACCTCGGGCCGGCCGTGGCCGGGTCCATCGGGATTGCGCCCTCGTCCAACATCAACCCGTCGGGCGAGATGCCTTCCATGTTCGAGCCGGTGCACGGCTCGGCCCCGGACATTGCCGGTCGTGGCATCGCTAATCCCATCGGCCAGATCTGGTCCGGTGCGATGATGCTGGAGCATCTGGGCCACGAGGACGCCGCCAGAGCCATCGAAAGGGCCATCGAGACGGTCCTGACCGGGGCGGGGCCATTGACCCCTGACATGGGCGGCAACGGCACATCCGCGGAGCTCGGAAAGGCGATCGCCGAAGCGCTGTAGCGCGCTCCATCGGGAAGGAGGTCGGATGGAACCCAGCGAAGCGGGCCGTCACGTACGTTATGCGGCCGATGAAAAGCCCCCTGCGCCGCTGGCATTCGGCCTCGGGCTGCAACTGGCGATGCTCACCATTGCCGGGATCGTCCTCACGCCCTCCATCGTGATCCGCGCCGCGGGGGGAAGCGACCCTTACCTGTCCTGGGCCGCCTTCGGGGCGGTTGCGGTGTGCGGAATCACGACGATCGTCCAAGCGGTGCGCGTCGGCCGCATCGGCGCCGGCTATGTCCTGCTTATGGGAACCTCCGGCGCCTTCATCGCCGTCTGCATCGGGGCAATGGCGCAAGGGGGACCGGCGCTGCTTGCCACACTCGTCGTCATTTCGTCTTTCTTTCAGTTCGCATTGGCGGCGCGCCTGTCCCTGGTCCGCCGAATCTTTACGCCGTCGGTGGCAGGTACCGTCATCATGCTGATCGCGGTCACGGTCATGCCGATCGTCTTCGACATGCTGGACCAGGTGCCGGAGGGCGCTCAGGCGCTTGCTGCTCCTGTATCGGCCGGCATCACCATCGCCGTCATGGTGGCGATCGCGCTGGCCGCGACGGGGGTCTGGCGGCTCTGGGCGCCGGTCATCGGGGTCGTGGTAGGGTCGGCGGTAGGCGGCGCGTTCGGCATTTACGACTTCGGGCGCGTCGCCGAGGCGGCCTGGATCGGGTTTCCCGAGGGGGGATGGCCGGGATTCGATCTCGAGTTCGGACCGGCTTTCTGGACTCTGCTCCCGGCGTTCGTGCTGGTCACCCTGGTCGGCGCCATCGAAACGGTGGGAGACTCCATCGCCATCCAGCATGTCTCCTGGCGAGAGCGCCGGGCCGTGGACTACCGGGCGGTAGAAGGCGCGGTCGCCGCCGACGGGATGGGCAACCTGCTGTCGGGCCTGATCGGAACGGTCCCGAACACGACCTACTCCACCAGCATATCCGTGACCGAGTTGACCGGCGTGGCGGCCCGGCGGGTCGGTGTTGCCGTCGGCCTGATCTTCCTTGTGCTGGCCCTGCTGCCGAAAGCGCTTGCGATCGTTCTGGCCATTCCCGGTCCGGTCGTCGCCGCCTATGCGACCGTGCTGCTGGCGATGCTGTTCGTGGTTGGCATGCGGATCGTGGTGCAGGACGGAATCGACTACCGCAAGGGAGTGGTTGTGGGCGTCTCCTTCTGGATTGGGGTCGGCTTCCAGAACGGTGCGATCTTCCCGGAGTTCTTTTCCGAATTCGCCGGCGGCCTGCTGCAGAACGGCATGACAGCCGGCGGCGCCGCCGCCATTTTCCTCACGATCTGCCTGGAAGCGGCCAAGCCGCGCCGCAGCCGAATGGAGGCCGCATTCGACAGCTCCGCCGTCGGCCTGGTAAGCGCCTTCCTGAAGGCGTTTTCGGCCCGTAACGGCTGGTCCGAAGGCATGGCGCACCGGCTGGACGCTATCGGCGAGGAGACCTTGTTGACACTGATCGAGCAGAACGGCGACCGGGGAATAGCCGGACCCCGTCGCCTGCGCGTTTCGGTATCGCGCGAGGAGGGCGGAGCGGTGCTGGAGTTTATCGTTGCCGCCAGTGACGACGACAATCTGGAGGACCGCATCGCCCTGCTCGGAGAGCACACGGCCGGCACGCCGGTCGAGCACGAAATCTCCCTCAGGCTGCTGCGGCATCTCGCATCGTCGGTGCGCCATCAGCAATATCACGACACGGATGTCGTGACCGTTCATGTGAAGGACGGTTAGGAGAGCGCCCACTTTTCCCGGTAACCGGCTTCCGTTACCGTCGCCCGGCAAAGGACGGGAGACGGACATGCCCGGGACATCGGCTACAGACATTCAGGTGGTGCCGACAGGCGGTGCGCTCGGCGCGGACATCGCCGGAATCGACCTCGCGCAGGAAATCGACGATGGCGAATTCCGGCGGATCGAGGACGCCTGGCACGAGCATCTCGTGCTGCGCTTCCGCGGGCAGGCGCTGAACGACGATACGCTGGCGGCATTCTCGCGCCGCTTCGGGGAGCTGGACATGGCGCCGACGGGGCGCGGCGGCAAGCCGTTCAATCCGGCCCGGCCAGAGATCGTGGTGGTTTCCAACATCGTCGTGGACGGCAAACCTGCTGGGGCCCTCGGCAATTCCGAGCTCGTGTGGCACCAGGATATGACCTACAACGACATCCCGCCCAAGGCGAGCCTGCTCTACGGCATAGAGGTTCCGGAAACCGGCGGCGCAACGCAGTTTTACAACCTCTACAAGGCATATGACGCATTGCCCGACGCGCTTCGCCGACGCATTGGGGGCCTTAGCTGCAAGCACGATGCGACACGCTCGTCCGATGGCCGGCTTCGCCACGGCTACGAGGAAGAGTATTCGAATGAAGACCGCCCCGGAGCCGTGCATCCTCTGGTCCTGGCCCATCCGGGGACGGGCCGCAGGGCGCTCTGCGTCGGCCGCCGTCCGAATGCCTGGATCGTCGGCCTGCCAGACGACGAAAGCGACGCGCTGCTCGACGAGATCTGGGCGCATATCGAGCAATGCGGGTTCGTCTGGACGCAGGAATGGCAGGTTGGAGACCTGGTGATCTGGGACAATCGCTGCACCCTGCACCGGCGCGACCCGCTGCCGGCGGGTAGCCGGCGTCACATGCACCGCACCCAGGTCCGCGATACCGCGCGTCCGGTTGCCCCCTGATCCTGGCTACTGCAGAAGCCGTTTCGACCGGGCCTTATCTCGGGCCAAGCCCGAATTGGTCGTCCCGGCCTCCGAGCCGGGACCCAGCACCGCCGGCGCAACAAAGCAGAGACCTGACCGGCCTGGACCCCGGATCTCGGCTTCGCTCCGTCCGGGGTGACAACTGGAGGTGCGCATTCGGCTCCGTTTCAACTTGAACGGATCAAACATCAGTCGAGCAGTTCGGCGATACGGAGCTCGGCGATACGTTCGACCTGCCGGCAGGCTTCGGCGAATTCGGTTTCGGAATCGTTGGCAACCCGGCGCTCGAACGCTCGCAGGATGGTTGCCCGGTCATGGTCTCGCACAGCGATGATGAACGGGAAGCCATGCTTGGCCGTGTAGGCGCTGTTCAGTTCCGTGAAGCGTGCATGCTCGTCGTCGGTTAACGCATCGAGGCCGGCGGACGCCTGTTCCGCTGCCGATGCCGCGGTCAGACGACGGGCAGCAACCAGCCGGCCGGCCAGGTCCGGATGGGCTTTCAGCACACCGAGCCGTTCCGCGTCGCCGGCGGCGCGGAATTTTCTCGCCAGCGCGCTGTGCAGACCGACAGCGGTGTCGTGGACGGGCCCCATTTCGTCTTCCCAGGCGCGCTCCGCAATCCAGGGCGAGTGCTCGAACGCGCCGCCGAACCGCGTAACGAAGGTTTCGCGGTCCATTTCCGAGGGGCGTTCCCGCGCTTGGCGAGGCGGATGTGCGGCCTGCCAGTGGCGGGCGATGTCGATGCGCCGGGCGAACCAGACGGCGTCGTGTCCAGCGGCATGCTCGATGAACCGTTTCAACGCCATGATGCGTCCGGGTCGTCCGACAAGGCGGCAATGAAGACCGACCGAGAGCATCTTGGCGCTGCCGGCCTCGCCCTCAGCGTAAAGCGCATCGAAGCTATCGCGCAGATAGGCGAAGAACTGGTCTCCGGAATTGAACCCCTGCGCCACGGCGAAACGCATGTCGTTCGCGTCCAGCGTGTAGGGAACGATCAGCTGATCGCGGTCGGCGATACGAATCCAGTAGGGCAGGTCATCCGCGTAAGCATCGGAAACATAATCGAAACCGCCTTCCTCGGCGGCGAGCGCGACGGTATTCGCCGAGCAGCGCCCGGTGTACCAGCCGCGCGGCCGTTCCCCCGTCACTTCCTCGTGCAGGCGGATGGCCCCTTTCAGATGTTCGCGCTCCGTATCGAGCGGCATGTCCCGGTATTCGATCCACTTTAGGCCGTGACTCGCGATCTCCCAGCCGGCGTCCTGCATTGCCGCGACTTGCGCCGGAGAGCGGGCGAGAGCAGTCGCCACGCCATAGACCGTGACCGGGATGTCGAAGCCGGTGAACAGCCGGTGAAGCCGCCAGAAACCGGCCCGGGCACCGTATTCATAAAGGGATTCCATATTCCAGTGCCGCTGGCCGGGCCACGGCGCTGCGCCCACGATTTCCGAGAGGAACGCCTCGGAAGCCGCGTCGCCGTGAAGGATACAGTTCTCACCGCCTTCCTCGTAGTTGATGACGAACTGGACGGCGATCCGCGCGCCGCCGGGCCATTGCGGATCGGGCGGGTCGGCGCCGTAACCGTGCATGTCTCTTTGATACCGCAACGCCTGTCTCGCTTTCCCTCTGGCCGGTCTTCGTGGCCTTCGCCTTTGTTTTACTGTAAAAATACGGATTGCGAGCGTACAAGAATACTGCCTCCCCGCAGGAAGGCGCCACGCGGGTCCGAGGGAGCGGCTATGCCCAACGGTCGGCTGACCACCCACGTTCTGGACGCGGCGCTCGGACGCCCTGCCGCGGGTCTCGCGCTTCGGCTCTACAAGCTGGACCCGGGCAGCCGTCGCTTGCTGGGGTCGGCGGTTACCAATGTCGACGGACGAACGGACCGGCCGTTGCTCGAAGGCGATGCGTTCGGCGTCGGCGTCTACGAGATTGAGTTCGAGGCGGGCGGGTATCACCGCACTGCAGGCGGGGCGAACGCGGACACACCCTTCCTCGATACGGTGCCGGTGCGGTTCGGCATTTCCGAGGCCGGGGCCAACTACCATGTCCCGCTGCTGCTGTCGCCATTCGGCTATTCGACCTATCGAGGCAGCTAGGCCATGAGCGGAGTGCGGCGCGAACTCCGGTTCTTGCTCAACGGTGAGGAGGTCGCGGTCGACGATGCCGGCGCAGGCGACAGCCTGCTCGACTTCCTGAGGCTCCATCGCGGCCTGCGCGGCACCAAGGAAGGATGCGCCGAAGGCGACTGCGGCGCTTGCACCGTGCTGGTGGGCAGGCTGCGCGATGGCGAAGTCCGCTACGAAGCCGTCAACAGCTGCATCCGACTTCTGCCCAGCCTCGATTGCTGCCATGTGGTGACGGTCGAGCATCTGTCCGGCACGGACGGTGCGTTGCACCCGGTCCAGCAGGCGATGGTCGATTGCCACGGCAGCCAGTGCGGGTTCTGCACGCCGGGCATCGTCATGGCGCTCTATGCGCTCTGGCTGGAGCAGCCGAGCCCGTCGGACGCCGAGGCCCGCCGGGCGCTCCAGGGCAATCTGTGCCGCTGCACCGGCTATGCGCCGATCCTGAAGGCGGCTGCGACTGCCGGCGAATACGGCCTGCCGGAAGACGACAGGCTGGTACGGAGCCGCGAGGCGGTTGCTGCGCGGCTGGCGGCGATGGCGGATGGCAACCGGGTCGAACTGGCCGGCGGCAGCGTAATCGTTCCGGCGGATGCGGATGACCTGGCGGAGGTGCTGGCGTCGGAACCGGCGGCCACTGTGGTAGCGGGTGCGACAGATGTCGGAATATGGGTCAACAAGGAGCTTCGGGACATCGCGCCGGCGGTGTTCGTCGGGCATCTGGACGAACTCGGCCGGGTCGCCGCAAACGACGAGACCATTGAGATCGGCGCGGCGGTATCCTATTCGGATGCGGAAGCCGTCCTGATGGAAGCCGTGCCCGGCCTGGCGGAGTATTGGAGCCGGATCGGCGGCTGGCAGGTCCGCAATATGGGAACGGTGGGCGGCAACATCGCCAACGGTTCGCCGATTGCCGATCTGCCGCCGGTCCTGATCGCACTCGATGCGGAGCTGGTCCTCCGCAAGGGCAAGACCCGCCGGACCATGCCGCTGGAGGCCTATTTCCTGGATTACGGGAGCCAGGACCTGGCCCCGGGCGAGTTCGTTGAGGCGGTCCGGGTGCCGAAGCCGGCTTCGGACGCGGCGCTCGGCTTCTACAAGGTCTCCAAGCGCCGCGACGAAGATATCTCCTCGGTCTGCGCCGGGTTCATGGTCCGCCTCCGTGAAGGGCGCATAGTGGATGCCCGGCTCGCCTTCGGTGGCATGGCGGCGACGCCGAAGCGGGCGCGGGCCGGCGAAGCGGCGCTTTGCGGCCGGGACTGGAGCGAATCTGCCCTGAGGGCCGCCGGCGAAGCGCTCGGCGAAGACTTCACGCCGATTTCGGACTGGCGCGCCTCGGCGGAATATCGTGCAATTGTAGCAAGGAACCTCTTGATACGTTTCTACCTCGACCGCACATCGGGAGGATCGGAAACGCCGGAGTCCATGTCGTGACCGGTCCTGCGCTACGCGACCACATGCACCGCACACGCTGGCACGATTCTGCTGCAAAGCATGTCACGGGCCGCGCAACCTACGCCGACGACATCGTGGAGCCGGCCGGCACGCTGCATGCCTATCTCGGACTTTCGTCGGTCGCTCATGCCGGCGTTGCGGAGATGGACCTGTCCGCGGTCCGCTGTGCGCCGGGCGTTGTCGGCGTGCTGACGGCGGCCGACATTCCGGGCGACAACGACATCAGCCCCGTTGGCGCAGGCGACGATCCGGTGTTCGCCGATGGGGTCGTGTCGTTCTACGGCCAGCCCATGTTTGCGGTTGTCGCGACGACGCGGGCGGAAGCGCGGAACGCCGCCCGTCTGGCCGAGGTCGCCTACGAGAAGCGACCGGCCGTTATCGACGCAGACGATGCAGTCGATATCGTGTCAGAGCCGCTGACGCTCGAGAGGGGCGATGTCGAGGCCGCGCTTCGCGCCGCGCCGCGCCGCCTGCAGGGCACCCTGAAGGTCGGCGGCCAGGATCACTTCTACCTGGAAAGCCATATCGCGCTTGCCTTGCCCGGCGAAGACGATGAGATCCGCGTCGTATCCTCGACCCAGCATCCGAGCGAAGTGCAGCATGTGGTGGCTCACGTGCTCGGCGTTCCGTCGAACGCGGTTACGGTCGCCGTCCGGCGCATGGGCGGGGCGTTCGGGGGCAAGGAGAGCCAGTCCAACCTGTTCGCTGCCGTCGCCGCGCTTGCCGCCCGGAAATTCGGCCGCGCCGTCAAGCTGCGCCCGGACCGGGACGACGACATGACCGCGACCGGCAAGCGCCACGATTTCCGCGTCGATTACGATGTCGGGTTCGACGCCGAAGGGCGCATCCTCGCCGTGGACAGCGTATTGAGGGCCCGCTGCGGCTTCTCCGTCGACCTGTCGGGAGCGGTATCGGACCGGGCGCTCTTCCACGCCGACAACGCCTATTTCTTTCCGGCCGTGCGCTTGCGCTCGCGGCCGATGCGCACCAACACCGTCTCGAACACGGCCTTCCGGGGCTTCGGCTCGCCCCAGGGGGTGATGGCAGCCGAGCGGGTTATCGAAGAGGTCGCATACAGCGTCGGCCGTCCGGTGCTCGATGTGCGCAAGGCCAACTTCTACGGCGGTCCCGGCCGGGATGTAACGCCGTACCACCAGCCGGTCGAGGACAACATCCTTCCGCGTCTGGTGGGCGAAATCGAGGAACGCGCGGACTATGCGTCGCGGTGGCAGGCGGTGCTGGACTTCAACGCAAAGGGCGGCGTTCTGCGCCGGGGCATCGCGCTCACGCCGGTCAAGTTCGGCGTTTCATTCACCGCGACCTGGATGAACCAGGCCGGCGCTCTGGTGCATGTCTATCGGGACGGCTCGATCCACCTGAACCACGGCGGTACGGAGATGGGGCAGGGCCTCTTCATCAAGGTCGCCTCGGTGGTCGCCGACTGTTTCCAGGTCGATCTCGACCGGGTCCGGATAACGGCCACCAGCACCGGCAAGGTGCCGAACACATCGGCGACCGCCGCGTCTACCGGTTCGGACCTGAACGGCATGGCGGCGTTCGAGGCCGCCGAGACGATCAGAGGCCGGCTGGTCGCCTTCGCCGCCGGGCACTGGAATGTCGAACCCGACCGCATTGCCTTCGAGGCAGGCAGGGTGCGGATCGGCAACCGGGACATCGCCTTCGCCGAACTGGTCGAGGCGGCCTACATGGCGAGGGTCCAGCTCTCGGCGACCGGCTTTTATCGCACGCCTGAAATCCACTGGGACCGTGCAGCCGGGCGGGGCAAGCCCTTCTATTACTTCGCTTACAGCGCGGGCGTCACCGAGGTCGAAGTCGATACGCTGACCGGGGAATACCGGGTCGTCAGGGTCGATATCCTTCATGACGCAGGCCGGTCGCTCAACCCGGCCATCGACCTGGGGCAGGTCGAAGGCGGGTTCATCCAGGGCATGGGTTGGGTGACGACGGAAGAACTGTGGTGGGACGATGAGGGGCGGCTGCGCACCCATGCGCCTTCGACCTACAAAATTCCGCTCGCGTCGGACTGTCCGCCCGTCTTCAACGTGCATCTCGCCGACTGGTCGCAAAACGCGAAGCCCACCATCGGCCGTTCCAAGGCTATCGGCGAGCCGCCATTGCTGCTATGTGCGTCTGTGGTCGAGGCATTGTCCATGGCCGTCGCCAGCACCGCCGGCTACCGGTGTTGCCCCAGGCTGGACACGCCTGCGACGCCCGAGCGCCTGCTGCTTGCGATCGAGCGGCTGAGGCTGGAGGGAGCCGGATAGTGGACGGGCTGCTTCCAATCCTGGGCGAATGGCTCGAATTCGCCGTGCGGTGGGCGCATGTGACGACGGCCATCGTGTGGATCGGCACGTCGTTCTACTTCATCGCGCTCGACCTCGGCCTTCGCCGTCATCCGAACCTTCCCGAAGGGGTGAACGGGGAGGAATGGCAGGTGCATGGCGGCGGTTTCTACCATGTCCGCAAATACATGGTGGCTCCGGCGGAGCTGCCGGAACACCTGACATGGTTCAAGTGGGAGAGCTACGCGACCTGGATGACCGGGTTCGCCCTGCTGTGCGTCCTCTACTACGCGCATCCGGAATTCTACCTCGTCGACAACGAGGTCATGGAACTGTCGAACGAAGCGGCAATCGCCATTTCCGTCGCATCCATCGTCGTCGGCTGGTTCGCATACGACCTCATCTGCAAGAGCCGCTTCGGGAACGACAATACGAAGCTGATGCTGTTCCTCTATGTCGTTCTGGTCGCCGTGGCCTGGGGCCTCTCCCAGGTCTTCACCGGGCGGGCAGCCTTGGTGCATCTTGGCTCGATCACGGCGACGATCATGACCGCCAACGTGTTCCTGGTCATCATTCCCAACCAGCGGATCGTGACCGAGGACCTGAAGGCGGGACGAACTCCGGACCCGAAATACGGCCGGATCGCAAACCAGCGTTCGACCCACAACAACTACCTGACGCTGCCCGTCATTTTCCTGATGCTGTCCCATCACTATCCGCTGGCCTTCGCCACGGAATACAGCTGGGTCATCGCATCTCTGATCTTCCTCATGGGCGTGCTGATCCGCGTTTATTTCAACAATGTGCATGCGCGGAAGGGCCACCGGATATGGCCCTGGCTGGCCGCCGCGGTCCTGTTCCTCGTAATCGTCTGGCTCTCCACCATGCCGGCAGTCCTGACCGGCTCGGACGACGAGGCGCGGAGGCTCACGCCGGCGGAGCAGCGCCTCGCCTCATCCCCCCATTTCGAGGCTGTGCAGGAGGCGGTGCTCACCCGCTGCCTTGTCTGCCATACGGAAGAGCCGTTCTGGGAGGGGATTCGCCGACCGCCCAAGGGCATCGTGCTCGAAACCGAAGAGCAGATTCTTCGGAACGCCCGCGTCATCTATCTCCAGGCCGGCCGCTCGCGCGCCATGCCGCCCGGAAACCTTGCGGCAATGGAGGACGAGGAGCGCCGCCTGATCGTCGCCTGGTACGAAGGCAGGTAGGCGTCTCTCTCGCCCTTGCCGCATTCGCGTCGTAGCGCCTTTCAGCCGGCGTTCGGCATTAGCGGGAACCGTTGTAGCCAGGTTTCCGAGCGTCGTTCATCTCTGGTTTCATAGGCCTCCAGAGCCGACGCTGGACTCATATCGAACCGGCTCTCGTTATCGTCCCCGAGGGCAGTAAGGCGCATTGAGTACCACGCGGTGACGCCGCCGCGCGGGGGCGCATCGAAAACCGGGAATTCAGGGTCGCCGCCATCGTTGCTCAGCCATGTATTCGCAAGCATCGGGTCGAGCGCCATGGCGCGGGCGAGGCTTACAGCATCGACGAGGCCCCCTTCCACGGCGTCGATGGCCTGGCCCCGCGTCCTGAATCCGCCGGTCGCCACGACAGGAATGGAAGTCACCGCCTTTGCCCGACCGGCGAAATCGAGAAAGTAAGGTTTCGACGATGGCGCGCTGTCGGAAGTGGATTCCGCGCCTGGAAAGTATGTGCCCCCGCTAATGTCGATAAGATCGACGGATGTCCGGTCGAGCATGCGCACCGCCTCCAGCGCATCCTCCTTCGTAAGGCCGCCGACCAGCCGGTCTGTCGAATTGATCTTGATACCTATGGGGAATGAGGCCCCTACGGCCTGCCTTACAGCGTCGATGACTTCGTCCACGATGCGGAACCGGCCGGCGATCGGGCCGCCATAGGCATCCATCCTTCGATTGAACAGAGGCGACAGGAACTGGCTGAGCAGAAATCCGTGCCCGGCGTGGATTTGAACGCCGGCAAAACCCGTATCCCTGGCGAGCACCGCGGCTCTTGCATAAGCGCCGGGCAACTCGCAAATGTCTTCAAGCGACATTCCCCTGCACCGAAGCCCTTCGACATCGAGGGCGGACGGTCCTCTCGGCCGGCTGATCGGCGGGTGCGACAGCGCGCCGGCATGGCCGAGTTGCGGCCATATGTGGGTGCCGTTTACGGACCCTCGGCGCGCCAGGGCCTGCATCGCCTGTAAATCGCCATCCGGCGCAAGAACGAGATTTCCGGGTTTTTCCGGATAGCGAGGGTCTACCTGCACCTCGCCAATCAAGGAAAGCGCCGTGCCGCCTTCGGCCCATCGTTCGTAGAGCCTTGTCTGCGTTTCGGTCGGACTTCCCGCACCGTCGCCGAGCGAATCGGACATCGCGGATTTTATCAGCCGGTTCTTCAGAATCGCGCCGCAGGGCAATTCCAGAGGACGGCCGAGCACGGTCTTCGCTCTCTCAGCGGATCGCAGCATCCTGCCTTTCCGTCGTTTGGCACGGAGACATGCACGAGCGGCTCGACGCCGGCCCTTACAGCAATGGCGCCAGCCGGGGGTGGCGGTTCACGTCCTTGTAGAGCAGGTAGCGAAACGGGCCCGGCCCGCCCGCATAGCAGGCCTGGGGGCAGAAGGCGCGCAGCCACATGAAGTCTCCCGCTTCGACTTCCACCCAGTCCCGATTCAGCCGGTAAACGCCTTTGCCTTCGAGCACATAGAGCCCGTGCTCCATGATATGCGTCTCGGCGAACGGGATGACGGCACCCGGCTCGAAGGAGACGATGTTGACGTGCATGTCGTGGCGCATGTCGTCGGGGTCGATGAAGCGCGTGGTCGCCCAGCGGCCGTCCGTGTCCGGCATGGCGACGGCCGGGCATTCCCGGTCGCTGGTCACGATGGGGTCGGGCCGGGCTACGCCCTCGACCGCCTCGTATCGTTTCCGTATCCAGTGGAAGACAGCGTTGCCTCCGCCCCGGTTGCGCAGCCGCCAGGCGGCGCCCGGCGGGATATAGGCGAAGCCGCCCGCCTCGATCTGCCAGGTCCGGCCGGCAAGCATCAATTCGAAAGAGCCGGAAACCGCGAAGAGGCCGGCTTCCGCGCCGGCATCGGGCTCGGGATTGTCGCTGCCGCCGCCGGGGGCCACCTCGACGATGTATTGCGAAAAGGTCTCTGCAAAGCCGGAGAGCGGCCTTGCGAGTATCCAGGCGCGGGTCTTTTCCCAGTGCGGGAGCAGGCTGGTGACGATGTCCCGGAGCACGTCCTTCGGGATGACGGCATAGGCCTCCGTGAATACGGCGCGGCCGGTCAGCAGTTCCGTCTGGCCGGGCAGACCCCCGCTCGGCACGTAGTAGCTGCGCGACTGGGACACGGAACCGCCTCCTCAGCTCATGTTGGACGGGCTTCTCAGGCCTTTCTCGGCCGCTTCATCGGGTCTTCTACGACGCCTTCCGGTTCGATTTCGACCTCGAAATTCTCCAGGAAGACGGCAATCATCGAATAGAAGCCGACCGCGAGCGTGAGTTCGGCCATCTGCCCGGAGTCGAGCTTGGCGGAGAGTGCGTCCCAGGTCGCATCGCCGGCGCGGACGCTCGCCACCACCTCGTCGGTGAAACGGATGACGAGGTTTTCGAGTTCGGAGAACACCGTTTCGTCCTCACCGTGCTCGACGGCGAGAATCCGCGCCTCGTCCATCCCGATATTGCGCGAGACGATCTTGTGCTGGTGGACCTCGTACGGTGCGCCGAGCAGGTGGCCGACGCGCAGGATCGCAATTTCCCTGAGTTCCGGATCGAGCCTGCCCTTGAACAGGATCGCATTGCCGAGACGCATGAAATGCGGCAGCGCCGGCCCGGTATGGGCCAGCATGTGGAAGACGTTCATCAGCGGGTCGAAGCGCTTGACGAAGGTTCGCAATTCGTCCGGCAGGGTCTCGATATCGGGGTAGGGCGCGCGCGCCATCCGCTCAGTCTCCCCAAAAAAGCCTATCGCAGCGTTTCACTCGTTGCCGACGGCCGCCCGGCCTGCCGCCTCGCCGGCGATCTTGCCGAAGACCGCGCCCGCCATCAGCCCGGTGCCGCCCGGATAGTTGAACCAGAACAGCCCGCCCACCAGCTCGCCCGCGGCGTAGAGGCCCGGAATCTCGATGTCGTCGGTGTCCATCACCTGCGCATCGCCGTTAACGCGCAGGCCGCCGAAGGTGAAGGTGATGCCGCAGGTCGTCTGGTAGCCCTCGAAGGGCGGCTCGTCGATGGTGTTGGCCCAATTCGTCTTGTCCACTGCGAGGCCCTCGGTCCGGCGCCCGTCCCTGACATTCGGGTTGTAGGGAATGTCGGTGCGCACGGCTGCATTGTAGGCCCGGATTTCCTTGAGGAAGTTCTCGGCATTCACGCCTTCGAGCTTCGCAGCCAGCTCTTCTATCGTGTCGGCGCGGACCTTGGTCACCTCGCGGATGCGGTATTCGTCGCGCAGGTTCGGGATGATCTTGTTGTCGAACACCTGCCACGCCATCTGGCCCGGCTGGCCCAGGATCACGCGGCCGTATTTCGCATAGGTGTAGTTGCGGAAGTCCGCGCCTTCATCGACGAAGCGCCGGCCCTCCGCGTTCACCATGACGCCCCAGGGATAGCTGTGCTTCTGGAAATTGTCGCCGACGGCGAGGTCGCCGAACTCCGGCGCGTTGAAGTCCCAGCCGACGGCATGGCAGCCGGACCAGTTGCCGTATGCGCGGGCGCCTGCATCCAGCGCCATGCGGATGCCGTCGCCCGTGTTGAAGCGGGTGCCGCGCACCTTGGCCACGTCCCAGCCGGGGCCGAGATAGCGGGTGCGCATCTCCGGGTTCGCCTCGAAGCCGCCAGAGGCGAGCACCACGGCGCGCGCATGCACCTCGAAGCTGCGGCGGTCCTGGCGCACGCGCACACCCCTCACGCCGTCGTCGCCGTGCAGCAGGGCGGTCGCGCGGGCGCCGTAAAGCACCTCGATGCCTTCACGCGCACAGGAATCGTGCAGGGCGTCCACCAGCCCCGGTCCGCCGCCCCAGGCCGACAGCACCAGCCCGCCCCAGAACTTGAAGCGCCCGTCGATCTTGAAGGCCTGCTTGCCGTAGATCGGCAGGAAGCGCACGCCCTTCTCCCGCATCCATTTCATGGTGCCGAGCGAGCGCGTCACCAGCAGCTCGCACATGTCCGGATCGGTCCGGTATTCGGTGATCCGGCCCATGTCGTCATAGAAGTCGGCTTCGCTGTAGACGCCGAAATCGGTGATCGCAATCTCGTCTTCGGTCAGGTCCGGAACGAGCGCCTTGATGTCCTCGACGCCGTTGAAGACCGTGCGGATATTGCCGGCGGTGAAGGCCGAGTTGCCGCCGCGCTCCTCCTCGTTCGCCCGCTCCAGCACGAGCACGCTCGCTCCCTGCTCGCGCGCGGCGAGCGCTGCGCACATGGCGGCATTGCCCGCCCCCACGACGACGACATCGACTGTGCGATCCGGCATTACGAGTTCTCCAATGGGGTCCGGGGCGAAGAGGGTTCAGCTACCGAAAACGCGCTCGAAAATCGTATCGACATGGATCAGCTGGCGATCCGTGTCGAAAAGTTCGTCGAGCCGCGTCGGCGGCACGGTGGCGGCGATCTCCGGGTCCCGTTCAAGCTCGGCACGGAAAGAGCCGCCCTGCTCCCACACGGCCATCGCCGCCGCCTGCACCTTCGCGTAGGCGTATTCGCGGCTCATGCCCGCCTGCGTCAGCTCCAGCAGCACATGCTGCGAAAACACGAGGCCGCCCAGGCTGTCGAAGTTCCGCCGCATGGCTTCCGGATAGACGACCAGCTTCTCCACGACGCCGGCGAGCCGGTGGAGCGCGAAGTCAAGGGTTACGGTCGCGTCAGGACCGATCATCCGTTCCACGGACGAATGCGAGATGTCCCGCTCGTGCCAGAGCGCGACATTCTCCAGCGCGGGAACGACCGCCGAGCGGACCATGCGCGCAAGCCCGGTCAGGTTCTCCGTCAGCACCGGGTTGCGCTTGTGCGGCATGGCGGAGGAGCCCTTCTGCCCGGCTGAGAAGAACTCTTCCGCCTCCCGCAACTCCGTGCGCTGCAGGTGCCGGATTTCGACTGCAAGCCGTTCGACGCCGCTTGCGACCACGCCCAGCACGGCGAAGAACATGGCGTGGCGGTCGCGCGGGATCACCTGGGTAGAATGCGTCTCTGGCGTAAGGCCCAGCTTCTCGGCCACATGAGCTTCGACGCGCGGGTCGATGCTCGCAAAGGTGCCGACGGGGCCGGAGATCGCGCAAGTTGCGATCTCCGCCCGGGCCGCCTCCAGGCGGGCGCGGTTGCGGGCGAACTCCGCATGGTGCCCCGCCAGTTTCACGCCGAAGGTGGTCGGCTCCGCATGGATGGCATGGCTACGTCCGATGCAGAGCGTGAATTTGTGCTCGTAAGACTTTGCTTTCAATGCAGAGAGGAGCCTGTCGAGATCCGCCAGAAGAATGTCGCTGGCGCGTGCGAGTTGCACCGCCAGGCAGGTGTCCAGCACATCCGAGGAGGTCATGCCCTGGTGGACGAAGCGCGCCTCCGGGCCGACATGCTCGGCGAGATTGGTGAGGAAGGCGATGACGTCGTGCTTGGTCTCGGCCTCGATTTCGTCGATGCGGTCGATCTCGAACGCCCCCCGTTCCCACACCGCGCGCGCAGCCGAAGCAGGCGCCATGCCGAGTTCCGCCATGGCGTCCAGCGCATGCGCCTCGATTTCGAACCAGATGCGGAATCTGGCTTCCGGCGACCAGACGGCCGCCATTTCGGCGCGGGAGTAGCGTTCGATCATGGCGCGGACCCTAAGCGGGGCGGGTCCCTGCGGCAAGGATACCCGGTGTCGCGGACAGTCCCGTCCGCGCCCGGGCGGACTCGATGATTACGCTGCCTCCAACAGCTCTGCGGCAATCCCCGGATCGTCGCCGCGCGGCGCGAGCGGGTCTTGCGGGCCCAGCCGGTGGTCGAGCACCATCTGCGCCAGCAGCAAGCGTTTCCGGTCCCCGCCGCCCGCCGCGATCCGCGCGCCTTCATGCGCCATAACGACGGCGCTCGCCGCATGGTAGAGCGCATCGGAAGCCTGGCGCATGCGCGGCTCGTCCCCGGCGCCCGCCACTTCCTCGGCGAGCGCGATGGCCCGTGCGGCGGCGTGGCCGAGCGCCCCCTTCAACTGGCCGGGCAGGCCGTCCGCCTCGTCCAGCAGCGCCGTCAGCGTCTCGTGCAGCGCCTCCTGGGCGCGGGCCTTGCCGACGGCGCGGCCGACAATGTCCAGCGCGTTGATATTGGAAGTGCCTTCCCACAGCACGCCGAGATGAGCGTCGCGCACGAGCCGGGCATTGACGAAGGTCTCGATGTAACCGTTGCCGCCGCGCGCCTCCATCGCGCCGGTCGCGACTGCGATATTGTCCCGGCTGGTGCGGAATTTCAGCAGCGGTGTAAGCAAGCGCACCAGCGCCGTAGCCGTCTCGTCGCCCGTTTCCGACCTTTCGAGCCGGTCCGCGGTGAACAGCGCCATCGAAAGGGCTTGTTCGGTCGGCACCATCAGCTTGAGCAATTGCCGGCGCATCAACGGTTTGTCGGCGACAATACCGCCGAACGCCATGCGGCCGCGCGCGGCGGCCAGCGCTTCGTTCAGACAGCGCCGCATCATTGCTGCGGCCCGCACACCGTGCGAGAGGCGGCTCAGATTCACCTGGTCCAGCATCTGCTTGAGCCCGTTGTTCCGGCCCGGCCCGACCTCGCCGAGGGGATAGGCGACAGCCCCGTCGAACACGATCTCGCCCGATGCCATGGACCTTGTGCCCATCTTGTCCTTGAGGCGCACGATCCGGTAGCTGTTGCGGCTACCGTCGTCCCGGCGTTTCGGCAGGGCGAACAGGCCGAGCCCGGCCGTGCCCGCAACCGCGCCTTCCGGCCTGGCCAGCAGCAGGGCGACATCGGCGTCGGCGCAGGAACAGAACCATTTGTCGCCGTAGAGCCGCCATTCGGGTCCGTTGGGTCCGTCCTCCAGCCGGGCGGCCAGTTCGATGCCGCCCACATCGGAACCGCCGGTCTTCTCCGTCATGAACTGCGCGCCCATGCGGATTTCGTCCATGTCCTGGCTGGTCATTCCCGGCAGGAAACGCCGGCGGACCGCTTCGTCGCCGTATTTCCCGATGAGGAACGCCGAGGTGTCCGTGGCGGAGATCGGGCACATGAGCGCGAATTCGGACTGCACGAACAGGTATTGCAGGATGTATTTCGCCGTAACCGGCGTTCCGTTCCAGCCGAGCACGCCGGGGCGCCGGGACATGGCATGGATGCCGAAATCGCCGAAACCGATCCGCTCCATCTCCCGGTAGGCGGGATGGAATTCGATCCAGTCCTCGTCGCGCCCGAAAGCGTCGCGCGAATGCAGCACGGGTCCGTGCCGGTCCGCCAGCCGGGCCAGCTCGTCGAGCCGTCCGCCGGCGATTTCCCCGAGGCGCCGGAAATGCGGAAGCATGTGTTCGCGCAAGTCGTCCGGCAGGTAGAGCGGCAGCAGGTCCTGCAGGCTGCGGTCGATGTCGAAGAAATTCATCCCGTGGCAATCGGGCGCCAGCGGCGTGCCGGCGGCGGTCGCGTTCGGGAGGGTGTTCCAGGCGAAGGGTGGGGGTATCGCGACATTCATGGCGGATCATCCAAGTCTTCGTCGAGGATCGGACGGGCCGGGAACATGCCACGGCACGGCCCGCCGGGGGAGTGCCGCCATTTGTCGTTCCGTTCGGTCGGCAGGATCGATTCCGCCGGTCTTGTGGATAATTTGCGGAAATTAAGAACTTTATCCGAAGCGGAGGCTTGCGCCTGAAATATCCATGCTAGAATGAGACAAGAGCAAGGGAGCGGCGTCCGCGGCGTCGCTTCCTTTTCCGTTTCGCGCCGGCGCGAAAAAAAGACCCCGGAGAAACAGACGGGAGAAGTGCGTCCTGCGCTTGCCTTGCGTGCGCGGGCAATCAGGCGCGCGAACCGCGCCGGCGCAAGACGCGCGCCGGCGGGCGCGGGCGCGCACGCAGGCTACGCGCGCAAAAAGGGTCCCGCCGCAGGCAGGCCAGCGTCGAAGAAAATGGAACGAAGAGGGATCCAAAGGAGAGGCCCATGCCTCGGACGCGAAGTCGGGAACTTCGGACGACACATCCGGAGCCGCCGCCCGAGACGGCCGCTCTATGCCTGGAAGGGCCGCAGCCTATGCCCCATGCGCATGCCGATCATGACACAACATGACATTTCGTAACTGCCCAGTGGAGTGGCCCCGGCCGAACCCGGCTCTACTCCGCCGACTTAGCCTCGCGGACGATCCAGCCGCCACCCAGCACGCGGTCGCCCTCGTAGAAGACGGCGGCCTGTCCCGCGGCGATGCCGTATTCCGGCTCGTCCAGAAGGATTTCAACGCCGTCTCCGCACGGATGGAGGGCCGCCGGCCGGGGCGCTGCGCTCGACCGGATGCGAACCCCGGCCCTCTGCGCCTCCCCCGGAGCCTCGCCCTCGCCGAGCCAGTTGACCTCGCGCACACGAAACCGGCGGCGCCCGAGCGCCTCGCGCGGACCCACGACGACCCGGTGCTCCGCCGGATCGAGCGCCAGCACATACAGGCGCTCCCCGCCTGCGATATTGCCGAGGTCCAGCCCGCGCCGCTGGCCGACGGTGAAATTCACGATGCCGTCATGGCGGCCGAGCACGTTGCCGTCCCGGTCCACGACCTCGCCCGGCTCCAGCGCGCCCGGTCTCAGCCGCGCCACGATGTCGGCGTAACGGCCGTTCGGCACGAAGCAGATGTCCTGGCTGTCCGGCTTCTCCGCGACCGGCAGGGCGAGGCGTGCGGCTTCTTCGCGCACCCGGTCCTTGGGCATGCCGCCGAGCGGGAAGCGCAGGAACTCCAGCTGCTCGCGGGTAGTTGCGAACAGGAAATAGCTCTGGTCCTTGCCGCTGTCGGCGGCCCGGTGCAGTTCCGGGCCCGGCAGGCGCCGGACATAGTGGCCGGTGGCGAGCGCATCCGCCCCCAGGTCCCTCGCCGTCGCCAGCAGGTCGCGAAACTTCACCGTCCGGTTGCACTGCACACAGGGGAGCGGCGTCTCCCCGGCAAGGTAGCTGTCGGCAAAACCTTCCATGACCGCATCCCGGAACCGGCTCTCATAGTCCAGCACGTAATGCGGGATGCCGAGACGGTCGGCGACCGCGCGGGCGTCGTGAATGTCCTGCCCGGCGCAGCAGGCGCCCTTGCGCCCGGTGGCGGCGCCGTGGTCGTAGAGCTGCAGGGTGATGCCGAGCACCTCATGGCCCGCCTCTGCGAGCAGGGCGGCGGTGACGGAACTGTCCACGCCGCCGGACATGGCGACGACCACGCGGGAGGATGCAGGAAGATCGAGCACGGGCTGCGGACCTGTGGAGAACCGGACGGAAACTGGTGCAGCCCCGGCTCCGGGTCAACCGCGCCTGCGGGCCTTTCAGGCGACGGCGCCCGACGCCCTGAGCGCCGCGATCTCCTCCGGTGCGCGTCCGAGCTCGGCCAGGATTTCGTCCGTATGCTGGCCGGTTTCGGGGGCCGGGCCGGGCGCGACCTTGTCCGAGCCCTCGACCCACACGGGCGCTGCGACCGTGTGGGTCGAGAGACCCGACGGGTCGTCATGCGGAACGATGATTTCCGCCGCACGCATCTGCGGATCTTCCGGGATGTCCTCGGTCTTGCCGACCACGCCGAACGCCAGCCCTTCGGCCTCCAGCCGCTCCCGCCAGACGGACCAGGGCTCGCGGATGAAGACTTCGTCCAGAATGGCGATCAACTCCCGGGCATGACGGTGCCGCGCCGGCTTCCCGGCGAACCGCGGGTCCGTGCCGAGGTCGGGGCGGTCGATGGCGCGCAGCAGGTTCGGCCACTGCTTGTCCTCGTTCACCAGGCTCAGGATGAACCAACGCCCGTCCGCGCAGCGGTAGTGGTTGGCGACGCCGGTCGCCCAGTTCTCGCGCTTCGGCCGGGTCGGGATGTCGAGGCCGCAAAGCGCCGCCTGGGCGTAGAAGGCGTTGCACCACACACCGTTGGCCATGAGGTTGGTGTGGACCTTGCCGCCCTTGCCCGTTACCTGGCGGCGGTAGAGCGCAGTCATGATTGCGCCGAACAGCGCCACGCCCGTCGGGTGGTCGCCCATGCCGGGAAGCGAGCGCGCGGGCGAGCCCTCCGGGTCCGGCCGCACCAGGTCCATCAGCCCCGTGCGCGCCCAGAGCGCCGTCGAGTCGAAACCGGTCCTGCGGGCTTCCGGCCCCGTCTCGCCATAGGCGGACAGCGAGGCATAAATCAGCCGGTCGTTGAGCGGCGCGATGTCCTCATAGCGGAGCTTCAGCCGTTCGCGCACGCGGGGCGGGAAGTTGGTGATGAAGACGTCGGCCTTCGACGCCAGTTCCCGCAGCACCGCGCGGCCCGCCTCCTGGCGCAGGTCCAGCGCAAGCCCGCGCTTCGAGCGATTGTCCATCATGTAGGCGTAGTCGATGTCCGAAGACGGGAAGCCCGGAAAAGCCGACAGGCCGCGATAGGAATCGCCCTCCGGCGGCTCGACCTTGATGACGTCGGCGCCGAAGTCGGCGAGCATGGTGGCCGCCACCGGCGCGGCGATGAAGCTGGCCACATCGAGGACCCTGAGGCCCGCGAGAAGGGGCTCCGTCATGGCGGCTTCCTCCGGTTTCGTTCAGTTCTTGTAGTGGGCAAGCGGCGTGTAGTGGCCGTCCGCATAATCGCCGAACATCTCGTCCACCTGCGGGTGCCGGCAGGGGCGGCCGGATTGGTCTTCGAGAAGGTTCTGCTCGGAGACATAGGCGATGTAGGTGGTCTCGGCGTTCTCCGCGAGCAGGTGGTAGAAGGGCTGGTCACGTCGCGGCCGCACATCGGCGGGAATCGACTCCCACCATTCCTCGGTGTTGGAGAAGGTCGGATCGACATCGAAGATCACGCCCCGGAACGGGTAGCGGCGATGCCGCACCACCTGGCCGATCCCGAACTTGGCTTCCCGCATATCCATGGGCTTCCATCTTCAATCAGGCGATTGGCCGGCTGGTGCGAAAGGCACCCGGCTCCTGCCGCAGAGCATACCGACGCGGACGCAGCCGGCAAGCGGCCGGTCCCGTTCAGCTCCGGCGGCCGCTCCCGGCGGACGGGATGAAGGCGATGGCGCAGGCCGCCGCGACGGCGCACGCGGCCACCGCGAAGAACGGCCACTCGTAGCTGCCGAGCTCGTCATAGGCGAGGCCGGCGAGCGGCGGGCCGAAGAGCGTACCGATGCCGACGCTCGAATAGAGCAGCCCGATCAGGGCGCCGACGGACCGCAGCCCGAACAGGTCCGCCGTGACCGACGGCGCAAGCGCGACGAATCCGCCGTAGCAAAGCCCGAACGCGCCGGCCACGGCGGCCAGTTGCCAGAACGGCCCGACCAGCACCCAAGCCGCCAGCATGGCCCCCATGCCGGCGTAAAGCAGCGACAGGCAGAGCTTGCGTCCGATACGGTCCGCCACCGGAGCCAGGACGAAGCGTCCTACGGTGCTGCCGACACCGACGAGAGGGATCAGCGCATTCGCCTCGACCAGGGAGAATCCCCGGTCGAGCGCATGCGGCACCGCGTGCACGAAGGGGATGAAGATGCCGAACGCCAGCACCAGGGTCGCCGCATAGAGGATCCAGAAGGTGCGCCCGGACAGTGCGTCGCGGACGGTGAAGCCCGGCAGCGCGGGACCCGAGAACGGTCCGGTATCCGGCGCGGTCACGAAATGGGCGGCGACACCTCCCAGCACCAGCACCCCGAACGCCAATGCCAGATAGGCGAAGCGCCAGTCCGCGGCCTCGATCAGGACGACGGCGATGAGGGGTGCTGCAAGCGTGCCGACGCCGATGCCGGCAACCGCGAAGCCGGAAGCCATGCCCCGCCTGGCGGTAAACCATCGCTGCACCGCCCCGACGGCGGGCACATAGGCCAGCCCGACCCCGAATCCCACGCCGAGGCCGTATCCCAGGCAGACTTGCCAGAGCGTGGTCGCATGCGCGGCGAATAGCAGGCCGGCCCCGGCCACGACCATGCCGGCAATACACAACTCGCGCGGCCCCATGATGTCGGCGATCCGCCCCGAAACCGCGCCGAAGCCGAAATAGAGGAACGCGGCCAGCGAGAAGACCAGGCTGGTCTCGGCCCGCGTCGCGCCGAACTCCCGCTCCAGCGAGGGAAAGAAGGTGGAGAAGGTATAGGCGGCGCCGAATCCGACGAACAGGACGACAAAGGTTGCCCCGACGACGCCCCAGCCGCCCCTCACGCGGCGGTGGGCCCGATTCCGGCGACGGTCGTGCGGTGCATTATCCGGCGGTGCTTGCCCTTGTTCCACGGGCGGCCGCGATGCAGGCAGCAGCGGTTGTCCCACATCACCAGGTCGCCCTGCCGCCAGCGGTGGGTATAGGTGTAGCGCTCCTGCACGATGCGGTCGGTCAGGCTGCGCAGGAAAGTGCGACTCTCCTCGATATCGCGCCCGCGGATATGGCTGGCATGGGCGCCGGCATAGATGTTGCGGCGGCCGTTGGCCGGGTTGCGGCGGATTACGGCCTGCGGCACCGGCGGCGTCTCCCGGCGCTGGGCCTCGTCCACGAGGTCTTTGCGGATCAGCCCGCGCGAATAGGCGAAGTCGTGGATGGCGACCAGGCCGTCCAGCTCCTCCTTGAGGCTGTCCTCAAGGTCGTCCCACGCAGCACGCCCCGTTGCGAACTCGGTTTCGCCTTCCTCCGGGGGCACCTCGCGCCCGGACAGTAGCGAAGCCGTGGCCGGCACGCGCTTGAATGAGCTGTCCGTGTGCCACATCTCGTTGCCCGAGTTGTACACGTTGCGCCAGTCCTCCACCGGAAGGATCTCGTCCGTTTCCGGATCGACATTGGAGATGACTGCGATTTCGGACCCGGCGCCGACATTGGAGCGCACGGTGCCTTCCAGCGGCCCGAACCGCTTCGAAAGCGCGATCTGCTGCCCGTCATCTATATGCTGGCCCCGGAACACGAGAACCGAATAATCGTTGAAAAGGCGCGCAATTTCGGCAAAGTCGGCGTTGCTGACGCCCTCGGCGATATCGACGCCCGACACTTCGGCGCCGAACGCCGGGGTGAGCTGCCTGAAGGTGACGGTCATGGCGTTTCCTCCCGGCGGCGATTGAACCAGTCTGGAAGGCGCTTGAAAAGAAGCATGAACCCGGAACGCCTTGCAGTCTTGGAAGCGCTTGAGCGCAAAGTGCTCTGGCTGTCTTCCTGGATGATTCATAACGCCAATCATCTGCGCGAGAGCCGGGACGGATTGAAGGTCGGAGGGCACCAGGCATCCAGCGCTTCGGTCGCGACAATCATGACGGCGCTCTATTTCGACACGCTGAAACTTGGCGACCGCGTGGCGGTGAAACCCCATGCGAGCCCGGTCTATCACGCCATCCAGTATCTACTCGGAAGGCAGTCGCGCGAGAAGCTGGAGCGCTTCCGCGCATTTGGAGGCGCGCAGAGCTACCCGTCGCGCACCAAGGACAGCGACGATGTCGACTTCTCGACCGGCTCTGTCGGGCTCGGCGTCGGCATCACCACATTCGCGTCCATCATGCAGGACTATGTGCGCCTGAAGGGGCTGGGGGACGGCAGCCCGCCCGGGCGCATGGTCGCCGTCATGGGCGACGCGGAGATCGACGAGGGCAACATCTTCGAGGCGATGCTCGAAGGCTGGAAGCACGATGTCCGCAATTTGTGGTGGATCATCGACTACAACCGGCAGAGCCTTGACTCCGTCGTGACCGACCGGCTGTTCCGGCGTTTCGACGGCATTTTTCGGGCAATGGGCTGGCAGGTCCACACGCTCAAATACGGCAAGCGCCTTCAGGCCGCCTTCCGTAAACGGGATGGCAAGGCGCTGGAACGCTGGATCGACGATTGCCCGAACTCCCGTTACTCGGCGCTCGTCTACAAGGGCGGCGCAGCCTGGAGAGAGGCGCTGGAGGAGGATCTCGGCGAATTGGCCGGCATTCGCACCTTGCTCAAACGGCACGACGATGAACAGTTGCACGGCCTCATGACCAATCTTGCGGGCCAGGATATGGCTGCCCTGCTCGAAGGGTTCTCCTCGGTCGAAGATGACCGGCCGACCTGCTTCATCGCGTATACGATCAAGGGCCACGGTCTGCCCTTCGCGGGCCACAAGGACAATCATGCCGGCCTGATGAATCCCGATCAGATGGACGTCTATCGCGAATCGGAAGGTATCCGTCCGGGCGAGGAATGGGAGCCCGAGGCGGGGCTGGACATCGTCCCCGAGCGGCTGCGCGCGATCATCGAATGCTCGCCGTTCTACCGCAGTCCGCCCCGTCAACGGAAAGCCGCCCCGGTCGCGCTGCCCGACCGGTTGGCAACGCCGGCGCGCGCGCGCCAGTCCACCCAGGACGCGTTCGGACGGATTCTCGTCGAGATCGCCCGCGAAGGCGGCCCCCTGGCGGACCGGATCGTAACGGCGTCGCCGGACGTCACGGTTTCCACCGGGCTGGGCGGCTGGGTGAATCGTCGCGGCATATTCGCGCGCGAAGTCGTGGAAGATGTCTTTCGGGAGGAGAACGTCGTTTCGGCGCAGCGCTGGTGGCAGGGTCCGACGGGCCAGCATGTCGAGCTAGGCATTGCGGAGAACAACCTGTTCCTTTGCCTGGCTGCGCTCGGCCTGTCGGCGGAACTGACGGGCGAGCGCCTGTTCCCGGTCGGGACGCTTTACGATCCGTTCATTGCGCGCGGTCTGGACGCGCTCAACTACGCTGCCTATCAGGATGCGCGCTTCATGGTCGTTGCGACGCCGTCGGGCATCACGCTGGCTCCCGAAGGCGGTGCGCACCAGTCCGGTACCACGCCGAATATCGGCCTCGCCCAGCCGGGTCTGACAGCGTTCGAGCCGGCTTACGCAGACGAGCTTGCGGCAATCATGCATTGGGGCTTCCGCCATATGCAGGAGGAGGACGGCGGGGCGGTTTACCTGCGCCTTTCGACGCGACCGCTCGATCAACCGGACCGTATACTGGACATTCCATCCGTAATTTCCGGCGCCTACTGGTTCGAACCGCCGGAAGACGAGGTGGAATTCGCCATCGTCTCGATGGGCGCCGTGCTGCCGGAAGCCCTTGCGGCGCTTGCAGCGGTTCGCGAGGACGTGCCGGGAGCCGGTCTTCTCGCGGTCACCTCGATCGACCGTCTGCACGGAGATTGGCTGGCGCGCAGCGACGACAGCCGGGCAGCGCAGCTGCTGGCGCCGGTGTCCCGCCGGGGCGGGCTGGTAACGATTCTGGATGGCCATCCCAGCGCGCTCGGATGGCTCGGATCGGTAGCCGGTCATCGCGTCGAGGCGCTGGGGACGACGAGCTTCGGACAATCGGGCGACATCCCCGACCTTTACCGGGCTCACAGGCTGGATACGGATGCCATCCTCGACGCTTCCGCACGCCTTTGTCTGCGCTCTTGAGCCAAGCGGCGTTTCGATATAAGTCTCCGGCCCTCCCGGCGGGCGTGGCGGAATTGGTAGACGCGCCGGATTTAGGATCCGGCGGCTTGCGGCCGTGGGGGTTCGAGTCCCTCCGCCCGCACCAGAGATCGCTTGGCCCGAGGCCACCGACCGTAACCAGTTGAAGCCCACCATATGCAGATTACAGAGACACTCGCCGACGGGCTGAAGCACGACTTCCGCGTGGTCGTGCCGGCCGAAGACCTGCGTTCGGAAATCGACACCAAGCTCGCCGAATACGGTGCGAATATGCGTCTGCCGGGGTTCAGGCCGGGGAAGGCGCCGTTGAAGATCCTGCGCCAGCGTTTCGGCAGGGCGGTCGAGGGAGAAATCCTTGAGGAAACCATCAATCGCGGCACGCAGCAGGCGATGGAGGAACGGGGACTGAAGCCGGCGGTCATGCCGCAGATCGACATGGTCTCGGACCTTGCGAATGGGTTGCGCGCCGGGACGGACCTCGAATACACGGTCAGTGTCGAAGCGCTCCCGGACATCGAGCCCATCGACTTCGCCTCCCTGGAGCTTGAGCGCCTCGAAGCCGAACCCGCCAATGAGGTCGTCGAGGAAGAGATCGGCTTGATCGCCGAGCGCACTGCTGAATTGACGCCGATCGAGGACGACCGCGCTGCTGCCGAGGGCGACACGCTGACCATCGATTTCGAAGGCCGGATCGACGGCGAGGCATTTGCGGGCGGGGCCGCGGAGGACTATGAGATCGAACTCGGGACCGGCGAGTTCATTCCCGGCTTCGAGGACCAGCTGATCGGTGTGCGCGCCGGCGAGTCCCGTGATATCGAGGTCGAATTCCCGGAGGAGTACAGCGCGGCGCATCTGGCTGGAAAGACCGCGGTGTTCTCGGTCGAGGTCAAGGAAACCCGGGAACGCCAGACCGTCGATCCGGACGACGAGATGGCCCAGCGGATGGGTTTCGACGACCTCGCATCGCTCCGCCAGGACGTCGTGGAGCGCATCAGGCGGCGCTACGCGGACGTCTCCCGTATGATTGTGAAGCGGCAGTTGTTCGACCGCTTGGAGGAAGAGCACGACTTTCCCCTGCCGGAAAGTATGGTCGAACAGGAGTTCGGGTCGATCTGGGGCGAGATCGAGAAGCGGCTGGAGGAACCCGATTCGGCGCAAGAGGTCCGCGACGGCAAGACCGACGACGAACTGAAGGACGAATACCGCAAGGTCGCGGAGCGGCGCATCCGGCTCGGCCTCCTGCTGGCCGAAGTGGGCCGGCAGAACAATATCGGGGTCAGTGAAGAAGACCGCCAGCGGGCTCTGTTCACCCAGGTGATGCGGTTTCCCGACCAGGCACAGGTTGTCATGGACTTTTATCGCGACAACCCATCGGCCTTGTCGCAACTCGAAGGGCCGATTCTGGAGAACAAGGTGGTCGATTTCATTCTCGAACTCGCCCGGGTCTCGACCCGCGAGGTGAGTGCCGACGAGTTGATCGCGGCGTCCGAAGGCGTTTCCGAAGAGGAGTAGGCGACCGCCATGCGCGATCCCAGGGAAGTCCATATGAACACGCTCGTACCCATGGTGGTGGAGAGCACGAACCGGGGCGAACGGGCCTACGACATCTATTCGCGGCTGCTCAAGGAAAGGATCGTCTTTCTGACGGGCCCGGTGTTCGACCAGGTCGGCGCGCTGATCGCCGCTCAACTGCTGTTCCTAGAGGCGGAAAACCCCAGCAAGGACATTTCCTTCTATATCAACTCGCCCGGTGGGGCCGTGACCGCGGGTCTCGCGATTTACGACACGATGCAATACATCCGCTGCGACGTGTCGACCGTATGCATCGGGCAGGCGGCCTCGATGGGATCGCTGTTGCTCGCCGCCGGCACACCGGGAAAGCGATATGCGCTGCCCAATGCACGGATGATGGTGCATCAGCCATCGGGCGGGTTCCACGGCCAGGCCAGCGACATCGAGATTCATGCACGCGAGATTCTCGCCCTGCGGGGACGCCTGAATGAAATCTACGTGAAGCACTGCGGCCAAACGCTGGAGAAAGTGGAGGAAGCGCTTGACCGCGACCGCTTCATGAGCCCGGACGAGGCTCGGGAATTCGGGATCGTGGACGAAGTGGTCGAGCATCGTATGCCGACCGAAGTGGAGACTGCATGAAGCGGTTGCTGCCGGCGCAACGAAGCATCCTGCAATGGAAACATTGGCCCAGCGGGCAAAGCCCGCTAACATGTCAGCTTGGCTTTCGGGCTGCGGCTTCGGGGAATGTTGGGATCGAAAATGAGCAAATCGAGCGGTGATTCCAAGAACACGCTCTACTGTTCGTTCTGTGGAAAGAGTCAACACGAGGTCCGGAAGCTGATAGCGGGGCCGACCGTGTTCATTTGCGACGAGTGCGTCGAACTGTGCATGGATATCATTCGCGAGGAGAATCGAAATTCCCTTGTGAAATCGAGAGACGGCGTTCCAACGCCTAGCCGCATCTGCAAGGTTCTCGACGACTACGTCATCGGGCAGGACCGGGCCAAACGCGTCCTGTCGGTCGCTGTGCACAATCATTACAAGCGTCTCGGGAGCAATGCCAAGGCAGGCGACGTCGAGATCGCGAAGTCGAATATTCTCCTGATCGGCCCGACCGGCTGCGGCAAGACGCTGCTGGCCCAGACGCTCGCCCGCATTCTCGACGTACCGTTCACCATGGCGGACGCGACCACGCTAACCGAGGCCGGCTATGTCGGCGAGGATGTGGAGAACATCATTCTGCGGCTGTTGCAGGCTGCCGACTACAATGTGGAGCGGGCCCAGCGGGGGATTGTCTATATTGATGAGGTGGACAAGATCTCGCGCAAGTCGGACAACCCGTCGATCACGAGGGACGTGTCCGGCGAAGGCGTGCAGCAGGCCTTGCTGAAGATCATGGAGGGGACGGTCGCATCGGTCCCGCCGCAAGGTGGCCGCAAGCATCCTCAACAAGAGTTCCTCCAGGTCGATACGACGAATATCCTTTTCATCTGCGGCGGCGCGTTTTCGGGGCTGGAGAAAATAATCACGCAGCGGGGCAGAGGCTCCTCGATCGGTTTCGGCGCCGATGTGAGCGCGCCTGAGGACCGTCAGACCGGGGAGGTCCTGAAGGAAATCGAACCGGAAGACCTGCTACGGTTCGGCCTCATTCCGGAGTTTGTCGGCAGGTTGCCGGTCATCGCCACACTGGAGGACCTTGAGGAAGGCGCGCTGATCGAAATCCTCACTCGGCCCAAGAACGCGCTTGTCAAGCAATACCAGAGGCTATTCGACATGGAGGATGTGCGCCTCTCATTTGCCGAGGATGCGCTGAAGGGCATTGCCGCGAAGGCAATCTCGCGCAAGACCGGTGCGCGCGGCCTCCGGGCAATCATGGAGAGTATCCTCCTCGACAGCATGTTCGAGTTGCCGAGCATGGAAGGCGTCGAGGAAATCGTCATCAGCCGCGAGGTGGTGGAGGGGCGCGCGCAGCCTTTGCACATCTACGTCGAGCGCGGTAATGAGACCAAAGCGGGTGCTTGAAGGGGCCTTGGCCTTTTCCCAGATAAGGATGGAGCGAGGCGACTCGAGATGATGTCATTGAGACGGCCTTGCCGATCACAGAGCCTTTCGGGGATGCATCATGAGTAGTTCCGGCAGCGACCTCTATCCTGTCCTCCCGTTGCGGGACATTGTGGTCTTTCCCCACATGATCGTGCCGCTGTTCGTCGGGCGGGAAAAATCCGTGCTGGCGCTTGAGGAGACGATGAAGAACGACAAGCACATCCTGCTGGTCACACAGAAGGATGCGGCCATCGACGATCCTGGCCCCGACGACATTTTTCGGGTTGGGACCGTCGGCTCCGTTCTTCAGCTTCTGAAACTGCCCGATGGCGCGGTAAAGGTGCTGGTCGAGGGACAGGGTCGCGCCGAAATTCTGGCCTACACGGAACGGACCGAGTTCTTCGAGACGGCTGCCCGCGACATTCCGGAGGGCTCTGACGGCGACCCCCAGGAGATGTCCGCGTTAATCCGTTCGGTGGTTTCGCATTTCGAGAACTATGTGAAGCTCAACAAGAAGATCCCGCCTGAAGTCGTCGCCACGGTCGGGCAGATCGAGGACCCGTCGAAGCTCGCCGATACCGTTGCGGCGCATCTGAGCCTCAAGATCCCCCAGAAGCAGGAAATACTCGAGACGATACCGGTCTTCGAACGTCTGGAGCGCGTCTATGCCTACATGGAAGGCGAGATGGACGTTTTGGAAGTCGAAAAACGGGTCCGCTCGCGTGTCAAGCGACAGATGGAACGCACCCAGCGGGAGTACTATCTGAATGAGCAGATGAAGGCGATCCAGAAGGAGCTGGGAGACGGCGGGGAAGGCCGCGACGAGCTTTCCGAGATCGAGGAGACGATCAAGAACACTCGTCTTTCCAAGGAAGCGGTTGAGAAGGCGACCGCGGAGCTCAAGAAGCTGCGGAGCATGAGCCCGATGTCTGCCGAGGCGACGGTCGTGCGCAACTATCTCGACTGGATGCTCGGGATTCCCTGGAAGAAGCGAACCAGGGTGAAGCGGGATGTGGTAGCGGCGGAGCGCATCTTGGACGAAGACCATTACGGTCTCGAAAAGGTCAAGGAACGGATCGTCGAGTATCTGGCAGTTCAGAACCGCGTACGGAAACTAAAGGGGCCGATCCTTTGTCTGGTCGGACCGCCTGGCGTAGGCAAGACGTCGCTCGGCAAGTCGATCGCGCGCGCGACCGGGCGCAATTTCGTCCGCATGTCATTGGGCGGGGTGCGCGACGAGGCCGAGATTCGAGGACACCGCCGAACGTATATCGGGTCCATGCCAGGCAAGGTGATCCAGGGTATGAAGAAGGCCAAGTCGTCCAATCCGCTGTTCCTTCTGGATGAAGTGGACAAACTTGGCGCCGACTGGCGTGGCGATCCGTCGTCGGCGCTTCTGGAAGTACTCGATCCCGAGCAAAACAGCACTTTCAACGACCACTATCTTGAAGTGGACTACGACCTGTCCGACGTGATGTTCATCACGACGGCGAATACACTCAGATTGCCCCAGCCTCTGTTGGACCGCATGGAGGTGATCCGTCTTCCCGGATACACCGAGGACGAGAAAGTCGAGATCGCCCGTCGGCACCTGATCGATAAGCAACTGGCGGCCCACGGCTTGAAGAGCGAAGAATGGTCAATTTCCGACGATGCCCTGCGCGGACTCATCCGCTACTACACGCGGGAAGCTGGCGTTCGGAATCTGGAGCGCGAGCTTGCGAATTTGCAGCGTAAGGCCGTAAAGGCGCTGGCGACGAGCGAGGCCGGTACGATCAAGATAGATGGCGATAGTCTCGAAGAGTTTGCAGGCGTGCGCAAGTTCCGCTACGGGCAGACGGAACTGGAGGATCTGGTCGGTGTGACGACAGGCTTGGCCTGGACCGAGGTCGGCGGCGAGGTACTGTCGGTTGAGGCCATCGCTATGCCGGGCAAAGGCAATGTCAAGCATACCGGCAAGCTCGGCGACGTGATGCAGGAGTCCGTCGAGGCGGCCCGTAGCTTCGTTCGCTCCCGGATGTTGCGGTTCGGTATCGCTCCTCCGGAATTCGATCGCCGGGATATCCATGTTCATGTTCCGGAAGGGGCCACACCAAAGGATGGCCCGTCGGCAGGTGTGGCTATGTGCACGTCGATCGTTTCGGCGTTGACCGGCATTCCGGTCCGTCGTCACGTCGCGATGACCGGGGAGATCACGCTGCGGGGCCGCGTTCTGCCGATCGGAGGCTTGAAAGAAAAACTGCTTGCAGCATTGCGTGCCGGTATCACCACAGTGCTGGTCCCCGAGGAAAACATGAAGGACCTCGCGGAGATACCCGACAATGTGACGAACAGTCTTGAGATCGTTCCGGTAGAAACCGTCGATGAAGTGCTTAGCCGCGCACTGACCGATATCCTGACGCCGATAGAGTGGCAACCGCCGGAAACTGTCGAAACGCCGCCTCCCGCCGTTGAAGGTGCAACCATTGGAGGTATGGTTACGCATTGATATGCAATCGGATGCAATATAGTTGCCCGGTTGTGTATCGTTTCGCTGGACCTTTGCCCTGAATCGGGTTAGCAACGGCATAGTCCTCAGCGAAGACGGGAGGGAGAAGAATGAACAAGAACGATCTGGTTGGAGCTGTTGCGGCATCCGCGAACTTGCAGCGAGCCGAAGCCGCGCGGGCGGTGGATGCTGTTTTTGAGACGATCTCTAAAGCTCTGGCGGATGGTCAGGATGTAAGGTTGATCGGTTTCGGAACTTTTTCAGTCGCCCATCGGCCGGCGTCCAAGGCACGAAACCCCAGGACGGGTGAAACGATCGATGTCGCCCCGTCCAACCAGCCCAAATTCAGGGCAGGCAAGGGCCTGAAAGAAGCCGTAAACTGACAGCGTGTCGGGCGAGCCCGGGCCCAAGGGCGATTAGCTCAGCCGGGAGAGCACCTCGTTTACACCGAGGGGGTCGGCGGTTCGATCCCGTCATCGCCCACCAATGCAATGTCTCCGATAGTCGCCATCAGTGTCGTTAAAGGCGTTTGCCACGGATGCTCCGAATGACGAGATGTTTTGTTCTGGCAATCGCCCCCTTGGAGTCGGATTTCGTTTGTGGCGAAAGGCGCTTGTTCGGCCTGCCGTAGCAGGCTTGTGGCCTCCTCAGACATTTGGGCGGATTCCTCACCAAGGGTTAAGTGCATCGGGGCCCTCTATGTAAGAAAGTTCTTTTGTAACAAAGACTTGTCCGGTCGCAGAGAAGTTCCCCGATGCTGACAAAGTGGTAAGCCGCCGGCGTAGGCCGCCGGTCTGATTTGACCGGGATCGGGGAGATTTTTCGGTCTGGGGTGGGCGCGTCGTAAGTGTCCACTAAGGATAAGCGGACGCAGCCGAGCAGTCGGGTTCGGGGGTCGATGGTCGAGGGCACCGCCGTCGCCGTCGTTGGAGCGAGGCGCAGAAGCGCCGGATCGTGACGGAGAGCTACCAGCCGGGGATTTCGGTGTCGGTGGTGGCGCGCCGCTATGACGTGAACGCGAACCTGGTCTTCAGCTGGCGCCGCCAGTATCGGGAGCTGGCGCGTATGGCGGGCGGCTTCGTCCCGGTAGTCGTCTCGTCGACGGAGGGTGCGGAACCGGCGAAGCTGCTGCCGGCGCCGAGGGATATCGAGGCGTCTGCCGCTGGCCGGATCGAGATTGCCCTGGCGGACGGCTAGCGCGTGACGGTTGATCGGGATGTGGATGCGGCGGCGCTGTCGCGGGTGCTTGGGGTTCTGGAGCGGCGATGATCCCGGTGCCGAGCGGGGCGCGAGTGTGGCTGGCGACCGGCGTGACGGACATGCGGCGCGGGATGAACACGCTGGCGCTGCAGGTCCAGCAGGGTCTCGGGCGGGACCCGCATGCGGGCGATCTTTTTATCTTCAGAGGACGCAAAGGCGATCTCGTGAAGATTCTCTGGACCGACGGGATCGGCACGTCGCTCTATGCCAAGCATCTGGAGCGCGGCCGGTTCCCCTGGCCTGCGGCTTCGGGCGAGGCGGTATCGATCAGCGCGGCGCAGTTGGGCTACCTGCTTGAAGGGATCGACTGGCGCAACCCGGTCCGAACATGGCGACCCACGCGGGCCGGCTGACGGGCGGCAAAAGGACTCATCCGACAGGATTGTCATGGTAAGCGGTGCGGGGACGGCACTCGATTTTCAGCTTGACGTAGGCCAGAAGGGTAGGCGTTTGTCGATTCGGCTATTGGGATGGCCGTTGGCGATGGCTTCGAGGGTGGCCTTGAGCCAAGCGTAGGGTTCAATGCCGTTCAGTTTCGCGGTCTCTATGAGCGTGGCGATCCGGGCCCAGGCGGCAGCGCCTTCATCGTGGCCGGCGAACAGTGCGTTTTTGCGATTCAGGGCAATCGGCCGGGCGAGATTCTCGACAGCATTGCTGTCCATCTCGACGCGTCCGTCGGCGAGGAAGAGCTGGAGACCGTTCCAGTGGCGGGCGATATAGGCGAGCTTCTCGCCGAGGCGGGACTTGGGCGAGATGCGGGCGCGCTGCTGCTTCAACCAGTCGCCGAAGGCCTGGACCAGGGGCGCGCTGCGTGCCTGGCGTTCGGCGAGACGCCGCTCGGACGGACAGCTGCGGATCTCGGCCTCGATGGCGTGGAGCTCGGCGATCCGGCGCAGGCCTTCGGCTGCGATCTCCGAGCCGCTGCTGTCGTAGATTTCGCGGAGCCGGCGCCGACAATGTGCCCAACAGTAGGCCAGCTGCAACGGCGCGCCGCCTTTGCGGCCCGGACCGGTGAGCCGGTTGTAACCCGCGTAGCCGTCCACCTGGAGGATGCCGTCGAAGCCGTCGAGGAACTTTTCGGCATATTCGCCGCCGCGCCCGGGCGCGTAGAAGTACACGACGCCCGGCGGATCGGGCCCGCCCCAGGCGCGGTCGTCGCGAGCGAGCGCCCACAACCAGCCGGTCTTCGTCCTGCCGCGGCCCGGATCGAGCACCGGCGCCCGCGTCTCGTCCATGAACAGCTTCGAGGATCGTTTGAGATGTTCCGCCAGCCGGTCGGCCACCGGCCTCAGATGGAACGAAGCCTTGCCAACCCAACCGGCCAGGGTCGAGCGGTTCAGGTCGAGGCCCGAGCGCGCGTAAATGGCCGATTGGCGGTAGAGGGGTGTGTGCTCGGCGTATTTGGAGACCAGCACATGGGCGATGGCGCCCTCTGTCGGCAGGCCGCCCTCGATCAACCGGGCCGGCGCCAGGGCCTGAGTGACGCCCTGCTCGCAGGCCCGGCAGGCGTATTTCGGGCGCACCGTGACGATCACCCGCAGCTGCGCCGGCACGATATCCAGGCGCTCGCTCCGGTCCTCGCCTATCCGTACCATCTCCCCACAACCACAGGGGCAGAGCGTGCTCTCCGGCTCGATCACCTGCTCGATCCGCTCCAGATGCTCCGGCAGATGGCCGAGATTGCGCTCCGGGCGAGGCCGGTTCGCAGAGCGCGGCGACGACGGGTTGCCAGCCGGTGCTTCGGCCTCGACCTCCGCAGACGCGCCCTCCAGGTCCTCGAACGCCAGCTGGCGCTCGTCCGCCGTCAGCTTCTCCGACCTCTTGCCGTGAACGACACGCTGCAGCTCGCGCACCAGATGTTCGAGACGGCGGATGCGTTCCGCCTGCGCCTCATTCTCACCCGCGAGACAAGCCCTCTCTTCCGTCAGCGCATCGTTCGCGGCGGCAAGACAGGCCTTGTCTGCCGCCAGTATCTCGTTCTCGGTGCGAAGCGTCTCCAAAGCCGCAATCGCCTGCACTGCGGCGTGGCGCTGTTCGGGCGTCAGCGTTCCAAGGTCGATCTCCACAAGGGCCGGCATGACCAGCTTGGTAGCACAGCGTCGGGGAGCAGCACGCCCCGATCGGCCGAGTGAGTCATTCCGCCTCAGCCGGGCGCCGCGCCGACAGCGCCCGCACACGACGCCAGTCCAGGCCCGCAAACAGCGCCTCGAACTGCGCATGGCTCAGCGACATCACCCCGTCGCGGATCGCCGGCCAGACAAAGCCCTGGTCCTCCAGCCGTTTGTAGATCATCACCAGCCCGGTCCCGTCCCAGAAAACGAGCTTCAGCCTGTCGCTTCGTTTCGCCCTGAAGAGAAAGACCGTTCCCGTGAACGGGTCCTTGCGCAGCACGGTCTTCACATGGGCAACAAGCCCGTCATGCTGGCGCCTGAAGTCCACGGGCTTCGTCGCGACCGCGATCCGGACCCGGTTCGACGGGAAGATCATGCCGACGCGTTCAGCGCAGACACGATTTCCGCGATCCGGCACGCTGGCGTCGCGGCGTCCAGACGGACCGTCACCTGGCCCTGCACCACCTCCATCCTGGCACCCGCCGGAGACAGATCACGACGCTCCTCCTCCCGAACTACCAACGCCGCAAATGCCGGAGCCGTGTACGACGCCGGCAAGAGCAGACGGCCCTCGCGCGCCATGCGACGCCAGTCCGACAGCTGGTTCGCTCGCAGATCGTAACGACGCGCCACCCCGCACACCGTCGCTCCCGCCTCAAGCGTCTCGGCGACGATCCGCGCCTTCAACTCGTCCGGCCAGCGGCGATGTCCCTTCACTCCCGGGATCACTTCCGCCTCTGTGAGAATCTCAGCAGTGCCCACCATGGTGAAACTCATCTCCCGCTCCCGAAGAAGCGGTGAATCGCAAATCGGAGCCTCTACTGGAAGGTGGGGCGTCCGCACCGCATACGACCGGCTGGCGGAACATCTCAAACGATCCTCGAAGCTGTTCATGGACGAGACGCGGGCGCCGGTGCTCGATCCGGGCCGCGGCAGGACGAAGACCGGCTGGTTGTGGGCGCTCGCTCGCGACGACCGCGCCTGGGGCGGGCCCGATCCGCCGGGCGTCGTGTACTTCTACGCGCCCGGGCGCGGCGGCGAATATGCCGAAAAGTTCCTCGACGGCTTCGACGGCATCCTCCAGGTGGACGGCTACGCGGGTTACAACCGGCTCACCGGTCCGGGCCGCAAAGGCGGCGCGCCGTTGCAGCTGGCCTACTGTTGGGCACATTGTCGGCGCCGGCTCCGCGAAATCTACGACAGCAGCGGCTCGGAGATCGCAGCCGAAGGCCTGCGCCGGATCGCCGAGCTCCACGCCATCGAGGCCGAGATCCGCAGCTGTCCGTCCGAGCGGCGTCTCGCCGAACGCCAGGCACGCAGCGCGCCCCTGGTCCAGGCCTTCGGCGACTGGTTGAAGCAGCAGCGCGCCCGCATCTCGCCCAAGTCCCGCCTCGGCGAGAAGCTCGCCTATATCGCCCGCCACTGGAACGGTCTCCAGCTCTTCCTCGCCGACGGACGCGTCGAGATGGACAGCAATGCTGTCGAGAATCTCGCCCGGCCGATTGCCCTGAATCGCAAAAACGCACTGTTCGCCGGCCACGATGAAGGCGCTGCCGCCTGGGCCCGGATCGCCACGCTCATAGAGACCGCGAAACTGAACGGCATTGAACCCTACGCTTGGCTCAAGGCCACCCTCGAAGCCATCGCCAACGGCCATCCCAATAGCCGAATCGACAAACGCCTACCCTTCTGGCCTACGTCAAGCTGAAAATCGAGTGCCGCCCCCGCACCGCTTACCATGCTTCGGGCACGCGAGGAGGAAGTTCTTCGAGCTCGCCGACATCGAGGCCAGCAAGGGGCGCAAGAACGCGCCGCTGGCGATGGAGGCGGTCAAGCGGATCGACTTGCCGTTCGGCATCGAGCGCGGAGTCAACGGTGAGATCGCAGCGCGGCGCCATGCCGTTCGCCAGGAGCTGATCGCGCCGCTCGTCGCCGAACTCGAGACCTGGATGAGAACCGAACGCGCCAGGCTCTCCCGTCATGCCCCCGTCGCCAAGGCCATGGACTACATGCTCAGACAATGGGACCGCTTCGCCCGCTTCCTTGTAATTCGGCGTGGAATATTGACCCCCTATCGGGGGTGATCGGCTTCTAAAATTGACCCCCGAGGACTGTGTCCTTTGAAGCCGCCTCGTTTTCTGGATGAACGAGGTGGGGGGAGATGTTGGTTGTGGAGACGATCGCGCGTATCCGTCGGGAGCATCTGGGCAAGGGGTAAGTCTTCGGCGCAGGCCGTCTGTCTGATTCGACCGGGATCGGGGAGATTTTTCGGTCTGGGGTGCGCGCAACGTAAGTGTCCACCCACTCGCCCCGCTTACAGAATATGTGACCAACTGGCGCATCTAAAGCCACGCGAACTTCGAAGCCGTCGCTCGGGCCTCAGGGTACTGGAAGCGAGAGCATGCACACGTTGGCCCTCTTCGAGGTCGGCCACTTCGGGACTTGGCCCTGAAATGGCCCGAAGAGCATTTTGAGCGTCGGCTCTTCTATCGGGCGGTGGCATTCACAGGCCGGATACGGTTGGCCCAGTGCCCCGAGGGCCCTTGCAACAAGCCGGTCGCAGGCGACGACTGCATTCTTGACCCCGCATCGGGTCTCGGCTAGACGGTGGCCGTTGCGCTTGCGGGGGTGTAGCTCAGTCGGTTAGAGCGCTGGCCTGTCACGCCAGAGGCCGCGGGTTCGAGTCCCGTCACTCCCGCCATTCATCCCCGCTGAAGCTGAACACCGGGAAAGTTCTGGCGGGGCTTTGCAGCCGCGCCAACGGCTACTATGGTGCGCCCGGGTCGGGATTCTGGAACAGGGAGGTGGGCCCCGGAAGATGGAAGCGCTTCTGGCCGAGTATGTCCCGATACTGATCTTTACGGGTGTCGCCGGGGCGCTGGCGGCAGGCGCAATCATTGCTTCGATGATTGTCGCCCGGCAGAAACCGGACTCGGAAAAGCTCTCAAGCTACGAATGCGGCTTCGAGGCATTCACCGACACGCGGGGCCGCTTCGATGTGCGTTTCTATTTGGTCGCCATCCTGTTCATCATCTTCGACTTGGAAGTGGCATTCCTGTTTCCTTGGGCGATTTCGCTCGGCGGCATCGGCATGCTGGGATTTTGGTCGATGATGATTTTCCTTGGCGTACTGACGGTCGGCTTCATTTACGAATGGCGTAAGGGAGCGCTCGAATGGGAGTAATCGGCCAGCCGGCGCTGGGACCGGGAGCGGAGCAGGATGCCTTGTTGCGAGGGGTCAGCGACGAGCTCCAGGACCGCGGATATGTGATTGCGCAGCTTGACAAGCTAGTGAACTGGGCGCGCTGCGGGTCATTGTGGCCAATGACGTTCGGGCTCGCCTGCTGCGCCGTCGAAATGATGCATACTGCCTGTTCGCGGTACGACCTTGACCGTTTCGGCGTTGTGTTTCGGCCGAGCCCGCGACAGTCCGACGTCATGATCGTGGCGGGAACGCTGACGAACAAGATGGCGCCGGCGCTTCGCAAGGTCTACGACCAGATGGCCGAGCCGCGCTGGGTCATTTCCATGGGCTCCTGCGCGAACGGTGGCGGGTACTACCACTACTCCTATTCGGTTGTACGAGGCTGCGATCGAATTGTGCCGGTCGATGTATATGTGCCCGGATGTCCGCCGACGGCCGAGGCACTGCTGTACGGCGTGCTGCTGCTGCAAAAGAAGATCCAGCGTACCGGCACGATAACACGCTGAATCGGACCCGCAGATGGACGAAGCCCTGAAAGACCTCGCCGAACATGTCGAGGCGGCGATTGGCGAAAAGGCAACCTGCGAAACTACGGGGTCGGAGTTGGTTTTGCGCGTAGGCCGGGGCGCGTTGCTCGAGGTGCTCGCATTTCTGCGCGACGACGCCAACTGCCATTTCAAGTGCCTGGTCGACCTTTGCAGCGTGGACTACCCGGAGCGTCCGGAACGGTTCGAAATCGTCTACAACCTGTTGAGCCATCTTCACGGTCTTCGTATCCGGGTCAAGACGTCCACGGACGAAGACACTCCAGTGCCGTCGGTATCGGGGCTGTTCAGTTCGGCGACCTGGTTCGAGCGCGAAGCCTGGGACCTCTACGGTGTCTTTTTCTCCGACCATCCAGACCTGCGTCGTCTTCTGACCGACTATGGCTTTGAAGGCTATCCGATGCGCAAGGATTTTCCGCTTACGGGCTATGTCGAGGTTCGATACGACGATGAGCAGAAGCGCGTGGTCTATGAGCCCGTCTCGTTAGCACAGGAATTCCGATCCTTCGACTATCTCAGTCCATGGGAAGGGCCGTTGCCCGGCGACGAAAAGGCGGAAGGCGCCTGATGGCCGAAGCGCAGATCAGGAACTACACGCTGAATTTCGGCCCGCAGCACCCTGCGGCGCACGGCGTACTGCGCATGGTCATGGAGCTCGACGGCGAGGTCGTGGATCGGATCGACCCTCACATCGGTCTTCTGCACCGCGGTACCGAGAAACTTATCGAACACAAGACCTATCTCCAGGCAGTGCCCTATTTCGACCGGCTCGACTATGTCGCGCCGATGAACCAAGAGCATGCATTCGCGCTCGCGACCGAGAGGTTGCTCGGTATCGATGTGCCGGAGCGCGGCCAGTATATCCGGGTCATGTTCTCCGAGATTTCGCGCATCTTGAACCACCTTCTGAACCTGACGGCCTTCGCTTTGGACGTCGGCGCGATGACGCCGATGCTGTGGGGTTTCGAGCAGCGCGAATTGCTGATGGAGTTCTACGAGCGCGCGAGCGGCGCCCGCCTCCACGCTGCCTACTTCCGACCGGGCGGCGTTCACCAGGATATTCCGGAGGGCATGCTTGACGACATCGCGGAATGGGCCGCAGCCTTTCCCAAATTCGTTGCCGACATGGAAACGCTGCTCAACGAGAACCGCATTTTCAAGCAACGAACTGTGGATATCGGTCGCGTTTCATCGGAAGACGCGCTTGACTGGGGTTTTTCGGGGCCGATGTTGCGGGCGTCCGGCATCCCCTGGGATTTGCGCAAGGCGCAGCCTTACGACGTCTATGATCGCGTGGATTTCGATATCCCGATCGGAAAGAACGGCGATTGCTATGATCGCTATCTGGTTCGGGTAGAGGAGGTACGCCAGTCGCTTCGCATTATCGAACAATGCGTACGGGACATGCCCGGCGGACCGGTTGTTACGGAGACCAACAAGGTGGCCCCGCCGAACCGCGGTGAGATGAAGCAGTCGATGGAGGCGCTGATCCACCATTTCAAACTCTACACGGAGGGCTACCGAGTGCCGGCTGGCGAGACCTATACTGCGGTCGAGGCGCCCAAAGGCGAGTTTGGCGTCTACTTGGTATCGGACGGCACCAACAAGCCGTACCGCTGCAAGATCCGGGCGCCCGGTTTCGCGCATCTGGCCGCCATGGACTTCCTGTCTCGCGGCCATATGCTTGCCGACAGCGTTGCGATTCTGGGCGCCATGGACATCGTGTTCGGAGAGATCGATCGATGAGCGGGCGAGCGGAAGCAGCGGGCAGCTTCGCGTTTACACCCGATAACCTCAAGGCGGCCAGGGCTGTGGTCGCCAAATATCCTGAAGGCCGCCAGCAAAGCGCCGTGATGCCGCTGCTAGACTTGGCGCAGCGGCAACTTGGCTGGACGTCCCCTGCAGTAATCGAGTACGTCGCGAACTTCCTGAACTTGCCCGCGATCCGCGTTTGGGAAGTCGTGAGCTTCTACACGATGTATTATCGTGAGCCGGTCGGCAAGTATCGGCTGCACGTATGCACGACCACCCCGTGCTGGCTGCGCGGGTCCGACGAAGTCGTCCGGGTTTGCAAGGAAAAGACCGGGCTTGATTTCGGCGAGACAGACAAAGAAGGGCAATTTACGCTTCTGGAGGTCGAATGCCTCGGAGCGTGCGTCAACGCACCGATACTCCAGGTCAATGACGACTACTACGAAGACCTTGATGCCGACCGGACGGCCGCGCTGCTTGACGCATTGGCGAACGGCCTTGCGCCGGCCGCCGGGACACAGGCGGAACGGGTCAATTCTGCGCCGGAGGGGGGCAAGACGACGTTGCTGGAAATCGACGCCCGATGTTGAACGACCGGGATCGCATCTTCACGAATCTTTACGGAGAGCACGACTGGACGTTGAAGGGCGCTCGCGCCCGGGGCGACTGGGACGGGACGGCTGAACTGATCGCCAAGGGGCGGGAATGGCTCGTCGAGGAAATCAAGGCATCCGGTTTGCGCGGTCGCGGTGGAGCGGGCTTTCCCACCGGCTTGAAGTGGTCGTTCATGCCGAAGCAGAGCGATGGCCGCCCCGCCTACCTGGTCGTCAATGCGGATGAGGGCGAGCCTGGCACCTGCAAGGACCGCGACATGTTGCGCTGGGACCCGCACAAGCTGGTTGAAGGCTGCCTTCTGGCCTGTGCGGCGATGGGCGCGGGGGCCGCCTACATCTATGTGCGCGGCGAATTCTTCAACGAGGCACGCCATTTGCAACATGCAATCGACGAAGCCTACGAAGCAGGATTGATCGGCATGAATGCCTGCGGGGCGGGCATCGATTGCGACATGTTCCTTCATCGTGGCGCCGGAGCCTACATCTGCGGCGAGGAGACGGCCCTGATAGAGAGCCTGGAAGGCAAGAAAGGCCAGCCGCGCCTGAAGCCGCCGTTCCCCGCGATGGCAGGCCTTTACGGTTGCCCGACGACCGTCAACAATGTCGAGACCATTGCCGTGGTGCCATCCATATTGCGCCGGGGCGCAGCATGGTTCTCCAGCTTCGGGCGCAACAACAATACCGGCACCAAGGTGTTTTGCATTTCCGGCCACGTGAACCGTCCCTGCAATGTGGAAGAGGCGATGAGCATTCCGTTGAAGGAACTCATCGAGAAACATGCCGGCGGCGTGCACGGCGGCTGGGACAATCTCAAGGCCGTTATTCCTGGAGGTTCCTCAACCCCCATTCTGCCAAAAAGCATCTGCGACGAGGTGTTGATGGACTTCGATGCGCTTCGCGATGTGCAGAGCGGCCTCGGCACGGCTGCCGTGATCGTGATGGATCGGTCGACGGATGTCGTGCGCGCTATCGCGCGGCTTGCACGCTTCTATGCGCATGAGAGTTGCGGGCAATGCACGCCTTGCCGCGAGGGAACAGGCTGGATGATGCGCGTGATGGAGCGGATGGCGTCGGGACGCGCCCGGGTTGAGGAAATCGACATGCTGCTCGACGTTTCGAAGGAAATCGAAGGACACACCATCTGCGCGCATGGAGATGGGTCCGCGTGGCCGATCCAGGGGCTGATTCGCCATTTCAGGCACGAGATGGAAGACCGGATCCTGAGCTATCGAAACCGGGCCGCGGCGGCCTGACTCCGGAGGGCGGAGCCGATGCCGAAGCTCACCGTTGACGGGATTGAGGTCGAAGTCCCCCCCGGCAGTACGGTCTTGCAGGCGATTGAAGCTGCCGGCAAGGAGGTGCCGCGCTTCTGTTACCACGAGCGCCTGTCAATTGCCGGCAACTGCCGCATGTGTCTGGTCGAGATTCGTCCCGGCCCGCCGAAGCCGGCTGCCTCCTGCGCCATGCCCGCTGGCGACAATATGGAAGTGCTGACCTCCAGCCCCATGACGCAGAAGGCGCGAAAGGGGGTAATGGAATTCCTGCTCATCAACCATCCTCTCGACTGTCCGATCTGCGACCAGGGCGGCGAGTGCGACCTCCAAGACCAAGCGTTGTTTTACGGCGCGGACACGAGCCGCTTCGAGGAAAACAAGCGGGCCGTTCCGGACAAGGATATGGGGCCGCTCATCAAGACGACGATGACGCGGTGCATCCATTGCACCCGGTGCATTCGCTTCGCAGAAGAAGTGGCGGGCGTGCCGACGATCGGCGCTGTTGGACGCAGCGAGCACATGGAGATCACGACACTCGAGAACGCAGTGGCAAGCGAACTCTCTGGGAACGTAATCGATCTCTGCCCGGTCGGAGCACTCACATCGAAGCCGTATGCGTTCAATGCACGCCCCTGGGAACTCCGCAAGACTGAAGGCATCGATGTGTTCGATGCGCTCGGCGCCAATATCCGGATCGATTCCCGCGGGCCGGAAGTTCTGCGAATCCTTCCTCGTCTGAATGAGGAGGTCAATGAGGAGTGGCTGGGCGACAAGTCGCGCTTTGCGCATGACGGGCTAAGGCGGCAACGACTCGACCGGCCGTATGTCCGTCGCGATGGTCGCTTGCATCCGGCCAACTGGGGCGAAGCCTTTGCGGCTATCCATGCGAGGCTCAACGGTCGTCCTGGTACCGATATTGGCGCAATTGTTGGCGATCAGGCAGACGCCGAATCGATGCTTGCGCTCAAGGACGTCATGAAGGCTCTTGGCTCGCCGCATCTTGACTGCCGGCAGGATGGCGCGGTGGCAATTCCCGGCCAACGCTCAAGCTATCTTTTCAATTCGACTGTTCAGGGCATTGAAGAGGCAGACGCGCTGTTGTTGATCGGTTGCAATCCGCGCTGGGAGGCCCCGGTGCTCAATGCGCGGATCCGCAAGCGTTGGCTGACCGGCGAGCTGCAGATTGGCGTGATCGGTGAGCCGCATGATTTCGGCTATCGCTACGATCATCTTGGCGAAGGTGGGAGGACGTTGCGGGGTGTGGCCGCCGGGAGGAACCGGTTCTGCGCTGAACTGAAGAATGCGGCGCGTCCGATGCTGATCCTCGGCACAGGCGCTCTGGCCCGCCCGGACGGCGCAACCATCCTGACCGCTGCACAGCGCATAGCTGAACTGAACGGCCTTATCCAGGACGACTGGAACGGCTTCAACGTCTTGAACCGAGCTGCATCGCGGGTCGGCGGCCTCGATCTGGGGTTCGTGCCGGGTGACGGCGGAGCGGATACCGCATCGATGCTGTCGGGTGCGGTCGACACGCTGTTCCTGCTTGGCGCCGACGAGGTGGACCTTTCCGGCCTGGACAAGGCTTTCGTCGTCTATCTGGGACATCATGGAGATGCGGGAGCGACACGGGCCGATGTGATCCTGCCGGGCGCAGCCTATACCGAGAAATCGGGCACGTGGGTCAATCTGGAAGGGCGCGTGCAGCGCGGCGAACGGGCGACTTTCCCGCCAGGTGAGGCGCGCGAGGACTGGGCCGTATTGCGCGCATTGTCGGACGTGCTTGGGTTGCCATTGCCATATAATTCGTTGTCGTCCTTGCGCCAGAGACTTGGCGATGCGAATCCCGTGTTTCTCACGCGGGATGAAGTGTTGCCTGCAAAATGGCATTGCGCCGCGCCTGCCGGACGGATCGACGATGCACCGTTCGCTTGTCCGGTAGCTAACTACTACATGACCGATCCGATTTCGCGCGCCTCCGAGACGATGGCGGTTTGCACGGAAACCTTTGCGGTTCCGGATGCTCGCGATGGATAGCTTCTGGACCGGCTATGTTTGGCCCGCGGCCGTGATCGTCGGGTACATCGTGCTGATCGTTGTGCCGCTCCTCGGGTGCATCGCATATCTGACGCTTGCCGAGCGCAAGGTGATCGCGTCGATGCAGATGCGCAAGGGACCGAATGTCGTCGGACCGTTCGGACTGCTGCAGCCCGTTGCTGACGGGCTGAAGCTGCTCACCAAGGAGACAATTATCCCGGCCGGCGCCAACCGCGTCGTCTTCATGCTGGCACCGATGCTGACCTTCGCGCTGGCACTGGTCGCTTGGGCCGTGATTCCTTTCGACCTCGGCTGGGTGCTGGCCGATATCAATGTAGGGGTCTTGTACCTCTTCGCGATCTCTTCGCTCGGCGTCTATGGCATCCTTATGGCGGGGTGGGCCAGCAATTCGCGATACCCGTTTCTTGGTGCGTTGCGTTCGGCAGCGCAGATGGTGTCTTACGAGGTATCGATCGGTTTTGTGATCGTCACGGTGCTCCTCTGTGCAGGCTCTCTGAATCTTTCGGTGATCGTCCAGGCGCAGGAAGGCGCCGCAGGCCTGTTCTCCTGGTTCTGGCTGCCATTGTTGCCGATGTTCATCGTTTTTGTAGTGTCGGCGCTTGCCGAAACCAATCGTGCGCCGTTCGATCTGCCGGAAGCTGAGGCCGAACTCGTCGCTGGCTACAATGTCGAGTATTCGGCGATGACATTTGCCCTGTTTTTCTTGGGCGAATACGCAAACATGATCCTGATGAGCGCCATGACTGTCGTGCTTTTCCTCGGTGGCTGGCTTTCGCCTATCCCCTATGAACCGTTCACCTTGGTCCCGGGCATCGTCTGGTTCGCACTCAAGACGGCCCTGGTGCTGTTCACCTTCCTCTGGGTTCGGGCAACCTTTCCACGCTATCGTTACGACCAGTTGATGCGACTCGGCTGGAAAGTCTTTCTGCCGCTGTCCCTGCTCTGGGTGGTGGTGACGGCAGGCGCTCTTGTGGCGTTCGGCTGGGTGCCCGACCCGGTCGTGGCGCAGTCGTAAACGACAGGGAGGTTTGAGCTATGGCAGCCCTCGACCGCGGCATGCGCAGCTTTCTGCTGGCCGAACTGGTCTCCGGCATGTGGCTTACGTTGAAGTACATGTTCAAGCCGAAGGTGACACTCAATTATCCTTATGAAAAAGGCCCCCTCAGTCCTCGCTTCCGGGGCGAACATGCGTTGCGGCGCTATCCGAACGGCGAGGAACGCTGCATTGCCTGCAAACTGTGCGAGGCCATCTGTCCCGCCCAGGCGATAACCATTGAGGCAGAGCCGCGTGAAGACGGCAGCCGTCGCGCGACGCGTTACGATATCGACATGACGAAATGCATCTATTGTGGCTTCTGTCAGGAAGCCTGTCCCGTGGATGCCATCGTCGAAGGGCCGAATTTCGAGTTCGCTACCGAGACGCGCGAGGAACTCATGTACAATAAGGAGAAGCTCCTCGCGAACGGCGACCGCTGGGAGGCGTCGCTTGCCGATAATCTTGCGCTCGACGCGCCTTATCGCTGAGACCGGGGGAAGGCAGTGGTCGTCCAAGCCTTGGCATTCTATGTCTTTGCGGCAGTCGCTACGGCAGCCGGGGTCATGGTCATTTCGGCCCGCAACCCCGTGCATTCAGTCCTGTTTCTGATCCTTGCATTCTTCAATGCTGCAGGGTTGTTCGTTCTGTTGGGGGCCGAGTTCCTTGCAATGCTTCTGGTTGTGGTTTACGTCGGCGCAGTGGCGGTTTTATTCCTGTTTGTGGTGATGATGTTGGATATCAACTTCTCCGAATTGCGTGAAGGGTTTCTCCAGTACCTCCCGGTCGGCGCGCTCGTTGGAGTCGTACTGCTTGCCGAGCTGGTATTGGTTGGAGGCAGTTGGGTGCTTGCCGAGGGGGCAGGCGGCACATCCTTGCCGGTTCCTGACGAAAAGATGACCAATACACACGCTTTGGGCCACGTCCTCTATACGGACTACATATATCTTTTCCAGGCTGCCGGCCTCGTATTGCTGGTCGCCATGATCGGAGCGATCGTGCTTACGCATCGCAGACGGACGGGCCTCCATAGACAGCGAATCGCCAAGCAAATCGGCCGGCGCAAGGAAGATACGATTGAGGTCGTCAAGGTTCCGGCAAAAGGGGGTAGGTAATGCTGGAAGTCGGTCTTGCCCATTACCTCACGCTGGGTGCGCTTCTCTTCACGCTTGGAATCTTCGGTATCTTTCTCAACCGCAAGAACGTCATCATTATCCTGATGTCGATCGAACTGATGCTTCTTGCGGTCAATATCAATCTGGTCGCGTTTTCGCGGTTTCTGGAAGACATGACCGGTCAGGTCTTTGCCATGCTCGTGCTTACCGTCGCAGCAGCCGAGGCTGCTATCGGCCTTGCAATCCTGGTGGTCTATTTCCGCAACCGCGGATCGATCGCCGTTGAAGACATCAATCTGATGAAAGGCTGAAGCGAGGTAGGCGCTCACGCATGGTGCATTTGGCTGCAGTATTTCTTCCGCTTCTGGCGGCGGTTGCCGTCGGTCTGTTCGGACGCCTTATGGGAGACCGAGCATCTCAGCTGGTGACGTGCCTCGCCGTGACCGTTTCGGCGGCCTGCTCGGTCTTCATCTTCATAGATATCGCGTATAGTGGCGGCGTTCCGGAATCTGTGCATGTTCTTGACTGGATCAGGTCCGGCGGTTTCGAGGCGCACTGGACACTTCGCTTCGATACGCTTTCCGCCGTGATGCTGGTGGTCGTCAACGGCGTATCTGCCTGCGTCCACTGGTATTCGATCGGATATATGAGCCATGACCCGCACAAGCCGCGGTTCATGGCGTATTTGAGCCTCTTTACTTTCTCCATGCTGATGCTGGTGACGTCCGACAATCTGGTTCAGCTTTTCTTCGGCTGGGAAGGAGTCGGGCTGTGCTCCTATCTTCTGATCGGTTTCTGGTATGACCGACCGGCAGCCAATGCCGCCGCAATCAAGGCGTTTATCGTGAACCGGGTCGGCGACTTCGGATTTGCGCTTGGAATTTTCGGCATTTGGATCGTGTTCGAGACGGTTCAATTTTCATCGATCTTCATGGCCGCTCCCGACTATGTCGGCGAAAGCATCAGCTTTATCGGTATGGAACTGCCAGCCATCGAGTTGTTGTGCTTCCTGCTCTTCATTGGTGCCATGGGCAAATCCGCCCAGATCGGACTACACACCTGGTTGCCCGATGCCATGGAGGGGCCGACGCCGGTATCGGCGCTGATCCACGCTGCGACCATGGTAACGGCCGGCGTATTCATGTGCGCTCGCCTGTCGCCCCTGTTCGAATTTGCGCCGGACACGCTTGCTTTCATTACCTTCATCGGAGCGACGACGGCTTTCTTCGCCGCGACCTGCGCACTGACCCAAACGGACATCAAGCGGGTGATCGCCTATTCCACCTGCAGCCAGCTCGGCTACATGTTCTTTGCCATCGGTGTCTCCGCCTATCCGGCAGCAATTTTCCATCTCATGACCCACGCCTGCTTCAAGGCGCTGCTGTTTCTCGGCGCTGGCAGCGTTATCCATGCGATGTCCGGGGAGCAGGATATGCGCCGCATGGGCGGGATATGGCGGCACGTCAAGCAGACGCACGTCCTGATGTGGATTGGCTCGCTCGCCCTTGCCGGATTGCCGTTCTTCTCGGGCTACTTTTCGAAGGACTCCATTCTGGAGAGCGCCTGGGGCGCACACAGCAGCATCGGTACCTACGCCTTTACCTTTGGGGTTCTGGCCGCGGTGATGACGGCTTTCTATTCATGGAGGCTGCTGTTCATGACGTTCCTTGGGACGCCGCGTGCGGACGAGAAGGTCATGGCGCATGTCCATGAATCGCCTGCGGTGATGCTGATTCCTCTCTATGTTCTGGCGGCAGGAGCAGTGGCAACCGGGTTTGTCTTCGTGGATGCATTTGTTGGCGAGGACTGGGCCCATTTCTGGGGTGCATCGATCCTTATCCTAGAACAGAACTCGGCGATGACGGACGGACACCACGCCCCCGAATACATCAAGAAACTGCCGCTCGTGGCTGCATTGGCAGGGATTCTGATTGCTTGGTACATGTATATCCAGAAGCCGGATACACCTGCTGCTTTGAGGAGTCATTTAGAGCCGGTGTACCAGATCTCGTTCAACAAGTGGTGGTTCGACGAGGTCTATGACGTAGTGCTTGTACGCCCCGCCAAGTTCCTGGCCCGGCTGTGCTGGAAGGGCGGCGACGGTTTCGTGATAGATGGGTTTGGACCTGATGGTCTGGCCGCAGCCACACGGGCGCTCGCTCGCCGGGCCAGCATTTTTCAATCAGGTTACATATTCCACTACGCCTTTGCCATGATGGTCGGTGTAGTCGCCTTGGTCTCTTGGTATCTGCTCTCGGTGGGGGTCTAGAGAATGAACGCCGGGGTGGGTCTGCTTTCGATCGTTACATTCCTGCCGCTCGTGGGGGTGCTCGCGATCCTGCTGCTCTGCCGGGGAACAGGCGAGGACGCAATCAGAAACGCGCGTATGGCGGCCTTGTGGACCTCGCTGGCGACATTTGCGGTATCGATATTTTTATGGTTGCGCTTCGACTCCGGAACCGCCGAGTTTCAATTTGTCGAGCATGTAGAATGGCTGACGGAATTCAATATCGCATACCGAATGGGTATTGATGGAATTTCTCTATTTTTCGTACTATTGTCAACTTTTTTGACTCCCATCTGCATTCTCTCCAGCTGGACTGCCATTCAGGTACGGGTAAAAGAATACATGATAGCGTTTCTGGCCTTGGAAACGCTGATGGTGGGAATGTTTTGTGCACTCGACTTCGTCGTATTTTATATCTTTTTCGAGGGTGTTTTGATTCCGATGTTTCTGATTATCGGGGTATGGGGAGGAGCACGTCGAATATATGCGGCATTCAAGTTCTTCCTTTTCACCCTCTTGGGATCGGTATTGATGTTGCTTGCTCTTCTTGCCGTTTATCTGGAGGTGGGTTCTACCGATATAGTCCAAGCGCTTTCCTATTCGTTCATACCCGATTTCCAGATTTGGCTTTGGTTGGCCTTTTTTGCCAGTTTTGCTGTAAAAATACCGATGTGGCCGGTGCATACGTGGTTGCCGGATGCCCATGTCGAGGCACCGACGGCAGGTTCAGTTATCTTGGCTGGCGTGCTGCTGAAGATGGGTGGTTATGGCTTTCTCCGGTTTTCTTTACCCATGTTCCCAGAGGCAAGTGATTTCTTCACGCCGTTAATCTTTGTGCTGAGTTGCATAGCGGTGATCTATACGTCGCTGGTGGCGCTGGCGCAGGAAGATATGAAGAAGCTCATAGCCTATTCTTCCGTCGCACATATGGGCTTTGTGACTATCGGCATCTTCACGGCGACCAACCAGGGTATTGCCGGGGCGATCTTCCAGATGCTTAGCCATGGCATAGTGTCGGCCGCGCTGTTCCTTTGCGTCGGCGTCGTTTACGACAGGCTGCATACACGCGAGATCGCCCGCTATGGGGGGCTCGTCCACCGGATGCCAGCCTATGCGGCCGTATTCATGGTGTTCACTCTGGCGTCGGTCGGTCTTCCTGGTACCAGCGGTTTCGTGGGCGAATTCCTGGTGCTGCTGGGTGCGTTCGAGGTCAACACATGGGTTTGTTTCCTTGCCGCGACAGGCGTGATCCTCGGTGCCGCGTACATGCTGTACCTCTATCGTCGCGTGATCTTCGGCAAGCTGGAGCGGGTGGAACTTCAAGCCATGTTCGATCTCAATCCACGCGAGATCGCCGTGTTCGCTCCGCTGGTAGTGCTGGTTCTATGGATGGGCATTTATCCGTCTTCGTTCCTCGATCCGATCCAGATGTCGGTGCAAAATCTCGTGGATCAGCATCAGGCGGCCATGCATGCGATGGACGAAACAGCAGCCCTCGCGGCGAAGGGGCGGTGAAGTGGTGAACATGACGTATGCTCCCGCCCTGCCGGAAATCGTGCTGGCATGCCTTGCAATGGCCTTGCTTATGGCAGGCGTGTTCGGGCTGGAGCGAGGCCGGACCGTTTCCTGGCTGTGCGTCGTTTCCCTCGCGGTAACGCTCCTGCTTGTGTTGGCCGGCGGACCGGATCGTGTCGTCGGTCTCGGTGGCCTGTTCGTGACAGGCGCATTCGCGGTTTATGTGAAGGTTCTCGTGCTGCTGGGCAGCGCCCTTGCAATCGTTATGTCGCTCACATTCAATGAACGAGAATCCCTCGACCGGTTCGAATTCCCGATCCTGATCCTGTTCGCGACGCTCGGGATGCTGATGATGGTGTCAGCTAACGACTTAATCGCGCTGTATCTGGGTTTGGAACTGCAAAGCCTGTCTCTTTACGTGTTGGCTGCTTTCCGTCGCGATACGCTGCGCTCAAGCGAAGCGGGATTGAAGTATTTTGTTCTCGGTGCACTTTCGTCGGGCATGCTGCTCTACGGATGTTCGCTGATATACGGCTTCCTTGGAGCGACCGGCTTTGATGCGATCGCTGCAGCGGTCGGCGGCGGCGAGCCCTCTCTTGGCCTCGTTGTCGGTCTGGTGTTCCTGTTGGCCGGGCTCTGTTTCAAGATTTCTGCGGCGCCTTTCCATATGTGGACTCCAGATGTCTACGAAGGGGCTCCTACTCCGGTAACGGCGCTCTTTTCCGTGGCGCCGAAGATTGCAGCTTTGGCGTTGTTCGTGCGTGTCTTGATCGAGCCATTCGGTGATTTGGCGGACGAGTGGCAACAGATCATCGTTGTGGTCTCGATCCTTTCAATGGCCGTTGGAGCTCTCACTGCCATTGTTCAGGAGAATATCAAGAGACTGATGGCTTATTCCTCCATCGGGCATGTAGGTTACGCGCTGGTCGGTGTTGCGACGGGAACTGAAGAGGGTATCCGGGCAGTGCTGATCTATCTCGCGATATACCTCTTCATGAATGTTGGCGTCTTCGCCTGCATTCTGGCAATGCGCCAGAAGGGTAACGCGGTCGAAAGCATTTCCGACCTTGCCGGCTACTCCAAATATCGCCCATTGATGGCAGGCATTTTTGCGGCACTCATGTTCTCGATGGCAGGAATTCCACCGCTTGCCGGTTTCTTCGGCAAGTTCTACGTATTCATGGCTGCGGTCAACGCTGGACTGGTAGCGCTGGCGATCATCGGCGTACTCGCGAGCGTCGTCGGGTGTTACTATTACCTGCGAATTGTGAAGGTGATGTACTTCGACGAAGCAGGAGAAGACATGGACCGCCCGCTACCCTCGGAAATCGGTATCGTCGCGGGATTGAGCACAGCAGTGGTAGTCTTGTTTGTTATCGTGCCGTGGGCGGTTACCGACTTTGCCGGAGGCGCTGCCGGCACATTGTTCTCAGGATGAGTCCAGCGTTGGAGGCGGCGGCCCTTCGTCTGTTCGCGTACTCCGTTCTTGGCAGTACAAACGATGAAGCCAGACGCTTGGCGGAGCTGCGCGAAAGCGGTCCGCTTGCAGTGTGGGCAGCGGAACAACCACACGGTCGGGGCCGTATGGAGCGGACATGGACCGGAACGCGCGGTAATCTGATGACCAGCTTGCTGCTCTATCCTGATCGGGGGCCTTCAGAAGCTGGTTCCATGGCCTTGGTCGCAGGTCTTGCGGTTGCGGACTGCGCCCGGGAGTGGGGGCAGGATGCGCGCATCAAGTGGCCGAACGACGTACTGGTCGATGACGCCAAGCTTGCGGGCATCCTCGTAGAAGCTGGTTCGAAGGGCGGCCGGCTTGACTGGATGGTCGTCGGGATTGGCTTGAACCTTGCTGAAGCGCCCGCACTCAGCCGCCCGACAGCCTGCGTCGGCGCCGATGTTCCGGTCGAGGTGGCGTTGGAACGGGTTGTCGGGGCCGTGTTGCATCGTTACCGCCAATGGCTGGCTGGAGGCTTTGCTTCCGTGCGGGACGAGTGGCTTGAGCGGGCGGCGTGGCTCGGGCGCGCCGTTCGGGTCGGAGACGGTCATCAGGTAGTCGAGGGGCTATTGCGGACGGTGGATACGGATGGCTCGCTTGTCGTATGCGACAAGGCTGGAGTAGAACGCCGGCTCATCGCCGGTGAGATGTTCCCGCTGGAGGGCCGATGCTGCTAGCGATCGACGCTGGCAATACGAATATTGTCTTCGCGGTTTACGACGGCGAGGTTCGAAAGGGCCTGTGGCGAGCCGGCAATGATCCGCATCGCACGGCGGATGAGTACGCTGTCTGGCTCATGCAGTTGATGGACCTCGAAGGTGTTGACCCGGAGGCCGTGGAAGCTGGTATCGTAGCGACGGTCGTGCCCGCATCCCTGTTCAACCTGCGCCACCTTTGCCAGCGATATTTCGGCATCTCGCCGCTGATCATCGGCGACCCCGGCATTAACCTCGGTATGACGGTCAGGGTCGACAACCCGTCGGAAGTCGGTGCGGACCGGATTGTCAATGCCGTGGCGGCGCACAGCGCCTATCCGGGTCCGCTGATTGTCATCGACTTCGGAACTGCAACGACCTTCGATGTGGTGGACGCCGTTGGCGACTATCGGGGGGGAGTCATTGCTCCCGGCGTCAACCTGTCTCTCGAGGCCCTGCATCAGGCAGCCGCCAAGCTACCGCTGATTGCGGTCGGACGTCCGGAGCGGGTGATCGGCAGCAACACGGTATCGGCCATGCAGTCGGGCATTTTCTGGGGCTATATCAGCATGATCGAGGGAGTCGTGCAGCGAATCGAGGAGGAGGCCGGCAAACCGATGACCGTCGTAGCGACGGGCGGTCTCGCGCCACTGTTTGCAGGGGCGACCGACATTATTGGCCATATAGACAGCGACCTTACCCTGCGTGGACTGCTTGAGGTCCATCGCTTGAACGGGAACGGCCCGTGACGAACCTGCCGGTTCCTGCCGGGGACGAAATCCTTTTCGTGCCTCTCGGCGGGGTCGGCGACATCGGGATGAACTGCGCGCTGTATGGCCATGCCGGGCGCTGGATCCTGGTGGATCTCGGCATCATGTTCGGCGACGAGACCACGCCCGGCATTGAGGTCATCGTCCCCGATACGGCGGCGGCGGAGGCAGTTCGGGATCGCCTCGACGCAATCGTCATCACCCACGCTCATGAGGACCATATCGGTGCGGTTCCTCATCTCTGGCCGGAACTGGGTGCGCCTGTTCACGTCACGCCGTTTTCGGCGGCCTTTCTGCGTCGGAAGTTACAGGATGAAGGCGCCGAGAGCGAAGTGCCCATCGTTGAGCACCGGCCAGGCGAACGCTTTTCGGTCGGGCCGTTTGAGCTGGAATATCTGGCACTGGCGCACTCGATTCCGGAACCGAATGCGCTGGTGCTGCGCACTTCGGCGGGTACGGTCTTCCACACTGGCGATTGGAAACTGGATCCCGGCCCGGTCGTGGGAGACCCGGTGGATGAAGGAGTTTTTCGTCGCCTCGGGGACGAAGGCGTTGCAGCAATGATTTGCGACTCGACCAACGCCACCATCGATGGAGCAAGCGGCTCGGAAGCAGATCTGTTGGCCAGCCTTACGGAGCTGGTTGCTTCCAGAACAAACCGGATTGCGTTCGCGTGCTTTGCAAGCAACGTGGCGCGGCTCGATACCGTCTCGCGAGCCGCCGCGGCGAACGGCCGGTCTGCAGCACTGGTGGGGCGATCGCTCAGGCGAATGGATGAGATTGCCCGCCAGTGCGGCTATCTGGCAGACCTGCCTGCCTTCGTCTCGGAACAGCATGCCAGTTATCTGCCACGGCCGAACACGGCGATGATCTGCACAGGAAGCCAAGGTGAGCCACGCGCCGCGCTTGCGAGGATCGCGTCCGGTTCTCATCCGCATGTTGCCTTGGAAGACGGCGACACGCTCGTCTTCTCTTCCCGAACGATACCGGGCAACGAACGGGCTGTTGCCAGACTCCAGGACAGGCTGGAGCGGATGGGCGTCGAGATCGTGACATCCAAGGACGCCTTCGTGCATGTGTCGGGGCATCCGGGCCGCGATGAACTCCGGCGCATGTACGAATGGATCAGGCCGAATGCGGCGGTTCCGGTTCATGGCGAGCTCCACCATCTTCGTGCCCATGCCCGACTGGCGCGCGACTGCGGTATCGGGACGGTGGCCGAGATCGAGGATGGCGTTCTGTTGCGGATCATGAGGGACAGGGTGGAACGCCTTGGCGAGGTTAGGGTGGGGCGTCTCGGTCTGGATGGCGGGCGGCTCGTGCCGCTCGACTCCGGGCATCTGCGCGCGCGGAGGCGTCTGTCCGAGCAAGGCGTTGTATCCGCTTCGCTTGTGCTGAACGGCCGGGGCCGGAGCCTTGCGGAGCCCCGTGTATCCAGCCAGGGGATCGTGGCCGATGACGAGGTCGAGGGCCTCGCTTCGGAATTGGCGGACCGCAGCACCCTCGCACTCGACAGGTTGAACGCCATGCAACGCCGCGATGACGGGACCGTGGAAGAGGCTGTGCGAGCGGCCATGCGCCGGCATGTCAGGACGAACTATGGGCGGCGGCCGCTTGTCGAGGTTCATGTCATGCGCGTCGACGGAGGACAAATCGGATGATCGGCCGCCTGAATCATGTCGCCATCGCGGTGCCGGACCTGGAAACCGGAGCGCGTGCCTACCGGGGCGCGCTCGGCGCGCAGGTCTCGGATCCGCAGGCCTTGCCGGAGCACGGCGTAACTGTCGTCTTCGTCGAACTCCCGAATGCCAAGATCGAACTGCTGGAACCGCTGGGCGACGAGTCGCCGATTTCAGGGTTCCTGGAGAAGAATCCCTCCGGTGGAATGCACCATATCTGCTACGAGGTGGACGATATCCGGGCGGCCCGGGACACGCTGATGGAAGCCGGAGCCAGGGTTCTCGGCAGCGGCGAGCCCGTAATCGGCGCACACGGCAAGCCGGTCCTGTTCCTGCATCCGAAAGACTTTTGCGGCACGCTGATTGAGATCGAGCAGGCCTGATGTCCTGGCTGTCCGGCGTTGTTGTCTTTGTCATCCTCTGGTGGCTCGTCTTTTTCATGACACTGCCGGTCGGCGTGCGGCGGGCAGGCAAAGTCGAACGCGGCAACGATCCCGGAGCGCCCGAAAGGCCGAGACTCGGCCTGAAGGCGGCGGCGACTACCGCGATTGCCGGTGCGCTCACCCTTCTGGTGTTCCTGCTGATCGACAGCGGTTGGCTGACATTCCGCAGGCCGTGAGCGGCCGATGAGCTATTGCAGCATCGCCCCCGGCCATCCCTGGCACGGTCCCTATCACGACGACGAATACGGTTTCCCGACCCGCGACGACGCCGTCCTGTTCGAGCGACTGGCGCTGGAGATCAACCAGGCGGGGCTTTCCTGGCTGACGGTGCTGAAGAAACGGGCGGCGTTCTTCGACGCTTTTCACGGTTTCGAGCCCAAGACTGTCGCCGGCTTCGACGATGCCGACCGGGCGCGGCTGCTGGCGGACGCGAGCATTATCCGCAACCGCCTCAAGGTGGCCGCCGTTATCGAGAACGCGGGCCGGGTAGTCGCAATCCAGTCCGAATACGGCTCCTTCGCGTCCTGGCTCGACGAACACCATCCGCGTCCGAAGGACGACTGGGTCAAGCTCTTCAAGCGGAGCTTCAAATTCATGGGTGGGGAGATCGTCGGCGAATTCCTGATGAGCACCGGCTATCTGCCCGGCGCGCACGAACCCGACTGCCCGGTCTACGCCCGCATCGCGGCGCTCGACCCGCCCTGGATGCGCAAGCCGGACGGTACGGCAGCCTGTTGAAAGCCTCGGTGGACACGGTAGATTGGCGCCGCTTTCCAGGACCCGTCAGTCGAGCTTTCTCCCCATGCGCCGAACCCGCCTTTTCCTGCCGACATTGAAGGACGTGCCCGCAGAGGCGCAGATCGTCTCGCACCGGCTCATGCTGCGCGCCGGCATGGTGCAGCAGGCCTCGGCCGGCATCTATTCGTGGCTGCCGCTCGGTTTCCGCGTCCTCAAGAAGATCGAGCAAGTCGTCCGCGAGGAGCAGGACCGGGCAGGGGCCCAGGAAGTGTTGATGCCGACGGTGCAGTCGGCAGATCTCTGGCGCCGTTCGGGACGGTATGACGACTACGGCCCCGAAATGCTGCGCATCCGCGACCGGCACGACCGCGACATGCTCTACGGGCCGACCAATGAGGAGCAGATCACGGAGATCTTCGCGACCCATGTCCGCAGCTATCGCGACCTGCCCAAGATGCTCTACCATATCCAATGGAAGTTCCGGGACGAGGTCCGGCCCCGTTTCGGCGTGATGCGGGGACGGGAGTTCCTGATGAAGGACAACTATTCCTTCGACCTCGATTTCGAGTCGGCGCGGCTCTCCTACAACAAGATGTTCGTCTCCTATCTCAGGACGTTTGCCCGCCTCGGCCTGAAGGCCGTGCCGATGGAGGCGGAGTCGGGGCCGATAGGCGGCAATCTCAGCCACGAGTTCCTCATCCTCGCGGACACGGGCGAGAGCAGCGTCTATTGCGACCGGGACTGCGTGGAGTTCGACATGCTCGCGCGCGAGGTCGATTACGAAGACCCGGATGCCGTCCGGTCCGTGGTCGAGGAGTTCACCCGACCTTATGCACGCACCGACGACAAGCACGATCCCGCCGCTTTCGAGGCCGAAGTGCCGGCCGACCGGCGCTATGTCGGACGCGGCATCGAGGTCGGCCACATCTTCTATTTCGGCGCCAAATATTCGGAACCGCTGGGCGCCCGCGTGACGACGGCCGAGGGCGGCGAGACGGCGGTGCATATGGGGTCCTACGGCGTAGGCGTTTCCCGCCTTGCAGGTGCGGTCATTGAGGCCAGCCACGACGAGCAGGGGATCGTATGGCCCGAATCGGTCGCGCCATACGGGGTCGGCATCGTCAACCTCCGCCAGGGCGATGCGCGCTGCGACGGCGCCTGCGAGGACCTCTACGCCAGGCTTGCCCATCGCGAGCCGCTCTACGATGACCGCCCGGAGCGGGCCGGGGTGAAGTTTGCGGACATGGACCTGATCGGCCTGCCCTGGCAAGTCATCGTCGGCCCACGCGGCCTCGACAAGGGAAGCGTCGAGCTCAAATGCCGCGCAACCGGCGAACGCCAGGATGTCTCACTGGAGTCTGCACTGGCGCGCCTCTCCTGATGTTTTCGACTTTCGAACGGACCGTCGCTTTCCGGTATCTCCGCGCGCGGCGGCAGGAAGGCTTCATCTCGCTGATTGCGATCATCTCGCTGATCGGGATTGCGCTCGGCGTGGCGACCCTGATCGTCGTCATGGCGGTGATGAACGGCTTTCGCGCCGAACTGTTCGACCGCGTGCTGGGCCTGAACGGCCATATCGCGGTGATGGCCATCGACCGCGGCCCGCTCGGTAATTTCGACAGGTTGACCGGGCAGGTGCGGTCGGTCGAGGGCGTCACGAGCGCCCATCCGTCCGTGGAAGGGCAGGCGATGGTCGTGCGCGAGGGCACGGCTTCGGGCGCACTCGCCCGGGGAATCAGGGCGGAAGACCTGCGCGGGCTCGCGATCGTCTCGGACAATCTGCGCTCCGGCGCGCTGGATGCGTTCGGCGATCCGTCGGGCGTGGTGCTGGGCGACCGGCTGGCCTCCCGGCTCGGGGTCGGACCCGGCGGGCGCATTTCCATGGTGGCGCCGAAGAGCGCTTCCGGGCCGTTCGGCGCCATGCCCCGGACGAAGGCGTTCCGTGTGCTCGCGACCTTCCATGTCGGGATGTACGAATACGACAACAGCTATGTTTACATGCCGCTCGAAACGGCGCAGCGCTTCTTCAAGCTCGGCGACGGCATCACCAATATCGAGGTAAAGACCGACGATCCGGAGAATGTCCGCGAGGTGGGCGCGCGCATCCTGGCGGCGACCGATCCCGGCGTGCAGGTGTTCGACTGGCGCCAGTCCAATGCGAGCTTCGTGAGCGCGCTCGAAGTTGAGCGCAACGTGATGTTCCTCATTCTCACCCTCATCATCATGGTGGCGGCGTTCAATGTCCTTTCCAGCATGATAATGCTGGTGAAGGACAAGGCGCGCGACATCGCTATCCTGCGCGCCATCGGTTCGACGCGCGGCTCGATGATGCGCATTTTCTTCCTTACCGGGTCGTCCATCGGCGTCATCGGCACCGGCGTCGGCTTCGGTCTCGGTCTCGCCTGCGCGACGAACATCGAGACTTTGCGTCGTTTGATCGAGGGCTTCACCGGCACGGACCTCTTCCAGGCCGAGATCTATTTCCTGTCCAGGCTCCCGGCAAAGGTCGACTCGGCGGAGGTGGCGGCCGTGGTTGCAATGAGCCTGGTGCTTTCCATTCTGGCGCCGCTCTATCCCTGCTGGCGGGCCGCCCGGCAGGACCCGGCGGATGCGCTGCGCTATGAGTAACGCGGCGCTGGAGCTCGAAGGCGTGCAGCGCACCTTCGCCCAGGGCGACACCAGACTGCCGGTGCTCCGGCAGATCGACCTGGCGGTAATGGAAGGCGAGACCGTCGCGTTGATCGGGCCGTCGGGCTCCGGCAAGACGACCTTGCTCCAGATCGCCGGCCTGCTGGACCGCCCGGATGCGGGCGAAGTGCGCATCTGCGGCGAAAGCGCCTCCGGCCTCAGCGACAGGAGGCTCAGCGCCATGCGGGCGCGGCATCTCGGCTTCGTCTTCCAGTTCCACCAGTTGTTGCCCGAGTTCTCCGCTCGCGAAAACCTCGTGATCCCCCAGCTCGTGACCGGCCGGTCGAAGCGCGAGGCCCGGCGGCGCGCAGACGCGCTGCTCGCCATGGTGGGGCTCACGAACCGTGCGGGCCACCGCCCGGCCCGGCTTTCGGGCGGCGAACAGCAGCGTGTCGCGATTGCGCGCGCGACTGCGAACGGGCCCCGCCTGCTGCTGGCGGACGAGCCGACCGGCAATCTCGACGAAGCCAATGGCCGCCTCGTCATACGGACCTTTCTGGAACTGGCGCATGAGGCGGGCGTCGCCGCGCTCGTCGCGACTCACAATCTCGGCCTCGCCCGCCAGCTCGACCGGATCGTTGCGCTGGAAGACGGCGTCCTGCTGGAGCGATCAGCCGACTAGGGTGCGGTGCATGATGCGCTCCTGGGCCGGGTCGTAATCGTGCCGGACCATGTGGAGGGCCTGGGCATTGTCCCAGATCAGCACGTCGCCCGCGCGCCAGCGGTGGCGGTAAACGAACCGGTCCTGCTCGCAATGGGCAACCAGCCGGTCCATCAGCGCCTGCGAGGCGGGGGCGTCCATGCCGTCGAACCGCTCGATGCGGATCGGGTTGAAATAGAGCGCCTTCCGCCCGCTGACCGGATGGGGCCGCACCAGGGGGTGGCGGGCGCTCGGGGCCTCGCGCGTCTCCTCGGGCGTCATCGTCGCCATGCGGCGCGGCGCATAGCGGCTGTTATAGACATGGTGGCCGACCAGCGGGTCCACCTCGCGCCGCGCCGCCTCGTCCAGCGCCTCATAGGCGGCGCGCTGGTTGGTGAAGCTCGTGTCGCCGCCTTCGCCGGGCAGCCGGACTGCGCGCAGGACGGTGCCGCGCGGCGGGTGGGGCAGGTGCGAATGGTCCGTGTGCCAGGTGCCGCCGACATTGAGCGGCTTGTTGTCTCCGAGCGAGTCCCGGTGCCGGCTCGAAAGCAGGCGGATGAGCGGGAAGCCCTCGACCCGGTATTCCGGCCGCTGCACCGGCTGGGGAACATTCTCGCCGAAGAGGCCGGCAATCTGCATGAAGCCCGCCTCGTCAATGTCCATGTCGCGGAACGCCAGCACGACCCTGTCGGTCCAGGCCTCCTGCAAGCGCTGGCGGGCCGCCCCGTCGGCGCCGTCGCGGCCGATGTCGAACCCAAGCACCTCCGCGCCGATGATTCCCGGCAGCGGGCGTATCTCGAAAGGCATGAGCGGCATTCTCCCTGTTCGGCTTAGGCGCCGCGGATATTCGGCGTGCGCCGTTCGCGCCAGGCGCTGTGCGCCTCGTCCTTGTCTTCCGTCAATTCCAGCGCCATGAACCGGTAAACGTCAACGAGCGCGGCGTCCTTGAGGTTCGGGATGTCCATGCCGCGGTTGAGCGATTCCTTGGTGAGCCGGACGGCGAGCGGCGGCAGCGCGGCGACATGCCCGGCTATTTCCATCGACTTCTCCATCAGTTCTTCGTGCGGAACCAGCCATTGCGCGAGCCCGATGCGGTGCGCCTCCTCGCCGCCCAGCGGGAAGCCCATGGCAAGGCGCATGGCGAGCCCCTTGCCGACGAGCCGCGCCAGGCGCACGGAGCCGCCATAGGCCGGAAGGATGCCGAGCGATGTCTGCGGCAGGCGCCATTCGGCCCGGCCGCTCGCCACGACGAGATCGCAGCAGAAGGTCAGGATGCAGCCGATCCCGATGGCATAGCCGTTCACCGCCGCGACGATCGGCTTCGGAAAGTCCATGAAGATATCGAACGGAAACCGTTGCAGCTTCGCCAGTCCCTTCACGAACTCCGCGACCGGCGGCATCGCATGGGTGTTGGGGTCCTTCAGGTTGGCCCCGGCGGAGAAGGCGCGCCCGTCTTCGTCCCCGGTCACCACGACCGCCCGCACGCTGTCATCGTCCGCCCAGCGGGGAAAGCACTCGGCAATGCCGTCGTAGAAGTCCTGCCCCCAGGCGTTGCGGGAATCGGGGCGGCTCAGTGTCACGATGGCGACATGGCCGCGCTGCTCGGTGAGGAAGGGCATGCCGATCGTCTCCTTGGGGCCTGCCGGGCGGGGCGCCGGCGCCCGGTTTCATGCTACGGGGCGGCCGGCGCGGCGGCAATGCGCTTGACATTCCTCCTATAAGTTCTATATATGTTCTATTCAATCCTTGACGAAACGAAGGGGCCATGACCTGGATCTGACCGGGCGGCGCAGCCGCGCAAGCCGCTTTTTGGGGATTTCCGCCGCGAACCTGCCGCCCCCGGCGGCAAACCCGGCCGCGCGCGCCGGCGGCCGTTTGTCGCGGTCTGCCTGGGCGGCCGGAGGACCGGGGGAATCGGGTTCGGGTTGGAACGTTCACGGAGGCCGCATGGATGCGGCGGAAAAAAGAGGAAGAACGAAGATGGATGGATCGAAGAGCGGACCGGCGGGCGCGCTGCGGCGGCGGGGACGGGGCCGCCCGGTCGGCGAGGAACTGCGAAGCCTGGCGGTGGCGGCGGTGGTGGAGGAGGGCATGAGCGCCTCCGCGGCGGCCCGGCGGTTCGGGACGGCAACGTCCAGCGTCTGCCGCTGGGTGCAGCGCTTCCGCGAGCAGGGCCATGTGCGGCGCGAGCGCATGGGCGGCAGCGTTTCGCGGATCGAGCCGGAGCGGGAGCGCATTTTCCGCATTCTGGAGGCGCGCCCGACGATTTCCATGTACGAACTGCGCGACGTGCTTGCTGCCGAGGGTCTGGTATTCCACCCGGCCACGGTGCAGAACTTCCTGAAGCGCCACGGCCTGGACCGCGAACGCCGACTGGGCCGCCTCGCCCGCCGCAGGCGGAAGCAGCGGAAGCGGTGGACCGAAGGGTAGGGCCGCCGCCCGCCTTATACCATCAGTCGTTGATCGGAACCTATTCTGTCAGCCGCTTGAAAACTCCTCCTCCGCTCGCGGAGGAGGTCGGGTGGGGGGCCGCTTGCGCGCCGGCGCAAGCGGCGGGCGCAGCCCGGCAAGGGCCCGTCACGCCGAGAGGCCCTCCCGCAAGCGGGAGGGGAGACAGGGAGCCGCCGCCGAATATGAGTTCTTCTTTATGCACCTTGATACCGGATAGAGATGCTTCGATGTCATTCTGCTCTCATCCGTTTTTGCGCCTCACGGGCAGATGGCGAAGCGGGAGGGGCCGCACTGCGTTTCCAGTCGCTGCTGGCTCCATTCGATCCACTCGCAGAGCATGGCGCTGACTTTGCGAAATCGATGCAATTTCTTGTGCGGTTACGGAGCGGTTAGTTCCTGCCGGCTCGCAAAGAACCGGCATAGCTCGGCATCCGGCACCTGCTCTTCTGCGAAAGTGAAGGTCCCATGGTCGCGGATTTCCTCGGCTGCTCGCCGGATGATCCCGAAGGTGGCGCGAGTGAGCGACCCGCCGATGCTCACCCGTTTTACCCCCAGGTCCTCGAGCTGGTTCACGGTCAAGGAGCTGCCCGCGAGACCCATCACAACGTTGACGGCGGCATCGACTTCCTTCACCAGCCTGCCGATGGTCTCAGCGTCGGCGATTCCGGGCACATAGAGGCAGTCAGCCCCTGCATCCCGATAGGCGGCGGCCCTTGCTACGGATTCGTCGAAGGGCTCCGGGCGCTCCAGGAGATAACACTCGGCTCTCGCGGTCACGGTAAAGGGAAACGGCAGGGAAGCGGCCGTTGCGACCGCAGCCTCGATTCTCTCCACCGACAGCACCCGGTCGTAGAGGTCGCCCGTGCCGAAAGTGGCGGAATAGTCTTCTATGCTTGCCCCTACCGCACCTGTATCCGCTACCCGACGTATGGTCTCGGCCACCTCTTCCGGGGTATGGCCGTAGCCGTTTTCCGCGTCCACGCTGACCGGTATCCGGATAGCGTCGGCAATCCGGACGGTTTCCTCCAGCGCTGCTTCGCGAGTAAGCACTCCCTCATAGTCGGGGAGACCCAGACAGAAAGCGATGCCCGCACTCGTGGTGCCCACGGCGGGGAAACCGGCTGCTTCAAGCATGCAGGCGCTGCCGGCGTTCCATGCGTTCGGCATCACGAATATCCCGTCTGCGGAATGCAGGTCTTTGAACGCGGTTCCTTTGCTTTTCTGCGCGTCGCTCATGGTCTGCCTTCTGTGTTTCGGTGCGTCATACAGGGTTCCCCGGTGTCCGAATCAACCCGGCTGCTCCGCTTGAGGCTTCCGCAAGAGCCAGGACCAAGCCCGCCTCACGGGCGGATGGGGAAGCGGGAGGGGCCGCATTGCGTTTCCAGCCGCTGCTGGCTCCATTCGATCCATTCGCTCAGCATGGCGCGGGTCTCGCAGGGGTCGATGAGTTCGTGCATGGAGAAGCTCTCGGCCCGGCGGGCAGGGGACAGGGTCGCCGCCATGCGCGCCTCGATCTCGGCGCGTTTCGCCTCCGGGTCCTCCGCGGCGGCGATCTCCCGCCCGAAGGCGACCGCCACGCCCCCTTCGAGCGGCAATGCGCCCATTTCGGCGGACGGCCAGCCCAGAATGTAAGCGCCGGGGCCGTAATGCGCGCCCTGGGCGACGCCGTAGGACTTGCGCATGATGACCGACGCCCAGGGCGACCGGCAGGTGGCCGCCGCCAGCACCGCGGAGGTGCCGGCGCGGATGGCGCCCTCCTGCTCGGCGCGGCTGCCGATCATGAAGCCCGGCTCGTCCACGAAGCTCACGATGGGCAGGTTGAAGGTCTCGCAGAACTCGATGAAGCGCCGTGCCTTGCGCGCGCCGTCCGCCGTCATGGCGCCCGCATAGAAGCGCGAATCGTTGGAGAAGACGCCGACCGGATAGCCGTTCAGCCGGGCGAGCATGGTGATCTGCCCCGGACCGTACTGCCGCGACATCTCGAATATCGAGTCCCGGTCCACGATCATGGATATGGCGCGGCGCATGTTGAAGAACTTGCGGCGGTTCTCCGGCACGATGCTGCGCAATGCTTCGTCGGCGCGGGCGGGGTCGTCTTCCGCGTCCGCGCGGGCCGGCACCTGCCAGGCATTCTGCGGCAGGTAGGAGAGGAAGCGGCGGATCTGCGCGAGCGCGTCCGGCTCGTCCTCCGCGATATTGTCGATGGCGCCGCTTCTGGCATGGACCTGGACGCCTCCGAGCTCCTCCTTGGTCACATCCTCGCCGAGCGCGCGCTTGACGACCGCCGGACCCGCGATCAGTACCTGGGCGGTTTCCTTCGTCATCACCGCGAAATGCGCCGCGACCAGCCGGGAGGCCGGCAGGCCGGCGACCGGGCCGAGCGCCGCCGTCGCGACCGGCACCGCACCCATGCACTCGGCCACCGAGGCGAAGCGGCGCGGCGCATGGAGCGCTTCGCCGACCGGGCCGCCGCCGCCGGCGCCGGTGACGCTGCCGCCGCCGCCCTCGTGCAGGCGGACGAGCGGCACGCGGTATTGCAGCGCCAGGTCCTCGATATAGACGCTCTTGCGCAGGCCCGCCGCGTTCGGAGAGCCGCCGCGCACGGTGAAGTCCTCGCCGCCGACGACGACCGGCCGGCCGTCTATGCGGCCCATGCCGACCACGAAATTGGCGGGCGTGAAGCTCTTGAGCGTCCCATCCGCATGGCGCTCGGCCCCGCCGGCGCCGCGGCCGTGCTCGCGGAAACTGTCCGGATCGACCAGCCCGTCGATGCGTTCGCGGACGGTCAGCCGGCCTTGCCCATGCTGGCGGGCCACCGCCTCCGCGCCGCCCTGTTCCAGCGCCGCGCGGCGCTTGGCATGAATATCCTCGATCTCGCGGGACCAGCCCATCGATCCATCCTTGCAGTTGCGGATGTCGTTATACCAACGGTCTCCATGCGGGACTCACGACTTCTTCCCGTCTTGCCCTCATATCGTCATGCCCGGACTTGTTCCGGGCATCCATGCGGCCGCTCGGCGGAAGCAGCGGAGATACCCGGAACAAGTCCACTGCTGTCCGGTTTAGCAAGTAGGCGAGGCCCGACGAGAGCCTGTCCGGGATTTCGGGGGGCGCAACGTCTCCTGTCGGCGTCCTTTCCACCATGCCCGAACACCCCCTCCGTCATACCCGGACTTGTTCCGGGTATCTCCCTCAACAGGCTCCGCCGGACGGCCGCATGGATACCCGGAACAAGTCCGGGTATGACGGGAAAAGGGTCAAGCCATCGGGCTCCGGTCCGAGCCTCGATCCCGCCGGACCCTTCAAAACCCGCCCGAATCCGGCCATGCGCCCTGTCTGCAAAATCCAAACCGGACAGCCATGGAACAAGTCCGGGTATGACGAAGTGAGGGTCGGGGCCGCCGGCCGTCAATCGGCGCGTTCCACCGCCGAACTTAGCATTGCGACGGCGCATTCGACGGCCGCGCGGCGTATCTCCGCGCGGTCGCCGCCGAGATTGCGTTTCGATGCAACCGTTTCCCCGCCCGTGGAGGCTACCGCCAACCAGACCGTGCCGACGGGCTTCTCGGCCGATCCGCCGCCGGGGCCGGCCACGCCCGTGACGGCGACGGCGAGGTGGGCGTCCGGGCCGGCGCGGGCGAGCGCGCCCGTGGCCATTTCGCGCGCGGTTTCGCCGCTGACCGCGCCATGGGCGGCGAGCGTTTCGGCGCGCACGCCCAGCATTTCCCGCTTGGCTTCGTTGGAATAGGTGACGAAGCCGCGCCCGACCACATCGGAGGAGCCCGGTATCTCGGTCAGCAACGAGGCGACCAGGCCTCCGGTGCAGGATTCGGCGGTCGTCAGACGGAGTCCCCTGCTGCGGCAGGAGTCGAGCAGGGCTTCCGCCGCCCCGAGCAGTTCATCGGAAAAGAACGCCATCGCCCAATCCCCAATCGGCAAGATGGATGAGTGCGGCCGCGCAGGCCGCCGCCGCGACATCGTCCGCCATCACGCCCGGTCCTCCGGATATCTTCCTCTCGATCCATCCTATCGGCGGCGGCTTGGCAATGTCGAAGAGGCGGAATGCGGCGAAGCCGAGAGCGTAGGCGAGCGGGTCGAGCGGCAGCGTCGCCAGCACCAGCCATTGCCCCACGACCTCATCGACGACGACCGCGCTGGCGTCGCGCTCGCCCGTTTCCCGCTCGTGGCGCGTCGCCGCACGGCAACCGGCAAGGCCCAGCAGCACCGCCGCCGCCGCGAGCGCCCAGGGGCCGCCTGCCCAGGCGATTGCCCATGCCGGGGGCAGGGCTGCCAGCGATGCCCAACTACCGGGCGCCACCGGAAAACGCCCCAGCCCGAAGACAGTCGCGACGGGATGCGTGGACTTCACGGCAGCGCCAGGGTGGCCGTTGCCTGTGCGGCAATGCCCTCGCCGCGGCCGGTGAAGCCCAACCTCTCGGATGTCGTTGCCTTGACCGATACCCGGTCCACCGGAATCGCGAGAATGCGGGCGAGCTCGGCGCGCATGGCCGCGCGGTGGGGGCCGATTCTCGGCGCTTCGCAGATCAGGGTGACATCGCAATGCAGGATGCGTCCGCCCCGCGCCGATGCCATCTCCCGGGCGCGGGCGAGGAAGATCTCGGAGGCGGCGCCCCGCCATTCCGGGTCGCCCGGCGGAAAGTGCTGCCCGATATCGCCCTCGGCCAGCGCGCCGATGATGGCGTCCGTCAGCGCATGCATGCCGACATCGGCGTCGGAATGGCCGGAAAGCGCCATGTCGTGGGGGATGGGCACACCGCAGAGGGTGACGCCCCCGCCGGGCACGAGCCGGTGGACGTCGAAGCCGTGGCCGGTGCGTATGTCGGGCCCGGAAAGCCGGGAGGCGTCGTCCGGGCCGGTTACCTTTTCGAGCCTGGCGTCGCCCTGCACGACGGCAATGCCGAGGCCGGCGGCCTCGGCGAGCGCCGTGTCGTCGGAATACGCGGCGGGAACGGCCCGCCTGTGCGCCTCGAGCAGCGCTGGAAACCGGAAGCCCTGGGGCGTCTGTATGCGCCATAGGCCGTCCCGGGAGACGGTGCCGACCGAGCGGCCGTCCTCGACCCGCTTCAGCGTATCGGCGATCGGCAGGCCCGGAGCGGCGCCGTCATGCGTTGCCAGCGCTTCCAGAATCCGCCTCACGACTGCCGCAGGCAGGTCCGGACGCGCGGCATCGTGGACCAGCACGAGTTCGGGCGGGTCGCCGGCCAGCGCCTCCAGGCCGTTACGGACGCTCGACTGCCGGTCCGGCCCGCCGAAAACCGGCGCCAGCAGGTCGAGGCCGGCCGTGGCCGAATCGTATTGCGCGCGGTCGTCGGGATGAATGACGCAGGCAACCGGCATGAAAGGACGCAAGGCCATTGCGCCGGCGGCCAGGACGTTCGTGTCGCCGAAGGGCAGATACTGCTTGGGCACCGGGCCGCCGAAGCGCGTTCCCCGGCCTGCTGCGACGATTAGGGCAACACGATTCCGCATGGCGTTGGAGCATATTCCAGAACCGGAGAAAGGACGCAACGGGCCGGTTGTTGCAATCAGCAATTGATTATCAATTGTGCAATGACTATTTCGACCATAAACTAGGCATATTGAAGATCATGACAGACGCGGCGGCAATACTCTCCGCCCTGAATGCGGCAGTCCTTACGGTGGACGGCGCCGACAGGGTCACCTCCTTCAATCCTGCCGCCGAGAGTCTGCTCAATATCGGCGCGCCGCAGGCGCTGGGGAAGCCGCTCAGCCGGATCCTGCCGGAGGACCATCCCCTGTTCGGCATGATCGGGACCGTGCGCGAGCAGGGCGTCAACCTCACCGAATACGAAGTCTCCATCGAGACGCCGCGCGTGAAGCTGCCGGCGGTCGTCGCGCAATTGTCTCCCATCGGCGACGGCCCCGGCACCGTTGCCGTCATGCTTGTGCCGATGACGCTTGCCCGCGAGATCGACAGGCATTTGGCGCATCGCGGCGCGGCCCGGTCGGTGGGCGGGATGGCGGCCCTGCTCGCCCACGAGATCAAGAACCCGCTCGCCGGAATCCGGGGCGCGGCCCAGCTCATCGAGGCGAATGTCGATGCCGGAGACCGGGAACTGGCCGCACTCATCCGCGACGAGGCGGACCGGGTGGCCGCGCTGGTCAACCGGATGGAGGCGTTCGCGGGGCCCGACGGCCTGGAGCGCAGGCCCGTCAATATCCACGAGGTCCTGAACCGGGTGCGCAAGGTTTCCGAGACCGGCTTCGCCTCGGAAATCGCGTTCGTGGAGGAATACGACCCGTCGCTGCCTCCCGTGCCGGGCGACCATGACCGGCTGGTGCAGGTGTTTCTCAACCTGGTGAAGAACGCGGCCGAAGCCTGCCCGGAAGAGGGCGGGGAGATCGTGCTTCGCACCGTGTTTCGCCACGGCGAGAGGCTTGCGGTCTCGGGAAGCGGCAGGCGCGTGCATTTGCCGCTGGAGGTGTCCGTGCAGGACAATGGGCGCGGCATTCCCGAGGAGCTGCACAGGACGCTGTTCGACCCGTTCGTGACCGGCAGGCAGGGAGGGCAGGGACTGGGCCTGGCGCTCGTCGCCAAGATCGTGGACGAGCATGCGGGGGCGGTGGCCTTCGAGAGCGAGCCCCGGCGCACTGTCTTTCGCGTGTTGCTGCCTGTAGATATCGAGGAAGGAGGTGCGCGGTGAACGCCACCGTTCTTGTCGCCGACGACGACCGCGCCGTGCGCACCGTGCTCAGCCACGCGCTCGGACGGGCCGGCTACGAAGTAAAGGCAACCAGCAACGCCGCCACCCTCTGGCACTGGGTGCAGGACGGCGAGGGCGACCTTGTCATCACCGACGTGGTGATGCCGGACGAGAACGGCCTCGACCTGGTGCCGCGGATCCGCCGCCGGCGCCCGGAGCTGCGCGTCATCGTGATGAGCGCCAGGTCCACCCTGCAAACTGCTGTGAAGGCAGCGGAGCGGGGCGCGTTCGAATATCTGCCGAAGCCCTTCGACCTTGCGGAGCTGATCGGCATTGTGAGGCGGGCGCTGAGCGCCCCGCCGGCCGATCCGCCGGTCGAGCGCGAAGACGAGGAAACGAGCCGCCTGCCGCTGATCGGCCGGTCGCCGGCCATGCAGGAAATCTACCGGGTCGTCGCCCGGCTGGTCGGCGTGGACCTGACGGTGACGATTACGGGCGAGTCCGGAACGGGGAAGGAGCTGATCGCGCGGGCCCTGCACGACTATGGGAGCCGGCGCAACGGCCCGTTCGTGGCGATCAACATGGCCGCGATCCCGAAGGACCTGATCGAGGCGGAGTTGTTCGGGCATGAGCGCGGGGCCTTCACCGGCGCCTCGCAGCGCATGGCCGGGCGCTTCGAGCAGGCGGAAGGCGGCACCCTGTTTCTCGACGAGATCGGCGACATGCCGATGGAAGCGCAAACGCGGCTTCTGCGGGTGTTGCAGGAAGGCGAATACACGCGCGTCGGCGGCCGGCAGCCGCTCCGCGCCAATGTCCGCATCGTGGCGGCAACGCATCGCGACCTGCGCCTCGCGATCCGGCAGGGGCTGTTCCGCGAAGACCTGTTCTACCGGTTGAACGTCGTGCCGCTGCGCGTGCCGCCGCTGCGCCGGCGCCGCGAGGACATCCCGGAGCTCGTCGCGCATTTCCTGGCCGTCGCGCGGCGCGAGGGCCTCGGCGCCAGGACGATCGACGGCGAGGCGATGCGCCGGCTTCGCGGCTATTCCTGGCCGGGCAATATCCGGGAACTCGAAAACCTCATCCGGCGAATCGCGGCACTCTATCCCCAGGATACGGTCGGCGTGGACATCGTCGACGCGGAGCTCGCGGAGCTGGCGGAAGAGGCGTCGGACGAGATGGCGATGCCGGCCGAACGGGCCGAGTCGCTCAGCGAAGCGGTGGATGTCCATCTGCGCCGGCATTTTCCGCTCGAAGGCGACGGCCTGCCGGAGCCGGGCCTCTACGAACGCATCGTCCGCGAGGTGGAGCGTCCGCTGATCCAGCATTGCCTCGCCGCCACCAACGGCAACCAGATAAAGTCCGCCGAGATTCTGGGCCTCAACCGGAACACGCTGCGCAAGAAGATCCGGTATCTGGAGATTCCGGTGGTCCGCGGCCTGCGCTGATGGAGGGGCGCTTCGGCAATCATCCGGTCGTCCGGAGATGGGCCGCCTTCGCGTTCGCCGGGCTCGCGGCGTTTTCGGGCGTGCTCACCTATCTGGTGATGACCGGCACGGTGCCCGTCATCCCGCCGACCGTGCAGAATGTCGTCACCCTGCTCGTCATCGACCTCGTCCTGCTGGTGTTGCTGGCGGCGGTGGTCGGATACCGGGTCGTGGCGCTCTGGCGGGAACGGCGCCGCAGGCGGGGCGGCTCCCAGCTCCATGTGCGGCTCGCCGTGCTGTTCACCGTCGTTGCGATCGTGCCGACGGTGCTTGTCGCGCTGTTTACCGTGCTGTTCTTCCACTATGGACTGCAGGGCTGGTTCAGCCAGCGGGTGCAGTCCGCCCTGGAACGGTCCCTGGTGGTCGCCCAGGCCTATCTGGAAGAGCATCGGCGCGTACTCATCGCCGATGCTCTTGCGATGGCGAACGACCTGGGCCGCGACGGGCCGCAATTGTTTGCCAATACCCGCGGACTGGAGAATGTCCTGGGCGCGCATGCAGGCGCGCGTTCCCTGTCCGATGCGCAGGTGCTACAGGGGGGAGGGCGCGTTCTGGCGCGTTCGATGTTTTCTTTCGGGGCGATTTTCTCGCCGGTTCCCGAATGGGCGCTGGAAGCGGCGCGGCGAGGGGAGGTGGCGGTCGTCGAGGACCCGGACGGGGACCGCCTGGGAGCGCTCGTGCGCATTGCCGGCCTCAACGACACCTTCCTCTATATCGGACGGTATGTGGACCCGATTGTGGTCAGCCAGGTGACGAGGGTGCGCTCGGCAGTCGCCGAATACGCCGCCTTCGAGGGGCGGCGCACCCAGATCGAATACACCTTTGCAATGATGTTCGCGACGGTGGCGGCCCTGTTCATCTTCGCGGCGATCTGGGTGGGCTTCAATCTCGCCGCGCAATTGGCGGAGCCGGTCATGAGCCTCATTTCGGCAGCCGACCGGGTGCGCGGCGGCGACCTGACCGCGCGCGTGCCGGTCGATGCGAGGGAACGGGGGGAGATCGACGCGCTCGGCCGCGCTTTCAACCGCATGACGGGCCAGCTCGACCGTCAGCGCACCGCGCTCATCGACGCAAATCTCGAACTGGACGAGCGCCGCCGCTTCACCGAGGCCGTGCTCGCCGGGGTTGCCGTCGGCGTGGTGGGGCTCGATGCGGAACGGCGGGTCCACCTGCCGAACAGGGCCGCCTCGGACCTGCTGGGCGTGGACCTTACCGAACATCTCGACCGCCCGATCGCGGAGATCGTTCCGGAGTTCGGCGCCGTGCTGGAGTCCGCGTCGCGGCGCCCGGACCGTATCGTCGAGGCCGAGGCGGCGATCGAGCGCGACCGCGAGATGCGGACCTTCCAGCTTCGCGCCACGGCCGAGACCTCTCCGGAGGGGCTCGGCGGCTTCGTGTTGACATTCGCGGATATCACGGACCTGCAAACGGCCCAGCGCACCGCCGCATGGTCCGATGTCGCGCGCCGCATCGCCCACGAAATCAAGAACCCGCTGACGCCGATCCAGCTTGCCGCGGAACGCCTCGGCCGGCGCTATGCCGGGCAGATCGAGGACGATCCCGAAACCTTCGCGCTCTGCATCGACATCATCGTGCGCCAGGTGGACGACATGCGCCGGATGGTCAACGAATTCGCGTCCTTCGCACGGATGCCGGCTCCTGTGCTGGCGGAAGCGGATCTTGCGGACGTGGTGCGCCGGGCCGTCTTCCTGCAAAGGGAGGCAGCCAGCGACATAGACATCGAATTGCGGCTGCCGGACCGTCCCGTGATGCAGGTCTGCGACCCGCAATTGCTCGGCCAGGCCGTCACCAACCTCCTGCTGAACGCAGCCCAGGCGCTGGAGAACGGGGGCGGCCGGATAACGGCTTCGCTGGCGGAATTGCCCGAAAGTGCGGAAATATCGATAGAAGACGACGGGCCGGGCTTTCCGCCGGACCTGCGCTACCGGCTGACCGAGCCCTATGTCACGAGCAAGGACCGGCGCGGCGCGGGCCTCGGACTTGCCATCGTCCAGAAGATCGTCGAGGATCAGAATGCGGCGCTTCATCTCGAAGATGGCGAGGCCGGCGGCGCCCGTGTCCGGATCGTTTTCGGGCGCGGCGAAGCCGGCATGGAGCCGGAACGGGGCCGACTTCACGATGCATGACATCCTGATCGTCGATGACGAGCAAGATATCCGCCAACTCATAACGGGCGTGCTGGAAGACGAGGGTCTCGAAGCGCGCAGCGCCAGCAATAGCGACGCGGCGCTGGAAGAGCTGCGCAAGCGCGAGCCGAGCATCCTGTTGCTCGATGTATGGCTGGAGGGCAGCCGCCTGACCGGCATGGAATTGCTCCGCCACGTCCGGAAACGCCATGCCGACCTGCCGGTGCTGATGATTAGCGGCCATGGCAGCATCGAGACCGCCGTGGCGGCGATCCGGGACGGCGCCTACGACTTCGTCGAGAAGCCGTTCAAGACCGACAGGCTGCTGCTGGCCATTTCCCGCGCGATGGAGGCCTACCGCCTGCGCCGCGAGAATGCGGAGCTTCGCCTCCATGCGGGCGCCGCGACGGATCTGCTGGGCATGTCCTCGGAGGTTGCGCAGACCAGGAACCTGATAGAACGCATCGCGCCCACCGGCAGCCGCATTCTCATCCAGGGTCCGCCGGGCAGCGGAAAGGAGGTTGCGGCGCGGATGATCCACCGGCTGTCGCGCCGGAGCAAAGGGCCCTTCGTGGTTGTCAATTGCGCGACCATGGCGCCGGCTCGGCTCGAAGAGGAGCTGTTCGGCAGCGAGGAGGGCGCGGGGAAGACCGGCCTGCTCGAGCGCGCCCACGGCGGCACCCTGCTGCTGGACGAGATTGCGGATATGCCGGCCGAGACCCAGGGCAAGGTGGTTCGCGTTCTCCACGAACAGACATTCCAGCGCGTCGGCGGGACGCAGGGGGTCGATGTCGATGTACGGGTCATTGCCACGTCCAACCGCAATCTCCAGGCGGAAATGGACGAGGGGCGGTTTCGCCAGGACCTGTTCTACCGGCTAAACGTCGTGCCGCTGGAGATTGCCCCCCTGCGCGCGCGCCGGGAGGACATTCCCCACCTCGTCGATCATTTCCTGGAACTGTTCGCCAGGCAGACCGGCGTGAATGCGCCTGTCGTCGCGGAAGACGCGATGGCGGCACTGCAGGCGTATGACTGGCCGGGCAACGTCCGGGAGCTGCGCAATATCGTGGAGCGGCTCTCGATACTGGCGCCGGCAGAGGACGCCGCGGCCATTCGCGCCGATGCGCTGCCCCGGGAACTCGGGGAAGGCGCGCCGGTCATCTCGCATTTCGAACAGGGAGCGGCGATGATGTCGCTGCCGCTCCGCGAAGCGCGGGACATGTTCGAACGCGAATATCTGCTCGCCCAGATGCGCCGTTTCGGCAACAATATTTCCCAAACGGCGCAATTCATCGGCATGGACCGCTCGACGCTGCACCGCAAGCTCAAGGCGCTGAACCCCTCGTCTGCCGGCGACCGGGACCGGCCGGCGTGATGCCGCGGCCATGCGCGTAATCGTCTGCGGCGCCGGTCAGGTCGGCGTCAACATCGCCCGCTACCTGGCGGCCGAACGCAATGACGTGACCGTCGTCGATCAGTCTTCGGAATTGATCGAGCAGCTGGCGGAGACCCTGGATATCCAGGCGATAGCCGGCCACGCTTCCAGCCCCGACGTCCTGGCGCGGGCCGGGGCGGAAGACGCCGACATGCTGATTGCGGTCACGCTCGTCGACGAGATCAACATGATTGCGTGCCAGGTAGCGCATTCGATGTTCAATGTGCCGACCAAGATCGCGCGCATCCGGCGCCCTTCCTATCTCGACGGGCACTGGGCCAACCTCTTCGCCCGCGAGGGGATGTCGATCGACACGATCATTTCGCCCGAGCGCGAGGTCGCGAGCGCGATCATGCGCAGACTGTCCCGGCCGGGCGCGACCGAAATGATCCCGTTTGCCGGCGGAAGGGTCCGGCTGATAGGGGTCCGCCTCGACGATGCATGCCCGATCGTCAATACGCCGCTGCGCCAGTTGACGGCGCTGTTCCCGGACCTGAACATCAATGTCGTCGGCATCGTTCGCGCGGAGCGCCGCTTCGTTCCCAAGGCGCGCGACCAGATGCTGGTCGGCGACGAGGTCTATTTCGTCGTCGACAACGCCCATGTGGCGCGCGCGATGGCGGCGTTCGGCCACGAGGAAAGGGAAGCCGAGCGCGCGGTCATCATCGGGGGCGGCAATATCGGGCACAGGCTGGCGAGCCTGATAGAAGCGGAACTCCCGCATGTGCGCCTGCGACTGATAGAGCGCGACCGCGACAAGGCCGCCGAACTCACCGATACATTGCGGCGAACCACGGTCCTGCAGGGCGATGCGCTGTCCGAAGACCTGATGGAAGAAGCCAATTTCGAGAACGCGGACCTGACGATCGCGCTGACGGACGACGACGAGACCAACATTCTGGCCTCGCTGCTGGCCAAGCGGGCCGGGTCGTCGCGCACGGTGGCGCTCATCAACAAATCCGCCTACAGCGCGCTCGTGAGCCCGCTGGACATCGATGTCGTCATCAACCCGCGGGCGATCACGGTCTCCCAGATCTTGCAGCATGTCCGCCGCGGCCGGGTGCTGGCGGCATTCTCGATCGGGGACGATTTCGGAGAGGCGCTGGAGGTGGAAATTCTGGAGACCTCCGCGGTGGTGGACAGGGACCTGCGAGTGTTGAAGATGCCCGCCGGGTCCATCGTGGGGGCCATTCTGCGGGGCGAAGATGTCGTCATTCCGCGCGGCCGCACTCTCATCCGCGCGCGCGACCGGGTCGTGTTGTTCTCGATGACGAGCGTGCTCAAACGGGTCGAGCAGATGTTCGCCGTGCGCCTCGAGTTCTTCTAGAGACAAGGAAGGGAGGAAGGATGGCCAGAATTGCCTTTGTCAACGGCCGCTACGTGCCGCATCGCGAGGCCGCGGTGCATGTGGAAGACCGCGGCTATCAGTTCGCCGACGGCGTGTACGAAGTCATCGCCGTGCGCGCCGGCCGGTTCGTCGATGCCGGCCCGCATCTCGACAGGTTGGACCGTTCGCTTCGCGAACTGCGGATCGCGCCGCCGATGGACCGGCCCGCGCTTACTCATGTTCTGCATGAGGTAAAACGTCGTAACCGCATAGAAAACGGAATTGTTTATCTTCAGGCGACGCGGGGCGTAGCCCGCCGCGACCATCCCTTTCCGGCCGACGCCGAAACCGCCCTCGTGGTGACCGGCAGCCGCAGGCCGCCGCCTACTTCGGGGATACTGGAAACGGGCGTGGATGCCGTCTCCGTGCCGGACAATCGCTGGAAGCGCTGCGACATCAAGTCGGTCTCCCTGCTGCCCAATATCCTGGCCAAGCAGACGGCGCGGGAAGCCGGCGCCTATGAGGCCGTGTTCGTTGACGAGGAAGGCTTCGTCACCGAAGGCAGCTCCACCAATGTCTGGATCGTAACCCCCGGCGGCGAATTGCTTACCCGGGAGCTCGACCACGGCATTCTGGCGGGGGTGACGCGCGGCACCATCGTCAAGCTGGCCGAGACGCTCGGCCTCTCGTTCGCCGAACGGCGCTTCACCATCGAAGAGGCAAGGAGAGCGCGCGAGGCCTTCGTCACCAGTGCCACGTCCTACGTGACGCCGGTGGTGCGGATCGACGAAGCGGTTATCGGCAACGGCAAGCCCGGCTCGACCGCCAGCGCCCTGTTCGAGGTGTATGCGCGCTACATGGAGCGGGGAGACGCCGCTGCATGACGCTTCCCGTCGTCCTTTTCGACTGGGACGGGACGCTTGTGGACAATTGGCCGGTCATTCATGAAGCGCTCGGAACGGCGCGCGAATCGTTCGGGCTGGAGCCCTGGACCTTCGCCGAAACCATGGGCCACGTGTCCCGCTCGGGCCGCGAAAGCTTCCCGAACATGTTCGGGGCGGACTGGCGGAAGGCGAGCGACACCTTCTACGCCGCGTTCGAAGCCCGCCACCTGGACGCCCTGGCGCTGCTGCCGGGGGCAGGGTCCTGCCTGGACCGTCTGGAAGCGGCGGGGTTTCCCGTTGCCGTCGTTTCGAACAAGAACGGGACTTATCTGCGGCGGGAGGCCGACCGCCTCGGCTGGACCGGCCGGTTCGAAGCCCTTGTGGGAGCGGGGGACGCGGACCGCGACAAACCCGACGCCGCCCCGGTGCGGATGGCGCTCGGGGGACGGATAGGACACTGGCTGGTGGGGGATTCCGACACAGACATCCGCACGGCGCGCAACGCCGGGCTCCGCTCGGCGATCGTGCCCTACGCCGGCGGGCCGGCATTGAGCCTGAGCGCGGATGCGCGCTGCGACAGTCTGGCCGCGATCCCGGACCTTGTCGCGTTCTCGCACCGCATCATTTAGAAGAGCCAAGGAAGCTGCTGCGCCCCTGGCCGCGTCCGGGCGGCTTCCCGTGTGCGATCCGGGATCAATGTCGATGTCGTCTGCCCAGAAGAACAGGAACCTCCAGGACCAGTTCCTCAACCACATCCGAAAGGCGAAATCGCCGGTCACGGTGTTCCTCGTCAATGGCGTGAAATTGCAGGGCCTGGTGGTTTCGTTCGACAATTTCTCGGTGCTGCTGCGCCGCGACGGCCACTCGCAGCTGGTCTACAAGCACGCGATCTCGACCATCATGCCATCCACTCCGATCAGGCTCTTCGAGCCCGAAGACGATCCGGCTTGAACGAAGCAGCGCTCGTCGTCCACCCGGTTGTCCGCAAGGACGCGCTCAGAGAGCCCGAGGCGCGCCTTGCGGAGGCCGTCCGGCTGACCGAATCCATCGGCGTGGCGGTCCCGGCCACACGTATCGTCCGTCTCGCCCGGCCCCGGCCCGCGACCCTGCTCGGCAACGGGGCGATAGACGATGTCAGCGAGGCCCTGGCGGAAGAGGGCGCGGGTCTCGTCGTCGTGGACGGCGCGCTGACGCCGGTGCAGCAGCGCAACCTGGAGCGCGCGTGGGACGCCAAGGTCATAGACCGCACCGGGCTCATTTTGGAGATTTTCGGCGCCCGGGCGCGCACGCGGGAGGGCGTGCTGCAAGTGGACCTCGCTGCGCTCTCCTATCAGCGCACCCGGCTGGTCCGGTCCTGGACGCATCTCGAGCGGCAGCGGGGCGGGGCGGGCTTCCTCGGCGGGCCGGGCGAAGCCCAGATCGAGATCGACCGCAGGCTGATCGACGAAAGGATCGTCAAACTGAAGCGCCAGCTGGAGGATGTCCGCCGCACCCGGGGCATCCAGCGGCGGGCGCGCAGGCGCGTGCCGTTCCCTGTCGTGGCGCTGGTGGGATACACCAATGCCGGCAAATCGACGCTGTTCAACCGCCTGACCGGCGGAAAGGTGCTGGCGCGCGACCGGTTGTTCGCGACCCTGGACCCGACCATGCGCGGCATCGACCTGCCGTCCGGCCGGCGCGCAATCCTCTCGGACACGGTGGGCTTCATCTCGGACCTGCCGACGCAGCTTGTCGCAGCCTTCCGCGCGACTCTCGAAGAGGTGGTCGAGGCGGATCTCATCCTGCATGTCCGCGATATCGCCGACCCGGACACCGCCGCGCAGAAGCACGATGTCGATCTCGTGATGGACGAACTGGACGCGCACCGCACGCCCCGGATCGAGCTGTGGAACAAGATCGACCTCTTGGACGCGCCGCCGCCAGCTAACGGAAGCGGCATTCCCGTGTCGGCGATAACGGGGGAGGGCGTCGAAAACCTGCTGCGCGCCGTGGATGCGGAACTCGGACGGTCGCAGAGGGTCTGCGAGTTCGTCCTGTCCCCGGGCGACGGGGCCGCGATCGCCTGGCTATACCGGCACGGCGAGGTGCAACGCCGGGAAGACGGCGACGACCGGGTGTCGCTGACGGTCGCGCTCGACCGGGCGGATCGGGCAAGGTTCGAGCGAAGGTTTCAGCCGGAGCGCAGCAGCCTGACGCCGGCATCGCGCTCGAAGAGGTAGAGCAATATCCGGAGCGCCTCGCCGCGGGAACCGGAAAGGCCGGGGTCGCGGTCCACGATCAGCCGCGCCTCGTCGCGGGCCATCCGCAGCATGCCGCCATGTTCCTCGAGATCGGCGATGCGAAAGGCCGGCAGCCCGCTCTGCCGCGTGCCCAGCAACTCCCCGGCGCCCCGGAGTTCGAGGTCGGCTTCGGCGATGCGGAACCCGTCATCGCATTCCCTGAGCAGCCTGAGCCGCTTTTCCGCCGCCTGTCCGAGCGGCTCGCCGTAGAGCAGCAGGCAAGCGCCCGTCTGGCCCCCGCGACCGATGCGGCCGCGAAGCTGGTGCAGTTGCGCGAGGCCGAACCGTTCGGCCTGCTCGATGACCATGATGTCCGCCGCCGGGACATCGACGCCGACCTCGATCACAGTCGTGGCGACCAGCAGGCTCGCCGATCCCTCGGCAAACGCCTTCATTGCCAGCGCCTTGCGGTCCGCTGCCATGCGCCCGTGAATGAGCGCCACGCGGTCACCGAAGACCGGCTGCAACTCCGCGAAGCGCGCTTCGGCGGCTGCGGCGTCCGTGCTTTCGCTTTCCTCGACCAGCGGGCAGACCCAATAGGCCCGGCGCCCGTCTGCAATCGCCGCGCCGATTCGCTCCACCACCCGGTCGAGCTGCCCCATCCGCAGCACCCGCGTCTCGGTCGGCTTGCGGCCGGCCGGCTTTTCGTCGAGGCGCGAGGTGTCCAGGTCGCCATAGGCCGTCATCAGCAGGGTTCGGGGAATGGGCGTTGCCGTCATCGCAAGGGTATGCACGTCCCGGCCCTTGTCGGTCAGCGCCAGGCGCTGCTCGACGCCGAAGCGGTGCTGTTCGTCGATGACGGCCAGGCGCAGATCGGCAAAGGCGACCCGTTCCTGGAAGAGGGCGTGGGTGCCGACGACAACCGGCAGCGCTCCGGAATCCAGCGCCGCCAGCACGGTCCGGCGGGGACCCGCCCGGCCCCGGCCCGTCAGGAGGCCGACTTCCATCCCCGCGGGCGCCAGCAGCGCGGACAGGGTTTCGAAATGCTGCTGGGCGAGGATTTCCGTCGGCGCCATGACGGCGGCCTGGCCGCCGGCGTCGTGCGCGGCGGCGGCGGCGAGCGCGGCAACGACCGTCTTGCCGCTGCCGACATCTCCCTGCAGCAGGCGCATCATGCGCTGGCCGGACGCAAGGTCGCCGCCGATCTCCGCCAGCGCCCGGCGCTGGGCACCGGTCAGGGCGAAGGGCAGACCGGACTCGACCGCCTCGAAAGCGGGTCCGCCGAGGGAGAAGGGCCGCGCGGCGCTCCGCCGCTGATGGTGGCGCACCAGCGCCATGGCGAGCTGGCTCGCCAGCAATTCGTCATAGGCGAGGCGGCGCCGGGCGGGATGACCGGCCAGCACGCCACCCCCGTCCTCGGGACGGTGCGCGCAAAGGAGCGCCTCTCGCCAGGCAGGCCATGCCTCGCGGGCCAGCACGGACGGCGATTGCCATTCCGGGAGCTCCGCAGCCGCATCGAGCGCGGCGGCTACTGCGCGACGGTAGATTCTCGGGCCCAGGCCCTGCGTCGAGGGATAGACCGGCTCGACCGCCATCGCCGGGGTCCAGCGCTCCGGCCGCTCGATCACATCGGGATGGGCGATCTGCGGGGTGGCGCGGTACCACTCGACCAACCCGCTCACGACCCGCTTCTCGCCTGTCGGAAGCGCAGAGGCCAGATAGTCGGTGCGCGCATTGAAGAAGACGAGGTCGAGCGCGCCCGTTTCGTCGCGGCAGCGGACCTTGTAGGGCAGGCGCGTACGGGGCGGGGGAGGGCGGTGCTCCTCCACGACCAGCGTGAAGGTGGCGATGCGCCCGTCCGGCGCCTCGGCGACGGAAGGCGAAAACCGCCGGTCGACGAGCCCCGTCGGGAGCTTCAGGCAGAGGTCGATCTTGCGCGGTCCTGCGACCCTGCCGATCAGGCCGGCGATGCGCGGCCCGACACCCGGGATCGTCGTGACCGGCTGGAACAGGGGAAACAGGATTTCGGGTCGCAACGCCCCGTCTCTGTGGCTGACATCCCTCGGCCGCCAATTTATACCACTCGCCGGACCGGGGGGACGATGCATTGAGCGACGAGCTGGAATATCGGCGGAAACGGCTGCGCTTCCGGGCCTGGCACCGGGGCACGAAGGAAGCCGACCTGCTGCTCGGCCCTTTTGCGGATGCTCATCTGGACAGCCTCGACGCCGACGGCCTCTCCCGCTTCGAAGCGCTTCTGGCGCGCTCCGACCCCGAGATCGTGGACTGGATGACCGGGGCGGCGGAAGCGCCGGACGATCCGGTCGTCGCACGCCTGGTAGCCTCGGTGCCAAGGGCGGGATGATTCCGCCGCTCAGCCATGCGGGACGGATTCGCCTGGGCGGTGCGCCGCCCGGCCACGATGCGCGCGTGCTGGCGTCGATGGCGGCGGACGGGAGCCCGCTCATCCACATTTCGCGCGACGACGCGCAGATGGCGCGGATGGCGGACTGGCTGGGATTCTTCGCGCCGCACCTGGCCCTGCTGCGGTTCCCGAGCTGGGATTGCCTGCCCTACGACCGGAGCTCGCCCAGAAACGACATCGTTTCGGAGCGCCTTGCAACCCTGGCGGCGCTGGCGGACGGGGTGCGCCCCGACATCCTGCTGACCACCGCCAACGCCTTTCTCCAGCGCGTGCCGCCGCGCGCAGAGGTCGCCGGGAGCCGCCTCGCGGCCGAGGCCGGCGGCACCCTGGACACCGAAGCGCTGCTGGCCTTCCTGGAACGGCACGGCTACCAGCGCGCCGAGACGGTGATGGAGCCGGGCGAATATGCGGTCCGCGGCGGGCTGGTCGATCTTTTCCCGGCCGGCGAACCCGCTCCGCTTCGCATCGACCTGTTCGGCGACGAGATCGACGAAATCCGCCGCTTCGACCCCATCGACCAGCGCAGCACCGACCGGCTGGAGCGCTTCGAACTCGTTCCCGCCAGCGAGGTCGTGCTGACCGGGGAGAGCGTCGCCCGTTTCCGGGAAGGCTACCGCGCGGCCTTCGGCGCGGTGACGGCTGACGATACGCTCTACGAATCGGTGTCGGCAGGGCGCAGGGCCGCGGGAATCGAGCACTGGCTGCCGCTGTTCTTTTCCGGGCTGGACACCCTTGCCGACTATCTGCCGGACGCGGCCGTTGTCGAGGACGAGCAGGCGGGCGCGGCGCGGGACGTCCGCTTCGAGGCCATTGCCGACCACTATGCGGCGCGGCTCGACCCGCCGGCGGGCGAAGCGCCGTACCGGCCGCTGCCGCCGGACAGGCTCTATCTCGACGCCGGGGGTTGGGAGGCGTGCCTTCAGGACCGTCCATCGGCTTTGCTGCTGCCCGGCGCGGCGCCGGACGGGGCCGATGCCGGCGCCCGGCCAGCGGTCGACTTCTCCGAGGCGCGGGCGCGTCCCGACCTCGACCTTTACGGCGCCGTCGCGGACAGGCTGGCGGCCCATGCGGCGGCAGGCCGCCGGGTGCTGCTTGCCGCCTACAGCGAAGGGTCCCGCGACCGGCTGGTCGGGCTGCTGCGCGAGCAGGGGGTGGAATCGCAGCCGGTCGAATCGGCCCGGGAGCTGGACGGCTTGCCGCCCGACCGGCTGGCAACGACGGTCCTGCCGCTGGAAAGCGGGTTCGAGAGCGCCGACCTCGCGGTCGTCACCGAACAGGACATACTGGGAGAACGCCTTTCGAGCCGGGCGCGGGGCCGGCGCCGGGCGCAGGACTTCCTGCAGGAACTCTCGGAAATCGCCGAGGGCGACATCGTCGTCCATGTGGAGCACGGCATCGGGCGCTATGAGGGGCTGGAGGCCGTGACCGCTGCCGGCGCACCGCACGACTGCCTGCGCATCCAGTATGCCGGCGACGGCAGGCTGTTCGTGCCGGTCGAGAATATCGAGACGCTGTCGCGCTACGGGGCTTCCGACAGCGCGGTCGCGCTGGACCGGCTGGGCGGAGTCCAGTGGCAGGCGCGCAAGGCCCGGATGAAGCAACGCATCCGCGAGCTTGCCGAGCAGTTGATTCGGGTCGCGGCCGAGCGGACCCTTCGGCCCGGGGAAACGCTGCTGCCTCCCGCCGGGCTATACGACGAATTCGCGGCGCGGTTTCCGTTTCCGGAAACGAACGACCAGCTGACGGCCATCGAGGACGTGCTCGACGACATGTCCGCCGGCCGTCCGATGGACCGGCTGATTTGCGGCGATGTGGGCTTCGGCAAGACCGAGGTAGCGCTCCGGGCGGCGTTCGTGACGGCGATGAGCGGTTTCCAGATCGCCGTGGTGGCCCCGACGACCCTCCTCGTGCGGCAGCATTTCAAGACCTTCCGGGAGCGTTTCCGCGGCCTGCCGGTGGAGATCGGCCAGCTTTCGCGCCTCGTTGCCGGCAAGGAGGCGCGGGAGGTGAGGGAGCGCCTCGCCGACGGCAGGCTCGACATCGTTATCGGCACGCACGCGCTCCTGGCGAAGTCGATCCGCATGAAGCGGCTGGGTCTGCTGGTCGTGGACGAGGAGCAGCATTTCGGCGTGGCGCACAAGGAGCGGCTGAAGCAGTACCGCAGCAATGTGCATGTGCTGACGCTCACCGCGACGCCGATTCCGCGCACGCTGCAACTGGCCCTGTCTGGCGTGCGCGAGATGAGCCTGATCGCGACGCCGCCCGTGGACAGGCTGGCGGTGCGCACCTTCGTCGGGCCGTTCGATGCGCTGGTCGTGCGCGAGGCGGTCCGGCGCGAACTCCTGAGGGGAGGGCGCTGCTTCTATGTCTGCCCGAGAGTGCGCGACCTGCCGGAAGTGACCGAGCGGCTGAGAGCGATGATGCCGGACGCGCGCATCGGCGTCGCCCATGGCGGCATGGCGGCGGCCGTGCTGGAGGAGGCGGTGGGCGCCTTCTATGACGGGCGGGTCGATGTGCTGGTCTCCACGAACATCGTCGAGTCCGGCCTCGACATCCCGGAGGCCAACACGCTGATCGTCCACCGGGCGGACATGTTCGGCCTGGCGCAGCTCTACCAGTTGCGGGGCCGCATCGGCCGCGCGAAGCTCCGCGCCTACGCCTACCTGACGCTGCCGGAGCGCCGCAAGCTCACGAGAGCGGCGGAGAAGCGCCTCGCGGTAATGCAGACGCTGGACACGCTCGGCGCCGGCTTCCAGCTCGCCAGCTACGACCTCGATATACGCGGCGCCGGCAACCTCCTCGGCGATGAGCAGTCCGGCCATATCCGCGAGGTCGGGATCGAGCTATACCAGCACATGCTGGAGGAAGCGGTCGCCGCCGCGCGCTCGGGCGCCGACGAGGCGGAAGAGGACACCTCCTGGACGCCGCAGATCGGCCTCGGCGCGCCGGTGCTGATCCCCGAGAGCTACGTTGCGGAGCTGAATGTGAGGCTGTCGCTCTACCGGCGGATCGCCGCGCTGGAGGACCGCGAGCAGACGGAGGCCTTCGCGGCGGAACTTATCGACCGGTTCGGGCCGGTGCCGGATGAGCTTGAGAACCTGCTGCGCATCGTCGCCATCAAGCGGTTGTGCCGGGAGGCGGGCGTGGAGAAGGTCGATGCCGGCCCGAAAGGCGCGGTCGTCTCCTTCCGCGGCGGCGATTTCGCGAATCCGGCGGGCCTCATCGACTATATCGGCAGGCAGGCCGGCACGGTGAGGCTCAGGCCCGACCACAAGCTCGTCATCGGCCGAAGCTGGGAGAAGGAGCCCGCGCGCATGGCCGGCACGGAACGCCTGTTGCGCGACCTCGCCGCGATCGCAAGCGGGTAGGCGTGGTATGCGCTGCCAGAGGGGCTGTCCGCCACTTCGCGGTCCCGAGCGAACGAACTACTCCGCCGGTGCGGCCGGCGGCTCCCGCGACGGCAAATTGCGGTGCAGGATGTAGTCCCGGACGAACCGAAGTTCGCCCCGCACTTCGGCGAGGCCTTCCTTCACTTCGACCAGGCCGGTTTCCAGCCGGTCCATGCGTTGTTCGACTTTGTCGATGCGGTTGCCGAGGTCGCCCCGCACGCTTTCGATGCGGTTGCCGAGTTCGTCCCGTACGCCGTCAATGCGGTTGCCGAGTTCGTCCCGCACGCCGTCAATGCGGTTGCCGAGTTCGCGATGCACGCTGTCGATGCGTTTGTCCATGTCGCTGCGAAGCGAGCGGATCATACCGACCATCAACGCCGCCAGCGCAATGAGCAGCGCCGGCGTGATCCAAGTCTCCATCAGCTCAAAACCGCCGACAACGGGACGACGGGAAATGCCGTCCATACGGAACGGGACGAACGATGTTCATTCGGCCCAGCGGCGACCGGCGCTGGCCTGCCGACAAACCGCATGTCCGGCCCCGCAGGCGGAAACCGTCCTCACGGTCCTCACCCTCGCTCGCTCCAGCGCCCCCGACACCATCCCCGGATTCATGGCGTATTGGATTAGGGAATGCAAGGCTGTTTTTTCATTTGCAAAATCGGTATGGCTTGCGATGGCCAATTGACTATTCCGCTGCGGCCTCGCCATTCTGTACGAGGTCGAACAGCGGCGTGAAATATTCGGGCTCCTGGGCGCCGGAGATCGCGTAGCGGCGGTCCACCACGAAACAGGGCACGCCCTGGATGCCCATCGAGCGCGCCCGGGCGTCCTCCTGCCGGACTTCCTGGACGGCGGCGTCGGAGGCGAGGAAGGTCTCCGCTTCGCCCCTGTCCCAGCCGGCTCGCATCGCGATGTTCGCCAGCTGCCCGGTGTCCCCGATGTCCTCGCCGTTCAGGAAATAGGCGTCGAAGAGCGCGTCCACCACCGCCGTCTGCCGCTCGCCCGACTCCCGGATGAGCCTGTGCGCGGCGAGCGTGCTCGGCGTGCGTTCGATGGCGTCGAAGCGGAACTCGATGCCTTCCGACCGGCCGGTGTCGCGGATGCGGTCATAAACCGGCCCGCCCCCTTGCGCGCCGAACTTGAGCGCCAGATATTCCTGCCGCGCCATACCTTCCGGCGGCATTCCCGGATTGAGCTGGAACGCCCGCCAGCGGATGACCGGGTTCAGGCCGGGCCGGGCCTCCAGCGCGCGGGCGAAGCGCCGGCGCCCGATGAAGCACCAGGGGCAGATGACGTCGGAGAAAATCTCGATCAGCATGGGACCGGCAATATAGGAGCGGTCCCGAAGGGAGGAAAGCGTGTCGGTCGAGGGAATTCTGCGACTCGACGGCAAGACGGTGCTGGTGACGGGCGCATCGCGCGGTCTGGGACGCGGATTCGCCGAGGCCGCGGCTGCGGCGGGCGCGCAAGTGGCGCTGGCGGCGCGGGACTTGGAGGCGCTCGCCGAGGCAGCCGCCGGCATCGGCAATGCCGCTGTCGTTTCCATGGACGTGGCCGACCGCGACCGGGTGGCGGCCGGCTTCGACGCCGCTGAGGAAGCGCTCGGGCCCGTTCACGCCGTCGTCAACAATTCCGGCGTCGCCGTGACGCGCCGGCTGCTGGAGACGGAGGAAGACGACTGGCGGCGCGTCATCGACACCAACCTCACCGGCGCCTGGTTCGTGGCGCAGGAGGCCGCGAAGCGGATGGTTGCGCGCGGGAAGGGCGGCAGCATCGTCAATATCGGCTCGCTGCTGGGTCTGCGCACCGGTCGCGGCGCTGTCGGCTATGGGGCCTCCAAGGCCGGGTTGCACCACCTGACGCGCGTCATGGCAGCGGAGCTCGCCCGCGAGCGTGTGCGGGTGAACGCACTGGTCCCCGGCTATGTGCTGACCGACCTCAACCGGGAATTCTTCGACTCGCCGCCCGGACAGGCGCTGATGCGCCGCGTGCCGATGGGCCGCCTGGGCCAGCCGGAAGACCTTGCCGCGCCGCTGCTCTTCCTGCTCTCCGACGCCTCGGCCTACATCACCGGCCAGCTCCTCGCCGTGGACGGAGGGCATTCGGTTTCGAACATTTGAGAGACAGAGTAGGACAGTGAAACCCCACCTTACCGATTTGCCGCGCCCGGTGCCGATTGATTTTCCCACCGTATGCATTCATCATAATCGGCATGACGGATACAAACTTGCTGATTGCGACCGGAACCCTGATTGTCGCCGTGCTCGGTACGGGCGTTACGCTTGCAATGCTTATTGTGCCCGGTCAGCGAGAAATGCGCCGCGACATCGCTGAGTTGCGCGAACGTATGGCTCGCCTCGAAGGGTTATTCCAGGGGTTCACTAAGCGGCCAAACGCTAGCGACGCCGATTAGAGCGGTATCCGTTCGAACCGGAACGGCTTCGTCCGTAAAGCCTCAATCGTCACCCCGGACGGCGCGTCAGCGACGATCCGGGGTCCATCTCCCGACCTTTCCACCGGGCCGAAACGGCCGTGGATGGGCCCCGGATCGGGGTCCGGGGCGACGAAGTGGGGGCAAGGACCGCGGCTACCTGTCGACAAACAGTCGATCCATACAGGTCGGATCGTGCTCTAGAGGCGCCAACGGGCCATCCAGCGGCGTAAAGCCCGTTCTGGAGGGCGCCGACTCCCTCCGCGCTCCCGGCATCCCCGCCTGCGTGCTACAAGTCGGCTCATGCCCTCCATCGTCACATTGAAGGAGCGCAAGGCGCATGCTCTCGCCCGCTGCAAGGCGGCGCTGGCCGAGCTTGAAGTTCGCCTCGCGGCAACGGCGGCGCAGCATGGCGGCTGTTACAGGCTCTACGGTTCGGCGGCGCGCGGCGCCATGCGGCCGGACAGCGATGTCGATCTGCTCGCGGATTTTCCCGGACACAACATCTCCGCCGCGATCCGGGCGGCCGAGGACGCTTGCGAAGAACTGGGCCTTGCCTGCGACATCGTCGATCAGGCCTGGTGCAGCGAGACGTTCCTGCAGCGCGTATTGCCCGGCGCGAAGGTTCTCGCATGAGCGATGCGCGCTGGATTGAGATAGAAGGCGATTTCGAGGCCGCCTGCACGCATTTTGCAGGCGCTGCCCGATTGTTCGATGCCGGCGGCTTCGACGATGGCGGAATCGACGGCTACAAGGCGTCCATGGCATTGATGCACGCCATGGAGTCCGGCCATACCTCTCTGGAGTCCGGTCTCGTAAGGATTCTGGCCCTTCTCGGCGAAGAGCGTCCGCAAGGTGACTCGTGGCACCGGGACCTTCTGCGCCGGGTATGCAGACCGGTCGAAGGAAGGGAAGCCATCCTGCCGCCGGACATCTGCGAACATGCCGACGAGACCCGCCGTTTTCGCAATGTCGCAACGCGGAGCTACGACGATTTCAGACTAGACGGGGCTGGAATTGCCGTCGCGTCCGCGCGCGTCCTTGCGGAGCGCCTGCCGGAATGCCTGCGGAATTTCAGGAACCGGATAGACCCGCCCGAAACGTGACCGGACTGCGCGGCCCGAGGCTGCCGCAAGTTTCGAAAACAGGCCCTGGCGGATGGGGCGGGATTCGAACCCGCGGTGGACTTGCGCCCACGCCGGTTTTCAAGACCGGTGCATTCAACCGCTCTGCCACCCATCCGACAGGCCGGGCCGGGCTCGCGCCGGCCCCGTGCAGCAGCCGCGCCATCCTGCTAGGCTAGGACCTCGCGAACAAGCCGGATTACGAAAGGCGCCCCGTCCATGAAGGTCGGCATCCTCTTTACATCGCACCCGGATCCGAAGTCCGAGCCCTATCCGCACCAGGCCATCCACGAGCGCACGACCCGGGAGATCCTGGAAGCGGAGGAACTCGGCTTCGACAGCGTGTGGATCGCCGAACACCACTTCTCGAACAAATACGGTATCCTGCCGGACCCGTTCAGCTACCTCTCCTATCTGGCTGCGAAGACGACGAAAATCCAGTTAGGGGCGGCCGTCATGGTCGTGCCGCTGCACCATCCCATGCGCATCGTCGAGAACGCGGCCTTCGTCGATATCCTGAGCAACGGGCGTTTCCAGCTCGGCCTCGGCTCCGGCTACCGCCCTTACGAATTCGAGGGCCTCGGCATCAGCTACGAAGAACGCCGCGAAATCCAGGCGGAGGCAATTCCGCTGATTCTCGACGGCTTCCACAAGAAGCGCGTCAACGCCAGCGGCAAGTATTTCAACATCGAGATGGACGACATTTACGAGGTCTTCCCGCAACCCGTCCAGCAGCCGCACCCGCCCTTCTACATGGGCGCCGGCACCGACGGCTCGATCCGCATGGCGGCGCGGAACGGTTTCGGCCTGATGCAGTCCTCGCTGCCTTCGGCCGCCACCATCGGCGAGCATATCGCGGTCTATCGCGAGCACATGGCCGACGCGCCGGCCCCGCTCAACGCCAACCCCGCCTTCGGGGAGGTGGACGTGGTCCGCATGACCTATGTGGCGCCGACCGACGCCAGGGCCCGCGAGGAGAGCGAGGCCGGCATCACCCACCACATGAAGACGTTCCTGAGCGGCGCGGTCGGGCGCTATCTGGGCGACGTGACCGAGAAGGCGGACGAGAGCCAATTCGCCTACGAGCACCTTGTGAAGGACACCATCCTGCACGGTTCGCCGGACACGGTGCTGCGCAAGATCGAGGCGTTCCGGGATGTCGGCACGACCTCGCTGATGATCCACTATCCGCCTTATTACGGCGTCGAGCGCACGCTCGACATGCTGCGCCTGTTCGCCGCCGAGGTGCTGCCGGAACTGCAACGGATGGAACCGGGGGCCCAGCCGCTCCGCGCCGCCGAGTAGGCCGCCGGTGGCCTGGGGGGAGATCACCGAGGAACGGCTGGCGGAAGCGGCCGCGCTGATCGGCCGGCCCCTGCGCCGCTCCCGGCTGCAATGGATCGAGACCGCAACCCGCGACGCCATCCGCCATTTCGCCTGGGGCGTGGGCGACAACAATCCGCTCTGGCTCGACGAGGACTATGCCCGGGCGTCGCCTGCCGGCGGCCTCGTCGCGCCGCCCTGCATCCTCTATTCGGTGGATATGACCATCGTTGCGCCGAAGCTCTCCGGCGTGCAGTGGATCTATGCGGGAACCGAGTTCACCTGGTTCGACCGCATCCGCCTCGACACGCGCTTCGAGGTCGAGGCGCGGCTGGTGCGCCAGGAGATGAAGTCCGGCCGGCGCTTCGCCCGATGGGTGTTGCAGACCGGCGAGGTGGACTACCGGGACGGCAGCGACGGCCGGCTTGTCGCCAAGGCCGTCGGCCAGGTGGCCCGCACGCCGCGCGGCGAGCAGCTGAAGGCGGAGCGGGGCGGCGACGCGGAGAGCGCCGCCGCGCACCGCTACACGCCGGAGGAATTGGACGCGATCGAGCGCGAGGTTCTGGCCGAGACCCGGCGGGGAGCGGAGCCGCTTTTCTGGGAGGACGTTTCGGTCGGCGATGCGGTGCCTCCCGTAGTCAAGGGGCCGCTCACCATCACCGATATCGTCGCCTGGTACTCGGCAACGCAGGGCGCCATGCCCTATGGCGGGGCGCATGGAGACGCGGTGCGCTACCGCCGGCGCCATGACGACTACCACATCAACCCGGAAACGGGCGCGAAGGACGCCGCCGGGCGCGGCCATCTGGAAGCGGCGACCGGCCGCGATGTCGGCATGGGCGGGGCCTACGATGTCGGGCCGCAGCGCATCGCCTGGGCGCAGCACATGCTGACGAACTGGATCGGCGATCACGGCTTCCTGCACCGGCTGAACGTGTCCGTGCGGCGCCCCAATCTCGTCGGCGACACGATCCGGTGGCGGGGCAGGGTGACGGGCAAGCGGGAAGCCCGCGGCGCCATGCTGGTCGACCTCGACGTCGAGGCCAGGAACCAGGTGAATGTCGTTTCCGCGTTCGGGACCGCGACCGCGGCGCTGCCTTCCCGGCAAAAGGGGCCGGTGCCCCTGCCGCTGTCGTGACGGAGGCGCGCCAGCTGCCGGTGGGTACGGTCCCGGCCGCGTTCGAAGGGCCGGGCCGCGCGCCTGCCTATGCCCGAATGTGGCTCGACCTGGCCGGGGCGGAGGCTGCGCCGGGCGGTACGCCGATCCGACTCTGGGACTTCCAGGTCGGCATGGAGGGCAGCGGCGCGGACGCCTCTGCGGTCGCCGGGCCGGCTGCCGCCATCGGTCATTCGGACGGGCCGGGCGTGCCGCTGCCTGCGGACATGCCGGAGAAATGGTGCGGGCTCGTCGGGGCAATGCTGGCGCTCGCCGAAGCCTGGCGGGGGGAAGAGGACGGCGCGCCCGAATACGACGCCTCTGCGGCGGACGTCATGCGGGCTTTCGCGCTCCAGAACTCCGGCACACCGGAGGAGCGCCGGCGGCTCTGGAAGCGGAACGGCCGCATCTGCGTCGAGCACGGTCTCATCTTTCCCATGGGCTTCTTCGCCTGCCGGGACGGTCATGTCGCGCTGCTCGGGCGCTCGCGCCGCGACTGGCGGCGGATAGCCTGCGCGCTGGGCGACCCCGACTGGGCGCGACGGCCCGGCTTCGACAACCCGTTCTCGCTGGCAAGGGACAGCGCGGAAGCGGATGCGCTGCTGGAAGAGACGCTCGCGCACAAGAAGAGAGACGGGCTTCTGGCGCGCGGCCTGGAGGAAGGCGCGGTCGTCGCCCCTGTCTACAGCTACGGCGAGGCGTTGGAGCGGGGCGTGTTCCGGCCGGGCTTCGAGGAACCGGCAATGCCGTTCCTTGCGGAACCTCTGGGCGAAGGAAGCGCGGCGGCGCGCCGGAAGCGGGGCGGCCCGGCAGGACCGCTGGAAGGCCTTGTCTGCATCGAGCTCTGCTGGATCTGGTCGGGTCCGATGGTCGGCCAGCTTCTGGCCGATCTCGGCGCGGAGGTCGTCAAGGTCGAGTCTCCCGACCGCTTCGACCTCTACCGCACGCGCGGGCTGGAGCATTTGCGGGGCGAGATGGACGAGCATGTGCGGCTCGAAAGCTCCCTCTATTTCCATAGCCTGAACCGAAACAAGAGCGGGCTGTCGCTCAACCTCAAGGAAGACGAGGGCAGGGCGCGGCTGCTCGAACTGGTAGGCCGGGCCGACCTGCTGATCGAGAACTTCACCGTGGGCACGATGGACCGCATGGGTCTCGACCGCGAGGTGCTGGCGCGCGCCAATCCGGGGCTGGTGAGCCTGTCGATGAGCGGGCCGGGCAGAGGATCCGCGGTGGAGCGTTTGCGCTCCTACGGGCTGGTGTTGAGCGCACTCGCCGGCGCTGAGATGCTCATCCGGGACGATGCCGGCGTCTTCATCGGCTCGCCCACCTTCTCGATCAGCGACCCGAACGCCGCCTGCTTCGGGGCGTTCACCGCCCTTGCGGCCCTGATTGCCCGCGACAGGGACGGGCAGGGGCGGGCGCTCGACCTCTCGCAGATCGAAGCCGCCGCTGCACTCGCTGCAACGCCCGCGGTGGGTCTGCCCCGGCCCATGACCGTCCCTGTCGTCGAACTCGACGAAAGCGATGCCTCGCCCGTCTTTGCCGGATGCTCCGGATGGATCGAGGCGCAGCATCCCGTTACCGGCAACGAGCATCTGGTCGCCGCGCCGTGGCGCGTGAACGGCCGGCGGCCGGCCTTCCGCAATCCCGCACCCATGCTCGACCGAGGAGGCGACCGTTGATTTCCATCATGGGCAAGACGCCGCACGCCACCACGCTCCGCGATCTGGTGACGATGCGCGCCGCGCTCGGCGACAAGCCGCTGCTCATTTGCCGGGACGAGACGCTGACCTATGCCGATGCCGACCGGCTCTCGAACCGCGCCGCCAATGCGCTCCTCGAACGCGGCATAGGCAAGGGCGATGTCGTCGCGACCTTCATGTACAACTCGCTGGCGCAGGAGATTATCTGGTTCGCCTGCGCCAAGATCGGCGCGGTCTATGCGGCGCTCAACGTCTCGCTCGCCCGTGACGACCTCGCCTACAGCCTGAACGACACCGGCGCAAAGCTGTTGATTGCAGACGACGAGTTGATGGAAGTCTGCGAAGCGGCGGCGGACCGCTTCTCGTCGCCTCCGAAAGTGTTGGTCCATGGGGCGCCGCGCGCGGGTTATGCCGCCTGGGAGGACCTGCTGACGGGTTCGGAGGCGCTTCCGGACGCGCAGGTAGGGCCGACCGATCCTGTGGCCATTGTCTATACCGGCGGCAGCACCTCCATGCCGAAGGGCGTGCTCGTCTCGCACCTCTATTACATCGGCGCGGCCATTCGCTATGCGGAGATCGCCGAGGCGGGACCGGATGACGTGCATTTCGCCAATTCGCACTTCTTCCATATCGGCGGCCAGCAATTCGGCGTCACCGGCCCGCTCTATACCGGCATGACCGGCGTCATGCACAAATGGTTCAGCGCCTCGCGCTACTGGGAGACGGTGCATCGCCACGGCGCCACGATCATCGACCCGCTGGGCACGATGATGTCCGTGCTGCTGCGCCGGCAGGAAAGCGAACTCGACCGCTCGCACCGGGTGAAGGTCGGCGTGGGCATCGCCTCCGGCCAGGTCCGGCGGGAGCTTCGGGACGAGTTCGAGGCCCGGTTCGGCATCCCCATGCTGGAGGTCTATGCGATGACGGAGATGGGTGTGCTGCTCTGTTCCGAGCGCCTGCATGACCGCAAGGCCGGCACTTGCGGCCGGCCGCACGGGTGGGCCGAAATCATGGTCGCCGATTCGGACGACAATCCGCTCCCGGCCGGCATGACGGGCCAATTGCTGCTGCGGCCCAAAGTGCCGAACACCTGCATGATCGAATACATCAACAAGCCGGAGGCGACCCTCGCTGCATGGCGCAACCTCTGGTACCACTCCGGCGACCTCGGCTATCTCGACGAGGACGGCTATGTCCACTTCGTCGGCCGCGAGGCCCACTGGATCCGCCGGCGCGGCGAGAATGTTTCCGCGTTCGAGGTCGAGAAGGCGATCGCCGCCCACGACGCCGTCGTCGATTGCGCCTGCGTGGGCGTGCCCGCGGATCTCGGAGAGGAGGACATCAAGGCCTATGTGCAGGCCTCCGCGCCGGTCGAGCCGCAAGCGCTGGTCGCGTGGTGCCGGGAACGAATCGCCTATTTCAAGGCGCCACGCTATATCGAGTTCGTGGACGGGTTTCCGAGAACGATGACCAAGAACGAGATTGCGCGCCATGAATTGCGAGAGCGCGGGATTGGGGCGTGTTGGGATGCGGAGCTGGACGGGGAACGGTAGCCCCGCGAGGCGGGGCGCTGGCGCGGCAACGGCGGCACGCGGTAAGATCGGCCGAATCGATGGCGGCGGAGCAGGCCGGCGATCATGAGACTCCGGATCAAGCTGGGACTGGCGCTTATTGTCGGCGTCGCCCTTTCGCTCGCGCTCGTCGTCTATGCCGCGCTGGGCACGTTCGACCGCGAGCTCAGGACGGTCAAGACATCCCATTTCGGCTTTACCGTCGATGAGATCGCCCACGCCATTACCGTCCGGACGGATCTGGGGCTCCGGCTGGAAACCATCCCGGAGATTGCCGCCATGCTCGACCGGACCCAGGCTGCCGATCCCGATATCGACCGCCTGCTGGTCTTCGGAGCGGACGGCCGGGTCGTGTTTTCCACCGACCAGACGGATCTCGGCACGACGGTGGAGATCGGCGACCGGAGCGGACGCTGGATCGAGGCCGATGAGAGGGCCGTGACCGTGGGCAGCCCGCTCATCAACAATTTCGGGAAAGTCGTTGGCGGCGTCCTGCTGGAGAGCGAAGCCCGGCACAGCGCCCCGCTCCTGGAGCGCGCAACGATCTCGGTTCTCGGCATCGCCGCCATCGTGTTCGCGGTATGCCTGCTGCTCGTTGCCCTGTTCTCCAGATGGGTGCTGCGACCCGTTCTGGACGCGCTGAGGCGAAGCGACGCCTCGCTGCTGGCGATGGCCGAAGGCCAGGCGGCCGAACTCGACGGAACCCCGCCGTCGCTTGCCGGTTTCCAGGAGGCCGCGACGGGAATGCTCGCCGCGATGGACGCCGACGCGCGCGAAATCGACCGGCTGGACCGGATCGGGTGACGGGCGTGGGCGGTTTCTCCCGGGCGATCTGGCTGAAAGCCTGCGCGGCCGCCGTCATCGTTGCGTTCTTGCAGGCGGCGCTGACGGCCGCCGCTTTCCACTGGTGGGCCGAAGAGCCGCTGACGGACGAGCTGGACCGCAAGGCGCTGGCGGTCGGACATGCGATGAAGACCGAGATGGAACGCGCCGCCCGGGTCGGTATCCCGCTTGAGGAGCTTCGAGGGGTCGAGCCGTTTTTCCAGCGATTTCTCGATGACAATCCGGATATCCGCTTCATTGCGATGACCTCGCCCGACAAGAAGCCGGTCTATTTCAGCGGCATTGCGCGCGTGCGCCTCGAAGAGGTCCTTGAGGCGGCCGACACCGTTTTCGAGGAGCGGCGGATGGCGGGCGGAGTGACGGAAGCCCGCAACCGCCACATCTTCGACGAACTCTCCGTCGATATCCGCCCGATCGGCCCGGCGGATTACCCGCTGGCCCTTCTGCATGTCGCCGTGGAAAAGGACTTCGTGACGCACATTCTGCGCCGCAACTGGCCGAGCTTCGCCATTGCAGGCGCCGTCGGCGTCATTGCCGGGCTGCTGTGCGCCTTCTTCCTGGGGTTGCGTGTCGTCCGCCGCCTGCAACGGCTCGACAGCGGCATCGCGCAAGCAGCCGGCGGACGGCCGGCGCTGCTCGAGAATCTGGGGCAGCGGGACGAAATCGGCTACGCCGCCCGTGCGTTCAACGCGGTGCTGCACGGCCTCCGGGCACGCTACGACTCGATTCTGGACCAGGCGGAAGACGCCCGCGACGCCGCGGTCGGGCGGACCGTGCGCGACTCGCTCGAACGCGTTCGGCGGGGACTGGTCCAACGGCTGGAGCCCACCTTCCGCGACATTCCTCCGACGCCTCCGACCGCGGTCGGCCGCTTCGGAAGGAATATCTCGATACGCCTGCGGCTGACGGCCGTTGTAAGTCTTGCGGGGTTGTTGCTGGCAGTTGGCCTCGGCTACGGCAGCATCGTTCGCGAGCGCCTGCTGGCGGACAGTTACGACGAAGACCGCCAGACGGCATTGAGAACCGTCTGGAAAACCCTGTCGCAGCGGGAGACGGATCTGGTCGCGCGCCAACTGGCCTCGCTTCGCGCCGATGAGGGCATCCGCTCAGCCCTCCTCGAGGGAGATACGCTGCTTGCGGCGCGGCTGATCGAAGATATCGCCACGAGCTACGGACTCGAACGGCTCGTGACCTTCGATCCGTCCGAAGAGGGAGGAGGCCGCCTGTTCGTCGGGCGGAACCCCTTGTCCGAGCGCGTCGCCAAACGGATCGTCGACACCGGGGGCCGGGCGAGCGGCGGCGATCTCGATGCCGACGGGAAACCTGTTTGGACCGTAGCGGAAGCGCTCGGAGATCCGGAACGGGGCAATGTCCTGATCGTCGCTGCCAGCATCCCGCTTGCTTCGGCGGTGCTGGAGGCGGGTGGCGTTCTCGGCGGAGAAGCCTTCCTGGTGGGGAGCGAAGGCGGGCTGATCTTCGGCACCGATCCGCCGCTCTGGCAGGATCTCGATACCGGAAGCGGCGACTATGCCACGACGACCGCCAATATCCCGGCCCTGAATGGCGGGCGCCTGGCCGCGCTGCATGTCATAACCGATGTCAGCGAACTCGAGGCGCGGCAGGAAGCGTTGCGCATCGCCTTTTTCGCAGCCGCGGCAGTCTTCGCCGGTATCGCGCTGTGGGCCCTCTACGCGAACCTGCGCGGCTCCCTGCAACCTCTCGACCGGGTAATCGGGGTGCTGGAGGCGTTGTCCGACGGCAGGCGCGGCGTCTGGCTCGAACAGGAGGCCGGCAAGGACGAAATCGCCCGCATCGCCCGCGCGGTCGAGGCCTACCGGAACTCCCTCGGCGAGGTCGAGCGCCTGTCGGCCGAACGCCGCCGGGCGCAAAGGCGGCGCGAGCGGTTTCTGCGCCAGCAGATGGCCGGCCTTACCTCGGCCGTCGGCGCGGAAGCCCGGCAGGCGGTCACCGACCAGCTCGCGCAGCTCGAACAGGAGGGAGCGAGCGACGAGTTCGAAGCCCTCACGCTGGTGTTCGAGCAGATGGCGCAGCGCATCCGCGAACAGCATGGCCGCCTGACCGAACTGGTCGAGGAGCTTCGCGAGGCGCTCAAGCACAAGGAACGCCTGGTCGCCATCGAGCGTGAGCTGTCGATCGCCCATGACCTCCAGATTTCCGTCCTGCCGCGCGAGACGCCGCCGCAACGCACCGTCGAGATCGCGGCACAGATGGTGCCGGCCAAGGAGGTGGGCGGCGACTTCTACGACTATTTCGCCATCGACGAGCGACGCATCGGGATCGTCATTGCGGATGTCTCGGGCAAGGGAATACCGGCTGCGTTCTTCATGCTGATCGCGCGCACCCTGCTCAAGGCCACAGCGCTGATCGGCGAATCCCCATCCAGAGTGCTGACGGCACTGAACGATATGCTGGAGGCGGAGAACGAACAAATGATGTTCGTTACGGCCTTCTATGCGGTTGTCGATGCCGAGACCGGCCATGTGACATTCGCCAATGCCGGACACAACCCGACCTACCGGATCGATGCCGGAGGGCGGATATCGACCTTGCCGATGGATTCCGGCCTGGCGCTTGCCATCATGCCGGGGTTCAGTTTCTCCGAAGGCGAAACCATGCTGGCGCCCGGAGAAACGTTGTTCTTCTATACCGACGGCGTGAACGAAGCCTTCAACGAAGCGGGCGAGCAATATGGCGAACCGCGGCTGGAGGCCGAACTGGAGGCCCTTGCAGGCGCAGCGCCGGCCGCCATTTGCGACGCGATGCGAGCATCCGTCGAGGCGTTCTCGACCGGCGTCGAGCAAAGCGACGACATCACGACGGTAGCGATGCGCTATCTCGGCGAAGGCGCGGGCGTGTCTTGACCCCATTGCCGGTCGAGACTCGTGGCCAGAATGTGCTCGACCAGGGCCTCGGAAGAAATGCCGACCCTCGCGGCGCACTGCGCAAAGGCCATGGCGCTGCCTATCGAACAGGCAAGATTGAATTCGAGAAAGGCGTGGCCGGCAGGACCGAACCGGAAGTCGCAGCGCAGATAGTCATAGGGTGACACCGCCCGCGCGAACCGGAGCGCATCTTCGACGATGGGCGAAAGCCACGCTTCGTCGCCCGGAAATTCTCGTGTGAGGCCCGGCTCCAGCTTCCGTTTCTGGCGGTGGGTGAACAGGCCGAAAGGGCTGTCGCAGGTCTGGGTGGCAGGCGGCAGGGCTACTGGACCGTCTTCGCCGACCAGAATCGGCACCGTTACATCGAACGTGCCGAACACCTCTTCGACCAGGCATTCGTCCGTGCCTGCGCCCAGTTCTGCAATACGCGCCGCGAGCGCATCGAAGTCCTCGTGTGCGCTTTCCGCATCTATGCCGGTGGATGCAGCGCCGAAGCGGGGCTTCGCGACATACGGGCCGTCGAATTCCGGCCTGCGGACCGGAATGCCCGGTCCGAACACGCTCCCCGCCGGCGTCGGAATGCCGAGAGCCTGCGCCGCAAGCTTGCTGAGCCACTTGTCCTCCGCAAGCGCGCGTACATTCGCCGGCGCGCCCATGCAGGCTATGCCGGCCTTCGCCGCCAGCGCGGAAACGTAGATCTCCGAATTCCGGAACGGCGCGATGTTGTAGAGCGAGAAAACATAATTCCGTCCTTCGAAGGCCTGCGGCACGGCGTCGAGATCGGAACGGCTTACGACGTCGAGACCGAAGCTGTTACTCAGTATGTCCCATATTTCGTACTGGTACGCGGGCTGAACGCCGTACTGCGGATGAATCGCCGGGGGCCTGGGCGTGTCCCGCGAAGGTGCGTGTGGCGCCAGATACAGAATTTTGAGGGAGGCACGGCGTCGGTCGTCCAGAGTCTTCAAGGCGATCAAGAATCGGCTCCGGTCTTGATGAACTGGGCGAAACGCAGAATTTCCATGGGTGGATACACTTTGAGCTTGTGAGCGGTTTCCATATTGACGACGAAGGAGAACCGGGAGAGCGTTTCGATCGGGATCTCGCCAGGGTCCTTGCCGCTTGTCAGAATCTGCTCCGCCTTGAAGGCGGCGAACTGTCCGACGGCGTAAAGCGGGCTGACCAGCCCGGTCATGCAGTGGTACCGGATCAGGGTCTCCACACCGCAAAAGGTCGGCAGACCGAGTTCGGTTGCGGCGCTCGTCACCCGCTCCGCATGGGCGCCGAAGAAATTGGATGGCGGGATATACAGAAAGTCGACCCCTGCTTCCTTCAGGCGCTGCAGTGTCGGCTCGATCTGTTCCGGGTCGCGTTCGACCTTGGGCTCCGTCGGACTGTCGGAAACGAATTCGATGCCGGCCTCTTCCGCCAGGGCCCGCATCGAGGCCTCCGAACGGCGCTGCGCGCCCGAGCTCCTGTCATACAACATGCCGAGCTTCTCGAAGGGCATGTAGGTGCGCATCGCATTGAGACGCACGACATTCGACACGACATGCCGGGCCCCGGTCAGGTTCCGTTTCGACAGCATCGGCGCCGCCGGGTCCGGAGGCTGGGGCACCAGTTTCGACCTGGCGGGGAACGAAACCATCGAGAACACGACCGGAATGTCGAGGATGTGCTTCGCCGGGTCGGCCTCCTCCAGGCGGCCGACCACCGCGCGCGTTACCGAGGTTGTCTGCGTGTAGACGAGGTCCGGCTTCAGCGCCTTGATCTCTTCGACATAACCGGGGAGCCGCGACCGGTCGTTCTCCATGTCGCGAAAGACGAACTCGGCATCGACGCCGTTCGCTTTCAGGTAGTCGCGGAAGCCGTCATCGGCACCCGATCCGGCCCGATGCACGATGATGTAGATGGTAAAGGGTTCGGCCTGCGACACCCCAGCGGTCGCCGACCAGAAGGCAAGGGCCAGAAATAGCGCTCGGAACATCGCAGTCAGCGTCCGTTGCGTTGATTGAACATGGATGGCTGGCTATCATAGCCCGCTTCGCCGTATTTGCGACAGGTATGTGGTAATTTCGAAAATGCTAACCTTGTTGCAAATCGACCGGAAACAGCGCCGGGAATTGAATATTCTGTTTCTGGCGAAATATGCGCAGGACTGGAGCGAGCCGCCGCCCATGGTTCACCCGCACTACGGGCGCGAACTATACACCAAATTCGAGGTGCTCTCGGTCCTTCGCGGCCTGGCGCGCTCGGTTGAGCCATGCGACAGCCTCGAGGCGTTCGAGAAGCGCATGAGCGACGGCCCGGCGCCCGATTACATCTTTCAGATCTACAACCGCGAAGCCGTGCGCAATCCCGAAATTCTGGTGTCCTCGCTATGCGCGCGCACCGGGGTTCCCTATCTCGGCAGCCCGCCGAACATTCGCGCCATGGCCGAGGACAAATGGATTACCAAGCTGATGGCGCGCGGCGCCGGACTTTCGGTTCCGGACGGAACGGTGGCCGTATGCGAAGCGGACCTGGACGATCCGCCCGACTTCGACGGCCCGTATTTCGTCAAGCCCCGCTTCGGCGCCAACTCCGAAGGCGTGGACGAGGGTTCCATCTGCGGGAGCTGGGATGAGGCCCGGGACCGGGCCTCGGCCCTGCTGGCCGCCGGCGAGGAGGCCTTGATCGAGGCCCTGGTGCCGGGTCTGGACGTGACGGTGCCGGTGCTTGGCGGACCCATGGCGATGCATCCCGTCGCCAACTACTCCGACCTTCGCGAGGGAATTCAGACCGAGCGCCAGAAGCGCTACCTGGATCCCGGAAAGCGCGGCGAGCCCTTTCAGGACAAGGCGCTGTGCAGGCAATTGCAGGAGGCGGCGCTTGCGTTCACGAGGCTTGCGCAGCCCTGCGATTATCTGCGCGTCGATTTTCGTGTTGCGCCGGACCGGTCATTTCGCTTGCTCGAATTCAATGTGACCTGCAATCTGGCAACCACCATGTCAATGAATATAGGCGCCGGCGCTGCAGGCGTGTCGCACGCAGCCATGATCGAGCATTTCCTCTGTCACAGCCTGGAGCGCCAGGGGGTGGCTGCGGCATGAGGCTGCTGGTCATACTGAATCTCGCCTTCCTGTGCGCCTTCGCAGTGACGATGGCGCTGATGATCCTGCTCAACCAGCAGAAGTTCGGCGACATTTTGCGCGGGTTGGACGACTCCCGGGTATCGGTCGTGACCTTGGATACTTCGCGCCGCCTGCGGCAGGCAGTGGACCTGGGACTGCCGCTCAAGGACATTGCCGAGAGCCGGTCCATCGTGGACGCCCTGATCGACGATTATCCCGAGCTCCAGTCCGTCAGTATTTTCGATGCGCGCGGCAGGCTGCTGGTGCATGGCGGCAACGCGCTGGATGGCGGAAAGGCAGAGGCTCCGTCGGCCTGGACCGGCGGCAATCGGGACGCGGAAGGCGAGGTCTGGCGCATCGAAGACCCAGAGTCGTTTGTCGTCGGCGCGCCGGTCATCAACAATTTCGGGAAGCTCGAAGGCGGTGTGGCGGTTCGTTACAGCAAGGCGCGCTACAGCAGCATCGTGGGGGGACTGACGAAGGAACTCATAGAAGCGGCTGCTGTCATTTTCCTTGCCAGCGGGCTGCTTGCGGTGCTGGGGACCGCCGCTGCACTGTGGAAATTGACAACCACCGCCCGCTATCTGCGGCAGAGCATCGAAAACCTGCTGAAGCTGGAACGGGACGAGGCACCGGTCGATACCGATCTCGCCGAATTCGTCGGCTATAGCGTGTCCGTGCGAGAAACCGCAGCGAAACTGGCGGCTGCGGAAGCGAGCAGGCGGTGATTCGCCGAGGTCGCCGAGCACCTACCCTCACCGGACTCGGAATCCGTATCGGGTTCGTCGCCGTTGCGGCACTGGTCGTTGCAAATGCGCTGCTGGCCTGGATTGCGCTCGGCGCTGTCGAAACAAGACTGGAACCGGTCATCAAGGACAAGGCGAATGTCCTTGCCCGGTCCATTGCCAACGATCTCGACAAGGCTGTGCGCCTCGATATACCGATCGGCGATCTGAGGGGGGTGGATGCCTATCTGCAAGACTTGCTGACGGACCATGCCGAGGTCGCCTATCTCGCAGTGACGGACCCCGAGCGGAAAGTGCTGTTCCTGGCGGAACCGGAAGACACCGAAGACGATGAGTTTCGGCCGCTGGCGGCGAATGCCGGCGAAGCCGTGGCCGGCGCCTTCGTCTCGTTCGATACGGACTACGACGTCGAACATCCGCTGGTCCACGGCGGCAAGCAAGTCGGTTACGCAATGATCGGCATCGACCGGCGCTACGTACGCAACACGATGGGCGGCATCTTCACCGATATCGGTATTTCGCTGTGCGTGGCCGTATTGATCGTGCTCGAACTCACATTGCTGGTGCTGTCGCTGACCGTCGCCCGTTCCATCGGCCTGATGCGGCGCCTCATGCATGCGGTCAGCGAGGGAGATTTTTCCGCTTCGATCGCGACACGCGGGCGGGACGACCTCGGCCGCGTGATCGACGCGATGAACGGCATCAATGCCGAGATCAACCGGCGCTTCCGCGCCCTGGCCTCGGGCGGCAACGCCGCGCTGCTGGAACCGCTGAGGGAAGGCCGGGTATTCGCCGAACACGGCTCCTACCGGCCCGTGCAGATACTGCGCGCGGGGGACGTGCAATACCCCCTGTTCTTCTTCATCTTCGGCGTGGAGCTTTCGCGCCCGTTCTTCCCTCTCTTCGTGAGGGACCTGTACGATCCTTCGCTCGGGATCGATGCCTCCATCGCCATCGCCATGCCGATGTCGGTGTGGGTGGCTGCGATGCTGCTCACGACGCCGTTCGCGCCCAACCTGATCCGCCGCTTCGGCACGCGCAACACCTTGCTGTTCGGCATGGTTCCGACCAGCGTCGGATTGATTGCGACGGCACTTGCGGGCGGGTTTATCGAGCTCATCCTCTGGCGCTGCCTGACGGCCGCCGGATTCGGACTCGTCACGGCTGCAATCCTGGTCCGGCTCGCCATGACGGCGCCGGAGCGGCGGCGGGCGCTCAACATCGGCGTGTTCGTCACCGCCACGGGCGGGGGCAGCATTTGTGCCACGGCGATCGGGGGCATCCTCGCCGAACGCCTAGGCTACGAGAATACCTTTCTCGTAGGGGCTGCGCTCGTCTTCGTCGCCATGACGATCGCGTTCGGGTTCCTTTCGCCGGACGAAGGCGTGGGGGCCAGCGTCGGCACACCGGCCGGCCGCCGCAGGAGGCTCGGCATCTACGGCAGTCCGAAATTCATGACATTCATGGCGCTCTCGGCGCTGCCCTCACGTATCGTGCTCACCGGCTTCCTGTTCTTCCTCGTGCCCCTCTATCTCGATTCGCTCGGCTTTGGCGGTGCGGCTATCGGGCGGACGATGATGGTCTATTTCCTTGTGCTGCTGGTCATGAACCAGGCGGCGGCGGTGATGGCCGACAGGTTCCAGAACCACGGGACGCTGATCTTGATCGGCGGCCTTTCGGCAGCGCTGGGCTGCCTGGCGTTCGTATCCACGACCGACAGCCTGCTGCTGGTTTGCGGCGTTGCGCTGATCGGGCTCGGCCAGTCGTTTGTGATGACGCCGCAAGTCGCGGCGCTGCCGGCATTTTTCAGGAACGAGACCGAGGCGTTCGGCACCGGAACGGTCACGGCGGCCTTCCGGGTGGTGGAACGCGCCGGAAGCATTGGCGGTCCATTGCTCGCGGGCGCCGTCGTCGCCGTCGCCGGGCTCGAGCAGGCGGGGAGGCTGATCGGCTACGGCATACTGGTCACGACGGCGCTGCTGGCCGCGCTGCTGGCTGTCGGGGTGTTCACCCGCCGGCACTGACCATGGCTTCGATCAGGACGGGACAAGAGCCCGCGAGAGCCTCCCGGTAAGCCTTGCGGAATGCCGCCGGCGTTTCGGCTCGGACCGCGGCCATGCCGAATCCTTCCGCAAGCCGCACGGCGTCAATGGGCGGATCGCGGAAATCCATGCCTATCGGGGCGTCATTGTCGTGAAAGGCCTTCATCCGGTCCTTCAGGATGCGGTAGCCGCCATTGTTGGCGATCACGAAGACGACCGGCAGCCGCGCGTTGGCGGCCGTCCAAAGCGCCTGTATCGAATACATGGCGCTGCCGTCGCCGATAAGCGCGACAGTACGGCGCCCGGGCTGCGCAATCTGTACGCCGACCGCGGCCGCAATGCCCCAGCCGATGCCGCCGGAAACATTGCCGAAATAGCCGTTTGCGTCGCGAAACGGCAGGAAATCCAGCAGCCGCGCCCCGGTGGTGATGCCCTCGTCCACGACGATGCCGGTTTCGGGAAGTTCCCCGGCAAGGCACATGCAAAGCCAGGCCGGCGGAATCGGTCCGGCGTTTTCCGGCACCTCCGCAAGGGCTTTCAGCGCATCGGCCCGGTTTGCACTCCAATTTTTTTCGGCGAGCACGGCTGTCCGGTCCTGCCGGCTCGAACCGAGTCGTTCCGCGAGCAGCGGATTGAGAACCGCCAGGGTTTCGCGCACGTCGCCCAATGCCGCGATTTCCGCCGGGTAGTTCTTCGCGAGTTCCCAGTCCCTCAGGCCGATCTGGATGACGGCCATGCGATCCGGCAGCGGGTCGGTCTCGCTCCAGACGGACATGCGCAGGAAGTCCGCCCCGAGACTGACGATGAGGTCGTAGGGCGCGAGCGTCTGGCGGACCTGGGGCTGGCTACGGGTGAGCGCGCCCATGAAGCAGGGATGTTCGGAGAAGAAATGCGCTCCCTGCGGCACGCTTTGCTGATAGACCGGCGCGCCCAGCAGTTCGGCGAAGCGCGCGGCACCGTCCAGCGCGCCTCCGGTCGCCGTCTCATGTCCGGCAAGGACGACCGGATTGGCTGCCGCGGCGATTCGCTCCGCCATACCGGCCAGCGCCCCGTCCGAGGGGCGGATACGGGAATCGATCCTCGTGGCCCGGCCCAGATCGATGGCTTCGTGGCGGTTCAGAATGTCTCCGGGCAGGGAGATAAAGACGGGCCCGGTCGGAGGCGTTGTCGCAACCTTTGCAGCGCGCCGCAGGATGCGCGGCAGATCCTCGATCCTGGTGACCTCCACTGCCCATTTGACCACCGGCTCGGCAATCGGCGTGAGCGGGGCGTAAAGGAGCGGCTCCGTGAGCCCGTGGCCCTGCTCCTGCTGGCCGGCGGTCACGATGATCGGCGAGCCGCTTTGCGATGCGGTGTAGAGCGCACCGATCGCGTTGCCCAGACCCGGCGCGACATGGACATTGCACGCAGCCAACTTGCCGGAAGCGCGCGCGAAGCCGTCGGCCATTGCGACGACCACGGACTCCTGCAGGCCCAGCACATAGTCGAGGTCGCTCTGCTCGGTCAGCGCATGCATGATGGGCAATTCGGTGGTGCCCGGATTGCCGAACAGATGCGTGACGCCCTCGTCCTTGAGAACGGCGAGGAATGCGCTGCGGCCGCTGATCGCGTTGGAAGGGGAAGGCATCGGTTGTTCGTCTCTTTCCCTGGCGGGTGAAACCGCAAGTCGGGGGTTTGTCCGGAAGGCAGGAGTCAGGACGCGAGAAAACCGCCGTCCACATAGAGCTCCACGCCGGAACAGTAGCTGCTGTCGTCGGACGCCAGGAAGAGCACGGCCTTGGCGACCTCGTCCGCCCTGCCGTTGCGGCCCATCGGAACCCGGCGCAGCATCCGCTCGCGCACGGCGGGATCGGCGGTGGCGCCGGAGGTCCGCATCGGCGGCATCAGCCCCGGATGGACCGAATTCGCTCTGATTCCCTCGGGCGCATGGCGCACGGCCAAGGATTTCGTCAATACGCGGATTGCGCCCTTGGAGGCGTTGTAGCCGTGATGGACGACGTCCTGGCCGACCACGCCGGAGATCGACGAGATGTTGACGATGACGCCGCCGCCGGCAGCCGCCATCTTCGGCACGAAATGCCGGCATCCGAGAAACGCCCCGGTGACATTGATGGCCATGAGGCTGTTCCATGCGTCGAGGTCGAACGGGTCGGCATAGCCGCTGCCGCTGATGCCGGCATTGTTGACCAGGATACCCGCTTCCGGCCGGGCGGCGGCCAGCCCCGCCCACCCCGAATCCTCGGTCACGTCCAGCCGGTGGAAGGAGGCCTTGCCCCCGTCGGCGGCGATCTTTTCCGCCTGCGAGCGTCCTTCCTCCTCCAGGATATCCGCGATGACAACGTCCGCTCCCTCGGACGCCAGGAGTTCGGCAGTGACCGCCCCCATGCCCCAGGCTCCTCCCGTCACGATCGCTGTCTTGCCGGCAAGCTTCATCCTTCTTCTCCCGCAGCGAGGTCTTGCGCAAAGCGGCGCCCATCATGGCGCAACCGGGAACGCCCCGAAAGATGGGCCAGCGCGGGAACCGCCCGGCGCGACAGGCCCGGAATCGTCCGATATGTTGGCGCATGAGGTCGTCGGGGTTCCGGTTGCCGGGCCCGCGGACAAGGGGAAGGCGATGCGGCGTATCGCGGTCGCGCTTGCGGTGCTTGCCGGGGTCTGTTTCGCCGGCGGGCGCGGGCAGGCGGACGATTTCGGAAAGTGGCTGGCGGAATTTCGCGCCGAGGCCGCGGGAAAGGGCATTTCGCCGGCCACGCTGGATGCGGCGCTGACCGGGCTTCGGCCGCTGGAGAAGGTCCTGAACCGCGACCGCAAGCAGCCGGAGTTCAAACTGACCTTCGAGACCTACAGCGCGCGCCTGCTGAAGCCCCGGAACATCGAACGGGGCAGGGCGATGATGGCCGAACATGCCGGACTGTTGCGACGGGTATCGGACCGGTACGGCGTACAGCCGCGCTTCATTGTCGCAATCTGGGGCATCGAGACGCGCTACGGCGCGATCAAGGGCAACACGGAGATCGTTCCGGCGCTGGCGACGCTCGCCTTCGACCGCCGGCGGTCCCGCTTTTTCCGGGCACAGCTCCTGGATGCGCTGCGCATGGTGGACAGGGGCTATATCGGGCTTGCCGACATGAAGGGCTCATGGGCCGGCGCGATGGGCCACCCCCAGTTCATTCCGTCCAGTTACATTGCATTCGCGCAAGATTTCGACGGCGACGGGCGGCGCGACATCTGGAACAATCTCGGCGATGTTTTTGCCTCAATCGCCAACTATCTCCGGGAGCATGGCTGGTCCGATGCGCGCACATGGGGGCGCGGGGTGCGGGTGCCGAACGCGATAGGACAGAGTTACGGGTCGATGCTTGCCAGCGAAGCTAAGGGATGCCGGGCCTTGCGGCAGGCGACGAAGCCCCGGAGCCTCGGCCGTTGGCAGGAAGCCGGCGTGCGCCGTCTCTCCGGCGCGGCGCTGCCGGGCGCCGCGCTCGACGCCAGGCTGGTCATGCCCGACGGCGCGGACGGCCGAGCCTTCCTCGTCTATCGCAACTATGAAAGCCTGTTGCGCTACAATTGCTCGAATCTTTACGCGCTGACGGTGGGGCTGCTGTCGGATGCTGTCGGAGGGCGTCGATGATCCGGGCGCTTTCGCTATTCCTTGCGCTGGCCGTTTGCGCCTGCAGTTCGCCGGACACGGTCAAGCGGACGGCGAAGACGGGCGAGCGGAGCGGCAAGGCGGTGGACAGGCGCCTCGGCGTGTCGGCGTCGCCCTACCGCCCGCTCACCTACAATGTGAGCAGTTACAAGGTCGGCAAGCCGTACAAGATCGCCGAACGCTGGTACCGCCCGAAGGAATTCGGAAGCTTTTCCGAAACGGGCATCGCGTCATGGTACGGACACAGGTTCCATAGCCGGCAGACCGCTAACGGCGAAGTCTTCAACATGTACGCCATGACCGCAGCGCACCGGGTGCTGCCGATGCCCAGCGTCGTGCGCGTCACCAATCTGGGGAACGGACGAAGCGTGATTGTCCGTATCAACGACCGCGGCCCCTACGCGGATGAACGCATCATAGACCTCTCGCTCGTCGCCGCGGAGAAGGCCGGATTCCGCCGCAAGGGGATCGCCAAGGTACGGGTCGAACTGCTGCCCGAGCTCAGCCGCAAGGTCGCTAATATCGCAAGGAATGGCGGCGGCGCCCGGCAACAGGACCGCCTCGTGACGGATTTCGTGAGGGGCGGCAGCCCCCGGCCCGGCGTGTACTATGTGCAGGCAGGCACGTTTCGCGACCGGAGGAATGCGGAGGTCATGGCGTCGAGGCTGAGGCGGCATTTCGACGGGGTGACCGTTCACACCAGCACGGCGAACAACGGCAGGGTCCTGCACCGCGTCCGCATCGGGCCGGAACCGACCAAGCGGTCGGCGGCGGCGTTGCAGGACCGCGTGAAGGCGCGCGGACCGCGCGACGCCTTTGTCGTCCGTTCGACCGGGTAGGAGGCGCTCTCATGCGATCCATTGCTTCCGCCATGCTGGCGCTGCTGCTTGTCGCAGCGCCTGTCCGCGCCGATACGACCATTGCTCCCAGCGCGATACTGGTCGACGGGACGAGCGGGACGGTGCTGCTCGAAAAGAATGCGGACGAACCGCTTCCCCCGGCGTCGATGAGCAAGCTCATGACGGTGCTCATGGTCTTCGAGCGGCTGAAGGCCGGCGTGCTTTCGATGGACCAGACCCTCCCGGTCAGCCGCAAGGCCTGGAAGATGGGCGGGTCCAAGACCTTCGTGCGCGTCAACCGGCGCGTCTCGGTCGCCGATCTGCTGCGCGGCGTCATCGTGCAGTCGGGCAATGACGCCTCGGTCGTCCTGGCCGAGGGGATATCCGGCAGCGAGGAAGCCTTCGCCGCAGCCATGACGGCGCGCGCGAGCGAGCTGGGCCTCACCAGCGCCAATTTCATGAATTCGACCGGGTGGCCGCATCCGGAACATGTCATTTCCGCGCGCGACCTCGCGCATCTGGCGCAGATTCTGGTGACAGAATTTCCCGAACATTACCAGATGTTTGCGGAGCGTGAGTTCGAGTTCAGCAGGATCAAGCAGCGGAACCGCAATCCGCTGCTGGGGCGCGTTCCGGGCGCCGACGGACTCAAGACCGGCCACACGAACGTATCGGGCTACGGCTTGACCGCGTCTGCCGAGCGCAACGGGAGACGGCTTTACCTGGTGTTGAACGGGCTGGAAAACTCGCGGCAGCGGGCACGGGAAGCGGAACGGCTGATCGAGTGGGGCTTTCGGGAATTCGCGGCCTATCCGCTCCTGAAAAAGGGCGAGACGGTCGAGACGGCGGCCGTGTGGCTCGGCAGTCTGAACCATGTGCCGCTGGTGGCGGACCGCGATGTGGTGCTTGCGCTGAAGCGCCAGGCGCGCTCCGGGCTTAAGGCGTCCGTCAGGTGGACGGGTCCGATTGTCGCGCCGGTGGCCAAGGGCCAGCAACTCGCAGTCCTGCATCTGGAAGGCCCCGGCATCCAGCCGGTCGAGCATCCGCTCTATGCCGGAGCGGACGTCGAGCGGATCGGCTTTTTCGGCCGCATCTTCGAACGCTTGCGCGCGACGATTTTCGGCTTCGATTCCGCGGCGTGACAGGCAGGCTGATAACCTTCGAGGGAGGGGACGGGGCCGGAAAATCGACCCAGACCGCCCGGCTCGCCGACTATCTCAGCGGGCTCGGAATCGAGTTGGTCTGCACCCGCGAACCGGGCGGCACCGCCGAGGCGGAGGCCATCCGCTCGCTGCTCGTCGCCGGAAAGGCGGACTGGGACCCGCTGACGGAAGCGATGCTGCACTACGCCGCACGGCGGGAGCATGTGGAAAAGCGCATCGCCCCGGCGCTGGCCGACGGGAAATGGGTGTTGTCTGACCGGTTCTACGATTCGACGGTCGCTTACCAGTGTTACGGCCAGGGCCTTTCACGGAATGACGAGGCGGCGCTGCGCCGGCTGGCCATCGGCGAACTGGAACCGGACCTGACGCTGTTGCTGGACATTCCGGTGGAAACCGGGCGGGCGAGGGCGCAGGCGCGCCGGCAAAGCCGCTACGAGGCCATGAACGACGCGCTGCATCGCCGTGTACGCGCAGGATTTCTTGAAATCGCGCGCGGGGAACCGCGGCGCGTTGCAATCGTCGACGCCGGGCAGGACCCGGACAGTGTGGCAGCAACGGTGAGGAGCATCGTCGCCGGACGCTTTGGACTATTATGACCGTCGAGGAACTGCCCGAGCCCAGGAAGCGCGACGGTCTCGTCGGGCACCTTGCCGCGGCCCGGATGCTTGCGGCCGACTTCGCAGCCGGCCGCCTGCATCACGGCTGGATTCTGGCCGGGCCGCGAGGTATCGGCAAGGCTACGCTCGCGTTCAGGTTCGCCCGTTATATCCTTGCAGGACAAGCAGGATTCCTGCTGGAAGACCCAACATCCGCGCCACTCCACCTGCCGGCGGACGATCCGGTCTTTCGCCGCGTGTCCTCGGGCGGCCACGCCGATTTGCGGGTGGTCGAGCCCGCCGGCGCGCGAGGCGAGATCCGGGTGGACGCGATACGCGATGCGTTCCGTTTTTTGCGCCTGACGCCGGGGGAGGCCGCCTGGCGGGTGCTGATCGTGGACGGCGCGGACTCCATGAACGTCAACGCGCAAAACGCGGCCCTCAAGCTGCTGGAGGAACCGCCTCCCAACGTATTGATTCTGCTGGTCGCACACCGGCCCTCCTTGTTGCTGGCGACGGTGCGCTCGCGCTGCCGCCTGCTGCGGTTGACTCCCCTCGACCGGCCGGAATTCGACGAGGTGCTTCGCGACATGGCGCCGGAGCTGGACGAGGAGGCATGCGCGCGCCTGTTCGCGGTCGCCGACGGCAGTCCCGGCGCCGCCCTGGAGCTGGAACAGCTCGGCGGACGCGCGCTCAAGGAGGCGGTGGATACGCTGCTCGGCTCGCTTCCGGCCATCGACCGGCAAGCTCTGGACGCCGTCGCCGCCTCAGTGACCGCGAGCCGGGAGGCCGCGCACTTCCAGGCTTTCGGGCGCATCCTGTCCGCAAGCCTTGCCGAACGCTTGCGGACCGTGAGCGCGGACGCCGCCCTGCTAGAAGCCGAGGCCGGCATTTCCCGCCTGCTGGAGCGCAGCACCGCTCTTTCTCTCGACCGCCGCCAGGTCGTGTTCGAGATATTCGGTGGCCTCGCCAGGACCGTCGCCGGCAGGGGAGAGGGCGCCGGCGCTTGATTCGCCCAATTATTAGTGGGACAACCCGGCCGTGTTCCGGGACCCGGATGTCCGCCCCCCATGAGTGACGGCACGCCGTTCTACATCACGACGCCGATCTACTACGTCAACGATGCGCCGCATATCGGCCATGCGTACACGACGCTGGCCTGCGATGCGCTCGCGCGCTTCAAGCGGCTGGACGGCTACGATGTCCGGTTCCTCACCGGCACGGACGAGCACGGGCAGAAGGTCGAGAAGGCCGCAGCGGCCGCAGGCGAGGCCCCGCAACCGTTCACGGACCGGATGTCCGAGAACTTCCGCGATCTGGCGGAGACGCTGCGCGTCTCGCACGACGACTTCATTCGCACCACCGAACATCGGCACAAGCTGGCGAGCCAGGCTATCTGGGAAGCGCTCGTGGCGTCGGGCGACATCTATCTCGGCACTTATGCCGGCTGGTATTCGGTGCGCGACGAGGCGTTCTTCACCGAAGCCGAGGTCACGAAACGCGAGGACGGCGCCCGGATCGCGCCGACCGGCGCCGAGTGCGAATGGGTGGAGGAGCCGAGCTATTTCTTCCGGCTTTCGGCCTGGCAGGACCGCCTGCTGGCGTTCTACGAGGCCAATCCGGACTTCGTGGGGCCGCAAAGCCGGCGCAACGAGGTCGTCAGTTTCGTGCGGGGCGGCCTGCAGGACCTTTCGGTATCGCGCACGACCTTCGACTGGGGCATCCCGGTGCCCGGCGACGACGCCCACGTCATGTATGTCTGGCTGGACGCGCTGACCAACTACATCACCGCGGTCGGCTATCCCGAAACCGAGTCGGCGTCGTTCCAGCGCTACTGGCCGGCATTCCACATGGTCGGCAAGGACATCGTCCGCTTCCACGCCGTCTATTGGCCGGCATTCCTCATGGCGGCCGGCGTCGCGCCGCCGAGGCGGGTGTATGCCCACGGCTGGTGGACGAATGAGGGCGAGAAGATCTCGAAGTCGCTCGGCAATGTCATCGACCCTTACGACCTGATCGAACGCTACGGGCTGGATCAGTTGCGCTATTTCCTGCTGCGGGAGGTGCCGTTCGGAAACGACGGCGACTTTTCGCATCGCTCGATGGTCCAGCGCATGAACGGCGAGCTCGCCAACGACTACGGCAATCTGGCGCAGCGAACGCTCTCGATGATCGCCAGGAATTGCGCCGGGACCTTACCCGAACCGGGGGCGTATTCCGCCGAAGACAAGGGGCTGCTCGGCGAGGTCGGCGGCTTGCTGGAGCTGCTGCGGAGCAGGATGGACCGGCAGGCCTTCCACGAGGCGCTGGAGGACATCTGGCGTGTCGTCCGGCTCGCGAACGCTTACATCGCGCGCGAGGAGCCCTGGACCCTGCGCAAGAGCGACCCCGGACGCATGGGAACGGTGCTGTTCGTTACCGCGGAGGCCATCCGCGGGCTCGCGCTGGCGACCCTGGCGTTCATGCCGGACGCCTCGCACCGCATTCTCGACCAGCTTGCGGTCGAGCCCGACGCACGCAATTTCGCGGCGTTCGGCGAGGCTGGAAGGTTGAGGCCCGGCAGCGCGCTGCCGAAGCCCGAAGGCGTCTTCCCGCGCTATACCGGCGAGGAAGCCTGATGCTGGTCGACAGCCACTGCCATCTCGACTTTCCGGACTTCGAAGGCGAGGTGGACAGGCTGGTGGAGCGCGCGGAGGAGGCTGGTGTCGGCTGCATGGTCACCATCTGCACCCGGCCCCGCCAGGCCGAGGCGGCGATCGCGCTTGCCGAACGCCATGACAGCGTGTTCTGCGCAATCGGGCTGCATCCGCACCATGTCGCTGCCGAAGGCATGCCGGAAGAGGGCGATCTCGTGGCCCTGGCGGAACATCCGAAGGTGGTGGGGCTCGGCGAGACCGGCCTCGATTACCATTATGACCGCAGCCCGCGCGAGCTCCAGCAGGAGAGCTTCCGGCGCCATATCCGCGCTGCCGCAAAGGCCGGCCTGCCGTTCATCGTGCACAGCCGCAATGCCGATGCGGACACCGCGTCGATCCTGGAGGAGGAGGCGGCGGGGAAGGTTCCGGGCGTCATGCACTGTTTCAGCAGTGGGCGGGCACTAGCCGACAAGGCATTGGAATTAGGGCTCTATATCTCGTTTTCCGGGATCGTGACCTTCCGCAATTCCACTGATCTGCGCGAGATCGCGGCGGATGTGCCGCTGGACCGGCTTCTGGTCGAGACGGACGCTCCTTTCCTGGCTCCGGTGCCGATGCGGGGCAAGCGGAACGAGCCTGCCTACGTGGTCCATACGGCGGCGGTCACGGCGGAGTTGAAGGGCGTTTCCGGCGAAGCGTTTGCGGCAGCAAGCACGGATAACTTTTTCCGTTTGTTCAGGAAAGCGCAGACTTGCGGATAACGGTTCTCGGGTGCGGCGGCTCGGCCGGCGTGCCGGTTGCAAGCGGCGACTGGGGCGCCTGCGATCCCGGCGACCCGCGCAACCGGCGCCTCCGGCCTTCGATCCTGATCGAGGCGGAGGGCGCACGGATCGTCGTCGATACAGGCCCGGACTTTCGCCAGCAGTGGCTGTCCGTCGGCGGCGGGCGGCTGGATGCCGTCATCTATACCCACGCCCACGCCGACCATATCCACGGCATCGACGACCTGAAGTCGCTCTGCACCGAACGCGGCGGTCCCATCGACGTGTACGGGCGCGAAGAGGTTCTGGAACGGATCCGAAAGCGGTTTCCTTACGCTTTCGCGGAACCCGTTGACGGGCCTCCATATTTCCGTCCCTGCGTCATTCCGCATCCGATCGGGGAAACCGCCGAAATCGCCGGCGTTCTGTTCCGGACCTTCGAGCAGGAACACGGGCAGGGCCGGTCCACCGGCCTCAGGATTGGAAGTTTCGCCTACAGCACCGACGTCTCGTTCCTCGAGGAATCCGCATTCGAGACCCTGGAGGGAATCGAGACCTGGATCGTCGGCGCCGGGCACGCGGATTTCCCGAGCGGAAACCACGCCTTCCTGCCGGTCGTTCTCCAATGGGTGGAACGATTGGGACCGAGGCGCGTTGTGCTGACGCATCTCAATCACTTTATGGACTACCGGACGCTGGTTGCCGAACTGCCGGAGGGCATCGAGCCCGGCATCGACGGCATGACCCTCGAGATACGTCCGAATGCGCCGGCCATTATTTCCCATAATATACATTATGCGATAACTAGATCGCAACCCGTTGATTCCCTTCTGGAAATCATGGCGACGCTTCGGACACCAAGGATCGGCTGTCCGTGGGATATCGAGCAGAGCTTCGAAACCATTGCGCCCTACACGGTCGAAGAGGCCTACGAAGTCGAGGACGCGATTCGCTCGGGCGATCTCGATGCGCTGCAGGAGGAACTGGGCGACCTGCTCCTCCAGGTAGTCTTCCATGCGCGCATGGCCGAGGAACGCGGCGCCTTCGCCTTCAACGATGTCGTCAACGCGGTTTCGACCAAGATGGTCGCGCGCCACCCGCACGTCTTCGGGAGCGACCGGATCGCCGACGCCGACGCGCAGACCGCGAACTGGGAGATGCACAAGGAACGGGAACGCCTGCGAAAGGCTGCGGTTGCAGGCAAGACGCGCACGAGCGTTCTCGACGGTGTGCCTTTGGCCCTGCCCGCGCTGATGCGCGCCGAAAAGCTGCAGCGCCGGGCGGCGCGCATCGGCTTCGACTGGCCGAACGCTGCGCCCGTTTTCGACAAGGTGCGAGAGGAACTCGACGAAATCGCAGCGCCGGATGCCGATGTCCCGGCCGAGCTCGGAGACCTGCTCTTTTCTGCCGTCAATCTCGCGCGTAAGCTCGGCGCCCAGCCGGAAACGGTGCTGCGGGACGCAAACGCCCGGTTCGAAAGGCGTTTCCGCCGGGTCGAAGCCCTTGCCCGCGAGGAAGGCGTGGCGTTGGACTGCGCGCCGCTCCCGGAGCTGGATCGGTTGTGGGACCTCGCCAAACGGGAAGAAAAGGATGCAGGCTGAACTTCAACAGGCACTCTCGCGCAGGCTGTTCGCCCATCTCGATGCGGGAACGACCGATGTCTGGCCGGAGGTCGTCCGCCAGCCGGTCAGCGCCTACACCTGCCCCGAGCGGGCCGAGCGGGAGCGCCGCGAGCTGTTCCAGCGCCGCCCGCTCTTCGTCGGACTCTCGGGGCTGTTGCCGAATCCGGGCGACTGGATCACCGGCGACGAAACCGGCATACCGCTGCTGATCGTCCGCGGGCGCGACGGCGGCCTCAGGGCTTTTGCGAATGTCTGCCGCCATCGGGGCGCCAGGCTCGTCGAGGGCCGGGGCTGCGGCGCGGCTTCCTTCTCCTGCCCTTACCATGGCTGGACCTACGATCTCGAAGGCCGGCTGATCGGCCTGCCGGACGAACGCAATTTCCCGGGCGTCGAACGGGACGGCCACAGGCTGGCGGCAGTGCCGGTGGCGGAGAAGCACGGCATGATTTTCGTGCAGGCGACGCCCGGCGAGCCGTTCGAGGTCGAGGCGCTGCTCGAAGGCATGGCCGAGGAGCTTGCGCCTTACCGGCTCGAAGGCTGGGCGCCCTACTCCAGCCGGCGCTTCGATTTCTCCATGAACTGGAAGATCGCGGTCGATACCTTCCTGGAGCCTTACCACTTCCCCTTCCTGCACAAGAACACCGTAGGTCCGATCTTCATCGGAAATCTCTGCCTCTATGACGGTTTCGGCCCGCATCTTCGCGAGGTGCTGCCGCGCCACGGCCTCCGCGAAATGCGCGAGAGGCCGCCGGAAGACTGGGACCTCGTGGACAACTCCGCGCTCGTCTATGTGTTCTTCCCGAACACCGCCTTCATCGTCCAGAAGGACCATATGGAGGTCTGGCGCTGCTTCCCGAAAAAGGGCAGCGGACCGGGGGCTTCCACGGTTCTGTTCGACTTCTACATCCCGGAGCCGGTGCGGGGCGAAAAGGCGCGCATCCACTGGGACAAGAATGTCGATCTGGCCGTCCGCACCGTGATCGAGGAAGACTTCCCGACCGGCGAAACGATCCAGGCCGGCTTCGCCGCCGGGGTGAACGCGCATGTCACCATCGGCCGCAACGAGCCAGCCGTGGCCCACTTCGAAACGGCGGCGAACCGCTACGCCGCGGCCTGAAACGCCGCCAGGGTCGTTTCGAAAGGCAGCAATACAGCGCCGTGCCGCGCCGTTACCTCGCGCACCGGCTCAAGGCGCCCGAACGCGCTCCAAACGCCGTTCGGCGCCGCCCCGCCCTTCAGGAAGGCTTCGATCTGGGCGCGCCCTTCCTCGACCTCCCGGGCGTTGCGGCCGGGCGCCGCCTCCGCGAACAGCGCCGCCGACGCCTGGCCGAAGGCGCAGGCCTGGATGCGCTGGGCATAGTCGGCGATGCGGCCGTCCTCGACCGCGACCTCGACCGTCATCGCGCTGCCGCAAAGCCTGCTGGTGCGCGTCGCCGCCCCGTCCGCGTCTTCCAACTGCCCCACGCGGGAAATCCCGCCGGCGAGGCGGAGAATGTCGCGCGTATAGAGCTTGAAAAGGGCATCCGTCATCGCGCGGTCATCTGGGCATGGGGAGGGCCGGCGGCAAGCCCTGCGGCAATGGCGCTTCGCCCTCCCCCGCCGGACCTTACTTCTTCATGACATAGTAGAGCATGAACTGGTTGTCGGCCCGCTGGGCGAGCTCGACGGCATCGCTCTTGCCCCAGGCAAGTCCCTGCTGGTGCAGAGGAATCGTCCCGACTTCGGATGCAGCGATCTCGTAGGCCTTGGCGATCATGGCGTTGCGCTCCGCCTCGTCGGTCGAGACCTTGATCTTGTCCGTCAGCGCATCGACTTCCTTGTTGCAGTAGCCGCCGACATTGAACTTGCCGCGCCCGGTTTCCTCCCGGCAGTTCAGGAGGTTGTAGAGCACGTTCCAGCTATCGAAGGAGCCCGGCGTCCAGCCGAGCAGGAAGAAGCTGGTGTCGTAGTTCGGCCCCAGGATCTTCTTGAAGAACAGTGCCTTCGGCTCCGCCACAAGGTTCACCTTGATTCCCACCTTGGCAAGCATCGAGGAAATGGCGATGCAGATCTGCTCGTCGTTGACATAGCGGTTGTTGGGACAGTTCATGCCGACCTCGAATCCCTCGGCGTAACCGGCTTCCGCCAGCAGCGATTTCGCCTTGTCGGGATCGTGCGCCAGACGCTCGATGCCGGGCGCATGAGGGAAGAGCTTCGGCGAGATCATCAGCGCCGAGGGGTCGGACAGGCGGCGCATCACCTTCTTGCGGATCGCGTCGATATTGATCGCGTGATAGAAGGCCTGCCGCACCCGCACGTCCTTGAACGGATTGGCGCCCTTGACGCTCGAATAGAGAAGCTCGTCGCGGGCGATATCGAGTCCGAGGAAGATCGTGCGCAGTTCCGGGCCGATCAGCACCGAAGTGCCGTCATTGCCGTCCACGCGCTTGATGTCCTGCACCGGCACGGGATAGGCCATGTCGATCTCGCCGGAGAGCAGCGCAGCGACACGGGTGGCGTCGGAGCCGATGGGCTTGAACACCACGCGGGTCAGGTTGTGCTTCGGCGTGTCCCACCAGCCGTCATGCGGCTCCAGCACGGTCTCGACGTCGGTCTCGCGCTTGACGACCTTGAAGGGGCCGGTGCCGTTGGCGTTGAAGGCGGCGAAATTGTCGGTGCCTTCGGCGAGCGAGGTCGGCGCTGCGGCGTTGTTCGCTTCCGACCACTCCTTGTCCATGATGTACCAGGTAGCCCATTCCGAATGCAGGATCGGGTTGGGCCCGTCGGTCACGAAATCGACCGTGTAGTCGTCCACCTTCTCGACCTTGACGCTCTTGGCGATGCGGGTCGTCAGGTCCGATCCCTCAGCCCGCACGCGGTCGGCGGAGAAGATCACGTCGTCGGCGTTGAAGCCGTTGCCATTGTGGAAGACGACGCCCTGGCGGAGATGGAAGCGCCACCTGTTCGGCTCCACGATCTCCCAGCGTTCGGCGAGCGCGGGCTGGATGTCGAGGTCGGGGCCCCGCCGGATCAGCCCTTCATAGACATTGCCGAGCAGGCCCAGCGTGAAGGTCTCGTTGAGCACATAGGGGTCGAGCGCCTGCGCGTCGCCCTGGAACGACCAGGTGAAGGTCTTGGCGCCGGCGGGCATCGCCATGGCCAACGTCGCGGCCAGCGCCGCAGCAGCAGTTCGGAGTCGCATCCTCGGAGCCTTTCGGGATTGTTTGCGGGCAGGAACCTAACCCGGATTTCTCACCATTGTCATGGTCCCGCGCCGCGCTTTCCGGCCGGACCGGAATCAGGTTGCGGATTTCGCAATCCACTCCCGCAGCGCTTGGTCGATCCGGGTCTGCCAACCGCGCCCATCAGCCTTGAAGTGGGCGATCACATCCTGCGACAGGCGGATGGTCGTCGATACTTTCGGCTTTGCGGTTGGCGGCCGTCCTCGTCTGACGGTCGCCGCCGCAAACTTCTCCGGCCAGCCGTCACGGGAAAGGTCGGGCGCGGTCTCAGGATCGAAATCGTGGGCCGTAAAGCTTTCGTTCGCGTTCATTGGCTTTCCTCAAACTGATGATCCGCTGCACATCGCGGCGCGGCGTCCAAACCAAGACCACCATCTCTCCGTCGAGAAAACCGACGGTGAGGAACCGGGCCTCGCGATAGTCCTGCCGATCGTCCCGGACAGTCAGGCTCGCGCCCGCGAACGCATCGCCGGCCCGGGCCATATCCAATCCCCGTGCTTCGAGAGCGGTTGCCCATTTTATCTCGTCGAACTCGATTTCCATTTTATGTTACTACATAAAATCCAGTTTGGGAATTGCTTGCAAGAACGCGAGGATTGTTCATCCATCGTCGCAAAGCCAACACGCGGCGCGGTTGGGGCCGCCTGTCTCCGTCAGGTCCGGGCGTTCGCGCCCGCAGCGCGCAAAAACCTTGGGGCAGCGGGGGCCGAAGGCGCAGCCGGGCGGGATTTCCGTGAGGCGCGGCATCGCGCCTTCGATCTGGACCAGCCGGCCCCGGCGCTCGGCCATGGTCGGGATCGAGCCCATCAAGCCTTCCGTGTAGGGATGGCGCGGGGCCTGGATGACGTCGCGCACGGGGCCGATCTCGGCGATCCGCCCGGCATACATCACGGCGACCCGGTCCGCGGTTTCCGCAATGACGCCCATGTCGTGCGTGACCAGCATCACGGCCGTGCCGTGCTCGCGGCAGAGGCGCTTCAGGAGCGCGATGATCTGCGCCTGGATCGACACGTCGAGCGCGGTCGTCGGCTCATCGGCGATGAGCAGGCGCGGATTGGCCGCCAGCGCCAGCGCGATCACCACACGCTGGCGCATGCCGCCCGAAAACTCGTGCGGATAGCTGTCGATCCGGCGCTCGGGCGCCGGGATCCCGACTTCCGAGAGGAGCTCCAATGCGCGGGCCCGCGCCCCCCGCTCGCCGAGGTCGAGATGCGTCGAGATGGTCTCGGTCAACTGGCGGCCGATGGTGTAGAGCGGGTTGAGGCTGGTCAGCGGGTCCTGGAAGACGGCGCCGATCTGCTTTCCGCGAATGCGGCGCATCGCCTCCGGGCCGAGATCGTCGATCCGTCTGCCGGCGAGGCTGACGCGCCCGGCCGCGATCCGCCCCGGCGGCTCCAGCAGGCCGATGATCGACATGCCGGTGAGGGACTTGCCGGCGCCGGACTCGCCGACCACGCCCAGCACCTCGCCCTCCTCTATCGCGAAGGAGATGTCGTCCACCGCGACCAGCACGCCGCGCCTGGTCGGAAACTCGACCCTGAGGTTCTCCACCTCAAGCAAAGGCATCGCATCGCTCCCGTTCGCCGCCGGCTGCCGCTATAAATGCGCGCGAACCATGTCTTCGGAAGGAATAACACCGATGCTCGGATTGATCATGGACCGGCCAATGCTGATTTCGTCCCTGATCGACTTCGCCGCTGAGTACCACGGCGAGACAGAGATCGTGACGCACAATGTCGAGGGCGGCCTGCATCGCTACAGCTATGCCGACGCGCAGGCGGAATCCAAGCGGCTCGCCAACGCGCTCGGCGAACTCGGCGTCGGTTTCGGCGATACGGTCGGCACGCTGGCCTGGAACACGAGGCGACATTTCGAGATCTACTACGCGGTGTCGGGAATCGGCGCGATTTGCCACACCATCAACCCGCGCCTTTATGTCGAACAGCTCGCCTATATCGTCAACCACGCCAGCGACCGCGTGCTGTTCGTCGAGGCGGGTTTCGTGCCGCTGCTGGACAGCTTTGCCGCCGAGATCGCGGACACGGTGCGCACCGTCGTCGTGCTCTGCGACGAGGCAAGCCTGCCCGAGAGCGAACATTTCGACCTCCTCTCTTACGATTCGCTGGTCGCCGCGCAGGACCCGGTGTTCTCCTGGCCGGGCTTCGACGAGCGGACGGCGTCCTCGCTCTGCTACACCTCGGGCACGACCGGCAACCCCAAGGGCGTGCTCTACAGCCATCGCGGCAACATCCTGCACAGCTACGCCTCCATCGGGCCGGACTGCATGAATATTTCCGCGCGCGATACGGTTATGCCGGTGGTCCCGATGTTTCACGCCAACGCCTGGGGCATTCCCTACGCGGCGACCATGGCGGGCGCAAAGCTGGCGCTTCCCGGCCCGCATCTCGACGGCGAGAACGTCCAGGCGCTGATTACCGGGGAAGGCGTGACGATGACGGCCGCAGTGCCGACCATCTGGCTGATGCTCCTCGACTATCTCAAGCGTTCGGGCAAGGACATCCGGCCGCTCTCCAATGTCGTGATCGGCGGCTCGGCCGTTCCACGTTCGATGATCGAGACCTTCAAGCGCGACTACGGCGCAATTGTCCGCCATGCCTGGGGCATGACCGAGATGTCCCCGCTCGGCACGGTCAACACGCCGCTTTCCAAGCACGACGGCATCGAAGAGGAGGCGTGGCTCGACCTCGCCGAGAAGCAGGGCCGGCCGCTCTTCGGCGTGGACATGCGCATCGTGGGCGAGGACGGCGGCGAGCTTGCCCGAGACGGCGTCGCCTTCGGCGACCTGCAGGTGCGCGGCTACTGGATCGCCAGCGCCTATCACAGGCAGGACGACTCGGATGCGCACACCGCCGACGGCTGGTTCTCCACCGGCGATGTCGCGACGCTGGACAGCGACGGCTACATGCGCATCACCGACCGGACCAAGGATGTCATCAAGTCGGGCGGCGAGTGGATCAGCTCCATCGACCTGGAGAATATCGCCGTGGACCATCCCAAGGTGGTGGAAGCCGCCGTCATCGCCGTCGCCCACCCGCATTGGGACGAGCGGCCGCTGCTCATCGCCGTCAGGGAAGAAGGCGCGGAACTGGAAAAGTCCGACCTGCTCGACTGGTACGACGGCAAGATCGCGCGATGGTGGAAGCCGGACGATGTCGTTTTCGTGGACGAGCTCCCGCACACCGCCACCGGCAAGCTGCTGAAAACCAAGCTCCGCGACGACTTCAAGGACTACGCCCTGCCGACCGCGTGAAAGGGAAAGAGATGCAACTGACTGTAATGTTGCTGCCCGACCGGGAAGGCGGCTTTACCGCCATGAACCCGGAAACCGGAACGACGACCCAAGGCGAAACTATCGACGAGGCTCTGGCCGACCTCAGGGAAGCGCGGAGCTCTATCTGGAGGAATTTTCGCTCGAACCGTATGGAAAACCGCTGGTCACAATGATCGAAACGAGCGCGGATGCAGCGTAACCTTCCACCCGTGTCGGGTCGGCGAGTTGTTCGTGTTTTGCAAAGCCTCGGATTTGTCGTTGTCCATCGCCTCCAGCGAGGCTTGGATCAACATTGCCCATATACGCCTTACAACACGAAGACTCGCAAGGCATTGTTAACTTTGAACGTGTTTCGAGTCAGGCTCTTATACCAGCGGTCGTTGATCGGAACCTATGGTGATGGTCCCCACTGTCACCCCGGCCTCCGAGCCGGGGCCCAGCCTCGGTTCTCGCGGCAACTTCAGCGGTCGAGCCTGCTCCCCACCGGCTACGGCATCGTCGAGAGCCATGGATGGACCCCGGCTCTCCGCTTCGCTCCGGCCGGGGTGACGCAGAGGGAAAACCGGGCGGCAATCTCCATGAGTCACAAACCGGAGCCGCTGGTATTAGAGTACGATTCTGCCCCCCTCCTGAATCGACCCCAATCGGGTTAGGGCCGGTTTTGCTTGCTATGTCTGGATTCCATCGCGTTTCAGCTCTTCGGGCGCTGCCAGACCGGCCTGAGTGCCCGACGGCGCATGGTACCAACCGGGGTCATCGTGCGAATCGAGGTGCTCGCGCACCTTGAGGATCGTGAACATTCCGCCCATCGTGATGTAGCCGTGCGGCCCTTGCGCACCGACCATCGGGATTGAGTTGGCCGGGAGGGCCATATGACCCATCTCAACGTGCTTTCCCATCTCCCCCATTCCCTTAGTCCCCATCGTCATGTACGCCGGCAACAGGCTGACGATCCTGTCTTCGACCGACCGAAAGTCCGCGCCGACCATGTTGGGAAAGTCATGCCCCATCTGGTTCATAACATGATGGGTCATGTGGCAATGCAGCGCCCAGTCGCCGGGATTGTCCGCCACGAACTCGATCGTCCTGGTGCTCCCAGTGGGAACAATGACCGTGGTCTCCGGCCATCGGGCAGCCTCGGGAATCGGCCCTCCGTCGGTTTCGACGATCTGGAACGCGTAACCGTGCAGATGGATTGAGTGATGATCCATCGCCGAGAGGTTCCCGAAGCGAATACGCACGCGCTCGCCCTGCCTTGCCACCAGCGGCGTTGTGCCGGGGTAGCATCGCGCGTTCATGGTGAGGATGTTGAAGTCGGTCATCACGTTCGTGTTGGGGCGCGAAGTTCCGGGCTCGATCGCCCATTCGCTCAGCATGATCGCAAAGTCCCGGTCCGGATGAGCGCTCCGGTTCGAACGGGGGTGCACGACGATCATGCCCATCATCCCCATGCCCATCTGGGTCATCTCGTCGTGGTGCGAGTGGTACATGAACGTGCCGTGCTGTCTGAACGTGAACTCGTACTTGAACGTCTCGCCACGGTGGATGGGGCGCTGGTTGAGCCCGCCAACGCCATCCATTCCGTTTGGCAGGATCACGCCGTGCCAGTGCACCGTGGTCGGCGCGTCAAGCCGATTCGTGACGTAGACCCGCACCCGATCGCCTTCGACGGCCTCGATCGTCGGTCCGTGGACCCGGCCGTTGTAGCCCCAGCAGCGCGCGCTGAGTCCCGGCGCAAATTCGTGCTCCACCTCTTCCGCGACGAGGTGAAAGACCTTCACCCCATCGACGACACGGAAGGGCAGCGTCACGCCGTGTGGTGTCACGCTGCGGCGATAATGCCGATCGGGCTCGCCTGGCTCGTAAGGCTGCGTCGGGTCCACGGATTGCGCATATCCGGCGCCGGCTGCTCGAGGCGCGGAAGATGCAACCGCCATACCAACGAGAGTGCTTCCGCTGAATCGGAACATGTCTCGGCGTGTAACCATCAGTGTCTCTCCTCCGCAGGCCCTCTCGCCGCAGCGCCTGCTGGCGAGGCGCTACCCGATCTGGAAGGGGGCAGACGACCGGCCAGAAGCTGATCCACCGCAGACCGAGCGAACCAATAGTCTCTGAGCGCTGCGATGTAGGACATGCCCGTCGCAATCTGTGCCCTCTTGGCCGCCAGAATGTCGAACACGCCGACCTGCATGGCGTTGTATCGACGCTGTGCCTGATCGAGCATTTGAAAACGCAGTGGCAGGGCGATGTCCCGGTAGAACTTCGCTGCGTACCGTGCATCGTCGAGACGCGCGCTCAAGAGCCGTGCCGCCGTAGCGACCTCGATGCGCTGTGCGCGGTACCTGTCCTGAGCCTGAACGATCTCGCTGCGATTGCGCGCGTCGCGCGCCGCACCCCAATCGAAGATCGGAAACGCCAGCCCAACTGTCGGCCTCCTCTCCCATTCTCCGTTATCCCGCTCGGCCATACCGCCGACTTCGAAGCCCAGGAGCCATGCATCGATATCCTCCAGACCGCCCGCAGCACCCAGCGCCAAGAGTTCCGAACGCGCGGCAGCCAACTCGAGGCTTGCGTCCAAGGCGGCTCCCTGGAGGTCTCCAGTGGCCTCCGAGTCCGGTAGATCCGGCAGGCGGGCGCTCTGCGTCCACGCCGCTCCTTGGCGCAGCCCGAGGAGAATGTTCAACCGTTCCCGCGCCTCGATTAGCTCCGTCTCGGCCTGGCGTCTGGAGAACTTTGTTTCCTCGTGGAAGTAGCGTTTCGAGTCGAGCGCGAGCCGTGTGACGTTGCCCGCCTTGTAGAGCGCTTCGGCGACACCGGCTGAGCCTTCGGCGGCCTGTTCGGCCTGCACAAGCAGCTCGGCGATTTGCTGCGCTGCCTGGACCTCGGCGAACGCCCGGCGCGTGTCGGCGATGAGATCGATCGCCGCACCCGCCACCCGGGCTTTGGCCGCCTCCAGTCTGGATTCGGCGATCCTTTGCTTCACCGGAATCGTAACCGCTTCCACCACGCTGAACGTGAGGCCGAGGTCCAAGTTCGTCTGCCCGCCCTCCTCCCCCGGGAGTCGAAACACCGCGTCGAATACCGGATTACGCAGAAGCCCCGCTTGTACGAGGGCAGCGCGACCGATTCCGAGATCGGCATACGTGGCCCGGAGACCAGGATTGTTCAGAAGCGCGAGTTGCACCGCGGTCTCGGCCGTCAAGTCCTCGGACAACAATGTTTCGATTTTCGCTTCGAAGTCCGGCGCAATATCCGCAGGCGGCTCCCAAGTGACGGTCTCGCCCGTCCGCTCGGCGACGAGGTCGGAAACATCGGAGAACTCTGTTTCCGGGACAGTACTTGTGCACGCTGCAATGAAACTCAGCGCACCCAAGAGCGTACATCGCGTTTTCCAGCCAGCTATCGTCGCCAGATTGTTGCAGCCAAGGGTAAGAGGTCGTCGAAGTCCACTGACATGTCGCCGAACGGGCTCAGGTGAGGTTCCCTCGGTGCGCCCGCGGTTGCCGGCGCGGCAGGCTGGCCATCGCCAACCGCTTCGGCCGACGTTCCGTTCACGCCCGACGCGTGCGGGGAACTGCTCGCCATTCGCACGCGCCTCTCGTCCGGCGTTCGTCCCGAACCGACCCCAACCCACGGTCATCGCCCGCTCCTCGCCGTATCGAAGGCACGGCGGCTGGGAAAAAGCATAGGAAACCGCTTCGCGCGCCGCGCCTTCCAAATTGAGAGCCTGACCCGAAAGGAGTTAAGCGGTTTCAAGGGTTTGCGATTCTGTTCGGTTACGAAGCTGAACGGAGCCACGCATGCCTTGGACTGAAACCGCCCGCCGGGAGTATCGGCGGGACTGCCCGCGATATGCAAGCGATCTGACCGACGATGAATGGGCGCCGATCGAGCCTTTCACGCCGCCGCCCCCGGATCGCAGTCCGGGGCAGGCTCTGCCGTATCGGGCGCCCGCGCACGACCAATTGGCGCGAGGTCGTGAATGCGGTGCTGTATATGGCCTCGACCGGCTGCCAGTGGCGCCAGTTGCCGGAAAGACCTCCCGCCGGTCTCGACGGTGTAGCGCTATTTCTACCGGTGGCGCGACAACAAGCTGTGGCACACGATCCGGTTCCATCCGGCCGTGCGTTCGCGCGAGTGCGACGGTGCTGACGCCCCGCTCCTTCAGCACCTCGGAGATCACCTGGCCCTGGCGGGCGTCCGAGGGCGCGGTGCGGAAGAACAGACCGTTGTCCTCCAGCGTCGAGAGCGCCGGCGAGGTGGCCGACGGCGAGATCATCACCACGCCGTTCGGCATGGCTACATTCTGCAGCATGGCCGTGGTCACGCCCGAGCAGTCGCCGCCGGCGATGGCGTTCACCCGGTCGGCGGTAATCAGCCGCTCCGCCGCCGCGCTTGCCGCTGCGGAATCGACGCAGGTCGTGTCGCCGCGCACCGGCGTCACCGAAGCACCGCCGAGCAGGGCCTTGCTGTCATTGGCCTCCTCGATGGCGAGTTCCGCGCCGGCCGCCATGTCCTGCGCCAGCGATTCGATGGGTCCGGTAAAGCCCATCGTCACCCCGATCTTGATTTCGTTGTCCGCGGCCTGGGCCGAGGCGACCGCCATCACGGCCGCAAGGGCGATGATAATCCTGCGCATAGCGTCCTCCCTTGAGAAACCGGGCGGCACTCACAATCGAAACAACAAATCTAATGCCATATTAAAAGCGGAAAAGTCAATGTATCACACTATCCACCACCCCGATGCAGTCCTCCCAGCGCCGCTGGTCACGCCGGAACGTCCGTTCCGACGTCCCCAGCAACTCCGCTGCATCCAGCGCCGATAGACGCTTCGACTCAAAGCGTCCCAACACATCCTCGAACTTCTCCATCCTGCGTTCCTGTCGCCATGCCGTCCGGCTCATCGCGATCCCTCCAGATGGAGAAACCAAACCGGACAGATCATGTGCCAGCGACACCCGATTCGATTCCCGTTGACATGTCGGAAGCCGGCAGTTCAACTTGGGCGGTCTCAGGTTCACGCCGCTCGGCTGGGTCGGGGCGAGTTGCTGCGTCTTTCGACCGGATCGACGATGGGCTTGATGTTCGGCAGCAAGGTTGTTTCCGATATAGTCCCGGTGCATCGGCAAGCCTGCAATGCAAGCCTTGCCGAACGGCTTCCGGATCGCGTGGCGGACGGCTGGCAAATCTGCGTTGCTGAAAGTCCCTGGCAGTGAGCACTCGCGCGCTAGATGCGCGGAGGCGCGGCCTCCGGTTTGCGCGCCGAGCGGGTAGCACGTCTTGACGGCCGGCAGCGGCATACCCGGACATTCCGGTTCCAGGCTGATGGAACTGCTCGAAACCGTCGACACCGGCAGCAGCGCGGCGGGCCGGGACAAAGGCCGCGCGCCGGAGATCGCGGACCAGTACGCCGCCCATATCATCTGGACGGCCAGCAAGCCGATGCTGCCGCAGCGGCGTTATCTCATTCGATTCGACAATGTCTCGGCGGTTGCGCAGGTCACCGAGATCGTCCACCGGGTCGATATGGATACGATGCAGCACATGGCTGCGAGGACGTTGGGCGCCGACGACATCGGCTATTGCAAGCTGTCGCTCGACCGGCCTGTGGAATTGGACATCGCCGCCGACCGGAGGGCGGGCATATTCAGCCTTGCCGACCGGCTCACCGGGGAGGAATTGGGCACGGGCGGGGTCGAATTCGCCCTCCGCCGCGCGACCAATGTCGTCCGGCAGGCGTTGAAGATCGACAAGGCGGCGAGGTCGCACGCTCTCGGGCAGCGGCCCTGCGTGTTATGGATGACCGGGCTGTCCGGGGCGGGAAAATCGACTGTCGCCGACCGCGTGGAACAGAAGCTCCATGCGCAGGGCAGGCGCACCTATCTCCTGGACGGGGACAATGTACGGCTCGGCCTCAACAGGGATCTCGGCTTCACCGAGCGCGACCGGGTCGAGAATATCCGCCGCGTGGCCGAGGTCGCGAAGCTGATGGCCGATGCAGGGCTGATCGTGATCGTTTCCTTCATCTCCCCCTTCAGGTCGGACCGCAGCATGGCGCGCGACCTGGTAGAGGACGGCGAATTCCTGGAGATATTCGTGGACACGCCGCTCGCAGTCTGCGAGGCGCGCGACCCGAAGGGCCTCTACGTCAAGGCGCGCAGCGGCGATCTTGTGAACTTCACCGGGATCGACTCGCCTTACGAACCGCCGGAGGCGCCCGAATTACGGATCGATACGACCGCGATGCCGGTGGACCTTGCCGCCGACGCGGTAATTCGATTACTGGATTGATGTCGGAATATCCGCCGCAGAAGACTGGGCTCACTCCCTTGCCTGCCGGTTATCCTGGCAGGCGAAGGGCCGCAAGAGGATCGGGGTGCGTTCGATGATCGGCCGGGGACCCTGCTATCCACCGGTAGTCGTTCTAAGTTCCGGCCGTTGCGGGTCGACGATGTTGTCCAACATGCTGAACCTGCATCCGGACCTTCTCAGCGTCTCGGAGTTCTTTACGCTTCACAGCACTGCCTTGTTCAGTCGATGGCGCATGACCGGAGACAGAATGTGGCATGTTCTCACCCATCAACCGCAATTGGTTCGATATCTTCTCAAGAAGGATTACGAAGAGCTGCTATATCCCTTCGACGATCCCGATTCCCGGTTCGGGCGGGATACTGTCCCTCCCATTCTATGCGTGACGCTTCCGCACCTGACGAACCGCTACGAGAGCCTTTTCGACGAGCTGGAGCCGGTCGTGCGAAATTTCCCACGGCAATCTCCTGCAAATCACTGCCGAAGCCTTTTCGGATGGTTGTCCGAAAGATTCGACCGGAAGGTCTGGGTTGAACGCTCCGGCGGGTCTTCCATGTATGCATCGAGGCTCATAAACAGGTTCCCGGAAGCAAAAATCATCAATATGCATCGGGACGGACGGGAGGTCGCGCTTTCCATGTTCCGGCATCATCCATTCAGGGGAATTGCGCCCTATATAATCGCCCTCCAGAAGCGAAGATACGATCCCTTCAGGGTCGAGGCGAAACACAGCGAGTTCTGGGATTCGACGGCGCTGCGCCTGCAGCCGTTGACGTATTTGTCGCGGTTCCCGATCCCCATGCCGGCCGACCGGCTGGAGATCGCGCACTTCGGCGCAATATGGAGTTCGATGGTGGGAGCGGCTCAGGACTTTATCGAGAACTTGCCGTCCGAACGGGTTCTGGATGTGCGGTTCGATGAGTTGCAAACGAATGCGGAGCGGGAGCTGCGCCGCATAATCCGGTTTATTTCCAGCGATCTGGAAAACGAGGATTGGGTGCAGGAAGCAGCCCGGATACCGAGGCCGTCCCGGTCGAAGGTCGCGCAGCTCGATCCTGAAGAACGGGCCGCATTGACGGAAGCCTGCCGACCGGGCCTGGAGCGGCTCGGCTACGCCGTGTAGAGCGCGGCGCAGCGGTGGCGGAGCCGGAAGCGCGGAACGCGGCCGAGGGCGTCTATACGACCGGCCCGGTCGGGCGCCACCTGCTGCGCATGGCCGGGCCCGCTTCGACGGCGCTCCTGTTCATCTTCCTCGCGGACCTGGTGACCCTTTTCTACATCTCGCTGTTGCGGGATGAACGGTTGATCGCCGCTGTAGGGCTGTCGAGGTTCATCGAGTATCTCGTCATCGCCATCGGGCTCGCCCTGGCGTCGGCGGCGACCGTGCAGGTCAGCCAGGCGCTGGGCGCCGGCGACAAGGCGTTGGCTGCGCGGCGGGCGACCTCGTGCCTGGTCGTCACCCTGGCGGTTATGTGCGCCGCAGTCGGGTTGGCGCAGATCTTTCGCGGCGCGGCCCTCGCCTCCTTCGTGGAGCCCGGCGCGGTCTTCGACGCCGCGGACCTCTATCTGGAAATCGCCCTGTACTCCGTTCCCCTGGCAGCGGTGAGCCTGGCGGCGGGCGCGATATTGCGCGGCGCCGGCGACGTGCGGCGATCCGTGGCCGTAACCGTCTCGGGCAGTCTGGCGGCGCTCGCGGTCAGCCCGGCGCTGATCTTCTGGGCCGGGTGGGGTCTCGAAGGCGCGGCCTGGGCGCTGCTGGCGGACCGCGCGATCAGCGCGGCGCTCGGGGTCGGGTTCGTCATCCGCAACTACCGGCTCCTGAAGCTGCCCGATATATTCGAGACGCTTCGCGACGCCAGGGACGTTCTGGCGATCGCGGGGCCGGCCGCCCTGTCGGAACTCGCGACGCCCGCGATCTGGCTGCTGGCGACCTTGTGGGTCGCGGCGTTCGGGGACAGCGCGCTTGCCGCATGGGCGCTGCTCGCACGAATCACCTTGGTTGCAGGGTGCGGAGTCATGGGATTGACCATCGCGCTCAACCCGGTCCTGGGGCAGAATTACGGCGCTGGCGATGTCGGCCGGACCGTCGCGAGCCTTCGCAGCGCGGCGGCGTTCTCCGTCTGTTACGTCATTGCGGTCTGGGCGCTGTTCGCATCGACGTCCGGCCAGATCTCCCGGATGTTCGATCTGACGGCGGAAGCCTCGGGCCTGGTGCACGTTTACGCCGTGTACGGCTTCGCCGCGCTGGTTCCGGCAAGCATGGCGACCCTTTGCAGGCCGGTATTCTACCATTTCGGACGTTCCTACTGGACGACGGCCCTGGACTGGATGGCGAACGGCCTGGCCCTGCTTGCGCTGGTCCTGCTTGTCGGAATGCCGGATGGGCAGCCGGTCGCCTTCGCGCTCGGCGCGGCGGCGGCGGTGTGCGCCGTGCCGATCGGCAGAGCTGTCGCCGGTTCGCTCTCGCTCGGGCTTGCCTGGCGCCTCGTTGCTGAGATGAGGGCGCCGGAACCGTCGCCGAAGGGTGCGGGATGAGACGAAGGACGAAACTGTGGATAGCCCTGCCGGCGGCGTTGGTCGCCGCGGTCCTCCTCGCAGGCGCGGCGGGCTGGTTCTGGCTTCGCACGTCGCTGCCGCGGCTCGACGGCGAGATCCGGCTTCCCGGCCTCGGGGAGCGGGGAGAGGTCATCTACGACGCCAACGGCATTCCGCATATCCGGGCGGCGACGGCCGACGATGCCTTTTTCCTTCTTGGGTACGTGCATGCGCGCGACCGGATGTTCCAGATGGACTTCGCACGCCGGGTTGGCAGCGGGACGCTTTCCGAAGTCGTCGGCGAGCGAACGCTCTCCATCGACCGCATGGCGCGGACGCTCGGGACCGAACGGAATGCGGAGCGGGTTCTCTCGCGCCTGCCGGAGGACGCGGTCGGGGTCCTGAATGCCTATTCCGCCGGCATCAACGCATGGCTGGCGACGCGGTCCGGCGCGCTGCCGCCGGAATTCCTCCTGCTCGGCTACGAACCGCAACCGTGGCGGCCGAAGGATTCGCTGGCGCGGGCCGGCGTCAAGCTGGCCAACCTGGTCTGGGAGTGGGAGAACGAAGCCCTTCGCGGCGCGCTTGCGGCAAGATTGTCTCCAACCCAACTCTCCGACCTTTTCCCCGAGCACGTCGATGGCGCCCTTTCCGGCGCTAGTCGCACCCGGACGATTGCCGAAGACGCGATCGTTGCCGCTCAGTGGAAGTCCTTGTGGAAGGCCATGTCCGGCGGCTCGCGGTCGGAGGCGCAGGCGTCCAATGCGTGGGCGGTCGCAGGCGGCAGGACGGCAAGCGGCCTCCCCCTGCTGGCCAGCGATCCCCATCTGGCGCTGACGGCGCCGGGGCTCTGGTATCTCGCGCGCCTGGAAGCGCCGGGCCTCAGCCTGGCGGGCGCGACGGTTCCGGGAGGACCGGTCTTCGTTCTGGGCCATAACGACGCCATCGCCTGGGGCGTCACCAATGCAGGCAGCGATTTCCAGGACTTCTTCATAGAGCGCATAAGCGAAGGCGAGCCGGGCCGCTACGACACGCCGGGCGGACCGCGCCGGTTCGACGAGCGGACCGAGACCATTGCGGTGAAGGGCCAGGAACCCGTGGAGCTGGTGGTCCGGGAAACGCGCCACGGCCCGGTGGTTTCCGACCTCGCGCCCGATTTCGCCGCCCTCGATGGGCAATTTCCCGGAAAGCGGAATTATGTCGTCGCGTTCTCCTCCACGCTTCTGCGCGACGACGACATGACCTTCCTCGCCTTTCTGAAGCTGAACCGGGCGCGGAACCGGGCCGGTTTCACGTCCGCCCTGGAGAGTTTCCATTCTCCTCATGTCAGCATCACCTATGCCGATATCGAGGGAAATATCGGCTTTGTGTCGCCGGGGCGGGTTCCGATACGCCGCGCCGGCGACGGCTGGCTGCCCTCCGCCGGCTGGACCGGCGAAGGGGACTGGACCGGATTCGTGCCGCACGATGCGCTTCCGCGCACCTTCAACCCACCGTCGGGCGTCATCGTCCACGCCAACCAGCGCATCGCCCCTGCCGACCATCCGTGGTTCCTCGCCCGCCGCTGGCCGCCGCCATACCGGGCGGAACGGATCGAGGCGCACATGGAGGAGGCCGCGCCGCGCACGGTCGCAACGGAAACGGCCTTGCAGCACGACGAGTTCTCCGGCGCTGCGGCCGACCTTGTCCCCCTGTTCCTGGCGCTCGCCGAACCCGCGGGCATGGACGACAGGGCGAAGCGCGCCTTGTCCCTGCTTCGCGGCTGGGACCTGCGCATGGCGCGCGCATCGGCGGCGCCGTTGATATTTGCAGCCTGGGTCGCAGAGGTGAACCGCGGCCTCTACGCCGACGAACTCGGCGACCTGTTCCAGCCCTTTTTCGGCCTCCGGCCGGGTACGGTCGCCCACATGCTGACGAACCGCCCGGCATGGTGCGACGATGTGACGACAACGCCGGTCGAGAATTGCGGCCGGACCGTCGCCGCTGCTCTTTCCCGCGCTCTCGGCGATCTGGCGCGCCGCTACGGGGACGACATGGAGGACTGGCGCTGGGGCGAGGCGCACCGGGCCCTGTTCGGCCATATCCTGCTCGGCCGCATTCCGGTCCTGAATCGGCTGGCGGACATCCGCATCGAAGCGGGAGGCGGCGGCTTCACGGTCAATCGCGGGCGGCACAGCATCGCCAATGAGACGGAGCCCTTCGCCGCCAACCACGGCTCGGGCTTTCGCGCGGTTTACGACCTGTCCGATCTTTCGAACTCGGTCTTCTCCGTCGGAACGGGCGCCAGCGGCAATTTCCTGTCCTGGCGCTACGACAACACGACCCGCCGGTGGCGGGACGGCGAGTATATGCGCATTCCCCAATCCCGCGCCGAGGCCTTGCGGGCGTCGGCGGGGGTGCTGACGCTCCTGCCGGGGCCGTAGCTCCCGCCCGGCGCCCATGGCCGAAAGATGGGGGCGCCGTTTCAGCCGGCCTCCCCCGCGCCGGAGCCGGAAGCCGCAGCAAGATATGCGGCGATGCGGGCGGCCGCCTCCTCCGCCTTCGCAACGACCTCTTCGAAATCCCCGGCGTCGCAGGCCCGGGCCACAGTGGCCTTGACCGGGTCTTCCCAATGCGCCTCGCCGGCCCCTTCGCCTTTCACCAGCGACAGAACGCATTCCAGGCCCATCAGGAAACTCGCCGCCTCAGCAAGGTCCTCCGCAGTCTGCGATTCGAGAATCCCGCATTCTCCGGCCTTCTTCAGGACCTCCACCGGCCCGTCCCCACCCGATATCTCCGGGTGGCTCCCGCCATATTGCAGCCGCAAGCCGAGTACGGCCAGATCGAGATCGGCCAAACCACCCGAACCTTCCAGTATGGCTCGAAGCAACCGCTCGCCTTCCATGTCACCGGGGACTTGGACGAACGATATCGGCGGCGGAGGCCGCATGCCGGAGGAGGATGGACCGCCTTGCTTCCTCGAACCGTTCGGCGAACTCCTCGGGGCGGTCGCCGAACACGCACACGATCCTCGCCGAGGCGGCTTCCAGCAGAACATTCGCATCCGGCTCTCCGGCGCCGTTCGCAAATCGCTCCAGCGCGCCGGTAACATTGTCGATGCCGCTATTCGGGGCCCGAAGACGGACAGATTTGACAAGCATGTTGTTGGCCGACCACTCCGCCGCCACCTTGTTGAATCTCCTGCAGAACTCGCCTGCATTGTCTTCCAGGACGAACCCGTTCCCTTCGCTGTCCGATGTCCCGTCCGCCAAAGCGATGAGTTCGACCTCCGATTCGAAGGTCATCCGGCGTTCGCCGAGCTTGCCCAAGGCCACAAAGGCGATGCCGTCGCCGGGAACCGGGCCTCGATAAGCCACAAACTCGTTGAGAACGACCCGCGCCAGCTGGGTTACCGCCGCGTCCGCCATGTTGGATAGCGGCCGGCCGACATCCTGCCCCAGGACATGACCCCGCATCATCCTTACGCCGATCTGGAAGGCCTGGTCGTTGCACCAGATTTGCGCGTTTTCGGCAACTTCATCGGCCATGTCCGTTTGAGACAGGTCCATATCCTCGATCATTTCGCGGCGGCCGAACTCATGGCCGTAATAGAGCCGCAGCAACCCCCTCTGGGCAAAGAGCAACTCGTCGGGCTCCATGCCTATATTGTCGGGAACGGTAATCTGCTGGAATTGCCGGCCGGTAACGCTGTCGATCAGCGGATAACAGACCTCCATATATCTCGCCAGGCATGGCGCACCCTGAACAATCTCCGAAATCAGCGGGAGCGACTCGGGCCGGTGGCGGTAGGCCGCGCTGGAGAGCGCTCGCCAGTCCTTGATTTCGGGATAGAATTTGCGCCGCCATTCTTCGACAAGCGGGTTCATTTTCCGGAACCAGGCCGACGGGAAAAGAAGCAAAGTCATCATCGAGCCGTAATGCGACGGAAGGCTCGGAGCCTTGTCTTCGGGGAGCCCGTGAAGCAATGGGTACGGCCGGGTCGGCTTGTCGTGATGATCCGAGTGCCGCTGTATGGAGAAGTACAGATAGTTCGAAGAACTCGAGTGGTTCCAGGAATGATGCGGCTGGATCCGCTCGTATTTTCCGTTCGGTTTCAGGATGCGCTGCAAACCGTAGTGCTGCATATAGTCGACGGCCCTGATCCCCCAGGCCGCGAACAAGGCTATGAACGCCCAGGCGGCCAGTCCCTGCCATCCTCCGACGATGAGCGCCATGACGGGCCAGGCGGTCCACATGGCGATCCATAGCCAGACCGGGTTCGACTTGTGCCAGAACGGCAGGCCGCGGCGGGCCAACCGGCGCGCCTGGACGCGAATCGATTCCACATAGACATAGGGAAGCCCTGTAAGGAAGTAATGGTAATAGCTTTGCCCAAATCGCGCGGACTCCCTGTCCCGCGGCGTTGCGACATTCGGATGGTGCATATACACATGCTCCGTGTACATGTGGGGCATGGCGACTGCGCCCATCGTGAATTCCGCCAGTCGCCGCATCCATAATTTCGGCCTGTGAATCAGGTCATGCGACGTAATGGTGACGAGTCTGCCGAGCATTCCGCAAAACACGAGCAGAACAAGACGTTCGTAGATCAACAAGGTCGGTAGATTGCATACGGCCCAGAGTATGAAGATCACCAACAATGGGTAACATACCGCCCAAATCACCAGAATCGCCATATGCCAGAACACTTGGGATTCCGGCGTGTTTCGATCCAGGTTCGGGACGTCGTCCTTGCATAGCGTTTCAATAATTTTGATGAAAGGAATAAGCGGCAGGATAATCCATGGAACGACCCATGGAATGAAGTCCGGCAGCAAATCCAGCGCCATGGCTACAACCAAAGGCAAAAGCAGAAGCGTGAATGCAAACGGAAGCGCGCCTCTAAGGCCCGTTCCGGCTGTGCGAGACCGGTTCATGATGTCCCCAGGCCGTAGCCGAGGCGTTCGAGGCTCGACCGGCAAGCCTCGGTCAAGGCGGCGCGCTCGGAGGGACCGAGATCTCCCAGTTTCGAGGGCGTCGGGCGGGGGATCCGCGCCGCGGCCTTCACCCATTCCGGATCTTCCAGGGACGGGTCGAGAAACCGCGCGAGGCGCGCAATCTCCTTCTCCGGTTCGCTCTGCATGTCCTCGAAGCGCACATGCAGGACCTTCTCCGGCGGAAGGGTGTCGAGAAACCGGTCTGCCAAGTCCACGATGTCGGACCAGAATTTCCCGAATTCGGGAAGCGTGAATTCCCGGTCCCTGGTTCTGCCGAACAGGAAGACGACATATATGAGAAGCTGCATGCGCAGCAGCGCCCAGTCCCGGAACGCATTTCCCGAGACCCCCGTCATCGGTTTCAGCGCATCCACGCCATACTCCCTCATGGTCACGATGTAGCGCATGGCTTCGCGGAAAACGGGGTGCTTCTTCATCGACACGGCGGTATCGCGCCCGTCGCGGTAAAGATGGATGAACTTCGCCTCGGGAAACATTGTCGCCAGTCTGGGCGCATACATCCCGGCCCCGCCCGAGCGCTCCACCCAGACCTTTCGGTCGAACTTCCGGCAGAGCCAGGCGAACATCGCCCGGTAGTGATCGGCCGCATATTGGCGCGGCTGCGAGCGGACCACCGGTTCGAGCTCGTCGAGCAGGTCGTCGGGCCGGTCGGTGATATGCGGAAGCGTAACCCAAGAAATTGGGGGTATTTCGGCGCCGGCATAGCGGCCGCGCGGGGTGCCGACCGGGTACAGGAGCGCCTCGGAGTGGCTGCCGAGTTGCCGACGCTGCGCCCTCGTCTGCCTGCTGACGATGCCCCACATCTCGTTGCCCGTCAGGCGCCGGAAGTGGAACAGGGCGCGACCCTGCAGGATAAACAACTCGGATATGCTGAGAATGTCCGGATGCGAGTTCAGGATGTCGGACAGCATGGTCGAGCCGCAGCGACCGGAACTGACGACAACCGCCGGAGGGATCTCCATGGCCGGTCTCAATTTCCCTTCCAGCGGGCCCAATCCGGCCGAAGCCTCCATGGATCGGGAGACCACCCCCAGTATCCAGTCATTGTAGAATTATCTAGTACTAATGATAGAGTTTTGTCATTTAGTGGTTTTCTGATCTATCGCAATCGGTGCAGAAGGACCCCCGGAGGATGCCGGTCCGCCAGGGCAAGGGCCGCTGGAGGACGGTCGGCGCATCGTGCTGACGCGCTGGTCGGAGACCGCCCCCGGCGTCGAGGCCCGGACGCCGTGATTGCGCTGTTCGCCCGCCACCCGACGGCGGCGAACCTGCTGATGGCGGCGATGCTGGTCGCCGGACTGCTGGCGCTCTCGCGGATGAACAAGCAGTTCTTCCCCGATTTCGGCATCGACGCGATCCTCGTCTCCGTGGCCTGGCCGGGCGCCGGGGCGGAGGACGTGGACAACGCCATCGTCCAGGCGCTCGATCCGGAGGTTCGGTTCCTCAACCGCGTGAAGCGGGTGGTTTCCAACTCCCAGGAGGGTCTCGCAAACATTCGCATCGTTTTCGAGGCCGGGACCGACATGCAGGCGGCGCTGGCGGACGTGGACGCGGCCGTGTCGCGCGTCGCGACCCTGCCGGAGGACAGCGAGACGCCCTGGATCCGGCGCGTGGTGCGCTACGAGAACCTGCTGCGCATCGTGCTCGCCGGCGACCTGCCGGAGCGCACGATCAAGACCTGGGCGCTCAGGATGCGCGACGGGCTGATCCGCGCCGGCGTCGATGAAGTAGAGACAGTCGGGGCCCGCGACGAGTGGATCCTGGTCGAGGCGGACCAGCGCGACCTGCTCGCGCTCGACCTGCCGCTCTCGGAAATCTCCAGCCGCATTGCGGGCGCCTCGCGCGACATTCCGGGCGGCGACACGGGCGGGCGTTCGGTCTCCCGGGTGCGTTCCCTCGGCCTCGCCCGCACCGCCGAGGAGGTCGCTGCCATTGAGGTCCGGGCTTTTCCGGACGGTCGCCGGCTGACCGTGGGCGAGGTCGCGGAAGTCAGCGAGGCGTGGAACGAGGACCAGCCGCGGGTGCGGTTCGACGGCCGCCCGGCGGTCGAACTCATCGTCAAGCGGGCCACGACGGCGGACGCGCTCGAAACCGCCGAAGCGGCATCGCAATTCCTGGAAGAGTTCGTGCCGACCCTGCCGTCGGGCATCGTCGTCCACCGCTATGACGAGTCGGCGGAGCTGATCGACCAGCGCATCGACCTTCTGGTCCGCAACGGCTTGGGCGGCCTTGTCATCGTGCTGGTCGTCCTGTTCGTCTTCCTGAATGCGCGCACGGCGATGTGGGTGGCCGCGGGCATCCCGGCCGCGCTGCTGGCCGCCATGGCGCTTGCCTGGGGCCTCGGGCATTCCGTCAACATGATCATCCTGTTCGGAATGATCCTGGCCATCGGCTTGGTCGTGGACGACGCTATTGTGGTGGCCGAACATGCCGAGACGCGCGCGCGTCGGGGCGACGCCCCCCTTGAGGCGGCGCTGCAGGGCGCGCGGCGCATGGCGGGCCCGGTGTTCTCCTCCAGCCTCACCACCATCGCGGCCTTCCTGCCGCTCATTCTGATCGGCGGCATCATCGGGCAGATCATCCGCGAAATCCCGATCGTCGTCGTGCTGGCTCTGGTGGCGAGCCTGGTGGAGTGTTTCCTGGTGCTGCCGGGCCATCTGCGCCTTTCGCTCGCTGCAAGCGCAGCCGCTGCGGAGGGCCGGGCCTCGCGGTTCCGCCGGCGCTTCGACAGCGGCTTCCGCCGGTTCCGCGAAGGGCCGTTCCGGCGCACTGTCGCGCGCGCGCTCGTCCACCGCTACCTCGTGGTGGCGCTGACCGTCGGCTTCTTCCTTGTCAGCCTCGGCATTGCGGCGAGCGGGCGCATCGGCTTCACCTTCTTTCCGTCGGTCGAGCCGTACAGCGTCTTCGCGAACCTGCGCATGGTTCCGGGCACGACCCGCGAGGAGACCCTTGAGCGGCTCCTGCAGATCGAGCGGAGCGCGCATGCCGCCGCCGAGGCCTTCGGCGAACCGGGCCTGCTGCACACCTCGCTGGTCATCCAGGGCATACAGCGCAATCAGGCCCTGTCGGGGCTCCGGCGGCGCGACGACACGGTCGGCGCCGTGGTCGTCCAACTGGTCGATGCGGACAAGCGCGACGTGCGCACCGAAGCCTTCGTGCAGAGCTGGCGGGACCGTATCGGACCGCTTGTCGGGGCCGATTCGCTGACCGTCCGCTCTGCGACCGCCGGCCCGCCCGGCCGCGAGATCGACGTGCGCCTCGCCGGTGACAGCCTCGACGGCCTCAAAGCGGCGTCGGGGCGCGTAAGGGCCCTTCTCGCATCCTATCCGGGCGTGAGCGCCATCGGCGACAACCTCGCCCATGGCAGCCGCGAAATGCAGCTTCGCGTGAAGCCGGCAGGCCGGGCGATGGGTTTCGACATCGCGCGGGCGGGCAGCCAGCTTCGCAGCGCGCTCCAGGGCGACACGGCGCTGCGCTTCGCCAGAGGCGAGGAAGAAGTCGAAGTCCGGGTCCGGCAGAAGGAACACACAGGCGGTCTCCGTGCCCTCTATCTTTTCGGGCCGAACGGGACGGAGGCGCCGCTGAGCGCCGTCGTGGAGGTAACGGAGGCCAGCAGCTTCGATATCATCCGCCGGGAACGGGGCCGGCGCGAGGTCTCGGTGACGGCGGAGGTGGACGAGACCGTGACCACCGGCAATGTCGTGCTCGCAGCCCTCAAACGGGACGGCATCGCCGAAATCGCCGAGGAAGCCGGCCTCGAATTGCGGTTCGCCGGCAAGGCGGAAGAGCAGGCCGAGACCTTCGCCGACATGGGCGTCGGTGCAGCGATCGGGCTTGCCGGCATGTTCCTGGTGCTGGCCTGGATCTTCGGCAGCTACAGCCGGCCGGTGGCGGTGCTGGCGGTGGTGCCGCTCGGCTTCATCGGCGTCTCGCTCGGCCACTTCTTTACCGGCTTCGACCTCACCGTGCTGTCGATCATCGGCATGATCGGGCTCTCCGGTATCGTCATCAACGATTCGATCGTGCTCATCGTGGCGATTGAAGACCGCGAGGAGGAAGGCAAACCGGCCCTCCAGGCCATAGAGGACGGGGCCTGCGACCGTTTCCGCGCGGTGATGCTGACCACGCTCACCACCATCAGCGGCCTGTTACCGCTCTGTTTCGAGACCAGCCTGCAGGCGCAGTTCCTGATCCCCGTGGCCCTCACCATCGTGGCGGGCCTCGCGGTGGCGAGCTTCCTCATCCTGTTCGTCGTGCCGGCGATGCTGGCTATCGGACACGACCTGCGGCGCCTGACGACGCACTGATGCCATCGGCCCGGATTTGCGACCCTTGGGGATTCCCAAGGGAGGCGTATGCGCTGTCCGGCCTTCAGCCGCCCGCTCGCGCGCGTCGGGCGTAGCGGTTGTCCACGCAGGCTTCGAAGGGGATGTCGCGGGCGATGAAGCCGCCGGAGACGAGCGCGCCTTTCAGCCGCACGAAGCCTTCGAGCGGCAGCACCGGGTCCCGGCCCCAGACGCCGCCCGCCTTGTAGCGCGCGACCGCGCCCGCGAGGCGGGCCGGATCGAGCACCGGGAAGTAGGCTTGCAGCCTCTCCGCCAGCGCGTCTGCATCGTGCCCGTGCAGCCAGTCGAGCGCCTCCATGACGCCGCCGGCGAGCGCCGAGAGTGCCTCCGGATTGGCCTCGGCGAAGCGCCGGGAGGTGTAGAGCGTCGTGTAGGAGGTCGGGCCGCGCCGGGCGGCCGCATACCAGACATGCCCGGCGCCCTCATGCAGCAGGTCTTCCACGAAGGGCTCGAAGACCTGGATGGCGTCCACCCTGCCCTCGCGCAGCGCATCGGCGTTCTCCGCCATGCTGCGGTCGGGCGCGCGCTCCAACGCAGCCGGGTCGAAGCCGGCGCGGCGTATGTCGTCCTGCAGGCAGAGCCAGGGCGTCGGCACTTCCGAAACCCGGGCGAAACGCGCTTCCATGAGGTCGGCGAAGCGGAAATCGGGCCTCGGCTCCCGCCCGACGACATAGAACGGGTCCCGCGTCACGGCCTCGGCGAAAGCCACCACCGTCCCGTCCCCGTGGGCGGCCTGGTATTGCATCATGCGCATCGGGCCGCCCCAGATGACATCGGCGCCGCTGCCGAAGAGGCTCGAAGCCGCGTCGTCGGGACTGTCGGGCCGGCCGAATTCGACCTCCAGCCCCCGCTTGCCGTAAGCGTCGAGTTCGAGCGCCAGGTAGAAGGGCGCGTAGAAGACGGCCCGGAGCGACTCGAACAGCCTCACCATGCGTTATAGCCGCCATCGACGAGCAGGTCGGCGCCGGTCATGTAGCTGGACTCGTCGCTGGCGAGGAACAAGGCCGCTTCGGCGATCTCCTCCGGCCGGCCCATGCGGTCGAGCATGGTGAGCGCGCCGTTCTCCCGCTCGGCCGCCTCCCGCCCACCGTGCTTCGCGTGGACGCGCGGCGTGCCGATGGGGCCGGGCGAGAGGCTGTTCACGCGGATGCCCTGCCCCGCATGGTCGATCGCCATGACCTTGGCGAGCTGGATCAGCGCCCCCTTGGCTGCGTTGTACCAGCAGTGTCCCGGCTTGCCGACCTGCCCCAATTGCGAGGCCACATGGACGATGCTGCCGCCGCCGCTCGCCGCGATCGGCGGAACGGCGTATTTGCTCATCAGGAACGGGCCGGTGAGATTGACCGCCATCGACCGCGACCAATCCTCTTCCGCAACATCGACAACGCTGCCGTAAGGCACGAAAAGGGCGGCATTGTTGACGAGGATATGCAGCCTGCCGAAGCGTTCCCACGCCAGCGCCGCCGCGGCTTCCGCGTCGGCCGACCGGGACACGTCGCAGCGCATCGCGACCGCCCCCTCCGGCGCGCGCTCCGCTATGTCGGCCGCATTGTCCGCAACGATGACCTCCGCCCCCTCGCGCAGGAAGGCGGTGGCGATGGCGTGGCCGATGCCGCCGGCGGCGCCCGTGACGATGGCGGCCTTGCCCGCGAGCCGGCCCACTATTCCCAGCGCCCGGCTGCGTGCCACTCGACCTGCTCGGCATAGCTGGCGCTGTAGGCGTGGCGATGGCGGTGGTAGCTCTCCCAGTCGAGGGAGCCGTCCGGGCGCGGCTCGAGATCGAAATGCCCGTAGCGGTCCTCGCCCCGGACGAGCGTCGCCGGCACTCTCGTGCTGCCGATGTGGCGCACGCTCGCCGGGATGTAGGAAATGCCGATCCCGATGCGGCGGTCGTCGGCCCGGTTGGGGCCTGAGGCATGGACCGCGAGCGTGTGGTGGATCGAGAACTCGCCGGGCGAGAGCGGCACGGGAACCGCATCTTCCGCCGGGAAATCCGAGACGGTGCGCTGGCCCGCGCTGTTGATGCTGTTGGGCGCGGCATTCGCGATGTGCTGCATCAGCCCGCTTCGGCTGGTGCCCGGCACGAAGCGCATGCAGCCGGCTTCCTCGGAGGCCTCGCTCAGCGCCAGCCAGGCGGTGACATGGAGATGCGGGCGCAGGCCGAAATAGGTGGCGTCCTGGTGCCAGATGGTTTGCGCCTCGGTCTTCGAGTCCTTGACGAACCAGGTGCTGGTCCAGCACAGGATGTCGGGACCGAGCAGCGTCTCCACCGCATCGAGTATGCGCGGATGGCGCACGAGGTCCGCCGCAAAGGGCAGCAGAAGATGCGTCTTGAAGCGGTTGTCGGGGTTGCCCTCGGTGACGCGCCGCCCGAGTTCGGCCTCGTAAGCCTCGAATTTCCGGCGGTATTCCCGCGCCTCGTCCCCGGTCATCGCGTAGTAGGGGCCGCCGAAACCGTTCCGCCCGAACGCCTCGGCATCGACGCTGTGCGATGCAACCATCTTCTTCCTCCGTGCCCGGCATCAAAGCACGCGGATCATGCTCTTCATGCCGCTCGCCTGGTGTCCCAGGACATGACAATGAAACAGCCAGTCGCCGGGATTGTCAGCAACGAAAGCGATTTCGACCTTCTCGCGCGGCGCCAGCAGCACCGTATCCCGCCATTCCCGGCGGGCCGTCGGCCTGCCGTTGCGGGAGAGGATGCGGAAGGCATGGCCGTGCAGGTGCATCGGGTGGTGCCAGGCGGTGGCGTTGGTCATGGCGATCATGCAGCTTTGGCCGCGCCTGAGCCTCAGCATCGGCTCCGGGACGCCTCCGGACGGGGCCTCGCCATCGACGAACCAGAAGGAACGCGGCCCGACCGGCCCCATGCTGCCGCCCATCTCTGCCATGACCGCCCCGCCCATCGCGCCGCCGGTGAACATCATCTCATGGCGGATGGCGCCTTCGACCTCCGGCTCCGGCAGCGGGTTGGGCGGCAGGGCGAGCGGCCAGTCGGACGGCTCCCCGCGCAGCGGTTCGCCCGCATAGGCAAGGTCGAGCAGACGGTATTCACGGTTGCGGTAGAAGGCATCGACCACAGGCGTTTTCGCCCCCGGCTTCCCGGTCATGTCGAGCACGATGTCGGCGCGCATGCCGGGGCCGAGCACGATCCGGCCGCCCTCCGGCGCATGGGGAGCGACGGGGTGGCCGTCGAGCGCCACGACCTGCGGCCGGTGGTCCTGGAACTCCAGCCCGAAGACCCGTGCATTCGCCGTGTTGACGAGGCGCAAACGGATGCGCTCGCCCGGGCGCACGGCGAACTCTCCCGGACTCGACCCGTTGACGGTCGCCCAATTGCCGAGACGCCCTGCATGGCTCATGTCGTGGCCATTGTCGAACGCGCCGGCAAGCGCGGCTTCCTCCGTCATCCGCCAGTCGTCCAGCACCCAGCTCAAGTCCCGGTCCACGCGAAGCGCCGGTTCGCGCTCCTCGACGACCAGCACGCCGTAAAGGCCGCGCGCAACCTGCTCCATGCTGTTGGAATGGGGGTGGTACCAGAAGGTCCCGGCATCCACGGCTTCGAACTCGTAGGCGAAGGTCCCGCCGGGGCGGACGGGCGGCTGGGTCACGTCCGGCACGCCGTCCATGGCGTTGGGGAGCCTGAGGCCGTGCCAGTGGATCGTGGTGTCCTCGCCGAGCCCGTTGTCGAGCAGGACCCGCAGCCGGTCCCCCTGGCGCACGCGAATCTCGGGGCCCGGCACGCTGCCGCCATAGCACCAGACCGGCGTTTCGCCGTAAGGCTCCGGAACCAGTCGGACGGATGCCGGCGCGGCCCGCAGTCCGAATTCCGTCATTCCGGCCGCCCGGATACTGCTGAACGGCGCAAGAGCCGCCCCCGCTGCTGCCGAGGCGAGAAGCGCCCGGCGCGTCATTGCCGGCCTGGAGAATCTGAACATGGAGCACCCGCCCGGAGCCCTGGCGCGCCCGGCACGATTCGAACGTGCGACCTTCTGCTCCGGAGGCAGACGCTCTATCCACTGAGCTACGGGCGCTTCAGTCCTGAAACCATAGATGCGCCGCCTCCGCTGTCAACCGGAACGACGCCTTCAATCGAGATAGACGCCGTCCCGCGCCACCGGCCGGCCGGCCTTGAACACCAGGCCGCGCGGCGGATGCTGGGCGACCGCCTCGGCGAGCGTCTCGGCGTGGACCGTGAACAGGTCGGCGGGCGCGCCGGCGGCGATGCCGCGGTCGTCATGGCCGAAAATCCGGCGCGGGGCGGCCGCGGCGCAATCGAAGGCAACGGCAAGGTCCCCGTCGGTGCGGAAACCCGAGCGCCATGACAGCAGCATGGCGCGGATCAGCAGGTCCCCGTTGCCGTAGGGTCCCCATGTATCGCGCACATCGTCATTGCCGACGAACACCTCGACCCCGCGTTCGCGCAGCTTCTTGACCGGCGGCAGCGGGAAGGCCCCGCCCCCATGGGTGGCGAGCGACATGCCTGCCCCGGCCATGGCGCCGGCCAGGCGCTCGAAGACATCCTCCGTGCAGGCCCCGAGGCAGAAGCCGTGGCTGACGGTGACACGGCCCTCAAGGCCGGTCGCGCGGGTGCGCTCGGCCAGAGCCCCGATTTCCTGCAACCCCGCTTCGCCCGGGTCGTGGATATGGATGTCGATGCCCCTGTCATGCTTCCCGGCCAGTCGGAAAAGCAGGTCCAGCTGGCCGTCCAGGTCCCCGTCCTGGCCGATGGGGTCGATGCCGCCCACAAGGTCCGCGCCCATCGCCAGCGCCTCGTCCATCAGCTCGTAACTGCCGGGCGCGGCGAGCACGCCATATTGCGGAAAGGCGACGATCTGGAAGTCGGCGGCATGGGAGAAGGCGGCCTTGACCTCGAACAGGGCCTCGACGTGCCGGACGCCGATATCGGGTCCGATATCCGCATGGCTGCGAAAGGCAGTCGTGCCGAGCGCGACAGCCTGACGGACCAGGTTGGACGCGCGTTCCGCAGGCGGCGGAAGCGTCGCTCGCAGGCCGCGCTCGATCGCGATGCGGCTCGCTCGGCCCGGCTCGGCGGGATGGGGCATCCAGGGCAGGCCGGTCAGCGTCTTGTCGAGATGCACATGCCCGTCCGTCATGCCCGGCAGGACTAGCAGCCCGCCGCCGTCGAAGCACTCGGCGTCCGCCGGGTCGAGACCGGGCCCGATCTCCTCGATCGCGCCGCCGGCCATGCGGATGTCCGCCGCGCTCCCGTCGGCGAGGCGAATGTTCGCAAGCAGGGTCGTTCCGTCGTTCATGGCCGGTGCTCCCTCATAGTCGTCCTCCTCGATATAACGCTTTCCGGGACGCCCGCCAGAGGGCCTGTTATCGTTCTGCCTTCTCGGGGAAGGGCCGGAGATGAGCGCGGCATCGAGAATCGCGGACCACTATTCGCAGGGCGGCCTGCTCGCGCGGCTGGAGGCAAGCTTGCGCGAGGACGGCGTCGATCCGGCGAAGCCGACAATCGAAGACCTCGCGCCCTACGACCATTTCCACGGTCGCGGGCTTGAGGCGACCGAGGACATGGCGAACCGCCTTCCGATTTCCGCGGCGGACCGGATTCTGGATATCGGCAGCGGCCTCGGCGGCCCGGCGCGCTACATGACCCGCCGCTTCGGCTGCCGGATCAGCGGCATCGACCTGACGGCGGAGTTCTGCCACGTGGCCCGGCTCCTGACCGCGCGCCTCGGGCTTGAGGAACGGGTGTCCTTCCAGCAAGGGGATGCGCTGGCGCTGCCGTTCGGCGATGCGGCGTTCGACGGCGCCTACTCGATGAACGTCTCCATGAACATCGCCGACAAGCGCGCACTCTATCGAGGGATCCACCGCGTGCTCAGGCCCGGCGGCTGGCTGTGCCTGTCCGAGGTCGCGCAGGGGCCGGGCGGCGAGCCCGAGTACCCGCAGGCCTGGGCGCAAACCGGCGCGTCCAGCTTTCTCGCAACGCCCGATAACACCCGCGCGGACCTCGAAGCCTCGGGCTTCGCCGTCGAGAGCCTGCGCGACATGACCGAGGCCTCGTTCGACTTCGCCGTCCGCTCGCGCGCCATCGTCAAGGCCGGCGGAAAGCCACCGCACCGCGCCGTCATGCTGGCTCTGGGCGAGCGCGCAGGAGAAGCGATGGCGAACTCGGGCCGCGCGCTGCGGGACCGCTGCACGGTGCCGGTCGAGTTCTTCTGCCGGAAGGCGAAGCCCTGACCGGGAGCGAGGCGTCGATACCGTTCTGGCAAGAGCCGCCTATGTGTGGCAAGTTTACGGTCGCTTGGGAGGTGGGGCCGTCGCGCCCGGTCTGCGGACGGAGGTGCATGGCACCCCTTCAGGCCGCACTGGGTCAACCCAAGGAAAAACCATGAAGAAAATCATGACATTCGCGGCGGCGCTGCTCTTTGCGGCGCTTCAGCCGGCATTCGCGCAAGAGGTCAAGATCAAGTTCGCCTCGGCCAACCCCGACGACAGCTACCACGGCGTGTTCGGCCACGCTTTCAAGAAACATGCGGAGGAGCTTTCCGGGGGGCGCATCCAAGTCGATGTCTTCCTGGGAGGCCAGCTCGGCTCCGAGCAGGACAATGTGAACCAGGTGTCCAGCGGCATCCTCAACATGACGAGCGCCGCGGTGAACAACGTCACGCCCTTCGCGCCCATCGTCGGGTTCTGCAGCCTGCCCTACATGTGGAACAATTTCGGAGAGGCGTGGGCGGTCCTCGACAGCCCGCTGCGGGACCGGCTCAACGACACGATGGCCGAGCAGGCGAACATGCGGGCGGTTGCGTGGCTCACCGGCGGCTTCCGGGTGCTCACCAACTCGAAGAAGCCGGTCCGCACTCCCGCCGATCTCCAGGGCCTTCGCATCCGGGTCCCGAAGAACGAGATCATGATCGCGGCCTACAAGGCATGGGGCATCGACCCGGTGCCGATGGCGTGGACCGAAGTCTTCAACGCGCTTCAGCAGAAGGTGGTGGACGGCCAGGACAACCCCTACGCCGCCATTCCCGCCGTCCGGTTCGACGAAGTGCAGAACTACATCACCAACATTCACTACCTTCTCTGGATCGGCCCTGTGGTGGTGAACGATGCGTGGTATGCCGGGCTCGCCCCGGATATTCGCGACATCGTCAACGAGGCGGCGAAGCTCGCCCAGGACGAGGAGCGGCAATGGGCGATCGCGCGCGAAGGCACGGCGGCGCTCCAGTCGGTCGAAGCAGGCCTTGAAATCATGGTGCCCGCCGACAATGAGCGGGAGTGGATCGAGAAGGCCAAATCCGTCTGGCCGATGTTCTACGACAAGATCGGCGGCAAGGCGTTCGTGGACGAGGTGGTGGCGTTCCTCGAAGACCACCGCAAGAACTGATTCCTCACCGCCGCCGGTGCGGCATGCGCAATGGGCCGGGTTCGCAGCGGACCCGGCCCGTCCTCCGTCCATCGACCGGCCGCTAAAGCCCGTAGCCGAGGAAATGGGGCAGCCAGAGGCTTATATCCGGGAAATAGGCGAGCACCAGGATGCAGACCACAATCGCCGCGATGTGCGGCAGGACGTGCAGGCTCAGCCGCTCCAGCGAAACCTTCGCGAGTTGACTCGCAACGAACAGGTTTGCCCCGAGCGGCGGGGTCAGGAATGCGACTTCGTTGGTGACCACGAAGAGAATCCCGAAGTGTATCGGGTCGATCCCGAGTTGAACGACGACCGGCAGCAGAACAGGCGTGACGATGATGATCGTGGACAGGGTCTCCATGAACATCCCGAGGATGAAGAACGCCAGAATGATGATCAGGAGGACCGTAAACGGGTCGGTCGAGACGGTCGCCAGCAGTTCCGCAAGCCTGTGGGGCGCCTGGTTCACTGTTAGGATCTGACCGAACACCGTGGAGGTCGCGACGATAATCATGGCCGTGGAGATGCGGGCCGCCTCTATCAGGGATTCGAAGATCGCCTTGAAATCGAGCATGCGGTTGACGACGCCGCCGACGAAGAGTCCGTAGAAGACCGCGATGACCGATGCCTCGACCGGCGTGAAAACGCCTGCATAGATTCCGCCGAGGATGAGGAACGGTGCGGCGAGCGCGAACTTGCCCTGCCAGCAGGCGCACGCGAATTCCCTGAGATTGAAGCGTTCTCCCGTCGCTTCGTAGCCCACATGCCGGGCGACGAGATAGGCGACGAGACAGTGGGCAACGCCGATGATCATTCCCGGCACGATGCCGGCCATGAAGAGACCCACGATGGAGGTCTGTGCGATCACGCCGTAGATGATCATCGGATTGCTCGGAGGAATGAGAATCCCGAGAGTACCGCCCGAGGACGACACGGCGCCGGCATAGTCCCGCCCGTGCCCGGCCCGGAGCATGGCCGGGATCATCACCGAGCCTACCGCCGCCACCGTTCCCGGCCCCGAGCCGCTGATGGCGGAGAAGAACATGCAGGCGAGGATCGTCGCAATACCGAGCCCGCCCCGCACGCGCCCGGTAAACTGGGAAATCACCGCGATGATCTGCCGGGTGACGCCGCCCCGCTCCATCAGGGAGCCGGCGAGTATGAAACAGGGGATCGCGAGCAGCGGAAACTTGTCCACGCCCTGGTACAGGGTCTGTCCGAGGATGAGCATGGGGACGTCGGACACGGTGAGCGCGACGACGGTCGCGATTCCGAGCGCCATGAAGATCGGCACTCCGATCACGAGGCAGATTGCGAGCGTGACGAGGAGAAGGGTGAGGGTCACGGCTCATCCCCGAGAGCCGCTTCATCGACCCATTGGCCAAGGGTTCCGTTCCGCCAGTCGCGCCAGTGGCCTTCTAGGATGCGGAAACTCATGAGCAGGAACCCGAGCGGCACCACCGAATAAATTAGCGCCATGTTCCACTGCAGGGCCGGCGAGATGTAGCTGAACTGAACCAGGTGCGCGACTTGCAGCGCGCCCTGCCAGGCGAAGATAAGGTTGATCGTGACCCACAGCAGATCGGCAACCGGGATCATCCAGCCGCGAACCGCAACCGGCAGGAGCCGGTGAAAGGCGGTCACGCGGATATGAATCCGCTCCTTCGCGCCGAGTACAGCGCCCATATAGACGAGCCAGATGAACGCGAAGCGGCTGAGTTCCTCCGACCAGGTGAGCGATGCGTTGAGAACGAAGCGGAAGAACACCTGCGCCCCCAGGCAGAACACCACCATGACCATCAGGAAGGCGCAAAAATACTGTTCGAAGTTTCGGTAGATGTGACCGAGGACGGAACGCAGCATACTTGCCGGTCCTCCCTGAAGACGCTCCCTTGCGCCGGTTCATCTTGAGCATTTTTCGCAAGGATGCACAGGCTTCGTGTCTGAAACGCGGATCGCCTCCCTTGCCGCGCTTCTTCGCCTGCATGAAAGAAGGCGCCCCTCCCCGTCCCGCATATTGCGCACCCGGAGGGCTTCGCTATCATCGCCGTGCCGCTCGGACAGCGTGGGGGAAGCGCCGATGGAACCGCCGGAGACGATTGAGGTCGAGGAGGCCGCGATTGCCTGCGACGGCGGCGGCGGCGCGCTCGGCCATCCGCGCGTCTGGCTTCATCTGGACAGCGAAGGCCGGGTGGATTGCCCCTATTGCGGGCGGCGTTTCGTGCTGAAGGACGGAGCCGACCTCCGTGCCGTGCATTGACGGAGGAAGCGCCCCGCCACGTCTTCCTGGTCGACGGTTCCGGCTACATTTTCCGCGCCTTCCACGCCCTGCCGCCGATGACGCGCCCGGACGGCACGCCCGTCAACGCCGTCTACGGCTTCACCGCCATGCTGATGCGGCTGGTCGAGGACACGGATGCCGACCGGATCGCGGTCGTGTTCGACGTGGCGCGCACGACCTTCCGCAACGACATCTATCCCGAATACAAGGCGAACCGCCCCGACCCGCCGCCGGAGCTCGTGCCGCAATTCGCGTTGATCCGCGACGCCGTAAAGGCGTTGAACCTGCATGTCGCCGAACTGCCGGGCTACGAGGCCGACGACATCATCGCGACCTATGCCCGCCGGGCGGCGAAACTCGGCTCCGAGGTCACGATCGTTTCCTCCGACAAGGACCTGATGCAGCTCGTGGATGAGCGCATTTCGCTCTTCGACCCGGTGAAACAACGCCGGATCGGCGGCCCGGAGGTGGTCGAGCGCTTCGGCGTGCCGCCGGAGAAGGTCGTCGAAGTGCAGGCGCTTGCCGGCGATTCCAGCGACAATGTGCCGGGCGTGCCCGGTATCGGGGTCAAGACGGCGGCGCAGTTGATCGAAGAGTATGGCGATCTCGATACGCTGCTCGCTCGGGCCGAGGAAATTCGCCAACCCAAGCGGCGCAGCAACCTGATCGAATTCGCCGAGCAGGCGCGCATCTCGCGGAAACTCGTGCAGTTGCATGACAACGTGAAGGAACTACCCGATCTCGATGCCTTCGTTGTGCAAGGCGTGGACCCGGCGCGGCTCAGGCCGTTCCTGGAGGAGCAGGGCTTCGCCTCGATCCTCGCCCGCCTCGGCGGCGGCGAGGCGGACGCGCAGCCGGCGGCCCCGGTGGAAGCGGAATACGAACTCGTCACAGAGGAAGAGGCGCTAAGGCGTTGGGTCGAAGCGGGTTTCGAGGCCGGCATCGTCGCCGTCGATACCGAGACGGACAGCCTGGACGCGCAGCGCGCACGCCTTGTAGGGCTGTCGCTTGCCATTGCGCCCGGCAGGGCCTGTTACATTCCCGTCGGGCACGACCTGGCGGCGGAACTGCTGGAAGCTGAAGCGCCGCAACAGCTCGCCGCCGAAACCGCGCTTGCGATTCTGGAGCCGCTGCTCGTCTCCGACGCCGTGCTGAAGGTCGGGCAGAACATCAAATACGACATGGAAGTCCTCGCCGGGCACGGCATCCGGGTCTCGCCCATCGACGACACGATGGTGCTTTCCTACGTGCTCGACGGCTCCAGCCACGGCCACGGCATGGACGAACTGGCGCGCCTGCATCTCGGCCATGCATGCATCAGCTACGAAAGCGTCTGCGGCAAGGGGCGGAACGCCATCACCTTCGACAAGGTGGCGCTCGACAGGGCGCTCGACTACGCCGCCGAAGATGCCGACATCACGCTGAGACTGCACGGAGTCCTGCGCCCGCGGCTGCGCGAGGAGCGCATGGCGGCGGTTTACGAGACCATCGAACGCCCGCTGATCCCCGTGCTTGCCGACATGGAGAATGCCGGGATCAAGGTCGATGTCGCGGCGCTGAACGCGCTGTCGAAGGATTTTGCGCGCCGCATCGGCGACCTCGAGCAGGAGATTCACGGGCTTGCAGGCCGCTCCTTCAACATCGGTTCGCCCAAGCAGCTCGGCGAAATCCTGTTCGACGAGATGAGCCTTCCCGGCGGGAAGAAGGGGAAGACCGGCGCTTACGGGACCGGCGCGGACGTGCTGGAGGACCTGCGCGCCCAAGGGCACGATCTGCCGACGCGGGTGCTCGACTGGCGGCAATTGTCGAAACTGCGCAGCACCTATACCGAAGCGCTGGCCGCTGCTGCTCATCCCGGCACGCAGCGGGTCCACACATCGTTTTCCCAGGCGGTCGCCGGCACAGGACGCCTGTCCTCCAACGACCCCAATCTCCAGAACATTCCGGTGCGGACCGAAGAAGGCCGGAAGATCCGCCGTGCCTTCGTCGCGGAGCCGGGCCATGTGCTCGTCAGTGCCGACTACTCGCAGATCGAACTGCGCCTGCTCGCCCATGTTGCGGAGATCGAGCCGCTGCGCCAGGCTTTCCATGCCGGCCTCGACATCCACGCACTCACCGCCTCCCAGGTGTTCGGGCAGCCGGTGGAAGGCATGGACCCCATGACGCGCCGGCGTGCCAAGGCGATCAATTTCGGCATCATCTACGGCATTTCGCCCTTCGGCCTCTCGCGCCAGCTGGCGATCCCGCAGGGCGAAGCGCGGGCCTATATCGACGCCTATTTCGAGCGCTACCCGGGCATCCGCGACTATATGGGGCGGGCGCGGGCCTTCGCGCGCAAGCACGGCTATGTTCCCACCATCTTCGGGCGAAAGTGCCGGACGCCCCAGATTGCGGACAAGAACCCCGCCCGGCGCAGCTTCGCCGAACGCGCGGCGATCAATGCGCCGCTCCAGGGCTCGGCCGCGGACATCATCAAGCGCGCCATGCTGCGGGTGCCTCCGGCTCTGGAGAAGGCAGGCCTGAAGGCGCGGATGATCCTCCAGGTCCACGACGAACTGCTGTTCGAGGTGCCCGAGGCCGAGGTCGAGGAAACCCGCGCCTGCGTCGCCTCGGTAATGGAGAGCGCCGCGGAACTCGCGATTCCGCTCGTGGTCGAGACCGGGGTCGCGGACAACTGGGCCGACTCGCACTGAGGCGGGCCGGCCGGTCGCAAGCAGCGCAGGTCCCTTGCCGGGCAGGCCTTCATCCGTCATAGGTGGCGCGTGATGATCGACCGGCAGGACGACGAACGCGACGATGCCGACGAAGCGCTAGGGGACGCAGAGCGGCAGGCCGCCGTTTTCACCCACACCCGTCGCGCGCGGCGCAAGGAACTTGCGGAAGACTATGTCGAACTGATCGACGACCTGATCGAGGCGAACGGCGAGGCGCGGCTGGTCGAAATCGCGCGCCGCATGGGCGTGACCCACATGACAGCCAGCAAGGCGGTCGCCCGCCTGCAGCGCGACGGGCTGGTGACGACCCGGCCCTACCGCTCGATCTTCCTGACAGGGAAAGGCCGCACGATGGCGCTGCGGTCGCGGCGACGCCACCAGATCGTGCTGGATTTCCTGAAGACCATCGGCGTCAGCGACGAGACCGCCATGCGCGACGCCGAAGGCATCGAGCACCATGTCAGCGAAGAGACGCTGCGGGCCTTTACGCGGATCAGCGAGAGAGACCGCGCCGCAAGTCCGCCGCGCGCGGAACGGCGGCCGCTGAGCATCGCGCAGCACGGGCAGGAGCGCATCGACGCCTATGCGTGGCTCCGGGCCGACAACTGGCAGGAGGCCATGCGCGATCCCTCGGTGCTCCCCGACGACATCCGGGAGCATCTGGAGGCGGAGAACGAATACACGCAGGCGGTCATGGAGCCGCTGCAGGACCTCACGGAACGGCTCGCGCGGGAAATGCGCGCCAGGATCAAGGAAGACGACACGACGGCGCCCGCTCCCGACGGCCCGTTCTCCTATTACACCCGGTTCGTGACCGGCGGCGAGCATCCGGTCTTTTGCCGCCGGGACGGCGAAGGCGAAGAAACGGTCCTGCTCGACGGGAACCTGCTGGCGGAAGGCCAGCCCTATTGCCGCATCGCCGCCTGCGCCCACAGCCCGGACCACAAGCTGGTCGCCTATGCCGTCGATCTTTCCGGTTCCGAAGACTACGCGCTTGCGTTCCGGGACGCCCGTAGCGGCGCCGAGCTTGCGGACAGGGTCGAACGGACGGCAGGCGATGTCGTCTGGGCCAATGACAGCCGGACCGTGTTCTATACCGTGAAGGACGACAATGCGCGGCCCCGCTGGGTTTATCGCCGCAGCCTCGGAGGGGAGCCCCGGCTCGTTTACGAAGAACCCGACCCCGGCTTCTTCCTGAATGTCGGGAAGACCCAGAGCGGACGGTTCATTGTGCTGGACTCGCACGATCACACAGCGGGCGAAATCCGGCTGGTCGATGCCAGCCGGCCCGAAAGCCCGCCGCGCCTGGTGGCGGCCCGGCGTCCCGACGTGGAGTACTCCTTAGGAGACCAGGGAGAGCGGCTGCTGATCCTTACCAACGACCGCGAAGCCGAGGACTTCCGCATCGCCGCCGCCCCGCTCGACGCCCCCGACCCCGGCGCGTGGGAGGACCTGGTTCCGCACCGGCCGGGATGCCTCATCCTGCAATTGCTGCTGTTCCGGGACTGGATCGTGCGGCTGGAGCGCGAGGACGGGCTGCCCCGGATCGTGGTGCGGGCGCTTGAAACCGGCGAGGAACATGCCATCGCCTTCGACGAGGAAGCCTATTCCCTCGGCATCCTGCCGGGCTTCGAGTACGCGACCGACATGCTGCGCTTCGCCTACGCCTCGCCGACCACGCCGTCGCACGTCTATGACTACGACATGGCGGAACGGACGCGCCGGTTATTGCGAAAGCAGGAAGTGCCGAGCGGCCACGATCCCGACGACTACCGGACTCGGCGGCTGACCGCGACAGCGCCGGATGGCGAGGCGGTGCCCGTCACCCTGCTGTACCGCGCCGACCTGGAATTCTCTCCGCCGCCGCCCTGCCTTCTCTACGGCTATGGCGCCTATGGCATGTCGATCCCGGCGGGGTTCTCGACTTCGCGGCTAAGTCTCGTCGACCGGGGATTCGTCTATGCCATCGCCCATATCAGGGGCGGGACGGATCGAGGCTACCGGTGGTACCGGACGGGCAAGCTCGCGGGCAAGACCAACAGTTTCGACGATTTCGTCGCGGTGGGGCGCCATCTGGAAGCCGAAGGCTATGCGGGCGGCATCGTCGCGCACGGCGGCAGCGCCGGGGGCCTGCTGGTCGGCGCAGCGGCCAATCGGGCGCCCGACCTGTTCAGGGCGGTGCTCGCCGAAGTGCCTTTCGTCGACGTACTGAACACCATGTCCGATGCGAGCCTGCCGCTGACGCCGCCGGAATGGCCGGAATGGGGCAATCCGATAGAGGACGAGGAGGCATTCGCGCGCATCGCCGCGTACAGCCCCTACGAGAATGTCGCGTCGGCCTCATATCCGGACATATTCGCAACGGCGGGCATCTCCGATCCCCGCGTGACCTACTGGGAGCCGGCAAAATGGATCGCCGCGCTCAGGGAGACGGTCGAGGGCGAGCCGGTGCTGCTGCTGCGCACGAACATGACGGCCGGGCACGGCGGCGCATCCGGGCGCTTCGAGACCTTGCACGAACTCGCGGAGCTTTACGCCTTCGCGCTGAGCCGCTTCGGAATAACCGGTTAGCGCCCGCCTTGCAGGTTCCACTCGAACTGTTCCCTGGTCAGCTGCAATCCGACATAGACGCGGTATGACGCAAGCGAAGCGTTTTCCCTCGTCGGAATGCCCAGCACGAGGGATTCCGCCCTCGTAACCTCCGTCTTGCTTCCCTCGAATGAAACCTGCACGGCAAACGCCTCGCGCGCCGCCACCTCGCCGTCCGGATCGACCACCGCGACGAAATATTCGAAACCCTGGTTCGCCGCGGCGGCGGCGGGGCCGCGCTGCGTGCGGAATACGATGTCGAGGTCGATGGACCCGGTTCGCGTGTCACCGTCGAAACGGCACTCGGCCTCCAGGCTCCCGATATGCGCCCGGAACTCGACATCCGTGAGGTCGCGCCGGTCGCCGCTCCCGAACCTCGTCATGTCTCCCGAAAAGTCGAATACGCCGACCGCCGGGCACGAAACGCTCGTTCCTTCGAAAACGGAACAGCCCCCCAACAGCAAAAGCGCCGCAGCCAACATGCCGGCCCGAGCCGCAAATCTTCTCGCCATCGACCGCCCTCTGGATTAGGTTCGGTGGCACGCCACGCGAATCGCTGACCTTAGAACGGACGGGAGGCACGCACAATGACAACCGGAAAGCCCGCTCTCACCGTTCGCCTTGTCGGTCCCCGCGGATTTTGCGCGGGCGTGGTTCGCGCGATCCAGATTGTGGAGGCGGCGCTCGAACGCTATGGCGGACCCGTTTATGTGCGTCATGAGATCGTGCATAACCGCTTCGTCGTACAATCGCTTGAGGAAAAAGGCGCCGTCTTCGTCGAGGAGCTGGAGGAAGTTCCGGACGATGTGCCCGTGGTTTTCTCCGCGCACGGCGTGCCGAAATCCGTTCCCGAGGAAGCCCGGCAGCGCGAACTCCACTATATCGACGCCACCTGCCCGCTGGTCAGCAAGATCCACCGGGAAGCCGAACGCCATTTCGCCGCCGGGCGGCATCTCTTTCTGATCGGCCATGCCGGCCATCCGGAAGTCGTGGGCACGATGGGCCAATTGCCGAAAGGGGCCGTGGAACTGGTCCAGACCGTCGAAGAGGCCTGGGAGCTCGAACCGCCGGCGGACCGCGAACTTGCCTATGTGACGCAGACAACGCTTTCGGTGGACGACACCGCCGAAATCATCGCGGTGCTGCGCGAGCGGTTTCCCGATCTTCACGAACCGAGGCGCGAAGACATCTGCTACGCCACGACCAACCGGCAGGCGGCAGTCAAGGCCGCCGTTCCCGGCGCGGACGCCGTGCTCGTGCTGGGGTCGCGGAACTCCTCGAATTCCAACCGGCTGGTCGAGGTCGCCAGGGCGGCGGGGTGCCCCCGCGCCTATCTCGTGGACGGTGTGGAGCATATCGACTGGGCTGTCCTCACGGATGTCGGAACATTGGCGATCACCGCCGGCGCATCCGCGCCCGAAGTGCTTGTCGAGGAGGTCGTGGAGGCTTGCCGGCAACGCTTCGAGGTGACGTTGGAAGAGTGGACCGACAGGCTTGAAACCGTGAAGTTCAAACTACCGCGCGAACTGGCGGCCTGAAGGAAGAATGGCGGTCTATACGCCGGTCGGCGAGGCCGCGCTGGAGCGGTTTCTGGCCGGCTACCGGTTGGGTGCTGTGCGGTGTTTCGAGCCCATTCCGGAAGGTATCGACAACACGAACTACCTGCTCGAAACATCGTCGGGCCGGTTCGTGCTGACCCTGTTCGAGAACCGGATCGACCCAGAGGACCTGCCGTTCTTTGTCGACCTGATGGACTACCTGGCCGCCCGCGGCGTGCCCTGCCCTGCCCCGGTACGCCGCTTCGACGGAACGATCCTGGCGCCGCTGGCGGGGCGGACGGCCCTGATCGTGACGTTCTTGGAAGGGGAACGCGACCCCAGCGCATACCGCGCCATCGGCGAAGCGCTTGCCCGGCTTCACCTCGCGGGCGACGGGTTCCCGTCGAGGCGTTCCAACGATCTCGGACCGGAAGGCTGGCGCCGACTGGCGGCGCTCACATCCGCCCGCGCCGACGAAGTCGCTCCCGGCCTCGCCCGGCGTATTTCCGGGACCCTGAAGGACCTGGCCCCGAACTGGCCCGAAAGCCTTCCGGACGGCGCCATCCATGCCGATCTCTTTCCGGACAATGCGGTTTTTCGCAATGGCGCAGTTTCCGGCATCTACGACTTCTATTTCGCCTGCACGGATGCGTTGGCCTACGACCTCGCCATTGCGCAGGTCGCGTGGACTGTGGACCCGGAGGGTCGGTTCGATACCCGTGCGGGCGCCGAGATGCAGGAAGGTTACGGCGCCGTCCGGCCTCTGGAGCCCGTCGAACTGCTGGCCCTGCCCCATCTCAGGCGGGGCGCCGCACTCCGCTTCCTTCTGACCCGGCTGCACGATTGGCTGTTCCCGGCCCCGGCCGCGCTGATGACTCCCAAGGACCCGCTCGAATATCTGCGTAAGCTGGACGGGCTGGACGGCCAGTCGTGACGAGGGTTGAAATCTTCACCGACGGCGCCTGCCTCGGCAATCCGGGGCCCGGCGGCTGGGCTGCCTTGCTGCGCTGCGGCGCGGCCGAATCGGAACTGGTCGGCGGCGCCCGGCACACCACGAACAATCGCATGGAGCTGATGGCCGCCATTGCGGGGCTGGAAGCGCTTACGCGGCCGTGCTCGGTGCGGCTGACGACGGACAGCCGCTACGTGATGGACGGCATCGGGTCGTGGCTACCGGCATGGAAGCGCAACGGCTGGCGGACGGCGGCGCGAAAACCCGTTAAGAATATCGACCTGTGGCAACGCCTCGACACGGCGGCGGCGCGCCATGAAGTCGAATGGCTCTGGGTCCGCGGCCATGCCGGCCACGCCGAAAACGAGCACGTCGATGCCCTCGCGCGCCAGCAGGCGGAGCGCGAGGGCGACCGACCCTAGAGCTGCTCCAGGATCTTCTCGGCGCTGGAGACTTCGAAGGCCCCGCCTTCCTCAAGGTTCAGCTGCGTGACCGTCCCGTCCTCAACGACCATCGAATAGCGGCGCGCCCGGACGCCAAGTCCGAGACCGCTCAGGTCGAGCTCGACCCCCATCGCCTTCGCGAGGTCTCCGCTGCCGTCGGCGAGCATGCGGACCTTGCCCGCAGTGCCCCCCTGCTCGCCCCAGGCGCCCATGACGAACGGGTCGTTGACCGCGACGCAAACGATGTCGTCCACGCCCTTCGCCCGGATTGCGCCGGCCTTCTCCACGAAGCCGGGCAGGTGTTTCGCCGAGCAGGTCGGCGTGAAGGCGCCCGGCACGCAGAAGACGACGACCTTCCTGCCGCCGAAAAGGTCCGCAGTCTCGACGCTCTGCGGCCCCCCGTCGCCCATTTCCTTCAAGGTCGCCGCCGGCACCTTGTCTCCTACAGCGATTGTCATCCCTGTCACTCCTCGCATTCGACGGCCGCACCATAAGAACCCTCCGCGCTGGTGCAAGGCGCTGGATTGAAGCAGGGGCGAACTGGACTGGACGGCGGCCGGTCTTCTATAAGCAGAAAGGACTTGGCCGGAGGCGCGCATATGCCGGATTCGGCGCCGGTGGGCGCAACGGACCGCGGAAAATTCCTGGACCCCGACTTCACGGCGGACGGGAACGCCCGGGCCAAGGTTGCGTTGCGCCGGCTCGAAACGCTCTGGATCAATACCGGCACGCTCTGCAATCTGGCGTGTCGGAACTGCTACATCGAGTCGAGCCCGCGGAACGACCGGATCGCCTATATCCGGGCACACGAAACGGCTGCATATCTGGATGAAATCGCCCGCACGGATGCCGGCACCCGGGTAATCGGTTTCACCGGCGGCGAACCGTTCATGAACCCGGAATTCATGGCCATGCTGGCGGATGCGCTCGAACGCGGTTTCGAGACGCTGACGCTGACGAACGCCATGCGCCCGATGATGAGGCATTGCGAGGCGCTGCTGGCGCTCCGGGCCCGCTACGGCGCTCGCGTTCGCGTTCGCGTTTCCGTGGATCATTACACAAAGGCCCTGCACGAGACCGAGCGCGGCCCTCACAGCTGGGCGCCGGCCCTGGCCGGGCTGTCGTGGCTCGATGCGAACGGGTTCGCGCCGGAGATTGCGGGCCGCACCTGCTGGGGCGAAGACGAATCTTCCACGCGCGCCGGCTACGCCCGCCTGTTCGCGACGCTGGGCCTCGCCTGCGACGCCGCCGATCCGGTCGCGCTGACGCTGTTTCCCGAAATGGACGAAGATGCCGCGGTGCCGGAGATCACCGCCTCCTGCTGGGCGGCGCTCGGCAAGTCGCCCGCCGATATCATGTGCTCATCGTCCCGCATGGTCGTGAAGCGCCGGGGTGCGGAGAGGCCCGTCGTCGTCGCCTGCACGCTCCTGCCCTACGATCCGCGCTTCGAATTGGGCGAAACGCTCGCCGAGGCCGCCGGGTCCGTGTCCCTCAACCATGCGCATTGCGCCAGGTTCTGCATGCTCGGCGGCGGCGCCTGCGGCGGCGCGTGACCGTTCGTCTTTCGGGTATTGGCGTTTCGGAAGAAGTTCGTATGGGAGAGTTTCAAGGCGTTGCTTGCGCAGCCCTTGCGGCGGCTGAGGTTCCGCACCAGTATCATCGTGCTACGGCCGGTGCGGCGAGAAAGCGAGGATAGCATGGCAAAACATGAGGATTCGCCTCCGGAGCGCATATCGTTCAGTGTCGGGGTGCCCGTCGATATCTTTCAGGAAGACGGCGCCTATGTTGCCGTTTGCAAACCGCTCGATGTGGCAAGCCAGGGTGACACCCCTGAGGAAGCAAAGGCGAATTGCCGTGAGGCTCTGATGCTGTTCATTACGTCCTGCTATGTCCGCGGCACACTCGATCGGGTGCTTCGCGAAGCAGGCTTCATGCCGGATCCTGAAACCGAAGGCCCATCCGTTGCCGAAGGGGCCGGCGAAATGCTCAATGTCCCGATTTCACTTGTCGCTCATGCCCAAGCTAGCGCCGCTTGACTGGAAGCGCTTGGTCAGGGTGTTCGAAGCGGACGGTTTCACAATCGACCATCACCACGGTTCCCATATCGTCATGGTGAAAGACGGGGTTGCGAGACCGGTCGTCATCCCAAAGAAGAAGGATGTCGCGCGCTTCATTATCGCGAACAACATGCGCACGGCCGGAATGACGAAAAAACGGTTCTTCGAATTGCTTGACGGGTAGAACCCGTTCCGGCGCAGGAGGCCCGATCTGTCCTGCGCCAGCAACAATCCACCCAACGACCCGGTCGCTTTGAAAAACAGGTCCCTTCACGCCTTGATTTTGTTGCCTTGATGACTATATCGCTGCATAAAGTCGCCTAGCCAACTAAATCCGGGTTCTCCAACGCATGGAAGACGAACGCTATTTCGGCTTTCTGGTCTCCGATGTCGCACGCCTGCTGCGCACGGAGTTCGACCGCCGGGTGCGGGATTTCGGCCTCACGCGCTCGCAGTGGCTGGCGCTCACCCGCATTTACCGCCAGCCCGGATGCACGCAGTCGGAGCTGGCGGAGACCATGGAGATGGAGAAAGGGTCCGCCGGCCGCCTGATCGACCGGCTTGAGGACAACGGCTTCGTCGTGCGCGAGGCCGACAACGCCGACCGGCGCGTCAAGCGCATCCATCTCACGCGGAAAGCCGAAGCGATCGAACGCTCGATGCGCACGATAGCGCTGGAGACAATTCACGAAGCGCTGAGCGACCTCGACGAGGCCGAACACGACAAGGCGATTGAGGTGCTGATTACCGTCAAGGCCCGATTGCAGGAAATGCTCCAGAACAGCAACCAGACGGCCAATGCGGCCGACCGACAGATGGCAGCCCAATGAGTCTGCGCCGAGTAAGCCGGGCCCTGACCCGCCTGTTCCTGCTGATCGTGGTGCCGCTCGCCGCGATAGCGGTCGGCGCCTATGTGTACCTCACCGGCGGGCGTTACGTGACGACCGAGAACGCCTATGTGAAGAACGATATTGTCCAGGTCAGCGCCGATATCGAGGGACGGGTGGTGGACATCGCCGTGCGCGACCATCAGGAAGTCCGAACCGGCGACCTGCTCTTCCGGATCGATCCTGTACCCGTCGAAATTCGCCTCGCCCGCGCCGAGGCGGAAATGGGCATGGTGCGCGATGAACTGCTCGGATTGCGGGCCGAATACGATGTCGCGGCAGGCCAGCTGGAGGTAACGGAAGGCGAATCGCAAGAGGCGCTCGAGGCCGTTCGCTACCACCGCAAGCAGGTGAAACGACTCCGCGACCTGCAGCGCCGGGGTGCTGCGGCCCGAATCAGGCTGGAAGCCGCCGAGCACGACCTGGCGGTCGCCCGGCAGAGGACCGAAGTGATCCGCAAGCAGGCCGAAGTGGCCCGAAAACGGATGAGCCGGGTGCTGGTGCAGCTGGGAGGAGCGCTCGACACGCCCGTCGAGAAGCACCCGATGTACCGCGAAAAGGAATCGCTGCGCGACGCGGCCAGGCTCGATCTCGAACGCACGGTTGTCCGGGCTGCGGTCGGCGGCATCGTCAGCAATGTCAAATTGCAAGCCGGCGAATATGTCGAATCCGGCAAGCCGGTGTTCTCCATTATCGCCGGGCAGCAGCCCTGGGTCGAAGCCAATCTCAAGGAGACCGAGCTCACCCATATCCATGTCGGCCAGAAGGCGACGGTTGTGGTCGATGCCTATCCGGATTTCGTGTGGCAGGCGATGGTGGACAGCATCAGCCCGGCGACGGGAGCGGAATTCGCCGTGCTGCCGCCCCAGAACGCAACCGGCAATTGGGTCAAGGTGGTGCAACGCCTGCCGGTGCGGCTGCAGCTTCAGGACCGGCCCGGCGCGCCGCCGCTGCGCGCCGGGATGACCGTTTCCGCTTCCATCGACACGGTGCGCGAGCGCCACCTGCTGACGGTCATCAAGGAAAGCTGGGCCCGCACTCGGTCCGACGCCGAATAGGGTGCCCCATGGACGAAACGCCGTTTCATCGTAGATAATCGGGGCGTGGGCCCGCGAGGTTGGGCCCTGGCCCCAGGAGCCCGGATATGGCGCTTGCGCAAGTCAAGCTCGACGACAAATACACATTGGACGAAGGACGGGTTCTGCTGACCGGGGCCCAGGCTCTGGTGAGACTGCCTCTGGTACAGCGCCGACGCGACCTTGCGGCCGGCCTTAACACCGGCGGCTTCATCTCCGGATATCGCGGCTCCCCCCTCGGCGGCTACGACCAGCAGCTCTGGGCGGCCCGCAAGCACCTTCAGGACCATCACGTCGTCTTCAAAGCGGGCGTCAATGAGGACCTTGCCGCCACTTCCGTCTGGGGAACCCAGCAATCCGGCTTTTTCGGCGACGCCAGATACGACGGCGTTTTCAGCATCTGGTACGGCAAGGGGCCCGGCGTGGACCGGACAGGCGACGCGCTGAAGCACGCCAACCTGTTCGGCACGCATCCGCATGGCGGCGTCATTGCGCTCGCCGGCGACGACCACATCGCCAAGAGCTCCACGACGGCGCATCAGAGCGAGTTCGCCTTCGTCGACGCCATGGTGCCGATCCTGAATCCCTCAGGCGTCCAGGAGTTCCTCGATTTCGGCCTCTACGGCTTTGCCATGTCGCGTTATGCAGGCCTTTGGGCCGGCTTCATCTGCGTCACGGACACGGTCGATTCCACGGCAACCGTAGATATCGACCCCGACCGCGTGCAGATCCGGCTGCCGGCCGATTTCGAGATGCCCGAGGGCGGCCCCAACATCCGCTGGCCGGATGTCTGGGTCGAACAGGAACCTCGCCTGCACCATGTCAAGCTTCCCGCAGCCGTTGCCTTCGTGCGCGCGAACCGGCTGGACCGGGTGACGGTCGGCGGGCCCCGCCGGCGGATCGGGATCGTCACGACCGGCAAGTCCTATCTGGATACGCGGCAGGCGCTCTCGGCGCTCGGCATCGACGACGCGACCGCGCGCGGGCTCGGGCTCTCGGTTTACAAGGTGGCGCTCTCCTGGCCGATAGAGCCGGAAGGCATGCGCGCCTTCTGCGAGGGGCTGGAAGAGATCGTCGTCGTCGAGGAGAAGCGCGGGCTGATCGAGCCGCAGATCAAGGAGCTTCTCTACAGCACGCCGGCCGACCGCCGGCCCCGCGTCGTCGGCAAGACCGACGGGGACGGGCGGGAACTGCTGCGGACCCACGGGGAATTGCAACCCGAAGAGGTGGCCGAGGCCATTCTCTCCAGGCTCGGCCGGATGGCTGACATCTCGCGCTTCGAGTCCCGGCTGGAAGCGATTCGGAATGTGACCCGCCAGTCGGGCGGCAACCAGCCGAGCCTCGTGCGCACGCCGTCCTTCTGCTCGGGCTGCCCGCATAATTCCGGCACACGGCTGCCGGAGGGATCGCGGGCGTTTTCGGGCATCGGCTGCCATTTCATGGCGCAGTGGGTCGATCCGGACAAGACCGCCACCTACACCCATATGGGCGCCGAAGGCGCGACCTGGGCCGGGCTGCACCACTTCGTCGAGACGCCGCACATCTTCCAGAATATCGGCGACGGCACCTACTACCATTCCGGCATCCTGGCGGTTCGGGCCGCCGTCGCGTCCGGCGCCAACATGACCTACAAGGTGCTCTACAACGACGCCGTCGCCATGACCGGCGGGCAGCCGGTGGACGGCCCGCTGTCGCCCGCAATGGTAACGCAGCAGCTTGCCGCCGAGGGCGTTAAGCCGGTCTATCTCGTCACCGACACGCCGGAAGCCTACGAAAAGGCGCGCGACCTCGCGCCGGGCACGGTGGTCAAGCACCGCTCGGAGTTGAACCGGGTCCAGATCGAGCTCCGGGAAATCGAGGGCGTGTCGGGCCTTGTCTATGTGCAGACCTGCGCGGCGGAGAAGCGCCGGCGGCGCAAGCGCGGCGCCTTCCCGAACCCGCCCAAGCGCATGTTCATCAACCCGGCCGTGTGCGAAGGCTGCGGCGATTGCGGCGTCAAGTCGAATTGCGTCTCCGTCATCCCGGTCGAGACCGAGTTCGGCCGCAAGCGGATGATCGACCAGTCCGCCTGCAACAAGGACTATTCCTGCCTGAACGGCTTCTGCCCGAGCTTCGTCACGGTCTATGACGCCGAGCCGCGCAAGGGCAAGCCGGCCGGCCAGGCGCCGGGGCCGCTGGAGGTCCTGCCGGAACCCACCATCCCGACGGCGGACGAGCCCTACTCCATCATGATCGACGGCATCGGCGGCACGGGCGTCATCACCGTCGGCGCGCTGCTTGCCATGGCGGCGCATCTGGAGGGCAAGGCCGCCACCGTGATGGACATGACGGGGCTCGCCCAGAAAGGCGGCGCCGTCTGGAGCCATCTCAGGATCGCCGACAATCCGGAGGACCTGCACAGCGTGCGTATCGGTCTCGGCGGGGCGCGCGCGCTAATCGGCTGCGACCTTGTGACCTCCAGCCAGGTCGACACGCTCTCCAGACTGGGCCGAGGCGCCAGCCGGGCGATCATCAACACCTATCGCACCTATACGAACGAGTTCGCGCGCAATCCGGACATGTCCTTCCCGGAGGACGAGTTGCGCACCCGGATCGAGGCGGCGCTCGGCGGCGATGCCGTGGAAATGATCGACGCCACCCGCCTTGCCACGGCGCTACTGGGCGACGCCATCGGCTCCAACCTGTTCATGGCCGGCTTTGCCTATCAGAGGGGTCTGGTCCCGGTAACCGCCGAAGCCATCGAACGCGCCATCGAGCTCAACGGCGTCGCGGTGGAGATGAACAAGACGGCGTTCGACTGGGGCCGGCGGGCCGCGCACGATCTCGCCTTCGTCGAGCGGGTCGCGTACCCGGCGGACGCGCGGCGGGAGCGCCCGGTCCTGGAAAGCCTGGACGACACGGTCGCCCGCAGGTCCGACTTCCTGACCGGCTACCAGAATGCCGCCTATGCAGCGCGTTACACCCGGCTTGTGGACCGAGTACGCGAAGCGGAGGGCGTGGAGGGCGGCGGGCCGCTTTCCCATGCGGTGGCGCGCTACTACTTCAAGCTACTGGCCTACAAGGACGAATACGAGGTCGCCCGGCTTCACGCCTCCGGGGACCTGCGCAAGCAGATCGAGCGCCAGTTCGAAGACGGCTACCGGATCGAGTTCAATCTGGCGCCGCCGCTCTTCGCCAGGAAGGACCCGGTTACCGGCGAGCCGCGCAAGATGCGTTTCGGCTCCTGGATGCTGCATGTATTCAGGCTGCTAGCGGCCATGCGCGGCCTGCGCGGCACGGCTTTCGACCCCTTCGGGCGGACGGAGGAACGCCGCCGCGAGCGCGCGCTGATCGTGCAATATGAGGGCGATGTGGAGGAAATCCTCGCCGACTTCGCCCCGGAGACATGCGCCGCTGCCGTCGCCCTTGCGAGCGTGCCGGAGCACATTCGCGGATACGGGCATGTGAAGCTGCGTCATCTCGAAGCCGCGGAGAAGCAGCGCGACGCGCATCTCGAAGCGCTTCGCAACCCCGGCAAACACACAATAGCCGCCGCCGAATAGGAGCATTCCCAGTATGAACGGGACGGAAACCGCGATCGTTGTCGGGGTGGGACCCGGCCTTGGCGCCTCGCTTGGGCGCATTTTCTCTCGTGCCGGCATGAAGGTTGCGCTGGCCGCGCGCACGCCGGCGAAGCTGGAGCCGATCGCCGCCGAACTGGGCGACGCCGTCAGCCTTCACGCCTGCGACGCCACCGACGATGCGAGCGTCAAGGCGCTGTTCGCTGCGGTGCCTAATCCGGACATCGTGGTCTTCAACGCTTCGGGCCGTGTTCGCGCCAGTGTCGTGGACATCGAGACCGAAGCGTTCGAACAGGCATGGCGGCAGGCCTGCCTCGGCGGCTTCATCGTCGGCCGGGATGCTGCGCGCGCCATGCTGCCGCGGGGCTCGGGCAGCATCTTCTTCACCGGGGCTACGGCTTCGGTGAAGGGCTATGCCATGTCGGCGGGCTTCGCGGTCGGCAAGTTCGGCCTGCGGGCGCTGGCGCAGTCCATGGCGCGCGACTACGGGCCGAAGGGCATCCATGTCGCCCATTTCGTCATCGACGGCGGCATTCTGGGGCCGCACCACGCCCCCGACCCCGGCCTGCCGGAAGACCATCTCCTGGTTCCCGACTCGATTGCGGAGACCTATCTGCACGTCCACCGCCAGCATCGCTCGGCCTGGGCGCTGGAGGTCGATCTCAGGCCGTGGACGGAGTCCTTCTGAGGCGCCGCCGCGACTAGCGAGGGTGAGCATGGCAAAGCGCGTACTGGTCTTGAACGGGCCGAACCTCAACATGCTCGGTCAGCGCCAGCCGGAGATTTACGGGCGGACGACCCTTGCCGAGATCGACGCCGCCGTGGAGGCTGTTGCGGGCGAGATCGGCCTGGAAGCGATCTGCCGGCAGAGCAACCACGAAGGCGAGCTTGTCGCCTGGATACAGGAGGCGCGCGGGGTCTTCGACGCCATCGTCATCAATGCCGCGGCTTACACCCACACTTCGGTGGCGCTGCTCGACGCGCTCACGCTGTTCGAGGGCCCGGTGGTCGAAGTTCATCTTTCGAACATCCACCGGCGAGAGGCCTTTCGCCATCATTCGTACGTATCGGGCGCGGCGCTCGGCATGATCGCGGGCTTCGGTCCCGTCGGCTACAGACTGGCCCTGCTAGCGCTAGAAGATCGTTGGCGCGCGGAGGGGGATGCGCCGTGAGCGGTTTTCCCATCGACGAGGAAGCCGTCCGCCGGCTCGCGGCGCTGCTCGAGGAAACGGGCGTCGGCGAAATCGAATACCGGGACGGGGACCGGAGCCTCAGAATCTCCGCCCGCGGCGCCGCGCCGGTCTCCGCTCCCGTTGCAGTGTCGGCAGTGCCCACGCAGGAAATCTCGCCAGCCGATGCGGTCGCGCCGCCCCAGCAGCCTTCCGGCGGCGCCGACGGCACGCCCGTCACGGCGCCCATCGTGGGCACGGTCTATCTCCAGCCGGAACCGGGACAGCCTGCATTCGTGCAGGTCGGCGACCGTGTGCAGGCGGGCCAGATCGTGCTGATTATCGAGGCGATGAAGGTCTACAACCAGATTCCCGCGCCTTGCGACGGTGTCGTGCGCCAGGTTCTCGTCTCCAGCGGCGACCCGGTCGAATATGGCGAGACCCTGATGATCCTCGGCTGAGCCGGTGTTCGAAAAGGTCCTGATCGCCAATCGCGGCGAAATCGCGCTTCGCATCATCCGCGCTTGCCGGGACCTCGGCATCCGCACGGTCGCGGTCCATTCCACCATCGACTCCGATGCGATGCATGTGCGCCTTGCCGACGAGAGCGTGTGCATCGGCCCGCCGGCGCCGCGCGACAGCTATCTCAGCATGGCGGCGCTGGTCTCGGCCGCGAGCGTGGCCGGAGCCGACGCGATCCATCCGGGCCTCGGCTTCCTTGCGGAGAACGCCACCTTCGCGCAGGTCGTGGCGGACCACGGCTTCACCTTCATCGGGCCGAGCCCCGAACACATCGCGACGATGGGCGACAAGATCGCTGCCAAGGCGGCCATGGCGGAAGTCGGCATCTCTCCTGTGCCGGGCAGCGACGCCGCCGTCGAGGACGATGCTGAGGCGGCGAAGATCGCCGACGGCATCGGCTATCCGGTGCTTGTCAAGGCAGCGGCCGGCGGCGGCGGGCGCGGCATGCAGATCGCCCGCTCGCCCGACTCTCTCGCCCGCGCGCTCGGCGTGGCGCGCCGGGAGGCCGCAGGCGCATTCGGCGACTCGCGGGTCTTCATCGAAAAGTTCATCGAGAACCCGCGCCATATCGAGATACAGGTCCTGGCGGATTGCCACGGCAACGCCGTCCATCTGGGCGAGCGCGACTGTTCCATCCAGCGTCGCCACCAGAAGGTGGTCGAGGAGGCGCCCTCCCCGGTTCTGGACGATTCGCAGCGCGCCGAAATCGGCGAACGGGCCGCGACGGCGGTCCGGCGGCTCGGATATCTGGGCGCGGGCACGCTGGAGTTCCTGTTCGACGGGCGGGAATTCCACTTCATCGAGATGAACACGCGCCTGCAGGTGGAACACCCGGTCACCGAAATGGTGACCGGCGTCGATCTGGTGCGCGAGCAGTTGACGATTGCGGCCGGGGCCAGGCTGCCGTTCGGGCAGGAGGATGTGCGTTTCGACGGCCACGCCATCGAATGCCGGGTCAATGCCGAGGACTCCCGTACCTTCGTGCCTTCGCCGGGAAGGGTCCGCGAGTACCACCCGCCGGGCGGGCCGGGCGTGAGGGTCGATTCCGCCCTCTTCGCCGGCTGCACGGTGCCGCCGCACTATGACAGCCTGATCGCCAAGCTGGTCGTCCACGGGCCGGACCGCCGGACCGCCGTCGCCCGGCTCTCGCGCGCGCTCGACGAGTATGTCATCGAGGGCATAAGCACCAATCTGGACCTGCACCGGGCCATAGCCGGCAATCGGGACTTCAACAGCGGGGCCTGCGATATACACTGGCTCGAACGCTGGATGGACGGCGCTTGAAGCGGATTTCGGCGGAAATGCTGCTGACTGCCTATCGCCTGGGGCTGTTCCCCATGGCGGACGGGCGCCATTCCAACTCGCTCTACTGGCTCGACCCGCGCCGGCGCGGCATCATCCCGCTCGACGGCTTCCGCGTGTCGCGGCGTCTCGCGCGCACCGTGCGCCAGGGCCGTTTCGAGGTCCATGTCGATGGCGATTTCGACGCCGTGATCGCCGCCTGCGCCGAGCCGCGCTCGGCGAGGGCGACACCTGGATCAACGACGACATCCTGCGTCTTTACCGGGAGCTCCATCGAAAGGGCGCCGCGCGCAGTGTGGAATGCCGCCTCGACGGGCGATTGGCGGGCGGCCTGTACGGCGTGTCGATAGACGGCGCCTTCTTCGGCGAAAGCATGTTCTCCCGGGTGCGGGACGCGAGCAAGGTGGCGCTCGTCCACCTGACGGCCCGCCTTCGACTCGGCGGCTACCGCCTTCTGGACACGCAGTTTCTCACCGACCACCTGGCGACGTTCGGCGCGGTGGAAATAAGCCGCACGGACTATCGCCGCCGCCTCAGGGCCGCGCTCGAAGCGGAGGCCGAACTGCCGCAGGAATTACCGGAAGGCGCGTTGGAGCGCTTCCTCGCCTCGGCGCGGCCTATACCGGCGGCCTCAATTGGGGACCCATAGCAAGACCGCGTCCTCATACCGTCGCCCCCGCGAAGGCGGGGCCCCATCTCCGGACCTCTCGGCCTGCCTCGGCGGCGCAAACGGAGCTCTGCGGAGGACGCCCGCCCTGCAACAGCCGGCTTGTGCGCGCCGCGCCGTTCAAGGATGGCCCCCGAATTGGGATCCGGGGCGACAGTGGGTGCGGCCCGTCACTGGTTCCGTTCGAAGACCGCTGGTATGAGCTTCCGTTTGAGGATTGTCATCCGCGCATGACGGAGGGTAGCGTTCGGACATTGCGGAACCGGACCGGTCCTTGCATGGACGCTATTCTCAAACGGTCTCCGAGAAGCGTTTGGCCGTTCCGGGCCGGAATCGGAGGCGTCAGCCGCGAGAGGCGGCAGAGACCCGACGCGGAACGCCGGCCCCATCGACCGGGGCCGGCGCCGCTGCGCCGTTGCCGCCGGCAGTGAACTGCAGCTCGGCGAGGCGGGCGTAGAGGCCGCCGGCCGCCAGCAACTGGTCGTGCGTTCCGGTCGCGACGGCCTGTCCCCGGTCCAGCACGACGATGCGGTCCGCATTCATCGCCGTCGCGAGGCGGTGCGCGATGACGATGGTGGTCCGTCCGCGCGAAAGGCGCGCCAGCGCGTCCTGGATCAGCCGTTCGTTCTCCGAGTCCAGCGCGCTTGTCGCCTCGTCGAGCAGCAGCACGGCCGGGTCCCGAAGGATGGCGCGGGCGATGGCGAGGCGCTGGCGCTGGCCGGCGGAAAGGCGCACACCGCGCTCGCCGAGATAGCTGTCATAGCCTTCCGGAAGCGCGCGGAGAAAACCGTCCGCAGCCGCCGCCTTCGCTGCCTCCACGATCTCCGCGCTGCTGGCGTCGGGCCGTCCGTAGGCAATGTTCTCCCGCGCTGTGGTCGAGAACACGACCGGCTCCTGTGGCACCAGACCGAAGCGCGCCCGCACCGCCGCCGGCGCCGCCCGGCAGATATCGACGCCGTCGAGCGTTATCCGGCCGCCGGTCGGGTCGTAGAAGCGCAGCAGCAGGTTGAAGAGCGTGGACTTGCCGGCTCCCGACGGCCCCACCACGGCCACCGTTTCGCCCGGCGCGATGTCGAGGTCGAACCGGCTCAGGACCGGCCTGTTCTTTGCGGACGGATAGGCGAAGGTCATCGCCTCGAAGGCCACCGCGCCGCGGGAAGGCTCGGGCAGCGCCGCCGGAGTTGCGGGCGCGGCGATCTCGGGCTCTGCGGCCAGCAGGTCCATCAGCCGCTCAGTCGCCCCGGCCGCCCGCTGGAGGTCGCCCACGACTTCGCTGAGGGCGCCCAGCGCCGCGGCAGCCACGACCGCGTAGAAGACGAAGGCGGAGAGGTCGCCCGCCGACATGGCGCCGGACATCACATCCCGCCCGCCGAGCCAAAGGATCGTGCAGACCGCCCCCAGCGCCAGCACGATCACGATGACGGCGAGCGCCGAGCGCACGCGGGTCCGCCGGATGGCGGTGCGGAACGCCTCCTCGACGTGCATGGAGAAATCGACGACATCCAGGGCTTCATGGCCGAAGGCCTGAACCGTACGGACTGCCGAGATCGATTCCTCGACATGCGCGCCCACATCCGCCACGCGGTCCTGCGCCGCGCGGGAAAGGCGCCGCACCCGCCGGCCGAGCAGCAGGATCGGCAGCAGCACCAGGGGGATCACCAGCAGCGCAAGTCCGGTCAGGCGCGGACTCGTGACCAGCAGCATGGCGGCGGCGCCGAGGAACAGCAGCATGTTCCGGAGCGCCATCGAAACGGTCGATCCGACCACGGTCTGGATCAGCGTCGTATCCGTGGTCAGCCGCGACAGGATCTCGCCCGTCTTGGTCACTTCGAAAAAACCCGGGCTGAGTTTCAGGATATGGGCGAATACGTCGCGGCGCAGGTCCGCCACCACCCGCTCGCCTACCCAGGCGACCAGGTAGGAGCGGAAGAAGGTCGCCGCCGCGAGCACGACGATGACACCGAGCAGGATGACAAGGGCGGCGTCCAGCACGGCGGGGTCGTTGCCGGCAATGCCGTTATCGACGAGATGGCGCAGCCCGAGGCCGATGGCGAGCACGGTGCCCGCCGCGACGATGAGCGCGACGCCGGCGCCCGCGGCCTGCCGCCAATAGGGTGCGAGATAGCCCGCGAGCGTGCGGAGCGGGCGCAGGTTGCGCGAAGCCTCTCGGGCGGACATGGCCGGATTCGGTCGTCTCATGGTCTTTCTTCGATTACCGCGCCGGGACGGGTAATAGCCGTCCCGCCGCATCGCGTCTAATGCGACCGTGCTTGAGCGCCGCAGCGCGCTTCGCTATACAGGCCCGCCCGTCTGTCTTGGAGCGCCCTGCCGATGAAGCCCGACATCCATCCCGAGTATCACGAGATCACGGTCGTGATGACCGACGGGACCGAATTCAAGACGCGCTCCACCTGGGGCAGCGAAGGCGACACGCTCAGGCTCGACATCGACCCGCTGTCCCATCCCGCCTGGATCGGCGGCAATCAACGGCTGGTCGATACGGGCGGCCAGGTCGCGCGCTTCAACAAGCGCTTCAAGAACTTCGGCATCTAGCCTGCCCATGGACGGCGAGGGGCTCTCGCCTGCCGCGATCCGGCTCGCACCGGCAGCGCCCTGCAACGGCGCCGCCCACGAGGTGCAGCGACCGAGGGAGCAGTTGCTGCCCGTCGTGGTCGCCAGCCCGCACAGCGGCGCGGTCTATCCCCGCGCGCTCCTCGATGCGTCCCCGCTCGACCTTGGCCTCCTGCGCCGCACGGAGGACTGCCACGTGGACCGGCTCGGAGCCGGCGCGGTCGGGGTAGGCGCGCCGCTGCTTCGCGCGCATTTCCCCCGTGTATTTCTCGACGTAAACCGCGAGCCTTGGGAGCTCGACCCTGCCATGTTCGCGGAGCCGTTGCCCGGCTATGTGAAGACGAGAACGCCCCGTATCGCGGCCGGGCTCGGCACCATTCCGCGCCTGGTCGGCAACGGGCTGGAGATTTACCGCGCCAAGCTCACCTTCCGGGAAGCGCGGCAGAGGGTCGAGGGACTGCATGCGCCCTACCATGCGGAACTGACGGCGCTGGTCGAGAAGACCCGCCGGCAGTTCGGCCGGGCGCTGCTGATCGACCTGCACTCGATGCCATCGGCAAGCTGGGGCGGCAGGTGGCGGGAAGGTGCGAAGGGCGCAGACATCGTGCTCGGCGACCGTTACGGCACGGCCTGTTCGCGCGATATAACCGCTGCGGCCGATGCCCAGCTTTCGGACCGGGGCTACAGCGTGGTGCGCAACGACCCCTATTCCGGCGGATACACGACGAGGCGGTACGGACGGCCGGACAAGGGCCGTCATGCCCTTCAGGTCGAGATCAACCGGGCCCTTTACATGGACGAGGCGACGCTCGCGCCCCGGCCTGGATTCGCACGCCTGGCCCGCGATCTCACGGCCCTCTTCGCATGCCTTGGGGCCGCCCTGCAGCCGCACGCGGCATGAAACCTCCCCGCGTCACTGCCGGCGACGCCATTTTCCTCGACCTCGACGGGACGCTGGTGGACATCGCGCCCACCCCGGATGCGGTGCGGCCCGCGCGCGGCCTGGTGGGGCTGCTCGAAGGAGCATCGCAGCGCGTCGGGTCCGCGCTTGCCGTGGTCAGCGGCCGGCCGGTCTCGGAAATCGACCGGATCCTGGCGCCGCTTGCCCTGCCCGCCGCCGGACTGCACGGCCTTGAGCGACGCACTGCAGATGGCGTGTTCCAACCATCCCCTGCCCTGCCCCGCGGCTCCGAACTCCGGGTGGCGCTGAAGGCCTTCGCAGCCGACCATCCGGGTCTCCTGCTGGAAGACAAGGGCGCGGCGCTCGCCGTGCACTACCGCGCGCGGCCCGACCTCGGTGCCTCGGTCGCCGCCGCCGTGGAGGATGCGCTGGGCGGCGCGCGCTCCGGCATCGCCGTGCAGCGCGGCAAGGAGGTCGTCGAAGTGCGGCCCGACGGCGCGGACAAGGGCATGGCTGTCAAGGCCTTCATGTCGGAGCCGCCATTCGCAGGCCGGCGTCCCGTATTTGCCGGCGACGACATAACCGACGAAGCTGCCTTCCGCGCGGTGCGCGAAATGGGCGGCGTGACGGTCCGCGTCGGCGGCGAAGGGGAGACCGACGCCAAGTGGCGCCTCGCCGATGTCGCGGCGGTCCATGCCTGGCTGGCTGCAATGGAGGGTTGAAATGCACTCGCTCGAACTCAGCATGATCGGCAACAGCAGCTATGCCGCCTTGCTCGATCCGCGCGGACGCATCGTGTGGTCCTGCATGCCGCGCTTCGACGGCAACCCGGTCTTCTGCGATCTGCTGGAGCCGGAGAAGGATATCGGCTTCTACGAGATCGAGATCGAAGGCTTCCTGCGCAGCGAACAGACCTACCGGCCCAACTCGGCAATCGTCGAAACCTGCCTGTTTGCGGAAAACGGCGCCGCCATCGAGATTCTGGATTTCGCGCCCCGGTTCAAGCAGTTCGGGCGCCTGTTCCGCCCGCTGACCCTGGTGCGCCGTATCCGTCGTCTCGGCGGCGCGCCGCGCATCCGCATCCGCCTCAGGCCCGCCGGCGAGTATGGCGCGGAGCCGGCCGCGGTGACGCGCGGCTCCAACCATGTCCGCTACGTGCTGCCGGACCATGTGCTGCGGCTGACGTCGGACGTTCCCGTCTCCTTTGTGCTCGACGAGACGTCGTTCCTTCTGGACCAGCCCATCGACCTGCTTCTCACGCAGGACGAGGCGCTCACGCGGCCCGTGCGCGAGATCGCCCGGGACTTCGAGGAACGGACCGACGATTACTGGCGGGAATGGGCGCGCTACCTGGCCGTGCCTTTCGAGTGGCAGGACGCCGTCATACGCGCGGCGATCACGCTCAAGCTATGCTCGGTCGAGGATAGCGGCGCCATCGTGGCGGCCGTCACGACCTCGGTGCCGGAGGCAGCAGGCACCGAGCGCAATTGGGACTACCGCTTCTGCTGGCTGCGCGACGCCTATTTCACGATCCGGGCGCTGAACCGCCTTGGCGCCACGCGCACCATGGAAGAGTTCCTGCGCTATATCCTCAATATCGTCGCGTCCAGCCCGGATGGGCGCCTGCAGCCGGTCTTCGGCGTGCAGATGGAGACGACGCTTTCGGAATCCTCCGTCGAAAGCCTGCGCGGCTATCGCGGACACCGGCCCGTGCGCGTCGGCAACCTCGCCTATGTGCAGACCCAGCACGACGTGTACGGCGCCGTCGTGCTCGCCTGCGCCCAGGCGTTTTTCGACCGGCGCATCGACCTGCATGGCGACGACCGGCTGTTCGAGACCCTGGAACGGATCGGCGAAACGGCGGCGCGGATGTACGACCAGCCCGATGCCGGCCTCTGGGAACTGCGTGGGCGCCAGCGCCCCCACACCTTTTCGGCCCTGATGTGCTGGGCCGCGTGCGACCGGCTGGCCCGGATCGCCATGCAGCTCGACCATCCCGACCGCGCTTCGGTCTGGAACGGGCACGCCCGGACGATCCGGGCGCGGATCGAGACGGACGGCTGGAACGAGGACAAGCAGGCCTATGTCAGTGCGTTCGGCGGCACGGAGGTGGACGCAGCGCTCCTGCTGATGCACGAACTCTCGTTCTGCGAAGCCGACGATCCACGCTTTCTCGGCACCATCGCCGCCGTCGAGCGCGAGCTGCGGCGCGGCGACCATGTGTTCCGCTATGTCGAAGCCGACGACTTCGGAACGCCGCATAACGCATTCAATGTCTGCACTTTCTGGTATATCGATGCGCTGACGGCGGTCGGCCGCCGGGACGAGGCGCGGCGGCTCTTCGAGAACATGCTCGCATGCCGGAACCGGGCGGGGCTGCTGTCGGAAGACCTGGATACCGGGACGAACGAACTATGGGGCAACATTCCCCAGACTTACAGCATGGTCGGCCTGATCGTGTCGGCATTGCGCCTCTCCAGGTCCTGGGAGGAAGCGTTCTGAAAGGACTGTATCCGTGAGCCGGCTGGTCGTCGTTTCCAACCGGGTGGCTCCCGTCGACGAATCCAAGCCTACTTCCGGAGGGCTGGCGGTCGCCGTCCTGGCCGCGCTCAAGCGCTCGGGCGGAATATGGTTCGGTTGGAGCGGCGACGTCTCCGAGGTAGCCGACGAAGCCGTGAACAAGGTCCGGTCCGGCAGGCTGACCTATGCGACCTTCAGCCTGTCCACCCGGGACCATGACGAATATTACAACGGCTTCGCCAACAGCACGCTCTGGCCACTGTTCCACTACCGGCTGGACCTCGCGAATTTCAGCCGCCGCAATTATACGGGCTATCGGCGCGTCAACGCCTTTTTCGCCCGCAAGCTGATCGACCTGATCGAGCCCGACGACCTCATCTGGGTTCACGACTACCACCTGATCCCGATGGCCGAGGAACTCCGCCGCGCAGGGGTCGCCAACCGCATCGGTTTCTTCCTGCACACGCCGCTGCCGCCTTTGGAGCTGCTGCTCGCGCTGCCGGAGCACCGGGAACTGATGCGCTCGTTCTTCGCCTACGACCTGATCGGCTTCCAGACCGCCGCAGACCGCCGCGGCCTGCTGGACTATGCGATCCAGGAAGCCGGGGGCGAGATGGCCGGCGACACCATCTTCCGGGCGCTCGGCCGCACCGCCTCGGCGGAGGTCCATCCCATCGGGGTGGATACGGACAATATCGAGCGGATGGCCTCCGGCGCCGCCGCGGCCCGTTACGGCGCGCGCCTGCGCACCAGTCTTGGCGGACGCCGGCTTATCGTGGGCGTTGACCGGCTGGACTATTCGAAGGGATTGCCGGAGCGCTTCCTGGCGTTCGGCCACCTGCTGACTGCCTATCCGGCCAACCGGAACCGGGTGAGCCTGATGCAGATTGCGACGCCTACCCGCACCGGCGTTCCCGAATATGCGGAGATTCGCCGGACCTTGGAGACGCTCGCCGGCCGCATCAACGGCGAATTCGCGGATTTCGACTGGGTGCCGATCCGCTACCTCAACAAGAGTTTCGCCCGGCGCACCCTGTTCGGCCTGCTGCGCATCGCGCAGGTCGGGCTGATTACCCCGCTGCGCGACGGCATGAACCTGGTCGCCATGGAATATGTCGCGTCTCAGCCGCCGTCGGACCCAGGCGCGCTCGTGCTGTCCCGCTTTGCCGGCGCGGTCCATTCGATTCCGGGCGCCATTGCCGTCAACCCCTACGACACGGAAGGCGTGGCGGAGGCCGTCCAACTGGCGCTGGACATGCCGCGTGGAGAACGGGTCGAACGCTGGCAGGCCAATATGGAGGCGCTCCGCCGCAATGACGTAAACCGTTGGCGCGAAGCCTTCGTCGACCGGCTCGCGGAGGCGCCCTTCGCGTGACCCTCGCGCTGCTTTCCGACCTCGGCGGCACGAATATCCGGTTCGCCTTGAGCCGGGACGGTGGGCCGCCCGAGGCCCTGGACGTGCTTGCGGCGGACGACCACCCATCGTTCGAGGATGCCGCGCGGCGCTATCTCGGCGAAACCGCTGTCAGCCTCGCCGCAGTCGCAGTGGCGGGACCGGTAGCGGACGGCCGCGTCGTCATGACCAACCGCGACTGGACTATCGACGCGGCGTCCATCGCGGAAGCCCTCGCCGTCGAACGGGTCCGCCTCCTGAACGACTTCGAAGCCCAGGCGCTGTGCCTGCCGTATCTCGAAGACGGCGATCTTTTGCCCGTGGGCGATGCCTTTGCGCCCGATCCGATGGCCCCCAAGGTCGTGCTCGGACCCGGTACGGGGTTCGGTGCTGCGGCCCTGTTGCCCGAACCCGGCGGCGGCTGGCGCCCGGTCTGCGGCGAGGGCGGGCATATGACGCTCGCGGCGGCGAATGAGACCGAGGCCATGCTGCTGGCGGAATTTCGCCAGGACTTCGGCCATGTTTCGGTCGAACGGGTTGTGTCCGGCTCGGGGCTGGCGCTGCTCTACCGCTCCCTTTCAGGAGGCGGGCAGCGGGCCCCGGCGCCCGAAGAGGTCACGGCGCGCGCAATCGCGGGCGAGCCGCTCGCCGCGGCGGCCGTCGGGCATTTCAGCCGCTTTCTCGCGACGGCGGCCTCGGACCTCGCGCTCGTGTTCGCCGCGAGCGGAGGCGTGTATCTTTCCGGCGGGATACTGCCCCGCCTCGGCGCGTGCTTCGACCGCGCGGCCTACCTTGCCCGGTTCGCGGACAAGGGCCGGTTCAGGGGCTTCCTGAGTTCCATACCGAGTGCCATCGTGACGCACCCTGCGCCGGCTCTGGTCGGGCTGGCCGCAGCCGCCTTCCGGCGGCCGGGGCCCGCACCGTAGGACCGGTCAGATCGGGTCCCAGTTGAAGACGTCGCCCGAGCGTTCGTTGGGCGTGAACGCGGCTTTCAGGGCCGGCATGGCGTGCTCATGGATGTCCGCAGGCGTCCAGCCCTCGCCGCGGTGTACCGAGCGCACGGGGCGGTTCTGGTTGAACAGGATCTGTTCGTTCATGCGGCTCCCGAAAATCTGGCCGGTCACGCCGCTCGCGAGGTCCGAGAGCAGATAGACCACCATCGGCGCGATCTGCGCCGGGGTCATCTGCTTGATCTTGGCGAGCCGCGCCTCCTGCTCCGGCGTGTTGGACGGGATGGTGCCGATCATGCGGGTCCAGGCGAAGGGCGACATGCAGTTGGAGCGCACATTGAAGCGCTGCATGTCGAGCGCGATCGACTTCGACAGCCCCACGATCCCCATCTTCGCCGCCGCATAGTTCGCCTGGCCGAAATTGCCGACCAGCCCCGAGGTCGAGGTGAAATGCACCATCGCGCCCGATTCCTGCGCCCGGAAACGGTCCGCCGCATTCCGCGCCACGTTGAACGAGCCCTTGAGATGCACCGAGATCACCGCATCCCAGTCCGCCTCGCTCATCTTGTGGAAGATCACGTCGCGCAGGATGCCGGCCACGTTCACCACCCCGTCGATGCGCCCGAAGGTCTCCACCGCCTGGGCCACCATCCGGCCCGCCGCCGCGTAGTCCGCCACGCTCTCGCCGTTGATCGCGGCCTCGCCGCCGGCCTCCTCGATCATGGCGACGGTCTCCTGGGCCGGCGTTGCATCCGCCCCCGCACCGCCGACATCGCCGCCGAGATCGTTCACGACCACCTGCGCGCCCTCGCGCGCCGCCAGCACCGCAACCTCGCGCCCGATGCCGCGGCCCGCTCCCGTCACCAGAACGACCTTGCCTTCCAATACTCCCTCGGACATATGTCCCAGTCCTTCCTTGCTTCGTAAGTGAGACCGGGCAGTCATAGCCCGGCAAGCCCGCCGCTAAAACCGGCGCAACAGCCTTTCGATATAATCGCGCTCCGGAGCGGGGCGCGTTTCGTCCCCGACACGCCGGCGCAATTCGTCGCGGATATGCCGGGCGCGCTGGAAATTGCCCTCCTCCGGCAGGACAACGTCGCTGCCGTCGGGCAGGAAGCCGCCGTCCCGCCGGCCCAGCGGGTCGAAGTTCGACTGCCCGTCGGCGATGCCGCCCTGTCCGCTGCCTTCCCTGGCGAACTCCTGGAGCATGCGGTCGCCCGCCTTCTGAAGATCCCGCAGGGCCCGGCCCTGCGCTTCGAGCGCCTCGCCGTGCTCGCCTGTCCGCAGCGAACCGGAGGCGTCGCGCATCGACCCGGAGGCCCGGCCCAGCTCCCTCGGCACCCGCCCCATGTCCGCCCCCAGGCGGCGCATATAGTCCCCGAGGCGGCGGCGCAGCCCTTCCTGCGCCTGCTGCAGGTCAGGATATCCGCTGTCCGCGCCCTGCCTCTGGCCCTGCTGCCCTGCTGGCCCAGCTGTCCCTGGCGCGGCCCCGTCGGCGGAGGACGCCCCCGCCTGAAGGTGCGGTCGAGCAGGTGCTGCTGGTCGCGGCTCAGCTCCCTGAGTTCCTTGAGCTTCTGCATCATGCCGGCCTGGCGCTCGGCTTGACCCTCGCCCATGCGCGCCAGCCGGACGTTCTCCAATATGTTCTGCAGCTGCGCGAGCAACTCCCTTGCCTCCTCGCGCGCGCCCGCCTCCCACAGCCGGCGGATTCGCTCGACCATCCGCTGCAAGCCCTCCCGGTCGAACACCTGGTCCTGCCCCGTCTCGCCGGGGGCAGGCCCGGCCTCCTCGCCGGTTTCCCCGGCCTTTGCGGCGAGTTCCTGCAACAGGCGGTCGATTGCCCGGCTAAGCGAATCGAAGAGCCTGTCGATCTCTTCCGCCTCCGCCCCTCTTTCAAGCGCCCGCATGATGGCGTCCTGCGCGGCGCGAAGCTCGCGATCGGCAAGCGCGAGACCGCCATCCTCCAGCCGAAGCGCCGTCTTCCAGAGCAGGCTCCGTACACTCTGCAGCGCGGGCTCGGCCTGCCTGGCCCCGCGCAACCGCGCTGCCGCCACCGCAAGCGCCAGCGTCACGGCCGGATCCCCGTCATAGAGGTCCGAACCCGCAGCGATCTCGTCCAGCCTTTCCGCAGCGGCCCCCCGCCCGTCCCAGTGCAACGTCTTGCGTTCCTCCACCAGGGCGCGCGCCACCGGATGCGTGAAGGGCCGTTCGGGTAGCACGAACAGGAGCGGAGGCCCCTCGCCCTCCTGACCGGCGCCGTCCCGGGCCAAAATCCGCAACGAAACCTCTCGGCCGGCCCAGATATGAGCGGTCAGGTCGAAATAGGCGTCGCCCCGGGGCGCCTGCGGTTCGCCCAGCACCGGCAGGGGCAGGACCAGGGGCTCGGCGGCGGAGCCGTCCACCGGCGCCGCCTCCACCCTCATGGCTGTAACGCCGTAATCGTCGCTTCCACTATAGTTGATGCGGAATGCGTGCCGGCTGGTCGCGCGGGGCGGCACGCCGAACCGGGCGGACGGCGGGAAATCCGGTACCACCGTGACCGGCCAACCGGCCAGTTCCCGTTCTTCCGCAAATACTGCGATACGCCCGCCCGTACGGATCGGCGTGCTGCCTTCCGCCACCGCGCCCGAACCTTCCAGCGCCCTGCGGTCCGGCCCGGCGGCGAGCACCGCGCCGCCGCTCACACCGGATACGCGCGCATGGACCGTGCTTCCCTCCGGCAGTTCGAAGGCCGTCTTCCCGGCTCCCGCGAACAGGGTCGCACGGCCGGTATAGGCCGGCGGCTCGATCCACACATCGACGGTGACCGGGACCGGCTGCGCAACGGCGAAGGACGGCGCCAGCGCCCGGCCCACGCGCTCGCCGGCCTCCTGCCCCGCAAGGCCGAACGCCACCGCCAGGCAAACCAGCGTCAGTATTCTCAGCGCCCAGGGGTCGCGGGCCGGCATGGTGCTGGGCGGCCAACCCGCCCGCAGGCGGCGAATCCGGGCGGCAATCCGCGCCAGATGCTCCCCCCAGAGCAGTTGCGCTTCCGGTCCCGCCGTCGCCGGGCGGTCTTCCAGGCTTGTCAACGGACGGTGTCTCAGGCCGCTTGCGCGTTCCACCTGGCGGTCGGCGGCTTCAGGCGGAGGCCGCCGGAACCGCCGCCCGGCTCGCCAGACCGTCCAGCCGAGCGCCGCCGCAAGCGCCCCGAGCACGGCCGAATGGGTCCAGCCGTCGAGCCGGGGCAACAGGTCGGAAAGCGCCAGCAGCAGGAAGAGGCCCAAGACGATCTGTCCCGGCCAGAAAGCCGACCACAGGGCCTGGCCGAGCAACGCCAGCCGCGCCTGCCGGCGCACTCGGGCGATGCGCCGGCGAATGTTCATCGGTCTCCACCCGAACCGGCAAGCCAGTCCGGCACGCTTTCGAGCGCCAGGCTCTCTTCGAAGCTGGGGCGCGCGCGAACGACATCGAACCGGCTGCCGCGCACGAGCACTTCCGGCGCCAGCGGGCGCCCGTTATAGGTCGATGCCATCACGGCGCCATAGGCTCCAGCCTCGCAGAACGCCACGAGGTCTCCCGCCGCCAGCGGGGGCAACAACCGCTGCTCGGCAAACCTGTCCGTCGTTTCGCAGACCGGCCCCACCACATCGGCCGGCCGGTATTCGGCTCCGGCCGGCGGAGCTGCGAGAGGCAGGATATCGTGCCAGGCCCCGTACATCATTGGGCGGACCAGATCGTTCATGCCGGCATCGACAATAACGAAACGGCGCTCCGGAGTCTCCTTGACGGCGATGACCCGCGCCAGCAGCACGCCGGCCGGCCCGACCAGCCGCCGGCCCGGCTCGACCACGATCTCGCAGTCGAGACCGCCGACCTCCTCCTCGACCACCCCTGCAAATCCCGCCAGCGGCAACGGGGTCTCGTCGCGATAGCGGATGCCGAACCCGCCGCCGAGATCGAGCCGCCTGACCCGTATGCCGTCGGCCGCCAGCGCGCGCGCGAGCTCGGCGACGCGGCGAAAGGCGCGTCGGTAAGGCTCCAGATCGCCGAGCTGCGAGCCGATATGCACCGCGATGCCTTCCATGGAGAGGCCCGGCAGTCCCGCGGCCTCGCGAAAAAGCGCCGGCGCCTCGGTCCAGGCGACGCCGAATTTGTCGGTCTTTCGCCCGGTGCTGATCTGGTCGAGCGTGCGGGCATCGACATCGGGATTGATCCGCAGCGCGACGGACGCGGTCCGGCCGAGGCGGGCCGCGATGCGCGACAGGCTCCGGACCTCCGGCGCGCTCTCGACATTGATCTGGAATATGCCGCTTGCAAGGGCGGCCTCCATCTCCGCCCCGGTCTTGCCGACGCCGGAGAAGACGATCCTGTCCGGCGCAATGCCGGCTGCGAGCGCGCGCCTGAACTCCCCTTCGGAGACGACATCCGCGCCCGCGCCGAGGCCGGCCAGAAGGCGCAGCACCGCCAGGTTCCCGTTCGCCTTCATCGCATAGCAGATGCGCGCCGGGGCGAGCTCCCTCTCGAACTCCCGGTATGCGGCCTCGATGGCGTCGGCGGAATAGACGTAGGTGGGTGTGCCGACCTCCGCCGCGATATCCGCCAGCCGGACCGGCCCCGCCGCCAGACTGCCGTCGATATAGTCGAACGGCCTCATCTGGTCGGATAAGTTCTCGGGAAAGGCGCCTCGGATTTGGACTCCGGCGGATGCTCGAGGTCGTTCTTGCGTCCGCATGCAGCGATGCCCGCGGCAATCGCGGCGAACAGCAGGATCCATCTTGCAGTCTTCACAGGAAACGCTCCCGTGCGGCCGCTGCGGCCCGGCGCACATTCTCGGGCGCAGTGCCCCCATAGCTGGTCCGCGCCGCAATCGACCGCTCTACGGACAGGACATCGTACACGCTTTCGTCGATCCCGGCTTCGACCGCCTGCATGGCCTCCAGCGGCATTTGCGGCAGCGGCAGCCTGCGCCGGTCCGCCTCGGCCACGAGCTCGCCCACGACCCGGTGCGCATCGCGGAAGGGCATGCCGAGCCGGCGCACCAGCCAGTCCGCAAGGTCCGTGGCGGTGGGGTGGCCCGTCTCCGCCGCAGCCCGCAACCGCTCCGGGTCCGGTTCCATGTCGCGCACCAAGCCGGCGGCGGCCGCAATCGCCAGCATCAGCGCATCCGCCGCCTCGAAAGTCGGCTCCTTGTCTTCCTGCATGTCCTTGCCGTAGGTGAGCGGCAAGCCCTTGAGCACGGTCGCGAGCGAGGTGAAGGCGCCGAGCAGCCGCCCCGGCTTGGCGCGCACGAGCTCGGCCGCGTCCGGGTTGCGCTTCTGCGGCATGATCGAACTGCCCGTGGTGAAGGCGTCGGAGAGGCGCACGAAACCGAACTGGGCGCTGGTCCAGAGCACGACTTCTTCCGCGAACCTCGACAAGTGCAGCGCGGTAATCGCGCCGGCCGCGAGGAATTCCAGCGCGAAGTCGCGGTCCGAGACGGCATCCATGGAATTGGCCGCCGGCCGGTCGAAGCCGAGCGCGGCGGCGGTCATATCCCGATCGACGGGAAAAGGCGTGCCGGCCAACGCCGCCGCGCCCAGCGGCGATTCGTTCAGGCGCCGCCGGGCATCGGCAAACCGCCCGCGGTCGCGGCCCAGCATCTCCACATAGGCGAGCATGTGGTGGCCGAAGGCGACCGGCTGGCCGTTCTGCAAATGCGTGAAGCCCGGCATGGGCAGGCCGGGCCAGGCCTCGGCCTTCTCGATGAATGCCGCCTGCGCATCGGCGAGCGCCGCGTCCACCGCGTCGATCTCGTCGCGCACCCAGAGCCGGAAATCCGTCGCGACCTGGTCGTTGCGGGACCGCGCCGTGTGCAGGCGGCCGGCCGCGGGTCCCGCAAGCTCCGCCAGGCGGGCTTCGATGTTCATGTGGATGTCCTCAAGCTCCGGCTTGAAGACGAAGCTGCCCGTCGCTATCTCCTGCTCGACCCGGTCGAGGCCGTCGCGGATCGCCGCCGCGTCCGATGCGCTGACGATGCCTGTGGCTTCGAGCATGTCGAGATGGGCACGCGAGCCGCGGATGTCCTGGGCGTGCAGGCGGCGGTCGAAGCCGATGGAGGCGTTGATCGCGGCCATGATGTCCGACGGTCCGCCGGCGAAACGTCCGCCCCACATGGCGTTGGCCGGCGGACCGGAGCCCGAACTGCGGGAAGGTGCCATGCTGCGCTCGCTTCTCCTGGTCTTCCTGGTCGCCGCCGGAACGGCGGCGGCGGAAGGCTGGCTGCAAAACTACCGGAAGACGGACCCGCCGGCACCCGCGCCGGAAGCCGCCTTCACGGGGCCCGACGGCGGCGAAATAACGCTCGCCCGGTTCGGCGGCAAGCTGGTGGTCCTGAATTTCTGGGCGACCTGGTGCGCGCCATGCCGCCGCGAGATGCCTTCTCTCGACCGGCTGCAAGGCACGCTGGGCGGGGAGAAGCTGGAAGTTGTCGCGCTTTCCATAGACCGCGACGGGGCCGAGCGCGTGGACCCGTTCTTCGAGCAGCACGGCATCGCCCGCCTGAAACGCTATCTGGATCCTCGCAACGCCGTCGGCGGCGAAATGGATATCCGCGTCCTGCCGACGACCGTCCTGATCGACGCGCGAGGTCGTGAGATCGGCCGCCTCCCAGGTCCGGCGGAGTGGGATGCGCCGGAAATCCTGACCTTCCTGCGGGATCAGCTCTCCGGCGCCTTGCCGGCGCCGAAATAGACGGTCCGGTGCGGGAATGGGATTTCGATCCCGAGCTCGTCGAAGCGCTTCTTCATCCGCCGGCGGAACTCGCGCGCGACCGCCCATTGCCGCATGGGCGGCGTCTTGAAGCGGCAACGGACGATGACGGCCGAGTCGCCGAGCTCCTGGACGCCGAATACCTCGAAGGGCGGGATGACGCGGTCCCGCCATTCCTCGTCGTTTTCCATGCCTGCCGCGATCTCGCGCAGCACGTCGCTCACGCGGTCGGTGTCCTCGCCATAGCCGACGCCCGCGTCGATCACCGCATAGGAGTAGTCGCGCGTCAGGTTCTCCACCGTGCCGACCTCGCCGAAAGGCACCACATGGACGGTGCCTGACAGGTCCCTGAGCCGGATCGTGCGGATCGACATTCCCTCGACAATGCCGGCATGGCCCGCGAGGGATACATACTCGCCGACCGCCACCTGGTCTTCCATCACGATGAACAAGCCGGTGATGACGTCCTTCACCAGCGTCTGCGCGCCGAAGCCGATGGCGAGGCCCGCAATGCCGACGCCGGCCAGTAGCGGCGCAATGTCGATGCCGAGTTCGGAGGCGGCCGTCAGCACGCCGACCGTCAGCAGCAGGATGGCGCTTGCGCGGCGCAGCAGCGGCAGCAGCGTCCGCGCCCGGCCCCCGCGCTCGACCGGATTGCCGTCCTCGTCGCGGGCGTCCAGATAGCGCTCTATGGCAAGGCAGATCGCCTCCCACAGCACCAGGAAGAGGCCGAAGACCAGCGCGATCCGGACCAGCGCCCCGACCACGCGCTCGCCCACGGGAGACGCCAGCAGGTCCAGCGCCGGGGCGCGCCACGCCTCCAGCACCGCGATCGCGGCGACAAGCCAGACCGCCGTTCGGAGGCATTTGCGCAGGACCGGCATATAGCGGTCGGCGCGCGCCTTCACGCCGGGGAGGCGGCTGTCGGCCCGCAGCTCCCAGCGCGTCGCGGCCTCCACGAGCCGCAACACCCCGAGGTCCGCCAGCCGCGCGGCAGCCACGGTCGCCACGGTCCAGGCCGAGGCGGCCCCCATATAGGCGAATCCGCCCTCGAAGGCCGCCGCCCAGACGAGGAAGACGGCGGCCAGATAGGCCACGGCGACGACGTGCCAGATATCGGCGAACCGGGCCCTGATGCCGCCCTCGGCTCCGCCTCCGCGCAAGCGGCTCCGGACGGCATTGCGGTTGCGCAGCACCATCGAGACGGCCACGGCCAGAACCGCCAGGCCGACGAGATCGACCAGCAGGTGGTACGGCGCCGCAGGCAGCGCGAAAACGCGCGCGACCTCGCAGACGAGCCAGCCATAGACGACGGCAAGGACCAGCCGGCGCAACCAGGCGAACAGGCCGGCGGCGCCCGGGTCGTCGAGCGGCAGGAGCCGCCCGCCCGCCGCTTCGGGCGCCAGCACGGCGCGCACCGCCAGCATCGCCAGCCGCGCCGCGCTGCTCGCATAGACGACGGCAAGGACCAGCTCGGCCGCGGTCGCCGGCAGCGCGGCCACGGAGAGCGCGGCGAAGCCAGCGAGCGCAAAGGCCGCGAGCGGCACGATTCCGAGCAACAGGCCCACCGCCGCCGTCAGCAGCCTTTCGCCGACGGAGCCCGACTCCGGCCGTTCGGATGCACCGCGCAGGCCCGCCATGAGCCGCCGCACCGCGATTTCGACAACGAAACCGGCTAGCAGGACCAGCAAGGCCTGCCCGAGCACCGTCCAGACCGGCGCGCCGCTGGCCGGATCGTTGAACCCCTGCTCCAGCCATTGCCGGAACACGCCGGGATCGAACGCAAAGGAAACCGACCCGGCGAGGTCCCCGGCAAAGGCCGTAATGCCGTCGGTGACGGACGCAAGCGGCCCCCCCGCCGGTTCCTCGGCTGCGGCGGCCTCGCCGCGCCGCGCTGCCGCCAGCGCCTCGATCCGCCGGATGAGCTCCGCCCGCTTCGCCTCGTCCCTGAGTTCGGCCGCCAGCGCTTCCAATTCTGTCGCACTGGAAACCGTGCCGGGCGGTTTGCCCGGTTCCTCCGTCGCGTTGGCAAGAGGCGCCAACGAGATCGCGAGAGCCGCGACGAGAAACCGCAGAAGTCGGATCATGCGGCCTGCTTACCGGATAGCCGGGCGGCTGTCAGGCACTTTGCGCGCCACAGTCGCCGTCGCTATGGTGGCGGCGTCTTGCGGGGGCGTTTTCAGGGGATGCTTGCATCATGTTCCGGCGGCTGCTGATCGCCAATCGGGGCGAGATCGCCTGCCGCATCGCTGCCACCGCCAGGCGCATGGGCCTGCGCGTCATCGCCGTGCATTCCGAGGCGGACGCCGGCGCGGCCCATGTCCGGGCGGCGGACGAGAGCGTGTGCATCGGCCCGGCGCGGCCCCAGGCCAGCTATCTCGATATCGACGCCCTGATCGAGGCCGCCCGGCGCACCGGCGCGGAGGCGGTGCATCCCGGCTACGGTTTTCTTTCCGAGAATGCGGAGTTCGCCGAGCGCGCGGCCGCCGCCGGACTCGTCTTTGTCGGCCCGCCGGCGGAAGCGATCCGGGCGATGGGGTCGAAGAGCGCCGCGAAGAAGATCGCGGCCGATGCGCAGGTGCCTCTCGTGCCCGGCTACCACGAGCCGGACGCCACCCCGGAAAAGCTGGTGGAGGCGGCGGAGGAGATCGGCTACCCGGTGCTGGTCAAAGCCTCGGCCGGCGGCGGCGGCCGGGGCATGCGCATCGTCGAGCGGGCGGAGGACCTGCCGGCCGCGCTGGGAGCCGCCGAACGCGAAGCCTCCGCGGCCTTCGGCGACGGTGCGCTGCTGCTGGAGCGCTATATCGCCCGGCCCCGGCATGTCGAGGTGCAGGTGCTGGCGGACGCGCACGGCAAGGTGCTGCACCTGCTCGACCGCGACTGCTCGATCCAGCGCCGGCACCAGAAGGTGATCGAGGAGGCGCCCGCGCCCGGCCTGCCCGATCCGTTGCGCGCGGAAATGGGCGAAGCGGCGGTCAGGCTTGCACGCGCCATCGGCTATGTCGGCGCGGGCACGGTCGAATTCCTGGTCGAGGGCGGCAGCGCCTTCCACTTCATCGAGATGAACACCCGCCTCCAGGTCGAGCACCCGGTGACGGAGATGGTGACGGGGCTCGACCTTGTCGAATGGCAGCTTCGCATCGCCGCGGGAGAGCCGCTCGCCGTCTCTCAGGACGAAATCGCGGCGTCCGGCCACGCCGTCGAGGCGCGGCTCTACGCCGAGGACCCGGCCCGGGGCTTCCTGCCGCAGACGGGGCGGCTCGCCCATCTTGCCTTTCCCGAGGGCCGCCCCGGCCTGCGCATCGACAGCGGCGTCGAAGCGGGCGACGAGATCACACCCTTCTACGACCCGATGATCGCCAAGGTCGTCGCCTGGGGCGAGGACCGCGAACGGGCCTGCCTGGCGCTCGCCGACGCGCTCGCCGGCACGCGCATCGCCGGCCTCAACACCAACCTGTTCTTTCTGGAAACGCTCGTTCGCCATCCCGCCTTCGCGGACGGCGCGCTCGACACGCATTTCATCGAGTCGCACGGCGTCGCGGCCGTCCAACCGCCCGCCGGCGACGCCGGGGCCATGCGGGCGATGGCGGCCGTCGCCGTTCTGGAGGACCGGGCCCGGCGCCGGGAGGCGCAGCGCGAGCGCGCCCCCGACGGCTTCTCGCCCTGGGGCCGGGGCGGCGCCTGGCGGTTGAACGGCGAGGGGCGCGACCGGCTGGACCTGAACGACGATGGCGAGACGCTGACCTGCGAGGTCGCCTATACCGGCGGCGGCTACCGGTTGGAGGGGGGCGAACGCCCGGTTTCGGTCACGGGCGTCGTGCGCGCTGCGGATGGCGGCCTGACGGCGGAGATCGACGGCCGCCGCCGGAGCGGCGCCGTGGTCGCGGACGGCAACCGGCTCACGGTCTTCCTCGACGGCGCGCGGCGCGAAATAGCGCTTGAGGAGCCCGGCGCGGCGGCCATGAGCGCGGAACTCGGCGGCGGAAGGCTGACCTCGCCCATGCCCGGCACTGTGGTGCGGGTGCTGGTGGAAGCCGGCCAGACGGTCCGCAAGGACGAACCGCTGATCGTGCTGGAGGCGATGAAGATGGAGCACACCATCGCCGCGCCGGCCGACGGCACGGTCGAGTCCCTGCCCTTCGCGGTCGGCGACCGGGTGGAGGAAGGCGTCGAGCTCGTGGGCTTCAGGGCCGCCGCGTGACCGACCCGCGCGACCGCCTGATCGTCGGCCTGGACACGCCGGACTGCGACAGCGCGCGCAGGATCGTCGAACGGATCGGCGACGCCGCGCGCTTCTACAAGATCGGCATGGGCCTCTTCTATGTCGGCGGCATAGAGCTGGCGCGCGACCTCGTGGCGGAGGGTTGCCGGCTGTTTCTCGACGCCAAGGCCTGGGACATCGGACAGACGGTCGAGAACGCCGCGCGCGGCGCGGCGGCGCTCGGCGCCGACCTGCTGACGGTGCATGGCGACCGCAGCGTCATGGAAGCAGCCCGACGCGGCCGGGGCGAGGCCGCGACCCGTCTGCTCGCCATCACCGTGTTGACCGACATGGACGAGGCGGGCGTCCGCGAACTCGGATGGCGCGGCACGGTCGAGGAACTGGTGCTCGCGCGCGCAGGCCATGCAAAGGCGGCGGGCATGGACGGCGTGGTCGCGTCGGGGCAGGAAGCCGCAGCGCTCCGCGAGGCGCTGGGTCCCGACATGCTGATCGTCACGCCCGGCATCCGCCTGCCCGGCTCCGGGGCCGACGACCAGAAGCGCATCGCCACCCCGCGCGCTGCCATCGCCGCCGGCGCCGACCACCTCGTCGTCGCCCGGGAAATCCTCCGCGCCCCCGACCCCCGGGCCGCCGCGCTGCGCTTCCAGGAGGAGATTGCGGGGGCATAGGCCTACGGTTCGTAGCAAGCCCGTTCTTCATGCCTATTGTGCATGGAGAATGTCAGACATTGCATTTCCATATCCGCTCCCGGCACGTTATCAGGCCTGCCGTTTCGCAGCGACCGGCTGTGCACGGTTTCGGCCCGCTTCGATGCATGGGAGGCAAGGCCATGCCCAAGACAACCGATACCAAGGTGCATAAAGAAGAACTCATGTTCGGCGGCGGCTCCCTATCTCCCCTCCCGCTTGCGGGAGGGGCCGGGGGAGGGCCTCTCGGCGTGACGGGCCCTCGCCGGGCTGCGCCCGCCGCTTGCGCTGGCGAGCAAGCGGCCCCCACCCGGCCTCCCCCGCAAGCGGGGGAGGAGTTTTCAAGCGGTTGACGGAATAGGTTCCAATCAATGACCGCTGGTATGAGCGGCGTTTCTTGAGAATTCAGGCCCTGCTGCTCGTCGCGCTGGTGCTGCCGGCCTGCGCGGGGCAATTCGATTCCGGTCCGCTCCCCTCGGGCGAAGCGCGGACCTTGGTGCATCAGGGAGTCGAGCGGCACTATTACCTGCGCAATGCCGAAGCGGCGGCCGACGGTCCCGTCGCGCTGGTCGTCTCGCTGCACGGGATTCGCCGCAAGGAGCATGCTCTGGCGGAACGAGAGGACCTCTCGAAGATCGCCTGGGACCGTCTCGACCGGGTAGCGGGCCTGGAAGGGTTCGCCATCGCCTACCCCCATGCCTGGCTCGGGCGATGGAACATGTTCGACGGACTGAACGACACGGCTTTGGACGACGGGCGGCAGGCGGACGATGTCGGGTTCATTCTCGGCCTCGTCTCGCATCTCGTCGAAGAAGGCTTGGCGGACCCCGAACGGGTCTATCTGACGGGATTCTCCGATGGCGCCATCATGTCCTACAAGCTGCTCTGCACCGCCGGGATGCCGTTTGCCGCTGCTGCGCCTGGACTCGGATCGATGTTCGAAGGGCACCGGGACGACTGCGCGGTGGACAGGCCCGCGCCGATCATGGTCATTGCCGGCACCTTCGACGCGAGCCTGCCCTATGACGGTTGGCTGTTCCCGACCGGCCGCGAGATGTCCATTCCCGAGACCATGGAGCATTTCCGCCTGCTCCATGGCTGCACCGGCCAGAAGGGCCGGCTCCTGGACGACCGCTACACATGGGACCGCAGCCGCGTGCTCGAAATGACCTGGACCGGCTGCCGGGTGGAGAACGCCGTGAAGCTGCTGAAGGTCAAGGGCGGCGGCCACAACTGGCCGAGCTACGATCCCTTGCCCGAAAGAGACCGGAAATGGGTGGGCGTCCGCAACCGCGATATCGAGAGCGCAGAGGAAATCTGGAAGTTCCTCAGCCGCTTCCGAAGGAGCCGGGCGGGCTCGTAATTGTCCCCTGCGGCCGCTGCCCGCCGGGCGGCTTCGACGGTCAGGCAATGTCCGGCGTCTTGCCGCGCAGCCGGTCCAGTCCTGCCTGCCAGTAACGTCCCAGCCCCGCTTCATAGTGGGGATCGTCGATTCCCATGCGGTAAGCGTGGTCCAGGAAATACGGCCAGGGGGAGGGATCGGCTATTTCGCGGCCGTACCAGGCGAGCGCCATCAGGTCGATGCGTTCTTCATGCGACAAGTTGCCGATGAGCTTCACCAGGCGTCGAAATGCGGGCGTCTTGAGATAGGCGTCCCAGTGTTCCGGGGTCAGGATTACTGGGCCGCCGGGACGGCGAGGAACATGGTGGCTGACGACATGATCCGCAGTATCGCTGAAAACCGTGTACGCGGCGGTCAGGTCGTCGACGGTCGTTTCCGGGATAACCAGGCCTGTGGCGGCGCTTGCGATGCGACTGCCGGTTTCAGGGTCGGCGATATGCCAGACCTCCGCGCCTAACCAGCTCCGGGCGGCGTCGTACAGTCGGCGGTCGGCTGTGACCAGCGGCGCTCCTTCGACCTCGGCGCAGGCGAGATAGAGGCAATCGTAAACCGGATGGTCGATCCTGACCGAAATGGCCGCAGCGGGGACAACGAGGTCCGCGGCCGGGACCAACGCGACGAGATCGTCCAGGCGGGCAAGTTCCTGAAGATGGGGTTGCGCGTCTCCTACTTCCCGCCGCCGGACCTTCTTCCAGATCACGTTGGCAGCTTCGGTCAGTATGAAGTCCGGGGCGCACAGCACGATCCGATGGGCGAGGAGGCGCCGCGCCTCGACAGTTCCCTCTTCGGTGAACAACCATTTGACCGCAACGCTGGCGTCGACGACCGCCTTCAACGGTCGCGGTCCTCTCGCAGGAGAAGCACGCTGTCGGTCTGGGGGCGGTCGGCGGTGAGGGCAGCGAGGCGGGCGGTGCGTTCGCGGAAGTCGTCGAGGCGGGCGTGGCGCAATACCTGCTGGGCGAGGAGGTGACGCACTTCGCCTTCCAGCGAGCGCTGGTTCGCCTTTGCCTGCGCCTTCAGGGCGGCGACCAGCTTGTCATCGACATTGCGCACGGTGATGGTGGCCATGACTGGCGCTCCTGCCTGCGAACAGCGATTTGCTAGCATATTGCTTGCAATCGGGCAAGGTCAGCCGGATCGACGGGAGTTCCGAACCCGTGGCAACGAACGGGCTGGTCGGCCCCCTTTCCCTCGGGCTCAAGCAGGGTAAGCCTTCCTTGTAGTATCCGATGTAATACCGGTGGTCGTTGAACGGAACCGGCAACGATGGCGATCCCTGCCGTCGCCACGGCCCCTCCATCATGCCCGACCGGCCCGCCGCCGCTACCGGGGAATGAAATAGCGGCGCTCGCCGTCCTCTCCGTCGGCCGTCCGTTGCGCCGCGCCTGCGGCGGCGAGGGTTTCGAGGGCTTTTTCCACGGCCTTGCGGCGGCGGGCCGAGTCCCTGCCCTTGAAGGCTGCGCTCAGCGCCGCCGCGCCGGCCTTCGCCTGCATCGCGTCTTCGGCAAGCATGTCCGTCTGGCGGGGGTCGTTACAAACTTTATGGGGCGAACAACCTCGCCGCCGCAAGCGCCACCGTTGCGGCCACCGCCATTCCACCGATGACACCGCCCAACACCCATGATTTTGTGGCCATGTGCTCCATATGCGCTTCCAGCTTGGAAAGTCGTTCGCGAAAATCATGGATTTCGGTTTTGTCGTCATTCATCGAGCGATCCTCGACACGGTCCTTCGTCCAACCGGGTCCACGCTATCGTTCGATCCGTCGGGCTGAAGCAACTGCCAAAGACGCTTGTGGGCGAATCCCCAATAGCCCCTGGCGGGTACAACCATGCCCGACGCCTCTTCCAATCCGCCCGAAACCAGGCCAAGAGATTTTGCAACCTCGTAGCTGCCTTCGGCATCGGTTACGACCAACCAGACATGGCCGGGAACCAACATGTAGTTTTCGGGAAAATTCTCATTAACGGTATTTTCGTCGAACGGTGCGTCGCCTTCGTCCATTTTCGCCATGACAAAGTAGGCAGCCATATCGGCGTTTCCTAAATTCAGGTCACTTGATATTGAAAACATACCATTTCGTTCGCTCGGCACGCAATGGGGCCGAGCCCGGCTATCCCGCGCCCCGCCGTCATCGGCGCCGGGCGGCCGCGCGTTTCCGGCGGAGGTTGGCGACGCGGCGGCCGGCACGGCGTTCGCGCTCCAGGCTGTGGCGCTCCAGGAAACGCTGCACCGTGGAGGTCCCGAACACGGCGCCCTCGGCGGCCAGGCGGTCGCGCAGCGCGCGGACGCTGAGCGAGGGCCGCCGCTCCAGAATGCGGAAAATCCGCTCCCGCTCCGCCTCGATCCGCCAGGACTGGAGATCGCCGCCCCTTGCGTCGGCCCGCAGATCGCCACGCTCGCGCCAGCGCTCCACCCAGCGGGTGACGCTGCTGCGGCTGACATCGAACTGCCGGGCCGCCGCCGTCAGGCTCATCCCCTTCTCCAGCACCGCCGTCACCGCCAGGCGGCGCAGGTCCTCGCCATACGCCCTCCCCCGCAGATACGCTTTCCTCGTGTCCGTCATCGCGCCTCCCCGGCTGCAACCCGTTTCGTTCCCGCCCGCTTCGGTCGGCACAGGAACGCCGCTCCGGCCCGGGATTCGCCGCCCTGCCGACATCGCCTCGCCAGACCCGCCGCGCGGGCGGAATTGCGGCAGGCCGGTCGGTACAGACACGGCCGGGGCGCGCTCCTCCCCTGTCCGGCCCCGAGGCCGGTTTCGCCCTTCGAAATCCCGAGTAGCGCCACAATGCGGCCCATGCCGCAGGCGCTCAGCATCGTCAGGTCATGCGCCCAATCGTTCCCGATTCATACCTATGGAAAGCCAATATAGGGACTTTTTGTCCTATTGTAAACCCCTGTCCGGGAAAACATGGGGCTTATACCAGCAATCGTGAATCGAAACCGATGCCGATGGCCGGACCCACCGCCTGCCCTCGCGAAAGCGGGGGTCGCCCCGGACCCCGATCCGGGGCCCATCCCTGAACGGAGAGGCGCGACAGCCAGTTGTTGCGGGGCGGACGCCCTCGGCAGCGCTCCGTTTGCACCGCTCAGGCAGGTGGGGAGAGCCGGAGATGGGCCCCGGATCGGGGTCCGGGGCGACGACAAAGGGCCGTGGCCGTCCCCATGAACCCGAAACCGGGGCCGCTGCCTTTACAGCGGCAGCATCACCCGCACCCTGAGCCCGCCGCCGGGGCGGTCTTCCAGCGCTATTTCGCCGCCATGGCGCTGGACGATGGCGCGGACCACGGCAAGGCCGAGGCCGCTGCCGCCCGTGTCGCGGCTCCGCGACGCCTCCACGCGGAAGAAGGGGTCGAACACCCGCTCGCGCAGCGCTTCCGGGATGCCGGGGCCGCGGTCCTCGACCAGGACCGCGGCCTGCCCGTCCGCCTGCCGCAGCGACACGCGCGCCTCCCCGCCGTAGCGCAACGCATTGTCCAGCAGGTTCTCGAACATGCGGCGGAGCGCGACCGCCCGGCCCCGCAGGGTCAGGCGGTCGGGGCCGTCATAGGAGGCATCGCGCCCGGCGTCGGCGAGGTCGGCGGTGAGGCTCTGCAACATGGCCGCCAGATCGACGGCCACCGGGCGCTCGTCGGCCGCGTCGTCGCGCGCGAAAGCAAGGGTCGCCTCCAGCATGGCCTGCATTTCGTCGAGATCGGCGGCGGCCTTCTCCTTCTGCTCGCCGTCCTCGATGAATTCGGCGCGCAGGCGCAGCCGCGTCAGCATGGTCTTGAGGTCGTGCGAGACCGCCGCCAGCATCAATGTGCGGTCGTCCACGAGCCGGCGGATGCGCGCCGTCATGCGGTTGAAGGCGCGCGCGGCATTGCGCAACTCGCGCGGGCCCCGCTCCGGCAGGGGCGTCAATCCGGCGTCCAGCCCCAGCCTGTCCGCCGCCTCCGCAAGACGGCGCAGCGGCCGGGTCGTCCGGTGCGCGCCCCAGACCAGCCCCAGCGCCACCAGCAAAGCCACCACGCCCAGCCAGATCAACGGCCCCGCGCGCGGCCAGTAGGTTGGCCGGACCGAGAACTCGGCCCACACGCCCTCCTTCAGCCCGACCGCGATCAGGATGCGGTGGCGGTGGCGTTCGCCGGCGGGCGCGTCGCCGAAGCGCATGAGCACGGGCCGGGGTTCGAGTCGCCGCAAATGGCGGCCCGCGTCCTCGTCCATGCTGTCCGGCGGGTCCCATTCGCGTCCCTGTGGCGGGTCGAGTAGCAGCCTGATCCGCAGGCGGCGGTCCGACAGGGCCGTCACCAGCTTTCGCCGCTCTTCCGGCGTCGCATTCTCAAGCAATTCGACGATGGCGAGCATGCGCACGGAGAGCACCCTGCCGAAATGCTCGACTGCGCGGTCGCGCCGCTCGTCCAGGTAAAACAGTCCTGCAACGATGCCGAAAACCGCCAGCCCGGCGAGCAGCAGCAGGCCCAGCCTCGCGGCGATGCCCTCCGGCCAGAGGCGCAGCAGCCAGCGGGTCATATCCGCCGCCTCAACCTGGGACTCATAGGAAGACCGCGTCCTCGTATCGTCGCCCCCGCGAAGGCGGGGGCCCATCCCTGAACCGAGAGGCGCGCATAGCCGGCTGTTACGGGGCGGACGCCCTCGGCAGCGCTCCGTTTGCGCCGCCGAGGCAGGCCGAGAGGTCCGGAGATGGACCCCCGCCTTCGCGGGGGCGACGAACAGGGACGTCGCCGCCATCGGTTCCGATCGATGACCGCTGGTATCATCGGCGTTCCTGCACTTTGCCTGCAAAGACGTAGCCGCCGCCGCGCACGGTCTTGATGAGTTCGGGCTGTTTCGGGTCGTCCTCGATCTTGCGGCGCAGGCGGCTCACCTGGACATCGACGCTGCGGTCGAACGGGCCGGCCTCGCGTCCGCGCGTCAGGTCCAGAAGCTGGTCCCGATTCAACACCCGGCCCGGATGCTCCACCAATGCCAGCAGCAGGTCGAACTCGCCGCCGGTCAGGTCCACCAGCGCGCCGTCGGGCGCATGCAGGCTGCGCTGCCCGGCGTCCAGCACCCAGCCGTGGAACTCGAAGGACCGCGACGGATCGGCTGCGGACCGCCGCGGCATATCCGGTGCGCGGCGCAGGACGGCGCGGATGCGGGCCAGCAGCTCGCGCGGGTTGAACGGCTTTGCCAGATAGTCGTCGGCGCCCATCTCCAGACCGACGATCCGGTCGGTGTCCTCGCCGATGGCGGTCAGCATGACGATGGGCAAGTCCGACTCGGCGCGGACCTTCCGGCAGAGGCTGAGGCCGTCCTCTCCCGGCAGCATCAGGTCCAGCACCGCCAGGTCGAAACGCCCCGCCGACAGGGTCCGAAACATCGCCTTGCCGTCGGCGGCGGTCTCGACCCGGAAGCCGTGCTTGCGCAGGAAGCGCGCGAGCAGGTCGCGGATTTCGCGGTCGTCATCGACGACGAGGATATGCGGGCCGTCTTTCATGGCCCGGAGTGTAGGACCCGGCGGCGTCCCTTCGGAGGATTTCTTGTAACGAAGCGTAACGAAGCGCGCTGCGGCAACGGACCGTTGCCAAATGGCGGCGGCAGGGACATGGCTGCGTTACATGAAGACCCCATACAGGACGCGATCCGGCCGCGGCGGCCGGCAGAACCGAAGGAGACGGATTCCATGAAACTCAAGATCCTCATCGTCGCCGGAGGCCTCGGCCTGGCGAGCCTGGGCGCGGTCGGCGCCTACGCACTGTCCAGCGATGTGCGCCAGGGCGTGAAAGCCGGCGAGGCCGCGATCACGCTGGTCGGGCACCGGCATGGCTGGGGCCATCGCGGGCGGCATGGCGGCATGGCGCACAAGCTGTGCAGCGACGCCCGCACCGACCATATCGAGGCCGCGATCACCTTCGCCGAGACCTTCATGGCGTTCACGCCGGAGCAGCGCACGGCCTGGGACCGGCTGACCGGCGCGGTGCGGGCCGGCGGCGATAAGATCGGCGAGACCTGCGCGGAGACCGAGGCGCTCCGGGCCGAGAAGACGATGCCCGCGAAGCTCGCGCTCGCGGAAGCCGCCACGAAGACCGCGGCCGTCGTGCTCGGCGATGTCCGGCCCGCCTTCGACGCCTGGTACGGCACGCTGAGCGACGAGCAGCGCAAAGCCCTCGACGACCTGCTGAAGCACCGGCGCGGAGGCCGCAAAGGGTAACTCCGGCTACAGGCTGAGCGGCTCCGGCTCGCCCTCCGGGAGTTCGACGCCGGAGACGTTCAGCGCCATCGACACCAGGCAGTAATAGCCCATGACGCCGATGGTCTCGACGACGCCCTTTTCGCCTATGGCCGACACCGCGCGTTCGTAGGTGGCGTCGCTCACGCGCTTCGTCGCATAGAGCTCGGTGGCGAGGTCGTGGACCGCAGCCTCGTCCGCCGCCATGCCCTCCGGCCTCCGGCGCGCCGCGATCGCTTCGATAATCCCCTCGTCCAGCCCCGCCTCGCGGGCCAGCCGCGCATGGGCATACCACTCATATTGCGCGGTCCACTCCCGTGCCGTCACCAGGATTGCAAGTTCGGAAAGGCGCGGGCCCAGCGCGGTGCCGAAACGGCAGAAGGCCCCTAGCAATTGGGCCCGCTCGCAAAGTTCCGGGCTGCGCAACAGCGCCGCGAACGGCCCCCGCGCGCCGCCGCGCGGGCCGGCGGCGATCGCGTCCAGGACTTCCTGCTGGCGTTCGGTCAGGGTTTCAGGCATGGGCAGGCGCGCCATGGCGGTCTTCTCCTTTTCGGGATTCGGATTGTGCGGCGCCGGGTCTAGCCGGCCGTGCCGACGCGCGGCGGACGGTCCTCGTTGCGGCCTTCGCTGCCGCGCTCGTCGGCTTCCCGCTCTAGCTCGGCCACCCGCGCCTCCAGCCGCTTTACCGTCTCGGCAAGCGTGCGGATCGAGCGGCTGTCGGGGTTGGTTACGCTCTCCGGCGTGCCGTAGGCAACGAAGCTCTCCGGCTGCTTCCGGCTGCGTGGCTGGGCCATCTTGGCTGGAATGCCCGTCATGGTCGCGCCAGGCGGCACAGCCTTGAGAACAACGGCATTGGCTCCGATCCGCGCGCCCTCGCCCACCGTGAACGGCCCCAGGATCTGGGCCCCCGACCCGACGATCACGCCGTCGGCGAGCGTCGGGTGGCGTTTGCCCTTCGCGGTCGAGGTCGTGCCGAGCGTGACTCCCTGGTAGAGCGTGACATCGTCGCCGATCTCGGCCGTCTCGCCGATGACGACGCCCATGCCGTGGTCGATGAAAAGCCGCTTGCCGATGGTCGCGCCCGGATGGATCTCGATGCCGCTGAACCCGCGGCCGAGATGGCTGACGAACCGGCCGATGAGAAAGAACCGATTGCGCCAGAACCAGTTGGCGATGCGGTAGAAGACCAGCGCATGGAAACCCGGATAGGCCAGAACCACTTCCAGGCGCGAGCGCAGCGCCGGGTCGCGGTCCATATAGCTGTCGATTTCCCTCAACAGGCCCATCTGCGCGCGCCCTTCCTCGCCGCCGATAATCCGCTTATATGACTTGCACTCGGCGCGCGGCAAGGGTTGGACGGCCATGAACATACGCGACGGCTTCATCGATACCATCGGGAACACGCCGCTGGTGCGCCTCCGGAAGGCCTCGGAGCAGACGGGCTGCGACGTGCTCGTCAAGCTGGAATTCCTCAATCCCGGCGGCTCGGTGAAGGACCGCGCGGCGCTCGGCATCATCCGGGACGCGGAAGCCAGGGGGCAGCTCGAACCGGGTGGGGTCATCGTGGAGGGCACCGCCGGCAATACCGGCATCGGGCTCGCCCTGGTCGGCAACGCGCGCGGCTACAGGACCGTCATCGTGATCCCGGAAACGCAATCGGAAGAGAAGAAGCAGATGCTGCGGCTCTGCGGGGCGGACCTCCGCGAGGTGCCCGCCGTACCCTACCGGGACCCGAACAACTATGTGCGCGTCTCCGGCCGGCTGGCCGAGGAATTGGCCGCGACGCATGACAAAGGCGCCATCTGGGCCAACCAGTTCGACAATGTCGCCAACCGCCAGATCCATGTCGAGACCACCGCGCCCGAGATCTGGGCGCAGACCGAAGGAAAGGTGGATGCATTCGTGTCCGCCGTCGGCACCGGCGGCACACTTGCCGGCACCGCCATGGGCCTCCGGGAACGCAACCCGGACATCAAGATCGGCCTCGCCGACCCCGAGGGCGCCGCGCTCTACGAATGGTATGCGAACGGCGAGCTCAAGTCCGAGGGCAGTTCGATCAGCGAGGGCATCGGCCAGGGGCGCGTGACCGCCAACCTGGAGGGCCTGGAGGTCGATTTCCCCTATCTGATCCCGGACTCCGAGGCGCTTCCCATCGTGTTCGACCTGCTGAAGGAAGAAGGGTTCTGCGTGGGGCTCTCCAGCGGCATCAATGTGGCCGGCGCCATCCGGGCAGCCAGGGAGCTCGGCCCCGGCCACACTGTCGTCACCCTGCTCTGCGACCTCGGGCAGCGCTATTCCGCCAAGATCTGGAACCCGGCCTTCCTGAAGGAGGCCGGCCTGCCCGCCCCCGGCTGGCTCTGACCGGCGGCGCTCATGGCTCAACCGCTTCAAACGCCGCTGGCCGCGCAGGCCGGCATACCGGCTCCGGAGCGGGCCGTTTTCCGGATCTCCTCGGACTTCGAGCCTGCGGGCGACCAGCCGGAGGCTATCGAGGAGCTGCTTTCCGGCCTCAGCAAGGGCGAGCGCGAACAGGTGCTGCTGGGCGTCACCGGTTCGGGCAAGACCTTCACTGCGGCACATGTCATCCGCGAGATGGGCCGTCCGACGCTCATCATGGCGCCCAACAAGACGCTGGCGGCCCAGCTTTATGCGGAGATGAAGAGCCTCTTCCCGGAGAACGCGGTCGAGTATTTCGTTTCCTATTACGACTACTACCAGCCGGAAGCCTATGTCCCGCGCACCGACACCTATGTCGAGAAGGAGGCCTCGATCAACGAGGAGATCGACCGCATGCGCCACTCGGCGACGCGCGCCCTGCTGGAACGCCGCGACGTCGTCATCGTCGCAAGCGTGTCCTGCATCTACGGCATAGGCGGGGTCGAGACCTATGCAGAGATGACTGCGGTCGCGACCGCCGGCAAGCGGCTGGACCGGGACGGCTTCCTCAAGCGGCTGGTCGAGTTGCAATACCGGCGCAACGACAACAATTTCCACCGGGGCGCGTTCCGGGTCCGGGGCGACAGCATCGAGATTTTCCCGGCGCACCTGGAGGACCGCGCCTGGCGGCTGACGCTCTGGGACGACGAGGTGGAGGCGATCCACGAATTCGACCCGCTGACGGGCGAACGCACGGCCGCTCTGGGCGCCGTTCGCGTGTTCCCCAACAGCCATTATGTGACGCCGAAGCCGACCCTGATGCAGGCCGCCCAGAGCATCCGGGTCGAGCTCGACGAACGCCTTGCGGAGCTGACCGCCCAGGGCAAGCTGCTCGAGGCGCAGCGCCTGGAGCAGCGCACCGTGTTCGACCTGGAGATGATCGTTTCCACCGGCTCCTGCGCCGGCATCGAGAACTACTCCCGATACCTCACCGGCCGCGCGCCGGGCCAGCCGCCGCCGACTCTGTTCGAGTATTTGCCGCCGGACGCCCTGCTGATCGTGGACGAGAGCCATGTCTCAGTGCCGCAGGTGGGCGGTATGTTCCGCGGCGACTATGCGCGCAAATCGACGCTCGCCGAATTCGGCTTCCGCCTGCCCTCCTGCGTGGACAACCGGCCCTTGAAGTTCGAGGAATGGGATGAGATGCGCCCGCAGACGGTGTTCGTCTCGGCGACGCCCGGCCCCTGGGAGCTGGAGCGGGTGGAGGGCGTCGTCGTCGAGCAGGTGGTCCGGCCGACCGGCCTCATCGACCCGGTCTGCCTCGTCCGGCCGACAGAGCACCAGGTGGACGACCTGATGGCCGAATGCCGGGACGCCGCGCAAAAGGGGCAGCGCGTGCTCGTCACCACGCTCACCAAGCGCATGGCCGAGGACCTGACCGAATACATGCACGAGGCCGGCATCCGGGTGCGCTACCTGCATTCGGATGTGGAGACGCTGGAGCGCATCGAGATCATCCGCGACCTGCGCCTCGGCGCCTTCGACGTGCTGATCGGCATCAACCTGCTGCGCGAGGGGCTGGACATTCCGGAGTGCGCGCTGGTCGCCATCCTGGACGCGGACAAGGAAGGCTATCTGCGCTCCTACACCTCGCTGATCCAGACCATCGGCCGCGCGGCCCGCAATGTGGACGGCCGCGTCATCCTCTATGCGGACCGGGAAACGCGGTCGCTCGGCTCGGCGCTGGAGGAGACGAACCGCCGGCGGGAGAAGCAGCACGCCTACAACCAGACAAGAGGCATCACGCCGGAGAGCGTGCGCAAGGGCATCGCCGACATACTCAAGAGCGTCTATGCGCGCGACAGCGTGACCGTCGAAGCGGGCTTCGCCGAGGAGCCGGCGGTCTTCGGCCACAATCTGGAAACGACCGTTGCCGACCTCGAAAAACAAATGCGCGCCGCGGCGGCAGACCTGGAATTCGAGGAAGCGGCGCGGCTCCGCGACGAGATCAAGCGGCTCAAATCCATGGACCTCGGGCTGGAGGCCGCCATGGCGAAGCCCATCAACCGCATCGCCAGGGGCGCCGTCGCGGGCCGGAAGAAACGCGGACGCGCAAGGCGGCGGTAGCGGCGTCCGGCCTGCCGAAGCCGATGGCCGACCTTCTCCTCCGCCCTGCCGCCGCTGCCGACGCCGCGGAAATCGCCCGCTGCGTCGAGGCGGCCTACTCCCCCTATATCGAGCGGATAGGCGAACCGCCGGGACCCATGCTGGACGATTACCGGCAGATCGTCCGCGACCACCGGGTTTTCGTGGTTGAGAGCGGCGGCGGGATTGTCGGAGCGATTGTCCTGAAAGAAGAGCGCGGGAGCGTGTTGCTCGACAATGTCGCCGTCCTGCCGTCGAGGCATGGCGAGGGCATCGGCCGCCGCCTCATGCTCCACGCCGAGGGAGAGGCGCGCCGGCTGGGCTACGGCGTCATCGACCTCTACACGCATGAGCTGATGACGGAAAACTTCGCCATGTACGCCCGCAACGGCTATGAGGAGGTCGAGCGCCGCACGGAGCGCGGCTTCCCGCGTATCTACATGAGAAAACGGCTGTAACCGGACTTGAAGATTGAGAAAACCGTCCAATCGGGCCGAGTCAGGACCCCATATAGCCGGCGAGCGTGGCTGACGGCATCGCGTCTTCGACATAGGTGAAAGTCCCTGCGTCCCTGGCCTCGCGGGCGGCAGCCTCCAGGCCGCCCATGGCAGCGCGGTAGAGCGAGGTTGCCAAGGAGATGCGGCGGACGCCCGCAGCGGCCAGGTCCTTCACCGGGAAGGATCGGCCCGGCACCCCGACCATGAAACTGAACGGCTTCGTCAGCGAGGCGCAAACCTTCTCGACGGCAGCCAGGTCCGGTAATGCCGGCGCCATCAGCACGTCCGCGCCAGCAGCCTCATAGGCCCGCAGGCGCGCGATCGCCTCATCCAGATCCGGCCTGCCCCGGATGAAACCCTCGGCACGGCCCGTCAGGACAAAGGGAATATCCGTTGCATGTGCGGCCGCGGCGGACGCCGCAATTCTCGCCGCCGCCTTGTCGAGATCGTAGAACGGCTCATCCGCATCCCCGGTAAAGTCCTCGATCGAGCACCCTGCCAGCCCTACCCCGACCGCCAGTTCGACCGTTTTCGCCGCGTCCGCCGGTTCGTGTCCGAAGCCGTTCTCGAAATCGGCGGAGACTGGCAGGTCCACGGCTTCGACGACCGCCCGCGCATGCGCCAGCGCCTCGTTCCGCGTCACCTCTCCGTCCCGGCGTCCGAGCGTTCCCGCGAACCCGCCGCTGGAAGTTGCGAGCGCCGCAAAGCCCATCGCAGCCAGAATCCTCGCCGAACCCGTGTCGAACGGGTTGGCCATCACGAACGGTCCGTCACCCTCGTGCAAGGCACGGAAGCGTTCGGCCTTTTCCTTCTGCGTCGGCATCACGAAAACGCCTGCAGGCCGGTCATCACGAAAACGGCAGGCCGGTCTGGGCGCGGCCGAGGATCAGGGCGTGGACATCGTGCGTGCCCTCATAGGTGTTGACGGCTTCCAGATTCATCGAGTGGCGCACGACATGATATTCGTCGCTCACGCCATTGCCGCCGTGCATGTCGCGGGCTACGCGGGCGATATCGAGCGCCTTGCCGCAATTGTTGCGCTTGACCAGCGAGATCATCTCCGGCGCCGCCCGGCCCTCGTCCATCAGCCGGCCGACGCGGAGCGCGCCCTGGAGCCCGAGCGCAATCTCGGTCTGCATGTCGGCGAGCTTCTTCTGGATGAGCTGCGTCTGCGCCAGCGGCCGGCCGAAGGCCTGGCGGTCGAGCGTGTATTGCCGGGCCGCGTGCCAACAGAACTCCGCCGAGCCCATAGACCCCCAGGCAATGCCGTAGCGCGCCTTGTTCAGGCAACCGAACGGGCCGCCAAGGCCGCGCGCGTTCGGAAAGCGGTTCTCCTCGGGCACGAAGACATCGTCCATGGCAATCTCGCCCGTGGGCCAGGCGCGCAGGGAGAACTTGCCCTCGATCTTCGCCGTGGTCAGGCCCTCCATGCCGCGCTCCAGCACGAAGCCGCGGATGACATCCTCGTCATCCTTCGCCCAGATGACGAACACGTCGGCGATATTGGCCTGCGTGATCCACATCTTCGCGCCGGTGAGGCGGTAGCCGCCCGCGACCTTCCGCGCCCGCGTGGTCAGCCCGCCCGCATCGGAGCCGTGGTCCGGTTCGGTCAGGCCGAAGGCGCCGATCCATTCCCCGGACGCCAGCTTCGGGAGGTATTTCTCCTTCTGCGCTTCAGTGCCGTAGGTGTGGATCGGGAACATCACCAGCGAGGACTGCACGCTCATCGCCGAGCGGTAGGAACTGTCGCAGCGCTCCACCTCGCGCGCAATGAGTCCGTACATGACCGAACTGCCGCCGGGGCAGCCATAGCCGTCGAGCCCGACGCCGAGGAACCCGGCCTCTCCATAAGCCTTCATCAGGGCCGGATCGAAGGTCTCGTTGCGGTTGGCGTCGCGCACGCCGGGGGCCAGCGTGTCGGCGACGAAGCGCCGGGCGGTCTCGCTCACCAGCCGTTCGTCCTCGTCCAGCTGGTCTCCGAGCAGGAACGGGTCCTCCCAGACGAAGGCGGCGCGTTTCTGTTTCATGGAGTCGGGCATCGGATGCTCTTCCGGTAAGGGGGTTCGGGCGGACTAGGGAACCGGCGAAGGCTACGGCGCGGGCGTGCCGCCGGCATAGCCCGCCTGTTTCAGCGCGGCCTCGATCTCCGCCATGATCTCCGGGTCGTCGATGGTCGCCGGCATTCTCCAGGTCTCCCGGTCGGCAACCTTCTGCATCGTGCCACGCAGGATCTTGCCGGAGCGCGTCTTCGGCAGGCGCTCGACGACAACCGCCGTCTTGAAGGCTGCGACGGGTCCGATCTGCCGGCGGACCATGGTGACAACCTCGCCCTCGATTTCGTCGAACGGCCTGTTCACACCCGCCTTGAGCACCAGGAAGCCCACCGGAATCTGCCCCTTGAGCTGGTCGGCAACGCCTATGACGGCGCATTCGGCGACATCGGAATGGGCCGCCAGCACCTCTTCCATCGCACCCGTCGAAAGCCGGTGGCCCGCCACGTTAATGATGTCGTCGGTGCGCGCCATGATGTAGGCGTAGCCGTCTTCGTCGATATAGCCGGCGTCCGCCGTCTTGTAGTAGCCGGGGAACTCGGTGAAGTAGGTGTCCAGATAGCGTTGATGCGCGTTCCAGAGCGTCGGGAAGGAACCCGGAGGCATGGGCGTTTTGACCACCAGCGCCCCGATGGTCCCGGCGGGCACTTCGTCATTGCTGTCGTCAACCACCCTGAGGTCCCAGCCGGGCACCGGGCGCGTCGGCGAGCCGTGCTTCACGGGCAGAAGCTCGATGCCGATGCAGTTGGCACACATCGGCCAGCCGGTCTCGGTTTGCCACCAATGGTCGATGACCGGGCGATCCAGCACGTCTTCCGCCCATTTCAGCGTGTCCGGATCGCTGCGTTCGCCCGCCAGGAAGAGCGTGCGGAAGTGCGAGAGATCGCGTCCCTGAAGCAGCTTCGCCTCCGGATCGTCCCGGCGGATGGCCCGGAAAGCCGTGGGCGCCGTGAACAGCGCGGCCACCTTGTGCTGCTCGATGATGCGCCAATAGACGCCGGCGTCGGGCGTCCCGACCGGCTTGCCCTCGAACAGGATCGCCGTGTTGCCGGCCAGCAGCGGCGCATAGACGATGTAGGAGTGGCCGACGACCCAGCCGACGTCCGATGCGGCCCAGAAGACCTCGCCCGGCTCGACGCCGTACACATTCTTCATGGTCCAGTGAAGCACGACCATGTGGCCGCCATTGTCCCGCACCACGCCCTTCGGCTGGCCCGTCGTGCCGGAGGTATAGAGAATGTAAAGCGGGTCCAGCGCGTTGACGGGGACGCAATCCGCCGGCTCGGCGCCGGCAACGGCCTCGAGCCAGTCAACGTCGCGCCCCTCGATCATCGAGGCCTCGCATTCGGGCCGTTGGAAGATGACGCAGAATTCGGGCTTGTGTTCTGCAAGGTCTATGGCGCCGTCGAGCAGCGGCTTGTATTCCACCACCCGCCCCGGCTCGATGCCGCAGGAGGCGGCGACCACGGCCTTGCAGGCGCTGTCGTCGATCCGGACTGCCAGTTCGTTGGAGGCGAACCCGCCGAAGACCACGGAATGAACCGCGCCGAGCCGGGCGCAGGCGAGCATGGCGATCGCCGTTTCCGGGATCATCGGCATGTAGATGACCACCCGGTCGCCCTTGCCCACGCCGCGGCTCGCCAGCGCCCCGGCAAAGACCGCAACGGCATCGCGCAATTCGCGGTAGGTGAAAGTCTGAATCGTATCGGTCACCGGACTGTCGTAGATCATCGCGGCCTGCTCGCCCCGCCCCGCCTCGACATGCCGGTCGAGGGCGTTGAAGCAGGTGTTGGTCACGCCGTCCACGAACCAGCGGCCGGCGGGCGTGGACTCCGTTTCCAGGATTTGCGTCGGAGCCTTGTACCAATGCAGGTCGGCGGCCGCTTCCGCCCAGAACGCCTCGCGCTTCTCTAGCGAGCGGCGGAACGCGGTCTCATATGCTCCGGCCATGACGATCCCTCCACTTCCGCTGGGGCCGGATGGATAGCACCTCGACGCCAAGGGCGGAAGCCGGCGCGGGCCCGGCGCCGCGGCGGAAGCGCGCTCCAAAGCCGACATCTTGGACAGTTGTGAACAATTTCCGATATTTTTGATTTTTGTTCCCGTTTGAGGCTTGACCCTGGGAAAAGCGGTGTATGATGGGAGCGGGAGAAGGGGCATCCGGAGCCGCTTCCCCGGCGTTGCGCGGCCGAGCGGCGCCACTTTCTGAAAACCCCTGAGAAACCGGCGGGAGAGGTGCGCCCTCTGCCTCGCGCACGCAATCAGGCGTGCGAACCGCGCCGGCGCAAGACGCGCGCGGGCGGGCACAGGCGCGCACGCAGGATACGCGCGCAAAAAGGGTCCCACTCCCGGACCGGCAAGGAGGAACCATGACTGCAACCGACCCCCGCCCCCAACTGGCGGCGACACTCGCCGCAGGGCTGGCGCCGGCCGCCGAAGCCCTCGCCGCAGCCTATGCCGAAGAGGTGAGCGCCGGGCCGCCGCCGGAGGACGACCGCGCGCTTGCCGAACGCCACCGCGCCGGACGCGCCCGGCTCAGCCATCTGCGCCAGCTCCTCGCCGTGCTCGACTGGGCCGCCGCACACCTGCCCGAACCGGAGCCGGAACCCGAAGAGGAAATGTGGGACGGTCTCGACGACCCGTTCGACGAGCCCGGCCCTTATGTGTCGGACTATGACGGCAGCGAGGACGAGTTCCACTATGGCGGAGAAGTCTATGCCGGCAGCCAGGAGACGCCGGAGTTCCGGGCGTGGCTGGAAGACAAGGAGCGCCGGTTCGGGCCGGTCACGATAGGCGGGGGCCTCGGCGGCCTGGTCGACTGCCATGTCAGCGGGCGGAAGTTCGTCGGCAAGCTGCCCTCGCCCGAATACACGGCATGGCGCGAAAGGCAGCACCGCCGCACGGAAGCCTCCCTCGCCCGCACTCTCGCCCGCACCCGAAACGCCCGCCCGGACAGGCGAAAAGCCACCGCCGTAACCCCGCCGCATGACAAAACATGACATCTCATGACATTTCATGACGCTCCCCAGCGTATGCCCGCCCGATGCCGGGGCGCGGACCGGGAATTGAATTCCGGCAGGCAACCGCCTAGAGCGTATCCCTGCCGACGTGAAACGAAGAAGGAGCCGGCCCGATGGAACTCTGCGCTTTGGGCGAACAGCCGCCGCTCGGCGAGGTGCCCGAAAAGATGCACGCCTTCCTCGTGCGCCAGGACCGGTTCGGCGAGCCGAAGGACGCCTGGCAGCATGAGGTCATCCCGGTTCCGGCCCTGAAGCCGGATGAAGTGCTCGTCTATGTCATGGCGACCGGCATTAACTACAACAATGTCTGGGCGGCGCTCGGCTATCCGATCGACGTGATCCGGGAGCGGATGCGAAAGGGCGAGCCCGAAGACTTCCACGCGGGCGGCAGCGACTGCTCCGGCATCGTCCAGGCCGTCGGCTCGGAAGTCACGAACGTCAGGCCCGGCGACGAGGTGGTCATCCACTCGGGCTGGTGGGAACCGGACGACCCGTGGGTGCTGTCGGGCAAGGACCCGATGCTGGCGACCTCCACCCGCATCTGGGGCTACCAGACCAATTACGGCTCCTATTGCCAGTTCGCGAAGGCGCAGGCGCACCAGTGCCAGCCGCGCCCGAAGCACCTGAGCTGGGAACAGTCGGGTTGCTATCTGCTCTGCGCCTCGACCGCCTACCGGATGCTGATGGGCTGGCCGCCGCACACGGTCGAACCGGACGACGCCGTGCTTGTGTGGGGCGCATCGGGCGGCCTCGGCGCGATGGCGCTGCAGATCACCGCGGCGCTCGGCGGCCGGCCTATCGCCGTCGTCTCGGACGACGCGAAGCGGGACTGGTGCATGGAAATGGGTGCGGTCGGCGTCATCAACCGCAAAGCCTTCGACCACTGGGGGCCGATGCCGGATACGACCGACGGGGCCGCCTACGGCGCATGGGCAAAGGGCGCTCGCGCCTTCGGCGGCGCGATCTGGGAAGCGCTCGGCGAACGCGCAAGCCCGAAGATCGTGTTCGAGCATCCCGGCGAAGCCACCCTGCCGACCTCGGAATTCGTCTGCGACACCGGCGGCATGATCGTCATCTGCGCTGGAACCACCGGCTACAACGTGACCCTCGACCTCCGCTATCACTGGATGCGGCAGAAGCGGTTCCAGGGCAGCCACCTGTCCAATGACGAGCAGGCTGCGGCGGTGAACCAGTTGGTCATCGACGGCAAGATCGACCCCTGCCTCTCGGAAGTGTTCGATTTCGACGACCTCGGCCACGCGCACCAGTTGATGCACGAGAATCGGCACGCCGCCGGGCAGATGGCGGTGCTGGTCAACGCGACCGAACGCGGCCAGGGCGCTTCATGATAATCGAGGCGCTGGTCGTCTTCGGCGCGCTGGCGCTGGTCGCCGGCCTCAAGCTCTGGCTGACCTGGCGGCGCATCAAGGCGGCCAAGCCGATGAAGGAATTGCCGCCCGACGACGAGGAGATCCCGCTTCAGCGCCGGTAGACGAAGAACATCGCCTCGTGCCGGATGGCAGCCTGCGGCAGCGACGTGACGGGCCCGGCCGTGTCGGTCAGGGTCCACTGGCCGGCCCCGGTCAGGGCGTCGATCCTGGCCTGGAAGCCGCCCTCCGAGAGCGCGGCGTCCGTGCAACAGAAGATCAGCACTCCCTTCTTCGCCGTCACGCGGACAAGCTCGTCCAGCGATTCCGGCGGCGCATGTCCGGGGGTGAAGACGCCAGTGCAGACAACGGCCCGGAACGCGCCGTCGTCGAAGTCGAGCGGTTCGCCCAGAACCCTCTGCCGCAGGTCGCGATAGACGCCCTTGCGTTCGGCGGCCTGCAACATGCCGTCGGAAAGGTCGATGCCGGTGAGGTTGGCATAGCCGAGACGCGCGAGCGCAGCGCCGATAATGCCGCTGCCGCAGCCCGCGTCCAGCACCGGCGTCTCGCCCGGCGCGACATGACGCCCGAACAGGCCCGCCGCCATAGGCGCGTATGCGTAGCCGCCGGACGAGACATCGGCGTCGTAGCTATCCGCCCAGTCGTCGTAGATGCGCTGGTTTTCCACCGTGGACCCGGCGCTGTAGACCCGCTCCAGCCAATGGTCGAGATCGCTCACTGTCTTCCCCTCTTCCGTTACTCGCGCCCCAGCATACACTGCGCCGCCGGAACAAGGACGCCACCCGCATGGCCGAACCCGACATCCTCCTCCAGGACGACCGCGGCGCCGCCCGCATTCTGACCCTCAACCGGCCGCGCAGGCTGAATGCCCTCAACGGCGCCCTGGTCGATGCAATCTGCGATGCGGTCGGGAACGCGCATGGCGACGAGGCGGTGGCATGCATCGTCCTGCAAGGCAATGAGCGCGCCTTTTCTGCGGGGGCGGACATGAAGGAAGCAGCCGAACATGGCGGCGAAGGCCTGCGCGAAGCGCGGGACCGTGCGGAAGCGGGCGCGGCGATCTACGAGCTCGGACGGCTGACGGACAAGCCCCTGATCGCTGCGGTCCGGGGCTATGCGCTCGGCGGCGGCTGCAATCTCGTGGTTGCCTGCGATATGGCGGTGGCGGGTGCGAGCGCCGTCTTCGGCTACCCGGAGGTCAGGCGCGGGCTCGCCGCGACGATGGTGACGCCGGGACTGGCCCAGTTCATCGGACGGAAAGCCGCTTTCGAATTGCTCACTCTCGCCGAGGATGTTTCCGCCAACAGGGCTCTTGAGCTCGGGATCGTCAACCGGGTCGTGCCCGACGGGAAGGTTCTCGACGAAGCGCTCGAAATGGCGAGGGCGCTGGCGGGTTTCGACCGGGAGGCGGTCCGCGCGACCAAGCGGGTCTTCCAGCGCTCGCTTGACATCCCGCTCGCGGACGCGCTGTCCGCGGCGCGGGAAACCATGCTCGCCATGCGCCGGGGAATGGTGCCGCCGGAGTGAATTGAACACTCGACCCCACCCTTACCAAGGGTGTGCTCTACCCCTGAGCTACGGCGGCACGCCGGGCGGGTCTATGCCACAGGGGATATCGGGAGGGCAAGCGGACATGGCCGCATCCCCAGACGACGAGACGCAGGAGGACAGGAAACAGCGTCTCGCCGAGGCGCTGCGGCAAAACCTTCGCCGCCGCAAAGCGCGGCAGCGCGGGGACGACGGCAAAGCGAAGGAAACGCCCGAGAGCGTTGCCGAACGGGACTGCTGAAGCTACAAGCGGGCCGCGAAAGGTCGCGGCAGCGAAATCGGGCTGCCGACAGCGCTCGATCCGTGAAGAGGGCTTCACCCGTGCTCGAAACCGGCGCCAGAGCCTACCGTATTCGCGGCGGCAGACCGTTGAACGGCGCTATCCGCGCCCAGACGGCCAAGAACGCCGTCAGCAAACAACTCGTCGCCTCGCTGCTGACGGCCGAGCCCTGCCGCCTGCTGGACGTGCCCGGGATCTCCGAGATCGAGCTGGCGCTCGGCATGCTGGCCGAGATCGGCGCCGCCATTTCCCGGGACGCGTCCGGCGCAGTCGATATCCAGACCGCCGACATCGCCTCGACCGCTGTGGGCCAGCGCTATTCCGGCGTCAACCGCCTGCCCGTGCTGTTGATCGCCCCGTTGCTCCACCGGGCGGGCATGGCGCGCGTTCCGGTTGTGGGCGGAGACCACATCGGCGAGCGGCCCATCGACTTCCATATCGCGCTGCTGGAACAGATGGGGGCCCGCATCGATGCGGACCGGGACGGCTACACCGCCAAGGCGGACCGGCTCAGGGGCGCCGTCATCCACCTCCCCTATCCGAGCGTCGGCGCAACGGAGAACGCCATCCAGGCGGCCTGCCTCGCCGACGGAACCACGGTGATCCACAACGCGGCCATCGAGCCGGAAATCGTCGATACCGTCCTCTTCCTCCAGAAGATGGGTGCGCTCGTCCAGATTGAGACCGACCGGAAGATTGTCATTGAAGGCGTGGACAGTCTTTCCGGCGCAACCCATCGACCAATTGCCGACCGCATCGAGGTGGCCTCCTTCGCCATGGCCGCAGTCGCGACCGGCGGCCGCATTCGCATCGCCGGGGCGGACCAGCGGACCATGGTCACGTTTCTCAACGTGCTGCGGAAGGTCGGCGGCGGTTTCGAGATCGCGGACGACGCCATTACCTTCTTCCGAGCCCGCGACAGCCTTCGTCCGATCCATATCGAGACGGACGTCCATCCGGGCTTCATGACCGACTGGCAGCAGCCGATGGTGACCCTGCTGACCCAGGCGGAAGGAGTCTCGGTCCTGCACGAGACCGTTTACGAGAACCGTTTCGGCTACACCCGGACCCTGAACGACATGGGTGCCAACATCGCGCTCACGACCGCCTGTCTCGGCGGCAAGCCCTGCCGCTTCCTGGAGCGCAACTTCCCCCACAGCGCAGTCGTACAGGGAGCGACGCCACTTGTCGGACGGCGGATCGAGGTGCCGGACCTGCGGGCCGGTTTCGCCTACTTGCTCGCCGCCCTCATCGCGGAGGGGGAAAGCGAGGTTCTGGGAACCCGGTTCATCGAGCGGGGCTATGCGGACATTCCGGGACGGCTGGCGAGCATCGGCGCGGATATAGACGTCGTGCCGTCCATGGAACGCGATCTGGCGGCACAATGAGCGAGCGACTCAAGCTTCGCGCAACATCCATCGAGGAGTTGCAGGTGATCGCGGCATGCATCCAGGATGCGCTTGCCCCGCTGGCCGACATGACCTGGATGCAGGACCAGAACCGGTTTGCCGTCGTGTTCAACCGTTTCCGATGGGAATGCGCGGGCGAGAGGCCGCCCTTCGAGCGCACCCATGCAATGCTGTCCTTCCAGAATGTCCGGGCCGTGCGAACCAGCAATGTGGACCGCGGACAACCGGATTGGCTGCTCAACCTGTTGACCTTGGCGCCAGCCGACGGCGCGGCGGTGGATATCGCCTTTGCGGGCGGCGCCACCGTGCGGATCGACAGCGAACCGCTCGATTGCGTCCTCGAAGACCTGGGCGAGCCCTGGCCCACGGTCTGGAGGCCGGATCATGACACGGGCGGATACGGGAAATGACGGGCCGGCTGGTGCTGGCGCTGCCGAAGGGGCGCATCCTCTCGGAGGCGATGCCGCTGGTACGGGCAGCCGGGATCGACCCCGAGCCGGGCTTCGACGACCCGCAGGACCGGCGTTTGCATTTCGGGACCAATTTGCCTGGGGTCTCGATCATCCGCGTCCGGTCGTTCGATGTCGCCACATTCGTGGCGTTCGGCGCAGCGGCGATCGGCATCGCGGGCCGCGACGTGATTATGGAGTTCGGCTATGACGAACTCTACGCCCCGCTCGACCTGGATATCGGACATTGCCGCCTAGCCGTCGCGGAACCTGCTGCTATGGTTGCGAATGACGACCCTCGCCGCTGGAGCCAGGTCCGCATCGCGACGAAATATCCCGAGATCACCAAGCGCCACTTCGCGGCGCGTGGCGTGCAGGCGCAATGCATCAAGCTCAGCGGAGCCATGGAGCTTGCGCCCTCGCTCGGCCTTTGTCGGCGCATCGTGGACCTCGTTTCCTCGGGCGCGACCTTGAAGGCCAACGGCCTGGTAGAGGTCGAGCATATCGCCGACATCACTTCCTGCCTTGTCGTCAACCGCACCGCGCTCAAGACCCGCACGGCCGAACTGCAGGGGTGGATCGAACGTTTCAGGGAGGCATCCCTTGCCCAGGCGGCTTGACACCGGGGACGACAAATTCGTCCGCGACTTCGATGCGCTGGTCAGGTCGGAACGCGCCGGGACGGCAGACGTCGATGCCACCGTCGCCGCCATTCTCGCCGATGTCCGCGCCCGCGGCGATGCCGCGGTCGCCGAATACACGGAGCGGTTCGACGGCGTGGCGGGCCCGTTTCGCATTCCGGTCGAAACCCTGGACCGGGCGCTTGCCGAAACACCTCCGGAGCCGCTGAAGGCGCTTCACCTGGCGGCGTCGCGCATAGAGGCGTTCCACCGCGCGCAAGTGCCGACGGACCTAGATTACCGCGACGCGCTGGGTGTCCGTCTCGGGTTGCGCTGGACCCCGGTTGAGGCGGTCGGCCTCTATGTGCCCGGCGGGTCTGCCGCCTATCCGAGTTCGGTGCTCATGAACGCAATACCGGCGCGGGTGGCCGGCGTCGAGCGACTGGCGATGACCGTGCCGACGCCGGCGGGCGCATTCGACCCGCTTGTCTTCGCCGCTGCTCGGCTTGCAGGCATCGAAGAGGTTTACCGGATCGGCGGAGTTCAGGCTGTGGGCGCGCTCGCCTTCGGCACCGCGAGCATTAGGCCTGTCGACAAGATCGTCGGCCCTGGAAATATCTGGGTCGCCACCGCCAAACGGCAGGTGTTCGGGCGGGTCGGTATCGACACGGTTGCCGGCCCCTCCGAAGTTCTCGTCGTGGCGGACGGCAGTTGCCCCGCTTCCTGGATCGCCGCGGACTTGCTGGCGCAGGCCGAGCACGATGAGGCCGCGCAGAGCATCCTGATCGCCCTGTCGCACGACTTTGCCGATGCGGTCGAAGCGGAAATCGCTCGCTATCTGAAAATCCTGCCACGTGCGGCGACTGCGCGGGCAAGCTGGGAGAGCCATGGCGCCTGCATCGTCATCCGGAACCTGGACGAAGTTCCCGCCCTGATCGACGCCATGGCGCCGGAACATCTCCAACTGGCCGTCGCCAACCCCGAACCGCTTGCCACGCAGGTGCGTCATGCCGGCGCCATCTTTCTGGGCGCGCTCACGCCCGAGGCTATCGGCGACTATGTCGGCGGGCCGAACCATGTCCTGCCGACGTCTCGCACCGCTCGCTTCGCTTCCGGGCTCGGCGTCCTGGACTTCATGAAGCGGACGACCTTTCTCGGGTGCTCCGCAGACTCGCTGGCCGCCATAGGTCCTGCCGCCGCCGCGCTCGCGGCTGTCGAGGGACTGGACGCCCACGGACTGTCGGTTTCCCTCCGGCTCGATGGCTGACAACGGGTCGGAGAAACGATTCCAGATTGCTTCGGTCAGCCTCGACGAGCGGCTTGTCCTGCGACGTACGCCGGAGATCGAGCAGGAGCGGGCCGTGGCGATCTTCGACCTGACCGAGAAGAACCGCTTTCGGCTGCTGGATGGCCCGGCCGGTCCGTACGAACTGCATCTGGCCGTGGTCGAGCGGCGGCTGCACCTGCGGATCGCTGCTCCCGGCCATTCCAGCCCGCTCGAACTCACCGTTTCGCTGGGACAATTTCGGCGGGTCGTCAAGGACTATTTCGTCGTGTGCGACAGCTACTATGAGGCGATCAAGCGCCTCTCGCCGGCCCAGATCGAGGCTATCGACGCGGGCCGCCGTGCCCTTCACGACGAAGGAGCGGACATGCTTCAGCAGGCGCTGGCTTCCCATGTCGAACTGGACCACGACACGGCCAGGCAGCTGTTCACCCTGCTTTGCGTCTTGCATTTCCGGGCCCGGTCCGAATGAACGGTTTGCCGAGCAGCCTGCTTTTCGCGTGCACCCGGAACGCCGTCCGGTCGCCCATGGCTGAGGGGTTGGCCGGACGCTGGCTCGGCTCCGGGGTTTTCATCGACTCGGCGGGTGTCGAGCCGGGCTTCGTCAACCCGTTCGCCGCGGCCGTCATGGACGAGCTCGGTCTCGACATTCGCAGCCACCGGGCCAGGACGTTCGACGAGCTTTCCGACTGTTCCTTCGACCTCGTCGTCGCCTTGTCCGAGGACGCTTTCCGGGCAGCGCAGTCGTATGCTGCGGGATCGACCGCGACGGTAGAGTATTGGGACGTTCCGGATCCGACATCGAGCGAAGGGTCGCGGGAGCAGCGGCTCCTGGCGTTCCGTTACGTGCGCGACGATCTGGAAGCCCGCATACGCGAACGCTTCCCCAACACGCCCGGCTTGGGCTAACACGCTCGGCATGGCTTCGCTCGTGCTTGCCTCCGCTTCGCCCCGCCGGCTCGAATTGCTCCGCAGGATCGGCATCGAACCGGCCCGAACCTCGCCGATGGACATCGACGAATCGCCGCGGGCCGGGGAGCTGCCTCGGGACCTCGCCGCGCGGCTTGCCGACGAAAAATGCCGAGCCGCAGCCGAACGCTTTCCCGAAAGCTATGTGCTCGCTGCGGACACGGTGGTCGCCTGTGGGCGCCGGGTGCTCGGCAAGGCGCAGGATGCCGAGGAGGCGCGCCATTTCCTCGCCCTGTTGTCGGGCCGCAGGCATCGCGTCTGGGGAGGTATCTCGATCCGGGCTCCCGGCGGAAAGCGGGCGGAACGGACGGTCATGACCCATGTGACCTTCAAAAGGCTGGAGTTGCGCGAGATCGAAAGCTATCTCGCCTGCGGCGAATGGCGGGACAAGGCCGGCGCTTACGGCATCCAGGGCCGGGCCGGCGGCTTCGTCAAGGCGATCGCGGGCTCCTACCCGAATGTCGTCGGCCTCGCCCTCTATGAAACCCGCTCGCTGCTTGCCGGCCTCGGCTATCCCGTGCCGTGAGCCGGGCCTTGCTGACAGAGGCGCCTTGGGGCCGGACGGCGGCCCTGATGGCGGATGGCGGCCCGACGGAAATAAGGCTGGAGCGGCCTGCCGAAGAGATTGGCTCCCTATGGCGGGGCCGTGTTCTCCGCGTGGAGCCGGGCCTGGGCGCCTTCGTCGATCTGGGCGACGACGTGACGGGGTTGCTGGCCTCCGGCAAACCGACCCATGAAGGAGCCGCGGTGCTGGTGCAGGCGACCCGCCCCGCAACGGGGGGCAAGGGCCCGGCGCTCGGCGCGGCTCCGCGTCTTCCCGGCCGATATCTGGTCTATACGCCCCTGAGGCCGGATATTTCCGCGTCGAGGCGGCTGCCGGACGACGGAACGCGAACCCGGTTGCAAGGCTTGGCACGCCGCTTCCTTCAGCCCGGAGAAGGCGCGGTGGTGCGCGCAGCTGCGGCAACGGCCGGCGACGCCGCCATCATCCGGGAGCTGGAGGTGCTGCGGTCCCGCTGGCAGCGCATCGACGCGGCCCGGGATGAGGCTCCGGCTCTCCTGTGGCGGGAGCCCGACCCGCTTGCAGCCTTTCTGCGTGAGCGGCTCGCCACCGGCGGCACCGTGCTGGCGGACCGGTCGTTGCGCGGATACGCAGAACGCGCCGCACCGCCGGACGCGCGAGTCGAACTGCTGGAAGAGCCCGGCTGGCGGGCCTTCGGCCTCGAAGACGCCATCGAGCGGGCTCTGGAACCCGTCCTGGCGCTCGACGGCGGCGGCAGCATATCCTTGGAGGAAACGCGCGCAGGCATCGTCATCGATGTGGACGGTGGCGGTCGGAAGGGCGCACTGGCGCTCAACCTGGAAGCCGCCGGGGCGATTGCGCGGGAAATCCGGTTGCGAGGACTTGGCGGGCTGATCCTGATCGACTTCGTCGATCTCGGCCGGGCTGTCGACCGGCGCCGGGTCGAACGCCGCCTGACCGATGGCTTCGCCGGCGATCCGGCGGCGCGGCGGCAATTGCCGTTCTCGCCTCTCGGGGTGATAGAAATGACCCGCCAGCGACTCGGAATCCCGCTTGCCGAACAATGGGCGCACAGCCGGAGGTAGCCATGGCCGATGAGCCTGTCAAACTGCGCCCCTACGGTTCCTGCCCGATCTGCGGCCGGCCTGCGGTCGAGGCAGTGCGGCCGTTCTGCTCTCCCCATTGCCGCCATCTGGACCTCGGGCGCTGGCTGACGGAAGGCTATGTCATCCAGACGGGCGGCGGCCTCGGAGAAGCCCCGGCACAGGACCCTCCGTCGGACGAGGACCGATGACAGCGCCCGGCAACGAAATGCCGCAAAATCGCGCAAAGCATGGCGCTTGCCGCCTTCTTTCATCGTCTCTCCTGGTCTAGAAAGCGTTTCCATGAGCGCTCCCCCCATCGGCCACAATGCGGCTATCGCCGCGCTGCGCGACGTGTTCGGCGACCGGCTGTCCACATCCGATGCCGTTCGCGAGCAACACGGCCGGGGCGAAGACTACTTCCCGATGGCGCCGCCCGACGCGGTCGTGTTTGCGCTGACAACCGAGGAAGTCAGCGCGGCGCACCGCATCTGCTCCGAACACGGCCTGCCGGTCATTCCCTTCGGAACCGGCACATCGCTCGAAGGGCATGTCAGCGCGGTGCAGGGCGGCCTTTCCATAGACCTCAGCCAAATGAACGAGGTGCTTGAGGTCAACGGGGAAGACAGCGACTGCCGCGTCCAGGCAGGCGTCACCCGCAAGCAATTGAACGAGTATCTGCGCGATACCGGCCTGTTCTTTCCCATCGACCCCGGCGCCGATGCCTCGCTCGGCGGCATGGCGGCGACCGGCGCCTCGGGCACCAACGCCGTCCGTTACGGCACGATGAGCGAGAACATTCTCGGGCTGACCGTGGTGATGCCCGACGGCGACATCGTCGAGACCGGCGGGCGGGCGCGCAAGTCGTCCGCCGGATACGACCTCACCCGCCTGTTTGTCGGTTCCGAGGGCACGCTCTGCACCATCGCGGAAGTGCGCCTCAAGCTCTATGGCATCCCGGAGAGCATCGCATCGGCGGTTTGCCAATTCACGAGCCTGGAGGCGGCTGTCGAGACCGTAACGCTCACCATGCAGTCCGGGGTTCCGGTCGCCCGTATCGAACTGCTGGACGACACGCAGATGGACGCCTGCATCCGCTACTCCGACCTGGAGGACTTCGAAGTCAAGCCCACCCTGTTCTTCGAGTTTCACGGCTCCCCTGCCGGAACGGCGGAGCAGGCAGAGACCGTCGAGGCCATCGCAGTCGAGCTTGGCGGCAGCGCCTTCCGCTGGACGCAGAGCCAGGAGGAGCGCAACAAGCTCTGGCAGGCCCGTCACGATGTGTACTACGCCTGCATGGCGCTAAGGCCGGGCTGCCGGGCGTGGTCCACAGATGTCTGCGTGCCGATTTCGAGGCTGGCCGAATGCCTGATCGAAACCCGGCGGGACGTGGATGAGACCGGTCTCATCGCGCCCATCGTCGGCCATGTCGGGGACGGCAATTTCCATTGCGGCATTGTCCTGGACCCCGACGATCCGGAGGAAATGGCGACGGCCCAGGCCTTCAACAAACGCCTCGTCGCAAGGGCCCTGGCCATGGGCGGCACCTGCACCGGCGAGCATGGCGTCGGCCAGGGCAAGATCGATTCCGTCGAGGCCGAACGAGGCGAAGCCGTGGACGTGATGCGCGCCCTCAAGCTCGCGCTCGACCCGGCAAACAGGATGAACCCCGGCAAGGTGATAAGGCTATGACACAACTCGCCCATGCCGAAATGCGCGAAGACCTTGCCTGCGCGCTGCGCTGGGCGGTCAGGCTGAACCTGCACGAAGGCGTCGACAACCATTTCTCCGCCGCCGTGCCGAGCGAAGACGGCGAGATGCGCGGCGACCGCTTTCTCATCAATCCCTACGGGGTCCACTGGTCGGAAATGACGGCGTCCGCGCTTTGCCTCTGCAACGAGGAGGGCGAAGTTCTGGAAGGCGGCGAGAAGGTCGAGAACACGGCCTTCTACATTCACAGCCGCATTCATGTGAATGTCCCGTCGGCGAAGGTCGTGCTGCACACGCACCAGCCCTACTCGACCGCGATTACGCTGCTGGAAGGCGGACGGCTGGAGATGTGCGAACAGAACGCGCTGATGTTCGACGATCGCATCGCCTATGACGACGAATATGACGGCCTGGCCCTCGCCAATGAGGAAGGCGACCGCCTGGCCCGCGCCATGGGCAACCGGTCCATCGCCTTTCTCGCGAGCCATGGCGTGATCGTCTCCGGCGAGACCGTGGGCGACGCATTCACCGACCTCTTCTACCTGGAGCGCGCCGCCCAGTTCCAGATGATCGCGAGGGCGACCGGCGGGAAGCTGCGGAAGATCTCCGGCAAGGTGCGGGATTCGGTGCGCCAGCAATTCGCCGAGGAACGGCCGAAGCTCGCAGAGCGGCATTTTGCGGCCCTGAAGCGCATCCTCGACCGCGAAGAACCCGAATACAGGCTGTAATGCGCAAGGCCGTTGACTAGAATGGAACCTGTGCCGACCGCAGCCGGAGAACTCCTCCCCCGCTTGCGGGGGAGGTCGGGTGGGGGGCCGCTTGCGCGCCAGCGGAAGCGGCGGGCGCGAGCCCCGGCAACGGTCCGTCGCGCCGGGAGGCCCTCCCCCAGCCCCTCCCGCCCAGCGGGAGGGGAGACAACGGAACGCCCCCCAAACATGGGTCCCGCGTGGAGCACCCTGATATAGGAGGCCGCAGCCATGAGGATCGAACGGGTCGGCGACACCATCGACATGCTGGGCGAAGGGCCGCTCTGGGATGTGGCGGAGCAGGCGCTTTACTGGGTGGACAGCCGGGGCTGCACGATCCGCCGGCTCGACTGGGCCACCGGCGAACGCCGGGACTGGGACGTGCCGGCGATGATCGGGTCGATGGCGCTCCGCGAGTCCGGCGGTGCCGTCATCGCGCTCCAGACCGGCGTCCATACATTCGATTTCGGGACCGGCGAGGCGACCCCGGTTGCCGACCCGGAGGCGGACGATCCTTCCACCCGCTTCAACGACGGCAAGGTGGACCGGCAAGGCCGCTTCCTGACCGGCACCATGGCGACCCGGATCGGCGAGGAGGCGCGCGGCTCGATCTACCGCCTGGACACGGACCTTTCCCTGCACCGGCTGAAGGGCGGCGTTATCGTCGCGAACGGCCCCTGTTTCAGCCCGGACGGCAACACCTTCTATTTCGCCGACACGCGCCGGAACGCGATCTTCGCCTATGACTACGATACCGCGACGGGCGATATCGGGCCCGAGCGCGTCGTTGTGGACACGACGCCCTATGACAGCGGCCCGGACGGCGGCACCGTGGACAGCGACGGCTACCTTTGGAGCGCGCTCGTCCATGCAAGCCGGATCGCCCGCTTCGCGCCCGACGGCAGCCTCGACCGGCTGATCGACATGCCCTGCACCCGCCCGGCCAGCGTCATGTTCGGAGGCCCGGACCTCGATATCCTTTTCGTGCCGTCGATCCGCGACTCCGGCAATGTGCGCGGCGACAAGGAAATCGACGGCGCCCTGTTCGCCATTCACGGCCTCGGCATTACCGGAATCCCGGAACCGCGCTTCGCCGGTTGAGGCCGTCCCCGGCGATGTGTCATGGAATGTCATGCGATGTCATGTTCCACATGCGTGAGGGTCATATGCTGCGGCCAGTTCGGGCATGATGTCGCCCGGTTGTCGATCTTCTTTCCCGGTTGCGGACTGCCGGATTGAGAGAGTTGCCGGAAGCGGATCGGCATTCCGCGGCTCGTGTTGAGACCGTTCGGTTTTTTCTCCCCTCCGCCCGGCGGGCTACCGGATGCACACATCTCGGATCGGCTTGTATCCGGTGCGTCTGTCGGCCTTATCGGGCGGGCCATTGTCCCCTTCGTCACCCCCGCCCCCCTTTCGTCACCCCGGACCCCGATCCGGGGTCCATCCATGGCTCGCGATGCCGCGCGGAACGCGGCGAACCGAAACAATGGCGGCGTTATGCGCCGCCGCCGCAGCCGGTGAAGAACAGGGTGAACCGGCGAGGCTGCCGCGAGAACCGGGGCTGGGCCCCGGCTCGGGGGCCGGGGCGACCGTGGGGAACATGCAATGCGAAGCGGGCAAACGCAGATGTGTGAACCCGGCAGGCTCGGCGGGAGGGGTCGGAGGAGGGCCTCCCGGCGAGCCTGCCCCGGACCCCGATCCGGGGGGCCCTTGCCGGGTTTCGCCCGCCGCCGCGCTGAACGCGGCGAACGTTACGAATGGCGGCGTTGGCGCCGCCGCTTCCGCTGTCGCGCAAGCGGCGCCGGGCGGGGAGGTCCACGGAAGCGTCATGAGATGTCATGTTTTGTCATGCGGCGGGGTTGCGGCGGTGGCTTTTCGCCTGTCCGGGCGGGCGTTTCGGGCGCGTTCGAGAGTGCGGGCGAGGGAGGCTTCCGTGCGGCGGTGCTGCCTTTCGCGCCATGCCGTGTATTCGGGCGAGGGCAGCTTGCCGACGAACTTCCGCCCGCTGACATGGCAGTCGATCGGGCCGCCGAGGCCCCCGCCTATCGTGACCGGCCCGAACCGGCGCTCCTTGTCTTCCAGCCATGCCCGGAACTCCGGCGTCTCCTGGCTGCCGGCCCAGACCTCGCCGCCATAGTGGAACTCGTCCTCGCTGCCGTCATAGTCCGACACATAAGGGTCGGGCTCGTCGAACGGGTCGTCGAACTCGTCCCACATTTCCTCTTCGGGCTCCGGCTCCGGTTCGGGCAGGTGTGCGGCGGCCCAGTCGAGCACGGCGAGGAGCTGGCGCAGATGGCTGAGCCGGGCGCGTCCGGCGCGGTGGCGTTCGGCAAGGGCGCGGTCGTCCTCCGGCGGCGGCCCGGCGCTCACCTCTTCGGCATAGGCTGCGGCGAGGGCTTCGGCGGCCGGCGCCAGCCCTGCGGCCAGTGTCGCCGCCAGTTGGGGGCGGGGGTCGGTTGCAGTCATGGTTCCTCCTTGCCGGTCCGGGAGCGGGTCCCTTTTTGCGCGCGTATCCTGCGTGCGCGCCTGTGCCCGCCCGCGCGCGTCTTGCGCCGGCGCGGTTCGCACGCCTGATTGCGCGCGCGAGACAGAGGGCGCACCTCTCCCGCCGGTTTCTCAGGGGTTTTCAGAAAGTGGCGCCGCTCGGCCGCGCAACGCCGGGGAAGCGGCTCCGGATGTCCCTTCTCCCGCTCCCATCATACACCGCTTTTCCCAGGGTCAAGCCCTAAACGGGAACAAAAATCAAAAAATCGGAAATTTTTCATGTTTCGCGAAATAGGAAAGGACCGGATCGGCTGAAGATCGAATACCAGCGGCCTCAATTTGGGACTCATAGGAAGACCGCGTCCTCGTATCGTCGCCCTCGCGAAAGAGGCTGTGAAGAAATCGGATTTGCAGGGTTTTGCACCGCCCGTCCGACGGGAAACAGCCCCTGGCCTACCCCAAACCGTCACCCCGGACTCGATCCGGGGTCCATCCTTGACCGTTTGTGCCCGCCGAAGCCGTCCGAAACGGGATCGGACCGCCTGCGTCCGCCGAGAGAGCCGGAGTTGGCCCCCGGATCAAGTCCGGGGTGACGATGTTTATCCGTCATCGGCTCCGATCGACGACCGATGGTAGAAAACCGGCCGGCGCGCCGTCCCCCGCTTTCGCGAGGGCAGACCGGGGTGACGCAAGAGGGGTACGAGCGTCCGTTCAGCGCTTGCGATTCGCCAGGCGCTCCAGCGTTTCGGCGATCATGCGCTTCGGCTCGTCGGTCTCCATCGCGCGGACGAGGCTGCGGATGCCGGCCTGGATCGCGTCGTTCACCGGCATCGCCTCCCATTCGCGGATCAACTCCTTCTGGAGCCGGATGGCGCGCGGGCCACCCTCCAGAATCTGTCCGACCCAGCGCTCCACCGCGTCGTCGAGGTCTTCGGCGGGCACGACTTTCTCGACCAGCCCCCAGGAGAATGCCTCCGCGGCGTCGATATTCTCGCCCGTGTAGCAGAGCAGCTTCGCCCTGCCCCACCCGATCAGCTGCGGGAAGAGCGCCGCCTCGACCACCGAGGGAAGGCCAACCTTCACCTCGGGCATGCCCAGCACGGCATTGTCGGAGGCGACCCGCATGTCGCAGGCCGCCGCAACCTCCAGGCCCGCCCCCAGGCAGTAGCCGTTGATCCGCCCGATTACCGGCACAGGACAATCCCGAAGCGCCTTGGACATGCCATGAATGCGGCTGATGAACGCACGGCCGGCCACCGGGTCCAGCGTGCCGAGTTCGCGCAGGTCCGCGCCGCCCATGAACGCCTTGGGGCCATTGCCCGTCACGACCAGCGCCCGGAGGTCGCTCCGCCCGGAGAACGCATTCACCGCGTCCGCAAAGGCCTCGGCCGTCGCGCCGCTCAGGCAGTTCAGGCGGCGTTCGTTGGCGATAGCGACTCGCGCCACCCCGCGCCCGTCGATACCGGATTCAACCAATCCTTCAGTCATTGACTGCAACTCCCTCTAAAACAGCGAATAAGCGCCGTCGATGACGAAGGTGTCGCCCGAGTGGTAGCGGCTGGCGTCGGAGACGAGATAGACCGCGATGCCGCCGAAATCCTCCTTCTCGCCCCAGCGGCCCACCGGCACGCGCGGCAGCACGGCGTCGCGGAAACGGTCCCAGTTGAAGGCCGGCGCCGTCATCGGGGTTTCGATCCAGCCGGGCAGGACGCTGTTGGCGCGGATGCCGTTGCGTCCGTATTCGACCGCCAGCGCGCGCATCATGGCGACCAGCGCGCCCTTGCCGGCGCCGTAATGCTCGCCGCGCGCCTGGCCCATGATGGCGGCGAGGCTCGATGTCGCCGCAAGCGAGCCGGCGATGCCCTGCTCGACCATGTGGCCCGCCGCCGCGCGCAAGGTGAAGAACACGCCGTCCAGATTGACATCCAGCACCCGGCGCCATTCCGCCGTCGTCATGGTCGAGAACCCGCCCTTGAGCGCGCGGCGGTCCGAGGAGACGCCGGCATTGGCGAAGCAGGCCGTGACCTTGCCGAGTTCCGCCACGGTCTCCGCGAAGCGTTCGCCGACCTCCTCCTCGTTGGACACATCGCAGCGCAAGGCAAGCGACTTCACATCGTACTGCCGGAGCACCTCCAGCGCGGCGGCGTTCTTCTCCTCGTTCGTGCCCCAGATGCACACATCGCCGCCCGCCTGCGCGATGGCCTCCGCGAAGCCGAGGCCGATGCCGCTGTTGCCGCCGGTAATCAGCGCCGCCTTGCCGGCGAGGTTGAAAGGCTCATAGGCCATGGATTGCGCTTCCTTTCACGAGGCGCCGGATTCAGATGCCTGGAGGGGTCCCCAGGCGACGGGAGGCCGGGCCGATAACCGACTCGACGGCAAGACCGATGGAGACCAGCCGGTCGTCCATGCCGCGCGGAGCCAGGAGCTGCAGGCCGACCGGCATACCGGAGCCGTCGAGGCCGGCCGGGATCGTAAGCCCGCAAAGCTCCAGCATGTTGCCCGGCATGGTGTTGCGGAGCGCCGCCATGTTGTGCGTCCGGTAGCCTTCCCCTTCCGAGGCGTGCTGGAGGAGAGGCGCGGTGATCGGCGTCGTCGGCCCGACAACGGCGTCGATGTCGGCAAGGCGCGCACCCGCCGCCGCCGCTGCGCGGGCGAGGCGCATCTTGCGGCCGAGATAGTCCGTCGCCGTAGTCGTCCCGAATATCTCGAAGCGGCTGCGGACATTGGGGTCCAGCGTCGCCTTGAAGTCGGGCAGCTCGTTTTCGATAAAGGCGACGAATTCGGGCACCGCCAGCCCGCCCTTGCCGAAGACTTCGTTGGCAACGGCAATTTCCGGGAAGTCGAAGGACCGAACCTCTGCGCCGCGCTCTTCCAGTTCGGCAAGCGCGGCGCGCACGGTCTCCGCCACGCCCGGGCCGCAATCCTCGAAGAAACTTTCGACCACGCCGAGCCTGAGGCCGGCCGGGTCTGCCGGTTCCGGCGGCGTCCGGCAGACCGGGTCGATGGCGGCGAAGGCAAGCGCCGCATCGGCCACCGAGCGGGTCAGCACACCGGCCGTGTCGAGCGACGGGCTGAGCGGCACGATGCCTTCCAGCGACCAGCGCCCATAGCTCGTCTTGAGGCCGACCGTGCCGGTGAAGCTCGCCGGAACGCGCACCGAGCCCGCCGTGTCGGAGCCGAGCGCCACGACCGCCGTGCCTTCCAGCAGCGAAACGCCGGCGCCGGCGCTGGAGCCGCCCGGCACGCGGTGCGACCCGCCGCCCCAGGGGTTGCGCGGCGTGCCCCAATGCGGGTTCGACCCGACGCCTCCGAAGGCGAACTCGACCGTGTGCGTCTTGCCGGTGACGACGCCGAGCCCGTTCCTCACCGCCGCAACGACCGGCCCTTCCCTTTCCCATGAAGAAGGAAGCGGTTTCGGGGCGCCGGCATGGGTCGGCGTGCCGGCAAGGCCGAACAGGTCCTTGACCGACACCGGCAGGCCCTGCAGCGGACCGAAATCGAGGCCTTCGGCGAAGGCGGCATCGGCGAGTCCCGCCGCGCGGGCGGCATAGTCCGGCATCCAGAGCTTGTAGGCGCCGAGCGCCTCATTGCGGTTTCGAAGCGCCTGCTCCAGCAGGCCGCGCGCCGTCACCCGGCCGGCCCGCAGCGCCTGGCCCAGTTCGGCAATGGTAGCAGTAGTGAGTTCCGTCATCGCCCGGGGACTGTAGCCCGGACTTCCCGCCAACAAAATCCTGGCTACCCGGCGCCCCGGTTCGTGCTTAGATGCCAGCCGTCACCCTTTGCCGAGGAGCGCGCCATGCCGAGCTTCAACGTGGAACTCGAAGCCCCCGACATCGCGCCCTACAAGGCGGGCAATACGGGCATCGACTATGTGCATCGCTTCGACAGCGGCGTTCCGGGCCCGCATGCGCTCGTCAATGCGATCACCCACGGCAACGAGATCTGCGGCGCCATCGCGCTCGACTTCCTGTTCCGCCGGGGTATCCGGCCGCGGCGGGGCGTGCTGACGCTGTCCTTCGCCAACATCGCCGCTTACGAGCGCTTCGATCCGAAGGACCCCGGCGCGTCGCGCTTCGTCGATGAGGACTTCAACCGCGTGTGGACGCTGGAGACCCTGGAAGGAACGCGCCGGAGCGTGGAACTGGAGCGGGCGCGCGAGTTGCGGCCCGTGTTCGAGCAGGCGGATTTCCTGCTCGACGTGCATTCCATGAGCACCGCCTCGGTTCCCCTGATGCTTTGCCACGGGCTCGAAAAGGAACGGGCGTTCGCTTGCAAGACCGGCTATCCCGAAACCATCGTGTGCGGGCCGGGCCATGTGGAGGGCCTCAGGATGATCGAGCACAAGCCGTTCAACGACCCGGCGAACCCGCAGGTGGCGTTGCTGGTGGAGGCTGGCGAGCACTGGGCGTCCGCCACGGCCGTCCATGCGCTCGATACCGTGCTGCGCTTCCTTGCGGCTGCCGGGAGCCTCGACTTCGCCGATGTCGAACCCCATATCGCGGACAAGGCGGCGCCCCGGCCGCGCCTGCTGGAGGTGACCGATGGCATCGTCGCCCGGACCGACCGGTTCCGTTTCGCCGCGCCCTATATCGGCTGCGAGGTCTTCGAGAAGGCCGGCACGGTCATCGCCCATGACGGCGACCGGGAGATTGCGACGCCCTATGACGGAGCGATCCTGATAATGCCGAACCATTCGGGCCCCGGACCGGGCCGCAAGGGGCGCATCTGCCGGCCTGTCGGGGAAGGGAGCGCCGATGGCGCGTAAGGGCCGGCGAAGCGGCGTGAAGCGAACGCGGGTCCGCGCGGCGCGGTTCGGGCGCAACCTGCCGCTTCGCTTCCGCAACTATGTGCTCGCCGGAGTCCTCGTCACCGCGCCCATAGGCATCACCGTCTGGCTCGCCTGGCAGATCGTCCAGTTCTTCGACTCCAGGGTCCGGGCCATCATTCCGGAGGGCTACAATCCCGAACAGTATCTGCCCTTCTCGATACCGGGCATCGGCCTGATAATCTTCGTGCTGGCGCTTTCGCTGGTCGGCTATCTGGCTGCCGGCCTGATGGGCAGGACGCTGATCCGGGCCGGCGAGCGCATGTTGAGCCGCATGCCCGTCGTGCGGACGGTCTATGGCGCGCTCAAGCAGATTTTCGAGACCGTGCTGGCGCACAGGTCGACCGCCTTCCGGCAGGTCGTGCTGGTGGAATATCCACGGCGCGGCCTCTGGTGTCTGGCCTTCGTCTCTGGCAAGACCGAAGGCGAAGTGCAGAACCTGAACGAAGACGAACTGGTGAACATCTTCCTGCCGACAACGCCCAACCCGACCTCCGGCTTCCTGCTGTTCGTGCCGAGGCGGGATTTGACCCCGCTTTCCATGACGGTCGAGGAGGGCATCAAGATGGTGGTCTCCGGCGGCATCGTCACGCCGCCCGACCGGCGCCCCGAGGAAGAGCGCAACACTCCGAAGATTACGGCCGAAGCGACGTGAGGGTGGACCTCGACAGGGTTGCGTCGGTCATCCGCGAGACCGCCGCAGCCGAAATGGTGCGGCAATTCATCGACCTCGACCCCGGCGACATCGGCGAGAAGTCCCCGAACGACTTCGTTACCGCCGTGGACCTTGCAATGGAGGCGCGGTTCGCGAACCGGCTGCCGGACCTGCTGCCGGGATCGGTTGTGGTTGGAGAGGAGGCCGTCGCGGCCGATGCCGGCGTTCTCGACCTGCTGGGGCAAGACCGCCCCGTCTGGGTCGTCGATCCGCTGGACGGGACGGCGAATTTCGCCTCGGGCTATCCGCTGTTCTGCACCATCGTCGCGCTCGTTGTCGGCGGCGAGACGGTCGCCGGCTGGATCTACGACCCCTTCTCGGAACGCATGGCGGCGGCAGAGCGCGGCGGCGGCGCGTTCATGGGCGGGCGGCGGTTGGGCGTCGTCCGGCCGGCAGACCTGCGCGATATGAACGGCGCCATCTACGGCTACAAATTCCGGGTGAGCGACGCCTATCGCGAGATCTGGGGACGCGGGCGGGGGCGCCTCGGCCACTGCTTCAACACGCGCTGCGTCGGGCAGGAATATCTGGCGCGCCTGCTCGGCCGGGCGCATTTCGGGCTCTACACCCGGCTCAACCCCTGGGACCATGCCGCCGGCTGCCTGCTGCACGAGGAAGCGGGCGGCGCGGCTGCCCTGCACGACGGCAAGCCGTACCGGCCGCTGGGCCCGCGCCACGGCCTGCTGGTCGCGCCCGACTGGGACATCTGGCGCCGGATCGAGGCTGACCTCATCCGCCGCGTCCCGCTATGATGACGCCGTCTTCCCGAATCCGGACCGGACCGCCATGAACACTGCTTCGCTCGCCTTCGTCGGCCTCGGCGTCATGGGCTTCCCGATGGCAAGGCACCTCGCCGCCGCGGGCCACGATGTCACCGTCTACAACCGCACCCGCGAAAAGGCCGATGCCTGGGTCGGCGCGCATGGCGGCAGCGCCGCCGCGACGCCCCGCGAGGCGGCGGCGGGCGCGGACATCGTGTTCTCCTGCGTCGGCAATGACGACGATGTGCGCAGCGTCGTTTACGGCGATGACGGCATCTTCGCCGGCATCCGGCCGGGCTCGGTGTTCGTGGACCACACCACCGCCTCGGCGGACCTGGCGCGCGAGCTATACGCGGAAGGCAAGGAACGCGGCATCGCTTGCATCGACGCACCGGTGTCGGGCGGCCAGGCAGGCGCAGAGAACGGCGTGCTGACCGTCATGTGCGGCGGCGACAGCGAGCCCTTCGAGCGCGCCCGGCCGGCGATGACCTGCTACGGGCGGGCGGTGACCCTGCTGGGCGCGCCCGGAAACGGGCAGCTGACCAAGATGGTGAACCAGATCGCGATCGCCGGCCTGCTGCAGGGGCTTTCCGAAGCGCTGAACATGGGCCTCAAGGCCGGGCTCGACATGCCGCTCGTGCTGGAGGTCATTTCCAAGGGCGCGGCGGGCTCCTGGCAGATGGACAATCGCGGCCAGACCATGGTCGACGACAAGTTCGACTTCGGCTTCGCCGTGGACTGGATGCGCAAGGACCTCTCCATCTGCCTCGCCGAAGCCGAGCGCAACGGCGCGCGCCTGCCGATGACCGCCGCCATCGACCAGTTCTACAAGCATGTCCAGCAGGAAGGCGGCGGGCGTTGGGATACCTCCGCCCTCATCCACCTGTTGCGGAATACTTGAGAGGCCAGCCCGTCAGGCGTTCGGCGAGAGGCCCATCTGCCAGAAGTCGATCTCGAGCCGCGTGGCGTCCCCGAAGATGCGTTCGAGGCCGGGCAGCCGCGCCGGTCCGCCGCGCCGGGCGAACAGGTCGTCGAGCTGGGCAACCGCCGCCGCCGCGGTCTCCTGGTACTCCCGGCCCGCATACATCTCGATCCAGGCCCCGTAGGGGTTGTCCCGCACGGACCCTGCGAGCGCGCGGCCGATCTCGGCATAGCCGACGATGCAGGGCGCGAGCGCGACATGCAGGTCGAGCAGGTCGCCCGCCAGCCCGCGCTCCAGCACATAGCGGGTATAGGCCATGGTCGCCGGCGCCTCAGGCAGGGCGGCCATGCCCGCCTCGTCGAGCCCCCAGCGCTCGCAGAAGGCAACATGCAGGCGCATTTCCGTGTCGGCGATGGCAAGCGCGGTTTCCGCGCCGTGGCGGATATCGGCGAGCGACTCGCCCTTGAACGCCGCCAGCGCGTAGGCGCGCGCAAAATGGACCAGGAACAGGTAGTCCTGCTCCAGATAATGGCGGAAACAGGCCTCCGGCAGGCTGCCGTCGCCGACGGCGCGCACGAAGGGGTGGCCGATATAAGCCTGCCAGTCTCCGGATACGGCCGCTTTCAGCCGGTCGAACAGGGCCATCAGAGCAGCGACCGGGTTTCTTCGGGAAGCGAAACGCGAATTCCGTCGAGTTCGTCCGTCACCGCGATCTGGCAACCGAGGCGGGAGGTCGGAGTGAGGCCGAAGGCGAGGTCGAGCATGTCCTCCTCGTCCTCGTCCGGCTCCGCCAGCCGCTCGTACCAATCCTCATCGACGATCACATGGCAGGTCGAGCAGGCGAGCGATCCCTCGCAGGCCCCCTCGATGTCGATGTCGTATTTGCGCGAGATTTCCAGAATCGTCATGCCCGCCGGCGGCTCGACCGTCTGCTCGCTTCCGTCCGGGCTGACAAAGGTGATCTTCGGCATCCGACCCCATCCTTTGAGCGGCGCCTTCTACCCCCTTCGCAATCGTGCCGCAAGGCGGTTCCAGGCCTCCGCAAAGGCGTCGATATCGGCTTCCGTCAGGCCCGGCCCGACGCTGACGCGGATGGCCTCGCCCGCCGCCGTTTCCCCGACGCCCATCGCCAGCAGGACATGCGACGCGCCCACCTTCCCGGACGAACAGGCAGCCCCGGCGCTTACCGCGAATCCTTCGAGATCGAAGGCCATCACCTGGGTTTCGTTGGAGACGCCCGGCATGCCGATGCAGCTCGTGTTGCCGAGCCGGGGCCCGCCGCCGCCGTAAATGACCGCGCCTTCGAGCCGGGCCTCCATGCGGTCGCGGAGCGCCGACATGTCGGGGAGCGGATGCGCGACCGCGCCGAAGCCGGCGATGCCGACGACATTCTCCGTGCCGCCACGCCGTCGGCGCTCCTGCGCGCCCCGGATCGGGCCGTCCAGCGCGCGCTCGTTCCTCAGCACCAGCGCGCCGACGCCCATCGGCCCGCCCAGCTTGTGCGCCGAGAGCGCCAGCGAATCGGCATCGATCGCGGCGAGGTCGAGCCGCCCGGCCGCCTGTACCGCGTCGCAATGCCAGAGTCCTCCGGTCTCGCGCACCCGCCGCCCGATTTCCTCAAGAGGGTGAACGGCCCCGGTTTCGTTGTTGGCGGCCATCAACGCGACGGCCGCGCCCGGCGGGATTGAACCGGGGCGAATGCGTCCGCCGCCGTCCACGGGCAGGCGCGGACCGGCAACATGGTCGAGCACGGACGCATGCTCGCCCGCACCCGCCAGCCATTCGCGCCCGGCGAGCGCAAGTGCGTTCGCCTCGGTGCCGCCGGAGGTGAACACGACCTGCTCCGGCGCCGCGCCGGCAAGGGCCGCAATCCGCCCGCGCGCCTCCTCCACGATGCGGCGTGCGGCGCGCCCCTCGCCGTGAACGGAGGAGGGATTGCCGAGCACGGCCATCGCCGCGGCCATGGCCTCGCGCGCGGCCGCGGCCAGCGGCGCGGTAGCGTTCCAGTCCATGTAAATGCGGCGTTTTGCCATGATGCGGCCTCTTGACGGCCCGAAGCGCCCAACCCAGTTAGACCGAACTCATCCGAAAAATGAGTCCCCCCGGGCGGCAGGCCTGCCGCCCGGACCCAAGGAACGGGATTCCACGCCCATGCCCGACGTTATCGTGAACGGTCCCGAGGGCCGGCTCGAAGCGCGCTACCACCATGTCGACGAACCCGCCGCCCCGATCGCGCTGATGCTTCACCCGCATCCGCAGCATGGCGGCACGATGCACAACAAGGTGGTTTACAACCTGTTCCATTGCTTCGTCCGGCGAGGTTTCTCGGTCATGCGCTTCAACTTCCGCGGCGTCGGGCGCTCGCAGGGCGAATATGGGCGCGGAGAAGGCGAACTCGCCGACGCGGCAGCCATACTCGACCACATGCAAAGCCTGAGGAAGGACCCCGTCAAGGTCTGGATCGCAGGCTTTTCGTTCGGCGCCTGGATCGGCATGCAATTGCTGATGCGCCGGCCGGAGATTTCGGGTTTCATCTCCGTCGCGCCGCCGGCGAACATGTACGACTTCACCTTTTTGGCGCCCTGCCCGTCCTCCGGCCTCATCGTCAACGGGACGAGAGACGAAATCGTGACGACCGAGTCGGTCGAGAAGCTGGTCGAGAAGCTGCGCACCCAGCGCGGCATCGTCATCGACCACAAGGTGATTCCCGGCGCCAACCACCTGTTCACGCGCCACCTCGAACAGCTCAACAGCGCAGTCGAGGTCTATCTGGACAAGCGCCTGGCAGCGGCCGGCTAGAGCACGGTCCGTTCTGGTTGCAACGGGGCCGAATGCACGGCTTCAGGTGTCACCCCGGACGGAGCGAAGCGGAGATCCGGGGTCCAGGCAGTCCAAGTCTCTGCCGGGTTGCAGCGGCGTTACTGGGCCCCGGCTCGGAGGCCGGGGCGACAATTTCGGGCTTGGCCCGAAATACGATCCGATCGGAACGGATTCTGCTCTAATACACGCGCTCGACGCAGAAATCGGCGATGTCCTCCAGCACCGTTCGCTCGGGCCCGTGCGGGAACCGCTCCAATGCGAGTTTGGCGTCGTCGGCGCGCGAGCGGGCCCGGTCCAGCGTTTCCGCCAGCGTGTCGTGGCGTCCCAGCAGGGCCACGGCCTTGCGGAAGTCGCCGGTCTCGCGCCCGTCCTGACTCAGGACGCGCCGCCAGAAGGCGCGTTCCCGCTCGTCGCCCCGCTCGAAGGCAAGAATGACCGGCAGGGTGACCTTGCCCTCCGCGAAGTCGTCTCCGACAGTCTTGCCGAGATCCGCCTGCCGGGCGGAATAGTCGAGCACGTCGTCGGCGAGCTGGAAGGCGATTCCCAGGTTCATGCCGTATGCTTCCAGCGCGTCGGCCTCGCCGCGGGGCCGCTCGGCGATGACGGCGCCGATGCGGCATGCGGCGGCAAACAGTGCGGCGGTCTTGCCCTCGATGACCTTGAGGTAGTCCGCTATTCCCGTCTCGGGGCGGCTGACCGTCGCAAGCTGGCGCACCTCGCCTTCGGCTATCGTCGCGGAGGCATTGGCAAGAATGCCCAGCACCTCCAGCGACCCGACATCGACCATGAGCTGAAAGGAGCGGCTGAACAGGAAGTCCCCGACCAGCACGCTCGCCTGGTTTCCCCAGACGGCGTTGGCGGTTTCCACCCCGCGCCGCAACACGCTTTCATCGACCACATCGTCGTGCAGCAAGGTGGCCGTGTGGATGAACTCCACGCAGGCCGCAAGCTCGACATGGCGCCGCCCCCCGTAACCGCAGAGGCGCGCCGACGCCAGGGTCAGCATCGGGCGCAGGCGCTTGCCGCCCGATGCGACGATATGGCCGGCCAGTTGCGGGATCAGCGCGACCTCGTTCTGCATCCGCTCGACGATCAGGGCATTGACGCGCGCCATGTCTGCCCCGACAAGCGCCTGCAACGCGGCCAACGGCTCGGCAGCCGGCGGGGATGTCGCCGCTAGTGTCACGGGGATGAGATTGACCTTCGGGCGCGGGAGAGGCGAGCATAGGGCGGGCCGGAGGCCGGTCAAGCGTTGGGAATGCAGGATGAAGGCCGTATTGAAGACCACCGATCCCGTCGCGATCTCCTGGCTGGTCGCCGAGCTCGCAACGCGCGGCGTCGAAGCCGTGGTGCTGGACAGCCATGCCAGCATTGTCGAAGGCAGCATCGGCATCCTTCCCCGGCGCGTGATGGTCGCGGACGAAGACTATGACGAGGCGGTCCGCCTGCTGGAAACCGCGCGGCGCGACCTGGGGGGACTGTGACCGAGGCCGTCAGCGAAGACACGCTTCTGGACGGCAGGGTACGGCTGCGCCAGCCCGTGGATGGCTACCGGGTCGCGATCGACCCCGTGCTGCTGGCTGCTTCGGTGCCGGCGCGACCGGGCGACCGCGTCCTCGAAATCGGGGTCGGGACCGGGGCTGCGGCTCTATGTCTCGCCAGCCGCGTCGAAGGTTGTGTCGTCACCGGACTCGAAAGCGACGCGGACCTCGCCGCGCTCTGCCGGCACAATGTGGAGGCGAACGGCCTCGACCGGATCGTGGACGTCATCGTGGGCGACCTGCGCGCCCCGCCGGCCCGCCTCGGACCTGCAAGCTTCGACCATGCGATGGCGAACCCGCCGTGGAACGCCAACGGCGCCGGACCTCCGCCCCGGAACAGGCAAAGGGCGAAAGCGCATGTGGAACAGGGCGCGGACCTCATGCACTGGGTTCGGTTCGCGGCCACCATGTTGCGCCGCGGCGGGACGCTGACGACGATCCTGACGGCCGAGCGCCTGGACGAGCACCTTGGGGCCTACACCGCTTCCGGCATCGGCGAGACGGTCGTCGTCCCGCTCTGGTCGAAGGATGACGGCCGCCCTGCCCACCGGGTCATCCTGCGCGGACGCAAGGACATCCGGGCGCCGGTGTCCCTGCTTCCCGGGTTCGTACTGCATATCGGCAACGGCGATTACCCGCCTGAAATAGAACGCATCTTGCGACATGGCGCAGCGCTGGACTTTACATGGCGGCGCCGATAGCCGAAAGGTTCGGCGCCACACGCAAAGCGTACCGCGAAACGGGAGAGAAACCCCATGAGCATCGAGCGATTCGACCGCACCAGCCCTCCGGGCCCCATGATGAGCCGCTGCGTCGTCCGGGGCGACATGGTGTATCTGGCAGGCCTCGTCGCGCGCGACACGAGCGGCGACGTGGAGGCCCAGACCGCGGATATCGTCGAGCAGATCGACGGCTACCTGGAGCGCGCCGGCACCTCGAAATCGAATCTGCTGACGGCCAATCTCTGGATCACCGACATGGCGAACTTCGCGGCCATGAACAAGGTCTGGAACGGTTGGGTCGATCCCGAAAACCCCCCGGCCCGCGCCTGCGTGAAGGCGGACCTGGCGCGGCCGGACATTCTGGTCGAAATCATGGTAACCGCGGCGCGTTAGCGCACTATCCGACTCGAATGACCCGACCGGCGGTCGTTAGCCGGCCACCGGCCTCGCATGCGGTTCTTCGCCGGGGCCTCCGAGCCTGGTGCAGGCACGCCTCTCCAGCGGTCTCGGACTCCGCTACCCCAATTCGTCGCCCCGGCCCCCGAGCCGGGGCCCAGCCTCCGTTCTCGCGGCAGCTCCGGATTACGGTCCGGGACCGGCCCCGGCGGTTCGCCCTGCTCTCCACCGGCTGCGACGGCACCGGGAGCCATGGATGGACCCCGGCTCAAGGCCGGGGTGACGAAAGGGGCGCTGGCGTCGCCAAGACGGTCGGAAGCGGCCGGTGACTGAAGCCGCTTCGACCGCCCCTGTATGGGCATTGACGACGGGCGAAGCCGGAGCTGCGGGCCAGGCCGAGGGACTGGCTGCGGCGGTCGGGCGGCCCTTCGAGGTCAGGACCGTTCGCCTTCGCCGCCCCTGGTCCTGGCTGCCGGCGCACCGACAGGCGCCGGGCCTCCTGCAAAGCGGACTCGCGGACCGGCTGGGCCCGCCCTGGCCGGACCTGCTGGTTACCTGCGGTCGCCGGAGCGCGTCGGTTTCCGTAGCCGTCCGGCGCGCTTCGGGCGGCCGGTGCTTTACCGTCCATATCCAGAATCCGCGCGTCCCGCTCCGCCTTTTCGACCTGGTCGTCCCGCCCCGCCATGACGGCATCGGCGGCCCCAATGTGCTGGAGACGCGGGTTGCGCTCCATCGCCTGACCCCGGAAGCGCTCGCCGCCGCCGGCGAGGCATGGCGAGACCGGTTCGGGGACCTGAATGTCGCCGTGCTGCTGGGCGGCAGGAGCCGCTCTCACCGTTTCACACGGGAGACTGTGGAGGCGTTGGCGGAAGGCCTTGCAAGGCTGGAGGGGCCGATGGCCGTCACCGCCTCCCGGCGGACGGAGCAAAGCACCGTCGCGGCACTCAAGGCGCGTCTACCGAAAGCGTGGTTCTGGGACGGGACCGGCTGCAACCCCTATCCCGGCATGCTGGCGCTCGCGCGGCATATCGTGGTGACGGAGGATTCGGTCTCCATGACCAGCGAGGCGGTATCGACGGGAAAGCCCGTCTATGCGGCCCGGATGGCGGGCGGCAACCGGCGGCTGGCGCGCTTCCAGGCGGCGCTGATGGCGGAAGGAATTCTCCGCCCGTTCGAAGGCCGGCTGGAGGACTGGCGATACGAGCCGATAAACGAGGCACCGCGCGTCGCCGCCGAATTGCTCCGGCGCATGAAAGCAAGCAATTTGCAGGCGGGGCAATTGCGGGGAGAATAACGGCGGATCGTCTCGGGAGGCTTGCGATGACGGCAGACAACCCCGGTATGGAAATCCGTCCGAGCGACGCGCCGGTCGGGGCCGAAGTTTTCGGCGTGGACCTGTCGGCGCCGTTGTCCGATGAAGTCTTCGAGGCGTGCGAGGCGGCGTTCGACCGCTACAGCGTCTTGTGCTTCCGGGACCAGTCGCTGACGCCCGAGGCATTGCTCGCCTTCACCCACCGCCTTGGCGAGATCAAGGTCAACGCCTTCCACCAACATGCGCTGGAAGGGTTCCCGGAGGTGCTCAAGGTCTCGAACCTTCGGGACGAGCAGGGCCGCGCGACCGGTTACGCCGATGCCGGCAGCCATTGGCACACGGACATGTCCTATACCGCCGAACCTCCGCGCCGGACCTTGCTCTACGCGCTCGAGGTTCCCCGCGACGATTCGGGCGAGCCGCTGGGCCCCACCCTGTTCGCCAGCGCCGCAGCCGCCTACGACGCGCTCGACGAGGAAACCCGCGCCCGCATCGAGGGCCTCCAGGCGGTCCACCGCTTCGCCGCCAAGGAACGCGGCGTGAAGAAACCGGTGGCCGTGACCCGGGCGCAGATCGAGGAGAACCCGGACGCCCGCCACCCGGTCGCGCGCCCGCACCCGAAGACCGGCCGCAAGGCGCTCTATGTGCGCAAGGGCGAGTGCATCGGCATCGACGGCATGGACGAGTCGGAGGCGCTTCCGCTGATCGACCGGCTTTCGGACCTTATCGTCGAAGACCGCTTCATCTACCGCCACCGCTGGGCCGTCGGAGACCTGCTGATGTGGGACAACCCGGCCGTCCAGCACGTCGCCATCCGCGATTACGAATGGCCCCAACGCCGCTCCATGTGGCGCACAACCGTTCGGTAGCGCACGCTACTATCCTCCCGTCCGGCAGTCCGCCAGGCGGACAATCTTTGCGCCCAACGACTCGTAGCGGGCTTCGTGGCAGGTGAGCACCACGATCTGGAGCGACGATTCCGCTGCCTTTCTGAGCGCAAGCGTCATGCGCCCGAAGCGCTCGTCATCGCTGTTGACGAGCGGGTCGTCGAGAATCAGCGCGACCGGCCTGCCCTTCTCGCGCAGCAGGTCGGCCAGCGCCAGCCGGGTCAGCACCGCGACCTGCTCGCGCGCGCCGATGCTGAGGGTGGCGAAGGGCTCCTCGATTCCGTGCCGCCGGAGCGAGACGATTTCCAGATCGTCCTCGTTCAGCCGCAATTCCGTCTCCGGAAAGAGCATCCGCAGATAAGGCCGCAAGCGCTCGCGCACCGGTCCGAGGAAGGTCTCCTTCGCCTCCCGCTCGGCCTCGCGCAATGTCTCCAGCAGAAGCTTCCATGCCTTCGCGTCCGCCTCGATCCGGGCCAGTTCCCTTCCGGCGATTTCGAGTTCGCCCCGCTTCCGTTCCAATTCCTCCGCGAGGCCCCGTTGGCCCTGGGTGCGCAGTTCGACGGCAAGGTCGCGCTCGGCGCGCTCGCTGTCCGCAATCCGCTTGCCCAGACGTTCGACGGCCTCTTCCGCGCGCTGCCGTTCGATCCGCAGCGCCTCCGGGTTCATGGCGTCGCGCTCCGCCAGCACCGCTTCGTGTTCCGAGCGGCGCGCCGCCAGCGCCTCGGCCCCTGTCCTGGCGCGCCTCTCCAACTCCTCATCCGAGATATCGCGGCGCGCCTCTTCCAGCGCGGTCCCTCGCGCGACCGCCGCTTCCGCCTTTTGCCTGTGCTCCGCGTCCGCCTTTATGCGTCCCTCGTGCAGCCGGCCATGTAGTTTGCGCGCCTCGTCCCGCTCCTGCATGGCCTGCCCGGCGGCGCGTTCCGCATCGTCCCGTTCTGCAAGCGCCGCCCGCTCGGCGGCCTGCGCGGTCTCGCCATCAAGCGCCTCGCCTGCATCCGGCCCCGCCAGGGCCGACAAACGCGCCTGCCGCTCGCGCACCGTATCCCGAAGCGCTTCGACGCCATCCGGCGCAACGCCTTTGAGTTCGCCCAGCCTGCTTTCCACCTGCGCGTCCAGGGCTTGTCTGGCGCGCAAGGCCGCTTCTGCGCCGGCAAGGTCCTCCCGGTCCAGACGGCGAAGCTCTTCCCGCAGCCGGCTCTCCAGTTCGGACAAGTCCGCCCGCAGCCGCACAAGGTCCTGCCCGCCGGGGACGACCTCCAGCCTGCCGAAGCCCTCAAGGTCGAAAGCGCTGCTTTCGGTAATGCGCACGGGCTCGCCGGTATCGACCGGCTGCCCGTCCCGCGATACGCTCCGGCCGCCTTCCGGCGAAAAGGCGAGCGTAGCCGCGGCCGCTTCGAGCGCGGCGTTCAGCCTTATCTCCTCTGCGCGCATCTCCCGCAGCTTGTCGATAATATCCCCGTCCACCGGATTCGCGGCGAGTTCCTGCCGGTCCCGCTCGATTCCCTCGTTCAGCGCCTCCGCCTGCTTCAACCGCTCGTCAAGCGCCAGCAGGCCGGTCGCAAGCTCTGCCCGTTCGAGCGCGCGGCGGGCGGCCTCCCAACCCGCATTGGCTTCTCCCCGCCGGTCGTTGCAGGAAACAAGCCGTTCCTCCGCTTCCGCCAGCCTTCGTTCGGCGTCGAAATATTCCGGCTCCAGCTCCTTCAGCGCCGCCTCGGCGTCGCCGGCCCGCCCGACAGCCGCTTTTACCTCTTCGACCTCAGCGCCCCGCCTTTTCCGGGCTTCCCCGGCCGCCTCGGCGGCGGTTGCCGCCTGCCCCATCTGCGCCTCTGCGGTCTTTACCCTGGCCTCGACCGCTTCGAGCCGCCGAATCGCGGCCGCCGCCTTATCGGCCTCCTCCTGCGCCCTCGCGAACGAACCCTCGCGACGGTAGCGCGCGAGGCTCTCCTGCAACTGCCCGAGCCGCGTCACCTTGTCGTCATAGGTTCGGACTTCGGTTTCCAGCGCCTCGCATTCCGCCTCAAGCGTCTCGACACGGCTGCGCGGCCCGCTCAACGCATCGCGCTCGCGGCCGGTCCGGGTGTAGTAGTCGCCGGCGCGTCTCGCCACGAGTTCCAGCAGTTGGCGGCCGCGTTCCCCGCCGAGCACTTGCCCGACCTCGCCCTCTATGGCTTCCCGGAGGACCGTCTGACTGTCCCGGTTCATGCCGAGCGCATGGAAGGCACGTCCCTGCTCGACCCACAGCAGGCCGGCCAGGCCCCGGTGCTCGTCGCCGGCCGCACCGCGTCCGGGCCGCGTGAAATCGAGCAGCTCCCGCAGCCGGTCTTCCGCAGCCTCTCCCTCCCATCGACCGTCGCTCCCTTCGAGCGATGCCGCCGGATTCCGCCCGAATGCCTTTTCCAGACGGTAGCCGGTTCCCGCGAGCTCGAAACCGACCTCGATCCACGGGCGCACGCCTTTCGCGCCGAAGGGCATCATCTGCTCGATGCCCTGCCCGGTCAGGTTGTGCCGGTCGAAGAATGCGCTCTGGAGCGCCTTCAGCAAGGTGGACTTGCCTTCCTCATTGTCGCCGACGATGACGGTGATGCCGGGTTCGAGGCCCTCGACCGCGACGCCCCCGGCGAGCTTGCGGAAATCGCGGACGGCGAACCGGTCTATCCGCATTGCCCTATTCCCCCGAGCCGACATGCGTTTCGTAGAGCCGCAGCAGCGCCATCGCGGCAGCGGCCCGGTCCGGGTCGGCTTCGTCCTGCGCGCGGCTCCTGAGGCGCTCCACGGCCGTGCGCACGAACCCGCCGCGGTCTATGCGGTCCAGGTCGTCGTCGTTGGGCTCGTCCAGCAGACCGTCGTCGCGGACATCCAGATGGTGTAGCAATGCCCCCCAGCGTGCGAGGCGCTCGCGGAGCCTCGCGCGCGCTGCCAGATCGACCGCGCCCGAAAGCGTCAGCCTGAGGAGGCACCGCGCCGGGTCCGGCGCCAGTTCGCCGATCTTCCGGTCGAGCGTCTCGATATCCTCGGCATCCCGGACTTTCGCCTCCTCGGACCGCCAGGCGAAATGGCCGGCGCGAACCTTCTCCACTTCGGGCGGTGCGCCTGGCTCGCGAATCGTCACGACCAGCACATTGCCAGGATCGCTGGAAGCAAAACTGTCGGTCTCCGGCGTACCGGCGTACCAGGTCCGGTCGTTAATCCTGAGCGTCCCATGCCAGTCCCCGAGCGCGAGGTAATCGAGCCGCGCGGCATCGGCGCGGCCGGCGGCGACAGGATTCGCCACCCCGGAGGACTCGGGAAGAAATTCGGGCACCGACCCGTGCGCGAGGCCGACCCGGATCGCGCCCTCCGGCGTCTCCGCGCGGTCGAACCATGCCGTCAGGTCGTCGATCTCGTGCCGGCGCTGCAACACCGCCGGCAACACCACGGCCCGACCGTCGCAGAGCGGCAGCAGCGTTTCCGGCTCGACGGCGAGAAGCACATTGGCGGCCGGCTCCCGGCGCCGCAAGCGGGTCCAGACCGAGTCGGCGAGCGCGGCATCGTGATTACCCGGAATGAACACCCAAGCGCCCGGAAACTCCTTCAGCGCTTCCAGCATCCGTATGAGCGTCCTGTCGGCGACGGCGTTGTCCTCGAAGGCATCGCCCGCCACCAGCACGGCATCGGCATCCCGCTCCGCCGCCAACCTGCCGATTGCCTTGACCGTCTCGATGCGGCGGTCCCGCAGCGCGGCGCCGGCATCGCCCGGAATGTTGGCGAACTGCTTGCCGAGCTGCCAGTCGGCCGTATGCACGAAGCGGAAAGCCATTTCGGAATACCCGTATTCTTCTACGGATCAGATTAACCCCGCGGCACGGACTTCGGGAAGGTAAGTGCGGCTGACGGGGACCTTATGGCCGCCGGTCAGGCAGAGGGTCGGGCGGCCGTTTTCGCGCGTCGAGCCCGTTACATGCGCGCGCGCGACCCAGTAGGAGCGGTGAACGCGCATGCCGTCCGCGCCCTCCAGTTCCGCTACGGCATCGGCGAAGCGCATCAGAACCAGGTCGGAGCCGGCCGTGGTGAACGCCTCGACATAGTGGTCGGCCATCCTGAGATAGACGAGGTCGCGGCCGATCCCGTGCGGCAGGCGGTCGAGGAAGCGGGGCCGCGCGCCGGCGGGCCGGTCCTGCCCTTCCCGGGCCGGCAGGCTGCGAATAGCGAGCACCGCCGCGCTGATGACGAGCCCTATTACCGCAACGCCCAGATAGATTTCCGGCAGCCTGTCGAGACCGACATAACCCGGCCGGAACAGCGTTTCGGCGGCGAAGACGACCGCGGTTCCCGGAATGGCGGCCGATATCGCCGCCACCGCCAGCGCCAGGCCCCGGCGGCGGGCCGGCCAGTCCTGCGTCAGATGGACCGTCAGCAGCATGGACCCGGCCCACAGGCCCCAATTGCCGCTCATCGACAGCGCCCAGTAACCGATGCGGCCGAGCGGCCCCATCGTGTCGTATGTGCCGAAGGGGCCGATAAAGGCGAATAGCGCCATGACTCCCGCCAGCGCCGCCGCATGGCCGGCGACCTGTCTGCGCAATCCGCGAAGCGTGAACTGCATTTGCTGCAAACCGCGAAATATCCGCTGCCTTTCCCGTATCGAAGCATGACTCCGGCGGCCCTGCCGTCAACATCCACGGCGCGGCGCACCCGCCGCATGCAAACCGCTGCCGGAGAACGGAACGATGAAAACAACCCCCGCCAACAGACTCGCAATGCTCGGCGCCGCCGCCCTCGCGCTGCTGGCGCCGGCCTTCGCATCCGCCGCCGATCTGGTCGTGCGCGTCGAGGGCGTGCGCTCGGCCGACGGCGATATCCGCGTCGCGGTCCATCGCCGCGCCGACGGCGTGGACTTTCCCGACTCGGCCGGAATCGTGAAGGCGGCCATGCGCCCGGCCGCGAAGGCCGGCGACCTGGTGTTCGCCGGTCTCGCGCCCGGCGACTACGCCATCGCCGCGTTCCACGACGAAGACCGGGACGGCGACCTCAACACCAACCTGCTCGGCATGCCGACCGAAGGCTACGGCTTCTCCAACGGTGCGCGCGGCACCTTCGGGCCGCCGAGTTTCGATGCGGCGGCCTTCACCATAAAGGCCGGCGAGGACCGCCCTGCCGTCACGGTCAAGCTCGGCTATCCGGAGTCCTGAGAACATGAAACCGCAGATTTCCCGCAGGGACGCACTCCGCGCCGCCGGAAGCCTGCCGCTGCTGCTCGCTGCCGGGGCCGCGGGCGCATCCGGCGTTGCCGGCGAAGACGAAGCGCTCGCCTTCGCCACGGCAGAGGCGGAACGCCTCTCCGCGCCGTTGCAGAGGCTGCGAGGCAGGCTCCCTCCCGCACTCGCCGGCACGCTCTGGCGCAACGGCCCGGCGGAGCATGACCGATTCGGCCACCGCTACGGCCACTGGTTCGACGGCGACGGCATGATGCAGGCCTTCCGGTTCGACGGGGCGGCCGTCACGCACCGGGCGCGCATCCTGGATACGCCCAAGCGCCGCCGCGAGACCGCAGCCGGGCGGCGCGTGCTACCGGCGTTCGGCTCCATGCCGCCCGACCCGGCGGACACGCGGGGCCCGGACGACATGAACGCCGCGAACACCTCCATGGTCGTGCATGCCGGACGGCACATGGCGCTCTGGGAGGGCGGTTCGGCCCTGGCCTTCGATCCCGCAACGCTGGACGCCGAGGGCTTCGTCGCATGGCGCAAGGACATCGCCGGCGCGCCCTTCTCCGCCCATCCCAAGGTCGAGGCCGACGGCACGATGTGGAACATCGGCTACCTGCCCGTCCCGCGCCCGATGCTGATCTTCTACCGCATCGACCCCAACGGGCGGCTCGCGAAGGTGAATGTGCTGCCGATGGCGCCGCTCGGCCTCACCCACGATTTCGTGGTGACGGAGCGGTGGCTGGTCGTACTCCTCACGCCCTTCGTGCTGGACCCGGAGAAGTTCGCGACCGGCCACACGCCCATTCTCGACGCCCATGCCTGGCGGCCGGAGCTCGGCGTGCGCGTGCTGGTCGTGGACAAGGACAGCCTGGAGATCGAGCGCCGCCACGAGCTGCCGCCGGGCTTCCACTTCCATCATGGTAACGGCTGGGAGGAGGCCGACGGCACCATCCGGCTCGATCTCTGCCAGGCGCCGGACCCCTCTTTCGTCATCCGAGACTTCCGCAGCGTCATGCAGGGCGACACCCGCTTCCGGTCGGCGCATCCGGTCTATCGGCGGGTCGTCCTCCGCCCGGACGGACGCGCCGAATACGAGCATGGCGGAATGTCGCCGCGGACTTCCCGCGCATCGACCCGCGCCGCCTCGGCCGGCGCCACGGCATGACCTTCGCGCTTGCGGGCGTGGACGAGCCCCGCGGCTGGCCGCTCCGCCGTGTCGTGCGGTTTGCGCCGGGAGAGGCGGACGGCTGGACCTGGCCCCGGCACCGGATACCGGAGGAGCATGTCTTCGTGCCGCGCGGCGCGCATGAAGGCGAAGGCTGGCTGCTCGGCCCCTTCCTGGACCTCAGGCGGCGCGCCTCGGGCCTCGCCGTATTCGAAGCGCAGCGCCTCGCCGACGGGCCGCTCTGGGAAGGCATCCTCCCCTACCCCCTGCCCCTCGCCCTCCACGGAACCTTCGCGCCGGCGTGAGGCAAGTAGCGGCCCGGACGAGCTAAGGAGGCCCCGGCGAAGCGAGACAGGGACTATCGGGCCGCGCCGCTTCGGCGGCGCGGTTCTGACGGCCGAACCCGGCGCGCGTTGACTTTCGGGCCGGATTGCCGCCATGCTCGTTTTCATGGCGCAGGCATTCGACACGCTGGCGGCAGCCAAGCGGCTGCGGGACGCTGGCATGAACCAAGAGCAGGCCGAAGCCGTTGCGGCGGCCGTACGCGAGGGACAGGGCGATCTTGTCACGAGGGCCGACCTCCGGGCGGAACTCGCCGGGTTGGAGCGCCGGATGATCCTGTTCGCGCTCGCCCTTGTCGGCGCGCTGTTCGCGGCTATCAAACTCGTTCCTTAACACCGTTCGCCCGGAAACCTTCCCCGGCCCGCTGAGGCGGGAGTTGGCCCGGCGCGCGTTGACGCCCGGATGGGGTTGGCGTCATGCTCGCCTCCAGGATGCAGGCATTCGACATGCCGGCGGCCGGACGGCTGCGCCCGATTCAAGAGCCGCAGAAGCCGGGCTTCGGCAGGTCCGATCGATTTCGGAGGCAGGACAATTTCGATGATCTGGAAATCGATCAAATGGATCGCAGGACTCGGTTTTGTCGCCGCCATTGCGTTGACCCTCCTCGGCAAGAAGACCTTTCACGCGGAGGCGACCATTCCCGCTCCGCCTTCCGCCGTGTGGGAAGTATTGATGGACACGGCCGGTTATCCGGAATGGAATCCCGTCTTTGTGAGCGTCAGCGGCCCCTATGAGCAAGGCGGCGAAATTCTGAACGAAGTGCGCGATCCTAAGGGCGAAATCCTGAAGATGACGGCAACGGTCGCCGAACTCATCCCTGAACGGAAGCTGCGTCAGAAGGGCGGCATAATCGGCTTCATCACGTTCGATCACCAATGGCTTCTCGAACCCGTTGACGGTGGAACCAGGGTCACTCAGCACGAGGTGGATCGCGGTCTTTACCTGTGGTTCTGGGATTCGAGCTGGATCGAGCCTGCCTACGGCAGAACGAACGAAGCGCTCAAGGCTCGTGTCATGTCGCTCGGCAGCCGATAGATCGCCACGTAGTGCTGCGGAGAGTTTGGCAAGGCTGCGGCGTGCAGCGGGCGCCAGCCATCTGCTATGGTGCCGGCGAAACTGCCCGGGGAGTTCGCCAGCCCATGCCGACCGCCGCTTCGCTCGCGCACGCAGACACCAACAATCTCGAACCGTTCTTCATGCCGTTCACGGCGAACCGGAGCTTCAAGGCGGACCCGCGCCTGATCGTCGGCGCCGAGGGTGTGCACTACATCGCCCGCGACGGCAGACGGGTGTTCGATGCCTCCGCCGGGCTCTGGTGCGTGAATGCCGGCCATTGCCGCAAGCCCATCGTGGAAGCGGTGCAGCGCCAGGTGGAGACGATGGATTTCGCCCCCACCTTCCAGATGGGACATCCCGCGGCCTTCGAGCTGGCGTCCCGCATCATGCAGATCGCGCCGCCGGAGATGGACTCGGTATTCTTCGCCAATTCCGGCTCCGAGGCGGTGGACACCGCCCTCAAGATCGCCATCGCCTGGCACCGCGCGCGCGGCGAGGGGCAACGCACCCGCCTTATCGGGCGCGAGCGTGGCTATCACGGCGTCGGCTTCGGCGGCACCTCGGTCGGCGGCATCAAGAACAACCGCAAGGCGTTCGGCATGCTGCTGCCGGGCGTGGACCACCTGCCGCACACGCTCGACCTCGCCGGCAACGCCTTCAGCCGGGGCGAGCCGGAGCACGGCATCCACCTTGCCGACCAGCTGGAGCGGATCGTGGACCTGCACGACGCCTCGACCGTCGCGGCAGTCATCGTCGAGCCGGTCGCCGGCTCTATCGGCGTCTATCCGCCGCCCAAGGGCTATCTGAAGCGCCTGCGCGAAATCTGCGACCGGCACGGCATCCTGCTCATCTTCGACGAGGTGATTACCGGCTTCGGGCGCGTGGGCGCGGCCTTCGCCTCCGAGCGCTTCGGCGTGACGCCCGACATGATGACGCTCGCCAAGGGGCTCACCAACGGCACGGTGCCGGCCTCTGCCGTCGTGATGAAGAAGGACATCTACGACACCTTCATGACCGGCCCGGACTGGATGGTGGAGCTCACCCACGGCTACACCTATTCCGCCCACCCGCTCGCGGTAGCAGCCGGCCTTGCGACCCTCGATCTCTACCGGGACGAGGGGCTGTTCGAGCGTTCGGCCTCGCTTTCGCCGGTGTTCGAGGACGCGGTCCACAGCCTGAAGGGGCTGCCGAATGTCATCGACGTGCGCAATATGGGCATGATGGGCGCGGTCGAATTCGCCCCGCGCAGCGGCGAGCCGGGCCGGCGCGGCTACGACGTCTTCCTCGACTGCTGGCAGTCGGGCGTCTATTGCCGACAGGCGGGCGACACGCTCGCTTTCTCGCCCCCCTTCATCGTCGAGGAAGGCGAGATCGCGCAGATATTCGAAATCGTGGCCGACGCCATCCGGCGGACCGACTAGCCCGAAATCATCGCCCCGGATCGCCCTGCGGGCGATCCGGGGCGTCAAGCTGAAAGCCAACCAAGCGCCCGGTCGGCGCGCTTACCTCCGGTCCGGGCAGGGGACCGGACGCTCAGAAGCGCCCGATCACCGGCCTAACGAAGACGTCAGCCCGGCAGTTCCTGCATCACCATGGGGGCAGGGAAGTACTCGAAGCCCTCGCCGCGCTTTGCGATGTTGCCGATGCCGGGCCACGGGAAGTGATACGCGATCAACGGCATCCGCTCGGAGGCGATCATGTCGAGAACCCGATAGCGCGTCTGCGCCGATTGTTTCGGATCGGTATCGTAGGCGAACTCCATCAACGGTTTTTCCATCAGCAGCACCTGGTGATGGGTCGTATCGCCGATGGCCGCCATCGTCTGCCCCTCCGAGGTCAGCAGGAACATTGTGTGGCCGACCGTGTGACCGGGCGTCCACATGGCTTGAATGCCCGGCAGAAACTCCTCGCCATCCTTCAGAAAGACGATGCGGTCGCGGTTCGGCATCAGATTTTTCCTGGCGCCTTCCACGAAGGGTTTCATAAAGGCCGGATCGGTCACCGACAGCTTGGCCTCGTCGGTCCAGAAGTCGAAATCCGCCTGCGAGATATAGATCTGCGCATTCGGGAAGTTGCGCTGGCCGTCGTCGGTCATGATGCCCCAGACGTGGTCGCAATGGCCGTGCGTGCAGAGAACCGCATCGATCGATGCCGGGTCGATGCCGGCCACAGCCAGGTTTTCCATCATCTTGCCGGTCGTGGGGCCGAACATCGGCGACTGGCCCATGCCGGTGTCGAACAGCACAAGATGCGAGCCGGTGTTCAGCACCAGGATATTCTGCTCCAGGATGACATTCCTCGGACTGAGGAAGTTATCGGTGAGCATCCGCCCGACTTCCTCTTTCGACACGCCGAGAAAGGCGCCCGAGGGATCGCCGAGCGGCAGAACGCCGTCCGAGATCACCGTGCCCTGCATGGCCCCGTGCTTGAAACGGTAGAAATACGGCACCTGGTCCGTAGCCATCGGCGCCTTGGCCAAGGCAGGTCCCGCGTTGAGACCGACAGTCGATGCGCCGGCGACTGCTGCAGCGCCCAACAGGACATTGCGTCGGGTAAGTGTCAGATCATGCATTGCCTTGCCTCCTTGGGATCTGGTTTTGGCCAAACCATCAACGTTATACTATAACATTGACTCGTGAACGCGCAATTTCCTCGCTGCACATTCGACAGCAGGGGTCGGTCGAGGGTTCTTCTACAGCGTCGCGTCTTCGAGCGACTGGATGAACTCGATGCCGCGAATGTTCTTTCGCCGCAAACGCCTGTCATTCGTGATGAAGAGATCGGTTCCCGCAGCGGCAGCGCATGCGAGTTGGATAGCGTCGGGAGCACGAATCGAGCGGTCTCGGCGAATTTCTGCGAAGTTCGGGACGGCGAGCCGGTCGAACGGCAACACCCTCGCCCCGGACTCGATCAACTCCTCATAGCGATGCATCAGGTCCAGGTCGCCGATACTCATGGGTTTGACGAGGAGTTCACCGAGCGTGAGCGTAGAGGTAACCAGCTCGTCGCCACGCTCGATCATTCGGCTGCGCAACAACGCAACACGCTCGGCTAGGTCGCCCTTCTGCTCGACCAGATACACAAACAGGTTCGTATCCCAGAATATCCGGCTCAATCCCAACCTTCCCGAAGTCGGCTCACATAGGCGTCGGCATCCTCATCCGCCCAGATCTCCTTGCCGAGCCCAAGCAAGGACAATATCGGGTCTGTGTCCGGCTGCGTTCCGTCGCTGGCGTAGTCGCGACCGTACCAGTCAATCAACTCGCGATAGACCGGAGGAACCTCGCTGCGGTCGGGGACATGCTTTCCCGAGCGCCGGTCCGGATGGCAGGAATCGCCCGGCCGGTAAAGCCTGCGGCGGCCCCTCGACGTTTCCGTCAGCATGCGCAGCCGAGCGGGATTGGGCCTGCGGTCGGCAACGCAATGCAGATAGGCGTGAATCTGGACGCTGGGCCGCAGGAAACCGGCGCCGGTCGCGTTCTCCGCCTCGGCCTGCGCCACGATTTCCGCCACCGTGAAGTCTTCCCGATCCGGATGCCGACGATGGAGTGCCGCAGCCGCAACCCAGACCTCGTCCGCAACCTTGATGCTCGCCATGTTCGACCGTCCTGTTGGCTCGACATGACGAATTTAACATCTTTAGTGGACATTAACAATGTTAAAGTGATCTTCTTCCTTCTTCTCAGGAGCCAGCGGCTGCGCGAGTGCGTCCCACCTTGTCGATCTGGCGCCGGACGGCGTCTTCGATGCTGCCGAGAATGCCCTTGGGCAGGAAGACGATGAACAGGACGAGCGCCACGCCGTAGATCGCATTGTCGAGCCCGACCGCGTCGGTGCCGATATAGATACGCAGCAACTCGGCCAGCAACAGCGTGATAATCGCGCCGAAGGTCGGGCCGAACTGCGTGAACACGCCGCCTGCGACCACGGCAAACACAATCTGCAGGGAAATGCCGATACCGCTCACCGTGTCGGGGGCAACGAACAGTTGGTACTGCACATACATCGCGCCGCCGAACGCCGTCATAACGGCCGAGAGCACGGTGATCTTCAGCTTTTCCCAGGTGACGTTGATGCCCGCTGCCGCGGCGCTGTCCTCGTCCTCGCTGACGGCGTCGAGCGCATGACGCACCATCGAGCGGTCCACCGCCCGCCAGATCAGCAGGCCGACCAGCCACACTGCAACGGCGATCACGAACCAGGTTTCCTTGTCCTGGAACTGGAGCGCAACGATGCTGGGCGTATCGTCGTTGCCTCTGGGCGTGGGCGTGAAGCCGAGCGAGCCGCCGGTATGGTCGCGGGTCGCGATCACCGTCTGGCGGACCACCTCCGTCAAAGCCAGGGTGACGAGCGCGAAATAGTGGCCTGTGATCCGGAACTTGAAACAGGGATAACCGACGATCACGGCCAGCAGGGCGGCCAGGGCCAGTGCGATGGGGATGCCGAGCCAGGGCGTCATGCCGGCATAGTTCCAGAGCAGCGCCGTTGCATAGGCGCCGAGCCCCATGAACGCGCCGTGCCCGAGCGACACGAGCCCGAACCGCCCCATGAGCGACCAGCCCGTATAGGTGAACGCCCATATCAGGATGACGATCATGATATGCAGCGGATAGGACGGGATGCCGACGATCGCCGCGACGACCAGCAGCGCCGCGAAAGCGATCGGCAGGGTGAGGCTGTTCATGACCGCCGCCCCATGATGCCCTCGGGCCGCACGAACATCATCGCGATGAAGAAGGCGAAGGCGAACACATAGCCCCACTCGAGATCGAAGTGGTAGCCGCCAAGCGCAATCAGCTCCGAGAGGATGAAGGCCGCAATGAAGCCGCCCACCATGTTCCCGAGGCCGCCGAGCACGCAGATCATGAAGGTGATCGGCCCGAAGCTGAGCCCGACGAAGGGATGCACGTCGTATTGCAGCACCAGCAGGCACGCCGCGAGGCCGGCGAGGCCGCCGCCGATGGCGCTCGAAATCAGGTAGAGGCGCCCCTGGGCCGCGCCCATGAGCGTCATGATTTCCCGGTCCTGGCTGATGGCGCGGATGGCCGTGCCCATGAAGGTGCGCGTGAGGAAGAGATAGAGGCCGGCCACGCAAGAGGCGGCGACGATAAAGGCCGCGAGCCGCGACCATGAGATGTAGATGTCCTCGGTGAGCGGGAACGAGCCGAGCGATACGCCCAGATTGCGGAAGTCGATGCCGAAGGCGAGCGTAGCGACGCTCTGGAAGAAGAACAGCAGGCCGCCGGTGGCCAGAAGCTGGTTGATCGGCGCCGAGTCCAACAGGTGGCGAATGACCAGTTCATGCACGGCATAGCCGACAATGGCGGTAAGCAGAATGCCCGCCGGCATGGCAATCAGCAGCGGCACGCCATAGAAGCTGTGCAGATAGTAGATGCCGTACATGCCGAGCATCACGATCTCGGCGTAACAGATCCAGACGACATCGACGACGCCGAAGATCAGGTTCAGGCCGAGGGACAGCAACGCCAGCACGCCCCCGAGGAGCAGCCCGTTTATCATCGCCTCGTAGAGGAAAACATCCGAAACCGCGAAGCCGAGATTGCCCTCCCGGACGATCGCGGGCACATAGGCCAGGCACACGAACAGCCCTGCCGCGATTACGATCAGCCAGACGCGGGTGTCGATCCTGCCCATTCCCGTTCCCCGTTCCCGAAGCGCCGGGCCTCAAAGACCCATGTAGAGGCGCCGTATCTCGTCGCTCGCGGCGAGCTCCTCCGCCGCGCCGCTCATCCGGATGGAGCCCGCCTCCAGGACATAGGCCCGGTCCACGACGCGCAGCACCTGCTGCACGTTCTGCTCCACGATCAGCACCGTCAGCCCCTGCTCGCGGATGACCCGCACCAACTCGAAAATGCGCTGCACGATCACCGGTGCGAGACCGGCCGAGGGCTCGTCCAGCAGCAGCAGCTTGGGTTCGCTCATCAGCGCGCGCCCGATAGCGCACATCTGCTGCTCGCCGCCGGAGAGCGTGCCGGCCAGTTGGTGGCGGCGCTCCTTCATGCGCGGGAACAGGTCATAGACGAATTCGAGACGCCGGGAGAAGGCCGCCCGGGCGGATGGCACGAACGCGCCCATGCGCAGATTGTCTTCCACCGACATGCGGGGGAAGAGACGCCGGTTCTCCGGAACATGCGCGATCCCGAGGTCCACGATGCGGTGCGGGGGCGTGGCGACAAGGTCCCGCCCTTCCATGTCCATGCGCCCGCCGCGCGCCGGGATGAGGCCCGAGATCACCCGCATCAGCGTCGTCTTGCCGGCGCCGTTCGGACCGATTACGGCCACCGCCTCGCCGGCATTGACCTCCAGCGTGCAGTCGAACAGCGCCTGGAACGTGCCGTATCCGGCATTGACATTGGAGAGTGTGAGCATCGGGTCCGGGCGTTCCGCCTTGCCTGCTTCAGGCGTCCGCCACCGCGCCGGTGTCTACCGTATCCGTGCCGAGATAGACTTCGATCACGCGCGGGTCGTTCGCCACCTCGGAGGGCGAGCCCTCGGAAATCTTCTCGCCGTGGTCCAGCACCATCACGCGGTCCACGACCCGCATCAGCACTCCCATGATGTGCTCGACCCAGATCACCGTGATCCCCTTCTCGGCGCGGATCTTGCCGAGCATGTCCGCCGCCTGGTCCATCTCGCTGTCGTCGAGGCCGCCCAGGCTTTCGTCGGCCAGCAGCAGTCGGGGTTTCGTCGCCAGCGCCTTGGCGAGTTCCAGCTTCTTGAGGCCGGCCGCACCCAGGCTGCTCGTCTCGGCCCTGGGATCGGTCGGCAGCCCGACCATCTCCAGCGCCTCCTCGGCCGCCTCCCAGGCTTCCGCCCGGGTGACGTGTTCCTGTCCGTAATACCCCGCCAGCGCCGCATTTTCGAGGATCGACAGGCGCCGGAAGGGCCGCGGAATCTGGAATGTGCGCCCGATGCCCATATGCACGATCCGGTGCGGCATCAGCCCTGACAGCTCCCGGCCCTCGAACCGGATCGACCCCGCTGTCGGCGGGAAGGCTCCGGCGAGCATGTTGAAGATCGTGCTCTTGCCGGAGCCGTTAGGCCCGATCAGCCCCAGGATTTCGCCCTGCTCGACATCGAAGGAGACGTCGCTCACGGCCGTGAAGCCGCCGAAACGCTTGAAGAGATGTTCGACGGCCAGCACGGCTCAGGCTCCCTCCCCGTTTCGCGTCGATGCGCGGATCGTCACTTCGCGTAGGGAGACGAGTCCGGCAGCGGCAGCACGGGGTCGATGGTCTGCAGCGCCTTCGGCCAGGCGACCTTGATATCCCGGTCCACATACTGGACGACGACCGGGAAGGCCTCGGTGTTCTGGCCGTCCATCGCGCCGCCGGGCTCCGGGAACTTGACGCCGAAGCCGAGCAGCGTGCCGCCGACCGGGATGTCGGTCTCCAGAGCCGCGGCCCTCAGCGCATCGGCCGAGATGCCGCCATGGTCCCGGATCGCACGGGGGAGCACATCCGTGAAGAAGACATGCGCGTTGGACGCAGCCATGCCGACATGCGCGGAAATCCGCTTCAGGTCCATATCGGGCGTTCCCACGGCCTTGGCGTATTCCTTGCCGACCATTTCCGTCACGTCGCCGAGTCCGGGCGCGAGCGACGCCGGGTCGAGCAGCCAGATGGCGACCGGATCGACATTGAAGATGTGGTTGGCGGCGTCGCCCAGGGCCTCGTAGAGCTTGTCGGGCACGCCGTAGCCGGCGCCGTGGCCGATCAGCGCACGGAAGCGCAGGCCCTGCTCCTGGGCCTGGCGCAGGAACAGGCTGATGTCCGGGTTGTAGCCGGTGTGCAGGATCACGTCCGGACGGGCGCGCTTCAGTTTCGTGACCAGCGACGAAAGGTCGGGCGCCGTCGTGGCGTAGCCTTCCTTCAGCACGACTTCGAAGCCCTGCTCCTCCGCGCCGGCTTCGTTGCCCGCCGCGACGCCGGAGCCGTAGGGACCGTCCTCATGGATGATCGCGACCTTGAGGTCCGAGGGCTCGATGCCGAGCTTCTCCTTGGAGTAGGCCGCCAGGAAGTCGGTCGAAGACGTGCCGAACATGCCGCCATGCACCTGCGGGCGGAACACATATTTCAGGTTCCGGTCCCGGAGCACCGCCGGCGAGATGCAGGTGGTGATCCACATGAATTTCTGTAGTTGCTCGACGCGCGCCGCAACGGGCACGCACTGGGCCGAACTGTAGAAGCCGAGCAGCATGTCCACATTTTCCTGCTCGATCAGCCGGACGGCCTCGTTGATCGCCACATCGGGCTTGGATTGCGCGTCGGCGTAGATCGGCTCGATCTTGTAGCCCTCGACGCCGCCCTGGGCGTTGATGTAGTCGATCATGATCTTGGCGCCGCGGGCCTGGAGTTCCGACCCGCCGCCGGCCAGCGGCCCCGTATAGTCGTAGATCACGCCGATCTTGATGACCTTGTCCGCCGCCTGCGTCGAAAACGCGAACGCCAACGCTGCTGCGCCGGCCGCCAGGCCGCGCGCGATTGTCCGGAACTTCATGGCACCCCTCCCGGTCTTGCCTGTAGCCGCCAGTCTATATCAGGCCCCGCCCGAAGAGTCAGCATATCGCGACCGTGCCTGGCGACACCCGGACTTTGCGCTTGCGCCCGGCGCGATTTTGCCTATGTTGCGCAGCCTGATGCGGGAGTAGCTCAGAGGTAGAGCATCACGTTGCCAACGTGAGGGTCGCGAGTTCAAATCTCGTCTCCCGCTCCAGACCCTCCCCGAAAGCGCCTCATCCCCGTTCGGGCAGAACCTCCCGGAGAGCCCGTTCGAACGCCCCTGGCTGCTCGTACATGGCCCAGTGCCCGGCGCGTGGCACCATGGCGATGCGCGCGTCCGGCCGAATGGCGCGAATGGCGGCCACCCGTTCGCGGAAAAAGGGCCATGCGGTCCAGTCCCATTCGCCCCACATCGCGGCCAGCGGCGCCTCGATGAGCGGCAGGCGGCCGCGAAGCGCCGGCGTCGCGCTGACCCAGCGGCTCTTGGTGACGGCGCGCATCGTGTTGGTGACCTGCATGTGGATGGCGAAGTCGTCCACGGCGCGCGGGTCGGCCAGCATCAGGATCTCGAGGTTGCGCCGCGCGAGGCTCCTGAGCTGGGCCGGTGTCATGTCCCGCCGGAAGCGCTCCAGCGCCGGTCCCCGCGCCCGGCGCAGCCCCATCGCGCCCACGCCAACCATGGTGAAGCTGTTCAGCAGGTCCGGCAGATAGGGGGCCGCATGGCCGCCGACAATGCCCCCGAAGGAAAACCCGACCAGATCGACTTTCCGGTCCCGTTCCTCCAGCACATGCCGCAGGCCGTCGGCGACGATGCGCCCGATCGAGCCGATGTCCTGCCGGTCGGGCGGAGGGGTCGACTCTCCGAGCCCCGGCGTGTCGCAGGCATAGACCCTGCGGTTGCGCGCCAAGGACCGGACATTGCGGAACCAGTGCCACCAGGAGCCGTAGCCGCCATGCATCAGCATGAGCGGCGGCGCTCCCGGCTCGCCGAAAACCCGCCAGACCATGTCGCCGTCGCCGCAGGGCGACGTCTTGACCGTGGACTCGGCCTCTACGGAGCGAATCGCCGCCGCAACGGCAGGCGGCGCGACGACCGGCGCCCGCGCGCGCGTTCGCAGGACCGCAACCGCCCCGTCCCCGGCGCTCACGCCCGTGCCCTGCGTCCCGTGCGGTGGAGCAGGACCAGGCAATCGCGGTTCTTGCGCCTGAGGTCGGCGCAGGCCCGTTTGGCGGCGTCTTCCTCGAATCCCGCCAGGCGCGCCCTGTAAAGCTTGCGCCCGCTCGAAGCCCTCATCGGCCAGGCGCCGGCATAGACCCCGGTGGGCAGCCCGCGCAGCAGTTCCACGGCGGTCTGGGCCTGTCTTCGCGCCGTCTTCCGGCTGGCATAGACACCGACCTGCACGGCGTAGTCGCCGATGTTTGCGGCAGGGATCGCCGGCGGCAGCTTGGGCAAGGCCGCCATGGCCGGCAGATCGGATTTCGCCGGCGGCTGCGGGTTCGGGGATGCCGGCAACGCAGGGGCCGGCTGAGCCTTGGCGGTCCGAGGAGTCGGCGCCGGCTGAGCCTCGGCAGCCCGAGGCGCCGGCACCGGCGGCGGGGCCAGGGCCGGAGCCGCGCCGTGGCGTACCACAAAGCAGTCCATTCGCCGGGTCTTGAGTTTGCGGCATGTCCGGAAAGCCTCGGACTTGTTGTAACCGACAAGGCGGGCGCGATAGAGGGTGCCGCCCCTGCTGCGCGCCCGGGGCCAGGCTCCCCAGGCGCCTCCCTGCGGGATGCCCACCTGTTGCGCTGCGGCGCGCGCCAGACCCCGGGCGGCCGCCTTGTTTCGCACCGCGCCCACCTGCACCGCCCAGACGTGGCTGGATTCGTTGACGGTCGTACGCGGCCTGAGCCTGGCGAAGACACGATCCGTCAGTTTCGCGACCTGGCGGTCTCGCGAGCGCGCCGTGCGCCCTCCCATGACCACCGTAATGAGCCGGCGCCCCTTGCGCACGGCGGAAAAGGCCAGGTTGAAGCCGGACTTGGATATGTATCCCGTCTTCAATCCGTCAGCGCCGGAATAGCGGCGAAGCAGGCGGTTGTGGGAACGGTAGGTGCGGCCCCGGAACTTGAACGACCTCAGGGAGAAATAGTCGTAATATTGCGGGAAATTCCCGATGAGGGCGCGTGCCAGCCGCGCCATGTCGCGGGCTGTGGTCCATTGCTGGGAATGCCAGAGCCCCGAGGCGTTGCGGAACGAGGTGTGGTGCATGCCCAGTTGCCGCGCCTTGCGGTTCATCACCTTCGCGAACTTCCGCTCGCTGCCGGCGATGTGATAGGCGACCGTCGTCGCCACATCGTTGGCCGACTTCACGACCAGCGCCCGTATGACGTCGCGCACGCTGATGGTCGAGTTGCGCTTGAGGCCGAGCCTGGAAGGCGGCTGCAATGTCGCGCGGTGGGGGACCTTCATGCGCGTCTTGAGCGTGTATTTGCCGCTCCGAAGCCGCTCGAAGACGAGGTAGAGGGTCATCATCTTGGTGAGCGATGCCGGATAGCGGCGCGCCGTGGACCGTTCGCCGTGGAGCACCGCGCCGCTTTCGGCGTCGATAACGACCGCTGCGTAGCGCGCCGCCGAAGCAGGCGCGGCGGCGAGCATGAGCGCGGCCAGGAGCAAGACAGCGAATACCGCTTTCATGGGCCCTCCCCGGCCGACATAGAGTCAATCCGTTTCCGCCGCAATGCCGTATGGCGTTTTTCCTGTACCCGGGTTCGCCCCGCCGCCCTTGAACGGCGCCGGCTTATTCCTACTTCCGAACCGACTATGCTAGTCTCGTGGATGCGGTTCCTGCAGGGGAGCGGGTGGATGAGCGACGAGCGGCGAGGCGGAGACGGCAGTCCGGAAACGGGCCTGCTTGTCAGGACCAAGCCGGAGACGAAGAAGCCTTCAATGTACAAGGTCATCATGCTCAATGACGACTACACGCCGATGGAATTCGTCGTTCATATCCTGCAGGCCTTCTTCCACAAGAGCCGCGAGGAAGCGACGAAGATCATGCTGATGGTCCATCAGCGGGGAATCGGGGTCTGCGGGGTCTATACCTACGAAGTCGCCGAGACCAAGGTGACCCAGGTGGTGGATTTTGCCCGGCGGCACGAACATCCGCTGCAGCTGACGCTTGAAAAGGAGTAGCGGCCGATGCTGTCGCGCACCCTCGAACAGACGCTCCACCGGGCGCTCTCCTACGCGAAGGAGCGCAGCCACGAATATGCAACGCTGGAGCACTTGTTGCTGGCGCTTACCGAGGACCGGGACTGCGTGGCGGTGCTGCGCGCCTGTTCGGTAGATGTCGACAATCTGAGGACCGAGGTTTCGGGCTACCTGGACGAAGAGCTCGACAATCTGGTGCTGGAGCGCGACGGAGACCCCAAGCCGACGGCCGGATTCCAGCGCGTCCTCCAGCGCGCCGCGATCCATGTGCAATCGTCCGGGCGCGAGGAGGTAACGGGCGCCAATGTGCTCGTCGCGATCTTCTCGGAGCGGGAAAGCCACGCCGTGTTCTTCCTGCAGGGCCAGGAAATGACCCGGCTCGATGCGGTCAACTACATAAGCCACGGCATTGCAAAGAGCGCAGGGCATTCGGAGCCCCGGCGGGTGCGGGGCGCGGACGAGCGGCAGGAGAACGAAGGCGGCGAGTCCGGCAAGGGCAAGCCCGCCGAGGCGCTGCAGGCCTATTGCGTCAACCTGAACGAGAAGGCCGACGCCGGAAAGATCGACCCGCTGATCGGACGCGAACTCGAGGTCGAGCGGACCATCCAGATTCTTTGCCGGAGGACCAAGAACAACCCGCTTTATGTAGGCGAACCCGGTGTAGGCAAGACGGCGATCGCCGAGGGCCTGGCGCGCAAGATCGTCGAAGGCGTCGTGCCGGAGGTGCTGGCGGAGGCCACGATCTACGCGCTGGACATGGGCTCGCTGCTCGCGGGCACGCGCTACCGGGGAGACTTCGAGGAACGGCTGAAGCAGGTGCTGGCGGAACTGGACGCTCTCGAAGGCGCAATCCTGTTCATCGACGAGATCCACACGGTCATCGGCGCCGGCGCCACCAGCGGCGGCTCGATGGACGCCTCCAACATCCTGAAGCCTGCGCTCGCAAGCGGCACGCTGCGCTGCATCGGCTCGACCACCTACAAGGAATACCGCAACTATTTCGAGAAGGACCGGGCGCTTGTCAGGCGTTTCCAGAAGATCGACGTGCATGAACCGTCGGTCCCGGACGCCATCAAGATCATGATGGGGCTGAAACCCTACTACGAGGAGCATCACGGCGTCCGCTACACGAACGAGGCCATCCGCACGGCGGTGAACCTTTCTGCGCGCTACATCAACGACCGCAAGCTGCCGGACAAGGCCATCGACGTCATCGACGAGGTCGGCGCCGCCCAGCTTCTGCTGCCGCCCAGCCGGCGCAAGAAGACCGTGGGCGTGCGCGATGTCGAGGGCATCGTCGCCAAGATCGCCCGTATCCCGCCGAAGAGCGTGAGCCGCGACGACCGCGAGGCGTTGCAGACGCTGGAGCGCGACCTGAAGACGGTGGTCTTCGGCCAGAATCCCGCCATCGAGGCGCTCGCAAGCGCGGTCAAGCTGGCGCGGGCCGGGCTGCGGGAACCCGAGAAGCCCATCGGCAGCTACCTGTTCTCGGGCCCGACAGGCGTCGGCAAGACGGAAGCCGCCCGCCAACTTGCGCGTTGCCTCGGGGTCGAACTGGTGCGGTTCGATATGTCGGAATATATGGAGCGCCATAGCGTTTCGCGGCTGATCGGCGCGCCGCCCGGCTATGTCGGCTTCGACCAGGGCGGGCTGCTGACGGATGCGGTGGACAAGAATCCGCATGTGGTGCTGCTGCTAGACGAGATCGAGAAGGCGCATCCCGACGTCTTCAACGTGCTGCTCCAGATCATGGATTACGGCAAGCTGACCGACCACAGCGGCAAGCAGGTCGATTTCCGCAACGTCATCGTCATCATGACGACCAATGCCGGCGCGACGGACCTCGCCAAGGCCGCTATCGGCTTCGGCCGCAATGTCCGGGAGGGCGACGACAAGGAAGCCATCGACAGGCTTTTCACGCCGGAGTTCCGCAACCGCCTGGACGCCATCATCTCCTTCGGCAACCTGCCCATGGAGGTCGTGCATCGGGTCGTGGACAAGTTCATCGCGGAGCTGGAGGGCCAGCTGGACGACCGCCAGGTCGAAATCCTGCTGACCGACGCAGCCCGCGAATGGCTGGCCGAGAAGGGGTACAGCACGGAATACGGCGCGCGCCCGCTCGCCCGCGTGATCCAGGAGAGCATCAAGAAGCCGCTGGCGGAGGAACTGCTGTTCGGCCGCCTCGCCAAGGGCGGCTCCGTGGAAGTGGACGCCGGCGAAGACGGGCTCACTTTCACCTATCCCGAGCCGCCGCCCGCTCCGCCGAAAGCGAAAGCCAGGAAGAAGGAGCCGGCGGCGCTGTAGCGAAATCCCGGCGAATAAGTGCGTGAAAGAACGAAGTGGTCATTTTTCGCGTTGAAACAAGGCGAAGACAGGCAAACACCGTCACCCCGGACTTGATCCGGGGTCCATCCCGGATCGTCTGCGCTTGCCAGGAAAGCCAAGGCTGGACCCCGGATCAAGTCCGGGGTGACGATTTGGTGAGGTCGGGAGCGGTTTCGGGATCGGGGAATGACTGAGCATTGTCGACCCGGCCGCCGGATACGGGCCGTCGCGATTGCCGCCCTGCTTTGCCTGGGCGGGATGCCGGCCGGTTTCGCGGGCGCCGACGAAGTGCGCGAATACCGCTCCGAGAAACACTCCTTCCGTCTCGTTCCGGTCGGGGGCCCGTTCGACCGGGCATGGGGCATGGCGTTCCTTCCCGACGGGCGCATGCTGGTAACGGAACTGGACGGCAATCTCCGCCTCCTGGAGGCGGGCGGGAAACCGTCCGAGCTGCTTCCGGGGCTGCCGCGCTTCGAGTCCTACGGCCAGGGCGGGCTGATGGATGTCGTGCTCGATCCCGACTTTCCGGCCAACCGACGGCTCTATCTGAGCCACGTCGCGGACACGGCGGAAGGCTGGACGACCGCCGTCAGCAGGGCGCGGCTGGACGGTGGCCGGCTCCGCGGCTTCGAGACCGTCTTCACCGGCCGCGCGGCGGGGCGAGGGGGCCGCCATTTCGGCTCGCGGCTCAGGTTCGCCCCCGATGGGAAGCTATTCGTCACCATCGGAGACCGCGGCTACCGGCCCAATGCGCAGAATCTCGGCAATCACGCCGGCGCGATCCTGAGGCTCAATCCGGACGGCACGGCGCCGACCGACAACCCCTTCACCGGCCGGCCTGGCGCCGCGCCGGAGATATGGTCCTACGGACACCGCAATCCGCAGGGCCTCGCCTTCGACCCGGCAACCGGCAAGCTCTGGTCGCAGGAGCACGGGCCGCGCGGCGGCGACGAGGTCAACCCGATCGCGCGCGGCCGGAACTATGGATGGCCGACGATTACCTACGGGCGCAACTACAGCGGCACAAAGATCACGGACGAGACCGCCCGGCCGGGCATGGAGCAGCCCGCAACCTATTGGACGCCCTCCATCGCCCCTTCGGGGTTGACGGCCTATCGCGGCGACAAATTCCCGCTCTGGAACGGCAACCTCTTCGTCGGCGCGCTGCGTGCGCAACTGCTTGTCAGGCTGGAACTCGACGGAGAATGGGTGGTCCATGAAGAGCGCCTGCTGACCGACTTCGGCAACCGGATTCGCGACGTGCGCACCGGCCCCGACGGCCTGATCTACCTGCTCCTGGACGAGAACGACGCCCACATCTGGCGCCTGGAGCCGCTTTAGCGCGGCGACCGCCCTTCGAACCGAAACGGAAGTCCGGCCGTTCCTCGATACGCGGCTGCGCCGCTACTCGGGATGAGGGTGCCGCCCTCGTCCCTTTCGACAGGCTCAGGACAGATTCTTCCCTCACCCTGAGTAGCGACCGCGCCAGCGGGTGCGTATCGAGGGGCCGCCCCTCGACACGTGCCGGTGCCGCTGCTCGGGATGGGGGCCGGAGGGCAGCGCCCGCGCGCCTCCTCGCCGCTCCCGGACACAGCCCGCACTCGCGCAAAGCGCAAAATCGGTGCGATTTCCTCAATCATGCTTGAATGTATCCTGTTTGTTCTTTATTAACCCCAAATCCATGCCAACCGGCAAGCGAGCGAAGCGATGACCTGAATGCGACCCGGGGCGCGCGCCGGCGCCCGACGGGACACCCGATTCGAACCCGGGGGCGGAGGCGGCGGCCGCCCGGCGGGATACCTGCGCTCAACGGGGCGGCCGGCGCAAGGCGTCGGGAACGACCGGTGCGGGACACGGGGGCGGGGTTAGCGGCCGTCCAACCGGACAGGTGTGCCCGACGAGCGGCCGGGGCGATGCGCCGGGGCATTGGACCTGGAACGGGACGGCGCCCCGCATGGCGAACGACCCGAAGCGGAGGCCGGACGCGATGCAGCCGGCGAAAACGAAAGCGAAGCGGAAAGGGTGGAACGATATGGCGGATGGATTGGCGGGGCCGAGGCCCGGCGCGGCGGTGGCCGAGGACCTGCGGCGGCGCGCGGTGGCGGCAGTGGTGGAGCGGGGCATGAGCATCCGCGAAGCGGGGCTGAAATTCGGCGTCGCCGCCACCAGCGTCTTCCGGTGGGTCCGGCGCTTCCGGGCGCGTGGCCATGTCCGGGCGGACAAGCCGGCCGGGCGCGCATCGCGGATCGAGCCGCACCGCGAGAGGATTTTCCGGCTTGTGGAGGAACGCCCGGAACTCAGCGGCCGGGCGCTGCGGGCCGTGCTCGCCGGCGAAGGCCTCGTTTTCAGCGAAGCTACCGTGCAGCGCTTCCTGAAACGCCACCGCCTGCAACGCAAGCAGCGCCGCGCGCGACGGCGCTGATATTCAAGGCTGTCCGACATTTCGTGAAATCGGCGAGCCCTGATGCGCGCCTTCGTCTATGCGGCGGCCCACCTTAGGTATTACGCTTCGCTTTCTCCTTCTCGGGAGGCAATCGGGGACGCAGATCGAGAAGATGGACGCTTATCGCTATCGAACGGTTCTTCGCCGTCATCACGCGTTCGGCCTCCTCTCGGAGAAGCGCTATCAATTCCGGCAGATTGATACGAGAGCCAGTGTCCGGGTGCTCCCACTTCCGGCCTGTCACCAGCGTAATCAGCAGGCAACCCGACCCGGTAGACGAAGGAGCCATGTATTTCGTGACCAGTTGGGCATCGATCGTGTCGCGCAGATCGCGGCCGGATCGACCGTCGGCGCGCTTGATTTCAATGACCGCTTCATGGTCTGACGCAACGGACCGCAGACGAATATCCGTTTCCTTTTCTTCCGCAGTCACGGCTTCCTGATCCACCGTGTAAAGGCCATTTGCCATATGTTCACGCGTTCGGCCTCCTCTCGGAGAAGCGCTATCAATTCCGGCAGATTGATACGAGAGCCGTCCGGGTGCTCCCACTTCCGGCCTGTCACCAGCGTAATCGGCGACCCGGTAGACGAAGGAGCCATGTATTTCGTGACCAGTTGGGCATCGATCGTGTCGCGCAGATCGCGGCCGGATCGACCGTCGGCGCGCTTGATTTCAATGACCGCTTCATGGTCTGACGCAACGGACCGCAGACGAATATCCGTTTCCTTTTCTTCCGCAGTCACGGCTTCCTGATCCACCGTGTAAAGGCCATTTGCCATATGGTTCAGCTCCCGCGCAATCTGGCGGCGCATAATTTTTTCATCTTCGATCAACGCCCAAGCATCCTTTGGCGAGGCGTCGGTCAGCAGCAGATCGTCCAGTTCTGCCAGACGGTCATTCAGAACGGCGAACATGGCTTCATTGGTTGAAGGCGCTGCTTCGCCTGACATATCTAGTGCCACGGCTTGCACCTCGTCGAATGCAACCGAATCGATCTCCTCCGCCCAACCCTCCTCCGCTACAGCCAGGATCCGATGCTTGAAATGAGCGCACAACGGGTCATCGGCCATCGCCAGCTTGGCTGCCCGGCCTTCTTCGCCCTTCGTATCCAGTAATGCGCTGACGATTGCGTTGCGCGCCGTTTCCGCTTGGTCTCGAGTATCCGGTGAATAGGCGCCTTCATGGGCAGCATCGTCCGCTCTTCGAACATGTTGATAAGCAAGGCGGACCAGTCGCAAGAGTAATTCCGGAGAGAATTCGGGGCTCTTTGGATTGACCGCGTAGCGATGATCGCCAAAAAGGACACTGAACCATTTGACTGCCTCGCTCTGAGATGCAGGAGTAACCGATCGAAGCCGGTTTTCAAGTGCAGATACACCGAGGTTAGCATCGACTCGAATAAGCGCGGACAACCACACGCGGGAAAGCTCTTCAGGAAGGTCATCCTCAAGGCATTGGCACGCCATGGCACCTATAAGTGCATGCGTATCTTTATCTCCGTGATTAATTATTGCATCGATTACCTGCTGAAGACGTTCGGAGAACCCCGTAATGTCATCTTCAAAATCCGTGACGCACCCGTTGTTGACCAACCACTCATTGAGTCGAGGTAGGAAGCGCCTTGTGATCGACTCGGGTGCGTTCATAATGTTCTGCAGGAGCATTGAATGACCGTTCGCAAACGGTTTCCTGTTCAATTCCCAACTCAATTCATTGCCGAGGATTTCATCCACTGCATCGGGGTAGGCGTTTATGAGATTCTCCATCCAAAGAGGAAACCGGTTGAGTTCGATGAGGCCAAATCGAGCCGCAAGCTTGGCTTCCTCTTCGGTTAATTTAGTCGTCCATGAAGGATTCTCGGCCTCCGCATAGAGGGCCGCAAGCCCAAGCTGCCAACGGACAAGTAGTGTATTGCGTCGGCTGCTCGGCCTTTCACTCGGAAGTGTCGGATGTTCGGCACGCCAGATTGTCATCAAGGAGTGCCGCAACCGGTCCGCCGTCTCAATTCCGAAGTGGTTTTCGATAAATCGTCGATTCCAGCCTGAAGCCTGGTCATTTTCACCCGCCCGGCTCATTGCTCGCCAGAGAGTCCATACCGTGTTCCAGAGGCTCTCCGAATCAAATGCACTGTCCGGACGGTTGGTGACACCACGCCCGAACAGAATCCACTGGGCCATCATCTTGGCGCGACGCCGCCTGCGTTGCTTCCTCCGCCTTGCTTCCTTCTTCTCCCAGTGCCTGTATTTTTTGCTATGCCTAGACGGCTTCAGGCTGTCGTCAATAGCTGCAATCAGAGTCGGTTGGTCAGTAACCAGTGGTTTCAACCCCGAAGCATGAGTCTTCCAGTCCTCCAGGTTTCGTAGGAGGCGGATCGCTGCCTCGAGGAGCATGGCCCGGTCGTCGGTGGAACGTGTCTTGTCGCCAAGCGCATTCTTGATCCAGCCGAGGTCGCGGTCGGGCTGTAATTCCACGCAGCCGTGATGGAATGTGGTGTTCCGCAGGCGCTCCCACGGATCCCTAGTAGGCCTAACCGATTGAACAAGAGAATCTTCTATCCAAAACAGGCGCTCAATTTCATTGGCTGTGAATTTGGCTAACTTATCGCGAAGCGCCTTGTGCGGCTCCTCATTGACGATTTGCGGATGATAGAGGCGAAGCGCCAAGACAGCAGCATGGAGCCAATCGTCCGCCTTCGATTCATCTAATCCAAGCACACAGGTTGCGGCCAATGCACCGCTCAGGTGAGCTCGGTCACAGACAAGGTTCGACGACTCCTCACACCAGCGGAGGCCGGCAGAAAGCAATTCGACCAAGCCAACGCGGAGCGCCTCAAGATTCAAGAGGTCAAGATCGGCTTTGACGATCAAGTGAGGTAAATGCCAACTCAGGTCGCCGCCAAGCGCTTTTTCCTTCACCCAACTAAGGGCCCGACAAAGCTGCTCGATAGAAAGGTATTCTGGAAAAAGTCGAAAGACAACGCCCCGAATAATTTGATCGTCGGTCCAAGGAGCTTTCGCAGCCGCAACGTGGGCCGCAATATCCTTGAGTCGAGGATCGCGATTCGCGACAAGCGCATCTATAGCAATCATCCGTTCGACTGCTGAAACTTCAATATCTTGGGCGACGGAATATGCAATGTCGATACAGTTGTGGATACGGCCCGCTTCGATAAGGTGAAGTAACGTCTCACGAACATCAGGGTTTTTAATTCCCGCTTCCCAAAGCCGATTGATCTCGTCAGCCAATTCAGGGGACGCGAGGCGATGAATCTGGACTTGCGAAACGCTCAGCCCGCGCCAGCCGCCTTGACCGTAACACTCCACATAGGCGTGCAGTGCTTGATTGCGCTGGGTTTGGGAAAGAGAAGCCGGGTCGCCTTCGTTGAGAAGCACCGCAGATTCGTTGTCCCGCAGCATCTCGAATATCGCTTCTTCTTCGAGCGCCAGCCAGCCCGCGACCGGCCGCCTCGAAGGATAGACAATCGTCCTGCCTTCGATTCGCGCGAAGAGCAACCGCTTCAACGCGCGCATTGACATACCGAGTTTACGCTTCGCCTTAAGGCGCTCCGCCGCGAGGTATTCGGAAACAGAACGATGATGAAAGCGGACGCGGCCATAGGACGCAAACCCGAACAGAGGTCGTTCGAGTAACGCTTTTCGTTCGTTCGGGTTCCAGTTGGAAAGGACAATCTCCGGATCGAGTGCGGCCTCATCTTCAATGACGTCCGATGCAGCGCTGTGCCGGATCGTCATGCGACGCATGACCAGCATCGCGAGCGCCAAGCGGCTGGCTCCTTCAATCGCCTTGTCGACCGACAGTTCAGCCGGCTCGGGCCTGTCCTCCCGCGGCTGTAACTTCACACGTACAGTCCTGGCGACTTGATCGCGATGGGTACGGATGCGTTTGCAGTCACGCCAGTCCGCGCATAGTTCAATCAGGTCCTGCGGACGCCGCGCGAATTCCTGGGCATTTCGATCTCTCAAGTCTTCCAGAAACGCTTCAGGGTCCTCAACCCTTTGATTTTCTACAAATTCCGCGATCTGCTCATCCGATAGCGGTATTAGCGCAACCGTTCGCCAATCAGGATTGTCCTCGTCCTTTTTACCCACCTGCTGTGTCTGGCGGTCGCCCATCGCGGTCTTCGCAAAAGCTTCTTCGCTCGGCACCGTCGCGGTCTCCGGAGGAACGGGCAGAACCTGACGGATTAGCCGTTCGTCGAACGCAGTGGGCCGCGTGGTTATGACAATCCGGGCACGGCCGAGTTGACCTCCGATGCCCTTCTTCAACCGCTTGAGAGCCTGCTCAAAGGAACCAAGAGTCAGTTTGAGTTCATCGATCGAATCCACAAAAAATGTAGCAATGTCGGATTGCGACGAAAGCCAAGCATCCAACCGTACTTCCTCGTCACCATCCAACATGCTGCGGAGGTCATCCGAGGCCAAGGTCGCCATCTCAATAAAGAACGCGGGTTCGCCGGCATCCCAAAGACGATCCCTTTGCTCGCGGCATTCATAGGTCTTTCCTGCGCCTGCCTCCGAGATCATCAGCACGCGCCTTGAGCGCAGCAGGTCTTGCCATGCCGTCCCTCCGTACCAACCCAGGCGGATCAGAAAGGACTGCTGATCGGCCTCGCCGAGTTTACCCTCAGGGATGTCCTGAAATGTTCTTTCGATCATCGTCGGGCTTGTTCGGATGCGGCTACGGTCAGAGATAGGCGTCCGCATCGAGGCGGTCGAGGATAGCGGTTACCTCCTCCGTGCGGCCTTCTTGGACCAGATCGACCGGCCGCTCTCCGTCGAGCTGGGGATGCGGGGCGTGGAGCCAAGCCCACACCTCCTCTCCGGAGTAATACGCGCCGAGCCGCATCGCTACATAGGAAAGGTCCGGCATGACGAACCGCCGCCCTACCCCGCGCCCGCCCGCTCGGCCAGCGCCAGCACGTGGCGGGCGGCCTTGAGGTGGGGCATGTCGAGCATCTTGCCGTCCAGGCCGACGGTTCCCGCCCCGCCGGCGTTCTCCATCGCCTCGACGACCCGGCGGGCGTGGGCGATCTCGTCTGCGGTGGGCGCATAGGCGTCGTTGATGGGATCGACCTGTGCCGGGTGGATCGCCACCTTGCCGGTGAAGCCCGTCTTCCGTCCCTGCAGCGCCTCGGCGCGCAGGCCGTCGAGGTCGCGGAAATCGGGATAGACGGAATCCACCGGCTCCGTGCCCGCCGCCTTGCACGCCGCCAGGCAGAGCGCGCGGGCCAGCCGGTACACGTCCTCATATTCCCCGTCCGGCGCCCGGTTGGTGGAGGCTCCGAGCGCCGCCGACAGGTCCTCTGCACCCCAGGTCATGCCGTAGATGCGCGCGCTTGCGCCGACGAAGCTGTCCATCGTGAACAGGGAGCGGGCGGTTTCGGTGGCGACGACCAGAATCTGCGTGGAGTCGAGCGCGACCTCTTCCCGCGTCTCCAGCGCCGAGAGGTAGTTGTCCAGCTTCACCGCCTCGGCGGCGGAGAAGGTCTTCGGCAGCACGATCCCGTCCGGCGCGCCGGCCATGACGGCTGCGAGGTCCGGCAACGCGAATTCGGTATCGAGCGGGTTGATCCTGACCCAGAGCTGCTGGGCGCGATCGTCGCGATTGGCTTCGAGCCGCTCCCGCACCATCCGCCGCGCGAGAGGCAGGTTGGCCTGCGCCACCGAGTCTTCGAGATCGAGGATCAGCGCATCCGCCGGGACGCCCCGCGCTTTCTCGAACTTGCGCGCGCTGTCTCCTGGCACGAACAGGAAGCATCTGAGCGCCGCGCTCATGACGGGTGTTTCTTCATCATGCCCTGGCGCTTGCACCGGGCCACTTCCTCACCGCGCTGGTTCAGCGCCCAGTGCTCGAAGGTGACGATGCCGACTTCGGGCCGGGACCGGCTCTCGCGCTTCTCCAGCACCTTCGTGTAGGAAGTGATCGTATCGCCGTGGAAGACGGGGCTGCGGAAGACGCAGTCGGTCATGCCGAGATTGCCGACCGTCGTGCCGAGCGTGGTTTCCTCCACCGACACGCCGATCATCAGGCCCAGCGTGAAGATCGAATTCACAATGCGTTGTCCGAACTGGGAATTTTCCCTGGCGAATTCCTCGTCCAGATGCAGCGGCTGCGGGTTGTGGGTCAGCGCCGTGAACAGGATGTTGTCCATTTCCGTCACCGTGCGGGTGATCGGATGCTTCCACTCCATCCCGACTTCGAATTCCTCGTACCAAAGACCGGCCATAGCCGCTTTCCTTCTCTTCCGTCCTTTTCCGGGCGATGACCCGCGCCGCCTCAGCGCTTCCGGTATTGCGCCGCGCCGAACATGTTCTCGCGTTCCTCGTCCGTCATGGCGCCCTGCCGGCGCCGTTCGGCCAGCACCGCGCAGCCGCGCTCCACTGCCGGGCGCGCTTCCATTGCCCCGAACCAGCGAGCCAGATTGGGGTGCGCTTCGAGGTTCTGGCCCTGGTTCTCCCAGCTGCGGAGCCACGGATAAGTGGCCATGTCGGCGATCGAGTAGTCCCCGCCGCCGAGCCACTCGCTCTCGCCGAGCCGGCGGTCGAGCACGTTGTAGATCCGGGTTCCCTCGTTCACATAGCGGTCTATGGCATAGGGGATCTTCTCGACCGCGTAGTTCCGGAAGTGGTTTATCTGGCCGAGCATCGGGCCCACATGGCCCATCTGGGTCATCAGCCATTGCAGGGTGCAATAGCGCTCCGCCGGGTCGGTCGCCAGGAAGCGGCCCGTTTTCTCGGCGAGATAGATCAGCATGGCTCCCGACTCCGCGAGCGCGAGAGGCTTGCCGCCCGGCCCTTCCGGATCGACCATCGCAGGCATCTTGTTGTTGGGGCTGATCTTCAGGAAATCCGGCGCGAACTGGTCGCCCCTGCCGATATTGACCGGGATGACATTGTACTCGAGGCCCGTTTCCTCCAGCATGATGTGGACCTTGTGGCCGTTCGGCGTCGGCCAGGTGTAGAGGTCGATGGCGGCGGTCATGGAACTGGCCTTTCCTGCGTCTCGGGGCCGGCCATTCTAACGCATGGTCGAAGGCCTGATTGCCCCTGCGACAACGGCGTTACCGGCGACGGGGCTTGCCGCTCCCACCGTCCTGCCGGATCATGCCTTCATAGGAACGAACGCCGGAGAACTGCCGAATGGACACTGGAATTCGCGAGGCGCTGGCCGGCTGCTCGACAGCCACGATCACGATGCAATTGCTCAAACGCGGCTTGCGCGCGACGGCGATGCGCGGTGTGGCGCCGCTTGCTCCCGGACAAGGGCGTGTCGTCGGCGAGGCCTATACCGTCAGGTTCATCCCCATGCGCGAGGACCTGTCCGATCCGGCGATCCTGAGTATGCGGGAGAACCCGCAGCGCCGCGCCATCGACGAATGTCCGGAAGGCGCCGTGCTCGTCGTGGACGGGCTCGGGAACGGCGATGTCGGCACGCTCGGCGACATTCTGGCGGAACGCCTCCGGGTGCGCGGCGTCGCGGGCTGCGTAACGGACAGCGCGGTCAGGGACGCCGAGGCGGTGATCGCGACCGGCCTCCCCGTCTGGTCCAACGGCAGGGCCGCCCCGCCCAATATCGCCGGCCTCGCCATGGGCGACCTGCAAACCCCCATCGGCTGCGGCGGCGTAGCGGTCATTCCGGGCGACGTCATGGTCTGCGACGGCGATGGCGTGGTGGTGATACCCAAAGCGATGGCGGAGAGCGTCGCCGCCGACGGCGTCGAGCAGGAGCGGCTGGAGAGCTTCGTTCAGGAGCGCATCCGCGCCGGCCATCCCGTCGCCGGCACCTATCCGCCCAACGAAGAAACGCTGGCGGCCTACGAGGTCTGGAAACGGTCCAACGGCTGACCGGCTTACCCGAACCGAAATCAGGGAGGCCTTGCATGGCCCTCAAGATCGACGCGCAATTGCGCGGATTCGACCTCTGCCATGTCCCCGCGCAGGCGCAGCGCCTGGAAGAACTCGGCTTCGACGCCGCCTGGACCTTCGAGGCCGCGCAGGACCCGTTCCTGCCGCTCGCGGTCGCGGCCACCGCCACCGAGAAGCTGGAGCTCGGCACCAATATCGCCGTTGCCTTCGCGCGCAGCCCCTTTTCGATGGCCGGCACGGCCTGGGATATCCAGCGCGCGTCGCGCGGGCGGCTGCATCTCGGCCTCGGCACGCAGGTGCGCGCGCATGTGGAGCGGCGCTTCTCGATGCCGTTCGACCGGCCGGCGGCGCGCGTCACCGACTATATCCGCTGCATGCGCGCGATCTTCGATACCTTCCAGACGGATGCGCGGCCGGACTATGAGGGGCCGTTCTATCAATTTCGGCTGATGAACCCGTTCTTCAACCCGGGGCCCATCGACCATCCGCACATCCCGATCTATCTCGCCGGCGTGAACCCACGCATGTGCCGGGCGGCAGGCGAAGCGGCGGACGGCTTCCACATCCACCCCATGCACTCGGTCTCCTATCTCAACGAAGTCGTCAAACCGGCTATCGACGAAGGGGCGAAGACCCGCGGACTCGGCGTGGACGACCTCGACCTCCAGACGATGGTCTGGCTGATAACCGGGGACAGCCAGGCGGAGATGGATGCCGCCTTCGAGCAGGTCCGGCGCGATATCTCCTTCTACGGCTCGACGCCCAACTACCGGCGCATGCTGGAGCATCACGGCCTCGCCGACCTCGGCAAGACGCTGAGCGGGCTGGTGCGCCAGGGCGCGTTCGACGAAATGGCCGCGCTCGTGCCCGACAGCCTTGTTGAGGACATCGCCATTATCGGCAAGCCCGGCGAGATCGGCGAAAAGCTCCGCGGCCGCTATGACGGCCTCGTGGACCGTGTGGCGCCCTATCGGCCGATCCCGGAAACCGACCAGGCCGAACGCTGGCAGGCCTTCACGTCCGCAGTTCGCGGCTGAGCGCGCGGCCAACCTTCGCCTGCTCGCGCGCCATTGCAGGGGCCTCCCCGGTGTAGCGGGCGGGGTCCAGCAGCCGGGCGATGCGCGGCGCGTCCAGATGGGCGGCAATTTGCGGGTCGGCGGCCAGCAGGTCGCGGAACCGGCCCTCGCCCCGCGCCGCCGCCTGCGCAGCCTCATAGACGACATCGTGCGCCTCCTGCCGGCCGAGCGTCTCGCCGAGCGCCAGCATCAGCGGCTCCGCCATGATGAGGCCGTCGGAGAGGTCTAGATTGGCGCGCATCCGCTCCGGCTTGACCGAAAGGCCCTCCATGATCGCGATGAGGCGCGAAAGCATGTCGCCCGCCCCGACGCATGCCTGCTCCAGCCCCCGGCGGATCAGCATGGAGGTCGCGCGGTCGGCCTCGTGCTCGGTCTGCATGCCTTCCAGCACGAGCGGCAGCGCGGCCCGGACCTGCGCGGCGGCCGCAACAACATCCTGGCTGAGGATGGGATTGCGCTTCTGCGGCATGGTGGAAGAGCCGACCGTGCCGCGCGGCACCGGCTCCTCCAATTCTCCGAACTCCTGCTTCATGGCGGTATAGACCTCGCGCCCGATCTTGGCGGACGTTGCCGCCAGAAGGGCCAGCATCGCCACATATTCGCCGAAATGGTCGCCCTGGGTGCGGGAAGGCACCGGCATGGAGCCCATGCCGAGATGCGCGGCCATGCGTTCCTGGACGCGGAAGCCGTGCTCGCCGAAGGAGGCGAGCGTTCCCGCCGCGCCGCCCAGCATGGCGACGAAGGTGCGTCCTTCGAGGCCCCGCAGCCGTTCCGCATGGCGGGCCAGCTCGTCGATCCAGACCGCAACCTTGGCGCCGAATGTGGTCGGCACGGCATGCTGGCCGTGGGTGCGGCCCGGCAGGGCGGCATCGGCCCAGCTTTCCGCAAGCCCGGCCATTGCGCCAAGCGCGCGCCCGATCTGGCCCAGCAGCACGCCATGGACCCGGCGCAGCAGCAGCAGGTCGCCCGTCTGCACGATGTTCTGCGTCGTGGCGCCCCAGTGCACATAGTTGCCGGCGTCGCCCTCGCAGATTTCCGAGAGCTCCCAGACGAGCGGCACCAATTGATGCGCCGTCCGGCGAAACCCTTCGGCCAGGCTCTCCCGGTCGATCAGTTCCAGTTTCGCCTTGGCCGCGATCTCTTCCGCCGCCGCTTGCGGGATCATGCCGAGATCGGCCTCGGCAAGCGCCAGCGCTGCCTCCACGTCGAGCCAGGCCTGCCATCGCGCCTCGATATGAAAGAGAGCGCGGATGCCCGGGTCCGGGATGCGCAGGTCTGTCGGGTTGACGGTCGCGGTCATCGCATGCCTCTTCGTTCAGCCGGGCGGGACGATGCGCTAGACTTTCCTCTGCGGCAAGCACGGGAGAAGGCAGGAGGGGCATGACCTTACGGGTAGGCATCGGCGGCTTCGGCACCATCGGCCGGGAGGTGGCCGCCGCCATAGACGGGGGTATCGAGGGGCTGGCGCTCGCCGCCGTATCGGCTCGGAACGCCGCTCGTGCGGAGGCGCGGCAGGCAGGCTTCGCAACGCCGGTTCCGGTTGTGTCGCTCGGCGAACTGGCTGCCTGCTCCGACCTGGTGCTGGAATGCGCGCCGGCAGCCGTTTTCGAAGACGTTGCGCTGCCCACAATCGAGCGGGGCCGCATCTTCATGCCGACCAGCGTGGGCGCGCTGCTGCCGCGCATGCACATGGTCGAGCGCGCGAAAGAGACCGGCGCCCGTATCGTCGTGCCGACCGGCGCGCTGCTCGGACTCGACGCCGTGCGGGCAGCCGCCGAAGGGACGATCCACCGCGTCACCATGGTCACGCGGAAGCCGCCGGGCGGGCTCGCCGGCGCGCCCCATCTGGTTGAGAACGGGATCGAGGTGGAAGGCCTGACGGAGGCGAAGTGCGTCTTCAGGGGCAGCGCGCGGGACGGCGCGCGGGGCTTTCCCGCCAATGTCAACGTGGCCGCCGCCCTCTCGCTCGCCGGCATCGGCCCCGATCGCACCGAACTGGAAATCTGGGCCGACCCGGCCGTGGACCGCAACCGGCACCGGATCGAGGTCGAGGCCGAAGCGGTGCGCTTTACGCTGGAGATCGCGGGCGTTCCCTCGGAGGAAAACCCCCGAACGGGAAAGATCGTCGCCCCGAGCGTGATCGCCTGCCTGAAGAGCCTGACCCAAACGCTGAGGGTCGGGACCTAACGGCGATGCCGCGCGCCGGTGCGCCGGCTACGGGTCGGCCTTGCCGCCGGGCGGTTCGTCGGGATTCCAGTCGCGCCCTTCCGCGCCGAGCAGCGGGCCGAACAGCCCCCGGAGGAAACCCGGAGCGAGAACGGTGAGCGGATTGACCTTGGTGCGGGGAGAATCCACGGGACCCTTCAGTTCGTAGCTCGCGGCGAACAGCCCTTCGCCGCCGCCCGTCAGAAGGTCTCCGATCAACGGAATTTTCCGCAATACGCGGCTCACATAGTAGGCCGGCACCAGTACGCCATCGATATCGACCGCATCGGTCTCCCGGTCCAAGTCTCCGCGAAATGTCACACCTATCGCATTGCCGAATGCCCGTCCGGGGCCGATTGCGATGCGTCGCTCCCGCATCCTTATCGGCGTTTCCAGGCGTTCGAATTCGAGCCCGGCATCGCTTGACAGGGCATCGCCGATGCCGGTGAGCGAAGCCAGCGCAAGCAGCCGGGTCAGGACCGGCGCGTTCCTTATGCGGAAGCGCTTGATGACCAGCGAGCCGGTGTAGTCGGCCCGTTCTCCTGCCGAGCCCCGGGCGTTGAGGCGCAGCAGCCCGCCCCGCATGTTGCGATACCAGCCGAGCGCGGACAGCAGCGCGCCCGTGTCCTCCGCATCGATCTTCAACAGCGCCTCGTCGCCGTCCGGCGTTAGAGACGCCGAGACGGACCGGCCGTTCGCCGTGCGGGCGCTTGCCACGGCCTCCGATATCCGCTCCCCTCCCAGCCCGATCCGTGCGCCGAACTCGTAAAGAGGCTCGTCGCCTCCGAGCCAGGCACGATCCGCATCCAGACGAACGGCAAGGCGGTCGAGCCTGCCCTGTGCGCCGGCTTCATCGTCCTCCCGGCCGAGATAGCGGGAGAGGTCGATGCTCGGCCCCTTCGCCCGGATGGAGACGGCGCCGTCGGACAACGGTTCGAACCGAACGGCGAGATCGGTTCGCTCGCCGAGCCGCAGCCGGTCCAGCGAACCTTCGACAAGCCTGCCACCGGCGATGTCGAAGCGGCCCCGGCCGACGACTTCGAGATCCGGGCCGGCAGCGGAGAGGGACGATATGTCGAGCATGCCCTCCGCCGTCAGGGCGATCTTGGCTTCGAGCCAGGCGGGCTCCCCCGCCCGTTTCTCCCAGCCGAGCCGCTCCAGCCGGATTTCGCTCGCCTCCAGACCGGCCTTGAGGACATAGCGGGCTGTCTTGTCCCGGTTTTGCGTGCCGACGATATCGATCTCGACAGGGCCGTTCACGACAGGCGCAAGGTCGATGCCAAGACGCTTCCGGCTGCCCTCATCGACGGTCGTTCGCAATGTGAAGACGGTCTCCACGGATTCGCGGCGCGAGAACCGCTGCTCAAAGTCGAATGTCGCCGGCCGGCCATCGAGAGAACCGCCGCCGGCGACGCTCATGCGCTGCTTGTCGACCTTCAACTCGATGCGCGCCCGTTCGAGGTCCGTCTTGAGCGCGGTAACCGGCAGGCGGGCGTCCACGACCGTCCCTTCCGCTTCGACCGCGATGTCGTCCAGCGCCAAGGCCTTGAGAAGCGGCAGGCCCACCTTGAGGCCGAATGCGGCATCGCCCCCGACCTTGTCGGGGGGCGTCCCCAAAAAGCCGGCATAGCCGAGCGGCTCGCGGTCGAGCACTTCCAGAAGCTGGGTCAAAGGCCCCTCGAACCGCAGGTCCGCCGCCAGCCTCGGGACCGGCTTCTCCCGGTCCAGCCCGCGAAACCCCACCTTGCCGCCGACGATGCCGATGTCCCGATATCTGCCGCCCGCCAGGGTCAGCACGAACGATTCTGCATCGAAGGCCGCGCTGCCGCCGACATCCTCGAAAGGCGGAAGCGGGTCCCAGTAACGCGCCGTGACGCCGGAAAACGAAAGATCGCCGTTGACCTCGGGCGATTCGAAAGCAAGGTCGGGCTCCAGTGCGATCCCGGCATCGACAACGACCCGCGCCTTTTCCACCCGGCCGCCGCTCAGGTTCGAGAGCACCCACTGGCGGGCGCCGGGCGATCCGATATCCGGAGGCCACAAGAGCCGGAGATCGTCCACCGGGATGCCTGCCGCCTCGCTTTCCAGATGCAGGTTCCAGCCGGCCTCCGCGAGCTTGCCGCTGCCGCTCGCCCGGATGCGCCCGCGATCCAGTTCGAGAGCAAGGGATTCGACCAGCACCTGCCCGGCCTCCAGATCGGCCTGCACGAGGGCGTTGCCGGCCTTGAGGGCGACGGCGTCCGCGTCCGGACCGGCCGCACGCAAGCTGCCGGCGCCGATGTTCAGCCCCATGTCCATGACCACCGGACGGAAGTCCGAATCGAAAGTCCACGCCACGGTGCCGGAAACCGCCGCGTCCAGGACGGCTGCAAGGTCGAAACGAGGCGGCAGCAAGGGAGACAGGAGGGCACCCGGCACATCCTCCAGATGCGTAAAGGCGGAAAAGGTTCCATCCTGCAGGGCTCCGCCGCCCGACAGCCGCGCCGTGCGGCCGAGCGCACTCACTTCGATGGTCTCGATCTCGAACTGCGTGAGGCCGTCGACCGCGCGGGCGACGATCGAAAGCCCGTCCACCGCGACGCGGCGTTCCTCGTTCCGGGGGTCGACAATGGCGCCGCCCGCCCCGTGCAGGTCCGCACCGAGGGCGCTGACGGAAAAGTCCGGACCCAGATGGACGGCGATGCTGCCGCTCAGCGGCGTGGTCACATGGCCGAGCAGAGACAGCAGCGGGTGGACCCCGGCGATGGTCCGGGGGCGCAATCCGTGCAGCCGCGACGAAAAGGTCGGCCCGCCGGCCTGGCCGGAAAGCGATATGGTGAACCCGATGTCCGTCTCCGCTTCGCCGAGGCGCAAGGACGCGGCGCCCTCTGCAACCGCATCGCCGGAGCCGCCGCGGAAAGCCAGGTCCAGCCTCGGGACGCTCCATTCCGCGCCCATGATGTCATCCACGACCGTGAGCGTTGCGCCGCGCACGCCGAACCCCGCGAGATCGGCGCGGGCGCCGGCGGAGCCCACCGCGAACAGGTCCCGCAGGTCGATCTCCTGCGGTTCTTCATCGCTGTCGGCACTCGCTACGGCAAGCAGACCGATCGCCCCGTCGGTACGGCGCCTTACGGTCGCGCTGACGCCGAGCAATTCTACCCGGCGCGGCACGAACCGGCCGCCCGCCAGCTCCCCGGTATCGAGAACGAACTCCAGACCCTGCGTTTCCACCAGCGGCTTGCCGTCGAGGGTCGTGAGCCGGGCCTCGGAGACCCGGAACCGCAGCAGCCGGTCCCAGCCGGCCCAGACCGCATAGACGGTCTCGAACTCCACCCGGTAGCCGGCCTCGGGGCGGGACAGGGCCGCCTCGACATGCGGCGCGAGCAAGGCGAGATTTACCGGCCCTTGGGAGAGCCGCCAGGCCGCGACAGCCGCCAGCAGCAGAACGGACGCCGCGAGCGCAACCAATATCCACAGGATATGCCGAAGCCTTACTCGCAACCGTCCACTCCGCTTGACCGCCTTTCACTATATGGGACCAATAGGAACCATGACGACCGCAGACAACGGCCCACATCCGGCCGACCCGGAACTGGCTGCGCGCAGGATGACGGACTGGCGCCAGCGGGTCGGCGCCCTGGATCGCGACAGCGCCAGGGGACAGGCAGTTTGGGCGGCGCTGGGGTCCAGCCCGTTCCTTGCCGACAGCCTGCTGAGGTTCCCGGATTTTGCGCGCGAGCTTGCCGCCGACGGACCCGACCGGCCGGTCCGGGATCTGTTCCTGCGGTTGCAGGACCTCCCGCCCGATTGCGATACGCGCCATTGGATGCGCTCGGTCAGGGAGGAGCGCGCCCGGCTCGCGGCGGCGGTGGCCATCGCCGATATCGCCGGCGAATGGCCGCTTGAGCGGATAACGGGAACCTTGAGCGGTTTCGCGACGGCCGCGCTGGATGCCGCCGTGCGCCACCTGCTCGCCACCGGACGCGAGTTCACCGACGCCGCGCCGGAGGGTTCGGGCATCGTCGTTCTCGGCATGGGCAAGCTCGGAGCCGGCGAGCTCAACTATTCGAGCGATGTCGATATCGTGCTGATCTACGACGACGCGGTTGCGCCGATGCGCCGGCGGGACCGGGCCGGCCAGACGATGGTGCGTTTCGCCCGCGACCTGGTGCATCTGCTGCAGGAGCGCACCGCGGACGGCTATGTGGTGCGCGTCGATCTGCGGCTGCGGCCGGACCCCGCATCCACGCCGCTGGCGGTCCCGATTCGGGCCGCCGAGGCCTACTACGAGAGCATGGGCCAGAATTGGGAACGGGCCGCCATGCTGAAAGCCCGCCCGGTGGCCGGAGACCTCGCGGCGGGCCAGGCTTTCCTGGACTACATCCGCCCCTTTGTATGGCGCCGCAGCCTCGACTTCTGGGCCATACGGGACATCCACTCGATCAAGCGCCAGATTCACGCCTATCGCGGCCATGAGGCGCTGGCGGTCGCCGGACACAATGTGAAGCTCGGACGCGGCGGAATCCGCGAGATCGAGTTCTACGTGCAGACCCAGCAGTTGATCTGGGGCGGGCGGGATTCGTCGCTCCGCGTCCGCCCCACCTGCGAAGCGCTGGAGGCGCTCGTCTCATCGGGCCATGTCGAGCGCGGCGCCGCCGACAGCCTCGGCGAAGCCTATCGATTCCTGCGCGGCGTCGAGCATCGTATCCAGATGATCGACGACCGCCAGACTCACGAATTGCCGGATGCAAGCGGGCTCGGCGGTTTCGCGCGGTTCATGGGATACGACAGCGAGACCGGCTTTTCGGAAGCGCTGCTCCACCATCTGAAGGCGGTTCAGCTTCTCTACGACACGCTGTTCTCCGAAGCGGGAACGCTCGCCGAACCGGGCAACCTGGTGTTCACCGGCACGGACCCCGACCCCGGAACGACGGCCACGCTGACAGAGCTGGGCTATGCCGATCCGCAGCGGGTGTTCGAGACCGTGCGCGCCTGGCATTCAGGCTCTATCCGGGCGACCCGCAGCGAGAGGGCGCGGGAAATCCTGACCGAACTCGTCCCGTCCCTGCTGAAGGCCCTCTCGGGCGCCCATATGCCGGACCGCGCCCTGGTGGACTTCGACCGGTTCCTGTCCCGGTTGCCGTTCGGCATCCCGGTGTTCGCAATGTTCCAGGCCAACCCGCAACTCATCGACCTGGTTGCCGAAGTGCTTGGAAATTCCCCTTACCTCGCCGAGCACATGACCCATCATCCGGCAGTGCTCGAAGGCATCCTCGCCGGGAGTCCCGCTGTCGACGGTCCGGCGCGCGGGGAACTGGAAAGCTCGCTGCGGGCGACGCGGGCCTATCAGGACGTTCTCGATGCCGTCCGGCGCTGGGCGAACGATGCGCGCTTCAATGTCGGTGTCGGTGTCCTGCGGGGCCGGCTGACGCCGTGGGAAGCCGGCGCAAGGCTGTCTGAAATCGCGGACGCAACGGTGGAAGCGTTGCTGACCTCCACTCTGGAAGAGTTCAGCGAACGCCATGGCGCCATTCCCGGCGGCAGCTTCGCCATTCTGGCATACGGCAAGTGGGGCAGCGGAGACCTCACGCTCGGCTCGGACCTCGACCTGGTCGCGGTCTATGACGCCCCCGAGGAAGCGACGCATTCGGACGGCGTAAAGCCCTTGTGGACCTCGACTTACTTCAATCGGCTGATGCAACGCCTACAGACGGCGATCACCGCCCAAACGGGCGAAGGACGGCTGTTCGAGATCGATCTGCGCCTCAGGCCGTCGGGAACGGACGGACCGCTCGCCGCTCATGTGGACGGGTTCGACCGTTACCAGAAGGAGAATGCCTGGACCTGGGAGCATCTGGCGCTTGTCCGGTCCCGCGTTGCGGTCGGCCCGCCGCAGCTGGCGGAGAGGCTCGACGCCATTCGCATGAACGTCCTGGCACAGCCGCATTGCGGCCTGCGCCGCTCTGTCCGCGAAATGCGGGAGAAGATGACGGCGCTGCGCAAGACGCATGAGCCCTTCGACCTCAAACACCGGCCCGGCGGCCTGATCGACCTGGAATTCCTGGCGCAATATCTGGTGCTGAAGCATGCGGCCGATCACCCGCCCATTGCCGAACGCTCGGCGGCGGCGATCTTCCGGGCGGCAGGCGCCGCCGGAATCGACGGCGGCCCGGCGCTCTGGGAGGAGCTCGCGGATACGGCCCGGCGGCTGGCGGGCTTGCAGGCCCTGTTCCGCCTGTCCGGCGCGTCTCCTCCCGATCGAATGCCCGCCCTGGCCCGCCTTGCCGCAGAGCTCTGCGGCTGTCCCGATTTCGCGGGCGTACAGGAACGGATAGAAGAAGACGGCGCTTTGACCCGCAAGTTCTTCGAGCACCATCTTGAGGAAGGATAGGACCAGATGAACCTGAACGTAGGCGACCCGGCCCCGGACTTTCACCTGCCTTCGGACAGCGACGGCAATGTCTCGCTACGCGACTACAAAGGGCGCAAGCTGGTGCTCTATTTCTACCCCCGCGACGACACCCCCGGCTGCACGACGGAAGCCCAGGCGTTTCGGGACGCTCTGGACGATTTCGACCGGGCCGGCGCGACGATCCTCGGCGTATCCCCGGACACGCCGGCGAAGCATGACCGGTTCAAGGCGAAACATGCACTGCCCTTCCCTCTCGGCTCCGACGAGGATCACGCCGTCGCGGAGGCCTATGGCGTGTGGGTCGAGAAGCGGATGTACGGCCGCACCTATATGGGAATCGAGCGCTCGACCTTCCTGATCGGCGAAGACGGCCGAATTGCGCAGGTCTGGCGCAAGGTGCGCGTCAAGGGACACGCCCGGGCCGTGCTCGACGCAATCGCCGGCGGTTGAGGCCGCCGGCCAGCAGGAACAGCTTCGCACCGGCCATGACGGCAGCGCAGGCGAGGCCGATTTCGGCAAGGCCGGCGCCTGCATCGATCGCGCCGCCGAACGCCGCCGGCGCAAGCGCGCTCGAAAAGACCATCAGCACGAAATAGACCGAGCGGATCGCGCCAAGGTGGCCGGTGCCGTAGACCTCCGCCCAGATGGCGCCCAACAGGGTTTGCGTCACGCCGCCCGACATGCCGAGGAACGCCATGAAGAGGAACGCGATCCAGGTCGCCGCGCCCACCGAGAGCGTGAGGCACGCGGCGATCAGCGGCAATAGCAGGGCCGGCAACAGGGCGCGCGCGCCGAACCGGTCGATTGCGGGGCCCATAGCAAGCGATGTCGCGACCTTGACGATCGCGAAGGCGCTGAAGGCGGCGGCCACGAGGTTCATGTCCCAGCTTCGCTCCGCGGCCAGCGGCACGATATGAAAGGCGAAGCCGGTGGAGACGAAAGCAGGCACCAGCACCGCCGGCAAGGCCATCAGGAACCGCCGGTCGCGGAACAGCATGCTCCAGGCGCCGGAGCGCGCGGAAGCAGGCCGGGCCGGCGCAGGCATTTGCGGGAGCAGACGCATGGCCGCTGGCAATATCGCAACGATCAGCAGAGCCGAAGCTGCCCACCAGACTTCGCGCCACCCGAGCCATGCGGCCGCCGCCACGGCGACAGGCGGCAGCAGGGCCTCGCCCAAAGGATGACCGAGCATCACGATGCTCAACGCCTTGCCGCGATCTCCCTCGAAATGCCGCGCCGTCGCTGTATGGGCGGTGTGGGTGACGAGCCCCTGGCCGAAGAAGCGCAGCCCGCACAAGGCCGCCGTCAACAGGATCGCATCGGCAGCACTCGCCATGAGCGCGCAGGCGCCCGCAAGGCCGGCGAGGGCGAATGCCGCATAGCGGCGCAACGCAATGCGGTCGATGGCGCGCCCCGCAAACGCGAACACCGCTCCGCTGACCAGCGTTCCGGCCATGTAGAGGGACCCGAAGCCTGCATGGTCAAGCCCGAACTCGGCGCGGATCGGGGCTCCGAACAGCCCAATATAGAAAGTCTGTCCGAAGCTCGAAAAACAGGCGAGCAGAAGCCCGAACCCGAGAAATGGCGCGTTTGCGACGACGAAACGGAAGTAGAGGCCCAAGGACTTGCCCGGTTGTGTCGGAGGCGTCGACAAGCCATAACCGGCCCGCACGCAAAAATTAACGAGGAAACGGGCGCATCTCCATGTCGCATTCCGATTCGCTGTTCGATCTCACGGGCGAGGTCGCCGTCGTCACGGGTTCCACCAAGGGCATCGGAAAGGCCATCGCCTGCCGCATGGCGGAGGCCGGCGCGCATGTCGTGGTTTCCTCGCGCAAGGCGGATGTTTGCGACGCCGTGACGGCGGAAATCAACGAAAAATGGGCGCGCAACGGGGCCGAGGCCGTATCCTGTCCAGCCCATGTCGGCCACAAGGACCAGTTGCAAAAGCTGGTCGATTGCGCGGTGGACCGCTGGGGCAAGCTCACCATCGCCGTGCCCAACGCCGCCGCCAATCCCTATTACGGGCCGATAGCGGGAATTCCCGACTCCGCGTTCGACAAGATCATGGAGACGAATATCCGCTCGACCCACTGGCTGTGCATGCTTGCCCTGCCGCACATGGAAGCCGCAGGCCGGGGATCGATCGTCATCATCGCCTCGATTGCAGGCCTGAAGGGCAACACCACACTCGGGGCCTATGCGATCTCGAAGGTCGCGGAGCACCAGATCGCGCGGAACATCGCCGTGGAATACGGGCCGCAGAACATCCGGGCCAACGCCATCGCGCCGGGCCTCGTCAAGACCGATTTCGCCAAGGCGCTCTGGACCGATCCGGTGCGGCTGGAGGGCGTCAACAACTCACTGCCGCTCAGGCGCATCGGCGACCCGGATGAGATCGGCTCGGTCGCCGTCTTCCTCGCCAGCCCGGCCGCGTCCTATGTGACGGGCCAGGTCATCAATGTCTGCGGCGGCGCAGCGATTGTCTGACAGGGCGATGAAGATTGCCGTCATAGGATTGGGCGCGATGGGCGGCATGATCGCCGCCCTGCTCGCGCGCGGGGGCGCGGAGGTATCCGGGCTCGCGCGCGGCGCGACGCTGGAGGCGGTCCGGTCGCGCGGCCTTGTCCTGGATTTCAAGGGTGAGCGGCATGTCGCGCATGTTGCCGTCGATGAGGACCCCGCCGCCCTGGGCGTTCAGGATGCGGTGATTATCGCGGTCAAGGAGCCGTCCCTCGGCGGCCTGGCGCCCTCGCTCGCCCCGATGATCGGCCCGCAGACCGCCATCGTAACGGCGATGAACGGCCTTTCCTGGTGGTTCTTTCACAGCCTCGGCGGACGGCGAATCGTGTGTCTGGACCCGAAGGGGGAGATCGAGGCCGCGCTGCCTTCCCGCCAGGCGGTTGGCGCTGTGCTGCATCTCTGGGCGACCGTGCCCGAACCTGGCCGTATCGACGCCGGCCCCGGCGACCGCGTGATCCTCGGCAGCCCCGGGGAAACGGACGTTTCCGCGCTCGCCGCCGCGTTCGAAGCCGGCGGATTTCAGGTGCAGCTCTCGGACGACATTCGCGCAGAGGTCTGGAGCAAGCTGCTCGGCAATCTCTCCGGCAACCCGATCAGCGCGGTCACCGGGGCGACGCTCGACCGTATTCTCTCGCCCGACGGCACGCTGGATGTCGCCATGGCGCTGATGGCGGAGACGACTGCGGTCGGCCGGGCGATTGGAATCGAGCCCGTGATCTCTTTGGATGCCCGGGTCGAGCTTGGGCGCAGCCTCGGCGCGTTCAAGACCTCCATGCTCCAGGACTTCGAGAACGGCAAGCCGCCGGAGATCGCGGCGCTGCTGACCTGCGTCAGCGAAATCGGCGCGGCGGAGGGCGTGCCCACCCCGCTGATCGACGCAATGAAAGCCGTAGTGACGCTGCGCGCGGAAGCCGCCGGCCTCCTCTGACCGGAAGGCCCTCCCGCAAGCGGGAGGGGTTGGGGGAGAGCCTCTCGGCGTGACGGACGTTTGCCGGGCTCCGCCCGCCGTTTGCGCTGGCGCGCAAACGGCCCCTCACCCAACCCTCTCCCTGGGGGAGAGGGCTTTCCCGGCCGCTTCCTCTTTCCCCCTCGCTCCCTCGCTCCTTTCTTCTCCTCCCCCGCTTGCGGGGGAGGCCGGGTGGGGGCCCTCTCGGCGTGGCGGACGGTTGCCGGGGCTTCGCCCGCCGCTTCCGCAGGCGGAAGCGGCCCCTCACCCTGCCCTCTCCCGGAGGGAGAGGGTCTTCCGGGGCGTGTTGCCCTTCCGTCATGGGGACCGGGGCGACAATGGGGACCGTCATCGGTTCCGGTCCACGACCGCCGGTATGACACACGCTGCGGCCTGCGCCCGGCGGCTTTATTTTGTTCCTTATTTGTGCTTTGATCTGCAAAATCGAGCGGGAGGCGGCGGCATGGCGAAAGCCTATTCCCTGGACCTGCGGGAGCAGGTCCTTGCGGCGGCGGCGGAAGGATTGCCGCTTGCCGAAGCGGCGAAGCGGTTTTGCGTCAGCGTGCCCAGCATCGTGCGCTGGCGCGCGCTCGAACGCGAGGGGCGGGGCGTCGGGCCGAAGCCGTTCGCCGGGGGCCGGCGGCCGGCGCGGACCGAGGCGGCGCGGGAGGCGATCCTCGCCCTCCTGCACGAAAACCCGGACCTCTCCACCGAAGCGCTCCGCGCAGCGCTGGCGGCGCGCGGCCTCGTCTTCGGCTACGGTTCGCGCTACCGCTTCCGCCGGCGCCATGGCGCGCTGCCGGGGGCCGGCGGCGGCGGGGAGCCGGTCGAGGCGGCGCGGAAGGCGGTCTTCGCCCTTCTGAGGGGGAATCCCCGCCTCCCGACCCACGCCGTGCGCGCCGCCCTTGCCGAACGCGGCCTCGTTGTCGGCTACGGCGCGCTCTACCGGTTCCTCGTGCGCCACGGTTTCAAGGGCGGGAAGGCGGCCCGCCGGAAGAAACCGGACACGGGCGGCGAACCCGCCGGCCCCAGGGCCCTCGCCAAGGACCTGCGGCAGCGGATCCTTGCGGCGGTCGAGGCGGGAATGTCCCATGCGGAGGCGGGCCGGCTGTTCCGCGTCAATCCCATGACCATCGCCCGCTGGCGCGGGCGGCCGTGCTAAAGCGCGAGCCGACCGGCATAAACCGGGCGGGCCGGCCGTCCCCTTCGACAGGCTCAGGATGGGCTCCTCCGTCATACCCGCTCCCCTTTTCCGTCATGCCCGGACTTGTTCCGGGCATCCATGCGGCCGTCCGGCGGAAGCGGCGGCGGGATACCCGGAACAAGTCCGGGTATGACGATATGAGGGCCCGCCGGGGGCGATCAACCGAAACGAACTGCCGGGGCCGGCCCTGCCGCGCCGGGCCGGGGGGACGTCGCCGCGCCTCCGGGGGCGGTGCTCGACCGAAGCGGATTGCCGGGGCAGGTCCGACGGGAGAAAGCAATCGGCCGAAGCGGACTGCCGGGGCCGGTCCGACGGGAGAAAGCAATCAGCCGAAGCGGACTGCCGATTCCGCTTCCCGGGCAACAAATGCTCAACCCAGGTGGACCTTCCCGGATTCCGCGCGCACTCCGCCGGTTTGCTCCCCCGGAGCCCCCGTCAGCCAGCCTCTCCTGCCGCAGCGATCCGCTGCGCTCGGTGGTCAGGGCGGCATATCCTTCATCCGCTTCGTCTCCGCGCGTTCCTCCGCTCCTATATGGGACCGTCGCTCCGGAATACCAAGGGAACAAGGAAAAAATACTTAGATGTTCCGCTGGCCGGTCCCGCGAAGATGGAGGCCGGACTCTCTTCCCGTCATGGGTTCCGCTCGACGACCGCCGGTATAAATCCGCAGGCCGCGCAGGACATGCGATTCCGCCGCTACAATCCCCGCCATGACGCGACCTTCCCCTGCCGAGCGGCGCTGCCTGACCTGGATGTGCGTGCTTATCGGCGTCAACCAGCTCGGCTTCGGCGCCATCGTGCCCGTGCTTCCGCTCTACGCGCAGGCGTTCGGCGTCACGGTGTCGGCAGTCGGTATGGCCGTCGCCATCTACGGGCTCGCGCGGTTTCTCATCGCCATGCCGATCGGGCGCCTGTCCGATGCGCTCGGCCGCCGGACCGCGCTGGCGCTGGGCGGGTTGCTTTCGGCAGCCGGCAACTTCTGGTGCGCCTGGGCGGCCGACTTCCCGGAATTTGTCGCAGCCCGCTTCATCGCGGGTGCGGGAGCCGGTGCGATCATCACGACAGGCCATGTCGTGCTCGCCGACATCACCCGGCCCGAATGGCGCGGCCGCGCTATCGGCATCTATCAGGGCACGTTCATCTTCGCGGTCGGCATCGGCCCTTTTCCCGGCGGGTGGCTGGCAAGCAACTGGGGCCTGGACGCACCTTTCGTCGCCTGCGGCCTCGCCAGCCTCGTGGCCGGCGCCATCGCCTGGTTCGCGGTCGGCGAGACCCGGGACCTGGCGAGCGGCGGTAAGACCGGCGGCCATACGACGGATTTTGTCGGGCAGCTCCGGCTCGTCTTCTCGAACCGCGCTTTCCTGCTGGTAAGCTGGGTCGGCTTCGTCAACGCCTTCTCGCGCACCGGCGGCCTCTTCACCATCGTGCCGATCCTGGGCGCTTCCAGCCTTGCGCTCGGCCCAGGTCAGATCGGGTTCGGCATCGCGCTCGGCAGCGTCCTCGGCCTGCTTGCCGCCTGGCCGGCGGGGGCACTGGCGGACCGGTTCGGCCGCAAGACGGTGATCGTTCCGTCCACCGCGATTTCCGGCGGCGCAATGCTGCTGTTCGCCCTGGCGCCCTCCTATTTCTGGTTCGCCGCGGCCTGTGCGCTCTGGAGCGTCGCGACATCGGTGGGCGGCGCGGCTCCGGCGGCCTATGCGGCGGACAATGCGCCCGCCGGCATGAATGCCGCCGCCATGAGCAGCTACCGCATGATCGGAGATGCGGGCTATGTGCTCGGGCCGATCCTGCTGGGCGTCGTCGTGGACGCCGGAGGCGAGCATGCCGCGCTCTACCTGGCTTCCGGCCTGCTCGTCGCGGCGGCGCTGGCATTCGCCGGGCTCGCCCGGGAAAGCCATCGCTTGTGAACGCCGCCGATTCCGCCCGAATCACCGGTCGGCAATGGCTGATCGTCGTGACGGTGCAGTCGGTCACCCTGCTTTTCGGCATCACGCTCACCAGCGTCACCGTGATTCTGCCGCAGATGAAGGGCGCGCTCTCGGCGACGCAGGACCAGATTTCCTGGGTCCTCACCCTCAACCTCGTCGCAGCCGCCGCCGCCACGCCGCTGACCGGCTGGCTTGCGGGAAAGCTGGGCCAGCGCAACCTGCTGCTCGCCTCCGTGCTCGGCTTCACCGGCGCCTCCGTGCTTTGCGGTTTCGCCACATCGCTGGAGACCCTGATCGCGATCCGCGTGGTCCAGGGCGCTTTCGGCGCGCCGATCTTCCCGCTCGGCCAGGCGATCCTGCTCGGCAGCTTCAACCGGGAGCAGCAGCCCTTCGTGGTCATGATGTGGGGCGTCGGCGGCGTCTTCGGGCCGATTCTCGGGCCGACCTTCGGCGGGATCGTCGGCGAGTGGCTGGACTGGCGCTGGGCCTTCTTCCTGATCCTGCCGCTGGGCCTAGCCGCCTGTATCCCGATCCTGCTCGCCATCGACCACAAGGAACGCGGGACGGCGCGACGATTCGACGCCGCCGGCTTCGTCATGATCGCGGTCGCCATCGGCGCCACGCAGCTCTTCTTCGACCGTGGCCAGCGCAACGACTGGTTCGATTCCCTGGAGATCGTCGTCGCGGGCGTGCTGGCGACGGCGGGCTTCTATATGTTCCTCGTCCACAGCTGGCTCGCCCGCGCGCCGCTCTTCGCCCCGGCCGCCTTTTCCGACCGCAATTTCGTGCTCGGGCTCTTCTTCTCCTTCGTCATGGGCATGCTGCAATTCATGCCGATGATCCTGTTCCCACCATTGCTTCAGGAACTGCGGGGCTATCCGGAAGCGGTGGTCGGTTACCTGATCGCAACGAGAGGCGTCGGGAACCTGCTGAGCTTTTTAATCGTCGCGCAGTTCACCCGCCACGCGCCGCGCCTCTGCCTGGCGACGGGCCTGGTCATCCAGGCGAGCGCGGGGTTCTGGATGGGCTCGCTCGACATCAACCTGCGCAGCGAGGACGTGTTCTGGTCGAACCTAATGCACGGCTTCGGCTTCGGGCTTGCCTACACGCCGATGGCGATCCTGACCTTCTCCACCCTGCCCCCGGCCTATCTGACCCAGGGCAACGCAGTCTTCAGCCTGCTCCGGATGCTGGGCAGCAGCATCTTCATTTCGCTCACCCTGGTCCTGTTCGTGCATACTGCCGCCGAGGCGCGGATCGCCCTGACAAGCCTTGTCAGCGTCTTCGACTTCGGGCTGGGCGCTCCCTGGCTCGCCTCTTTCGAGGCGGCGGGCGGCGGCGCCGATATCGGTCGTCTGGACCGCGCCCTTCATCTTCAGTCCAGCATGATCGGCTATCTCAATTCCTTCCACCTGCTGACGCTCGCGCCGCTCGCCGCCGCCCCGCTTGCGTTCCTGTTCGTCTCCCGGCGCACCAATGCAATTGCGGCAAGCAGACAGTCTTGATAGACCCCGCCAGCCCTTCTTTCCGGAGCCCTGAATCCCATGGTCGAACGAGTGCGAGTCGGACAAAGCCAGATTGCCGCCGAGCTGCACGCCTTTGTTGAGAACGAGGTCCTGCCCGGCCTCGACATTGCCAGCGATGCCTTCTGGCGGGGCTTCGACGCCCTGCTGCACGACCTCGCGCCGGCTAACCGGGACCTGCTAGCCCGCCGCAAGGCCCTGCAGGCGGAAATCGACGCCTGGCACAAGGCCCGGCGCGGCCGGCCCATCGACGCGGACGCCTATCGGGCCTTCCTCGCCGAGATCGGCTACCTGGTGGCGGAGGGGCCCGATTTCAGAATCGAGACCTCCCATATCGACGATGAAATCGCCGGTATCGCCGGCCCGCAGCTCGTCGTGCCGGTGACCAATGCCCGCTACGCCCTGAATGCGGCCAATGCGCGCTGGGGCAGCCTCTACGATGCGCTCTACGGCACCGACGCGATCCCGGAAGACGACGGCGCGACGCGCGTCGGCGGCTACAACCCGGCGCGCGGCGGGAAGGTCATCGCCTGGACCCGCGCGTTTCTGGACGAGACGGCGCCGCTCGCCGCCGGCTCGCACAGCGATGTTACCGCCTACCGCGTCGAGGGCGGCGCTCTTGTCGCCGACCTGCCGGGCGGTGGGTTGCCGCTTGCGGAACCCGGCCTGTTCGCCGGCTACCGGGGACAACCGGCGGCGCCCGAAGCCGTGCTGCTCCGCCACAACGGGCTGCATGTCGAGATCGCGATAGACCGCAGCCACCCCGTCGGGCGGGACGACAGGGCCGGCGTTTCGGATGTGCTGCTGGAGTCGGCCGTCACGACTATCGTGGACTGCGAGGATTCGATCGCCGCGGTCGATGCCGAAGACAAGGTGTTGGCTTACCGGAACTGGCTCGGCCTCATCAAGGGCGACCTTGCGGCGAGCTTCGACAAGGACGGCGGGGCAGTCGAGCGCCGCCTGAATCCCGACCGCCGCTACATCGGCGCCGACGGCGGAGAGATCGTGCTGCCGGGCCGTTCGCTGATGCTCTGCCGCAATGTCGGCCATCTGATGACCAACCCGGCGGTGCTGGACGGCGAGGGACGGGAAGCGCCGGAAGGCATTCTCGATGCCGTGTTCACCTGCCTGATCGGGCTCCACGACCTCAAGGGAAACGGGGCCCATGGCAACAGTCGGGCCGGCTCCATCTATATCGTCAAGCCGAAGATGCACGGACCGGAGGAAGTCGCGTTCGCGGACACGCTCTTCGGCCGGGTCGAGGATCTTCTGGGCCTGGAGCGCCATCGCATCAAGATCGGCATCATGGACGAGGAGCGGCGCACCACTGTCAACCTCAAGGAGTGCATCCGGGCGGCGCGCCGGCGGGTGGCCTTCATCAATACGGGCTTCCTCGACCGCACCGGCGACGAGATCCACACCTCGATGGAAGCCGGCCCCATGATCCGCAAGGCCGACATGAAGGCCGCGCCCTGGCTCAGCACCTACGAGGCGTGGAACGTCGATATCGGCATTGCCTGCGGGTTGCGCGGCCGCGCCCAGATCGGCAAGGGCATGTGGGCCATGCCGGACCTGATGGCCGACATGCTGGAGCAGAAGATCGGCCACCCGATGGCAGGCGCCGACACGGCCTGGGTGCCCTCGCCCACCGCCGCCACCCTGCATGCCACCCACTACCACCGGGTCAGGGTAGAGGAACGCCAGGAGGCGGTCTCGGGCCGCGCGCGGGCCGATCTCGGCCGCATCCTTTCGATCCCGGTGGCGCCCCGCCCCAACTGGTCGCCGGAGGACATCCGGGCCGAACTGGAGAACAACGCCCAGGGCATTCTCGGCTATGTCGTGCGCTGGGTGGACCAGGGCATTGGCTGCTCGAAGGTCCCCGACATCGACGATATCGGCCTGATGGAAGACCGCGCCACCTGCCGCATCTCCAGCCAACACATGGCGAACTGGCTGCATCACGGTATCTGCACCGAGGACGAGGTGCGGGCAACGATGCGCAAGATGGCCCAAGTAGTGGACCGGCAGAATGCCGGCGATCCGGATTACAAGCCGATGGCGCCCGCTTTCGACGGCCCGGCCTTCATGGCCGCCTGCGACCTCGTCTTCCAGGGACGCGAGCAGCCCTCGGGCTATACCGAGCCGGTGCTGCATCGCCGCCGCGCGGAAGCGAAGACGGCCGGCTGACGCCTCCGCAGGTCGCGCCCCCGGCGAGAAGTCCGGGCTAAAGCTCCCGACCGAGGGAGAGGAAGCGTTCGCGGCGGGCGCGGCGGAGCGCGCTTCCATCGATGCCGTCGAGATCGCAGAAGGTTGCTTCCAGTTCCTCGCCGAGCGCCGCGATGGCAGCGTCCGGATTTCGGTGCGCTCCGCCCAGCGGCTCCTCGACGACGCGGTCGATGACGCCGAGCTCGAGAAGGTCCGCCGCCGTCAGCTTGAGCGCCTCGGCCGCTTCGGGGCCGTGCTCGCTGCTGCGCCAGAGGATCGAGGCGCAACCTTCCGGAGAGATCACCGAATAGATGGCATGCTCCAGCATCAGCACGCGATCCGCCGAGGCCAGCGCCACGGCCCCCCCGGAACCGCCCTCGCCGATAACGGAGGCCACATAGGGAACGCGCAATTCGAGGCCGATCTCGATGCAGCGCGCGATCGCTTCCGCCTGGCCGCGTTCCTCCGCCTCGACGCCCGGATATGCGCCCGGCGTGTCCACGAAGGTCAGCACCGGGATGCCGAAACGGTCGGCGAGCCGCATCAGGCGCTGCGCCTTGCGGTAGCCTTCGGGGTGCGCCATGCCGAAATTGTGCCGGCGGCGCGATTCGAGGTCCGCGCCCTTTTCCTGTCCCAGCACCAGCACGGACCGGCCCCGGAACCGCCCGATGCCGCCGACGACGGCCGCGTCGTCGCGAAAAGCCCGGTCGCCGGAAAGCGGCAGAAACCCGTCGATCAGCCCCTCGACGAAATGGGTCAGGCGCGGGCGCCCCGGATGGCGGGCCACCTGCACGCGCTGCCAAGGCGACAGCCTGGAATAGGTCTGCACCAACAGCTTGTCCACCTTGGACCGCAGCTCCGCGATTTCCTCGGCAATGTTCAGGTCGCCACTGCCGCTGAGCTGGTTCAGCTCGTCGATCTTGGCTTCGAGCTCCAGGACCGGTCGTTCGAATTCCAGGGGCACCAGCATCAGGGGCCGCTCCTCGGGGCCAGCGGATGATGGTCGAACACGGCGCGCCGCAGTTGTTCCTCCACAATGTGGGTATAGATTTGCGTCGTCGCTATGTCGGCATGGCCGAGCAATTGCTGAAGGCTGCGAAGGTCAGCGCCGCCCTCCAGCAGATGCGAAGCGAAAGCGTGGCGCATGACATGCGGCGACACCCGGACGGGGTCCAGCCCCGCCCGGACCGCCAGCTGGTCGAGCAATTGGCCGACCCGGCGCCGGGTGAGGTGGCCGTCCCTGCTGCGGGAGGGAAACAGCCAGCGCGAGCGCCTGCCGCCGGGGAGACAGCGTTGGCGCACTGCCGTCCAGGCGTCGATGGCGGCGCGCGCAGGACCGCCCAGCGGCACGACGCGCTCCCGTCCGCCCTTGCCCCGCACCGTCAGCCAGTCGCGTCCGGGCGGCACATCCGACATGGCCAGGCCGACAAGCTCCGAAACGCGCAGGCCCGTGCCGTAAAGCAGCTCCACGATACAGCCGAGCCTGAGCCGCGCCGGGCCGTCATAGCTCTCGACGGCCTCAATGATGGCGCGCAACTCCTCAACGCCGAGATGGCGCGGCAGGGGACGCCCGATTTTGGGCGCATCCAGCCGGTCGGCAGGATTGTCGCTCCGATGGCCCTCGGCCACGCAAAACAGGAAGAACTGGCGGAGCGCCGAGCGGCGCCGCGAGACCGTCCGGGGCGACCGTCCCGCCTGCAGCAGGCCTGCCAGGTAACCGCGCAGGTCCGCCTCCCCGGCTGCTTCGAGACCGCCGCCCAGCGATGCTTCCGCATCCTCGAGGTCGCGGCGATAGGCGGCCACGGTGTTGGCGGCCGCGCCGCGCTCGACCACAAGAGCTTCCAGAAAAGCGTTCAGGGCGCTTATGCTCACGGCATCGCCGACTCGATCAGGCATTCCAGCGCGTATGCCCGGGCCTCCGCAGCAAGCCCGACGCGCGCCAGGGCCCGGACAATGGCAACCGCGGTCGCCGGATCGCTCCGGGCCCGCCCCCCGGAGGCAACGACCGCGTAGAGCACGGCCTCGCCGATCTTCCCCTCCAGGCCGGCGGCATTCAGGCCCCGCCAGATGACGGGCGCCGGCAGCTCGGCAGTCACCCCCTCGAATTCCGTCAGGAGGGCGGTCCAGTCATCCCGCCCTACGGGTTCGCCCACGGCCTCCAGAAACGCGAACAGCATGGCGGCGCGCCGGTATGGCGGTTCGTCGCCCCCCGCCTCCAGCCAGCGGCGCAAGCCATCCTCCGCCTCCGGCACACGATCGTCGGTATCGGCGAGTTTCATCACCGGCCAGGCGAGAACCGCGCGCCGGCTGTCCTCTTCGAGCGCTGCGCCCCGTTCCACTGCGTCTGCATACCAGCGTTCGGCAATGTCGAAGCGGCCCGCCGCCAGCGCGGCCAGCACGATCCGCCCGGTATGCTCGGCCAGTTCGGGAGACGGAGGGATATCGGCTGCGAGATCGACGGTTGCCGCCGCCAGAGGCGTCAACAGGCCGGCCGGCGCCGCATCCTGCCAGAGCAAGACCAACGCCTGCAGCTTCTCGTTCGGTTCGGCCGCCTCGACCGCTGCGCGCGCGAGCAAGGCTCGTGGATGTTCGGTATCGGTGGGCCTCAGATACCTCGTCAGCAATGCCTTGGGCGGCAACTGGCCGTTCCGGGCGGCCTGCTCGGCTTCCACCTCGGTCCGGACCAGTCCTGCGCGCGCGCGCACCGCTGCCGGATCGTTACGAAGGCTCCAGACTTCCGGCGGCGCCTCATTGAGCCACCCCAGCATGGCGACATTGAGCGGGGTGACCGGACCGTCGTCCGGCAATGGCGGCGCGCCCTCCGCCCCAGGGTCCATCGCGCGCAGCATCAGCCCCTCGAACAGGGGATCGCCGCTCGCATCGACTTCGCGGAGGATATCGAGAATGAGCCGGGCCCGGCCCACGTTTCCGGCCTTTGCAGCGCAGAATGCCGCGGCGCGCTGCACATAGGCCGAGGGCGCGCGGACCATCTCCGCTTCCGCCGCAGCGCAGGCGTCGTCCAGGTCCCCCGACGCCAGGGCCGGGTCGACGGCTTCGGAGCCGGCAACCGGCGGCGGAGCCTCAAGTCCGGCGGCTTCGGCCAATTCCGCTGCTTCCTTGTCGCGGCCCAGATTGCCCAGCTGACGCACGCGCAGAAGAGCGAGGCGGGGCCCTTCCCCCTGGGGGGGCGCCGCGCCCGCTGCAAGGACCCGGAACAGCAGGTCCTTCAGCGCCGGCGAAGCGACCGTCTGCGGCAATGCCTCCAGCAGACGGGCGACGGCCGCCTTAGAACTGCCGCGCCAGAGCGGCAGGCCGAACCCGCCTTCGAACCCGGGCAGCCCGGCCGAGTCGGGATCGCTCGGCTCGGCCGGGGCGCTCAGAACCGTCTGCACGACAGGGGGCGCCGTCTGCGGCGCCCGTTCCTCGGGCACCGGCGCTGTCTCGGCGGCGGGCGGTTCGTCCGCGGGAATGAGTCGGACCGGCGCACGCTTCTCCGCGGCCCCGGCCGCCATTGCGACGAAGCCGGCGAAAAGCCCGCAAATCAACGGCTTAGCGAGGGAAACGGTCATCCGGCAATACCTTTTCCACCTCCGTCTGCGGCGGAGGCGAATCGACAAGACTGAAATATATCAACCCGGCCAGAACTGCCGCACCGAGGAGCCCGACCAGCACATTCAGGACCAGTCTCCGAGCGTCCATAGCCCTTCCTCGCTTTCGCCTTCCGGGGTGACGGTCCAGCACTCATTCCCGATAATGGATTCTAGCGAAAGACGTTCAAGGGCGCGAATGCGGCAAAATCGAGGCTTTGCTTCCCGCCGCAGAAGCCCATATCCCGGGAATGCCATTCATGAGCCTGTCCAAAACCGTCGTTCTGATCGGCATGATGGGGGCCGGCAAGACCAAGGTCGGCCGGCTGTTGGCGCAGCGCCTGGGTCTCCGGTTCATCGACGCCGACAATGAAATCCAGGAAGCCGCCGGCAGTTCCATCGAAGATATCTTCGAGACGCAGGGCGAAGCGGCCTTCCGGCAGGGCGAGCGCAAGGTCATCGCACGCCTTCTGGGCGGGCCGGTGCATGTGCTGGCTACCGGCGGCGGCGCCTTCCAGAACGCCACCACGCGCGCCGTCATCGCCGAGCGGGCCGTGTCGGTGTGGCTGAAGGCGGATTTCGACGTGCTCTGGGAGCGCGTGTCGCGGCGGAGCAACCGTCCGATGCTGAAGACCGCCGACCCGCGGCGCACGCTCGCCGACCTGATCGAGCAACGCTACCCGGTGTACGCGTTGGCAGACCTGACGGTGGTCAGCCTGGCGGGACCGGTAGAGGGGACCGTTGCGCGGGTCGAAGAGGCCTTGCGCGGCGCGGGCCATCTCAATGGCGGCCATACTGGAAGCCAGCGATGAACCCGACGAGGAAAATCGAGGTCGGACTGGGCGAACGCAGCTACGACATCGTTGCCGGGCCCGGGCTGATGGAGCGGGCGGGCGACCATCTGCTTCCGGTGCTCAAGCGCCGCCGCGTTGCGGTAGTCACGGATGAGAATGTGGCCGGGAACCACCTTGCGCGGCTGGCTGCGGGGCTAGAGGGGGCGGGAATTGAGTTCGTGCCCATCGTGTTGCCGCCCGGCGAGGCGACCAAATCCTTCCGCCATCTCGAAGACCTGCTGAACCGGTTGCTGGACGCCGGTCTCGACCGGGGCGGCTGCATTCTGGCGCTTGGCGGCGGCGTGGTCGGCGATCTGGCCGGTTTCGCCGCAGCCATCCTGCTGCGCGGCATCGACTATGTGCAGATACCCACCACGCTGCTCGCCCAAGTGGACAGCGCAGTCGGCGGCAAGACGGCCATCGATGCGCCGCAGGGCAAGAACCTTGTCGGCGCCTTCCACCAGCCGCGCCTGGTGCTCGCCGACACGACTTCACTTGCCACCCTGCCCGACCGTGAGCTCCGGGCCGGCTATGCGGAAGTCGTGAAATACGGCCTGATCGACCGCCCGGACTTCTTCCGCTGGCTGGAGGAAAACGGAGGCCGCGTGCTCGCCCGGGAGGACGAGGCGCTCGCCCATGCGATTGCCGTGAGCTGCGAGGCCAAGGCCGATGTCGTGGCCGCCGACGAGCGCGAGGCCGGACGGCGCGCCCTGCTCAATCTGGGACACACGTTCGGCCACGCCTTCGAGGCGGAGGCCGGTTTCGGCGATGCGCTGCTCCACGGCGAGGCGGTCTCGCTCGGCATGGTGCTGGCTTTCGCCATGTCGGTCCGGCTGGGACTCTGCCCGAAGGAAGACCTCGACCGGATGAAGGCCCATCTAGGGGGTGCCGACCTGCCGGTCGAACCGCCGGGCGCTAACGCTTCTCCCGGCCGCCGCGACGGGCTGATCGAGCGGATGCGCCGCGACAAGAAGGCCGAATCCGGAAGGATCGTGCTCGTGCTCGCGCGCGGGATCGGGCGCGCTTTCGTCCACCGGGATGTCGAGGAGGACACGCTCTCCGGCCTGCTCGACGAGGCATTGGCTGCATGACGCTCGAATTCTGGATCGTCCTCGGCGCTATAGCGGCGCTTCTGGTGCTGTCCGCGTTCTTCTCCGGGTCCGAGACGGCCCTCACCGCAGTCAGCAGCGCGCGCATGCACCACCGCGCCCGCCGAGGCGATGCGCGCGCCTCGGCCGTGCGCCGCCTCCGCGCCGACCGCGAGGGACTGATTGCGGCGATCCTGCTCGGCAACAACCTCGTCAACATCCTGGCCGCCTCGCTGGCGACGAGCCTGCTGATCGGCCTGTTCGGGGAGGCCGGGGTCGCCTACGCGACGGCCGCGATGACCCTGCTGATCCTGGTCTTCGCCGAGGTGCTGCCGAAGACCTACGCCTTCAACCGCGCCGACCGGGTGGCGCTGGCCGTGGCACCGGGAATAGCCTTCCTGGTCCGGCTCTTCGGGCCGCCTGCGCTCGCCGTTCAGTGGATCGTGCGCGGTATCCTTCGCCTCTTCGGCATTGCGGATACGCCGCCGGGCGGGACCGAGGAGCACGAGGAGGAACTGAGGGGCGCGATCGAACTGCACCGCGGCGAGGGCGAGGAAATCCGCGACGAGCGGCGGATGCTGCGCAGCGTGCTGGACCTGGGCGACGTGTCGGTCGGCGAGGTAATGACCCACCGGCGCAACATGGCCATGGTGGACCTGGCCCTGCCGCCGGAGGAGATCGTGGCGCAAGTACTGGCCAGTCCCTACACTCGCCTTCCGCTCTGGCGCGACGACTCGGACAATATCGTCGGAGTGCTGCACGCCAAGGCCGTCTTGCGGGCGATGCACGAAAGGAGCGCGGGAAGCCTCGATGCGGCCGCGCTCGCGGCCAGACCCTGGTTCATCCCGGAGCAGACCACCCTGCTGGACCAGCTGCATGCCTTCCGGCGCCGGCGAGAGCATTTCGCCCTCGTCGTGGACGAATACGGCGCGCTGATGGGGCTGGTGACGCTGGAAGACATTCTGGAGGAGATCGTCGGCGACATTGCCGACGAGCACGATGTCGCGGTGCCGGGCGTGCGCGCGCAGCCGGATGGCTCTTACATCTGCAGCGGCGGGGTGACCATCCGGGATCTCAACCGCGAATTCGAATGGACGCTCCCGGACCAGGACGCCACGACCCTGGCCGGCCTGCTGCTGCGCGAGTCGCGGCGCATCCCCACGCCCGGCCAGGCCTTCGATGTCCACGGCTTCCGCTTCGAGGTGCTGAGGCGCAATCGCCAGCAGATTGCGTCGATCCGTATCACGCCGCCCAGACGGTGACGACAGCGCGGCACCGGGGGCTATAATCCCCGCGACTTCGAGGGAGGGCTCCCATGGCCGAGCGTGAATTCTGCACCGTCGAACGCGACGGGCGCCTGCTGACCGTCACCCTGAACCGTCCGGAGCGCTACAACGCGCTGCACTGGCCGGCGCATTTCGAGCTGGCGGAAGTCTGGGACGAGTTCGCCGCCGACCCCGAGCTTTGGGTCGCCATCGTCACCGGGGCGGGCGACAAGGCGTTCTGCGCTGGCAACGACCTGCGCTACCAGGCGGAGGGCAATGTCCGCAAGCGCTGCCCGACCGGGTTCGCCGGCCTCACCAACCGGTACGACCTCAACAAGCCCGTGATCGCCGCGGTCAACGGCTTCGCGATGGGCGGCGGGTTCGAGGTCGCGCTCGCTTGCGACCTGATCGTCGCGGCTGGGAACGCGATCTTCGCCCTGCCGGAGCCGCGCGTCGGCCTGATGGCCGGCGCCGGCGGCGTCCACCGCCTGCCCCGGATCATCGGCCAGAAGCGGGCGCTCGGCATGATCCTGACAGGGCGGCGCGTCGGCCCCGAGGAGGGCAAGGAGCTCGGCTTCGTCAACGAGGCCGTGCCCGAGGGCGAGGCAGTGGCGGGCGCGCGGCGCTGGGCCGACCAGATCCTCGAGTGCGCGCCTATCTCGATCCGCGCCTCCAAAGAAGCGGTCTATGCAGGCATGAACGAGGCGACGCTCCAGGCGGCCATTGCCCGCACTTACGAGGAACAGCATGTCCTGATCGACAGCGCCGACTATATCGAGGGCCCGAAGGCGTTCGCCGAGAAGCGCCCGCCGGTCTGGCGGAACGAGTGATGGAGCCGCAGACCTGGCTCGACGGGGTCTGGCACGCCGGCAACCCGCCGATTTTCGGGCCTATGACGCATGGGGCCTGGATGGCGTCGGTCGCGTTCGACGGAGCGCGGGCCTTCGAGGGCGTGATGCCGGACCTCGACCGCCACGCCGCACGCGCCATCGCCTCCGCCCGCTCGCTCGGCCTTGCGCCGAAGATTTCGGCCGGGGAGATCGCCGCGCTCGCCGTCGAGGGCGTCGGGCGTTTCCCGGAGGGCGCGGAGCTCTATATCCGCCCGCTCTTCTGGGCCGATGACGGCTTCGTGGAGCCCGACGCCGAGTCGACCCGCTTCATGCTGACGCTGTTCGAAATGGCGCTGCCGGCCGCCGACGCGACCGTGACGGCCGCGCTTGCGGAGGAGCGCCGGCCGCGCCCCACCATGGCGCCGACGGACGCCAAGGCGTCGTGCCTCTACCCGAACGTGCAGCGCATGCTCCGCAAGGCGCGCGAGCGGGGCTTCTCGACGGCGCTGGTGCTGGACCCCGACGACAAGGTGGCGGAGTTCGCGACCGCCAACCTCTTCATGGTCCGCGACGGCAAGGTCGCGACACCGGCCGACAATGGCACCTTCCTCAACGGCATCACCCGCCAGCGGATGATCCGGCTGCTGCGCGACGACGGGCACGATGTCTGCGAACGGACCGTCGAACTGGACGAACTGATGGAGGCCGACGAGGTTTTCGCGACCGGCAACGCGCCGAAGGTCATCCCGGCAAGCCGGATAGAGGAGCGCGACTTCCAGCCGGGGCCGGTGGCGCGGCGGTCGCGGGAGCTCTACTGGGCCTTCGCCCACGCGCACGGGAAGCCGGGGGACTTCGGGCTGTGAGGGCCATCGATCCCTGGACGCTTCCGGCCAAGATCGGGTCGCCCTATCCGCCGCCGTTCGACGAACCCGTCCGCAACCGGGAAAAGCGCGCGCTCGGAGACCCGTTCGGCCTGCAGAATTTCGGCGCCAACCTCGTGCGCATGCCTCCCGGCACGGAAAGCTCGCAGCGCCACTGGCACAGCCGGCAGGACGAGCTTGTCATGGTGCTGGAAGGCGAGCTGGTGCTGGTGACGGATGCAGGCGAGCAGACGATGACGCCCGGAATGGTCGCGGGCTTTCCGGCGGCGAGGCCCGACGGGCACAAGCTGGTCAACCGGTCCGGGAAAGACGCAGTCTATCTGGAGATCGGCGACCGCATGCCCGGCGATGCTACCGACTATCCCGATATCGACATGCTGTCCGAGGCCGCCGCAGGCGCCCGCCGGTTCACCCGCCGGGACGGCACCCCCTACTGAGGAGAGACGCGCAACATGGCGCTCACGATTTACGGCATCGCATTCAGCCGCGCCTTCCGGTCGCTCTGGGCGGCGAATGAGCTCGGGCTCGACTACACGCATGTGCCAACGCATTTCATGAAGGAGTCGAAGCAGCCGGACTATCTCGCGGTCAATCCGAACGGGCGCGTGCCGGCGATGGTGGACGGCGACCTCGTCCTCTTCGAGTCCATGGCGATCAACCTCTATCTGGCCCGCACCTACGGCACGCCGCTCAGGATCGTCGATCCTGTGGACGAAGCGCGGGCGGTGCAGTGGAGCTTCTGGGGGATCACGGAGCTGGAGAGCACGCTGCTGAGGGCCATGTTCACCGCGCTCGGCCTGTTCGGCGAGGAGGCCGATCCCGCCAAGGCCAACGAGACGCTGAACAAGGGCTGCGGCCGCGCGCTCGGCGTGCTCGACCGGCATCTGGAAGGCCGCGACTGGCTGGTCGGCGAAAGTTTCAGCGTCGCCGACGTGAATGTCGCCGGCGTGCTGAACCTCGCTCTCTCCGCCCGGTTGGACCTCTCCCAGTGGCCGAATGTCGGCGGCTGGCTGGATCGCTGCTACGACCGGCCGGGCGCGAAGAAGACGCTGGAGATGGCCCGCTCGGCGCGCGGCTGAGCCCTCCGGCGGCGGGAGGCGGCGATGAAGATTGCGGATGTCGAGGCTGTCGCCCTTGCCGTCCCCATGAAAAACGAAATCGCGGCCCCGATCAGCATGCCGCGCGCGGACGAGGTCGCCGGGGTCGTCTTCAGGGAATACCGCTCCGTCATCGTCCGCATCCGCACCGACAACGGCATTGAGGGTGTGGGCGAGTGCATGACCCGGCTCTCGGGAACGGCGCTGCGCGATATCGTCCACTATGTCGCCCCGCTGCTGGTTGGCAAGGACCCGCGCGACGTCGAATATATCTGGGACCTGCTCTGGTCCGTGATGATGAACCGCGGCCACCAGAAGGGCTTCTACCTGGAGGCGATGGCCGGCATCGACACCGCGCTCTGGGACATCTGGGGCAAGTCGGCCGGCGTGCCGGTGTGGCGGCTGCTCGGCGGCAGGACCAACCCGAAGCTCTGGGCCTACGCCTCGTCGCTCAGGTTGCGCGATATCGGCATCCTCCGTGAGGAGATCGACGCGCACAAGGCCCGCGGCTTCAACGCGATGAAGATCAAGATCGGCAAGGACCCGATGGACTGGCGCGGGGAGATGCGAACCGTCGAGCAGATCAGGGACCATGCCGGCGACGGCATCACGCTCATGGCGGACGTGAACTGCGGCTACGGCCACGACCGCAAGACCGCGCTCCAGGTCGGACGCACGCTCGAAGCCCTGGGCCTCTACTGGTACGAGGAGCCGCTCGCGCCCGACGACATCGACGGGTACGCCTTTCTCCGGGAAAATCTAGGCATCCGGATCGCGGCCGGCGAGGCCGACTTCAACCGTTTCAGCTTTGCACGCTTCTTCAAGCACGACGCGATAGACATCGTGCAGCACGACGCGGCCCGCGCAGGCGGCATTACCGAGGCGCGGAAGATCGCCGACATGGCGTCCGCCTTCCGCGTCCTCTACGCGCCGCACACCGGCAGTTCGTCCAACATCATCATGACGGTGTCGCTGCACCTCGCCACCTACGCGCCCAACTTCCTGATCTACGAATACATGCAAAGCGACTGGAACCGGGCAGAGCCCAATCCGCTGCGCTCGGAGCTTTGCGAGCTGCCGATCGAATCGTTCGAGGACGGCTATCTGGAGATGGAGGACCGCCCGGGCCTCGGCATCGCGCTCAACGAGGAAATCATCGAAAGATACCGTCTGCCCTGACGTGCGGACGCTGCACCGGGGACATCGTCAGGTCCGTTTCGCCGGCGCCGGTTCGACACGGCAATAGCTTCGCTTCGACTTCAACCCCCAGCATGTGGCAAACTCTATCCCGCAAGAACCCCGAAGGTTTCCCACCTGGGCCGGGTATAGTGGAGCGTTCTTCGTTCAGTGCCGGTGCGCAGAGGGATGGCGAATGGAAGAAGACCGCACCACCGACGAACGCCTCGACCGCATTGAGGAAGCGATGGTGTACTTCAATCGTCGCCAGAACGAAGACCTCGCCCTGTCGCAGGAAATGAGGCTGGACTTCCTGCAGGAGTTCAAGGCGATCCGGAAGGCGATCTACATCGGCGCGGCCGCGCTGCTCCTCGCTGTCGTCGCGATGTCGTTCGTATAGGTCCCTTTGAGGCCTGACCGGAAGCCGCGCAGACCGGGACCCTGGAAAGGAATGCCGGTCAGGGTGTCCCTTCTTCAGGGCATCACGCCGTGGCGCAGGGTCCGGCCGGGGGCCTCGGTGCAGCGCAATTCGGCACGGTCGAGGGCTTCGACCAAGCGCGGTCGCGTTTCCGCCGGGTCGATCACATCGTCGATCTTCATGGCTTCCGCAGCCGGCCAGGCCCCGCAAAGACTTCCGTATTCCCGGACCAGGCGTTCATAGAGCGCATCGGGGTCCGCGGCGCGCTCGAGCTCCGCCTTGTAGGCCGCGCGTATGCCGCTCTCCAGCGGGATGGCGTTGAAGTCCGCCATCGGCCAGGCGAGCACGGCCGACTGTTCCGCGCCATAGCCGCCCATCGCGGCCGCGCCGTAGCCGAACGCCTTGTGCAGCACGACCGTCATCAGCGGCGTGTTGGCGAAGGCGAAACTGCTGGCAACCGCCATGCCGACCCTGAGCGCCCCCTCACGCTCCGACTTCGGCCCTGTCATCACGCCCGGCGTGTCGGTCAGGAACACGACCGGCAGGTGGTAGGCCGCGGCGAGGTCTATGAGGCGGCGGAGCTTGTGCCCGGCCGCAGCCGTGATCGCGCCCGCCATCACCTTCGGCTGGTTCGCCGCAACGGCCACCGCACGGCCCTCGAGGCGCGCGAAGCCGGTAATCATCATGCGGGCATAGTCGGGTTTCAGCTCGAAGAAGCTCTCCCCGTCGAAGATCGCGGCAATCGCTTTCTTCATGTCGTACGGCCGGCGGCGGTTCGCGGGGATGAGGTTGCGCAGGGCTTCGCCCGCCCCGTCGGGAGCTGGCTCCGCCTCTGTGCGCGGCGGCCAGGCCCAGGCATTCGCCGGCATGAAGGAGAGGTATCGCTTGAGCTGGCGGATCGCATCGGCCTCGTCCTCGGCGGCATTGTCGGCAACGCCCGAGACCCTGCAATGCACCTCCCAGCCCCCAAGCTCCTCCTTCGACACGCGCTCGCCCGTGCCCATGGCGACGAGCGGCGGGCCGCCGGCGGCCAGCATCCCCTCCCCCTTCACCATGACGATGAACTCCATCATCGACGCGAGCAGGGAGCTGTCCCCGGCAGTGGGACCGAGCACCGCCGCAATCGTCGGCGCCGTGCCGGAGAGGCGCGCCACATCCATGAAGTGATGCATCGGCGCCAGCCCCTCGCCGATATATTCGTCCGTGCGCGCGCCCGCCCCGTCGAACAGCCAGACCAGCGGCACCCGGTCGCGCATGGCCAGCTCGATCATCCGGTGCTTCTTCGCGAAGTTCACTAGGCCGAGCGAGCCGCCGAGCACCGTGAAATCCTCGGCGACCACGCCGGCGATGCGTCCGTCGATCCGCCCGAAACCGGTAACGACGCCATCGGCAGGCGTGTGCTTGTCCTTCACCGGCGTCACGCGCGTCGGCGCATGCGTCGCGAGCCCGCCGATCTCGGTGAAGCTGCCCGCGTCCATGAGCATGGCGACGCGCTCACGCGCCGTCTGCTTGCCGGCCCGGCGCTGGCGGGCGACCTTCTCCTCGCCCCCATGTCCTTCGGCTATGGCCCGGCGGCGCGCGAGTTCGTCCAGCAGGTCGCTCATTCCTGCAATCCTTCAACGGGCCATGCAACGACAGCCGGGCGCGAGACAGCCTTCGGGCTCAGACGACGCCCCTCAGCTTGAGTTTGAGTCCGACCACTGCATAGCGGTCGAGGCCGGTGATCTCGGCGATCTCGGAGAACGGCAGGCGCGTTTCGTTGAGCAGCACCGTCGCATGCTGGACAGGCTCCAGCCGCCGCCGGCTCCGCCACACGAAGGCGCGCCCCGCGCGCCTTCGCGGAGGGGCGTCGTCCTCATCGTCCAGCCCCCGCCGGAGCGCGTCTTCCTGGGCGGCCCGGAAGCGGGCGCGCTCCTCGTCAGCCCGCCTCTCGCTTTCCCGGAAGGCATGCGCCCGCGCCGCGCGCGCCCTCCGCATCCGCTCGAACGGGCTTTCCTCGCGCCAGGGCTCCGGTTCGCCGCCCCCGCGGGCCGCCTCGGCAAGCGACATGCCGTGGCGCGCCGCCAGCCGCTGGGCCGCCGCCAGCGCCGCCTCGCGCTCGCCGTCATAGGAACTGCCGGCCGCCAGCGCCAGCAGGCTCCTGAAACGCGTCCGCTCCGCCTCTGCAAACCCGGTCTGGATCGAACCTCTCCCAAGGCGCGAAAGTGCAAGCCTACAATCCCGACGCCGCGATGTTAAACCGGGAATGTGCGGCTATGGCATGCGGCGAATGGCGGTATGCTGGCGCAAACGGGAGGGAAGCGTCATGGCGGACGAGACGTTCGGCTTTATCGGCCTCGGCAATATGGGCGGCCCGATGGCCCGGCATGCGACAGCTACCGGGCAGGAGACGGTCGTGCATGACATCGCCGGCACCGCGGACCGGGCGCCGCCCGGCGCGCTCGTTGCGCAGTCCAATGGCGAAGTCGCGCGCCGGGCCGGCATCGTCGCGATCTCGCTGCCGACGGTCGCCGCCAATCGCGAGGTCGTGCTGGAAATTGCTGCAGCCGGACACAAGGGCCAGATCGTGGTCGATACCTGCACCATCGGCCCTGCCGCGGCCCGGGAGAACGCCCGCATCCTCGCCGAGACCGGCATCGCCTATCTCGACAGCCCCGTATCCGGCATGAAGTTCCGCGCCGAGGAAGGCACGCTCGCCAGCATGGCCTCCGGTCCCGAGGATGTACTCGAACGGGCGAAGTCGATGGTCGAGGCCTGGTCGCGAACGATTTTCCATGTCGGGCTGGAACCGGGGCTTGGCCAGACGATGAAGCTGGTCAACAACGCGCTCAACATATCGGGCCTCGTCGCCTCCACGGAAGCGGTGGCTTATGGCGAGAGCGCGGGGCTCGACATTTCGACGATGCTGGCGGTCATCAATGCCAGCACCGGGCAGAATTTCACGACGCTCCATGCCTTCCCGAAGCATGTGGCGACGGGGGAATTCGACGGTTCGGGGGCCGAAGCCCATCTCGTCAAGAAGGACCTTGGGCTGTTCGTCGAAAGCGCCGGCGCGGACGGCGCGCCCTGCCCGACGATCTTCCGCGCCTATGATACCGTCGCCGCCTTCGCGGACTCCGACCCGGCCCAGGACATGATCCGGATCTATCCCTTCGTGCGCGACGGGGCTTCCTGACCCATGCGTATTTTTGTAGCGCGGACCCGACCCGTTCGCGGGTAAGGTCGGGCGTTCCCCCGTTCCGGCCGCCCCGCAATGCTCAACGATCCCGTCAAGCGCAATGTGCTGCTGCTTGCCGTCTGCCAGGCGCTTTACATCTCCGGCACGACCCTGATGATCGTGACGGCGCCGCTGGTCGGCCAGATGCTGCTGCCCGAGGATCCCGGCTGGGCGACCGCGCCGCTCTTCTTCCACCATGGCGGCGTGATGACCGCGACGATACCGGCGTCCCTGCTCATGCGCCGGATCGGCCGACGCGCGGGATTCATGCTGGGCGCCGTGATCGGATGCATCGGCGCGCTGATCGCCGTCGAAGCCATCTATGAACTCAGCTATTGGGGCTTCTGCCTCGGCGTGTTCGTGATCGGCTGGTTCAACGGCTTCGCGATCTTCTACCGCTTCGCGGCCGCCGACACCGCGACGCCGGAGTTCCGCCCAAAGGCGATTTCGCTGGTATTGGCCGGCGGGCTGCTGGCGGCCATCATCGGCCCGGAGCTCGCCAAGCACACGCTGGACTGGCTGGCGCCGGCCTTCTACGCCGGCAGCTATCTTTCCCTCGTGGGGCTTTACGTCCTTTCCTTCTGCATCCTGGCCTTCGTGCAAATCCCCAGGCTGAGCGTGGAAGAGCGCCGGGACACGGGCCGCCCGTTGAAAGAGATCATGCGCCAGCCCGCCTGCATCGTGGCCATGCTGGCGGCGGTCGCCAGCTATGCCACCATGTCGCTGGTGATGAGCCCGACGCCGCTGGCGATGGCAGCCTGCGGCTTCGATACGGACGACACCTTCACCGTCATGCAGGCACACGTCGTGGGCATGTATCTGCCTACTTTCTTCACCGGCCATCTTGTGTCCCGCTTCGGGGCGCGGCCGATCATCCTCACCGGCATTGCGCTGATCGCGGTTTGCGCGGCCGTCAATCTGTCCGGCGTCGAGCTGATGCACTTCGCCGTGGCGCTGTTCCTGAACGGGGTCGGCTGGTGTTTCATGTTCGTCGGCGGCTCCGCCCTACTGACCGAGGTGCACACGCCCGCCGAGCGCGCCAAGCTTCAGGGCGTCAATGATTTCGTCGTCTTCGGCTCGATCGCCGTCTCGTCGCTCTTCTCCGGCCGCATTCACCACGACCTCGGCTGGGACTGGATCAATATCGGCATCCTGCCGATGATCGCCGTGTCGCTCCTGGCGACATTGATTTTCGCAACACCGCGCCGGCAGCGGGCGGCCTAGGTCCTGTGGACGGACCGACTCATACCAGCGGCCTCAATCTGGGAGTCATTGGAAGACCGCGTCCTCATATGGTCGCCCCCCGCCTTCGCGGCGCGGGCTGGGCCCATGACAACGCCGGAAACCGCCAGCGCGCCCGGGAAAAGGTTCGCTGACCGTCATCCCCTGCCGGAAGAACGCCAAAACAGGCCGTCGGAAAGCTCAAACGCTTCAAGCTCATCTCCCTGCGCTGCAAAAAACCGCCGCAAACTTCAGCTCTTCCGTCGCACTCGCAGCCGCCTTCATCTCGATCGAATCCGTCCTCAGCACCTAGCCCGCCGGGGCCGCGCCTGCGTCGCTGTCCATGCGTGCGCTTCACAGGCAGCGGGGAATGTTCTTTTTCATTCGATATGCCAATGCAAATACAGTTTTACTACGTCAAATTGATTGTGTTGTCCCCTGGAACACCGCCTTATCGTCGCCCGCTTGGCGTCGAAAACCGCATTGGGGATAAAGGCGGTGTCCGGGGGGAAGGTGTGGATGCGCGCACTTGCGCGCCGCGTCTGCGTGTCTGTACGCGTACCGATTTCGGAAAGCTCGAGGCGGAGACGGGCGCGCCTGCTTCGGCACGGCCGGCCTGCATGTGCTACAGCAGCAGTTCTTGCGGCGCTGTCGATCCTGCCGAACCAAGCGTCTGGCCAGAATGTCCCGGAGATTTTCGATCCGGCGAAGAGTTATCGAATTTGGACGCGCTACGGTGGAACCACGGAAGTCGAACTCGACGAATACCTGGCCGCCGGCGTCGCCGGCGTCTCATTCTCCCTTGCTTCATGCGACGCAACGCGGTCGGACTATTACCGGGAAGCGGAGCTTCTGGATGGCAAGCTCGTCCTGAAGGCCAACGAACTCGGCCATGTCCACGGCGCCCACACGCAAACCGACACCGTCTGCACCGTCACCGGGTCCAACAGCGGTGGAACGCAGTCCCGCGAATTCAGCTTCTATATCCCTGCGGACCGCAATCCGAGTGCATTGCCGGCGGGCAGGTTGAGGGTCGACCGGGTGCAGGCGGATAAAGCGGACATAGCGATTGCGGGCACCCCTTTGTCCCCGTATCTGCGCCTGGGATGGCGAAAACCCGGCGGCCGGTTTGCCTTTCGGATAGTGTCCGGCGCGGGGAACGGGGTTGTTCTGACGGTTTCCGGCCTCCATGGAAACACGGACTACGAACTCCTCGCGCAATATATCACACGGCAGCGATTCGACCTGTCGCGCGGAGGCCTCGAAAACCGGCCCCTGACACTCATGTCCGAGCAGACGCCGGACCGCAGATGGATTTCAAATCTGGCGGGTGGCGGAGCGGGCAAATCCCGAAACTGGAATTTCACCACCGGGCAACCCGACTTGGCAGTAAGCGACACTGCGGTTGTCGAAGCTCCCGGAGCGATGGCGAAGTTCACGGTCACCTTGAGTGCGTCCGGCGGCCAGCGAGTGACAGCCGAATGGAAAACCGACGACGGGACCGCAACTGCCGGAGAGGACTACATGGCGCGCTCGGGAACGGTGTCTTTCGCACCCGGCGAAACGACAAAGACCATTGCCGTTCCGGTAATCGACGATTCGCTGACGGAACCGGAAGAGCGGTTCTCGGTGCTATTGAACCACCCGGAGAATGCGGGAGTCATCGATCCCGAAGGCATCGGGACGATCGCCGACGGTCTGCGCGTGCCCCCGCCCGCGGCGGAGAGGTGGCTTGCCCACTTCGGCCAACTCGCCGTTGCCCACGCCTTCGAGGCCCTGGGCGCGCGCGCAAGATGCCCGCCCGAACGCCGCCCCGGCGGAGGATCGACCTGGTCCGAGCAGCGCTGGCGGTGCGGCCCGCTCCGCGAGAAACGGTCGTTCGTCGAGATTGGCGGATATCGTGCGGGCGACTGGGCGGCGCCCGCCGGGACCGCTTCGGAGGAAGCCCGACGAGAGGCGCCGGACGCCGCCCGCCATCGGACCGCGAAGCCCGGTCCGATGGCTGGGACGCGCACGCTGACAGCGCAAGATATCCTGGCCGCAAGCGCATTCGATATCGGCGCCGGACTCGGAGAGGAAGAACCGGAGACCGGCTTTTGGGGCCGCAGCCGCTTGTCCCGTTTCGAGGACCGGGGCCGCGCCTTAGCATCCGAAGGCAAGGTCGTGTCCTTCACCGTCGGCGCGGAACGCACCGAAGACCGCCGGGTAGTCGGAATCGCGTTTTCCCACAGCCGGGGCGAGGGAACGATCCGGTATGGAAGTTCTGACTATGAAGCCGATTCCTACCTGACCGGCATTTTCCCCTATTTACATTACGGATTGAACGAGCGCTGGTCCGTTTGGGGATCGGCAGGGTCCGCCGCCGGAATATTGAGGTTTTCGACAAAGGGCGGTCACGCAGCCGCATCCAGGCTTAGGATCCACGCCGGCGTGCTCGGCGCACGGGGAGAAATCGTCTCTCCGACAGACAGCGGCGATTATTCGTTGACGGTCGAGTGCGATACCAGGCTGGCGCGGGCGGCTTCCGCAGGCGCGCCCGGCCTTGCCGCTGCGGCGGCCGGAATATCGCAACTGCGTCTCGCCCTCGAGGGCGCGCGTGAGCATGTTTCCGAGGACGGCGAGTTGTATGCGCCGTTCGTCGAGGCGGGTTTGCGGTGGGACGACAATTCCGTACGGTCGGGATCGCGCGTAGCGGCGGGCGTAGGCCTTCGCTATGCCAATCCGCAATCTGACCTGACGGCCGAGTTCGAAGCCCGCGGGTCGATCGCACGCTCGGGCCATGACTATTCGGAGCGGGGCATGGCCGGTTCGTTGCGCTACGACCCCAACCCGTATTCGCAGCACGGCCCGTCCCTGGAAATTCGCCATTCAACGGGCGCGGCGGATATCGAAGCTACCGGCTTGCCGCGAAGCCTGGACGGCATCGCGGACGGTGTCGCCGACGGGCGCCGCAGGATCCCCGATGCCGTCGGTGTCGAGTTCGGTTACGGTTTCCCGATCGCCTTCTCGTCCGGTATTCGCAAGCCTTGGGTTTCGTTCTCCCTGTCGGGGCGGCGCCGCGACCTGCGCTTCGGCTATCGCCTCGGTTTCAGGAGGTCGGCGGTCTTCGAGCTGGAAGCCGCGGCAATCGACATCGCCGGCGGAGGGCAGCGAACGGAATACGAGGCCGTGCTTCGGCTTTCGCTACGCATGTAGCATCGGCGGCCCCCACTCCTCGACCCGGAAGCAGCATCGCGAACCGTCCATTCTATGGTATTCCCGGGGCGCTTCCCCCCGTCCGTGCGAGCGCGTCTCCGAGCCGCGAGTCCCGCTCATGCGACAAATCGGGGCTTGAGGCGCACCCGCCCATCGCTTACACGCGCCGGCGGCGCTTCTATCGACCCGAAGGGAACCGAGCCATGTCGCCCGTCCTGATTTTTGTCGTCGTCTGCGGCCTCGCCGCGCTGGTCTATGGCATCGCCGCCTCGCGCTCCGTGCTCGCGGCGAGCCCTGGAAACGCGCGCATGCAGGAGATCGCGGCGGCGATCCAGGAAGGCGCGCGCGCCTATCTCAACCGCCAGTACCGGGCCATCGCCATCGTCGGCGTCGTCATCTTCGTCGTGCTGCTGCTGCTGCTCGGCGTTTACGAGGCCGTTGGTTTCCTGATCGGCGCGGTGCTCTCGGGCGCAGCCGGCTATATCGGCATGAATGTCTCGGTGAAGGCGAATGTGCGCACGGCCGAGGCGGCGCGGCAGGGCCTGGCGCAGGGGCTGGCTGTCTCCTTCCGCTCGGGCGCGGTGACGGGCATGCTGGTTGCCGGCCTCGCCCTCCTGGGCGTCGGAGTCTATTACGCTGTCCTGGTCAATAGCGGCGCGGAGGGGCGCGAGATTATCGATCCGCTCGTGGCGCTCGGCTTCGGCGCATCGCTCATTTCCATCTTCGCCCGCCTCGGCGGCGGCATCTTCACCAAAGGCGCGGATGTCGGCGCGGACCTCGTCGGCAAGGTCGAGGCCGGAATCCCGGAGGACGACCCCCGCAATCCGGCGGTGATCGCGGATAATGTGGGCGACAATGTGGGCGACTGCGCCGGCATGGCCGCCGACCTGTTCGAGACCTATGCGGTCACCGTCGTCGCGACCATGGTGCTCGCGTCCATCTTCTTCGCCGCCGACGCCGCACTCGCAGCCACGGTAATGTCCTATCCGCTCGCCATCGGCGGCGTCTGCATCCTGGCGTCCATCGTCGGCACCTTCTTCGTCCGCCTGGGCGCCTCGCAGTCGATCATGGGCGCGCTTTACAAGGGCTTCATCGTCGCCGCCATCATCTCGCTGGCCGGCATACTGGCGATGACCGAGTGGACGGTGGGCCTGGGGCCTGTCGGCGAAAGCGGCTTCACCGGAACGCAGCTCTTCGTCTGCGGGGCCATCGGGCTCATCGTCACGGGCCTCATCATCTGGGTGACGGAATATTACACCGGCACGGAATACCGCCCGGTCCGCTCCGTGGCCCAGGCTTCCACCACCGGCCACGGAACCAATGTCATCCAGGGGCTTGCGGTCTCGATGGAAGCCTGCGCGCTTCCCGCCGTCATTATCTGCGTCGCGATCATCGCCTGCTACCAGCTTGCCGGCCTGTTCGGCATCGCCATCGCGGTCACGGCCATGCTGGCGCTTGCCGGCATGGTGGTCGCGCTCGACGCCTACGGCCCCGTCACCGACAATGCCGGCGGCATCGCCGAGATGGCGGAGCTGGAAGAAGACGTCCGCGAGACGACCGACCGGCTGGACGCGGTCGGCAACACCACCAAGGCCGTCACCAAGGGCTACGCCATCGGCTCGGCGGGCCTCGGCGCGCTGGTGCTGTTCGCGGCCTATACCGAGGACATCAAGTTCTTCAGCGCCGCAGGGGACACCTATCCGTTCTTCGCCGGCATCGCCGAGGATGTGACCTTCTCGCTCTCTGACCCCTATGTGGTGATCGGCCTCTTCGTCGGCGGCCTCCTGCCCTTCCTGTTCGGCGCGATGGGGATGATGGCGGTAGGCCGCGCGGGCGGCGCCGTGGTCGAGGAGGTGCGCCGCCAGTTCCGGGAGATCCCGGGCATCATGGAAGGCACGGCGAAGCCCGAATACGGCCCCTGCGTGGATATGCTGACGCGCGCGGCGATCAAGGAAATGATCGTGCCCTCAATGCTGCCGGTGCTCTCGCCGATCGCGCTCTTCCTGCTGATCTGGCTGGTCGCCGGCAAGGCGGCGGCCCTCACTTCGGTCGGCGCCATGCTGCTCGGAGTCATCGTCACCGGCATCTTCGTCGCCATTTCCATGACCGCCGGCGGCGGCGCCTGGGACAACGCCAAGAAATACATCGAGGACGGCCATCACGGCGGCAAGGGTTCGGAGGCCCACAAGGCGGCCGTGACGGGCGACACGGTCGGCGACCCCTACAAGGACACTGCGGGTCCCGCCGTCAACCCGATGATCAAGATCACCAACATCGTGGCGCTCCTGTTGCTGGCCGTACTCGCCCACTGACGACGAGCCCGGCCGGCAGGCGCGTGACCGCGGGGAGGAATCCCGGCTAGGCTGGCTGGCGTTCCCCGACGGATCCGTCTTTCATGCAGGCCGATACGGTCGACGATCTCTTTCGCCGTTTCGGCCCGAATTACCGCTGGTATGTGACCTTTGCCGGCCTGATCGGCGGCTTTTCGATGGTGCTGTCGGCTACCATCGTCAATGTTGCCGTGCCGGAGGTCATGGGCGCGTTCGGCGTCGGCCAGGACCAGGCGCAGTGGATGGCCACGGCCTTCCTTGCGACGATGACCGCAAGCCAGCTGCTCAACGCCTGGATCATGGAGGCGTTCGGCCAGAGGCTCGGCTTCGCCCTTACCCTTGTCGTCTTCATGGCCGGTGCCCTGATGAGCGCCACCGCCACCTCGATGGACATGCTCATCCTCGGGCGCGTCCTGCAGGGCCTGGCGGCGGGCATCGTCATGCCGATGACGATGGTGACGATCTTCACCGTGTTCCCGCCGGAGCGCCGGGGCATGGCGATGGGCGTATACGGCGCAGGCGTGGTGCTGGCGCCGGCGCTCGGGCCCGCCGTCGGCGGCATCGCCATCGACACGCTCTCCTGGCGGGCCATGTTCCTACTGCCGCTGCCCTTCTGCGGCCTGGCACTTCTCGCCGGCATGGTGTTCATGCCGTCCAAGGGGCGCATCGGGAGGCTGCCGCCGTTCGACTGGTTCGGCTTCGCATTCCTGGGCGCGGCGCTTTTCCTGCTGATGACGGCCGCGGCCTCCGGGCCGCGCGAGGGCTGGCTCTCCAACCATATCCTGCTTTACGCCGTGCTCGGGACGGTTGCGGCGGCGGCCTTCGTGACGATCCAGATCAGGAGCCGGGCGCCGCTTCTGGACGTGTCGCTGTTCCGCAACCGCGCCTTTACGGCGGCAGTGATCGTCGCCTTCGTATTCGGCGTCGGCAATTTTGCTTCCGGCTATGTCATCCCCGTCTTCGTCCAGCAGGTGCAGAGCTTTACCGCCACCAAGGCCGGGCTGCTGCTCATGCCTGCGGGCCTGCTCCTCGTTTTTGCGCTGCCGCTAACCGGGCGCGCGGCCGACCTCCTGCCCGACCACATCCCGATCCTTGCCGGGCTCGGCTGCTTCGCGTTCGGCACCTTCCTGATGGCGACGGCCGACGCCAATACCGGCTTCTGGGCCTTCGCCATATTCACCATGATAAGCCGGGTCGGCATGTCCTTCATCATGCCGGCGCTCTCGGCCTCGGCCCTTCGCGCGCTGCCGAACGACAAGCTGGCGCAGGGCTCGGGCGCGATGAATTTCATCCGCCAGTTCGGCGGCGCATCGGGCACGAACCTGATCGTCGTCTGGTTGCAGCTGCGGACGCACTGGCATGCAGAGTCGCTCGCCGCTACCCAGACCGCGGCCAACACCGCCAGCCGCGGCTTCCTCGAAACCGTCGCCGACCGGCTCGGCATTGCCGGCCTGCCGGACCCCGCCCGGCTCGGCGCGGCGCTCGACTATCTGGGCCAGGTCGTCCACGCCCAGGCGCTCGCCTTCGGCTTCCGGGACTGCTTCCTCGCGCTCGGAATCGTCTTCGTGCTGGCGATGCTGCCGGCGCTCAATCTGGCGCGCCTCCCGCGCAGGGAGTAGGCTAGCAGCCGTGGCCGCTTGCTGGAATCGGTAGACAGACCGGACTTAAAATCCGTGGGGCGCATGCCCGTGAGGGTTCGAGTCCCTCAGCGGCCACCAGCCCCGCCGGGGCTTACGGATAGAAGACGATCAGCGCCTCGCCGACCATGGCCGGGCGGTCGGTTCCATCGATCTCGATGGTGCTGCCGACCACGCAGCGCACGCCGCCGCCCTTGACCGGCTCCGTGGAGATCAACGCCTGGCGCAGGCGGACCTTCGATCCCGCCGGCACCATGTTGGTGAAGCGGACCTTGTTCAGCCCGTAGTTGATCGCCCGGCTCGCGCCCGGCACCGAGAACACCATCAAGCCGGCAGTGAGCGAGAGCGTGAGAAAGCCGTGGGCGATTGTCTTGCCGCCCGGCATGTCCGTGCGCGCCCGCTCCGTGTCGAGATGGATCCACTGGCGGTCCTCGGTCGCCTCGGCGAAGCCGTCGATGCGGTCCTGGTCCACGACGATCCAGTCGCTGACCCCGAGTTCCTTGCCGACCCACTCCTCAAGCTCGGCAGTCGTTGCGATCTTCAGCACAGGGACGCACTCCTCTCAAACCGGCGCGACCCTAACCGATAAGCTGTCAGTTGGACAATTCCGCCAGGATGCCCGGCCAGTGGCCGTCGGCCGACGCGATGTGGCCCGGAATGTCCTTCTCCCAATTCTTCTGCACCGACTTGGAGTAATTGAGGTAGAGCTTGCCGTCCACGACCTTCCAGGCCTTGGGATCGATAGGCGCGGTATAGCCCTGCGAAACGGCCCAGGCGCAATAGCCGCCATATTGCGGCGCATAGCGCTCCGGGTCGGCCTCGAAGGCGTCGCGGTTGGCTGCGCTTGCGAAACGCCACTTGGCGCCGTTCCAATCCACCTCATGGCGCGACTTGCCCTTCACCGGCTCGCCGGCCTCGAAATAGGCAACCGGGTCGTAGCCGTGGATGGCGGCGCCGCTGCGCTGGAACACGGGCTCCTTCGCCGCCGCGAAGCCTGCCAGCAGCACGATCAGCGAGGTTGCCGCAAGGCGTGTGAAGACGATTCGCATCGGATGGTCCTTCGCATGGGTTTCCTGCCGGGAAAGATCGGTCCCGCGCCCGGAATCGGCCAATCACGATACGGTGAACGGCTCCTTGACGAAATGGAACTCCGTCGTGTTCGACAGGTCGTGCAGCACGCGGGTCCTGCCGGTCCGCCGGTAGCCGAGCGCCTCGTAGAAGGCATGCGCCTCCAGAAAGCGCGCGTCCGACCAGAGCTCCACGAAGCGGCTGCCCCGCCGCCGGGCCGCCGCTTCCGCCATGCCTACCAGCCGCCTGGCAAGCCCCTGCCGGCGTATCTCGGCCAGAACATAAAGCTTGTGCAGCTCCGCGCCCGCAGGGTCGGCCGCAGGCGCCCAGCCGCCGCCGGCCGCGATACGACTGCCGACATCTTCCGCCACCCAGTATTCGCCGCCGAGGGCGTCGAAATGGCTCCGCATGGCACGCAGTTGCGGCTCCTCGGCGTCCACATCGAGGATGCAGCCCTCATAGGCCGACCAGCAAGCGTCGATCAGGCGGATCAGCCCCTCCGCATCGCTGTCCCGCACCGGGCGGATGACGGCGCTCACAGCAGCACCGCGGCGGCAAGCCCCAGAAAGGCGAAGAAGCCGACGACATCGGTCACGGTGGTCAGCACCACGGAGGAGGCAATTGCCGGGTCGATCCGCATCCGGTCGAGCGCGAGCGGGATGGCGACGCCGGACAGGCCGGCGACCAGCAGGTTGACGACCATCGCCGCCGCGATCACCGCGCCCAGCTGCCAATTGCCGAACCAGGCGAAGGTCAGCGCCGCCGCGATCGCCGCGAACAGCATGCCACTGAACCCGCCGACCAGCACCTCCTTGAAGACGATGCGCATGGCGTTGGTGGCCGAAAGCTCCCTGGTCGCGAGCGCGCGGACGGCGACGGTCAGCGTCTGCGTGCCCGCATTACCGCCCATCGAGGCTACGATCGGCATCAGCACGGCCAACGCAACCACGGCCTCGATGGCCGCCTCGAATTGCGCAATGACGATGGAAGCGAGCACCGCCGTGCCGAGATTGATGAGCAGCCAGGGAAAGCGCTTGGCCGTCGTGGCCGCCGCAGCATGGTAAAGATCGTCTTCATAGACGCCGCCGAGCTTCAGTATGTCGTCCTCATGCTCCTCGTCTATGACATCGACCACATCGTCGATCGTGAGCACGCCGGCGAGGCGCCCGGTGTCATCGACCGCCGGCGCAGAGGTCAGGTCCTGCTGGCGAAAGAGGAACGCCGCCTCTTCCTGGTCCATGCCGACCCACAGAACGACCGGTTCGTCGTCCATGATCTCCGCGAGCCCGACCGGCCGGCGGTTGCGCAGGATGCGCGAAAGCGGAAGGCTGCCGACCGGACGATGGCGCGGGTCCACGACGAAGATGTCGAAGAAGGCATCCGGCAGGGAAGCGTCCGCGCGCAGATAGTCGATGGTCTCGCCGACGGTCCAGTAGGCGGGCACGACAACCGTCGCCCGCTGCATGAGGCGCCCGACGGTGCCGTCGTCGTAGGAGAGCGCCTGCTCGACCGCTGCGCGGTCCTGCTGCGGCAGGCGCGCGAGGATCTCCGCGCGCATGTCCTCGTCGAGGTCCGCCACGACCTCGACCGCGTCGTCGTCATCGAGCCCGGCGACCGCCCGCGCCAGCTCCTGCGGCGCCATCTGCTCCACGACTTCGCCGCGCACGGTCTCGTCAAGCTCGACCAAGATATCGGGGTCGAGCGCGCTGCGGATTGCGTCGAGCACGGTGGAGCGCTCGTCGGGGGCGATGCGCTCCAAAAGGTCCGCGACATCGGCGGCGTGGAGCGGCGCAAGCCGGGCGCGGACGGCCTCGGCGTCGTCCGCCTCCAGGACATCCCGGACAAGGTCCGGCGTCAGCGCCAGGGTTTCTTCGGCCCGGTCATCGGCGCGCGGGATCGCATGGGGCTCAGCCATCGTATCCCTCCGCGCGTTCCGGGCTCATGGTGCGGTCGAGAAGACTCGAACTTCCACGGGGTTGCCCCCACAGCGACCTCAACGCTGCGCGTCTACCAATTCCGCCACGACCGCATTCAGGAGACGCGCTAAACTGCCCGTCTCAAGGCGGAGGCGGGATAGCAAATCGCGATGGCGCTTTCAAGACCGGTGGAATGGCGCATCGACGACCGGCCCGTCGGCTATGAGGCGGCGGTCGCGGCGATGGAGGAACGGGTCCGCGCCGTCCGGCAGGAGGAGGCGCCGGAGCTCGTCTGGCTGCTGGAGCATCCGCCGCTCTACACGGCCGGCACCTCCGCCGACCCGGCCGAAATGCTGGCGCCGGACCGCTTCCCGGTGTTCAGCACGGGCCGCGGCGGGCGCTACACCTATCACGGCCCCGGCCAGCGCATCGCCTACGCCATGATCGACCTCCAGGCGCGCGGACTCGGCGTCCGCGACTATGTGTGCGGTCTGGAGGAGTGGCTGATCCGGACGGTGGCGCGCTTCGGCCTTGTCGGCGAGCGGCGCGACGGGCGGATCGGCGTCTGGGTCCACCGCGGCGGGGCCGAGCGCAAGATCGCGGCGCTCGGCGTGCGTGTGCGCCGCTGGGTTGCGTTCCACGGCATCGCGCTCAATGTCGAGCCGGAGCTCGAACATTTCGGCGGCATCGTGCCCTGCGGGGTCGAAGGCTACGACGTCACCTCGCTCGCCGCCGAAGGCATCACCGCCTCCATGCCGGAAGTGGATTCGGCGCTCCGGGCCTGCTTCGAGGAGGTGTTCGGCTGAACGTCCGCCGCCGGCTCAACGCTTCTTCTCCAACCGGAAGCGCGTGTGGCACTGCTTGCAGGCCTCTGCCAGCCGTTCTGCCGCCGCGCGGGGCGCGTCCGCGTTCGAGGCCAAGTCCGTCGCTGCATCGGCCAGCTTCGTCGCAAGGGCATCGAACGCCGCCCGGTCGGCCGAAATCGCCGGCAGAGCTTCCGAGGGGTGGTGGAAGCTGCCGTCCGGAAACAGGTTCGGAATCTCGGCCGCGTGCCCGGCAATCCGCGCCGCGGCGTCCCGGACCGCATCCGGTTCCGAACGCCGGATCGCGTCGCGGATGGTCTTCGTCGCGCGCCCGATATCGACCATCGCATCCATGCGCTGTTTGACGATGCCCGTGGCGCCGCCATGGGCCGTCAGCAGGAAGGCGGCAAGCAGCAGGACGGCGGTTCGCTTCATTGCCGCAGCATCGGCCGATCCCGTTGACGGCGCAAGCGGCTCAGCCTAAAACGCCGGTCTTTCGGCGGGGTAGCTCAGCGGTAGAGCAGGGGAATCATAATCCCTGGGTCGGGGGTTCAAATCCCTCCCCCGCTACCAATAAAATCAACGACTTAGCAGAAACCGATGCGGCGTCTACCGGTTCCTAGAGGTCATCCAGCCTCTTGATGAACCCCCATTTGCGGGAATGTCGCCGCCGGATATCGTCCAGCCGGCCGGCGAAGACTGCCGCTGCGCCGTCCTCTTCCGCCAACGCTTTCAGGTCTGCAAGCAACGCCGCGGCCCGGTCGTAGCCGCTGGCGTGGCGCCTTTCGACTTCGCTCTCGATCTCGTCCCAAACCGCCTCGCCCCGCTGCCTGAGGGCGACGATCCGCGCGCGCCGCGCTTTTTCCGCTTCCCGCTCCTCTCGCAGGCGCTCGGCTTCGCGCCGTTCCGCTTCCGCAGCCTCCCGGCTTTCGTGGATCGCCGCCGCGCGCCTTCGGAGGTCGGACACAGTCCGGCGGCTCGCCCGCATTGCACTGTCCTCAAGCGAGGCGGCATTTCTTGCACGGCGCTGAATTTCCGGGCCCGCATGGGGGTCGCCTTCAGCGAGACGGCAAAGGAGGTCCGCCTTCTCATCCTCCGGGATGGCGGCGACAGCGGCGCGTACGGCATCGGCCGACAGGCCGCCGTCCGCGATCCCCGCATGCACTTCGGAGGCGGCCTCGACGAGGTCGGGGTCGATGCGGAAGAACTCGGCGAAGGCGCTGAGCGCGCCTGTCAGCGGGCCGGTGCCCGGCAGGGGCTCGGTCTCATCGTCTTTCCGGCCGCCGAATTCCACCTCCGACAGCCAAACGAGGTAAAGCAGGCGCAGGTCTCCCGAAAGCAGGTCGGCGCGAAGCGGCGCCAGGGCGGCGAGCCAGCCGGAGCCGTCGTCCCAGCCCTCATCGTCTCCCGGCTCGCCGTCATCCAGAATGTCGAGGATCAGGCAATCGCCCGACTCGACGATGTTCGCCAGGCTGCAATTATGCAGGACTGAATCGAACCGGGGCCGGTCGACAAGCTGCTTCGGCAGCCGGATCATGAACTGGCGCGTTCCCCAGTTGGCGAGATAGAGATGCAGGTCGAACCAGCGCGCCATGAGTGTGCGCGGATCGCCCCCGAAATCGCCCCAATTATAGTGATTGGTGAAGCTCGTGGCCGTTATGCGCGCCCGCGTCGACAAGGCCCTGAGCGCCTCCCGGTCCGCCTCGTCGAGCGGGCGGTCGACTGCCTGGAATTCATAGTACTGGTATTCGCTCAAGGCCCGTCCTCCCGTTAGCGGCTTGCCCGCCGCCGTTCCGAATTGAATGCGGGCATGCCGCCGAGCCATGATATTGTGAGCCCACCTGCCCAAATGCGGCAAAGGCGGAGACGGATGGACAAGCCGGAAACGCGCGCTTCCAACACGGTGCCGGATACCGGCCTGTTCGGACGCCTTTCTACAAGGGCGAAAAGGAACAAATCCTTGACGGCCGTAGCGGTGGTAATTGTGGCCGTTGCGGCCTTGTCGTCCCTGATGGCATTGACCGATTCGGAAAATTCGCCAGGCCTTCTCGTAGTTCTGTTCGTGCTGGTGACGATTGGCCTCTTTTGCACTCTCGGCGTAATTTTCGACGCCCTCGATGACAATTAGGCTCGCTCTCCCGCTCCTTCGTTGAGAAGGATCTCACAAAGCAACCGGACCGGAGTCCGGTGGCGGCGGGTTGCGGGTTCCCGCCGCCCCCGGAAGCGCCTCAGGTCGTCAGCCAGCCGAACTGCTGCGGCTTGCGGCCGGCCTGCGGGTGCAGGCGGACATTGACGAGCGCGGGGCCGTCGAAGGCCGTCGCCTCGTCGAGCGCCGCCGGCAGGTCCGCCGGGTCTTCGATGAAGGCGCCGAAGCCGCCGAACGCCTCCATCATCTTGTCGTAGCGCGCGCCGTAGATCAGCACGCCGGCCGGGTTGTCGAACGGGTCCTCGGGATATTCCGGGATGCCCTGCCCGATGCCGCCATTGTTCAGCACGACGATCTTGATCGGCAGCTTGTAGCGGCAGGCCGTTTCCATCTCCATGCCGGAGAACCCGATTGCGGAATCGCCCGAGACCGAGACGATCGGGCGCTCGGGATGGACCACGGCCGCGGCGATGGCGAAGCCCATGCCGATGCCCATCGTGCCGTAGCTGCCGGCGTCGAGCCGGAGGCGCGCGTCCGCGTTGGGAAGCTGGGTGCGTCCGATATCCATCGTGTTGGCGCCTTCGCCGATGATGACCGCGTCCTTGCCGGCCCAGGCGCTGATGTCCTTGAGCGCGCGGTAATAGTTGGTCGGCGTGGAATCGTCTTCCAGCATCGGGCGGATCTGCTCGGCGTTGCCGGCCGCCTTCTCCGCGATGGCGCTGCGCCAGTCGGTATCGGCCGGATAGAACCACTGGCGCCCGCCAAGCGCCGCGTTCAGCTGGCCGACTACAGCCTTGCCGTCGCCCACGAGCGCCACTTCCGTCGGCACATTGTTGCCGATGGCCTCCGGTGAAATGTCGAGCTGGACGACGCGCACCTTCTTGTTGAAGCGCGGCGGCTGTCCGAAATGCATGATCCAGTTGAGCCGCGCGCCCATCAGGAAGATCACGTCCGCCTCGCGCAGCGCATGGCTGCGCGCCGCGCCCACGGAAAGGGGATGGCTGTCGTCGATGATACCCTTGCCGAGCGGCGAGGCGAGGAACGGAAGCTGCGTGCGCTCGATGAAGGCGCGCACCTCGTCCTCGGCGCGCGACCAGGCCATGCCCTTGCCGACGATTACCAGCGGCCGTTCGGCCGATTCGAGCGCGTCCAGCGCCGCCTCGACATCCTCGGCCATAGCCAGCATCCGGGGCGGATCGCCTACCGCCGCCGCCTCGACAGCGTCTTCCTCCTCGACTTCCTCGCGAATGATGTCGTCCGGCATGTCCAGATAGACCGGCCCCGGACGGCCGTAGATCGAGGTGCGGACCGCCTTCTCGACATAGAACGGGATGCGCCGCCCATGCTCGACCGCATGGGCGAACTTGCAATAGGGCGCCGCGAGCTGGACCTGGTTCTCCTCCTGGAACGCGCCCATGCCGTTCTGGTACACCGGCGAGGCACCGCCGATCAGGATCATCGGCCAGCAGTTCTGCTCGGCATTGGCGAGGCCCGCTAGCGCATGGATCACGCCGGGGCCGGAGACCACGAGGCAGGCGCCCGGCCGGCCGGTGAGGTAGCCTGCCGCCTGGGCGGCGTAGGACGCCGCCTGCTCATTGCGCATGCCGACAAATTTGATGCCGACCTCCTGCGCCGCCTTGGCGATCGGCTGCACCGGAAATCCGATGACACCGAACATGTATTCGACGCCGTGCTTCTTCAGTTCGCGCGCCATGATCTCGGCGCCGGTCAACGTGCCCATCTTCTTCCTTGTCCTCCAGAGGGGGGTCGCCGGGAACCTAGCAGCGCGTATCCCGCCATGTCATCCCGCTCAAGAGCGTGTGAAGAAATCGGATTTGTCGGGTTTACGCTCGCGGTCTGCGCCCATCCCGTCGCCCCGGACCCCGATCCGGGGCCTATCCCTGACCGTTTGCACCCGCCGCAGCCGTTCGAGAAAGGATTGGACCGCCCACGCCTGCCGAGAGCGCCCTGGATAGGCCCCGGATCGGGGTCCGGGGCGACGGTGTTTGTCCGGGTTCGTCCCCTTTTTCGGACGGTCAGCTGACACTTCAATTTCTTCACACGCTTTCAAGCGGTGGCGCGACCCGCCGCGAAGTCGGCGAGCCGCGCGGACACGGCGTCCGCCCGTTCCTGCTGCACCCAGTGTCCGGCGCCTTCGACAAGCCATGTGCCGGCCCAGGCGGCAGCGCCCGCTTCCATGGCCTCCAGGGCGCCGGGGGCCTGGTACATGCCCCAGTCCGCGGCGCCGGAAATGAAGCAGGCCGGGACCTCGATATGGCGTCCCGAAAAGAGCTCATGCTCCCGGTCGAACCGTCCGCTCGTCCGGCAGCGGTACCAATTCAGCCCGCCCTGGAAGCCGGTGCGCCCGTATTCCTGCGCATAGACGGCGAGCTCCGCATCCGGAAGCCAGCGGCAGGCGGCGATTTCTTGCGCGCCGGGCATTTCCGCGGCCACCGTCTCCGCCATCGTGCGGTCGAGGTCCATGATGTAGTAGGTCGGCATCCGGGCCAGTTCCTCCGCGCGCCAATCAGCCAGCCTGAAAGGACGGTTTTCGGCCCAGTCGGCGCTCTTGTGGTGGAAATAGGCGCGCAGGAAATCGTGGACGCCCTCGCGACAATCCTGCATGTCCGCGTTCGCCTGCCGCGTCGAGTAGTACCGGTGGTAATGCTTGCGGGGCCGGTCGAGGGCTGCCAGGTCGGCATGGATCGACTGCGCAGGCGGCGGCTGCGGCGAAATGTCCGGGGGACCCGGGAACGGCGCGCTCATCAGCGCCAGCCTCCGAAAGATGTCCGGGCGGATGAGCGCCGCCCACGCCGCGACCGACGCGCCGTAGTCGTGGCCTGCCAGCAGCGCGACCTCCTTGCGACCGAGCGCGTCCAGCAGGCCCATGATGTCGCGCACGAGGTTGAAGAGACGGTAGGACGAGAGGTCGGCGTCGTAGTCCGGGTCCCAGCCCGTCGTGCGGCCGTAGCCGCGCTGGTCCGGCGCGACGACATGGAAGCCCGCCGCCGCGAGCGCCGGCATGACCCGCCGCCAGCTATAGGCGAGTTCGGGAAAGCCGTGGAGCAACAGGGCGCAGGGCCGGCCCGGTTCCTCGAAGCCGGCTTCCAGATAGTGCATGTCGAGGCCGTTCCCGTTCGCCGCCATGCGCGAACGGATGCCCGCAGGCAGGGGAACCCGGCCGTAGGCGCTGTCGCGATTTTCCATCATGGGGCGAGCCTGCGCGGAATTCCCCGGCCTGGGAGTCGTTCCGCCGGAAGTGTCATGTTCTGTCATGCGATGTCATGGTCTGCATGTGCGTGGCGCATATCCTGTGGTCCTTTCGGGCATGAAGTTCCGCTTCTCGTCCCCTTCTCTCCCGCTTGCGGGGGAGCGTCATGTTCTGTCATGCAATGTCATGATATGCATGCGCGCGACGCATATCCCGTGGTCCTTTCGGGCATGAAGTTCCGCTTCTCGTCCCCTTCTCTCCCGCTTGCGGGCTACCGGATTCACGCCTCTCTTGCTGGCTTGTATTCGGTACGCTTGCCAGCCTTGCTGGGCGGGCGTTTGCCCCGATCCGTCGCCCCCGCGAAGGCGGGGGTCCATCCCTGTTTCCCGATGTCGCCGCAGCCGGTGAAGAGCAGGATCGACCGCTGGGGCCTGCCCCGGACCGCGATCCGGGGCTGCCGCGAGAACCGAGGCTGGGCCCCGGCTCGGGGGCCGGGGCGACCGTGGGAAACATGCAATGCGAAGCGGGCAAACGCAGATGTGTGAATCCGGTAGCCCCGAAGGAGAGGGCTTTTTTCGAAGGCGGCCGCTCCTTGTCTCCCGATCTCTCTCCGCAGGCGGGCGAAAAAAACTTCAGGTGTCCTGCCAGCCCCGCCGAAGTTGTACCCATCGGCATTCGGCATGTTGTTCCTTCCTCTCAGTTCGTTCCACTCCCTTCGCCGGCCGCCCGGCTGCCCGGAGCGGCGGGACCCTTTTTTGCGCGCGTATCCTGCGTGCGCGCCTGTGCCCGCCTGCGCGCGTATTGCGCCGGCGCGGTTCGCGCACCTGATTGCGCGCGCGAGACGCCGGACGCACCTTGCCCGTCCGTTCCCGCCGGGGCTTTTTTGCGGGCCCCAGCCATCGCTCTCCTGCGCAGAAAAACCGAAAAGGCGGCCCCGAAGCCGCCTCTCTCTGCTTTCATCATACTACACTTTTCCCCCAGTCAAGCCCCTGGCAGACGAAAATATGAAAAAATCCTCTTCCGGCGGCCGGACGCAGCCGCCGGCGCTCTTGCCTGTCGGAGGCCGGTGGCACAGACTGGCCGGCAGCGTCCGTCCGACGGGAAATGCCGATGACCGCCTATCTGATCGTTCGAGCCGAGGTGTCCGAGAGCGACCGGGATGCCTTCGACCGCTGGTATGCAGAGGAGCACCTGCCGGACGCAAAGGCCGCGTTCAACGTGACAAAGGCGTTTCGCGGCTGGAGCGATAGCGGGGCGCATTTTGCCTTTTATGCCTTCCCCGACCTGGCGGCCGCCGAGAAGGCGACGGGTTCGGAAGCGATCGCCGCCCTGATTGCCGAGTTCGACCGCGTCTGGCAGAACCGCGTCGTTCGCACGCGGCAGGTCGTGGATGTCGCGCAGGTACTGGATTGAGCGGGCGAACGAGGAGGAGCCGGACCATGGCGTACCGCCACATAGACGTACGGAGCCTGACCCCCGCGGTCGGAGCCGAGATTCGCGGCGTGGACCTTCGCGAGCCCCTGCCGGAGGAGGTGTTCGAGGAAGTACGGTCCGCGTTCCTCCGCCACCAGGTGGTGTTCTTCAAGGAACAGGAGAGGCTCGCGCCCGACCGGCAGGTCGCCTTCGCCAGGCGCTTCGGCGGCCTCCACCTGCACCCCGCCGCTCCGCATCTGGAGGGCCGTCCGGAGATCTTCGTGATCCATACCCACAAGGATTCGAAGATCGCGAACGGCAATGACTGGCACACCGACGTTTCCTGCGACGAGGAACCGCCGCTCGGCACCATGCTGCAACTGCACAAGCTGCCGAGCCGGGGCGGCGATACGCTGTTCGCGAGCATGTATGCGGCCTGGGACGCGCTCTCCGGGCCGATGCAGGCGTTTCTGGAGACCCTGACCGCCCGGCACGAGTCCGAGCACATCTATCGGGGCCGCTATTCGGACCGGAACGTGGACGACACCGGAAAGGTCTTTCCGGAGACCACCCATCCGATCGTTCGCACCCATCCGGAAACCGGGCGCCGCGCGCTCTATGTCAACCGCGCCTTCACCACGCGCATCGAAGAACTGGGCGCGGCCGAGAGCAAGGCTCTGCTCAGGTTCCTGTTCGAGCATATGGAGCAGGAGCGCTTCCAGGTCCGCTTCAAGTGGGAAGTCAACGATATGGCCTTCTGGGACAATCGCTGCCTCCAGCACCACGCCATGTGGGACTACTGGCCGGAGGAGCGAAAGGGCCACCGGGTGACCATCCAGGGCGACCGCCCCTATCTCGTCCCGCTCGAGGCCGCGGCGGCGGCGGAATAAGGTCGAACCCGCAGGCGGGCGGTCGGAAACCCGTCCGCCCATTTCCGGCATTCTGTTGGTAAGTCGCTCGCCCCCGGCGGGCGAATCCGGTTAGGTCGCGACTCACCCGACGGTGAGGGAACGCGAACCGGATGCCACATGCTGATTTCGTGCACCTGCGGGTGCATTCGGCCTACTCGCTTTCGGAAGGGGCGGTCCGGATCGAGGACCTGGTTTCCTTGTGCAAGCAGTCGCGCATGCCGGCGGTGGCGGTCACGGACAGCGGCAATCTTTTCGGCGCAATGGAGTTCGCCGTTTACGCTTCCGGGGCCGGAATCCAGCCCATCGTCGGAACCCTGCTTGCGATCGGCGACGCACCCCGGCAGCGGGGACGGCATGAGGGCGACTCAGCGCCAATCCTGCTGCTGGCACAGGACGAGACCGGCTACCGCAACCTGCTCGACCTCGTCAGCGCCTCCTTTCTGGAGACCTCGGGGGCGGAAGCGCCGCATGTGGAATGGGACCGCCTCGAAGGCAGGACGGACGGCCTGATCGCGCTGAGCGGCGGCCCGCGCGGCCCGGTCGGCCGCGCGTTGGCGGAGGGACAGTCGGATGCCGCGCGCCAGGCGCTGGAGCGCCTGAACGGGCTCTTCCCCGGCCGGCTCTATGTCGAGCTGATGCGCCACGGCGAAGACGGCCCCCCGGCGGACGAGGAAGCGTCCATCGAGCTTGCCTACGCGTTCGACCTGCCGCTGGTTGCGACCAACGATGTCCATTTCTGCGCCGAAGACGATTACGAAGCCCATGACGCGCTGCTCTGCATCGCGTCGTCCCGGAGGGTCGAGGAGGAGGACCGGCCGCGCCTCACGCCCGATCACCGCTTCAAGACGGCCGAAGAGATGCGGGCCCTGTTCGCCGACCTGCCGGAAGCGGTGGACAACACGCTGGCGATTGCGCAGCGCTGCGCCTTCATGCCGACCGAGTCGCCGCCGATCCTGCCCGCCTACGATCCGGGCCTGGACGAGGTGGAGGAGTTGCGCCGCCTGGCGCGCGAGGGCCTGGAGAAACGGCTCGCGGAGCATGTCTTCCCGAACGGTGCGGGCGAGGAAGAGGCGAAGGCCTATCGCGACCGGCTCGAATACGAGCTCGACGTCATCGTCGACATGAAGTTTCCGGGCTACTTCCTCATCGTCTCCGAGTTCATCCGATGGGCGCGGGAGCAGGATATTCCGGTCGGGCCCGGACGCGGTTCGGGCGCCGGATCCGTGGTCGCCTGGGCCCTGGAGATCACGGACCTCGACCCGCTGCGCTGGGGGCTCCTGTTCGAGCGTTTCCTCAACCCGGAGCGCGTCTCGATGCCGGACTTCGACATCGACTTCTGCCAGGACCGGCGCGACGAGGTGATTGCCCATGTGCAGGAGCGCTACGGGCACGACCAGGTGGCGCAGATCATCACATTCGGCACGTTGCAAGCGCGTGCGGCGCTGCGCGATGTCGGCCGGGTGCTCGGCATGCCCTTCGGCCAGGTGGACCGGATCAGCAAGCTGGTGCCGTACAACCCTGCGAAACCGCCGAAGCTGGAAGAGGCGGTCGCCAACGAACCGGCCCTCCAGGCCATGCGGGACGAGGACGAGACCGTTCGCCAGCTCATCCATCTGGCGCTCAAGCTGGAAGGCCTGTACCGGCACGCCTCGACCCATGCCGCAGGCGTGGTGATCGCCGACCGGCCGCTGCAGCAGGTCGCCCCGCTCTATCGCGACCGCGGTTCGTCCGACCTGCCGGCCGTCCAATTCAGCATGAAATGGGCGGAGGCGGCCGGGCTGGTCAAATTCGATTTTCTTGGCCTGAAAACGCTGACGGTTCTTGAGGATACCCGGAAGATGCTTGCGGAAAGAGGCATCGAAATCGACCTCCTGAAAATACCTCTGGACGACGAAAAGACCTTCGAAATGCTGTCGCGCGGAGACACTGTGGGCGTCTTCCAGATGGAAGGCGCGGGCATGCGCGACACGCTGAAGAAACTCAAACCCAGCAGGGTAGAGGACCTGATTGCAGTCGTTGCGCTTTACCGGCCCGGCCCGATGGAGAACATTCCTTCCTATATAAAGAGGAAACACGGCAGGGAGGAAATAACCTATATGTACGATACCCTCCAGCCTATTCTGGAGGAAACTTACGGCATTATTATCTATCAGGAACAGGTCATGCAGATTGCGCAGGTTCTGTCCGGTTATACGCTTGGCGGCGCCGATCTTTTACGGCGGGCCATGGGGAAAAAGATCCAGTCCGAAATGGACGCGCAAAGGCAAACCTTCATCGACGGCGCCGTCGAAAGGGGAGTCGAAGCCAAACTGGCGAAGCAGATATTCGAACTGGTGGATAAATTCGCCGGATACGGCTTCAACAAGTCCCACGCCGCCGCCTATGCCCTTATCGCCTACCAGACGGCATGGCTGAAGGCGAACCATCCGGTCGAATTCATGGCGGCGTCGATGACGCATGAGCTCGGCAATACCGACAAGCTGGCTCCGCTGCTGCGCGAGCTCGACAGGATGAACATCGCGCTGCTGCCTCCCGACGTGCAGCGGTCCGGGGCATTGTTCCAGGTGGAAGCGGCGCCGGACGGTCCGCGTGCCATCCGCTATGCGCTGGCCGCCGTCAAGTCCGTCGGCAGGGCCGCCATGGAGGCGGTGGACAGGGAGCGTCGTTCGGGCGGCCCCTTCAAGGACCCGTTCGACTTCGCCGGGCGACTCGGCCCCAGAGTGTTGAATTCGCGGCTGCTGGAGAAGCTGGCGGAAGCGGGAGCCTTCGACACGCTGGAGCCGGACCGGGCGCGGGTCTTTGCGGGCGCCGAGATGCTGCTTCGCCATGCGGCCGTCGAAGAGGAGGAGCGGACAACCAATCAGACCAACCTGTTCGGCGGCATGGAGGACCTGGCACCCGACCTCAAGCTGCCCAACGCCCAGAGCTGGGAGCCGATGGAGCGGCTTCAGCACGAATTCGACGCCACGGGCTTCTACCTGTCCGCTCATCCGCTGGATGAATATGAGCGCTATTTCGATCGCCTCCGCGTCGATTCGATCCGCACGGTGCCGGAGGTCGTGAAGCGCGGCCGCACGGTCGTGAAGATCGCGGCGACCGTCCTCTCGCGGCAGGAACGCACGTCCAGGCGCGGCAACCGTTTCGCCTTCGTCGGCGTGTCGGATTGCTCCGGGCAGGCGGAAATCATGCTCTTCTCCGAGGTGCTGGCGTCCGCCAGGACGCTGCTGGATACGGGCAAACCGCTTCTGTTCACCTGCGAGGCCGCCATGGACGGCGAGGATGTCCGCTTGTCCGCCAGGACGGTGGAACAGCTGGATTCCGCCGTCGGCAAGACCGGCAACGGGCTCAACATCTTCATCGAAGACCGCGAGGCGCTGCCGCGCATCCGTAGCGTGTTGCAGCGCGAGCCTGCCGGCCGCGGCGAAGTCCGGATCCTGTTCGACATGGACAGGTCGCACGAAGTGCAGATGACGCTCGGCAGCCGTTTCGCCGTCACGCCGGGAATGCTGACGGAGCTGAAGGCCATGCGCGACATCGTCGACGTACAGGAGATCTAGCGCCTGCTATTCCCGCTGGCGGGCCGGGGACCAGAGCATGCGGGCGATCAGCGCCGCGCCGATGACCACCGCAAACAGACGCCCCGTGTGATGCGTCGCCACGAACGCAACGTCGATATCGAGCGACAGCGCGATCAGGTTCATCTCGGCGAAGCCACCAGGCGTATAGGCCAGGTGGACCGCCTTGAAATCGAAGCCGCCCAGAGCCGCGACCACGCCCGCAACCAGGAACGCCACCGCCAGGAATGCCGCGTAATACATGGCCGAGGCCGCGACCGTGCGCCCGAGTTCGCGAGGCCGCACGCCGACGAAGCGGGCGCCCGCCCCGCAACCGATGAACACCTGGGCCAACGCCAGCAGTTCGGTCGGCGGGCGCGAGTCCGTCAGGCCGCCGATATGCACGGCTGCGCTGACCAGCATCGGCCCCACCATCTGCCAGGCGGGAATGCGCAGCAGCTTCGCGGCACCGCCTCCGACGACAGCCGAGGCAGCGAGGATTCCCCAGTCCTCCAGACTCAGATCCGTCAGCCGGGAGCCGCCGAGGTCGGCGGGCGGCACATAGTCCGTCAGCAGCCGGTATGCCGGCGGCACGATGAACATGACCATGAGGATGCGGGTGGAGTGGGACAGCAGGATGGCCCGCTCATCGGCTCCCAGCGCGGGCCCCAGCAGCGACATCTCGCCGAGGCCGCCGGGCGCGGCGCAGAAGAAGGCCGTGCGCCGGTCCAGCCGGCCGACCCGGCGGAAGAACCAGGCGCCGGCCGCCGCCCCGGCAACGGTGAACGCCAGCATGCCGGCGAACACGCCGCCCCAGCCTGGCAGCCTGTCGAGCACGTCGGGCGCAAAGGCCGCGCCCAGCATGACACCCAGCACCACCATCCAGACGCGGCGCACATCGTTCGGCATGTAGAGGCGGACGCCCGCCAGGGCCGCAACGGTGCAGGCGAACAGGCTGCCCATCATCCAGGGCAAGGGGCTTTGCAGCAGCGTGAACAGGTAGCCGCCGCAGGTCCCGATCGCGAGCGTCTTCAGAAGCAGGGGCCAGTTTTGCGCAAGCTCGCGCAAGGCGCGCATCACGGTTGGAACTGCTCCTTCAGGATGCGTTCCTCAAGGCCGCGGTCCGGATCGAACAACAGGTGCAGCGCCGTCGCCCCGTCCCGATGCACCAGCACTTCGGCCACGTCGCGCACTTCCGTGAAGTCGGCCACCGCGCTGACCGGCCGCTTGCGCGCTTCGAGCACGGTCAACCGCACGGTCACCGTGTCGGGCAGAATTGCGCCGGGCCATCGCCGGGGCCGGAAGGCGCTGATCGGCGTAATGCACAGCGATTGTCCCCGGAGCGGCAGGATGGGCCCGTGCGCAGACAGGTTGTAGGCCGTGCTGCCGGCGGGCGTGGCGACGATGATGCCGTCGCACATCAGCTCCTCCATCCGCTCGACGCCGTCGATCTCGATGCGGAGCTTCGCCGTCTGCCGTGTCTCCCGCAGCAGCGAGACCTCGTTGATGGCGCGTGCCCCGCGCATCTGGCCGGCAAGCGTGCGCGCTTCCATGAGCAGCGGATGGAGGCTTACCGTCTCGGCCGCCCGTATCCGTTCGGGAAGCTCCTCGACGCGAAAGCCGTTCATCAGGAAGCCGACGCTGCCGCGATTCATACCGTAGATCGGCGGCGGGCTGCCTTCGAAGCTGTGCAGCGTCTCCAGCATGAAGCCGTCGCCGCCGATCGCCACAACGATGTCCGCCTCCGCCGCCGGTCTGTCGCCATAAGCGGCGACAAGCGCCCGGCGCGCCTCCTGCGCCGCAGGCGTCTCAGCGGCGACGAACGCCAGGCGCGGATCGTTCATCGAGAAAGGCGGCCGCGTCAGCCGCCGGTCACGCTCATGTGGCGCGGGACCGAAACCGCGCCCCGCCGCCGGTCGATCACGAAATCGTGTCCCTTGGGCTTGCGCGAGATCGCCTCCCGCACCGCCTCCTCCAGCAGGGCGTCTCCTGTATCGGCCCTGAGCGGGGCGCGGAGGTCGGCGGCGTCCTCCTGGCCGAGGCACATATAGAGCGTGCCCGTGCAGGTGAGCCGCACCCGGTTGCAGCTTTCGCAGAAATTGTGGGTGAGCGGCGTGATGAAGCCGATCCGCCGGCCCGTCTCCCGGACGACGGCATAGCGCGCGGGACCGCCCGTGCTGTAGTCGGTCTCGTCCAGGGTCCAGTTGCGCTCGACTTTCGCGCGCACCATCGAGAGCGGCATATACTGGTCGAGGCGGTCCTCGCCGATGTCTCCCATCGGCATCACCTCGATGATGACGAGATCGAATCCCCGTTCGCCGCACCAGGCGATCATGGCGTCGAACTCGTCATCGTTGACGCCGCGCAGCGCGACCGTGTTGATCTTGACCGCGAGCCCCGCGGCCTGCGCCGCATCGAGCCCGGCCATGACCTGCTCGAACCGCCCCCAGCGGGTGATGTCCTTGAACTTCACCGGGTCGAGCGTGTCGAGCGAGACGTTCACCCGCCGGACGCCGGCCTTGACGAGGTCCTCCGAGAAGCGGCCCAGCTGGCTGCCGTTCGTGGTCAAGGTCAGCTCTTCGAGCCCGCCCCCATCGAGATGGCGGCCGAGCGAATGGATCAGCTGCATGACATTGCGCCGCATCAGGGGCTCGCCGCCGGTGAGGCGCAGCTTGCTCACGCCCATGCGGACGAAGGCGCCGCACAGCCGGTCGAGTTCTTCGAGCGTCAGCAGGTCCCGCTTCGGCAGGAACGTCATGTGCTCCGACATGCAATAGACGCAGCGGAAGTCGCAGCGGTCCGTCACCGAGACGCGCAGATAGGTGATCGCGCGCCCGAACGGGTCGATAATCGGCGCCGCGCCGCCCCAGGGGCCGCCGTCCATCGTTTAATGCCCTCCTCCACCCAGTGCGTAGCAATATAGTCGGCAAGCCCTGGCGCCGCCAGTCCCGCCCCGATAGTCCATCCGTCCTCGGAACCGCGCTGCTACACGGCGCTTTCCAGGATTTCGAGGATATCCCCGGCGCTGCGCACCGGGCGCGGGTTGGCGTGGACGAAGGGTTCGCGCATCGCCTGCTCCGCGATTTCCGGGAACCGGTCCCGTCCGACGCCGACATCGCCGAGCCGCGACGGCAGCCCGAGGAGCGAGACAAGCTCGGCCACGAGATCGGCGGCGGGGCGGTCCGGCCGCCCCATCGCCTCCGACACGACCTGCTGGCGCGCCGCGCACACCTGCCGGTTCCAGCGCAGCACCGGAGCCAGCATCACGCATGAGGTGTAGCCGTGCGGCACGTCGCAGGCGCCGCCGAGCACATGCCCGATTCCGTGACTCGCGCCCACCGGGACGCCTGCCGTGACCCCGGCCATCGACATCCAGGCGCCGAGCTGGCTTTCGAGCCGCGCATCGACATCGCCGGGCGCCGCCTTGGACGCCGCCAGCGAACGCGCCAGAAGCTTGAGTGCCTGGAGGTTCATGCCGTCGGTCCAGGCGTTGGCGCCGGGCGCGCAGAGCCCCTCGACGGCATGGTCCACTGCCCGGATACCGGTCGAGAACCACAGCCACTCGGGCGTGTGCAGCGCGGCCCAGGGGTCGAGCACCACCGATGTCGGAATCATGTCCGGGTGCTCGTAGCCCTGCTTTTCCGGGATGCGCGTGTCGGTGCTGCCCTGGTAGTGGTAGTACTCACCGCCCGAAAGCGTTGTCGGCACGGCGACCTGGCCGATATCGGGGCCCCGGAACTCCGGTCTCGTTTTCGTGCCGTCGGGCGCGACGACCGTGCGGAACGGCTCCATGTCGTCCACCGTTTCGAGCCCGTGGGCCAGCGCGAGCCGCGCCATCTTGCCGACGCCGGAGGCCGAACTGCCGCCGACAGTGACGATCAGGTCGGCTTCCGCAGCGCGGGCATCGTGCGCCGCAGCGATCACCGTTTCCCGATGGACATGGGCCGGGATGCCTTCGTACAGTCCCGCCACGCGGTTTCCGAGCCCCCTGCCGATATCCGAGACAATGTCGCTCTCCCGGTTCAGCGTCTTGCTCACGATAAGAAACACGCGCTCCGCCCCGAGCCGGGTGGCCTCTTCCGCGACGACCTCCGCAGCGGGCCGTCCCCAAACGACCCTTTGCATCCGCGAAAATACGACCTGACCTGCCTTCGTCATGCTTCATCGTCTCCCCAGCAAAATTCGCCACCCCCGCAGCCGCAGCGATTCGACCGCTCGCGGGTTGCCCAGATCGTAGCCCAGCCGTTCGAGTTTTCGGATATAGGCGCGCGTCAGGGCCGCCAGCGCCCTGCCATAGGAGTCCGCGGCAGGCTCGAGCAGTCCCGCGGCCTGGCCCGCGACGGCGCGCGGTTCGACTTCCTCCGGCAGCGGCCAGCGGAAGAAGGCCGCGGCGCGCAGCCAACCCACGAGCGCCCAGGCGGTGCCGATGTTCTCGCTGCCTGTCTGTCCGCTGACGATCCTTCCCGCAAGCACGGCGAGCGCACCGCCCGTATCCCGGGCATAGGCTTGCAGGTCGGGCGGCGGCGGGTCTTCCAGATCGGCTTCCCGTGCATCGAGGAGGCGCCGGAAACACGCCACGGGCAAACCGTGCTTGCGAATGGCGGCCGCCAGCGGTTGCAGCACGGCGTGGCGCCGCTCCCGTCCCGAAGCGGCCTCGTCGAGCGCGTCGCGCCACCATTGGAGCCGCATGGCGCCCAGCACCGGCTCACCCGCGGTCTCCCGGAGATGCGATATTTCCAGGTTGAAGGCGTGCAGCGCGTAGAGCCCGGGCCGCGCCTCGGCCGGCTGGAACGCGATTACCGCCGCTCGGTCCGAATCGAAGCGCGCCACCCGGTCCCTGCAATAGTCGATGTCATTGTCCGGTTCGGCCATGGCGCACTATGTTGGGAGCAGGAAGAGTCGCCGGCAGTCTTGAGGAGGGACGATGAGCGGCGCGCCGCGTCCCCGCAAGACCCCGAAGGCCGAGAACTTTCCGGTCGCGTCGCGCTGGTTGCCCGTGGAGAGCCGGCCGCCCGTTCTTGCCTTCTACCGGTTCGCCAGGCTTGCGGACGACATCGCCGACGACCCCGCCATGAACCCCGCCGAAAAGCTCGCCCGGCTCGATGCGCTCGACACGGGGCTACGGACCGGGGAAGGCCCGCCGGAAGCTGTAGCCTTGTTCCAGGCGCTCGCCGGCGCGCCCGCATCGGCCGAACCGGCGCTCATGCTGCTCGATGCATTCCGTCAGGACGCGCGCGGCAAGACCTACGAGAGCTGGAACGACCTCATCCTCTATTGCAGCTTCTCCGCTGTTCCGGCCGGACGGTTCCTGCTTGCCCTCCACGGTGAAACGGATGAAGCGAAGCGGCCTGCCGACGCCCTCTGCACCGCGCAGCAGATCATGACCGTTCTCCAGAACTGCAAGGACGATTATCGCCTGCTCGACCGGGTTTACATCCCGGCCGCCCTGCTGCCGGACCGTAGCCTGCTGGCCGCGCACAGCGCCGCGCCCGCCTTGCGCGGAGCGATCGACGCCTGCCTGGACCGGGTAGAGGACATGCTGGCTATCGCGGACATCCTGCCTCGCCGGATTCGCCACCGCGGGCTCGCCGGCCAGGCTGCGATGACGATTGCCATGGGCCATCGGTTGCAGCGGCGGTTGCGCCGCCGGGACCCGCTGACGGCGCGCGCCCGTTTGAGTGGAATCGACGTTTTGTTTGCCGGAGTTACGGCGTTGCGACACCGGTTCCCATAGGTCGAAACCGCGGGCGACTTTTGGGCAAACGAAGGCGTCTCAGGGTTTTCCAGACAGGAAAACCGAGCCGAAACGCCAATCTCATCTTGCTTTCGGAAGCCGGCTTACTGCTATAATCGCGGGGAAACACGGCGGGGAGGAGACGTCGATGAAGAACCCCTTGGAATCGCTCCATATGACGGTCGGAATGGGGGTCGTGTTGACCGTCATCCTGATTATCGTCGCCCAAGCGATCGGCAGCTAGGCGCGGAAGGGAGGACGATACGTCATGGAAAATGAATTCCTTCTCCATCTCGTTCGATGGTTCCATGTGCTCAGCGGCGTGATGTGGATCGGCCTTCTCTGGTACCTGAACTTCGTGCAGGTGCCGACCATGCCGAAGATCCCCGATGAGATGAAACCCGCCATAGGCAAGCACATCGCTCCGGCGGTGTTGTTCTGGTTCCGCTGGTCGGCGGCCTCGACGGTGCTCTGGGGCCTGCTCCTCGCACTCATGCAGGGCACGTTCGGCGACTGGCTCGCCATCGGCCTGGCGGACGGCAGCAGCGTCAGCGCCTTCATCGGCATCGGCATGTGGCTCGGCCTCATCATGGCCTTCAATGTCTGGTTCGTGATCTGGCCAAGCCAGAAGATCGCGCTCGGCATCGTGGATGCGCCGGATGACCAGAAGCCTCCGGCCGCGCGCCGGGCGCTGCTGTTCTCGCGCACCAACACCATGCTTTCGATCCCGATGCTCTACGGCATGCTGGCTGCGCAGAACCCGCCCTTCTGATGGCGGCTGCCGGGCCGGCGTCGCCAGCGCCGGCCGGCCCGGCAATCAGGGAGTATGCGCTGGCGCTCGGCTTCGACGCCGTCGGCTTTGCGCCGGCGGCGTCGCGCCATGAGGTCCGCCGGAACCTCTGCGAGTTCCTGGCGGAGGGCCGCCACGGCGACATGGGCTGGCTTGCCGCGCATGAGAACCGCCGTTCGAGTCCCGATGCGCTATGGCCGGAAGCGCAGACCGTGATCGCGCTGGCCATGAGCTACGGGCCGACGACCGACCCGCTCGACCTGCTTTCGAAAAAGGAGCGCGGCTCGATCTCGGTCTATGCCCGCACGGCGCGCGACTATCACGATGTCGTCAAGCGGAAGCTGAAAGCGCTGGCCCGCTGGCTGGTCGAGACGCATGGCGGCGGCGTCAAGGTGTTCGTCGATACCGCGCCCGTAATGGAAAAACCGGCAGCGGAGGTCGCCGGTCTCGGTTGGCAGGGCAAGCACACCAATCTGGTATCGCGCAGCCACGGCTCCTGGCTTTTCCTTGGCGAGGTCTTCACGACCTTGGCGCTCGAGCCTGACGAACCGCATGAGGACCGTTGCGGAAGCTGCCGCGCCTGCCTCGACATCTGCCCGACAGAAGCCTTCACCGCCCCCTACCGGCTCGATCCCCGGCGGTGCATTTCCTACCTCACCATCGAACACAAGGCCCCCATCCCGCACGAATTCCGCCGGGCGATGGGAAACCGGATCTACGGCTGCGACGACTGCCTCGCCGTCTGCCCGTGGAACAAGTTCGCAGCCCGGGCCCGCGAACCGGACCTCCTGCCGCGCATCGAGCTGACGGCCCCCAAGCTCGCCGATCTCGCCGGCCTCGACGAGGCCGGCTTCCGGCAGGTGTTCTCCGGCTCCCCGATCAAGCGCACCGGCCGCGACCGGTTCGTTCGCAATGTGCTGATCGCCATCGGCAATAGCGGCGACGCCGGGCTCGTTCCGAATGCGAAGCGGGCGCTCGACGATTCGGCGCCGCTGGTGCGCGGGGCCGCCGTCTGGGCGCTCCGCGAACTGCTGCCCGAAACGCAATTCGGGGAACTCCGGGATGCGCTCCTTCCGGCGGAAAGCGACGCTTCGGTGCGGCGAGAATGGACCTATGTAGAGCCGGCGGCGTCGAGCCGGCGGTAGCCGCCTGCGAAGAAGATCAGCGGACGAGTTTCATCGTCGGTCGCCAGCGTCTTGGCGCGGCCGATCAGGATGTCGTGATCCCCGCCGTCATGAATGGCCTCGGTAGCGCATTCGATCTGGGCGACGGCGCCCGCCATCAGCGGCGCGCCGCTCGCCTCCCCGATGGAATAGTCGAGCTCCTGCCAGGGCCGGGGCGAATTCTTGGTTGCGAAGATCGAGGACAAGTCGGACTGGTGCTCGGCCAGCACATTGACCGCGAAATGGGTGCTGTCGAGAAATGCCTGGCGGCAATTGGCGTCCTTGTCGAGGCAGAAGAGCACCAGCGGCGGCTCCAGCGACAACGAACTGAACGAACCGATGGTCACACCGTGCATTTCCCCGTCCCGCGCCGTGGTCGTAATCACGGTCACGCCGGTGGGCATGCGCCCAAGCGTATCCCGGAAGGCGCGCGGCTCGACGGTCATCCCCGGTTCCCCTCCCATTCCGGCATGAGGCCTGCCCCTTGCACCCGAACCGGCGGCCGGAGCGTCACGCCGATCATCCTATTGGTCGCCGTGCCGGCGCGCAAACCGGGCATGGCGCAGGCGACAACCGACACTTGCCGCGCCGGCGGCGGTTCGGCCATATAGGGGCGCGCAAGCATGGGGGAATACCGAGTGGAATACCGGAATCTCGGGCGGAGCGGGCTCAAGGTCTCGAAGCTGTGCCTGGGCGCGATGATGTTCGGCGGGCCGACAGAACCCGAAGATGCCGAGGCCATGGTCGAGGACGCGCGGGCCGCCGGCGTCAATTTCATCGACACGGCCGACGGCTACAACCGGGGACGCTCGGAAGAGGTCGTCGGGCGGGCCGTGGCGCGCGACCGTGACGACTGGGTCATCGCAACCAAGCTCTTCAACCGGATGGGAGAAGGCCCGAATGGGGGCGGCCTATCCCGGAAGTGGATGCTGCGCGCCTGCGAGGCCAGCCTGAAGCGCCTCGGCACCGACCGCATAGACCTCTACTACCTGCACAAGGAAGACCCGGACACGCCGCTCGAAGAAACCGTGCGGGCGATGGGGGACCTGATCCGCGCCGGCAAGGTGCTCTATTACGGCGTCTCGAACTACCGGTCCTGGCGCGTCGCCGAAGTCTGCCGCATCGCCGATGCCCTTGGCGCGCCGCGCCCCATCGCCAGCCAGCCCTACTACAACGCCGTCAACCGGATGCCCGAGACGGAGCACCTGCCCGCCTGCAACTGGTTCGGGCTCGGCGTCGTGCCTTACAGCCCGGTCGCGCGCGGCGTACTGACGGGGAAATATCGCTCCGGCGCGAAGCCCGAGACCGGCAGCCGGGCCGCGCGCGGCGACCGGCGCATCCATGAGACGGAACTCCGGGACGAATCGTTGGAGATCGCGGCGCAGGTGGCTGCGCACGCGGAGCGGCGCGGCATGTCGGCAGCCCAGTTCGCGACGCTCTGGGTGCTGAACAACCGCTTCATTACCTCCGTCATAGGCGGCCCGAGGACGCGCGAGCAGTGGCGCGACTATCTGGGCGCGACGGACCGCAACTTCGAGCCGGAGGACGAGGCGCTGATCGACGGCCTGGTGGCGGCCGGCCACCCCTCGACGCCCGGCTACAACGACCCGCAATATCCTGTCGAAGGCCGGCCGGTCTGGACTGCCGCACCGGAGCCGGAGGTTCCGCAATGACGACCGACAACCTCGCCTTTACCGGCCTCCGCGTCTGCGACCTGACGCAGGGCGTCGCGGGCCCGCATTGCGCCTTCCTGCTGGCCCAACACGGCGCCGATGTCATCAAGATCGAGCCGCCCGGCGGGGACTGGGCGCGGGGCATCGGCAAGCGGCACGGGCCCTACTCCGCCTTTTTCCTGCAGGTGAACCGGGGCAAGCGCTCGCTTGCGCTGGACCTCAAGCAGGCCGAAGCGAGGGACGCCGCAGCGAAGATCGCGGCGGAGGCGGACGTCGTGCTGGAAGCGTTCCGGCCCGGCGTCACGGCGCGGTTCGGGCTCGACTATGAGAGCGTCCGCGCCGTCAATCCGGATGTCATCTACCTGTCGGTCACGGGCTACGGCCAGACGGGCCCCTGGAGCGACCGGCCGCTGACGGACTCGATAGCCCAGGCCGTCACCGGCATGATGGCGATGAACCGCGACAAGGACGGCCTGCCGCAGCGGGTCGGCATGATCGCCATCGACGTGATGACCGGCCTCTACGCCTTCCAGGCGGTCTCGGCGGCGCTCTATGCCCGCGCCGTCCGCGGTGCGCCCGGGCGCTACATAGACATGAGCCTGCAACAGTCCGCCGGCGCCTTCATGGCGGCGAAGATGATCGAATACCATCTGGAAGGGCCGGTGCCGCAGGTTGTCGGCGTTCCCGTCGGGACCTTCCGGAGCGCAGACGGCTTCGTGAACATCAACGCGCGGCGCGAGAAGCATTTCGAGGCGCTTTGCGGGCTGGTAGAGCGGCCCGAGCTCGCCGCGGACCCGCGCTTTTCCACCTACGAGGCGCGGATCGAGAACGAAGCCGAACTGCTGGCGCTTCTGCGCCCGCTCATCGAAGAGCGGCCCACGGCGGAATGGGTGGGAATGCTAGGCGAGGCGGATATCATCGCCGGGCCGGTCAACGATTTCGGCGACTATTTCCGGGAGCTGCAGGTGCTCCACAACCGGTCCGTCGCCTGGCAGGAGCACGATGCGGTCGGCCGCGTGCCGATGCATGCCGTGCCGGGGATCGAGACGGCGCCGGAAGGCAGCTTTCTCGCGACCGCGCCCGACCTGGGAACCCACAGCCGCGCCGTGCTCCGCGAATACGGTTACAGCGACCGGGACATCGACGGGATGGAGGACTCGGGCGCGGTCGTCGACGGCGCCCGCACCGACCACGCCCGCCTGGCGGCGCAGGCGGCCGCCGACTAGACCGCGGTCGGACCGGGCCGGTCCGCGTAGCCCGACGGGCAGGTTCGGCTTCCGGCGGGCAGCCTTGCCGCAAACCGATCCCGGACCCCGTGCGGCTCGGGAATTTTACAAGAGCCTCTTCCCGTAATATCGTCGTTGCATCTTCAGGGGAAGCTGTGGCTCGCCCGCGAGGCCTAACGGTCCCGGGGGCTTCCCTTGTCATCGAACTGACTTCGAGAGCGCCGCTTCGCTGTCATCGACTGCGGCCTCCATTGCGGCCGAAGCGCCGCAATGAGCCCCTGCCTGCATCCTTGCAACTGCGCAAGCGATTGCCCGGGCAGGACGCGCCGGACCTTTGAGGGGGCCGGGCCGGATTGCCCGGCCGATCCCGCTTGCAGGCGCAAACAGCATCCGACGAGCATCGGCCCGATACCGGGTCGATCCTTAGCGTGCCGGTCCGGACGGGATCGGCGGATAACCGGGAGTAGGATCGAGCTATGGAAAGTGTGTCCCTGTCGACGAAGAACTCGGAGTTTGAACTCGAACGCCAGAGCTACAGCGACGACCCGCTGGAGGACCGCCAAACCGATCTCTACCGCGGCGAATACATCCTGTCCTTCGTCGAGAAGTGGGACGAGCTGATCGACTGGATGGCGCGCGCCGAGAGCGAGGGGCAGTTCTTCATCGATGTGCTTCGCGCCCGCGGCAAGGAAACCGTGCTGGACGTCGCCTGCGGCACGGGGTTCCACTCGGTGCGCCTGACCGAGGCCGGTTTCAATGTGACATCGAGCGACGGGTCGGCCACGATGCTGGCCAAGGCCTTCGAGAATGCCAGGTCGCGCGGACTGATCCTCAAGACGGTCCAGGCCGACTGGCGCTGGCTGAACCGTCACATCCAGGGCAAGTACGACGCGATTATCTGCCTCGGCAACTCATTCACCCACCTGCATGAGGAGCAGGATCGCCGCCGCGCCCTGGCCGAGTTCTACGCCGCGCTGAAGCATGACGGGATGCTGATCCTGGACCAGCGCAATTACGACGCCATGCTGGACGAGGGCTTTTCGTCGAAGCACAAATACTATTACTGCGGCGACGAGGTGAATGCGGAGCCCGAATATATCGACGAAAGCCTCGTCCGGATGAAATACAGCTTCGCCGACGGTTCCGACTACACGCTCAACCTCAGTCCGATCCGCAAGAATTACATGCGCCGCCTGCTCGGCGAGGCCGGGTTCGCGCGGGTGCGCACCTATGGCGACTTCCAGGAGTCTTACGCCGAGAACGAGCCGGACTTCTTCATCCATATCGCCGAGAAGTCCACGCTGCATGTCGTGCGCTGGGGCGGCGGCGTCCGCGAAGAGGGCGAAAGCGACGTTCGCGACATCACCGAAGACTATTACGACAGCGACGACGCCGACACGTTCTACTCGATGGTGTGGGGCGGCGAGGACCTGCATCTCGGCATCTACGAGACGACGCGGGACATTCGCGAGGCCAGCGCCGAAACCGTCGACCGGATGATGGCCATGCTGCCGGATATCGGCCCCGGCTCCCGCGTTCTGGACATCGGCGCCGGCTATGGCGGCTCGATGCGGCGCGTCGTCGGGCGGACCGGCTGCACGGCGACATGCCTCAACATCTCCGAGACGCAGAACGACACCAACCGGGCCAGGAACCGGCAGGCGAAACTCGGCAGCCGGATATCGGTGGTGCACGGCGTCTTCGAGAACATCCCCGACCCGGACACCAGCTACGACGCGGTATGGAGCCAGGACGCCATCCTGCATTCCGACCAGCGCGACAGGGTGCTGGCCGAAGTCTGGCGCGTGCTGAAGCCCGGCGGCCACTTCGTGTTCACCGACCCGATGCAGGCCGACGACGTGCCGGACGGCGTGCTCCAGCCCGTTTACGACCGGCTCCAACTCAACAGCCTCGGCTCCATGCGTTTCTACCGCGAAGCAGCGCAGGCGCTGGGCTTCGAGGTGCTGGTGCAGGAGGACATGACCGGCCATCTCCGCACCCACTACGACCGGGTGCGGGAGGAACTCACGGCCGGTTACGACAAGCTGCGGGAAAACGGCGCCTCGGCGGCGTATCTCGACAAGATGACCGTCGGCCTCGAGAACTGGGTGAAGGCTGCGGATGCCGGGCACCTGGCCTGGGGCATCCAGCTTTTCCGCAAGCCGGAGTGAGGCGCCGGCGCGGCGGGTCCGCCCGCCGCTCCGACCCGTTTGCATCGTGAACCGGCACACCCACGACAAAGAGACCGGCCGTTCGGGCATTCGGGTCTCGTTCGAGTTGTTCCCGCCGAAGACGCCGGAGGGCCTGCTCAGGCTGGACCGGGAGGTCGACCGGCTGGCAGCGCTGGAGCCCGAATATTTCTCCGTCACCTACGGCGCCGACGGCACGACGCGGGGCCGCACCCGGGACGCGGTGGAGCGGGTGGCCGAGCGCACCGGCCTGCCCGTCGCCCACCATCTGACCTGCATCGGGGCGAGCCGGGCCGAGATCGACTCGTTCGCCCGCGAACTATGGGACTCCGGTATCCGGCGCATCGTCGCATTGCGGGGAGATGCACCGGGCGGCGGGCCTTACCGCCCATCCGCGGGCGGTTATCCCTTCGCGGTCGATCTGGTCGAGGGGCTCATGCGCGTCGCCGATTTCGACATCGCCGTGGCGGCCTATCCGGAGGTTCATCCGGAGGCGGCGAGCCCGGAGGCGGATATCGACAATCTCAAGCGCAAGTTCGACGCCGGTGCCCGCTTCGCGATCACACAATACGCCTTCGACACGGACGCGGTGCTCCGCTTCATCGACCGCGCCAGGGCAGCCGGAATCGCCGCGCCGATCGTGCCGGGCATCATGCCGGTCAGCCATTTCGGCGGACTGAAGCGTTTCTCGGCCAGATGCGGCGCTTCGATTCCCGGCTGGATAGAGCGCATGTTCGAGGGCCTGGACGAGCGGCCCCGGGCGCGCGCCTCCGCCGCCGCCGCCGTGGCGACGGAGCAATGCCGGCGCCTCGCCTCCGAGGGCCTGACCGACTTCCACATTTACACCCTGAACAAGGCGGAGGTCAGCATCGCGCTCTGCCGGGCGCTGCGGATCGGCGCCGGGCAACCCGGCTTGAGCGCGGCTTGAGGAGGCCGGCGGCCTGCACGCTCGTCCCGCCCGCCATGTCGGCATCCCGGAAATGAGCGGCGGTCGATCCCCGATTGTTGAATTCAACGCGCTGGGCCGTAAGCTGCCCTGTCACCGGAAGGGGGGAGGAAAGGCGGGATGAGCCGCTTCGACTATATCGTTATCGGGGCCGGTTCGGCCGGCTGCGTCATGGCCAATCGCCTGAGCGAGAATCCGAATACCAGCGTGCTGCTGCTCGAAGCGGGCGGACGCGACTTCAACCCGTTCATCCACATCCCGGCCGGCTTCTTCAAGACGCTCTACGACACGTCCGTCAACTGGTGCTACGCAACCGAGAAGGAAGAGACGAGCGGCAACCGGGCGATCCACTGGCCACGCGGCAAGGTGCTCGGCGGCTCCTCGGCGATCAACGGCCACCTCATCGTGCGCGGCCAGCCCGAGGACTATGACGGCTGGGCGCAGCTCGGCAATCGCGGCTGGTCCTATGACGAGGTTCTGCCCTATTTCAGGAAGTTCGAGAACCGGGCGGACGGCGATCCGGAGATTCGCGGCCGGGGCGGTCCGATCAACGTTATCGACCCGATCGAGCAGCATCCGCTGACACGCCTCTTCATCGAAGCCTGTGCCGAGGCCGGCATCCCGCGCAACGACGACTACAATGACGGCGAGCAGGAAGGTGTGGGCTACTTCCAGCACGCCATCCGCAACGGTCGCCGGGAAAGCACGGCGCGGACCTATCTGCGCCAGACGGACGGTCGGACCAACCTGCGGGTGGAGACGCACGCACTGGCGCAGCGTCTGATCGTCGAGGAGGGACGCGTCGTCGGTGTCGTGTTCCGTCAGGGCGATGTCGTCCGCGAGGCCCGCGCGAACTGCGAGACCGTTCTCTCGTCCGGGTCCATCGCCTCGCCGCAGCTGCTGGAACTGTCGGGCATCGGCGACGGCGAACGCCTCCAGCCGCTCGGGATCGAGCCGATCCATCACCTCCCGGGCGTCGGAGAGAACCTGCAGGACCACTATGTCGCCCGCATCTGCATGAAGGCGAAGAGCATCCGTACCTTCAACGAGCGCTCGAAGGGTCTGCCGCTGCTCTGGGAGACCGTGCGCTACGCGACGACGCGGACCGGGCTGCTCACCGCCGCGCCGGGCAATGTCAGCGTCTCGGCCAGGATCATGCCGGGCGTGGCGACGCCCGACGCGCAATACAGTTTCGCGCCGGCAAGCTACAAGGACGGCCTCATCGGCGTGCTCGACGACTATCCCGGCATGACGCTCGGCTTCTGGCAACACCGGCCGGAGAGCATCGGGTCCATCCATATCGCTGCGAACGATCCGGACCGCCACCCGGTCATCCGCCCGAACTACCTCGCCACGCAGACCGATTGCGACACCATGACGGGGGCGCTGAAGCTCGCGCGAAAGATATTCGAGCAGCCGGCTATCGCGCCCTATATCGAGTGCGAAACCGTACCGGGCGCCGAGCGGGCGAGCGACGACGAACTGCTCCACTACTGCCGCGTGAACGGTGCGACGGTCTATCATCCCATCGGCACCTGCAAGATGGGCGACGACCCGATGGCCGTGGTCGATTCCTCGCTGCGCCTGCGCGGGCTGGAAGGGCTCCGGGTGGTGGATGCCTCGGTCATGCCGCGCATGGTCTCGGCCAACACCAATGCGGCCGTGCTGATGATCGCCGAGAAGGCGGCGGACATGATAAAGACCGCTGCATAGGAACGGCGCCTGCCTCCAACGGGAGAAAGCTCATGGTCGAATACTCCCCCTATCCCGACGGCACACAGCCGGCCGTCAATTCCGAGCGCTATTTCCGGACGAGCCAGCTTGCCCCGTCGCAACCGTTCGTCGAAGCGCCGGTCACGCTCTCGGAAATCACCGGGCCGCTGTTCACGCGGGAGGGTGTGTCGCCCGAGGAGGCGGATCTGACCGGCGGCGGACAGGCGCTCGGCCAGTTGATGATCCTCGCCGGGCAGGTCCGCGACGAGGATGCGCGCCCGCTTCCGGGCGTCCTTGTGGAAGCCTGGCAGGCCAACGCCTCGGGGAAATACCGCCACCCGGTGGACAAGCGGGACGCGCCGCTGGACCCCAATTTCATCGGCGGAGGACGGGTCGTTACGGATTCGGAGGGCCGCTACCGCTTCGTCACCGTCAAGCCCGGTGCCTATCCGGTGCCGAGTTCGGGCAACTGGTGGCGGCCGCCGCATATCCATCTCTCGATCTACGGCTACGCCTTCATGAGCCGGATGATTACCCAGATGTATTTCCCGGGCGACCCGCTGAACGAGATGGACTCGATCTTCATGTCCGTGCCCGAAGCGGACGCCCGAAACCGGCTCGTTGCGGTCGCCGATACGTCCGTCGGCCTGCACGAACATGCGCTCGGCTATGGCTTCGACATCGTGCTGCGGGGCCGGAACCAAACGCCGATGGAAGAGGAAGGGTCCGCGGCATGAGCATTGCGCCGACCGCGTCGCAGACGCTCGGGCCGTTCTTCAACTATGCGCTTCCGTTCAATGCCGACCTTACCGGCGGCGGCAAGGCTGAGGGCCGCAGCATCGTCCTGCAGGGCCGGGTGACCGACGTGAACGCCGCGCCCGTGCGCGACGCGCTGGTCGAAATCTGGCAGGCGAATGCCGCAGGCGGCTATGCGCATCCGCTCGACAGGGACGAGGCGCGCCCGCGCGATCCCCATTTCAGCGGTTTCGGCCGGGTGTTGACGGATGCCGAGGGCGGTTTCCGCTTCACGACAGTGATGCCGGGGCCGGTCCCCTTCGAGGGCAATCGCTGGCAGGCGCCGCATGTCTCGCTTGCGGTCTTCGCAGCCGGCCTCCTGCGACGCATGCGGACCCGCGCCTATTTCCCCAGCGAAGAGCTGAACGATGCCGACCCCGTGCTGGCGGCCGTGCCCGCCGGGCGCAGGCCGCTGCTGGTGGCTCATGCGGAGGACGACGGCTACCGCTTCGACATCCGCCTCCGGGGCGAGAACGAAACGCCGTTCTTCGGCGACTGAAGCGCCGGGAGATCAGAGGCGCGGCCCGAGCCTTTCCACCAGGGCGTCGAGTTCCTTCAGGCTCTCGGCCTCGTCCACCGACGGCAACATGAAGACCGCGCGCGCCACACTCGCGGCCTCGGCCCTGTCGAGCAGCACCTCGTCAGCCGCCACGCCGAACAACGTGACGGCAATCTCGTCCGGGTTGCGTTCGGCTTCGGCCGCCATCTGCCGGAAGCGGGGCAGCAGTTCCAGCACGTCCTGGTTGCGACCGCCGATCGGCATCCAGCCGTCGCCATAGGCCACCGCCCGCCTGGCGCCCCAGGGAAAGGCCCCGCCGACGATCACCGGCGGGTGCGGACGCTGCACCGGCTTCGGCCACTGCGCCATCGGGTCGAAATCGACGAAGTCGCCGTGGAACTCCGCCTTCGCCTCCGTCCAGATCGTCTTCATGGCGGCGACGCGCTCCTCCATCAGCGCAAAGCGCGTCGAGAAATCGGTGCCATGGTCGGCCATTTCCTCCGCATTCCAGCCGCCGCCGATGCCGAACAGGAAGCGCCCGTTCGAAAGCCGGTCGAGGGTGATACTTCCTTGGCGGTGTAGATCGGATCGCGCTGCACGACGAGGCATATGCCGGTCCCGAGCTTGATGCGGGAGGTGACGGTGGCCGCGCTGGCGAGCGCCAGGAACGGGTCCATGACGTCGTAATACTGCTTCGGCAGGTCGGCGCCGCCGGGCCAGGGAGACTGGCGCGACCAGGGAATATGCGAATGCTCGGGGGCCCAGAAGGACTCGAAGCCGCGTTCTTCGGCCGCGACGGCCAACGCAGCCGGCTCAATGGAATAGTCGGTCGGGAAATAGGCGATGCCGTAGTCCATGGAGCGTTCGTCCTTTGCTGAGGGGGTCGAGCCGGAAGGCCGCAGCCTAGCTTAATTCCGGCGGCAGAGATGCAACCGCCGCAAGCACGGCCGGGCCGCCCCCGGTCCTTCGATCCGCATTGTCAAGGAATCCACACGCAATTGCCCTTGAACTGTCGCGGAATCCGACCGAATCTTCCCCCATGCGGCCACTCGACGAGCCTGCGCGGGTCACCGCGTTACTCGGACCCACCAACACCGGCAAGACCTACGCCGCCGTGCAACGCATGCTCGGGCACGAGTCCGGCATGATCGGCTTCCCGCTCCGTCTGCTCGCGCGCGAGAACTACGACCGCATTGCCGCGATCAAGGGCGCGAGCGCCGTTGCTCTCGTCACCGGCGAGGAGAAGGTGATCCCGCCGCGGGCGCGCTATTTCGTCTGCACCACCGAGTCGATGCCGCTCGACCGGAGCGTCGCCTTCCTGGCCGTGGACGAGGTGCAGATGGCGGCGGATCCGGAGCGCGGCCATATCGTCACCAACCGCCTTCTCCATGCCCGCGGCAAGCATGAGACGATGTTTCTGGGCGCGGAGACGATCAGGCCGCTATTGCGCCAGTTGGCGCCCGAGGCCGTCGTCGAAGACCGGCCGCGCTTCTCCCGGCTCGACTACTCCGGCTACCGCAAGGTCACACGATTGCCGCCCCGCTCGGCGGTAGTGGCGTTCTCGGCGAGCGAAGTTTACCGCCTGGCCGAACTCGTCCGCCGGCAGCGCGGCGGCACGGCCGTCGTGCTGGGGGCGCTCAGCCCGCGCGCACGGAACGCCCAGGTCGGCATGTACCAGGCCGGCGAGGTGGATTATCTGGTCGCCACCGACGCCATTGGCATGGGACTCAACATGGATGTGCGCCATGTAGCGTTCTCGGCGCTCAGCAAGTTCGACGGCCGGCGCATGCGGAAGCTCGATGCCGCGGAAATCGGCCAGATCGCCGGCCGCGCCGGCCGCCATGTCGCCGACGGCACATTCGGCGTTACCGCCGAACAGCGCCCGATGGACGAACGCGCCGTCGCCCGCGTCGAGGAGCATCGCTTCGAGCCTCTGCAAACGGTGTGCTGGCGCAATGCCGACCTCGATTTCTCCAATGTCGATGCGCTGCTGGCGAGCCTCGGGCGCCCGCCGCCCTTCCCCTTCTGCGTGCCCGGACGGGACGGAGAGGACCACCAGGCGCTGACCGTTCTGGCGAAGGACGCCGCCGTCCGGACGGCCGCGGGCAACCCCGAGCGGGTCGCTATGCTGTGGGAGGTCTGCCAGATACCGGACTTCCGCAAGACGCTGACCGACGCCCATGCCCACCTGCTGGGGCGCATTTACCGGTATCTGGTCGATTGCGACGGCCGTCTGCCGGCCGATTGGGTGGCGCGGCAGGTCGGCAGGCTGGAGCGCACCGACGGCGACATCGACACGCTGATGGCGCGCATCGCCGGTGTGCGCACCTGGACCTATATCGCCTACCGTGCGGCATGGCTCGACGATGCCGCCGGCTGGCAGGAACGCACCCGCCGGCTGGAGGACCTGCTGTCGGACGCGCTGCACGAACGGCTGACCCAGCGTTTCGTGGACCGGCGGACCGCCGTGTTGGCCCGGCGCCTGCGGGAAGGCGGCGACCTCATGGGGGCCGTGGCGCGCGACGGCTCCGTGTTCCTCGAAGGCGAGACCGTCGGACGCCTCGACGGCTTTCGTTACACGGCGGCCCGGGGGGAACGCGGCGGCCGGCCCCTGGTGGTCGCTACCCAACGGGTGCTCCGGCAGGAGGCGGCCCGGAGGGTGGATGAACTGGAGGCGGCCCGGGACGGGAGTTTCGCTCTCGACGGCGACGGACGGCTGCTTTGGAACGATGAGCCGGTTGCGCGGCTGGCGGTCGGCTCGACAGCGCTGGCGCCCGGCCTGCGCATCCTGCCGTCCGACCTGCTGGAAACGGCGCCCCGGCGCCGCGTGGAGGTCCGTCTTCGGGATTGGATCGAAGGACTGATCGCCCGCGATCTTGCCCCGCTCGCCGCTCTCGCCAGGGCCGAAGGGTTGTCCGGCCGCGCACGCGGAATCGCATACCGGCTGGCCGAAGCGCTCGGAACGCTGAGGCGGGACGCTGTGACGGACCTTGCCAGGTCCCTGTCCCGCGCCGACCGCCAGGCGCTTGGGCGAATGGGTGTACGAATCGGCCGGATCGCCCTGTTCGTGCCGGCGATGCAGAAGAGCCGGGCTTCCGGATTGCTGGACCTGCTCTGGCGTATCCACCGGGAAAGCGGCGGCGAGCCCTTGGCCACGAACCGGCAGGTGCTGCCGCTGGACCCTGCCGTGCCCGGAGAGCGTTACGCCGCCGCCGGTTATCTCGTCGCAGGCCCGCTTGCGCTCCGGGCCGCCGTTCTGGAACGGCTTGCCGATGCCGCCGCCGGCCTCGCGGATCAAGGGCCGTTCGTCCCTACCCTGCAACTGGCCCGGCTTGCAGGCTGCCGCCTCGACGACCTCCCCGCGATTCTGACGGACATCGGATACGAGGCCCGCGACAGCGGCACGGGAATGCAGATGACCCGCAGCCGCCCCCGGCAGTCGCGCCGCATACGGCCCCGGCCCGGTTCGCCGTTCGCAAAGCTCGCCGAACTCAAGGTCGGATTGTGAACGGCGCCGGTCCAGGCCAAAGGCTCGATCAATGGCTCTGGCGGGCCCGCTTCTTCAAGACGCGGGGACTGGCGACGCGGCTCTGCCAGGCCGGGCGAGTGCGGGTGAACCGGCGCCCGGTGCAGAAGGCCCATCACATCCTTCGGGTAGGCGATGTGCTGACCTTTCCGCAGGCGGGCAACATCAGGGTCGTGCGGGTAGAGGCGCTGGCGGAGCGCCGCGGTCCGGCGCCGGAAGCCGCCCGTCTCTACGCCAATCTCGACGGTTGACAGGCCCGATCCGACTGCTAAATGGCGCAACCTGTCTTGCCGCTCCGCTTGCGGCCCGGAGACATTGCCTATGACTTATATCGTCAACGATGCCTGCATCCGGTGCAAATACACCGATTGCGTCGAAGTATGCCCGGTCGATTGCTTCTACGAAGGGGAAAACATGCTGGTCATACACCCCGACGAATGCATCGACTGCGGCGTCTGCGAGCCGGAATGCCCGGTCGAGGCGATCAAGCCGGACACCGATCCTGGCATGGAGGAATGGGTCGAATTCAACCGCCGCTACTCCGAGAGCTGGCCCAATATCACCTACCGCAAGGACGCCCCGCCGGACGCTGAAAGCTGGGAAGGCGTGGAAGGCAAGCTGGAGGCCCATTTCAGCCCCAATCCGGGCGGTTAGCGCGCGGCAAGAAGCGCAGCGACACCGGAAACGCGACGATAAAGGGCGCGTTTGCCAAGGACAGCTCGGTACCGCCCCCTATGCCGGTCGCATATAGGGATTTCGGCTCCGAAAGCTCGCAGTCCTATTGATTTTGTGATAATGTTCGTGCCGGGCTTTGGAGGAAGCCTCGCCGACAGGAGACTTTCGCTGGCGCGCCCCGCTCGCTGAAGCGGTTGGGCGCGTTACCTTTCCGGTCGGTGCGCAATTACGGAACTTGGGGAATCACGTAACAGAATGACGAAGCGAGGAAATTTCAGAGCCGGCAATCACGTGGTCTATCCGGCGCACGGCGTCGGAAAGGTGCTGGCGGTCGAGGAACAGACCATTTCGGGTTACGACCTGGAGATGCTGGTCATCGAATTCGAAAAGGAAAAAATGCTGCTGCGCATTCCCACCGCCAAGGTACAGACGGCAGGCCTGCGTACGCTTTCCACGAAAAAGGAGATGCAGAACGCACTGCGCACCCTCAAGGGCAAGGTGCGGATCAAGCGAACGATGTGGAGCCGGCGCGCCCAAGAATATGAGGCGAAGATCAACTCCGGCGACCCGATACTGATCGCCGAGGTCGTGCGGGACCTGCATCGCAACGCGGACCAGCCGGACCAGTCGTACAGCGAGCGCCAGATCTACCAGGCTGCGCTCGAACGGTTGAGCCGGGAACTCGCGGTGGTGGAGAAAATCGACGAGGACAAAGCCGTCAAACGAGTGGAAACGGTGTTGCAGGCCGCCTGACCGTCTAGCGACAAGATATCGCATCGAGAGGCGGCTGCTCTCCACGGGCGGACCGCCTCTCGGCATTTGGGGGGCGGCGCTGCGAAACCGGTTGAATAACCGCAGGTGGCTGCCCACCTGTTTAGGTGTGCGCCCGCCCGGGGTCCCGGATGCGGCGCGGGAAGGAACGAGATGAGCTATCTGGACCGGTCGGCCAATAGCAGGGGGACGCTGAACTTCGTCCGCCATGCGATGAGCACGCCGCTGCTCACTCGCGAACGGGAACAGGAGCTGGCCCTGCGCTGGCGGGACGAACAGGACGAAGCCGCCCTGCACGAGCTGGTCAACGCCTATACGCGCCTGGTCGCCGCCACGGCGGCGAAATACCGGAATTACGGCTTGCCGATGGCTGACCTGATGCAGGAAGGCGCGGTGGGCCTGATGCAAGCGGCGGCGCGGTTCGAGCCGGAGCGGGAAGTCCGCTTTTCGACCTACGCATCCTGGTGGATCCGTTCGGCGATGCAGGACTATGTCCTGCGCAACTGGTCCATCGTTCGCACGGGCTCGACCTCCTCCCAGAAGTCGCTGTTCTTCAATCTTCGCCGGCTGCGCGCGCGTATCGAGGGCCGCACCGGCAAGCCGCTCGACGACCGGGGGCGCGAACGCATCGCCGCCGAACTCAAGGTCGCGACGAGCGATGTGGAAAGCATGGAGGGCCGGCTCACCGGCGCCGACCGTTCGCTTGACGCGCCCGTCGGCGAGGACGGCGACGAGACCTGGATGCACTTCCTGGCGGACCAGCGGCCGTCTCCGGAAGACAACGCCATGGAACATCTCGACGGCGACGAACGGGCGCGCTGGATCCGGGATGCGCTGGGCGAACTGCCGGAGCGCGAGGCGAAGATCATTCGCGAGCGGCTGCTCGAAGACGATGCTCGCACGCTCGAATCGCTCGGACAGGAACTCGGCGTGAGCAAGGAGCGCGTCCGCCAGCTCGAGGCCCGCGCGCTCGCCAAACTGCGCCGGAGCCTGGAAGCCCAGTGGCGCGCGGACGGCAACACGCTCCCCGACGCATAGCCGCATAGCTGCCGCGCCCTCGCGCGCTACAATAGGCTCCCCGACAAGCACGGACGACAAGCCGGCATGGCGCCGGACCGGGAGGGGACCCTATGCGGCGGACGGCGGCGGCGCGCAGATGAAGCACTATACCGAACGCGTGCTCGTCACCGGCGGGGCGGGCTTCATCGGCTCGCATCTTTGCGAGCGCCTGATGGCCGAGGGCTCGGATGTCATCTGCCTCGACAATCTGTTCACCGGCGCCAAGGCGAATGTCGCGCACCTGCTGGGCGAGCCGAATTTCGAGTTCATCCGCCACGATGTGACGGAGCCGCTGCGCCTGGAGGTGGACCGCATCTTCAACCTCGCCTGCCCGGCAAGCCCGGTGCACTACAAGCACGACCCCGTGCAGACCGTGAAGACTTCCGTGCACGGCGCGATCAACATGCTGGAGCTTGCCAGGCGCTGCGGCGCGCGCATCCTCCAGGCCTCGACCAGCGAGGTATATGGCGATCCGCTGACCCACCCGCAGAAGGAAGACGACTGGGGCAATGTGAACCCGGTCGGACCCCGCGCCTGTTACGACGAGGGCAAACGCTGCGCCGAGACGCTGTTCTTCGACTATCACCGCCAGCACGGCGTCGATATCCGGGTCGTCCGCATCTTCAACACCTACGGACCGCGCATGCACCCCTCGGACGGGCGCGTGGTCTCGAACTTCATCGTCCAGGCGCTGCTGGACCGCCCGCTTACGCTCGCCGGCGACGGCAGCCAGACCCGGTCCTTCTGCTATGTGGACGACCTCGTGGACGGCCTGCTGGCCTACATGGCGCTCGACGATGCCCCGCCCGGCCCCGTTAATCTCGGCAATCCCGAGGAAACCACCATCGCGGCGCTTGCCGAGGCGGTCGTGCGCCTCTGCGGGAGCGGCTCGCCCACCATGCTTGTGCCGCTGGAAAGGGACGACCCCGCGAGGCGCCGGCCGGATGTCTCGCGCGCCGCCGACCTGCTCGGCTGGGCGCCGGCCACCGGTCTTGCAGACGGCCTCGGCGCCACGATCGACTGGTTCCGCGACCTGCTTCGCACCATTCCGGAACACCGGATCGATGTCGCCCGACCGTGACGCCGTCTGGGCCGTCGTTACCCCCGTGTTCGAGGACGGCGAGTCTTTCGCCGCGCTTTGCCGGGACCTCGCGCGCCTGGACACCGGCGTCTCGCTGGAAGTGCTTGCGGTGGACGACGGAACGATCGGAGCGCCGCCAGCGGTCGGCGCCATCCGCGATGCGGGACTGGCCGGCCGGATCGTCCGCCTGAAGCGCAACAGCGGACACCAGACGGCAATCTGGGTCGGCCTTGCCGTGGCCGCTTCGGAACCGCGCTATGCAGGCGCAATCGTCATGGACAGCGACGGCGAGGACAGGCCGGAAAACGTGCCGCAACTGCTCGCCGCAATCGGGACGGATTGCAACGCGGTCGTGGCGCGGCGGGGAAGACGGACGGAATCCCTGTCCTTCCGCCTCTTCTACCGGCTTTACCGGCGCTTCTTCCGTCTGCTGACGGGTCGGGAGATCCGGTTCGGCAACTTTTGCGCGCTGGACCGACGGGCCCTGCTGCGCCTGACGGCCATGCAGGAAACCCGGATCCACCTCGCGGCGGCGCTCATCAAGTCGCGGCTGCGGCGCGTCGAAATCTCCTGCGACCGGGGCGCGCGCTACGACGGACGCTCGCGGATGAACTTTTACGACCTGGCGCTGCACGGCATCCGGGCGGTCGCGGTGTTCGACGATGCCGTGCTGACGAGAATGGGCGCCGTCTGCGCCGGGGCGGCGGTCTCCGGCGTTCTGGTCTTTCTGGTGGGCGTCGCGTTGAAGCTCTCCGGCGAGACGCCGCCCGGCTGGCTTACCTTCGTGACCGGCTTCCTGGTGCTGGTCTTCCTGCAGACCGCCATCCTGAGCCTTGTCGCGCTCATCATGAATGCGCTCGGCTACCGTTCGCCGGCGGACCTGGACGCGGCGGCGGCCTCGCTCGTCATGGAAACGGAAACGACCGGGCTCGACAGTTCGCGCGATGCGTGAGGAAGCCGGGCGGGTCCTTCGGTTCGTTCTGAACGGGCTGTTCGCCACCGCTGTCCATTACGGCGTGCTGGCGGGCCTGGTCGAGGGCGCGGGAATGGGCTCGGCGGCAATCGCCAATGCGCTGGCGGCCGTCTGCGGCATCGCGGTTTCCTATGCCGGCAACCGCAATTTCGTGCTGAGGAGCCGCGCCCCTCACCGCCGGGCGGGCGCGCGCTTCCTCGCCTGCTATGCGGCAGTCGTCGCCCTGCATGGCGGGGCGATGGCGCTCTGGGCGGACATCGGAGGCCTCGACTACCGGATCGGCTTCCTGGTCTTCACGGGCCTCGCCGCCGTCCTCACCTATCTGCTCAACCGCTTCTTCGTCTTCAGGGAGACCGGGGCGGAACTATCCTCCAGGTAATCCCGATCGCGCGGGCGGTGTCGGAGCCGCTCCACCGGAAGGTCTCCTGCCGAGCCCTCCGCCCGGCAGCCAGCGCGGCCAGGCCCGGCGCAGGCTCCGAGCCCGTCCTCCAGAGCACCAGAGCGCCTTCCCGCGCGATGTCTTCCCTGGACACCCAAGGCGATTTCCGCTCGTCCGCGTCGATAAACACCGAGGGTGCGCCGGGCGCCGTCAAGGCCACCAGCCCTGCCTCCCAGACCGGCCCTGCAACGATCCGGGGCATGGCGCCGGTCTCGTCCTCGTAAGCCCGCAGCAGCCGGGACGCGATCTCCTCCTGCGGCCAGACGACCCGCGAAGGCTTGTCCGACCATTCGGCGCGGAGGACCACCGAAGCCGCATAGGCCGCAGGGACCAGCACGAGCAACCCCGCGGCCATGGCGGCAATCCGGGCGAGCCTGCGCCCGTCGAAACGGCCCGGCAGCAGCGCCAGCAGCAGCAGGCCGGAGAGGTTGAACATCGGCATGCCCCACATGTCCTTCAACCCCATGCCCGTTGCGGCGGCCATGAGCGCCGCCAGCAGCGCAGGCACGAGGCCCATGACCGCGAGGAAGAGGCGCGCGCGCGCCTCTTCCGGCGGCAACCGGAACGCCCCTCTGCCGAACAGCCCGGCCGCCAGCGCGACCAGCAGGAAGACGGCATGGTCCGCAATCTGGGTCAGCAGGAACGAGAGCGGCCCCCCTGCCCTGTCCGCGCCGGCCCGCGCCAGCGCATAGTCGAGCGGCAGGAAACCCGTCTCGACCAGGAATTTCGCCTGCGGCGCGGCAATGAGAGCGAACACCGCCAGCGCCGCCCACGGGCCCGCGCGGGCAAATTGCGCGCGGGCGTGCGCATCCACCAGCAGCCATACGCTTGCGGTCGCCAGCAGCAGGCCGGAAGAGTATTTCGCCCAGACCGACAGCCCGGCGAAGAGGCCCAGCAGAAGCCACCAGGCGATCTTCCCCTCCCGCACGGACCGCCACAAAGCCAGGCACGTCCACGCCCAGAGCGGCATCTGCACGAGATTGTGGTTCATCTCCGGCGTCGGCCAGGAGTAGTAGAAGACTCCGGTCAGCAGCAGCGTGCCGGCCAGCACCCGGCCCGGGCCCAGCAGGTCTCGTCCCAGCAGATAGACGGCGAGGAAGCTTGCAACGACGCAGGCCTGCGCCAGCGCATAGGCCGGCCAGAGCGCGCCGCCTGCGAGGCGCCGTACGCCTTTGAGCAACAATCCGGGCAGGTTGGGGTGCTTGAAGGTCGCGACGACCCCTTCCCGGCCCCAGACCAGCATTTCCACGACATCGAGCGGCGGCGCGCTGTGAGTCAGCGCCGGCGCCAGCGTCCAGACGAACGCCTGCGCAAGGCACAACAGGGCAACCGCGCGGCCGGGACGCGACAGCATTCTTTCCGAAAGCTTCATCGCCGGTCAGGTACCCCCTGCCGGGTGCCGCGCCCCTATCGGTCGGCCGGCCTGCGTTGGATGACCGGCATGAGCACGCCGGTCAGTGCCGTTTCGTTGTACTGGTTCCAGGCGCGGAACGACATGCGCATGTTGCCCCGGTCGGGCTGGGACGACGGCAGCAGTTCCAGTACCTCGCAGGTAACCCGGAGCGTGTCGCCCGGACGCACGGCGCGCTGCCAGCGCACATCGTCCATGCCCTTCCCGCCCATATTGCCGGGTCCGAACACCCGCGCCTGGACGATGAGGCGGAAGACCACCGCAAGCGTCTGGAAGCCGCTGGCTATCAGCCCCCCATAGATGCTGCCTGCGGCGCGTTCGCGGTCCAGATGGAAATATTGCGGGTCGTACTGGAGCGCGAAGTCGATAATGCCGCTCTCGGTAAAGGTGTACCCGTCCGTTTCGAAGCGCTGGCCGACCTTGAAATCGTCGAACCAACGCTGCGAATCGCCTGCCTGCATCACCAGGTGCCGGTATTCTCCATCGACGCCCAGGGCTCGGCCGGCTCGCGCGGACCGCCCGCCTGCAGCAGCTCGATGGAAATGCCGTCCGGTGAGCGGATGAAGGCCATGTACCCGTCGCGCGGCGGGCGGTTGACGGTCACGCCCGCTTGCGCAAGCGACTCGCAGAGCCCGTAAATGTCATCGACCTCGAAGGCGAGATGGCCGAAATTCCGCCCGCCCTTATAGTCCTCGGGGTCCCAGTTGTAGGTGAGCTCCAGCACCGGCGCCTTCGCGTCGCGGGCCACCGCCTCGTCCGCCGATGCGGCGAGGAAGATATTGGTGTAGCGGCCCTTTTCGCTTTCGGTACGCCGGGTTTCGACCATACCCAGCAGGCGGCAATAGAAGGACAGCGACTTGTCGAGGTCCGAAACGCGGACCATAGTGTGCAGGTAGCGCATGGCTGGATGTCTCCTGGATTGGAACGGGCCGGCGGCAGGATAGGCGCGGCCTAACGCCCTTGGAAGACCGGCGCCCGTTTCTCCATGAAGGCCGTGCGGCCCTCGCGGTAGTCCTCGCTATTCGACGCCCGCATCTGCAGGGCGCGGTAGCTGTCTTCGGTCTCGGCCATGCGGCCGGCCGCGACGGCGTTGAGCCCTATCTTGTGGCCCATGACGGAAAGCGGCGCGTTGCCTGCCATGGACTCCGCGAACTCGATCGCCGCATCGACCGGGTCGCCGTCCACCAGCATGTCCACCAGGCTCATGTCCGCGGCTTCCTCCGCCGTGAAGCGCTTGGCCGTGTACATGATCTTCTTGGCGTTGGTGACGCCGACGATGTTGGCGAGCTTCTGCAGCCCGTCCATGCCGTAAACGATCGAGAGACGCGCCGCCGGGACGCCGAACCGGCCGGTCCTGTCCGAGACCCGGAAATCCGCGCAGACGATCAGTCCGCAGCCGCCGCCGACCGCATAGCCCCTGATGGCGGCGATGACCGGCTTGGTTACGTCCGCAATGCCGTGCTCAGCCGCGATCACGGCGCGGGCATAGTCCGCCGCCTGGTCGGCGTCGCCCCGCACCTCGGCGAATTCCGAGATATCGGCCCCGGTGCAGAAATTCTCCCCTGCCCCCGTGAGCACGATGGCTCGTACGTCGCCGTCCTCGTCCAGCTCTCCGAACAGCCGGCCGAGCTCGAACCACATCGCCTTGGTGCAGCAGTTCTTCTTCTCCGGCCGGTTGAGCGTGACCACCGCAACCTGGCCCTGCCGGCGAAGCTTGATCTCGTCCATGGACCTCATTTCTCCCTGTCGTCCGCGCCCGTTATGCCGCGCCAGCGGCGCCCTTGCCAAGAGAAACCGGTTGGCGAGAATGGCCGCAGGTTTCTCATGGGAGGCACGAGCGCTATGGCCGGGGCACTGGACGGGCTCAGAGTCATCGACTTCACCAGCAATCTTTCGGGGCCCTATTGCGCGATGCTGCTCGCCGACCAGGGCGCCGATGTCATCAAGGTAGAGCGTCCCGAGGGCGAAGCAATGCGCCAGACGCCGCCCTTCGTGAACGGCGAGAGCGCGCCCTTCATGCTCTGGAACCGCAACAAGCGGTCCGTGACGCTCGACCTGAAGAGCGAGGAGGGCTTCCAGGCCGCCTGGGACCTTTGCGCCACCGCCGATATCGCGGTCGAGAACTTCCGGCCCGGCGTCATGGCGCGGCTCGGCCTCGGCTACGAGGCACTTGCCGCGGAAAACCCCGGGCTGGTGATGACCTCGATATCCGGCTTCGGGCAGAACGGGCCTTACGGCGCCCGTGGCGGCTTCGACCTGATTACCCAGGCCATGTCCGGCCTTGCCGCCATCAACGGCCCGGAGGACGGCCCGCCCTTCCGCCTGCCGATCGCCATCTCCGACGTGGGCGCCGGCATGTTCGGCGCCTACGCCACCATGGTCGCGGTGCACGGGCGCACGCAGACCGGCAAGGGCCAACATGTCGATGTCTCGCTTTTCGAGAGTGGCATGTCGTTCTGCGTCTATGAAGCGGCGGCCTATTTTGCGACCGGCAAGACGCCGGAGCGCATCGGCCAGCGCCACCGGGGCAGCTCCCCCTACCAGATTCTCAAGGCGAAGGACGGTTACCTCGCGATCGGCGGCGCCCAGCAGAACCTCTGGCATCGCACCTGCGACGTGCTCGGCCGCCCGGACCTGCCGGAAGACCCGCGCTTCAGGACGCGCGCGAACCGCGTGGAAAACAATGACGCGCTGGTCGAGATCATCGAGGGCGTGTTGCAGACGCGCACCCGGGACGAATGGTTGGCCGAGCTCGAGGAGGTGGGTGTACCTGCCGGTCCCGTGATGGACCATGGCGAGGTGTTCACCGACCCGCACACGCTCGCCCGCGACATGGTCGTCGAACTCGACCATCCTGCCGCGGGAAAGATGAACACCATCGGCACGCCGGTGAAGCTCGCCGCAACGCCCGGTTCCATCGAGCGTCCGGCGCCGCTCCTCGGCGAGCATACCGAGGAAGTCCTGGCCGAACTCGCCGCCCACAAGCGTGCGCCGCTCGCCGCCGCAGAGGAATAGCCTTCCCGTTCTCGACAGGCGGCGCGGAAAGGGATACATGTCCCGTCCCCGGTGGGGCGCATAGCTCAGTTGGCAGAGCAGCTGACTCTTAATCAGCGGGTCCTAGGTTCGAGTCCTAGTGCGCCCACCATCCATCGCAGGCGGGCCGGTTTGGCGGGAGGTACCCATGGCGCTCAGGGACAGCGTGGACGGAATCCTGGAGGCTGCGGTTTCGCGGGGCGACGTGCCGGGGGTCGTGGCTGCGGCGACGACGGCGGAGGGCACCGTCTATGAAGGCGGTTTCGGCGAACGCGCGGTCGGCAGCGGCGTTGCCATGACGCCCGATACGGTCGGCTGGATTGCATCCATGACCAAGGCCGTGACCGGCGCGGCGGCCATGCAGCTGGTCGAGCAGGGCCGGCTGGATCTGGACGGGCCGGCGAGCGCGGTCATCCCGTATCTGGGCGAGGTCGAGGTGCTGGAGGGCTTCGACGAGAAGGGCCAGCCGAAGACGCGCCCGCCCAAGCGGCCGATCACGCTCCGCCACCTGCTCACCCACACCTCGGGCTATGTGTACGAGATCTGGAACACGGACATCCTGGCCTACCAGGAAGCGAAGGACATTCCGCAGATCACGAGCTGCGAGGACGCCGCGCTGACGACGCCACTCCTGTTCGATCCGGGCGAGCGGTGGGACTACGGCATCGGCATCGACTGGGCCGGCAAGATGGTCGAGGCGGTGAGCGGCCAGCGGCTCGGCCAGTACATGAAGGAAAACATCTTCGATCCGCTCGGCATGGGCGACACCGCCTTCCGGATCACGCCTGCGATGCAGGAGCGGATCGCGACCGTCCATGTGCGCGGCGAAGACGGCGCCTGGATGGCGATGGAGTTCACCGTCGAGCAGGACCCCGAGTTCGAGATGGGCGGCGGCGGCCTCTATTCCACCGTCGGGGACTATCTCAAATTCATCCGCATGATCCTGAACAGGGGCGCGGCCAACGGCCACCGGGTGCTGAAGCCCGAGACCGTGGAGGCCATGTCGGCCAACAGCATCGGCGACAACCGCGTCGTCAATCTCGCGACCGCCATGCCGCCCTACTCCAACGATGCCGAGTTCTTCCCCGGCATGGAGAAGACCTGGGGCCTGACCTTCATGATAAACAACGAAGACGCGCCGACCGGCCGCACCGCCGGTAGCCTCGCCTGGGCCGGCCTCGCCAACTCCTATTTCTGGATCGACCCGACCAAAGGCATCGGCGGCGCCTACATCACCCAGGTCCTGCCCTTCGCCGACGAGAAGTCCCTCCCCCTCTACCTGGATTTCGAGACGGCGGTTTACCGGAGCCTGTAGGAGTTCAACGCGGTCAGACGATCCCCGCCACATAGTCCTCCGCCAGCTGGAATTTCCGGATCTTGCCGGAGCCGGTCAGCGGGAAGGCGGGGACCTCGCGCCAGATGACGGGCGTCTTCTGCGGCGAGAGATGGGCGCGGCAGTGGCGGCGCAGTTCCTGCGGGTCCATGGCGCGGCCGGGCTCCATCCGCACGAAACAGGCGACGATCTCGCCCCACCTGTCGTCCGGCAGCCCGACCACCGCGACCTCCGCCACGTCGGGATGCTCCAGCAGCGTGTTCTCGATCTCGGCCGGGAAGAGGTTCTCCCCGCCCCGGATAATCATCTCTTTCACCCGCCCGGTAATGCGCAGATAGCCCTGCCGGTCGAGCGTGCCGAGATCGCCCGTATGCAGCCAGCCGTCGGCGTCGATGGCGTCCGCCGTCGCCGAGGGGTTGTCGTGGTAGCCGATCATCACGCAGTAGCCGCGCGTGCAGATCTCGCCGACCTCGTCCACCGGCAGCACCCGGTTCTCCCCGTCCACGCTGCGGATCGAAACCTCCGTCCGCGGCATCGGCAGGCCTGCCGTGTTGCAGACGATGTCGAGGCTTTCGCCCAGATGGTGCATGGTGACGAGGGGCGAGGCTTCGGTCTGCCCATAAACCGTCTCGAACTCGCAACCGAAGCGTTCCCTGGCGTTGCGCACGAGCTCGGGCGCCACCATCGAACCGCCGGAAACGGCGATCTCGACGGACGAGAGGTCGAACGGCTCCTGGTCGAGGCATTCCATCATCGCCACCAGCATGGTCGGCACGCCCAGGATCGCCGTCACCTTCTCGCGCTCGATCAGCCGCAGGATGGCGGCCGGGTCGAACAGCTTGACGAGATACATCGCGCAGCCGGCCTGGAGCGCGCCGAGCGTAATCAGCCCGCAGCCGCTGGTGTGGAACATCGGCATGAAGTTCGCCCAGACCGAGTCCGGCCGCGTGCCTGCACGGACAGCGCAGTAGCGCGCATTGTTGGTGAGCGAACGGTGCGACAGCACGGCGCCCTTGGGAAAGCCGGTCGTGCCGGAGGTGTATTGAATTTGCGCGGCATGGTCCGGCGTCACCTCGGGCAGTTGCACCGGCCGGTCGCCGATGCGGTAGAGCGCGGCGCGGTCGTCCAGATCGACGAGTTCGCGCACCGCTCCGAGGCCGTCGGCGGCCGCCACGGCGATCTCCGCCATCGGATTGCCCCGGTAGCTCTCGACCGAGAACAGCGCCGACGCGCCCGACTGCTCCAGCACATAGCGCAGTTCGGCCGTCTGGTAGGAGGGGTTGGCCGTAACCAGGATGAGGCCCGCCAGCCCGCAGGCATATTCCATCAGCACCCATTCCGGCACATTGGGCGCCCAGACCACCAGCCGCTCGCCCGGCGCGAAGCGCGACGCCAGCGCCTCGGCCAGCCGTTCGCTGTCCGCCAGCAATTCCGCATAGGTCCAGCGCCGCCCGTTCTCGCCGTCGAGCTCCATCTCCACAAGCGCCGTGCAGCCGCCCCGCCTGGCCGCCATGTCGCGCAACTGGCCGCCGACCGTCGTCTCCAGCACGACATCGTCGGTCTGGGCCGGAATGTAGGACTCGGTGAGGTCGAAGCGGTACATGGCGATCGTTCCCAGGCAAGGTGTTTTAGTCGTTGGCTTCTTCAAGCTGCGAAATCGGCTATCCCGACCTCGCGTTCCAGCCGGCCTCCAAGCAGCCTGCACGCCTCCTCCAGATCGTAGTCGGCCTGCAGGCCGAGCCAGAAGCGTTCCGAATTGCCGAAATAGCGGGCCGCCGCAGCGCCGTATCGGCGGTTACGCGGCGCTTGCCATGCACGATCTCGTTGAGGCGGCGCGGTGGCACGCTGATGTCCCGCGCCGCCCGGTTCTGGCTGAGACGCAACGGTTCGAGAAACTCCTTCAGCAGGACTTCTCCGGGGTGGATGTTCGGAAGCCTGTCCATCGAATGGCGTTCATGCACGAGCGGATCGGCGTTTCGGGCGATAGTCCCTTGGATCGAGACAGGCATTGTAGAATTCTCGATCCATTCTGAACCAGTCGGTCCGGTCGATTCCCCGCTTCGATGTGGCGCTCCCGCTATGGGGAAAGGCGGAAACCGCTTTGATCCATCGGCCCTGGGCACGCGCAATATCGCGGACTTCACTCGCCACTTCGGCGAGGTCCTGATCCTGGCTGAATATTACAGCCACATCGAGTTCTCCATTCCGCGCCATGCGCACGACGTCCAGACCGAGCCGTAAATCGACTCCCTTTTCACGCGCTGCCGGAATGCCGTGGATAGAGCCGTCCGCCAAGCGGACTTGCTCAATCCGGTACCGCAAAGGACGAGCTACGACAGCGATGCCCGCCCGCGTCATTGCGGTCAACCGGCGATTCCAGTAGCCATGCCACATAGCCGATCGGTTCTGGCTTGGAACGCCCGTGTAGAAACGGACGCCTCGATTGACCCACCCGCTGGCGCCGCATACCGCATCGGCGAGCTTGACGGGATCGTAGTTCGGATGATGGTAGCCGAACGCATCCTTGGCGTGCCGAAACAGGTTCTGACCGTCGATAAACGAAACGGCGCGCTTGATCTCGGGTTCGACCGGCATAGGCTCCGTAAAATAACCCCGCCGGGGCCTTACGGCGAGTCCGGCGGGGAGCAAGTAACGATTTGTCTATACCTGTCCCCCTGGCAAGTCAACGGTTGCTGCGGAATTTTCCCGCGGCAATGTCAACGCTCCGCTGCCCGCCCCACCACCGTCACCAGACCCGCCGGCGGATCGACGATGACGCGCTCGCCGGTGGCGATCAGGCGGGTGATGTCGCCGTCCTCGAAGCGGTCGCAGAGCGCCATGCCGGCGAAGGCCGCGCCCTGCGCCAGTATGGTGTTGGCGGCATTGAACAGGATCGCCTTCGGCGCGAGCCCGCGCGCCGCCATCTCGCGCAGCATCCAGGCGGATGCGACACCGCCCTTGGCCGTGTTCAACACCAGCACCCGGTCCACATAGGAAAGCCCGGCGAGCTTGTGGCCCGGGCGGGAGAAGGTGCCGGCGAGCCGGTCGAGGTCGTAGCGCGCGGAGAAGTCGTCCGACGCCACCAGCGCCTCGCCTTCGACCCTCGGCCCGATGCCGGGATGGCAGCTGAGGCGGCGGGTCACGGGATGCGCCCCGTCTCGGCGGCCGTCACGCAATCCTCCATGCTGGCGAGCGCGGGCCGGTAGCCGTAGCCGCCCAATATGTTGACGATCTTGACCGAGTTGCTGAGCAGGCGGGTCCAGCCGTTCGCCTCGCCGATCTCGCGCGCATACTGGTTGTAGAAGCAGGTGCCGCGCAGCACGACGGCGCCCGACGCCTCGATCCGCCCGACAATGCCCAGCCGCTCGCAATCGGCCGCCACGGTCGGCGAGGTGCAGACGACCAGCGCCGTGCGCTCATGGAGCCGGCGGCCGTCCACAAGCTCCGCCACCCGTGCCATTTCCACATGGCTGAGCTGCGGCGCGGCGAACACGACGACATCCACCTCGTCGCCGCTCGCGCCGAAATTGCCCCGCAGCCCCTCAAGGTCCTTCCGTCCGATCTCCACCGGCTCCGGCGGCGGGCCGTCGCACACCGCGTCGAGGTCCGGCGCCTCGGGCGTCACACCGACGATGTGGAAGAGCGGCGTCGAGCCGAAGCTCGCCATGGCGGCGCCGAAATGCTTCATCTCGTCCGAAGTCGGCGCGCCCTCGATGCCTTCCAGCACGGGAACTTCCCAGTAGGAACCGCAGAGCCGCCCGATCAGCCCGCCGAGCACGCCCCAGCCGGTCAGCCCTTCCGGGCGCTCGACAGCGATGAAACGCCTCGTCGCGCGCCGGTTGCGGTCCAGATGCAGGCCGTAGCGCGGCGTCCGCCCGGTGAGGCCGGCCGCCAGCGCCGAAGGGCCACCCTCGAAATTGGACCGCGCGCCGAGCACGCTGTTGCAGTAGATCACCACGCCCGTGTCGCCATAGGCCACATGCTCGCCCCGCACCGGCGGCATGATCGTCTGATAGGTGACGCAGCTGTCGGTCATCAGGATGCCGAGGTCCGTGCAGGCGGCGATGGTGCGCCGTTCGAGCGCCGCCATTTCCTCGGTCTGGCCGAGCGGGCGGTAGTGCGAGAGATCGACACCGCGCGGATCGGTCAGCATCGGCACTCGCACCCTCCGATCCTCAGGCGGATGGGCGGCCAGCCCCTCCAGGAACGCCACGCCCGCCTCGCCCAGCGATTCCGTGTCCGCCATCATGTGCGCCTGGCTCACGGGCACGAAATCCGCCGCATCGAACATGCGCCCGACCTCGACCATATGCTCGACGGCCCAGCGCCGCGGCTCGCCCATCTCGCCGGCGAGCATGGCCCGTTCTTCACCGTTCAGCTTCACCGCCGCAGCGCCCCCCTGTCCGCTTGCGGGGATTCTACATGCGGGACGGGCGGAGCGGAAAGCCGGTTCACGACCGCTGGTGTAAAACGCCGGTTATGAAGAGGCCAGCCTCGTCGGCGCGCCGCGTCGCGGTGTCCCGGTCTATGACCAGCACGCCGCCGGCCTCGACCGCAATTCCCCGGAGCCCGGCCGCCGCGGCGGCATCGACGGTCGCCGGCCCGACTACCGGCAGGTCCATACGCCGGTCCTGCTGCGGCTTCGCCACCTTGACCAGTACGCCGCCCGGATCCTCCCGCCGTAGACAGGCAGCGCGCGCGACCATCCGGTCGGTACCCTCGGCGGCTTCTATCGCAAGCACGATTCCCTGTTGCACAACCACGGCCTGGCCCGCATCGGCGCGTCCTAGAGCCTCGGCCACTTCCAGGCCGCGGCGGATGTCTTCCAGCGCGCTTTCGTCCGGAGCCAGCGCGCCCAGCGGACCCTGCGGTGCAAGCGCGTCCGCTAGAACGGAAGATACCTCGACCACCTTGAGGCCTTCCGCTTCGAACGCCCTCACGACATGGCGCATCAACCCGTCGTCGCCCAGCGCCCTGGCTCCGGCCCGGGCGAGCAGTCGCACCGTGAAGAGATCCGGCCGGAGCGAAGCCAGGGACGGCCGCCGGACATGCCCGGCAAACACGACCTCCGCCGCCGCTTCCTCGCGGATGGTTTCGACGACCCGCCCGACGGCGCCGATCCGGCCCCAGCGGTGCGGGTGGCCGCGCAGCCCGTCGGGTTCCGCGAATCCTTCCAGTCCGAGCAGGAAATAGGGCCGTTCGTTCTTCCGGCAGGCTTCGGCCAATGCGATCGGCAGCGATCCGCCGCCGGCAACGATCGCCAGCTTAGGCTGCATCCCCGGAACTCTCCGGCAGGCAGAGGCCGCGGTCGGATTTGGCGGCCATGAACTCGACTATGCGGCGAACCATGGGATTGGCTCCGTGCTCCGCCGAAACGGCGTCGAGCCGTTCGCCCATCGGACCTTCACCGTCGAACAGCTGCCGGAACGCCTTTCGCAGCCGCGCCAGGGTCTCGCGGTCGGTTCCCGCGCGCTTCATACCGATCCAGTTGAGGCCCCGCAGCGTCGCGCGGTCGCCGAATACCATGCCGTAGGGAATGACGTCCTGCACGACGGCGGACAAGCCGCCGATCATCGCATGAGCGCCGACGCGGACGAACTGGTGAACGGCTGCGAGCCCGCCGACGATGGCTCCATCCTCAAGGACCACATGCCCACCGAGCGTGGCGTTGTTCGCCAGCACGCATCCGTCGCCCACCTGGCAATCGTGCGCCACATGCGCCCCCATCATGAACAGGTTCCGGTCTCCAACGACGGTGCGCATGCCGCCGCCTTTCGTGCCCGGGTTCAGCGTGACGTGTTCGCGAATGATGTTGGAGGAGCCGATTTCCAGGGTCGAGGGCTCGCCGGCATATTTCAAGTCCTGCGGGGGATGGCCGACCGATGCGAAAGGGAAGATCCGATTGCCGGGCCCGAGGTCCGTGCGCCCCGCCACGACGACGTGGGCATGCAGGACGCAGCCGTCGCCGAGGCGCACTTCTCCGCCCACATGGCAGAACGGCCCGATCTGCACATCGTCGCCAAGCACAGCACCCTGTTCGACAACGGCGCTCGGGTGTATCGAGCAGGCCATCACAATCCCTGAATCATCGCGCTGTATTCGGCTTCCGCGACGAGGGTTCCATCGACCCTGGCCTCGCCGCGGAACCGCCAGACGGTGCCGCGATGGCGACGGACCGCCACTTCCACGCGCACCTGGTCGCCGGGCACCACGGGCCGGCGGAAGCGCGCATTGTCGATTGTCATGAAATAGACGAGCTTGCCTCGCACATGGTCGCCCATCGTCTTCACGACCAGCACGGCCGCCGTCTGGGCCATCGCCTCGACGAGCAGGACGCCCGGCATGACCGGCTTGGACGGGAAATGCCCCTGGAAATGCATCTCGTTGATGGAAACATTCTTGATGCCGACCGCACTTTCTCCAAGCCGGATTTCCGTCACGCGATCGATCATCAGGAAGGGATAGCGATGCGGAATCGTCGCCATCACCTCGCCGATCTCAGCAATATCGGCGTCGCCAGCCGTCATATTCCCTCGCCAAACGCTTCCGGCGTCTCATTCCCTACCGGTCGAGCTCAATAGTTACACTCGGCAATATCTCATTCAAGCGCTTCAGTGCGTCCTCGGTAAATTCCAGGGCAGGCTCATCGGCCCAGACTAGTGCAGCCTTTTGCACGACAATATTCGCTCCGACCTTTCCGGCTAATTCGCCGGCTACCTGGAAAACCTGCACCTGAACCTTGCGCACGGCTTCCGAACGCGCCCGGTCCAGACTTGTCCTTTCCCGTTGCGCCTTGCTGCGAAGCATCGCCAACCTTTCGCGCAACTCCTGCACTTTCGCATTATATGCTTCCTTGTTGAGCAGGCTGCGTTGCTTCGTCAACGCCTGGTCTTCCTGCCGCAGGCGTGCCTCGGCGGCCTTCAACTCGCTTCCATAGCGGGCGCCGATCACTTCCACCTGCCTGGCGATCTCCACCACAGCCTTGGCTTCACGCATGATCCGGTTGGTGTCGATGACAATTACGACCGACTGCGGCGCAGCCGCCAAAGCCGGCGTCGTACAAAGACACAGGAGGAAGGCAGCCACCAACTTGCGCATCAGAACTGCGCTCCGATACTGAACAGGATCGTTTCGTCCCTGTCGAAATCCTCTTTCATCACAGGCCAGGCGAAGTCGAGGCGAAGCGGACCGAGAGGTGTGGTCCAGGAAACGCCAAAACCAAGCGAACCGCGAATGGAGGATTCATCGAAATAGTCCGCCTTTCCAAGGTCCGTGTCAATCCCGGTCAGCGCCCCGAACTCCGCGAAAACGCGGCCTTGGAGACCCAAATCGTCAGCCGCCACGCTTACCGGAAAGATTACCTCGCTGGAAGCCGTCGCCACGTAGTTGCCGCCGAGAGTGGAACCGTTCGTGTGCCTTGGACCGATACCGCCGGCCTCGAAACCTCGTAGGCTCCTACCGCCCAGGAAATACCGGTCCACACGTCCGACATCCTTGCCCAAGCCATAAATCGCACCGAGCCGCCCGGAAAGCGCCAGGGTCAAAGACGGTTTTTTCGACAGCGGCAAATATTGCGATCCCCGGATGTCCGTGCGGAGGAAACGCGCCTGCCCTCCCAAGCCCGCCAAATCGTTGCTGATACTCAAGATATTGCCGGAAGTCGGGTTGAAGCGATTGTTTCTGGTGTCATACGCCACTTCATGGCCGACAACCGAAGATGTCGTAGATATACGCCGACGGAAGAATGAGTCCGCGTGAGGCTTCTCCACGCGGCGCGCAATCGTGTAGCGCCAACGTTGGAACCAATTCTCCGAAAGCTTGTAGCCGATTCTCAACCGACCGCCAGTTCTTTCCAGGTCGTATGAACCAAAGTCATCGTTTTCACGAGTAACCCTGAATAGGTCTGCTCCTACTGAGATGGGCTGTTCCTGGAAATATGGTTCGGTAAAGGAAAGTTCGATCTCGTTCTGATTTTCGGCCAAAGTTGAAGCCAAAGACAATTCCTGGCCCTTCCCAAGCAAATTGCGTTCGGCAAGCCTTACCGTAAACAAGCCCCCGCTCTCGCTGGAATAACCGGCCCCTACGGAGAATTCTCCGGTAGCGGTCTCTTCGACTTCTACCTTGATCCTTGCCCGGTCCGGGCTGCTTCCTTGCTCGTTCGAGACGTCGACCTTGCTGAAGTAGCCAAGGTTCCGAACCCGCCTGGTTGCCCGGGAGATCTTGGAAGTATTGAACGCATCTCCCTCTACAATGCCGAACTCCCGCCTTATGACGCGGTCCAAGGTTCGCAGGTTTCCTTCGATGTCGATACGTTCCACATAGACTCTCGGACCTTCGTCAATGAGAAATACAAGATCGACTTCCTTCTCTTCTCTCCGAATTGTCGAGCGGGGCTGAACATCCACAAACGTGAAACCGAAGGTTCCAACCTCGTCCACAAGATCGTCCACGGTTTCCCGGACCGCCTCGTTGTTGTAGATTTCTCCCGAGCGCGGCTTGAGCAACACGGACAGGCGGAAGTCGGGAATATCGACCAATTTATTGTCGAGCGAGATTGCGCCGAAGGAATATTGCGGGCCCTCTTCGACGGTGAATGTCAGGATAAACCCATCCCGGTCCGGGGTCAATTCCGTTACGGCCGAAGTCACCCGAAAATCGACATAACCCTGCGAGAGATAGAACCCGCGCAGCAGTTCGCGGTCGAATGCAACACGATCGGGGTCGTAAACATCGTCGTTCGAGAGAAAACGGTACCAGGCGGCCTCCTTGCTGCTGATCTCGCCTGTCAGGTCGCTGTCGGTGAACTGCGTATTGCCGATGAAGACGATCTTCTCGATGAGCGTCTGCTCACCCTCGACGATCTCGAAAGCGACATCGACCCGGTTCTGCGGAAGTTGGATGACCTTCGGCTCGACGCTCGCGGCAAATCTGCCGGAACGGCGGTAGATCTCCAGAATGCGTTTGACATCCTTCTCGGCCGCCGCCCGGGTGAAGATTTGGCGCGGTTTTAACTGCACTTCGGGACCCAGGGTTTCATCGTCGATCCGCCGGTTGCCCTCGAACGCAATCCGGTTGACGATCGGGTTTTCCGCGACGGTGACCATCAGGACGCCGTCGCGCACGTCGATGCTGGCGTCGGCGAAATACCCGGTCTCGAACAGGCTTTTCAGCGCCTCGCTGATGCTTCTCGGGCCCAGGACGTCGCCCGGCCGCACTCCCAGATAGGAACGAACGGTCTCAGGGTCGATACGTTGCGTGCCGACGACCTCGATGTCGCGGATGGCGCCGGCTGACTGGGCGCCGGCAGCGACCGGCGCCAGCGACAGAACGGCAACCAGTGCCCATGCGGCAAGCGCGGCTCGCCAATAGCCCATGGATACCCCCAGCGACGGCGTCATCCGACGACGCGTTCCAAGAATGCGACGACCTGAAAGTACACCAAGTCGTTCCAGGTTACGAACAGCATCAGCGCCACAACCATTCCCAAGCCGATTCTGAACCCGATTTCCTGCGCTTTCTGTCCAAGCGGACGGCCCCGAACGGCCTCGATCGCATAGAAGACCAGATGGCCCCCGTCCAGCAGCGGAATCGGGAAAAGGTTGATGAGGCCCAGATTGATCGACAGCAGCACCATGAAGTGCAGATAGGCCGAGAAGTCGATTTTCGCGACTTCTCCGGCAAGATGCCCAATGCGCAGCACGCCGCCCAGTTCGTCGGTGGACCGGCGGCCCTCGATCATCTCGCCGACGAAAGTCAAGATAGTCGCCGTCATGGTCCATGTGTAATCGACAGCGGCGACAAGCGCGTCTCCGGGTCCGTAACGCACCGTCTCCGTCATTTTGCCGCGCACGCCGAGCAGTCCGAATTCATGCACGTTGCCGAGGTTGTCTGTCTGACTCGCCACACCGGGAGTGACGGTCAGCGCCACTTCCGCACCGTCGCGCACCACGACCGTTTCCAGCGACCGGCCGGGACTCAGGCGAACGATCCGCTGCAGGTCCTCGAACCGCGCGATCGTCTCGCCGTCGAGCGAGACGAACCTGTCTCCGGCCCGAATTCCAGCCGCGGCGGCGGCGCTGCTTTCCACGACCTCGGTGACTACAGGGCTGGTGTGCCGCTGTCCGTAAGTCATGAACATCAAGGCAGCGACGAGGATCGCGAACAGGAAGTTCGCGGCCGGTCCCGCCGCCACGATGAATGCTCTCTGTCCCAGGGGCTTGCTGCCGAAGGAAACGCTGTGCTCCTCCGGCGTCAGCGTCCGCGCGCCGTCGACTTCTTCGAACATGCGGACATAGCCGCCGAGCGGAACGAGAGCGATCTTCCAGCGCGTCCCGGCCCGGTCGGTCCAACCCCAGAGCTCCCGACCGAACCCAACGGAGAAGACCTCCACCCGAACCCCGCAGCGCCGCGCAGCCCAGTAGTGCCCGAACTCATGCACGAAGACGAGCACGCCCAGCAGAACGAGGAACGGCGCCAGATATTCCCAAAGAAAGCTCAACCGGACGCCTCCCTAACGCGGACTTGCGCCTGCAGCCCGTTCGACCAACTTCTCCGCCACGTCCCTTGCCTCCTTGTCGACGGAACGCACATCGTCCAGGCTCGCAAGCTGTCTCGAACCTAATTCAGCAACGGTGTCTCCCGCAATCTCGGCGATTTGCAGGAAACCGATCCGTTCCGACAGAAATGCGGCGACCGCCACCTCATTCGCAGCGCTGAGCGCCGCGGGCTCGGTGCCGCCGCTCTCCAGGGCGGCGCGGGCCAACGCGAGAGCTGGAAACCGTTCGGGGTCGGGCGGCTCGAAGTCGAGGCGGCCCACTGCCGACAGGTCGAGCCGCTCGCCTGCCACCGCCAGCCGCTCCGGCCAGGCAAGGGCGACGGCGATCGGCGTGCGCATATCGGGCGTTCCCAGCTGGGCCAGCACCGAACCGTCCGCATATTCCACCATGGAATGCACGATGGATTGCGGATGGACGAGAATGTCTATGGCATCGCCCGGCATCGCGAACAGGTGGTGCGCCTCAATGAGCTCCAGGCCCTTGTTCATCATTGTCGCCGAATCGATGGTGATCTTGGCGCCCATGTCCCAGTTGGGATGCTTGAGCGCCTCTGCGGGCCGTACAGCGGCCATCGCGTGCCGGCTCGCGCAGCGGAACGGCCCCCCGGAGGCCGTCAGGATCAACCGGCGAACCGCCTCCCGGCACCGGACATCGAAAACCTGGAAGATCGCATTGTGCTCGGAATCGACGGGCAGGATCATGCTTCCCGACGCGCGTGCCGCGGCCATCATCAACTCGCCCGCGCACACCAGACTTTCCTTGTTGGCCAAGGCAACAACGGCGCCGCGTTCCACCGCGGCCAACGTCGATTCCAGGCCTGCCGCACCGGCGATCGCCGCCATGACCCATTCGGCGTCGCGCCTGGCGGCTTCGACTACGGCCTCCGCCCCGGCCGCCGCCTCGATTCCGGTGCCGGCCAGCCCTTCCTTCAGCGTCGGGTAACCGGACGGATCGGCAATGGCAGCAAACTCGGGCCGAAAGGCTCGCGCCTGCTGCAGGAGGCCTTCGGCGTTCTTGCCTGCTGCGAGTGCGACGACCCGGAACCGATCCGGATGCTCGGCGATAACCGAAAGCGTGTTTGCGCCCACCGATCCGGTTGCGCCGAGGACCGTCACGGGTCTCGCGGTCATATCCACCGCCATCCGCAAGCCGCGAGCAGCATGACGGCGGCCGCGCCGGCCAGGAGGGAGTCCACCCGGTCGAGCAGTCCGCCATGCCCCGGAATAAGGCGCCCGCTGTCCTTGACGCCGAAACGGCGCTTGCATGCGCTTTCGAACAGGTCTCCTGCCGCGCCTGCTGCTCCGACCAGTACGCCGGCAGCAAAACCCTCGCCCGCCGCGCCGGATGCACCCAATACGGCAGCCATCCCCGCGCCAGCGAGGCCGGCGGCAATGAGCCCGCCGGCAAGACCGCTCCAGGTCTTTCCGGGACTCCAGGAGGGCGCGAGCTTCGGACCTTTGAACCGGCGGCCCGACCACCAGGCTGCGATATCCCCCGCCCAGATGACGGCGAACAGCCAGACCGCCAGTTCCAGACCCCCGAATTCGGGCCGCCTGATAGCAACAAGGCACGCGACCGGCACTGCGATATACAGGACCCCGACGCCGAGAGCCTTTCGCTTGAGGAAGAGGCCGGCTGCAACAGCCGCGCCGAGAGCGGCCGCGCCCTGGACAACCGCCGACGACGAAAACAGCGCGGGCACGGCTGCGGCGGCAGGAATCGCCGCGAATATTTTCACCGCTTCCGGTTCCGACATGGCGGACCATTCGCGCCCGGCAACCAATGCGCCCGCGAACACCAACGCCTCCCAGAACGGGGTCCCCGCCCACACCGCCAGAATTGCCGCGGGCATCAGCACGATGGCCGCGGCCGAGCGCTGAAGGGTCTCGTCAGGCAGCCCGAGCGCCATAGCGCCGCTCGCGCCGGTTGAATTCGGCGAGCGCCTCTTCAAGGTCGGGTTTCGCGAAATCCGGCCAGAGCCTGTCGGTAAACACAAACTCGGCGTAAGCAGCCTGCCAGAGAAGAAAATTGCTGATTCGCATCTCGCCGCCAGTGCGGATCATCAGATCCGGGTCGGGTATGCCGGCCGTATCCAGCCGGGTCGCGAGGGCGGCTTCATCGACTTCGTCCGGCGACATCCTGCCGGCGGTTCCTTCCTCCACCAGGCGGCGGACGGCGCGCACGATTTCGTTGCGGCCGCCATAGCTGAACGCGACCTGCACGAGGATCGCGTCATTTCCGGCCGTCAGGGCTTCGGCATGGGCAATCCTCTGGCGGAGGTCGGCCGGCAGACGTTCCCGTTCCCCGATCATCCGCAACCGGACGCCGTTCCGGCGCATGTCCTCCAGCTCCCGTCCGAGATAGTAGCGCAGCAGGCCGAGGAGATCGTTCACCTCCTCCACCGGACGGCGCCAGTTCTCCGACGAAAAGCCGTAGAGCGTCAGGATTTCGATGCCGAGTTCCACCGCCGCCCGCACCGTCGCGCGCGCCGCCTCCGCGCCGCGGGCATGCCCGGTCGCCCGCGGAAGGCCTCGCGCTGCCGCCCAGCGCCCGTTGCCGTCCATGGTAATCGCGACATGGCGAGGCGGGGACAGCGCCGAGGGGAATGCCCGCGATTCGACCGCCATTGCGGTCACACCTGCATGATTTCGGATTCTTTGGTGGCGACGGCGTCGTCGATTTCCTTGACGAACCGGTCCGTCAGCTCCTGCACCTCTTCGGACCAGAGATGCTGCTCATCCTGGGAAAGATCGCCCGCGCGCTCCATGCGCTTGAGCTTGTCCATGCCGTCCCTGCGGACATTCCGGACCGCGACCCGCGCCTGCTCGGCATAGCGGTGCGCGATCCGCGCGAGCTCCGTCCTGCGTTCCTCGCTCAATTCCGGAATGGGAATCCGGATCAATTGTCCGTCCGACGCCGGATTGAGCCCGAGCGCCGACTCGCGGATGGCGCGCTCCACCGCCTTCGCATTGCCCTTATCCCAAACCTGGACGGTCAGCATGCGCGGCTCCGGCGCACCGAGCGTCGCCACCTGGTTGATCGGCATTTCCGAGCCGTAAGCTTCCACCGTCAACGGTTCGAGAAGCGACGTGCTGGCCCGCCCGGTCCTCAGCCCACCGAATTCCCGCTTCAGCGCCTCGATAGCGCCTTTCATGCGCCGTTCCAGATCGTCGATGTCGGGGTCTTCGGACACGAGAGTCTCGCTTTCCTACCGGATAATCGTCGATGCTTCGCGGCCCGTCAGCGCGCGCGCGAACGAGCCTGCATTATGCAGCGAAAAGACGAGAATCGGAATGCTGTTATCCCGCGCCATCGCGACGGCGGCGGCGTCCATAACCTTGAGGTCGCGCTCCAGAACTTCCTTGTAAGTCAGCGTATCGTAGCGCACGGCGTCCGGCACCAGTTCGGGGTCGGCAGAATAGACGCCGTCCACCTTGGTCGCCTTGAGAACGGCGTCGCACCGAAGTTCGCTTGCCCGCAAGATCGCGGCGGAATCGGTCGTGAAGAACGGATTCCCCGTGCCGCCGGCCAGGACCAGGACCCGGCCCCGCCGGAGATGACGTTCGGCGCGTTCGCGAATGAATTGTTCGCAGACGGTGTGCATCGGGATAGCGCTTTGCACGCGGGCCTCGACGCCAGCGTCCTCCAGCGCGCCGCGCAATGCGAGCGCGTTGATGACCGTGGCCAGCATCCCCATATTGTCGCCGGCCACACGCCCGACGCCGATCTTCGACGAATTCACTCCCCGGAAGATATTGCCTCCGCCGACAACAATCGCGATCTCGACGCCAAGTTTCTGCGCTGCCGAAATGTCGGCCGCGATGCGACGCATCGTGGTCGGTGCGATGCCGAACTCCTCCCCGCCCATCAAGGCCTCACCGGAGACCTTGAGCAGCACACGGTCGAAGCGGGTTTGCGGCGCCATGAATTCTCCCGTTCGGCCCGGCTGTCAGTTCCCCAGCGTCTGGGCTACCTCGGCGGCGAAATCCTTCTCTTCGCGCTCGACGCCCTCGCCGAGCGCGAAGCGCACGAATCCGGCGCAGGCGACCGGCGCGCCGACATCGCCCGCCGCCTCCTCCAGCACCTTTCCCACCGACTTGTCGGTATCCATGATGAAAGCCTGTTCGGCGAGCACCACCTCCTCGAAATATTTGCGCAACCGCCCATCGACCATCTTTTCGATCACGTGGTCGGGGCGGCCCGACGCCTTCGCCTGATCGACCAGGATGGCCCGCTCCCGTTCGACCGCCGATTCCTCCACATCGCCTCGGGCGACCCAGCGGGGATTCGCCGAAGTGACATGCATAGCAATCTGCCTGCCGAGCGCGGCCAGCTTCTCCTTGTCGCCGGACGATTCGAGCCCGACCAGAACGCCGATCTTGCCGAGGCCCGGCGCCGCCGCGCCGTGGACGTAGCCGGCCACCACGCCTTCCTCGACTCTGAGCGTGGCGTAGCGGCGAAGGTTCATGTTCTCGCCGATGGTGGCGATCAGGCCGGTGACATACTCCTCGGCCGTCTGCCCCCCGATCTCGCTCCCCTTCAACTCGTCGAGGTCGCCCTCGACGGTGAGTCCGAGCGCGGCCAGCTTCGCGACCGCCGCCTGGAAGCCTTCGTTGCGCGCAACGAAATCGGTTTCGGAATTGAGTTCGACGAGCGCGCCGCGTCCGTCCTCCAGCGCCATGCCGATCAGGCCTTCGGCGGCCGTCCGGCCGGCCTTCTTCTGGGCTGCAGCGAGACCCTTCTTGCGCAGCCAGTCCACTGCCGCCTCGAGATCGGCGCCATTTTCCGTCAGCGCCTTCTTGCAGTCCATCATGCCAACGCCGGTCCGCTCGCGCAGCTCCTTGACCAGCGCCGCTGTCACCTGGGCCATCGGTGTCCGTCCTTCTTGCAGTCGTTTCGTTTCAGCCGGCTGTCGCAGCGTTTTCGTCCGATTCGGCGCTCTCGCCCGCCTCTGGCCGGACTACCTCTTCGCCGGCTTCCACCGCCTCGGCAACGTCCGTAGTCTCGCTGGCTTCAACCGCCTGGGCGGCGTCCGCAGTCTCGACAGTTTCCATCACCTCGGCAGCCTCAACCGCCTCGGCGGCTTCCGCGGTCTCGGCAGCCCATGCCGGTCCGGCCTCCTCTGCCGCCGCGACGGCTTCGACCGCAGCAGCTTCGACAGGCGCTTCTTCGGGTCCGTTCGAAGTTTCGGCAACCTGCTCCTGAGGCGCGGCATCGAGTTCGCCGATATCCTGGCCCGTAGCGGTCATCTCCCGTTCGATGCCGTCCAGCACGGCGCTCGTCACCAGCTCGCAATAGAGCGAAATCGCCCGGATCGCATCGTCATTGCCGGGAACCGGGAACTCGACGCCGTCCGGATCGGAGTTGCTGTCGAGAACCGCGACCACCGGAATATTCAGTTTTCGAGCCTCGGCGACGGCGATGTGCTCCTTGTTGGTGTCGATCACGAACAGGATGTCCGGCAGGCCGGCCATCTCCTTGATGCCGCCGAGCGTCTGCTCCAGCTTGTCGCGTTCGCGCTGGAGTTGCAGGAACTCCTTCTTGGTCAGGCCGAGATCGTCCTGCGCCAGCTGCTCCTCGAGTTCGCGCAGCCGGTTGATGGAGTTGGAGATCGTCTTCCAGTTGGTCAGCATGCCGCCGAGCCAGCGATGGTTGACGAAATACTGCCCGCACTGGCGCGCGGACTCGGCCACCGTCTCCTGCGCCTGGCGCTTGGTGCCGACGAACAGGACGCGCCCGCCCTCGCCCACGACATTCGAGACCGCCTCCAGCGCCCGGTAGAGCATCGGAACCGTCTGCTGGAGATCCATGATGTGGATGCCGTTTCGAATCCCGAAGATGTACGGCGCCATCCTCGGGTTCCAGCGTCGCGTGTGATGTCCGAAGTGTACGCCCGCTTCCAGAAGCTGGCGCATGGTGAATGTTGGCACGGCCATCGGCTCGCCTTCCTTGTTCCGGTTTGTCCTGTCGCGGGCTGTCGCCTTCCCTCGGGAAGGAACCGGACCGGCCTTGTCGGCCGCAGCCCGCGTGCGAAATCGCGCGCTGTTTACTTGCGCCCGGGCCGGAATGCAAGCCGCCCGCCGTTCAACAGGCGGTATGCCGGATTACACGACCGGGCTGCGGTTCCCGTCTACGTTGATGGCCGTTCCCGTGATGTAGGAACCCGCATCGGACGCGAGGAAACAGGCAATATTGGCGAACTCCTCGGCCTCGCCGAACCGCCCGAGCGGCACGCCCAGCTTGCCTGCCATCTCGCCGAGCCAAGTGTCGAAGTCGGCGTCCGGGGCCGTGGCCTCATGCCGGCGGACCCACTGCCCGGAGCGGATGTAGCCGGTCAGCAAGGCGTTCACGAGTACGCCGTGGGGGGCGCCCTCGCCCGCCAGCACCTTGGTGAGCGCCATGCCTGCCGCCCGTGACACGGCCGTCGGCGCGCTGCCCGCCTGCGGCGCCTTGGCGCCTACATTCAGCACATTGACGATGCGGCCCCAACCGCGCGCCTTCATGTCGGCCAGCGCAAGGCGCGACAGGCGGATCGCGGCGAACAGCTTGAGATCGAGATCGGCCTGCCAGGTGGCGTCGTCGATTTCTTCGAACTTTCCGGTCTGCGAGGTCCCGGCATTGTTGACCAGGATATCCACCGCGCCGAAGCGCGCGACGGTGTCCCGATAGATGCGCTCGCAGTCTTCCGCCTTGCTGACATCGGCCGAAAAAGCGGCAGCACGGCCCGGGGCAATGGTCTCGATAGCGGCCAGCGCGTCATCCAGAGGCCCTTGCCGGCGGGCAGCGATAGCGACCGATGCGCCGGCGCCCGCAAATTTCAGCGCCATCGCCCGGCCCATGCCGTCGCTGCCGCCGGTGATGAGCGCCGTGCGCCCGGTCATGGATATCTGCATGTTCGTCTTTCCCGGTTCGGTTATGTCTGTCAAAGGCCCGTCTAGGGGATTCCCGCAGCCCGGCGCAATGCGGCTCTTGGAAGCCGCGTTCAACGGATGACGGGATGGTGCATCGCCGCTTCCGACGCGATCCGCCCGTCGAGCCTCGGGTCGGGTTCGATCTCGACGCGGCGGCCCACCGCGCGGAAGCCGCAGGACAGATAGAAGCGAAGCGCCGCCGGGTGGTCGAGCGTGCAGGTATGCAGCCAGACCCTGCCGATGCCCTCGCGCCACGCGAGCGCGAGCGCCGCCGCCATCAGCCCGCGTCCCTCCCCGCGCCCGGTCATGGGCGCCACGAGCCCGAAAAATGCGATTTCGCACACGCCTTCATCGCGGAAGTCCAGTTCGACGATGCTTTCCCTGTCCGAACCTGCATAAAGCTCCACCTGCGGGTCGTGCAGGATGGCCGCCAACGCCTCGTCCGAGAGAGACAGGCGCGAGAACCAGAGCCATTCCTCGCCGATCTCCCTAAACAGCGCGCGGTAGGCATTGAGGTCCGGGTCAGGCCACCTTACCAGCGGCGCGGCCGGGCCGGGATCGGCGGGCGGCGCCCTCATCTCCAGGTCCGTCACGATGGCGGCGATATGCCCCGCCGGCACGTTCTGCATCATGGCCGGACCTCCTGCGAGGAGACCGCCAGCGGGTGGCCGACGAGGAGACGATCGGCGGTGAGCAGCCTGAGCCCTTCCTCCTGGGCCTGGACGAGCAGCAATTCGTCGAACGGGTCCCTGTGCCCGAGCGGCGTCTCGAGGGCGCGCGCGGCATGGCGGATCGTCATCGGCAGGAATGTCACGCCCTGGTTTTCCAGCACGGGAATCACGTCGTTCGGGTCGAACCGGCTCTTGCGCTCGCCTGAGGCGTGGCGGGCACTGTGCTTGAGCCGCATCTCCCAGATCGACACCGCGCTCACATAAAGCCGTGTCTCGCCCGACACGAGTATCCGGCGCCGAAAGTCCGCGAACTTTCCGGGCGCATCCATCAGGTCGTAGAGAAAAGAAGTATCGAGAAGAATCCGCACCACTCGTCCGCTTACCCGTCTTCGAGGCCCAGGACACGACGGCTGAAGGCGGGATCGTCGAACTCCTCCGGCCACCCTTCTCCATCGCCTATAAGGCCGAGTCGCCGGCGGTCTTCCTCCAGCTTGTCGAAATCGATCCCGCCGCGCCGCTCGCAGCGCACGAGTTCGACGACAGGCTGGCCGTATTTGGTGATGACCACACGCTCGCCTTGGCAGGCGGCGGCGACGAGTTCGGAGAGGCGCGCTTTCGCCTCTCGAAGAGCCAGTTCCATGACGATTCGCTCCGGGTCCTTTTCGATCCTCGCAAAATGCTCCTGCGCGGCGGGCGATTCAAGACTCGTGTGTAACTACATTATTCCGCCATTGCCGCGCCGGACGCCAGCATGTCCTCGATCCCGGCGGCGTCGAAACCGGCTTCCGCCAGCACTTCGCGCGTGTGCTGGCCCTGGCGCGGCGGCGGGCGACGGATCGAGGCGGGCGAACGGTTCAGCGTGAGCGATGGCGCCATCAGCCTGAGCCGGCCCTCGCTCGGATGGTCGATCTCGTGCCAGAAGCCCACTTCCGACAGATGCGGGTCCGCCACCACCTGCTCGAGGCTCTGCACCGGCATGCAGGGCACCCCTGCTTCCGACAGCGGCCCTGCCCACTCCTCGGTGGTCTTCTCCGCCATCCACTTCTCGAGCTCGGCGTTGATTTCGTCCCGGTGCTCGAAACGTGCGGGGCGGGTCGCGTAGCGCGGATCGTCGATCAGCTCCGGCCGGCCGGCGACTTCCAGCACGGCGCGCCAGTGCTTGTCGGAGGTCGCCAGCACGCAGATGAATCCGTCCTTCGTGGCGATCGGCCAGCGTTTCGGCGTGGCGTGGCGGTCCGAGCCGACGCGGTCCAGGGCCGGCACGAAGCTCTCGCCCCAGAGATGCTCAACCAGGGAGAACCCGGCCATGCTCTCGAACATCGGCACCTCGACTTCCTGCCCCTCGCCAGTCGCCAGGCGGTGGTAGAGCGCGCCAGAGACCGCCAGAGCCGCGAACAGCGCCGTCGTCTTGTCGGCGATCAGCATCGGCACATATTTCGCCTCGCCCGTGGCGAAGCCTTCCAGCGCCGCCAGGCCGGCGCCGGCCTGGATCACGTCGTCGAAGGCTGCGCGACCGGCATAGGGGCCGCTGCGCCCGAACCCCCAGATATTGCAAAACACGATATCCGGCTTGATCCCGGACACGCGCGCATAGTCGAGCCCGAGGCGCGCCAGGGGTTCGGGAACGCATATTGTGGACGAAGACGTCGGCTGTCCCGAGCAACCGGTCCATCGCCTGCTTGCCGCCTTCCGTCTTGAGGTCGAGAACGACGCTGCGCTTGTTCCGGTTCACATGCATCCACTGCGAGGTCATGCCCGGATTGCGGTGCGGGCCGACCAGCCGCGACAGGTCGCCTTCGGGCGCCTCGACCTTGACGACATCGGCACCGAGGTCGCCGAGGAACTGGCTGGTATACGGCCCCACGACCACCGTCGTCAGGTCGATCACTCTCAGGCCGTGGAACGGACCCGGCATCGCCGCAATCTCCCGTTTCTGCGAAGCGGCCGGCCGGTTTGCGAGCGGACCGCGATTCCTGCATTCTTTGCCTGAATCCGCCGCCGTTGGAAGCCTCACGGCAGCGTCCTCGTGCCTCCGGAGACCCGACATGCCGCCCGCCCTGACCGCCGAACTCGCCCGCTGGCTTGCAGCCCTCCGCCCGGAGGCGCTGCCCGAGAGCGCCCGCCATGCGGCGCGTCTCGCCCTGCTGGACACGATGGGCGCGGCGCTGCACGGGCGGCGGGAATTCTGGGCTGAAACGGCGCTGGCGTGGGCGCGTCGGGGATACGCGCCGTCGGGCAATGGCGAGGGCCTCGCGACCGTCTGGGGCGAGGCCGGACCCTCGCTCCGGCCCGCCGACGCAGCTTTGGTCAACGGCGTTGCGGCCCATGCCTTCGAACTCGACGACTTCATCGCCAAGCTGCATCCGGGCGCCGTGGTGGTGCCCGCAACCCTCGCGCTCGCCGAACGCCTCGGTTCCGAAGGCAACGAAATCGAGGCAGCCGTCATCGCGGGCTATGAGGTGACGGTTCGTGCCTCCCGCGCGCTGGACCCCAACGCCGCCAGGCTGCGCGGCTGGCATCTGACGGGGGTGTGCGGCCCCCTCGGCGCGGCGGCGGCAGGTGCAGTCCTTTTCGGGCTCGACGAGGAGGCGACGGCCTGGGCGCTCGGTCTCGGCGCAACCCAGGGGTCGGGCCTGTTCGCCTTCAACGCCGACGGAGCGATGAGCAAGCGCCTGCACCCCGGACGCGCAGCCCATGCCGGCGTCATGGCGGCAGAACTGGCGGCGATGGGCTTTACCGGCCCGGCGAGCGCGCTGGAGACGGAGGACGGCGGTTTCCTCGATGCCTTTTCCGATGCTGCGAAACCGGAATGCATCCTTGAGGGGCTCGGTAGCGCATGGGTCGTCGAGCAGGTCTACTTCAAGCCTTATTCCTGCTGCGGCTCGCTGCATTCCTATGTCGATGCCGCGCGGGAGCTACGCAGCCGCCTCGGCCGCATGCCGGCGCCGGACGAAACCGTTCGCGCCGGCCTGCCGCGGGTCGTCGATGTCCAATGCGGCTTCGACTATGAGCCCGGCACGGCGCTCAACGGACAGATGAGCGCACGGTTCACCATCGCCGCTGCGCTCGCGGACGGCAACGCGCTGCCGGCGCAATATACCGACGCGCGGCTGAAGGACCCGGATCTGGTGGAACTCGCCCGGCGCATCGAGCTCGTGCCGGATGCCGAACTCGACGGCATCTACCCGGCCGACTACCCCGGATGGGTGGAGATCGCCGGGCCCGGCGGCAAGGTGGAAAGATCGGAGACCCTCAATCCTTCCGGCGCGCCGGACCATCCCGGCCGCGAGGCGGCGCTGCTTTCGAAATTCGATGCGCTCGCGGCGGAGGCCGTGGGCGAGGCAGCGGCGGAGCGGCTGAAGGCCGTGCTGATGGATCTATCCCGTCACGGCGCGGCCGACGTCGCCGCAGCGCCCGCGAAGGCGGCATGACCGCCTCGACGCCCGCCACCCCGGAAGACCTGTTTGCAGTTTTCGACGAACTCGGCATCGCCCACAGGACCGTCTGCCATGAGCCCGTATTCACGGTCGACGAGAACCGGGAATATCGCGGCCTGCTGGACGGCGGCCATTGCAAGAACCTGTTCCTGAAGAACCGGAAGAATGCCTACTGGCTGGTCGTCTGCCTGGAGGACGCCAAGATCGACCTGAAGGAGCTAGGCGGGCGGATCGGCGCGGGCCGCCCCTCCTTCGGCTCGGCCGAACGCCTTTTGGAGGTACTGGGCGTGCTCCCCGGCGCGGTCACGCCCTTCGCTCTCATCAACGACCGCAATCGGCGTGTGCAACCGGTGTTGCAGGCCCGGATGCTGGAAATCTCGCCGCTCAACTACCATCCGCTGCGCAACGACCGCACCACCGCCATCGCCCCGGACGACCTTGTGCGATTCATCGAAGACTGCGGCCACAAGCCTGTCGTCATTGATTTTTGATGGGTTTCGCTCCGCCCCGGCCGGCGGGCGCAGGAGGCGAGGCGACTTATCGACGCTCTACCCTCGCCAAAGGGCTGCAGTTCGCTCTAGAATGCGTGCATCCGAAGGCGGCCGACCGGTCCCACGGTTCCGGCCGGGGTCTTTTGCGCGACCATGCGAGATTGAGGAGGAAGAATGTACGCACCGAGTTTCGCTGCGCCCACGACGGTGGCCGAAGCGGTGCAGCTGCTGGCGAACGCAAGCGGCGTCGCCAGGGTGCTGGCGGGAGGCACGGACCTCCTCGTCCAATTGCGTTCCGGCATTCTGAAGCCGGACCTGATCGTCGATACCAAGCGGATCCCCGAACTCCGGACGATTTCAACCGAGGGCGGCGGATACCGGATCGGCGCGTCCGTGTCCGGCGCCGAGGCGGCCGAGCACGCGACACTGTCGAAGGACTGGCCGGGCGTGGTCGAAGCGGTCGAACTGATCGGCTCGACGCAGATCCAGGGCCGCGCCTCCTTCGTCGGCAATCTCTGCAACGCCTCGCCGGCGGCCGATTCCGTGCCGGCGCTGATCGCGGCGGGCGCCACGGTCGTCATCGCCGGGCCGGACGGTGAGCGCGAGGTTCCGGTTGAGGACGTGCCAACCGCTCCGGGACGCACCTCGCTCGCCAAGGGCGAGATGGTGGTCGCGGTCAAGCTGCCTCCGAAGCCGGCGCGGACAGGTGACGCCTATCTGCGCTTCATCCCGCGCACGGAAATGGACATCGCCGTGGTCGGCGCCGGCGTCTGCGTGACGCTCGACGAAGGCGGCATCTGCACGGCCGCCAAGGTCTCGCTCGGCGCCGTTGCGCCGACCGTGCTGGTCGTCTCCGACGCCGCAACGGCGCTGGTCGGCAGCAAGCTCGACGATGCGGCCCTGGCTGCCCTCGACGCAGCCGCGCAGGCTGCCTGCAAACCGATCGACGACAAGCGCGGCACCATCGAATACCGTACCAAGGTCGCAGGCGTGCTGGCGCGCCGCGCGGCCGCCACTGCCTTCAAGCGCGCGGGAGCCTGAGCCGAAACCATGGCCAAACATCACGTTTCCACCACGATCAACGGCGAGCCGGTCGAGTTCCTCTGCAACACGGAGCAGACCATGCTCGACGTGCTTCGCGACGAGCTGCACCTGACCGGCACCAAGGAAGGCTGCGCCACGGGCGACTGCGGCGCTTGCTCGATCACCGTCGACGGTCGCCTCGTCTGTTCCTGCCTGATGCTGGGCGTCGAGGCCGAGGGCCACGCCGTCGAGACCATTGAGGGCATGGCCGACGGGGACCGGCTGCACCCGCTGCAGCAGAAGTTCCTGGAATATGCTGCGCTTCAGTGCGGCATCTGCACGCCGGGCTTCCTCGTCGCGTCCAGGGCGCTGCTGGAGCGCAACCCGAACCCCACCGAGGAGGAGGCGCGCTACTGGCTCGCCGGCAATCTCTGCCGCTGCACCGGCTACGACAAGATCATCCGCGCCGTGCTCGACACGGCCGCCGACATGCGAGGAGCATCCTGACATGGCACCCGACGGAACCCCCGATCTCAAGGTCGTCGGCACGAGGCCGATCCGCCCGGACGGCGTGGACAAGGTTACCGGCCGCGCCCAGTTCGGCGCCGATTTCCAGCTTCCCGGCCAGCTTGTCGGCAAGGTGCTGCGAAGCCCGCACGCCCATGCCCGCATCCGGTCCATCGACACTTCCAAGGCGGAGGCGGTCCCGGGCGTCAAGGCGGTGATGACCGCCGCCGACATGCCCGAGATCACGAGCGAGGAAGCCTTCGTCGGCGAAGGCCCGGCGGACTTCAAGGACATGTCCGACAACACCATGGCGCGCAGGAAGACGCTCTATGACGGCCATGCCGTGGCGGCCGTGGCGGCCACCAGCGCCGCCGCCGCCGACGCCGCGCTCGCAGCCATCGAGGTGGACTACGAAGTGCTGGCGCATGTCATCGACGTCGAGGACGCGATGGTCGAAGGCGCGCCCGTCCTTCATGACGACATGTTCACCTCGGGCGTCGATCCGAAGCCGACGACGCCCTCCAATGTCGCCAAGCGCATGGTCTTCGAGCTGGGCGACGTGGATGCGGCGTTCGAGAAGGCCGACATCGTCATCGAGCGCAAATACAAGACGGCGCCCGTCCACCAGGGCTATATCGAGCCGCATGCCTGCGTGGCGCAATACGCCGCCGACGGGCAGGTGCAGATCTATTGCTCCAGCCAGGGGCAGTTCATGGTCCGCGCCTATGTGGCGAAGCTGCTCGGCATCGACATTTCCGAAATCCGCGTGACGCCGCTCGAGATCGGCGGCGGCTTCGGCGGCAAGACGCTGGTCTATCTGGAGCCGCTGGCGGTCGTGCTGTCGCGGAAATCCGGGCGGCCGGTCAAGATGGCGATGACCCGCGAAGAGGTGTTCCGCGGCTCCGGCCCGACCTCGGGCGGCACGGTCTGGGTCAAGATTGGCGCGAAGCGCGACGGCACCATCGTCGCCGGCGATTCGGTGCTGAAATTCCAGGCCGGCGCCTATGCGGGCTCGCCCGTCGGCCCCGGCTGCATGACCGCGTTCGCGGTGTACGACCTCCAGGACGTGCGCATCACCGGCTATGACGTGGTGACCAACCGTCCCAAGGTCGCGGCCTACCGGGCGCCCGGTGCGCCGATCTCGAACTTCGGCGTCGAGAGCGCCGTCGATGAGCTTGCCCGCGAACTCGGCATGGACCCGGTCGAACTTCGGCTCAAGAATGCGGCCAAGAAGGGCACCAAGGCGGCCTATGGCCCGACCTTCGGCGATATCGGCTGTGTCGAGACGCTGGAGGCGGTGAAGGACCACCCGAACTACCAGGTCCCGCTCGGGCCGAACCAGGGCCGCGGCGTCGCCGCGGGCTTCTGGTTCAATATCGGCGGCGAGTCCTCCGCGACCGTCAACATCAATGAGGACGGCACGGCCGTGGTCGCCACCGGCAACCCGGATATCGGCGGCTCCCGCGCCTCCATGGCGATGATGGCGGCCGAGGTGCTCGGCATCGATGTGGAGCGCGTTCGTCCGATCGTCGCGGACACGAGCTCGGTCGGCTACTGCTTCCTCACCGGCGGCAGCCGCGTCACCTTCGCCACCGGCATGGCCGTGGTGGAGGCGTCGAAGTCCGTCGTGAACGAGCTCAAGGCGCGCGCCGCCAAGACTTGGGACATCCCGGTCGATGCGGTCGAGTGGCAGGACGGTCAGGCCATTCCCGCCGGCAGCAATGCGGGCGATTTCGAGCCGCTGTCGCTGGAAGACCTCGCCGCCAGGTCGGGCCGCACGGGCGGGCCGATTGCCGCCACTTCCTCGCTCAACGCCCAGGGCGCGGGTCCGGGCTTTGGCACGCATCTGGTCGATGTCGAGGTGGACCGGGAGACCGGCCATGTGAAGGTGCTGCGCTATCTGGCGACGCAGGACGCGGGCCGCGCGATCCATCCCTCCTATGTCGAGGGCCAGATCCAGGGCGGCGCCGTGCAGGGCATCGGCTGGGCCTTGAACGAGGAATATATCTACGACGACCGGGGCCGGCTGGAGAATCCGGGCTTCCTCGACTACCGCATCCCGGTGGCCTCGGACCTGCCGATGATCGACACGGTCGTCATCGAAGTGCCGAACCCGAGGCATCCCTATGGGGCTCGCGGCGTCGGCGAGGTGCCGATCGTGCCGCCCATGGCCGCGATGGCGAACGCCATTCAGGACGCCATCGGTATCCGGCTGACGGAACTGCCCATGTCGCCGCCCAAGGTCCGCAAGGCGGTGGACGAGCAGGCGGCGGCGGAGGAATAGCCCCGCCTTGGCGCGCATCGTCCTGACTCACTCGGCCTGCCGCCAATACACGGGCGGCATGGCCGAGCTTGAGTCGGACGCGGCCAGCATCAGGGCCCTGGTCCGGGACCTGGACGCCCGCTATCCGGGTCTCGGCCGCCAGGTCGAGGAAAGCATGGCCGTCGCCATAGACGGCGTGATGTACCAGGACGACCTGACCGCCCAAATCCCCGAAGGCGCCGAAGTCTATCTCCTCCCCCGCATCGGCGGAGGGTAATTACCGTCTCGCTCCGTCGCAGCTATCTTGGCTTCCTGTTGAGGAGCCTGTTGCCGTGACCGTCGCGATACGCGCCCGCATCGACGAGAAGACCAGGGACGAGGCGGCGGCCGTGCTTGACGCCATGGGCCTGACGGATTCCGACGCCTTCCGTCTGACGATGGTTCGGACCGCCGCCGAGAAGCGCCTGTCCTTCGACCCGCTCGCGCCCAATGAAAAAACCGTCGAGGCTTGGAAGCCGCCTGGCGCGGTAAGGTGGTCTCCGTCAGCGACGTCGATGCGCTCATGGCCGACCTGAATGCGGACGATTAGAGCACGATCCTTTCAGGTTGCAACGGGACCGAGCGGGCAGCGCCCACTGTCACCCCGGACGGAGCGAAGCGGAGATCCGGGGTCCAGGCAATCGGGTCCCCGCCGTGTTGCGCCGGCGGCACTGGGCCCCGATAGGGTGGACGCCTCCTTCCGGATCGCAGTCCGGGGCGACAATTCCGGACTTGGCCTGAAATACGATCCATACAGATCGGGCCCTGCCCTAGACGGGCGACGGCCTTCAAACGGGATTACAAACGCGAAAAAAGAGGACGGTTCCGCAAGACTCTGGACACGGAGTTGGTTTCGGTCGTTACCGAACTCTCCGCCGACCGGCCGCTCGATCCGCGCCAGAGGGACCACGCCCTGTCCGGTCCGTGGAGCGATCATGGCGATTGCCATATCCGTCCCGACCTCGTGCTCATCTACCGCAAGCCGGACTCCGAACATCTCGACCTGGTACGGCTCGGCTCCCGCAGCGAGCTCGGCCTCTAGCCTCTTTCTACGTCTTCGCCTTCCGAGGCCAGCGCCGCATTCCAGAGCTCTTCCGTCACGATGTCCTGCGTCCAGGGGCGCATGACGGAGGCGGCGCGGGCGTCCCGGAGATAGCGTTCGAGCGGGAAGCGCTTGAGGATGGCGCGGCCGCCGCAGACCCGCATGGCGAGCGAGGTTATCTCCACGGCATTGCGCTGCACCGTGACATGGGCGGCGCGGGCGCGCTGTCGGGTCTCCGGCGTCGGCGGCAGCTTCGCCTCCGAGACGGCGTGGTAGAAGAGCGAGCGCGTCGCCTCCAGCTTCAACAGCATGTCGGCGACACCGTTGCTGGCGGAGGGCGAGACGCTCGGCCGGCCGGGCGCGCCCTTGAGGCCGCCCTGGAGATAGGCGAGCGCGGTCTCGCTGGCTTCCACCGCAAGGCCGAGGAAGGTGGCGGAAAACCCCATCGGCGCGTGCGAGGCGGTCAGGTAGAGGCCGCCGAAGATGCCAGGCGGCAGGATGTCGCCGCTGTCCGGTACGAACACGTCGGTGAGGCGCATCTCCCGGCTCACCGTGGCGCGCATGCCGATCGGGTCCCAGTCTCCCTCGAAGGCCACTCCCTCGGCGTCGCGCGGCACCTTGAGGTAAAGCGTGCGCTCCAGCCAGGTCAGGTTTCCCTCGTCCACCAGGATCGCCGGCGTCGCGAAATAGTCCGCAGCACCCGAAAGCGAGACGAAGAACTTGCGGCCCGTGACACGGTAGCCGCCCTCGACCTTGCGTGCCTCGGTGCCGAAGCGCCTGCCGCCGACGCTGAAGGCCGTGTCCGTCTCGCCCTCTTCCACCGGCTCGCTGTGCGGCTGGCCGTAGAACACGCCCTCCTCCACCACCTCGCGGAACTTCTCCGCCCGCAGGCGCTCATGGCGGGCGCGCTTCTCCTCCGGCATCTCGTAGCGGTCCGCCATCTCGCCCATCAGCATCATGGTGAGGCAGTGCATGTTGTAGGTAAGCGCCGTGGAGGCGTTGCCGCGCGCAATCTGCTCCGCGACCAGGCAGTAGGTCTCGAAATCGGCGCCGAGCCCGCCATGCGCCTCCGGGACGCAGAGCGCGAGCAGGCCCTCCTCCCTCAAATCGTCATAGTCCTCGAAGGGAAAGGCCGCCTCGCGGTCGAGCCGGGCGGCGCGCGGCGCGAACCGCTCGGTCGCCAGCCGGCGCGCCTTGTCCACCAGCTCCTGCTGAAACGGCGTCAGACGCATGTCCATGAGGCAGTCGCTCCCCGCTCGGCATTTCATCCACAGTCCTGGACGGGCGGACCCTTGATCGCCGGCCGAATCCCCCGCACAAAGCCGCTTTATGGCCGATGTCGCTCCATACAGCTACCCGCATCGCCATCTGCTCGGCATAGAGGGCCTTGCGCCCGGCGAGATTTCGGCCCTGCTGGACCTTTCCGAAAGCTATGTCGAGCAGAGCCGCCGCGACGACAAGAAGGTGGCGGTGCTCAAAGGCCGCACCGTCATCAATGTCTTCTTCGAGACCTCGACCCGCACGCGCACCAGCTTCGAGCTTGCCGGCAAGCGGCTCGGCGCCGATGTCATCAACATCTCCCCCGACATCAGCGCCATCAAGAAGGGCGAGACGCTTCCTCGACACGGCGCTCACGCTCAACGCCATGCGGCCCGACCTGCTGGTCGTCCGCCATCCGCAGTCGGGCGCGGTCCACCTGCTGTCGGAGAAAGTGGACGGAGCGGTCATCAATGCGGGCGACGGCTGGCACGAACACCCGACCCAGGCCCTGCTCGACGCGCTGACGATCCGCCGGCGCCTGGGCAGCCTCACCGGCCTCACGGTCGCGATCTGCGGCGACATCATGCACAGCCGCGTCGCGCGCTCGAACATCCACCTGTTCAACGCCATGGGCACGCGCGTCCGCCTCGTGGCGCCGCCGACCCTGCTGCCGGCGGAGATGGACCGCTTCGGCGTCGAGGTCTTCCACGACATGCAGCGCAGGCCTGGACGGCGTGGACATCGTGATGATGCTGCGCCTCCAGACGGAGCGGATGCAGGGTAGTTTCGTGCCGTCGGTCCGGGAGTATTTCCACTATTTCGGCCTCGATGCCCGCAAGCTGGCGGCGGCCCGGCCGAACGCGCTGGTGATGCATCCGGGGCCGATGAACCGGGGAGTGGAGATCGACAGCGACGTGGCCGACGACATCCACCGCTCGCTGATCCAGGCGCAGGTGGAGATGGGCGTTGCGGTGCGCATGGCCTGCCTCGACCTCCTGACCCGCAAGCTGCAATCGAACCGGGCCGAGGCGGCGTGACCAAGCGGACGGCGCTCGTCAATGCGCGGCTGCTGGACCCGGCGTCCCGTCTGGACGCGCCCGGCGGCATCCTGATCGAGGACGGGCGGGTCGCCGCTATCGGCCCGGAGGTAGCCGCCGGTTCGCTTCCCGAGGACGCGGCCGTCATCGACTGCGGCGGCGCGTGCGCTGCGCCGGGACTCGTGGACATGCGCGTGCAGCTCGGCGAACCCGGCGGCGAGCACAAGGAGACCATCGACAGCGGCAGCCTGGCAGCGGCGGCCGGCGGCGTCACGGCGGTCGTCGCCCTGCCCAACACCTCGCCGGTCATCGACGATGTGAATGTCGTCGAATTCATCGCCCGGCGCGCGAGAGAGGTAAGGCGGGTCAAGGTGTTCGCTTACGGCGCCCTCACGCGCGGCCTCAAGGGCGAGCAGTTGACCGAGCTCGGCATGTTGAAGGATGCGGGCGCGCTCGCCTTCACCGACGGGCTGAGCGCCGTTTCCAGCGCCCGCGTCATGCGCCGGGCGCTATCCTACGCGCGGGCCTTCGATGCGCTCATCGTCCAGCATCCGGAAGAACCCGAGTTGGCAAGGGGCGGCGTGGTGACCGAAGGCGAGATCGCGACGCGCCTCGGCCTGTCCGGCATTCCCGCCGCCGCGGAGGCGATGATGATCGACCGGGACCTGCGGCTGGTCGAGCTGACCGGCGGGCGCTACCACGCCGCCCATGTGACGACGGAGCAGGGCCTCGCGCTCATCCGCCGCGCCAAGCGCCAGGGCTGGCGGGTCACCTGCGATACGGCCCCGCACTATTTCGCGCTGAACGAGACCGCCATCGGCGAATACCGGACCTTCGGCAAGGTGTCCCCGCCGCTCCGGTCCGAGGCCGACCGGCGCGCCGTGGTGGAAGCGCTTGCCGACGGCACCATCGACGCCATCGCGAGCGACCACGACCCGCAGGACCAGGAGTCCAAGCGCCTGCCCTTCGGCGATGCGGAGCCCGGCATCGTCGGCCTGGAGAGCCTGTTGCCGCTGTCTCTGGAGCTCTACCACAACGGCCACATGGCGCTGCTCGACGTATTGGAGAAGCTGACTTCGGCTCCGGCGGACCTGCTGGGCCTGCCGCTCGGCCGGCTGACGCCCGGCAGCGCAGGCGATGTCGCGGTTTTCGATCCGGACATTCCGGGGCGCATCGAGGTGGACGCCTTCCGCAGCAAGTCCAGGAATTCGCCCTTCGACCGCCGCCCGGTCCAGGGCCGCGTGCTCCGCACCGTCGTGGACGGACGGACGGTGTTCGAGGCCGGCGAGCAGCGAACGTGAACCGGACGATTCCATCGCGCATGACCGCGGTGCTGCTGACCGGCCACGGAGGACCGGGTGTCCTCGAACTTCGCAACGATGTTCCGACGCCAAAGCCGGGGCCCGGCGAAGTGCTGATCGAGGTCCGCGCCGCCGGCGTGAACAATACCGACATCAACACCCGCATCGGCTGGTATTCTAAGAAGGTGAATGCCGCCACGGGGGAAGGCGGCTCAGGGGGCTTCGACGGGATCGACCGGGAGGATGCGACATGGTCCGGCCGGCCGATGGCCTTTCCCCGGATTCAAGGGGCCGACTGCTGCGGCAGGATCGTGGCGGTCGGCGACGGGGTGGATGCCGGCCGGATCGGAGAGCGCGTCATCGTCAAGACCATGCTGCGCAGCCATACCGGCTACCGCCCGTTAGAGTGCTGGACCTTCGGGTCCGAGTGCGACGGCGCGTTTGCACAATTCGCCAGGGCGCCCGCTTCGGAAACCTTCCGCGTGCGGTGCGGCTGGACGGACGCCGAACTTGCGTCGGTTCCCTGTTCATGGTCCACGGCGGAAAACATGCTGCACCGGGCCGCGGTGGGCGCGGAGCGCGTGCTGGTGACCGGGGCTTCGGGCGGGGTCGGATCGGCCGCCGTGCAGCTCGCGCGCCGCCGGGGAGCGCATGTCACCGCCGTCGCGGCCCAAGCCAAGGCCGTGGAAATTCGCAGGATCGGCGCCCACCGGGTTATCGACCGCAATGCGGACCTTCTTGCGGAACTCGGGCCGGACTCCGTCGATGTCGTTATCGACCTGGTGGCGGGGGCGGCGTGGCCCGCGCTGCTCGACCTGCTGCGGCGCGGCGGACGCTACGCCACAGCCGGGGCCATAGCCGGACCGGTCGTCGAACTGGACTTGCGCACGCTCTACCTGAAGGACCTGACGTTCTTCGGCTGCACCTTCCAGGAAGACATCGTGTTCGAGAACCTGGTCCGCTACATCGAGCGCGATGAAATCCGTCCCGTCGTGTCCGGGGTTTTCCCGCTCTCCCGGATCGCCGAGGTCCAGGAAATGTTCCTGGCCAAGGGCTTTGTCGGAAAGCTGGTGCTGGAGCCGCCGCCTTCCTGACCCGGAAGGAACGGGAGTCAGCCCCGCAGGCCGGCTACGGCGTCGATCTCCACCTTCATACCGGGCACGGCGAGCTCGGCGATGCCGATGAGGGTGCTGGCGGGGCGCGCGTCGCCGAAAAACTCCCGCCGGACGACATCGACCGCATGGCGGTCGTTCACGTCGGTCAGATAGACCGTCACCTTGAGGATGTCGGCGAAGGACGCCCCGGCAGCCTGCAATACCCGGTCCATGTTCTCGAACAGCCGCCTGGTCTGGGCGCCGACATCGTCCCCGCCGACCAGGTTGAGGTTCTCGTCCACCGGCGCGATCCCGGATACGAACAGCAGATCGCCGAAGCGCACGGCGTCCGTGTAGTGGCTGATGGGCTCGTTGAGGCCTTCGATGCGAAACTCTTCCCGTTTCCGTCCGGGCATGGCAGCTTCCTCCTCCGCCAGCAGCCTATTGCGACGAGCGCAGCCTCGGGTCGAGCACGTCGCGGAGCGCATCGCCAAACAGGTTGAAGCCGAACACGGCGAGCGTGATCGCGAGGCCGGGGAAGACCGCGACCCAAGGCGCGCTTTCGGCGAACTCCTCCGCCCCGCCCTGCAGCATCAGCCCCCAGGCCGGCGTCGGCTCCTGCACGCCGAGGCCGAGATAGGAGAGCGACGCCTCGGTCAGGATCGCCTGCCCCACAAAGGCCGTGACCATGATGAGGAAGGGCGCCATGACGTTCGGCGCCATGTGGCGCAGGATGATGCGCGCATGGCCGAAGCCGCAGGCCTTCGCTGCGTCGATATAGGGGATTTCGCGGATCTGGAGCGCGGAGGACCGCACCACGCGCGCGCATCTCGGAACGAAGGGAACGATGATCGCCAGGATCACATTCTCCGTGCCCGTGCCGAGGATCGACACGACCGCCAGCGCCATGATGACCAGCGGAAACGCCATGAAGACATCCATGACGCGCTGGAAGATGAGGTCGAACAAACCGCCGAAATAGGCGCTCGCAACGCCCAGGATAAGGCCGAAAAATCCGCCTACGGTAGCTGCGGCAAAACCCACGAACAGTGCCGTGCGGGCGCCATAAACGATCCGGGAATAAACGTCCCGACCGAGCATGTCGGTGCCGAAGATGTAGTTCGCGTCGGGCGGGACCAGCATGTATTCGTAGGAGTTGAGCAACGGGTCGTAGGGCGTCACGACGTCGGCGAAGACCGCCATCGCGATCATCAGCACGACGATGATGGCGCCGGCGACGCCGATCGGTTGTTTGCGCGCGGTTTCGCGTAGCTTGACATGCCAGGGCTTGAGAGCCGCCGGCTCCTCGAACATGGCTACCGCAAGGCTGCCCTGGGAAACAGTCGCCATAGGACCAGCCCTCCTAGCTGTAGCGGATGCGCGGGTCGAGCACCGCGTAGAGGATATCGACCACAAGATTGACGAGGACGAAGATGGTGACCACCAGCATGACCAGCGACTGGGTCATCACATAGTCCTGGTTGGTCACGGATTCGACAAACAGCTTGCCGATGCCGTTCAGGTTGAAGACCTGCTCGGTCACCACCAGGCCGCCCATCAGGAAGGCGAACTCGATGCCGATGATCGTCACCACGGGCAGCAGCGAGTTGCGCAGCGCATGACGGTTGATAATCATCTTCTCCAAGAGGCCCTTGGCGCGGGCGGTGCGCACATAGTCCTCCCGCAGCACTTCCAGCAGGGCGGAGCGCGTCATCCGGGTTGCCACGGCGGAATATCGGTATCCCGTCGCCACAGCGGGCCAGATCAGCATCGACAGGTTGTATCCGGGGTCCACCCATAGAGGCCGATAGTCGATGGGCGGCATCCAGGGCACGCCGGTCATGGCCTGGGTGGTAATCAGCAGGCCCAGGATGATGATGATGCCGAGCCAGAAGGACGGGATGGCGATTCCGGCAATGCTGATCGTGCGGACCACATAGTCGATCCAGGTATTCTGCTTGATTGCCGAAATCGTGCCGAGCGGAATGGCGACGAGAATGGATACCAGCGTCGCCATGATGGCGATCTGAAGCGAAAGTTCGAAGCGCAAACCGATTTCAAGGGCGACAGGACGACCGGTCCACATCGATTCGCCAAAGTTGAACGTGAAGAATCCTGTAAGGAAATCCACCAGCTGAACATACAGCGGGTCCTTGAGCCCGAGCTGGACCTTGCATTGCTCCAACGCTGCCGGGTCGATGAACTCGCCGCCGCCGCCAAGCCGCAATTGACAAACGTCGCCCGGCACGGCGCGCAACAGCAAGAATACCAGAATCGCCGCTCCCAACAGGGTCGGGATCAGCAGCAGCAGGCGCTTGACGACATATTTGTACATGAAGGAACGCCTCTAAGAGAGAAGGCGCCGCCCCGGTTGCCCGGAGCGGCGCGAGAGGGCGATCAGCCGCCCAGTTCGTCCATGGTGCGCTGCTTGCGCTCTTCGTCCGACACGTCGAGCCACACCTGGTCCAGCGACTGGTTCAGGTAGTGGGACGGCGCGATCTTCCAGCCCTTCACGTAGGAACGGTGCGGATTGATCTTGTGCCACCACAGCACCTGGCCGAAATGCGCCTCGTCATGCAGAACGCGCTTCTCGAATTTCCGGTACAGCTCCGCCTGCTTGGCCGGGTCGCCTTCCCGCTGCATCTGGTCGTACCACTCGTCGAGCTGCGGGTCTTCGTAATGGCCGCGATTGTCCGCCGCCCGCGCCTTGGAAATCCATGCGCCGGCATCGACGATCGGGTTCACGACGCTCTGGCAGGACGGCCAGATATTCACATCCGCGCCTTCCTGTTCCGGATCGCGGAGACCTGCCATCCACGGGCCCGTCGGCACCACGATCTGCTCGACGTCAAGGCCGATCTGCCGCCACTGGTCGATCATCCAAGTGCCGACGGCCTTGTAGGGCTGGTCCACGGCGCGGTTCCAGATCTTGAACGACGCGCCCTCGGCGCCGGCCTCTTTCAGAAGCTCGCGGGCTTTCTCGCGGCTCTTCTCGATGTCGGGCCAGTAGCCGTAATAGGACTGGAGCGTTTCCTCATCCGCCGCAACCGGATGGCCCGGCAGGGCGAGGCCGCCGACCGTCTTCACGATCGCGATCTTCGAGAGGTATCTCGACGCGCCCCAACGGTCGAGGGCCAGCGTTAACGCTTGCCGGACACGCTTGTCCTGGAAGAGCGGCTTGGTCTGGTTCCCGGCATAGCCGAAGGTGCAGTTCCAAGCGCTTTCCTGAACGGTGATGTCCTCGCCCAGCGCCTTCACCAGATCGTCGCGGGCCTTCGGCGGGAAGCCGCGGAATTCGATGTCTGCGCGCCCGCCGCGGATTGCCTGGATACGGACCGACATCTTCGGCGCGGAGATCGCCTTGAAGCCATCGAGATAGGGCTTGCCCTCATGATGGTATTTCTCGTAGCGCTTGCCCAACACATGCGAGCCGGGCTGGTGCTCGATGAAAACGAAGGGACCGGTGCCGTTGATGTTGCTCTGGTGCCACTTCATCCCGTATTGCGGGTCCTTGCCGTCGGGATCGGCCTGTTCCAGATCCTTCTTCGCATAGACGAAGTTGAACGGCGTGGCGACCATGGGAATGAAGCCCGGCGAGGCGTATTTCAGGTCGAACTGGACCGTGTGGTCGTCCGGCGCCGAGATCGAGTCCACCATCGCGAACCGGCTGACGCGGTTGCTCAGGATGCCTTCCGCCGGGAAGACGATCTTGTTGTAGGTCGCCACGATGTCGTGCGCCGTCAGCGGCGTGCCGTCGTGGAACTCGACGCCCTGACGGATCTTGAACGTGTAGGTCTTGCCGTCATTGGTCGGCGCCGGAACGTCGCCTTCGCAAAGGTCGCAGATGAAGTCCGACGACTGCGGATCGTCCGGATTGACGCGGATCAGCAGGCTGTAGAACGGCCGGATCGGATGGATCATCGCGAAGGTCGATTCCCGGTGCCCGTCATAGGACGGAATTTTGCCGGCAACGACCAGGCGCAACACGCCGCCCGTCTTTGGCTCCTCCGCTGACGCCGCCACGACGCCTCCGGCCGCAACGGCCGCGCCGAGACCGGCTGCCAAAGCCAGTCTGGTGAAACTCGTTTTCATGGCAGACACGCTACCTCCCTGTTTAACGGGCCCCGCTCGGAGGCCCGGCTGCGTGGCAGGCGCCGTAACGCCCCCTTTTTCCGCCCTTGCGCGCTGCGCACTCCCGGACGGCGTCTCGTTGCTACACCTCCGTGCAGGCAACCCAGTGGCCCGGCTTTACCTCGCGGAAAGCCGGGACCGCGTTCGGGCAGCCGTCCACCGCTATGTCGCAGCGCGGATGGAAGACGCAGCCCGAAGGCGGATTGATCGGGCTTGGAATCTCGCCCTTGATGACCTGATGCGCGCGAGCCTGCTCGACCACCGGATCGGGGATCGGAACCGCCTCCAGCAGCGCCCTGGTGTAGGGGTGCATCGGGTTGTCGAACAGCTCGTCCGTCTCCGCGAGCTCCACCATCTTGCCGAGATACATCACCGCCACACGGTGGCAGATATGGCGCACCACCGAGAGGTCGTGGCTGATGAACAGGTAGGTGAGGTCGAACCGGTCCCGCAAGTCCTCCAGCAGGTTGATGACCTGCGCCTGAATCGACACGTCGAGCGCCGACACCGCCTCGTCGCAGACGATGAAGTCCGGCTCCAGCCCGAGCGCCCGCGCAATGCCCACGCGCTGGCGCTGGCCGCCCGACATCTCGTGCGGGTACCGGTCCGCGAAAGCCGGATTGAGGCCGCAGACGGCCAGCAACTCGCGCACCCGATCCTCGCGTTTCGCCTTGTCGGCGATCAGCCCGTGGACGCGGATCGGCTCGCCGATGATCTCGCCGATCTTGAGGCGCGGATTGAGCGAACTGTACGGGTCCTGGAAGATCACCTGGATGCGCCGGCGCATGGCGCGGAGCTCCTCGCCCTTGAGACCGCTCAATTCGCGGCCCTCGAAGGTGATGGAGCCCGCTGTAGCCCGCTCCAGCTGCAGGATGCAGCGCCCGGTCGTGGTCTTGCCGCAGCCGGATTCGCCGACGAGGCCCAGTGTCTCCCCCCTGCGGATTTCGAAATCGATGCCGTCCACCGCCTTCACATGCGCGACGACCCGGCGCATGACGATGCCTTCCGTCACCGGGAAGTGCATCCTGAGGCCGTTCACCGCGATCAGAACGTCTTCGGATACCGTTCCCCGGTGGCTCGCCTGGGTCGCAATGTCGTTCATGCGACCTGCTCCAGCCCGGCGGCGATCTCCTGCGAGCGGAAGCAGGCGGCCCGATGTCCTTCCCCTACGCTCTCGAGCTCCGGGAACGACTGGGCGCACTGGTCCTGCGCATAGCGGCAGCGCGGCCGGAACGAGCAGCTTCCGTCAAGGCGCGTCAGGTCCGGCGGCTGGCCCTCGACGGGGTCCAGCTTGGCGGAGCGCTGCTGGTCCACGCGCGGCACGGAGTTGAGCAGGGCCAAGGTGTAGGGATGGCGCGGCCGGTGATAGACATCCTCGGCACTGCCCTCCTCGATGATCTTGCCCGCATACATCACGTTCACCCGGTCGGCATAGCGGGCCACGACGCCGAGATTGTGGGTGATGATAATCATCGCCACGCCCAGCTCGCGGGTCAGGTTCTTCATCAGTTCCAGGATCTGGGCCTGGATCGTGACGTCGAGGGCCGTTGTCGGCTCGTCCGCGATAATCAGCTTGGGCTCGCAGGCCAGCGCCATCGCGATCATCACCCGCTGGCGCATGCCGCCGGAGAGGTGATGCGGATACTGGTCCAGCCGGCGCGGCGGATCGGCAATGCCGACCATTTCCATCAGCTCCAGCGCGCGCGACCGCGCCTTGTCTTCGCTGTAGCCGAGATGGTGGACGACGGTCTCGGTCAACTGCGTGCCGATGGAGAGCACAGGATTGAGCGAGGTCATCGGCTCCTGGAATATCATGCCGATATGGCGTCCGCGCACCTCCCGAATCTCGCGGTCGCTGAGCTCCAGCAGGTTGCGCCCCATGAAGCCGATGCTCCCGCCGACGATCTTGCCCGGCGGGTCCGCCACGAGCCGCAGGATGGACAGCGCCGATACCGACTTGCCGCAGCCGGACTCCCCGACTACCGCGACCGTCTCGCCCTCCTCCACTGTATAGGAGATGCCGTCCACGGCGAGAACGGTCCCCGCCGATGTGAAGAACTGTGTCTTCAACTCGTCAATTTCGAGTAGAGCCACACAACCTCCCGACTTGTCCCGGAGCGACGCCCCACGCTCGAACGGCGGACCGTATGCATAGCATTCTACCTTGTCAATCGCGCCCTATGCGGCCCATGGTGGCGGCGATGCGGGTCTGTCTTTGCAACGACCTTTCGGCGGATGCCGTCGAGGGAGCGCTGGGCGCGGGAGCGCGCCGCGTGGCGGAGGTTTTCCGCCGCAACGCCTGCGCGCCCGTCTGCGGCCGTTGCGTCGAAGCGATCCGCGCCATGCTCGACCGCGCAACGGAGGACGATGAGGAATGAGTGCCGAAGCCCGGGAAGTGGGCCCCAACCGGTTCCGCGAAAGCTACGGTCGCTATTTCGAGGATTTCGCCGTCGGCCATGTCTATGAGCACCGGCCGGGGCGCACCATCACCGAGAGCGACAATACCTGGTTCACCCTGTTGACCATGAACCAGCACCCGATCCATTTCGACAGGGAATATGCCCGGCTGAGCGAGTTCGGCCGGCCGCTCGTCAATTCCACCTTCACCCTGGCGCTGGTGGCCGGCATGTCGGTATCCGACACGAGCCAGAAAGCCGTCGCCAATCTCGGCTGGACCGATATCGCGCTTACCGCGCCGGTCTTCGTGGGCGACACGATCTATGCGGAGTCCGAGGTGCTGGAGATGCGCGAGAGCCGGTCGCGCCCGACCCAGGGCATCGTGCGCATCGCTACGCGCGGCCTGAAGGCCGACGGCGCGGTGTTCATGAGCTTCGAGCGCAACATGCTGGTCCCGAAACGCGGCCACGCCGTCGATGACAAGGCGGGATACTGATGCCATGAACGCCCCCTCCCCCGACGATTTCGAACTCGAAGCCACCCTGCTCGACGCGGTGGACAAGTTCCTCGACCGCGACGTGCGCCCGCATGTGCTGGCACTCGAACACAGCGACACCTGGCCCGCCGACATCGTCGAGCGAATGAAGGAACTCGGCCTCTTCGGCGCCATCGTCCCGGAAGAGTATGGCGGGCTCGGCCTCGGCGCCTCCACCTATGCCCGCATCGTGGAGCGGGTGTCCGCCGTGTGGATGTCGCTTTCCGGCATCTTCAACTCGCATCTCATCATGTCGGCCGCCGTGTTGCGCTTCGGCACGGAGGAGCAGAAACGGACCTGGCTGCCGCGCTTCGCATCGGGCGAAGTCCGGGGCGGCCTTGCGCTGACCGAGCCGAATTGCGGCACCGACCTCCAGGCGATCCGCACCGCCGCGCGGCGCGACGGCGGCGACTATGTGGTGAACGGCACCAAGATCTGGATTTCCAACGGCATTCACGGCTCCTGCTTCGCGCTGCTGGTCAAGACCGATCCCGAGGCGAACCCGCGCCACCGGGGCATGAGCCTCTTCCTCGCCGAGAAGGGCTCCGGTTTCACCGTCAGCCGGAAGCTGGAGAAGCTCGGCTACAAGGGCATCGATTCAGCCGAACTGATCTTCGAGGACTACCGGATACCCGCCGACCGGCTGATCGGGCTGGAGGAAGGCAAGGGGCTGCGCCATGCGCTGGGCGGGCTGGAGCTCGGCCGCATCAATGTCGCCGCGCGCGGCGTCGGCGTCGCGCGGGCCGCCATGGAGGACGCGCTGCGCTACGCCCAGCAGCGCGAGACTTTCGGCCGGCCCATCGCGCAGCACCAGGCAATCCAGATCAAGCTCGCCGACATGGCGACGCGCGTGGAGGCCGCCCGCCTGCTGGTCGAACAGGCCGCCCGCGCCTACGACGCCGGCGAGCGCTGCGACATGGAGGCCGGCATGGCCAAGCTCTTCGCCTCGGAGGCCGCGGTCGAGAACAGCATGGAGGCGATGCGCGTCCACGGCGCCTACGGCTACTCCAAGGAGATGCACGTGGAGCGCTACTACCGGGACGCCCCGCTGCTCGCCATCGGCGAAGGCACCAACGAGTTGCAGCGCATCATCATCGCGCGCCAGCTCGTCGAACGGAATCCGGTCTGAGGCGAAACGCTTCAAGATGTCGGAGCGACACCCCATATCCCGTTCCTCTTCCCGTTATACCTTCGTCATGCAGGAACCGCCTTCCCGGCTCTAGCGAAGCGGAGAGCCGGCATTAATAGCAGAATTAAGAAGTCACGGACCTTGATTCTGTTCCTGATGGACCTTGTTCCAACGCTGTTGTAGTGCCTTAGCAAGCGTTCGAAGCCTCTCTTTATGGAGTTGCCATTCCTCCGCATTCAACACACAATACCATTGTTTCTCTACTTTCGCTGTCGCGTAGGCATTACGTGGGTTCTCGGTTCGGAATCGAATATCGTTACTGACTTCATGAAATTCATCCCACAACAAATCAACAGAAGCAGGATAAAATGTAATCTTCACCTTACCTCTATTGTTTTGGTCTATGACGACAGAATGAGAACCTCTCGCGGGAACATTTTTCGGCAAGATAATATGTCGATTTTTGAAAGTTACACCGTATTGCGTATAACTTTCTCGTCTAGCGTAACGCAAGGATTGCACAGCATCCTGCCAGTGTTCTACCCGGTATTCATTTGCCAAATTCAGGAGGCGGTTACGGTTTTCCTCCCTGCTCATACGAGGTCCATGCTCTCCCGGCGATCTGTCGATATGGGAGGCAACCGAGCCTTCCAATTGCTTTACCAAAAATGTTTTGCCGTTATGCAAAAATCCGTGAAAGGTCAGTAGATTGATATTGACTCCACTTTCCTGAAGGAATTCCACCATTCTCTGCGCATTGGCATCGACACCCAAGCCTACCAGAACCATACGAACCGGCCTTAATCCGGCGTCCTGCTCATCGAATTGTTCACTATACCAAGTTCCAAAATCTTCCATTTCTTCCCGTGGTCCATGCTCTTTCGCATGTCGTGCGACATAATTCTCAAGATCGGGCAGTGCGTTGAGATACGATCCGTAGTCGAGTACCTGAGCCACGGCTTTGCGGGTAAGGGTGCCGCGCTTTAATTCGAACACGATCAGTCCACCGTCGCTATCCAGCCCCAAGAGGTCGAGAGCGCCGCCGTCAGTCGGCGTTTGCCGACCCACCAGCGTCAGGCCGGGCATCAGCATGTGCGGATTGGCCGCCAGTATATCTTCCAGACGCTTTTCCGTTGTTGTACGGTCTGTCGGCTGCACCGGAACGGCTTCTGAACCTTCGTCTATCTCCCACATCCCGATTTCGTGCGTCATATGCGTTCTCCAACAAAAGGGCGCGTTGGCTACCGTAGTCCGGCCATCATACCAGTGGCAGCCGCCCCTCCTCGACCGCATGGCAGGCGGTTTCCGCGTCGCCGTATCTCTGGAGCGCCGGTGTCTCCTCCCGGCAGCGGGCGTTGGCGAAGGGGCAGCGCGGGTGGAAATGGCAGCCGGAGGGCGGATCGAGCGGGTTCGGCACTTCGCCGCCCGTGGCCTCCCGCTCGCGGCCCGACATGGCGAGGTCCGGGATCGCTTCCAGCAGCATCCGCGTATAGGGGTGGCGCGGCGCGGAGAAGAGCGTTTCGGAGTCCGCAATCTCGACGATCCGCCCCAGATACATGACGCCCACCCGATCCGAGATATGGCGCACGGCCGCCAGGTTATGGCTGATGAACAGGTAGGTGAGGCCGAGCTTCTCCTGCAGGTCCCGCATCAGGTTCAGGATCTGGGCCTGGACCGAGACGTCGAGGGCCGAAGTGGGCTCGTCGCACACCAGGAATTCGGGATTGCTGGAAAGGGCGCGCGCAATCGAAATACGCTGGCGCTGGCCGCCGGAGAACTCATGCGGATATTTCTCGCCGTCCGCCGGCGACAGACCCACTTGCGCCAGCAGCGCGCCGACCCGTTCTCCCAGTTCCTCCCGCCCGTCGACCAGTCCGAAAGCGCGCAGCGGCTCCGCCACGATGTCGCGCACGCGCCAGCGCGGATTGAGGCTTGCATAGGGGTCCTGGAAGATCATCTGCATCCGCCGCCGGCAACGCGCGCGCTCGGCCGCGGGCAGGGTCGCCATCTCCATGCCGTCGAACAGCACCCGGCCGGAGGTCGGCCGGTAGAGGCCGACTACGAGACGCGCGACCGTCGATTTGCCGCAGCCGGACTCACCGACAAGCGCCAGCGTTTCGCCTCTCGCGACCCCAAAGGAAACGCCGTCTACGGCCTTCAGGAAGACGCGCGGACTGCGCTCGATGGCGCGCGCAAGCCAAGGCTTCGAGACATCGAAATGCCGCGCAACCGCCTCCGCGGCTACGAAGTCAGCGGAGCTTGGGGTTGAGGGCATCGCGCAGCCAGTCGCCGAGCAGATTGACGGAAAGCACGAGCACGGCGAGCGTCACGCCAGGGAAGATCGTCACCCACCATTCGCCGGAAAACAGGAAGTCGTTTCCGATACGGATGAGGGTTCCGAGGGAGGGTTCGGTCGGCGGCACGCCGATGCCGAGAAAGGACAAGGTCGCCTCCGTAATGACCGCGACGGCGAGATGAATCGTGGCGATCACCAGCACCGGCCCCATCGCATTGGGAAGGATGTGGCGAAGCATGATCCTCATCGAGGAAATGCCGATCAGGCGCGCCGCCTGGACATATTCCTTGTTCTTCTCGACAAGCGTCGAGCCGCGCACCGTGCGCGCGTACTGTACCCATCCGGAAATGCCGATGGATAGCACCAGCACATAGATCGCGAGCTCGTCCTGGCGTTCGCTCGGCAGGACGCCCCGGAGCACGCCGTTCACCAGAAGCGCGATCAGTATGGCCGGGAAGCTGAGCTGGATGTCCGCCACACGCATGATGAAGGCATCGACGCGCCCGCCCGCATAACCGGAGACGAGGCCCAGCCCGACGCCGAGGACCAGCGAAAGAAGGACCGACGCTATTCCGACGCCGATGGAGATTCGCGCGCCGTAGAGAATCGCCGAGAACAGGTCCCGTCCCTGGTCGTCGGTTCCGATCAGGAAGCGCGTTTCCCCGTCTTCGGCCCAGACCGGCGGAATATGGGCATCGAGCAAGTCGAGGCTTGCAAGGTCGAACGGGTTGTAGGGGGCAATCACGGGCGCCAGGAACGAGGCCAGGACTATCGTCCCGGCAAACGCTGCGGCCGCGACCGTGATCCGCGACCGGGTGAAGGAATACCAGAGGTCGCTGTCCCGCCAGGCCCTCACCAGGCGGCTCCCCTGTCGAGCCTGAGGCGTGGATCGACAACATAGTAAAGCAGGTCCACTGCGAGGTTGATCGCGACGAACAGGAACGCGATCAGCATCAGGTACGCGGCCATGATCGGGATATCGACCGTCTGGATCGACTGCAGGAACAGCAGCCCCATTCCGGGCCACTGGAAGACAGTCTCCGTGATGATCGCGAAAGCGATGATTCCGCCGAGTTGCAGCCCGGTAATCGTGATGACGGGGACAAGGGTGTTCTTCAAGGCGTGCCCAAAATGCACCGCCCGGTTCGAGAGGCCGCGGGCGCGGGCAAACTTGATGTAGTCGGTACGGAGCACCTCCAGCATTTCCGAGCGCACGAGGCGCATGATGAGCGTCATCTGGAAGAGGCCGAGCGTAATCGCCGGCATGACGAGGGCCTGCAAGCCGCTGGCGGTCAGCAGTCCGGTGGTCCAGCCGCCGAGTTCGACGGTCTCGCCGCGCCCGAAACTCGGCATCACCCCCAGCGTTACCGAAAACACGAAGATCAGCAGGATGCCGATCAGGAAGGTCGGCAGCGAAATGCCGGCGAGCGACACCGCCATGAACACCTTCGAGAGCCAGCTCTCGCGGTAAAGCCCGGTGAACACACCCATCGGCACGCCCACGGCCAGCGCCAGCAGCGCCGAGACCATCGCAAGCTCGAACGTCGCCGGAAAGCGCGCCCCGATCATTGCCGTGACCGGTTTCTTGTGCTGGTAGGAGACGCCGAAATCGAGCTGCGCCGCGTTGGCGATATAGCGCGCGAACTGCAAATGGAAGGGATCGTTCAAGCCGAGGCGTTCCCGCAATGCCTCGCGTTCCTCGAGCGTCGTCTCGATGCCGACCATCTGGTGCACCGGGTCGCCGACGAACCGGAACATCGAGAAGGCGATCAGCGCCACGAACAGGATCACGACGACCGACTGCATCAGCCGCCTGAGGGTGAAGGCGATCATGGGTCCAGCCTGCTACGCGGCCCCCCGCAGACGGTCAAGCGTGTTATAGACTGCGGCTCTTCCGGGATGAGAAGAGGGAACCCCATGCGTATCGTCGTCAACGGCCAGCAGGCTTTCGGCAAGGCGGTCCTCGACGCGCTGGTCGCGCGCGGCGACGAAGTCGTCGCGGTCTATTGCGCCCCCGATGCGAGACCCGATCGCCCGGACCCGTTGAAGGTTGCGGCCGGCGAACACGGCCTGCCCGTCTTCCAGCCGAAGAGTTTCCGGCCCCCGGACGTCCACGACGAGTTCGCAGCGCTCAGGCCCGACCTTTGCGTCATGGCCTATGTCACCAAGATCGTGCCGTCCTCCTTCCTCGACCTGCCGACGCTCGGCACCATCCAGTACCACCCTTCCTTGCTGCCGCTCCATCGCGGTCCGAGCTCGATCAACTGGCCGATCATTCACGGCCGCACGGAGACCGGGCTGACGATCTTCTGGCCGGATGACGGCCTCGACACCGGCCCGGTGCTGCTCCAGAAGACAACCCCCATCGACCCCGACGACACGCTCGGAAGCATCTATTTCGACCGTCTCTTCCCGATGGGCGTGGAGGCAATGCTGGAAGCGGTCGATCTCGTCCGGGACGGCAAGGCTCCGCGCCTCGCGCAGGACGAGGCGCAGGCAACCTACGAAAGCTGGTGCACTGCCGAGGAAGCCGGGATCGACTGGTCCCGTCCGGCGGGCGAAATCTACAACCTCATTCGCGGCTGCAATCCCCAGCCGGGCGCCTGGACGATACGCGCGAGCGCGAAACTCCAGATATTCGATGCGCGCCTCGCGGACGCCCAAAGCGATGCGGAGCCCGGGACGGTGTTGTCCGTAGGCGGAGACGGCGCCGTCATCGCAGCCGCCGGCGGCGCGATATGCGCAATCCGGGTTCGCCCGGAAGGCGCCGGAAAGATTCCGGCCGCCGAAGCAGGCCTGGAACCCGGCGAGGTTCTGGGCTCCTAGCCCGGCAGAAGAGCTGCACAGGAAAGGGGAGCGGGGGATGAAGCGGATCTTCGTCACGCGGCGTCTGCCGGAACCGGTGGAATCCCGGTTTGCGCGTTCGTTCGATACGGTCTGGAACGTCGATGACCGCCGGCTCTCGCCTGCCGACGTGGTGGCTGCGTGCGACGGCGTGGACGGGCTGGTCATCAATGCGAGCGAGCGTCTGGACGCTGACGCAGTCGCCGGCCTTCCGGCTTCGCTCAAGGCCGTGGCGACCTATTCCGTCGGACATGAACATCTGGACCTCAACGCGCTGCAGTCGCGGGGAATTCCGGTCGTCTTTACGCCAGACGTGCTCAGCGCCACGGTTGCCGACGACGCCATGCTCCTGATGCTGGGCGCCGCCCGCCGGGCGCGAGAGGGGCAGGCACTGATCGTCGAGGGCCGGTGGACGGGCTGGGGGCCGCGCCAGCTGATCGGCACCGAAGTGACCGGCAAGCGGCTCGGTATCTTCGGCATGGGCCGGATCGGGCGCGAGATTGCAAAGCGCGCCAAGGCCTTCGGCATGGAGATCGGCTACCATAACCGCCGCCCCTTGGAGCCGGAGGAGGGCCTGTTCTTCGCCGACGAGCGGGCGTTCCTGGCGCGCACCGACATTCTGGTCATCGCCGCCCCGGCCTCGCCGGAAACGCGCCATTGGCTGAATGCGGAGCGCATCGCCCGGCTGCCGAAGGGCGCGCTGGCAGTCAACATTGCGCGCGGCGGCCTGATCGATGACGAGGCGCTCATCGCGGCGGTGGAGAGCGGCCATCTTGCCGGCGCCGGCCTCGATGTCTTCGACGGCGAGCCGGATATCCATCCCGGCTATCTCAGCGCGGACCGCATCTATGTGCAGCCCCACATCGGCAGCTCGACGATGGAAACCAGGCTCGCCATGGCCGAGCTTGCGATCTCCGGCCTGGAAGCCCTGTTCGAAGGCCGCGACCCGCCCAACCGCCTCGTATAGGATCGAAGGGCCGCCGCGCGCGGATGCGGGAATCCGGCGGCCCCGAGGGAGGACGGGGCGCATCTGCGACATTCGGCCTTGCCGGGAATTCGCGCCCGAAGAGGCGGAATTCCGCGGGAGTCCTTGACATCTCGCCGACTCGACATAAGAGACTAGGCTAACTCTATTTGATGAGAGACAGTTCGACAGAACGCATGGCTTTCCGAAATCTTGGGCTGAGCGAACAGACGCTCAGAGCGGTCGAGGACTCCGGTTACACCGAGCCGACGCCGATTCAGGAACAGGCAATCCCCGTTGTGCTCACAGGGCGCGATGTGCTGGGTTGCGCACAGACCGGCACCGGCAAGACCGCGGGCTTCACCCTGCCGATGATCGACATGCTCGCCACCGGGCGGGCGCGGGCGCGGATGCCGCGCTCGCTCATCCTGGAGCCGACGCGGGAACTCGCGGCGCAGGTGAGCGAGAATTTCGAGCGCTACGGCAAATACAGCCGGCTTACGACAGCGCTGCTGATCGGGGGCGAGAGCTTCGTCGACCAGGAAAAGGCGCTCGGGCGCGGCGTCGATGTGCTGATCGCGACGCCCGGACGGCTGATCGACCTTTTCGAGCGGGGCCGCATACTCCTCAGCGACGTCAAGGTGCTGGTCATCGACGAAGCCGACCGTATGCTGGACATGGGCTTCATCCCGGATATCGAACGGATCGTGGGCCTGCTGCCGCGCAAGCGCCAGACGCTGTTCTTCTCCGCCACCATGCCGCCCGAAATCCGCAAGCTCGCGGACGGCTTCCTTACCGAACCGAAGGAAATCGCGGTCGATCCGCCCGCCTCTCCGGCGGAGACCGTGGACCAGCAACTGGCGCTCGTCCAGGGCGACGACAAGCGTGCGGCGCTCCGCGAAATCCTGCGCGCCGAGGACATCGAGAACGGGCTGATCTTCTGCAACCGCAAGCGCGACGTTGATACCCTGGTGAAGTCCCTGACGAAGCACGGCTTCGAGGCTTCCGCCCTGCATGGCGACATGCCGCAATTCCGGCGCACGGAGACGCTCGACCGCTTCCGGTCGGGCGAGCTTCGTCTTCTGGTCGCCTCGGATGTCGCCGCGCGCGGACTCGACATTCCGCGCGTCAGCCACGTCCTGAATTTCGACGTGCCGATCCATGCCGAGGACTATGTCCACCGCATCGGGCGCACCGGCCGGGCCGGGCGGCCGGGCACGGCGATCACCATCGCGCAACCGGACGATGCGCTTCATACGCAGAAGATCGAGAAGCTGATCGGGCGCGACGTGCCCAGACGCGAGCTGGAGACGGTCGAGGCCGCCGATTGGGGCGACCGGCCGAGGCGCCGCCGCCGCAACGGCAGGGCGGCTCCCGCGGATGCGGCGGTGGAGGAGAGGCCGCGCCGCCGGCCCGCTTCGCCTGCCGCACCGGAACGCCGGCGCCGGGCCGGCGCCGCCCCGCCGGCCGAGGCGCCGCGCGCGGACACCGCCTTCGGCGAGCATATCCCCGCATTCCTGCTGCGCCCCGGCGGGGAAGCGACTTCGGCGTAACGCGCCGCCAGAGGCCGGGAGGTCCGGATGAGACCGATCTTCGTCATGGTGAAATGCTCTCTCGGCAAAGCCTATGAAGTGGCCGACAGGCTGGCGCAGGACGTAGAGCAGGCGTCCGAGATCTACTCCACGTCCGGGCAGTACGACCTTCTGGTCAAATGCTATCTGGAGGATAGCGCCGACCCCGGCCATTTCGTCACCGAGCGCCTGCAGACCCTGCCCGGCGTCACGGACACGTTCACGCTGATTACCTTCAAGGCCTTTCGGTGAACGGCGAACACGAGCCGCTTCCGGTCAGCGTCATCACCGGCTTTCTCGGCAGCGGCAAGACCACCCTGCTTTCGCGCCTGATCCGCCAGCCGGGGATGGAGAAAACCGCCGTCGTCATCAACGAGTTCGGCGAAGTCGGACTCGACCACGAATTGGTTGCAGCTTCGAACGACGAGAACATCATGGTGATGGATTCGGGCTGCATATGCTGCTCGATCCGGGGCGAACTTGCCGAAACGCTGCGCGACCTGTTCGCCCGGCGCGCGCGCGAGGAAATCCCGGCCTTCGATCGCGTGGTGATCGAGACCACCGGGCTCGCCGATCCCGCGCCGGTGCTGCACACGCTGATGGCCGACCCGCTGGTAGGGAGCTGTTTCCGCCTCGACAGCGTGGTGACGACCGTGGACGGGGTGCATGGCGGCGGGCAGCTCGACCGGCATCATGAATCGTTGAAGCAGGCGGCCATGGCCGACAGGCTGCTGCTCACCAAGACGGACCTCGCCGGCAAAGAGGATCTGGACGCGCTTGAAGGCCGGCTCTCCGGGATCAATCCGAGCGCGCCCCGGTACCGCGCGGTCCACGGCGAAATCGACCCCGACCGGCTGTTCGGAGCCGCGCTCTACGACCCGGAGACCAAATCGGCGGATGTCCGCAACTGGCTGCGGGAACAGGCATTCGAGGCTCATGAGCACGATGGCCACCACCACCACCACGATCACGACCACCACCACGGCCACCGCCATGACGAACGGTTCACCTCCTTCTGCCTGCGCCGGGAGGATGAATGCTCCTGGAACACATGGGTCGGCTTCCTGGAGGCGCTGATTACCTCCCACGGCGCCTCCCTGCTGCGCCTCAAGGGCATCCTGAATGTCGCGGGGCTGGAGACGCCGGTCGCGGTGCATGGCGTGCAGCACATGTTCCACCCGCCCGCGATCCTGGAGGCCTGGCCTTCCGACGACCGCACCAGCCGGCTCGTCTTCATCGGCGACGGGCTGTCGCAAGCGGGCGTAGAGAAAATGCTGGACGCCTGGATCGAGGCCGAGAGGGGAGCCAACCTTTGAAGATCGCGAATGTCGAAACCGTCACCCTTTCGATCCCCTTCGATCATGGCGGCCCGCCGACGGGCTTCGGCGGCACGGAATGGCGCAATCTCGACACTTTGCTCGTACGCGTCGAGACGGATGAAGGCCATGTGGGCTGGGGAGAGGCCTTCGGGTTCAACGCCATCCCCTCCACGCGGGCGGCGCTGGAAACGATGATCGCACCGCTGGTCGTCGGCCGGGACGCCGGCGATATCGCCGCGCTCCATGCCGAACTCCAGAAGGTGCTGCACATTTTCGGGCGCTACGGGCAGACGATCTATGCCCTCTCGGGCCTTGACATCGCCCTCTGGGACATCGCCGGCAAGGCGGCCGGCATGCCGCTCCATCGCCTGCTCGGCGGCGCGCAGCGCATGTCGCTCGAGGCCTATGCGAGCCTGCTGCGCTATTTCGAGCCGGACCTTGTCGGCGAGCGCTCCGCCGACGCTGCCTCTCAGGGCTATCGCTGGGTCAAGCTGCATGAACGCATGGAGCCGGCCGTCGCCGCCGCCCGCGCCGCCATCCCGGCCGAGGCCAGGCTGATGGTGGACACGAACTGCCCGTGGACCCTGACGGAAGCTCTGGCGAAAGCCGAAAGCTTCGAGCCGCACGACGTGCATTGGCTGGAAGAGCCGATGTGGCCGCCGGAGAATTTTGCCGGCCTCGCCGAGCTGCGGGGCCTGTTCGACATGGGCATCGCGGCCGGAGAGAACCTCTGCACGGCGTGGCAATTCCAGGCCATGCTCCAGGCCGACGCGGTGGACGTGGCACAGCCGAGTGTGACGAAGGTCGGCGGCGTGACCGAGATGCGCAAGGTCGAAGCACTCTGCGACCTGCACAATGTCCGCTACGTGCCGCACTCGCCCTATTTCGGGCCGGGCTTCCTCGCAACCCTGCATCTGCTTGCCGTTGCGGACAACGAAGAGCCGGTCGAGCGCTTCTTCGGCAAGCACGAGGCCGAGATTTTCGGCGACCTCTGCAAGGTCGTTGACGGGCGCATCGCTGTGCCGGACGGCCCCGGACTCGGATCCGACCCGAGCCCGGAGGTCTTGAGGGACTACGCCGTCGCCTGAGCTTCTGTAGCAGTATCCGGCCGCGCCCACTTTCGTCCCCCCGACCTCCGCCTGCTTCCGATCCCGAGCGGGGAAGCCGGGGTCCGTTCATGACTGCTGACGCCGCCGACCGGCTTTCGGCAAAATGGACAAATTTTCGTATTTTTCCTGCCAAGGGGATTGACTGGGGGAAAAGTGTAGTAGAATGCAGGTAGAGAAAGGTCGGCTCTCGGGGCCGCTTTTCGCTTTTCTGCGCAGGAATGCAATGGCTGGGGCCAAAAAAAGCCCCGGCGGGAACGAACGGGCGAAGTGCGTCCGGCGTCTCGCGCGCGCAATCAGGCGCGCGAACCGCGCCGGCGCTAACGCGCGCGGGCGGGCACGGGCGAGCACGCAGGATACGCGCGCAAAAAGGGTCCCGCCGCTTGAGGGCGCCCAAGCCGGCGGCGGCGCGGACGGAATGGAGCGGAACGGAACGCGGCAGAGGCGAGATATGCAGGAACGGAACCGCAGAGCTTCGGCAACGGCATGGCGAACATGACATTTCATGACAGAATGCCGGGGGTCTTCCACGAACCGCCCTGCGCCGCGACGGCTGCGGGACGTGCAAGGCGAAGCCAACCGCAACGGATGTGCGAATCCGATAGCCCCCGAGCCGGGGCCTCGCGCCGCGAGGAGCAACCTCCGCCGATAAAAGTCCCGGTTCGACGCAGGCGACCTGTCCGGGACGACGGAAAAGGCCTATTCCTGCGGGTACCGCCAGGGCGCTTCGGGCTGTTCCGCCTCTTCATCGATGGTCCATTGCGGCAGCGAAAAGCCGTCTGCGACCTTCGAGAACACCATCCGCACGCGCGTGCCGATCCCGATCGACCGGATCGTTTCCGGCGGCGCGAACGCGCCGTCGGCCGTCACGAGGTTGCCCGCGACCCTGAGCGCCTCATGCTCCGACGGCTCGCCCTTTTGCGTGTCGAGATCGACCAGCAGGATCATGTACGGAACCTTGTCGCGAAAGGCCGGCTGGATCGGGTGGTGCACCTCGACATAGGAATGCACCGCGCCCCTGCCCTCGACCGGCACCCACTCATACTCCCGGTCGGTGCTCCAGGGACAGGTCGTTGTCGGCGGATAGCGCAGCAGCCCGCTCTCCGGGCTGCGCTGAAGGCGGAACTCGCCCTTGTCGCACCAGGCGAAGAACTCCCGGTTCTCGCGGTCCACATCGTCAACGGTGAGCATCATGCCCATATATTCGCCTTGAAGCGGCATCGTCGTTCCTCCCCCTCAGCGCGCGTCTTTGGACATAATCATGGCGGAGCCGGTACCCGGCATGGCCCAGCCGAGATTGGCCGTCAGCTCCACGTCCTTCACCTGCCGGCAACCGCCTTCGTCATAGTCATGAGTGTGCTGGCGCTTACCGTCCGGCCCGACAGGGCAACTGTCATCCACGTCGCCCCGCAATTGGCGGGTGTTCTCGATCACCATGTTCATGCCGTGTGTATAGCCTTCGCAGAGATGTCCGCCGGAGGTGTTGTTGGGCCGCTTGCCGCCGAGCTCGATGATTCCCGAAGACACATAGTCGCCGCCCTCGCCCTTCTTGCAGAAGCCATAGTCCTCCAGCTGCAGCATGGTGGTGAAGGTGAAGGCGTCGTAGGAGCCGGTCACGTCTATGTCTTCCGGCGAGACGCCCGCATTCGGGAACAGGATGTCCTTGGCGTAATGGCCGGCAACGGTCGAGATCGGCCCATGCTGGTAGTGCATGTCGATGCGCGGCTTGCAGCAGCGCCCGACCACGGACTGGATCACCGCCGGCGGATTGCGGCAATCGCGCGCCCGGTCGAGCCGGGTGACGATCACGCAGGTCGCGTTGTCGGTCTCGACGCAGCAGTCCAGCAGGTGCAGCGGCTTGCAGATAATGCGGCTGTTGACGACATCCTCGACGGTGAACCGCCTCTTGTAATACGCCTTCGGGTTGTTGGAGGCGTGCTTGGAGTGCGCGACCTTGACCGCAGCCACCTGCTCCGGCGTTGTGCCGTAATCGTACATGTGGCGCAGGAAGGTCGGCGCAAACATCTGTCCGGCGCTCTGCCAGCCATAGGCGCGGTGATGGATCTGGTCGCCATTGATCGGCACGGCCGAGCGTGCGCCGGTTCCGCCGATGCGCACCTGCGAATAGCCGTTCATCGACCGGAAGATCGCCACTGTCTTGCACATGCCGGCTTCGATCACGCCGATGGCGATGCCGATCAGCGCCTCGGTAGAAGACCCGCCGCCATGTACATCCATGTAGAAGTTCAACCGGATGCCGAGGTCCCCCGCCACAAACGGCGAAAAGATCGAGTCGTTGCCGGAATAGCTCAGCATGCCGTCGATATCGCCGGGCGAGAGGCCCGCATCTTCCATCGCGTTCTTGATCGCCCAGGTGGCGAGCGACCGCGTCGAATATTCCGAGCCGCGCATATAGTCGGTCTCCCCGACGCCGGCGATGGCGTATCGCCCCCTCAGGTGCTTCGGCGACGACGCATCGACGTCGGTCACGCTGGACAAGGTCATGAGTGTGCTTCCTCCGGTTGCAGTCTTTCGGGAGTGGCGCGCGGTTCAGCGCAAGAGCGGCGAAGGCCTTCAGACGCCCTCGGCGGACCAGCCGCCATCCACGGGAATCGTGACTCCGGTGACGAAGGCCGCGGCGTCGGACGCCAGGAAGAGCGCCGTCCCGGCCATCTCTTCCGGCTGCCCCCAGCGGCCCATCGGCGTCCGCTCCAGGATCTTGCGGTTCACCGGTTCGTTGGCCTGCACGGGAGCGGTCAGCTTGGTCGCGATCCAGCCGGGCGCGATGCCGTTGACGCGGATGCCGTCCCGCGCCCATGCGGATGCGAGCGACTGCGTCAGCTGGAGGATGCCGGCCTTCGACGCGCCGTAACCCGGCCCGCGCGGCGAGGAGAAGTAGCTCGTCATCGACGCGATGTTGACGATCGAGCCCCCCGAGGCCTTCAGCTGCTCCCGGAACGCATGCGACATGCGATAGGCGCCGTTCAGGTTGACCTGCACGGTGTATTCGAAATTGTCCGGCTCGTACGCCGCCGCACCGCGCACGGTGGTGCCGGCGGAATTCACGAGCACATCCAGCACCGGCATGTCAGCCGCAAGCGCGAGAATGCCGTCATTGTCCGTCATGTCGAGCCGGCGGTAGGTCATGCCCGAGAGTTCATCGGGATAGTCCTCCGCTCCGCCCCGCGTGCCGAGAACAATGACGTCCGCGCCCGCGTCGCGGAACCCGACGGCGATGGCCCGGCCGATGCCGCTCGATCCGCCCGTCACCAGCACGAGCTTGCCCGAATAGTCGAATTGCGCGGTCATCCCCTCCCCTCCCCGAGATCGGCGCCGCCCTTATTCTGGCATGGCGGGCGTTGCCGCGCACCCTTGCAGCATGGCCGGCACCGGCGCAATATCCCAAAAGACCGGCGAGGAGAGCATGCATGGTTGATATCGCCCCACTCGACCGCACGTTGGGCGCTCGAATCACGGATGTCGCGCTTGGCGACATGAGCGACGGCGAATGGTGCGAGGTCGAGGACGCTTTCCACGAATACGGCGCCCTCGTCTTCCCGGCACAGCATCTGACCGACGAGGAGCACATCGCTTTCGGCGAACGGTTCGGCGATATCGAAATCCTTCGCGACAACGCCAAGGCGGTCCGCATCTCCAACAAGCGGGCTGACGGCGGACTGATGAAGCCGGAAGAGAAACGCTACCAGACGCTGCGCGGCAACGAAGGCTGGCACACGGACAGTTCCTACATGCCGCTTGCCGCCAAGGCCTCCGCGCTTGCGGCGGAGATCACGCCCTCGAAGGGCGGCGAGACCGAACTGGCCGATATGCGCGACGCCTACGATGCTCTCGACGACGATACGAAGGACCGCATTGCCGGGCTCTCCGCCTACCACTCGCTCTACGCTTCGCAGGCCAAGGCGGGCTTTACCTTCAAGACCGGGGAAGGTTACGGCTACCACACGAGGGGCGCGCCCCTTCGCCCGCTGGTCAAGACCCATCCGGTGACCGGCCGGAAGTCGCTGTTTATCGGTCGCCACGCTTTCCGTATTCCCGGAATGGCGGACGAAGACGCCCAGGTATTGCTGGACGACCTGCTCACCCATGCCTGCCAGCCCCACCGTGTTTATTCGCACGCCTGGGAACCCGGCGACCTGATGATCTGGGACAATCGGTGCGTCCTGCACCGCGCGATGCCTTACGACTACAGCGAGCCCCGCGTATTGCGTCATGTCCGGGTCGCGGGCGACCCGGCGAGCGAACTGGTCGAGACCGGGCAGGACGAGCGCGCCGACGCTTTCGAACCGGCCTCGACCAACCGCTAGGCAGCGAACGGAGGCCGTAGTGACCGCCGCCCTGTCCCTGTATGAGGCCCGGCCGGTCGACTACGGCGATGCCGAGCCGGAAATGGAGCGCTATCGCGAGGCCGGGACAGCGCGGGCGCTGGCTCTCGACAACCGCGGGCCGCTCCGCTTTGGCCCGGACGGCGCGCTCGACCCCGCCATACTGGAGTCATACTGGCGCCACGGCTTCTACGTCTTCGAGCGGGTTCTGGACCCCGAGGAACTGGCCGACATCGAGCGCGACCTCGCCGACTTGCTGGACCGCGCGCCCGTTTCGCCGGGCGCGGATACGGACAGGCACGGGCAACCCGCTTTCGACTACGGCAGAAAGGGGCGGGGCCTCGGCTGGGTGAAGCCGCTGTCCGATCCGCTAGGCGGCACCGACTATGCGCACGGCCGTCATCCGGCGAAGATGCTGGAGCCGGAAGCGCCGGAGGGCGCTCCCTCGCACGTGCTGCAGCTCATCCACGGCTCCCTGCAATACTCGGAGGCCTGCCTGCGCCTCTACGGTCATCCGGGGCTGCTGAAAGTCGCGGAAGCCGTCAACGGCAGCGATTTCACCCCGTTCAACGAGGCGGTCTGGATCAAGCACCCTCGCCTCGGCGGCTCCGTCGCCTGGCACCAGGATGGCTGGACCCACTGGGACAGTCCGGAACTGGACGAGGGAAGCCACGGCTTCAACTTCATGGCGCAGCTTTACGGCTGCGACGCCGTGAACGGCCTCTGGGTGGTTCCGGGCTCGCATTGCGGCGGCCGGGCGGACATCAAGGCGATGGCGGCGGCGGCGGGCTCGGACCGGCTGCCGGAAGCCGTGCCGCTGATCTGCGCGCCGGGCGACGTGGCGATCGTAAACCGTCAGGCGCTCCACGGCTCCTTCGCCAATACCGGCTCGAAACCGCGCGTGACACTCAATATGGGCTTCCACCGTCGCCGGTCTGTGTTGAATGTAGAGACCGGCGGCGTGCACAACCCGGTCTCGGTTTACGACGCCAACTATATCCGGCGCCGGGCTCGGCTCATCCTCTACGCCATCGACGCGCGCCACCAGCGTTGGCCGGATGAGGGATCCTATTGCTATGCGCCTCTCGCCGACGAGACCGACAGCTATCGCTGGACGCCGGCGGCACTGGAGGACATTCGCGACTACAATCTTGAGGATATCGGGATCTAGCCCGAGCGAAGTGACGGAGACGCGCTATGGAACTTACAGAACGGCAAGTCGAACAGTTTCAGCAGGACGGCTTCCTGATATTTCCGGCGCTGTTTTCGGCCGAAGAGGTCGAGCGTCTTCGCGTGGAAGCGGAGCGGGTTGCGAGACTCGATGCCGAATGCGTTTTCCGCGAAGGATCGAGTGGCGTGCCGAAGACGATGTTCCGCCTCCACGCCGAGGATGGACCGACTGCTTCGCCCGCCTATCGCGCCGCCGCCCATGCGCCCCGCATCCTGCGCCCGGCCCAGCAGGCGCTCGGCACGGACGAGGTCTATATCCACCACTGCAAGGTCAACATGAAGGCGGCCATCGAGGGCAGCGCCTGGCCCTGGCACCAGGACTTCGGCACCTGGCATCTGGATGGCATCGACCAACCGTCCATGGCGACTTTCCTGGTCATGCTGGATGAAGCGACCGAAATGAATGGCTGCCTCTATTTCCTGCCGGGCAGCCACTGCGACGGGCGCGTCGACCCCTATTTCGACAGCTCCACCTCCTACAGCCTCTGGGCTTCCAAACCGGAGACTATGAAGGCTGCGATGCAGGCCCTGCCCGAGCCGGTTGCAGTGACGGGACCGCCAGGCACTGCCGCGCTGTTCCATTGCAACCTGCTGCACGCCTCCGGCCACAATCTCTCGGCGACGGACCGCTGGCACGCCTATTTCTGCTTCAACGCCTGCGCCAACAGGCCCCGCGACGTCGAGGACCCGCGCCCGGACTATGTGCGCTCGACCGACTGGCGCCCGATGGTCCAGGGAGCCGACGCGATTGCCTAAGCAAGATGGCGACTATGCCAGTCGTACCAGAACGTGGCGCTTACGACCCGCGGAGAGCTTGATCGCCTCCTGGCCGCGCAGGTCTTCAAGGCCGACAAGCCGTTCCTCGCCGGCAACGGGCACATCGTTGAGGCGCGCTCCCCCGCCCCGGATAAGTCGCCGGGCCGCCCCTCCCGTATCCGCCAGCCCTGCCCTGCGAAACAGGGCAAACGCCGGAATGCCCGCTTCGAGTTCGCCGTGCGGTACCACCAGTTCCGGCAACCCCTCTGCGGCTTCTCCTTGCTCGAAAGCCCGTCTAGCCGTGTCCGCCGCTTGTCGCGCGTGCCCGCTGCCGTGGCAAAGCGCGGTAGCGGCATCCGCGAGCGCCTTCTTGGCGTCGTTGAGTTCGCGGCCCTCCAATGCCTCTAACCGGGCGACTTCATCCGTCGGAAGTTCGGTGAACAGGCGCAGGAAGCGGCCGACATCGCCGTCTTCGGTATTGCGCCAAAATTGCCAGTAGTCATATGGCGAAACGCGCTCGGCGTTCAGCCAGACGGCACCGCTTGCCGTTTTGCCCATCTTGGCGCCGCTCGCAGTCTCGATCAGCGGTGTCGTAAGGCCGAACAGCTCGATGCCTTCCGACCGCCGTCCGAGGTCGATGCCACTGACGATATTGCCCCACTGGTCCGACCCGCCCATCTGGAGCCGGCAACCGAAACGCCGCGCCAGTTCGACGAAGTCGTAGGATTGAAGGACAACGTAATTGAACTCGAGGAAACTCAACGGTTGTTGCCGGTCGAGGCGCAGGCGCACACTGTCCATCGAAAGCATGCGGTTGACGGAAAAATGCCGTCCGTATTCCCTGAGGAACGGGATGTAGGAAAGACCGTCCAGCCAATCGGCATTGTTGACCATGATCGCGTCCGACGGCCCGTCGCCGAACGTCAGGAACTTCTCGAACACCCGCCGAATGCCTGCCATATTGGCCGCAATCCGCTCGTCCGTGAGCAGCGGGCGCGCTTCCTCTTTGCCGGACGGATCGCCGACTTTCGTCGTCCCGCCGCCCATGAGAACGATCGGCTTGTGACCCGCCTGCTGGTAGCGGCGCAGCAGCATGATCGACACCAGCGAGCCGACATGCAGGCTGTCGGCCGTGCAGTCGAATCCGATATAGGCGGGCACGGGCGAGCCCTCCAACAGCGTGCCCAGCCCTTCGGCGTCGGTGCATTGGTGCAGGAAACCGCGTTCGCGAATGGTCTCCAGAAAGGACGGCACGGCAATCGGTCTCGCTGTTCGGAAGAGGCCCGGCCGTCTATCACGGCAGCCGGAGCTCTGCAACGGGAAGCAGGGCGGGAGTGGTGGACATGGACCTCCTGATCGGCCTGATGAGCGGCACTTCGATGGACGGGGTGGACGCGGCCCTGCTGGAGACCGACGGCGAAGACGCGGTGCGGCCGCGGGCTTTCGTATCGCTGCCCTATGACAACCGCGAGAGAGAGGCGATCCGCTCGGCGCTGGGCGCGCGAGCCCCGGACAAGGCGCACGTCGCCGAAGCGGTGGTGACGAACGCTCATATCCGCGCCGTCCAGTGTCTTCTTGCCGAAACCGGCGCGCCCGACGTGCGGGCCGTCGGCTTCCACGGCCACACGCTCGACCATCGCCCCGAGGACCGCTTCACGTTGCAGGTCGGCGACGCCGGACGGCTGGCGCGGGAGACCGGCATTCCGGTCGTCGCCGACTTCCGCAGCGCCGATGTCGCCGCCGGCGGCCAGGGCGCGCCGCTGGCGCCGGTTTACCACCGTGCGCTTCTCGCCGAAGAGCGAGGACCGATAGCCGTCCTCAATATCGGCGGCGTCGCGAATGTCACCTGGATCGGGCGGGACGGCGGGATGCTCGCCTTCGACACCGGGCCCGGAAACGCGCTTCTCGACGACTGGTGCCGGCGGCATACCGGCCTGCCCATGGACCGGGACGGGCGACTGGCGGGCCGGGGCCGGGTCGATAAAGCGATATTGGAGCGGCTTCTCGACGACCCCTATTTCGCCATGCCGCCGCCCAAATCCCTGGACCGGATGAGTTTTTCTTCTGCGCCGCTGGAAGGTCTCTCGCCGGCCGACGGCGCGGCCACATTGACGGCCTTCACGGCCGAGGCCGTAGCGCGCGCCGCACTCCCAGAGCCGCCGCGGCTCTGGATCGTCTCCGGCGGCGGGCGGCGCAATCCTGTGCTGATGGCCGCCCTCCCCGGTCCCGCGGAACCGGCGGAAGCGCTCGGCTGGAACGGCGATGCGCTGGAAGCGGAGGCCTTCGCCTACCTCGCCGCCCGGCGGTTGAAGAACCTGCCGGCAAGCTTCCCCGGCACCACCGGTTGCCCGGCCCCCATGACGGCGGGCCGCCTATTTGCGCCGTGAGACGGCAGCGGCTGAAATCGCCCCCATAATGGCGACGATGCCGGCCGAGGCGAACGCATAGCCCCAGGCGTTCACGGACGCCCCGCCGCCCGTCGTCTCCAGCACGATCCCGAACATCGCCGGGCCGACGAAACCGCCGGCCGCATTGGCGAATGCGTGGAGGGCGAGCGCCCGCCCGCGCAGTTCGGGGCTGCTGACCTCGATGACGCCGCCCGCCAAGGTGCCCGCATCCATCAGCACGAAGAGATTGTGGAACAACACCGGCCCGAGCAGAAGCAGCCAGAACGGCCAGTCCGCCGCAAAGCCCACGACACAGGCTGCGGCGCCGGACAGCAACAGCGACAAGGCCGAAACCTGCGCCATTCCGAAGCGCGCGCCGAGCCAGGTCCCGACCATGCCCATGGGCGCGCCGATCAATGTGAGCCCCATTGCAAGCAGGGGCCAATTCCAGTCGGGCGCGCCCTCGCTCGTCGTCGCAGCGAACACGAAGAAGGCGACCAGCCAGCTGCGGAGCGCCAGCAATTCGATGGAATGGCCGAAATTCGCCCAGATCACCCGCATCGCGTTCCGGTTGGCGAATACCGGGCGGAGATCCAGGGATGCGCCGCCACCCCCCGCTGCCGCCTTCGGCGCGATCAGGCTCCAGACAAGAAGGGCCGCTACAACGGCCGCTATGCCTGGGACCGCGAAGGCCAGCCGCCACCCGATTGCGGCGTCCAGCCAGTAAGTCGTGACATAGGAACAGCTCGCCGCAAGCGGGAACGTCGATATGTAGAACGCTCCCGCCCGCGCCTCCTTGCCCGGCGGCGTCCGGTCTGCGATGACCTTGACGCCGGGCATATAGACCCATGCGAACCCGATTCCCTGCAAGAGCCGGAAGCCGAACCCCGACCAGAATCCGTCGGCGAGAATTGCGAAGCCGAGAAAGCCCGCGGCATTGGCCAAGGAGCCGGCGACTACCAGCCGGCGGGCATCGAAACGGTCGCTCCCGATGCTGACCAGAATGGCGAAGAGGGATGAGAAATAAGGCGCGCCGGCGAGCCAGCCGGCCTCGCTTTCCGAGAGCGACCAGCGCGCTATGAAGTCCGGCAGCAAGGCGGGAAACCCGTGCAGGCCGATCAGGTTGAGTCCCAGCTGGCTGCACATGATCCACAGTAGATGGCGGGAGTTCATTCGCCTGCACCCCGGCCCGGCCTTCTCAGCAGCAGGACGAGCGGCGCGGCAACGCCGATCGTGACCGCCAGAAGCGCGAAGTCGTTGACGAAGGCGATGGTCTCCGCCTGCAGCAGGACTTCGCGGCGCAGCGCCGCTACGGCAGCTTCATTGCCGAGATCCCAGGGAGAGAGGCGAAGCGCTTCGCTGTAGTCGGAAACGAAGTCCTTCAGCGCGGTGTAATTCGCCTGGGCGCTGTGTGTGAGCACGGCGACGACGATGGAGGTGCCCATCGAAGCGCCTATCGAGCGGATCAACGCGAAGAGAGCAGCCGCCTCCGTGCGGTAGCGCTGGGCAAGCGTCGAGAAGGTGACGGTCGTAAGCGACACCCACATCAGGCCCATTCCGGCGCCGTTCAGCACGGTCGCCCAGACGATTTCGGCAGCCTCGACCCGGTGGTTCCACCCGGCCATCCAGATATTGGAGGCCCCGACGGCGGCGAGCCCGGCCAGGATCAGGTATTTGCCGGCGACCCGGTTCGCCAGCACGCCCGCGAGGAACATCGCAAATCCGGTGCCGACGCCGCGCGCCGACAAGACCCAGCCGGCGGCCAATACCGGATAGCCTTGGACGTTCTGCAGAAAGAGCGGCAGCAGGAACATGCTGGCGAAAACCGTGACGCCGAAAACGAAGATCAGCGCCAGCCCCACGGCGAAGTTGCGGTCGCGGAAAATGGCGAGGTCGATATAGGGCGACCGCGCGGTCAGCGAATGGGCGATGAAGAGGTAGAGGCAAAGCCCGGCGATCACGGCTTCCGCGATGATTTCCGGGGAACTGAACCAGTCCTGCCGTTCGCCCCGGTCCAGGACGAGCTGCAGGCAGGCGACCCCGATGGCGAGCGTTACGAGGCCGATCCAGTCGAGGGAAATGCCGCGTTTCTCGGTCTCCGGCGTGGTCATCCAGATGCCGAGGAACGCAATGCAGCCGAGCGGCACATTGATGAAGAACACATAGCGCCAGCCGTAGAATTCGGTGAGCAATGCGCCCACGGTCGGCCCCGCCACCGGCCCCAGAATCATGCCCATCGACCAGATCGACATGGCGAAGCCGTGACGGCTGCGAGGGTAGGTGTCGAGCATGATCGCCTGGCTGATCGGCAACAAGGGCGCGCTGCCGAACCCCTGCAAGGCGCGAAACAGGACCAGCTCTTCCAGGCTGTCCGCAGATGCGCAGAGCATTGCCGTGACGGTGAAGGCGGCAATGGACCAGAGGAAGACGCGCCGCCGCCCGAACTTGACTGCTAGCCAGCCCGAAACGGTCGTTCCGAGCGCCGAGGCGACGATGAAGGCCGTCACGACCCAGCCGATCTGGTCGGGCGTCGCCGAAAGGTTGCCCTGCATGGACGGCAGGGCAACGTAGGCGGTGCTCATGTTGGTCGAGTGCAGCAGCGAGGCCGCCAGCACCGGTATGGTTATGGTCGCGGTTTCCGCGCGCGTGAACGGCCCGGCCGCCGGGCGGCTACGGGTAGAAAACACGCGGCGAGGCCGTTTTCGGGAACCGGCGGTCAGGCCGACGAGTCGGGATCGAAGTTCGGAGGCCGTTTTTCCAGGTGCGCCGCCAGGCCCTCCTCGACTTCAGGCCCGGTGAAGCCCAGCATTTCCAGCGCCGTGGAGGCATCGTAAGCCGGGCCCATCTGGCGATACCAGTTGTTCAACGCATATTTGGTCCAGCGTATGGCGCTCGGCGCTCCCCTGGCGAGCTTGCGGGCGACCTCGAGCGCCTTGTCCTGCAATTCGTCGTCCTCGACGCAGAGCGATACCAGCCCGATCCGTTCCGCTTCCTCGCCGTAAACCGACTCGCAGAGCATCAGATAGTATTTGGCTTTCGCCATGCCGCAGAGCAACGGCCAGTTGATGACTGAATGGTCGCCAGCGGCCACGCCGAGCCGCGTGTGGCCGTCGATGATGCGCGCCGACTTGCCGGCGATGGAAATGTCGCAGAGCAGCCCGGCGACGAGGCCGGCCCCGACGGCCACGCCGTTCAGCGCGGAAACGGTCGGCTTGCAGCAGTCGATGATGTTGTAAACGAGGTCGCGGGCTTCCTTCCAGGCGCGCACCCGGTCGTCATAGCTGTCGATGTTCTTGCGGATCATCGAGAAATCGCCGCCGGACGAGAAGGCCCTGCCCTTGCCGGTCAGGATGACCGCCGAGACATCGCGGTCCTGGTCGATCTCGCGCCAGATATAGGTCATGTCGCGATGGCCGTCGGAGTCGAGAGAGTTGTATGTCTCCGGCTTGTTGAGGGTCAGGCGCAGAACGCGCTCCTCGGGCCAGTCGATCTCGAATGTCCGGCGGTAGTGGTCGTAGCGGTCGCCCATCGGGGCCTTCCTCCTGCTGCGTCGAATTTCTGTTGCGGCTTCGCGGTTCTCGCCCGAAGCGGGTTACGGGTCAATTGTCGGCTCGCGGCCTCAGAGGGCTTCGGCTTCTGCCGCTTCCCCCTCCATCGAGGCCAGTTCGCCCAGGGTAAGGGGCTTGATCGGCGGACGGATGCGGAAACTGCCAACCTCTTCCGTCGCGAGGCCTCTTTCGTCCGCAATGACTTCCGCAGCCGCAAGCCCGCACATGCGTCCCTGGCAAGGACCCATGCCTGTACGGGCGAAGGCCTTGAGCTGGTTGGGTCCCATCGCCCCGTCGCGGACCGCCCGGCGAATGTCGCCGGCCGTGATGCTCTCGCAGCGGCAAACCAGCGCCTCGTCCGGAGGCAGCGCCGTGTGCGGCCGGAACAGTCGGTCGAGCAACGGCCTGAGGGCGCGCTCCCGGCCCAATGCAGCGGCCAGCCCTCCCGGTTCCGCTCCGGCAGCCAACCGGCCTGCAATCCGTCCCGACAGCGCAGCCGCCCGCGCACCGGCAATGCCGCCGGCGTCGCCCGCGACGAGAAGGGTCTCCTCCGCAGTTCGTCCCAGCGAATCCGCAACCGGAACCCAGTGGCGCTGTTCCGGGCGCCAGCTATGCGCAAGGCCGGCCTGCCGCGAAAGATGGGTCTGCGGCACCACCCCATCGTGCAACAGCAGCAGGTCGCAGGCGACCTCTCCGCCGTCGAACCGCACCGACTCTCCCGTCGCCGCGAGGCCGCTGACATCCGACCGGAACGCGACTCCGGCGCGCTTCAGCCTGCGCTTCATCGCCACACCCTTGGCGAGATCGCGCCAGCCGCCCAATGCGCGCGGCAAGGCTGGCGCCGCGTCCAGGTAGTCGCCGCCTCGCACCGTCTCCAGCACCGCCGCGACATCGGCTCCGGCATCCAGCAACTGGCAGCCGACCAGCAGCAGCAACGGTCCCGCTCCGGCGAGCACGATGCGCCCGGTCGGCACCAGCCCGGACGCCTTGAGGAGCACCTGCGCGGCGCCCGCGCCCATCACGCCCGGCCGTTCGGCTCCGGGGATCGGCACCGGCCGCTCCATCGCGCCGGTCGCGATCAGGACGCGGCCGGCGGCCACCGTCGAGGCTGCGCCGTCGCGGCTGTAGGCAATCCGCGCCCCGGCATCGAGCCGCCAGACGACGCTGTTCGGCCGGTAGTCGATACGGGCACTCCGGAAATCCTCTGCCAGCGCCCGCCCGGCTTCGTACTCGTCGCCCAATATGGCGCAAAGGCCGGGCCCGGCCCGTTCGATGCCGCGGTAGATCTGCCCTCCGGGTTCGGGCTGGTCGTCCAGAACCGCGACCGAAAGCCCGTGCTCCGCTGCCTCGACCGCAGCCGCCATGCCCGCCGGACCGGCGCCGACGATAGCCAGATCGACGCTCATGGGTCCCGCCGCGCCCCTTCCATGCGCCGCGTGACGCGAAGACCCTCGCGCACCGGCGTCATGCAGGCCTGCCGGTTCGGCTCGCCGTCGATCTCGACAAGGCACTCGAAACAGACGCCCATGGCGCACCAGGGCCCACGCGGCCCGCCATCGACGGGCGCATGGCGAAATGCGGCGATGCCGGCAGCGAACATGGCCGCCGCCACGCTGTCGCCGGGCGCGGCCGAAACGGGTTTGCCGTCTATCTCTATCGAGACCGATGCCTCGCGTTCAGGCAGCCGCCGGAACATCGAACCTCCGCGCGCTGAAGGCTCCGAACCCGTCCGGCGTCCTGCCCTCGGCGATCCACTCGGGCAGGCGTGCGGCGTGGACGGCAGCGAGCGTGACGCCGCTGTGCATGGTGGCGACGAAGGCGCCGGGATGGCTCTCCGACTCGTCGTAGATCGGGCAGCGGTCCGGCGGAATGACCCTGAGCGCAGCCCAGCTCCGCACGAGTCGCAACCGTTCGAGAGCCGGAAGCGCGCGGATGGCCCGCCGGGCGAGGCCGCGCGAGGCTTCCAGCGTCGTGCCGGTGTCGAAGCCGACGCTCTCCTGCGTCGCGCCGATCATGACCGTGCCTTCGGCGGTCTGGCGGAGATTGCCCATCGGCATCGGCAGGAAGCGTTCGACGCGCTCGGTAACGAGCACCTGCCCGCGCTCGGGCGCCGTCGGCACGTTCAGGCCGACATGGCCGGCCAGGGGCGGGATTCCGTTGCCGGCCGCCAGCAGCACTTTCGGCGCTTCGAACGCGCCCGCACCGGTCTCCACCCGGAAGCCCCGTTCGATATTGCGGACCGCGGCTCCCGACCGGTAGCGCCCGCCTCTCGCCCTGAAACCGGCGTGAAGGGCGCGGAGGAGGTAGAGCGGCCCGCAATGCCCGTCCTTTTCCGAGAAGGACGCGCCAACGACCTCCTGCCCGAAGCGGACGCCCGGGGCCATCCGCTCCAGTTCGGCGCGCTCGACCATTCGCGCGTGGTAGCCGCCGCCCTGTTCCGCCATCGCTTCGTTGAGCCGCTTCTGCGCCTCCCATTCCTCGTCGCCGAGGCACAGGATCGCGCCGCCCGGACGCTCGTGGTGGATATCGATGCCGGTGAGTTCCGCAAGCTCCGCGGCGAAACCGGCATAGCGGTCGGCCGATTCCTGCGACCACTCCTGGTAGCGCTGGAGACCGAACCCCTTGGTCTGCACCCAGACGAGCCCGAAATTGCCCCGCGCCGCCCGAAAGGCATCGTCGCCCTCGTCGAGCATGAGCACGTCGAGCCCCTTGCCGGCCAGTCCGTAAGCGGCGGCGGCGCCGACCAGGCCGCCGCCAATGACGATGATGTCCGCCGTCCCCTCAAGCATGGCGGCAATGGTGCGGCAGCCGCACGGCCCGTGCAAGCCGCGCCCGGCTCCCTTTCCATGTGTTACGAATTGTCATGTTTTGTCATGAGGCGCCCCGCGCCTTCCTCGTAATTTGTCATGGTTTGTCATGTTTACAATGCGCGAGGGTCATATGCTGCGGCCGGTTCGGGCATGATGTTGCCCGGTTGTCGATCTTCTTTCCCGCTTGCGGACTGCCGGATTGAGAGAGTTGCCGGAAGCGGATCGGCATTCCGCGGCTCGTGTTGAGACCGTTCGGTTTTTTCTCCCCTCCGCCCGGCGGGCTACCGGATGCACACATCCCGGATCGGCTTGTATCCGGTGCGTCTGTCGGCCTTATCGGGCGGGCCATTGCCCCCTTCGTCACCCCCGCCCCCCTTTCGTCGCCCCGGACCCCGATCCGGGGTCCATCCATGGCTCGCGATGCCGCGCGGAACGCGGCGAACCGAAACAATGGCGGCGTTATGCGCCGCCGCCGCAGCCGGTGGAGAACAGGGTGAACCGACGAGGCTGCCGCGAGAACCGGGGCTGGGCCCCGGCTCGGGGGCCGGGGCGACCGTTGGGGAACATGCAATGCGAAGCGGGCAAACGCAGATGTGTGAACCCGGCAGGCTCGGCGGGAGGGGTCGGAGGAGGGCCTCCCGGCGAGCCTGCCCCGGACCCCGATCCGGGGGGGCTTGCCGGGTTTCGCCCGCCGCCGCGCTGAACGCGGCGAACGTTACGAATGGCGGCGTTGGCGCCGCCGCTTCCGCTGGCGCGCAAGCGGCGCCGGGCGGGGAGGTCCACGGAAGCGTCATGAGATGTCATGTTTTGTCATGCGGCGGGGCTGCGGCGGTGGCTTTTCGCCTGTCGGGGCGGGCGTTTCGGGCGCGGTCGAGAGTGCGGGCGAGGGAGGCTTCCGTGCGGCGGTGCTGCCGTTCGCGCCATGCCGTGTATTCGGGCGAGGGCAGCTTGCCGACGAACTTCCGCCCGCTGACATGGCAGTCGATCGGGCCGCCGAGGCCCCCGCCTATCGTGACCGGCCCGAACCGGCGCTCCATGTCTTCCAGCCACGCCCGGAACTCCGGCGTCTCCTGGCTGCCGGCCCAGACCTCGCCGCCATAGTGGAACTCGTCCTCGCTGCCGTCATAGTCCGGCACATAAGGGTCGGGCCGTCGAGCGGGTCGTCGAGACCGTCCCACATTTCCTCTTCGGGTTCCGGCTCCGGTTCGGGCAGGTGTGCGGCGGCCCAGTCGAGCACGGCGAGGAGCTGGCGCAGATGGCTGAGCCGGGCGCGTCCGGCGCGGTGGCGTTCGGCAAGCGCGCGGTCGTCCTCCGGCGGCGGCCCGGCGTTCAAGTCTTCCGCATAGGCTGCGGCGAGGGTTTCGGCGGCCGGCGCCAGCCCTGCGGCCAGTGTCGCCGCCAGATCGGGGCGGGGGTCGGTTGCAGTCATGGTTCCTCCTTGCCGGTCCGGGAGTGGGACCCTTTTTGCGCGCGTATCCTGCGTGCGCGCCTGTGCCCGCCCGCGCGCGTCTTGCGCCGGCGCGGTTCGCACGCCTGATTGCGCGCGCGAGACAGAGGACGCACCTCTCCCGCCGGTTTCTCAGGGGTTTTCAGAAAGTGGCGCCGCTCGGCCGCGCAACGCCGGGGAAGCGGCTCCGGATGCCCCTTCTCCCGCTCCCATCATACACCGCTTTTCCCAGGGTCAAGCCCCAAACGGGAACAAAATTCAAAAATATCGGAAATTTTTCATGTTTCGTGCTTACCCGCTCACCTGTCGCCCGGATATGGCGGGCCAGCAATACCGGGTCCGGCCGAGTTCGGTGCCCCAGCGCTCGACTGTGGCGTGGAGGTCGGGACGGCCGCCGAGACGCTCGTAGAAGCCCGCAGCCGGGTTGCCGTCCAGCACCCAGAGCGAAACCGGCCCTTCCAGGAATTCCGCCATGCGCCGGAAGAGCATGCGCCCGACGCCCTGGCGCTGCGCGTCCGGCCGCACATAAAGCGTCGTGATCTCGCCCGTCCCGGGGCATGCGCTGCCGAAACCCGCAATGCCGTTTGTCACGGCAACGAACACCTGTCCCAGTTCCGCCTCCGGATTCCGGATTGCGCGGCGCCAGCGGCGCATCTGCCGACGGCGGGAAAGCCCGTCCAGCACTTCCTGCGGCAGCAGCCCTGCATAGGCGTCCCGCCAAGTCTCGACATGCACCCCGGCAATCGCCTCCGCATCGCCTTCCCGCGCGAGGCGGACGGTTACGCCCATTCGCCGCCTGGATGATAGTTGGGAGGTTCGCGGGTCATCGCGACATCGTGGACATGGCTCTCGCGAAGGCCGGAATTGGTGATCCGGACGAAGCTCGCGCGCTCCTGCAGGTCGGCGATGGTGGCCGAACCGGTATAGCCCATCGCCGAGCGCAGGCCGCCGACCAATTGCCGGACGACATTGGACACCGGACCCTTGTAGGGCACGCGCCCTTCCACGCCCTCGGGAACCAGCTTGAGGGTGTCGTTGACTTCCTCCTGGAAGTAACGGTCCGCGGAGCCGCGCGCCATGGCACCGACAGACCCCATGCCGCGATAGGACTTGTAGGACCGGCCCTGGTAGAGAAACACCTCGCCCGGACTCTCTTCCGTCCCGGCGAACAGCGAGCCGATCATCGCGCAATCGGCGCCTGCTGCGAGAGCCTTGGCGAGGTCGCCGGAGGACTTGATCCCGCCGTCGGCAATTGCCGGAATGCCGGCCTCCCGGCAGACGGCCGCCGACTCGGCGATCGCCGTGAGTTGCGGCACGCCGACGCCGGCCACGATACGGGTGGTGCAGATCGATCCGGGCCCGATACCGATCTTGATCGCATCCGCCCCCGCATCGATCAACGCCCTCGCCCCGTCTGCGGTGGCCACATTGCCGGCAATGATCTGGGTGTAGTTGGAAAGGCGGCGAATATGCTCCACGGCCGCAACCACGCCCTTCGAATGGCCATGGGCGGTATCCACCACGATGGCATCGACATCGGCATCGAACAGCGCTTCCGCCCGTTCGATTCCGCCGCGCCCGATTCCCGTTGCCGCGGCGACCCGGAGACGGCCCTGTTCGTCCTTGGTCGCCATCGGGAACTGCGCCGCCTTGTCGATGTCCTTGACCGTAATCAGCCCGACGCAGAAGCCCTTGCCGTCCACAACCACCAGCTTCTCGATGCGGTGCCGGTGCAAGAGCTGCTTGGCGTCCTCGGAATCCACCCCCTCCGGCACAGTGACGACATCGCGGGTCATCAGTTCGGATACCGGCTGCCTCATGTCGCTCGCGAAGCGGACATCGCGATGCGTCAGGATTCCGATCAGGCGGCCGTTCTCCTCCACGACCGGGATGCCGGAGATGCGGTTCTCCGACATCATCCCGAGCGCATCCGCCAGCGGCCGGTCCGGCCCGATCGTGAGCGGGTCCACAACCATGCCGGATTCGAACTTCTTGACCCGGCGCACTTCCGCCGCCTGGCGTTCGATATCCAGGTTCTTGTGAATGCAGCCGAGCGCGCCCGCCTGGGCCATGGCGATTGCGAGGTTCGCCTCGGTGACGGTATCCATGGCCGCCGAAACGACGGGCAACGCCAGCTCGATTTCCGCGGTCAGGCGGGTGCGGGTATTCGCCGTCGCAGGCAGGACTGCCGAGCCGGCCGGTTGCAGCAGCACATCGTCGAAAGTCAACGCCAACGGGATGGCATCGAGGTCGCGCAAGGCAGGCCTTCCCATGTCATCGGGGTTGACGGCTTCTTATACGCGCCTCAGCCGGAAAGTGAAGCCGTGCCGTCCCCGGCCCGGAAACCGGTCGCCACCAGATAGAGTTCCGAAGATTCCTTGCGGCTCGCTTCGGGCTTTGCGTGGCGTACCGAGGCAAAATCTTTCTTTAGCCCATTCAGGAGGTCGCGGTGCGCACCCCCTTGAAATATCTTGACAACAAAGGCTCCGCCGGGCCGCAACAAGCCGCGCGCTGCATCGTATGCGAGGTCCGCGAGCGCCGCGATGCGCAGCCGGTCCGTTGCCGCGTGGCCCGTGGTGCGCGGAGCCATGTCGCTCAGCACGATGTCGGCGCCGCTCGGCAGCGCGGCTCCGAGTCGCGCCGGAGCCTCCTCGTCTTCGAGGTCGAGTACAAGGCAAAGAGCGCCGGGAACCGGGTCCATCGGCTGGACGTCCACGGCGACCACCTGCCCGCCCGAACGCGCTGCAGCCACCTGGGTCCAACCGCCGGGCGCTGCGCCGAGGTCGAGCACCGCGCTGCCCCGCTTCAACAGGTGGAAGCGATCGTCGAGCTGCATCAGCTTGAAGGCGGCGCGGGAGCGGAGTCCCTGTCTCCTGGCCTCCGCCACATAGGAGTCGGCGAGCTGGCGCTGCAACCAGCGCGTCGATGCCGCCTTGCGGCCCTTGGCGGTGCGGAGGCGGGTCTTCAGCCCGCTCTGCCGTCCCGGTCGCGCGCGCGGCGGTCGGCTCATGCCGCCGCTCCGTCCCCGGCGATCATCCGGAACAGAATTCCTTCCCGCACTCCCCGGTCGGCGACCCGGACCGAGCCCACGGGCCACATCCGGCATATCGCATCGAGAATGGCGCAGCCGCCGACCGCCATATCGGCCCGCTCGCGGCCGATGCATGGCAGCTTCGCCCTGCCGTCCCGGTCCAGCCTGCGCAAGGTGGCGGAGACGGCTTCGAGATCTTCGAACGCCAGCGAACATCCGTCCACCAGGTCGCGGCGATAGCGGGCCAGGCCCAGATGCAGGCCGGCAACGATCGTCACCGGACCCGAAGTACCGAGCATCTGCACCCGGCCCGCGTCCACCGCGCCGGAAATGCCGTTGGCTTCGTCGAACCTGCGCAGCCAGGGCGCCACGACCCCTGTCATGGCCCGATAGGCGCGATCCGAAATCCGGTCGGAACCGAAAGTCTCGGCCAGACGGGCCACACCCCAGGGCAGGGAAATCGAGTCCAACAGGCGGGTGGTTGCCCGGTCCGTCACCGCCAGCCACATGAGCTCGCTGCTGCCGCCGCCGATGTCGAATACCAGCGCGCGCTCACAGGACGGGTCGAGCAACGGCGCGCAACCCGCCGCCGCCAGCGCCGCCTCCTCCCGTGTGCCGATTATTTCCAGTTGCACCCCTGTCTCGCGCTTCACCCGCTCGACGAAGCTGGCGCAATTGTCCGCCCGCCGGCAGGCGTCGGTGGCCACGCACCGCATCCGGGTGACGCGCCGCTGCCTGATCTTGCCGGCGCAGATGTGCAAGGCCGCGAGGGTCCGCTCGATGGCTTTCTCCGAGAGCCGGCCCGTGCTCTGCAATCCTTCGCCGAGCCGGACGATGCGCGAAAAACTGTCGAGCACATCGAAGCCGCCCTTCGACGGCCGCACGACGAGCAGGCGGCAATTGTTCGTGCCGAGGTCGAGCGCCGCATAGACCGGACTCCCGGCCGGCTGCCCCATCTCTTGCCGTCGCCTATGCATCGCCGTTCGAACTCCCCCGGCACGATAGCGGGGAAAACGCCGAAACTCCGGCCTTCCCGTCAGGATGTATTCCCGGTGGACCGGGAGATGCTCGCGACGCCGGCGCGCGCGCAATCCTCGTCCTCTTCGCCGGTCCCGCCGCCGACGCCGCAGGCCCCGACGACCCGTCCGTCGCGGAGGATCGGCACAGCGCCCTGGCCGTAGATGAGGCGCCCGCCGTCGGCCGCTGCGATGCCCCGGAAGGTCGGATGGTCCGCGCGTTCCGTCAGGTCGCCGCTCGGCCGGCCGAAAGCGGCGGATGCGGCGGCCTTGCCCTGGGAGCCATAGACGGCGGCCCAGATCGCGCCGTCCATGCGCTGGAAGGCGACGAGCCGCCCGCCGGCGTCCGAGACCGAAACGCAAATGAGGATGCCCAGGCTCTCCGCATGCGCGATGGCGCCGGCGGCAACGCGATTGGCTTCCTGAAGGGTGAGCGGCATGGGAACTCTCCGGATCGCTAAGGTTCAACACCCTTGTCGGGCGCGCATAGTGTATAGCAACCGCCTTCGCCGTCGGAAGGACGGACGGGAAGCCGGCAGGGGAGACAGCCCATGCGACCGAACGAAAGAACGCTCGACCTCAGGTCCTTTCTTGAAGACCTGGAAGCGGCGGACCCCGCAAGCATTTTGCGCATTCCGGAACCGGTCGCCCTCGACTTCGACGCGACAGCGGTGGCGATGGAACTGGAGAGGCAGGGCCGCGCGCCGGTGGTCCGTTTCGAGAAGGTCGGGGATTCGCCCTTTCCGGTCGTCGCCAACCTTTTCGGAGACCGCCGGCGCTACGCCCAGGCACTCGGCGTCGACGAGGCGGAGCTGATCGAAACCTGGAGCGGGCTCGGCGACCGGACCCTCGAACCGGAGATCCTCGAAACGGGGCCCGTTCTGGACAGGGTGGTAACCGGCGGCGATGTCGATCTCGCCGCGCTGCCGATCATGAACCACTTTGCAGAGGACGGCGGGCGCTACGTCACCAACGGCATCGTCGTCGCGAGAGACCCGGACAGCGGGGTGCGCAACGCCAGCTACCACCGCCTGCAGGTCATGGGTCGGGCCCGCTTCGGCACCAGTCTGCACAGCCGCCGCCATCTCTGGAACTATGCGCAGCGCGCCGCGGCAAGAGGCGAGGCGATCCCCGTTTCCATCGTCATCGGGCACCATCCGCTGTTCGCCTTCGGCAGCGGCTTGTGGAAAGGCCCCATGGACGCCGACGAATACGCCGTCGCCGGCGGCTTCATGGGTCGGCCACTGGAACTGGTCAGGGGTGTAACGGTGCCGGTCGAGGCGCCGGCCTTCGCCGAGTTCGTCATCGAGGGCCATATCCTCCCCGGCGAACAGGCTGACGAGGGACCGTTTGCGGAATTCACCGGCTATGCGTCGGCCCGTTCTACGCAGCACGTTATCGAGGTGTCGGCGATCCTGCATCGCGAGGACGCGATCTACCAGGATATCGTGCCGGGCATTTCCGACGAGCATACCGGCCTGCTGGCGGTGCCGATGGAGGCGCGGCTGCTCAAGGTGCTGCGGCAGAACTATCCCAATGTCACGGGCGTCGCGATGCCGAAGTCCGGCACCTGCCGCATGCATGTCTATATCGCGATGAAGAACCCCGCGCCCGGCCAGGCGAAGAACGCCGCCGCCACCGCGCTCGGCGAGGACCTCAGCCTGAAGCTCGCCATCGTCGTCGATGACGATGTCGATATCGCCAGCGACCGGGACGTCATGTGGGCCGTCTGCACGCGCATGCAGGCGGACCGGGACGTGGACATCCTGAAGCACTGCATGGGCGCGATCCTCGACCCGTCCAACCATGACGGACTGACCGCCAAGATGATGATCGATGCAACGAGGCCCGCCGGCGACTTCCCGCCCCGCCATACCATCCCGGAGGACGCCGCGGCCCGCGCGCGCGAGCTGGTCGGCAAATATGCGGCCTGAACGGGGGCCTGGAATGGCGGTTCTTTGACTCGCGACGCATATGGCTCCTATGGTGGCCGGGCACTTGGGCCGCGGTGCGCCCGTCTCCTGACGTACGCCTTCCAACCGGAAGCATCGGCCTCCCGGCCGCGAGTAGGTGAAATGCCGGTGCGCGTCGATCGCGATGCCAACGCAGCGACCTCGACAGGCGCCGGTCAGAAGGGAGAACGCCATGATTCGCTCATATCTTCCACGCATTGCCACGTTTGCGGGGGCCGTAGCCTTCGCTGCCGCGACGGTGATGCTCGCCGCGGCGCCGACGCCGGCCAAGGCCGAACTGGAGAAGGTCATCATCCGCGTTTCGGTGGACCTGCCGCCACCGCCGCATCCGACGGCCATCGCCATGGAGTGGTTCAAGGAGCAGGTGGAGGCCCAGTTCCCCGAGGGCAGCGAGGTGCGGAATTTCTATGCCGGCGCCCTCTACAAGGACCCCGACGCCATGACCGCCATGACCCAGGGCAACCTGGAGATGGGCTGGCTGGTCTCCGGCAAGACGGCCGCGACGGACATCTGGATGAGCATCATCGGCCAGCCCGGCGTCCTCACCACGGTCGCGGCCATCCACGACCTGCCGAACCAAGCAACGGGCAAGATGCTGCTGAACCGCCTGCGCGAGAAGCACTTTATCGAGCCGTTCGGTTTCGTCGATCTCAGCTTCGCGCTCGCCATTGCGGGCAAGGAGCGGCTGCTTGCGATGGACTCTTTCCAAGGCAAGAAAATCCGCACATTCGCCGCTGCGGTGAACCCGGTGGTGGCCTCCTGGGGCGCCTCCCCGGTGGTCATGTCCTTCGGCGATGTGCCGAGCGCCCTCGAATCCGGCGTGCTCGACGGCGTCATCACCTCCATCGGCGGATGGCGCGCCATCACCGAACAAACGCCCTATTACACCATCGCGGGCATCTCCACGGTGACCTTCGACAACTACTGGGTCGGCGCCAGCCAGGCGTGGTTCAACAAGCTGAACGACGAGACGCAGGCGAAAATCCGCGATCTGGTCGAGCAGGCCGTGAAGTACCAGAATGAGCTCAACTGGTGCAACGACCAGTTCGCCATCAACCAGTACAAGGCCGAGAACCCCTCGGACGTCGGTATCTACTCTGCGACTCCCGAAGAGGCGAAGCCCCTGCAGGAAGCCATCGGCAACAACGTCGCCGACTACCTCAAGGAGCGGCTGCCGGAAGAGGCTCATGAGTGGGTGGACAGGTTCCTCGAGGAGGGGCGCGAAGCCTCGGCTCGTCTCGGGCCCGGCACCGACCCGGTCGAGAGCATCGATTGCGCCCAGCATGAGCCGGTGCTCAAGAAAGGGTAGTCCGGACTTGCCGGCCTGGGAGAACGGGGAGGCCCGCCGGGCCTCCCCGGCCCTATCCGCATGAATCGGCTCTACTACGTCTGGCGCACCTTCCAGGAACGGTTCGTGCAGTACATCGCGGCGGCGCTGCTGCTCGTGTTGACGCTGCTGGCCGGCCTGGAGGTCATTCGCCGCTATGTCTTCGGCGTCTCGTTCGAATGGCAGCAGGATGCGGTCACGTTCGGAATTCTCGCCGGCGTGTACCTGTTTTTCGCGATCACGCAGAGCCGCGGAGCCCACCTGCGGGTGACGATCGTGTTGATCCTGCTGCGCGAGAAGGCCGGGCGGTGGGGCCGCATCCTTGCCGGGCTGTTCGAGATCTTCGGCGCAACTGTCGGGCTCGCATTCTGCGCATGGCTGGTGTGGTGGGGTCTTGAAGTGGCGGACCTCATGATTCTCCAGGAACGCAAGACCGAGAGCCTGGCATTCCTGCTGTGGCACTTCTTCGCCGTCTTCCTCCTCGGCATGGCGTTTCTCGCAGTGAGCTACGCCTTCCAGCTCTACCACCACATTTGCATGCTGATGGGCGTGGACGGGCTGGTGGAGCGTTACGAGTCTCACACCGATGAAGGTTCGCTGCTCTAGATGATCCGCAAACACGAGCCGCCGGGCGCCGAAGGCCCCGAAGGAGCCCTGCAAGATGGGTAGCCTGCTCGCCGGCGTCCTGGCCTTCCTGGGTTCCGGAGTCACCATCGGCATCGCGCTCGGCGCCGCCAGCGCGATCTACATCCTCTTCGATCCGCTGCTGGATGCGCGGGCGCTGTCCTCGGCCTTCTTCTCGTTCCTGGGCCATTACAGCCTGATGGCGGTGCCGCTCTTCATCTTCGCCGGCTTCCTCATGGAGCGCACCGGCATGGTGCGCCAGCTGTTCCAGTTCGCCGAGGCCCTCGTGAGCTGGGTCATCGGCGGCTTCGGGCTGGCTACGGTCACCACCTGCGTGCTGTTCAGCGCCATCTCCGGCTCAAGCGTCGCCGTCGCCTCGGCCATGAGCCTCATCACCATCCCGGAGATGCGCAAGCGCAACTATCCGGACTGGCTATCCGCGGGCATCGTGGCCTCGGGCGGGGGTATCGGCCTGCTCATTCCGCCGAGCCTCTCGCTCATCATCTACGGCATCGCGACGGAAACCTCGATCGTGCGCCTGTTCATGGCCGGCGTGATCCCCGGCCTGATGCTGGCCGGCGGCATGTTCATACTCATCATACTCGCCGCCTGGCGGACCAAGACCCTCAGCCGAGGCCACTTTGCCTGGGGTCCATTGGGGCGCGCGACCGTAGGAGCCTTGCCTGGGCTTGCCATGCCGGTGCTGGTGCTGGGCGGGCTCTATGGCGGACTGTTCACGCCGACCGAAGCAGCAGCGGCAGCCTGCGGTTACGCCCTGATTTACGGTCTTGTCACGGGCCGGGGGGAGTTCCTGCGCAATCTGCTGCCCACGGCTGCGCGGGCCATGAACCTGAGCGCCGTGGTGTTCTTCCTGGTCGGAAGCGTCGGCATATTCCAGTTCGTCGCCGCAAACCAGGCATGGCCCCAGCAATTGGCTGAGCTGGTCATCGAGATGCAACTCGAGCCGCTTCCGTTCCTGTTCGGCTACATGGCACTGCTGCTGATGCTCGGCACCTTCCTCGATGGCATCGCCATGATCCTGCTGACCGTGCCGGTTGTCTTTCCGGTGGCCACGGCCCTCGGTATCGACCCCATCCATCTGGGAATCGTGGTCACCATGGGTGTGGAGTTGAGCGTCATCACCCCGCCGGTCGGCTTCAATCTCTATGCGGTCAGCGGGATCGCCCAGATTCCCATCCAGACCGTGCTTCGCGGCGCGATGATCTTCTTCGTGTCCGATTTCCTCGTGACCCTCATCATCATCCTGGTGCCCGAACTGTCCACCTGGCTGCCCAGGGTGCTCGGCGGCGCCTCGCCATTCGGATAGCGGCGCCGGTCTGTCCGGGATCGGTCGCAGCGCTGCCGCGTTGGCCCTCTCCGGGGCTCTTGCAAAGTGCGGCCGGATGGACGATATCTTCCGGTCGCTGTGTTGGGCGATAGTTTAGCGGCAGAACGCTGGGTTCTGGCCCCAGTAGCCCTGGTTCGAATCCAGGTCGCCCAGCCACATTTCCCAGCCTCGCGACAGTGCCTCCGGTGTGCCGCCAATGTCCGATTACGCCGCGCCCCTCCGCGACATTCGCTTCGCCATGACCGAGATCGCCGGGCTGGACGGGGTGATCGCCCTGCCCGGCATGGACGAGATTTCGGTCGATCTCGTCGATGCCGTGCTGACCGAGGCGGGGCGGTTTGCGGACGAGGCCGTAGCGCCCCTCAACCGCATCGGCGACATCCAGGGCGCGGTGCTGGAAAACGGCGTCGTGCGCACAGCCGACGGGTTTCGGGAAACCTATCGCCAGTTCTGCGAGGGCGGCTGGAACGGCGCGCCCTTCGATCCCGAATATGGCGGCCAAGGGCTTCCCTGGCTGGTGTCCACGGCACTCACCGAATTGTGGCAGTCGGCCTGCCTCTCCTTCTCGCTGGCGCCGCTGCTCACCCAGGGCGCGGTGGACCTGCTCGCGAACCACGGTTCGGATGAGCAAAAGGATGTCTTCCTGGAGAAGATGATCTCCGGCGAGTGGGCCGGCACGATGAACCTGACGGAGCCCCAGGCCGGCTCCGATGTCGGTGCGCTCGCTACGCGGGCGGTGCCGGCAGGCGACGGCACATACCGCATCAGCGGGCAGAAGATCTTCATCAGCTACGGCGACCAGGACTTTACAGACAATATCGTCCACATGGTCCTGGCGCGCACGCCGGATGCGCCGAAGGGCATTCGAGGCGTCTCGCTGTTCATCGTGCCGAAGGTGCTGGTCAACGGGGACGGCAGCCTCGGTTCCCGCAACGACCTCCGCCCGGTCGGGCTCGAACACAAGCTCGGCATCCACGGCAGCCCGACCTGCGTCATGGCCTATGGCGAGGGGGACGGCGCGCTCGGCTCGCTGGTCGGCGAAGAGAATTGCGGCATCCAGTACATGTTCACGATGATGAACAATGCCCGCCTCGGTGTCGGGTTGCAGGGTGTGGCGGTCGCCGAGCGGGCTTACCAGCAAGCGCGCGCCTTCGCCATGGAGCGCATCCAGGGGCATGACGAGACGACCGGCGGGAAGACTCCGGTGCCGATCCTGCATCACCCGGACGTGCGGCGGATGCTGATGACGATGAAGGCGCAGATCGAGGCCATGCGGGCGCTCTGCTATTGGGTGGCGGCCGGTCTGGACCGGGCCCAGCGCACCGGCGATGCCGGGGCCCAGGCGCGGGTGGACCTCATGATCCCGGTGGTCAAGGCGTGGTGCAGCGACCTCGGCGTCGAGATCGCCTCGCTCGGCGTCCAGGTGCATGGCGGCATGGGGTTCATCGAGGAAACCGGCGCCGCCCAGCACATGCGCGACAGCCGCATCGCGCCGATCTACGAAGGCACCAACGGCATCCAGGCCATGGACCTCGTGGCGCGCAAGCTCGCCCGCGACGGCGGCGACGCGCTCCGCGCGCAGCTCGCCCTGATGCGCGCCGACGGGCCGGACGAGAACCTTGCCACCGCCATCGACGCCGTCGAGCGTGCGGCGGGACTCATTCTCGGCCGCCTCGGCAGGGAGTTAGGCGCAGCGGCGGCAGCGGCCGTCCCGTTCTGCCACCTGCTCGGGCTCACGACCGGCGGCTGGCTGCTCGCCAGGGGCGCAGCCGCAGCCGAGCGCCTTCTGGCCGAGGGCGCGGAGGACGGCGAGTTCCTGGAGGCGAAGCGCCTGACCGCCCGCTTCTATACCGAAACCCTGCTGCCGCAACATGCCGGGCTCCTCGCCGCCGTTGAGGCGGCCGGGGGCGCAGAGCTGGAAATGGCGGCCGAACAGTTCTGACGGCGGAGGACCGCGCATGACCTTCACGGCAATCGGCGCCTGCCCCGAGACGGGCCGGCTCGGGGTCGGCATCACGACCTATTCGCTCGGCGTCGGCGGCTACTGCCCGTTCTTCGAGCGCGGCGTGGCGGCGCTCTCGACCCAGGCCTTCGCCAATCCCGCGCTCGGGCCGCTCGCCACGGAAGCGCTCAGGGAGTCGCCGGACCCGGAACGGGCGCTCCGGCTGCTGGAGGAGCAGGATCCGGGTTTCGAGTGGCGCCAGGTGGTCATCGCGTCGGCGGACGGCCGTATCGGGGCGCATACCGGGCCCCGCACACGACCCTGGTCCGGCCACATTACCGGCGAGGGGTTCGCCGTCTTCGGCAATGTGCTGGCCGGCGAAGCGACGGTCGAAGCGATGGCCACGGCATGGCGCGAGCGGGCGGGCGACGACCTGCCGGAGCGTCTGCTCAGGGCAATCGAGGCGGGGCGGGACGCCGGCGGCCAGGCCTCGCCGGACGGCACGCATCTGCCGGAGCGCTCGGGGGCGCTGATCGTGCGCGGCGCGGACATCGTCGAGGACATCGACCTCCGGGTCGATCTCCACGATGACGCGGTGGGCGAGCTTCGCCGCCTCTGGGACGCATACCGGAAATACCTGCCCTATTACGCGCTCCGCGCCCGTTCGCCTGCCGAGACACCGCCGCAGGACGTCTGGGCGCGCCAGAACGATCCCGGCAACGCATGACCCGCAACGAGCGTTCGCTCGACACCCTGCTCGCCCAGGGAGGACGGTTCCTCGACCGCGAGACCGGCGCCGTCGTGCCGCCGATCCATCCCGCCACGACCTTTGCGCGAGACGACCGCTACGAGACAAGCGGCTACACCTACAGCCGCGACGCCAACCCGACCGTCGCGCATGTGGAAGAGGTGCTGGCGGAGCTCGAAGGCGCGGAGGAAGCGCTTGTCTTCTCGTCGGGGATGGCGGCGGTCGCCACCTTCTTCGACGGCCTCGGCGCGGGCGACCATGTTGTTGCGCCGCGGGTGATGTATCACGGCGCGGCGGGTCTGCTGCGCCGCCTCGCCGACCGGCGCGGGGTCGAGGTCGGCTTCTTCGATGCGGCCGAACCGGACGCGCTCGAAGCGGCGGTCAGGCCCGGGCGGACCGCGGTCGTCTGGATCGAGACCTGCGTGAACCCGACCTGGGACGTAATCGACGTGCGCGCCGCCGCCGGGGTTGCGCGGGACGCGGGCGCGGTCCTCGGCGTGGACGCGACCGCGACGCCGCCGGTGACGCTGCGGGCGCTCGACCTCGGCGCCGACATCGTCTTCCACTCCGCCACGAAATATCTCGCCGGGCACAGCGACCTGCTGGCCGGCGTGCTGGCGACGAGGGCCAACGACGAGCGCTGGCAGGAGATAAAGGCGGCGCGCAGCCGGATGGGCGGCGTGCCCGGCGCGTTCGAGGCCTGGCTGCTGCTGCGCGGCATGCGCACCCTGCATCTGCGCTACGAACGCCAGGCTGCGAACGCGCTCGCCATCGCCCGGCATTTCGAGGGCCGCGCCAGCATCGAGGCCGTGCTCTATCCGGGGCTCGAATCCCATGCCGGGCACGAGACCGCGAAGCGGCAGATGGCGGGCGGTTTCGGCGCCATGCTCTCGCTACTGGTCGAAGGCGGCGCGGAAGCCGCGAAGCGGATCGCGACGCGCACCCGGCTCTTCGTCCCGGCGACCTCGCTCGGCGGCGTGGAGAGCCTGATCGAGCACCGGGCGACGGTCGAAGGGCCGCATAGCGCCGTGCCGGCCAACCTGCTCCGCCTGTCCGTGGGCATCGAGCGCGCCGACGAACTCATCGCGGACCTGGAGCAGGCGATCACCTGACGATCAGCGCCAGAATTCCACCCGGAAGCGGACCGGACCCGCCGCCTCGACCTCGTGAGCTACTTCCGGCTCCACGACCCCGGGCCTCTCCGGCGAAAGCTCGATCTCCTCGAACTCCGGCTCCAGGATGCGGTAACGAAGCCGCCCCTCCAGCACGACGATCCTCGCCCATGTCCCGGCTTTCGTGCGATGCGCGCGCAGGAGGCTCGCCGGGATCGACCCGTCCGAAAACTCCGGCGTGCCGCCATACCGCGAAACGCCCTCGGGAAGCGTCTTCATCGCGATGGCCGAATTCCCCTGGTGAGCGCGGCAGGATTCGAACCTGCGACCGCCTGATTAAAAGTCAGATGCTCTACCAACTGAGCTACGCGCCCGACCGGGACGGCGGCGAAACTGTGCGGCGGCGTCCCGGCTGTCAAGGGCCGGTCAATAGACCTTGGAGGCGGCGCCGCTTTCGACCTTGCGCCCGTCGCCGAACCGCGCGTTGAGCGCCGCGATGACGCGCGGCGTGGTGAAGGCCGAGGAGTCCCCGCCCAGCGCCGCGATCTCCTTCACGAAGCGCGAGGAGATGAACTGGTGGTGCTCGGAGGCGGAGAGGAAGACGGTCTCGACATCCGGCTCCATCGTGCGGTTCAGGTTCGCCATCTGCATTTCGTACTCGAAATCGGAGACGGCCCGGAGCCCCCGGAAGATGACGCTCACCCGGTGCTCGCGGGCGTATGCGACCAGAAGGCCGTCCATCAGCCGCACGTCGATGCGATCCGCGACCTCCCGGTCGTTCAGCGCGGCGATCTCCTCCTCGACCATCGCCTTGCGTTCCTCCGGGCTGAAAAGCGGCCCCTTGCCGGCATTGTTGAACACGCCGACGATCAGCCGGTCCACCAGACGCGCGCCCCGGTAGATGATGTCGATATGGCCGTTGGTGATCGGGTCGAACGTGCCGGGGTAAAGGCCGATCTTCTCGTGGTTCACTCTTGTTCTCCTGCGCCGTCCCCGGCGTCCGCGCCGCTCTCCGGCGCCTCGTCTCCGTTCTCCGCCTCGTCATCCCCGTTGGCGTCCGCGAGATGCGAGACCTGCACCACCCGCGCGCCTTCCGGGATGTTGAACAGGCGCACTCCCTGCGTGCGACGGCGCGCCTTGCGAATATCGGTAACGGGGCAGCGGATCAACTGGCCGCCATCGGTCATCAGCAGAAGCTGGTCCGTGTCCTCGACCGGGAAGGCGGCGACAACCTCGACCTCCTCACCGCTGCGGGTCATCAGCTCGATGCCCTGCCCGCCCCGCCTTGTCACGCGGTAATCATAGGCGGAGGTACGCTTGCCATAGCCGTCCGACGCGACCGAGAGGATCATCTGCTCGTGATCCTCAAGTTCGGCCGTGCGGATCAGGTCCCCGATGCCGTTCTGACTCAGATAGGTATCCCGCTCCTCTGTGCTGTCGATCATGAACCCATCGACGATGCTCATGGAGATAACGCAGTCGTCCTCAAGAAGGCTTATGCCGCGCACGCCCGTGGAGGCGCGGCTGACGAACTCCCGTACGTCCTTCGCCGGGAAGCGCAGCGCCTTGCCGTGCCGGGTCGCCAGCAGGATATGGTCGCCCGTCCCGCAGGGCTTCACGCCCACCAGCACGTCGCCCTCGTCGAGCTTCATCGCGATCTTGCCGCGCCGGGGAATGTTGATGAAGTCCGCGAGCGTGTTGCGCCGGACATTGCCGTTCCGGGTCGCGAACATGACCGAGAGGTCCTGCCAGCTTTCCTCGTCGTCCGGCATCGCCATGACGGCGGTGATGCGGTCGCCCGCGGGCAGCGCCTCGATGACCTGCTGCATCTTGACCCCGCGGCCCTGCGGCCCGGTGCGCGGCAGGCGGTGGACCTTGAGCTTGTAAACGATGCCGGAGGCCGAGAAGAACAGCAGCGGCGTGTGCGTGTGCGCGATGATGACCTGCGAAACCGCGTCCTCGTAGCGGGTGGACATACCCGCCCTGCCCTTGCCGCCGCGCCTTTGCGCCCGGTAGGTGGAAAGCTGGACGCGCCGGATATTGCCGCCCTGGCTGACCGTCACCACCATATCCTCGCGCTGGATCAGGTCTTCCTCGTCGGGATCGATCTCGTCGTCGGTGAAGGTCGAACGGCGCGCGTCCGCGAAGCGATCCCGCACGCTCTGGAGCTCCTCGCGGATCACGGCGAGCAGCCGCTCGCGCGAGCCCAGGATCTCCAGATAGCCCCGGATGCGGTCCGCCACCTCCTCCAGTTCCTCGGCGATCTTCTGCCGTTCGAGGCCGGTGAGCCTGTGGAGCCGAAGATCGAGTATGGCGCGCGCCTGCGCGTCGCTCAGCCGGTAGCCGCCATCCTCGAGCGCGCCTCCCGGCGTGCCGAGAAGCGCCAGCAGCGGTTCGGTGTCGGCGGCGGGCCAGGCCCGCGCCAGCAGGTTGGCGCGGGCTTCCGCAGGGTCGCTCGCCTGCCGGATGACGCGGATGATCTCGTCGATATTGGCGACCGCGACCGCAAGGCCGATCAGCACATGCGCGCGTTCCCGCGCCTTGCCGAGATCGTGGCGGGTGCGCCGCGCGACGACTTCCTCGCGAAAGGCGGTGAAGGCGCGGACGATGCGGTCCAGCGACAGCGTTTCGGGCCGTCCGCCGTCCAGCGCCAGCATGTTGATGCCGAAGCTCACCTGGAGCTGGGTGTGCCGGTAAAGCTGGTTCAGCAGGACGCGGTGTTCGACGCCGGGCTTGAGCTCGATCACGATGCGGATGCCGCGCCGGTCGCTCTCGTCCCGGAGCGCCTGGATGCCTTCGATCAGCTTGAGGTTCACGACCTCGCTGATGCGTTCGATCATCCGCGCCTTGTTGACCTGGTAAGGCACCTCCGTGACGATGATCGCCTCGCGGTTGTTCGGGCGCTCCTCGATCTCGGTGCGGGCGCGCAGGATGACCGTGCCGCGCCCGGTCAGATAGGCCTGCCGGACGCCCTCGCGGCCGAGCAGCACGCCCCCGGTCGGAAAGTCGGGCCCCGGCACGTATTCCATCAACTCTTCGACGGTGATGGCCGGATTGTCGAGATAGGCGAAGCAGGCGTCGATCACCTCGCCCAGATTGTGGGTCGGGATGTTGGTCGCCATGCCGACGGCGATGCCGCCCGCGCCGTTGACCAGCAGGTTCGGATACTGGGCCGGCAGGACGACGGGTTCATGCTCGCTGTCGTCGTAGTTCGGCTGGAAATCGACCGTGTCCTTGTCGATGTCGGTCAGCAGCGCCTCGGCCGCCCGCGCCAGCCGCGCCTCCGTGTAGCGCATCGCCGCCGGCGGGTCGTTGTCCATCGAGCCGAAATTGCCCTGCCCCGCGATCAGCGGCAGACGCATGGAGAAGGGCTGCGCCATCCGCACCATGGCGTCGTAGATCGCACTGTCGCCATGCGGGTGGAACTTGCCCATCACGTCGCCGACGATGCGGGCGGACTTGCGGAACGGCTGGTTCCAGCCGTAGCCGCCCTCGCGCATGGCGTAGAGGATGCGCCGGTGGACCGGCTTCAGGCCGTCGCGCACGTCCGGCAGCGCCCGCGCCACGATCACGCTCATCGCGTAATCGAGGTATGAGCGGCGCATCTCGTCTTCGAGCGCTACCGGGGCGATGTCGTCCGGCTCGATGAGCGTCGTTTCGTTCACAGCATGCCAGCGGCGTTACGGGAGATTGTCGGGAGCCGCGCCGGGGAAAGCGGCGTCGTGCAGGGGCGGTTCATCAGAAGGGAATGTCGTCGTCCAGGTCCGGGCCCAGCGCCGGCGCCGGCGCCGCCGACCTGCCGCCGCCCGCATCCCGGTCGTCGTAGCCGCCATAGTCCCGGTCGCGATCTCTCGATTCGGCGTCGCCGGCGCGGTCGAGCATCTGGAGTTCGCCCCGGAACCGCTGCAGGACGACCTCGGTCGTATAGCGATCCTGACCGGACTGGTCCTGCCATTTCCGCGTTTGCAGGCTGCCTTCGAGATATACCTTCGACCCCTTGCGAAGATACCGCTCGGCGATTTCCGCCAAACGCCCGAATATGACAACCCGATGCCACTCGGTACGTTCGCGCCGCTCGCCGGATTGCCGGTCGTTCCAGGTCTCCGAGGTAGCAAGCGAGAATTGCGCCAGCTTGTCTCCCGACTGCATGGTCCGGATTTCGGGGTCGCGGCCAAGATTCCCAACCAGAATCACCTTGTTGACGCTGCCTGCCATAGCCGCTGTTTCCTTACACCCGATTCGCCCCTCGAACATACACCCGGCCGACGACCGAATCGACCGCCTGGAGCCCGTTTTCCTGTGGAGAACGAATGGGTAACTTTGTCTCGCCGGCCCGCCGGGCAGCGAACCCTTGGGAAATGTCATGTTTTGTCATGAGGTGTCATGGTCCGGGGCGAATTCCCCGGTCTCGTCCCAGTCCATGTCGAACGTGTCGCCGCCGTCGCGCCATTCGTCCGGTTCGAGCCGATCCCGCCTGCGCTCTTCGCGTTCGGCCGGCGACCAGGGGTCGTAGATTTCGTCGTAGCCGTTGCGGCGCTGGTAGAGCCAGTCGTGCTCCGCGCCGTCGGCCCGGTCGTCGTCGATCATGCCGTCAGTCCGGTCGTCGTAGGCGGACCTGTCGCCGCCGGCCCAGGGGCAGTCTTCGTAGGCCTCCTCGGGCGGGTCGTCGGCGGGCGGCAGGTCGTTTGCCGGTGCGGGCGGGGTCTCGAAGCCGACGGGCAGGCATGCGCGCTCCTCGACGGCCCCGGCGAGCCTCCGGGCGGCCTCCTCATGCGCGGCTTCGTCGAAACCCTCCTGCGCCTCCAGCTCCTCGCGGCTTTCGCGGTGGCGGGCGAGCGCGCGTTCGGCCCGGTCCCGGCCCCGGCGCACGGCCTCGGCCAAGGGTCCGGGCTCGGTGCCGACCTCAAGCGCCTCGCCCGCCTCGATCTCGCCGAGTTCGTCCTCGTGCGGCAGCGGCCAGAGCCGGGCCCTCCGTCTGCGGGCCCGACCAGCCCGGCAATCTCCGCCTGGAAGCGCAGGACCCGGAGCATGGTATAGGCGGACCCGCTGGCAACGGCCGCATCCCACGCCTGCTCCAGCCGGGCCAGCACGATCTGCGCCTCGTCGCGCTCGGTGCGCTTCCAGGACAGGCGGATGCGCCGCAGGCGCTCCACCACATAGGGGCGTTCGAGCAAGGCGCATCCGGTCTGGCGGGCGGAGCGCTCGGAATAACCGGCCTGCCTTGCGGCGCCGGCGGCATTGCCGGAGACGGCATAGTGGCGGCAGAAGGCTTCCTGACGGGTGGAGAGGGCAATGGCGGGCTGGATGATGGGCATGGCGGCTCCTCGGTTCGGTTCCCGTTCTTTCCGTCCCGTCATCGGAGCGACCCTGTTTTGCGCGCGTTTCGCGTGCGCGTGCGCGGGCGGCTGGGCGCGCGTTAGCGCCGGCGCGGTTCGTGCGCCTGATTGCGCGCGCGAGCCGGAGGGCGCACTTCGCCTGTTTGCCGAATCGGGGTCGTTCCGCGCCGGGCCGGCGCGAAGGGAAGCGGCCCATGGACACCGTTTCCCTGGAACCCATTCTAGCATATTTTCCTAGAATGCAAGCCCCCGTTCCGGAATTATTTTCGAGACCTACGGGAAAGCCTCGCCGCGCCGGGAGGTCCTCCCGCCCGGCGAGGGGAGAACGCGGGCGCCAATCCCGGATTCCCGATGCCCCCGCAGCCGGTGGGGAGCAGGATCGACCGCCGAGGCTGTCGCGAGAACCGAGGCTGGGCCCCGGCTCGGGGGCCGGGGCGACCGTGGGGAACATGCAATGCGAAGCGGGCAAACGCAGATGTGTGAATCCGGTAGCCTCCGGGGCAGGCTTGGTGAATTCCCGATTGGCAGACATGGGCAACACAATGTCCGACGGCCCGTCGCGTTCAAACCGGGACGAAGACCTGCATGGCTTCGGCGACACCGCGCAGGCGGAACCGGTCGAGCGGTGCGAAGGCGTCCGGCAGGGCGGCGGCGAAGGGTTGCGAGACGAGCAGCGGGCGGGCCGCCTGCTTGCAGGCTTCCGCGAGGCGCGCGGTTTCGTTGACCGCCGGGCCGATGGTCGTGAAGTCGAGCCGCTCGGCCGTGCCGATATTCCCGAAGCTCACCGCGCCCAGATGCAGCGCCAGCGCCGCGCGCAGCTCCGGCCAATCGGGGTCGCGGTATTCGTTCAGCCCGTCGAGACGCGCGAGCGCACCCCGGGCCGCCGCCAGCGCCTGCATGCAGGCATCCGCCCTGCCCTCTTCGACCGGAAAGATCGCGAGCACGGCATCGCCGATGAATTTGAGCACCTCCCCGCCCCGGTCCGCGACCGAGCCCGCCGTCGCATCGAAAAAGGCGTTGAGCGCATCCAGATAGAGCCCGCGCGGCAGACGCTCCGCCAGTCCGGTCGAGCCGCGCAGGTCGGCGAACCAGACCGCCGCCTCGATCTCCTCCCCGTCGCCGCGCCGGATCGAACCCTCCAGCACGCGCCGCCCCGAGCGCTTGCCGAGATAGGTATCGAGCAGCGTGCCGGCCATCGCCCGCAGGATATGGACCTCGAACAGCCGCCCCAGCAGCCCGACCGAGCCGGCGATCCGCCCGAGCGCTTCGGTCGCGAAACCCCCGGCATCGCGCGTCGCGAAGGTTACGGCGTTCAACTGCCCGTCGGAAAACGACATGGGCAGCGCCGCATAGTCCGTCGCGCCCGCTGCCGCCAGATCGCGCAGGACCGGATAGTCGAGCACGGCGTAGTCGCCGGCGAGGCGGCGGCGGATCGCGCCCGCGCCCTCGTAGAGCGGCGCCAGAGGGCTGCGCAGGAAGGCGTCCGAACTCACCGTCTCGCGGGTGGCGTAGGCGACCTCGACGCCGTCCGCGTCCGCCCGCCAGGTATGGTTCTCCGCCACCAGCAGCGGATGCAGCGTGCGCAGCCCCACCTGCACCCGCCAGACCGGAATGCCGGCCGCGTTCAGCGCCTGCCCGTAAGCCGCCGTCAACGCCCCCGGCGACCCGCACTCCCACGCCGCCCCCACCAGCCAGTCATGCAGCGATGCCATGGCGTCTCTCATCCCCCCTCATGCTAGCATCGCGGCTCATGGAAGCGATGGTGGAAGCGAATTGAAGACCGTCTCCGCCTGGCGCGAACCGGAGAGGATTTCGAGTGGCCGAAGAAAACCTTGGACGCCTTGAAACTGTGAACCTCCGCGATGTCTGGACCAACGAGGCCGGCGATTTCACCCCCTGGCTTGCGCGTGAGGAGAACCTGTCCGTCTTGGCCGAGACGCTCGGACTCGAACTGGAACTGGAGGCCGAGGAAAAGGCTGTCGGCCCCTTCCGTGCGGACATTTTGTGCAGGGACACCGACTCGAATGCGTGGGTGCTCGTCGAAAACCAGCTTGAGCGCACTGACCATAACCATCTCGGACAGTTGCTGACCTACGCCTCTGGGCTGCAGGCGGTAACAATCATCTGGATCGCTTCGCATTTTACCGAGGAACACCGGGCGACCCTCGACTGGCTGAACCGGATCACCGACACGGGCTTCCATTTCTTCGGCCTAGAGGTTCAACTTTGGCGGATTGGAAATTCGCCGCCAGCTCCGAAATTCAACATTGTCTCGAAACCGAACGATTGGTCGCGGTCGGTTGCCCAAGCTGCGCGCGCTTTAGACGAGGGAGAACCAACCGCAAGGCGCATCATGCAGGAGGCCTATTGGAGGGAATTGCAGGTCGTACTCGACGACGCCAAGGGCCCGATCCAAGGCAACCGCCCGCCCCAGCGGAAGCCTTTGGATGTCATATCCGATCGGACGAGATGCCGATTTCGCCTCGGCGCGTCGATGCTTGAATCTAGGCAGAGAGTTCGAGTCAACCTCGTTATTCAAGGGAACAATTCCATGGCGTTCTTTCATCTTCTGGACGAGCAGAGAAATCAGATTGAACAAGAACTCGGTTATTCACTCGAATGGGAACATAATCCCGGTCAAGCGCGCCAACGCATTGCCATTTATCGTAATGCCGATCCCGGAGACCAAGGCGACTGGCCGCGCCAGCATGAGTGGCTTGCAACGCACCTCAACGACTTTCATCGGGTCTTCGCAAACCGCGTCCAGGCGCTCGATGCGGATGACTGGCAGCCAGTCGATAACGCGGATGAAGCTCCAGAAGGCTGAGTTTCCTCAGCGCCGATCCGTTCGGGCTGAATTGGGGGCGGCCGCGACACTCCAATCGTCGCCCCGGCCCCCGAGCCGGGGCGACACAAAGCCTTTATCCTGGGCAGTTATACCGAGGAGCGCCATACAGAACTCACATTCCGGAGCGTTCCGTGAAGCTCCCCTCCCGCTGGGCGGGAGGGGCTGGGGGAGGGCCTCTCCGCGTGACGGGGCTTTGCCGGGCTTCGCCCGCCGCTTCCGCTGGCGCGAAACCGGCCCCCCACCCGGCCTCCCCCGCAAGCGGAGGAGGAGAAAGAGGAGGCGGCCCCGCAAGCGGGGGAGAAGTTTCCCGACGGCTATCGGCACAGGTTCCGATCAACGACCGTTGGTATTACCCGAAAACAGGCTGGGCTTCGGCCAGAATATTGCGGCGGCGAAGATAGTTTCGACTCGTCTCGATTGTCTCGCGCGTCAACAGGTCCACCGGCCTTCCGAAGAGTTCCTGCAGCGCCTCTTCCAGGCTCATGTGAAGAGTATTGCGTGCCGGGCGCGAAAGTGACGAGCAGATCGACGTCGCTGCGTTCGGGATCGAAATCCTGGCCGCGCGCCGCAGACCCGAAGACCTCCATTCGCAAGACGCCGAAGCGCCCGCACAAGGCGGCGATCTCGGCGCGCTTTCGTGAAATGCGTTCGTGCATCCTGCACCTCAAGCCGCCGCCAGCGCCGCTTCCACGGCGGCGATCTGCCCGTCCACGGAAATATCGGCGACCGAGGTAACTTCCAGCTCACGGTCGTCATAGACATCGCCGCCGGGGCGGAGGCGGGCGTGCAGTTGGACGCGGGTGTCGCGCTCGCGGACCAGCGCCTCGATCTGCGGGCGGAAGAGCGCGACCATTGCCGTCACCCAGCGGTCGGCGATCCGGGCGGGCTCGGCGCGGCCCATGTCGAACAGGCCCAGCATGCGGACCACGTCGCGCGCGCCGTACCAGACCTCGCCCGTCACCCAGCGGTTGGTGGTGAACAGGCGCAGCGGCCGGCCGTTCTCATCGACCGAAATGGCGACCAGGTGGCTCAGCGCGTCGTTCGGGTCCTCCGGCATGACGAAGCCGGCCACCGGCGCGGGCTTCACACCCACGGGCATGCCCTTCGGCCTGAGGAAGGTGTGGAAATGCCCGTGCTCCGGGAAGCGGTTCTCGGCAGGAGGATGGGCGTGAAAATAATACTGGCTGTGCGTCTGCCAGTCGTACACGTCGCCCTTGGGGAAGTGGTCCCAGACGGCGAACGGCTCCTGTTCGCGCAGCACCTCGGACACCGGATTGTCGCCCGTTTCCGCCAGCAGGCGGGCGGCTTCGCATACCTCGCGCCCGGCAGCGGCCATGCGCTCCAGCCGCTTCCGGCCCAGTCCCGACAAGTCCACCATGCCGCCTCCCTCCGCCTGCCCGCCGATATGGGGAGCGGGAGGCGCACCGGTCAAGCGTCGATAGCGCGCTTCCGGAACCGGTCTTCCACGATCCCTTGCGGCGTGAGTTCGCCAAAGCGCCTCGGCAGGAGGGGGAGGTAGAGTTCGCGCCAGCGCTCGCCGGCGGCTTCGGGGTCCTCGTTGAAGCTGCGGCGTTCGTTGAGCGTCCGGCGAACCTCTGCACGGCGCAACGCCTCCTCCGCCGGCAGAATGTGAGGACAGCGGTCGTTCAGGGCGCTCTCGATCCTCTCCGCCACCGCCCGGCAAGCGGAGTCGGCTTCCCGGTTGCGGAAACCGCGGAGCTCCCCGATCTCGTATCCATCGACCCGGATGCCGCCCTTGCCGAGGCTCTGCAGGGCCGCGAGGCTGAGCGTTGCCCGCGAGCCCTCGGCCGCCCGGATCGAGAACAGCGCCAGCCGGCCCATTGCGGAGCCGTGAATGTAGGACTCGGCGTAGCGCAGGCAGTTCTGCATTTCCCTGCCTTCCGCGCGCACCGCGTCCGGGTTCGCCAGGAACCGGGCTTCGGCGCGTTCCGCCCCGCCGTTCCAGCCGGGCGGACCGGGCCATTCCGAGCCGATATCGGCGCGTTCGAGAATCCCGACGCGATGGATGCAGCGGGCCGCCGCCTCTTCCGTAAGCGCGACCAGTTGCTTCCCCGTCAATTCGGGGCGGCCGGTTCCTTCGAGCAGGCCGATCAGGGCTAGAATCCCGCAATCGACCGGGTCCGGGTCCTCCGGAGCGCCCGGACGGTCCGCCTTCCCGATATGGCGGGCGGCAAAGCCTGCGAGGCAATCGGCCGAGATCGCGGCGAGCCCTTCGGCCAGCTGGGCCGGATCGCCGCCGTCCGGGTCCTGGCGGCTCCAGGCGAAGCTGCGGAAGGCCAGCACTCCGCCCTCTTGGCGCGCCTCCATACCGCCCCCCATCTCGCCCGCGCGGAAGATGGATTGCGCTGCAAACTCCAGCTGCCTGCGCGTTCTTGCGCTGTCCCGGACGGCATGGTCGAGAAGCTCGCCGCGGTCGCGGGCGTTCGCTTCCAGCAGAATGGCGCGGAGCCGCGCATCCCGTTCGCCGCCATAGTGTCCGAGCACATGCAGCAGGCCGGGGTCGGCGCGGTATTTCGGCATCCGCCGCGCCAGATAGCGCGCCTTCGGGCACTCCCCGAGCCGCTGGCAGCAGAGCAGCCGCTCGGCTACGGCGCGGGCGCTGGCCCGGTTCCTGTCGATGCGGCCGAGCAGCCGTTCGGCGTCCCCGCTTTCCAGGGCGGCGGCGAAGGCCCAGGGATAGTGCTGGAGGAACCAGTGCCGGTCCCTTCCTCCGGCGCGGCCCTGCGAGAGGAGCGCCAGCCCTTCCAGGGTCATCCCGGCCCTGACCGCCTGCCGTCCCAGCCTGTTCCGGCATTCTTCCACAAAGCCGTTCCAGACCGCCAGCGCTTCGCCCTCCGCCCCGGACGGATCTTCGACCGTCCGCCGGAGGGCGAGAGCGCTCTTCGGCACCCGGCCAAGGACCCGTTCCAGGCATTCGAGCAGATGGTCCGCCTCCCCCGCCAGCCTCTGCCGGCGCCGTTTGGAGGGCCGGCGGCGGCGGAGGGGGTAGCTCCGCAAACGCCTGGCCTGGAACGGCTTCGTGGTCAGCGCGTCCGCAATATGGATATTCGCCGCAAACGGCCCGGAAACCACGCACAGGCTGCGTCCGGAGCCCTTGCGCCCGTTATCCAGCAACCAGGAAGGCAGGACCCGGACACGGTCGCCGCCGACCGAGTGGCACGACGCCGAATGGCGGCGAACGGTCCGGTCCCCGACCGTCTCGGCCAACTTCGAGGGATCGAGGCCGGACCCTCCCCCGTCCAGGACTTCGAGACCGCTGTCCACCCCCACAAGCAGCTCCAGGGTCCAGCTGTCCATTTCGGAGACCGGCAAGCCGGCCGCTTCCCGGGCCTGGCGATAGACCATCGCCAGCGATGGGTCGAACGCGGGCCCTGCGCCGGACATGAGCCACCTCGTCTCCCTGCCGCCCGCCGGAAAGACGGGCGGTCCAGCGGGGCTTCACCGTTCATTATGACACCGGTGAGGCGATTCGCCTGCGGTTTTGTCGCATACGGGAGAAGTCGCCGCTTCGTCCTGTCATAGCGGATAAACGGCCGGCTCGGCTATAGTGCGACCGCTCGACAATACTGCCGCCCGAAGGAGCCGCCTCATGCGCCTCGAAAACAAGGTCGCTATCGTCACCGGAGCCGGACAGGGGATCGGAAAGGCCATTGCCGCCCGTTTCGTGCGCGAGGGCGCGAAGGTGCTGCTCTCCGACATAGACGGGGCCAAGGCGGAGTCCGCCGCGCGCGCCATCTCGAACGATGCGGCGGTGGCCTCGGCGACCGCCTGCGACGTGACCCGCTCCGGCGAGCTCAAGGACATGGTGGCGCTTGCGGTCGAGCGCTATGGGCGGCTCGACATTGCGGTCGCCAATGCCGGCATCGGCATCGAGGCCGATTTCCTCGAACTGGAGGAGGCGGATTTCGACAAGGTGATGCGCGTCAATGTCAACGGCGTCATGCTGACGGTCCAGGCGGCGGCGCGCCAGATGGCGGCGCAGGGCGGCGGCGGCGCCATCGTCACCATCGGCTCGATTGCCGGAAAGCGCGTCATCCCGACCCAGATCCCCTATTGCACCAGCAAGGCGGCGGTGAACCTGATGACGGCCGGCATGGCGCTTGCGCTCATCGACAAGGGCATCCGCGTCAACGCCGTCGGCCCCGGCTCCACCAATACCGAACTCATGCGCGAGATGGTGTTTTCCTCGCCGGACGCGCGCCGCACGGTCATGTCTCGCACGCCGATCGGACGCCCGGCCGAGCCGGACGAGATCGCCTCCGTCGCCCTCTTCCTCGCGAGCGAGGAGTCCTCCTACGTCACCGGGCAGGTGATCTTCGCCGAGGGCGGGCGCCTGCCGCTGATGTACACGGTGCCGGTGGACGAGGAGGCGGTGCGATGATCGTCCCGAAGGGCCTGCTTGACGGCCATGTCGCGGTCGTCACCGGCGGCGGCTCCGGCATCGGGCGGGGCACGGCGCATGTGCTGGCGGAGGCGGGCGCACAGGTCGCGGTCGTGGATAAAGACGGCGCGAAGGCCGATGCGGTGGCGGGCGAGATCGGCGCTGCGGCGCGAGGCTACGAAGTGGATGTGACCGACGCCGAGGCCTGCCAGGCGCTCGCCGGCAGGGTGCATATCGAGATCGGCCCCGCCTCGATCCTGTTCAACAATGCCGGCATCGTGCGCCGGGCGGGGCTCTCCTCCAACACCGCGCGGCAGGACTGGGAAGACACGATGGCGGTCAATGTCCACGCCCTGTTCTACATGACGCACGCCTTCCTGGAGCAACTGAAGGCAACGAAGGGCCGGATCGTCAACACCGGCTCGATCCAGTCCCATGTCCACACGCCCAACTCGGTCGTCTATACGACCTCGAAGGGCGCGGTGAAGAACTTCACCGTGGGGCTGGCGGCGGAGCTCGGGCCCTTCGGCATCCGCGTCAATGCTGTCGCGCCCGGCCTCATCTTCACGCCGATCAACGAGGAAGGCATCCAGAAGAAGCCGGAAGCGCTGGAGCGCATGATGCGCCATATCCCGATGGGCCGCCACGGCACGCCGGAGGACATTGCCGGCCCGGTGCTCTTCCTGGTCTCGGACCTCGCCCAATATGTCACCGGCGTCACGCTGGCCGCCGACGGCGGCTACCTCACCATCTGAGCGCAGCACCGGAAAGGACCGGCCATGACCGTCAAGGCCGCCATCGTCTTCAAGCGCAAGCCCGGCATGGACCTGGACGCCTTCCGGTCCTACTGGCTGAACGAGCACCCCAAGGCCGTGCTCAGAATGCCGGGGCTGGTGCGCTACTGCCAGAACCATCCGCTGTCCGGCGGCTACCGCAAGGGCGAGCTCGCCTGCGACGGCGTGGCCGAGACCTGGTGGGAGGACATGGAAACGCTCCGGCGCAATGCCGCGCTGCCGGAATTCGAGGCGCTCTGCGAGGACGAGGCGCGCTTCATCGACCGGGCGAACATGGCGGTGCTGCTGGTCGAGGAGCATGTCATCGTGGACGGCGAGCGGCCCGGGGGCGGCGTGAAGAACATCGAGCTTATCCATCGCAAGCCCGGCATGGAGGTCGGCGCCTTCCAGGACTACTGGCGCGGCACGCACGGGCCCATCGCCGCCGGGATCGCGCAGATACGCCGCTATGTGCAGAACCATGTCCGCCCCGGCGCCTACCGCGACGGCAGGCAGCCGGCGCTGGACGGGCTCGCCGTCACCTGGTTCGACGACACCGACGCCATGCGCGCCTCCGCCGCCTCGGAAGCCTACGCGACCACCCGCGCCGACGAGGCCAACTTCCTCGACGAGTCCCGCCTCGCCTTCGTCGTGACGAAGGAGCACGTCATCAAGGGGTGACAGGGGGCTTCCGGCGCGCTGTTTACCCCCTCCGCGTCAGAGGGTCAGTGAGAGTGTGAGACAGTTGCGTTCGCCCCGCCGTTGATACGCGATGCTGTCCATGACCGCCCTGACCAGATGCAGCCCCAGCCCCTGGCAAGGGTGCCGTTCGATTGCCGCGCCGATATCGGGCGGCGGCACGGCCAGCGGGTCGAAAGCCATGGCATCATCTTCCATCTGCACAGCGATGCCGCCTTCGGCCAGGGCTATGCTGATCCGGATTTCACGCTCGCCGCTATTCTCGCCGTATCCATAACGGATGACATTGGTCAGGAGCGATTCGAGAGCCAGATCGACCCGGTAGATAGCGTTCGCCGGAAGCTTGTTTCGCGCGCCGAAGTCATTGAGCGCCTTTGCCAGCGGGCTGAGGTCGGACACATCGTTGCGAACCGTGGCGGTCAGGGTTTCCGGCGTGCCGGAAGCGATATCGATTGGCATGTTCTCCTCGACTCCTTCGCATGCGCCCCCCTCGGCGAGCCAGTCGTCGGCCGGGCCTGACGAACGCCGCCGCCTTGGGGCAGGTCCGGATTATCCGCCGGCGCCGGCGCCCGGTATTCTCCGAACCTGCCATGGCCTTGCAGGTTCCTGCTGTCCGGGTCCCGGCTACCGGACTTGCGCGCGATAGGCGCCCGGCGTGACGCCGACGATTTGCTTGAACCATCGCGTGAAATGCGCCTGGGAAGAGAACCCGCATTCATCGGCAATTTCGGCGAGAGACCGGCGGCCGTCTGAAATCATCGCCGCGGCACGCGCGATGCGGCGGTCGGTGAGGTAACGGTGCGGGGCCTTGCCGGTGGTGGCCTTGAACGCGCGGGCGAAATGAAACGGGCTGAGGCAGGCTTCGTTCGCAAGCGCCTCAACGGTCAGCCCCTCGCCCAGATGCGCCTCGATAAAGTCCACAACCCGCTGCAAACGCCTCGTGTCGAGGGCCCCGCGCACGCTTGGCAACGGCGGCGCCCGATCCAGACTCGAATGATGCCGCAGGATGTGGACACCGAGGGCGGAGGCCAGATTTTCGACCAGCAATTTCCCGGCCGGAGCCGGGTCGATCAATTCTGCATGAACCTGCCGGGCTATCTGCTCGATCAGGGGGTCGCGGAACCCTCCCTTGTATTGCAGGCCCACATTGCGGAGGTCGAGGTCGATTTCCCGAAGGGCCGCCGCCGAGAGCGGCAAGGCGGGCAGGTAAAGATGAACGCTCTCGGGGACCTCGCCGTAAAGGCGGATCATGTCCTCCCGAATGCCGGCGGGGCAAAGCCACACCGTGCCCGGAACCGCGTCGTGATGCTCCAGCCTGCCGTCGCCCCGCCGCCGTACATGCAGACGGCCGCGAAGCATGACGATAATCTCCATGTCGCGCGGCTCGACCTCGCCGAGGTCGCCCTCGGAGTGGGTCCAGCGTTCCGCCAGCAACCCGTTCCACCCCCGCCCGAGGCTGGTTCCGAGTCGCGTTCCCGTAGCGTATTTCGCCCTCCCAATTCCTGTCGGACCGACCATTTTATCCTCGTTCCAACTGCCGAATAATTCAGCAGTTTGGGGATTCCGGTCAGATTATGTTGGCACCGCTTTCGGTCAACATATCCGCAGGGCAATGGCCGCAATATCGGCAAATATATGCAAACAGACGGCAAATCTATGCAATGATGTAATATGAACTCCTGAAGCTAATTTCCTTGGTTCCAACGGCGCAATCGTGCCAAGCAACGACACAGCGCCCGAATTCATCGACGGGCCCGGTCCCTGCAACAACAACTCGATGCCGCCGCCCTCTCCAGTACGCCGGCGCGGGCGGTGGCCTCCGGCTATCGGTCCGACAGCGACGAGCCGCGCCAGTCGGGGTCGGGCTCGGCGGGTTCGGGGACGAGGCCAGCGCTCCGGATCGCCTCGACGGCGCAGTATTCGTCCTTCTCCGACGTGTCGCCGCTGACGCCGACGGCCCCGACGGTCACGCCCTCGCCCGTCTGGACCAGCACGCCGCCCGGCACCGGGACGAACCGCCCGTCCGACGCGGCGGCGAGCGCGGCCTGGAAGGCCGGGCGGGCGGCCAGACCGGTCGCGGATGAGGCGGCTGGATATGCCCATGCCGAGCGCGCCCCAGGCCTTGCCGAAGGCGATGTCGAAGCGCAGCAGGCCGGAGCCGTCTTCCGACTGCGCGGCGATGAGCTTTCCGCCGGCATCGAGCGTGACGACGGTGAGCGGCAGGAAGCCGGCCTCGCGCCCCAGCCTCAGGGCCTCGGTCACGATGGCGTTGGCCTGGTTCAATGCCAGACTCGTTTGCAGGCGCATGGTGGGCCTCCTTTCCTTGCTCCCGGTTTCCGGCTGCTACCCCGCCCCGGCGCCGGCCGCAATGCCCGTTGCGCCTCTCGCCCGCTATCCCGTAGCATCCACCGCAGGATTGCGGCGGCTGAGGGAGGCTCTCATGCCGGATACGCCGAATTGGCACATCGTCGGGGACTGGTTCGACAATTGCAGCTGCGCCGTCGCCTGCCCCTGCACCTTCGCGCAGGCGCCGGACAACGGCTTTTGCGAATCGGTCCTCTTCTGGCATGTCACGCGCGGGCATTACGGGGACACCGTTCTCGACGATCTCGCTTTCGTCCGGGTCGGCCGCTGGGACGGCGATTTGTGGGCCGGCAAGGTCAAGGGCCAGGCCGGCGTCTTCATCGACGACCGCGCCGACGACGCCCAGGCCGAGGCGCTGACGGCCATCATCGGCGGGCGGGCCGGCGGCTTCCCCGGCAAGGTGGCCGCGCTCTTCACCGAGGGCCGGCAAGCTGCGCCGGGGTCGAACGGGCGGCAATTTCCTTCGAGATCGCTCCCGACCAGTCGCGCTGGGGTGTCGATATCGCAGGCAAGGTCACGGCCTGGGCGGACGCGCTCACCGGGCCGACCAGCAATCCCGGCGAATATCCGCGGCTCGCCAACGCGCCGGGCTCGGAAACCGGACCCGGACCTCAGCTCGTCACCTGGGGCAAGGCGACCGTCTGCAAGGTCGATGCCTTCGGCTTCGAGTTCTCCTGGGACGTCAACTCCGCCAAGCACATCCCGTTCGACTGGACCGGGCCGTAAGGCTTACGGGCGGCCGGGTCAAAGCAGGACCGCCGCGCCGGCCAGCAGCAGGACGGCGCCGTAAGCCCAGGTGAGCCAGACCGGCAGGCGCGGCCATTTTTCGAGCGCGACTACGACCGTCAGGACCACAATCCAGACGGGGTTCATGACGCCCGCCACGAACAGCAGCAGCATGAGCGCCCAGCAGCATCCCGCGCAGTAAAGGCCATGCCTGAGGCCCATGACGAGCGCGCCGCGCACGCCCTCGCGCCATTCCGCCATGAGAAATCCGAGCGGAGTCCGGCAATGCCTCAGGCAAGCCTGCTTCAACGGCGTCAACTGGTAGAGGCCCGCGAGGACGAGCAGTCCCGCGGTCAGCCCATCGGAATTGCTCACGATCATCGGCGTCAGCAGACCGCCCGCCTGCAACAGCCATTGCGCGCCCGCGGCCAGCGCCGACCAGCCGATCCAGACGAGCAGATAAGCCCCGCCGAAGACCATTGACCGCGATGCGGACCCGCCGGCCCCCGAACCGCCGCGCTCCACGGTGTCGAAGGCAAGGATCGTCGGCGCCGCCGAGGGCAGCATCATGGCGACCATCATGCCCGCCCACATGACGAACACTGCCGCCGCAGTCTGCCAGGACCAGGCGGTATCGAAAGGCATCGTCAGGCGGACGAGCGGATGCGCCATGTCGAGCGTCATCCAGGCGACGAACGCCCAGCCCGCGACGAGGACCAGCCCGATTGCCGTCCAGAGTTGGGCCTGTCGCAGAAAGCGGCGGACGACCGCCTGCATCCCATCGCTCCCGCATGCGTGGCTCCGGGCGACTCTACTCCGGAACCCGCCGGAGGCGCAGGGCGACAAGCCCCGCGCATCGTGGCAAGATGGCGCAATGACGACTCAGGCGATCCCCCTCTTCGACCTCGGGCGCTTCGAGAGTCCGGACCCGGCGGAGGCCGCTTCGGCCGCGCGGGACCTCGACCGGATCTGCCGCGAGATCGGCTTCGTCGTGGTCCGGAACCACGGCGTGCCGGAAGCGGTCCAGACCGCGCTCTACGATGCCGCGCACGCCTTCTTCGACCTGCCGCTCGACGCGAAGATGACGGTCCGCCGGCCGCAGCACGACCAGAACCGCGGCTACATCCCCTATGGCGAGGAGACGCTGGCCCGGATGCACGGAGGCGACACGCCGCCGGACTTCAAGGAGGTGTTCGCCATCGGCCCGTTCGGGCGCCCGGAAGACCGCTACCATTCGCAGGAGCGCTCCTATCCGAACTTCGCGCCCAATCTCTGGCCCGCCCGGCCGCCGGCGCTGGAACACGCCATGAAGGCCTATTTCCTGGCGCTCGATGACCTCTCGCTGTGCCTTGCCCGCTATTTCGCCCTCGCGCTCGGCCTTCCGGCGGACTGGTTCCAGGACAAGCTCGACCGCCATGCCAGCCAGCTCCGCCTGCTGCACTACCCGGCCCCCGACCGCGAGCTGGAACCCGGCCAGTTGCGCTGCGGCGTCCACACCGACCTCGGCATGATGACGATCCTGCGCAACGAGGCGGCGGCAGGCGGCCTGCAGGTGCATCCGCGCGGCAGCGACTGGATCGACGCGCCCGCCATCGACAACACCTTCATCGTCAATATCGGCGACCTGCTGATGCGCTGGACCAACGACCGCTGGGTCTCGACGCCGCACCGCGTCGCGGTTCCCGAAGCCGAAGCCCGGTCGCGCTCGCGCCGCCTCTCCATCGGCTATTTCGTGCGGCCGAACTACGACGCGCCGATTGCCTGCATCGGCACCTGCATCGACGCTGCGCACCCGCCGCTCTACGCGCCCACCACGGTCAAGATCTACAACGACGCCCGCTTCGCCCGAGGCGCCGGCCCCCGCCGCAGCGAACCCGCGCACGAGCAGATGGGTAGCGGTTAGAGCACGATCCGTTCGGGTTGAAACGACCCTGTCCACAAAGCCTCAATCGTCACCCCGGCCCCCGAGCCGGGGTCCAGCCCCGACCGTTTCGGCTTGGCGCAAAAGACGGGAGATGGACCCCGGATCTCCGCTTCGCTCCGTCCGGGGTGACAATCGGGGTTGCGCATTCGGCTCCGCTGCAATCTGAATGGATCATGCTCTAACTCCGAAAACGCGCCTCATCCGCCAGCACTTCGGCAGCAATCGCAGACAGATACTCACGCAGTTCGTCAGCCGTTTCGAAGACGCGAAAACGTCCCGCTTCAATGTCCGCAATACCGACTTCTGCCGCTTCTCGCAGGGCGCTCAACCGGGCCTCATCTTCTACTTCCCGACACACCATCTTTGCGAATCCTTCCCGTCAGCAACACGTGACGCCTTGCGAGCGGCTATAGCACGGTTGTTTCGTTTCGAGCTGACATCCCAGGGACTTCATGTCGCCCGCCTTCGCTCCGGCAGCGGCGATGGTTTTGGGCATAGTCCGAAAGCGGTCCAATCCGGAAAGTTTCCGCGCTACGGCAGCGTTACGAGGCCGCCGGAGGTTACATAGGTCTGGCCGGTGATGAAGCTGGCGGCGTCGCTCAGCAGGAAGCAGGTGAGTTCCGCCACATCCTCCGGCGTGCCGGTGCGCGCCGCCGGCGTTTCGCCCACGATGCGCGCGCGCATCTCGTCGCTCATGTCCTTGGTCATGTCGGTGTCGATCAGGCCCGGCGCCACACAGTTCACGCGGATGTCGGGTCCGAAGGCTACGGCGCAGTTCCGCGCGAAGCCGATCACCGCCGACTTCGACGTGCCGTAGGCGATCAGCCGGTCGCGGCGAATGCGGCTCGGCGCGAGGCCCTGGATCGAGGAGATGCAGACGATGCGCCCGTCCTTCCGCGCCAGCATGGCCTCCTTCGCGCGCCAGACGCAGTGAAAGGCGCCGTCGATATTGACCGCGAGGATGCGCCGCCAGAGCTCCAGCGGCATGTTCGCATCGTCCTGGAAGGACGCCGCCCCGGCATTCGTCACCAGCAGGTCCACCGGGCCGCGCCCGGCCTCGACGGCGTCGAACATGGCGGAGGTGGCTTCCCAGGAGGCGACATCGGCCTGGAAGACGGCGCCCTCCCCGCCTGCCGCCCGCATCAGGTCCAGCGTTTCCGCCGCGGCATCGGCACTCTCCGCATAGTTGACGGCAACCCAGGCGCCTTCCCGCGCAAGCTGGATGCAGATCGCCCGGCCGATGCCGCGCGAGCCGCCCGTCACAAGGGCCGTTCGCCCCGCAAACCTTCCCTCGCCCATGCGCCTCCCCTCAGTCCGCCGCGCTGCGCCGGGCCGCCAGAGACGCAGTCAGCAGGCACAGGATCTCGAACATGATATTGGCGCCGGCAAGCGCGGTAATGCCGGCGGAGTCGAAGGGCGGAGACACCTCGACGAGATCGCCCGCAACGAAGTCGATGCCCGCCAGCCGGCGCAGCAGGACGAGCGCTTCGGCGGTGCTGAAGCCGCCGATCTCCGGCGTGCCGGTGCCGGGCGCGAAGGCGGGGTCCAGGCAGTCGATATCGAAGGAAAGATAGGTCGGACCGTCTCCGACGACCTCATGCGCGATGGCGGCCGCTCCCTTCGGCCCGATCTCATACACCTCCTCCATCGGCACGACGCGCATGCCCGCGTCGTAGCTGAACTTCCACCGGTCGGGATCGAAGAGCGCGCCGCGGATGCCGATCTGCACCGTCCGCTTCGGGTCCAGCAGCCCCTCCTCCACCGCGCGGCTGAACGGCGCGCCGTGATGGAAGCGCGAGCCCTTGTCGTCGTCGGCCGTGTCGCAATGGGCGTCGATATGGACCATGCCGACCGGCGGTCCGCCGGAAAACAGCGCGCGCATGATCGGCAGGCTGATCGAATGGTCGCCGCCGACCGAAAGAGGCACGGCCCCCGCCGCGCGCACCCTTGCAAATCCCGCCTGGATGTCGGCATGGGCATCCTCCAGCTTGTAGACCCGTTCGGTCCAGACATCGCCGCCGTCCACGATGCTGGCGGCGTCGAAGGGCGCGGCCCCGGTCGCCTGGTTGACCTTGCGGACCATGCTCGACAGGTCCCGGACCGCGCGCGGCCCGTGGCGGGCGCCCGGCCGGTTGCTCACGCCGCCGTCGAAGGGCACGCCGAGCACGGCGATGTCGGCCCCGCTCACATCCTCCGCATAGGGCAGGCGCATGAAAGTCGGCAGGCCGAGATAGCGCGGCCGGGTCTGGGGATCGCTTGTCACGGGGCCAAGTCTCCGTTCCGGGGGATGGAACGGGTATATGTAGCGGATTCCGGCAATGAAGGGAGATGCAGCATGACCGGGACGGAGAACGCCGCCGGTGAAACTCGGGGCGGGGCGGCAAGGCGGCCGCTCGAGGGGGTGCGCATCGTCGATTTCACCCAGGTGCTTGCCGGCCCCTATTGCACCCAGCAGCTGGCGTTGCTGGGCGCGGATGTGGTGAAGATCGAGAACCGCGCCGGCGGCGACCAGGGCCGCGGCCTCGGCTCCGCCACGGACCCCCGCCTTCTCGACCATGCCATGTCCACCCTCTTCCTTTCGGTCAATGCCGGCAAGCGGTCCCTCACCCTCGACCTCAAGCATCCCCGCGCCGGCGAGGTCGTGCGCCGGCTGGCGGCGTCGGCCGATGTCCTCGTCCAGAACTTCAAGGCCGGTACGATGGACCGCATGGGCCTCGGCTACGACGCGCTGAAGCAGGTCAATCCGCGCCTCGTCTATTGCTCCATCTCCGGATACGGGCAAACGGGGCCCCGCGCGCCCGCCGCCGCCTACGACCCCTCCATCCAGGCGGCCTCCGGCATGATGGCGGTCACCGGCGCGGCCGGCGCCGAGCCGCTCAAGACCGGATACTGGCTGACCGACATGGCGACCGCCACACAGGCCTGTTTCGCCGTCATGACCGCGCTCTACCATCGCGAGCGCAGCGGGGAGGGCGAGCATCTCGACCTTTCCATGCTCGACACCGCGGTCGGCATCATGGCGCCGACGATCGCCTTCTGGCAGGTGAACGGGCAGGAGCCCCGGCCGAACGGCAACCGGTCGCAGACCGACAACCCGACCTCCGACGCCTTCCCGACCGGCGACGGCTTCCTGATGGTGGCAGCCCCCACAGAGGGCCAGTTCGTCGCGTTCGCCCGCACGCTCGGCCTCGCGGACCTCCCGGACGACCCGCGCTTCGCCACCCTTCAGGACCGGATCGCGAATGCGGATGCGCTCCGGGAAAAGTTCGTCGCAGCGCTGGCGGCGGCCGATGCCGACACCTGGGAGGCGCGCCTCGCCGAGGCCGGTGTGCCGGCGAGCCGGGTAGCCTCCGTGCCGCAGGTCTGCACGGACGGCCAGCTCGCCCATCGCGGCACCTTCCGGCCGGTCGCACGGCAGGAGGCGCTGGGCGGCGGCGAGGGCGTCTATGTGGACCTGGCCTTCCACGGCGCGAACGCGGGCCGCGGCACGGACCGGCCGCCGCCGCTCCTCGGCGAGCACACGGACGAGATACTGGCCGAGTTCGGCTTCCCGGCTGAGGAGATCGCCGGGTTGCGACGCGAGGGGGCGATATAGCCCGACCCCGCTGGCATGAAATGTCACGGTCGGCCGCCTCCGGTCCCTCTTCCGGCCCGGCAAGGTCTCGCCGGCCGGATGACCCCCTGCGAAATGTCATGGAATGTCATGCGGTGTCATGATCGGGCGCGAAACGGCCGTCTTGCTGCCGGGTGACGGCGATTGCCTGTTTTCATCCCGTTTCCACACGAAAGATGTCCACTCCGATTCCTTCACATGCTCCTTCGCGGGGCGGCGAGCGGGGCGGGGAGGTTCATGGAAGGACCCCTGCATCGTGTCATGTTTTGTCATGTTCCCCATGCCGCCGCTGAAGGTCTGCGGTTCCGTTCCTGCATATCGTTCCCTCCATCGCGTTCCGTTCCGTCCTCGCCGCCGCCGGCCTGGGCGCCTTAGTGCAGAATCCGTTCCGATTGGACCGAATTTCGGGCCAAGCCCGAAATTGTCGCCCCGGCCTCCGAGCCGGGGCCCAGTAACGCCGCTGCAATCCGGCAGAGACTTGGACTGTGACACCTCGCTCCATCCGGGGTGACACCTGGAGCCGCGCATTCGGCCCCGTTGCCTAGAACGGACCGTGCTCTCAACCGGCGGGACCCTTTTTTGCGCGCGTATCCTGCGTGCGCGCCCGCGCCCGTCTGCGCGCATTAGCGCCGGCGCGGTTCGCGCACCTGATTGCGCGCGCGAGGCGGCGGGCGCACTTCGCCCGTTCGTTCCCGCCAGGGCTTTTTTGCGGGCCCCAGCCATTGCTTCCCTCGGCACACAAGCAAAAAGGCGGCCCCGGAAGCCGCCTCTCTATACCCATCATACTACACTTTCTCTCAGGTCAAGCCCCTAGCGGAAGAAATATGAAAATTTTTCTAATTTCCTGCCGGAAGCCGACTGGCAGTGTCGCTTACTGCGCTTCCGCATTTCCGGTAGGTTTTCCGGAAATGAGGAGTGCCGTGGCCGATTCCGATCTGTCCCCCGTAACCCGATGGCGCAGGCGCAGGCAGCCAGGGATTTGTGCGCGTCGACGTTCGGGTCCGCAAGCAAGACGCCACGCTCCTGCGGGACATCGCCGGCGCGCTTGGCGATCCGCCGCGCGAGGCCGAGATGCGCGCCATGCTGTGCGAGACCGTCGCTCCACCGCACACCGGCGGGCTCAAGGCGCTGCTGGAGCGGGCGCCTCTCGAAGGGATCGATCTCGCGCGGCGCCGCGACTTCGACCGCGATCCCTCCCTGTGAGTTTTCCGATCGACACGAACATCGTCTCCGGGATTCGCAAGGGAAGCCGCTGTAATCCGGCTGTCGCGAGCCTCGATATAGGAGTGCTGAATCCGTTCGCACCGTACGGGACGGCAAACTCCGCCCGTTCCGCCATTCGGAACACGGAGCAGGGGCGAACGCGCCCATAGCGGGCACCATAATTATCGTCGTCAGCGGTTCGGATAAAATTCGTTCGGACGTCCTAGCTTGGGAAATCCGGGACATTCCGAAGCATGGCCTCCGTCATAATTCGGTTTGCCCGGTTTCGTAAGATTGCCCTTTGGAGGAGTATGGCTGTATATCTCGCGCCGCTGCTCCGTTTCGTGCCATCGGAGATTGAAGGCGGCGTAATTCGGGAAAAACGCCATTTCCGAATAGGGAAGGTGGTCGTGAATCCACCAAGCCATTGCCTGCCATGCTGTTCCAGCTTCATAGCGGGGAATAAACCAAGGAATCACGATACAAGCTGTTCCCCCAATACAGCCTTCATCATCTGTCCGATCCCAAATATGGCGGGATCGGTTCTTCTCTGTAGAAGCGCAATTGTGCTTGTTCTCGTTACCGAGAGTGTTGACCTCGACGGATCGGTATGCAGAGCGGATGGATACATGGCCGAAGGTGGCATACAGCGGTTCGAGAAGTTCGTTACATAGTTTCTCTCCCACCTTTATCGCCAAACAGGGATCGTCAGGGATATTCTGAACTCCATAAATGTTCGCGATTTCGCTGTACAGCATATCTCGCATGAAGAAGTGCTCGGATAACCGGACCCGTCCGAGAGCTTCCAGACTTTTCACCGATTTCGGCCTCTGCATTTTTCCGATCATCGGTCGGGCCTATCCGATCGGGTTTCCGCGTCTCTCCGGAAAACGCCTCAGGCCGGCAGGATGGGCCCTCCGCTGACCGTTGTGCGCAGGAAGCGGCGGAGTTCGCCCAGGGGGTAGTCGAGGCGTCCGCAATGCATCACGCCGCCGCGATTGTCCCACATCAGCGTGTCGCCGACGGACCATTCGTGCTCCCAGCGGAATTCCGGCCGGTCCAGCATGTCGAACATCTCGTCCAGCAGCCGGTCGGCTTCTTCCTGTTCCATGCCGACGATGCCGACGGTGGACATCGGATTGGCATAGATCGCCGCCCGCCCGGTCGCCGCGTGGGCGTTGACGACCGGATGCACGGCGCGGTGCTCCTTGTCCAGGGACTGCGCCGCGATGGCGAGGCTCTTGTTGCGCTGGTCGGTGCCATAGACGAACAGGCATTCGAGGCCGCGCGCGCGCTCCCGCGTCTCTTCCGGCAGCGCCTCATAGGCGGCGGCGGCGCTGGCGAAGCAGGTATTGCCGCCCGAGGACGGCACGTTCGTCGCATGCAGGAGCGTCGCCTTGGCCGGTATCGCGTCGTAGGCAAGGTCCGAATGCCAGCCATTGCGGACATTCTCGATGGCGCCGCGCCGGGCGCCGGTCTCGTCGAAACTGCCGTCCGCATGCTGGTTGGTCATCACCACCACGTCGGACGCCTCGGGGTGGTGGTAGGCGCGCTGCACATGCGGCTGGAGCGGCCCGAAATGGCGGGAGAACGCCATGAGCTCGGACGGGCTCATGGGCGTCTCGCGGAACAGCAGCACGCCGTGTTCCGCAAACGCCGCCTCGACTGCCGCCACGGTCTCCGCATCGAGAGGCCGGCGGGGATCCACGCCTTTGACTTCCGCGCCGACAGCCGGCGCCAACGGTTCGAACTGCACGCTCATATCGGTTTCGCTCCCTTGAGCAATACGCGCTGGTGACGGCGCTCCTCGCCGACCGGGAAATCCGTGTTCACCGAATGGAGGAGGCAGCGATTATCCCAGAGCAGGATGTCCCCGATCTGCCAGGAATGGTCGTAGCGGAAGCGATCTGCGGTCATGTGCGCGTAAAGGCCGTCGAGCAGCGCATCGCTTTCCGTTCGCTCCAGCCCGACCACGCGGTCGGTGCGGTTCGGGTTGAAATAGATCGCTTTCCTGCCCGTGTCCTCATGCGTTCGGACAAGCGGATGGACGACATCCGGCGTCTCGGCGGCCTCCGCCGCCGTGCGCGTCTCGGCCCGGCCGGGCGCGCGCGGCGTGTCGTAGCCGTGGACCGCCTTCGTGCCCTCGATCCGCGCCTTCAGGTCGTCGTCCAGCGTCTCCCAGGCCTGGCGGGTGTTGCAGAAACGAGTCTCGCCGCCGGAGGACGGCAGGGCAAGCGACTGGAGCATGGTCGCCTTGGCGGGCGTCGCGAAATAGCTGTCGTCCGTGTGCCAGCCGGAGAGGCGCACGAGCGCCAGGTCGTCGGGCTTGTCCTCGGGGCGCTTGTAGGTGCTTTCCAGCACCGATACCTCCGGCACCTCGCCGTGGCGGCGATGGCGGAGAAGCTGCAATTGCGGCTCGCCGAACAGGCGCGCGGCGCGCAGGAAGTCCTCCGGCGAAAGCGGGTCGGAGCGGAAGCAGAGCAGGTGCCGGTCGAGGAAGGCCTCGCGCACCGCCGCCGCTTCGGCCTCGCCCAGCGGCTTCGTCAGGTCGAGGCCCAACACCTCCGCGCCCAGCGCGCCGCTCAGGGGCCGTATCTCCAGCGTCATGGACTTCTCACTCCTTCCGTCACTCCGCGGCTTCCGCCGTCCGCGGTTCCTTCAAGCGCAGCAGGAAGCGCATCCGGCCTTCCAGCACAAGCTCGTCGCGCTGGTTCCACACCCGGCTCGCCAGCGTCATCACGCCCGTCGTCCGCTGCGGCTCCAGCGCCACGATCTCCAGCTCGGGATAGAGCGTGTCGCCGGAGAAGACGGGCTTCAGGAAGCGGCTCGACTGCTCCAGGAAGCCGACCAGCGCATCCTCCATCTCCGCCGCGAGGCCGGTCGCGCCCGGCGCCGTCTGGATCAGCGTCTGGAAACCGTGCGCCATCAGGCCCGGCCAGCCGCGCGAGCGGCAATGCTCGATGTCGTAATGCACCGGCGCATTGTCGCCACTGGCAAGCTGGAAGGCGTAGAACAGCGATTCGGAATGGGTGCGCGAGGGCGCGTGAAAGGTCTCTCCGACCCGGAAATCCTCGAAGCCGCGCTGCGGCGCCGGAGCGCGCGGGGACATGGGGCGCTCACCTCCTCTTCTGGCTCCCGCCAATGCTGCCACGGCGCGGCAACCGGCGGAAGGGGCGCGGGACGCTGCGCGCTCCGCCTGCAGCATGTAAAGTCAACGGACCACCGCTGCGGGAGGGATTGCTATGGAACCCGGATCCAACGTGCATCTGATCGGCGAGCCGGGAGGACGGGCGCGGTTGAACACGCCGGCCCTGCTGCTCGACCTCGACGCGCTCGACCGGAATATCGAACGCATGGCCGCGCATTGCCGGCGGACGGGGCAGGCGCTCCGCCCCCACGCCAAGACCCACAAGAGCGTCGAGGTCGCGCGCCGGCAGATTGCGGCGGGCGCGGTCGGCCAGTGCTGCGCGACCCTGGGCGAGGCGGAGGTGCTGGCGGGCGCTGGCATTCCGGGCGTGCTCGTCACTTCGCCGGTGGTGGGTCCCGGCCGCACCGCCCGGCTGGTTGCGCTGAACGAGGCCGCCGAGGGGCTGATGGCGGTGGCCGACGATCCCGCTGCGGTTGCGGCGCTGGCGGAGGCGGCGACCGGCAAGCCGCTTTCGCTGCTGGTCGATATCGATGTCGGCACGCGGCGCACGGGCGTGCTCTCGGCGCAGGCGGCGGTGGCGCTCGCCCGGCAGATCGATGAGGCCCCCGGTCTGGTCTTCGCCGGCATCCAGGGCTATGCCGGCCACCTCCAGCATGTCTATGACTACGGCGAGCGGGCCGAGGCTGTAGCGACCGTGTCGGAGCGGCTCGCGCATGTCTCCTCGGTGCTGGCGGATGCGGCTCTCGCTCCGCCCCTTGTCACCGGCGGCGGCACGGGCACGCACGACCTCGACTACCGCCACGGCGTGCTGGGCGAGCTCCAGGCCGGCAGCTTCGCGGTAATGGATGTGGATTACGGCAGGGTGGCGCTGACCGAGGACGGCTCCGGCCCGTTCGAGCCCGCCATGTTCGTGATGGCGACGGTGGTGAGCGCAGCGGGCGACGAGTTCGCCATCATCGACGCCGGCCTCAAGGCGCTCGCGACGGACGGCCCGATGCCGCTCTTCGCGCGCGGTGCGCCGGAGGGCGCCACCTTCAGCTTCGCCGGCGACGAGCACGGCCGCGTCCATTACGCCGAGGGCAACCCCGCGCGCCTCAAGGTCGGGGATATCGTGGAGCTGCACCCGCCGCATTGCGACCCGACGGTGAATCTCTACGACGTCTATCACGCCATGCGCGGCGAGGCGCTGGAAGCGATCTGGCCCGTGGACGCAAGAGGACGTAGGTAGCGCGCTGGATTCGCGCGGGCGCTTCCGGTTTACTCCGGCGCGACGGCGGAACGGAAGCGGCGGCGGACCCCATGGACGCGATGAACGATGCGAACCCCATCACGATGGAGGTCGGCGAGACCTGGCCCGAAATCCGCGAGGCCGTGCGGCGGCTCTGCGCGAACTATCCGGGCGATTACTGGCGGGAACTGGACCGCAACCGGGAGTATCCGGAGGCCTTCGTCAAGGCGCTGACCGACGCTGGCTATCTGGCGGTGCTGATCCCGGAGGAATACGGAGGCTCGGGCCTGCCGATCTCCGCCGGCAGCGCGGTGCTGGAGGAAGTCAACGCCTCGGGCTGCAATGCCGGCGCCTGCCACGCCCAGATGTACATCATGGGCACCCTGCTCCGCCACGGCAGCGACGAGCAGAAGCAGCGCTACCTGCCGAAGATCGCGACGGGCGAGCTGCGCCTCCAGGCGTTCGGCGTGACGGAGCCGAGCAGCGGCACGGACACGCTGAGCCTCCGCACGACCGCGGTGCGCGACGGCAACGGCTACGTGGTAAACGGCCAGAAAATCTGGACGAGCCGCGCGCAATATTCCGACCTCATGCTGCTTCTGGCGCGCACCACGCCCAAGGACCGGGTGGCGAAGCGGACCGACGGGCTGTCCGTGTTCCTGGTGGACATGCGCGAGACGCTCGGCAACGGGCTCGAAATCCGGCCGATCCGCACGATGATAAACCACCAGACCAACGAGCTGTTCTTCGACAATATGCGCATTCCGGCCGATGCGCTGATCGGCGAGGAGGGCCGGGGCTTCCGCTACATTCTGGACGGCATGAACGCCGAGCGCATTTTGGTCGCCTCCGACGCGCTGGGCGACGCCCGGTTCTTCATCGACCGCGCCGTGGCATACGCCAACGACCGCAGCGTGTTCGGCCGCCCGATCGGGCAGAACCAGGGCATCCAGTTCCCCATCGCGGAGGCTTACGCGCAGACCGCAGCGGCGGAGCTGATGATGCGCAAGGCGGCGGCGCTGTTCGAGGCGGGCGAGCCCTGCGGGCCGGAGGCAAACATGGCCAAGCATCTCTGCGCCGAGGCCTCCTGGAAGGCGGGCGATGTGTGCATGCAGACCTATGGCGGCTTCGCCTTCGCGGAGGAATACGACATCGAGCGCAAGTTCCGCGAGGCGCGCCTCTACCGCACCGCGCCGATCTCGACCAACCTCGTGCTCGCCTATCTCGCCGAGCATGTCCTCGGCCTGCCTCGCTCCTACTGAGGCACGGTTCGATCCGGCTGAGACGCCTGTCCTTCGACGGACCGCCAACGGCCTTACGTCCCATTCGTCGCCCCGGACCGCGATCCGGGGCCCATCCCCAGCCGTTTCAGTCCGGCGCGCCGGCCGGAAGGTGGCCCCCGGCTCTCCGCTTCGCTCCGGCCGGGGTGACAGTCGTATTCCGTCTCAATCCGGGAGATCGACAGGCTGTCCGTGCGGGGTTTCCTCGTGCGCGCGGCGCCACTCTCGCTCGCGGGCGTCGAGGTCGTGTGCGCCGGCAAGGTTCGTTTCGGCGGTCAACGCTTCCAGCGCCGCGAGCCAGCTTTCCCAGTAAGGGCGTTCCGGTTCGTCCCGCAGCGCCCGGCCCAGATGCTCCGACCAGAGGGCCCATGTGAAATGCCCCGCATCGTGGAGGCGCACCGTCATGGCGAAGGCCCGCGCCTGCCAAGGCTCCTCGAACGGCGCCTCCGGCGTCACGCCGGCTCCAGATAAGGTTCCCAGAGGTCGATCATGACCGTGTCCGACGCCGATGCGGACGGCCCCCAGAGTTCGCGCGCGGAGAAGCGCACGCTGTAGAGGTGGCGCGGGTCCTGGTCCCCGGTGGCGGCGTGGGAGTCGGGATAGACGTGCGCGCCCCACAGCCGCTCGACCGTGCCGATCCGCCCCCGGCAATAGCGCGGCAGGCGCGTGTGGCCGGCGGGGTGGATATTCAGCGCGCGCACCCGGTCGTCCGGCGCGAAGGCCGGCGAAGCTGCAACCTCCCGCTCGGTCGGCCCGCCGGTCTTCAGCGCCTTCGCCACATTGCCCGCATCCAGCCGCCGGAGCTTCGCCGGCGCGCCCTCCAGCAGGCCGCGCTCGGCCATCAGCGCCTCCAGGCCGAACAGCCAGTGCTCGTAATAGGAGGTCGCCAGATAGTCGGCAGGCGGCATGGTCTCGCGCGCATGGCGGGATTTGTCGAGGTTCCATTGCCCGGTGAAGCCCATGGCGAGCGTGAGCGCGAAGGCGCGCCGCTCCCACTCCGCATGGAAGACAGGCTCGTCCGCCTCCTGCCCCACCGGGCCGAAGCCGTGCATGCCGCCTAGGTCGTGCGCGCCGTTCACGGGACCGCCGCCAGGCCCGTGCCGATCATGGCGTCGCGCGTGACCAGCCCGGCGAGCGCCGCCGCGTCCCAACCCTCCGTGCCGGCGGGCCGTTCGGGCAGCACCAGATAGCGGATCTCGGCGGTCGAATCCCAGACGCGGACCTCGACATCCTCGGCTACCTCCAAGCCGAATTCCGCGAGCACGGCGCGCGGCTCGATCACCGCGCGGGCGCGGTATGGCGGCGCCTTGTACCAGACCGGCGGCAGGCCCAGCACCGGCCACGGGTAGCAGGAGCAAAGCGTGCAGACGACGAGATTGTGGACGCCGGCCGTGTTCTCCACGACCACCATGTGCTCGCCCTGCCGGCCGGTGAAGCCGAGTTCGGCAATGGCGGCCGAGCCGTCCGTCAGCAGGCGCGCCCTGTAGTCCGGGTCGGTCCAGGCGCGCGCCACCACCTGCGCGCCGTTATGCGGACCGATCTCGTGCTCATAGGTCTCGATCAGCCGGTCCATCGCCTCGGGATCGACATAGCCCCGCTCCGCCAGCAGCGACTCCAGCGCCTGCACCCGGAGTTCGAGCGCGCCCGGCTCATGGTCGTGGTGCCCCTTCGAATCGTGAGGACCCGTCATCCGTTCTCCATCTCTTCGCCGCCTCCGACAATCCTGAGCGCCTCGGCGGCCTGCTCCAATGCCGCCATCAGAACGGGACGTCCCGCCGCCACGGCGTCCACCAGCGCATCTCCCGAAGACGCATTGCCTCCCGCTTCCGCGGCCCGAAGCGAGGCGGCAGCTTCCGTAAACAGCCCGAACGCTTCTCCGGCCGCGGCAGCCGCGTCCGGCGTGAAGGGGCCTTCCGCCGCCGCTTCGCCCAATTCCGCAGCCAGCAACCGCGCGGTTCCAGCAAGGCGGTCGGCCGCGCGCCGGGCGTCCTCCGGCTGCGGCGGGCGGCGGGCGGCAGCGCCATAAGCCGCCTGGTGGCCCTCCGCGCTATCCCCGTTCAACGCCAGCACCGCCGCATGGAGGTCGGGCCGGCCGGCATCGAGCAAGGGACCGGCCAGATCGGCAAGGTCGCGGTCCCATCCCCCGTCGCCGGCGATCCGTCCCCGCATCGCCTTGACAAGATGTTCGGCGGCGTCGGCGCCGACGGCGACGACCTTGCGGCCGGCGGCGCGGTCGAGCCCCGGACGGCCGGAGGGCAGCCGCGCCATCTCGTCCACAGCGTCGCGCAGGAAACGGAGCGCGTTGCCGATAAAGGTCCGGTAGATTTCGGCTTCCATCGCGGGCTCCCCCTCGGCCGCCGGCCTCGCCCAGGCTCCGGCAATGACGCGCCCCTCGCGCGCGATCGGATATGCAATCCGGCCCAGCGCGCCCGCCTCGCGCCGCAGCCATTCGGCCGGCAACGCCTGCGCTTCGACGTGCAGCCCCTCCACATGCAGGCGCCGGCAAGCGGCCCGTTCCGCCTCCCGCCCGAGCTCGCCGTCGGTGACGAGGGCCAGGTCCCAGTCGCTGTCCTCCCGCCAGTCGCCGCGCGCGCGGGAGCCGAACAGCACCGCCGCCTCCACGCCGGGAACATCCCGCACCGCAGCTTCCGCCGCCTGGCGCAGGACCGCCGGCACCGGACAGGGACGCCGTTTGCTCCGTTCTCCCATCGCTCGGCTCATCGACTGGAATTTCGACACGATATCCATTGAGGCAAGGGCGAAAGTCAACGATATTCACGCACCGACAACACGATTGACGCCCCACAGCACCGCAACACCGGGAGACGCTTTTCCCATGCCACTCGACGAAGGGTCACGCTTCGACAAGAACCGGCTGCCGAGCCGGCATGTCACCGAAGGGCCGTCCAAGGCGCCGCACCGCTCCTTCTACTACGCCATGGGCATGACGGAGGAGGAAATCCACGCCCCGCTCGTCGGCGTCGCGACCTGCTGGAACGAGGCCGCGCCCTGCAACATCACCCTCTCCCGGCAGGCGCAGGCCGTGAAGGCCGGGGTCAAGGCCGCCGACGGCACGCCGCGCGAGTTCACCACAATCACCGTCACCGACGGCATCGCCATGGGCCACCAGGGCATGAAGGCCTCGCTGGTCTCGCGCGAGGTCATCGCGGACTCCGTCGAGCTCACCATGCGCGGCCATTGCTACGACGCGCTGGTGGGTCTCGCCGGCTGCGACAAGTCGCTTCCCGGCATGATGATGGCGCAGGTGCGCCTCAACGTGCCGTCCATCTTCCTCTACGGAGGCGCGATCCTGCCCGGCAATTTCCGCGGCCAGAACGTCACCATCCAGAATGTCTTCGAGGGCGTCGGCAAGCACGCGGCGGGCGAGTTCTCCGATTCCGACCTCAAGGAACTGGAGGAATGCGCCTGCCCATCCGGCGGGGCCTGCGGCGGGCAGTTCACCGCCAACACCATGGCCACGGTGGCCGAGGCCATCGGGCTTGCGCTGCCGCATTCCTGCTCGGCGCCCGCTCCCTACCTCTCGCGCGACGCCTATTGCGAGGAAGCCGGCCGGCAGGTGATGAACCTGATCGAGCTGGGCCTGCGCCCGCGCGATATCGTCACCCGCAAGTCGCTGGAAAACGCCGCCCGCGTGGTCGCGGCCTCCGGCGGGTCCACCAATGCCGGCCTGCATCTGCCGGCCATCGCGCATGAAGCGGGCATCGATTTCGACCTGCTGGAAATCGCGGAGATCTTCCGCACGACGCCCTATATCTGCGACCTCCAGCCCGGTGGGCAGTATGTCGCCAAGGACATGTACGACGCCGGCGGCATCCCGATCCTGCTGAAGGAGCTGTTCGACAACGGCCTGCTGCACGGCGACTGCATCACCGTCACCGGCAAGACGATGGCCGAAAACCTCGAGGACATCGCCTTCCCGACCGACCAGAAGGTCGTCTATCCGGTGAAGACGCCGCTCAGCGAAACGGGCGGCGTGGTCGGCCTCCAGGGCAGCCTCGCCCCGGACGGCGCGATCGTGAAGGTCGCGGGCATGGACGTGCTGCAGTTCGAGGGCCCGGCGCGCTGCTTCGATCGCGAGGAGGAGGCATTCGACGCCGTGATCGACGGGCGCATCCAGGCCGGCGACGTCATCGTCATCCGTTATGAAGGCCCCAGGGGCGGTCCCGGCATGCGCGAGATGCTGGCGACGACGTCGGCGATCTACGGGCGTGGGCTCGGCGAGTCGGTGGCGCTGGTCACGGACGGGCGCTTCTCCGGCGCGACGCGCGGCTTCTGCATCGGCCATGTCGGCCCCGAGGCGGCCGAAGGCGGCCCCATCGGCCTGCTGCGCGACGGCGACATCATCCGCATCGACGCCGTGGCGGGCACGCTCGACGTGGACCTCTCGGAAACGGAGATGGCGGAGCGCGCCAAGACCCGCGTCTCGCCCGCGCCCGAGTTCGGGTCCGGCACGATCTGGAAATACGCCCAGACCGTCGGTTCCGCGCGCAAGGGCGCCGTCACCCATCCCGGCGGCGGCGGCGAAGTCTCGCAATATGCCGATATCTGATCGAACGGAGAAGTAAACGGATAGGGACCGAGGGCCTTCTCAGCCAACGGAGGCGACGCTCGTGGCAATCCTGCGCTCGGTTCTGCTGGCGGCCCTTCTGGCCGGGCCGGCGGCCGCGCAGGACCCGCTGCCTGAAATCCTGAGAGAGCTGGACTCCCGGATGATCCGTGTGGAAGGCGGGTCGTTCACCATGGGATGCACGGCCGAACAGCGGAAATGCGGCAAGGACGAGAAGCCGCTGCGCAGCGTCCGCATGGACAGTTTCCGGATCGGCAAATACGAGGTGACGCAGGAAGTCTGGCGGCAGGTGACGGGCGAGAGTCCGAGCGCCTTCGGCACTTGCCCGCAATGCCCGGTCGAAACCGTCAGCTGGGACGATATCCAGACCTTCCTGCAACGACTGAATTCGCTCGGCGGGAGCTATCGCCTGCCGAGCGAAGCCGAGTGGGAATATGCCTCGCGGGGCGGGAACCGGAGCCGGGGATTTCAATATTCCGGAAACGACGACTGGGCGGACGTCGCGTGGTACTACGAAAATGCCGGCAACCGGACGAATCCGGTCGCGATGAAGAAGCCGAACGAGCTGGGCCTCTTCGACATGTCGGGGAACGTTCGGGAATGGGTTCAGGACTGCTGGCACGACAGCTATGCAGGCGCCCCGACGGACGGCACGGCCAGGGAGGACGGCGATTGCAGCCGGCGCACCATTCGCGGCGGTTCGTGGTACGGCAAACCCAGCTATGTGCGGTCGGCAAACCGGTTCTGGTACGCCACATATTTCCGCAACAACAACCTGGGTTTCCGCATCGCCGTATCGGATTAGGCCGCCTCCGGCTCAAGCGCGCGGCGTTGACGACACGGAGTGAGCGTTTGCGCCCGCTACGCGACTTCCGCAAACTGGCCCGGTTTCCGGAGGAGCGGCAGATGCTCGCCAATCTGCGCAACGAGAAGCGGCCGCCCTATACGCGCGGGCTCCTCCTGGCGGACTTCAGGGCCAGCATCAGCCTGGCGGCCTCCAATGTCCCGACCGTGATGGCGCTGGGCGTCATTTCCGGAATGGGAGCCCTCGCGGGGCTCTGGTGCGGCGTGATCGTCGGGATTGTCGCGGCGCTGTTCGGCGGCACGCGCGCCATCGTAAGCGGCGCGAGCGCCGTGCTCGCGGTCATCACCGCAACCCTGCTTATGGACAATCAGTTCACGCTGCCGCAACTGGCCGTCATCGTCGTCATGGCCGGGGCCATCCAGATAGGGCTCGGGCTTGCAGGCGTCGGCCGCTTCGTCTCCTACATGCCGCATATCGTGCTCGCGGGCTTCATGTCGGGCATCGGCGTGCTGCTCCTTGCAACGCAGGTGGAGAAGCTGATCCGGCTCGGCATGACAGACGTCGCCATCGCCGCCGTCTGCCTGGTGCTGTTGCTTGTCTGGCCGGCCCGCATCGGCAAGTTCCTGCCGGCGGCGCTTGCGGTCATCGCCATCGGCTGGCTCATGGCGCAGTTCCTGCCCGTTGTCGAGCGGCTGGGGCCCGTGCCGACGGGGTTGCCGGTCCCCGTCCTGGAGATGCCGACACTCGCTTTCCTGCCCGAAGCCGTCGGGCCGGCAGTGCTGGTTGCGCTCATCAGCTCGATCTACACGCTGATGTGGGCGCTCATCGCCGACAGCTTCACCGGCGGGCAGCACAATCCCAATCGCGAGCTGTTCGGCGTCGGCCTCGGCAACCTCGCGGCGGGAGTCCTCGGCGTCATGCCCGGAGGGGCGACCATCGCCACCATGACTTCGCGCCGCTTCGGCGGAAAGACGGTCGTTGCGAGCATCGTCTGCATGGTCATCGTGGCAGCGCTCGTCCTCGGCCTCGGCCGGCATGTTGCGCCGCTTCCGCTCGCCGCGCTCTCCGCCATCGTCATGCTCGTCGGCTGGAACATGATCGACTTCTCGTTCCTGAAGAAGGCGCCCCGGATGGACCCGCGGCACTCGGTGGTCATGCTGCTGATCATGGCCGTGACCATCTTCGTCGATCCGCTCTTCGCCATCGTGTTCGGCGTCATCGCCGCAAACATCGTCAGCGCCACGCAGATGGAGTCGCTGGAACTCGACAGCGTGATTTCCACACCGCTTCTCGACGCCACTTTCGATCCGGAGGCCGACAACCTGGAAGCGCGCATAGGGCTGCTGGCCTTCCGCGGCTCGTTCACCGTGTCTTCCTCGCGCAAGCTGATCCGCCTGATCGGCGACGACATTCGCGACCATGAGGTCGTGATCTTCGACCTGTCCAGCGCCAGCCATGTCGACGACAGCGCCGCCAACCTGCTGGCCCTGCTCATCGACCGCGCGAAGCAGACCGGCACGGAGATCGTCATGGTCCGCGCGACCGACCGCGTCCGAAAAACCCTCTTCGCCTTCGACGTCCTCGACCGGGTTCCCGACGACCGGACTGTCGGGACCCAGGGGGAAGCGCGGAGCCTCGCCTGGTCGCTGCTGAAATAGGCGTCAGCAGGTATAGTTGAGCCCCAGCCGTCCGCCATCGACATAGATCGTCTCGCCCGTGATGTAGCTGGCCTTTTCCGAGGCGAGAAAAGCCACCACGTCGCCGATCTCGCGCGGCGAGCCGAGGCGCTTGAGCGGCGTGCGCGACATGGCGGTCTGCATGGCCTCGGGGTTGGCGTTCACGTCCGCCATCATCTCGGTGTCGATGGAGCCGGGCCCCACCGCATTGACCCTGATGCCGTGGGGCGCCAGCGCGAGCGCGGCCGTTTTCGTGATCTGCATGACACCGCCCTTCGAGGCGCAATAGGCCGGGATCGCCGGAATCGCGACCTGGGCGTTGATCGAGGACATGTTGACGATGGCGCCCCTTATGCCCTTCTCAACCATCGTCCTGGCCGCGCGCTGGGTAGCGACGAACACGCCGACCAGGTTGACGCCGATCACCCGCTGGAAATCGTCCAGCGCATAGGCGAGGAAGTCCCCCGGCAGCGCGACGCCCGCATTGTTCACCAGCGTTGCGACCGGGCCGTAGTCCGTCTCGATCCTGTCGAACAGCGCGGCGATCGCCGACGGATCGCCCATGTCGCAGATCAGGCCCACAGACCCGTTTCCGAGCCGCTCGGCGGCCTCGCGGACGCCGTCTTCCTTCACATCGGCCAGGATCGGACGATGCCCGTCCCCGGCAAGCGCCTCGGCGCAGGCAAAGCCGATTCCCTGCGCGCCGCCCGTCACCAGGGCGATGGGTTTATCGGACATGGCTTTCCTCTCAGGTGTTTCGCTGGCGGTCGTTGACCGGTTTTATGCGGAACCGGCCGGCAGCCACGCCAGACGTTCCGTCAGCAGCGCGAAGAAGCCGTCGGCGTCGATGTCTTCGAGCACGCGGGCATTGGCGGGCCTGGCGCTGCGCCCACGCACATCGCAGACGGTGCGGCCGAAGCAGGGGCCGTCGCCAGTGTCGATATCGACGCGCATCTCCCGGCCCTCGAACAGGTCCGGCCGAAGCAGATAGGCGATGACGCAGGGGTCGTGCAGCGGCGCGCCGTGGCGGTAGGCGGCCATGTTCTTCGCGCCGTAGAGGTCGAGCATCCCGCAGACGGCGGCTGCCGGCGCCGTGCCGAGCGCGCGGATCGCCTCCAGCCTCGGCGGGGTGGCAATCGCCTGATGGGTCACGTCGAGACCGATCATGGTGAGCGGCGCGCCGGCCTCGAACACCACATGCGCCGCGTGCGGGTCGGCGAAGATGTTGAACTCCGCGGACGCGGTGACATTGCCGGTCCCGACGGCTCCGCCCATGGCGACGATCTCGCGCACATTGGCGAGGATGGCCGGGTTCTTGACGATGGCGAGCGCGACATTGGTGAGCGGGCCGAGCGTCGCAAGCGTGACGGGTTCCGCCGCCGAGGCGAGCGTCTCGACGAGGAAATCCACCGCGTGGGCGGCCTCCGCCGGGCGGACAGGCTCCGGCAGGTCGGCGCCGTCGATGCCCGTCGGCCCGTGGATGCGCTCGGCGGTCACGGGCTCGCGGACCATGGGGCGCGGGCAGCCGGCATAGACCGGCACTTCGGGCCGGCCGCCAAGGTCCCTGATCCGGCGCGCATTGCCCTCGGTCAGCGCCAGCGGAACATTGCCGGCGACGGCCGCGATGCCGAGGAGCTCGAACTCCTCCGGCGCAGCGAAAGCCATCAGCAGGGCGACGGCGTCGTCCTGGCCGGGGTCGCAATCGATAATCAGGGGGCGCGGGCTCATAACGGAATGCAATCATACTCGCCGACGGAGCCGCCGGAAGGCCTTTCCACGCGGCGCCGCCTGCCGGGGGCCCGGCGGCGTAAGGTATATTGCCCGTTCCGCCCGTTCTTCGGGCGGACAAACGAGCCCGATCCCCTGAAGCGCGCCCCGGAACACGACCCGCATGATCGAACCTTCTTTCATTCCCCTGCCCGGCTACCGGGAATATCCCGAGGACGAAATGTTGACGAGGGCGCGCGCGTTCCATGCGGCGCTGAAGCGCCGGCGCACCGTCCGGGACTTCTCCAGCCGGCCCGTGCCGCGCGCGGTCCTCGACGACTGCCTCGGCGCCGCGACGACCGCGCCCAGCGGCGCGAACCTGCAACCCTGGCACTTCGTCCTTGTCGGCGACCCGGCAACGAAGCGGCGCATAAGGATCGCCGCCGAGGAGGAGGAGCGCGAGTTCTACCGCCACCGTGCGCCCAGGGAATGGCTGGACGCGCTCGCCCCGCTCGGCACGGACGAACGCAAGCCATTCCTGGAAACCGCGCCCTGGCTGATCGCGATCTTTTCCCAGAGATACGGGCGGCTGGCAGACGGCCGCCGGGTCAAGCATTACTACCCGATGGAGTCGGTCGGAATCGCGACCGGCATGCTGATCGCGGCCCTGCATACGGCCGGACTGGCGACGCTGACCCACACGCCCAGCCCGATGAAATTCCTGAACGAAATACTCGGCCGCCCGAAGGCCAGCGAGCGCCCCTTCCTGCTGCTGGTCGCCGGCTACCCCGACGAGAACGCGACGGTGCCGGACATCGGGCGGAAACCGCTGAACGAGGTTGTGACCTACGTCTGAGCGCGGGAACGGCCCATCGCTGTCCGGTTCAGCCGTTGGACGAAGCCGGTTGGGAATTTGGGAACGTGCGGTGTCCCCGGCCCGCCCCATGTCCGTCATGCGCGGACAGGCCGCTAACCGTCTTGGGTCGGGGCGTTGCACGCGCCGTTCGGCTCGACCAGCCAATAACGCGGTTTGTCGGTGTCGTCGAACGTCGTGCGCACGCCATAGCCGTGTTTTTTGATGTCGTTGGATAGCGCGCTGACGACGGCGTTCGGCGGCCACGGCGTGCCGTCGCGCTTGATTGTGCATGCGGTTAAATCGTCAAGCGTCGCGCCGTGTCGCAGCGCATCGCGCAACGCAGCTTGCTTCGTATTCGGCCGCATTTTCGGCGTGGCGCCGTTCGGTTCGAAATTGACGCCTCTGGCGCGCTTGCGCTTCGGCTTTGCGGCTGCCGTCGCGGCTTCGGCTTCACTCTCGGCCCGCTTCTTCGAATCCGGTCTCAACGCTGATCCACCTCCTTGGGCTTGCGATGGCCTTCTTTGCGGCACCTGCGAGCCAAAAATACGGTTCCTCAGCACCTCTTGTAAGAAATCGGCGATCGTTGCCCGATCCGGCCGGTAGCCCGATATGTCCTCCACCGCGTCGGCCAGTTCTTCGCGTAGCAGGCTATCCGGATCACCCAGTACCCGCTCCCAAGCATCTTGCAGAGCGCCTCGAACGCGCCGCTCGCGCTCCTGACTCTCGAATTCCCGCTTGGCTTCCTCCTGCGCTTCGCCGCTGGTCACGCTATTACGGTTGAGGAAGCGATAGAGCGCCGCGGCCGCATCTGCCGACTGTTGTTCTCGAAAGTTTACGCGGGCGAAGCGCCGCTGTTCCCAACTGACCTTCTCCATCGGCAAGTAGAGCCACCAGACGAGGCCGTCCGTGAGCGCCGCCAGCGATGCTCCTTCATCGAAGGCGTAACGCAGCAATTGCTCCTGATGCTCAGTGAGGTCCGTGCCTGCGCGCTTCACTTCAATCAGGACAAGATTGCGCTCTTGTGCTCGGAGACAATAAGCCACCCGCCCCCCACGAACAGAGTATTCGCGATCAACCTCGTTCGGGTCATACACATTCCATCCCAACGCACCGATAACAGGATTCACGGCTCTCTCTCGCGTGTCCTGTTCGCTGCTCCGGGAGAAATCGCTCTCAGCTAGCCGCGTAATATGAGTCGTCAGTTCCGAAAGGTCGGGCATAGGTCGTAGTCTAGACGACTTGCGCAAACGGCAGAACAAGGCCGTCCTGCACTTCGCGGAAGACGATCTCCACCGGCAGGTCCAGCCGGAGCGCGGCAGCCTCCGCGCCGAGCATCTGGCATTGGAGGCGGACGCCTTCCTCCAGTTCGACGGTCGCCATGACATAGGGGATTTCGTCGCCGAAGCCCGGAACGAAGGGGTGGTGGACCTCGGTCCAACTGTAGAGCCGGCCCCGGCGCGAGGATTCGATCCAGCGGACCTCCAGCGAATGGCACCGGGCGCACATCGGGCGGGGATAGTGCCGGACCAGCCCGCACGCGCCGCATTGCTGGAGCAGCAGGCGGCGCTCCTTCAGCCCGTCCCAATAAGGCTTCGAGTCGATGCTAGGCTCCGGCGCCGGGCGCGCGGCAGTCACGCCGCCGCCCCCATGATCGCGAGCGAACCGTCGCCGAGGTCCCCATAGCCGGTGACGAGGCCGATTTCGGCATCCGCCACCTGCGCCCGGCCGGCCTCGCCGCGCATCTGCTTCACCAGCTCGCAGACATGGTTCATGCCGACAATGTGCGCCTGGCTCAGAAGCCCGCCATGCGTATTGACCGGCAGCGCGCCGTCGAGCCCGATCCGCCCGTCCTCGACAAAGGACCCGCCCTCGCCCTTGGGGCAAAAGCCCAAATCCTCGAGCTGGCAGATGACCGTCCAAGTGAAGCAGTCATAGACCTCCGCGACATCCACGTCGCCGGGGCCGACGCCCGCCATGCCGAAGGCTCGCGGGGCGGCCTTGGCGAGGCCGAGGCGGGTTATGTCGGGGCGCTGGGTGATGACGCTCGGCGAATCCGGATGGCCCTCGGCAACGCCCAGGATCGGCACGGGGCGGCGCGTGTCGGCCGCGCGGTCCGCGCCGGAGATCACCACCGCCGCGCCGCCATCGCTCTCCAGGCAGCAGTCGAACAGCCGGTACGGGTCGCAGATCATCCTCGATGCGTGATGGTCTTCGACCGTCATCGGCTTTTGCATGATGGCGTTGTCGTTCAGCATGGCGTGGCGGCGCATGGTGACGGCGACCTCCGCGAACTGGTCCGCCGTGGTCCCGTAAAGCTCCATGTGGCGGCGCGCCATCGGGGCGTAAAGCTGCGCCGGGGCGATGCTTCCGGAAGGCGCCTCGAACTCCGCCACGATATGGAATTGCGGCATGGCGGCGACGCGCGACGCCACCCGCGAGTCCGAATAACCGCGCCGGCCTATCGGCAGCAGCACATTTCGGCAAAGACCCGTCGCCACGGCAATCGCCGCCGCCTGGATGGCCGCAACGCAACTCGCGCCGCCCATCGGCGTCGTTGCAGAGAAGGTCACGTCCTCCGGCCGAAATTGGTGATGAAGTCCTCGGCGACAGCCGCACCCGAGGCATAGGGCAGGAGGCCGTCGATGTCCTTCGGCTCCAGGCCCGCATCCTCTATCGCGCGCAGCGAAGCCTCAAGCTGCAGCGCCAGCGCGCTCTTGTCCGAGCCGCGCTCATAGGCTGTCTCGCCGATCCCGACGACCGCCGCACTGCCGTTCAAAGTTGCCGCCATGGACCGGCCTTCCCCTGGTTCGTCCGTGCGCCGCGATGCTATCCCCGCCGCATCGCCGACGCCATAGCGGACGCGGCTCGCGCCAGGCCGGCGATGACCGTATTCTCCCCACTATTCGCGCCCGCAGGAGGCTTACGCCATGTCGGACCCCTTCGCCCCGATCCACGAACTCGCCCCGGAAATCGCCGCCGGCCGGCTGTCGCCTGTCGAGGTGACGGAGACCTGCCTCGACCGGATTGCCAGCCTCGACCCGAAGCTCCATGCCTTCGCCGCCGTCTATGCCGAAGAAGCGCGCGAAGCGGCCGAGGCCGCGCACAAGGCGATTAGGGCCGGGCACAGGATCGGGCCGCTTCACGGCATCCCCATCGGCGTGAAGGACCTCTGCGACATGGAGGGCCGCGTCACGACCGGCGGGGCCGCCATCTGGAAGGAGCGCATTTCGCCCACCACCGCCACCCTCGTCGAGCGCTTGCGCGCCGCCGGGATGATCGTCGTCGGCAAGACGCATACGGTCGAGTTCGCCTATGGCGGCTGGGGCACGAACAACTCGCTCGGCACACCCTGGAACCCCTGGGACCGGGACACGCACCGCATACCCGGCGGCTCGTCGAGCGGCACGGGCGCGGGCGTCGGCGCCGGGCTCATCCCCTGCGGCATCGGCACGGACACGGGCGGCTCCGTGCGCCTGCCGGCGGCCTTCTGCGGCACGGCCGGGCTCAAGACCTCGGTCGGGCGGATCAGCACCCACGGCGTGCTGCCGCTGTCGCACACGCTCGACACGCCGGGGCCGCTCGCCCGCGCCGTCGAGGACTGCGCCTGGCTGCTGGAGGCGATGCAGGGCCCCGACCCGCGCGACCGGAAGACCCGGCGGCTGGCGCCGGCCGACGCGACCTCGGACCTGCGCCGGGGCGTGCGGGGAATGCGCCTGGCGCGGATGCCGGACTCCGAGCGACCGGGCTTCGACGCCGAGGTGCTGTCGGCCTATGACGCGACACTCGCCGTTTTCGAGGAGCTGGGTGCGCATATCGTGGATATCGCCATGCCGCGCGCGATGGCGGATTTCGCGGAGCTTGTCGCCAACATCATCGGCGCGGAAAGCTACACCCACCTGAAGGACATCATCGACAACGAGGAGCAGCAGCTCGACCCCGATGTGCGCCCGCGGGTGGCGGCCGGCGGGCGGCTGCCGGCCCGGGACTATGTCGCGACGCTGCTGGACCGCGAGGCCATCATGGCGGCCTTCGACGATGCGATCGACGGGATCGACGCGCTGCTGACGCCGACCGCCTGCTTCGCCGCGATTCCCGTGGCCGAAGTGGACCAGAAGACCACGCCGGCGACGGTCACGCGCATGGGCAACTATCTCGGCCTGACCGGCCTTGCGCTCCGCAACGGCTTCACCCGGGCCGGCATGCCGACCTCGCTGCTCGTCAACACGCGCGACGGCGATGAGGCGCTCGCGCTCAGGGTCGGCTGGGCCTACGAGCAGGCGACGGACTGGCATCGCCGCACCCCGGAGGGATATTGAGCACATGAGCAGGCTGGAAGGCATGGCCGCGGAGATCGGCGCGGCGCTCAAGGAACGCGGGCAGACCGTCGCGGTGTTCGAGAGTTCGTCCGGCGGGCTGGTGTCGGCGGCGCTGCTCGCCGTGCCGGGGGCCAGCCGCTACTACCAGGGCGGCGGCGTGATCTATACGCAGGCGGCCCGGAGCGAGCTTGCCCGCATCGGCGAAGCCGACATGCGCGGCATCCGCTCTTCCTCCGAACCCTACGCGCAATTGCTGGCGCGGCAGGCCCGCACCATCTTCGGCACCGACTGGGGCCTTGCGGAAACGGGCGCGGCCGGCCCGGACGGCAACCGTTACGGCGACGCGCCGGGACATAGCTGCCTCGCGGTCTCCGGAGCCATCGACTTCGCCGAGACGCTGGAAACGGGCGACGCCGACCGTGAGGCAAATATGTGGCGCTTCGCCGAAGCCGCGCTCGATCTGATGCGCCGCGCGCTCGCGTTCTGATACCGACGGCGACGAGCAATACCTGCGATCGACGATCGGAACCCATGTCGGCCGCTGCCGGAAAGCCCCTCCCCGGCGCGCGGGAAGCGCTACGACGTCCGCGACGATGCAATCCCCGGCCTGATTCTACGCGCCTTGCCCACATCGCCACAGGCGTTACAGCAACGACGGGAAGATCGTTGAAAAGGGATTCTGGCGGCCTGAACTTCAAACGGAATACCCCTTAAGGCAGTCGCCAAGCTGTCCGAAAAGGCGAAGCCTCCTCAGGCGAGTCAACGCCCACGACCGATAACGCATCGACAACAGTGCCGCAGCGCTCCGGATCGCGGAGCACGTCGAAAGCATGCATCAATCCGGCGCGGCCGCGTCGCCCGTGTAAAAGGCCGCCGTGTGCTGCGCCGCTGCGCGCGCAACGTCGGCGTCCGTTCCCGCTGCCTCGGCCGCCCGGCCCCACGCCGCACTGCTTCTGACGATGAGCGCCCTTCCGTCGCGGGTCGTGTGGAACGTCGCCGCGTCCAGCTTGGGTTCGTTCGGCTGCGCAAGATGCAATTCCATCCCCAGCAGGCCCATCTCCCAGCCGACGCCGACGGCGCCGGGACCGAACTTTTGCCAGCGGTCCGACACCAGCGCGGTGTGCGTAATCGCAAGGCGCGAGCGGCCGGTACCGTCGTTGCACAGACGCGCCTCCACCCAGCTCACGTCACCGCCGAACTCCCACGTCAGCCCGAGATAGGAGGGACGCTCGCAGTGCCCGATCGTGCCGCCCGCGTTTCCCTCCAGCTGGTAGCGACCGCCGGGTTCCAGGCGGCCGCTGACCGGCAGGAACCAGCGTGGGATTCGTTCCGCGCTCGTCACCGCGTCCCAGAGGTCCTCCACCGTCGTCGCGTAGCTGCGGGCGAGGGTGACCGCGCGGGCGGCCTGTCCGTCGCGCTCCAGCGACGACACTGTGCGCTCCACGGCGCCGAGGAGGCGTTCGACATCCAGGTCCATGGCTTCTCCGTTACGTCAAGCAGTCGACTATCCAAGTGCACGCCACCGCGTATAGCAAATCGAGCTGCGTGGACGATGGCCCGGAGCGCCCACAAGGTCGCAGACCGTCCGACAACAGCAAGTCGGAAGCCGCGCGACGGTTCGGAGGCCGAGGGGGGGGACGAAACGGGAACGGGGCCGAGGCTTCGTTTCAGTCCGAAAGAGTTGCGCCCCGGCCCGCGCGGCGGGCGTTGTCCGCCACGGCCCTGACGACCTGGGCCGCAGCGCCGTCGGGAACGTCGTGGCCCATGCCTTCGATCACGACCATGCGCGCGCCGGGGATCGAGTTCTTCACGTCCTCGCCCTGCCCGACCGGCACCAGCGGGTCCTCGGCGCCGTGTATGACGACCGTGGGCGCCGCGATCCCGCCCAGCGCGGCGCAGCGGCTGTCGCCGGAAGCGATGCTGGCCAGCAGGTGCCGGCCGTGTCCGGGGGGATAGTAGGCGCGGTCGAAGAGCGCGCCCGCGCGGGCGCGCGCGCCGGCCTCGTCGCGCGGGAATCCGGGCGAGCCCATGATCCGGTTCTGCTCCCGGGCGAGGTCCATGAAGGTCTCGCGGTCGATATCCGCCGGGCGGGGCACGTTCAGCCATTCGGAGGCTTCCTTGCTCGGCCGCGGCAGGCCGCGCCGGCCGGAGGTCGCCATGACGGAAGCGAGCGATTTCGTCTTCGCCGGATGGCGGATTGCCACGAGTTGCGCGATGGCACCGCCATTGGAGCTGCCGTAGATGTGCGCGGCCCCGATGCCGAGCGCGTCCAGCAGCGCCGCCCCGTCGTCGGCCATGTCCTCGATGGCGTAGGGCGCGTCCACCGGCTCGCCCGCCCGCGCCTGCTTGAAAGCGCGGCCGATATTCGCAAGCCCGGCCTCCTCGAAGCGGGTGGAGAGCCCGCAATCGCGGTTATCGAACAGGATGGGCCGGAAGCCCGCCCCGGCCAGCCCGTCGATCAGCGCGTCGGGCCAGGAGATGAGCTGCATGCCGAGCCCGCCGATCATCAGGATCGGCTCGCCGCCCGTCGGTCCGCGTACTTCATATTCGATCTCGATCCCGTTCGCTTCCGCCCGCGCCACGATGCCGTTCTCCCCGATTGCTTGACTCGTTCCCGGCGATACTATCCACTTTCCGCTCGTCAACACCTCGGCGTGCGGCAAATTGAGCCGCCATGCCTCGGAAGATACGGGAGGATCCGGAATGAAACCTGTGTTGCGTCCAGTCGCCGCGCTCGCTTTCCTCGCAGGCGCTGCGACCACCGTCCAGGCCGCGGACTTCGAGTGGAAAATGCAGGCCAGTTGGCCTCCGGGCGGTCCTGGAACCCAGTGGGAAAACTTCACGATGTTCGTTGACGCGGTGGACAAGATGTCCGCCGGCCGGCTGAAGATCGAGCCGCTTCCGGGCGGCGCCATCGTGCCCGCCTTCGAGGTTCTCGACGCCACCTCCCGCGAGGTGATCGACGGCGCCCACACCGCGATGGGCTACTGGGTGGGCCGCAGCAAGGCGGCGATTCCGCTCTCGCACGGGCCGCTGTTCGGCATGGACTATATCGACTTCTTCGGCTGGCTCTATCACGGCGGCGGGCGCGAGCTCACCGACCAGTGGTACCAGGAAAAGCTGAAGGCGAATGTCGTCTCCTTCCCGGTCCAGCCGTCCGGCCCGCAGGCGCTCGGCTGGTACAAGGAAGAGATCAAGAGCTGGGAAGACTTCAAGGGCCTGAAGCTGCGCATCTACGGCCTCGGCAACCTGGTGTTCAACGCCGCGGGCGTGAGCGCCGTGCAGCTTCCGGGCGCGGAAATCCTGCCGGCGGCGGAGCGCGGCGTCATCGACGCAGCCGAATGGGTCGGCGGCATCGCGGACCTTGAGTTCGGCTTCCACACGGTCTGGAAATACACCATGGCGCCGGGCGTCCACGAACAGGTCACCGTCGGCGACCTGCTCATCAACAAGGACCGCTGGGACTCCCTGCCCGCCGACCTCAAGGCCATCGTCGAGGCGGCCGCGGTCCAGACTTTCTGGGTCTGGAAGACCAAGTGGCATATTCACAATGCCGACGCCTACGAAGAGATGGTCACGAAGCACGGCGTGAAGAAGATCCGGACACCGCAAGGCATCCTGGACTCCTTCATGGCGGCCTATGACGAGCTCGCCGTACAGTGGGAAGAGGAAGACGAGTGGTACAAGAAGGTGCGCGATTCGCAGCGCGTCTATGCGGAGAAGATCGTGCCGTACCGCCGGTTCTCGCACCCGCCCTATGAGTATCTGAGCGACTACTTCTGGAAGGACAAGATCGACTGACCGGTCGCTGTCCCGATGGCAGGCGGCGTCCTGACGGGCGCCGCCTGTTTCCCTTTACACGCACCCCCGGAACCAGGACCCCATGACAACCGATCCCTCTCGCGAGGAAGACCCGCCTGTCTGGCTGCTGAACACGGTTAGCGGCATCGACCGCTATGTCGGTCGGGGTTCGGGCGTCCTGTTCTGCTGGCTCATCATTCCGATGGTGGGCGGGCTGACCTATGAGGTGCTGTCGCGCTACCTGTTCCATGCGCCGACCATCTGGGCCTATGACATCACCTACATGCTCTACGGCTCGCACTTCATGCTCGGCGCCGCCTACTGCCTGCTGAGAGGCGGGCATATCCGCACCGACATCTTCTACGGCAAGTGGTCCGACCGCACGAAGGGCCGGGTCGATGCCGCGCTCTACCTGCTGCTGTTCTTCCCCGGCATGTTCTTCTTCCTGACCCGGGGCTGGAACGAGGCCTACCACGCCTGGGACATCGGCGAACGCTCCGACCTCACGCCCTTCCAACCGATCATGTGGCCGTTCAAGGCGGTCGTCCCGATCACCGCCGCCCTGCTCCTCATCCAGGGCACCTCCGAGTTCCTCAAGGCCGCCTGGGCCGCGCGCACGGGCAAGGAACTGTTTCCGAAAACCGATACACCGGCGGAAATGCTGTGAGCGGCGAGATCCTCGGACTTGTCCTGCTGGTCGCCCTGCTGACAGGTATCTTCGTCGGCTTCCCGATCGCGTTCACGCTCATCATCCTCGGCATCGTCTTCGGCTATGTCGGGTTCGGCGAGACGGTCTTCTACCAGATGGTCTTCCAGACCATCGGCATGATGAAGGAGGAGGTGCTCGCGGCAGTCCCGCTGTTCATCTTCATGGGCCATGTGCTGGAACGCGCCGGCCTGATGGAGCGATTATTCACCTCCTTCCAGTCGATCATGGGAGGCTTGCGGGGCTCGCTCTATCTGGGCGTGTTGTTCACGGCCACGATCTTTGCCACCGCAACGGGCATCATCGGCGCCTCGGTCACGGTCATGGGCCTGCTCGCTGCGCCGGCCATGACCCGGAGCGGCTATGACCAGCGCCTATCCGCAGGCGTCATCACCGCGGGCGGCTGCCTCGGCATCCTGATCCCGCCGAGCGTCCTGCTGGTCGTGCTGGGCCCGGTGCTCGGCGTTTCGGTCATCCATCTGTTCGCCGCGGCGATCATCCCCGGCATCATCCTGTCGGGCCTCTACATCGCCTACACGATCATCCGCTGCCTCATCAATCCGGAACTGGGACCGCCCATTCCGCCGGAACAGCGGCTGACCTCGGGCTGGGCGATCTTCCGCGAGTTCATCTCCGGCGTGGTGCCGATGGCGGTCATCATCTTCGCCGCGCTCGGCAGCATTATCGCCGGCCTCGCCACGCCGACGGAAGCGGCGGCCATGGCGGCCGTGGGCTCTCTGGGGCTGGCGCTCGGCTACCGCCGGCTGAACTGGACGATGCTGAAGGAGGCCGCGCTCAACACGCTGGAAACATCCAGCCTGGTGCTGTTCCTCGCCGTGGCATCCAACGTTTACGGCTCGGTCTTCACCCGGCTCGGCACCGGCACCATGCTCGCCAACTGGCTGCTCGAAATCCCGATGCCGCCGCTGGCGATGCTGGCCCTGCTGATGGTGGTGCTGTTCCTGCTCGGCTGGCCTCTGGAATGGCCGGCGATCGTGTTCATCTTCGTGCCCATCTTCCTGCCGGTGATTATTTCGCTCGGCTCCGACCTTCCAGCACTCGGCATCGACGAGTCCTGGGCCGACAAGATGAGGGTCCCCCACCTCGTTTGGTTCGGGACATTGCTGGCCGTGAATTTGCAGACAGCATTCCTGTCTCCACCGGTAGCCATGGCCGCCTACTACCTGAAATCGGTGGCGCCTCAATGGGACCTGTTGAAGATCTATGGCGGCATGTTCGACTTCATGATGCTGCAATGCGTCGGCCTCGCCATCGTGTTCTTCGTCCCCGAGGTCGCGCTCTGGCTGCCATCGGTGCTCTTCAAGTAGCGCCGGCAACGTCCACTACCCGGCAATCGCGGTAGCGCCGGCGCCGTCCTCGCGGGCGGCGTCGGCGGCGTCTTTCGGAGGAGCGGGTCCGTGCTGCTCGACGGAATAAAGGTTATCGAAGCGGCGACATTCATTGCCGGCCCGGCTGCCGCGATGATTCTGGGGGAGTTCGGCGCGGAAGTGGTCAAGGTCGAGCCGCCCGACGGGGACCCGTTCCGCCAGTCGGTCGGCGCGCCCGGCAACCCGCCGACGCCTTACAACTACCCCTTCAACATGGACAACCGGCACAAGCGGAGCGTCGTGCTGGACCTGAAGCGGGAGGAGGACCGCGAGCGGCTTTACGCAATGGTGCGCGACACCGACGTCTTCATCACCAACGCACCGCTCGGCACGCGCGCGCGGCTCGGCATTCGCGACGAGGACCTTCTGCCGCTGAACGAACGGCTGATCTATGCCTCCGTCACCGCCTATGGCGAGACAGGCCCCGAAGCTGCGCGCACCGGCTTCGATTCCACGGCGCTCTGGGCGCGCTCCGGCCTGATGGACATGGTGCGCCCCGCGCCCGATTCGCCGCCGGCCCGCTCGCTTCCCGGCATGGGCGACCATCCGACCGCGATGACGCTCTTCGCCGCCGTGATGATGGCGCTCTATCGCCGCGAGCGCACGGGCAGGGGCGGGGCCGTCTCCACCAATCTCATGGCGAACGGCCTCTGGTGGAACGCCTTCCAGACCAGCGCCATGCTCTGCGGCGCGGAGCACAAGCGGCGCCCGGCGCGCGAGGACGCCGCCAACGCGCTCCACAACCTCTACCGCTGCCGCGACGGCCGCTGGTTCCACCTTGTGCTGCTGCCGGAGGACCGCAACTGGCCGAAGCTGGTCGCGGCGCTGGAAAGGCCGGAGTGGCTCGGCGACCCCCGCTACCGCGACCGTCCGGCGCGGGTTGCCAACCGCCGCGCGCTGATCGCCGAACTGGACGCCCTGTTCGCCACGCGGGACTGGCCGGAATGGCGCGAAACCCTGGTCCGCCACGCCGTCAGCTTCGGCGAGATCGGCACGCTCGCCGACATTCCGGGCGACGAGCAGATGCGGGAAAGCGGCGCGCTCATCCCCTGCGACGACCAGGAAACGGGCGCGTCGCTGGCGCTCGCCGTGCCGCTGTTCCTGAAGGGCGAGGAACGCCGCAAGCCGAAGGCAGGTCCCCCGCTCGGCAGCGGCTGAAGAGCCCCGCGCCGGACGCCCTCAGACGATCGTCCGGTCCCCCAGCCGGCGGACGGCGCCTGAGAACACGGCCACGACCTCGCCGTCCTGCTCGCGCACCTCCACCGCATACATGCCGGTGCGCCCCGCGTCCGCCTGTTCCCGCGCCTCGGCCAGCAGCAGGCTACCCGCCCGGCCCGGACGCAGGAAGGCGATGGAGCAGAATTGCGCGACCGAGACGCGGTTGCGGCTGTTGCTCGCAAAGGCCATCGCCGAATCGGCGAGCGAGAAAATATAGCCGCCATGACAGACCCGGTGGCCGTTCAGCATCTCCTCGGTCACCGGCATCGTCATGCGCGCCCAGCCGGCGCCGACCGCCTCAAGCCGGATGCCGAGATTCCGCGACGCATCGTCCTCCGCGTACATAGCGTCCGCGACCCGCCGGGCGAGAGCGTCGGCCGCACCCGTTTCCGACCCGGCATTCATCAATGCGCGGCCTCGAATTCGTGGATGTAGTCCCGCGTTTCCGGCACCGCGCCCGGGTCCTTCGCAAGCTGGATCTGGAACACCGTCACGATGTTGTTCAGGAAGCCCACTTCGCAGGAGACGAGGTAGAACTCCCACATTCGGCAGAAGCGCTCATCGTACATCTCGCGCGCCCGGTCCCAGTTCGAAACGAAACGGTCCCGCCATGCACGGAGCGTCTTCGCATAATGGCGCTTCAACACCTCTATGTCCGTCACCAGCAGATGCTCCCCCTCTATCGCAGGCGTCAGCTCCGAAAGCGTCGGCAGGTAGCCGCCCGGAAAGATGTAACGGGTGATCCACGGGTTGACAGGGCCCGGCATGTCGTAGCGGCCGATAGTGTGGATCACCGCAACCCCGTCATCCGTCAACAGCTCCCGCACCTTCCCGAAAAACTCCCGGTAGTGGCCGAGCCCCACATGCTCAAGCATCCCGACCGAAACGATCCGCTCATAGCGCCGCGCCTCCTCGCGGTAGTCCTGAAGCTTGAAGCGAACCCGCTCCGACAGGCCCGCCTCCGCCGCACGCGCATTCGATAGCTCATGCTGCTCGTGGCTCAAGGTCACGCCCGTCACATCCACATCCGCCTGCTGCGCCAGATGCAGGCCCAAGCCCCCCCAGCCCGACCCGATGTCCAGAACCCGGTCCCCCGGACGCAGCAGAAGCTTCGCCGCCAGATGCGTCTTCTTCCGCCGCTGCGCCGTCTCGATATCGTCATTGTCCGACGCGAAATAGGCGCAGCTATATTGCCGGTCGCTGTCCAGGAACAGGTCGAACAGTTCCGGTTTCAGATCGTAATGGTGCGAGACCTTGCGCCGCGCGGCGCCCACCGGATTGTGCGTCCGGAGACGGCCCATGGCCTTGCGCGCGAGGCTCGGAATGCGGGAGTCGTCCCGCAACCGGGCGCGGCGCAGATTGACGAGGGCGATGGTGAGGAAGTCGAGCAGCGTGCCGTCTTCGACCGTCAGCCGCCCGTCCATATAGGCCTCGCCCACCGCAAGCGCCGGGTTGCGGAACATGGCGCGCCACACCGAGGCGTCGTTAAGGCGGACGGTCGCGGACGGGCCTGCCGCGCCCTCCAGCCTGTGCGCCGTCCCCTTCGGGTCGATGACCGTCAGCGTCCCGACTTCGACGAAACGGCGCAGAAACGACAGGTACAGCATGATCTGCGCTCTCCCCGCTTTCCGGCTGCGTCACGCCCATCCGGCGCCGGTCAATGCGCGGCCTCGAATTCGTGGATATAGTCCCGCGTCTCCGGCACCGCGCCCGGGTCCTTCGCAAGCTGGATCTGGAACACGTTGAGATCCTTCGACAGGAAGCCGACCTCGCAGGCGGTGAGGTAAAACTCCCACATTCGGCAGAAGCGCTCATCGTACATCTCGCGCGCCCGGTCCCAGTTCGAAACGAAACGGTCCCGCCACGCATGCAAGGTCTTCGCATAGTGGCGCTTCAACACCTCTATGTCCGTCACCAGCAGATGCTCCCCCTCTATCGCAGGCGTCAGCTCCGAAAGCGTCGGCACATAGGTGCCGGGAAAGATGTAGCGCAGGATCCACGGGTTGACAGGGCCGGGCGTGTCGTAGCGGCCGATGGTATGCACCACCGCAACCCCGTCATCCGTCAACAGCTCCCGCACCTTTCCGAAAAACTCCCGGTAGTGGCCGAGCCCTACATGCTCAAGCATCCCGACCGAAACGATCCGCTCATAGCGCCCCGCCTCCTCGCGGTAGTCTTGAAGCTTGAAGCGAACCCGGTCCGACAGGCCCGCCTCCGCCGCACGCGCATTCGAAAGCTCATGCTGCTCGTGGCTCAAGGTCACGCCCGTCACATCCACATCCGCCTGCTGCGCCAGATGCAGGCCCAAGCCCCCCCAGCCCGACCCGATGTCCAGGACCCGGTCCCCCGGACGCAACAGAAGCTTCGCCGCCAGATGCGTCTTCTTCCGCCGCTGCGCCGTCTCGATATCGTCATTGTCCGACGCGAAATAGGCGCAGCTATATTGCCGGTCGCTGTCCAGGAACAGGTCGAACAGTTCCGGTTTCAGGTCGTAATGGTGCGAGACCTTGCGCCGCGCGGCGCCCACCGGATTGTGCGTCCGGAGACGGCCCATGGCCTTGCGGGCAAGCGCCGCCGGCCCCGTCGAGCGGCCGAGATACGCCTCGCGGCGGCTCACCACCAGAATTTTCAGGAAGTCGAACAGGGTGCCGTCTTCGATCGTCAGCCGCCCGTCCATATAGGACTCGCCCACCGCGAGCGCCGGGTTCCGGACGAGCGCCCGGACCACCGCGGAATCGTGCAGGCGGACAGTGGCCGAAGGCCCGCCCGCGCCCTCCAGCCTGTGCGCCCTCCCCTTCGGGTCGATAACCGTCAGCCGCCCGAATGTGACGAGCCGGCGCAGCAACGGCAAGAACAGCATCGGTCCAGCTCTCTCCCTTCCCCCTTGCCTGCCGCCGGCGGGAAGCGGAAGGCTAATTCTCCCCGGCCGGCTCCTCTTCCGACGCTTCCTCCGGCGTGGCTTCGCCGCTCTCCGCGACGCCGCCATCTTCGAAGAACTCGGACAGTCCGCCTTCGAAACGATAGGCGTCCTCGTCGTCCATCGCCAACACATCCTCGCCGCGCGCCTGGGCCTCGGCCTCATCCAGCGTGCGGGCGACATTGGCGGTGATCGGCACCAGGACTTCGGGATGCAGTTGCACGCCGATTTCGTGCAGGCCGAGCGACTTGATCGGATGCGCCAGACGCAGTTGCCGACGATCGATCTCGACGCCGGCTTCGCTTGCAGCCTCGGCGACGTCGCGCACCGTGACCGAACCGTAAAGATGGCCCGTGTCGCCGGCGCGCCGGATCAAGGTGACGCTGAAGCCCGCCAGTTTCCCGGCGACCTGCTCGGCCTCGCCCTTGCGTTCCAGGTTGCGCGCCTCGAGCTCCGCGCGACGCGACTCGAACGTGGCCATGTTCTCGGGCGTCGCGCGCAGCGCCTTCTTTTGCGGCAGCAGGTAGTTCCGCGCATAGCCCGGCTTGACCGTGACGATATCCCCCATCAGCCCCAGGCTTTCGACCCGTTCGAGAAGGACCAGCTCCATTATTCACTCTCCTTCGGACCGCCCCCGAGACGGGCGCGCAGACCGACATAGGGCTCCGCAAGGCCAAGCGCCGCAACCAGAACGAACGGCCAGGCCATCAGGAACCCCAGCAGATAGAAACCGACCAGCCATAGCGCCCGCCCCGGCAGCCGGGACGTCACCGCGTGGACAACGGCGAGCCCCTGCAGAAGGAACGGAACGGCGAAGACGATGGCCAGATTTCGGCCGATATACTCCAGCGTTCCGCCGGCGGCAATCCCGGCAAGGCAGGACAGGCCGAGCGCATATAGCGGCCAGGAAGGAAGCGTCATGCCGCGCCACGCCGGCGACGGGCGCTTCGCGATGGCGAGCCGGGCGGCGATGGCCTGGCCGAGCGCCCCGTCGAGCGCCAGCGTCAGGAAAAGCAGTCCGGCGGCAATTCCCGGCAGGAAGGCCGCCGTCCGTTCGGCCAACCCCTGTTCCTTTGCCCGTCCGGCGATTTCCGGCGGCAGCCCGGCGTCGAGAACCGCCTCCAGGGTCCGCTGCACTTCCCGCTGCGGGTCCACGCCTTGAAGGACCGCGACGGCGAACATCGCCGTCAGCGCCGCAGCCGCAAGGGCGGTGAGCGCGGCAACCAGCCGGCCAGGCGGATACCACTCGATGCCGCCCTGCCCGTCCGGACGGTTCAGAAGCGCCTGGCGGCACAGCACCGCGACCGGAAGCCCGACAATGAGCGAAAAATATCCGGCGGCGAAAAACCCCATGACCCCGGCGACCACGACCGCGCCGATCAGGGCGGAGGCTATCGCGGGCAGCCAGCCCACGGAAAGGCCGACCAGAAAGAGCGGCGCGGCGGCGAAATAGGCCAGCAGCGCTGCGCCCAGGGAGCCCGTGACGATGGAGCCGAAGAGCGCGCCGGCGGCCAGCCCGCCGACGGTCAGGAGGATGAGGTCTTTGCCCATCCAACCCGCGCGGGGCAGCGGTCCCGGGCCTACTTTACGACGTAGGGCAGCAGCGCCATGTAGCGCGCCCGCTTGATCGCCTGCGCGAGCTCGCGCTGTTTCTTCGCCGAAACGGCGGTGATGCGGCTCGGCACGATCTTGCCGCGTTCCGACAGGAACCGCTGCAACAGCTTCACGTCCTTGTAGTCGATCTCGGGCGCGTTCGGCCCGGAGAACGGGCAGCTCTTGCGGCGGCGGAAAAACGGGCGGCGCGGCGCGGCGTTCATTGGGCGGCCTCCGGTACGGCGGCGGCAGGCTGCTCGCCGGTAGCTTCTGCTTTCGTCTCTGCGCGGTCCCGCGCCTCTCCGGCGTCCCGGCGCGGGCGCACGTCGCGCCGGCCGCGGTCGTCGCGCGGACGCGCCTGGAGCATCACCGACGGCCGTTCGTCCACCGCCTCGATCTTCAGGGTCAGGTAGCGCAGCACGTCTTCCGACAGCCGCATCCGCCGCTCGAGCTCCGCAACCGCGTCGCCGGAGGCGTCGAAATTGAAGAGGACATAGTGGCCCTTGCGGTTCTTCTTGATGCGGTAGGCCAGGGTCTTGAGGCCCCAATGTTCGCGCTTCTCGACCTTGCCGCCGAGCGACTCCATGAGGGTCCCGTAGTCGTCCGCCAAGGTTTCCACCTGTGCCGGCGACATGTCCTGACGCGCGATAAAGACATTCTCGTAAAGGGCCATCGTCGATGCGTTTCGTCCGGGAAGTTGCACTGGGAGCGGGGTTATACACGAACCCGCAATGCGCGCAAGCCGCCGGAACGCGCCCTTGACAGCCCCCTCCGCCGCGCCTTGATTGCAATGCGGTGACGGGGCAATCGGAGGGGTCCGTGGCACGAGCTTTCGTCTTTCCCGGACAAGGGTCGCAGGCGGTCGGAATGGGCAGCGCGCTGGCCGAGGCTTCGCCGGCGGCGCGCGAGGTTTTCGAGGAAGTGGACGACGCGCTCGGGCAAAGCCTCTCGCGGCTGATGTTCCAAGGCCCCGGCGACGAACTTACTCTGACCGAGAATGCGCAGCCGGCGCTGATGGCGCACAGCATGGCGGTCATGCGCGTGCTGGAGCGCGAGGGCGGCGTTTCGCTGCCGGATACCTGCCTGTATCTGGCGGGGCACTCGCTCGGGGAATATTCGGCGCTGACGGCAGCAGGAGCCTTCCGGCTCGCGGACACTGCGCGGCTTCTGAAGCTGCGCGGCCGGTCGATGCAGAGCGCCGTGCCGGTGGGCGCCGGCGCGATGGCGGCCTTGCTGGGCCTGGAATTCGACGAGGTGGCAGAGGTCGCCCGCGATGCAGCGGAAGACGAAGTCTGCGACCCCGCCAACGACAACGCCCCCGGGCAGGTGGTGGTCAGCGGCGACCGCGCCGCCGTCGAACGCGCGGTGGAACTGGCGAAGGCGCGGGGCGCGCGCCGGGCGATCCTGCTGGATGTGAGCGCCCCCTTCCATTGCTCGCTGCTGCAGCCTGCCGCCGACGCCATGGCCGAAGCGCTTGAAGCCGTCGATATGCAGGACCCCTCGGTGCCGCTGGTCGCCAATGTCACGGCAGGCCCGGTGGAAAGCGCGGCCGACCTGCCGGACCTGCTCGTGCGCCAGGTGACGGCGACCGTGCGCTGGCGGGAGAGCATGTTGTTCATGCGCGGCAACGATATCGACCGCGTGGTGGAGCTCGGCGCGGGCAAGGTGCTCTCCGGGCTTGTGCGGCGGATCGACAGGGAGATGTCGGGCGTCGCGGTCGAGGGCCCGGACGATATCGAGGCGCTGCTGAAGGAGCTTTGACGGCCATGCTGAAACTCACGCCTGCCGACGGCGGCTTCGCGAGAATCGTCGAGGGCATCGCCCTTCACGAGCCGCAGGACGAAGAGACGCGGGAAACGCTCGATCTGGCGCTTGCCGAACATGGCGTGCTGGTGTTCCGCCGGCAGGCGCTCTCCGAGGCCGAGCTTGCGGAGGCCGCCTCCTGGTTCGGCGCGCTGGAGCTGATCGTGCGCGAGGACTGGGCGTCGAAATACCAGCCGGAGATCACCTATATCTCCAACATGCGCAGCCCCGGCGGCGACACGATCGGCGGCATCGGCCAGGGCGAGCTCGCCTGGCATTCCGACCAGTCCTACATGACCCATCCGGCGACCGGCTCGCTGCTCTACTGCGTCGAGTCCCGGGCCGGACAAGCGCCGACAAGCTGGGCGAACCTGGAAGCCGCCTATGCGGCTCTCGATGACGACACGAAGGCCCGGATCGACGGCAGGCGCGGCGTCTTCAGCTATGCCGTGCGCGTGGCCGGCTATGGCGAGATCGACAAGATGGCCGAGGAAGAAATCCGCCGGCGCACGCCGGATGTCACCCATCCGCTGGTGCATACCCATCCCGTGACCGGCCGCAAGGCGCTCTATCTCGATCCGGGCACCATGGTCGGCATCGAGGGCATGGAGGCGGAAGAAGGCCGCACCCTGCTCGACCGGCTGATCGCGCATGCCACCGAGCCGCGCTTCGTCTATCGGCACCGCTGGCAGGTTGGCGACACCGTGCTCTGGGACAACGGCTTCCTCCTGCACAAGCGCGACGATTTCGATCCGGCTGAGAACCGCTGGCTGAAGCGCGCGACCTTCCGGCCCTCGCCCGCCCGGCACATCGTGCCCGGACACGCCTGAGCCCCGGCGCCACCATGGCGCTCAAGCCCCGCGTCTATATCCAGGCCTGCATCCGGGCGGCTTCCGTCCGGGGCTGCGCGGCGCAGGTGGCGCGGCGCGGCTTCGACGGGGCGGGCGCGGTGCTGCTGAAGCTCAACCGCCTGGACGGCACGGCGCAACTCCTCCGCCCGGCCTGGACCGACGGCGACCGCCGCCGCTGGCTCGCCCGCCCGCCGGGCCCCGAGGCCGAGGCGGACGAGGAAATCGCCCGCGAGACCGCGCGCGACCCCGACATCTGGGTGCTCGAAATAGAAGACCGCGAAGGCCGCCACCCCCTCGACGAGCCGGTGGAATTGCTGACGTAACGCCGGAGGCGCCGGCTTTGCGTTGCGCGGCTCCCTGTCGGAAACGTCATGTTTTGTCATGCGATGTCATGGTCCGGGACGAAATTCCCGTCTTCGGGCCAGTCCATGTCGAGCGGGTTGTCCGCGTCGGGGGGCTCGATGGCGTAGCGCATGTCTTCCCGTTCGAGCCGGTCCCGCCTGCGTTCCTCGCGTTCTTCCGGCGCCCAGGGGTCGTAGATTTCGTCGTAGTCGTAACGGCGCTGGTGGAGCCAATCGTGCTCCGCGCCGTCGGCCCGGTCGTCGTCGATCATGCCGTCGGTCCGGTCGTCGTAGGCGGACCTGTCGTCGCTGGCCCAGGGGCAGTCTTCGTAGGCCTCCTCCGGCGGGTCGTCCGCCGGCGGCAGGTCGTTCGCCGGTGCGGGCGGGGTCCCGAAGCTGACCGGCAGGCAGGCGCGCTCCTCGACGGCCCCGGCAAGCCTCCGCGCGGCCTCCTCATGCGCGGCTTCGTCGAAACCGTCCTGCTTCTCCAACTCCTCCCGCCTCTCGCGGTGGCGGGCGAGCGCGCGTTCGGCGCGGTCCCGGCCCCGGCGCACGGCCTCGGCCAAGGGGCCGGGCTCGGTGCCGACCTCAAGCGCCTCGCCCGCCTCGATCTCTCCGAGTTCGTCCTCGTGCGGCAGCGGCCAGAGCCGGGCCCTCCGGTCTGCGGGTCCGACAAGCCCGGCGATCTCGGCCTGGAAGCGCAGGACCCGGAGCATGGTATAGGCGGACCCGCTGGCAACGGCCGCATCCCACGCCTGCTCCAGCCGGGCCAGCACGATCTGCGCCTCGTCGCGCTCGGTGCGCTTCCAGGACAGGCGGATGCGCCGCAGGCGCTCCACCACATAGGGCCGCTCCAGGAGCGCGCATCCGGTCTGGCGGGCGGAGCGCTCGGAATAGCCGGCCTGCCTTGCGGCGTCGGCGGCATTGCCGGAGGCGGCGTAGTGGCGGCAGAAGGCCTCCTGGCGGGTGGAGAGGGCAATGGAGGGTTCGATGAAGGGCATGGGAAGCGGCGGCTCCTCTATTCGGTTCCTGTTCTTTCCGTCCCGTCATCGGAGCGACCCTGTTTTGCGCGCGTTTCGCGTGCGCGTGCGCTTGCGGCTGGGCGCGCGTTAGCGCCGGCGCGGTTTGCGCGCGTGATTGCGCGCGCGAGCCGGAGGGCGCACTTCGCCTGTCGGTCGAATCGGGGTCGTTCCGCGCCGGGCCGGCGCGAAGGGAGACGGTCCATGGCTACCGCCTCCCTCGCACCCATTGTAGCATATTTTCCTAGAATGCAAGCCCCTGTTCTGAAATTATTTCCGGGACCCTCGGGAAAGCCCCCTTGAAGCGGCATTCTTCTGGACTGCATCGCGCTTCGGGCCAGGACAGCCCCGTCGCGCCGGCCCCGCCTGTCTCCGCTCCCTAGCAGGGAAGCTGCCGTCCAGCCTTGGTTCTAGCGTCAGCCCCGGAGCGCGGTCCAAGGCAGGCCTCGGCGGTTCGGCTTCCTCTTCGCCGACTGCGAAGGCATCGGGAGCCATGAATGGACCCCGGCTCGGAGGCCGAGGTAACGAAAGGGGCGCAAAGCGCAGCGTGGCCGGGCCAGCGGACACACCGCATACGAGCCGGAATAATGCCAGCGGTCATTAACCGGAACGGGATATACAGGGTCGAAATTACGGCCCTTACCGGACGTTCCTCTCATACACCAAGTCGGTCGGGACCCGCTCCAGAAGAAAATCGACCACGATCAGGCGGGGAGTATCGGGGTTCAAGAAGCGGCGTCCCTGGCTCGTTGGTCTTCCGGTTCGATGGGTACGAATGGGTTTGTGTGCAGAACATTGCCGTCGGGACGTTTCTCCAAGATTCGAGCGAAAGATAGCTCGCAACCTTTGCTGCGCAGGAAACGCGAAAATGACTTCAAGTAGTCCATATGAGGTTCACACTTCGAAAACTGATGAAGTTCCTTGCCCGCAGATGTAAGGAGGTAATTAGGAACCTCTATTTTCAATTTTCCTCCTTTTGTTGAAATCTTCAAAATTAATTTTTGGTACTGAGCAAAAGCTGTGTCAGACGTTCCATCGAAGCTCAATTCCTTTATGAGCATCGGGCTAGCGTTAACAAGACCGGCGTCTTGAAGCACAAGCAAATTGTTATACGATAATGCTGGACAATTCGTATTTTCGTCAACGGATTGAAATATAAAATCATGGATAACGTAACCGCACACATCCTGGAATATCCGCGCATCCCTGCTTGTTAGATTCTTGAGAATATCCAACGTCCGCAAAGACGTTCTTCCGGGACTTTCGACTTCTCCCGAAAGCACCTGCGACCAGAGCTTCTGCATGTCCTCGGAAGAGACATCCTGAACGCAATCGAAGAACCGCGCGGTCCAGTCGGGGTCGGGCTCGTGTTCGGGCGCCTCCTTGTCACCGAGACCGGCTGCGGCGTCCCGGACCACGGAAGCGATGTTCGCCTGCCGCTTCTTCTCCTGGAACTCGATGCGCTGCGTAATGCCGCCATCCGGGCCGATTTCCAGTACCCCCGATCCTGCGCTATTCGGCTCGACGAGGGACCGCCGCGCCTCGGCCTGGGCGTTGGCGATGAGTTTCAAGCTGTCTCCCTCGGCCTCCGCTTCGATGCGCCTGGCTGTAGCTGCCTGGCGCGCCCTCCACGGCCCCAGCATGGAACCCGCCACCGCGCCGATGCCGCTGGCGGTGTATTTCAGCAGCATCTCGAGAGCCGGAACCTTCAGGTTCAAATCCACCATCATCAGCCTGCTTCTGTTTCCGCCAACCGGCGCCGAACCGTCGCGAGCAATGCCTCCACCTGTTGGATGGCTTGGGGCCGATTCGGTGGACAGGAGTTGGGGTCGGCGGCCGTGTAACGCAAACGAACGGCGTAGCGGGTGTAATCCACCAACCCGTCGAAACGGGCGACATCCGCTCCGCCGGTGCTCAACATGTCCAACAGAGCCGCCAGATCGTGCGACAGAGGGTAGGTCTCGCCCTGCGAAGCGAGCCAGGCCTTGAACAGCTTCTCCGCCGCCTGCTGGACATGGAAGCCGAAAATCTCGTCGGCGAAGACGGCTGTATCGTCCATGCCGCGAAGCGCGGAGATGTCTCTTTCCGCCGCGCCAACCAGCTCCCGCGCCTGCTCAAGGTCGCTCATAGAGCACCCGGCCTTCGCGCAGTGCGCGCGCGAGCACATGATTGAGGGAGCCGCGCCAGCGCTCGGCCTCGTCCAGGCTGTAAACCAGGATATCCTTCGGAACGTGGAATTTCGCGAGGGCGCGCCAGAGCCGCGTCTCTTCGGCGCCGCGGTCCCGGCCCGGCCCGAACGGCTCCGCCTCGACGACCACCAGATCGACATCCGAGTCCGCCCCCGCATCGCCGCGGGCGCGAGAGCCGAACAGGATCACGCGCTCGGGATCGGCCGTCTCGACAATGGCCGCCGTCATCCGCCGCAGAAGCGCATCGTCAACCCGCGCCATTCCCTACTCCGCCGCGGTCAAACCCGGTCGGTAGAGGGCGCGGGGGCCGGCGCGTTCGTATTTGCGGGCGGGGGTTTCCACTACTTCGGCGAGCGGGGCGGCCTGGCGGGAGCGCAGGACCTGCAACTCGGGCGGGCGGCCGTAGTCCGTGGTGCGCTGCACCGGCCGGCGCCCGGCCGCGCGGATGGTCTCCTCCATGCGGTGCGGCGCCATTTCCTGGCCGTGGACCGTGCCGGCGGCGCGGGTGATGCTCTCGTTCATCAAGGTGCCGCCGAGGTCGTTCGCGCCCGCCGCCAGCGCCGCCGCGATGCCTTCCGGCCCCATCTTGACCCATGAGGTCTGGATATTGACGAAATGCGGCGCGAGCGCGAGGCGCGCGACGGCGTGCATCAGCACCGCCTCCCGGAAGGTCGGCCCCTTGCGCGCCCGACCCTTCAGGTAGATCGGCGCCTCCATATGCACGAAGGGCAGCGGCACGAATTCCGTGAACCCGCCGGTGCGTTCCTGCAATGCACGCAGCCGCAGCAGGTGGCGGGCCCAGTGGACCGGGCGTTCGACATGGCCGTACATGATCGTCGCGGTAGACCGGATGCCGAGGCCGTGCGCGGTCTCCATGACATCCAGCCATTGCTGTGTGTCGATCTTGTCCGGGCAGATGATCCGGCGCACCTCGTCATCCAGCACCTCCGCCGCCGTGCCCGGCAAGGTGCCGAGACCGGCGGCCTTGAGGTCGCGCAGGAAGGCCTCGACCGTGACGCCCAAAGTGTGCGCGCCCTGGAACACCTCCAGCGGCGTGAAGGCATGCACATGGATATCGGGCGCCGCCGACTTCACCGCGTCCAGAATGTCGAGATAGGTTCGCCCGGTATAGTCGGGATGGATACCGCCCTGCATGCAGACCTCGGTCGCCCCCCGTTCCCAGGCCTCCGCGACGCGGCGGCGAATCTCGTCGAGGTCGAGGTCGTAGGGGCGGCCGCGCAGATTCTCGGAGAGCTTGCCCTTCGAGAAGGCGCAGAACTGGCATTTGAAGTAGCAGACATTGGTGTAGTTGATGTTGCGGTTCACCACATAGGTGACGGTATCGTCCGCGAGCCGCGCGCGGACCCGGTCGGCGGCCTCCGCCACGGCGTGGAAGTCGTCGTCGCGGGCCTGGAACAGCCGCACGATCCCGGCCTCGTCCAGCGGCGCACCGGCTTCGGCGTCCGCAAGAATTGACGCCACATCGGCGCTCTCCGCTCCCCGCCGCAGGATCGGTTCGGGCACCGTCAACTCGCCCGGCGACCAGTCGTCCGGCCGCGCCAGCCCCTCCGAATCGGAAAGCTGCAATGCCCGCGTCAGCATGGGACGCGCCAGCCATTCGTCGGTCAGATAGCGCGGATAGACCGTCAGCCGCTCGACCAGTTGCTTGCCGGCCGCCGCCGTTTCGCGCGCGAGCGTCTCCAGATGCGGCCAGGGTGCTTCCGGGTTGACGAAGTCGGGCGTTACCGGCGAGACGCCGCCCCAATCGTCGATGCCGGCGGCCACGATGGGCCCGAGCGCGCCCGGCGAGAGGTTGGGCGGCGCCTGGATCGAGGCCGCCGGGCCGAAAATCAGGCGCGCCGCGGCGATGGTCCAGAGGAGTTCCTCAGGTCCCGGCTCCGGCGCATCGGCCATTTTGGTGTCCGGCTTGGCGCGGAAGTTCTGGACGATGATCTCCTGCACCGCGCCCGTCGTGTCGTCGATCTCGCGGAGCGCCAGCAGCGCCTCGATGCGCTCCCGCCGCGTCTCGCCGATGCCGATCAGGATGCCGGAGGTGAACGGAACCTTCGCCACGCCCGCGAGCCGGATGGTCTCCAAGCGGCGGGTCGGCACCTTGTCCGGCGAGCCGTAGTGCGGCATGCCCTTCTCGCAAAGCCGGTCCGAGGCGCTTTCCAGCATGATGCCCATCGAGGCCGAGACGCCGCGCAGCGCCGCCAGTTCCTCCGCCGTCATCAGGCCGGGATTGAGGTGCGGCAGCAGGCCGGTCTCCTCGAAGACCAGCTTCGCCATGGACTTGAGGTAGTCCAGCGTCGTTTCGTAGCCGAACTCCGCGAGCGCCTCCCGCGCCGCGCGGTAGCGCCGCTCCGGCTTGTCGCCGAGCGTGAACAGCGCCTCCTTGCAACCGGCCGCCGCACCCGCCCGCGCAATGTCGAGCACCTGCTCCGGCGTCATATAGGCGCTCTCGCCCCGGCGCGGCGGCTTCGCGAAGGTGCAGTAGTGGCAGACGTCCCGGCAGAGATGGGTCAGCGGGATGAAGACCTTGCGCGAATAGCTGATCCGCGGCCCGTGCAGCCGGTCGCGAAGCTGCGACGCCGCCGCCATCAGGCCCTCAAGGTCGCCGCAATCGGCAAGCGCCAGCGCCTCTCGGGGCTCCGGGCGGCGGTCGATAAACTGCAGAAGTTCCATCATGCGCGACCCTGGTGTCCGTTCGGGAATTGGCGTCCGGGTGCCTCAACGCAGGACTGGAGGCGTTGCCCCGTCCCTTTTCCCGTCATGCCCGGACTTGTTCCGGGCATCTCTCTCCACCGGGCGGCCGCATGGATGCCCGGAACAAGTCCGGGCATGACGCGGAGCAGCGTTCGGGTATGACGGAACCGGACCGGACCTTGCATGGACACTATTTTCAAACGGCCTCTTAGCGGCGGACTGCCGGATTGGGCAAACATATGGCGCAGGCGGGCGGGCAGGTCCATGGGGCGGGCGGCTAATATTGCGGGCGGCGCTTCTCCAGGAAGGCGGCCACGCCCTCCCGGAAGTCGGGAGAGGCGCGCACCCGGTCGCCGAGCGCCTGTTCGCGCGCTTCCTGGGAGAGCGTCCATTCCTCCAGCCCGGCGGTGACCTGCTCCTTGACCGCCTGCACCGCGGCGGGGCTGTTGGCGGCAATCAGCCGCGCCTTCTCCACCGCCCAGTCCAGCAGTTCCCCTGCCGGCAGCACCGCGTTCACGAGGCCGATGGCGTGGGCTTCCTCCGCGTCCAGCAGGCGGCCGGTCAGGATCATGTCCATGAGATGCACATAACCGATCTGGCGCACGAGCTTGGTCGCCGCGCCGCCGAACGGGTAGATGCCCCACCTGACCTCCGGCAGCCCGAAGCGCGCATGGGGCGCCGCGCCGCGCAAGTCGGTCGAGATCAGCAATTCGACTCCGCCGGCGACGCAGTCGCCATTGATCGCCGCCACGATGGGCTTGCGGTAGCGCTTCGTCTTGAGAAGCGCGCGCGCAACCGCCGCGGACGTTTCGGGCGAGGCCGAGAGGTCCCCCGAAACATCGGCGCCGCTGCAGAACCCCTTGTCGCCGGCGCCGGTCAGCACGATGGCGCGCGCGGGACCGGCCTCCAGCTCGTCCCAGAGGTCGGCGAGGCGGACCATCATCGCGCGCGTCATGGCGTTGCGGCGCGCCTCGTTCTCGATCCGCACCAGCGCCACATGCCCGCCAAGGTCCTCGGAGTGGATACGCATCTCGCGCCTTCCTCATCGTCGAATGCCAAGTCTATGCTGCACAACCGGCTCCGCAAACGCATGGGGGAAGATCGAACATGCCCGCCACAATTTCGCTGGAGGAGTGCCGCGCCCTTGCCTTCGACGCATTTTCCAATGCCGGCGTCTGCCGCGCCCAGGCCGAGGAGACCGCCGACCACATCACCCGCGCGGAAGCCGACGGCTGCAAGAGCCACGGCCTTTTCCGCCTGCCTGGCTTTATCGCCTCGGTGCAGAGCGGCAGCACGGACGCGCAGGCGGAACCGGAGATCGTCGATGCCGCGCCCGGCCTCGTAGCCATAGACGGACGGCGCTGCCTCGCGCCGCTGTCCATCGCGCGCGGGCGCGTCCTGCTGGCCCACAAGACCCGCTCCCAGGGCGTGGCCTGCATGACAGTCCGGAACTCGCTCAACTTCTCGGCCCTGTGGCCGGATATCGAGCCGCTGGCCGAGCAGGGTTTCGTTGCATTCACCTTCGTCAACTCGCAGAGCTTCGTGGCACCCGCAGGCGGCACCAATGCCCTGTTCGGCACCAATCCGATGGCGTTCGCCTGTCCGCGCGCCGACGGCCGGCCGCCGATGGTCTTCGACCAGGCGTCCGCGGCAACCGCGCGAGGGGAACTCCAGATAGCGGCGCGGGACGGCCACGAGGCGCCGCCCGGCTCCGGACTCGGCCCGGACGGGCAACCCACCACCGATCCCTCCGAGATCCTGAAGGGCGTTCAACTGCCGTTCGGCGGCTACAAGGGCTCGGCGATCGCGCTCATGGTGGAACTGATGACCGGAGGCCTCTCCGGCGGCTTCTTCGGCTTTGAGAGCAGGGCCGCCTACGGCAATGACGGCGGCCCGGCCAACACCTGCCAGTCCTTCATCGCCATCGACCCGGCCCGGCTCGCCGGCCCCGGCTTCCTTGCGCATGTCGAGGGGCTGTTCGAACGGCTGCTCGCCGACGGCGATGCACGGCTGCCGGGCGACCGGCGCCTCGCGAACCGCGCCCGCACGGCCGAAGAGGGCATTACGGTCGAAGACAGCCTTTACGCCACCGTCTGCGAGCTTGCCGGCAGAGGGTAGCCCCGCTTCCGGGACCCGCCGTCTTGCGTTAGGGTCCGGCCAAACGACTACTGCACGCCGGAGAGGGAACCCGCCCGATGGACTTTGCATATAACGACCGCACCAAGGAGCTGGTCGGCCGCGTCCAGGACTTCATGGACCGATACGTCTATCCGAACGAGGAGGTCTATTACGAGCAGCTGGACGAGGGCGACAACCGCTGGAAGGTCATCCCGGTCCTGGAGGAGCTGAAGGAGAAGGCGCGCGAAGAGGGGCTCTGGAACCTCTTCCTGCCCGAAAGCGAGCTCGGCGGCGGCCTCACCAATCTCGAATACGCCCCGGTCTGCGAGGTCATGGGGCGCATCAACTGGGCCCCGGAAGTGTTCAACTGCTCCGCGCCGGACACCGGCAATATGGAGGTGCTGGAGCGCTACGGCACGCCGGAGCAGAAGAAGCAGTGGCTGGACCCGCTGCTGGCGGGCGAAATCCGTTCCGCCTTCGCCATGACCGAGCCGCGCGTCGCCTCTTCCGACGCCACCAATATCGAGAGCCGGATCGAGCGCGACGGCGACGAATATGTCATCAACGGGCGCAAATGGTGGACCTCCGGCATCGGCGACCCGCGTTGCAAGATCCTGATCTTCATGGGCAAGAACGACCCGGCCGGCCCGCGCTACAACCAGCAGTCCATGATCCTGGTGCCGACCGACACACCCGGCATCGAAATCGTGCGGATGCTGAACGTGATGGGCTTCGACGACGCACCGCACGGCCATGGCGAGGTCGATTTCAAGGATGTGCGCGTGCCGGCCTCGAACATGCTGCTGGGCGAGGGCCGCGGCTTCGAGATCGCGCAGGGCCGCCTCGGCCCCGGCCGCATCCACCACTGCATGCGCATCATCGGCGTGGCCGAGCGCGCGCTTGAGATGATGTGCCGGCGCGGCACCCAACGAGTGACCTGGGGCACGCCCGTCGGCGACCGCGACAATTTCCGCGAGCGCGTGGCCGATGCGCGCATCAATATCGAGATGTGCCGGCTGCTGACGCTCAAGGCCGCCTACATGATGGACACGGTCGGCAACAAGGCCGCGCGCCAGGAAATCGCCATGATAAAGGTAGCGGCGCCCAACATGGCGCTTCAGATCATCGACGACGCCATGCAGGCCCATGGCGGCGGCGCGATGAGCCAGGCGTTCAAGCTCTCCTTCATGTGGTCGCGGATGCGCGCGCTCCGCTTCGCCGACGGCCCGGACGAGGTGCATCGCCAGCAGATCGCGCGGCTCGAAATGCGCCGCCAGGTCGATTGGCCGCCCCGCGCCGCCCAGGCCGCGGAGTGAGGACCGGGCGCCGGAGCATGGGGAGCAGCGTATGACCATTCCGACGCCGCGTCCGCTGCATCCCTCGCTCGGCGCCGAAATCTCCGGCCTCGACCTCCGGAAGACATTGTCTCCCGAGGACCGGGCCGCGGTTGCCGCCGCGCTCGCCGAGCACATCGTGCTGGTGTTCCGCGACCAGCATTTCACGCCTTCGGAATACCTGGCGGCCTGCTCGCAGCTCGGCGAGCCGATGGCCCAGCATTACAGCCAGCACAACATGCCGGACCAGCCCATGATCGGGCGCATCTGGCATCGCAACGGCCAGCTTCCGGCGGAGCGCTGGCACACGGACCACACCAACCGCGAGCGCCCGCCCAAGGCGACGATCCTTTACGGCGTCGAAATCCCGCCCGAGGGCGGCGATACCAGCTTCGCAAACATGCGCGCGGCCTGGGGCGGGCTGGATGCCGGGGAACAGCAACGCCTTGCGGGGCTGAAGACGGTCAACGGGCTCGACCGGCACCTGACCGACACGCGCAGCGAGGACCGGGAGAAATACGATATCCCGGCCATTCATCCGATGGTTCGTACCCATCCCGAACACGGCTCGAAGGCGCTCTATTTCCACATCACCAAGGCGCGGCGCATAGAGGGCATGACGCCGGAGGACACGCAGGCGCTCCTGCAGGATCTGCTCGACCGCACGATTCGGGACAGCAATGTCTATCGCCATAGCTGGCGGCAGGGCGACATGGTGGTTTGCGACAACCGGGCCGCGATGCACCGCGCCCATGGCGACTATGACCGCCGGCACCCCCGGACGCTCTGGCGCATCATCCTGGAGGGCGACCGCCCCGTGTGACGCCCGGCCTGCCGAAAGACGCACGGGGAGCGCGGACAAACTGGCTCGATATCGGGAAGACTCGCTTGGCCGCCTGCGCCGGAACCGGCCGTGAGCGCCGGCATGCTTCAACTGGCGCTGGCAGCGGTGTTGCTGCTCGTCCATGTCGGCGCGCAGAGCTTCGCGCTGAAGGCCAGCGCCGGCAACGCCTGGTCCGCCGGTCCCCGCGACGAAGCCGCGGAGGAGAGCCGGCTCGCAGGCCGCCTCCGACGGGGCCTCGCCAACTATCTCGAAACCCTGCCCGCCTTTGCCCTCGTCCTGGTCGCCGCAGAACTCTCGGACCGCACCAACGAATGGACCGCGATCGGCGGCTGGGTCTGGCTCGCGGGACGGGCGGTTTACCTGCCCGTCTATGCCGCCGGAATTCCCTGGGTCCGATCCATCGTCTGGAACCTCGCAACCGCCGGGATCGCCGCAATGCTCATCGGCCTCGCGCTCGGACCGGGCTAGAGCACGATCCTTTCAGATTGCAACGGGACCGAGCGGGCAGCGCCCACTGTCACCCCGGACGGAGCGAAGCGGAGATCCGGGGTCCAGGCAATCGGGTCCCCGCCGTGTTGCGCCGGCGGTACTGGGCCCGGATCGGGGTCCGGGGCGACAATTCCGGACTTGGCCTGAAATGCGATCCATACAGATCGGGCTCCGCCCTGGCCTTCACATCTTGCCCTTCCAGGGAACGAGGGCCCGTTCGGCCCGGCGCATCATGAGGTCGAAGACGAACGCGACCGCCCCGATGACGATAATGCCGAGAAAGACGATGTCGGTGGCAAGAAACCTGGCGGCATTCAGCACCATCACGCCGATGCCCGCCTTGGCGGCCACCATCTCGGCCGCCACCAGCGTCGTCCAGCCGAACGCGATGGCCACCCGCATGCCCGTCAGAATCTCCGGGAGCGCCGCCTTCAACACGACCTGGCGCAGGACCTGCCGGTGGCTCGCCCCCATCGAATAGGCGGCGTGTATCTGCTCTATGGAGACGGAACGCACGCCCGCGCGGGCATTGATGGCGATGGGCGCGAAGCAGGCGAGGTAGATCAGGAAGAGCTTGCCGGATTCCCCGATGCCGAACCAGATGATCGTCAGCGGCAGGTAGGCGAGCGGCGGGATCGGGCGGTAGAACTCGATGGGCGGATCGAAGACGCCCCGCGCATGACGGCTCATGCCCATTGAGATGCCGATCGGCACCGCGGTCACGGTTGCAAGCGCAAACGCGCCGAAGACGCGGTAGAGGCTCCAGAGGATATGCTCGTGGAGCGCGTGGTCGCTGAAGCCGAAGCACTTCGCTTCGACCTTCTCCATGCCGCCGACCGCGACCAGCAACCGTTCGAGATAGTGGTCCGTGCAGGCGATCTTGGCGAACTTCGCGATCACCATCTCGGGCGCCGGCAGGAACAGGGGCCGGATCAGCCCAAGCTGCGTGACGACCCACCATCCCCCGAGAATCACGACGATCGTGACCGCGCTGATCGCCGTGCCGGAGCCTCGCCCCGGCGCGCCGTACTGCTCGACCGCCTGCGGCCTGCGGCGCCTGGAGAGCCCCAGCCTCATGGCAGCACGTCGCCCTCTTCTTCGCCGTAGATGATCGAGAGGACTTCCTCGCGCAGCGCAATGAACTCCGGCGACGACTTGACCGCCCTTGCATTGCCGGTCTCGAAGAAGCGGCGGCAGAAGTCGATGTCGTAGGCGTGCGTTATCCGGCCCGGCCGCGGCGACATCACGATGAGCCGCGTCGCCATGAACAGGGCCTCCTCGACGCTGTGCGTGATGAAGAACACGACCTTCCGGGTCTTGCTCCACGCATCCAGCACGAGCTCCTGCATGTTTTCGCGCGTGAACGCATCGAGCGCGCCCAGCGGCTCGTCCATGAGCAGCATGTCGGGGTCGCAGGTCAGCGCGCGGGCAAGGCCGACACGCTGCTGCATGCCCCCGGAAAGCTGATAGACCGGATAGCGTTCGAAGTCCGACAGGCCGACCAAGGCCAGGTAATCGCGAGCCCTGGTGAGGCGCTCCTCCTTCGCAACGCCCTGGAGCTTCAAACCGAACTCTGTGTTTTCGAGCACGTTGAGCCAGGGCAGGAGGGCGTGCTTCTGGAACACCACGCCCCGGTCCGATCCGGGGCCGCGGATCGGCTCGTCCCTGTGAAGAACCTCTCCCGAGGTCGGCTGCAGGAAGCCGGCGATGACATTGAGCAATGTCGTCTTGCCGCAACCCGACGCGCCGAGGGCCACGACGAACTCGTTCTCCCGGAAATCGAGACTCACATTGTCGAGCGCCCTGACCGCGCCGGCGCCATCGACCGCCGGAAACTCGACGGTCACGCGATTGAGGCTGACGACCGCGGTCATCGGCAAACAGGCTTCGATCGAGGCGGCCGGCCCCGGCTCACCGGCCGGGGCCGTCCTTCCGACCGTTCAGCAGCCGCCGTCCAGCACCATCTGGGCGAACTTGGGCGTAGCCGACCCGGAATAGTCGTCGAGCACATTGTCCAGCTTCCCCTGCTCTACCAGGAACGCGGACGCCGCCATCAAGGCGTTCTGCACCCCGCCGCCGAGCCATGTGGCCGAGACCTGCTCTTCGAGCGTCGGATAGTCGTAGAGCGCAAGCACGCCGCCCACCTGGTCGGCATCGCCGGAAACCGCGTTGGCGATGCCCATGGCATTGTCCGTTCCGGGGCCGTAGGCGCCCGGATTGGCGCGGTAATCCGCGTCCGCCGACGAGACCATCTTCACCCACTCGCAGGCGAATTCCGGGTTCTCGTCGGTGAAGCCCTTGCGCGCCACCATCGCGTCGAAGGTGGCCTTGCCCCAATTGCTGAGGTCGCCCGAGGTCAGCAGCACCCTGCCCTTTTCCTTCATGCGCCCGAGGGCCGGGTCCCACACGAACCCGCCATTGATATCCCCGCGCTCCCAGGCGGCAACCATGTCGGGCGGCGACATGTCGAGCACTTCGAGGTCCCCCGTCGGGATGTTGAACTGCTCGAGCGCGAACATCATGTGGAAATGGGTCGTGGAGCCGAAGGGAACCGCGATGGTCTTGCCCTTCAGGTCCTGCGGAGCGGTTACCGAGTCATCGACGACCAGCGCCTCGGCGTTGTTGATGTTGTCGTAGATGTAGATGACCTGGAGATCGACGCCCCGGCTGTAGCCGGCTGCCGTCGGCGACGAGCCGTTGAGCGAGATGTCCACCGAGCCCGAGGCCATGGCATTGATGACCTCGGTGCCCGAGGTGAACTTTACGAACTCGATGCTCTTTCCGCCGAGTCCGTTGGCCTTGAGCTCCTCCATCTTCGCCTTCCACGGCCCGTAGACGAGCTGGAAGCCGACAGTCACGTCGGCCGCCTGGGAACTTGCAGCCATGGCGACCAGCGCAGATGCGGCTACGGCCGCGACTGCATGAAGTTTTCTTTTCATCGTTTGCCCTCCCCTCGGGATTTGCAGCCGCGCCGCGTCCGGTCGGCTGCTGTCGGCCCCGGTTCAGGCAACCCTGTCGTGCCGGGACGCGGGTCCACCAGGCCGGGCTTCCACCCCCGATGTTACTCTGAGTTTGTTCTCAAAACCATGGCCTCCCGCGCGTCCAGGCACTTTGCCCGTTTTGTGTCGAGCGGCTATCGCGCGGCTTCCATGAAGTTCCGGTAGAGGACCTCCGATGCCCGCAGGAATCCGGGCATTTCCCGCTCGGCCCTGGCGCGCAATTCGGCAACGCCGTCGTCGCCCATTACGGCGACCAGATCCTCCAGATAGTCGGGGATTGCGGCCCAGTTCTCCACCGTGTCCGGCTCGACCTCGACATGGTACTGCATGGACCAGGCATTCTCGCTCACCCGCATGGCCTGGATCGCGCATAGCGGGGACCGCGCCAGCACGGCGGCTCCCTCCGGGGCCTGGGCGACCCGGACGCCGTGCCACTGGAGACATTTCTGCCTGGCCGGCAAACCCCGCATCAGCCGGTCGTTCCGCCCCTCTTCCGTGAGCTCGATGTCCATCACGCCGATCTCCGGCGGCGCCTGGGGCCCGCAGGTGCCGCCGAGCGCATCCGCCAGCAACTGGTGGCCGAGGCAGATGCCGAGAAAGGGCCTTCGCAACTCGCGCACCCAGCGGCGGATCGCCGCCTTCTCGGCCACGAGCCACGGATTGTCCTCGATATCCCAGACATCCATCGGGCCGCCCATGACCCAGAGCGCGTCGTAGCCGTCGAGATCGGGGATGGGCTCGCCCCGGTCCAGTTCCACCGCGTCCCAATGGACCCCGTCCCTGGCCAGCAGCCGGCGCAGCGACCCGGGATGTTCGCATTCCACATGCTGGAAAACGAGCAGCTTCATCCGGCGCTCCCTCCCCCGCGGCTCCGAAAGGATTGCGCTTCCTCTATCAGCGCCAGCACCCGGTCGCCGTCGCCGACCTCGTTGGCGAGCAGCAGGATCAGCCGCGCATCGAGCCGCCGGCTTTCCTCCTCGTCCAGACCCCTGTGAGCTTCCACCAGGGCGGCGAAGATGTCGTCGGCCCGGTTCACGGGCGGCCCCGCGCGCGCTCCACGGCAGCGCTTATGCGGGCTGGATCGAAGCCGCGCCAGCGCGCCGCCGCATGCTGGTCGGGCCGGAAGAGCCAGGTCGTGCCGGGCCGCCCGTCATAGCGCGAAGCCAGCAGGCCGTCCGAGCTCGCGCAGTGTATCGCAATCCCCTCCGAATGCGCCGGCGCATTTCCGTCGGGGAAATGGAGAAGCGCGAAGCCCCCGTCCAGCCGGTCCAGCCACCAGCCATTGTCGAAAGGCGCGTCCACGGCGGCTGCGCCCGGCTGCATCGGTCCGCCGAAGTCCGCGCAGCCGGCCTCGTCGGGCGTGGACAGCGGAGAGTCGGTCAGCACGGCCGGCGTCGAGAGCCGCCCGCTATTGACGAAGCTGCGCGCAAACGCATGGCGGCGAGAGAGCGAAAGCGCAGCATCCCTGAGCGCCTGGGCCGGGCCTCCCACCGGCGTCATGAAGTCCGTCGAGCGCGCGGAGTTCAGGACATTCTCGTCGGCGGCGGGAATGCGCTCGGCCTCGTAGCTGTCCAGCAGCAGGGGCCCCGCCCGTCCCGCCATCGTTTCCGCGAGCTTCCAGGCGAGGTTGTCGGCGTCCTGGATGCCGCCGTTTCCGCCCCGCGCGCCGAAGGGCGAGACCTGGTGCGCGGCGTCGCCGAGAAAGAAGATGCGCCCGTGGCGGAACCGCTCCAGGCGGCGGCAGCGGAAGGTATAGACCGAGACCCACTCGACATCGAAGGGCGTGTCCGGGCCGATCATCGCGCGGATGCGCGGCATCACCCTCTCGAGCTTCGTTTCCTCCTCCGGGTCCGCGTCGGGACCCAGCTGGAGGTCGATGCGCCACATGTCGTCCGGCTGCTTGTGCAGCAGCGCCGAGCGGCCCGCATGGAACGGCGGGTCGAACCAGAACCGGCGCTCCGCCGGGAACGCCGACTTCATCCGCACATCGGCGATCAGGAAGCGGTCGGGAAAGGACCGGCCGCGAAAGGGAAGGCCCAGACCGTCGCGCACGGTGGAGCGCACCCCGTCGCAGGCAAGCAGCCAGTCGCAGGTGAAGGCGTAGCCGCCCTCCGGCGTCGAGACCCGCGCGCGGACGCCGTCTCCCAGGTCCTCGGTTCCGACAAGCCGGGTTTTCCAGCGCAGGTCGAGGCCGAGCGACCGGGCGCGGTCCACCAGATACTCCTCGACATAATATTGCTGGATATTGATGAAGGCCGGCCAGCGGTGTCCCTCTTCCGGCAGCAGGTCGAACGCATAGACGAGCTCGTCGCCGTGGAAGACCTTGCCGCGGTTCCAGACCACCCCCTTCGCGGCAAGCTCGGGGCCGATGCCGAGGCGCGAGAGAATCTCCAGCGTCCGCTTGGCGAGGCAGATGAGCCGCGAGCCGGCGCTGACCGTATCGTCCTCGTCCACCAGCACGACATCGACGCCCCGGAGCTTCAGGTCGATTGCGGCGGCCAGCCCGACCGGCCCCGCGCCGACGACGCAGACAGGGTAATGCCGTTCGCGCCCGTCGAGATCGGCGGGTTTCCGAAAGGGATAGACCGGGTTCGCCCGGCTCGGCTTCAGGGCTGCCTGCATGGGCAGGTCATCGCAGCGACTGCGGGCCGCCGTCGCCGTCCCTCCAGCTCTGCCCGGGCAGCTCACGGAGAAGGGCAGATACGTCGGCACCGTCATGCCCGCTCACCGGGAGGCCGCTGTAATCCTCCACAAATACGCGAGTGCCCTCCTCGATCAGGAACCGACGGAAGCTGGGTATCGGGCAGACAAGCCTGTCATCCTCCCCGCTCTGCAGCGCGCCCCGGTGAAACAGGTGGTCCAAAAACTCCCGACGGCGACGTGCCTTCCGGCAGCCGCCACCCGCAATCGCCTTCGCTCCTCGCGAGGCTTCCGATCAACCCGACCGCATCGTTCCTGCGCAGGCCGGACTCCGGCACGCCCGCCATCGTGCGGGCAAGCAGGAATATGGCTTCCTGCATCTCGGGACTGCGCCGCGACCGATACGCCCGCAACCGCCGCTCCCGCGCGCGGGCGGCCACCGCCGCCTCATCGACCGCCGCCAGCGCGCCCTCCGCCTCGACCAGTTCCTCGGCCAGAGACCGCATCGCGTTCTGCAGGTGCTGGGGCCAGCGGTCGGAATGTTCTTCAAGACGACTCGCCCAGTAACCGGCATCGGCTCCGGCGGTATCCACCCGGTAAGCGTCCAGCATCCTGCGCACGGCCTCGGCCGGTTCCCCGGCTTCCAGGCGGCCGAGCGTATGCACGCCGTCTTCGTTCAGGCGGGTTATGCCATGCCGCGCCAACACATCGCGCGCGTTCGCCAGGCCGGCGAGAACGGGCACGATCGGCAGGCCGGCCGTTCCCAGATGCAAGGCTTCCAGTGTCGCCGCCTCATCCCTTTCGAGGTTCTGGATTTCGTCCACCATCAGGCAGAGCGGCCATTTCCAGTCCTGCGGAGGAAAGACCCTGCGCAACTCCGCGAACGACGGCGCCGCCGGGGCTGTGGCAACGGTCTCGCTGCTGCCGGCGCTCGCCATGCCTGGAGCGCCGGCCTGCACGGTTACGGCCCGGCCGTGGGTCTGACGCCACTGCCGCGCCTTTCCCGCATCGAGGCACTCGGCAATTTCCGCCGCCAGGGCCGGGGGATTCGCCAGAGTTACGCGGTCGAGGAGCAAGGTCTTCAACCGCGGCGCTCTTTCGGGCGCTCTTCGAAACAAACGGCCCAGGAAGCCGTCGGGCTCTTTCGGGGCGCCGAAGAGGGCGGCGATTTGCTCAAGCAGCGCCGTCTTGCCCGCTCCCGGCGCTCCCCGAACCAGCCGGGTCGCGCCGATCAACTTGCCGCCGGCACGGTATTCCGCCATTGCGTCCGCGCAAACTCGTTCGATATCCAGAATCTGCGCCTCGCGCCCGACGAAAAAGCGCGCGCGGCTGCGGTCGCCTTCCCGGACGAAGGCCCGCAATCCTTCGAGGTCCGGTCCGTGTTCCGCTCCGCCCGCCTTCATGGCGGCCAAGCTACCATTCCGGGCGGGCCGGGCAAACGGGGCGCCTGGCGTTCGTCCCGGCCTCTACACGCTGTCCCCGGCGTCCGGCGCCCCCGCCCGGCGGTCGATCAGGGCGTCGAGGTCGCGGACGCGGCCGTCCACTGCCAGTTCGAGCGCTTCGAGCACGAAATCCGGAGTGCAGAGGGGCAGCACGGCGGAGGCGGCAAGCGGCGCGGGTTCGCCGGAAGCCAGCAGGTCGAGAATGACGACCTCGCGCCGGGCGCTCGAAATGTCGATGCGCCACATCTCGGACACGCCGATCTCGCGATAGAAGCGCGGCTTCGCCTCGTCGCCGCGGCTGCGCTCGACCTCGACGACCAGATCCGGCGGGTTGGCTCCGACAAATGCCGCCAGCGGCTCGTCCCCGGCCCGGCGGGCATGGGCGCACCGCTCCGCCTTCTCGCCCAGATAGAAGCAGGCGCCCGGCTCCGCGCCGGTATTGTCGGGGTCGCCGCGCCGACGCCAGCGCGTCGAACGAAGCAGGATGGCGCGAAGGTCGTATTTCCTGTCGAGCGCCTCCACCAGCCTGTCCGCCCCGCCGGCGTAACCCTCGTGCTGCGGAGACGGCGTCATCAGGGCGATCAGGCCGGTAACGGGGTCGATGAAAACCCGCCGCGCCAGGCTGTTCCAGTCGAAATCCCGGAATAGCGGCAGGGCTTCCGGGTCGATATGGAAGCGGCGGTATTCCGACCCCATGCTGCCGATGCTGCGCTCCATGGCCCGATCCTACCCTATCCATCTTTCGCCTGTGCGTCCGACCCGGCCTCCGCCGGCCCGCCGGGCGACTACTCCTCGCCCCGGCACTCGACGGGCAGGGTGAACGCCTTCGCCGCTGCTGCCACTTCCTCCGGCGCGCGCATGTCTTTCGACGGCGCTGTAGCATAAGCGATACCTTCGGAATCGAGAAAGGCCCGCGCGGCCTTGCGGCGGCGCGGCGATTAGGGTCCTCTGGCCGGGTCGCCGGAAGGGAACCTGACTGTGGCGCACGTCCGCAACATCCTGTTCATCATGACGGATCAGCTTCGCTGGGACTATCTGTCCTGCTACGGGCATCCGGCGCTGGAGACGCCGCATCTGGACGGACTCGCAGCGAAGGGTGCGCGCTTCACCCGCGCCTATTGCCAGTCGCCGATCTGCGGCTCCTCGCGCATGTCCTTCTATACGGGACGCTACATGTTCAGCCACGGCGCCACCTGGAACAATGTCCCGCTGGCGGTGGGCGAACTCACGCTCGGCGACTGGCTCCGCCCGCTCGGCCTGCGCACCGCGCTTGTCGGCAAGACGCATATGGCCGCCGACCGGGAGGGCATGCGCCGGCTCGGCATCGACCCGGCGAGCAATACCGGCGTGCTGCTTTCGGAATGCGGCTTCGAGCCCTATGAGCGGGACGACGGGCTGCATCCGGACATCGGCGCCGACCCGGACCTCGCCTATAACCGCTGGCTCAGGGAGCGCGGATACGACAGCCCCAACCCGTGGCACGACTATGCCAACTCCGCCGAGGGGCCCGACGGCGAACAGCTCTCCGGCTGGTATCTGCGCTATTCCCCGCTGCCCGCCCGCGTGAAGGCCGAGCACTCGGAGACGGCCTACATGACCGGGCGCGCGATGGAGTTCATCCGCGAGCAGGGCGAGGAGCCCTGGTGCCTCCACCTTTCCTATATCAAGCCGCACTGGCCTTATATCGCGCCCGCGCCCTATCACGGCCTCTACGGCGCCAATTCCGTCGTCGCCGCCAACCGGCACGAGGACGAACGCCGGAACCCGCATCCGGTCCATGCCGCCTTCATGGCCCACGAAGACAGCCGAAGCTTCGCCCGCGACGAGGTCCGCCGGGCCGTCATCCCCGCCTATATGGGCCTGGTCAAGGAGATCGACGACCATATGGGCCGCCTGTTCGCTTTCCTGGAGGAACAGGGCCGGATGGAAGACACCATGATCGTCTTCACCAGCGACCATGGCGACTATCTGGGCGACCACTGGCTCGGCGAGAAGGAGCTCTTCCACGAAGAGAGCGTGCGCATTCCGCTGATCGTGTACGACCCCGAGGGGAAGCCCGGCGCGGTCGTCGACGACCTGGTGGAATCCATCGACCTGGTGCCGACCTTCGTCGAGGCGGCGGGCGGAGAGGTCCAGCCGCATCGCATGGAGGGCTGCTCGCTGCTGGGGCTGCTTCGTGGGGAAGAGGCGCCGGCGCGCGATGCCGTGTTCGCCGAAACCGACTATGCCCACCGCGCCGCCCGGCTGACGCTGGGCCGGGGCGTTGACGAGTCCCGCGGCTACATGGTCCGCACCGAACGCTGGAAATACCTGTTCTGGGAGGGATACCGCCCGCAACTGTTCGACCTATCGGAAGACCCGTTGGAGCGCACCGACCTCGGCAGCGATCCGGCCCATGCCGCCACGCGGGCCGAACTGCACGAGCGGCTGTTCGCCTGGCTCCGGGCGCGGCGGACCCGCACCACGCTTTCCGACGCCGAAGTGGCGGAGCGCACCGACGGCAGCCGCAAGCGCGGATTCATCATCGGAGTCTGGTAGCGCCCCGCGTCCCTTGCGCCTATTCTGCGCCCAAGCCCATGTCCGAAACGCAAACCCTCATCCTCACCGGCGCCAGCCGCGGCATCGGCCATGCAACGGCCATCAAGTTCAAGGATGCCGGCTGGCGCGTCATCACCTGCTCGCGGCAGTCCTTTCCGGGCGGCATCTGCCCCTGGGGCGCCGGGCCCGAGGACCATATCGAGGTGGACTTGTCCGACCCCGAAGGGCTCGCCGTCACGATAGAGGAAATGCGCAAGCGGCTGACGGACGGGCGCGTGCATGCGCTGGTCAATAACGCGGCGGTCTCGCCCAAGGCCGACGACGGCGCCAGACTCGGCGTCCGAGACACGCGCCTCAGCGCCTGGCACCATGTCATGCAGGTCAACTTCTACGCTCCGCTGATGCTCGCGCGCGGGCTCGCGAAGGAGCTTGCGGCCGGCAGCGGGTCGGTCGTCAATGTCACCTCCATCGCCGGGGGCCGGGTGCACCGGTTCGCCGGGCCGGCCTATGCGACCTCCAAGGCGGCGCTCGCGGCGCTCACACGCGAGATGGCGGCGGAGTTCGGACCCGACGGCATCCGCGTCAACGCCATCGCGCCCGGCGAGATCGACACTCCGATGCTCTCTCCCGGCTCCGACGAGATCGTCCGCGCCATCCCCGTCGGCCGCATGGGCGAACCGGACGAGGTCGCCGACACGATCTACTTCCTCTGCACGGGTGCGTCCCGCTACATCAACGGCGCCGAAATCCACGTGAACGGCGGCCAGCACGTGTAGCCGGTGCGTGCGCCGGTTCTGGGAGGCCAGCGGATGGAATTTTCCCTGTTCGTGCATATGGAGCGGCTGACGCCGGACCGCGACCATGCCGAGCTCTACCGTGAATCGCTGGAGCTGTGCCGGATGGTCGACGAAGCCGGGTTCGAGGCCATCTGGACGGGCGAGCATCACGGGATGGACTTCACGATCACGCCCAACCCGTTCATCACGCTCGCCGACATCGCGAACAGGACCAAGAACGTCCGCTTGGGCACCGGCGCTATCGTCGCGCCCTTCTGGCACCCGATCAAACTGGCGGGCGAGGCGGCGTTGGCGGACATCGTGACGGGCGGGCGGCTGGAGCTCGGGATCGCGCGCGGCGCCTACAGCTTCGAATATGAGCGGCTGTCGCCGGGCACGGACGCCGCGTCTGCGGGCGCGGCGCTGCGTGAAACGGTGCCGGCGGTGAAGAAGCTCTGGCAGGGCGACTACGAGCATGACGGGGAACGCTGGCAGTTCCCGAAGACGACCTCGTCGCCCAAACCCGTCCAGCAACCGCACCCGCCCTTATGGATTGCCGCCCGCGACCCCGAAAGCCACAAATTCGCCGTCGCCGAGCGGTGCAATGTGCAGGTGACGCCGCTCTGGCAGGGCGACGACGAGGTGGAACTGCTGATGCAGCGGTTCGAGGACGCCTGCGCCGCGAACCCGGAAGTCCCGCGGCCGAAGATCATGCTGCTGCGCCACACCCATGTCGGCGCGGACGAAGAGGCGGTGGCGGAGGGCGCGCAGGCGCTCAGCCGGTTCTACTGCCATTTCGGCGCCTGGTTCCGCAACGAGCGGCCGATCAGCCAGGGCATGATCCAGCCGCTCTCGGAGGAGGAGATGGCGAAGCTCGAAATCTTCTCGCCCGAGGCGATGCGCGCCAACAATGCGGTCGGCACGCCGGATGAGGTCATCGCGCGGCTCAAGAACTACGAGGCGATGGGGTTCGACCAGTACAGCCTCTGGATCGACAACGGCATGCCCTTCCATGAGAAACAGAAGTCGTTGCGCCTCTTTATCGACGAAGTCATGCCCGCCTTCGCATGAGCGCCGCCCCAGCCGGCAGCTTCCCGCCTCTCGTCCTGATACACGGGGTCGGCCTCGACCGGACCATGTGGGACGGGGTCTCGCACTGCCTTTCCGGCAGGCTGCGCTGCATCGCTTTCGACATGCCCTGCCACGGCGAGGCCGGGATGCCGGAAGGCGAAATCACGCTCCGGACCTTTTCGGACGCCTTGGGGGACATCGTGGACGGCCTCGATGGCGCGCCCGTCGTCGTCGGCTTCTCGATGGGCGCGATGGTGGCGCAGCGCTTCGCGCTCGACCGGCCGGACGCGCTCCGGGGGCTGGTGCTGATGAACGCCGTCTTCGACCGCGACGAGGGCCAGCGCGCCGCGATATTGCAGCGCCTCGCCGCGGTGGAGCGGGACGGCCCGGCGAGCATGGCCGAGTCCGCCATCCGGCGCTGGTTCACCGAAGATTTCCGGCGGAACTCGCCGGTGCTCGTCGAGCCGGTGCGCCGCCGCCTGCTGGCCAACGACCCGGCGGCCTATCTCGCCGCCTACCGGGTGTTCGCGACAGGCGATGCCGGCCTGGCTACGGAGGCCGCCCGCATCTCCTGCCCGACGCTGGCCATGACGGCCGAGCACGACATCAACTCCACCCCCGCCATGAGCCACGCGCTCGCGCGCGTCGTTCCCAGCGCCGCCGCGCTGGTGCTCGACGACCTCGCCCACGGCGCCCCCATAGAAGCGCCGGAGCGCGTCGCGGATTCGATATATGACTTCGTTGCCGGGCTGTAGGAACGAAGGAGTTCGAACGACATGGAAGTGATCCTGTTCGGCACCGGAACCAACCGGACGGCGCGGTGCCAGTGGACCCTTCAGGAAGCGGGGGTCGAATATACCGCGCTCGACCGGCGCGACATGGCGAGTCTGGAGGAAATGCGGATATATCACCCTCTCGCCAAGATACCGGCGGCGGTCATCGACGGACGGCCGCTGTTCGAGTCCGCGGCCATCTGCACCCATATCGCCGACCGCGTGCCCGATGCGAAGCTGATCGCCGCGCCCGGCACATTCGCCCGCGCCGAGCACGACCAGTGGGTCGCGTTCTGCCTCTCCGAGATGGAAGCGTGGCTCTGGAACACCGCCGTCAACCAGTATGTGCTGCCCGAGGAAAGGCGCATTACCGCCGGCTTCGAGCAGAATGCGAAGATGTTCAAGCGCAGCGCAGCAGTCGCGGAGGCGCATCTGGCGCAGCATGACTATCTCGTCGAAAACCGCTTCACCGTGACCGACATCATCGTTGGCTGGTGCCTCAACTGGGCCCGCCGCCAGGGGCATCTCGAAGAGTTCCCGGCGCTCCGCCGCTACGTCCAGCGCCTCCTCGCCCGCCCCCTCTGCCCGCTGGCGCGGGATTGAATGAGGGTGGCAAGCCGCCCGAACGCCGGACGGCTGCTGTCAGGATGTTGAGTTGTCCAATGCGCCCTCCAGGGACTCCTCGTCGCTGACGGCAGGATCGCCGACAACGTCCCGTAGAAATCCCTTCGCCGCGCCGGGGGTCATCCGCACGATGGTGATATGGCCGTCAGCGACATAGCTCCGGTACTCGTCCCCCGGCCCGATCCCGACTTCCCTGCATTGATCGGCGGGTAGTGTGATCCGACGCCCGGCGCTTACGCGCGGCATGAGTTCATCCTTTCCTGCACGGTTTTCTGCGAAAACGATGTCCCCTTCGCCACTCGAATGCAATCGGCAGAGATTCACGATTCCCCAAGCCGCCACTCCAGCCGTTCTCCGGCGCGGAAGGGGAGGATGGTGTCGTCGCCGACGTCCAGGGGGCCGGGGCCTTCGTTGGGGCGGCGCTCCAGCACGATGCGCACCTCGTTCGGCGGGAGGCCGTAGAAGGCGGGGCCGTTCAGGCTCGCGAAGGCCTCCAGCCGGTCGAGCGCGCCTTCCTCGTCGAAGACCTCGGCATAGACCTCCAGCGCCGTCGGCGCGCAGAAGATGCCGGCGCAGCCGCAGGCGGTCTCCTTGTCGCTGACGGCATGGGGCGCGGTGTCGGTGCCGAGGAAGAAGCGCGGACTGCCGGAGACCGCCGCGCGGCGAAGCGCGTCGCGGTGGCGGCGGCGCTTGGCGACCGGCAGGCAATAGAGATGCGGGCGGATGCCGCCCACCAGCAGGTCGTTGCGGTCGATCACGAGATGGTGCGGCGTGATGGTAGCGGCCGTCGGCCCCTCCGCCTCCTCCACGAACGCAACGCCGTCCGCTGTGGTGACGTGCTCCAGTACGATCCTGAGCTCCGGGAAGTCGCGCCGGAGCCCGGCCAGCACGGTCTCCACGAACACCGCCTCGCGGTCGAAGACATCCACTTCGGGATGCGTCACCTCGCCGTGGATGAGCAGCGGCTTGCCGATCCGCTGCATCCGCTCCAGCACCGGGCTTAGCGCCGCTATGTCCGTCACGCCGTGTGCGGAATTCGTGGTCGCGTGCGCCGGGTAGAGCTTGGCGGCGGTGAAGACCTCGTCGTCCATGACCGCCGGGTCGAGCCCGTCCGTCAGGTAGCAGGTCATCAGCGGCTCGAAATCCGTTCCCGGCGGCAGCGCGGCCACGATCTCGTCGCGGTAGGCGCGGGCGCGGGCGCCGTCCGTCACCGGCGGCACGAGATTGGGCATGACGATGGCGCGGGCGAACTGCCGCGCGGTGAAAGGCACGACTGCGCTGAGCACCGCCCCTTCGCGGAAGTGGACATGCCAGTCGTCCGGGCGGCGCATCTCCAGTCGGTCCATGGCTTCTCATCCCTTGCGCGACGGGTCGGGAAAGGCGACAAAGGCAACCATGATACCGGCTCGCATCCCCTTGCCCCACCGGAGCGTTCTGGCGCTTTCGGGCGAGGGCGTCCACGGCTTTCTGCAGGGGCTGCTTTCCAACGACATCGAACCGGTGCGGGCCGGCAGAGCCGTCTATGCCGCGTTGCTGACGCCGCAGGGCAAATTCCTGCACGACGTGTTCGCGATCGAACGCGAGGGAACCGTCTATCTCGATGCCGAGGCCGACCGGCTGGACGACCTCGCGAAACGGCTGAAGCGATACCGGCTTCGGGCGAAGATCGCCATTGAGGACGAAACCGCGCTGTGGACCGTCGAAGCGGTGCCCGACGGCGCTGCCCATTTCGGCCTCGACGGAGCGGCGCCGGGCGATGCCGTGCGCGGCGGCGGAGGCATTGCCTATGTGGATCCGCGCGACCGGCGGTTCGGAGTGCGGCTGCTGCGCCCGGCGGCGGAGGCATCGACCGGCCTGTCCGAAGGCGGTTTCGCCGATTACGAGGCGCTGCGCTACAGGTTGGGCGCGCCCGACGGCTCGCGCGACATGCCGGTCGGCCAGGCCTTCCTGCTGGAAAGCAATTTCGAGCGGCTGAACGGCGTGGACTGGCAGAAGGGTTGCTATGTCGGCCAGGAGGTGACGGCGCGCACGCATTACCGGGGCGCCGTTCGCCGCAGGCTCACACCGGTTGCGCTGGACGGCCCGGTCGAGCCGGGCACACGAATCGCGGTTGCCGGCCGCCCGGTGGGGGAAATGCGCTCCAGCCTGAACGGGCTGGGCCTCGCGCTGCTGCGCCTCGACCGCATCGGGGACGGCGCCGAACTGGAAGCGGATGGCACGCCGCTCCGCGTTCTCGAAACGGAGGGGTGAGAGATCGTTCGAGGCCGGACCGTTTCGACCCGGCGCTTGCAAAATGCCCCGTCGTCGCCCCGGACTGCGATCCGGGGCCCAGCCTCGAATCTGGCGGCAGTATCAGCGGTCGATCCCGTTAGCGACCGGCTGCGGCGGCATCGGGAGCCATGGATGGGCCCCGGATCGCAGTCCGGGGCGACGGCATTGGCAGGTGTTCTTCCTCGTAACCGAATGCGGCCGGATGACGCGCGGATCAGCCGGCACCAGGCCTCCGTCCACGTTCGGCACCAGGCCTCCGTCCACGTTCCACGCCTGCCCGGTGACATTGCGGGAGCCCGGACCGGTCAGGAACACGCACAGCTCGGCGATGTCCGCCGGATCGTTGCCGCGCCCGATGGGAATCGGGGCCTCCATGCTGCGGCGCATTTCTTCGGCCGAAATGCCGCGCGCAGCCGAGCGGTCGCGGACGAGCTGCTCCACCAGCGCGGTGAAGGTGACGCCCGGACAGACCGCGTTCACATTGATGTCGTAGGGTCCCAATTGCTGGGCGGCGGTCTTGGTGAGCGAGATGACGGCGCCCTTGCTGGCGGCGTAGGCGGCGTTCGAGGTGCCCTTGAAACCGCGCCCGGCAATCGAGGCGATATTGACGATCCGCCCGCCGCGGCCCTGCGCGATCATCCGCCGCGCCACACTTTGCAGGCAGAAGAACACGCCCTTCGAGTTGACGCGGTGGATGCGGTCCCAGTCCTGCTCGGTGAGTTCCATGATGTCGGCATGGCGGGTGACGCCGGCATTGTTGACCGAGGCGTCGAGACCGCCGAGCGCGCTCGCGGCCGCTTCCACCATCGCCTCGATGGAGCGGACATCGCCGCAATCCGCCTCGATCACGGCTCCCGCGCCGCCGCAGGCTTCCGCCACCCGCTCGGCCGCCGCCTTGTCGATATCGGCAAGCGCGAGCCGTGCGCCGGCGGCCGCGAACGCATGGGCGCAGGCTTCGCCGATGCCGCTTCCGGCTCCGGTAATCAATACCGCCTTGTCCTTCGCCATTCCCCTATCCCTCCAGTTTTGCGCGCAGAAGCTCGTTCACCAATTTCGGATTGGCCTTCCCGCCGGTCGCCTTCATCACCTGGCCCACGAAGAAGCCGAGCAGCTTGGTCCTGCCCGCGCGGTATTCGGCCGCCTTGTCGGCCTCGCGGGCAAGCAATTCCTCCACCAGCCCCTCAAGCGCGCCCGTGTCCGAGATCTGCTTCAGGCCCCGCTCCTCGACGATGGCGGCGGCGGAGCGCCCCGTTTCCCACATGGCGTCGAACACCTCCCGGCCCATCCGGCCCGACAGTGTGCCGTCCTCTATGAGGTCGATGAGTTCGCCAAGCCCGGCCGCGGGAATAGGCGCAGCCTCGATCTCCAGCCCTTCCCGGTTCAGGCGCCCAAGCAGCTCTCCGGCGACCCAGTTGGCCGCCTGCTTGGCGTCGCGCCCTGCAGCGGCGGCCTCGAAATAGTCGGCGCGGGCGCGTTCCGCCGTCAGCAGGTCGGCATCGTAATCGGAAAGCCCGAGCTCCCGGACGAAGCGGTCGCGCCGCGCTTCCGGCAGCTCCGGCATGGCGGCGCGGATTTTCTCGATAAACGCCTCGTCGAGTTCGAGCGGCAGAAGGTCGGGGTCCGGGAAATAGCGGTAATCGTGCGCGTCTTCCTTGGTGCGCATGGCCCGGGTTTCGCCCCGGTCGGGATCGAAGAGCCGCGTCTCCTGCTCGATCTCGCCGCCGGCCTCGATGACCTCCACCTGGCGCCGCCCCTCGAATTCGATGGCTTCGCGCAGGAAGCGGATCGAGTTCAGGTTCTTCGTCTCCGTGCGAGTGCCGAGGTCCGCGCCGGGACGGCGCACCGACACATTGGCGTCGCAGCGGAGCGACCCCTCCTGCATGTTGCCGTCGCAGGTCCCGAGCCAGCGCAGCAGCGCGCGAAGGCGCGTCAGGAAGGCGGCGGCTTCCTCCGGGCTGCGCAGGTCCGGCTCGGACACGATTTCCATGAGCGCCACGCCGGCGCGGTTCAGGTCGATCAGGGTCCGGTCGGGGTCCCGGTCGTGAACGCTCTTGCCCGCGTCCTGCTCCAGGTGCAGCCGGGTAATCCGCACCGTGCGGCCCGGAATCTCCACCGTTCCGCCCACGACGATGGGGTCGGAATATTGCGAAATCTGGTAGCCCTGCGGCAGGTCCGGATAGAAGTAATTCTTGCGGTCGAACACCGAATAGCGCGCAATATTGCCGCCGAAGCCGAGGCCGGTGCGCACCGCCTTCTCGACACAGACCCGGTTGATGACCGGCAGCATGCCCGGCATGGCGGCATCGACGAGGCTGACCTGGGTGTTGGGCTCCGCGCCGAAGGCGGTCGGCGCCCCGGAAAACAGCTTGGCTGCCGAGGCCACCTGCGCATGGACCTCAAGCCCGATGGCGTATTCCCACGGCCCCTCCCGGCCTTCGATAAGCGCGCTCACCGCACGAACTCCGGCTCGGCGTCGAAACCGGCCGCGGCTTCCAGCGCTTCGGCAGCGCGCAGCACGGTCTCCTCGTCGAACGGCCGCCCGATCAGTTGCAGGCCGAGCGGCAGGCCCGCCTGGTCCAGGCCGGCGGGCACCGAGACCCCCGGCAGCCCCGCCAGGCTCGCAGGCACGGTGAACACGTCGTTCAGATACATCGCAATCGGGTCGTCCATCTTCTCCCCGAGCGCGAAGGCTGCGGTCGGCGCGGTAGGCGTCAGCACGGCGTCGATCCGCCCGAACGCCTCCTCGAAGTCGCGGGCGATCAGCCGGCGGATGCGCTGCGCCTTGGTGTAGTAGGCATCGTAATAGCCGGCGGAAAGCACATAAGTGCCGATGAGCACCCGCCGGCGCACCTCGGCCCCGAAGCCGGCGCGGCGGGTGCGCGCATACTGCTCCTCGATAGCATCGGCTGAGGCGCGGAGGCCGTAGCGCACCCCGTCATAGCGGGCGAGATTGGACGACGCCTCGGCAGGCGCCACGATGTAATAGGCAGGCAGCGCATAATGCGTGTGCGGCAGCGAGATATCGACGAGTTGCGCGCCGGCCTCCTCCAGCCAGCGGGCCCCCTGGCGCCAGAGCGCATCCAGCTCCTCCGGCATGCCGTCCACCCGATACTCGCGCGGCACGCCGATCCGCAGCCCCTTGACGCCGCCGCCGAGCGCAGCCTCGAAATCCGGGACCGGCTCTCGCGCGCTGGTCGAATCCTTCGAGTCGTGGCCCGCCATGGCGCCCAGCAGGATGGCCGCATCGCGCACGCTCCGGGTCATCGGGCCGGCCTGGTCCAGCGAGGAGGCGAACGCAACGATGCCCCAGCGCGAGCAGCGCCCGTAGGTGGGCTTGAGGCCGACGATGCCGCAAAAGGCCGCCGGCTGGCGGATCGAGCCGCCGGTATCGGTGCCGAGCCCGGCCGGCAGGACGGACGCTGCGACCAGCGCAGCCGAGCCTCCGGAGGAGCCGCCCGGCGCGAGCGGACGCGGGTCGCCCCTCGCCTTCCAGGGATTGACCGCCGGGCCGAAATGCGAGGTCGCGGTGGACGAGCCCATGGCAAACTCGTCGAGATTGGTCTTGGCGGCGAGCGCCGCGCCGGCCGCGATTAGATTGGCGGTCACGGTCGATTCGTAAGGCGGGACAAACCCTTCCAGCATGGCTGACGAAGCCGTGGTGCGCACGCCTTCGGTGCAGAACAGGTCCTTGACCGCAACCGGCATGCCGTCCAGCGGCAAGGCAGGCTCCCCCGCCGCGCGCCGCCGGTCCGCCGCCCGCGCCGCTTCCAGCGCCCGGTCGGGCATGGGCGTGACCACGGCGTTCAACTCCGCGGCGGCCTCAAGCGCCGCCAGACGGTCTCCGACCAGCTCGACCGCGGAGAACTCTCCGCTTGCGAGGCCCGCGCGGATATCGGCAAGGCCGAGGCGTCGCATCACTCCACCACCTTGGGCACGGCGAAGAATGCGCCGGCGGCATCGGGCGCGTTGGCGAGCACTCGATCCGGATAGCCGCCGTCGCCCACCGCGTCATCGCGCCAGGGAAGCTTGTGGCCCCCTACCGAGGTCAGCGGCTCCACATGCGCCGTATCGACCTCGTTCAGCGTTTCGACCCAGCCGAGAATTGCGTTCAACTCCCCGGCGAGGGCGTCCTGCTCCTCCTCGGCGATGTCGATACGGGCGAGCGCGGCGATGCGCTCGACGGTCGCGCGGTCCAACGCCATCGGCGCCGCTCCCCCCGGCAAATTCCAGCCGCACCGATACCCCGTCCGCATGCGCGCTTCAAGGCGGGCCTGGGCGACCCTTGCCTCCGCCCCTATGGCGGCAAAGCGGTCGGGTTTATGCTTGGGGGCAGCATCCGCAACCGGGAAGCGCTTTGCCCATGCCGACCCAACAGCCCGAGGGGCCGCTCAGCGGCGTCACCGTCATCGACCTCACCCGCGTGCTCGCGGGGCCGTACAGCACGATGATCCTCGCCGAGCTCGGCGCCCGCGTCATCAAGGTGGAAACGCCCGGCCGGGGCGACGACGCGCGCGAATACGGCCCGTTCGTCAACGGCAAGTCCGCCTATTTCATCTCCGTCAACCGCGGCAAGGAGAGCATTGCGCTCGACCTGAAGAGCGACGGCGACCGCGCGGTTTTCGAGGCGCTGCTGGCGGGCGCCGACGTGGTGGCGGAGAATTTCCGCCCCGGCACGATGGAGAAGCTCGGCTATGGCTGGGACGACCTCAAGGACCGCTACCCGGCGCTGATCTATGCGGCCTGCTCCGGTTTCGGCCACAGCGGCCCCCATTCCAAGCGCCCGGCCTACGACATGGTGGTACAGGCGATGGGCGGCATCATGTCGATCACCGGCCAGCCCGGACAGGAGCCGACCCGCGTCGGCATGTCCATCGGCGATATCGGCGCCGGCCTGTTCACGACCATCGGCATCGTGACCGCGTTGTACGACCGGGCCCGGACGGGCCGGGGCCGCAAGCTCGACATCGGCATGCTCGACTGCCAGATCGCGCTCTGCGAGAACGCCGTCGCCCGTTACGGCGCAACCGGCAAGGCGCCGGGGCCGCTCGGCGGGCGCCATCCCTCGATCACGCCCTTCCAGACATTCCGCACCCTGGACGGCTGGATGGTGGTGGCCGCAGGGAACGACGTCATGTTCCGCCGCTTCTGCGACATCCTCGACCGCGCGGACCTGAAGGACGACCCGCGCTATGCGTCCAACAATCTGCGCAACGAGAACCAGGCGAGCCTGGAAGCCGAGATCGAGACTATCCTCGCCGCGCGCAGCACCGCCGACTGGCTGGCGCTGCTCGACCCGGCGGGCATCCCGGCGAGCGGCATCAACGATATCGGAACCGTGATGGCCCACCCCCAAGTGGAGCCGCGCAATATGGTGGTCGAGGTCGACGACCCGACGGCGGGGCGGCTCAAGGTCGCAGGTAATCCGATCAAGCTCTCCGGCTACGACGATCCCACGACCCGCGCCACCGCCCCGGACGTGGACCAGGACCGCGAGCGAATCCTCGAGGAACTGGCCGCCCGCGCCGTTCCCGCCTAGCCATGAGCGGGTTGCCGTGATCCTCCGGCGTCGGTTCTGGCGCTGGACACTGCGCCTGACCGTCGCTCTGCTGGCCGCGCTGGTTCTGCTCGTCGCGGCTGCGCTTCTGTGGCTGAGCAGCTCCCTTCCCCAACTGGACGGCGAACTGCGGCTTCCGAGCCTCGAAGGGCCGGTGCAGATTTTGCGCGACCGCTACGGCGTACCGACGATTCGCGCCGAAAACCCGGCGGACGCCGCATTCGGCCTCGGTTACGCCCATGCCCAGGACCGGTTTGCGCAGATGGAATTGATGCGGCGCGGCGCGTCCGGACGCATGAGCGAACTCGTCGGAAGCCTGGCGCTCTCCCTGGACCGCCATACGCGCGGCCTCGGCCTCATGCGGCAGGCGCAAAGACAGGCGGCCGCGCTCCCGCCGGAGCCCCGCCGGATCGCCGAGGCGTATGCGGCGGGTGTCAATGCCTGGCTCGGGGCGCGCACCGGCGCGCTGCCTTGGGAACTTGCCCTGCTGTTCTACGAACCCGAACCCTGGCGCGTGGCCGATTCCATGCTCTGGGGGCGGACGATGGCTTTTGCGCTGATCGGCAACTGGCGGTCCGAGGCGCTGCGCGCGCGCATGGCGGAACGGCTGACGCCGGAGCAGATCGAGGACCTCTGGCCGCCGGCGACGGTGGACGATCCCGTGACCCTGCCAGGCCTCGGATCGAGCGGCGCCTCGAATGTGTGGGCGGTGAGCGAGCCGACCGTGCTCGCCAACGACCCGCATCTGGGCTTCACGATTCCGAACCTCTGGTATCTGGCGCGCATCGAGACGCCGGAGGGCGTGCTGGCAGGCGCCACCGCGCCGGGCGCGCCATTCATGGCACTCGGGCACAATGGCAACATCGCCTGGGGGCTGACCACGCCCTACACGGACACGGCCGATACGGTAACGCACCCGGAGGCGGTCGCAATCCGCCGCGAGACGCTGCGCGTGCGCTGGGGCGACGACGTGGACCTGGAACTGCGCCGGACCCGCAACGGAGTCGTCGTGTCGGACTTCTCCGATGCGCTGCCCGATGGCTGGGCGGTCGAGAGCCCGGCCTTCCGCGACGATGACCGGACGGCCGAAGCGCTTTGGGGGGTGAACGCGGCGCGGGACTGGCCGGGTTTCGTCGCCGCGCTCCGGAACTTCCACTCTCCGCAGCAGAATATCGCTTATGCCGACAGGACCGGCCGTATCGGCATCGTCACGCCGGGCCGGGTGCCGGTTCGGCAGAACGGGTTCGATGCGTCCAGGGAGACGACATGGTCCCGGCTCATCCCGTTCGACCGGCTGCCCCGCCGCGCCGACCCTCCTTCCGGGCGCATCGTCAACGCCAACAACCGCCTCGTGGACGATACCTATCCTTACTATCTCGGGCGCGAGTGGGAAGCGCCCTACCGCGCGATCAGGATCCACGAACTCCTCAACGCCGGGGCGACCCATGCGGCGATCCAGAACGACAGCGTGTCGCTGTCGGCGCGCGAATTGCTGCCCTACCTGCTTTCCGCCGTCCCGGACGTTCGCCTCCAGGCATGGGACGGCGCCATGGACCGGGAGCAGCCGGAGCCGCTGATCTACATGGCCTGGGTGCGCGAGGCGATGCGCGCGGTGTTCGCGGACGAGCTGGGGCCCCTGTTCCGGGAGTGGTGGGCCTACCGGCCGCTGGTGCTCCGCCGGGCTCTGCTCGACCGGCTCGCCTGGTGCGACGATATCGGCACCCGGGCGAAGGAGACCTGCAAGGATCGCCTGGCGCTGGCGCACCGCCGGGCCGTCGCCTTCCTGCAGGAACGCTACGGTAGCGAGCCGCCGCCATGGGGCGCGGTGCATCGCGCGCATTTCGCCCATCCTGTCGCCCGGCGCATTCCGCTGCTGCGAGACCTCCTGAACCGCGAGATCGGAGCGGGAGGAGGACCGACAACCATAAACCGGGGCAGCGCACGTTTCCGGGACGACCGGCATCCCTTCCGCCACAGCCACGGCGCCGGCTACCGGGCCATCTATCGTCTTGCCGATCTCGACAAGTCGGAATTCATCCAGGCCATGGGGCAATCGGGCAACCCGTTCTCGCCCCACTATGACGACCTGATGGAACTCTGGCGCGACGGAAACTATATTTCGCTGGACCCGACCAGGCCGACGGCCCACCGCTTGCTCCTGCGCCCCGAATGAGCGTTTCCTTCGCCGACATCGAAGCGGCAGACCGGCTTCTGGAAGGGCGCATCGTCCGCACGCCCTTCCTCCGGTCGAAGACGTTGAGCGCGATTTCCGGCGCCGAGCTCTTCCTGAAGTTCGAAAACCGGCAATACACCGCGTCTTTCAAGGACCGGGGAGCCTATGTGTACCTCGCCGAGCTGGACGAGGCCCAGCGCCGGGCCGGCGTCATTGCGCTTTCGGCCGGCAACCATGCCCAGGGGGTCGCCTACCACGCCCGGCGGATGGGCGTTCAGGCCACCATCGTGATGCCGGAGGCGACGCCGTTCAGCAAGGTCCGGGCGGCGGAGTTCCTCGGTGCGGAAGTGATCCTGAGGGGCGAGACGATCGCCGAGGGCGAGACGTTCATTCACGAGCGCGCGGAAGAGCAGGGCCTTACCTTCGTCCACCCCTATGACAATGCACGCATCGTTGCCGGACAGGGGACGGTCGGGCTGGAAATGCTGCGCGCCGAGCCCGGCCTCGACTTTCTGGTCGTGCCCATAGGCGGCGGCGGGCTCATCGCCGGCATTGCGCTGGCGGCGAGAGCGCTCAGCCCCGATACCCGCGTGATCGGCGTCGAGGCGTCCGGCTATCCCTCCATGCACCACACCCTGAAGGGCCTTCCGGTGCCGTCGGGCGGCCCGACCATCGCCGAGGGCATTGCCGTCAAGCGGCCGGGCGCGCTCACCCTGCCGGTCGTGCGCGAACTGGTCGAAGACATCCTGCTGGTCGACGAAGCGGCAATGGAGCGCGGCGTCCAATTGCTGGCGGAGATCGAGAAGACCGTGGCGGAGGGAGCGGGCGCGGCGGCGCTTGCCGCCGTGCTGTCCTATCCGGAGCGGTTCCGGGACCGGCGCGTCGGCCTCGTCGTCTCGGGCGGCAATATCGATGCCCGCCTGCTGGCTTCTGTGCTGATGCGGGGGCTGGTGAGGGGCGGGCGGCTGGTGCGGCTGCGCATCGAGATTGCGGACCAGCCCGGAGGCCTCGCCCGCGCTGCCGCTGCGATCGCCGGGGCCGGCGGCAATATCGTCGATGTCCAGCACCAGCGCTGGTTCGAGGATGTGCCGATCAAGCTCACCGACATCGAGGTCGCGCTCGAAACCCGCGACGAAGCCCATGTCGGCCAGGTGCTGGAGGCGTTGCAGGCTGCGGGAATGCGCGCGGTCCGGCTCAGTTCGCGCTCTGTCTGAGGAGGCCGGCCACGCCCCCGGCCAGCAGGATGGCCTCCACGGCCCCGACTTCCGCCCGGCGGTCGAGGTCGTGAAGCGGACCGGCGACGGAGAACCCAAGCGGCGGCGTTTCCGGCCGGTCGGGGAAAGCGACCCGCCCGGTGAGATCGACCAGCCGGCGGCGGAGATCCGCCGACCCGGAAATCGCAACTTGTCCGCCCGAAAGGGCGAAGCTCCCGGCGACCGGTCGGGCGACCCCGCCCTCAATGCGGGCCTCAAGGCGTCCAGACAAGAGCGGGCTATCGCCCGAAACCAGCGCGCTGCGCAGGCGGCGCAGCAACTCCGCCGAGGTAGGCGCTTCGTCCAGGGCCGCCTGCGCGGCCGTTGAAGCAACGCCGGCCAGACGCCCGCCGGAGAACTCGATGCTCGCCGCGCCGGAAAGCGTGGAAGCCATATCGTGCAGGCTGCGGCCTTCGGCCGCGAAACCGAGGAACCCGCTGGTCCGGGCGCCGCTCGGGCCGAAATCCATGCGCTCCGGCAGGACGGCGTCGCGCACTCTCACATTCAGCAGCGTGCGGCCCGCTTCTTTTAGGTAGCCGTCGAACGAGAGCCGCCCGCCGCGCCAGCCGGCCTCGCCTGCCTTCACCGCCCACGCCTCGGGCGCGAGGGAGACGTCGAGCCGCAAGTCGTCCAGCACCTCGCCGCCAATGCCCAGCGCCTCGACCTTTAGGTTGAGATCGAGGTCGAAGGCGCCGAATTGCCCGGCCTCCATCGGCCTGCGCCACCAGACGGGGAGGTCCCGGGACGGTGCCGGCAAGTCGATACGGGCCGCCGCGAGCGAGATTGCCGCTGCCGGCCGCCGGCCATTCAGCGAGATCGAGCCACGGCCGCGGGCATGGACCGTTCCGAACCGGAAATCGATGTCGTCGAACTCGGCATGGTCGCTTTCCGCCAGCACCCAGGCCGTCAGCGCCGCGGGTTCTTCCCTGTCCGATATCCCGAGACCCTGAGGCAGCGGGCCTTTCAGTTCGGCATTTCCCCGGAAGCGTTCGCGTTCGAAGAGTTTTCCCTCGAGACGCAGCAGGCGGCTGCCGGCGCGCGCGCGGAAGACAATCGGAAGCGCATCCGGAGAGCCCTCGCCATGGCTCTCGAACGACACCGCGCCGAGGCCCCGCGCCATCGCCGGCAGCGGGAAATCGTACAGGCCCGCGCTCCGATCCAGATCGGTCGTCCGTGCCGAAATCCGGAACGAAGCGACCGCGCCTTCGAACCGGCCGCTCGCTTCTCCGGAGAGGCCGCCGGCATCCTGCGCAGCCAGCCGGGACACGACGAACTCACCGTCTTCCAGCATTTCAGCAACCATCTCCAGCCTGTCCGCGGAAACGCCGAAGAGGCGCGTCCGGACGAGGTCGAGATGCAAAGACCCCGGTTGCAGGCCGTGTCCCTCGAACATGGGGCGGTAGGGGTCGAGCGGCACGTCCTCGCCCGTCAGCCGGGCCTCCAGCAGCCCGTTTCGCCGGGCGAGCCGGCCTTCGATCCGGGCGCCGTCGATGCGGCCGCTCACTTCCTCGAACGCGAAGTCGGCGTGCCCGAACCGCGACAGCAGAGCTTCCGGCCGGACGCCGCTGCCGCCAAGCTGCAGCCGGCCCTGCGCTCGGAAGTCGCGCAGCCGAGTTTCCTCCACCGCGCCGGGGTCGATCCCCAGCCAGAGCAGCAGGGCGCGAAGATTCTTCGTCTTCACCAGGAAGTCCGCCCTGTCATGCCCGTATCCGGAAATCCTGAGCTGCGTTCCGCCCGGAAGCGCGGCAGCCAGGGTCTCCGTCCAGAACCCGCCGGCGTCGCGGCGAAACGCCGCCTCGACCCTCCGCGCCGTCCGTTCGCCGAACTTCACGGCGCCGGCATCGACGGCAAGCCGCAGGCTTGCGCCCGGGGCCGCCCCGGCAAGCGGCGGCAGCCGGTCCTGCCAGCCATCGAGCAGGAGCACGCCGGTGGAAAGGCGGGCGTCGATTGCCGGCGGCCCGCGCCAGTCCGCACGGATCGCGCCGGTGAAGCGCTGGCCCGCAACCACCGCATCGACGGCGGTGAACTCGACCCCGTCGGCGTCGAGCCGCATTTCCGAGTCGAATGTGCCCTTCCACGCGGGGGCTAGTGCGCCGCTCGCCCCGAAGCGCCCGGAAAACACGAAGCCGGACGCCCCGTCACCCGCAACCGCGCCGACTGCGACCGCTTCGAAATCGCCGTCGCCGAACGAGACCGCCACGGGCATGCGGTCGCGCCATCGCCCGACCGAAGCCGCGATCCGATGCGTCCGGCCGTTGAACGAGGCCTGGGCCTCAAGACGGTATGGGCCTTCCGGGCCCCTCGCGGTCAATGTCGCGGTCTCGACCGCAACGACCGCCTTCCCGAAGGCAAGGGAGCCGTCCGCGATGCGAATGCGGCGCGCGGGAAGGGGCGGCAGCGGGCGCAACAGGGACCGGTCGAAGGTGACGTGGACGCCGGAGAATTCCAGCGTTTCGATCTTGAGATTACCGGCCAACAGGGACGCGGGATCGAGAACGGCCTTCGCCTCCCGCACCTTGATGTCGATTGCCGAGACGCCGGCGATCGTCAATTCGGGCCTCGGCAGAAGGTCGAACCGTATCGGGCCGTCCAACGAAACCTCACGGCCCAGAGCGTCGCGGATGAGCGGCTCCAGATGGGACCAGTCAAGGGCGCGCGGGCCCTGCCACGCCGCCGCCGCCAGACCGGCCGCCACCAGCACAACAGCCAACGCGATGACGGTAATTCTGCGCATGGCGCTCCGGCAGTGGTAGGGTCCGGGTCAGCGGAAACCGCAACTTACACGAAGCGGACGGGCCGGTGGCGGAGATCGTCAATCTGAACAAGGCGCGCAAGGCCGCGGGCCGGGCGACACGGAAGAAGAAGGCGAAGGAGCGGCGCGCCCGGCGGAGCGCGAGCCGTCCGGATCCGGATGCCACCCGCCGCGAACGGGAACTCGACGGCAAGTGCCTCGATGCGCCCGAAGACGGTGCCTGAAGGCAGCCCCGCCCACCGGCAACGGAGTGTCTTGCGGCGGAGCCGCGCCTGCGCCATGGTCCGCGCCGCTCAGGGGCGGGGGGAACGAGGGTGACGATAGCGTTCGAGGATTTCCTGAAGGTCGATATCCGGGTCGGTACCGTGACGCGCGCGGAGCCTTATCCCGAGGCGCGCCGGCCCTCGATAAAGCTGTGGGTCGATTTCGGCCCCGAGATCGGCGAGCGCAAGACCTCCGCCCAACTCACCGCTCATTACGCGCCGGAGGGGCTTGTCGGGCGCCAGGTCGCGGGCGTGGTCAACTTCCCGTCCAAGCAGATCGGCAAGTTCATGTCGGAAGTGCTGGTCCTGGGCTTCCCGGACAGGGACGGCGAGGTCGTCCTGCTGGCCCCCGAACGCCCGGTCCCCGACGGCGGACGGATGTTCTGACGAAGGCACTTGCTTGCGGTCCAGCCCGCGGCGGCTAGGATGAAGGCGGGCATTTCGGAGGCTTCGAAACCACGGTCGAGCGGATAAGGGCGCGCAATATCGGGCCGATCCGCGAGGCTGACATCCGGTTCGGCGACCTGACCGTATTCGTGGGGCCGCAGGCCACCGGCAAGAGCATTTTCCTCCAGATTCTGAAACTGCTTCAGGACAAGCACACGATCCACGAAACCATGCAGCGCTTCGGACTGGCGTGGCGTAGCGATTTCGCCGCATTTCTGAATCTCTATCTGGGCGAAGGCATGTCGGCTGTATGGAGCCCGGAAGACAGCCGGCTGAGGCTCGACGGCGCGGAAGAAGATACCGTCCTAGATGACTATGCCCGCAGCCGCAGGTTCCGAAATGCCCGCGAAAGCATTTTCTATATCCCGGCGCAGCGGGTGATGAGCCTGCGGGACGGTATGACGCGCCCGTTCAGCGACTACAGGGCCGGAGACCCTTTCGTGTTGAGAGATTTCAGCGACAAGCTGCACTGGATCGTGCAGACGGAAATCGGCCTGGAACGACATGTGTTCCCCCGCCGAAGACGTATCAAGAAGGCGCTTCAGGAACCTCTGGCGGAGCATATTTTCGGCGAATTCGACCTGCGTTCCGACACCGCCGGCCATCAAGGTCGTCTGGTCTTGCGACGAGGTGAAAATGCCCCGCTCCCCTATTCGGTTTGGTCGGCAGGACAGCGCGAGTTCGCACCCCTTCTTCTGGGGCTGTACTGGCTGCTGCCGCCGGCTCGCACCCCGCGCCGGAACGACGTCGAATGGGTGGTTATCGAAGAGCCGGAGACCGGGCTGCATCCGAACGCCATCAATGCGGTGCTGAATCTCGTGCTGGAACTGTTGAAGCGCGAATACCGCGTTTGTCTTTCCACTCATTCGCCTCATGTGCTGGACATGGTCTGGGCGCTCCGTTTCCTCCAGGAGAACGGCGGAACCGGGAGGGACGTTACCCGCCTTCTGAACCTGCCCCTGAACCCGGCGACGCAGAGCATTGCCGAAGCCGCACTGAACGGAACGCTCAACACCTACTATTTCGCCCGCGACGGCAGGGTCCGGGATATTTCCGAACTCGACCCCGGGGCGGAGGACGCGGCACAGAGCGGCTGGGGCGGACTGACAGAATTTTCCGGCCATGCGGGGGACATTGTGGCTGAGGTCGCGAACCGGGCAGAAGCCGGGGGATGACTGCATTCAGGCGGGCGGTGGAGGCGGCGCCGGCTCCCGTCAACCGAGCATGGCGGCCACATTTGCAGGCTCTTCAAGCGAACCATCGACGCAGAGTGTCTTGCGCGGATGAGGGTCGGTTGACGGGAAGCATCGACCTCGACGCCGCGCTTCGTCCGGTACCTCGATATGCCAACTCGCCACGCTGGGACTACGACATCGGCTACCGGCCGCCGAGCAGCGCCGAACGGGCCGTCTGGATCGAGGTCCACAAGGCCGAGACAGGCGAAGTCGCCCCTGTCCTGGCCAAGTTGCAACAACTGCGCGATTGGCTGGCCCACGAAGGTGATGAACTGCGCAGGATGACCGACCGCGGCAACGCCGGCAAACGCTTCTATTGGCTCGCGACGGACAAGATCCGAATTCCCCGCAATTCTCCTCAGCGCCGCAGATTGAACAAGAGCGGTCTCAGGCTCGTTCCCGAGGTCCCACTGGATTGAACACTGCGGACAAGGCGGCGGGTTGTATCGGCTGGGCTAACGCCCTAGCTTCCGACCTGGGCCGGGGAGGGACGATCATGCAGATCGACATTACGGAGCAGGACCGAACCTTCCGCAACGAGGTGCGCGACTTCATCCGGGAGCGCCTGCCGCAGGATGTGCGCGACAAGGTGAGGGACGGCAGCCTGCTCACGCGGGACGACGTCGTTGACTGGATGCGCGCCGTCTCGCAGCGGGGCTGGATGTGCCCCAACTGGCCGGAAGCCGCCGGCGGGCCGGGCTGGACACCGTCGCAGCGATTCATCTTCGAGGAGGAAAGCCACCTCGCCTGCGCGCCGGGGCCGGTGCCCTTCGGCCCGCAAATGGTGGGCCCCGTGGTGCTCGCCTTCGGGACCGGGGAGCAGAAGGCGCGCCACTTGCCGGGCATCCTCTCCAGCGAGACCATCTGGTGCCAGGGCTATTCGGAGCCGAATTCGGGCTCGGACCTGGCCTCGCTCAGCTGCCGGGCGGCGCTCGACGGCGACCGTTACGTCGTCAACGGGCGCAAGATCTGGACGACCTATGCCAACTGGGCGGACTGGTGCTTCGCGCTGGTGCGCACGGACACCTCCGGCAAGAAGCAGGACGGCATTTCCGTCCTCCTGATCGACATGAGCCTCCCCGGCGTCACCGTGCGCCCGATCGAACGCTTCAGCGGCATGTCGGACTTCAACGAGGTGATCTTCGAGGATGTCCGCGTGCCGGTCTCGGAGCGCATCCATGACGAGGGCAAGGGCTGGACCTGCGCCAAATACCTGCTCGGACACGAGCGCTCCGGCACGGCCGGCGTCGGGCTCTGCCGCCAGCGGCTCGACCGGCTGGAGGAGATCGATGACGGGCGCGACCCGGACTTCTCGCGCCGCATCGCCGAGACCGGAACGGCGCTGGAGGACCTGCGCTGGTCCTTTCTGCGCATGGTCGCGGCGAAGGAGGCGGATGACGAAATCGGTCCGGAAGCCTCGCTGCTCAAGATTCGCGGCACCGAAATCCAGCAGGACGTGATGGAGCTGCTGATGGAGGCGCAGGGCTATTTCGCCCATCCCTTCATCGAACGCGCGCTCGCCCAGGGCTGGAACGAGCCGTCCGTCGGCCCGAGCGAGGCCGCCGGCGCCACCGCCTGCTATTTCGACTGGCGCAAGGCGTCGATCTATAGCGGCTCCAACGAAATCCAGCGCAACATCATCGCTAAGGCCGTGCTCGGCCTCTAGTAGCCTCCAGACGGCGCCCGCAGACGGGAAGGAACAGGGACAGGCCATGGACTTCGACTATTCCGAGGACCAGCAACTCCTCCAGGAGAGCGTGCAGCGCTTCGTGCGCGAGAACTACAGCTTCGAGGCCAGGCGCCAATTGGTGGCCACCGAGCAGGGCTATGCCGACGCGCACTGGGCGCAATTCGCGGAGCTCGGCTGGCTCGGCATCCCCTTCCCGGAGGAGCATGGCGGCCTCGGCATGTCCGGCGTCGAGACGATGGTCGTCATGGAGGCCATCGGCAACGGGCTGGTGGCGGAACCGTATCTCTCGACGGTGATCCTCGGCGGCGGCGCGGTCGCGGCGGCGGGTTCTGACGAGCAGAAGGCCGAAATCCTGCCGGCAGTTGCGGAGGGCAAGTGCAAGCTCGCCTTCGCCTTCGCCGAGCGCCAGGCCCGCTACAACCTCCAGGATGTCGAGGTCCGCGCCGAGGCCGCGAACGGAGGCTACAGGCTCACCGGCATGAAGAGCGTCGTGTTCGGCGCGCCGACGGCCGACCGGTTCATCGTGTCGGCGCGCACGGCCGGCGGCTCGCGCGATGCAGAAGGCATCACCCTCTTCCTGGTGGATAAGGACGCGCCCGGCCTGTCCGTGCGCGGCTACCCGACCGCCGACGGCCTCCGGGCCGGCGAGGTCACGCTGGACAGCACGCCGGCCGAGGGCGTGCTCGGCGAGGTGGGCGGCGCGCTCCCGACCATCGAAGAGGTGGTGGACCGGGCGATTGCGGCCGTGTCGGCGGAGGCGGTCGGCCTGATGGCTACGCTCAACGACATGACGCTCGAATACCTCAAGACGCGCGAGCAGTTCGGCCAGCCCATCGGGCGCTTCCAGGTTCTTCAGCACCGCATGGTGGACATGTTCATCGCGCATGAGGAAGCGAAGTCGATGGCGATGATGGCGGCCATGCGCATCGACGAGGAGGATGCGGACGCGCGCAAGAAGGCCATGTCCGCCGCAAAGGTGCAGATCGGCAAGTCGGCCCGCTTCGTCGGCCAGCAGTCGATCCAGCTTCACGGCGGCATCGGCATGACCGACGAATACGCCGCCGGCCACTATTTCAAGCGCCTCACCATGATCGACCGCAGCTTCGGCGACAACGACTACCACCTCAGACGCTACGCGGCGCTGTAGGCGGCGGAAGCAACCGGAGCCGGACTACGCCTCCCCGAAGCTCTCGGCATAGAGGCGTTCGATCCGCGCGGCCTCGTCGTCGGTCAAGGCTGCAAACTCGCGGCTGCAGGCGCGGGCGGAAAGCCTGCCGCCGTTCTGCTCCAGGAAACCGCGCAGCAGTTCCAACCGGCGGTCCGGCAAAGGCGGCTGCTCAAACCGTTCATTTTCTGCGCGTTTCGTTCCAATTCAGCCTATATCTGCCCAAACCTGCCTATTCCCAGTCCAATTCGCTCATTTCGACTCATTTCGGGAAGCACCGGCCTCACCCCTCCGGCTGGCCCCAGCCGCCGCCACCAGGCGTCTCAATAACGAAGGTGTCGCCGGCTCCCATCTCGGTGCGGTCGGCGCCGAGCAGGACCTCCACGCTGCCATCCGTCCTGACGACGCTGTTGCGTCCCAGCGCGCCGCTGTCCCCGCCAGCGAGGCCGTAGGGCGCCACGCGGCGATGACTGGAGAGGATCGCCGCCGTCATCGGCTCGAGGAAGCGGACCCGGCGGCGGATGCCGTCGCCACCGCGCCAACGCCCCTTGCCGCCGCTGCCGCGCCTGATCTCGAAGCTCTCCAGCCTGACCGGATAGCGCCATTCCAGGATTTCCGGGTCGGTGAGCCGGGTGTTCGTCATGTGGACATGCACGGCGTCGGCCCCGTCGAAGCCTTCGCCCGCGCCGGAGCCGCCGCAGATGGTTTCGTAATACTGGTAGCGCGCATTGCCGAAGGTGAAATTGTTGACCGTGCCCTGGGACTCGGCCACGGCGTTCAGCGCGCCGAACAAGGTGTCGGTGATGTATTGCGAGGTCTCGACATTGCCGGCCACTACCGCCGCCGGATAGTGCGGCCTCAGGATCGACGGCTCCTTCACGCGGATGTCCAGCGGCTTCAGGCAGCCGGCATTGAGCGGGATATCGACCCCGCAGAGGCAGCGGAAGACATAGAGCACCGCCGCCATGCACACGGCCGTCGGCGCGTTGAAATTGCCGTCCACCTGGCCGGAGGAGCGCGAGAAGTCCAGCACCGCCCGGCGCGCCGCCTTGTCGATGGAAACGTCCACCGCGATCCGCCAGCCTTGGTCGGTCTCGATCTCGAAGCTGCCGGGCCTTAGCGCGTCCAGCACCCGGCGCACGCTCTCCTCGGCATTGTCCCGCACATGGCGCATATAGGCCTGGACGGTATCCAGCCCGAAATGCGCCACCATCTTGTGCAGTTCCTCGACGCCCTTGTGGTTGGCGGCGATCTGGGCGCGGAAGTCGGCGAGATTCTCGGCCGGGTTGCGCGCCGGATAGCGCGCGCCCTCCAACATCGCCAGCACCTCCGCCTCCAGGAAGCGCCCGCCGCGCACTGCGCGCACATCGTCGAACAGCACGCCCTCCTGCTCGATATGGCGGCTGTCGGGCGGCATGGAGCCCGGCGTGATGCCGCCGATATCGGCATGATGGCCGCGGCTCGCCACATAGAACCAGATCGCGCCGCCGCCGGGCGCGAAGACCGGCGTGATAAGCGTCACGTCCGGCAGGTGCGTCCCGCCGTTATAGGGCGCGTTCAGCATGAACACGTCGCCCGGCTCCATCGTCCCTGCGCGGGAGCGGATGATGGACTGCACGGACTCCGACATGGAGCCGAGATGCACCGGAATATGCGGCGCATTCGCCACCAGCTCGCCGTCGGGGTCGAAAATGGCGCAAGAGAAGTCGAGCCGCTCCTTGATGTTCACCGAGGAGGCGGTCGCGGCCAGGGTGGCGCCCATCTGCTCCGCCGCCGACATGTACATATTGTTGAACACCTCAAGCAGCACGGGGTCGGCCTCGGTGCCCGACGGCGCCTTGCGCGCGAGCGGGCGGATGCGCCGCAGCAACAGGTTGCCGCTCTCCGTGAGGCGCGCTTCCCAGTCTGGCTCGACGACGGTGGTCGCCGTGTCCTCGACGATGACCGCGGGACCCGCCACGCGACTTCCCGAGCCGAGTTTCGCCCGGACATGCACGGCGGCGTCCCGCATCCGCCCGTCGGCGAACAGCCGGGTTGCCGCCTCCGGAACCGGCTCGCCGCCCTCTCCGGCCATCGCGGGTTCCCCTGCCCTGTCGGTGTAGCCCACCAGTTCGAGCGCCGCCGCCTCGATCACGAGCCCCTTGGTCTCCGAGACGAAACCGAACCGCCGGCGGTGCTGGTCCTCGAAACTCTCGCGCACGGCCGCTTCCGGGCCGAACGCCACCGTCAGCGGGGAGTCGGTGCCGTCATAGCGCACATGCAGGCGCCGGAAGGCCTCAACCCGCTCGGGCGGCACGCCCTGGGCCGCCATCTCCTCCCCGGCGAGCGCCTCCAGCCGCTCAAACGCCGCTTCCGCCCGCTCGATCTCGCCGAGCGGCGCCTCGACCGCCGTTTCGCGCAGCACCCGGATATCCGCGAGGCCCATGCCATAGGCGGACAGCACGCCCGCAAAGGGGTGGATCATCACCGTCTCGATGCCGAGCGCGTCCGCGACGGCACAGGCATGCTGGCCCCCTGCCCCGCCGAAGCAGTTGAGCGCGTAGTCGGTGACATCGTGTCCGCGCTCGATGGAGATGCGCTTGATGGCGTTGGCCATGTTCTCGACCGCGATGCGCAGGAAGCCTTCCGCCACCGCTTCGGCCGTGCGCCCGTCGCCGATCCGCTCCGCCAGGTCGGCGAACCCGCTTCGGACGATCCCGACATCGAGCGCCTCGTCGCGGCCGGGGCCGAAAATGCGCGGGAAGAACTCCGGCAGCAGCCGGCCGAGCATGAGGTTGCAGTCGGTGACGGTCAGCGGGCCGCCGCGCCGGTAGCAGGCGGGGCCGGGGTCCGCGCCCGCGCTGTCGGGACCCACCCGGAAGCGCCGCCCGTCGAAATGCAGGATGGACCCGCCGCCGGCAGCGACGGTGTGGATGTCCAGCATGGGCGCGCGCATCCGCACGCCCGCGACCTCGGTCTCGAACGCGCGCTCATAGCTGCCGGCATAATGCGAGACATCGGTGGAGGTGCCGCCCATGTCGAAGCCGATGATGCGCTCGAAGCCTGCCGACCGGGCGGTCTCCACGGCGCCCACGATGCCGCCCGCCGGACCGGAGAGGATGGCGTCCTTGCCCTGGAAGCGGCGCGCATCCACCAGCCCTCCGTTGGACTGCATGAACAGGAGGCGGGCCCCGCCGAGCGCGTCCGCCATACGCTCCACATGGCGGCGCAGGATCGGCGAGAGATAGGCGTCCACCACCGTCGTGTCGCCGCGCGAGACGAACTTCATCAGCGGCGAGACCTTGTGGCTGACCGAGACCTGCTCGAAGCCCGCGCGCCGCGCGATCTCTTCGGCCGCTGCCTCATGGGCGGTGTGGCGGTAGCCGTGCATCAGGCAGATGGCGACAGCTCGGAAGCCGTCCTCATGCGCCCGCGCGAGGTCCGCCGCCAGCTTCGCCTCGTCCAGCGGCTGCACGACCTCGCCGTGGGGCCCCAGGCGCTCATCGGCCTCGACGACCTCGGCATAGAGGATTTCCGGCAGCCGGATATGCAGGTCGAACAGGCGCGGGCGGTTCTGGTAGCCGATCCGGAGCTGGTCCGCGAAGCCCCGGGTCACGACCAGAAGGGTGCGTTCGCCCTTGCGCTCCAGCAGCGCATTGGTCGCGACGGTGGTGCCCATCCGCACCGCCTCGACATGGTCGGCGGGAACTGGCGCATCCGCCTCCGCGCCCAGAATGTCGCGAATGCCCTGGAGTGCCGCGTCGTCGTAATGCTCCGGCGCTTCGGAGAGCAGCTTGCGGGTGACATAGCCGCCGTCCGGCCCTCGGGCCACGATATCGGTGAAGGTTCCGCCCCGGTCGATCCAGAACTGCCAGCCTGTGCTCATGCCGTCCCCCTCCGCTGCGATTCCGGCGCTTCCTGCCGCCGCACCCCGTTGAACTCGGCCCCCGCCGCCGCTATACACACCGGCTGACGGCCGGAGTGTAGCTCAGCCTGGTAGAGCACTGTCTTCGGGAGGCAGGGGCCGCAAGTTCGAATCTTGCCACTCCGACCAATCTTTTCAAACACTTACCTGCCTCCGTTCCCCGATAGGACCGGGCGATAACTATGCGGCCGCACAGAGGCGGCCCGATTTCGCCTGCAATCCGGGAGGAAGACAAGCCGGAAGCGGCGCCCGCCCAAAGCGATTTACCGAATGTCGATCCAGTTGGCAGGGCGTAATTCCAAACCAGGCTACACGCCGGCCGTTAGAGAGCCGGCTTCCCCATCCATCGGCATATCCGGCCAACGGACGTTACGGACACTGTCAAGGTGAGCACAGAGCGTCGGCGCCAGCGGTTGCGCCGGGGGAACCGGCAACTGCACACCCATAGCCTGAAGATTGGCTTTACGGGCATGTTTTGTGGCCGGTATCAGGTCCGTATCTCCGGAAACAAGCACGATACGGTCGATACGGCCATTACCCGATATGGTAGCGATATCCAGACCTATCCTCATGTCCACACCCTTTTGCTCGAAATTGGGGCGAAAATCGTCGTCAGTCAGGTCACGGCCTAAGCCGGTCCGATTGCTGCGCAGCGCCCAGCCCCTGAATGCCAACGTACCTCGCCGAACGGCGAAGAATTCCCGCCCCGCGAGATCGATCAACCAATTGTCCGACGCACTGAATTCCTGGGTGCTTCCGGAGACAGGTTTCCTTTGTTTGCCTCTGTACAGGGGGCAGTCATAGTATAGGACCCGCTGTAGCGTCTCTCCTTGCTCGCCGCAGACGCGAGAAAATGCTTCGATGAAATCGGGGGTATAGCTATACCCGGCATTTCTCGAATTACTTCGAAGGTACCCTCCATCGATAAGCAATATCGACTTCATCTTCCAAATTTATCCTCAAGCTGCAGGAAGCCCCCCGCAAAATGCTTCGCGGGGGGCTCCTCTGGATGATCGCTCCGAAGTTGGAGCGGCAGGATGATCGGTCTAGTACGGAACCTATGGTTCCGCTTGCGAGATGTCAATAGCCGGGGCGGCGGACGCAGGGCGTCGGCGATCCGTCCCGGAACGGCGCCGTACTGCCCGGCGGCCGGTCAGGAATCCGCGGCCGACCAGCCGGCGAAGCGGCCGGGCCAGACGTTGGGATCGACCATGCTGCGGGGCGGCTCTCCGGCGATGACCTGCGCGATCTGGTCGGCAACCCCGTGCATCATGGCGCGCACGCCCTTGTCCGTGTTGGACGCGATGTGCGGGGTGACGATGACATTGTCCATCGCCAGCAGCGGGTTGTCCGGCAGCGGCGGCTCCGGGTCGGTCACGTCCAGCGCCGCACCCGCCAGATGCCCGTCCTGCAAGGCCCGGATCAGCGCCTGCTCGTCCACCACGGACCCGCGCGAAGCGTTCACCAGATAGCCGCCCTCGGGGATCTTGCGCAGCTCCCGCTCGCCGACCAGATGGCGCGTGCCCGGCGCCAGCGGCACATGCAGGGTGACGAATTTCGCGTCCGTGAAGACGGAGTCGAAATCGCCGGTGAGCGTCACGCCCTCCGGGGTTTCCTGCCGCAGGTCCACCAGGGGGTCGCACACACGCACATTCATGCCGAGGCCCAGCGCGCAGACTTCCGCGACGCGCCGGCCGATGCGCCCGTAGCCGACGACGCCCAGATTGCTCCCCTTGAGTTCCGTGCCCCGCATCTTCTCGCGGTCCAGCGGCCGGCCCTCCCTGAGGAAACGGTCCCCGGTCATGACGCGGGCCGCCATCGCCATCAGCAGCGCAACCGTGTGCTCCGCCGTGGACTGGCTCGGCGCGTCGGGGTTGTGGATGACGATAATGCCGCGCTCGCCCGCCGCCTCCACGTCGATCTTGTCCACGCCGATGCCGGGCGTGGCGACCATCTTCAGGCGATTGCCGGCGCGCGACATGAACGCGGCGTCGGCCGGCCCGCGGCCCACGACGACGATATCCGCACCGGACACCCGCTCCAGCTCCGGATCGACGACCACTTCGGCCATCTCCCGGATCCGGTCCGTCGCCCCCATCGAGAGCTCGTTCTGCATTACCACCTTGACCGGCATTCCGCTTCCCTCTCTGTCCGCCCGTTGGTTTCGTTATACACGCGGACCTCCGGGGAGTCGCAAGCAGGATGACCCGGCGCCGCGCCGGCTTCCCGGCCCGCGACAGGCTACCGCATGCGCGCATCTCATTTCGGCTTGTCAGCGGTGTCGCAGCCGGTCCTGTCACGTCGCGTCCTCCTCCGTCATGCCGGAAAGGGAGCGTCCAGGCATGGCGCAGGGGGGCGTTCGGACATGGAGGAGGGAGGCGGAGGTCTGGGTGGAAATTTGCCCTTTTCAGGTTAGAAAGAAGGAAAAATTTCAAATATTTTTTCTTTTGTTCCCGTTTAGGGCTTGACCTTGGGAAAAGCGGTGTATGATGGGAGTGGGAGAAGGGGCATCCGGAGCCGCTTCCCCGGCGTTGCGCGGCCGAGCGGCGCCACTTTCTGAAAACCCCTGAGAAACCGGCGGGAGAGGTGCGTCCTCTGTCTCGCGCGCGCAATCAGGCGTGCGAACCGCGCCGGCGCAAGACGCGCAGGCGGGCACGGGCGCACCGGCACGCGATTGCGCGCGGCAAAGGGACCCGCTCCCGGACCGGCAAGGAGGAACCATGACTGCAACCGACCCCCGCCCCGATCTGGCGGCGACGCTGGCCGCAGCGCTGGCGCCGGCCGCCGAAGCCCTCGCCGCAGCCTATGCCGAAGACCTAAGCGCCGGGCCGCCGCCGGAAGACGACCGCGCGCTTGCCGAACGCCACCGCGCCGGACGCGCCCGGCTCAGCCATCTGCGCCAGCTCCTCGCCGTGCTCGACTGGGCCGCCGCACACCTGCCCGAACCGGAGCCGGAACCCGAAGAGGAAATGTGGGACGGTCTCGACGACCCGTTCGACGACCCCGACCCTTATGTGTCGGACTATGACGGCAGCGAGGACGAGTTCCACTATGGCGGCGAGGTCTGGGCCGGCAGCCAGGAGACGCCGGAGTTCCGGGCGTGGCTGGAAGACAAGGAGCGCCGGTTCGGGCCGGTCACGATAGGCGGGGGCCTCGGCGGCCCGATCGACTGCCATGTCAGCGGGCGGAAGTTCGTCGGCAAGCTGCCCTCGCCCGAATACAGCGCATGGCGCGAAAGGCAGCACCGCCGCACGGAGGAATCGCTTGCCCGCACTCTCGACCGCGCCCGAAACGTCGGCCCCGACAGGCGGCAAGCCATGACCGCAGCCCCGCCGCATGACAAAACATGACAATTCATGACGCTCTGGTGGAGTGGGCTTCCCTGGACGGGGCGGCGCCGGCCGAAGCCGGTTTTGACAGCCCGCGCGATAGGCCGGACAATCGCGGCGGGACTTGGAGCCGCGGGACAGATTGAGGGGAGACGGTTCGATGGGAATGCTTGACGGGCGGGTGGCGATCTGCACGGGTTCGGGGCGCGGGGTCGGCGCCGAAGTGGCGAAGACGATGGCGGCGAACGGGGCGAGCGTCATTGTCAACGATCCGGGCGTCGGCGGCGGCGGCGAGGGCGGTGGCGACCGAACTCCCGCCCAGGCGGTCGTGGACGAGATCAGGGCGGCGGGCGGCCGGGCGGCTGCGAATTTCGGTTCCGTCGCGAGCTTCGAGAACTGCCTCGACATGGTGCAGCAGGCCCGCGACGAGTTCGGCGGGCTGCATATCGTCTTCAACCCCGCCGGCATCCTGCGCGACCGCATGTTCCACAAGATGTCGCCGGAAGACTGGCAGGCGGTCATCGACGTCCATCTGACCGGGCATTTCAATGTCAACCGGGCGGCGATCAACCTGTTCCGCGAGCAGGAATACGGGCGCATCATCATGGTCTCCTCGACCTCCGGCCTGCTCGGCAATATCGGTCAGGCGAACTACGGCGCGGCCAAGCTCGGCATCGTGGCGCTCGCGCGCATCGTGGCGATGGAGAGCGCGTCGAAGAACGTGACCGCCAATGTCATCGCGCCCTCGGCCGACACGCGCATGACCCGCAGCGTGCCGGCGCCCAAGGACCCGAAGGCGGCGGCGGTGCGGGACGAGCGGTTGCGGCTCAGCCGGGCGGACGCCATCGCGCCGCTCTGTACCTTCCTCGCCTCGGAGGAAGCGGGCTATGTCAACGGCCAGGTGTTCCACCAGCGCGCGGGCGAGCTGACGCTCTACGGCCATTCCCGCCCCGTGCGCACGGTCCACCGCAACGGCAACTGGACGCCGGAGAGTATCGCGGAGGTCGCCATGCCGTCGCTTTCGGGCCAGTTTTTCGAGATCGCGAACTCCCGCAGCGTCCATGCGGGAATGCCGATGGCATGACCGCCGGCGCGCCGCACAAAGGAGGAAACGCCATGCAATCGAACGGCTGGATAGAGAGCGAGGCCGAACTGGAGGCACTCTACGAGATGCCTCCCAGGCGGCGCGCAATCCTCAAGGAGATCGACCACATCTCCGATCATTACCGCGCCTTCATCGACGCGGCGCCCTTCGTCGTGCTGGCGACGGTCGGGCCGGAAGGACTCGATTGCAGCCCGCGCGGCGACCCGGCGGGGTTCGTGCAGGTGCAGGATTCGAAGACCGTGCTGCTGCCCGACCGGCGCGGCAACAACCGGCTCGACAGCCTGCGCAATATCGTTCGGGACCCGCGCATCTCGCTGCTCTTCCTCATTCCTGGCGTTGGCGAGACGCTGCGCATCAACGGACGCGGGCGCGTCGGCACCGACCCGGAATTGCTGGCGCGTTTCGAGATAAGGGGACAGTTGCCGCGCAGCGTGCTCTCGGTCGCCGTGGACCGGGTCTATATCCAGTGCCCGAAGGCGCTCGTCCGCTCCCGCCTGTGGCGCCCCGAAACGCGCGTGCCCCGCGACTCCCTGCCGACCCTCGGCCAGATCATGGAAGCGCTCGACAACGAGGGCGAGTTCGAGGCGAAGTCCTGGGACCGCGCCTACTCGGCCGAGCTGGAGAAGACGATCTATTAGCCCGGCAGTTCAGGGCGACGGTCGGCCCAGGGCGCGATGCGCTCGAAGGCGGCGGCGGCCCGCAACACCTGCCGGTCCTCGTGTAGCCGCCCGACGATCTGGAGGCCGATGGGCAGCCCGTCCGAGGTGAAGCCGCAAGGCACGCTCGCCGCCGGATTGCCGCTGGCGTTGAAAGGGAAGCTGAACGGGGTCCACGCGAACAGGTCCTCGGCCTCGAACCGGCCGGGCTCGGGCGCCACCTGGCCTACGGAGAATGCGGGAACGGCGGTCGCAGGCGTGAGGAGCAGGTCGTAGCTCTCGAAGAACCGGGCCAGCCGGTCGCAAAAGGCGAGCCGCTCGATGCGGGCCTGCACATATTCGACCGCGCTGTATTCCATGCCGCGGCGCACCATATGCACGAGGCCGGGGTCCATTTCGGCTTCCCAATCTTCGAGATGCTGAACGAGGCCACCTGCAACGGCGCTCTGGTAGAGCACGATGAAGAAGTCGGTCGCATTGCCGATGCCGGGGTCGCCCTCTTCCATCTCGGCGCCGAGCTCGGCGAACCGCGCGGCCGCCCGCGCCGTCGCCTCCGCGACTTCCGGGTCCACCTCCGCATAGCCGAGGGTCGGGCTCCAGAAGACCCTGAGGCCGGCGACACCGTCATGCAGGCCCGCAAGGAAGTCCTGCGGCGGCCCCGGCTGGCTGAAGCGGTCGCCCGGGTCGTAGCCGGAGAGCGCGCTCAGCATGAGGGCTGCGTCGGACACGGTGCGGGTCATGGGCCCCAGATGGGACAGGAGGCCGTTGTGCGGCATTGGCAGATAGGGCACGAGGCCGATAGTCGGCTTGATGCCGAAAATGCCCGCGAAGGAGGACGGGATGCGGATCGAGCCGCCGCCGTCGCCGCCCTGGGCGAGCGGCCCCAGCCCCGCCGCAATCTGGGCCGACGCGCCGCCGCTCGACCCGCCCGGCGTGCGCTCCAGGTTCCAGGGGTTGCGCGTGATCCCGGTGACGGGGCTGTCGGTCGCACCTTTCCAGCCGAACTCGGGCGTCGTCGTCTTGCCGAGGAAGACGCCGCCGGCGTCCTGAAGGCGCCGCTCAAGCGGCGTGTCGTCTTCCGGGACATTGTGCTCGAAGATCTTCGAACCGCGCATGGTGCGCACGCCCTTGCTCGGCTGAAGATCCTTGATCGAATAGGGAATTCCGTGAAGCAGCCCGAGGGGCCCGCCCCGCATGACCGCGTCTTCCGCCGCCTGCGCCTCTTCCAGCGCAATCTCGGGCGTCGGCGTGCAGAAGCAGTTGAGGGCCGGGTTCAGCGCCTCGATCCGCGCGATGACCGCTTCGGCAAGCTCGACCGGCGAGAGGCGGCGGCTGCGAATGTCCGCCGCAAGATCGACGGCGGAGCGGAAACAGAGGTCCTCGTCCTGCATGGCGCGGGTCTCCCAGGTCGTTATGCCGCCCGCCCGCCGCCCGGTTCGCGCGGCGGGCGGGCGGGTTGAGCGGCTGCCTAGTTCTTCTGGATGTTCCAGAAGAAGGCGTCGGTCGATTTGATGACGCCGCTCACGTCGTTTCGGTAGGCGCGGTAGAAGAAATACTGCCCCAGAGGAATGTAGGTGACGTATTCCATCGCGCGCTCCTGCATCCGCCGGGAGAGCGTGACCAGCGTTTCCGGGTCGGCTTCATTGGAGAACTTCGCCCTGAGCTCCTGGAGTTCCTCGTCGCAGGGCCAGCCGAACCACGCCGCGTCGCAGGCGCCCGAGACGCCGTTGTGCATCATCGGGTTCAGCAGCATGTTCGCCGGCCAGGCCGTGTGGAACAGGTTCCAGCCGCCGTCGGCCGGGGCCTTCTTCTCGGCGCGGCGCGAGGTGAGGGTGGACCAGTCCATCGCCTGGTCGTCCACATTGACGCCGATCTCGCGCAGCAGTGCGGCGCTGACGAGGGTCGCCGAGTGGAGCTGCGGGATGTCGGTCGGGTGCAGGAGAACGACCGGCTCCCCGTTATAGCCCGACTCGGCAAGCAGCTTCTTCGCTTCCTCGAGATTCTGCTGCATGAGGCGTTCCGAGCCGAGGTCGCTGGCGTGGGGCGTGTCGCAGATGAACATCGCCGGACAGGTGCGCCACGAACCTTCCAGCGAGCTGTTCGCCAGCTGGTAAGTGGCCTGGTCCGCCATGAGCTGGAGGGCCTGGCGGGCCTTCACGTTGTCGAACGGCGGGTGCAGGTGGTTGATGACGAGCCATGGCTGCCAGCCGAGCCCGTCCGTCGGCTCCACGGTGACGCCCTCGGCGGCGTTGAGCTGCGGCACGAGGTCCGCCGGGACGTTCTCGATGAGGTCGATCTCGCCCGCAACGAGAGCATTTGCCGTGGTCTGCGAGTCGGGAATGTACTGCCAGACGAGGCGGTCGAAATGAACGACCTTGCCACCCGCCGTCTCGCTTGCGGGTTCGTCGCGCGGCACATAGTCCGCATTCTTCTCATAGACGACCCTGCTGCCGGGCACCCATTCGTCCTCCAGGATCCTGAAGGGTCCCGAGCCGACCATCTCCTTAATCTGCTCATGCGGATCGGTCATCGCCACCCGCTCCGGCATCATGAAGGGAACGTTCGCGTTCTTCTTGCCAAGCGCGGCGATCGCCAGCGCCCACGGATTCTTGAGCGTCATCACGATGGTGCGGTCGTCCGCCGCCACCATGGTGTCGACCCGCTCCATGAGGAGCTGTCCGAACACGTCGCGCTGGCCCCAGCGCTTGATGGAGGCCACGCAGTCCTTCGCGGTCACCGGCGTCCCGTCATGCCAGTTGAGGCCGTCGCGGAGCGTGATGGTGTAAACGAGGCCGTCATCGCTCATCGTGTAACCTTCGGCCATCTGCGGCTGGACGTTGAAATCCGCATCCGTGGCGAACAGCGTGTCGTAGACCGCATAGCCGTGGTTGCTGGTGATGAGCGCCGTGGTCCAGATGGGGTCGATGTTCTTCAGGTCGGCATGAATGGCCACATTCAGCTCGGTCTGACCCGCCGCCGGGAAGGCGAGAGCGAGGCTGAGCGCCGCCGCCGGCACGATGCCTCGCGCCCTTCGGACTAACCGGTTTCGAGATGGGTTTCGCATGGTCCGCTTTCCTTCAAGGTTGTGGCCGGATTCCGCCGCGCTGTCGGCCGGCGACCGCCGCCGCCGCAGCATCCTCCCGGAGGCATTACACGATGGAAACGACCGGCCTGCAATCCGGGCAGCGTCGGGCGCGCGGGTCAAGTCACTCCGCAGCTTGTCTTGCACCGAGAGCAGCGTTGATGCGCGGCATGACGTCTTCGGCCATAAGCCGCATGGAGTTCTTCATGCCGGCTTTCCGGTCGTCCCAATCGTGAGCCGCGTAGAGAAGCGTGCCGAAATCCCCGACCTTCTCGCGCAGGGCGAGTATCTTCTGCGCCACCGTTTCCGGGCTGCCATGGACGACGAGATTGTCCCTTAAGGCCTCGTGGGTCAGCTCGTTCGGGTCGTCGCCCTGTTCCACCACGAAGGCAGCCCGCAGGTCCGCGCGTTCGAAAATCGTGCAGAGATACTCGTAGTAGAAGTCGTAGGGGCCGCCGGGCGTCTTGACGAAGTCCTCCGCCGCGTCGTCGCTGTCGGCGACATAGATGCTGCGCGCGACCCGCCACCGCTTTCGGTCGGCCTCGATCCCGGACTGCTCCGCGCCCTTGAGATAGGCCGGCCAGTGGGATGCCACCGACCACTCTCCGACGAAGTTGGCCGAGACGGGAATGTATCCCCGGGAACCCGCGAAGGTCATCGAGCCGGAGAAGGGGCTCATCCCCGACACCGCTATCGGCGGATGAGGTTTCTGGAACGGCTTGGCCACATATCCGAGCTTGATGTCGTGATGCGTCCAGTCCGGCATGCGGATGTTCCAGTATTTCCCCTTGATGTCGTAAGGAGGTTCGCCCTTCCAGAGGGCCAGGATGTGGTCGAGGGCCTCGACCATCATTTCGTTCCGGTCTGCGTCCATGACCCCGAAAAGCTCGAAGTCCGACGGCAGCCCGCCCGGCCCGACGCCCATGATGAAGCGGCCCTCGGACATATGGTCGAACATGGCGGCCTGGCCGGCCGTCACGCCCGGATGGTATTGCGGCATGCAGATAACGCCGGTGCCGAAGGTGATCTGCCGCGTCCGGTGGATGAGACTCGACAGGAACTGGAGCGGGGAGGTGATCGGCTCGACCGCCGACGTGTAGTGCTCGCCGACCCAGGCTTCCGAGTATCCGAGTTCATCGGCGTAGATGATGGCCTCGGCATCTTCTTCCAGAATCGTGTGGTAGTCCCTGTCGATATGGTGCAGGGGCATCATGAAGTAGCCGAGCTTCATCGCTTGTCTCCGGCCTGGATGCTGCAACGCTATGGAAAGGTTGCAACCCGGCCGCTCGCACTGTCAATCGACGCCGGGCTAGATGTCGGTCTCGACGAAGCGCATGGCCTGACGGGCCGTGCGACGAACCATCTTCCGTCGCACCGGCGAATTCAGAAGGCGGTTGAGCGCAGCAAGCGCCAGTTCGCCCGCCCGGCCCGCCTCGCCGGACGCGAGCAGGCTGCGCACCGACGACGCCGTTTTCACCAGATGGACGGAAACGATGTAGCGGTCCTGGCCGTGGTCCAGAAGCGTGCGCTCCACCTCGGCGAAGAAGGCATCCGGGTCCGCAACGGTCCAGTCGTCCGGGTCCGCATGCTCGTTCTGGTGGCCGATATTGCGGCCGGCGAAACAGGCCATCTGCAGCAGTCCCGACGGCCAGAGCTCCGGATAGCGGGAGCAGAGGCTCAGCACCGCATCGGCGAAGGTGAGGCCGTGGGTAAGGTCGAGCCAGCCGAAATCGCTTCCATAGGGTTGGTCCAGGTCTTCGAGGTGGCGGAGGTCGAAGCGCACCATGTTGAGCGCATTGGCCCCGAGCAGGCTGCGAAAGAGATCGAGCGCAGGCGCCGCGCCGTGTTCCGCGGTGAACGAGACAGCCCTGTTGGCATTCAACCCGGCATAGTCCACTGCCGCGGGGGCATGGCCGTTTGCCTGCGAACCGAACCGTTCCAGCGCCGCGCCATATCCGCGGAATTCGGGGATCAGGTCCTCGCAGAAGGCCGACACCAACCCTCTTACCAGCGAAAGCAGGACCGGCTCGGCGATATCCTCGCCCAGCCGGCGGATCAGTGCGCCGGCCTTGGTCACATAGATCGCGGAATGGCCGAAATCCGAATAGTGGGCGAGCGCGGCGCGGGCCAGTCCGCGTTCCATTGCGCTCCAGGCGTCGCCGGGCGCGATCGCGCCGCGTGTCAGGCGAATGGCGCGCGCCTCGTCTTCCTCCTCGACCGCCCGGCCGAAAGCCTCCTCGTCCCATGTCTCGACGCCTTCGGCATAGGGATAGCGCCGCTCGCGCAGCGTGTCCTCGGCCATGTGGCCGACAGCCTCCAGAAGACAGATGAGGCGGTCTTCGGGTTTGTCCGCGCGGCTGTCGTAAAGCGCCAACCAGTCTGCGGCGCCCGCATAGGCGTGCGTCCAGCCGAATTCGAACCTGTCATGCGACCAGCGGATCGCTTCCCTGACGGCGAGCGTAGGGTCCACGCCGAGCTGCGCTATCCGCGCAAGCTCCCGCGCCAGCCGTTCGTAGCCGTGGTCGTCGAAACCCTGCTTCAGGTCCTCCAGCGACTTCGCGAGCCGCTCCTCGACAGGCGGATCGACATTCTCGATCCACACGTCATGGCCCCGAATCTCGACCGGATAGACGCGCAACCTGTCGCCGTCGCGCTGGTTCTCGCCTGTTTCCAGGTCGAACTTCCAATTGTGCCAATTGCAGGTGAGCAGGCAGTCCCCGTCCAGCGTGCCCTCGCGCAGCGGATAGCCCTCGTGCGGGCAGCGGTTGTTGCAGGCGCGGATGCCTTTCGCGGTATCGAAGAGAGCGATCTGACGGCCGTCGAGCCGGAAGACCGTCCGGCCCTTGCGGCGAAGCTCCTCGACGCTGACGGCCCTGGTCCAGCCTTGGTGCATCGTCGGGCCTCCCCGGTAGCAGTCTTCTGGAATCTAGTGCGGTTTGCCGGGATGTCACCTCACAACCCCAGCAAACGCGCCGTCGAGTTGGATAGAATTTCGCCCCGCTCGGCGTCTGTGAGCGGAGTGTCGTCCACGACCTTGCGGGGCGCGGGATCTCCGATGGGGAAGGGGTAGTCTGAGCCCAGCATCACGCGGTCCGCCCCCATCAGGTCCACCAGGAAGCGCAGCGCATCGGGGCGGAAAACGCAACTGTCCACATAGAGCCGCGACAGCCCTTCCGCCGGGTCCGCATACTGGCCCGGATGGGCCTCGACGTTCCGCACCAGCCGGCCGAGCGCGAAGGGCAGCGCCGCGCCTCCGTGGCTCAGGATAAGTTTCGCGCCCGAATATTTCAGCACATGGCCCGAAAACAGAATCCGGGCCACGGCCACCGTCGTATCCGCCAGCCTGCCGACGGCATTGACCATGTCGTAGTCCACGACGCGCACATCGCTTGTCACATACATCGGGTGGACATAAAGCACCGCCCCGCGCTCATGCGCCGCCGCCCAGAAGGGCTCAAGCGACGGGTCGTCCAGCACGCCGGAATCGCCATGCGGCTGCGTGCCGATCATGAAGCCTCGGAAGCCGTGGTCGAGCGCCTCGCGCAACACTTCGGCAGCCGCCTCACCATGCTGCAGCGGCACGCCGGCCAGCGGAATCAGGCGTTCCTCGCCCTCGCAGGCCCGCCAGAGCGCCTCGTTGCAGAAGCGGTTCCAGTCCGCTCCGGTCCCGCCTTCCAACTCGTACCCGAAGCTGTCGGTCCAGGGCGCGACCACCTGCCGGTCGAGGCCCTGCTCGTCCATCCAGGCGAGGCGCTCATCGGCTTCGCGCAGCTTCGGATTGACCGGCCGCGTCGGCGCCCTTCCCCCGAAGGCGAGGCGGAAGCGCCCGTCCTCATGCAGGCACTCGACCCCGTCGAAGCGGGCGGCCCCTCTGGCCAGCGTGTCGAACACTGTCTGAGGAACGTAATGGGCATGCGAGTCGATGACCTTCACCGGGACACTCCGTTCGCGAATCGGGACGAAGCGCATCATTGCCGGAGCGTCCGGCAATGCCAAGAATGATACAGGGCGCTCGGGAGGCGGGACATTGGGCGAGATCGGCAAACCGAGGAGGAGAGTAGAGGACAGCCGGCTGGTCGCGGGCCGGGGGCAGTATGCGGACGATTTCACGCCCGGTGGGACGGCCTACGCCTTCGTTGTGCGCAGCCCTCATGCCCATGCCCGCATCCGCGGCATCGACAGCGCGCGCGCCGTCGCCCTGCCCGGCGTGCTGGCGGTGCTGACTGGCGCGGACGCAGTTGCGGACGGGATGGGACCCATCCCCCACAATCCGGACTGGACCGGCCCGCCCGATGTCGAACTCCGCCTGCCGGAAGGCTTCGAGGTCGTGCTGACGCCCAACCTGCCGCTGCCCGTCGATATTTCGCGCTATTGCGGCGAAGCGGTGGCGCTGGTCGTGGCCGAGACTGCGGAAATCGCGGCCGACGCGGGCGAACTTGTCGCTGTGGAGTACGAGGTTCTGCCCGCCGTGACGGAGGCGCGGGCCGCAATGGCCGAGGGCGCCCCGCAAATCTGGCTCGACTGCGCGAACAATCTGGCGCTCACCTGCGAGGTGGGCGACCGGGACACGACAGAGGCGGCATTCGCGAAGGCGGCCCATGTCGTAACGCTCGAAAGCCATATCCACCGCGTGAACGGCGTGCCCATGGAACCGCGCGCCGTGCTCGGCGAATACGATCCTTCGGCGAAACGCTACACCTTGCGGGCGGCCTCCGGGCGCGGCGCCGTGCAGACGCGCGAGCGGCTTGCGGCGACGCTCGGCGTGCCGCCCGAGAATTGCCGGACGGTGTTCGGCGACATGGGCGGCAATTTCGGCACACGGAACGCCTTTTCGCCGGAGTTCGCGCTCATGCCCTGGGCGGCGCGGCAGACGGGAAGGCCGGTGAAGTGGACGGCAGACCGGCGCGAATGCTTCCTGACCGACTATCAGGCGCGCGACCTCCGTTCCGAGGCAGCGCTGGCGCTGGACGGGGACGGCAATTTCCTGGCGCTCCGGGGCGTGAACACGCTCAATCTCGGCGCCTACACGGTGTATTTCTGGCCGCTGCGCAAGGGCCTCTCGATGATGCAGGGGACCTACCGGATACCCGCCGTCCATTTCCAGGGCCATGCGGTGCTGACCAATACGGCGCCGACGGCCGTCTATCGCAGCGCCGGACGGCCCGAGGCCATCTACATGATCGAGCGGCTGATCGACCTTGCGGCCGAAGAGCATGGCTTCGACCGGGTCGAGCTGCGCCGGCGCAACCTGATCGCGCCGGATGCCATGCCGTTCACCAACGCCGTCGGCGTCACCTATGACAGCGGCGAGTATGCCGCCGGCATGGACGAAGCGTTGAAGGCGGGCGACTGGGCGGGCTTCGGGGCGCGGCGCGCGGCATCCCGCCGGCGGGGGTTCTTCCGGGGCATCGCCGTCGCCAACTATATCGAGGTGACGAGCGGCATCCCCCGCGAGCGGGCGGAAATCCGGGCGCTGGCGGACGGCACGATAGAACTCGTCGTCGGCACGATGAGCAGCGGACAGGGCCACGAGACCAGCTTCCCGCAACTGGCAGCCGACTGGCTGGGCGTTCCTTTCGAGCGCATCCGCTATGTCGCCAACGACACGGAGCGCGTGTCGGTTGGCGGCGGCTCCCACTCCGGCCGCTCCATGCGGCTGGCGAGCATCGCCATCGACAAGGCCGCGGGAGCGCTCGTCGAGCGGGGCAAGGCCGTTGCGGCGCAGGCGCTCCAGGCCGCGCCGGAAGACATCGCCTGGCGGGAGGGCGCGTTCCATGCGGCGGGCGGCGCCAGCCTCGATCTGGCCGAAGCCGCGGCCTTGTCCGACAGGCCGCTCGAAGGCATCGGAGACATCACCGACCGCTCCGGCGGCTGTCCCTATGGCGCGCATGTCTGCGAGGTCGAGGTCGATCCCGAGACGGGCCATGTGCATGTCGCGGCGTGGACCGCTCTCGACGATGTAGGCCTCGCGGTCAATCCGCTGATCCTGCACGGGCAGGCGCAGGGCGCTGTGGCGCAGGGCCTCGGCCAGGCGCTGATGGAAGAAGTCCGCTACACGCCGGAGGACGGCCAGCTTCTCACCGGCTCCTTCATGGACTACGCCATGCCGCGCGCCGACACCGTGCCGCCTATAAACACGCTGATTACCGAAGTGCCGGCGAGCTCGCACCCCTTCGGCATCCGCCCCGGCGGCGAAGGCGGCACCACGCCCGCGCTCGGCCTCGTCGTCAACGCCGTCTGCCACGCGCTCAAGGACCTCGGCGTCCGGCACATCGAGATGCCGCTGACGCCCGAGTGCGTCTGGCGGGCGATACAGGACGCGCAATAGACCGGCAGCGCGGTTCGATCCGGATAAGCCGACGGTCTTCCGGGGAAGGCTTGCCCGCCGCCGGCCGCCGGCAAAGGCAGGGCTGCCGGAACTCTCGAGAATTGTCATGTTTTGTCATGATCCGCATGTCCACGCCGCATATGCGGGGCCCCTTTCGGACATAGGCCGTCGTTTCGGGCAGGAGCTTCGGACGGTCCATTCGATTTGCCCGGTTTCGCATCTCCTACCGGCAGTCGTCGATCGGAACCTGTCCCGCCGGCCGCCGGGAAACGCCTCCCCCGCTTGCGGTAGCGGCTCCCCGCGTCCTCCCCGCACGCTCTCGGGGCGGGGAGGTTCATGGAAGACCCCTGCATTGTGTCATGAATTGTCATGTTCCCCATGCCGTCGCCGAAGCTCTGCGGTTCCGTTCCTGCATATCGCTCCCTCCGTCGCGTTCCGTTCCGCTCCACTCCCTCCGCCCCGCCGCCGGCCCGGGCGGCGTCGGGCGGCGGGACCCTTTTTTGCGCGCGTATCCTGCGTGCGCGCCCGCGCCTGCCCGCGCGCGTTAGCGCCGGCGCGGTTCGCGCACCTGATTGCGCGCGCGAGACGGCGGGCGCACCTCGCCCCTCCGTTCCCGCCGGGACTTTTTTCGGCCCCAGCCCTTGCTTCCCTGCGCAGAAATCGGGATAGGGGGGAGCCTCACGGCTCCACCCCTCCCACACCACCGTGCATACGGGTCCGTACACGGCGGTTCGACGGATTTAAGCTGCGGAACGGCCTCGCAGGGAGGCGAGGCCGAGCCTGTCGAAGACAGCCGCCGGGCGTTCGGGGTCGGCACGCGCCATACGGGCTTCGGTCCCTCGGTCTCCGGCGCTCCGGGCTTCACCCCTCGCCTCCGGCTCCAAGGCCAGTTCCAACTGGATGTTCTGCCGCTTGGTCCGCATGAGCCTGCCGTCCTAATAACCCTGTCCGTCGTTCGGGCCTTCGCCGGGGGGCCGGCTACTATGCCCTCTGCTGACTTCTGCGCCGCGATCACGGCCCTTGCGGAACCGCTCAGTCCGGGGGTTCCGGACACGACGCAGACCTCCCGAGGTAAGACCAACCGCCTTCACCGCACACCCGCCGGATTTACCACCCCGGCCCTTGATGGCTGCGGACTTCGCGATCGCTTGCTCGCTCGTCCGGCCGGGTAGGCCTCGTATCCGGTTCTTGTCCATCGGGTCGCGGCTTTGCTCCACGCTTCCTTCAGACCCCGCCTCGCGGCGACGCCCTTGCGCTTCGCTAATCCTTCGCCGCCATCGGGCTGGATAGAGGACTTGCACCTCCAAGCTGTTGGCCATGCTCGGCACACAAGCCGAAAGGCGGCCCCGGAAGCCGCCTTCTCTCTACTCCTATCCTACTACACTTTTCACCCAGTCAAGCCCTCTGGCGGGAGAAAGATGAAAATTTTTCTAATTTCTTGCCGGAAGACGGATGAACGGAGAAAGCCGTTATACCAACGGTCGTTGATCGGAACCTATGCCGTCAGCCGCTTGGAAACTCCTCCCCCGCTTGCGGGGAGGCCGGGTGGGGGGCCGCTTGCGCGCCAGCGGAAGCGGCGGCGCCAACGCCGCCATTCGACAGGTTCGCCGCGTTTCGTGCGGCGGCGGGCGAAGCCCGGCAAGGCCCCCCCGGATCGGGGTCCGGGGCAGGCTCGCCGAGAGGCCCTCCCTCAACCCCTCCCGCCGGGCGGGCTAACGCATGCACAGATCTCATTTCGGCTTGCGTGCGGCGCGCCTGCTGTCCTTGCTGCACGGGCCTTCGCCCCCAACTCGTCGTCCCCGCGAAGGCGGGGACCCAGCCCTGACTCCCGATGCCGCGCGGAACGCGGCGAACTGAAACGATGGCGGCGTTGGCGCCGCCGCCGCAGCCGGTGAAGAACGGGATCGACCGCTGAAGTTGCCGCGAGAACCGAGGCTGGGCCCCGGCTTCCCCGCTCGGGGGCGGGGACAGGCGGGGGCCGGGGCGACGGTTGGTGTAGTGCAATGCCACACCACCAAGCGGAAATGTGTGAATCCAGTAGCCCAGCGGGAGGGGAGACAGGAAGCCGCCGCCGAACATGAGTCCTGCCTTATGCACCGTGGTATTACCCATCTATCCCGCTGCTCACAGCGTGACGGGTCCTTGCCGGGTCTTGTCTGCCTCCGCTTCCGCTGGCGTGCAAGCGAGGGAGGAGCTTGGCCCTAATCTGGGGACCGGTTCATCCGATGGCGCAGCCGAAGCCGCCATCCACGGAGATCGTCTGGCCGGTGACGAACCCGGCAAGGTCGGAGGCGAGGAAGAGCGCGACCTTCGCCATGTCGTCCGGCAGGCCCCAGCGGCCGAGCGGCGTGCGCGCGACAATCCCGCGGTCGGCCTCTTCGTTCCGCTTGAAGCGGTCGGTCATCTGCGTGTGGACATAGCCCGGCGCGACGGCGTTGACCCGGATGCCGTCGCCACCCCAGGCGACGGCCAGCGTCTTCGTCATCTGCACGATGCCGGCCTTGCTCGCCCCGTAGCCGGGATTGCCCTGGCTGCCGAAGAAAGCCGTCATCGAGGAGAGGTTGATGACCGAACCGGGACGCGCCGCGAGCCTGTCCTGCAACAGGGTTGCCAGGTGCAGCCCGGCGCCGAGATTGACCTCCAGCACCCGGCGGAAGGTCTCGGGCTCGTATTCCGCCCGCCGGTAGGCGACCATGCCGGCATTGTTGACCAGCACATCCAGCCGGTCGAACCGGGCGGCCAGCGCGCGCCGCTGCTCCTCGTCGCCGACATCGACGATGTGGAACTCGATCCCGTCGAGATCGCTCTCATAGGCTTCGCGCGGCTTCGTCCCCGTCGCGGCCACCTCCGCGCCGGCATCGCGGAACGCAGTCGCGATGGCGTTGCCGATGCCGCTCGACCCGCCGGTCACCAATATCCTGTAGCCATCGAATCGCAGCATGGGTCAGCCCGTCTCCGGCAGTTTCCGCATCAGCCCGGCAAGCAGGGCCGTTTCCGCGCCAAGGCCGCTGGTCTCCATGTGGCCCGCCGCCGCCAGCCGCGCCTCATCGGGCCGGTTCTGGTTCAGCTTCCAGGTGCCGTCCACCGTCTCCACCTCAAGTTCGACCGGCATGATCGCCCGCATCAGCGCCTCCAGCTGGCGCTCCGGTACCTTGGAGGTGCGCCAGGGCGGTTTCGGGAGCAGGCGTTCCTCGAATTGCGCCGCCAGCTCGTCCAGATGGTCCCGAAGCGTCTCCTCCGGGCGAAGCCTCAACCGGCCGCTCAGATGCACCGCCACATAGTTCCATGTCGGCACGAGGCCGGGGTCGGCCTCATACCAGTCCGGCGAGATGTAACCGTCCGGCCCGCCGACGGAGAGGACCGCAGGTCGCGCACCCTCCGCCAAGCATTGCAGGATCGGGTTGGGCCGAGCGAGATGGGCATGAACCGCGCCGCCGTCTTCCGTCAGCAGGAACGGGATGTGGCTCAGCAACGGCCCATCGGCATCCCCTGCCCCGACGGCGAGAACGCCGAAGCCCCGTTCTCGCGCAAAGGCCAGATTGGCCTCCCGCGAAGCCTGCCGGAACAGCGGGGACGGATGCATAAGCCTGCGAGCCTTCCTTTTCAGCCGGCAGGAGACCGGCCGTCGGGCGCCCAGACCGTGTCGCTCTCCTCATGGGGTGCGCCGCTGCTGCGCAGGATCTGCGAATACATGCGCCAGTGCGAGATCGCCGCGACCAGCTCCAGAAGCTCGGGCAGGGTCCCGAACGCCGCTTTGCAGGCCGCCCAGGCATCGTCGCCGACCGTTCCCGTCTCCAGCGTGTCGTCGGTCGCCATGATCGCCGCACGTTCGGCCGCATTGAAACCCGTATCCTCCAGAGGCCCCCGGACCGCAAGCAGGTCCGCATCGCTGACGCCCACGCGCCGGCAGAACGGCACATGGCGCGCCCACTCCACCGCCGAGCCGGTCCGCCATGCGATCCGCATGATGACCAGTTCGCGCACCCGCGCGTCCAGCACGCCGTTATAGAGAAGGCGCGACAGCAGGCCGTTGAGCGCCCTTGCGAGAAGCGGATGCTGGAGCAGCAGCCGGTAAGGCGCGCGCCGGGCCTGTCCGTCGTCGAGGCCGAGTTCCTTGCCGCGCCGGGCCGATTCGTCGGGCGGCAGCAGCGGCAGAACGGAAGCGCCGTCCACACCCTCCCGGCCCGCCAACCCGCCCGCAACGCCGATCTCAGGCTCGGGCGGCGTCGCGCCGTCCGGCGGCCAGGCGGCCACGCCGTCCTCCAGCGGAACGCGGAGCGTGCGCAGCAATTGTGAGAACATGCGCCAGTTGCCGATGGCTGCCAGCAGTTCGATCCCCTGCGCCGGACCGCCGAGAAGGTCGAGGCATTCGGCCATCGTTCCGGGCGAGACGGCGCCGGTGTCGAGCGTCTCGTCCACCGCGGCGAGCACGGCGCGTTCCGGCGCTCCGTAGCCGGCGAAACCCCGCCAGTCACGCACGCCCAGAATGTCGGCTTCCGCCATGCCGAGGTCGCTGGCAACGCGCCAGTGCTGGGTCCACTCATAAAGGGCCGCCGTCCGCCATGCGATGCGCATGATGACGAGCTCGCGCAGCCGCTCGTCAAGGATACGGCCCTTGAAGAGCAGCATGATGAGCAGCGTCTGGATCGCCTTCGCAAGCGGCGGGTGGTGAAGCAGGGCGCGCATCACTTCGAGGCGCGCGAGGTCGGGATGAATGCGCACTTCGCCGCCGCGCGCGACAGCCTCCTCGACGGAAAGCGGCGCAATGCGGCCCTGAGTCATGGGCGGTCTCCGGTTGCAACGGATGTCTTCGGCGCGATGCCGCCGCCGGCGCGGTCGTGGCGCGCATGCATGGTCATGGCCTCCGGGCGCGGCGGCCATTCCGGCATCATCAGCCAGAGGCGCAGCATGTGGCGCTTGCGGTCCGGGTCCGGCGAATCCCGGTAGTCGGCCCGGCCGTGGAGGATCAGACGGTTGTTGAGGAACTGCATGTCGCCCGGCTCCAGGTCCATCTCGAAGGCGAGGTCCGGTCGCGCCGCCGTCCGCCCGACCGCCTCCAGCGCCTCGCGTTCCACAGGCGACAGCCGTGCCCCCGCCTTCTCGGCATTGCGGATGGCGATCGGCAGCAGGAAGGCGGCGAACCGGCCCTCGATCTCACCGAACACCGGCACCCGGTGCGGCGTGACCGGCGGCGCGCCGACGGCCTTGTCCTCCTCGCGGCTGGTGTAGTGGAAGCCCCGGCGCAGGACCCGAACGAGGTCGGGCCGCTCTTCCAACACCGCGTTATGCACCGCCGCCGAACTTGCGACCCGGCTTTCCCCGCCTCGAATGGCTTTCCTCAGGCAAAGCAGGCCGACGACATCGACCGGGTCCATGTGCATTTCGAGCGCGCCGCCGACCGTGTAGTAGCGGCCGGCTTCCCCGATATCGCGGACATGGCCGATCCGCTCGCCCTTGTAGCTCTGCGACACGGCGATCCCGAGCGCATCGCCGATGCCCCGGAATATGGCCGCGGCCGTCTCCTCGCCCCAGCGCGCGACCGGCAGGCCCCGGACCAGGGCAAGGCCGCGGCCGCGCTCCAGCCCGGCCCGTACCTCATCGAAGCGCGGCAGATCGAAGCGGCCCGCTTCCAGCGATGCGATCTCCGCCGGCCCAAGGTCGAAGGACCAGGACCGGTCGGCGGCGAGGTCGGCGGCCCGCCAGACGTGCGGGCCTGTGGCGGACTTCATCCGGTCTCGCGTTCGGCGACCACGTCCTTGGCGACCAGCGCCGCAGTCATTGCCGCAGGCCAGCCGGCGTAGAGCGCGAGGTGGGTGATGAGCTCGGAGATCTCTTCCGGCGTCACGCCGTTGTCGAGCGCGCGTCCGACATGGCCCTTCAACTGGCGCTCGCGGCCGAGCGCCACCAAGGTCGCGACGGTAATCAGGCTGCGGTCGCGCTTGGAAAGCGCCTCCCGTTCCCAGACATCGCCGTAGACGACGTTCTCGGTCATCTCGATCATCTTGGGAACGAAGCCACGAACCGCGTCGCGGTCGGGCGGTGTCTGCGTTGCCATCCGGCATCCCCTCTTCATGCTCGCATTCGATATGATTGTATCCGACCGCCCGCAGCGAGAAAGAGCCCAATCCCATGCCCGCACCGACCGGCCAGATCCCCGGCGTCTATCGCCGCCGCATCGGCGACATTACCGTCACCGCCCTCAGCGACGGCTATCTCGACGGCGACCTCACCGTCCTGCAGGGGATCGATCCCGCCGTCGGCGAGGCCGAAATGGCCGCCGTGTTCCAGCCGGCGCGGCGTACCTCGGTCAACACCTTCGTCATCCATTCCGGCGACCGCACGGCGCTTGTCGACACCGGCTCCGGCACCTATCTCGGCGCTACCGCCGGGTGGCTCCTCAGCAACCTGAAAGCGGCCGGAGTCGAGCCGTCCGAGATCGACGCCGTCCTCCTCACCCACATGCATCCCGACCACTCCGCCGGTCTCTCGAACCGGGAGACGGGCGAACGCCTGTTCCCCAACGCCGAGCTCGTCATGCACGAGAACGAACCCGGCCACTGGGCGGACGACGGTGCCATGAGCCGGGCGACCGAACGCGAGAAGCTGCTCTATTTCCAGGCCGGCCGGGAGCAGATCGCGCCTTACAAGAGCGTCATGCGGCTCTTCGGGTCCGGCGAGGTGTTCCCCGGCGTGACCGCCCTGCCCGCCCATGGCCACACGCCCGGCCACACGGCTTACCTGGTCGCGTCCGGAGACCGCAGCCTTCTGATCTGGGGCGACATCGTTCATGTCCCGGACATCCAGGTGCCGCATCCGGAAGTGACGATCGCCTTCGATACCGACCCCGAGCGCGCAGCGGTTTCGCGCATGCGCATGTTCGACATGGTCGCCAGCGACAGGCTGCTCATTACCGGCATGCACCTGCATTTCCCCGGTTTCTCGCGTCTGGTGCGCGAGAACGGCGGCTACCGGCTGCTGCCGGAGAGCTGGGACCAGGCCTTCGAGTAAGCCCGCCTACCCCGCAATCCGGGCCATGAAGGCCAGCCCGACCTGCATGCCGGCCGGGTCGATGCCGTGGCCGAGGCCCCGTCGCCTGTGAGTCTCGACCGCAAAGCCCTCGCCTTCCAGCGCCGACGCCGCCTCGGCCATCGAGGAATAGGGCACCAGCTCATCCATTTCACCGTGGACCAGCACCACCGGCGGCCGGCTGAGTGCTTCCGCGGCCAGCAATCCGGGTGCGAGGAGGCGACCCGAATATCCGAGAATGCCCGCCAACGGCTCCGCGCGGCGGGGCCCGACATGCAGGGCGAGCATCGTTCCCTGGCTGAAGCCCACGAGGGTCAGCGCCGCCGGCGCGAGGCCCGTCTCGTCGAGCAGGTCGTCGATGAAGGCGTCCACCATCGCCGATGCCGCGCGCAGGCCGGCCAGCCGCATCTCGTCGTCGCGCCCGTAGATGCCGAACCACTGGCGGCCGAAGGGCGCGCCCTCGCAGGGGAAGGGCGCATGCGGAGACACGAACAGCGTGTCGGGCATGGCGGGCGCCCAGGCGGGTGCCAGGCCGATCAGGTCGTCGCCGTCCGCCCCATAGCCGTGCAGCAGCACGACGATACGGGCAGGCGCAGCGCCCGTTGCGGGCGGATGTCTAGGGCCGTCGAGTCGCATGGCGTTGACGGCTAACCCAAAGCCGGGGTCTTGTCACCTCTCCATGCAGACAGTCACCCGCTTCGCCCCGAGCCCGACCGGCCGGCTGCATCTCGGCCACGCCTATGCGGCCCTGTTCGCCGCCGACCGGGCCGCGCGCGCCGGCGGACGGTTCCTCGTTCGGATCGAAGATATCGACCGGAGCCGCTGCCGCCCCGAATTCGAGGCCGGCATACTGGAGGACCTCGCCTGGCTCGGCCTCGAATGGGAAGAGCCGGTGCGCCGGCAGTCGGACCATATGGACGACTATGCCGACGCCCTCGCAAGGCTCGACGAGCGCGGGCTTCTCTATCCCTGCTTCTGCACCCGCAGGGAGATCGAGGCGGCGGCAACCGCGCCCCACGGCCCCGAAGGACCGCCCTATCCCGGCACTTGCCGGGCGCTGTCGGGCTCCGAGCGCAAGGAGCGCATGGCGCGGGGCGACGTTTACGCGCTGCGACTCGCCGAAGACGATACGGTGGTCGCGCGCAAGGACATCCGCACGAGCTACCATCTCGCCGTGGTCGTGGACGACGCGCTCCAAGGCGTGACATTGGTGACGCGCGGCGAGGACCTTGCCTTCGCCGTGCCGATCCAGAACCGCCTGCAACGGCTGCTCGGCCTGCCCGTTCCCGACTATGAGCACCATCCGGTGTTGACCGACGCCGAGGGACGCCGCCTTGCCAAGCGCGACCGCGCGCTGACCCTGCAAAGCCTGCGCGAGTCACGCGTGTCGTCGGGCGAGGTGCGGGCGCGCATCCGACGGATGGGCGGGACCTTCTGAGCCGGGCGCCCGCCTACATCTTCGCCGCGAACGCCTCGAAGGACCTGCCGCCGGTGCCGACGGCGTCGAAGAGCATCGAGAAATGGTTGGCCCCGGGCACCGTTACGCGCACGACCGCGCAGCCGGCGGCTTCCGCAAGGTCCGCATAGGCGCTGCTCTGCGCCCGCCAGCCGGCGGGTTCCTCGCCTCCCACCGACACCACCATCGGCACGGCCTTCTGCGGAGGACGGGTCATGGCGTCGGTGCGCGCCGCCATCGCCGCGTCCAGCCGCACTTCCTCGTTCACCGAAATCCGGCGCACGACGGGCGTCTCGTAGATGCCGCTCATGCAGTGGGCGCCCGCGATCAGCCCTGCCGAAGCTGCGTCTCCCAGCAGCATGGCGGTCAGGTGCGCCCCCGCCGAATGGCCGCCGACGAACAGCCGCGCGGAGTCGCAGCCCCATTCCCCCGCATGGGCATGCACGAAGGCGAGGCAGGCGCGCATCTGGGCCACGATCTCGTCCAGGGTCACGTCCGGGCAGAGCGCGTAATCGACATTGGCGACGGTCACGCCCCGCTCCACGAAACCGCCCACGGCGAAGCTGTGGTCCGCCTTGGAGAACCGGCGCCAGTAGCCGCCATGGATGAACATGAACAGCGCCCCGTTCTCTCCCGAAGCGGGCCGGTGCAGGTCCAGCGCCTCGCGCGGTCCTGAGCCGTATGCGATGTCATAGTTGCCGGGCCAGGCCTCGCGCGCCGCTTCGGCCGCGGCCAGATACTCGCCCAGATGAGCTTCCACCGCCTCGTCGCCCACGGCGGCGCGCGGATTGAAATGCGCCTCAAGGGTCGCGTCGTCCGCCGAACGCCAATCGAATGTCACCCTGCCCCTCCCGTTCCACGCCTGTTGGCTTTGCCTGCCGCCATTGTACCATGGCGGCGGCCATATCCAGGGAGGCTCGCCATGCCGCTCACCTGCGCCCACCTTGTCGGCAGCCTGCCCTACCCCGACGCCGACACGACCTTCACGGAAATCGGCAGCCGGCTCGGCGCGCATCTCAGGCGGATTCCGGATGGCGAGACCGGCGAGCGGGCGCGCTGGATCTTCTGGCAGCGGGCAAAGGTCGCGGCGCATCCGGCGATGGAGGTGGCGGCCGACGAGGACAAGGCGCGCATCCACCAGTGGGACGGCAAGCTGATCCGCGAATGGGAGCTGCTCCGCTTCCGGGAAGGCGTCGATCCGGCGACGGTCGAGTTCGACCCCGGCTATGCGCCCGAGGCCACCCGTTCCTACGCCCGCTTCACCGCCATGCGCGATGCCGGGACCTTGCCGGCCGGGGTCCGTTTCCAGGTCTGCCTGCCGACGCCGATGGCGGTCGGCTACTGGTTCGTCTCGCCTTCGTGCCGGCCCGAGTTCTTCGCGGCCTACGAGCGCGCTTTCAAGGCCGACCTTGCAAGAATCTGCGCCGCGATCCCGCCGGACGAGCTCGCGATACAGTGGGATGTCTGCCAGGAGGTGCTGGCCTGGGAGGGCTATTTCCCCAACCGGCCGGCAAGCTACAAGCAGGACATTACGGCCATGCTGGCGCGTCTAGGCAATGCCGTGCCGGAGCCGGCGGAGCTCGGCTACCACCTCTGCTACGGCACGCCGAACGACGAGCATGTGGTGATGCCGACCGACCTCGCCAACACGGTGGAGATTACCCAGGGCATCCTCGCCGGGCTGGACCGCTCCCTCCAGTTCGTCCATGTCCCCGCGCCGAAACACCGCGACGATGCGGCCTACTACGCGCCGTTGGCCGGGTTGAGCCTGCCGGACGGCTGCGAGCTCTATCTCGGCCTCATCCACCATGACGACCGCGAGGGCGACCGCCGCCGCATCGCCGCGGCCGCGGAGTTCGTCGACTCCTTCGGCATTGCGACCGAGTGCGGCTGGGGCCGCAGCGACCCGGCGCGCGCGCCGGGCCTGCTCGACAGCCACCGCATCGCGCTAGAAGGGAAGTGAACCCGGGTTGAAGGGAGGCCCGCAGCTCCTATCCGGGAACGAGGTCGCTAGAGCACAGTCCGTCCTGGTTGCAACGGGGCCGAATGCGCGGCCCCAGGTGTCACCCCGGACGGAGCGAAGCGGAGATCCGGGGTCCAGGCAGTCCAAGTCTCTGCCGGGTTGCAGCGGCGCTACTGGGCCCCGGCTCGGGGGCCGGGGCGACAATTTCGGGCTTGGCCCGAAATACGATCCAATCGGAACGGATTCTGCACTAAGGACCGCCATTGCTTCCCGCCCGGCCGATTTCCTCCTTCAGGGCGCGGATTTCGCTGCGCAGGCCCTCCAGTTCCGTGGCGAGGAAGGAGGCTTCGGCTTCCGTCACCTGTCTGAGCACCGCCTCCGTCTCTTCCCTGTCCGCCGTGTGCAAGGTCTGCATGGCATCGACGATGACGGCAATGAAGAGGTTCAGCACCGCGAAGCTGGTCAGCAGGATGAACGGCACGAAGAAGGCCCAGGCCCAGTCGAAGGTCTCCATCACCGGGCGCACAATGCCCATCGACCAGCTTTCCAGGGTCATGATCTGGAAGAGCGAATACATGGACGCGCCGATGCTGCCGAACCATTCCGGAAACGCCTCCCCGAACATGCGCGTGGCCATGACCGCGCCGACATAGAACACCAGAAGCAGAAGGCTGGAGATCGAACCCAGGCCCGGTATGGCATGCAGCAGCGCCTCAACCACCTTGCGCATCTGCGGCACGACCGAGACCAGCCTCAGCACCCGCAGTATGCGCAGCGCGCGCAGCACGGAGAGATTGCCGGTCGCCGGGATGAGCGTGATGGAAATGACGGCAAAGTCGAACAGGTTCCAACCGCCCCTGAAGAAGGCCGGCCCCTGGGCCACCAGGCGGGCGGCGATCTCTACGACGAACACGGTCACAATCGCCTTGTCGAGCCAGCCGAGCCAGGGCGAGAGCGCCTCGTTTATCGTCGCCGAGGTCTCCAGGCCGAGCGTCACGGCGTTGACGACGATCAATGCCGTGACCAGACGCTCCGTTTTCGGCGAGCTCACCAGACCGTTCAATCGCTCGCGCCAAGCCGCCATTTCTGCCTCCCTCACCGGAATGGCAGCCAGATAGTCAAGGCCCGCAGTCCGGCGCAAGCGGTTGCGGCGGCCGGCCCTTGCGGCTATCCGGCGCGTTCATGGCCGCCATTCTGCCCGCCCTGGTCGCGACGCTCGCGATGCAGGCCATCGTCGTCATCGCCTCGCTCATCGTGCCGATCACGGTGCAGGAGAGCGCGGACGCGCTCGGCTTCGACCCGGCCATGGTCGGCTATTACACGATGGCGATGTGGCTGGGCGGCATGGCCTCAACCCTCTATTCCGGAGGGCCGATACGCCGGTTCGGCGCGCTGCGCGTCTGCCAGGCGACGATGGCGCTCGCCGCGGCGGGCGCGCTGCTGACGGGCGTGGCGAGCATTGCCGCCTTCGGGCTCGCGGGCGTCCTGATCGGCATGGCTTACGGGCCCGCCAACCCCGCCGGCTCCCACCTGCTTGCGCGCCTCTCGCCCCCGCATCTGCGCGGGCGGGTGTTCTCGGTCAAGCAGACCAGCGTGCCCGTAGGAGCCGCGATTGCCGGGCTGCTGGTGCCGGCGGTCGTGGACGCTTGGGGCTGGCAGGCTGCCGGTCCGGCCATCGCGCTGTTTTGCATCGTGGCGATGGTCGCCGTCCAACCCTGGCGCGCCGGCCTCGACGGCGACCGCGACCCTACGGCCTCTGCGCTCGCGACCCGTCCCCTTGCCGCGATCCGGCAGGTCTGGGGGCTGCCCGCCCTGCGCCGCACGGTTCTTGCCTCCGCGGTGTTCTCCATGGGGCAGTTCTGCTTTACGGCATTCTTCGTCGTCTTCGCCATGCAGCGCGCCGGCTTCGACCTCGCCGGGGCGGGTTCGCTGTTCTCGGTCGGCTTCGTTGCCGCCATAGCAGGCCGCGTAGCCTGGGGGTGGGCAGCCGATGCGACCTCAAGCCGCGCGGCGCTCGCGACGCTCGGCATCGCCATGGCCGCAACGGCGCTGGTTGCCACGACCGTGGGCCCGGGCTGGTCCTGGCTCGGCGTCGCGGCACTGTCGGCGGCCTTCGGGGCAACGGCCGTCGGCTGGAACGGGGTCTATCTGGCGGAAGTCGCCCGGCTTGCGCCCGGCGGCGATGTCGGCGCGGCCACGGGCGGCGCGATGTTCTTCACGCTCGCCGGTTCCGCCTTCGGCCCGGCGCTGTTCGGGACCGTCGCGGGGGCCTTCGGCTACAGCGCCGCGTTCGTGCTGATGGCCGCGGCTACGGGGGCTGCGGGCCTGTGGATAGCATTCGGCAGGGGCCCTGCGACGGAGGCCGCCTGATTTCGCTTGCGCGGCGCAGCAACCCGCGTATTTTGTCGCGCCTTGCCGCGCCCCGCGCCGCAATCCATCTCAAGCTTCGGGAGGACGCCTTTGGCCCAGTCGTCTGCCGCCATTCCGGACGAGGCGGTGACCGCCCGCCTGTTTCCCCGCGAACAGGCCGCGGCGAAGGATTACTATGTCGAGCGGGACGGCCTGCGCTACGCCGGCACGCACCTGCTGGTGGATTTGTGGGGCGCGCGCGACCTCGACGATCCGGCCGCCATCGACCGCGCGCTGCGCGCCTGCGCCGAAGCCTCGGGCGCGACGGTGCTGGGCGGCGACCTGCACCGCTTCCAGCCGAACGGCGTTTCCGGGGTGCTGCTGCTCGCGGAATCGCACATCTCGATCCACACTTGGCCCGAGCGCGGGTTCGCCGCCCTCGACATTTTCATGTGCGGGGAGTGCGACCCCTATGCCGGCATCGAGGTGCTCAAGCGCGCCTTCCGGCCCGAGTCGATCACGCTTGCCGAGCACAAGCGGGGCATGATTCCGTGACCGGCGGCGGCTGGTTCGAGGAAGCCATCCACGCCCACGCGACCCAGAAGCTCGAAATCACGAAAGTCCTCTACAGTTCCGATACGGAGCTGCAGAAGATCGTCATCTTCGAGAACCCGACCTTCGGGCGGGTGATGACGCTCGACGACGTCGTGCAGGTCACCGAGGGCGACGAGTTCATCTATCACGAGATGATGGCGCATGTGCCGATCCTGGCGCATGGCGCGGTCCGCGACGTGCTGATCGTCGGCGGCGGCGATGGCGGTCTCCTGGAAGAGGTGCTGAAGCACCCCGTCGAGCGCGCCACCATGGTGGAGATCGACCGGGGCGTGGTGGACCTTGCCCAACGCTACCTGCCCTCCATCTGCAAGGGCGCGTTCGACGATTCCCGTACCGACCTCGTGATTGCCGACGGCGCGCGGTTCGTGGCGGAAACGGACCGTCGCTACGACGTAATCCTGATCGACTCCACCGATCCCATCGGCCCCGGAGAGGTCCTGTTCCAACGCGATTTCTACGCCGGCTGCAAACGCTGCCTGAAGCCGGGCGGCATCCTGGTGACGCAGAACGGCGTGGCCTTCGTGCAGGGCGAGGAGCTGACCTCCTCCTGGCGCCATTTCGACGCGCTGTTCGCCGATGCCGCCGCCTATGCGGTCGCGGTGCCGACCTATATCTGGGGTTTCATGGCGCTCGGCTGGGCGAGCGACGACCCGGACCACCGCAGAAGGCCGTTCGTCGCCATAGAGGACCGCTACGCTGCGGCCGGGCTGGATACGCGCTATTACAATCCGGAAATCCATCTCGGCGCCTTCGCGCTGCCGACCTACATGAAGGAGTTGATGCGGTGACGACTTCCGGCGCGGAAACGGTCCCGATCGAAGTCGTGCCCAGCGGCTTTGCGCTCGGCGCGGAGATATGCGGCGTCGATGCGGGACAGGCGCAGCCTCCGGAAACGGCGGCGGCGTTGCGCGAAGCCTGGAAGCAGCACCTGGTGCTGCTGTTCCGGGGCCAGACGGGCCTGACGGACGAGCAGCTGATCGCCTTCACCGGGGTGTTCGGGCCATTGCAGGACGCGCCGAACAGCGAGGTCACGGCGGACTTCGGCTCGTTCCGGGACGTGCCGAAGGAAGTGACCATCATCTCCAACATCGAGGTGGACGGACGGCCCATCGGCGCGCTCGGCGCGGGCGAGGCGGACTGGCACACCGACATGTCGTTCATCGAGGAGCCGCCCGCAGGTTCCTGCCTCTACGCAATCGAGGTGCCGCCCGCAGGGGGCAACACGGCCTTCACCAACATGCACCGAGCCCTGGACACGCTCGACGACGAGACGGCGAACGCCGTGAGCGAGGCATGGTGCGTCCACGACGAGTCGCTGACCTCGACCGGCGCGCAACGCCGGGGCGTGCTGGAAGTGACCGATGTGCGCGAGACGCCGGGCGCGCGCCATCCCGTGCTGCGGACCCATCCGGACACCGGGCGCAAGGCGCTTTTCCTCGGGCGGCGGCGCAATGCCTGGCTCATCGGCTTCGATGTCGAGGAGAGCGAGCGCCTGCTCGACCGGCTCTGGACCCACGCGGCCGACGAAGGCCATGTGTGGGAGCACCGCTGGCGCGAGGGCGATATCGTGCTCTGGGACAACCGCGCCGTCATGCACCGCCGAGACCCCTTCGACCCAAGTACCCGCCGCCTGATGCACCGCACCCAGGTAAAGGGCGGCCGGCCTTACTGACAGGGACCGGCGCTGCACCGCATGCTTGGAAAGGCCGCTCGACCCGTATAGGAAGACGGTGGCGGGGAGGCGCGGAAGATGCGGTTCACAAGCCTGCACATGAAGGACTTCCGCGCCACGCGCGACTGAAGATCGGCTTCGAACCCGACGTGACCGTCATCGTCGGCCGCAACGGCGCCGGTAAGACTTCGATCCTCGATGCTCTGGCGGCGATGATCGGACTTTTGCGTACTCGATTGAATGGAGGCAGCGAAAGTAATGTTGGTTTTCGGCCTTTTCTCGGAGACGTTCGCGAAGGCGCGAAAGGTTCTTCGCTCGAAATGGAATATGTAGCCGGAAACTCGAAAGCCGCTAAGTTGTCAAATATCTTAGCGATCCGAATCCACGAGAGAGGAACAATAGAAGAAAACGCCTTGCAAGTTCCGGGAGCGTAATCGGAACAGATTTTACAGCGACCGCGATTCGCCTATTTCCGGCAGGATCGAGGCTTCGGTACAGGGCGGCAACCCGAATACAGGACTCCAGCCGCAGACATGTTCGACCCAGATGTCGTTCAGGATCGCTCACTTGAAGAAGACTTTCGGGCTATCAGAGATTTAGAGGCTTGGTGGGACCGACGCGATACACAGGAAGCTCGCCGGGTCCGAGACGGAGACTGGAATTACCGGGACTCACAACTGGAAGCGATCCGTAATCCTGCAGAGAAGGTCGAAGGTTTTTCGGGCATCTTTTTCGATTCCAATTCGTCACCCCCAGGCCTGCATTTCATGAGGGGTGACGGGACGCTGGTCTATGTCGGTGGCCTTTCAGGGGGCGAGCGCTCTTATCTCATTTTACTTGCCGATCTCGCACGAAGGCTTCAAGTGTTCGAGCCTGGAAAACCGCTCGACGAAATTGCCGCCATCGTGCTGATCGACGAAATCGAACTCAACCTGCACCCGGCCTGGCAGAGCCGGATCGTTCCCATGCTCTCCGAAGTCTTCGCGTCCTGCCAGTTCATTGTGACAACGCATTCGCCGCAGGTGCTTTCCGGCGTCGAGAGCAGGCAGGTTCGTATCGTCGAGGTCGATGCAACCGACGGCTCGTCGAAAGTTACGGTGCCGCTCAGCACTCGCGGGCGCACGAGCAACTATCTTCTCGAAGGCGTGCTCGGCTCGTCCGAACGATTTCCGCCCGTCGATGCACTCATCGGCGAGTTCAATACCGCCATCGACGACGGCGATGCCGCAACTGCGGCGGGCAAGCTGGCTACGCTCGAAGAGCAGATCGAAGCCGACGCAGCGACGCTCTTGGTACTGCGCAAACGATTGAAGAAGCTGCGCGCCGCCGGATGAGGGGTTGCCATGCGAAGGCAATGCCCCGGTCGCTGAAGGACTGGCTGGCGCTGGAGAACGCCGACTGGGCGCCGTCCTACCCGTTTCCGGCTGACGTAAGGCAGACTGTCGTCCAAGCGTTCCATGAGGCGCAGCGGGAACTTTGCGTCTATTGCGGACGCAGGCTGGATATGCGGCAGCCGAGAAAGTCGTACCACATCGAGCATTTCCGGCCGCAATCCAGGTATCCGGAGCGCTCTATCGACTTCGCGAACCTGTTCCTGAGCTGCGGGCAGGAGTCGCGCGAAGGCAATCTGGCGGAAACTTGCGGAACGGCGAAGGACGACGGCTTCGATGAGCACTACCATGTCGAGCCGGGCTACCCGGAATGCACCGAACGTTTCCGGTTCCTGCTGAGCGGGGAAGTCGTGCCGCAAACCGACGGCGACAAGGCCGCCGAAGCGATGATCGCGCTCTTGAACCTGAACCACCGGGAACTGAAGAAGGACCGGGAAGACCTTCTCGACCGAATCGACGGCGGGAGCCTGGATATCTCCGACTTCATCGACCCCGCAGGCGGGCGCGCCGAGAGCTATGCGCATGTCGCTTGCCGACACCTCGGAGCAACGATTCCGTAGGCCTGGCCCGCCTGCATCGACGCCGGACCGGGAAACCGGCGCCGCCCTCCTTGCGCGCGGGCGGTGGCGGGCCTAAGAGGGGCTGCCATGCAGATCTATCTGCCGGTTGCCGAACTCTCGGTCGATGTCTTCCTGTTGCTGGGCATGGGCGCCGGAGTGGGCGTGCTGTCCGGCCTGTTCGGGGTCGGCGGCGGGTTCCTGATGACGCCGCTTCTCATCTTCATCGGGATTCCCCCGCCGGTCGCCGTGGCGAGCGAGGCGAACCAGCTTGTCGCCACCTCCGTTTCCGGCGTGCTGGCCCACTGGCGGCGCGGCGCCGTCGATTTCAAGATGGGGCTGGTGCTGCTGTCGGGCGGCGTTCTGGGCTCGGCGCTCGGCGTGTGGCTGTTCAAGCTGCTGCGCGGCATCGGCCAGATCGATCTCGCGATCTCGCTCTGCTACGTGGTGTTTCTCGGCGCTGTCGGCTCGCTGATGATGGCGGAGAGCCTGCGCGCGCTCCTGCGCAAGCGCAAGGGCGTGGCCCGGCGCGGCAAGCTGCACCGACACACCTGGATCCACGGCCTGCCGCTGAAGATGCGGTTCCAGAAATCGCGCCTCTATATCAGCGCGGTGATGCCCTTCCTGATCGGGCTGCTGGTCGGCCTGCTGGCCGCCATCATGGGCGTGGGCGGCGGCTTCATCATGGTGCCGGCGATGATCTACCTGCTCGGCATGCCGACCTCCATGGTGGCGGGCACCTCGCTGTTCCAGATCCTGTTCGTCGTCTCGACGGTGACCCTGCTCCAGTCCGCCGCCAACCAGACCGTGGACGTCATCCTCGCGCTGCTGCTGCTGGCGGGTTCTGTCGTCGGCGTGCAGGTGGGCACCCGTCTCGGCGCTAGGCTGCCGAGCGAGCAATTCCGGGTGCTTCTGGCGGCGCTCGTGATGGCCGTCTGCCTCAAGCTGCTGTTCGACCTCGTGACAGAGCCGGACGACCTGTTTTCGCTCCAGCAGGGCTTCCTGTAATGCGCGCCCTTGCGACCGCCCTGCTGCTCGCCGCCGCGGCGGCGCCCGCCTCGGCGGACCAGTTCGTCGTGGACGTATCGGAGCGAACGGTCGCCATTACCGCGGGCTTTACGGGGGCCGAGCTCGTGGTTTTCGGCACGGCGGCCGAAGCGCAGGGATCGACCACCGAGCAGGCCGGCGTGATCGTCGTGATTCGGGGACCGGAAACACCGACGGTGGTTCGGCGCAAGGAGCGCAATTTCGGTGTCTGGGCCAATCACGGAGGCGTGGCGTTTCCGGAGGCTCCGGCCTTCGTTTGGGTCGCCGCCAGCGAAGCCTTCGCAAAGCGGCCGCTGACCGAGATTCTCGGCAAATACGAGATCGGACAGGACTTTCTGGCCGCCGCGCCGGCTGCGGACGACACCCCGGAACTGGCCGAATTCCAGGCGGCCCTCGTTCGGCGCAAACAGGCGGCGGGGCTTTACTCCGCCGAATTCGGGCGCGTGGATTTCCTCGGCGAGCACCTGTTCCGCACGCGCGTCATGTTCCCTGCCAACGTCCCGGTAGGCAGCTACCGCATCGAAGTTTTCGAAGTCCGCGGCGACCGGGTCGTCAACGCCACGGCAAGCGCGCTCCACGTCCGAAAAGCGGGGCTCGAGGCCGCCGTTTTCCGGTTCGCGCACGATTTCCCGATCCTGCACGGCCTCGTTGCCATCCTCGCAGCCTTGATGGCAGGATGGCTCGCAGGCGCTGTCGCGCGGAGAACCTGACTCCTTGACCGAATTTCTTTCCCCTTCGACGCGCACCCTCTTGTGCGTCGTCGACGAAAGCGACGAACTGCCGGTCGCGCTGACGTTCGCCGCGCTCAGGTCGCGGCGCACGGGCAGCCATGTCGGCCTGCTCTACGTGATCGACACGCCGGCCGACTTCCAGCACTGGTCGGCCGTCGGCGAGTTGATGCGGGAGGAGGCGCGCGAACACGCCGAGACGGTCATCCTGCAGGCGGCGGCGCAGGTCCAGCGCCTGTCCGGCAGGGTGCCTTCGCTGGCGATCCGGGAAGGCGACAAGGTGGACGAAACGATACAGGCCTGCGAGGAGGATCCGTCGGTCGCCTTCCTGATCCTCGCCTCGGACACCGGCCCAAAGGGACCGGGGCCGCTGATCTCATCGCTGACCGGGAAATCGGTCGGCCGCCTGCAGGTGCCGGTGGTCATCTTGCCGGGCAATCTTTCCGAGGAAGAAATAACCCGTTTCGCCTGACGGAGGCGGGAGTGCGCCGCGCCATCCTTGACAACCGCTCCCGACAAAAGTTTGTATCCTTCCGGGGGGCGGATTGATATTGTCGCTCAGGGCGTTTCACGGAACAGGCTGACATCGGGGCAATCGCGTGTTCACCACCAATCCCTTCGCCGTGCTCTCGGCGTCCATATCGCCTGCCGTCATGCAGACCTATGTCGTCATCATGATCCTGCTGGTGGTGGGCGGCACGCTGTTCGACATCTGGCACAAGGGCAGCGCCGCCTATTTCTTCCAGAGCTGGCGGAAATCGCGGGACAGGGGCTCGCGCCGCATCGGCGGCGGGGAAATGTCGGCGCTCGCGGTCCGGACCGCCCTGTCGGAGGGCTTAACCTCCGCCGAGTTCGGCCCGGGGCGCCGCCGGGTCGCCCACCTGCTGACGATGTACGGGTTCCTGGCATACGTCATTACCACCGTCATCATGGTGTTCTGGTACCCGACGCCTGCCGCGCCGACGCCCGCCATCCTGCCTCTGCTGTGGGTTGTCGGGGCCTTGCTGGTTTGCGTCGGCGGCTACTGGTTCTGGTTCTTCATCCGGGTCGATGTGGCGGCCGAAGGCCATACGCCGCTCCGGGCGATGCGCGCCGACCTGTTCATCCTCTCGCTCCTGGCCAGCACCACACTCGGGCTGATCTGGGCCGGTTTGCAGGCAGCGGGGAGTTCATGGACGACGGGGTTCCTGGGCCTCTACCTGATCGCCACGACGGTGCTGTTCGGGTCCGTTCCGTGGTCGAAGTTCGCGCACATGTTCTACAAGCCCGCAGCGGCGCTGGAGAAACGGGTGTCCGAGGCGACCGGTTCGAGGCGCAACCTGCCGGCCCCCGCCGACAAGCCCGAACTGTTCGGCAGCGCGCGCGAACGGCCCCGCCACTACTGATCGGCCCTTATCCTATCGGCCGTTAATGGAGGAGATAACGGAACCCGATGCCGACATTCGTTTACATGACCAGTTGCGACGGTTGCGGATATTGCGTGGATATCTGCCCGTCCGACATCATGCACATCGATAGCACCACCCGGCGCGCCTACAATATCGAGCCCAACATGTGCTGGGAGTGCTACTCCTGCGTGAAGGCGTGCCCGCAGCATGCCATCGACTGCCGCGGCTATGCCGACTTCGCTCCCCTCGGCCACAGCGTCCGGGTGCTGAGGGAGGAAGAGAAGGGCACCATTTCCTGGAAGATCAAGTTCCGGGACGGCCAGGAAAAGGACTTCCTTTCCCCGATCCGGACCGAGCCCTGGGGATCGATCAAGCCGCCGGCCGATTTCGAGGCCCCCACCCCCGAAGCGATGAAATCCCAGCAGCTCGCGCATGAGCCCGACGCGCTCCACATCGAGGCCTTGCCCACATTGCAGCCGGACCGAACCAGCGAGGGAGGCCACTAGTGAGTTTGTTCGCCCGCCGGAAAACGGTTTTCGTGGACGCGGATATCCTGGTCGTCGGCGGCGGCATGGCCGGCTGCGGGGCTACGTACGAAGCCGGGTATTGGGGCCGCGACCTCAAGGTGGTTTGCGTCGAGAAGGCGAATATCGAGCGCAGCGGCGCCGTCGCCCAGGGCCTGTACGCAATCAACTGCTACATGGGCATGCAGTGGAACGAGAACCAGCCCGAGGACCATGTTCGCTACGCCCGGAACGACCTCATGGGCCTGGTGCGGGAGGATCTGGGCTTCGATATCGCCCGGCATGTCGACTCCACGGTGCACAAGTTCGAGGAGTGGGGCCTTCCGATCATGAAGGACCCGGAGACCGGGCGTTATCTACGCGAAGGCAAATGGCAGATCATGATCCACGGCGAAAGCTACAAGCCGATCGTCGCGGAGGCCGCCCGCAAGGCGGCGACCGAAGTCTACAACCGGATCATGGTGACCCACCTGCTGACGGACTCCACGAACCCCAACCGCGTCGCCGGCGCCGTCGGGTTCAACGTCCGCACCGGGGATTTCTACGTCTTCCGCGCGAAGGCCGTCATCGTGTCCGCCGGCGGCGCATCGCACATCTTCAAGCCCCGGGCCGTGGGCGAGGGCATGGGGCGGACGTGGTACGCCCCCTGGAGCAGCGCGTCGGCCTATGCGCTGCCGATTCTCGTCGGCGCCAAGATGACCCAGATGGAAAACCGGGTCGTCCTCACCCGCTTCAAGGACGGCTACGGTCCGGTCGGCGCTTACTTCCTCCACCTGAAGACCTACACCGAGAACGCTTACGGGGAGGAATACGAGTCCAGGTGGTACGACCACACCAAGAACCTGGTCGGGGACTATATCGACCGGCATCCGGTGCCTACCTGCCTGCGCAACCACGCTTTCCTTGAGGAGGTCAAGGCCGGCGGGGGACCCATCCGCATGGTGACGAAGGAAGCCTTCGCCGATCCCCATCTGGAGCAGGTCGGGTGGGAGAACTTCCTCGGCATGACCATCGGGCAGGCGGTTGTCTGGGCATCCCAGAACATCGACCCCAAGCACACCAATCCGGAGCTGACCACTTCCGAGCCCTACGTGATGGGCTCGCATGCCACATGCTCGGGCGCCTGGGCGAGCGGTCCGGAAGACTGCGCGCCGGCGGACTACCAGTGGGGATACAACCGGATGATGTCCGTGGAGGGGTTGTTCGGCGCTGGCGACACCATCGGCGGCACCGCCCACAAGTTCTCGTCCGGCTCCTTCACGGAAGGCCGGATCGCAGGAAAGGCGGCGGTCAACTACGTCAACGACATGAAGAACGACGGGCCCCAGGTAAGCGAGCAGGAGTACGAAGACCTCAAGAGGGTCGTCTTCCAGCCTCTGGAGACCTACCGGGTCGGCCGCAACGAGATCGTCGCGGGAACGGTCTCGCCAAGCTACCTGTTGCCGATTCACGGTCTCCAGCGTCTCGAGAAGATCATGGACGACTATGTCGGCGGCATCGGCACGAACTATGTCACGAACGAACCCATGCTCACCCGCGGGCTGGAACTGCTGGAAATGCTGAAGGAAGACCTCGGCAGTATCGGGGCCGAAGACCTTCACCAGCTTCAGCGGACATGGGAACTTCACCACCGGGTGCTGGCCTCGGAGTCCGTGACGCATCACACGATGTTCAGGACGGAAACGCGGTGGCCGGGATACTATTACCGGGCCGATCATCCGAAGCTGGACGACACCGACTGGCATTGCTTCACCCTGTCCCGCTACGATCGGGAATCCGGGGAATGGACGATGGAGAAGGCCCCCGTCCACCACATCATCGACTAGCCCCGGCTTCCTGCTCCGGTAACGTCCTTTGTCGACGCTGATCGCCCCGCACGGCAATACCGCCCTGAAGCCCCTGCTGCTGCCGCCGGACGAGCGCGACGAGGGCCTGAAGAGGGCGCGCACCCTGAAACGGCTGCCCTTGTCGAGTCGCGAGGTCTCGGACCTCTTCATGCTCGCCATGGGCGCCTATACGCCGCTGGATGGTTTCATGGGCGCGGCCGACTGGCGCGGCTCGTGCCTCGAGATGCGCCTTGAAAACGGGCTCTTCTGGCCGCTCCCGATCACCCTTTCCTGCGATGAGGACTTCGCCGTCTCCGTGGGCGACGAAGTGGCCTTGACGGACGAAGGAGGCGAGATCCTCGGCGTTCTCGCGGTCACAGAGAAGTACGCCATCGACAAGGCCCTGGAGTGCCGCGAGGTCTATCGCACTGCCGAGGAGGCGCATCCGGGCGTCGCCAAGGTGATGGCGCAGGGCTCCGTCAACCTGGCGGGCCCGGTATCGGTCTTCTCGGAGGGCCACTTTCCCGAGACCTACCGGGGGCTTTACCTTCGCCCCGCCGAGACCCGGGCGCTGTTCGCCGAAAAGGGCTGGTCCACCGTCGCGGCTTTCCAGACGCGGAATCCCATGCACCGCAGCCACGAGTTCCTCGCCAAGGTTGCGGTCGAGGTGTGCGACGGGCTGCTCATTCACCAGGTCCTGGGCGCGCTCAAGCAAGGCGACATCCCGGCCGATGTCCGGGTGCGCTCCATAGACTGGCTGGTCGCCAACCACTTTGCGGAAGGACAGGTGATCCAGGCCGGCTATCCCATCGAGATGCGCTATGCCGGTCCCCGGGAGGCGCTGCTGCATGCCCTGTTCCGGCAGAATTTCGGCTGTTCGCACCTGGTGGTGGGGCGCGACCATGCCGGACTCGGCGGCTATTACGGCCCCTACGACGCGCACCGCATATTCGACGAGATCGGCGCAGACAGCCTCGCCATCCGGCCGCTGAAAATCGACGACACGTTCTACTGCTTCGACTGCCGGGGCATGGCGACGGGCAATGTGTGCTTCGCCGCCGACGGGGGGCAGGACCCGCCCGGCGAGGAGGAGCGCTACCGCCAGGTGGCGGCAGTGGCGACCGGCAATGCCGGCGACCGGCCCTGCCGCCGCGATGACGACGGAAAGCTCCGCATCTCGGGCACCCGGCTGCGCGAGATGTTCGCCAACGGCGAGGCGATCCCACCCGAATACAGCCGCGACGGCGTGGTCGCGATCCTGCAGGCCTATTACGACAGCGCCGCTTGACCGCATTGCAGGGTCGGAGCCGCTTGATTTCGTGGCGGTTCCGGTCCATCTAGGAGTCCGATTGGCCGGAGGACGCAGCCGATGTTCATTCAGACCGAGCAGACCCCCAATCCCGCAACGCTGAAGTTCATCCCCGGCGTGCAGGTGATGGCGCGCGGCACGGCCGACTTTCCCTCGCCGGAGGGCGCCGAGCGCTCGCCGCTCGCCCAGGCGCTGTTCGATGTGCCGGGGGTGAGGGCGGTATTTTTCGGCAGCGACTTCGTGACCGTCAGCAAGGACGATGCGCGCGACTGGCAGACGCTGAAGCCGATGATTCTCGGCGCCATCATGGACCACTTCATGGCCGGCCGCCCCGTCATTCTGGCCGGAGACGAGAGCGACGCCGATGACGGCGCGGAGGACAGCGAGGTCGTCTCCCAGATCAAAGAACTCCTGGAGACGCGGGTTCGGCCCGCGGTGGCGCAGGACGGCGGCGACATCGTCTTCCGCGCGTTCGAGGACGGCGTCGTCTATCTGAGCATGCAGGGCGCCTGCGCCGGCTGTCCGAGCTCGACGGCAACCCTCAAGATGGGCGTCGAGAACATGCTCCGCCACTACATCCCGGAAGTCGAAGCGGTCTATCCGGTCCCCTGAGGACGTCTTGGGCGGGGGCGCCCGCCGGCTGTTTCTCAGCTTTCCATGGTCGAACTAGCGCTCGATTGCGCGGCCAATGCCTGCTCCGTCGCCGTTGCGCGAAACGGCAAGCTGCTCGCATGCCATTGGCGGCCCATGGTGCGGGGCCATGCCGAGGCGGCGCCTGTCATGGTGGAACGCGCCATGGCGGATGCAGGCGCGCCCTTCTCCCGGCTTTCGCGAATAATCGTCACACGGGGACCCGGCTCCTTTACCGGCATCCGCATCGCGCTGGCGGCGGCGCGCGGCCTGGCGCTCGTCACCGGAGCCGATATTGCGGCCGTGCCGACTTTCGAGGCGCTGCGCCCCGCCACGCCGCCCGAAGGCCGCCTGTTCGCCGTGCTCGACACCAAGCGCGGCAGCCTCTACGCCGCCGAACTTTCCGGGTCCGCCGAACCGTTCCTTACGACCGCTGAGGCTCTGGCCGCAGAAGCGCCCTTCGCCGTCGTGGGCGACGCGGCGGCGGAGCTGGCGGCGCTGGCGCCAGGCGCCATCCGCGCGCTCATGCCGACGCTGCCGGACGCCGCACGGCTTCTCGGCAGGGCGCTGCCGGCCGGCCCCGCATCGCCGCTCTACCTCACGCCGCCGCATACGGGGCGGGTCGGACCGTGATCGCCGCCGATCCCTCCCACGCCGCAATCGTCGCGGCCATACACCGCGCCGCCATGCCGGAAGCCGCATGGTCGGAGGACGCCTGGCGCAGCCTGATCGCCGCGCCCGGCGCGCGCACGCGCATCGCGATGGACGGGCCTGCTCCTGCCGGATTCCTGCATCTGCGCCGTGCCGGCGGGGAAGCGGAAGTGGTGATGATCGCGACCCACCCCTCCACGCAGCGGCGCGGCATCGCAACCGCGCTGCTCGAAGACGCCGTCGCATGTCTCGACGGTCGAACGCTGTTTCTGGAAGTCGCGGAAAGCAACGATGCCGCCCGCGCACTCTATGCCGGGTTCGGCTTCGAGCCGGTCGGACGCCGGCCCCGCTACTACCGCACCGCCTCCGGCCGGGAGGACGCCCTCGTCCTCCGCCTTGGCGCGACCGCCGCCAATCCGGGTCAGCGCCGGTAGTCGTCCATGCCCGCGCGTTCGAGCTGGCGGAGCAGGGCCGGCCATTCCTTGCCGACCTCGATGAACCCGCCGGGCCCGTACATGGATTTCCCCGTCGCGATCGTCTTTTCCTGAGTAGCCGGAGAAATGTCGCGCAATGCCCCGCCGCCGGACTGGGCGTCGATCTGGTGGCGGCAGGCGGTCTCGATCCGGTACATCCACACGAACGCCTCGCCCATGGTCTCACCGACCGTCAGCAGCCGTGGTTCCGCAGCATCAGGATGCGCCGGTCCCCGAGGTCGCGCACAATCCGCGGCCGCTCTTCCGTGTCGGTCGCCGTGCCCTCGAAATCGTGATAGCCGAGCCAGCCCATGACGGTCAGCGCCTTCTGGCTCGCCGGAAGCAGGCCCTCGTCCTGCATGGCGACGGCAACCCCGTATCGCGAGTGGGTGTGCATGATGAAATGCAGGTGCGGCATGGCGGTGTGGATGGCGCCGTGGATGACGAATCCGGCGAGGTTGGCGCCGTGGCCCGTCTCGCTCTGCACGGTGCCGTTCCGGTCCACCACGATCAGCGAGGAGGCGGTGATTTCCTCGAAGAACATGCCGAAGGGGTTCAGCAGGAAGGAGTCTTCCGTGCCCGGCAGGCGTGCCGAAATGTGGGTGTTGTTGAGGTCCGTCCAGCCGTAGAGCGCGCACAGCCGGTAGGCCGCGGCCAGATCGCAACGCGCCTGCCATTCCTCGACGCTCATGCCCAAGGGCCTGCCGTCCGCCATCGTATCCATATCCGCCGCCTCCTCGTCGGGACCGGCGGAGCATACCCCCTGTCCCGCCGTTCCGGCAAAACGGAATGGGGCCCGCTACAGGCGGCGCAGCCGGCTGTCTATGTCCGTCCAGTCGATATAGAAGCCGCGCAGCCAGCGTTCCCCGGTCGACGGATCGAAGGCATCGCGCCCGTGCAGCACGCGGCGGTTGTCGAACGCGACCATGGACCCGGTCTCGAGCAGAGTGTGGATCGTGAGCTCCGGGCGGCGGGTGATGGCCATGAACCGCCGCCACGCCGCGTAATATGCGCGCGTTTCCGCAGGGTCGGCGTCGAGTTGCATTTCGTCCGCCGTGGCCGGGCTGACGGCGACCTCGACCAGCCGGCCCTCGCGGTCCATTGTCAGCGCCGGGCGGCTTCTACGGATATCCGCCGCATCGTCGCTAAAGCGGAACGGCACCGGCCGGCGGGCAAGCAGGTCGAAATCGTTCGGAGCCTCCTCGCGCAGGATTTCCGCGGCGCGGAAACCGTCCACAAACAGGCTCGCGCCGCCCGTCGCAGCGTTGCGCACGCAGTGCAGGCACTGGACGCCGGGCGGCGTTTCGAAATAAGGCAGGTCGGTGTGCGGCGGCAGGGCGTAGGCTGTATAGGCGAGGCTGTTCGGCTTCGGGCGCGTGTGGACCTCGAAAACGCGCCCGAAATAGGTTTCCTGGATAGGGCCGATGCGCGCGCCGAAGGCAGGGCCCGCTTCCGGGTCCTCGCCCAACCCTTCCACCAGCGCCAGGCCGTAGCGCTTCAGGTCCGTCAGGAACGCCCCGAGGTCGCCGTCTGCGTTATGGCGGGGCAGCCGCCCTGCAAGCGAAGCGTCCCAGAGTTCCGGAGGAATCGCCGCCGCGTCGGGCCGGGTCGGCGCGCCCGGCCGGCGGGCGGCGAGCCAGTCCATCGGCACGATGCTCTCGCCCGCGCTGTCCGGCCATCGCACGACCAGCGCATCGCCGTTGAGTTCGACGGCCTCAGGGCGAATATCGGGCGAGACCCCGACCAGGTCGAACAGCCGCTCGCGCGTGTCAGGGTCGAACGCGCCGGGCTCGTTGACACGCATCCATACCCACGGAAAGCGCGTCGACTCGCCGCCGGGCCAGCGGACCTCCAAGTCCAGATCGTCATGCGTGATCGCGTAGGCGTCCATCGTCAGGCCTCCGTTCGCGCTTGTGAGGTGTTACCGGGTGGACAGGGCCGCGGAGCCGGAAGGAGACAGGCCGGGAGGCGACGGGAACCGACGAGCAGCAACATGACGATCCCACCTCTCGCAACGGCCCGCCGGCCACCCTCGGCGGCGGTTGTCGGTGCTTCGAAAAGAATGGTTTCCGCCGGCGCGCCGACACTTGTCGCAATGCGACGGCGCCTGAGCCCGGATGCGACCTCCCGGCGGAAAAAGGGCCGTACGGCTGGCAAAGATGCCCTTGCCCGCTACCGGGGCTGTCCTAGATTCCGGAATGCAGGGACCTACCGGGCGGAAAGGAGGAGCGTTTGAAATGAGCGATGAGACGCAAAGCCGCCGGGACCTTCTGGAGCAGACTTCGAGGATCGTTTCGGCGCATGTCTCCAACAATACGGTCCCGGTCGGGGATCTTCCGGAGCTCATCAAGCAGGTTTACACGACGCTCGCGACCCTCAGCGAACAGCCGCAGGCGCACCCTGAGCGCCCGGTTCCGGCAGTTCCCGTCCGCCGGTCGGTGATGCCGGACCACATTGTCTGCCTCGAAGACGGCAAGAAGCTCAAAATGCTCCGCCGGCATCTGAAGACGGCCTACAACATGACGCCTGACGAATACCGCGAACGCTGGAACCTGCCTGCAAATTATCCCATGGTCGCGCCCAACTATGCGGCCCAGCGCAGCGAGCTCGCCAAGAAGATCGGCCTCGGCCGGCGCACGCCTCGCAGTTGACGCCGGGGCGGCCCGGAGGAAGGGGCATGCGCGGCCGGACTAGGCGCGCCGCAACCGGCGGAGTAAACTGGAATGGCTGAGGGAAAGGCGTTGCGGTGGCTCTCAAGGTAAAGAAGGCGGTGAGTCGGGTCGTTCCGCGCCGGCGGGTGACACCCCCCGGCAAACGCGGGCTCATCGTTCCGTTCTTCGGGCCCGCCGCCCGGCGCCGTCGCGCCATACCCGTAAACCAGCGAAGCCCGTTCGTGGTGGAATCGGGCGACCTAGTCGTCCGCCTGGCCCAGACGGACGCGGATATCGACGCGGCGCAGGCCCTGCGCTTCAAGGTCTTCTACGAGGAGATGACCGCGCGACCGACCCCGGCGATTGCGGCTGCCGAACGCGATTTCGACCGTTTCGACCCCTATTGCGACCACCTGATCGTGCTGGACCGCCGCCTCGGCGGCGGATCGTCCGCCATCGTCGGCACCTACCGGCTGATGCGGCGGGACTCGGCCGCCCGCATCGGGCGTTTCTACACCCAGGACGAATACAATATCCGCAAACTGTTGCGCGGCGGCCGGCAGATTCTCGAACTCGGCCGGTCCTGCGTCCACCAGGATTACCGGCGCCACCACACCATGCAGATGCTCTGGCGCGGGATTGCGCGCTATGTGCTGCACTACAACGTCAAGCTGCTGTTCGGCTGCGGCAGCTTTCCCGGCGCCGACCCGGACGCGCATGCCCTGCCGCTCTCCTACCTGCACTACAAGCATCTGGCGCCCATCGGGCTCCGCCCGAAGGCGCTGCGTTCGCGTCATGTCGAGATGCGGCGCATGGTCCGCGAAGAGATCGACGAGAGGAAGGCGCTCGCCGCCCTGCCGCCGCTCATCAAGGGCTACCTGCGCCTCGGGGGAGGCGTCGGCGACGGCGCGGTTATCGACCGCGAGTTCGACACGGTCGATGTATGCATCGTCGTGCGCCCGGACGGCGTGACCGACCGCTACTTGAGGCGCTACAGCCGGGACGGCGAAGTCACAAGGGAGGCCCTGGCCTCGTGATCCGGCACTCGCCGCTGCGCGCCCTGGGGCGTCTGCTGGCCTACGTTTTCTACACATTGCCGCTGATGCCGGTGCAGGCTCTCGGCGTACTCTTGAAACTGCCCTTCACCGTCAACCTTCCGCTTGCCTACCACCGGCGCTGCGCCAGGCTTCTGGGCTTCCAGCTCAGAACGCACGGAACGCTGAGCACAGAACGCCCGACCCTGTTCGTCTGCAACCACGTCACCTATCTCGATATCGTCACGCTGGGGGCGACGCTGCCCGCTTCCTTCGTCGCCAAGGCGGAGGTTGCCGGCTGGCCGTTCTTCGGGCTGCTCGCCAAGCTGCAAAGGAGTGTGTTCGTAGACCGGCGGCCGCGGTCCGCAGCCGGCCAGCGAGACGCCATGCAGATGCGCCTCGAAAGCGGCGACAACCTGATCCTCTTTCCGGAAGGCACATCGAGCGACGGCACCTGGGTACTGCCGTTCAAGAGCGCCCTGTTCAGCGTCGCCGAGCGCGAAGTCAACGGCGAGCCGCTGGTGGTGCAGCCGGTATCCGTCGCCTATTCCGCCATAGACGGACTGCCGACCGGGCGGGCGCATATGCCGCGCATCGCCTGGTATGGCGAGATGGGCATGGCGGGTCATATCTGGAACGCCCTGGGACTGGGACGCATATCGGTGGACATCGTGCTGCACCCGCCAACGAGCTTCGCCGAGTTCGCCAACCGCCGGGAAATGGCGCGGATTTGCCATGAGACGGTTGCCGGAGGTGTGGAACGGGCATTGGCCGGCCGCCTCACGGCCGGTTGACGCGCCTTCGCCGAATGCTAGCTTCAAACGCAACGATGCTCCAGAGACCGACAAGGCAGGCATTGCGCAAGAAGCTCTTCGTCAAGACATACGGTTGCCAGATGAACGTGTACGACTCCGAGCGGATGTCGGAGATGCTGGCGGCCGTTGGCTACGAGGCCGCGCAATCCGCCGAGGACGCGGACCTCGTCGTACTCAACACCTGCCACATTCGCGAGAAGGCTGCGGAGAAAGTCTATTCCGAGGTCGGCCGGTTGCGCGCCCTGAAGCGCCGGCGGCCGGACATGCTGATTGCCGTGGCCGGCTGCGTCGCTCAGGCCGAGGGCGGCGAAGTCATGCGCCGCGCGCCTGCCGTCGATATCGTGGTGGGACCCCAGGCCTATCACCGCCTGCCGGAGATGCTGGCCCGGGCGGAAAGGGCACGGGGCGGAGCCGGGATCGTCGATGTGGATTTCCGGCCGGAGGCGAAATTCGACGAGCTTCCCGTTCCCGCGCGGCCGGCTGCGCCGAGCGCTTTCCTGACGATCCAGGAAGGTTGCGACAAGTTCTGCACCTTCTGCGTCGTGCCCTATACGCGCGGCGCCGAGTATTCGCGGCCGGCAAGCGCAGTCATCGCCGAAGCGACGGGCCTCGCGAAGCGGGGCGCGCGGGAACTCGTGCTGCTCGGCCAGAACGTCAATGCGTGGTGCGGCGAGGGGCCGGACGGTCGCGACTGGACCCTGGCGCGCCTGATCCGGGTGCTGGCGGAGATCGAAGGCATCGAACGGTTGCGCTACACCACGTCGCATCCGCGCGACATGTCCCATGACCTGATCGAAGCGCACGGAACGGTGCCCGCCTTGATGCCGTTCCTGCATCTGCCCGTTCAGGCCGGCTCCGACCGCGTGCTCGAGCGGATGAACCGCAAGCACCGGGCCTCGGACTACCGGCGTATCGTGGAGCGCTTGCGGGCGGCCCGGCCGGATATCGCGCTTGCCTCGGATTTCATCGTCGGCTTCCCCGGAGAAAGCGACCGCGATTTCGAGCGGACCATGGCCCTGGTGCGCGATGTCGGCTACGCCCAGGCCTACTCCTTCAAGTTCAGCGCGCGGCCGGGGACGCCGGCCGCCGCGGACCCCCTGCAGGTGCCGGAAGAGGCCAAGAGCGAACGCCTGGCCCTCCTGCAGGACCTCCTCAACAGCCAGCAGCAGGCATTCAACCGGAGCTGTGTGGGCAAACGGCTCCCCGTTCTGTTCGAACGCCCCGGCAAACGGCGCGGCCAGCTTGTCGGGCGCTCTCCCTACATGCAGGCCGTTCACGCAGAGGCAGGCCCGGCGCGGATCGGCGACCTTGCGGAGGTCGATATCCTTGCGGCCGGTCCCAACAGCCTCTCCGGCGGGAGCCCCGCAATTTGATCGAAGCGCGTCTTCAGTTCGACGACAACAGCCTGCTGCCGGCCCTCTACGGCGCGCACGACCGCAATCTGGCGAGGCTGGAACAGAAATTCGGCGTCTCCATGCGCGCGCGCGGCAACGAGCTGGCTATCGCCGGGCCGGAAAGCGCCGTGGCGGCGGCGCGGTCCGCCATGGACCTGTTGTACGACCGCGCGAGGCGGGGGCTGGAGATCGATCCGGGCGAAGTGGACGGCGCGGCCCGGCTTGCCGAGGTCGCCGGCATTGCGAAGCTGCCGGGCGCCAACGGAGACCTGTTCGGCATCGACAACGAAACCGTCGAGACGCGCAGGCGGCGGATTGCTCCGCGTTCGCCCAACCAGGCCCTGTATCTCAAGACGATCCGGGAGCGCGATGTCGTCTTCGGCGTGGGCCCCGCGGGCACCGGCAAGACCTACCTCGCCGTAGCGGCCGCGGTTTCGATGCAAACCGCGGGAGAAGTCGAGCGCATCGTGCTGTCGCGTCCGGCGGTGGAAGCAGGCGAACGTCTCGGGTTCCTTCCAGGCGACCTTCGCGAGAAGGTCGATCCTTACCTCCGGCCGCTCTACGATGCGCTGCACGACATGGTCTCGGGCGACAGGGTCATGCGCCAGATCGGCAATGGCGAGATCGAGATTGCGCCGCTTGCATTCATGCGCGGGCGTACCCTGGCGCGGGCCTTCGTCATCCTCGATGAGGCGCAGAACACCACCCCGACCCAGATGAAGATGTTTTTGACCCGGCTCGGCGAAGGATCGCGGATGGTGGTGACCGGCGACCTTTCCCAGGTCGATCTGCCGGGCGGCGTGCGTTCGGGCCTGACCGAGGCGCTCGATGTACTGAAGGGGGTGGAGGGCGTTGGCGTTGTGCGCTTCAACTCCCGCGACGTGGTGCGCCATCCGGTCGTGACGCGCATCGTGGATGCCTATGAGGATGCAGCGAAGGCGCGCCGCGATGGATAAGTGGACCGTCGATGTGTCGCTCGGCGAGGGCGAATGGCCCGACGGCGAAGAGGCCGCCGACTGGTGCAGCCGCGCGGCATGCGCGGCGCTGGCCGGCGCCGGGCGGCGGGAACCTGCGGAAATTTCCGTGCTGCTCGGCAGCGATTCCGAGGTCCGCGAGTTGAACCGCCGCTTCCGCGGCTTCGACCGCCCGACGAACGTGCTCTCATTTCCGGCCGGCGGCGGGACATGGCCCGGTGTACGGCCTCCGCTCGGGGAGATTGCCCTTGCCGGCGCAACGATACGCCGGGAGGCCGCCGAACAGCGGAAGACGCTGCACGACCATGTGTGTCACCTCGTGGTCCACGGAACGCTGCATCTCCTGGGCTTCGATCATGGGACGGAGGAGGAAGCCGCCCGCATGGAGCGGCTGGAGGCCCGCTGCCTCGAAACGCTGTCGATAGCCGATCCCTACAAAGAACCGGGCTGACCGGCCGTGGATACTCCCTCCCATACATCGAACGGCAATGGAGGCCGCCTGCGGGGGCTCTGGCGCCGGCTCGCGGGGAAACGAAGCAACGAGGGCTCCATCAGCGAGACGCTCTCGGACCTGGCGGCCCAGCACAATGAGGACGCAACGCCGATCGACCCGCTTGAGCGGTTCCTGCTCGAAAACACTCTCAAGCTGCGCCGGATGACGATCGAGGACGTCATGGTGCCGCGGGCGGACATCGTCGCCGTTTCCGCGGAAACGCCGCTCCATGAAGTCGTGGCGGCGGTCGAGCAGTCGCGCCATTCGCGCCTTCCGGTATTCGAGAAGGACCTCGACCAGACCGTCGGCATGATCCACGCGAAGGACGTGCTGGCCCATATCGGAAAACCGGACCCGCCATCGCTCAAGGAACTGGCCCGCGAGGTGCTGTTCGTCTCGCCGGCAATGCTGGTTCTCGACCTGTTGCTCGACATGCGGCTCAAGCGCACCCACATGGCCCTGGTCGTGGACGAGTTCGGCGGTATCGACGGTCTCGCCACCATCGAGGACCTTGTGGAGGAGATCGTCGGCGACATCGAGGATGAGCACGATATTGCGGAATCGCCGCAATTGGAGACGCGGCCGGACGGCACGCTGGTTGCCGATGCAAGGGCGACGCTGGAGGACTTCGAAGCGGAGGTCGGCGAAGTGCTGTCCGACGAGGAACGCGAGGACATCGACACGCTGGGCGGGCTCGTCTTCAATCTGGTCGGGCGCGTCCCGAGCCGGGGGGAGCTGGTGTCGCATCCGTCGGGCGTGGAATTCGAAGTGCTGGACGGAGACCCCCGCCGGCTGAAACGCCTCAGGGTCCGCAATCTGCCGACGGCCGAATGAGGACGCGGCTCGCCGGTCTGGCGGGCCGGAAGCGTCTTCTCGCTGCGGCAACGGCAGGCGCAGTCGCCACACTGGCCATGCCGCCATTGGGCGCAACGCCCGCTCTGGCTGCGGGTCTCGTGGCGCTTGCCTGGCTGCTGGACGGGGCGACGGGGTTCCGAAGCGTTTTCCTGACCGTCTTCGCTTTCGCGTTCGGGTTTTTTGCCGCCGGCCTCTACTGGGTTGCCGGCTCCTTCTTCGTGGTCGGCGGCATAACAGCGGCAGCCGGACCGCTGGCCGTGCTGGGGCTCGCGGGACTGCTCTCCTGTTTTCTGGCCCTTCCCGCAGCGCTCGCGCACCGCCTGACGCCGTCCGGCGCGGGGCGGGCGCTGGCGCTTGCAGCCGCGCTGGGACTCGGCGACTGGCTGCGCGGGCATCTGTTCACCGGCTTTCCCTGGAACCTGTTCGGCTATGCCTGGCTGCATGTGCCGGCCGTCGAGCAGGCGGCGGCGGCCGTCGGTATCTACGGGATCGGGCTAGCAACGCTCACTGTCTGCCTGCTGCTGTCGGTCGCCGACTGGCGCGCCTGGACGGCAGCGGCGCTCGTTGCCGCAGCGATGTTCGCGTGGGGCGAGATTCACCTCGGTCGCGCGCCTCCGGTCCAAGTCGCCGACGGGCCGCTGCTGCGCCTCGTCCAGCCCAACATTCCCCAATCCGAGAAATGGCGCCGCGAGGAGGCCGCGGCCCATTTGCAGCGCCTGGTGCGTCTCGGAGCGGCGGACCCCGAACCCGATGCCCTCGTCTGGCCCGAAACCGCGGTCGCCCGGCTGCTGCATGCCGATTCGCCGCTCGTCGAGGCGCTGGGCCGCAGCGTGCGGAGTCGCCGGGGCCTTATCTCCGGCGCGCCCTGGCAGGAGAACGGCCGCTATTACAACAGCATCCTTGCCATCGACCGCGAGGGCCGGCTGCAGGCACGCCACGACAAGGCCCACCTCGTGCCCTTCGGCGAGTATGTGCCGCTGCGCGGCCTCCTCGGCGTGGCGAAGCTGACGGTCGGGGGGAAGGATTTCGCGGCCGGACCGGGACCCTCCACGCTTGCCCTGCCCGGCCTGCCGCCGTTCGGCGCGCTGATCTGCTTCGAGGCGATCTTCCCGGGCGAGGCGGCTGCGGCCGACGCACGCCCGGAATGGCTGCTGAACCTCACCAACGACGCCTGGTTCGGCAAGACCGCGGGACCGCACCAGCATTTCGAAATCGCGCGGATGCGCGCCATCGAAACGGGCCTCCCCGTCGTGCGCGTCGCCAATACCGGCATCACCGGCGCGGTGGACGGATACGGGCGGCGTCTCGGCAGGCTGGAACTGGGCGCAGCCGGCAGCCTCGACATCCGCCTGCCTCCGCCGCTGGCGACGACATTCTACGGAAGCGTTGGCGACCTGCCCTTCTTCGCCGGCCTTGCCCTTCTCGCCGCCCTGGCCGCCTGGCGCGGCCGAATCGTGCGACGCCAACACACTTGACCCTGCCGGTCCCGGCTTGCGACAACGGGCCATCGACCCGCATCGTCCGGCGGGCCTGTTCGACGAATTAGTCAGGGAGCGCCCGCCCCGTGCTCGAAGGCAACTATCGTTTCACCAGCGAGTCGGTGTCCGAAGGCCACCCGGACAAGATTTGCGACCGGATTTCGGATTCGATCGTGGATGCCTTCATGGCCGAGGGCCAACCGGAGCTGAACCGCTGCGGCGTCGAGACCATGGTGACGACCAATCTGATCGTCATCGGCGGGGAAGTCCGGGGCCCTTCCGCCATCACCCGGGAGCGGATGAGCGAACTCGCCCGCGAGGCGGTGCGCGAAATCGGTTACGAGCAGCCCACCTTCCACTGGCGCGACAGCACCGTGCTTTGCGTGGTCCACCAGCAGTCCGGCGACATCGCCATGGGCGTCGATGGATCGAAGGGGGCAGGCGCCAACAAGGACGAAGGCGCGGGCGACCAGGGATTGATGTTCGGTTACGCCTGCCGGGAAACCCCGGAGCTGATGCCCGCCGCTATCCAGTACAGCCATGAAATCCTGCGCAGGATGGCTGAGGCCCGGCACCGGGGCGAATTCGGCGACGACCTCGGCCCGGACAACAAGAGCCAGGTAACGCTGCTCTACGAGAACGGACGGCCCGTGCGCGCGACCTCGGTAGTCGTTTCCACCCAGCACAGCCCCAGCCTTGACCAGCGCCGGGTGAAGGAGCTGGTCCGCCCCTTCGTCGAGCAGGTCCTGCCCGAAGGCTGGATGTGCCCGGAGGAAGATTTCCACGTAAACCCGACGGGCCGGTTCGTGATTGGCGGGCCGGACGGCGATGCGGGGCTCACCGGCCGCAAGATCATCGTCGATACCTATGGCGGTGCCGCGCCGCATGGCGGCGGCGCGTTCTCCGGCAAGGACCCGAGCAAGGTGGACCGCTCCGCCGCCTATGCCGCCCGCTATGTTGCCAAGAACGTGGTGGCGGCGGGTCTGGCGGACAAGTGCGTCGTACAGGTTGCCTATGCCATCGGCGTTGCGAAGCCCGTATCGGTGCTCCTCAACACGCAGGGCACCGGCCGGGTTTCGGACGAGAAGCTGGCGGATGCGGTTCGCGAAGCGGTCGATCTCAGCCCGCGCGGCATCCGCATGCGGCTCGGGCTCAACCGCCCGATTTACAAACGCACCAGCTCCTACGGCCATTTCGGCCGCGAGCCGGAGGGCGACGGGGGCTTCTCCTGGGAACGGACCGATCTCGCGAAGGACCTGCAGGCCGCGCTTACTTGAACGAGTCGACCGACTACCGGTTCTACGGCCGGCGACGCGGCCGGCCTCTCAATGCCGGGCGTCGGCGGGCGCTGGAATCGGTTCTGCCTGCCCTGCAGCTTTCCGACGGTCCGCTCGATCCGGCATCGCTGTTCGGCTTCGATATCGAGGACCTGTGGCTCGAGATCGGCTTCGGGGCGGGCGAACACCTCGCATGGCAGGCCGCGCGGCGCCCGCGCACGGGTTTTATCGGCTCCGAGCCTTACATCAACGGAGTCGCGAGCCTGGCGGCGCACGCCGAGGCGGAGGGCCTCGATAACCTTCGCATTCATGGCGATGACGCAACGGACGTGCTGGACCGGCTGCCCGGGAATGTCCTGGGGAGGGTCTTCATCCTGTTCCCGGACCCGTGGCCCAAGACCCGGCACCGGCACCGGCGCATCGTCGCACGGCCGATGCTCGACCGGCTGGCGCGGACAATGCGGCCAGGCGCGGAACTCCGCCTGGCCACGGACCATACCGGCTATCTCGACTGGATGCTGGAACGGCTGACCGCGCATCCCGCTTTCGTCTGGACAGCGGCTTGCGCCGACGACTGGCGGCTGCGGCCCGCCGACTGGCCGGAGACGCGATACGAGGCAAAGGCGCGCGCGGCGGGCGTCAAATCGACATACCTGCGCTTCGAGCGCCGCGACGCCATTGCGGTATCCCGAGGCTGACGCTATAGTTCTCGCGCTTGCCTGCTTGTCTTGAGTGCAGGCTGCTCATTCTTGACAGTAGGTAGCGACTTGGGGGCTTCGGGCCGCCTTTTTTCGTTGGGAGAAGACCGACGGCTGTAACCATTGCCGAAAACCAGGCCGCGCGGCGCGTGGCCGATCTCGTGGCGCCCGCTCTCGAAGGCCTGGGCTACGACCTTGTGCGCGTCCGGTTCGGCGGCAGCACGCCGGTCCTGCAAGTGATGGTCGAGCGGCGGGACGGCAGCGGCATGACCGTGGAACATTGCGCGGAGGCAAGCCGGACGCTGTCCGCACTGCTGGATGTCGAAGACCCGATCCCGCAGGCTTATTCGCTGGAGGTAAGTTCCCCCGGAATCGACCGACCGCTTACCCGGCGCGGCGATTTCGAGCGCTTTGCCGGCTTCGAGGCGCGTATCGAGCTTGAAGACGGCGCGTCCGGTCAGCGCCGGTTTCGCGGCCGGCTGAAGGGCCTGAGCGGAGAAGCCCTGCGGCTGCAAACCGAACAGGGCGAAACGCAATTGCCGCTGGCAGCCGTCAAGTCGGCGAAACTGCTCATGACCGATGCGTTGCTGGCGGCTGCGGCCGACGGCGCAATCTAGGAAGACGGGGGCGATCCCGCCATGGTGAACATACTCGGGCCGGAACTCTTGCAGATCGCAGATAGCGCCGCGCGCGAAAAAGGCATCGACCGCGACGAGGTCATCATTGCGGTGGAGCAGGCGATCCAGCGGGCAGGCCGGTCCAAATACGGCCTGGAGCACGATATTCGCGCGTCGATCGACCGCAAGACCGGGGAAATCCGGCTGGCGCGCTACCGCGAGGTGGTCGAGGAAGATGCTGAAATCGAGGATGAATTCGCCCAACTTCGGCTGAGCCACGCGCAGCGCTACAACACTTCCGCGAAGGTCGGGGACATGTTGATCGACGACCTGCCGCCGATCGATTTCGGGCGGGTCGCGGCCCAGTCGGCGAAACAGGTCATCGTCCAGAAAGTGCGCGAAGCGGAGCGGGCGCGCCAGTATCGGGAGTTCGTCGGACGAGTCGGGGAGATCGTCAACGGCCTGGTGAAACGCAACGAGTTCGGCCATGTGGTCGTCGATCTCGGGCAGGCCGAGGCGGTGCTCCGCAGGGACGAGATCATTCCGCGCGAGCATCCGCGCCGCAACGAGCGCGTTCGCGCCCTGATCCACGAGGTGCGGGAAGAAACGCGAGGCCCGCAGATCTTCCTGTCGCGCACGCGCAACGAGTTCCTTGTGCGGCTCTTCGCCCAGGAAGTGCCGGAAATCTACGACGGCATCATCGAGATACGCGCCGTGGCCCGGGACCCGGGCAGCCGCGCCAAGATTGCTGTCATCTCCAACGACCCGGGCATCGACCCCGTGGGCGCCTGCGTCGGCATGCGCGGCAGTCGTGTTCAAGCGGTCGTGAGCGAACTCCACGGCGAAAAGATCGACATCATTCCCTGGTCGGAGGACCCGGCGACCTTCATCGTCAATGCGCTCGCTCCCGCCGAAGTGGTGAAGGTCGTGCTCGACGAGGACGACGGCCGCATCGAGGTCGTGGTGCCCGATGACCAGTTGAGCCAAGCGATCGGTCGCCGCGGGCAGAATGTGCGGCTGGCAAGCCAGCTCACCGGCTGGTCCATCGACATCCTTACCGAAGCCGAAGAATCGGAGCGCCGCCAGGAGGAAATGCGGCAACGGTCGGCATTGTTTATCGACGCGCTCGATGTCGATGAGGTCATCGCGCAATTGCTGGTCACCGAAGGGTTCACCACGCTTGAGGAAGTTGCCTATGTCGGCATAGAGGACCTCATGGAGATCGAGGGCTTCGACGAGGAGATCGCGGAGGAGTTGCAGCGCCGCGCACAGGACTTCCTCGAACAGCAGGCGGCGCGCCTCGACGCCGAACGCATCGAACTCGGCGTATCGGACGATGTCGCGGAATTCGAGGGTCTCACCGGCCATGTCGTCGTGGCGCTGGGGCATGCCGGCATATCGACGCTCGACGATTTTGCGGATCTCTCCAGCGACGAGTTGCGCTTCATCGCGAGCCCGATGCACGAACGCCGCGACCTGGATGCGATCGCGGCGCTCGACGACGAGATTCTCGAAGCCGGGCTTGCCGCAAGCACTCTCGACGTCGATACCGCGGACGCGCTCATCATGGCGGCCCGCGCTCATTGGTTCGAGGACGAACCCGCCGGCGAAGAGCCGGCTGAAGAATTGTCGTGAGGAGACGGGCGGGAACGTGGCCAGCGCGGCAACGAAAGACGATAGCGGCATGCGCCGATGCGTCGCGACGCGGCAGAGTCGGCCGCGCCGGGAGCTGATCCGGTTCGTTGTCGGACCGGACGGCGAACTCGCGCCCGATATCGAGGAAAAGCTGCCCGGGCGGGGCTTCTGGGTCGGCGCCGACCCGGGTAGCCTGGAGGCGGCGCGGCGCGGACGGGCGTTTCAGCGCGCCGCGCGCCGGCAGCTTTCCGTTCCCGGCGACCTCGAAGCGCGCGTCGAGACGGGCCTCGCACGGCGCTGTTGCAGCCTGCTCGGCCTGGCCCGCCGCGCCGGCCTGCTCGCAGCCGGATTCGAGGGCGCCTGCGAGTGGCTCCGCCAGGGCCGCGGCGCGGTTCTGGTAGAGGCGCTGGACGGCGCGAAGCATGGCAAGCAGGCGTTGGCGGGCCTGGCGCGCGGCCTGCCGGTGGTGTCGGTTCTGACCGCCGCCGAGATGGGCGCGGCAATAGGGCGTGACTTTACGGTCCATGCGGTGCTAGGTCCGGGTCGGCTGGCAGAGCGCTTCGCCCTGGAAGCCGGACGGCTTGCCGGTTTCCGCAATGTAACGGCGGACGGGAGACTAGGATGACCGAAAGCGGCGATCGCGACGGCGGCAAACTCAGCCTGTCCCGCCCGGGCAAGCTGGAATTGAAGAAGCGGGTGGGAGCCGGAAAGGTTCGCCAGAGCTTTTCCCATGGCCGGTCGAAGCAGGTCACGGTGGAGGTCAAGCGCAAGCGAACGATCATTACCGACAAGCCCGGCAAGGACGCCCAGCAGAAGGCCGGCGGGCTGAGCACCGAAGAACGCGCCGCCCGCGCGCGGGCCCTGCAGGCGCGCCCGAAACTTCCGCCCGCCGCGGCCTCGGCTCCCGAGCCGGCTTCCGAAGCACCGCCATCGCCTCCGCCACCGCCGCAGAGCCCGGAAGAGATTCTCGCGGAACAGCGGGCAAGGGAGCTTGCCGAACTCAAGGCCGCCAATGCCGAAGAGCAGCGCAAGCAGGACGAGATCGAGGCGCGTTGGCAGGAAGAGGAAGAAAAGAAGCGCGCTGCCGACGAGGCGCGACGCGACGCCGCCCGGCGGGCCGAACCGGCCAGGGGCGAGCGACAACCGGCCGGCGCGTCTGCCCGCCGGCCCACCGACCCGGCAACCCGGCGCGCCCGGACGCCAGGCCGCCCGCCCGCGCGGCCGTCCGAGGCTCCCGCGGCTCCGGTCGAACTCCCGGCCGGCAGACGCAGCGGCGGGCGCGACGAAGACGACCGCAGCGGACGGCGCCGAGGCGACAAGCGGCCTGCCGCCCAGCCGCGCCGCAGCGAACCGCGCCGTCGCGCAGGAAAGCTCACCATTGTCCAGGCGCTGGACGAAGAAGTCGAACAGGAGCGCCAGCGCTCCCTGGCATCGGTGCGCCGGGCCCGCGAACGCGAACGCCAGCGGCAGGCTTCGGGGGAGGGCCAGCAGTTCATCCAGCGCGAAGTCGTGGTGCCCGAGACCATCCTGATTAGCGAACTGGCCAACAGGATGGCGACGCGCGCGGTCGATGTGATCCGCGTCCTGATGCAAAACGGCATCCGGGCCACGCCGTCGCAGACGATCGATGCCGACACGGCGGAGCTCGTGGTCGAGGAGTTCGGACATCGCGTCATCCGCGTCGCGGAAAGCGATGTCGAGGAAGGCCTCGCCGGACTGCCCGACGAGGAAGCCGATCTCAAGCCGCGTGCGCCGGTCGTAACGGTGATGGGTCATGTCGATCACGGCAAGACCTCGCTTCTCGACGCGCTCCGCAAGACGGATGTGGTCAGCGGCGAAGCCGGCGGCATCACGCAGCATATCGGGGCGTACCGCGTGCGGACTCCTTCCGGCGCCGACATCACCTTCCTCGATACGCCCGGCCACGAAGCGTTCTCGGCGATGCGGGCCCGCGGTTCGCGCGCGACCGATATTGTGATCCTGTTGGTCGCGGCCGATGACAGTGTCCAGCCTCAGACGGTCGAGGCGATCTCGCACGCCAAGGCGGCAGAGGCCCCGATAATCGTCGCCATCAACAAGGTGGACCGGCCGGAAGCCGATCCCCAGCGGGTCCGGAACGACCTCCTGCAGCACGAACTGGTCGCGGAGGAATTCGGCGGCGACGTGCAGATGATCGAGGTTTCGGCCACGCAGAAAACCGGCCTCGACAAGCTGGAAGAGGCGGTATTGCTTCAGGCCGACCTGATGGAGTTGAGGGCCAATCCGAACCGCCGGGCGAGCGGTATTGTCGTCGAGGCGCAGCTCGACCGCGGCCGCGGCGCGGTCGCCACCATTCTGGTCCAGAACGGCACGCTCCAGGTCGGCGACATCGTTGTCGCGGGCGCCGAGTGGGGAAAGGTCCGGGCGATGGTCGACGACCGGACCGGAAGAGTGAAGTCGGCCGGCCCGTCCGTGCCGGTCGAGGTGCTCGGCCTGTCGGGGCCGCCTGTCGCCGGCGACGAGGTGGTCGTCGTGGAGAACGAGGGACGCGCCCGGGAAGTCACCGAATACCGCGCCCGGCGCGACCGGGAAGCTCAGGCAGCCCCGGTCCGGCGCGGCTCGATCGACGATATCTTCAAGAGCCTCGCCGCCGGCAAGACCGAGAAGGTGCCGCTGGTCGTAAAGGCGGACGTTCAGGGGTCGGTCGAGGCGATTGTCGGCGCACTCACGAAGCTGGGCAGCGATGAGGTGCAGGTGGATGTCCTGCACAGCGGCGTTGGCGGCATCTCCGAAAGCGATGTCACGCTGGCGCATGCTTCCGGTGGCTTTATCGTCGGCTTCAATGTGCGCGCGGCGAGCCCGGCCCGTTTGGCGGCGCAGCAGCATGGCGTCGATATCCGCTACTACTCGATCATCTACGAACTGATCGACGATATTCGCGAAGCGATGGCCGGCAAGCTGGCGCCCGAACTGCGCGAGCGCCAGATCGGCCAGGCGGATATCAGGGAGGTCTTCAACATCACCCGCGTCGGCAAGGTGGCGGGCTGCCGGGTCATCGAGGGCGTCGTCCGCCGCGGCACCGGCGTTCGGCTGCTGCGCGACAACATCGTCATCCATGAAGGCCGCCTCGCAACGCTCAAGCGGTTCAAGGAAGAGCAGCGAGAGGTTCGAGAAGGCTTCGAGTGCGGCATGTCGTTCGAATCCTACCAGGACATCCAGGTCGGCGACGTCATCGAGTGTTACGAGACGGAGGAAGTGCAGCGCACGCTGCCATGAAGCCGGACCGGAACGGGCCGCGGAGGCTACGCATGGGCGAGACTGTCCGCCATGCGACGGCCAGGATCCTCGCCCGCGCAAGTTTTCGCGACCCCGACCTGCAGGCGCTGGACATGGTGACCGTTTCGGAGGTCGTCATGTCGCCGGACCTCAAGCAGGCGACGGCGTTTATCTCGATGATGGGCCGGGACGACACCGACGACACGGTTGCGGCGCTCAATCGTGCTGCAGGCCGCATCCGGGGCGAGCTCGGGCGCATGCTCGATGCCAAATTCACACCGAGGCTTCAGTTCCAGCGCGACCGCAGTTTCGAGGAAGCTGGCAGGATCGAGGCTCTGATCCGGCGGAACCGGCATGGCTCGTAGACGCTCCAAACGCCCCGACCTCAATGGCTGGATCGTCGTGGACAAGCCTGTCGGCATGACATCCACGGCGGTCTGCAACCGGATCAAGCGGCTGAGCGGAGGCGCCAAAGTCGGGCATGGCGGGGCGCTCGACCCGCTCGCCACCGGAGTATTGCCGATCGCTCTAGGCCAAGCGACCAAGACGGTTTCGTGGGTCATGGAAGGCAGCAAGGTCTATCGCTTCACGTTGCGGTGGGGTGAGGCCCGCGACACTGACGACGCCGACGGCAAGGTTGCGGAGACCAGCGCCGTCAGGCCGGACGACGACGCAATCCGCAATGCTCTGCCGGCCTTCACCGGACAAATCATGCAGGCGCCGCCTCAATTCTCGGCAGTCAAGATAGGGGGCAAACGCGCCTACAATCTGGCTCGCGCCGACGAGAAACCCGACCTGCCCCCGCGCCCGGTCGAAGTGATCGAACTGCGTCTGGAACGCCGGCTGGACGACGACTCGTCGGAGTTCACGGCGGAAACCGGCAAAGGCGTCTATGTACGCGCGATCGCGCGCGACCTGGCGGCTGCGCTTGGCACGGTCGGGCATGTCTGTGCGCTTCGAAGGCTGCGCGTCGGCCCGTTTCGTGTCGAGGATGCGATTACGCTGGAAGAACTCGAGACTCTGGCCCATATAGGCCCGGAAAGTGTATTCTTGCTGCCGACGGACAGGTCGCTGGCCGACATCCCGGCTCTGTCCGTCTCGGAGCAAGAAGCCGCAGCGCTCAGGAATGGACAAGCGTTGCGGCTGTTTGGCGCGGCCGATCTTTCGCGGATCGCCGGGTTCCACGATGGCATGACGATCCGGGCCCGTATGGGTGAGGTTCTCATTGCAGTGGCCCGGTACGAGGCGGGAACGGTTCGGCCCGTGCGGGTTGTCAATCCATAGCTGCAAGGAACGAGAGCAACAGATGTCGATTACCGCCGTAAGAAAGACCGAACTCATCCAGGAGTTCCGTACGAACGACGACGACACGGGATCGCCGGAGGTGCAGGTGGCGATCCTGACGGAACGCATCCGTAATCTGACCGAACACCTCCAGACGCACAAGAAAGACCGCCACTCGCGTCGCGGCCTGCTGGTCATGGTCGGCCAGCGCCGCGGTTTGCTCGACTATCTGCGCAGGAAGGACAACGGGCGCTATCGGTCGCTGATCGAACGCCTCGGCCTGCGCCGCTGACGACCGGGACGCCGGAAGGCCGGCGTCCGAGAGAAAACAGGCTAAGCCGCACCGTCCGGGTCGCGGCGATGGAAAGGATTGCATCCGATATGTTCGATATCGTCCGCAAGGAAATCGACTGGGGCGGACGCCCGCTGGTCCTGGAGACCGGCCGCATCGCGCGCCAGGCCGACGCTGCCGTCATGGCAAGCCTCGGAGAAACGGCGGTGCTTTGCACCGCGGTCGCGGAGAAAAGCCCGAGGGCCGGGCTCGACTTCTTCCCGTTGACCGTCAACTACCAGGAAAAAACCTATGCCGCCGGCAAGATTCCCGGCGGTTTCTTCAAGCGCGAGGCGCGGCCGAGCGAGAAGGAAACGCTGACTTCGCGACTGATCGATCGGCCGATCCGGCCGCTGTTCGCCAAGGGGTTCCGCAACGAAACCCAGATCATTTGCACGGTGATGAGCCACGATCTGGAGAACGATCCCGATATCGTCGCGCTAGTCGGCACATCGGCTGCGCTGACGCTCTCCGGAATCCCGTTCCTCGGCCCCATTGGCGGCGCGCGGGTCGGCGTTGTCGACGGCGAGTTCGTCCTCAACCCCACAACGGAGCAAATGCAGTCTTCGACCCTGGACCTTGTGGTCGCCGGCACCTCTCAGGGCGTGCTCATGGTGGAGTCGGAAGCGCATGAACTTCCGGAGCAGCAGATGCTCGACGCCGTAATGTTCGGCCACCGGGGTTTCGGGCCGGTCATAGACGCCATCATCGACATGGCGGAGGAATGCGCCAAGGACCCGTGGGACCTGCCCGATCCGGAGGCCGGCGCCGAGGAGGCGAAGGCCAAAGTCTATGAATTGGGTCGTGCGCCCGTGGCGGAGGCCTATGCCCTTCGCGAGAAGCAGGCCCGCCAGACGGCCATTTCGGCCGCCAAGACGGACGTTCTCGCCAAGCTGGAAGAAGCCGGCACAGACCCGGCCCTGGCCGGCCCGTTCTTTAAGGACCTCGAGCGCGACATCGTGCGGGGCGCCATTCTGGACACGAGCAAGCGGATCGACGACCGCGACCTGGAAACGGTGCGCGCCATCGACTGCGAGGTCGGTATCCTGCCGCGCCAGCACGGCAGTGCGCTGTTCACCCGCGGTGAAACGCAGGCAATCGTGGTCTCCACGCTCGGCACATCGCAGGACGAGCAGATTGTCGATGCGCTGGACGGCGAGTACCGCGAACACTTCATGCTCCACTACAACTTTCCGCCTTATTCCACCGGCGAAGCGAAGTTCCTGCGCGCGCCGGGCCGCCGCGAGATCGGGCATGGCAAACTCGCGTGGCGCGCCGTCCGTCCGCTACTGCCGACGAAGGAAGAGTTCCCCTACACGATTCGCGTCGTTTCGGAGATCACGGAGTCGAACGGTTCGTCCTCGATGGCGTCGGTCTGCGGCGCATCGCTGTCGATGATGGATGCGGGCGTGCCCCTGAAGCGCCCGGTCGCCGGCATTGCGATGGGCCTCATCAAGGAAGGCGACCGGTTCGCAGTGCTCTCGGACATCCTCGGCGATGAGGATCATCTGGGGGACATGGACTTCAAGGTCGCGGGGACCGAGGTGGGCGTGACCTCGCTCCAGATGGATATCAAGATCACGTCGATCACCGAGGACATCATGCGCACCGCCCTGGAGCAGGCGCAGAGGGGCCGGATGCACATTCTCGGCGAGATGGCCAGGGCGCTCGATACGGCCCGCGACGATGTGAGCGACTTTGCGCCGCGCATGACCACCATGTCGATCCCGCGCGACAAGATTCGCGAAGTGATCGGCTCGGGCGGCAAGGTCATCCGCGAGATCGTCGATACCACCGGCGCCAAGATCGACATCGACGACGACGGAACGATCAAGGTCTCGTCGGTCGATCCCAAGGCTTCCGAGGCTGCGATCGAGTGGATCAAGGGCATCGTTGCCGAGCCGGAAGTCGGCGCTATCTATACGGGCAAGGTGGTCAAGATCGTCGATTTCGGAGCCTTCGTGAACTTCCTCGGCAGCCGCGACGGGCTCGTCCATATCAGCGAGCTTGCTCCGCAAAGGGTCAAGACCGTGGGCGATGTCGTGGAACAGGGCGACCAGGTGAAGGTCAAGGTGCTGCGGGTCGACGATCGCGGCAAGGTGAGCCTCTCGATGAAGTCCGTCGACCAGGAGACCGGGGCGGACCTGACGGCAGCGGCGGACTGACGCCGATGGCGGTCGTGCGCCCGGTCCTCTTCTCCGGCCGCGAGGTCTTTCCGCTCATCGAGGGCGGCAAGGGCATCGCGATTTCGAACGGGGAGAGTTCGGGCGCATGGGCCGCCTGCGGCGGCGTCGGGACATTCTCCGGCGTCAACGCCGACAGCTTCCGCGAAGATGGTTCCGCCATCGTCCAGAACTACTACGGCAAGACCCGGCGCGAGCGGCACGAGGAGCTGCTCGCACATGCAATCCGGGGTGCGATCCATCAGGCCCGCATTGCCTATGAAAGCGCTGGCGGCCAAGGCCGTATCCACATGAACGTGCTCTGGGAGATGGCAGGCGCGGAGCGCGTTCTGAATTCGGTCATGGAGGGCGCCAGGGGTCTGATCCACGGCATTACCTGCGGCGCCGGCATGCCGTACCGGCTGGCGGAACTCGCTGCCCGCTTCGGCGTCCACTACTACCCGATCATCTCCTCGGCCCGCGCCTTTCGCGCGCTCTGGAAGCGGGCGTACCGCAAGTTTCCGAATCTGCTCGGCGGCGTTGTCTATGAGGATCCATGGCGCGCCGGAGGGCATAACGGCCTCTCCAATGTCGAGGATCCGAACCTGCCGGAAGACCCCCGCCCGAGGGTCGTCCAGCTACGCCAGCAGATGACGGAAGTCGGTCTCGCGCATGTTCCGATCATCATGGCCGGCGGCGTCTGGTGGCTGGACGAGTGGTCCCATTGGATCGAGGACCCAGACATCGCGCCAGTCGCCTTCCAGTTCGGCACCCGCCCGCTACTGACGCAGGAAAGCCCGATCTCCGACGAGTGGAAGCGGAAACTGCTGACGCTCAAGGAAGGCGACGTTTTCCTCAACCGCTTCAGCCCGACCGGGTTCTATTCCTCAGCCGTGCGCAATGCCTTTCTGGACGAGCTGCGCGAACGGGCCGAACACCAGATCGCATTCTCGACGGAGCCCGTTGGCGGCCACGACGTCGCATTCCCGGTCGGCCCGCGCGGGCGGCCCGTTTATGTCGCCGGTGACGATAAATTGCGCGCCGAAGGGTGGATCGGCGCCGGCTTTTCCGAGGCGATGCGCACGCCCGACTCGACCTTGGTGTTCGTGACGCCGGAACGGCGGCGGCAGATCCTGACCGACCAGATCGAGTGCATGGGCTGCCTTTCGGCCTGCCAGTTCAGCAATTGGTCGCAGAACGAGGCGGGCACCACCGGCCGCAAGGCCGACCCGCGTTCCTTCTGTATCCAGAAGACGCTACAGCAGATCAGCCATGGCGGGTCGGTCGAGGAACAATTGATGTTCTCGGGCCACAACGCCTACCGCTTCCGGCTGGACCCCTTCTATGCGGACGGCTTCGTCCCGACGGTGAAACAGCTTTTCGAACGGATCCTGACCGGCAAGTAGCGCCCGCGCCTGCACCTACCGGATTCACACATCTGCGTGCGTTGGTATTGCGCTGCATGCCCCAACCGCCTGCCCTCGCGAATCGGGATAGGGGGGAGCCTCACGGCTCCACCCCTCCCACACCACCGTGCATACGGGTCCGTACACGGCGGTTCGACGGATTTAAGCTGCGGAACGGCCTCGCAGGGAGGCGAGGCCGAGCCTGTCGAAGACAGCCGCCGGGCGTTCGGGGTCGGCACGCGCCATACGGGCTTCGGTCCCTCGGTCTCCGGCGCTCCGGGCTTCACCCCTCGCCTCCGGCTCCAAGGCCAGTTCCAACTGGATGTTCTGCCGCTTGGTCCGCATGAGCCTGCCGTCCTAATAACCCTGTCCGTCGTTCGGGCCTTCGCCGGGGGGCCGGCTACTATGCCCTCTGCTGACTTCTGCGCCGCGATCACGGCCCTTGCGGAACCGCTCAGTCCGGGGGTTCCGGACACGACGCAGACCTCCCGAGGTAAGACCAACCGCCTTCACCGCACACCCGCCGGATTTACCACCCCGGCCCTTGATGGCTGCGGACTTCGCGATCGCTTGCTCGCTCGTCCGGCCGGGTAGGCCTCGTATCCGGTTCTTGTCCATCGGGTCGCGGCTTTGCTCCACGCTTCCTTCAGACCCCGCCTCGCGGCGACGCCCTTGCGCTTCGCTAATCCTTCGCCGCCATCGGGCTGGATAGAGGACTTGCACCTCCAAGCTGTTGGCCATGCTCGGCACACAAGCAGGGGTCGCCCCGGCCTCCGAGGCTACCGGATTCACACATCTCCACCCGGTAGCGGGGCGTTGCATGTTCTCCGATCCGTCGCCCCGCCTTCGTCCGAGCCGGGGCCCAGCCTCGGTTCTCGCGCCAGCCTCGGCGGTCCGTCCTCGGGCGCACCGCAGACAAGCCGAAACGAGATGTGTGCATGCGGTAGGCCCCCGAGCCGGGGCCCAGCCTCGGTTCTCGCGCCAGCCTCGGCGGTCCGTCCTACCCTCCACCGGCTGCGGCGGCATCGGGAGTCAGGGCTGGGTCCCCGCCTTCGCGGGGACGACGAAAGGGGCACAAACGCCCGCGAAACCCAGCCGTCGGGCGCATCGCATGCACGCCGAAACGAGATGTGAGCATGCGGTAGGCGCCTACACCGCGGTCATGCCGCCGTCGATCACAAGCTCCGCGCCCGTCATCCAGCTCGAGTCGTCGCTCGCCAGGAAGAGGCAGCCATTCGCGATGTCCTCCGGCTTGCCGAAGCGGCCCATAGGCGTTTCGTCCAGCCGCGGCCCGGCAAGCTCCGGGTTGCTGTGGACCGCTTCGGTCATCGGGGTATCGACATAGCCCGGATGCACCGAGTTCACCCGAATACCGTCCTTCGCATATTGAGCGGCCGCCGACTTGCTGAAAGTCCTGACGGCGCCCTTCGACGCATGGTAGGCGGCATTGTGGACGGAACCGACAATCCCGTAGATCGACGAGATGTTGACGATCGAGCCGCCGCCGGCCGCCTGCATCGCCTCTATGGCGTGCTTGGTGCCCAGAAAGACGCCGGTGGAATTCACATCCATGATGCGGTTCCAGTTCGCGAGGTCCGCCTCGCCGATGCGCGGAGCCGGCGAACCGTCCGGCATCCGGCCTGAGACGCCGGCCGCATTCAGCATGATATCGAGGCTCCCGAAGCGTTCGACCGTCGCCTGGACCGCTTCGCGCCACTGGTCCTCGTCCACGGTATCCAGATGCACATAAAAAGCTGCGCCGCCGGCAGCCTCGATGTCCCGCACGACGAGCGGACCGAGATTGTCGTTGATATCGGCAATCGCCACGCTCGCCCCGTGTTCCGCGAACAGGCGCGCGCTGGCCGCCCCGATCCCGGACGCGCCGCCCGTAATCATCGCCACCTTGCCCTGAAGCCGCCTCGCCTCGGCCATCTGTCGCCCTCCCCTTCAGGCACTGTTAGGCGCCTACCTTATTCCTCCACGGCTTCCGCGAAAATACGGACGGAGTCCCGGAGCGGGCGGCCGCGGTCCCATGTCTCTTTCGTCTCCTCGGCGAGCGGCGTCCGGGCGAGCAAGCGGAACAGGTCTTCCGCGCCCCGGTGGAACCCTGTCGTCATGCCGAGGCTTTCGAAGAAGGAGGCGACCTCGACCATCTCCGGGTGGAAGCGGTGGGCGTCCGCCGGCAGCAGGCCGATGCGGTCCTCCATGCGGGCGAGCACGTCCGGCTGGCTGAAAGCGAGCTCCGCGCGCAACTCCTCGCTCAGCCCTGCGCGCTCGGCCGCCGTCAACACGGCCGCCTGCAACGCCCAATAGCCCTTGTTCAGGGCGGAATAGAGCATCTTCTGCGCCGAAGCCCTGCCTACTTCGGGACCGAGCGGACGGATCGCAATCCGCTCGGAGGCCAGCGCTTCCATGACTGACGCCGGCTCGCCGGACACATAGAACCGGGTTGGCTTCGGCCCCTTGGGAGAGGGGCCGACAATGCCGCCATCCACGAAGCGGTCCGCCGGGAACCGGGCCGCAATACGCCGCACGGTCTCCGGCGAGACGGCATTCATGTCGGCGAAGACCGGCCCCTCCGCACCGATTCTGCCGGCCAACTCCGCCGCAAAACCTTCCGCGGCGGCCGGTGGCATGATCGAAAGGAGAAGGTCCGACGCCTCGACAACGGCATCGAGCGAGCCCAGGTCCTCGAATCCGGCCGCTGCCGCCAGGCCCCGCGTCCTTTCGCTCCGCCCGGAAAGGTCGGTAACGACGCGCAGGCCGTTGCATTCCCGCAAGGCCCGCCCGACGCCGTGCCCCATGTCGCCGGGGCTGAGTATCCCGACTGTCTTTATCGTCATGTCCTGCATCGACCCCGATTTCTTGCCACTTGCGTCCTCCCGCTAAACTTCGTCGAACAGAGCGGGTAGCCGCTCTGCAACCGCGGCCCGGCCGAGTGCCTTGTCGAAGGTGGCTAGCGGCGCAAAGCGCCGCTTTGCCAATTCGAGATAGACTGCATCGTAAAATGTTAGACCATGCCGCTCAGCCAGCGCGAACGCGATTTCCAGGTCGGCATCCGCGTCGGTGCGAATAGGTAAGCTGTATAGCGCCGCTAAACGCTCTGCCGATCTGGAAGACACTATTCGTCCGCGGCGCTGGGCAACAAGCAGGCAATTCCGCACTTCCAGGTGCCAAATCTGCGGTACCGCAGCTTCATCGTCTTCCAACCGGGTGAGCGCGCGTTCGGAAAGCAGGTTCACCGTCTCTTCCAGCAGCCATGCGCCAGCAACCGAGGCGTCGAGTATGAACAATTTTCACGTCCGATGACCAAAATGCCGTGCTTCGAGAATGTCTTCGATTGACATGCCCGCGGACTGCCATTCGCCGCGTCGACGCCGAAAGTCGGCAACCGCCCGCCTCCGGCCTGTTCGGTCAACGTCCGGTGCAGGAACCATATGCGCGACCGTCTGGCCGTGACGTGTAATCGCCACAGTTTCTCCGTGCTCGACTGTTCGAAGCAGCTCGGCCAGACGCGCTTTCGCCTCCGTAGCCGGTACCGTTCTCATGAGGAATACTCCAACCAGTCATTATGACCACACAAAATTTATCGCAGCTTGACCCTTCCGGCAAGGCCAGCCCGACACCGTGACCCATGTGGCCGGGGCTGAGTATGCCGACTGTCTCCAACGTCGCATGCGGCATCCGGCTCTTCCCTCCCGCTCCCCGCTCCGGCAAGTTTAGGGGGAAGCGAGAGGAGGGGCACCCCCATGAAGGCCGTCGAAGCGATTTCGGAAATCCTGAAGCGCGAAGGCATCGAGACGATCATCGGCTATCCCGTGAACCATGTTCTCGAATATGCCGCGCATCTCGATATCCGCCCGATCATCGTCCGGCAGGAACGGGTCGGCCTGCATATGGCGGACGCGATCTCGCGGATGACCTCCGGCGGCACCGTCGGCGTGTTCGCCATGCAGCACGGCCCCGGTTCGGAGAACGCCTATGGCGGCATCGCCCAGGCATATGGCGAGTCGGTCCCGCTGCTGGTGATGCCGATGGGCTACCCGCGCCGGATTGCGCATATCCACCCTAACTTCAATTCCACCCAGGCGATGAAACCCATCGCCAAATCGACGGAGCCGATCGCCTCGGTCGGCGAAATCGCGAATGTGATGCGCCGCGCCTTCACCCGCCTGCGCAACGGACGCGGCGGGCCTGTGGTGGTGGAAGTGCCCGCCGACCTCATGAACGAGGAACTGGAAGGCGAACTCTCCTACGAACCCGTGCTCACGACCCGGAGCGGACCGGACCCCGAGGCCGTGGCGAAGGCGGCCGAGATGCTCATGGCGGCGGAACGGCCGGTCATCTATGCCGGCCAGGGCGTGCACTACGCCAAGGCATGGCCGCAGCTGAGGGCGCTGGCGGAGCATCTGGCCATTCCGGTCTGCACCAGCCTCGAAGGCAAGAGCGCCTTCCCGGAGGATCATCCGCTCAGCCTCGGCACTGGCGGCCTCGCCATGCCGCGTCCGGTGCGCAGCTTCCTGGACCGGGCCGATCTGATCTTCGGCATCGGGTGCAGCTTCACCGAGACGAACTTCGGCGTGTCCATGCCGAAGGGCAAGACGGTCATCCACGCGACGCTCGACCCGATGGACCTGAACAAGGACGTCCCGGCGGTGCTGGGTCTCGTGGGCGATGCGGAACTCACGCTCAATGCGTTGCTGGGGGCGCTCGAGGGAGAGCCGATACGGGAATCCGGGCCCCTTGCAGCCGAGATCGCGGCCGGCATGAAGAGCTGGCTTGCGGAATGGGCGGCGAAGCGCGAGAGCGACGAAACGCCGCTCAATCCCTATCGCGTGCTTGCCGAATTGGAACGGGCAGTCGACAAGAAGAACACCGTTATCACCCATGACGCGGGGAGTCCCCGCGACCAGCTTTCGCCATTCTGGAAGGCGACGGAACCGCTGTCCTATATCGGTTGGGGCAAGACGACTCAGCTCGGCTACGGTCTCGGCCTCGCCATGGGCGCAAAGCTCGCCTGCCCGGAAAAGCTCTGCATCAATGTGTGGGGCGACGCCGCCATCGGTTTCACCGGCATGGACTTCGAGACGGCGGTGCGCGAGCGTATTCCGATCCTCTCCATCCTGCTGAACAATTTCTCGATGGCCATCGAGCTCAAGGTCATGCCGGTCTCGACGGAGAAATTCCGCTCAACGGATATTTCCGGCGACTATGCCGCCATGGCGCGGGCTTTCGGCGCCTATGGCGAGCGGGTCACCGATCCCGGCGAAATCCAGGCTGCCATCGCGCGGGGCATCGCGGCAACCGAGGCCGGCCAGCCGGCGCTGCTGGAGTTCATCACCTGCAAGGAGGTCGAGGTCTCCCGGCAGTAGGAGAGCGGCAGATCGGCTGCTACGCCGGCTCGCGCATCGTCACGAACTCTTCGGCGGCGGTCGGGTGGATGCCGACCGTCGCGTCGAACTGGGCCTTGGTCGCGCCCATCTTGATGGCGATGCCGAGACCCTGTGCGATCTCCGGGGCGTCCGCGCCCACCATATGCGCACCCAGGACGCGGCCGCTTCCCGGCTCGACGACTAGCTTCATCAAGGTGAATTCATCGCGACCGGTCAGCGTGTGTTTCAGCGGGCGGAAGCGGCTCTTGTAGATATCCACCTCGCCATGTTGCGCGCGTGCCTCGGCCTCGGTCAGCCCGGCGGTGCCGATGGGCGGCTGGCTGAAAACGGCGGTCGGCACATTGGCGTGATCGGCCTGCCAGGGCTTGCCGCCGAACACCGTGTCGGCGAAGGCATGCCCCTCGCGTATCGCGACAGGTGTAAGCGCAAGCCGGTCGGTCACGTCGCCGATGGCATAGATGTTCCCGACCGAACTCCGGGAATCCGCATCGACAACGATTGCCCCCTTGCGGTCCATCTCAACGCCCGCAGCTTCGAGCCCCAGTCCGGCGGTGTTCGGATTGCGGCCGGTTGCGAACATGACAAGATCGGCTTCGACAACCCTGCCCGTATCGGTTGCAACGCGATAGCCTTCGTTCGTCTTCTCGATGGCGGTCGGATTGGTCCGGTTGACGATCTCGACGCCGTCCGCCCGCATCTGCTCGCCGAGCTCGACGCGGATATCGTCGTCGAAGCCGTTCAGCAGGTGCTCGGCGCGGATCATCTCTACCGTCTCGACGCCGAGGCCGTGGAAAATTCCGGCGAACTCGACAGCGATATAACCGCCGCCGACAATCAGGATACGGTCGGGCCGAACCGCCAATTCCAGCGCCTCGTTCGAGGTGATGGCGTGCTCGACTCCCGGGATGTCCGGCATCCAGGGCCAGCCGCCGACCGCAATGAGCACCTTGTCGGCGGTGACGCGGCGCCCGCCGAGGCGGACCGTATGCGCATCCTCCAGTACTCCGCGTTCCTCGATCAGCTCGACGCCCGCGCCTGACAGAAGGGAAAGGTAGATTCCGTTCAGGCGGTCGATTTCGCGGTCCTTATTGGCGATCAGGCGCGACCAGTCGAACCCGTTTGCTGCCGGGCCCCAGCCATAGGCGCAGGCGTCCTCGAAATCGCGGGCGAAATGCGAGGCATAGACAAGGAGCTTCTTCGGAATGCATCCGCGGATAACGCAGGTTCCGCCGACGCGGCTTTGCTCGCAGATACCCACACGCGCGCCGTGCCCGGCGGCAATGCGTGCCGCGCGCACGCCGCCCGAGCCCGCACCGATCACAAACAGGTCGTAGTCGTAACGCGCCATCCGGCTATACCTCACTCCATGAAATGGGCGCTGGCGCCCCGGCCTACAATCACATCGTCGGCCATATCGATGAACAGTCCGTGCTCGACGATGCCGGGGATGGCATCGAGCCGCGCCGCAAGAGCGGCAGCATCGGCGATCTCGCCGAAGCGGCAATCCAGTATCCCGTTGCCCTCGTCGGTGACGAAAGGCCCGTCTGTCCCGGCACGCACCTCGACGGATGCGCCAAGCGCCAGCATCTGCCGTCGCACCTGCTCCCGGGCGAAGGGGACCACCTCGACGGGCAAGGGGAATGCGCCCAGCCGCTCGACCGTTTTCCCGGAATCGACGATAAGCACCAGGCGGTCCGCGGCGCTCGCAACGATCTTCTCCCGGAGCAGCGCGCCGCCGCCGCCCTTGATGCACCGTTTCTGCCGGTCCACCTCATCGGCGCCGTCAATCGCCAGGTGAACGCGCTCGACCCCGTTCAGATCGACAAGCGGAATTCCCTCCGCCCGCGCGAGCGCCGCGCTTGCTCCCGATGTCGGTATGCCGCGCACGGCCAGTCCTTCGCCAACCCGCTTTCCCAACGACCGGATGGCATGGGCGGCCGTGCTCCCGGTTCCGAGCCCGACCGTCATGCCGGCCTCGACCAGAGCCACCGCGCACGCCGCCGCCAGCTTTTTCTCCGCCTCCGCTCCCAAGGCTCAGCCGACGGCCATGCACAGATATTTGACTTCCAGATAGTCCTCGATGCCGTAATGCGAGCCCTCGCGGCCGATACCGGATTCCTTGAAGCCGCCGAAGGGCGCCTCCGCCGCCGAGATCAGGCCGGTGTTGACGCCGACGATGCCGTATTCGAGGCCCTCCGAAACGCGCCAGGCGGTGCCGAGGTCGCGGGTGTAGAAGTAGGCCGCCAGGCCGAACTCCGTGTCGTTGGCCATGGCAATCGCCTCGTCCTCCTCCTCGAACCGGAAGAGCGGCGCGAGCGGACCGAAGGTCTCCTCCCGCGCAACCTTCATGCCGGGCGTCACATCCGCCAGCACGGTCGGCTTGAAATAGGTGCCTCCAAGCTCGTGCCGGCCGCCGCCAACCACCACGCGAGCGCCCTTGGCCAGCGCATCCTCGATATGCTCCTCGACCTTCTCGACCGCGCTCATGTCGATCAGCGGGCCCTGCACCACGCCGTCCTGCATTCCGTCGCCGACGGACATGCCGGAAACCGCCTGGCTCAACCGGGCCGCGAAATCCTCATAGACGCCAGACTGCACCAGCAGGCGGTTCGCGCACACGCAGGTCTGGCCCATATTGCGGTATTTGGAGGCGATAGCACCGTCCACGGCGGCGTCCAGGTCCGCATCGTCGAACACGATAAAGGGCGCATTGCCGCCGAGTTCGAGCGACACCTTCTTGATGGTGCTCGCGCACTGCGCCATCAGCACCTTGCCGATCTCGGTCGAGCCGGTGAAGGACAGCTTGCGCACGATCGGGCTCGTGGTCATCTCGGCGCCGATGGCGCCCGACGCCCCGGTGACGACGCTGAAGACGCCTTTCGGGATACCCGCCCGCTCGCCCAATTCGGCCAGCGCGAGCGCCGAGAAGGGCGTTGCCGAGGCGGGTTTCAATACCATCGGGCAACCGGCGGCAAGCGCCGGACCGGCCTTGCGAGTAATCATTGCATTCGGAAAGTTCCACGGCGTGATCGCCGCGCACACGCCGACCGGTTGCTTGATCGCCAGAATGCGCTTGTCCGCCTGGTGCTGCGGAATGGTGTCGCCATAGACACGGCGGCCTTCCTCCGCGAACCAGTCGATGAAGGAGGCCCCGTAGCCGATCTCGCCGCGGGACTCGGCCAGCGGCTTGCCCTGCTCGGCCGTCATGAGGACCGCGAGGTCCTCCTGGTTTTCCATCATCAGGTCGTGCCAGCGGCGCAGCACGACTGCGCGCTCCTTCGCTGTCTTCGACCGCCATGCAGGCCAGGCACGCTCGGCGGCCTCGATCGCGCGACGGGTCTCCGCGGTGCCCATCTTCGGCACCGTGCCCAGCACTTCGCCGGAGGCGGGATCGGTAACCGCAACCGTTTCGCCGCTGTCGGCGTCGCACCAGGCGCCGTCGATATAGCATTGCTGCCGCAGCAGGGACGGATCGTTCAGCTTCATGGCAAACCTCTTCTCGCCGGCGGGCCGCCGGGTGCGGGAAGCGGCGGACAGCTAAGGCCCAAGGGGCGCCCAATGGGCGTCCACCAGCTGTTCCACCGCCGGGAATCGTTGCTTGTAGTCCATCGTGCCGCTGCCCGAAATCCAGTATCCCAGATAGACGACATCCAGTTCTGCAGAGCGGGCGATGTCGATCAGGCGCTGGATCGTGAAAGTTCCGAGGCTCCGGCGGGCTTCGCCCGGATCGAAGAAGCTGTAAACGGCGGAAAGCCCGTCCTCCAGCCAGTCCGCAAGGCAGGCGGCGAGCAGGCGGCCGGAGGCGTCGCGGACCTCCAGGACGAAACTCGACACAGGCGTTTCGTCCACCATGCTGCGAAAATCGGTAAAGGTCATCGCCGCCATCTTGCTGCTCGCATGCCGGCTCGACTGGTAGCGGCGGAAAAGCGAATACTGTTCCGCCGTGCCGACGGCCGGGCGCAGCATGTCCTTAAGGTCGGCATTGCGGCGGCGAACCCGGCGCAGCGAGCGGCTGTCCCGGTAGGTTGCGACATTTATGCGGACCGGCACGCAAGCCGAACAGCTCTTGCAGGCCGGGCGATAGGCATAGCCGTAGCTGCGCCGGAAGCCCGCACGGGAAAGGTCTGTATAGAGGGAGCCGGCCTCGGGGTCGCCGAGCTCAATGACGAGCTTGCATTCGAGTTGCTCCGGCAAATAGGGACAGGCGCCCGGCGTCGTGGCGTGGAAAAGCTTCGGGCGGCTGGCTTTGCCGAGGTCCATGAGCGGATCCGACGAACTGCGTTGCGGGAAATATAAACCGCTGCAGCGCCGGGACAACCGGCTATACTTGCAGAACTGTCCCACCCGCACGCAGGCTGCCGCTATGTTTTTCAACCTGATGAAGAAGGTCCAGATGGTCAGCGCGGACCGGGCGCTGCCGGACCGCGACCGCGTCATGCCGGTCCCGCCTCAGCATTTCGTCAACGGCGCCCCCATGACGCCTCCCTTCCCGGACGACATGGAGAAGGCGCTCTTCGGCCTCGGCTGTTTCTGGGGCGCCGAGCGCAAGTTCTGGGAAACGCCCGGCGTCTGGACCACGGCGGTCGGCTATGCGGGCGGCTACACGGCCAACCCGACCTATGAGGACGTCTGCACCGGCCGCACCGGGCACAATGAAGTGGTCCTCGCCGTGTTCGACCCGGCGCAGACTTCCTACGACATGCTGCTCAAGGTCTTCTGGGAGACGCACGATCCGACCCAGGGCATGCGCCAGGGCAACGACATCGGCACGCAGTACCGTTCCGGCATCTATGTCTATTCCGACACGCAGCGGGAAGCGGCCCAGGCATCCAAAGCGCGCTTCGCCGAGGCGCTGAGGCAGGCCGGTTACGGAGCCATCACCACCGAGATCGTGGATGCGCCGCCCTTCTACTACGCCGAGGACTACCACCAGCAATATCTGGCGAAGGTTCCATACGGATATTGCGGCCTTGGAGGCACCGGCGTCGCCTGCCCGGTCGGCGTGGCGGCGGCGGAATAGGCGCGGGAGGCGTCAGCCCACCTCTTTCCTGAACCGCCTGAGCGCGTCCAGGTGTTCCGCCACCGTCTCGAAGCCGGAATACATGGTGCGCACGGTCACATGGCTCACGCCCAGCGTCTCCCAGCGCTCCAGTTCGCGCGCGGCTTCTTCCGGCGCCCGGTCGCCTATGTGGATCGTTCCATCGATGCCGAGCGCAGCAGGATCGCGCCCGGCCTTCTCGGCGGCCCCTCGCGCCAGGGCGATCTGGCGCGCCATCTCATTGCCCGGCGGCACGCGTGGATTGGCGAACCAGCCGTCGCCGATGCGCCCGGCGCGCTCTATCGCCGGGTCCTGGAAGGCGCCGACCCAGACCGGAATCGGGCGCTGCGCCGGCAATGGATTGATGCCCGTATCCTCATGCCGGTGCCACTCGCCGGAATAGGTGCCGGACGGCTCGGTCCATAGCCGGCGCATATAGTCGATCTGCTCCTCCATTCGCCGGGCCCGGTTGCGAAAGGACTGTCCCAGCACTTGGAACTCCATGGCGTTCCATCCGATCCCGACGCCAAGCCGCAGCCTGCCGCCGGACAGGAGGTCGATTTCCGCCGCCTGCTTGGCGACCAGCGCCGTCTGGCGCTGCGGCAGGATCAGGATCGCCGTCGCCAGCTCGATCCGTTCCGTGGCGCAGGCCAGGAAGCCGAACAGGGTGAGGGGCTCGTGGAACATGTTGTCCAGCGTGTAATAGGCCCGCCAGTCGTCGGCGTCGTTGGCGACCTCCTGCATCACATGGTCGATGCAGGTGATGTGGTCGTAGCCGAGCGCCTCCACCTCCTGCGCGAACCCGCGGATAACCGCCGGGTCCGTCCCGATTTCCGTTGTCGGAAATGCCACGCCGATCTTCATGCGCCTCTGCGTCTCCTGTTGAGCGGGTCGTTCAGGTCAGCATGAAGCGCCGGCTGCGGCGCTGCAACCGATGCGGGCCGGCGGCGTTGACAATCGGGGTTTCTCCTTCTCTACCTTCCGGCGGGGAGGACACGAATGCCCGGAAAATTTGTCTTGGCGGCGAAAGGAACTCCGGGCCCGATCTCCCGGAGCTACTGGATCGTCGAAGGACGCCTCACGGCGGGCGCCTACCCGGACCCGCGCCGCGACTGCGACAGGATCGGTCCGCTGCTCGACGCCGGCTTCGACCTCTTCATCAATATCACCGAGGACCTTCCGGGCGGCGGCGACGACCATTTGAGCCGCTATGACGGCCGCGCCGCCGAACGCGCCGCCATCGTCCGCCGCTTTCCCATCGTGGACATGGACATCCCGACCGACGCGCTCATGCAACGCATCCTCGACGAGATCGACAGGGGCCTCGACGAAGGCCGGCGGGTTTATGTTCATTGCTGGGGCGGTCTCGGGCGCACGGGCGTTGTTGTCGGTTGCTGGCTTATCCGGCATGGGCATGCAGACGCGGAGAGCGTTCAGGGCATTCTGCAGCAACTCCGCATGGGCGACCGGGAGTCCGGAATGCGTGCGAGTCCCCAGACACAGGCGCAAATCCGGATGATGCAGACGTGGCCGCGGCGGTCGTGAGCGCACCGACGCGCAGAGACCGGTACCGGGGCTGTCTTCTGGGACTCGCCGCGGGCGATGCGCTCGGCACGACGCTGGAGTTCCGTCAGCCGGGCACTTTCAGTCCGGTCGAAGATATGGTGGGCGGCGGCCCGTTCGACTTGCAGCCCGGCCAATGGACGGACGACACCTCGATGGCGCTTTGCCTCGCCGCGAGCCTGTTGGATTGCGGCGAATTCGATGCACGCGACCAGATGGAACGCTATCTGCGCTGGTACCGCGACGGGTATTTTTCCTCGACGGGCCGCTGCTTCGACATCGGTCACACCACTGAAAAAGCCCTGCAACGGTTCGAACGTACCGGCGATCCCCGGTCAGGGCCGACCGACCGTTACAGCGCCGGAAACGGCTCCCTGATGCGCCTTGCGCCAGTCGCCATGTTCTACGCGAAGGACGCGCCGCTGGCCGCAGCGCAGGCGGCGGAGAGTTCGCGTACAACCCATGGCGCGGAAGAAGCGGCGGATGCCTGCCGCTATTTCGCGGCCCTGCTCGTTCGCGCTCTCGCAGGCGAGCCGAAAGAGCTCATACTTGGCGAGGACACGGCCGCCGGCATGCAGCTGAGCCCCGCGATCGCGGAGGTCGCTGCGGGCTCCTTCAAGCGACGGGAACCGCCGGAAATTATCGGTTCCGGTTACGCAGTCCGGTCGTTGGAGGCGGCACTCTGGGCGTTCCGGCATGCGGCGGACTTCCGCAGCGGCGCTCTGCTGGCGGTCAATCTGGGCAATGACGCCGACACGACCGGCGCGATCTACGGCCAACTTGCCGGTGCACACTACGGCGCTCGATCCATTCCCACAGCGTGGCGGCGGAAATTGGCGATGAAGGAAGAAATCGAGGCGTTCGCCGACGAATTGCTCGCCCAGGCCTAGCCCGCATTTCTCACGAGGGTCACGGCCTGCGTCGCTGTCCAGGCGTTCGCTCCGCAAGGAGTGGGCCGAAAAGCGTGGCAGAGCCCACGGTTGAGGGCCGCGACGCCGCGGGCGGACGCCTGGACGCGACCCGAAGGGCGGCGCTGTCGGGCCGGCAGGGTGCGTCGAGCCGCTTGCCCGATGCCCCGCATCGCACGGCGCGGCTCTCCTTCCCTGCCGGCCCGACAGCGCCGCGCAGACCATGACCCTCGTGAGAAATGCGGGCTAAGCCGACAGCCGGCCTCCGCCGTACAGCGCATGGGCGCGGTCCTCGAAAGCGCCTGCCATGCGTTTCGCGGCCTCCCGAAAGAACCGGCCGGCGACGCCGCGCAGCACGGCCGAGCGGAACTCGCAGTCGATGCTGAAAGCCACCATTGTCCCGCCCGTCGCGGGCGTGAACCGCCAGTGCGTCGCCATGTGCCGGAACGGCCCGTGCAGATAGGCCACGTCGATGCGTTCCGGCGCTTCCAGGGTGACGCGCGAGGTGAAGGTTTCGCGCAGCATTCCGAACCGGGCGCGGAGGTCGGCCACGACCACCTGCCCCTGGCGCTGCCGGATGCGGGCGCCAACGCACCAGGGCAGGAACTCGGGATAGCGTTCGATGTCCGCGACGAGCGCGAACATCCGATCGGGCGAATAAGGCAGGAAGCGCCGTTCGGCGTGGCTCGGCATCAGCCGCGCGCGGCCTTCAGCTTCGCGAAATCGCTGTCGGCATGGTACGACGAACGCGTGAGCGGCGACGCCGAAACCAGCAGGAACCCCTTGGCCCTGGCCAACGCCGCATAGGCCTCGAACTCCTCCGGCGTCACGAAGCGGTCCACCGCAAGATGCTTCGGCGTCGGCTGGAGATACTGGCCGATCGTGAGGAAATCGACATCGGCGCAGCGCAGGTCGTCCATCACCTGCGCAACCTGGGCGCGCGTTTCGCCGAGGCCGACCATGATCCCGGACTTGGTGAACACCGAGGGGTCCAACTCCTTGGCGCGCTCCAGCAGCCGGACGCTGTGGTAGTAGCGCGCGCCCGGCCGAACATCGCTGTAGAGGCCCGGTACGGTCTCCAGATTGTGGTTGAAGACATCCGGCTTCGCAGCGATCACCGCCTCAAGCCCGCCGGGCTTGCGAAGGAAGTCAGGCGTGAGCAGTTCCACGGTCGTGCCGGGGGCATAGGTGCGGATCCAGCCCACTGTCTCGGCGAAATGGGCCGCGCCGCCATCTTCCAGGTCGTCCCGGTCAACCGATGTGACGACCACATGCGCGAGGCCCAGCTTCGCCACCGCCTTGCCCACATTCTCCGGCTCGGCCGGATCGAGCGCGCCGGGTTTGCCCGTCGCGACATTGCAGAAGGCGCAGGCGCGGGTGCAGATCTCACCCATAATCATCATGGTCGCGTGGCGCTCGGCCCAGCACTCGCCGATATTGGGGCAGCCGGCTTCCTCGCACACGGTCGAGAGACCGTGTTCGCGCACGATCCTGCGGGTCTCCGCATAGGCCTTCGAGGTCGGCGCCTTGACCCGGATCCAGGGCGGCTTGCGGGGGCTCGGATTGTCCGGGCGCAGCCGCTTCTCGGGATGCCGGAAGGGGCGCGCCGGGCCCTCCGCCTTCACCCGCGCAGCCTGACGCTCAGAAGTGGATAGCGCGTCCATAAGCGTCCAGCACCGATTCGTGCATCGCCTCGGAAAGGGTCGGGTGCGGAAAGACGGTATGCATCAGTTCTGCTTCCGTCGCCTCCAGATTGCGGGCGATGGCATATCCCTGGATAAGTTCCGTCACTTCGGCGCCGATCATGTGCGCCCCCAGCAACTCTCCCGTCGCCGCGTCGAACACGGTCTTGATGAGTCCTTCGGGCTCTCCGAGCGCAATCGCCTTGCCATTGCCCATATATGGGAAGCGACCCACGCGGACCTCGAAACCGGCCTCCTTCGCAGCAGGCTCAGTATAGCCGATGCTGGCGACCTGCGGGCGGCAATAGGTGCAGCCGGGTATCCCGCCGGGTTCGAGCGGGTGCAGCCCCTCCAGCCCGGCGATCTTCTCGACGCAGAGCACGCCCTCATGGCTGGCCTTGTGGGCGAGCCAGGGCGGGCCGGCAAGATCGCCTATGGCATAGACGCCCGGCTCGCCCGTCCGGAGCCACTCATCGACGACGACATGGCCGGCCTCCACCTGTACTGCCGTGCCTTCGAGGCCGAGGTCCTCCACATTGCCCGTTATGCCTACCGCCAGAATGGTCCTCTCGGCGTCCACGGTCACCGTTTCGCCGTCGGCGGTCTGCACTTGCGCCTTGCCTCCCGAGACCTCCGTCACCCGGGCGCCGGTCATCAGGCTCATTCCCTGCTTGCGGAACGCCTTGAGCGCAAAATCGGAGATCTCCGGGTCTTCCACCGGCAGGATGCGGTCCAGCAGCTCCACGACCGTTACGGGCACGCCGAGATCGCTGTAGAAGCTCGCAAACTCGATTCCGATGGCGCCGGAGCCGATGACCAGCAGGCTCTTCGGCATTTCCTCCGGGACCATCGCCTCCTTGTAACTCCAGACCGTTTTGCCATCGGGCTCCAGGTCCGGCAACGAGCGGGCGCGGGCGCCGGTCGCGAGGACGATATGGGGCGCCACCAGCACTGCCGTTTCCTCGCCGTCCTTGCCCACCGATACCCGGCCCTCGCCTGCAAGCCTGCCCGCGCCGTCGATTACCGTTACCTTGTTCTTCCGCAGCAGATGCGCCACACCGCGCGACAATTGGCCCGCGACTTGTCGCGACCGCTTGACGATCCGTCCGAGATCGAACGCGATTTCCCCGGCGATAAATCCGTAGTCGCCCAGACCTGACAGAAGATGATTGATCTCGGATGTGCGCAGCAGCGCCTTGGTCGGGATACAGCCCCAATTCAGGCAAATGCCGCCCAGATGCTCGCGCTCGACCAACGCCGCCTTCATGCCGAGCTGGGCTGCGCGAATGGCGGCCACATAGCCGCCCGGCCCGCCGCCCACGACGACGACATCGAACTCTTTGTCGGGCATTGCCTTACTCCGGGCCGGCTACAGCAGCATTGCGGACGGACATTCGACCAGCCCCTTGAATTCGCCCAGCAGCCGGGCGCCGAGCGCGCCGTCCACCGCACGATGATCGCAGGACAGCGTGCAGGTCATCACGGTCGCCACCGTCAACGAGCCGTCCTTTACGACCGGCCGCTGCTCTCCGGCGCCGATCGCCAGAATTGTCCCCTGGGGCGGATTGATGACGGCGTCGAACTGCCGGATACCGAACATGCCGAGATTGGAGACGCTCGACGTGCCGCCCTGATATTCCTCGGGCATCAGCTTGCCGGTGCGGGCGCGGGCCGCAAAGTCGGCCATTTCCGCCGAAATCTGCGCCAGCCCCTTCGAATCCGCTTCACGCACCACCGGGGTTACCAAGCCGTTCGGCACCGACACCGCGACCGAGATGTCGGCATGCCGGAACTTGAGCAAACCGTCTTCGGTCCACGCCGCATTGGCGTCCGGCACCCGGCGAAGCGCGGTGGCAAGAGCCTTGATGACAAAGTCGTTGACGGAAACCTTGATTCCTTCCGGCGCCCTCGCATTGATCTCACGGCGCGCTTCCAGCAGCGCATCGATCTCGCAATCGACCGTCAGGTAGAAATGCGGGACCGTCTGTTTCGACTCGGTAAGCCGGCGCGCGATGACCTTGCGCATATTCGTGTGCTTGATGCGCTCGAACGGTGGCAGGCCGGGCAGTTGCTCCAGTTCCGGCGTCACTGGCGGCGGGGCCGCGCCCTGCCGGAGTTCGCGTTCGATGTCGCGCTTGACGATCCGGCCCTCGGGACCGCTGCCGGCCACGCCTTCCAGGGGAAGCTCGGCCTCGCCGGCCATCCGCCGCGCCAGCGGGCTCGCGAAAATGCGTCCCTGTCGCTCATCGACCTCTGCCGGGGCCGCCCGCCCCGTGGCCCGGCGCACATCGTCGCGCGTGATCCGGCCATGTGCGCCGCTGCCGGCAAGCGTCGCGAGGTCGATACCGGCCAGGGCAGCCATGCGGCGCGCGAGCGGCGTCGCCTTCGCCAACTGTTCTTCCGCAGCCATGCCCGTTTCGCCCTGCGGAGGCGGCTCAGCCGGCGCGGGCGAGACCGCGACCGGTTCCTCGCTCAATTTCTCGCCATCTTCCACGAGAACGGCGATGACGGCGTTGACGGCAACGCCCTCGCTGCCCTCCGGCACCACGATTCGACCGACGATACCCTCATCGACCGACTCGACCTCCATCGTCGCCTTGTCGGTCTCGATCTCCGCAATCACGTCGCCGGGCTCCACCCTGTCGCCCTGGCCGACCAACCATTTGACGAGATTGCCCTCAGTCATCGTCGGCGAAAGGGCCGGCATAAGGATTTCGGTAGCCATCCCAAGCGTTCCCTTCAGGCGTAGCAGACGGCGCGCGCCGCGGCGGCAATACGCGCCGCATCGGGCAATGCCAGAGCCTCGAGGTTGGCGGCATAGGGCATCGGCACGTCTTCGCCGGCGACGCGCGCTACCGGGGCGTCCAGCCAGTCGAATGCGTCTTCCATCGCAATCGCCGCGATCTCGGAGCCGATGCCGGCAACGGGCCAGCCTTCCTCCACGGAAACGATGCGGTTGGTCTTCCGAATGGATGTCGCGACGGTGACCCTGTCGAGCGGGCGCAGCGTTCTGAGGTCGATCACCTCGGCGTCGATCCCTTCTCCGGCCAGCGTCTCCGCCGCTTCCAGCGCCACGGCGCACATGCGCGAGAAGGCAACGATCGTCACGTCCTTGCCGGGGCGCAGCACCTTCGCGCGGCCGATGGGCACGGTGTAGTCGGCATCGGTCGGGACCGCGCCGCGCTGGCCGTAGAGAATTTCGTTCTCCAGGAAGATGACCGGATTCGGGTTCCGGATAGCGGACTTGAGCAGCCCCTTCGCGTCCGCCGCCGAAAAGGGGGAGACGACCACGAGGCCCGGAATGTGCGCATACCAGCTTGCATAGCACTGCGAGTGCTGCGCGGCGACGCGGGACGCCGCCCCGTTCGGTCCCCGAAAGACAATGGGGCAGCCCATCTGGCCGCCCGACATGTAGAGCGTCTTGGCGGCGGAGTTGACGATCTGGTCGATGGCCTGCATCGCGAAGTTGAAGGTCATGAACTCGACCACGGGCCGCAGTCCGCCGAATGCTGCGCCGACGCCGAGCCCGGCGAAGCCGTGTTCGGTAATCGGCGTGTCGCGGACGCGCCGGGCTCCGAATTCCGCGAGCAGCCCCTGCGTGACCTTGTAGGCGCCCTCATATTCCGCGACTTCCTCGCCCATCACGAACACCGCCTCGTCGCGGCGCATTTCCTCGGCCATGGCATCCCGAAGCGCCTCGCGGACCGTCATCTCCGCGGTCTCGCCGCGATAATCCGCCTCCGGCGCGAGACCAGCCGCTTCCGGTTTCGGTCGGGCCGGCGCCGGCGGAGGCGCTTTCGCGGCCGGAGGGGGCGTTTCCGTGACCGGGGCAGGCGGCGTCGCCTCCGCGCTTTCTCCTTCGCCCCGCAACCACAGGATCGTGGTGTTGACCTCTATGCCTTCGGCGCCTTCCGGAACGACGAGGCTTGCGACGATGCCCTCATCCACCGCCTCGACTTCCATAGTGGCCTTGTCCGTCTCGATTTCCGCTATCACGTCGCCGGGACTGACCCGGTCGCCCTCGGAAACGAGCCATTTGGCGAGCGTTCCTTCCGTCATCGTGGGCGACAATGCCGGCATGGTCACGGCGACGGGCATTGCGTCACGCCTCCAGAAGGATGTCGGTGTGGAGCTCGGCCGGGTCGGGCTGCGGGCTTTGCTCCGCGAATTGGGCCGCGTCGGCGACGACCTCCCTTATCTCGCCGTCTATCGCCTTCAGCGCATCGGCATCGGCGTGGCCCTCGCTCTCCAGTACATGGCGCAGCCGCTCGATGGGATCGCGGTCGCGGCGCATCCGGTTGACCTCCTCGCGCGTCCGGTATTTCGCCGGGTCGGACATGGAATGCCCGCGATAGCGATAGGTCTCCATCTCCAGAATGGCCGGCTTGCCGCTCCGCGCTTCGGCCACCGCCTCGCTTGCAGCGGCATGCACGGCGCGCACATCCATGCCGTCCACCAGCCGGCCCTCAATGCCGAATCCGCCGCCCCGTGCATGCAGGGCCGAGCCGGCCGCTGCCCGCGAAACGGACGTTCCCATGCCATACTTGTTGTTCTCGATCACGAAAAGCACCGGCAGTTCCCAGAGCGCCGCCAGATTGAAAGACTCATAGACTTGGCCCTGGTTCGCGGCGCCATCGCCGAAATAGACGACCGAGACGCCGTCCTCGCCCTTGTAGAGGTGAGAGAAACCGAGGCCCACCCCAATGGGGACCTGCGCCGCGACGATGCCATGTCCGCCGAAGAAGTTCTTTTCCCGCGAGAACATGTGCATGGAGCCGCCCTTGCCGCGCGAGTAACCGCCCTCGCGGCCCGTAAGCTCCGCCATGACGCCACGCGCATCCATGCCGGCCGCCAGCATGTGACCGTGGTCGCGGTAACCGGTGATGATGGAGTCCCGATCGCCGAGGCAGGCCTGAATGCCGACGACGACCGCCTCCTGGCCGATATAGAGATGGCAGAACCCGCCGATCAGGCCCATGCCGTACATCTGCCCCGCTCTCTCCTCGAAGCGGCGGATGAGCAGCATGTCCCGATACCAGCTCAACAACCGGTCGGAATCCCCGCCGACGCCATTCGCGGCGGCGCGCCCGTTTCCTTTCCCGGATGCGGCGCCCCGTTTTCTTGACGGCTGCCTGCTCATGTCCGGCCTCCGTGTTCCAGGGAACCGTTCACCCCGCTTCCGCATCGAGCAGGATGACAATTTCGTCCGACCGGCCGACATGCAGCAGCGCGCGGACATATTCGTCCAGCAAATCGGCGTCGGCCGGGTCCTGTTTGAGCTGGGCGGCACGCAATTCGAGGCGATTTCGATGTTTCCGCAACACGTCGTGCTGCGCCTGCACCTCGGTAATGCGGTGCTCGATTTCCATCAGCGACAGCGCGCCGCGCTCTCCGACCAACGCATGATAACCGAAGTAAACAGCAATACACGCCGCCGCCACCGGCCCGACCGCCAGCCTCAACAAACGCTGCACTTCGCTGCGTGTCGACATGATGCGGCAAGGAAACACGATGCGCCCGCCGGGTCAATCCGGTGGCGCGCGGACCCGTGGCTTTCTGGCCGGGCAAGGAGATTCGTGCTTCCCTCCCGCGCTTTCCCGTTCTTCGTGCAATACAGAGGAAATGCCCGCATGATCGAACTCGGTATCTACAGCTCCATCGCCAATCCCCCGCGCGGCGAAGACCTGGACCGCTGCATGGCGGAGGCCGTCCGCGAAGCGGAAGCGGCGGAGGCGGCGGGGTTTTCCGGGTTCTTCGTCGGCGAGCATCACCAGGACAGGGACGGGTTCCTGCCATCGCCTTTCGTGGTGCTGGCTGCCATCGCAGCGCGCACCCGCCGCATCCGGGTCGGGACTGCCGTGCTGCTTCTGCCGCTGCATCACCCCATCCGGGTCGCAGAGGATGCCGCCACGCTCGACATCGTCTCCGGGGGGCGGACCGTGCTTGGCGTCGGCCTCGGCTACCAGGAGGCCGACTTCAGCGCAGCCGGCATCGACAGGCGCGAGCGCGTGCCCCGCTTCGAGGAGTCCGTCGAAATCCTGCGGCAGGCCTGGACCGGCGAGCCCGTCCGGCATCACGGCCGGTCCTTCGAGATCGACGGCGTGCGCGTGACGCCACCGCCATTGCAGAAGCCGGGCATTCCGATCTGGATTGGCGGCTGGGTTCCGGCCGCCGTGGAGCGCGCAGGACGGCTGGGCGATGCGCTGGTGCTGGGTCCTTCCTTCACGCTGGAGGAAAACCGGGCGCTGGCGGATCGCTACCGCGCGGCTGCGGAGGCTGCGGGAAGGGAACCGCAACTTGTGCTCATGCGCGATGCCTGGGTGGCGGACAGCTTCGAGGAAGCCGCGCGCATCTACGGCCCCGAAGTTTCCGACGCCTACCGCTACTACTGGCGAAACGGCGCGAACGCCTTTCGCGGCTTCGCGTCCGAGGCGGAGCTAAGGTTCGAGAATGTCTGGAAGGACCGGATCGTCGCCGGCGCGCCGGAAGAGTGCATTGCCGAATTCAAACGCTGGTCCGAGGTCCTCGGCGTCAACAGCTTCATCCTCCGCCTTCGCCACGCCCATTCCGGCGGCCCGCCCCACCGCGAGATCGTCAACGCCATCGAACGCTTCGGCCGGGACGTGATCCCCTATCTGTAGCCGCAAGCGCAGCGCTCGCGCGAAGAGCCCGATGCGGACTTATCCGTCGATGTCCTCGAAGTAGCTGAGGGCCGGCAAATTGCGGCGTTGATGGACGATCCGCAATATCACCGGTTCGTCGTCGGCTGCCGCTATCCGCGCGAAAAACACGACATGCCGTTCATAGCTCAACGAGCGCAGGCCCTCTGCGAAGACACTGCGGTCCCGGCCGCCGTCGGGACGCTCCGAAATGCCATCGAATACCCGGACCAGGCCGCGGTAATACCTCAACCACTGTTCCCTGCCCCAGGTCTCGACTGTGTATTGCCTGATCTCTTCCAGGTCCTGCCGCGCCCGGCGGGACAGCCTGATCGTCATGGGAGCATCGTTATCGCAGGCCGGCGTCCGGCTCGAAGGCATGGGGGTCGAATTCGGAGAACGCACCCCCCTCCGCTTCACGCATCGCCTGTTCCAGATCCGCTTTCAGCATGTAGAACTGCCGCGCTCCGTCCCGTTCCATGAGCGCGCGCAGCGCAGCGCGCACCACTTCGCTCACGTTGGCGTAAGCGCCGGACCGGACCTGACCCTGCACATAGGCTTCCATTTGCTTTGTAAGGTGCACGTTCGGCATGTATGTGCCTCAATATGTCCAAACTTGTCCGATTCTGCCAACATACATATCGTCGATCAAGTCAAGGCGACACTCGCCCGGAAGCTCGGCCGCCTTGCGCGGGATGCGGTCCCCGCCGCATACTGCCCGCCGAGTTGGGTAGCGAATCCGGGGCGATGCTCGACCTGCCGAACCTGCTCAGCCTGTCGAGAATTGCGGCTCTGCTGCCGCTGTTCGCGCTGCTCGCAACCGGGCAGGCCTGGTGGGCGGCTGCCCTGTTCGTCGCCGCGGCCGCTACGGACCTGCTGGACGGCTATCTGGCCCGGCGGTTGGACAAGGTCAGTGCCTTCGGCGCGACACTCGATCCGATCGCCGACAAGGTGCTGGTGAACGGGACGGCGCTGCTGCTGGCCGGTCTCGGCGCTCTGGGGCTCTGGGGCACGCTGGCCGCCGCGCTGATCCTGGCGCGCGAGTTTGCGGTTTCCGGCCTGCGGGAGGCGGCGGGAGGCGGCGCGCTTCCCGTTACCCGGGTCGCAAAATACAAGTCCGCCGCGCAGATGGCGGCCCTGACCCTGCTGATTGTCGCCCCCGAAATGCCGCCGGCAACCCATGAGATCGGCATTGTTCTCCTCTGGATCGCCGCCGCGCTCACGCTCTGGACCGGCGCCGGCTATGTCCGCAATGCACTGGGTTTCCTCCGATGAAGGTGCTCGGCGTCGCAGGCTGGAGCGGCAGCGGCAAGACCACGCTCGTTCTGAAGCTCATTCCTGCGCTGCTGGAGCGCGGCGTCGCGGTCTCCACCGTCAAGCACGCGCACCACAATTTCGATGTGGACAAGCCCGGCAAGGATTCCTGGGAACACCGGCAGGCCGGGGCGCGGGAGGTGCTGGTGGCGTCCGGCCGGCGCTGGGCGCTGATGCGGGAGCTGCGCGAGGAAACGGAGCCGCCGCTACCGGACTTGCTTGCCAGACTGTCTCCCGTGGACCTGGTGCTGGTCGAGGGATACAAGCGCGAGCCGCATCCCAAGCTGGTGGTTCACCGCGCGGCGGTCGATGGACCGCCGCTCTGGCCCAACGACCCCGATGCGCTTGCTGTGGCCTGCGACAACGAGACCGCGGAAGCGGTGCGGGCGGACGGCCTTCCGGCGCTCGACCTTGACGACCCGGACGCGATCGCCGATTTCATCGTCGAGCGGCTGGAGTTGCACAAGTGAAGGTCCTCTATTTCGCGTGGCTGCGCGACAAGGCCGGCCTGTCCGAATGCGATGTCGCGCCGCCTCCGGGCGTTACTACCGTCGGCGCGCTGATCGACTGGCTGGCGGCGCAGGATGCAAGGCAGGCGGAGGTCTTCGCAGACCGCTCGGTCGTCCGCTTCGCCGTCAACCAGGACTTCGCCGAAGCCGACACGCCCGTCGGCCCCGGCGACGAAGTGGCCTTCTTTCCCCCGGTCACCGGAGGCTGATGCGATGATTCGGGTCCAGCGCGAACCCTTCGATGTCGGACGCGAGATTGCGGCGCTCACCGCCGGGAACACCCGCATCGGCGGCGTCGCCAGCTTTGTCGGCCTGGTGCGCGACATCGGCGGGCTGCGCTCCATGACCTTGGAGCACTATCCCGGCATGACGGAACGCCAGCTGGAGAGAATCGACGCCGAAGCGCACCGGCGCTGGTCGCTGGAGGCCTCGCTGATCGTCCATCGCTTCGGCCGGCTGGAGCCGGGCGAACCCATCGTGCTGACGATTACCGCGTCGGCCCATCGTCAGGTCGCTTTCGACAGCTGCAATTTCCTGATGGACTGGCTCAAGACCGAAGCACCCTTCTGGAAGCGCGAGGAAGGCGCAGACGGCGAGCGCTGGGTTGCCGCGCGCGCCGACGACGACGAAGCCCGGGAGCGCTGGCGGAAGACGGTCTGACGCCTTATACCAACGGCGTCGGGTTGCGACTCATGAAGAATGCCACCCCACCCGTCGTCCCGGCCTCCGAGCCTACCGGATGCACACATCTCGAGATCGGCCTGTTTTGCAGGCAAGGAGTTTTCGCTTTGTGGGTTTTGTGATTCGCTGCCTTTGACGGAGTTTGGACGGTAGCCAGGGAGTTTGAGGGGTGGTGAGCGAAGGGGCGGTTTTCGGGGACCGGCGCGTGGACCGGTCGCATGGGTTTTTGCATCATCGTCTTGTCAGGCACGGTCCCCGGGGCATTTCGGTGCGCCGTTTGGGGGGCAACCGGGCGGGCGAGGTTCGGATCGGACGGTTTCTGCGGAACGACAAGGTGACGGTGGAGAAGATTGTAGAGCGGGCGGCGTCGGGGACGGCATCGCGGGTTGCGGGTCTGGACGTTCTGGCGATCCAGGACACGACGAGTTTCCGCGATGACGGCTTGGGCAACAGTCTTGTCGGGCATGTCACGATTGCGGTCGAGGCTGAGCATGGCGCGCTGCTGGGTCTTGTGGACGCGCGGCTCATCGAGCGCCATGGCGGCGGGGGGAAGAAGGCGAAGGGTGCGAAGAAGGCGAAGGGGCGCGCCCTTTGCGAGAAGGAGAGCCGGCGCTGGCTCGACGGCATGCAGGCCAGCGGGCGTTTGGCGTCGGCGGGGGCTGCGCGGGTGACGGTGGTCGCGGACCGCGAGGGCGACATTTACGAGATGTTCGCCGACAGGCCCGACGGCGTGGAGGTGCTGATCCGGGCGGCGCAGGACCGGGCGGTCCCGGAGGGGGCGGGCCGGCTGTTTTCCAGCCTGGCCGGCAAGCCCGAGAAGGAGCATGCGATCGAGCTGCCGGCCCGGCCCGGACAAAAGAAACGCAAGGCCCGCATCGCCGTGCGTTTCGGCGCGGTCACGCTTCGACGCCCGAAGGGCAGGCCCGTGGCGCCCGGCGTCGCGGCGCAGCAGCCCGTCTTCCTTGTCGAGGCGCGCGAGATCGACCCCCCGCCCGGCGTGACGCCGGCGCACTGGCGGCTGTTGACCAGCCACCGGGTCGAGAGCTTCGAGCAGGCGCGCTGGATCACGCAACTCTACCGCCGGCGCTGGGTGATCGAGCAGTTGTTCCGCACCATCAAGTCCAAAGGCTTCGACATCGAGCGCGTCTCCATGGAGACCGCCCCCTTCAGGACGCTCTGCGCCATGACGCTCGTGGCCGGCATCTCCTGCCTGCAGATGGTCCAAGACCGCGACGGCGCCGCTGGACGACCGCTCCAGGACGTCTTCGAAGACGAGGACCAACCCGCGCTCGAAGCCGTCTCGGCCACACTCGAAGGCAAGACCGAAAAACAGAAAAACCCCCATCCCAAAGGCTCGCTCGCCTTCGCCGCATGGGTCTGCGCTCGCCTCGGTGGATGGACCGCATACTACGGAAAACCCGGACCCGTCGTCATGCTCCACGGCCTCTACCAGTTCCGTGCCATACAACGCGGATACCGGATCAATCACGATGTGTGAATCCAGTAGGCCTCCGAGCCGGGGCCCAGCCTCAGTTCTTGCGGCAACCTCGGCGGTTCACCCTGTTCTCTACCGGCTGCGGCGGCATCGGGAGCTATGGATGGACCCCGGCTCGGAGGCCGGGGTGACGACGGGCGAGGCCGCCATCGGTTCCTACCAACGATCGCTGGAATTAGTCGTAGGTGACGGTGGCAATCGTCCCCAGATTGCCTTCGGGCGTCACCGACCAGAGCGTCTGGCTGTTGCCGTCGTCGCCCGGCTTGCCGGCGACATGGAAGGGAGCCACGTCGAACAGCGGGGCGCGGGCCTGGAAGTCGTAGCGGGCCACGCGCCGGCCCGGCATCTCAGCCATGCCGAGCTCCAGCATGTGTGTGGTGGTCAGCGGCCCGTGGACGATCAGGCCCGGATAGCCCTCGACCTCGGTCACATACTTGCGGTCGTAATGGATGCGGTGGCCGTTGAAGGTGACGGCCGAATAGCGGAACAGCATCACCGGGTCGGGCACGATCTCGCGAATGAAGGCGTGGTCGGTCGGGGCATTGCCGGTCTTGCCGCTGTTGCCCCGGCTGTCGGCGGCTTCGGCCGGCGGGTTGTCGCGATAGACGATGTCGTGCTCTTCCTCGATGCAGAGGCCGCGTGGGCTCTCGATCTCGTAGGCGACCGTGACGATAACGAGGATGCCCGTGCGCCCGTCTTTGACCGCCACATCCTTGATCCGCGCCTTGCGGACGATCTCCTCGCCGATCAGCACATCCTGGCGGTAGGTCGTGCGGCAGCCGCCGAACATGCGCCGCGGCAGCGGCGTCGGCGGCAGGAAGCCGCCGCGCTCGGGGTGGCCGTCCGCGCCGATTCCGGAAGCGGGCACGCGCGGGTAGAAATAGCACCAGTGGCCCATCGGCCCGATGGGGTCGCCCATCTGCGGCACGTCCGGCTTGTCGAGCAGCGCGGCCAGGCCGTGTATCTGCATCGGCGAGGCGAAATCGCGGCTTTCCTCGGTATTGCCGATGGCGTCGCGCAGAAATTCCAGGTCCGCGGCGGTATAGGTCATGGCGAGAATTCCTCCCGGATCAGGGCGCCGTGTTCGTCCACCTCCGGGATCGGCCCGTATTCCCGAGGCTCTCCATCGAAATAGACCGCCGGCGCGACATGGCTGACGGGTCCGCCCGGCGTGCCGACCTCCACGCGGCGGAGCGCCGGGTGCTCCGAAAGGTCGGCCACCGCGTTCACGCTTCCGAAGGCGACATCCGCCTCCGCCAGCCGGGCGCGCAGCGTTTCGCGGTCGAGCGCGCCCAATATCCGCTCCAGCACGGCCTCCACCTCGTCGCGGTTCTCGACCCGCGCGACCTGGGTTGCGTATTTCGGCGCGGTCGCCAGGTCCGGGCGCTCCAGCACCGTCTCGGCGAAGCGCCGCCACTCACGGTCGTTCTGGCAGGCAATCATCACCCGGTGGCCGTCGGAGGTCTCGAAGGCGCCGTAAGGCACCAGCGCCGGGTGGCGCAAGGCCATGCGCGGCCAGACGCGGCCGGCATATTCGTGCCACATCAGCGGCGCAGACATCCAGTCCGCCATCGAGGCGAACAGCGAGGCCTTGACCGCGGAGCCCCTGCCGTCGATGCCGCGCTTGATGAGCGCCTCCAGCACGGCGGCGTGGCTGAACATGCCGGTTGCGATATCGCAGGCGGAGACGCCGATGCGCCCCGGCTCGGCCTCGGACCCGGTGACGGAGGCCACGCCGCTCTCGGCCTGCACAAGCATGTCGTACGCCTTCATCCGGTCGTAGGGCGGGCCCGTCTCGCCATAGCCGGAAATATCGACCGTGACGAGGCGGGGATAGCGGGCGCGGAGTTCCGCCGAGCCGAAACCTGCGCGCTCGGTTGCGCCGGGCGCGAGGTTCTGCACCCAGACATCGGCCCGCGCGAGGATGCGGCGGAGCAGCGCGCGGTCGTCCTCGTCCTTGATGTCGATGACCAGCGACTGCTTGCCCCGGTTGAGATAGACGAAATAGGTGGAACTGCCGCGCACGTAGTTGTCGTAGCCGCGCGCGAAATCGCCCTCCTTGCGTTCGAGCTTGATGACGCGCGCGCCGGCATCCGCGAGCCTTGCCGTCAGGAACGGCGCCGCCACGGCCTGCTCCAGGCTCACCACCAGCAGCCCCTCAAGCGGTCGGTTCATGATCGGCCCCCTTCCCAACCGGCGCCGGGGCAGGATAGGCGGCCCTACCCCACCTGAAAACCGGCGCGCAAGCAGGCCGCCGACGGAAATGCCTTTTCCGTCACGAAGTTTACGGCGTTGGAAGCGGGAAGCTCCCCGCGCGGCGCCCGCTGCCCTAGCGCCCCCATCTCTTGCGCTGCTTCACATTCCTGTCGGTGAGCGTGCCGCAAACGCCTTCGCCCCGATAGCGCTCGCCGATGCCCGTCACCCGGTGGGCCTTGCAGCTTTCCACGACCCGCTTGCCCTCCCGCCAGTCGCAGGTAGCCGCCACGCCCTGGGCCCACTCATAGGTCCCCCGGCCGTGGAAGCGGCCGTCGCGGAACTCCCCGAGGTAACGGTCCCCGTTCGCGCGCACATACAGCCCGCAGCCCTGAAACCCCCGGCTGTCGAACTCGCCGTCGCCGCCATAAACGTCGCCATTGGCGAGATGCATCGTGCCGCGCCCGCGAATCTCGCCGTCGGCGAACTCGCCCACATAGCGGTCCCCGTTGGCGAAGGTGAGGACGCCCCTCCCGTGCGGCTTGCCGTCCAGGTGCTGGCCCTCATATCTCGCCTCTTCCCCTTCCGCGCCGTCCTGGGCTGCCGCTGTTGCCTTCTGTCGTTCCGCGCGCTCCGCCGCGCTGTCGCTGACGGTCGGAACCGGCAGGGCGGCGCGCCAGGATGCCGTGAGGAAACAGGCAGTTGCCGCTCTTTCGGGAATGCTTCCATCCGCCGGATGCTCGACGCAGCTTCCCTCGACCTCCGCATCGTCGCGCCATTCGCAGGTCCTCATGAGCCCGTCGGTCCAGGCGTAAGTGCCGAGGCCGTGAAATTTGTCGTGCCGGAACTCGCCCGCGTAATACTCCCCATTGGCCCAGATATAGGCACCGCATCCGTGGAATTCGTCATCGCGGACATCGCCGACATAACGGTTGCCGTCCGCCATCGTCCAGTCGCCGAACCCGTAAAATCTTCCGTTCCTGAAATCGCCCTCGTAAAGCTCGCCCCCGGGGCTGCTGTAGATGCCCTTTCCGTGCAATTTCCCGTCGCGCACCTCCCCGGAATAGCGATCCCCGTTCGCCATCGACCAGACGGCATTTCCCTGGAACTTCCCATCCAGGAAGTCGCCCTCGTAACGCTCGCCGTCCGGCCAGTAGTATGTCCCCCGCCCATGGAATTTCCCGTTCCGGAACGCGCCGACATAACGGTGGCCGTCGGGCGAACGCCACTCGCCCTCTCCGTCCGCGACCTCTTTCCGCTTCTGGCCCCGGAACTCCGGCGCCGCTTCGCCTCTCCCCGCTGCCCGCGGCGCAGGGCGCGGCAGCAAGGCGCCCAGCGCCGTCCTTCTCGGCGGCTCGGGTTCCGCTTTCCGCGCCGGCTCGATGGTCCCGGGGTCCACGGGAGCTGCGGTCGAAATCCGGGCCTGCCGGTCGCGTTCGACCTGTTTGGTCCTGTGATGGAAGGGGCGTTTGCGCGCGACTTTTTCCGCCTTTGCCACCGGGGCCTTCTCGGCCTGGAACTGGGCGCGCAAACCGGACCCGAATTTGTTGAAATCGGACCCGACTTTCCGGGCCGCCTCGCAGGAAGAAAGCGCAAAAGCCACGAGGCAAGCGGCCAGAATCCTGACTGCGGGGTTGTTCATGGAACCGCGTTCGTTGCCTCCGGCAATCACCTCTAGCTGCGGCGTCTCGCTATCGTCAAGCTGGGCCGGCCCCCGGTCGGGAACTTGCATTCGCCAAGGTGCTGCAGGATGCAATAGAACAAAAGAACAATCAATAGAGCATCGCAATTTGCCCCGGTTCTTCTCGACCGTACGCTGGATATAGGATTATGTTCTCTTTTCGAGGCCGGCCTCCCCGATCGGTGCAGGACGCAGACGGAGATGCCGACCGTTCAGCCCGAGGCGGCGCGCAGGCGGACGAGCGCGTAGAGGGCGTCGAGCACGGGCATTTCGACGCCGGCCATGCGGCCGAGCTCCCGCACCGAGCCCAGGGTCGGATCGAGTTCCGGCGGGCGGCCGCGCTCGATGTCCTGCAGCAGCGAAGGACGGTGGGTGTCGAAGGCAGCCGTCTTCTCGATGCGGTCCTCGGTCGAAATCGGGATTTCCACGCCGAAGGCCCGGGCGACGGCCTTGCATTCCTCCATCGCCCGGCGGACCACCTCGCGCGCGCCCTCGTCCCGCGCCGCCTCGCCGACGGACGCGCCGCCGAGCGCGGAGACCGGGGCGACGGACACGTTTGCGAGCAGCTTGAGCCAGATCTCGGTGCGAATGTCGGCACTGGATTGAACGCCGATACCGGCGCCGGCCAGAAGTTCCGCGAGCGCGGCAAGCCGGGGCGAGTTCGAGCCGTCCGGTTCGCCCATCCGGTATTCCGCGCCCCCGGTATGGTGGATCACGCCCGGGGCGGAGACCTCGGCCGCGACGAAGGTGATGCAGCCGATGGCGCGCTCGGGCGCGATCGCCCTGCCGATACGCCCGCCTGGGTCCACGCTCTCGATGCGCCGGCCGTCCTGCCCGTGGAAATACCAGTAAGGCAGCCCGTTCATGGCCGTCACCACGGCCGTTTCCGGCCCGAGCAGCGCCGAGACACCCTCCAGCGCCGCCGGAAGCTGGTGGCTCTTGAGCGTGATGAAAACCACGTCCTGCGGGCCCAGCTCCGTTGCATCGGCGCTTGCGGGCAGCCGGATCGTGCGTTCGCCCATGCGGAGGCCGCGCGCGCGAATGGCGTCGAGATGCGGGCCGCGCGCAACGACCGAAACATCCGCGCCTGCGCCCGCCAGCGAGACCGCCAGGTGGCCGCCGATGGCGCCCGCGCCGTAAACCGCTATCCGCATAGGGCTCCTCCCGCCTCCCGGACAGGTTTACGACCGGCGGGCGCTTCCCTTCAACCGGCGCGCGCGGGCGTGGCTGTGAAATGGGGCACATAGTCCCGGTTGTGCCTGAGGAGCCTTTCGTCGGTGCCTAGCGCATAGTGCTTCGACATGTCCGGGCTGTAGCGGCTGGCGGCAGGCATGCGCCCGATGGCCTCCGCCATGGCGCGGATATGGTGCGGGCCGGTGCCGCAGCAGCCGCCGAAATAGCGCAGGCCGAGCTCGTGGCACTGGCGCGCAAAATCGCCCATCTCGTATCGCGTGCACTGGAAGGGGTCGAGCCCGACAGGGAAACTCAGGCCCCCCGGCAGCGCCTCGGGGAACGGCATGGCGTCGTCCACCAGCGCGCCGAAGGCCGGCTGCAGGGCGGTGGTACGGTAGGCGACCGCCCAGGTGCAGAGCCGCGCCGGGTCCACCTCTCCGGCGGCCTCGCGCAGGAGCGGCAACATGGTCGCCGGGCCCCGGTGGCAGTTGAACCCGACCAGATGCGCCCCTTCGTCCAGCGAGATGCGGCACGCTTCCGCCAGCGAGCCGTCGAAGTCCCGGAGCTTGCCCGAGCGGTGGATCGCGAAACCGAGCACGAGCGGCAGCCCCGCCCGATTGCACACGTCGATGGCGATCTTCGCTTCGCCCAGGTGCGACAGCGTCTCGCAGACGATGTAATCCACGCCCTCCTCCGCCGCCCAGCCGATCTGTTCCTCGAACATGGCGCGCGCGGTCGCCTCCGTCGCCGGGTCGCCGGGGTCGTACATGTTGGTGTTGCAGGTGCCGCCGGCGAGCAGCGTGCCGGGATGGCGGTCCACGACCTTGCGGGCGATGGCGATGGCGTCGCGGTTGAGCCGTTCCAGCAGGTGTTCCCTGCCGATCAGGCGGAGTCGTTCCCGGTGGCCGTAATAGGTGAAGGCGAGCACCACATCCGAGCCGCAGCGCACAAACTCCTCATGCAGCTGCTCGACGACCTCCGGGTGGTCGATCACAACTTCGGGCACATAGGCGCCCGCCTGGAGATAGCCACGCCGCTCCATCTCGAAGAGGTAGCCGCTGCCGTGAATGACCGCTTCTCCGGCGGCCAGGCGTTCCGTGAGCGGTCCGGTCATGGCGGTCCTCCCCTGCTTGCCGAACGGGAAGCCTGACAGCACGGACGAATGCGAATCGCCCGTTTGCGCCTCGAATGCGCCCGTTTGCGGCATGAATGGCCGTGCGAAAGGGATCGTGCGGCCACTGAAACGGGTCTGCCATGCGCGATTTCCCGCCGGCGCGGACGGCTCGCGGAGCCGGCTCGATGCGCTCGACAGGCCGGTTCTGCCGACTTTCCGACCGACCCTGACGGATGAAACGGCTACAGGATATTGAGAATATATTTTTTCTTTATTGACTAAGGCAGAATACAAATACAATCTCTGTTGTCTCGGAACCCGCGGTCCGGAGAGCGGCGGCGATGACAGGCGCACTCGATCTCTCCCGTTCGAAGTTCGATATCGCCTTGCTCGTCGCCGCCTCTACCGGTCGCGGTCCGCAACCCGAAACCGGACTCCCGAGATGGCGCTGAAGCAACCTTTCCTCGTCCCGCATGCGATTGACGACAACTACGAATTGTCGCGCGACTACAGACTGGAAATTGAAGGCGTCACGGTCGTTGTCCCCAAATATTTCAGGTTCGACGGAGCAAGCATCCCGGCTCCCGCATGGCTGTTCAGCTATACTCCCTTCCACCCGGATGTCCTGCTGCCGTCCCTCATTCATGACTGGTTGTATTACAACCACCAGACCGATCGCGACACGGCCGACGACATATTCTATGCGCTATTGAGGGGAAACGGAGTCAGTAATCTCATGGCAAATGCAATGTGGGGCGCCGTCAAGGTCGGCGGCGGACTTGTATGGGATAACGACGAAGAAGATGACGAGATGCTGGTTCGGTTGTGCAGAAAGGTATATCGAAGGCCCAACTTCGACCGCTACCGGTTTCCGGATGAGATTATCGTTCAGGTATCCGGGGTTTAGGCGTTTTGCCTGACCGGCCGACGAGGCAGTAACCGTCGGGAATGCCGCAGGCAGAGAAACGGCGCAAACCATGCCGGCATGGGCAGCGGGAGCCCGCACCGGGATGGAGTTTCTCACAAGGGTCGAGGCCTCGCGCCTTAGCGGCTATCGTGTCCGAATGGCTCTTGTCAGAGAGGCTCAGAGGCGATGACGGTGCTTTCGGCGCGCGAGCTTCGCCATGCGGCGGCGCTGGTCCGGGAGCAGCGGGCGGCGACGGAGCGCGTGCTGCGGCGGCGGGGGCTCGCGGTGCTTGCCGTCGGACTGTCGTTCGGCCTGGCGCTCGTTCTGGCCTGGGCAGGCGGATGGCGGATGGCGGAGAGCCGCTTCCAGCTTCTGGTGCTGGTCGGCGCCTGCTGTTTTGCCGCCATGCTCGTCTGGGCGCTGGCGCCCTCCCGGCGCCAGTCGATGAGCGAGAAGAGCGCGCTCGCCCCGCTGGTGCTGGGGACGCTCGGGGATTTCGACTATCTGCCGGGCGGGCGCATCGCGGAGGAGATGCTGACGCGCTCGCGCATGTTCGCTCGCTGGTCGGACTATAGCGGCGGCGATCTCGTGCGCGGCGAGCATGCCGGCCTCGCCTTCGGCTATGCCCGCGCCGCCCTTACCAGGGGCGGGCCATCGAAACTCGAATCCCTGGTCACGACGGGCAAGGTGAGAGAAATATTCCGGGGAGCCGTGCTCGCCCTGGAGGGCCTGCCGCCTGCCGCCGGCATGGCCTTCGCCGTCACCGACCGGAGCCGGGCGATGGACTGGCTGGCGGACCTCAGCGCCCAAACGCCGGACCTGCGCCGGCGCGAGTCGGGCGGGCTCGAAGTCTGGGCCGCAGACCCCGAGGACGCGCGGCGACTGGCGACCCCCGCCCTCGCGGACGCCATGCAGGCGCTCTGCAAGGCGGCGGACGCCCGATCGGCCGAACTCTGCCTGAACGGCACCGGGGCGCTGCTCAGGCTGCACACGCGCCGTCCCCTCCTCCCCGGCATTGCCGAGGATCCCGTGGACGAGGCCCGCGACCTGCACCGCGAGATGAAGGCCGTCCTCGCCCTTGTCGAGGCCCTGGCGCGCGGCTGACGGCCCTATTTGCGAGACGACGCCGGACGGATCGGGGTTATACCAGCGGTCGTTGATAGGAACCGATGGCGGCCTCCCCCATCGTCACCCCGGCCTCCGAGCCGGGGTCCATCCATGGCTCCGGATGCCGCCGCAGCCGGTGAAGAACGGGACCGACCGCCGAAGCTGCCGCGAGAACCGAGGCTGGGCCCCGGCTCGGGGGCCTACCGGATGCACACATCTCGAGATCGGCCTGTTTTGCAGGCAAGGAGTTTTCGCTTTGTGGGTTTTGTGATTCGCTGCCTTTGACGGAGTTTGGACGGTAGCCAGGGAGTTTGAGGGGTGGTGAGCGAAGGGGCGGTTTTCGGGGACCGGCGCGTGGACCGGTCGCATGGGTTTTTGCATCATCGTCTTGTCAGGCACGGTCCCCGGGGCATTTCGGTGCGCCGTTTGGGGGGCAACCGGGCGGGCGAGGTTCGGATCGGACGGTTTCTGCGGAACGACAAGGTGACGGTGGAGAAGATTGTAGAGCGGGCGGCGTCGGGGACGGCATCGCGGGTTGCGGGTCTGGACGTTCTGGCGATCCAGGACACGACGAGTTTCCGCGATGACGGCTTGGGCAACAGTCTTGTCGGGCATGTCACGATTGCGGTCGAGGCTGAGCATGGCGCGCTGCTGGGTCTTGTGGACGCGCGGCTCATCGAGCGCCATGGCGGCGGGGGGAAGAAGGCGAAGGGTGCGAAGAAGGCGAAGGGGCGCGCCCTTTGCGAGAAGGAGAGCCGGCGCTGGCTCGACGGCATGCAGGCCAGCGGGCGTTTGGCGTCGGCGGGGGCTGCGCGGGTGACGGTGGTCGCGGACCGCGAGGGCGACATTTACGAGATGTTCGCCGACAGGCCCGACGGCGTGGAGGTGCTGATCCGGGCGGCGCAGGACCGGGCGGTCCCGGAGGGGGCGGGCCGGCTGTTTTCCAGCCTGGCCGGCAAGCCCGAGAAGGAGCATGCGATCGAGCTGCCGGCCCGGCCCGGACAAAAGAAACGCAAGGCCCGCATCGCCGTGCGTTTCGGCGCGGTCACGCTTCGACGCCCGAAGGGCAGGCCCGTGGCGCCCGGCGTCGCGGCGCAGCAGCCCGTCTTCCTTGTCGAGGCGCGCGAGATCGACCCCCCGCCCGGCGTGACGCCGGCGCACTGGCGGCTGTTGACCAGCCACCGGGTCGAGAGCTTCGAGCAGGCGCGCTGGATCACGCAACTCTACCGCCGGCGCTGGGTGATCGAGCAGTTGTTCCGCACCATCAAGTCCAAAGGCTTCGACATCGAGCGCGTCTCCATGGAGACCGCCCCCTTCAGGACGCTCTGCGCCATGACGCTCGTGGCCGGCATCTCCTGCCTGCAGATGGTCCAAGACCGCGACGGCGCCGCTGGACGACCGCTCCAGGACGTCTTCGAAGACGAGGACCAACCCGCGCTCGAAGCCGTCTCGGCCACACTCGAAGGCAAGACCGAAAAACAGAAAAACCCCCATCCCAAAGGCTCGCTCGCCTTCGCCGCATGGGTCTGCGCTCGCCTCGGTGGATGGACCGCATACTACGGAAAACCCGGACCCGTCGTCATGCTCCACGGCCTCTACCAGTTCCGTGCCATACAACGCGGATACCGGATCAATCACGATGTGTGAATCCAGTAGGCTCGGGAGCCGGGGCGACGGGTGGGCCGGCATTCTTCATGAGTCGCAACCCGACGTCGTTGGTATTAGGCCCGGAAAATGCCCCCCAATGCGCGCTCGGCGGCCTAAAGCCTGCGCGGACCGGGCACGATGTCGGCAGCCATGGCGCCGACCGCGAATCCCGGAGCAAGCCCGCCCTCAGCCCCGCCCGGCGACGCGCTCAGCCAGAGCCAGTGTGCGGCGGGCCTTTTCTACGATGGGGTAGTCGACGAAGTAGCCGTCCACCTGGATGGAGGCGGAGCCGGCGGCCTCGGCCTCGTCGAACGCCGCGACGATGCGCCGCGCGCGCTCGATCTCCCTCTCCGTCGGCGAGAAGGCATCGTTGACCGGCCCCACCTGGCTCGGGTGGATGCAGAGCTTGCCCTGGAAGCCGAGCGCGAGCGCGCGCCGAGCCGAGGCCGCGAAGGCTTCCGTCTCGCGGAGCTCGATGAACACCGTATCGACCGGCGGCTCCAGCCCGCCCGCGCGCGACTCCACCACCATCGCCGCGCGCGCATGCGCCAGTTCGGTCTCGTCCAGAGACCAGCGCATCCCCACATCGAGCGTGTAGTCGCCCGCCCCGAAAGAGAGCCGGCGGAGACGCGAAGGACAGCCGGCGATCTCCTTCAGGTTCGAGATGCCGAGGCCGGTCTCGACGATGGGCATGAGGTCGATGGCGCCGATCTCCAGCCCGGCCTTGCGCTCTAGCTGGGCGAGCGTCCAGCCGATGGTCCGGAGCGTGGCCGCGCTTTCGAGCTTCGGCAGCACGATGCCGTCGAGCCACGGCCCGACGATCGCTTCCATGTCCCCGAAGCACCATTCGGTCTCGGCGGCGTTGATGCGCACGAAGCCCTTGCAGGGCCGCGGCCGCCTGAGCGCGGCGACGGCGTCGGCGCGGGCGGCCGGCTTCCCGGCGACCGCAACCGCATCCTCAAGGTCGAGGATCGCCGCGTCGGCGCCCGCCTGGAACACCTTCTCCGCCATGCGGGCATGGTTGGCGGGCGCGAACAGGAAGCTCCGCCAGGGTCCGGTCGAGGACGGGGCCACGGGCGCGCCTCACATCGCGGTCATGCCGCCGTCGATGGTCAGGTTCTTGCCGGTGATGTAGTTCGCCCCCGGCGCGAGCAGGAAGCAGACGCTGGGCGCCACGTCGCTGGTCTCGGCATAGCGGCCGAGCGGGATGCGGGCCATGGTCTGGGCGCCGAATTTCGGCCCCCGGATCACCTCCGTCATCGGTGTGACGACCGTGCCGAACGCCACCGAATTCACGCAGATGCCGTAGCGCGCCCATTCCCGCGCCGCGCTCATGGTGATGCCGAGCACGCCCGCCTTGGCGGCGCCGTAATTGATCTGGCCGATGGTGCCTGCCGTGCCCGCGATGGAGGACACGTTGACGACCTGGCCGGGGCAGACGCCGAACTCGCCGGTCTCGGACTGCTTTATCATCTGCCTGCCGACCGACTGCAGGACCAGATAGACGGCCGTCAGGTTCACATTGATGACCTCGTCCCAGTATTCGCGGCTCATCTTGTGGATCATGGCGGCGCGCACGATGCCGGCATTGTTGACGAGCCCGGTGATGGAACCCCACTCGCCGACCATCGTCTCGACGATGCTGTCTGCAAGGCTCTGCTCGGTAACGGAGCCGTTGAAGCCCATCGCCTTGTCTTCGCCGAGTTCGGCGACGAGGCTGTTTATGCCCTCGCTGTTCAGGTCGACGACGGCGACGCGGCCGCCCATCGAGACAACGGTGCGCGCGACCTCGCGGCCGACGCCCTGCGCTGCGCCGGTGACCAGGACATTGCGGCCTTCGAGGCTGAACGGATTGCTCATTTCGGCGTTTCCTTATGCATCGGGGTTCCGCTACCGTAGCCGCAACTGCGCTGGCGGCAAGCGGGAGAAAGGGACGCATGACGGAGAACCCGCGCTGGACGAGGCGTCCGGAAGGGTCCACCTGGGGCGATTGGGGGCCGGACGACCAGTTGGGGCGGCTGAACCTGCTCACGCCGGAGCGGGTGCTCACCGCGCGGGAGGAAATCCGCTTGGGCGAGGTCTATTGCCTCTCCCTGCCGCTGGACTATCCGGGACGCAACATCCTCAATCCGCGCCGCCATCCGCCCGTGCTGGAGCCGACCCGGGGACCGGACGGTGCGCCGCGCTACAACTTTCCGCTCCAGCTCGAAGACCCGCGCCATATCGATGTGGGCTGCGACGACCGGGTCCACATGACGCTGCAGTATTCCTCGCAGTGGGACGCCTTCTGCCATATGGGGCAGATGTTCGATGCGGACGGCGACGGCATCCCGGAAATCCGCTTCTACAACGGCTTCAGGGGCGGCGAGGACATTGTCGGTCCGGTGGACTACAACGCCGACGGCTCGCAGACGCCCCGCCCGGAAGCGATGGGCGCGCGCAAGCTCGGCATCGAGACCTTCGCCGAGAAGGGCATTGTCGGCCGCGGCGTGCTGATCGACCTTGAGCGCTTCTTCGGGCGCGAGGGGCGCCATCTCGTCACCTGTGACGAACTGATGCGGGTGCTGAAGGAGACCGGCGCGACCGTCGAGGAGGGCGATCTCGCCTTCTTCTACACGGGCTTCGCGGACCTGTTGCTGGAAATGGAGAGAGAGCCGGACGGCCCCCGCCTCGCCAATAGCTGTGCCGCGCTCGACGGGCGGGACGACCGGCTGCTGCAATGGGTCACGGACTCGGGCGTCGCGGCGCTCTTCGCCGACAATTACGCCGTCGAGCAGTCGCCCGCCCGGCCCATCCCCGGAGAGCGCTACGCCCACTCGCCGCTGCACCAGCATTGCCTGTTCAAGCTCGGCGTGCCGCTTGGCGAGCTCTGGTATCTGGGCGACCTCGCCCGGCGGCTCCGGGAACTCGGCCGGACACGTTTCTTCACGACTTGCCAGCCGCTCCGCCTGCCGGGCGCGGTCGGTTCCCCCGCCAATCCCGTCGGCATCGTCTGACTCGCCAACCAGGAAAGCGACCGCATCCCATGGCCATCACCAAGGGCATCGAACAACTCCTCGCCGCCGCCCGCGCGAAGATCGAGGAAATCCCCGCCGCAGACGCGCTGGCGCTCCGGAACGACGACTCCGTGCAGATCGTCGATATCCGCGATGTGCGCGAACTCGACCGCGACGGCATGATCCCCGGCGCGCTGCATGCGCCGCGCGGCATGCTGGAATTCTGGGTCGATCCGGCAAGCCCCTACCACCGCGATGTGTTCGCGAGCGGCAAGAAGTTCGTGCTCTACTGCGCGAGCGGCTGGCGCTCGGCGCTGGCGACGGAGACGCTGCAGGACATGGGCCTGGAGCCCGTCGCCCATATCGAAGGCGGCTTCACGGCCTGGAAGGAAGCCGGCGGCCCGGTCTCCGAGCGGCCCCGCAAGGGAGGATAGACGACCCTTTCGAAGTATTTCCGCTTTCCGGCACGCAATTTGCGTCTTGCAGGGGAACGGTTGTCCTCTGCAGGAGTTCGGTAGCGGCAATGACTAAAATTTCAGCAAAAACTGTCCTCGCGGCAGCCTCGACGCTTTCAATTTGTGCATTCGCAATGCCTGCGTTTGCAGCAGATGGCATAAGCGGCGGCGATACCGCGTGGATCATGACGGCGACGGCGCTCGTCCTGTTCATGACCCTGCCGGGCCTCGCGCTCTTCTATGCCGGCCTTGTGCGCTCCGTGAACGTGCTCTCGGTGATGATGCAGTGCTTCGCCATTGCCGGGCTCATGTCGATCCTGTGGATCCTGTTCGGATACACGCTGGCTTTCGGCGAGGGCGGCCGTCTCATCGGCGATTTCAGCCGCGTGCTCGCCTGGGGCATGGGCACGGAGGCCGCTTCCGGAACCATTCCGGAGAATGTCTTCCTCGCCTTCCAGATGACCTTCGCGGTCATCACCCCGGCGCTGATCGTCGGCGCCTTCCCGGAGCGGATGAAGTTCTCCTCTATCCTGGTGTTCTCGGTCCTCTGGCTGCTGGCCGTCTATGTGCCGGTCTGCCATTGGGTCTGGGGAGGCGGATGGCTCGCCGACATGGGCATCAAGGACTTTGCGGGCGGGCTCGTGGTGCATGCGACGGCAGGCGTGTCGGCGCTGGTGCTGGCCTCGCTGCTCGGACCCCGGCGCGGCTTTCCGCGCGACCTGCGCCCGCCGCACAATCCCGGCATGACGGCGATGGGCGCGGCCATGCTCTGGGTCGGCTGGTTCGGCTTCAACGGCGGCTCGCAGCTTGCCGCGGACGGCGGCGCCGGCATGGCGATCCTCGTCACCCATCTTTCGGCTTCGACGGCGGCCGTCGTCTGGATGCTGATCGAATGGGTGAAGTTCGGCCGCCCGAGCCTTGTCGGCTTCGTCACGGGCGTCATTGCAGGCCTCGCCACGATCACCCCGGCGTCCGGCTTCGTCGGCCCGACGGGCGCCCTCATCATCGGCGCGGCGGCGGGCGCGCTCTGCTTCTTCGCGGTCGGGATCGTGAAGAACGCCCTCAAGATCGACGATTCGCTGGATGTCTTCGCCGTTCACGGCGTCGGCGGGATTCTCGGCACGCTTCTGCTCGCCGTGCTCATGTCGCCGGTCTTCGACGGACCCGGCTACGACGAAGGCGTCACCATGGGCGGCCAGTTGGCCACGCAGGCCATCGGCGTCGTCGCAACGGTCGTCTGGGCTGCCGTGCTAACCTTCATCGTCGTCAAGATCGTCGGCGCGCTGACCGGGGGCATCCGCACCGGCGAGGACGACGAGATCCAGGGGCTCGACCTCGTCTCGCACGGCGAGAGCGGCTACGATTTGCATTGATTCGAAAAGGAGACGTGCCATGAAGCTGGTGATGGCTGTCATCAAGCCGCACAAGCTGGACGCGGTGCGCGAAGCCCTGATGAGCGACGGTATCGAGGGCCTGACGGTCAGCGAGGTCAAAGGGTTCGGGCGGCAGAAGGGCCATACGGAAATCTATCGCGGCGCCGAATACACGGTCAGCTTCGTGCCGAAGGTGAAAATCGAGGTGGTGGTGGATGACAATGCGGTCGAGCGCGCCTTGGAGACGGTGCGCGCGGCCGCGAACACCGGGCAGATCGGCGACGGCAAGATCTTCGTTTACGACGTAAGCCACGCCGTCCGCATCCGCACCGGCGAGAGCGGGTCGGAAGCCCTCTAGCGGAGAATTTGCGTCCCTGACGCAGTCCGGGCGGCGCTGTCGGTTCGGCAGCGCCGCATACGCTTGCCGACCGTGACGCTTGGCGGGTAGCCTCCGCTCTCCAGGCCCGAAGCAAAGGAAGCCGCGCCCATGACGACGGTCCGAGCCATGACCTTCGGCGTGCAGACTGCGCCCTCCACCGATGTTCGCAAGTCCGACAAGGTGCTCTACGACGAGGTGATCGAGGACGTGAAGCTCGCTGCGGACCTCGGCTACGAATCGGTCTGGATGCTGGAACACCATTTCTCGGACTACTACCCGACGCCGAGCCCGCTCCTGTTCATGGCGCATGTGGCGGCCCTTTGCCCGGATATCGGACTCGGCACCTCGGTGCTGGTGCTGCCCTGGTACCACCCGGTGCGCATCGCCGAAGAGATCGCGATGCTGAACTCGCTGACGCGCGGCACCTTGCATCTGGGCCTCGGGCGCGGCACGGCGAAATCGGAATACGACGCTTACGGCGTGTCCATGCCGGAGGCGCGCGGGCGCTTCGCGGAATCGCTGGACATCATCCGCAAGGGCCTCTCCGGGCAGGAGTTCACCCATGACGGGACCTACTACAAGGTGCCGCACCCCGTGCGCCTGCGTCCGGAGCCGGTTGAAAAGCCGGTGAAATTTTACGGCGCGATCGGCAGCCCGCAAAGCGCCGGCGTGATGGCCGGTCTCGAACTGCCGCCGCTTTGCCTCTCCACCTTCCCGGCGCGCCTGCTGGAGAAGATTCTCGCGACCTGGGACGAGGAGGCGCCTGCGCATGCCGACCGGAGCAAGGCCATCTCGATCAAGATGCTGATCGCCGACAGCGACGAGGAGGCGCTCAGGCTCGCGCGGCGCTATTTCCCGCCCTATTTCTCGATCCAGGCGGACCACTACGAAGCGGATGCGAATCCCTGGGCGAATATCGAGGAATACCAGCAGTTCTCCCGCATGTTCGCCAATCTGCGCAAGATGGCGGACCCGGACGAGCTCGGCCCCTATTGCGAGATGAACCTTGTCGGCACGCCGGAAACCGCCATCGAGCGGCTCGGCGCCTATGCGGCGCTCGGCTTCGACTACGCGCTGGTCTCCGCTGCCACGCCCGGCATGCCCAAGGACCTGCAGCGCGAGGTCATGGCCCGCTTCGCCCGCGAAGTCGCCCCGCACTTCTCGCCGGCGTTCCGGGCGGAGGCGGCGGAGTAGCGCAAGCGCTCTTTGACGCACGCTCGGGTCGGGTCGGGCGGCAGGAGAAGCCGCCGCTCCGGTTCCCACAGTGACCCCCCGGCAATACATGGCTTTCTCCACTCGGTCCCGGGTGATATGGTTCAGCCATACGCCCATGCGATGACGGGCTTGCAATGAAGACCACGCTCAATCTGAACGACCGGGTTTTGCGGCAGGCCAAGGGACGCGCCGCCCGGGACGGGATTACGCTTACGAGATTCGTGGAGGACGCGCTTCGCGCCCGGCTCGCGGCCGCGCATGAGAGCAAGCTGCCCTTTCGATTGCATCTTGAGATCGTAACCGGAGAAGGGCCGCCGAATGTCGACATCGCCGACCGGGATGCACTCTATGACGTGATCGACCGCGCGTGATCGCCGTTGACACCAACATCCTGATTTATGCTCATCGCGGGGAAACCGGGTTGCACGAGGTAGCGGCCTCGCGGCTGACCGCTCTCGCCGAAGGGGTAGCGAGATGGGCGCTCCCCGTCTTTTGCGTCACGGAATTTATGCGGGTGGTAACGCATCCGCGTGTTTTCAACCCGCCTTCCACCGTTGCGGCAGCAGGCTTGTTTCTGGAGCGTGTTGCCGCCGCTCCGAGTTGCGAACTCGTGCGGCCAGGCCCGGAATTCCTGGAACATCTCCTGGCGGCAGCGCGACAGTCGAATGCAAACGGCAATCTGATGTTCGATGCCCAGATAGCCGCGTTGTGCCGGGAACACGGCATCGACGCCATCCTTACGAATGACCGCGACTTCGGGCGGTTCGAACCGTTGCGAACGCTCCCTCTGGAATAACGAAACAGATAGCTGTCCGGTAATGGTGGGAGTTACGCGAGTCACACGGGGTAGCCGCCCCGGCCCGCCATTGTTCCCCGCCGCCGCCTCTCCTGATGACATCCGGGCGCGTCTCCGTGAATATAGGCGTAGCAAGCCCGAACAGCGAACCGGAGGCGCCATGACCCTCAATGCCGATCTCAGCCGCAGGATCTATACGGACATGTGGCGAATCCGCCTCTTCGAGGAGGAGGCGCTGCGCCAGACCAGCCTCGGCACCGTCAAGGGCACGCTCCACACCTATTGCGGCGAGGAAGCGATCGCTGTCGCGATCTGTGCGCATCTGCGCGACGACGACTATGTGCTCGGCACGCATCGCAGTCACGGGCACTGCCTCGCCAAGGGCGCGCCGATGGACCGCATGATGGCGGAACTGTTCGGGCGCGCGACCGGGAGCTGCCGCGCCAAGGGCGGCTCCATGCACATCGCCGACTTCTCCCGCAACATTCTGGGCGCAAACGGCATCGTCGCGGGCGGCATCGGCCCCGGCACCGGCACGGCGCTCGCCAGCAAAATCCGCAAGAGCGACCAGGTGTCGGTCGTCTTCTTCGGCGACGGGGCGGCGGCGCGCGGTCCTTTCCATGAGGGCCTCCTGTTCGGCTCGCTCTGGAAGCTGCCGGTCGTCTATGTCTGCGAGAACAACGGCTACCAGCAATGGGTGCCGCGCAAGAATGTCGCGGTGGTGGACTCGGTGGCCGACATGGCGGCTTCCTACGCCATCCCCGGCGTCTCGGTGGACGGGCAGGACTTGGAGGCTGTGTACGAGGCAGCCAGGGAGGCGGTGGCGAGGGCCCGGCGAGGCGAGGGCCCGACCCTGATCGAGGCCCGGACCTACCGCTTTTACGGCCATAGCCTCGGCGACATGGAGGAATACCGCTCCCGCGAGGAGGTCGATGACTGGCGCGAGAACCGCGACCCGATCAAGCTGTTCAGCGCGTGGATGAAGGAACGCCAGTGGCTCGGCGACGATGAGGACGAGGCGATCCAGGCCGGGGCGGCGGCGGAGGTCGCGAAGTCCGTCGCCTATGCCGAGGAAAGCCCGCTGCCGGACCCGGAGGACGTGCTGACCGACGTGCTGGATACGGAATGGAGGGTTTCGGCATGAGGACCATCGCGCTCCGCGACGCGCTCCGGGAAGCGCTGCATGAGGAAATGGACCGCGACGAGAGTGTGTTCGTCATCGGCGAGGACGTGATCGCCCACGGCGGCCCCTACACCGTCACCCAGGGCATCGTGGACAAGTGGCCGGAACGGATCTTCGAGACCCCCATCGCGGAGGCCGGCATCGTCGGGCTCGGCGTCGGCGCCGCGCTTGCCGGCATGCGCCCGGTAGTCGAGATCATGTATGTCGATTTCATCACCTGCGCGATGGACGAGGTCGTCAACCAGGCGGCCAAGATGCGCTACATGACCGGCGGACAGGCGAGCGTGCCCATCGTCATCCGCCTGCCTTGCGGCCCGGCCCGGCTGGTTGCGGCCCAGCATTCGCAGATCATGGAATCCTGGTTCATGCATGTGCCGGGCCTCCAGGTGGCGGCGCCCAGCACGCCCTACGACGCCAAGGGGCTGATGAAGACCGCCATCCGCAGCCCCGACCCTGTCGCCTTCTTCGAATACAAGGCGCTCTATGTGAGCGAGGGCGAGGTGCCGGAAGAGGACTACGTCATCCCGTTCGGCCAGGCGGACATCAAGCGGGAAGGCGAGGACGCCACCGTGGTCGCCATCGGCGGCATGGTGCCTCGCGCGCTGGAGGCGGGCATCGCGCTGGAAGACGAGGGCTACGACATCGAAGTGGTGGACCCGAGGACGCTCGCGCCGCTCGACATGGAGACGATCTGCGAATCCGTGCGCCGCACCGGGCGCGCGGTGGTCTGCGAGATGGACTCCTCGTTTGCCGGCACCGGCGCGGAGATCGCCGCGGCGCTCGCCGAGCAGTGCTTCCACGACCTGCGCGCGCCGATCGTCCGGGTGGGCAGCCCGCATGTGCCGATGCCCTTCGCCGAGGAGCTGGTCAACGTCACGGTTCCCGATGCCGGGGCCGTCTCGGAAGCCGTGCGGAAGGTCATGGCCTGATGGCGGTCCGCCTTAGGCTCGCCGCGCTCGGCCATACCATGGAGCGCGGCAAGATCGTGGAATGGTATGCGGCGGAAGGCGCGCCGGTCGAACAGGGCGCGCCGCTCTACTCCGTCGAGACCGACAAGGCGACGGTCGATGTCGAGGCGCCGGCCGGCGGCGTGCTGCTGCGCATCGACGCCGATGTGGACCGCGAATATCCGGTGGGCGCGACGCTCGCCTGGATCGGCGATGCCGGCGAAGACCTGCCGGACAGGACAGACGAGACGGTCGCGGCGCCCGCCGCCGTGTCGGACGAGCAAAGGGTCACGCCCGTCGCCAGGCGCCTCGCGGAGCGGCATGGCGTGGACGCCGACGGGTTGGAAGGCACCGGCCCCGGCGGGCGCGTCACCAAGGAGGACGTGCAGCGCGCCGTCGCTTCGGGCACGGCCCCGCCGCTGGAAGAGAAGCCGTCGGGCGAGCCGGCGCACGATGTGATTGCGCTGGAAGGCATCCGCCGCGTCACGGCCGAGCGACTCAGCGCGCACTGGACCGGCGCGCCGCAGGTGACCGAAGGCCTCGATATCGACATGACCGCCATGCGCGCCTTCCGCAACGCCAACCGCAGCGAGTGGCGCGCGGCCTACGGCATCGTGCCCGCGCTGAACGACATCGTGCTCAAAGCCGCCGCGGCTGCGCTGGAGGCAAACCCGACGCTGAATGCTGCCCTGGTGGATGGGGCGATCCACCGCTACCGGGAGATCAATCTCGGCATGGCGGTGGATGTCGAGGACGGGCTCGTCGTGCCCGTGCTGCGCGATGCCGGCACGCTCGACCTCGGCGGCATCGCCCATGCCGCCGCCGACCTGACGGCAAGGGCCAAGTCCCGCAAGCTTGCGCCCGCGGATTTCGAGGGCGCCACCTTCACGGTCACCAACCTCGCCGCACTCGGCGTGGACTGGTTCACGCCCGTGCTGAACCCGCCGCAATGCGCCATCCTCGGCGTCGGCCGGATGCGGCGCACGCCCGCCGTCACCGGCAACGAGATCGCCATTCGCGACATCGCCACCTTCGTCGTCACCTTCGACCACCGCGCGCTCGACGGCGCGCCCGCCGGACGCTTCCTCTCCCGGCTCAAGCGCCTGCTGGAATCGCCCGATCCGGCGCTGTTCGCCGGAGCGGGCGGATAGGCCGCCGACAACCCCCGCGCTGAACCATGCGGGCAAAGCATCTCATTCATGTCGTGAGCTGCCATGCCGAGGGCGAGGTGGGGGATGTCATCGTGGGCGGGGTGGCGCCGCCGCCGGGGGCGACGCTTTGGGAGCAGAGGGACTTCATCGAGCGGGACGGCTGGCTCCGCGACACGGTGCTGAACGAGCCGCGAGGCGGGGTCTTCCGCCATGTCAACCTGCTCGTGCCGGCGAAGGACCCGGCCGCGGCGATGGGATTCATCGTCATGGAGCCGGAGGACACGCCGCCCATGTCCGGCTCCAACGCGATGTGCGTCGCGACCGTTCTGCTGGAGACCGGCATCGTGGCGATAGAGGAGCCGGAGACCCGCTTCCTGCTGGAAGCGCCGGGCGGTTCGGTCGAGGTCGCGGCCTCCTGCCGCGGCGGCAAGGTGGAGAAGGTGCGGCTTCGCAATGTCCCCTCCTTCGCCGACCGGCTCGACGCGCCGCTCGAAGTCGAGGGCCTCGGCACGCTCCGGGTCGATACCGCTTATGGCGGCGACAGCTATGTCATCGCGGACGCCTCCGCGCTCGGCTTCGCGCTCCGCCCCGACGAGGCGCGCGACCTCGCCGAAACCGGCATGCGGATCGTCAGCGCCGCGAACGAGCAGATCGGCTTCCGCCATCCCGAGCAGGTTGACTGGGCGCATCTCTCCTTCTGCCAGTTCGCCGCACCGCTCGAAACCCGCGGCGGCGTTCCGCACGGCCGCAATGCGGTCGCCATTCGCCCAGGCAAGATCGACCGCTCGCCCTGCGGCACCGGCTGCTCGGCCCGGCTGGCCGTGCTGCACGCGAGGGGCGTTCTCCGCGCAGGCGACAGCTTTGTGGGCGTGTCGCTCATCGACTCCCGCTTCGACTGCCGCATCGAGGGCGAGGCGAAAGTGGGCGGCCGCCCGGCCATCCTGCCCTCCCTCGCCGGCCGCGCCTGGATCACCGGCACGCGCCAGGTCATGGTCGATCCCGACGATCCCTGGCCGCGCGGCTACCGCCTCTCCGACACCTGGCCAGACTATTCCTGAGCGCGGCTCAAAAGCAGCCGGAGGCCAAGGCCGCCGAGGACGAGGGCGGCGATGCGGTCGATATACCGTTTCGCCCGCATGTAGCGCCGCGCCACGGCCTCCGTGCTCATGCAGAAGGCAAGCGCGGAATAGAAGGCGACTTCCACAGCCAAGTGGTTGGCGACGATGAACGCGCTGTCCGCCGCGCCGAGCCCGGCGGGAAACACGGTGACGAGCACCGCGGCTGCGAACAGCACCGACTTCGGGTTGAGCAGGTTCACCAGGAAGCCCTGCCGGAAGGCCCGACGCGCCGGCGCCGGCCGCTCATGGACCGGCGCGGAAGCCTCCCGCCACATCCGCCAGGCGAGCCAGAGGAGATAGGCGGCGCCCGCGATCTTCGCCGCCGTATGGACCGCCGGAAACAGCCGGAAGACGGCGCCGAGGCCGAGCAGCGCCATCCCCGTCCAGGCGGCCGCCATCGCGCCGAGACCGAGGCCCACCGCGATCCCCGCCTTCCGCCCGGCGCTGAGCGAGGTCTGCACCGCCATCAGCAGCGCCGGCCCCGGACTCGCAATCGCGGCCGCCAGCACGAGATTGAAGGCGACGATCTGTTCGAGCGTCATGCGTCTTCCTCTTGCCGGCCCGGCTGCGCCGTATCCGCTGCAGTCACGGGTCCCCGTCCGTTCACCAGCTTATGGCCGCCTGTCCTTCGGCACCCAGCCGGGACCATGCGCAAATCATGCGTCGTTGGATGAATATCTGTCGATTCGGACCGTCATATCCGAGGTGAGCGCGATTTCGAGAACCTGGCCGATCAGACCCATGTCGGCAATCTGCGCGATGGCGAGGTCGAACAGGCGTACTTGGACATCGAGGCTCATGAGCCCATGTGCGACATTGATGCAGACCAGTCCCGGATGACCGGGCTCACGCTCGATCAACGAAACGAAGTCCGCCCGGTCGTTCGTGACCGTTACATAGCCCCCGTTGATCGCCCGGCGAATCAGGGCCCAGTCCTGCCGGGACCGCAGGCCGAGCCAAGTCACATGCATGGACAGGGGGTAGCCGCGCGCCCGCGCCATGGTCGCCAGGCTCGGGCTCAGACATTCGTCTATCAGGAACTTCAACGGGCGGCAGGCAACTCATTGAAGGAAATCGCGGTCGAAAACGCCGTTTTGCGAACCTTGCGGGAAGGCCTGCGCTTCGGTCGTCCTCGTCGTGGATAGGCGCGGGCATACAGGACGGCAAGCTCGATTCTGTCCTCCGAAAGCTGCGGAAAGGCCTCTCGAACCGCCTGGACGCTGTCTCCGTTGGCCAGCATCTCCGCAATGTCATGAGCGGAATGCGGGTGCCCTTGATGCAGGGCGTTCCCGAGAGCACGGCTTCGTCGCACGACATCGCCGCACGCGCCCTTGCCAAACGGGAGAGACCCTGCCTCACCTGGTTTCTCATCGGCCGGAGGTCCACCGAGACACCGCGCGCGCGCGCGGCGTTTGCATCCGGATGATCGAGAAGGCATCGCAGGAGACACCGGCGTCCGTCGCGGGTCAGGATACCGGCTGTCTCATGGGCCAGTTTGAGACCCACCAGCCCGCCGCCATGCACAACGCGGGCGCGCCTGCCTTCCGCTGCGGCGCTCTCCAGGAGCCCGGCGTCGATGATGCGATGCACCTGTTTCAGGGGCACGCCGGTTATGCAGGCGGCTTCGTTGGCGGAGTAGGTCGGGGCGCTTGCGCTCATATTCTTTCCCTTGTCCCGGAAAGAATATAGCGGTCCGCGGCTCCGGCGCCAACTTGCTTCTGCGAAGCCTGTCGGTAACACGGGATATGTCCGGTTTATGTACCAGATGATCTGTCCGGTTTTAGAAGGCATCCAGACCATGGAGGGTTTGGATGCGTCGGACGGAGCAGGCACAGGGTCTGAGACTGATGAAGTTCGAGGAGGTTTACGGTCGCACGCTTGGCGGCGTTCTGGGCCAGGCGGAGGCGGCGGAGATACTGGGTGTGTCGGAGCGCACCTTCCGGCGCTGGCGCGACCGCTTCGAGGCGGAGGGGGCGGCGGGTCTTTACGACCGCCGCTTGGGCCGGGTTTCGGCGCGGCGGGCGCCGGTGGACGAGGTGGCGCGGGTGCTTGCGCTGTTCGACACCCGCTACTGGGATTTCACCGCCAAGCATTTCCACGAGAAGCTGGTATCCGAGCACGGCAGCGCGCGCAGCTACAACTGGGTTCGGCTGACCCTGCAAGCGCATGGGCGCCTGCGCTCGGCGCCCCGGCGCGGCGCGCACCGGCGCAAGCGGCCGCGGCGCGCGCTGCCCGGCATGATGGTGCACCAGGACGGCTCGCGCCATGAATGGGTTCCCGGTCGCTGGTGGGACCTGATCGTCACCATGGACGACGCCACGAGCGAGATCTACTCGGCTTTCTTCGTCGAGGAGGAGGGCACGCTGTCGAGCTTCCGGGCGCTCGGCGAAGTCATCCGGGAGCGCGGGCTGTTCTGCTCGCTCTATGCCGACCGGGCCAGCCACTACTGGCACACGCCGAACGCGGGCGGCAAGGTGGACAAGGACAACCCGACCCAGGTCGGTCGCGCCCTGCACCGGCTCGGCATCGAGCTGATCCCGGCATACTCGCCTGAGGCCAGGGGGCGGTCCGAGCGCATGTTCGGCACTTTGCAGAAGCGCCTGCCGCAGGAACTCCGGCTCGCCTCCATCACCGGGATCGACCGGGCCAACCGCTTCCTCAGGGAGGCCTATCTGGCCCGGCACAACGCCCGCTTCCAGACCCCGCCCGAGGCCGAGGGCTCGGCCTTCGTTCCCTTCGCCGGCGCGCTCGACGATATCCTCTGCATCCAGGAGGAGCGCACCGTCTCGAACGACAACACCGTGCGCTACAAGCGCCGCCTCCTGCAGCTCCCCGCCGACCGCCACCGCCGCCACTACGTCAAGGCCACAGTCAGGGTGCATGAGTATCCCGACAACTCGTTGGCCGTCTTCCACGGCCCCCGATGTCTGGCGCGATACCGGGCCACCGGCGAGCCCATCGACGCCCCAACCCGGCAGGCCGCGTGATCCGCTTCGACGCGACCCGCCAAGGCCTGTGGGGACGTGGACAGTCGCTCCGCGCCTGACCACGTCCCCACAGGCCAATCGCAACAACAGAAGCGGTCAACTCATTTGGTACATAAACCGGTCAAGTCAAAATGTTCTCGACACTTGCTTCTGCGAAGCCCGGCTGCCGGAACGAAATTGAGGGCGATAGTGCGCTTCTCGACGTCGTAGCCGAGGCGTTCGTAAAACCGGCGCACCGCTTCGTTTTCCTCGCGGATCATCAGCATGACCTTGGGGGCGCCGGCCTTGGCGAGCCAGGCTTCGGCGTGGCGCATCGGCTTTTTGCCCAGGCCCTGCGAGCGGTACTCGGTCGCAACGGCGACATAATGGACCCCAGCCCCGGTGGCCCTCATATCCGGCTCTGCCGCCGCCTTCGCCGCCCTGCATCCTGCCCTCGTCCACAAGCTTCATGGCTCTATGGTAGGGCAGATGCCGCCCTCTGGCGCGGGCGCGGCGTTCGGGGCATCATCCGCGCCTTCCCCATCGCCCACCGGAGGTCGGTCCCATGGCTCGGCGCGGCATGAGTTTCGGCGTCTTCCTCGCTCCCTTCCACGCGCTCGGCGAAAACCCGACCGTCGCCATGGCCCGGGACATGGAGCTGATCGAGTGGCTCGACCATCTGGGCTATGACGAGGCCTGGATCGGCGAGCACCACTCCGCCGGTTGGGAGATCGTCGCCGCGCCCGAGATCTTCATCGGCGCGGCGCTGGAGCGCACGAAGCACATCAGGCTGGGCTCGGGCGTCACCTCCCTGCCCTACCACCACCCGATGCTGGTGGCGCAGCGCTTCGTGCAGCTCGACCATATGAGCAGGGGGCGCACCATGCTCGGCTGCGGGCCGGGCGCGCTGGTGACCGACGCCTACATGATGGGCATCGCGCCGACCGACCAGCGCCGGCGGATGATGGAGGCGCTGGACGCCATCGTGGCGCTGCTGGAATGCGGCGAGCCGGTGACGATGGAGACCGACTGGTTCACGCTCCGCGAAGCGCGGCTGCATCTGGCGCCCTGGACCGAGGGGCGCTTCCCGATCGCCGTCGCCTCCACCATCACGCCTTTCGGCATGATGGCCGCCGGGCGCCACGGCATCGGCGTGCTCTCCATCGGGGCCGGCATTCCGGGCGGGCCGGAAATGCTGGCGAAGCAGTGGCAGATCGCCGAGGACGAGGCCGAAAAGCACGGCAAGACGATGGACCGCAGGGACTGGCGCGTGGTCGTCAACATGCATCTTGCGGAGGATGACGAGGAGGCGCTGCGCCAGGTGAAAGCGGGCGAGCGGCTCGAAACCGTGACCTATTTCGAGGAGACGCTCGGCCGCCCGCCGGGCCGCGCCGACGATCCCGTCCGCGAGGGCGTGAAAATGGGCACGACGCTCATCGGCTCGCCCGAGACCGCGATCAAGGGCATCGAGTATCTGCTGGAGCTCTCCAAGGGCGGCTTCGGCGGGATCCTCTTCCGGGCGAACGAGTGGGCGAACCGCGAGGACACGCTGAAGAGCTATGAGCTGTTCGCGCGCTATGTTGCGCCCCGCTTCCAGGGCTCGATGGACACGCTCCACGGCTCCAACGCCTTCGTGCGCGAGAACCGGCTGCGCGTGCTGGAAGGCAATGTCGAGGCGGTCAGGCGCGCCTTCACCGACACCGGCCGCGAAGTCCCCGCCGGCTTCGAGGACCGCACCCTCGGCGCCGGCGACCTGCCGAAGGACGAAGACGCGGCGGAGTAGCGGTTCTATGCCCCTGGCGCGCATCGACGGCGGCGGCATCCACTATGAGGAGCGCGGCGGCGGCGCGGCGCTGGCGATGCTGCTGCCGCAGAGCGGCGGGCCGGTCGGCGTCGGCCCGTTCACCGACCGGCTGGCGGCGCGCTTCCGGGCGATCCGCTACGACCAGCGCGGCACCGGCCGGAGCGCGCCCGCGGCCGGGCCCGAAGGCATGACCATGGCGGGCCGCGCCGAAGAGCTTGCGGGGCTTCTCGATACGCTCGGAATCGACCGGACGCACCTGTTCTGCCACTCCACCGGCTGCGGCATCGGCCTGGCGTTCGCCGCTTCCCGCCCGGACCGCGTCGCGGGGCTGGTGCTGGCCAATCCGTGGAGCCATGGCGACGCGCATCTGACCGCGATGCAGCGCCTGCGCGTGGCGGTCGCGCGGGCGCTCGACCCCTATCGCTACGCCTGGTTCAACGCGAGCCTGCTGTTCCCGCCCGACTACCGGCGCGCCCACGCCCAGGCGTTCGAGCGGCTGGCGAGGAACGCCGCGCCGCAGGACGCTGACCGGATCGAGGGCCGGCTGGAGGCGATCCTGGCCTTCGACGCCCGCCCGCTTGCGCCGGACATCGCCTGCCCTGTCCTGATAGCGACCGCGGCCGACGACCAGCTCATGCCGCCCTGGTTCGGCGCGGAGCTGGCGGCGCTCATCCCCGGCGCGGCCCATCTGGCGCTGGACGGCGGCGGCCATATGCTGCCGGAAACGCGGGCCGGCGCGCTGGCTACAGCGGTTGCGGATTTTTTCGGCTCGGTAGCCTGAGACGCCTGCCAATTGCGAGCTCGGACGCTGCGTTCTGCGTCCCGGACAGATTTCTTCCTACCAGCGCTCCTTGCCTTCCGGCTTGCCGAAGTCCAACTCAGGGTGCCGGTTCCCGGGCGTTATCCGGCCCACCAATTCGGAAAATCCGTATTTCCTCGTCAGGGAGCCAGCCCGTCCGGCTTCCCCATCCTCGCCCGCCGCCGGGCTTTCCGGCGTGTCGCGTCGTTGCGCTATAACCTTCGCCCTCCTCCCGTTCACACCTCTGCCAGTTCCTCCCCAAGCCGCGCGAGGACGGAGTCGAGGCGGTCCACCGCTTCGTCGATCTCGGCCCGGTCGATGCAGAGCGGTGGGGCTACCGGGATGACGTGGCCGCCGCGGCCGAACATCCGGTGCTCGCGCATGAGCCGGACGACGCGCCCGTCCAGCCCGGCTTCTTTCGGGAACTGCGCGCGCGTCTCGCGGTCCCTGACCAGCTCGACCGCGCAGAGCAGCCCCATGCCGCCGCGCACATCGCCCACGATTTCGTGCTTCGTCAGCGTCTGCAGGCGCTCGAACAGGTAGTCGCCCATCTCGCGCGAGCGCGCCGCCATGTTCTCGCCTTCCATGATGTCGAGATTGGCGAGCGCCGCGGCGCAGGAGGCCGGATTGCCTCCGAAGGTGATGAGATGCTGGAACACATTGTCCTCGCCGGAGAAGGCGTCCGCGACCTTGCCGGTGGCGACGGCCGCGCCGATGGGCAGGTAGCCGCTGGTGAGCGCCTTGGCGACGGTGAAGATGTCGGGCTTCACCCCCCAATGCTCCATCGCGAACATCTTCCCGGTCCGGCAGAAGCCGGTAATGACCTCGTCGGCGATCAGCAGCACGTCGTAGCGGTCGCAGATCTCGCGCACCGTCGGCCAGTAGTCCGGGTGCGGCACATGGATGCCGGCCGCCGCCGAAATCGGCTCGCCGATGAAGGCCGCCACCGTCGCCGGGCCCTCGTGCAGGATCGCGCGCTCCACGTCGCGGGCGCATTCCAGGCTGCATGCGCCCGCTTCCGCGCAGAGGTGGCAGCGCCAGGCCGCCGGCTGGGCCACATGGATATTGCCCGGCACGAGCGGGCCGAAATGCATCGGCACGCTGCCGCCGCCCGGCCCGCCGCGCCCGAGGCTGGTGCAGGCGAGCGTGGCGCCGTGATAGGACCCGCGCCGGGAGAGCACCTTCCAGCGCGTCGGCTCGCCGTTCAGGTGGTGGTAGTTCTTGGCGAGCTTGAGCGCGGTCTCGTTCGCCTCCGAGCCGCCCGACACGAAATAGACGCGCGCCGCGTCGTCCTGGCTGAGGCGGGCCAGCCTGCCGGAAAGTTCGGCCGTCGCCGGGCTCACCGTGTCGCCCGGCGAGAAGGCGAGCTCCAGCATCTGGCGATAGACCGCATCCGCAATCTCCTGGCGTCCGTGGCCGATATTCACCAGCCAGAGGCCGGACATGGTGTCGAACCAGCGCTCGCCCTCGCCGTCGATCACCCAAACGCCCTTGCCGCGGGTGACGAGCTGGAGGCCGGTTGCGCCCTCGACATTCCCCGCCGGGCGGGAATGCGGCCAGAAATGATCCCTGGCGTCCGCTCGGGCCTTGTCGAGGTCGGGTGCGTTGGCGAAATCGGGCATGAACTGGCGCTCCCTCTTGTCCGCGCAGGACCCTACCACCCCTCCCCCGCCTCATACAGCGCCCGTAGGCCCTCGCGGTAGCTCGGATACCGGAGGCGGACGCCGAGTTCCGCCTTGATGCGGGCGTTGGAGACGCGCTTGCTGTCGCGGTAGAAGCTGGCGGCCATGGGCGAGAGGGCCGCGGCCTCGAAGGGCTCGGCCGGGGGCGGCGGCAGGCCGAGCAGGCGGCAGGCGAATTCGGTGACTTCGGCGGGCGGGGCCGGCCTGTCGTCGGCGAGATTATAGGCGCGGCCGGGATTGGGGCGCGCGACGGAGGCCGCCAGCACTGCCGCAATGTCTTCCACATGGATGCGCGAGAACACTTGGGCCCCCTTGACGATGCGCCGCGCCCGCCCGGCGCGCGCCGCCGCGAGCGCATTGCGGCCCGGCCCGTAAATGCCCGCGATCCGGAAGACATGCAGCGGCAGGCCGCGCTTCGCCCAGGCGGCCTCCGCCGCCACCCGCCGCCGGCCCCGCTCTCCCGTCGGCAGAAGCGGGCTTTCCTCATCGACCCAGCCGCCGCCCCGGTCCCCGTAAACGCCCGTCGTCGAGAGGTAGCCCGCCCAGACGAGCCCCGGAGGCGCCTCGAAATCCGGCAGGAAGGGATCGCCCGCCGCGCCCGGCGGCGCGGAGAAGAGCAGATGCGTCGCCTCGCCGCTCGCGAAGCGGTTCCAGCCGCGCGCGGCGAACCGCTTCGCCTTTTCGCCGTCGCGCGTCGTGCCGGCGATCTCCCAGCCTTCCGCCGCCAGCCGGAGCGCCAGCCTCTCCGCGGAATAGCCGAGCCCGTGGACGAAGAGCTTCACCGGATCAGAAGTCGGGGTTTGCGTAGTGGGGCGCCGGCCGCCAGCCCGGCACCCGGTCGGAGAGCAACGGCCGCACCGAGGGGCGGGACTTGAACCGCGCATACCATTCATGCGCCGGCGGATGGTCGGTCCACGGCACCGCGCCCATATAGTCGAGCGAGGAGAGATGCGCGCCGGCGGCGATGTCCGCCAGCGAGAAATGGTCGCCCGCCAGCCAGTGGCGCTCCTCCAGAAGCAGGTCGATATAGCGCAGATGCTGCTCCAGGTTGAGCACGCCGGCGCGCACGAATTCCGAGTTGGGGGGCCCGTGCCCCGCCAGGCGCTTCATGATTCGCTCGCGGTAGAGATAGTCCGTGACCTCGGAGGCGAACTTGGTGTCGAACCAGAGCGCAAGGCGGCGGGCTTCCGCCCGCAGCTTCGCGCCCTTGCCCAGCAGGTGCAACGCCCCGGCAGACTCCAGCAGATATTCCACGATCGCCTGGCTTTCGGCCAATGCATAGCCGTCGTCCAGCAGCAGCACGGGCACCGTGGCCGCCGGGTTGAGCGCAACGAAGGCCTCGCGCCGCTCCCAGACCGGCTCGTTCTCGAGGGCGAACGGGATATCGAGTTCGCTCAACGTGATGCGCACCTTGCGGCAAAAAGGCGAAAGCGGCAGGTGAAGCAGGGTCGCCATGCGCCCTCCCGACAACAACGCGGTACTTTAACCCGCAACCGCCCGGCGGTGCTATATCCCTCGCTGCCCTCCCGGATCGCCGCTACGCCCTTGCCGCTGTTCCTCGTCGTCCTTCTGGCCCTCGTCCAGGGCATTACCGAGTTCCTGCCGGTCAGCTCCTCGGCGCATCTGGTGCTGGTCCACGCCGCCTTCGGGGAGCACCGCCCGGAGGAGGCCGCCGCGCTCGTCCTCGATGTCGCCGTCCATCTCGGCACGCTCGGCGCCGTACTGGTCTATTTCCGCCGCGATGTCGCCCGCCTCGTCCGGACGGGCCTCGCCGGTCTCGCCGGCCCCCGGCAGGAGGGCTGGGCGCTCGGCTGGATGGTGGCGGCGGCTGCGGTCCCGGTCGCGGCCGCGGGCGCGCTCTTCAAGGACACGATCGCGGCAGACGCGCGCAGCGTCGAGGTCATCGCCTGGACGACGCTCGTCTTCGGACTCGTTCTCTGGGCCGCCGACCGCCGGGGACGCCGGACGATGCGGCTCGATTCGCTGCGCCTGTCCCACGCGCTCGCCATCGGCATGGCGCAGATCCTCGCGCTCGTGCCGGGCGTCAGCCGCTCCGGCATCACCATGACGGCGGCGCTGGCGCTGGGGTTCGAGCGGGCCGAAGCGGCGCGCTTCTCCCTGCTGCTCTCGATTCCGGTCATTCTGGGGGCCGGGTTGTGGACGCTGCGCGACCTTGTGCGGATGGACGACCCGTCCATTGCGGCGACGGCCGGGCTTGCGGCGCTGCTGGCCTTCGCGGCTGCGCTGGCGGCGATTGCGGCGATGATGCGCTGGCTCGCCCGCGCGAGCTTCACGCCCTTCGTCGTCTACCGGGTGCTGCTCGGCGGGCTGCTGCTCGCCTGGGTCTATGCGTGAGTCCCCCGGCCCGCAGAACGAAAGGACCGGCCTCTTGACCGCTCTCGGAGGCATTCGCGTCGTCGATCTTACCCGCGTGCTTTCCGGCCCCTGGTGCGCGATGCAGCTCGCCGATCTCGGCGCGGAGGTGCTCAAGGTCGAGAATCCGGCCGGCGGCGACGAAACGCGCAGCTTCCTCTCTCCCGCCCGCGACGGCCACTCGACCTACTTCCTGACCGTCAACCGCAACAAGAAGAGCATCGCCGTCGATCTGACGCGGCCGGAAGGCGCGGAAATCGTGCGGGGGCTCGCCGCCGTCTCGGACGTGCTGCTGGAGAACGCCCGCACCGGCGCGCTCGACCGGCGCGGCCTCGGCTACGAGGCGCTGGCGGCGGAGAATCCGCGCCTGGTCTATTGCTCCATCTCGGGCTACGGGCGCAGCGGCGCGCTTGCCGACAGGCCCGGCTACGACCCGGTGGCGCAGGGCGAGAGCGGCCTCATGTCGCTTACCGGCGAGCCGGACGGCCCGCCGATGCGCACCGGCGTTTCGCTGGTCGACATCATGGCCGGCATGTATGCGGCCCAGGCGGTGCTGGCGGCCCTGGTCGCGCGGGGGCGCACCGGCCGGGGCCAGCATATCGACGTGCCGCTGTTCGACACGGCCGCCGCCATGACCTCCCATGCCGCGACCGCCTGGCTCGAAGGCGGGGTCGATATCGGCAGGCCCGGTAATTCCAACTTGGTCGCCATGCCGGCCGGCCTGTTCGAGGCCTCGGACGGCCCGGTGATGATTGCGGTGACGACCGACCGCCTGTTCCGCCGCCTGGCCGGTGAGGTCTTCCGCCGCCCCGACCTCGCGGACGACCCCGCCTTCGCCACCAACGCCGCGCGCATGGAGAACCGCGAGGCGTTGACCGCGGCGATGAACGACATCCTGAAAGCGGATACGCGGGACGGCTGGATCGCGCGGATGCGCGCCGCAGGGATTCCCGGGGGGCCGGTGCGCAACGTCCCGGAGGCCTTCGCGTCCGAAGAGGCGGCGCTCCGCGGCATTGTGTCGACCCAGGCCCACAGCGCGCTGGGCGAGGTGCACGCCGTGCGCTCGCCGATTTCGCTTTCCGGCACGCCGGTGCGCGCCCCGGCCGGCGCGCCGCTGCTGGGCGAGCACACCGAGGCCTGCCTCGGGGAGCTGTTGGGCTATTCGCCCGAAACGATCTCCCGCCTCTGTCGGGAGGGGGTGATTCTGCAGGCCTGAATTGCAGAACGCCCCGCCGTTTCCGGCGGGGCGTCCGCTTGGATCGCCGGGCTTTCGCCCTTGCCTACTTGGAGAGGGTGACCACGACCCGGCGGTTCAACACCTCTCGGGTGTTGTCCGGGGTCTTGATCGCCAGGTTATCCTCGCCGGTCGCCGACATGGCAATGCGGTCCTCGGGCACCAGCAGATCCAGCGTGAAGACCTCGTAGACGGCCATGGCCCTCTTCTCGGAGACCTTCATGTTGTTGCCCTTCGTGCCGCTGGTATCGGCATGGCCGGAGACGCCGAGCATCGAGCCCTTGATCTTGCCGAACGACGTGTAGGCCTTGTTGATCTCCTGCTGGGCGGCAGCGGTGATCGCCGCGCTGTTCCACTCGAAGTAGATCTCCCAGGGTCCCATGTCGATGGGCTTCGGCTTCGGCTTCGGCTTCGGCCTCAGTGCCGCTTCCGCAGCGCCCGCGCCTTCCTCGAACATCGCCTTGCAGTTCGCGATGTCGCCGGACTGGAAGTTCTCTTCCAGCTCCTGCAGCCAGCAGTCGAAACCGACCTGCGCCATGGCCGTGGCCGCGCCGGCCTTCTCGCGTCCGCCGTCAGCCATAATGGTCTCCAGCCGCGCCTGGGCGATTTCCACTTCAAGCTTGCTGTCGGCCGGCAGAGCGCGGGCGGAGGACGACTCGGGCATGACGTCTGCGCCGCCCGCAACCGCCAGCACGCGGTCCGAGAACACGCGGGCGTCCTGCCAATCGCCTTCGGCGGCTTCCATTGCCGCGAGCTTCTTGTAGCCCTCGATCAACCCCATCTGGAAGTCGGAGCCCGTTGCCTCGGCCATCTGCGCGTCGTCCAGGTTCGACGCGCATCCTCCGAGCGCAAGCGCGGCTGCCCCGAACACAACGCAGGCGGTGATCCGTGACACCATGACATTTCCTCGCAATTGCCGTTTGTCTGAAGTATCGGGCGGCCCAGTTTCCGCCTCCGGTCATGATATAGGTTAATGCCCGATTCGCAAGCACTAATCACATATTCGAGGCGGCTTCCTTCAGCGGCGTGCCGCTCTCCGCGAGGCGCCTGAGAAGGGGTGCGGGAGCCCAGCGCTCCCCATAGCGCTGGTGCCACGCGGCGATCCGGTCGTACACCTCGCGAACGCCTGCCGTATCGGCCCAGTAGAAGAGCCCGCCGCGGTAACGCGGGAAGCCGAATCCGTAGAGCCACATCGTGTCCACTTCCACGCCGCGCCGGGCAATACCCTCCTCGACGATCCGGCAGGCTTCGTTGACGGAGGAGAACAGCAGGCGCTGCACGATCTCCTCATCGCCGAATTCCCGTTGCTCCACGCCCGATTCGCTCGAAATGCGCCGGATCAGCGCCGCCACCTCCGGGTCCGGATGCGGCGTGCGGCTTCCGGCCTCGTACCGGTACCAGCCGGCGCCGGTCTTCATGCCGAGGCGCCCCATCTCGACCAGGGCATCGGCAATGGGCAGCGGACGGGCCGCCGGGTCCGCGGCTTCCCTGCGCTTGCGCCCGGCATAGCCGATATCGAGGCCCGCCAGATCGCCCACCGCGAACGGCCCCATCGGGTAGCCGAACTCGACCATGGCCTTGTCCACCTGCTCCGGCAGCGCCCCTTCCTCCAGCAGGATGACCATCTCGGTGTTGAACGGCGCGCGCGACCGGTTGGCGACGAAGCCGTCGCAATTGCCGCAGACGACGCCAACCTTGCCAAGCTGCTTGGCCAGAGCCTGAACGGAGGCGAGCGCCTCCTCGGACGTGTCCTCGCCGCGCACGATCTCCAGGAGTTTCATGACATTGGCCGGGCTGAAGAAATGCGCGCCCGCCACATCCCCCGGCCGGCCCGTCGCGGCTGCGATTTCGTCGATGTCGAGCGCGGACGTGTTGGACAGCAGCAGGGCGCCGGGCTTCATTGTCCGGTCCAGCGTCCCGAAGACCTCGCGCTTGACTCCGATTTCCTCGAATACCGCCTCGATAACGACATCGGCTTCCGCAATGGCGTCGTAGGATTCCACCGGCTCGATCAGGGCGAGGCGCGCCTTCATGCCGGCCTCGTCCAGCGAACCCCGGGCGACACTGGCCGCATAGGTCTTCCCGATTCGCTCCATGCCGCGCGAGAGCGTCTCGGGATCCCTGTCCATGATCTTCACCGGCAGGCCGGCATCGGCGCAGGTCATGGCGATGCCGCCTCCCATCGTGCCGGCGCCGACCACGGCAGCCGCCGCAACCGGACGGGCCGGCGTTCCGCGCGGGACATGCGGCGAGCGCTGCGCTTCCCGCTCGGCGAAGAAGGCGTAACGCAACGCCTTCGCCTCGTCGGAATTCTCCAGTTCCTCGAACAGCGCCCGCTCCTGCCGGATGCCCTCCTCGAAGGGCGTGGAACAGGCGATCTCCACGCAGCGGATGCAGTGCCAGGGGGCTTTCTGGTTGCGGGCGCGGCGGGCGATCTTCTGCCGCATCGCTTCGAAGATCTCCGGATCGTGTTCCGGCACTTCCCGCTCCGACGCCCTCGGCAGCACGGGCTCGTGCATCGCCCGCATCGCGCAGGCGACGGCGGCGTCGCGCAACTCCCCGCCTTCCACCAGCTCGTCCAGAATGCCGAGCTCCAGCGCTTCCGGCGCCGGCACATGGCGGCCCGAGACGATCATCTCCAGGGCAGCTTCGGGGCCGATAAGGCGCGGCAGGCGCTGCGTGCCGCCGCCGGCGGGCAGGATGCCGATCAGCACTTCCGGCAGGCCTACCTTCGCGCTCGGCACCGCGATGCGGTAGTGGCAGCCGAGCGCGTTCTCCAGCCCGCCGCCGAGCGCATAGCCGTGAATGGCGGCCACGATCGGCTTGGGGCTCGCTTCCAGCACGTCATGGGTGCGGCGGACAACCGGCGGGCGCCCCTTGCCGAAGCCGCGGATGTCGGCGCCGGCGATGAAGGTCCGCCCGGCGCCGATCAGCACCATGGCGTGCACTTCCGGGTCGGCGACGCCGCGGTCCACGGCTTCCAGTATGCCCTCGCGCACGCCCGGCCCGAGCGCGTTCACCGGCGGATAGTCCACCGTAATAATGCCCACCGGCCCCTGCCTGGTGAAATGGACGACCTCGGACATGCTGTCCCCCTTCCGCCGACAATGCGGCACCTTATGTCGGATAGGTGCCGGCCATGCGCGCCCGGAGGCGGATGAGCGCCAGCACCGTGTCGATGGCCGGAGTCGCGATGCCGGCGCGGCGCCCGAGTTCGCTGACCGCGCCGACCAGCGCGTCGATTTCCATCGGCCGGCCTCGCTCCAGGTCCTGCAGCATCGAGGTCTTGTGCGCGCCGACGCCGACCGCGCCTTCGAGCCGCCGCTCCAGCGGGATGCGGAACCGCGCGCCGAGCGCCTCGCCGACCGCCTGGCCCTCCCGCATCATCGCCTCGACCAGTCGGCGCACCCCGCTGTCCGCGCCGATTTCGGCGAGCGTCGCATGGGTCAGCGCCGAAATCGGGTTGAAGCAGAGGTTCCCCCAGAGCTTCACCCAGATCTCGTCGCGGATGCGCGGTCGGACGGGCGCGCGGAAGCCGGCGGCAATGAGCAGCCGGGAGAGCGCCGACGCCCGCTCGCTGCGCGTCCCGTCCGGTTCCCCGAGCGTGTAGGCGTTGCCGTCGATATGCCGGCAGACGCCCGGTTCGACGATCTCCGTTGCCGGATAGACGACGCAGCCGATGGCGCGCTCCGGCCCGAACCCCCGCCATTGCGCGCCGCCCGGATCGACGGCTTCGACCGGCCCTGCGGGAAAGCCCCTCTCGAGACCGTGGAAATACCACCAGGGCACCCCGTTCATCGCGGTCACCACCGCCGTATCGGGCCCCAGCAGCGGGCGCATCGCCTCGACCGCGCCTGGCGCCTGGTGGGCCTTGAGAGTGACGATGACGAAGTCCTGGACGCCGAAGGCGGCCGGGTCTTCGCTCGCCGCGACCGGCGCCGTGAAATCCTCTTCGTCGGAGACGAAGCGCAGCCCGTTGGCCTGCAACGCCGCCAGATGGGGCCCGCGCGCGATCAGGCCGATCTCGGCCTCGCCCTGCCGGACAAGCAGGGCCGCCAGATGGCAGCCGATGGCGCCGGCCCCGAAGATCGCAATCTTCACGGAGCGAGGCCGAGCTTCTCGGCGAGCCCGATGCGCTGGAGCTTGCCCGTCGCGCCCTTGGGTATCTCATCGACGAAGACGATCCGGCGCGGCACCTTGAAGTCGGCCAGCCGGGCGCCGGCGAACTCCCTGATCTCCCGGTCGCTCGCCTCGGCCCCTTCGGCCAGAACGATGGCGGCGGCCACCTCTTCTCCGAGCGTCCTGTGCGGCAGGGCGAAGGTCACGACCTGCTGGACGGCCGCGTGGTCCATCAGCGCCTCGTCCACCTCGCGCGGCGATATCTTCTCGCCGCCCCGGTTGATGATCTCCTTGAGCCGCCCGGTAATCGTCAGGTAACCGGCCGCGTCCACGATTCCCTGGTCGCCGGTGCGGAACCAGCCGTCCGAGAATGCGCTCGCATTGGCGTCCGGGTTGTTCTCGTAAGCGGCCATGACGTTCGGGCCCCGGATGACCACCTCGCCCGTCTCCCCGGCCGGCAGCAGGCCGCCCGCCTCGTCCATGACGGCGATCTCGGGCCCGGCCGCCACGCCGACCGAACCGGCTCGGCGCTCGGCGGGCGGCAGAGGGTTGCTCGCCATCTGGTGGGCGGCCTCGGTCATGCCGTAGCTCTCGATCACCGGGCAGCGGAACAGGGTCTCCAGCTCCCGCATCACCTGCGGCGGCAGGGAAGAGGAGGACGAGCGCACGAACCGCAATTGCAGCGAGTCCGTGACCTCCGTATTCCGCCGGGCGCGCGCCAGGATCGCCTGGTGCATGGTCGGCACGGCGGAATACCAGGTGGGGTTGGCGTCGGCGAACCACTCGAACACCCGGAACGCATCGAAGCCCGGCGTGCAATAGACGCTCGTTCCGGCGCGCATCGGCGCCAGCACGTTCGCGATCAGGCCGTGGATGTGGAAGAGCGGCATGATGTTCAGGCCGCGGTCCGCCGGCTCCAGGCGGAGCGTCTGCACGATATGGTCCGCCGAGGCGCAGATGTTCGCCTGGCTGAGCGGCACGATCTTCGGCCGCGAGGTCGTGCCGGAGGTGTGCAGCACGAGCGCGGTGTCGGCGGCGCCCGCATATCCCTTCAGCGGCGGCCGCTCGGTGCCCGCGCTCTCGGCGAGCAGGGAGAAGCTGCCGGCAGGCCGTTCCTCCTCGACGACCAGGCGAAGCAGGGGAATGTCCAGCCCCGCCGCCGCGGCCACGGCCGGCCCGTCCTCGGTCTCGGATACGATCAGCGCCCTGGCCGAAAGGTCTTCAAGATAGAAGCGGAACTCGTCTGCCCTGTAAGCCGGATTGAGCGGCGCCACCGTCGCCCCGGCGCCCACGGCCAGGAACGCCGCCGCCATCTCCGGGCCGTTGGGCAGCACCACCGCCACCCGGTCGTTCCGGCCGATCCCGAAGGCGTTGAGGGACGACACGGTTTCGTCCGCCAGCTTGCCCAGCGCCCCGAAAGTCAGGGACGCGCGGCCGGGCGCGGCGAGCGCAATGCGGCCGCCCGGATGCGCCGCAATCAGGTCCGCCAGTGTGCAGGGCAAATCCATGTGCGATCCTCGTTCGGTCAGGGCTCGACAACAACCGTGCCGAGCTTGTCGAGACTTTCCACCAGCTCATGCGCGGCGACGATCCCGTCCAGCGGGAACCGCGCCGCGACGGCAAACAACCGCGCGCCGCCCACCGCCCAGCGCGTCACATCGCGCTGCGCCTGCCGGCGGGCCTCCAGCGGGATGCTGTTCAGCACCACGAAACGCAGGGTGGCATTGAGGCCCATCAGCGCGCGCACGTCGATCTCCGGCTTCGGATTGCCGTCGCTGGCATAGATTGCGACGGCGCCATTGCGTTTCAGCGCGCCCATCGCAATGGCGAGATTGCCGCCGAAATCGACCTCGACAATCCGGTCCACGCCTTCGCCGCCGGTGAGTTCCTGCACCCGCGCGACGACATCTTCCCGCCGGTAGTTGATGACGGCGTCCGCCCCGCCGGCGAGCGCATGCGCCGCCTTGGCATCGCCGCTGACCGTCGCCAGCACACGCGCGCCGTCCCACTTCGCAAGCTGCACGGCGTAGTGGCCGACCGCGCCGGCACCCCCTGCAACCAGCACCGTTTGCCCGGCGACGGACCCGTCGGCGAAGACGCAGCGATGGGCCGTCATCGCGGGAATGCCGAGCGTCGCTCCTTCCGCGAAGCCGATCTCGTCGGGAAGCGCGTGAACGAGCCCCGCGTCCAGCGCGATAAACTCCGCCGCCGTGCCGAACGCCCGGCCGAGCCGCTGGCCGTTATAGAGCCAGACCCTCCGGCCGACCCATGCGGGATCGACGCCCGCGCCCACGCTGTCCACCGTGCCCGCGCCGTCGCTGTTCGGGATCACGCGGTCGAACCGGTAGCCGTAATCGCTCGTGCCTGCGCGCAGCTTCACATCCGCCGGGTTGACGCCCGACGCCGCCAGCCGGACGCGAAGCTCGCCCGGCCCGGCCTCAGGCGTCCGCATCTCGCCGATCTCCAGCACATCCCGCGCCGGTCCCTTGCGCTCGTACCAGGCCGCCCGCATCGATCCCCTCTCCCTCGCTCTGCATCGCATGTTCTAATGCACGCCCGCAACAAGTCGATAGCCGGGCGGTGGATGCCATGAAGCGGATCGTCTTTCTGGAGCGCAACTCCTTTCCGCCGGGCGTGCCGATTCGCCGGCCCGGGTTTCCGCATGAGTGGATCGAGTTCGCGGAGACCCGGCCAGAGCAAGCGGCGGAGCGCCTCCAGGGCGCGCATGTCGCGGTCACCAACAAGTGCCGTATCGACGCCTCCGTGTTCGAGGCCGCGCCGACGCTGGAGCTCGTGGCGGTTTCGGCCACCGGCACGGACTGCGTGGACAAGGAGGCCGCGCGGGCCGCCGGGGTGCCGGTCACCAATGTCACGGGCTATGCCGCGGACAGCGTTGCGGAACATGCGCTGGCGCTGCTGCTGGCGCTCGCGCGCGCCGTGCCCGCCTACGACCGCGCCGTGGCGGAAGGACGCTGGGCAAAGGCGCGCAGTTTCTGCCTGTTCGACTATTCGATCCTCGACCTTTCCGGCCGGCGGCTCGGCATTGTCGGCGCGGGGGTCATCGGGTCGGCCGTGGCGAAGAAAGCCGCCGCCTTCGGCATGGAGCCGGTTCTCGCCGGGCGCAAGGGCGCGCCGCCTGGACCCGGCCGCATCGCCTTCGACGAGATGCTGGCGAGCGCGGACGCGATCTCCATCCACTGCCCGCTCAACGAGGAGACCCGCGGGCTGATCGGCCGGGCGGAGTTCGAGGCGATGGGCCGGCGGCCCTTCCTCGTCAACACGGCGCGCGGCGGCATCGTGGACGAGGCCGCGCTGGTCGAAGCGCTGGACCGGGGAACGATCCGGGGCGCGGCCTTCGACGTGGCGACCGCCGAGCCGCCGCCGGAAGATCATCCCCTCCCGGCGCTTGCCGGCCGGCCCAATGTCATCGTCACCCCGCATGTCGCCTGGGCGAGCGAGCGGGCGATGGCCGCTCTTGTCGAGGGCTTCGTCTCGGGCCTCGAAGCCTGGGCGCGCGGCGAGCTCCCCAACCGCGTCGCTTGACCCGCCGGGCGGTGCACGGTTGCGAAATTCCGCCAGGGGGCCATATATGCCTCACTATGCCATATAGTGGCTTGCAATGGGTCGAACTGCGGGAGATGACCCCATGGCGCGCTGTTTCAACATAGACCTGCTCCTCTGCGAGGAGAGCGGCGTTCTGGTGGCCACAAGCGAGGACATACCCGGGCTCGTGCTGGAGGCGGAGACCTTCGGCGGCATTCTGGACGCACTGATGGATTGCGCTCCCGACCTCATCCGGGAGGACCCCGGTAGTGCGCCTGATGGCGAGTACCGGTTCTCGTTCATTCCGACGCGGCATCCGATGCTGCGGTCGTGCACCATGGAGACGACGCTGGCCGCAGCCGCCTGATGGCGGCAGGGTTCGAGAAGGAAGTCCGCCGCCTGTTAAAGGGCGCGGGCTGGTCGAAGGTGCGTCAGGGCGGCAAGGCCAGTCACGAAATATGGGGCAGCCCCAACGGAAAGGGGCTGAGGGTGTCTGTGCCGATCAAGATAAAGAGCCGGCACACGGCGAATGCTATCCTGAAACATGCGGGTATCGGGAAATCGCTTTGATCTCCGGCGACTGCCGCCCTCGGCCCATCGCAACCGCGTCGCTTGACCCGCCGGGCGGCGTCGGGCGAAATCCGGTCCCTTCCCCTTATCCATGGCAAGGCAGAGCAGTTCATGCCCATCGTCAACCGCATAGCCGAGTTCCACGAGGAGATGACCGCCTGGCGGCGCGAGCTCCACATGTATCCCGAAACGGCGTTCGAGGAGGTGCGCACCTCCGCCTTCGTCGCGGACAGGCTGAGGGAGTTCGGCGTGGACGAGGTCCACACGGGCATCGCGAAGACGGGCGTCGTGGCCGTGCTGCAGGGACAGGGCGGCAGCCAGCGCTCCGTCGCCATCCGGGCCGACATGGATGCGCTCGACATCGAGGAGGCGAACGACGTCGAGTACAAATCGCGCAATCCCGGCAAGATGCATGCCTGCGGCCATGACGGGCACACGACGATGCTGCTGGGGGCGGCGAAATATCTTGCCGAGACACGCAATTTCGACGGCACGGTCTATTTCGTCTTCCAGCCGGCCGAGGAGAACGAGGGCGGCGGACGCGCCATGGTGGAGGACGGCCTGTTCGAGCGCTTCCCGGCGGACGCGGTTTACGGAATGCACAACTCGCCGGGCGTGCCGGTCGGGCGGTTCACCACCCGGGCCGGGCCGTCCATGGCGGGCTTCGACATTTTCGAGATCGAGATCGACGGCTACGGCACGCATGCCGCGCGCCCCCATCAAGGCGTCGATACGGTCGTTATCCAAGCGCAGATCGTCACAGCGTTGCAGACCATCGCGAGCCGGTCGGTCAACGCCATCGACTCGGTCGTGCTCACCATTACCCAGGTGCATGGCGGCGACACCTGGAACGTGATCCCGCAGAAAGTCGTGCTGCGCGGCACCGTCCGGGCCTTCAAGCCGGAGGTGCAGGACCTGACCGAGGCGCGCATGCGGCGCATCTGCGACAGCATCGCGGAGGCGTTCGGCGCCAGCGTCTCGGTGCGCTACGAGCGGCGCTATCCGCCGACCGTGAACGACCCGGCGCATGTCGATATCGCCGCCGGCGTCGCCAGGGATGTCTTCGGCGCGGGCAATGTCGTCACCGACGCGCCGCCGGGCATGGGCTCGGAAGACTTCTCCTTCATGCTCAACGCCAGGCCGGGCGCCTATGTCCGCATCGGCAACGGCGCGGAAGGCGAGCATGGCGGCACGGTCGTCCACAACCCGCATTACGACTTCAACGACGAAGCCCTGCCCTGGGGCGCCACCTACTGGTCGCGGCTGGTCGAAACGGTGCTGGTGCGCGCATGAAGCTCCGCGAATTCGACGCGCTCAGCTTCGACTGCTACGGCACGCTGATCGACTGGGAGACCGGCATCCTCGCCGCCTGGCGCCGCTGGGCCGAAAGGGAAGGCGTCGAGGCCGAAGACGGCGCCGTGCTCGAATGCTTCGCCGCCAACGAGTCGCGCCAGCAGGCCGAGACGCCGGGACTGCCCTATCCGGAGGTCCTTGCGCGGACCTTCATGGCGATGGGCGCGGCGTTCGGGCGCGCGCCCGTCGAGGCCGATGCGGTCGCGTTCGGCCGCTCCGTGCCCGACTGGCCCGCCTTTCCCGACAGCGCCGAAGCGCTGGCATATCTCGGCCGGCACTACGAGCTCATCGTGCTCTCGAACGTGGACCGGGAGAGCTTCGCCGCGTCGGCCGAGCGGCTCGGAACCCGGTTCGACGCCGTCTTCACGGCCCAGGACATCGGCTCCTACAAGCCGGCGCCGGCGAACTTCGATGCGCTGGCCGCCGGCCTCGAGGCGCGTGGTATCGCCAGGGCGCGCCTGCTGCACACCGCCCAGTCGCTCTTCCACGACCATGCGCCGGCTGCTGCGGCCGGGCTGGCGACCTGCTGGATCGACCGGCGCAAGGGCAGGCCCGGCTGGGGCGCCACCATGCCGCCGCCCGCGGAGGTAGAGGTGGACTTCCATTTCGGTTCCATGGCGGAGCTGGCCGACGCGCACCGCCGGGAAGCTTAACCCGGCAGCGGGCCAAGGCTACAATCCGGCGGGCGGCCAAGGGGGTGCGTGCGTCATGCTCAAGAGCATAGTGGTGGCGGTGGATGCGTCTCCGTCCAGCGTGGAGGCGGAGAAGCTGGCGCTGGCCATCGCCGGCAATTACGGCTCGCGGCTGGTCGGAATCGGCGTGCTCGACACGCCGTTCTTCAGGGCGCCGATGGCGCGGCCGATGGGCGCCGGCGCCTACAAGGAGCATCGCGACGAGACGCTGGTGGAAGCTGCGCGCGAGCGTCTGGAAGCACGGTTGAAGGAGTTCGAGGCCGCCTGCGCGGATGCCGGCGCGGCTTACGGGGCCATTGAGGCCGAAGGGGTCCCGCACGAGCTCATCGAGGCGGAGGCGGACCGCCACGACCTCATCGTCATCGGGCGGGAGACCAACTTCCACGGAGAGGAGAAGCACGACATCGCCGCGGTCGTCCAGCGCCTGCTGCACGACAATCCGCGCCCGGTCGTCGTGGTACCCCCCGCGCCGCAGTCCGGCGAACGGGTCGTCGTGGCCTTCGACGGCAGCCGGCAATCCTCCCGCGCCATGCACATGTACATCCTGCTGGGGCTGGCCAAAGGGCAGGAGGCCCATGTCGTCAGCATAGCGGCCGACCGCAACCGGGCGGCGGAAACCGCGGCGAAGGGCGCGAGCCTCTTCCGCTCCCACGGCTTCGAGGCCGAAGCGCATGGAATCGCCGCACGCGGCAATCCGGGCGATGCGATCCTTTCGCATGTGGAGTCCATGAACGCCGGCATGTTGGTCATGGGCGCCTTCGGACACCACAACCTCGTCCACAACATTCTGGTCGGTTCCGCCACCGGCCGCCTGCTGCACGACTGCCCGTCGCCGGTCTTCGTGCACCACTGACCGAGGGCCCGCCGCGGACGGCGCGGCTTACGGTCCCCAGTGCTCCCTCAGATGGTCGGCGGCATCGCGGACGGCGCGGGCCGCGACTTCCACTTCCGGAGCCATCTTCAGGAAACCGTGCGGCGCGCCGGGATAGAGGATGTACCGGTGCGGCACGTGGGCCGCCGCCAGCTTGAGGCCCAGCGCTTCGGCATCGTCGCGCAGCGGATCGAGCGCCGCCGCCGTCAGCAGCACCGGCGGCATCCCCCGAAAGTCCATGTTGAGGGAACAGAACAGCGGGTCGCCGCCGTCCTCCTCTCCGCTGAGATATTCCGCATAGAAGCGCCGCATGATGTCGAGACCGAGGCCGTAGCGCCCGTCTCCATAAGCCGCAGCGGCGGGACCGAGCGCGTAGCCGTATTCCGGCATATGGCCGTAGCAACCGTAGAACAGCAGCGCCGTCCTGAGCGCTTCCCGGCGCCGGTCCAGCACGGCGAGCGCCAGATTGGCCCCTGCGGAATCTCCGCCGACCGCCAGCCGCGCGGGGTCCACCCCGACCTCCGCGCCGTGTTCCGCCAGCCAGTCGCAGGCGAAGATGCACTCCTCGACCGGGACCGGGAACCGGTGCTCCGGCGCGAGGCGGTAATCGACCGACACCACCGCGGCGTCGGCTTCCCTCGCCAGCAGCCGGCAAAGCGTGTCGTGCGACTCGATGCTGCCGAGCATGAAGCCGCCGCCATGCAGGTAGAGCAGCCCCGGCAGGCCGCCATCGTCGCGCGGCCTGTATATGCGGACCCTCAGTTCCCCGTGCGGCCCCGCCAGGGCGAGATCGACGGTGGAGGCCAGCGGCGGGGGATCGGCATTCCAATAGGCCGAGGAGGCGTCGTAGGCGCCGCGTATCTCCTCCGCCGGCGCATCGACCAGCGCCTTCAGGTCGAGCGCCGGCGACACCGCCGCGGCGCGTTTGCCTGCTTCGACGATCGCCGGGTCTATTGTCTCGACGCGGTTCATGGCCCCTCCCCCGGCGCGATGCTCGCGAACGCCGGTTACTTGCCCGGTTTCCCCGCCAATGTCACGGCCCGGCACGGCCCATTGCTGTCCGGTTCGGATTTTGCGGACAGGACGCATAGCTTGGATTCAAGCGGATTTCGAACGGGCCGACCGAATCGGGATTCGGATCGGCGCCCGGCATCCCGGCCCTCACATCGTCATACCCGGACTTGTTCCGGGTATCCATGCGGCCGCTCGGCGGAAGCGGTGGCGGGAGATACCCGGAACAAGTCCGGGCATGACGGAAGGCCCGGCGGCTTGCCCGGCCTTGGCGACCGATCGGCGGCGAAGTACCTTGTCCTGCAACCGGAGGGCGAGGCCCTTCTCCCTCCTCTGCCCCGAACGGGAACGGCAGGGTTCGGCCATGGTCGCTCGGAAGGAAGACGCGGGGTTGGGCGCCGTTCCCCTGCTATCGCTCGAGGCGGTCGCGCTCGATACCGAAACCACCGGCCTCGACACCGGCAAGGACCGGATCGTGGAGGTCGGCGCAGTCGCCCTGAACGGCTGCGTCATCGACGAGAGCCGCACATTCGAGCGGCTCGTCAACCCGGACATCCCCATTCCGCCCTCCTCCACGGCCGTTCACGGCATCTCGGACGAGGATGTGCGCTCGGCGGAAAAGACCGGCGAGGTGCTGCCTGCGCTCGCGGACTGGATCGGGCCGCGCGTCGTGACCGGCTATGCGATCGGGTTCGACCTCGCAATGCTCAAGGCGGAGAGCGACCGCAACGGAATCCCGTGGCATCCGCATCGGTCCCTTTGCGTCCGGCAGCTCGCCGCGCTGTTTGCGCCCGGCCCGGCGGATTCCTCGCTCGACGCGATAGCGCGCTGGCTCGGTATCGGGATCGAGGGCCGCCACAGCGCGCTCGGCGACGCCCGGGCCGCAGCCGCGATCTATGCCGCGCTGGTTCCCCGCCTGGCGGAGAAGGGCATTTCGACGCTGGCCCAGGCGGAGCGCGCCTGCCTCGCGCTCACCTCGCAGGCGGATGAGGAGGCGAAGGCCGGCTGGCATCCCGTCGTTGCGCCGGAGCGGGTGCGCAGCGCCGACCCGCATGCGTTCGCCCGCGTGGACAGCTTCCCGTTCCGGCACCGGGTCGGGGAGATCATGTCCTCACCTCCCGCGTTTGCGGAGCCGGGGATGCGCCTTCGCGAAGCGCTCCGCCTGCTCACGGAACGGAAAATCAGCTCGGTCTTCGTCCCGTCCGGAACGGAAGCCGGCATCGGCATCCTGACCGAGAGGGACATTGCGCGCGCCATCGATTCCCTGGGCGCCGGCGCGCTGGACGAGACGGTGGACCGCTTCGCCGCGCGGCCACTGGTGACGATCCCCGCCTCCGAGTTTCTCTACCGCGCGAACACGCTCATGACGGTGGGAGGATTCCGGCATCTCGGCGTGGTGTCGGAGGACGGCAGGCTGGTCGGGGCGGTCAGCGCGCGCGACCTGCTGAAGCAGCGCGCGGGCGACGCGGTCTTTCTGGCAAGGGAAATCGACCATGCCAAGGTGGCCGCGGACCTGGGCAGGGCCTGGGCCAACCTCACGAGGGTCGCGGGCGGCCTCGCCGCGGACGAGGTCGATGCCCGCACCGTCGCATCCGTCGTCTCGCGGGAGCTCCGCGCGCTGACGCGGCGCGCCTCGGAACTGGCCGAGCGCGACATGGAAGCGGAGGGGCTCGGGCCCCCGCCCGTGCCGTTCGCGGTCCTGATTCTCGGCTCCGGCGGGCGCGGCGAAAGCCTGCTCGCCATGGATCAGGACAATGCCGTTGTTTACGGGTCCGGCGCTCCCGGCGGGCCGGAAGACCGGTGGTTCGAGGAATTCGGGCGCCGGCTGGCCGACATTCTGGACGGCGCGGGCGTTTCCTATTGCAAGGGCGGCGTCATGGCCCGGAACCCGGAGTGGCGCATGGACCTCGACCGCTGGCGCGCGAAGGTGGGCGGCTGGATCGGGCGCTCGCTGCCGGAGGATGTGCTCAATTGCGACATCTTCTTCGACGGCGTTCCCGTTTACGGCGATGCCGGCCTCGGCGAGGCGCTGCATGGCGAGGCGCTGGAGATGGCGGCGGAGGCGCGGGCGTTCCATGTCGCGCTCCGCGCCAATGCGGTCGATTTCAAATCGCCGCTCGGCATGTTCGGCCGTTTCCGCCTCGACAAGGGCCGCCTCGACGCCAAGCGCCACGGGATCATGCCGATCTTCTCCACGGCGCGCATCCTCGCCATCCAGCATGGCATCGCGGACCGCTCGACGCCGGCGCGGCTGAACGCAGCCGGAGCGCTTGCCGAGGGCAACCGGGAAGCCATCGGAAACCTCGTCGAAGCGCACCGCATCCTGCTCGACGAGATACTCGCCCAGCAGCTTCGGGATATCGGACGCGGCATCTCCCACGGCAATTCGGTCGCGCCGAAGGAAATGCCCGCGCCGAGGCAGCGCCAGTTCCGCTGGGCCCTGGAGCAGGTGGACCGGGTGCGCGGCGTGCTGGGAATGCCGATGTTCGGCTGATCCGGTCCAGCCGGGCCTGTAGTGTCACCCGTCTGTCCGCCGCTCGAACCGGGAACATTGTTATACCAGCGGTCGTCGATCGGAACCTATTGTGATGGCCCCCACCGTCACCCCGGCCCCCGAGCCCTACCGGATGCACACATCTCGAGATCGGCCTGTTTTGCAGGCAAGGAGTTTTCGCTTTGTGGGTTTTGTGATTCGCTGCCTTTGACGGAGTTTGGACGGTAGCCAGGGAGTTTGAGGGGTGGTGAGCGAAGGGGCGGTTTTCGGGGACCGGCGCGTGGACCGGTCGCATGGGTTTTTGCATCATCGTCTTGTCAGGCACGGTCCCCGGGGCATTTCGGTGCGCCGTTTGGGGGGCAACCGGGCGGGCGAGGTTCGGATCGGACGGTTTCTGCGGAACGACAAGGTGACGGTGGAGAAGATTGTAGAGCGGGCGGCGTCGGGGACGGCATCGCGGGTTGCGGGTCTGGACGTTCTGGCGATCCAGGACACGACGAGTTTCCGCGATGACGGCTTGGGCAACAGTCTTGTCGGGCATGTCACGATTGCGGTCGAGGCTGAGCATGGCGCGCTGCTGGGTCTTGTGGACGCGCGGCTCATCGAGCGCCATGGCGGCGGGGGGAAGAAGGCGAAGGGTGCGAAGAAGGCGAAGGGGCGCGCCCTTTGCGAGAAGGAGAGCCGGCGCTGGCTCGACGGCATGCAGGCCAGCGGGCGTTTGGCGTCGGCGGGGGCTGCGCGGGTGACGGTGGTCGCGGACCGCGAGGGCGACATTTACGAGATGTTCGCCGACAGGCCCGACGGCGTGGAGGTGCTGATCCGGGCGGCGCAGGACCGGGCGGTCCCGGAGGGGGCGGGCCGGCTGTTTTCCAGCCTGGCCGGCAAGCCCGAGAAGGAGCATGCGATCGAGCTGCCGGCCCGGCCCGGACAAAAGAAACGCAAGGCCCGCATCGCCGTGCGTTTCGGCGCGGTCACGCTTCGACGCCCGAAGGGCAGGCCCGTGGCGCTCGGCGTCGCGGCGCAGCAGCCCGTCTTCCTTGTCGAGGCGCGCGAGATCGATCCCCCGCCCGGCGTGACGCCGGCGCACTGGCGGCTGTTGACCAGCCACCGGGTCGAGAGCTTCGAGCAGGCGCGCTGGATCACGCAACTCTACCGCCGGCGCTGGGTGATCGAGCAGTTGTTCCGCACCATCAAGTCCAAAGGCTTCGACATCGAGCGCGTCTCCATGGAGACCGCCCCCTTCAGGACGCTCTGCGCCATGACGCTCGTGGCCGGCATCTCCTGCCTGCAGATGGTCCAAGACCGCGACGGCGCCGCTGGACGACCGCTCCAGGACGTCTTCGAAGACGAGGACCAACCCGCGCTCGAAGCCGTCTCGGCCACACTCGAAGGCAAGACCGAAAAACAGAAAAACCCCCATCCCAAAGGCTCGCTCGCCTTCGCCGCATGGGTCTGCGCTCGCCTCGGTGGATGGACCGCATACTACGGAAAACCCGGACCCGTCGTCATGCTCCACGGCCTCTACCAGTTCCGTGCCATACAACGCGGATACCGGATCAATCACGATGTGTGAATCCAGTAGCCCCCGAGCCGGGGGCCAGCCTCGGTTCTCGCGGCAGCTTCAGCGGTCGAGCCTGCTCCCCACCGGCTACGGCATCGTCGAGAGCCATGGATGGACCCCGGCTCTCCGCTTCGCTCCGGCCGGGGTGACGCAGAGGGAAAACCGGGCGGCAATCTCCATGAGTCACAAACCGGAGCCGCTGGTATTACCCATCTATCCGGTTTCTCAGCGTGACGGGCCTTTCCCGAAGGTCTCGAAAATAAATTCGGGACAGGGGCTTGCATTCTAGGAAAATATGCTAGAATGGGTTCCAGGGAGACGGTGACCATGGGCCGCTTCCTCTCGCGCCGGCCCGGCGCGGAACGACCCCGATTCAGCCAACAGGCGAAGTGCGTCCTGTGCCTGCCTCGTGCGCGGGCAATCAGGCGCGCGAACCGCGCCGGCGCTAACGCCCGCCCGCGCCCGCACGCAAATGCGCGCGATAAAGGGTCGCTCCGATGACGGGCCGGAAAGAACAGGAACCGAACCGAGGAGCCGCACCCCATGCCCTTCATCGAACCCGCCGTCGCCCTCTCCACACGCCAGGAAGCCTTCTGCCGCCACTACGCTGCCTCCGGCAATGCCGCCGACGCCGCAAGGCAGGCCGGCTATTCCGAACGCTCCGCCCGCCAGACCGGGTGCGCGCTTCTGGAACGGCCCTATGTGGTGGAGCGCCTGCGCCGCATCCGCCTCTCGTGGAAGCGCACCGAGCGCGACGAGGCGCAGATCGTGCTCGCCCGGCTGGAGCAGGCGTGGGATGCGGCGGTTGCGAGCGGGTCTGCTTACATGATGGTCCGCGTCCTGCGCTTCCAGGCGGAGATCGCCGGGCTGGTCGCGCCCGCCGGGGGAACCCGCGCCCGGCTCTGGCCGGTGGCGCATGAGGACGAACTGGGAGAGATCGAGGCCGGCGAGGCGCTCGAGGCCGGCACCGGGCCCGGCCCGCTCGCCGAGGCCGTGCGCCGGGGCCATGCCCGCGCCGAACGCGCGCTCGCCCGCCACCGCGAAAGCCGGGAGGAGCTGGAGGCGCAGGAGGGGTTCGACGAAGCCGCGCATGAGGCGGCCGCCCGGAGGCTTGCCGAGGCTGTGGAGGAGCGCGCGCGCCTGCCCGTCCGCTTCGGGACCCCGCCCGCACCGGCAAACGGTCTGCCGCCTGCCGACGACCCGCCCGAGGAGGCATACGAAGACTGCCCGTGGGCCGTCGAAGACCCGCTGAGCGACGAGGGCGGGATCGACGACGACCGGGCCGACGGCGCGGAGCATGACTGGCTCCACCAGCGCCGCTACGACTACGGTGAAATCTACGACCCCTGGGCGCCGGAAGAACGCGAGGAGCGCAGGCGGGATCGACTCGAACGCGACGACATGCGCTACGCCATCGAGCCCCCCGGCGCCGCCGACCCGCTCGACATCGACTGGCTCGAAGACGGGGAGGATCGGAACGGCGAATTCGCCCCCGGCCATGACATTTCATGACATTTCATGACATTTGTATGGACGCCTCCGGTGAGGCAAGGGTCGATTTGTTGTGACGGCGAGGCAGGTTGCAGTTTTGTATCCGACCTTTTTGCGGGGCTTTTGTGCCCACTGGCCCTGATGGGATTTGCCGATCCGCGCCTCATTTCCATGACAGGCCTCTCGCTCTTGAACGTCATGCAGGCTTGGCGGATCGCGGTATGACCCGTTTGCCATCACTCCTTGTCGTACCTTGCGCACTCTTCTGGCGGCTTCCTCCTGTGCCGGTTCGCTATGTCGGTTCGTGTGCTGTTGTCGCTCGCGGCCTATGCCGGCTGGCTGACGAAGTTCGCCTGGTATGCCCGGTCATGGGCCAGCAGGGCCCAGATCGTTCGCGCGGTCTTGTTGGCCAGCGCCACTGTGACCACGTTGGGCGGTCGCCGCTCGGCCAGGCGCACGGCCCATTCGGGCGGCGTCTTGCTTCTGGCGAGCACTGTGCGCGCCCCGTGCACCAGCAGGGTCCGCAGATACTTGTCGCCGCGCTTGGAGATGCCGAGCATGCGCACCCGCCCCCCGGTGCCCGTGTGGCGCGGCGCCAGACCGAGCCAGGCGGCGAACTCGCGCCCGGAACTGAAGGCGGCAGGATCGCCCATCATCGCCACGACGGCAGTCGCGGTCAGTATGCCGACGCCGGGGATCTCCGCGACCCGCTGGCTGTCGGGACTGCTGCGGTGCCACAGCGCGATCCGCCGTTCGATCACGGCGATTTCCTTGTCGAGCGCGCCGACACGGCTCCACTGCTCGCGCAGGGTCTCGACGACCGGCGCCGGAAGACGCGCCGCGAGGCGGTCCAGGGCCGGGGCAATCCCACGACCGATGCCAGCCCGACCTTTCGCCATGACCTCGCCATACTCGCTCAGCAGGCCGCGCAGGGCGTTGATCTGCGCGGTGCGGAACTTCACCAGCTGCTGGCGCATGCGGTGCAGCGCCAGGACCGCCTGCTGCTCCTCGCTCTTGACCGCGACCGTCTTCACGCCCGGCTGCTGCGCGGCGGTCCAGATCGCCCGGGCGTCGCGCACGTCGTTCTTGTTGCCGGCCACGAAGGGCCGCACCGCCCGCGCCGGCAACAGCCGGGCCTCGTGACCGAGCTTGCGCACCTCCCGCGCCCAATGCTGAGAGCCGCCGCACGCCTCCATCGCCACCACGCAGGGCGAACGCTCGGCGAAGTGCCGCAGGAACTTCGCCCGCGTCAGCTTCAAATCGACAATCTCGCCCGTCTCCATATCGACCCAGTGCAACTGGAACACTCGCTTGGCCGTATCCACGCCCACCACCGTTCTGTTAGTCTCCATCTCGGACCCTCCGGTTTGCCTGTGAAGAGCTCGCTCTTCCCTCTTGGCACTTTAGATGCCGTCGGCCCGAGAGGGTCCAACTCAACCCCCAGACCCAACAACATCAGGATCGGGAGGCGTCCATCCCATTTCCATGACACCTCGATGGAGTGGGCCTCTTCCTCTTTTCTCCCTTCCTCGCTTGCGAGGGAGAGCCTGCCCCGAACCGCGATCCGGGGGCCGGGGCGGGAGGCCGTCGCCCGGCGCGATGGGCGGTTGCCGGGGCTTCGCCCGCCGCTTCCGCAGGCGGAAGCGGCCCCTCACCCTGCCCTCTCCCCGAGGGAGAGGGTCTTCCGAGCGAGGGGAGATTCATGGCGACACGAATGCGGTTACGCGGAAAGAAAGCCCTCTCCCTCGGGGAGAGGGTTGGGTGAGGGCCGCGCGAAGCGCGGGAAAGGCTAGCGGCCGGGCGGCTCGGCGGGGCCTTGCTGGGCGGAGAGTGCATGCCCGTTTTCGTCGTCCCGGACACCCGGGGCTTCGGGGGTTCGGGGCTGGGGCATTGCCCTCCAGCGGCATCGAACTGGAAATGACAGCGCCGCCCGGTGCAGTATCGGCCGCGCCAACCGAAAGCCGGACCCCTGCCTATGCCAGAGCGACTGCATGCCGCCCCCGATACCGTGCATTGGGGTTTCTTCGACGCCCGGCTCAAGCCTGTCCTCACCGTCGAGAGCGGCGCGGAGATCGAGATCGAGACCGTCTCCGGAGCGCCGGACGCCCTTCCGGGCCCGGGCTTCGAAGTGCCGGAGGCCTTGCGCCGCATTCATGCCGAGACCCCGCGCCCGCTCGGATCGGGACATATCCTGACCGGACCGGTTGCCGTCTCCGGGGCCGTTCCGGGCGACGTGCTCCAGATCGACATCCTTGAGGTGCGGCTTGGCACGGACTGGGGCTGGAACGCGATCCGCCCTCTCGGCGGCGCGCTGCCGGAAGACTTCCCGGAAGGCCGGATGGTCACGATCCCGCTCGACCGGGAAGCCGGGGAGGCCCGAATGCCCTGGGGCGGCGCGCTCGCCTGCCGGCCGTTCTTCGGCGTCATGGGCACGGCCCCGCCGGCGCATTGGGGCATGGCGAGCTCGGTCCAGCCGCGCGCCTTCGGCGGCAATATCGACTGCAAGGAGCTGACCGCCGGCTCAGTGCTCTACCTGCCGGTGTTCGCCGACGGCGCGCTCTTCTCCTGCGGCGACGGCCATGCGGTCCAGGGTGACGGCGAAGTGTGCCTGACAGCCGTCGAAACGGCGCTGAACGGGCGCTTCCGCCTTACGCTCCGCAAGGACATGGCGCTGGAGGCGCCGATGGCCGAGACTCCGGACCGGTGGATCCAGTTCGCCTTCGACGCCTCGCTCGACAAGGCTGCCCGCACCGCGCTCAGGCGGACGATCGACTTCATCTGCCTGCGCTCCAACCTGTCGCGCGAGGACGCCTACATGCTTTGCAGCCTGGCCTGCGACCTCAGGATCACGCAGTTGGTGAACCAGCAGCAGGGCGTCCACGCCATGCTGGACAAGGGGCTGATTCCATAGAGCGTGGCCCGTTCCGATGAAACCGCATTTCAATCCGAGCCGGAAATCGTCGCCCCGGCCTCCGAGCCGGGGTCCATCTCTGACTCCCGATGCCACCGCAGCCGGTAAAGAACGGGATCGACCATTGAAGCTGCCGCCAGAACCGAGGCTGGGCCCCGGCTCGGGGGCCGGGGCGACGGTTGAGACTCTGCGGACCGGTTCGTTTCGACTCGAACCGATTGTGTCCTGGCGAGGGTAACGGAGATTCGCCCCATGCTGTTCGGCGCAGCCATGTTCGTCACCGACTATTCCATGCGGCCTGCGGCGCTGGCGCGGGCGCTTGAGGAGCGCGGTTTCGAGTCGTTCTGGGCTCCGGAGCACTCCCACATTCCGGTCGCGCGCGCCTCGCCCTGGCCGCAGGGCGGGCCGCTGCCGGAGAAATATGCCGATGTGGCGGACCCGTTCGTCGTGCTGTCCATGGCCGCGGCGGCCACGGAGCGCCTCAGGGTCGCAACCGGCATCTGCCTCGCCGCCCAGCGCGACCCGATACAACTGGCCAAGGAGACTGCAAGTCTGGACGCCTTGTCGGAGGGGCGCTTCCTGTTCGGGGTCGGGGGCGGCTGGAACCGCGAGGAGATGGCGGACCACGGCACGGCGTTCGAGGACCGGTTCTCCATCCTGCGCGAGCGCATCGCCGCCATCCGCGCGATCTGGAACGACGAGGACGCCGCCTTTTCGGGCCGGCATGTGTCCTTTCCCGCAATGCGCTCGCGCCCGAAACCCGCGCAGCCGGGCGGACCGCCCGTGCTGGTCGGCGGCGAGTTCCCGCATGGCGCGCGCCGGGCGATTGCCTGGGGCGACGGCTGGGTGCCGCATGCCGAGCGGCCGACCTACCGCCTGCTCGACAAGCTGCCGGAGTTCCGCGCGATGGAGGCGGAAGCCGGGCGCTCCGTGCCGGTCACGGTATTCGGCGCGGAGGACGATCCCGCGCAGCTCGACGCCTGGCGCGAAGCCGGCATCGCGCGCGTCGTCTTCAACCTGCCGAGCGCCGGAGCGGACACGGTGCTGCCGCTGCTCGACCGCTGGGCGGCCCGGTTGTGACGGCGCTCATCGTCGGCGGCGGACTCGGCGGCCTCGCGGCGGCGCTGGCGCTCGCGCGGCAGGGCGTCGCGAGCCATGTGCTGGAACAGGCGCCGGGCTTCGGGGAGATCGGCGCCGGCATCCAGCTCGGGCCCAACGTGTTCCGCATGTTCGACCGGCTGGGCGTGAGCGAGGCCATTTGCCGCGACGCCGTGTTCGTGGACCGGCTGTTGATGATGGATGCGCTCACCGAAGAGACCGTCGTGACCGGCGACCTTGGGCCGGCGTTCCGGAAGCGGTTCGGCGCGCCCTATGCCGTCACGCACCGGGCGGACTTCCACCGCACCCTGCTGGAGGCGTGCGAGGCGGCCGGGTCGGTGGCGCTGGAGACGAATGCGCAGCTCGTCTCGCTGGAGGACCTGGGCGGGCGCGTCCGGGCCCATCTGGCGGACGGCGGGCGGCGGGAAGGCGCATTCCTGGTCGGCGCCGACGGCCTCTGGTCGAAGGTGCGCGAGCATGTCGTCGGCGACGGCCCGCCCAAGGTTTCCGGCCATATCGCCTACCGCGCCGTGCTGCCGATGGTGGAGGTGCCGGAGGCGATGCGCTGGAATGCGGCGGCGCTCTGGGCCGGGCCGCGCAACCACCTGGTCCATTACCCGCTCAGGCGCTCGACCCTGTTCAACCTGGTGGCGGTGTTCCACTCCGACCGGTATGTCGAAGGCTGGGACAGCGAGGGCGACCGCGACGAGCTGATGGCGCGCTTCGCCGGCGTCTCCTCCCGGCCCATGTCGCTCCTCGAAAAGATCGAGACCTGGCGCATGTGGGTGCTCTGCGACCGCGAGCCGGTCGCCGAGTGGTCGCGCGGTCGCGTCTGCCTGCTGGGCGATGCCGCCCACCCGACCCTGCAATATCTGGCCCAGGGCGCGTGCATGGCCGTGGAGGATGCGGTGGCGCTGGCCGATGCGCTTGCCGCCGACACCGATGTCGAGCGGGCGTTCCGGTCCTACGCCAGGGCCCGCTATCTCCGCACGGCCCGGGTGCAGCTCACCGCGCGGATGATGGGGGAGATCTACCACGCGGAAGGCGTGCGCCGGGAGTTGCGCAACCACGTGCTTTCCACGGCGGAATTGCGCGAGGGAATGGCCTGGCTCTATGACGGTCCGTGATCGCCGGGGCCGGCCGGCTACTCCTCCCGCTTCTCCGCCAGCGGTCCAGGCGTTCCTGCATGCGGGCGATCTCGTCCCGCATCGCCCGAAGCTCGTCGCCCGCCTCGGGCACCTCTTCCTTCGGCTCCGGCTTCCGGGCGCCGAAGGGATTCCAGAACTGCATGGCCTGCTCGAACAGCGCCAGGTTGCGTTTGCCGATATCGTCCATCGGGCCGAAGGGAAGGCCGGGCCCGTAGGCGCGCTCGGCCTCCCGGCGCATGGCGTCCCGGTTGGCGGCGAACCACTCTATCGACCGTTCCAGATATGTGGGCAGCATCCAGCCCATATTGTCCCGGTACATGGCGATGATGTGGCGCAGCAGCGAAACCGGCAGCAGGTTCGCTCCGCTCTGTTCTTCATCGACGATGATCTGGGTGAGGGTCGCCCGCGTCAGGTCCTCGCCGCTCTTCGCGTCCTCGACGGTGAACTCGACGCCGTCGCGGACCAGCTGGGCAAGGTCGGCAAGGGTGACATAGCTGCTGGAAGCCGTGTTGTAGAGGCGCCGGTTCGCATACTTCCGGATGCGAATCGGAACTTCGTCCTTGCTCGTAGCCATGGCGGCGGCGCCTCAACCGGTCCGGGTTGCGGTGCAGCATAGCACAGCGCGGACGGCGCCTACGCTCCCACCAGCCACTCGTCGACCAGGGTCAGCTCTTCGGCGCTCAACGGGCGCTGGGCCTGCTCGCAGCGCACGACGATATAGTCCCGGAACGCCTTCGCGACGACATCCGGATCGGAGGCGTCCGAGCCCACGTCGAAACCCGACTGCCAGAGTCCGGTGGTGACGAACTCGGCGGCTTCCCGGGGCAGCGACATCCCTTCCTCGCCGGCGCGCTCCTGGAGGAGGCGCGACATCGCGGCCCGGTCGGTCACGCCCTCGTCGAACAGCTTGGCCATATGCTCGAAGAGGACGTCGAACCCGTCGGGGTCCAGCGCGGGAACGCCGACAAGGTGATGGATCGTCTCGATCAGGCCCGGCAGCCCGTCGCCGCTTTCCTCCGGTTCGGCCGATTCCTCGAATTCGAAGGCTTCCGCAGGCGCGGGCTCCAGCGGCGCCTCGCGCAGCGACATCTGCCACTCTTCGCCGGGTTCGCCGCATTCCAGCTGGGTATCGACGGTCGTCAGCGCCTCGGCGAGACGGCGCAGCGAGCGGAAACCGAACCAGTCGCTGTTTCGGAAATTGGCGAAGCGGAAGAAGAAGTGCGGCAGTTCGGCGGCCGGGATCGGCCCGTCCTGCTCGATGGACTCGTGCAGGACGGCGGCAACCTCGGGAAGCACCGAATAGTCGCCCGTAAGCGATTGCCGCGGCGCGAAGGGGCGCGGAGAGTAGGGGCGCACGGCTTCCGGCGAACCCGGCACGCCCGCCGACACGTCCCCGAGCGCGCTGTCGATGAACACGGACTGTTCGATCGTGTAGCTGCAGGAGGCGGTGAGCGCCGGCGCGACGACGGCGTTGGCGAGGATGGCCGTGCGCCGGTCGTGGGCGCGCAGGCGCAGCAACACCGGGGTGAAGTCGGCATCGGCGGACAGGATGATGAATTCGTCGAACGGCGTGGCGTGGTTCAGCGCATCGATGATGTCGATCGCCATGTAGATGTCCGTGCCGCTCTTGCCGCCTCCAGTCAGCGGCGGGCAGTCGATCACCGAAAATGCGCTCCTGGTGAAAAAGCCGCGGAACCGGGAGAAAGTGGCCGGATTGAGATAGCAGTTGCGCAAGAGCAGCGCGCGGCGCGTGCGGCCCTCCCGGCCGCCTCCGGTGGTATGGTAGCCGCGCTCCAGCCAGTGCATCCAGCGGCCCGGCTGTTCGGCAAAGCGCTTTGCGGCGCGCGGATCGACGGCTTCCAGACTGAGGAATACATTGTCGAAATCGACGAAGAGGGCAGCCCGGACCCGGCCCGGACGGGAAGGAATCATGGCGGACTCAATCCAATCGAAATCTTCTATCCAATTTGCTCGGGCGCAAGCCCTTCTTTCTAATGTAAAATCTTGTTTCGATGAGTCAAGAGCCAGAGAACAAACGGGCAGAAGACTTTCTCGATCTGTGGGAGAGGAACGTCCTTGCATGGTGGCGCGAGAGCGCAGGTCTGCTGTTCCCCCCGCAACCGGATGAGCCCGGCGGGCGGACGGACCGGACCGAGGCCGCTGGCGCTCCACATGGCGACGGCGGCGGCGGTCTGGGGGGGCGCGGCGGCGGCAGCCGCAGCGGGACCTGCTAGCGCAGTCTTCCGGCACCGCGACCTGGCCGGCGAGTTCTCCGGGCTTGCCGCCGATCCCGAGGCCGTCGGGCAGGCGGCGCTGCGCCGCCTCCTTGCGTTCCAGACGGCGGTCGAACGCTATTGCCGCCACCCCTATCGGCGCAGCGTCGAGGACCGCCCGGTCGTGGCAAGGAGCGGCCCGGCCCGGCTGCTCTCGTACGGCGAAGGAGAAAGGACGGCTCTGGTCGTGCCGTCGCTGGTCAATCGCTACTACGTCTGCGACCTGTCGGAACGGCGAAGCTTCGCGCGCTGGCTCGCCGCCCGAGGCTGGCGCGTGTTGCTCGTCGACTGGGGGACCCCCGGAGAGCGCGAACGCCGGCTGGACTGCACGGGCTACATCGAGAACGTCCTGGAGCCTTTCGCGCAGGCGGCCGCACAGATTTCCGACCGGCCGCCCGTCGTCGTCGGATACTGCATGGGCGGCCTGCTGGCGCTTGCGCTGGTCCTGAGAGCGCGCTTGGCGTTTCCCGGCCTTGCGCTGCTGGCCGTGCCTTGGGACTTCCACTCGGGAGGCCGCTCTGAGGCCCGGCGGCTCGCATTCGCCGGCTCCGTCTTCTCCGACATGCTGGCCCGGAGCCATGAAATGCCCGTCGATGCGCTCCAGACCTGCTTTTATGCCCTCGACCCCATGCTGACGCCGCGCAAGTTCCTGGCCTTCGGCGCGCTGGAGCCCGGCTCGGAAGAGGAACGGGCCTTTGTGGAACTCGAGGACTGGGTGAACGACGGCGTGCCTCTGGCGGCCCCCGTTGCCTGCGAGTGCTTCGCCGGCTGGTACGGCCGCAACGAGCCCGCGCGCGGCGAATGGCGCATTGGCGGCGAGCCGGTGCGGCCCGAGGCCGCAACGCTGCCGGCATGGGTCGTCGTTCCGGCCGGAGACCGGATCGTGCCGCCTGCTTCCGCCCTCGCCCTCGGACGCGCCCTGCCCAACGCCACCATCCGTCGGCCCCGGCTCGGGCATATCGGACTGATGGCGTCGCGAACTGCGGCCCGGCGCGTCTGGCGGCCTTTGCTGGGCTGGATGAACGGCCTTCCGTGACACGATGCCACGGCTGGCCTTGTTTTGTTGCGCCGCAACATAACAGTGCCATCTTTTGTGCATTGCAAAAACCAGGGAGCGAGAGAATGCCGAGAGTGGCCTTGATTACCGGCGGCACCAGGGGAATTGGCGCCGAAATTTCCCGAGGCATGCAGGCTGACGGCTATGACGTCGTCGCCGGGTTCCACCTCAATGTCGAGCGCGCGCAGCGGTTCAAGGAGGAGACGGGCATCGACATCATGCAGTTCGATGTTTCCGACTACGACGCCTGCGAACGGGCCGTCCATGAACTCGAGGAAAGCCACGGGCCGGTCGATATCCTCATCAACAATGCCGGCATTACCGCCGATGTGTTCCTGCACCGCATGCCGCAGGAAGCCTGGCACGAGGTGATCGAGACCAACCTCACCTCCTGCTTCAACATGAGCCGCGTCGTTATCGGCAAGATGCGCGACCGGGGCTTCGGGCGAATCGTCAATGTCTCGTCCGTCAACGGCCAGACGGGGCAGATCGGCCAGACCAACTACGCTGCCGCCAAGGCCGGTATCCTCGGCTTTACCAAGGCGCTGGCGCTCGAGAACGCATCCAAGGGCATCACGGTGAACGCCATCTGCCCCGGCTATGTCGATACGGAGATGGTCCGCGCGATCCCGGAGCGCGTGCAGGAAGTGATAAAAAGCAACATCCCGGTCGGGCGGTTCGGGAACCCGAAGGAAATCTGCCATGTCGTCCGGTTCCTGGTCGCGGACGACGCCTGTTTCGTTACCGGCTCGACAGTCTCGGTGAACGGCGGCCAGTATATGGCCTGACATTCGAAAGGCGCAGCGATGGTTGGCGCTGAGAGGCCCGTCGTGGGGGTCGGAGTGGTCGTTCTACGCGGCGACGATGTGCTGCTGGTCCGGCGCGGTGAGCCGCCGCGCAAGGACCAGTGGAGCATTCCCGGCGGCAAGCAGGAGCGCGGCGAAACCGTCCGCGACGCTGCGCACAGGGAGATTCGCGAAGAGACCGGGGTCGAGATCGCCTTGATCGGCCTCGTCGATGTCGTGGACGGCATCCGCCGCGACGAAACCGGAGCCGCAGTTTCCCATTACACGCTGATCGACTTCGCCGCCGAATGGGTCTCCGGCGAGGCGGTCGCGGGCGACGATGCGGCGGAGGCCCGCTGGACCCCGCTGGACGGTCTCGACGATTACCGGCTCTGGTCGGAAACGCGGCGGATCATCGCCGCCGCGGCCGCGATGCGTGGTGATGCGCAGGGTCGTAAAGGCGGCTCTCCCTGAACTCTCCCGCCTCAAGCGCTCTGCCGACCAGAATAAGCGCGGTGCGGGCAAGGCCCGCCGCCTTGACGCGCTCGCGGATCGTCGTAAGCGTGCCGGTCAGGATCCGCTGGTCCGGCCGGCTCGCGCGATAGACGACCGCGACCGGGCAGTCTTCCCCGAGGACTGGCGCCAGGGTACGGACGACATTCGCGAGGTTGGCGGTCGAAAGGTGGATCGCGAGCGTCCCGCCGCTCCGCGCCTGGGCGGCGAGCTCCTCCCCGTCGGGCATGGCGGTCGCGCGCACGGCGGTCCGGGTGAGCGTGACCGTCTGCGCTATTCCGGGCACAGTGAGTTCGATGCCGAGCGCGGCGGCGGCGGCGGCGAAGGCCGGTACGCCCGGCGTAACCGTGTAACCGATCCCCAGCCGGTCCAGGCGGCGCATCTGTTCCGCGATGGCGCCGTAGAGCGACGGGTCCCCTGAATGCACCCGCGCCACGTCCATGCCCGCTTCGTCCGCGGCTATGAATTCGGCCTCGATTTCGTCCAGCGTCATCGCTGCCGTGTCGCGCACCCTGGCGTCGGCGCGCGCTTCGGCAATCACCTCCTCCGGCACCAGGGAGCCCGCAAAGAGCACCACCGGCGCGGCGCGAATCAACGCCAGCCCGCGCACCGTTATCAGGTCCGGCGCGCCGGGGCCTGCGCCTATGAAATGCACGGTCACGGCAGATATCCCCTCGGCGTTACTACCCGACCCGCCACGACCTTCGTGCGGCTGTTGCCGACGATCAGTACCGTCGTCATGTCCACAGCGTCCCGGTCGAGCCCGGCCAGCGTCTCGACAGCCACCAGCTCGTCCGCGCGGCCGAGATTGCGCGCCCTGACGACCGGAGTGGCAGGCCCCCGATGCCGCGAGAGAATAGCCAGCGCCTCCTCCAGCGGCCGGCGGCGTTCCTTCGAGGCCGGGTTGTAAAATGCAATGACGAAGTCCGCCGCTGCCGCCGCTTCGACCCGGGCGCGAATTGTCTCAAGCGGCGTCAGCAGGTCCGAGAGGGAGATGACGGAAAAGTCGTGGCCGAGCGGCGCGCCCGCCTTCGCGCTCGCCGCCTGCATCGCGGAAATGCCGGGCAGCACCGTCACCGGGACGGCGCCGCCGCTCAGCTCCAGCGCCAGCCCGGCAAGCGCATATATGCCCGCGTCGCCGGAGGCGAGGAGCACCACGGCCCTGCCGTCGCGCGCGAGCCGGAGCGCCAGTTCGGTCCGCTCGTTCTCCTCGCCTATCGCCAGCCTGTGGCACTGCTTGGTCCCGGTAAGGTCGGCGACGAGGTCCAGATAGGGGCCGTAGCCGACAATATCGCTGGCGCCGGCTATGGCGGCCTCCACCTCGGCCGTTCGGGACGCTGGGGCGCCCGGGCCTATGCCCGCCACTGTGAGCCGTCCCCTGGGCGGCGCAATTCGGGCAACGGCGCAGGTGACGCGCTGCCCGATCCGTTTCGGCACAGCCAGAACGGCCCCCTCGCCGGCGGCGGCAAGCGCGGCTGCTTCCGCCACGCTTGCCGTGCCGACGGCGGCTTCGACCGTCGGGGACGGGTTCGGCACATCGATCCGGTCGAGTGCCGCCGCGTCGAAGAGGCGTATCGGCAGTTCGAGCGCCGCGACCGCCGGCTCGTCCCCCTTGAGGTCGAGCGTGGCGACGGCGGCGAGCGAGGCCCGAGCCAAATCCTCGTCCTGCAGCGTGCGGGCGACATGGTCGAGCAGAAGGTTGGCGGGCGCGCCGCGTTCCAGACCGACACCGAGGATGAGGCTCGGCGGATGAAGCAGCAGCTCGTCCTCACTCACAGCCGACAAGCGGTCGGAGACCCGCACCGCCAGCGATCCTTCCCCGGACCAGGGTAGCGGCGCCAGCCACCCGGCATCGCCCGCTTCGACTTCCAGACGCACCGGCTCTCCGGCGATCAGCGCCGCCATAACCGGCTTCGCCATCTCGGGATTGGCGAGCGTCCAGCCGGGAGGAGGGTCGTCCAGCGCCACACCGAACAGCACGTCGCTTGCCGTCGTCACGGCGGCTTGCACGCCGAGCGTCCGGGCGAGCCGTCGAGCCAGCCGGTTGGCGCCTCGATGGCCGCCGAGCAGCGGCACGACGGCGCTTCCGTCCTCCGCCACCGCCACGACAGGCGGTTCCTCCAGCTTGTCCGCCAGCAGGGGCGCCAGCCGCCTGACTGCGATGCCGGCGGCCATTACGGCGACGATCGGTTCGCCCGCGCGAAACCGGCCTTCCATCTCGTCCAGCGGCAAGGCTTCGAGACCCAGCCGTTCCGCGAGCCCGGCACCGCGCGCAGTCAGCACCACCGCAACCGTCATAGCCAGGCCCTGCCCCGCCTGTGCAGGAGGATCGTCGAGAAATAGGGCACTTCGGCCGGATCGGCTTCGTCTAGCGCCAGGACACACTCATCCGGCAATCCGGCATGAACGACAAGCCGGGCGCGGTCCGCGAGGCCGAGGCGCATGAGCAGGCTCCGCACGCGCTCGAAATGCCGCCCGACCTTGACGAGCGCCACAGCGTCGCAGGCCGAGAGCCGGGCTTCCAGTTCCGCGTCGCCGAGCGGAGCCGGCAGGACCGAAAGCACGTCGTTGCGCGCCGCAAGCGCCGATCCGGCCGCCGCCGCGCAAGCCGTCAGCGAGGAGACGCCCGGCACTACCTCGACCGGCCAGTCTGCCGACAGGCGGGCAAACAGATAGAGGAAGGAGCCGTAGAGAAACGGATCGCCCTGGCAAAGCACGGCAACGCCCCGCCCGGCTTCCAGATGCGCGCCGATCTCCCGCACGGCCCAGTCGTACACGGCCTCGGCAGGAAACCGCGCCGCCTGCATCGGCATGCGAATCGCCAGTTCGATCCGGCCATCGTCGAGATACGGCGCGACAATCGAACGCGCGAAGCTTTGTCCCTCCAGCGGCGCCGGATAGGCAAGCACGTCGGCCTGGCGGATGATGCGCAGGCCCTTTAGCGTCAGGAGTTCGGGGTCTCCGGGGCCGACGCCGACACCGCAGACCCAACCGCTCACCGGCCTGCCTGCCACGGCTTGCGCGCGGCCCATTGCGTCACCGACATGGCGGGCCGGAAGGCGGTGAAGCGTCCGACCGGCGCGGCCGTTTCCACCGAAATTCGGTAGAGGTCGCCGCCCAGTTCCGAGCGGGCCCGGGCCAGCCGCGCCTCGCTCTCCAGGGTGACCGCGTTCGCCACGATGCGCCCACCGGGCCGGAGCGCTCCCCATGCCGCTTCCAGGAGGCCCTCCGTGCGGAGCCCGCCGCCCACGAACACGGCGTCGGGTCCCGGCAGTCCATCGAGTGCCGCCGGCGCCGCGCCGGCATGAATTTCCAGCCCCGGCGCGCCCAGCGCCTCCGCGTTGCGCGCCATCGCCGCGCGGCGGGCGGAGACCGGCTCCACCGCGTCCGCCGTTCCCCGGCCCTTATCCATTCGATGGCGATTGCCCCCGACCCCGCCCCGATATCCCAGAGATGCGCGCCCGCCGTCGGGGCGAGCAGGGCAAGAGTCGCCGCCCGGACATGGGCCCTGGTCAACATGCCGTCATGCTCGAAGAACTCGTCCGGCAAGCCGGGCGCACGGGAGAGAATCCGCGCGCCTTCGCCGGCGACGCATTCGATGGCGAGCGTATTGAAGTCGGGAACCTCCGCAGTCCAGCTATCCGCGCGCCCTTCCGCGCTCGCCTCCAGGGGACCGCCCATATGCGCCAGCGCCGTCATGCGGCTTGCGCCGTAGCCGTGGCGGGTAAGCCAGTCTGCAACGCGGGCGGGCGTGCCGCCATCGTGGGAGAGCGCCAGCAGCCTCGCGCCGGGCGCGACATGCAGAGCGAGCAGAGCGAGGGGCCTGCCGTGCAGCGACAACGTCGCCACGCTCTCCAACGGCCATGCGAGCCGCGCCGCCGCCAGCGAGAACGCGCCGACGGCGGGCAGAATGCGCATTTCCCCGGCCGGCACCTGCCGCGCCAGGGACTTGCCGATGCCGAACCACATCGGGTCTCCGGTTGCGAGCACGACGGTCGGGCGCGGGCGCCGCGCGAGGATGGCGTCCAGGGTCGCCGAGAGCGGCCGCTGCCAGGTCATGCGTTCCGCCGGCCCCGGTCCGGCGAGCGCCAGATGGCGTTTGCCGCCAACCAGGAACTCCGCGCTCTCCACGATGGCGCGGCCTGCCGGGTCCAGACCGTCCTCGCCGATGCCGAGCAGGGTCAGCCACGGTGTCACGGCGCGGTCTCGGACGGGTGGAGCAATGCGTTGACGGCGGCGGCGGCCAATGCGCTTCCCCCGAACCGGCCCCGCAACGCAACGTATGGCAGGCCACTTTCGATCAGCGCCTCCTTCGACTCGGCCGCGCCCACGAATCCCACCGGAAAACCCAGAACCGCCAGCGGCCGCGGTGCGCCTTCCACGACGAGCTCAAGCAACCGGAAGAGGGCCGTCGGGGCATTGCCGACAGCGATGACCGCGCCCTCGAATCGATCCGCCAGCGCATCCATCGCAGCCATGGCCCGCGTCGTTCCTTCGGCCCGCGCGGCCTCTGCGACTGAAGGTTCGTCTATGGCGCAAACGGCATCGCGCCCGATAATGCCCTGCGCCGTCATGCGCGTATCCGCGATGACGGGCGCGCGCGCCGCCAGCCCGGCTTCCGCCCGCTCGACGACGCCCGCGCTCAGGGCGAGGTCCTGCACGATCTCCGGCCGGCCGGAGGCATGAACGAGCCGCAAGGCAAGCCCGGCGGCGCGCGGCGGCAGGCCCGACAGGTCGGTTTCCTCGCGCGCCATGCGGAAGGAAAGCCGGTAGATCGCCGCCGGATCGCGCAGATATGTGTGCATCAGTGCCCGTGGGAGTGGCCGTGCCCGTGACTGTGATGATGGCCGTGCTCATGGGAATGCGAATGTCCGCCGCCGCGCACATGGTGGTGGTGGCCCGCCTGTGGCGTGCCGACCTCGTCCTCCCGCCCGACGATCTGTTCCCGGTATTTGCAGAGCGCGCAATTCATCAGGTTGTCGCCCGTCAGCGCGCCCCGGACGCGCTCGGCGAAGCTGTCCAGCACCAGGGGGTGGTCGTTCAGATAGGGCGCCTTGACGAAGGATATGCCCGGATGGGCCGCGGCCACCTCGTCAGTCTGGTCGTAGATGCGGCGTACGAGCACACCGGTGAACAGGAAATAGGGGAAAACGACGATCCGCGAAAATCCCAGCCGGGCGGCGCGTTCCAGCCCCGCATCGACGCGCGGGTGCGCCACGCCCGAATAGCAGGTCTCGGCCCAGCCGAAGCCCATGCCCTCCCACAGCATCCGGGCGACCTTGCTGACATTGGAGTTGGCGTCGGGGTCGTTGGTGCCTCGCCCGACCACCATCAGCAGCGTCTCGTCGCGGGGCGTTTCGTCGTCCAGCACGCTTTCGATGCGCGCGCGGGCCGCCCGCAGCAGCTTTGCGTCGATGGCGAGGTCGCGCCCGAGCCTTATGTCGATATCGGGGTGCGCTTGCGCGAATTCGTTGATTTCCGAGGGCACGTCGTTCTTTACATGCCCGGCGGCGAACAGCATGCCGGGGACCGCCAGAATGCGCCGGTTGCCGCGGCGGGCCAGCGCCTCCAGCCCCTCGCGGATTACCGGGCGCGCGAATTCGAGGAAGCCGATTTCCAAGTCGTAGTCCGGCAGGCGCGGCCGCAGCCCCTCGGCAAGGGACAGGAACTCCTGCACCGCATCGGCATCGCGGCTGCCGTGGCCGCAAACCATGACTCCGGTCCTGGGCATCGCGCCTCTCATCTAGAGTAGAATCGCCGCCATGATAGACGGAACGGCAAGCATCGTCCCGGTCCTGCTCTGCGCCTTGTTGCTGGACGCCGTGCTGGGGGACCTGCCGGCGCTTTTCCGCCGCGTACCGCACCCGGTCGCGCTGGTCGGGCGCCTGATTGAGCGGCTGGATGCCCGCCTCAACCGGCCCGAACGCACGGCTGCCGACCGGCGGATGCGCGGCGCGTTCGCGTTGCTGGCGGTGGCAGCAACTGCGGCCGCGGTCGGCTGGGCGGTCAGCCTGCTCGGATGGCTGCCGACCCTGTTGCTCGCCTTCCTGCTCATCGCGCAACGCGGGCTTCACGACCATGTGGCCGCAGTCGCCGCGGGGCTCGACGCCGGGCTGAAACAGGGCCGGGATGCAGTGTCCCACATCGCCGGGCGCGATCCCGCGTCTCTCGACGCCCATGGCGTCGCCCGCGCCGGGATCGAATCGTTGGCTGAGAATTTCTCCGATGGCGTGGTCGCGCCGGCGTTCTGGTTCCTGCTGCTCGGCCCGCCGGGGCTCTGCGCCTTCAAGGCGATCAACACGCTGGACAGCATGGTCGGCCACCGCACGCAACGTCACGAGGCCTTCGGCGCCTGGCCGGCGCGGGCCGACGATATTGCCTGTTTCCTGCCGGCGCGGATTTCCGCGCTCTTGCTCATGGGCGCGGCGTTCTGCTTCCGCCGGGCGAGCCCGCTCGGCGCATGGCGCGCGGTGATGAACGACGCGCATCGGCACCGCTCCGTGAATGCGGGCTGGCCGGAGGCAGCCATGGCGGGCGCGCTCGGTCTGGCGCTCGCCGGCCCCCGGCGCTATGGCGGCAAAACGGTTCGAGATGCCTGGATGGGGCGCGGACGCAGCCGGGCGACATCCCGGGATATTCGCCTTGCGCTGCGCCTCTTCATCGCGGCTTGCGCGCTGCAAGCCTGCCTGCTGGCCGCATTCTGGGCAGCCGGTTAACAGCCGACAGGAGAGGGTTTCAACCCAACAAGGGCGCCAGAATCTCGTCGAGTTCCTCTGCCGTCAAAGCGCCCGGATGTTTGCGTCCGTCGATGATGAAACTCGGAGTCGAATCGATCTGGTAATCCTCCTGCCCGGTCAGCCGTTCCTGGATGATTTTTTCCAGCCCCGCTTCGTCCTGTATGCAGCCGACTGCGCGTTGGTCGCTGAGGCCTGCCAGCTGCCCGAGCCTTACAAGTTCCGCAACCGGGTCGTCCGAACGCGCCCAACCTTTCTGGCTTTCGAAGAGCAATTGAAGGAACGGGAAATAACGTTCCGCCGGAACGCATTCGGCAAGCGCTGCCGCCCGGAGCGCCAGCCCGTCGAGGGGAAAGTCGCGAAAGACGAGCTTGACCTTTCCTGTGTCGATATAGGCGCTCTTCAGGTGCCGGTAGCCCTCGGCATGGAACTGCGCGCAATGCGGACAAGTCAGCGACGAATATTCGAGGATTGTGACCCTTGCGCCTTCTTGGCCCAGCACACGGTCTCCCGGCCCGAGTTCCGGATTCGAAACGGCGTCTGCCGCATGGGCCGGCGGGGTGACGGAAAGTTGCGTGCCGGACGGCGCGCCGAAGAAGGAATGGTAAGCGGCGCTAACGACAACGGCAACCGCCATGGCTATTACGACGGTCCATATGTTCCGCATCGGCAGAACCTCACAACAAGATATGGTATCCTAACTGTAAAGTATGGCGCAAACAAGGCGTATAGAAAAAAATTATCTTTGCATGACTATCGCGCCGGAAGCGGCGTTCCGCTTCTCCTTCGCTCGAAGCGCTCCTCCCAGCCGCGCAAGCGCTGTGCGCAATTCGGGGTCCGATATGCCGGAAACCGCTACGGGCTCGGGTTTCGGCTCCACCGAAGGCCGCGCAGCCGGCGTCGGGGTGACGCGGCCCTGCTTCAGGGCGATACGGACGACCGCCTTGCGCCCGAGAAACAGGTTTACACGATCCCGGATCGACGGCGCCTGATGCTGGATATAGGGCGCCCAGGCGGACGCGACCTGCAGGTGCAGGACCCCGCGAAACAGCCGCATCGGCCGGGTCCAGGCAGCGATTTCTGCGCCGACGACGCTCTCCCAGCGCAATAGCAGGCGGGTCTCGGAGAAGCCGTGCTTGCGCGCAGTCGGCGCCAGCCCGCGCTCCAGCGCCGCCCCGACAGCAACGAGCCGGCCCAGCCTCCGCCCGGTTCGGATCCTCCCGGCCATCCGGCCAGCATGCCCGAAACGCGAAGAAGCACAAACAACGAGCCTGTTGCTTGGCGGCCGGTATGATGGCCTGCGCGGGTCCTGTTGGACGAAGGAGTGGCGGTGGTAGCGAAGGCGGAAGCCCTGCTTGCATGGTACGACGCGCATCGCCGCGACCTTCCCTGGCGCGCGCCGCCCGGCGAGCGCGGGGAGCCTTACCGGGTGTGGCTCAGCGAAATCATGCTGCAGCAGACCCAGGCAGCGGCCGTCGCGCCCTATTTCCGCCGTTTCGCCGAACGCTGGCCCGATGTCGGAGCGCTGGCGTCCGCCTCGCTGGACGAAGTGCTGCAGGCCTGGCAGGGGCTCGGCTACTACGCCCGGGCGCGCAACCTGCACGCCGCCGCGCGCATCGTGGCCGCCGAGCATGGCGGGCGCTTCCCGGACAGCGAGGCCGGGCTCCGCGCCCTGCCCGGCGTCGGCGCCTACACGGCCGCGGCCATTGCCGCCATCGCGTTCGAGCGCAAGGCGACGGTCGTGGACGGCAATGTGGAGCGGGTGATGGCGCGGCTCTTCCGCATCGAAACGCCGCTGCCCGCGGCGAAGAAGATGGTCCACAGGGCCGCGGCCGAGCTCACGCCCGACGAGCGCACCGGCGACTACGCGCAGGCGGCGATGGACCTCGGCGCGACCGTCTGTCTGCCGCGACGCCCGCGCTGCGGCGCCTGCCCCTGGTTGGGCGACTGCCTCGCCAGGGCGGCCGGCATTGCGGAGAGCCTGCCGGCCAGGGCGCCGAAGCGCGAGCGGCCCGTGCGGCGGGGCATCGCCTACTGGACCGAGGACGGCGCCGGGCGGGTGCTGCTCCGCCGCCGCCCCGAAAACGGCCTGCTGGGCGGCATGATGGAAGTGCCCTCCGGCCCCTGGGTCGAGGACGGCCCGCCGCCGGAGGCCCCGCCCGTGGAAGGCGCGTGGGAGCCGCTCGGCGCCGTTGCCCGGCACGGCTTCACGCATTTCATCCTCGAACTGGACGTGCGGACCGGCAGCAGCGCCGACCGCGGCTCCCGAGGGCTGCGTCTGGGCGCCCATCGACGCTCTCGACGGCTACGCCCTGCCCACGGCCATGAAGAAGGTCGTCCGGCTTGCGCTCGCCGGCAGGCAGCGGCTACTATGAACATATGAAGAACGACGGAGTCATTCTGGCGCGCGGCGTGTGCCGGTTCCTGCGGCAGGCAGGCTATGGAACGCTCACCGAATTCACCCTGCGCAACCGCCGACGGGTGGACGTGATCGCGCTCGCCGAGGACGGCCGGATTGCCGTTGTCGAGGTCAAATCCTCCGAAGCCGATTTCCGCGCGGACGCAAAGTGGCAGGACTATCTGGACTTCTGCGATGCGTTCTACTTCGCCGTCCCGGAAGAGTTTCCCAGACACCTGATCCCGGAAAGCTGCGGCCTGCTGGTCGCGGACGGTTTCGGCGCGGAACTGTTGCGCGAACCGGAGGAAGGCAGGGTCAACCCCGCGCGGCGCAAATCCCTCATTACGCGGTTCGCGCGCACGGCGAGCCTGCGCCTCCAGGCGCTGACGGACCCCGACAGCGCCTTCAGCGGTCGCTGAAGGCGGCGATCCGCTCGAAGGTCTCGGGGTCGTTATAGGAGCGCGCCACCGCGTCCACTTCCCGCTCCAGCGCCTCCGCCACATCGCCGTAAGCCGCGCGGTTGAGCGTGCGCTTCATGTCGCGGACGGCGCGCACGGGCAGGCCGGCGAGCCGCTCGGCCACGGCATGGGCCTCGTCCAGCAGCGCATCGTCGGCCGCCACCCGCCAGGCGATGCCGAGTTCGTGGAGCGCCGCTGCGCTGTAGCGCTCGCCCAGCATCAGCAGTTCCTTCGTCTTCTGGAGGCCGATCAGGTTCGGCAGGATGGCCGAAACGCCGCCGGTGACGAACAGGCCCCATGAGACTTCCGGGAAGAAACCCCGCGCGCTCTCGGCCCAGATCGGGAAGTCGCAATTGAGCGCCCATTCGAAGCCGCCGCCGACCGCCCAGCCGTGGATCGCGCCGACGACCGGCACATCGCCGAAGACGATGGCCCGCGTCACGTCCTGGATCGCGTGCGCCCGCGCCCGCGCCGCCGCCTCGCTTCCCGCGATCTTGCGCGCCTTGAGGTCCGCGCCCGCACAGAAGGCCCGCCCGGCCCCCCGGAACACGATGGCGCGCGTGCCGATATCGGCGTTGGCGTCCCGAAACGCCTCTGTCAGCGCCGGAACCAGCGCGTCGTCGATCGCGTTCAGCGCCTCGGGGCGGTTGAGCACGATATGGCGCACCGCGCCCCTTTGCTCGGTCAGAACGACGGACCCGGTTGCGGACATGGCTTAGACCTCCTCGGCTGGCCGGCTATTGTAACCGCTTCGGCTCTGGAGAATGCGAAGGCCATGACCAATCTCGTGCAACTGGAGGTCCGCGACCGCCGGCCTTTCGCCGATGGCGAGCGGTTCGAGGGGACCGGGGCCTATGAGCGCATTGCCGGCCGCGCCCATTTCCGGGTCGATCCGCTGGCGCCGGCGCAGGCGGGCGTGACCGATATCCGGCTCGCGCCGAGGGACGGCGACGGGCTGGTCGCCTTCAGCGCCGATGTCTTCATCCTCCAGCCTGCGGACCCGGCGCTCGGCAACCGGCGGCTGTTCTTCGACTGGGGCAACCGGGGCAACAAGCGCGCGCTCCAGTATTTCTGCGACGCCCAGCACAGCAACGACCCCGAGGCCCCGGCCCATGCCGGCAACGGCTTCCTCTTCCGGCGCGGCTACACGGTCGTCTTCGGCGCCTGGCAGGGCGACCTGCTGCCGGGCGAAGGCCGGATGCTGCTGGACCTGCCGGTCGCGCGCCACGAGAACGGGCCGGTGACGGGGCCAGTGCGTACGGAGTTCATCGCCGACGGGCCAGGCGTCGTCTGCCTGCCGCTCAGCGGCCGCGGCTCGACGCGCTCCCATCCCGCCGTGTCCCTGGATACGGCGAAGGCAAACCTCACCATGCGGCCCTATGCCGATGCGCCGCGTCGGCCGGTGCCCGCGGACGAATGGTCCTTCGCGCGTATCGAGACGGGCGGCGGGCTCGACGGGCTCGGTCCGGAGCGGGCCGTGGTGCCGTCGGATACCCATATCCACCTGCCGGGGGGCTTCCGGCCCGGCTGGATCTACGAGCTGGTCTATGAGGGCCGCGACCCGCTGGTGATGGGCCTCGGGCATGTCGCCGTGCGCGACCTTGTGAGTTGGCTGCGCTACGAGGAGGGCGTGGGCAATCCGCTCGGCGGCATCGATCGGGCCTATGGCTACGGCCGCTCGCAGACGGGACGCGCGATCCGCGACTTCATCTGGCAGGGCTTCAACGCGGACGCCGGGGGCCGCCGGGTCTTCGACGGGCTGATGCCGCATGTCTCGGGCGCCGGCGGCAAGTGGCTGAACCAGCGCTTCGCCAATGCCGTGGTCTCGGGCGGCCAGCAGCATGAGGACCGCTACTGCCCGGCAGACCGTTTCCCATTCGCCTACAGCCCCTGCAAGGACCCGCATAGCGGCCGCAGCGACGCGATCCTGAAGCGGCCCGGCACCGACCCGCTCATCGTCCACACCCAGACCGCGACGGAATACTGGCAGCGGCGCGGCTCGCTGGTCCACACGGACTGCGAAGGCAACGACCTCGCGGAGCCCGAAGGCGTGCGCATCTACCACTGGACCGGGACGCAGCATTCCGCCGACCCCAACCAGCGGGAGCCGCGGCGGGCGGTCTGCGACAACTGGCTGAATGTCGCGCAGACCTCGATGCTGTTCCGGGCCGCGTTGGACGCGCTGGACCGCTGGGCGAGCGAAGGCAAGCCGCCCCCGCCGAGCCGCTATCCCCGCGTCGGAGACGGCACGCTCGTGCCTTACGCAACCTGGCGGCAGCAGTTCCCGGCAACAATCCCCGGCGGGGCCGTGCCGCAGTCGTCCAACCTCATGCCGGCGCTCGATTTCGGCCCGCGCGCCGGAGAGGGAATCCTCGATCGCGAACCGCCGGAAGTGCTGGCCGAAGAGGGCTATCCCGTGCTGGTGCCGGCGGTCGATGCCGACGGCAACGAGATCGCCGGCGTGCGCGCGCCGATGATCGCCGCCCCCGTCGGCACCTTCACCGGCTGGAACCTGCGCCGGCGCGGAGTCGGCGGCGGGGCGATGCACGAGTTCTCCGGCAGCTATATCCCGTTCCCGGATACGCCGGAGGAACGCGCGGCGACGGGCGACCCCCGCCCCTCCCTACTGGAGCGTTACGGCGACGCGGCCGGCTATCTGAGCGCCGTCGAGGCGGCGGCGCGGCAGCTAGTCGAGGAGGGCTTCATGCTGGAGGAGGACCTGCCGCGGGTGCTTGCCCGCGCAGAGGACTGGGGCCGGCCGCTGACCGATGTGCGGCTTCCCTGACCGGCGATGACCTTTCCCCTGGACCATACCGGCCAGATGCGCGCGGATCTCGACGCGGGCGCCGCCGCCCTGGAGCGGCTGGGTTTCCTTCTCTCCCCGGAAACGCCGCAGCAGGGCGTGGTGCCAGGGACAGGCGGCATGCAGCCCTGGGCCACGGCCAACCGCTGCGCACTCTTCCGCGAGGGCTATCTGGAACTGATCGGCATTCGCGCGCCCGACCGCTTCAATCCGTGGACCGGCTTCATGGCCCGGCATGAAGGCATCCACATCGCGGCCTTCCGCTGCGGCTCGGCGGACGAGGCGTGGCCCGGCATGGCCGAACTCGGTTTCGCCCCGCCGGTGCAGCGCGCCCGCTCGACGCCGGCAGGCGAGATGCGCTTCCGCAACATCTTCTCCGAGGACGCGCGCTGGCCCGAGGGCCGGATCATCGTTATCGAGCACCAGACGCCCGAGATATTGTGGCGGCCCGAGCTGCTGGAGCATCCGAACGGCGCCCGCGCGCTCCGGCAATGCCTGTTCGTCTCCGACCGGCCGGACGATCTGTCGGCCCGTTTGGCCGCCTTCGGCGCGGACCCGGCAGGCTATGCCGTGCTGTCCGCCGGTGACTTCGCCGCCATGTTCCCCGGCAATGCCGCGCCGCCCCTACCCTGCATGGCCGGGCATGTCATCGCCTTCGCCGACCCCGACCGCGCCATCCGTCTGATCGAAGGCAATGGCGTCCCCGTCGGGCGCGACAGCCTCGGACGGGCCTTTGTCGGGCGTGCGCACAACAACGGCGCGGTCATGGTGCTGATCGAGGATCGCCCCGCCCCCGGCTGAAAGAGGCGATTTGTTCGCGAAAGAGAAATAATTCGGACAAAGGCTTGCATTCTAGGAAAATGTGCTACAATGGCGATAGAGAGGCGGCTTCCGGGGCCGCCTTTCGCCTTTCTGCGCGGGAATGCGGCTGGGGCCGAAAAAAGCCCCGGCGGGAGGCGACGGGAGACGTGCGTCCGGCGTCTCGCGCGCGCAATCAGGTGCGCGAACCGCGCCGGCGCAAGACGCGCGCAGGCGGGCGCGGGCGCGCACGCAGGATACGCGCGCAAAAAGGGGTCCCGCCGCCTGGGGGTGCCAAGCCGGCGGCGACGGCGCGGACGGAATGGAACGGAACGCGACGGAGAGCCGATATGCAGGAACGGAACGACAGAACGTCACGGAAGACATGAGGACCATGACATTTCATGGTGCGCCAGGCGAACTGGCGGAAGGTAGGGCGTTCGAGGCGTTTTTGAGCTTTCCGCCGCGCTACGGCAGAAACGCTGAGAAGGAGGGCCAAGTCGACTATACGAGTCGGGACACTGTTGCGATCGTGCAGACCATCAACAAGAGATCGAGAAAGCAGAGAGAGACGTACTCGATTTCCCTGCCACCAGACAGGCCCTTTCGCGTTAACGGAAAAGGCAATGTAGAGTGCAACCCAGACTACGAAGAGCCAAATTCGTGAGGCTGTTCGATGGTGAGGTCAAATCAGAGCCTCTACTGTCTACTGGAAGGCAGGACGTCTGTACCGCATACCTTATAGTTGTTCAGACGAACTGAAATGTACCGAAGCGGACCTTCGAGGCCTCGGCTAACCGGCTACGGAAGGCGTACGGCGCTTTATTCAGTCCACGTTGAGCCACTTGCTAGCCAGCGATTCGCTCGATTGCCCGCTGTGGAGAGAGAAGCTCCATGGAGTCTAGGTCGAGACACGCGAAATCAGAACTCTCATAGTCAAGAAGCGGCCTGCCGTAGTGTGCGATGAACGTCGGTTGCTTCCGTGGCCAAAGTACGTTGATCGGCAAGGTTCGAGCGTAGGGATATACTTTTACAATCTGTGGAGGACCTGAGATTGAGTCATATGCAGGGTCTTCTATGAATTCCCTAAGGACCTTCAATGGTTCCATATCCAACGGGCCAGCCTTGAGGTTTCCTGCCTCGCGCAAACGTTTGTAGAGTAAACCAATGGCTTGGTGTACATGATCGCCTAGGAAGAGAAACGGCTTTGTGCCATCGGTCTGCTTTTTGTGAAATGAGAGTCGACGATAATGAAACCGTTGAAGGCTTGCGTAGTAGGAGAGAGCCCAAGCTCTAAATTGCTGCTCTCGCCATGAATAGCCAGCAAACAGGATCTTAAAGCCCTTGGTATCGATTCCGCTGTTCCCTTTCGGCCGGTTGCGCACCTCGTCTCGCATGCGCTCAATGACATTGAGCAAATGCGGGCGAAGAGAGGTGATATCTTGTTCTCGACTCCTGCTTTTTCGGTAGTTGGTGATGGAGTTGTTTAGCTGAAGCAAAATTGGATAGGCGAATGCTGTATCGCCGCAAAACGCCAAGACGGAGTCTTCCCTCGTGAGGGGAAACACTTTCGGGCAGCAATCCCAGCGCGCCCCGAATGACAATCGACTATCGGACGCGACGATGAGTTCATCTCGGTCAGTACGTTGGCGTATCCAGGCGGCGACGAGTGTCATGGGCTAACCTCCGAGTATGGATAGGAAGTTTTTGACGAACGGTAGGTGAGGTTAGTTGGAATGTACGAGGTAAGCCAAGCGCGGGTCGTTGGCGGTGCCGAGCGAAATCTCCAGACCCGCCGGTCTTTGCCCCGGCAATCCTTGTGCAGCGCGCACCGCCAAGCTGGCTCCATATCGAAATCCCCTTGTTCCCGCGACGGGCGGCGTCGCCGTTGCAATCATGCCGGATCGATCATGCCTGCTCCGGCCCCATACGCCATCGCCTTCCGAAATCCCCCTATGATGCCGGGTCATGGTCGCGCGCGTCCGCAATCTGACGTCTTCGTCCTCGACGGCGGAGTATTTCCACGAGGAGGGCGGCTACTATGTGACGGCCGGCGACGACCGGGAGGCGGCGCGGGCGAAGGCGGAGGAGCACCGCCAGGCGAGCGCGTGGCACGGGCGTGCGGCGGCTGCGGTGGGGCTTGAGGCGGGCCGGAAGGTCGCGGCGGGCGCCTTCGAAAGGATTCTCAAGGGTTATGTGCCGGGGACGGACATTCGCCTCGGGCGCAAGCGGGACGGGGAGCACGAGCACCGTCCCGGTTTCGACATCACCTTCTCCGCCCCGAAATCCGTCTCGCTGGCGGCGCTGCTGCCGACGGCCAAGCATCCGCGCGGCGACCGGGCGGTCCTGCGCTGCCATGACGAGGCGGTGAGGGCGGCGCTGGACTGGATCGAGGAGACGATGCTGCAGACGCGGGGCTGGGACCCGGAGACGCGCAGGCGTCCGCGCGTGAAGGGGCATGGGCTTGCGGCGGCGCTGTTCCGGCATGTCGCGAGCCGCGATCTCGACCCGCAGCTGCACACCCATGCGGTAGTGGCGAACATGACGCGTGACGGTGAGGGCCGGTGGAAGAGCATCGAGCCGACCCTGCTGCACCGGAACGCGCGGCTGATCGGGGCCTTCTACCGCAACGAGCTGTCGCGCCGCCTGATCGAACGGGGCTATTCGGTGGTGCCGGCGATGGCGGGGCGCCTGCAGAGCTTCGAGATCGCGGGCTACGACAAGGCGTTGCGGGATGCGTTCTCGACCCGGAGAAAGGCGATCCTGGCCTGGATCGACGAGAAGGGCTGGGAGCGCGGGGAGGCGGAGGCGCAGATCGCGGCGCTGGCGACCCGGAAACCGAAGGCGGAGCCGCTGCACGGCATGCTGCGGGAGATCTGGGCCGAGCGCGCGAGTGCGTTCCACGAGGTTCCGAGTGCCAGGCGCTCGCGGGGCCGGACGGTGCTGCCGCCGGTGCCGACGGCGCTGGAGATCGCGTGGCGGTCAATGCGGCATCTTGAGGAGCGCCAGTCGGTGTTCGCGGCGAGCGAGCTGGAAACGCTGGCGCTCCAGCACTCGCCGGGGCGGCATTCGATAGAGGCGGTGCGCGAGGCGATCGGCATGCTGGTCCGCGACGCGCATCTTGTCGAGGCGACGCTCAGGCGCGCGGACCGGGCGTTCGTGACCGACCGGGCGCTGAAGGCGGAACGCGCCCTGATTGCGATGATGAGGGCGGGCATGGGCGCGGGCGCGGCGCTTTGCGGCCCGGCGAAGGCGGAGGCGCATCTGGCGGGCGCTGGCCTGACCGATGACCAGGCGGACGCGGTGCGAACGGTGCTGCTGGCGGAGGACCGGGTCGTGGGGGTCCAGGGCCGGGCGGGGACAGGCAAGACCCGGATGCTGGCGCATGTGCGGGAACTGGCCGGCGGTCGTTTCGTGCTGGGCCTGGCGCCGTCCTCGGCGGCGGCCGGCACGCTGGCGCGCGAGGCGGGGATGCATGCGCGGACGCTGCAATGGTTCCTGCGCGCTGCGGGGCTGTCGATGGTTCCGGTCCGGTGATCGAGGGGCTGAAGGAGCGGTTTGCCGGCGCGGTGCTGGTGCTGGACGAGGCGTCGATGGTCTCGACCGACCAGATGCGGTTCCTGCTGCAACATGCGCGCGAGCTCGACATCGCGCGGCTGGTGCTGGTGGGGGACCGGAGCCAGCTGCGCGCGGTGGAGGCGGGCCAGCCCTTCCGGCTCTTGCAGCAGGCGGGCATGACGACGGCGGTAATGGAGGATATCCGCCGTCAGCGGAACCCGGACCTGCGCAAGGCGGTGAATGCGGTGCTGGCGGGCGATCCGGGCGAGGCGGTGGAACTGCTGGGCGGCAGCGTTCACGAGGCGCCGTTCGAGGAGCTGGCGGAGAAGGCGGCCGAGACATGGCTGGAGCTCGGTCCGGAGGCGCGGGAGCGGACGCTGCTGGTGGCACCGACGCATGAGCTGAGGGCCGGGATCAACGCGGTCGTGCGCGAGGCGCTGGCGGCGGAGGGCGCGCTCAGGGGCCGGACGCTCAGGATCGAGCGCCTGGTGAGCCTCGGCATGACGCGGGCGGAGAAGGCCGACGCGCGCAACTACCGCGAAGGCGACACGGTGCTGTTCAACCAGGACATGGTGAACTTCCGGGTGAGGCGGGACGAGGCGCTGACCGTGACCGGCACCGAGGAGGACCGGGTGCTGCTGCTGCATCCCGACGGCAGGCCGCGCCGCATCGCCCCGCAGCAGGGCTACTACCGCTACCGTCTGGAGGTCTACGAGTCGCGGGAGATCGAGATCAGGGCAGGCGACCGCATCCGCTGGACCCGCAACGACAAGCGGCGGGACCTCGTCAATGGCGGACGGGCGGAGGTGGCGGCGATCACGAAGGACCGGGTGCGGTTCGCTCTCGACGACGGACGGACCCTGTCGCTCCGGCACGGCGACCCGCAGCTGCGGCATCTGGACCATGCCTGGAGCACGACCGTGCACGGGGCGCAGGGCAGCACGGCGGACGGGGTGATCGCGGTGCTGGACTCGGGTCACGGCTCGCTGACCGACCAGTCCACCTTCTATGTCGAGATCAGCCGGGCTCGGGACAGCGCGGTGGTGCTGACCGACAACCGGGAACAGCTTGTGGAGGTGCTGGAGGCGCATACCGGCGAGCGGGCGACGGCGCTGGAGGCGGTGGGCGAGGAGATCGACCCGGAGGCGCTGCGCCGGCGGCTTGCTGAGAAGGGGCCGGTCTGGACGCCGCATGAGGAGTGGACCCGTCTTGAAGCGGCGGCGCGGGAAGAAGGCACGGTCGCGTTCCTGGTCGAAGGCTATGACGGGCTGGTCGGACGCACGGAGAAACTGGCGCATTGGCCGAACCTGCCGGCCGCGGTCCGGGAGGTTGTGGACGGCCTTCTCGCCTATGACCGGGCCTGCCGCGAGGGCGATGCGCTGGCGCATGAGTTCCTGGGCCTGCTGGACGCGCATGAGGAACGGCGGCGGGCGCTGGAGGACCGGGCGGCGGCAGAGGGCTCGGCGGCTGCCGGCAGGGAGGATTGGGCTGACTGGCGCGCGATGGCGGAGCGGCTGGCGAAAAACGGCCGGCTCGTGCTGGAGGCGCTGGGGCCGCGCGCGGGCGAGGCGGGGGCACGGATCGCCGCATGCCTGGACCGGTTCGACGCCCTGCTGCGTCTCGACGATACCGTCCCGCTGTTCGAGGCGCTCCGGCGGGAGGTGGAAGAACGCGCCCGCTTGGCGAACACGATCCCGTTCTACGCGGACGGGCATGACGAACTTCTGGAGCTGGCCCGCGCGCTCGCTTCGCAGGAGATCGTACCGCCCTCCGTCATGGCCGCCGTCAATCTCGTCATCGCCGGGGCGGAGACGGGCGAGACGCGCCGGGCGGCGGTGGCGGCGCTGATCGACGAGGCCGGGCGGCTTTCCGAGGAGCGCGCGCAGCTGGAAGACGTGGCCGCCGGCGAGCCGCCGGTGCCGCTCGACGGCTATGCCGCCTGGCTCGGGGCGTTGCAGGCGGCGGCAGGTCGCTGGCGCGGCATGGCGGCCGATGCGCAAGCCTGGCGGCCGCATCTCGACCGGCGCGGCGCCGATGCGGCCGCATTGCCGGCCGCGCTGGACAGATTTGCCGAACTGGCGGGCCACGACGCCGTCTGGGCGCGGCTGCATGCCAGGCGGCGGGTACTTCAGGAGCGCGCCGCGGGCGGCCTCGCGTTCCATGTCCGGGGCTGGGAGGCATTCGTTGCCGATGTCCGGGCGTTTGCGGACCGGCCCGGCCTTGCGCAAGCGGCGGCGGCGTTCGCGGCCGGCGTGCTGGAGGAAGACCGCCTGTGCCGGGAACGCCGGGCCGAAATCGACGGCTTCTTCGAGGAGGCGCGCGGGCACGAACGCGACTGGCGGGCGCTGGAAGGGGAGCGCAGCCGTCTCGGCCGCCGGGGCCGGGACATGCCGCTCAGCGACCTGCCGGGCTATGCGGGACTCTCCGGGCGCGCCCGGACGCTGCGGCGGACCGGCAGCGCCATCACGGAAGGCGAGGCCGCATACGGTCCCCATCTCGACAATGTCCGGGACGGAAGGAAGCGGTTCGCCTCGGAACTGGAACGCCTGGAGAAGAAGCACGGCCCGCTCGATGAGTTCGTCCGCATCATGAAGCGGCTGGACAAGACGCGGAGCGACGCGGAGACGGAGGGCCTCCTTCCTTTCCACGACGCCGCCCATGGCGAGGCCATTGCCGAGGCCGGGGAGCTGGAGAAGAACCGCGAGCTCGAAGAGGCGGCGCGCCGGCGTCTGAGGGCCGAACTGGACGAGCATGCCGCGCGCGCGGCGGAGTGGGCGCGGATCGAGGCGCTGCGGCGGGAGGTGAAGTGGCTGGCCGACCAGGACACGCGGCTCTCGGAGCGGGCCGCACGCGCGCGGCTCCCGGAGACGCTTCTGCCGCGCTGGCCGGCCAGGCTGGAGCGGAGCGAGCGCTTCGAGGAGGCGGCAAGCGCGGCGCTGGACGATCCCGGCCTCAAGCGCCACTGGGAGAGCCGCCCGGAGGCGCGGGACCGGATCGACAAGGGCCTCAAGGCCGCGGAGCGCCGGCGCGGACTCCCGGAGACCGAGGAAGGTCGCATCGCGGACATGGTGCGCGCCGAGACCCGGCGGCTGCGCGAGCCGGACGCCGAACTGGGCTTCGGCCGCCGCTGGCGGGTGGGCGGCGATCTGGTGGCGGGCGACCGGGTGCGGCTCCGCCGCTGGCGGGGCGGGACGGACAGCGAGGCGGTGCTGCGCTCCACCGGCCGGAGCGGCGGGCGCAGCCCGAGGGACATGGTCGAGCTGGAGTGGGTGAGGCTCGGCCGGGGCCACAAGCCCGAAGAGGCGGTCGAGGCGGTCCCGGCGCGGATGCTGTCGGCCATGAATGTGCGCCCTGCGCAATGGAGCCATGCGGGCCTGCGCGACGCCGCGCTGGCGCGGCAACGCTCCCAGCCCTCCGACGCGTTCCCGGTGGAATGCCGGCACGACGACCTCGCGGTCGGCGACCTTCTCAGCTGGACCGAGCTGGTCGAGCCGGCGCTGGAGGAACGGCGGCGCCTCGACCGCGCGGAGCCGGTGGAGGCGGTGCAGTTCGAGGGAGAACTGTTGCGCAGGACGGCCGAGGAGACGCGGCTGGACGACCGCTGCACGGTGGCGGTGACATGGCGTTCGGACGGCCGGCCCTGCGGCGAGCGGAGCCTGTCGATGGCCGCGCTGACAGGGCGCGGCTGCTGGCGGGCGCTCTGGCAGCAGGAGAGCCGGCGGCGCACCGAACTGCGCGTGCAGGCGCTTGAGCTTCGGCTGAACCCGCCCCGGCGGCGGCGGACCGGTGGGGGTTCGAGGGGCTCGCGCCCGGCCGGCAGCCGCGCACGCTGTCCGGCATGCTGGGCGCGCTGATGGACGCCGCGCGCCTCAATGTGCTCGCGGTCGCGGACGGGTTCTCCTCCGAGCGCCAATGGCTGGCCGAGATCGCGCGCGCCGCCGAAGCGTTCCGCCTCGCGCCGGGCGTGCCCATGCCGGCGTTCCTGTTCACCGATCCGGCCGACTGGCGCTCGGGCGAAATCGCGCGGAAGCTCGCGGCCGCCGAGCCCGCCTGGCCCGAGCGGCACACGCCGTTCGCCCTGCTCTGCTGGACGGCGCGCGACATGGACGAAACCGCGATCAACCGCTCCTGGCCGCGCCTTGGGCATGTCGAGGTGCGGTCCAGGGTCTCCGCCCCATCCGTCTGGCAAAACCGGGTGCGGGGACCCTGGCTGTTCCTCGGGCTGGTGGCGCGCTCCGAGGACCGCCGGGAATGGGAGTGCCTGAGCGCCTCTGCGCAGCCCATCGTCTCGACGCTCTGCCCGGTCCCGGTCGACTCGCACAACGAACGCCGCGCGCTCGGCACGCTGCGCCGCCTCGTGCGGGGCCTGGAGGCCGACCCCGGCCTGCGCGACGCGCTCGGCGGCCCCGTCCGGGCGGAGCTCGAGAAGCCGCTCTTCCGGTTCGAGACCGCCGGCGGCCCCTGCCTGCCCGACTTCATGCTCACGGTATCCCGTCCGGGCGGCGGCGGCCACATGCCCGGCAATCCCGGCCCGCGCCGCGCCGACGGGCGCTACGACGCCGGCGGCATCCTGCGCTACGTCATCGAGGTCATGGGGTTCGACGACGCCGAATATGAGAGCGGCAAGGCCGACATCCATCCCCGCATGCACACCCTCGGGCGCCTGTTCCGCCTGGAGGCGCCGCAGTTCGACTCCCCCCACAACCCCCTGCGCCGCCAGCGCGAGAGCATCGGCGCCGAAATCCGCAGCGACATAATGCGCCGATAGGCACGGACGTGAGAGCGGGTAGTTGGCAGCCTTGAGAACCACCAATGAGCGGACGGCACGCAAGCCGGGCCGCGCTTCGCGCGTCGGACCGGCGTCATGCAGACCTGCCGAGGGCGGCGAGGGCGGCCTCGCATGTCTCGTGATGCTCGATGACCGAAAGGAAGCCGCTCATTTCCAGAACGGAGCGGCATTGCGGCGCGAGGGCGGCGAGCGCGAACCTTCCGCCCTCCTGCCGGCAGGTCTTGGCGCCGATCAGCAGGACGCGCAACCCGGCACTGCTGATATAGCTCATGCCAGCGCAGTCCAGCACCAGATCGCCGACGCCATCCTCGAGCGCGCCGGACATCCGCGCGATCAGCGCCGGCGCATTGCTGCCGTCCAGCCGGCCGCGCAGCGAGAGGACGACGGCCGAGCCTTCATGCAGCACCCCTATGTCCAGCGCAGCCCTGTCCTCCGCCGCCGCAGGGGATCGGGCTGTCGCCGCCAGCACGGCCTCAGGCGTTTCCTGGTAGTTGAGCAGGAAAAGGAGGCCGCTTGCCTCCATGACTGCCCGGCAATGTGGCTGCAACGCGGCGACGGCAAGTTGGCCGCCTTCATGCAGGCAGGTCTTCGCGCCTATCAGCAGCGCGCGGAGCCCGGCGCTGCTGATGTAGTCGATCCTGCCGCAGTCCAGCACGACGAGCCCGACGCCGCGTACTGCAAGCGCGGAGAGTTCGGCTTCCAGAACCGGCGCGCCGGCCCCGTCCAGCCGCCCGCAGGCAGAGACGATCACGGCGTCGCCCTCCTTGCGCGTTTCGATCTTCATCCCCTTGTTCCCTCCTCTCGGTTGCCCGCCAACGTCATCCCTTGCCGGCGCCCGAGCGCGCGGCGGCGACGAGCTCCTTCATGCGGGCGGCATCGACTGCGCCTCCGACCAGAGTGCCGCCGATCACGAAGGCGGGCGTGCCGCCGATCCCGATCTGCTGCGCCAGCGTCCGGGTCTCGTCGAGATAGGCCCGGATCGCCGGGTCCTCCATGTCCTGCCTGAGCCGCTCGATGTCGAGCCCGGTACGACCGGCGATCTCCAGCACATTCTGCTCGGTGAGCTCCGGCTCCTTCATGAGCGCGAGGTGGAGCGGGTAGTACCGGCCCTGCCGGTCGGCCGCCATGGCCGCGCGGGCGGCGAAATCGGAGACCGGGCCCAGGATCGGGAACTCCTTCCAGACGACGCGCACGTTCCGGTCCTCTTCCAGCAGCGCCTCCATCGCCGGCAGGGCGCGTTTGCAGAAGCCGCAGCGATAGTCGAAGAACTCGACCACGGTGACGTCGCCTTGCGCGTTGCCCGAGACCGGCGACAGCGGATGCGAGCGCAGCGCCTCGCCGTTTTCGGCTATGGCGGCCTCGGCGCGCTTGCGCCTCGCTTCCTCCTGCCGCGCCCGGAGCATCCCGATGGCTTCCTCGATGACCTCGGGATTCTTCAGCAGGTAGTCGCGGACGATCCGTTCGATCGCGCCCTTGTCCGGGGCGGGGCCGTGGCCGTCATGGGCCCCGGCTGCCAGCGGCGCCAGAAGCGCGAGTGCGGCGAGCGCCGCGAGGATACGAATTTGCATGGGGTTGATGTCCTTTCGTTATACCAATGCTCGGTATTCGGGCCGGGGCCGGTTCGCTGCGGTTTCTGTCAATTCCCCTGCAGGGCGACGATGGGATCGAGGCGCGAGGCCTGGTGGGCGGGCTGGAGGCCGAAGAAAAGCCCGACAGCCGAGGAGACGCCGAGCCCGACAACGACCGAGAGCGTCGAGACGAAGAACTCCCACCCGGTGTACTGGCAGATGCCCAAGGTGGCGCCGCTGCCTGCCGCAAGGCCGACCAGGCCGCCTGCCAGCGTCAGGATGACGGACTCGACGAGGAACTGGCGCCGGATGTCGCCGCGGCTGGCTCCGAGCGCCCGGCGCACGCCGATCTCGCGGCGGCGCTCCGTCACGGAGATCAGCATGACGTTCATCACCCCGATGCCGCCGACGAGGAGGCTGATGGAGCCGATGGCGCCCAGCAACAGGGTCATCACGCCGAGCTGGGACTCCATCTGCTCGATCAGTTGTTTCGCGCTCGTGACCTCCAGCTTGAGTTCGGGCGCGCGCGCCTGGAACCAGGCCTCGATTTCGGCAACCGCATCCTCGTAGTGTACGCCGGGCGCGGCGCGGGCGACGATGGACTCGACGCGGGCATTCGGCGTCGACCGCCAGACGGTGACGATGGGGACGAACACGGACTTGTCGGCCTCGACCTGGACGGGCGAACCGTAGGTCTCCTCCCGCGGCTCCAGCACGCCGGCCACCCTGTAGAAGCGCCCCTCGATCTCGAGTTCGGCCTCCAGGGGGTCGAGCGTGCCGGCCCGGCGGATGGCGGCGGCGACGCCGGCGCCGACGACGCCCCAGAGGCGCCCGGCATCGAGGTCCGAGACGAACCGTCCCCGGGCCAGTTCGAGCTTGGTCAAGTCGGCATAGGAGGCCGTCACCCCTTTCATGGTCCCGCTGCCCACCCGCCGCCCGGCATGAATGAAACCAGCGCCCCCCGGAATCACCGGCGCCGCCAGGGAGACGGCCGGCAGAGAGGCGGCCAGCGCGAGCGCATCCTCCAGCTCGATCCCCGACCCCCGGCCGCCCTGCGTCGTCTCTATCGTGACGATGTCGGTGCCGAGCGCCTCGAACTGCTTGCGCGCCTCGGCCTTGGCGAGCTCGCCGGCCGAGACCATGGCGATTACCGAGGCGATGCCGATGGCGATGCCGATGAGGCCGAGCACGGTCCTGAGCCGCGCGCGCGCCAGGCTGCGCGCCGCCTCCCGCAGGCTGTCGGTGAGCGCCGGGCCCGCATGCTTCATGCCGCGCCGCTCTCCCCCGCCTCGCGACGGTCCTCCAGCAGCTCGCCGTCGCGGATCAGCGCCCGGCGCCGGCATTGCAGCGAGACCGTCGGGTCGTGGGTGATGACGACCACTGCAATCCCCTCCTCGCGGTTCAGGCGCATCAGCAATTGCATCACCTCCTCGGCCGTGTCGGAGTCGAGCGCGCCGGTCGGCTCGTCGGCCAGCACAGCCGAGGGCGTCCCCACCAGCGCCCGCGCGATCGCGACGCGCTGCTTCTGCCCGCCCGAGAGCTGGTCCGGCCTGTGGTCCAGCCGGTCGCTCATGCCGACCTTCTCCAGCATGTCCCGCGCCCGGCGCCGCACTTCCCGCTGCGCGAGGCCCCGATAGACCAGCGGCAGGGCGGCGTTCTCCTGCGCCGTCAGGTGCCCCAGCAGATTGAACGACTGGAACACGAAGCCGATATGCCGGTTGCGGAAGGCGGAGAGCTCCCGGTCGTTCATGGTCGAGACGTCCCGCCCGTCGATGCGGTAGGAGCCGGCAGTCGGGCGGCCCAGCAGCCCCAGTATGTTCATCAGGGTGGACTTGCCGCTGCCCGACGGCCCCATGATCGACATGAGGTCGCCCGCCTCCACGCGGAGATCGATGCCCTTCAGCACCTCGACCTCGACCGGCCCGAGGCGGAAGCTCTTGCGGATATCGGCGAGTTCCAGCATCGCGCGCCGCTCAGCCGCCCGGCAGCAGGACGGTCTCGCCCGCCTTGAGCCCGGCCCGGATTTCGACCGAGTCCCGCGTCGTCGGACCGATCTCGACCTCGCGCTCCTCGGCATCCCCCGTCACGGGATCGAGCACCCGCAGGCGGTGGACGCCGCCCCGGCTCCGCACGGCGTCGATCGGCACCAGCAGGGCTTGCGGATTGTCGTAGGTGACGATCCTGATCCTGGCCGACATGCCGGTCCTGATCTGCGCCGCGTTCTCCGGCGGGACCGGGTCGAGCGTGACTGTGACATCGAATTTCGGGATGCCCCGGGACCTGGGGTCCGCCTGCGAGGAGACATGCGTCACCTCGCCGCTCAGCGTGAGGCCGCGAAAGGCGTTGCCGGTGACCGTCACCTTCTGGCCGGCCCGGAGCCGGACCACGTCCGTCTCGTCCGCCTTCACGCTCGCGGCCATGCGCGAAAAGTCGCCGATCGACGCCAGCGTCTGGCCAGCGCGCACCGCGCCGCCCACCGCGAGCGGCCGGCCCCCGGACGCGGAGGCGAGCACGATGCCGGAAATCGGCGCCTCGATCCTCTCCCCGCCCCGGAGCTGCCGCTCCAGCCGGAGCATGTCCGCCTCCGCGCCCTCCACCCCCTGCCGCGCAGCGTCGATCTCGTCCTGGCCGACCTGGGCCTGAACGGCGGCGTATTCTTCCTTCGCCGCCTCGAAGTCCAGCTCCTGGCCCCTGAACTGCCGCTCGGCGTCCTCATGCTCCGAGGCCGAGATCAGCCCTTCCTCGAACAGGAAGCGGCTCTTGTTGATCTTCGTGCGCTGGCCCTCCATGTCGAGGCTGGACTTGGTGAAGGACCGCCGCGCGGCGACCATCTCCTGGCTGTTCTCCCAGTCTTCCAGCACCTGCAGGGCCTCCAGGGCCCTGGCGTGGCGCCGGCGCGCCGCGGCGTAGTCGCGCCTGGCGCGGCTCAGATCCAGCTCCAGCAGCGCCTCTCCTTCCTCGACCTGCTGCCCGGTCCGGAAATGCACCGCCCTGACCGTTCCGCCGACCGCGCTGTTGACCGCCACGACCCGCCAGGGGGCGAGCGTGCCGCGGAGCGAAATGCCCTCCGACACCCGCCGCGGCCGGACGGTCATCCGGCCCTCCTGCGCTGGCGGCGTCGGCGCCGCCGAGGCGGCCACGCCCTCGAACAGGTCGAGCGAGCGCGTGGTCCACAAGCCGGCGCCGACGAACAGCCCCAGCGCCAGCACCATGCCGAGGCCCTGCACGATGCGCACCTTGCGCAGCGCCGAGGCCAGCGCGGCATTGCGGTCCTCGATCTCCCGGTAGGCGTCCTGGAGCCGGCGGTGCTGCGCCTCCGCCTCCTTCGCCAGCCTGAGCTCCGTGTCCCTGAGCTCGCGCAATTCGGTGATATCGCTGAACACGGCGATCGCCGCCACCGCCTCGCCGGCCTCCCCGCGCCGGAGATAAGAGGTGGCGACGGAGAGCGAGCGCGGGCCGGCCTCACCCCGGACCTCGACGACGAGCCGCGCCGGCGCCGGCCGCTCCGCCGTCGCGTCGATCAGCAATTGCGTGAAGTCGTCGAAGCCCTCCCGCAGGATGAAGAGGTCGGCGAAGCCGCGCCCCGCCGCCTCGCCCGTCTCCAAGCCCAGTATGCGTTCCGCCGCCGGGTTGAGCGTCTCGATCCGCCCGCCCAGGCCGACCACCAGCACGCCGTCCTCGAGATTGTCGAGCACCTCGCGGTGGATGCCGGGCTCCGTCATCGGCCCGCCTGCTCGACGCCGATCCCCCACCGGTCGAGTGTCGTGCCGAGTGTCCGGTCGAGCGCGGCCAAGGAGTCCCGGTAGCGCGCCTCCGCGTCCAGCTCGCGCCTCTGCGCCGCCACCAGGTCGTCCTCGAACCGGCCGAGCTGGAAGGCGGAGGAAAGGCCCTGCTGCAGCTTGCGGCGCTCCACGTCGAGCTTGCGCTCGGCAAGCGCGCGCGCTTGGGCGGCGAGGCCGATCTGGCGCAGCGCCACCGCCACATCGTGGACCGCCCGGCGCACCCGGATGCGGATCGACTGGCGCTGCTCGGCAAGCGCCATCTCGGCGCGGCGCATGCTGTTGCGCGCGCGCGTGAGCGCCCGCCGGGGCCCGTCGTCCTGCAGTTGCACCGTCAGGTTCAGCCCGCCCGCCCAGTGGGTGCGGTCGCGCCCGCTCCTGTGGTCCGCCTGTGCGCTCAGCGAAAGATCGGGCAGCAGGGCGTTCTCCGCGCTCCGCAGCCCCATGCGCGCGAACTCCATGCCGATTTCGGCGCGCAGCCAGTCCGTGCGCCGCGCGAACGCCGTCTCCAGGCTCTCCTCGAGGTCCGGACGCTCCGGCTCGATGGGCGGCTCAGGCTGCGGCCGGATGCTGACGCCTTCTTCGAGGTCGAGCGTGTTCACGAGGCCGGAGTTGGCCGTCTCCAGCGCGTTCTCGGCGTCGGTCAGGGCATACTCCTTGTTCGCGACGTCCGCCTCGGTCTGCACCAGGTCCTGCGGGGCCATCCGCCCGGCCTCGACCAGCGTGCGGTTGATCTCCAGCTGCCGCCGCGCCCGCTCCAGGGCCTCGCGCGCGATCGCCAGCCGCTGCTCCGCCCTGAGCACGCCGCGATAGGCAGAAACCGCCGCGTCCAGGATGCCGGCCACGGCGTCCCGGAAGGCGCGGCGGTCGATGCGCTCCTGCAGGCGCGCCCGGCGCAGCGGCTGGGTGTCGAGCTCCGGCCCGAACCCCTTGAGCAGCGGCTGCGAGAAGGAAAGCGCCGTGCTCGCCTCCCGGTCGCGCTCGCCCGCCAGCGGCTTGCGGAAGGAGAGGCGGAAGGTCCCGCCGGTCGGCACGCGCACGCTCGGCCCTATCGAGATATCCGCCGTCTCGTCGCCCCGGCTCGCCGCGTTCGTCCCCAGCGTCAAGCTCGCCGCCGGGTCGTAGCGCTCCTCCGCCGCCTCCAGCGCCAGTCCCTGCTCCTCCCGCCGGAGCCGCGCCGAAACGGCCGACCGGCTCTTCGACAGCGCCAGCCGCACCGCCTCCTCAAGCGTGAGTTCGAGGCGCTCCGGCCCGCCCGTCTGCGCCGCTGCGGGCACGCAGGACAGCGCAAGCCACAGCGCCAGGAGGCCCGCATGTCCGGGGGCGGTCTTCATGGACAGGCCGAAGCGTCACGCGAAGGAGGCCCGAAGAAACGGCCGGCCTCGACCCGAGAGAAGCCATGAGAGGGGGCGCTCCCGGGTCGCACGGCTGCGGCTCGGCAAAGGTTCCGGCGCACCGCAGGGACGGCCGGCTTCCGGCGCAGAGCGCGGGCTCAGTCCAATTGGACCGACTGGTCCGAGATATGCGTGCTGATCGCGGTGCCCGTGCAACTGCCCTTTTTCACGACACCGGAGCAATTGAAGAGATTATACATCTGTCTGATATCGCTGGCGTTGGCATCGACGGTGAATTCGACCTCCTTCACCGCTCTCATGCTAACGTAATTCGAGTCTACATAGGCGCCGAACTGCGTGTCGGTTGCGCACCATGTCCTGATTGTGCAGTTCTGGCTCGTGCCGTCGGCGGCGTCGATGGACGAGGAATAACTTGCATCGTCCGATTCCGCACAGCCGCCGGAGGTCCTGTCGTCAAGCGCCGAGAACGTCGCGGGGGCGTTGTCGTCCCACATCGAATCGCAGTCATCGGCCGTGCAGAAATGGTCGCCGCAATTGCAGGTGTTGTCATCGGAGCAGGCGGGCGTGGTGGGCACTGTCAAGGCATCGCCTTGCGGGTTGGCGCGGCAGTAGATGTCGATCGGGTTGCTCTGGCAGAAATTGTATCGCCTGTGATGCGTGCTGACATCCTCATACGTCGTCGCAATCGCGGAAGCGGTCGTCGTGATCCGGCTGATATGTCCGGCATAGGGGCCCGAGGCTATCTTCTCGACCTGGGACTTGTGGCAGAGGTCCGACGCGTTGAGGCAGCAGTAGACACCGCTGACATCGTTGAGAGGCAAACTGCCCCGATACTCTTCATTGTTGGTCAGATGTATGTGCCAGTCACCTGAGCCACTGACATCCAAATGAGCGACTACGGTGCCATAGTTCGAGCACTTATTCCTGACCGTGGCTCTGCTTCCTAAAGCATACCCGGAACTAACCGGCGGACTGTTGTCCCAGTTGGCGGTCAGGCAGGTCGCGGCGTCATGGCTTACCCTGAAGAAGGCGCTGCAACCGTTACTCTCATGCCATGTATTGGTCGTACTGCCGTTCGCACGAGCGTCATGCGGAATCGACCCGGCCGCGAGGAACACGGCCAGGATTGCGGCGATCAGTCCGGATCTCCGGCTTGAGTTATTTGGGTTTCGATCGAACATTGTGCCTTCACTCCCCTTTGTCCGGGTTCGCAATACACGCGACGCAACGTACCCGCCCCCGGGGACTTCGACGGCATCTCTAACACACCGAATTGGAACAGCTCGGCAGGCGCGGCGAAACCGTGGAAATCGGAATTCTCTTGCAGTTCGAGAAAATACCGCCCCGAAAGGTCTTGCAGTGCCGACATGACGGTCCGGGGAGAGGAACGCCAGGCGCGTCGACGGGACAGCGGCCCGATTTTTCGCGGCCAGGCCGGGAATACGGGCCAGTTACCGCATGAGAGCCCCGGCCACCTCTGTTTTTGACTACATGTATTTTTCGGAGACTACAGTTGCGCCGCCATCGCAATTCGACCGAGCATGGCCGCCTCATGATCCGGTCGGCGTATTCTGCAACAAGAAAAGCGGGCTCGGCTGGCGCGCCCTGCGGCGGCGCGCTTCGCCCGTGCGGGCCGGGGTCCGGCGCGGCAGGGAGGGCCGGATGACCCGGGACGGGCGGAACGGCGGCGCAGACCGGGAGAGCGTGCACGGCGATTTGGAGGGGGACCCCCGGCTCTCCTGGCTGCTGCGCCGCAAGGTGAGCGTTCCCGACCGGGTGCCGGGATACTTGGACCGGCCCGGCCTGGTGGAGCGGGCCATGCCGACGCACAACCGGCTGACCGCGATCGTCGCGCCGGGCGGGTTCGGCAAGACGGTGCTCCTCGCGGAGTGCTGCCGCCGCCTTGCCGAGCGCGGCATCGTCGCCGCCTGGCTGTCCATCGACGCGGACGACGGCCCCGATGTTCTGGATTCCTATCTCGCCTTTGCCTTCCGCTATGCCGGGCTGTCCGTGCAGGACATGGCGAGCGACGATCCCGGTCCGGATACCGGCAGCTACAGCCGCGCCGGGCGGCTGCTGCGCGTGATCGAGGCGCGCGGCGAGCCGTTCGTCCTCGTGCTGGACGACCTGCAGCGGCTGTCAGACCCCCGATCGGTCGCGCTGCTGGAGTTCCTGGTGCGGCGGGCCCCCCCCAACCTGCATCTGGCCGTGGCGTGCCGCCGCCTCCCCGCGGCGCTGGATATCGGCGGCGCCGTCCTGTCGGGGACGGCGTCCGCGCTGACGGCCGGCGACCTGCGCTTCTCGGCCTCCGAGATCAGGAAGTTTTCCGGCAGGCGCCTGTCGCGCCGCAAGCTCGCCGCGCTGGAGGAGGAGTCGGGCGGCTGGCCGATGGCGCTGCGTATCCACCGCAACCGGGCGCGAATCTCTTCGCCCTCGGAAGAGCGGGAGATGCAAAGCATCGTCGAGAACTGGGTGGAGTCCCGGCTCTGGGACGGGATGGACGGCGCCGACCGGGAGCTGCTGCTCGACGCCGGCCTGTTCGAGTGGATGGACGCCGACCTGCTGGCGGACGCGCTGGGCGCGCGCGACGCGATGCGCCGGCTCGAGAGCATGGACGCGCTCGCCGGCCTTCTGCTGCCGGCGCGCGGCGCCGGGCGCGCCGGCTGGCAGCTTCATCCGCTGATCCGGGAGCATTGCGCCCGCCAGCGCCTCCGCCACGCGCGCACGCGCTACCGGGACGTGCATCGCCGGGTCGCCGTGGCGCTGGCGCGTCGCGGCGAGACCCTGTCGGCGCTCCGCCACGCCGCGGAATCGGGCGACGCCGCGCTGGCCGGCGGGATCCTGGAGAACGCCGGGGCGGTCCGTCTCTGGATTCGCTATGGCCTGGCCGCGTTCCAGGCCGCTGTCGGCCTGCTGGATGAGACCGTCCTTGCCTCCAGCCCCCGTCTGCAGCTGGCGCGATGCGCGTCCCTGCTGTTCGCTGGCCAGCTGGCCGAAGCCCGCCGGGCCTACCGCGCCCTGCCGGACCCTGCGCCGGCCGGCGGGGAAGGCGGCGCGGAAGATCCGCTCTGGGTGGACGATCGCTTTGTCCAGGGCTTTCTTGCTTTCTACGGGGGCGAAACCATCGGCCCGGATCGGGCCCGGGCGCTGATGGCGGATTTCCGGAGGGTCGCCGCCTCTCCGGCGAACGAACCGCTGATCCGGGGCCATGCCGAGCAGGTTCTTTGCCTTGCCCATAACGCGATGGGGCAGTTCGACGCCGCCGAGGACCGGGCCGAACGCGCCCTGGCCCACTTCGGCGGCAGTGCGTATGCGCGGATGCTGGTCGGTTTCCAGCGCGGTCAGGCCGCCATGGCGCAAGGGCGGGTGGAACTGGCCCACAAGACCTACGCCGGCGCGTTGCGCGTTGCCAGGGCGCGCTTCCTGGACGACCCCGCCTCGATCGCGATCGCCGATGTCCTGCTCCGCGAGCTCGAACTGGAACGGCACCGCCGCCCGCCCGACCCGGAACCGGCCGCCATCCCCGCGGCCCTGACGAGGAACGGCGTGCCTTTCCTGGCCTATGCGGCAGCAAGCGGTGCCAGGGTCGGGCGGGCGCTCAGCAGCGGCGACGGCAGCGCACCGGGGGCGCTGCAGGAGATGCTCGACTTCGCGCATCGCACGGGCCTGCCCGCGCTCGCGCGATACCTGTCGGCTATGCAGGTGTCGGTGCTGGCGGGCGAGGGCCGGGCGGATGAGGCGGAGAGCGTCTGGCGCGAGGCGGGCCTGCCGGACGACGCGGCGGCATGCCTTGACCGCACGACCCGGACCTGGCGGGAGATGGAGGCGCTCTCCTGCGCGCGCCTCAGGCTCTCGATCGCGCAGGAACGCTTCGCCGAGGCGCGCGCCTTCGCCGAGGCGCTCTCGGCGTCGGCGGCCGAGAGCGGGCTGCGGCGCACGCTGATGCGCGCGCTCGCGCTTGCCATCGTCCTCGAAGACCGGGCGGGCGACCCCGCCGGGCAGCGCCGGCGCCTGGAGGAGTTCCTCACGCTTTTCGCCGAAACCGACTATGCGTGGGCGGCGGTCTGCGAACGGCGCGTCTGCCTGCCTGCGGTCGAGCGGTTCCTGGGGGACGCGGGCGACTCTCCGCTGTGCGAACCGGCCGAGGCCCTTCTCGCCGCGATGCAGAGCGCCGATGCCGATCCCGCCCTCGAACTGAGCGAGCGCGAGCGGGAGATCCTCTCGCGCCTCGACACCGGGACCGACAAGGAGATCGCCGCCGAGCTCGACCTTACGACCGAGGGCGTGCGATACCACCTCCGCAAGCTGTTCTCCAGGCTGGGCGCGAACAACCGCAACGAGGCGGTCCGGCGCGCGCAGGAACTCGACCTGCTGTCCGACGACAGCCGGAGATTCCCCGGGAACGCCCGCGGTCGCTCGGCGCAGCCGCAAACCCGGGAAACGCCACCGCCCGGACGATCGGCCTGAATTTGCCGCAGCGTGCCGCAAGTATGGCAAGCGGTTCGAACGCGGCAGGCCGGTTGCAGCTTGACGAGCCGGCGAAGGTTCACGGGAGCCGGTCGTCGGGGTAGCCGGCTGCGACGGCTTCCAAGGGCGGCCTCGCGCTCCGACGGTTCAGCGGCGCGGCTCCGCCGTGCCGCTCAACCCGGCCTTCGCGCCGGCCACGACGGCCTACACCGCGTTGGTGGACGACCGCTGGGTCACGGTGACGGCGGCGGACGGCACCACGACGCAGGACCGCACGGTGAATAATACCAAGGTGCATAAGGCAGGACTCGTGTTCGGCGGCGGCTCCCTGTCTCCCCTCCCGCTTGCGGGCTACCGCATTCATACCAGCGGTCGCCGATCGGAACCTATGGTGACGGCCCCCACCGTCACCCGGCCCCTGAGCCCTACTGGATTCACACATTTCCGCTTGGTGGTGTGGCATTGCACTACACCAACCGTCGCCCCGGCCCCCGAGCCGGGGCCCAGCCTCGGTTCTCGCGGCAACTTCAGCGGTCGATCCCGTTCTTCACCGGCTGCGGCGGCGGCGCCAACGCCGCCATCGTTTCAGTTCGCCGCGTTCCGCGCGGCATCGGGAGTCAGGGCTGGGTCCCCGCCTTCGCGGGGACGACGAGTTGGGGCGAAGGCCCGCGCAACAAGGACAGCAGGCGCGCCGCAGACAAGCCGAAATGAGATCTGTGCATGCGGTAGACCCCCGAGCCGGGGGCCAGCCTCGGTTCTCGCGGCAACTTCAGCGGTCGAGCCTGCTCCCCACCGGCTACGGCATCGTCGAGAGCCATGGATGGACCCCGGCTCTCCGCTTCGCTCCGGCCGGGGTGACGCAGAGGGAAAACCGGGCGGCAATCTCCATGAGTCACAAACCGGAGCCGCTGGTATCACACCTCTCTTGCTGGCTTGTATTCGGTACGGTTGCCAGCCTTCCGTAACGGGGCATTCGTCAAGAGGGGGATTTTGGCCGAGCACCGTCGCGCCACATCGCAGCTTGCGGCGGCTTGCATATCCGTCCTGCGCCCGGGCGTGATGTATGAGCTGGGCTTCCGCCGGTAGCTGGTGGGCAAGTGGCCCGCCGCTGCGACCGTCTGGAGTCTGACGGCGGCGGGCCACTTGCCCACCAGCCGATGCCCGTCGTCTTCGTCTTCCAGATCGAGCGCATGAGAAGGAGCTACGATCCCGGATATGTCCGTCGCCAGGCTCTCGCTTCCGTCCGTGGTCGGCGCGGCGGCCGCCAACGTCATGCCTGGTCCGGAACGATTCCCGAGTGCCAATCTTGCGCGGCGTGCTCAAGTACCCTGAGGCGCTCGGCGAACGAGGCAGGCAACGTGCATCCTCGGGAACCGCGTCCCGACGACGGGACACCGATGGGGATCGCTCCCTTCAGGAGCGCCTCTTCCTCCTCTGTCTGCCGACGATCGTCACGATGCAGCCGCGCCTATGCCGGGCGCGCCGCCATCGCCGCCTCGCGCGTGAAGCGGAACTCCGTGCCGTCCCGCCACATCCGGTGCAGCACCACGCCGATCCGCCGCGCCAGGGCAACGGTTGCCCGTTTCCTGCCACGAAGCACCGCCAGGCGCAGCGCCCAGGCCTTCAGCCAGTTCGGGGCCCCGCAGTGCAGCATCACCGTGGCCGCCTGATAGAGCGCCGTGCGCAGACCGACGTCACCGGCCTTGGTGATCGCTCCGACGATATCCCGCTCGCCGGACTGGTTCCGTCCGGGCGTCAGTCCCACCCAGGGGCCGACATCCTTCGACCTCCGGAACCGCTCGGGATCGTCGATCACGGACTTGAAAGTCAGGGCCACGAGCGGACCCACGCCCGGCATGGTCATGAGCAGGGCGCACACCGGATCCTGAGTTGCCAGCTTGCGGACCAGCTTCTCAAGCCCGGCCAGCTCGCGGCGCAACCCTGTCCGGGCGCGGAGAATAGGTTCGGCCGCCGCCTCCAGCATCGCGTTGCCCGCGATCAGCTCCCGGATACGATCCTCCCAGCGGCCCTTGGAGACCGCGCCCAGCTTCAGGCCGAAATTGCCCAACAGCCCGCGCAAAGAGAGTTCGATGTTGATGAGCGCATTCTTCAGCGATCTCCGCGAGGCCAGGAGCGCCCGGACCTCCTGCGACGACACCGACTTGCAGTGCACCGGGCGGTACCATCCCATCTGCAGAAGCCGCGCAATGCCCTCGGCATCCCGCCGGTCCGTCTTGATCGGCATCGCCTTCAGCGCCGCCTTCACCTGACGGGTCTCCATCGGCACGGCCTCGAAGCCGGCATCCGTCAGCCCCTTGTGCAGCCATTGGGACATGGGACCCGCTTCCAAACCGACCGAGACGATCCCGAAGGGCAGCTTCTGCATGAACGAAACCAGCGCATCGGGCGTGCTGGCGACAGATGCCTCCGTCACGATTCCTTGTCGCCGAGAACGCAGACCGCCGTGCTTGCCAGCGATACATCCAGACCGATATAGACATCCATGTCGTTGCCCTTTCTTCTCATCGAGAGTTGGAGCACGCCTTCGGGCATGACTCCGTGAACACGCCGAGCGTGTAAGGGCAACGACACCCGATTCGCCGCTATCGCCAAAAGCCGCAACGGTGCCCGGGTAGCGCCAAGCCCCGTTACAGCATCTTGCTGGGCGGGCGGTTGCCCCGATCCGTCGCCGCGGCGAAGGCGGGGGTCCATCCCCGTTTCCCGATGTCGCCGCAGCCGGTGGAGAGCAGGATCGACCGCTGAAGTTGCCGCGAGAACCAAGGCTGGGCCCCGGCTCGGGGGCCGGGGCGACGGTTGGTGTAGTGCAATGCCTCACCACCGAGCAGAGATGTGTGAATCCAATAGTCCGTCATACCCGGAACAAGTCCGGGTATGACGCAGGGGGCGTTCGGGCATGATAGGGGTATTCATGCATGACAAATCCGAAAGCGGTTGCCCTGGGGCCTCACGGCAAAACATGACATTTCATGACACAATGCGCAGGATTCCGGTTCCCGGGACTGTCGGCTTCGCGGCTCCGCCTGCGGCGCGCACGCCGGACGCAAACCGAAGCGGGGTATGCGAATCCCGTAGGTTCGGGAGCGGGGCGGCAGGCAAGGGCGGCAAGGCCGGTTCGATCTCGAATGCGAGGGCCATGCAGCAAAGGGGGAGACCATGACGGGGGACCGGTTCCGCTTTCCGAGGGTTGAGTTCGGCCCGGAGGAGCGGGCGCTCAGGGAGGAAGTCCGCGACTTCATCCGCACCGAACGGGAGTCGGGCGGCTTCACGCCGATGGCGGACAGCTGGGGCTCCGGCTGGTCGCCGGAATGGTCGCGCAAAATGGGCAGGCGCGGCTGGCTCGGCATGATGTGGCCGAAGCAATATGGCGGCGGCGAGCGCCCGGCGCTGCACCGCTACATCGTCACCGAGGAGATGGTCTCGGCCGGCGCGCCCTGCGCCGCCCACTGGGTCGCCGACCGCCAGTCCGGGCCGCTGCTGCTGCGCTACGGCACGGAGGAGCAGCGGCGCTCGATCCTGCCGCGCATTGCCGCCGGGGAATGCTATTTCGCCATCGGCATGAGCGAGCCGGACTCCGGCTCCGACCTCGCCTCGGTCCGCACGACGGCGACGAAGGTGGACGGCGGCTGGACGATAAACGGGCGCAAGATCTGGTCGTCCGGCGCGCATCGGTCGCATTACATGATCGCGCTGGTCCGCACCGAGCCCCGCGACATGAAGGCCCGCCATGCCGGCCTGACGCAGTTCCTGATCGACCTCAAGTCGCCCGGCATCGACATACGCGGCATCCGAAACATCGCCGGCGAGCGCCATTTCAACGAGACCGTGTTCGACGATGCGTTCGTGCCGGACGACATGGCAGTCGGCGAAGTCGGCGACGGCTGGCGGCAGGTGACGGGCGAGCTCGCCATCGAACGCTCCGGGCCGGAACGGTTCCTCTCCACCTTCCCGGTGCTGACGGAACTGGTGCGCGAGCTCGGGCCCGAACCCGGCGAGAGGGACGCCGAGACGGTGGGCGCGCTCGCGGCGCGGACCATGGCGCTCCGGCGTATGTCGCTCGGCATTTCCAGGCTGCTGGACGAAGGAGAGGCGCCGGAAGTCGCCGCCGCGCTCGTCAAGGACATGGGCACGCGCTTCGAGGGCGAGCTCGTGCGCGAGGCGCGGAACCTCCTGCCGGCGCAACGGCCGCGAGCCAGTCCCCGGACCTCTACGGCAAGGTGCTGGCGGACGGCGTGCTGCATGTGCCCTCCTCCACCATTCGCGGCGGCACCAACGAAGTGTTGAAAGGCATCGTCGCGCGGGAGCTCGGCCTCCGATGAGCGACCGGATCGTTCTCGACACGACGGAGCGCATCCTCGCCGACCTCTGCCCGCCGGAGGCTGTCAACGACGCCGAGAACGGCGTCTGGCCGGCCGCGCTCTGGGAGGCGCTGGAGGAAAGCGGGCTCACGCTGGCCTGGGTCGCCGAGGAGCTCGGCGGCGGGGGAGCGGAGATCGGCGACGGCTTCGGCATATTGAAGGCCGCCGGCGCCTGGGCGGTTCCCGTTCCGTTGGCCGAAACGCTGCTGGCGGGCTGGCTTCTCGAACAGGTGGGCCTTGCCCCGGCGGGCGGCCCCATGACGGTGGCCCCGGTCGGCCCGGCCGACACCGTCGAGCTTGCGGGCGGCGCGCTTTCCGGCACGGCGCGGCAGGTGCCGTTCGCCCGCCAGGCCGGGCATGTCGCGCTGCTTGCGTCGGGCTGCGTCTGCCTGGTCGAGCGGGAGGCCTGCGCGCTCGTCCCGGGAACCAGCCTTGCTGGCGAGGCGCGGGACGGTATCGCCTTCGACGGCGTGCGCCCGCTGCGCTGGGCGCCGGCGCCCGAGGGGCTCGACCGCGACCGCCTTCTGCTTGTCGGCGCGGCGGTCCGCGCAGCGCAGATGGCGGGCGCGCTCTCCCGGCTGCTCGACCAGTCGGTGCAATATGCGCAGGAGCGCGAGCAGTTCGGCCGGCCCATCGGACGCTTCCAGGCAGTGCAGCACGCGCTGGCGGAGCTTGCCGGCGAAGCGGCGGCGGCCGAGGCGGCGGCGGACGCCGCAGGCGAGGCCGTGGCGGCCGGGGATTTCGGCCCTACAGGCGTGGCGGCCATAGCGGCGGCCAAGGCGCGCTCCGGAGAGGCGGCGTCGAAGGGAGCCGCCATCGCGCACCAGGTCCACGGTGCGATGGGTTTCACCTACGAACATTCGCTCCACCACCGCACGAGGCGGCTATGGTGCTGGCGGGACGAGTTCGGCAATGAGCGCGCCTGGTCCGTCCGGCTGGGGCGCCTGATCGCGGCGCAGGGGGCCGATGCGCTCTGGCCCTTCGTGACCGGGAGCCATGCGGCATGAGCGGGCGGCGGCAAGCGGTAGAGGCGCTCCGGGCCGAATTGCGCCGGCGGGGCCTCGACGGCTTCGTGGTGCCGCGCGCCGATGAGCACCAGGGCGAATATGTGCCGCCGAGCGCGGCGCGGCTTGCCTGGCTGACCGGCTTCACAGGCTCGGCCGGGATTGCCGTGCTGCTGCTCGAAAAGGCCGCGGTCTTCAGCGACGGCCGGTACACGCTGCAGATGCCGGAGCAGGTCGATACGGAGGTCTTCGAGTGCCTCCACCTAAGCGACGATCCGCCGGCGGAGTGGATCGCGGCCAACCTGCCGCCGGAGGGCGCGCTCGGCTACGACCCCTGGCTGCATGTGGAGAAGGACGTCCGCAAGTTCGAGGAGGCCGCCGGCAAGGCGGGCGGCCGGCTGGTCGCCTGCGAGGACAATCCGCTGGATGCGGTATGGGCCGGACGGCCTGCCCCGCCGGCTGCGCCGATCGTCGCGCATGACATCGCCCATGCCGGCCGGGACTCCGCCGACAAGCGGCGCGAGCTGGCCGCTGCCCTCGCCGGGGCCGGCCGCGACGCTGCCGTGCTGACCCTGCCGGACTCTATCGCCTGGCTCCTGAATGTGCGCGGCGGCGATGTCTCCCACACGCCGCTGCCGCTTTCCTTCGCGCTGCTGGACCGCGAAGGCCGGGTGGAACTGTTCGTCGATCCGGCGAAACCCGTGCCGGGCCTGGGCGAGCATCTCGGCAACGAGGTGTCGCTGGCGCCGCCGGAGGCGTTCGGGCCGGCGCTCGATGCGCTCGCGGGCAGGACGGTGCTGGTCGATGCCGCCAGCGCGCCGGCCTGGGTCCTTTCGCGGCTGGAGGCGGCCGGCGCGGAAATCGTGCGCGAGCGCGACCCCTGCATTCTTCCCAAGGCCTGCAAGAACGAGGGCGAGATCGCGGGCACGCGGGCCGCGCACCGCCGCGACGCCGGGGCGATGGCGGACTTCCTCGCCTGGCTCGACCGCGAAGGCCCCTCGGGCCGGCAGACGGAACTTTCGGCCGCCGCCCGGCTGCGCAGCTACCGGGAAAGACTGCCGCTCTTCCGAGACCTCAGCTTCCCGACGATTTCCGGAGCGGGGCCTAACGGCGCCATCGTCCATTACGGCGTGACCGAGGCCACCGACCGAGTGCTCGCACCGGGCATGCTCTACCTGGTGGACTCGGGCGCGCAGTTCCTCGACGGCACTACGGATATAACCCGCACCGTCGCCATCGGAACCCCGACCGAGCGCCAGCGCGCCTGCTTCACGCGCGTGCTGAAGGGGCATATCGCGCTTGCCACGGCGCGGTTTCCCGAGGGGACCGCCGGCGCCCAGCTCGATGCGCTCGCCCGCGCGCCGCTCTGGCAGGGAGGGCTCGACTTCGACCACGGCACGGGCCACGGCGTCGGCAGCTACCTGTCGGTTCACGAAGGCCCGCAGCGCGTCGCCCGGAGCGGCGGCGAACCGCTGTTGCCGGGCATGATCGTCTCGAACGAGCCCGGCTACTACGAGGCCGGTGCGTTCGGCATTCGCATCGAGAACCTGCTGCTGGTGCGCGAAGACCCGGAATTCCCGGAGATGTTGAGTTTCGAGACGCTGACCTTCGCGCCCATCGACCGCCGCCTGATCGACACGGCGCTCCTTGCCCCTGCCGAGCGCGACTGGCTGAACGCCTACCATGCGCAAGTGCGCGAGATCGCCGCCTGCGAAGACCCGCTCTGGCTGGAAGCCGCCACGGCCCCGATATGACCCTCCGGGAGCGACCGGCGCTTGACCGGCAGGCGCAAAGTACCTATTCCTCCGCCGCCGCACCACGCATGACCCACGTGCCAAGGAATCACCCGGGCGGACAAGCCGGGGGCCGGTAACGAGGCATCGGTGCGACAGGCGGGAAGACGGACGGTTTGCAGCCGCCCGCCGACCGCCCCCGAGCCGCGGTTAGGAGCCCCTTGGGAGGGTTATGCGATGACGGCGCGCATTCGCCGATTCCTGGACGAGTCCCGGCCACCGACGCCGTGTCTCGTGATCGACCTGGATGTCGTGCGGGAGAACTATCTCGCCTTCACGCGGCTGTTGCCGCAGGCGGCGGTCTATTACGCCGTCAAGGCGAATCCGGCGCCTGAGATCGTCTCGCTGCTCGTCCGGCTGGGCTCGTCCTTCGATTGCGCCAGCATCTACGAGATCCGGGACTGCCTCGCTGCCGGCGCGCCGCCCCGCCGCCTCTCCTTCGGCAACACGATCAAGAAGTCCGCCGATATCGAGGCCGCCCACAGGCTCGGCGTGGACCTGTTCGCCTTCGACAGCCAGGGCGAGCTGCGCAAGCTGGCCGAGGCCGCGCCCGGTGCCCGCGTCTATTGCCGCATCGCCATGACCGGCGAGGGCGCGGACTGGCCGCTCGGGCGCAAGTTCGGCTGCGAGGTCGACATGGCGCGCGACCTGATGCTGGAAGCCGGGCGGCTCGGCCTCGACCCCTACGGCCTCTCCTTCCACATCGGCTCCCAGCAGCGCGACGTGCGCCAGTGGGACGTGGCCTTCGGCCAGACAGCCATGCTGTTCACCGCGCTCGACGAAGCGGGCGTGAAGCTCGGCATGGTGAATGTCGGGGGAGGATTCCCTGCCCGAACCCGCAAGGACGGGCCCGGCCCGGAAGAGCATATGGAGGCGCTGGTAGCGGCCGCGCGCAGCCATTTCGGCAACCGGATGCCGAACCTGATCGTCGAACCGGGCCGGGCGCTGGTGGGCGATGCCGGCCTCGTGCAGAGCGAGGTCGTGCTGATCTCGCAGAAGGGCTACCGGGACGAGGAACGGTGGGTCTATCTGGACATCGGCAAGTTCGGCGGCCTGATCGAGACCATGGACGAAGCCATCCAGTACCGCATCACCACGGAACGCGACGGCGCGGAATGCGGCCCGGTCGTGCTGGCGGGGCCGACCTGCGACGAGGCCGATGTGATCTATCAGCACAGCGACTACCGGCTGCCGCTCTCGCTGCAGGTCGGCGACAAGGTGGCCATCGAGTCCGCCGGCGCCTACACGGCCTCCTACAGTTCGGTGAATTTCAACGGCCTGCCACCGCTCGCGACATACTGCATCTGAGCGGCGAAGACTTCCGTACATTGACAGAGCGCCGGCCGCGACCAGATAATCGGCAGCAATTGGAGCGGGCTGGCATCGTGAGCGCAGGGATCGACATTTCCGACAGAGCCGCCGAGCGCGTCTCATACCTGCTCGACCAGCAGGACGGCGCGGGGCTGATGCTGCGCGTATCCGTGTCGGGCGGCGGCTGTTCCGGCTTCCAGTACGGCTTCGCCTTCGATGACGAGCGCAACGATGACGACCTCGTGTTTTCCCATGCCGGCGTCGATGTCGTGATCGACGAGATGTCGCTGGAGCTTCTGGAGGGCGCCCGGATCGATTTCGTGGAGGACCTGGCCGGCGCCGCCTTCCGCATCGACAATCCCAACGCGACGGCTTCCTGCGGCTGCGGCTCCTCCTTCGCCGTCTGAATGAAGATCGCAAGCTGGAACGTCAACTCGGTCAAGGCCCGCCTGCCCGCCGTGATCGACTGGCTGGAGACTGCCGCTCCGGACGTGCTGGCGCTGCAGGAGATCAAATGCACCGCCGATGCCTTTCCGCATCTCGAAATCGAGGCGGCGGGGTACCGGGCGACGGTTCTCGGCCAGAAGACCTATAACGGCGTCGCACTCATCTCGAAGGCCGCTCCCGACTCGCTGCGCGAAGGCCTGCCGGGCGACGGAGAGGACGACCAGGCGCGCTATGTCGAGGCGGTGTTCGACGGAGTGCGCGTGGCCTCGATCTACCTGCCGAACGGCAACCCGGTCGCGAGCGACAAGTTCCCCTACAAGCTCGCCTGGATGGCGCGGCTGAAACGCCATGCCGCGCGCCTCTTGGCGGACGAGGTGCCGACCGTGCTCGGCGGGGACTTCAACGTCATACCGGAGCCGGAGGATTGCTACGACCCGGAGGATTGGGCCGGCGACGCGCTCTACCGGCCTGAGACCCGCCGCGCCTTCCGCGAGGTCCTCCATCTCGGCTGGGGCGACGCCTTCCGGTCGCTCCATGCGCGACGGGGCGGCGCCTTCACCTTCTGGGACTATCAGCGCGGCCGCTGGCAGCGCGGCGAAGGCATCCGTATCGACCATCTGCTGCTGTCGCCGGCGGCGTTGGACCGGCTGGAGGAATGCGATATCGACACGGTGCCCCGCAGCCGCCCGAAGGCCTCCGACCACACACCCATCTGGTGCAGCCTCGGCCCCGCCGCCGAAGCCGGAACCCTGTTCCACGCGCCCGGCGAAGACGGATAAGGACCGCCCATGGATTTCGCGAACAAGACGATTATCGTGACCGGCGGCGCCTCCGGCATCGGGGCGGAGACGGTCGGCATGCTGCGCGCGGCAGGCGCGGAGGTGCTCGTGGTGGACCGGGACGCCTCGTCCGGCCTCGTCGGCGACGTGACCGATCCGGCGCTGGTCGCTCAGGCGATGGAACGCTGCCCGAAGCTCGACGGGCTGGTGACGGCGGCCGGCATTTCCGAGAGCGGCACCGCCATCGAGGATATCGACCCGGAGGACTGGGACCGGGTGTTCGCGGTCAACGTCAAGGCGACCTGGATGTGGTTGGCGGCGGCGGCGGGACCGATGCGCGCGGCGGGCGGCGGCTCGGTCGTCGCCATCGCCTCGCAGCTCGCCTTCGCGGCGGGTCGCTGAACGCGGCCTATATCGCGTCCAAGGGCGCGGTCGTCTCGCTGGTGCGCACGGCGGCGGTCGAGCTTGCCGGCGACGGCATCCGCGTCAATGCGGTCGCGCCCGGCGCCACCGAAACGCCGATGCTGAACCGCAGCCTCTCGCGCCAAGCCGATCCGGCGGCTGCCAGGGAGCGGTCCCGCACCCGGCACGCCATGGCCCGCTTCGGCAAGCCGAACGAAATCGCGGACGCGATCTGCTTCCTCCTCTCGGACCGCGCAAGCTTCATCACCGGCACGACGCTCCCTGTGGACGGCGGCTGGCTCGCGGCCTGATCTACCGCCCTGCCAGCCGCGCCTCCGCCGCGGCCAGGTCCTCCGGCGTGTTGATGTTGAAGAAGGGGTCGCCTTCCGGCGGGACCGGAAATTCGACATCGGCCATGCGGTGGCGGGCGGTCCAGCGGTCCACCTTGCGCATGCCCTCCTCGGCGAGCGCATGGTGCAGGTCGTCGGCGAGGCGGGCTGCCCAGAGCGCGAAGACCGGATGGCGCTGTCCGCCGGAGGTCGCCGTGACGATATCGGCCCGGCCCGCCTCCGCCGCCAGGTCCCGGACCAGCGTCTCGGGGAAGAAGGGCGCGTCGCAGGGAAAGCTCGCGACCCATCCATAGCCGGCCCCGCGCGCCCAGAGCATGCCGGCCAGCACGCCTGCCAGCGGCCCGACGAACCCGGTGACCGGATCGGGCAGAACGGGCAACCCCAGTTCCGCGAATTCCTCGGCCGGCGCATTGGCGTTGACCGCCAGGCAAGCGACCTGCGGGCCGGCGCGCGCCGCCGCATGGGCGAGCAGCGGCCTCCCGTCGAGCAGCGCCATGCCCTTCAGCCCGCCACCCATCCGCCGGCCGAGGCCACCCGCCAGCAGCAGGCCGGCGCAGTCCCGCCGGGGATCGAGGGGCATGGGGCTCAGGCGGCGTCGCCGGCGGCGACTTCCGGGCTCGCGTCGAACACGAGGCGCTCGGTTCCGGAGAGCGCGATGAAGCGCTTGCCCTTGGCGCGCCCGACCAGGGTCAGCCCCGCCTGCCGGGCGAGCGACACGCCCGACGCCGTGAAGCCCGAGCGGGAAATGAGGATCGGCACGCCCATCTGCACCGTCTTGATGACCATCTCGCTGGTGAGCCGCCCGGTGGTGAAGAACAGCTTGCCCAGGGGCGAGACACCGTTGAGGCGCATGTAGCCAGCGATCATGTCCACGGCATTGTGCCGGCCGACATCCTCCAGGTAGAGGATCGGCCGGTCGCCCTCGCAGAGGACGCAACCGTGGATCGCGCCCGCCGCCAGATAGAGGCTCGGCCGGCGCGCGATCTTGGCCGACAGCGTGTAGATCCAGGAGGTGTAGAGCGGGTCCGGGGGCAGGTCCGCCGCCTCGAAGCTGTCCATCACATCGGCGAACACCGTGCCGACGGCGCAGCCGGAAGTGCGGACCCGGCGCTCCAGCCGGTGCTCGTAGTCGGTCGTCCGCGCCGTGCGCACGATGGCGACGTCGAGTTCGTCGTCCAAGTCGATGCCGGTGATCTCGTCGTCCGGCCGCAGCATGTTCTGGTTGGCGAGGAAGCCGACGGCGAGCCAGTCGGCATGGTCGCCGACGGTCATCGCGGTCACGATCTCCTGGCTGTTCAGGTAGATGGTGAGCGGGCGTTCGACGACGACGCGCGTGCTGCGCTCGCGGCCCTCGTGGTCGATCCCGGTAACGGCTTCGGTCAGCCGGGGGTCGTCCGGGTCCGGCGCGACCAGGAACTCCTGCATGAACTCGCTCATGTTCTCCACTATGCTCCGGGGCATGGAGAGGCTCAACGACTGTTTCGCGGCGGGCGACCGGCTGCTGACCGTCGGCGAGGCGGCAGAGCGGCTCAGGACGCGCCTCGGCCCGGCGGTCGGGCGGGAGCGGACTCCTCTGTCGGAGGCGCGGGGCCGAATTCTGGCGGAACCGCTCGTGAGCGGCCTCGATGTCCCCGGCTACGACAATGCTGCCGTGGACGGCTACGCCTTCGCGCACGGGCAGGCGCGCTACCGCGTGGCCGGGCGGGCGGCGGCGGGGCGACCCTTTCCGCATCGGCTCGGACCCGGCGAGGCGGCCCGCATCCTGACCGGCGCGCCGGTGCCGGAGGGCGCCGACACGGTGGCGATGCAGGAGGACTGCCGCCTCGACGGCGAAACCGTGGCGATCCCGGCGGGCCTCAAGGCGGGCGCCAACTACCGCAGGGCCGGCGAGAACATCCGCCGGGGCGAGACGGTGTTCGAGGCCGGCCAGCGTCTCGGGCCGCTGCAACTGGGCGTCGCCGCTTCGCTCGGCGAGACCGGGCTGGAGGTTTTCCGGCCGCTGCGTGTCGCGCTGTTCTCCACCGGCGACGAGCTCGCGCTCCCCGGCGACAAGCTGGCCCCCGGGCAACTCTACGACTCCAACCGGACCATGCTGCGCGCCTTCCTGGAGGCGGACGGCCTCGCCGTGACCGATCTCGGCATCCTTGCCGACGACGGGCCCACGGTGAAGGCGGCGCTGGCGGAAGCCGCCGCCGGGCACGATGCGGTGATGACCTCGGCGGGCATCTCGACCGGCGACGAGGATCATGTGGCGGCGGCCGTGCCGGAACTGCATTTCTGGCGCCTCGCGGTGAAGCCCGGACGGCCGCTGGCGCTCGGCAGCATCGGAAGCGCGGCCTTTGTCGGCCTGCCGGGCAATCCGGTGGCCGCCGCCGCCTGCCTGCTGATGCTGGTGCGGCCGATGCTGGGCCTGCTGGGCGGGGCCGGCTGGGAAATGCCGCCCTCGACGCCGGTGCCCGCCGGATTCGCCATGAAGAAGAAGACCGGCCGTCGGGAATGGCTGCGCGTCCGGGTCGGCGAGGACGGCGCGGCCAGGAAGGCCGGCCCCGACGGCTCGGCGCTCTTGCGCGTCATGGCCGAGGCCGACGGCCTGCTCGACGTGCCCGAGGATGTGGCCGCCATCGCCCCCGGCGACCGCTTCCCGATGTTCCGGCTTTGAGCGGCGCCGGCGACCGGCCCGCAGAGGTCCTGACCGTCGGCCATTCCAACCATGCGCCGGAAGCCTTTCTGGCGCTGCTGGCGCAGCATGGCGTGACGGCGCTCGCCGACGTGCGCTCCGCACCCTGGAGCCGCTTCAATCCGCAGTTCAACCGGAAGGCGCTTTCGGTCTCGCTCTCCGCCAGCGGCATCGCCTATGTCTGGCTCGGGCGCGAGCTCGGCGGGCGGCCGGAGGACCCGGCCTGCTACGAGGACGGGACGGTCCGCTACGACCGCCTCGCCCGGACGGCGCTCTACCGGGAGGGCATAGAGCGCGTGCTCCGCGGCGCGGCGGGGCACCGCCTGGCGCTGATGTGCGCGGAAAAGGACCCGGTCCACTGCCACCGCGCGCTGCTGGTCTCGCGTTCGCTGGAGGAATGCGGGCTGGCGGTCGCGCATATCCTTGCCGACGGCGATCTCGAACCGCATGAGAGCGTCATGGACCGCCTGCTCGCCGCCCACAGCCCGGATAAGGACCTGTTCTCGGAGCGGAAGTCGCGCGCCGAACGGATCGACGAAGCCGCACGCACGCCGCCCCGCCGCCGCAAGCGCGGCTAGCGAGCGGACCGGAGGCCTCCGCAAGGCGTCAGGAAATGTCATGTTCTGTCATGATTCCCATGCGTAGTGCTTATGTTCCGCAGCCCGTCCGGGCATAACGCCCGACCCGCCGGCCTCCTCTCCCGCGAGTGGGAGAGGGGATTTCGCGCGGCCCTCCTGCGTCCTGCATATCGTTCCCTCATCGTGTTCCCTCATCGCGTTCCGTCCCGCTCCATTCCCGTTCCGCCCCGCCGCCGGCCTGCCGGCAGCGGAACCCTTTTTCGCGCGTATCCCGTGCGCGCGCCTGCGCCCGTCCGCGCGCGTTTCGTGCCGGCGCGGTTCGCGCACCTGATTGCGCGCGCGAGACGGTGGGCGCACTTCTCCCGTCCGTTCCCGCCGGGGCTTTTTCGCGGGCCCCAGCCGCTTTCCTGCGCAGAATCGGGATAGGGGGGAGCCTCACGGCTCCACCCCTCCCACACCACCGTGCATACGGGTCCGTACACGGCGGTTCGACGGATTTAAGCTGCGGAACGGCCTCGCAGGGAGGCGAGGCCGAGCCTGTCGAAGAAGGCATTGGGTAGCGCGTATGCGAGCGCGGGACTGTTGCTGAGCCGCCACGGGCCGTGGACACTGCCGGCGGTTCTCGCCGCCAAATGCTTGCCCACACCGAGGCGGCGCAGCGCCGCGAAGCGGGTGCGCCCGCGCTTCCACTGCTGCCAGGCGATGGCGCGGAGCCGTCGTCTGACCCATCGGTCGAGGGTGAGCAGTACCGAAGGGGTCTCGCAGAAGCCGAAGTAGCCCCGCCACCCGACAAGGTAGCGGGAGAGTTCCGCAACGAGACGGGTGAGGCTGACGCTCCTGGTGCGGCGCGTCAGCTCCCGGACCCGTGCCTTGAACCGGGCGAGCGCCTGCGGCGCGATGCGCCGCTTCGTGGCCCGCTCGGCGGTGAAGCTGAAGCCCAGGAAGGCCCTCGCCGACGGACGGTCTACCGCGCTCTTGTCTGCATTGACCTTCAGCTTCAACCGCCGGGCGAGGAACCTTGTCACGCTCGCCATGACCCGCTCGCCCGCCCGCCGGGACCGCACATAGATGTTGCAGTCGTCGGCGTAACGGACGAAGCGGTGACCGCGCTTCTCCAGTTCCTTGTCCAGAACGTCGAGCATCAGGTTCGACAGCAAGGGCGAGAGCGGACCGCCCTGTGGCGTCCCCTCGGTGGTTGGGCCGACCAGTCCGCCGTCCAGCACCCCCGCGGTCAGAAAGCCGCGGATGAGCCTGAGCAGGCGTTTGTCGGCCACGCGCTTGGCCACCAGTCCCATCAGGATGTCGTGGTTCACCCGGTCGAAGAACTTCTCCAGATCGAGATCGACCGCATAAGCGTAGCCCGCCCGGATATGCTCCTGCGCGCGCTCTACCGCCCGATGGGCCGAGCGTCCGGGCCGGAACCCGTAGCTCGCATCCGAGAAACCGGGATCCCAGTCTCCCTGCAGCACCTGCATCGCCGCCTGCTGGATGAAGCGGTCGAGCACTGTCGGCACGCCAAGAGCGCGAACGCCCCCCGATGCCTTCGGTATCTCTACCCGCCGAACCGGCTGCGGTTCGTAGCTGCCGTCCAGAAGACGGGCCTTCGTCTCGGGCCAGTGGTCTTTCAGGTGAGCGCCCAACTCTTCGACGGTCATCCCGTCGAGGCCGGGCGCCCCCTTGTTGCGCCGGACACGCGCCAGCGCCTTCTTCATGTTGCCGGGGGCGACCACCGCTTCCATCGATGGTCCGCGCCCAGCCGCCGGGCGTTCGGGGTCGGCACGCGCCATGCGGGCTTCGGTCCCTCGGTCTCCGGCGCTCCGGGCTTCACCCCTCGCCTCCGGCTCCAAGGCCAGTTCCAACTGGATGTTCTGCCGCTTGGTCCGCATGAGCCTGCCGTCCTAATAACCCTGTCCGTCGTTCGGGCCTTCGCCGGGGGGCCGGCTACTATGCCCTCTGCTGACTTCTGCGCCGCGATCACGGCCCTTGCGGAACCGCTCAGTCCGGGGGTTCCGGACACGACGCAGACCTCCCGAGGTAAGACCAACCGCCTTCACCGCACACCCGCCGGATTTACCACCCCGGCCCTTGATGGCTGCGGACTTCGCGATCGCTTGCTCGCTCGTCCGGCCGGGTAGGCCTCGTATCCGGTTCTTGTCCATCGGGTCGCGGCTTTGCTCCACGCTTCCTTCAGACCCCGCCTCGCGGCGACGCCCTTGCGCTTCGCTAATCCTTCGCCGCCATCGGGCTGGATAGAGGACTTGCACCTCCAAGCTGTTGGCCATGCTCGGCACACAAGCAGAAAGGCGGCCCCGTGAGCCGCCTTCCTCTACACCCATTCTAGCACACTTCGGATCATGTCAAGCCCTCGTGGGGAAATATTTTCAAATTTCCAACGAAAGCAACGTCATGGCTGCTCGCAAGCCGGCGGCAACGGCCCGAATCCTGGACCGGACCTACCGCAACCGGACAGGCGAAGCCGCGTTCAGACCGCTTCCGGGCCGGGCGCGGGCCGGTTGCTCGGCGTGACGGGCCGGTACCGGTCTGCGAATTCCAGAAGCAGTTTTTCCGTTCGCCCCAATACCGCCTGGCTCTTGACGACCACCTTGCGCGGGATCGCCATGGAATGCCACCTGAGGCGGTACCATCGGCGGGCAAGCCCCGCAGGCTGCATCGCTTCCTTCATCGCACCGATATCCGAACCGGAATCGTCCGCTCGCTGACGCACAAGGCCCGGCAAAACCTGCACGGGGCGTAGCCTGCGCGCGAACCGGGACACGCGGAGGTCGAACAGCATATGGTCGATGGGCATCGCCACATTGCGGCACATGTCCAGGATGTCGCGGGCGGCGGCCCGGTTGACCATGTAGCCCGCGCTGCCCGCCGTCCAGAGTGCGATGGGCCGCAATTGCCGCCCCCGGCGGCGCGGCGCGCATTCCCGGCCGAAAAACAGCTCCCTCCGCCCGAAGGCTTCGAACTTCACCAGCCCGAACGGCTCCGGCCACCAGTCCAGCGACCGGAGGAAATAGGGAAGGTCGCTTGCGGGCTCCGCATCGTCCTCCAGGATCAGGGCCGCCGGGCTGGAGGTGCCGAGGAAGGTTTCCAGCGCAAGGCAGTGGCTGAGCACATTGGCTTCCGAGCCCCGCCCCATCTTGCCGACCTGGAAGCCGAGGTTTACCCGCTCACTCAATGTCTCGTCGGTGACCGTTGCGGCGTCCACCGCCGGCACCCGTTCGATCTCAAGGCCCAACCTGTCGAAATCGCCGGCAACAGCCCGGAGCCGGTCCGGGCGGCGGTTCAGGTTGATTACGTAGATCGGCAGGCTCATTCGCCGCCCTTGGCGTCGGCGAACTCCACCCATAGCCGCCGCCTGCCGCCGGCAGCCCAACCCGCCGTCTGGGCCAGCTTGCGAAGCGCCGCTCCCAGCCGACGGGATCTGTTGCCACCGGGACGGGCCGCTACGCCCGGCCGCGCGGCGCGCGCGGTGGGCTGAATGTCGGATTCGAAAAGCTCATGTCGTTGCCGGATCATGGTGGGCACGACCAGGAGCGGCCGGAGTTTCCGCGCCGCCCGCGATGCGCTTACGTCGAACAGGAAGCGGTCGATGGATATGTCAACATCGACGCACAGGGCCAATGCGGCCTCGGCGGCCGTGCGGTCGATCAGATATCCCGCCGAGCCCCCGGCGAAGCGGAGCAGCGGGTAGAGCCGGCGCCCGGCCGGCGTCCGGCCGCGCTCGGGCCCGAGCCAACGCTTCTTGGCGCCGGCCGCCTCCAGTTTCACCAGCCCGGCGCCGTCGGGCCGCCAGCCGGCGGGATCGAGCACCGTCGCGATGTCTGCCGCGAAATGCGCATCGTCCTCGGCGACCAACGCCGCCGGGTGGGGCGAGGCAAGCAGCGTTTCCCACGCCTTGCAATGGCTCAGTATGTTCGCCTCCGACCCCCGACGCAGCGACTGGAACGGCCTGTCGAGCGCCAGCCGCTTCCGGAGCTCCCGATCCGACACGGTCCCGGCGTCTATCGCCGCGATCCGCACAGGTGACAGGCGGAGTCGGCCCAAGTTTTCTACCGTCGCGTTCCACCGGTCCGGGCGGCGGTCGAGGTTGATGACATAGATCGGCACGGTCACTGCCGGTTTCCGGCTTCCCTGTTGCATGCGGAGGCCGGTCCTGACCCCCACCGCTCGGTCGCCGCGCGAAGGACGGCCATTGCCTCGTCGCAATGGGGATCGACCGCGCGGAAATCGGAGGGCCGGCCGAAGCCGGTAATGTCGAAATCGCCTATGGGCCCCTGCGCGTAGCGGCACTTGTAGTCTCGGAAGTCGGCCACGCCGCCGGATTTGAGATGGCGGCGGACCGCCCGGCGAAGCCGTTGGTAAAGGAAGCGCTCCTTGTAGAGCTCCGCCGGGTTCTTGCGGCCGAGTTCGCCGCCGGCGAGATCTCCCGCTTTATCCAGCGAGGAACGCGGCATGAAGCAGAGATGGAGCTTGGTTCTGTCGTATCCCGGCCTGAAGACAATTTTGCCGCCATGCAGCCGCTCGTTCTTGCTCCGCCAGCTTTCGATGGCGTGGAAATTGTACAACCTGCAATTCCCGAGTGCCTCTGGTCTGGAATAGCCGGAAACAATGCCTTCTTCGGCGTGAAAACCCGCAACATTGACCATGTGCCCGGTTACCCGCCGGTAGCGGTCGTAGCATCCCGCCAGAAGGCGGCGCCGCATTGCCGCCAGCCCGGCCGGGTCGTGGATTTCGTCGCCATCGATGGCGAATATCCAGCTTCTGGTTCCGGCCAGCGGTTCCAGATATTTGTGCGTGCGGCGCGCGTTGCGGACATCCACGATCTCGATATGGCGATGCACTCCGGCGACGGCCTCAACCGCACGGCGTGTCCGATCCTGGGAACGGTTGTCCATGACGATGACGCGATCGCAGAAAGCCGCCGCATTCATCAGTGCCCAGGCCCCGGAATACTCCTCGTTCTTGAGCAGACTCACGCCGACAATGTGGACATTCTCTCCCAACAGATCCCCTCCCCCGACCGCTGCGCTGTTATTCGGCGGCGCTCCTGTCTAGCTTGCCAGCGGAGAGGTAACCGACCCCGGCCCGCTCGGAACTGCCTCTCGCCGTGGCCTTTATCCATGCCGTCCTGAGCAACAGGCGGGTCATGCAACCGGGCTTCCAGAGTTTCCGTCCGTTAACCCGGCTCTCTCCCGTGTCCGAGCCGAACTTCTCGTAGGGCAGATGACGGATTGCGCCCGGCGTCATCTGCAGCGGAGCGAGGCTGTGCGCGAGATGCGAGTTGCCGAGATTGAACAGCAGATGGTCAATCGGCATGGGCGTCGCCGGGGCGATTTCAAGCACCTCGAGGGCAGCGTCGTAGTCGATGAGGTATCCGTATGCGCCGAGATGGTTGTGCATGATCGGCCTGAGCGCGCGACCGCTCGGCGTGGCGCCGACGGCAGGGCCCAGCCATATCCGCCTGTCCGGCGCGATCGTGCTTTGCAATTTCACCAGCCCGTGTTCGCCGGGCCACCACTCCAGCGACGCGATAAGCGCTGGAACTTCCTCGCCTACCTCGACATCGTCTTCGAGAACGAGCGCGGCGGACGCTCCGCAATCGACAAGGCACTGCATCGCCTTGTAGTGGCTCCGGGCGCAGGCGACATGACCTGCCCCCATCCTGAGCAGTGCTTGGTCGCCCGCCAGGCTTTCCTTGTCGATTGCCGGGATGCGCACCGCCTCTATGCCGAGCCTGTCCAGTTGCGCGGACATGGCCGCCCAGCGATCCGGCCGCCGGTCGAGATTGATGACATAAACGGGCAGTTGGACCATTCCCGCGCCTCGCTTCGACACAAAGGCCCGAAGCTGGCGTCGGGCCGTTGCAAGCAACACGCGGATGCGTAAAGCCCCGCCTATTCGCCAAGCGCAGGGAGCTACCCCTTGCCAGGTATCAGGCTGTTCTATTCAGCGGGCGGCCCGACAGAGCGGGTGTCCGCGTATTGCTTGCGGGAAGCAGTCTGCGTTTTGAGAAAACTCATTGCAAGGGCAGCATGGGTCGCGCGCTATGGCGGGCGGGGGCGGGATTTGGTATGGGCTGGGGGTTGGATTCGGGAGCCCTTCGCTCATGGCCGATTTCTTTAGCGCGCCGCTGGCCGACGCCGATCCGGACCTCTCAGCCGCCATCGGCGGAGAGCTTGGGCGTCAGCGCGACCAGATCGAGCTGATCGCGTCCGAGAACATCGTCTCGCGCGCCGTGCTGGAGGCGCAGGGCTCGGTGCTGACCAACAAATATGCCGAGGGCTATCCGGGCCGGCGCTACTATGGCGGCTGCGAATGGGTGGACCGGGCGGAGCGGCTCGCCATCGAGCGGGCGAAACGGCTGTTCGGCGCAGCACATGTCAACGTCCAGCCGCATTCCGGCGCGCAGGCCAACCAGGCGGCCTTCATGGCGCTCTGCAAGCCGGGCGACACGGTGCTCGGCATGTCGCTCGCCGCCGGCGGGCACCTGACCCACGGGGCGGCGCCCAACCTCTCCGGCAAGTGGTTCGATGCGGTGCAATACGGCGTGCGCCGCCAGGACAGCCGGATCGACTTCGACGAGGTCGCGCGGCTGGCGGACGAGCGCCGGCCCGCACTCATCATCGCCGGCGGCTCGGCCTATCCGCGCGAGATCGACTTCCGGCTCTTTCCGCGAGATCGCCGACTCGTGCGGCGCGAAGTTCATGGTCGATATGGCGCATTTCGCGGGGCTGGTGGCGGCCGGCGTGCATCCGAGCCCGCTGCCCTGGGCCGATATCGTCACCACCACCACGCACAAGACGCTGCGCGGCCCGCGCGGCGGCATGATCCTCACCAACGACGAGAGCCTCGGCCGGCGTATCGATTCGGCCGTGTTCCCCGGCCTCCAGGGCGGCCCGCTGATGCACGCTATCGCCGCCAAGGCGGTCGCCTTCGGCGAGGCGCTCCAGCCGGAGTTCCGCGACTATGCCGAGGCCGTGGTCGCCAACGCCCGCGCCCTTGCGGATAGCCTGAGCCAAGGCGGGCTGGAGATCGTCTCGGGCGGCACGGACACGCATCTCCTGCTGGTGGACCTCCGCCCGCTCGGCCAGACCGGCAATGTCGCGGAGAAGGCGCTGGAGCGCGCGCGCATCACCTGCAACAAGAACGGCATCCCGTTCGACCCGGAGAAGCCGACCGTCACCTCCGGCCTTCGCCTGGGTTCGCCGGCAGCGACTACGCGCGGCTTCGACGAGGCGGCGTTCCGGGAGGTGGGGCGGCTCATTGTCGAGGTGCTGGAGGGCGGCGAAGAGGCGGAGGCGCCGGTAGCGGCGAAGGTCGAGGCGCTGCTCGCGCGCTTCCCGATCTACGGGGCGGCCCCGGGGAGGTAGCGCGATGCGGTGTCCCTTCTGCGCCCATGAAGACACGCAGGTGAAGGACAGCCGTCCGACCGAGGACAATGCCGTGATCCGCCGCCGGCGCTCCTGCCCGGCCTGCAATGCGCGCTTCACCACCTTCGAGCGCGTGCAGTTGCGCGACCTTACCATCCTGAAGTCGAGCGGCAGGCGCGAGGCGTTCGACCGCGAAAAGCTGAAGCGCTCGGTTGCGATCGCGCTGCGCAAGCGGCCGGTGGACGACGACCGCCTGGAGCGCATGATCTCCAGCCTCGTGCGCCAGCTCGAAGCCTCGGGCCAGAGCGAGTTCCCCTCCGACCGGCTCGGCGAAATGGTGATGGAGATGCTCGCCGACCTCGACCAGGTCGCTTATGTCCGCTTCGCCTCCGTTTACCGCGACTTCCGCGAGGCGAAGGATTTCGAGGAGTTCGTCGGGCAACTCGGCGACCGGGATGACTGACGCGGCGCCCGCGGACGCGGCGCATATGGCGTCGGCGCTCGCGCTCGGCCGGCGCGGGCTCGGCCTGGTCTGGCCCAATCCTGCGGTCGGCTGCGTGCTGGCGCATGGAAGCCGGGTCGTCGGGCGCGGCTGGACGCAGCCGGGCGGGCGGCCGCACGCCGAAACGGAGGCGCTGGCGCGCGCGGGCGAGGCCGCCAGGGGTGCGACCTGCTATGTGACCCTGGAGCCCTGCAGCCATCACGGCCGCACGCCGCCTTGCGCGGAGGCGCTGATCGAGGCCGGGGTCGCACGCACCGTCGCCGCGACCGGCGACCCGGACCCGCGCGTTGCCGGGCAGGGCTTCGCGCGGCTCACGGAAGCGGGCATCGCCGTCGAGCGGGGCGTCGGCGAAGTGGAGGCGCGGTTCGACAATGCCGGGTTCCTGACGCGCGTGACTGCGGGCCGGCCGCTGGTTGCGCTCAAGACGGCCACGACCCTGGACGGCCGGATTGCGGCGCCGGGCGGCGAGAGCCGCTGGATCACCGGCCCGGCCGCCCGAGCCGCCGCGCACCGGCTGCGGGCGAGCCATGACGCGATCATGGTGGGCGCCCGCACCGCGCTTTTCGACAATCCGCGCCTCGACTGCCGACTGGACGGGCTGCGGGACCGCTCGCCGCTCCGCATCGTGGCGGACGGCAGCCTCGGCCTGCCGCCGACGCATCGTCTGGCCGCCGACGGCCGGCCCTGCTGGGCGCTCTGCCGGGAGGATGCGGACGGGGACCGGGCAAACCGGCTGGAGGACGCCGGCGTCCGGCTCATCCGGGTACCGGCGGGCGCAGACGGGCGGATGGACCTGGCTGCCGGCCTCGGGCGGCTCGGCGAGGCCGGCCTCACCCGCCTGCTGGTGGAGGGCGGCGGGTTGCTGGCGGCGGCGCTGCTGAAGGCGGACCTCGTGGACCGGATACACTGGTTCCGCGCGCCCGCGATCATGGGCGGCGACGGCCTGCCGGCCGTGGCCGCGCTGGACGTGGAGCATCCCGGCGACGCCCCGCGCTTCCGCCTTCACGCCCGGCGCGAGGCCGGCGGCGACATCTGGGAGGTCTGGCGGCGATGTTCACCGGAATAGTCACCGACATCGGGCGCATCGAGAGCGTGGAGCGGCGCGGCGACACCCGTTTCGGGATCGCGACGGCCTGGGACACCTCGGACATCGCGCTCGGCGCCTCGATCTCGTGCTCCGGGGCGTGCCTTACGGTCGTGGCCGTCCGGCCGGGCGCCTTCGCCGTCGAGGCTTCCGCCGAGACGCTTGCCTGTACCGCGCTCGGCGGCTGGCGCGAGGGCAGCGCGGTCAATCTCGAACGCGCGCTCCGCGTTGGCGACGAGCTCGGCGGGCATATCGTCTCCGGCCATGTGGACGGCGTCGCCAGGACCGTCTCGCGCCGCCCGGAGGGGGACAGTGTGCGCTTCGCCTTCGAGGCCCCGGAAGCGCTCGCCCGGTTCGTCGCCTCCAAGGGCTCGGTCACGCTCGACGGCGTGTCGCTCACCGTCAACGAGGTGGACGGCGCGCGCTTCGGTGTCAACATCATCCCGCACACGCTCTCGCACACCACTCTGGGCGATCTCCGGCCGGGAGACGCGGTCAACATGGAAATCGACATGCTGGCGCGCTACCTTGCCCGCCAATTGGAGGGTCTGGGCCGTGGCTAGCAATCTCGACGGGCTCATGCGGGCGCCGGCGCCGCGCACGACGGACGACCTCGGTTATCTCTCCTCTATCGAGGAGATCATCGAGGAAGCCCGCAACGGGCGCATGTTCATCCTCGTCGATGACGAGGACCGCGAGAACGAAGGCGACCTGGTGATCCCGGCGCAGATGGCGACGCCGGATGCGATCAACTTCATGGCGAAATACGGGCGCGGCCTGATCTGCCTCGCCCTGACGCCGGCGCGCGTGAAGGAGCTCCGCCTGCCGCTGATGCCTCGCGAGAACGAGCAGCGCCAGTCCACCGCCTTCACCGTTTCCATCGAGGCGAAGGAAGGCGTCACCACCGGCATTTCCGCCCCGGACCGCGCGCGCACCATCGCCGTCGCCATCGACCCGGACAGGGACGGCGGCGACCTTTCCACGCCGGGCCACGTGTTCCCGCTGGAGGCGCGCGAGGGCGGCGTGCTGGTGCGCGCCGGCCACACGGAGGCCGCGGTCGATATCGCGCGTCTGGCCGGGCTAAACCCGGCCGGCGTGATCTGCGAGATCATGAACGATGACGGCAACATGGCCCGGCTGCCGGACCTCATTCCCTTCGCCCAGTTCCACAATCTCAAGATCGGCGCCATCGAGGACCTGATCGCCTGGCGCCGGCGGCGCGACGTCCTGGTCGAACAGGTCGTCCAGTCGGAGTTCGAGAGCCGCTATGGCGGGCATTTCAGGCTCATCATCTACCGCAACAAGATCGACGGCGTGGAGCATCAGGTGCTGGTCAAGGGCGATCTCACGGGCGACGAGCCTGTGCTCGTGCGCGCGCACGCCTTCAACATTCTCGAAGACGTGCTGGGGGACCAGCATCGGGGGCGCGGCGGGGAGTTACAGCGCTCGATGATGACCATCGGCCAGGAAGGCCGGGGCGTGGTGATGCTGCTTCGCGAACGCCACACGGCGCTGCTCTCGGCGCGCATCAAGGCCGAACTCGACAGCCGCGAGGCACGGGGAAGGCCGCCGCTGCGCGATTACGGCGTCGGCGCGCAGATCCTGCGCGACCTCGGCGTTGTCAACATGGTGCTGCTGTCGGACAGCGACCGGCATGTGGTCGGCCTCGACGGCTACAACCTGCACATTACCGGCCGGCGTCCGATACCCAAGGAGGAGAGCCTGTGGCCCACATCATGATGGTTGTCGCGCCCTATTACGAGGACATCTGCGACGAGATGATCGCCGGGGCCGGGGCCGTCATCGAGGAAGCCGGCCACAGCTGGGACCGTTACGACGTCGCCGGCGCGTTCGAGCTTCCGGTCGCAATCTCGATTGCGCTCGATTCGCCGAAGCGCTTCGACGGCTTCATCGCCATCGGCTGCGTCATCCGGGGCGAGACGACCCATTACGACCATCTCTGCGCGGAGGTGAGCCGGGCGCTGCAAACGCTGGCGGTGGAGCGCAAGCTGGCGCTGGGATTCGGCCTGCTCACCTGCGAGAACGGCGACCAGGCGCGCGTCCGCGCCAGCGTCTCCGGCAAGAACAAGGGCGCCGAGGCGGCCCATGCCTGCCTCAAGACCATCGTGCTGAAGCAGGCGCTCGGGCGGGCGGATTGACGCCCGGCGACCGCGAGCCCGACGCCCGGGAGGCCGGAGACGCCGAAGACGCGCCCCCGAGCCGGCGGCGCCTCGCGCGCCTTGCCGCGCTCCAGGCGCTCTACCAGGCGGAAATGAACCGCGAGTCCGCGGAAGCGGTCTCGGACCAGTTCCGGCGTTACCGGCTGGGCCGCGACCTCGAAGGCATCCGGCTGGATGCCGACCGCCCTTTCTTCGACCGGCTGCTCCAGGCGGTAGCCGCCCATCGACGCGATATCGACAGCGCGGTATCGACTGCGCTGGCCTGGGACAACGGGCTGGCGCGGCTGGAGCCGGTACTCCGGGCGGCGCTCAGGCTGGGCGCGGCCGAACTGCTCTATGAGCCGGACGTGCCGGCCCGCGTCGCGATCCGCGAATATACCGACCTTGTGGGCGATTTCTTCGACGAGCCGCAGGCGCGGTTCGCGACCGCCGTGTTCGACCGGATCGCGCACAGCGCCCGGCCCGGCGAGCTGGACGGCCAGGCGCCCGTCCCGCCGGCATGAGCCGGTCCGGCGAATTCGAGCTGATCCGCCGGTTCCTGGCGCCGCTCGCGACCGATGCAGGGGCACGCGGCCTCGAAGACGACGCTGCGTTGCTCGATACGCCCCCGGGATGCCGGCTGGTCACGACCACGGACACCATGGTCGAGGGGGTCCATTTCCCCGGCGACGGCTCGCCCGGCCTCATCGCGCGGCGGCTGCTGCGCACCAACCTCTCGGACCTCGCCGCCATGGGCGCGCGGCCGAACGGTTATCTGCTCAACCTCGCCTTGACGGACCGGATCGACGACCCGTGGCTGGAGAGCTTCGCCGCCGGCCTCGCCAAGGACCAGGAGGAGTTCGGCCTTTCGCTGCTCGGCGGCGACACGGTGGCGACGCCGGGCGCGCTGACGCTTACGGTCACCGCCTTCGGTTCTGCGGCGTCTCCCGTCCACCGCTCCGGTGCCGGACCCGGAGATCTCGTCTTCGTTACCGGCCCCATCGGCGACGGCTTCTTCGGCCTGAAGGCCGTTCGCGGCGAGCTCGATGCGCCCCGGCTCGCGGAGCGATACTGGCTGCCCTCTCCCCGCTTCGGCGCAGCGGACGGCGCAACGGCGGCCGCCGACATTTCCGACGGGCTCATTGCCGATCTCGGCCATATCTGCCGGGCTTCGGGCGTCGGCGCCGTCATCGACCTGGAAGCGGTGCCGCTGTCGCCGGAAGTCGCCGCGCTCGGCCTCGAAGCCCGGCTGGAGGCGTTGACCGGGGGCGACGACTACGAGCTTGTGCTGACCGGTTCCGAGAGCGCGGCCATCCTCGTCGGGCGGATCGTTGCAGGCGAGGGCGTGACGGTGATCGACGCGGCGGGGGAGCCGGTCCCTCTCACGCGGCAGGGCTACACGCATGGCTGAGGCGCTCGCGCCCGAAACGCTCGCCGCTGTCGCCATCGCCTTCCTGTTCGCCGCGTTCGTCAAGGGGGCGACCGGGCTCGGCTTCTCGACCTGTGCGCTGCCGCTGCTGGCGCTCTCCATCGGCATCCGCGAAGCGCTGCCGCTGGTGCTGGCGCCGTCGATCGCGAGCAACCTGCTGGTCATGCGCGGCGCGGGCCATTTCCGGGAGACGGTCCGGCGGTTCTGGCCGCTCTGCCTCGCGGTGCTGCCGGGCATTACGCTCGGCGTCTTGCTTCTGGTCTGGGTCGATCCGCTGGTTGCCGGGGCGGCGCTCGGGCTGGTGCTTGCCGGATATGCCGCCTTTGCGCTCGCCCGCCCGCCGCTCCTGCTGCCGGCCGCGCTGGAAGGCCCGCTGCAATGGCCCGTCGGCCTCGTCAACGGCGCGGTGAACGGGCTGACCGGATCGCAGGTGATGCCGCTGCTGCCCTACCTGCTGGCGCTGCGGCTGGACCCGAACCGCTTCGTGCAGGCTATCAATTGCGTCTTCACCTTCTCCAGCCTCGCCATGGCGGTCGGCCTGTCCGAAGCCGGACTGCTGACCGGCCCGGCGGCTACGGTTTCCGTGCTGGGGCTGCTGCCGGTCTGGGCAGGCGTGAAACTCGGGGAGGCCGTTCGCCGCCGCCTCCCGGCCGAAACCTTCCGCAAGGCCGTGCTGGCGCTGCTGATCCTCTTGGGCGCCATCCTCGCCGGCCGCTTACTCCTCGCCTGACGGCCGTTCGATGCCGGCCGTCCCGTTTAGCCCGCATTTCTCACCAGGGTCATGGCCTGCGCGGTGCTGTCGGGCCGGCGGCCGTGCAGTGCCGGGGCATCGGGCAATCGGCTCGACGCACCCTGCCGGTCCGACAGCGCCGCCCTTCGGGTCGCGTCCAGGCGTCCGCCCGCGGCGCGTAAACGCCGCTATCGATACAATTGCCGCGTTGCGCGCGGCGTCGCGGGCCTCAACCGTAGGCTCTGCCACGCTTTTCGGCCCACTCCTTGAGCGAACGCCTGGACAGCGACGCAGGTCGTGATTGAGAAATGCGGGTTAGGCCTGTGGGCTTGCCTTGCAGCCGCCGGGAGTGACCGGGGTGCGCAGGAAGGAGCCCCGCCATAGTCTCGCGCCGCCGCTTTCTCGCATCTTCTGCCGCCGCGGCGCTGCTGCCCTCGGCCGCCCGCGCCGCCGGCACGCCGATGCCGATCTTCGACGCCCATATCCATTTCAGCCACGATGCCGCCGCGCTGTTTTCCGCCGGCGAAGCCCTCGCCATTCTGGAGAAGGCGGGGCTGAAGCGGGCGCTGGTGTCGAGCTCGGGCGACGCCGGGACCCGCGCGCTTTACGCCGCGGCGCCGGGCCTTGTCCTGCCGAGCCTCCGCCCTTATCGCCGGCGCGGCGAAATCGGCCGCTGGATCGACGATCCGTCCGTGATCGACTTCCTCGAGGACCGTCTGGAGCGCTTCAAGTGGGTCGCGGTCGGCGAATTCCACCTCTTCGCCCCGCAGGCCGGCAAGGCCGTGCCGCGGCGCACGATCGAGCTGGCGCGGCAGCACAATCTGCTCCTGCACGCCCATTCGGACGCCGGCGCCATCGACGCGATCTTCGCCCAATGGCCGGAGGCGCGGGTGCTGTGGGCGCATGCCGGCTTCGTCGGTCCGGACATTGTCGGCCCGATGCTCGGGAAGCACGCGAACCTCTGGACCGACCTGGCCTTCCGCAGCGAACATGCCCATGACGGCCGGGTCGAAGACGACTGGCGCGACCTGTTCGCCGCCTTCCCGGACCGCGTCACGGTCGGCACCGACACCTTCACGCCAGAGCGCTGGCACTACGTTGCCGAGCACGCCGAGTGGACCCGGCAATGGCTGGCCGACCTGCCGCCCGGCCTCGCCGAAAAGATCGCCTGGCGCAACGGCGAAGCGATGATCCAGCCCCACCTCGCAAACCTGCGCTAAGGCGGAATCCATTCCGATGGGACCATATTTCGATGCACTCCCAAAATTGTCGCCCCGGCCCCCGAGCCGGGGCCCAATCCTGCCGTTACATCATGGCGGGCGGGTCGGAAGATGGACCCCGGATCTTCGCTTCGCTCCGTCCGGGGTGACGATAGAGGCTCTACGGGAGCATCCGTTGCAACCCGAACCGATTTAGCGTGCGATGGTCCGGCGGGGCCTCTGCGGGCCGGCGCTGGCGGCGGCGCTTGCGCTCGTTCTCGCGGCCGGCGAGGCGGCGGCCTGCCCCCGTCCGGCGGGCTGGGCCGGCGGCGCCCGGATCGTCGGCGAGCTATGGACGGCATGGTGGCGCTCGGAGCCTGCCGCCATTCCGGTCGGCGGGCATTTCTCCATCCGTTTCCGTCTCTGCGGGCCGCCGGTCGGCCGGGTCCGGGTGCGCGGCTGGATGCCGGACCACCGCCACGGCATGAACTACCGGCCCGCGGTGACCTTGGACGGCTTGTCCGGAACGGCCGAAGGGCTGATGTTCCACATGCCGGGGCGCTGGCAGCTGATCCTGGATGTGCGCGGCGCGGCAGGCCGGGAGAAGCTGACCGCCGAAACGGTGCTGGAGTGACGCCCCGGCGTTCCGGCGCGTCCCTCGCCGCCCGGCTGACGGGGGCCATACTCGCAATCTGTATGCTGTCGGGCTTCGCCGCGCCCGCAGCGGCTCTCGACTTCGCCGCCGGGGAAAAGCGCCGGATCCTGCGCCATGGGCCCTGGCCGCCGGCTTCGCGGCCCGACCCGAGCAACCGGGTTTCCGGCAAGCCGGCCGCCATCGCCTTCGGCCGGGCGCTGTTCTTCGAGCCGCGCCTCTCGATCTCCGGCGCGGTCTCCTGCGCATCCTGCCACCGGCCGGACCGGGCCTGGACCGACGGCCTGCCGCAGAGCCGCGGGCAAGAGACAATCGACCGCAACGCGCTCAGCCTGTTCAACCTGCGCTTCAACCGCTGGTTCGGCTGGGACGGCGCGCAGGACTCGCTTTGGGCGCAAAACCTCAGGCCCCTGCTCGACCGGCGCGAAATGGGCGTCGGGCCGGGCGGCGCGGCGCGGCTGGTCCGCTCCGACCGGCAGCTTTCCTGCGGCTACCGGCGCGCTTTCGGCGAAGCGCCCGGTGCGGACGACGAACGGGTTTTCGTCGATCTCGGCAAGGCGCTGGCGGCGTTCCTGGAAACGCAGGTCACCGGCCGCACGCCGTTCGACGAGTTCCGCGACGCGCTCGCGCGGGGCGATGCGGCCGGCATGGCCCGCTATCCCGCCGCCGCCAGGCGCGGGCTCCGCCTGTTCGTCGGCCGGGGCAATTGCGCCTTCTGCCATTTCGGCCCGGCCTTCACCAATGGCGAGTTCGCCGACGCCGGCGTGCCGCATTTCATCGAACCCGGCCGGGTCGATCCCGGCCGGCATGGCGGCATCCGCAAGTTGCGCGAGAGCCCGTACACCCTGCTCGGGCGCTTCAACGACGATGCCGAACGCTCCACCGCCGCCAAGACGCGCTATGTCCGCCTGCGCCAGAGCAATTTCGGCGAGTTCCGGGTGCCGGGCCTGCGCAACGCGGCGCTCACCGCGCCCTACATGCATGCCGGCAGCCTCGAGACGCTCGCCGACGTCGTCCGCCACTATTCGACGCTCGACGAGGAACGGCTGCACGCCGGAGGCGAACGGATTCTGCGCCGCCTGGACCTCGGCCCGCGCGAACAGGCCGATCTCGTCGCCTTTCTCGAAACGCTGACCGAAGCGGAACCGCGCCGCGAATTCGCAGAGAAGACCGGAAACGCCGTGTGCCAGTAGGCGCCGCGCCGCGCCCCTGCCGGAGCCCGGTTGCAGGTTCAGCGGTTCGAGGCCACCGGCGGCGGTGTCATACCAGCGGTCATCGATCGGAACCGATGGTGGCGGCACCCCTGTTCGTCGCCCCCGCGAAGGCGGGGGCCCATCCCTGAACCGAGAGGCGCGCACAGCCGGCTGTTACGGAGCGGACGCCCCCGGCAGCGCTCCGTTTGCGCCGCCGAGGCAGACCGAAAGGTCCCGAGATGGGCCCCCGCCTTCGCGGGGGCGACGATACGGGACGCGGTCTTCCTATGAGTCCCAAGTTGACGCCGCTGGTATCACAACAGGCCTCTCGACCGGAAACTCAGGATCTGGCCGCGCGTGACGACCAGATGGTCGAACACATCGATGTTGAGCGTCTTCGCAGCCGCCTGGATGCGCCGGGTGAGTTCGACATCGGCCGCGGACGGGGTCGGATCGCCGCTCGGATGGTTGTGGACCAGGATGATGGAGGCCGCGCCGACATCGAGCGCCCGCCTGCACACCTCGCGCGGATAGGCCGGGGCGTGGTCGATGGTGCCGCTGGACTGGCGCTCGTCCAGGATCAGGCGGTTCTTCCTGTCCAGGAACAGGATGCGGAACTCCTCCACCGGCCGCCGGCCCATGCTGGCGCGGCAATAGGCGACCAGGGCGTCGTAATCGTTCAGCATGTCGCCGGCGACCGCAGCCTCGCGGGCAAGCTCGACGCCGAGCGCCTCGGCAACCTTGATGAGCGAGACGGCCGCCTCGCCCACATCCCTGACCTTGAGCAGCGCCGCCGGCTCTGCGGCCAGCACGGCTGCGAGCGAGCCGAAGGTCTCGATCAGGTCCCTTGCGAGCTGCTGCACGTCGCGCCGGGGATAAGCGCCGAACAGCAGCAGCTCCAGCAGCTCGTAGTCCCGCATCCGGATGTCGCCGTGCAGGTTCTTCAGGAAATGCCGGCGGAGACGCTCCCTGTGGCCCTGCCGCTGTTTCTTCAGCCGTTCTCGGTCCTCCGGAACCCCGCCCCGCTCCGGCCGGGCCGGGCCGGCGCGCCGGGCGCGGTCGAGCCGAACAGCGGAACGACCTTGCCTCCGCTCCCGTTCCCCGAGCCGTCACGCATAGGGGGGCTTGTCCCACCCCTTCGGCGAGTAGGTCAGCACTTCCACCCCGTCCGGCACCACCGCCACCGTGTGCTCGAACTGGGCCGAGAGCGACTTGTCCTTGGTGACGGCAGTCCAGTTGTCCGCCAGGATCTTCACATGGAAGCGGCCGGCATTAATCATCGGCTCGATGGTGAAGAACATGCCCTCGCGCAGCATCGGGCCGTCGCCCAGCCGCCCGAAATGCAGCACGCTCGGGGGCTGGTGGAACTCGCGCCCGAGGCCGTGGCCGCAGAAGTCCCGCACCACCGAGAAGCCCATCGGCTCGACATAAGCCTGGATGGCGTGGCCGATATCGCCCAGATGCGCGCCCGGACGGACCGCCTCGATGCCGCGCATCAATGCTTCATGCGTCGCCGCGACCAGCCGGCGCGCCTTCACGCCGACATTCTCGCCGACGGGGAACATGCGGCTCGTGTCGCCGTACCAGCCATCGAGGATGACGGTGACGTCGATGTTGAGGATTTCGCCCTCGCGCAGCCGGCGCGGCCCGGGAATGCCGTGGCAGACGACATGGTTGATGGATGTGCAGATCGACTTCGGGAAGCCCTTGTAGTTGAGCGGCGCCGGCACGGCTCCGTTCGCAAGGATGAAGTCGTGGCAGATCGTGTTAAGCCGCTCCGTCGTCGCGCCCGGAACCACATGCGGCGTCACATGATCCAGCACTTCGGCCGCGAGCCGCCCCGCCTTGCGCATGCCCGCAAGGTCGTCTTCCGTATGGATAACGATCTCGTCTTCGCGGCGACGGGCCTGTTGGCGCTTGAGCTGCATCGGGGCTCCCGAAGGGTGCTGGCGGGATTGGGACCGGTTCCAGCATAGCATTTCGCCGCAACCGCCGCGCCGTCTTCAAGAGCCGGCCCGGCAAGGCTATCCTGCCGCCCGCCCGCCGTCCGAGGACACCTCCATGGCCCCTACCGTTACCGCCGCGCTTTGCGTCATCGGCAACGAGATCCTCTCCGGCCGCACCCAGGACCGAAACATCGCCTTTCTCGGCAACGGGCTGAACGAGATCGGCATCCGGCTCTCGGAAGTCCGCATCGTGCCCGACATACGCGAAGAGATCGTCGAGGCCGTCAACGCGCTCCGGGCCCGGTACGACTATGTGTTCACGACCGGCGGCATCGGACCGACCCATGACGACATCACGCCGGAGTCCATCGCCGCGGCCTTCGCGGCCGAGTGGCACTACCACCCGGAGAGCTATCGCAGGATGGCCGAGTGGTACGACCGGCGCGGCCAGGAATTCACCGAGGCCCGCAAGCGCATGACGATCACGCCTGTCGGCGCCGAACTCGTGGACAATTCCGTCTCCATCGCGCCCGGTTTCCGCATGGAGAACGTGTTCGTCTTCGCCGGCGTGCCGCAGATCATGCAATCCATGTTCGAGGCCGCCAAACCCTCGCTCCGGCGCGGCACGGTGATCCATTCCCGGTCGATCTCGACGCGGTTGGTGGAAGGCGTGCTGGCGAAGGGACTGGGCGCGGTGCAGCAGCGCTTCCCGGAACTCGATCTCGGCTCCTACCCCTTCTACAACACGGACAAGGGCACGGGTGTGGCCCTGGTCGTGCGCGGGGCCGACCGCTCCCGCATCGACGAAGCGGCGGCGGAAATCCATGCTTTCGTCGAGGAACTGGGCGGCGAGGTGATCGAGGACAGCGCAAGCTGACCCGTCTTGCCCCCTTCGTCTTCGTCCTGATCTGGAGCGGCGCTTTCGTCGCGGTGCGCGCGGGCCTTCCGGACATCACGCCGTTCTACTTCCTGGCGATCCGCTTCACCGCCGCGGCTGCGGTGCTGGCGGTTGCAGCCGCGTTCGTCGTGCGGGAGTGGCGGCCGGACCTCCCGACGCTCGGCCATCTGGCGCTCTCGGGCGCGGTCATCAATGCCTGCTACCTGGGCGCGGCTTATCTCGCCATGACCGAAATCCGCGGCGCCACCATGGCGCTGATCGGCGCGCTGCACCCGATTGCAACCGCGCTCGTCGCCGGGCCGCTGCTGGGCGAACGCTTCCGCGGCCGGCAATGGGCGGGCTTCGCGCTCGGCGCGGGCGGCGTCGCGCTGGTTGCCGGCATCGGCGCGTTCGACCTCGGACGGCCCGCCGGCATCGCCTGGGCCATCGCCTCCATCGGAGCGCTCACCGCGGGCACGCTCTACCATGCGCGCTTCTGCCGGGACGTCCCGCTCATCGGCGCAAACGCCGTGCAGCTCGCGGCGGCGGCCGTCGCCGCATGGGCCTTTACCTGGGCTTTCGAGACGCCCCGTGCCGTCTGGACGCCGGGCATGCTCGCCGCGCTCGCCTATCTCACCTTCGGCGTTTCGCTCGGCGCGATGGGGCTCTTGCTCTACATGCTGCGCCAGGGCGAGGCCGGGCGCGTTGCGTCCAACTTCTACCTGGTGCCGGTCGCAACCGCGCTGCTCGCCTGGGCCTTTCTAGGCGAGGACCTTCCCGCCGCCATGTGGCCCGGTTTCGCGCTCACCATGATCGGCGTCTGGCTCATTCGCCGACGGACCTGACCGCTTACGGGTGGAAAACCGTCATCAGCAGGGCGGCGAGCGGCATGGCGGCGAGGGTCGAGAGCACCACGGCCGCCGAGGAACGCCGCTCGTAGATGCCGTAGTGCTGCGCCAGCACGAACACATTAGCGCCGACCGGCATGGCCGAAGCCAGCACCGCAACCGCCGTCTCGAACTCTCCGAGCCCGACCGCCCCCGCCGCAAGCCACACCATGACGGGATGCGCGACCAGCTTGAGCCCGCAGAGCGTCGCGCTGTCCCGGAGGTCGCCGGCGATGCGGTGGCCCGCGAGCGCCGCGCCGAGGCCCGCAAGCGCCGCCGGCGAGGAGGCCGCCGCCAGCAGGTCCACCGCTGCCGCCGCCGGCCCCGGCAGGCGCCAGGGCAGCAGCGCCCAGAGGGTGCCGAGCGCAATCGCGATCAGCAGCGGGTTGGCGAGCACGCCCCCCACCGCAGCCGCAGCCGCGCCGCGAGCGCCCCGCGCCATCTCGATCCGCAGCACCGGCAGGCCGATGAACAGGACCGTGGTGCCCGCGATAATCGCCGTCATCGGGCCGGCCGCCGCCCCGCCCATATGCGCCACGATCACCGGCATGCCGAGAAAGACATTGTTCGAAAAGCAGGCGCCCATGCCGGTAAGCGCCCGTTGCTCGACCGGCGTGCGGCGGCCCAGCGCTTCGACCGCCGCCAGCAGCACCAGGGTCGGGCCGAAATAAGCGACCGCCAGGCGCCAGTCGAAGCCGTGCAGCAGAGCGCCCTCGGAGGCCGCCCGGAAGAGCGCCGCCGGCATCGCGAGGTAATAGACGAAGCCGTTCAGCCCCTTCCCGCCCGCCTCGTCGATCCAGCCCGCGCGCGCCGCCGCCGCGCCGGCGAACACCAGCAGGAAGGCCGGCAGCGCCACATCGAGGAATGCACCCATCGCCCAAGCCTTTCATGACCGGCCCGGCAAAGGAACCGGGGCGTTGCCGCAGGCGGAACTCCGGAGCAGACTTGGGCCGCCGGGAGGTGGAACGACATGAACGGCGCGGGCTGGGGAATTCGGCCGGAACCGAGCGAAACGGAGCATCGCGAAGACGGCACATTGGCGCGGGAGGTCTGGGCGCTGCCGCTCGAGGAGGCGTTCCTGGAGGCATTCCTGCGCGACCTGTTCGAGAACCACTGGCAGGGCATCGGTCTCGGCCCGATGATCCAGGGCGCCGCCTGGGAGTGGAAATGTCCGGGCGCGCCCACGCGGATCGGCCTCTTCGACGGCTATCTGACCGCGATGTTCGGCAATGGCGGCCATTTCCACCTGTGCATCGGCGAGAACCGGGGCTCCGCGGCGAATCCCACCGCCCCCGAGCTCCGCGCGCACCGCCGGCCCTCGAAGGCGCAGATATTCCGGGGCTTCGACCGCGACGCCAAACCTCTCACCTGGGGATTCGAGATGTGGAACGGGAAGGGCGAAAACGGCCTCACCGTGTTCTTTCCCAGCCCTTTCCTCAACGACGACGACACGCTTGCCGACCCGCCGGATTTCAGCCGGCTGGCGGTCTGGCGCGCCGTTTCCGCCCGATGGCTCGGCCGGGCGCCGGAAATGTTGGACGAGGAAGGCAAAGGCTTCCGCACGGCGGGGCACTGACGCCGCGGCGGGAAAAGCGGTAGGCTCGCCCGGATGAGCTGGCCCGGAAACGAGGAGAGCCTCGAAGAGCGCCGCGCACGCTGGCGGGAGCACTATGCCGAAAGCGATGCGGCGGCGGGAATCGAGACGACCGGGGACTTCACGCCCTTCCGGCAGATGGACGACGTGTTCACGCGCGCCTTCTGGGACGAGCGGGTGCGCACGGAGGAGTCCGACGCCTTCTTCCATTCCTACCGGGCGGATTTCACCGCGCGCCGGGGCGACGGGTTCAACCAGCGGGATTTCGCGCTCCGCAATGCCTCCTGGCTGATCTCCGACCTGATAACCGACCGCCATATCGAGCAGGGCCGGCGAGAGGGCTTCCAGGCGGCCATTTCCGACGACACGCCCGTGGTCGCGGACAAGGTCGATGTCGCGGACCCCGCCGACATGGCGGCCGAAATCAAGAAGGTCGCCCGGTTTTTCGGCGCAAGCCTTTGCGGCATTACGGAATACGATGAGCGCTGGACCTACGAGTCGCGGGTGGACGTGCGCGACTTCTCGGAGGCCCCGGTGGGCCTGCCCGATGGACTGGAACATGTGGTCGTGCTCGGCCACGAGATGGACGAGGGGCTTGTGGCGACCTACCCCTCCGCGCTCGCCGGCGCAGCGACCGGGCGGGAATACAGCCACGAGGCGGCGATCGTGATGCAGCTCGCCGCCTATATCAGGGCGCTCGGCTACCGGGCCGTCGCTTCGATGAACGATACGGCGCTCGCCATCCCCTATGCCCTCAAGGCCGGCCTCGGCGAATATGCCCGCAACCAGCTGGTGATAACGCCGGAGACCGGCCCGCGCCTGCGCTTTTCCAAGATATTCACGGACCTGCCGCTTGCCCACGACAGGCCGCGCAAGCTCGGTGTCGCAGAGTTTTGCGCCGTCTGCACCCGCTGCGCGGACGCTTGCCCGGCCAAGGCCCTGCCCTATGGCCCGCCGAACGCGGACCGGGCGAACCGGTCGGCCATCAAGGGCGTGGTCAAGTGGACCTCCGATGCCGAGAAATGCTTCGGATATTGGGCCAAACTCGCCTCCGACTGCGCGATCTGCCTCAGGGTATGCCCCTTTAACCGCGATTTCCGGCGCCGGGCCAACCGGCTGTGGCTGCGCCTTGCGCTTTCGCCGCTGCGCAGGCTGGCGCTCTGGATGGACGACCGGTCGGGACGGGCAAGGCGGCTCAGGCCCAGGGACTGGTGGACCGGCAACCGGTGACGGCGTGACTACGCGCGCGGCGGCGCCTGCGCTTCCGCTCCCAGGCAGGCATCCACTATTCTCCGTTTGACCGACGCCGTCGCTTCGGACTGCGCCCCCGCGCTTTCCAGAAGCCTGACAGAAGCCGGATCCAGCGCCGGCAGGCCCGTGTCCGACGGAAGGACATGCAACGCCTCGGGAACCGTCCCCTCCGCCATCACGGTCACCGCAGTCCCCGCTGCAAGGGCCGCCTGCCCAACCTGCCCGTCCGGGCCCGGCAACACCTCGCGATAGGCGACGCCGTTGCTTTCGAGGGCGGCGACGCCCATGGCCCGGAACGGGCAATCTTGTCCGGACCAGACAACCGGCACCGGCATTCCGGGGACCGGCGCGAAGCCCTGAGACGCCACCCACCGCAGCTTCAGCGCGCCCAGTTCGAAGCCGGCAGGCGAATCCCCGGGCAGGACGACGACCGCCAGGTCCAGCCTGCGCACCTCGATCATTTGCTGCAGGCAGCCGCTCCGTCGGCGCAGTATGTCGAGTTGGGCGCCGGAACGGTCGTCCAGAATGTCGTTCATGAGCCCGGGCAACAGCGATGCGCCGCAGCGATCGGCAATACCTACGCGAACCGTGGCCAAGGCCGGCGTCTCCTGCAGGCGTTTGATCATCCTGTCATGCATGTCCACCAACGCCTGGATTTCGGGCATCAGGCTGCGACCGGCAGCTGTCAGGCGTACATCCCGCGGGCCCCGGTCGAGCAGGCGGACCCCGAGCTTCTCCTCCAACGCCTGAATGCGCAGCGACATCGTCGCCTGCGAATACCCCATACGCCGCGCGCCAATGGAAAAGCTCCGCTCCGCTGCGACGGCCAGGAACGTGCGAAACAGCTTGGTGTCCACATCGATCATTTTCCCCAACATACCCCCATCGACCGAAATTGACTTTAATCAATCTTCAATCCTGTGCGCGCTCCGATCATGGTGACGTTCCGGCGTTGCGGCAGGACGAAGGTGCATGACTGCGCCGGGTTTTCCGGCCTTCGACTGCAGCGAATGGATGACGCGCAACACTTTAGAATTATTTATGTGATCGTACCGTGATATAATTCGATTAAATATGAAATTACCGTGAAAATTCGTTGGCCTCTCCGGATTGGGGTTGCCGGGCTTGACCGAATTGCCTCCGTTTTCTACCAAGCCGGACGGACGGCCCCGTAGCTCAGCCGGATAGAGCGGCGGATTCCTAATCCGCAGGTCGCAGGTTCGAGTCCTGCCGGGGTCGCCACTTTATTGCAATTTATACGATATATCAACAAGTTGCCATGCACCCTTGTCCAACCCTCTCCAATGGTTGGACAAAATTTACCCGCCGTTCGCACCAAGCTTCGCCAATCCGGTGGTCGTCAGCCTGGCCCGATTTGCAGCCGCAACATAGCGGCTGGCCTCCCGGGCGCTTCGATGCGCCAGGAATGCCATCGCCTCCCATTCAGTTGCTCCGGCCTCCGCCAGCCGGCGCGCGCCAGCCTTTCGTAATCCATGCGCCGTACAGTGCGGAAGACCGGCTGCGCCGCACTGTTCCCGAAACCGGTTGCCAAGGCTCGCGACGGAGCAGGGCCGCCCTTGCAGGCCATGTGCCAACAGCATCATCTGGCTCGGCGGAAGCTGCGCCAGTTCCACCGCAAGCTCGGACAGGATCGGCAGATCGACCTCCTGCCCGGTTTTGCCGCGGCGGTAGTAGAGCCGACGACCCTGGATATTCGCTCTTGTCATTGCGGCTGCGTCCTGGCGTGCGGCCCCCGCGCCAAGGAAGAGCTCCAAAGCCAGCCGAGCCTCGGTTCCGGACGGGTGCGCGGCCCGGTAGGTCGCAATCTCACCATCCATGGCGCCGACAGCGTTCACCAGGCTTGTCGGCCCCGTGGCGGCTATCGTCTGCGCATTCGTGCCTGGCCTCCGGTGCAGGGTGTCCCGTGTTGGCTGACGCAATGCGGATGAGGCGCATCGAACGGCAGATCGGCTCGATGTTGCATGTGCAGCCGACAGGTCGCCGGGCGCTTGTCCCTGTCGGTGCAGCTTTTCCTTATATGCACATGAATCCTATATACTAGTGGTACAGGTGTGAGTACAGGTGGATTGACGTCTTGAAGGCGCTTGAAGCGGCAAAGACCCTGGCGCTGTGGGACAGGCGGGACAGGTCCGTCTTCTCGATAGCCGACCTGCGCCGGATCTTTCCCGAGCGTTCGGAGAAGACCTTCACCGAGGGGCTGCGCCGGCTGGTTGCGCAGGACGTGCTCGAACGGGCGGCAAGAGGCGTCTATGTGAATGCCCTGTCGCAGCGATCCCGGGGGTATCTGATCGAGGAAGTCGCAGCCTGCGCGACAACTGGCTCTCCAACCGCGTCTTCAAAAGCTACGACGATATCCTCGATCACTGCTGCCAAGCTTGGAACAATCTCGCCTCACAACCGGCCCGCATCGCCTCCATCGGAAACCGAAAATGGGCCAATGGGTTCTAAACCGCGACCGCTGGTATTACTGTGAACCTGGGCCGGTTATGCCGTTGATAAAGCGCGAAGCGGCAGTTGCGAGCTATGCGGCCTGATCGTGCCGGCGGTGTTCCTGCCATTTCCATGGCAGGAGTTCGTGGAGGCGGCTCTGCGGCGTCGCGGCGATACGGCCGAGCACGTCGACAAGCCAGGCCTGGGGATCGACATTGTTGAGTTTGGCGGTGCCGATGAGGGTGTACATGGCGGCCGCGCGCAGGCCGCCGCGGTCGGAGCCGGCGAACAGCCATGATCGTCTTCCGAGACAGAGCGGTCGTAGCACCCTCTCGGCGCGTCGCTCCAACGCCGATCGGCGCCATAAGTTATTGATTACTTTGACTACGTGACGGACAAGGCGTTGCGCCTGACGATAACGGTTCGGTCTGGCGGCAACCGCAGTCCGCAGAGCGGCGCGACGCATCAGAACAGCTCTTCGCTTGCGATCGCCGCCCCCTCGGCAAGCGCCCGGAGTTTTGCGAAGACAATCTCGGGGTCCACAACGCCGTATCCCGCAAACGTCGAGAATCCGCAGTCGGTTCCGGCGATGACCCGCTCCCGCCCGACGATGTCAGCGAAGCGCAGGATGCGGTCGGCGACGTTGCGCGGGTGCTCGACATAGTTGGTGGTGCTGTCGATCACACCGGGAATGAGCACCAGATCGTCGGGCAGGTCGGCGTCCCGCCAGGCCCGCCATTCGTGGCCGTGGCGGGGATTCGCGGTCTCGAACAGCAGGCCCCCTGCCTTCACCTTGAGGAGCACGGGCAGCACCTTCTCCATCGCGATGTCGTGGGTATGGGGTCCCTCGTAGTTTCCCCAGCAAATGTGCAATCGGACCTGCTCGCGCGGAACGTCGGTCAGCGCCTCGTTAATCACCTCGACATGCATTTCGGCGATCCTCAGGAACGCCTCGTCCTCCAGGTGCGCAAACCGCACATGCCGGCCGAGGGCGAGGTCCGGCGCGTCGATCTGCAGCGTCAGGCCCGCCGCCGCGATCGCCTCGTATTCGGCGCGCATGGCGGCGCCGAGGTCCCGCACATAGGACTCGTGGTCCGGGTGGATATCGGAGGGCTGGAACTGGGCGATGACGCCGGGCGAGGCGGAATTCATGAATCCGCCTGAGAATCCTGCCTTTTCGAGCGCACCGCGGAACCTGGCAATGTCCTCGTCCAGAGGGCCCAGGTCCTTCACCGCAATCGGCCCGACGCACCGCGGACTCCGGTAGGTCGGCGTGCCGCCGCTCTCCGCGAGCTTCTTCAGGTAGTCGGGAAAATCGGCGAGGTCCGCCGGCGGCCGCCGCGGGCTGTCCCCGTCGAAGCCGGTCAGGCGGTCCTTGATATAGGTGGCGTAGGAGATCTTGCCGAGTTCGCCGTCGGAAGGCAGGTCGATGCCGACGGCGCGCTGCCGCGCAACGATGGCGTCCACCGCATCGTCCAGGCAGACCCGAAACGCGGCCGGATCGAAGTCCTCACCGCGCTCGCGCGCGAAAAGCCCGGCGGCAACGTCGTCGCGCCTCGGAAGGCTTCCGACATGGGTCGTCCGGATGCGGTCGGTGTTGAACATGTTGCCCTCCTTGTCCGGCAAGCCCGGCCGCGTCATTCAAGCCCGGCGGGCGCCCATATGAGCATTCCGTCGCTGTCGCGCACCGGCTCTTCCGGCAGACGCGCGCTGCCTCGCACCGCCAGGCGGCCCGGCACAACCCTGTGGTGTGAGAGGACCGACGAGCTCTCGATCTGCTCCATCATCAGCTCGACCGCCGCATCGACCATGGGCGCGATCGGCAGCGTGAACGAGGTGAGCGAAAAACTCGGCCAGTCCGCCGCGCCGACATCGTCATAACCGACGATGGAAACGTCCTCCGGGACGCGCAATGAAAACTCGTGCCTGGCAACCTCCATGACGGCAAGCGCCATGTGGTCGCTGCCGACGAAAACGGCGTCGGGCGGATCGTCCGCGGCGAACAGGCTCCGCGCGGCAGCCCGGGTATCCGCCAATTCGAGGTTGCCTTCGGCATAGCCGATTTCCGGTATTCCGTGCCGCAAAAGCCCCTCGCGAAACCCGGCCTCGCGGTCCCGGTTGGTCGAGGAAATCGCCGCGCCCGCGATATAGGCGAAACGGCGGTGACCGCCGGCGACCAGAAACTCGGCGATCTGCCGCCCGCCGTTGCGGTTGTCGCTGGTCACGCTGGAGCACAGCGGGTGCTCGGTCATGCGGTTGAACATGACGACCGGCACGCCGGCGGCGGCGCATTCGTCGGCGAGATCGGATGAGAGCGTCGTCGATGCGAGCAGGAGCCCGTCCACCCGGTACTGCATCACCTGTTCGAAGACCGGGTCGGAATGACGGTCCTTGAACCCGGTAAACAGCAGCATCTGGTAGCCGCGCTGCTGCAGCCTGGCGGCCAGCTTTTCGACGACGTCGGGATAGATCAGATTGTCGAGATAGGCCATCACGACCCCGATGATCCGCGAGCGGTTGGTGATCAACGACCGCGCCATCGCGTTCGGGCGGTAGCCCAGCTCCCGCGCCGCCGTGAGGACCTTCTCGCGGGTCCTGGAGGAGACGCTCGCGCCCGGCGTGTAGGTTCTTGAGACGGCCGACTGGGAGACGCCGGCCTGGCGCGCTACTTCCGCGGCGGTCACCGCATGCCGTGCCGTCCCTGCGGCACCGCCCTCCGGGCCGGGTTCGGCGCGTTCGCCGGCGGCCATGCCCGCTCTCCGCGGAGACAGCCCGCAGCCGGCTATCGTTCGAACCGGGGCGCGGCCGGGTTGTCGCCGCCGCGCACGACATAGGCGACAACGCGGTCCGGCCCGCCGTTCCGGAAGCTGCGGGGAACGCCCACCGGAACCGACATCGTGTCGCCCCGCCGCATGACCACCTCGCCTTCCGGCCAGGAAACGGAGAGCTCGCCCTCATGCACGAAGACCACTTCGGGCTCGAGGCGGATATGCGAGGGAATGTGCGCGCCGCTCGTCATCCGCAGCTGGCGCAGGGCGAACCCGTGCGGCCACCCGCCTCCGATCGGGCCTGCCGGGAACCCGTCGGCGGTGTCGACCAGATTGAGGATACCGCATTCCTCCACGCCTTCGCCCGCGAGACGGGAGGCGTGATTTGCGGTCATGTCGCAACGGCGGCAGAGGCCCCTTTCCATCTCCGCCATCGGCGGCGTCGCCCAGGCGGCCAACTGGGCGGGCGAAGGCGGCTCCTCCAGTTCGGCGCCGGGCGGGAGGCCCTCGCCGTCCGTGACCTCGATCAACTCACCGCCCTTGAGCAACCGGAGCCCCGTCCGTTCGGCGCGCGCAAATACCTCGGGCGCCCAGGCGACCTGGCCGGGATCGTCACTGCCGAGCACGACCCAGAGAAACCCCAGTCCCTCGTCGAGCTTTTCGAAGCCTCGGAACATGTGAATGGGGATGGACACCACATCCCCCGGCGCGGCGTCGAGATGGCCGTCCTCCCTGTCGGGACCGAACAGGATGCGCCAATGTCCGCTATGGACGACGAAGACCTCCGCGGTCGTGTGCGAATGCTGGGAGTTGACGCAGCCCTCCGGCTGGCGCGCGCCGCCGATGTTGAAGCCGTGCGACTCGCCGATGTGCACATACTGCCCGGGGTTTTCCGCGACGCCCGGGCCGATGATGCAGAAGTTCTCCTTCTTGTCGGAGCCGGGAGTGCGGGAATCGAGGAAGGCGGCCTCGCAGGGGACGAGATTGTCGTAGCGAACGAGCCTGCTTTCCATCGCGTTCTGGGTCCAGGAAGTCACCAGCTAGTCTCCTTGCGGGTCGGGCGGTGCCGACGGCACACGTTCGCCGCTGCCGGAATCGAACAGATAGATGCGCGAGGCGTCGACCTCAATGCCGACACGCTCGCCGATGCCGTGCCGCATGTGGCGGTCCGCCTTGGCGGCGATCCTGTTCCCGCCGACCTCCAGCGTCACCAGCACGCTATCGCCCGTGAGTTCGGACGCATAGACCGGCGCGTCGAAATCGCCTTCGCCCGCCGCCGTCAGCTTCAGGTCTTCGGGCCGCACGCCGAGCACGAGCCCGCTGCGCGCAGGTGCTGCGACCCGCATGATCGCCGTGCCGTCGAGCCGGAACCGGTTTTCCGCGACCTCGCCCTCAAGCAGGTTCATCGCCGGCGAGCCGATGAACCCGGCGACGAAGAGATTCCTCGGCTCGTTGTAGATCTCCTCCGGCGGCCCCAACTGCTGGATCCGTCCCCGGTCCATGATCGCCACCCGGTCGGCGAGCGTCATCGCCTCGATCTGGTCGTGTGTGACATAGACGGTGGTGATCTGGAGTTCGTGGCTGAGATGCTTCAACTCGGCCCGCATGGTGACCCGAAGCTTGGCGTCGAGGTTGGACAGGGGCTCGTCCATCAGGAAAGCTTGCGGGCGGCGCACGATGGCCCGTGCGAGCGCGACGCGCTGGCGCTGGCCGCCCGAGAGCTCGCGGGGCCTGCGTTCCAGCAGGTCGCCGAGCTGGACCTTCTCCGCCGCCGCGCCCACGCGCTCGCGAATCTCTGCCCCCGGGGTGCGCCGGACTTTCAGCGGATAGGCGATGTTCCCGAACACCGTCATATGCGGGTAGAGGCCGTAGTTCTGGAACACCATGGCGACGTCCCGGTCCTTCGGCAGCGCGTCGTTGACCATGCGCTCGCCGATCCAGACCTCGCCTTCGGTCGGCTCCTCCAGCCCGGCGATCATCCGCATCGTCGTGGTCTTGCCGCACCCGGACGGTCCCAACAGGACCAGGAACTCGGTGTCCGCGATCTCCAGGGACTGGTTGTCGACCGCGACGACATCCCCCCATCGCTTGGTCAGATTGCGCAACGAGATCGTCGCCATCCCACCCTCCGGTTCCCTGTCGCGACCGTTCGATGGCCGCCGCGGCAGCGCCGGGCAGCACCCGGGCGCCAAGAAAATTGCATACGCATGCAAAAAAAGCTAGCGGCCCTGAGTTCAATTGTGCAACTTACTCCAAGACGACATGCGGGCCGAAGGCCGTCCGATGGAGGATCGCCTTCACGAGCTGGGCAGAGTGGAGTCCGGAAACCCCGTCTGGCTGTCGGAACGATATCTGTCGGAGGAAACCATGCAGACAACCCGAAGGACGCTGATTGGCACCCTTGCGGCCGGCGCGGTTGCGGCCGGACTGGTCTGCGGCGCAACGCTTGCGAACGCCGCTGACGCGCTGCCATACGGCCTCAAGCCCGGCAAGCCCTATGCCGGGACCAAGCTCACCTATCTCGCCCCGGTTGCCGGCCAGTACGAGGGCCACGAAGCGAGGCTCAAGGAGTTCACCGACCTGACCGGAATCGAGGTCGAGTTCGAATTCATTCCCTTCCGCAACCTTCTGGAAAAGATCCTTGCCATCAAGGTGGCCGGCGATGCCGATCCGGACCTCATCAACTACAAGGACGACTGGGGGCCGGGGCTCAAGGACCTGTTCGTGCCCATCGACGAGATGATGGCGGAGGACAAGGTCACGCTCGACCGCTACTACCCCGCGCACCAGCTCGGCGTCACCTATGACGGCATGATCTACGGCCTGCCGCTGCGCGGCCACGCCCAGCTCATGTTCTACCGCAAGGACCTGCTGGAGAAGCACGGGCTCTCCGTGCCGAAGACCTGGGACGAACTCGCCGAGGTGGCGAAGGTCATCAAGGACAAGGAAGGCATCGGCATCGGCATGTACTATTCGCCGAAGGCCGCCCAGAACGTCGCGGTGTGGATGAACATCCTGTGGAGCAATGGCGGCGAGCTGTTCGCGGACGGCAAGGTGACCTTCAACTCGCCTGAGGCGGTAGAGGCGCTCAAATACTATGTCGCGCTGGAGAACGACCTGCAGGTGAACTCCGAAGGCGCCAAGTCCTTCGAGCAGTATGACGGCTCGCTGTCCATGGGCGCCGGCCAGAGCGCGTTCTTCATGGGCTGGTGGTGGCATTACGGCTCCCGCATCCTCGGCAAGAACACCACGCTCACGCCGGAGCAGGTGGGCTTCGCGCCGCTGCCCGCGTTCAAGGGCGACAAGTCCACGACCTTCGCGATGTCCATGCCGACCGCGATCAATGCGAATTCGGACAAGCAGGGAGCCGCGTGGGAGTTCCTGAAATGGGTCAGCAACCCGGACCTGGAGAAGCGCAACGTCATCGAGAAGGAAAAGCGCAACGTCATCGTCGCGCTGCACAAGAAGAACATGATGGACGGGGAGGTCAACGCGGCGAACCAGGGGCTCCAGATGGCCGCAGCCGGCAGCCTCGAGAGCTCGCGGATCTTCCCGCAGCTGGCCGTCTGGCCGGAGGTCATGCAGGTGCTCGCCAACGCGATCTCGGATGCGGTCAGCAACGGCGCCGATCCCAAGGAAGCACTGGACGCCGCCGCCGAGCAGGCGCAGAAGCTGGTCGATCGCGGCTGAGGTGCGGCAACTGACGGAGGTGTGAGCGGGGCGCATCGCGATGCGCGACCGACACCTGAAATACCTGCTGATGATGCCGGCCTTTCTTCTGGTCACGGCAACCGTCATCTACCCGCTCGGCTATGCCGGCATCATCAGCTTCATGGACTGGCGCCTGAGCCGGTCCCGCGTGCCGACCGATTTCGTCTTCCTGGACAATTTCTGGCGCGCCTTCTTCGACGACCCGTCCTTCCTCAACTCGCTCGGCGTCACCATCACCTTCGTCGCCGGTTCGGCGGGCGGTGCGGTCCTGTTCGGACTGCTGATCGCGCTCCTGCTGGCGCGCCGCGGGCGCGGCTATTCGATCGCCCGCACCGTTCTCGTGCTGCCGTTCGCCATGTCGCCCGCGCTCCAGGGCACCTCGTTCCGTTTCTTCCTCAACCCGGAATTCGGTATCTTCGACGCGGTGCTGGATGCACTCTTCCCGTTTCTCGCCCATGTGGACTGGCTGGGCAGTTCGGGATGGGCGATGACCTGGCTGATCCTCACCGACATGTGGCACTGGGGGCCGTTCCTGTCGCTGATGCTGATCGGCGGTCTGCTGTCGATCCCGAGCGACACGCTCGAGGCGGCGCGGGTCGATGGCGCATCGGCGTGGACATCGTTCTGGACGGTCGTCCTGCCGCAGCTCATGCCGGTGCTCGCCATCGCCTTCGTCCTCAAGACGGTCTTCTCGTTCAAGATGTTCGACTATGTCTATCTTCTGACCGGCGGCGGCCCCGGCGAATCGACCAGCACGATGACCTACTACGCCTTCCGCATGGGGTTCACCGCCTACGACATGGGCTATGCGTCCGCAATTGCCTTCGTGCTCGCCCTGCTGCTGGTCGGCGTCTCCGTGGTCTATTTCCGCCTGCTGTTCCCGAAGGGGGAGGCCGGCTGATGGCGGTGTCCCCGAAGCGGCGCGGACATGTTCTCTTCTGCCTGCGCGGCATTGCGATCGCGGTACTGCTGGCGGTGCTGCTGGGACCGATCGCCTGGATTTTCCTCACCTCGATCAAGCCGCTCTCGGACGTCTATACGATGACCCTGTTCTTCGAGCCGACGCTCGACAACTTCCGGGCGATATTCGAGCGGCCCTTCTATGTCGGCGACCGGCTGCTGAACTCGGTCGCGATCTCCGGCTTTACGGTGCTGTTCGGCGTGCCGGTCGCGCTGGCAGCCGCCTACAGCTTTTCCCGCTTTGCGATGAGGTTCAAGAAAACGCTGTTCTTCGGCGTGCTGGCCACCCAGTTCGTCCCGCCCATTGTCGTGGTGCTGCCGTTCTTCCTGATGTTCCGCCAGCTCCACCTGATCGACAGCTGGACCGGGATGGTGTGGATCAACCTCTCGATCGTGCTGCCCTTCGCGATCTGGATGCTCAAGGGGTTCATCGACACCATCCCGGTGGAGATGGAGGAGGCTGCGATGACGGACGGCGCCTCGCGTCTGCGGGTCATCCGGGACATCGTGCTCCCGGTCACCATCCCGGGCGTGTTCGTTGCCGGGATCTTCTGCTTCATCTTCTCGTGGAACGACTTTCTCTACGCGCTCATCCTGACGAAGAAAGAGGCCGTCACCCTGCCGGTGGTGCTGAGCACCTTCTATACCGAGGAAGGCGACCGCTGGGAGCTGATGGCGGCGACGGGCACCTTCATCCTGCTGCCCATGTTTGCGATCAGCTACTTCGTCCAGCGCCACTTCGTGCAGGGCGCCACCCAGGGCTCCGACCGCTGAACGGGGCCGTGCGTCCGGAGGGGATTGTCCGATGGGACGCAACATACTCTTCGTGACAACCGACGAGCAGCGCTACGACGCGCTCGGCTGCTATGGCGGGCGGATCGCCCGGACCCCCGTCGCCGACCGGCTGGCGGCGGAAGGCGTGCTGTATGAGCGCGCCTACGCGCAGAATGTCACCTGCATGCCCGCGCGTTCCACCATCGTCACCGGCCAGCATGTCAACACCCACGGCGTCTTTCGAAACGGCTATTCCCTGCCCGAAGCCGATCCCAGCGTCGCGGCTCTGCTGCACGAGCAGGCCGGCTATCGGACCGCGCTGGTGGGGAAAGCCCACTGGCAGCCCATGGTGGACGCAACCGCCTTCGAGGCTACCGCCGCACTTGCCGGCGAACACGGGCCCTATCGGGGCTTCGAGCACCTGTCGCTCGCGGTCCACAGCGCCCGCTCCTATCGCTGCGTCACGCATTACAGCCGCTGGATGGCGGACAATCACGGCGAGCAGGTCGAGATGTTCTATCCGCCGGTCGGCCCCAGGAACGGCCCCAACAATCTGCGGGGCGGCGAGACCGACGCCATCCAGGTCCATTTCAACGACTGCCCGCGCGGGCATTACCACACCGACTGGGTCGCGGATCGGGCAATGGAGTGGCTGGCGACGCTTGGCGCCGGCGACGACTGGTTCCTGTGGGTGAGCTTCCCCGACCCGCATCACCCCTTCGATCCGCCGCGCTCCGAGCTCGGCCGAATCCCCTGGCGCGAGCTCGACCTGCCGCCCGGCCATCCGGGCTCGCACGAGAAAGCGGTCGAACTCCTGTCGCGGAAGCCCAGGCACTGGCTCGACTTCTACCTCGGCAGGGCGGATATCGCCGAAGAAACCCCGGACGATTTCGTGCCGTGCACGATGACGGCGGACAATGTCCGGGAGATCGACGCGACGGTCCATGTCCAGAACGAGCTGATCGACGAGGCGCTGGGGCGAATCCTCGATTGGCTGGAGGCGCGCGGGCGGCTCGCGGAGACCGACGTCTTCTTCACCACCGACCATGGCACCACCCAGGGCGATTTCGGCCTGATGTTCAAGGGGCCGTTCCATGTCGATGCCCTGATGCGGCTGCCGCTGATCTGGCGGCCTGCCGCATGCGCCGGGCTCGATGTGGCGGGGACGCGCATCGACGACCCGGTGGGACATGTGGACCTTGCGCCCACATTCGCTGGGATCGCGGGGCTGGACCCGGCGCCGTGGATGGAGGGCGCAGCCCTTCCGTTCGCGCCGGCGCCGGAGCGAGGGCACGCGATCTGCCAGTGGGATGCGGAAAAATCGGGGCTGGAGATCCGGCTGCGTTCGATCTACGACCGCTCGGGATTCCTTTGCACGGCTTACGCCCCGACCAACTACTACCAAGGCGGCGAGGGCGAGCTGTACGATGTCCTGGAAGACCCGAGACAGTGGGAGAACCTCTGGGACGATCACGGCTACCGCACCGTCCGGGACGAGCTGGTCGGCGCGATCCGCGAAGCTTTCCCCGAGCCGCGAAACCCGCCACTGGAGCGCCGCTCGCGAACCTGACACCGGCTCGCCGTCGGGCCGCGCCTCAAACCGCAGTTGTGTCGTAAGACGAAACCGCATAGCTCTTCGGTAGTCAAAGCAATCAATAACTTATGGTACCGATCGGCGTCGAAGCGGCGCGCCGGGCAACCCCCGGACAGGCCGTGACTGGATCGCGCCCGCAGGCCGCATCCATTCCGGGCGCCGCCCCGCGCACGACGTCCTCCGCGATCCCTTCGCGCCGGCACAGCGCGGCGATGCTGTCCTCGCCGCGCAGCCCTGCCAGCACGATACGGATCTTCTCCTCCGCCGAATACTGCTTGCGCGCCCGGCGGCGAATGTCCCGAACCGCCTTCTCGGCAGGGTCTTTGGCGCGCGTTGATTTCTGTCTCATCTCCGTTCCCTTCGGTCACTGCGACGAGCCGGAAATCCTCCCTTATGAAAATGCCTCACCCTGTCCCATAGGCTCTGACGGCAGACATGTCGGGACACAGGCACTCCATTCTGCAATCGGACCGTCTGGGCGGTGAACGGAACACGAAATGACAGTGCCAGCGCCGATCCTTCTTCGTCTCTGGAACTGTTCTGCTCTTCGGGAAATCGCGCGGGTAGCCGCGTGTTGCCTGTTAGCCGGTATGAATCCGCTTCGACAGCAGCCGCGCAAATGGCCTTTTCAGCTTCATCCGCGTGACACCCTGGATCGAATTCCGGGCCTGTGTAATCGCGGGAAAAGCGTGGCCCACCGCAGACATTGCGGTCTTGTCGTGTCAGTCTTGCTGGCCGCGACGCGGCGAGACGAAACAGGGTGCAGGTTACCCACCGACCGATCGGTAAATCGGACGTTGCGAAAGTCTGAAGACATCGACAGACCCGCACGGCCAAGGGGCTCGAACTACGCGGAAAAGCTCGGTTGGACCGGTTGGACAAAACCGAATTTTCTTCTTTGTTTTCAATGCCTCGGCTTGAGGCAGCTGGACAGCTTATCTCAGCGGCTCCGGTTTGTGACTCATGGAGATTGCCGCCCGGTTTTCCCTCTGCGTCACCCCGGCCGGAGCGAAGCGGAGAGCCGGGGTCCATCCATGGCTCTCGACGATGCCGTAGCCGGTGGGGAGCAGGCTCGACCGCTGAAGTTGCCGCGAGAACCGAGGCTGGGCCCCGGCTCGGGGGCTACCGGATGCACACATCTCGAGATCGGCCTGTTTTGCAGGCAAGGAGTTTTCGCTTTGTGGGTTTTGTGATTCGCTGCCTTTGACGGAGTTTGGACGGTAGCCAGGGAGTTTGAGGGGTGGTGAGCGAAGGGGCGGTTTTCGGGGACCGGCGCGTGGACCGGTCGCATGGGTTTTTGCATCATCGTCTTGTCAGGCACGGTCCCCGGGGCATTTCGGTGCGCCGTTTGGGGGGCAACCGGGCGGGCGAGGTTCGGATCGGACGGTTTCTGCGGAACGACAAGGTGACGGTGGAGAAGATTGTAGAGCGGGCGGCGTCGGGGACGGCATCGCGGGTTGCGGGTCTGGACGTTCTGGCGATCCAGGACACGACGAGTTTCCGCGATGACGGCTTGGGCAACAGTCTTGTCGGGCATGTCACGATTGCGGTCGAGGCTGAGCATGGCGCGCTGCTGGGTCTTGTGGACGCGCGGCTCATCGAGCGCCATGGCGGCGGGGGGAAGAAGGCGAAGGGTGCGAAGAAGGCGAAGGGGCGCGCCCTTTGCGAGAAGGAGAGCCGGCGCTGGCTCGACGGCATGCAGGCCAGCGGGCGTTTGGCGTCGGCGGGGGCTGCGCGGGTGACGGTGGTCGCGGACCGCGAGGGCGACATTTACGAGATGTTCGCCGACAGGCCCGACGGCGTGGAGGTGCTGATCCGGGCGGCGCAGGACCGGGCGGTCCCGGAGGGGGCGGGCCGGCTGTTTTCCAGCCTGGCCGGCAAGCCCGAGAAGGAGCATGCGATCGAGCTGCCGGCCCGGCCCGGACAAAAGAAACGCAAGGCCCGCATCGCCGTGCGTTTCGGCGCGGTCACGCTTCGACGCCCGAAGGGCAGGCCCGTGGCGCCCGGCGTCGCGGCGCAGCAGCCCGTCTTCCTTGTCGAGGCGCGCGAGATCGACCCCCCGCCCGGCGTGACGCCGGCGCACTGGCGGCTGTTGACCAGCCACCGGGTCGAGAGCTTCGAGCAGGCGCGCTGGATCACGCAACTCTACCGCCGGCGCTGGGTGATCGAGCAGTTGTTCCGCACCATCAAGTCCAAAGGCTTCGACATCGAGCGCGTCTCCATGGAGACCGCCCCCTTCAGGACGCTCTGCGCCATGACGCTCGTGGCCGGCATCTCCTGCCTGCAGATGGTCCAAGACCGCGACGGCGCCGCTGGACGACCGCTCCAGGACGTCTTCGAAGACGAGGACCAACCCGCGCTCGAAGCCGTCTCGGCCACACTCGAAGGCAAGACCGAAAAACAGAAAAACCCCCATCCCAAAGGCTCGCTCGCCTTCGCCGCATGGGTCTGCGCTCGCCTCGGTGGATGGACCGCATACTACGGAAAACCCGGACCCGTCGTCATGCTCCACGGCCTCTACCAGTTCCGTGCCATACAACGCGGATACCGGATCAATCACGATGTGTGAATCCAGTAGGGCTCGGGGGCCGGGGCGACGGTGGGGGCCATCACAATAGGTTCCGATCGACGACCGCTGGTATTATCCCCTTGATTCTATGAGAAAGAAGGACTCCTGCCGGGGTCGCCAGCGCACCGGACGCTTTCGACAGGTTGGCCCGCTGTGCCGGCGGCGGCCCGAAACGGCTGTCGCCGCCCGGCCCGACGGAGCGCCCGACAGGCCCGCTGCTCCCAAATACGCCTTTGTATTTTCGGCCTTGTCTGGCAGGGTTGGCTTCCCGCACTCTTGTCAACTTGCGCGGAGCGCGTTTCCCGTCATTCAGCGAAGGAGGTCGCCAATGACTCGCCTGAACAAACCAACCCGGCGCGATTTCATGAGAACCGCAGCCGCGGGAGCCGGCGCCGCCGCGTTTTCCTCCGTGTTCCCGGCCATCTCGGCCGATGCCGACGACGCGATCCTGGTCGGCGGCCTGCACGACCTCTCCGGCTTCATCGATTTCGCCGGCATCCCGATGAACCAGATCATGCTGATGGCCATCGAGGAGATCAACGCGCAGGGCGGCCTGCTCGGCCGCGAGGTCAAGGGCGTTGTCTACGACCCGCAATCCAACATGTCGCTCTATTCGCAATATGCGACGCAGCTTGCCCTGAAGGACAAGGTCGCGGTCGTGATGGGCGGCATCACCAGCGCCAGCCGGGAGACCATCCGCCCGATCTTTCACCGCTTCAAGACGCTCTATTTCTACAACACGCTCTATGAGGGCGGCGTTTGCGACCGCAACGAGATCACGCTCGGCACCACGCCCGCGCAGACGGTCGAGCAGCTTGTGCCGCACACCATGAATCTGTGGGGCAAGAAGGTCTATACCATCGCGGCCGACTACAATTACGGCCAGATCACCGCCGCCTGGGTCAAACGCTATGTCGAGCAGAACGGGGGCACCGTGCTGTCCACCGACTTCTTCCCGCTCGACGTGACCAATTTCGGGCCGACGATCTCCAAGATCCAGGAAGCGAAGCCGGACATGGTGATGTCCGTGCTGGTCGGCACCGGCCATCTCGGCTTCTACAACCAGTGGGCCGCGGGCGGCATGAAGGACGAAATCCCGATCGCTTCGACCACCTTCGGCGCTGCTGGCGCGGAGATCGAGATCATCAAGCCGGAAGTCGCCAACGGCATCATCACCAGCTACGGCTACTATCCGCAGATCGACTCGCCGATGAACAATGCCTGGGTCGAGTCGGTCAGGAAGCGCTATCCCGACGACACGCCCTTCCTGACGGAGCTCTCTGCGTTCACATGGGAAGGCATGATGATCTGGGCCGATGCGGTGCGGACCGCAGGCAGCCTCGACCGCATGGCGCTCATCGAGGTGATGGAGTCGGGCAAGGAATACGAGTTCCCGTCCGGCAAGGTCACTATCGACCGCAAGACCCACCACGCGATCCGGGACGTCTATGTGGCGGACCTCCAGGACAAGAAGTTCGTCATCAAGGAGAAATTCTCCCAGGTCCAGCCGGTGGACACGCAGACCGTCTGCGACCTCGAAAAGGACCCGAACGCCAACAAGCACTACGAAATCTCGCTCAACTAGAAGACCTTGCCGCTTGTCCGCCGCCCCGGCCCGCCGGCCGGGGCGGCGGCGCGGGGTTCCTTCATGGATTACGCCCTTATCGTCCTCATAGAGCTCTTGCGCGCCGTTGCGGGGCTGGTGCTCATCGCGGCCGGGCTCGCGATCATCTTCGGCATGATGCGGGTCATCAACATCGCCCATGGCGAGTTCCTGATGCTCGGCGGCTACACCGTGGTGCTGACGACCAAACTGGGGGTGAACCTCTGGGTCGCGATCCTGGTGCTGGCGCCGCTCGCGGTCGGCGTGTTCGGGGTCATTGTCGAGCGTTGCATCATCCAGTTCCTCTATAACCGCCTGCTGGACTCCATCCTTGCGACCTGGGGGTTGAGCCTGCTCATCATCGGGGCGGTGACCGTCGTGTTCGGCAACACGGTGGAGGGCGTGGCGACGCCGCTCGGCGGCTTCGACATCGGCGACTACAAGATGGCCAGCTACACGCTGGTGTTGATCTTCGCGGCCGCGCTGATCCTCGCCGCGATCTATGCGGTGCTGCGATACACGCGCTTCGGACTGATCGCGCGCTCGACCATGCAGAACCCCAACATGGCCGAGGCGCTCGGCGTCAACTCCAAGCTGGTCTATATGGCGACCTTCGGCATCGGCGCGGCGCTCACCGGCCTCGCGGGCGGCCTGCTCGCCCCGATCGCCGGCGTCGTGCCGAGCATGGGCATCTATTTCATCGGGCAGGCGTTCATCACCGTGGTCACGGGCGGCACAGCCATCGTCGCCGGCACGCTCAGCGCCTCGACCATGCTGGGCACGCTCAGCCAGAGCGTCACTTTCCTCTCCGGTCCGGTGTTCGGCGACGCCGCCCTGCTGCTGGTCGCGCTCATCCTCCTCCGGTTGCTGCCTCAGGGCATTACCGGGCGCATCTTCTCGCGCAGCCTCTGAGGCGGACCTGGCCATGACAGCAGTCCGATACTGGCGCGGCGTTGCCCTCGTGGCGGCCCTTTTCCTGGCGATCCTGCTGTTCGTCCCGGCCTGGTTCGACCTGTTCGAAGTCCTGCAGATGACGCAGTATGTCGTGCTGGCGATCTATGCGCTGAGCCTCGCCTACATATGGGGCTTCGGCGGCATCATCAGCTTCGGCCAGGCGGGCTTTTTCGGCCTCGGCGGCTACGCCTTCGCCGTCATCTCCATCAATATGGGCGAGACCACGGTCCCCTTCCTCCTCACCATCGCGCTCTGCTTCGCGTTCGCGGCCGTGCTCGGCTATTTCATGTTCTACGGGCGGCTGAGCGACGTCTATCTCGGCGTGGTGACCCTGGTCGTGGCCCTCATCATGTGGAAGCTCATCAACCACACGGCCGGTCCCGAATACGCCATCGGCAAGGCGCGGCTCGGCGGCTTCAACGGCATTCCCAGCATCCCGATCATGCGGGTGCCGTTCACCGACCGGGAAATGGATCCGGGGGAGATGTTCCAGTATTTCATGGGGCTGCTTATCTTCGTTTACCTGATGCTCCATGTCCTGATCCGCTCCAAGTTCGGCCGGATCGCGATCAGCATCCGGGAGAACGAGGTCCGGACCGGCCTGCTCGGCTACGACATTCGCCGATACAAGCTCATGGTGTTCTCCATCGGCGGCGCGCTCGGCGGCGCTTCGGGCGCGATGTGGGCCACCTACCAGACCTTCATCGACCCGAACGCCTTCAGCCTCGAAATGTCGGCCAAATGCCTGATCTGGGTGATGGCCGGCGGCGTCGGCACCCTGATCGGTCCGATCGTCGGCGTCGTCGCCCTGCAATACCTCTCCCTGAAGCTCGGCGAGACGGCCTTCATCAACAATCTTGTAATCCTCGGCGCCGTTCTGGTCCTGCTGGTCCTGCTCATGCCGCGCGGCATCGTGCCGACTGCGCACGACTGGCTGCGCAAGGCGCTGGCCCTTATCCGCCAGCAGCCTCGGGCAGGCGCGCCGTGAACCCGGCGCCCGAACCCATCCTCGCGACATCGCGCCTTACCATGCGGTTCGGCGGCGTGGTGGCGGTGGACAATGTCGATTTCAGCCTCGCGCCGGGCGAACTGCGCTGCCTGATCGGGCCGAACGGCGCGGGCAAGAGCACCTTCTTCAAGTGTCTCACCGGGCAATTGCGGCCGAGCAGCGGCTCCATCCTGTTCGACGGCCATGAGATCGGGGGCCGCCAGACCCACGAAATCGTCGCGCGGGGCATCGGCATCAAGACGCAGGTGCCGAACCTGTTCGAAGGGCTGTCGGCATACGAGAACATCAACCTCGCGGCCAGCCGCCGGAACCGGGCGGACCGGGCGGCGGAGATCGCGGGCGAAATGCTGGAACTCATGCAGATCGCGGACATCGCCGGCAGTGCGGTCGGCACGCTCGCGCACGGCCAGCGCCAGCTTGTCGAACTTGCCATGGTGCTTGCCGGCCAGCCGCGCCTGGTGCTGCTCGACGAACCCGCCGCCGGCATGGCAGGCGAGGAACGCGCGCGCCTTGCAAGCGTGGTGCGGAGCCTCGCAGGCGACAACACGCTGATCGTCGTCGAGCACGACATGGACTTCATCAAGGACATCGCGAGCACGGTCACCGTGTTCCATCGCGGCCGCATCTTCATCGAGGGCCATGTCGAGGAGATCATGGCGCATTCGGAGGTGCAGGAGATCTATCTCGGGAAGGAAACGAATGCCGCTGCTTGAGATACGCGGCTTGCGGGCGACATACGGCCCGGTTCCGGTCCTGCACGGAATCGAGCTCGATGTCGAGGAGGGGGAGCTCGTCGGAGTCCTCGGCCATAACGGCATGGGCAAGACCACGCTGCTGCGCGCGATCATGGGCTTCGTCAATGTGAGCGGCGGCTCCATCCGCTTCGACGGGCGGGAAATCCAGCGGCTGCCCACCTGGCGGCGCGCAAGGCTCGGCATGGCGCTCGTGCCCCAGGGCCGCGAGATTTTTCCCAACCTCTCCGTGCGGGAAAACATGCTGGTCGGAGTGCCGCGCGGCGAGGAGCCGGAGGCGCGCATCGAGGAAATCCTGGGTTATTTCCCGCGCCTCCGCGAGCTTCTGGACCGGCGCGGCGGGGCGCTCAGCGGCGGCGAACAGCAATTGCTGGCGCTCGCCCGCTGTCTCTGCGCGCGCCCGTCCACGATCCTGCTGGACGAACCGACGGAGGGCATCCAGCCCTCCATCATCCAGGACATCGCCGCCGTCATCGGCGAGCTTCGGGCGCGGCAGAAGCTGACCATCGTGCTCGTCGAGCAGAACCTGGACTTCATCGCCGCGCTGGCCGAGCGCGTGCTAATCCTGCAAAAGGGTGAGATCACCCGCCAGGTCGACAGCCGCGACCTGGGCAATGCCGAGATGATGAGCGCCTATACCGGCTTCAGCACTCCGGCAGCGTGACGTCGAGGGAGGAAGAAAATGCCAGTTCAGATGCCGACTGCCGAGCAGTTGCGCGATGTCGCGGACGAGATGGGTCTGACGCTCAGCGAGGACGACGTGCAGTCCTTCCTGGGCCTCATTGCCGGCAGCATCGAGGCCTACAACGTGGTTGACGGCCTCCCCGACAACCTGCCGACCGTGCGCTATCCGCGCACCCCGGGCTACCGCCCGGAGGGCGAGGAGAACAGATACAACGCCTGGTACTACAAGACCCGGATCGAGGGCGCGGCCGCCGGCCCGCTCAAGGGCAAGACGGTCGCGCTCAAGGACAATGTGATGCTCGCCGGCGTGCCGATGATGAACGGCGCCGCCACCCTGGAAGGCTATGTGCCGGACATCGACGCGACCGTCGTCGAGCGGCTGCTGGACGCGGGCGCCACCATCGAGGGCAAGGCGCATTGCGAGAATTTCTGCCTCTCCGGCGGCAGCCACACCAATGCGACGGGCGCGGTCCACAACCCGCACCGCATGGGCTATTCGGCGGGCGGCTCGTCCTCGGGCTCGGCGGCGCTGGTGGCGGCCGGCGAGGTCGATATGGCCGTCGGCGGCGACCAGGGCGGCTCGATCCGCATGCCCGCCGCCTATTGCGGCATTTACGGCATGAAGCCGACGCACGGGCTCGTGCCCTATACCGGCATCATGCCCATCGAGATCTATGTGGACCACACCGGGCCGATGACCGGCAATGTCCGCGACAATGCGCTGATGCTGGAGGCGATTGCCGGCCCCGACGGCGTGGACCCGAGGCAATACGATGTCGAGACGCATCCCTATTCCGAGCTGCTGGAAGGCGGCGTCGGCGGCATGAAGATCGGCGTGCTGCAGGAAGGCTTCGGGCACCCGAACTCGGAGGCCGATGTCGATGCGGCCAACCGGGCGGCGGCGGACATTCTCGCGAAGATGGGCGCGGAGGTTCGCGAGGTCTCGGTCCCGATGCACGCCATCGGCGCTGCGATCTGGACCCCCATCGGCGTCGAGGGGCTGACCGGCACCATGATGTGGGGCGACGGCTACGGCCACAGCCGGCAGGACCTCTATGTGACGAGCCTGATGGACTTCCACCATCGCTGGCGCGACCGGGCGGACCAGATGTCCGAGACCACCAAGCTCTTCACCATGCTCGGCACCTATATCCGCAACCATTACGGCCTGCGCTACTACGGCAAGGGGGTGAACCTCTCGCGGCGTCTGGCGGCGGAATACGACAAGGTGCTGGCCGAGTGCGACCTGCTGCTGCTGCCGACCGTGCCGCTCAAGGCCACGCCGCTGCCCGGCCCGGAGGCCTCGCGCGAGGAATATGTGCAGCGCGCGCTGGAGATGATCGGCAATACCGCACCGTTCGACATCACCCACCATCCGGCGATGTCGCTGCCCTGCGGCATGGGCGACGGGCTGCCGATCGGCATGATGCTGGTCGGCAGGCGCTACGCCGAGCCCACCATCTACCGCGCTGCCTACGCCTTCGAGCAGGCCGGGGACTGGAAGAGCCTCTGAGAGAAACGTGCTCGATGCAGGACTCATGCCCGGCGGTGTTCCACTGCGCTCCCCTCCCGCTGGGCGGGAGGGGCCGGGGGAGGGCCTCTCGGCGTGACGGGTCTTTGCCGGGCTTCGCCCGCCGCTTCCGCTGGCGCGCAAGCGGCCCCCCACCCAACCTCCCCCGCAAGCGGGCTACCGGATGCACACATCTCGAGATCGGCCTGTTTTGCAGGCAAGGAGTTTTCGCTTTGTGGGTTTTGTGATTCGCTGCCTTTGACGGAGTTTGGACGGTAGCCAGGGAGTTTGAGGGGTGGTGAGCGAAGGGGCGGTTTTCGGGGACCGGCGCGTGGACCGGTCGCATGGGTTTTTGCATCATCGTCTTGTCAGGCACGGTCCCCGGGGCATTTCGGTGCGCCGTTTGGGGGGCAACCGGGCGGGCGAGGTTCGGATCGGACGGTTTCTGCGGAACGACAAGGTGACGGTGGAGAAGATTGTAGAGCGGGCGGCGTCGGGGACGGCATCGCGGGTTGCGGGTCTGGACGTTCTGGCGATCCAGGACACGACGAGTTTCCGCGATGACGGCTTGGGCAACAGTCTTGTCGGGCATGTCACGATTGCGGTCGAGGCTGAGCATGGCGCGCTGCTGGGTCTTGTGGACGCGCGGCTCATCGAGCGCCATGGCGGCGGGGGGAAGAAGGCGAAGGGTGCGAAGAAGGCGAAGGGGCGCGCCCTTTGCGAGAAGGAGAGCCGGCGCTGGCTCGACGGCATGCAGGCCAGCGGGCGTTTGGCGTCGGCGGGGGCTGCGCGGGTGACGGTGGTCGCGGACCGCGAGGGCGACATTTACGAGATGTTCGCCGACAGGCCCGACGGCGTGGAGGTGCTGATCCGGGCGGCGCAGGACCGGGCGGTCCCGGAGGGGGCGGGCCGGCTGTTTTCCAGCCTGGCCGGCAAGCCCGAGAAGGAGCATGCGATCGAGCTGCCGGCCCGGCCCGGACAAAAGAAACGCAAGGCCCGCATCGCCGTGCGTTTCGGCGCGGTCACGCTTCGACGCCCGAAGGGCAGGCCCGTGGCGCCCGGCGTCGCGGCGCAGCAGCCCGTCTTCCTTGTCGAGGCGCGCGAGATCGACCCCCCGCCCGGCGTGACGCCGGCGCACTGGCGGCTGTTGACCAGCCACCGGGTCGAGAGCTTCGAGCAGGCGCGCTGGATCACGCAACTCTACCGCCGGCGCTGGGTGATCGAGCAGTTGTTCCGCACCATCAAGTCCAAAGGCTTCGACATCGAGCGCGTCTCCATGGAGACCGCCCCCTTCAGGACGCTCTGCGCCATGACGCTCGTGGCCGGCATCTCCTGCCTGCAGATGGTCCAAGACCGCGACGGCGCCGCTGGACGACCGCTCCAGGACGTCTTCGAAGACGAGGACCAACCCGCGCTCGAAGCCGTCTCGGCCACACTCGAAGGCAAGACCGAAAAACAGAAAAACCCCCATCCCAAAGGCTCGCTCGCCTTCGCCGCATGGGTCTGCGCTCGCCTCGGTGGATGGACCGCATACTACGGAAAACCCGGACCCGTCGTCATGCTCCACGGCCTCTACCAGTTCCGTGCCATACAACGCGGATACCGGATCAATCACGATGTGTGAATCCAGTAGCGCAAGCGGGGGAGGAGCTGTCCGGCGGCGGTCGGCACAGCTATCGGCCGACGACCGTCGGCATGAACGGAAACGCGATCGAGGAGGAACGGGCCGATGACGATTCAGGGTCCCAAAGCGTCGGAACTGCAGGAACTCGGCCGCTCGCTCGGCTTCGGCCTGACCGATGAGGAAGCGCAGGAATACAGCGAACTGCTGGCCCCGCTGGCGGCGATGGCCGACGCGCAGCAGAAAATGCCGGACTACCTGCCGGCGGTGAAATATCCCCGCACCACCGGCTACCGGCCGGAGGGCGAGGAGAACAGATACAACGCCTGGTACTACAAGAGCCGGGTCGAGGGCGCGGCCGACGGCCCGCTCAAGGGCAAGACCGTCGCGCTCAAGGACAATGTCATGCTGGCCGGCGTGCCGATGATGAACGGCACCTCGATCCTGGAGGGCTACATCCCGGAGGTCGATGCCACCATCGTGACGCGCCTGCTGGATGCGGGCGCCACCATCGAGGGCAAGGCGCATTGTGAGAACTACTGCCTCTCCGGCAGCAGCCACAGCAATGCCACCGGCCCCTGCCACAACCCGCACCGGATGGGCTACAGCGCCGGCGGCTCGTCTTCCGGCAGCGCCGCGCTGGTGGCGGCCGGCGAGGTCGATATGGCCATCGGCGGCGACCAGGGCGGCTCGATACGCATGCCGGCCTCCTTCTGCGGCATCTACGGCATGAAGCCGACGCACGGCCTGGTGCCCTATACGGGCGTGCTCGGCATCGAGGCCGGCATCGACCATGTCGGGCCGATGACCGCCAACGTCGCCGACAATGCGCTCATGCTGGAGGCCATTGCGGGCGCGGACGGCATAGACGGCCGGCAGCGCGATGTGGTCACGCACCCCTATTCGGAGATGCTGGAGGGCGGGGTTTCGGGCCTCAGGATCGCCATAGTCGAGGAGGGGTTCGACCATCCGGGCTCCGAGGCGGAGTCCGATGCGGTCGTCCGCGCGGCTTCAGCGAAGTTCAGCGAGCTCGGCGCCGAGGTCGAGACGATCTCCTTCCCGCTGCATCGCGAGGCCGCGGTAATGTATTTCCCGGCGCTGGCGGAGGGGCTGGCGCGGGAGATGATGCTGCAGGGCGGCGTGTTCTACGGCCTGCCCGGCATGTATGTCGGCGGGGCTCTGGAGCGCGGCAACCGCTGGATGGAACGCGGGAATGAGTTGCCGCCGACCGTCCGCGCCTTCACCCTGCTTGGGGCCTACTACATGGAGGCGCTCGGCGGGCGCATCTACGCCAAGGGCATGAACCTGCAGCGCAAGGCGAAGGACGGGTTCGCGCGGCTGATGGAGAGCTACGACCTCTTGCTGATGCCGACCACGCCGCTGGTGGCGCAGGCCATGCCGGGCCCGGACGCCTCGATCACCGAATACTGCATGCACGCCTGGAACATGTTGGCCAACTGCCCGACCTACAACTACACCGGCCAGCCCTCCATGTCGGTGCCCTGCGGCATGGTGGACGGCCTGCCTGTGGGCCTGATGATTACCGGGCGCTGGTGGGACGAACCGACCGTCTACAAGGCGGCGGCGGCGTTCGAGGCGGCTTACGACTGGCGTTCGCTCTGACGGTGCCGTTCGGGATCCGATCTACCCGGTAGCGTGCGAGAGGCGAGGGACACCATCGGTATCCCTCGCGGGACGCCGCATGCGGAGCGCCGGCGGCAATTTCAGGATGCGGCACCGGCAACGCCCCCCGTTCCAGCAATTCCCGCAATGCCTTGAGGGTGTCGGGCGTATAACGCGCAGCGTCGTCAGCCAGGATGTCCGCGAGCGCAACGAACTCGCCGCTCGCCACCTCCTCCGGTTGCAGCCTGAACGGTCCGTCATGGCGACAGATGAACACCCGGCTCCAAAGGCGGTTCGGCGGGCGGCCGCCCTCGCCAGCATCGCAATAGTAGCTGTCCAAGACCGCTTCCAGCGGCGTGTCGGTGACGCCCAGCTCCTCCGCCACCTCGCGCACCGCGCATTCCTCGTAGGATTCGCCGGCGGTCACGACCCCGCCGGCGGCAAGGTCGAGCATGCCCGGGTCGATATCCTTGGTATCCGTCCGCCGCTGCACGAACAGGCGGCCCTTGCCGTCGACCACGAAAATCGCCGTCGCCCTGTGCCGCAGGCCCTTGGCGCGCATTACGCTGCGCCGGACGATATCCATCGGGCGGTTGTCCGCGTCGACGATGACCACGAGTTCGTCGACGGACTCCGGCGTACGCTCTGTCACGTCAGCGCTTCCCCGCGGTGCCGATACCCGGTCGCGAAGGTAGCACGCACGGCGCTGCGACGGGCGGACTACAGCTTGTCGGTATATTGGGCCACGAAGTCGAAATCGATCAGCCGCTTGTAGGCTTCCATGAGGCGCGCCGTCACCGGTCCGGGCAGGCTCCCTTCGCCGATCCTGCGGCCGTTGACCGACGCGACCGGCACCATGCAGAGGCTCGTCGATGTCAGGAAGCATTCCTCGCTGGTGAACGCATCGAAGAGGTCGAGGTCGGTCTCGTGGACCGCGATGCCCTCTTCGCCGGCAAGGTCGATCGCCGTCTCGCGGCTGATGCCGGGCAGCACGAACCGGGCCCGAGGGGTGTAGAGCTCGCCGTCGCGCACGAAGAAGATGTTGCTGCCGAGCCCCTCGGCGAGATTGCCGTCATGGTCGAGCAGGATGGCCCAGGCCTGCGGGTCCTGCGCGCGCACCTCGCGGTCGGCGATCTGGAGGTTGATGTAGTTCTGCGTCTTGGCCCGCGGGCTGACCGCGTCCGGCGGCGTGCGCCGGGTGGCCGGTATCTGCACGCGTACGCCATCGCGGTAGAGCGGCGCGCGGGCCTTCAGCGGCAACGGCGTGCACTCGACAATGACGGTAGGCCGGGCCTCCCCGTCGCTCAGGAAGGGGTCGGCGACGCCGGGGCTTACCCGTTGGAACAGCCAGTAGTCCTCGTCCGGCCCGATCAGGTGCAGGTTGCGCTCCAGCACCTCGTGGGAGATGGACAGCATCTCCTCCGGTCTCAGCCCCGAATCGATCTGGAGATAGCGCATCGAGCGGTAGAGCCGGTCGATATGCTCCTCCAGCTTGAAGGGCTTGTGCCGGACGGTGCGCGCCGTGTCGAACACCGCTTCCCCGTATTTGAACCCGCGGTCGCGGAAGGAGACGAGCACCCGGCTCTCGGGTTTGATCTCGCCATTGTGGTAGGCGACACGCTCATTGGCCTGTTGAACCATGGTTTGCACCCCGGTGCTGTAAGGCGGTTTCCTGGACTCGATGCGATGCGGCCCCGGCTAGTGGGCGCCGGCGAGTTCGGCAATGGCGACCGCGATCACCCTTGCGCCTTCTGCGAGGTCTTCGGGCTTCGCGTTTTCCGCTTCGTTGTGGCTGATGCCGTTCTCGCAGGGCACGAATACCATGGCGGAGGGACAGAGCAGTGCCATGTTGCGCGCATCGTGCCCGGCGCCGGAATAGAGGTCCATGTGGGACGCCCCGACGATCTCGACGGCGTGGCGAACCGCGTCGATCGCGGCGCCGTGGAAATCGACCGACGCCGCGGCCTGCGGTTCCTCGATATGCACGCCGCACGGGCCGGCCAGCGCCTCGCAAAGCGGCTGGATGGCATCCCCGAGCCGGGCCCGCAGCGCGTCGTCCGGATGCCGGAAGTCGATGGAGAAGCGAACCCGCCCCGGCACGACGGACGGCGCGCCCGGAAACGCCTCGAACGCCCCGATGGTGAAACGCAAGAGGTCGTCGGCGTCCTCCATCATCCGGTGCAGCGCCTGAACCATGCAGGCCGCCGCAAGGACCGCGTCCTTGCGCCGCCGCCGGGGCGTGGTGCCGGCATGGGCCTCCTCGCCGGTCACTTCGACCTGGAACTTGCGCGTGCCCTGTATGCCGGTGACGACGCCGATAGTGTTGCCGGTCTCCTCCAGGCGCGGCGCCTGCTCGATATGCCCTTCGATGAAGGCGCCCATCGGCGCGGCCAGCGCCCGTTCGGCCACGGGCCCGACCGAGGAGAGCAGCGGGTCGAGCTTCGTGAGTTCGTCGCCCAGCCGCACACCCGCCTTGTCCCGCACCTCCAGCATGGTTTGCAGCGTCGGCGGATCCGCATAAACGCCCGAGCCCATCACGCCCGGCACGAAGCGCCCGCCCTCCTCGTTGGTCCAGTTGACGACCTCCACCGGCGCGCGGGTGCGGACGCCGGCGCGCTCCAGCGCATAGAGCGCCTCCAGCCCGGCGAGCACGCCGAAACTGCCGTCGAACCGGCCCCCGGTCGGCTGGGAATCCAGATGCGATCCGGTCGTCACCGGCGGCAGGTCCGGCTCCGTCCCCTCGCGGCGCAGGAACATGTTGCCGATGGCGTCCACAGCGAGCGAGAAACCCGCGTCCCGGCCCCATTCCGCAAAGGTGCGGCGCGCGTCGAAATCCTCGGGCGTGAACGCCTCGCGGCACACGCCGCCCTTGGCCGTGGCGCCGAACCGCGCCATCTCCTCATGCATCTTCCAGAGCCCGGCTTCATCGACGCCCGCTGCGACACGCTCCAGCACCATGACAGCCTCCCCATTCCCGATCCGGTTCCCGCCCTGTAGACTCAGGCGTCATGCAGGGCAAGACCGCACTCGTCACCGGCGGCACGACCGGCATCGGTTTCGTCACCGCCCGCGCGCTCGCGGAGAAGGGCGCGGCCGTCACCATCGTCGGGCGCAATCCGCAGCGCGGCGAGCAGGCGGCGCGGGCGATCCGGGCGGAGGTTTCGGGGGCGGAGGTCCGTTTCGAACGCGCCGACCTCTCGCTGCTCGACGAAAACCGCCGCCTCGCCCGCAATGTGGCCGAGTCGATGGACCGGCTCGATGTGCTGGTCAACAATGCCGGCGCCATCTTCTCCCGGCGGCAGGTAACGGCGGACGGCCTCGAAGCCACCTTCGCGCTCAACCATATGAGCTATTTCCTGCTGACCAACCTGTTGCTGAACCGGCTGAGGGCGGCGGAAGCCGGGCGCATCGTCGTCGTCGCCTCCATCGCCCACCGGCGCGCCGAACTCGACTTCGACGACCTGCAATGCGAGCGCCGCTACAGCGTGCGGGCCGCATACAGCCGCTCGAAGCTCGCCAATGTGATGTTCGCCTACGCGCTGGCGCGGCGGCTGGAGGGCGGCCCGGTTACGGTCAATGCGCTGCATCCGGGCGTTGTGACGAGCCGGTTCGGCAGCAACAACGGATGGCTGTTCCGCAATGCGCTCAAGCTCGCCTTCCGGCTCGGCGGGGCCGTCGGCGTCGAGGAGGGCGCGGCGCTCAACATCCGGCTCGCCTCCGACCCGGCGCTGGCGGGCGTGACCGGGCGCTATTTCTCCGGCGGCAAGGAAGCGCCCTCCTCCGCCGCCTCGCTCTCGGTCGAAGACCAGGAACGCCTCTGGGCCGCCAGCGAGGCCATCGCCGCGAGGTAGCGGCCGGATTTTTCGGTCCTGGCGGGGTCGGGCGGTCCGGCGTTCATTGAAACCGCGATCCGAACGGGCTACACAAGTGCAGGCGCCCGAGGCATTTTCGCATTGCCCTCATGCCTTCGGGCGAGCGCGGGATGTGTTGCGGCCCGCCCGGCGCCGTTTCGACGGAAAAAACTGTTCCCCATCTATCCGGTTATACCAAGGTGCATAAAGAAGAACTCCTGTTCGGCGGCGGCTCCCTGTCTCCCCTCCCGCTTGCGGGAGGGGCCGGGGGAGGGCCTCTCAGCGTGACGGGCCCTTGCCGGGCTGCGCCCGCCGCTTGCGCTGGCGCGCAAGCGGCCCCCACCCGGCCTCCCCCGCAAGCGGGGGAGGAGTTTCCAAGCGGTTGACGGAATAGGTTCCAGTCAATGACCGCTGGTATTACTCAGGCGCCGAAGGACGACATCGCGCGCCTGCGTCTGCAAAGCCGGGACCGGGACCGCTATAGCCGATGAAGGTGCGCGCTGTGCGGGTCACAACCCCCCGCGCTCGCCCGAAGGCATGAGGCCCATGCGAAACATGACTCCAGCGCGCAGCGGGTTTGTATCACGAAACGGGCCGCCGACGGCCCTTCCTGGCGGGGCCCGCCTGTCAGGGCAGGACGGCGAGGTCTAGCAGGGGGGCGTGCTGCTGGGCGCCATAGACATCCGCATCGCGCGGGCCGCCGGAGCCGACGGGGCGACGGAGCGAGAACTTGACCGCCCGCGCGAAGGGATAGAAGTCGAAACCGAGCAATTCGTTGTCCGAGACGCCGTAGAGCTTGCAGACGGCCTGCCGGTTCAGCATCCCGGCCGAGCGGACGGCCTCGAAGACCTCCTCCGTCTCGAACAGGATGTCGAAGGTCACGATGAACGGCCCGGCATTCTTCGACCGGACGACCTCCGCGACCTCCCCGAGCGTCTTCATTGCAGCCATTCGAGCCGCCCGAAACCCTCCGGCTCGTCGATCTCCATCAGGTGGTAGATGTTGAACTCATAGACAGGCCCCGCCGGAATCTCCGCCGGCGAGAACGGGAAGGCGATGTTGCCGGCTGTCGCGCGCCTGCCCTCGAAGGGCACATGCAGGATGGTCGAGCGCGCAAGCCCGCAGACGGCTTCGGCGATCTCCGGCGTCTCCGCCACCACGTCGATCAGGATGCCGATCTCGTGCGCGGCCTGCCGGTTCGGCTCCCAGGCGCCCATCACGCCGTCGAGGCCGTAGCGGTGGAAGGTGATGCTGTATTGCGAGGGGTCGATGAACCCCGCCTGGGTCTCGCAGATCTTCTCGCGGACGGCTTCCTGGATCGCGTCGATGGAACGGATGAAGGCCGGGTCGCGCGCGCCGCCGACGGTCAGCGCCCGGTGCCCCGCAAGCCGCGCGCCCTCCAGCTTGACCGTATAGCGCTCCGCCTCGCGGAAGGCGCTGCCGGAGACGCGGACGCGGCGCGGGTCGATCTGGTCGAACTGCGTCCGGCGGAGATCGACTGCGCCGCCCGGTCCCGCCAGCATCACCGGGTCCGACTTCTCGTAGAAGGTGTGCGCGGAGACCGAGGCCTGGGTGCAGGCCTTGTCCGGATGGGTCGGTTCGACGATGAAGTGATCGTCCCGGAGCCTGCCGAGAATGAGGTCGCCGCCGCCGGTCGGACGCGCCGCGAGGCTGCCGCATTCCAGAATCTTGCCCATATGGAGCGTGAGGCCGCGGTCGCGGCCCTGCATCAGCGGCAGCGCTGCGATGTTGGACACGTCCCAGGCGCGGCCCACCACCAGAATGTCGGGCTTGCCGGCCAGCGCGCGGAAATAGGACTCCGGCCCGACCTGGGCCACGATATGCGCCGCGGCGTCCACGTCTTCGACGGTCAGCTCCGCGCCGGTCTCGAACAGGCGCACCCTGCCCTCTTCCACCGCCTCGCGAACCGTCGCGCGGTCCAACTCGGAGCGCAGCACGGCGACCTTGCGGTCGATCCCCAGCTCCGCCAGCACCTGGCGCAGCAGGACGAGCAGATGATCCACCTGCCCGTCGCCGCCGGCGCCGCCGGCGGACCCGATGACGAGCGGCACGCCGGCATCGGCGCCCGCCTGCACCATCAGGCGCAAGTCGCGCAGGATCATCGCGTCGCCGACGAAGGGCTTGCCGGTGCCGAGATAGTAGGGCCCGGGGTCGCTCGAACCCGCATCGCAGGAAATCAGGTCCACACCGGCCTCGACGGCATCCCGGAGCGATTCCTCGCGGAAGCCGTAGCCCAGCATTCCGTTGGAGACGACGACGAACTCGTCGTCGCGTTTCCGTTCGATCATGAGTCCTCTCCCTACACGCGCCCGTCGGCCCAGGCGTCTATCTCAAGCTCGCTGCGGAAGTCGGCCGAGACCTCGGCTTTTCTGGGTTCGAGCGGAATTCCGATCGCGTCCGCAACCCGGTCGATGGCGTTGAAGGTTGCGGCAACGCCGGCCGCGTCCACCCAGCCGGCATCGCCGACCGAGCGGCGCAGCGCGGAAATGGCGGCGGCCATATCGCCATCGCCCGCGACCGCCTCCGCATATGCAGCCAGTTCTTCGCCGGCCGCGACGCCGCCGCCGCCGCCGGCCACGATTGCGTCCAGATCGTAACTGTCGCCTGTTGTCCGGCCGCTCTCACGGAGCAGCAGCGCATGGCTGGTCGTTCAATAGACGCACTGGTTGAGCGCGGAAATCCTTGCGGCCAGGAACTCGATCTGGGCGTGGCTGATGGCGCGGTGCTCGGTGTCGAAGATTCGCATCCAGCGGCTCGGCAGATATTGCGTCTCGACGAGGTCGAAGAATGCCCGCTTCGCCTCCGGCACCAGAGTAAGCGCCATGAGGATGTAAGCGCCTCTCGTGCCGGAATAGATATCGGCCTCGGGCCCGGTTTCCTCGCCCGGCACGATCAGGGGCACCCACGCCTCCTCCATGCGGGCCGAAGCCGGGAGGTAGCCCGACGGCTCCCCCGGCCGAGGCTCCGGCAGGCGGCGCACGGGCAGGCCCATGGAGCGGGCGAACGTATCCAGGGAGACGGTGACGGCCGTCACGCCCACCGTCTCCACATAGCGCGTGTCCTCGACGCCCTCGGCCTGCCGCGCCTCGAACCAGCGGCGTGTCAGGCGCGCGGGGTCGGTGACGATACGGTGGACGATCTCCACCATCGGCGGCTCCAGAACGCCCGGCCCGTCATGCTCGCCCGTGATCGCCTCGGGCGAGAGCGCCCGCTTGCGCGCCGCGCAGAGTCGGCAGTCGAGCGCGTGGCGCGTTTCCGCCGCAATCGCCACCCGCTCTTCGCCTGTCAGCCAGTTTCCGGGAGCCGCGATCCAGGCCCAGGCGCGGGCATGGGCCGCCAGAATATCGGCGCGGATCGGCACAGCCGCATCGGGATATCCCATCGTTCGAACCCTCCTGTCGCCCGACAGTCTAGTGCCAGCGGTCGTGGACTGGAACCGATGACAGCGCCACACCCACCGTCGCCCCGGACCCCTGCTTCCGCGAGGACAGGCGGGAGAGAGCCCCCTCTGGACGGGCCTTTCCCGAAGGTCCCGAAAATAAATTTGGAACAGGGGCTTGTATTCTAGGAAAATATGCTAGAATGGGTGCCAGGGAGGCGGTGACCATGGGCCGCCTCCCGCCCGCGCCGGCCTGGCGCGGAACGACCCCGATTCGACCGACAGGCGAAGTGCGCCCTCCGGCTCGCGCGCGCAATCAGGCGCACGAACCGCGCCGGCGCTAACGCGCGCCCAGCCGCACGCGCACGCGCACGCGAAACGCGCGCAAAACAGGGTCGCTCCGATGACGGGCCGGGGAGAACGTGTGTTGAACCGAGGAGCCGCACCCCATGCCCTTCATCGAACCCGACGTTGCCCTCTCCACCCGTCAGGAGGCCTTCTGCCGCCACTACGCCGCCTCCGGCAATGCCGCCGACGCCGCAAGGCAGGCCGGTTATTCCGAGCGCTCCGCCCGCCAGACCGGCTGCGCGCTGCTGGAACGGCCCTATGTGGTGGAGCGCCTGCGGCGCATCCGCCTGTCCTGGAAGCGCACCGAACGCGACGAGGCGCAGATCGTGCTGGCCCGGCTGGAGCAGGCGTGGGATGCGGCCGTCGCCAGCGGGTCCGCCTACACCATGCTCCGGGTCCTGCGCTTCCAGGCGGAGATTGCCGGGCTGGTCGCGCCCGCCGGCGGAGCCCGCGCCCGGCTCTGGCCGCTGCCGCACGAGGACGAACTCGGCGAGATCGAGGCGGGCGAGGCGCTTGAGGCCGGCACCGAGCCCGGACCGCTCGCCGAGGCCGTGCGCCGGGGCCGGGACCGCGCCGAACGCGCGCTCGCGCGGCACCGCGAGAGGCGGGAGGAGTTGGAGGCAGAGGAGGGGTTCGACGAGGCTGCGCACGAGGAGGCCGCGCGGAGGCTTGCCTGCGCCGTCGAGGAGCGCGCCTGCCTGCCCGTCCGCTTCGGGACCCCGCCCGCACCGGCGAACGACCTGCCGCCCGCAGACGACCCGCCGGAGGAGGCATACGAAGACTGCCCGTGGGCCGGCGACGACAGGTCCGCCTACGACGACCGGACTGACGGCATGATCGACGACGACCGGGCCGACGGCGCGGAGCACGACTGGCTCCACCAGCGTCGCTACCGCTACGACGAAATCTACGACCCCTGGGCGCCGGAGGAACGCGAGGAACGCAGGCGGGATCGGCTCGAACGGGACGACATGCGCTACGCCATCGAGCCCCCCGGCGCCGCCGACCCGCTCGACATCGACTGGCTCGAAGACGGGGAGGATCGGGACGGCGAATTCGCCCCCGAACATGACATTTCATGACATTTGTATGGACGCCTCGATGGAGTGGGCCTCTTCCTCTTTTCTCCCTCCCTCGCAAGCGAGGGAGAGCCTGCCCCGGACCGCGATCCGGGGGCCGGGGCGGGAGGCCGTCTCCCGGCGCGGCGGGCGGTTGCCGGGGCTTCGCCCGCCGCTTCCGCAGGCGGAAGCGGCCCCTCACCCTGCCCTCTCCCTCGGGGAGAGGGTCTTCCGAGCGAGGCGAGATTCATGGGGACACGGATGCGATTACGCGGAAAGAAAGCCCTCTCCCTCGGGGAGAGGGTCTTCCGAGCGAGGCGAGATTCATGGGGACACGGATGCGGTTGCGCGGAAAGAAAGCCCTCTCCCTCGGGGAGAGGGTCTTCCGAGCGAGGCGAGATTCATGGGGACACGGATGCGGTTACGCGGAAAGAAAGCCCTCTCCCTCGGGGAGAGGGTCTTCCGAGCGAGGCGAGATTCATGGGGACACGGATGCGGTTGCGCGGAAAGAAAGCCCTCTCCCTCGGGGAGAGGGTTGGGTGAGGGCCGCGCGCAGCGCGGGACAGGGCAGCAGCCGTGCGGTCTGGCTGGGCCTTGCCGGTTGCTAGAGCACGATCCGTCCGGGTTGAAACGGACCCTCAATCGTCACCCCGGACGGCGCGTCAGCGACGATCCGGGGTCCATCCCCCAGCCTTTCCACCGGGCTGAACCGGTCATGGGTGAGCCCCGGATCGGGGTCCGGGGCGACGGATGGAAGGCAAGTCCGGTGGCTGCTCGTCGAAAACGTTCGATCCATACAGATTGGTTCCTGCACTAGCCGGCGCGCCCGCCGGAACCGGGGGTGGGCACCGGCTTTCCGCTCGGAGGCCGGGGTGACGATGGAGAAAGGCGCATCGGTTCCGGTCGCCGACCGCCGGTATCGGATCTCTGCAACGCGCCCGGTCGAAGGCAGCGGATTCGTATGGCCGGGACGCCTTGACGCTGGACCCGGTCGGGGCGAGTTTCGGCCTGGCGCCCGGAAGAAGCGGCAATTCATGGACGAAGGAACATCGAAGACGGGCCTGCAAATGTCCGGCGTACTTCTGCAAAAGCTGCGGAGCCGCCGGGCGCGCATCGGTGTCGTCGGCCTCGGCTATGTGGGCTTGCCGCTGGCGCGCGCCTTCCACGAGGCCGGCTTCGCCGTCACGGGCTTCGACACCGATCCGGAAAAACCGACGCTGCTCGCTGCCGGGCGCACCTACATCATGGATGTCGCGGATAGCGAGCTTGTCTCGATGGTTGCGAGCGGCCGTTTCGAAGCGACGGACGACTTTGCCCGGCTGGGCGAAGCCGATGCCATTGCAATCTGCGTACCGACGCCGCTTGCAGAGGACCGAGAGCCCGATCTGCGTTTCGTAGAGGCGAGCGTTCGCGCCATTGCCGCAACGCTCAGGCCGGGGCAGCTGGTCGTGCTCGAGTCGACCACCTGGCCCGGAACCACCGAAGAGGTCGTCAGACCGATTCTGGAGGAGCGCGGCCTGCGCAGCGGTCGCGACTTCTTCCTCGCCTATGCGCCGGAACGGGAATCCCCCGGCAGCGGCGAGCGGCGCATCCCGAGGGTGGTGGGCGCGGACGGCGGCGAGGCGCTGGCGCTCGCGCGCGCGCTTTACGAAACCGTTTCGCCGACCGTACATGCCGTGTCATCTCCGGCAGCGGCGGAGGCGGCGAAACTTACCGAAAACGTGTTCCGCGCCGTCAACATTGCACTCGTGAACGAGCTGAAGGGCGTCTATGCCGCGATGGATGTGGACATCTGGGAAGTCGTCGAGGCGGCCGGCACCAAACCCTTCGGCTACATGCCCTTCTTTCCGGGTCCCGGCTGGGGCGGGCACTGCATCCCCATCGACCCGTTCTACCTCGCCTGGAAAGCGCGCGGCCTGGGCCTGCCGAGCCGTTTCATAGAGCTTGCGGGCGAGATCAACGCCGAAATGCCGGAGCGCGTAGTCGAGCGGCTGGCTCGGGCCCTGGCGCCGAACGAGCTCGCCGGCAGCCGCATACTGCTGGTCGGCATCGCCTACAAGAAGAACATCGACGATACCCGCGAAAGCCCGGCCTTGCGCCTCTGGGAGATCCTTGCGGGCTGCGGGGCGCAGGTGGCCTATTTCGACCCTCATGTGCCGGCGGTTCCCGCGACGCGGGCCCACCCGGAACTCGCCGGCGTACCTTCCATCGATGGATCGCCGGGCGCACTTGCCGGTTTCGATGCCGCGCTGGTCGTGACGGACCACGACGCCGTCGATTGGGAAACGGTGGCGGCAGCGGTGCCGCTGGTCGTGGATACGCGCAATGTCTACGATGATCGGCCGCGCCCGGCGCGGATCGTCAAAGCGTGACCGGAGGAGAGTGCCATGGCGGCCATGCGGATCACCCATCCCGAAGTGCCGGAACCGCCGCCCGAGACCTGGTCGAACTGCCTGGTCGCGGGCGACCAGGTCTTCGTCGCCGGCATGACGGCGCGTAACGGCGCGGAAATCCTGGCCGGTGACGAATACGGGCAGGCGCGGGCAATCTTCGAGAAGATCGCAAAGCTGCTGGAAGCTGCCGGCGCATCCATGGCGGATGTCGTAAAGGTGGTGATCTACGTCACCGATATCTCGCGGCGCGAGGAGGTCTGGCGCGCCCGGCGGGAGTTCTTTGCAGGCGATTTCCCGGTCTCGACTCTGGTCGAGGTGAGCGCGCTCGCCATGCCGGAACTCAAGGTCGAGATCGAGGCGGTCGCCGTCCGCTCCGGGTGAGGGGTGGCGGAGGACAAGCGAGCCAGGAGTCGGAAGCGGTGTCAGCGGGACTTGTTGCACTAGTAAACGCGGTTCTGCCGGGGTTCCTGACAGTATGCGTGTTCCGCCTCGTCACGCCCCGGTCGGAGGGGACCGGCACGATACTCGTCGCCACAGCTCTGGCATGGAACGTCATCATAGACGCATTGGTTCGGGTGCCGGTGGAAGCCGAGATATGGACAGTGCCAGCTTGGGCCAAGGATCGGTTGGAAGTGCCTGTCGCATTCTCTTGGGGTTTGTGGCCGCCAAGATATGGTCGAACGCGGGGATTCACCGGTGGTTGCGGCGGTCGCGAATAACGACGGTCGGCCCCCACGACCGGATCGCCGCCACCATGTTCGAATATGCCCGCAACGAAGCATGGGCCTAGGTAATCTACGTGAAGCAGGATGAAAAGCCGATCTACGGGGAGATTCATAGCTGGTCGGTTCATGGACAGCAGGTGGGAGAGATTGCCGTTCGCACACGCAGAAGGGACAACGCGCCGCCAGACAAACGGTATCAGGACACGCGAACAGTCGAGGATGTCTATCTTTCGTTGGACAACGTGACGAAAATCGAATTCGTGAATCCTAACCTAACAGCGGAGGAGGCAGCATGAGCGATCAGGACCGTGGTCAGCCGAACGACCGCCCGGCAAGACAGCCGTCATACAGGGACCAGTCTTCCTGGCAACCGACACAAAAACGAATTCCCGACCCGCCGCCACCCCCGCCACCACCGCAGGACGGTAGCGGATCGAGCAGTCGTGAAACCGACTGAACTCGGCAGGCGTGGCCGCGGTAGCAGCCAGTAGCGCTTGACCCTGCCTCAGTAAGGCGTGCCGTCCTTGCGGGTGAAGCGCCATCTGCCGTCCGCGCCCATGACGGCCTGGATGTCGTCCTGGGGGTAGCTGCCCTCGTCGCCTTCCGGCCGGTCGCCGATTTCGAGGATTACCAGGTCCCGGTCGCTGCGGTTCAGGATATGGTGCGCCTCGCCCCCGGCCGGGAAGCCCGCGCACATGCCGGCCAACAGCCGCGTTTCGCCCGACGGGGTCGCCAGGACCGCCTCGCCTTCCAGCACATAGACCAGCTCGTCCTGCTTGCTGTGGGTGTGCATCAGCGCTGACTCGCCGCCGGGGGCGATCCTGGTCAGGTTCACGCCGATATTCTTCAGGCCGAAGAAGTCGCCGAGCGCCCGCTTCTGCCGCCGCGCCATGCGGCTGGCGAAGGGCTCGGGATAGTTGGAGGGCTTCGTCCGGGGCGGCACCTCCGCGGCCGCAATGGCGGCCGGCGCCTTGTCGTAAGTCATCGCTGGTTCTCTTGCCGCCGGGCGGCAGGCTCCGGTCGGGTTCGCCCTCAGCTTACCCCCTCGACCGCCATAGGCACATGCCCCGGTTCCGCCGCAACCCGGTCTAACCAGGCGCGCACGGCCGGATAGGCGCCGAGGTCGAACTCCCCCTCATCGGCTACATGGGTGTAGGCGTAGAGCGCGATGTCGGCGATGGTCATCTCCTCGCCGCCGAACCAGTCCATCCGGCCCAGATGGCCTTCCATCACCGCGAGCGCGGCGTGGCCGCCTTCCCGTTTGGCAGGAAGCTGCGCGCGCTGCAGGTCCGTCAGCCCGCCCAGATGAAGCCAGTGGCGGACGACCGCGATATAGGGTTCGTGGCTGTATTGCTCGAAGAACATCCATTGCAGGGTCTGTGCCCGCGCCAGCCGGTCCGGAGGAAGGAAGCGCGAGCCGTCCGCCAGGTAGAACAGGATGGCGTTCGACTCAGCGAGGCAGGTCCCGTCTTCGAGCTCCAGCACCGGGATGCGACCGTTGGGGTTCTTCTCAAGGAAGGCCGGCGTGCGGGAGGCTCCCTTGTCGATATCGACCTCGACGCGCTCGAACTCGCGGCCCAGATGGCCGAGCAGCAGGCGCGGCTTGTAGCCGTTGCCGGAGGTATGGTTGTCGTAAAGGCGGAGCATCGGGCATTCCTTGGACTATCGGGTCGGCGTCCATGATGAGCGCAGTCGGCGAACAGTCCCGTGGCGCCTTCGCCTAATTTCGGTAAGATCGCGCCACTGTGCCGGACCGTCCGCCCCACTCGCATGTCGTCGCGCTCGCCTATGACGGTCTCTGCACCTTCGAATTCGGATGCGCATACGAAATCTTCGGCCTGCCCCGGCCGGAGCTGGACCGCCCCTGGTACCGCTTCGATGTCTGCGCCGCCGAGCCCGGCCCGCTCCGCGCCGCCGGCGGGCTCGTCGTCGACGCGCCTCATGACCTCGGCCTGATCGAGCGCGCCGACACCGTTGTCGTGCCGGGCTGGCGAGCTGCGGACGCGCCCGCGCCCCCGCTCCTGCTGGAGGCGCTGAGGCGCGTCCCGGAGCGCGGCGGGCGGCTGGTTTCGATCTGCTCGGGCGTCTTCGTGCTGGCCGCTGCCGGCGTGCTCGACGGCAGGCGCGCCACCACCCACTGGCGCTATGCGGAACTGCTGGCCCGGCGCTACCCGGATATCCGTGTGGACGCCGATGTCCTCTATGTGGACGAAGGCCCGGTGCTGACCTCGGCCGGCAGCGCCGCCGGCCTCGACCTCTGCCTCCATATCGTCCGCCGGGACCACGGGGCGTCGGTCGCGAACGCCGTCGCCCGGCGGCTGGTGCTGGCCCCGCACCGGGACGGCGGCCAGCAACAATTCGTGTCCGCCCCGCTAGCCCGCGAGGCCGGCAATGGCCGGCTGGCCGCCCTGCTCGACTGGCTGCCCGCCCATCTCGACGAACCGTTGACCGTGGCCGACCTGGCGGGCCGGGCCGGCATGAGCCTCCGCGCCTTCCAACGCCGCTTCCGGCAGACGCTCGGGACGACGCCCGGCGAGTGGCTCATCCGCCAGCGCGTCGCCCGCGCCCGCGAACTTGCGGAGACGACGCAGCATTCGGTGGAAAGGATCGCGGCCGAGGCGGGCTTCGGCTCCGTCGAGACGCTGCGCCACCATTTCCGCCGTCTTGTCGGCACCACGCCCGGCCGCTACCGCCGCAGCTTCGCCCCGGCCGCGGGCCGTATCGCAGGCGACCGCGAGCGGGTAGAATAGGCCCGATGCCGCGCTAGCTCAGTCGGTAGAGCAGCCGATTTGTAATCGGCAGGTCGCGGGTTCGAATCCTGCGCGCGGCACCATCCCCGCTCCCGAAGTCTTTCCGCGAGGCCCGCCTTTCAGTCCTCGTGGGGATTCTCGACCCGTGGCCAGTAGGGAGCGGCGAAGCGTTCATAGGGGACCGTCGCGAAATCGGGCGGGATGGCGCCTTCGCAGGCGATATAGGCGATCCGCGACGCGAGGGGCGCGAAGCCGGCGTAGAAATGCTGGGTCGATTTGACGGCGATGCCCCGGTAGCCCGCCGGGTCGATGCCGAGCTGGGTCATGCCGTCCGGGTGGAAGACCTGCGTGCGGGTCGATGTGAGGATGAGGTCGATGCCGGCGTCCGTCGAAAGCCAGACGGCCGTGCCCATGCTCATGGTGGCCTCGCCGAAGGTCTGCGAAGCGTCCTCAAGGATGCGCTTCACGGTCACGGTCAGGTCCAAGGGCCAGCCGGAGTCGGGCCCGCACTTGCCGCCGATCCGGAGCCTGAGCGTGGCGCCCTCTCCCGCCTCCTCGCAGAAGCGCACGGCGACCGGGTCCCAGTAATAGCCCGAGAGCAGACCCGTTGCGCCCCGTTCGAGCGCGCGGGCCAGCAGGAAGGTCGAGTCCGAGGGCGCGCCGCCCCCGGCATTGTCGGCGACATCGGCGACCACCACCGGGCCCGGGCCTTCCTCGATCAGGTCCAGCGCCTCGTCGATGGTGACGGTGTCCTGCCCGGTCTCGTCGCGCAGCTCCCAGATCCGCTGCCCGAAGGCCCTTGCGGTCTCGGCTGCGAGAGCGGCGTCGCCGTCCGCCACGACCAGCATCCTTGCCGTGGTCTCCGGCACGTCCTGCCAGGGGAAGCCGTGCGCGAAGGAGACGGAGAGGATGCCGTCCCTGCCCTCGGCCGCCTGCATATCCCCGACGAGGCTGCGCACCGGCTCGACGGGCGTGCGCCACATGCCGATCATCCGGCAATCGTGGACGGCCATGACGGGCTTCGCGCGCCCCTGATGCGCGGCGAGGCAGATGTCGAACAGCTCGGCCGCGCGTGCGCCGCCGTCGACATGCGGATATTCCTTGAAGGTGACCAGCGCGTCCGCGTTCTCGACCATCTTGGGCGTGATCGAGCAGTGGAGGTCGAGTTCGCCGCCGATTACGGCGTCCGGCCCGACGATTTCGCGAACGCGGGCGAGCAGGTCGCCCTCGCAATCCTCGTAACCCTCCGCCGTCATCGCGCCATGCATGGACAGGAGCACGATATCGACCGGCATGGCCGCGCTGAGGTCGTCCAGTATCTCGTCGCGAAAGCCTTCATAGACCCTGCGCACGGTGAGGCCTGCAGGCTGGGCGAACGCCGCCAGGCTCTCTACGACCTGGCCTTGGCGCTCCTCCGCGGCCTTGCGCCAGACATGCAGGGGCAGGCTGAAGGTGGAAGCGGGGTAGCGCGTTGCGTCGCCGCGGAAGAGCATCGTGTCCTCGAAGGTCTGCACACCTGTCGGCATCGACGAGAAGGTGTTGGTCTCGGTCCCGAGACAGGCGATGAAGACTTTCATGGTTCCCCCAAATCCCGTCGCGATGCCGGCCGGTCCAGTCCGGCTGGCAGCGCGCGAACCGGATCATGGCATTTCACAACCTGCTGCGACACTACCTTCGCCCCGCCGGGGGAACGGCCCGACCCTGCCTGGCAGGCAATGGGCCCGCTTATTGCATTTGGGGCAAGCCTCGACAGGGTGCTAGACTGGCCTTCTCCCTGCCACTTGTGTCCCCGGAGGCCGTCCCATGCCGTTGCAGCCGAATTCGCCGGAAGCGCGCGATGTCGCGTATCTGCTTCACCCCTACACCAATTTCCGCCAGCACGAAGAACAGGGGCCGATGGTCATCGAGCGCGGTGACGGCGTCTATGTCTGGGACACGGGCGGCAAGCAGTATATCGAGGGCATGGCCGGCCTGTGGTCCACCTCGCTCGGCTTCCAGCACAAGCGCCTTGTCGCCGCCGCCGTGAAGCAGATGGAGACCCTGCCCTATTACCACCAGTTCGGCCAGAAATCGCACCTGCCCGGCATCGACCTCGCCGAGAGGCTGATGGGCCTGGCGCCGACTTCGGTCTCCAAGGTGTTCTTCAACAACTCGGGCTCCGAGGCGAACGACACCGCCATCAAGTTCGTCTGGTACTACAACAATGCCCGCGGGCGTCATCAGAAGAAGAAGATCATCGGCCGCGTCAACGGCTATCACGGCATCACGCTGGCGGCGGCCAGCCTGACGGGCCGGTCGCTCAACCATTCCGGCTTCGACGTGCCGCTCGAGCGCTTCATCCACACGAACAACCCCCACTACTATCGCTTCGGCGAGGATGGCGAGAGCGAAGAGGACTTCGCCACCCGCATGGCGGAGGAGCTCGATCGGCTGATCGAGTCGGAGGGCCCGGATACGGTGGCCGCGTTTTTCGCCGAGCCGGTGATGGGCGCGGGCGGCGTGATCGTGCCGCCGGCCACCTACTTCCCGAAGATCCAGGAAGTGCTGCGCAAGCACGATGTGCTGTTCGTCGCCGACGAGGTGATCTGCGGCTTCTGCCGGACCGGGAATTTCTGGGGCTCCGAGACCTTCGGCATCGAGCCCGACATCCTGGTCTGCGCCAAGGCGCTCTCCTCCAGCTACCTGCCGATTTCCGCGACGATGATAAGCGACGAGGTCTATCAGGCCATCGCCGACCAGAGCGCCAAGATGGGCGTGTTCGGCCATGGCTACACCTATTCCGGCCACCCGGTCGCGGCGGCGGTCGCGCTGGAGACCCTCAAGATCTACGAGGAGGAAGACACGCTCGGGCATGTCCAGAGCGTGGTCGGCCGTTTCCAGGAGCGCATCCAGGGTTTCGCCGACCATCCGCTGGTCGGCGAAGCGCGCGGCGTCGGGCTGGTGGGCGCCACCGAACTGGTCAAGGACAAGGCAACGAAGGAGGCGTTCGCGGCGTCGGACGGCGTCGGCGCGCTTGTTAACGACCTCTGCGCGCAGGAAGGGCTGATTACCCGCCCGGTCGGGGATTCGATGTGCTTCGCGCCGCCTCTGGTCATCACCGCGAGCGAAATCGACGAGATGTTCGACCGTTACGCCCGCGCGCTCGATGCCGGCCTCGACCGGTTGACGAAGCAGGGCAAGGCGGTCGCGTAGCCTCCAAGGGCCTGAGCGCCTTGTTGCCGGGACCGCCTGCCGGGCCGCCGTTCCCCCCTTCCGGGAGGAACGGGCGGCTCGGCCGCGCGCGCCCGGCTTTGCGTCTGGATAGCAGGAATTCGGCTGGCGGAGCGGGCCGGGAGTTCCGTTAGCCATGGCTCCCGAGCCCGAGGTTCTTGTCCGCTTTCGGGATGTCGAAAAGACTTATGACGGCCGCGCCAATGTCGTGGACCGGCTCAACCTGGAAATCTGCAAGGGTGAGTTCCTGACTCTGCTTGGGCCGTCGGGCTCGGGCAAGACGACCATCCTGCTGATGCTGGCCGGTTTCGAGGCGGTGACGGCGGGGGACATCACCCTCAACGACCGTTCCTTGCGCAACGTGCCGCCCTTCCGGCGCAATATGGGCATCGTCTTTCAGAATTATGCGCTCTTCCCGCACAAGTCGGTCTTCCAGAATGTTGCCTTCCCGCTTGTCCAGCGCCGTATCTCAAGGCCGGCGATCCGCGAGAAGGTCGAGGCCGCGCTCCGGATGGTGGACCTTACGGGTCTCGGCGACCGCCGCCCCAACCAGCTTTCCGGCGGGCAGCAGCAAAGGGTGGCGCTCGCGAGGGCGCTCGTCTTCGAGCCCGAAATCGTGCTGATGGACGAGCCGCTGGGCGCCCTCGACAAGAAGCTTCGCGAGCAGATGCAGATCGAGATCAAGCATCTGCATGAACAGCTCGACATGACCGTCGCCTATGTCACGCACGACCAGGGCGAGGCGCTCACCATGTCGGACCGCGTGGCGATCATGAATGACGGGCTTATCCAGCAGGTCGGCACGCCCCATGAGGTCTATGAGGAGCCCGCCAATGCATTCGTCGCCAATTTCATTGGCGAGAACAACAGCTTCGAAGGCCGGATCGAAAGCACGAACGAAGGCGAATGCGCCGTCCGCCTGTCATCCGGGGATATGGTGCGTGCGCGCTCTGCTACGCCGCGAACCTGCGGGGAGGCGGCATTGCTGTCCTTGCGCCCTGAGCGTTTGACGATCGATCCCGCCCACGAAGATATTGCCAACCGGTTCAGCGCCACCGTTGTCGAGGTGATTTACTTCGGCGCGCACAACCGGGTGCGTCTGGCGATGGCGGGACGGGACGACATCATTGCACTCGCCCCCGCCGGCCCCCGCAGCGATGCGCTCAAGCCGGGCGAAACGGTCGAGGTCGGCTGGTCCCCGGACCACTGCAGGGTGCTGGTTCCCGAATGAACGCGCCGGCGGGGATAGCGGACGAAAGGAAGGCCGGCCCCGCAGACCGGAGCCTCGAGAAGAAGCTCAGACGCGCCGAGCGACGACGTTCACTGAAGGCGTTCCTGCTCGTTGCGCCACTGCTTCTCTTCATCGTCGTGGTGTTCGCGGGTCCGATCCTCTCGCTGCTCTACTTCAGCGTGGACGACCCGAAGCTGGCCGAGGTCATGCCCCGAACCGCGCAATTCGTGGCGGCCTGGGACGGAGCCGAGCTCCCCGGCGAGGACGCCTACGCGACCGTGGTCGAAGAGATCCGGAGCGCCTATGCGGACCGGACGGTCGCGGCGGCGGCGATGCGCCTAAACTACGAAATCAGCGGCTTTCGCAGCATGGTGATGCGCACGGGAAGGAAGATCCGCCGCGTTACCGGGCCGCCCTACAAGGAGGCCCTGATCGGGCTCGACGAACGCTGGGGCGATATCGCCTACTGGCGCGCCATCAAGGCTTCGACCGGGCCGTATACAACGCGCTACCTGCTGGCGGCGGTCGACCTCGAGCGGCAGTGGGACGGCAGTATCGGCACCGCTCCGCCGGAGCGCACAATCTATATCGACTATCTGCAGAGGACCTTCTGGATCAGCTTCTGGGTGCTCGCCTGCTGCATCGCCATCGGCTACCCGATGGCCTTCCTCATCGCCACCTCCGGGAAGCGCTGGTCCCGGTTCCTGCTGATGCTGGTGCTGCTGCCCTTCTGGACTTCCCTCCTGGTGCGCACGGCCGCCTGGGTGGTGCTCCTACAGAACAAGGGAATCGTCAACGACTTCCTTCTTCTCGCGGATTTCGTGGATGAACCGCTCACGCTGATATTCAACCGGACCGGCGTCTATATCTCCATGGTCCACATCCTGCTCCCCTTCCTCGTGCTACCGCTCTATGCCGTCATGCGGAATATTCCGGCGAGCCAGATGCGCGCCGCCGCATCCCTCGGTGCGAAACCGCTTGCCTCCTTTCTTTCCGTTTATCTGCCGCAGACCCTTCCCGGCCTCGGCGCCGGATGCATCCTGGTCTTCATCCTGGCGCTGGGCTTCTACATCACGCCCGCCCTTATCGGCGGCGCGTCGGACCAGATGCTGAGCTACCTGATTGCCGAATTCGCGACCCGGACCGGCAATTGGGGCATGGCCAGCGCCATCGCGATCCTGCTGCTGCTCAGTGTTGCCGCCCTCTACCCGGTTTACCGGGGGCTGGTGCGCGGCGGCGGCCTCCGGTTCGGTTAGCCCGTCCGATGGCGGTGCCCGTCAACGCCACCCGCGGCCAGCATGTCTGGTATTGGTGCCTGCGCCTCTTTTGCGCCTTCGGCTTCATCTTCATGATCGGTCCGATCCTGGTCATCGTGCCGATCTCCTTCAGTTCGGGGAGCTTTCTCAGCTACCCCCTGCCCGGCCTGTCGATGCGCTGGTACGACGCCGTCGTCGAGCCCTTCCCCTGGATGTTCGCGCTGGAAAACAGCCTGATCGTCGCCGTCACGGTAACGATCGTCGCCACCGCCCTCGGCACGCTCGCGGCCTACGGCCTCACCCGCGCCCACTTCCCCGGCAAGGCGTTCGTTTTCGGCCTGCTGATTTCCCCGCTCGCGGTGCCGCTCGTCATCACCGCGCTCGGCCTCTACTTCTTCTTCGCGCGCGTCGGCCTCGTCCATACGCATATGGGCCTCATCATCGCGCATGTCGTGCTGGCGGTACCGTTTGTCGTTATCACGGTGTCCGCGACGCTGAAGGGATTCGACTGGAACCTTGTGCGCGCCGCCGAGAGTCTCGGCGCGCGTCCGCTCGCCGCCTTCTTCCAGGTCACCCTTCCTCTGATCCTGCCGGGCGTTCTGGCGGGCGCGGTGTTCGCATTCGTTACGTCACTCGACGAGATCATTGTCGCGCTGTTCGTCAGCGGCCCTGCCCAACTGACCCTGCCGCGCCAGTTGTTTACCGGTTTGCGCGATCAGGTCGATCCATCGATTGTCGCGATAGCGAGCATTCTGATAGCCTTCTCGCTTGTCCTGCTGGTGGTTGTGGAGCTGCTGCAATGGCGAAGCGCCCGGCAGCGTTACCGGCGGGAGGACTGAGCGCGGCGCGCCCGGCAGAAAGCCGGCTGCCGGCCGCAGCCCGGACTGTGGGATCGGCCGGGCAAAACCATGAGCAAATGCCCTTAGCGGCGGAAAGGAGGACGAAGCCATGAAAGCCATCGGGAGGAGTTTCAAACCCCTATTCGCGGTCGCAGCGGCGCTGGGCGCGCTTTCCGGAGCCGCCGAGGCCCGCGACTTCACCATTGCAAGCTGGGGCGGCAGCTACCAGGAAGCGCAGCGCGACGTCTATTTCACCCCCTTCAGCGAGGAATCCGGCATCGCCTTCCTGGAGGACGTCTATCTCGGCGGCTGGGCGCAGTTCCAGGCCATGCAGGACACGGGGCAAATCCCCTGGGATGTCGTGCAAGTGGAAACCTCGGAGCTGGTCCGGGGTTGCGAGGAAGGCGTGTTCGTGCAGCTCGACTGGTCGAAGCTGCTGCCCAAGGAAGACATGCTGCCGGACGCCGTCACCGATTGCGGCGTGGGCAATCTCGTCTGGTCGGTGGTCATCGCCTACAACGCCGACACCATAGGCAAGGCGCCTACCTCGCTCGCCGACTTCTGGGACACCGAGACCTGGCAGGGCAAGCGCGGCATGCGCAAGGGGCCGAAGCTCAATCTCGAATATGCGCTGCTTGCCGACGGTGTCGCGCCCGCAGACATCTACAAGGTCCTCAACACGCCGGAGGGCGTGGACCGGGCGTTCGCCAAGCTCGACGAGGTCAAGCCGCTGGTGCAGTGGTGGGAAGCCGGCGCCCAGGCGCCGGAATGGCTCGCCGCCGGCGATGTCGAGCTGAGCGTCGCCTATAACGGGCGGATCACCAACGCCCAGAAAGAAGGCAAGAACCTCCAGATGCTCTGGGACAACACGATCTTCGCCATCGATTCCTGGGCCATCATCGAGGGCGCGCCCAACCGGGACGCCGCCTACGCCTTCGTCAAGTCCACGACCGATCCCGCCCGCCAGGCCGCTTTCACCAAGGCCTATGCCTACGGGCCGACGCACAAGCAAGGCGTGGCCATGGTCGATCCCGAGCGGGCGATGAGCCTGCCGGCAGGCGACAATCTGGCGACCGGGCTCTTCGGCGGCAGCCAGGAGGCGATCGACTTCTGGGTCGATTACCAGGAAGAGCTGACCGAGCGCTGGAACCGCTGGGTGGCGCAGAACTGAGCCTGCGGCGGCGGATGCGGACTTGAGCGGTCCGTATTCCGCCGCCGGCGAAAGGGCTCAGGCCGGCCGGAGCACGAAGTCGAACCGCCCGCGCCACACGCCGGCGGCAGTCCGGTCGAGGCGCAGCAGCAGGTCGTCCCGGAAGATGGAATCGCGGGCGTTGGCCTCTCCGAGGTCCGGGAAATAGACCTGCGTTGTGAGCACGCGCGTCCCCTCGCCCTGCGCTTTCGCATGGATATGCGGGGTGCGGCCCGTATAGATGCCCGGCCGGACGGTCAGGAAGCGGAAAGCGCCGACCGCATCCGTGAACTGGTGGCCGCGATAGCGGAAGCCCCGGTTGTCGTAGCGCCCGCGCTCGTCGCTGTGCCAGATGTCGATGACGGCGCCGGGCAGGGGCCGGCAATCGGCGGTGAGCACAAGGCCCTCGAAGACGAGCGGCTCGCCGCTCGTATCCGGTTCGCGCAAGTCGCTGCGGCGCGGCGTTGCGGGCGTGTAGAACGGCCCCGCCGTCTGCGACCGGGTGCCGGGTGTGCAGGCAAGCGGCGGCGCCAGCCCGAGGCCGCGGTCGGGCAATGCCTTCGGGGCGGCATAGCCGAGGAGCGTTGAGTAAGCGGTGGATGGCAGCGCCGCCGCCGCTCCTCCCGCCAGCCCCGCGAGCACCCGTCGCCTTGTCGCGCCGTACTGGAACATCGCGCAAGCGTAATACCAGCGGTCGTTGATCGGAACCTGTGGTGATGGTCCCCACCGTCACCCCGGCCTCCGAGCCGGGGCCCAGCCTCGGTTCTCGCGGCAACTTCAGCGGTCGAGCCTGCTCCCCACCGGCTACGGCATCGTCGAGAGCCATGGATGGACCCCGGCTCTCCGCTTCGCTCCGGCCGGGGTGACGCAGAGGGAAAACCGGGCGGCAATCTCCATGAGTCACAAACCGGAGCCGCTGGTATAACCCATTCCGGCGCGGAAACGGAGGCTGAGCGCACAGGAAAAAGCCGCCTCCCCGGCAGGGGAGGCGGCCGGTTTCCGCTATGACGATGCGGCTACTTGCTGGCGTCGATGATGTCGCCGAAGCGAACCCAGCTCGTCCCGTCGAAGCGCGAAAGCTGCTCCGACTGGATCGGGTAGAAGTCGTCCGGCGCGGTGTTGACCAGAATGCCCGGCAACAGCATCGGAAGCTCGACATCGTTGAGGTTCGCGGCGCACGCCATGATGCCCTCGCGGCTCAGCTCCCCGCAGCCGTCGAGCATGATGTGCATCAGCTTGGAGACGTTGTAGCCATAGGCGTAGTTGGCGTCCGTCATGTCGGCGTCCGGCATGTGCTTCTCCATGAAGGCCACCCACTCCTTGTAGCCCGGATCGTCCTTCCACGCGGCGTCCACCGGGTCTTTGACGTACTGCGCCGTAATCAGTCCGGTGGAGCAGTCGAGGCCGGCCGGCGTGAGCGTCGCGCCCACGGAGGCGGACACGTTGTTCAGCAGATGCAACGGCTTCCACTCGATTTCGCAGGACTTGCGGATCGCCTGGGCGGCGAATTTCGGAATCGTGATGTTGAAGAAGACGTTGGCGCCGCTTTCCTTCATCTTCAGAACCTGGCTGTCCACCGTCGGGTCGGTGACCTCGTAGGGCAGCATCGAGACGACGAGTTCGTCCGCCTTGTCGCCGAGGCCGCGCAGGAAGCCGTCGCGATAGTCCTTCCCGTAGTCGTCGTTCTGGAACAGGATCGCGATCTTCGGGTCCTCGACATTCTCGAGCACGTATTTCGCGTAGATCTCGCCCTCGACGTCATAGGTCGGCTGGAAGCCCATGGTCCAGGGATACTTGTCCGGCTGGCCCCACTTGCTTGCGCCCGTCGCGACGAACAGGTGCGGCACCTTCTTCGAATTCACATAGCGGTGGATGGCGGAGTTGGTCGGCGTGCCGAGTGTCTGGAAGAGAAGCGCCACCTCTTCCTGCTCCACCAGCTTGCGGACCTGCTCGACCGTGCGCGGCGGGCTGTAGCCGTCATCCAGCGAGATGAAGTCGATCTGGCGCCCCTGGATGCCGCCCATCTCGTTCACCATCGCGAAATAGGCCGAGATGGTCTTGCCGATGGTGCTGTAAACCGAGGCCGGGCCCGAATAAGGGTTGGTGTTGCCGATCTTGATCGTCGTGTCGGTGATGCCGGTCATGTCGGCGGCTTGCGCCGTACCTGTGAACAGCGCGGCCGCCGCGGCGGCCGCCAGCAGTTTCTTGATGTGCATGGGTCGATACCTCCCTTTGGTTGAGACCCGGTTCGAGCGGCCTCAGGCGGCCGTTTTGCGTTTCCACCATGCGAGCGCCCGTTCCACCGCGCCCCAGACGCCGAACGGCACGAAATATACCGCAAGGATCAGGAAGATGCCGAAGATCGCCCAGGGCGGCGGCACGAACGGATAGGCGCGGCTGATGTCCTGGGCGAAATTGGGCACGAACACCAGGAACAGCCCGCCGAAGATCACGCCCGGGATCGACACGATGCCGCCGACCACGGACCCGATCAGAAGGTTGACCGCGAGGAAGAAGTTGAAGGCGTCGGGCGCCACGAACTCGGTGACGAAGACGCTGAGCGCGCCCGCGATGCCCGTGTACATGGCGCTGATGCCGAAGGTCGTCGTCTTGTAGAGGGCGGTATTGATGCCCATCGTGCTGGCCGCGATCGGGTTATCGCGGATCGCCATGATCGCCCTGCCCGACCGGCTGCGCAGCAGGCACCAAGCGACGACCATCAGGAACACCATGACCGCCAGGGTCACATAGTAGAGCGACTGGTCGGCGCTCAGCCCGTCGATCAGCGGCTCGGGCTTCGGCACGAACAGGCCCTGCACCCCGCCCGTCCAGTGCTCGAAGGCGTCGAATTTGAGCAGCTGCGGCGTCGCCACGGCGAAGGCGAAGGTGGCGAGCGCCAGATAGAGCCCCTCCAGCCGGAGCGCCGGCAGGCCGAACAGGAAGCCCACCACGAATGCCGCCAGCGCCGCCACCGGCAGTGTGGCGTAGTGGTTCCATTCGAAATGGTAGAGCAGGATCGCCGCCGTGTAGGCGCCGACCGCGTAGAACGCGCTGTGGCCGATGGAGAACTGGCCGTTGTAGCCGGTCAGGATATTGAGGCCGAGCAGCGCGATCCCGTAGGCCATCGCCTGGGTGAACTGGAAGCTGGTGAAGTCCGACACGAGGTGCGGGACGATTGCGGCGAACAGCACCGCCGCGCCGAAGCCGGCCAGCAACCCTGGCGTGACGGGATTTGGACGGTCCGGAATCATCAGACCCTCCGCACCACGACGCGGCCGAACAGCCCGGCCGGCTTGAAGACGAGCACGCCCACGATCAGGATGAGGGCGAAGGTGAGCTTCAGTTCCGAGCCGCCGGGCACATACTGTCCGACCCAGTTCTCCAGCACCCCGACCACGAGGCCGCCCAGCACCGCGCCGCCCGGGCTCGATACGCCGCCAAGCAGCGCGCCGGCGAAGCCGTAGAGCAGCACGCCCGCCATCATGTTCGGCTCCAGATAGACGATGGGGGCGACGAGGATGCCGCCGACGGCGCCGATGGAGGCCGCCAGCCCCCAGCCGAGCGCCAGCATCCAGCCGACCGAGACGCCGACCAGCTTCGCCGAGTCCGGATTGGCTGCGGCGGCGCGCATGGCGAGCCCGACGCGCGTAAAGCGGAAGAAGGCGAACACCAGCGCCAGCACGCCCAGCGTAAGCGCGATGACGCCGATATGGTGCGGGCCGATCAGCGTCGACTTGAAGCCGAGGTCCTCCGGGAAGAGGCTCGGGAAGGGCTTGATGGTGAACTCCCAGATCCATCCCGCCACGGCGTTGAAGATCACCAGCAGGCCGATGAACACGATGATCTGGTTGAGCACCGGCGCGTTCTCGACCGGCTTCACGATCACCCGCTCGATCACGACGCCGGCCAGGAAGGAGATGCCGACGGCTAGCAGGAAGGCCAGCCAGACCGGCGCGCCGAGGCCCACCAGCGTCCAGGCGACATAGGTGGAGAACATCGCCATCTCGCCCTGGGCGAAATTGAAGTGGTCGGTGGCCTGGTAGATCATCACCACGGCCAGCGCGACGCAGGAATAGATCGATCCGATGGCGAGGCCGGCGAGCGTCAGTTGCAGGAAAAGGTCCATCTTCGGGCGCGCGCTTTCAGTAACCGAGATAGCTGCGGCGGATGTCTTCGTCGTCGCGCAGCAGGCTGGATTCGCCGCCCATCACCACCCTGCCCGTCTCCAGCAGATAGGCGTGGTCTGCGAGTTCGAGCGCGATGCTCGCATTCTGCTCCACCAGCAGCATGGAGGTGCCTTCGCGCTCGCGGATGCGCGCCATGATCTCGTAAATCTCCTGCACGATCAGCGGCGCCAGGCCGAAGGACGGCTCGTCGAGCAGCATGAGCTTCGGACGCAGCATGAGCGCGCGGCCGATGGCGAGCATCTGCTGCTCGCCGCCGGAGAGCGTGCCCGCCTGCTGGCGGCGGCGTTCGCCGAGCCTCGGGAAATAGCCGTACACGCTCTCCATGTCGGCGGCGATGTCGACCTTGTTCTTGCGCGTATAGGCGCCGAGCTGGAGGTTCTCCTCGACCGACTGGCGCACGAAGGTGCCCCGGCCTTCCGGCACATGCGCGATGCCGAGCCCGACCACGCGCTCAGTGGACATGCCGGTGAGCTCCTGGCCGTCGAAGGTGACCTCGCCGTCCGTGCGCACCATGCGGCAGATGGCGCGGAGCGTCGTCGTCTTGCCCGCCCCGTTGGCGCCGAGGATTGCCGTGATCGACCCCTCGTCGAGCTCGAAATCGACCCCGAACAGCGCCTGCGTCTGCCGGTAATAGGCTTCCAGCCCCCGGACTTCGAGAAACGCCATCAGTGCGCCGTCCCGAGATAGGCTTCGATGACCTTCGGGTCCTGCTGTACCTCTTCCGGCGTGCCGTCGGCGATCTTGCGGCCGAAATCGATGGCCACGACCTTGTCCGACACCTGCATGACCAGGCTCATATGGTGCTCGACCAGCAGGATCGTGATGCTACGTTCGTCCCGGATCTGGCGGATCTGCTGGACCAGGTGGTCGAGCTCCTCATGGTTGAGGCCGCCGGCCGGCTCGTCGAGCAGCAGCAGTTCGGGCTCGCTGGCGAGCGCGCGGGCCATCTCCACCCGCTTCTGGTAGCCGAACGGAAGCCCGCCCACCTGCGTGTGCGTGAACTCCGTCAGCTCCATGAACTCGATGGATTCCAGCGCGCGCGCCATCAGCCCGGCCTCCTCCCGGCCGACCCAGGGCAGGCGGAACGCGTTGGAGACGAAATCGCTTCCGGTGCGCGAATGACCGCCGATCATCACATTGTCGAGCACGGAGAGCGTCGGGAAGAGCGCCAGGTTCTGGAAGGTGCGCCCGATGCCGAGCGAGGCGATCCGGTTGGGCGGCAGGCCCAGCAACGACTCGCCCTTGAACAGGATTTCGCCCGCATTCGGCGTGTAGAGCCTCGAGAGGCAGTTGAAGAGCGTCGTCTTGCCGGCGCCATTGGGACCGATCAGGCCGACGATCAGGTCCTTCGGGATGTCGAAGGACACACCGTCCAGTGCCACGATGCCGCCGAAATGCACCGCGACATCGCGGACTTCGAGAACCGGCTGGCCCAAGGCTGTCCCCCCTCCCGCGCGGTCCCGGGACCGCTTGCGGGCGCAGCCTTTAGCAGATGCGTCCGGGAGCGGCAACGCCCGGCGGCCGGCCTCACTCCTCGGCGGCCGCGGCGGCGTCCATTTCCTCCAATTCCAGCAGCACTTCTTCCGTGTGCTGGCCGAGCGCCGGCGCGGTGGCTTCCGGCGCGCCCGAGACCAGCGGCGGCGCGCCGGCCGGGTTGGGCACCGGCCAGAGGCGGTCGCCGCCCGGCTGCGCCAACCGGGAGATCAGGCCGGTCGCTTCCGTCTGCGGATGCGCGGCGAACTCAGCGTAGTCCTGCACAGCCTCGTTCTGAAGGCCGGCCTCGGTCAGGCATTCCTGCCAGTGCGCCGTCGGCCCTGCCGCGATATGTTCGGCGACCGCTGCGTTGAGCTCCCCGGCATGGGTCGCCCGCCCGTCCGAGCCGGCGAAGCGCGGGTCCGAAGCGAGGTCGGCGCGGTCGATCAGGCCGCAAAGCGCCTGGAAGTCGCTGTCCTTCAGGACCACAAGATGCAGCCAGCCGTCGGCCGTCTGGAACACGCCGGAAGGCGAGGTCGGCAGGCCCATCGGCTTGCCCTCCATCACGGTTGCGCACATCCTGACCGCCTGGAGGTTGGCGGCCGCCGCCATCAGGCTCGAATCGATGAAGCGCGCGCGGCGGTCGTCGCGCTGCGCATAGACCGCCGCCGCGACCGCCTGGTGCGTGTAGAGCGCGGTGGACATGTCCACGACGATCGGGTTCGCGCGGTGCGGGATGCCGTCATGGCCCTTGTTCTCGTGCGTGAAGCCGGTGAACGCCTGCAACACCGGGTCCATCGCGGGCTTGGCGCTGAGCGGCCCAGTCTGCCCGAAGCCGGAGACCGAGACATAGACGATGCCGGGCGCGAGCGCCTTCACGGTCTCGAAATCGAAGCCGAGCCGCGCGGCCACCCCCGGACGGAAGCCTTCCATGAAGACATCGGCGGTCCGCACCAGCCGGCGGAGCTTCTCCTTGTCTTCGGCCTGCTTGAGGTCCAGCACGATGCTGCGCTTGCCGAGATTGCCGATGACGGAAAAGGCCGTGTGGCTGCCGTAGCGGGGTCCCAGCACGCGCGCCCAGTCGCCCTCCGGCGGCTCGACCTTGACGACGTCGGCGCCGTGCTGGGCCAGCAGCATGGCGCAATAGGGCCCGGCGATCCCCTGGCTCAGATCGATGACGCGCAGCCCCGCATAGGGCTTCTCATGGCTCATGGACAAGGAACTCCCCGGTCTCCCTCTGCCGCCAGTGTGGTCCGGCCTGCGTTCCGGCGTCAACGCCGTGCCGCGCGGCGTTGACCGCACGGGGCTTCCGGCCTATGTGGGGACCCCGGCGGCGCGGTGGGAGAGTGGCTATCCATCGGACTGCAAATCCGCTTACACCGGTTCGAATCCGGTCCGCGCCTCCAGCCCCTCGCCAAGCCCGTGAAGTGCCGCTATAAGGGCGCCCGTTCGGGTCTGTTCCGCGGTAGCTCAGTGGTAGAGCGGTCGGCTGTTAACCGATTGGTCGTAGGTTCGAATCCTACCCGCGGAGCCACTCCACGGTCCCTTGCTCTGTTCAAGGCGTCGACAAGGGCAGGCAAGGTTTTGTCCGACGGTCTCCTGACCGCCTGAGAAACGGCGCTGTTCCACAGCGCACGCTTGCCGGTAGTGTTGACAAGGCCACGCCCTGTGCCAAAATGGCGCATGGTGAACAGGCCCTCCGCGAGGCGGATCGGGCTTAATGGAGTCACTGTGACCGAGGGCGCCGTCGGCGCCTTTGAGCCAAGTGAATCGCTGCGGCCCGCACTTTCCGATACTGCGCTTGGAACCTGTGTATCCGGGCGGTCATCCGATGCCGGGTCCGGTTTCGTCGCCCGCGACGGCCCATACACAGCCAGCCGCATTGCGTTCGAAGCTCCGCTCGACGACTGCGTGCCGGCCTGTCCCGCTAGGCCGGCCCGATCCAAGGACCGGGGCTCGTCCACCGCTACCGCAAAGTTCCCCGGACTTGGCCTGAACCGACTCCGGAAAACAACCGAACTGGAGGCCAAGATGGTCCTTATTCGCAAAACCTGGAGGTGCGCAACCCTTGCACTCGCCTCCTTTGCCTTTGCTACAACGGCACAGGCGGATTTTGTCGACGACTGGCTCAAGCTGCAATATCCGGGTCAGGTGCTTCCTGTCACCACAACTGACGCCCCTCTCCAGCTGAAGTTCTCCCATCCGGCAAATCCGACATCGCTGATCGGGCCGTGGTGGGAAAGGAACGCAAAGCTTCTGGGCGATCTCACCGACGGAAAGATGCAGTTCACGGTGTATGGCGGGGCCACGCTTCATGGGCCTTTGGATGGCTTCAAAGCGGTTCGCGGCGGCGTCAGCGACTATGCGATGTGCTATTCCAACATGGAGCCGCAACGAAACCTGCCGATGAGCAAGGTGTTCGAGCTGCCCTTCCTCGTATCGCCCAACCCGCAGGCGGCCAACAGGGTCTTCATTGATCTGGCTCCCAAGTACTTCACGCCGGAATATGAGGGCCGGGGAGTCTATTTCGGCAACAAGCACTTCATGGGATACCAGGACATCTACACGAAGACACCGGTGCGCACCCTGGCGGACCTGAAGGGTATGAAAATTGCCGCACAGGGCACTGCCCCCGAGATTGGAGAAGCCTTGGGCGTCGTGTTCGTCAACATGCCCTTCACGGAGATCTTCGCCGCATTGCAGCAGGGCATCGTGGACGGAACAATGTGGGTCGATGCAGGCGTCGTGGCCTGGAAAGCCTATGAGGTCGTCAATTACGTAACACGCCTGAACCTGAGCGCGCTGCACCTCGACCAGTGCTTCAGTCAGGACATGTTCGACGCGCTGCCGACCGACCTGAAGCGCATCTTCTACAACAACCAGCAACAAATCCCGTTCATATTCACCCAGCGGGGTTACGTCGACAAGGTCGAGGAGAATGAACAGATATACCGGGACAACGGTATGGAAATCATTCACCTGGAACCGGCTGCGCGGGAGGAATTCCAGCAGGCGCTTCAGCCGATCATCGAGAGCTGGATCGAGACCTACGAGGCGGAAGGCTTGCCCGCTCGCGAGCTTATCGAGGACATCGAGCGGCTCAACGCGAAGTATGGCGATATGACAGGCGAAGAGCTGCTCAGGCTCACCGTGGACAATCCCGTGCCCGGCCTTGTTTCCGGCATGTGAAGTCCAGTCCGGCGGTTGGGCAGGCGTGCGAGCGCGGCTGCCCAACCGCCTTTCTGGGGGGTCGTTAATTGCTGACTAGGGCTCTGCAGGCCGCGGAGAGCGCGACACGAGCGCTGCACTCGGTATCGGCTTATATCGCCGTGCCGTTGATGATCGCATTGGTCATCTACGACGTATTCCTGCGGTATGTGGTCGGCGACCCCTCGGTGTGGGCCAACGAGGTCAGCGCCGTTCTTCTCATCCTGGTTGTGTTTGCGACGCTGCCGCACGTCACCATCCGGCGCGACCATTTGGGAAACGACATGGTCTATCTGATGCTGGGAAGCCGGGGCAAGCGTGTAACGGCGGGCGCCGGCTATCTCTGCGGCGCGATTTTTGGGGGCGTTCTGGCTTTTCGCAGCTTTACTGCGATGCTGGACGCGCACCGTTACAACGAAGGTACCCAGAATGTCGATTTCCCCTATTGGCCCTTCTACGGCGTCATGACAGTCAGTGCGGCTCTTGTCGTTGTAATTTGCGTCTTGCAGATAGCGTTCGCGGTTTCCGGCGACCCGATCGATGCCGAGTCCGAACCGAAGGATGAGGGCTAGGACACATGGATCCCTTGTTCATCGGTGTCACAGCCATCGTTTTGATGATAGCGTTGATTATCTGGGGCATTCCCATCGCCTTCAGTTTGGCAATTGTGGGAATCGCGGGAAATGTTCTGCTTCTCGGTCCCGCGCAAGCCGCCACCCAACTGCAGTTAATCGCCTGGGAAACCGGCACCAATTTCCTTCTTATTGCAATTCCGCTGTTTATCTTCATGGGACAGCTTACCTACCATACCGGATTGGCTACCGACCTCTATGACGTCGTGTACAAATGGCTGGGCCGTATGCCCGGCGGAGTCGCCGTTACGGCTACCGTAAGTTCGGCCGGATTCGGGGCCGTGACGGGCTCCAGCGTCACCACGATAGCCACGATGGGCAGCATGGTGATGCCCGAAATGAAGCGCTACGGTTACGACCCGAGGCTCGCCTCCGGCAGCGTGGCGTCCGCGGGGGCCTTGGCAATTCTTATCCCGCCTTCCATTCCCATGGTGGTGTATGGCGTGTGGACGGAAACCTCTATCGCCCGGCTTTTCATTGCCGGCATTATCCCGGGAATTATCATGGCAGCGCTGTTCGCAGCCTACATCGTCGTCCGATGCGCACTGACGCCGAACATGGGGCCACGGGGACCGAGTTTTACATGGGCCGACAAGTGGCGATCTCTGGTGAAATTGTTGCCGGTAATCCTTATATTTTTTGCGGTACTTGGTGGCATTTATGGCGGAATTGTCACCCCGACGGAGGCTTCCGCTGTGGGTTGCGTCGCTGTTGCGCTGGTCGCACTTGCAATGCGCCGCCTTACCCTGGAAAACGTCATGAAGGCGCTGAATCAGGCGGTCAACATCAGCGGCGTACTCTTTTTTGTCGTTATCGGTGGCATTTTTATCAGCCGGTTCCTGGTATTGACCGGCCTCACGCCAGGCGCTGTCGGCCTGATAATCGATCTCGATCTGGGTACTTACGGGGTCATCGCTATGCTGGTTCTTCTTTATCTGGTTCTCGGGACCTTCCTGGAGACATTCGGATTACTTGTGCTCACGCTTCCCTTTGTGATGCCGGTTTTCGTCGATCTCGGTATCGACAAGGTATGGGTCGGCATCTTTCTGGTCCTGATGATCGAGATGGCGCTTATCACGCCGCCCGTCGGCCTCAATGTCTTCGTGATGCACAAGGTGGCGCCGGACATTGGGCTGCCCACGATCTTTCGAGGTTCCATCCCCTTCGTCCTGATTACGCTCGGCGCGGTTGCACTGTTTACGCTCCTCCCCGACCTAGTGCTCTGGCTGCCCAGGCAGATGAACTGACGGAGTCTGTCCTTCTGCGACCGGTATATGAGGATTAGCCAAGCGCCGCGTAGAGGGCATCGACGAGCGCGCTCAGGCGTGGGTTGATGCCGGGGCCGGAATACATGCGGTTGGGCGCGTATGCGAAGCCGAGGCCGGCGTCCGGGTCTGCGAAGCCGATGGCGCCGCCCGCGCCGGTGTGCCCGAAGGCGCGCGAGCTTGGCCCCATCGCCAGATGCCCCGGCAGGCCGAGCGCGAAGCCGAGGGCCATGCGCCGCGTGTGCCCCAGAAGGTCCTCCCTGCCGAACCACTGCTCTACCGTGGCCTCCGCCAGCACGTCCGCGCTCAGCAGGCGCCTGCCGTCCAGCACGCCGCCGGCGGCGAGGCCGTCGAACAGCCGGGCGACGCCGCGCGCTGTGCCGATGCCGTTGATCGACGGGATTTCCGCGCTGCGGAACCGCTCGGTGTTGAAATCCTCCGGCGGCACCTGCGCCATCGCCCGCGCCATCAGCGAGTCCGGTTGCGTCCGGTCGAACAGCGTGCCGGAGGTCTCCCCGAAGAATTCCGCGCACCGCCCGTGCAGTTCCGGCGGCAGGCCGATCCAGTAGTCGATGCCGTGCGGCCCGCAGACCTCCTCGGCGAGGAATTGGCCGAGGCTCCGCCCGTCGGTACGTCTTATCAGCTCTCCGACCAGATAGCCGAGGGTGACGGAATGGTATGCGCGCGCCTCCCCCGGCGGCGACAATGGCGCCTGCGCCGCGAGCGCCGCGGTCATCCGCGCCCAGTCATAGGCCGCGCCCTCGGGCATGGCCTGCGCGATGGCCGCGAGGCCGGCGCGGTGGTCGAGGACCCACCGGACCGGGATACCGGCCTTGCCCGCCGCCGCGAATTCGGGCCAGTAGAGCGCCACCGGCTCGTCCCAGCCGATCAGGCCGCGGTCCACGGCCATCGCGGCGCACAAGGCCGTCACCGCCTTGGCGACCGACATCATGCAGACCAGCGTCTCCTCCGCCCAGGGGCGCGTGCGGGCGCTGTCGGCGAAGCCGCCCCAGAGATCGACGACCGGCTTGCCGTTCAGGGTGACGGAGACGGCGGCGCCGACCTCGCCGCGCGAGCGGAAATTCTCCGCGAACGCATCGGCCACGCCGGCGAAACGCCCCTCGCAATGGCCGTCCGTTAGCCGCATTCTCCATCCTCGTCGATTACCTCGATCAGCGAAGGCCAGTAGGCATCGCCGAACCCGGCTGCGACCGTCCGCTGCAACAGGCCGTGGACCGCATCCAGCCCTCCAAGCCTCATTCCCAGCGCCTCCTTCAGCTCCATGGCATAGTCGAGGTCCTTCAGCATGTAGCGGGTGGAGAAACTGCCTTCGGGAAAGGTGCCGGGCAACAGCGCCGTCATGCCGTGCTGGCGGAGCGCGAAGCTGTCGCAGCCGTGGCTGAAGGCCTCGAACAGGCGCTTGCCGTCCACGCCCGCCCGGCGACCGAGCAGCAGCGCCTCGGCGAGAGCCGTAACGGACTGGGCGAGTACCATGTTCAGCAGGAGCTTCGTCACCGTGCCGCTCCCGCTTGCGCCGCAATGCAGCACCGTCTCCGCCATGCAGTCCAGGAGCGGCGCCAGCCGGGCGAATATCGCCTCTTCCGCGCCGACCATGATGCCGATGCGCCGGTCGGCTACCGTCCGGACGGTCCCCGCGACCGGCGCATCGACATAGGCCGCGCCCTTCCCGGCAAAGGCGGCGGCAAGCTCGCGCGTCAGCGCCAGCGGCACCGTGCTGCAATCGACCACAACATCGCCGGCGCGCGCATGGGCCAGCAGCCCGTCTTGGCCGAGGCAGACGCCGCGAACCTCCTCCGCTCCCGGCAGCGACAGGAAGACGGTGCCGCACTCGCGCGCCACCCGCCCCGCCTCCTCGGCCGCAACGCCGCCCTGCAGGGCACACGCCGCGCGGGCCTCGGGGTCGATATCGTGAACGATGACGGGCAGGCCCGCGCGGCGCACCAGGTTCCGGCACATGGCCCATGGCGCCGAGCCCGATGAATCCCAAGGCCGTCAACTCGGCCACGCTCGCGCCTGTTCCTGCCCCCGAGCGAGGAAGCCTACCGGATTCACACATCTGTCTTCGTTGGCTTGGCGTTGCATGCCAACAACCGTCGCCCCGGCCCCCGAGCCGGGGTCCAGCCTCGGTGCTCGCTGCAGCCTCAGCGGTCGATCCCGTTCTTCACCGGCTGCGGCACCGTCGCGAGCCATGGATGGACCCCGGCTCGGAGGCCAGGGTGACGAAAGGGTGCGGAGCGGGGCGTGTCCGAGCCGGCAGGCGCACCGCCGAAAAGCCGAAACGAGATGTGTGCATGCGGTAGGGTTCGGGGGCCGGGGCGGTGATTTTGGGCCCGGAGCGAAATTCGATTCCATCGACACGAAACCCGCTCAACCGTCGATCCGGCGTTCCATTTTCTCGCGCATGTGGTCGCCGGCCATGATCGGCACGTATTTCGCCGGGTTGCCGGGGCCGCAGCAGGAGTCGAGGCAGGCGATTTCGGCGTCGTAGTTCGGGTGGAGGAAATAGCCGATGGTCTGGCGCCGGCTTTCCCCGCGCCGCGCTTCCGGCGGATTCACGACGCGGTGGACGGTGGACTTCCAGCGGTCGTTGGTCCAGCGCTGCATCATGTCGCCCAGATTGACCGCCAACTGCCCCGGCCCCGGCCGGACATCCAGCCAGGAGCCGTCCGGCATGAGCGCCTGCAGGCCGCCCGGCGCATCGTTGAAGGCGAGGATGGTCAGGCTGCCGAAATCGGTATGCGCGCCGCAGCGGAGCTGGCCCGGCTGCGGATCGTCGTCGATGACGGGATAGTGGTTCGACGGGCAGGTGCTGAAATGCCGGTCGATCTTGTCGTCGAAGTAGCTCTCCGGCAGCCCCAGCGCCACGGCGAAAATCCCCATCAGGCGCCCGGCGAGAGCCTCGAATGCGCAGTAGAATTCGGTCAGGGCTTCCTTGTAGGCGGCGGGGCGGGCCGGCCAGATATTCTCCGAATAGTAGAGCGAGGCTTCGGGAATATGGGCGAGCCGGTCGGCGCGCGGAACCAGGGGGCCGACGAAGAACTGCTCCCGGAGGTCCGGCGGCGTCTCCTGCCCGTATGTGCGCGCGAGGTTCCGCGTCGCGACGGCGTGGTAGCCGCGCGGGGCGACGCCGTCCGCCGGCATGAAGCGCGCCTTCTCCTCGACGGGAAGGTCGAAGAACGCCCGCGAGACCGAGAAGGCGCGGTCGATGACCTCCTCGGGAATGCCGTGGCCGGAGACGATCAGGAAGCCGATAGTCTCGCACGCCCAGGCGACCCGCCCGGCCACTTCCCGCCGGTCGCCGGCACTCCCGGACCGCCAGGGGCCGAGGTCGACGACCGGAATTGCATTGACGGCCACGGTTGGAGGTTCCTTTCTCGGATGCGCCCGCCGGGAGAGTGTAATACCAGCGGTCGTCGATCGGAACCGATAGCGGCTACTTCACAAATGCCCGATACCCGTACCGGACCCCACGTCAGAGATGCGGTCCTCCGGCGTAATAGGCGCGCACGGCATCCCGGCGCTGGGTGATCGAGCAGTTGTTTCGCACCATCGAGACCAAAGGCTTCGACATCGAGCGCGTCTCCATGGAGACCGCCCCCTTCAGGACGCTCTGCGCCATGACGCTCGTGGCCGGCATCTCCTGCCTGCAGATGGTCCAGGACCGCGACGGCCGGGCCCAACGACCGCTCCAGGACGTCTTCGAGGACGAAGACCGCCCCGCGCTCGAAGCCGTCTCGGCCACACTCGAAGGCAAGACCGAAAAACAGCAAAAACCCCCATCCCAAGGGCTCGCTCGCCTTCGCCGCATGGGTCTGCGCACGCCTCGGAGGATGGACCGGATACTACGGTAAACCCGGCCCAGTCGTCATGCTCAACGGCCTCTATCGGTTCCGTGCCATACAACGCGGATACCGCATCGAACACCATGTGTGAATCCAGTAGGGCTCGGAGGCCGGGCCGACGGCTGCGCCCGGCTTCCGCTCCTTGCGCTTCCGTCGGGAATCCCGGCGAGCCATCCCCCCGAGAGCGAAGCCGCTCGACATGGAGGCGTCCATCCGGGCGTTCGGCCGCTGCGGCTTGACTTGCCCTGCCCGGTCGGAAACCATGCGGTGAGCGGCCCTTTGAGGCGGAGCCGGGTTGCGGCGGACGCAGGCGCAGAATGCCGACGGCGGAAACAGCATTGAGCGAAGCACCCCTCGAACGGGACCTCGCCTACCAGGCGGAAATCCTGCAAGGCGTATCCCGCACCTTCGCGCTCACCATTCCCCAATTGCCAGCCCCGCTCCGGGACGCGGTAGGCAACGCTTACCTGCTCTGCCGGGTTGCGGACACCATCGAAGACGAAGCCGCGCTGTCCGCAGCGCAGAAGCGCGCGTTCTCCGAGCGCTGGGTCGGCGTCGTCGAAGGCAGCGAGCAAGCCGAAGCCTTTGCCGAAGACCTGGGCGCGCTGCTGACCCGTTCGGCAACCGGGAGCGAGCGGGACCTCATAACCAATGTTGCCCGGGTCGTGCGGATCACGGAGAGCCTCTCCTTCCGGCAACGCCGCGCGATGCTGCGCTGCGTGAAGATCATGACGAGCGGTATGGCGGAGTTCCAGGAAGGCGCCAGCCTCGAGGGCCTCAGCGACCTCAAGCATCTCGACCGCTATTGCTACCATGTGGCAGGCGTCGTGGGAGAAATGCTGACGGAACTCTTCTGCGACTATTCGGAGGAAATCGACGCGCGGCGCGAGGAGCTTTTCGCCCTGTCGGCCTCCTATGGACAAGGCCTCCAGATGACCAACATCCTGAAGGACATATGGGAGGATCGGAGCCGCGGCGCGTGCTGGTTGCCGCGCAGCGTCTTCCTTGCGGCCGGCTTCGACCTTCGCTCGCTCTCGCCGGGCCAGGCCGATCCCGGCTTCGTCGAGGGGCTGAACCGGCTCATCGCGATCGCCGCCCGGCATCTCGCCAATGCGCTCAGATACATCCTGCTCATCCCGGCGCACGAGACCGGCATTCGCCGCTTCTGCCTGTGGGCGCTCGGAATGGCGGTGCTCACATTGCGGCGGACTTACGCGACGCCTGCGTTCGGGAGCGGGCAGGAAGTCAAGATCTCGCGGCGCGCCGTGAAGACCGTGGTCGTGACCACCAGCGCGCTGGCCCGTTTCGATTCAGCCTTGAAAATCCTCTTTGCCGGTCTCGGTCGCGGTCTTCCCCGCGTCCGGGAAACGGCTCGCCCCGCCGTTTGATCGGGCGGCGGCACAGACCGATCGGAGGCGTATCCGGTGCGACTGTTTCAAAAAGACGCGACCGTTCGGGGGCGCCGGCCAGCGCATTGGCTCCTCGTCGCGGCCCTGCCCGCTTGCCTGGGCCTCCCTCCCGCGGCCCATTCTGCGACCCCGGAGGAAACCGGCCTGGAAATCGCCCGCGAAGCACGCGAGCGCGACAGCGGTTTCGGCAATTTCACAGCCAGCCAGGCGATGGTGCTGCGCAACAAGCAGGGCAAGGAAAGCACCCGCCAACTCCGCGTGAAGGTGCTGGAAGTTGCGGACGACGGAAACAAGACGGTTTTCGTGTTCGACAAGCCGCGCGACGTCAAGGGCACGGCATTCCTTATCCACGCCCACAAGCAGGAGGCGGACGACCAGTGGCTCTACCTGCCGGCGCTCAAGCGGGTAAAGCGCATCAGCTCGTCCAACCGCTCGGGCTCCTTCATGGGCAGCGAATTCTCCTACGAGGACCTGGGCGCCCAGGAGGTCGAGAAGTTCACCTACCGCTATCTCCGCGACGAGCCCTGCGGCGGGCTCGCCTGCACGGTGACCGAGCAGGTGCCGACCGACAAGAAATCGGGCTACCGACGCCAGCTCGCCTGGCGCGACAAGGAAGAACTGCGGCTCTGGAAGGTCGAATATTTCGACCGCAAGGACTCGCATCTGAAGACCCTGACCCTGGACGGATACGAGCTCTATCTGGACCGCTACTGGCGCGCCGCCGAGATGAACATGGTCAACCACCTGACGGGCAAGAGCACGACCATGCGCTGGTCGGACTACCGGTTCGGTGCGGACCTCGACGAACGCGACTTCTCCAGGACCGGGCTGAAGCGGGCGCGTTGATGGCGCACCGCCAGAGGCTTTTGCAGGGCGCCGCCGCCGGGCTCGCGCTTGCGCTGTCCGGCGCGGCGGCGCAGGCGTCGGATATCGAAGTCGAGGTGTCCAGCCGGTTCTCGCTGGAAAGCCGCTGGTATCCCGAAAGCGCGCTCCATCCGGGCCAGCGGTCGCATGCGAGCGGTTTCACGGCCGAGCCTGAATTCTATGCGGAGGACGAGCAGGGCCGCAGCCTCACGGTCTCGCCCTTCATCCGGTATGACAGCGCGGACACGCGCCGCTCGCATGTCGATCTCAGGGAAGCGTTTCTGCTGCTTTACGGCGAGGCCGGCGACGGGGAATGGGAGCTTCGCCTCGGCGTGGACCGGGTCGCCTGGGGCGTGGCGGAGGTGCGCAACCTCGTCGATATCGTCAACCAGACGGACCTGATCGAGAGTCCGGACGAAAAGACCAAGCTCGGCCAGTTCATGGCGCACGGCACCTGGTCCGGCGACTGGGGCGCGCTGGAATTGTTCCTCGTGCCCTGGCACCGCGAGCGCACCTTTCCGGGCCCCAAGGGCCGCCTGCGAAGCGTGCCGGTCGTGGACGAGGACGAGACGACCTACGACAGCGCCGCCGGGGAGCGCCATCTGGACTGGGCGGTCCGATACAGCGGCAGTTTCGGGCTCGTCGACCTCGGCTTCAGCTATTTCGACGGCCAGAGCCGGGAACCGGCCCTGCTGCCGGCGGAGTTCCTGCCGATTCCCGGGGTCGGGCCCGTCCCGACCGCCCTGCACCCGCACTATGAGAAGATCCGCCAGTTCGGGCTGGACGCGCAGCTGACGACCGGCCCCTGGCTGCTCAAGCTGGAAGGGATCCGCCGCCTCGGCGCCAGCAACCGCTCCACCCTCGCCCATCCGTTCGGCGAGGAAGACGATTACGGCGCGTGGATACTCGGCGGCGAATACGCCTTCTACTCCGTCTTCGACACGGAAGCCGAAATCGCCTTGCTGGCGGAGTGGCACTGGGACGGGCGGGGCCCGGAGCGCGCGACCAACGCCTTCGAGAACGACCTGTTCCTCGCGGCCCGGCTGGCGCTCAACGATGTCGAGAGCACCGAGTTCACCGTCAGCGTGGTGGAAGACCTGGATCATGCCGGGCGGCTGTTCGGCTTCGAGGCGAAGCGGCGGCTCGACGACAACTGGTCGCTGGAGCTGGAGGGCACCGTTTTCCAGGGCATCGGCTGGGCCGGGGATTCCCTCTACGGCGTCCGCCGCGACAGTTTCATCGCGCTGAGCCTGATCTACAACCTGTAGCGCAGGACCCGTTCCGGCAGAAACGCATTTCGGTCCGGACCTGAAATCGCCGCTTTCGCCGTCAGGCCATGACCCCTGCGGGACATATGGGCTAGATTGCCGCCCGGCGCCGGACGGACCGGGCGGCCGGGGGAAGTCGCATGGGAGCGGAGTCGAACCGTGAATAGGCCGGAGGCCGGGTCGTGGATCGTCGGGGTGGATGTGGGCGGCACCTTCACCGACTTCGCCGCCGTCAACGACCGGACCGGCGAAACCCATGTCTTCAAGCGCCCCTCGACGCCGGACGATCCGAGCCGCGCCATCCTCGACGGCATCCGGGAGATGGCGGACGCCTGCGGGATCGCCCTCGACGAGGTTTCCCGCCTCGCGCACGGCACGACGGTCGCCACCAACGCTCTGCTCCAGGGCAAGGGCGGCCGGGTGGCGCTGGTCACCACCGAAGGCTTCCGGGACCTGCTGGAGATCGGCCGGCAGGTCCGCCCGCACATGTACGATTTCCGCCGCACCTTTCCGGCCCCGCCCGTGCCGGCGGAGCGGCGTTTCGAGCTGGCCGAGCGCATGGATGCGGCGGGCGAACCGCTGCGCGCGCCGGCGGAGACGGATATCGCAGCGGCCGTCGAGGCCGTCCGCGCGAGCGGCGCGGAGGCCTGCGCCGTCTGCTTCCTGTTCGCTTATCTGAACGGGGCGCATGAGAGGGTCCTGGCCGACGCGCTACGCGCCGCGCTGCCGGAGCTGCATGTCTCGCTTTCCTCCGAGGTGCAGCCGGAGTTCCGGGAGTTCGAGCGCTTCTCGACCACGGCCGTGAACGCCTATCTGCAATCGGTCATAGAGCGCTATCTCGGCCGGCTGCAGGACGGGCTTTCCGAAGCCGCGCCCCGCGCCGGACTCGGCATCAACCAGTCGAGCGGCGGCCTGATGTCGGCCGCGCGCGCCCGCGCCTTCCCGGTCCGCACCGCCCTTTCGGGGCCGGCGGCGGGCGTCGTCGGCGCGATCCACGCGGCCCGGAGCGCCGGCATCGGCGACCTCGTGACGCTCGATATGGGCGGCACCAGCGCGGACATGGCGCTCATCCGGGGCGGCGAGGCAGACATTGCCTATGAGCGCGCCGTCGCCGGCTTCCCCATTCGCCTGCCGCAGATCGACATTGCGACCATCGGGGCGGGCGGCGGCTCCATCGCCTGGTTCGACCGCGACGGGCTGATGAAGGTCGGCCCCGCGAGCGCCGGCGCCGACCCCGGCCCCGCCTGCTACGGGCGCGGCAACACGGAGCCGACCGTCACGGACGCCAACCTCCTGCTCGGCCGGCTCAGCCCGCGCGGCCTGCTGGACGGAGAAATGAGCCTCGACGAAGGCAAGGCGCGCGCCGCCTTCGAGCCGGCGGCCCGGCGCCTCGGCCTCCCCGTCGAGCGCACCGCGGAAGGCGTGCTCGACATCGTGGCTGCCAACATGATCCGCGCGATCCGCACGGTCTCCGTCGAGCGCGGCCACGACCCGCGCGGCTATGTGCTGGCGGCCTTCGGCGGGGCGGGGCCGCTGCATGCGCGCGACGTGGCCGCCGGCATCGGGATCGGCCGAATTCTGGTCCCGCCCGCCCCCGGCATCGTCTGCGCAGAGGGGCTGCTGGTCTCGGACCTCCGCGAGACCTTCACCCGGAGCGAGCGCATCGCCGTCTCGCGCAAGGCGTTTCACCGCATCGCGGCCATTCTGGCGGAGCTGGAAGAGCAGGCCCGACTCTGGTTCGCAGGCGAGCCGGACGCGGAAGACCGGCGGACCGAAGTGTCGCTCGACATGCGCCATGTGGGGCAGAATTTCGAGCTCGCGGTGACGTTGCCGAACAGTCTGGACGATCTGCGCGACCGGTTCCTCGATGCGCACGAGTTCGCCTACGGCTTCCGCAACCCGGAGGACCCGGTCGAGATCGTCAATCTGCGCCTGACGGCGAAGGCCCGCCTCTACCGCGCCCCGCAGACCGCGCTGCCGCCTGCAGACGGACTGCCCGCGCCGAGGGAATGCCGCCTCGTCCGCTTCGCCGGCCGGCCGTACCCGGACACGCCGGTTTACGACCGCGCGCGGCTCGGGGCCGGCAGCCGCATCGACGGCCCGGCCGTCATCGAGCAACTCGACGCCACCGCCATCGTCAATCCGGGTGACACAGCCGCGGTGGACACCTACGGCAACCTCACCATCCGGATCGCAACATGACCGCCCTCGACCCCATCGGCCTCGAAATCCTCGCCAACGCGCTCCGCTCGATCACCGACGAGACCTTTGCCGCGCTGATGAAGAGCGCCTACTCGACGAACATCAAGGAGAGGCACGACCACTCGACCGCGATCATGGACGCGCAGGGGCGGCTGATCGCCCAGGCGGAGCAGTCGCTGCCGATCCACATCGCCTCGATGAGCGGGCTGATGGAATGCCTGCTGGCGCGTTACGGCGACGATATCGAGGAAGGCGACATCGTTATCGCCAACGACCCGCACACCGCCGGCGGCACGCACCTGCCCGACATCAACATGGCCGCGCCGGTCTTCGCGGACGGGCGCATCGTCGCCTGGGTCTGCAATATCGCGCACCATGCCGATGTCGGCGGCATGGCGCCCGGCTCGATGGCCGGCGGCATGTCGGAAATCTACCAGGAAGGCCTGCGCGTGCCGGTGGTCAAGCTCTTCCGCCGGGGCGAGCTGCAACGGGAATTGTTCGACCTCGTGCTGCTGAATGTGCGCCTGCCGAACGAGCGGCGGGGGGACTACTTCGCCCAGGTCGCCGCCTGCAATCTGGGCGTGAGGCGCATGACGGAGACTATCGGGGCCTACGGCGCGGAAACCGTGCTCGCCGCCTTCGAGGACATGCTCGCGCGCACCGCCGGCCGCATGGCGGACGCCATCCGCGCCATCCCGGACGGCACCTACCGCTTCGAGGACGTCATGGACGATGACGGCATCGAGACGCGCGACATCCCCATCGTGCTCACCGTCGAGAAGAAGGGCAGCCGCGCGAGCTTCGACTTTTCCGGCACCGCGCCGCAGGTGCCGGGCAATGTCAATGTGACCATGAACGCGACCGTCGCCGCCGTTACCTACACGCTCAAAGCGCTGCTTGACCCCGAAGTGCCGAACAACCAGGCCGTGATCGACTGCGTGGAGATATCCGCGCCGCGCGGCTCGCTGCTCAACGCCGTCTTTCCCGCCCCGGTGGCGGCGCGGGCGCATACCTGCCAGCGGATCATCGACGTGGTGTTCGGTGCGCTTGCGCCGGCCGTGCCGGACCGCGCGCCGGCAGCCGGCAACGGCGCCAACACCACCGCCGTCTTCTCCGGCATCAACCCCAGGACGGGCGAAGGCTACCTCTATCTGGAAACGCTCGGCGGCGGGGCCGGCGGCTGGCCGGGCGGCCACGGCAAGGACGGCGTGCAGGTCGGCATCACCAACACCTCCAACCTGCCCGTCGAGGCCATTGAGACCGAGTATCCTCTCCGGGTCGAGCGTTACGGCCTGCTGGAAGGCTCGGGCGGCGCGGGGCGGTTCCGGGGCGGGCGCGGGCTTTACCGCGTCGTCAAGCCGGTCGGGCATGACTGCCTTTTCAACGGCGCGGGCGAGCGCTTCTCCAACGCCCCCTGGGGCCTTGCCGGCGGGGAGCCCGGCGGCCGGGGCCGGTTCGCCCTTCTGGACGGCTCCGGGGCCGAAACCCCGCTTGAGATCAAGCCGTCGGGAGTCATCGTGCGCGAGGGCGAAGGGCTCCGCGTCGAGACCCCCGGAGCGGGTGGGTACGGGTCCCCGCCGTGAGCCCGGTCCGGGTCGAGCGCCGGGGAATCGCCCTTCACGTCCTGCTGACAAGGCCCGAGCGCCGCAACGCGTTGACCCAGGAGACGATGGACGCGCTGCTGGCCGCCTTCCGGGAGGCCCAAGCGTCGGATGCGCGCGCGGTCGTGCTGCGCGGCGAGGGCGGGCAGTTCTCGGCCGGCGGCGACATGTCGATGCTGGGCGACATCCCGCCGGCGGCGGACCCGGACCCGCTCTTTCCCGTCTATCGCAGGATGGGCCATGTGCTGGAGCGGCTGAACGCCTTGCCCCAGGCCGTGATCGCGGTGGTCGAGGGCGCCTGCACGGGCGGCGGCCTCGGCATGGCCTGCTGCTCGGATGTCGTGATCGTGCGCGAGGACGCGAAGATCGGCCTGCCCGAAGCGCGCTCCGGCTTCATCCCGGCGCAGGTCATTCCCCATATCGTGCGGCGCATGGGCGAGGGCTGGACGCGCCGGCTGGTCGCGACCGGCGCGATACTGGACGGAAGCGACGCACTCCGCGACGGCCTCGCCCACATCCTCGCCGCGAGCCGCGAGGAAGCCGACAGGGCGCTGGCGGAAGTGCTGGACCAGGTCCGCCGCTCGGAGCCCACGGCCGTCGCCGAAGCCAAGCGCCTGGTCATCTCCGCCTCCGACCGCCCGGTGGAAGAAACCCTCGACGACGCGGCCCGCACCATAGCCGCCCTGCTGCGCGCCCCCGCCGCCCGCGCCGGCATAGACGCCTTCCGGGCCAAGCGGGCGCCTCCGTGGGCGGAGGAAGACGAAGGCGCAGGGTAGCAGCAGGAAGCCGGCAACCGCCCGTTGTGCTATTGATTGCGCAGGAAGGCCGGCATGGGCTTCGCCCTGCCGGGGAGCGGAACGATGGGCCTGCCCAGCGAATTCATGCTGAACGACGTGCGCTGCTTCGCCGGCGAGCAGCGCGCCCGCCTGCGCCCCATCACCCTTCTCGTCGGCGAAAACAGCACCGGCAAGACGACATTTCTCGGCTGCTATAGTGTGTTGCATCGACTGTTCAGCTTTGATCCTTTCGTCGAGTCAGAACCAGATTTCAATCGAGAGCCGTTCTCGATGGGCTCATTTCGGACTATCGCTCGGGCGCGGCCTAGTCGGCAGCGACGCATTCGTAACTTCGGAATCGGTCTAACGATAGGTCATTCTAGAGAAGAGAAAACGACACCGTACTCGATAAATGTCATCTTTAAGGAACTGGAGGCACAACCTGTTATTTCAAGCTTACAATACCAACATAGCGACATGACTTTCTTGGAGATATTGCAAAATGATAACGGGACTTTCCGTATCCTATCACCAGTAATAGAAGTAGAATTTGATCCCTTTGTATCCAAATTAAACTATGTGCTACACTATCTGACATCATTAACAAGATTTCCAGAAAAAACTGAACTAAACCAAGATCCAAAGTTGCAGAGCATTGCTAAACATTTGTCTAAGTTTAACGCTACCCTTATCCCTAACCTTCCAAGTATTGTCGCTGTAGCTCCGGTCCGATCAAAGCCAAAGCGCACTTATGATCCAATGCGGATGGATGTATCTCCGGAAGGCGATCACATGCCGATGCTGATGATGCGCCGTAGTCAAACAATTGAGACGCAAAAGCCACCATTGCATGATACTCTTTCTAAATTTGGAAACGACTCAGGAATGTACACTGCTGTTGGAGTGAGAAAATATGGAAGGCAAATGAATGATCCTTTTCAACTGCAGGTCACCATCCGATCCGGGGTACCAGCCAACATTTTGGACGTTGGATACGGCGTTAGCCAGAGCTTGCCCATTCTTGTTGATATCCATACGTCTTGGAACACCCTATTTTTACTCCAGCAGCCGGAGGTACACTTGCATCCCCGGGCGCAGGCAGAGTTGGCGACAGCGTTAGCAGGGTCGGTTGGGAAGAACGGCAATAGCTTTATGATCGAGACGCATAGCGATCACATCGTAGACCGGATACGAATTCTTGTGCGGCAGAAGAAACTTTTGGCAGAGGATGTATCGATTCTCTATTTCCAACCTAGTGAAGGCGCCGTGCAGATTCACAATATCGAAGTCGATAGCGACGGCAATCTGAGGAATGTTCCGCCCGGATACCGGGATTTCTTCCTGAGGGAATCGGATCGTCTGCTGGGTTTCGAAGATTAGGGGCGGCTATCATGTGCATGATTGTCGATGCCAATGTGCTCGGCATGTTCCTGCTGCAACCGAAAAACCCGGATACCGCGCCGATCCACGAATGGTTGCAGCGCGGCTGGGGCAGCATCGTCTATTCCACCGGAGGCCGGTTCGAAACGGACATCGCCCCGCGGAACCGGGAACGGCTGGCTGGGCTTGTCCGCGCCGGGCGGGCGAGGTTGGTTCCCTGGGAGCGGGTCGAACCGCATGAGGCCGGGTTCGGGAACATCCGCTCGGACGATCCGCACATTCTGGCGCTCGCCCGCACCGCCGGCGTCCGGCTGCTCTATACGCGGGACTATGACCTCCGGGGCGATTTCCGGGACGAGAAGCTCATCGGCGGCGCGATTTACCGCGACCGCCGCGATGCCGACCTGCTGACGGACGACGCCTGCGCCGACAGCCGAAGGGCGGGGTGACGACGGGGCATCCAGCCCGGAGCGTAACTGCCACAGGGTGCAGGCACGGCGCTCGCTTTGCGCCGCCCCGGCCTGTCCCCGCCCCGAAAGGGGAATCGGGAGCCTCGTGCAACAGGGGCAGCCCTTCGTCCAGGGACCCCGGCCAGGCGCCGGCGCGCCGTCTCCCGCTTTCGCTAGGGCGGGCCGGGGCGACGCAAGCGGCGTGCGGTTCTCCGGCCGCAAGGCGCCGTCGCGGAATCGCGCTCCAAAGCCGATACCAGCGGGCTCAACTTCGGACTCATAGGAAGATTGCGTCTTCATATCGTCGCCCCGGACCCCGATCCGGGGCCCATCCCTGAACGTGGAAACGTGCCCAGCCGGCCGTTACAGGGCGGACGCCCTCGGCAGCGCTCCGTTTGCGCCACCGAGGCAAGTCGAGAGGTCCGGAGATGGGGCCCGGATCGGGGTCCGGGGCGACGGTGGGTACGCCCCGCAATCGGTTCCGGTCGACGACCGATGGTATGCCATCCTGGAAAATTATGAACAATTTCCGATATTTTTGATTTTTGTTCCCGTTTGGGGCTTGACCCTGGGAAAAGCGGTGTATGATGGGAGCGGGAGAAGGGGCATTCGGAGCCGCTTCCCCGGCGTTGCGCGGCCGAGCGGCGCCACTTTCTGAAAACCCCTGAGAAACCGGCGGGAGAGGTGCGTCCTCTGTCTCGCGCGCGCAATCAGGTGCGCGAACCGCGCCGGCGCAAGACGCGCGCGGGCGGGCACAGGCGCGCACGCAGGATACGCGCGCAAAAAGGGTCCCACTCCCGGACCGGCAAGGAGGAACCATGACTGCAACCGACCCCCGCCCCCAACTGGCAGCGAAGCTGGCCGCAGGGCTGGCGCCGGCCGCCGAAGCCCTCGCCGAAGCCGATGCCGAAGAGGTGAGCGCCGGGCCGCCGCCGGAGGACGACCGCGCCCTTGCCGAACGCCACCGCGCCGGACGCGCCCGGCTCAGCCATCTCCGCCAGCTCCTCGCCGTGCTCGACTGGGCCGCCGCACACCTGCCCGAACCGGAACCGGCCCCTGTCGAGGGACTCCTGGACGAGTTCGACGACCCGTTCGACGAGCCCGGCCCTTATGTGTCGGACTATGACGGCAGCGAGGACGAGTTCCACTATGGCGGAGAAGTCTATGCCGGCAGCCAGGAGACGCCGGAGTTCCGGGCGTGGCTGGAAAAGATGGAGCGCCGGTTCGGGCCGGTCACGATAGGCGGGGGCCTCGGCGGCTTGATCGACTGCCATGTCAGCGGGCGGAAGTTCGTCGGCAAGCTGCCCTCGCCCGAATACACGGCATGGCGCGAAAGGCAGCACCGCCGCACGGAAGCCTCCCTCGCCCGCACTCTCGAGCGCGCCCGAAACGCCGGCCCCGACAGGCGGCAAGCCACACCCGCAGCCCCGCCGCATGACAAAACATGACATCTCATGACGCTTCCGGGAGTCCCTCTGCCCGGCGTCGGGTTGCGTCTCATGGAGAACGCACCCCGCCGCCTGCCTTCGCGAAAGCGGGACCGCCCCGGACGACGCGCCAGCGGCCCGCCCCGGACCCGATCCGGGGACGAGCCGGAGCCCATCCTCCGGCTTCTCCACCGGGCCGAAACGGCTGGAGTTGGGCCCCGGCTTCCCCGCTCGGGGCCTACCGCATGCACACATCCGGTGTCGGCTTGTATCCGGTGCGCCCGACGGCCCGGCTGCGCGGGCCTTTGTCCCCCTTTCACCGTCCCCGCGAAAGCGGGGACCCATCCCTGACTCCCGATGCCGCTACAGCCGGTGGAAAGCGGGATCGACCGCTGAAGCTGCCACGAGAGCTGGGGCTGGGCCCCGGCTCGGGGGCCGGGGCGACGGATTGGGGTGTTGCAACGCCACACCACCGGGCGGAGAGTGTGAATCCGGTAGGCTCGGGGGCCGGGGCGACGGCGAGCGGACGGCTATATGCTTGAAACGATATGGGAATATACGCCCGGCGCATGGAGAACATGACAGAATATGACATTCCATGACACCCCACAGGATGTCCGCCATGGAGCGGGATTTCGCGGCGCCGTGTCGCGGCCGGAGGCCCGCAGCCCTCTTGCGTCGCCCCGGCCTGCTTCCTGGGCAGTTGCGACATTCGATGACATTTCGCGGGAGTGGCTTCTTCCGAACGGCCGTCGATCCGTCCGGATCGACAATCCGGACGAGACGCAGGCCGTGACATCGGCGGGACCTGCGGGCTAGGCTTCGGCAGCGGTGGCAGTAGGGGGAACGCCGATGCAATTCACGACAGCCGAGGAAGCCTTCCGCGAGGAGGTGCGGGCCTTCATTCGCGACGAGCTACCGCCGGACGTGCGGCACAAGGTGGTCTCGGGCATGGACATTGCCAAGGACGACTACATGCGCTGGCACCGCGCGCTCTACGAACGCGGCTGGGTTGCGCCGACCTGGCCGGAGGAGCATGGCGGCGCGGGCTGGACCCCCGTGCAGCGCTACATTTTCGACGAGGAGGCAGGGCTGGCGGGCGCGCCGCGCCTTTCCGGCTTCGGCCTTGGCATGGTCGGGCCCGTGCTGATGGCGTTCGGCTCCGAAGAGCAGAAGGCCAAGCACCTGCCGAAAATCCTCTCCGGGGAGCGCGTCTGGTGCCAGGGCTATTCCGAACCGGGCTCGGGCTCCGACCTCGCCTCGCTGAAGACCCGCGCGGTGCGCAACGGCGGCGACTATGTCATCAACGGCCAAAAGATCTGGACCTCGCTTGCGCACCACGCGGACTGGATTTTCTGCCTCGTGCGCACAAGCGACGAGCCGAAGAAGCAGGACGGCATTTCCTTCCTCATCTTCCCGATGACGGCGCCCGGAATCGAGGTCCGGCCGATCGTCACCATGAACGGCCTGCGCCATGTCAACGAGACCTTCTTCACCGATGTGCGCGTGCCGGCGGCCTCGAGCCTTGTCGGCGAGGAAGGCCGGGGCTGGACGATCGCCAAATACCTGCTCCGGCACGAGCGGATGAGCGGCGGCGGCGTGGGCGAACTCAAGACCGCGCTCAAGCGCGTCAAGGACATCGCCGCCGGGGAAGCATCGGACGGCGGGCGGCTGATCGACGACGCCGAATTCAGGCGCCGTTGCGCGGATATCGAAATCCAGCTTCTCTCCGTCGAGCAGGTGATGCTGCGGGCGCTGGCCGCCTATTCGGCGGACCGGGAGCTGGGCGCGCTCACCTCGATGATAAAGATCAGGCGCAGCGAGGTGCAGCAGGCGATCTCGGAGCTCGGCGTCGAAGCCGCCGGCTATTACGCGCTGCCGATGGACGTGAATGCGCTCCGCCACGGCTGGAACGAGGAGCCGGTCGGAGACGAAGCCTTCAACGGCCTGCTGCCGGGCTATCTCTTCCTGCGCGCCGCCTCGATCTATTCCGGGTCCAACGAGATCCAGCGCAATATCGTCGCCAAACACCAATTGGGGCTCTAGATGGTCCATAGATCCTTTCCAGTCACCTGGGACGACCTGCATCGCGACACCAGGGCGCTTGCCTGGCGGTTGAGCGAGGCCGGGCCGTTCCGGGGCATTGTCGGCATTGCGCGAGGCGGGCTGGTGCCGGCGGCCATCGTGGCGCGCGAATTGGAGCTTCGTTTCGTCGATACCGTGTGCATCTCCTCCTACGACGACCGCGACCAGCGCGATCCCGTGGTGCTCAAGGCGCTGGAAGGCGAGGACGGCGAGGGGCTCCTGATCGTGGACGACCTCGTGGATACGGGGATTACCGCCCGGATCGTGCGCGGCATGCTGCCCAAGGCGCATTTCGCGACCGTCTATGCCAAGCCGGAGGGGCGTCCGATGGTCGATACCACGGTGACGCAGGTGAGCCAGGACACCTGGATCGTCTTTCCATGGGATGACGGCGTGCCGATCCGCGAGCAGACCGGTTAGCCGAAGGCGCTACGGGGGGACCGGCGACATGGAAGAACTGGCGACAGGCTACGGGCTGATCGAGGGTCCCGTCTGGGATGCGGCGCGGCAGTGCCTCTATTTCTCCGACGTGCCGAACGGCGGTGTGTTCAGGCTGGACGAGGACGGCAGCGTCTCGGTCCGGTTCCCGCACCGCCGGGGTATCGGAGGCATGGCACTGCACGAGGCGGGCGGTCTGGTGGTCGGTGGGCGCAATCTCGCCTTCAAGGCCTTCGCCGGCGGTCCCAGCCAGGTGCTGCTCGACAATGACGTGACCGAGCACGCCATCGGCTTCAACGACTTCACCACCGATGCAAGCGGTCGCCTCTGGGCGGGCTCGCTCGCCTTTCGGGTTTTCGGCGGCGAGGAGCCGCGGCCGGGCCACCTGCACCGGGTCGATCTCGACGGCAGCGCGCATACGCTCTCCGACGGGGTGATGCTGACCAACGGCATGGGCTTTTCGCCGGACGGAACGCGGCTCTACCACTCGGACGCGCGCTCGGAGCTCGTCCGGGTCTATGACGTGGACGAGGCGGGCGGCGTCTCTCCCTGGCGGGCGTTCGCCCGGCTTCCGGGCGATGTGCCGGACGGCATGGCGGTCGCGGCGGACGGAACGGTCTGGGTCGCGCTTGCGCATGGCGGGCGCGTCGCGGTCTTCTCTCCCGAAGGCGAAGAGGTCCGTTCGGTCCCGGTGCCGTTGCCGATGGTCACCAGCGTGTGCTTCGGCGGCCCCGGCCTCCGGGACCTTTACATCGTCACCGGCTCGCGCGGCGGCCCGCGCGAGAATTGCGGCACAGTCTTCCGTACCCGCGTCGAGACACCGGGCTTCCCCCTTGCCGACTGCCGGGTGAAGCTGCCGGACCGGCCGGCTGGTGCCGACGACGACCGGGAGAGACCGACCTAGGAGGGATATTCGTGCGCAAGACCGCTCCCAGCAACCGCTCCCGCCTGCGCCGAAAGTATGAGCGCGGGCACTACGACAAGGAGAGTCTCTACGAGATTCTCGATTCGTGCCTGCTCGCCCATGTCGGCTACGTGCTGGACGGGGCCCCGGTGGTCACACCGACGCTCTACTGGCGGGAGGGAAACCACATTTACTGGCACGGCTCTTCGGCAAGCCGGATGCTGCGCAGGTCGGCGGGCTACGAGGTCTGCCTGACGGTCTCGGAGCTGGACGGGCTGGTGCTGGCGCGTTCGGGCATGCACCACTCGGTGAACTACCGGTCCGCCATGCTGTTCGGCACGGCGCACAAGGTGACGCGCCGCGAGCATAAGGTCGAGCGCATGCGCATCTTCGTCGAGCAGATGTTTCCCGGCAGATGGGAGCAGCTGCGCGAGATCAACGAGCAGGAGGTCAAGGCGACCACCATTCTCGGCATGCCCATCGACGAGGCGGCGGCCAAGGTCCGTGCGGGCGGCCCGGTCGATGACGAGGAGGATTACGGCCACCCGGTCTGGGCCGGTGTCATCCCGTTCGTGCCCAAGACCCCGGGCGAGCCGGTCCCGGACGACCGACAGGAACCGGACACGGCCATGCCGGACCATGTACGGAACTACCGCGTCGCGCGGAAGGTTATCTGACGGCGGACACTACCGGTGCTGCCGGCCTATCGGAGCGAAAACTCCGCCTCCGAGACGGGTTTTCCTTCAGGATTCACAAGGCGCATGCGACGGTCGCGGCGCTGGAGGCTCAGGCAATCGTCCCAGAACATCGGGCGCAGGAAGCGGATGGCGAGGTCCAGCCGCTCCGGAATGCCCGTGTCGGCAAGCGCGGCAATATAGTAGTGAATGCCCATGAGGCCCGCCGCGATGGGCGCCCGGAACCCGTAGCGCGCCGCGACTTCGGGATCGTTGTGGATCGCATTCATCGAGTCGTCGCTGTAAGCCGCCACGCCGTCGGGCGTCAGCCGGTGCTCGGCGATTTGCTCGAAGCCCTCCTCTTCGACTTGGGTGGGGCCGCCGCCGGCGGGGCCCCGTTTGCGCGCCGGGTCGGGCCGCAGACCGGAGCGTTCCGTCTCGCAGACCTCCCTGCCCTCGCGGTCCCGGTAGCTGAACCGGCACCGGACCCGCCGCCCGCGCGGCACCGCCTCGATGCGCGTCACCTGCCCCGTGACGGTCAGCGGCTCTTCCACCCGCACGGCGCGATGCAGGCGGAAGCGCTGCGTCATGTGCACCTGCCCCAGCAGCGAGATGCCGGACTCGTGCATGGCCCTGAGCGCGCCATGCCCGAGGAAGGTCGGATCGGCCAGGTCTCCGTAACGCCCCGCATCGACGCCGGCCGCGCCGAGTTTCGCTTCCTGAAAGGCACGCTCGACCGAAAACGCCACCTTCTCGAAGGCGAACCCGGCCTCCAGCAACTCATCCCCGCGCATCGGCCTAGCCCTCCTGTCCGGTCTCGGTCCCCTCCCCGCGGTCGAGTGCGCCTGCAAACATCGCGTTCAGCGCGGCCAGTCGTCCTCGCGGTAAAGGAACATCGGGCTGCTCCAGGCCTGGAAACCGTCCTCGGTGAACACCGACACCCAGATCGGATTGTCGCCCTTCGCCGAGAGGGGAATCTCCAGCTCCGTCGAAAACTCCCGGCAGGAGAGTTCGTCCGGCAGCCGGAATACCCTGATCCGCCGTTCGAGGCCGCCGGCCTCCATTATCCAGTCCTCGAGACCGATCTCGGAAAGCGGATGATCGAGCGCCCCCAGATTGCTGGTTAGGTGCAGCATGCTGTCCGGCGCCTCGTCCAGCCACACATCGAAGCCCCCGAAATTGCCGGTGGTAATGGCGTCTAACACGATGGTGTCCGGCCCCCTCTGCTCCAGCAGACGCTCCTTGTTCCAGGCGTTTATGGGCTCCATTCGGGCGATGGCGGCATGCTGGAAGCGCGCCCGGCCCTTCCAGTTGGTCTCGCGCCCGCGCCCACGATATTCGGCGCCCGACCACAACACGCGGATGCGGGAGCCGAGCTCGTCCGCGCCGTGCGGGCGAAGCGTCCGGAAGACCTCCGTGCCGTTGCGGACCTCGATCCGCTCGATGGGCGTCTGGGTCACGACCTCCAGCGAAAGCGTAACGGCCTCGTCGTCCGTCTGGGCGATGTCCCCCATCATGATCTCGCCGACCGGCTGCGCCTCTTCGCCCTCGAAGGCGTGCGGGTCGCGCTCGAAGAGGTTGCCGCCGGTCGGGAACCGGGCGCGCACATCGAGATGCATGCGCGTGCCCGTGGTGCCGTAAGTATGGCGGCGCTGCACCGCGTCCATGATGCCGTCGCGGCTGAGTTCCGTGGCGTAGAAGCAGGTGAGCCCCCCATAGGCGCCGAAAGTCGAGGCGCCGGGATAGCTGGCGCCCGGCCGGCCCTTGTGCCCATCGCTGTTGCAGACTACGCCCGAGCGGTGTCCCAGCGGGAATCCGTCGGTCAGCAGCCACTCGAAAGTGCCCCATGCCGAATGGATTTCCATCGCGACTTCCCGGCGCGGGTCGTGCGCATAGGCAATGTCCGCATAGCGGCCGCCGACATGGGCGTAGATGAAGCAGTCCTCGTCGGCCAGCATCTCGAACAGGCGGTTGGCGTTCGGCGCGTCCGTATCGAGGTCGGAGCGGTCCGCCAGCAGCGCGTGCGAGGAGCGGTGGATGGCTCGGCCCTCCCTGCGGAAATACACGTTCCGATCGCCGCCGACGGCCGTGTTGCCGGACCATTCATAGCCGGGGAAGGTCACGAACCGGCCGTCCTGGTGGTGCTCCGCGGTCAGCTCGTTCACATGGTCCCAGAAGGTGTTGTTGACCTGGAAGTCGTTCGCCTGGTGGGCGGTCGCGTCGAGGAAAGACTTGTTGCGGGCGAAGTCGAAATACTGCCGCGCGGTGGTGATGCCGATGCTCTCGCCGCTCTGGCCGTGCAGGTCCCCCCAATAGCCGCCGAACGGTCCGTCGCGAACCACGAGCGGATGCGTTTCCGCCACGAGTCCTCCTTCCGGATCGCGCACCGCAATGCGCAATATGCCCGGCTCCTCGACCGTCAGGCCCTCGAAGCAGATCGACTTAAGGCCGAGCGGATAATCGACCTCCGCCGGCAGGCCGGACACCGGCATTGTGCATTCGAGTGTGAACCGGCCGCTCGCCCGATCCGTCGGGTTGCCCCAGACATCTTCCGCCTTCAGGCCGAACTGGAAGGTTTCGCCGGGCCGGCGGAGCGACGGCAGTACTGCGCGCCAGCAGACCGGCGGCCCCGGTACGACGGAGATCGCGGGTGAATTCGGAATCGGCACATGGTGGCCGACGGCGCAGACATCTGCGAGCACGCGGAACTGGAAGTCCATTTCCACCATCGTCTGCATCCGCATCCCGAGCGAGCCGCCCGAGGTATCCCCGAAGGTGATGTGGATGGTGTCGCCCTCGCGCAGAAAGCCGCCCATGACATGGGCCGTCAACGCCTTCCAGCGCGGCCGCGGCGCGCCATGCGAGACGTAGGAGAGCCGGATCGGCACGCCCTTGCTCGAACGCGCGGTGACATAGTTGTAGCCGGCTGGGTCGTCCATCTGGAGCCCGCCCCAGTCGCCGAGCGAGCGGAACGAAACCCGGATGCTGCCGGTGTCGTCGAGGCCGTAGCGGCCCACCGTATAGACCAGCTCGAAGGTCTGGAGGCTGCGCACCTCCACCGGGTCGTTCGGGCGGAGCTCCGCATAGCCGTAGAGCACCGGGTCGGCGCCGGGCTGCACCGCCGGCCACGCCTCGCCCATCATCTCGTCCGCAAGCGGTCCGTCCCTGAATTCTTTCATTTTCGACTCCTGGCGTACCCGGGAACCGTGCGGCCTCCCACGGCGCTCCTCGCAATCCGACTCATAGCCGACCCGCGCCCGCCGGCAAAGGCGGCAGACGCGGCGAAAATGGAGGCCGAGGCGCGGAAATACCCATGGAGCGGCGGAGCGGTTATACGCCGCCGCCCGCCCGACGGGCTGGAGAGCATCCACCGCCCACGCCTCAGGGTCGCCGCCCGTTCGGCCGTCTCATTGAACGCGGTCGAGAATGGCGAGATACCGCGCCTTGGAGTCCGATGCGTCGATCATCGTCATCCGACCGGAATTCGAGACTGGTCGGACGATGTCAAGACTACCAAGCGGCCGATGGAGTCCCAGTTGGAATCGCAGCCGCTTGCCGGCGCGGGGAAATAGTGACATGAACCGCGCCGTTTCGGGGAAGAGCGCCGATGGCCAGACCTCCCTATCCGCAGCGTTCCGGACCCGGTCTGGCGGAGGGCGGCGAGGCCCTGCCGCTCGCGGACCTGGATGCCCGGCAGATGGAGGAGGCAGGCCGGCTGAACCGCTACATCCTCGGCTACGGCGAAGCGGTCGAGGCCGACTGGACGGCGCGCGGCCTCGAGGCGCCGGACATGCCGGCGCTGCAGCGCTACCGGGTCGGGCGGGTGCGCGCCGGGATGCGCCGGGCCGACATCGCCGGCATGGTGCTGTTCGATCCGCTCAATGTCCGCTACCTGACCGATTCGACCAACATGCAGCTCTGGATCGCCCACGATGCGGCGCGCTATGCGTTCGTCGCGACCGAGGGGCCGGTGGTTCTGTTCGAATATCGGGGCGCCAGCCATCTGAGCGCCCATTCGGCGGTCATCGATGAGGTCCGGACCGCGACAGGGCCCTTTTTCTTCAACGGCGGCAACCGCCTGCCGGAAATCTACCGGCGATGGTCGGCTGAAATCGCGGACCTGGTCCACAGCCATGGCGCCGGCAACCGCCGGCTGGCGCTCGACCATGCCGCGCCGGCCGGGATACGCGCGCTGGAGGCCCATGGTCTTACCATCCTCGACGCCCAGCCCATTATCGAGACGGGCCGGGCGATCAAATCCGCCGAGGAGATCAAGGCCATGCGCCGGTCCATGGCCGCCTGCCTCGATGCGCTGGCCGACACCCACGCCGCGCTCCGACCCGGCATGACCGAACTGGAGCTCTGGGGCGTCTTCTGGGAAGCCGCGGTGCGCCGGGGGTCGGAGTGGGTCGAAACCTGCCTGCTGACGGCCGGGCCGCGCACCAACCCATGGTTCCAGGAGTGCAGCGGCTACGCAATTCAGGCGGGCGATATCGTCGCGTTCGACACCGATCTCGTCGGCCCTTACGGCTACTGCGCCGACATTTCCCGGACATGGCTGTGCGGCGACGACCGCGGCAGCGGCGAGCAGCGCGCCCTCTACGCCATCGCGGAGGAGCAAGTGCTGCACAATCTGGACCTGCTCAAGCCCGGCCTCGCCTTTCGCGAATTCGTCGAAAAGGCCCGACTGCTGCCGGAGGAATGCCTGCCGCGGCGCTACGGCGTCCTGGCGCATGGCGTCGGCCTTTGCGACGAGTGGCCGGCGATTCCATACCCGCAGGATTTCGAACGTTCCGGCTATGACGGCGCGTTCGAACCGGGAATGGTCGTCTGCGTCGAAAGCTACACCGGCCGCGTCGGCGGCAGGGAAGGCGTCAAGCTGGAGGAGCAGGCGCTAATCACCGAGACCGGCTACGAGCTGATTTCTACGCTCGAATCCGACCCGCAGCTGACGTGACCTGACAGGCCCGGACCACCGGCGCCGGTATCTCATCTCAACGTAGCCGACGCGGACACCGCGCAAAGCGTGGTAAATGGATAGCGGGAGGCGGCTACAAGGACCGTTTCGCCGCCGGGCTGCACGGGTCCCGGCGATCGCTGAAGATGAGCGGGGCATTCGGCGGACCATGATCCACTATACCTATTGGCGCAGCACGGCCGCCTACCGGGTGCGCATCGCGCTCAACCTGAAAGGCGTCGAGCATGAGTCCGCCTATGTGCATCTCTCACGCGGCGGCGGCGAGCACAGGCAAGCGGCTTACCGCGCGAAGAACCCGCAGGGCCTCGTGCCGGCGCTGGAAGTCGACGGCACGGTCTTCGGGCAGTCGCTCGCAATCCTGGAATATCTGGAGGAGACACACCCGGAACCGCCGCTGCTGCCGCAGGATCCGGTAGCGCGGGGGCGCGTCCGGGCGCTCGCGGGCCTGATCGCCTGCGACATGCATCCCGTGAACAATCTGCGCATACAGATCTATCTCCGCCGGAAGATGGGCTGCAGCCGGGAACAGGTTCTCGCCTGGTACCGGCACTGGGTCGCGGAAGGGTTCGGCGGAATCGAGCCGGAGCTCGCCCGGACGGCGGGGATATGCTGCTTCGGCGACCGGATCACCATGGCGGATGTCTGCCTCATCCCGCAGGTCTTCAACGCCCGGCGCTTCGACTGCGATCTCTCCGCCTATCCGACGATTACCGCAATCGAAGAGCGCCTCTCCGCCCATCCGGCCTTCGCGGCCGCCGAACCGCTGGCGCAGGAAGACGCCGAGCCGGACAACGACCCCGGTTAGAGGCGGTCCTGCATGGAGCGGGGTCCGCGTTTTCCTCTCGACAAGGGCAGCTCCCAAGCCCACATTGCGGTCCATGTATACGCAGGGGCTCAATCAGGCCGTCGAGGACGGCGGACCCGAGGATGCGGAACGGCTGGCCCGCTTCCAGGAGAAGATCGACCGCGAGGAGAAGATCGAGCCGAACGACTGGATGCCCGAGGCCTACCGGCAGACGCTGATCCGCCAGATCAGCCAGCACGCCCATTCCGAAATCGTCGGCATGTTGCCGGAGGGAAATTGGCTCTCGCGCGCGCCGAGCCTGCGCCGCAAGGCGATCCTGCTCGCCAAGGTCCAGGACGAGGGCGGGCACGGTCTCTATCTCTATGCCGCGGCGGAAACGCTCGGCATTTCGCGCGCGGAGATGGTGGACCGCCTGCTGGACGGCCGGGCGCGCTATTCCTCGATCTTCAACTACCCGACGATCACCTGGGCGGATATCGGCGCGGTCGGCTGGCTGGTGGACGGGGCGGCGATCATGAACCAGATCCCGCTCTGCCGCTGCTCCTACGGCCCCTATGCGCGCGCGATGATCCGTATCTGCAAGGAAGAGAGCTTCCACCAGCGCCAGGGCTACGAGGCCATCGCCCGGCTCGCGCAGGGGACGGCGGCACAGAAGCGCATGGCGCAGGACGCGCTCGACCGCTGGTGGTGGCCGTCGCTGATGATGTTCGGCCCCTCCGACGCCGAGTCGGCGCATACCGGGCGCTCCATGCGCTGGAAGATCAAGCGCTTCACCAATGACGAGCTGCGCCGGAAATTCGTGGACGCGACCGTGCCGCAGGCGCGGCTGATCGGCCTGGAGCCGCCGGACCCCGAGCTCTGCTGGGACGAAGAGAGCGGCCACTGGCATTTCGGCGAGATCGACTGGACCGAGTTCAACGAGGTGCTGGCGGGCAATGGCCCTTGCAACCGCGAGCGCATGGCCGCGCGCCGCAAGGCCCATGCCGACGGCGCCTGGGTGCGGGAAGCCGCGTTGGCATACGCGCGCAAGAATCGCGGACGCACCGCCATGGCGGCAGCGGCCGAATAACACCCGGCGGACGGGACCCATGTCCGATAGCGACAGAGGAAAGCAGAACGAGCGGGACTGGCCGCTGTTCGAGGTATTCATCCGCGCCCGCACAGGGCTGCACCACCGTCATTGCGGCTCGCTGCATGCCGCCGATCCGGAAATGGCGCTGGCCCGCGCCCGGGACGTCTATACCCGGCGCGGCGAGGGCACCAGCATCTGGGTCGTCGCTTCGGACCGTATCCTTGCCTCCGACCCCGAAGACAAGGACATGCTCTTCGAGCCGGCGATGTCCAAGATTTACCGCCATCCGAGCTTCTACGACCTCCCCGACGACGTCGAGAACATGTAGATGGCGGACGCGCTCACCGCCGCTTATGCGCTGCGCCTCGGCGACGACGCGCTCATCCTGAGCCACCGGCTCTCGGAATGGGTCGGGCACGGGCCGGAGCTGGAAGAGGATATCGCGCTCGCCAATACCGCGCTCGACCTGCTGGGGCAGGCGCGCCTGCTGCTCTCCCATGCCGGCGAGCGGGAGGGCGAGGGACGCGACGAGGACGCGCTCGCCTACGGGCGGGATGTGCTGGACTTCACCAACCTGCTGCTGGTCGAGCAGCCGAACGGCGACTTCGCGCAGACCATGGTGCGCCAGTTCCTGTTCGACGCTTATGCAGCGGAACTCTGGCCGCGCCTTTCCGCCTCACGCGACGAGGCGCTGGCAGGCATCGCCGGCAAGGCTGCGAAGGAAGTCGCCTACCACGTCGAGCAGAGCGCCGCCTGGGTGGTGCGCATGGGCGACGGCACGGAGGAAAGCCATGCCCGCGCCCAGGCCGGTCTGGACCTGCTTTGGCCCTATGCCGGCGAGATGTTCGAGGCGGACGAGGTAGAAGCGGGCCTGGCGGCGAAGGGCGTCGCCGTTGCGCCGTCCGAATTGCGCGCGCCCTGGCAGGCGCGGGTCGAGGCGGTTCTGGACGAGGCGGGGCTGACGCCGCCCGACGGCGCAGGCGTCCGCCTCGGCGGCCGGCAGGGACGGCACAGCGAGCATCTGGGCCATCTGCTGGCGGAGTTCCAGTTCATGCAGCGCGCCTATCCGGGAGCCGAGTGGTGAGCCGCCTGGACGACGCGCGCTTCCTCGCGGAAGCGGTGCCGGACCCCGAGATTCCGGTGCTCACGGCTGGCGATCTCGGGCTGGTGCGGGACGTGGCGGAGAGAGACGGCAGGCTCGTGGTGTACCTGACTCCGACCTATAGCGGCTGCCCGGCAAGCGAGGCGATCCGGCGCGATGTCGAGGCGGCGCTCGCCTCGGGCGGGTTTGCGGATGCGGTCGTCGAGACCTGCCTCGCGCCGGCCTGGACGACGGACTGGATGTCGGAGGCCGGCAAGGCCAAGCTCGCCGCCTACGGCATCGCCCCGCCCACGCGCGGGCCGGTCGTCTGCCCGCATTGCGGCGGCGCCAAAGTGGAGGAGATCAGCCGCTTCGGCTCCACGCCTTGCAAGGCGCTCTGGCGCTGCCTCGGATGCCGCGAGCCGTTCGAGCGTTTCAAGTGCCTGTAAGGCCGCGGTTCCACGACCTCATCGTCGCTGAAGTCCGCCGGGAAACCCCCGGTTGCGTTTCCGTCGCGTTCGAGGTGCCGGACAAGCTGGCCGGGGCCTACCGCTTCGTGCAGGGCCAGTTTCTGACGCTGCGCCGGGACTTCGACGGGGAAGAGATCAGGCGGTCCTATTCCATCTGCTCCGGCCTGGGCGAGGGCGAGCTTCGCATCGCCGTGAAAGAGGTGCCGGACGGGCGCTTCTCCGGCTGGATCAACAACGATCTCGAGGCCGGGGACACGCTCTCGGTCATGACGCCCGACGGCCGCTTTCATCGCCCGCTCCAGCCGGGAAGCCGGGGCCGCTATGCGCTGTTCGCGGCCGGCAGCGGCATCACGCCGGTCGTCTCCGTCGCGCGGACATTGCTCGCCTCGGAGCCGGAGAGCGAGGTGTTGCTGTTCTACGGCAACCGGAACGCCGGCGATGTGATCTTCCGGGACGAGCTGGACGACCTGAAGAGCCGCCATCTGGGCCGCTTCTCCGTGCTCCATATCCTCTCCGGCGAAGACCAGGAGGTACCGCTCTGCTACGGCCGCATCGACGCCGGGAAGACGCAGGCGCTGATGGAGGCGTTCGGGCCGGCGGAAACATTCGACGAGGCGCTGGTCTGCGGGCCGGGCGACATGGCCGAGGTCGTGCCCGATGCGCTCATGGACGCCGGCATGGCCGCGCCGCGTATCCGCACCGAGCGCTTCATCGGCAATCCGGGCCAAGTTGTCGCACCTCAACAAGTGGCTGCGGAAGAGCGCGCTGCCGGGGCAGCCGAGGTCACCGTCGTGCTGGACGGCGCCCGGCGCCGTTTCGCCATGGGTTTCGACGGCGAGCGCATCATCGACGCCGGCCGCCGCCACGGCCTCGACCTGCCCTTCTCCTGCAAGGGCGGCATGTGCTGCACCTGCCGGGCCAGGCTGGTCTCCGGACAGGTCGATATGCTGCAGAACTATTCGCTGGAGCCCTGGGAGCTGGAAGCCGGCTTCGTCCTCACCTGCCAGTCCCGCCCGCTGACCCGCGAAGTGGTCCTCGACTACGACGCGCTTTGAGGCGTGTCGGGTGTCGGCACGGCGATGTGCGACGGCCGGCGTCCGCTATGCTTCAGACCCCCAATCGCTCAATGTCGAGATTCTCGAACCGGTCGAAATCCCGGTCTTCGGTCAACAGCGTGGAAACACTGCAATCCCGGCACAATGCCGCGATTTGCGCGTCGAAGACGAGATTGCCGACGGCCTCCACCTCCCTGATGGCGTCGAGCAGTCGTTCGGGATAGCGGGGGCCCGGCCTGAGCACCCTGACATTGCCCGGCGACAGAAGTCGCGCCAGAGCATCGCACGCCTCCGCCGGGCTATGTGGCGGATCGAACAGCCTCGGATGTGTAACGACACGGAGGAATACACCAATGCAGAACACCGGAATGCCCCACATTGTTGCCGATGCCGCAAGCGCTTCCAAACGCTCCAGCGCTGCACGATGTTTGGGCGACTCCTCGCGATGTGCATGAACAAGAACGTTCGTGTCGACTGCGATCAATCGCGAGCATCCATCAGGTCGTAAAGCTCCACCCGACTATCGACATTCACACCCGGCACCGGTCGGCCGCATTTTGTCAGCAAGGAAAAGGAACGCCCGCGCCCGTCCTCGTTCCATACATAGTCGGCCAGAACACGCTCGACCAATGTGGCAAGCGTTTCGCCTTCCTCGGCGGCGCGGGCCTCCGCTGCGCGGACAAGGCGCTCGTCGAAATCCATGACCGTCTTCATCGACGGAATTCCTAGCTCTCCCGCAATACCAAGTCAATTGCGGCCCCGCCATCATCCGAATACCGCCATCACCTCCTCGAAGGCCTTCATCTGGCCGCCGGCGGCGGAGGACGGGACGAGGACGGGCGTGCGGACGCCGGCGGCGCGCAGCTCCTCCACCCCCTCGCGAATCCGTGGCCGGCGGGCCGAAGAGCGTGACATCGGCGAGCCAGCGGTCCGAGAGGCAGGCGGCGACCGCCGTATCGCCCTCCGGCATGGCGCGCTCGACCGCCTCCATCTCCTCGCGGTAGCCGGCGTCTTTCCAGTAGTTCCGGTAGTAGGGAAGCTGGGCATAGCGGGTGAGCGTCTTGCGGTTGACCGCCTTGGCCGCCTCCAGGTCGTCGGAGACGCAGGTGGGCGTCATGCAGGCGACCTCGAACCCGGCGTCGTCCTGCTTTTCCGCCGGCAACGCTTCCAGCGACGCCGGAATATGGCTGCGTGCGGCATTGGCGAAGACGATGCCGTCCGCGATCTCGCCGGCGAGCGCGATCATCCGCGGCCGCATCGCCGCCAGCACCACCGGCGGCAGCCCGCCCGTCCGGGGCACATTGCGGATTTCCTCCACGAAGGCGCGAGTATCGCCGAGCGGCTTGCCAGGCCTGATCCCCATGCGCTCATGGGTCGGCTGGTGCGACACGCCGATGCCGAAACGGAACCGCCCGCCCGAGACCTCGTGGATGAACGCTGCCGCCTGCGCGAACTCCTCGGCCTGCTGGAAGTAGATCGGCGCGATCGAGGTGGCGAAGGTCGCGCGCTCCGTCACATGCGCCAGCGCATGGCAGAGCCCGAGGCCGCTGAACGGGCTCGGCACCCACATGCCGGCGAAGCCTTGCCGTTCGATCTCGCGGGCAAGCTCCAGCGTTGCGAGGCGGCGGCCGGGGACGGCGGTGAGGCTGAGGGCAGGCAAGTCCATCGTGGCGAAACCTTCGATTGCGGAAGCTTCCAGAGTGGCACGGTTCCGCTTCCGGCGGGAAGCGTTCGCGCCTAGACTCCCCCGCCATGGCTACCCTTCCTTCCCACGCCTCCATCGTCATCGTCGGCGGCGGCATTGTCGGCCTCAGCCTCGCCTACCACCTCGCGAAGGCCGGGCGCGACGGGGTGCTGCTGCTGGAGCGCAAGCAATTCACCTGCGGCACCACATGGCACGCCGCCGGTCTGGTGCGCTCGGCCGCCCCGCACCCGACGCTCGCCGCCATCCTCGCCGATTCGTCGCGGCTCTATGCCGAACTGGAGGCCGAAACCGGCCAGCCCACGGGATACCGGCAAACCGGCTCGATCTACACGGCCGGCAATGCCGAACGCTGGGAGGAGCTGAAGCGCGCCGCCGCGAGCGCCCGCGCCTATGGCGCGGAGATCGAATTCTGCACACCGGACGACCTGAAGCGCCTCTGGCCGCTCATGCATGTCGATGACCTGATCGGCGGCAGCTTCTATGCCGGCGACGGCCAGACCAACCCGGCGGACACGGCCGCGGCGCTCGCACGGGGCGCGCGGCAGGCCGGCGCCGTGCTGCTGGAGAATGTGAAAGTCACGGGCATCCGATCGGCCGGCGGCCGCGTCTCGGGCGTCGAAACCGAGGCCGGGACCGTTGCAACCGACTGCGTCGCGAATTGCGCCGGCATGTGGGCCCGCGAGGTGGGCCTGATGGCGGACGTCGCCGTGCCGCTCCATGCGGCGGAGCATTTCTACATCGTCACGGAGCCAATGGACGGCGTCGAGGCCGGCCTTCCGGTCATGCGCGACCAGGACAGCTCGGCCTACTACAAGGAGGACGCGGGCAAGCTTCTGGTCGGCGCCTTCGAGCCCGTGGCAAAGCCCTGGGGCATGGACGGCATCCCGGAGGATTTCTGCTTCGACCAGCTTCCCGACGACTGGGACCATTTCGAGCCGATAATGGAAGGCGCGCTGCACCGCGTGCCCGCGCTCAGGGAGACGGGCATCCGGCTTTTCTTCAACGGGCCGGAGAGCTTCACCCCTGACCAGGCGTTCCATCTGGGTCCTGCCGACGGTCTCGAAGGGTTCTGGATCGCCGCCGGCTTCAACTCCATCGGCATCCAGGCGGCGGGCGGCATCGGCCAGCGGCTGGCGGCGTGGATCGAGGACGGTGTGCCGCCCTGCGATCTTTCCGCCTTCGATCCCCGCCGGATGCAGCCTTTCCAGAACGGCAAGACCTATCTGAAGGCGCGCGTGAGCGAGGCGCTCGGCCTGCTCTACGCGATGCACTGGCCCTATCGCCAGTTCGAGACGGCACGCGGGCAGCGGCGGTCCCCGGTGCACGAGGCGCTGGCGGAAGGCGGAGCCTGTTTCGGCGAGGTGGCCGGCTGGGAACGCGCCAACTGGTTCGCGCCGCCCGGCGAAAAGCCCGCTTACGAATACAGCTACGGGCGGCAGAACTGGTTCGGAGCGAGCGCCGCCGAGCACCGGAGCGTGCGCGAGGAAGTCGGTGTGTTCGACCTCACCTCCTTCGGCAAGATCCTGGTCGAGGGTCCGGACGCCGAGGCGCTGCTGCAATGGATCTCGGCCAACGACATGGACCGCCCGCCGGGAAGCGTGATCTACACGCAATGGCTGAATGCGGCTGCCGGCATCGAGGCGGACCTGACCGTAACCCGCCTCGACGAGACCCGTTACATGGTGGTGACCGCCGCAGCCGCCGCAGCGCGGGATCTGGCACGGCTCCGCATGGAGGCCCGCGACCGGCGCGTGCATGTAGCCGACATAACCGACGACATTGCCGTGTTCGCCGTCATGGGGCCGGGGTCGCGCACACTGCTCGCGCCGCTGACATCGGCGGACCTTTCGGACAATGCCTTTCCCTTCGGCACCTCGCAGGAGATCGAGCTGGCCGGTGCGCCGCTTCGGGCATCGCGCATCAGCTATGTCGGCGAACTCGGCTGGGAACTTTACGTGCGCTGGGCCGAGGCCGCACGCGTATTCTCGGCGTTGCAGGAGGCGGGCGCCGCTCCTGTCGGCATGCATGCGCTCGACAGCCTGCGCATCGAGAAAGCCTTCCGCCATTGGGGCCACGATATCGCGCCTTCGGACAATCCGCTCGAAGCGGGGCTCGCCTTTGCCGTGAAGCCCGACGCCAAGGACTTCCTCGGGCGGGACGCTTTTCTCCGCGCACGGGACGCCGGTCCCTCGCGGCAGTTGATGCAGTTCCGCCTGCTCGACCCCGAACCGCTGCTTTTCGGCCACGAGCCGATCCTGGCGGACGGGCGCACGGTGGAGACGCTGACTTCCGCAAATTACGGCCATACGCTGGGCGGCGCAGTGGGCCTCGGCTATGTGCCTGCGGATGCGGTCGATGCCGGTGAATTCGTCATAAACGTCGCCGGCGCCGCCATTCCCGCCGAGGCTTCGCTCCGGCCCCTCTACGACCCGAAAAACCGCAGGATGCGGGGCGTCTGACACCAGGGGCCACCGCGGCGAAGGCGGGGCCTCGCGCCACAGAAGCAACGGTGCGTGGAGACCCCGGCCCTTCACTCCGCTTCGCTCCGTTCCGGCCGGGATGGCGCCGAAGGGGGACCGGGGCGCGTTCTCCATGAGTCGCAACCCGACGCCGCCGGTATGGCGCGCGAGTAATGCAAGCCTGGTTTTCGCATCCGTACAGTTTTCCGATATGCAATTTGTGCATGTAGATTTTCGGGCCCGGTCATTACCTCGGTCGCAAAAGGCCGCTAATGAAACGCGATTAAGGCGGAAAGAACAGCGGCCGGCTCCTGGATATTCGGCAAGTCGGTATCTCCGGTTTCCGGTGTGGAACTTTACGCCGCGAGACGGTTGAAACCGGGATAGAGGCATGAAGAAATCCGATGTCATCGACCAGGTTGCGGAGAAGACAGGTTTGAGCAAAGGGAAGGCGGAAAACGCGGTCGGCGCCATATTGTCGGCCGTGGAGGAAGCGCTGGCCCGCGGCGAAGTCGTGCGTATATCCGGCTTCGGCAGGTTTTCCGTGAGGACCCGCCCGGCCCATACCGGACGCAATCCGGGCACCGGCGAACCGTTGCAGGTGGGCGTTTCCAGGACGCCGCTCTTCAAGGCCGGCAAGGGCCTCAAGGACGCAGTGAACTAAGCGCATCCTACCGAGACCGGCAGGAGCCGCAGAGCGCCCGTCCCGCGAGCCCGCCTTGACCGCCCGCCCGGCCGTGCTATCCAGCGGCGGCTATGAGCAGGCTCGGCGAATTCCTCCATATGGGCGGCTATGCGGCCTATGTCTGGCCGGCCTATGGCGCGGCTGCGGCCGTGCTGGCCGGCCTGCTTGCCGAGAGCGTCCTGAGGCTGCGCCGTGCCCGGCGCCGCCTGGCGGTGCTGGAAGCCTCCGACGACGGCCCGGACGATGCGGCCTAAGCGCCGGCGCCTTCTGCTGCTGGTCTCCGCGCTGGCGCTTCTGGGCGGGGCGGCGGCGCTGGCGCTCACCGCGCTCGACGACACCATGCGTTTCTTCCACTCGCCGAGCGAGGTCGCGGCGGGGGCCGTCGCGCCGGGCCGGGAGTTCCGTCTCGGCGGGTTGGTGGAAGCCGGGTCGCTGACCCGGTCGGGCACGTCGGTCAGCTTCCGTATCGTGGATGGCGTGCACGCCGTTACCGTTCGCTATACGGGGCTGCTGCCGGACCTGTTCCGGGAGGGACAGGGCGTGGTGGCAATGGGCGCGCTCGACAGCGGGCTGACGTTTAGGGCGACCCAAATCCTCGCCAAGCACGATGAGACCTATATGCCGCCGGAGGCCGCGGAGGCGCTCCTGCGCGCCCGGAAGGCGGACGGTTCGTGACCGCGGAACTAGGCCATTTCGCGCTGGCGCTGGCGCTGGGGCTTGCCCTCCTGCAGGCGACCTTGCCGCTATACGGAGCCACGCGGGGCAAGCGGGCGCTGATGGAACTCGCAAGGCACACGGCGCTCGGACAGTTCATCCTCACGGCAATCGCATTCGGCGCGCTCGCCAGGGCCTATGTCGTGTCCGACTTCTCGGTCGCAGCGGTCGCGCAAAACTCCCATTCCCTCAAGCCGCTGCTCTACCGCCTGACCGGGGTGTGGGGAAACCACGAAGGATCGCTGCTGCTCTGGCTGCTGATCCTCACATTGTTCGGCGCGATGGTGGCGGCCTTCGGCGGCAACTTGCGGAAGGCCTTTCAAGCGCGCGTACTCGCCGTCCAGGCGATGATCGGCGCGGGCTTCCTCGTTTTCACCCTGCTGACCTCTAACCCCTTCGCACGCATCTGGCCGCCGCCGCTGGATGGGGCGGGCCTGAATCCCCTCCTGCAGGATCCTGGCCTCGCCTTCCATCCGCCGCTTCTCTATTTCGGTTACGTCGGCCTGTCCGTAGCCTTCTCATTCGCCGTCGCAGCCCTGCTGGAAGGCCGGGTGGACCGGGCGTGGGCGCGCTGGGTACGCCCCTGGACGCTCGCGGCCTGGGCTGGCCTGACGGCGGGCATCGCGCTTGGCAGCTGGTGGGCCTATTACGAGCTTGGCTGGGGTGGCTTCTGGTTCTGGGACCCGGTCGAAAACGCCTCTTTCATGCCCTGGCTTGCGACGACCGCGCTGTTGCATTCCGCCATCGCGGCCGAACGGCGCGAGGCGCTCAGGTCCTGGACGGTACTGCTCGCCATCATCGCCTTTTCGCTGAGCCTGCTCGGCGCTTTTCTGGTGCGGTCGGGCGTGTTGACATCGGTGCACGCTTTCGCGACCGATCCCGAGCGAGGCGTCTTCATCCTCCTGCTGCTCGGCGTCGCGACGGGCGGCGCGCTTGCTCTCTACGCATGGCGGGCGCCGACGCTCGGCGCGGGCGCTCCCTTCCGGCCGGTTTCGCGGGAAGGCGCGCTGCTGCTGAACAATCTCGTGCTGGTGACCGCCTGCGCAACGGTACTGCTTGGCACCCTCTATCCCCTTTTCCTCGACGCGCTGGACTCCGGCAAGGTGTCGGTCGGGCCTCCATATTTCGCCGCGACCTTTGTGCCGCTGGTGACGCCGGCCCTGATCGCGATGGCGATCGGTCCGATGCTGGCCTGGAAGCGCGGAGACATAGCGGGCGCGCTCGGGCGGCTCTGGCTAGCGGCGCTCGGAGCCGCTCTCGCCGCCGGTGCGGCGCTTGCCTACGGCGAGACGCTGGCCGCGCTCGGCCTTGCCGCCGCCGCTTGGATCGGGCTCGGAGCACTGGTGGAATGGGCAGAGCGTCTTCGCCTCGGCCGGGCGTCCGCCGGAGAAGTCTGGCGGCGCGCGCGCTCCATGCCCCGGGCCGCCTGGGGCGCCGGGCTCGCGCATCTGGGCGTTGCCATCGTCGTCGCCGGCATCACGGCATCGCAATGCTTCCAGTCGGAACTCATCCTGGCGATGAAGCCGGGAGACACCGCCCGGATCGCCGGCTACGAAGTCCGCTTCGACGGCATCGCGCGCATCCAGGGGCCGAACTACCGGGCCGACCGCGCCACGCTCTCGGTATTGAGGGGCGGCGCGCCGACGGCCGCGCTTACCCCGGAAAGGCGCTTCTATCCCGTCGAACGCCAGCACACGACCGAAGCCGCGATCCGCACAACCTTCCTCGCCGATCTCTATGCTGTCATCGGCGAGGACGATACCAAGGCCGGCCGCACCGTGCGCCTCTACCACAACCCGCTGGTGCCGTGGATCTGGATCGGCGCCATTGTCATGGCCCTGGGCGCGCTGCTTTCCCTGAGCGACCGTCGCCTGCGGCTGGCGGCGCCGGCGCGGCGGCGGCAACCGGCGGCGGCCTGATGCGCCGCCTGCTGTTCCTTCTACCCTTGGCGGTCTTCGCCGCGCTCGCCGCCTGGCTGTATCTGGGCCTCGGCGGCGACCCGTCCCGCATTCCCTCCCCGCTCGTCGGGCGGCCCGCGCCGGCGTTCGCGATAGACGGCCTCGCAACCCGGGACCTCAAGGGTCCGGCCCTAGTCAACATCTTCGCCTCTTGGTGCGTACCCTGCCGCGCGGAGCACCCCCTGCTGACGCACATGGCGGAGGAGGGCGTCGCCATTTTCGGCATCGCCTACAAGGACAAGCCCGAGGCCGCAAACGCTTTCCTGGCCGAGCTCGGGAATCCCTACCGCAAGGTCGGCTTCGACGAGGACGGTCAGGCAGGACTGGAGTGGGGTGTGACAGGCGTACCCGAGACCTTCGCGCTCGACGCAACGGGTGTCGTCGTGTTCAAGCACACCGGCCCGCTCACGCCTGATGCCGTGCGCCGCGAACTGCTGCCGACGCTCGGCCGATGACGAAGGCGGTTCCAACATTGGCGCTGCTGCTGGCGCTTTTGTCCGCCCCGGTCATGGCGGCCCTCGACGCCAGCGAGATGCTCGCGGACCCGGCGCTGGAGGCGCGCGCCCGCGCGCTCGCCAAGGATCTGCGTTGCGTGGTGTGCCAGAACCAGTCGATCGACGATTCCGCCGCCGACCTGGCGAGGGACTTGCGCCTGTCCCTTCGCGCGAGGCTGCTGGCGGGCGACAGCGACGAGGAGGCGCTGGCCTACCTGACGCACCGCTACGGCGACTATGTATTGCTCGACCCGCCGCTGAAGCCGGCGACCTGGGCGCTCTGGTTCGCTCCGGCCGGCTTCGCCGCCGTCGCCTTGCTGCTCGCCTTGCGCTACTTCCGGCGGCGGGAGTGAGCGGCGATATCTGGCTCTGGGTCGCGGCGGGCGCGTTGGCGACGGCAGCGGCCCTGTTCGTGCTACGGCCGCTTGCAAGGGCAGGCACGGGCGCGCTGCCGGCGGCCCTTCTTGCCGCGGCGCCCGTTGCCCTTGCCTTTGCTCTCTATCTCTGGATCGGCCGGCCGGACCTGCCGGATATGCCCCTCGGCGAGCGCGCATTGGAGTCGGCGCAGCATGACGAGCTGCTCAATCTGGCCGCCCGCCTCGAAGCGCATCTGGAGGCATCTCCGGAGGATGCGCGCGGCTGGCGGGTGCTCGCCGCGGCCTGGCGCGGGCTCGGGCGAACGAAGGAAACCGCAGACGCGCTGGCCCGTGCGGTGCAGGCGGAGGGCGGGTTCGACACCGCTCCGGCCGGCTTGCTGGCGGACTATGGCGAAGCCCGAGTCACGGCTTCGGGCGGCATGGTGACGCCGGAGGCGCTCGCCGCGCTCCGCGCCGCACTCCGGCAGGAAACCGGCCATCCGAAGGCTTGGCACTATCTGGCTCTCGAGCGGCTGCAGGCCGGCGACGAAGCGGCTGCGCTCGCCCTCTGGCGCGGCCTGGAGGCTGCAGCGGAGCCTGGCGCGCCCTGGCTGGGCGCCGTGCGGAACCGGGTGGAGCAGATCTCGCGGAGCCTGGGGCCTGCCGCCGCCGATGTCGCGCCCACGACACCGGCTGGAATCTCACCGGACCGATAGCCTCCTGGCAAGGGCCTGGAGGTAACGCCGGTCCATGTCGGAAATTCCCTCGGCGGCCGCATCCCGACGGATTTCCTGCAATTCTTCCTTCAGCGCACGCGAGGTGCCCTTGCGCTCCAGCAGCTTCTGCAAGAGCTGCATTTCATCCGAGCCGTCTCCCTCCAGCGGCTCCTGCTCCTCCGCGCCCTCTGCATCCTCTTCGCCGAGTTGGTCGTAGTCGGTTGAGGCGAAATCGTCTTCCGGCGGCTCCTCCGGGGCGATCAGGTCGTCCCAGTCCAGGCCGCCTTCCGAGACCCGCGCTGCGAGTTCGCGCGCCGCCTGAAGGGCCTCGGCATCGTCCTCCGCGCCCAGGCGTTCGAGACGCTCCAGCAGATACATGCGGTCAGCTTCGTTCATCGACCGAAACCCGTTCAATGCCGGTTGGGCGTCTTCAGGAACGAGCGCCGGTCGGCAGAACGCACCTCGACATGCACCAGTTCGCCGTCGCGATAGACATCCAGCGGCACTCCAACGCCGGCCGGCCCGAGCGCCCACACGGCGCGGTAGAAATCCGACAGCCCTCCGACGGGCTCGCCGGCAACGCCCAATACGAGGTCGCCGACCTTGAGTCCGGCATCGTCTGCCGGGCCGTCGTCGGTCAGGCCCGCAATGACCACCCGGTCTTCCACCTCGGCGCCGAACATGCCGAGCCACGGGCGCGGCGGCCGGGACGCCCGGCCTGTGGATGCCATGTCCTCGAAAATCGGGTGCAGCAACTCTACCGGCACGAACATGTTGCCCGGCCGGGTCTGCTCGCCCGGCAGGCTGTCCTGCACGTAGAGCGATCCGACCGCGACCAGCACGCCCTGCGGCGAGATCAGCGCCGCGCCGCTCCATCGGGGATGCGGCGGAGACGTGAACACCGCCTCGTCCAGGAGGTATTCCCAATAGCCGGCGAATTCGCGCTTCGAGACCACCGACACCACCATGGCGCCCTCGCGGCCGCCGCCAGCAGCGGCGATAACCTCGTTGCCGACGCGCAGGTCGTCCACGCTGCCGAGCGTCATCGGGCGGTAGTCCAGATGCTGGTCCGCACGCAGCAGGCCAAGTCCGGTCACCTGGTCGTAGCCCACCACGCGCGCGGAATACTGCGTGCCCTCGACATCGCTCAGGGTCACTTCGTCGGCCTCCGTCGCCAGGTAGCCGATCGTCAGCAGATGTCCGTTTTCGTCGATCAGGACGGCGTTGCCTTCGCGCTCCTGCCCGAGCGTGGACGCCGTGAAAGCATCCTCCGGGATGTCGGCGTGGTAGCCGAACACCGCCCCCAAGGCCTCGTCGAGATCGAAGGGCCAGCCGTCGGGGTCCGGCCGCAGCTTCTCCGGCACGCCGCTTTCGGTCGTCTGCAGGCCCTTGAAGCGGTGGCCGTTGGCCCGAGAAACACCCGCCATCGTGTTCTTTCCAATCGGATCGGAGGCCACAGGCTAGCCCGGATTTCTCACCAATGTCACGGCCCGCGTCGCGCCGGAACGCTGGCGACGGAAAATCGCGCGGGGGCGCCGGGCAGGGCGATCGCTTTCGGACTTGTCATGCGTGAACGCGCCCGCCATGCGCGAACGTCCTGCGGCTTCCTCTTCGCTTACGGGAACGGCTCCCCGCGTCCTTCCCGCGCGCTCTCGGCGCGGTTCGTGGAAGGCCCCCTGCATTGTGTCATGTTTTGTCATGTTCGCCATGCCGTCGCCGAAGCTCTGCGGTTCCATTCCTGCATATCGTTCCCTCCGTCGCGTTTCGTTCCGCTCCATTCCGTCCGCGCCGCCGGCGGACCCTTTTTTGCGCGCGTATCCTGCGCGCGCGCCCGCGCCCGCCAGCGCGCGTCTTGCGCCGGCGCGGTTCGCGCGCCTGATTGCGCGCGCGAGACGGCGGACACACGTCCCCCGTTCGTTCCCGCCGAGGCTTTTTTCCGGCCCCAGCCCTTGCTTCCCTGCGCAGAAAAGCCGAAAGGCGGCCCCGGAAGCCGCCTTCTCTCATCCTGCATTCTACTACACTTTCTCTCCAGTCAAGCCCCCGGCGGGAGAAATATGAAAATTTTTCTGCTTTGCCGGAAGACGGACGAACGGAGAAAACCTTTACCCATCTATCCGGTTGCATCCCGGCCATGCGCCCTGCTCGCAGAAACTTCAAAAGCGATCGCTCTGTGGGCCGACGCATGCCGGCCGTAACGGTATCGGAGTTGGTGTATAGTTTCGCCGGAAATCCGGGTTGCCGGAAACGTGCGGGGCCGAAAGGAGCCGTAAGCCGCCATGCCTGCAGACGGAGGCGGATTCGATTGGTCCGGACTGGAGTCGCCGGCGCGGTTCATCAACCGCGAGGTGTCCTGGCTGGCGTTCAACGAGCGGGTGCTTGAAGAGGCTTCGAGCCCGGCCCACCCGCTTCTGGAGCGTTTGCGCTTCCTGTCGATCTCGGCGCAGAACCTCGACGAGTTCTACATGGTGCGGGTGGCCGGGCTGAAGGGCCAGGAGGCCGCCGGGGTGCGCACGCCGAGCGCCGACGGCCTGACACCGGCTCAGCAGTTGGAAGCCATCGACAGCCGGGCGCGCAGCCTGGTGGACGGCCAGCAGGCCTGCTGGCGGCGCCTCCTGCCGGAACTGCGCCGGGCCGGCATCGATCCGGTGGACGGCCGCAAGCTGTCCGAGGAGGACCGGCACTGGCTCGAAGCCTACTTCATGAGCGACATATTCCCGGTCCTGACGCCGCTCACGGTCGATCCCGCGCATCCCTTCCCGTTCATCCCGAATTCCGGCTTCGGGCTGGCGGTAGACCTGCACAGCCCCAGGGACGGGCGCGATTTCGAGGCCCTGGTGCCCATACCCGGCATGCTCGGCCGGTTCGTCGCGCTACCCGGCACGGCCCGGCGCTATCTGGCCATTGAGGACATGGTGGCGCTGTTTCTCGGGCACCTGTTCCCGGGGTTCGAACTGCGCGGTGCCGGCTGCTACCGCGTGATCCGCGACAGCGAGATGGAGATCGAGGAGGAAGCCGAGGACCTGGTGCGGCTGTTCGAGTCGGCCCTGCGCCGCCGGCGCCGGGGAAATGTCGTGCAATTGTCCATCGACGCGCGGATGCCGCAGGCGCTGGCGCTGGCGCTGACCCGGCGGCTCGACGCCGACATCGCCGACGTGTTCACACTCGAAGGCCCGGTCGGCCTCGGCGATCTGGACCAGATCATCGACGGGCGCCGGCCCGACCTCCTGTTCAAGCCTTTCGAGCCCCGCTTCCCGGAGCGCATCCGCGATTTCGGCGGCGACTGTTTCGCTGCCATCCGCACCAAGGACATCGTCGTCCACCATCCCTATGAGAGCTTCGATGTTGTGGTGCGCTTCCTGCGCCAGGCGGCCCGCGACCCGGATGTAGTGGCGATCAAGCAGACGCTTTACAGGACCTCGGAGGACTCCCCCATCGTCGCCGCGCTGATCGAGGCCGCCGAGGCGGGCAAGTCGGTCACCGCGCTGGTCGAGCTCAAGGCCCGGTTCGACGAGGAGGCCAATATCCGCTGGGCGCGGAACCTGGAACGCGCCGGCGCGCTGGTGGTTTACGGCTTCATCGACCTCAAGACGCACTGCAAGCTCTCGCTGGTCGTGCGCCGCGAGGCCGACGGGCTTCGCAGCTATGCCCATTACGGCACCGGCAACTACCACCCGGTCAATGCGCGCATCTACACGGACCTGTCCTTCTTCACCACCGACCGGGACCTGTGCAACGACGCAACCCGGCTGTTCAACTACACGACCGGCTATGCGGAACCGGAACGGTTCGACAAGATCGCGGTCTCTCCGCTGACGCTTGCGCCCAGGCTGATTGAGCTGATCGAAGAGGAAATCGGCCATGCCGAAGCCGGCCGGCCGGCGCAGATCTGGGCGAAGATGAACGCGCTCGTCGATCCAGAAGTCGTGGACGCGCTCTACCGCGCCTCGGCCGCCGGCGTCGAGATCGACCTCGTCGTGCGCGGCATATGCTGCCTTCGGCCCGGCGTGCCGGGCCTCTCGGAGAATATCCGCGTCAAGAGCATTGTCGGGCGTTTCCTCGAACATGCGCGCATTACGTGCTTCGGCGCCGGCCATGGACTGCCTTCCCCGCACGCCAGGATATTCATCAGTTCGGCCGACTGGATGCCGCGCAATCTCTACCGCCGCGTCGAGGCATTCGTGCCGGTCGAGAACCCGACTGTCCACCGCCAGATACTGGACCAGATCATGGTCGCCAATCTCAACGATACGGCGCAGAGCTGGCAGCTCGGCCCGGACGGCAGCTACACCCGGGCCGAGCCGGGTCCGATCCCCTTCTCCGCGCACCAGTATTTCATGACCAACCCGAGCCTCTCCGGGCGCGGCAGCGCCCTGGAGCGTTCGGCCAAGAAGCCCGAACCCCTGCCCACTCCCGTCTAGGCCATCGGGCGCACCGCATGTCCCACCAGACGCGGCCTTCCCGGCGGGTCGGCATAGTCGATATCGGCTCCAATTCGGTGCGGCTGGTTGTCTATGGCAACCGGCTGGACAGTTTCCGCCCGCTCTTCAACGACAAGACCTCCTGCCAGCTCGGCGCGGACCTGAACCGCACCGGCAAACTGAACCCGGACGGGTGCAGGCTCGCCGAGCAGGCATTCCAACGGTTCATCAACATTGCAACCCTGCTCGAGGTGGACCGGTTCGAGGCCTATGCGACCGCGGCCATCCGGGACGCCAGCGACGGGGCGGATTTCGCCAGCTATCTGGAGGGCGTAAGCGGCAGGAAGATCGAGATACTGAGCGGGGCCGACGAAGGCCTGGCGGGCGCGCGAGGCGTCCTCGGTGCGATTCCGGACGCGGCCGGCCTCGTGGGCGATCTGGGCGGCGGCAGCCTCGAACTGGTCCGCGTCGCCGATCGGCGTGCCGCCGACAGCGACAGTTTCCCGCTGGGCGTGCTTCGTCTCGCCGACTTCGGAAGCCGCGAAGACCTCTCGCGGCACGTGGCGGCAAGTCTGGACCGCACCGCCTGGCTGCATCCGTCGAAGTCTCCGGGCAGCCTCTACTGCATTGGCGGATCGTGGCGGGCCTGGGCACGGCTCCACCTCGCTCACAGCCGCCACCCCCTGGAGATTGTCCATCAATATGCGGTGCCCGCCCGCGAGGCGCGCGCTTTCTGCGAAATGCTGACCCGTATGAGCAGCGCCAGTCTCGCCGACCTCACGCCGGTTTCGTCCCGGCGCCGTCCGCACCTGCCGGCTGCCGCCGAAATCATGCTGCAGCTCATCGACCGCGCCGCGCCGGAAAGGGTGGTCTTTTCGAGCGCCGGATTGCGCGAAGGCCTCATGCTGCACGGCCAGCGCAAGAAGGTCCGCACGCGCGACCCCCTGCTTGCCCTTTGCACCCGGATCGGTCGCAGCGGCGCCCGACAGCGCATGACTCCCGGTTCCCTCGTGGCTTGGGTCTCCGCCCTCGATCTCGACCTTGAGCCTGCCGAGGAGCGTCTCGCCAAAGCGGCCTGCCGCCTCGTCGATATCGCCGGCATGGAGCATCCCTCCTACCGGGCGGAGCACGCCTTCATGCGCGCCTTCCGCCTGCCCGCGGTGGCCATCGAACATCCGGAGCGCGGCTTTCTGGCGCTCGTGCTGGCGGCCCGCTACGACGGGCGCATCGACCAGAGCTGGACGAAACCCGCAAAGGCGCTGACGGCGGAGGACTCCTGCGACCGCGCCTTGCGGGTGGGCCTCGCGCTCAGGCTCGCCATGACGCTCGCTCCGGGCATCTCGAAGGCCAGGCTGCGGCGCAAGGCGAAATCCCTCACGCTTTTCGTCCATCGAGACTTTGCGAGTCCCGAGGTCGAGCGCCGGCTTGCCGCGCTTGCTGTGGCGCTTGACCTTGCGCCGGAGTTACGGGAGCTCTGACACCACGACGCGGCCGCGTTTCACCGTGAGCGCCAGTTCGCCCCGCAGCAGCCGCTGGGCATCCGCGCCGAACAATTCCTTGCGCCAGCCTCGCATCAGGGGCCCGTCTTCCGCGCCGCCCGCCAGGTCTTCCAGGTCCTCGCTGCTGGCCACGAGTTTCTGCGCGACCCCCTCATGCTCCACGCGCGCCTTCAGCAGCACTCTCAGCAACTCCATGGCAGGGCCGATCCCTTTGGGACGCTCCCTCTGCGGTTCCGGTTTCGGGCGGTCTTCGGGCGCGACGGCCTTGCCCTCGGCCACGGACGCCAGCAGGCCCGGACCGAGCCGCCCGGTCGCCATGCCGCGCGTGATGCCCCGGCAATGGGCGAGCGCTTCGGCATCCGCCGGGGCCTGGGCGGCGACATCGAGCAGGGCATCGTCGCGCAAGACCCGGTTGCGCGGCAGGTCGAGGCGCTGCGCCTCCCGTTCCCGCCACGCGGCGACGGCCTGCACCACCGCGAGATAGGCCGCGTCGGCGCTGCGCGTCTTCAGCCGTTTCCAGGCCTGTTCCGGGGCGAGCCGGTAGGTCTCGGGGTCCAGCAGCACGGCCTCTTCCTCCTCCACCCAGTCGGCGCGGCCGTTGCGGCGCAGTTCCCCTGCCAGGCCCTCATAGACGGCGCGCAGCCAGACGACATCGGCGAGCGCATAGTCGATCTGCCGTTCGGGAAGGGGGCGGCGCGACCAGTCGGCGAAGCGTGCGCGCTTGTCGAGCCGCCGCCCGGCGAAGTGCTTTACCAGCGTGTCATAGGCTGCCTGGTCGCCGAATCCGCAGACCATGGCGCCCACCTGCGTGTCGAGCAGCGGCTCGGGGATGACCCCGCCCATATGGAAGAAGATCTCGATGTCCTGGCGCGCGGCGTGCATGACCTTGGGCACGGGCGAGGCCAGCAACCGCCAGACGGGCTTGAGGTCGAGGCCGGGCGCAAGCGTATCGACCGCCCGGGCGGTCTCCGCGTCCGCAAGCTGGATCAGGCAGAGCTGCGGCCAGTAGGTCGATTCCCGCATGAACTCGGTATCGACCGTTACATAGTCCGCTTCCTGCAACCGGGCGCAGACCCCCTCCAGCTCCGCCTGTGCGTCGATGAGGTGCGGGTCGGGGGTGGGCGATGTCGAAGAGGGCATGGGGCGGGCTCATAAGGTGCGCTACGCGGCTTGACAAGCCAGCCTGCTCATCCCATTCCCGCGCGACCTTCGCGAGACGAGCCCGAATCCCATGCACCCCTACCGCACACACGATTGCGGCGCGCTGCGCCGCGCCGATGTCGGCAGCACCGTCCGCCTCTCCGGCTGGGTCCACCGCAAGCGCGACCACGGCAGCCTCCTGTTCGTGGACCTGCGGGACCGCTACGGGCTGACGCAATGCGTGATCGATTCGAGCCGCGCGGAAACCTTTGCCGTGCTGGACGCGGCGCGCAACGAGACGGTGCTCACGATCACCGGCGAATGCGTGGAGCGCGACGCAGAGACGGTCAACCCGGCGCTGCCGACGGGCGAGGTCGAGGTCTCCATTCGCGAGATCGCCGTGCAGGGTGCTGCCGAGCCGCTGCCGCTGCAGGTGAACAGCGAGGAGGACTACGGCGAGGAAGTACGACTCAGATACCGCTTTCTCGATCTCCGCCGCGACAAGATGCAGCGCAATATCGCGCTGCGTTCGGACATCGTCGCCTCGATCCGCCGGCGGATGATCGAGCAGGGCTTCCGCGAATTCCAGACGCCGATCCTGACCGCCGAGAGCCCGGAGGGCGCGCGGGACTTCCTGGTGCCCTCGCGGCTGCATCCGGGCAAGTTCTACGCCCTGCCCCAGGCGCCGCAGCAGTTCAAGCAATTGCTGATGATCGCGGGCTTCGACCGCTACTTCCAGATTGCGCCCTGCTTCCGCGACGAGGACGCGCGCGCCGACCGCTCGCCCGGCGAGTTCTACCAGCTCGACTTCGAAATGGCGTTCGTGACGCAGGAGGACGTGTTCGCCGCCATCGAGCCGGTTCTGGCAGGCGTGTTCGAGGAGTTTGCGGACGGGCGTAAGGTCACGCCGCCGCCCTTCCCGCGCATCGGCTTCGAAGACGCCATGCTGAAATATGGCAGCGACAAGCCCGACCTGCGCAACCCCATCGAGATCGCCGAGGCGACCGAGATATTCCGCGGCTCGGGCTTCTCGATCTTCGAGCGCGGCATCGCGGCGGGCGGCGTGGTGCGCGCCGTTCCGGCTCCCGGCGGGGCAGCGCAGCCGCGCAGCTATTTCGACCGCATGCAGGACTGGGCGCGCGCGCAGGGGGCCGGCGGGCTCGCCTATGTCACGCTCGACGACCGGGGCGCGCGGGGTCCGATCTCGCGCTTCCTCGACGAACCGCGCGTCGAGGCCCTGCGCGCGGCGACGGGCGCGGGCCCCGGCGACGCCGTGTTCTTCGCCGCCGACAAGCCGGACAAGGCGGCGGACCTCGCGGGCGCGGCGCGCACGAAGCTCGGCGAGGACCTCGACCTCCTGGAGAAAGGCGCGTTCCGTTTCTGCTGGATCGTGGATTTCCCAATGTACGAGCGGGACGCGGCCACGGGGCGGGTCGGCTTCAGCCACAACCCATTCTCCATGCCGCAAGGCGGGCTGGAGGCGCTGGAAAACAAGGACCCGCTGGAGGTGAAGGCATTCCAGTACGACATCGTCTGCAACGGCGTGGAACTCTCTTCCGGGGCGATCCGCAACCACGACCCGGCCATCATGTACAAGGCGTTCGAGATCGCCGGATACGGGCCGGAAGTGGTGGAGGCGCGCTTTGGCGGCATGCTGTCGGCGCTCAAATTCGGCGCGCCGCCGCATGGCGGCTCCGCCCCCGGCATAGACCGCATCGTCATGCTGCTCGCCGACGAGCCGAATATCCGCGAGGTGATCGCCTTCCCGATGAACCAGCAGGGCCAGGACCTGATGATGGGCGCCCCCGCCCCGGTCGAGCCCGCCCGGCTGAAGGAGCTCGCCGTCCGCCTCGACCTGCCGAAGAAGCGTTAGCAGGTTCCGGTCGGTTCCAGGCGGTCCGGGCTATCGTCCGAGGACGATGTCGAGGCCTGCAAGCAGTAAATCGATCTCCGCTCTTGCGAAGCCAGGCGTTCCGCGCGTTCGAAAATGTCGTCGGGAGTCGATACTGCTGTTTTCATACCGACAGCATGCTGTTTTCATACCGACAGCATAACCGTTTCGTTCGGCCGGCAGTCAAATGGCTCCGCGCATGAAGTTCTCTTCGGCGGGCGGCTGCACTATTGTCGCCCGCAGGGGCATCGCGGAAGAGAGGGAGCGCTCCATGGAACTCGGATATGTCGGCCTCGGAAACATGGGCGGGGCGCTGGCGCGGCGGCTGCTGGTCAGCCGCAGGCTCAGGGCCTTCGACCTGCGCCCGGAGGCGGTGCAGGACATGGCGGCGGCAGGCGCGCAGCCGGCGCAGAGTCTTGAGGCGCTGGGCCAGGCCTGCGATGCGGTGCTGCTATGCCTGCCGACGTCGAACGAGGTGCGCGACGCGATCTTCGGCGAGGGCGGGCTGGCCGCGGGCATGGCGCCGGGCGGCATCGTCGTGGACCAGACGACCGGCGACCCGAATGCCACCCGCGCCATGGCGGCCGAATTGGCAGAGCGCGGGCTGGAGCTGATCGACGCGCCGGTTTCGGGCGGCCCGCACGGCGCGCTCGCCGGCACCATCGCAATCATGGCCGGCGGCACGGAGGCGCAGTTCGCCCGTATGCGCGCGACCTTCGAGGCGATCAGCCCGAATGTGTTCCATTGCGGCGAGGTCGGCGCGGGCCATGCGATGAAGCTCGTCAACAATGTCATCGCCGCGAGCGTGCGCGCCGCCACTTTCGAGGCGGTGGCGATGGGCGTGAAGAACGGCCTCAGCCTCGCCGCCTGCGCCGAGGTGCTGCACAAGGGCTCCGCGCGCAGCTACACGACGGAATTCACCCTGCCGCGCCTGGTGGACGGGTCCGGCAAGTCCAATTTCGCGCTGGAGCTCATGCTGAAGGACGTGCGCCTTGCGACCCAGCTCGGCGCGGACAGCGGCGCGCCGATGTTCATGGCCAATGTGGCGCGCAACCTGTTCCAGCAGGCCGTGAACGAGCATGGCGGCGCGGAAGACGTGAACGCGCTGATCCACACCGTGGAGCGCAATGCCGATGTGAAGGTCGTCGGCGGCTGACGCCTGACGAGACAACGGGAGGAAAACTGGAATGGCTCTTTACGAACTGCGGACCTACACGCTCTATGTCGGCAAGATGGGCGAGGCTGTCGAGGTCTATGCGAAATACGGATGGCCGGCGCTGGAGCCGCACAGCGACAAGCTGGTGGGCTATTTCCAATCGGACGCCGGCGCGCTCAACCAGCTCGTCCATCTCTGGAAGTTCGACGACGACGCCGACCGCCGCCGGCACTGGGCGGCGCTCTACGCAGACGAGGCGTTCAGGACCTTCGCCGGCAAGATCCGTCCGCTCATCATGTCGCAGCAGAACCAGCTCCTCCTCGCCGCCCCCTGGGGCCCGCACCCGTAAGGGCGTGCGGCCGGTTCACCCCTTCGCCAGAAGCTCGCAGGCCTCCATGGCGGCGTAGGATAGGATGGCGTCAGCGCCGGCGCGCTTGAAGGCCATCAGGCTCTCCAGCAGCACAAGGTCGTAGTCGAGCCAGCCGCGCTCGCCGGCCGCCTTCAGCATCGAATATTCGCCGGAGACGTTGTAGGCCACGGTCGGCACGCCGAAGCGCTCCTTCACCCGGCGGATGACATCCAGATAGGGCAGGCCCGGCTTTACCATCACCATGTCGGCGCCCTCGGCCAGGTCGGCCGCGATCTCGCGGAGCGCCTCCTCCGTGTTCGCCGGGTCCATCTGGTATGTCTTCTTGTCAGCCGCCCCAAGTGCGCCGGCGGAACCGACCGCATCCCGGAAGGGGCCGTAGAAGGCGGAGGCGTATTTCGCCGAATAGGCTAGGATCGAGGCGTCTTCGTGCCCAGCCGCGTCCAGCGTGTCGCGGATGGCGCCGACCCGCCCGTCCATCATGTCGGACGGCGCGATCACATCGCAGCCGGCTTCGACCTGCACCCGCGCCTGCTCGCAGAGCACATGCACCGTCTCGTCGTTCAGGATCTGCCCGTCCCGCACGATGCCGTCCTGGCCGTGGGTGGTGAACGGGTCGAGCGCCACATCGCACACCACGCCCATCTCCGGCAGGGCCGCCTTCACCGCACGGATCGCCCGGCAGACGATGTTCTCCGGATCGAGCGCATGTTCGCCGTCGGGCGTCTTCAGCGCCGGATCGACATAGGGAAAGAGCGCCACGGCCGGAATGCCCGCGTCCCGCGCTTCGCGGACCCGCCCGACCAGCAGTTCCACCGACCAGCGGCAGACCCCCGGCATGGAGGGCACGGGCTGCGATACCCCCTCGCCGTCCACGACGAAGAGCGGCCAGATGAAGTCGTCAGGCCCGAGGCGGCTCTCGGCGACCAGGGCGCGCGTCCAGCCGGCGCGGCGGTTGCGCCGCGCGCGCAGGCGCGGATAGGCCCCGAGCGGCCGACCCGGCGCCGCGTAGCGCGGCAGATCCGTTTCGCGGTCCCTTGGCATGGTCTCCTCCCCCATGCGGCAAGAGCGGCCAATACGCCATGCCCGCCACTCCCGGTCAACGCTGCGAAAGCGCGCGCCCTACCGGAGAGGCGCCTTGACCCCGGCCGGCTGCCGGCTTCATCCTGCCGGTTCCCACCAGCATGGGAGGCTTGTCATGTCCGGGCTGCAGACGATTCCCGCGCGGAGCGGCAAGGCGGCGTTCGCGCGCAAGGGGCAGAAGGTGAAGGTCGTCAACACGCATGGCGAGCAGGTGGTGGACACCTGGGCCTTCGCGCGCCACGACCTGCGCGAGTTCATGTCGATGGAGCACACCCGCGCGACGCTCACCAAGATGCGCCCGGAGGTCGGCGACGCGCTCTACAGCAATCGCCGCCGGCCGATCCTCACCCTCGTCGAGGACACCTCGCCCGGCGTCCACGACACGCTGATGGCGGCCTGCGACAACTACCGCTACGGCTTGCTCGGCTGCACGGAATACCACGACAATTGCACCGACAACCTCGCCGCCGCCCTCTACGAGCTCGGCATGACGCCGCCGGAGACGCCCTCCCCGCTCAACCTCTTCATGAACATCCCCTGGGAGGAAGACGGCGGCCTCGCCTTCGCCGCACCGGTGACGAAACCGGGCGATTACGCGCTGTTCGAGGCCAATCTCGATGTCGTGGTCGCCTTCTCCGCCTGCCCGCAGGACATCCTGCCGATCAACGGCGTGGGACGCGAGCCGACGGAAGCCCATTTCGAGATTCTGGACTGACTTCCCGTGGAATCCGGCTGTATCGGCCGGCAATCCATTACCGTCACACCACGAGACCCGACGCCTGATCCTGCTTGATGACGCCACTGGACATGAAGCCGCCGGACACCGGCGGGGCGATGCCGGTGAGGTTGGCCGCGATCACCCGGCTCCACTCATCGAGTGTGGTGTCGAGCGCGCGGTCACGCCTCGGCAAGGCTGACGGTGATCCGGCCGAGATTCTCGAAGACGGCAACCGCCGTCCCACCGACGGGCAACGGTTCGGGCACATTGACGCTGCCGGGGGTGACAATCTGTCCGGCCTTCAACCCGATGCCGCGCCGGGACAACTCGTTGGCTGTCCAGAGCAGCACATCGAACGGCTCCGTCCGGTCCTCCTTCGGGATCAGCGCCCTGCTCTCGCCGCCGTCGATACGCAGGTCAACGGCGATGTCGAGCAGCGAACGGTGTTGCCAGTCCTCGATCACTGGGCCTTTGACAAGGCCGAGATTTCCTCCGTTGTCGGCGATGTTGACCAGCCTGTCGGCCTCGTTATCCGGATAGGGCCTGCCGGCGGCAATCGCTGCCACAACTTCCTCGACAACATTGGCGCGGCGAAAGCCGACGAGCTCGATGTTGATGGAGAGGGCAGCGGCGGCGGCCACTTCTTCGCGTCCGTAAGACTGCTGGCGTGGGGGCAGATCCCGTTTCATCCTGAAGCCGACCTCACATTCCATGATATTGCCTGCGTAGCGGGGCGCCCGCAGGGTGGCCCCGTTGTCAAAGCTGGTGGATGCGAAAATGCGGCCAAAGGGCGCGCCCGGTCTGCCGGCGACCTTCCAGCCCACGGTGTCTTCGCCGATCCGCGCGGCCATCGCGTCCTGCATTGCCGTTGCTTCGGCCTCGTCGCGCGGCGCCAGCTCGTCGGGAAACGCGTCGATGGTCGTGCCATCGAGCCACGCTTGCGCCAACAGCGTCGCCGCGGCGGCAATCCTGTCGTCGGCCATGGTCCTGCTCCTGTCCTGTCGGTACCCGGCGAGCTATAGCGTAACATTCAGGCGGCGGCGGGGAACTGCCGGAAGCATTGAAGGCGCTCAGGAACGGCCGGAATCTGGAAGTGGCGCGTCCGGCTGCCCGCCTCAGTCGAGCTGCAGCACCATCGCCTTGAGATAGGCGGATTCCGGCAGCATCGGATGCACCGGATGGTCGGGCGCAGCGCCGGCCGTGCGCAGCACCCGGCCCGTGCGCCCGGCCTGCCCGAGGCCGCGCGCGACCTCCAGCGCAAAGGCCTCGGGCGTTACATTGTGCGAACAGGAGGCCGCCAGCAGGAAGCCGCCCGGCGCCACCAGTCGGGCCCCAAGGCGCGCGAGCTTGCGGTAGCCGCGCAGCCCCGCGCCCAGGTCCTTCCGTGAGCGCACGAAGGCCGGCGGATCGGCGATGACGAGGCCGAAGCTCTCCGGCTCCGCCGCCTCCAGGAAGGCGAAGGCGTCGGCGCGCTCGGTCCGGACCCGCTCGCCGACGCCGTTCAGTCCCGCCGCGCGGTCGGCGAGCTCCAGCGCCTGGCGGGAGCGGTCCACCATCACGACCTCGCGCGCGCCGGCGAGCGCCGCCCTTGCGCCGAAGCCGCCGAGATAGGCGTAGAGGTCCAGCACCCGCGCGTTCCCGGCGAGGCCGGCCGCGAAGGCGCGATTGTCGCGCTGGTCGTAGAACCAGCCGGTCTTCTGCCCGGCGAGCGGGTCGCAGAGGAAACGGCAGCCGCCCTCCACCAGATCGACCGGCCCGGAAACCTCCCCGAACACGAGCCGGTTCTCCGTCTCCAGCCCCTCCAGGCCGCGCTGGGCGCTGTCATTGCGGAAGACCAGCGCCTCCGGCCGCAACACCTCCCGCAGCGCCTCGACCAGCGGCGCTTCGAGCCGGGTCATGCCGGCGCTGTTGAGCTGCGCCACCGCCACGGGGCCGAAGAGATCGACGATGAGCCCCGGCAGGCCGTCCGCTTCGGCATGGACGACCCGGCACCAGGGCGCCACGCCGAGCCGTTGCCTCAGCCGAAGCGCGGCGCACAGTCTTTCGGCAAGCCACTCCGAATCGACGTCCCGTTCCGGGTCCGGGTCGAGGCGGCGGACGGCGGCAAGAGCGCGGGGGTTGAACATCGCTGCGCCCAGCGCCTGGCCGTCGGCGCTCTCCAGCCGGACAAGCGTTCCGGGCGGCAGCGCCCGCGCGTCCGCCGACATCTCGATTTCGTTGGCATAAGCCCAAGGATGCCCCGCCCGGAAGCGCTTCTGCCGACCGGGCAGGAGCCGGACGACGGGTCGCGGTTCCATAAGCGGCGAGAGTCCCATATCCCCGCTTGCCGGGCCAGACGGTTTGGAGAATGTTCGGGCGCCATGCCGGTCGCCCGCGCTGTCGGATTGAGGGCGATTGACAAAGTCGCTACAGGTTGCCACCATCCGGCGCATGAGATCGGTTGGCATCAAGGCGCTGAACAGTCGGCTGAGCGAATATGTGCGCTTGGCGGCTTCCGGCGAAACGGTTCTGGTGACCGACCGCGACCGGGTGGTTGCGGAACTCGGCCCGCCGAGGGAGACCCGCAGCCCGATTCTCGCTGACGCATTCCTGGCCGACGCGGTGCGCAAAGGCTGGCTGACGCCGCCGCTCACCGTCAACAGGGAGGGGAAGCCGCCGCCGTCTGCTCCCGTCATGTCGCTGGCTGAAATCCTCGAAGGGTTGGACGCCGACAGAAGCGAACGGTGATCTATCTCGACACCTCCGTAGTACTCGCGCATCTGGCTGGCGAAGATCGGCGTCCTCCCGCATCGCTGTGGCGCGAGACACTGGTTTCGAGCCGATTGATGGAAGTCGAGACATGGAACCGGCTGCATGCGCACGGACTTGCCGGCTCGCACGCCGAACTCGCACGCACACTCATCGCAGAGGTCACCATGCTGGAGTTCATACAGCCGGTAATCGCACGGGCGCTGGAACCCTTCCCCGGCCCTTATTTTCCGCGCACGCTCGACGCGCTCCATCTGGCGTCATGCGCCTGGGTTCGCGACAACGGCCGAGCGGTCTCGCTCGCAAGCTACGACCGCCGAATGACCGCCACCGCCCGCGCGATGGATATTCCCGTTTTCGATCTGGACGCCTCGTGACCGCGCCGTCCGGCCGCTTCAGGGCAATCGCTTTTGAAGGTTTTGCGAGCGGGTCGCATGGCCGGCCTCATATCGTCATACCCGAACGCCCCATCCGTCATACCCGGACTTGTTCCGGGTATCCATGCGGCCGTCGGGCGGAAGCGGTGGAGGGAGATGCCCGGAACAAGTCCGGGCATGACGATATGAAGGCCGGGCATGACGGAGGAGTAAGCGACCGGATAGATGGGTAACGGTTTTCTCCGTTCGTCCGTCTTCCGGCAAAGTAGAAAAATTTTCATATTTCGCCCGCAAGGGGCTTGACTGGAGAGAAAGTGTAGTAGAATGGAGGTAGAGAGAAGGCGGCTTCCGGGGCCGCCTTTTCGCTTTTCTGCGCAGGGAAGCAATGGCTGGGGCCGAAAAAAGCCCCGGCGGGAACGGACAGGAGACGTGCGTCCGGCGTCTCGCGCGCGCAATCAGGCGCGCGAACCGCGCCGGCGCAAGACGCGCGCTGGCGGGCGTGGGCGCGCGCGCAGGATTCGCGCGCAAAAAAGGGTCCGGCGGCGGCGCGGACGGAATGGAGCGGAACGAAACGCGACGGAGGGAACGATATGCAGGAATGGAACCGCAGAGCTTCGGCGACGGCATGGGGAACATGACAAAACATGACACAATGCAGGGGTTCTTCGACGAACCGCGCCGAGAGCGTGCGGGAAGGACGCGGGGACTTCCCTCCCGCAAGCGAAGGAGGGCGTTCACGCATGACAAATCCGAAAGCGATTGCCCTGCCGGCCGCTTCCCTTGCCCTGCCCTGTCAAGCTAGGCTGGGCGTTGTTGGGGTGGCCTTTGGGGGGCCGATGTTCTGGAGGCAAGGGGAAGGATGAGGATTACCGCTATTCGCACGATGACTGTGGATGTGCCGCTGGAGGAGCCCGTCATCACCGCGATCCACGATGTCCGCTCGATCGGCTATGTGCTGGTCTTCGTCGATACCGATGCGGACATAACGGGCGAGGGCCATCTCTTCTCGCTCCCGGCCAGGCATCTGGCGCCGCTGGAGGCGATGACCGCCGTCCTCGGCTCGTCGCTGGTCGGTGAGGACGCGCACCGGGTCGAGGGCCTCTGGCACAAGCTCTGGACCGAGGTGAACTTCGTCGGCCACAAGGGCGTGGCGCTGTTCGCGCTCTCGGCGCTCGACATGGCGCTCTGGGATGCGCGCGGCAAGGCGCTCGGCCAGCCGGTCCACCGCCTGCTCGGCTCCTGCCGCGAGGCTGTGCCGGCCTATCACAGCGGCGGGCTCTGGCTCTCCCGCTCGCAGGACGAGCTGGTCGCCGAGGCCAAGACTTTCCTCAGCCAGGGATTCCGCGCCATGAAGATGCGGCTCGGCAAGCCGCGCTGGCAGGAGGATGTGGCGCGCGCCGAGGCGATCCGCGACGCCATCGGCCCGGATATCAGGCTGATGGCGGACGCTAACCAGAGCCTGGATGTCAGGCACGCGCTCCGGCTCGGCCGCGCCCTGGAGCCGGTGAACCTCGACTGGTTCGAAGAGCCTGTGCCGGCCTACGATGTGGCCGGCCACGCTGCGCTTGCCGCGGCGCTCGATACGCCCATCGCCACCGGAGAGACGGAATATACCCGCTACGGCTTCCGCCCTCTGATCGAGGCGAAGGCGGCGGATGTGCTGATGCCGGACCTCGGGCGGATCGGCGGCGTCACGGAATTCATGCGGGTCGGGCACATGGCCCAGGCCTGGGACCTGCCGGTTTCGCCGCACCTCTATTCCGAGCCTTCCTTGCAACTCTGCGGTGCGCTTCAGAACTGCGACCTCTTGGAATACATGCCGTGGTCGGCCCTGCTGTTCCGCGAGAAGATCGCGTTCAGCGATGGCCTTGCGGAAATCCCGGACAGGCCGGGCCTCGGCTTCTCCTTCGACCTCGACGCACTGGAGCAGTATCGCAGCGCGCCCACCGGCGACGGCGCGACGAAACCCGCACCCAAACGGCCGGCCCGCCGCGCGACGGCAAAGAAAGACGACGCCCCCGCGCCGAAGGCGGAGGAGAGCGCAAAACCCAAAGCGAGCGTCGCGGCGAAAGCTGAGGACAAGCCGAAGGCGAAGGCTGCGGCAAAGGCCGAACCGAAGGCCGCCGCTGCGCCGAAGGAACCCCCGAAGCCCGTCCGCCGGCGGCGCGAGCCGGGCAAGACGCCGTGGTATCTTCGCCGCGAGACGAAGGATGCGTGATATGCCGGATGGAACTCGGGGACTCGCGAACATGCAGGTGAAACCGCTTTCCGGATCCTGCGGGGCGGAGGTGCGCGGGATCGACCTCACGTCGCTCGACGACGAGGGCTTCGCAGCGGTGCGCGAAACATTCCTGCGCCACAAGGTGCTCTGCTTCCGGGACCAGAAGATGAACGAGGAAGCGCTGATGGCGTTCGGCCTGCGCTTCGGCCCGCTGATCGTGCATCCGAACCTGCTGGCGGACGGCGACCATCCCGAAGTCATCGCGATCCGCAAAGAGCCAGATGACAAGGCGGCGGTAGGCGAGAACTGGCACACCGACACGACCTGCCTGGAGAAGCCGCCGCTCGGCTCGGCGCTCTACGCCCTTGAGGTGCCGCCGGCCGGCGGCGACACGCTGTTCGCCGACCAGCAGGGGGCATGGGAACTCCTTTCCGACGGGATGAAGGGGACGCTGTCCGGCATGCGGGCGGTGCACAACGACACCCGCGTCGCGGGCCCGGCGACGAATTTCAATGCGCTTCGCTCGACCAGGAACCGCGAGGACGATGCCTGGAGGCCGACCGAGTGCGTCCATCCCGTGGTACGCACCCATCCGGAAACCGGCCGCAAGGGCCTCTTTGTCAACCGCGCCTACACCATCCGCTTCGAGGGCATGACGGAGGCCGAGAGCACACCGCTGCTCGACTATCTCTACGCCGTGGGCGAGCGCGTGGAACTGACCTGCCGCGTCTCCTGGGAGCCCGGCACGCTGACCCTCTGGGACAATCGCTGCCTCAAGCACGCCGCCATCAACGACTATTCCGGCCACCGCCGCGACATGCGCCGCATCCAGATAGAGGGCGACCGGCCGAGCTAGGCCGCTGGTGCGGGAGGGACCGCCATGCACGCCGCCCTTGCCGACAAGCGGGAGGAACTGGCTGCGCTTTGCCGTCGCCATGGCGTCGCGCGGCTGGAGGTGTTCGGCTCGGCGGCGCGGGGCGAGGATTTCGACCCGAGACGAGCGATGCCGACTTTCTTGTGGAATTCGGCCCTACCGCCGGCCTTCGGACGCTGCACCAGTATTTCGACCTGAAAGACGCGCTCGGCCGCCCTGCCGATCCGGTGGAATTTGACGCGGTGCGGAACCCGTATATGCGCGCATCCATCAACAGGTCGCGCGAACTTGTCTATGCGGCGTGATCCTCGCTGCCCGTCAGCCGATGCGGTCCCTCACGCCGGCGACGGCCTCCAGCATGCGTTCGTGGTCGCCGACGAAGCGCAGCGCGATATGGCTGGCGCCGCGCTCCGCATAGCCGGCGATCCAGTCCGCCGCCGCTTCCGGCGGGCCGGCAAAGGCGGTCTGGCGGCGGCGGATGACGGCGGCGGGCGCGGCGTAATAGCTCTCCAGATAGGCGTCGATGCGCGCATTGCCGGCATCCGCGTCCCCGTCGAGCGCGATCGTCAGATAGACCGCGCCCTCGACCGCGCCCGCCGGACGTCCGGCAGCGGCGGCGGCGGCCTGCACCGTGCGCCACCGCTCGCCCCAACCTTCGGCGTCGGGGCCGGTCGGGAACCAGCCGTCGAAATGCCGGGCGGCGCGTTCGAGGCCCGCCGGGTGGCCCGCGCCGAGCCATATGGGCGGGCCGCCCGGATTGTGGGGCGTCGGGCCGAGCACGCCCTCCTTGACGGGCCAGCGCCCCTCCCAGTCCACCGGCTCGCCGGACCAGAGCGCGCGGCAGAGGCGGAGCCCCTCCAGCATCCGCCCGACGCGCTTCTCGAACGGCACGCCGGCCGCCGCGAACTCGGCGCGGATATTCGGCACGTCCCCCGCAATGCCGTAACCCAGGATCAGCCGCCCCTCGGCGATGCGGTCGAGCGTCGCGACCTGGTGGGCGAGCACGACCGGGTTGCGCAGCGCCGGCAGCAGCACGGCCGTGCCGACCGCAACCCGCCGTGTGCGCGCCGCCACCGCCGCCATCAGCGTCAGCGGGTCATGGCGCGGCCGCGCCAGCAGGCTGTCGCCGATCCAGATCGAGTCGTAGCCGAGCGCCTCGGCCCGCTCGGCAAGCGCCAGCATCGGCCCGGTCTCGTTCAGGCCGCTCATGATGCGCTCGCGGGTGGGCAGCAGATAGCCGAGTTTGGGTGCGGTCATGTCCCGGTGTCTCCGAAAGAGGATCGCCGCAGTTTCACCAATTCGGCCCTCGCTGCAATTCGCCCGCGCTGGACCGGGCCCGGCGGAGGCGCTACCTCACCGCAGCACGTTGCCCGGGGAGAAGCATGATGTTGCCGTTGGAGGGGGTCCGCATCGTTGCGGTGGAGCAATACGGGGCCGGGCCGTTCGGCACGATGCAGCTTGCGGACCTGGGCGCGGAGGTCGTCAAGGTCGAGAACATTGCCGAGGGCGGCGATGTCGGGCGCTTCGTGCGCCATCCGCAGGACCCGCTGCCCGAGGGCGACAGCCTGTTCTTCCAGGCGTTCAACCGCAACAAGAAGAGCCTCGCCCTCGACCTCAAGCAGCAGGCCGGCCGGGAGGTGCTGCACGACCTCGTGCGCTCCGCCGACGGGCTGCTCGACAATCTGCGCGGCGACCGGCCGGCGAAGCTCGGGCTGACCTGGGAGGCGCTGAAGGCCGTCAACCCCGCCATCGTCTGCGTGCATCTGTCGGCCTATGGCCGCGACGGCCCGCGCGCCGCCTGGCCCGGCTACGACTATCTGATGCAGGCCGAGGCGGGCTATCTCTCGGTCACCGGCGAGCCGGGGTCGCCGCCAGCGCGCATGGGGCTCTCCATGGTCGATCTCGCAACCGGCGTGCAGGCGGCGCTCGCCATGACCTCGGGCATTCTGGCGGCGCGGGCAAGCGGCACGGGACGGGACCTCGACGTCTCGCTTTACGACACCGCCATGTCGAACCTCGGATACCTCGCCTGCTGGTATCTGACCGCCGGCATCGTGCAGGGCCGCGAGCTGCGTTCCTCGCACCCGAACCTGACCCCCTCGCAGCTCTACCGCACGCGCGACGGCTGGCTGTTCATCATGTGCAACAAGGAGAAGTTCTGGGGCGAGCTGGCGGACGCGCTCGGCCGCCCGGAATGGAAGGACGACCCGCGCTTCCGGGACTTCGCCGCCCGCCTCGCCCATCGCGACACGGTGACGGAGATGCTCGACGAGGCGCTATCCGCGAAGACGACGGCCGAATGGCTGGAGGAGTTGCAGGGCCGGGTGCCGGTCGCGCCCGTCCACGACATCGCCAGCGCCATGGATGCGCCCTTCCCCACGGAAACGCGCCGCCATCTCTGGGTGGACCACCCGTCCGGCCGCCCGGTCGGCTCCGTCGGCCCGGCGATCCGCACGGGAGAGCCGCCGCCCGCCCGGCCTGCGCCCGCCATGGGCGCGGACACGGACGATGTGCTGGCGGGCCTCGGCTACGGCCCGGACAGGATCGCCGCCCTCAGGTCCGCGAAGGTCGTGTAAAGCTATAGGCCAGGATCGCCGAATTCGGCCTCCGCCAGCAGCACGCCCCACTGTGCGCCGTGCATGTCGCGGTCGCCGCGGCTGCCTTGCGGCATCGGGCGCGGGAAGCTGAACTTCACCACCCGGATTTCCGGCAGTTCGTGCCGTTCGACCCGCTCCGGGGCCACGCGGTAGAGCCTCCCGACCGCCGCCGTCGAGAGCGCCGCATTGACCCACTGGAAGGCCGCATCCGTGCCGCAGAAAATGTCCACCGTGACCGTGAACGGCCCGGCGTTCTTGGACCGGACCGCCTGCACCGCGTCACCCAGCCGGGCCACTGCCGACCTCCGTTACCTCAAGGCGAAAGGCCTCCATCGGGTCATCGAGCCGCATGACATGGTTGAGGGCGAACTCGTAGAGCGGACCGCGCTCGGTCTCCGCCGGCGAGTAGGGGAAGGCGAAGGTCGGCAGCTCTTCCTCGTCGGTCAGCGGGAAGTGCAGCAGGAAGGGATTGGCGAGCCGGGCAATCTCGCTCGCTGTTGTCTGGGAAGCCGCCGTCACGATGGCCAGCACGCCCACCTCGACCGGGTCGGACGCCCGCGCCTCCAGCGGGCCGAGCGCCGCGTCCACGCCGATCAGGCGGAACTCGATGGTGTAGTCATCGGCCCGGAGGCCCGTGCGGGCCGGGATTTCGCGGCCGAGGAACGCCTCCAGCCGGTCGAGCCAGCGGCGCGCATTGGCGACATAGCGGGCGTCTCGCAGGATCGCGAGCGCGGTCGTCTGGAAGCCCGCGAGCCGCGCGCCCTCGAGCTTCACGGTGTAGCTTTCGGACGCGACCCAGCGGGAGCCGGAGATGCGCACGCGGCGCTCGTCCAGCGCTTCGTATTGCGCCCCGCGCGCATCCATATGCCCGCCCGGCTCGTGCAGCACGAACGGGTCGGCGTTCTCGTAGAGCATGTGCGCCGCGACGGAAGCGGGCGTGCAGCGCGCGCCTTCCGCATGGGGTTCGACGGTGCAGCCGTTGCGGTCGAACTCGAGACCGATCACGCCGCTCATCGGCCTTGTCGAGCAGAGTGCGCCGCATTCGCCGATCTTGGCGCCGTGCCAGGCCGCGCCCGCGTCCTCGCCGTTTATCAGCGGCAGCGCGGCGATCGCGGCCGTGTCGGTCGCGCGCCCGGCAATCACCACATCGGCGCCTGTGCGGAGCGCGGCGGCGATCTGCTCCGCCCCGGCCAGCGCCACGATATGCGAGCACCGTTCGACGGACTCCGCGTCGATGCCCGTCTCCGGCGCGCCGGCGAGCGGCGTGAGCCTGCCGGCCCGCAAGGACTCGCTGACGGCGGCGACCGGCTGTTCCGATTTCAGCGTTGCAACCCTGAGACGCCGGCGCTCCGCTTCCGCAAGATCGCGGGTCATCTCCAGCATCCGGTCCACCATGCCGTCCGTGCCGCAGGTCCCGGCCGAACCCAGCACGAGCGGACAGCCGGCCACGGCGCGCGCGTCGAGCAGTTCCTGCCATTCGGAGCGCACCGACGCATCCGAATATTTCGAGGTGCCGGCGCCCAGATAGTAGGGGCCGCTGTCCGTCGAGCCGCCGTCTATGCAGATGATGTCCGGCTTGCCGGCGGCTGCGCGCATCAGCGCCTTCCGGTCGAAGCCCAGGCCCAGCACGCCCGAGGGAACGAGCACGCGCGTCGCCATGTCTGCCGGCCCTTGTGCTCTTCAGCCCGCCGGGCCGCGAAGACGGTCCAGCGCCGGCTCGAACAGGTCGGGCGCGCCGGCCGCCAGAACGCGGCCGTCGGACTCGAGGCCGAGCGGGCGGCCATGCCAGTCGCCGATCCGCCCGCCCGCGCCTTCCACGATGGCGACATGAGCCAGATAGTCGTAGGGCGCGAGGCCGGCCTCCGCCACCAGGTCGATCCATCCGCACGCCAATAGACCGTAGAGTTCGCAGTCGCCCCCGAAATGGCGCTGGCCGCAGGCGGCAGACAGGCGGTCGAAGGCCGCCAGGGAGGCGCTGTCCGGAAAGATGTCGGGCGAGGTGGCATTGAGCGACGCGGCGGCAAGGCTGTCGCAACCGCGCGTCCTTACCGGCGCGCCGTTGAAGGTCGTCGGTTCGCCCGCAATGCCGATCCAGCGCTCGGCGAGGATCGGCATGTCGATCAGCCCTGCTACCGGCCGGCCTTCCTCCAGCAGCGCCGCCATCACGCCGAACGCCGGCTTGCCGTTGACGAAAGAGCGGGTGCCGTCCAGCGGGTCGAGCACCCAGACCCGCCGCGCATCGAGCCTTTCGGAGCCGAATTCCTCACCCAGAATGCCGTCTTCGGGAAAGGCCTCCGCAATCTCCCGGCGCAGCGCCAGCTCGGCCTCCCGGTCGGAGCGGGTGACGGGCGATTCGTCGTCCTTGAGCTCAACCGCCACGCCGGAGCGGAAATAGCGCCGGTGAATGGGACGAACGGTGTCGCCCAGACGATCGAGAAAGGCGCGGATCATCCGGCCGGCGCGCCCGCAGACGGCTCAGGGAAGGGGAAGCGGTTCGTCCGCCATGGTCCGCATGAAAGCGATGACATCCGCGCGGTCCTTCGGCTTCTTCAGCCCGACGAAGGCCATCTTTCCGCCCTTCACCACCTTCCTCGGCTTGGTGAGATAGGCGTCGAGCCGCTCATAGGTCCACTTGCCGCCGAACGCTATCATTCCCTTGGAATATTTGAAGCCTTCGCGCACGCCCACGTCCCCGCCGACGATATTCCAGAGATTGGGGCCGATGCGCTTCTTCCCGCCCTTGTCGATGGTGTGGCAGGCCTTGCACTTGTTCCAGACCTTCTTGCCTTTCTTGAGGTCGGCAGCCGCCAGGCGCTCCGCGAGGCTCTTGTCCGGCTCGGCAGCCATGGCCGCCCCGATCAGCGAGAAGCTCCAGACCTGCCGCCTATCGGCTTTCGGCGCCGGAGCCAGCGTGGGAACCTCCGGCTGCGCAGCCGCCTGCCTGCGATCCGGATCCGCCGGCAGGGCGGCCTTCGGCTCGACTTCGCCTTCCTTGGCCGGCTCCGGGGCATCGCCTTCCGGCAGCGGCTGGGGCGAGGCGGAAAGCGTGCGCAGATAGGCGATGAGATCGGCCCGGTCGCGCGCCTTCTTCAGCCCGACGAAGGTCATCTTGGTGCCCTTGAGGAACCTCTTGGGCTTGAAGAGGAAGGCATTGAGATTGGCGTAGCTCCACTCGCCCGGATGCTCCGCCATCGCGTCCGAATATCCGAAGCCTTCGCGGGCGGCGATGTCCGCGCCGACAATGTTGTAGAGGTTCGGCCCCTGCTTCGCCGCCCCGCCTTCGTCGAAGGTGTGGCAGGCCGTGCACTTCTTGGTGATCGACTCGCCGCGCGCGATATCGGCTTCGGCCAGCATCCCCGCGACCGGTTCGGGACCCGCCGGCTCGGTCCGCGCCGCGGGAACCGCCGCCGCCATGTCCGCCCCATGCGGTTCGACGCCGTGCCCGCCGTCATGTGTCGGAACCAGGGTATTGCCGAATATGCCGATGAACATTGTCACGACGCCGGCCATCAGCAGCCCGCCCGCAAGTTTGTTGACCTCGAAAAAGTCCATCGCCTCGTCGTCCAGTTGACGGCCGCGCGCGCCAGGGCATTCTTGCACGGCGGCATGGCGTGTGCCGGGAAGTCATCTGTCGGATTTCGAGTGTAGGGACGGCTGAAATGAGCGGATATGCGGCGTTGCGTCGCGTAAATCCCGTCCGGTGAGCTCCTCGGCGCTCATCGCGATACCCGCGCGGATGGCGTCCACGAGGCTGCCCGGCAAGCCGCTCGCCGACATTGCCGGGCGCCCGCTGATCGTCCACGTGCTGGAGCGCGCGGCCGAGGCCGGCGTCGGGCCGGTGCTGGTCGCCTGCTGCGAGGAGGAAGTGGCAGGGGCGGTGCGCGCGGCGGGCGGAGAAGCGGCGATGACCGATCCCGACCTGCCTTCCGGTTCGGACCGCATCCGCGCCGCGCTGGACGCCTTCGACCCCGGCAGGCGCTTCGACCGGGTAGTCAACCTCCAGGGCGACCTGCCGACCGTGCCGCCCGGAGATATCCGCGCGGCGCTCACCCTGCTCGACGACCCCGAGGTGGATATCGGCACGGTCGCCGCAGAGATCGTGCGCGAAGAGGAACGCGCGAACCCCAATGTCGTGAAGGCGGTGTTCGGCGCTAGCGGGCGTGCGCTCTACTTCACGCGCGCGACGGCCCCGACGGGGCCCGGCCCCCTCTTCCATCATATCGGCCTCTACTCCTGGCGCCGGTCGGCCCTGGAGCGCTTCACCGAGCTTCCGCCAAGCCCGCTGGAGCGGCGCGAGAAGCTGGAGCAATTGCGCGCGCTCGAGGCCGGAATGCAGGTCGCCGTGGCAGTCGTTGACAGCGTTCCGCTCGGTGTCGATACTCCCGCCGACCTCGCCCGGGCGCGGGAACTCCTTGCACCGAAACGATAAGTCGAATCCTCCGATGGCCGCCGACGCCGACGACCGCCGGATCGCCTTTCAGGGCGAACCGGGCGCCTATTCAGACCTCGCCTGCCGGCGGGCCTATCCGGACCTGGAACCGCTCCCCTGCCGCGCTTTCGAGGATGCGTTCGCTGCGGTCGAAAGCGGCGAGGCGGCGCTTGCGATGATCCCGATCGAGAACTCCATCGCCGGGCGGGTCGCGGACATCCACCGGCTGCTGCCGGAAACCGGGCTGCACATCGTCGCCGAACATTTCGAGATGGTGCGCCACCAGCTTCTCGCTGCGCCCGGCGCCAGCCTCGGGACGATCCGGCGGGTACGCAGCCATGTCCACGCGCTCGGCCAGTGCGGCAGGCTGATCCGCGAACTCGGCCTCACAGCGCTTGTGCATGCCGACACCGCAGGCGCCGCCGCGGAGGTCGCGCAGCGGGCCGACCCCGAAGAGGCCGCCATCGCGTCCACGCTGGCCGCCGAACATTACGGCCTCCGGATCCTGCGCGCCGATGTCGAGGACGCGGCGCACAACACGACGCGGTTCATCGTGCTGGCCCGCGAGCCCGCGCATCCGCCGCCCGGCGCGCCGGTGACGACTACCTTGCTGTTCAAGGTCCGCAATGTACCGGCGGCGCTTTACAAGGCGCTCGGCGGTTTCGCCACCAACGGCGTCAACATGACCAAGCTCGAAAGCTACATGACGGACGGCAGTTTCACGGCGACGCAGTTCTACGCGGATATCGAGGGCCACCCGGAGGACCACTCCGTCCGCCTGGCCCTTGAGGAGCTCGACTTCTTCTCCCGCGAGACCCGCATCCTCGGCGTCTATCCGGTCTCCCCGGCTCGGGGCCGCCTGAACGGCGACGGGTGCTGAGGCGCCGGCTCAAGGAAAGCAGGACGAGATGGATTTCGGATATTCGGACAGGGTCCGCCAGCTCCAGGAGCAGCTGACCCGCTTCATGGCCCGCGAGATCGTGCCGCGCGACAAGGAATGGCACGAGCTGACGGAGCGGGGCGTCTTCCCGCCGCCCTTCTGCGCCGGCATCAAGGACCGCGCCAGGGAAGAAGGCCTCTGGAACATGTTCCTGCCCTCGCTGCCGGAAGACGCGCCGGGCACGCGCTGCACCAATCTCGAATATGCGCCGCTCGCGGAGATCATGGGCCGCATCTACTGGGCCCCGGAGATGTTCAACTGCAACGCGCCGGACACGGGCAATATGGAAGTGTTCCACATGTTCGGCACGCCGGAGCAGAAACGGCGCTATCTGGAGCCGCTGCTGGACGGCAAAATCCGCTCGGCCTTCTGCATGACCGAGCCGGAAGTCGCCTCTTCGGATGCCACCAACGTGCAGACGCGCATCCGGCGGGAGGGCGACGAGTGGGTCATTGACGGGCGCAAATGGTTCATCACCAATGCCGCCCATCCCGAGCTCGGCGTGATGATCGTGATGGGCGTGACCGACCCCGACGCCGCCGTGCACCGCCGCCAGAGCCAGGTTCTGGTCGATCCCGATACGCCGGGCGTGCGCATCGCGCGCAACATCCCGGTCATGCACCATGTCGCGCCGGAGGGGCATTGCGAGGTCGTTTTCGACAATGTCCGCGTGCCTTACGACAGCCTGATCGGCGAGGAGGGCGGCGGCTTCGCCATCGCGCAGGCGCGGCTGGGGCCCGGCCGCATCCACCATTGCATGCGCACCATCGGGCAATGCGAGGTGGCGCTGCAGCTGATGATCGAACGCGGGCTCAACCGCACGACCTTCGGCAAGCGCACCATCGACCACGACACGGTGCGCGAGGCCGTGGCGCTGTCGCGGACCGAGATCGACATGGCGCGCCTCTTGTGCCTGCGCACCGCCTGGCTGATCGACGCCCACGGCAACAAGGCGGCCCGCAACGAGGTCTCGCAGATCAAGGTGGTGGCGGCGCGGCTCCAGACCGAGGTCTCCAACCGTGCGATGCAGGTGTTCGGCTCCATGGGCCTCACGCCCGACACGCCGCTTTCCTGGCTCTGGACCTGGGGCCGCGCGCTCCAGTTCATCGACGGGCCGGACGAAGTGCATCTTCGCGGCATCGCGCGCAATGTCGTGCGCGAACACGAGCGCTCCGGCCTCGACCCGGTCACGCCGCACTTCTACCGCATCAGCAAGGACTACGACGAAAGCCGGCTGTCGAATTCGTAGGTGCGGAGGGCTGGAATGGCGGATTCGCAAAGTACCCATGCTTCCGCGGCATTGATGGAACCGATTGATGTAATCGAGAAGACGCCGCGAAATGTATGGCTTACAGGCCTTTATTTCTTCGACCCACATCGAGAGGGTTTTCTCGGATTTACGGTCGAGGGAGACCGTAGGCGATTTCTTGAACGAACCGAGCCGGGCGTTCTGGTCGTAATTTATGGAACTACTAAATCTTCTCGCGAAGATCGACAAAAAATAATCGGTCTACTACAGCTTTCCGATAGGACGGGTTATGCGCGATTCTTCATGTCCGACGACAGGTGGGAAGAGAAAGAAAAGAATTCCGAAGATAAAAGATGGAACTATGCTATTGAAGCAGTACGCGCTTGGAAAACGATTCCTGAGTCACGAATGTCGGTAAAGGAATTTGCCGGTGATACATATCGTCGAAAAGGTGGCCGGCAAATCAGCCGCAGGGGCGCGCGTTTGGAACTCCACGAAGCGCGCCGCATCTTGGATCTCGATCTCTACGAGGTAGATGTATATGGCCAACAAAAGGTTGGTTTCTCCGCAGTCGGCGCAGCGAAGGACGTTCTGACGCCTAGCCGCGCCGGCCCTGTTTCCCAATCACCCTACATAGTCGGTGAAGCGGAAGGCCGAAAACACCTTTATATCCTGAAGCTCATGGGAGACGCAGACGCATTTCTGTGCGAGCACGCGCACGGCCGCATAATCGTAAAGGTCGGTTTCTCCGCGAGTCCGGAACGGAGATGCGACGACTACAACCGCACTCTGCCGCAGGGCGCATTCCATTGGACTATCCACAAAACGACTTTTGGGGAGAGCTACGCCCCGTTCCCGTCTTCCGGCTACGCGCTAGCGGGCGAGCAGGCGATGAAAGATTCGCTCGACCGATCAGGCAAATCACTCGGCGGGGAGTTCTTTCTTGCCGGTCCCGTTGAGATAGAAGATGCTTGGCGGCGAGGTGTCGCAGCAGCGAAAAAATGACGGAGATAGTCGCTGTCGAACCGGTTTTCCGCCGTCATTGCGGCCGAGGCGGCGGGATGTCGAGAACATTTTGACTTGACCGGTTTATGTACCAAATGAGTTGACCGCTTCTGTTGTTGCGATTGGCCTGTGGGGACGTGGTCAGGCGCGGAGCGACTGTCCACGTCCCCACAGGCCTTGGCGGGTCGCGTCGAAGCGGATCACGCGGCCTGCCGGGTTGGGGCGTCGATGGGCTCGCCGGTGGCCCGGTATCGCGCCAGACATCGGGGGCCGTGGAAGACGGCCAACGAGTTGTCGGGATACTCATGCACCCTGACTGTGGCCTTGACGTAGTGGCGGCGGTGGCGGTCGGCGGGGAGCTGCAGGAGGCGGCGCTTGTAGCGCACGGTGTTGTCGTTCGAGACGGTGCGCTCCTCCTGGATGCAGAGGATATCGTCGAGCGCGCCGGCGAAGGGAACGAAGGCCGAGCCCTCGGCCTCGGGCGGGGTCTGGAAGCGGGCGTTGTGCCGGGCCAGATAGGCCTCCCTGAGGAAGCGGTTGGCCCGGTCGATCCCGGTGATGGAGGCGAGCCGGAGTTCCTGCGGCAGGCGCTTCTGCAAAGTGCCGAACATGCGCTCGGACCGCCCCCTGGCCTCAGGCGAGTATGCCGGGATCAGCTCGATGCCGAGCCGGTGCAGGGCGCGACCGACCTGGGTCGGGTTGTCCTTGTCCACCTTGCCGCCCGCGTTCGGCGTGTGCCAGTAGTGGCTGGCCCGGTCGGCATAGAGCGAGCAGAACAGCCCGCGCTCCCGGATGACTTCGCCGAGCGCCCGGAAGCTCGACAGCGTGCCCTCCTCCTCGACGAAGAAAGCCGAGTAGATCTCGCTCGTGGCGTCGTCCATGGTGACGATCAGGTCCCACCAGCGACCGGGAACCCATTCATGGCGCGAGCCGTCCTGGTGCACCATCATGCCGGGCAGCGCGCGCCGCGGCCGCTTGCGCCGGTGCGCGCCGCGCCGGGGCGCCGAGCGCAGGCGCCCATGCGCTTGCAGGGTCAGCCGAACCCAGTTGTAGCTGCGCGCGCTGCCGTGCTCGGATACCAGCTTCTCGTGGAAATGCTTGGCGGTGAAATCCCAGTAGCGGGTGTCGAACAGCGCAAGCACCCGCGCCACCTCGTCCACCGGCGCCCGCCGCGCCGAAACCCGGCCCAAGCGGCGGTCGTAAAGACCCGCCGCCCCCTCCGCCTCGAAGCGGTCGCGCCAGCGCCGGAAGGTGCGCTCCGACACACCCAGTATCTCCGCCGCCTCCGCCTGGCCCAGAACGCCGCCAAGCGTACGACCGTAAACCTCCTCGAACTTCATCAGTCTCAGACCCTGTGCCTGCTCCGTCCGACGCATCCAAACCCTCCATGGTCTGGATGCCTTCTAAAACCGGACAGATCATCTGGTACATAAACCGGACATATCCCGTGTTACCGACACGGCCGAGGCGGCGGGATTGCGCGGGAGGGCGTTCCGAAATAGGATCGACTGCATGGAAGCGCTCGCCCCCTGGATCGCGCCGGCGATCACCCTTGCCCTGTTCGGCTGGCTCATCGTCGCGATCCGCAGCCTGCGGCGCGAGCAACGCGAGGACATGCGCGAAGTCCGCGAGGACATGCGCGAAGTCCGGAACGATTTCGGAGAGGTCCGGGACAGGCTCTCGAGGCTGGAGGGCTACATTGCCGGCCGCGACGCCCGCGCCGACGATCCCCCGCCCGTCGCAGCGGAATAGAACCGCTCCGCGCCCTCACCGTTTGCCGAGCTCCCGGAGGAGGGTCCCGCATCGCGCGCCTCGGCAGAGGGCCGGGTTCCGTCAGTCGGCCGCGGCGAGGCTCTTCGTCAGCGTGATGAAGTTTCGGCCGTCGGCCCTGCGGTAGTCCACGCTGTCCATCAGTTCGTGCACCAGGAAGAGGCCGAGGCCGCCAACCGTGCGTTCTTCGAGCGTCGCGTCGAAATCGACCTCCGGCGGCGGTCCCGACGGGTCGAACTCCCTGCCGTCGTCCTCGATCGCCACGACCACCGTATCCGCCTCCTTCCGCACGGCGATATCGATGCGGTGCGGCCCGTCATCGTCATATCCGTAGTCGATCGTGTTGGTGAGGACTTCGTCCATCGACACATTCACCGCGTTGACGGTCATCGGGTCGATCCCGCGGCTCTCGCAGAATTCGTCGATCCGGGCCGCGACGCCGGCGATTTCCTGCACGTCGTTGGCAATCGAGATTTCAACCCTGTCTTCGTCCACGGCCCTCATGTCCTTTCGCGAAAGGCTCGCGCGCCCGGTCCTCGCAACGCGGCGGGCCGCCGAATCTGTCAGAGGTCCGGCGAGACTGCCTGTCCAAGAACAGGTCACGGCTCGGGGGCGGCTCCGCGCGGGGTACGCTATCATGGTCCATCCCGCATGTCATGAATTCAAAGACCGTTTTCTAATACATCCGATAACTAAATCTTATGACATTGGCTTGGAGAGGTGGAGCGTCCGGCGTGACCGTCGCGCGCTTCGGCCTCATTCCAGACTTGACACTACCTGCGTTTGTTCTATATTTGTCTCAAATCGTCTTTTGAGGAAACCAGGGAAGGCATGATCTGGATCTGACAATCCGGCGGACCGCTGCGGCTCGCGCAAAGCCCCGCACCGGTCATGCCGCGGCGAAATGGGGCCGGCTGTTCTTTGGGCATCAAACAGGCGAGGTGCGCGCGCACGGGGCGTTGTGTCGTTCAGGGTTTGCGGCCGGAGGACGGCGCGGCGGCGGCAGACGGGGCAGAGCGTTGCATCCGGGTTTGGCGTTGCAGCGGCGGCGGCGATGCCGCGGAAGGAGGAAGGATGACGACGAAGTCGGCAGGCGAAACGAGAGGCGGCCCGGCGGGCGCGCTGCCGGAACTGAGGCAGGGCCGCCCGGTCGGCGCGGACCTGCGGGGCATGGCGGTGGCGGCCGTGGTGGAGCGCGGCATGAGCGCCGCCGCCGCGGCCCGGTATTTCGGGCTGGGGGCGGCCAGCGTCCGCAACTGGGTGCGGCGTTTCCGCGAGCGCGGCCATGTGCGCCCCGACAGGCAGGGCGGCAGCGCCTCGCGGATCGAGCCGGAGCGTGAGCGCATCCTCCGCATTCTGGAGGCGCGGCCGGCGATTTCCGTGCGGAAGCTGCGCGATGCGCTGGCCGCCGAGGGCCTGGCGTTCGACGCCTCCACGGTGCAGCGTTTCCTGAGACGCCATGGGCTGGAGCGCGACCGCCGCCTCGCCCGCCTGGCCCGCCTCCGCCGCAAGCGGTGGACCGAGCGGTAGGCACTGCTGTGCGGTCCGGATTCGGCGGACAGGGCGCATGGCCCGGATTCGACCGGGATTCGAAGCGGCCGGTCGAATCGAAGCCCGGCGTCCCGACCCGCTTCGAGGATGGCGGGGACGCGGCCGCTCATACCAGCGGCCTCAATTTGGGGCTCACAGGAAGACTGCGTCCCCATATCGTCGCCCCCGCGAAGGAGCGTGTGAAGCAATCGGATTTGCCGGGTTTTGTGCTCGCGGTCCGCGCCCATCCCGTCGCCCCGGACTTGATCCGGGGCCCATCCCGGGCGCTCTCGGCCGGCCCAAGCGGTCCAATCCTTTCTCGAACGGCTGCGGCGGGCACAAACGGTCAGGGATGGACCCCGGATCAAGTCCGGGGTGACGGTGTTTGTCCGGATTCGTCCCTTTCCAGGCGGTCGGCTGACACTCCGATTTCTTCACACGCTCGAAGGCGGGGGCCCATCTCCGGATTTCCCGGCCTGCCCCGGCGGCGCAAACAGGGTGCTGCCGAGGGCGCTCGCCCTGCAACAGCCGGCTGTGCCCGCCGCTCCGTTCAGGGATGGGCCCCGGATCGGGGTCCGGGGCGACGGCAGGTACGGCCCGTCATAGGTTCCGTTCGACGACCGCTGGTATCAGGCCGTCTTTTCCATTGCCGCGCGGACATCCTCGGTGCGGTCGCGGGGCTCGGTCGCGACGATGGCGATCTCGGAGACCGTGGCCCGGCGCGGCAGGGCGAGCGCCATCGCGATCGCCGTCGAAATATCCTCCGGCATCATCATGGTGGCGCGGGCGGCAGCGTCCGGAGGCAGCGCGCGCCGGTCGAGGATCGGTGTGTCCACCTCGCCCGGAAACACGGTGATGCAGCGGATGCCGTGGCGCTGCACCTCCGCCGCCAGCACGTCCATCCAGGCGCGGACCGCCGCCTTGGCCGCGCTGTACGGCGCGCCGGCCATGATGCTCGGAGAGATCGCGGCCATGGAGGAGACGGTGACCACGTCGCCTGCGCCTTTCTCGATCATCGGCGGGAGGAGCGCGCGGGTCAGCATGGCGGGCCCGAGCGTGTTCACATCCATCACTGCGCGCCATTCCTCGGCGCCGACATAGCGGGTGCTGCGCACGATGGACGAGAACCCGGCATTGTTGACCAGGATATCCACCGGCCCGACGGCGTCGGCGAGGCGGAAGGCCTCGTCCGGGTCCGCAAGGTCGGCCGTATGCACCTCGATGCCGCCTCCGGCGCGCCGCGCGGTCTCGTCCAGCGGGTCGCGGCGCCGGCCGCAGACGACCACCTCTGCGCCGGCTTCTGCAAGATCGAGAGCGAGACAGCTGCCGATGCCGCTGCCTCCGCCGGTAACGAGCGCGCGTTTTCCCTGAAAGGTCGCCATGGGATTCAATAACCTCGAGTGACGTCGACGGGATGGGTGAGGGGTTCGCCGGCCCGCGCCCTGCGGATGTTCTCCGCAACCAGCGCCGCGCCGGTAACCGGGTTGGTGACGCCCGCGACATGCGGCGTGATCCACACCTTGGGATGGCGCCAGAGCGGGTCGCCGGGCGGCAGCGGCTCGGGATCTGTCACGTCCAGCCAGGCGCCGCCGAGCCGGCTCGAATCGAGCGCCGCGACCAGGTCCGCCTGCACGACGACCCTGCCGCGCGACGCATTGACGAAAAAGGCCCCCTCCGGGAGGCGCGCGAGGCGTGCGGCATCGAGCAGGCCCTCCGTCTCCACCGTCAGCGGCAGCAGGCAGACCAGGAACTCGCTCCCGGAAAGCAGATCGTCCAGGCCGTCCTCGCCGTAGCTGTTCTCCAGCATGCCCAGGTCGCGCGGCGTGCGCGTCCAGCCCGTAACGCGGAAACCGAGATCGGCGAGCACGCCGCCCGTGCGCCGGCCGATCTCCCCGCATCCGAGAATGCCGACGCGGCGCGGCTCGAAATACTCCTCGAACAGCTCCCGCCAGACGCCCCTCGCCTGCTGGGACGCATAGGCCGGCATGTTGCGCGCGAAATGCAGCACGGCATGGACGACCCAGGCGGCCATTGCGGTCTGCATCCAGGGATCGACCAGCCGGGCGGCCGGCACCCCCGCCGGCAGGTCTTCGAGGAAGCCGTCCACGCCGGCGCCGGCCGAGAGCACCGCGCGCAGCCCGGTCATGCCCTCGAACAGGTCTGGCGCGCTCGCAAACAACAGCACGAACTCGACCTCCGCCGGGTCACCGGTATCCGGCCAGTCCCGGATTTCAAGCTCTGGCATGAGCCGGCGCAACTCGGCCTTCCACCGTTCGTCGTCGCCGGCGCCGCCGGTTTTGCAGACCAAGACCATGCGCTGAAGCGCCCCCCATGCCATTCTGGCGGCCATAATGGCCCCGGACGACCGCAAGACCAAGGCCGCCGAGGCGGTCATCGCGGATGCGAGCTCTCTCAGCGGCGTTACGGCTGCGCTCGCGGAATGTCCGGAAGAACGGGTGCTGCTGGTGAGTCCGCCGGACGGCGCGTTCACGCTGGGGCCACTCTTCTTCCGCAAGCTCGTCGATCTCACGGCCGTACGGTTCCCCGAAAAGACGGTGCGCGGGCGCCTGGACTGCGCCGACAAGCCGGGCCTTGCTCTCGCCGCCTTCCGCCACGGGCTCGACGCGGCCATCGAAACCGACGACGACCGCTTCCGCCGCCTGCAGGAAATCGCCCGCGCCTCGGGACAGCGGGTCACAAGAATCCGGAGGCGGGAAGGCGAGTAAGGGTATATGCTGGCGGGACGGCTTCTCGGCAACGAAACGGGGAGACGGCCATGGATTTGGCGCCCACGCTCAACGACCGTCCCGACTGGCGCTACCTGCTCAACGAAATCTACTGGGCCTATCGCCACAGCTCTTCGGGCGGCAGCCGCCCGATCCGGTCCCACCACCGGCTGGTCCGCCAGCGACTGAACCGGGCTACCGCCCAGAACCCGTTCATCCTGGAACGGCGCCCGAGGACGAAACCCGTCTGCGCCCATCTCGGACGCGCGATCGACAATGGCAAGCGGTTCGGCCCGGGAGCCCTGGTACGCTGCGTGGAAACGATCGCGCCGGAGCTGGTTTGGCGTTACGGCTATCGCGTCATGCCGGGCAAGCTCGGCGAGAAGTTCGCCTATGCAGAGTTCCTGGGGCCGATGGGGCCTGTGATGGCGGACGACCTTGTGCTCGGCTGCGTGCTGTTCGCGCCGCGCACGATTTATCCGAGCCATGCCCACCAGGGCGTCACCGAAAGCTATATCTGCCTTTCCGGCGCCATGTCGCAGAACGACGCCGCGGTCTATACGCCCGGCTCGATGATCCTGAATACGCCCGACTTCGACCACAAGATTACGACATGCGCGCTCGAACCGACATTGCTGGTCTATGCCTGGATCGGCAGCACGGCCGATCTTGCCGAGCAGGAGATGGCGTTCCGGCGCACGTCCCCGAGGTCTTGAAATCGCCCGCCGGGCGGCGTAATCGAACCCGGTGAGCTTGCGAAACGGGGGCCGACCGCCATGCGCGTCACAGACACCGTCAGGACCATCCTCTCCGGCTATGAGAGCGAGAACCCCGGCGTCAAGGCGAACCTGGCGCGCATCCTGATGCAGGGCCGCCTCGGCGGCACGGGAAAGCTGGTCATCCTGCCGGTGGACCAGGGCTTCGAGCACGGGCCGGCGCGCAGCTTCGCGCCCAATCCGCCGGCCTACGACCCGCACTATCATTTCGACCTCGCGCTTGAGGCCGGGCTTTCCGCCTATGCCGCGCCGCTCGGCACGATCGAGGCGGGCGCCGCCACCTTCGCCGGCCAGATTCCCACAATCCTGAAGATGAACAGCGCCAACAGCCTCTCCCGCCTCAAGGACCAGGCGGTCACGGCATCGGTGGCCGATGCGCTCCGGCTCGGCTGCTCGGCCATCGGCTTCACGATCTACCCGGCCTCTGACGACCAGTTCGAGATGATGGAGGAGATCCGCGACCTGGCGAAGGAAGCGAAGGCATCCGGCCTTGCGGTCGTGGTCTGGAGCTATCCGCGCGGCGGAGACCTCTCCAAAGAGGGTGAGACGGCGGTCGATATCTGCGCTTACGCCGCGCATATGGCCTGCCTCCTGGGCGCCCATATCGTCAAGGTGAAGCCGCCGACCGAGGCGCTTGAGCTGGATGCGGCGGCGAAGGTTTATCGCGACCGGGAAATCCCCGTTTCGACGCTGGCGGAGCGCACCGCGCACGTCGTGCAGTCCTGCTTCAACGGGCGGCGCATGGTCGTGTTCTCCGGCGGCGAGGCGCGCGACACGGACGGCCTGCTGAACGAGATACGGCAATTGCGCGATGGCGGCGCCACCGGCTCGATCGTCGGGCGCAACGCCTTCCAGCGCCCGCGCGCAGAGGCGCTGGCCCTGCTCGGCCGGATCGTGGACGTCTATCTGGGCAAGGCATGAGCGACGCTGCGCCGGACAGCGCCGCCGCCATCGAGAGCTGGCACGCGCATGTCTATTTCGACCAGACGACCAAGACGCGCGCCTGGGGGCTGAAGGAGCGCGTCGGCGAGACGTTCGGCGACAGAGTGACGGTCGGACGCTTCCACGAACGCCCGGTCGGACCGCATCCGATGTGGAGCTTCCAGATCGCGTTCCAGCCGGAGGTCTTCGCGGACCTGGTGCCCTGGCTCGCGCTGGAGCGGGACGGCCTCATCGTGCTCGTCCATCCCAATGCCGGCGACGACCTGCTGGACCACCGCGACCGCGCCCTCTGGATGGGCACGGGCCTCGACCTCAATATCGGCATGTTCGAGCGGAGCGGTTAAGCCGGCCGGGATCGGGGTATCTTGCGCCAGACCGTGGCGAGCCAGGGCTGCTGCGCGCGCGGGCGTCCCGGCGGACGGAAATAGTGGCGGAGTTCCCGAAAGCCGGCGGCCTCCGCGTAAGTCCGCCATGTTTCGAGGTCGTGGAAGCAACCATAGCGCCCGCCGACCCAACCTTCCTCGTTGCGCCCCCGCGGGTTCGAGCAGAACAGCACGCCTCCCGGCTTGAGGGTCGCGGCAAGGTCTTCGAGGACCCGGGCGAGTTCGCTGCCCGGCACGTGGAACAGGGAGGCATTCGCGAACGCCCCGTCGAAACGGGCACGCGGCAGGTCGAGCGCCAGGAAGTCCTGGTGCAGCACCTCGCAACCGGTTTCGGCCCGCGCCATGGCGACGAACGCGCGCGAACCGTCCAGGCCGACGGCCTCGTGGCCGAGCGCGGTGAACCGGCGCAGGTCCCGGCCCGGCCCGCAGCCCAGGTCGAGTACGGCATGGGGCGGCTCGCCTTCTATCGCATCGAGAAGGGCCGCGATGTTCTGGCTGACATCGTGGTCTGCGGTGCCGCGGCGGTAGGCCGCCGCGATGCGGTCGTATTCCGCAATCGTGGCGGCGGTGGCCGCCTGCGCGTCCACGTCCGTCAGCTGCCGCCCTCCCCGCCTGCCTCCCGGGCGCGCCAGCGGGCGTCCCCCAGAACCACCGAAGTCTCGATCTGGCGCTCGGGCACGGTCCAATAGCGCCTCAGGAGCCACGTTTTCTCCGGGTCCGGAACGGTTTCGAACCCGTACCGCCGATAAAACGCAATCGCCCATTCGGCCGCGGCCCAGGTGCCGATCAGCACCGGCCGGTCCTGACGCGCGAGCAATCCTTCGAGCAGCGCCGAGCCGATGCCCGACCGCCGGTGCGCCGTCGCCACATAGGCGTGGCGGATCAGCGTCACGCCCTCGACCGGCTGGACGCCCATCACGCCGACGAGCCCGGCCCCCTCGATCTCGTAGCCGTCGAAGTCGATGCCGGCCGCGATCTCGTCCGCCAGCTCCCCGGCGGGCATGTAGGGGTCCTTCCACCGGTCGTCCGGGATGATGCCGCGATAGGCCTCCGCCGCATCGTTGACGACTGCGAGGATGCGGTCGAAATCGTCAGCCGTGCAGCGCCGTATCATGTCTTTCCCCGGTTCAGGTCGCCAGCAGACGGTCGGCAAGGCGGCGGGCATCGTCGAGTTCCTCCACGATCCGGTCTTCGGGCACGCGCCGCAATACGTCGAATGCTTCCAGGATGACCCCGACTTCCCCGGACATGCCCACGACGATCACTTCCGTATCCTCCTTGCCGGCGCGTTCCATGAGCAGCGCAATCACATTCGCGGCGCTGTCGTCGATATGGGTCACGCGCGAGAGGTCGAAGATAACGACTTCGTGGTCCCTGATATCGGCGCCAACCATCCGGACCAGCTTGCGCGACGAGGCGACGGTGAACGCGCCCCGGAAGGCAAGGAGCCCGACGCGGGCGTCAAAGGGGTCGGCATCCGACTCTTCGCTATCGGCAGCGAGAAAGGTCCGGTCCAGCAAGGGCACCGAAATCACGCTGTCCAGCTCCATCCTCTCGAGCCGTGACGCATGGACGATGCCGGCCGCCACCAGTCCGAACGCGATCGCCGTCAGGGGCCCGGCGAACACCGCCAGGACGAACGTCAGCACCATCACCACGGCATAGCCGCGAGGCATTCGACGGAGGCTCCGGACAAACCGCCAGTCGATAAGCTCCCAGCCTATCTTCAGGAGGATGACAGAGAGCGCGGCAAGCGGGATCGGCTCGGCAAACCGTCCGAGGCCGAGCAGCAACGCAAGAAGGCACGCCGCGCGCACGATGCTGGCCATGACGGTGCGGCCGCCAAGGCTCAGGTTGATGAGCGTGCCCGGATTGGCGGCGCCTGGCATGGCTCCGAATACGCCCGCAGCCATGTTGCCGATGCCCTGGCCCACCAGCTCCCGGTTCGGGTCGTGCTGCGCTCCGGTGATCGCATCGGCGGTAAGCGACATCATCAGGCTGTAGATCGACGCGACCAGGGCGATCAGAAGGGCGGGTTCGACCGCAAACAGCAGGAAGTCGAGCGATGGCAGGCTCAGGACCGGAACCGGGAGTCCTGTCGGCAGGGCGCCGATCACAGCGATTCCGTCCAGCCAGAAGACGCCGAGAGCCGTCGCGACGGCCACCGCTACCAGCGGCCCCGGAGCCCATCTGTCCACGGCCCGAGGCCAGAACAGCAGGATAGCCATGGTCACGGCCGAAAGGATGACGGTTCCGGGGTCTGCCAGGAGAACCGCCTCCGGCAGCGCCAGAAGCGTGTTGACCGTGCCCCGGGCCGGCAAGTCGGTTCCGAGAGCGGTCTGGATCTGGGACAGGATCAGGATGACGCCGACGCCGGAAATGAAGCCAGACAGCACGACATGCGGCATGTAGGAGACGAAGCGGCCCACCCTGAACAGCCCGAACAGGATCTGGAAGCCTCCGGCCATGGCGGCGATGATGCCTATCTCGGCCAGGCTGGCCCCGCCGGTGGCAAGGATCACGGAAACCATGACGGCGATGGCCGCGCTCGGACCGCTCGACTGGGCCTTGGTGCCGCCGAACAGCGCCGCGAAGAACCCTACGATGACGACGCAATAGAGACCGGCCAGCGCCCCCATGCCGGACGCGACTCCCAACGCCATGCCGCCGGGAACCCCGACGGCCAGCATGGTCACGCCACTGCGGGCGTCGGCCCGGAATGTTGTCCAGGTATAAGGCTCGGAGCCGGGCAGCTTCCACCGGCTCAGCATCAGCGCGTTCCGACAGAACTTTCGATAGGGGTTTGGGCGCGCCTTGTCGGAATGCTCTGCCCCACCGTTCTATCCGCGCCCGATAAAGGGCATTTCGTTCGCCATCACGGTCAGGAACGGCACATTGGCGTCCGGCGACAGGCCGGCCATGTAGAGCACCGCGTCGGCGACATGGCGCACATCCATAGTCGGCTCCACCTTCGTCGAGCCGTCCGGCTGCAGCACGCCCTTGTGCATACGCTGCGTCATCGGCGTCTTTGCATTGCCGATGTCGATCTGGCCGCAGGTAATGCCGAAGGCGCGCCCGTCCAGGATCGTCGAGCGGGTAAGCCCCGTCACGCCATGCTTGGTCGAGGTGTAGGGCGCCGAGTTGGGACGCGGCACATGGGCGGAGATCGACCCGTTATTGATGATCCGCCCGCCGGATGGGTCCTGCGACTTCATCGCCCGGAAGGCTTCCCGCGTGCAGAGGAAGCTGCCGGTGAGATTGGCGTCCACCACCGCCTGCCACTGGGCAAGCGAGAGTTCCTCCAGCGGCACCGGAGGCGCGCCGGAGCCGGCATTGTTGAACAGCAGGTCCAGCCTCCCGAACCGGGCGACGGTCGCATCGAAAAGCGCCTTCACCTGCCCCTCGTCGCCGACATCCGTCGATCGTACCAGCGTACGGTCCGGCCAGCGCGCGGCGACCTCCTCCAGCGGCTCCGTCCGCCGCCCGGCGAGCGCCACTTCGTAACCGGCCCCCAACAACGCTTCGGCAGCGGCCTGTCCGACGCCCGTCCCGGCGCCGGTAACGATGGCAACCGGCATGGGTCTTCCCTCCCTCTCGTCCTTGAGCGAGCCACTCTAGAGCCTTTCTGCGCCGCACGGAAACGGTCTAGGCTAACGGTTGGCACGGCATGATGGAGGCAACGTCCAGATGAGTTCCGAGCAATTGGCGGCCCTGAAAACCCTGCTTCGGGAACGCGGCAAGCCCGAGAACCCGACCGTGCCCGAGATGCGCGCGCGCATCGCGGAGGTGGGCGAGCGGTTCCCCGCGCCTGCGGAGGCGGACGTCACCCCCGTCGCCGTTGCCGGACAGCCGGCCGAGTGGGTTGCCGCGCCCGGCTGCCTGGCGGACCGCGCCATCCTCTACCTGCATGGCGGCGGCTATGTTATCGGCTCCTGCGATTCGCACCGCAACCTGGCTTACAACATTGCCGCGGCGTCCAGGGCGAAGGTCCTGCTTCTCGACTACCGCCTCGCGCCGGAATCGCCTTTTCCGGCGGCGGTGCAGGATGCGGTCGCCGCCTATTGCTGGCTGCTCGACGAAGGCTTCGCGCCGGGCCGGCTTGCCATCGGCGGCGACTCGGCTGGCGGCGGGCTGACTGTCGCCGCGCTTGTGGCGCTGCGCTATCACGGCCAGCCGATGCCGGCAGCCGGGCTTTGCCTGTCTCCCTGGGTCGATATGGAAGGCGTGGGGGTCTCGATGACGGCCAAGGAGGACGAGGACCCGACCTTGAACCACGAGGCGCTGCTCTGGTTCTCCGAGCGCTACCTGGCCGGCGCCGACGCCCGCGCGCCGTTGGCCGCGCCGATCTATGCCGACCTCGTGGGCCTGCCGCCGCTGCTGATACAGGTGGGGACGGCCGAAGTGCTGCTCGACGACTCTCTCCGGCTCGCGGAGCGGGCGCGCGCGGCGGGCGTCGATGTCAGCCTCGATGTCGCCCACGACATGATGCATGTCTGGCATCTGTTCGAACCGGTTCTGGACGAGGCGGGAGAGGCCATTGCGCGGGCCGGGGCCTTCCTGCGCGGGCGCATGCGGTGATCGGGGAGAGCCTCACGCGCCTTGAGGACGCGGCGCTACTTACCGGGCGCGGGCGCTTCATCGACGACATCGACCTCGCCGGGCAGGCATGGGTGCGTTTCGTGCGGTCCCCATATGCCCATGCCGATATCCTGGGCGTGGATGACGGCGAAGCCCTGGAAGTGCCCGGCGCGGTCGCCGTGCTGCGGGACAGTCTGGAAACCGGGCCGCTCGACAATCGCTCGCCGGTGCGCCGGCGCGACGGGACGCCGCTGGCGCCGCCGCCCTTCCCCTCCCTGGCCCGCGAGCGGGTCCGCTATGCCGGCGAGGTTGTCGCGGTGGCGGTGGCGGAAACCGCCGCTGCCGCGCGCGACATGGCGGACGCGGTGGCCGTCGAATACCGGCCGGCTCCGGCAAACAAAGCCGAAGTGCTGTTCGAGTGGGTGAGAGGCGACGCCGCCGAGGTCGAGGCATTGTTCGCAGGAGCCGCGCACCGGATCGCCATGAGCCTCGCGAACAACCGGATCGGCGCCGCGCCGCTGGAAACGCGGGGCGCGCTTGCCGAATGGGACGGGCGCGACGGGCGCTATACCCTGATCGCGCCGACCCAGGGACCGGGGCAGGTGCAGGAGGGGCTGGCCCGCGCCCTCGGCGCGGCGCGCGCCGACGTGCGCGTCGTCACGCCCGATGTGGGCGGCGGCTTCGGCATGAAGAACGGTATCTTCGCCGAGCAGATCCTGCTCGCGGCGGCGGCTCGCCAGCTCGGACGGCCATTGAAATGGATCGACGAGCGCAGCGATTCCTTCCTTTCGGACTACCACGCCCGCGACCATGACACGGTGGCCGAACTCGCGCTGGACGGCGAAGGCCGCTTCCTGGCGATCCGGACCTCCACCCGCTCCGACCTCGGCGCCTACGCGACGGGCGCAGGTCCGGTGATCCCGACCGACGGCGGCTCCCGGATGCTCGCCAATGTGTACCGCATCCCGGCGGTCCACGCCGAAACGGTTTGCCGCCTCAGCCACACGACACCGATCACCGCCTACCGGGGCGCGGGCAAGCCGGAATACGGCTACATCGTGGAACGCTTGGTGGACGAAGCCGCGCGCAAGCTCGCCATCGACCCTGCCGAATTGCGCCGGCGCAACATGATCCGCCCCGATGAGATGCCGTGGACCACGCCGACCGGCCTCGTCTATGACAGCGGCGATTTCGCCGGCAATCTCGACGCCGCGCTCGCGCTCGCGGACCGCGCGGGCTTCGCGGATAGGCGGCAGGTCAGCGAGGCCGCCGGGCGGCTGCGCGGCTTCGGCTTCGCCTCCTACACGGAACCCGACGGCTACAAGGACGGGCGAGTGACGATGCGCTTCGACGAAGAGGGGCTGCTGACCGTCACCCTCACCGCTTCTAGCAACGGGCAGGGCTTTGCGACCACCTTCTCGCAGATTGCCGCCGATCGACTAGGGCTGCCGGTGGACGCCATCCGCGTGCTGACCGGCGACAGCGACATCGTCGGGCGGGGCAGCGGGGCAGGCGGGTCGCGCGTCACTACCGTGGCCGGCGCGGCGATGGTCCGTGCAAGCGGGCGCATCGTGGAGAAGGGACGCCGCATTGCCTCCGCGATGCTCGAAGCGAGCGAGGACGATATCGCCTTCGCCGAAGGCGCCTTCGAGGTTGTCGGCACGGACAGGCGGGTCGGGTTGCGGGACGTGGCGGCGGCCAGCTTCAACCCCGCGTTCCTCGGCGAGGACATGGACATGGGGCTGGGCGCCGCCGGCCATTTCAATGCGCGCACCTACAGCTTTCCGAACGGCACCCATGTGGCGGAGGTGGAGATAGACCCCGAGACCGGGCGCGTTTCCCTGGAGCGGTACAGCCTGGTCAACGATGCCGGCGTGGTCGTGAACCCCATGCTGCTCGAAGGCCAGCTGCACGGCGGCATCGTGCAGGGCGTCGGACAGGCGCTGATGGAGCACATGGTGTACGACCCGGACTCGGGCCAGCTCCTCTCCGGCTCGTTCATGGACTACGCCCTGCCCCGCGCGGCCGATATTCCGTCCTTCGCGCTGGAGCGGCGCCCGACGCCCTGTCTCACCAATCCACTCGGCGTCAAGGGCGTCGGCGAAAGCGGCACCACGGCCGCCCTGCCGGCGGCAATGAATGCGGTGGCCGACGCGTTGGCTTCCGCCGGCGCTCCGGATGTCCAGATGCCGGCAACCCCGGAACGCATCTGGCGCGCTCTCAGGGACCGGAAGCGGGAAGCGGGATAGCGGCCGGAGCGCCGCCGCCCGCCGGCCCGCCGGCCCGATGCGGGATGAGTTCGTCACCGGCGCGGGAATGGCCGATGATGCGGGTCAGCAGCAGCACCGGCAGCACGCCCGCCAGCACGATGGCAAGCGCCGAGAGCGAGCACTCCTCCAGAAGCTCGTCCGAGGCGAACTGATAGACGTTCGTCGCCAGCGTCTCGTAGTTGAAGGGCCGCAGGATAAGCGTCATCGGCAGTTCCTTCATCGAATCGACGAAGACCAGCAGCGCGCCCGTCAGCACGCTGCCGCGCACGATGGGCAGATGCACGCGCGACAGCCGCGCGAACGGCCCGTGGCCGAGCGTGCGCGCCGCGCTGTCGATATTCGGCGTGACTTTGGAGAGGCCGGCGTCGATGGTGCCGTAGGCGAGCGCCAGGAACCGCACGGTCAGTGCGGCCGAGACCGCAAACAGCGTCCCGCTGAAGACCAGACCGGTAGAGACGCCGAATTCGGCGCGCGCGAAGGCGTCGATGCCGCGGTCGAGGCCGGCGAGCGGGATCATCACGCCGAGCGCCAGCACTGCCCCCGGCACCGCATAGCCGAGCGAAACGAAACGGGCCGCGCCCTGCGCAATCGGCGGCGCGCCGGCCCGCGCGCCATAGGCGAGCACAAGCCCGAACGCCGAGGCCGCCAGCGCGGCGATACCAGCCAGCGTCAGGCTGTGCTCCGCATAGTTCAGGAAGTTGGACAATTGGTCCGGCTGCCAGGCCGTGACCGCATACCAGGCAAGCACCGCCGAGGGCAGGAGGAAGCCGAGCAGCACCGGCAGCCCGCAGGCCAGGAACGCGCCGGCGGCGGCCCAGCCGGAAAGGCGGCGCGGCGCCAGCCGCCGGTAACGCCCGCTCGTGTGGTGGAACCGCCGCTGGCGCCGAGCGGCGCGCTCCGCCCATATGAGCCCGGCGATGACGACCAGAAGCACAAGCGCGAGCTGGGACGCGCCGGCGGCATTGCCCATATTCATCCAGATGTCGAAGATACCGACCGTAAAGGTTCGAAGCGCAAAGAATTCGACTGCTCCCAGATCGTTCAAGGTCTCCATCAGGGCGAGAATGACGCCGATGGCGATCGCAGGGCGGGCGAGCGGCAGGGCCACGCGACGGAAGGCCTGCCAGGGCGCGCAGCCGAGCAGGCGGCTCACCTCCAGCACGCAGATATTCTGCTCGATGAAGGCCGCCCTGGAGAGCAGATAGACGTAAGGGTAGAGCACCAGCGAGAACAGCGAGACCGCCCCGCCGAGCGAACGTATCTCGGGAAACCAGTAGTCGCGCGCGCTGGTCCAGCCGAACGAGGCGCGCAGAAACACCTGCACCGCGCCCGCATATTCCAGAAGGTCGGTATAGACATAGGCAACGACATAGGCGGGCATGGCGAGCGGCAGCAGCAGAAGCCATTCGAAGGCCCGGCTTCCCGGGAACCGGCACATGGTGACCACCCAGGCCGTCGCGACGCCGATAACCACCGTGCCGACCGCGACGCCGAGCGCAAGCAGGAAGGAATTCCAGACATAGTCCGGCAGCACGGTCGAGGCGAGGTGCCGCCAGATGTCGAGGGTCGGCGTGACGGCCGTCCAGATGACGGCCAGGATCGGTGCTGCCGCCAGCGCCGCCACCGACAACGTAACCCAGGCCCAGCCGTCCGGTGTCGCGGTGCGCCGGGTCCGGCGCCGGGCGCTAGCTGCGCCGGCGACGACCATAGAGCTCGAGACGATGGTCCACCAGGTCGAAGCCGAGCCGCTCGGCAATCCGGCTCTTCATCTCCTCGAGCTCTGCGTCGTAGAACTCCTTCACCGCTCCCGTCTCGATATCGATCAGGTGGTCGTGATGATCGCCGGCCTCCTCGTAGCGCGCGCGGCCGCCGCCGAAGTCGTGGCGTGTCAGCACATCGGCGTCCTCGAAGAGCTTGAGCGTGCGATAGACGGTGGCGATGGAGATGTTCGGATCGAGCCGGCTTGCGCGGCGATAGACAGTGTCGACATCGGGATGGTCGGGACTGTCCGACAGGACGCGGGCCACTACCCTGCGCTGTCCGGTCAGGCGCAGACGCTTTTCGCGGCACAGCCTCTCGATAGTCGTTTCTTCAGCCATTCCCGCGATCCGGAATTTGCCCAGTTCGTTTGAATACAGGCCGCGGGCGGCGGGGTCAAACGAAGCGGGTTGCCAAGCGAGTCGCGCCCTCGTTGACAATCACCGCTTCTCCGACGCTTGATCGGCGGAACGACAGGCCGGGGGCAGAGCATGTTCGATGGATTCGAGAGATCGAGGATCGACGCCGGAGAGTGCGGCATCCATGTCGTTCACGGAGGCGGCGGCCCTCCCGTCCTGATGCTGCACGGCTACCCCCAGAACCATGCGGAATGGCGCAAGGTCGCGCCGCGCCTCGCGGAACGCTACACCGTGGTTTGCCCGGACCTGCGCGGGTACGGCGACAGCGACAAGCCGCCCGCGGAACCCGGCGATCACACGGTCTATTGCAAGCGCGCGACCGCCAACGACCAGGTGGCGGTGATGCGGGCGCTCGGGTTCGAGGCTTTCCACCTTGTCGGCCACGACCGGGGTGTACGCGTCGGTCTCCGCCTCGCGCTGGACCATCCCGAACGTGTGCTGAGCTTCACCAACCTGGACGTCGTGCCGTCGTTGGAAGCCTTCGAGAACATGGATGCGTCGCTGGCCTTTTCCTGGTTCCACTGGAACCTGATGCGCCAGCCCTCACCCCTGCCTGAAACCGTGTTCTCGGCCAATCCGAAGCTGTTCCTGGATTTCTTCCTGGACCAATGGACGGCGGTTCCGGGCGCGTTCGACGACGACGCCTATGGCGAGTATCTGCGCTGTTTCTCGAACCCGGAAACGGTGCGCGCAATGTGCGCGGATTACCGCGCGGTCGCGCTGGACATCGAACATGACGCGGCCGACCGCGGCCGAAAGCTGTCCTGTCCTGTGCTCGTGCTCTGGGCAGGAAACATGCCGAAACGGCCCGGCTGGCAGACGGGAGCGAAGCTGAACATGCTCGATGTCTGGCGCGCCCGCGCCGACGACGTGCAGGGCCGCGCGCTCGATTGCGGGCATTTCATCCCCGAAGAAGCGCCCGACGAACTGCTCGCCGAACTGCTCGCTTTCCTGCCGGGAGGCTGACCGCCTACTCCAGGCCGATGGCGCCGCAGACGAGCGGGAAATGCTCCATCCGGCCGGTGCTCATCAGGTAGTAGAGATAGTAGAGCCCGCCGCCCGCGCCGGCCGCAGCCAGACCCAGGAGGGCAGCGCCGCGCAGGAACGACCGCAGGAGGTCGCCCCAGACCTCCGCCTCCTCCGCCTCGGGCGGCGAGAATTCCCGCTCCCCGCTAATCGCCGCTTTCCTCCTCGTGGGCCGACTGCCCGCCCGCCTCCTGCTGCTCAGACGCGTGCGCGGCAGCGGCGCGCTCGTACAACGCATCGAAGTCGATGGGATCGATCAGGAAGGGCGGGAAGCCGCCGTCACGCACCGCATTGGCGATGATGCCGCGGGCGAACGGAAACAGCAGCTTGGGCACCTCGGAGCCGACCGCCCTGGAACGCGCCTCGTCAGGCATGGGCGGCACGGACGCCACCGCGCCGTAGGAGAGTTCGACCAGGAAGAGGATGTTGTCGCTGCGCGTCGCACGCGCCGTGACATGCAGTACGACCTCAAAGTGATTGTCCTGAAGCGGGCGCGCCTCGACATTGAGGTCGATGCCGATCTCGGGCCGCACATCCAGTTCGTTGAAGCTCATCGGCGCGTTCGGGCTCTCGAAGGAGAGGTCCTTCACATATTGCACACCGACAGTTACCCGCGGCGGCGTATCGGTTGCACCGTTCGCGCCGTTCCCATTCATGGCCACTGCCTTCCTGTCAGCGCGCTTCGTCTAGCACGCGGCGGCAACGGGAGGAAGCGGACCGGAGGGGTCGTGCTCCCGGATCGCGCCGTTCTCGACGGTCTCGCCCGTCAGCGCGCGAATCACGCCCCAATGGGTCACGGCGCAGATGCTGCCGCCGTCCGGGCGCTCGGCGACGGCGGCGCGGAAGGCGCGGGCGCGGGCCAGCACCCGCTCGTCCGTTTCCCCGAGGTCGCACCACCACTGCTCGTCGAGGGTAGAGAAATCGAGGTCCGGCCATGCTGCGGCCAGCATGCCGGCGCGGGTCCCGATGTCGCAGGAAAAGCCTGCCCGCTCGCGTATCAGCGGCTCGATAAAGACTGGGACCTGCAAGCGCTTCGCGACCACCGCCGCAGTTTCCAGCGTGCGCCGGTACGGACTCGCGAACAGCAACGAGACACCCCGGCCGGCAAGTGCGGCGGCGGCGGCCTCGGCCTGCCGCCGGCCCTCTTGGGTGAGGCCCGGGTCGGGGAGCCCGGGGTCGATGCGCGTCTGGCCGTAATGCAGGTTCCACAGCGTCTGACCGTGACGCAACAGGATCATCGCGGTCCCCCCGGCGAGTCGTCCCGATACTCGCCTTCGATGACGCCCGGCCCGCCTTGCCGGAAACGGCCCTCGTCGCCCCAGCGACGCCATGCCCAGCCCGCCGCCAGGTCCCGGAACGGCGGCAGCAGCAACAGGAAGCCGACGGCATCCGTGACAAAACCGGGGGTCAGCAAGAAGGCGCCCGCCACGATCAGGCACGCGCCGTCGAACATCTCGCGGAGCGGCGCATCGCCTGCCGCGATCGTCTGCCGGGCGCGCAGCAGCACGCCGATGCCCTGCGCGCGGATGAGCCAGGTTCCGGCAAGGGCCGTCGCCACGATTACGGCAAGCGTCGGCCACAGCCCGATCCAGCCGCCGATCTCGATAAAGACGGCGATCTCGACCAGAGGAACCCCGACCAGCGCCAAAAGGATTGCAAAGCCCATACTTGCCCTTTCCTAGACTTGGGCTTATCTCTGGTCAATCGAGACAAAGGGCTGGCCGACAAGGCCGGTGGTGAGCGCCATGGACGGCGGAATTCCGTTCTTCGACCTGTTGTTCTTCGCCATGGTGGCTGCGTTCCTTGTCTTTCGGCTGCGTAGTGTCCTCGGCCGCCGCCAGGGACATCACCAGGCACCGCCCCAGGCCGACCCGCAGGCCGCAGGGGACGCGAATTCCAACGACAATGTGATAGCGCTGCCCGACCGCAACAAGGGCGACGAATACGAAAGCGACGGCACGCCGCTCGGAGACGGCATTCAGCAGATCCTGAGTGTGGACGCGAGCTTCGACCCGGAACTATTCGCGTCGGGCGCGCGCAGCGCATTCGAGATGATCGTCAACGCATTTGCCGGCGGAGACCGGGATACGCTCCGGCCCCTGACCAGCGCCGAGGTTTTCGGCAATTTCGAGCGCACCATCGCCGAACGGGAAGAGAAGGGCCACATCCTCGAGGCGACCCTGATCGGCATCAAGGAAGCCGAACTTACGGACGCCGGGCTCGACGGTCATGAAGCGTGGGTAACGGTACGGTTCGTCTCGGAGCAGGTCGGCGTTCTGCGCGATTCCGACGGGCAAACGCTTTCCGGCGCAACGAATGCGATCGAGGAAATCACGGACGTGTGGACCTTTGCCCGCGACACGCGGTCGCCGGACCCCAATTGGCGGCTGGTCGCAACCGGGGGCGAAAGCTGAGCCGGACCCCGGAGAACGACATGACCGCAATTTCGGCCGCCATGACCGGCAAACGCGGGCTTATCATGGGCATGGCGAACGACCGCTCCATCGCCTGGGGGATCGCGCAGGCGCTGGCCGGGAGCGGCGCCGAACTCGCCGTCACCTACCAGACGGAGCCGCTCGCCAAGCGTGTCCGCCCGCTTGCCGAGTCTCTGGGCGCGGCGCTCGTGTTGCAGGCAGATGTCGCCGACGACGCCAGCATGGACGCGCTGTTCGAGACGCTGAAGGCCGAGTGGGGCCGGCTCGATTTCGTCGTCCACGCCATCGCCTTTTCCGACAAGGACCAGCTCAAGGGCCGCTATGTCGATACGACCCGCGAGAACTTCCGCATGTCGCTCGACATCTCCTGTTTCTCCTTCACGGACCTGGCCCGCCGCGCGTCGGCGCTGATGGAGCCGGGCGGAGCGATGCTGACCTTGACCTACTACGGCGCCGAGCAGGTGATGCCGCACTACAATGTCATGGGCGTCGCCAAGGCGGCGCTGGAAGCGAGCGTGCGATACATGGCGGCCGATTTCGGCAATGACGGCATCCGCGTCAACGCCATATCGGCCGGGCCGGTCAAGACCCTCGCTGCGTCCGGGATCGGCGATTTCCGTTTCATCCTGAGGTGGAACGAGTTGAACTCGCCCTTGCAGGCCAATGTCACGCTGGAGCAGATCGGCCAGTCCGCGCTCTACCTGCTCAGCCCGATGAGCGCCGGCGTCACGGGCGAGGTGCACCATGTGGATTGCGGCTACCACACCGTCGGCATGATGAATCCGCACCGCACGGGCGATACGGCGGACCTGCTGGCGAGCTTCAAGCCGAAATACGGCTGATGGCCTCCAACGGATTCGGGCGGGCCTTTCGCTTCACCACCTGGGGAGAGAGCCACGGGCCGGCCATAGGCTGCGTCGTGGACGGCTGCCCGCCCGGCATTCCGCTCGCCGAGGACGACCTCCAGGTCTGGCTCGACAAGCGCCGGCCCGGCCAGTCCCGCTTCACCACGCAGCGCCGCGAGCCTGACAGGGTGAAGATCCTCTCCGGTGTGTTCGAGGGGCAGACGACAGGCACCCCCATCGGCCTCGCGATCGAGAATGTGGATCAGCGTTCCCGGGACTATTCGAAGATCGCCGACCGCTTCCGCCCCGGCCATGCCGACTACACCTACTGGCGGAAATACGGCATTCGCGACTATCGCGGCGGCGGGCGGTCTTCGGCCCGCGAGACCGCCATGCGGGTGGCGGCGGGCGGCGTCGCGCGCAAGGTGCTCGGAGACGGCGTGACCGTGCGCGGCGCGCTGGTCCGGATCGGGGAGCGGCGCATCGACCGCTCGCGCTGGGACTGGGATGCGGTCGGGGACAATCCCTTCTTCTGCCCCGATGCCGGCGCAGTCGAGGAATGGGCGGACTATCTCGATTCCGTGCGCAAAGCCGGCTCGTCGGTGGGAGCGGTAATCGAGGTGGTCGCGGAAGGCGTGCCTGCCGGGCTTGGAGAGCCGGTTTACGGCAAGCTCGACGGCGACCTCGCCGCCGCGATCATGAGCATAAACGCGGTGAAAGGCGTGGAGATCGGCGACGGCTTCGCTTCGGCGGCGAAGCGCGGCGAGAACGCTCATGACGAGATGGCCCCGGACGGCGAAGGCGGCGTCGCCTTCCTGTCCAACAATGCCGGCGGCGTGCTGGGCGGCATTTCCTCGGGCCAGCCGGTGGTTGCGCGGTTTGCGGTCAAGCCTACCAGCTCGATCCTCATTCCGCGCCGGGGGGTCACCGAGAAGGGCGAGGCGGTCGAGATTGTCACCACGGGCCGCCACGACCCCTGCGTCGGCATTCGCGCCGTGCCGGTCGGCGAGGCGATGATGGCGCTGGTGCTGGCCGACCACCTGCTGCGGCACCGCGCCCAGATCGGCTGACGGCGGTCTTTCCCGCTCCCGGCCCACGGGCCAGAATATGCAAAACAGCCGGAGGACGAGGATGTCCGGACCGCTTGCCGGATTGCGCGTTATCGACCTGACAACCGTGATGTACGGCCCCTACTGCACCCAGATCATGGGCGACTACGGCGCAGACATCGTGAAGGTCGAGCCGCCGGGCGGCGACATCAGCCGCCAGGTCGGGCCCCGCCGCAACCCTGGCATGTCCGCCGGCATCCTCACCAAGGCGCGCAACAAGCGCAGCATCGTGCTCGACCTGAAGCAGCCTGCCGGCCGCGAGGCGCTCTACCGCCTGGCGCGGACGGCCGACGTGTTCATCCACAATATGCGCCCGAAACCCGCCGCCCGGCTCGGCATCGACTACGAAACCGTTTCGCGGCACCGGCCCGACATCGTCTATTGCAGTGCCGTCGGCTTCGGAAAGGACGGCCCCTACGCCGACAAGCCCGCCTATGACGACCTGATCCAGGGGGTGTCCGGCCTCGCCTGGCTCGAGGGCGCACAGACCGGCGGCGCGCCGCGTTACGCCCCGTCCGTGTTTGCCGACAAGACGAGCGGCCTGTTCGCGCTCTTCGCCATCCTGATGGCCCTCCACCATCGCGCCCGGACCGGTGAGGGGCAGGAAATCCATTGCGGCATGTTCGAGTGCTTCGCCTCCTTCGTGATGAACGAGCACCAGCAGGGGCGCGTCTTCGACCCGCCGCTCGGGCCGGCCGGCTACGAACGCCTGCTGACGCCCTGGCGCCGCCCGCACGAAACTGCCGACGGGCATCTCTGCGTGCTGCCGTACAACGACCGCCACTGGCGCCGTTTCTTCGAAATCGCGGGGCGGCCGGAGCTCGCCGAGGACGAACGCTTCGTGGACATGACCCGCCGGTCGCGGAACATCGAGGCGCTGTACCGGATCCTCGCGGACATCATGCGCAGCCGGCCTACGGCGGTATGGCTGGCCGACCTGGAGGCTGCCGACATTCCGTGCATGCCGATGCATTCGCCGGAGACGCTGTTCGACGACCCGCATCTACAGGCCGTGGACTTCTTCAGGACCTTCGACCACCCCTCCGAAGGCCGCCTCGTGCATATGCGCCCGCCCGTCTCCTTCTCCAAGACGCCGGGCTCGATCCGCCGGCAGGCGCCGCAGGCCGGGCAGCACAGCGAGGATGTGCTGCGCGAGGCGGGGCTCGACGCGGCGGAAATCCGGGCGCTGATCGAGGCGGGCGTGACGGCGACGGCCCGAGAACCATGATTGGCGCACCGCGGAGCCCGCTCTTCAACGACAACCGCATCAAGCTCGGCGTGATGGCGTTCAACTGCTCGCACGGCTCGACCGTGACGACGGCGGACGGCGCCTGGCCGATGACATGGGAGGACAACCGGGCGCTCGCCCGCATGGCGGACGCCGCCGGTTTCGAGGCGCTGCTGCCGGTGGGCCGCTGGAAGGGCTATGGCGGCGAGACCGATTTCAACAACCGGACCTTCGAGAGCCTGACCTGGGCGGCCGGCATCGCAGCCGAGACCTCGCATACAACCGTCTTCTCCACCGTCCACGCGCCGCTGGTCCACCCGGTCGCGGCGGCCAAGATGGGCGCGACGGTGGACCACATTTCGGGCGGGCGTTTCGCGCTCAACCTCGTCGCCGGCTGGTTCAAGAACGAGTTCGACATGTTCGGGCTGGAAATGCGCGCCCATGACGACCGCTACGCCTATGCCGGGGAATGGCTCTCGCTGGTGAAGCGCCTCTGGAGCGAGACGGAGCCGTTCGACCTGGACGGCCGCTTCTTCAGCGGCAGGGCGTTCTGGAGCGAGCCGAAACCCCTGCAGCGCCCGAGGCCGCCGATCATGAACGCCGGCAGTTCGTCCGCCGGACAGGCCTTCTCCGCCGCCCATGCCGACATGAATTTCGTCATGCTGCGCCAGAAGGACGAAGGCAGCGACCGGGGGCAGATTTCGCATCTCAAGGCCATGGCCGCCGATCTCGGGCGGTCGTCGCAATGCTGGATCCACGGCTATGTCGTCTGCCGCCCGACGCGGCGCGAGGCCGAGGACTATCTCCACCACTATGTCGTCGAGCGCGGCGACGATGTAGCGGTTTCCAACATGCTGGAAATCTTCGGGCTCCAGTCGGGCACGCTGGAGCCGGCGGTGATGGACGCCTTCCGCTTCCACTTCAAGGCGGGACACGGCGGTTATCCGCTGGTCGGCACGCCGGAAGACATCGTGGAGGAGCTTGAGCGGCTTTCGGACATGGGCGTGGACGGGCTGCTGCTTTCCTGGGTCGATTATCTGGGCGAGTGCCGCCAGTGGATCGAGGAGGTGATGCCGCTGATGGAAGCGGCCGGCCAGCGCCGCCCGTTTACGCCCCGCGCGACCGCATTGGCGGAACCGCTATAATGCGCCCGGACACCCCCGCCCCGGAGGACAGCGCATGACCCGCGACGAGCTCAAGGAAATCACGCTCAAATTCACCGACGCCTTCAACCGCGACGACCTCGATGGCGTCATGGCCTGGTTCGCCGAGGATGCGGTCTATGACGAGTTCCACGGCGTCCGCCATGAGGGCAAGGAAGCGATCAGGGCGGCGTTCGAGCCGATGTTCGCGGGCAAGTTCGGCAAGGTGCGCTTCGAGGAAGAGGACCTGTTCCTCGACGCCGAAGACGGCAAGGCGATGATTTCCTGGTCCTGCGTGCTCACCACGCCGGAGCGGTCGAGCGCCTGGCGCGGCCTGGACCTGCTGCATGTCGAAGGCGGCAGGATCGTCGCGAAGCATACCTACGCAAAGACCGCGCGCCCGCTCTTCGAGGCCCGTGCCGCCTGAGTGTTGGCGCAAGCGTGCTTCAGCGGGTGCGGATGAATTTCTGGAACGATTGAGGGGTCAGGGGCGCGAACTGCTCGATGGCACCAGAGGCCTTGACCACCTCGCCGACATAGAGGTCTCCCCGCGAGTCCGCACAGATGCTATGGGGCGCGATGAAGTTGCCGGGCAGGATCGGATCGGGCCCGCCGAACCGGGCCTGGACGTTGCCGTCGAGATCGCAGACCGTAACCCGTGCAACGGGATCGTGGCCGATGCGCGGCATCTCCATGAACCTGAAATGCAGGCTCCCCGGGGCCTGCCCGAATGTCCAGCCGAGCTCGGCGATATAGAGGTTTTCCTGCTCATCCAGGAAGAGGTCGTCGGGCCGGTTGACCCAGTCCCAGATGGTCAGAAGCTCGCCGTCGCCCGAAAAGATCTGGATGCGGGAATTTTCCCTGTCGGCCACGAAGACCCGGCCCGAACGGTCCACGACGATCGCATGCGGCAGGTTGAACTCGCCCGGCCCGCTCCCCGGCTCGCCCCAGGAAGCCTTCAGCTCGCCCCCGGCGGTAAACCGGTGGACGCGCGCATTGCCGTAGCCGTCGGAAACGAACAGGTCGCCGTCCGGGCCCACCGCCGCGTTGGTCACCATGTTGAAGGGCCCGGCAGAGCAGCAGACCGGGCTGTGGTCGATCCTGAAGCCGGTGTCGGAGGGATTTCCGGGTTCGCCGAGCGTCATCAGGAGCTCGCCGTCGGCCGTCAGCTTCCGGATCGTATGGTCGAAATTGTCGGCGCAGAACAAGTGGTCGTTCCCGTCGATATAGATGCCGTGGGGGTTGGCGAACATTCCCTCGCCCCAAGCGTCGAGGAATTGGCCGTCCTTGTCGAAGACGATGACCGGGTGGTCCCCCCGGTTGAAGACATAAACCCGGTCGCGGCTGTCCACCGCGACGCCCGCCACCTCCACGAATGACCAGCCCTCGGGCAGCCGCTCCCAGCCTTCCAGGACCTCGTATTCCATCTTGTGGTAACCGATCGCCATCCTTCTGCTCCCTGACAGTCAGCGCGCGGCCGAAACCGCTCAGGACCCTCGCGAATCCGGAACGGCCGAGGGTGCGGGCCCTATTCGATCTCGGGCGTCAGCTGCTGCGTTCCGGCGTTGGCCGGCGCGTAGATTTCCAGCACCTCGTAGTTGTCGGACATCCAGGTTTCGTTGTGAAGGATCCTGCTCGGCAGGAGGTAGGTATCCCCTTCCTTGAAGGTCAGCTCCCCTTCCTCTCCGTCGATCACGAAGGTAATCGACCCCTTGATGACGTAGTTGAACTGGAAGTCGTACTCGTGCCGGTGCATGCCGGTCGTGCCCTGTTCGGTATGCCTGTTCTTGTTGACCCTGATGACATGGGCGCGGAACTGGCCTCCCGTCGCCTCCGCGACACCGAGGTCGGCATAGAGCAGGGCTCTTCGCAGGCCCGGGCCGAATTCACGTTGTTCGGCAAAGTCGAAGGCGGTCTTCTGGCTGTTCCAGCCTGCCAGGCGTTCGTCGCTCATCTTGCATCTCCTCCGTTCGGGCTCAGGCCGCGCACCGCTCCTGCGAACCCGTCCAAGTAATAGCCGAAGGTTCCCGCGTTGGCTCGCCTTTCAGTAGGTCCCCGGCGGCACATGGGCGCTGACAAGGTTGCTGCCGCCGTCCACATCGAGCACGGACCCGATGACGAACGTGGCCTCTTCCGAAGCGAGCCAGGCGATCGCGGCTGCAATCTCCTCCGGCTCGCCGGAGCGCCCGAGAGGCATGCGCTCCGCCTGGGCTGCCTGCGCCGCCGCCGGGTCTGGGGCCCGGCCGAACCCCATCGGGCCCTGCGTGAAGGGCGTCAACGTGTTGCCCGGACAGACCGCAGTCACCCGGACCCCCCGGCGGGCGTATTGCAGCGCCATCTGCCGGGTCAGCCCAATGACGCCGGCCTTGCTGGCGCAGTAGGCGGCCCGGTTCGGAATCGGGTGCCAGCCGGAGTTGGAAGCGACGTTGACAATCGCGCCAGAGCCCTGTTCGAGCATGCGGGGAAGCATGAATTTGCACATGAGAAACACGGCGCGCAGGTTCACCGACATCAGCCGGTCCCAGTCTTCGACCGAGGTGTCGACGACATCGGCCACGACGCGAATTCCGGCATTGTTGACCAGGACGTCGATCCGGCCGGTTTCGTCCACCGCCCGTTCGGCGAGCCCCCTTGCCGCGTCGGGATCGGTGATGTCGCAGACGGCTTCCACGAGCCCCGGCGGCGCCTCGTCGAATGCCAGGTCCGCGCCGTAAACCCGGTCTCCGAGACCCAGGAATTTCCGGGCGGTCGCAGCACCTATGCCGCGTCCTGCGCCCGTGACGATTACCGTTCTTGCCATTGCTCGTCTCCCCTTGGGATACGCTCCCTTAGCGGCCGTCCCCGGGTTCGTCGAGGCGGCCGGCCGGCCTCGCCCGTTACACCTCCGTCTGCTACCCTTCGCGCGTCAACGACGGGAGACGGGCCATGACGAGGATGATCGCCGTTGTCACCTACGGACTGCCGGAAGGCACCGACCGGGAAACCGCCGTGCAGATGTTTCGGGATTCGATCCCGCGCTACATGGCGACCGAGGGGCTGATCCGCAAGAACGTCCTCTACCGGGACGGCCTCGGCGGAGGAATCTATCTCTGGGAGTCCCGCGAGGCGGCGGAAAGGGGCTACAACGCCGAGTGGGTCGCCTACATGACGGAGAAATACCACCACCCGCCGCAGATCGAGATGTACGAGATGCCGATCACCATGGACCGCGAATACAACACGGTCTACGACGAAGGCGAGGCGTTCGACGAGGCGGCCGAATAGGGCGGAGTCCTTCCGGACCGGACCCGCGGCCGTCATCCCGGCCGGAGCGGCGCAAAGGACGGCCCTCCGGCAGCGGTTGGAATCGCAGGCGCGCGCCCTACCGCCCCGAGAACACCGGCTTGCGCTTTTCGACGAAGGCCTTGGCGGCTTCGAGATGGTCTTCCGTCAGGCCGGAGCGGGAATGGTTGCGGGCTTCCATGTCCAGCGTCTCGGAGAGCGAGGCGGTGACCGCGCCGTTCAGGGTCTGCTTCATGTAGGCGAGCGTGATGCGCGGGCCGGCGGCGAGGCTCTCGGCAAGGCCAGCCGTTTCCGCCTCCAGCGCGTCGTCCGGGACGATGCGGTTGAGGATACCGAGCGCCAGCGCCTCTTCCGCGCCGAGTCGCGCGGCGGTCATGTAGAGTTCCTTCGCCTTTGCCGGGCCGACCAGCCGCGTCAGGAACCAGGACCCGCCGAAATCGCCGGAGAGCGCCACCTGCGCGAAGCCCGTGGTAATCAGCGCCGTCTCGCTGGCGATCCGCATGTCGCAGGCGAGCGCGATCGAAAGGCTGGCCCCGGCCGCCGGACCGCGGATCATGGCGATGACCGGCTTCGGCATTTCGTGGATGAAGCGGCTCACCTCCATGCGGCGGCGGAGCGATTGCGTCCGCCCTTCCAGCGTGTCGTCCTGGTGCGAGCCCTGGGCCATGCCCTTCACGTCCCCGCCGGCGGAGAAGCCGCGCCCGGCGCCCGAGAGCACGATGCAGCCGGTCTCCCGGTCCTCGGAAAGGCGCAGCATCGCCGCGAGCAGCCCGTCCAGCATCTCGTCGGTCAGCGCATTCAGCCGTTCCGGCCGGTTGAGTGTGAGCCAGGCGACGCCGTTCTCCCGGCGCTCCAGCAGATGTTCGGACATGGGCGTCCTACTCCGCAGCCTGCGGGCGCGCCGGCGCGCCGAAATCGGCGAGCGGCCCGAGTTCCTTTTCGACCATCGGCCGGATGTCGGTCACGAGCGTCTCCATGCTGTCGAGCGCCGCGCGGTGGGACGAGCCGCCGACCTGGAAATGGAACATGATGTGCGCCGGCCGCGCCGCACGGATTTCCGCGGTCAGCCGCTCCGCGATGGTCTCCGGGTCGCCGACCAGCAGATTGTCCGCGATCTCCTCCAGCGGCAGTTCGTCCGGCATCGGCACCTCGGTCATCATCGCCCCGTCCATGACCTCCGCGCGGCGGCGGAGCGCCGAGGCAAGCCGCATCTGGTGGCGGGCATTGTCGACATAGGCCAGCGTCTCGGCGCGGCTTTCCGTCACACAGAGGAAGCGCTGGAAGCCGAGGCGCACCGTCTCCGGGTCGCAGCCTTCCGCCCGGTAGGCCTCCGCGATGCGCTCGCGCATCCCGGCCAGATAGTCGGCGCCGAGCCACCGGCCGGTGAACATGGGCGCATAGCCGCGCCGGGCGCAGAGCCGGTGTCCGGTCTCGCCGTCGCCCGCGACCCATATATCCGGGCAGCCATCGACCGGGCGGGCGCTGATATGGGTCTCGGGCATGCTGTAGTGTTGGCCTTCGTAGGCAAAGGTCTCGTTGCCGAAGGCGAGCTCCAGCATGTCGAGGAACTCTTCCAGCATCGGGCGCGCCACGGCGAGGTCCTGGCCGAAGCGCTCGAACTCGTAAGGCTGGTAGCCGCTGCCGACGCCGAGCACGAGCCGGCCGCCGGAGAAGGCATCCACCATGCCGATCTCGGCGAGCAGCCGCGCGGGCTGGTAAAGCGGCGTCACCACGACCGCAGGCGCCAGCTTGATCTGCCGCGTCTCGCCGGCGCAGCGCGCAGCCATCAGCAGCGGCGAGGGGCAGATGCAGTAGTTGGAGAAATGGTGCTCCGCAAACCAGGCGATCCCGAAGCCCAGCCGGTCCGCCTGGCGCACCTGCTCGATATGCTCTTCGAAGACGCGCTGCGGCGGCGTGCCCCGCTCCCGGTAGCCCATCAGGCCGAAATAACCGAAATCCATGGCCCCGCCTCCCTCGCGCCGCCGCCTGTCCGGCCAGGAGCATAGCAGCCGTCAGGCGAGGCGGAAGCGCATGCCCCCGCGGAAGAGCGTGTGAAGAGATTGGATTTGCCAGGCGTTGCACCGCCCGTCCGACGGGAAACAACCCCTGGCTTACCCCAAACCGTCACCCCGGACTTGATCCGGGGTCCAGCCCCCGCTCTCTCGGCGGACGCAGGCCGTCCGATCCCGTCTCGAACGGCTGCGGCGGGCGCAGAGGGTCAGGGATGGACCCCGGAACAAGTCCGGGGTGACGATGTTTATCTGTCCTCGTCCTGTTTCGATACGGCCGACTGCCGCTCCAATTCCTTCACACGCTCGGAACCGGGTGTTATTCAGGCCTCCGCCTGTTTCCGCCCGCGAGCGGGGAAGCGGGGGCCCATCCATGGCTCCCGATGCCGCCGACCGGCTTGCGGCGGGGAATTGGAAAAATTTTCATATTTTCCCGTCAAGGGGCTTGACCTGAGAAAAAGTGGTGTATGATGGGAGTAGAGAGAGGCGGCTCCCCGGGGGCCGCCTTTTCGCTCTTCTGCAGAGGGAAGCAAGGGCTGGGGCCCGAAAAAAGCCCCGGCGGGAACGGACAGGAGACGTGCGTCCGCCGTCTCGCGCGCGCAATCAGGTGTGCGAACCGCGCCGGCGCAAAGGCGCGCGAGCGGGCGCGGGGGCGCGCAGGCGATACGCGCGCAAAAAAGGGTCCCGCCGATTGGGGCCCAGGCCGGCGGCGGCGCGGACGGACTGGACCGGAACGAAGCGCAAGGGAGGAACGATATGCAGGAACGGAACCGCAGAGCTTCAGCGGCGGCATGGCGAACTTGACAGTTCATGACACAATCGAGGGGTCTTCCACGAACCGCCCCGTCCCGGTTGCGAAGGTCTCCGCGTCCTCTCTCCGACTCCGCGAAGGCGGGAGCCGTGGCGGCCCCCGCTTTCGCAGGGGCGGGCGGGGACGTGCAAGGCGAAGCCAACGGAAGCGGATGTGTGAGTCCGGTAGCTCGCTGCCCTGCTGGCAGTCGATCTCGAAGAAGGCACTGCGCGACGACCATGTAGCCGCCGTCGTCGCTGCGCCGGTCCAGGTAGCGCCGCGTCCTCCGGCAAGCGGATTGACTTCCCCGCCGCTGCCGCCCGATATTCCGCGAATCCGCTTTTCGTTGCGCGCCCCACCCATGCGGGCGAGGAGACAATCTGCCCATGCCGACCCCCCTGCCCCTGGAGGGCGTCAAGGTCTTCGACGCGACCCAGGGCGTCGCCGGCCCGCACAGCACCATGCTGCTCGCGCAACACGGCGCGGAAGTGACCAAGCTGGAGCCGCTCGACGGCGACTGGGGGCGCACGCTCGGCAAGACTTACGGAGACCAGTGCGCCCATTCCGTCGTGTTCAACCGCGGCAAGAAATCGCTCGCGATGGACATGAAGAACGAGGCCGCGCAGAAGATCGCCTTCAAGCTCGCCTCCGAGGCCGATGTGGTGGTTGAGAGCTTTCGCCCCGGCGTCATGGCGCGCTTCGGCATCGGCTACGAGCAGGTGAAGGCGGTCAATCCGGAGGTCATCTACCTCTCCGTCACCGGCTTCGGCCAGGAAGGCCCCTACAACCGCCTTCCGGTTACGGATTCGGTGGTCCAGGCGTTTTCCGGCTGGATGTCGATCAACCGCGACGCCTCCGGCGCGCCGCAGCGCATCGGCATGATCGCCATCGACGTGATGACCGGCCTCTACGCCTACCAGGCCATTTCGTCCGCGCTGATCCGCAAGTTCCGCTTCGGCAAGGGCGCCTATATCGACTGCTCGCTGATGCAGTCGGCAGCGGCGTTCCAGTCCGCCAAGGTGATGGAGCATTATCTGGAAGGCGGCGCGCCGCAGGTGCTCTATGTGCCGGTCGGCACGATGGAGACGGCCGACGGCTACATCAACATCACCGCCATGCGCGAGCGCCATTATGTCTCGCTCTGCAAGGTGCTCGGTCGCGACGACCTCGCCGACGACCCGCGCTACAACACGCGTGAGAAGCGCATCGAGCGCGAGGCGGAGCTGATGCCGGTGATCCGCGAGGCGTTCCTGAAGCGCACGACGGCGGAATGGGCCGAGGCGCTGACCGAGGAAGGCGTGATGAACGCGCCCGTCTCCACCTACAGCCATTTTCTCGAGGACGCGCATGTGAAGGCGGTGGAGAGCGTCGCCTGGATGGAGCATCCCGGCATGCCGGGCGCGCTGCCGGTCACCAACGTTCCGGGCCTTGCGAAGATCGGATCCGACGCGGGCCTCGACAGGGCGCCGCATATCGGCGAGCACTCGTGCGAAATCCTGCTGCGCGAAGGCTGGACGCCCGCGCAGGTGGAGGAGTTCGCGGCGGCGGGGGTCGTCGGCGGGATAACGGAAACAACGGCCGAAGCGGCGGAGTAGAAGATGAAATTATTGCGTCACGGCCCGAGGGGCCGGGAGAAGCCGGGCCTGCTGGATGCGGGCGGCGTCATTCGCGACCTCTCCGGAGAGATCGGGGACCTCGGCCCGGAGGCGATTTCGCCCGCGGGCCTGGAGCGTCTTGCGGGCCTCGACCCGGCCTCGCTGCCGGAAGTCTCCGGATCGCCGCGCCTCGGCCTGCCGGTCGCCGGCACGGCCAAGGTGCTCTGCGTCGGCCTCAACTACATCGACCACGCCAACGAGGTGGGTGCGCCGATCCCGAAGGACGCGATCTACTTCCAGAAGCCGGTCACGGCGCTGACGGGGCCGAACGACCCCATCGTCAAGCCGGTCGATTCGACCATGCTCGACTGGGAGGTCGAGCTCGTCGTCGTCATGGGCTCGAAGGCGCAATATATCGGCGAGGACGAGGTCATGGACCATGTCGCCGGCTTCGCGCTCGGCAACGATGTTTCGGAGCGCGAGTTCCAGACCGGGCGGTCCGGCCAGTGGACCAAGGGCAAGAGCCATGACAGCTTCGCGCCCATCGGCCCCTGGCTGGTGACGAAGGACGAGATCGCCGACGTGCAGGACCTCGCCATGTTCCTGAATGTGAACGGCGAGCGGATGCAGACCGGCAATACCGGCAAGATGATCTTCTCGGTCGTGGAGGCGGTAGCCTACGCCAGCCGTTTCATGACGCTCATGCCCGGCGACGTCGTCATGACCGGCACGCCGCCCGGCGTCGGCAGCGCCATGAAGCCGCCGCGCTTCCTCGATGTCGGCGACGAGGTCCATCTCGGCATAGAAGGCCTGGGCGAGGCCCGCCAGACGGTCGTCTCCTGGGAGGACAGGCCGAGGGACTAGCCGGTGCGACGGGCAGCCGGCGAACCCATAGCGCGGGCTTGAAGCGCAGCCGGTATCGGGAGATCGGCGCCGCGTTTCCAGACACGGCTACCATCCGTCAGGCCTCGAGAACGGGCGGCGGCGAAAAGGCGGTGACGGGCGGCGGCTCTCCGTCGAACCGTTCGACCTCGACCAGCGCGGTCTGGGCCGCACTGCATTGGGTTAGCGTCGAGGTCGGTTTGTCCGTGGTGAGTACATTCGGATTGCCGTGCTTTTCCAGGCTGCCCGGCACCGACGGATCGACGGGATCGAACCAGGCTCCCGTCGCAAGTTCCACCACGCCCTCGCGAATCAGGTCGCTGACGACGACGCCGGCGAGGCAGGCGCCCCGGTCGTTGAACACGCGCACGACATCGCCGTCCGCGATTCCCCTCTGCGTGCGTCGCCGGGGTTCATCCGCATCGCCTCGCGCCCTACGATCTTGGCGCCCCGGCTTACCGAACCGCAGTCTAGCTGGCTGTGGAGCCGCGCCCGCGGCTGGTTCGAGAGCATGTGCAGCGGGTAACGCCCCGCCTTTTCGCTGCCGAGCCACTCCACCGGCTCCACCCAGGCCGGATGGCCCGGCGCATCGTCATAGCCGAAGCCGGCGATAGTCTCCGAGTAGATCTCGATCCGTCCCGACGGGGTCTTGAGCGGCGCACCCTCCGGGTCGGCGCGGAAACCGGCGAAGGGAACGGGTGGGCTCGCGGGCGCGGGGATTTCGAAATGGCCCGCCTCCCAGAAACCGTCGAAGCCCGGCATCTCTATGCCGTCCTTCGCGACGCGCTGGCGGTAGAGATCGTAGAGGTGGCGCAGCCAGTCCAGCTCGCTGCGGCCCTCGGTGAAGGCTTCGGCAAAACCGAGTCGTTCCGCGAGGCCGCTGTAGATATCGTATTCGTTGCGCGCCTCGCCGACCGGATCGATGGCCTGCTGGCTGGCGATGACGAAGCGGTCGAATTGAGATGCCGCGATGTCGTTGCGCTCCAACGTCGTCGTGCAGGGCAGCACGATATCGGCGCGCTTGGCCGCGGGCGTCCACCAGGGCTCGTGGATGACGATGGTGTCCGGCTTCGCCCAGCCCTTGAGCAGGTTGTTCAGATCCTGGTGCTTATGGAACGGGTTTCCGCCGCACCAGTAGATCATCCGGATATCCGGATAGCGGCGGTCCTCTCCGTTGAAACGGTATGCCGCGCCCGGGTTCAGCAGCATGTCGGCCAGGCGCGCAACCGGGATCGTGCAGGGCACGTCGTTCTTTCCCTTGGGAAGCGTCGGCGGCGGGACCTGCCGGGTCGGGTCGCCGATGCCGTGCATGGCGCCATAGCCGAAGCCGAAGCCGCCGCCCGGCAGGCCGATCTGGCCCAGCATGGCGGCAAGCGCAATCGTCATCCAGTAGGGTTGTTCCCCGCGGTCGGCGCGCTGGACCGACCAGCTGACGCCGATCAGCGTGCGCGAAGCCGCCATCCGGCGGGCGAGGCTCCGGATGGTTTCGGCCGGGAGCCCGCAAATGCCTGAGGCCCAGTCCGCGTCCCTGGCCGTCCCATCCGCCTCGCCGAGCAGGTAGGCGGCCAGCCTGTCGAACCCGGTGCAGCAGCGCGCGAGGAAACCCGCATCGTGCAGCCCTTCGCTGAGAAGCGTGTGCGCGAGTCCCAGCATCAGCGCGAGATCGGTGTTGGGCCGCACTGCAAGCCATTCGGCCCGGACTTCCTCTGCCGTGTCGTCGCGGATCGGACCGATGCACACGAACCGGGTGCCGGACTGTGCCGCGCGCCGGTGCCAGTCGGGCGCGTCATGCGCGCCGACGCCGCCCTGATTGACCATGGCGTTCTTGGGCGGCATACCGCCGAACGTCACCATCAGCTCGGTATGCTCGACGATCAGCGGCCATGTGTTGACCGGCCCGAACACCGGCTGCATCGAACCCACGATGCGCGGGACAATGACGCTCGCCGCGCCGACGCTGAAGCTCGTTACCTGGTCGATGAAGCCCCCGTGGAGGTTGAGGAAACGCGTCAACTGGCTGCGCGCATTGTGGAAGACGCCGGCGCTGCCCCAGCCGGAGCTGCCGTAGATCGCCTCGTTGCCATATTCCTTCCGGACGCGCTCGAGCTCCGCCGCCACCAGGTCGAGCGCCCGGTCCCAGCTCACGCGCACGAAGGGTTCCGCGCCGCGCGCTGCGGTGTTGGCGCCCGGACCGCCTTCCAGCCAGGACTTGCGGACGGCAGGCGTCGCGATACGGCACTCGGCATGGACCGCATCCGGCAGCGCGCGGATGAATGGCGCGGGGCTCGGATCCATGTCGAACGGCCTTACACCAACCAGGCGTCCGTCTCTCGTCTCGGCCGTGAAAGCGCCCCAATGGCTCGCCCCGAATGCGGTCTGCGTCCCGTCAGGCATGGGTCCGGTCTCCGTTTGAACGGCGGCTATCGTAGCGCAAGCGGCAGGCGGGGAGATGACGGGCGAAAACCCTTCCAACCGAATCTTTTGTGCCCTAATATATAGCTGATGAATTATGAGGAAGCGAATATGGAGGGCGCGGCGGGGCTGGAGAGCGATCATCGCTTCGGCCTGAAGCTCGCGGAACTGTCGCGGCTATGGCGCCAGGCGCTCGACGCGCGACTGAAGCCGCTCGGACTGTCGCAGGCGCGCTGGGCAGCGTTGATCCACCTGAGCGCCTATCCCGACGGGCTGACGCAAGGCCGCCTTGCGCTCCGTGTGGGCATAAGGGACTCGACGCTCGTACCCCAGCTCGACGCGCTGGCCCGGAACGGCCTGATCGAACGGCGGGACTCACCCAGCGACCGGCGCGCCAAGACTGTCCGCCTGACGCCGGCCGCCATGCCGTTGCTGGAGGAGATCGACCGGGTCGGCCGGGAGCTCCGTCAGGAGCTGACGCAGGACATAGACCCGCGGCACCTCGACATCTGCCTGCATGTTTTCAATGCGATACGGAGTCGGCTGGAAGTGCTGAACGAGGACCGGGACAATGGCCGAAACGCCTGAAAGCAAGACCGAAGCTCCGCCGAGGCGGCGAGGCGGCGCGGCGCGAGGGCTGCGCTATCTTGCAATCGCCCTCATCGCCTGCGCGGCGCTGGCCTACGGCGCGCGCGAGGTGTGGGACCGGTTCACGCATGTCCACGAATACGATGCCCGCATCAAGGCGAACATGGTGACGCTCGCAAGCAAGGTGGACGGCGTCATCCTCGAACTCGCGGTCGAAGAAGGAGACCGCGTGCGGGGCGGGCAAGTCCTGGCCCGCCTCGACGACCGCATCCCGAAGCTCAGGGTGCAGGGACTGGAGGCCCAGCTCGCCGGGCTGGAGGCGGAGCGGCGGCGCCTGCTGGTCGAGCGCGGCGTCATGGACGCGCAGACTTCCACCAGGATGCGAACCCGCGAGAGCGGCGTGCAGGCAAGCCGGGCAGGCCGGTCGGTGCTGCTTGCAGACCTCGACCTCGCGCGTTCTGAACTCCGCCGCGCCAAGGCGCTCTACGAACGCAGGGTGGTCTCCAGGCAGGCCCTCGACCAGGCCAGCACCAGGGTGGACCGCATCAAGGCCGACCTGCAAAAGGTCGACGCCGAGACGCAAGCCGCGCGCGCCCAGATGGCCGAGGCCGAAGCCGAACGGCAACGGCTCGATGTGATCGACTCCGAACTCGCCATGCTGGACCACCGCACCGCCAGGCTCCAGGCGGAGCTCGACCAGCAGCGGGTCGATGTCGACGACCGGCTGCTGCGCGCGCCTGGCGGCGGCCTCATCGACCGCATCTTCGTCGAGACGGGCGAATTCGTGAACGACGGCCAGCGCATGCTGCTGCTCCACGACCCGGACGACCTCTGGATCGAGGCCAATATCAAGGAGACCGAGCTCAGCCGGCTCCGGGTCGGCCAGGCCGTGGCTGTCTCCGTGGACGCCTATCCGGAGACCGCGTTCACGGGCACGGTCGAGCGCATCGGCAGCACGACCACGGCCAATTTCGCCCTGCTTCCCACCCCTAACCCGAGCGGCAATTTCACCAAGATCACCCAGCGCGTGCCGGTGCGCATCGGTCTGGAGCGCAACGGCATGACGCTCCTGCCGGGCATGATGGTGGAAGTGAACATTGACGTCCGAGACCGTTGAGGTCCTGACGGAGCGCTTTGGCGCGCACTATCGCTGGTGGGCGAGCGGCACGGCGCTGGTCGCCATGATCGCCATGGTGCTTTCGTCGACGAGCGTCACAGTGGCCGTGCCGCATATCATGGGCGCTTTCGGCGTCGGGCAGGACCGGGCGCAATGGGTTGCGACCGGCTACTTCGCCGCCATGACGGCCGGCATGCTGCTGAATGCCTGGCTGGTTCGCCATTTCGGCGCCCGCGCTGTGCTGACCGTAACCCTTGTCGCCTTCACGGCCGCCTCATTTGCGGGGGCCGCCGCGCCCAGCTTGGATGTCGTCATTCTCTCGCGCGTCGTGCAAGGCGCCTGCGGCGGGCTGCTGCAACCGCTTTCCATGCAGATCCTGTTCCGCGTGTTTCCACCCGACCGGCGCGGCACGGCCATGGGGCTATTCGGCCTGGGCGTGGTGCTGGCGCCCGCATTCGGCCCCGCGCTCGGCGGCTTCGCCATAGACGGCTTCGACTGGCGCTGGGTCTTCCTGATCCCGCTGCCGGGCGTGGCGGCGGCCCTGCCCCTCGGCCTCCTCTTCATGCCGGAGCGCGAAGATGCCGGGCCGCGCGCCGCTTTCGACTGGCCCGGTTTCGCGCTGCTGGTCACGGCCATCGTGGCCCTGCTCGACGGGCTCGCGAGCGGCCAGCGCATCGGCTGGAGTTCGGACCGGATCGTGTTCGAACTCGTGCTCGGCGGCGCAAGCGCGGCGGCCTTTATCCTTCGCCAACTTGCTGCCCGCTCTCCCCTGCTCGACCTGACATTGTTCCGCAACGGTCGTTTCGCCTCGGCCTTCGCCGTCGGCTTCATCTTCGGCTTCAGCATGTTCGGGTCGATCTACCTCATCGCCGTGTTCGTGCAGGAAGTGCAGGGCTACACGGCGACGCGGGCGGGCCTGCTGATGGTGCCGGCGGGCCTGCTGATGGCGGTGATGTTCCCGGTCTCGGGACGGATCAGCGACCTCGTGCCGGCGCATTGGCCGATCATGCTGGGGCTGGCGGTATTCGGGGCGGGCTTCCTGCTGATGGGCACGGCCGATGCCGACACGCCCTTCTGGACATTCGCGCTGTTCATCATGATCAACCGCTTCGGGCTGTCCTTCGTCATTCCCTCGCTCAACACCGGCTCGCTCAGGGCGCTCCGTCCCGACCAGGTGCAACAGGGCTCGGGGCTGGTGAACTTCACGCGAATGCTGGGCGGCGCGTGCGGCATCAACCTGCTCGTCGTCCTGCTCGAAATGCGCACGAGCGTGTTTGCCGAGGCGTTCACCGCGACGCAGACGGCCGCCAACGCGGCCAGCATGGCGATGCTGGAGGACGTCGGCCGGCTGGCGGCGGCCGGCGGGCTGGGGCCCGAGGAGGCGAGCGCAACGGCGGCGCGCTATCTAGGCGAGGTCATGCTGGCGCAGGCGGAGGCGCAGGCCTTCCAGGACGTGTTCGTGGCCGTGGGGCTGCTCGCTTTCGCCGCGCTGCTTCCGGCCTTCGTCATGGCGCGCGCCGGCTTGCAGGAACCGGCCGCATCGGCGAGGCTGCAATCGGCATGACCGACCGCCTCGTCATCGGCATCAGCGGCGCCTCCGGCGTCGTTTACGGCGTCCGCCTGCTGGAGCTTCTGGCGGAGGCAGCCGTCGAAACCCATCTGGTGATGACCCCGTCCGCAGAGGTCACGCTCGCGCATGAAACCGACCGCAAGGCGGCGGAGGTGAAGGCGCTCGCGGACCGGGTGTACAACCCGCGCGACATTGCAGGCGCCATCTCGTCGGGCTCCTTCCGAACGCGCGGCATGGTTGTTGCGCCCTGCTCGGTCCGGTCGCTCTCGGAGATCGCCTGGGGCACGACTACGAACCTGCTCACCCGCGCCGCCGACGTCACGCTGAAGGAACGCCGCCGGCTGGTGCTGCTCGTGCGCGAGACGCCATTGCATACGGGGCATCTGCGCGCCATGGCGGCCGCAAGCGAGAACGGCGCCATCGTCATGCCGCCCGTGCCGGCATTCTACGCGCGCCCGCAGACCCTCGACGAGATGATCGACCACACGCTCGGGCGCGCGCTCGACCTGTTCGACATCGACCTCGGCACCGTTCGCCGCTGGCGCGAGCCGGATTCCGGCTCCTCAGACGCTTAGCACCATGCCTTCCCGCGCGGCCTGCGTGCCGGGGCGGCGCCCGGCCGCCTCCGCGACGAGCCGGTCCATCGCTTCGTCGTCGCGGCGCGGATCGTGGTGGAAAAGCACCAGCCTGTCCGCTCCCGCCGCCTCGCAGAGCCTCGCGCCCTCGTTCCAGGTCGAGTGGCCCCAGTGCGGATGGCGCGCGAACTCCTCCTCGGTGAACATTGCATCGTAGATGACGATGTCCGCGCCCCGGATGAGGCCCAGAATGTCCCGGTTGGGCTCGCCGGGCACATGGCCCGTATCGCCGACATAGCAAACGGACCGCCCGTCATACTCCACCCGGTATCCCGTCGCGCCGCCCGGATGATCGAGCGGTGCGGTGCGCACATGCACGCCGCCCGCAAGCGCGAAATCCTCTCCGGCGCGGAAGTCGATACAGCGCAGTTCGGCGGGGAAGCCGTCCAGCGGCACCGGGAACAGTTCCGGCGACAGCATCCGCTCCAGCACCGGACGCACGCCGCCCCGCTCCGCCAGATGCCCCGCGCGTATCGAGAAGCGGTTGCGGGCATCGAAGAGCGGCGCGAAGAAAGGCAGGCCGACCGCATGGTCGAGATGCGTGTGGCTCAGCAATATGTCTGCTTCGAGCGGCCCCCGACCGACGAGTTCCGCGCCCAGTTCCCTCAATCCGGTCCCGGCGTCGAGGACGATGAGCCGGCCCCCGCAGCGCAGTTCGATGCAGGCCGTGTTGCCGCCATAGCCTGCCGTCGCAGGTCCCGGACAGGCGATGCTGCCCCGCACGCCGCGGAACCGGACCCTGAAGGAGGCGGGCAAGTCAGGACGCCAGGCGGTATCCGCCCGGCTCGGTCACGAGGAGCCGCGCATGGGGCGGGTCGCGCTCGATCTTCTGCCGCAGGCGGTAGATGTGCGTTTCGAGCGTATGGGTCGTGACGCCGGGACGGTAGCCCCAGACCTCCCGCAGCAAGGTCTCCCGGCTGACGGTCGCTCCGCCGGCCCGGTAGAGGAACTGCAGGATGGCCGTTTCCTTCTCGGTCAGGCGCACCGTCTTGTCGTTGTCCGGGTCGAGAAGCTGCTTGTAGGCCGGCCGGAACTTGTACCCGCCGATATCGAGCGAGGCGTCATGGCTCTCCTGGTGCTGGCGCAGATGGGCCCTCAGCCGGGCGCGAAGCACCTCGAACCTGAACGGCTTGGCCACATAGTCGTTTGCGCCCGCATCGAAGCCGAGAACGGCATCGGCGTCCGTATCGACCCCGGTCAGCATCAGGATCGGGACCTTTACCCCCCGGCTCCGCATCTCCCGGCAAAGCTCGCGCCCGTCCATGTCCGGCAGGCCGACATCGAGAATCACGGCGTCGAACTGCTCCGAGCCCATGACGTCGACCGCCTCCCCCGCCGTGCCGGCCTCCTGGGTGGCGAACTCGCCATGCAGCGCCAATTGCTCCGCCAGTACGCTGCGCAGCGTTTCGTCGTCGTCCACGAGCAAAATCGTGCGCGCCATCCAGCCGGTCTCCGAGAGGAAATAATCGGCCGGACGCTATCACAACTCCGTGATCGAAGCGATTCCGGCGAACGCGGCCGAGCGGGTTGCGAGCCGCTCAGCCGCGCGCGCCGAAGACGGCGCTGCCCACCCGCACATGCGTTGCGCCGAAGCGGATCGCCGTCTCGAAATCCGCGCTCATGCCCATCGACAGCCCGGCCAGCCCGTTGCGCCGGGCCGCCTCGCGCAGGAAGGCGAAATGGGGACCGGGCGGATCCTCGGCGGGCGGAATGCACATCAGGCCGGCGACGTCGAGGCCGTACTCGCCGCGGCACCTGTCGAGGAAGCCGTCGAGCCCGGCCGGCGACACCCCGCCTTTCTGCGGCTCGTCGCCGGTATTGACCTGCACGAAGCAGGGGAGCGCCCTGCCCGTGCGCTCGAACTCGCGCGCCAGCGCCGCCGCCAGCCGGGTCCGGTCCACCGTTTCGATTACGTCGAACAGCCGCACCGCCGCCCGGACCTTGTTGGTCTGCAGCCCGCCGATGAGGTGCAGGGCGATGTCGGGAAACCGCTCCCTGAACGCCGGCCAGCGCGCTTCCGCTTCCTGCACGCGGTTCTCGCCGAACAGCCGGTGTCCGGCCTCCAGCGCCCCCGCTATGCGCTTTTCCGGCTGCAGCTTCGAGACGGCTACCAGCCGGACCGTGCCGGCATCGCGTCCGGCGGCATCCGCCGCTGCCGCGATACGGCCCATGACAGCCCCCAGGCGCCCGGCAGCGTCGCGGTCTTCCGAAGGTCCCATGCTGGAAAGTTATCAAAGCGGGCGGTGCGGGTTAATACCGCCGTCCGCGGCTTCCGCGCCGACCGGGCATGGCCCGGCCTCGTCGAGCAGGCCTCCCTGCGAGGCGTCATGGAAATGGGATGGACGCCTCCCGATCCTGATGTTGTTGGGTCTGGGGGTTGAGTTGGACCCTCTCGGGCCGACGGCATCTAAAGTGCCAAGAGGGAAGAGCGAGCTCTTCACAGGCAAACCGGAGGGTCCGAGATGGAGACTAACAGAACGGTGGTGGGCGTGGATACGGCCAAGCGAGTGTTCCAGTTGCACTGGGTCGATATGGAGACGGGCGAGATTGTCGATTTGAAGCTGACGCGGGCGAAGTTCCTGCGGCACTTCGCCGAGCGTTCGCCCTGCGTGGTGGCGATGGAGGCGTGCGGCGGCTCTCAGCATTGGGCGCGGGAGGTGCGCAAGCTCGGTCACGAGGCCCGGCTGTTGCCGGCGCGGGCGGTGCGGCCCTTCGTGGCCGGCAACAAGAACGACGTGCGCGACGCCCGGGCGATCTGGACCGCCGCGCAGCAGCCGGGCGTGAAGACGGTCGCGGTCAAGAGCGAGGAGCAGCAGGCGGTCCTGGCGCTGCACCGCATGCGCCAGCAGCTGGTGAAGTTCCGCACCGCGCAGATCAACGCCCTGCGCGGCCTGCTGAGCGAGTATGGCGAGGTCATGGCGAAAGGTCGGGCTGGCATCGGTCGTGGGATTGCCCCGGCCCTGGACCGCCTCGCGGCGCGTCTTCCGGCGCCGGTCGTCGAGACCCTGCGCGAGCAGTGGAGCCGTGTCGGCGCGCTCGACAAGGAAATCGCCGTGATCGAACGGCGGATCGCGCTGTGGCACCGCAGCAGTCCCGACAGCCAGCGGGTCGCGGAGATCCCCGGCGTCGGCATACTGACCGCGACTGCCGTCGTGGCGATGATGGGCGATCCTGCCGCCTTCAGTTCCGGGCGCGAGTTCGCCGCCTGGCTCGGTCTGGCGCCGCGCCACACGGGCACCGGGGGGCGGGTGCGCATGCTCGGCATCTCCAAGCGCGGCGACAAGTATCTGCGGACCCTGCTGGTGCACGGGGCGCGCACAGTGCTCGCCAGAAGCAAGACGCCGCCCGAATGGGCCGTGCGCCTGGCCGAGCGGCGACCGCCCAACGTGGTCACAGTGGCGCTGGCCAACAAGACCGCGCGAACGATCTGGGCCCTGCTGGCCCATGACCGGGCATACCAGGCGAACTTCGTCAGCCAGCCGGCATAGGCCGCGAGCGACAACAGCACACGAACCGACATAGCGAACCGGCACAGGAGGAAGCCGCCAGAAGAGTGCGCAAGGTACGACAAGGAGTGATGGCAAACGGGTCATACCGCGATCCGCCAAGCCTGCATGACGTTCAAGAGCGAGAGGCCTGTCATGGAAATGAGGCGCGGATCGGCAAATCCCATCAGGGCCAGTGGGCACAAAAGCCCCGCAAAAAGGTCGGATACAAAACTGCAACCTGCCTCGCCGTCACAACAAATCGACCCTTGCCTCACCAGAGGCGTCCATACAAATGTCATGAAATGTCATGGTCGGAGGCGAATTCGCCGTCCCGATCCTCCCCGTCTTCGAGCCAGTCGATGTCGAGCGGGTCGTCGGCGCCGGGGGGCTCGATGGTGCAGCGCATGTCGTCGCGTTCGAGCCGGTCCCGCCTGCGCTCTTCGCGTTCTTCGGGCGACCACGGGTCGTAGATTTCGGCGTAGCCGTTGCGGCGCTGGTAGAGCCAGTCGTGCTCCGCGCCGTCGGCCCGGTCATCGTCGATCATGCCGTCAGTCCGGTCGTCGTAGGCGGACCTGTCGTCGCCGGCCCAGGGGCAGTCTTCGTAGGCCTCCTCGGGTGGATCGTCGGCCGGGGGCAGGTCGTCTGCCGGAGGCAATGGGGCGGCCTCGAAGCCGACGGGCAGGCATGCGCGCTCCTCGACGGCCCCGGCGAGCCTCCGGGCGGCCTCCTCATGCGCGGCTTCGTCGAAACCGTCCTGCGCCTCCAGTTCCTCCCGGCTTTCGCGGTGGCGGGCGAGCGCGCGTTCGGCGCGGGTATGGCCCCGGCGCACCGCCTCGGCCAGGGGTCCGGGCTCGGTGCCGACCTCAAGCGCCTCGCCCGCCTCGATCTCGCCGAGTTCGTCCTCATGCGCCAGCGGCCAGAGCCGGGCCCTCCGGTCTGCGGGCCCGACCAGCCCGGCAATCTCCGCCTGGAAGCGCAAGACCCGGAGCATGGTATAGGCCGAGCCGGCGGCGACGGCCGCATCCCACGCCTGCTCCAGCCGGGCCAGCACGATCTGCGCCTCGTCATGCTCGGTGCGCTTCCAGGACAGGCGGATGCGCCGCAGGCGCTCCACCACAGGGCCCGGCTTCCTCGCCAATGTCGTGGCCTGCGCGGCGCTGTGGGGCCGGCAGGGCAGGAGAGCCGTGCAGCGCGATGCGGGGCATCGGGCAAGCGGCTCGACGCACCATGCCGGTCCCACAGCGCCGCCCTCCGGGTCGCGCCCAGGCGTCCGCCCGCGGCGTCGCGGGCCTCAACCGTAGGCTACGCTACGCTTTTCGGCCCACTCCTTGCGGAGCGAACGCCTGGACGCGACGCAGGCTGCGACATTGGCGAGGAAGCCGGGCCAAGGACGCTCCAGGAGCGCGCATCCGGTCTGGCGGGCGGAGCGCTCGGAGTAACCGGCCTGCCTTGCGGCGCCGGCGGCATTGCCGGAGACGGCGTAGTGGCGGCAGAAGGCCTCCTGGCGGGTGGAGAGGGCTATGGCGGGCTGGATGATGGGCATGGCGGCTCCTCGGTTCGGTTCCCGTTCTCACCGTTCCGGTTTGGAGCGACCCTGTTTTGCGCGCGGTTCGCGTACGTGTGCGCGGGCGGCTGGGCGCGCATTAGCGCCGGCGCGGTTCGCACGCCTGATTGCGCGCGCGAGCCGGAGGGCGCACTTCGCCTGTCCGCCGAATCGGGGTCGTTCCGCGCCGGGCCGGCGCGAAGGGAAGCGGCCCATGGACACCGTTTCCCTGGAACCCATTCTAGCATATTTTCCTAGAATGCAAGCCCCTGTTCCGAATTTATTTTCGAGACCTTCGGGAAAGGCCCGCCGCGCCGAGGGGCCCTCCTCCAGCCCCCGTCCAGCGGGAGGGGAGAAGGCTGGAGAATCCGTGCATATCTCTCCTCTCCCCGCTTGCTACCGCATTCGCACATCTCTTGCTGGCTTGTATTCGGTACGCTTGCCAGCCTTGCTGGGCGGGCGTTTGCCCCGATCCGTCGCCGCGGCGAAGGCGGGGGTCCATCCCCGTTTCCCGATGTCGCCGCAGCCGGCGGAGAGCAGGATCGACCGCTGGGGCCTGCCCCGGACCGCGATCCGGGGCTGCCGCGAGACCCGAGGCTGGGCCCCGGCTCGGGGGCCGGGGCGACCGTGGGGAACATGCAATGCGAAGCGGGCAAACGCAGATGTGTGAACCCGGTAGGGGAGAGGGCAAGGTGAGGGGCCGCTTCCGCCTGCGAAAGCGGTCCCCGCCAGACCTCCCCCGCGCAAGCGGGGGAGGCGGTTTCCGGCGACGCCCTGCGTAGGTTCCGATCGACGACTGCTGCTACTAGCCTCCCCCGATGCGTCAGACGGTGTCGCCCATGGGCAGGTCGCGCATGCGCTTGCCCGTTGCATGGAAGACCGCATTGCCGATCGCCGGGGCTACCGGCGGCACGCCCGGCTCGCCCACGCCCGAGGCGTGGACCGAGAAGGGATGCGGCACGATGTGCGTGTGCACCTTCTCCGGGAAGTTGTCGGAACGCACCATCTGGTAGTCGTGGTAGTTCGACTGCACGGCCGCACCGTTCTCGAAGGTGACGCCGCTGTAGAGCGCGATGGTCATGCCCTGCACGGCCGAGCCCTCCATCTGGCTGCGAATCCGCTCCGGATTGGCCGCAAAGCCGCAGTCCAGCGCCATGTGAATCTCCGGAACGGTGATCCGACCGTCCACGATCTTCACGCGGGCGCAGGCCGCCACATAGGTGACGAAGGAGCGGTGCACGGCCAGTCCGAGGCCCTCGCCCGCCGGCATCTGGCTGCCCCAGCCGCCCTTCTCGGCGGCCAGCTTCAGGACGTTCTTCAGGCGCATGGTGTCGATGGGATATTCGTCATACACCTCGCCATAGTCCCAGAAGTTCTCCGGGAAGCCCTGCTTCGGCGGGTCGAGCTTCCGGTCGGAACCGATCAGCTCCAGCATCACTTCGAGATCGTCGCGGCCGAGTTCGGCCGCGAGCTCCGAGGCGAAGGACTGCACCGCCCAGGCGCGCGGAATATTCGAGACCGAGCGGAACCAGCCGATGCGCGTGTGCGCCATCGCCTTGCCGTTCTCGACCGAGAGGTTCGGGATCTCGAAGGGGATATCGACATGCCCCATCCCGCTCTCGATGAAGAACTGGTGCCCGCTGTCCGGCGCGAAGGTGGACAGGATCGACGGCGCCACCGAGTTGTGCCGCCAGCCGGTCACCTTGCCCGCATCGTCCAGCGCAACCTCGATCCGCTCCACCGAGGCGGTGTGGTAGAAGCTGTGCCGGATATCGTCCTCGCGCGTCCACTGCACCTTGATCGGCATGCCGAGCTTCTTGCTGAGCAGCGCCGCTTCGATCGCGAAGTCGCATTTGGACTTCCGCCCGAACCCGCCGCCGAGGAGCGTGACGTTCACGCGCACGTCGGCGACCTCCATCTCCAGCGCCGCCGCGACATCGCCGCGCGCGCCGAAGGGAGACTGCACCGGCGCCCAGATTTCGCACTTGCCGTCCGCAACGCTGGCGACCGCTACAGGCGGCTCCATCATCGCATGCGCCATGTGCGCCTGGCTGTATTCCTGCCCGAAGGTCTTCGCCGCGCCGGCAAAGGCCGCCGCCGCATCGCCTTCCGCCCGGAATACCTGGCCCGGCTGCTTCGCCGTCGCCCGCATCTCCTCCAGGTAGGACTCGGAGGTGTAGCCGCTGTGCGGGCTGTCGCCCCACTGGATCTCCAGCGCATCGCGGCCCTTGATCGCCGCATCCGTGTTGGAGGCCACGACGGCGACGCCGCCGAGCGGGGCGAACTTCGCCGGCATGATCGAGGCCGGCAGCGGCACCACATGCTCGACGCCCGGAACGGCCATGGCCGCGCTGGCGTCGTAGCTCTTCGCTTCCGCGCCGACCACCGGCGGGCGGGCGACGGCCGCCACCTTCATGCCCGGCACCATCACGTCGGCGCCGTAAACGGCCTTGCCGGTCGTGATGTCGTGCAGGTCGTAGATGCCGATCTTGCCCTTGCCGATATAGCGGAAGTCCGCTTCGTCCTTGAAGGAGAGCGCCTCGAATTCGGGCACGGGCTGCTTCATCGCCGCCTCGGCGAGCTCGCCGAAGCCGGCCTTGTTGCCGCCGCCCCTGACCTCATGCACGCCGACCGTGACCGCCGAGGCGTCCACGCCCCACATTTCAGCCGCGGCATTGGCGAGCATGTGGCGGACCGAGGCGCCCATCTGGCGCATGGACTGGATGTGGTGGCGCAGCGAGCGCGACCCGTCCGTGTCCTGGTTGCCGTATTTCTCCTCGTCGCCTTCCGCCTGGACGATCTTCACCATCCCCCAGTCGGCGCCCATCTCGTCGGCCAGCACCATCGGCAGCGAGGTGCGCGAGCCGGTGCCCATCTCCGAGCGGTGGGCGACGATGGTCACCGTGCCGTCGGGGTCGATGGAGACGAAGATGTGCGGGTCGTAGCGCAGGCCGTTCGGCATGAAGTCGCCGCCGGTCTTGTAGCGCGCGAAGCCCTCCGCCGTCGTTGCGAAGGCGGCGACGGCGAAACCGGCTGCCGAGCCTTGCAGGAAACGCCGGCGGGAGACGTTGGCGAAGGCGAGCTTCGCCGCTTCGCGCAAGGGCGTTCCGAGGATCGCTTGTTCCATCATGTGCAACATGGCCTAGACTCCCGTGGACGCGAGCCGCACCGCATCGACAATGCGCTCATAGCAGCCGCAGCGGCAGATATTGTCGGCCATCCCGTCCAGGATTTCCCTGTCGGTCGGCTTCGGGTTCTCGGCCAGCAGGCTGGCGGCCTGCATGATCTGCCCGGTCTGGCAGAAGCCGCATTGCGGCACATGCAGTTCGCGCCATGCGACCTGGACCGGGTGGTCGCCGTCGGCGGAAAGGCCCTCGATTGTGGTGACCGACTTGCCGGCCACGTCGCCCACGGTCACCATGCAGGACTTCTCGGCCTTGCCGTCCACATGCACCGTGCAGGCGCCGCAAAGGCCCGCCCCGCATCCGTATTTGGTTCCCGTCAGGCCCGCCATGTCGCGCAGGGCCCACAACAGGACGGTGTCGTCCGGTCCGTCCAGCGTCCGGGCTTCACCGTTGATGGTGACGCTCGCCATTCCGTTTCCTCCTCTTCAGCAACCGCGCATCCCGGCCGGCGCCTGAAAGAGGGCTCCGGACCGGGCGGAGCATGGTAGCCCCCAACCGGCGCGAAGGGCCAGCCCCCGCCAACAGCTTGCGCCCGGAGATCCATGCCCCCGCGGCTGCCGCATCGGTTGAGCGCCATTCAAGGGTTATGTAGGTTATCGGGGATGAGACCGGCGGTTCGAGATGCACGACTTCTCCGGGGCTCCGGGGCAACCGAGTGCGGTAACGAGGCAAACCGGGCGTTCGAATCGTGACAGGGAATATCGACCTGCCTCGGGATGAGGTCGCCGCATTCTGCAAACGATGGCAGGTCGTGGAACTGGCGCTGTTCGGCTCGGTGCTGCGCGAAGACTTCGGTCCCGGAAGCGATATCGACGTACTCGCGGAATTCGATCCGGGAGCACGTCACACGCTGCTCGACCTTGCCCGGATGCAGGACGAGTTGAGCACGGCTTTCGGCCGCAGCGTGGACCTGGTTGAGCGTTCCGCCGTCGAGGCGAGCCGGAATTATCTCCGCCGCAAGGCCATCCTCGAATCGGCAGAAACAATCTATGCGAAGTGACGGGGCGCTGCTGCTCGACATGCTGTTGTCTGCGCGCGAGGCGGCGGCGTTTGCGCGGGGGTTGGATTTCCCGGTTTTCGAAGAAGACCGCAGGACGCAGCTTGCGAACCTGAAGGCTGTAGAGACGGTCGGGGAAGCAGCCTCACGCGTACGTTCCGAGACAATTGCTGCGCATCCGAACATACCCTGGCGTCAAATCGTCGGAATGCGAAATCGCCTCGTTCATGGATATTTCGACGTCAACTTGAGGCGTCTTTGGGAAACGGTGCAGCAGGATATCCCCCGCCTTATCCAACAACTCGAAGCTATTGTGCCGCCGGAGGGCGCGTGAATGCGCAAACCCGTCACGCTGCCGCCAGCATTGCGGCGGGGCGGGCGCGGACGAGGAGGGCGGCGACGATGACGAGCTGCACCGCGTTGACCGCCGCGCCCAGCAGGAAGGCGGCCTCGTAGCTGCCGGTCGCGTCGAACAGCCGGCCGCCGAGCCAGCCGCCGGCCGCCATGCCGATGGTGCCGAACAGGAAGATCCAGGCGATCCGCCGGGTCGCGCCGGCCGGCGGGAAATACTCCCGCACGATATAGGCGTACATGCCGATGATGCCTCCGTAGCCGAGGCCGAAGGCGATGCAGGCGGCGTAGAGCGACCACATCTCGCGGGCCTGCGAGATGACGGCCAGCATTGCGCACTGGATGGCGGAGCCGATCAGCAGCGTCTTCAGCCCGCCGATGCGGTCCGCCAGCACGCCGCCGAGAATGCGCGAGAAGAGGCTGGCGAAGAGCGCCATCGAGAGCGCCGCCGCGGCCGCCTGCGGGGCGAGGCCGAGGTCCGTGCCATAGGCCTTGAGATGCACCAGCGGAACGGACATCGGTATGCAGCAGCCGACGATCGCCGCGCACAGCACCGCCGTCGCAACCCCGCCCGGCAGGCCGAAGGCGCGTCCGTCCGGCCCCGCCTCCCGGGGCCCTGCCGCTGTCACCGGCGGCGCCGGGCGGCGCAGCACCCAGGTCAGCGGCACCATGATGGTGAAGCAAAGCAGGCCGTATATGTGGAAGGTGTCGCGCCAGCCGACCGTGCCGTCGAGCCAGGTGATGATCGAGGGCCAGATTGCGCCGCCGACGCTCTGCCCCGCGGTCGCGATGCCGAGTGCCAGGCCCCGGTTGCGGTCGAACCAGCGCATGACATGGGCCATCAGCGGCGCGAACATGCAGGCATTGCCGAGGAGGCCGATCAGCACGCCGAAGATCAGCATCAACTGGCCCGGCGTCTCCACATAGCCGGCGAGGAAGGTGCCGGACCCTATCGAGAGCGCGCCGATCAGCGCCACATTGCCCATGCCGAGGCGTTCCGAGAGCGGGCCGAAATAGAGCGCGCCCACGCCTGCCCCGAAGAAGGCCGCGGTATAGCCGAGCGAGGGCAGCTCGCGCGGCCAGCCCATGTCCTCGGCAATCGGCTTCAGCTCCACATTGAGCACGAACATCGCCCCCTGGCCGAAGAAGACCAGCAGCAGCGACGTGAAGCAGACCACCCAGGGATAGCGGCCGGCGTTCGGCGAGGCGGGCATCGGGGAAAGGGCGGCGCAGGCAGCGCTCAGTCGGCGAAGCGGAACCGGAAGCTGTCGCCGGCGCTAATCACATGGCCGCAGGACGGGTCCGGGAAATGGGCGGGCATCAGAAGCGCCGGGGTATCGGCCACGCGCTCCAGCACGCGGCGCCGCGTGACGGCGGCATGCTCCGGCCACTCGCAGAAGGCGGAGTTCCAGTGCGGCTCGTACACCTGGATCGGGTGGTGCATGATGTCGCCGACAAAGAGGGCCTCCTCGCCGCCGGACTCGAGCGCCATGGTGACATGGCCGGGCGTGTGGCCGGGCGCGGCCTCGATCGTCATGGCCTCGTCGATCCGGTAGCCGTCCTCGACCATCACCGCCTGCCCCGCCTCGACCACAGGCAGCACGCTGTCGGCGAAAGCGCCGTCCATGGAAGGCTCGTCCGGAAACAGCTCGAGCCGCTGCGTGCGGTACTGGTAGTCGATCTTGCCGATCAGGTATTTCGCATTCGGGAAGGTCGGGACCCAGCGCCCGTCTTCCAGCCTGGTGTTCCAGCCCACATGGTCGGTGTGCAGGTGGGTGCAGAGGACGAAGTCCACCTCCTCCGGCGCAGTGCCCGCCGCTTTCAGACGGTCCAGCCAGGGCGTGTCGAGATCGTTCCACATCGCGCGCGAGCGGGTCTTGCGGTTGCCGACGCAGCTATCGACCAGGATCGTGTGGCGCGGCGTGCGCAGGAGCCAGCTATGCAGGCTCATCATCAGCCTGCCGCTGCGCTCATGGAAGGCGCGCGGCACCATCCATTCTCGGTGCTTCTCCAGATGGTCCGGCGTCCAGTCCGGATAGAGCTGGCCCGGCAGGAAGGAAGGACCGGCATTTTCCTCGACCCGGTGAACGGCGATGTCGCCGATCGCGCATACGGCCATGGCGGGGGCGTCTCCTGAATTTCGGGGGACCTTACGCGCATGGTAGAGAGGGCGCCAGAAGACGGCGGGAGGAGGCAGGCGATGCGCCACGATCTGGTTATCCGGGGCGGAACCGTCATCGACGGCACGGGCGGCCCGGCGCGCCGGGCCGATTTGGCGGTGGACAGCGGGCGCATAACGGAAGTCGGCGCGTTGGGCGACGCCGCGGGCGAACGGGAGATCGACGCGCGCGGCCTCGTCGTCGCGCCGGGCTTCATCGACGTGCACACCCATGACGACCGCGCGCTCCTCGACGGCGATATGGCCGCCAAGGCGAGCCAGGGCGTGACGACCGTGGTCGCCGGCAATTGCGGCATTTCGCTGGCACCCTTCAGGCCGGACGGCCGCCCGCCGCCGCCGATGGACCTGCTGGGCGGCGAGAGCGACTACCGCTTCGCCACATTCTCCTCCTATCTGGAGGCCCTCGACGCCCGGCCGCCCGTCGTGAACGGGCTCTTCCTGGTCGGCCACCAGACGCTGCGCGTCCAGCATGTGGAGGATCTGGGCCGGCCTGCGGACGAAGCCGAGATCGCGAACATGCGCGCCGGGGTCGAGCAGGCGATGCAGGCCGGCGCGGTCGGCTTCTCGACCGGGCTCTTCTATCCGCCTTCCAGGGCCGCCCCGACGGACGAGGTGGTCGCACTGGCGGAGGCGGCCGCGCCTTATGGCGGGCTCTACGCCACCCACATGCGCGACGAGGGCGCGTTTCTGGAAGAGTCGGTCGAGGAGTCGCTGGAGATCGGCCGGCGCGCCGGCGTCGCCGTGGTGCTGTCCCACCACAAGGCCTCGGGCGCCGCCCATCACGGCAAGACCGCCCGTTCCCTGCCCAGGGTCGAGGCCGCTGCGGCCCGCCAGCAGGTGTCGCTCGACGTCTATCCCTATGCCATGAGTTCGACCGTGCTGCTGCCCGACCGCCTTGCGGACTCCACCCGTGTCCTGATTACCTGGTCGGAGCCCTATCCCGACGCAGCGGGGCGCGACCTCTCCGACATCGCCGCCGAGCACGGCGTCTCCGACGAGGAGATGGCGCACAGGCTGTTGCCGGCCGGGGCGATCTATTTCGCCATGTCCGAGGAAGACGTGCAGCGTGTGCTGCGCTTCCCGCGCGCCATGATCGGCTCCGACGGCATTCCCCACGATCCGCGCCCGCATCCCCGCCTCTGGGGCACCTTCCCGCGCGTGCTGGGGCACTACAGCCGCGAACTCGGCCTGATGCCGCTGGAAGAGGCCGTGCGCCGCATGACCGGCCTGCCGGCGGATCGTTTCGGCCTCGACGGGCGCGGCGTGGTGGAGGCGGGCGCGGTCGCGGACCTCTGCCTGTTCGACCCTGAGACGGTGATCGACAGGGCGACCTTCGAGAACCCCATGGCTCCCGCGGACGGCATCCGCATGGTATTGGTAGCCGGAGAGGCGGTCTGGTCGGACGGTGCGCCCACCGGCGCGCGGCCTGGCAGGGCGCTCCGCCGCGAGCGCCCGATCCCGGCGCGGTAGCCCGCGTCTCTTGCCGAGGAGGAATGCCCATGCGGCAGCTTGAATTCGGCTGGTATCTGCCGACGAACGGCGACACGACGGCCTTCCACGACCCGGAATCCGAGATCGCTCCGTCGCCGGAAATGATGGAGCGGATCGTTCTGGCCGCGGAAGATGCGGGGTTCGAATACATCCTGATCCCGGTCGTCAACATCTGCTGGGAAGCCTATGTCAGCGCCGCCTTCCTCGCCGGCAAGACGAAGACGATCAAACCGCTGATCGCGGCCAAGCCCGGCTACGTCAATCCGGTCCTCCAGGCCAAGATGCTGGCGACCTTCGACCGGATGACCGGCGGGCGCCTTGCGATAAACCTGATCGCGGGACAGGCCGAAGCGGACTTCGAGGCCGACGGCATCCGCTACAGCAAGGAAGAGCGCTACGCCCTGATGGGGGAAGAAGTCGCCATCATGAAGCGGCTCTGGGCGGCGTCGGGGCCCATCGACTTCGATGGCCGCTTCCACACCCTGAAGAAATGCTCGATCGTTCCGGAGATTTACCAGAAGCCCCATCCCCCCTTCTATCTCGGCGGCGGGTCGCCAGAGGCCGCCGACATTTCCGCCCGGCACTCGGACGTCCACCTGTTCTGGGGCGACACGCCGGAGCGGATCGCCGAGAACGTCGTCGAAATCCGCCGCCGCGCCGCGGAATTCGGGCGCGGGGACGAGATCGGCTTCGGCATGCGCCTGCAGATCATGTGCCGCGAGTCGGAGGACGAGGCCTGGGCGGCAGCCCGCAGGCTGGTCTCGCACGGCACCGACGCCAACCGCCGGGAAATCATCGACAACACGTTCAACTCGGCCGCGAACCGGCGCGTGCAGGAACTGGCGCGCGAGCATGGAGAGATGATCGGGCCGAACCTCTGGACCGGGATTACCAAGGTCCGGGCAGGGGCCGGCATCGCCGTCGTCGGCAATCCCCGGCAGTGCGCCGACCGGCTTCAGGCCTTCATCGACGCGGGGTGCCACTCCTTCTGCCTGTCCGGCTTTCCGCACGCTGCCGCGGCGACGGGTTTTGCGAAGCTGGTCCGGCCCCTCCTCGCAGAGATGAACAGGGGCCGGATGCCGGAAGACCGCATCGCCCGACTGAGCGCCTGATCCGCTCTGACAGAACCGTATTGCGGCCCAAGCCCAAAATCGTCACCCCGGCCTCCGAGCCGGGGTCCATCCATGGCTCCCGATGCCGCCGCAGGCGGTCAAGAGCAGGGTGAACCGCCGAGGCTGCCGCGAGAATCGAGGCTGGGCCCCGGCTCGGTGGCCGGGGCGACGAGGGGCGCACGGAGCGCGGCGCGGCCGGTCCGGCGCCGCCCGTCCGGTCAGGCCGGCGGGTCGCAGGGAACGGTGCCCATATCCGCCGGGACGGAGAGCTCGAGGATTTCGAGGTCTTCCGAGGTCGCCGTCTCATTGTGCTTCAGGCCGCCCGGGATGAAGAGCGACTCGCCCGCCTGGATGCGGAGCGTCTCGCCGGTCTCGAATTCCAGGTCCACCCAGCCCTTGAGCGCATAGACGAACTGGCCCTCGCACTCGTGGTAATGCCAGCCGGTCGGCTCGGTCATGCCGCGAATAGCGGTCATGGTCTGGGCGCGTATCTTGCCGAGGCTCGCCTCGGTGACGCCGAGGTCGCGATATTTGAAGAAGTCGCGCCGCCCGGCGACCAGCGGCGCCGATTCGGCCGTGGCGTGAGCGAGCTTGCGGACCTGGGCGGTAGTATCCGGCATCGGATGGGCCTCCTCCATTGGATTTGCTCCTCAGAATAACGGATTGCAGGCGGCACGGCAGCAGGTAACCTTTCCCCCGTGAAATACAGCCTGGATACATTCCGGGGGGACCTGTTCGGCGGCATCACCTCGACCGTGGTGGCGCTGCCCGTGGCGCTCGGCTTCGGCATCGCGTCCGGCATGGGAGCGGCGGCGGGCCTGCACGGGGCCATCGCTGTCGGTTTCTTCGCGTCCGTGTTCGGCGGCACCCGATCCCAGATATCCGGTCCTACCGCGCCGATGACGGTCATCATGGCAGTCGTCATCACCGGCCACGCGGCCAGCCTCGCCGAAGCGCTGACCGTGGTCGTGATGGCGGGCCTGCTGCAGATCCTGCTCGGCCTCTCGCGGATCGGGCGCTTCGTGGCCTATACGCCCTATGTGGTTGTGTCGGGCTTCATGTCCGGCATCGGGATCATCATCGTGCTGATCCAGTCCCTGCCGGCGCTGGGCGCACCCATCGCCCCCGGCGGTCCGATGGGTGCGGTCTCGGCGCTCCCGGAGGCGGTTCGCAATATCGATGCGGACGCCTTCGCCATAGCCGCCGTCACGCTGGCGGTCGCGTTTCTCTGGCCGCGCCGGCTCGCGCGCTTTGCGCCCGGACTCCTCGTGGCGATGGTCGCGGGCACGCTGCTGGGCGTGCTCTGGCTGAACGATGCGCCCGTCATCGGCCCGATCCCGACCGGCCTGCCGGAACTGCAATTGCCACTCATGTCCGTGGACTTCCTGCTCAGAGCGGTGGAACCGGCGCTGATTCTCGCCCTGCTCGGCTCCGTGGACAGCCTGCTCACCTCTATCATCGCCGACTCGATGACCGGCTCCCGCCATAACCCGGACCGGGAATTGATCGGCCAAGGCATCGGCAATGCCGTGGCCGGGCTCTTCGGGGCGCTCCCCGGCGCCGGGGCCACGATGGGGACGGTGACCAATATCCGCTCCGGCGGCTCGACGCCGGTATCCGGCGCATTGCGCGCGATCTTCCTGCTGGCGCTGCTGCTCGGCCTCGGCCGGTTCGCCGAGCCCATTCCGCTGGCCGCCCTTGCCGGCGTCCTCATCAAGGTCGGCTGGGACATTGTGGACTGGCGCCTCCTCGCCCGCATACACGCGCTCAGGCGCGAGCACCTGATCGTCATGCTGGCGGTTCTGGCGCTCACGGTATTTGTCGATCTCATCACTGCGGTGGCCATCGGGCTCATCGCGGGCGGCATGGTCCATGCGCGGCAATTGGAGCGCCTTGAGCTCGACAGCGTGGTCTCGACGCCGCTGCTGGACCGGACGCTTCTCGGCCCGGACGGGGAGGAAGAGGAGAGCGACTTCGCCGCGCGCGCCGGGCTGGTCGCGCTCCGGGGCAGCCTCACCGTCGCCTCGTCCCACAAGCTGGCGGATGCCATCGGCCCGGAAATTCGCGACCACGAGATCGTCATCTTCGACTTCTCCGGCGCCACCTATATCGACGACAGCGCCGCCATGGTCATCGAACAGCTGATCGACCTCGCCGAAAGCGCGGAGACCGCCTGCATCGTGGCCGGCCTCGAAGGACGCGCCGCCCAGACCCTGCACTCGCTCCACTGCCTGCACAGCGTGCCCGAACACCGCATTGTGGAAACCCGCGAAGACGCCCGTCGCCTCGCCGAACGCATGCTGCGGGAGGAGGACGGGGGCACCGGGTAGGGTTCATTTGAGAACCGGTTGTTTGCGGCGCCCCGACCCTCTTCCCGTCATGCCCGAACTTGTTCCCGGCATGATGTGACGAGTATATCGACCAGAGAGACTGCGTACCAAAGGGCCCCATGCAAACGGAGGTCGCAAACGCGATACTAGACATATTCCCTCTCCGCGCCTTTCCTATCCCCTTCTATAGCCCGGCTATGTCCTTGCGACAATTTGACCCTTGCCGGCGACAACCAATGCACTTCAATTGATTATCTGTGTAGGCTCTGCTAACAGCCCTAGCCTACTGCCGTTCACTCGAGAATTGTCATAGCTTTCAAGTAACTACTGTGCTGTCGCAGGGAGATTATAGATGAATTTAGAGTCTCAGATTTGCACCAAACTCGGAATGACCGAAGACGCTTTGTTGATCGAAATTGGGCACAATGTTGGCATGTTTGAAGCCCCTCCTCCCGACGAAGTCGCCAAAGGGGCTGGCTTACGTTGGATTGACAGACAACACGACCAGATCAAAGGTATAATATGCACTCCAAACATCCAAAGTGCGCTCAACAAATCCGAATATGATCTGGCCGTTGCTGTTGCTCAAGCACTGGCAAGTGCCTTTGGTGATGATGGTGTTGCAACTGTTGCGGCACTTTTTGTGAAGACGGGAATTCGCAAGCTTTGCGAATGGAACTAGACATGTGTACAGAGGGTAACGCCTTCACTCGGAGGATCCTTGATCCCGAGAAACTCCGTAAGGCAATCTTAGATTCACCAGACATACCATCGAATTTAAGTGGCTTTTATGTAACTTTGCAGTCGCATCTCACAGAGGTAGCCAAATCGTATCCCGATCTTCGTACCAGATCGATTTGCAAAGTGTCTATCAGTCCCGACTTTTGCTTTCTTGCGGAGGTAGAAGAGGGTACGCGCGGCAGTTATGCGGTTTTCTTTGACGCAATCGTGCCGCTACAACTTCAAATGATATTTGAACGTCTCTTGTCCCACCCAGAGGTTCTTCCGGGAATTGGCCAACCTCCGAACTGCTTCGAATACCCGTCACTGAAACTTTTGTTTAAGCCTCCAGTAACGGTAGTGAAAGGGGTTGATGAGCGACCCCAAATTAATGACGAAACACGGTGTAACGCAGTTACATTCTTGGTAATTGCAGCATGCCAATTCTTGCTATTGCACGAATTTGGCCACGTGGTGGGGCAGCACTTTTCTTTGTTCCGCAATCGTCTACGGCTTCCAAGGAATATCCGGGGGGAGTAGAATACTTGGCTGATTGGTATGCAATAGTGGGGATGTCGAATCGCGATTGTTGGTACAAATCGGCAGAAACTGAGGATAAAGACTTTGAACCACACAGATTTATGGCAATTGGATTTTCTGTCGGTGTATTTTGGGAGTTACTGGGCGTAATTTCGCGAAGCAGTCGAGAGTCGAATTGCTATCCAAAAGCCGACACTCGTTCGCTAATTTGCCAAGGCTTGGTCGCTACACATTTGAGGGATGCTGACGTGTCACAGGAGCAGGCGCGGGAGATCGTTAAGGGTATCGATGAGGCCCGAATCGCTTGGGAACTGGTTGCCTGGCCGGCTATACGGGACACTGGATACGCAGACGTAAAGGTTGCGATTAGCGAGCTCAATGCCGCAAGAAAAGCATTGCGGGAAACCGCGTAAGATTCCAAGGAAAGTCTACCGTGTACGGTTAGTGATTTCAACCATGTGGACAGGCATTCGGTTCGTTGGAACTCGTACAAAAATGAATCTCGATGTCGAACGCTAATGTAGTGGTAACGAAGTGCATTTTTTTCTGACGCCGCGTATCACACTCGTATGCCAGAGAATTATGGAAATTTATGCGATGTTATCTCTCCTATTCGACGGAATCCAAACAGCGAGAACTCGTTGACTGGACCGCGGGGATTGGACGGTTGGAAGAACATGGTAGGTTGGTTTTCCAGGGCTGGTAGCCGGGCTGGGCGGTGGAAGCAGCGATGACCGTGACATCTCACGACGGCTTGGGCGCAATCGGAGGCGAGCGCATCGAGGACCGGGCGCTCTTGCGCGGCAGGGGGCGGTTTATCGACGACCTGCCCGCGCCGCCGCGCACGCTCCATGCCGCCATCCTGCGCTCGCCGCATGCCCATGCGCGGCTCGGCCGCATAACCGCGCCGGAGGGCGTGCGCCTGTTCACGGGAGAGGAAATCGCCGCCGGGCTGAAACCCTTCATTGCGGCGCTGCGGACGCCCATGCGCCATTTCCCCGTTGCGACCGGCAAGGCGCGCTATGTGGGCGAGCCGGTTGCTGTCGTGCTGGCGGAGGACCGCTACCGGGCCGAGGATGCGCTGGAGCTGGTGGAGGTCGAATACGAACCCCTGCCCGCCGTCGTCTCGCCCTCGGCTGCGATTGCGGACGGCGCGCCGCTGCTGCACGAGGCCGCCGGCACCAATCTCGCGAACCGCCGGCGGTTCTCCTATGGCGACCCGGAAGGGGCCTTTGCCGCCGCCGACCGCCGCATCTCGATAGAGGTGCGCTATCCGCGCAGCGCCGTCACGCCCATCGAGTGTTTCGGCCTCATCGCCGCCTGGGACCCGGACGCCGACGCCTTCGAGGTGACGGCGCCCTTCCAGGGTCCGTTCGCGCTGCATCCGGTGATGGCGGCGGCGCTCGGCGTCCCGGCCAACCGGCTGCGGCTGCGCACCCCGCCCGATTCCGGCGGCAGCTTCGGCATCAAGCAGGGCCTGGCGCCCTATATCGTGCTGATGGCCGCCGTCGCGCGGCTCGCCGGCCGGCCGGTGAAATGGATCGAGGACCGGCTGGAGCACCTGACCGCCGCCGGCTCCGCCACCAACCGCGAAACCCGGCTGGAGGCCGCGGTCACGGCCGACGGCCGGGTGACGGCGCTGCGCTATCGGCAGCTTGAGGATTGCGGCGCTTACATCAAGGCGCCCGAGCCGGCGACGCTTTACCGGATGCACGGCGCGCTGACCGGCGCCTACGACATCCAGAACCTGGAGGTCGAGAACTCGATCGCCGTCACCAACAAGACGCCGAGCGGCCTCAACCGGGGCTTCGGCGGCCCGCAGGTCTATTTCCCGCTGGAGCGGCTGATGCACCGCGTCGCGGATCGCCTCGGCCTCGACCGGCTGGAGGTGCTGCGGCGAAACCTCGTCAAGACGATGCCCTACCGCACGGCTTCGGGCGGGCTCTACGATTCCGGCGATTTCGGCGCGGTCGTGGACCTCGCCCGCCCGGCCATCGACGAGCTTCGGGCGCGGCGCGCGGCGGCCCGCGCCGAGGGGCGGCTTTACGGCGTCGGGCTGGCGGCCGCGGTGGAGCCCACCGTCTCCAACATGGGCTACATCACCACGGTGCTGGAGCATGAGGACCGCCTTGCCGGCGGGCTCAAGAACGGCGCGCTCGCCGCCGCCACCGTCGCCATCGACCCGCATGGCGGCGTCACCGTCACCGCCGATTCCATCCCCCAGGGCCAGGGGCACCGCACCGTGCTGGCGGAAGTGGTGGCCGGCGCGTTCGGCCTGGCGCCCGCCGACATCCGTGTGGTGGCGGAGTTCGACAGCGCACGGGACGCCTGGTCGATCGCCGCCGGCAACTATTCCTGCCGTTTCGCGCCGGCCGTCGCCGGGACCGCATGGCGGGCGGCGCGGACCTTGCGCGACCGGCTGGCCCGGCTTGCGGCCGCCAGGCTCGACCTGCCGCTGGAGGACATTCGCTTCGAGGGCGGCACGGTCGGGGCCGGGCCCGGCAGGGAGGTGCCGTTCGCGCGGCTCGCCGGCCTCGCCCACTGGTCGCCCGGCACCCTGCCGCAGGGCGTCGAGCCGGCACTCAGGGCGACCGAGTTCTGGACCCCGCCGGAGCTGGGGCCGCCCGACGCAGAGGATCGCATCAACGCTTCCGCCGCCTATGGGTTCATCTTCGATGCCTGCGGCGTGGAGGTGGATCGCGACACCGGGCGCGTGCGCATAGACCGTTACGTGACCGCGCACGACGCCGGGCGCCTGCTCCACCGCCCGATGGCGGACGGGCAGGTGCGCGGCAGCCTCTCCAATGCCATTGGCGCGTCGCTCTTCGAGGCCTTCGTCTATGACGAGGCGGGGCAGCCGCTCGCCGGCACTTTCGCCGACTACCCGCCGCCGACCGCCTGCGAGATGCCCGACCCGGAAATCCTGCATCTCGAAAGCCCGTCGCCGTTCACGCCGCTCGGCGCCAAGGGCATCGGCGAGGGCAACGCCATGAGCGCGCCCGCCTGCATCGCCAATGCTGTGGCGGACGCGCTCGGCGTCGAAGACGTGGAACTGCCGCTCACCCCCGCCCGCGTGGCGGCGCTCATACCGTGAAGCCCGCGCCCTTCGATTATCTGCGGCCCGGCAGCCTCGACGAGGCGCTGGAGGCGCTGGCCACGGACGGTGCGATGGCGCTTGCCGGCGGCCAGTCGCTGGTGGCGATGCTGAACATGCGCCTCGCGCGGCCCGACCTGCTCGTGGACATCGCGCATCTGCCCGAGCTTCGGGAGCGCGGCGCACGGATCGGCGCGGGCGTCCGCCAGAGCGAGCTCGCCGGCCTGCACCCGCTTATCGACCGCGCCCTGCCCCATGTCGGCCACTACCAGACGCGCTCGCGCGGCACGTTCTGCGGCTCGGTCGCGCACGGCGATCCGGCCGCGGAACTGCCGCTCTGCCTCGTCGCGCTCGGCGGGCGGGTCCACCTCGCCTCGACGCGCGGCGAGCGACAGGTCGAGGCCGCCGACTTCTTCGAGGGGCCGCTGATGACGGCGCGCGAGGAGGACGAACTGATCGTGGCGGTTGAGCTGCCGCCGCCCGACCCGCGCGCCGGCTATGCCTTCCGCGAGGTGGCGCTGCGGCACGGCGATTTCGCGTTGGCGGCCTTCGCGGCCGTGGCCGACGGCGACGGCGTCAGGCTCGCCGTAGGCGGCGTCGCGGACACGCCGGTCGTGCTCGACGGCCTCGCCATCGACCCGGACACGATCGACGCCCGCGACGACTTCCACGCCGATGCCGCCTACCGCCGCCGGCTTGTCGAGCGCGTCGGCCGCGCGGCCGTGGAGGAGGCGCTTGCATGCCGCGCCTGACCGTGAACGGCGAGGCGGTGGAGGCGGCGGCGGAGCCGCGGCTGCTGCTCTCCGACTTCCTGCGCCACACGCTCGGGCTGACCGGCACCCATGTCGGCTGCGAACACGGCGTCTGCGGGGCCTGCACGGTGCTGATCGACGGCCGGCCGGCGCGGTCCTGCCTGGCGCTTGCGGTGCAGTGCGAGGGCGCGGAGGTCGTGACGGTGGAGGGATTGGAAGAAGGCAGGCTGCACGCCGCCTTCCGCCGCCATTTCGCGCTGCAATGCGGCTTCTGCACCGCCGGCATCCTGATGAGCCTGACGGCTTTCCTGCGCGAGACGCCCCGCCCGACGGAGCGCGAGGTCAGGGAAGTGCTGAGCGGCCACCTCTGCCGCTGCACGGGCTACACCCCCATCGTCGCCGCCGCGCTGGACGCCGCCGATGCTTGAGGACACGGGGAGGTCGGCGGGGCCGCCGCTCTCCTTCTCCCCTCCCGCTTGCGGGAGGGGCCGGGGGAGGGCCCTCTCTCAACCCGGCGACGGTTTTGCCGGGGTTCACCGCCGTTGGCCCCCTCTCCCGGCCTCTCCCCCTGCCGGGGGCGAGGAGGTTCAAACCCTCGGCCCGGAGGCTGCCGATGCTTGTCGCCCCCGCGATGTCGGGACGGCGCTGCTCCAGGCCGGGCCGAGCGAGCGCCGGACCGGCTTGCCGTCGTTGCCGGGACGGAGCGGCTGACCTATGGAGCGTGGCTCGACCGCGCGCTCCGGCTTGCCGGCGGCCTCGAAGGCGGGCGGATCGCGACCGTGCTCCAGAACACGCTCGACGCCGCGACCCTGCATTGGGCCTGCCAGCTTTCGGGCAAGCTCATCGTGCCGCTCAACTGGCGGCTCAAGGCAGAGGAGATCGACTACTGCCTTGCCGACGCCGAGGCGGACACGGCGGTCTTCGGCCCGGAAGCGGCCGCCGCCGTCGGCGCCTCGCCCCGCGCGCAATCCATCCGGCGGATCGAAACCGGCCCTCCGCTCGACGCGCTGCTGGATGGACCGCGCGCAACGCCATCGGCCTCGGCGGAGGACCGGTCGGTCATGCTCTACACCTCCGGCACGACGGGCCGGCCGAAGGGCGTGCCGCGCCGCCACCGCGCGGAGCGGGCCGCCGCCATCGCGCATGTCGCGCAGAACCGCTACGCCCCGGGCGAGGTCGCGCTCGGCGTCATGCCGCTTTACCACACCATGGGCGTGCGCTCGCTGCTGGCCTCCGCGCTGGTGGACGGCGTGTTCGTCTGCCAGCCACGCTTCGATCCCGGCATTGCGCTCGACCTGATCGAAGCGGAGGGCGTGACCGCGCTTTATCTCGCGCCGACGCTCTATCACGACCTGCTGGCACACCCGGCCTTCTCGCCGGAGCGGGTGCGCACAGTCCGCAAGCTCGGCTTCGCCGGCGCCTCGATGACGGACGGCCTGCTGCAAAGGCTGAACGCCGCCTTCGAGCCGGAGCTGTTCGTCAACCACTACGGCTCATCGGAAATCTACACCTTCACCGTCTGCCCGGACGCGCCCGCCAAGCCGGGCTCGGCGGGCAAGGCGGGCCTCAACCAGCGCATCCGCGTGCGGAGCCTCGACGGCGCGCGCGACGCCGCTGCCGGGCGAGGAAGGCGAAATCGCTGGCGACGCTCATGAGCGACGAGGCCTTCGAAGGCTACTGGCGCCGCCCCGACGCCGATGCCCGCGCGCTCCGGGACGGCTGGTACTACACGGGCGACACCGGCTGGCTCGACGCGGACGGCGACCTGTTCGTTACCGGCCGCGTGGACGACATGATCGTCACCGGCGGCGAAAACGTCTCGCCGGTGGAGATCGAAAGCGTGCTCTCGCTGCATCCGGCGGTGGCGGAAGTCGCCGTCGCGGGCCTGCCGGACGAGCGCTGGGGCCAGGTCGTCGCCGCCTTCGTCGTGCCCTCCGGCGAAGCCACGGCCGAGGCCCTCGACGCCCACTGCCGCGCCAGCGCCCTCGCCGACTTCAAGCGCCCGCGCCGCTACGTTTTCCTGGACGAAATCCCGAAATCGCCCGTCGGAAAAATCCTCCGCCGCCTCCTCGCCGCGCCCGATGAGGAGACGAAAGCATAATGTTCACCAGAACCGCCAAGGCCGGGGCTGTGCTGCTCATGGCGGCTTATCTCACGCTCGTCGCCTTCGGCAATGTGACGGACTACGACGCGAATCTCGGCTTCGTCACCCATGTGATGACGATGGACACCACCTTCCGGAGCGAAGCGTCGATGTGGCGGGCGGTTCACGCGCCGGCGCTGCACCATGCCGCCTATGTCGGGATCATCGCGTTGCAGGCGGCGGCCGCGCTGCTCTGCTGGGTCGGCGGCGTGCGTCTGATGTCGCGGCTGCGGGAGCCGCACCTCTTCCACGCCGCCAAGGCGCCGGTGCTGGCGGGGCTCGGGCTTGGGGCCTTCATCTGGTTCGGCCTTTTCCTCGCGGTCGCAAACGAATGGTTCCTGATGTGGCAGTCCTCGGAGTGGAACGCCAAGCCGACCGCCTTCAACCTCGCGCTGCTGACCTTCCTGGTCCTGATCTTCGTCGCCTTGCGGGACAACGACGCCGACGCCTGAGCGCCGGTCCGCCTGCCTCCCCGCCGCCGTCCGCCCCTGCCGGCTGCTTGTTGCCTGCGGAGACCGTTGCTATACCGCGCCGCCATGACCGATCCCTCGCATATCCGCAATTTCGCCATCATCGCCCATATCGACCACGGCAAGTCCACGCTTGCCGACCGGCTGATCCAGATTTGCGGCGGGCTGACCGAGCGCGAGATGCGCGAGCAGGTGCTCGACAATATGGACCTGGAGCGCGAGCGCGGCATCACCATCAAGGCGCAGACCGTGCGCCTCGACTACGAGACGGCGGACGGCCGGGCGTTCGCGCTCAACCTGATCGACACGCCGGGCCATGTCGATTTCGCCTACGAGGTGAACCGCTCGCTCGCCGCCTGCGAGGGCTCGCTCTTGGTGGTGGACGCGACCCAGGGCGTGGAGGCGCAGACGCTCGCCAACGTGTACCAGGCCGTGGACAACGACCATGAGATCGTCGTCGCGCTCAACAAGGTCGATCTGCCTGCCGCCGAGCCGGAGCGCATCCGGACCCAGATCGAGGACGTGGTCGGCATAGACGCGGGCGACGCGGTGCTGTGCTCGGCCAAGACCGGCGAGGGCATCCCCGCCCTGCTGGAGGCGCTGGCCGCGCGCCTGCCGCCGCCGGACGCCGAGGTCGCGGGCGACGGGCATGTGCGCGCCATGGTGGTGGACAGTTGGTACGACCGCTATCTGGGCGTGATTGCGCTGGTGCGCGTCCGGGAAGGCGAACTCCGCCGCGGCCTGAAGATGCGCCTCATGGCGACGGGCGCGGCCTACGATATCGACGAGGTGGGCGTCTTCACGCCGAAGCGGCAGAAGGCGGACCGGCTCGGCCCCGGCGAGATCGGCTATTTGAGCGCGGCGATCAAGACGGTTGCGGACTGCCAGGTGGGCGACACGATCACCGACGACCGCAAGCCCGCGCCCGAGCCGCTGCCCGGCTTCCAGCCGAGCCTGCCGGTCGTGTTCTGCGGCCTCTTCCCGACCGACACGGCCGACTTCGAATATTTGCGGGAAAGCCTCGCCAAGCTGCGCCTGAACGACGCCGGCTTCGAATACGAGCCGGAGAACTCCCCGGCGCTCGGCTTCGGCTTCCGCTGCGGCTTTCTCGGCCTGCTTCACCTGGAGATCGTGCAGGAGCGGCTCGACCGCGAATTCGGCCTCGACCTGATCGCGACCGCGCCGAGCGTCGTCTATCGGGTCCACCGCACGGACGGCGGCATGGACCTGCTGCACAACCCCGCCGACATGCCGGACCCGGTGCAGGTCTCGCATATCGAGGAGCCCTGGATCGCCGCCACGATCTTCACGCCGGACGAGTATCTGGGCGGCATCCTGAAGCTCTGCGAGGAGCGGCGCGGCGTCCAGCGGGAGCTCACCTATGTCGGCAACCGCGCCATGGTGGTTTACGAGCTGCCGCTCAACGAGGTGGTGTTCGACTTCTACGACCGGCTGAAATCGCTGAGCCGGGGCTATGCGAGCTTCGACTACCGGATCGAGGACTATCGCGAGGGCGACCTGGTCAAGCTCTCGCTGCTGGTCAACCACGAGCCGGTCGATGCGCTGGCCTGCATCACCCACCGGATGCGCGCGGAAGGCCGCGGCCGCCAGCTATGCGAGCGGCTGAAGGAGCTGATTCCGCGCCAGCTTTTCAAGATCCCGATCCAGGCCGCGGTCGGCGGCAAGATCGTCGCCCGCGAGACGATTTCGGCGATGCGCAAGGACGTGACCGCCAAATGCTACGGAGGCGACGTGACGCGCAAACGCAAGCTGCTGGACCGCCAGAAGGAAGGCAAGAAGCGGATGCGCACCTTCGGCAAGGTGGACATCCCGCAAAGCGCCTTCATCGCCGCGCTCCGGATGAACGAGACGTAGTGGGGCTGCCCCCTCCGCCTGCCCCCGCGAAAGCGGGGGTCGCCCCGGCCCCCGAGCCGGGGACCAGCCCTGATCGTTTCGACCCCACGGGACGGCCGGAGGATGGACCCCGGATCGTCGCTCCGCGCCGTCCGGGGTGACGGTTTTGGGCCCGGAATGCGGCGCAGTTCGAAGGGAGACCGCCCTACAGGATGGCCAGCACGTTCTCCGGCGGGCGGCCGAGCGCGGCCTTGCCCTCGGCGAGCACGACGGGGCGTTCGATGAGCACGGGATGCGCCGTCATCGCCTCCACGAGCGCGCGGCGGCCGAGTGCCGGATCGGCGAGGCCGGCTTCGCGATAGGCCGCCTCCTTGCGGCGCATGAGGTCGCGCGGCTCCATGCCGAGCCTGTCCAGCACCGCCTCGAGTTCGTCGGCCGCGGGCGGCGTTTTGAGATATTCGACGATCTCCGGTTCGATGCTGCGCTCGCGCAACAGCGCCAGAGTCTGCCGCGACTTGCTGCAGCGCGGATTGTGCCAGATCGTGACGGTCAAGGCGGAGCCCTCCTTACCCCGGTGGCGAGGCGTAGTCATGCAGCGCGAAGACGAGCGTTGCAAGGCCGACGGCCGCCAGCACGGCGAGCGCCGCCAGCCGGTACCAGGCCTTGCCGCGCCCGGCGAAAAGGCGGATGCCGGCCCAGGTGGCGCCGAGATAGGCCGGCAGGATGATCGCGGCGACGGCAAGGGCTTCGAGCGTGAACAGGCCGTGAAACCAGTAGGGAACCGCCGCGCAGAGGCCGAGCGCGGAGACGGCACCGATGACGTTGCCGCGCTGCGTTTCCGGCGAGCCGTACCGGGCGAGCGCGGCGGCGACGGCAGGCGGCCCGCCGACGCCCGTGGCACCCTGTACCAGACCGGCCGCCGCGCCGAGCGCCGCCATGACGCCGGCGCCGGCGCGTGCGGGGAAGCGCCAGCCCCAGGCCATCATCGCCGTCATCGCCAGCACGGCGAGCGATATGGCGATCTTCATGGCGGCGGGCGGGACCGCGACCAGGACCCAGGTTCCCGCCGGCGCGGCCGCGAAGGCGGCTGCGGCGAACGGCAGCACGAAGGCGCGCTCGGCATGGCGGATCGCAGCCGGCAGCAATTGCAGGATCACCGGCACGCCGGATGCACAGACCGCCGCCAGAGCCGCGCCCGGCCCCAGCACCAGGCTCAGCACGGGCACCATCACCAGCGCCCCGCCGAAGCCGGTGAAGCCCCTGACGAGGCCGCCTGCGACCGCCGCCGCCCCGGCCACAGCCAGCCCGGCCGCCGAGACGCCCTCCAGCGCCTCAAGCATCGCCGGGCCGGCTAGGGCGGAGCCCGATCTGTATGGATCGCATTTCAGGCCAAGCCCGGAATTGTCGCCCCGGACCCCGATCCGGGGCCCAGTACCGCCGGCGCAACACGGCGGGGACCCGATTGCCTGGACCCCGGATCTCCGCTTCGCTCCGTCCGGGGTGACAGTGGGCCTGCCCGCTCGGTTCCGTTGCAACCTGAAAGGATCGTGCTCTAGACGTGGTGTGCGCCTTGCGTGTTGACGTAAACCGCGTAGAGCGAGCGGCTCGCCGCCATGAACAGCCGGTTGCGCTTGCGGCCGCCGAAACAGACATTGGCGCACCGCTCCGGCAGGCCGATCCGGCCGATGGGCGCGCCGTCGGGGGCAAACACCGTCACGCCGTCGAGCTCGGCCGAGCCCATGCCCCAGCCGCACCAGAGATTGCCGTCGATATCGACCCGCATCCCGTCCGGCGTGCCGCCGGGTCCGGCGTCGATCGCCACCCGCCGGCCGGACAGCGCACCGCCCTCGCCCACATCGTAGGCGAGGATCTTGCGGGTCGGCTCGCCGCGGGATTCGACGATGTAGAGGATGCGCTCGTCCGGGGAGAAGCAGAGCCCGTTCGGCCCGGCAATGTCGTCGGCGACGATGCGCATCTCCCCGGTTGCGCCGTCGAGGCGATAGACGGCCATCGGCGTCTCGCTCTCCGACTTGTGGCCTTCATAGTCGCCCAGGATTCCGAACAACGGGTCGGTGAACCAGATGGAGCCGTCCGACCCGACCACGACATCGTTGGGCGAGTTCAGCCGCCTGCCCTGCCAGTTGTCGGCCAGCACGGTGACGCTGCCATCGTATTCGGTGCGCGTGACGCGCCGTCCGCCATGTTCGCAGGTCACCAGCCGGCCCTGCAGGTCGCGGGTGTGGCCGTTGGCGAAGTCTGTCGGCCGGCGCCAGAGCGAGACCCGCCCGGTTTCCTCTTCCCACTTCAGGATGCGGTTGTTCGGGATGTCCGACCAGAGCAGGTAGCGCCCGTCCCCGAACCAGACAGGCCCCTCGGCCCAGCGGCATCCCGTCCAGAGCCGCTCCACGGCCGCGCTGAAGATGCGGTAGCGCTCGAAGCGCGGGTCCAGGATTTCGATCAGGGGATCGGGATAGCGCGGCTCTTCGCGCCATCCGGCGGCGGCGGAATAGGGTCTCACGGGAGAACGCTCCTTGCGGCGGCGCGCGAAGGATAGCGCCCGGCTTCCCGCGCTGTCATCCGTCTCCGGCCGTCGCCAGCCCGTTCAGGCGGTCGCGGGCAAGCGCTTCCGGATCGCGGGACGCCGGATCGCCCATGCCGCCGCCGCCGGGCATCTCCATCACCAGCCGGTCGCCGGCCGGCACGGTCTGGCGGCCCTTGCCGCGCAAGGTCCTGCCGGAGCGCAGGTAGAGGCGGCCCGCCGCGCCGTCGCTGCCGCCGTCCCGCCCGCGCGCCGGATTGTCTATGCGGTCGAACATGGGCGAGACCGCGAACGGCGCGCCTGTGGCATGGGCGATCTCCATGATCTGCCCCAGGCCGCCGCGGAAGCGTCCCGCGCCGCCCGAATCCGGCCGGTACTCCTTGCGCCAGAAGATCAGCGGCGCGATGGCCTCGTTCACCTCCACCGGGGTGTTGCGCACACCGGACGGAAAGGCCGTGGCGTCCAGCCCGTCCTTGCCGGGCCGGGCGCCGCCGCCGCCGGCATGGAAGATGTTGATGGCGAAGGGTTCCGCATCGCCATAGTCGCCGTCAACCAGTCCGTGGCCGCCGAGCAGGACCGGGTTCCAGAGCGTCGATGCCCCTTCCGCCGGGCAGCGCTCGGGAATTATGGACGCCAGCGCGCCCAGTACCGCATCGGGCAGGAAATGGCCCGTCGCATGCCGGGCCGCCACTGCCGCCGGCGGAGGCGGATTGAGTATGGACCCCTCCGGAGCGGCCACCCTGATCGTTCCGAGCGACCCGGCATTGTTCGGCACGTTCGGCCCCACCGCGCAACGGGCGCCGAAGCTTGCATAGGCCTGCGTATAGGTGAACGGCACGTTGATGCCGTAGCCGGACATGCCGGACGTGCCGGCGAAGTCGATATCGAGGCCGTCGTCGCCCACCGTCACGGCCACGCGGAGCAGGATCGGCGCGTCGTAACCGTCCACCCGCATCTCGTTGCGGTAGCAGCCGGAGGGCAGCTTGCGGATTTCGGCCAGCATGCCCTCGCGGGAGGCGTCGAGGATGTGCCGCCCCAGATCGTCCAATTCCGGCAGGTCGAACTCGTCCATCATGGCGTTGAGCCTCGCGGAGCCGACCTCGTTGCAGCCCACCAGCGAGTGCAGGTCGCCTTCCACCTCGACCGGATTGCGGACATTGGCCCGCAGGATGGACATCAGCGTTTCGTTCAGCCGGCCTTCGCGGCGGATCGCCGTTGGCGGGATGTTGACGCCCTCCTCATAGACCTGCCGGCCGTCGGCCCCGAACCCGCGGCCGCCGACATCGACCACATGCGTGGTGCATGCGAACAGCGCAACCGGGCGTCCGGCCCGGAAGGTCGGCGAGACCATGGTGAAGTCGTTGAGGTGCCCGGAGCCCATCCAGGGGTCGTTGGTCACATACGCATCTCCGGGGCGCATGGTCCCTGGCGGGAAGCGGTCGAGGAAATGCGTGACGGCGGCGGCCATGGTGTTTACGTGGCCGGGCGTGCCGGTGACCGCCTGCGCCAGCATCCGCCCCGCAAGGTCGAAACAACCGGCGGAGATATCGCCGGATTCCCGGGCTGCCGGGGAGAATGCCGTGCGGACCAATGCCTGGGCCTGCTCCTCCACAACGGCAATCAGCCGGTCCCATTGGATCTGCATCGCGATGCGGTCGAGCGCGCTTCGGTTGCCGATCATGGGTTCGTCCTCTCTGGCGCCTGCTGCTTGCGGGTGAGCAGGATGGACCCGTCCGCCTCGATGCGGGCATCGAAGTCGGCCGACACGACCGTCGCAGTCTGGTCCTCGACAATCAGCGACGGTCCGGCAACCGCCGTCCCGGCCGCCAGCGACTCGCGCCGGTATCGCGGCGCATCGACAACATGCCCGCCGTCGAACAGCCGGGCCATCGATGCCGCGGTCGTCCCTGCGGCTCCGTTCGGCATTGCGGGCGGCGGCGTCGGCGGTGGAGGGGAGGAGACCGTGACTGTCCAGGACAGCACCTCCAGGTCCTGTCCCGGAATGGCCCGGTCGTAGAGCTGCCGGTAAGCGGCCTCGAACGCGGCGCGCAGCCGGGCGGTATCGCTCAGGCTGCCTTCCGGCAGGCGCACGGCGATCTCGTGCCCCTGACCCACATAGCGCATGTAGGCATGGCGGACCTCTTCCAGCCCGTCAGCCGTTTCAGCGGCCGCCAGCGCCACGACGGCCCGCGCCTCGTCGGCCATTTCCTCCAGCAAGGCGGCGGCTTCATCCGCATTGAATGCGGAGAGGCGCATATGCCGTGAGCGGGCCAACTCGTAAGAAACCGGCGCGCGCAGGAATCCGATCGCCGAGCCGACGCCCGCCTGCATCGGAACCAGCACGGCGTCGAGCTCCAGCTTTTCGGCAAGCCGCACGGCATGCAGCGGTGCGGCGCCGCCGAATGCGATCATGGTCCGCGCGCGGATGTCCTTGCCCCACTCGACCGCATGGACGCGGGCGGCATTGGCCATGTTCTCATCCACTACCTCGGAGACGGCGTAGGCCGCGAACAATCCGGTCATCTCGAGCGGCGAGGCGACCTGGCGGTCCAGGGCTGTCGCGCCCGCCTTTTCGTCCAGCCCGCTTCCTCCTGCAAACGCCTTCGCGTCGATGCGGCCGAGCACGAGGTCGGCATCGGTAACGGTCGCCGCGCCCCCGCCGCGCCCGTAGCTGGCCGGGCCGGGGTCCGCGCCGGCGCTCTCCGGCCCGACACGCAGGCGGCCCAGTCCGTCCACGGCCGCAATCGAGCCTCCGCCAGCCCCGATCTCCACCATTTCAATGGCTGGAATCCGCAGCGGCAGACCGCTGCCCTTGAGGTTCCGCCAGGCGCGCGCGACTTCGAAACTGCGGGTTGTCTGCGGGTCGCAATCGTCAATCAGGCAGAGTTTGGCTGTCGTGCCGCCCATGTCGAAGGAGAGCACCCGGTCGAGGCCCCGCCTTCGGGCGATCCAGGCCGCCAGCACCGCGCCGCCCGCGGGACCGGATTCGACCAGCCGAACCGGAAAGCGGACAGCCGTTTCGAGATCGGTCAGCCCGCCTCCTGAGGTCATCAGCATGAAGGGGCAGGAAAGCCCCAGCGCCTTGAGCGCTCCGTCCAGGGCGGACAGATAGCTGCTCATACGCGGCTGCACATACGCATTGGCACATGCTGTCGAGAGGCGTTCATACTCGCGAATTTCGGGGCATACCTCGCAAGACAGCGTGACCGGAACATCCGGCAGCGCCTCCTTCAGCATCGCCCCGACGCGCTGCTCGTGTTCCGGGTTGGCGTAACTGTGCAGCAGGCCGACGGCGATCGCCTCGACACCGTGCGCGCGCGCCTGCGCCACCACCTCGGCCACCGATGCCTCGTCCAGCGGCACCAGCGGTTCACCCTGCGCATTCATCCGCTCCCGCACCGGCCAACGCAGCCAGCGAGGCACCAGCGGGGGCGGCCGGTCCATGCTGATGTCGTACTGCTCGAAACGGTTCTCGTGCGCCATCTCGACCGAGTCCCGGAAGCCCTCGGTCACAACCAGCGCCGTGCGCGCACCCTTGCGTTCGATCAGCGCATTGGTGGCAAGCGTTGTCCCGTGAATTACGAGGCCGACATCGCCGGGCGCGGCGCCGGCGCGCTCAAGCACCGTGCGGACGCCCTCCAGCACGCCGCGCTCCGGAGCCTCCGGCGTGGTGAGGACCTTGGTCGACACCTGCGCCGGGCTTCTCTCGACCACCACATCCGTGAATGTTCCGCCCACATCCACGCCGATTTGCCACTGTCGTTCGGCCTCTGCCATTCGTCTTTGCTCTTGCATGGAATTCTTGCAGCCCACCGGCAGCCGCCGCCGTCGGACTGTAGCAGTGGGTCCGGGGGTCGTCACATTTTCGATTTCCGACGACACTGTATTCGGCAAAGAGGTTCGGCGGACTCTCGCATGGACTTCGGCTCAGTACTGCTCCGGAATACAGACTCGCCCGTCTTCGCAGCGAATCATGCCAGCAGCGCCGCTACCTCGGCTCTGTCCGGCATCGATCCTGCGGTTCCCGGCCTGGTGACGGAAATGCCTGCAGCGGCACAGCCGAAGCGAACGGCGGCGGCCGGCTTTCGGCCTTCGGCGAGCGCAACGGCGAATGCGCCGTTGAAGGCGTCGCCTGCGCCGGTCGTCTCGACCACGGGACCCGGCAGAAACGCGGACACCATCTCCGCGCCTTCCCGACAGTCCAGCAGCGCCCCCCGAGCGCCCAGGGTAATGACCGCCGCGCCGGCCCCCCGGTCCCGCAGCGCCGCCGCCGCCCGGCGTGCGCCTTCCTCATCGTCTACAGGGATACCGGTCAGCGCCGTGGCTTCGGTCTCGTTCGGCGTGACATAGTCCGAGAGGCGGAGGATCTCTTCCGGTGCGTCCGCGGCCGGAGCGGGGTTGAGCACCGTCGTGACGCCAGCTTCCCTGGCGATCGCGAGCGCCCGCGCCGCCGCCGGCAACGGCGGCTCGAACTGCGTCACGAACACGTCGGCCGAACGGATCGCGGCGGCTGCCGCATCGATATCCGCCTCCGAGATTTCGGACGCAGCACCTGTGCAGACAACGATGGCGTTCTCTCCCGTCGCCGCATCCACGAGCACGGAGGCGGCGCCGGTCGCGACGGTTTCCGACCGGGCGACCAGCGGCTCCACGCCTGCCTCGGACCATGCGGCAAGCCCCATGTCGGCGAAGGAGTCGCGGCCGATCCGGGAAATGAACTGCACCTCCGCGCCCAGCCGCGCAGCCGCCACCGCCTGGTTCGAGCCCTTGCCGCCCGGACTGAGCGCCACGGTCTCGCCGATGACGGTCTCCCCCATCCGGGGCAAGCGCGGTGTGCGGAAGGTCACGTCGGCAACGAAGATGCCGAGAACTGCAATGCGCGCGGTCATGGAAGTGCCCTCAGACGACCGTCCGCGCCTCTGCTCCTGCGGCGCAGCAGGACGATTGCACACTCATTGACATGGGGCAGGCCTCCGGGCTGTATTCGCGGCGAACGTTAGCGGCTCCGGGTGCCGGCGAAAACCGGCCCGGCCCGCGCCAGCTTGTCGTAACCGATACCACTGCGGACGGGAACTTGCGTGCCCGGCGTTTCGCAAGCCGGGACCGCGGAAAACACAGGAGAGACGAGGCATGGCCTATCGCGTGATGCTGCAAATGCCCTATACGGCGGGGCTCAAGTCGGTGTTCGAGGGGCGCGACGACATTGCGGTCGAGCGCTTCACCGAACTCACCGAAGACAACATCCTGCAGCATATCGGCAATTACGACGCGGCGATCCTGGGCGTGGCGCCCTTCACCCGCCGCATCGTCGGCAATGCGGCAAGGCTGAAGATCGTCGCGCGCCACGGCGTCGGCTACGACGCGGTGGACGTGCCGGCGCTGACCGAGGCGGGCGTGCCGCTTGCCGTCGTCGGCACGGCCAACTCGATCACCGTCGCCGAGCATTCCCTGTTCTTCATGCTGGCGCTCGCCAAGCGTGCGCTCCTCTACGACCGCGAGCTGCGCAAGGGCAATTGGGACATCCGTTTCGCGACACCGGCCTATGACCTCGCGGGGCGGACTGTGCTGATCCTGGGTTTCGGGCGCATCGGCCGGCGGCTGGTGCCGCGCTGCATCGCGATGGGCATGAAAGTGCTGGTCCACGATCCTTACGTCATCCAGGACGCGATCGCCACCGCCGGCGCGACGCCGGTCGAGGACTGGCGGGCGGCGCTGCCGGAGGTCGATTTCCTCTCCGTAAACTGCCCGAAGAACGAAGAAACCGACGGCATGGTCGGTGCGGCCGAACTCGCCTCCATGAAGCCGACCGCCTTTGTCGTGAACACAGCGCGCGGCAATATCGTCGAGGAGAAGGCGCTGTACGACGCGCTCAAGAACCGCGTGATCGCAGGCGCCGGCATCGACCCGTTCGTCGTGGAGCCGGCGACGGCCGACGAGCCGCTGTTCGAGCTCGACAACATCATCGTCTCGCCCCATTCGGCGGGCGTGAGCGAGGAATCCATGTTCCGCATGGGCGCGGCGGCCGCGCAGAATGTCGTCGATTGCTTCGAAGGCAGGCTTAACCCGGATAATGTCATCAACCGGGAGGTCCTGGGCTGACGGAGGCGAAGGTCCTCACTGCATCCGCTCTTCCGCCCGGATGAGGTAGAGCGGCGTCTCTCCGCGCACGGCGCGCAGGCAGTTGGAGACGGCGCGTCCGAGAACCACCGGGCGCCGGCTGCCGCCGACCGAGGCGGAGTTGTGCGGCGAACCGATGACGTTCGGCAGGTCGAGCAGGGCTGTATCGACGCGGAAGCTGCCGTGGCGGACCGGCTCCACCCACCAGGCATCGAGGCATGCGGTGAAGGACGGCCGGGCGAGGAGATGTTCGTAAAGCGCGCGTTCGTCGATGATTTCGCCGCGCGCCAGGTTCACGAGGATGGCGTTTTCCTTCATGCGCCGGAGCGCGTGTGCGTCGATAACCCCTTCGGTCGCGGTGCTGAGCGGCGCGGTGACGAACAGGATGTCGGCGGCCTCCAGCAACTCGTCCATCCGGTCCGGCGTCCCGATCCAGTCGGCAGGCTCGTCGCTGGCGCCGCGCCGGTTGATGGCGTGGATCTTCATGCCGAAGGCGCGCATCAGCCGGGCGACTGCAACGCCGATGCCGCCGAAGCCCAATATGCCGCAAACGCCGCCGGCCAGCCTGATATTGGGCTGGAACTGGTTGAAGCGTCCGGCACGGAGTTCCGCATGCTCGACAAACAGGCGCTTGGCGGCGGCAAGCGCCAGGGCGGCGCCGTGCTCGGCCATCGGCTCGGCGGAGGCCCCGCCATTGCCGGCGACCGGAAGCTCCGGCGGCAGGTCCCTGAGCGGCATGAAGTCCACGCCGGCAGGCAGCATCTGCAGCAGCTTGGCTCCGGCCAGAAGCGGCCATTCCTCCCGCCGGAAGTCGTTCCCCGTGTGCCGCGCCAGCAGCGCCGCCGCGCCCTGCAGCATGCGCGCGCGGGCTTCGGGCGACGCGGCGTCGGCGAGATAGAGGAGGGGGCCGGCCTCGCCCCAGGCTTCGGCGATGAAGCCGCGGTCCCGCTCGTTGGCGTCGAAGGCGATGACAAGGGAGTCTCCGGTCAAGGTCTCCGTCCTCCCGCGCGTCTGGCAAGCACCGTCTCGCGATAGCCGATATAGAGGCCCGACGCCACGATCATGCCCGCCCCGACCCAGGTCCAGAGGTCCGGGAAGTCCCCGAAAACGACAAAACCCAGGAGGGCCGCGAAGATGAGGTGGCTGTAGTTGAAAGGCGCGATCACCGATGCGGGGCCGGAGCCGAAGGCGATCGTGTAGAGATAGTGCGCAAAGCCGGACAGCAGGCCGAGGGAGAGGATCATGCCGATCTGGACCGGGTCGGAGGGCGTTCGCCAGTCGCCCCAGACAACCAGGCTGAGGACGGCCGTGCCGACGACCGTCGCGATGGTGGCCATCGTCGCCGGGTCCTCGCCGGCGGAGAGCTTGCGGGTCAGCAGCGAGTAGAAGGCGCTCGTGAAGGCCGAGCCCACCGTGAAGACGATCTGCCAGGGCGTGTCGCCGAAACCGGGCCGGATGATGACGAGAGCGCCGATGAAGCCGATGACGACCGCCGTCCAGCGCCTCGGGCCGACCCGCTCGCCCAGCACCGGGCCGGAGAACGCGGTGATGAGCACCGGGCCCAGCATGGTAATCGCCGCGGCAGTGGCCAGAGGCACCCATTTGATCGCCAGGAAGAAGCAGAGCGAGGAGGTGAGCAGGCAGAAGCCGCGCAGGATCTGGGCCGCGGGCCGGGCGGTCCTCAGCAGCAGGAAGCGCGGGCCGCGCACGGGCGTGAAGACCGCGAGCATGAAGAGCATCGCGCCGGCATAGCGGGCCCAGACAAGCTGCACGGGTCCGTAATCCGCCCGCAGAATCTTCACCTCGACATTGAGGATCGAGAAGATCGCGACGGCGGAGACCACGAGCAGGATCGCGAGGCCGATGCGGTCGCGGGGCTGGGTCATGGGGCTTGGGTCGGCAGGGCTACTGGGCAGCGGCGGCTGCGCTTGCGAGCTGGCGGTGGACCAGCGCGGCATAGAGCCCGCGCCTCGCCAGCAATTCGCCGTGCGTGCCCGTCTCGACCAGCCTGCCTCCGTCGAGAACGACGATCTTGTCGGCATCCCGGACGGTGGACAGCCGGTGGGCGATGACGACCGTGGTCCTGTCGGCCTTCAGCACGTCCAGCGCACGGCGAACCGCGAGTTCGTTGAGCGCATCGAGGTGGCTGGTGGCTTCGTCCAGGATCAGGATGGGCGCGTCCTTCAGGAACGCCCGCGCAATCGCGACCCGCTGGCGCTGCCCGCCGGACAGGCTGGCGCCGCGCTCGCCTACAACGGTTTCCAGCCCGTCCGGCAGGGTCCGGATCAGCGCGCCCAATGCAGCGTGTTCAAGGGCTGCCTCAAGGTCGGCTTCGCTTGCCGACGGCCGGGCGATCGTCACATTCGCGCGCAGCGTGTCGTTGAACAGGTAGGTGTCCTGCGACACCAGCGCGATGCGGCTGCGCAGGTCGTCCAGCCGGTAGTCGCGCAGATCCACGCCGTTGAGCGCGATGCGGCCCGAATCCGCGTCCCAGAAGCGCATCAGCAATTGCGCGGTCGTGGTCTTGCCGGCGCCGGAAGCCCCCACCAGCGCCACGGTCTTGCCGGCCGGGATCGTTACCGTTACCTCGCTCAGCGCGCGCCGGTGCTGGCCGGGATAAGCGAAGCTCACGCCCTCCAGCGCAAGGCCCGCCGGCGTCTCCCCGCCCGCCTCCGTGCCCGGCCCGTCCTCCACCGGCACAGGCTCGTTCTCCAGCGCGTAATAGCGCCGGGTGGCGCCCAGCGTGTCCGCAAGCCGCCGGCCGATATGGGCGATTTCCGAGACCGGCAGGAATGCCGACATGGCGAGCAGGGCCAGAAGCGGCAACAGGCCCGAATCGACCGTTCCCGCCTGGACCAGGACCGCGCCGCTGACGACAACCGCCAGGCCGCCGAGGCCGGTCAGCACTTCCAATAGGCTTTCCTGCAGGGTCACTTCGCCGAAGAAAGGCAGGCGGAGCGCGATATGCCGGTCTGCGAGCCGGTCGAACCCCTCCCCCCGCCGGCGCTCATCCTGGAAGGAGACGATTTCGCCGAGCCCCTGGACGGAATCGATGGCATAGGCGCCGAGTTCGCCCGCCGCCTCGCGCGCCTTCGAGCCGAGCCGGTCCACCCGGCCGCGCATCAGGAAGGGGCTGAGCCCGACGGCCGCCAGGAACGGAACGAGGGCGAGCGCAATCCACGGACTCGCCGCACCGAGCACGAAGATGACGATGGCCGGCACCAGCACCGCGACGAAAGCCGGCGCAACCGTGTGGGCGAAGAAATACTCGATAAGCTCGATATCGTGCGTGGCGAGGTTCATCAGGTCGCCGGTCCGCCGCCGCACGAGATAGGCGGGCGCCAGCACGTCCAGCTTGCGAAATGCGTCGATCCGCATCTCTGCCAGTAGCCGGTAGGCCATGTCGTGCGCGACCCAGGATTCGAGCCAATGCACGATGCCGGCCATGGGAGCCAACACCCACAGCCAGACCAGCAGGTGGTCGTAGGACTGGCCGTTCTTCAGGCTGAAGACGATGAGGGCGCTCACCGCACCGACGCCGATGAAGGCGAGCACGCGCACGACGCCGAAGAGGAAGGTCAGGCCCAGGCGCCCCTTCCATGGCAGGATCACGCGCATCAGCGCGGCGACCACCTGGAACCAAGCCAGGCCTTCGGCCTTGATGACGCCTTCGGTCAGCGCCTGTTTCGCCCCGCCGGGCGTCGCGTCCAGGGTCTCGGTGGTCGGGCGTTCGGGCGAGTCGATGAGGAGGTCGTCCTTCCTTTCCTCGGACTCGCGCGCCTGCTCGCGCATGAGCGAGGCATAGACGCCGTCGGGCAGGGCCATGAGTTCGCCGTGCGAGCCGCTTTCGACGACCCGTCCATCCTCCATGGCGAGAATGCGGTCGCAGTCGATCACGCTGGAGAGCCGGTGGGCCAGGATCAGGGTGGTGCGGCCCTGCATGAGCCGGTCGAGCGCCTCCTGGATTACCGCCTCATTGTCGGCATCGACTGCCGAAAGCGCCTCGTCCAGCACCAGGATCGGGGTGTCGCGCAGCACCGCGCGGGCGATGGCGACCCGCTGGCGCTGCCCGCCCGAAAGCTTGATCCCCTTCTCGCCGACGATCGTGTCGTAGCCGTTCGGCAAGGTGTCGATGAAGCCCTTTATGTTGGCGATCCGCGCCGCCTCCTCGACCTCCTCCGGGCCCGCGTCCGGACGGCCCATGCGGATGTTCTCGCCGATAGTGCCGTGGAACAGGAAGGTATCCTGGTTGACGACCGAGATGTTCCTGCGGATCTGCGCGAAGCTCATCTCCCGGAGGTCGATGCCGCCGAGCGCGATGCGCCCCGCGTCCGGATCGAAAAAGCGCAGCAGCAGCCGTACGACGGATGTCTTGCCGCAGCCGCTTTGCCCGACCACGCCGACCCGCTCTCCCGGCGCGACCGAGAAGGAGAGCCCCCGGTGCGCCGGGCCGCGCGCGCCGGGATAGCCGAACGTCACATTCTCGAACGCGATGGCGGGCTCCAGCCGTTCCGCCCCCGGGTTCTCGGGACCGTCGGCCACCTGCTGCTCCGCGTCCAGGATGGCGTAGATGCCCTGGGCCGCCGACAGGCCGACCATCCCCTGATGTAGCACGGCGCGGAGGTCCCGCATCGGGCGGAAGCTCTCGACGCCCATCATCAGGATCACGAGCAGGCCCGCGAGCTCCATCTCACCGGCGGAGACCCTGGACGCGCCGAGCGCCAGCGCCGCGGCCGCGCCGATGGCGATCATGCAGTCGGTGATGCCGCGGGAGAGCACATTCGTGCCGAGCACCCACATGGTACGCCGGAACAGCTCGCGCGCCTTCGCGGTCAGAAGATCGGCGCGCGCCGCGCTCTGCCCGAAGGCCTTGAGCGTGCCGAGGCCCTGGATGGAATCGAGGAACTCGGCGGCGAAATCGGCGTAGGAGCGCTGCCGGTTGCGCGAGTTCATCACGTCGCGGCTGTGCCAGGCGGCGGGAAGGAAGAGCGCCGCCAGCGCGAAGGCGAACAGCACCAGGGCGACCGGAAGGTCGATGAAGGCCACGAAGGCGAAGATGAGCAGCGGCGTCAGGAACGACACCAGAAGCTGCGGCAGATATTGCCCGAAATAGGTTTCGAGCTGCTCGACGCCGTCCACCAGCGAGAGCGTGAGCGCGCCCGAACGCCGCTCAGCGGCGTAGGACGGACCGAGCGCCGCGATGCGGTCGAACAGCATGCGGCGGAGCCGCTTCTGGACAAGCGCCGCGGTCCTGTGCGCGACGATGGTCCGCCAGTGCTCGCAGGCGCCGCGCGCGGCCATGACGGCGGCGATGCCGAGGATCGGCCAGACGAGTTCGCCCGCCGTGTCGCCGGCGAACACGCGGGCGATCAGCCAGCCGAGCAATGCCAGCCGCGCCACGCCGAGCGCCGCCGCCAGCAGCCCGACCGACATGGAAAGGAAGATGCGCCCGCGCACGCCCTCGGTAAAACGCCAGAGACGAAGCTCAAGATGCATGGAGGAAATTCCACACGCGGCCGGAACCGGACCCGCGAACGCTGCAGCGCGAGCCCTGCCGCCCGGTTTGGGCGGAAACCGGGGCCGTGTCAACGAGGCGCCGCCGGACTGGACGCGCGGAGGCTTCCCGCCACCCTCTCAGAAACCGTTTGAGAATGGGGTTGCAACCCCCATTGTGTCGCCCCGGACTCGATCCGGGGTCCATCTTCCGGCCTCTCCGCCGGGCCGCGGCGGTCGAAAACGGGCCGCCCCTTCCGACCGGCGGTGAGGATCGAAGCCGGGCCCCGGCTCGGAGGCCGGGGCGACAGCATTTATCCGCCTTCAGTTTCAGCCCTGCCTTCTCTCTCAGAACCGCGCGTTGAGGGTAAGGAAGAAGGTGCGGCCCCAGCCGGCCGCGACGGGTCCGTCCGTAGCGGAGGGGTCCGAGGTGTCTGTCGAGAGCTTCGTGTCGGTGAGATTGAACACGCCGGCCGAGACCCTGGCGCCGTCCAGCCCCGGCGGGTCGGCCCAGTCCACCGACAGGTCGTGTCCGGTCCAGGACCCAAACTCCCCGCTGCCATCCTGGTTCTTGAAGCCAGCGCGGTAATTGGCGGTCCACACCGCGCTCAGATTGCCGCGCCGCGCCAGGAACCCGACCCGGACGGCGTTCCGGGCGATGACGAACCGCTCCTTGCGGCCCGCGAAGCGCTGTTCCGCATCCAGGACGTGCCTCCAGGCTCCCCGCATGCCGACGATGCCCCAACTCGTCCTCATGCCGCCGCCGAAGCGGGTATTGATGCCCGAGATCTCGGAATCGAGGATATTGTCGTAGCTCTGGCGGATGGTGATGTCGCCGCCGGTGCGCTGGATGCAGTTCTCCCTGGCGCCGCCCTCGCATTCGCGCAGGTTCAGCATGGCCCAGGTGGCGGTGTTCAGCGCCGGCTGGCCGGACACCGAGAGCCGGTACCATTCCGCGGCCAGGAAGAACGGCCCCCGGCGGGCCTCGGCGCCGATGGCGAGCCTCTCGACTTCCGAGGGATCGAGCCGCGGGTTGCCGCTGGCCTCGCGCGTCACCTGCCGGCGGTTCGGCGCGTCGCAGGCGCGGGGCGGCGGTCCGCCGCCCGGGTCGCACTGGATATAGGGGTGGTCCTGGTCCTCGGTGCTGTAGAGGTCCGCCATCGAGGGCGACCCCTCTCCCGTGCTCCAGGAGCCGCGCAGCGCGATGATGCCGGTCGGCCGGTATTCGGCCCCGACGCGCCAGGACCCCAGCCCGCCCACATCGTCATATTCGACGCCGCGCCCCGCGACCCTGAGGTCCAGCCTGTCGGCCAGCGGCAGGGACATTTCGGCGAAGGCTGCGGACGTGTTCCGGTCGCCGGTGTAGCTGACCCCGCCGGAGCCGAGCACCTCCGTCACATCGCGGATTGCGCCTTCGTCCGGCCCGCCGACATGGCGAAAGCGCAGCAGGCTGTGCGCCTCGACCCGGCCCAGTTCGACCCCCGCCGTCCATGCGGCATCGCGGCCGCCGACGGAGAAGCCCGAGCCCTCCAGCGCAAACCGGGCCGAAAGGACCTCCGCGCCGGAATCCCGTTCTTGCCGCAGGCTGCTGTCCCTTATGGCCCGCAAGTGGGCCGGGTCCCGGGAAAACGGGTTCGCGAGGTCGTAATCTCCTGCTTCGATTGCCTGCTGGACCGTCGGGCGGTGCACCAGGGTATTGCCGGCGCCGACGCTGTCCCAACGCCAGGCGTCGAGGCGCGCATCGTAGCCGAGGCCCTCCGCCAGCCGGCCCGTAACGCCCAGGGAGAGGTCGTACTCCTCGCTGTCCGTCACCCAGTCGCGGTTGCCGTGCGCCACGAAGCGGTGTCCCACGGCGAACAGGTCGTCGTTGTCGGCTATAGAGTTTGGGCCGGCCGCCCCGTTGATTGCGTCTATCAAGTCATAGACACCGTTGTTGTCATCATCCCTGTCGGGCGGGGTGAAGGTGAACACATCGACCGACGGAGCGTAGCGGAGTGCCGAATCGCTCTGCGTGAGGTTCACGTCCAGATGCAGTTCGGTATCGCCGCCGAGGGGATGGTCCAGGTTCAGGACGGCGCTCTGCTGCTCGAAGCTCGAAGTGTCCCACCAGATGTTGCCGTAGGCGAAGCCGCAGCCCTCGTCGCCATTGCGGATGCCGGACGGGTTGCTGAGCGGGCCGGTATAGCCGTGCGCCGGGTCGCACTCCCCCAGCGCGACCGACCTCAGGCCGGTTACATCGAATCCCCCCGGAGCATTGGGGTCCGGCTGCCCCTGAACGACATAGACGGTGTTGCCGCCGAGGCTGACATTCTTCGCGTCGCTGAACGAGCCGCCCTCGTCCCATTCGGAGCGGCTGTGCTCCCGGGCGCTGCCGGGAATTTCCTGGCGGTCGAGCATGTCCACGCCGAGGATCATGCGCCCTCCCATGCCGACCGCGCCGCCCCAGAAGACGCTGCCCTGCCAGCCGTCGCCACCCTCCCGGCTCGGCGCCCTCGCGACCGTGCGCGTCTCGAAGCCGTCGAGGTCCGTCCTGAGCACGATATTGAGCGCGCCGCGCACGGTGGCGCCGCCGAGCGTGCCCAGGCTGTCGGGGCCGAGAACCTCGATGCGCTCCACGGCCGAGAGCGGCAGCGGCTCCAGGTCGCCGGCAGTGGAGGCGTAAGGCCTGCCGTTCACCAGCACGAGCAGGTTCTGCCCCCCGGTGAGGAAGTAGCGGATGATGCCGGTGTCCAGCAGTTCCTGGAGCGTCTGGGCGCCGGAGCGCTCGATGAAGTTCCGGTCGTATGTGGCAACGACGCGCGGCGCGGGCGCCAGAGGGCCGGCATGGGCCGCGCCCGCCACTAGCAGGGCGGCCAACGCAAATGACGCCAGAACGGTTTTCATCGAACATGCTCCTCCCGGTTCCGGCGCTGTAAAGGCGCGGCGCATATGTCAGCGGCATGGAGTCCGCCGCCTCAGGCGGCAGGAGACCTTTGTGGTCTTGGTAATGCTAATACTTATTTTGAATATCACTAATAGATAAAATAGATAAATCCAACAGCAAGCCGCGTCAGGCACCTACCTCCCGGCGCTCACCATCCCTCAATCTTCCTGGCTACCGTCCAAACACCGTCAAAGGCAGCGAATCAGAAAACCTCCAAAGCGAAAACTCATATCCTTCAACACAGGGCGATCTCGAAATGTGCGAATACGATAGCGCTCGGGGGCCGGGGTCCATTCATGGCTCCCGATACCGCCGCAGCCGGTGTAGGAAAGGCCAAACCGCCGGGGACCGCCCCGGACCGCGATCCGGAGCTGCCGCGAGAAACCGAGGCTGGGTCCCCGCTCGGGGGCCGGGGTGACGGGAGGCGCGGCATTCTTCATGAGTCGCAACCCGAAGCCGTTGGCATAACGCAATGGCAGGCGCAACAATTCCCGTCCGGCTTCGCGCCGGAGAACTCGACGGCAGGAACGCCCAGGGCGCCATTGACGGGGAAAGCCGGGATGCGGGCGCGCCTGTTCGAAACCGGCGTGCGAACGCGCTTCCGACGGGCGGTTCTCTCCTACCCTACAGCCTGCCGGCGGAGACGCCGCCATCGACGGTATAGACGCCGCCGGTGCAGAAGCTCGACTCCTCGCTCGCCAGGAACAGCATGAGGCGCGCCACCTCCTCCGGTTCCCCGTAGCGACGCATCGGCGTCGTGCCGGCAAGCGGCTGGTTCGCGCCTGCGCGCGGGACGCCGTGCATCTCTTCGAGGCTCTGGATCATGCGCGTGTCGATGGGCGAGGGGTTGACCGTGTTCACCCGGATGTTGGACCCCGCGCCCTCGATGGCCGCCGAGCGCATCAGCCCGATCACCGCATGTTTGGAGGCGGTATAGGCCGACATGTCCGGGACGGCGCGGAGGCCGGCAGTGGAGGAAGTCAGCACCAGCGAGCCCCCGCCCCGCCGCTCCAGATGCGGCATCAGCGCCTTGAGGCCGAGCCAGACCCCGCGCGCGTTGATCGCCATGACGCGGTCGAACATCTCGACCTTATAGTCGCCGATGGGCGCGAGCGTGCCTTCGATGCCGGCGTTCAGGAGGCCGATGTCGATCCCGCCAAACCGTTCGGCCGTTGCCGCAGCAACCGCTTCGTTCTCCGCCGGGTCCGATACGTCGCCCGCGCGCCAGGCCCCGCCAGTCTCTCCCGCCAGCGCTTCGAGCCGCTCCGCGTCCAGATCGACCAGCATGAGCGCCGCCCCCTCGGCCGCGAACAGCCTCGACGCTGCAGCGCCGATGCCTCCGGTCGCCCCCGTGATAACTGCTACCTTGCCGGCAAGCCTTGCCATGCCCCGCTCTCCCCGGTGCCGTTCTACCCGCGCGCCCACTCCGGCGGCGGAGCCGGATCGTGGACCGCGCCACCGTATTCGACAAGCCCTTCCGCGCCGGGCAGGAAGACGACGCCCGCCCGCTTCCAGCCGGCCGCGATCCGCCGCGACCGGACAGTGCAGCCGAGCCAGCGCGCAAGCGCCGCCAGCAGGCAGAGTGCCAGCCCGCCCGCATTGGCGTAGATCATCCACGCCGCCATGCCCGCCGGCTCGAAGAACAGCAGGAAGGCCAGCGCGAGCCCACCGATCGCCGCCAGCCAGACCGCGCAAATCGAGCCGTCCGCCTCCCGCGCAAGCCCCGCCACCGCGCGCGCATCGCGCCCGATAGCCGGCTGAAACTCGACAGGCAGCCCGGTCATGAACGGCTCCTCCGCAATTGCGACGGGTCGGGAAAACGCCAAGTCTTCGCAGCAGCGCGTTCTCTTTGCAATGGGATGGCGTTGAGTCTTCGTTCATCGAACATTAAGTTAATGTCAGTTACATCCAACGACATTTGGGAAGCGCTATGCCCCAGCAAGTTACCGCACGACTGCCGGACTCACTGGTCGGAGCGCTGGACAGCGCCGCGACGCAGTTGCGGCGCAGCCGGGCGGACATTATCCGTCAGGCGGTCGAACGCTACATTGAGGATTTCGACGATCTGTCCGCAGCCGTCGACCGTCTCCGCGACCCCGACGACCCGGTGTTGGACTGGGACGAGGTCCGGCGTGAACTTCTCGATACGGATTAAGCGGAGCGCAGCCAGGGAATTGCAGCGTTTGGGCAGGCCGGAACGGACGCGCGTCGCTGCGGCCATAGACCGGTTGGCCGACAATCCTTATCGGGGCGCGCCCCTGAAGGGCGATCTGCAAGGATTGCGCCGCCTTCGCGTCGGCGACTACCGCATTCTTTACGAGGTCCAGGCGGAAGCGCTCATCGTGCTCGTCCTGCGCGTCGCCCATCGGCAAGGCGCCTATCGACGGGCGCGGTAACTCCCGGCAACCGTTTACCTGTCCTCGACCCCGAGTGCGGCGGCGCGGAAGCGGCGCTTGAGGTGCGGGCCGTCCTGCGGGGGCAGCGCGCCGGGCTGGCTTTCGGGCGCAACCTTGAGGACGGCGACCAGCGGCCCTGCAGCCTGCCGGAGCGCGCCGATGGCCTCCGCCAGCTCGGTTTCCGTGCGGACCGTCCACGCCCGCCGGACGCCGGACGCCGCCGCCATCGCCGCCAGGTCCGCGCCGCGCGCCGTGTGCGTCACCTGCCCGCCGGTCTCGCCATAGCGCTCATTGTCGAGAATGCAGATCGCGAGGTTCTCCGGCGCCTCGGCGCCGACGGTCGCGAACGCGCCGGCGCTCATTAACGCATCGCCGTCGCCCGTAACCACCAGCACCCGGCGGTCCGGCTGCGCAAGCGCCACCCCGAGCCCCGTCGGCACGGCCCCGCCCATCGCCCCCCAGAGGTAGAAGGTGCGCGGGTCGTCGCCCGTCGCGAAGCAGTCGAAGCAGGGCTGGCCCAGCCCCGCGACCACCAGCATGTCGCCCCGGTCCGCCAGCAGCCGGCTGACGGCCTCCCTCCGGTTCAGCATGCGTGCGGCTCCTCGAAAACCTTGGCGCCGATCAGCCGCTGCCCCAGCAGCACGGCGGCGATGGAGTTGGTGTAATAGGCGAAGCGGAAGGCCGACTCGACGGTTTCGCGCACGTCCTCCGGCCGGTCGCAGCGGTAGCAGGTGGCCCCGCAGAGCTCCAGATGCGCCTGGGTCGTCACGCCCATCGGCTTCTGCCAGCTATTGAACTCGCCCCATTCGCCGCGCATGGTCACGAGCATCACCAGCGGAAAGGCGCAGGTCCTGGCCAGGGAGAGCATGTTGACGCAGTTGCCGACGCCCGAGGATTGCAGCAGCAGCACGCCCTTGGCGCCGCCAAGCCAGGCGCCGGCGAGCAGCGCCACACCCTCCTCCTCGGTGGTGAGCGAGACCGCTCGCAGGTCGTTGTCCTCTATCGACCGCTCGATCAGCCGGCTGTGCCCGGCGTCCGGCACATAGGCCACCTGCGTCACGCCCGCCGCCTTGATCGCCTCGAAAATCCCGTCCCGCCAGTCGTCCATGCCGGTTTCCGTCCCCCCTGTCGGCGCTTCCATATACCTGAGGCCCGCAGCATGAGCACCTCCCGGGTTCGAATGGCGGAGACTGCGCGCCCCGCACTCCGCATCTCGCTCTTCTATACGGCTTATTTCACCATGGTTGGCGTCTATCAGCCCTTCTTCCCGCTCTGGCTGGAGTCGCGCGGCCTGGACGCCACCGACATCGCCTGGGTCATGGCCGCGAGCATTTTCCTCAGGGTGGCCGTCAATCCGGGCGTCATGCTGTTCGCGGACTGGCGGGGCGAACGGCGGCGCTATGCGTTTCGCTTCGCGCTCGCCTCGGTGGCGGTCGCGGCCTGCTTTCCGCTGGCGGAAGGCTTCTGGCCGGTGCTCGGCCTCGTGCTGCTGTTCGCCCTTGCCCACGGGCCGACCTTGCCGCTTTCGGACAATATCGCGCTGCTGACGGCCCGCGCGCGCAGGCTCGACTACGGCAGGATGCGCGTCTGGGGCTCGGTCGCCTTCATCCTGGCTTCGACGGCCGGCGGCTGGGCGCTGGCCGGGCGCGGCGACGAGGCCATCGTCGCGGCCATGGTCGGCGGGCTCGTTCTGGTGGCGGCGGCGACAGCGGCCCTTCCGGACGCCCGCCCGGAGACCCCTCCGGGCGGGCGCCGGGACATGCGCCGGGCGCTCGGGCGCCTGGTGCGGAACACCGGCTTCCTGCTCTGCACCGGCGCCATCGCCTGCAACATGGCGAGCCATGCCGTGCTGATGGGCTACGGCACGATCCACTGGGAAAAGGCGGGCTACGACAAGGATATCACCGGGCCGTTATGGGCGGTGGGCGTCATCTCGGAAGTCGCGCTCTTCGGGCTCGGCAACCGGGTCGCGGACCGGCTCGGCATCGCCGGCCTGATCGCGCTCGGCGCCTCGGCCGCCATGCTGCGCTGGGCCGGCACGGCGATGACGACCGACTTGTGGCTGCTGGCACCCGTTCAGATGCTGCACGGCTTCACCTTCGCCGCGACGCATCTGGGCGGCATGATCTACCTCCAGCGCCACGTGCCGCCCGAAATCTCGGCGACCGCGCAGGGCCTTTACTCGTCCATTGCGATGGGCGGCGCGCTCGGCTGCGCGCTGCTGGCGGCCGGGCCGCTCTACGAGCGCTTCGGCGGCGATGCGTTCTGGTTCATGGCGGTGCTCTCGGCCTGCAGCCTGCTGCTGGCGGCCGTCCTCGCGCGCCGGATGCGCCGCGGAGCAGAGCCCCGGGGGTAGTCCGCGCTAACGGTCTTCCAGCACGGCGCGCATGGCGGCGGCGCCGCCGGCTTCCCGGAGCGCCTTCACCGTGTCCCGGTCGCGAAGCGCGCGCGAGACCCGCGCCAGCGCCTTGAGATGCTCGGCGCCCGCGCTTTCCGGCGCAAGCAGCAGGAAGAACAGATCGACCGGCTCGTCGTCCACGGCCTCGAACGGCACGGCTTCGCGCGAGCGGATGAGAAAACCGTGGATGTCTTCGAGGCCGGCCATCTTGGCGTGCGGTATCGCGATGCCGCGCCCGACGCCGGTGCTGCCCAGTTTCTCCCGGTCCACCAGCACGGTGAAAACCGCCCTCGAACTCAGGCCCAGGCTCTCGGCGGCGAAAGCCGCCATCAATTCGAGCGCGTGCTTCTTGCTGGAAGCCTCCAGGTCGGCCAGCACGCCGTCGGGACCCACCAGCTCGAGGACGCCCATCGCAGCGTCAGCCGTTCGGGCCGGGCTGGCCGTCCGGGTCAACCCAGCCGACATTGCCGTCGGCGCGCCGGTAGATCATGTTCAGCCCGCCATGCGCGGCATTGCGGAACAGCAGCGCCGGCTGGCCGCCGAAATCCATGCGCATCACCGCCTCGCCAACGCTGAGCGTCAGCACGTCCTCGGTCATTTCCGCGATGATCGCAGGGGCCTCCTCGCCCGCCTCCTCGGCGGCGCCTTCCGGCTCGTCGAGGATCCGGTGGGCCACCGACCGGCGGTCCAGCTCGGCCTCGTCGCGGCGGTGGTGGTTGCGCAGCCGGCGCTTGTGGCGGCGCAACCGCTTCGCGACTTTCTCTTCGGCTTCGCCGAAAGCCTGCCATGGGTCCGCCGCCTGCCCGTGCGTCTGCACCGTCAGCCCGCGTCCCGCATGGACCGAGACATCCGCCCGGATGCCGGCGCCCTGCTTCGAAAACGCGATCTGGGCGTCGATCGCCCTGTCGAAATAACGGGCGACCGAGGTTTCGAGCGACGCCCGGACCCGGTCGGCGAGCCTCTGGCTCACGTCCAATTGTTTACCGCTTACGGAAATCCGCACCTGCCGCTCCCCACTGTCTCCGGACCGGGCGGTTCTGGACAAGATTTAGGAGCGCCGACGGCCTGCGGTCAATGCCCTTTTCCCCCGGCAGCCGCCAATTTCCGCCGGCGGCGGTGCGCGAAGGACGGAATCCCCATTGTCTCCCGGTATTTCGCAACCGTCCGGCGGGCAATGTCGATCCCCTCGACGCGCATGGCCGCCACCAGCTTGTCGTCCGAGAGCGTCCTGCCGGGGTCCTCCGCGTCGATCAGCGCCTTCAGCCGGTGCCGGACCGCTTCGGCCGAATGGACTTCGCCGCCCTCCGTCCCCGCGATGGCGGCGGTGAAGAAATATTTCAGTTCGAACAGGCCGAGCGGCCCGGCCAGATACTTGTTCGCCGTCACGCGGCTGACCGTGCTTTCGTGAATTCCGACCGCCTCCGCGATGTCCCGCAACGTCAACGGACGCAGATGCCCGACCCCGTGCGCGAAGAAGCCCTGCTGCCGGCGCACCAGTTCGGCAGCCACCTTGAGCATGGTCTCGGCGCGCTGGTGCAGCGCCTTCACCAGCCAATTGGCGCTGCTGAGCCGGTCCGCGATGAATTCCCGGTCGGCGTCCGACGACGCATCGCCGTGCACCCGCGCGTAATACTCCCGGTCCACAAGCACGCGGGGCAGCGCCTCGTCATTGAGTTCGACGGCCCAGCCGCCACCGGGATGCGCACGCACCAGAATGTCGGGCACGACCGGCAGGACGGCCGCCTCGCCGTCCAGGGCGGTGGCCGGTTTCGGGTCGAGCGAGCGAAGCTCGCGCACCATCCGCGCAAGCTCGTCCTTATCGACGCCGCAGGCCTTTCCGAGGGCGTCGAATCTTCCGGCCGCCAGAAGGTCGAGATTGTCGAGCAGCGCCTCCATGGCCGGGCCGCAGCGGCCCCGGTCGCGCAGCTGTAGCGCCAGGCACTCCGCGAGCGACCGGGCAAACAGGCCCGCCGGCTCGCACTGCTGGAGGCGCAGCAGCACGCGCTCCACATCCTTCGGCAAGGCGCCCAGGGCGAATGCAAAGCCGGCAAGATCGACCGTGAACCAACCGGAAGGGTCGAGCGCGTCGATGATCGCCCGTCCGATCAACCGGTCGCGAGGATCGGCGATGTAGAGCATCAGCTGGCGTTCGAGGCGGTCGCGCAAGGTGGGGGCCGCCGCCACGCGCTCTTCCGGGCCGGCCGCGTCGCCATCGAACCCGCCTGCGCTCCGCGGCGCGGCAACGAAGTCCTCCGCCGTGCGGAAGCTCTCCCGGCCGGATTCGGCGCGAGGGCCCGGTGCGCCGGCCTCGCCGTCCGGATCGCCGCGCGTCAGCAGCGGGTTCTCCTCGAGCTGGGACTCGACGAATGCGTCCAGTTCGATGCTGCCCATCTGCAACAGCCTGATCGACTGCTGCAGCCTGGGCGTCATCGCCAGCCCCTGGGTCTGGCGTTGCCGCAGCTTCGGTTCGAGCGCCATTGCCCTCATGCAACCTCTTGCCGCTCCCGCTCCGTCCCGACAGCGGCTTATAGCGGAAAAAGAGGCTAGAGGCTGAAGCCGTCTCCGAGATAGATGCGGCGGACATGCTCATCGGCGATGATATCCGCCGGCGCGCCCTCCTTGAGGATGGCACCGTCGGCGAGAATATAGGCCCGGTCCACGATCTCAAGCGTCTCGCGGACATTGTGGTCGGTAATCAGTACGCCGATGCCCCTGTCCTTCAGGTGCGAGACGAGGTCGCGGATTTCACCGACGGCGATGGGATCGATGCCGGCGAGCGGCTCGTCCAGCAGGACGTAGTTCGGGCGCGCCGCAAGCGCGCGGGCAATTTCCACCCGCCGCCGCTCGCCGCCGGAAAGCGCCATCGCCGGCGAGCGGCGCAAATGGCCGATCGCGAACTCGTTCAACAAGTCGCCCAGGACGGCGGCGCGCACTTCGCTGCTGCTCTCGACGATCTCGAGCACGGCGCGGATATTCGCCTCGACCGTCATGCCGCGGAAGATCGAGGGCTCCTGCGGCAGATAGCCGAGCCCGAGCCGCGCGCGGCGGTAGAGCGGCAGGCCGGTCACATCCTGCCCGTCAATGCTGACACGGCCGCTATCCGGCGCGGTCAGGCCGGTCATGATGTAGAAGCAGGTGGTCTTGCCGGCGCCGTTGGGCCCGAGCAGGCCAATTGCCTCGCCCCGGCCGACGGAAAGCGAGACGTCGCGCAGGACCGTGCGTCTGCGATAGCGTTTGGCGAGGCCGGATGCGGCAAGGCCGGGCTCCGTCATTGCGCCGGCGCGAGATCCGTTGCTCCGGGCTCGAACAGGCCGCTCACCCGCCCGCCGGCGCCCGCCACCAGGCGGCTGCGGCCCCTTGCAAGGTCCAACTCGGCGCATTCGCCGGCCATGCGGTTGGGGCCTTGCTGCAAGCGGACGCCGCCGCAGACTTCGGCGGTCTGCGCCTCGGTGTCGTAGAAGCCGCGCTCGCCGGTAACCGAGTCCGGCCCGCGGCGGACCTCGACCTTGCCGAACGCTTCCAGGCGCTGCGCCGCCAGCTTGCCGTCCCCGATATCCTCGAACCGCAGCACGAGCGTGTCGGCCGAGACGAACTCCTCCGCCCGCACCGCCCGCGCTGCGCCGCGCGCCACAGCGTAGTTCTCGTCCCGGTGGAATTCGAAGCTGTCGCGCGCCGTGACCCGGTATTCCGCGGTTTCGAGCGAAAGGTCGCCGCCGCGAACCACGATGAGCGACCGGTCGAGATCGTAGATCGCCTCGGCGCCGTTCGCCGTTCCGTCGGGAGAGTCGATCGTCACGCCGCCCCCGGCCTCGACCCGCTCGATTTGCGTTTTCCCGGCCTCGTCCAACCGGTAGTGGGCGGCCAGGGTCTCCGCCTGCAGGACGAGATCGCCCCGTTCGGCGCGGACATCGCCCTCCGCGATATAGACCTTTTCGTCCCGGCGCCATTCGATGCTTCGGCCGGCCTCGATCTGGAACGGTTGGCCCGACCCGGTCCCGAGATCGAGGTCGAAGCCCCACGCCGCCGCGGAGGCCAGAACCGCGAGGATGGCGAGCGCGGCCCGTTTCATCGCTGCAGCGCGGCCGCGGCAGAATCGAACCTGACGACCGAGCGGCCGAGCAGGCGGATCCTGTTGCCGCTGTCCAGGACGCGGAAGCCCTCGGCCCTGAAACGGCCGGAATTGCCGGCGCCCTCCAACGGCTTGTCCCCGGACGCCGTCTTCTCGGCAAGGTTCATGAAAGCCGTCTGGGTGTGGATTGCATAGCCGGCCTCGTGGCGCAGTTGCACGCCGCCCGAAAGATGCACGGTCCGTTCCCTCCAGTCCACGATGCCGCTCTCGCTGTCGCCCGATAGCCAGGCGCCGTCCGGCAGGACGATCCAGGCCCGCGGCCGGTCCATCTCGAAGCGCCGCCCGTCGGTGCCGAGCCGGCGCACTCCCGCCGAGCGGATCGAATAGGGCCGGTTCTCGTCCCAGCCATATGCCTCCATATTGGTCATCGCGAGGTGCGCGGTCGCTTCGTCCGTCCATACCGGCCCCAGAATCTCGTCCGTTTCCGGCCAGGCGAAGACCATCAGCAGCAGGGCGCCCGCAGCGGCCGGCAGAGCGATTTTCGCCGCCCGCACGAAAGACGAATAGAAGGACGAACCCTGCGCCCGCGCCGCGGGGCGGGCGAACGCGAAATATGCCGCGCCCCGGATCGCCACAGCTCAGGCGACCCCGGCGCGGAGGCAGTCGTGAACATGGACGATGCCGACCGGCAAGCCGTCTTCGACGACGAACAATGCCGTAATCTGCGCCTCGCTCATTGCCGCCACCGCCTCGGCCACCAGCGCCCTCGGGCGGATGGTCTTCGGCGATCCAGTCATGATTGCCGAGACCGGACGTTGCAACAGATCGGTGCTCATCGACCGGCGCAAGTCGCCGTCCGTCACGATGCCGACCAGCATGCCTGCCTCGTCCGTCACGCCGACGCAGCCGAACGCCTTCGACGAGATTTCGAACAGAGCCTCGGCCATCACCGTATCCGGCCCCACCAGCGGCATGGCGTCGCCGCCATGCATGATGTCGGAGACAAGCTTCAGGCTCTGGCCGAGCGAGCCGCCGGGATGCAGGGTGCGGAAGTCGTCCACGGAGAAGCCCTTGCGTTCCAGCAGCGCCACCGCCAGGGCGTCGCCGAGTGCCAGCATCATCGTGGTCGATGTGGTGGGCGCAAGACCCATCGGGCAGGCTTCGGAGACCGACGGCAGCACGAGCGCGAGCCGGGCCGCGCCGGCGAGCGGGCTGTCGGCGTTGGCCGTCACCGCGATCAGCGGCACCGAGCTGCGCGCCGCGTGGGCAATGACGGCGGCGAGCTCGGCCGTGCCGCCCGAATTCGAAAGCGCCAGCAGCGCATCGCCGCGCGCGATCATGCCGAGGTCGCCATGCGCCGCTTCGCCGGGGTGAACGAAATGCGCCGGCGTGCCGGTCGAGGCCAGCGTGGAGGCGATCTTGACCGCAACGTGGCCGCTTTTGCCCATCCCGGTCACGATCACCCGCCCGCTGGCGGCCGCCAGAATATCGACCGCTTCGTCGAAAGCGCCGTCCAGGCCATCGGCGAGCGCCTGCAGCCCGTCGGCTTCCATCGCCAGCACCCGTCGCCCGGCTGCCCGTACCGCATTATCGGGTGTTTCAGTGAGCAAAGATGTCCTCCTCGGCCCAGCCTTCGAGGTCGAGCCGCGCACGCACCGGCAGGAAGTCGAAACAGGCTGCCGCCAACTCCGTCCTGCCTTCCCTGGCGAGCATGGAATCGAGGCGATCCTTCAGGCGGTGAAGATGCAGCACGTCCGAGGCGGCGTAGTCCCGCTGCGGCCCTGTCAGCTCCGCCGCGCCCCAGTCCGATGACTGCTGCGTCTTGGAGACTTCGACGCCCAGCAACTCCTTGCAGAGGTCCTTCAGGCCGTGCCGGTCGGTATAGGTGCGGACCAGCCGGGAAGCGGTTCGGGTGCAATAGACGGGCCAGGCGGCCGCGCCCAGATAGCGGTGCAGCACGGCAAGATCGAAGCGCGCATAGTGGAACAATTTGGTCACTCCGGGGTCCGTCAGCAATGTCTTCAGGCGCGGGGCCGCGTAGTCGCCATCGGGAAATTGCACCAGATGGGCGCTGCCGTCTCCAGCCGAAAGCTGAACGACGCAGAGCCGGTCGCGGGCCGGCTTCAGCCCCATGGTTTCGGTATCGACCGCTGCCAGGGCGCCGAAGGCCAGGCCATCCGGTATATCGTTGCGGTGGACATGGACTGCCATTGCGCGCGGAGCCTAGCATAACGCCCCCGTCCGGGGGAGGGACGAGGGCACCCGGAGCCGGCCCGGACAAGGTGGACCGGCATTTGACAGCGCAGGCCGGCTGGGCAAGTCTTTCCCGGCGCGACAAGCAAGGCATGCGAGTCGCCGGCCGACGCGGGGGGAACCGCCGCCGCGTCCGCTGACGTTAGCAACCGGGAGGAGGAATTTTCATGACCGCGATGCGTCGGATTTTACCTGCGACGGCGGCGGCTGCGCTGCTGTCGTTCGGCGCCACTGCGCTTTCGGCGGCCGAATGGGACCTGCCGCTGGCCTGGCCGGACGGCAATTTCCATGTCGAAAACGCCAAGGTGTTCGCCGCCGAGGTCGAAAAGGCGACCGAGGGCCGTGTCAAGATCAACATCCATCCGGGCGGCTCGCTCGGCTTCAAGGGCCCGGAGATGCTGACCGCCGTCCGCGACGGGCTCGTGCCCATCGGCGATGTGCTGCTGAACCAGCAGGTGGGCGAATCTGCGCTCGTCGGCGTCGAGGCCCAGCCCTATCTGGTCTCCGGCTTCGACGAGCTGCGCACGCTGCACAAGCATTTCCGCCCGCTGCTGAACGAAATCGCGGCCCAGTTCAACCAGAAGGTGCTCTACATGGTGCCGTGGCCCCGGCAGTATGTGTACACCAAGGTACCGATCGGGAAGCTCGAGGACCTGGCGGGCATCAAGATCCGCACTTACGACAAGACGACCACCGCGCTGTTCAACGCCATCGGCATGACGGCGGTCCAGCTTCCCTGGGGCGAGGTCGTGCCGTCGCTCGCCGCCGGCACCATCGACGCCGTCACCACCTCCGCGAGTTCGGGCGTGGACGGCAAGTTCTGGGAGTTCCTCAAGTTCATGTATCCGACCGCCCATGTCTGGGGCTCGAACATGGTGAACGTCAATCTGGACGCCTGGGCGGCCATCGACGAGAAGGACCGGGCCGCGATCGAGGAAACCGCCCAGCGGCTCGAGGCCCCGTTCTGGGATGTGAGCCGCATGGAGGACGAGGCGAAGTCCAAGATTCTGAACGACAACGGCGTCGCGATGGGCGTGGTCACGCCCGAGATGCTCTCGGGCATGCAGAACGCGACCAAGCCCATGGTCGCGAGCTTCATGGAAGCCAACCCGAAGGCCAAGATGGTTATCGAGGACTTCTGGAAGGCCGTCGGACGCTGAGCGACCGGCAGGCGGCGCGGCTCCCCGGTTCCGCCGGGGAGCCGCTCGCGGGGAGGGGACGGTGCGGGCAGCGCTGAATGCCGTGGACAGGGTGTCTCAGGTCGCCGGCATCGTCGCCGTGCTGCTGGTGATCGGCATCGTGGTCCTGATTATCGCGGAAGTGATCTGCCGCACGGTCTTCAACATCTCGCTCAGCTTCGCCTGGGAATACAGTTCCTATTTTCTCGGCTCCGCGATCTTTCTCGGCGCCGCCTTCACGCTTCGAACCGGCGGCCAGGTCCGTGTGGCGTTCCTTATCACCAGCCGGAACCCGCATGTGGCCCGGACCTCGGAATTCCTCGCCACGATCTTCGGCGTCGCCATCACCTGTTACCTCGCCTATTCCATGATCCTCTTCGCCTGGCAGACTTTCGTCGCCGGCAGCACCTCGTTCACCGTGGTTGCCGTGCCCCTGATCTATCCGACCTCCGGCCTCGCGGTCGGCGCAACGCTTCTGGCCCTCCAGATGATCGTGCGCCTGATCCGGCTGCTCATCGACGATCCGCCGGACGACCGGGAAGCCATGCGCTCCTACAGCGTCGAGTAGAAGGCCGGGGCCACCATGACAACCGCCATCGTCTTCACGGTTCTCGGCCTTCTTGCGATCACGCTTGCCGCGGGCGTCTGGGTGGCCGTCTCGCTGATTTCCGTCGGGCTGATCTCGCTCGGCGTCTTCCGGTCCATGCCGGTCGAGAAACTGCTCGCCCAGATGATCTGGAACGTCACGACGACGCCGGAGCTGCTGGCGCTGCCGATGTTCATCCTGATGGCGGAGATTCTGTTCCGCACCAAGCTGTCCGAAACCCTGTTCGCCGGCATCACGCCCTGGACGACCCGCCTTCCGGGCCGGCTGCTGCATGTCAACGTGCTCGGCTGCACGCTGTTCGCCGCCATTTCCGGCTCGTCCGCCGCCACCACGGCGACGGTCGGGCGCATCACGCTCACCGAGCTGTTCCGGCGGGGCTACGACAAGGACCTGGCGATGGGGTCGCTGGCGGGCGCCGGCACGCTCGGCCTGCTGATCCCGCCGAGCCTGGTGCTGATCGTTTACGGCGTGCTCGCCGAGACCTCGATCCTCAAGCTCTTCATCGCAGGCGTCGTGCCGGGGCTCCTGCTCGCGCTCGGCTACATGCTCTACATCGCGGTCAGGACGCTTACCCGGCCTTCCATGGCCTCGAACGAGGAACTCTACGTCCCGATGGCCGAACGGCTTGCCGGCCTCCGGCATCTCGGTCCGGTCGTCTTCCTGATCTTCCTCGTCCTGGGCTCGATGTACGGCGGTTACGCCAGCCCGTCGGAAGCGGCGGCGGTCGGGGTGGTGGGCGCGCTCATCGTGAGCGCCATGCAGGGCACGCTTACCTTCGCCAATCTGCGCCAGGCCTGTTTCGGCGCCGTCCGCACCATCTCGATGATCGGCCTGATCGTGGCCGGCGCCTACTTCCTGTCCATCGCCATCGGCTATCTGGGCGTGCCGCGCATCATCGCCGGCGAGATCGCGGGACTGGGCCTCTCGCCCTTCGGGCTCATCCTGCTGCTGCTGGTCTTCTACGCCATCCTCGGCTGTGTGCTGGAAGGCATGTCGAGCATCGTGATGACCCTGCCGATCACCCTTGCGCTGGTGACGCAGGCGGGCTTCGACAAGGTCTGGTTCGGCATCTTCCTGGTCATTGTCGTGGAGATGGCGCAGATCACGCCGCCGGTCGGCTTCAACCTGTTCGTCATTCAGGGCATGACGGGCGAGAAGATCGGCCGCATCGCCATTGCGACGCTGCCCTTCTTCTTCATCATGGCGGGCATGGCGCTCCTGATTACGGTCTTCCCCGAAATCGTCATGTTCCTGCCCGAGAACATCAAGCTGAAGGGCTGAGCGGGGTTCGGCCGAAACCTCACGCCCGCCCGTCCGGCCTGCCGGATGTCATGCCGTTTCCTTATGTTGTCGGTCAAATAGAGCATTGTCATTAATCCATACGACGGGCGAAAATGGCCCGACGGCGTCGGTCGGACCCTGGCCTCGCGCGCCGCATCGCTGGATGGAGGGACGATATGCGGCGCGGGCTTTCGGGATGGGCGTTTGCGCGAATTCGTGAGCTTCCGGGCTGTGCGCTCGTTTTACTCGCAGCCTTAGCTCCGGCGTACGGGTCGGTGGAAGAGCCGGAGCGCGGCGTCATCGCCGTCATCGACCGCGCCGAGATCGAGATATCCGGCGCGGCGACCCTCTGGCACCTGCTGACGAGCAGGGACGGTTTCAATGTGTACGGTATCAACGGTCTGTCCCTGACCAGGGGCGTCTCGTATTTGCTCGACGGGAGGCGGACCACGGGCCTGGACTTCGCCTTGTTCCCCCCTTCAGCCGTCGAGCGCATCGAGATCGCGGAAGAGAGGAACGCCAATATCTCCCACCACACGCCCGGCGTGATCGTCAACATCGTAACGAAGCGCGGCCTCGATGCGGTGGAGACGTCGGCCTATGCCGGCAGGCCGGCCATGGAAGGCGCGGACACGCACCAGGGAGGCGCAGTCTGGTCCGGCAGGCTGGGCCGCGGCCGCGCACTCATCGCTGCGGGCAGGGTCGCGCAGGAGGAAATTCGGGAAGCCGACCGCGACTATACCCGCACCAAATGGGTTCCGGGCGGTTCCTTTGTCGGCACGCAGGGCATTTCGACCGCGGGAAACACAGTCTATATCCAAGGGATTGGCGCACGCGCGCTCGGCGACTGCGACCCCGACATTTACGTGGGCGTGCTCAAGAACCCAAAAGGACGGCCGGGCGAGGGGTGCGCCTACAGCTATGCCGACGCCGCCATCATGTTGGATCGCGTGTCGCACGACACCCTGCTGGTCGATCTCGAACACCCGGCGGGAGACCGTGCGACCGCATATTTGGGCGTTCGCGCGACGCGGTCGGAAGTGTTCGACCGCGCGGCGCCGACCCCGGACGCGCTGGTATTCGAAGCCGCGCCGGGAAGCGCCGTTCGGCAAAGCCTGATCGACGACATCGAAGAACTGACCGAGAGCAATTTCCCGGCCGACAACGGGATAACCGTGGATCACCGCTTCATCCGCCACGGCAACAGGGAAACTCGCAAGACCTCAGACGACAACCTCCTGACGCTCGGCCTGCATGGCGAGTTCGCAAACGGAATCGAATACGACATGCGAGGCCATTACCAACGCACACGGTCGTTGCAGAAAGACGGGAACTACCTGGGCCGGAGCGCCATCGTGGAAGCCATAGAAAGCGGCGCCTACGACATCGTGAATCCCCGCTCGACGGACCCGGCCCATCGGGAGACCGTCCGCAGGACAGCAGTACGCCGGACCATCGAGTCGGATACCGATCTCGCGGTAGCGCGGACAGAGCTGGCGGGCGCGGCCTTCGACCTGCCCGCCGGGCCCGTCCGCTGGACTGCCGCCGGGACGTTCGTCCGGCAGGAATCGCGGCAAGTCTTCGACTACAGGGATGGCGAAGGACGTTCCCATGAAGCATCGGATATAGCCGGCGCGGTGGGCCAGTCGTCCGACAGCGAGGGCACGGCGGCGGTGCTTTCGACGGGCGCGACCCTGCCCGTTTCTCCCGACCTGGATCTGGCCCTGAACGGATCGCGCACGAATTACGACTATGCCGGCTACGTCCTGGACTGGACCTTTTCCGGGCGCTATCGGCTGAGCAGGTCCGTGACGTTGCGCGCGCGCTGGAGCGAATGGGAGAACGTGCCGAGCTGGAACGATCTCTATGCGCCCAAGAGCAGGAGCTTCCCCTATGTTTGCGACACGCGCGCGCAGCCCTGTTCCCAGCAACAGGTCGAGGTGGTATCCGGCGGAAACCCCGGCCTGGGGCCGAGCGAATCCAGCAGTGGCGGCATAGGGGCCACCTTCAGCATCGACGGGTTCTCGATAGCCGCCGATTGGCTCCGGAGCGAAACGGACGGCTTGCCGGCGACGGTTAGCCCCCAGCGCCTCGTCGATCTGGAGGTCGCCGGACAGAGCCTGCCGGCTGGAGTGGCTGTCGACCGGGATGCTGCCGGCAATATAGACAGGATCGCGATTCCGGTGCTGAACAGCGGGGAACTCGACGCGCAGTATGCCGCATTGCGCATCGGCTCCGCCTTCGAGGCCGGTTGGGCCGCGCTGGACGCGAACCTCGCAGTCGTGCGCCGGGTCAGCAGCGAGTCCCGAGTGGCCGGCCTGGTGCAGCCGGGCGACTCCCCCCGCCACCGCGCCCATGCCTCGCTGAAGGCGAGCCGGGGGGACGTGACCGCGAGCTGGAACGGCTATCTGGTCTCGAGCTACTGGAATGAAACCCGCACCGGCCGTTGGAGCCGGTGGACGGGGCACGACATCGCCCTGCACTGGCAGGACGCGTTCGGCGTGGACGGGCTCGCCGTCGCCGGCGGCGTGCTCAATGTCGGGAACGACGGCCCCGCCTTCAACCCGGCCAGCCCCGACATTCCGGCGTACACACACGACTCCCGCAGGGGCCGGACCTACTTCCTGCGCGCCGCCATGTCGTGGTAGGCGGCCATGTCCCGAGCCGCAATCGATCCGGTCGGCTCCTGCATCAGGCGGCTCCCTTCCAGCCATAGTCCCTGCGGGCCGCCGCCTCGCTGACAAGGCCGTCCTGTATGTCGGCGGCCACGGCCTCGGGCGCACGCTTGCCGGAGGGCCCGTGCCCGCCTCCGCCGGGCGTGTGCAGCACGAGCGTCTCGCCGCCCGGGATCGTCTGCGTGCCCTTGCCTCTCAACCGCGTTCCCGACGCCAGGAAGACGGCGCCCGACTCCCCGCCGCCGCCGCCGGCCCGGCCCCGCGCCGGGTGCTCGATCCGCTCATAGGCCGCCAGCAGCTCCATGTCCCTGCCGTCGGCCGACTCGACCTCGATCACCTGGCCCGCCCCGCCGCGCCAGGTTCCGGGCCCGGCCGAGTCGGCGCGCAGCTCCTTGCGGCGGAACAGCACTGGCGTCATCGTCTCGACGATCTCGACCGGCGTGCCCTTGACCCCGCTCGGATAGGCGGTGCCGTTTAGCCCGTCCTTCACGCCGCGCGCGCCCGTGCCGCCATTGGTCACCGCGGTGAACGCGAAGAGGCTCCGCTCGTTCGAGCCCCGCTCGGCCTCGCCGCGGAAGGTGATGTTCCAGAGCGACGACGCACCCTCCGCCGGCACCCGCTCGGGCACGACCTTCTCGAGGCAGCCGAAAACCACATCGGGCAGCTGCTGCCCGATGAGGTGACGCGCGCAGACCGCCGCCGGATAGGGCGCGTTGAGGATGGAGCTCACCGGCGCCGTCACCCGGAAGGCGGAGAGCGAGCCGGCGTTGTTCGGAACGCCCGGTGCGATCGCGCAGCCGAGCCCGAAGCTCGTATAGGCCGTGGTGTAGGCCATCGGCACGTTCACGCCATAACGCGACATGGGCGAGGTGCCGTCATAGTCGACGTGAATCCCCTCTTCGCCGATCTCCAGCGTCGCGACCAGGTCAATCGGCCGGTCGTAGCCATCCAGGGTCATGACATTTCGATATTTGCCTTTCGGCAACTCGGCGACTTCCGCCAACACCGCGCGGCGGGAACTCGACACGATGTATTCCCCGAGCCCGTCCAGGTCCTCCAGCCCGAACTCGTCCATCATCTCGACGAGGCGCATGCAGCCCACCTCGTTGCAGGCAGCCAGCGAATAGACATCGCCTTCGCACTCCACCGGCTCGCGCGTATTGCGCCGGACGAATGCCATCAGGGTGGCGTCGATCCGGCCCCGGTCGGCGAGCTTCAGCATCGGGATGTACAGCCCTTCCATGTGCACGTCGGTCGCGTCGGGGCCGACGCCGATGCCGCCGATATCGGTCAGGTGAGACGTGCAGGAGAACAGGCCGACCGGCTTGCCCCGGCGAAAACAGGGCGTGGTCAGCACGAAGTCGTTCAGATGTCCGGTGCCCAGCCAGGGGTCGTTGGTGATGTAGATGTCGCCTTCGTTCATTTCCGCTACCGGGAAGTGGCGGATGAAGTGCTGCACGGACTCGGCCATGGAATTCACATGGCCCGGCGTCCCGGTCACCGCCTGGGCGAGCATCCGGCCCTTGAGGTCGAACACGCCGGCCGAAAGGTCTCCGCATTCGCGCACGATCGGGCTGAACGCAGTCCTCAGCAGCGTCTGCGCCTGCTCTTCCACCACCGAGATCAGGCGGTTCCACATCACCTGCCTGGTAATGACATCGAGTCCGTCTCTGCTTGTCATCGGTCGATCCCTCAATTCCGTCTGTCCAGCACGATATTGCCTCCCGGCGCGACCGCGGCCCCGAATGTCCGGGAAACGAAGGTCGAAGTCTGCTCTTCGACGATCAGCGCCGGGCCGTCCAGCCGGTCTCCGACAGCCAGGTCCGAGCGCCGGTAGAGCGGCACCCTGGCCCGCTCTCCGGCCTCCGTGTCGTGAATGTCCCGCCACGCGACCTGCTCCGCCGGGGTCGAAGCCTGCGCCCGGTCGTCCGGGGCCGGCATCGTTTCCACCGTCGAAACCGTGAGGCCCCAGGACAACACCTCGACATCGGCGTCCGGAATGGTCCGCTTGAACAGACGCTCATATTCCCGGTCGTAGGCCGCCTGCAGAGCGCGCGCATCATCGGCGCCCAGTTCGAGGGCTTCCACCGGCACGGCGATCTCGTGCCCCTGTCCGAGATAGCGCATGTATGCCACCCGGCGTTCGGTGAGCGGCGCGCCGAAGGCCCCGGACTCCACGACCGCGCGGGCCTCGCGGCGCATGTCCGCCATAAGCTCGTTCACAGCCTCCGCGTCGAGGGCCGAGAGGCGCATGTTGAGGCTGCGCACGACCTCGTAGGCGACCGGCGCCCGAAGGAACCCGACGGCCGACCCGACCCCGGCATCGACCGGAACGACGATCCGCCCGATGCCTAGCTTCTCCGCGATCCGGCAGGCATGGAGCGGCGCTGCGCCGCCGAAGGCGATGACGGTCTGCTCCGATGCGACCTTGCCTTCCTCTACCGCAAGCACCCTGGCCGCGTTCGACATGTTCTCATCGACGATCTCGACGATGCCCTGCGCCGCCTGCGGTTGGGCAAGCTCCAGCGACCTCCCGACGCTCAGCTCCACCGCCCGGGCCGAGAGTTCGGGACGGAGTTCGATGCGCCCGCCGGCAAAGCCGGCCGGGTCGATGCGGCCGAGCACGATATCGGCGTCCGTGACCGTCGCGCCGGTCCCGCCCCGGTCGTAGCCCGCGGGTCCGGGCTCTGCGCCCGCGCTCTCCGGGCCGACGGCGATCCGCCCCAGCCGGTCCACGCGGGCGATGGAGCCGCCGCCAGCGCCGATCTCCACCATCTCGATCACCGGGATGCGGAGCGGCAGGCCGCTGCCCTTCATGAAGCGCGCCTGCCGGTCGATCTCGAATTCGCGCGCCCGCCGGGGTTCGAGGTTTTCGATGAAGCAGATCTTGGCCGTCGTGCCGCCCATGTCGAAGGACATGACCTTGTCGAGGCCTGCGCGCGCCGCAATGTCCCGGGCCAGGAGCACGCCGCCGGCCGGACCGGACTCGACCAGGCGAACCGGTTGCCGCCTTGCCGTCTCGACCGTCGTGAGCCCGCCCCCGGACGTCATCAGAAGCAGCGGGCAACTGAGGCCGATCTCGGCCAGCATCCCGTCGAGGCGCGCGAGATAGCCTTCCATCAGCGGCCGGACATAGGCATTCACGCTCGCCGTGGTGAAGCGTTCGTATTCCCGGACCTCGGGACAGACTTCCGAGGCCAGCGTCACCGAGAGTTCCGGCAGCGCGTCGCGCAGGATCGCCTCGACCCGCCGCTCGTGGACGGGATTGGCATAGGCATGGAAGAAGCCGACCGCGACGCTCTCGATTCCGGCTGCGGAGAGCGTTGGCGCGAGCGCGCGCACGGCCTCTTCGTCCAGCGGTTCGAGAACGCGGCCGCGCGCATCGACACGCTCCGGCACGGTGAAGCGACGTCGGCGCGGGACGATCGGCGTCACCTTCTCGATCATCAGGTCGTACTGGTCGTAGCGGGTCTCGTAGCCGACCTCGAGAATGTCGCGAAAGCCTTCGGTCGTGATGAACGCCGTCAACGCGCCGCGCCGTTCGAGTACCGCGTTGGTGGCCAGCGTCGTGCCGTGGAGGACGAGCCCGACATCGCCCGGCGCAAGCCCCGCTTTGTGCAGCACCTCCTGCAAACCGTCGATCACGCCCCTCTCCGGGGCCTGCGACGTGGTGAGCACCTTGGCCGAACTCCGCACCCCGCCGGCCTCCAGCACGACATCGGTGAAGGTGCCGCCGACATCGACGCCCACCCTGTATCGGGTTTCCGCTTCACTCATAACGACAGGCTTTCGCTAAATTCCGATCCGGTGCCGCCGAGGCCCGATGACGCCAGCCCAAGGATAGCGCAAGCCGCCCCGTTGCAAACCGCGACCGTTTAGTGGTCGCTCAGCAGCGAGCCGCAGCCATAGATGCGGTCGTCGAACCCGTTCGCCCGGTAGGCATGCCAGGCGAGCGCGGCATTGACGGCGATGACGGGCTTGCCGAGCCAGCCTTCCGCCTCCGCCGCGAGTTGCACCATGGAAAGATTGGTGCCCACCTGCAGGATGGCATCCACATCCGGGCCGTCGATCTCGCGCAGCACGCCGCGCAACTCGTCCGGCGTCACAGCCGCAATCGCCGTCGCGCTCGGGCATTCCAGATCGACCGAACGCACCACCGGGAAGCCCGATTCCTCGAAATAGCGGACGATCTGCTCGCGCATGATCGTCTGGTAGGGGGTGAGCACCGCGATCCGCCGCGCGCCCAGCGCGTCGAGCGCCGCGCTGCACGCTTCCCCGCCGGTCGTCACGCCGAGCCCGCAAAGCTTGCGGGCGCGTTCGAGGAACGCCGCGCCGCCCTTGCGGCCGCCCCAGAAGGTTGGCGCTGACATGCCCATCACCAGATAGTCCGGCTCCGAGGTCATCACGTCCCGAACCGCGGTCTCGAAGGCCCGTTCCACCCGGTTGAGGAGCCGTGCGAACGCATCGTTCGAGTCGAGCGCCGGGTTTTCGAAATACATCCGTCCGGCCTGGAAGGTGACGCCGGGAATGCGGAACAGGTGGTTGAAATCGGCCTCCACCATCGCATTGGTGGATGGCACGATGACCGCGATCTTGGCGCGGAATCCGGCGACATCGGGCATGGCGTATCGGGCGCCTCCTCTTCCGGCCCGGCATCAGGCCGGGTCGGGCCTCGAACAATCGCAGGAACGCCCGCCCCCCGCCAGTCCGGCGGCTTGGCGGAGCAGCCCCCTATGCACTACCATCCGCGCAGGATTGACAGGGTTCGGGGGCCGGAGGGCGCTCCGTCAACGGGAGGTGGACCCATGTCCGACGGCATCGTTTTCATCGACGGCGAATACATGGCTCCGGAAGACGCCACGATGTCGATTTTCGACGTCGGGTTCGTCTGGGGAGACTGCGTCTATGACGTGACCTCCACCTGGAACGGCTGGTTCTTCATGCTGGACGAGCACCTGGAGCGGTTCCAGCGTTCCTGCGAAGGCTTCCGGCTGGAGAACCCCTATTCCTTCGAGGAGATGCGCCGCATTTGCGCGGAGTGCGTGGAACGCACGGGGCTCGCGAACACCTATGTGAAGATGCAGGTCTCGCGCGGCGTGCCGCCGCCCGGCGTCCGGGACCCGCGCGGGCTGAAGCCCATCGTCCTGGTGTATGCCGTGCCCTATGTGTGGATATGGGGCGAGGAAAAGTGCCGCAACGGCGCGACCCTCTATGTCAGCGGCGTCGAGCGCGTGTCGTCGAAGGCCATCGACCAGCGCTTCAAGAACTACAACCGGGCCGACCTCGTCCAGGCGCGCCTGGAGGCCTACGACAATGACTGCGACGACGCCCTTCTCGCGGGCCCCGACGGCTTTCTCTCGGAGGGGCCGGGCTTCAACGTCTTCGTCGTGAAGGACGGCAAGGTGGCGAGCCCCGACTACAATGTGCTGGAAGGGGTCACCCGGCGGTCGGTGCGGGAAATCTGCGAGCGGGAGGGCATTCCCTACGAGTTGCGCAAGGTCCGGCCCGAGGAGCTGGAGGAGGCGAGCGAGGTGTTCACCAGCACCACGGCGGGCGGGGTCATGCCGATTACGGGGGTCAACGGCAATCCCGTCGGGAACGGCCATGCCGGCATCCTGACGAGCCGCATCCAGTCGATCTACTGGAGCGAGCGAGCGGCGGGTTGGCACGGCGTGAAGCCCGCCGACATCCTCGCCAACTGAGCGGCCGTGGAGGACATTCCCCGCCGGGTGAACGACTATGACGACGAGTTCGATGTCGTCGTGGTCGGTTACGGTTTCGCCGGCTGCGTCTCGGCGCTGGAAGCGGCGCGCGCCGGCGCGCGGGTGCTGCTGATCGAGAAGACCGGCGTGCCGGGCGGCATTTCGATCTGCTCCTACGGGTCGGTGCGCTGCGCCATGGACGCCGGGCAGGCGCGGCGCTACCTGGCCGCGACCAATGGCGGACGCACGCCGGACGATGTCACGCGCACGCTCGCGGACGGCATGGCCGAACTGGAGCCCTATGTGCGGGACCTCGCCAAGGTCAACGATGCGGAGATCGGCACCAGCGTCGAGGCGGGCAAGGCCGGCGGCAACTACCCGCTGCCGGGGTTCGACACCTTCTATCACACGACCGTTCACTCGGTGCCGAACTTCGACGCCCGCGCCGTCTATCCCTGGGCCAACGGCGCGCCGGGCGGGCCGATGCTGTTCAAGATCCTCGACGACAATCTCGCGAACGAGGATGTCGCGATCCGGCTGAACACGCGCGGGCTTCGCCTGCTGACCTCGGAAGACGGGTCCGAAGTGCGCGGCATTGCCGTCGAGGGCCGGGACGGCATCCGCCATGTCAAGGCGCGGCGGGGCGTCGTCCTCGCCTCCGGCGGCTTCGAGGGCAGCGCCTGGCGGCAGGACCAGTTCTGGGAGGGCCGGCCCGTGCTCCCGGCCGCCGCGCGGCACAACACCGGCGACGGCATCGCCATGGCCCAGGACCTCGGCGCCGAGCTATGGCACATGTGGCATTTCCACGGCGCCTACGGGTTCCGCAGCGCCGACCCGGACTACCCCTACGGCATCCGGGTCAAGCGGCTGCCGGACTGGCGCCCGGCCGAATTCGGCGAACATGACGACCCCGGCGTGAAGATGGCCTGGATTCTGCTCGACCGCGACGGGCGGCGCTACATGAACGAATACCTGCCCTACACCCACGACACGGGGCACCGGCAGATGCAGTTCTACGACACGGTGCGGCAGGACTATCCGCGCATTCCGAGCGCCATGATCTGCGACGAGAACGGCCGCAGGCTCTACCCGCTCGGCCAGCCGACCTCCAACGATGAGGGCGTCCGGCTGGACTGGAGCGAGGACAATCTGGCGGAAGTGGAGTCGGGCATGCTCAAGCGGGCGGACACCGTGGCCGGCCTCGCCGCCGCGCTCGGCCTCGACCCCGCCGCCGCCGAGGCGAGTGTGGCGCGCTGGAACGAGCTCTGTGCGGCCGGTCGCGACGAGGATTTCGGCCGCCCGCCCGGAACCATGATTCCGGTGGATACGCCGCCCTTCTACGGCGCGCCGATCTGGCCCGTCGTGTCGAACACCCAGGGCGGGCCCGTGCATGACACCCGCCAGCGCATCGTCAATGTGTTCGGCGCACCGATCCCGAGGCTCTACGCGGCGGGCGAGCTCGGCAGCGCCTTCGGCCACCTCTATCTCTCGGGCGGCAACATCGCCGAATGCTTCGTCTCCGGCCGCATAGCCGGCGCCGGCGCGGCGACGCTGCCGGACTGGGATTAGCCCGCCGCTCAGGCCTCGAACGGCGCGGGGTCGGCGAAGCGGTCGAGCACGTTCTGCGTGATGCGCGAGATGTTGTTGTCGTAGTTGTTGTGGGAGAGGCTGCCGCAATAGGTGATGGAGCCGACGGAGAAAACGGCCCCGCCGGCCGCGGTCTCGAAGAACGCCAGGTTCGAGCGGACCAGCGCCTCGGGCGGCTCGCCCGGCCATGTTACCAGATGGGTCAACAGCTCCTCGGGCACGACGACGAAGGTGTCGCCGTGCTTCTCGGAGGTCGCGAGCACGAGCGTGTTGGGCGGCGAGCCGAGGCGGGTGTCCACCCGGTCAAGCTCGAAGCCGGCCGCGCCCCCGCCGGAGAGGCCGAAATCGCCGAGTATGCGGTCCGGCACGCCCTCGAAGATCCAGGCCGCGCGCGGGTCGTCGGCGCCGGGGCCGCGCACATAGTATGACCCGACGAACTGCCCCTGCGCGGAGAAGCCGACCCCGGCGAGCTTCTGGGGCGGGCGGTCGTTGCGCCGCCAGAGGCCGCCATACTCCCCGTCGAGCGCGTTGTAATACTCGCCGGGCTCCGCCGCCCAGGCGCGGATGCCGCCCTCGCCGCGCCGGATTTCCACGGCGTCCGGCACGGAATCGTTGACCGCCACCCGCCAGTAGAAGCCGTTGCCGCCGAGATACATGAGCCGCCCGCCCTCATCGAGATGGCGCTGGAGCGCGTCGAGCGTGTTCGCGGTGTGGTATTCGGGGTGCGAGCCGGTCAGCACGACGCGGTAGGACGAGATGAGGTCGTAGCCCTCGCGGTCCAGGTCGTGGTCGGTCACGAGGTCGAACTCGTAGCCCTTCTCCTCCAGCCAGTCGATGAGGTGGGTGTCGCCGGGATAGTGGCGCATGCCCGAGCCCGCCTCGTCCAGATAGCTCATATAGCCGGCCCGCTGCGTCAGCACCGGCCGGCGCTGCGAGGCGAAGCAGATGCCGCTGCCGTCCGTGTGGCGGTCATAGGTGGAAAGGCCGTATTCCTTGTGGCGGTCGGCCGTGAGCGTGCGCGCGCCCCAGTCCCGCGCGCGGGCCAGATAGTCCTCGGTCGTCACGCCCCGCGCATAGTTGCCGTACACCGTGTAGGTGAAGGTCGGGATCAGGACGCAGATCGGCGGCCGCTGCGCTCCGCGCGGCGGCAGCACGAAGAACGGGATCATGTCCTCATGCTCCCCGCAGGAGAGCCGGACCGCATAGGACCCGCTCCGGAGACCATCCGGCACGGTCCAGGAGAAGTCGGTCTCCCAGCCGCAGTCATAGAGGTCGTCCTCATGGAAATGGATGGCGCCGTATTCCTCGGGCGCATGGCGCCAGCACTGCTCTCGCCCGCTCCAGTTGGAGCCCTTCATGCCCCGCGTCGGCAGATTCACGAGTTCGCCGTGCCACCCGTTCCCTCCCGCATCGACCGCCCGGAGGGAGGAGATTTCGCGCGAGAAGTCCCAGTCGGCCACGAGGTCGCCGTCCGGCCCCGTCCCGCGCGTAATCTTCGGCCGCTCGATCTTGCCGTTGAAATGGCCGTCGACCGGGCTTCCGCCCGCCGCGCCGATGAGGATGTCGCCGTCGATCCCGGCGCGAGGCGCATCCACATGCCCGCTCACCGTCCCCGTGTCGTCCACCACGGGCGAAGGGTCGGAGCGCCTCCTGCCCGACCGAGACCGCGCCGGTCTCCGGGTCGATGCTCGCCCACACCCGGTACCAGGCGCGGGAAAGGAGCGGCTTGCCGACGGAGACCGTTTCGACCCCGCCCGCCGTCGCGACGCTCAGGCTCGCGCCCCGCTCGCCGTCGAGCAGAAGCGCGAGGCCGCCCGCCTCGCCGAGCCACGACACAATCCCCTGACCCTCCTGCTCTGGCAGGGTCGGCCAGATCGTCGCCGATACGGTCAGGGCTTCGGCCTCCAGTCGCGCGCCTTCGACGCGGACATAGGAGCCGAGCGCGGCGTCCTGGGCCCGCGAGGGCCGGCTTCCCTCGATGTCTGACGCGATCGCCTCCTCCTTGATGCCCGGGCCGGCCGGGTTCGGGTCCGCCAGGATGACGCGCACGAGCCGCGCCCGGTAAGGCTCGGCGGAGCGGCTGCTCACTTTGAACTCCACGGTCTCGCCGGGGCGCGCCGACCAGCGGTCGGCATAGCCGATCAGGGGAATCGTGTTGGGGATCATCGCCGCGCTCCCTCCCGCGCACCGTTCGGGGAAAGGCGGATCATATAACGAAACCGCGCACGGCCTGCGGCGGGAGATTCCCGATAGCCGAAACGATTTTATCGGGATAGGCTTCCGGATTGCCCCAATGGGGCCAGCCCGGGAGGTAAGGGAGCGTGGCGACACGGATCGAGGGAGGCGGCGTCCGCTGCCAACTCGATTTAAAGGCCGGAATCGACCGAATCGGGACGATGGCCGGCTCGCATGAGCAGGATGACCGATCCTGCCGTCGCCACCGGACAACCTGCCCGCCGGAATCGCCGTCATCCAGCAGTATCGGGAGGAATCGGATGAGTTCATCGCATTCACCGCATCGTCGCCACGCGCTTGCGAGCGCCGTTTTGGGAGCCGGAATGCTGGTTGCCGCCGGGCCGCTGGGCGCGGCCGACGAGGTCCATCTCCAGACCGACTGGATCCCCTCCGGCGAGCACGCCATGTATTTCGGCGGCTGGACCAAGGGCTTCTGGAAGGACCAGGGCATCGACATCACCATCACGCGCGGCTACGGGTCGGGCGACACCGTCACCAAGATCGCGGGCGGCGCGGCCGACTTCGGCATTGCCGACATCGGCGCGCTCATCACCGCCCGCGCGCGGACGGGAGTGCCGGTCAAGCAGATCATGCAGACCTACACGCACTCGCCCCACTCGCTCTTCGTGCTGAAGAGCTCCGGAATCACGACCTTCCAGGGCCTTGAGGACAAGAAAATCGGCATCACCCCCGGCAACAGCCACCGGGTCTATTTCCCCAAGGTGGCCGAGCGGGCCGGCACCGATCCGTCGAAAATCGTCTGGTCCAATTCCGACGCATCCGCCATGGCGGCGCTGCTCATCGCGAAGAAGATCGACGCGGCCCCGTTCTTCGCGATGCACCACTACTACCAGAACAAGGCCGCAATGAAGGCCGGCGAGGAGATCGTGGTGCTCCCGTTCGTCGAGGCGGGGTTCGCGATCTACGCCACGGGACTCGTCGCCCGCGACGACTACATAGAAGAGAACCCGGACCTGGTGCGCCGCTTCCTTCTCGCCAACAAGAATGCGATGGAGTGGGCCCGCGACAATCGCGAGGAGGCCTGCCAGCTGCATGTCGAGCGGGTCCCGGAGGTCGCGCTGGACGACTGCATGGGCAGCCTGAACGCCACGCTCACCTTCGTCTTCAACGACCATTCCGCGGCCACGGGACTCGGACGCCACGACCCGGAGCGGCTGGCGTTCACCTATGAGGTGGTGGCGGACGCCCAGGACCTCGACGCCGGCTGGGACTACAGCCAGGCCGTGGACCACAGCCACGTGCCGTAGCCGCGGCGTGCGACCGCATGCCGGCAGGGGCGCCCCGCCGTGATCCGGGTTGAGGGGCTTTCGAAAGTCTTCCACTCCCGGGACGGCGGGAGCGTCGTTGCGCTCCACGACGTGTCGATGGAGGTTGCGCGCAACGAGTTCGTCTCGCTCGTCGGGCCGTCGGGCTGCGGAAAATCCACGATGCTGCGCCTCGTGGCGGGACTTGTCGGGGCCACGCGGGGGGTGCTGGAAATCGACGGCACGGCGGTCACCGAGCCGCGCCGGGACATCGGCATCGTCTTCCAGAGCCCCACCCTGCTGCCCTGGGCCGACATCACCGACAATGTGCTCTTCCCGCTCCGGCTGATGCGCGAGAGGGCACGCGACGCGCGGGCGCGGGCGCATGCGCTGCTCGAACTGGTGGGCCTCAAGGGGTTCGAGAGCCGTTATCCCCGCGAGCTTTCGGGCGGCATGCAGCAGCGCGCCGCCATCTGCCGGGCACTCATCCACGATCCGGACATCCTGCTCATGGACGAACCCTTCGGGGCGCTCGATGCGCTCACGCGCGAGGTGATGAGCATGGAGCTGCTCCGGATCTGGACCGAGAACCCGAAGACCATCGTGTTCGTGACCCACTCGATCTCGGAGGCGGTCCTGCTCTCCGACCGGGTCATCGTGATGTCGCCCAGGCCGGGGCGCATCGCGGAGGTGGTCGATGTGCCGATCGAACGGCCCCGTACCCTAGACATGGAGGGAAGCCGTGAATTCCAGGAATGCACCAGACGAATTCGACGCCGTATCTTTGGGGCTGACGACACCGACCTCTCCGGCCCGACGGCGGCTTAGGCGCATCTGGAACACCAGCAGCGAGATCGTCCTCCCGGCGGCGGTGCTCATCGTTCTGGTCGCGGTCTGGGAAGCGTCGGTGCATGCGTTCGCGCTGCCGGTCTATCTGCTGCCGGCCCCTAGCCTCATCTGGACCGAGAGCCTCGCGGTCGCCGACACGCTCGGCGGCCACACGCTCGCCACGCTCGGCACCGTCATGTACGGGTTCATCGCGTCCATCGTCGTCAGCCTGCCGCTCGCGGTGCTGCTCACCTCCTCGCGCTACGCATCCGCCACCATCTACCCGCTCCTCGTCTTCACCCAGTCGATCCCGAAGGTGGCGCTCGCTCCCATCCTGGTGGTGATGCTGGGCGCGACGGAGCTGCCGCGGGTCATCGTGACCTTCCTCGTGGCCTTCTTTCCGCTGGTGATTGCGGTCGCCGTCGGGCTTCTTTCCGTGCCGGCCGACCTTGTCGAGCTCGGGCGCTCCTTCAAGGCCAACAAGATGCAGGAGCTGCTGCGGATCCGCCTTCCCTACGCCATCCCGTTCGTCTTCAGCGGGCTCAAGGTCGCAATCGCGCTCTCCGTCGTGGGCGCCGTGGTGGGCGAGTTCGTCAACGCCGACAAGGGGCTCGGCTACCTCATCGTTTCCGCGACCGCCTTCTTCCGGACGCCCGTCGCCTTCGGGGCGCTTATCCTGCTCTCGGTCCTTGGCGTGGCCCTTTTCCAGCTCGTGGTGATTATCGAGCGGATATTCTTCCCCTGGTCGGCCGAGAGCGACGAGACGGTCATCGTCTGACCGGCCGGGAACCCGCAGCGAGGAGGACCGAACCCATGCACACGATCGTTCGCGGCGGGCGGCTGCTCGATATCGAACGCCACACGGCCGACCCGGCCGACATCCTCATCGAAGGCGACACGATTCACACGGTCGGGCCGCCCGGCATGGAGGCCCCCGAGGGGGCCTCCATCCGCGACGCGAGCGGGCGGCTAATGATGCCGGGCCTGGTGAACTCGCACACGCACGGCCACAACAACCTCGCCAAGAGCTTCGGCGACCGCTGGAACCTGGAGCTGCTGCTGAACGCGGCACCCTGGATTACGGGCGGCCGCACGCTGGAAGACAAATACCTCTCGACCCTGATCGGTGCGGTGGAGATGGTGCGCAAGGGCTGCACCGCCGCCTACGACCTCAATTTCGAGTTCCCCGTGCCCACGCCGGAAGGGCTGGACGCTATCGGCCGCGCCTATGCGGATGTCGGGATGCGCGCCGTGGTCGCCCCGATGATGGCCGACCGCACGTTCTACCAGGCGATACCGGGACTGCTGGACGCGCTGCCCGACGCGGTGAGGCGCGAGGCGGAGGCCGTGGCGGTCGAGCCGTTCGAAACAAGCCTTGCGGCATGGAACCGCGCGCTCCGGTCCTGGCCGTTCAGCCGCGACCGGGTCCGGCTCGCGCTCGCCCCGACGATCCCGCACCATTGCAGCGAGGCGTTCCTGAAGGCCGCCAACGAGGCGGCGGCGGAGCACGGGGCCGGGTTCCATACCCATCTCGGCGAGTCCAAGGTGCAGGCTCATACGGGGGTGCGCCTCTATGGCATGACCCAGACCGCGTATCTCGACCGGCTGGGTGTGCTCGGTCCCGGCTTTACGGCCGCGCATGCCGTCTGGCTGGACCGCGACGACATGCGACGGATCGGGGACGCCGGCGGCGCCGTCGCCCACAATCCGGGCTCGAACGCACGCCTCGGCGCCGGCCTCGCAGCGGCGCGCGCCCTGCTCGATGCCGGCGTCAGGGTCGGGATCGGCACCGACGCCTGCACCTGTTCCGACAATCTCAACATGTTCGAGGCGATGCGGGTGGCCTCGATGGTCTCCCGCGTGCAGGAACTGGACCCGGAGCGGTGGCTCTCCACGGACGAAGTGCTGACGCTGGCGACGAAAGGCAGCGCCGGCGTGCTCGGCTTCGGCGACGCGCTCGGCGCCATCGAGCCCGGAGCCAAGGCGGATATCGTCTTCCTCGACCTCGGCCAGATCAACTATGTCCCGCTCAACGACCCGGTGAACCAGATCGTGCATGGCGAGGACGGCACAGGCGTAGAATCGGTGATGATCGGCGGACACATGGTGATGGAGGGCCGGCGCATGGTCACGGTGGACGAAGCGAAGCTCGCCCGCGACGCGGAAGCCGCGGCCGAGCGCCTCGCTCGGACCAATGCGCGCGCGCGCGCCGTGGCGGAGAGCCTCGAAGGTCCGGTAAGACACTTCTCCGTCGCGCTCACCCGCGAGGACTACCACATCGAGCGCCACGCCCGCTGCACCCACTAGTACAGAGTCCTTTCGAACCGAACCGGCTTTGCGACCGTCACCCCGGCCGGAGCGGAGCGGAGAGCCGGGGACCATCTCCGGACCGTGCCGCCAGACTGCACCGTTCGGGGATAGGCTCCGGATCGCAGTCCGGGGCGACGAAGCGGATGCGAAGCCGGCGGCTTTCTACCGAACGGCCGTCGATTCAGCCGGGTCGAACTGCGCTATAGTCCTTGTTTCACACTCGTTCGGCGTGCACGGCAGATTGACCGCCAAATTGTCGCAACCTAGAATGCCGCAGGCAAGCGCCTGCGGGTGCATCGCCGTCGCTCGGCGGCAACTGCGCAACCCGAGCTACAACGGGAGGTAACACCATGAAAAGACTGTTGACGATTGCCGCAGCCCTGGGCGTCGCGATGTCGGTCGGCACTGCCGTCGACGCCGCCGACCGAACGGTCAAGATCGCGGGCTTCGGCGCCATGTCCGGCGTCGTCCGCTCGTTCGGCATCAACACGGACGCCGTGCTGCGCGCTGCCGCCAAGTCAATCAACGACGCGGGCGGGGTCAAGCTCGCCGACGGCTCCATGGCGCCGATAGAGGTCACTTTCGACGACGACCGCTGCAATGCCGAGGAAGGCATTTCGGTCGTGCGCCGGCTGGCCTCCAGCGATGCCGTGGTCGGCGTCGGACCGACCTGCTCCAATGTCGCCGAGCCGCTCTTCGGCATCCTCCAGGCCAAGGCGGGCGACGAGGGCGACAGCGGGCTGCAATTCCCGATCTTCACCGACACCGCGATCAAGGGCGGGCTGGCGAAGATCTCGGAATGGGCGTTCCGCAACGTGCCGAACGAGAGCCAGATGTACAAGAGCCTGTTCGAGTGGCTCGCCACGCAACATCCGGACGCCAAGTCGGTCTATGGCGGCGTCGAGGAGGACTTCGCCCATTCGCGCTTCACCTGGTACAAGGTGATGAAGACGCGCTCGGCTGACGTCGGCTACGAGGTCAAGGGCGAGTCGAAGTGGCTGTTGAACGACACCAACTTCACGACGCAAGTGCGCGAGATGAAGCGCGCCGGCGCCGATATCATCGCGATCTCGGCCCATCCCTTCACCACCTGCGGCGTGCTGAAGGAAATGGCTCGCCAGCGCGTGAAGTACAAGGTGCTGGTCGGCCTGACCTCCTCCTCCTCTCTGGAGACCCTGAACGGCTGCGCCAAGCAGGCCGAGGGCATCATCATCCCGACCTCCTTCGCGCCGGTGAATGCGGACGCGGTCGCGGCAGCCGACGCCGCCGCGGCGCTGGGCGGCTCCGCCGACCTGCATTCGGCCGCCGCCTGGGAGATCATGATGATCCTCAAGGATGTCATCGAACAGGTCGGCATCCAGGCGACCGCGGACTCGGTGCAGGCCGACCGCCAGGCGATCCGTGACGGGCTGGCCAACCTCAAGACGACCAAGGGACTGCTCGGAGAGATCCAGCGGACCGACGAGGGCGAGGCCGTCAAGCCCTATGTCTATGTCCACGCCGATGACGGCAGCTGGGCCGTGCTTCACGACCCGAACGCCTGAGCACCGGGCTGCGGGCCGCCTCTCAGGGCGGCCCGCAACGCCCTGACGCCGAAAGGCAGTCGCCATGTCGGATTTCTGGTGGCAAGTGATCGACTCCGTCCAGTCGGTGCTGGACGGGGTGATGTTCGGGTCGATCTATGCGCTGATCGGGATCGGCTTCACGCTGATCTTCGGTGTGATGCACAAGATCAACCTGGCCTATGCTGCCGCCTCGATCGGCGGGGCCTATGCCAGCCTGGCCGCGTTCCAGCTTCTGTCGGCGCCGGCGCTGGTCGTGTTCCTCTGCGCCGCCATCGCCTCCGGCATCATCGGCTACGCCGTCTATATCTGCTGCTTCCGCTTCATACCGGAGCACCTGCCGCTCGCCACGCTGATGGCGTCGGTGGGCATGCTGATCCTCATCGACGAAGTCGTCGTCCATGCGACGGCGGGCATGCCCGAACCCTATCCGGCGATGTTCGACGACGTGATGATCGACCTGGAGCCGTTCTGGGTGCGGGGCGACCTGCTGATGATCTTCGCGCTCAGCGTCATCGCCATGCTGATCCTGCTCTACATCCTCTACCGGACCCGGCTCGGGATCGCGACGCGCGCCGTCGCCCAGCAGCCCTCCGCGGCGCAGCTCTGCGGCATCGGCCAGCAGAACACCAACGCCGTGACCTTCATCATCACCGGCGCGCTCGGCGGGCTTGCCGGAGCCATGGTGGGTGCGTCGGTTGGCATTCTCTCGCCGCTGCTCGCCCTGCCGCTGACGGTGAAGGGCCTCATCGTCACCGTCATCGGCGGCCTCGGCTCGATCCCCGGCGCCATCGTCGCCGGCCTGCTGGTGGGCGGGTTCGAGAACGTCTTCCAGTATTTCCGCGGCGTCACGGAGCGCGACATCTATGTCATGCTCCTGCTGTTCGTCTTCCTCACCTTCCGGCCGCAGGGACTGTTCGGCCGCATCTCCACAAGGGACTGAGCCCCCGTGGATTTCTATTACGGCATGGCGCAGCTGATCGGCGTTCACACGCTGCTCGGCCTGTCGGCCTATGTCGTGCTGCTGACCGGCCAGGTCTCGATGGCCCAGGCCGGGTTCTTCGCCATCGGCGCCTATCTGGCCGGCATGCTGACCGTGCTGTCCGGCTGGCACATCGTCCCCGCCATGCTGCTCGCCGCCGTCGCTTCGGCCTTCGTGGCCACCGCGGTCGGCTTCCCGGCGCTGCGCGTGAAGGGCCTGATGCTGGTCGTCGCCACGCTCGCCTTCGGCGAGGCGGTGCGCATCTTCTGGTTCAACTTCGACTACCAGATCGCCAAGGGCAATATCCAGGTCGGGCCGCTCGGCGGCGAAGGCTTCAAGCAGATCCGGTATTTCCCGGAGAACGGCTGGTCCACCGCCGATGTGGCGCTCTTCATCTGGGCCTGGGTCATCGCCGCCATGGCCGCGCTCTGGTGGCTGGACAGGAGCCGCGTCGGCTCCGTGCTGCGCGCGGTCGGCGAGGACGAGCTGGCGGCCCAGTCCGTCGGCATCAACCTTACCGCCGTCAAGGTGTCCGCCATGGCCATCGGCGGGTTCATCGCAGGGCTCGGCGGGGCGATCTACGCCCATTACACGACCCATATCGAGCATCTCAATTTCGGCGTTGTGCTCGCCACCTTCGCCATCGCCTACCCCATCCTCGGCGGGCTGTCCTCCGTGATCGGGGTGCTGATCGCAGTGATCTTCATCCAGGGTTTCCTGGTGGAAGTGCTGCGCTTCATGGGCGACTGGCGGAACCTCCTGTTCGGCGCGCTCATCGTGCTGGCCATGAATGTCCGGCCCGACGGGCTGTTCGATGCCCGCGCCATGCGCACGCTCCGCCGGCTGTTCGGCGCGCGCGATGCTTGAGCTCCACAGCCTCTCCAAGCATTTCGGCGGCGTGCGGGCCGTGGACGATCTCAGCCTGACCGTGGACCGGGGCGAGATTTTCGGCCTGATCGGCCCGAACGGCTCCGGCAAGAGCACGACCGTGAACCTGATCTGCGGCGTATTCCCGACGACATCGGGCGCCGTCGTCTTCGAGGGGCGGGACATCACCGACGCTCCCTCGCACCGGGTCGTCGCCGCCGGCATCGGGCGCACATTCCAGAACATCCGCCTCTTCGGCGACCTGACCGTCTGGCAAAACCTCTGGGTGGCGCAGAACTCGGTCGAGGAACGGGAAACGGGCTGGTTTGCGCGCTGGCTCGGCAGCCAGCGGCGCGGCCGGGACTATGCCGGGGAGCTGTTGAAATTCGCCGGCCTCGCCGACCGCGCGGACGAACTCGCCCGCAATCTCGCCTTCGGCGAGCAAAGGCGCCTGGAGATGGCACGGGCGCTTGCGGCCCGGCCGAAACTGCTGCTGCTCGACGAACCGGCGGCCGGCATGAACGCCGAAGAGGTGAGCCAGCTCGCGGCCCGCATCCGGGCGCTGCGCGAGCACGGCATGACGATCCTGCTCGTCGAGCATGTCATGGAGCTCGTCATGGGCGTGACGGACCGGATCGCCGTTCTCAATTTCGGGCAGAAGATCGCCGAGGGCGCGCCGGCCGAAATCCGGAGCGACCCGGCCGTGCGCACGGCCTATCTGGGAACGGCCGATGCTTGAGGTCCGGGGGCTCGTCACGAACTACGGGATGATCGAGGCGCTGAAGGGCGTGGACATCTCCGCGGCCGAGGGCCGCATCACCTGCGTCCTCGGCCCGAACGGCGCCGGCAAGACGACGCTGCTGATGACGATCGCGGGCCTGCTCCGCCCGAGGCGCGGCAGCGTGACCTTCGAAGGCCGCGACATCACAGGCGCCTCCTCCGCGGCGGTCGTCCGGCAGGGACTGGCGCTCGTGCCGGAGAACCGGCTCGTCTTTCCGGACATGACCGTGCGCGAAAACCTGGTTGCAGGAGCCTATACCCGCCTTGCCCGCGACCGCGGCGAGGCGATGGCCGATCTCGACCGGATGCTGGAGCGCTTTCCGGTGTTGAATGCGAGGGTCAATGCCAATGCCGGCACGCTCTCGGGAGGCGAGCAGCAGATGCTGGCCGTTGCGCGGGCGCTCATGACGAAGCCCCGTTGCCTGCTGATGGACGAACCCTCGCTCGGCCTGGCGCCCCTGATCGTCGCGGAAGTCTTCAACATTATCCGGGAACTGAACGAGGACGGCGTCACAATCCTGCTGGTTGAGCAGAACGCCCACATGGCGCTCACGGTCGCGCACCATTTCTTCCTGCTAGACCAGGGCCTGGTGGCCTTCGACGGCGACCCCGGCGCCATGGCCGAGGACGAGGTCATCCAGCGCGCCTATCTCGGGTCGGCCGGCGGCTGAGGCGCCGTGGCGGATTTCCTCCAGAACTGTCTGGACGGAATAGCCATCGGAGCCGCCTACGCCCTGCTCGCCCTCGGCTTCACGCTGATTTTCGGCGTGTTGCGGCGCCTGAACCTCTCCTACGGTCCTTCGATCATGGCGGGCGTGTTCGCCGGCACCGCGCTCTACATGGCCTTCAATGCAGGCCTTGCGGAAATCGCGATTGCGACCGTCATCGGCGCCGTGGTCGTCGGGGCCTATATCGAGCGACTCTGCTTCTGGGCGATCCGCAAGGACATGGCGGTCGCCTCGATGGTCTCCAGCTTCGTCATCTGGATGCAGATCGAGGAAGGCGTCACCCTGCTCTTCCCGGACCGGACCTATGCTTTTCCCGGCATTCTCGCGGACGCCACGGTCGAATTCGGCCCATTCTTCCTCCGGGCCTCCAGCCTGGCGATGCTCGCCATTGCCGCCATCGCCGTGCTGGGGCTGCTCGCGCTCATCTACCGGACGCATTTCGGGCTCGCCGTGCGCGCGGTGTCGGAGAACCCCGAGGCGGCGCGGGTCGCAGGCATCGATACCGGCCTTGTGACGCTTCTCGCCTTCGCCTGCGCGTCGGCGCTCGGCGGGCTTGCCGGGTTCCTGATCGCCGCGGGCGACCAGCAGATTACGCCGCTCTTCGGGCTGTGGGCGACCTTCAAGGGCCTGATCGCGATGATGCTGGGGGGCATGGGCTCGATACCGGGCGCCGTGCTGGGCGGGCTCCTCCTCGGCGTCGTCGAGGCGAACGCGCTCTGGTATCTCGGCGTCGAGATGCGCGACCTCGTCGCCTACATGCTGCTCTTCATCGTGCTGACATTCCGGCCCGGCGGCCTCATGGGCCAGGCGGCGCTCATGGCCAGGCGTGCGGCCGAAAGCCGGGTGTAGGGTGGAGTCCGTTCCGATGGAAGCGATCTTCGGTCCGATCCTGAAATCGCCGCCACGGCCTCCCTTTTCGTCATCCCGGCCCTTCCTTTCGTCACCCCGGCCCCCGAGCCGGGGTCCAGCCTCGGTTCTGGCGGCAGCTTCAGCGGTTGGGCCGGTCCTTCACGGGCTGCGGCGGCATGGCGAGTCATGGATGGACCCCGGCTCGGGGGCCGGGGTGACGGCGGGGGATCGTGCGATGCGAAGCCAATGTCGCAGATGTGCGAGTCCGGTGCGGCTCGTTCCGGAGCCGGCCATGACGGGATGGAGGCGCCCGGACGGCCGTTTTGCGATGCAACACGCTTCAATTCCGGGACGCTAGGCCGGTGCTCGACGACCACCTGATCGGCGTGTTGTCCAATATGGGCATGATCTCCTTCATCGCCCTCTCGGCCTATCTGGTGCTCGTGGTCGGCGAGATATCCTTCGGGCAGCAGGCCTTCTTCGCGATTTCCGCCTACGCCTCGGGCATTGCGTCGGCCATGTGGGGCTGGCCGTTCCTGGGAGCGCTGCTGTGGGGCGCGGCGATCGCGGGCCTCGGCGGGCTCCTGCTTGCAATCCCGACGCTCCGCATAAGGGGGCTCTATTTCGCCATCGCGACGCTCGCGTTCGCGGAAATGGTGCGACTTGCGCTCGAAATCTTCACCTATCGGGTCGAGGTGGACGGCGAGCTCGTCGGCCCCGACGGCTCCGAGGGCTTCCGCGACATCCGCTACATCTACGAGGCCGACATCTCCTCGGGCGAGTTCCTGCTGGTCATTCTGGCGCTGCTGGCGGTCACGCTCGCAGCGATCCTCTGGATCGAGCGAACGCGCCTCGGCGCCATCATGCGCATGGTGGGCGAGGACCCGGTGCTCGCAAGGCTCCAGGGCGTGAACGTAAACCTGACCAAGATCGCGACGGTGGCCGCCGCAGGGCTCGTCGCGGGCATCGGCGGCGCGCTCTACGCCCATCTCAACACCTATGTGGAGCCCAAGATCTTCAATGTCATGCTCGGTGTGCACGGTCTGGCCTACGGCCTGATCGGCGGGCTCGGCACCGCAATCGGCCCGCTGCTGGGCGTCGCGCTCGATATCGGCGTGCTGGAGTCCACGCGGGCGTTCTCCGGCTACCGCATGATCGTGTTCGGCGGGCTGGTGGCGGTGCTGCTGATCGTGCGCCCGCGGGGCTTGCTGGACGAAGCCGCCGTTTACCGCATCCGCCGGTTCTTCGTGAGAAAAGATGCTGGCGATTGACGGGCTGACCGTCCGCTTCGGCGGGCTGACGGCGCTGGAGGCGGTGACGCTCCACGCCGCGGAAGGCGAAGTCCTGGGGCTGGTCGGTCCGAACGGCTCCGGCAAGACCACACTCATCAATGCGATCACCGGCGTCTATCCGGGGACCGGCAGGGTCCGTTTCCGGGACGCGGACCTTCTCGGCCTGCCGCCGGAGCGGATCGTCAGGCTCGGCCTCGTCCGCACCTTCCAGAACCTGCGCGTCTTCCGGCGCATGACGGTGCTGGAAAACGTGCTGGCCGCGCAGAACGGCATGGAGGACATGCGGTTTGCGGACCTGATCGGCGCCCGGCGGCGCGATGCGGCACGGCGGGAGCGGGCGCGCGACCTCGTCGAACGGGTCGGACTCGGCGGCGATGCGGACAGGCTGGCCGGCGAACTGCCGCTCGCGAGCCAGCGCCGCCTGGAGCTCGCGCGGGCGCTGGTGCGCGACCCGGCGCTGCTGCTGCTCGACGAGCCTTCCGGCGGCATGACGCCGGCCGAGACGCGCGAGATGACGGGCCTCATCGCAACCCTCGCCTGTCCGGGGCGCACGGTCATCGTGGTCGAGCACAAGATGGCGCTCATCACCGGCCTCTGCACGCGGCTGGCCGTGCTGAATTTCGGGCGCCTGATCGCCGAGGGTGCGCCCGCCGAAGTGCTGCGCCGGCAGGCGGTCGTCGAGGCCTATCTCGGAACCGAGACGCCGGTCGATGCTTGAGGTCCGGGACCTTTGCGTGAGCTACGGTCCGGTGCAGGCCCTTTCCGGCATCTCGCTGGAGGTACGAGAAGGCGAAATCGTCGCGCTGATCGGCGCGAACGGGGCAGGCAAGAGCTCGCTCATTCATGCGGTTGCCGGGCTCGCGCCCGCGGCTGCCGGAAGGGTGGCCTTCCGGGGAGAGGAAGTGCTGGGCGAGCCGAGCCACCGCATCTTCCGGCGCGGCGTTGCGCTCTGCCCGGAGGGGCGCATGGTGCTGGGCGGCCTGACGGTCGAGGAGAACCTGAAGCTCGCCGCCCCGAAGCGCCGCTCGTTCGACGACCTTTACGAGTTGTTTCCCCGGCTGGGAGAACGCGAATCGAGCCGGGGCGCCTCGCTTTCGGGCGGCGAGGCGCAGATGCTTGCCATCGCGCGTGCGCTGGCACAGGAACCCGAGCTGCTGCTGCTGGACGAGCCCTCGCTCGGTCTGGCCCCCAATGCCGTGCAAGCCATATTCGCGTTGTTGCCGCAGCTTCGGGACCGGGGATTGACGATTCTCCTCGTCGAGCAAAATCTCGTCCAGGCGCTGAGGGTGGCGGACCGCGCCTATCTTCTCGAAAGCGGGCTCATAGCGCGGCAGGGCCCGGCGGAGACGCTGCTCGACGACGAGCGCATCGTCGAACGGTATCTGGGTCTCGGACAGGAGGGATGACATGTTCTACAGAACGGCGCTGGCGGCCTTGGGGCTCGCATTCCTGGCTTCGCCGGTCCTGGCCGGGGAGCGCGCCGGCGCAGAGGTGACCTGCCAACCGACCGGGAAAGCGCTGGTCTATTCCTGCACTATCGCGGTCAAGGGGCGGAAATCGGGCGAGCCGGTCGTGGCGGAGGCGCTTTCCGTCAAAGCGGACATGCCCTCCATGCCGATGGCGCACAACATTCCGCCGGCGAGCGCCATGCCGGTCGAAGGCAAGCCCGGTCATTACATGGCGACCCTGGAGCTCGACATGCACGGCGAATGGGCGCTGGCCATCGAGGTGGACGGCAAGACCGCCGGCGCGGCCGCGCGGGTCCGCGACAAGGTCATCGTCAAGCGGGAGTTCGGCTCCGGCGACATGCAGGGCGGCCACAAGCACGGATCGGGGCACGGCGCCGCGCCGAAGCAGTAGGCAACCGCGCGGCATCCGGCTTGCGGATACCCTGCCCCGTTCCCGCCCTATGCGCGGCGCCGCGGCCCGGGCTTGCGGGGCCGGCCGGCGAGGCGCTGGCGGCGTTGCAGGCCGTGCCGGTTCAGGAAGCGCTGCACCGCCGCGGCGCTGGCCTGGATGCCCTCGGCCGCAAGCGCGCGCCGCAGCGCCCGGACGGTGAGCGCCGGCCGCGCCTCCAGAAGGCGGAAAACCAGGTCACGGGCCGGCTCGATCTTCGAAAGGCGGCCGGGCGCCGGCCGGTCGGCGCGGACGTTGCCGCGCGCACGGAAGCGCTCCGCCCAGCGGTAAACGCTGGTCGGGCCCACTCCGAAGCGCTCGCCAGCGGCCCGGTAGGTCATCCCCTCCTCCAGCACCGCCGCCACGACCCGGCGCCGCAGGTCCTCGCCCACCGCCTTGCCCCGCGGCGGCCGCGCCAGTTCGTTCGTCACCGTCATCGTCGTTCCTCCCGGCCGCATTGCGCGGCTCCGTTCCAGGCAATTCGACCGCCGCGTCCCGGCGGCCGTTCCAGGCGCAGCGAAAAACGGCTTCCCGGCGGGCGCACGTCTCCTGTCGGGCGGCTCCGCAGCTACCATCGCTGCGTTTCCATTCATTGCTTCGACAGGCGGCCCGGCCGCGCCGCTCTATACCCAGGTCATGGTCTCCCTCCGCGCCCGTCCAGCGGGCGTATCGGGACATATATAGAACATAATAAGATAAAAACAAGCTTTCAGAGGAAAATTATGCCAACGACACCGCCTCGCCACCGGAGGTCTGTGCCCTTCTGCATCACCGTGGACGGAAGGCCGCCTTTGTTGCACGAGGCCCCGACTTCCCGCTCGGGGGCGGGGAGAAAGACGCTGCCTAGCGCCCGGCTTCTTCCTTGAGGAATTCTTCGTAGAGAACCTTATAGGCGGGCTGAATCAATAGCGCGCGTTCCGCCTTGTCCGACTTGGCTGCTATTTCAAGCGCGCTCTTGCAGCCTTCGCAGCTTTCGATTGCGGAGAGTGCGGCGATGGCTCGCTGGTGCGCACGTGTCTGTGCCGCTTTTGCCGCTTCCAGTGTCGCCATTACGCTTTCGGCTCTCGCAATGTCCTCCGCCTCCCCGGCGAGGGCCGGGGCGCTCAGCACAACCCCGCCCGCGAGCGCGGCGGCAACAGCAATTTTCTTCATGGGTCCCTTTCTCTGTTCGGTTGTCGTGACCCAGCATGAGCGGAAGATGATTCCTCCGGGCTGCTTGTCGAGGATGAAGGGAAGGCGGCGTGACCGTGCTATGGGTCCAGCTGGCGAACCGGGGCCTTGGTGCATGCGACCAACCGTCCATTCATCGCCCTGCTCCGCGTCTCGCCTTCCCTGCCTGAATCTAGGTGGGCATAGTGTGAGATATAGAAACCGGATAGGGAAATAATTTGTTATATATCAACTGCCTATGAGAAAGCCTTGGTGCCCAGGAGAAGACTCGAACTTCCACGACCTTGCGGCCACAGGTACCTGAAACCTGCGCGTCTACCAATTCCGCCACCTGGGCACGGGGCAGGAGCGAGACGGCGTGATAAGAGGAAGACGCACGACTGTCAACGACCGGAGGCGCGCATTCCGTGACCGACCGATCCCTCCGCGACTTCATCGCCCGGCTGGAAAATGCCGGGCGGCTCAGACGCATATCCGCGCCCGTATCGCCCGAGCTGGAGGTGACGGAAATCCACCGCCGCGTGCTCCGGGCGGGCGGTCCCGCGCTCCTTTTCGAAAACCTGCGCCGCCCGAACGGCAGCCCCTGGGGCATGCCGGCGCTCGCCAACCTGTTCGGCACGGTCGAGCGGGTCGCCTGGGGCATGGGGCGCGAGCCGGAAGGGCTCCGGGAAATCGGCGAGACGCTGGCCTTCCTCCGCCAGCCGGAGCCGCCCGGCGGCTGGCGCGAGGCGGTCGGCATGCTGCCCCTGCTGAAGACCATGCTTTCGATGGCGCCGCGCACCGTCCGGCGCGGGGCCGTGCAGGAGGTTGTGCTGGAGGGGGACGATATCGACCTCGGGCGCTTCCCGATCCAGACCTGCTGGCCGGACGAGCCCGCGCCGCTCATCACCTGGCCGCTGGTGGTGACGCGGGGGCCGGGGCGCACGGCCGAGGACGATTTCAACCTCGGCATCTACCGGATGCAGGTGACGGGCCGGAACACGACCCTGATGCGCTGGCTGAAGCATCGCGGCGGCGCGGGCCACCATGCGCGCTGGGCGGCGGAGAAGCGCGAGCCGCTGCCCGCCGCCGCCGTGATCGGCGCGGACCCGGCGACCATCCTCGCCGCCGTCACGCCGCTGCCCGAGACGCTGTCGGAATACCGCTTCTCCGGCCTGCTCGCCGGCCGCCGCCTCGACCTCGTCGATTGCCGCACCGTGCCGCTGAAGGTGCCGGCCGAGGCCGAGATCGTGCTGGAGGGCCATGTCTCGCTGGACGACTATGGCGAGGAGGGGCCTTACGGGGACCACACGGGCTACTACAACGCAGTCGAGCGGTTCCCGGTGTTCACCGTCTCGGCGATCGCCATGCGCCGGGAGCCGATCTACCTCACTACCTATACCGGCCGGCCGCCGGACGAGCCTTCCGTGCTGGGCGAGGCGCTGAACGAGGTCTTCATTCCCCTGCTCCGGGCGCAGTTTCCCGAAATCCGCGATTTCTGGCTGCCGCCGGAGGGCTGCTCCTACCGCGTTGCCGTGGTCTCGATCCGCAAGGCCTATCCCGGCCATGCCAAGCGGGTCATGTTCGGCGTCTGGTCCTATCTGCGCCAGTTCATGTACACCAAATGGGTGATCGTCGTGGACGACGACATCGACGCGCGGGACTGGAAGGACGTGATCTGGGCGGTCTCGACGCGCATGGACCCCGCCCGCGACATCGCGCTCGTCGAGAACACGCCCATCGACTATCTGGACTTCGCCAGCCCCGAGAGCGGCCTCGGCTCCAAGATCGGCCTCGACGCTACCGACAAATGGCCGCCGGAGACCCGGCGCGAATGGGGCCGCAAGCTTGCCATGAGCGAAGAAGTCCGGGCGCGCATTGCCGCGAGGTGGGAGGAGTTCGGGCTGGATTGAGCGGCCCGCCGGCGCTAATTAGCCGTTCCGGGGTCGGGCCCCGTGCCTCTGTGGCGGAATCGGTAGACGCGGCAGACTCAAAATCTGTTGCCCGCAAGGGCGTGGGAGTTCGAGTCTCCCCGGGGGCACCATCCTTCCCGCTCAGGTCCGGCCACGCCTCGACCGTGATCCTTGGGAGCTGTTTCGCATGAAACCCGTTTGCCTCGTCATCGGCGCCGGCGCCGGAATCGGCGGAACCGTCGGAACCCGCTTCGCAAGGGAAGGCTATCACGCCGTCCTTTGCCGCCGCAGCGACGAGGACGGCCTGAACCGGCTGGTGGAAGGCATCAGGAGCGAGGGCGGCGACGCCACGGGCTACCTGCTCAACGCCGTCCAGCCCGACAGCATCGAGGACCGGATCGCCGCCGTCGAGGCGGACATCGGGCCGATCCGGGTGGTTCTCTACAATCTCGGCTCGCAGGTCGGCGACCGGAGCCTTGAGGGCACCAGCTACAAGGTCTTCGAGCTGGGCTGGCGCATGGCGACCTTCGGCCTGTTCCGCACGGCCTCGGCCGTGTGCCCGCTTATGGTCGAGCGCGGCGGCGGCTCCATTCTGGTTACCTCCTCGACGGCGGCGGTGCGAGGCAATAAGGGCCAGCATTCGCATGCCGCCTCCATGGCCGGGCGGCGCATGCTGTGCCAGACGCTGAACGCCGAGTTCGGCCCGAGCGGCGTCCATATCGTCCATATCCTGATCGACGGCGCGGTCGATGCCCCGGACACGCTCGGCAAGATGCTCGGCCCCGAGAGATACAGGGCGCTGCGCGAGACCCGCGGCAAGGAGCATGACGGCCTCATGCTGCCGGAGAAGATCGCCGACACCTATGTCCATCTCGCGCACCAGCACCGTTCCACCTGGTCGAACGAAATCGACCTGCGCTCCTTCAACGACATGCCCTGGTGGAACAGTTAGCCGGGGCCGCCTTATACCAGCGGCAGCGGGTTGAGACCCATTGGCAATGCCGCCCCATCGTCGCCCCTGCGAAGGCGGGGGCCCATCTCCGGACCTCTCGGCCTGCCTCGGCGGCGCAAACGGAGCGCTGCCGAGGGCGTCCGCTCCGCAACGGCCGGCTGTGCGCGCCTCCCGGTTCAGGGATGGGCCCCCGCCTTCGCGGGGGCGACGAACAGGGACGCCGCCGCCATCGGTTCCGATCGATGACCGATGGTCTTACGCCGCATAGGCGCGGTCGCGGAGTCTCGGCGCCACATTGTCGCTGTCCAGCTCCGATGCGAGGCCGACATCGTCCTCGAAGCCCCTGCCGATCAGCTCCCTTCCCGAAACGCTGCTTTCGAGCGTTTCGGGAAGATGCGCCCTCACGCTCTCGAACACGGCGATGGCGGCGGCGGCCTCCGGCGACCGCGCGCCGTCGAGGCAGGCCAGGATGGCCCCGGCGCCGATATGGTCCTCAAGGGCCGGGCGCAGGGCGCCGTTCGGCCATTGCTCGCCGCACGCAATCACCGCAATGCGAGGACCGCAGGATTGCGCCGCCCGAGCGGCTGCGCGCGCGTTGCGAAGGCATCCCGCGAAGGTAGGCAACGCGCCGGCGGCCAGGGAGAGGGTTGCCCCGTTCGGGGAGGGCAGCACGATGCGGCTGCCGTTCGGCAGGCTCATCAGCGACCCGGGCGAAAGCGAGTATCCGCCCTCGCGGCGGGGGCCGGCGAGCAGGGCGTTCATGGACCCTGCGTAGCCGGCGGCGGTGTCGTCGGCCCACCGGTAGGGGAGCACCGCCGCTCCTCTCGCAACCGCCACGACGACCGCAGTCGAAAAGGAGAGCACATCCACGATCACGACGGCGTCGCTTGCGGGAGCGAGACAGGCGAGCCCCTGCGGGCCCCAATCGAAGCGAAGCTGGAACGCGCGCCGGTCGTGCAACTTGCCGTTCATCCCTCCGCCGCAGCCCGTTCGAGCCGGGCGAGATGCGCCTGCTTGGCCGGCTCGTCGAGGAACGAGCCTTCGATCGAGTTCCGGGCCAGCGCGGCGAAATCCGGCGCGCCCAGTTCCAGCGCCTCGGCCGCAGCAACGAAATTGTCCAGCAGGTAGCCGCCGAAATAAGCCGGGTCGTCCGAGTTGACCGTGGCCTTGAGGCCCGCAGCGAGCATGCGCTTCAGCGGGTGTTGCCCGAGGTCCGGGACGCCGCCGAGCCGCAGGTTCGAGAGCGGGCACACGGTCAGCGTCATGCCCCGCTCCGCCAGGCGGCGAACCAGCGCCGGGTCCTCCAGCGCGCGGTTGCCGTGGTCGATCCGCTCCACTCGCAGCCGGTCCACCGCCTCGGCGACATAGGAAGCGGGGCCCTCCTCTCCGGCATGGGCGACGAGCCTGAGGCCCGCTTCCCGCGCGGCGGCGAAAAGGCGCGCGAATTTGGCCGGCGGATTGTCCTTCTCGCTCGAGTCCAGGCCGAGGCCGGCGATCCTCCCGTCGGCGATATAGGGACCGGCCTCGCGAAGCGCGTCGAAACCGTCGTCTTCGCTGAGGTGCCTGAGGACGCACATGATGAGCAGCGAAGTGACGCCGAGGCGCTCGCGACCGTCGGCAAGCGCGGCCAGGATGCCGTCCGCCGCGACTGCGAAGGGGATGCCGCGCACCGTGTGCCCCTGGGGATCGAAGAACACTTCGACATGCACAGCACCGTCGTTTGCCGCACGCTCCAGATAGGCCGCGGTGAGTTCGTAAAAATCCTCCTCGGCGCGCAGCACGCTCATGCCCCGATAGTAGATGTCGAGGAAGTCCTGCAGCCGGGTGAAGCGGTAGGCGGCCCGTATCTCGTCCACTGAACGGAACGGGATTTCAACCTTGTTCCGCGCGGCCAGCCGCATCATCAGTTCCGGCTCGAGCGCGCCCTCCAGATGCAAGTGCAGCTCGGCCTTGGGCAGCGCCCGGATATACGATCTTGCGTCCATTCCGGTCTCCACCGGAACCCCTTAGCAGTTTGTGCCGGGACGGCAAGCGTCCGATAGCCCCCGGCAGGGCAATCGCTCTTGAAGACTCTGCGATCGGGTCGCATGGCCGGCCTCATATCGTCGTGCCCGGCCCTATATCGTCATACCCGGACTTGTTCCGGGTATCTCCCCCCACTGCTTCCGCCGAACGACCGCATGGATACCGGGAACAAGTCCGGGCATGACGGAGGAGTGAGCAACCGGATAGATGGGCAAGGGTTTTCTGCGCTCGTTCGTCTTCCGACAAAGTAGAAAAATTTTCATATTTCGCCCACCAGAAGGCTTGACTGGAGAGAAAGCGGTGTATGATGGGAGTAGAGAGGCGGCTCCCCCGGGGCCGTCTTTTCGCTCTTCTGCAGAGGGAAGCAATGGCTGGGGCCGAAAAAAGCCCCGGCGGGAACGGACGGGGGACGTGCGTCCGCCGTCTCGCGCGCGCAATCAGGTGCGCGAACCGCGCCGGCGCAAGACGCGCGCGCCCGCGCAGGCGCGCGCATGCACAATACGCGCGCAAAAAGGGTCCCGCCGCCTGGAGGCGCCGGGCCGGCGGCGGCACGGACGGAAGGGAGCGGAACGGAACGCGACGAAGGAACGATATGCAGGAACGGAACCGCAGAGCTTCGGCGGCGGCATGGGGAACATGACAAAACATGACACAATACAGGGGTCCTTCCACGAACCGCCCCGCCCCGCGAGCGTGCGGGGAGGACGCCGGGACTTCCCTCCCGCAAGCGAAGCAGGGCGAAGGGAGGGCGTTCGGGCATGACAGGGCTGTTCACGCATGACAAATCCGAAAGCGATTGCCCTGTAGTCCCCGACCTGACCGGTCCACAGACGAGCGAGGTTGCCATGACCGTGCCGAAAGAAGCCTCCATCGCCGAACTTGCGCGCCCGATGGCCGATGGCGCGCTCCGCTCGACCGATCTCGTCGAGACCTTCCGGGAGCGGATCGAAGCGGAGGACGAAGCCTTCCGGTCGGTCGCTTTCCTCAATCCGGACGCGCTCGAAATCGCCCGGGAGCGCGACCGGGAGCGTGCCGCCGGCCGTTTGCGCGGCCCCATGCACGGCGTGCCGGTGCTGCTGAAGGACAATATCGCGACCGGCGACACCATGATGACCACGGCCGGCTCGCTCGCGCTCGACGGCGTGAGGGCGGAGGCGGACAGCCATGTCGCCCGGCGCCTGCGCGAGGCCGGCGCGGTACTGCTCGGCAAGACCAATCTCAGCGAGTGGGCGAATTTCCGCTCCACACGCTCGTCGAGCGGCTGGTCCAGCCGGGGCGGCCAGGTCCGCAACGCCTATGCGACCGACCGCACGCCCGGCGGCTCAAGCTCGGGCTCGGGCGTGGCGGTCGCGCGCGACTTTGCGCCGGCCGCCATCGGCACGGAGACCGATGGCTCCATCGTCGGCCCTTCCGCAATGAACTCCCTCGTCGGCATCAAGCCCACCCTGGGCCTGGTCTCCCGCGCCGGGATCGTCCCCATCGCGGCAAGCCAGGACACGGCGGGGCCGATGGCGCGCACCGTGGCCGACGCCGCCATCCTGCTCGGCGCAATTTCGGGCATGGACCCGGACGACCCGGCCAGCCGGCCGCCGCCGGACGCAGATTTCACCCGGTTCCTCGATTCCGGTGCGCTCCGAGGAGCGAGGATCGGCGTCGTCCGCAACTATTGCGGCTTCCACGAAGCCGTGGACAGGGTGTTCGAGGGCGCGCTCGAAGTGCTGGCGGATGCCGGCGCCGTCATCGTTGACGAGGTCGAAATGCCCTCGCGCGAGGCCATCCGGCCCCACGAAATCCTCGTCATGCGGACGGAGTTCAAGCAGGGGGTGAACGCCTGGCTCTCGGCGCTCGGCCCCGAATGCCCCGCCCATTCCCTCGCGGAGCTGATCCAATTCAATATCGACCATGCCGACCGGGTCATGCCGTGGTTCGGGCAGGAGCAGCTGATTGCGGCGGAGGAGACGGACGGGGTCGAGAGCGAGGCATACCGGAAAGCCCTGGCTGCATGCCGCCGGCTGACCCGCGACGACGGCATCGACCGGGCCATGAACGACTTTCAACTCGACGCTCTGGTTGCGCCCACCTCGCCGGTCCCCTGGGCCATCGACCTCGTCAATGGCGACAACCGCCTCGGCGGCAGTTCGGGCCTCGCCGCCGTCTCCGGCTATCCAAGCGTCACGGTACCCGCCGGCTATGTCGCCGGCCTGCCGGTCGGCCTTTCCTTCATCGGGGGCGCCTGGCGGGACGGACCGCTGATCGGCTATGCGCACGCCTTCGAGCAGGCGGCCGGCGCACGGGTTCCGCCCGGCCCCGCGCGGCCCTGGCAGCCTGTCTCCGCCCGATCGGCGGGCAAGGCCGTACGGCGAAGCCGAGCTTGATGGCGCGCAGGCGTCAGCCTATCTCTGGAATTCGGAAAACTTGCCCGGCACGCCAACAACCGCAACACTCCCCGCCATGAAGAGCCGGCACATCAAGCTCACATCGCATCCCGAGGGCCGGAAGAGCGCCGCGCCGCTCGAATGGGGCGCGGCCACATGGGAAGAGCGCGGTCCGGTTGTCGGAACGCAGACGCCGCAGCGCAACGCCATCGGCGCCCATTCGGGCTCCTATTCCGTTTACCGCGCGCTCGCGATTGCGGCGGGCACCCTCGACCCCGTGCATGTGCCCGACCTGACCGACACCTCGCCGGCGGAGCGCATCGGCCCGCACCCGCAATGGGCGTCGCCGGAAAAGATCGTCTCGCTGGACCCCTACGGGCACATGGTCGACGAAGCCTGGAGAGACAGGCTGCAGGAAGGCTGGGATATCCGCCCGACCATCGCCGTCACGAAGGCGCGGCTCGACATGCCGGAGTTCGACCGCGCCATCGCCGAAGGCCGGCTGCGGGTCGATGGCCGGATCGTGACCGAGAGCGGGGACGTGCGCGTCACGAAGGTCGCGGTCGAGCCGGTCTGGTATCTTCCCGGCATTGCCGAGCGGTTCGGCGTGAGCGAGAGCGAACTCAGGCGCTGCCTGTTCGAGCATTCCGGGGGAATGTTTACCGAGCTTGTCACCCGCAACGATCTCAAGGTGTTCCTTCCTCCCATCGGCGGCATCACCGCTTACCTGTTCGGCGATCTCGACGCGATCGGCGATCCCGGCCGCGAGGTCGCCTGCCGCGTGCATGACGAGTGCAACGGCTCCGACGTGTTCGGCTCCGACATCTGCACCTGCCGGCCCTACCTGATGCATGGCGTCGAGGTTTGCGTCGAGACCGCGCAGAAGGGCGGCTGCGGCGTCGTCGTGTACAACCGGAAGGAAGGCCGCGCTCTCGGCGAAGTCACGAAATTCCTCGTTTACAACGCTCGGAAACGGCAGCCGGGCGGAGACCGCGCGGAGACCTATTTCGAGCGCACGGAGTGCGTCGCCGGAGTGCAGGACATGCGATTCCAGGAGCTGATGCCCGACATCCTGCACTGGCTCGGCATAGAGCGCATCGACCGGTTCGTCTCGATGAGCGACATGAAGCTCGACGCGCTGGAGCGGCAGGGAATCGACATTGCCGGGCAGGTGGCTCTGCCGGCGGACCTCGTGCCGGACGATGCAGGCGTGGAAATCCGCGCAAAGACGGCGGCCGGCTATTTCCGCGGCGGGCTGCCCCTGGACGCGGGCCCGATTGCGGCCAAGGGGCGCGGATTGCATGACTAGAGCGGTATCCGTTCGGGCTGAAACGGCTTCGTCCGTAAAGCCTCAATCGTCACCCCGGACGGCGCGTCAGCGACGATCCGGGGTCCATCTCCCGACCTTTCCACCGGGCCGAAACGGCCGTGGATGGGCCCCGGATCGCGGTCCGGGGCGACGAAGTGGGGGCAAGGACCGCGGCTACCTGTCGACAAACAGTCGATCCATACAGGTCGGATCGTGCTCTAGCCCGGCCGTCTCTCGAAGCGCTTAGCCCTTTTTCCGGGGGGTATCGCTCCGTGAACGAACGGCCCGGCACGGCGGCGCGCGGCCCGGTCGCGGTCCGCCTCGGCCACCCTGCCGAAATCAGGCGGCGCTGCGACGAAATCCTTGCCATCGGCGAACGCGGGAACCTTCCGCATTTCGATGTGCGCACCGACCGGCTGCCCGCCGTCGCCGGCATCGTCGCCGAAGTAACCCGGAAGCGATATCCGGACCTGGCCGTTCCGCCCCACAGCCGCTGGCGGCATTTCGAGGTCGGCGGAATCGACCGCTGGAACGCGCTGACCCAGGGTCTCGACAGGGACGAAAGGGCGCGGGTCGCGCTCGACCTTGTGGCGCCGAGTGTGCTGCTCGATGCCGGGGCGGGCGACGGCTGGCGCTTTCGCGAGGCGGGAACGGGGCAGGAGTTCGCAAGGTCGGAAGGCCTGGCGGTTGCGAGTTTCGCCATGTTTTCGTCAGGCCTGTTCTCATCCGATGCCGCGCGCCCGCTCCGCACGGATGCAAGCGCCCTTCGGGCTTGCTCCACGGAGCGGCTGGCAGAGGCGTTCCAGATGGGTCCCGACAACCGGCTTGAGGGAATGGAGGGCCGCGCGGCCCTGCTCCGCGCCCTCGGCAACGCACTCGAAGCGCGTCCGGACCTGTTCGGCTCCCCGCCCAGGCTAGGCGGCCTTTACGATCGTTTCCGGGCGCTTGCGGCGCCGCCGAGCGCGGCGGAACTCCTCGAAACCCTTCTCGATGCGCTGCACCCCGTATGGCCTGCGCGCATCCCGGCGGACGGCGCCGGGCCCGGCGATGTGTGGTACCATGCAAGCCTCCGGCGCGGGGACGGGACGGACAGGCTCGTTCCCTTCCACAAGCTCACGCAATGGCTCGCATATTCCCTGGTCGAGCCTCTGGCCGAGGCGGGTATTCCTGTGCGAGACCTCCACGAACTGACTGGGCTTGCCGAATACCGCAATGGCGGCCTGTTCATCGACGGGGGCGTGCTGGCGCCGCGCGACGAGGGGATTTGCGCGGGCGAGCATCCGCCCGGCGCAGAGCCCATCGTGGAATGGCGCGCGCTTACCGTCGCGCTTCTGGACAGGCTCGCGCCGCTTGTCCGCGACCGGCTCGGGCTCGACGAAGCGAGGTTGCCGCTCGCCAGGCTCCTGGAAGGCGGCACCTGGGCTGCCGGGCGCATGCTGGCGCATAAGGCGCGCGAGGGCGGCGGGCCGCCCGTTCGTCTGCAATCGGACGGCACGGTTTTCTGACTTCCGACTCGAACGAGGGTTTCTTCAATGAACAATCTTACGGTCGTCGATCATCCGCTGGTGCAGCACAAGCTCTCCCTCATGCGCCGCAGGGACACCAACACCGCCAAGTTCCGGCTGCTGATGCGCGAAGTCGCCCTGTTGCTCGGCTACGAGGTGACCCGCGACCTCGCGACCGAAACCCGCAGCATCGAGACGCCGCTAGCGGAGACGCGGGCGCCGTTCCTGACCGGCAAGAAACTCGTTCTCGTCTCCATATTGAGGGCCGGGAACGGGCTGCTCGAAGGGATGCTGGACCTCGTCCCGTCCGCCCGAGTCGGGCATGTGGGGATCTACCGCGACCCGGGGACGCTGCTGGCCGTCGAATATTATTTCAAAGTGCCGGAGGACCTGGGCGACCGGCCGGTGATCGTTCTCGATCCGATGCTGGCGACCGGGAACTCGGCGGTGGCGGCGGTGTCGAGGCTCAAGGAAGCGAACGCGCGCGACATAAAGATGGTGTGCCTGCTCGCGGCACCGGAAGGCGTCGCGGCCTTCCATGCCGAGCATCCCGATGTGTCGGTCTTCACCGCCGCCATGGACGAGCGGCTAGACGACCACGGCTACATCGTGCCGGGCCTCGGCGACGCCGGAGACCGACTCTACGGCAACAAGTAGGCCCGCGCCGCCCCGTCAGTTGTCCGGCGCCGGCCTCGGCGACCGGCCGGTTCCGGCGGCCAGATGGATCTTCTCGATGAAGTGCTCGGCCAGGGTCACTGCGTCGTCGGCATCCTCGAAAATGCCGTTGAGCAGCGCGTCGTAGTTGGGCTGGTGGAAGAACACCAGCGAGATGCGGTCGCGTTGCGCGGCCCCCTCGGGAGGGTTCGCGACCCGGTGCAGGGTCGATGCCCAGCGCCCGCCGGTCCAGCGGGCCATCGCATCGCCCAGATTGCAGACGAAGGCGTCCGCGGGCGGACGCAGGTCGGTCCAGCCGCCGCGCGGCAGTTTCACCTGCAGGGTCCCCGGCACATCGTCGCCGCGAAGGACCGTCAGCGTGCCGTAGTCCGTGTGGGCGCCGGCGCGAAGCTGCCGGCTGGCCGGGGCGCCGGTCTGCGCCGGATAGCGGATGAGCCTCAGTCCGCAGGCGGGCCGGTCGATCTTGTCGGCGAAGAAGTCCTCATCGAGCCCAAGCGCCAGCGCCATCGCCCCCATCAGCCGGTCGCAGAGCCAGAGCAGGGCGCGGAAATAGTCGTCCACGGTCTCGCGGAAGTCTTCCGGCCTGGCGGGGTAGCGGTTTTCCTCGAAGAAGTAGGCCGCCACTTCGCCCCGGTAGTAGTCGTCATCGGGGACGTCGGGCAGGCCCATCGCGAAGCCTTCCTGAAGGTCGGGCGGCGTCTCTTCGCCCAGCGTGTAGGCAAGCGTGCGGTCGGCGAACGGGTAATAGCCGCGCCCGACCCGGCTTTCCGGCCGCAGGATCGAACGCTTCTCGGCGAGCGGCAGCGCAAAGAAATCGGCCGCCGCCTGCCGCGTGCGGGCGATCAGGTCGGCGGACACCCCGTGGCCGGTAATGCAGAAGAAGCCCGACTCCGTGCAGGCCGCGGCGATCTCGCGGGCGACCCTCGCCTTGTCCTGATACCGGCCCTGCAGGTAGGGGCCTACATCGATTACCGGAATCGACATTCGCTCTGTTCCCTCACCGCATCAGGACATACCCGCCGCGCCTCTGGCGATAGCGGCGTCGATCTCGTCCTCGGCGACGCCGGCTTCGGCAAGCAGCTCGCGTGTGTCGGCGCCGAGCTCGGAGCCGCCGCGCCTGATGCTCGAAGGCGAGCCCTCGAAGCGGATAGCGGGCCTGGCCTGCCGCAGCCGCCCGGCAAGCGGGTGGTCGTATTCCACCAGCGTGCCGTTGGCGGCGACCTGGGGATGCTCGACCATCTGGCGACGATTCAGCACCGGCGCGGAAGGCACATGCGCGGCGTCGAAAAGCGCGGTCCACTCCGCCGTGCTGCGCTTGCGCAGTTCTTCCTGCACCTGCTCGAGGCGCGCGTCGATGTTTTCATCGCGAAGCGCCCCGGTGGCGAAGCGCGGGTCCGCCGCCAGGTCGTCGCGCCCGGCGACCTCGCAGAAGCCCAGCCACTGCCGGTCCGTCATCAGCGAGACGCTCATGAAGCCGTCGGCCGTCTCGTAGATGAGGTCGATGAAGCTTGCCGCCCGCTGGATCGAGACCGGCGCATCCACGAACGTCTGCGAGCCCATGTCGGAGTTCCAGAGGAAGGCCACGACGGAATCGAGCATGGAGACGCGGACATGCTGGCCCTCGCCGGTCGCCGCCCGGTGCAGAAGCGCAGATGTAACCGCCTGGGCGGCCGTTAACGCCGTCACCTTGTCGGGCAGGATGGTGCGCACAAGGCGCGGGCGCTCCTCGTCCGAGCCTGCCTGCACGGTGGTCAGGCCCGAAATTGCCTGCACGATGGGGTCGTAAGTCGGCTTGGAGGCGAACGGCCCCTTCTCGCCGAAGCCGCTGATCGAGACATAGACGATGTCCGGCCTGACCGCACGGATGTCCGCCTCGCCGACGCCGAGCCTCTCCACCACGCCCGGACGGAAGTTCTGGATGAAGACGTCCGCCGTCGCGGCCAGGCGCTTCAGCAGGGCCACGCCTTCGGGCTGCTTAAGGTCGAGCACGATGGAGCGCTTGTTGCGGTTGTTGTTGAGGAACGCCGCCGAGAGCCCGCCCTGCCGGTTGCCGCCGCCGCGCGTCAGGTCTCCGCCCCGCGCCTCGACCTTGATAATGTCGGCGCCCTGGTCGCCAAGAATCTGCGTCGCCATCGGCCCCGAAATCACATTGGTGAGATCGACCACCCGAAACCCCGACAACGGCCCGCTCATCGCATTCCGACTCCCTGACTGCGGCTGAGACATTAGAGCGTTTCCCTCGCAGGCCAAACCGCCTGCCGCTCCGGCAGGGTCCATGCTATATGCCGCTCCATGAGCGGGGCGCGCCATATCGCCGTGATCGGGGCCGGAATCGTCGGGACCGCTACGGCCTGCTACCTGCGCCGGGACGGGCATGAGGTGACGCTGATCGACCCGGAGCCGCCGGGCACCATGACCTCCTTCGGCAATGCCGGCGCCATCAGCTCCCACTCCTGCCTGCCGCAGACCGGCCCCGGCCTCCTGTTCAAGGCCCCCCGCTGGCTGCTGGACCCGATGGGGCCGCTCTTCATCCGCTGGCGCCACCTGCCGGAATTCCTGCCCTGGCTCATCCGCTTCGTGCGCGCGGGCCGGCCCGAGCCGATGCGCCGGCAGATGGATGCCATGGCCGCTCTCCACCGCCTGGCCCTGGACGCGCACAAGGACCTCGCCGCCGAGGCCGGAACGACAGGCCTCATCCGGCAGAACGGGACGCTCACCGTCTATGAGAGCACGCGCTCCTTCCAGGCCGCGTTGCGCGACCGGGAGGGCCAGCGGCAGCGGGGCTTCGAGGTCGAGGAGATTTCCGGCGACGAGCTCCGCCAGCTCGAACCGGGGCTGGCGCCGATCTTCCCGCATGCGGTCTTCTACCCGAAGGGCGCGCACACGCTCGATCCGGGCGCGCTCACCGCCGGCCTCGCGGAAGCCTTCTCGCGCGGGGGCGGGCGCACATTGGCCGCGCACGTAACCGGGTTCGACTATGCGGACGACCGGCCGGCGGCGGTCCGCACCTCGAAGGGCCGGCTGGCAGCGGACGGTTTCGTCGTCGCAGCCGGGGCCTGGTCGGCGGGCCTGGCCGAAATGCTCGGCGAGAAGGCGGTGCTCGAATCCGAGCGCGGCTACCATCTCACCCTCGCCGACCCCGGCGTCGAGACGCGCCACCCGATCTCCTTCTACGACCGCAAGTTCATGGCGACGCCCATGCAGATGGGTCTGCGCCTCGCCGGCACGGCCGAGTTCGCCGGCCTCGATGCGCCGCCCAACTGGAAGCGGACCGAGCCGCTCCGCGCACACGCGAGAAAGGCGTTCCGCGATATCCGCACGGAAGACGGTTCGCCCTGGATGGGCAACCGGCCCGCCACGCCGGACTCGCTGCCCGTGCTCGGCGCCTCCGTGTTGCATGGCAATGTCTGGTACGGCTTCGGCCACGGGCATCTCGGGTTGACTGCCGGGCCGATCAGCGGCCGGCACATCGCCGACCTCGTGGCCGGGCGCCCGCCCGCCATCGACATGGCCCCCTACAGCATCGCGCGCTTCCGATGCTGAGCGACGCGCAGCTCGACCGCTATGCCCGGCACCTGATCCTGCCGGAGGTGGGTGGCGCGGGACAGCAGAAGCTGCTGGCTTCGCGCGTGCTGGCGGTGGGTGCCGGCGGCCTCGGCGCGCCGGTCCTGCTCTATCTCGCCGCCGCCGGCGTCGGCACGCTCGGCGTCATCGACGACGACGATGTCGACGTCTCCAACCTCCAGCGCCAGGTGATCCATGCGACCGAGCGCGTCGGCCGGGCCAAGGCGGAGAGCGCGGCGGCCGGCATCCGGGCGCTGGACCCGGCCATCCGCGTCGAGACCCACAGCGAGCGGCTGACCGAGGCCAATGCCGCCCGCCTCTTCCGGGACTACGATCTGATCCTCGACGGCAGCGACAATTTCGCGACCCGCTACCTCGTCAACGAAGCCGCCGTCGCCGCCGGACGGACGCTCGTCTCCGGCGCGGTGCTCCGCTTCGACGGGCAGGTCTCCACCTTCAAGCCCCATGCCGGGCCGGAGCATCCCTGCTACCGCTGCCTCTTTCCCGAGCCGCCGCCGCCGGGCGCGGTGCCGGCCTGCTCGGAAGCCGGCATACTCGGCGCAGTCGCAGGCGTCGTCGGCACGCTCATGGCGGTCGAGGCGCTGAAGGAACTTATCGGCATCGGCGACGGCCTCTCCGGCCGCCTGATGCTTTACGACGCGCTGTCGGCCTCCACGCGCATCGTCCGCTTCAAGCGCCGCGAGGGGTGCCCCACCTGCGGAGGCGCATAGCGGGCAGCTTGCCCCGAATTGCGCTGGAGGCCATATAGGGCTTCTCCGATACGAACTGGATCGCTGGTCCCATGACCTTCCGCGCCGTTCTCGCCTTCCTGCTCGCCGCCGCCTGCCTGCCCTGGGCCGTCCGCGACGCCCAAGCCGGCCCGGAAGAGGATGTGGCCGCGCTCGTCGAATATCTCCGCCAGAAGGACCCCGAAATCGTTCTTGAGGCGGTGCAGGCCTGGTGGAAGGAGCAGGAGGAATACCGGGAACAGAGGCAGGTCGAGCGCATCGCCGCCAATTGGGAGGCGTTGGCGCATGCCGGGGGCGACCCCGCCATCGGTCCTGAAGACGCCGACGCGGTGCTGGTCGAGTTCTTCGACTATCGCTGCGGCTTCTGCAAGCGCGTGCTGGGCGACGTGATGGCGCTGGCGGCCGAGGACAAGCGGCTGCGCATCGTCTTCAAGGAATTCCCGATCCTTGGCCCGCCGTCGGTGGTGGCGGCCCGCGCCTCGCTTGCCGCCGACCGGCAGGGCCGGTGGGTCGAGTTCCACACCGCGCTCATGACCGCGTCCGGCGCCCTCGACGAGGACCGGATCATGGAGATCGCGGCCGAATTGGGCCTCGACATCGCGCAGTTGCGGGTCGACATGGAGAGCGAGGCTGTCACGACCGTCATCGAGCGCAACCGCGTCCTCGGTCAGGCGCTCGGCATTCGCGGCACCCCCGCCTTCCTGGTGAAGAACGCGATCGTCCCCGGCGCCGCTTCGCAGGAAGACCTGGCCAAGCTCGTCGCGGGAGCGCGCGAGGCGGGATAGCAATTGCTACGACATTGTTTTCTATGGCGGCTAGTTGGAAATAACCGCTCGGCGACGCAACGACAAACAAGCTCGACCGCATCCACGGAGACACTACTTTCGACGGCAATCTGGAATCGTTTGGCTAACTGGAACCGATTTCACGATCACGATAGGAAGAAATGGAATCTGGTTTATGCAGTGGCTACGGTGTTGGTGGGCGCCTTTGTTGGCTATTGCTATCGCTCTGTTTGGTTGCGTTGTAGCAGCAATATTTTGGGAATTGTTGAGCGCTAAAGAGGAAAGTCCGAGCGCCATACTTCGGAATTTGGGTTTGGTTATAGCAGCGCCTATCGTAATTATATTGGCGATATGGCGAAGTAGTGTGGCACAAGAGCAGACTAATATCTCTCGACAACAAGCTGATTTATCTTGGATGATCTTTCGAGAAGAACGAGATCGATCTCAACGACTTCTTCGCGAAGAACAATACAGAAATGCAATTAATTCTCTTGGAAGCGATATGATTTTTTCTCGTTTGGGATCAATAGACACGCTAATGCTACTGGCTCGGGAGTATCCAGTAGAGTTCCATTTGCGTGTCAGTCGCATACTGTCCTCGTTTGTCCGTCACCCACCGGAAGATGATTCTGCACGACTAAAGGATATTCCACCAACCGACTATATTATGCCGCGAGAAGACGTTCAAACAATTGTTAAATTTTTTGGTAGTCGCACTGAAGAGCAATTAAAGATTGACGTTGAGAGTAACACAACGATTGACCTTCATGGTGCTGACCTTAGTGGTACATGGTTGTCTCCTGGATCGTATCTATTTGGAGTCAATTTAAGCGGAGCTAATTTGTCGGATGTGCATTTTTTTGGTGTTCGGGGAATAAAGCAAATCGAGATAGACTTCGCTATTGCGAATCCCGGCCACCCTCCCAACCTTAATCATTCAAATGATTACGAAACAGGGAAACCTCTGGCTTGGCGCCAAAGGTGAAGGAATCCTCATTTCCTGTACGAAATCCGCCGACTTCTTTTAATTGAGCGACAGATCGAGGGCCTATTGCGCGGTTTCGATCACCTCTTTCTCTATAGTGTGGTAGCAAGGGCTAGATTCCGTTTCGTTAGCCTTCAGCCGCGTTATCGCAGTTCGGCTACCGGACCGCCCGCGCCGAGCATGCGCATCAGGCTTTTGGGCGATTTTTCGGTCAGTCGGCCGAGTTCCCGGAAACCGACGGTGGCGTTGATATAGTCGCGCAGCATCGCCTTGCCCGCCTCCATGTCGCCCGCAAGCAGGAGTCCGACTCCCTCCCGGAGCAGTTCCTCACGGGAGGCCGGGTCGCGCACGACACGCGCCCGGATCGTTTCCCTGAAGTCCCGCATCGGTCGTGGGCGGCAGGCAGGAAGTCAGGCCGCCTTGGAGGGCGGGTCGCCGGGAGGCGGTTCCGGCAGGGGAGTCAGGTCGCGCCGCATGAATACCGCTTCGAGCAGCCCTTCGATACGCGCCACCCGGTCCCGCAATTCGTTCATCTCGCCGCGAAGCCCGCCGATCTCGCTGCGTATTTCGTTGCGCAGTGCTTCGATCTCGCCGCGAAGCTCGCCGCGCAGTGCTTCGATCTCGCCGCGAAGCTCGCCGCGCAGGCCATTGACCTCGCCCCGCATCTCGCTGCGCAACGACTCGATCTCGCCGCGAAGTTCGTTGCGCAGCGCGCGTATGTCCTGCCGCAACCATGCGAACAGGCCCAGAATCAGCGCTCCCAGCGCAACGAAACCGGCGAGGTTGGCATCCATGGAACGACTTTACCGCCGACTCCCCGGCTCGTCCATGCCGTCCTCCCCCAAGGGCGTCATGGTGACGGCATGGCGGCTGGTCTGGCTGCCGGCGCTGCGGAGCACGCCCTTGACCGGCGCCACGTCCGAATAGTCGCGCCCGCGTGCGACGGCGACATGGCCGTCGCCGGCGAGGCAAGCATTGGTCGGGTCGTATTCCACCCAGCCGGCGCCCCGCCCGCACCAGGCGCGTACCCAGGCGTGCATGGCGTCCGCGCCCTGGAGCCGCGGCCGGCCCGGCGGCGGGGTCGTGCGCAGAAAACCGCTGACATAGCCTGCCGGAATGCCGAGCGCGCGCAGGCAGGCGATCATTGCATGGGTGAAGTCCTGGCAGACGCCGCGCCGGCGGCGGAACGCCTCGAGCGCAGGCGTGTCCACCTCGGTCGCGCCGGCGTCGAACGCCATGTCGCGGTTGAGCGCGAGCCCGACCGCCTCCACCGCCTCCGCCGCGCCCGCGCCCTTCGGCAGCGCGGCATGGGCATAGTCACAGAACTCCGGTTCCTCCGGCAGGCGCGGCGAGGCGGCAAGGAAGTGGTGCGGCGCGTCCGGGGCGAGTGAGCGGATGGCGACCATTTCCTCCGCCAGCGCGGCTGCCGGCGGCGAGTCGGGCAGCGCGCTCCGCCCCGCCTCCCGGCGCACCCGCGCGGCCAGCCAATAGACGACCTCCTCATGCGCGCCGCCGAAAGCCAGGTCCGTCGCCATGTTCCGGAAGAAATCCCGCCGGTCGCGGCGTTCGGCGGGCGCAGGCGACACATTGACGGCCGCCGCCACGACATGCTGCTCGTCGGCCAGGGTGGGTGGCAGCAGGCGGAGCGTCTGGCGGCTCGCCGCCACGGGCGCGTCGTAATGCTGGCGGATCGAGAGCGCGATGTCGTAAAGCACCGCCATGCCGGCCTCAGGTGAGGTAGGCTCGGGAGAGCAGGTCGGAGAGTTCGTCGAGACGTTCCCCGAGCGCGGCCAGCGCTGCCCTGTCCACGGTTTCCGGCGTCTCGACGGCAATGGCGGCATGGGCGCGCAGCGCGGCGCGCGCCAGCGGCGACATCACTCCGTGCGTCTCCGCGCCCGGCAGCAGCGCAATCAGGTTCCGCATCCGCTCCAGCAGAAAGAGGATCGAGCGCGGGTTCATGGTGTCGAACGCCATGAGGTCCACCACCATGTTGCGGTGCGTGCCGAGCGAGTAGCGGCGCTGGTAGGTCATGGTGCAGTCGCCGATTTCCATGGCGAGGTCGAGCGCGCCCTCCGGCGCGGCCGGGTCGGCAAAATGGGCCAGCGCCGAGGCCATGCCCGAGGCCCGCTCCAGCTCCCGCCCCAGAATGAGGAAGCGCCAGCCGGTGAAGCGGTACATGTTCTCGTGCACCAGGCCGCTCAGCCCCGCAAGGCGGTGCAGCAGGCCGGTCATGATGCGCGCGGTGTCGTCACCCGCCCGCGCCGTTCGGGCCATCTCCTCGGCGGCCTCGTTCAGGTTTCGCAGCGCCGTCCAGCCGTCGATGGAGAAGCGGTCATGCACGCGGCTCGCTGAGATGAGCGCGGAGTCGAGCGTCCGGAGCAGCCCCTGCGGCACGTTCTCTTCGGGGTCGAGCGGCAGCTCGCGGAGATAGTCCGAGAGGCTCGCCTGGAGCGGCGTATCGCGCGCGCCCGTCGCCGCCACGCGCAGATGGAACGCCCGCAGCAGCCGGATCGCCGCCTCGGCCCGCTCGACATAGCGGCCGAGCCAGAACAGGTTGTCCGCCGCGCGGCTCGGCAAGGTGCCCGGCAGCGGCCGCCGATAGGTGTCGGAAGGGCGCACGGTCATCGTATCGACAGGCACCGGGGCCTCGCTCACCACCCAGATGTCGGCGACAGCTCCCCGGTCCTGCGCCGAGGTGCCGCCGAGGCGGGCATAGCCGCCGGGCATCGCCTTCCAACCTTCGCCGGTGCGCGCGAGGAACACGCGCAGCGTCACCGGCTCGGCCCGCAGCGCGCCGTCGGCCCAGGCCGGCGCGGTGGAGAGGGAGGCGGGGCCCGCTTCGGCCGCCCACCAGGCCTCCGGCGGCCCGCCGCCATGTTCGGCGATCTTCGGCAGGTGCGGCGCGAGTGCCGGCTCTTCCAGAACGCCGGAGCCGAGCGCATTGACCGCCGAGAGCGAGCCTTCGCGGAGCGCGCCGACCAGGCCCGGCACGCCGACGCCGGACGCTTCGTCCAGCTCCAGCGGGTCGGCCAAGCCTGCCCGTAGCCGGCGCCAGACCACCCCGAGCGGGCGCGGCCCCGCAACGGTCCGGATCGTCGCAGCGCCGTTCTCGATGGCGATGTCCTCGCCCTCGAACAGCATGAAGCCCAGATAGCGCGCGAGATAGGCGTGTTCGAAATAGTTTGCCCCGCCGGGGCCCGAGGTCAGGATGCCGACGCGCCCGCCGCCCACCCGGTCGAGGCCGGCGAGCGCGTCCCGGAAGGACCGGAAAAAACCCGCCAGGCGCTGCACGTGGGATTCGGCGAACAGCTCCTGGAACACGCGCTGGGTGGCAAGCCGCGTCTCCAGCGCCGTGCCCGCGCCGGCGGGCGCTTCCGTGCGGTCGCGCAGCACCTGCCAGGCCCCATCCGGACGGCGCCCGACATCGAAGGCGATGAAATGCAGGAAGTGGCCCGAGGCCGGCCGGACCCCGACCAGCGGACGGAGCCAGGCGCGGCTGGCGGCGACCGCGTCCGCCGGCAAGGTCCCTTCCGCGACCAGCCGGTTCTCGCCGTAGAGGTCGGCGGCAACCGCCTCCAGCAGTTCGGCCCGCCGGACAAGACCGTCCGCGAGGCTCTGCCAGTCCCGCTCGTGCAGGATGAGCGGCACCGGGCTGAAGGGCCATGTCCGCCCGCCCGCGCCGTCCGCCCCCTGCCGGCGGAAGAACACGCCGGCATCGTGGAGATATTGCTCGCCGCGCGCCGTGCGCCGCTTCAGCTCCGCCTCGGACAGCCCGGCAAATCCCTCGACGAAATGCCGCCAGACCGGCCTGACGCGGCCCTCGGTATCGAGCAGCTCGTCGAAGCCGCCGGGCCCAGGCCGATAGCTGGCGAACCCGGGCCCCTGTTCCAGCGCCGGCCGTCTCGTCGGCTGCAGCACCGCTCGCTCTCCGAGCGCTGCTTCAGAGCCGGATCGGCAAGGACTCGACGGGTTTGCCGGTCAGGGCGAAGATCGCGTTGGCCATGGCCGGGGCCAGCGGCGGCAGGCCCGGTTCGCCCACGCCCGTCGGCGGGTCGTTCGACGGCACGATATGCACATCGACCGGCGGCATGTCGGGCATTCTCGGCATGGTGTAGCTGTCGAAATTGCTCTGCTCGACCGCGCCGTCCCGCAATGTGATCTCCGCGCCGTCGAGCGTCGTGCCGATCGCCATCGCGACGGCGCCCTCGATCTGGGCTTCGACCGAACGGGGATTGACCGCGAGATTGCAGTGGATCGCGCTGGTGACCCGATGCAGCTTCGGCGCGCCGTCCTCGATCGAAAGCTCCACGACATGGGCCACGACCGAGCGGAACGACTCGTGCACCGCGGTCCCCCAGGCGCGGCCGGCCGGCAGCGCTTTCGTCCCGTAGCCGGATTTCCGGACCGCGAGGTCCAGCGCCGCCAGGTGCCGCGGATGCTTGCGCAACAGGTCGCGGCGCAGCGCCACCGGGTCGCGTCCGGCCTCGCGGGCGATCCGGTCGATGAGCGTCTCCATCACGAAGGCGGAGTGGGTATGCCCGACGGAGCGCCACCAGAGCATCGGCACGGCGACGGCGGGATGGTGGACCGAGACCGCAATCGGCAGGTCGTAGGCCGTGTCGGCGACGCCTTCCACCGCCGTCGCGTCCACGCCGTCCTTGACCAGAAAGGCCTCGAACGCGGTCCCCTTGAGGATCGAAGGGCTCACGATCGTGTGCTTCCAGGCCGCGATCCGCCCGTCCTCGCCGAGGCCGATCTCCGCCCGGTGCATGGTGAGCGGGCGGTAGTATCCGCCGCGGATATCGTCCTCCCGCGTCCAGACCACCTTGAGCGGTTCGCTCCGGCCGGCCGCGAGCCATGCCTTCATCACCCGCGCCGCGTCGGCCAGATAGTCGGCCGTCGGGGTGGCGCGCCGGCCGAAGCCGCCGCCGGCGAACATGGTGTGGATATGAACCTGCTCCGGTTTCAGCTTCAGGATGGGCGCAACTGTCGCCTGGTCGATGGTCTGGAACTGGGTGCCGGTCCAGATGTCGCAGCGCCGGTCGTCGCCGGTTCCGGACATCTCGATCACCGCGTTTAACGGCTCCATCGGCGCGTGGGCGAGGAACGGAAAACGGAAATCCGCCTCGATCGTCTTTTTCGCGCCGGCCATGCCGGAAAGGTCGCCGGCGCGCGCGGGCAGGCCGTCGCCGCCGAGCAGCGCAGCGAACTGCGCATCGAGCTTGCCGCTGTCGGGCAGTTCGGCCGGCGCCTTCCATTGAATTTCGAGCCGGTCCCGGCCCATGTGCGCGGGCCAGAACCCGTCCGCCACCACGGCGATGCCCGTGGCGCCGCGATCCAGATCGACCTGCATGACACGGTCGACGCCCACGACCGCCTGCGCCTCTGCGGCGTCGAAGCCGGCGACGGTGCCGCCGAATTGCGGCGGCCGGGCGATCAGCACGGTCTTCATGCCCGGCCGGCGCATATCCATGCCGAAGGTCTGCCGGCCGGTGGATTTGTCGGCCGCGTCGAGCCGGTTCGCCGGTTTGCCGATCAGGCGGAATCCGCTGCTTTCCTTCAGCTTAACCGAGGCCGGCACCGGCAGCGCCATGGCGGCCTCGCTCATCTCGCCATAGCCTGCGCTTCGGCCGTCGGCGGCAATCAGCCGCCCGGCATCGGTCCGCACGGTCGCCGCATCGACCTGCCACTCGCGCGCGGCCGCCTCGACGAGCATTGCCCGCGCCCGCGCTCCGAGCTCCCGGTACTGGGTGAAGCTGTTCTGGATGGAGTTGGAGCCGCCCGTCATCTGGATGCCGAAGGCCGGATCCTTGTAGGCCTCGCCCGCCGGCGCGAGCTCCGCGCGCACGCTGTTCCAGTCGGCGTCCAGTTCCTCGGCCAGAATCCGGGCCAGTCCGGTGTGGGTGCCCTGCCCGAACTCCAGCCGGTTGATCTGTACGGTGACAACGCCGTCCCGGTCGATGTGCAGGAAGGCGCCGGGCTGCTGGGCCGGTTTCAGCTCGCCGGCAGCGGCTTTCGGCGTTGCGGCCCGGCGGCGGCGGGCAGCAGCCCGAGGGCGAAGCCGGAGGCGCCGGTCAGCTTGATGAAGCGGCGCCGGCTCATGTCCGTCCCGGCGGCGGCGCGCCAGGCGGGCCCGATCCGGTCCATGATGGAAGGATTGGTCATGATGCGCTCTCCCTCAGGCCAGGTTGGCCGCGGCGGCCTTGACGGCCGCCCGGATGCGTCCGTAGGTCCCGCACCGGCAGATATTTCCGGCCATCGCGTCGTCGATGTCGGCGTCGCCGGGCGCAGCGTTGTCGCGCAACAGGGCGACCGCGCTCATCACCTGTCCGCTCTGGCAATAGCCGCATTGCGGGACGTCCTTTTCGATCCAGGCCTCCTGGACGGCGCGCCCGATACGGTCTTCGCCCATCTGCTCGATGGTGGCTACCGAAGCCCCTTCGACATCGGCGACCGGCGTCACGCAGCTGCGCACCGGCTCACCGTCGAGGTGGACCGTGCACGCGCCGCACTGGGCGAGGCCGCATCCATATTTCGTTCCGGTCAGGTTCAGCATGTCGCGAAGCACCCAGAGCAGCGGCGTCGAGTCGTCGACATCCGCGGTCACGCTCCGGCCGTTGACATTGAATCTGGCCATTGAATTTCCTCCCGTTCGAGCACCGCGCGCTTTGCACCAATCTAAACCCGAATCACGAATATGTCCGCTTCCGAAACGGGAAAACGCACATGCTACGGACGCTCCCGGCATGTGGCTCCAAGCCGGGCGGGCGGGCCGCATGGAATCAGGCGGTCTCCGCCTCTACGCTCCCGGTTTCCCGTCGCAGCTTCATCAGGTGAAGAGGGAGTTCCGTGCGCAGCTTGCCCGCATCGACATGCCAGAGAGCGCCCCAGCCTGCCTGAACCGGGTCCCGGAAACGGCCTGTCGGCACAGCCTTCCCTTCGAGGCGCTCCCTGCAGAAGCGGGCAACACGGCCGAGATTGCCGTCGGGGTCCTCGACCCGGCCCCGCGCCAGCTCGCAGGCATAGCCCAACTGACGCAAAGAAGCCTCGTCCTCGAGGCCATCCGGCATATGCCGGCCGGCCGCTACCTTCGCGAGGAGTTCCATCAGGTCGCGTTCTCTGCGCCGCGCGGCGCCGAAGGTGTTTTCATGGCGGCCCGGAGACATCGCCTTCCCTCGCAACGATCTCTTTCGCTTCCTCGAAATTACGCCGGACGAACGTAGTATCCCCTACATAGTAGTCCAGCGCTTCTTCCATTCTTTCCCCGAAGAGCGACGGGTCGACAAGGCCATGCGCGGCAAGCTGGCGGATGTCTTCCCGGTCGCGGTCGGAGAACCGTGCAACCTTCGACACCGCCAGATCGACGGGGTCCATTACGAGGATGACGATGTTTCCCGCCCGATACACCTCCTGCGCCCGCTTCGCCCAATCCGGCGGAAAGGACCCCATTGCGTCGGAAAAGCTGCCATCCATTGCAACCAGATGCCGGTCATGCGGGTCGTCCGGGTTCGGCGCTTCGAAAACCTGCATGTCCGGCGGGATGGGAACGCGGTGCGACCAGTCGATGTCCACATCGTCCGACATCCGGTGCCCGGTGTAGTAATTTACGGCAATACCGCCCGCAATCCTGGCCTCGACAGGTTCCCCGAGGTTCCCCAGGCGGTCCGAGAGAGATTCGAGATGCCGGCGCAGCGCGGGCAATAGCTGGCGATCCGTCATGCCGGGCGCTCCTGCTGCTTGGTCTGCCTTTCGCCTCGGGCAGAAGTATATTCATGTCCAGCCCGGACACCGAGCCGCAAAACCCCGTAGGCGTCAGCAGCCGCCTGTCGCCTTTCTGCCGAACGCGGCACCGGCCCATGCCACACCGTGTTGCGCCCGCCCGGCTCCCATGCTTCCTTTCGCGCCGATGTTGAAGAACCTCTGGTACACGGGCGCACCGCTCGACCGCATCTCGCATCTGCGCGAGGATCCCGCCTGGATCGCCGCGCGCCGGCGGGCGAAGGACACGCGGCTGGTTGCCGTCTGGCGCTCGCGCTCGCTGGTCCACACCGAGGACGACCGGGCGCTGATCCTGACCGTGGAGGAGGCCGGCGAGCTGCTCGACTCGGCCCAGCATGAGGTGGTGCTCGGGCTGGAGGGCGACACGCTCTATATCGGCCTCGACCTCTCGCACCTGGACGACCCTTACGGCCATCCGCGCATCGAGGCGGAAGGCGCATTCGAGGACCTGCGCCAGATCGGTCCGGTCATCCCGGCGGAGGAAGGCGCCATCCTCGCCCATGCGCGCGGGATGATGACCTGGCACCAGCGCCACCGCTTCTGCGGCGTGTGCGGCGCGCCGACGGAGGTGAGCCACGGCGGCTACCAGCGCAACTGCACCGGCTGCGGCGCACAGCATTTCCCGCGCACGGACCCGGCCGTCATCATGCTGGTCCACAAGGGCGACAACTGCCTCTTGGGCCGCACGCACCAGTTCCCGCGGCGCATCTATTCCACGCTTGCGGGCTTTGTCGAGCCGGGCGAGAGCCTGGAGGAGGCGGTCGCGCGCGAGGTGTTCGAGGAGGCGGGCGTCACGGTCGGCGAGGTGCGCTACATGGCCTCCCAGCCCTGGCCCTTTCCCTCGTCGCTCATGCTGGGTTTCCATGCCGAGGCGGAGGCGATGGAGCTCAATATCGACCCGAAAGAGCTTGAAGACGCGCGCTGGATGACGCGCGAGCAGATCGACCGGATCGAGGAGTTCGACATGGAGCTGCCCCGCCGCGACAGCATCGCCTGGCGGCTGGTCAAGGCGTGGATGGACGGCCTGCCGGGGTAGGGCGCGGCTCGTTCCAACTGAAGCGGCTGCCTTTGCCGGGCAGCGTTCGGCCTCAATCCAATTAGTCACCCCGGACCCCGATCCGGGGGCCAGCCTCGGTTCTGGCGGCAGTATCAGAGGTCGATCCTGTTCTCCACCGGCTGCGGCGGCATCGAAAGCCATGGATGGACCCCGGATCGGGGTCCGGGGTGACGGTTGTGAACTCGGCTCCGCCGCATTCGCGACGGTCTCAGCCCTGGGGGTCGATGAGGACCTCGTGGACCGCCGAAATCGTGCCGTCGCGCCCGATTTCGAGCAGCAGGACTTCGCCGGAGGCGGCGCCCCGGCCCGTGAGCGCCTGGATGTTCACATAGTGGGTGACCAGGACGACGGTCTCCCCGCGCGGCAGGCCGAGCAGGAATTTCCGAAGCTCGGCCGTTTGCGCGCCGGCCCGGCTTCGGTCCCGGAAGAACGAGTTGAGCGCGGGCAGCTCCTCGACCGGGCCCAGGCCGAGGAGCCGGGCCGTGTCGCGGCAGCGGCACCATTGGCTGGTGAGGACCCGGTCGACGCTCGCGCCGGCAGCGCGGATCGCCCTCCCGGTCTCCCGCGCCTGCGCCCTGCCCCGTTCATCGAGATTGCGCTGGGTGGCGCAGTCGTCGAGGGCAAAGGATGTCGGATCGCTGAAACCCGGCGCCAGGGCGTGGCGCATGATGGCGACGATGCCGGGCTCGGACAGGCGGGCAAGGCGCGTATCGGCGTCTGCCGGCGCCGAAGCGGCAAGAAGGGCGGCCAGCAGGGCAACGGCAAGTAACAGGCGTGTCATCGGAATTGACTTCAATCCCCCGCGAACGCGATCAACCGCCCGCAGACGAGCGCCCCAAGCCAGCAGACCGTCGAGAGGAGTGCGTGGCCGGCGAGGCGGGCGCGCGGGGCGTCCCTGAGCAGGAACCCGTGGGTCCGGCAGAGAGCGAGTGCGGACAGGACCCCGACGGCGATGAAGGCCAGCTTGAGCTGCAGGAATTCGACGCCGCTATATTCCCGCGCCCGGACCGAGAACAGCAGCGGCCCCGTGAGCAGGGCAAGGCCGAGCCCCGTTGCCGCGACGGGCGCCAGCACCCGCACCACCGCTTCGCGGGAGACGGCGTGCCATATGCCCAGCAGTCTCAGATTGAGCGGGACAACGGACCCGATCAGCAGGGCGACCCCGAAAATGTGGGTGGCGTTGAGGGCGGCATAGCCCCAGCGGGAACTCCGCAGAAGCTGCGCGAGCGCCGTGCCCTCCAGCGCTGCGAACAGGGCCTCCAAGGACTCAGTCGCGCCCGGGGTAGAGGACGTATTCGCGCTTGCCCAGGAACAGCCGTTCCACCTTGACCCGCCGTTCCGACAGATCGGCGGCCGGCTCGCCGATCACCCGGATTTCGACCCCTTCGGCCAGGTCGCCCTCCTTGAGGCCGGCGCGTTCGTTGCGCCAGGGCTGGCCGACCTCGGCCGTCCACTCCTCGCCCTCCACGTCGATCTTCAGGACGCCGTGGGGATTGCCCAGGCGAACGGTCCCGATAATGCCGGTCAGGTCGATATTGCCGCCGGTCGTCCATGACCAGCCGTGATGGGCCAGAGCCCCGACCGCAGGAGCCGTGAGCCCCAGGGCCAGGACCGCGATGAACAGGAGCCTCGTCATCGTGCGCCTCCGCTGCCTCTAAACCTGCCGGGAAAGTTGCGCCGCGCGACCGGACATTCAAGCCGGCGCGCCCTGCATCCGCATTTCCGCGAGGAAGGGCATGAGTGAACCCGGCTTCCTGTCATCCAGGCTTCGCCCGGCGCTGCGAGACCTGCTCGCGCCAGAACACATAGAGTCCCGAGGCGACGATCAGTCCGCCGCCGGCGAGCGTCGCCGCATCCGGCAGGTCGTGGAAGGCAAGCCAGCCGATCAGCACGGCCCAGAAAATGCGCGAATAGTTGAAAGGCGCGAGCAAGGATGCCTCGGTGACGGCGAAGGCGTTTATCATCAGGAAATGCGCGCCCGCGCCGATGGCGCCGGAGAGCGCCATCCAGGCCCAGGTCTCCGGGGCGGGCCACTGCCAGAAGACCGGCATGGCCAGGGTAAGGAGCAGCGCGCCGCCGGCCGAAGTGTAGAACAGCGTCGCCAGATGGTCGTCCCGCGCCGTGATGATGCGCGTGACGATCTGGAAGCCGGCGAAGAACACCGCCCCGATGAGCGGCAGCACCGCCGCCCAGTGGACGATGCCGAGCCCCGGACGGATCACGACTACGACGCCCACCCAGCCGAGCAGCACCGCCCCCCAGCGATGCGGCCCGACCCGCTCCTTCAGCACCGGCCATGAGAGCGCCGTCACGAACAGCGGCGCGGCGAAGCTGATGACCGTCGCATCGGCGAGCTCCAGATATTGCAGGCCGACGAACAGCATGGAGAGCGAGCCCACCAGGCAACCCGCCCGCAACAACTGCAATGCGGGATTGCGGGTCCGCAGCCAGCGCCGGGGCGGGATGCGGGCGATCGTGAATCCGGTCGCAAGCGTGATGGCGATGAAGGTGAAATAGCCCCAGGCGACCTGCACGCCGCTCAGGCTGGCCGCGACATGCTTGGCGATGGCATCGACCGCGGTGATGCCGACCATGGCGGCGAGCATGAGCGGGATGCCGAGTGAGGGGCGGTGGCGGGGCGGCAAGGGGAATCCGTTCCGGCGGGAGCGCAGAGGGACTGGAATAGCGGCAATTGCCGCGCCCGGCTATGATTGCGGTCCAGGACACGGCTATCGACGCGAGGACAGGAACATGGACGGGCTCCAGACGGCAGTATCCGAGGGAACCGCAGCCGCCAACCGGCCGATAGCCGCCATGCTGGCGGATTTCGCCTGCGGGCTCGACGACCGCGCGGTTCCGGACCGGGTGATGGAGCGCGCGCGCCTCCACATCCTCGACTGCATCGGCATCGCGCTCGCCTCGACCGGCTACGAGTTCGGCCGGCGCACGATAGACGCCATGCGCGGGCTCGCCGGCGAGGGGCCGTCGCCCGTGATCGGCACGGACATCCGCCTGCCGATGCGCGATGCGGCGCTGGTCAACGGCACCTTGATCCATGGCCTCGACTATGACGACACCCATTCCGACGGCGTGGTCCATGCCTCGGTTTCGGCGCTCTCGGCTGCGCTGGCACAGGGCTTCGCCTCCGGCGCGACCGGCCGGGACCTGCTGGCCGCTTATCTGGTCGGCGTCGAGGCCTCCTCGCGGATCGGCCAGGCGGCGCAGGGCGGCTTCCATGTGCGCGGGCATCATCCGACCGGGCTCGTTGGCGCGTTCGGCGCGGCGCTGACGGCTGCGCGCCTCGCCGGGCTTTCCGAGCGCGAGGCGGCGATGGCGCAGGGCATCGCGCTTTCCATGGCCGCCGGCAGCCTGGAGTTCCTCTCCGACGGCGCCTGGACGAAGCGTATCCATCCCGGCTGGGCGGCCGTGGCGGGCATCACCGCCACCGCGCTCGCAGGCGGCGGCTTCCAGGGCCCGACCGCGCCCTATGAGGGCCGCTACGGCCTCTACAATCTCCATCTGGGCGCGGACCACGACGCGCGGCTCGATATGGCGACGGCGGATCTGGGCGAGGTGTGGGAGCTGGAGAATGTGGCCTTCAAGCCCTATCCCGCCTGCCACTTCAACCACGCCTTCGCCGACGCCGCGCTGGCGCTCCGGCGCGACCACGGGCTCCGGCCGGAGGATGTGGACAGCATCACCGGCTATATCGCCGACGCGCAGGCCAATGTCGTCTGCCGCCCGGAGGCGACCAAGAAGCGCCCGCAGAACAGCTATGACGCGCAGTTCTCGATGCACTACACCATCGCGGCGGCGCTCAAACACGGCCGTTTCACGCTCGACGAGATCGACCCGGACGCGATCTCCGATCCCGACGTGCTGGCGCTCGCGGAGCGGGTGGATTTCGCCATCGACCCCGATTCGGCCTTCCCGCGCTACTATTCGGGCGAGATCAGGGTCCGCACCCGCGACGGGCGCGAGCTCCGTCACCGCGAGTCGGTCAACCGCGGCTCGGACGCCAACCCGCTCTCGGCCGAGGACATCGCTGCCAAGTTCCGGGACAATGCCGCGCGCGCCGTCGCCCCGGAGCGGGTGGAGCGCATCTTCGAGGCCGTCATGACCCTCGATCGCGCCCCCAACCTCAAGGAACTCGACGCCGCGCTCTCGACGGGCTGAGGGGCGCCTGCGCCCAGCATCGGCCGGAGGACCGGATGCCGTCTCATGTCTCCTCCGTCGTAGCCGGGCTTGCCGTCGGCGTGGCGGCGCTCCTGCTGTCGGCCTGTGCGCTGCTGGCGCCCTTGCCGAAGCCGAAGGGCGTTGTCGCGCGCCTTGAGGCGTTTCCTACGCGCGGCCTGCCGCTGGACGGGCGGGTGACGATCCGCTGGAACGAGCGGCAGGTTCCCTTCATCGAAGCGGAAAGCGACGGCGATGCGGCGTTCGCGCTCGGCCTCGTGCACGCGCATCTGCGCCTTGGCCAGATGGCGACGGCGCGGATGCTCGCGCGAGGGCGGGTGTCCGAGATGATCGGCCCGTTCGGCGTCGATATCGACCGCGGCTTGCGCACGCTCTCTTACGGCCGCGCCGCAGCGGAGATCGAGCGGACCATGGACGCGGCCGCCCTCACCTGGGTCCGGCGCTTCGTGGACGGCGTCAACCGCTACCAGGACGCCGCCGCCGAGCTGCCGCACGATTTCAGCATACTCGGCCTGGAGCCGGAGCCCTGGACCGTTGCCGACGTGCTGGCCATCGGGCGCCTCGGGGGCACCGACGTGAACTGGCTGGTCTGGGCCGATCTGCTGCCGCTCCGGGCGCGGCCCGACTGGCCCGAACTCTGGGCGCGCCTCGTGCAGGAGGGCGGCGCGTCGTTTGCCGGCACCGGCGGACCCGGGCCGACGGCCGCGATACCTCCGTGGCTCGGCGGTGTGCCCAGGTCGGGCAGCAACAGCGTCGCCGTGGCGAGCCGTCTGAGCGCCACCGGCGGCGCGCTCATCGCCAACGATCCCCATCTTGGCATTTTCATTCCCAATGTCTGGCTGATCGCGGGCCTGCGCTCGCCGTCCTATCGCGCGGTCGGCCTGATGGCGCCGGGCCTGCCGATCTTCGCCATCGGGCGCAACCCGCGCATCGCCTGGGGCGGCACGAACATGCGCGCGGCCTCCAGCGAGCTCTACGATGTGGAGGACATGCCGGACTCCGAAATCGCCGAGAGGCGCGAACGGATCGGCGTGCGCTGGTGGTTCGACGAGGAGATGACCGTCCGCGAGACCCGCTGGGGGCCGATCGTGACCGATGCGCCGCTCCTTGCTAAGCACGACCTGCCGCCGCTTGCGCTCAAATGGACCGGGCACAGCGCAAGCGACGAGATCGGCGCCATGCTCAGGGTCAGCCGGGCGACGAGCTTCCCGGAGTTCCGCGCCGCTTTCGACAGCTTCGCCGTGCCGGGGCAGAACATGCTCTATGCCGACAGGGAGGGGAATATCGGCCAGGTCATGGCGGTGTGGCTGCCCACGCGCCAGGATGCGCCCGACGACATTTTCCTGGACACCGCCGCGCACGATGCCTCCTGGGGCGCCATGCGCAGCGGGGCGGACCTTCCCTACAGCTTCAACCCGGAAACCGGCTTCCTGGTCTCGGCCAACAACCGACCCTCGCAGACGGACATCCCCGTGGGGTTCTTCTTCTCGCCCAACGACCGCGTGCGGCGCATGGCTCAGCTGATCGCGGACGAAACGGCGGTGGACATCGAAACCCTCAAGGCGCTGCAGCAGGACATCTACATGGAGTCCTCGATCCGGTTGCGCGACCTCTTCCTCTCCAGGCTCGACGGGCTGGGACCGGCCGGGGCGGCGGACGCGAAGGAGGCGGAGGCGATCGGCCGGCTGCGCGAGTGGGACGGCGCGTACCGGCGCGAGTCCCTGGGGGCGGTCGCGTTCGAGCAATTTCGCCACGGCTTCGCGCAACGCTTCTACGTGCTGCGCTACGGCGAGGACGACGGCGAAGCGTTCGCAACCATACGCCGGGGCACGGCGCTGCTGGCGGAGGATATCGCCGCCGCGGACGAGGCGACCGTGCGCGCGGCGCTCATTGCCGGCCTCAGCGCCGCTGCGGACGGCCTCGACGCCTTCTCCGGCTGGGGAGACATGCACCGCCTCCGCCTCGCCCATCCGCTCTCCAATATTCCGGTCATCGGCGGGCGCTACCGCTTCGCCGAAGAGGGCGTCGGCGGAAGCTCGGAAACGCTGATGAAGACCGCGCACAGGACCGCGGCGGAGCGCCATACCGTCACCTACGGGTCCAATGCGCGCCACATTTCGGACATGTCGGATCCGGACGAGAACTATTTCGTCCTGCTCGGCGGGCAGGACGGCTGGTTCAACAGCACGACCATGCTCGACCAGTGGGAGTTGTGGCGGCGCGGCGCCTATGTGCGCATGCCGCTCACGCCCTCCGAAGTGCGCGCAGACTTTCCGCATGTGCTGACCCTGGAGAACTGACGCCGGCAACCGACCATGTACGACGCGACCCGGTTTCTCCGGCTCTATGCCCGCCAACGCCTCCGGCGTCTGGCGCATATGGACCCCGAGCAGGCGCAACGCCGCACCCTGTCGTCTCTCATACGCAAGGCCCGCCGCACGCAATTCGGGCGCGACCACGAGTTCTCGGAGTCCTGGACCCTCGACGACTACCGCTTGCGCGTGCCGCTCAGGGACTATGACGCCTTCTGGGAAAGCTACTGGCGCCGGCCCTTCCCCCGTCTGACCGACTGCACCTGGCCGGGGACCGTTCCGTGGTTCGCCGTCTCGTCCGGCACGACCACCGGCACGACGAAATACATCCCCGTCAGCCGCGAGATGCGCCGGTCCAATGTGCGCGCGGGAGCCGACCTGATGGTCCACCATCTAGCCAACCGGCCGGAAAGCCGGCTCTTGGCGGGCCGCGTCTTCATGCTCGGCGGCTCGACCGGGTTGGTCCGCCAGGCGCCGGGCGTCTTCAGCGGCGACCTGAGCGGCATCGCGGCGGCGGAAATGCCCGGCTGGGCGCGGCTGCGCTACTTCCCGCCCCGCGAGTTGGAGAGCATCGCCGACTGGGAGGAGAAGATCGACCGCTTCGCCGAGCGCTCGCTCGATGCGGAGATTTCGGCCTTGGCCGGCACGCCGAGCTGGCTGCTGATCTTCTTCGAGCGCCTGGCCGGGATCGCCGGCAGCGGTTCCGGCCGGATCGCCGGCATCTGGCCCCGGCTCGAAATGCTGAGCCACGGCGGCGTCGCCTGGGCGCCCTATCGCGACCGGTTCGCGGCTCTGCTGGAAGGCAGCGGCGCAGAGACGCGCGAAGTCTATCCGGCAAGCGAGGGCTTCTTCGGCATCGCCGACCGCGGGGACGGCGAGGGCCTCCGGCTGCTGCTCGACACGGGCATCTTCTACGAGTTCATCCCCCTCGACGAACTCGGCAGCCCGCAGCCGGACTGCCGCTGGGTCGGCGACGCGGAGCCCGGCGTCAACTACGCACTCGCCGTCACCACCTGCGCGGGCCTCTGGCGCTATCTCGTCGGCGACACGGTGACCCTGGTCGAACGCGACCCGCCGCGCGTCCTCGTCACCGGGCGGACGAGCTACATGCTGTCGGCCTTCGGCGAGCATGTCATTGGCGCCGAGGTCGAGCGCGCCGTGGCGGAAGCGGCGCGGGCCGTCGGCGCGACGGTCACGGACTTCTCCGCCGGGAGCCTGTTTCCCGAGCAGGCCGGCCAGCGAGGCGGGCATCTCTACATCGTCGAGTTCGGGGCGGAACCCGGCGTGGGAGGCCCCGACGCCGGGCGGCAGGCCCGCTTCGCCGAGGTGCTGGACGCGGCGCTCTGCCGCCTCAATGACGATTATGACGCGCACCGCGCGGGCGGCTACGGCATGGACGCCGCGCGTGTGCGCCTCATGCCTCCCGGGGGCTTCGCCGCATGGATGAAGAGGCGCGGCAAGCTCGGCGGCCAGAACAAGGTGCCCCGCATCGTCAACGACCGCGAGCTCTTCGCCGCCTTGCAGGTCTTCGCCGATGCGTACGGGGCGGCAGGCGGGGAGAGCGGCAACCGCGATCCGTGACATCGCCGACTCGACGCCACGCTCTGCGGAGATTGGAACCGGGAAGGCACTGGCGTCCGAACGGCGTCGGCGGAACTTTGTCCCTTCAATTAAGTCTGTTCATTAAGGGGCACCCGCGTTATAGTCCCGGCTTCGGATGACGCCGCAATCCGGTCCGACGTGACTGGCTGACTTCGGCATCCCCGCCGGCAACATCGGGAGACGCGCCAAGGCGCGGGAGTTACCGGGCGGCTGTCACCCTTCGACAATCGGGAAGGAGTCGCGAAATGCGCATACCGTCCATTCTTCGCCTGCCACTTGCGTCGGCGGCTATCCCCCTGATCCTGGCTTCCTCCCTTCCCGCCGGGGCCGCGAGCGGCGATTGCGGTGCCGGGGGCATCGATTACGGGAGACTCGCGCTGGAGGTCGTATTGCTGGACCGCAAGGAAAGCATGATCGCCAATGTCGTCGAGCGGACCGCCACGGAATCCTGGCTCGAAGACTATCTCGCGGAAGTTGACGCGCTGTTGAACGGATAGCAGTCGCAAAGAAGGAGATGTCGAGAGTGCGGTCGGAGGAGATTTATATGCCTCCATTGGATCGGGACAAGCTTGGGATAGGGGTCGAGGGTGCGCCGGAGATCGGCGTGACATCCGATGGAACGGTTGTTTTTCACCCCGGTTCCAAAATCAGGTTGTGGAAACAACACATGCCGAAGCAAGAGGGATTTACCGTAAATTATGTGTATCCGCTTCCGGTTGCGACGCTCAAGGCTGTCGAAGAACTCGAAAAGAAACTGAACGAAATTCGTTCGACAGAAAAGGCTATCCTGGCTGAAGAACTTGTCCGGGAGGTCTGGATCGACGAAGAAATCGCTCGGAAAATGCGGCGAAAACCGTCGCGGATATCCTCGGCCCAGAGTGGTGGCAAGGCAACGCACGGCGCGGGATTGGAAAGACCATCTCGGCGCCGGATGGCCGGTCGACGACGAGTTCTCGAAGTTGTTGGCGAATATCGCCGTCAACGCTTCTGCTCGACGAGCATGCCCGGAAGTTGAACGCACTGGAAGCGGAAGCCAAGGCGCTCAGATCGAAGATCAAGTCGCACCTTGCGCCGGCAGTTCGGCAGGAGCTTCACCGCCTCAGCATGGTCGAGGCGATGCATCGCAAGCCGCGCGGCGGCAAAGCCGGAGGCGCTGCGTGACGCCGGCCCGGGCTTCGGAATTGCCGGACGGCCGGCCTGCCGGTTTCTCCGCGCAATCCACAACAAATTGACGCCATCCCCTGCCGCCGCCAGAATGGGCGCGGCGGCAGGGAGGCAGCGGTCGATGGAGACGGTGAGGGTCGGGTCGGTCGAGGAGTTTGAGCCGCTCCCCGCCAGGAAGGTGGTCGAGATCGGCGGCGAGGAGATCGGCGTCTTCCGCCTCGACGACGGCTTCTACGCCTGGCGCAACAACTGCCCGCACCAGGGCGGTCCCGTCTGCCAGGGGCGCATCTACAACCGGGTGCTGGAGACGCTCGACGCCGCGCGCCGCTCGCTCGGGCGGCGCTACGATGAGGAGCGGGTCAACATCGTCTGCCCCTGGCACGGGCTCGAATACGACATCCGGACCGGCCATCATCCCGGAAACGACGGCATGGCGCTGGAGCCCGTGGCCGTCCAGGTGCAGAACGGAGAGGTCTATGTCTCCCTCTGACCTGCGGGGCCATAACGACGCCTATGCCGGGTTCGACGAGGACGCCCGCCGGCTCTGGACGATGGCCGCGGAGGCGGTCGAGCGCGGCGAGGCGGACCGCATACCCGACAGCGCCGTGGCGGACCTGATGACTGCTGCGGTCAAGCTCTACGCCGCCAAGGCGGACGGCGAGGCGCGGAGCTTCCGCCCGCTGCACGGCCGCTATGACGAGGTGGTGACGCCGACCGAGGCGCTCACCGCGGTCACCGAATTGCTGCGCGCGCTCCGCCTCGGGCCGATGGAATTCGGCCTCTGGTCGCGCCGCCGCCCGGAGGACTATCATTTGAGCGAGGCCGCCCCGGCGGCCGCCGAGAAGGAGGCCTGAACCCATGGATGCCGCGATCCGGACCGCCAGCGCGATGCCCGTGCAGGAAATGGGCACCGAGACCGACACGCGCGACTACCTGGCCCATGCCCGCGCGCACGCCCGCAAGGCGGGCTACGCGGACTGGACCATCGTCGATATCGACGCTCACCATGTCGAGACCGTCCACTGGCACGAGATCATCGACTATATCGAGGATCCGGTGCTGCGCCACCAGGCGACGATGTACCAGAAGGAGCGCATCGGCGCGCCGCCCTACGGGCTCAACGGCGATCTCGGCCTGCGCTACCAGGATGTCGGGGGGCGCATCCCGCACCAGTCCTCGCGGCGCGAGAAGGTGGACGAGCCGGGCGTGCATCTCGACGTGGCGCTGACGCGCCGGGCGATGGAGGCGCTCTCGGTCGATTACATGGTGCTCTTCCCGACGCCGATGCTGTTCATCGGCATGCACCCGCAGCCGGAGATGGAGGCGGTGCTGTCGAATGCCTACAACCGCTGGCTGGCGGAGAACGTGCTCTCGGCCGAGGACGGCATCCTGTCGCTCGCCGTGCTGCCTTTCAACTCGCCGGACGCCGCCTGCCGCACGGTCGAGGAATTCGGCGCCAACCCGAATGTCATCGGCTTCACCGTCACCTCGACGCGCTACAAGCCGGTTCATTCCAACGAATATATGCGCCTCTACCGGATGATCGAGGAAACGGGCAAACCCATCGCCTTCCATGCGGGCTACCACTGGCAGGACCCCTCGCTCGCCACCTGCAACAGCTTCCTCGGCATGCATTCGCTGGGCTTTGTGTGGTGCAACCTGGTCCACATGACCAACTGGGTGCTGAACGGCATTCCCGAGCGCTTCCCGAAGCTGAACAGCCTCTGGGTGGAGAGCGGCCTTTCCTGGGTGCCGTTCCTGATGCAGCGGCTCGACGACCAGTATCTGATGCGCCAGAGCGAGGCGCCGCTCTTGACGAAAATGCCGTCGGACTACATGCGCGAAAGCTGCTTCTACACCTGCCAGCCGCTGGAGAAGAGCAGCGAGGTCGGCCTCAAGGCGACCCTGGAGATGATCCAGGCCGAGACGCAGCTCCTCTACGCCTCGGACTGGCCGCATTTCGACTTCGATGCGCCGCGCGTCATCTACGACATCCCGTTCCTCACCGAAGACCAGAAGCGCAACATCCTCGGCCGAAACGCCGCCCGCCTGTTCAATCTTCCGAGCAAGGCAGGAGCGCGGAAGGCGGCATAGTTCAAGAGAAGCCGGTCCCCTGACCCGACCGGGAAGTTTGCGCCTTTTTGCGCCGCGCCCTCTCGTCGTCATTCCCGGAGGGACTGTGCCGCGCCGAGTGTTCTGTTGGCGCGTCGCGGGCTCGCAGCCGCAGCGGCTTTCTCCTGCCTACTCGAAATATCGCTGTTGAGCCGGGGCGCCTGCCTGGCGGTCGGGCTTCTCGTCGGCGTCTGGATCGGCTGAAGGCCGTCCGGGAGGCGGCAGGGCTTACCGGCCCCTGCCCGCGGCCGTTGGCATGAGCGCTCGCTCGATCAGAGCTTCGGCGAACTTTGCCGCCTCTTCGGTTTTCATCCTGTAGCTATGGTCCTCGTCCGGGAACAGTCCGGCGCGCACCTCTTCGGCGTATTCGGCAAAGGCTTCGGTCGCGATTTCGTTGATATTGCCGTAGCGTTTGGCGAATTTCGGCTTGAACGTGTCGAAGGCGCCGATCAGGTCGTAGCCGTTGAGCAGCTGGCAGGTGCCCGCCGAGCCGGCGCCGATGGAGAAAGTGAAGATGCTCACCGCCTCATCGACCGCCTTGCCGACCTCGTAGGGCACCGCCTCGATTTCCAGGCCGATGGCGCCGGCTTCCTCGATGGCCCGGGCGTTATCGACGATCTCCAGCGCGTCCTCCGCCGTGCGGCCCTGCATTTTGAAGCCGCCGAACCGGTGCACATAATGGGGCAGCAGCCCGACATGGCTCATGACGGGGACGCCGGCATCGGCGACCGCCCCGATGATGTCGAACATCTCGCGCCCGCCCTGCAGCTTCACCGCCTCGGCGCCGCTTTCCTTCATCATCCGCACGGCGTTCGTCACCGCCAGGTCGGCGGTGGCATAAGACCCGTAGGGCATGGAGACGAGGCAGAACGTGTTCGGCGCGCCGCGGCGGACGGCCCTGGTGTGCTCGATCATCTGATCGACGGTCATGGGCAGCGTGTTCTCGTGCCCGTAAAGCGTCATGCCCAGGCTGTCCCCGACGCCCAGTATGTCGATTCCGGCCCGCTCCGCCCAAGCTGCGGTCAGGCATTCGCCGACCGCCACCATCGCCAGCCGCTCACCTGCCGCCTTCTTCGCGGCAAGGTCCGGAACGGTCAGTCTGGGGCGCCGGCCGGTCATCCGATTTGCTCCATCGATTTTGCCGCACTATCGAGCCGCAACCCGATCGGGCTCGCTCCGGTCGATCCGACGGATTCCGGCAGAGCGTTCGCAGCGAAGCGTCATTCCCCCGAACACAGGCTGCGATAAACCGCCGTTTCGAAATCGAGGTAGAGCGGGAGCGACTTCTCGTCGGCGAAAGGCAGTATCTGGGTCAGGTAGGCGCCGCCGATGCCCTTGTGCGGGTCGATCCAGAAATAGGAGTTGGCGAGGCCGGCCCAGCCGAGGCTGCCGGCCGTGCGGCCGGTCGGCGCGGCCTCATTGTTTATCATGAAGGTCAGCCCCCAGGTCTTCTCCATGCCGGGGAAGAACTCGGCATCGTTGGAGTAGGGCGGCATGGCTGTGGAGAGCTTCACGACGCAACTGCTGCCGATGTTGTCGGCGGTCATGTTTGCAACGGTCTCCGGCTTCAACACCCGATGGCCGTTCGCCGCGCCCTTGTTCAGGATCATGCGGATGAACTTGAGGTAATCGTCGACCGTAGAGTAGAGGCCGCCGCCGCCCATCTCGAATTCCGGGTCCTGCTCGACCACGAACTCCATCGGGACCCAGGCCGTGTCCTCGCCGCGTACGTGGACGGTCGCCAGCCGCTCCTGCATCGTCGGCGTGACCCGGAAGGCGGTGTCGTTCATGCCGAGCGGGTCGAAGATGTTTTCCTTCAGATACTGGCCGAGCTTCTGGCCGCTCACCGCCTCGACCATCTTGCCGGCCCAGTCGATTCCGATGCCGTAGTCCCAGCGCTCGCCCGGATCGAACAGCAGCGGCGTCGTCAGCGCGGCGTTCTCGCAGCTCGTGATCTGCGGCACGCCCTTCGCCTCCTGGTAGGCGAGGATGTCCCTGTTCCAGAATTCATAGGCAAAACCGGAGGTGTGGGTCAGCAGGTGGCGCAGCGTCACCGGGTGCTTCGGCGGGCGCGTCATGGGCTGGCCGTCTTCGTCGAAGCCCTCCAGCACCTCGACCTCGCCCAGATACGGGATGACCGCGCTCGCCGGCCCGTCCAGATCCAGCCGGCCCTGCTCGACCAGTTGCATCGCCGCCGCGCCTGTGATGGTCTTGCTCATGGACGCGATCCAGCCGACCGAATCCGGCGTCATGGCCGCGCCGCTCCCGATCGTGCGCTCGCCGAAACCGCCTTCGTAAACGGTTTCCTCCGCCGCCGTCGCCGCTGCCGCGACGCCCGGCACGTCGCCTCTGGAAACCGCAGCTTCCAGGATTCCGTCCACACAGTCCCTGAGCGCCATAATCACCTCCAACCGAGCCGGCAGATCTTCGATAAGCGGTATGCGACCGAGGCCGTGAGCCCCGGGCCCGCCGAATGAGGAACACATGGCTCCCGCGGCCTCAGCCGCGTCCGGAGCCGAATCACATCCTTTTTCTGGCCTGCGTCGCGTTTCCTTGTCAAGTGCCCGCGCCCCGTCCCCGCTCCCGAGCCGAGCGCATGCACACATCTCGTGTGGGGTTGCATCCGATGCGCCCGACCGTCGGGTTGAGCGGGCCTTTGCCCCTTTTCGTCGTCCCCGCGAAGGGACCCAGCCTTGGTTCTCGCGGCAGCCTCAGCGGTCGGTCCCGTTCTTCACCGGCTGAGGCGGCGTCGGGAGCCATGGATGGACCCCGGCTTCCCCCGCTCGGGGGCGGGGACAGGCTCGGGCCGGGGTGACGAAGGGGTGCGGAGCCGGCGGGGCCGAACCGGCAGGTGCATCGCAGACAAGCCGAAACGAGATGTGTGCATACGGTAGGCTGGGAGGCCGGGGCGACTGTTGAGGGACATGCAACGCGAAGCCACCGACAACCGATGTGTGAATCCGGTAGCGCGCAACGCAGGGACCGGGCTGCGGGCGGCGAGGTAAAGACTGTCGGAATTGCGAGCGCGGCGCTGACCGGTCCGGACAACGCCGCGCTCTACTGTTATGGCCGGACCTGTCCGGACCGGCCGGACGCTCCTACCAGCGGGCGTTCACCTTGAAGGCGATGCCGTGCTCGGGACCGGCACTGTCGCCGGTATGCTCGCGCCGGCTCGCCTCCAGGACGAACTCCAGTGCGGCCGGGCCGCCTTGGGACATGCCGAAGCGCCAGCCGAGCCTGTAGTCGCGGTGGCCCTGGCCAACGCCGATTCCAAGCTCCGGCTTCGAGGTGAACCGGTCGCCGAGAGCCGAGAAGCCATAGCCCAGCTTCAGCTCCAGGCGCCGGTTCTGCAAGGCGGCATCGTTGTCGTTCGCCGCCAGCCCTGCCAGGGACTCGCGCCCGAACAGCGCGTTCACGCCGCCCGCCGCCGAGGCACCCATGGTTTGCATGAGGGCCAGCGACGCCCCGCGGTCCGAGGCGGGGTCCGGGTCCCAGGCGAACGAGCCGGAAATGCCGCGAATGCGGAAGCCGCGGGATTCGTGGCTCAAGAGCCCGCGCCCGCGCAGATCGGCCGAGATCCCGCTCGCCGGGTGCGACCAGGCGAGACCCCCGCCGATATCCACCCCGAAGCCGGTCTCCGCGTCCCCGCCGTCGTGCCGAACGCCAAGCTCGAAGCTCGGGATCAGCTCCGCCGTCTCGTTCAAGGAGATCGGGCGCGAACCCTCGAGCGCCGCGCGCAGCCGCGTCACCGTCGCCTCCGACGCTGCAAGGTCCCGCGCCGACGCCGTCGACGTCGTCACGATCGTCGCGTCGGTCTTCGCTGCGAGCGTCAGCCCGTCAGCGCCGCCGTCCACGAGCGTTCCGCGAAGCCCCGTTGCCGCCATCCAGAGGTCCAGGTCCGCGCGTATCGCGTCCCGGCCCTCGGGTGTCAGCGCCAGCGTGCCCTCGCCGTAGCCCGCAGCGCCCCAGAGCTCAATGTGCTCCGTCAGGGCGTAGCGGCCCCAGGGGTAGAGGCCCGTCAGCGTGGAAGTCACCGTGCCGTCCCCCTCGGGCCCGCGGTAGCTGCCGCTGCCTTCGCTGAGGCCGACAAGGAGCCCCGCCATTGCCGGGCCGCCGCTCCAGTCCACACCGAGCAGCCCGGTCGCTACCTCGCCGTCGAGCGAGACGCCATCGGCGCGGCCGTCGAACTGCGTCGCCGCACTGCGGCCCCAAAGCGACACCGACCCCTGGTCTCCCGTCTCCGCCGTCAGCGAGAAGGAAGAGCCCAGGAGAAGATCGCGTCCGGAGATCGTGCGCTCGTCGAAGCCCGACCGCGCCAGATCCATCCCGCCCGGGCGCCACCCGGCAAGCCCTCCGGTGCCGCCGGTCGCAGCGTCCCCGGAGGAAAGGGCAGTCGAAGGCAGGTTTCCGGACGGACGGTCGTTGCCGGCCCCGAACGGCGACCCAAGGTCGATCCGCTCGCCGGCCAGCGTGACTTCCGCACCCGGCTGCCGGACCGCACTCATCCGGCCCTGCACCGCGTCCAGGACCTGGTCCGCCACCGTGCGCCCGAAGCGCGCGATCCACGCGTTCGGCATCGGATCGGTGTTGACGATCGCCCCCGTCGCCGTGGCGTCGGCGAGCTGCGCACCGGAGGGCCGGGACAGCGTGAGCGTCATCGTCTCGCGGGCCTCGTCATGGGCATCCTCGAGCACCTGGACCTCGACCGTCTTCACGGTCTCGCCCGGCTCGAAGCGGAGCGTATCCTGGGCAGCGACATAGTCCTCGCCCGCCCGCGCCGTGCCGTCCGACGTGGCGTAGTCCACCGTGGTGGCCAACTCCTGCGCGCGGTTGAGCGAGACCGTGAAGGCGAGCGCCGCGTCCGCTCCCTCTGTCACCTCGGCATCGGCCACCGAGAACGACACCGGGCCATTCACCGAGAGCGAAAGCGGGCCTGCAAGCTTGCGTCCGTCCTCGGTGCATACCGCGGGCGAGGTCGCGCAGTCCGTCGTCCCGATGAGCGAGACCGTCACGTTGCCGAGGCCCGAGGGCTCCAGCGTCAGCACCCAGTCCTTGTTCTGCCCGCGCTCCGCGCGCTGCGCGTTCGCGATGCGACCGCCGGCGACTTCGAACAACGAATCCCGCACCGTGCGGTAGCTCCGCAGAGTGTGGGGATGCTCGCTCAGGCGGAAGTCCACCGTGAACGCGCTCTCCCCGTCATGCTCGGCGGGCACGCCGTGGAACGACGCGGTGAGCGGCGATGGCACGGTGGGCGCGGGCGACGGCATGGAGCCGGGGTCCCCGATGATGCCCACCGCGACACTGCCGTCGCCGCTCAGGTCCGCTCCCGAGGCGTTCCAGAGAAACAGGACCATCTGCTCCCGACCCTCGTCGAGGTTATCCTCGAGCACGGCGATGCGGACTGTCTTCGCCGTCTCACCGGGGTGGAACGTGAGGGTCCCCGAGTCCGCCTCGTAGTCGAGTCCGGGCTGGGCGCCGTGGCTGCCGCTGTCGGCCGTCTCCCAGTCCACCGTGACCGTCGTGTCGAGCACGCGGTCGAGCGTGACCGGGAACTCCAGCACCGCGCCGGGACCCTCTGCGACCCGCGTGTCGTGGGCCGACACCTCCGCGTGCGTCCGGTTCGGCGTATCGTTGTCCAGAATTCGCACCGTCGCAGTCGATGGCGTGCCCAGCCTGTAGCCGTCGCCCGCGAGCAGCCGCACCGTGTATGTGCCGTCGGCCTCGACCTTGCCGTCGTCGACGGTGGTCTCGTCGCGCTCCCAGTACAGCTGGCCGCCTTTCGAACGCATGCCGCCAACCGCACTCACCGGCTCCTGGAACATGAAGTCGCCCTGGTACTCGTACTCATATCCCACCGAGATCCAACCGGTGGGCCTGGACATCATGATGCGGTAGCGCACGGGCTCGCCCTCGGTCACCTCCTTGTCGACCGGTTCCACAGTCAGCACGAGATCGGCTATGGGCGTTGCGTGGACCGGCACCGCAGGTCCTCCTCCCGTTGCGTTGACCGCCCGCACCTCGAATGCATGGGCCGCGCCGTTGGGAAGGCTGTCGACCGTCACGGTGAGGTCGGTTCCGGCGGACTGCCAGACCGTTGCGGCCGGTACCGACGAACCTTCGGCATGGCGGTATTCGTAGCCGGTCACCGCGGAACCGCCGTTCTCGGCCGGCGCCTGCCAGGCCAGCGTCACCTTGCTGTCGCCCGGCGTCGCGGTCAGGTTCTGCGGCGCCGACGGGACGTTTGCAGGCGTCGCCGCAATCTCCGCAGCGCCGCCGGCACCCTTTGCGTTCACCGCCCGCACCTCGAAGGCATGGGCCGCGCCGTTGGCAAGGCCGCCGATCGTCACGGTGAGGTCGGTTCCGGCGGACTGCCAGACCGTGGCAGCCGGTACCGACGAACCTTCGGCATGGCGGTATTCGTAGCGGGTCACCGCGAATCCGCCGTTCTCGGTCGGCGCCTGCCAGGCCAGCGTGACCGTGCCGTCGTCCGGCGTCGCCGTCAGGTTCTGCGGCGCCGACGGGACGGTGGCAGGGGTCGCCGTAGTCTTCGCCTCGGGCCCCTCATCCTTTCCGCTCACCGCCCGCACCTGGAAGGCATGGACCTTGCCGTTGGCCAGGCCGGCGACCGTCACGGTGAGGTCGGTTCCGGCGGACCGCCAGACCGTTGCGGATGGCACCGCCGTACCTTCGGCATAGCGGTATTCGTAGCCGGTCACCGCGAAACCGTCTTTCTCGGCCGGCGCCTGCCAGGCCAGCGTGACCGCGCCGTCGCCCGGCGTCGCCGTCAGGTTCTGCGGCGCGGACGCGACGGCTGCAGGGGTCGCCGCAATCGCCGCAGCGCCGCCGGCACCCCTGCCGTTCACCGCCCGCACCTGGAAGGCATGGGCCGCGCCGTTGGCAAGGCTGCCGATCGTCACGTTGAGGTCGGCTCCGGCGGACTGCCAGACCGTTGCGGCCGGCACCGAAGCACCTCGGGCATAGCGGTATTCGTAGCGGGTCACCGCGGAACCGCCGTTCTCGGCCGGCGCCTGCCAGGCCAGCGTCACCTTGCCGCCGCCCGGCGCCGCCGTCAGGTTCTGCGGCGCCGACGGGACGGTGGCAGGCGTCGCCTTAATCATCCCCGTGGGGCCGCCGCGGCCGTGGGCGTTTATTGCCCGCACCTGGAAGGCATAGGCCGTGCCGTTGGCGAGGCCGCCGACCGTCTTCGTGAGGCCGGTTCCGGCGAATCGCCAGCGCGTTCCGTCCGGCACCCTAGCACCCCGGGCATAGCGGTATTCGTAGCCGTACACCGCGGCACCGCCGTTGTAGCCCGGCGCCTGCCAGGCCAGCATGACCGAGCGGTCGCCCGGCGTCGCTGTCGGGTTCTGCGGCGCCGACGGGATGGTTTGAGGCGTCGCCGCAACCTCCGCCGCGGCGCCGTCTCCCTTTGCGTTGACCGCCCGCACCTCGAAGGCATGGGCCGTGCCGGCAGTCAGGCGCCAGATCGTCACGGTGAGGTCGGTTCCGGCGGACCGCCAGCTCGTTGCGGCCGGCACCGAAGCACCCCGGGCATAGCGGTATTCGTAGCGGGTCACCGCGAAACCGCCATTGTCGGCCGGCGCCTGCCACTTCAGGATCACCGAGCGGTGGCCCAGCCGCGCCGTCAGGTTCTGCGGCGCCGACGGGACGGTTGCAGGGATCGCCGTAATCTCCGCAGCGGCGCCGCCGCCGCTGCGGTTCCTCGCCCGCACTTCGAAGGCGTAGCTCCAGCCGTTGACCAGGCCGGAAACGAGTGCGAACTGGCTGTGTCCGACAGAGTGCCAGGCCGTTCCGGGCGGCACGTCCCAACCTGCTGCATAGCGGTACTGGTAACCGGTCACTGCAATACCGCCAGTGTCGCTCGGCCGCTGCCAGTCCAGCTTCACAGCGCCGCTGCCCGGCGTTGCCGACAGGTTCCGGGGCTCACTGGGCACGCCGCGGGGCCGGACATTGACGATGAGACTCGACGCACCGCTTCTGCCCGCGCTGTTAACGGCGCGGACGTCGAAACGATATTCCCGGCCATTGACCAGACCGTCGACCGTCGCCGTCAGGCTGTCGTCGCCGGTTATCTCGACCCAGGAAGAACCGAATAGCAAGTAGCGGATATCGTATCGGACAATATCCGCGCCGCCGTCGTCGGCCGGCGCCTGCCAGGCCAGCGTCACCTTGCCGTCGCCCGGCGTCGCCGACAGGTTCTGCGGTGCCGACGGTGCCGTTACGTCAGGCGTCTGCGCCTGCGCCGGCAGTGTATTTGCCACCGCTGCCGACAGAAGCAGGAGAACCGCCAGCAACACGCGGACCGGACGCCAACCGACATTGCTGCTGAACCGGCCGAGAAGGCCGGTTGGGCGGTGCCTTGTTTGGTTTCGGACAGTCGGATCGAAACCCACCGGATCCGGACCGACCGAAACGGTCTTTTGTGTAAGGGAATACATTTTCTTCCTCCTTTTCCAAGGTCGGCGGAGCGAGAAGATTGATCTCGTCCTTCAGCCAACCTGTCGGAAGAGTGAGGAGAAAACCGGTTATTCGGCAGGCACAATTCGCTGTAGTTTTGAAATACAGTGAGTCGAAAATTCTGGACCTGTGTCCATATTATTGTCGTCACATTCCCGGCATTTTCGTGAGCCCTGTATTCCACCATTCATCGCTACATGCATGGTGTTATAACGAGCCCTGTATCGGTAATCGAACCGGTACAGTATCGGTGGGGTGTATTCGGCAATTGCAAACAATCACGGCCGAATCGGGAAATCCGACGCGCGGAAAAGCCGGAACGAGTGGCGCCGACTTGGAATGTCGGGCGCGCCGCCCGTCCCCTTTGCATGCGAGTTACAAGTCCGCGGCCCCGACGAGGCGCGAAGGAACAACAAACACTCGATTACAGAAGAAGCAGCGGGCCCTTGGGGTCCGCTCCCGCGCCATGGTTGCGAGTTATCGGCTGTCGGTCCGGGCTGCGGTATTCATCAGTGCTTCGAGTTCGCGAAGCATCCCGTCGTCCTGGCAGAAGGCGACGTTGAAACGCATCTTCGACGAGGGCTCCATGTCGGGCCGGAACAGGGCGCCGGGCGCCAGCAGCATGCTGCGCTCGAGCGCGGCCTCGGCCAGCGATGTCGTATCGGCAAAGCCCGGGATGTCCAGCCAGGCAAACAGCCCGTGCGTTCTGTCGCCGGTCGGACCGAGACCGAGGGTCTCAAGACGGCGAACTGCCGAGACGCGCGCCTTCTGGATACTGGCGAAGAGCCGGCTGCGAAACTTCCTGTAATTTCCCTGGTCGATCACCTCGCAGACCAGCCGCTCGGCATATTCCGAACTCGCCGACTGGGTCAGAAGCTTCAGATCGGCCAAATCCCCGATGAGGTCCTTGTGGCCGGCCACAAACCCGACCCGAAGCCGCGGCGACAGAGTCTTGGAAAACCCGGTCGTAAAGATCACCCGGTCCAACTGGTCGAGGCCGGCAAGGCGCGGCGGGGCATCCGGATGGCACAAGGCGGAGAGGGCGTCCTCGACAATATAGAAGTCGTACCGCTCGACCAGTTTCAGAAGCTTGAACATGTTTCCCTGGGAGATACTGGAGCCCGTCGGGTTCTGAACGATCGGGGTCGTGATGAAGAGGCGCGGACGGTGCGCTTTCGCGAGTTCCTCAAGCCGTTCCAGGTCGGGCCCTTCATCGGTCCACGGCACCCCGTAGACTCTGGCGCCCAGGGCGCGCATATGCCCAAACCACTGGTAGAGCCCGGGATCGTCGACAAGGACCGCATCGCCGGGCTGGACCGTAAGGCGGGCCAACAGGTCAACGCCGCCGGTAACGCCGTTGGTCAACAATATCTGTTTCGGACCCGCCTCGATCCCATGTTCGGCAAGCAGACGGCAGATATGCGTGCGCAACGGCGCGTAGCCCAGCGGGTCGCCATAGCCGCTGTCCAGGCAATCGCTTCCGCAGCGCGCCAGGTTGCGCATGGCCCTGTCGAGCCCGTTTTCCTCATACCACGACTGCGGCAGCCACCCGCTGCCGGGCCTGTGCCTGAAGCAGTTCTGGTTCGTCTGCTTCCGCAAGAGCCAGAGCACATCGTCGGCTCGCCCCTTCTGCGGTTCCGTTTCGGCCGGGTCTTCGAACCGGCTGGGCCCGCTGACGAAAAAGCCGGCGCCTTGCCGCGATTGAATATGGCCCTCCACGACAAGTTGATCGTAGGCGTTCACGACCGTGCACTTGCCCACATTGTGGGAGGCGGCGAATTGGCGGATGGAGGGCAGGCGGGTACCGGGACCGAGCAGGCGCTCTTCCACCATGCGGGCCAGGCCCCTCACGATTTGCTCGGTCAGCGGCGTGCGCAGCGATGAATCCAGATGGACCAACATATCCGTTCACCTCGTGTCGAAAGGATCGGTTCGCCGATGGCCTGCGCGGCGGCGGCAAGCCCCGGCGGTTGACGGCGTCCGGGCGCCGTGTCGCCCGGCGGTTGCACTTGAAGTTCCGCGCCCGAAGGGCGCAGGGCGGAGCGGGAGACCGGCCTCGAACCCCGCCGGCACCGGCGTTGCGAGCGCAAATGACCGGATCGGCCGGCGGCAGGCTGGCTTTCCGGGCAATCCGTTGCGCGGCGCCGGCGAGGAGGGAAAGCGGTCTTTGCGGTCATGTTGCGGTCTTGACATGCATCATACATTAGACCATATATGACATATCGAGAAACACATTTTATTAAATCTTACGAAACACATATCACGAGGCGTGAATTCCAGAATGTCCGCGCCGGTCGGAGAGAGACACATGAGCACGGACGCCTATCGGCTGCTTCGCCATGAAATCCTGCACGGTGCGCTGATGCCCGGCGACCGGCTGCGGATAGCGGACCTCAACCAGCGCTACCGGCTGGGACTGACACCGATCCGCGAGGCCCTCATGCGGTTGGCGAGCGAGGGCCTTGTCTCCTGGCAATCCCATCGCGGCGCAAGCGTGGCCTCGATCGGCGTCGAAGAGCTGCGCGATCTGGTTCGGACCCGCCGGGAAATCGGGCGGCTGTGCCTGACCCGGGCCATCGAACTGGGCGATGCGACCTGGGAAGCGGAGATATTGCGGGCGTTCCATATGTTGAAACGGTCGCCCCGCCCGAACCGCTCCGACGGCACCGAGGCAGTCGCTGCCTGGGAACGCCTTCACCGCGAGTTCCACAATGCGCTGATCGCCGCTTGCGAATCTCCCTGGCTCCTGCGTTTCTGGAACACGCTGTCGGACCAGTCGGAACGCTACCGCAAAGTCCAGCAGGTCCATTCCGGCATCGGGAAGGCTACGGCTTGCAAGCTCGATCGCGAGCATGAAGAGCTCATGGAGGCGGTCCTTGCCCGCGACGCCGCTGTCGCGACCGAACGGCTGAACGGGCATCTGGGCCAAATCGAAGAGACGGTGGCCAGCCTCATCCCACCGGGCGGAACGTAGCCGGGATCGTCTGCCCGGAGGTTCGCAACCCTCCGGCACAGGACGCCTGTCGCATTCGTTCCGGATCGGCAAGGGTTCGCGCCCGGAGACGGGCAGGCCGCAAGCGCCCATCGAGGATTAGAGCACGGTCCGTTCCGGTTGCAACGGGGCCGAATGCGCGGCTTCAGCTGTCACCCCGGACGGAGCGAAGCGGAGAGCCGGGGTCCACCCATGGCTCTCGACGATGCCGTAGCCGGTGGGGAGCAGGCTCGACCGCTGAAGTTGCCGCGAGAACCGAGGCTGGCCCCCGGCTCGGAGGCCGGGGCGACCGTGGGGGCCATCACCATAGGTTCCGATCGACGACCGCTGGTATAATACTAGCGGTCATTGATTGGAACCTATTCCATCGACCGCTTGAAAACTCCTCCCCCGTTTGCGGGGGAGGCCGGGTGGGGGTCCGCTTGCGCGCCAGCGCAAGCGGCGGGCGCAGCCCGGCAAAGGTCCGTCACGCCGAGAGGCCCTCCCCCGGCCCCTCCCGCAAGCGGGAGGGAAGACAGAGAGCCGCCGCCGAACATGAGTTCTTCTTTATGCACCTTGGCATGATGCCAGCGGTTGTGGACCGGAACCGATTGCGGGGCCGTACCCACCGTCACCCCCGCCTTCGCGAGGGCAGGCCGGGACGACAATATGAAGACGCCATCTTCCAATGAGTCCGAAGTTGGGCCCGCTGGTATAAGACATTCAGCGCTTCCGGATTCAGCAAGGGCGGATCGAGTTCCACATAGCGGGCGCGCATTTCGCGCATCAATGTCCCCCGGTCCCCGATGAGTTGCGCGGCGACATTCCAGGAAACCTCGTCGTCGGACTCCATCGCATCCGCTATGGACAGGAATACGGTGTCCGCCCGGACTTTCCCGAAGGTCCCGAAAATAAATTCGGAACAGGGGCTTGCATTCTAGGAAAATATGCTAGAATGGGTTCCAGGGAGGCGGTATCCATGGGCCGCCTCCCGCCCGCGCCGGCCTGGCGCGGAACGACCCCGATTCGACCGACAGGCGAAGTGCGCCCTCCGGCTCGCGCGCGCAATCAGGCGCGCAAACCGCGCCGGCGCTAATGCGCGCCCAGCCGCCCGCGCACACGCCCGCGAAACGCGCGCAAAACAGGGTCGCTCCAAGCCGGGACGGTGAGAACGGGAACCGAACCGAGGAGCCGCCATGCCCATCGTCCAGCCGACCATTGCCCTCTCCACCCGCCAGGAGGCCTTCTGCCGCCACTATGCCGCCTCCGGCAATGCCGCCGGCGCCGCAAGGCAGGCCGGCTATTCCGAGCGCTCCGCCCGCCAGACCGGATGCGCGCTGCTGGAGCGTCCCTATGTGGTGGAGCGCCTGCGCCGTATCCGCCTGTCCTGGAAGCGCACCGAGCGCGGACCCCTGGCCGAGGCCGTGCGCCGGGGCCGGGACCGGGCCGAACGCGCGCTCGCCCGCCACCGCGAAAGCCGCGAGGAACTGGAGGCGCAGGAGGGTTTCGACGAAGCCGCGCATGAGGAGGCCGCCCGGAGGCTCGCCGGGGCGGTCGAGGAGCGCGCATGCCTGCCCGTCGGCTTCGAGACCTCGCCCGCACCGGCGAACGACCTGCCGCCCGCCGACGACCCGCCCGAGGAGGCCTACGAAGACTGCCCCCGGGCCGGCGGCGACAGGTCCGCCTACGACGACCGGACTGACGGCATGATCGACGACGACCGGGCCGACGGCGCGGAGCACGACTGGCTCTACCAGCGCCGCAACGGCTACGCCGAAATCTACGACCCCTGGTCGCCCGAAGAACGCGAAGAGCGCAGGCGGGATCGGCTCGAACGCGACGACATGCGCTACGCCATCGAGCCCCCCGGCGCCGCCGACCCGCTCGACATCGACTGGCTCGAAGACGGGGAGGATCGGGACGGCGAATTCGCCCCCGAACATGACATTTCATGACATTCCATGACGCCTCGATGGAGTGGGCCTCTTCCTCTTTTCTCCCTTCCTCGCTTGCGAGGGAGAGCCTGCCCCACCGCGATCCGGGGGCCGGGGCGGGAGGCCGTCGCCCGGCGCGATGGGCGGTTGCCGGGGCTTCGCCCGCCGCTTCCGCAGGCGGAAGCGGCCCCTCACCCTGCCCTCTCCCCGAGGGAGAGGGTCTTCCGAGCGAGGGGAGATTCATGGGGATACGGATGCGGTTACGCGGAAAGAAAGCCCTCTCCCTCGGGGAGAGGGTTGGGTGAGGGCCGCGCGAAGCGCGGGACGGGCCGGCGGCCCTGCGCCTTGGAGAGGCCTTGCCGGGTCGGGAGAGAAGCCCGTCACCCCCCTCGCCGCCCCTCAGTGCGAGTGGCGCGGGGGCGAGGCGGCGACCTTGCGGTAGCGCGTTGCGAACTCCAGGCAGCCGCCCTCGGCGAGCTGGCCGACATGGCTGCGGTAAAGCTCCTCCCAGGGCGTGTGGTTCTCCAGCGCCGGCGGGTCGTAGGCAGCGCGGCGCGCGGCCAGCACCTCCTCCGGCTGCAGGATATCGACGCGGCGCTTGCTGAGGTCCACACGCAGCCGATCGCCCGTTTCCAGAATGGCGAGATTGCCGCCGACGGCGCTTTCCGGGCTCGCATTCAGGATCGAGGGGCTGCCGGAAGTGCCGGACTGGCGGCCGTCGCCGATGGTCGGCAGTTCCGTGACGCCCTTGCGGATGAGGGACGCCGGCGGCTGCATGTTGACCACCTCCGCCGAGCCCGGATAGCCGACCGGCCCCGCGCCGCGCATCACCAGTATGCTGGTCCCGTCGATGCCGAGCGCGGGGTCGTCGAGGCGCGCGTGGTAGTCCTCCGGCCCGTCGAACACGATGGCCTTGCCCTCGAAGGCGTCGGGGTCGTCGGGGTTCGACAGGAACCGGGCACGGAAGTCCTCGGAGATCACGCTGGTCTTCATCACCGCGGCGTCGAACAGGTTGCCGCCCATGACGACGAAGCCGGCGCGCTCCTTCAGCGGCCGGTCCCAGGGGCGGATGACGTCCTCGTCGAGCGGGGCGGCGTCGCCGATGTTCTCGGCGGTCGTCCTGCCCGTGACGGTGAGCGCATCCTCGTTCAGCTTCCCGGCGCGCAGCAATTCGCCCATCACCGCCGGCACGCCGCCCGCGCGGTGGTAGTCCTCGGCCAGATAGCCGCCGGCCGGCTGGCAGTTGACCAGCAGCGGGATGTCGTAGCCGCATTCCTGCCAGTCCTCCAGCGCGAGCTCGACGCCCATATGGCGCGCAATGGCGTTGATGTGGATCGGCGCATTGGTGGACCCGCCGATGGCGCTGTTGACGGCGATGGCGTTCTCGAAGGCGGCGCGGGTCAGGATGCGGTCCGGCGTCAGGTCCTCATGGATCATGGCGACGATGCGCCGCCCGGTCTCATAGGCGTATTGCGCGCGCTCCTTGTGCGGGGCGGGCGGCGCGGCCGAGCCCGGCAGGGACATGCCGAGCGCTTCGGCGAGCGAGTTCATCGTCGTGGCCGTGCCCATGGTGTTGCAGTGGCCGGGGCTCGGCGCGGAGGAGGCCACCATCTCGATGAACTCCTCGTAACCGATCTCGCCCGCCGCCTGGAGCTTGCGCGCCTCCCAGACGATGGTGCCGGAGCCGACGCGCCGGCCCTTCCACCAGCCGTTGAACATCGGCCCGCCATTGAGCGAGATGGCCGGCAGGTTCGCCGTCGCCGCCGCCATAATCATCGCCGGCGTGGTCTTGTCGCAGCCCGTGGTGAGGACCACCCCGTCGATGGGATAGCCGTGCAGCACCTCGACGAGCCCGAGATAGGCGAGGTTGCGGTCGATGGCGGCGGTCGGCCGGCGCCCGCTCTCCTGGATCGGGTGGACCGGGAACTCGATGGCGATGCCGCCCGCCTCGCGGATGCCGGCACGCATCCGCTCGGCCAGCGTCTGGTGGATGCGGTTGCAGGGCGAGAGGTCGGAGCCGGTCTGCGCGATGCCGACGATGGGCTTGCCGGACTGCAGCTCCTCGCGCGTGATGCCGAAATTCATGTACCGCTCGATATACATGGCGGTCATGCCCGGATTGTGTGGATTGTCGAACCAGCTCCGGCTGCGCAACTGCTTCCCGGCCATGGCGCGGTCTCCCCTCTCGATTGCCCGCAGAGCGTAGCGAAGCGTTTTGCCGCCGGGAAGCCGTGCGCTAAACTCCGGCGCGCGGCAGGACGGGGTCCGGGAACGGTCATGCAGGGAATGCGGGTAACGGTGTTCGGCGGCGCCGGGTTCGTCGGGCGCTACATCGTCAAGCGGCTTGCGGCGGCCGGCGCCGGCGTCCGGGTCGCGTGCCGGGACCCGGAACGGGCCAAGTTCCTGAAACCCGCAGGCGGCGTCGGCCAGGTCGTGCCGGTGCAGGCCAATCTGCGCTACCCGGAAAGCGTGCGCGCCGCCGTCGAAGGCGTCGATGCGGTCGTCAACTGCGTCGGCGTGCTGGCGAGCCGGGGTCCGCAGTCCTTCTCAGCGATCCACGCAGCGGGCGCGGGCGCGGTCGCCGCCGCTGCCGCCGAGGCGGGCGCCGGCAAGCTGGTGCATATCTCCGCCATCGGGGCGGATGCGGAGTCCACCGCGGAATACGCCCGCTCCAAGGCCGCCGGCGAAGCGGCGGTGCGCGAGGCGTTCGCGCAAGCCGCGATCCTCAGGCCCAGCATCGTCGTCGGGCCGGAGGACGACTTCTTCAACCGGTTCGCGTTCCTTGCCCGGTTTCTCCCGGCGCTGCCGCTGATCGGAGGCGGCCTCACGCGCTTCCAGCCCGCCTATGTGGGCGACGTGGCCGATGCTGCGCTCGAAGCGCTCGACCGGCCGGGCGGCCTCTTCGAGCTCGGAGGGCCGAAGACCTACACCTTCCGGCAGTTGATGGAATTGCTGCTGGAAGAGATCGGCCGCAAGCGCCTGCTGGTGCCCGTGCCGTTCCCGATCATGCAGGCCAAGGCCGCCTTCATCCAATTCGTGCCGGGCGCGCCGATCACGCCGGACCAGGTCGAGTTGCTGAAATACGACAATATCGTGTCCGAGGGCGCGGCCGGCTTTGCGGAGCTCGGCATCGAGCCGCGTGACATCGAGACCGTCATCCCGGCCTATCTCGACCGGTTCCGCATCCGGGGCCGCTTCGCCGGGCGCGATCCGGCCTGACGCTGCAAGCGCCAGCCCGGCCGCCCGGAGGGCGCGAGGCGCGCGCCATCGCGGCGGCGCTGCTGGCGATGGTGTTCTGGGGCGCCTGGTTCCCGCTCTCCCGGCTTTCGGTCACCGAGTCGATCACGCCGGAAGACCTGGCGATCCTCAGGGTCGGCGTGCCGGCAGTGCTGCTGCTGCCGGTGGCCCTCAGGCTCGGCTTCAAGGCGGGCAAGGCAGGCTGGTGGGGAACGGCGGCGATGGCCGGGACCATCGGCATTCCCTTCGCGCTGGTGCTGGGCTCAGGCCTGCTCCACGCTCCGGCCGCGCACGCCGCGATCTTCATTCCCGGCACATTCCCGGCGCTGACGGCGCTGCTCGGCATCCTGCTGCTCGGCGAGCGGGCCGGCGCGCTCAGGCTGGCCGGGGTCGGCCTGACCGTGGCCGGCGTGGGGCTCACCGCCATATCCGCGCTCGGGGATGCGCCGCCGGGCGGTCTCGGCGGCTATGCGCTGTTCCACCTGGGCGCCTGGATGTGGGCGATCTACACCGTGACGGCGCGGAAGGCGGAGGTCTCGCCGCTCCATGCCGCAGCAATCCTCAGCACGGTCTCGACCGCCGCTTTCCTGCCGCTCTTCCTGCTGTTCGGCGAAAGCCGGCTGCTGGAGATTCCGTTCGCGTCGCTGGCCTGGCAGGCCTTCGTCCACGGCATCCTGGGCGGCATCGTCTCGATCTGGCTCTACAGCCACGCCATCGGCGTGCTCGGCGCGGGCCGCACGGGCGTTTTCGCGGGCCTTGTGCCGGGCCTGGGCGCGCTGTTCTCCGCGCTGCTGCTCGGCGAAAGCCTCGCCTGGCCGGAGCTCGCGGGCCTGGCCGTCGTCACGGCCGGTATCGTGATGGTGCAGGCTGGGCGGTAGGCCATGTCGTCACCGCCCCCTTGCGATCCGCGTCTCGGCGGCGAGGTTCCACCAGGCGCCGGCGACCACCATGCCGGCGCCGAGGAGCACCATCGTCTCCGGCACCTCCAGATAGAGGACGAAGCCGACCAGCCCGAGCAGCGGAAGCTGGATATAGGTGACCGGCACCACGACCGAGATGTCGCCGAGGCGGATGGACTGGTTCATGGTGAGATGGGCGACCACGCCCGTGAAGCCGACAATGGCGATCCAGCCGGCGTCCTCCCACGCAACCGGCGTCCACTGGCCCCAATTGGCGAGCGCCGCGATGGGAAGCTGGATGACCAGCATCCACAGGACGATCTGGATCGGCGTATCGGTGCGCATCAGCTCCTTGGAGAGCACATTGGCGCCCGCATAGCCGGCGGCGCCGAAGATGCACACCAGCGCCGCCCATTCGACCGGCACGGCGTGAGGGCGCAGGATGACCAGCACGCCGGCGAAGCCGAGCGCGATGACCGCCCAGCGCCGGAAGCCCGCACGCTCGCCGAGGAAGCCGACCGCGAACAAGGTCGCCCAGATCGGCGTGGTCGCCATCAGCGCGCTCATGTCGATGAGGCTCAGCATCGCGATGCCGTAGAACCAGGCGAATTGCCCGACGAAATGAACCCCGTTGCGCGCGAGGTGCATCAGCGGCCGGCGCGTGGCGATGCGCCCGGCAGCGAGCGCGAGCGGCAGGGCGGCGAACAGGCCGACGAAACTCCGCAGCACCATGATCTGCGCCGTGGACATGGTGTCCGAGAGCTGCCGCGCCGCCACCGCCATCGCCATGAAGCAGAGCACGGTGGCGCACATCCAGAGCGCGCCGACGACGTTGTTCCGGGCGGCGAGGCGGCTGTCGGGCGCCCTCATCCGCGGGGTGCTAGGCCGGCGAGCAGGCGGTCCACCATCTCAGGCGCCTCGCCCACATAATTGCCGGGCTCGCAAAGCTGCGCGAGCGCGTCGCGGTCGAGCTTGGCCGTGACCTCCGGCATGCCGAGCAGCACGTCCAGCAGGGCGCGGCGCTTGTCGGTGGCGATCCGGCAGGCCTCATAGACGAGGTCGTGCGCCGCCTGCCGGCCGAGCGCGGGCGCGAGGCCCATCATCACGGCTTCGGAGACGATCAGCCCGCGCGTCAGGTCCATATTGGCCCGCATGGCTTCCGGATCGACGCGCAGGCCCTCGACCAGGAAACGCGCCTGGGCGAGCGCGCCCGAAGCCAGCACGAAGGCTTCGGGCAAGGCGGCCCATTCGACATGCCAGGGGCCGGTCGAGCGTTCGAGGTCGGCCGCCATCGAGTCCATGACGAGCGCGGCCCGGCTCTGGACCTGCTTGGCGCAGGCGAGGATGAGCTCGCTGGAGACCGGGTTGCGCTTCTGCGGCATGGTCGAGGAGCCGCCCCGGCCGGGCGCGAAGGGCTCGAAGACCTCGCCCGTCTCGGTCGCCGTCAGCAGCACTACGTCGGTCGCGATCTTGGCGAGCGAACCCGTGACCAGGGCGAGGAAGGCCATCGTCTCGGCGATGGTGTCGCGCGCCGTGTGCCAGGCGATGGCGGGCCGCCCGAGTCCCAGCTCCGCCATCAGCGCGTCGGCGACTTCGAGCCCTCGCCCGTGCAGCGAGGCGAGCGTGCCCGCCGCGCCGGAGAACTGTCCCGTGAGCACGCGGGGGCGCAACTGTTCGAGCCGCTCCAGATGGCGCTCTAAGGGAGCCAACCAGACGGCCGCCTTGTAGCCGAAGGTGATCGGGAGCGCGTGCTGGAGGTGCGAGCGCCCGGCCATCGGCGTGTCCCGGTATTCGCGCGCAAGGCAGGCGAGTCCGTCCCGGACGGCGAGGAGGTCCGCTTCCGCGAGGCCCAGCGCGTCGCGGATCTGGAGCACGACGCCCGTATCCTTGATGTCCTGCGTGGTCGTGCCCCAATGGACGTAACGCCCCGCATCCCCCTCGCAGATGGCCGCAAGGCGGTGGACCAGCGGCATGATGGCGTAGCCGACCCGGTCCACCTCCTCGCGCATAAGCTCCATGTCGATGAGCTCCCCGCGGGCTTTGGCGGAAATCTCCGCCGCGGCCTCTTCCGGGATGATGCCGAGCCGCCCCTGGACCCGCGCCAGCGCCGCCTCGACATCCAGCCACTTCTGTATCTGCCCGCGCTCGGAAAACACCGCGCGCATGGACTCGGCGCCGAAGAGGTTCCCGTAGATCCCGCTGTCGATGATGGAGACTGGCATCGCTCCGCACTTCCCCCGCTGCCGCCGGCGCGCGCACCCTAAAGCGTTTCTCGCCCGGCCGGAATCGCCCGGCGCTTGCGGGCGCGGAGACGCGGGGGCAGTCTGTCGGCGCGGTTGCGGAGGGGAGGACCGGCGATGGTGAAGGCGCTTTTGTTCGATGTGTTCGGCACGGTGGTGGACTGGCGGGGCTCCGTTGCGCGGGAGGCAAAGAAGGCGCTGGCGCCGAAAGGCCACGACCTCGACTGGCACGGTTTCGCGCGGCGCTGGCGGGACCGCTACCAGCCCGCCATGGAGGAAGTCCGCAGCGGCGCGAGGCCTTACACCATCCTCGACGTGCTTCACCGCGAGAACCTGGACTCCCTGCTGGAGGAGTTCGGCGTGTCGGGCCTGAGCGAAGCCGAGAAGGGCGACCTTAATCGCGCCTGGCACCGTCTCGACCCTTGGCCGGATGCAGTTCTGGGACTCACCCGCCTCAAGCGCAAATACATTATCGGCACCTGCTCGAACGGCAATATCGCGCTCATGGTGAACATGGCCCGCCATGCGCGGCTGCCCTGGGACACGATTCTGGGAGCGGAGGTCGCGCGGGCCTACAAGCCGCAGCCGGACGCCTACCGGCTGAGCTGCGCCGCGCTCGGCCTGGCGCCCGAAGAGGTGATGATGACGGCTGCCCACAACGGAGACCTGCACGCCGCCGCCGCCCAGGGCATGGCGACCGCCTTCGTGCCCCGCCGGACGGAACACGGCCCCGGCCAGACGACCGACCTCGAAGCCGACCCCGGCTTCACCGTCGTGGCGGAAGACTTCATCGACCTCGCGGACAGGCTCGGCTGCCCCTGAAGGCAGACCGCGGCGAGGAACCCCCTGCAATGTGTCATGGAAATGGGATGGACGCCTCCCGATCCTGATGTTGTTGGGTCTGGGGGTTGAGTTGGACCCTCTCGGGCCGACGGCATCTAAAGTGCCAAGAGGGAAGAGCGAGCTCTTCACAGGCAAACCGGAGGGTCCGAGATGGAGACTAACAGAACGGTGGTGGGCGTGGATACGGCCAAGCGAGTGTTCCAGTTGCACTGGGTCGATATGGAGACGGGCGAGATTGTCGATTTGAAGCTGACGCGGGCGAAGTTCCTGCGGCACTTCGCCGAGCGTTCGCCCTGCGTGGTGGCGATGGAGGCGTGCGGCGGCTCTCAGCATTGGGCGCGGGAGGTGCGCAAGCTCGGTCACGAGGCCCGGCTGTTGCCGGCGCGGGCGGTGCGGCCCTTCGTGGCCGGCAACAAGAACGACGTGCGCGACGCCCGGGCGATCTGGACCGCCGCGCAGCAGCCGGGCGTGAAGACGGTCGCGGTCAAGAGCGAGGAGCAGCAGGCGGTCCTGGCGCTGCACCGCATGCGCCAGCAGCTGGTGAAGTTCCGCACCGCGCAGATCAACGCCCTGCGCGGCCTGCTGAGCGAGTATGGCGAGGTCATGGCGAAAGGTCGGGCTGGCATCGGTCGTGGGATTGCCCCGGCCCTGGACCGCCTCGCGGCGCGTCTTCCGGCGCCGGTCGTCGAGACCCTGCGCGAGCAGTGGAGCCGTGTCGGCGCGCTCGACAAGGAAATCGCCGTGATCGAACGGCGGATCGCGCTGTGGCACCGCAGCAGTCCCGACAGCCAGCGGGTCGCGGAGATCCCCGGCGTCGGCATACTGACCGCGACTGCCGTCGTGGCGATGATGGGCGATCCTGCCGCCTTCAGTTCCGGGCGCGAGTTCGCCGCCTGGCTCGGTCTGGCGCCGCGCCACACGGGCACCGGGGGGCGGGTGCGCATGCTCGGCATCTCCAAGCGCGGCGACAAGTATCTGCGGACCCTGCTGGTGCACGGGGCGCGCACAGTGCTCGCCAGAAGCAAGACGCCGCCCGAATGGGCCGTGCGCCTGGCCGAGCGGCGACCGCCCAACGTGGTCACAGTGGCGCTGGCCAACAAGACCGCGCGAACGATCTGGGCCCTGCTGGCCCATGACCGGGCATACCAGGCGAACTTCGTCAGCCAGCCGGCATAGGCCGCGAGCGACAACAGCACACGAACCGACATAGCGAACCGGCACAGGAGGAAGCCGCCAGAAGAGTGCGCAAGGTACGACAAGGAGTGATGGCAAACGGGTCATACCGCGATCCGCCAAGCCTGCATGACGTTCAAGAGCGAGAGGCCTGTCATGGAAATGAGGCGCGGATCGGCAAATCCCATCAGGGCCAGTGGGCACAAAAGCCCCGCAAAAAGGTCGGATACAAAACTGCAACCTGCCTCGCCGTCACAACAAATCGACCCTTGCCTCACCGGAGGCGTCCATACAAATGTCATGTTGCGTCATGATCCGCATGTGCATGGGGCATGGGCTGTTGTCTCTTCAGGCATGAGGTCGCCGCTTCGGGCAGATGCCCGGAGTTTTCCTTCGGGTTTTTCCGGCTTGGCGCCATCGGCCTGGGTCTTTTCCTTTCGATCCTGTTTGGTTTCCTTCTTCCCACCGTCCGACCTACCGGATTCACACATCTCCACCCGGTCGCGTGGCGTTGCATGTGCCCCAATGTCCGTCGCGCATGTGCCGGCTGTTGTCTCTTCCGAGGTCGCCGCCGGGCAGATGCCCGGAGTTTTCCTTCGGGTTTTTCCGGCTTCCATCGGCCTGGGTCTCCCGATCCTGTTTGGTTTCCTTCTTCCCACCGCCGACCTACCGGCACCCGGTCGCGTGGCGTTGCATGTGCCCCAATCCGTCGCCCCGGCCCCCGAGCCGGGGTCCATCCATGGCTCCCGATGCCGCCGCAGCCGGTGAAAAACGGAACCGACCGCTGAGGCTTCCACGAGAACCAAGACTGGACCCCGGCTCGGGGGCCGGGGTGACAAAAAGAAGGGCGCGGGTACGACGAAAGAGGCGCGGAGCAGGCCGTGGCCGAGCCGTCGGGCGAACCGGATACAGGGCGAGGCGAGATGTGTGCATGCAGCCCCAGCGCAAGCGGGGCGGGCGGTTCATGGGAGACCCCTGCATTGTGTCATGAATTGTCATGTTCCCCATGCCGTCGCCGAAGGTCTGCGGTTCCGTTCCTGCATATCGTTCCCTCCCTCGCATTCCGTTCCGCTCCAGTCCCTCCGCGCCGCCGCCAGCCTGCGTCCTCAAGCGGCGGGACCCTTTTTGCGCGCGTATCCTGCGTGCGCGCCCGCGCCCGCCCGCGCGCGTTAGCGCCGGCGCGGTTCGCGCGGCTGATTGCGCGCGCGAGACGGCGGACGCACGTCTCCCCTTCGTTCCCGCCGGGGCTTTTTTCCGGCCCCAGCCATTGCTTCCCTGCGCAGAAGAGCCGAAAGGCGGCCCCCAGAGCCGCCTTCTGTCTACACCCATTCTAGCACAATCCGTACCATGTCAAGCCCTTTTAGAAACAAAAAGTGAAAATATTAGAATTTATCCGTAATATCAGCGGCCTCAATTTGGGACTCACAGGAAGACCGTGTCCTCGTATCGTCGCCCCCGCGAAGGCCTGACGGGTTCACACATCTGCGTTTGCCCGCTTCGCATTGCATGTTCCCCACGGTCGCCCCGGCCCCCGAGCCGGGGCCCAGCCTCGGTTCTCGCGGCAGCCCCGGATCGCGGTCCGGGGCAGGCCCCAGCGGTCGATCCTGCTCTCCACCGGCTGCGGCGACATCGGGAAACAGGGATGGACCCCCGCCTTCGCGGGGGCGACAAATCGGGGCAAACGCCCGCCCAGCAAGTCTGGCAAGCGTACCGAATACAAGCCAGCAAGAGAGGTGTGATACCAGCGGCTCCGGTTTGTGACTCATGGAGATTGCCGCCCGGTTTTCCCTCTGCGTCACCCCGGCCGGAGCGAAGCGGAGAGCCGGGGTCCATCCATGGCTCTCGACGATGCCGTAGCCGGTGGGGAGCAGGCTCGACCGCTGAAGTTGCCGCGAGAACCGAGGCTGGCCCCCGGCTCGGAGGGGCTACCGGATGCACACATCTCGAGATCGGCCTGTTTTGCAGGCAAGGAGTTTTCGCTTTGTGGGTTTTGTGATTCGCTGCCTTTGACGGAGTTTGGACGGTAGCCAGGGAGTTTGAGGGGTGGTGAGCGAAGGGGCGGTTTTCGGGGACCGGCGCGTGGACCGGTCGCATGGGTTTTTGCATCATCGTCTTGTCAGGCACGGTCCCCGGGGCATTTCGGTGCGCCGTTTGGGGGGCAACCGGGCGGGCGAGGTTCGGATCGGACGGTTTCTGCGGAACGACAAGGTGACGGTGGAGAAGATTGTAGAGCGGGCGGCGTCGGGGACGGCATCGCGGGTTGCGGGTCTGGACGTTCTGGCGATCCAGGACACGACGAGTTTCCGCGATGACGGCTTGGGCAACAGTCTTGTCGGGCATGTCACGATTGCGGTCGAGGCTGAGCATGGCGCGCTGCTGGGTCTTGTGGACGCGCGGCTCATCGAGCGCCATGGCGGCGGGGGGAAGAAGGCGAAGGGTGCGAAGAAGGCGAAGGGGCGCGCCCTTTGCGAGAAGGAGAGCCGGCGCTGGCTCGACGGCATGCAGGCCAGCGGGCGTTTGGCGTCGGCGGGGGCTGCGCGGGTGACGGTGGTCGCGGACCGCGAGGGCGACATTTACGAGATGTTCGCCGACAGGCCCGACGGCGTGGAGGTGCTGATCCGGGCGGCGCAGGACCGGGCGGTCCCGGAGGGGGCGGGCCGGCTGTTTTCCAGCCTGGCCGGCAAGCCCGAGAAGGAGCATGCGATCGAGCTGCCGGCCCGGCCCGGACAAAAGAAACGCAAGGCCCGCATCGCCGTGCGTTTCGGCGCGGTCACGCTTCGACGCCCGAAGGGCAGGCCCGTGGCGCCCGGCGTCGCGGCGCAGCAGCCCGTCTTCCTTGTCGAGGCGCGCGAGATCGACCCCCCGCCCGGCGTGACGCCGGCGCACTGGCGGCTGTTGACCAGCCACCGGGTCGAGAGCTTCGAGCAGGCGCGCTGGATCACGCAACTCTACCGCCGGCGCTGGGTGATCGAGCAGTTGTTCCGCACCATCAAGTCCAAAGGCTTCGACATCGAGCGCGTCTCCATGGAGACCGCCCCCTTCAGGACGCTCTGCGCCATGACGCTCGTGGCCGGCATCTCCTGCCTGCAGATGGTCCAAGACCGCGACGGCGCCGCTGGACGACCGCTCCAGGACGTCTTCGAAGACGAGGACCAACCCGCGCTCGAAGCCGTCTCGGCCACACTCGAAGGCAAGACCGAAAAACAGAAAAACCCCCATCCCAAAGGCTCGCTCGCCTTCGCCGCATGGGTCTGCGCTCGCCTCGGTGGATGGACCGCATACTACGGAAAACCCGGACCCGTCGTCATGCTCCACGGCCTCTACCAGTTCCGTGCCATACAACGCGGATACCGGATCAATCACGATGTGTGAATCCAGTAGGGCTCGGAGGCCGGGGTGACGGTGGGGACCATCACCATAGGTTCCGATCAACGACCGCTGGTATGAATCCAGCGGGGGCCCAACTCCGGACCTCTCGGCCTGCCTCGGCGGCGCAAACGGAACGCTGCCGAGGGCGTCCGCCCCGTAACAGCCGGCTGTGCGCGCCTCCCGGTTCAGGGATGGGCCCCCGCCTTCGCGGGGGCGACGAACAGGGGCGCCTCGGCCGCCGCCCAATACCCGTTCCCGTCGAGGACCGGCCGGATCAGGCGGTCAGCGCCGCCTCGACGAAGTCCAGCCGGTCCTGTCCGAAGAACATCTCGTCGCCGACGAAGAAAGTGGGCGCGCCGAATACGCCGCGCGCCACCGCTTCCTCGGTATTGGCGATCAATTGCTGCTTGATCGCCGGCTCCTGCGTGGCGGCGAAGAGCGCATCGGCGTCGAGGCCGGCGGAGACAAGCACGTCCCGCAGCACATCGAGGTCGCCCGTGTTCTTCTCCTGGACCCACATCGCCGTGAACACGGCATCGGCATAGGTCTGGAAACAGCCGTCGCGCTGGGCGGCGAGGCAGCCGCGCATCAGGCCGAGCGTCACGATCGGGAAGAACGGGTTGCGCCGGAACGGCACGCCGTAGCGCTTGGCGAAGCGCGGCAGGTCGATGCCGTAATAGGCGGACTTGGCCTCCACCGTGCCCGGCGGCGTGTTCCCCGTCGCCTTGAAGACGCCGCCCAGCAGCATCGGCTTCCAGGCGATCTCCGCGCCGGTGCGCGCGGCGATGCCGGGCATCTGCGTGTGGGCGAGATAGGCGGTCGGCGACCCGACATCGAACCAGAATTCAAGGCGTTTCGGCATGGGGAAGTCCCGTCTCCAAGGCGTTCGCCCGACTATAGAGCACAATTCGGCGCGGTTGGGCGGATTTGCCGGCCTCCCGTGATCGGATCGCCTGACCTGCCGATTGTGCGCAGGAGCGGAGCACCTTGCCTGGCTGCAGTTCGTTCCCTATCGTCCGCCGCTGCGTATTCGATTGAGAGTTTGCGCCCGGTGTCCAGAATCGAAGGGTTTCGCGTCGAAAATTATCGTTCGCTCAAGAGTGTCGGGCTCGGACGGCAGTCGGTAATGCGCCCCGAAAGCCCTTTAACTCCGATAACCGCCGTCATCGGGAAGAACGGGGTTGGCAAGAGCGCGCTCTTCGACTCCTTGGGGTTTCTTTCGGACTGCCTGAAATTAGGGGTCGAAGAAGCCTGTAACGTCAAGGGCCGCGGCGGTTTCAACCGTATCCGGTCGCAAGGAGCGGACGGCCCGATCGCTTTTGCAGTCGTTTACAGAGAGGCCGACGATGCCTGGCCGGTCGGCTACCTTGTCGAACTAGACTCGGATGGTTCCGGTCGTCCTGTCGTGTCTTCCGAGTTCTTAATCCAATGCCGCGAGGAAGCCGGCGCATCTGGCGTTCATATGTTTTTGTTGATGGAACAGGGCGCCGGAGTCGCATGGAAAGGTCCTTCATCGGGGCGACCGACAATTGAAGGCTTCGGAGACGGAATCAATCCGTGGATACTCCGCGAGGAAATTCAAAAGATGCAGTGGGGAGACGCGGATGCCGAGATTGAATTGATCGACATGAGAGACAGGGATCGATTGGCTATAGCAACTTTAGGTGCCTTGAAACAGCATCCGAAAATCGCTTCTTTTCGACAATTTTTGGAGGGTTGGTATCTAAGCTACTTTAATCCAGGCGCTGCGCGAGCGTTACCTTTGGAAGGTCCTCAAAAATATATGAACTCGCACGGGGATAATCTCGCCAATGTCGTTCAATTTATGAAAGACAGTCACCCGGAGGTATTTGAAACCGTTCTGAGGAACATCGCAGAAAAAATTCCAGGAATCGACAGGATAGACACCGAGACCAGTTCCGACGGTCGTTTGCTCTTGCGCTTCAACGACAAGGGGTTCAGCGATCCGTTCTATGCCCAGCAGATGTCGGACGGCACTTTGAAGCTCTTCGCCTATCGCATCATGCTGGAGCATCCGGAACCGCCGCCGTTCATTTGCATCGAGGAGCCGGAGAACGGGCTTTACCCAAAGCTGCTGGAAGTTCTGGCCCAGGAGTTTCGGGACCACGCAATGCGAGAGGAAAACGGCTCCCAGGTTTTCGTTACCACGCACCAGCCCTATTTCGTCGATGGGCTGGCGCCGGAGGAGGTCTGGATACTGGAGAAGGGCGAGGACGGCTTCTCGACGATACGCAGGGCCAGCGACGATCCCGTCGTCCGGTCCATGGCCGAGGAAGGACTGCCGCTGGGCAGCCTCTGGTACAGCGATTATCTGGACCCGAGATAGAACATGCATTTCGAGGTCCTGGTCGAGGACCGCTCGGGCGCGCTGGCGCTTGAGGCCATCCTGCCGAAGATTCTGGGGCCGAACGGATCGGACCATTCCTGGTGGCTTCATCCGTATAAGGGGATAGGCCGAGTTCCTCGAAACATGAGCTCGGGCTCCGAGCCGGCGAAACGAATTCTTCTCGAGAATTTACCTCGCCTGCTGTGCGGCTACGGTCGCAGTCTCGACCGGCAGTTGAATGCAGTCATCGTGGCGGTCGATCTCGACGACCGGGACTGCATGGCGTTCAAGCAGGAATTGCTTGACGTGTTGAAGGTTTGCAATCCGGCTCCGGAAACGCTTTTCCGTATCGCCATCGAGGAAAGCGAGGCTTGGCTGCTGGGCGACCGCGACGCCGTTATGGCTGCTTACCCGGACGCACGGCGAGCGGTTCTGGACCGCTATTTCCAGGACGCCATTTGCGGCACATGGGAAGTTCTTGCCGATGCCGTCCATCCGGGCGGCGCCGTGCGGCTGAAGCCGTTGGGTTATCCCGCGGCCGGCGCCGCGAAATGCGAATGGGCGGAGAAAATTGCCCCGCATATGGACGTGGAACGGAACCGTTCGGAGAGCTTTCAGGTGTTTCGAGACGGGGTGCGCCGACTTGCGGAGGGCTCGCATCAGGACCCCCCGCCGCATTGACAGGACAGGCCGGTTCGGGAATGGTCCGGGCCTTTCCGGGGAGAGGGTTTAACCATGTCCGACGGGACGATGCAGGCCGCGATCGACTGCGCCTGGGAGGACCGGGCCGCCATCGGGCCGGGCACGAAAGGCGAAGCTCGCGAGGCCATCGAAGCGGCGCTCGATGCGCTCGACCGGGGCGAGGTCCGCGTTGCCGAGAAGGTGGACGGCGAATGGTATGTCCATCAATGGTGCAAGAAGGCCGTGCTGCTCTCCTTCCGGCTTGCCGATTCCGCCCCTGTCGCCGGCGGGCCGGACGGCGCGCCTTGGTATGACAAGGTGCCCTCCAAATTCGAGGGCTGGGACGCGGCGCGCTTCGCCGAGGCCGGTTTCCGCGCCGTGCCCAATTGCGCGGTGCGGCACTCGGCTTACATCGCGCCCGGCGCCGTGCTGATGCCCTGCTTTGTCAATGTCGGCGCCTGGGTCGGCGCGAATACGATGATCGACACCTGGTCCACCGTCGGCTCCTGCGCCCAGGTCGGCGCCAATTGCCATATCTCCGGCGGCGTGGGGCTCGGCGGCGTGCTGGAGCCGCTCCAGGCGGAGCCCGTGATCGTCGAGGACCATTGCTTCATCGGTGCGCGCAGCGAGGTGGTGGAAGGCGTGATCGTCGGCGAGGGCGCGGTGCTCGCCATGGGCACCTTCATTTCCGCCACCACCAAGATCGTGAACCGCGACACCGGCGAGGTGCATACGGGCCGCGTGCCGCCCTACGCCGTGGTCGTGCCGGGCAGCCTGCCGGGCAGGCCGCTGCCCGACGGCAGCCCGGGGCCGAACCTCTCCTGCGCCGTCATCGTGAAGACGGTGGACGCGCAGACCCGCGCCAAGACGGCGATCAACGACCTGCTGCGCGACTGATGTCCGCGGGCGCCCTCGACCTCGCCCGCGCCCTGATCCGCTGCCCGAGCGTCACGCCGGCGGACGAGGGCGCGCTGGCTGTGCTGGAGGCGGCGCTGGAGCCGCTTGGCTTCGCCTGCGAGCGGATGCCGTTCAGCACGCCGGGAACGCCGGACGTGGACAATCTCTATGCGCGGCGCGGCAGCGAGGGGCCGCTGTTCTGCTTTGCCGGGCATACCGACGTGGTGCCGGTGGGCGAACCCGCGGACTGGAGCGTGCCACCCTTCTCGGCGACGGTCGCAGGCGGGCGTCTCACGGGGCGCGGCGCGGTGGACATGAAGGGGGCGATTGCCGCTTTCGTCACGGCCGTTTCGCGCCTCGGCCCGGTTCCGGGCTCCATCGCGCTGCTCATCACCGGCGACGAGGAGGGACCGGCGGTCAACGGCACCCGGCCGATGCTGGAGCGGCTGGCGGCGCGCGGCGAGCGCATCGACGCCTGCGTCGTCGGCGAGCCGACCAATCCCGCGCGCTTCGGCGAGATGATGAAGATCGGCCGGCGGGGCTCCCTGAACGCGCGCCTTGTCGTCGAAGGCGTGCAAGGCCACGCCGCCTATCCCGACCTCGCGGACAACCCCGTCCATCCGCTGCTCGCCATGGCGCACGGCCTGGCATCGACCGCACTCGATGACGGCACGGCGCATTTCCAGCCCTCGTCGCTGCAAGTGACCAGCGTCGATGTCGGCAACCCGACCACGAACCTGATTCCGGCCCGCGCGGAGGCCCGCTTCAATATCCGCTTCAACGACCTGCATACGGGCGTCGGGCTGGAGGAGCGGCTGCGCCGGGCGCTGGACCGGCAGGGCCACGCCTACAGGCTGGAAGTCTCGGTCAGCGGCGAATCCTTCCTCACGCCGCCGGGGCCGCTTGTGGACCTGGCGGCGAAGGCGATGCAGGAAGTTACCGGCCGGTCGCCGGCGCTTTCGACGTCGGGCGGCACATCCGATGCGCGCTTCATCAAGGACTATTGCCCGGTGGTCGAACTCGGCCTGGTGAGCGAGACGGCCCACAAGGTGGACGAATATCTGGAGATCGAGGACCTCGAAAAGCTGACCCGCGTTTACGAGAGGATGCTCGCGGGCTATTTCCTTACCTGAGGCCGCTCGGGAAAGCGTTTCGGATGCTCGCGGAAATTCGGATCGGTTGCGCCGCTGCACTGGCATTGGCGGGCGGGAATGCCGGACCGGTTTCCGCCCTGCCGGACTTCTGGCGTTCGTTTCGGGCGGCAGTCGTCGCCTTTCCGCTTTCGTTGCTGCTGCTGGCCCTGGCGCCGCACGGTCTTGAGGTCACGGGAAAACTGGTCGCGGCGGACATCGTCGGTTATGTCATAACCTGGACGGCCTTTCCGCTCATCGCCGTCTATCTGGCGGACCGGTTGCAGGTCTTCCCGAATTACTGGCGGTTCATCGTCGCCACCAATTGGGCGAACCTGCTTCAGAGCGCCGTCTTCGCCCTGGTCATCATGGTCAACACCTCGGGCGTGCTGCCGGAAGTCATTGCGGCAATGCTGTTCATGGCCGCCTGGTTCTGGATCCTGCTGTTCAAGTGGCGTCTCGCCCGCCACGGTCTCGGCATCGCGAACTTCGCCGCGGTCGGCATGGTGCTGGTCGACCTCGCGCTCCGCCTCGTCATCGCGCGCGCAACGATCTGGGCAGGCAGCTGAGAAACCGGGCGCACCGCCTTGGGGAAACGCCCCGTTTTCAGCGCACTTCCCAAGCCGGAGGAACGCCCCCGGCCATTGGCGGCAGGTTGACAGCGGGCGAAGCGGACGGGTAGAAGCCGGGTCTTCCAGGCCGGGATGGATGGGATGAAGGTCGTTCGTTCGCTGAAGACATTGAAGAAGCGCCACAAGGATTCGCAGGTCGTGAGGCGGCGCGGCCGCATCTATGTCATCAACAAGACCAACCGCCGGTTCAAGGCCCGGCAGGGTTAGACCGCTGCGCGCGCTGGCGTTTGCAATTCTTTTGGCCCTCTCAGGCGGTACGGCTGCCGCCGACCAGAACGATCCTGAACTGCCGACGCTGTTTGAGCGCCTTCAGCAAGACCTGACACCCGAGGAAGCGGCCGAGGTGGACCGACGCATCTGGCTGCTCTGGCTGCACTCCGAAGACAAGGCGGTCAACCGGCTCATGGCACAGGGCATGATCGCCATGCAGCGGGGCGCACTCGACAGGGCGCTCGAACGCTTCGACGATATCGTCGAACATGCGCCGGACTTCGCCGAAGGCTGGAACAAGCGGGCCACGGTGCTGTTCATGATGGGGCGACACCGCGAGTCCGTCGCCGATGTACGACAGGTTCTCAATCTGGAACCCCGTCACTATGGCGCGCTGTCGGGCCTGGGCATGATCCTGGTCGCGCTCGGCCGCGAAGAGGACGCGCTGGAATGGTTGCGCCGCGCCCTGGAGCTGAACCCCTATCTCGACGGGATCCGCCTTCTGTCGGACCGGATCGGCGAGCGCCTGAAAGGCAAGAGGATATGACCCGGCTGCCGGCCGCCACGCTGGCGCAATTGGAAGCGGCCGGCGTCGAGGCCGGCCGTCCGCTGTTGATTTCGGATGCTGACGAAGTGCTGTTCCGTTTCGTCGAGACGTTCGTGGATCATATCGAGGAACGCGGCTATTCCTTCGACTGGTCGTCCTTCCGGCTGACCGGGAATGTCCGCAGGAAGTCGGACGGCGCGGTGCTGAACCAGCCGCAGATCTTCGCCTTGTTGCAGCACTTCTTCGCCGAGCGTGCAGAGGACATCCCGCCGGTGCCGGGTGCGGCGGAAGCGCTGGCCCGGCTTGCGCGCGCCGGCGTGCAGATCGTGGTGCTTACCAACATACCCGTGGCCCAGCGCGACGCCCGGCGAGCGGCGCTGGCCCGAAACCGGATGCCCTACCCCGTCGTCGTGAATACAGGGGACAAGGGGCCGGCCGCCGCCTGGCTCGCGGCCCGCGCCGGAGGGCCCGCTGTCTTCATAGATGACGGACCGAACAACCACGCTTCGGTGAAACAGGCAGCTCCCGGCATCGCGTGCCTGCATTTCGTGGCGACGGAACGCCTCGCCCGGCTGGTCGAGAAGCCGCCGGAAGCGGACGGCCGTCCGGAGGACTGGCCGACGCTCGAACGCGAAATTGCGGCTTCGCTCGGGCTTACTTGTGGCGGAACGTGATCCGGCCCTTGGTCAGATCGTAGGGCGTCATCTCGACGTCCACCCGGTCTCCGACCATGACCCGGATACGGAATTTGCGCATCTTTCCCGCGGTATGCGCGATAATCTCGTGTTCGTTCTCCAGTTTTACGCGAAACATCGCGTTCGGCAGTTTTTCGGTCACGGTCCCGCCGAAGACCATCATTTCCTCTTTCGACAAAGGCAGACGCCCTCCTTTTTGCTGTAAGCGGCCCTTTATTCAGGATAGCAACCGGCCTCGTCAACCGAGACCGTCCGAACCTGCACCGCAAACAATTGCGACAATGCGTTCATCCGCTTCCGGTTCGTAGGCGCCTGCCGTCAATGCCGCAAGCGCCGCCGCGCCGGAGAGCTCGGCCGCCACACCGGCCTCGAACCAGAGCCATCGGGCCGCCTTCCGCATGGCCTCGTCATCGACCAGAACGATGCGATCCACATTGGCGGCGATGAGTTCGAGATTGAGTTGCGCCGAACGGAGCGGCGCCAGCGTACCCGCCTCGGTTTCGATCCGTTCGAGGGTAACCGGGGCCCCGGCCGCAAGGCTGTCATGAAGCGTCGGCGCGCCGACGGGCTCGACGCCGATCACACGGATCGAAGGCCTGACCGCCTTCAGCGCGGTCGCAACCCCGGCGATCAGGCCGCCGCCGCCGACCGCGACCAAGACCGTATCCACGTCGCCAACGTCCTCAAGCAACTCAAGCCCGAGCGTGCCCTGGCCGGAAATGACGACAGGGTCCGCAAACGGATGCACATAGACTGCATCCCCCGCCTGGGCATAGGCGAGCGCGGCCTCGTTCGCTTCGTCGAAGACGGACCCCGTCACCTCTACGGTCGCGCCCCAGCCGCGCAGCTTTTGCGCCTTGGCTTCCGGCGTCGAGGTTGGCAGGAAGACCGTCGCCGGGATGCCCAGAACGGAAGCGGCGTAGGCGACACCCAGCCCGTGATTGCCGCCCGATGCCGTGGTGAGACCGCTTGGCGCCTTCAGGCCGAGGGCCTTGTTGAGTGCGCCGCGCGGCTTGAACGATCCGGTGACCTGGAGGCATTCCAGCTTCAGGAACAGCTGCCCGGAACAGGGCGGTTCGCGCATTGCGGCCGCCTTCAGGACCGGTGTGCGCCGGACGCCATCCGCAATGCGCCCGGCAGCAGCGCGGACCGTCTCAAGATTGACCGGACCGCTTGTCACCGCTCGGCGAGTTCCAGCCATTCGCCTTCCGTCAGAACCTTGACGCCGAGCTCTTCCGCCCTGCGTTTCTTGGACCCCGCCGCCTCCCCGGCGACGACAAAATCCGTTCTTGCGGAAACGCTGCCCACCACCCGCATGCCGATCTGCTCCGCCCGCGCCTTGGCTTCCCGCCTGCTGAGAGCGGCAAGCGTGCCGGTGAAGACCACTATCTTGCCGGCCAATTCACCGTTCGCGGCCCCGGCGGCGGAGGCAACGCCGGCTACCTCCTCGACCGATACTTCCCGTGTCAGCGCCTCGACGATCTCCGCACTCCGGGGATCGGAAAGGAACGCTACCAGGTCCTCCGCACGGCCTGCCCCCATTCCGTCGATGCCGATCAGCGCCTCCCATGCCTCGCCTTCGCGCGAGACCGCCGACGCGACAGCGTGGCGCAATGCATCGAAACTGCCGTAGTGCCGCGCCAGCAGACGGGCATTGCCTTCGCCGATATGGCGGATGCCGAGCGCATAGAGGAAGCGATCGAACGGCACCTGCCGCCGCTCCTCGATAGCCGCCAGCAGATTGTCCGCGGACTGTTCGCCCCACCCCTCCCGCTCCAGCAATTCGGCGCGCCGTTCGTGCAGCGTGAAGATGTCCGCGGGCGCAGCGATCAGTCCGTCGGAGAAAAAGCTCTCGATGTGCTTGCGCCCGAGGCCTTCGATGTCGAAGCCGCCGCGAGAGACGAAATGCCTGAGTCGCTCGACCGCCTGCGCCCGGCAGATGAGCCCGCCCGTGCACCGCCGGACGACATCGCCGCCGTCGCGCCGCGCTTCCGAGCCGCAGACCGGGCAGGCGTCAGGCAGGCGGAACGGCCCGGCTCCCTCCGGGCGCTTGTCGAGCCGGACTTCCAGAATCTGCGGAATGACGTCGCCTGCACGCTGAATGACAACGGTATCGCCGACGCGAATGTCCTTGCGCTCGATTTCATCCTCATTGTGGAGCGTCGCGCGCGAGACCACGACGCCGCCGACCGTGACCGGCCTTAGGACGGCCACAGGAGTGAGCGCACCGGTCCGGCCGACCTGGACGAGGATGTCCTCCAGAACCGTTTCGGCGCGTTCGGCGGGGAACTTGTGCGCGATCGCCCAGCGCGGGGCCCGTCCGGCAAAGCCCAGCCGCTCCTGCCAGTCGATCCGGTCAACCTTGTAGACGACGCCGTCGATATCGTAATCGAGCGAGGAGCGCAGTTCGCCGATAGCCCGGTGGGCGTCGATCAAACCGGCCGCGTCTTCTGCCTGCCCTCCGTTCGGCTCAACCTCAAAGCTCCAGTCGCGGAGTCGCTCCAGCCAGGCGGAATGCGTCTCGGCCGGGCGCTCGCTGACCTCGCCCCAACCGTAGGCGAAAAATCGCAGGCGCCGGCCCGCGGTTACGGCAGGATCGATCTGGCGCACCGACCCTGCGGCCGAATTGCGTGGATTGGCGTAGAGCGGCAGGCCCGCCCGCTCCCTCTCATCGTTGAGCCGCCGGAACTCGCCGTGCGCCATATAGATCTCGCCGCGTACCTCCAGCACTTCCGGCGCCGCGCCCTTGAGGCGCTTCGGCACGCTTTCGACGGTCTCGATGTTGCGGGTAACGTTCTCGCCTTCGCGCCCGTCGCCCCGTGTCGCTGCCTGCACCAGGCGCCCGTCTTCATAGCGCAGCGAGATCGAAAGCCCGTCGATCTTGGCCTCCGCGGTCACTGCGAGCGGCGTTTCCGGCCCGAGATTGAGGAAGCGGCGCACGCCCAGGAAGAATTCCCTTACGTCCTCCTCGTCGAAGGCATTGCGCAACGACAACATCGGACGCGCATGAACCACCTTTTCGAAACCTTGCGCAGGCCGGGAACCGACGCGCCGGCTCGGACCGTCGGCCGGCGCGCGGTCCGGGAAACGCGCCTCCAGAGCCAAATAGCGGACCACCAGGGTATCGTATTCGGCGTCGGAGATGACCGGTGCGTCCTCGCCGTGATAGCGCTGGTCATGAGCGGCGATCTCGGCAGCGAGGCGAGCCATTTCCCCTGCTGCCGTTTCTTCGTCCATCCTTTCCGGACTGTCTGTCATCCGCCCTCGCCCGAGATCAACGCACGGGCGGCCCGCTTTGCCGCACCGGTTATCCTGGCGCCGGCCAACATACGCGCAATCTCCTCTTCGCGCCCGTCTTCGTCCAGTTCGACAACCGACGTGCGCGTATCGTCCTTGGACACCCGGAAGTGCCAGGTGGCGCGTGCGGCCACCTGCGGAGCATGGGTTACGACCAGGACCTGCCCTCCCTGTCCGAGCGCAGCCAGCCGCGAGCCCACCGCCGCCGCCGTTGCGCCGCCGATTCCCGCATCGACCTCGTCGAAGATCATTGCCGGGCCGCCTTCGGCCGCAAGCGCCGCCTTGAACGCGAGCGCGAATCGCGCCAGTTCGCCGCCGGAAGCGATACGACCGAGCTCCCCGAATGGAAGATCGGCGTTGGTCCGGACCTCGAAGCACACGCGATCCACCCCCGACGGCCCCGGCCGGGACGGCTCCAGCGCCACGCGGAATTCGGCCCGATCGAGTTTCAGCGGCGGCAGTTCGCGCCTGACCGAACGCGCCAGGGCTGAAGCCGCCTTTCGGCGCCCGGCGGTGAGCGCAGCAACGGCTTTTTCATAGGCCGCCCTTGCAAGGGCGGCCTTCTCTTCCAGGCCGGCAACATGAGCATCGTTTTCATCGAGCGCTTCGACCCGGCGGCGGAAATCGTCCAGAAGTCCCGGGAGCGCATCGACCTCCACCCGATGCTTGCGCGCAACGTCGCGTAACGCAAACAGGCGCGCCTCGACCGAATCCGCCGAAGCCTCGTCTTCCTCTATCCGGCTGCCGAGGCCCTGGACCAGGCGCTCGGCTTCCTCCGCCTCAATGGTCGCCCGGTCGAGCGCCGACAGCGTCTCGTCGAACAGACCGCCTGCCTCGGCGCCAACGCGAGCAAGCGCGCGCGCGGCGCCGCGCAATGCGGTTGCCGCGTCGTCTCCCAGAATGGCGCGGGCTTCCGCAGCCGCGTCGAGGACCTTCCGACGCGCTAGAATCCGGCGCCGACGCACGGCCAGACAGGCCTCTTCGCCCAGCTTCGGCGCAAGGATTTCCAGCGCATCCAATTCCGCTTCGAGGTCTTCCTTCGCTGCCAGGTCACGCGCAAGCGCTTCTCGCGCAGCCTGTGCTGTCTCCTCCGCGCGAACCAGTTCCCGCCACGCGCCGGACACCGCCTCGACGAGACCGAGATGGTCGGCAAATCGATCGAGCAAGCCGCGATGCGACGCTTCGTCCAGCAGCCCTCGCTGTTCGAATTGACCGTGAACCTCGACCAGCTCCCGGCTCACTCGCCGCAGAAGGCCTGCTGCAACGGGCATATCGTTCACGAAGGCGCGAGAGCGCCCGTCGCGCCCGACCGTCCGGCGTAAAATCAGTTCATCGCCCGCATCGATCTCAAGCTCCCGCAGCGACGCCGCCGCCGCCTCCGGGGTCTCGTCGAAACAGGCGGCCACATCGGCCCGTTCCGCCCCGGCCCGTACAAGACCGCTGTCCGCCCGCGCGCCCAAGGCCAAGCCCAGGGCGTCGAGCAGAATGGACTTGCCTGTACCGGTCTCCCCGGTGAGCACGGAAAGGCCTGGCCCGAAGGAGAGGTCCAACCGTTCGATCAGTACCACATTCCGGATGGCGAGCCCGCGCAACATGGCGTTCGGGCGTTATCCCTTCGGGGTCGCTGGAGGCGCCTCGGCCTGTGTTTGAGGCGCTCCGCCTTTCCCTCCAGCGCGTTCCTGTTCCAGCTCCCGGGCGCGTTCCTCAAGGGCCGCATCGTCGGCTGCCCTCTTCTCAGCCAGTTCTTTCGCCAGCTCCTCCGCGCGCTCGCCGCCGCCGCCAATGGTCTTCTCCGGATCGAACAAGGCGCTCCAGTTCCTGGAAAACCAGTCTGCTCCGTCGTCAGCTGCCACGGGTTGGCCCTTCTCGACGAGGCCGTAACTGTCGACGTACCACTCATTCCCCGGGTAGTTGTGCTGAAGCACGGCGGCAACCCGAACCGCCTCTTCATCGAGCCCGACGGCCGTGTATGCCTCTGCGAGGCGATGCAGCGCCTCCGGCACATGACTCGTCGTCTGGTATTCGTCCGCCACCACGCGAAACCGATTGATGGCGGCCAGCAAATGGCCCTGGCGCAGATAGAAGCGACCGACGCTCATTTCCTTGCCGGCCAGATGGTCGCGCGTCAGGTCGAGCTTCAGGCGGGCGTCGTTCGCATAGTCGCTCCCCGGGAAGCGCCGCACCACTGCCTCCAGCGCCGACCGGGCCTTGCGCGTCAGACTCTGGTCCCGGCCGACATCCGAGATCTGCTCGTAATAGGCAATCGCTATCAGATAATACGCATAAGCCACATCCGGATTGCCGGGGTGAAGCTCGATATAGCGTTGCAGGGCAGAGACCGCTTCCCCATAGTTGTTCGCCTGATAGTGGGCATACGCCCCCATCAGCTGCGCCTTGGTTGCCCACACCGAATAAGGATGCTGGCGCTCGACCTCATCGAACCGCTGGCTCGCGACTCCGTAGTTGCCGTCCAGCAGCGCGTCCATGGAACTGTTGTAGAGCTCCTCCACAGAGCGCTCTACATATTCCCCGGTGTTGTCGGAACTGCAGCCGGCGAGTATCCCGGCTCCGAACAGGGCAGCGACGAAAATTCGCCCGAAACGACCGTACGCCCGACTCACGGCACCCTCGCGACAACGGGAAGAGGCAGCTTCAGTTTATGCCAAGCGCGCGCCGAAGCATAGTTTCAGGCGACGACCCGTTGGACGTCCGTCCCAGCGCCTTCCCATCTCCATGCCGAAGCGTCGGCCATCAGAGCGCGCAGGACCAGATTGTTGAGCCGGTGGCCGGACCTGTAGCCCTGGAATGCTCCGAGAATCGGGGCGCCGGCCAAGGCAAGGTCGCCAATGACATCGAGCACCTTGTGACGAACCAACTCGTCCGGGTAGCGCAATCCGCCATCGTTCATCACGCCGTTCGGCGAGATTGCAACGGCATTGTCCAGTGAGGCGCCCTTGGCGTAGCCCCGGGCGCGCAGCCATTCCAACTCGTGCAGAAACCCGAAGGTGCGAGCACGACCCACCGCTTCCGAAAAGCTCTGCCGCTCCGAATCGAAATCGAAACGCTGGACGCCCACATGGGGGTGGTCGTAGTCGATCGTGCAGGAAACCTCGAACCGGTCCGACGGGAGCAGCCGGGCCCAACTATCGCCCTCCTGCACCTGGACCGGCTTCAGGACCTCGATACGACGTCGCGGCCGGGAAGGCTGAGGCCTAACGCCCACGCAACCGATAAGGAATGTGAAATCGTCCGAACTGCCGTCCATAATCGGCAATTCCGGCGCATCGACCTCGATTGTGGCATTATCGACCCCTGCACCCGATAGCGCCGCCAAAATATGCTCCGGCGTGCGTATGCTGACTCCGTATCGATTGGACAATACAGTGCATAGCGTCGTATCCACCACCGTACCCCATCGTGCAGGCACCATGCCGGACTCGCCACCGATATCGACACGCCGGAAGACGAATCCCTGTCCAGGAGGAGCCGGTCCCAACGTCAAATGCACTTTTCGGCCGCTATGAATACCTATGCCTTCGCACGCAATTGACGTCCGCAAGGTCCGCTGTTCGCGATCCAGCCATGTCAAAAGACGTTCTATTTGTTTTCCCTCTCGTTCGCTCATTGCACTGTAATATGACGTTCCAAACTGGCGAATCGGTAAGGAGATCATAAAGAGGTGCTTCGCCGCTCTACAAGTCACGCTTTGTTAAGGAATGTTACGGCGGCATCGGTCTGGGGGGTCTTGCCACTCAAGGATTCGGGCCAGGCCAAAACCCGCCTCGCACCGGCATTATCGCCGGTGGAACGCCGGCTATTGTACCGGGCAATGGCTGAGGATGTCCTGTCGGCAATGATCGATGCCGAAGGGTTGGACGGAACAGTGGTCGTCACCCGCGACGCTTGGGCGCAGTCTTTGGCGTCGCAATCCGGCGCTGCCGTTCTGGAGGAAACGGAGAATCGCGGCCAGAGCCCTGCCGTAGCGGATGCCGTACGCGAACTTGCCCGGGCCGGGGCAAGCGCGGCCTTGGCTTTGCCGGGCGATGTGCCGCTCGTCTCGCCGGCGGAAATCGACCGGGTGCTGGCCGCCCACGAGCCTGCCCCGGCAGTGACCATGATGCCCGCGGCCGACCGGCGCGGGACCAATTGTGTGGTGTGTTCGCCGCCCGACGCGATCCCGTTCCATTTCGGCCATGACAGTTTCGAGCCGCACAGGGCCGAAGCCCGGGCTCTCGGCATCGAACCGCGCATCCTTGCGGGCCTGCCCGGCATCGCTCTCGATGTGGACAAGCCCGAGGATTTGCGCATGCTGCTCGCGCAAGGCGGCGCATGTCGGGCGCTTGCGTGGTTGAACGGCACGGACATTCCGGCACGCTTGGCCGGGAAGGAGAGGATCGAATGACGGCGCTTCAGTTCGGGATCATGAACCGGGGGCAGTTCCCCGTCGGCGACGACCCGAAACTGCACTGGGACGAGATGGTCGAACAGGCGCGCGCCGCCGAACGGCTCAAGTTCGATTCCATCATGAAGGGCTCGCATTACAGTTCCTGGCCGCTGATGGACTTCCAGCAGGTCCCGTTCCTTGCCCGCATGTCCGCCGAGTGCCCGTCCCTGCGGCTGCTTTGCGGCATCTGCCTTCTGCCGCTGCACAAGCCGCTCGATGTCGCCGAGACATTTGCCAATATCGATGTCATGAGCGGCGGCAAGCTCATCTTCGGCATCGGGCTCGGTTATCGGGAAGTGGAATTCAGGGCGTTCGGGACAACGCAGAAGGACGCCGTGCCGCGCTTCGTCGAAAATCTCGAAGCGATCCGGCGGCTGTGGACCGAGGAGCGGGTCACGATGAAGGGCTCGCATTTCGAACTCATCGACGCCGCCTGCACAGTCAAGCCCATCCAGAAACCGATGCCGCCCGTCTGGGTCGGCGCCAATGCAGACCGGGCAATCGAGCGCGCCGCCAGGCTGACGGATGCCTGGTTCATCAACCCGCACAACACGGTGGCCACGACCGCCCGGCAGATGGAAGTGTACAAACGCGCCCTAGACAAGGCAGGCAAGCCGATGCCGGAGGAACTGCCCATGATGCGCGAGGTCGTCGTCGGCCGATCGCGCGAGGAGGCTATCCGCACCGCCGAGCCCTATCTGATGGCGAAATACCGCGCCTACAAGGAGTGGGGCCAGGACAAGGTAATGCCCGAGGGCGACGGCGATTTCGGCCAGAACTACGAGGACCTCCTGAAGGACCGGTTCCTGTTCGGGTCGCCCGACGAGGTGGCGGAACAGATCATCGGCTACATCCAACGCTTCGGCGTGAACCATTTCGTGTTCGGCATCCAGTATCCCGGCATGCCGCAGAGCATGGTGCTGGACGAGATGGCGATGCTCGCCGAAGAAGTGATCCCCAAGGTGCGCTCAGGCATCTAGCGCGCAAACCGAAACGCCGCTGACGGCGGCCGTTCCCTGAAAAACCGGCAGAAACGGACGGAGTCCATGCAGCCCAGGATCGTTTTCGTCACCAATTTTCCCGACGCCGCGGTTGCCGCGCAGGAAGTGGCCCCTTCGGGCTTCGAGCTTTCCATCGTGGCCGCTGGCAGCGCCGAATATCTGGAGGCGATGCGGAACGCCGAATATCTCGTGGGCTTCGTGGATGGGCTCGTGAACGATGCCCTGTTCGAGGCGGGTCCGAACCTCAGGCTGATCCAGCTGCTCAGCGCCGGATACGACCAGGCCGACCTCGACTCCGCCCGGCGGGCGGGCGTGCCGCTTTGCAACAATGGCGGCGCCAACTCCACCGCCGTGTCCGAACACGCAATCCTGCTGGCGCTGGCCGCCTCGCGCCAGCTCGTCCGCCAGCACCGGACGGTGGCGGCGGGCAATTGGCGGGGAAACAGCACGCCGCGCCTGCACGAGATGCGCGGACGCACGCTCGGCATTGTCGGCCTCGGGACCATCGGCAAGAAGACCGCGCGGCTGGCGCTCGCCTTCGGCATGAACGTCATCTACTACGATATCGAGCGGCTGCCGGAGGACCGCGAGGATGCGCTCGATGTGCGCTTCCGCCTGTTGCGCGAGCTGCTCCGCGAGGCCGATATCGTCTCGCTGCATGTGCCGCTCAACGCGACCACCCGCCATCTGGTCGGCGCCGGGGAGCTCGCGCAGATGAAACCCTCGGCCATTCTCGTGAACACCTCGCGCGGGCCGGTGGTGGACGAAGCGGCGCTCTGTGCGGCATTGACGGACGGGACCGTCGCGGCGGCCGGCCTGGACGTGTTCGACGAGGAACCGCCGCCCGCCGACAACCCGCTCTTCAACATGGAGAACGTCACGCTCACCGCGCACCTCGCGGGGCCGACTTTCGAGAGCAACACGGCGCGGGTGCGCAACGCCTTCGACAATGTGCAGCGCGTGGCGCGCGGCTCCGCCCCTCTCTGGGTCGTGCCGGAGCTGGCCGAAGGACCGTAGGCCGGAATCCTCAGGAAAACTCTTCGGAAGCAACCCGCCAGCCCGACATCGCGTCCAGGTCGATCTCAATGCCGAGCCCCGGCCTGTCCGGCAGGCGGACATGGCCGTCCGCGACGTCAAGCGCGCCGCCGATTACCGCTTCGCGCAGCGGGTTGGGGTTCGCGTCCAATTCGAGCAGTCCATCGCCGCCGACGGCCGCCAGGATATTGGCCGAATGGAGTAGGCCGAGCCCCCCGGCGAGCCAATGCGGGCAGTAGGTCCGTCCGCGTGCAAGCGCGCGGCGCGCGATGGCGAAATTATCGGACACTCCGCCCCATTTGCCGACATCCGGCTGCATGATGTCGAGCCAACCGAGCGCCCGGTCGATCAGCCCGTGGTCGGGCAGGTTCTCGCCGCCCGCAAGCGGCAGGCGCATCGCCGTCCTGAGCCGTTGCCAGTCCTCGTCCGGCGCGTCCGCCCGCATCGGCTCCTCCAGCCAGCCGACGCCCGCATCCGCCAGCCATCCGGCCGCCCTTTCCGCCGCTTCGAGGTCCCATCTCTGGTTCGCGTCCACAAAGAGGCGCTCGCCGTCCGCCAAGTCCTGCCGGATCGCTTCGACATTGCCCCGGTCGATCTCCTCTCCGAAGCCGACCTTGAGCTTGAAATTGCGATGGCCCGCCAGGCGCGCCCTTCCTGCCATCTCCGGCCCGTCATCGGGGTTGAGGCCGCTGGCATAAGCGGGAATGCGGTCCAAGGCGCCGGAGTCGAGCAGGCGGCGCAACGGGACGCCCCGGCGGCGCGCCGCAAGGTCCCAGAGCGCCTGGTCGGCCGCCGAGACGACGGCCGCGACCGGACCGTATTCGCCCGATTGGATCGCGAGCACGCGCAATTGCCGCATCGTGGCGGCGTAATGGGCCGGAATGTCGTCCACGGCCCGCCCGAGCAGCAGATCCGGCAACAGCCGACCTGCCAGCCGCGCCCGGTATTCCGTGGTGATCGAAGGAAAATTGCCCCAAATGTCGCCCCAGCCGACAGTGCCGTCGGCGTCCTCCAGCGCCACCATTGCAACGCTGCGTTCGGTGATCGCGCCGAACGAAACGACCACGGGATTCGGCATCGGTGCGCGAAAGACCTCGATCCGGATGCGTGCGACCCGGATCGTGTCCGCGGCTCGTTCGTTCAAGACAGCTACTCCGCTCCGGCTTCGAGCATCACCGCCACGAAGCGGTCGTCGCCGTTGCGGTTCACCAACAGCAGGACAGAGCGGCGCCCGGCGTCGCGCACCGCCGCGATACGCGCTTCCAGATCTTTCGGGCGCCCTACCGCGGCCTGATCGGCTTCGATGATGAGGTCGCCCGCTTCAAGCCCCTTCTCTTCGGCGTCGCTGCCGGGCGCGACTCCGACAATCACAAGGCCGCCTCTCTCAAGCACATCCTCGTCGAGCTCATATTCCTTGCGCAGCTCGTCGTTCGGCGCGGCGACGACGAGTCCCAGCTCCTCGACCGGATGTTCCTTCGTTTCGCCTTCGGCCGGTGCGCCGGCCTGTTCGACTTCTTCCAGACGGCCGACAACGACTTCCAGACGCACGACCTCGCCCTTGCGCCAGACCTCGACCGGCACCGTCGCGCCTACTTCGGCATCGGAAACGATGCGCGGCAAGGCGCGCATTTTGGCCACTTGCTTGCCGTCGAAGGACAACACGATGTCGCCGGCCTGCAGGCCGCCCTTGTCCGCCGGGCTATCCGGCAGGACGGCCGCCACAAGGGCGCCGCGCGGCTCGCCGAAACCCTCGAATGCAGCGGCGATCTCCTCGGTCACGTTCTGAATGCGCACACCGAGCCAGCCGCGCCGGGTCTCCCGGAACCGGCGAAGCTGGTCGATCACAGGAGCAGCGAGCGAGGCGGGCACGGCAAAGCCGATGCCCACGCTGCCGCCCGACGGCGAAGTGATCGCGGTGTTCACCCCGATCACCTTGCCTTCGAGGTTCAGCATCGGCCCGCCGGAATTGCCCTTGTTGATCGCGGCATCGGTCTGGATGAAGTCGTCGTAGGGGCCGGCGCGGATATCGCGCTTGCGCGCGGAAACGATGCCTGCGGTTACGGTGCTGCTGAAGCCGAACGGATTGCCGATGGCGATGACCCAGTCGCCGACCCGGGTGTTGTCCGAGTCCCCGAATTCGAGAAAGGGCAACGGTTCCTCGGTCTCGACCCGAAGCACCGCCAGATCGGTCTTGGGATCGCGCCCCACGACCTCCGCCTCCAACTGCCGGTCGTCCTGCAGGCGGACCGTGATTTCATCCGCTTCGTCGATGACATGGTTGTTGGTAACGATGATGCCGGCCGGGTCGATGATGAAACCGGAACCGAGAGATGTCGTCCTGCGCGACGGCCTGTCTTCGCGCTCGCCCGGCTCCTGATCGAAGAACCTCTTGAAGAACTCCTCGAAGGGCGAACCGGGCGGGAACTGCGGCATATCCGGGACGCGCCGCTGCTCGACCGTCTGCTGGGTCGAAATGTTGACGACCGCCGGCAGGGCCATCTCGGCTAGTTCGGCGAAGCTCTCCGGCGTGCCGTGTGCATGGACCGGCGGTGCAACGGCCGTCATCGCTGCAAGCAGGATCGGGACGATGGCTAGGCGCATGGCTTTGGACCCTTGTGTCCTCCGTTCGGGCTGGCGGCCCCGGCTCAGGCGGCGTTTTCCCGCGCATGGGCATAGTTCACGCCGGTGAACCAGAGCATGTAGTCCATATAGGTGGTCGGCGGGAATTTTGGAGGATCGTCGGGGCCGCAGCAGGTCGGCAGGCACACCATCTCGTAGTCGATATTGCAGTCGAAGAAGAACGGGATGGCGTAGCGCTCGCGGCCGGACCGGTTGACAACCCGGTGCGGCGTCGAAAGGAAATGCCCGTTGGTCCAGCGATGCCCCAGGTCGCCGATATTGACGATGAAGCAGTCCGGCTCCGACGGCGCGTCCACCCATTCGCCGGAGGGAAGCCGGATCGAAAGGCCGGGCACGTCGGTCGTCGCCAGCAAGGTCATGAAGGAACTGTCGGTGTGCGGCGCCAGGCTGAACTCGTCCTCGTCGAAATTCTCATGCGCCGCATAGCGCGTGAGCCTCAGAGTGAATTGCGGGTCGTCGAAAGCCTCATCGAAATAGTCCGTGGCGAGGTCGAGCGCGCGGGCGTACAGCGGCACGAGGCGCATGGCGACACCTTCCATCGCGTCGGCATAGGCGAGCACCGTCGATCGGAAGCCCGGCAGCGCCGCCTCGTCCGGCCATCGGTTCAGAGGGCGGAAGCGCCTGCCTGCCAGCACGTCCGGATGGTCGGGCGTCAGGTCGCGCTTCAGGAAGAAGGCTTCGTTCCGGTTCGGCCGGTCGCCGTGGTAAATGCGGGATGCGCGCGAAACGCTGCCCCCATACGGCATGTAGCCGACATTGTTGGCGCCCGCTCTAAGGTCGAGCTTGGCTTCGAGCGGCTGGGCGTGAAAGCGCCGCGCCTCGTCGAACACCGCATCCACGAGAGCGCGGGGCACGCCATGGCCCTTCAGGTAATAGAAGCCGACATTGCGGCAGGCATCGGAAAGCTCGGCAGCAGCCCGTTCGGGCCCGCCGTCTTCGCCCCGGACAACGGGACCGATATCGATAATCGGAATAGGTGTCGTGCCCATATTCGCCTATGCTCCCGGATCGTCAGCGAAACCGGCGCCATCTTCCCCCTCCCGGCGCCCGATGGCAAGAAAGCGAGGCAGTCCGATGCCTACAGAGTCGCCGATCTGGCCCGCGCCCCTGGACCATCTGCGTCTCGACAGCGACGATCCGGACCGGCTCGCCGACTTCTACGCATGTCTTCTCGGCTTCGACGGTTTCGACCTGCCGGACGGCAGCAGGCTGCTGCAGGGCCCCGGCCGCCGCCTCGTCATCGGCCAGGGGGTGCCGGGCGGAAGGCCCTACCACGGATTCCGGCTTCGGGACCGGGCGCAGCTCGATGCCGTGCGCGCCTTTATCGCGGCAAAGGGAATTAATATGGAGCCCTCGCCGTCGGCGGTGTTCGAGCCCGACGCGGTCGCCGTGCGCGATCCGGACGGCTGGCTCTCGGTCTTCGGTCTGCCGCGCGGGGACCTGCCGGCGATCCGGACAGTAAACGGCGTGCCGGGCCGTAGTTTCACCGCCCGCCTGCAGCATGTCGTGGTGGCGAGCGAGAATCTCGACCGCATGATGCGCTGGTACGAGGACGTGCTGGGCTTCGCCCCCTCGGACTATGTGCTGGCGGACATGGACGACCCCGACTCGCGCCGGGTGGCGTTCTACCGCTCGGACGAGGAGCATCACAGCTTCGCCGTCTTCGCCGCCTCGGAAAGCAAGGCCGACCACCACGCCTACGAGACCGGCGGCTGGACCGATATCCGCGACTGGGCGGACCATCTCGCCCGCAATGACGTGAAAATCTGGTGGGGTCCCGGCCGCCACGGCCCCGGCAACAATCTGTTCTTCATGATCCGCGACCCGCACGGCGACCCGGTCGAACTCTCGGCGGAGATCGAGCGCATGCCGCGCGAGATGGCCGCCCGCCTCTGGCCGGCGGAAGAGCGCACGCTCAACCTCTGGGGCCCCGGCTGGATACGGGATTAGCCCGGTCAGCCAGCTGCGAACCGGGCTCTCGCCCGCTCGATCTCGAATTCGCGCTCCGTCTGCCGCGCCGCGGCGGCCGCCGACACCGCCTGGACGACGGATGCGCCGGCCCGGTCCGGACTGCCCGCATCGAACGGGGGATGAGGGTCGTATTCCATACCGAGTTGAATCCGTTCTGCGGCCTCGGCGCCGAGCAGTTCTCCCGCAACTGTCAACGCAAAGTCGATACCCGCCGTCACGCCGCCGCCGGTAATCACATTGCCATCCACGACCACGCGTTCGGCTACCGGCTCGCAGCCGAAGGCGGCCAGCATCGGCAGCGACATCCAGTGCGTCGTCGCCCGCCGGCCGCGCAGCAGCCCCGCCGCGCCCAGCACCAGCGAGCCCGTGCACACGGAGGTGATGTAGCGCGCGCCCGACGCCTGGCGGCGCAGGAAATCGAGCGTCTCGTCATCGTTGAGGAGCGCGTTCATTCCCGCACCGCCCGGCACGCAGACGAGGTCGAGCTGCGGGCAGTCGGCGAAGGTCGCGCTCGGCAGCAGCTGCATGCCGCCCGCGGCCGTGACCGGATCGAGGGTCTTCCAGAGAAGATGGACCTTGGAATCGGGGAATTTGGTGAACACCTCATAAGGGCCGGTCATGTCGAGTTGGGTGAGGTTGGGGAAAAGAAGAAGGCCGATCTGGAATGGCATGGTGACCTCAACGCCCGTTCATTGTTGGAGTGTCTTGCGGCGATATGGAGCGGTCCGCCTTTGCTTCAAGCCGCCAGGCCGGCGTTGACCTCGTTCCCGCGTTGAACCATCGATAGCATCGGGCTGCCCGCTTCCCAAGGCGGCCGGAGTTCGCCAGGAAAGAGGGCGCCCGGGAGTTTTCATGTCATGACGAGTTTTCCGAAACCGCTTCTCGACGGCTACCGCTGCTTCAAGGATGACCGCTACATCCGCGAGCAGGCGCGCTACCGTTCCCTCGCCGAAGGAGGCCAGGCGCCGGAGTCCATGGTCATCGCCTGTTGCGATTCCCGTTCGGCGCCGGAGACGATCTTCAACACCCGGCCCGGCGAGATCTTCGTCGTCCGCAATGTCGCCAACCTGGTGCCTGCCTACGAGCCCGACAACAATTGCTGCTCGACTTCGGCAGCGCTCGAATTCGCCGTCCAGGCCCTGAAGGTCCGCCATATCGTCGTGCTCGGCCACGGGCATTGCGGCGGTATTCGCGCAGCACTTCAGCCAGCGGAGGAACCGCTTTCCCCCGACGACTTCATCGGCAAATGGATGACTCCGATCGAGCCCGCCGCCAAAGCGATCGCGGGCAGAGAGGGACTAACCGACGAGGAACGGCAGACTGCCCTGGAACGCGCCTCTATCCGTCAGTCGGTCGCGAACCTCAGGACCTTTCCCTGCGTCTCGATCCTTGCGGAGCGCAAACGCCTCGACCTGCATGGCGCCTGGTTCGACATCGCGGAGGGAGCCCTCTGGACGATGGACCCGAAAACCGGAGAATTCTCCAGGGTCGGATAGAACGCGGGGAACCCTTCAGAAGCCGGCGGCCGCGCCGGCGCTGACGGCCTGCTCCGCCTTCATCCGTTCCTGGACGACCGCGTCTCGAACCGCGCGCTGCAACTTCTCGAAAGCCCGCATCTCGATCTGACGTACGCGCTCACGGCTGACACCGAATTCCTGGCTGAGATCCTCCAAGGTCGCCGGGCTCTCGCGCAGCCGGCGTTCGTTCAGGATGCGGCGCTCTCGCTCGTTCAGCACGTCCATCGCGCCGGCGAGCAGCGTCCGCCTGCGCTCCAATTCCTCGCGCTCGCCATAGAGAGTCTCCTGGCTCTCGCTCTCGTCAGCAAGCCAGTCCTGCCACTCGCCCTCGCCTTCGATACGCATGGGCGCGTTCAGCGAGCGGTCCTGCGCGGCGAGGCGGCGGTTCATCTGCACGACCTCGTCTTCGGACACCTTAAGCTCGTCGGCGATCTTCGTGACGTGCTCGGGCGACAAGTCGCCGTCATCGATGGCCTGCAAGCGATGCTTCATACGGCGGAGATTGAAGAACAGCTTCTTCTGCGCCGCCGTGGTCCCGATCTTCACCAGCGACCAGGAGTGCAGGATGTACTCCTGGATCGAGGCCCGGATCCACCACATCGCATAGGTGGCAAGGCGGAACCCCTTTTCGGGATCGAACCGCTTCACTGCCTGCATCATGCCGACATTGCCTTCGGATATCAGCTCGTTGACCGGCAGGCCGTAGCCGCGATAGCCCATCGCAATGCGGGCGACCAGGCGCAGATGGCTGGTCACCAGGCGGTGCGCCGCATCCACGTCCTGATGCTCGACCCAGCGCTTCGCCAGCATGTATTCCTCTTCCTGCTCCAGCATCGGGAACTGGCGGATTTCATGCAGATAGCGCGCGAGGTTGCTTTCGCTTCCAAGCACCGGGATATTGCGGCCGGCAATGCTATTTTCGGCCATGGTCGGAACCCTCTCTATTCCCTTGGAACATAGGGATAACGGTTAGAAATTCAAGTCTTCCAACATTACCGACAGTTCATGAAAGTCCGCGGGAGGCGGACTTTCGAACAGCATTTCTTCGCCGGTTGCAGGATGACGAAAACCAAGCCGGGCGGCGTGAAGCGCCTGGCGCGGAAAGGCCGGCAGTCCGCGCCGGCGTCCGCCATATTGCGGGTCTCCGATCACGGCGTGGCCGAGATGGGCCAAATGAACCCGGACCTGATGGGTCCGCCCGGTCTCCAAACGGCAGGCAACGCACGACGCCCGCGTGCCGAAAGCCTTCTCGACCCTGTAATGCGTGACCGCCGGGCGGCCCCGCTCGACCACCGCCATGCGTTTGCGGTGGCGCGGGTCCCGGCCGATGGACGCCTCGATCCGTCCCGCAACGGGCGATGGCAGGCCCTGCACCAGCGCAAGGTAGCCGCGCTCGATGTCGTGCGCCTCGAAGAGCGCGCGGAGGCCGGCATGGGCCGCTTCCGTCTTGGCTGCCACGATCAGGCCGGAAGTGTCCTTGTCGAGCCTGTGGACGATGCCCGGCCGGGCGACGCCGCCAATGCCCGAGAGGTCCGTACCGCAATGGCTCAGCAGCGCATTCACAAGCGTGCCGCCGGCATGGCCGGGAGCGGGATGCACAACCATGTCCGCCGGCTTGTCCACCACGATCAGGTGCTCGTCCTCATGGACTACCGCAAGCGGGATCGCTTCGGCCGCGGGTTCGGCGGGACGCGCCGGCGGAATGCTTACCCGGTATTGCTGCCCGGCAACCGCCTTGCGGCCCGAAGGCGTCACCCGCCCCTCTGCCATCAGCGTCTGGATGCGGGAGCGAGACAGCGCCGGTATCTCACGGGCAAGCACCCGGTCCAGCCGTTCTCCATCCGCTTCCGGCGGCGCAACGGCTTCGAAAACCGTATTTTCGTCGCTTGCCGTCAAGGAGCCGTCTCCACACCGATGACTCTCGCCCGCAACTGTGGCAATTCCGCGGCGCCGACCAACGGCGGGAAGCATTCGATGGCTTTGAGAGCCCTGGTCATAGGGATGGGCGTGTTGATCGTCATCGGCGTTGCCGTCGTAGCAGTTACCGTCGTCAATCGCTCGCTCGAACCCGTCGCGGACAGTGAAGCCCGCTGGCAGTTGCCGGACGGCGCCCGGATCGTGGACTGGCGGGTGACCGGCAACGATCTCGTCGTCCGGCTGGAGCAGGACGGCGCGGTCTGGTTCTGGACCTTCGACCGGCGCTCCGGTCAGCGGCGCGGCGAGGTTCGGTTGGAGTCAGGATCGAAACCGTAGTCCCGCTTGGCCGCTTCGGGGCTTATCAGCCCGCGCCGGACATCCTGCTCGATTGCCGCCGGATCGCGCACCGCCGCGTCTCCGAGCCCGCCGCCGCCCGGCATTTCCACGACCAGCCGCTCGCCCTCCGGAATGACCTGGAAGCCCTTGTTTCGGAGTTTCCTGCCCGAACCCAGGCTCAAACGTCCCAGCGCGCCCGGGCCGCCACCGCCCCGCCCCCGCGCGGCATGCACGGTGCGCTCGAACGTGGCGTAAATTCCGAATGGCGCGCCTTCGCGGTTTTCTACCTCGATGGTCTGGCCGAGGCCGCCGCGCGTCCGGCCGGCTCCGCCGCTGTCGGGGCGCAGTTCCTTCTTCCAGAACACGAGCGGCGTAATCGCCTCGGTGGCCTCGACGGGCACGTTGCGCACACCGGAGGGGAAGGGCGTCGCCGAGAGGCCGTCGAGGCCCGGCCGGGCCCCCGCGCCGCCGGAGTGGAAACTCATGATCTGGAACGGCGTGGACTGCGAGCCGGCGCGCGCCGTGATCCCCTGGCCGGCGCCGAGCCTGAGCGTCCAGAGCGCCGAACAGCCCTCCGCCGGCACCCTGTCCGGAATTGCCTGGTGCAGGCAGCCGAACACTACATCCGGCAACATGTGGCCGATATTGGACCGCGCATAGACGGCGCAGGGATGCGGCGGGTTCAGGATGCAGTTTTCCGGCGCCGTCACGCGGACGGCGTCGAGCGCGCCCGCATTGTTGGGAAGCTCCGGCGCCACGATGCATTTCACGCCGAAGCTGGTATAGGCGATGGTGTAGCAGAGCGGGCAGTTGATGCCGAAATCGGAGAGCCCGGACGTCCCGTCGAAATCGACCTCGATTGCCCCGTCCGCCACGGTCAGCCGCGCGACCAGCTCCACCTCGCGGTCGAAGCCGTCGATGGTCATGGAGTGGCTCCAGCTTCCCTGCGGCAGGGCGCGTATCGCGTCTGCCATCGCCCTGCGACTGCTGTCCACGATGAAGTCCGCAAGCGCGGACACGTCTTCGAGGCCGTATTCTTCCATCATGGCCAGCAGCCGCTCGCTGCCGGTGTCGTTGCAGGCCGCGAGCGCATAGAGGTCGCCGATCACCATGCGGGGTTCGCGCACATTGGCCCGCACCATTTCCAGGAACCACTCGTTCACCTCTCCGGCTTCGGCGAACGGCATCAACGGCACGAACAGGCCCTCCTGATAGACCTGCCGGGCGTCCGGCCCCTGACCGAGGCCGCCCACATCCACGACATGGCTTGTCGAGGCGAAGAGCGCAACGATGCGGCCGTTGCGGAAGGTCGGGGACACGACCGTGAAGTCGTTCAGGTGGCCCGTGCCCTTCCAGGGATCGTTGGTGATGAAGACATCGCCCTCGCGCATGGTCTCCGGCGGGAATTTCTCGACGAAATGCTCCACCGAAAGCGCCATGGAATTGACATGGCCTGGCGTGCCGGTCACAGCCTGGGCCAGCATCCGCCCCGAAAGGTCGAACACCCCCGCCGAAATGTCGCCGGCTTCCCGGGCCGAGGTCGAAAAGGCCGTCCGCACCAGCGTCTGCGCCTGCTCCTCCACCACGGACAGCAGCCGGTTCCACATTACCTGATGGCGCACCGCATCGAATGTAGCGGTCATTTTCCTGGAGTCCTTCTTGCTTCGGGCGCTCAGGAGGCTTTGTCGAGAGTCACGAGGACATGCGCAGAATCCACGCGAAACCGGGCCTCCGGCTGGCCGCTTTCCCGCAGGAGACGTTGCGCCGTGCCGATGCCGACGCCGAACCGCTGGACATGTCCCTGGCTTCGCATTGCCTCCGCCAGGTTCGGGTTCCGATAGTCCGCAACGCCCGGTCGGCCGAAATTCTCGGCCGTAACATTGCCATAGGGCCCGCCGGGACTCTGGATTTCGATCCGGTCGTTGAACCAGGTCACCCGCACCGGCGCATTGGTGCCCTCATAAGTTCTGTGCATGACCGCGTTGCGAAAAAACTGTTGCAGCGCCGCGGGGGGATAGAGATGGCTCCGCCGCTCCCGGTCGGCGCTGACGATATCCACCCGGCAGCGATTGTGAGAGCGCAGCTTGTCTTCCAGCCGCCGCACCATGTCTGCGACCGGTCCGTCGATCGTCTCCGCATCGACGATTTCGTCGCTGAGCTCCCCGCCATCGATGCGCAGGAATTGCACCCATGAGCCGCCGATGAAGTCGCGGGGCCGTTTGCCGAGCACCAGGAGCCCGAGCACGGTGGGGCGCTGATCGTCCGTGGACGCAATCATCTTCGTTGCGGCGAGGCGCTGCTCATAGCTGCGGTCGTTCGCCGCCAGCACATCCGGGGCCACGGCGTTCGGCAGATACTCGTCCTCGAACCGCCGCCTGTGCAGGTCGGAGATTGCCGCGCTGGAGATCGGCCGAAGGTCGTATGGCCGGTCTGCGAAACGCCGGCGCTCGTTCAATATCCGCTCTTCCTGGGCCGTGGCGAGGCTTCGCCGCGGTCCGTTCCGGACATGGACGCGCCCCCGGTAGCGCGCCGGCGGCGAGTCCGAGGGCGCGACGGTCACAACCGCGACCTCGTCGCCACCCAGCATCCGCTTTTCGGCCAGCAGCATCGGCGGCGGCAGCACATTGCCGTTGCTCCGGATATCGGCAAGCGTGCGCAACAACCGGTCCGTTACCTCGATACCGGCGGGAGCGCCATCGTCGCTAAGGCCGACGATAACGACACCCGGTTCGCCGCTGCCTCCAAGGTCGTTGGCGAAGGCGCAGACCGCTTCCTCGATCCGGCGCAGGGCGTCCCCTTCCAGCCGTTCCTTGAACTCGACCCGCGCGCTCTCTGCGCCCGCCACGAGGCGGGCGACTTCGGCGTCATCGAGCCTCAGGGAGTCCGGGTTCACCCAGGCGTCCTCCGCGTCAGCACCAGGGCGCCGGAGGCGGCGACGGTGAGGTCGAAGCCTTCGGGCGCCACGGTGGCGGTCTCATCCTCTACCACGACCGCCGGGCCGGCAAGCCGGACGCCGGGCGCGAGCTCGGCGCGCGCATGCACCGCCGCCTCCATCGGCCCGCCCGACTCCGTATCGTAGAGCGTCCGCCTGCCAGCAGGCGCGCCGGCCGCCCTCGGCGGCGCCAGCGGCAGGCGCGGCGGCAACCGGTCGGCGGCGCTGAGCGCAAGGCTCCAGGACATCGCCTCCACTTCCAGCGCCGGAATCGTGCGGCCGTAAAGGCGCCTGTAGGCTTCGTCGAACCTCTCGCGATAGTCCCCCGCATCGGCCTGTTCCGGCAGCTCCACCGAGATCTCGTGTCCCTGCCCGCGATAGCGCATGTAGCCGGTCCGCACCTCCTCCAGCGCCGCATCGGGCGCGCCCAGCCGCACCACAGCCTCCGCCTCGGCGCGCATCTCGTCGAACAGCGCATCGACTGCCGCCGGAGCGAAATTGTCGAGCGCGACGAAGCGCGAGCGCACGACCTCATAGGCAATGGGCGCCGACAGGAAACCGATAGCCGAGCCGACCCCGGCGCCCGGCGGCACGACCACCGTATCGATCCCGAGCTTGACGGCGAGCCGCGCCGCATGCAGAGGCGCTGCACCGCCGAACGCGATCAACGCCCGCCCGGTGAGCGTCTTGCCGCTTTCGATCGCATGGACGCGCGCGGCATTGGCCATGGCCTCGTCCACTATCTCGCTGACGCCCGCCGCAGCGACCTCCCCGGTCATGCCGAGCACTCCGCCCACATCCCGCGCGACCGCCTGGCGAGCCGCTTCCTCGTTCAGCGCCATCGTGCCTCCGGCAAACCGCGTCGGATCGATACGCCCGAGCATCAGGTCCGCGTCGGTCACGGTCGGTGCATTGCCGCTGCGCCCGTAGCACGCGGGGCCCGGATCGGCCCCTGCGCTGTCAGGGCCGACGACGATACGACGGAGCGCATCGACCCGCGCGATGGACCCGCCGCCCGCGCCGATCTCCACCATCTCGATTGCCGGAATTCGCAATGGCAGGCCGCTGCCCTTCAAGAACCTGTATTGGCGCGCCACCTCGAAATTGCGGGACAATTGCGGGCGGTAACCGTCGATCAGGCAGATCTTCGCCGTGGTGCCGCCCATGTCGAAGGAGAGCGCCTTGTCGAGCCCGTGTTCGGCGGCGACATTGCGGGCGAGCACCGCGCCGCCGGCCGGGCCGGACTCTACCAGCCGAATCGGGAAGCGTTGCGCTGTCTCCACTGTCGTCACCGCGCCGCTCGACATGGTGAGCAGCAGCGGGCAGGCAAGCCCGCAGTCCCGAAGAGCGGCCTCCAGCCGGCCGACATAGCCCGCGATCAACGGGCGGACATAAGCGTTGGCAACGGTGGTGGAAAGGCGGTCGTACTCGCGGATCTCCGGCGACACCTCGGAAGAAAGGCAGATCGTGGCGTCGGGCAGTTCCCGCTTAAGTATCGCGGCCGCGCGGCGCTCATGGGAGTCGTCCACATAGGAATGCAGGAAACCCACCGCGACCGCCTCGACCCCTTCCGCCCCGAAGAACGCCGCCCGCGCCGCGACCGCCGCCTCGTCGAGCGGCACCAGCACAGAACCGTCCGCCGCCAGCCGTTCCGGCACGCCGAGGCGGAGTTCGCGCGGCGCCAGCGGCTCCGGGCGCTCCATGTAGAGGTCGTATTGCTCGAAGCGGTGCTCATAGGCCATCTCGATGGAGTCGCGGAATCCCTCGGTGGTGAGCAGCGCCGTCTTGGCTCCCTTGCGCTCGATCAGCGCATTGGTGGCGAGCGTGGTGCCGTGAATGACGAGATCGACCGCTTCCGGCGCAACGCCGGCGCGTTCGAGGGCCGCCGCGATGCCTTCGATCACACCGGCTTCAGGCGCATCGGGCGTTGTCGGCACCTTGGCCGAGGTCCGCCCGGCGGCATGGTCGATAACGACATCGGTGAAGGTCCCACCGACATCCACGCCGATGCGGCAGGCGGGGTTATCCCTGTTCATGGCAATCCGTTCTCGCAGCGTCGCGAATCGCGTCCTCATGGCCGAGGCCGAGTATCCAAGCCTCTTCTTCTTCGATCGGGCGGCGGTCATTCGGCCCAAGACCGGACGCGCCCGAGAACAGTGGAGCAAGGCCGCCCCGTCTGTCCAGCCGCGCAAATGCCGCTGCATTTACGCGGACCTGCGCGCGGTCGAGCACTTCCCCGTCCCTTCGATGTTCGCCGACTTCTTTCCTCAGAAGCGACGGGTAGATTTCCGCGACGACGAGCGGCTTCTCGCGGGTATCCGGTGCCCGCAGCCCGGTATGGAAGGGCCAGACCGCGCCGCGGCTGCCGATGCGCGGGTCCTCCAGCAGCCGTTTCAACGCCGGCAGGCCTACAAGCACCTGCGAGCCGACGGAGCCGGAATAGGCCAATTGCCACACGGTCTTGGCCTCCCTTGCCCGCCTGTCGGCGATACGGCGCTCGGGCGGATGCCCCTCCCGCCGGGTGCGGTCGCGCGCCCTGACCGGGATTTGCGGGTAATGCCAAGCCGGCGGACGGCCCCAGAACGGCCCGACGCCCGGCCAGAACCGGTTCATTTCCTCCGCAACGGCAAAGCGGTTATTGCCATTGTCCGGCCTGTCCTCGACCCGCGCCGCCAGCCAGTCCCAGAGCGCAAGGGCCGAGGCATCGCCGGTCAGGCGCTCGGCGACGCCCTCCGGATAACCGAATGGAAAGTCGAAGCCCGCCAGAACCCGGCGCCCGGCATCCAGTTCCCCGGCGATGAAGGCGGCCAGGCGTTCGACGGCTTCATGGCGCGTGCGGATATATCGTGGTTCCAGGGCGCTCCCGTCGCGGACCGCCGCCCACCAGATCGAATCCCGGCTCGGCCGGGCCGGACTCGGTTTCGAGCGCGCGGACCAGTCCACGACGATGTGGGTGTCGAACAGCGGCATCGGCGGTCAGCATGACTCCTTCGACCCGCCATAGGCAGACGGCCGTCGCCGGAGATTCAAGCTAGAGCACTTCAATCGCAGTCCTTACGCCCGGCACTCCGGCAAGCCTTCTGTCTCCCGTTACGAACACCATCGACAGCGCTTCCGCTAAAGCGAGATAAATTGCGTCATAAGCCGTGGCATTCGCCCGAAGCTCCCATACCCGGTCGAGAAGCGGCCCGTGCGGATACCGCTCGACATCGAACTCCCGCCAACGGCGAAGCGCCGCTGCGCCCGATCGCGCGTCCAATAATCCTCGCAAGACGTACCGGCGCAAGGTTTGCGCGATCTCCGCATCGATAAGATGCGGAACATGAACGCCTTCCGTCTCCACCCGCAGCCGCGCATCGAGCCGCTTGCCAGAATCGGAATTGAGAAGCAATTCGACAGCACCGGAGGCGTCCAGAACCATCAAATCGGGCCCCGTTCCTCCCGGATAATCTCGGCGGCCGAGGGATCCAGCTCCATCGTCGGCTGCGAGCGGATCGCATCGAGCAGCTCGCGCCGGGTCGGGCGCTCGAGCGCGCGTTCGATTTGCCGCAGCGCATAGCGGGACATGGAGACACCCTCCTGGGCGGCGCGGGCCTTCAGCCGCTTGTGCAACGCAGGGGGGATATTGCGAATCTGGAGCGAGGTAGCCATGTGCGGGATATGAAAGCTTGCAGCCTCAATGTCAATTCACGCTTCGCACACCCCGGCCCCCGTCTGCCCTGAGCCTGTCGAAGAGGCGGTGTTTTGGCTTGACTTTATCCCTTTTTGTTCTATATAAGTTCCATTCCGATGCGCAAAGAGAGTGGGGACATGACCTGACGAAACGCGCCGCATTGCGGCCACGCGAAGGGATGTGGGGAGCTGAACGCGCCGGGGGCGGCAGACGGGGGAGGTTTGCGCGCCGCGACGCCGGCGATGCGCCGTTCGGTCGTTCGAGTTGGCCCGCGGCGGCGCCAACGCCGCCATTCGTAAAGTTCGCCGCGTTCGGCCGGCGAAGGCGGAAAGGAGCAGGGGATGGCGGAAGGGGCGGAAGGCGCGCTCGCGGAGTTCCGGCGGGGCCGGGCGGTCGATATGGGGTTGCGGGGCCGGGCGGTGGCGGCGGTGCTGGAGGAGGGCATGAGCGCCCGGGCCGCTGCGGCGCGGTTCGGGCTGGCCCCGACGAGCGTCAACCGCTGGGTGAGGCGCTTCCGCGAGCGCGGGCATGTGCGGGCGGATGCAAGGGGCGGGCGTCCCTCGCGGTCGGAGCCGGAGCGCGACCGGATCGTCCGCCTCCTGGAGGCGCGGCCGGAGCTGTCCAGCCGGGCGCTGAGCGAGGCGCTGGCCGCCGAGGGCGTGCAGCTCGCCGACTCGACCCTGCGCAAATTCCTCCGCCGCCACCGCATGGAGCGCCGCCGCCGCCTCGCGCTCCGCCGCAGGCGCAGGCGCTGGAAGGCGAAGGACCCCGCGTCCCCCCGCTCCGGGTAGCCGGCCCGATCCGCTGCCCCGGCCTTGTGCCAGCGGTGGCGGATCGGGACCTGCGCCGATGACCGCCGCGAGACCCGACCCCTCCCGCTAGCGGCGGACGCGTACCGATGGGCTGCCGCCGCCCGTTTCAAACCGGCTGGATACCGCCCTAACGGCGGTCCGGGTGATAGACGCGGATGGGGCGGTATTGCTTGTAGAAGGCTTTCTGGTCGCGCCAGAGCACGCCGCTGGCTGCGCCGCCGTCCACCGTGATCGCCTGGCCGGTGACGAAGCTCGACCGGTCGCTCGCCAGGAACAGCACGGTTTCGGCAATGTCGCGCGGCCGTCCGACGCGCGGGATCGGCTGCTGGAGCGCGTAGTCGTCGAGCCGCTCCTCGATCAGGCTGTCGGGCTTGCCGACGGTGTTGGCCGAAAGCGGCGTCGCGATGTAGCCGGGACAGACGCAGTTCACCCGGACCGAGTGCTCGCCGAGCTCCATCGCGGAGACCCTGGAGAGATGCACCACGGCCGCCTTGGCGGCCGAATAGACCTGCGGCCCGCGCCCGGCCGTGATGCCGGCGATGCTGCCGGTGTTCACGATGCTGCCCGAGCCCTGCGCCTTCATCGCCGGAATCGCGTGCTTCATGCCGAGGAACACGCCGCGCACCAGCACATCGAAGGAAAGGTCGAACTCCTCGGCCGGAATCGCCTCCAGCGGCCCGAGCGCGCCGCCGAAGCCCGCATTGTTGAACATGCAGTCGAGCTGTCCCCAGCGGTCGAGCGCGAGATCGACGGCCGCCTTCACCTCCGCCTCCTCGCGAACCTCGCAGGGCGCGAAGAGCGCCGCCTCGCCGAGCTCTTCGGCGAGGGCCTCGCCCCGCTCGCGTTGCATGTCCGCGATCACGACCCGCGCGCCCTCGGCGGCGAACAGCCGCGCCGTCGCCTCGCCGATGCCGCTCGCACCCCCGGTTATGACGGCGGTTTTCCCTTCCAGCTCGGCCATGCCCTCGGCTCCCCCTGTTTTTCCGGCCCGTCCATTGTCACGCAAAACGGGCCGGATGTCCGCCATGCCGAAACCGCCTGCTACAATGCGCGCCGCTCCCCGAAACGAGGCCCCTCATTCCATGTCCGAGCTTACGATCACGACCCGCGCCGGCGAGACCTTCGGCGCCTATACGGCCTTTCCCGACGCCGGCGGCCCCGCGCCCGGCCTCCTGCTGCTGAACGAGGTGTTCGGCGTCAACCGCTTCATGCGCGCGATTGCCGACTACTGGGCCGGCAGGGGCTTCCTCGCGGTCTGCCCGAAGCTCTACTGGCGGATCGACCCGGAATTCGAGCTCGACCCGGAAACCCCCGGCCACCGGGACCGGGCGCTGGCGACGCGCTCGCAATTCGACGTCGATCTCGCGGTCTCGGACACGGCGGCGGCCGTTGCGCGGCTCAGGGATATGCCCGAATGCAGCGGCAAGGTCGCAACGCAGGGCTATTGCCTTGGCGGGCTGCTGGCATTCCTCCATGCCGCGCGCGGCGAGGCGGATTGCGACATCTCCTATTACGGCGTCGGCATCGAGGACTATCTGGACGAGGCGGCGCAGATCGCGCGGCCCGTGATGCTGCATATCGGCGAGGCGGACCCCTGGACGCCGGCGCCGGTCCGCGATGCGACCGCCGCCGCGCTGGCCGGCCATGAAGGCGCGGAAATCTACACCTATCCGGAAACGGACCACGCCTTCGCGCGAGAAGGCGCGGTCACCGAGGTCAAGGCCATGAAGGAACTCGCCAACAGGCGATCCGAGGCGATGCTGGGCCGAGTGCTCCGCTGATGCGCGCGGTCCTCTGCCGGTCGTTCGACGGGATCGATGCGTTCACCGTCGAAGACATTGAACCGGAGACGCCGGGCCCTGGCGAGGTGCGGGTGCGCGCCGCAGCCGTCGGCGTGAACTTCGCCGACTCCCTCGTGGCCGCCGGCCAGTACCAGACGCGCCCGGCCTTCCCCTTCAGCCCCGGTTTCGAATGCGCGGGCCATATCGACGCGCTCGGACCCGGGGTCGAGGGCCTGGAGATCGGCGAGCGCGTGATGGCAGTGATGGACTACGGCGCTTATCGCGAGCAGGTCTGCGTGCCCGCCGTGCATGTTTACCGCCTGCCGGAAAGCATGGACTTCGTCACCGCAGCCGGCTTCCCCGTGACCTACGGCACGAGCCATATCGGCCTCGACCATCGCGGCGGCCTCAAGGCCGGCGAAACCCTGCTGGTGCATGGCGCAGCCGGTGGCGTCGGGCTTACCGCGGTCGAGATCGGCAAGGCGATGGGCGCGACGGTCATCGCGACCGCCGGCGGGCCGGAAAAGCTCGCCGTCGCCCTTGAGCACGGAGCGGACCACGGCATCGACTACCGGAGCGAGGACATTCGCGCGCGGGTCGGGGAGATCACCGGCGGGCGCGGCGCGGACGTGATCTACGACCCCGTGGGCGGCGACGTGTTCGACGCCTCCATGCGCTGCATCGCCTGGGGCGGGCGCCTGCTGGTGGTCGGCTTTGCGGCCGGGCGCATTCCGCAGGCCCCGGCCAATCTGCTGCTCGTCAAGAACATCGCGGCCATCGGCGTCTATTGGAGTTCGCACCGCGAGCGCGAGCCGGAGCGGCTGCAACGGAGCTTCGCGGACCTGTTCAAGCTCTACGAGACCGGCGCGCTGAAGCCCCGTATCGCCGAGACCTGGCCTCTCGAAGGGGCGGGCGACGCGCTCCGCCGCCTTCTCTCCCGCAAGGTCGCCGGCAAGGTCGTGCTCACGACCTCGAACGCCTCGGCCTGAGCGCCGGCTCCGCCCGGGCCGCCCGAACGGGCCGGCAAAGTTTGAACCCGGGTTCGAGGCATAGTAGTATCGAATAGCCTGTGAGACTGGCGTAGAGGGTGGCCTGTGGCGGCTGAAGCGACCGAAATTTCAGCAATGAACTTCGAGGAAGCCATGGCGGAATTGGAGCAGATCGTCCAGCGGCTGGAGCAAGGCAGGACGCCCCTTGAGGAAGCCATCGCCGCCTATGAACGCGGCGCCGCGCTCAAGCGCCATTGCGAGGACAAGCTGCGTCTGGCGCAGGAAAAGGTCGAGAAAATCGCGTTGGACCGGGCCGGTGTTCCGGCGGCCGAACCGATCGACCCGGAAGACGGCGGGTGACGGGCTTTCCCGACCGTCTCGGCCGGGTTCGCGCCAAGCTTGACCGAATACTGGCCGGACTGCTTCCCGAAACCGGGCGCGCCGAGAGACGGCTGTTCGACGCCATGCGCTACGCCGCGCTCGGACCCGGCAAGCGGCTCCGGCCGTTTCTGGTCGTTGCATCTGCCGAACTGTTCGGCGTGGAAGAACGATTTGCGCTGCGCTGCGGGGCAGCCGTGGAATTGGTGCACTGCTATTCCCTGGTCCACGACGACCTGCCGGCCATGGACGACGACGACCTGAGGCGCGGCCGGCCGACGGTCCATGCCGCGTGGGACGAGGCGACGGCCATCCTGGCGGGCGACGCGCTGTTGACCCTCGCCTTCGAGGTCCTCGCCGATTCCGAGACGCACCCGAGCGCGAACGTCCGTCTGCGCCTGGTCGGCGGTCTGGCGCGGGCGGCGGGCGCCGAGGGCATGTGCGGCGGCCAGATGCTCGACATGCTCGCCGAGCGGACCGAGTTCGAATATGGCGAAATTGCCCGCCTGGAACGCATGAAAACCGGCGCTCTGATCGCCTTCTGCTGCCGGGCCGGAGCGCTCCTGGGCGGCGCGCCTCCGGAAGCCGAACGGGCGCTGACCGCCTATGCCCAGGACCTCGGCTTCGCGTTCCAGATCGCCGACGATCTGATCGATGCCGACGGGTCTGAGGAAGAAGCCGGCAAGCGGCTGCGCAAGGACGCCGCGCAGGGCAAGGCCACGGTTGTCTCGCTTCTCGGTATCGAGGCGGCGCGGGCGCGGGCGGCGATACTGAGCGAGCAGGCGGCCGCGCATCTCGAATGTTTCGGCACCCGCGCCGACCCGTTGCGGGAAGCCGCCCGGTTCGCCGTCGAACGCAGTAGTTGAGAGGTATCCGATGTATCTGTCCAATCGAACGACTCCCCTGCTGGACCGCATCGACTCGCCTGCGGACCTTCGCGAACTCTCCGACAGCGAATTGAAGCAGCTTGCAGCCGAACTGCGTTTCGAGACGGTGGATACGGTCTCGCACACAGGCGGCCATCTGGGTGCGAGCCTCGGCGTTATCGAACTTACCGTCGCGCTGCATGCGGTTTTCGAAACGCCGCACGACCGCCTGATCTGGGATGTCAGCCACCAGGCCTATCCCCACAAGATCCTGACGGGGCGGCGGTCGGGCATGCGGACGCTGCGCCAGGGCGGCGGCCTGTCCGGCTTCACCCGGCGCGTCGAAAGCTCCTACGACCCGTTCGGCGCGGCGCACAGCTCGACCTCGATATCGGCGGCGCTCGGCATGGCGGCCGGTGCGCAACTCAAGGGCGAGGCGCGGCGCTGCATCGCGCTGATCGGCGACGGCGCCATGACGGCCGGCATGGCCTATGAAGCGATGAACAATGCCGGCGCGATGGAACTGCCGTTGATCGTGGTGCTGAACGACAACGACATGTCGATCGCGCCCAATGTCGGCGCGATGAGCAACTATCTCGCGCGGCTGATTTCGTCGCGCTCCTACCGCTCGCTGAGGCAGGTCGCGAAGGAAGTGGCGCGGCGCTTCCCCAAGCCGTTCGAGATTGCGGCATTGAGGGCGGAGGAATATGCGCGCGGCCTCGTCACCGGCGGCACGCTCTTCGAGGAAATGGGCTTCTACTATGTGGGTCCGATAGACGGCCACAATCTCGACCATCTGCTGCCCATCCTGCGCAACGTCCGCGACACGGAGGGCCGCGGCCCGGTGCTGATCCATGCGGTCACGCAGAAGGGCAAGGGATACGAGCCGGCGGAGGTCTCCGGCGACAAGTATCACGGCGTTTCGAAGTTCGACATCGACACCGGCGTGCAGGCGAAGTCGAAACCCGCTGCGCCCTCCTACACTTCCGTCTTCGCGAAGAGCCTGATCGCCGAGGCCGAGCGCGACCCCTCGATCTGCGCGATTACCGCCGCCATGCCGTCCGGCACGGGCGTGGACGCCTTCTCCGCGCACTTCCCCGACCGCGCATTCGATGTCGGTATCGCCGAGCAACATGCGGTGACCTTCGCCGCCGGCCTGGCCTGCGAGGGCATGAAGCCGTTCGCCGCGATCTATTCGACCTTTCTCCAGCGCGCTTACGACCAGGTCGTCCACGATGTCGCGATCCAGTCGCTTCCGGTGCGCTTCGCCATCGACCGGGCCGGCTATGTCGGCGCCGACGGCGCGACCCATTGCGGGGCCTTCGACATCGCCTATCTCGGCTGCCTGCCGAATTTCGTGCTGATGGCGGCTGCGGACGAGGCGGACCTGGTGCACATGGTTGCAACGGCGGTCGGCATCGACGACCGTCCCTCGGCGCTCCGCTATGCGCGCGGGGAAGGCGTCGGCGTGCCCCTGCCGGAGCGGGGCGAAGCGCTGGAAATCGGCAAGGGCCGGATCGTGCGCGAAGGCGCGAAAGCCGCCATCCTCTCCTACGGCGCGCGGCTCCACGATGCGCTGGCGGCGGCGGAAAGGCTGGACGCGGAGGGGATCTCGACGACGGTTGCGGACGCGCGCTTCGCCAAGCCGCTGGACGAGGACCTGGTGTGCCGGCTGGCGGAAAACCACGAGCTGCTGCTGACGGTCGAGGAAGGTTCGGTCGGAGGGTTCGGAGCGTTCGCGCTGCAATTCCTCGCGAGCCAGGGCCTGCTGGACGGCAGTTTGAAAGTCCGGTCCCTGGTCATGCCCGACATCTTCATCGACCACGACAAGCCGGAAGCGCAGGTCGCCCAGGCCGGACTCGATGTGGAGAGCATCTATCGGACGGTCTCCTCCGCGTTCGCACCGGCAGAGGCCGCCGCAGCCGGGTGAAGGACCGCCTCGACCGGGTCCTGGTCGCGCGCGGCCTCGCCGAAAACCGGACGCAAGCGCAGGCGCTCATCCTTGCCGGAACGGTCTTTTCCGGCGGGCGGCGGCTCGACAAGGCCGGCCTCGCCGTCGGCACAGGGATGCCGCTGGAGGTTCGCGGCCGCGCCCATCCCTGGGTCTCCCGCGGCGGATTGAAACTCGCACACGGCCTCGAGGCCTTCCGCGTTCCCGTGCGGGGCCGGACATGCCTGGATGTCGGGGCGTCCACAGGCGGTTTCACGGACGTTCTGCTCGCGAACGGCGCTGCGCGCGTCTGGGCGGTCGATGTCGGCCGCGGACAACTCGCCTGGAAGCTGCGCAACGATGCTCGCGTGCGCGTGCTGGAGCGAACCAATGCGCGCTACCTGACGGCGGCCGAAGTCCCGGACCCCATCGACCTGGTCGTCTGCGACGCCTCGTTCATCTCGCTCGCGACGGTCCTGCCCGCGCCGCTTGCGCTCACCCGGCCCGGCGCCTGGCTGGTGGCGCTCGTCAAGCCGCAATTCGAGGCGGGGCGGGAGCGGGTCGGCAAGGGCGGCGTCGTGCGCGACCCGGCGGCGCGCCGGGAGGTCTGCGAGGCCGTCCGCGCCTGGCTGGAAAGCCTCGACGGCTGGTCCGTGCTTGGCCTCGAAGAAAGCCCGGTGCGCGGCCCGGAAGGCAATGTCGAATATCTGCTCGCCGCCGTCCGGGCGTGACCGGGAGAGCGGGGGTTGCGGTCCGCCCGGCATGGCGTATTTTGCCCACAGGCGCCGGAAGCATCTGCACTACTGTCATGCCTTCGGGAGACCGCGGGGGTTGCGGCCCGCCCGGCGCCTGCTTTTCCCGATCAATTTCGACAACCGATAACGGGCGGTGCGGAGGTCTTGCGGCTGTGCCCTGTGCAGCGTGTTGAGGTAGGTCTCGGAGCCGTCGTTGAAAACCCGCACGACGGCGCGCCAGAGCCGACCTTCTTCCTCAATGAAGCCGATCACGCCGTTCCCGTCGTGGAATAGCTCACCCTCGTCGAGAATGCGCTGGACGCGCGCGTAGTCCTCGGCCTTCAGATAGCCATGCCGCCGGCGCTGCTTCCCGGCCGTCCGGCCGGAGAGCCGCACGATTCGCGAACGCGCGCCCAGAGCCGATACCGCCGCCCGACCGAGCACAGCGATGGGGCGGTCATCATGGCCGGATTCCGCCGTCGCCGTCTCCAAAAAGTGCTGGAAAGCCGGCGTTTCCCATGGCGCGCCGATGGCGGCGCGCGCCGGCTCAGAGGTCGGCGTAGCGCTCGATGGTCTCCTTCCAGGGCATCAGGTCCTCCGGTCCGTCCACCCGCATGGCGAGGCCGGCAACCCCGGTTACCGGCACGGTCACGCGCCCGACGCCCATCGCGGCGAGACGGGGCAGTTCGTCCAGATCGTCCGGAATCGAGCAGGTGAGCGTGATCGAGTCGGGGTCGCGGCCGTGCTCGCGCGCCGTCGAGCGCACGAGGTCGAACAGGTCCTCGGGCGCGCCGCGCGCCGGGAAGAAGCCGTCGCCGAGCCGGCCGGCCCGCCGGGCTGCGGCCTTCGAGTGGCCGCCCACCGTGATCGGCACCGTGCCGTTCGCCGGTTTCGGCTGCATGTAGGCGTTCTCGAAGGAGACGAAGCGGCCCCTGTAGGTCGGCGCCGGCGACCGCCAGAGCTCGCGCATGGCATGCACATAGTCGTCCGTGCGCGCGCCCCGGTCTTCGAAGGGGACGCCCAACGCATCGAACTCCTCGCGCAGCCAGCCGACGCCGATGCCGAGCTCGATCCGTCCGCCCGACATGGCATCGAGCGTCGCCACCTGCTTGGCGGTGACGACGGGATTGTGCTGCGGCAGGATGAGGATGGCGGTGCCGAGCCGGATGCGCTCCGTCCTCGCCGCGACCCAGGACATCCAGATCAGCGGGTCCGGCATGACGAATTCCGCCTCGTCGCCGGGCATCCGGCCGCCGGCCGCATAGGGATAGGAGGATTGGTAGCCCTTCGGGACAACGGTGTGCTCGATGGTCCAGGCGGATTCGAACCCCGCCGCTTCGCCGGCCTGGAGCAGGGCCACCGCCTCCGCCGGGTCGGTGTAGCGTCCGGTATTGCAATAGCGCAGCGCGAATTTCATCGGGCCCATCCCCTTTTCGGTCCTGTCCTCCGCATGGTGTTGCGGGAAACGGCCGCGCGCAAGCGCGGGCGGAAACCTTGAGCCTGCGGCGCTGGCGCGGTAAGGGCCTCTTGTGCCGACCGAAAGCAGAGGGGAGGGGGCCATGTTCATCGACGGAGTCTGGTGCGAGGCGGCCGGCGGCGGGCGCTTCCGGGTAACGAACCCGGCAAACGGGGAGGTCGTCGGCGAGGCGCCGGACGGCGGCGGCGCGGATGTGACCCGCGCCATCGACGCGGCCGAGCGCGCTTTCGCCGGCTGGGCGGGGCAGACGGCCTATGAGCGTTCGCGCATCCTCTACCGCGCCTGGGAGATCATGACCGAGCGGGCGGAGGACCTCGCCCGCACCATGACGCTCGAACAGGGCAAGCCGCTGCGCGCGGCGCGCAACGAGGTGCGCTACGGCGCGGACTTCCTGCTCTGGTACGCCGAGGAGGCGAAGCGCGTCTATGGCGAGACCATCCCGGCGCCGCGCGGCGACCAGCGCTTCATGGTGATGCGCCAGCCGGTGGGCGTCGTCGCCGCGATCACGCCCTGGAACTATCCGGTCTCGATGGTGACCCGCAAGGTGGCGCCCGCCATCGCCGCCGGCTGCACCATCGTGCTGAAGCCGGCCGAGGCGACGCCGCTATCGGCGGTCAAGGTGTTCGAATGCCTGGAGGCGGCAGGCGTGCCGGCCGGCGTCGTCAATCTCGTGACGGCGGAGGACCCCGCCCCCATCGGAGACGTGTTCCTGACAGACCCGAGGGTGCGCAAGATCACCTTCACCGGCTCGACCGAGGTCGGCAAGACGATCGCCGCGCGCGCCGCCCCGCAGATGAAGCGCGTCTCTCTGGAGCTCGGCGGCCATGCGCCTTTCCTGGTGCTGGAGGACGCCGACCCCGTCCACGCGGCCAAGGGGGCGGCCCTGGTCAAGTTCCTGAACACGGGCCAGGCCTGCATCTGCCCGAACCGCATCTTCGTGCACGAGAATGCGGTCGAGGCGTTCACGGAGGAGTTCGTCTCGCGTGTCGGGCGGTTGCGCGCCGGCAACGGGCTGGAGGACGGCGTGCAGATCGGCCCGCTGGTCGATGAGGCGGCCGTCGAGAAGGTCGAGCGCCAGGTGGCGGACGCAGCCGGGCGCGGGGCGGAGGTGCTCTGCGGCGGCCACCGGATGACCGACGGCGCGCTGGCCAAGGGAACCTTCTATGCCCCGACCGTGCTCTCCGGCGTTGCGCCCGAAATGCAGATCTACCGCGAAGAGACTTTCGGGCCGGTCGCGCCGATCATCGCCTTCCGGGACGAGGAAGAGGCGCTCGCCATGGCCAACGACACGCATTACGGCCTCGCCTCATACGTCTATACCCGCGACATGGCCAAGGGCTTCCGCATGTTCGAGGGCCTGAAATTCGGCATTGTCGGCATCAACGACATCAACCCGACCGCGGCCGCCGCGCCCTTCGGCGGCTCCAAGGAGAGCGGCCTCGGCCGCGAGGGCGGCCATGAGGGCATCGCCGAATATCTGGAAACCAAGCTCGGCGGCTTCTCCGTCTGACGGGCGGCGACGCGGCACTGTCGTCGTCCCGGCCCCCGACGCCGCCGACCGGCTTCCGGCAGGAAATTGGAAAAATTTTCATATTTCGTCCGCCAGGGGGCTTGACCTGAGAAAAAGTGGTGTATGATGAGGGTAGAGAGGCGGCTTCCGGGGCCGCCTTTCGGCTTTTCTGCGCAGGGAAGCAATGGCTGGGGCCGAAAAAAGCCCCGGCGGGAACGAACGGGGGACATGCGCCCGCCGTCTCGCGCGCGCAATCAGGTGCGCGAACCGCGCCGGCGCAAGACGCGCGCGGGCGGGCGCGGGCGCGCACGCAGGATACGCGCGCAAAAAGGGTCCCGCCGCCCCGGGGCGACCAGGCCGGCAGCGGCGCGGACGGAATGGAGCGGAACGAAACGCGACGGAGGGAGCGATATGCAGGAACGGAACCGCAGAGCTTCGGCGACGGCATGGGGAACATGACAATTCATGACACAATGCAGGGGTCTTTCATGAACCTCCCCGCGCAGCGAGGGCTGGGGGACGTGCAGCGCGAAGCAAACGGGGGCAGATGTATGCACGCGGTAGGGATCGGGGGCCGGGGCGACGATTGCGGGCCGGCCCGGGAACGCGGCGCGGAGGGAGTAGATGACGGGTATTGAGACGGTCTTCGTCGAGGGGACGCCGCGACTCGCCGTGGACCGGGCGGGGTCCGGCCCGCTGGTGTTCTTCCTGCACGGGATCGGCGGCAACCGGAAGAACTGGACGGCGCAGCTCGAAGCGCTCGGGGGCAGCTTCCACGCCGCCGCCTGGGATGCGCGCGGCTATGGCGACTCCGACGACTATGAAGGCGCGCTCGATTTCGGGGATTTCGCCCGCGATGCGCTCCGGGTGCTCGACCGGTTCGGGGCCAAGCGGGCGCATTTCGTCGGGCTCTCGATGGGCGGGCGGATCGCGCAGGACTTCCATGCCCGCTTCCCGGAAAGGGTCGCCACCCTGGTGTTATGCGACACGCGGGCGGACTTCCAGGACTCCATGACGCCGGAGCAGCGCGCCGAATTCATCCGCCTGCGCCAGGCGCCGCTTCTGGCGGGCAAGGAGCCGCGCGACATCGCGGACGCGCTGGTCGAGAGCCTGGTCGCGCCCGATACCGACGATGCAGCGCGCCGGAAGCTGTCGGAGAGCATCGCCGCCCTCCACAAGGACTCCTACCTGAAGACCATCGAGGCCTCGCTTTCCTTCGACCGCTCCGCCGAAATCGAGCGCATCCGGGTCCCGACCCTCCTCATCTACGGCGAGCACGACACCCTGACCCCGCCCGCCATCGGACGGGCGCTGCACGAACGCATCGCCGGCTCGGAATTCGTGGAGATCGAAGGCGCCGGCCACCTCACCAACCTCGAACGCCCCGAAGCGTTCAACACGGCGCTCCTCGCCTTCCTCGCAAAGCACCGCGACCGGGCCGCGGTCAAACGGACGAGACCTTGAGGAAGGCGCCAAATGAGTTTCCGAATCTTGCCGATGGCCAAGCGCAGGATAGTGATGCATCATCTGCGTCGCTTGAGGTAGAGCGATGGCAACGACGGTAATCGACACCTTGCGCTACGCGCGGCGTCTTCGCGATGCGGGCGTGCCCCGCGATCAAGCGGAGGCCATGGCGGATGCAATCGGCTCGGAACTCGTCGAGAACCTGGCGACCAAGTCCGATCTCGACAGGGCGGTTGCCGAGGTCAATGGAAACCTCGATAAGGCGGTTGCCGAGATCAAGGGAACCGTCCTCCTGATGAAGTGGATGATCGGGTTCGTTCTCGCTTTCGTTGTCGCAATCGCTTGGCGCGTATTCGGCTAGGGGGAAGAACAGGCCGGGGCCAATTGCAGGGGGACGGCATGGCGGAAGAGCGTTTCGATTACATCGTCGTGGGGGCGGGCTCTGCGGGGGCCGCGCTGGCGAACCGGCTTTCGGCGGACCCCGCGAAGCGCGTGCTGCTGCTGGAGGCGGGCCGGCCGAGCCATCCCTGGTCGCTTGTCCCGGTCGGATTTGCGAGGCTGATCGACAACCCCGCCGCCAATTGGCTCTATTCCTCCGAGCCCGAAGAGAGCACGGGCGGCAGGCGCATCCCCGTGCCGCGCGGGCGGCTGCTCGGCGGTTCCTCGGCCATCAACGGCATGGTGTTCGTGCGCGGCCAGGCGCAGGATTTCGACGGCTGGGCGCAGCTCGGCAATCGCGGCTGGTCCTACCGCGACGTGCTGCCGCTGTTCCGCAAGATGGAAAGCTATGCCGGCGGCGAGGACGAATACCGGGGCCGGGACGGCCCGCTCCGGGTTTCCGACCTCGACGAGAAGGGCCCGCTCTACGACGCGGTCATCCAGGCGGGGCAGGAGATCGGCCTCGCCTACAACTCCGACTATAACGGCGCCTCGCAGGACGGCATCGGCATGACGCAGGCGTCGATCTCCGGCGGGCGGCGCATGAGCACGGCGCGCTGCTATCTCGACCCCGTCCGCTCGCGGCGGAACCTCGACATCCGCGCCAATGCGCCGACGGAGGCGCTGCTCTTCGAGGGCCGGCGCTGCACCGGCGTTCGATACCGGCGGGGCGGCGAGGTCCACGAAGCCCGCGCCGACGCCGAGGTGGTGGTGAGCGCAGGCGCGGTCGCCTCGCCGCAATTGCTGGAAGTCTCCGGCATCGGCCAGCCGGACCGGCTGAAGGCGCTCGGCATCGCCGTCGTCCACGACCTGCCGGGCGTCGGCGAGAACCTGCGCGACCACTACGCGCCGCGCATGAAATGGCGCGTCCCCGCCAGGGGCCTGACCTACAACGACAAAGCTCGCGGCCTCGGCCTCGTCTGGCAGGCGCTGAAATTCGTCGGGGCGCAGAGCGGCTTGCTCAGCCTGCCCGCCTCGCCGGTCCGCGCCTATATCCGCACCCGGCCGGGACTGGCGAGCCCCGACGCCATGATGTCGTTCATTCCCTTCCTCGCCACGCCGAATTTCAAGCTGGCGAAGGAATCCGGAATCACGGTCATCACCCATCCGCTGCGCTCGGAGAGCACCGGCAGCATCCATGCGGCCTCGGCCGACCCGGCCGCGCCGCCGGAAATCCGCTTCAACTTCCTCTCCGCCGAGCTCGACCGCGTCATCACGCTCGGCGGCATGCGCATGACGCGCCGCATGATGGGCGCGGCGGCGCTGGAGGGCATTGTCGGCGAGGAAATGGCGCCCGGCGAAAAGCTGGAAGGCGACGATGAGCTGATCGCCTGGGTGAAGGAGAACGCCGAGACCACCTACCACCCGATCGGCACCTGCAAGATGGGCTCGGACCCGATGGCGGTGGTGGACGACCGGCTGCGGGTCCGCGGCATAGAAGGGCTGCGCGTCGCCGACGCCTCGATCATGCCCACCCTCACCTCCGGCAACACCAACGCCCCTTCCATCATGATCGGCGAAAAGGCCGCCGAGATGATCCTGGCGGGGACGGAGTAAGGGCGCGCCGCGCACCGGCCGGGATGTCGGTCGGGCAGTCGGCGCGCAAGACGTCCGGATACGGTCTTCGACCCTCTTTGACCCTCTTGGGCCCTTCCGATACGCTGCCGCCGCGGTTGGTCCGCAAGCAGGGAGACGCAGCTCAATGTTCACGAAACCGTTCGGGAAGAAGAAGTCCGGCAAGTGGCTCGGCAGGTCGCTTGCGGCGGTCGCAATATCGGCCTCGATGGCCTTCGCGTCGCTGGCCCAGGCGAACGACACCATCAGGATCGGGTTCAGCATGGCGCTGACCGGCGGCCTTGCCGGCGCCGGCAAGGGAGCGCTCATCGCGATGCAGGTGTGGGCCGAGGACGTCAACGCGGCAGGCGGCCTCCTCGGCAAGAAGGTCGAGCTCGTCTATTACGACGACCAGACGAACCCAGCCACGGTTCCGGCCATCTACACCAAGCTGCTCGACGTGGACAAGGTGGACTTCGTGGTGTCGGGCTACGGCACGAACCTCATCGCGCCGGCCATGCCGATCGTGATGCAGCGGGGCCTGGTCTTCCCGGCGCTCTTCGGCCTCGCGGTCAACGAGAAATTCAACTACCCCAACTATTTCCAGATCATGCCGGCGGGCCCGAAGCCGATGACGGACTGGTCCCGGGGCTTCTTCGAGCTCGCCTTGGAGCAGGACCCGCCGCCCAAGACGGTGGCGCTGGTGGGCGCGGATGCGGAGTTCGCCCGCAATGCGGTGGTGGGCGCCCGGGTCAACGCGAAGGAATACGGGCTGGAAATCGTCTATGACGAGTCCTATCCGCCCCGGACGGCGGACTACACGCCCATCGTCAACGCCATCCAGGCCCGCAACCCGGACATCGTGTTCGTCGCCTCATATCCGCCCGACTCGGTGGGGATGGTCAAGGCAGCCACCGAAATCGGCCTCAAGGCGAGGATGTTCGGCGGCGGCATGGTCGGGCTCCAGTTCGCCTCGATCATGACCGCGCTCGGGCCGAAGCTGAACGGCATCGTCAACTATGACTTCTGGGTGCCGGAGCCCACCCTCAAATTCGAGGGTGTCGAGGAGTTCCTGGAGAAGTACCAGGCGGCGGCGGTCGGCAAGGGGGTCGATCCGCTGGGCTACTACCTCCAGCCCTACGCTTATGCCTATCTTCAGGTTCTGGGGCAGGCGATCGCCGCCACCAACGGCATGGACCATGCCGCCATCGGCGAATATATCCGCAACAATGCGTTCGACACGGTGGTCGGCAAGGTAAGCTTTGCGCCGAACGGCGAGTGGGCGAAGACGCGGGTGCTGATGGTCCAGTACCAAGGCGTCGAGGACAACGAACTCGCCACCTTCACCAAGGCGGGCACGCGCGTCGTGCTTTATCCCAAGGAGTGGAAGTCGGGGGACATCAACGTCCCCTACGCCGAGTAGGCCCGCGGCCGGGTATCCGTCCGCAGCCGGAAAACGAGGCCTCGTCCCGCGCCCTGCGGGGTGAGGCCTCGCGCGCAACCCAGGACGGAGTCTGCCGGTGTTCTCAGTCGAGCTTCTGCTGAACGCGCTTGTCGCCGGGGTTCTCCTCGGCGGCTTCTACGCTGCGGTGAGCCTCGGCCTCACTGTGGCGTTCGGGCAGCTCAACATCGTGAACATCGCCCATCCGGCCTTCGTCATCCTGGGCTCCTACATCGCCTATATGTGCAACAGCACCTGGGGGATCGATCCAATCCTGGTGGGGCTCGTCTTCGCGCCGGTGTTCTTTTTCGTCGGGGTCGGAGTCTACCGGATCTACTATGAGAGCTTCGAGCGCAAGGGCGACGAAGCGCTGCGTGGCCTCGCCTTCTTCTTCGGCGTCATGTTCATCATCGAGGTCGGCCTTATCATGGCCTACGGGGTCGATTTCCGCTCCGTGCAGGCCCCTTATATCGGAGCCAACTGGAAGATCGGCGGGATCGGCGTGCCGACCCGCATGCTGGTGCCGTTCGTCGTCTCGCTCGCGATGTTCGGCGCGGTCTACCTCTACATGTCGCGCACCTTCAACGGCCGCGCGATCATGGCCGTAGCCCAGGACCGCCTCGCCCTCCAGCTCATGGCGGCGGACCCGGTGAAGATCAAGCAGCTCGGCTTCGGCATCGGGATCGGAACGACGGCGATTGCCGGCGCGCTCCTCATCATCATCATTCCCGTCGAGCCGTCCGTCGGGCGGCTCTATATCGGCCAGGTCTTCGCCATCGCGGTGCTTGCCGGGCTCGGCTCGATTCCCGGCACGCTGGTGGCGGCGCTCGTCCTCGGCATTGCGGAGAGCCTCGTCTCGACCTTCTACGGCCCCTCCTGGGCGCCGGCAGTCGCCTTCGGCATCCTGCTGCTCGCGCTCGCCTTCCGGCCGCAGGGCCTCTTCGGACGCTAGGCAGGAGCGCGCCCGTCATGAAGCTCGGTTCGTTCTGGCTCTGGGCCGCGGTCATCGCGCTTGTCGGCGCCGCGCTCACGATCCTCGACGTCGTGGAGGTCAACACCTTCGTCTATTTCGCGGGCTATGTCGTGCTGCAATATGTGGTGCTTGCGACGGCCTGGAACATCATGGGCGGCTATATGGGCTATGTGAACTTCGGCACAGCCGGGTTCTTCGCGGTCGGCGCCTATACCTCCGTCGTTCTCTACAATCTCTTCAAGGCGCCGCTGCTCGTGATGATTCCCGTCTCGGGACTGGTCTGTGCGTTGCTCGGGCTCGCCATGGGCTATCTCACGCTCCGGCTGCGCGGCGTGTTCTTCGCCATCGCCACCCTCGCGCTCGCAATCGTGCTGGAGACCCTCGTCATCAACTGGGACTATGTGGGCGGCGCGACCGGGGCCTACATCCTGCGGGCCCGGGAGATCGCGCCCTTCGGCGACTATATCGAGTTCCTGTTCTTCGTGATGCTGCTACTCGCGATCTTCGCCGTAGGGGTCGCGCGCTGGATCGAGCGTTCGAAGGCGGGACGCGGCTTTGCGGCGATACGAGACGACGAAGAGGCGGCCGAATGCGCGGGCGTGCCCACCCTGCGGCTCAAACTCGCGGCGACCACGATCTCCGGTTTCCTCATGGGCGTCGCCGGAGCGCCCTTCGTGCTCTATGTCGGGTTCGTCGAGCCCTCGTCGGCGTTCAATCTCGTCTATGCCGTCAACTCGATCGCGATGCCGATGATCGGCGGGGCGACCACCTGGCTCGGGCCGCTGATCGGCGCCTTGCTGCTCGGCACGGTGCAGCAGGTCGCGACGGTGACGATCTCCTCGGAGCTCAACCTGCTCATCGTCGGCGTGCTGCTCGTGTTCTTCGTGATCGCGGCGCCCGAGGGAATCGTCGGGCTGGTCAGGAAATGGCGGAGGTCCGGCAATGGCCGATGACGGCGCGGCGCGCGGCGCGCTCCTGGATGCCCGCGAGGTCACCAAGCGGTTCGGCGGCTTCACCGCGCTGGACGGGGTGAGCCTCCAGGTGCAGGCCGGCGAGCGGTTCGGAATGATCGGGCCGAACGGCTCGGGCAAGACGACCATGATCAATTGCATTTCCGGCACGCTCGCGAATGAAGGCGGCGAGATCCGCTTCAAGGGCGAGAAGCTGGACGGCCGCAAGCCGCACGAGCGGACCCGGCTCGGCATCGCCCGGTCTTTCCAGATCCCGAAGCCGTTCCGGTCGATGACGGTGCTGGAAAACCTCGTCATACCGCTCGAATACGCGACCGACACGGCACCCGCGGACATCGCCGTGCGGGGCATGGCGATCCTGGAGACGATAGGCCTCGCGGACCGCGCCGGCGAAAACTCCGGCAAGCTGACCCAGATCGACATGCGCAAGCTGGAACTCGCCCGGGCGATGGCGACGGAGCCCGAATTGCTGATCTCGGACGAGGCGATGGCCGGCCTGTCCTCGGCCGAGGTGGACGATATTCTCGATATCCTGTTCCGGCTGAACGAGAACGGCATCACGATCATCATGATCGAGCACATCATGCGGGCCGTGATGCGCTTCTCGGAGCGGATCGTCGTGCTCGATGCAGGCCGCAAGATCGCGGAAGGCGGCCCGGACGACATCGTCAACGACCCCGAAGTCGAGAGGGCCTATCTCGGTGAGTAGGATCGTCGTCAGCGATGTGGAGGCCGGCTACGGCTCGGTGCGCGTGCTCCACGGGGTCTCGATCTCCGTGGATGCGGGCGAGACGGTCGCCCTTCTCGGCACCAACGGCAACGGCAAGTCCACGCTCATCCACTGCATCATGGGAATCGTCGAGCCCAGCGCCGGCTCCATCGTGCTGGAGACCGATGACGGCGCGCGGATCGAGCTTATCGGCAAGACGCCGCAGGAGGTCGTGGAACTGGGCATTTCCCTCGTCCCGGAAGGCCGGCGCCTCTTCCCGCGACTGACTGTGGAAGAGAACCTGATGCTGGGCGCTTACCGGGAGGCCGCGCGGCGTCGGATCGGCGACAATCTCGCCTTCTGCTTCGAGGCGTTCCCTGTGCTCGCCGAACGCCGCCGCCAGCTTGCGGGCTCGATGTCCGGGGGCGAGCAGCAGATGCTCGCGATCGCTCGCGCGCTCATGTCCGAGCCGCGCATCCTGCTGGTGGACGAGCCTTCCGTCGGGCTCGCGCCGATTCTCGTGAGCCGCATGATCGCCAAGATCGAGGAACTGAAGGAGCAGCGCAACCTGACGGTGCTGATGGCCGAGCAGAACTTCAACCAGGCCATCAAGATCGCCGACCGCGGCTACATCATCGTGCATGGCGACATCGCCTTCGCCGCCTCGTCGGCCGCCGCGCTCGCGGAAAACGAGATGGTCAAGCAGTACTATCTCGGAGCCTGAGCCGGGTGCCGACGCCCCAAAACCCGGAGCTTCGCCCGTGAAGCTCGGCTTCTTCACCATGCCGATCCACCGGCTGGACCGGGACTATACCGAGGTGCTGCAGGAAGACCGCGAGGCCGTCATTCTCGCCGACCGGCTCGGCTACTCGGAGGCTTATGTCGGCGAGCATGTCACCGACGCAGCCGAGAGCATCACCAACTCGATGCTGTTCCAGGCGAGCCTGATTTCCGACACGAAGCAGATAAAGCTCGGCACCGGCACCGCAAACCTCTCCCACACCCATCCCGTCCTCATCGCAGCCCAGGCGGCGATGCTGGACCACCTGCTCAAGGGGCGCTTCCTGCTCGGCATCAGCCCCGGCGCGCTCGAATCCGATGCCGAGGCGCTCGGCATACGCGGCCTCGACCGGGGCGAGATGTTCCTGGAGTCCATCGGCCACATCCTCGACATCTGGCAGGGAGAGCCGCCCTACGATCTCGAGGGCAAGCACTGGAAGATAACCACCCGCGAGACGCTCTTCCCGGAGATCGGGGTCGGCCCCATCGCGAAGCCCTACCAGAAGCCGCACCCGCCCATCCTGGCCACGGTCGTCTCGCCGCATTCGAATAGCGCGGTCGAGATCGGCCGAAGGGGCTTCTTCCCGATCTCGGCGAATTTCCTCCAGGCCCGATGGGTCCCCACCCACTGGGCGAACTACGCGCAGGGTTGCGGGGAGGCGGGCCGCCCGGCCGATCGCGGCAACTGGCGGGTCGCGCGGTCGATCTTCGTCCATGACGACCACCGGACCGCGCGCGACTACGGCAAGGAAAACGCGCGAAGCCCCTACCGGTTCTACTTCCGCCAGCTCTTCACCAAGCTGAAAAAGGCCAACCGCCACGCCGCCTTCAAGCCCGACCCCGACTTCCCGGACGAGAAGCTGACCCTCGACTATGTGGTCGAGAGCCTCGTCATCGCGGGCGACGCGGCAAGTGTCGTGGACCAGCTGCTCGCCTTCCGCGAGGTGACGGGCGACTTCGGCACGTTGCTCTATGCCGGCAAGGACTGGGAGGACAAGGCGCTCGGCATCCGCTCGATGGAACTGATGGCGGAGAAGGTCATGCCGGCGCTCAATGCGGCCATCGACGACGGGTAAACCCGCCCGCACCTCCCATACCCGCCAGGCGGCGCGGCAATCCGCAACCGGCGCATGGAGCTTTGGAAAATGCTCGATCCCGCCCGATACGACGCCATAACCTTCGACTGCTATGGAACACTCGTCGATTGGGATGCCGGCATTGCGAATACGTTCGGCCCATGGGCTGTGAAGAGCCGGTTTGCCGGGACCGTTGCTGACCTGATCGAGCGTTTCGCCCGTCATCAAAGAGAGAAACAGATCGTTCGGCCGGCGCTCAATTACCGGGATGTGATACGCCAGGCTTTCGAGAACGCCGCCCGCGATCTGGGAGGCTTCGTATCCGAAGAAGACCAGGCGGCATTTGGCCGGAGCGTGGGCGCCTGGCCGTGTTTCCCCGATACGATCGACGCGCTTCGGAGCTTGAAAACCATGGGATTCCACCTCGGGGTCGTGTCGAATGTGGACAACGCCTCCTTTGAGGATACGCACGAGCGGATGGGTGGGATGATCGATACTGTGGTAACCGCTGAGATGGTCGGCGCCTACAAACCGGACTTGAAGATGTTCGAGGCCCTCTTTTCGACCCTTGCCTTGCGCGGGATCGGGCGAAAACGGATTCTCCATGTCGCCCAAAGCCGCTTCCACGACGTTGCGCCCGCCAATGATCTCGGCCTGGACGTTGTCTGGATCGACCGCCGGCATGGCCGACCCGGCAAAGGCGTCACGATCCCGTCGGAAGCTGAGCCGCTGATAAAGTTCGATAGCCTTGAGGCGATGTGCGACAGTCTGGGCCGTAAAGCGATCCCGGAAACCGGGTCCGGCGAATGAAAGATCATGCAAAGAAAATGCACGATCCCATCCGCTGCCGTCCGCCAGGCGTTCGGCGACAAATCGCGTGAACGGCTTTGCGCCGCGCCGGGCGCTCACCGTTCGTTGACAGCCCGGCCGGGCCTGCCTATCGTCCGGTTCGGACCCCGCAGCCAGCCTCCGTCGGAGGACCGGGCCGGCGGCGCCTATTGTGGAGGTCTGTTCTCATGGCGATGAAGCCGCGCGACCGCATCGACTACTCGGCCATAGTCGACCGCGAGCCGCTCGCCCTGCCCGACGGCAAGCGGGTGGCGGTCTGGGTCATCGTGAACATCGAAAACTGGGACATCGGGAAGCCCATGCCGCGCACGGTGCTTCCGCCTCCGGGGCACCAGGTCCATATCCCCGACATTCCGAACTGGTCCTGGCAGGAATACGGCATGCGGGTCGGGTTCTGGCGCTTCCACGAGGCGCTGGTCTCGCGCAGCATCCCGGTCACGATGTCGGTGAACGGCTCCGTCTGCGTCCAGTATCCCCGTATCGCAGCCGCCGCCCGCGATGCCGGCTGGGAGTTTCTCGGTCATGCCTACCGGCAGCGCCCGACCCACCTGATCGAGGACCAGCGCGAGGACATCCGGCAGACCGTCGAGACAATCCGTGAGTTCACCGGCCGTGCGCCGCGGGGCTGGATGGGGCCCGGCCTCACCGAGACCTTCGAGACTCCGGACTATCTCGTCGAGGCGGGCATCGAATATGTCGCCGACTATCCGATGGACGACCAGCCCTTCGACATCCGGACCGAACACGGGGCGCTCACGTCCATCCCCTATACGGTAGAGCTGAACGACATCCCGATGATGCTCATCCAGCACCACAAGGCGGCGGAATTCTACGACCGGTGCATGGACGCCTTCGAGCGCCTCGAGCGCGAGGGGGAACGGAACGCGCGTGTCATGGCGATTGCGGTGCATCCCTACATTTCCGGCACGCCGTTCCGCATCAAGTATTTCGAGAAGGTGCTGGACGCGGTCTCGGGCTCCGGCACCGCCGTCCTCTGGACGGGAAGCGACATTCTGGACTGGTATCGGGCCGCGACCGGCGGCGCGTCCGCGGCGGCGGCGGACGATTGAGCGGGTCGAATGGGGCGCGCCGGCGACCGGAAACGACCCCATCGACCTGCATGGCAGTCCGGCGTATCAGCGGGGGAACGCGCTCATGAAACCTGCCCCATTCGCTTATGTGAGGCCGGAGAGCCTCGAAGACGCCGTCGGCGTGCTGGTGGAACGCGGCGAGGATGCGAGAATCCTCGCGGGCGGCCAGAGCCTGGTGGCCACCCTCAATATGCGGCTCTCCGCCCCGGAGATTCTGGTCGATATCGGCCGTGTGCCGGGCCTTGCGGGGATCGAGGAGGCCGGCACCGGCCTCCGGATCGGCGCGATGACCCGCCATGCGGAGCTGGAGGCCTCGGAACTCGTCGCGTCCCGCGCCCCGCTCATCGCCGGCGCCATGCCGCACATCGCCCATCCGGCGGTCCGCAATCGCGGCACCGTAGGCGGCTCCATCGCGTTCGCCGACCCGGCGGCCGAGCTCCCGGCCTGTGCGGTCGCTCTCGGCGCGCGGATGGCGATTGCGGGCAAGGACGGCGCCCGGACCGTGGAAGCGGACGCCTTCTTCCAGGGCCTGTACGAGACGGCGCTCGGACCGGGCGAGGTGCTGACCGCAATCGAGGTGCCGGGTATCGAAGCGGGCTGGAAATCGGGCTTCATGGAGTTGTCCAGGCGGCACGGCGATTACGCGATGATCGGGCTCGCCGCCCATGTCGAGGTCGCGGATGGCAGGTTCGGCCGCGGGCGCCTTGTGTTCTTCGGGGCGGGCGAGCGGCCCGTCTCGGCTGCGCGGAGCGCATCGCTGCTCGAGGGCGAAAGCTGGTCGGACGCCCTCGGCGCCCGGATCGCCGACGCCCTCAAGGAGGAGCTCGACCCGTTCGAAGACCTGAATGCGGACGCGGCGATGCGCCGGCACCTCGCCGGGGTGCTCGCCAGGCGCGTGCTGGGTCCGCTGGCGGCCTGAGGGAGAAAACCGATGGACAGGACTGTCGAAATCGGCCTGCGGGTCAACGGCGAACGCGCGACCCGCCGCGTCGAGGCGCGGATGAACCTGGTGGACTTCCTGCGCGAGGAACTCGGCCTTACCGGCAGCCATGTGGGCTGCGAGCACGGAGTGTGCGGCGCGTGCACCGTGCGGGTGGACGGGCGCATCGTGCGCGGCTGCCTCATGCTCGCCGCGCAGGCGGACGGCGCCGATGTGTGGACTATCGAGGGATTGAGCGACACGGGCGAGATCCGGGACCTCCAGGAAGCATTCGTCGAACGCAACGCGCTCCAGTGCGGCTACTGCACCCCCGGCATGCTGCTCACCCTCGCCGAACTCAGGGAGCGCAATCCCGCCGCCAGCCGGAAGGAAATCCGCGAGTTCATCTCCGGAAATTACTGCCGTTGCACAGGTTACGAGGCGATCGTGGACGCGTTCGAGATGGCCCGCGCGCGCCAAGGAGGCCCGTCATGACCGATCCCGTCGCGGACCGCTGGATCCTGGACCGCCCGAATTCCTATATCGGCAGGTCCGTTCCGCGCCCGAATGCCCCCCGCCTCGCGGAAGGGCGCGGCGCATTCGTGGACGACATCGAGACCGGCGGGCGCGTGGGTCACGCGGCGTTCGTGCGCTCTCCCCACGCGCATGCCCGCATCCGGTCGATCGACGCGGGCGCGGCCAGGGCGGCGCCCGGTGTGATCGCGGTTGTGACAGGACGCGAGCTCGCGGAGATACACGATCCCTGGGTCGGAGTGCTGACCCATCTCGAGGGGCTCAAGTCCGCGCCTCAATATGCGCTGCCGCTGGAGACGGCAACATGGCAGGGCGAGGCGGTGGTGGCGGTAGTCGCCGAGAGCCGCGCCAGGGCGGAGGACGCTGCGGAGCTTGTGAAGATCGACTGGGAAGTCCTGCCCGCCGTCACCGACGCCGAGACCGCGCTCGAACCGGCCACAACCGTCATCCACGAGAGCCTCGGCGACAACCTCGCCTGGCAGCGCAACGCGGATTTCGGCGACATCGAGGCGGCCTATGCGGAGGCCGACCATGTCGTCGAGGAAACCTATGTTTTCGCCCGGCATACCGGAGTGTGCGTCGAGCCGCGCGCCATCCTTGCAGACTGGAACCCGGCCGAACGCCAACTCACCGTGTGGCACAACAACCAGTGCCCCCACATGGTCCAGAACATCCTGGCGACCCATTTCCGCCTGGACGAGCACCGGGTCCGCGTGATCGCGCGCGATGTCGGCGGGTCCTTCGGGATCAAGGTCCACACTTATGCGGACGAGATCGCGACCGTCGGGCTTTCGATCCTGCTCAGGCGGCCGGTCAAGTTCGTGGCCGACCGGCTGGAGAGCTTCCTTTCCGACATCCACGCGCGCGACCAGCGGGTCCGGGGCAGGGTCGCCGTCAGGGACGACGGCTCGATTCTCGCCTTCGAGATCGACGCGCTCAGCGGGATCGGACCCTATTCGATGTATCCGCGCACCAGCGGCATCGAGGCGAACCAGATCGTGAACCTGATGGGCGGCCCCTATGCGTTCGACCACTACAGGGCGCAGGCGACCGTCGTCTTCCAGAACAAGAACATGATGTGCCAGTACCGCGCGGTCGGGCATCCGGTCAAATGCGCAGTCACCGAGGGGCTGGTGGATGCGGCGGCGCGCGCGACCGGCCTCGACCCGGCCGAGATTCGCCGAAGGAACCTCCGCGCGGACGACTCCTATCCCTGCCGGTCGGCCCAGGGGCTCCCGTTCGAGAACCTCTCCCACCAGGAGAGCCTTGCGAAACTTCTCGATGCGATGGACTACGACGCGCTGAAGGCGGAGCGCGACGGGCTGCGCGCCAAGGGCGTCTATCGCGGCATCGGGCTTGCGAGCTTCATCGAGGTGACGAACCCCTCCGCCATGTTCTATGGCGTGGGCGGCGCGCGCATATCCGCCCAGGACGGGGCGACCATGCGCCTCGACGCCAGGGGCAATGTGTTCGTCGCGACGGGCGCGACCGAGCAGGGCCAGGGCATGGAAGCCGTGATCTCGCAGGTCGCGGCGACGGCAGTCGGCGTTCCGCCCGAACGCCTCAAGATCGTCACCGGCGACACCGAGCACACGCCCTATGGCGGCGGCACATGGGCATCGCGCGCGGCCGGCATCGGCGGGGAAGCCGTGGCCCAGGCGGGCCGCGCGCTCAGGCAGCAGATCCTGCGCGCGGCGGCGGTCATGCTCCAGGAAGAGGCGGACAATCTCGACATTCTGGGCGGGGTCGTGGTGGACAGGGCGACCGGTGCGGAACGCATCGGCCTCGATGAGGTCGGGCGCATCTGCTACTACCGGCCCGACACCCTTCCGGACGGCTTCCAGTCGGAGCTGGTTGCGACCCGGCACTATGTCCCGCGCAAGTACCCCTTCGCATTCACCAACGGCGCGCAGGCCTCGTATCTGGAGGTCGATGTCGAGACCGGTTTCATCTCCCTGCTGGACCACTGGTGCATCGAGGACTGCGGCACGGTCATCAACCCGCAGCTGGTGGACGAGCAGATCCGCGGCGGCATCGTGCAGGGGTTGGGCGCAGCGCTCTGGGAGCAGTGCCTGTACGACGGCGACGGACAGATGCTGAATGCCAACATGGCCGACTATCTCGTGCCGATGGCGGCGGAGTTGCCGGACATGCGGTGCGGCCATGCGGTCTCGCCCACCTTCGAGTCCGACCTCGGCGCCAAGGGCGTCGGAGAGGCCGGCACCTGCGGCGCGCCGGCCGCGGTGATGAATGCGCTGAACGACGCGCTGGCGCCCTTCGGCGCGCGCCTCACCGACATGCCCTTCACGCCGCAGAAGGTGTTGCGCGCGCTCGGCAGGATCTGAGCCGGCCCCGCGCGCTACTCCGCGAGTTCCACCACATTGCCCGCCTCGTCGCGGCCGAGGCCGGTCTCCTTCGCGCGCTCCAGCACCGACTTCGCCCAGCCGACCTTGCCCGAATCCGTGCCGCCCAGAATAGCCATCAGATAGGCGTGGCCCTCGCCCACATTGCGGAAGCCGCGCAGGACGCCGACCGGCACCGAAACGCAATCGAACGCATCGAGGATGACCTCGTTTTCGCCCTCCTCGCCCCAATAGACCGACCATTGGCCGGTGAGCGGGATGAACACCTCGACCGTGCTGTGCGAGTGCAGCGCCGCCCCCTTGCCCGGTTCGGCGCCGATATAGGTGATGTTGAACCCCTCGACCGCCGCGATGGCGGGCTTCAGGTCCGGATCCTCGGTGACCCCCTGCCCGATGACATTGTAGATGTCGCGCACATGCTCCGGGATGCGCGTATCGACGAATGCCTGCCTGGAGGGGCGCAGTTCCCCGAACCGCGCGGTCCGCTCCTGCATCTGTTTCACGCTGACTTGTACATGCGCCTCGGTCATCGTTCCGTTCTCCCGGGTTGCAGCCGGCGCGGATCATCGCTCCGGCGCCGGCCGCCGGCAAGCCGCGCCCGCTGCATTGTGGATCGAACGGCCGCCGGCGGTTATTCCCCCGTGAATCCCCGAAGCCGCCGCTGGTATAAGGAGCCGGACGCCGGCGGCCGGAGGACCCGAACCCATGCGAAACCTCAACGAACGGAACATCACCGATGCGGTGGTCGCCGCGGCGGACGGTTGCGCCGATGCGCGGCTGAAGCAGGTTCTCGCAAGCCTTGTCCGCCATCTGCATGCCTTCGTTCGCGATATCGAGCCGAGCGAGGAGGAGTGGCATCGGGCCATCGAATTTCTGACGCGCACCGGGCAGCGATGCGACGGCGAGCGGCAGGAGTTCATCCTGCTCTCCGACCTTCTGGGCGTGACCATGCTGGTCGACGCCATCAACCACCGAACCGACGGCAAGGCGACCGAAAGCACGGTGCTCGGCCCGTTCTATGTCGAGGACCCGCCGGAAGCGGCGGTCGGCGACACCATCGACCGCGGTGTCGGGGGCGAGCCGCTGTTCGTCGAAGGGTGCGTCGTCTCGGAGGGCGGGACGCCCATAGAGGGAGCGACGGTCGATGTCTGGCAGTCCGACGGCGAAGGCTTTTACGACGTCCAGAAGCCGGACGCCGGCAGCGCTTCGCTCAGGGCGCGGTTCCGGACCGGGCCGGACGGGCGCTACGCCTTCTGGACGGTGACCCCCGCGTCCTATCCGGTGCCGACCGACGGCCCCGCAGGCGCGCTCCTCAAGGCCGCGGGACGCCATGCCTGGCGCCCCGCGCATGTCCATTTCATGCTGACGGCGGAGGGCTGCGAGCGGCTGGTGACGCAGGTGTTCGCAGAGGGCGACCGGCATTTGGAAAGCGACGCGGTCTTCGGCGTCAAGGACTCGCTGGTGCGGCGCTACGAACCGCGCGAGCCGGGGACGGCACCGGACGGCTCGGCGCTCGACCGGCCGTGGCGCTATCTCCATTACGATTTCCGCCTGCGCTCCGCCGCCGGACAGCAGGCATAGGCCGAAGGGCAGTCCCTTCCGCGAAGCGGATGTTCGGGACCGCCGGCAATTGGAACCCTGGATCGAACGAGGACCGGTATGGCTGCGTTTACGGACTATGAAAAACACGATGCGGTGGGGCTGGCCGCGCTCGTCGCAAACGGGGAGGCCGCGCCGGAAGAGCTGCTGGAGGCCGCCATCGAGCGGGTCGAGGCGCGCAACGGGGCCGTCAACGCGGTCACCAACCGGCTCTACGATTACGGCCGCCGGGCCATCGCCGACGGGCTGCCCGACGGCCCCCTCCGGGGCGTGCCCTATCTGCTGAAGGATTTGAGCGCTTCGCTGGCCGGCTGCCCGACCACGCGGGGGTGCAGGTTCTTCGAGGATGTCGTGCCGGCAGAGGACAGCGAACTCGTCAAGCGGCTGAAGCGCGCGGGCGTGGCGATCTTCGGGCGGACCAACACCTGCGAGCTCGGCCTCAGCCTCACCTGCGAGCCGCAATTGCACGGGGCGACGAAGAACCCGTGGGACACGACGCGCATATCCGGCGGCTCCAGCGGCGGGGCCGCCGCCGCGGTGGGCGCGCGGATGCTGCCCGCCGCGCATGCTTCCGACGGGTTCGGCTCGATCCGCGCGCCGGCGGCCTGCTGCGGCCTTGTCGGCCTGAAGCCCACCCGGAACCGCAACACCATGGCGCCCTTCATGGGCGAGGGGCTGGGCGGCCTTTCCACCGAACATGCCGTCACGCTCACCGTGCGCGACAGCGCGGCCCTGCTCGACGCCACGCGCGGGCCGGGCGCGGGCGACCCCTACAGCGCCGCGCCGCCCGGCCCGTCCGTTCCTGGAGGAAGCCGGCGCCGACCCCGGCAGCCTGCGCATCGCCTTCACCCGCCGCTCGCCCAACGGCGCTCCCGTCGGGGCGGACGCGCTTCGCGTGCTGGAGGAAACCGCGAGCCTCGCCGCCGACCTCGGGCACCGGGTGGAGGAGGCCGACCCCGCCATCGACGGCGAAGCCGTGGTGCCGACCTTCCTCACCCTCATGGCCGCCAACACCGCGGTCAACCTGGCGAGCCACCCCACGGCCGGCCGCGCGGCCCGCGAGGACGAGGTCGAGCGCGTCACCTGGCTTTCCGCGAAGATGGCCGAATCCGTGAGCGGCGCAGACTATGTCCGGGCGACGCAGACCATGCACCGGCTCGGCCGGCAGATGGCGGCCTTCCATGCGGATTACGACCTGCTGCTGACGCCGGGGCTCGCGACCGGCGCGGCGGTCAAGCTCGGCTGGCTCGACATGACGATGGAGGACGTGGACGAATACTGGCGGCGCGTGTTCGATTTCTCGCCGTTCACGGTCTGGTTCAACATCACCGGCCAGCCGGCCGTCATGTTGCCCATCGGCACGAACGCCGAGGGCCTGCCGGTCGCGGTGCAGGCCGTGGCGCCGTATGGAGACGAGGCGACGCTCTTCCGCCTTTCCGCCCAGCTCGAGGCCGCTCGCCCCTGGTTCGACCGCAAGCCGCCCCTGGCGGGCGGGACGGGCTGAAGCGGGAGCCGGCTCTATCGTCTCCTCTCCCGCTGGGCCGGAGGGGTCGGGGGAGGGCCTCTCGGCGTGACGGGCCTCTGCCGGGGCTTCGCCCGCCGCCGCCCAACCTCCCCCGCACGCCTACCGCATGCACACATCTCCGTTCGGCTTGTCTGCCGCGCGCCTGCTGTCCTTGCTGCGCGGGCATTCGTCCCCTCTTCGTCGTCCCCGCGAACGCGGGGGCTCATCCCTGACACCCGATGCCGCCGGTGGAAAGCGGGCCGGGGTTCGGGGGACAGGCGGCCTTCCTCTTTTCCCCCTCCCTCGCTTGCGAGGGAGGGCCGGGGTGGGAGCCTCTCTCTCGGCGTGACGGGCGGTTGCCGGGGCTTCGCCCGCCGCTTCCGCAGGCGGAAGCGGCCCCTCACCCTGCCCTCTCCCGGAGGGAGAGGGTCTTCCGGGGGCGTGTTTCCCTCCTCTCCGTCATGGGGACCGGGGCGACCCCCGCTTTCGCGAGGGCAGGCGGTTGGGGGCGATGCAATGCAACGCCAACGAACGGAGATGGGTGAATCCGGTAGCCCACAAGCGGGGGAGGAGTAAAGAGGAGGCTGCCCCGCGCAAGCGAGGGAGGAGAAAGGGGTCCGGAGCACCGCGTAGCCTTCGTTGCGCATTACGGAGGCAAGTTGCGCTATCCTGCCGGTTGACGCTTGCGATTTTCGGAGGACGCCCGGATGGACGACATTCTCATCAGGGGCGGCGAGGTCGTGGACGGGACCGGCGCGCCCGGACGCAAGGCCGATGTGGCGATCCGGGGCGGGCGTATCGCGGCCGTCGAGGAGGACTACTCCGGCAGCGCGGAAACGGTCATCGACGCCGAGGGCATGATCGTCGCGCCCGGCTTCATCGACATCCACACCCACTCGGACTTCACCCTGCCGCTCAATCCCAGGGCGGAATGCAAGATCCGCCAGGGCGTGACGACCGAGGTGGTCGGCAATTGCGGTTTTTCCGTCGCGCCTGCGCTCCCCGGCAAGGTGGAGACGCTGCGCGACTATCTCTCGGCGAGCGCGCCCTGGCTGCCCTTCGAGGAGACGGACTTCGCGCGCTATATGGAGACATGGCCGGACCTTGCGCTGAACACGGCGATGCAGGCCGGCCACAACACGCTCCGCCTCATGGCGATGGGCATGGAGGACCGCGACCCCTCCGACGCGGAGCTCCGGCACATGCAGGACATGCTGGCGGAGGCGCTGGAAGCGGGCGCGCTCGGGCTTTCCTCCGGCCTGTTCACCGCGCCCGGCTGCTATGCCAAGCCGGAGGAGCTGCTGGCGCTCGGCCGCGTGGTCAAGGCGCATGGCGGGCGCTATTCGAGCCATGTGCGCGACGAAAGCCACGGCGTGCATGAAGCGGTGGCCGAAGCCATCGACGTCGGCGAGCAATGCGGCATCCACGTCCAGGTGGCGCATCTCAAGCTCTCCGGCACCGGGCGCTGGGGCGAGGCGGACAAGCTGCTCGGACAGTTCGCCGAGGCACGGGCGCGCGGCGTCGACGTGCATTGCGACCAGTATCCCTATGACTGGGCGACCAACCCGCTGCGCTTCCTGCTGCCGGTCTGGCTGCAGGAGGGCGGCATCGACGCGATGCTGGAACGGCTTGCCGATCCGCAGATCCGTTCGCGCGTGCGGCAGAAGATCGCCGAGGTCGGCTTCAACAATTTCGGCCATATCGAGAGCTGGGACGACATCCGCATCGCCAACTCCCCCGGCGCCGCCGAGCCCGGCAAGACGATTGCCGAGATCGCGGCCGAACGCGACCGCGACCCGCTGGAGACCGTGTTCGACATCGTGGTCGAGGACCGGGGCGGGACGCGCATCCTGGTGCGCAGCATGTCGGAGGAGGACGTGCGGCGCATCGCGGCCGAGCCCTCGATGACGGTGGGCTCGGACGGGCCCTGCGTCGCGCCCTACGGCGTGACTTCCCAGGGCAAGCCGCATCCGAGGCTCTACGGCACTTTCCCGCGCCTGCTCGGACGCTATACGCGCGAGCAGGGGCTGCTGACCCTGCCTGAGGCCGTCGCCAAGATGACCGGCAATGCGGCGCGCGCTCTCGGCATGGCCGACCGGGGCCTGCTGCGCGCAGGCTGGGCCGCCGATGTCGTCCTGTTCGACGCGGAGACGGTCATGGACGAGGCGACCTTCGACGAGCCGCACACCTACCCGACCGGCGTCGGGACGGTGATCGTCAATGGCCGCATCGTCGTCCACGAGGGCGGGCACACCGGCGCGCTCCCCGGCCGGCTTCTTCGCCGCCGCGAGGGCGTGCTGGGGTAGGACGTCGTTCGGTCCGGTCGAGTCGCCCGGCGGCAGGCGGCCGGGCTCTGGCATTGCGCGCCGCTCTCTGCCCCGGCCCGCGGAATCGCGGCGCAGCCGCCGGGACGGGCCGGAAGCGTCATGGGATGTCATGAAGTGTCATGTTCCGGCTGCGGGATGTCATGTTTCGTCATGCGGCGGCGGCCCTCCCCTCATCCCGGGTAGCGGCGCCAGCCGCGGACCGAGGAACGGGCGGGACCGTCGCGGGCCGTCCTTCGATACGCTTCCCTCCGGTCGGCTGCTCAGGATCAGGGTCGGGGCGGCCCCCGCTTTCGCGGGGACGGGCGGAGGGACTGCCGGGAGTGTTACGGAATGTCATGTTCTGTCATGGTCCTCATGCGCAGGGTGCATATTCGGGTGCCCGTTCCGGCATGACGCCGTCCTTTCCGGCGGGGTCGTGGGGGTATTCCTTCCTGTTCCGGCGCTTGTCTGTCATCGGCATAGGTCCCTCCTCTCGACCCGGTTTCGATCCCGCCTGCCGGCCGGCGGCGGAACCCTTTTTTGCGCGCGTATCCTGCGTGCGCGCGTGCCCGCCTGCGCGCGTCTTGCGCCGGCGCGGTTCGCGCACCTGATTGCGCGCGCGAGACGGCGGACGCACTTCGCCTGTCCGCTCCCGCCGGGGTCTTTTTTCGGGCCCCAGCCATCGCTCTCCTGCGCAGAAATCGGGATAGGGGGGAGCCTCACGGCTCCACCCCTCCCACACCACCGTGCATACGGGTCCGTACACGGCGGTTCGACGGATTTAAGCTGCGGAACGGCCTCGCAGGGAGGCGAGGCCGAGCCTGTCGAAGAAGGCATTGGGTAGCGCGTATGCGAGCGCGGGACTGTTGCTGAGCCGCCACGGGCCGTGGACACTGCCGGCGGTTCTCGCCGCCAAATGCTTGCCCACACCGAGGCGGCGCAGCGCCGCGAAGCGGGTGCGCCCCGCGTCTTCGCACTGCTGCCAGGCGATGGCGCGGAGCCGCTCGTCTGATCGCTCTCCTGCGCCCATCGGTCGAGGCCGAGGGGGAGCAGCTGAGCCGCCACGGGCCGTGGACACCGAGGCGGCGCAGCGCCGGCTGCCAGGGATGGCGCGGAGCCGTCGTCTGACCCATCGGTCGAGGGTGAGCGCAGAAGCCGAAGTAGCCCCGCCACCCGACAAGGTAGCGGGAGAGTTCCGCAACGAGACGGGTGAGGCTGACGCTCCTGGTGCGGCGCGTCAGCTCCCGGACCCGTGCCTTGAACCGGGCGAGCGCCTGCGGCGCGATGCGCCGCTTCGTGGCCCGCTCGGCGGTGAAGCTGAAGCCCAGGAAGGCCCTCGCCGACGGACGGTCTACCGCGCTCTTGTCTGCATTGACCTTCAGCTTCAACCGCCGGGCGAGGAACCTTGTCACGCTCGCCATGACCCGCTCGCCCGCCCGCCGGGACCGCACATAGATGTTGCAGTCGTCGGCGTAACGGACGAAGCGGTGACCGCGCTTCTCCAGTTCCTTGTCCAGAACGTCGAGCATCAGGTTCGACAGCAAGGGCGAGAGCGGACCGCCCTGTGGCGTCCCCTCGGTGGTTGGGCCGACCAGTCCGCCGTCCAGCACCCCCGCGGTCAGAAAGCCGCGGATGAGCCTGAGCAGGCGTTTGTCGGCCACGCGCTTGGCCACCAGTCCCATCAGGATGTCGTGGTTCACCCGGTCGAAGAACTTCTCCAGATCGAGATCGACCGCATAAGCGTAGCCCGCCCGGATATGCTCCTGCGCGCGCTCTACCGCCCGATGGGCCGAGCGTCCGGGCCGGAACCCGTAGCTCGCATCCGAGAAACCGGGATCCCAGTCTCCCTGCAGCACCTGCATCGCCGCCTGCTGGATGAAGCGGTCGAGCACTGTCGGCACGCCAAGAGCGCGAACGCCCCCCGATGCCTTCGGTATCTCTACCCGCCGAACCGGCTGCGGTTCGTAGCTGCCGTCCAGAAGACGGGCCTTCGTCTCGGGCCAGTGGTCTTTCAGGTGAGCGCCCAACTCTTCGACGGTCATCCCGTCGAGGCCGGGCGCCCCCTTGTTGCGCCGGACACGCGCCAGCGCCTTCTTCATGTTGCCGGGGGCGACCACCGCTTCCATCGATGGTCCGCGCCCAGCCGCCGGGCGTTCGGGGTCGGCACGCGCCATGCGGGCTTCGGTCCCTCGGTCTCCGGCGCTCCGGGCTTCACCCCTCGCCTCCGGCTCCAAGGCCAGTTCCAACTGGATGTTCTGCCGCTTGGTCCGCATGAGCCTGCCGTCCTAATAACCCTGTCCGTCGTTCGGGCCTTCGCCGGGGGGCCGGCTACTATGCCCTCTGCTGACTTCTGCGCCGCGATCACGGCCCTTGCGGAACCGCTCAGTCCGGGGGTTCCGGACACGACGCAGACCTCCCGAGGTAAGACCAACCGCCTTCACCGCACACCCGCCGGATTTACCACCCCGGCCCTTGATGGCTGCGGACTTCGCGATCGCTTGCTCGCTCGTCCGGCCGGGTAGGCCTCGTATCCGGTTCTTGTCCATCGGGTCGCGGCTTTGCTCCACGCTTCCTTCAGACCCCGCCTCGCGGCGACGCCCTTGCGCTTCGCTAATCCTTCGCCGCCATCGGGCTGGATAGAGGACTTGCACCTCCAAGCTGTTGGCCATGCTCGGCACACAAGCCGAAAGGCGGCCCCGGAAGCCGCCTTCTCTCACCCTGCATTCTACTACACTTTCTCTCCAGTCAAGCCCCTGGCGAGAGAAATATGAAATTTTTCCGGTCAAACCGAGAATAACACCTATGCTTCGTCCTGCCGCCGGCGCTGCGCGGGCTCAGGGTTTCCGGGCCACAAACCTGACGCCGCCGAGGTTCCCGGCACGGAACAGCCCGGCGACGGTCGAATAGAAATCGTCCAGTCCGGCGAAGACCTCCTCGCCGTGCAGGGCTATCTCGCGTGTCCGGTTGGCCCGGTAGGCCCGCGCGCGCTCCGCGACATGGTCCGTCCAGGACTCCGTCACGTCCTCGATCTCCACGCCGGTCAGTCCTGCGCGGTCGAGGTCGCGGCGCAGATCGTCCATGCGGGGAAGATCGCGGCTGTACACCTTGACGGCGAGGGTCTCGCGTTCCTCGTCGGTGAGCGTCCCGCGCTCGAAATAGTCCTCGACATACATGGCGCCGCCGGGGCGGAGCGCGTCGTAGCAACGCCGGTAGAGGCGCTTGCGGTCCGGGATGTGCAGGAACGAGAGCCAGGCGAAGAGCGCATCGAACCGGCCGAGCGGCACCGTCCCGTCCAGGACGTCGCCCTCCCGGTGCCGCACGAGATGCCCAAGGCCGCAGCGCTCGGTCAGCCGCGAGGCGACCTCGTGCACGTCCGCCTGGAGCTCGAGCGCCGTGACCGCGCACCCCGCCCGGCTGGCGATGTACCGGGCCGGTCCGCCGAGGCCCGACCCGATATCGAGCACCCGGTGGTGCGGCCGGAGCGCGAGCCGGGCGATCCCCTCCTCCACCGCCTCGGTGCCGCGATAGTGATACTGGTCGAACCGGCACAGCACATCGACGGGAACCGGATCGTCGCCCCCGATTCCGGCATCCCGAAGCTCGGCATACACCCGGTCCACCCGGGAGTAGAGCTTCATGGTCTTGATGTCGCCGTCGGTCATGGCCAGGGCGGGAAAGCCGGTCAGTGGCCGGCGGGGAGTTCCGCGAGTTCGATGACGATGCCGCCGGTGGACGCCGGGTCGAGGAAGGCGATGCGGCTGCCGCCATGCCCCGGCCGGGGAGTCTCGTCGATCAGGCCGACGCCCTTTTCCTTGAGTTCCGCCAGCGCGGCGTCGATATCGTCCACCTCGAAGCAGAGATGGTAGATGCTCTCGCCCTTGCGCTCGATCCAGTCGTTCACCTGCGAGGCCGGGCCTTCGGCCTGGAGCAGTTCGATGCTGGTCTCGCCGACGGGATACATGGCGAGCCGCGTGTCGCCGATGCGCTCCTCATAGTCGAGTTCGAGACCGAGCGTCTCCTCCAGCATCTTCATGGATGCCCGCATGTCGTGCACCGCGATGGCGACATGTTCCACACGCTTGAGTTTCATGCTTTGCTCGCCTCCGCTTCGTGATCCTGTCGGGCGGGCATGTTCCTCCGCGAATCCGGTTATTACAAGACCAGTTACCGCGCGGACATGGCGCTCTTCCCGCACCCGACCGTCAGCCGGATCGTGTGGGTCTCCGTCATCCTCCTGTTCGTGCCGGTGCCGCTGTTCGGCAGCGAGCACCTCCTGGCCGTGCTGACGCTCAATGCGATCAACCTGGTGGGCGCGCTCGGGCTCACCATCCTGCTCGGCTATGCCGGCCAGATCTCGCTCGGCCACGGCGCCTTCATGTCCGTCGGCGCCTACACGGCCGCCAATCTGGCGGTGCGCCTCGACATGCCGTTCTGGCTCACCCTGCCGGCAGGCGCGGCGATGGCGGCGCTGATCGGCATCCTCGTCGGCCTGCCGTCGCTGCGCATAAGGGGCTTCTACCTGGCGATCTCCACGCTCGCCGCGCAACTGGTGATCGAGTGGATCATCAACCGCACGCCGGCGATCAGCGGCGGCATCCAGGCCTCGATCCATGTGCCGCGCCCGGAGCTGTTCGGGCTCAGGCTCGACAGCGCAGCGGAGCTTTACCTGTTCGTCATGACCGTCGCCGCCGCCGGGCTGCTGGCGGCGCTGAACCTGGGCCGCTCGCGCCTCGGCCGCGCGATGGTGGCCGTACGCGAGCACGAGACGGCGGCCTCCCTCATGGGCGTGGACGTGGCCCGGGTGAAGCTCGCCGCCTTCGCGCTCTCGGCGGCCTATGGCGGCGTCGCGGGCGTGCTGTTCACCTACTATCTGGGCGTCGCCAACTACCAGCAATACACCTTCGCGATTTCCATCTACTACCTTGCGATCAACATCATCGGCGGGCTCGGCAGCGTGTGGGGCGCGCTGCTGGGCTTGGCCTTCCTCAGCCTTGTGCCGCGCTTCGTGTTCCTCGCCATGACCACGGTCGGCTCCTGGTTCGTGGACCTCGCCTACATGGCGCAGGCGGTGGCGCAGGTGCGCCAGATGACCTTCGGCATCCTGATCCTCGTCTTCCTGGTGCTGGAGCCGGAGGGCCTGGCCGCCCTCTGGCGGCGCGCGCGCAACCGGCTCCGCGCCTGGCCCTTCTCCTACTGAGCCCGGCTACGAGCCGGCGAGGCAGTCCGCGAGGCTCCGGGCCAGGTTCTCGATCAGCGCCGGGTAGAGCCCCGGACCGGCTTCGAGGTCCGCGCCCAGCGGGTCGAGCACGGCGACGCGGGCGCCGCTGCCCTCGGCGGCCGTCTGCGCGAGCTTGGGGTCGAGCTGCGGCTCGATGAACACGCAGAGCGCGCCGTGTTCGCGCATCTCGCTGCGGATGCGGTGGAGGCGCGCCGGGCCGGGCGGCGTGGCGTCGGAAAGTGCCACCGAGCCGGCGGACTCGACCTCGAAGCGGTGCTCGAAATAGCGATAGGCGTCATGCGCGGTGAAGAACGCCTTGCCGCGCACGGGCGCCACGAGGGCCTCGACCCGCGCCGCGAGCGCATCGAGCTCTGCCGCCCCGGCTGCGGCATTGGCCCTGTAGGCATCGGCATTCGCCGGATCGAGCTCCGCCAGGTGCGCGGCCATTTCGGCCAGCATGGCCTTGCCGTTGGCGGGGTCGAGCCAGATATGCGGGTCCATGTCGCCATGGTGCTCGTGGCCGTGCTCGTCCTTGTGGTCGTCTTCATCCTTGTGCGCGTGTTCGTCCTTATGGCCGTGCTCGTCCTTGTGGTCGTCTTCGTCCTTGTGCGCGTGCTCATCTTTGTGGTCGTCGTCCTTGTGGGCATGCTCGTCCTTGTGGTCGTCGTCATGGTCGCCGTGCCCCTCCTCTCCGAACTCCAGCAGCGCCACTCCGGGCGCCTCCATCAGCTCGACCGACACGGCGTCCGCGGCGAGGCTCTCCACCGCGTCCTCAAGCCAGGGCGTCAGCCCCTCGCCCACCCAGAACACGATATCGGCCGCTTGCAGCCGCGCCGCCTCGGAGGGCCGCATGGAGTAGCCGTGCGGCGTCGCGCCCGGCGGCAGGATCGACGCGGGCTCGCCCACGCCCTGCATGACGCGCGCCGCAAGCGAGTGGACCGGCGGAATGTCCGTCACGACTTCGGGCGCCGCCGCGGCGGGCAGGGCGGCCAGCGAAGCGAGCGCGGCGAACAGCGGGAGTCGAAAGAGGCGGCGTTTCATGCTGGCATCCTCTATCCTTGGGGGACGGATCGATCTACGGGACATTATACGATAACATTCAAAGAAGGCGGCAAGGCGGATGGCGGCAGCAAGACAGACGGAACGGACAATGGCAGCGGAGACGATGCGCCCGCACGACCACGGGGACTGCGTCCGCCGCGTGCTCGACGAGGCCGAGCGGCGGGCTTCGGAGGACAAGGTGAATTTCACGCCCGTCCGCCGGCACGCTCTCGAAATATTGCTGGAAAGCCACGCCGCTATGCCCGCATACGGCCTGCTGAAGCGCCTCGGCGAAGACGGCTTCGGCTCGCAGCCGCCGGTGGCCTACCGGGCGCTCGACTTCCTCATGGAGCAGGGCTTCGTCCACAAGGTGGAGCGGCTGAACGCTTTCGTCGCCTGCATGTATCCGCATGAGGCGCACACGCCCGCCTTCCTCGTCTGCCGCAATTGCCGTTCGGTCGCCGAGACCCGCGTGTCGCCGTCGCCGGCCGCGCTGCTGCGGGAAGCGCGGGCGGCGGGCTTCGCCATCGAACGCTCGGTGATGGAGGCGGAGGGGCTCTGCCGCGACTGCGCATGCGGAGAGGGCGCGCCTTGCAGCTGATTGAAGCGCACGGCCTCACGGTCCGCCTGGGCGCGCAACTGGCGCTGCACGATATCGACCTGGCGGTGAAGCGGGGCGAGGTCGTCACCGTCGTCGGCCCCAACGGCTCGGGCAAGACCACGCTGCTCCGCGCGCTGGTCGGCGCCGTGGAGCCGACGGCCGGGCGCGTCGAGCGGGCGCCGGGGATCAGAATCGGCTATGTGCCGCAGCGCCTGCATCTCGACTCGACCCTGCCGATTACCGTGAAGCGCTTCCTCCGCCTCGGCGCCCGCCGGCGAAACGGCAGCATCGCGCGCGCGCTGGAGGAAACCGGCGTTCCGGAGCTTGGCGGCCGGCAAATGACGGCGCTCTCCGGCGGGCAGTTCCAGCGCGTGCTGCTGGCGCGCGCGCTGCTCGCCGAGCCGGACCTGCTGCTGCTCGACGAGCCGGCGCAGGGCCTCGACCATCCGGGCATGGCCGCGCTCTACCGGCTGGTCGGCGAGGTTCGCGACCGGCTGGACTGCGGCGTGCTGATGGTCAGCCACGACCTGCATGTGGTGATGGGAGCGACAGACCGCGTCATCGCGCTCAACGGTGTCATCTGGTGCGAGGGACCGCCCGTCGCCGTCTCCTCGGCCTCCGAATACCGCATGCTGTTCGGCAAGGCGGAACCGGGCGCGCTCGCCTTCAACCGCCACACGCCGGAGGACGGGTGCTCGACGACTTCCTGACGCGCGCCTGCCTTGCCGGTATCGGTGTGGCGCTGGCGGCCGGCCCGCTCGGCTGCTTCGTCGTCTGGCGGCGGATTGCCTATTTCGGCGATGCGACCGCCCACGCCGCGATTCTGGGCGTCGCCATTTCGCTCGCCTTTTCGATGTCCACCGTCATCGGCGTGCTCGCCGCAGCGGTGGCGATGGCGGTTGCCGTTTCGAAGTTCTCCGGGCGCGGCCTCCCCATGGACACGCTGCTGGGCGTCGCGTCCCATGGCAGCCTCGCCGTGGGCCTGGTGGCGGTGGCGGTCGCCTCTCCGCGCGCCATCGACGTGGAGGCCTACCTGTTCGGCGAAATCCTGGCCGTGACCCGCGGGGACCTCGCGGTGATCTGGGGCGGGGCGGCGGTGGTGCTGGGCCTGGTCGTCTGGCGCTGGCCGGCGCTTCTGACGGCGACGCTCAGCCCCGAGCTTGCGCGCGGCGGCGACATCGACCCGGGGCGCGAGCAGCTTGTCATCACAATCGCGATCGCCGTGCTTGTCGCCGTTTCGATCAAGGTGGTCGGCGTCTTGCTCATCACCGCCATGCTGATTATTCCGGCCGCGGCCGCCCGGCCCTTCTCCAGCACGCCGGAGCGCATGGCGGCAGGCGCCACGCTCATCGCCGTCGCATCCGTCTTCGCCGGCCTCGCCGCATCCTGGCGCTGGGACACGCCGACCGGCCCCACCATCGTGACCCTGGCAGTGGTGTTTTTCGCACTCTCCTGTTCCCTGGGCGCGCTTCGGCGAAGACCGGGCTGAATCCGGCCGCAGCGGGGTCCTCCGGGCGCGCGCATTCGGCGTTTGCGCCAAGCGCGCGGGCTTGTCATTCTGCGCTCCTTCCGTCCGGCGAGGAGAGGGCGCCCCATGGCCAAGAGCGACATTGAAATTGCCCGCGAAGCGGTGTTGCAGCCGATCGGCGGGATCGGCGAGCGGCTCGGAATCCCCGAGAGCGCGCTGGTGCCTTACGGCCGCGACAAGGCCAAGGTGACCGCCGGCTTTATCGACGGCCTGGCCGGCCGGCCCGACGGCAAGCTCATCCTGGTGACCGCCATGACGCCCACGCCCGCGGGCGAAGGCAAGACCACCACCACGGTCGGCCTCGGCGACGGGCTGAACCGCATCGGCCGGAACACGGCGATCTGCCTGCGCGAACCCTCGCTCGGCCCCTGTTTCGGCATGAAGGGGGGCGCTGCCGGCGGCGGCTACGCACAGGTCGTGCCGATGGAGGACATCAACCTCCATTTCACCGGCGACATGCACGCCATCGGCGCCGCGCACAACCTGCTCTCCGCCATGGCCGACAACCACATCTACTGGGGCAACGGGCTGGAGCTGGATGCGCGCCGGGTGACCTGGCGGCGCGTGGTGGACATGAACGACCGCGCGCTGCGCGACATCGCGGTTTCGCTGGGCGGCGTCGCCAACGGCTTTCCGCGCCAGACGGGCTACGACATCACGGTGGCCTCGGAGATCATGGCGATCCTCTGCCTCGCTTCCGACCGCGCGGACCTGCAGCGCCGGCTCGGCCAGATCCATGTCGGCGGACGGCGCGACCAGTCCCCGGTCACGGCGCGCGATCTCAAGGCCGACGGCGCGATGACGGTGCTGCTGAAGGACGCGCTCCAGCCGAACCTCGTGCAGACGCTGGAAGGCAACCCCGCCTTCGTCCACGGCGGCCCGTTCGCCAATATCGCGCATGGCTGCAACAGCGTGGTCGCGACCCGCGCCGCGCTCAAGCTCGCGGACTATGTGGTGACCGAGGCAGGCTTCGGGGCCGATCTGGGCGCGGAGAAATTCTTCGACATCAAGTGCCGCAAGGCGGGCCTCGAGCCCGATGCGGTGGTGGTGGTGGCCACGGTGCGCGCCCTCAAGATGCATGGCGGCGTCGCGCGGAATGCGCTGGGCGAGGAGGATGTGGGCGCCGTCGAGCGGGGATTCGCCAATCTCGCCCGCCATCTCGACAATGTTGCGAAGTTCGGCGTGCCGGCGGCCGTGGCGATCAACCGCTTCACGGCCGACACGGACGCGGAGATTGCCGCCGTCCAGCGCCTCGCCGGCGAACACGGCTCGGCCGCGCATGTGTGCACGCACTGGGCCGAGGGCGGCGCCGGGACCGAGAGCCTCGCCCGCGCGGTCGCGGCGCTTGCCGACAGCGGCAGCGCCGAGTTCGCTCCGATCTACCCGGACGGGCTGCCGCTCTGGGAGAAGATCGAGACTGTCGCGCGGGAAATCTACCGGGCCGACGGAGCGGATGCGCCGACACGGGTCAAGGACCAGCTTGCGCGCTTCGAGGCGGACGGATTCGGCCATGTGCCGGTGTGCATGGCGAAGACGCAATACAGCTTCTCCTCCGACCCGACGCTCCGGGCTGCGCCCGAGGGATACGGCATCCCGGTGCGCGAGGTCCGGCTCGCGGCAGGCGCGGAGTTCGTGGTGGCGGTCTGCGGCGACATCATGACCATGCCCGGCCTGCCGCGCGTGCCGGCGGCGGAAGCCATCGGCCTCGATGAAGGCGGAGAGGTGGTCGGCCTGTTCTGACGCCGGAGGGCGCGGGGGTTGCCGCCGGGCGGCTCTGCCGCCATGTTGCAGAAGCCGTCCCGGAACCGGGGTAGAGACATGGAGATAGCGGCAAGCGCGCCGGGCGCCGTCAAGGATGCCACGGACCAGACCTTTATGGCGGATGTCATCGAAGCCTCGATGACCGCGCCGGTGATCGTCGATTTCTGGGCGCCGTGGTGCGGCCCGTGCAAGCAATTGGGGCCGGTGCTGGAAAAGGTCGTTGCCAATGCCGGCGGCAAAGTGAGCCTCGTCAAGGTCGATATCGACAAGAGCCCGGTGGTTGCGCAGCAAATGCGCATCCAGTCGATCCCGGCCGTCTATGCCTTCGACCAGGGGCGCCCGGTCGACGCCTTCATGGGCGCCGTGCCGGAGAGCCAGGTCAAGGCGTTCGTCGAGCGTCTGGTAGGCGGGCCGGTCGAGTCGGCCGTCGAGGCCGCCATCGAGCAGGCGCGCGCGGCGCTGGAGGGCGGCGATGCGCAGACCGCCGGCGCGATCCTCAACGAAGTGCTGAAGCAGGAGCCGGAGAATGCCGCGGCGCTCGCCGGCCTTGCCCAGGTGTTCCTCGCCGTGGACGAGGTCGCCCAGGCCCGCTCCATCCTGGACCGGCTGCCCGAGGGCGCCGGCGGCGACCCGGCGGTGGCGGCTGCGGTCAGCGCGGTGGAGCTTGCCGAACAGAGCGCGGATGCGGGCGACACGGCGGATCTGCGCCGGGCGGTGGAGGCCGACCCGGACGGCCACCGGGCGCGCTTCGACCTCGCGATGGCACTGTTCGGAGGCGGACGCCACCGGGAGGCGGCCGAAGAACTGCTGGAGCTATACCGGCGCGACCGGGAGTGGAACGACGGAGCGGCCCGCAGCCAGCTCGTCAAGTTTTTCGAGGCATGGGGGCCGATGCACGAGCTCACGGTCGATATCCGCCGCCGCCTCTCGACCATGATGTTCAGCTAGGGAGCGGACGGCCGTGGCCCTCAGGCGAGCCCTGCCGGAGGTCATCCCGGTCTTCCCGCTGACCGGTGTACTGCTGCTGCCCCGCGCCATGCTGCCGCTGCATATCTTCGAACCGCGCTACCGGGCGATGGTCCGGGATGCGCTGGACGATGAGGGGATCGTCGGCATGGTGCAGCCTCGCGCCGAGGGAGCCGATCCGACGAACCCACCCATCTACGGGATCGGCTGCGCGGGCAAGATCCAGAGCTCGGAGAAGCTCGACGACGGGCGCTACATGATTGCGCTTCAGGGCATCGCCCGCTTCCGCGTCGACCGGGAACTGGAGCTCCATCCTGACGGCTATCGCACCGTCCACGCGGACTTCGAGGGTTTCGGCAACGATCTGGATGCGCGCCGCAGCAGCCAGGTCGACCGCGACAACCTGCTGGAGGCGCTTCGCGGCTTTCTGGCGCGGCGCGGGCTCAGCGCCGACTGGGACGCGGTGGCCAAGGCCGACGACGAAATGCTGGTCAACGCGCTTTCGATGGGCTGTCCGTTTGCGCCCAACGAGAAGCAGGCGCTGCTCGAATGCCTCGACACGGGCGAGCGCGCCCGGATGCTGGAAACCCTGTTTGCGATGTCGGGCTTCGAGGCGGCGAACGACGACGACCCGGGGCGGATGAATTGAGGCAGGCGATGACGGGTTCGGGAGAGGTCGATCCGCTGCTGCTGCAATTGCTGGTCTGCCCGGTGACCAAGGGGCCGCTGGAATACAACCGCGAGGCGGGGGAGCTGGTCAGCCGTTCGGCAGGGCTGGCCTTCCCGATTCGCGACGGCATCCCGATCATGCTGGTCGAGGAGGCGCGGGAGCTCGACGAGGAAGGGCGGTGAGCCGTCCGACGGAGCTGCGCTACTCCAGAGCCGAGCGGGTCCTGCATGTCGCCTTCGACGACGGCGCGCGCTTCGCCCTGCCGGCGGAGCTCCTGCGCGTCGAGAGCCCGTCTGCCGAAGTGCAGGGCCACGGCCCCGGCCGCAAGACGCTCATTGCCGGCCGCGCCCATGTCGGCATTGTCGAAATCCTGCCCGAGGGCAACTACGCCGTCCGGCTGGTCTTCGACGACCTGCACAACACCGGCATCTACAGCTGGGCCTATCTGCGCGAACTCGGCGAACGCCGGTCCGAGCTCTGGGACGCCTATCTGAAGGCGCTGGAAACGAGCGGCCTCTCGCGCGAGCCGTAGTTCGCAGGCTGGGCGGACCGTCAGCCCGCTTCGTCGCAGCTCCTGGTCGGCAGGCCGGGCCCGCCGGTGCGGCCGCTGCGGCGCTCGAACAGGAAGACGTCGTGCCACACGCCGTCGAGATGGCCGTAGCGCTCCCGGAAGCCGACCTCCCGGAAGCCGCATTTGCGGTGGAGCGCGATGCTGGGCAGGTTCGCGGCCATGATCTGCGCCTGCAGGGTCCAGTAGCCCTCCGCCTCGGAGGCCGCGATCAGCCCCTCCAGCAGGGCGGTTCCGGCCCCCGACCCCTGTGCGTTCCCGCCGACATAGACGCTGACCTCAGCGACGCCGGGCGCGCCTCAGGTATCCGGCGCCGGCGTGAGCGCCGCCCAGCCGACCGCGCGGCCGTCGCCGCCGCGCACGACCAGCCGGCCGACGGCCAGATGGCCCTTGTCCCAAGCCTTCCAGCTCGGCGGGTTCTTCATGAAGGCGGCGATGCCTGTCCTCAGACCCGCGCGGTAGATGGCGCGGACCTCGGGCCAGTCGCTGTCCTGCATCGCGTCGATGGCGATCATCGGCGGAGCCTATCCGGTTCCTTCAGCGGCGCTGCCGGCAATTCTGTGCGCCAACCGGCCGGACCGGTCAAGGGCGGGGAAATCCTTTCCCTCTTGACTCGCCGAGGAATGGAACAAATAATGAACTAATGTTTCCTGTTTCCCCCCGGAAGAACCCCGCCAGCCTTGCCGCGCTCAGGCAGCGCATCGCCCTGCTGGAGCGCCGGACGGCGATTGCGGAACCGGCGGGAAGCAGGACGATGGCGGAAGCGTGGCGGCTCGGCCCCGGCGTTCTGGACGCAGCCCTGCCGGAGCGCGGACTGGCGCCGGGCGGGCTCCATGAGGCGGCGGGCGTCGCGGCGGGAGACGGATCGGCGGCGGCCTGCTTCCTCGCCGCGCTCCTCGCCCGGCTCCGACGCCGGGACGGGCGGCGCGCCATACTGGTCTGCCAGAGCCGGACGAGCCCCTTCGGCCGGCTCTACGGGCCGGGCTGGCGGGACCTCGGCCTCGAACCGGCCGACCTGCTGCTGCTCTCCGCCCGCCGCGACCGGGATGTCGCCTGGGCGATGGAGGAGGGATTGCGCAGCGCTTCCCTGGCGGCGGTGCTGGGCGAGGTCGAAAGCCTCGATTTCACCCTGAGCCGCCGGCTTGCGCTCGCCGCCCGCGAGAACCTGACCCCCGCCCTGCTGCTGCGCCGGGACGGCCTCGGACCCGCAAGCGCCGCCTTCTCGCGCTGGCGTGTCTCGGCGCTGCTCCCGGATCGGGGCGATCCGTTCGACGAGGCCGCCCCCGGCCTGCCGCACTGGCATCTGGAACTGCTGCGCTGCCGGGGCGGGCGGCCTGCAACATGCGATGTGGAGTGGAACCGTGAGACGGGTGATTTCGGTATGGTTGCCGCGCTGGCCGATCGACCGGCTGCGCCGCGCACGGCGGCCCGCCGCCCTGCCCTCGCACGCGCCGCCGGTTGAGCCGGCGCCGTTCGCGCTCACCGCGCCCGGCCGTCACGGCGCGGTGCTGGCGGCGGTCAACCGGCAGGCCGAAGCGCAAGGGCTCGCGCCCGGCATACGGCTTGCCGACGCCCGCGCCCTGCTGCCAGGCCTCGCCGCCGCCGAAGCCCGGCCGGAGGAGGACCGGCGCGGGCTCGCGCGCCTGGCGCTCTGGTGCAACCGCTTCACGCCCTGCTGCGCAGTGGACGGCGCGGACGGCCTGCTGCTCGACATTGCCGGCGCAGCCCATCTCTTCGGCGGCGAAGCGACGATGGCGGCGGAGGTGGAGACGCGCATCGCCGGCCTCGGCTTCGAGGCGCGGACCGGCCTTGCCGACACGCCGGGCGGCGCCTGGGCGCTCGCCCGCTTCGGCCGGGAAGGCGGCCGCATCGCTGCGCCCGGAGACACCCTTGCCGCGCTCGCGCCGCTGCCGGTCGAAGCCCTCCGAATCGCGCCCGAGGACGCCCGCCTGCTGCGCCGCCTCGGCCTCAAGACCGTTGGCGCGGTGGAAGCCCTGCCGCGCGCGGCGCGCGCGCGCCGGTTCCCCCGCCAGTGCGCGGGGGCGGGCCGGGACCGGGAGGGGGGCGAGGCCGTGCCGGAACGCCTCGACCGCGCGCTCGGCCGCCGCCCCGACCCGGTCGCGTCCCTGCCGCCGCCGCCCGCCTGTCTTGCGCGCCTTGCCTTCCCGGAACCGCTGATCGACCTCGCGGGGCTGGAGGCAGCGCTCGCCCGGCTCGCAGAAGACCTTTGCACTTCGCTGGAGCGGGACGGGCTCGGCGCACGGGAGCTCGCGCTGCTGTTCTGCCGGGTGGATGGCGGCGCAGCGAAGCGCGGCGTCTCGACCGCGCGCGCCACACGCGACGGCGCGCATCTTCGACGCCTCTTCGCCGGGAAGCTCGAAACCGTGGACCCCAGCTTCGGGATCGACGCGATGGCGCTCCACGCCGTCCGCGCCGAGCCGCTTGCGCCCGAGCAATTCCGGCTGGCGGGGGGCGGGCGCGGCAGCGGCGGACTCGGTCCGCTGATCGACCGCCTGCAGGCCCGCCTCGGCGAAGGGTCGGTCTCCCGCCTCGCGCCGGTCGCAAGCCACCTGCCGGAACGCGCCCAACGGCGGATGGCGCCCGGCCGGGAAGGCGCGGCCTGGCCCGTGCGGCCGGGCCTGCCGCAGCGCCCCTTCCGCCTGTTCGAGCGGCCCGAGCCGGTAGAGGCCGTGGCCGAGGTGCCGGACGGGCCGCCGGCGCTGTTCACCTGGCGCCGGGTGCGCCGCCGCATCGCCCGCGCCGAAGGGCCGGAGCGCATCGAGCCGGAATGGTGGGCCGGCGGCCCCGACGACGCGCCGCGCGACTATTACCGCGCCGAGGACACGGAAGGCCGGCGCTACTGGCTCTTCCGCGCCGGGCTCTACCGGAACGCCGGCAGCAAGGGACCGCCCCGCTGGTATATCCACGGGCTCTACGGATGAGCGGCGCCCCGGCCTCCATCGCCTATGCGGAATTGCAGGCGGTCAGCAATTTCAGCTTCCTCAGCGGCGCCTCCCATGCAGAGGAACTGGTGGAGGAGGCCGCGCGACTCGGGCTTGCGGCCATCGGCATCGCCGACCGCAACACGCTCGCCGGCGCGGTGCGCGCCCATATGGCGGCGAAGCAGGCCGGCATCCGCCTGCTGACCGGGGCGAGGCTCGACCTCGCGGACGGCGCCTCGCTGCTCTGCTATCCCCGCGACCGGGCCGGCTACGGTCGCCTCTGCCGGCTGCTCACCCTCGGCCAGCGCCGCGCGGCCAAGGGCGAATGCGTGCTGCATCGGGAGGACCTGCTCGCCCATGCCGAGGGGCAGCTGCTGATCGCGCTGCCGCCGGAGCCCTGGCGCGAGGGCGCGCGCGAGGATTTCGAGGCGGAGCTTGCCGGCCTCCGCCGCGCGCATGACGGCCCGCTCTATCTCGCTGCGCACATGCTCTACCGGGGCGGCGACCGCGCCCGCCTGGCCCGTTTGGCGGCGCTGGCGGAGCGCACCGGCGCGCCGCTCCTCGCCACCAACGACGTCCACTATCACCGCCCCGAGCGCCGGCCCCTCCAAGATGTGCTGACGGCCGTCCGCGAGCATGTGACCGTGGCGGAAGCGGGCTGGCACCTCGCCGCCAATGCCGAACGCCACCTCAAGGGCGGGGACGAGATCGCGCGGCTCTTCCGCGGCCACGAGAAGGCCGTCGCGCGGAGCCTCGAAGCCGTTTCTCTTTGCAGCTTCAGTCTCGACGAGCTTGCCTATGAATATCCCGACGAACCCGTGCCGGCCGGCAGCACCCCGCAGCAGCATCTGGAGACGCTCGCCTGGAAGGGCGCGGCCCGGCGCTATCCGGACGGCGTCCCGGAGAAGGTTTCCGCCGCGCTCCGGCACGAGCTCGGGCTGATCGGCGAGCTGGACTACGCCCCCTATTTCCTCACCGTCCACGACATCGTGCGCTTCGCCGACAGCAAGGGCATCCTCTGCCAGGGGCGCGGCTCCGCGGCGAACTCGGCGGTCTGTTACTGCCTTGGAATCACCGCCGTCGATCCGGCCCGGATCGACCTGCTGTTCGAGCGTTTCGTCTCCCGCGAGCGCCGCGAGCCGCCCGATATCGACGTCGATTTCGAGCATGAGCGGCGCGAGGAGGTGATCCAATACATCTACGGGCGCTACGGCCGCGAGCGCGCCGGGATCGCCGCCACCGTCATTTCCTACCGCGCCCGGAGCGCTGTGCGGGACGTGGGCAAGGCCATGGGCCTTTCCGAGGACACCGCCGCCGCGCTCGCCGCCGCCGTCCGCGACATGCACCGCGAGGGGGTGCCCGAAAAGCGCTTGCGCGAAGCCGGGCTCGACCCCGCCGACCCGCTGCTCCGCCGGACCGTGGCGCTGGCGACGGAACTGCAGGGCTTTCCCCGCCATCTCTCGCAGCATGTGGGCGGTTTCGTGCTGACCCGCGGCCCACTCAACGAGACCGTGCCCATCGGCAATGCGGCGATGAAGGAACGCACCTTCATCGAGTGGGACAAGGACGACCTCGAAGCGCTCGGCCTGATGAAGGTGGATGTGCTGGGCCTCGGCATGCTGACCTGCATCCGCAAGGCCTTCGAGTTGCTCGCCGCGCACAAGGGACTGGACCTCACGCTCGCCACCGTGCCGGCGGAGGACGGGCAAGTCTGGGACATGATCTGCCGGGCCGACACGGTGGGCGTCTTCCAGATCGAGAGCCGGGCGCAGATGAACATGCTGCCGCGCCTGAAGCCGCGCACCTTCTACGACCTGGTGATCGAGGTGGCGATCGTGCGGCCGGGCCCGATCCAGGGCGATATGGTGCATCCATACCTGCGCCGCCGCGACGGGTTGGAGGAGGTGGCCTATCCGGCTCCGGCGCCGGAGCACGGCCCCCCGGACGAGCTGCGCAAGGTGCTGGAGAAGACGCTCGGCGTGCCGCTCTTCCAGGAACAGGCGATGCGCGTCGCCATGGAAGCGGCCCGGTTCACGCCGGACGAGGCCGATGCGCTGCGCCACGCCATGGCGACCTTCCGCAAGCGCGGCACGCTCGGCCTGCTCCGGGACCGGATGGTAGGCCGGATGGTGGCGCGCGGCTACGATCCGGAGCTTGCGGCGCGCTGCTTCCGCCAGATCGAAGGCTTCGGGGACTACGGTTTTCCAGAGTCCCACGCCGCGAGCTTCGCGCTGCTCGCCTATGTCTCTTCCTGGCTGAAATGCCACCATCCGGAGGTCTTCGGCTGCGCGCTCCTGAACGCGCAGCCGATGGGCTTCTACGCTCCCGCCCAGATCGTGCGCGACGCCCGCGAGCACGGGGTCGAGGTGCGCCCGGTCGATGTCCATGCGAGCGGCTGGGACAACAGCCTGGAACGCAGGGCGGACGGGGGCCACGCGCTCCGACTCGGCCTGCGCCAGGTCACCGGCCTCGGCGAGGAGGACGCGAAGCGCATCGTCAAGGCGCGCAATGGCCTCTGGCCCGATATTGCCGCCATGCAGCGCGGGACCGGAATCGGAGCCTCCGCCATCGAGACGCTGGCTGCGGCCGACGCCTTCGGCTCCATGGGACTCGACCGGCGCGGGGCGCTCTGGCAGGCCCGCGCCTTGCCGAAGGTGTCGCCGCTGCCGCTCTTCGAGGTGGCGGGCCGGCCCACAGAGGACCCGGAGCCGCCGGCCGCGCTGCCCGCCATGGCGCCGGGCGAACAAGTGGTAGAGGACTACCGGACGCTCAGGCTCTCGCTCCGGGCGCATCCGCTCTCCTTCCTGCGCGCGCGCCTGGCGAAGCGGGGCGCGCTTGCGGCCGAGGCCATCGCCCGCTCCCGCGACGGAGAGCGCGCCTCCGCCGCCGGCCTCGTGCTCGTCCGCCAGCGCCCCGGCAGCGCGAGCGGCGTCATCTTCATGACGCTGGAGGACGAAACCGGCGTCGTGAACATCGTGGTCTGGCCGCGCGTGCTGGAGAACTTCCGCAGGGCGGTGCTAGGCGCGCGCCTCGCCGTGGTGAAGGGCCGAATCCAGCGCACGGACGACATCGTCCACCTCGTCGCCGACCGGCTGGAGGACCTGACCGGCTGGCTCGACCTGCTGACGCCGGATGAAGCGGGCGGCGCATCGTCGCCCGGACCCGTCGCCTTTCCCTCGCGCCACCCGCGCAACCTGCGCACGATCCCCAAGTCGCGCGACTTCCGGTGAGGCGAGCTGACGAAACCGCCTGTGGCGGCGGAACCAACGATATGCGAGACTGCCCAGAGCCGGAGAGGATAAAGCACGAAGCCGTGACCCCGGAGATCATCGCAACGCTGGTCGCCGCCGTCGGCATGGTTGCGGCCCTTGGCGGACTGACCGTCAGCCTCTTTCTCTGGCTGCGCTCCGACATCAAGTCGATTGAGACGAGAGTAACCGACCTCGGCGAACGCATGGCGCGGGTCGAAGGCAAGCTTGAATTCCTGGAGCGCTACATCACCCGGCAGAACGAGCCGCCGTTGGCTCCTGCCGAATAGGGTGCTCGCCCGCACATTCCCCCAACGCGCGAAACCGCTTAGGCTTTCACCCTTGGCATAAGGCAGGGACAGAAGGAAGCGGCGCGATGGCGGAAGCTGAGTTCGATTACATCGTCGTGGGTGCGGGGTCCGCGGGCGCAGCGCTCGCCAGCCGGCTGACCGAGGACCCGGACTGCAAGGTGCTGCTGCTGGAGGCCGGCAAGGCAAGCCACCCCTACTCCCGCTTCCCGATCAGCTTCGGGCTCTTGATCGACAACCCGGCGGCCAATTGGTGCTTCCTGTCCGACCCGGAGCCGAACACGGCCAACCGCGAAATCCCGGTGCCGCGCGGCAAGCTGCTCGGCGGGTCCAGCAGCATCAACGGCCTCGTCTATGTGCGCGGCCAGCCGCTCGACTACAACAGCTGGGCGCAGATGGGCAATCGCGGCTGGACCTGGGAGGACGTGGCGCCTGTCTTCAAGCGCATGGAGAGCTACGAGAAGGCCGGCGACGGCATCAGGGGCGAGAACGGCCCGCTCCAGGTCACCGAGGTGCCGGACCGGAACCCGCTCTACGACGCGCTGTTCGCCGCCGCCGCCGAGGTCGGCCACAAGATCAACCCGGACTACAACAGCCCCGACCAGGAAGGCGTGGTCAAGACCCAGGTGACGATCAAGAACGGGCGGCGCATGTCCACCGCCCATTGCTACCTGCGGCCTGCCATGAACCGCCCGAACCTCCGGATCGTGACGGAAGCGAGCACCCGCCGGGTGCTGCTGGAAGGCAAGCGCTGCGTCGGCGTCGCCTATGAGAAGGACGGGCGAACGGTCGAGGCACGCGCGGGGCGCGAAACTGTGCTTGCCGCAGGTGCGGTCTGCTCCCCGCAGATTCTGGAACTATCCGGCATCGGGCGCCCGGAGGTGCTGGGCGCGCACGGCATAGAGGTGCAGCACGAACTGGCCGGCGTCGGCGAGAATTTCCGCGACCACATCAATGCCCGCATCCAGTGGCGGGTGACGGCGAAGGGCGTCTCCTACAATGAGCGCATGGGCACGCTGTTCGGCAAGGCCGGACAGGTGCTGCGCTACGCCTTCACGCGCGGCGGCTTCATGAGCCTGCCGTCCGCGCCGCTGCTGGCCTTCCTGCGCACCCGGCCGGAGTTCGACACGCCGGACGTGCAGATGCACCTCGTGCCCTATGCGGTGAAGGACCCGAAGCGCCGGCTGCTGCAGCCCTTCCCCGGCATGACCATCGCCTGCTACCAGCTGCGGCCCGAGAGCCTGGGCTCGATCCACATCCGCTCCTCCGACCCGGACGCGCAGCCGGCGATCCGGTTCAACTTCCTGCACGACGAGATCGACCAGCGCGCCATGACCGGCGGCTTCCGCATGATGCGCGAACTCATGGCGGCGGACGCGATGGCACCGTTCCGGGGCGCGGAACACGACCCCGGCGAGGCGGTGCAGAGCGACGACGAGATCCTCGACTGGATCCGCAACAACTCGCAGACCGCCTACCACCCCATCGGCACCTGCCGCATGGGGCCCGGTCCGGAGGCAGTGGTCGACGACCGGCTCAGGGTGCACGGACTGGAGGGGCTGCGCATTGCGGATGCCTCGATCTTCCCGACCATGCCGTCGGGCAACACCAACGCGCCCTCGATCATGATCGGCGAACGCTGCGCCGACTTCCTGCGCGCCGGCGAATAGCCGGGCGCACGTCCTATTTCGGCGGGTGGGCGCGGACAGCGTCCTCGTTCACCTCGGCGCCCCAGCCCGGCCCTGTCGGCAGGATGAGCTCGCCGTTCTCGATCCGGGGCGGCACGGTCACGAGGTCGTCCTTCCAAGGCACGTCGTCGATGTCGATTTCCATGATGCGGAAGTTCGGCACGGTCGCGCAGAGATGCGCGCTCATCAGGGTCGAAAGATGGCCGTAGAAATTGTGCGGCGCGATGTTGACTTCCCAGGCGTCGCACATGGCGGCGATCTTGAGGCTCTCTGAGAAGCCGTTCCACGGCACGTCGATGATGGCGGCATCCATCGAATACCGCTCCAGGAAGGGCCGGAACTGGCGCCGGCCGTACAGCGATTCGCAGGACGCGATGGGCGTCGTGACCGACCGGCGGATCATCGCCAGCCCCTCCGGGTCGTAGTTGTCGATCTCGATCCAGTAGAGGCCGAGATCGTCGAGCGCCCGGGCGAGCGCCATGTAGCCGTCGGTGCGGAAGTTGAAGTTGAGATCGACGAGGATATCGACCCGGCCGCCACTGCCTTCCTGGAAGGCCGAGATCTGGTTGCGGAGCGCGCGCACCGTCTCGCGGGAGAGGTTGAGCTCCGGCCGGTCGCCGGCCGAGCGCGCGAAGCCCGGCATGTACACATAGGGCTCGGGGCCGTCGAAGCGGTACATGTTGCATTTAAGCGCCGTAAAGCCGCGTTCCCGCACCCGCGCGCCCAGCGCCTCCACATCGTCGAGGCTCCGCAGCGGCTGCTCGCCGATCACGCCCGCATGGTTCGGGTTCACGAGATAGGTGCCGCAATGCGACCAGTAGAGCCGGAAGCGGTCGCGCACCGGCCCGCCGAACATCTCGTAGACCGGCACGCCGAGCGCCTTGGCCTTGATGTCCAGAAGCGCGTTCTCGATGGCGGCGATGGCCTGCGCGTTCATGCCGCCCGGCGCCTGGCGGGTCTGCGCGTAGAGCATGGCGCCGATCCGCTCGACCGGCCGGGGGTCCGCGTCGATAAGCGTCTCGCCCAGCGCCGCGATGACCGCGCTCAGTCCGCGGCTGCCATAGCTCTCATTGTATTCCGACCAGCCGACCAGCCCTTCGTCGGTGGTGATCTTCAGGAAGGAGATGTTCCGCCAGCCGGCGTCCACATGCAGGTTCTCGAATCCCCTGATCTTCATCGGCTTTGCCCCCTTCTTTTCCCTCTGCGGCCCGCCCCGGCGACTATGGCACGGCTCGCGCGGGCGTTCGATGGCGGCGGGGTCATGAAACCAGGGCTTCGGGATCGAGCCGTTCCAGCCTCGCCGGATCGTAGGGACGCAGATCGACCCCGCCCTGCGCTTCGCCGGCGATCAGCGCCGCCATCGCCTCGCCTGTCGATGGGGCGTTGAGCATGCCCCAGACGCTGTGGCCGGTCGCCACATAGGCGCCGGCGATGCCCGGGACCGGCCCGATCAGGGGCAGTCCGTCCGCGGTAACCGGCCGGAAGCAGGCCTGCTCGGCCAGGACCCTGGAAGCCGCCAGGCCGGGCGAGACGCTCGCCGTCATTTGCCGCAGCCGGGCGCACGCCCCGGCCTCCGGCAGGACATCGGCCGGATCGACGGGCAGTCCGTGTTCGCCCGAGAGGCCGCAGACATAGGTGGTGCCGTCCGGCCGCGGATTGATCTCGGGGTCGGCCCTCTCTCCATCCTCGGTTTCCAGTTCGACGAACAGCGAGACCGGAGAGGGCTCGTAGTCGAAGATGAGACTGTGCCCCTTGATGCCGTAAATGGCGGGCAGGGAGAGCCAGCGGCAGGCCAGCAGCGACCACGGGCCCATGGCGATGACGACGGCGTCGGCGGCGACTTCCGTCCCCTCCACGATAGCCCCCGTCGCGCGCGAGCCGTCCGATGCGAGCGCGATGCCCTCGACGCATCCCTCGATCAGCCGCGCGCCGCGGTCGGTGGCGCTCGCCATCATCGCTTCGGTGAAGGCCCGCGGATCGATCTGCGCCGTCGTTTCAGGGCTCCCAAGCTTTCCATGCACCGCGCAGTCGCCGGCCAGCCAGTCGGGCGAAGGCAGGCGCCTGAACCGGCCGACTTCCCGCCGGGCGCTCGCGACGACGCCGAGCGTTTCGACCCGGCGATAGCCCCAGTCGCGCCCGAGGCTCCCGGCCAGTTCCGCGTGGAGGTCGAAGCCCCGGCGCGCCAGGGCTGCCAGGGGTGAGCCGTCGCACCAGTCGCGCGCGAGGAACCCGCCGGACTTGCCGGAAGCGGCATTGGCGACGCCCGTGCGCTCCACGACCAGCGCCTCGACGCCGCGAAGGCTCAGGAAATAGGCAAGCGAAGTCCCGATGACGCCACCGCCGCAGATCAACACCTTCATGCTACTCACCATAACCGCCCGGCGGGGCCGGTGGTCAGGACAGCTCCGGCATGTTGGCGGCGCGGCTGGCGAGGGGGATTTCGGTCATTCCCGCAACGTCCCGCGCGGCTTCGACCGCCTCGCCGGTGCCGACGCCGCAATCGACGCCCATGGCGTTCAGGAAGCTCACGATATCCTCCGTCGGCAGGTTGCCGACCGAGCCGTAATCGCCCGGGAAGGCGATGCCACCGCCTATGCCGCAGATCGACCCCTCAACCATCCGGACGCCGGCATCGAGCGCCGCCATCACATTGGCCTGCGCCCAGCCGCGCTTTTCATGGACATGGAAGCCGAATTCGCAGTCGGGGAAGCGGTCGAGCGCCATGCGAAAGAGCGTGTTCACCTGGCGCGGCTCCTCCATGCCAGTGCTGCCGGCCAGATAGAAGCGCTGCACGCCGAGGTTCCGCAGCCGGTCCACGCAGTCGAGCGTGCGCTCCGGTTCGATGACGCCCTCATAGGGGCAGTAGAGCGACATGCCGAGCGCCATGATGAAAGCGCGGCCCGCCTCGTCGGCCACGCGGAAGCAGTCGCCGCCCGCCTGAATCGCCTCATCGACGGTCATGTTCTGGTTCTTGGCCATGTAGGTGCCGCTTACCGTCATGAGGCCCAGAACCTCGTCGATATCGGTCTCGACGGCGCGCAGCGCCCCGCGCTTGTTCGGCACGAGCGCGCGATAGACGGTGCCGTCGCGGCGCTTCACCCGCGAAACGACCTCTTCGGCATCCGTCAGCATCGGCACGTAGCGGGGGCTCGCGAAGCTCGTGATCTCGATGACGGGAAAGCCCGCGTCGGTCAGCCGGTCGATCATGGCAACCTTCACATCGGTCTCGATCCACCGGCCGAGCGACTGCAATCCGTCGCGCGGCCCCACCTCCACCACAGTCACCCGTTCGGGCAGTGCCAGCATGTGCTCCCTCCCGCCTGGCCGCCGGATCAGTCGAGCGGCAGCCCGGCCTCGCGCAATTCCGCTTCGTCGAAACCCAGCCGCTCAACCAGAATGGCGCGGTTGCCGGACCCCAGCTTCGGCCCGGCATGGCGGATCCCGCCGGGCGTGCGCGAGAACTTGCCGACGACGTTCTGCATCCGGATCGGCCCGCCTAGCTCCCCGTCCTCAACCGCGACGATGTTCTCGCGGGCCTTGTAGTGCGGGTCCTCGAAAATCTCGGCAATGCTGTTGCAGGGGGCTGCGGCCGCGTCGAACCGGTCGAAGAGCGCGAGGAGCTCGTCGCGGTCGAAGCGCAGCATCGCCGCCTGGAGGGCCTCGTCCAGCTCCAGCGCGTTCTGGATGCGGAGCCGGTTGTCGAGGAAACGCTCGTCATGGACAAGCTCCGGCACTTCGAGCGCTTCGCACATGCGCTCGAAGGTGGACTGCGCGCTGCCCGAGATCGAGACCCACTTGTCGTCCTTCGTCCGGTAGGTGTTGCGCGGCGCGGTGAAGGGCAGGCGGCTGCCATTGCGCTCCTGCACGATGCCGAGCTGGTCGAAGTCCACGACCTGCGGCCCGAGCAGCGTGAAGAGCGGCTCGTAAATGGCGAAATCCACGACCTGCCCCCTGCCCGAGCGGCGTTTTTCCTGGAGCGCCACCATGGCGAGGAACGCGCCCATCAGGCCCGAACTCTCGTCCGCCAGCCCGAAGCCCGGCAGCAGCGGCGGCCGGTCGGCGTATCCGGTGATGTAGGCATATCCCGAATAGCCCTCGGCAAGGGTGCCGAAGCCCGGCCGGTGGCTGTTTGGGCCGGTCTGCCCGAAGCCCGTCAGGCGCACCATGATGAGGCCCGGATTGATCGCGCTCAGCACGTCATAGCCGAGCCCCCAGCGTTCCAGCGTCCCCTTGCGGTAGTTCTCGACCACGATGTCGGCGTCTTCGACCAGGCGCTTGACGATCTCGACGCCGAGCGGCGTGCGCATGTCCGCGGTGACCGACTGCTTGTTGCGGTTCACCAGCTTGAACATCAGCCCGACGCCGTCCTTGTCGTTGCCCCAGAAGCGCAGCTCGTCGCCGGTGTCGGGGCGCTCGACCTTGACGACATCGGCGCCGAAGTCCGCCAGGAACATCGTGGAAACGGGGCCGGCAAGGAAGTTGGAGATATCGACGACCTTGACGCCGGCAAGCGGCGGAGCGGTATCGGTCATTGCTAGAACCCATTGAGGCCGGGACGCGCGAAACGCCCCTTCGGACAGGGAACCGTGCCCCGAAAAGGCCGGGCGCGCAACCGCTGCCCCGCTCCGGCTGCCGGGACACGCCGCAAGTGTCATGTCGCGGCAGGGACACCGGTTTCCCGGCGCCCCCCGCACAGATCCGGATGTGCGCGCTAGCTGTGGAGCATCAACAGGTTGTCCTGGGTCAGGCGGAGTCGGCTGATGGGTGTATTTGCCTTCAGGCTACCATGCGGTCGGTGCCAGTTGTATCGGTGGAGCCAGTGCGGGAGGTGGTGTTCGCGTTGGCCTGAGTTTTGGTAGGCGCGAGCGTAGGCCCATTCTCTGAGGGCGGTCTGGATGAAGCGTTCGGCCTTTCCGTTGGTTCTTGGCGTGTAGGGTCTGGTTCGGATGTGCTTGAGGCCGCGGGTTTTGCAGGCGTCGCGGAAGGCGTGGGCCCTGTAGCAGGACCCGTTATCGGTCATGACGCGGCTGACGGCGACGCCGAGGCTCTTGTAGTAGGCGATTGCGGCGTTGAGGAAGGCGATGGCGCTTTCCTTCTTCTCGTCGGGCAGGATCTGGCTGAAGGCGACGCGGGAGTGGTCGTCGATGCAGACGTGGAGATACTCCCATCCGATGCCGCGTGCGTTGCTTTGGCCGGTACGGTCGCCGGTGACGCGGTGTCCCGGTCGGTCGAAGCGTCCGAGCTTCTTGATGTCGATGTGGATGAGTTCGCCCGGGTTCTCGCGCTCGTAGCGCCTGACCGGCTGGGGCGGTTCGAGCGCCTTGAGGCGGTTGAGGCCGAGGCGCCTGAGGACGCGGCTGACGGTTGCGGTGGAGACGCCGAGCTGGGCGGCGATCTGCGCGCCGGACCAGCGCCGCCGGCGCAGCGCGGCGATCCGGCGGACCACCGGGGCCGGGGTCGGTCGGCGCAGGGTGTGCGGTCGCGACGAGCGGTCCCGCAGGCCTTCGGCTCCCTCGGCCTGGAAGCGCCGGACCCACTTGCGCACGGTGCGTTCGCAGACCCCGAAGGCCGTGGCCACGGCCTTCGGGGTCTGCCCCTGGTCGATCACGCGGCGGACGATCTCGGTTCGACCGCGCGGCGTGAGTTTTGCATTCTTGTGGACGTTCATCCGGGGCTCGCTTCTCGGTTCGCTGACAGGTTTTCGTCACCCATCAGCTTCCGAGAATCAGTCCCGGATGGACAACCTATTGAGAGATCACAGCTAGAGCACGGTCCGTTCCGGTTGCAACGGGGCCGAATGCGCGGCCCCAGGTGTCACCCCGGACGGAGCGAAGCGGAGATCCGGGGTCCAGGCAGTCCAAGTCTCTGCCGGGTTGCAGCGGCGTTACTGAGCCCCGGCTCGGAGGCCGGGGCGACAATTTCGGGCTTGCCAGAAATACGGTCCAATCGGAACGGATTCTGCACTAGCCCGCATTTCTCACCGGGGTCATGGTCTGCGCGGCGCTGTCGGGCCGGCAGGGTAGGAGAGCCGCGCCGCGCGATGCGGGGCATCGGGCAAGCGGATCGACGCAGCCTGCCGGCCCGACAGTGCCGCCCTTCGGGTCGCGTCCAGGCGTCCGCCCGCGGCGTCGCAGGCCTCAACCGTAGGCTCCGCTACGCTTTTCGGCCCACTCCTTGCGGAGCGAACGCCTGGACAGCGACGCAGGCCGTGACCCCGGTGAGAAATGCGGGCTAGTACCAGCGGCCTCAACTTGGGACCAATAGGAAGATCGCGTCCTCGTATCGTCGCCCCCGCCATCGGTTCCGATCGATGACCGCTGGCACTACGCCACCAGAGAGGGTTGGGCGAAGGGGCTTTCGTCGTCCCGGCCCCGGTTGCAACGGCCCTTGCAAGTTCCGGGGCCACAGTGCGGGGCCGCCGGGGTCACAGTGCGAAGGTTCGCCTGAGCCTCGGATAGGCCAGCGCCAGGCCTGCGCCGCGCAGCCCGTAGAACAGCCAGAGCGCGATCCAGAGCCCGTGATTGCCGAGCGGGCCCGGCAGCAGGAACAGCGCCGCGACATAGGCCGCGAAGGCGACCGCCATGGTGAGCAGCATCCAGCGCGTCGCCGAAAAGCCCAGATAGATGCCGTCATACGCATAGCCCAGACCGCGACCAGCGGCGCCAGCGCGCCCCACAGCATCCAGCCGGCGGCGGCCTCCCGCACCTCCGGCAGCGAGGTCATGACGGCCACAAGAAGGCCGCCGGCGGCCAGGAAAATGCCGGAGAGCAGCACGGCCGCGCCGACGGACCAGGCAAGCACGGCCCGGATCACCTCCCGGAGTCCGCCGCCGTGGCGGCGCCCGACCGCATCGCCGACCAGCGCCTCCCCCGCATGGGCCACGCCGTCGAGCGCGAATGAAGCGAAAATGACGAAATGCACGAGGATCTGGTTCGCCGCGAGGGTCGTGTCGCCCGCCGCCGCGCTCTTGGCGAGGAAGACCGCATTGGCGGAGACGACGCAGAGCGACCTGATGGTGATGTCCCGGTTGATCGCAACGAGGCGCAGCAGCCGTGCCCGGTCGAACACCGGCCCGCGCCCCGGCGGCAGGCGTTTCAGCCGCCGGCGCACGGCGATCACGGCGACGGCGAGGCCCAGATACTCCCCGATGAGCGTGGCGAACGCGACGCCCTCCACGCCCCAGCCGAAGCCCATGACGAAGACCACATCGAGGACCATGTTGGTGACGTTGACGGCGATCTGGAGAACGAGCGGCGTGCGCGAGTCCTCCAGCCCGTAGAACCAGCCGATGATCGCGAAGATCGCGAGGTTGGCGGGCGCGGTCCACACGCGGATGAAGAAGTAGGTGCGCGCGTGCTCCTCGACTTCGGCGCTCGCCTCGACGAGCCCGAATGCGAGCGCGGCGATCGGCCCCTGCAGCAGGACGATGAGCGCCGCCGCGCCGCCGGCGAGCGTCAGCGCGCGCCAGAGCATCGCACGCACCTCGCCCCAGTCCTCGCGCCCGCGCGCCCGGGCGGTCGGCCCGGTCGTGCCCATGCGCAGGCAGTTGAGCAGGTGGAACAGGAAGTTGAAGATCATCGCGCCGATGGCGACGGCGCCGATATAGTAAGCCGCATCGAGATGGCCCATCACCGCGGTGTCCACCGCGCCGATCAGCGGCACCGAGACATTGGACACGACGATCGGCCCAGCCATGCGCCAGATACGGCGCGACAGGGCCGGTCGGATGCCGAACACGGGATCGGTCCCGCCGACAGTTTCGATCAGCGATAGACCAGGGTCGGCAGGTAGAGCGCCAGGTCCTCATAGGCAATCAGCAGCGCCACCATGACCAGCATGGACACCACGAAAGGCAACGACCCGTAGGCAACGTCGTTGAACTTGCCGCCGCGCGAACGGATGCCGTGCACGACATAGAGGTTGACCCCGATGGGCGGCGTGATGAGCGCGGTCTCCATCAGCACGGTAATCATCACGCCGAACCAGACCGGGTCGAACCCCATCTGCACGACGATGGGGAAGATCACCGGCACGGTTGTCAGCATCATCGAGAGCGTTTCCATGAACATGCCGAGGATCAGGTAGAAGATCACCAGCAGGATCATGAATTCGAGCGGCGTCAGGCCGAGCTCCGCCATGAAGTGGATCATCGCCTGCGTCACGCCGATGAAGCCCAGCACGAAGTTCAGGAACACCGCCGCCAGGATGATGAGCATAATCATCGCCGTGGTGCGCATGGTGCCCTCGAAGGCCTCGCGCAACATCGAGAACTTGAGCGTGCCGGTCGATGCCGAGAGGATCAGCGCGAAACACACGCCGACCGATGCGGCCTCGGTCGGCGTCGCGAGGCCGGCATAGATCGAGCCGACCACCACCACGAACAGCAGGATCGGCGGCACGAGGTCCGGCAGGGTGCGGATGCGGTCGCGCCAGTTGGTCTCGATGCGCGCACCGCCCCATTCGCGCTTCCACAGACAGGCCACCACAATGGCGGCCATGAACAGGGTCGAGAGGATGGCTCCCGGAATGATGCCGGCAAGATAGAGCTCGGGCACCGAGCTGTCGGTCAGCAGGCCGTAGAGAATGAGATTGATCGAGGGCGGGATCAGGATGCCCAGCGTGCCGCCCGCCGCCAGCGAGCCCAGGAACAGGCGCTCATTGTAGGCGCGGCGTTCGATTTGCGGATAGGCGACGGTGCCGACGGTCGCGGCGGTCGCGACGGACGAGCCCGAAGACGCGGCGAAGATGGCGCAGGAGCCGATATTGGCGTGCATCAGCCCGCCCGGCAGCCAGACCAGCCACTGCGCGACGGCGTTGTACATGCGCGCCGCGATGCCGGCCCGGAGCATGATCTCGCCGAGCAGGATGAACATCGGCACCGCGACCAGGATGAATTCCTTGCTCTTGTCCCAGACGAACTCGCCGATGGCGGGCGTCAGCCGCCCGCCGAAATACATCGAGTCGAGGCCAAAGGAGAGAATGCCGAGAATGGCCGCCACGGGCACCGCGGCGATCACCAGCAGCATCAGGGCGATAAGGATCCCCACGACCATGGCGTCAGTCCTCCCGCACGCCGGTCTGGAGGGTCCGGAGGTTCATGCCGTGGGTTTCGGCCTCGATCTCCTCGGCGACGCTCGGCACGCCGGCGATGCGCTTGACGAGATCGAGATCGCCGCGCAGAAGGCCGACCAGCGTGTAGAGGAGGACGAACACCAGGACCAGTTCGAAGAAGATCAGCCCCGAGGCCCAGAACAGTTGCGGAATCCACTGGGGCGTGGCGAGGGTGGTGATCGAGACCGAGTCCCTTTCCCAGGACTGCGAAAAAGCGCCCCAGCCCCTGTATGCGAGCACGCCGTTATAGATGAGCAGCAGCGTCACCGCGATCGCGTCGAGGAAGGCGCAAAGCCACCGCGGCATGAAGTTGTAGAGCGCATCGATGCGGATATTCGCCCGGTGCAGCAGGCAGTAGCTGTAGGCCCAGGTCGTGCCGGCGGCGAACACATAGCCCGAGATTTCGTCCGCGCCGCTCATGGTCACATTGAGGAATTTGCGGCTGAGCACATCGAGCGTGACCATGACCGCCGCCGCCAGCAGGGCGGCGCCGCCGACCCAGACCGCCCGGCGGGAAATCCATTCGAGCGCAATGTGTATGCGTTCCAACATGCCGCCTCCGTCCCGCAGCGTCCCGGCGGGCGCAAGTCGGTGGTCGAGCGGGCGTGTCAACCGGAAAAACGGGGCGCCGCGCGGCGGCGGCGCCCCGGTTGCTGTGCGCGGAGCCGCGCCCCGCCGGATTACAGGCTCGCTTCGATCCCTGCGATCTTGCCGACGGTCGCGTTCCACTCATCGACGCATTGCTGCGTGCCGCAGCGCTCGGCCCAGCGCTTGACCACGAAGTCTGACACGATCTGCTTCAGCTTCGCGCGGTCGGCATCCGATACCTCGATCGGCGTCATGCCGCCCGGCTCGCCCAGGTCGCACGGGCCGGCGGCGTTGCAGTCCATGCCGCGCTGGTCGTTGACCGCCGTCGCGTCCCACATCTCCTCTTCCAGGACCTTCAGCTTCTCCATGATGAGGTTCTGCGCATCGGAGGTGAGGCTATTCCAGCTGTCCATGTTCATGGCGAGGAAGGAGGAGGCGTAGCCGAGCCGGATGCGGATATTGTGGGTCACCACTTGCCACCACTTGGCGTTGTAGGCCGGCAGCGTGCCGGTCAGGCCGCAGTCGGCGACGCCCTTCTGCAGGGCCGGCACGACCTCGGCGAAGGCGATGGTCACCGCACTGCCGCCGACGCCCTCGACGAAATCGCCGAGCGTGGTCGAATAGGTGCGGATCTTCTTGCCCTCGAGGTCGTCGAGCGAGAGCTCGGTAATGCTCTTGTCGCCGAGATTGCACCAGAGCTGCTGACTCGGCCACGCATAGAGCATCAAGAGCTTGGCGTCGTATTTCTCGGCGAATTCGCGTTCGATCACATGCGCATAAGCCGCGACCGCCTTGCGGTACTGGCCGAGGTCCTGGATCGTGCCCGCAAGGTCGGCGCCTTCGATAGCCGGGCTGTCCTGCGAGACATAGGTCGTCACGCCGTGGACGGCGTCATAGGTGCCGAGCTTCAGGAGCCGCATGACCTCGAAGCCGGAAAGGCCGAGCTCCGTAAGCGGCTTGGCATTGGCCGTCAGCGCGCCGCCCGAGGCTTCCGGAATGATCTCCTGCCAGAACTTGCTCTCGCGCTCCTTCCAGTGGTCGAGGAAGCCCCAGGTCCCGACAACCGTGAATTCCTTCTTGCCGTAGTCGGCGGCTCCGGCAACGCCCGCGCCAAGCGCAATTGCGCCTGCTACGGCCGCCGCGGCCATAATTTTCATCCCCTGCAACATTGAGGTTCTCCCGTTTCGGTTAGACCGGCGGCGCAGTCTTGCACAGACCCCGCCTGCAAGAAAGCCCGCGCGTCGCCGCCGCAGAAAACATTGCCGCAGGGAAGCCTGCTGAATGCTAGGCTTTCGGCCGCACGAGGCGGTTCGAGAGTATGGGATGCGCGCCATGGCAGACGACAACACGGTCGGATTTATCGGGCTCGGCGTAATGGGTGAGCCGATGTGCCGTAACATTCTCAGGAAGTCCGGCCGGCGGGTGCTCTGCCACGATGAGAGGCCGGAGCCGGCAGCGCGCCTCGCGGCCGAGGGCGCGGAAGCCGTGGAGCCGCAAGAGATCGCGCGTTGCGCCGGCACAGTGTTGCTGTCGCTGCCGGGCGAGCCGCAGGTGCGCGACGTCTGCCTTGGCGATGACGGGCTGGTCGCGGCGATGGGGCCGGGGCAGACGCTGGTGGACTGCTCGACCGCGCCGCCCGACCTTGCCTGCGAACTGGCGGAAGCCTGCGGCCGCCGGGGCGCCGCCTTTGCCGATGCGCCTGTGGCCCGCACAGCGCAGGCCGCTATCGACGGCACGCTTTCGATCATGGTCGGCGGGAGCAAGGAAACCTTCGAGCGCACCCGTCCGCTGCTGGACTGCATGGCCGCCGAGGTCACCCATTGCGGCGGCGCCGGCGCCGGGCAGGCGGTCAAGCTTCTGAACAATATGGTTGTCGCGATGACGGTGGTGGCGCTTGCGGAGGCGCTTTCGGCTGCCCGCGCGTCCGGCGCGGTGGACGGCAAGGTGCTGTTCGAGACGCTGGCGCGCAGCTCCGCCGACAGCTTCGTGCTACGCAACCACGGCATGAAATGCCTGCTGACGGGCGTGCACCCGACCGAAGGCGCCTTCCCGACCGACTACATCCTGAAGGACCTCTCCTACGCGCTCGACTTCGCCGAAGGCGCCGGGATGGAGATGCGCGCCGCCCATGTCACCCGCGCCCTCATGGAACGCACCCGAGACGCCGGCTTCGCCCGGAACTACTACACAGCGGTCATCGAAACGCTGGGGCGGCGGTAGGTGGCGGCCCTACCACTCCTCGTTGATCGGCAAGGACAGGGTCTGGAGCGTTGCGAGCGTTTCGTCGAGCGCCGTTGAAGGCCCGCCTTCCCCGTAAACCTCGTCGAGCCGTTCGGTCATGCGGTCTCCGGGCTCGCACGGGGCCGGCGCCTTGTCGGGGCAGGCGGGAAAGGAGGATCGCGACATTTCCATCGCCTACAGCCGGGTTACGATGAACAGGCGGGGGAAGGGGTAGAGGGTCTCGCCGCCTTCCCGCCTCGGATAGAGCTCGCGCAGGCGGGCTGCGTAGACGGCGAGGAAGCGGTCCCTCTCCTTGCCTTCCAGCGCCTCCAGGACCGGGCGCAGCCCCGTGCCCTTCACCCATTCCAGCACCGGGTCCTCGCCCTGGAGCACTTGGATGTAGCGCGTTTCCCAGATGTCCAGCTCCGAGACGAGCGGACGGAACAGGTCGTAATACTCCTCCGCCTCCGCCACCCATTTGCGCGCAAGCCGCGCCCGCAATGCCGGTGTGCCGAAGCCGTGTTCGTCGAGGATCGCGCGCATCCCTTCATGGCTCGGCTCCGACCAGCTCATCGGCATCTGCGCTGCGAACACGCCTCCCGGAGCGAGCGTCCGCAGCAGCCTCGGAAACAGCACCTGGTGGTCATCGGCCCACTGGTAAACGGCGTTGGCGTAGAGCACATCGACGGGTCGGTCCGGCCGCCAGTCGCGGAGGTCCGCTTTCGACCATGAGACGCGCGCCTCCGGGTCCCGCGCTTCCGCCTTTTCCAACATCGCCGTGGAGAGGTCGTGTCCGCGCACTTCCGCATCCGGCCAGCGACCGGCCATGGCAAGCGCGATATCGCCGGTTCCGCAGCCCATATCGACGGCGACCCGGACGGCTTCGTGCTCGACCCGCTGGAACAGTTCGACCGCCGGCCGGAGACGGTGCCCGCCGAAGCGCAGATATTGTCCCGGGTCCCAGGCCCCGCCGCCTCGTCCGCTCATCGCCGCTTCCTGCACATCGAAAAATCTAGCCCGAAGACAGTCCCCTCACCGTCCGAGGAAATCAACCGGATAGAGCCGCCATGGGCGCGCATGATCTCGCGCGCGATCGCGAGCCCGAGCCCGGAGCCGTCCGGCCTGGTCGAGCCCTGAAACGGCCGGAACAGGTTTTCCCGCGCCCGCTCCGGCAGGCCCGGGCCATCGTCCGCGACCGTGACATAGACGCGCCCGTCGCGGACCCTGGCCGTCGTTGACACGGCTTTTGCGCCGGCCTCTGCGGCATTGCGGGCGAGATTGGCGAAGACCCGGAACAATTGCTCCCGGTCGCCTTCCACCGCGATGTCGGGCTCCACACGGTTGGTCCAGGACGCCGTCTTGCCGGCGACGCCCGCCGCATCGTCGATCAGTTCCGCCAACGGCACCGCCTCCAGGGTCAGCCGGGGGCCGCCGGCGCGCGCAAAGTCCACCACGCGTGTGCAGAGGCCGACTGCCCGGTCGAGCGCGCCTACCAGGGTGGGGACGGCCTTGCGTACGCGCGGGTCGCGGCTTTCGCCGAGGCTATCGGAGACTAGCTGGGCGGAGGCCAGCATGTTGCGCAGGTCGTGGTTGATCTTCGCAACGCCCTCGCCGACTGCCGCCAGACGCTCGCGGTGGCTGAGCGCGGCATGAAGTCGGCGCTGCATCCCGGAAAGCTGGCGCTCGGCCGTTCCGATCTCGTCGCTCCTCTCGGATGGCGCGTGGATGCGGCTCTGGTCCTCGGGGTCCGTGCCGAACCGCACCATCGCCTCGGTCAATCGGCCCATCGGCCGAACCATCAGCCAGTGCAGGGTCAGGAAGACCGCTGCCGCAGTCAGCGCCGAGATGATGAGGGAGAGAAGCAGAATGCGCTCGGAATAGGCGATCATCGCCTCGCGCATCGGCCATTCGTCCATCGTGATCTCCACCCGCGCGCCGGGCTCGCGGGGAGAGGCGCCGCCGATCCGCAACACCCTGTTCCGCGGCTGGGCGAGGGTGGCCGCAGCCTCCCAGATCGAGGAGACCGCCATGGTTTCGTCCAGATCGAAGGCGGCATCCACTTCGGGCGGCATGCTTCCGCCGAGCATGTAGGTCGCATGATCGCCTACCCTGAGCTCGACGCTGTAGGCCGACACATGGCGCAACAGGCGTTTCTCCAGCGCCTCGTCGACAGCGCGTGTCGGCGCGGCCTCCAGGGCAAGCGCGGCGATATGGGCGTCCGCCAGACGGTCCGCCAGATACGTGGTCCGGAAGCGCGCGATCGAGGGAGCATAGATCAGCAGCTCGGCCAGCATGACGAAAAACACGGTGAGCACGAGCAGGCGCGCCGACAGCGAACGGAACCAGCGCGGAAACGGCATCGCCTCAGGCCCTCCAGGGCCGCCATCGGGCGACACGCGCGGAAGACCGCCGCATCATCCCGCCGGCGGGCTGCGCCGGAAACGCCGGTAAATCACCGGCACCAGTGCCAGCACCGAAAGTCCCAGGATCGGCAACAGGATTTCCGGCTCGAGGATGAGTCCGATGTCCGGCTCGCCGCCGCCGTCGAAGACCGCCCCCAGTCCGTTGCCGACGCTCGTATAGACGAACGTGCCCGGAACGATGCCGATGAAGGTGGCCAGAACATAGGTCGAAAGCCGGACATTCGCGAAGGCCGGTGCGATGTTGACGAGGAAGAACGGGAACAGCGGCACCAGCCTCAGCACCAAGAGATAGTTGAAAGCGTTTTGCCGGAATCCGCTGTCCATGCGTTCGAGCGTCGCCCCGACCCTGGCCCGCAGGCGATCGCCCAGCACGGTCTGCGCCGCAATGAACAGCGCCGTCGCGCCCACAGTAGCGCCGACGACGGTCGCTGCAGTCCCGAACCAGAGGCCGAAGAAGAAGCCGCCGGAAATCGTCGCCACCGCGCCTACCGGCAGCGAGAAGGCGATGACGACCGCATAGCCGGCGACATAGGCGAGCAGCGCCAGGAACAGGTTCTCCCCGACCCAGGACGTCAGCATCTCCCGGTTGTCGCGCAGCGCCGCGAAGCTTAACTGCTCATGGAGCCCGGCAGCGAAGAATGCGGCGAGGCCCGCCGCCAGCACCGCCAGGATCGAAAGGCGTTTCGCCGCGCCGCTGAGCGAGCGCCGTCCGGTAGCGGTCATTCGTACATCTCCGCATCGTCCGCGTCCCGCCATCATAGCGCGACCTCGCCCGGACAGACATGAGATGCGAGCCTTGACAGACCTACCGCACGAATCATCCTGCTTTTTCCCGACACGGGAGACCGCTCCGCTATGGGTCAGGCGCCGACACCCGATGCAGGCACTCCTTCATGCGACTTCGAGCTATTCCGCCTCGTCAACCCTTCCAGCGCATGGGGATGCAAATTTGTTGCAGTCAATCCCGACCGGTCCTGGATTCTGAATCTCAGCCCCGATCATGTTTCGGTCCAGGAAGTGAACGAGGAATCGAATGCCATTCTGAACCAGGACTATGCAGCGACCGGCAAGAATCTGCATTTTCCGATCAGCGAGATTCGCGGGATCGTGTCCCGGACATTTTTCGAGAGCGACTTCACTTTGACATATTGCAGGGGCGGCGACAGGTCCGCCTCGCTCGATGTGACTTTTGGAAGGTTCGACCGATATTACGAACTGGAATACTTCTTCCGGGAGGAGGGCATCCTCAAGGGCGCTGCAGGCGCCTTCCTCACTCGGGACAGCGATGAGAGCAAGGCTGTCGCCCGGTTCAGGGTTATCCTGTCGGGCTTGATGGGTTCGACCTTCCCGGAGTGACCGGAAGGCCCGCACCTCCGCATTGTCCGCGTCCCGCCATCATAGCGTTGACAGCCGAACGGGGTATCTCCATTATCCGGCCATCCGGATGCGGCCGGCGGCCGTAATATCCTCCGCGATGGAGCTCATTTCCCGTGAAACGCACTTTCCAGCCGAGCCGCCTCGTGCGCAAGCGGCGCCATGGCTTTCGCGCCCGCAAGGCGACCGTTGGCGGCCGCCGCGTGCTGAAACGGCGCCGCGCCAAGGGGCGCAAGGTCCTCTCGGCCTGAGTCCGGCCCCGCCAACGCGCATGAACGCTCCCCGGACGATCAAGAAACGCGCCGACTTCCTCCGTGTCCGGGCTGCCGGTCGGCGTCGGGCCGAGGCCGGTCTGGTGCTGCAAGCGCGCGACCGCGACGACGACGGCCCCATGCAGGTGGGCTACACCGTCTCTAAGAAGGTCGGCAATGCGGTCGAGCGCAACAGGGTGCGCCGACGGTTGCGCGCCGCCGTCCGGGAAGCGCTGGAGCGGCACCCCGGCAGGGACTATGTCGTGATCGGCCGCCGCGCCGCGCTCTCGCGGCCCTGGGAGGCGCTGGTGGACGATCTCAAATCCGCCGCCGCCCGGCTCGAACGGCAATGAGATTCCTGCTCAAGGCGCCGATTTACGCCTATCGCTGGCTGATCTCGCCCTGGCTGCCGGCTCATTGCCGCTATCGTCCGACCTGCTCGGCGTTCGCACTCGAAGCCATAGACACGCATGGCGTGTTGCGCGGCAGCTGGCTTGCGGCGAAACGCCTCGCCCGCTGCCACCCCTGGGGCGGTTCGGGCTATGACCCGGTGCCGTCGGAAGACGGCGTGCACCGCCGCTGAACGGACTCCTCCGCCCCGTGCTCGACAACCGCAACCTCCTCCTCGCGATCGTCCTCTCGATCGGCATCCTGCTCGTGTTCCAGATGATGACGCCGCCGCCGGAGCCGCCGCCTCCAACGGACGAGGCAGGTGCGCCGGGCGCGCCGGGCACCGCGACCGACACAATTCCGACGCCCAGTGGGGTACCTGCCCCGTCCGGTGTCGTCCCAGGCGGGAAGCCTGCCGGCGAACAGCAGGCGCGCGGGGCAGACGAGGTGCGCATCCCGATCGACGATGCCCGCATCGACGGATCGATCCCGCTTGCCGGCGCGCGTATCGACAGCATTACGCTGAAGGACTATCGCCAGACGACCGATCCCGAGAGCCCGCTCATCACCCTGCTCTCGCCACCGGGCCAGCGCGGCGCCTTCTATGCGGAGCTGGGCTGGGTCGCCGCCGACGGCACGATGCCGACGCCGACGCAGAGCACGCTCTGGTCCACCAATGACCGCACGCTGACACGCGAGCGGCCGCTGAAACTCGCTTGGGACAATGGTGCCGGCCTGCGCTTCTCGCGCACCTTCGTACTCGCGGACGACTATCTGGTGACGGTCGAGCAGTCCGTCTCCAACAACACCGCCTCGCCGGTCACGCTCTTTCCCTACGGCCTCGTCTCCCGCTCCGGCACACCGGAGACCTCGGGTTTCTTCATCCTGCATGAAGGGCCGCTTGGCGTTCTCGGCGAGGGTTTGCAGGAACACGATTATGACGACCTCATCGACGATGGCGAGATCGAGGTCGGGAATACGCAGGGCTGGCTCGGCATTACCGACAAATACTGGCTGACGGCGCTGATCCCGGAGCCGGGCGAAACCTTCACGGCGCGCTTCCTGCACCGGCTCGAACAGGGCGTCGACAAATACCAGACGGATTATCTGCGGGAAGCCGTCACCGTGCCGCCGGGCGGGAGGGCAACGGTTCGCAACCATGTCTTCGCGGGCGCCAAGAAGGCCCACCTGCTGGACCGCTACCGCGACGACCTCAACTTCGCCAAGTTCGACCTCGCCATCGACTTCGGCTGGTTTTACTTCCTGACCAAGCCCTTCTTCTACGCGCTCTCCTGGCTGCAGGGCGTGCTCGGCAATTTCGGCCTCGCGATCCTCGCGCTCACCGTCGCGGTCAAGCTGGTCTTCTTCCCGCTGGCAAACAAGTCGTACCGCGCGATGAGCCAGATGAAGGCGCTGCAGCCGGAAATGGTGAAACTCCGCGAGCGGCTCGGCGACGACCGCCAGAAGCTGAACCAGGAAATGATGGCCCTCTACAAGCGCGAGAAGGTCAACCCGGCCGCTGGCTGCCTGCCGATCCTGATCCAGATCCCGGTCTTCTTCGCGCTCTACAAGGTCCTGTTCGTGGCCATCGAGATGCGCCACGCGCCGTTCTACGGCTGGATCGAGGACCTGTCGGCAGTCGATCCCACCAATCTGTTCACGCTCTTCGGCCTCGTGGACTGGGGACCGCCCTCCTTCCTGCATCTCGGCATCTGGCCGATCCTGATGGGCCTGTCGATGTGGGCGCAGATGCGGCTCAACCCGACGCCTGCCGACCCAATTCAGGCCAAGATCTTCCAGTTCATGCCGCTGGTGTTCACCTTCCTGCTGGCGACATTCCCGGCCGGGCTGGTGATCTACTGGACCTGGAACAACCTGCTCTCCATGGCCCAGCAATGGGTCATCATGCGCCGGGCAGGCGTGACTCGCGCGACGGCCGGAAAGACCTGAGGCCTATTGCCCATGTGTGCGCCCGGCCCCCTGGAAGATGCCCTGGAGCGGGGCCGGCGCCTCTTTGCCGGGGAGTGCCGCTTCATGCATGCCGCAGCCGAAGCAGCCCAGCTTCCGCCGGCCGGACTGCCGGAGGTCGCCTTTGCCGGCCGATCGAATGTGGGCAAGTCCAGCCTTGTGAACGCGCTCACCGGCCGCAACAGCCTTGCGCGCACCTCCAACACGCCCGGCCGCACGCAGGCGCTGATCTTCTTCGACCTGGCCGGACGGCTCGGCCTCGTGGACCTTCCGGGCTATGGCTATGCGAAGGTATCGAGGACGAAGTCGGCGGCCTGGACGGCCCTGACACGGGACTATCTCGCCGGCCGGCCGACGCTGCGCCGGCTCTGCCTGCTGGTCGATGCCCGGCACGGCCTGAAAGCGAGCGACAGCGCCCTGATGGACCTTCTCGACAGTGCCGCCGTCGTCTATCAGGTGGTGCTGACCAAGATCGACAAGCTTGGCTCTGCCGCGCTCGACCGCGCGGCGGCCCAGGTCGAGGTCGGCATCGCCCGCCGGGGGGCGGCGCACCCCGCCGTCATCGCGACCAGCGCACGAGCGGGCAGCGGGATCCCGGACCTTCGCGCCGAACTCGCCGCCCTTGCAGAGGACCCGAGCCCATGAACGAGACCGTCGCCGACAGGCTCGCGGAGAGCATTGCGAAAGCGGCCGTGCTCTCCGAGGCGGTGCCCCATATTGCCCGCTATGCCGGCGCGACCGTCGTGGTGAAATATGGCGGACACGCAATGGGCGACGCCGATGCGCTCGCGGCATTCGCGCGCGACGTGGTGCTGATGAAGCAGATCGGCATCCATCCGGTCGTGGTGCATGGCGGCGGCCCGCAGATCGGGGGCATGCTGGAGCGGCTCGGCATCGGCAGCGATTTCGTTGACGGCCTGCGGGTGACCAGCGCCGACACGGTCGAGATCGTCGAGATGGTGCTGGCGGGGCGCATCAACAAGGCGTTGGCCGCCGCCATCGGCGCTGCCGGCGGGCGCGCCGTCGGCCTCTCCGGCAAGGATGCCGGGCTGATGACAGCGAAACGGCTGAAACACACGCGCCGCGACCCGGAGTCGAACATCGAAAAGGTGCTCGACCTGGGCTTCGTCGGCGAGCCCGCAGGCGTCGATACCGCGGTGCTCGATGCGCTTGGGAACGCCGGCTTCATCCCGGTCGTGGCGCCCATCGGTCTGGGCGCCGATGGCGAGACCTACAATGTCAATGCGGACACGGCCGCCGGCGCCATCGCCGCGGCCTGCAAGGCCCGCCGCTTCCTGTTGCTGACCGATGTGGCGGGCGTGCTGGACGAGGACGGCGAGCTCATTCCCGAAATGGGCCGGAACCGCGCCCGACGCATGATCGCCGACGGAGCCATAAAGGGCGGCATGATCCCAAAGGTCGAAACCTGTCTGGAAGCCGTCGAGGGCGGGGTCGAGGCAGCGGTGATCCTCGACGGGCGGATGGACCATGCCGTGCTGCTGGAGATCCTGACCCGCTCCGGCGCCGGCACGCTGATCCGGCGACGATGACGACCGCGCTTCCGGATCCGGACCGCGTGGATTGCTGGATCTTCGACCTCGACAACACGCTCTACAGCCCGTCGGAATGCGATATCCCGGACCAGATGGAAGCGGCCATCGCCGCCTTCATCCAACACCATCTCGACGTCTCGGCAGACGAATCGGACCGGCTTCGCAGCGTGTGGCACAGCCGCTACGGGATGACCCTCGGGGGACTGATCGCGGAATGCAGCGTGGACCCCCATGACTACCTTGAAAAAACCCACCGCCTCGATCTTTCCTCGCTTCGCCCTTCCCCGCGGCTGCAACGGCTGATCGCCGGGCTGCCGGGCCGGCGCCTCATCCACACCAATGCAACCGTCACCCATGCCGCGCGCGTGCTGGACCGGCTCGGACTCAGCGCGCATTTCGAGGCAGTATTCGATGTCGAGGCCGCCGGGCTCCTGCCCAAGCCGGATCCGGAGGGCTACCGCCGCCTGCTCGCCCGCCACGCGGTCGATCCCCGCCGCGCCGTGATGGTGGAGGACATGGCCCGCAACCTCGTTCCCGCCGCCGCCTCCGGCATGACGACCGTCTGGCTGCGCACCGAGCGGCCCCAGGGCGCCCGCGGCTTCGATCCCGCCGCCGTCCACCACATCGCCGACCGTCTGGAAGACTGGCTGGCGGCAGTGACGGGCTGAGTGCAAGTCGAACGGGTTTCCGCCGCTTCGGTCGAACGGGTATTTTCGGTTCCGCCGCCCAGGGAGTTTCGCGCCATGATCCGCGCTTTCGCCGTTGCGGTCCTGCTGTCCTTCGCCACCGTCCTGCCGGCCGGGGCGAAGGAGCGGCTCGTCATCGGCATGACCCAGTTCCCCTCGACCCTGCATCCGTTGATCGATTCGATGCTGGCCAAGAGCTATGCGCTCGCCATGGGCCTACGCCCGTTCACGGTCCACGATGCGGACTGGCAGCTCGTCTGCATGCTCTGTGTCGAGCTTCCGACGATCGGGAACGGCGGCGCGGCGCGCGAGAAGACGCCCGACGGCAAGGACGGCATCGCGGTCACCTACACGATCCGTCCGGATGCCCGCTGGGGCGACGGGGTTCCCGTGACGACGAGGGACGTGGCCTTTGCGGTCGAGGTCGGCAAGCACCCGCAGTCCGGCGTCGCCTCGGCGGAACTCTTCCGGCGTATCCTCAAGCTGGATATCCACGACGAGCGCCGGTTCACCCTGCATCTCGACCGCGTGACCTTCGACTATAACGACATCGGCGGCCTGGTGCTTCCGGCGCATATCGACCGCGCCAATTTCGAGGCGGAACCGGCGGAATACCGGAACCGCACCGCCTATGACGCGGACAGCGCCAATCCGGGCCTCTGGTTCGGCCCCTACCGGGTCGTCCGCGTGGAGCCGGGTGCCGCCATCGAGTTCAAGCGCAATCCCACCTGGTGGGGTAGGCCTGCCGCCTTCGAGTCGGTCATCATCCGGATCGTCGAGAACACTGCCGCGCTGGAGGTCAACCTCCGCTCGGGCGCGGTCGACTACATCGCGGGCGAACTCGGGCTCAGCCTCGACCAGGCCGCCGCCATGGAAGAGCGCGAAGGCGACGCCTGGGACTTCGCCTACAAGGCCGGCCTCATCTACGAGCATATCGACCTCAATCTCGACAACCCGGTGCTGGCCGACGTCCGGGTGCGGCGCGCGCTGCTGCACGCCATCGACCGGGAGACGCTTTCCGAGCGGCTCTTCTTCGGCCGCCAGCCCGTGGCCCACGGTCCCGTGAGCCCGCTCGACTGGGTCTATGACGCGGGCCTGCCGCGGGCGCCCTTCGACCCGGACGCGGCCCGGAAACTGCTCGACGAGGCCGGCTGGACCAACGATGCGCCGGGCGGCTTGCGCCGCAACGCCGCCGGCGAGCCGCTCAGGCTCGAACTCGGCACCACGGCCGGCAGCCGGGTCCGCGAGCTGGTGCAACAGGTGCTGCAGGCGGCGTGGAAGGATGTCGGCATCGACGTGCGCATTCGCAACCAGCCGGCGCGGGTGTTCTTCGGCGAAACCGTCTCGAAGCGGCAGTTCAGCGCGCTTGCGATGTATGCCTGGCTCTCCGCGCCGGAGAGCGTGCCGCGCTCGACGCTCCATTCCACCATGATCCCGACGGCGGAAAACAACTGGTCCGGGCAGAACTACACGGGCTACCGGAACCCGGATGTGGATGTGCTGCTCGACAGCATCGAGGTGGAGCTCGACCGCGAGAAGCGGCGCGCGCTCTGGGCGGAGCTGCAATCGGCCTATGCCCGCGACCTGCCGGTGCTGCCGCTCTATTTCCGCGCCACGCCCTATGTCTTTCCCAAGTGGCTGAAGGGCGTGACGCCCACCGGCCACCAATACTCGACCACGCTCTGGATCGAGGAGTGGCGCGTGGAGGAATGAGCCGTTTTCTCGCCGGCCGCCTGCTTCAGGCGGCTCTCGTGCTGGCCGTCATGTCCTTCGTCGTCTATGGGCTGATCGGCCTGATGCCGGGCGACCCGATCGACGCCATGATCGCGGCCGACCCGGAGCTGACCTCGGAGGACACCGAGCGGCTGAAGGCGGTCTACGGGCTCGACCGTCCCGTCTGGAAACGCTATCTCGCCTGGGCGGGGCAGGCGCTCGGCGGCGATTTCGGACACAGCCGCATCTACCACCGCCCGGCCTTCGACCTGCTGGTCGAGCGGCTGCCGCATACCGCCCTCTTGATGGGACTCGCCTTCGCGCTCTCGGTCGCCATTGCGCTGCCTGCCGGCATCTTCGCCGCGCTCAAGGCCAACCGTTTCGGCGACTACGCCGTCAACTTCCTCTGCTTCGCCGGCATTTCGACGCCGCCCTTCTGGCTTGCGATCATGGCGATGCTGCTGTTCTCGGTGACGCTCGGCTGGCTGCCGGCAACGGGCTATCCGGCCGCCGGCGACGCGGGCTGGCCGGAGCGGCTGCGCCACCTGGTGCTGCCGGTGGCCGTGCTGGGGCTGCTTTCCGCCGGCGGCATCACGCGCTATGTCCGCGCCTCCATGCGCGAGGCGCTGCGCCAGGACTATGTGCGCACCGCGCGCGCCAAGGGGCTCTCGCGGGCCGCCGCCGTGCGCCGGCATGTGCTGCGCAATGCGATGATCCCGGTGGTCACGATCCTCGCCCTCGACATGGGCGCGCTCTTCTCCGGCGCGCTGATTACCGAGATCATGTTCGGCTATCCCGGCATGGGCGCGCTCATCTACAACGCGGTGATGGCGAACGACTATAACCTCGCGCTCATCGGCCTCCTGTTCGCGACCTTCACCACGCTTGCCGCCAACATCGCCGCGGACGGCGCCTATGTGGCGCTCGACCCGCGCATCGCCTTCCGGGCGGGGGCATGAGCCCCGCAGCCCTCGCCTGGCTCCGCTTCCGGCGGCACAAGGCGGGACTTGCGGGCGCCGTCTTCCTGTTGCTGCTCGCCACCGCCGCCTGGTCCGCACCGCTCATCGAGGCCGCGCTCGGCGTCGATGCCGACTCGGTGGACCTGTTCGCCCGCTACGCCCCGCCGTCTGCCGCCCACCCGCTCGGCGCCGACGATCTCGGGCGGGACCTGCTGGCCCGGCTGCTCCGGGGCGGGCAGGTCTCGCTTTCGGTCGGCCTCGCCGCCGCCTTCATCGCCGCGCTCATCGGCACGGGCCTCGGCCTGCTCGCCGGCTATCGCGGCGGCGCGTTCGACACCGCGCTCATGCGGCTGACCGACGGCGTGATCGCGCTGCCGCTCCTGCCGCTCTTGATCGTGCTGGCGGCGGTCGATCCCGCCAAGCTCGGCCTCGACGACGGAACGGATGCGAGCCTCTTTCGCGTCGTCGCCATCGTGGCGCTGGTCGGCTGGACGACGGTGGCGCGGCTGGTGCGCGCAGCCGCGCTCGCCGCCCGCGCCCAGGACTATGTGCGGGCGGCGCGCGCGCTCGGGGCCGGCAGCGGGCGCATCGCGCTCCGGCACATCCTGCCCAATGTCGCCTCGCCGATCCTGGTGGCGACGACGCTCTCGATCGGCAATATCATCCTGTTCGAGAGCGTCCTCTCCTTTCTCGGGCTCGGCATCCAGCCGCCGGCGGCAAGCTGGGGCAACATGCTGGCCCACGCCCAGGAAACGATCTGGCAGGCCCCGCGCCTCGCCGTCTGGCCGGGCCTCCTGATCTTCTCGACCGTGATCGCCTTCAATTTCCTCGGCGACGCCCTCCAGGACGCGCTCGACCCGAGGTCCTAGAACAAGATCCAATCTGTATTGATCGAGTGTTTTCGACGAGGAACTGCCGGCCTTGCCTCCATTCCGTCGCCCCGGACTTCGATCCGGGGCCCATCCAAGACCGTTTCAGCCTGCTGGAAAGGCCTGGAGATGGGCCCCGGATCGTCGCTAACGCGCCGTCCGGGGTGACGATTGAGGCTCCGCCAACCAGCCCGTTACAACCCGGACGGATTATGCTTTAGCGTGGCTATTCCGAAGCGTCGTCCCCGGCGCTTTCCGTCTCGCCCATCATGGCGTCGACCACCAGCCCCGCATTCTCGCGGATCGCGCGCTCGATGGCGCCGGCGACATCGGGGTTCTCGCCGAGGAACGTCTTGGCGTTCTCGCGGCCCTGGCCGATGCGCTTGCCGGAATGGGAATACCAGGAGCCCGACTTCTCCACGATGCCCGCCTTGGCGCCGAGGTCCAGCACCTCGCCCATCTTGGAGATTCCGCGCCCGTACATCACGTCGAACTCCACCACCTTGAAGGGCGGCGCCATCTTGTTCTTGACCACCTTGACGCGGGTCTGGTTGCCGATGATCTCGTCGCGCTCCTTGATCTGGCCGATCCGCCGGATGTCGAGCCGCACCGAGGCGTAGAATTTGAGCGCGTTGCCGCCGGTCGTCGTCTCCGGGTTGCCGAACATCACGCCGATCTTCATCCGGATCTGGTTGATGAAGATGACGAGCGTGCGCGACTTGTTGATCGAGGCGGTGAGCTTGCGCAGCGCCTGGCTCATCAGCCGCGCCTGGAGGCCCGGCAGCGAATCGCCCATCTCGCCTTCCAGCTCGGCGCGCGGCACCAGCGCCGCCACGCTGTCGATCACCAGCACGTCGAGCGCACCGGAGCGCACCAGCGTGTCGGCGATCTCCAGCGCCTGCTCGCCCGTGTCCGGCTGGGAGATCAGGAGCTCCTCCAGATCGACGCCGAGCTTGCGCGCATAGGCCGGGTCGAGCGCGTGCTCCGCGTCGATGAAGGCGCAGGCGCCGCCCGTCTTCTGCGCTTCGGCGACGGCGTGCAGCGCCAAGGTCGTCTTGCCCGAGCTTTCCGGCCCGTAGATCTCCACCACCCGCCCGCGCGGCAGGCCGCCGATCCCGAGCGCGATGTCGAGCCCGAGCGAGCCGGTGGAGATCGCCTCGGTCTCGACCGCCGTCTCGCGCTGGCCCAGCTTCATGATCGAGCCCTTGCCGAAGGCCCGCTCGATCTGGCCGAGCGCCGACTCCAGCGCGCGCTGCTTCTCGGACCTGTCCTGCTGCTCCGGCATCGTCACGACATTATGGGCCATCTATTCGCTCCCCGCTCGTCCGGAGGCCGTTTTTTGCCCCCGCTATATGGTCGATGCGTTCTGGATAGCTGGAATATTTCAAGAACACAAGCAAAATATTTCGAGCCCGCTCTCCAACCGGTGCAACCGCCCGGCGCCCTGCTCGCGCGGCAAGCGGAGAGACGGCCGGGAAGTGTCATGCGATGTCATGTTTCGTCATGAGACCCCTGCGTTCCGCACGGAAGCCGACCCTTTCGCGCTGCGCCTCCGGCTGCGGCCGCCGGCCCTGCCGGAGCGGCATCGGGAGCCATGGATGGGTCCCCGCCTTCGAGCGTGTAAAGAAATCGGATTTGTCGGGTTTTGCGCTTGCGGTCCGCGCCCATCCCGTCGCCCCGGCCCTCGAGCCGGGGTCCAGCCTCGGTTCTGGCGGCAGCTTCAGCAGTCGATCTCGTTCTCCACCGGCTGCGGCAGTATCGGGAGCTATGGATGGACCCCGGCTCCGGGGCCGGGGTGACGAAAGAATGGCGCCGGGGCGACGACCGGGGTGCGCGGCGGCGCGGCTCATGGAAGACCCCCTGGATTGTGTCGTGAAATGTCATGTTCCCCATGCCGCCTCCGAGGCTCTGCGATTCCGTTCCTGCATATCGTTCCCTCCACCGCGTTCCGTTCCATTCCGTCCACGCCGCCGCCGGACCCTTTTTGCGCGCGTATCCTGCGTGCGCGCCCCTGCGCGGGCGGGCGCGTCTTGCGCCGGCGCGGTTCGCGCACCTGATTGCGCGCGCGAGACGGAGGGCGTACCTTCCCCGTCGCCTCCCGCCGGGGTTTTTGCGGCCCCAGATGCCGCTCTCTGCAGAGAAATCGGGATAGGGGGGAGCCTCACGGCTCCACCCCTCCCACACCACCGTGCATACGGGTCCGTACACGGCGGTTCGACGGATTTAAGCTGCGGAACGGCCTCGCAGGGAGGCGAGGCCGAGCCTGTCGAAGAAGGCATTGGGTAGCGCGTATGCGAGCGCGGGACTGTTGCTGAGCCGCCACGGGCCGTGGACACTGCCGGCGGTTTTCGTCGCCAAATGCTTGCCCACACCGAGGCGGCGCAGCGCCGCGAAGCGGGTGCGCCCGCGCTTCCACTGCTGCCAGGCGATGGCGCGGAGCCGTCGTCTGACCCATCGGTCGAGGGTGAGCAGTACCGAAGGGGTCTCGCAGAACCCGAAGTAGCCCCGCCACCCGACAAGGTAGCGGGAGAGTTCCGCAACGAGACGGGTGAGGCTGACGCTCCTGGTGCGGCGCGTCAGCTCCCGGACCCGTGCCTTGAACCGGGCGAGCGCCTGCGGCGCGATGCGCCGCTTCGTGGCCCGCTCGGCGGTGAAGCTGAAGCCCAGGAAGGCCCTCGCCGACGGACGGTCTACCGCGCTCTTGTCTGCATTGACCTTCAGCTTCAACCGCCGGGCGAGGAACCTTGTCACGCTCGCCATGACCCGCTCGCCCGCCCGCCGGGACCGCACATAGATGTTGCAGTCGTCGGCGTAACGGACGAAGCGGTGACCGCGCTTCTCCAGTTCCTTGTCCAGAACGTCGAGCATCAGGTTCGACAGCAAGGGCGAGAGCGGACCGCCCTGTGGCGTCCCCTCGGTGGTTGGGCCGACCAGTCCGCCGTCCAGCACCCCCGCGGTCAGAAAGCCGCGGATGAGCCTGAGCAGGCGTTTGTCGGCCACGCGCTCGGCCACCAGTCCCATCAGGATGTCGTGGTTCACCCGGTCGAAGAACTTCTCCAGATCGAGATCGACCGCATAAGCGTAGCCCGCCCGGATATGCTCCTGCGCGCGCTCTACCGCCCGATGGGCCGAGCGTCCGGGCCGGAACCCGTAGCTCGCATCCGAGAAGCCGGGATCCCAGTCTCCCTGCAGCACCTGCATCGCCGCCTGCTGGATGAAGCGGTCGAGCACTGTCGGCACGCCAAGAGCGCGAACGCCCCCCGATGCCTTCGGTATCTCTACCCGCCGAACCGGCTGCGGTTCGTAGCTGCCGTCCAGAAGACGGGCCTTCGTCTCGGGCCAGTGGTCTTTCAGGTGAGCGCCCAACTCTTCGACGGTCATCCCGTCGAGGCCGGGCGCCCCCTTGTTGCGCCGGACACGCGCCAGCGCCTTCTTCATGTTGCCGGGGGCGACCACCGCTTCCATCGATGGTCCGCGCCCAGCCGCCGGGCGTTCGGGGTCGGCACGCGCCATGCGGGCTTCGGTCCCTCGGTCTCCGGCGCTCCGGGCTTCACCCCTCGCCTCCGGCTCCAAGGCCAGTTCCAACTGGATGTTCTGCCGCTTGGTCCGCATGAGCCTGCCGTCCTAATAACCCTGTCCGTCGTTCGGGCCTTCGCCGGGGGGCCGGCTACTATGCCCTCTGCTGACTTCTGCGCCGCGATCACGGCCCTTGCGGAACCGCTCAGTCCGGGGGTTCCGGACACGACGCAGACCTCCCGAGGTAAGACCAACCGCCTTCACCGCACACCCGCCGGATTTACCACCCCGGCCCTTGATGGCTGCGGACTTCGCGATCGCTTGCTCGCTCGTCCGGCCGGGTAGGCCTCGTATCCGGTTCTTGTCCATCGGGTCGCGGCTTTGCTCCACGCTTCCTTCAGACCCCGCCTCGCGGCGACGCCCTTGCGCTTCGCTAATCCTTCGCCGCCATCGGGCTGGATAGAGGACTTGCACCTCCAAGCTGTTGGCCATGCTCGGCACACAAGCCGAAAGGCGGCCCCGGAAGCCGCCCTCTCTACTCTCATCATACTACCACTTTCTCTCCAGTCAAGCCTCCCGGCAGGGAATTATTTTCCCAATTATTCGAGAGGCCGGGGTTCTTGCGTCTACCTGGAACGTCGGCGGCTCAACCGCTGACCGGAATGCCGGGATCGCCGGCGGCGAAGATGCAGACAAGCCCGGTCCGGTCGAGCGCGCGGACATAGGCGGCGTTCCGGAGCGTCATGGCGGTGAACCGGCAATGGAGGAGAGCGCGTCGGCGATTCCCGCCCGAATCGGATCGTCCGCCCGGCCGTCAGCCGGATCCCCCCTGCGCGCGCACATAGCTTTCGAGCACGCGGTTGATTCGCGTCTGGTATCCTTTACCGGGTGCACGAAAGTGGTTCAGCACCGAGCGTTTGATACGCAGCGTCACCTGTTCGGTGCGGTCCGGCGCAACCGGTTCGGCCTCGCGCCAGAAATCCGCATCCAATTCCGGGATGTCGCTGAAGTCGATCGCCTTGTCCTCGACGGCGGCAATTTCAGCGGTCGTCAGGGCTCTTGCGTGCCTTTTCACGATATGCCTGCCTTTCCTTCCGTGACGCCGGGCGGGCCGAGATAAGGCGCAAGCACCCGCGACGCTTGGTGTAGGCCACGACGATTACCGCCGACTCCACCCGCCCGATGCCGATATACCGTTCTTCGCCATAGTCCCTGCGCCGGTCGGGCCGGGTGAACACCAATCCGTCGAATATCCGCTTCGCGGTCTCGAAGCCGATTCCGTGCTTGGCGGTATTTGCCCGATTCTTGGTCTCGTCCCACTCGAACCGCATTACAGTCTATAAGTATAATTTGTCGTTACAAAAGGAAATGTAAACCTCAACCGCTCACCAGGATGAGGATGCCGGCGACGACGAGGAGGATGCCGGTGATTTCCAGCCGCGAGCTGCGTTCCTTGAAGATGAAGATGCCGGCGACGAAGGAGAAGACCAGCTCGATCTGGCCGAGCGCGCGGACATAGGCGACGTTCTGTAGCGTCATGGCGGTGAACCAGCCGATGGAGGAGAGCGCGCCGGCGAAGCCTGCGAGGCTCGCCCAGCGCCAGGACCTGAGCACGGCGCCGAGCTGGCCGGGCTCGCGCCAGGCCATCCACAGCGCCATGCCGACCGTCTGCGCCAGGATGACGAAGGCAAGCGTGAAGCCCGCCTGCATCAGGAAGCCCGGCCCTTTACCGGAATCGGGGTTCCCGAGCGAGAGCGACGCCGCCCGGAAGGCGACTGCGGAGACGCCGAACAGCGTGCCGGAGAAGATGCCGATGAGCGCCGTCCGCTCGGTCCAGCCGAGCCACAGCCTCCGCCAGTCGAGCTCGCTCTTCGCGGTAGAAAGCAGCATGACGCCGATCAGGCTGACGAAGATCGCCACAGCGGCTGCGAGGCTCACGCCGTCGCCGAGAATCACCAGCCCGAACAGCGCCGCCTGCACCGTTTCCGTCTTGGAATAGGTGGTGCCGACCGCGAAGTCGCGGAAGGAAAACAGCCACACAAGGCAGAAGGTTGCGCCGATCTGCGTGACCCCGCCGAGCAGGCCGTAGATGAAGAACGCCGCATTGGGCTCGGGCCAGTCCATCCCGGCGCCGTAATGCAGCGTCAGCACATAGGCGGCCAGCACCGGGACCCCGTAGCCGAACCGTGAGAAGGTCGCGCCCGAATTGGAGAGCACGCCCTTCAGGTGCTTCTGGACGGCGCTTCGTAGGTTCTGGCAAAAGGCGGCGAAGATCGTGACCGGAATCCAGAGTTCGATCACCGGGACAAAATCCTATTGTGTTGAACCAGTACCGGCGAGACGGCTCGGCCGTTTCCCCGAACGAAGCATCCCCCAGCCGTCACCCCGGACCTCGATCCGGGGTCCATCTCCGGACTGCCCAACCGGGTTTCGACAGGCAGGGCTGGGCCCCGGCTCGGAGGCCGGGGCGACGCTGTTGGCAAACCTTCCGCTCCGTTGCAAGACGGCAGGACACTGCACTAGGCGAGCGCCTCCTCGATCCGTTCGCGCAACATGCCGAGACGGTCTCCGCCCCAGAACAATTCTTCCCTGAAGAGGTAGCTCGGCACGCCGAATATGCCGGCTTCCTCCGCCTCGCGCTGGTTGGCCTCGTGGCGCCGCCGGCCTTCGCCCTCCGCCCATTCCGCAAAATCGGCCGCGGGCGCGCCCGCTTCCTCCAGCACCGAGGCGATGACGGCCGGGTCCTCGATCTCGAGCTCACGCTTCCAGAAGCGCTCGAACACACGGTCGATATAGGCCTCGAAACGGCCGTGGTCCTGCGCGCGCAGCATGCCGATATGGGCGACGGAGCTGTCGAAGATCTTCTGCGGGCCCCGTACCGTCAGCCCCACCTGGTTCGCGAGCCGCCGCGCGTCCATGTAGCTGTAGAGCACCCGGCGCCATTGGTGCGGGTTGCGGGTCTCCACCGCGCCCAGGAAATCTGGGATTTCCAGCGTGTAGGGCTTCCAGACCGGGGCGATGCCGAACTCCGCCGCCAGCTTCCGGGTCGGGGCGATGGCGAGATAGGCGTAGGGGCTCTTGACGTCGATATAGACAGTCAGCGCGGGCGGAGAGGTCATGGGGTCGTAAAGTCCGTCATCCTTGAACGCGGCGCGGTTTGCGAACAGACTGCCGCCGCTTGCGAGAGGAACGGAAAATGGCACGCACAGCGTGGATTGTCGAACCGGTGGACGCGGCATGAGCGGCCTGCGCGAGCGCGCGCCGATGGACCCGGAAATGCGGGCCTTCCTCGATGCGACGACGGATACCGCGACGCAGGAGCTCGACCCGCTGGAGACGCCGCTGCCGCAGATGCGCCAGGCGATGGAGGCAGGGCGGATCGGCTATGCCGCGGGCGGGCCGACCATGCGCGAAGCCGTGAACCGGCCGCTGGAGGGGCCGGGGCGGCTCATCCTCGCGCGCTTCAACATGCCCGAGGCCGAGGCCCCGCTGCCGGCCTTCGTGATGCTGCATGGCGGCGGCTGGACCTGGAACACGATCTACACCGGAGACCGCACGGCGCGCGAATATGCCACCCGCGCGGGCGCGGCCGTCATTGCGCCCGATTACTCGCTCTCGCCCGAATACAAATTCCCGCAGGCGCTCAACGAATGCGTGGCGGCGCTGCGCGCCGTGCGCGCCCGGGCGGAGGAATGGGGCATCGACCCGGACCGGATCGCGGTCGGCGGGGATTCGGCCGGCGGCAACCTCGCGCTTGCCGCCGCGCTCGCGTTGCGCGACGAGGGTGAGGACTGGCTGCGCGGCGCACTCTTGAACTACGGCGTGTTCGACAGCGACTTCACCCGCGAGAGCTACCGGCTCTACGGGAGCGGCGACCTCTATCTCTCGACCCGGCTGATGCGCTTCTTCTGGAGCAATTATGTCCGCACGCCGGACCAGATGACGCATCCGCTGGCCGCGCCCTTGCGCGCCGACCTCGCCGGCCTGCCGCCGCTGCGCATCGCCGCGGCGGAACTGGATGTGCTGGCGGACGAAAGCCTGGCGCTGGCCGAAAAGGCCAAGCTGGCCGGGGTGGACACGGAGTATGCGCTCTATGAAGGCGTGACGCACGGTTTCCTGCGCGCCGCCGCCTCGGTCGCCAGAGCGGAACGCGGCCTCGCCGACGGCGCCCGCTGGCTCGAACGAATCCTCGCCTGAAACCGGAGCAAACTGACGATGCCGGACGACCGCCTTTCCTACTACTTCACGATGGCCTCGCCCTGGACCTATCTCGGCCATGACGAGGTGCTTGCGCACTGCCGCAAGAACGGCGTGGCCGTGGATATCCTGCCCGTTGACCTCGCCGACGTGTTCTCGATCTCGGGCGGGCTGCCGCTGCCGCAGCGCGCCCCGCAGCGCCGGGCCTACCGCCTTGTCGAACTGCAGCGCTGGCGGGCGCGGCGCGGCGCGGACCTGAACCTCCACCCGAAACATTTCCCGGCCCCTGCCGACAAGGCCAACTGCATGGCGGTGGCGGCCGTCATGGGCGGCCTCGACGCGGCGGCGCTGGCGCGCGCACTGATGCGAGGCGTGTGGGCCGAGGACCGCAATATCGGCGATGACGGCGACCTCGCGGCCATCGCCGACGCGGCAGGCTTCGACGGCGCGGCGCTGCTGGCGGAGGCCGCAAGCGATGCCGTGCAGGACCGCTACCGCGCACAGACGGAACAGGCCAAGGCCGCTGGTATTTTCGGCGCGCCCACCTATGTGTGGCGCGGCGAGCCGTTCTGGGGCCAGGACCGGCTGGAATTCGTCGGCCGCGCGCTGGCCGGCGAAACCGAGCCCATCGCGCTGCCCGAGGAGGCGTGAGACGCCCCATGGCCGGCAAGACCATCGACTACTTTTTCTGCATGAATTCGCCCTGGGTCTATCTCAGCCAGCGCCGGCTGGAGGAGATCGCGGCGGGGAAGGACGCCTCCATCGCCTACCATCCCGTCGATCTCCGCGAGATGATGCTCCGGCTGATCGGCATGGACGACCCGCCGGAGCGGTCCGAACTGCACCGCGCCTATGGCAAGCGCGACATGGAGCGCTGGGCGGAATTCTACGGCCTGCCGCTCTCCGACGAGCCGCGCTACTACCCCGTCTCGCAGCATCTGGCGGCGCGGGTGGTGGTGGCCGCCGACCGCTTCGGCGCGGATGTGGCCCCGCTGGTGCTGGCGCTGCCGCGCGCGGTCTGGGCGGAGGACCGCGACATCGCCGACAAGGCGGTGCTGACCGCAATCTGCGAAGAATGCGGCCTGCCGGGCGACATCCTGCTGCGCGCCGCCGACGACACGGAGACGCTGGAGCGCTTCGGCGCGAACACCGACGAGGCGCTGGCGCGCGGCGTGTTCGGCATTCCGAGCTATGTGGTGGAGGGCGAGATCTTCTGGGGGCAGGACCGGCTGGACTTCGTCGAGCGCGCGCTCGCCGCCGCGTGAAGCTGCCTCACGGCGGAGACCTCGGCCATGCCCGCCGGGCCTTCGGCGAGCCGGAGGGCGGCTGGATCGACCTCTCCACCGGCGTCAATCCCTGGCCCTGGCCTGCGCCACCGCTCTCGCCCGACGCGCTGAGACGGTTGCCCTCCGAGGAGGGGCTTGCCGACCTTGCCACCGCCGCCGCGCAGGCGTTCGGCGCGAGGCGGGCGGTGCCTCTGCCGGGCGCGCAGGCGGCGATCCTCCACCTGCCTTACTGCCTGCCACCAGGCGATGTCGCCGTCGTCTCGCCCACCTACAATGAGCACGCTCCGGCATGGGAGGCAGCGGGCCACCGGGTGCGCCTCGTCGCGGAGCCGGAGCCGGCCGAAGTGCTGGTCGTCACCAATCCGAACAATCCCGACGGCCGTTCATGGTGGCCAGAAGAGCTTCTCGCTGTGGATTGCGGCCTGCTGGTCGTGGACGAGTCCTTCGTCGATACCGCGCCGGAGCTGTCCCTGGCGGGCCATCAGCATGTCGTCGCGCTGCGGTCCTTCGGCAAATTCTACGGCCTGCCGGGGCTGCGGCTCGGCTTCGCGCTCGGTCCCGACGGGCTGCTGGACAGGCTGGAGGCGCGGTTCGGCCCCTGGCCGGTCTCCGGCCCCGCGCTCGAAGTCGGCGCGCGTGCCTATCGCGACGAGGGATGGGCAGCGGAAACGCGTATCCGCCTCGGGCAGGCGGCGGCGCGGCTCGACGGGGCGCTGGCGGCGCGCGGCTACGAGCTGCTGGGCGGCACGCCGCTCTTCCGCTTCGTCGCCGGCGAGGGCGGGGCGGCGCGCTTCGCCCGTGAGGGCCTCTGGGTCCGCAGCTTCCCGGACATGCCGGGCCGCTTTCGCATCGGCCTCCCCCCGGACAAAGACGCCTGGGTCCGGCTCGCGCGCCTATAGCGAGGCCCGTTCAGAACCTGTCGGGCCGGAAGGGCGCGAGGTCCACGCTCGGGGGGCGGCCTGCGGCGAGCTCGGCGATCAGCCTGCCGGTGATGCCGCCCATGGTGAGCCCCAGATGGTCGTGGCCAAAGGCGAACCAGGCATTGGGGATGCGCGGCGAACGGCCGATGACCGGCTTCGAGTCGGGGTGCGAGGGCCGCGGGCCTACCCATTCCGAGACGTGCCCGCCCTTCAGACCGGGAAACAGCGCCTCCCCGTGGCGGCGGACGCGCGCGGCGATCCTCGGGTCCGGCGGCGCTTCCGGCAGCGCGAACTCGGCAACGCCACCGACGCGTACGCCGTCGGCCATCGGCGTCACCGCGAGGTGCCGGTCCACCGAGATGATGCCGCCGTTCATCGCGACGTCCGTCTCGCGGAACATGGCGTGGTAGCCGCGTTCGGCCTCCAGTGGCACGCGCGTGCCCAGCATGGCCGCGAGTTGCCTGGACCAGACGCCTGTCGCCACTACGACATTTCCGACCGGCATGTCGCCCCGGTCGGTCCGGACTGCGCGCACGCCGTCCGGGCCGATGTCGAAGCCCGTCACCGTGCGCTTTTCCAGCCGGCCCCCGCGCCGCTCGAACAGCGCCGCCAATGACTGCACCAGCCGGAGCGGGTCGAGCGTGTGCGAAAAGTCGGCAACGCGGTACGCCCGGACCACGGCATGGCTGAGCGCGGGCTGCACCTGCCGCGCCTCGTCACCGTCGAGCAGGTCCATCTGCACACCGTTTCGCCGGCGGAGGTCGAAGGCGTGGGACCCAGCCCGGAAGCTCTCCTCGCTCTCGAAGGTGAACATGAGCCCCGTGCGGCTCATCAGCTGCTGCGCGCCCGCTTCCGCGATCAGCGGATCGACCGCCTCATGTACCTTGTCGAGCAGGCTTTGCCGGGCGGCGGCGTTCGCCTCGACCCGGTCCCGGCGGGCATTGGCGATGAAGCGCAGGAACCAGGGCAGGGCCTTCACCGCATGGCCCCAGCGCAGCTTCAACGGCGCGTCGGCGTCGAGCAGCATACCCGGCACCTTCGCCAGGATGCCCGGCATGGCGGCCGGCGGGCAGGAGGCCACGCCGAATCCGCCGAGATTGCCGAAAGAGGCCTCCTCGCCCGGCCCGCCCCGGTCCACCAGCGTGACCTCGAACCCCTCGTTCTGCAGGTAAAGGGCGCAGCATGTGCCGACCATGCCGGCGCCGATGACTGTGAATGACCGGTCGCTGTCCATGTTCCGGCTCCTGTCGGCCGGCCGGGTGTCGGCTTCACGCCGCCAGCGGCCGTTCCCCCCGGATAAGCGTTCGATGCAGCACGCGCGGCTGGGTTGGATCGACCTCCGTGCGGGCGTGGAGCGTGCAGCGGTTGTCCCAGATCAGCACGTCGCCCGGCCGCCAGACATGGGTCCAGATGATTTCCGGGTCGGTCGCGGCCGCCCAGAGTTCGTCCAGCAGCGCCTCGCTTTCGGCCTCGTCCAGTTCGACGATATGGCTCGAGGGCGCCTTGTAGCGGCGGCCGAGATAGAGCGCCGTGCGGCCGGTGGCCGGGTGGCGGCGCAGCAGCGGGTGGACCGGCCCCGGCACCTCGTCGCGCGAGGCGGGCGCGGCCACGGTCGGGCGGAGGCCGCCGGCCGTGTTGCGGGAAGAATCGTGGCGGACGGTGAGCCCTGGAAGACGCTTGCGGGTCGCCTCCGGCAGGCGCTCATAGGCGGCATATTGATTGGCGAAGGAGGTGTCGCCGCCGCCCTTCACCGGCACTTTGTGGGCGTAGAGGATCGAGCCTTTCGGCGGCTGCTCGACATAGGAGTTGTCGGTGTGCCAAGTGAGCTCCTGGCTGCCCGTGCCGGCATGGCGCTTCGCCGGCCTGCCGGTCTCGTCGAGGTTGGAGACGATGGAGATGCCGGGAAGCCGGCTGACGCGCCCGGTCTCCACGCCGTAGCCGCCCTTGAGATAGTAAGAGCGCGACCCCGCTTCCTGCGCCCCGCCCAGCGCTTCGGCCAAAGCCAGCAGGTCCTCGTCGCTGAGCGTCTGGCCGCGGAACAGCAGCACCAGATGGTCCGACCAGGCCCGCTCCAGCGCCTCCCCGTCCAGCGGCCGGGAGAGATTCACGCCCCGGACCTCGGCCCCCAGCGCATCCCCGCTCGGAACGATCTCGAACGCCATCGGTCTCCCTCCCCCTACCGGCCTGCCAAGGCTATAGATGTTTGCGGCGGCGTAAAGCCGGAGGTCCGGCAGCACGGGGGCCTCGATGTCCGGACCGGCAAGGCTCGAATTCATGTGTGTATATGCGTATATGTGTAGAAACATCACCTCGGGAGGTTGCCCATGAGCCGATGGCATCTTTCGATTCCCGACGGGACGGACCGCGCCGTCCGCACCTTCCTCGCGCGCACGGGCGGCAGAAAGGGCGACTTGTCCCGGTTTGTCGATGACGCCGTTCGCCGCCTCCTCCTCGACCTCACGCTCGGCGACATTAAGGCGCGCAATGCCGGATACGACCAGCAGGAAATCCTCGATCTGATCGATGAGGAGGTCGATGCGGCGCGTGCGGATCGTTCTTGACACCAATATCCTTGTCAGTGTCCTCATCACCAGCGGGACGCCGCCGGACCGGCTTTACCGGGCATGGCTACGTGGCGAGATTGAGCTTGTAACGTCGACCGCTCAAATCGCAGAGCTTGCCGCGGTTCTGGCCCGGCCCCGCCTGCGAAGGTTTATCGACGATGATGAGGCAGCCGCCATCGTCGCCAACATAGGTGCGCGTGCCGTTATCCTGGAGGAGGTCCCCGAGGTCGATCTGTCGCCCGACCCTGACGACAACCCGATCCTTGCGGCAGCAATTGCCGGAAGGGCCGATTGGGTCGTTTCCGGCGACAAGAAACACATGCTCGCGCTTGGCGAGGCCGCCGGGAATCCCGTTGTGACCGCCCGCCAGGCAGTGGAACGCCTGGCGGTCGCCTGACCGTCGGACGCTACGCGCTCAAGATCGCCAGAAGCCGGGGGTGAAGAGGAGGAGCACGCTCAACACCTCCAGCCGGCCGAGGAGCATGCCGCAGATCAGCACCCATTTGGCGGGGTCGTTGAGCGAGGAGAAATTGCCCTCGGGGCCGATGGTCTCACCGAGGCCGGGGCCGACATTCGCTATTGCCGTCGCGGCGCCGGACACCGCCGTCTCCAGGTCGAGGCCCGCAATGCCGAGCGCCACCGTAATCACCGCGAAGGCCGTGATGAAGAGAAAGACGAAACTCGTCACCGAGGTCGCCACCGCCGCCGGGATCGGCTTGCCGGCATAGTGGGGCACATACACGCCATGGGGGTGGAGCAGGCGGCCGAACTGGGCGCGCGCTTCCGCGAACAGGACCTGGAGGCGGAACACCTTGATGCCGCAAGTGGTCGAACCGGCGCAGCCGCCGACGAACATGAGGCAGAACAACGCCGCCGGCGCGAACCCGCCCCAGGCGGCGAAATCGGTCGTCACATAGCCGGTCCCGGTCATGTAGGAGGTGGCGTTGAAAGCCACCTGCCTGAGCGCCTCGAACGGCTCCACGGAGTTCACCAGAGAGTGGGCGGCGGTGAGAACGGCCACCGAAACGCCCAGAATTCCGAGAAAAGCCTGCACCTGGCTGTCGGCCAGCAACCGCGCGTGCCGTCCGCGCATCGCCTGGATGTAGAGCACGAACGGCAGCGAGCCCGCGACCATGCCGGCGATGATGATCCATTCCACGGTCGGATTCGCGAACTCGCCGACGGAGCCGTCCATCGTCGAGAAGCCGCCGGTCGCAATGGTGGTCATGGCGTGGACGACCGCATCGAAAATGGCGAGGCCGCCGGCATAGAGCGCGCCGACGAGAACGGTCGTCATGACCAGGTAGATGACGCCGATATGGCCCGCAATCTGCGCGGCCCGCGGCAGCACCTTCTCGGACCGGTCGCTCGACTCGATCCGGAAGATCTGCATGCCGCCGACCCGCAACAAGGGCGAAACCGCGATGGCGGTGACGATGATGCCCATGCCGCCGAGCCATTGCAGCAGGGCTCGCCAGAGCAGGATGCCGGGCGCCATCTCGTCGAGGCCGGTCAGCACGGTCGAGCCGGTGGTCGTGATGCCCGAGACCGCCTCGAACATGGCATCCGTCACGTCCAGCTCGATATCCGAAAGCAGCAGCATCGGCAGGGCGGCGAAGGCGCTGAGCACCACCCAGCTCAGGACCGCCATCAGGAAGGACTGCCTGAGCGTGAGATAGCGGTGCATCTGGGAGTTGGGCCGCACGGAACGGCAGACGGCGACCAGCAGGCCGCCGACGAAGAGCGTAATCGCCGCGCCGATCAGGAAGACGGTCGATTCCGATTCGGGCCGGTTGAGCTCGACCGCCGCCGGCAGCAGCATGGCGCCGGCGAGCATGACCAGAAGCCAGCCGATGATGAAAAAGACCGGACGGACATCGATCATGGGTGCGCGAAACCGCTCAGTGGATCGATTGTGCGGACCAGGGGCTGTCGAGCGAGAAGGCCGGAATGTCGATTTCGAACCGTTCGCCGTCCTCGCGCACCATCTGGTAGCGGCCGACCATGAAACCCGAGGCCGTGGGCAGGGGCGCGCCGCTGGAATATTCGAAGCTCTCCCCCGGCCTGAGCACGGGCTGCTTGCCGACGACGCCGGGTCCGCGGACCTCCTCCGCCCGCCCGAACGCGTCGGTTATCCGCCAATAGCGCGACAGCAATTGGACCGTGCGGTCGCCCTCGTTCGCGATCTCGATGTGATACGCCCAGAAATAGCGCTCCTTGGCCGGTTCGGAGTGGTCTTCGAGATATTCCGGCCGGACGCGCACGCGCACATTCGCGGTCGTCGTTTCATACATCATGAGATGCTCCCGAATCCGCATTCTCCGGCATTGGCGAGGCCAAAGGCAAGACCCGCGAGCCGTCTTGCAAACGGACGCCGGGCGTATTTCCGGGGGACATGCCGGCCTTTCGCGCGGGGCCGCGCTCGGCTATAGAGGGGTTTTCCGCCACCCGCCGACGCACCATGCACTCCGGTTCCGCGCCCCTCTCCCGTCCTGCCGCCGGCCGAGGCTAGATGCGGGTTTTCCGACATTTCTCCGAACTGCCCCGCGACGCCCGCGGCGCCGTCGCGGCGCTCGGCAATTTCGACGGCGTGCATGGGGGCCACCGTGCGGTATTCGATGCATGCCGGGAGATTGCGGGGAGCGGTCCGCTGGCCGCAGTGACCTTCGAGCCGCACCCGCGAAGCTATTTCCGCCCGGACGACCCACCATTCCGGCTGACCTCGCTCGAGGGCAAGATCTACCAGCTGGAGCCGCTCGGCCTCGACCTGCTGTTCGTTCTGGAGTTCGACGAGGCAATGGCGGCGCGCTCGCCCCGGTCCTTTGCCAGCGACGTGCTGGCCGGCAGCCTCGGCATCTCGCATGCCGTTGTCGGGGACGATTTCCGGTTCGGCCGGGGCCGGACGGGCATGCCGGACGATCTGGCCGCGCTCGGCCGGGAGCTCGGTTTTGCGGTCACCGTCATGCCGGACGTCATCGCCCCGGACGGCATCGGCTTCTCCTCGACGCGAGTGCGCGAGCACCTGGCCGGCGGACGCCCCGCCGAGGCCGCGCGCCTGCTGGGCCATCCCTGGGAGATCGTGGGCCCGGTCGAGACCGGCAAGGAGCTCGGCCGGACCATCGGTTTTCCTACAGCCAATCTGGGTCTCGGCGACCTGCTGGTTCCGGCCTATGGCGTCTATGCCGTCAGCGCGGGACTCGAAGAATCGTCCGGCTGGGTCTGGCGCGACGCCGTCGCCAATCTCGGCGTCCGGCCCACCGTGGACGGGGCGCGGCTCACCTTCGAGGTGCACATCTTCGATTTTGCCGGGAACATTTACGGGCGCGCGCTGCGCGTGCGGATATTCGACTTTATCCGCCCCGAGCGCCGGTTCGACGGTCTCGATGCGCTGAAGGCGCAGATCGCCGCCGATTGCGACACGGCGCGCGCGCTGCTCGCCGACGGTTCGGCGGACCCTCTCAGAGCAGGTCGCGCAACATAGCGACCAGCGGCCGGTCGGCCGGAGGCATGGGCCAGTCCGGCATCTCCCTCGGCCTGACCCATGCAAGGCGCTGGCCTTCCTTCGGCCGGGGCACGCCCTGCCAGACGCGGCATACATAGAGCGGCATCAGCAGGTGGAAATCGGCGTAGGCGTGGCTCGCGAAGGTGAGCGGCGCGAGGCAGGAGGCTTCCGTGTCGATGTCGAGCTCTTCCTTGAGCTCCCGCAGGAGCGCCGCCTCGGGCGTCTCGCCGGGCGCGGGCTTGCCGCCGGGGAACTCCCACAGCCCGGCCATCGTCTTGCCTTCCGGGCGTTGCGCCAGCAGAACGCGCCCGTCGCGGTCCACCAGGGCGGCGGCAACGACCAGCAGCACACCGCTCAAGAGCGGTAGGACCCGTTGATGTCGATATAGCCGTGGGTCAGGTCGCAGGTCCACACGACCGCCTTGCCGCGCCCGACGCCGACATCGACCGCGATCGCGATCTCCTGCCCCTGCATGTGCCGGGCCACGGGCGTCTCGTCATAGTCCGGCACGACCTGGCCGCCCCGGGTGATCTCGACGCCGCCGATCGCGATGCGGAGCGAGTCGCGATCGGCCTTCTCGCCGGCCTTGCCGACCGCCATGACGATCCGGCCCCAATTGGCGTCCTCTCCGGCAATGGCGGTCTTGACCAGCGGCGAGTTGGCGATGGCGAGCCCGATGCGCTTTGCGGCGCGGGCGGAGGTCGCCCCGGAAACGGCGATCTCGATGAATTTGGAAGCCCCTTCGCCGTCGCGGACGATCTGGTGCGCGAGGTCGCGGCAGACCGCCTCCAGTGCCCGGGCGAACCCGCGCAGCATGGCCGCGTCCGGCTCCGGATTGCCGGCCGCGCCGGTCGCAGCGACCAGCACCGTGTCGCTGGTCGAGGTGTCGCTGTCCACGGTGATGGCGTTGAAGCTGCGCTCGACAGCCCGGCTTGTGAGCCGCTGCAGCAGGCCCGCCGGCACGGCCGCGTCGGTGAAGACATAGGCGAGCATGGTCGCCATGTCCGGCGCGATCATGCCGGAGCCCTTGGCGATGCCGGCGATATGCACCGTCCGGCCGCCGATCTTCGCGGTTGCCGAGGCCCCTTTGGGGAAGGTGTCCGTGGTCATGATGGCGCGCGCCGCGGCGGGCCATGCGCCCGGAGCAAGCGCCTGCACCAGCCCCGGCAGCTTCTGGACGATGGTGCTCTCGGCCGGCAGCGGCTCGCCGATCACGCCGGTGGAGGAGACGAAAACCTCGCGCTCGTCGCATCCGAGCCCGGCGGCCGCGGCCGCGACCGTATGCTCCACGGCGGCCGTGCCGAGCCGGCCGGTAAAGGCATTGGAATTGCCCGAATTGACGACGATGGCCCGCGCGCGTCCGCCGGTCAGCGCCTCCCGGCACTGCTCGACGGGCGCCGAGGCGGTCAGCGAGCGGGTGAGCGTGCCGGCGATCGCCGTGCCGGGCGCGAGCTCGACGAGCAGCAGGTCGTCCCGCCCCTTGTAGCGGATGCCCGCCTCGACGGTCGCCACGCGGACGCCGCCGATTTCCGGCATGTCGGGGAAGCGTTCGGGCGCGAGGGGAGAAACCGTGTTCATTGCGATTCCACCGTTCCGTCGGGATTGAAGAGTTCGATTTCGGCGTCGCTGCGAAGCGCGGTCAGAAGCTCCTGGAGGATGCGCTCGCTGAGTTGCCGGGCGATCGGTCCCCGCACCTGCTCGAAGGGCGGGGCGGGCGGGTGTTCGGCTCCGTGCAGCAGGATGACATGCCAGCCGAAACGGGTCTTGACCGGCTCGGCCGTGTAGGAGCCGGGCTCCAGTGCCAGCGCGGCCTTCTCGAAGGCCGGGATCATGGCCCCCTTGCCGAATGCGCCGAGGTCCCCGCCGCGCGTCTTGCTCGGGCCGATGGAGTGCTGCTCGGCGAGCGCGGCGAAATCGCCGCCCTTGTCGAGCTCCGCAATCACGCTGCGCGCCGCCTCCTCGTCCGCGACCAGGATATGGCTCGCGCGGATCTCGAGCGTGCCTTTCCCGCCGGGGTAGGTCTCCTGGTAGAGCGCCCGGATCTTCGCGTCGTCGATCCGCTCCTGCAGGTATTCGAGCATGTAGTACTGGGTCAGCAGCGTGCGGCGCTGGTGGGCGAGCTGGCGCTGGAATTCCGGCCGCTGGTCGAAATGAGCGGCCTCGGCGGCGTCGTAGATCAGCAGGCTGTCGACGACGCGCTCGCGCGCGGTCCGGTAGATGGCGGAAGGCGGCGCGCCCTGCATGCTGGACGCAATCTCGGCCGCCTGCCGGTCCACCTCGGACTTGTAGACGGGGACGCCGCCCACCTTTGCGACCACGGGATCGCCGACCTGGGCGAAGGCAAGCGCCGGGGCCAGAACGGCCGCGAGCGCGAAGAGGAACAGGCGCATGGGCAGGCGGCCTCTTTTTCGGGCGGAAACAGGAGCGCGGCAGAATGGACACCGGGCGCGCGGAGGTCAATCTTCCGTCCAAGTCTGACGCTCGCCGGGGAGCGCCACGAGGAAGCCATGACGACCCTGAAAGCGCTTATCGACAGGACCGCGCCTTTGCGTCCCGCGCCGCGCACCGCCCGAATTGCAGGATAGGCAGCGGCCTCGCAGCGGGTTAGGTTTGCGCCGCGCCCGGCCGCGGCCGGGCGCGCGGGCCGCGAGGGACGGGGAGGCATTCGCCATGTCGCTGACGCAGGAACAGGTCGAGCGTTTCGACGAGACCGGCTATCTGGTGCTGCCGGGCGCGCTGCCGCCGGACCTGCTGGCGGAGTTGCAGCGAGAGGCGAAGCTCGCGACCGACGGCGCGCGCGGCCTGGACGCCTCGGACGCGCGCTATGACCTGGAGGACACTCACCGGCCGGATGCGCCCCGCGTCCGCAGGCTGAAGACGCCGTTCGAGCACTGGCCGTTCTTCGACCGGCTGATGCGCTCGGACGCCGTGCTGGATGCGGTCGAGCCGCTGCTCGGCCCCGATATCCGCATCCACAACAGCAAGCTGAACATGAAGTCGGCGCGTTTCGGCGCCCCGGTTGAGTGGCACCAGGACTGGGCCTTCTACCCCCATACCAACGACACGGGCCTCGCGCTCGGCATCTATCTGGACGATGTCGGCGAGGACAACGGCCCGATGATGGCCGTGCCCGGCTCGCACCGGGGTCCCGTGTTCGACCATCACAGCGACGGCGCGTTCTGTGGCGGCATCGACCCCGGGGTCCACGATGTCGGCCATGAGGTCGCGGTGCAGATGACGGGACCCGCCGGCACCTTCACCCTCCACCATGTGCGCGCCGTCCACGGCTCGGCGCTCAACCGCTCGAACCGCCCGCGCCGGCTCCTGCTCTACAGCTATTTCGCCGCCGACGCCTGGCCGCTGATGGGTCTGGAAGGCGCGACGCTGGAGGCGTTCGACAAGCGCATCTGCCGGGGTAGGCCGACCCTGGAGCCGCGTCTCGAAGCCGCGCCCGTGCGCATGCCGCTGCCCATCGCGCCGAAGCAGGGCTCGATCTACGAGAACCAGAAGACCCTTTCCGGCCGGTTCTTCGACCAATTCGAGGACGTCGCCTGACCCGCGAAGGAGACTCCCGCCCCGTGACCGAACGCTTCTGCAATCTCGACCGGCTGCTCCACCTGATGGACAGCCGCGGCGTCGATGCCGTGCTCGCGGCCTCGCCCAACAATGTCTATTGGCTCTCCGGCTTCAATGGGCCCGCGCACAAGTCCGACGAGCCGCGCCCGCTGGCCGTGCTGCTGGCGCGCGAGGCGCCCGAAGAGCCGGTCATGGTCCTTCCCGACTTCTATCTGGGCTCCTTGGCAGCCCAACCGGGCTGGATCGAGGATATCCGGCCCTTCCGAGCCATCCTGCTGCCCTTCGACCAGCCGCCGCGCGGCAAGGCGGACCTCGACCGCTTCGTCGACCCCCAGGACCGGCCGAACTGGTTTCCCGCCGCTGCGGACCGCTACGCGCCGGACATGGTGGCCGCGCTGGAGCGCGCCGTCGCCGATCTCGGGCTTGCCGGCAAGCGCATCGCGGCGGACGAGACGAGGCTGGCCGCGCGCCTCTCCGGGGTGGATGTCGAGGACGGCTACGGCCTGCTTATGTCCGCGCGCAGCATCAAGACGCCCGGAGAGGTCGGCCTGATGCGCGCCGCCACGGCCGTCAACCGCGCCGCCATCGAGGAGAGCATCGGGGCCTGGACGCCGGGCATGACCTGGCGGGAGCTCAGGGCCGCCTATCACGCGGCGGCGCTCGCGCGCGGCGGCTTCGTCCACGATCCGGGCGCGATGGTGCTGGCGAACGGCTCCGACAGCCCCGTGCCCGTCATCGCTTCGGAGGCGGGCGACTACGAGCTCGAAGCCGGCATGCGCATCATGTTCGACTGCCACGGCACGAAGGCCCGCTATTGCTGGGACGGCGGCAAGACCTGGATCGTCGGCTCCGAAGGCGCTGACGCCGCCCGGCCGCTGGCGCAGGCGACGGCGGACGCGATGGCGGAGATCGAGGCGCTCATGGTTCCGGGCGCACGCATTTCGGCGCTGCAGGCGGCGGGCCGCGCGGTCTATCGCAAGCATGGGCTCCCGCTCGCCGAGGATGCGCTGATCTTCTTCCACGGCCTCGGCCTCAGCCATCTCGACCAGGAGGTCGATGCCGAGGGCGCGGTCACCGGCGATTTCGCGGTTCAGGCCGGCATGGCGATCGCCACCCACATCTACTATCCGGGCGACCGGCGCGAGCGCATGTGGCTGGAGGACATCGCCGTCGTCGGGGACGCCGGCCCGGCGGACTCGATCTTCGGCTGGGACTTCCTCCCGCACGGCCTGGACGGGTGATCGACCGCTTCCCGACCGTTCGCTTCGTCGTCAGGCGCGGCCGGCTGCTGGTCTGGGCGGCGGGCGCGCTGCCCGTGCTGGCCGCCTTTCTCGGCATCGGCATCGAGGGCTGGCACTGGTTCTGGATGGCCGTCGGCCTGCTGGCCGGAATCGCGCTTGCCTTCGTCGCCCGCCTGCTCGTCGAGCTGACAATCATCATCGCCGACATGCTGCTGCCGGAGTGAGCGCGCCCGACCTCATCGTCGTGGGCGGCGGCCTTGCAGGGCTCGCCGCCGCCAACCGGGCCGCCGAGGGCGGGCTTGCCGTGTCGGTGCTGGAGCGCGGCGGGGAGCCCGACTATTTCTGCAACTCGCGCATCGCCGGCGGCCTCCTGCATGTCGCTTTCCGGGACATGACCCGCCCGGCCGACGAAATCCGCGCTGCCGTCTCTGACGCGGTGAGCGAGGGCGGGGGAGCGGCGACGGCGCTGGCCCCGCTGCTGGCCGAGGACGCCGGCAAGGTGCTGGCATGGCTGCGCGCGGAAGGGGGGGCGTTCGTACGCGGCGGCGCGCCCGAGTTCATGCGCTGGGTGATGGCCCCGCCCCGCCGCCGGCGCGGCGGTCTCGACTGGAAGGGGCGCGGGCCGGATGCGCTGCTGCGCCGGCTGACGCGGAACCTCGCAACGCGCGGCGGGGAGCTGCGGCTCGGCTCCCCGGTCCTGGCGCTGACGGTGGAGGAAGGCAGGATTGCCGGCGTGCGAACCGCCGCCGGGACCGAGCGCGCCCGCTTCGTGCTGATTGCGGACGGCGGCTTCCAGGACAATCCGGAACTGGTCCGCCGCCATCTCTCGCCGCAGCCGGAGCGGCTGTTCAAACGCGGCGCCGGCGGCGGGCGGGGTGACGGCCTCGCCATGGCGGAAGCCGTGGGCGCGGCCACAGTCGGCATGGACCGCTTCTACGGCCATCTGCTGGGGCTCGACGCCTTCGGGAACGAGAAGCTCTGGCCCTATCCGACCCTGGATTCGCTGGCCGCCGTCTCGCTGCTGGCGGACGGGGCGGGGCGGCGCTTCTGCGACGAGGGGCTGGGCGGTGTCTTCATGGCGAACGAGCTCGCGCGACTGGAAGACCCGGACGGCGCGGCGGTGGTGTTCGACGACCGGCACTGGCGCGAGGATGCAGCCGACAACCGCTATCCGCCGGCGCTGAACCCGAGCTTCCCGGCGGTAGGCGGCCGGGTGTTCGAGGCCCCGACGGTAGAAAGCCTCGCGGAGGACCTCTCCATGCCGGCGCTGGCCGAGACCGTGGCCGCGCACAATTCCGGGCGCCACGAGCCGGCGCGCACGACAGGCCGCTTCCCGGCAAAGTCCATCGCGGAGCCGCCCTTCCGCGCCATCCGCGCCGCCGCCGGCATCACCTACAGCATGGGCGGCCTCGCTATAGACCGCGCCGCGCGGGTGCTGGACGGGGAGGCGCGCCCGATCCCCGGCCTCTATGCCGCCGGCTCCGCCGCGGGCGGCCTCGAAGGCGGCCCCCGCGCCGCCTATCTCGGCGGCCTCGCCAAGGCCGTTGCCACTGGCCTCCGCGCGGCAGAGGCGATGCTGGAACAGCAGATGGGTTAGAAAACTCGGCCCGGAACGGGTCGAGGCGCGCGTGCAGGCCACATTTAAGCGCTGCGCCGAGGGGGTCTCCTTTCTATATTATTTTGTTATATTCTATAAATGAAAACGGTATTGGTTCTTATGAAAATGTTTTGCCAGATTGCGTGTGTCCGGTTCGGAAAGTCGAGCCGGACAAAGGGCTCGAAGACGAAGGCGATACGCCGAGGAGTTGAAAGATGGAAGCTCGGAACGCGGTAGCGGAAGGCAAGGTGGAATGCAGTCTTTGCAAACAAGGCAAGGAGGAACGGCTTGGAGTCATGGCGGCCGCAGGGTTCATGCTGGCCGTGCTGGGGACGGTGGTCGTTTCGCTTGTCCTCGGCCCGGGGCTGGCCTAGGCCTGCTTCCTCGGGATCCCCTGCCGGTAACGGCCTCCTCCCCCGTTCGACCGGCAGCGCAGCCGGCGGGCCTCCCCTCCCGCCGGCTGCTTTCCTTAGTGCAGAATCCGTTCCGATTGGACCGTATTTCGGGCCAAGCCCGAAATTGTCGCCCCGGCCTCCGAGCCGGGGCCCAGTAACGCCGCTGCAACCCGGCAGAGACTTGGACCGCCTGGACCCCGGATCTCCGCTTCGCTCCGTCCGGGGTGACACCTGGGGCCGCGCATTCGGCCCCGTTGCAACCGGAACGGACCGTGCTCTAAGGGCCGGCGCAGGTTTCCTGCCGGTCAGGCGAAGCGGCAGGCATCGTCGAAATCGAACCTCGGATGGCGCTCGAACAGCACCGATTCGTCGCCGTGTCCGATATTGCAGAGGAAATTCGTCTTGACGCTGGTGCCGGCGAAGAAGGCGGCGGTTGCGATGCCCTTGTCGAAGCCGGACATGGCGCCGATGTCGAAGCCGAGCGCGCGCGCCGCCATCATGAAATAGGCGCCCTGCAGCGTGCCGTTGCGGAAGCCGGCATCCTCCGCCGCGGCCGGGTCGCCGCGGAAGATGTCGGCCATGGCTGGGTTGTGCGGGAAGAGATAGTCCATGCGCTCGAAGAAGCGCACGTCGTAGCCGATCACCGCCGTCGCCGGCGCGGCCATCGTCTTTTCGAGGTTGCCGGAGGAGAGCGCCGGGGCGAGCTTTTCCTTGGCCTCGCGCGAGCGCACGAAGACGAAGCGGGCCGGGCACATATTGGCGCTGGTCGGCCCCCATTTCATCAGTTCGTAGATCCGGCGTATGTCGTCATCCGTCACCGGGCGGTCGCGCCAGGCATTGTGGGTGCGGGCCTTGCGGAAAATCAGGTCGAGGGCGGCATCGTCGAGCATCGACTGGCTCCGTTTGCGGAAGGCGCTAAACTCCGGGCTTGCACCCCCTTCGTCAAGGAATCCGTGACGCATGCGCGCCGCCGTCTGCTCCGCCTGGGGCGAGGTCGAGAGCCTCGAAATCCGCGACATGGCCGTTCCGCAGCCCGGTGAGGGCGAGGTCGCGATCCGGGTCGCGGCCGCCGGCGTCAATTTCGCCGATGCGATCATGATTGCCGGCAACTACCAGACCCGGCCGGCGCATCCCTTCGTTCCGGGGCTGGAAGCGGCCGGCGAGGTAACGGCGCTCGGCCCCGGCTGCAATCGGCTGGCCGTGGGCGACCGCGTCATGGCGATCCTCTGGTGGGGCGGCTACGCGGAAACCGCCATCGCGAGGGAGACGGAAGCCTTTCCGGTTCCGGAAGGCATGTCGGACATCGAGGCCGCCGCCTTCCCGACCGCCTGGGTCTCCTCCCATGTCGCGATCCGCTGGCAGGCGGATCTCAAGGCGGGCGAGACCATGCTGGTGCTCGGCGCAGCGGGCGGCGTCGGGCTGTCTGCGGTGGAATGCGGCAAGGCGCTCGGCGCGCGCGTGATCGCGGCGGCGAGCAGCCCGGAGCGCTTGGCGCTCGCCGCCCTGCACGGCGCGGACGAGGGCATCGACTACAGTGCGGACAGCCTGAAGGCGCGCGTGGCAGAGCTGACGGACGGCCGCGGCGTCGATGTGGTTTACGATCCGGTGGGCGGGCCGCTGTTCGATGAGGCGCTGTCCTCGCTCGCCTGGGGCGGGCGCATCCTGCTGATCGGCTTCGTGGCGGGCGTGCCGCGCATCCCGGCCAACCGCCTGCTCGTCAAGCACCGCTCGGCCATGGGCTCCTCCATGCGCTATTTCCGAAGCGAGCGTCCGGACCTGCTGCTCCGCAGCATGGAGGAGTTGGCCGCCTGGTACCGCGAAGGCAAGGTGGCGCCCCGCGTGACCGAGACCTGGGGCCTGGAGGACGTGCCGAAGGCCATCCGCCGCCTGACGGAGCGACAGGCCACCGGCAAGGTCGTGGTGACGATGTGACGGACTGTGCTTCAGTCGGCCGCGGCGGTCTCTATCGCTGAAGGAGCGGCAGCGGAGTCGCCGCCGCGCTTCAGCCGGTAACGGTAAACCTCGGCGCTTTCCAGCACGCGCTGGATGTAGTTTCGTGTCTCGGCGAAGGGGACGAGTTCCATCCAGTCGATGGGATCGACCTCAGCGCTGCGCGGGTCTCCATAGGTGCGCAGCCACTCCCTGACCCGGTAGGGCCCTGCATTGTAGGCCGCGAGCGCAAGCGCGCGGTTGCCGCCGAAAGTCTCCAGCAGTTCCGCCAGATAGGAGCCGCCGAGCGCAATATTGTAGGCCCGGTCGTTCCGCAGCCGGGACCGGCTGTAGGCCAGGCCGAGCTCGCGGGAGACCTGCCGCGCGGTGGCCGGCATCAGCTGCATCAGGCCGAGCGCTCCGGAGCGGCTGACCGCCTCCGGGTCCATTTCGCTCTCCTGCCGCGCCAGGCCCAACAGCAGCGGCAGTTCGGGCGGATCGGAGAGGCGCGCGATCTCGTCCGCGCCGAAGGCCAGCGGATAGGTCTCGGCCATGAGCGGGACGCCGTTGCGCCAGGCCCGCTTGGCCGCCCGGACCGATATGTGCGGCGCCCCGTAAGCCAGCCCCAGCCGGCTCGCGAGAACATGCTCGCCGGGCGAGCCGGCCCCGCGGCTCAGATGGGTGACGAAGGTCTGCATCGTCTCGAAATCCCCGGCCTCGCCGAGAATGCGCGCCGCCTGCACGAGCGGGCGGGCCTCGAAGCGTTCGCGCTCCCCCGGCGCAACGGCGGCAGGCGCGTCCGGGTAACGGCTGTCGAGCGACAGCGCCTTGCCGGCCAGCTGCCCGTAAAAGGTCGTTGGATGGCGGGCGGCGCGGCGGAACCACTCGGCCGCCAGCTCTCCGTCGCCGGATGCCTTTGCGGCCCGCCCGCTCCAGTAGGCGCCGCGGGCACGGCTTATCGGGTAGCGCACCCGGTCATACATGGCCTGGAAGTGCCGGGCAGCGGCTTCGGGCCGGTTCAGGAAGCGGAGCGCCAGCCAGCCGGCCAGCCATTCCGCCTCCGAGAAGGGACTGTTGGCGATCTGTCCGTGCCTCGAAGCGATGGCATAGGCTTCCTCGTAAAGGCCGCGCTTCATGGCCTCGCGCGCCTGGTAGCTCTGCTCGAACCACCATTTCCCGGGCCGGCCGAGCTCCGCCGGCCGGTCGAGGAGCAACTCGCGCGCGCCCTTATCGTTGCCCGCAAGGCGCCGCCATCGAATGCGCTCGAACACCAGGCCCGGATGGCTGCGCAGGTCCCGCGGCACCTGCCGGATCGCCCAGTCCACGCCGCGCCTGCGCTCCATGAGCCTGAGACGCGCCTCCCCCAGCCGGCGTTGCGTCTTGCCTGCATGGCGGAGGAGACGCCGGGCGGCGGCGCGACGCTCGTCCCAAAGCAGCCGGTCGAGCCTGCTGTTATGGTCCTCGACACGAAGCGCTCTGCGGTGCTTCTTCAGGAAGCGCCGCTCCAGGTCCGCCGGGAAGTCGCCTTCGATCCAGGCGTTGCGAAGCAGCCGGCGTCCGGCCTCTGTCTCCCCGTCCGCGATCATGGCCTCGGCGAGACGTTGGCTGCCAGGGCCGGTCAGCGGCGGGAAGCGGGCAAACCAGGCCCGCACGGCTCGGCGCGGGTAGGTCTCCGGCATCGACTCCTCGGCGCGCCGGACGAGGGCCGCGCGCTTGGGCCAGTCGGGATAAGCCTCCAGAAACGCCTCGATTTCCGCGAACGCAACATCTGAATCCGGGCTCCGGAGCCGGTGCCACTCCACCACGGCGGACGCAAGCGGATGGCCGGCGCGTTCCGCGCTCCGGGCCGCCCGTTCCCATTCGCTGCGCGAAGCCGCGTCGAGCGCGGCCCTGAACGCCCGCCATTGGGCGTCGCCCAGAATGCCGTTCGCAACGTTCCGCTCGGCATGCGCCGCGCTCGGCACGGGCGGCGGCGGCGCATCCGGGGCCGCCGACGAGCAGGCGGCGGACAGGGCCAGAGCGCAGCCCGCAAGCGCGGCGCAGATTCCCGTCCGGGCCAGGCCCCGTCTCATCCCCCCATCCATTCTGCCGGGCCATGCCGGCTCCGATCGCCCGATCCGTGCCGGATACGACATATCGCGTTCGGGCGAAAGAGACGCTTGAGCCCGTGTTTTCGAAGGCAGGCCCCTGCACACCGTAGAGCGCGACCAGGCGCAAGGCAGGAACCGTCGCCGGGGCTGCGCCTCACAGCGGCCGACGGGCGCGAAGCGCGGTGGTGAGCGTGCCGTCGTCCAGATAGTCGAGCGCGCCGCCAACCGGCACGCCGTGAGCAAGCCGCGTGATGGATACGCCGCAGCCGCTGAGGCGTTCCGCCAGGTAATGCGCGGTGGTCTGCCCCTCGACCGTGGCGCCGGTCGCCAGCACCACCTCAGCGATGCCGGGCGCGCCGGCGCGCGCAACGAGCGCGGCGACGCCAAGTTCTTCCGGGCCGACTCCGTCCAGCGCCGAGAGCACGCCGCCCAGCACGTGATACCGGCCCCGGAACGCGCCCGTGCGCTCCAGCGCCCAGAGGTCGGAGACATCCTCGACGACGCACAGCGCGGTCGGGTCGCGGCCCGGGTCGGCGCAGATGCCGCAAGGGTCGGTCGTGTCGAGATTGCGGCATTCGGAGCAGACGGTAATGGACTCCGACGCCGCCTCCAAGACGCGCGCGAGCGGCGCCATCAGCCCCTCGCGCCGCTTGATGAGATGCAGTGCGGCGCGGCGCGCCGACCGGGGACCGAGCCCCGGCAGGCGGGCAAGCAGGCGGATCAGCGTCTCCAGGTCGCCGGGCGGCATGTCAGAAAGGCAGGTTGAAGCCGGGCGGCAGTTCCAGCCCTCCCGTAAGCCGGCGCATCTCCTCCCGCGCATGGTTCTCGGCCTTGGCGCGCGCGTCGTTGAAGCCCGCCGTAATCAGGTCTTCCATGACCTCCGCCTCGGCCGGGTCGATCAGGCTCGGGTCGATCTTGAGTCCCAGCAGCTCGCCCTTGGCGTTCATGCGCACCTCGACCATGCCCGCGGCCGCCCGGCCGACCACTTCATGGCTCGCCAGCGCCTCCTGCATCTCAGCCATCTTCTGCTGCATTTCCTGGGCCTGCTTCATCATGCTGGCGAGATTCTTCATCGCTCGTCGTCCTGTTCCTCGTGTGCCTCGGGCAGCCCCTCGCCCGGCTGGATCGGGCGTATATCGGCGATTGACGCTTCGGGGAAGATTTCCAGCGTCTGCTGCGTGAGCGGATGGCGTTTGGCGCGCTCGAACAGGTCCCGCCGGACGCCCTCCCGCTGTTCCGCCAGCGTGGGCCCACCGCCGTCCACCGCCTCCGAGACCCTCCAGGGCCGGCCGGTCCACCTGGTAAGGCGCTCGCCGACTTCGGTGGCGAAGTCGGGCGGCGCCTTTCCCCCGAGCCTGAGCGCGATATGCCCCTGTTCGAACGCCACGAGATGCGCATCGTGGACCAGATGCGAATAGAGGCGGGGCTCGCGGCGTTCCTCGAACAGCGCGGCCACGGCCTCGAAATCCCGAAGCTCGACAGGCTGCGGAGGCTCTGGAGCCGGCAACTCCTCAGCCGGCGGGGCGGGCTCGCCTGCCGGCGCCCCGGCCGCGTCCTCTTCGGCCGGTGGAGGCGGGTCGGCGCGCGGGGCAGGCGCCGGGGCGGGACTTGGCAGCGGTTCGACCTTCGATTGCGGAGCTGCTTGCGCCGGCGCGTCGAAGCGAAGCTGCGTGATCGCCTCGGCCGGCGTCGGCAGGCCGGCGGCGTAGGCGATGCGCAGCATCGCCATCTCGAAGGCCGGCTTGGCCGACGGCGCCGCATTCACCTCCTGGATGGCCTTGAGCACGAGTTGCCAGACGCGGGTGAGCGCCGGCATGGAGAGCGCTTCGGCGAGCTTGCGACCGCGCACGCGCTCGGCTTCCGGCAGTGCGGCATCCTCCGCCTCCGCCGGCACGACCTGCGCGCGGGTCAGCCGGTGTACCAGCTCCGCCATGTCCTGGAGCACCAGGCCGGGATCGGCGCCCGCCCGGTACATCCCGTCGAACCGGTCGAGCGCCGCCGCCGGTTCGCCGCGCATCAGCGCCTCGAACAGGTCGTAAATGTCCAGCCTGTCCGCGAGGCCCAGCATCTCGTTCACGGCGTCCGCTGCGATCCTGCCGCCATTGGCCTCCGCGAGCGCCTGGTCCAGCATGGAGAGGCCGTCCCGAACGGACCCGTCTGCGGCCCGCGCGATACGGGCCAGCGCCTCCGGCTCGATCTCCGCGCCCTCCTTCGCAATGACGCCCGCGAAATGCGCCTCCAGCATTTCCGCCGGAACCCGGCGCAGGTCGAAACGCTGGCAGCGCGAGAGCACCGTCACCGGCACGGCGCGTATCTGGGTTGTCGCGAAAATGAATTTCACATGCGCCGGCGGCTCTTCCAGCGTCTTCAGCAGGGCATTGAACGCATTGCGGGACAACATGTGAACTTCATCGACGATATACACCTTGAAGCGCGCCGAGACCGGGCGGTAGCGAACCGCCTCGATGATTTCGCGCACATCGTCCACGCCGGTATGCGAGGCCGCATCCATCTCGATGACATCGACATGCCGGTCTTCGGCGATGGCCGTGCAGGCTTCGCAGACGCCGCAGGGTTCCTCGGCCGGCTCGTCGCGCTCGCCGTCCGGGCCGAGGCAGTTGAGCGCGCGGGCCAGGATCCGGGCCGTGGTCGTCTTGCCGACGCCGCGCACGCCGGTGAGCATGAAGGCGTGCGCGATCCTGCGGGCCCGGATCGCGTTGGTGAGGATGCGCACCAGCGCCTCCTGGCCGATCAGGTCGGCGAAGGCGGCGGGGCGGTATTTGCGGGCCAGCACCCGGTAGGCGGCGGCGGTCTCGCTCATGGCCGGCAGTCTAGCCCATCGGGCGAAGTCGTTTGCCAGAACATTCGGGAAAGCAGAGACCGGCAGACGACCCGAACCGGAAACTCGTTACGGCTGCTTCCTTCCGGACCTGACCGGGTTGGCGAGGGGTCCGCCCGCCGCCGGTCTCCGCCATCGTCTATAGCAGCGCCGGTCCGCTCAGGCCAGCGAGAAGAACGCTTCCAGGCGCCCGGCGGTCTCCGTCGGCAGCTCCTCCGGCAGGAAATGGCCGCAGGCTAGGCCCCTGCCCTCCACCCGGTCTGCCCAAAGGCGCCAGATTTCGAGCACCGAATCCCGCTTGTGCGGACGCCCGCGGTCGCCCCAGAGCGCCAGCAGCGGCGCGGCGATGCGCCGCCCCGCCTCGCGGTCGGCCGCATCGAGCTCGCAGTCGATGGTGGCGCCGGCGCGATAATCGTCGCAGGTCGCGCGGATCGTCTCCGGGTCCCGGAAAGCGGCCAGATAGTCCGCCATCGCCGCCTCGGCGAAGCAGTCCATGCCCGACCAGCGCCCCATCAGGCTCTTCAGGAACCAGTCCGGGTCGCGCCCGATCATCGTCTCCGGGAAGGGCGCGGGCTGGGCGAGGAAAAACCAGTGGAACGAATCCAGGCTTCCCCGCTGCCCCTGGCGCTCGAACTGCTCGAGCGTCGGCACGATGTCGAGCACGGCGAGCCGGACCACCGTATCGGGATGGTCGAGCGCGAGGCGGTAGGCGACGCGCCCGCCCCGGTCGTGCCCGGCGAGACGGAACTGCGGATGGCCGAGCCGCTCCATCGCGCGCACCATGTCCGCCGCCATCGCGCGCTTGGAATAGGGGCGGTTCCGCTCGTCGTTCGGGGGCTTGCCGCTTCGGCCGTAGCCGCGCATGTCGGGGCAGACCACGGTGAAGCGCTCCGCCAGGCGGGGCGCGACGGCGTGCCAGATCATGTGCGTCTGCGGGTAGCCGTGCAGCAGGAGGACGGCCGGGCCGCTGCCGCCGATGCGCAGATGGATCGGGACTCCGTCGCCCTCGACCCACCGCTCCTCGAAGCCTTCGAACATCGGCAAAAACCCAACCGGGACAGGGGGGTGGTGGGTCCGACAAGACTTGAACTTGTGACCTCCGCCATGTCAAGACGGCGCTCTAACCGACTGAGCTACGGACCCCCAGAAGGCGCGCAACCTAGCCTCCCGCTCCGCCTTGCGCAAGCGGCTGGAAACGCTCGCGGACCGCGCCGCGGCGAGGGTCAATCCTGCCGATTGTGCCACGACGCCTCGCTCCTTTCCCGGCATTGGCGACACCGGCCGCATGGCCCATTGCAACACGGTTGGGAGGGTCGTTTATGCCGTCATCGCATGTCATACCAGCGGCTCCGGTTTGTGACTCATGGAGATTGCCGCCCGGTTTTCCCTCTGCGTCACCCCGGCCGGAGCGAAGCGGAGAGCCGGGGTCCATCCATGGCTCTCGACGATGCCGTAGCCGGTGGGGAGCAGGCTCGACCGCTGAAGTTGCCGCGAGAACCGAGGCTGGGCCCCGGCTCGGGGGCCGGGGTGACGGTGGGGGCCATCACAATAGGTTCCGATCGACGACCGCTGGTATCAGACGGTTATTGCCGGATATTGTCGGGCTCGAGCCCGATGTCGCGGAGCAGGTAGTTCGGGAGGTCTCTGGCGAGGCGGCGGCGAAGTCTGGCGCTTATGACGGGCGCCTTCGGACTGCGGGTCGCAGGGCGCCGCCAGGCCCCGGACAGGCGAAGGACAAAGTCCATCCAGCCAGTCAGAGGCAGCTTCTTGCGATTGCCGTGTCGGTCGATTTCGGCGGCAATGCTGACCATGGTTCTATTCCCCTCGTTCGGGAAGATGCTGTCTCTTTGAGGTAGGAAGCGCGCGGATCGCCGACAAAAAAGAACCTATGCCGCAGCCGTATAGGCGATGATCGCGACGGGGTGCATTCCCTCGGCAAATGCCAGCGAATGCGGCGCGCGCTCGGCTGCACGCCTCCAGACGCGGTTCGCATGCGTTTTCCCGCCGCCGGTCGGATTTCGAGGGCTCTCGTCCAAGCGCCTCCCGGTAGCGGCGCCGTTTCCTTCCCTGGCTCGCACTTTCCCGTTTCCTCTATATGCTGCCCGCGATGAGGCTGGACCATCTCACATGGCCGGAAGTGGAGGCCTATCTCGGGCGGGCGGACGGCATCCTGTTGCCGGTCGGCTCGACGGAGCAGCACGGGCCGAACGGGCCGCTCGGCACGGACGCGCTCTGCCCCGAAGGTGTAGGGCGGGAGGCGGCGGAGCGGCTCGGCGTTCTCATCGCGCCCACGCTCAGGCTCGGCGTCGCGCCCTATCACATGGCCTTTCCGGGGACGATCACGCTCACGCCGGAAACTTTCCAGGCGGTCCTGAAGGAGACCGTCGCCTCGCTCGCCCGCCACGGCTTCGCTCATGTCTATGTGCTGAACGGACACGGCGGCAACATTCCCTTCATCCGGGCCGTGCTGAAGGAGCTGGAGGCGCCCCGCTGCCGGCTCCACAACTGGTTCGCCGGGCCTCGCGTGCGCGCGCTGGCGAAGGAGCTCTACGGCAAGGCGGAGGGGCTGCACGCGACGCCGTCCGAGATTGCGCTCGCCTGGCATGTTGCGCCCGAGACCCGGCGCGAGGGTGTGGCCATGACGCCGAAGCGCGCGCCCGGCGGTTTCGAGAAGGAGCCGGATGCCTTCCGGGCGCGCTTCCCGGACGGGCGCATCGGCTCCGAAGCCGCGCTCGCCCGCGCGGAGGACGGCGCGAAGCTGCTGGAAGCGGCCGTGGAGGACGCGGTCGAGGACTACCGCGCCTTCATCGCGTAATCGCGCCCTCGGCCGCCAGCGCGTCTATCTCCTCCGCGCCGAAGCCGGCTTCGGCCAGGATTTCGCCCGTCTGCTCGCCGACGGCGGGCGGCTGGCGGCGAAGGCCGAAATCGTGGTCGCCGATCTCGACCGGCAGGCGGGGCAGCCGGGTTGCGGGGCCGCCCGGAAGCTGCACGTCCAACAGGCGCCCCTCATGGTTGAGCTGCGGGTCGTGGAACAGATGCACCGGCTTCGCCACGGGCGAGAAGGGCACGGCGATCTCCTCCAGTACGGCCGTCATCTCGGCGAGCGTGTGCGTTTTCACGATCTCCGCGATGCGGGCGGCGATCCGGTCCCCCTCGATCACGCGGCTCTCGTTCGTGGCGTTGCGCGGGTCGGCGAGTTCGTCCGCCCAGCCGAAATGCTCGCACCAGGCGCGCCAGTGATTGTCGCTCGTGATGCCGATGAACACCTGTTCGCCGTCGCCGGTCTCGAAGGTCTCGTAGATCGCCCAGGCGCGGGCGCGGGCCGGCATGGGCTGCGGCTCGCGGCCCGTTGCGCTGATGCCGGCCATATGCTGCGACATGAGGAAGGCGGTCGACTCGAACAGCGCCGACTTCACGAACTGCCCCCTGCCGGTCGTCTCGCGCTCCTTCAGCGCGCAGAGGATGCCGATGACCGCATAGCTGCCGCCCATGATGTCGATGATCGAGGTGCCGGCCCGCAGCGGCCGGCCGGGCGGGCCTGTCATGTAGGCGAGCCCGGCCATGAACTGCACCACCTCGTCCAGCGCGGGCCGGTTCTCGTAGGGCCCGGAGAGGAAGCCCTTGAGCGAGGCGAAAACAAGGCGCGGATTGATCCCGCTCAGCGTTTCCCAGCCGCAGCCCAGACGCTCCATGGTGCCGGGCGCATAGTTCTCGATGACGACGTCGACCCCCGCGGCGAGCCGGTGCACGACCTCGCGGCCGCTGTCGGACTTGAGATCGACGGCGAGCGAGCGCTTGTTGCGATTGAAGCCGCCGAAGAAACCGGCAGCGAACCCCGGCAGGCGCCGCGTCTTGTCGCCGTCCGGCGCCGGCTCGACCTTGATGACGTCGGCGCCCAGGTCGGCCAGCACCAGGCCGCAGCTCGGCCCCATGATCGTCTGGCAGAACTCCAGCACCCGGATGCCGGCGAGCGGAAGCGGGGCATTCTCTGTCATCGGTCGCGAAACCTGTGTTTCGGGAATCGGAGCGCAGACTATGGGCCAATTCCGTCCCGGCCAAGACGCCGCCGGATTCGCCCATCCGTTTCCGTCGGCTCATCGTTGCATGCCTTCCACCGGCTGCGGCGGCATCGGGAACCGGGGATGGACCCCGGTCTCCCCGCTCGGGGGTGACGAATTGGAGCGCCGGGGCGACCCCCGCTTCCGCGGGTCGGGCAGGCGGTTCACGGAAAACCCCTGCACTGTGTCATGAGATGTCATGTTCGCCATGCCGCCGCCGAAGCTCTGCGGCTCCGTTCCTGCATATCGCTCCTCCGTCGCGTTCCGCTCCCTGTCGTCCGCGCCGCCGCCGGCCCGGGCGCCCTTGAGCGGCGGTCCCTGTTTTGCGCGCGCTTCGCCCGCGCGCCCGCGCCCGCCCCCGCGCGCGTTTCGCGCCGGCGCGGTTCGCGCACCTGATTGCGCGCGAGGCGGCGGTCGCACCTATCCCCTCCGCAAGCGGGAAGGTTCATGGAAGACCCCAGCACTGTGTCATGAGATGTCATGTTCCTCATGCCGCCGCCGAAGCCCTGCGGTTCCATTCCTGCATATCGCTCTCTCCGTCCCATTGCGTTCCACTCCCTTCCGTCCACGCCGCCGGCCTGGGCGTCCCAAGCGGCGGGACCCTTTTTGCGCGCGTATCCTGCGTGCGTGCCCCTGCGCGGGCGGGCACGTTAGCGCCGGCGCGGTTCGCGCACCTGATTGCGCGCGCGAGACGGCGGACGCACCTCTCCCGTCCGTTCCCGCCGGGGCTTTTTTGCGGGCCCCAGCCCTTGCTTCCCTGCGCAGCGGTCAGAAAGCCGCGGATGAGCCTGAGCAGGCGTTTGTCGGCCACGCGCTCGGGATATGTCGTGGTTCACCCGGTCGAAGCCTCACGGCTCCACCCCTCCCACACCACCGTGCATACGGGTCCGTACACGGCGGTTCGACGGATTTAAGCTGCGGAACGGCCTCGCAGGGAGGCGAGGCCGAGCCTGTCGAAGACAGCCGCCGGGCGTTCGGGGTCGGCACGCGCCATACGGGCTTCGGTCCCTCGGTCTCCGGCGCTCCGGGCTTCACCCCTCGCCTCCGGCTCCAAGGCCAGTTCCAACTGGATGTTCTGCCGCTTGGTCCGCATGAGCCTGCCGTCCTAATAACCCTGTCCGTCGTTCGGGCCTTCGCCGGGGGGCCGGCTACTATGCCCTCTGCTGACTTCTGCGCCGCGATCACGGCCCTTGCGGAACCGCTCAGTCCGGGGGTTCCGGACACGACGCAGACCTCCCGAGGTAAGACCAACCGCCTTCACCGCACACCCGCCGGATTTACCACCCCGGCCCTTGATGGCTGCGGACTTCGCGATCGCTTGCTCGCTCGTCCGGCCGGGTAGGCCTCGTATCCGGTTCTTGTCCATCGGGTCGCGGCTTTGCTCCACGCTTCCTTCAGACCCCGCCTCGCGGCGACGCCCTTGCGCTTCGCTAATCCTTCGCCGCCATCGGGCTGGATAGAGGACTTGCACCTCCAAGCTGTTGGCCATGCTCGGCACACAAGCCGAAAGGCGGCCCCGGAAGCCGCCTCTCTACACCCATCATACACCACTTTCTCTCCAGTCAAGCCCCTTGGCGGGAAAAATATGAAAATTTTTCTAATTTCCTGCCGGAAGGAGATAGACCTGTGCGGCAGGGCCAAGACGGGGGGCGTTTGTCCAGCCGCGATACGGTCTTCGTGAATGATTGTCAGTCATGATATGAATGGATATCATTCGCGACATGGTGGAACACCCGCTTCCGCGTCTTGTGGCGAAAACGCTTGAGGACCGCCTTGCCGTCATGCCGGCCGTTGTGCTCACGGGAGCGCGCCAGACCGGAAAGACCGTTCTCGCCCAGAGACTCGAACAGGAAGGGCGGCAATATCGTTCCCTCGACGACCCGGACATTCTGGATGCTGCCCGCCGCGATCCGGAGTCGGTCCTTGACGGGCCCGGCCCGATGGCGCTCGACGAGGTGCAGCGGGCACCGGACCTGCTCCACGCGGTCAAGCTGGCCATCGACCGGGACCGGCGGCCGGGACGCTTCCTGCTGACCGGGTCGGCCAATCTGCTTCTCATGCACCGCGTCTCGGAGTCGCTTGCAGGACGCGCCAGCTATCTCACGCTTCGACCCATGACCCGGCGGGAACGGTTGGGGAGCGGCACGGGCGGTCTTTGGGAAGCCCTGATGGAGGCTCCCGAAGACCGTTGGCTCGACCTGCTTGCCGCCCGGCCCGACAAACCGGAGGACTGGCGCGCGCTGGCGCGGAGCGGCGGGTTTCCAACGCCGGCGATCCATCTGGAACGGGACGATGCGCGAACTGTCTGGTTCGACGGCTATGTCCGCACCTATCTGGAGCGCGACCTTCAGAACCTTTCCGCGATTTCAGCCCTGGTCGAATTTCGCCGCCTGATGCGCGCAGCCGCCCTCAGGATCGGTCAGCTTGTTAACCAGACGGAACTCGGCCGGGACATTGCGCTGTCGCAGCCGACGGTGCGGCGCTATCTCAACCTGCTGGAGACCTCCTATCTGCTGGCGCAGATTCCGGCTTTTGCCGTGAACCGGACCAAGCGGCTCATCAAGGCGCCCAAGCTGTATTGGGGCGACACCGGCCTCGCGCTTTACCTGGCGGGCGGCATGGAGCCGGGCGGGGCGCATCTGGAGAATTTCGTGGCGGCGGACCTGATGGCGTGGCGCGACGCGCGCCTCGGGCAGGCCGAAATTCTCCATTGGCGAACGGCTGCCGGCGAAGAGGTGGATTTCGTGATCGAAGCCGAGGGCCGCCTGCTACCCGTGGAGGTCAAGGCAACGAATCGTCCTCGACTGAGAGACACCCGCCATCTCCGCAGCTTCCGCGCGGAATACGGTGCCGGCGTCCGGCCGGGCTTGCTGCTGCATACGGGCTCGCAACTCGATTGGCTGGCGCCGGACGTTCTTGCCGCGCCCTGGTGGCGGGTGATGTAATCAGTATCTCAGCCTGAGAACTGGTGCTTGCGGGAGGTGTTCAGCCGGTTCTGGATGCGGTGTCCCCGCGTCGATCAGACGGGCGGTCCATTCCGTGGGAAGGAAGGCATTCGATGAGACTTTTCCTCGCTAGTGTGTTCAGTTTGGTCGTTGCGGTCGGCGGAGGTGCCGTTTCCGCAAATGCGGGGGTCATTGCTTCGTGCGGCTCCATGGAAGGCTACACATATCACTTCCGGAATGATCGTGCGGACAACGACGCCCAGTGGGTTCAAGATTCGTTGAACAGCACCACGATTTTCTTAGGAACAGACAAGGTTGAGGAGGTGGTGCTGAAGAGTAAACTGGCCGGGGAAGATTGGACGAGAAGTGCCAGTGACTACGGTGCTACCGTGGTCGAACTCAATAGGGAAGGTCCCTTCCGCCGTGTCTTAATTCATTGGGGACCAGTGACGGAGCTATATGCTCTCGACACAGAAAATAAGACTGTCTCACTCGTGTCCCAAAAGTCCAGGCCGTTTAGGTTGACCGTCGCGCTCGCGGGAAAATGCGAATGAAGTCCAAGTTCCGAAGTGTTACGACGCCCGCCCTTGTCAGAGCGTGACGGTGGCGCAATGCTGCGCTATCCGTTCCGGAAGACGTTTCCCCTCCCGATGCTCGTCCCGTCCTCCCTCTACCCATGCGCGTGATCCTTTGCCGCGAGCTCGGCTCGCCCGACATGCTGACCGTCGAGGAGCGGCCCGACCCGGAGCCGGGCATGGGCGAGGTGCTCGTCCGGCAGGAGGCCTGGGGCGTCAATTATGTCGATGCGCTGATGGTGGCGGGCGGCTACCAGCTGAAGCCGGACCTGCCGTTCGTGCCCGGCCTGGAGGCTGCCGGGACGGTCGTCGCCACCGGCTGGGGCAGCAATACGTTCGAGCCGGGCGACCGGGTGATCGTGAGCCATCGGCCGGGCGGCTTCGCCGAACTGGCGGTGGCGACCTTCGACCGTGTGCGGCCGGCGCCTCCGGAATTGGACATGGCGGAGGCCGCCGCGTTTCGCTCCGCCTACCACACGGCCCTTCACGCGCTGTTGCAACGCGGCCGGCTGGCGCCGGGCGAGAGCGTGCTGGTGCTGGGCGCGGCAGGCGGTGTCGGCATGGCGGCTGTGCACTGCGCGAAGCGCCTGGGTGCGCAGGTGATCGCCGCTGCCGCCGGAGATGAGAAGCTGGCCGCGCTCCGCAAACAGGGGGCGGATGTCGTCATCGACTATCGCGAAGGCTTCCGCGCGGCGGTGCTGGCCGCCACGGGCGGGCGCGGCGCGGATGTCGTTTACGACCCCGTGGGCGGCGACGCCTTCGATGAGGCGATGCGTTCGACGGCCTGGGGCGGGCGTATCCTCGCCATCGGATTCACGAGCGGCCGCCGGCCGGTCGCGAAGGTCAACCATATCCTCATCAAGGGCATCGAGGTGATCGGCGTGCGCGCGGGCGAAGCCGGACGACGAAACCCGAACCTGCCGGAAGAGACCTGGCGCTACCTCACCCGCTGGGTATCCGAGGACGGCCTGCGTCCGCATATCGGCCACCGAATCCCGTTCTCCCGCGCTGCAGAGGCCCTGCAACTGGTGCTCGACCGCAAGGTCATCGGAAAGGCCGTTCTGGTTCCCGATGCCTGAGCCGGCTTGCGGCCCCCGGCGAAACACTGGAATTGTGACGCTCCCTGTGCAGTGACCAGAGAAAGGCGCGTTCCGCAATGACGCTTCCGTTCGACGGCATTACCGTCCTCGACCTCACCTCCGGCGCGGCCGGTGCCTTCGCCGGAATGCTGCTGGGCGATTCGGGCGCGCGCGTGCTTCGCGCCGTCCACGCGGCCGCGCCCCTGCATCGCAGCGGCGGCTTCGCCGTCTGGGACCGGGGCAAGGAGGCTTTCGACTGGGACCCGGAAGCGCCCGGAGCGGCGGGCGAGCTTGAGCGCCTGCTGCCGGGGGCGGACGTGCTGTTGCAGGACTTCGCGCCAGCCGCGCCGCAGCAGGCGATGTTTGCGCCGGCGAAGCTGCGGGCGGCGTATCCGCGCCTGGTCGCCTGCTCGATCACGGCTTACGGCATGCAGGGCCGGTGGCGGGACGACCCGCCGGTGGACGATCTCGCGATGGCGCGCGCGGGCATTCTCTCCGGCATGCCCGGTTTCCGGCCGGCGCCCGTGCATGTGCCGCATCCGCTGCCCAGCACAGGAGCGGCGCTGTTCGCCTGCATCGGCGCGGCCGCCAGCCTGCTCGCGCGCGAGAGCACGGGCCGCGGCCGCATCGTCGAGACCTCGCTGCTCGCAGGCGCGCTGCTCTTCCACCCGAAGGTGGTCGCCGAGGGCATCGCGCCGCTCGTGTTCCAGACCCATCCCTCCGGCAGCGCGCCCTTCTACAGCCTCTATGAATGCGCGGACGGCGAATACATCCAGCTGGGTTGCGTGCATGAGCGCTTCATAAACCGCGCATCCGAAATCATGGGTATCGGCGAGCTCGTCTCGGAGGCGCGGTTCGACAATGTGCGCCGGGGCGACGGGATGACGGAGGAGGAGGAGCTTCGCGCGGCGATCGCAGGCGCGATGAAGACGCGCAACGCCGCCGACTGGGCGGCCGATTTCGAGGCGGCCGACGTGCCGTTCGCGCCGGTCCGGCAGGGCGATATCGTCCTCGAGGATCCGCAGATACACCACAACGCCATGGTGCTCGCCCTCGACGACCCTGCGGTCGGCCCCACGGTGCAGATGGGGGCGCCGATCCGTTTCGCCGAGACCCCGGCTGACCCGAAGCCGCGCGCGGCCTCCTCCGGGCCCGCGCCCGGACTTCCGCCGCTGGCGGCAGGGACGGCGCAGGCCGCCGGAAGCGCGGAGGACCCGCCGCCGCTCGCCGGCGTGCGCGTGCTGGAGATCACCAATCTCATCGCCGGGCCGACGGGCGGGCGCCTGCTGGCCGATCTCGGCGCCGATGTCATCAAGCTGGAGCCGCCCGGCGGCGACATCTCGCGGCCCATCGGGCGCAACTACTTCTACAACCTGAATTTCAACAAGCGCTCGTTCTGCGTGGACGCGCGCAAGCCCGGCGGCAGGGAAGCGATTCAGCGCGTGGCGGCCAGCTGCGACATGATGCTCGCCAATCTCCGTCCCGGCGCGACCCATCGCATGGGCATCGGGGCGCATGTCGATCCCGATCTCATCGAGACCCATGTCACCGGCTACGGCCTGACCGGCCCTTATTCGAGGCGGCCCGGAATCGATCCGCTGGCGCAGGCGCTGATGGGCCTCTCCCGCGCGCAGGGCGGCAGCGGCAATCCGCCGTCCTTCGCCGCGCAGCTTGCGCCGACCGACTTCACCGCCGGCGCGATGGCGACGCTCGGCTCGATCATGGCGCTCTATGCCCGCCGGCGGGGCAGAGCGTCCCGGCGGGTGGACAGCAACCTGCTCAATGCCGCCGTGGTTCTAAGCTCGCCCTGGTTCGGGCGCTGGCAGGGCAAGCCGGAGCGGCCGTTGGCCGACACCGGCCAGCACGGCATCGACGCCTTCCACCGGCTCTACCGGGTTGCCGACGGCTGGATTTATGTAGCTGCGGACGACGAGGAAGCGAGAGCGGCGCTGACGGGCTCGCTCGGGCTCGGCGCGCTGGACCCCGTCGGCGAGGGGCACCCGGCCGAATCGCCGCTGGCCCGCGCGATGGAGGCGGCCTTCGCCAACCGCCATGTGGAAGACGCGCTGGCATCGTTGACGGAAGCCGGCGTGCCGGCCGCAGAGGCGCGGAGCGGAGCGAGCGAAGTGTTCCTCGACGACGAGTCCGCGCACGAGAACGGGCTGGTCACGGAGGCCACGCATCCTACGGCCGGCCGGATGCGGATCGCATGGAACTATATCCGGTTCCGCGACACGGCGCCGTCCGCTGCCCGCCCGACGCCGCTCCTGGGCGAGCACAGCGCGGACGTGCTGGGCGAGTCCGGCGCCGATGCAGCCGAGATCGAGGCGCTGTTCGCTTCCGGCGCCGTGCTGGCGGAGACCGGCTGAGCCGGCTCCCGCTCAGGCCGCCCTGGCGGTCTGCCGCTCGCGGAAGGGCGCCATCACCTCCTTGCCGAACAGCTCAAGCTGCTCGAGCATCACCTTGAGCGGCGTGCCCATGCTCGACTGGACATTGACGTCCTCAAGGCCCGGATACTTGGCCTGCAGCGACTCCAGATAGTCGATGAAGCCCTCGGGCGGGCCGCAATACCAGGAGCCGGCCTCGACGGCGCGCTCCAGGGTCGGGATGTTGAGTTCCGCCCAGTCGCCGCGCTCGCTCACGCGCTGCAGCTGCTCCGGCTTCATCGGGACCATGCCGAGGGGCGCGAACATCTTGACGTGCTCCTCGAAATAGGGCGACGCCTCGCGGATCGCCTTTTCCTTCGTCTCGGCGATGTGGAAGTTCAAGCCGATGCAGAGGTTCTCGCCGATCTCGACATCGTGGCCGGCCCGCTCCCAGGCTTCCTTGAAAGCGACGATGGGTCGCTCCGCCATCAGCGCCGAGCCGCCGCCGACAATGCCCTTGATCCCGTGCTTCGCCATAAAGTCGAGCCCGCGCGGCTGGGCGCTCACGATCGGCTGCCAGCACTCCACCGGCTGGTTCACCGGGCGCGGCACGAGGGTGATCTCGTCCAGTTCGTAGCCGCGATAGGGCACGCGCGGCGGCAGGGTGTAGTATTTGCCCTCGTGCCGGAAGGACTCCTCGTGGAAGGAGCGCAGCACGATCTCGACCTGCTCCTCGAACATGTCGCGGTTGGCGTCGCCGTCGATCAGCACGCCGCCCAGCGTCTCGACCTCGCGCGTGTGGTAGCCGCGCCCGACGCCGAAGATCACCCGGCCCCCGGTCAGGATGTCGGCGGTGGCGAAGTCCTCCGCGAGGCGGAGCGGATGCCACATGGTGGTGACATTGAAGCCGCAGCCGAAGCGGAGCCGCTTCGTCAGATGCGCCAGATGCACGAAGAACAGCGGCAGGTTCGGGATGCACTCATAGCCCTCATGCTGGAAATGGTGCTCGGCCAGCCAGAAGGCGTCGTAGCCGAGCTCGTCCATGGCGACGGCCATCGCCTCGGTCTTGGCGAAGACCTCGGCCAGCCGGTCGTTGCTGTAGCGCCGGTCGTTCGCCGGCGTGGCGTCCTGGCCCATGTCGTCCAGGTCGATATGCCCGGCAAACAGGCTCCCAAAGCGCTCGATCACAGTCTCAGTCCTCCGTCGCATTTTGCGGAATGGGTGTTGGACGGCGATGATACAGATGCAAGCGCCGCCGCAGAAGCCGGGCCGCCTCCGCCTCTCATTCCATCACGATCCGCGGCGCCGCAGGGCCGCCCGCGCGGCGCACTTCGACCTCGCGCCAGAGGCGGGCGGCGATGTCGTGGAAAGCCTGGCCGGAGGGGGAGGTGTCGTCGGCTGCTGCGGGGGTGCCGGCGTCGCAGCGCACCCTGAGTTCCAGCGCCAGCGGTGCCTCGCCGAGGAAGGGCGCGCCGAGCGTCTCCGCCTCCGCGCGCGCGCCGCCCGAGCCGAAGATGTGCGTGCCCTTGCCGCAGTGGGGGCAGACGAACACCGACATGTTCTCGACGATGCCCAGCACCGGCACCTCGACCTTGCGGAACATGGCGATGCCGCGCCTTGCGTCGAGCAGGGCGATGTCCTGCGGCGTCGAGACGATGACCGCGCCCGTCAGCGGCACGCGCTGGGAGAGCGTCAGCTGCGCGTCGCCCGTGCCCGGCGGCATGTCGATCAGCAGGATGTCGAGCTCGCCCCAGGCGACATCGCCGATGAGCTGCTGCACGGCGCTCATCACCATCGGCCCGCGCCAGATCATCGCCGTCTCTTCCGAGATCAGGAACCCGATGGACATGCAGGCCACGCCCCACTTGCTCATCGGCAGGAGCGTCTTCTCGCCCGCGATCGCGGGCTTGCCGGCAATGCCCATCATGCGCGGCAGCGAGGGCCCGAAGACGTCGCTGTCCATGAGCCCGACCGCAAGGCCCTGCCGGGCAAGCGCCACGGCGAGGTTGACGGCCACGGTGGATTTGCCGACCCCGCCCTTGCCGGAGGCCACGGCGACGATGCTCTTCACGCCCGGCAGCTCGATGCGCCCCGCGGTCCGCCCGGCCGCGCCGCCCGCCGGCCGGGGCCCGGGCGGCGGGGCAGGTGCTGCGCGTTCGGCCGTCAGCACGACGGTGGCGCTGGTGACGCCGGGCAGGCGGGCGAGCGCGGCCTCGACGGCGCGGCGCTCGTCTTCGGCCTCTCCGGCCCGGCCGGGGTCCACCTCCAGCGAAACCTGCGCCGCGCCGTCCTTCGCCGCGACGCCGCCCACGCGCCCGATGCGCGCCACGGCCTCCGCGGCGGCGCGGATCTCCGCTTCGGTCGGTCCGGTCATGAGCGTTCGGCGCCTCCGCTAAGGGTTCGGGATGCGCGGCCCCATTCCAACGCCGGACGCCCTGCTTTATAAGGCGCCATGCGGAAAATCGGCGTTCGCGCGCTGAACGGCAACGAGAGGTAGGCCCATGCCCTGGCATAATCAAGGCGGAGGCGGCGGCGGCCCGTGGGGCGGCGGCGGCGGAGGCGGCCCCTGGGGAGGCGGCGGAGGCGGCGGTCCCTGGGGCGGCGGCGGCGGCGGCAACCAGGGCGGCGGCGGAGGCTGGGGCGGCGGACGCGGCCCCGGCGGCGGTCCGCAGGCGCCCAATGTCGAGGAGGCGATCCGGCGCCTGCAGGACTGGCTGCGCAGGCGCATGCCGGGCGGCGGGACCGGCGGCCGCGGCGGGCGCATCGGCATCCTGCTGGTCGTCGTCGTGTTGCTCGCGGTCTGGGTGCTGAGCGGCTTCTACCGCGTGCAGACGGACGAGCAGGGCGTCGTGCTGCGCTTCGGCGAGCGCGTCGGCACCACCACGCCCGGCCTCAACTACCATCTGCCCTATCCGATCGAGGAAGTCGAAACGCCGAAGGTCACCCGCGTCAACCGCGTCGAGGTGGGCTTCCGCAGCGCCGAAGAGGCGCTGATGCTGACCGGCGACGAGAACATCGTCGACATCAACTTCGTCGTGTTCTGGATCATCAAGGACGCCGGCGACTACCTGTTCAATGTGCGCGAACCGGAACGCTCGGTGAAGGCAGCGGCGGAGAGCGTAATGCGCGAGATCGTCGGGCAGACGCCGATCGCCGCGGCGCTCGCCGAAGGCCGCGGCCAGATCGAGGACAAGGTCAAGGCCGGCGTGCAGGGCATCCTGGACGACTACAAGACCGGCATCGAGATCACCAATGTGCAGCTTCTCAAGGTCGATCCGCCGAACCAGGTGGTGGACGCCTTCCGCGACGTGCAGCGCGCCCGCGCCGACCAGGAGCGGCTGCGCAACGAGGCGGAATCCTACGCCAACGACATCATCCCCCGCGCGCGCGGCGAGGCGGAGCGGCTGGTGCAGGAAGCGGAGGCCTACAAGCAGGAAGTCGTGGCGCGCTCCGAAGGCGACGCGCAGCGCTTCACCCAGGTCTATACCGCCTTCAAGGCCGCCAAGGACGTGACCACCAAGCGCATCTACCTGGAGACGATGGAGGAAATCCTGTCCAACGCGGACAAATACGTCATCGACCAGAGCGGCGGCGCGTCCGGCGTCGTGCCCTATCTGCCGCTGCCCGAAGTGCAAAAGCGCATCAAGGCCGGCGATGACGACGGCACGCAATCCGGCACGGGAGACCTCCGATGAGACATGCTGCGCTTTTCGGCGGCGCGATCCTGTTGATCGTGCTCGCCATCGTCGCCGCCAGCGCGCTGTTCACGGTGCACCAGACGCAGCAGGCCATCGTGATGCAGTTCGGCAACCCGAAGCATGTGGTCCAGCAGCCGGGGCTGCATGTGAAGGCGCCGTTCTGGCAGAACGTGGTGTATTTCGACGCCCGCGTGCTGGACTTTGCGCCGCAGGCCGAGGAGATCATCACCTCGGACCGGAAACGCCTCGTCGTGGACAGTTTCGTGCGCTACCGCATCGACGATCCGTTGCAATTCTACCAGTCTGTGGGCACCGAGACCCGCGTCCAGAGCCGTCTTGCCGGCGTGGTCGTGTCCGCGCTGCGGCGCGTCGTCGGCAATAACAGCTTCTCCTCGATCCTCTCTGCCGAGCGCGACAGCATCATGTCCAATATCCAGAGCGAGGTGAACGCGGCGGCCACGGAGTTCGGCATCGAGATCGTCGATTTCCGCGTCCGGCGCACCGACCTGCCGGACGCCAACGCCCAGTCGATCTACCAGCGCATGCGCACCGAGCGCGAGCGCGAGGCCAAGGAGTTCCGCGCCCAGGGCGCCGAGGTGGCGCAGCGCATTCGCGCCCGCGCCGACCGCGAGCGCACGGTGCTGATCGCCGAATCGAAGAAGACGGCGCAGATCCGGCGCGGCGAGGGCGACGCGGACGCCATCCGCATCTATGCCGAGAGCTTCGGCCAGGACCCGGAGTTCTTCGCCTTCTACCGCTCGATGGAGGCGTACCGGAACGCGCTCGGCAAGGAGAACACGACGCTGGTGCTGAGCCCGGACAGCGACTTCTTCAACTTCTTCGGCGATATTTCCGGCGGGGCCTCGAAGACCGAGTAGGGGCGCCGACGGCCTCGCCCGCCTCCGATGGAGGACTTCCCCCTCGGCGACTTCCTCGCCGCGCTCGGTCTGGCGCTGGTGATTGAAGGCGCCGTCTGGCTCGCCGCGCCCGAATCCATGCGCCGCTTCATGCTCCGCCTCGCCGGCCACTCCCCCGCCATCCTCCGCTTCTGCGGCCTGACCGCGGCGATGCTGGGGCTGGCGGTGGTCTGGGCGGCGCGACGGTGGGTGTGACATTGCGACCGTCTGGCGGCTGTGCGACAGTGCGGGGAACCGCTTGGGCCGGAGAGTTCCCGACATGATGCCGGAGACCGTATCGGCGCTCGAAGCCGCTATCGGCCTGTTCGCCGGGTTGGCCGGCCTTGCTCTCATCATCTATGCGTTGCTGCGCGCGGACATGCGGCAAATGCGCGGCGAGATGCTCGCGCTGCGCACCGAACTGAAGGCCGAGATCGAGGCAAGCGAGGGAAGGCTCCAAGTCAATATTCGGGACACCGAGGAACGGCTAAACGTCGGCATAAAGGCGAATGCCGAAAGGATCGGAGCACTGGAAGGAAAAGTGGACGACCTCGGCGAACGTGTTTCGGCTTTGGGCGAGCGCGTGGCTCAGGTCGATGGCAAGCTGGAATTCCTCTACCGCTTCATCACCCGCCAGAACGAACCGCCGCCTGCGGCGGCGGAATAGGGCGGCATACAGCAATCCTCGGCAGTATTGCATCGCTTTGACTTGTCGCGAAAAAGCCCCGGTCGCGAGCAGGCGGCCGGGGAGAAGCGTCAGAACCGGAACAGGAGTCCGGCCTCGATATTGTGCGAGCTGAGGCCGGCCTCGATGCCCTCGAACTCGGCTTCGTCCGTCCCGAAATAGCGGTAGCCGAGCCTTGCCTCGGCCGAGTCGCCAAGCGGATAAGGGGCGCCGTGCACGATCCGGTAGGCGACCGCGGTGTCGTCCGGGGACGCTTTGGCGAAGGTGTAGTCGGTGCCATCGACGGTATGGGTCCGCTCATCGAAGGCGGCGTCGATCCGGGCCATGCCGATCTCGCCTGCTTCAGGAGAAAATTCGAACTGGGGCGCTGCGTCTTTATGGGTCCGTTTCCACGCCGCACCCGTCTCCGGTCGCCTGGCGAACCGGACTCCGGGAATGGGCAAGGCCGGCGGGACGGCAGGATCGGGATTGCCGTTTGTTCGCAAATTGTGGGATAATTCGGAAATTGATCTTGACATACAAATTTCTGGTGTAGAATGAGGCAGGAGGGGACGGCGTCCGCGGGTCGCTCCCCTTCCTGTTGCGCGCCGGCGCGAAAAAAACCCTGAGAAACGCACGGGAGACGTGCGTCCGTCGTCTCGCGCGCGCAATCAGGTGCGCGAACCGCGCCGGCGCGAAACGCGCGCGGGCGGGCACAGGCGCGCACGCAGGATACGCGCGCAAAAAGGGTCCCGCCGCATGGGCCGTCCGGCGGCGGGGAGACCGGAACGGAGTGGAAGCGAAAGGAGAGGGCCATGCCGAAGACGCGAAGTCGGGGAAACCGGACGGAATATCCGAAGTTGCCGCCCGAAACGGCGGCGTCATGCCTGAATGAACCGTCGGACATACGCCGTGCGCATGCAGATCATGACACTCCATGACATTTCGGGCGTGTCCGTTCCGGCGCGGCGGCGTAGGGCGACGGCGCGGACACGGGCGCAACGGAGCGGATCATGACGAAACATGAGGGGATTACAAAGTTGACTTGACACGGGCCGCAATCCTCCCTATATTCCAGAGTGTTGAAGGGAGACGCGCCCATGTCGAAGAAAGCCCCCGGCAAAGCCTTCCGCGAAGGATTGACCGTCATTGAGTTGATGGACATGTTCCCGACCGAAGAAGCCGCGACCGCTTGGTTTGAGGAAGCGATCTGGCCGCATGGTCGTCATTGCCCGCACTGTGGCAATGTCGAGACGACGGAGACGAAGAACCGCAAGCCGATGCCCTACTGGTGCGGCGGCTGCCGATCCTACTTTTCTGTCCGCACCGGGACTCCCATGCAGCGGTCGAAAGTCTCGCTCCGCAAGTGGGCGATTGCCATTTATCTTGTCCTGACTTCTCTCAAGTCGGTTTCGTCCATGAAGCTCCAGCGGGACATCGGAGTTTCGCAGCCAACCGCTTGGTTCATGCTGCACCGTATCCGGCAGGCGTGGGCCGAAGATGACGACGAGCAGTTTGACGGCCCGGTAGAGGTCGATGAGAGCTATTTCGGCGGTCGTCAGGCAAACATGCCGAAGGCAAAGCGCAAGACGCTCACGAGCGGAGGCACGGCCCATATGACGGCCGTTATCGGCATGAAGGATCGCGACAGCAACGAGGTTCGCGCCGAAGTCGTGCCTGACACCAAGAAGCCGACATTGCAGGGTTTTGTCCGCGAACACACCGAGCCCGGCGCCGCCGTCTATACCGATGAGCACCGCAGCTATGTCGGCCTCGATGCGGATTTCGACCATGACTCGGTTAATCACCGCGTCGGCGAGTATGTGGACGGCATGGTCCACACCAACGGCATGGAAAGTTTCTGGAGCATGTTGAAGCGCGCTCATAAGGGCACCTTCCACAAGATGAGCCCGAAGCACCTGCATCGGTATGTCGATGAGTTTGCCGGCAAGCACAACATCAGGGACTCAGGAACGCTTGCCCAGATGCGGGACACCGTCGCCCGTCTCGTCGGCCGCCGGCTTCTCTACCGTGACCTCGTCGCCGACAACGGCCTGTCGAACGCGGGCCGGCCGTAGCGCCGGATTTTTGTTGCGGAACAACGCTTGCGCGAGCGCCACCGGCGTTGCGCCGACAAGGTGAACCTTCGGGTCCAGCACAGGGACTCCTCGTGTCATGTCATTTTCTCCGTTGACTCGCCTGCCGGCCTAAGCGCAGGCTTCCCCCCGCACACATCCAGCGGCGCCCCTGTCGGGCCGCCCGCTGAATAGAACAGCCTCGCGAGTCGTCAGGGTAGCTTCCTGGCGCGGGCGAATAGGCGGGGCCTCCGCAATTCGCTGGATGTGTGCAACGGCCCGACGCCAAGCGGGGCCGCGCCGGGCCGAGCGCCAGAGCGCTCGGAGGCACACAATGCGCGCCAGCATCTTGACGGCCATGATCCTGTTTACTCTCCCGGCACAGGCCCATGTCCCGCAGCATTGCATGGGGAAGATCGAAGCCTTGGACCGCATTGTGCAGCGTGTGAACAGGGCAGTCGTGCGCGGCGCTCTGGAACTTGGCGCGTCCGTCAAGTTGAAGACCGAATTCAACGAAGCCTATTCCGCCCAGCAATTTGCCAACCGCTCGGTTCTTCTCTGCATCGCCGGACTGCCGGAGTGACTGCATCATAGCCCGAACAGCAAATCACCGATTGCCTTCTGGCTGATTTGCCAAATCGAATAGCACTTGCCACCGATTTTCAGATCGCAGGCAAGCGTTTCTTCGTTCCATTCATGTGCAATCTCGAACGTGCAGTCTTTATTGCGCAAAACGATGATGCCTGTTGTGCTGGCCTTTACGGTGACATTGTTGGGCGGGTCAATCCACTTGCCATTGTTTCCGATTTCTCCGACAAACAGCGACGCATCGTCTGGTCTAGTATCTTTGAACAATCGGCCCCGCCGCTTCTTCTCGTTCAGATTCATAAAGCGGCCTATGTCGCTCTTGATGGCGTCGGCAATCTCGTCGAAGGTTCCCTGCACAGTGCAGGCGGCTCGCAGTTCGACCCACCTTTGCTGCCGACGCTCTTCCTCCGCTCGCCGTTCCGCTTCGGTCATGCCACCAACTCCCCTAAGCATCGCGCTTTTCCTTCTTGAGGATCACTTTCATCTCGCCGCTGCCGAATCCTCCAAACTCTACGGATAGGGAAATTGGCAGCGCGAGGCGGTAAGACCCGTCCGCCATTGAAACGATATTCGTTCCTTCCGGCAATTGGGCATAAGTGTGCCCACCTTGAAGCGGATACTGAGTAAGGCTTCGGACCGTCTCCCGCAGGTTTTGAGCGGTCTTGGCTTCTATTGCGTTTTGGAGCTCCTGACTGCGATCAGGGGCGGTGGCGTTGAAATTGATGGTGTGGCTGATGGCAGGCATAGCGACTTGCCGTGAATTCTCCTCCACCCTCTTCTTCAGACATTCTATGTCGCGGCGCATTTGCCGCCATCGGCGACCCAAAAACACGGTCAGAATTCCGATGATGCCGAGCCATGCCAAATGCCGGAGACCGTGAGTGGCCGCTTCCCGCAAGACGAATTGCACGACGGTCTGTTCGATGCTGTCCATCCGCCGACGCTGCCCGGAGTCGTGGCGGCTGTCAAGTCAACTTTGTAATCCCCAAACATGACGTTTCATGACGCCCCGGTGGAGTGGATCCATCGGGCCGGACAGCGTCATGTCGGCGGCCTTCTATCGCCCCGCATGCGGGGATAGACTGCGCGGCCAGACAGCGGGGAGGGCACGCAATCATGGATCGAATCGTTCTCGCCGGGGCGGCGCAGCCCGGCATGAAGCATCGCCAGGGGCTGTTCCGGCTGGCCGGCGGCGACACCGAATGGCGGCGGGTCAGCCGGGGGCTGCCGGAGGAGCCGGAGATCCGCGCGCTCGGCTTCGTCGGCGGGAAGGCCTATGCGGGCACGCAGGCCGGCCCCTATGTCAGCGAAGACGGGGGCGAGGGCTGGCGCTCGCTCAACCTGCCGTCCGAGGACCGCACCACCTGGTCGGTGATGGCGCGGCCGGGCGACCCGGATACGCTGTATGCCGGAACCACGGGCACTTCCGTCTATCGCAGCACCAATGGCGGCGCGCGCTGGGAGCGGCTGCGTCCGGCGGTGCCGGAGGGCAATTGCGACATGGGCTTTCCGACCCGCGTGATCCGCATGACGGCGGACCCGAGCGCGCCGGACGAGATCTATGCGGGCCTCGAGGTCGGCGGCGTGCTGCGCTCGCTCGACGGCGGCGACACATGGGAAAGCTGCAATGCAGACCTGCTGCGCCTCGCGGGCGAGGAGCACCTGAAGAGCGCCATCGGCTCCGACATGGAGAGCGAAGGCATGATGGACACCCATTCGCTGGCGATCAGCCCTGCCCTGCCTGGCACAGTGTTCCTCGCGACCCGCATGGGCCTCTTCCGCTCCGACGACCGGGGCGAGACCTGGCGCGAACTCGGCATCGGCAACTATTCGCCGCTGACCTACGCCCGCGACGTGACGGTCTCGCGCCACGATCCGAAGGTGCTGTTCGGCGCGTTCAGCAAGGCGGCCACCAGCGACGCCGGCTCGCTCTGGCGGAGCGCCGACCTCGGCGAGAGCTGGGAGCGCTTCGACAAGGGCGTCGATGTGAACTCGACCCTGATGATCGTGGCCGAAAGCACCTCCGATCCGGGCCGCGTCTGGTGCGGCGCGCGCGACGGGCGCACCTTCGGCACGGAAGACGGCGGCGAGAGCTGGGCGCAGGTCGAGCTGCCGGACGAGGTCGGCGGCGTCTATGCGATGGCGGCGGCTTGAGGGCCGGTTCGGAAACCGACCGCCTTGCGCCGGAAACGAACAACAGCCGTCGCCCCGGCCCCCGAGCCGGGGCCCATCCTTGGCTTTTGCGGCAGCCTCTCCGGGTCGGCCTTCTCTCCACCGGCTGCATCATGAGGCAGGGCTGGGCCCCCGCCTTCGCGGGGGCGACGAATGGCGCGCCAGGCCCGCGCGTATGAACGAAGCCGGAAATACAGACGCGCTCGCCGCCGCGCTCCGGCGCATGGGACTCGTCGGCGAGGAAGAGCGGCCCCGCTTCGAGCCGCTGGAAGGCGGCGTCTCCTCCGACATCTACCGGGTCGAGACGGCGGCGGGACCCGTCTGCATCAAACGCGCGCTCGCCCGGCTCAAGGTGGAGGCGGACTGGCGCGCGCCGGTGGAGCGCAACGGCTCGGAGGCCGGCTGGTTTGCGGCCGTGAATGCGCTATTGCCGGACGCCGCGCCGCGGCTGCTGGGGCAGGACGAAGAGGCAGGCGCGCTCGCCATGGCATGGCTTGAGCCGGAGACGCATCCGGTCTGGAAGGCGGAGCTCGCCGCCGGCCGGGCCGACGCCGCCTTTGCGCGCGAGGTGGGCCGCCGGCTCGCCCTCATCCACCGCGCCCATGCCGGCGACGAGGCGACCGCCGCCGCTTTCGCCACGGACACGATCTTCCACGCTATCCGGCTGGAGCCCTACCTGCTGGCGACGGCGGAGCGGCACCCGGACCTCGCGCCCGCGCTCAACGATCTCGCCGAAGTGACGGCGAGGACGCGCGAGACACTGGTCCACGGCGATGTCAGCCCGAAAAACATCCTGGTGGGGCCGGCGGGGCCGGTCTTCCTCGATGCCGAATGCGCCTGGTACGGGGACCCCGCATTCGACATCGCCTTCTGCCTGAACCACATGCTGCTGAAGAGCGCGTGGAAGCCAGAGCACGAGCCGGCCTATCTCGCCTGCTTCCGCGCGCTGGCGGCGGGCTACGGGCCGGAGGTGGCGCTCGACCGGCGCGCGGCGCGGCTGCTGCCGGGCCTGCTGCTGGCTCGCCTAGACGGCAAGTCGCCGGTCGAATACCTCACCTGCGAGAGCGAGAAGGCCCGCCCCCGCGCCTTCGCCCGCCGCCTGCTGCAACGCCCGCCTGCAAGCCTCGGCGCCATTGCTGCGGCCTGGGAGGAGGAAGTGACGGAATGACCGTGCGTCCGAACATCCTTTTCGTCATGGCCGACCAGCTCGCGCCGCAGGTGCTTTCGGCCTATGGCGGCCGACAGGTCGAGACGCCCCATCTCGACCGGCTTGCGGGCGAAGGCGTCCTGTTCGAAAACGCCTATTGCAACTTCCCGCTCTGCGCCCCGGCGCGCTTCTCCATGCTGAGCGGGCGGCTGCCTTCGCGCATCGGCGCATTCGACAATGCGACCGAGTTCCCGGCCTCGGTCCCGACCTTCCAGCACTATCTGCGCCTTATGGGCTACCGGACCTGCCTTGCGGGCAAGATGCACTTCGTCGGCCCCGACCAGCTCCACGGTTATGAGGAGCGGATCACCACCGACGTCTATCCGGCGGACTTCCAATATGCGCCGGACTGGCGGCTGGGCGGGGAAAGCTGGCTCGAATGGTACCACAGCATGCGCGCGGTGCTGGACGCGGGCACGCACCGGCGAAGCGTCAATATCGCCTATGACGACGAGGTGGAGTTCGAGGCGATACGGTGGTTGCACGAGCATGCGGACGACGGCGGCGGCCGGCCCTTCGCGCTGACGGTCTCCTTCTTCTCGCCCCACGACCCCTATCTGGCGCCGCCGGCCTGGTGGGAGCGTTACCGCGATGCCGGGATCGACAGGCCATGCGTCGGCGACATCCCGCTCGAAGAGCGCGACCCGCACAGCCGCCGCCACTGGTTCCTGACCGGGCGGCACCTGGATGCGATCGGCGAAGAGGATGTGCTGCACATGCGCCGGGCCTACTACGCGGTGACGAGCTATGTGGACGCCAAGCTCGGAAGGCTGCTCGATACGCTGGCCGAGATCGGCGCGGCGGATGACACGCTCGTCGTGTTCACCTCCGACCACGGCGATTCGCTGGGCGAACGCGGGCTGTTCTTCAAGATGTCGTTCTTCGAATGGTCCGTCCGCGTGCCGCTCATCCTGCATGCGCCCTTCGCCTTCGGGCCCCGGCGGGTGCGGGAGAATGTTTCGCATCTCGACCTGTTGCCGACCCTGCTCGAAGTGGCAGGAGACGGAACCCCGCCGGAGCTCGCCCTGCCTGTCGATGGGCGCTCGCTCGTCCCGCTTGCGGCGGGCAGCGCGACGGACTGGCCGGACACCGTGCTGGCGGAATACACGGCCGAAGGCGTGGCCGCGCCGCTGCTGATGGTCCGCAAGGGGCCGCACAAGCTGATAACCGGCCCGGAGGACCCGCCACTGCTCTTCGAACTGGACGCAGACCCGGACGAGACCCGGAACCTCGCGGACGAGCCCGGCGCAGCGGATATCCGGACGGAACTCGAAGCGGCCGCGGCCGGGACCTGGGACGTGTCCGCGCTCGACCGGGCGGTGCGCGAGTCGCAGGCGGCGCGGCGGCTCGTGGGCGGGGCGCTGGCGACGGGCGTCCGCAGCCCCTGGGACTACCAGCCCGTGCGGGACGCCTCGACGACCTATTACCGCGAGGCTGGCGACGTTCAGGACGCCTATTCGGGCCGCACAGGATGACGGCGGGGCGTTCCGGGCGTTCGGCGGGCGGGGCAAGGCGATGAGCGCGTTCGAGATCGAGAAGGTGCGGGGAAGGCGGGTCTGGGACTCGCGCGGGCGGCCGACGGTGGAGGCCGAGGTGCATCTTGCCGGCGGCGCGGTCGGGCGGGCGATTGCGCCGGCCGGCGCCTCTACCGGCTCGGGCGAGGCGCTCGACCGGCGGGACGGCGGCCGGGCCTTCGGCGGGCTCGATGTCACGCAGGCGGTGGCTTCCGTCGAGGGCGAGATCGCCGCTGCGCTTCGGGGCGTGAGCGTCGAGGACCGGGAAGCGGCGGACCGTCGGCTGATTGCCCTTGACGGCACAGAGGACAAGAGCCGCCTCGGCGGCAATGCCTGCGTCGCCGTGTCGATGGCGGCGGCCTGGGCGGGCGCGGCGGCGGCCGGCCTGCCGCTCTGGCACTGGCTCGCGGGCGAGGGGCCGGTCTCGCTGCCGGCCCCGGAAATCCAGATCTTCGGTGGCGGCGCCCATGCGGGCCGGCGGGTCGATATCCAGGACTTCATGGTGACGGCGCCGGGCACCGCCAGTTTCACGCAAGCCTGCGCCTGGATCGCCGAGGTCTATCGCGCCGCCGGCCTCCTGATGGCGGAGGCGGGGCGGCTCCGCGGCGTCGCGGATGAGGGCGGCTTCTGGCCGGACTTCGACACCAACGAGGCCGCGCTCGACATGCTGGCCCGCGCCATCGAGCGCGCCGGGTTCCGGCCGGGCGAAGAGGTCGCGATTGCGCTCGACATTGCCGCAAGCGAGTTCGGGCGGGGCGGGCGCTACCGCCTCGCGCTGGAGGACCGGGAGTTGGACAGCGAAGGCATGGCAGCGCTCGTCGGCGGCTGGATCGCCCGCTATCCGGTCGTCTCGGTGGAGGACCCGCTCGGCGAGGACGACTGGGAGGGCTTCGCCGCCTTCACCGCCGCCCACGGGAAGCATGTGCAGGTGGTGGGCGACGACCTGCTGGTGACTTCCGCGCGCAAGGTCGAGGAAGCGGCGCGGCGTGGCGCGGCCAACACGCTGCTCATCAAGCCGAACCAGCGCGGCACACTCGCCGAGGCGAAGGCCGCCTGGGACGCCGCGCGCGAGGCGGGCTTCGGCGGCATCGTCTCGGCGCGCTCCGGCGAGACGGAGGACGTGACCATCGTCCATCTCGCCGTCGGCTGGCGTGCGCCCGGCCTCAAGGTCGGCTCCTTCGCGCGCTCCGAACGCATGGCCAAGTGGAACGAGGCGATCCGCATAGAGGAAAGCCTCGCCTGAATGGCGTCAGCCTTGTTCGAGCTCGCTGTCCCAGTAGAGGAAGTCGGACCAGCTTTCGTGCAGGAAATTGGGCGGGAATCCGCGCCCGTTCTCCTGGAGGCGCCAGACGCTCGGCCGGACGGGAAGCTGGCGCAGGCGCATGCCCGAATCGCGGAGCAGCCGGTCGCCCTTGGCCCGGTTGCACCGCCCGCAGGCGGCGACGACATTGGTCCAGCCCGTGCGCCCGCCGCGCGAGCGCGGCACCACATGGTCGAAGGTCAGCTCCTCCGGCGGCAAGCGCGAACTGCAATACTGGCAGGCGAAGCGGTCGCGCAGGAAGACGTTGAAGCGCGTGAACGCGGGATGGCGCGCCGGCGCCACATAGTCGCGGAGCGCGATGACGGAGGGCAGCCGCATGGCCCGGGTCGGCGAGCGCACTTCGCGTTCATACTCCGCCAGCACCTGCACCCGGTTCAGGAACACGGCCTTGACGCTTTCCTGCCACGACCAGAGCGACAGCGGGAAGTAACTCAACGGGCGGAAATCCGCGTTGAGCACCAGCGTTGGCGCGCTCTCCACAGGCGGCGTCACAACACCCTCCTAGCCAGGGCCGCGAATCGGCCCTGCTCTCACCATAAGTGCGTCACGCGCCGGCGCGCAAGGCGGAGGCAGCGCGAAAGCCGTGTTGGGCGGATGAATTCGCTGCGGAAGGGCGATGATGAACGCGGCTCAGCCCCGTTTCGTTCCGCCCTTCGCCACCGCCAGTTCCCGTTCCACCTTCGACAGCAGGCTCCGGACAGCCTCTACGGCGGCGTCGCGGTCTATCGCTTCGGTTTCGGGATCGACGCCGGTGTAGCTGAACCGGATGGCGTAGGGCGTGTAGCGCTCGGTCTCGCGCCACGGTCCGACATCCGCGCCGCGCTCGGCCAGGCGGTCCAGCAGCGTCTTGAGGCTATGGGTCAGCGGATAGAGCTCGCCGAGAAGCGCCAGCCACGCCTTGAACGCCTTCTCCAGCGCTTGCTGGACAAAGAAGCCGAATGCCTCTTCCGGCGCCTCCGCGGAGAGGCTTTGCATCGCGCGCAGGTCCCGCTCGGCGAGGCGCAGCATCAGCCGGGCGCACTTAAAGTCGCTCATAGAGCACCCTGCCTTCCCGGAGCGCGCGGGCTAGGACGTGGTTCAGGGAGTCGCGCCAATACTCCCGTTCGGCGAGCGTAAAGACCAGGATGTCCTTGTTCACGCCGAACCCGGAGGCCGCCCTGTAGAGACGGGCAGCCTCCTCGACGCGGCTCCGGCCCGCCCCGAAGGGCTCGGCCTCGATGACGATCAGGTCCACGTCCGAGTGCTCATGCGCTTCGCCCCGGGCGCGCGATCCGAACAGGATCACCTGCTCGGGATCGACCTCCGCCACGATCGCCCGGACAATTTCGTCCAGAAGCTCGTCCGTAACCGGGGCCATCGACCCTCCTTGTCCGGCCCGCTCCGGCCGATGATGCCGGTGGCGGGCGGGCCGGGCAAGCGGGAGCGGTTCCGTCTTCACGCGGCGGCGGGCATAGTGGGGCGGAGGGAGAACGAGGATTCGCATATGGCGCAGACCGCGGAAGCGGGCGCAACGGCAGGGGAAAACCGGACGCTCGCACTGGTCGGCGCCGGGCATTTCCTGAGCCATTTCTACGCGCTCACCTTGCCGCCGCTGTTCCTCTATTTCAGGGACGAGTTCGGCGTCAGCTATGCGCTGCTGGGCGCGATGGTCACGGGCTATGCGCTGGTGGGCGGCGTGCTCCAGGCTCCGGTCGGGCTGGCGGTAGACCGCTGGGGCGCAAGGCCGGTGCTGCTGGCGGGCCTTGCGCTCAATGCGGCCGCCATAACGGCGATGGGGCTCGCTCCCGGCTACTGGGCGCTGGCGCTGCTGGCCGTAGCGGCCGGCATCGGCAACAGCGTTTTCCATCCGGCGGACTACGCAGTGCTGGTGGCGCGCATACGCGAGTACCGGCTGCCGCGCGCCTATAGCCTGCACACCTTTCTCGGCTTCTTCGGCACCGCCGTTGCGCCCGTCACCATGTCGACCCTTGCGGGCTGGATGGGTTGGCGGGGCGCCATCATGCTGGTCGGCGCGGCCGGCTTGGCAACGGTACTGGCAATGGCGATGAGCGGCGGCGCCGTCGCCTCTCCGCCGCGCAGCAGGAACGCGACGGCGGACGCCGCGCCGGCGCCGTGGTTCTCCCTGCCGATCCTGCTGTTCTTCGGCTTCTTCGCGGCCTTCGGCCTGGCGAGCGGCGGCATCATGACCTTTACCGCTGTCGGGCTCGACAAGCTCTATGCTCTCGACCCGGCTTCCATCGGCGCCGTGTGGACCACGGCCCTGCTGGCGCTCGCTTTCGGCATCCTCGCGGGCGGCGCGCTGCCCGACCGCGAAGGGCTGCAGGTCCGTCTGACCGGTGCGGCGCTGATCGGCGGGGGCGCGCTGACGGCGCTCGCAGGCTTCGCCGATGTCGGCGCAGTCGGCCTCGCCGCGCTGCTCGGGGCGGCCGGCTTCGGGATGGGCGTCGTGCTTCCGGCGCGCGACCTGATGCTCCGGCGGATCACGCCGCCCGGCAGCACCGGCCGGGTGATCGGCTTCGTATTTGTCGGGCTTTCCGTCGGCGGCGGCCTGGCGCCGATCCTGTTCGGCTGGGCGATGGACCGCGACTGGCCGGTCCTGCTGTTCCTCGGCTGCGGCGTTTTCCTGGCGATCGCCTTCCTCTGCTCCTTCGGCGCAGTGGTCGCCGCCCGGCGCGGCGCTGCGGGTCAATGAAAGGACCGCCGCGCAGCGCGCGGCGGTCCTGAAGTGAGCTGCTATCCGGCTTGGCGGTCAGGCGAACCACCAGCGTTCGGCGACGCGCGCGGAATCGAGCGCCCAGACATTGCCCAGATGCTCGCCATGCGCGAGCTTCTTGGACTTGGCGTCGATCCAGTTCGCATACATCGGCACGGCCACGCCGCCCTCGTCGCGGGTGATGACCTGCATCTCGTAATAGAGCTCCCGGCGCCTGGCGTCGTTCACTTCGGTCCGCGCCTCGGCGAGCAGCTTGTTGAAGCGTTCGTGCTCCCAGTAGCTGTCGTTCCAGGGCTTGCCGGCCGCGTAGGCGGTCGAGAACATGATGTCCTCGGTCGCGCGGCCGGACCAGAAGCAAGCGCAGAACGGCTTCTTCATCCACACATTGGACCAGTAGCCGTCCGCCGGCTCCTTGATGACATTGATGGAGACGCCGCCGGCTTTCGCCGATTCCTGGAAGAGCTGCGAGGCGTCCACCGCGCCCGCAAAGGCGGCGTCGGAAGCGGAGAGGTCGAGCTGGAGGCTGTCAACCCCGGCCTTCTTCAGGTGGAATTTCGCCTTCTCGGGATCGTAAACCCGCTGCTCCAGTTCCGCATGGTAGAAGCGGTTGGCGGGCCCGATCGGGTGATCGTTGCCGACCTTGCCGTGGCCCAGCAGGATCTTCCGGACCAGATCCTCGCGGTCGAACAGGTATTTGAGCGCGAGGCGCACATCGTTGTTGTCGAAGGGCGCGGCCGTGGTGATCATCGGGAAGGTGTAGTGCTGGTTGCCCGTGACCTCCGACACCTCCACGCCCGGATTGCGGTCCAGCAGGCGCACCGACTTGGCGTCGATGCGGCTGATCGCGTCCACCTCGCCGGTCATTAGCGCGCTGACGCGCGCCGCCGGGTCGGTGATCGAGATCGCTTCGACCGCGTCGAACCAGGTTTTCTTGTGTGCGTTCGGATTGCGCTCCAGTTCCAGGCGCACGCCCGGGTCGAAGCCGAGATTGCGGTAGGCACCCGTGCCGATGCCCTTGCGGATGCTCTCGTCCACCATCCCGGCCGGATGGATCAGGATGTGGTAGTCGGCGAGCAGATAGGGGAAGTCGGCATTGCCGGCGTCGAGGACGAACTGCACCTGGTGGTCGTTCATCTTCTTCATCTCGACGATGGGCTCGACAAGCGGCTTGGCCGGCGATTTTGCGCCCTCCGCCACATGCAACTGCAGCGACTCGATCACATCGTCGGCGCCGAAGCTCTTGCCGTTGTGGAACTCTACCCCCTTACGCAGGTTGAAGGTCCAGGTCACGAGGTCCGCCGAGGGCTCCCAACTCTCCGCCAGCTCGCCGACCAGCGAGCCGTCGGCGGCGACTTCGGTGATGCAATCGAACACGGCGCCCTGGGCCGCGACCTGCATGAACACGTCGGAATGGGTGCGCCCGTCCCAGCTGTCGGTGGTGTTGCCGCCCGAAAGGCCGAGCCGCAGGGTGCCGCCTGCCTTCGGCCCGGCAGCGGCTGCCGGCCCGGTTCCCACGCCCGCCGCAAGCGCCGTTGCGGCGCTCGCCTTGAGCAGCGTTCGTCTGTCCAGTTTAAGGTTCATAGGGTTGCCTCCCTCAGCTTGTTCCGTTCGTCTTCCAGACCTGCCGGCCATTCTAGTCGATCCTGACCCGCGCCGCCTCGCCGATATTGTCCACGCCGCGCTGGTCCAGCAGCCGGTCGAGCCAGTCCGGGTCCATTTCCGGCACCGAGCTGAGCAACAGGTCGGTGTAATCGTGGTGCGGCGGGGTGAACATTTCCGTCTTGGGCCCGGCCTCCACCACGAAACCGTCCTTCATCACCACCACTTCGTCGGCGATGGCGCGCACCGTGGCGAGGTCGTGGGTGATGAACATGTAGGCGAGGTCCAGCTCGTTCTGGAGCCGGTCCAGCAATTTCAGGATGCCTTCTGCGACAAGCTGGTCGAGCGCGGAGGTCACCTCGTCGCAGATAATGAACTGGGCGTCCGCTGCGAGCGCGCGCGCAATGCCGATACGCTGCTTTTGCCCGCCGGAAAGCTCCGACGGCAAGCGGTCGATGTAGAGGTCGGGCTCCATCTCGATCTGCTCCAGCAGCTCCTCCACCCGCCGGCGCAGTTCGGCGCCTCGGAGCCCCCGGTAGAACTGCACCGGGCGCCCGACGATGTCGCGAATGCGGAGCTTCGGGTTCAGCGCGGTATCCGCCATCTGGTAGATCATCTGGACCTGCCGCAACTGGTCCTTGGAACGGTCCCGGTATCGGGCGGGAAGGGCCTCGCCGTTGAAGCGCACCTCTCCGTTCCGCGGCGGCAGGAGGCCGGTAATACAGCGCGCGACGGTCGACTTGCCGGAGCCGGACTCGCCGACCACCGCAACCGTCCGCCCGGCATGGACATCGAAGGAGACTTCGTGCAGCACGTCGGCGGCTGCGCCATAGCCGGCCGTCACGCCGGCGACCGCGATCACCGGCACGGCGCTACGACCGGCGGGCGGTTGTTCCGGCCGCTGGAAACTCCGGACCGCCCAGAGCGATTTCGTGTAGTCCTCCTGCGGGTCGGCCAGCATGGAGCGGGTGTCGTTCTCCTCCACCTCGTCGCCCTTAAGCAGCACCTTGATCCGGTCGGCCATCTGCGCCACCACAGCCAGGTCGTGGGTGATGTAGATGGCGGCGGTGCCGAACTGGTCCACGATGTCCCGGATGGCGGCAAGCACCTCGATCTGCGTGGTGACATCGAGGGCCGTGGTCGGCTCGTCGAAGATGATGAGATCCGGGCGGCAGGACATCGCCATTGCGGTCATGGCGCGCTGCAGCTGTCCGCCGGAGACCTGGTGCGGATAGCGGAAGCCGATGCTGTCCGGCTCCGGCAGCCGGAGCCGGGCATAGAGCGCCATCGCGTCTTCCTGGCTTTCCTGCTGCGAGGAGACGCCGTGCAGCACCGGGCCCTCGGTGTGCTGGTCGATCAGCTTGTGGGCAGGGTTGAAGCTTGCCGCCGCCGACTGCGCGACGTAGGCGATGCGCCGACCGAGCAGGCTGCGCCTGGTTTCCTCGGATGCAGCCACCAGGTCGATGCCGTCGAACTCTATGGAGCCGCCGGCTATGCGGCAGCCGTCGCGCGTGAAGCCCATGGCCGCAAGGCCGACGGTCGACTTTCCGGCGCCGGATTCGCCGATCAGCCCCAGCACCTCGCCGCGGTCGAGGTCGAGATCGATACCGTTCACGATGGGCAGCCAGTCTTCGCCCGCCAGCCCTTCGATCTCCAGGTCCCGGATCGTCACCAGGGGGCGGTCGCTCGGCATGGCTCCAATCTCCTCCGTTTCAGTCCTTCAACCCGGAATAGCGATCTAGCATCCAGTCCACGGTGAAATTGATCGCGACCGTCAGAAGCGCAATCGCCGCCGCCGGCAACAGCGGCAGGGACGCCGCCTGCCAGTCGCCGTATTCGGCATAGCCGATATAGATGGATAGCTCGCGCACCATCGTGCCCCAGTCCGCGAGCGGCGGCTGGATGCCGATGCCTAGGAAACTCAATGCCGCGATCAGCAGGAATACAAAGCAGAAGCGCAGCCCGAATTCCGCCAGCAGCGGCGCGGCGGCATTCGGCAGGATCTCCTTGAAAATCAGGTAGCCGAGCCCTTCGCCTCGGAGCTTCGCTGCCTCGATATAGTCCATCACGACGATATTGCCGCCGACCGCGCGGGCGAGGCGGAAGACGCGCGTCGAATCCAGCACCGCGATCACCAGGATCATGTTGATCGTGGACTGCCCGAAAATGGTGAGCAGCAGCAGCGCGAAGATGAGCTGCGGAATCGCCATCAGCACGTCCACGGTGCGCGACACGGCCTGGTCCAGCCAGCCGCCGAGCACCGCCGCGATGAAGCCGAAGGTCGCGCCGATGAGGAAGGCGAGCGCCGTCGTGACGAAGGCGATGCCAATGGTGTTGCGCCCGCCGTAGAGCAGGCGCGTGAGCAGGTCGCGGCCGAGTTGGTCGGTCCCCAGCACGAAGTCCGGGTTCTCGCCGGGGAAGAGATTGAACTCTTCGAAGACCTCCGACTCGCCGTAGGGCGCAATCGCCGGGGCCAGCAGCGCGGCAGCGATGTAGAGCGTGACCACCGTGAGGCCGAAGGCGGCGGTCAGCGGCATGGCCCGGAAGACCGCGCCGAAGGGGCCCGCGATGCTGCGGAAGCCGGCGCGCGCCGTCCAGGCGATCCCGGTCAGGACCGCAAGCGGCAGGACGACATAGGTGAGGAAGCCCATCGCGCCCGCCTATTTCGGGTGCCGGAGGCGCGGATTGGTCAGCACCGACAGCACGTCCGCCAGCAGGTTGAGCAGGATGTAGGCGCCGGCGAAGACCAGGCAGCAGGCCTGCACGGTCGGCATGTCGCGCAGTTTCACGGCGTCCACGAACATCTGTCCGATGCCCGGATAGACGAACACCACCTCGACCACCACCACGCCGGTAATCAGGTAGGCGAGATTGAGCGCGATGACGTTGATGATCGGAGCCAGCGCGTTGGGCAGCGCGTGGCGCACGATCACCCGCCAGCGCGGGACTCCCTTGAGGCGCGCCATCTCGATATATTGCGAGGCCATGAGGTTGATGATCGCGACGCGCGTCATGCGCATCATGTGGGCGGTGACGACGAGCGTTAGGGTTAGCGCCGGCAGCACGGTGCGGTAGAGCCGTTCCCAGAAGTCCAGATCGGCATGGATCTTCGAGATCGAGGGGAAGATCGGGTTGGCCGCCGCCAGGAAGAGGACCAGGATATAGGCGACGAAGAATTCCGGGCTGGAGATGGAGGTGAGTGTGCCGACATTCGCCGCCCGGTCGAAGATCGAGCCCCGGTAGAGCGCCGCCAGTATGCCGAGCGCGAGCGCCAGCGGCACCGCCACGGCAGCGGCTGTCGCCGCAAGGAAGATGGTGTTGGCGAAACGCGGCGCCAGCTGGTCGGCGACAGTCACCACATCGCGTTCGCCGGTCTGTCCATACTGCGACTGGAAGCTCAACTGGCTGAAACTGACGCCGAAATCGCCGCTGAACACGCCGCCGAGCCATGCGAAGTAGCGTTCGACCGCTGAGCGGTCCATGCCGAGGCTTTCGCGGATGGCGGCGACCGCCTCGGGCGTCGCGCTCTGGCCCAGGATCGCCTCAGCGAAGTCGCCCGGAAGCGCCTCAATGGCCGCGAAAATGACCATACTGACAACCAGCAGCGTGAAGGCGCCAAGCGCCAGCCGCTGTCCGATCATGCGCGCCAGACCCGACATGTCCCTCCCCGATGGCGACGCGGCATTAGGGCATGGCCCCGCCGCTTCGTCCAGCCCGGCGGGGAAAAGGCGCATGAAGGGGGCCGGGTTCTCTGCTCGCGAAGCAGGCCAAGCAATACTCGGCCAACGCCGGCAGATGTGCGAATCCGGTATGGCCGGAGGCCGGGCATCGTGACCTTGCGCGTCTATATCGTCGCGGGCGAGCCGTCCGGCGATGCGCTGGGCGCCCGGTTGCTGCGGGCCCTGCGCGAGGGCGGGGCGGTGGAGGCGGCCGGCGTCGGCGGCGAACTCATGGCGGAGGAGGGCATCGCCAGCCTGTTCCCGCAGGCGGAGACCGCCGTGATGGGCCTCTTCGAGGTGCTGCCCCGCATGCGCCGGCTGCTGCGGCGCATGGACGAGGCCGCCGCCGACATCCTGCGCTTCCGGCCGGACGCCGTTATCACCATCGATTCGGGCGGCTTCAACAAGAGCCTTGCGAAGCGGCTCATCGCGGCGAACTGCCCGGCCGCCCGCATCCACTATGTCGCGCCGATGGTCTGGGTCTGGGCGCCCGGCCGCGCGCGGCGCATGGCGCGGCTATTCGACCATCTGATGACGCTCTGGCCATTCGAGCCGGCGCTGTTCGAGCGCGAGGGGCTGGCCACCACCTTCGTCGGCCACTCGCTGGTCGAGGCCAAGGCGGGCAACGGCGCGGCTTTCCGGGCCCGGCACGGCATCGCGCCGGAGGCCACGCTCCTGGCGGTGCTGCCGGGAAGCCGGGCGGGCGAGGCGCGCCGGCTGCTGCCGGTGTTCCGGGAGGCGCTGGAGCGCCTGTCCGCGGATATTCCCGGCCTGCATCTGGCGGTGCCGACCGTCGGAACGGTAGCCGACCGGGTGCGGGACGCGGTGGCGGGCTGGCCCTGGCCGGCGACGGTCACGCTGGGCGAGGAAGAAAAGCAGGACGCCTTCGCGGCCAGCCGGGCGGCGCTGGGAGCGTCCGGCACGGTTGCACTCGAACTCGCGCTCGCCGGCGTGCCGCAGGTGACGGCCTATCGGCTGAACCCCGCGACGGCGCTCATCGGCCGGTTCGCGATCCGGCGCCGCTGCTTCTGCCCCGTCAACATCCTGCTGGACCGCCTCGTCGTGCCGGAACTGATCCAGGGGGAGTGCCGGCCAGGGCCGCTCGCAGACGCGCTCCGGCCCCTGTTGCTGGACGACGAGGCGCGCGCCGCGCAGCTCTTGGCTTTCCGGGAGCTGGCCGGCGAACTCGGCGGCGGCGGGCGGCCCAGCCTCCGCGCGGCGGAAACCGTGCGGCGGATCGTCCATGAAACGCATCCGGCATCGAAACGATAACAGGCGGCCATCCCGGTCTGGCGTGCTACCGTCGCGGATAGTGACGGAAACGGAGGAGCGTCATGTCAGACCGCATCGGAGAACTCTCGTTCGACGAATTCGACGAACTGAACGACCCGCGCGACGAGCCGACCGGCTTCGAGCGCGTGGTTTCCCGCCGCCGGTTTCTCGGCGGTGCCGCCGCGCTTGGCACGGCCGGCGCCTTTTTCGGCCTGGGCGCGTTCCGCCCGGCGCAAGCGGCCGGCATGGGCGGCCTCAGCTTCGAGCCCGTCGCCGCCAACAGCCTCGACACGGTGACCGTGCCGCCGGGATTCTCCTGGCATAATGTCGTCGCCTGGGGCGACCCGCTCTGGTCCGGGGCCGCGCCGTTCGACCACGAGACGCGCGGCGACGGCGCCAGCCAGGAACAGGCCTTCGGCGACAACAATGACGGCATGTGGTCGTTCTTCGTGGATGGCAGGACCGTGCTCGCCGTCAACAACGAGTTTGTGAACCGGTCGATCATCTACGGCAACCGCGCTACGGGCCTGCCGGAGAACGCCGACGACGTGCGCAAGGGCAAGGCCGGGCACGGCGTCAGCGTCTTCGAGATCGAGATGAAGGACGGCGCGTGGCGCCCGGTGCTCGATTCGCCCTTCAACCGGCGCATCACCGCGGACACGCCGATGGAGATCACCGGCCCCGTGCGCGGCCTCGACCTGCTGAAGACGGCGGCCGACCCCACCGGGACCGCGTCGCTCGGCACCTGGAACAATTGCGGCAACGGCAATACGCCCTGGGGCACCTATCTCACCTGCGAGGAGAACTTCAACGGCTACTTCTCCTCCTCGGACCCCGACTATGCCGTGTCCGACGCCATGAAGCGCTATGGCGTCGGCCTGAAGGACTGGGGCTATGCCTGGGCGACGGCCGACGAGCGCTTCGACATCTCGAAGCACCCGAACGAGCCGAACCGCGCCGGCTATGTCGTCGAGATCGACCCGCTCGACCCGGACTCGACGCCGAAGAAGCGCACCGCGCTCGGCCGCTTCAAGCATGAGAACGCCGAGCTGGTCATCGACGGTAGCGGGCATGCCGTCGTCTATATGGGCGACGACGAGCGCGGCGAGTTCCTCTACCGCTTCGTCTCGGAAGGCCGCTATGTCGAAGGCGGGGACAATAGCGACCTGCTGGAGTCGGGCTCGCTTTCGGTCGCGCGCTTCGCCGAGGACGGCAGCGGCGAGTGGCTGGCGCTGACGCCGGAGACGACCGGCATGGCCTCGGCGGCCGAGGTCGCCGTTCATGCCCGCATGGCCGGCTCGACCGTCGGCGCGACGACCATGGACCGGCCGGAATGGGTCGCGGCGCATCCGGCGCGCGCGGAGGTCTATTGCTGCCTCACCAACAACAAGAACAGGGGCAAGAAGCCCAACAAGGGCGGCGATCCGACGCCGGTCGGCGGCCCCAATCCGCGCGCCGGCAACAAATACGGCCAGATCGTGCGCTGGCGGCCTGCGGGCGGCGACCACACCGCTGCCGGGTTCGAGTGGGACCTGTTCGTGGTGGCCGGCAACCCTGCGGTGCATGACGACGACCGCGCCGGCTCCGCCAATGTCACCCCGGACAACATGTTCAACTCGCCGGACGGGTTGATGTTCGACAGCAAGGGCGGCCTCTGGATCCAGACCGACGGCAATTACAAGAACGAGGGCGACTTCGCCGGCCAGGGCAACAACCAGATGCTCTATGCCGACGCGGACACGGGCGAGATTAACCGCTTCCTCGTCGGCCCGCAGGAGTGCGAGGTGACCGGCATCTGCTGGTCCCGGGACCGCAAGACCATGTTCGTCGGCCTCCAGCATCCGGGCGCGAAGGGCGGCAGCAGCCATTTCCCCGGCGGGGGCGAGACCGTGCCCCGCTCCACCGTGATCGCCGTCACCCGCGACGACGGCGGCGAGATCGGCTGAGCACGGCGGTCATTCATCGGCGTCTATGCCGATGGCCGCCGGGAAGCTCCTCCCCCGCTTGCGGGGGAGGTCGGGTGGGGGGCCGCTTGCGCGCCAGCGCAAGCGGCGGGCGAAGCCCGGCAAAGGCCCGTCACGCTGAGAGACCCTCCCCCGGCCCCTCCCGCCAAGCGGGAGGGGAGAAAAGGGGGCTGCGTCCCGCCGGCCCGCTATGGGCAGGGCGCGCCCCGGCCTGTATATCGGGGTGAGCGGGTCGGCGGTTGGGAAGCGGGCGACATGCCGGAAGAAGCGGTCAAGCAGCGCCGTCGCGGGCGCACGCAGCCCAAGGGGCGCCAGGTCGAGCCGGAGGCGCTGGCGGAGGTGCAGGCGCTGCTGGGCGACGCGCCGCGCGACCGGGAATTCCTGATCGAGTATCTGCACATCGTCCAGGGCCGTTTCGGGCATCTCTCCGCGCGCCATATGGCGGCCTTGGCCCAGGAAATGCGCCTCGCCATGGCGGAGGTCTGGGAGGTTGCGACCTTCTACGCCCATCTCGACACGGTGAAGGAAGGCGAGGAGGCGCCGCCGGCGCTGACCTTGCGCGTCTGCGACAGCCTCTCCTGCGAGCTGGCGGGCGCGCCGGCGCTGTTGGAGTCGCTCGGCGCGGCCTTCCCGGAAGCGCGCGTGGTCACCGCGCCCTGCATGGGCCGCTGCGACTGCGCGCCGGTCGTCGAGGCCGGGCACGGGCATGTGGACCGGGCGACGCCCGAGAGCGTGCGCGCGGCCGTTCTTGGAAGCCGCGTCGGCGCGGCCGTTTCGGACAAGGCGGCGCACAGCGTTCCGGCGGCGCCCGAAGGAGACTACGCGCAATTCCGCGCCTGCCTCGAAGGCCGCCGGACCCGCGAGGATGTGACGCGCGAGATCGAGGAGGCGGGACTGCGTGGCATGGGCGGCGCGGGCTTTCCGAGCGCGCGCAAATGGGGCTTCGTGCGCGCCGGGCCGAAGCCGCGCCACCTCACGGTCAATGCCGATGAGGGCGAGCCCGGCACCTTCAAGGACCGCCTTTTCCTGGAGACCGCGCCCGGTGCCGTGCTGGAAGGCGCGCTGATCGCAGCCTGGGCGGTCGAGGCGGACACGATCACGATCTACCTCCGCGACGAATATCCCGATGCACGGGAGATCATGGCCGCCGAGATCGCCCGGCTGGGCGCGCTCGCGCCGCCCGGCGGCGTGCATCTGCGCCGGGGCGCGGGCGCCTATATCTGCGGCGAAGAGTCGGCGATGATCGAGAGCATCGAAGGCAAGCGCGGCCTGCCGCGCCACCGCCCGCCCTATGTGGCGCAGGTCGGCCTGCACGGGCGGCCGACGCTCGTCCACAATGTCGAGACGCTCTACTGGATGCCGGCGATCCTGGAGCGGGGCGCGGCCTGGTTCGCGGAAACCGGGCGGCATGGCGGCAAGGGCTGGCGGGCCTACTCCGTCTCCGGCCGGGTGAAGGAGCCGGGGGTGAAGATCGTGCCCGCAGGCGTTACCGCGCGCGAGCTGATCGAGGAGTTCTCCGGCGGCATGGAAGAGGGCCGCGCGTTCAAGGCCTATCTTCCTGGCGGCGCTTCGGGCGGCATATTGCCGGCGAGCCTCGCGGACATTCCGCTCGACTTCGGCAAGCTGGAGCCGCACGGTTGTTTCACCGGCTCGGGCGCGGTGGTCGTGCTGGCCGACGGCGACGATATCGGGGCGGCGGCGCTCAACCTCATGCGCTTCTTCGCCTATGAGAGCTGCGGGCAATGCACGCCCTGCCGCGTCGGCACCGAGAAGGCCGCCCGGCTGATGGCCGAGCCCGCCTGGGACCGCGACGTGCTGGAGGACCTGGCATCCGTCATGGCCGACGCCTCCATCTGCGGCCTCGGCCAGGCCGCCCCCAACCCGCTCCGCTGCGCCATGAAATACTTCCCGGAGGATGTGGGGCTCTGACGGCCCAGCAGGTCAGGGAATGAGCTTGGCGGCGACGATCAGCGCGGCCAAGGCGCCGGCGACGGCATACAGTTTGTTCGTCATGCGCAATTCCAGCGCTGCCAAGTCGGCTTTGGTCGCAAGTTCTTCACGCCCGGCCTGCGCCGCCGCGCGCACGGCATCGGCAATCGCCTCGGCATGCTCCGGCTTGACGCCGGCGTCCTTGAGGGCGCGGGCGGCTGCGAGAGTATCGAATGCGGCTTCGGCCATGGATTGCCTTCTTTAGCCGGGTAGCGACGGGAACGCTATCCAGACAAGACATACTGCCGCACCGGGCACGGTGCAAGCTTGGCGAGTCGGCCGCTACCCCCGCGTGAGCGGTTTGTAGCGGATGCGGTGGGGGTTGTCGGCTTCCGCGCCGAGGCGGCGGCGGCGGTCGGCCTCGTAGTCGGCGTAATTGCCCTCGAACCACTCCACATGGCTGTCGCCCTCGAAGGCGAGGATGTGGGTCGCGATCCGGTCCAGGAACCAGCGGTCGTGGCTGATGACCAGCACCGAGCCGGCGAAGGCCAGCAGCGCCTCCTCCAGCGAGCGCAGCGTCTCGACATCGAGGTCGTTGGTCGGCTCGTCCAGCAGCAGCAGGTTGGCGCCGGACTTGAGCATCTTGGCGAGATGGACCCGGTTGCGCTCGCCGCCGGAGAGGGAGCCCACCTTCTTCTGCTGGTCCGGGCCCTTGAAGTTGAAGGTCGAGACATAGGCCCGGCTCGCGACCTCGCGCCCGCCGAGCGCCACCATGTCGAGCCCGCCGGAAATCTCCTCCCAGACCGTCTTGCCGGCCTCAAGCGCGTCGCGGCTCTGGTCCACCGCGCCGATCTTCACCGTGTCGCCGACCCGGAGCGCGCCGCTGTCGGGAGACTCCTCGCCGGTCAACATGCGGAAGAGCGTGGTCTTGCCGGCGCCGTTCGGCCCGATCACGCCGACAATGCCCGCCGGCGGCAGGCGGAAGGTGACGCCCTCCATCAGCAGGCGTTCGCCGAAGGCCTTGGCCACGCCCTTGGCCTCGATCACCACGTCGCCCAGCCTCGGCCCCGGCGGAATGACGATCTCGGCCGTGTCGAGCGCCCGGCGCTCGCCCTCGGCCAGCAGCTCGTCATAGGCCCGCAGGCGCGCCCGGCTCTTGGCCTGCCGGGCACGCGGACTCTGGCGGACCCATTCGAGCTCGCGCTGCAACACCCGGCGCCGCGCGCTCTCCTGCTTTTCCTCGAGCGCGAGGCGGCGCTCCTTCTGCTCCAGCCAGGAGGAGTAGTTGCCCTCGAACGGCACGCCGCGCCCCCGGTCCAGCTCCAGGATCCAGCCGGCGACATTGTCGAGGAAATAGCGGTCATGGGTGACGGCCACCACCGTGCCCTCATACCGCTCCAGGAAGCGCTCCAGCCAGGCGACGCTTTCCGCGTCCAGATGGTTGGTCGGCTCGTCGAGCAGCAGCAGGTCCGGCCGGGAGAGCAGCAGGCGGCAGAGCGCCACCCGCCGCCGCTCGCCGCCGGACAGCGTCCCCGTGTCCGCCTCGCCCGGCGGGCAGCGCAGCGCGTCCATGGCGATCTCGACCGTGCGCTCCAGCTCCCAGCCGTTCGCCGCGTCGATCCGCTCCTGAAGTTCGCCCTGCTCCTCGATCAGCGCGTCCATCTCGTCGGCGGTCAGCTCCTCGGCGAAGCGCGCGCTCACCTCGTTGAAGCGCTCCAGCAACCGCGCCGTCTCCGCCACGCCCTCCATGACATTGCCCATCACGTCGCGGTCCGGGTCGAGCTCCGGCTCCTGCGGCAGGTAGCCGACGCGCGCGCCGTCCGCCGCCCGGGCCTCGCCGTCGAATTCGGTCTCGATGCCGGCCATGATGCGCATGAGCGTCGATTTGCCGGCCCCGTTCGGTCCCAGCACGCCGATCTTGGCGCCCGGCAGGAAGGCGAGGCGGATATTGTCCAGCACCTTGCGCCCGCCCGGATAGGCCTTGGCGAGCCCGTGCATCACATAGACATACCGGTAGGAAGCCATGGCGCCGCTCATACCCCGCCGCCCGCTTCGCTGCAACGCGCCGGGGTTCGAATGGCAGGGCAATCGCTTTCGGATTTGTCATGCGCGAACACCCCCGTCATGCCCGAGCGTCCCCCCTTCGCCCTCCGTCGCTTGCGGGAGGGAAGCCCCCCGCACCCTCTCCGCAGGCTCGCGGGGCAGGGCGGTTCGTGGAAGACCCCCTGCAATGTGTCATGTTTTGTCATGTTCCTCATGCCGCCGCCGAAGCTCTGCGGTTCCGTTCCTGCATATCGCTCCCTCCATCGCGTTCCGTTCCGCTCCATTCCATCCGCGCCGCCGCCGGCCCGGTCGCCCCAGGCGGCGGGACCCTTTTTGCGCGCGTATCGTGCTTGCGCGCCCGCGCCCGTCCGCGCGCGTCTTGCGCCGGCGCGGTTCGCGCACCTGATTGCCCGCGCGAGGCGGCGGGCGCACTTCTCCCTCCGCAAGCGGGAAGGTTCATGGAAGACCCCTGCACTGTGTCATGAGATGTCATGTTCCTCATGCCGCCGCCGAAGCTCTGCGGTTCCGTTCCTGCATATCGTTCCCTCCATCGCGTTCCGTTCCGCTCCCTTCCTTCCGCGCCGCCGCCGCCCGGCGCCGTCAAACGGCGGGACCCTTTTTGCGCGCGTATCCTGCCTGCGCGCCTGCGCCCGCCAGCGCGCGTTAGCGCCGGCGCGGTTCGCGCGCCTGATTGCGCGCGCGAGGCGAAGGGCGCACTTCTCCCGTCGCCTCCCGCCGGGGCTTTTTTCGGCCCCAGCCATTGCTTCCCTCTGCAGAAGAGCGAAAAGGCGGCCCCGGGGAGCCGCCTCTCTGCTCCCATCATACACCACTTTCTCTCCAGTCAAGCCCCTGGCGGGGAAAATATGAAAATTTTTCCATTTGCCGGAAGACGGATGAACGGGGAAAACTGCTAACCCGTCTATCCCGTTGCTCATTCCTCCATCATACCCGCCCCCCATATCGTCATGCCCGGACTTGTTCCGGGTATCCATGCGGCTGTCCGACCGGAGCGGCGGAGGGATACCCGGAACAAGTCCGGGTATGACGGGTAAAGGATCGGCGGCGTTTCAGGGATAAGGGCGGCGTTTCAGGGATAAGCAGGAAAGCGATTGCCTGGTTCGAATGGCGCTTTTGCTTGCGGCGAAACGGCTCTAGCGTGCCGCCATGTCGATTGTCGATGCGGTTACGGCTTTTGCAGCATCGGTGCGAAGCGACCGGGCAGCCAATCCCGGCACAGCGGGGGACGGCACGGCGCTCGAATTGCTTCTTGCGCCGCGCTTTCAGACCCTGGTCGAGGCGGCGTTGCCGGAAGTTACCGCCATCGCCCCCAATGTGCTGCCCGAGTTCCGGCGTCCCGGAGTGGGGCGTCCGGATCTGGCCCTGGTCCGTTCGGGCGAACCCGCTCGCGCCTTTATCGAGTTGAAGCAACCGGGCCTGCCGCTCGATCCGAACCGGTTCACGGGCCACAATGCCGAACAATTCGAACGATTTAGCGAATTGCCTCTTTGGGCGCTTTGCAACTTCACCTCGATCCAACTCTATCGCCGGAATACGCTTGAGGCCGAGGCGGAAATCCTGCCTGCGGCCGCGCTGGAGCCGGGAATGTCGGCGGCGCGCGCGGGGCGGTTGATCCGGGCGCGCGATACATCCGGTTTTGCGGCGATCCTCCGGACCCTGGCAATGGCGACCCCCGCTGCGCCCCAGGACGCCGAGGAAGTAGCGGCCGTGCTCGCCCATGCGGCGCGGCTGGTCCGGTCGGTGGTCGCGGCGCAATGCGGCGAAGGGCTGGACGATGTCGTGTCGCAGGTCCGCGCGGACTTCAACGAAACGCTCTTTGCGCGTGCTGAGGCGGGCGGATACGACCCGGCCGACACCGATGCCGGATTTTCTTCGGCGTTCGCCCAGACCCTGGTGTTCGGCCTGCTGCTGGCCCGCGAGGCGAGCGGACGGAATGTCGGCCCGCACGCATATGAGCTACTTCCCGATTCGTCTTGGCCGCTTCTACGCGGCACGCTTCGGGCGCTGACCTTGGACGAAGTGCGGACCATGCTCGGCGCCGCCTTCGACGTGACGGTGGATGCCGTGAACGCCGTCGATCCGGTTCTGCTGGCGCCGGCGAACGGCCGGGACCCGGTGCTCTACCTCTATGAGAACTTCCTGCGCATTTTCGACCCCGAGGCCGTCAAGCGGTATGGAGTCTATTACACGCCGCCCGAGGTCGTCCGGCTGATCGTCGCGGAAGTGGACCGGACGCTGCGCGGATCGTTCGAAAGCGCCGGTCTGCTCGACGAAGAGGTTCAGCTGCTCGACCCCGCCTGCGGCACGGGCACATTCCTGATCGCCGCCGCCGGCGAGGCTGCGCGCCGGGCCGAAGAGCGATATGGCGAAGGTGCGGTTCCGGCGGAAATCGAGGCGTTCGCTCAACGGATGCACGGCTTCGAACTGCTGGTGGGGCCTTATGCCGTCGCGCATTACCGGATGACGCGGGAGGTCGCCGGGCGAGGCGCCGCCGCCGCCCGGCTGCCGATTTTCCTGACCGACACCTTGGCCCCGCCGGCCGATGCGGCGGGCGTGCAGCCGCATCTGGCGTTTCTCAGCGCGCCGATGGTGGCCGAACGCCGGGAGGCCGACGCCGTCAAGCGCGATGCGCCAATTCTGGTCGTCATGGGCAACCCGCCCTACAAGCGCCTGCGTGCAGGCGAGGTGAAAGAACTCATCGGCGACGATATGGACGAACGCTGGGAGGACCTGAAACGCCCCGTCCGGGAAGCGGGCCACGGCCTGTCGCTCAACGCCTTTCCCGATCTCTATGTCGCGTTCTATCGCTGGGCGCTCTGGCGGCTGTTCGAGGCGGAAGGGGCGCAGGGCCGCGGCGTTCTCGCCTTCATCACCAACCGCAACTTTCTCACCGGGCGGGGCTTCGGCGGGCTGCGCAAGATGCTCCGCGAGCGCTTCGACCGCATCCGCATCGTCGATTTTCGCGGCAATACCCGCGGCGTTCGGCCGGCCCCGGTCGAGCGGGACCAGAATGTCTTCAATATCGAAACCGGAGTTTGCGTCCTCGTCGCCGAAGCGGCCGAGGGGGGCGAAGGCGAGGCGCAGGTGGACTATGCCGACGTCTGGCAGGAAGGCGCGTTCACCCGTGCGGACAAGCTCAATCTGGCGAACGCCGCTGCGACAGATCCGATGCGGTTCGCATACTGTCCGGTCGAAGGTGCGGGCATGGACGGAATGCGACCGGCCGGCTTTGCCGAGGAAGAATGGCCCGCGCTCGACTGCATCTTCGACTTTCGCTCCAACGGAATCGTTACCTACAGGGATCATTTTGTGTACGCGACGGAAGCCGAGCTGCTGGAACGAAGACTCTTGGCTTGGCGGAGAAAGGACTATTCGGAGGCTCAGGAGGAGTTCAGGAATTCCGCCGCCAACAGGGTCGGCCCCGCACTGGAATCGCCTTTTGACGGTGCAGTGATTACCCAAGTCTCTTATCGACCGCTCGACATCAGGCATTTGTATAACCACCGCAACTATGTCGATCGTCCGCGCCATTCCCTCCAGGAAGTTTGGGGCAGGGACAATGTGGCGCTGTTTGCCAAGCGCGACGGCACCGGCGCCGGCCCGGCGGTCTGGTGCCATGGCCTCATTCCCGACCAACATGCATTTCGCGGCAGCTACGGCGGTTGGGTGTTGCCGCTCTGGGACCGCCGGGAAGGCCAGGGCGGCGCTCTACTCAACCGGGAGTTTCTTTCGGAGCTGGAAGACGGTTTGGGCGCGGCGGTCGGGCCGCAACAAGTCTTCGATTGCGCGCTCGCCCTGTTGTCGGCTTCCAGCTACGCGACTCGCTTCGCCTGGGACCTCGAAGATGCGTTCCCGCACATTCCGTTTCCGGCAGACGCCGGCCTGTTCCTCCGGGCGGCAGGAACGGGCGCGCGCATAAGGGCGCTACAGACATTCGCGTCCGAACCGCACGAACGTTTTTTTTGCGGGCGGCTGGAGGGCGTCGTTACCGGCGCCGTTCTCGATGTTCCGCCGCCCGGGCGCGCCTTCGTGCGGCAGGGCGATGAGGGGGTGCTGGCATTGACCGCCGCCGGCGACATGCGTGTGGCAAAGGTTCCAGCGCGTGTCTGGGATTTCGCCGTCAGCGGCTATCCCGTGCTTCCCCGCTGGCTGCGCGCCCGGCGGGGGCAGGCGCTCGATGTGGCCTTGAATCGCGGCATTCTCGATCTTGTCGCGCGGATCGGCCAATTGCTGTATCTGTTCGACGAGACGGATGCGTTGCTGGCGGAGTCCCTGGAGGCTCCCCTGTCATTCGGGCCGCGCTGGAGGCGGGCTTCCGCCGCTGCGGGCCGCGAGGAGGCCGATGAAGAACCGGCAGCTTGACCTCTTTGCCGAGAACCGGAAGGAACTTCCCCGCTTCGGCCGGCCGTTCAACCGGCAGGAATGGTTTCGCGGGCCCCATCCGCCGGAATGGCGGGAACGGGAATATGCAAGGGCGCTCGAATTCGTCCGCGCGTCGCTGCCCGCGATTCTGGAGAAATCGCGCGCCGCCGAGACCTTTCCCTGGTTTCCGGAAGACGTCCCGGCATTGCGCATTATCTTCCACAACCGTTCGAGTTGGCTGCCGCCGGAAGAATGCGAGGCATACCGGCAGGCATTTCGCGACGAGCTTACCCGCTGGGAAGAGGCGGGGCAGCTTCCCGAGCATGAGCCCATAGACCCCGCGCTGCTGACGTGCCGCACGGAGCCGCCGCCGCTCGATTGCCCCACTGCGGAGTGGGAGGTCGCCGGCATCTCGCCCTTCGTCGATGAAAATACCGGCGGCTACGGCCTGATGCCCCTGCCCCTGGACCAGGACACTTGCGTGTTGTGGCCGAGTTCCTTCAAGCCGCGCACGGCGGCGCCCCCGCCGCCGGGAGAGGCTGCTTCGGAGAACGGTGAATAACGGCGCGCCGGACGGCAACGGTCTATACTCCGCCAGGACGCGAGAGAGGAGAGCGGTCATGGACCTCCCGTTCGGCGGTGGCTGCGCGTGCGGCGCGATACGCTACGAATGTTCCGGCGCGCCGGTCTATATGGGCAATTGCCATTGCCGGGATTGCCAGCAGGCCACCGGCAGCGCCTTCTTCCCGGCCGTGGCGGTCCGGGAGAGGGAGTTCGATCTGCTCAGCGGCGAGCCGGCCTGGTTCGAAAGGCCGGCGGACAGGGGGCATCCCATGCGCCGCGCCTTCTGCCCCTCATGCGGCTCTCCCGTATTCCTGATAAACGGGGCGTCCGAGTCGGTCCGGGTGCTCTACGCGGGAAGCCTCGACGATCCGGGCCTGTACCGGCCGAGCCAGAACATCTTCGTCGGCAGCGCCCAGCCCTGGTGCCCGATGGACCCGGACCTTCCGAGGAACGAAGGCATGCCGGGAAGGTAGCTCCCGATCCCGGCGTCCTGGCTGTTGCGCTACAGGTCCGAGCGCAGCCTGCTCAGCTCCCGCGTCTGCTCGATCACATTCGCCACCGACTGGCCGATCAGGTCCAGCCTGCTGACCCGGTCGATGCGCTCGCGCGCCTGGGCCAGCTCGCGCGGCGCTATCATGTGGTCGAGTATGCCGCAGGCGTCGCAGAGGCCGATGATCGCGATGTCGCGGGGATCGGGAATCTCGTCGGACAGGAGGACGCCCATGATCCGGAGCTTGACCTCCCGTTCCGCCTTGCCGTCAACGGCCGGGTAGCGCCGCGACCGGAAGACCCAGAGAAACCGGTCTTCCTCCTGCGTCAGGATACCCTTTTCGACGAGCCGGGCGAGCGCGGTTTCGCGAATCTCGTCGGCATGGCCGGCGGCCCTCTGGACCCAATGGTGGGCGTCGTGGCTGTGCCCGGACGCAGCGATGCGCGCCAGCGTCGGATCGAGCAAGGGGTCGCCCGTCGGTTTCTCATCCACGAGGATGAGCGAGCGGGGGTCGGTGTCGATCCGGTCTGCCAGCGCCAGGTCCATCAGCACCGCGCCGGCCAGGGCACTTCGCACCGACGACTGCGGGACAGGCAGGAAGCTCCCGTCGCGGTCGTCGAGCAGGAGCAGCATGATCTCTTCGGCAAAGCACAGCATCTCGGTCAGCCCAATTCGAAAACCGCTTCGGTAACGTCTTCTTCCCGGAGCACCCGGCCCTCAGGCGGCCCTCGCCCGCTGCCGCTCCAGGCCGCGGGCGAAATTGTCGAGCGTGATCTTGCGGTCGAGCGAGAGGTCCTCGCGGAGAATGTCATAGACATCGCCCTCCACCGCCTGCATGGAGAGCAGGATGATCGCGCCGTCCGGCCCGCCGCCCTCGACATGGGTCTCGTCGCCCCGGTTCTCCGAGAAGGTCCCGGCCGGGCGGATATCGGGCGCACCCAGCGCACCGTCGGGACCCGGCTTGTAGATGCGGTGCTCGCCCTCCAGCACCAGCGTCTTGGTGACGCCGACATGGGTGTGCGGCACGCAGTCGGTATCGGGATCGAACTTCATCAGCATATCGACGCGGTTCAGCTCCCGGTCCACGCTCTGGATGGAATAGTAGAGGCCCTCGAAGCCGTTGAAGGGCGCCCAGTCGATGGCGCGGTCGTCGAACCTGTATGCGGTCATGGCAAGCCGTCCCTGCTGCCGGAAGCTGGCCGACAGTAGAGCGCAGGAACGCCCCGAAGGAAAGGGCGGCGGTCAGTCTCCTGCCGGATTGGCGATTACTCGGGAAGCGCTTCGAGCGGATTCATCGCCGGGACGCCTAGCGGCCGGAAATGGCGAAGATTGCGTGTGAGGACGGTGAAGTTCCGATCAGCCGCTGTCGCTGCGATGGCGATATCGGCAAAGCCGGGCGAGCGGCCGGCGGCACGCTCCCGGTCCATCAGCAACCCCGCTCGCCGCGCTGCGGGGACGTCGAAGCGGATTATCCGCGCGTCGTAGAGATGGAGGACGAGTTCGAGCCAATCGTCGAGACGTTCCGCCTTCGCAGTAGCTCCGGTGCGTCGGAGCCTGGCGATGCCGCTGCAAATCTCTGCGACCGTGACGGTGGAGAGGAAGAGGAAATCGGAGTGCGTATTCATCCATTCAGCCAATGCGGCAGACCGTTCCCGCCGGCCCGGCGCCCCCGTTGAGAGGATGTCGGTATCGACCAGGTACACAGAAGTCGTTCCTAAAGCGGGGCGTCTCGCAGGGGACTCGTGTCTCGCGGCGGCAAGTCGCCGTCCTCCAGCCCCGAGGCGAGCAGCAAATGTCCGAACGAAGGGACCTGGCTCAGGCGGTTCCATTCGTCGATTCCCACGAGGACCGCCCGGGGCTTGCCACGGCGGGTAATGACCGCGGTTTCCCCCTGCGCCGCTCCCTCAACCAATGAAGACAGCGATGCCTTGGCCTGACGCAATTGGACCTGACGCATATCGAATCCTTTTTGAGACTATTGTAGTCACTTAGGAGAGCACTTTAGGGGAGGGTTTGGAACCGGGCAACACTCTTCCAATGCAGACGGTCGTTATCTGGCGCGGAATCCATGGACTTCGGTGCGCTATGGACCGAATCGGTCCGGCGCGCGACTATCCCTCCTGTGCTGCCGGACCGAGGGGTATCGATGCCCGAGAGAACGGGTTTCCTGCTGAAGCCGCTGGCCCTCCTGTCGCTCCTGTTTTCCGGGGCGATGTTCGGGTTCTTTTTCGCCTGGGTCTGCTCGACCATGTGGGGGCTGGACGCGGCCGACCCCAACACGGCCATCGCCGCCATGCAGGCCATGAATGCGAGCGTGCGAAACTGGGTCTTCGCGCCGGCCTTTTTCGGCACGCCCGTGCTCTCGATATTCACGGCGCTGATTGCCGCAAGGACCCGGGAGCGCCGCGCCGCAATCTGCTTCGCGCTGGCCGGACTCCTCTATGTCCTGGGCGCCATGCTGCCGACGATGACGGTCAATGTGCCGCTGAACGAGGCGCTGGCTCCGCTCGCGGTGCCGCTCGATGCCGCGGAGGCGCGGGAGGCGTGGCGCAACTATTCCGGCCCCTGGCAGTTCTGGAACGCCGTTCGCGCCGTGGCGTCGGGCATGGCTCTGGCGCTCGCTGGATGGGGCCTCCTCGGCATGGGCAGCCGGGACCGTCCGCAAGATTGACGGGGGATGCGCTCGCCATATGCTCGAAGCCGGCGAGACAACGGGAGATCGGCCGATGAAATCGGGTCGGGTGGCGTTCGGGCGGATGGAGGCGGTGAGCTTCGGCGTGCCGCTGGAAGAGGCGGTGGCCGAGGAGGCGGACCGGCTCGGCGCGGAGCGCATCTTCCTGATGGTGAGCGGCACGCTGGGCCGCGAGACCGGCGAGATCGAAAAGCTGCGCCGCGCGCTCGGCAACAAGGTCGCCGGCCAGTTCGACCGCATGCGGCCCCACACGCCCCGCGGCGACGTGATCGACGCGGCCGAAGCCGCGCGCGCCGCCGACGCCGACCTCATCGTGACCTTCGGCGGCGGCTCGCTCACCGACGGCGCCAAGGCGGTGCGGATGTGCCTCGCCAACGATATCCGCACGGCGGAGGAGATGGATGCACTCCGCGACCCGCCGGCCGGCCCCGAAATTCCGCAGGTCTCGATCCCGACCACGCTTTCGGCCGGCGAGTTCAGCGCCATCGCCGGCGTAACGGACGAGCGCGTCAGGCTGAAGGAGCTGTTCCGCCATCCGGACGCGATTCCGAGCGCGGTGATCCTCGACCCCGCGCCGACCGTGCATACGCCGGAATGGCTGTTCCTCTCGACCGGCGTGCGCGCGGTGGACCATTGCGTCGAAGGCGTCTGCTCCGGCGAAGCGCATGCTTACGGCGACGCCCAGGCGCTCAAGGGCCTCTCGCTGTTGACGCAGGGGCTCGCGCGGGTGAAGGCCGACCCGGCCGACATCGACGCCCGGCTCGACTGCCAGGTGGGCTCGTGGCTCTCGATGGCGCCGCTCGCCAGCGGCGTGCCGATGGGGGCGAGCCACGGCATCGGCTATGTGCTGGGGGCGGTGTTCGACACGCCGCACGGCCACACCTCCTGCATCATGCTGCCTTTCGTCATGCGCTGGAACCGGCAGACCAACGCGGACCGCCAGAAGCTGGTGGCAGCCGCCATGGGCCACCCGGATGCGGATGCGGGCGACCTGCTCGACCGCTTCATCGCCGGCCTCGGCATGCCCCGCAGCCTTTCCGCGGCGGGAGTCGGGCGCGAGCACTTCCGGAAGATCGCGGAACAGGCGATGGGCACCCCCTGGGTGCCGCGCAACCCGCGCCCCATAGAAGGGCCTGCGCAGGTCATGGAAATCCTGGAACTGGCGGCCTGACGCCGCCGCGCCCGCACGCAGCAGCAAGAGGAGACGCGCGCCCATGCCGATCATCGACGCGCAGGTCCACGCCTATGAACGCGACCATCCCGGCCGGCCCTGGGTCGGGACGCTCGCAGGGCCGCCCGAGGTCACCGGCAGCGATATGGTGGCCGCGATGGACGCGGTCGGCGTGGACGGGGCGGTGCTGGTCTCGCCCTACAGCATGTACCGCTACGACGCGAGCTATGCAGTCAATGTCCACGCCGCCCATCCCGGCCGTTTCTGCCTGGTCAAGCCGGTCGATCCGGGGGATCCCGGCGTCGCGGAGACGGTCGCCGAGTGGGCGAAGGTGGAAGGCGCGGTCGCGGTGCGCATCATGCTGGCATACGGGGTTTCTACAGACCCCGATCATGCGGGCGTCTCGCGCATCCTCCGCGCCGCGGCCGGCAGCGGGCTCCCGGTCAACCTCCTCTGCTGGGGCCTGCTGGACCAGGCGCTGGCGCTTGCGAAGGGGCATCCGGAGGCGCAGATCGTCATCGACCATCTGGGCCTGAAGCAGCCTTTCGACCCGCCCGCGCCGCCGGAGCCGTTCGCCGACCTGCCGGCCCTTCTGGCGCTCGCGGAATGCGAGAATGTCACCGTCAAGATCACGGGCGCTTGCACGCTCAGCCACGCGCCTTACCCCTTCGACGACATCTGGGACCCGCTCGCGCGCATTTTCGAGGCGTTCGGCATCGAGCGCTGCCTCTGGGGCACGGACTGGACGCGGGCCGTCAACCTCATCGCCTACGAGCAGGGCGTCGAGCCATTCCGCCGGACGGACCGGCTGACGGAGAGCGAGCGCGAGCAGTTGATGGGCGGCACCCTGGAGCGGGTCTACAACTGGTCGCCCTCAGCCGGCTGAACGGCGCCTGACTGTCAGACCGGGATGTCGCCCTTGACGGTGGTGCGCCACAGCAGCCGGCGCTGCGGCAGGTCGTAGTCCTGGATGGCGCGGTGCTGCACCGTGCAATTGTCCCAGACCACCACGTCGCCCACCTGCCAGCGGTGCCGGTAGATGAACTCCGTGCGCACGATATGGTCGGCGAGCGCCTCGATCAGCCCCCGCGAAGTCTCCTCGTCCTTGCCGACGATCCCGGTGCAGTCGTCCCGCACGATGTAGAGGCTCTTGCGCCCCGTGCGCGGATGGGTGCGGACGATGGGATGCTCCACGGGCGGGTATTGCGCGATGTCCTCCGCGCTGACAGGCGAGGAGCGCTTCCGCCCGCGAAAGTCGAAAACGCCCTGCAGGCCCTCGATTTCCTCCTGCATCGACGAGGGCAGCGCATCCCAGGCGGCGGCTGCATTGGCGAAGCAGGTGTCGCCCAGCGTGAGCCCGTGCAGGACCGGCACCTCGACCGCATAGAGCATCGTCGCGCCCGCCGGGCGCTCGGCATAGCTCATGTCGGTGTGCCAGGTCTCGCCCGCGCGCCGCGTGCCGATGGGCGCACCGTATTCGACGATGTTCGAGATGAGGTAGATCTCGGGGCTGCCGTCGATGCCGAAGCGGGCCGCGTTGAAATTGAACTCGGGCTCGCCGAAGCGCCGCGTGAAGGCGACCTGCTTCTCCGGCGTCAGGGTCTGGTTGCGCAGCACGATCACGCCATTCCGGTCGAGCGCCGCCCGCATGATTGCGAACTCGTCCTCGTCCAGCCCCGCGCCGATGTCCGCGCCCAGGATTTCCGCGCCCGTGGCGGGCGAAGCGGGTTTCACTTCGATGGCCATGCCTGCTGCCTCCCGTTTCCCTATCAATCGGCGGCGACGCGCGCGCCGGTGTCATGCTCCTTGATCGAGGTGCGCCAGTGGATGCGGTCTTCCTCCGGCGGGTAGTCGCCGGCCGCCTTGTGGACCATGCAGCGATTGTCCCAGATGACCACGTCGCCCACGCGCCAGCGGTGGTCGTAGCGGGCGTCCGCTACCACCATGCGTTCTTCGAGTTCGTCGATGAGCGCGTCGCTCTCCTCCCGCGGCAGGCCCTCGACATAGACGATCTTGCCGGGATCGAAATAAAGCGACTTGCGTCCCGTTTCCGAGTGTGTGCGGACCAGCGGATGGAACACCGGGGCGTGTCCGCGGTCCTCCGGGTTCAACAGGGCGTCCGAGCCCCGCTTGCCGCCGCCATAGGTGAAGGCGCCCCTCCGGCCTTCGATCTCGGACTTCAGCCGATCCGGCAGGGCCTCGTAGGACCGGTACATGGAGGAGAAATGGGTGTCGCCGCCCCGGCTCGGCACGGCGAGCGCGTAAAGTTGCGTCGCCTTGAAGGGCACCTCGTCATAGGCGCCGTCCGTATGCCAGGAAGCTGCGCCGCGGCGGTAGATTTCCTCGTTGAGTTTGCCGTCGGCATCGAACTTGCCGACGCCCAGCACCGTGACCTGGGGATGGTCCGGATGGCGGGTCGAACGGGAGGGATGCGGCACGACATGACCGAAGCGCCGGCTGTAGGAAATGAAGTCCTCGATCCCGAGCGCCTGGTCGCGCACGACGGCAACGCCATAGTCCAGCCACGCATCGTAAATCCGCCGGAAGCCATCTCGGTCCAGCCTGCGGATATCGACGCCGGTAATCTCCACGCCGGTATGCTCGGAAAGGGGCCGGATTTCGGTCATCGGCGAGGACCTCCCGTTCGCGATGGCGGTCTCAGGGCAGCGTTTCGAGATAGACCTTGAGATCGACCTCGTTCACCAGCGCTTCGCCCCCAGCATAGCGCGGTAGATTGGCGATGAAGAGATCGTCGGCGCGGGAGCGCGTGCCGTTGCCGGCGAAGGAGCAGTGGCCGGTAAGCCGGACCGAGGGATGCTTCCAGTACGGACTGCTCCGGGGCAGGGGCTCGGGTTCGAACACGTCCAGCACGGCTGCCCCGACCCGGCCGCTGTCGAGCGCGGCCAGCAGCGCGGCATCCTCCACGACGCCGCCGCGCGCCACATTCACCAGCACGGCTCCCTGCTTCATGGCCGCGAGGAACGCGGCATCGACGAGCCGGTCGGTCTCCGACGAATGCGGGCAGCACAGCACGACGACATCGGCGTCCCCGAGACGGTCTCCCAGCTCGCTCATGGCGATGATTTCGTCCGCATGGGGCGCTGGTGCCGCTCCGCGCCTTACGCCGACGACCCGAGCTCCGAAGGCGCCGGCGCGTTTGCCGATCTCGCGTCCGATATTGCCGTATCCGACCATCAGCCAGGTGGTGCCGGCGATTTCGCGGAACGGCAGCAGCTTCCACTCGCCCGCCTCCTGCGCGGCGCGCCGTTCGGCGAGTCCCTGGAAAAGGTCGAGCACATGGGCGAAGGCATATTCGGAAATGGCGACCGCCTGGGCGCTGGACGCGCCGATGCGGATGCCCCTCGCCGCTATTGCGCGATAGCCAGGATGGTCGAGCCCGGCGTTGAATGTCTGAAGCCATTTGACCGTGCGCGAGGCGGCGATCGACTCCAGGCAGTTCTCGAAGGCCCGGCCGCCCATTTCCACGGTAAGCCAGACTGCCTCCGCCGGGGCTTCGGCCAGCGGCATGGGCCTGTCGTCCACCATGCAGCGGCCGTCCTCCAGCAGCGGCAGCAGCTGCAATGGCAGCTCAAGGGCCGCGAGCCGGTCCGAGACGCGCTCGCGGGCCGCCGGATGCATGGCGACATTCAGGGTCATTGCGCCGGGTCAACCGGAATAGTCGGCGTCGCTGACCTTCTCGAACCAGTCGGTGCCGGCGCCGTCCTCGCCGGTCTCCGACATGGCGAGGTGGGCGAAGATGCTGTCGGGCGCCGCCCCGTGCCAGTGGCGCGCACCCGGCGGAATGACGGCGGTATCGCCGGGGCGAAGCTCTTCCACCGGGCCCCCCTCGACCTGCAAGCGGCCGACCCCGGAAACGGCCCACAGCGTCTGTCCGACGGGATGGCGGTGCCAGGCGGTGCGCGCACCCGGAGAGAAGGTCACATTCGTCGCGCGCATCCTCGAAGGCGCGTCGCCGACCAGGACTTCGTCCTGATGGACGTCGCCCGTGAACCGGTCGGACGGCGCCTTCTTTGTCGCCCGGTCCCCGACCCTGTAAATCTTCAACATTCGCGTTTCTTCTCCGTCAGGCTGCAAGTCCGGGTCAAAGGGTAACAGCGCGGTCGAGCCGCTGTCGAGGCGGAAAGGCGGTGCGCGGCTGGAGAACTGTTGCGGATTGGGCAGACCCGTCCGCAACGGCGGACATTCGCAAACCGACGGCGGAAGCGATGCGATTCGTTCCGCGAGTGACCCGCGCCTTTGCAAGCGCCGAAACAGCGCGGTTGCGGCGTGCAAACCGGCGGTTTCGCAATGTGACGGGAAAACTACAGGAGACCCGGTTCAAGTGCTTTGCGCCCCATAAACCGGCAGGGCCCGAAGACACCGCGCCACCGAACCTGTACAGGCAAATCCGGTTTTCTTGCTTCAGGGGTGGCGAACGCCGCTTGCGACGCTATTCGGGCCGGTCGGTTCCGTCGCCTGACGCGTTCTTTCGGTTTGCCGTTCGGGGCGAGACTTTCGGAAGTTACCGCCCCGATTCGTCCATCCGACTCGTTGGAAAAACAGGAACTATGCGTCGCGGTCTCTTCTTGTCGGGGTCCTGAAGCGACAGGAATCGGCAAACCGGGCCGGCCCTGCAACCATGTTGCCGACGACCCCGGAAACAGCTGCAACCGGGAAAACCCCGCGCCGTATGCCGTACGAGTCCAGGTTTGGGCTCTCCGGCTCATCCACCGTCAATGTTGCAGGGGATTCCCGGCGAATACGGGTGACAAGCAGCCCCCGACACCGTCAACGGCCGAAGCAGCCCGTTCATTTCCGTTGCTTCGGCGCGTCGCAGGCGCCGGGGCGAGCAAGGCCTGCAAGCGCCTCGCAGTCAGTCGTCGCGGGCCTCGACAATCACCCGTTTGCGGCCGCGCCGGACCAGATATCCGCCACGACGAATTGTGAGTTTGCCTTCCTGAATCAGGCCCCACAACGCATCGGCAATGACTTCCGCATTTTCGTCCGTAGCCGGCGCTTCCGCCGCCTGGCCGAGCCACTTGGCAAAGGCTTCGTCGGCTATTGACGGGCCCAATGACTTGCGTAGCGCATTGAGTTTGCGAATCTGGCCCCTCGAGAGGGCGGTCTCATCGATCATATGGCGGTCTCCGTCCGTCCGTTCGCGTTGAATACGCATTGCATAGATTATCAAAGCTTGTCCGAAAATGTAATACCCGGTAATTCGATTCCGAGGCTTAAGTGTCGCGGCTCTGTTGTTTTGCCTCCGGAAGCGCAACTTCCGGTGCGCCAGGTGCTTCAAACCCGAAAATCCGGGCAAAGAAAGAAAGCTCGGCTTCCAGGGCCGCCACGATATTCTCCGCTCGCCGAAATCCGTGTCCTTCGCCCTCGAAAAGCAGCAAAGCAACGGGCGTTTCCCGAGCCCGGAGAGCTGCGGCCATCGCTTCCGTCTGGTCCGGCGGCACGACCTTGTCTTCGGTGCCTTGCAGGAAGATCACCGGGCAGGAAATACCATCGGCATGAAGCAGCGGCGAGCGTTCGTCGTAAATCGCCTCCGCCTCCGGTAACGGGCCGATAAGCCGATCGAGATAACGACTCTCGAACTTGTGGGTATCCCTCGCTAGCGCTTTGAGGTCGCCGATACCGTAAAGGCTGGCGCCCGCCTTGAAGACGTCCCGGAATGCGAGCGCGGCGAGCGTCGTATACCCGCCGGCGCTGCCGCCGCGCACAACCAGCCGGTCCGCATCCACCTGCCCGGTGTCCGCGAGCCAGGTCGCCGCCGCACAGCAGTCTTCGACATCCACGATACCCCACTGGCCTTCCAGCTGCCGGCGGAAGGCGCGCCCGTAGCCGGTGCTGCCTCCGTAATTCACGTCGACAACGGCGAACCCTCGCGTTGTCCAATACTGGATCGCGGACGAATAGGCATTGTCGGAGGCCCCCGTCGGTCCGCCGTGGGAGCGCACGACGAGCGGCGGCCGCTCGCCCTCCGGCGCGGTGAAGTCCGGGTTCCTGGGTGGGTAGAACCAGGCATGGGCTTCTCTTCCGCCGCTCGTCGGAAACGAGATCGCCTCGCCGCGCGACACGAAGGCCGGGTCGGGGTCTTCTGGGGCGGAGCGGGCGAGCGTCTCGCGCCTTCCGTCTTCATGCTGCAGGTCGAGCCGGGCGGGCCGGTCCGCATCCGCGCCGAGCAGCGCCCAGCCGCCACCGAACGGGACGGGGCAGGCCGGTCTCGAAAACCCGGTCTCGAACGGGCCCGCGCGGAGCCGCTCGACATGGACGCTGCCGTTCTTCTCGTATCGCGCGATGACGTCGCCGTCGGCGAGGCAGCGGAAGTTCTGGGCGCCGAGGCCCCAAAGCGGACCGGCGAATTCCGCCGCCGCAGGCATCAGCGGGCGGCCGCCCTCGCCGTCATGAACATAGAGGTTCCACCAGCCGGAACGGTCCGAAATGTAATGGAGCCGTCCGTCCGCCGACCAGGTGGGCTGGAGCAGCGATTCCTCCCCTCCGCCCGCGATTGCCTCGCCGTCGAGCAGCAGTTCGGTCCCGTCCCACGGCATGTTCGGATGGTCCCACGCGATGCAGGCAAGGCTGCGCCCGTCGGGGCCGGGTCTGGGATATGCGTAGAAGTCCCGGCCCGAACAGACGGACTCGCCCTCGCCGGCGCGGGCGGGATCGAGGAACACGATGCTGTTGACCGGTTCGCCCGGCCCGCGATGGTCCTCCCGCACGGCGTAGATGCCGTCCGGGGCGAAAGCGAAGTCGGCGTAACGCAGGGCGGCCTTCGGCGCGATCCGCCTCGGTTCGCCGTCTCCCTCGACCAGCCAGACGGTCCCGTCCGGGAAGTGGGAGAAGACGATGCTGCCGCCGCCCGCTGCATATGCGCCGCCGCCATACTCGTGCACCCGCGAACGCACGTCGAAATGCGCGGGCAACGCTTCGCGGACCTCCCCTCTCCGGTAACGCATGAGCACGCTGCGGCCTTTCTCGCGCGGCCGGCTTTCGAGCCAGTAGAGGTTCTCGCCGTCCGCGCGCACGAACGAGAGGCCGACTCCGGCTTCGGCGATCCGTCGCGCCGAGAGCGGCGAGACCCAGCTTCCATAGGGCTTCACGGCGGGCGTGTCGGTCATGGCGGCATTTTCCTCATCGCCGGGACGGCGGCGGCGCCATTGTCAACCGGCGCCGGCGCGGCTTCAATCGACAGCGATGAACGGAGAAATTTCCGAAGCGGAAGCCGCCGGCGCGCTCTGGGATTTCGCCCTCCGGCTCTATTCGGAGCCCGGCGTCGGCGAGGCCTGCCTCGCCTTGCAGGACAAGTTCGGCGTCGATGTGCCGCTCCTGCTGTGGGCGGCCTGGCTCGGCGAGGGCGCGGACCCGGCGACGCTCCGGGCCGGCGACCGGGCGGTGGGTCCCTGGCGGGCGCGGGCGGTGCGGCCGTTGCGGGCGCTTCGCCGCCATCTCCGCGATTCCGTCGCCGGCCTGGACGACGGGGCTCGCGAGGACTGGCGCGGATCGGTGAAGCGCCTCGAAATCGAGGCCGAGCGATTGGCGTTCGGCGTCCTGGCCGGAATCGGTCGCCGGGGCGGTCGCCCGGACCTCGCCTCGTTCGCCGTCGCTTTCGGACTGGAACCCGGTTGTCCGGAACTGGAGCTTGTCGAAGCGGCCGCGCGCCGCCTCGGTTGAAGGCTGGGGGCGGTGCGTCCGCTTCCCCGTCAGGCCTGCCAGCCGGGCGGGCGTTTCTCCAGGAACGATGCGGCGCCCTCGCGGCCTTCCTCGCCGGCCCAGCTCTCGGCGAAAGCGTAGAGGCCGTCGATCCCGAGCGCGTCGGGGCCGTTGCGGTCGTAGCGATCGAGCGAGCGCTTGACGGCCGCGGCAGCGCCGGGCGCGGCGCCGAGGCAGCCTGTCACCGCCGCCTCCACGGCATCGTCCAGGCTCTCGTCCGGCACCGCGCGGTCGATCAGGCCGATGCGGTGGGCTTCGGCCGCATCGAAGGTTTCGCCGGTGAACAGATAGCGCTTATACGCGGCCGAGCCGATGCGGGTCAGCAGCGCCTTGAGCGCACCGGTCGGCACGACGCCCCGGCGGAGTTCGGTGAACGCAAATCGCGCGCCGGCGCCGGCTATCGCGACATCGCTCGCCGCGATCAGCGTGACGCCGCCTCCGAATGCGCCGCCCTGCACCCGGGCCACGACGGGACAGGGCAGGCTGGCGATGCGGTGGCTCAGCATCGAGCCGCGCAGCGCCGCCTGCAACCGCTCTTCGGCAGGTGCCGCGCCCAACTGCCGGAACATGTCGATGTCGCCGCCGGCCGTGAAATGCCGGCCCTCGGCCGCCAGCACCAGCAGGCGCAGGCCCGCTCGCCCGTGCAACGCGTCGAGAGCCAGGTGAACCTCCCGCATGGTTTCCTGGGTGAGTGCGTTCAACCGGTCGGGCCGCGCGAATGTCAGGGTAACGATCCCCCGCGTATCCTCCTCGGTGCGTATGGTTTTCCATTTCATGCCTGCTGCCCCTTCGGTGCCGCGCTTCGTAAATTCCGACTGTGCGGAAAGCATGGCGACAGGCAGGAAAATTGGCTATGGTCGCGGCCCGGAGGCTTCAGGACCGACAGGCAGGAAAGATTCATGGATATCGGCGAGAGCAAGGAAGACGCTGTATTTGTGCTGGAACCCAGGGGCCGGCTGGACAGCGCGAATGCACGAAGTTTCGAAGAGCGCGTAGTGGCTGTGCTCGATCAGGGGGAGAACGCCCTGCTCATCGATTTCGCCAAGCTGGACTACATCAGTTCCGCAGGCCTTCGGGTGCTGCTGATGGGCGCGAAACGGCTTCAGCAGTCGGGCGGCGCGATCGCGCTGTGCGCGCTGAGCCCGGGCATTCACGAAGTATTCGAGATCAGCGGCTTCCTCACTATTTTCACCGTGCATAACGACAGGGCTGCGGCTCTGGCGGCCATGGGCTGACCGCGATGCTTCGCTTTGCCGAGGAAATCATGCTGCTCCTGCTCGACGACCGGGACGGCAGCTTCCTGCCTATCCCGGAATGGTCGATGCAGTGCGCGCTGGCGGGCGCCGTTCTGATGGACCTCGCGCTGGAGGACCGGATCGACACCGATCTGGAGTCTCTCATCCTCGTGGACGGGCAGCCGACCGGCGATGCGTTGCTCGATCCCACGCTGGAGCGCATCGCGGCGTCGGGCGAAGTCCACGGCGCGCGGTACTGGGTGGAGAACACGGCATCCTATGCAGATGAAATCCGCGACGGCGCTCTCGAGCGGCTTGTCGGGTCCGGCATTCTGAACCGGGAGGAGGACCGGTTCCTCTGGGTGTTCCGGTCGCGGCGCTACCCGACCGTCGACGGCAGGGCGGAGCAGGAAGTCAAGCTCCGGATCATGGGCGTGCTGCTGTCGGACGAGATTCCCGATCCGCGGGATATCGTCATTATCTGCCTCTGCGATTCCTGCGGCATCTTCAACGAATTGCTGTCGTCCCGGGAACTGGAGCGCGCCCGCGGCCGCATCGAGCAGGTCCGCAAGATGGACCTGATCGGCCAGGCGGTCTCGAAATCGGTCTGGGAAATCCAGGCGTCGCTCGCCATGGCCGCGCATCCCGTCTATTAGGCGCCTGTCCTCCGGGCTCCGGCGCCGGGCCGGGACAGGGCGGGTATGAAGGTCGTCGTCATCAACCTCGAGCACGCTCGGGAGCGGCGCTGCCGGGTTTCCGCGGCGTTGAGCGGGCTCGGCCTGGAATTCGAGCTGTTCCGCGCGGTGGACGGCCGGCGCCTGACGCCGGAACAGGAGGCGCTGATCGATTACGACGCGCTCGACCGGCAAGGCTGGCCGATGAGGGCGGGGGCGCTGGGCAATTGGCTCAGCCACCGCGCGATCCTCGCAGACATGATCGACAACGGGCCGGAGACCGTGGCGGTCCTGGAGGACGATATCGAGCTTGCGCCGGAGCTGCCCGCCGTTCTGGAGGCCCTTGAGCGGTCATCCGACTCCTTCGGCGTCGTATTCCTGAACCGGGGCCGCGCGGTGCGGCGCTTCATCCCGCATCTCCGGCTGGATACGGGCCACCGGCTCGGCTGGCTTCGCTGGTCGCATTTCGGCACCCAGGGCTATGTCATCACCCGCCCGGCGGCCCGGCGCTTCCTGGAGGCGTTTCCGCGCGTGCGCATGAACATCGACCGGTCCCTGGCCGCCTATTGGCGCACGGGTCTTGCAACCTACTGCGTCCGCCCACCCGCGATCCGGCATCTGCTGGCCGACGACGGCAACGATTCCATGATTCAGGCGACACAGGCCGTGGGCCCCGCGGACCCGCTGTTCCGCCTGCGGCGGCGCTGGTTCTTCCTCCGCGAGGGCGTGGCGAAACGGGCCGCGCTCACCCGTCTGGCGGTGGGCGCGCATGGGCCGGTGCGCGGCCTCGGAGCGCTGTTGGGACCGGGAGACGGGAGCGTCTGACGGCCCTTCATCGTCTTCGCTGAAACGGTGCTACGATAAGCCGTTCCGCCTTCCGGGGAGCCCGGCGATGAAGCGCAATCTCGACCCGATCACCGTTTCCGTGGTCAGCCACCGGCTGACGGCCATCGTCGAGGAAATGGGCGAAGCGATGCTGCGCACCGCCTATTCGCAGATTCTCAACTCCTCGCGGGACTTCTCGGCCGCGATCTGCGACCGCGACTGCCGGCTGGTCGCGCAGGCCGAGCACATTCCGGTGCATGTGGGCGCCATGCCCTGGGCGGCGAAGGCGGTCTCGGCCCGCTTCGGCGACGATGTGCACGAGGGCGACCTGTTCGTCGTCAACGACCCCTATGCCGGCGGCGGCAGCCACCTGCCGGATGTGACGGTTTTCGCGCCGGTGTTCATCAACGGGCGGCTGGCCTTCTGGACGATCAACCGAGCCCACCACAGCGATATCGGCGGCGCCACCCACGGCGCCTACAACCCGTCCGCCACCGAGATCTTCCACGAAGGGCTCCGCCTCCCGCCGCTCAGGCTCTGGGAGCGCGGGCGCCCGCGCGAGGATCTCCTGGAGATGCTGGCGCTGAATGTCCGCCACCCGCGCGATTTCAGGGGCGACCTGGCGGCGCAGATCGGCTCGGTGCGCCTGGGGGAGGCGCGGCTCCAGGCGCTGGTCGATACGTTCGACGCGAGAACGGTCATGGCCGCCTGCGAAGCCGTGCTGGACGGGGCCGAGCGCCGCTCCCGCGCTGAGGTCGCAAGCTGGAAGGAGGGCGTCTTCCACGGCGAGGCCTTCCTCGACGATGACGGCCACGGGCGCCACGACATCGCCATTCGCGCAACCGCCACCGTCCGCGCGGGCGAGGTGACGGTGGACCTGAGCGCGTCCGACCCGCAAAGCACCGCCTTCGTCAACTCCAGCCATGCCAACACGGTCTCGGCGGTCACGCAGTCCTTCGCCTATCTGATCGACCCGGAGATCCCGAAGAACGAGGGCGCGTTCCGCCCGCTCTCGGTCAAGCTGAAGGAGGGGACGATCGTGTGGGCCGAGGACGGCCTTCCGGTCACCATGTGCACCTCGCATTGCGGCAACGAGATCATCGAGGCCGTCGTGACGGCGCTCGCGCAGTCCTGCCCGACGCGCACCATGGCGGGCTGGGGCCGGCGGCTGCGCATCGCCATCAAGGGCAAGGACCCGCGCAACGGGCGCGGCTTCATCTGGCACATGTTCTACGCGCGCCCCGGCGGCGGCGGCTCGCCGGGCGGGGACGGCTGGCACTCGGTCGGCGAGTGGCATTCCGCCGGCGGGCTGAAATTCGGCAGCGTCGAGGTGGCGGAGGTCCGCTTCCCGCTGCACATCGCGCGCCACGAGTTCCGTCCGGGCTCCGGCGGCGCCGGGGAATATCGAGGCGGCTGCGGCGCGGAACTGGAACTGCGCGTCGAGACCGAGGAGCCGGCCGTCGCCAACACGGCGGGCGACGGCGTGCGCTACGGCGCGCGCGGCATCCTGGGCGGCGAGGACGGGCTGCCGCACCGCTATGTCCACCACGGCTCCGGCGGCGGGCGCCTGCTCCCGAGCAAGCTGGTGGGCATCGAGGTGGCGCCGGGCGATGTTTTCGAGGTGCTGTCGGGCGGCGGCGGCGGCTGGGGCGACCCTTCGCGCCGCTCGGAAGCCCTGGCTGAGGCCGACCGGCTGGACGGGGTCGCCTGAGCGCGGGGAACGCCGGCCGCAGCGGGCGCTGCGCCCATATTGCGCCTGCAGGGCGGCCCGGCTATCAAGGCGGAGACCGGGCTGCCGGTTGCCGAAGCCGCTACAAGGAGCCCCCATGCCGCTCGCAGCCAGACGCTACGATGTCGCTGACATGATGGCGGCACAGGAATTCTACCACAGCCGGGGCTGGACCGACGGCTTGCCGGTCGTGCCGCCGACCGAGGACGCCGTCGAGGCCTGCCTGGAATGGGCGGGCCTCGTTCCCGACCATCTGGTGGGCGTGGAGCCGGTGCGCGCCCGCGCGGTCACTGCCGAGAAGCTGGCGATCAACGCGGTCATGGCGGGCTGCCTGCCGATGCATTTCCCGGTCGTTGTCACGGCCTTCACGGCGATGCTGCAGGAGCCGTTCCTGCTGCACGGCGCCACCGCCAGCACGGGCGGCTGCGCGGTTCTGGTCGTCGTCAACGGGCCGATTATCCAGGACATCGGCATGGACGCTACCTTCAATGCGCTCGCCTCCAGCGACCGGGCCTCGACGGCGATCGGCCGCAGCCTGCGCCTCTCGCTCATCAACATCATGGACGTGCGTCCGGGCGCCATCGACCGCTCGGTGCTCGGCCATCCGGGCAAGATCAGCTATTGCCTCGCCGAGGACGAGGCGGGCTCGGAATGGCTGCCGCTAGCCGAGGAGCGCGGCATGCCCGTTGGCGCTTCCAGCGTGACCGTGATGGCCGCGGGCGCGCCGCGCCAGCTGATGAACGAGTGGACAACGGTGCCGGAGGAGATTCTGGATACCTTCGCCTCCGAGATCCGCGCCAACATGCGCCACTACTCGATCTGGCCGGGCAACTACGCCATCGTCGTGCCGCCGCAATTACGCGCCCATTTCCATGCAGCCGGCTGGTCCAAGGCCGATGTCCGCGCCTATGTCTTCGAGAAGGCGCGCATCCTGCGCTCGGAATGGGCCGATTGCGGCAAGGGCGCGGTGGTGCGCGACCGGGGCGGCTCGGAATATGCCGCGCTCTCGGCCCCGGAAGACCTGCTGGTGATCGCGGCCGGCGGGCCGGCGGGCGGTTTCGGCGCGGTCATCCCGCCCTGGCTCGGGCCCAAGAGCAGGGCGGTCACGGTCGCCATCGGCGCCTGCGTCGATTGCGAGATTCGATGAGTTCGAAAGTTTCAGGAAACGAGGTGAAGCATGCAGATACTCGACCCGTCGCATGAGGAAGGGGCAGAGGGCTTTGCGCCTGCGGTCCGGCTTGCGGCGCTGGAGGGCGCGACCGTCGGGGTGATCTCCAACGGCAAGGAGGGGACGAAGGACTTCTTCGCCGCCTTCGAGCGGGCGCTCAGGGAGCAGTACGGCGTCGGCGAGGTCGTGCTGCGCACCAAGTCGAACTACAGCGCGCCTGCGGACGCGGGCCTGCTGGAAGAGGCGAAAAGCTGGGACGCCCTCGTTGCCGGCATTGGCGATTGAGGCAGCTGCTCGTCGTGCAGTTTGCATGACGCGGTTGCCGGAGAGCGTATCGGGGTGCCGTCCGCCGGCATCATGACGGAAACTTTCGTGAGCGCGGCCGAGCTGATGGCGCGTGTGCTGGGCGCGGAGGGCTACCCCTTCGCGGTGATCGAGCACCCGATCAGCAGCGCCGACCGCGCGGCGCTCGCCGACCGCGCCGAGCGCGCCGCCGCCGACTGCGCCGGGCTGCTCCTCGCCGAAGGGTAGGACGCCCCTTCCGGCAGGTCGATCCGGGTCCGTCGTCGCTCGTTCCGGCGACGGACCCCGTGAGGATGTATACCCTTGCCCGTTTCGCCGCTCCCGCCTTCGAGCACGATCCTTTCAGGTTGCAACGGGACCGAGCGGGCAGCACCCACTGTCACCCCGGACGGAGCGAAGCGGAGATCCGGGGTGACACTTGGGGCCGCGCATTCGGCCCCGTTGCAACCGGAACGGACCGTGCTCTAGACTTTTGTTTTTTGAAATAATTTCAGAAAATGGGCTTGACTGGGTGAAAAGTGTAATAGAATGAGAGTGGAAAGAGGCGGCGGGGCCGCCCTTCCGCTTTTCTGCGCAGGGAAGCAATAGCTGGGGCCCACTCCATGGGGGCTATGGGCTCCGTTGCAGGGCTCCCGCCGGAAGCCGGCACGCGGCGGCGCCCGGAATGGCCGCCGCATCGCCCGGAGGATCGAAGCGCGCCTTGGCGTCCAACTGCCCTACCCCCGCCAAACCTCTGCCAGGAAGCGCAGCCAGTTTTCGCCGGCAACCCTTTCGATCCGCGAGTCGGACCAGCCGGCGCGGTCCATGGCGGCGATCAGGTTCGGGTAGTCGCGCATGCCGTCGAGGCCCTTGGGGTTGGGCGGGCGGTTCGCCATCGGGGCGGAGAGCGCGCGGCCGCGGCCCTTGTCGGAGCGCAGATATTCGAAGAAGCCGACGCCGTGGCCCTGGGTGAAGTCCGTGCCGATGCCGACACTGTCCTCCCCCGCCACGGAGATGATGTGGTCGAGCAGCGCCACCACATCGTCCACCGTGGCTTCGCCCTGCTGCGCCATGAAGGGCGTGTAGGCGACGACGCCGGTGAAGCCGCCCCGGTCGGAAATCAGCTTCAGCATCTCGTCCGGCTTGTTGCGGGGATGGTCGTAGAGCGCGTTGGGGGCGCAGTGCGTGTAGGCCACGGGCTGCCTGGAATGCAGGATGGCATCGCGGCTCGTGCCGTCGCCGACATGGCTGAGATCGACCAGGATGCCGAGCCGGTTCATCTCGTCGATCACGTCGCGCCCGAAGTCCGAGAGGCCGCTGTCCCGGCTCTCCCAGCAGCCGGAGCCGACAAGGTTCTGCGTGTTGTAGGTGAGCTGGATCACGCGCACGCCGAGATCGTGGAAGAGCGGCAGGTAATCCACCCGGTCCTCGATGGGATAGCTGTTCTGCCAGCCGAGGAAGATCGCGACCTTGCCCGCTTCCTTCGCCGCCCTGATATCGGCGACCGAGCGGGCCTGGACCAGAATGTCGCCATGGTCGCGAAAATATCCCTGCCAGACGGCGATATTGTCCATCGTCTCGCGGAAATTGTGCCAGACGGCGCAGGTGCAGTTGGCGGCGGTGAGCCCGCCGTCGCGCATTTCCTCGAAGACCTCACGGCTCCAGTCGGAGACGATCAGTCCGTCTACGATGACGGGGCTGTCGAGCGGCATGGAAACTTCCTCCCGGGGAATCGGACTCTTGGGCAGTCAGGCGAGCGTGGCCGGCGACGCCATTCTCTATGGTGGCCCGCCTTTCGACGGGCCGCAATGTTGCCGAAGGTTGCAGTCGAAGAAAACCGATCAGCCTTTCAGGCTATCCACAAAAAACTGCACAACCCGAGGCAGAGCGTCCTTGGCGGCCTTGTCGTTGCGTCCGGCATGAACTCCGCGTTTCCCGCACCCGCTGCCCACATAACGATCAATCAGTTCGGAGAACGAAAGCCCTTTGCTGGATACGTCGATTTTGGGAACGAGAACCTCCCCCGAAGCTGTCTGAATACGAAGACCGCAATCATTGAAATGCCAGTTTTTCGGCTTCCAGCGCACGTCATTGCTGCTGATAAAGTCATGATGGGCTCCGGGATAGACTATCGTGGTGACATTTCCTCCCGCCGCACGAAACCGCTCTGCTTTTTCCAGACAGGGTTTGTGATCGGTGTAGTCGTCCAGTTCGCCGAGCAGCATCAGCACGGGAGCAGCCGTAGGCCGATAGTCCTCCATCTTGGTTCCGCAGGAGGGGTAGAACGCTGCGTGTGCAGCAAAGCGCACTCCGCCGGAAACAATGGCACCAGCATAGGCTTCATTGGTGGCATTAAGTGTCACTATGCCGCCCCAACTGTTTCCAGCCAAGCCTATGCGTTTGGCGTCCACACGCGGGTGATCCGCCAACGCTTCCAAAGCACCGAAGGCGTCCATTACGCGGGCTGTTCCCGATAACCGACCTTGATTGCGGGAGGTCGAGCCTAATCTCCGACCGGTATAGCTGTCCGCAATAAAAAGTCCGATGTCGCGACTGCGCAGGTTATCGAGCAGTTTCTTGCGCCAATCGCGCAGGCCACTTGTATATGGCCCTCCGCTGCCATGCTGCCAGACCACCACGGGGAAAGGACCGTCCCCTGCAGGAAGATGCAGTTTCCCGGACAGGATAACCGGATCGTATAGTTTTCCGGCAAATACATCGCGATAAAAGTCGAGATTGCCCGAGACGTATTCCACCGTCTCGGTGGTAGGTTCGGTCGTGTCGAGGATTGCCTTGACCGGCGGTGTATACACGGCAGAAGTCGTCCCGGCGGTTTGACAACCGGAAAGGAATGCTCCCACTGCCAATGCGAAAATGGCAAATGCGTACTTCATCGCAATTTCCTCACTTTTGGTGCCGTCGGCGGTACCATTCCTTACGTCAGCGCCGCCAGTGGAATCATGGCGGCCGGCGTCCAGCGCAGGCGGCGCCTCGCAAGGCGCTGCTCTTCGTTCTCGTCGTCATAGTGCGCCTCGACAGGATCGGGGAATCCGTCCTGCGGCAGGTCGAGCGTGTTGACGATCAGGGTCGCCAGCAGGCCGTCCGCCTCCTCCACCAGCGCCGAGACATAGACGCCGCAGGCCCGGCAGATGAGGAAGTCGGTAATGCCGAGCCCGAAGCGGTAGCGGCCCGCACTCGCCTCGTCCGCGATCGCGATCTCCAGCAGCCCCTCGGGGTCGCCGGTGGCGCGCACGCCGTGCTTGCGGCAGAAGCTGCACTGGCAAGCCCGGATCGGCCATTCCGCGACGGGCTTCGCCGTCCGGTAGGCCACACGGATGTTCCCGCAATGGCAGCCGCCCCTGTGCGTCTCCGTCATCGCAGCCCCTTCCTCAGGCCCCGGCGCGCGTTTCCCTGCGGAGCATCGGCAGAACCCGGTCGCTGAGCAAGTCGATGCTGCGCAGCACGAGCCGTTGGTCCATGCCGAGCCACTGGATGCGCGTCACGATGCGGTTGCAGCCGGTCGCTTCCGCAAGCGAGAGCAGTTCGTCCGCGACTTCCTCCGGCGAACCGATCGCGACCCGCCCGGCAAGCAGTTCGTCGAGGTCCGGCTGTCCCTTCTCCGCCCCGCCGATGGTGTCGAACAGGCCCCACTGGCCGAAGACCCGGTAGCTCGCCTCCAGGAACGGCCCCGCCTCGCGGACCGCCGTCTTGCGGTCCGGCGCGACGACGATATTGCGCAGCATCGGGAAGCGGGCGGGCGGAGGCTTGCCGAGCGCATCGAGGGTTTCGAGGAAACAGCGCGCCTGACGCCTGACCGCGTCGCCCACCAGGTGCGAGGAGGCGACCCAGCTGTCGCCGAGGCGCGTGTCGGCGAGGCGGCCCGCGCGCTCGACCGCGGCATCGACGCTGCCGCCGAACCACATGGGCGGCCGGGGCCGGCGCGCGGGCTTGAGCGCAAGCGTCAGGCCGTCGGCCGTGAAATGGCGGCCGGCGAAGTCGACGTCCTCTTCCGTGAACAGCCGCCGGATCAGGTCCACGCCTTCCAGATAGCGGCCGATCCGGCGCCCGAAGTCGAGCCCCATCACCTTGAACTCGTCGCGCTGCCAGCCGGGCGCCACGCCGAGCGTGAACCTGCCGCCCGAGACGGCATCGAGCAGCGCCGACTGCTCGGCGATCTGGAACGGATGGTAGAGCGGCAGGATCAGCATGCAGGTGGCGAGCTGCATGCCCTCGGCTTCCGGCGCGAGATGCAGCAAGGTCTCCAGCGGCGGGAACCAGGCGGTCTCGCCGTAGGAAAGGTGGTTGCCGATGGCCACGCCTTCGAACCCGCCCTGGCGCGCGAGGCGGAGCTGCTCGACATGCTCGGCCATCTTCCGGCCCATATGGGCGTCCGGGGGATGCTCGTTGCCGATGAAGAGGTGCAGGTCCATGGGTCCCGAGATTGACCCAAAGCCGGCCGCAACGCCACGACCGCAACGCCGCAGAGGGGCTTTGCGCCGTTACTCCGGCCCGGACGCGTCCGTAACGAAATCGGGCGCCTTGCGACGCCCCTTGCGCGTGTAGGCCTTGCGGTTGCGGACCCGCTGCGGACGCAGGGTGCGCACCATGCGGGCCATCGGGTTTCGCCGTTTCGGCGGCGGCTTCCGCTTGCGCATCGGTCCCGGTTCCACAATCGGATGGACGGTAGGCGCGGCCGGCTTCGAACCGGCGACCCCTGCCATTCTAGACCATACAGAGGCGCATGTTTGCGGTCCAGATCGGCCAGTCGGCCGGCCTCCAGTACGCCATCCAACGCGCGAAGGTAGAGTTGCTCAAGCGCGTCCGCGTCGAGTGGAACCGGGTTGGTCGCAGCCGACGGATCGACCGCCGCCATCGACGCCATGCTTCTCGCATACGACCCGTCCACGCCAATGTCCCCGTAGGGTGTGCGGAATGCCGATCTCCTCGCGCAGGGAGAGGATCCAGTCGAGAACGCCAAGGAAGGACGGGTCCGGCAGATCGAGATAACGCGCGAGGGCCGTCATTTTCGTCTCGATGGCCGGCCGGTTGAACACGAGTACATAGGGCATGACCACCGCGTTCGTCAGTCCGTGGTGGGTATCGAACAATGCGCTGCACGGATGGCTGAGAGCGTGCATCGCGCCTAGCCCCTTCTGGAAGGCGGTCGAGCCCATGGAGGCCGCTACCTGCATGCGGCTCCGTGCGGAAAGATCGGCAGGGTCTTCCACCGCGGCGGGCAGCGCATCGCGGACGAACCGCATCGCTTCGAGCGCGATGCCCTGCGCCAGGGGATGGAAGACGGGGCTCGAATAGGCTTCGAGACTGTGGGAGAGAGCGTCCATTCCGACCGCAGCCGTGAGGTGGGCGGGGAGCCCAACGGTGAGCTCGGGGTCGAGGATCACGCGGCCCGGCATCATCCGCGGGTGAAAGACGATCCGCTTGGTGGGTTCGCCGCGTGTGTCGGTAATGACCGAGGCGCGCCCGGTCTCCGAACCTGTGCCCGAGGTGGTGGGAACGGCGACCACCGGCAGCATGCCGTCCTCGCTGGCCCGGGTCCACCAGTCCTCCCGATCCTCGAAATCCCAGATGGGACGCGACTGCCCTGCCATGAAGCCGATTGCCTTGCCGGTATCCAGGGCGCTGCCGCCGCCGAAGGCGACGATTCCGTCGTGCCCCCCCTTGCGCAGCGCCGCCACCCCTTCATGAACATTGGCCTCGACCGGATTGGCGCGCATGTCCGAGAACACGGCGCATGCGAGACCCGCATCCGCGCAGGAGGCCACCGCATCGGCCACCATCGGCAGCGCCGCGAGGCCCGGATCGGTAACCAGCAGGGGCCGGCGGATGCCAAGCTCGCGGCACGCGTCGGGAAGCTCGCTTATGCGTCTGGCACCGAAGCGGATCGGAGCGGGAAAGCTCCAGTTTCCGAAGAAGTCTGCCGCCTCGTCCATTGCGTGCGCCTCCTGCGAAAAGCCTGCGGAATACCGGATTGAACCCCGGGAGGCTGGAAGGCAAGCCCTGCCCGGCAGCAATGCGGAGGTCCGGACTGAAGACCGCCAATCCCGCGCTCGATGCGTGTTTTTCCCGGCTTCCTTCGAAGACGCGAATAACCCGCATGGCGCGAATAATGTAGTATGAGGGACCGCGAAACAGGGCGGATGTGGAGGAAATACCGGCCATGGATGCGTCACGGGCCGGCGACGGGCGCCAGCGCCTTATCGAAGCAACCCTCGATCGTCTCGCCGAGCACGGCAATCGTGGCCTTTCCCTCCGAAAAATTGCCAGCGCTGCCGGCGTAACCGCCCCGCTTGTGACCCACCATTTCGCCCGCAAGGACCAACTGCTCCTGGCCGCATACCGGCACTTCAGGGCCCACGCGCGATCCATGTATCTGGCCGCGGCCGAGAGGGCCGAGCCGGATCCGGTCCAGCGGCTTGCGGCTTTCGTGGGCCAACTCCTGCAGAACAACTTCGCGAACAACCGGCAGCGGATGAAGATCTGGGTGGGATTCCTGGACCTCGTGCTCGCCGATCCCGAGATGGCCGCGCTGCAGGCGGAGAGCATCGATCTCTATCTGGAGGAGTTCAGCCGCACCGTCACGCGGATCTACGCGGAAAGGGGAGAGGCTCTTTCCGCGGAAGAGGCGTACCGGCACGCGCTCGGCATCAATGCGGTGCTCGACGGGCTATGGCTGGAATGCAGCCTGAACCCGTCGAGGATGACGCAGGAGGAGGCGCTGAGAGTGGCCCTCGACATGATCGGGAAGCGGATCGGCGTGTCTTATTCCAATCCGCCCGGCGCAACCTGACGCGCATTGGGGGAGAGAGCGCCGCCAGCCGGCTCCGAATGCCGGCCGAACTGTGGATGCGGATGGTGGGCGCGGCTGGGTTTGAACCAGCGATCCCTGCCGTGTGAAGACGCTATAATGGGGCTTGTTCGCGGTCCAGACCCGCCAACAACCCCGTTTCGTTCACGTTCGGAGCGTTTCGGCACCGTTATTGCTGTGCCATGGCACAGAAACGATGTGGCGGTCCTATCCACGGCCCTAACCCGTTCTCCGGCCCAGCGCCTCGACCGCGCTTTGCAGATAGTCCGGATGGTGCTGCCCCCGGGCACCATTCCCTTCCCCGTTGTCGATCCGCCCTGTCAGGCGTCCGTCAGCACATGGATCGTCCGATTGGCGAGCAGGTCCTTCACCTTCGCCGCATAGGCGGCCATATGGGCAGACGCGCCATGCGCGCGGAGCGCGTCCAAGCTCGCCCATTTCTCGACGACGACGAAGGTATCCTCGCCGTATTTCGTCTGGATCGCGCCTGCGTCGGCGTCCACCGCGGCGCCGTATTCGATGCAGCCATCCTCCGCATGCACCGCCGGCACATTGGCGTTGAAGGCTTCGAGGACCTCGGCGCGCCGGCCCGGTTTGGCCTGGATGACGGCGATGACATGGACCCTGGACATAAATCTTCTCCTCTCTCCGCCGCCCCCGCGGCAACGGTCGTCGGGCCGTTATTGACCGCTTTCGGCCTCCGGGGTCAAGATTGAGGCGTTCCCCGACCGGCCGGAGGCCAGGCCAATGACCGAAGCGCGCGCGCTCTGCTCTTCCTGCGACATCTATTGCCAGGTCGCGGTCGAGACCGATGCCGGAGGAAATGTCCGGGTCAAGGCGATCGATCCCAGGCCGGGGCGCGCGAACATCTGCATGAAGGGCGTGCATGCGCCCGCCGGCTTCGCCCACCCGGAGCGTGTGCTGCATCCGCTCCGCCGCAAGGGGCCGCGCGGCTCCGGGGAATGGGAACGGGTCGGCTGGGACGAGGCGCTGGACGATATCGCCGAACGCCTTCGCCGGGTCGTGGACCGCTACGGGCCGGAAGGGTTTGCGGTCTCGACGAGCTCCTGGAACACGCAGACCGATCAGGGCATGTGCCGGCGATTCATGAACCTGGTCGGCTCGCCGAACTGGATTTCCGGCGTTGCGCTCTGCGCGGGCAACACGGCCGCTGTCAACCGGCTCGTCTATGGCTGGTTCCCCTATCCGGATTTCACGAAGACGCAGTGCATCGTGCTTTTCGGACACAACCCGAAGCCGCACTCCTGGACGCCGGAATACAACGCCATCCGCCGCGCGCAGGAACGCGGGGCGAAGCTGATCGTGCTGGACCCGCGCCGCTCGGAGAATGCCGAACTCGCCGATATCTGGCTGCCGCTCAGGGTCGGCACGGACGCCGCCATGTGCTTCGGCTGGCTCAAGGTCATCATGGACGAGGGCCTTTGGGACCGCGACTTCGTCAGGCGCTGGACGGCGGGGTTCGACGAGCTCCGAGCCCGCGTCAACGAGTTCCCGCTGGACCGGGTTGCTGAGATCACCGGCGTTGCCCCCGACCGGATCGCCGAGGCCGCGCGCCTCTATGCGCAATCGGGCCCGGCGGTCATCCCCTGGTCGCCGATCACCGACCAGCAGCGCAACTCGACCTCCGCGATTCGCCTCCAGGCGATCCTGCGCGCCATCTGCGGCAATCTCGATGTTCAGGGCGGCGAGGTGCTGCACGGCTTCCACCCGCGCATCGTGCCGGAGACCGACCTGGAGTTCCACGACGCGCTGCCGGAGGCGCAGAAGGCCAAACAACTGGGGTCCGACACGCACCCGGTGTTCACCTATCGCGGCGCCGCACCCCTGGAAGAGCCGACCTTGCGCGTCTGGGGGCGGCGCTACGCCAATATCGTCTCCGGCTGCTACATGGCGACGCCCTCGGCGGTGTTCCGCGCCATGGCGGACGGCGAGCCCTATCCCGTCAAGGCATTCTTCGCGCTCGGCAACAACACGCTGCTGAGCTTCGCCAACATGCAGCTGATCCACAGGGCGCTGCTGAACCAGGATCTGCTCGTCGCCTTCGAGCACATGAAGACGCCGACGGCCGCGCTCTCGGACTACATCCTGCCGGGCGACGCGTGGACGGAGCGCAAGGCGCTGGCGGACGGCTTCGGCTGGACCGCCATCTGCCGCACTTCGCAGCAGGCCGTCGAGCCTCCCGGAGAGGCGCTGAGCGTTTACGATTTCTGGCGCGGCCTGGCGGTGCGGTTCGGTCTCGGCGAGCATTTCCCTTGGGAGACCGCGGACGCCCTGCTCGACCACCGGGTGGCGGGCCTCGGCATGGATTTCGACAGCTTCGCCCGGGAGCACGCCGCGCATACGGACGGCCTCCGGTTCCGGAAATACGAACAAACGGGCTTCGCGACGCCCTCCGGCAAGGTCGAGCTTTCCTCCTCCGTGCTCGCCGGGTTCGGCTTCGACCCCCTGCCCTACTGGCGCGAGGAGCCGCAGGGGCCGGAGAACATGCCGCTTCGCCTGTTCACGGGGCTGCGCGAAGACGCCTATTTCCAGACCGGCCACCGCCATATCGCGGCGCTCAGGGCCCGCGCGCCCGAGCCGCTGCTCTTCCTGCATCCCGAAGATGCGATGGAGGCCGGCATCGCCGACGGCGAGCCCGCTGTCGCGGAAACCGCGCAGGGACGGGTTCGGATGAAGGCCGCAATCCGCGACGATATGCAGAAGGGCCTGGTGCGGATACCGCATGGCTGGTGGCTGCCGGAGGTCGGGCTGGAGAGCGCCTGGGAGATGGCCGACGCCCAGCTTTGCCCCGACGACGAGGACTTCCTCGACCGCGAACAGGGCATTCCCCACTTCAAGGGTATCCCCTGCCGGGTCGCGCCGGCGGCTTAGGGCGCGGTTCGTTTCGGGCCAACCGACGGTCGTTCGGCGGGCGGTTACCCGTCGCCCGTTTCGGACAGGAGCGGTGCGGCAGCGCGGCAAAGACCCCAGCGATGTGTCATGGAATGTCATGCGATGTCATGATCTGCATGTGCAATGCTCATACCCTGTAGCGGTTTCGGGCATGGAGTCCCTCCTCCTCTCCCTCCTTCGCTTGCGAGGGAGAGCCTGCCCCGGACCACGATCCGAGGGCCGAGGCGGGAGGCCGTCTTTCGTCCTGTCAGGGCCTTGCCGGGCCGCACGGCCGCTAACCCTCTCCCAGCCTCTCCCGCGAGCGGGAGAGGGGATTTCATGGCGGCGGACCCGTCTCCCGAAACTCCATCCCTCCGCACCCTGAATGTCGTTCCTTCATCCCGTTTCGTTCCACTCGTTCCGTTCGCCCCGCCGCCGGCCGGGCCGCGCGACGGGACCCTAATCCGCGCGTACCCTGCGCGGGCGCCCGCGCCCGTGGGCGCGCGTTTCGCGCCGGCGCGGTTCGCGCGCCTGATTGCCCGCGTGCGCTTGCGCGCGCGAGCCAAGCGCAGGGCACACTTCGCCCGTTGGCCGAATCAGGGGCCTTTTCGCGCCGGCGCGAACCGGGAAGCGAGGCGGCGTCGCGAATGCCGACTCGTCTCCCGCCCTCTTATCTGGCTATTCACGCTTGGATGTCAAGCTTATGCGGAGACTTATTTCTTACACATTAGAACATCACGCCGTCTTCACAGGGGGCGAGGTCGCAGTCCGACCCGAAATGCCGTCGAATGGACAAATCGGAAGGGGCGCTTCAAGCTCGTGTTGGCGCATGTCGTTCTTGGAGGGGCACTGCAGAATGGGCCTGCGGTAACGCAAGCGGTGGCTTACATCCCGAAATCGAGTCCGGAAGCATTGCGGTAGAATTGGAACTTGAAGAGAGAATCAACTAGACTTGAAGAGAAATAAATCGGAAAAGTCCATTGCGTCCTTCGTGTGTTGAGAAATCGTGCCACGAAATGTTATACTTCCCCCGTAAACGAACAGCCTTGGGCTTAACTTTGCGTGGTCCAAGTGGACGCACATTTATTTCACCCGTGACATCGCAGCGACCATCATGGATGCGTAATTCATCATGAACCCTTTTGCTGCATGGCGATTCCCAAAATCTCTTTTAGTTTGTCAAGAAAATTGCATACCCTTCATTTATCTTGCCCAAGTTTCTCCAATTTTCTAGTCGTTGTACATCTTTCCAAAAATTGTGACATGCAGCCTCTTCATCGCCTGTATTTTTCAAGCTGAATTCTCCATATTCGTTGCACCATCTGAATAATGCTGTCGGATATTTCAATTCGCATGCTCCTATACCAATCATTTGCTCTGGCAGCCAAATGTCTATACGCTGGCTCTCACCTAATACCATCTGCGCTTCAAGCTCGACGTGATAATTGGCAACAAGAAGTAGAGCTAGCGAGTGTTGAAAACTGGCTTCCGAATAAAACACCCCGCGCCGGCTGGCGAGTTGTTTGAGAATCGTGCGTATGTCTAGCATATCCCCGGATGCTCCTACATATACTCCACTTGCATTGTTGACGAACCCGCATCAGAGTCGAATTCACAACGAATTGCAGGATAAATTATGCTCGCGAGCGCAATCGGGAGTCAAGAGGCTATACCCAAAGCCAAGCTTGTCAGATTTAGGCTGCTTTACGACCATGACCTTGGTAAGATTCGAGGCCTCCATTTCCATGTTCGACCGTATTGCGCAGTCCGTTGGAGCTTTGTGCCATCGCTAACGTAACCGGAATTTACGGGCCGATAGGCGATTCAATTGGGAAGGGCTTAGCCATAGAAGACTCTGTAAGCAACTGCCCGCTTCACCCATTCTCCGCCGCCCGGTCCGCCCCCACCCTCGCGGCCAGGGCGGCGCTCAGGAAGTCGTCGATATTGCCGTCCAGCACGCCTTGGGCGTTGCCCTTTTCGACGCCGGTGCGCAGGTCCTTCACCATCTGGTAGGGCTGGAGCACGTAGGAGCGGATCTGGTTGCCCCAGCCGATGTCGGCCTTTGCCGCCTGCTCGGCCGCCGCTTCCGTCTCGCGCCGCTGGAGTTCGTGTTCGTAGAGCCGCGCCTTCAGCATCGCCATGGCCGTCGCCCGGTTGCGGTGCTGCGAGCGATCGTTCTGGCACTGGACGACGATACCGGTCGGCTGGTGCGTGATCCGGACGGCGCTCTCGGTCTTGTTGACATGCTGCCCGCCGGCGCCGGAGGCGCGATAGACATCGACCCGGAGCTCGCTGTCGTCGATCTCGATCTCGATCCGGTCGTCCACCACCGGATAGACCCAGGCCGAGGCGAAGCTGGTGTGGCGGCGCGACTGGCTGTCGAAGGGCGAGATGCGGACCAGGCGATGCACGCCGCTCTCGGTCTTCAGCCAGCCATAGGCGTTCTCGCCCTTGATGCGCACGGAGGCCGACTTGATGCCGGCCTCTTCGCCGGGGCTCTCTTCCAGCCATTCGAGCTTGTAGCCGCCGGCATCGGCCCAGCGCACATACATGCGCAGCAGCATCTCGGCCCAGTCCTGCGCCTCCGTGCCGCCCGCGCCGGCGTTGACTTCCAGATAACAGTCATTGCCGTCGGCCTCGCCGGAAAGCAGGCTTTCCAGCCGGCGGCGGTTCGCCCGCTCGCAGAGCGCCTTGAGGTCCGCCTCGGCTTCGTCCAGTGCCGCCTCGTCCTCTTCCACCTCGCCGAGCTCGTAAAGCGTGACCGCGTCTTCCAGCGCGCCTTCGAGCACCCGGTAGCCTTCCAGCCCGCCGGCCAGCCGCGTGCGTTCGCGCATCACCTCCTGAGCGCGCGCCGGGTCGTTCCAGAGTTCGGGCGCTTCGGCCTCGGCGTTCAGCGCCTCCAGGCGCGCCGACGACGCATCCCAGTCAAAGATGCCTCCGGATGAGGGCAAGACTGTCGCGGATGTCGTCCACCAGGGCCTGCGCTTCTGCACGCATCGAACCGTCTCCACCGAAACCGGGATCGGCTCAATATATACCGGAAATCCGCTCGCCGCTTCGCGCAGGGAGGCGGCCCGCTTGTCCAGGACGCGGCTCGGTTCCCGGCTTGAAGGCCTCCAGGATGATGTCGTTCTCGCCGGGCGCCGCCGGCCTTCCGCTCGTGCGGCCGACGCGCACGAACGACATGCCCGGCGGAATCCGGAACGGCGCCGCGGGCGCGCTCGCGAGCGCCTCGCGCATGAAGGCGCCAAATATAGGCGCCGTTACCGACGAGCCCGTCTCGGCATGGCCGAGCGTGCGCGGGCGGTCGAAGCCGACATACACTCCCACCGCCAGGTCGGAGGCGAAACCAACGAACCACGCATCGACATAGTCGCTGGTCGTGCCGGTCTTTCCGGCAAGCGGCTTGCCGACCTTCCGGAGCCTGCGCCCGGTTCCGCGCAGCACGACGCCTTCCAGCATGGAGACGACCTGATAGACGCTCTGCGGATCGGCGATCCGCTCGCGCGGGTCGGGCGGATACGGCACTTCGGGACCGAGTTCCTCGATGGAATTGCAGCCTTCGCATTTCCGCCGCTCATGGCGGAAGACCGTCTGCCCGTTGCGGTCCTGGACGCGGTCGACGATCGTGGGCGAAATATGGCGGCCGCCATTGGCGAGCATCGCATAGGCGGCCGTCATCCGGGAAAGCGTGGTCTCCCCCGCCCCCAGCGACATCGACAACACCTCCGGCATATCGTCCTGAATGCCGAAACGCTTCGCGACCGCCGCGACATCGCCCATGCCGACGGCCTGTGCGAGGCGCACGGTCATCAGGTTGCGAGACTTCTCCACGCCGATGCGCATCGGCACGATGCCGTGGAAAGAGCCGGAGTAGTTTCGCGGCCTCCAAAGGCCGAGATCCCCGCCCTGGTCGATGACGATCGGCATGTCGGCCAGCAGCGTGGCAGGTGTATAGCCTTCCTGGAGGGCGGCCAGGTAAACGAAGGGCTTGAAGGCCGAACCCGGCTGGCGCATCGCCTGGGTCGCGCGGTTGAACTCGCTGCGCTCCGGGTCGTATCCGCCGACCATGGCGAGCACATGCCCGGTATGCGGGTCCATCGCAATCAGCGCGCCATCGACATTCGGGATCTGGCGGAGCGCCCATGTGCCCTCGGGATACCGCTCGCCGTCCGGCCCAGTCTCGACCGGCTCGACCGTAATCAGGTCTCCCGCCGCAAGGACCTGCCCCATGCGCTTCGGTGCCCTGCCGACCCGCTGGTCCGGCAGGCTGCGCCTCGCCCACTCGGCCTCCTGGAGTGGAATGCGCCCGGCCCTGCCGTCCTGCAGAAGAATGTCGGCGGCGTGCGCGGAAACGCCGATAACCGCCGCGAGACGATAGGAGCCGAGCCCCGGCGGCCGGGATGCCGCCTTCAACCCCGCCGCGATATCGTCCTTCTTCAGCCGGCCGAGCGGGCCGCGCCAGCCGTGGCGGCGGTCGTAGTTCTGGAGGCCCGACCGCAGGGCCCGCTCCCCGATGCGCTGCAGTCTCGGGTCGATCGTGGTGCGGACGGAAAGCCCTCCGGTGTAGAGCTTGTCCTGGCCGAATACGGCCATCAGCTCCCTGCGGACCTCTTCGGCAAACCAGTCGGCGCGGAAGAATTCCGTCGCGTCGCGGGAGCGCACCTCCAGCGGTGCTGCAAGGGCCTCCTCGGCCTCGACGGCGGAGATGCGGCCATCGGCGAGCATGCGCCCGACCACCCAGTTGCGGCGCCCGACCGCCTGCGCGTACCGCCGGACGGGGTGGTAGTTGTTCGGCGCCTTGGGCAGGGCGGCAAGATAGGCCGCTTCGGCAACTGTCAGGTCGTCGAGCGAGCTGTTGAAGTAGTTCAGGGCCGCAGCCGCGACCCCGTAGGAGCCCTTGCCCAGGTAGATCTGGTTCAGATAGAGCTCCAGAATGGCGTTCTTGGGCAGCGCCTTCTCGAGTCGGAGCGCCAGGATCGCCTCCTTGACCTTCCGCTCGACGGTGACTTCCGGGCTCAGCAGGAAGTTCTTGGCGACCTGCTGCGTGATGGTCGATCCGCCTACCGGCCGGGGAGCGGATTCGGACAATTTGCTGCGCGCGAAGGTGTAGCCGGCACGAAACAGGCCCGCGGGATCGAGGCCGGAATGGCGGTAGAAGCTCTTGTCCTCGGCGGCCAGGAACGCATCCACTACGCGCTTCGGGATGGCATCGACCGGGACGAACAGGCGATGCTCGATCGCGAACTCCGCCAGCAGCCGGCCGTCGCCGGCATGGACCCGGGTGGCGACCGGAGGCTCGTAGGTGGCAAGCCAGCCATAGGCCGGGAGGCCGCGGGCGAAATGATCCGCCACAAAGAGGGCGCCGACGCCGCCCAGCATGAGGCCAGTGGCGACGAACCAGTAGAAGAAGCGCAGCAGACGTCTCACGGCGCCCAGAAACAGACGAACATCGTGGCAAAATCAAGGCTCATTCGCTCCACCCCGCAAACTATTGCGCCAGCGCGGTTTCGATAGCATCGGCAACCTCCTCCCGCGTCTCGGGCTGCCGGAGGCGCCGCCCGTCGGACCGACTCGACAGGGATCCCAGTCCGAAAAAGAGCAGCTTGGCGAATTCCACCGAGCGGTTGGCAGCACTCCGGCCGATCTGCAGGACCGCGAGCAGGGCCGCCCGGATTAGCGCCCGGATTAGCGATTGCCGCCAGCCGCCCATCGGGCTAATGTAGGGCACGCTCACCGGTTCGAGATCCTGTGCCGGGCGCGCCGTTCCTGTCGCCATCCGAATAGCTTTTTTCGTTTGAGCCGCCAGCGAAGGTCCGGTCGGTCGGGGTCTGCAGGGACTGGCAATGAGCGTTCAAGTACCATCCACGGCGCGCCCGGGCGGTTGAGCCCGTGCGGTCGGAGGCCGACCAGATGACCATCTTGCGCCTGCCGGACCGCCGCCCCTGCCCCTGCGCTGCCGCATCCCCGGAGCCCCACCTTAATGACCAGGAGCATGCTCATCGACGCAGCGCATCCGGAAGAAACCCGGATCGCCGTCGTAAACGAACGCCGGCTTGAGAACTTCGACTACGAAGCCGCCGGCCGGACAACACTGAAAGGCAACATCTACCTCGGCAAGATCGCCCGCGTCGAAGCTTCGCTGCAAGCCGCCTTCGTCGACTATGGCGGCAACCGGCACGGTTTCCTGCCGTTTGGCGATATCCATCCAGATTACTACCGGCTGCCCCAGGAAGACCGCCAGGCGCTGATCGAGGAGGAAGCCGCCGCGCGCCGCGACCGCGACCTCGAAGGCGGTTTCGAGGAAGAAGACGCGGACGAGGCGGAGGGCGAACCCCAGGCCAACGGCCGCGACGACGCGCAGGAGGGCCGGCGCAGGACCAATCGACTGCGCCGCCAATACAAGATCCAGGAGGTCATCAAGCGCCGCCAGATCGTGCTGGTGCAGGTCTCCAAGGAAGAGCGCGGCACGAAGGGCGCAGCACTCACCACCTACATCTCCCTCGCCGGGAGGTATTGCGTGCTGATGCCGAACACCGGGCATGGCGGCGGCATCTCGCGCAAGATCACCAATGCGACCGACCGGCGGAAACTGAAGACCATCGTCGAGGGCCTCGACGTGCCCAACGGCATGGCGGTCATCATGCGCACCGCCGGCGTGAAGCGTACCAAGGCCGAGATCAAGCGCGACTACGACTTCCTGACCCGCACCTGGGAGCGCATTCGGGAAGATACGCTGTCGAGCACCGCGCCGGCGCTCATCTACGAGGAGGCCGACCTCGTGAAGCGCGCGATCCGCGATATTTACGGGCGGGACATCGACCGGGTGCTGGTCGAGGGCGACCAAGCCTACCGCAGCGCCAAGGACTTCATGAAGGCGTTGATACCGAGCCACGCGAGGCGGGTGCAGCAATACAAGGACCAGCCGGAGCCGCTGTTCGTTGCCCACGGCATTGAGGACCAGCTCTACGACCTGCACACCGCGCGGGTCGAGCTTCCGTCCGGCGGCTACCTGGTCATCGATTCGACCGAAGCGCTCGTGGCGATAGACGTGAACTCCGGGCGGGCCACGCGCGAGCGCAACATCGAGGAAACCGCCGTCAAGACCAATCTCGAAGCGGCGGACGAGGTGGCCCGGCAACTCCGGTTGCGGGACCTCGCCGGCCTCATCGTCATCGACTTCATCGACATGGACGACCGGCGCAACAACTCGCAGGTCGAACGCCGGCTCAAGGACGCGCTCAGCACCGACCGGGCCCGCGTCCAGGTCGGGCGAATCAGCTCGCTCGGGCTGCTGGAGATGTCGCGCCAGCGGCTCCGGCCCAGTATTCACGAGAGCAGCACCGTCGTCTGCCCGCATTGCAACGGCACCGGGTTCGTGCGGTCCGTCGAATCGAGCGCCCTGCAGATTGCCCGCGCCATCGAGCAAGAGGCGCTGAGCGGCAGGCATTCCGTGCTGTCCGTCTATCTCTCCACCGACACGGCGCTCTACCTGCTGAACCACAAGCGGGACCTGCTGAACCGCCTCGCGAGCGACCATGGCGTCGCGGTCCTGCTCCAGCGCGACGACTCCCAGGCGCCCGGCACCTGGCGTTTCGAAAGCCTTACGCCGAAGGAGCGGGAGGCAGGCGCCGAAAGCGAGCCGGCGATCGCCGAGGCCGCGTCCGAGGAAGCGCCGGAGGACGAGGACGAGGAAAGCGGGGCCAAGAGCACGCGGCGCAGCCGCCGGGGCGGCCGGCGGCGGAAGAGCGACATATCGGACGAGGCCAAGGCGCTTGAGGTAGCGCCCGCTTCCGATACCAGCGAGACCGAAGCCGAAGCCGCTCCCGTTGCTGAAGCGCCTAAGCCGAGGCGGCGGCGGCGGACCGCAGCCCCTGCGACGCAGGAGCCGGAGGCGCAGGAAACCGAAGCGGTGCCCGCCGCCGAGGCGGAAGCCGCGGAGGCCGTCGAGGAAGCGCCTAAGCCGCGGCGGCGACGCACGAGGCGCAAGAAGGAGGACGCGCCGGTCGAGCCTGCCGCCGAAACCGCGGCAGCGGACACGGAAGCGGCTGCACCGGCGGACGCGGATGCAGCCGAGGCGCCGGAGGAGGCCCCGAAGCCCCGCCGCCGGCGCACCCGCCGCAGGAAGGAGGAGAGCCCCGAGGCCGCCGCCTCCGAAGCCCCGCCGCAAGAGCCGCCAGCGCCCGAGCCACCATCCGGGGAAACGCCGCCGGACACGGCCGCCGGGCCGGAGGACGAGCAGGAAGCGCCTCGCCGGCGCGGGTGGTGGCGCCGTCAGCTGAGCCTCGTCTGAACCCGGAACAAAAGGATCGGACCGCCCCATGACAAGCAACGGCAAGATGGAACTCCGTTTCGACGGAAGCGTTGCAATTCTCGCATTCAACGATCCGGCGGTGCTGAACGCGATCGGCCACCGGATGCGCGAGGACTTCTCCGCCGCGCTCGACCGTATCGAGGCCAGCGATGCGCGCTGCATCCTTCTGACGGGAAACGGCCGGGCCTTCTGTTCGGGCGCGAACCTGAACGATCCCGACCGCCCGCCGCGCGACCGCGACGCCGAGGCGCGGGGTGAGCAGAAGGGCGACCTCGAAGGCTGGTACAATCCGACCCTGGAGCGTCTGCGCGCTTCTCCGATTCCGGTCGTGTCCGCGGTCAACGGCGTCGCCGCAGGCATCGGCATGAGCTTCGCGCTCTCCGCCGACATCCGCATCGCCGCGCGGTCCGGCTATTTCCTGCAGGCATTCGCGCGCATCGGCTTGGTGCCCGACGGCGGGGCAACCTGGATCCTGCCGCGTCTGGTCGGCATGGCTCGCGCGATGGAGCTCTCCATGCTGGCCGACAGGCTGCCGGCCGAGACGGCGCTCGAATGGGGCATGGTCAATCGGGTCGTGGACGACGAGGCGCTGATGGACGAGGCGTTGTCGATAGCGCGGCGCCTCGCGGCCGGCCCGGCCTCGCTCGGCATGATCCGCAGGCTTTACTGGCAAGGCCTGGAGAACGGCTACAGCGCGCAGCTCAAGGCGGAGGCGGACACCCAGACGGATGCGGGCCTGACGCAGGACTACGAGGAAGGCGTCGCCGCCTTCCGCGAGAAACGCCCGGCTGCATTTACCGGCCGCTGAGCAGTCCCGGTCGGGAGCCTATGCCCTTTCGCGCCGTAGGAACGATGCGAGCCGTTCCATGGCCGCTTCCACATCCTCGGTGGAGGCGCAGTAGCTGAAGCGGACCGTGCGGTTTCCCCGTTCCCGGTCGAAATCGACGCCGGGTGTGATCGCCACGCCGGTCTCGTCCAGCAGCCGTCCGCAGAAGGCCATGCTGTCATTCGTCAGGTGGCCGATGTCGGCATAGACATAGAAGGCGCCGTCCGGCTGGGCGATATCGCCAATGCCCATGGACGGCAGGGCCGACAGCAGCATCTCGCGGTTGCGCGCGTAGCGCCGGACATTCGCCTCCAGTTCCTCCCGGCAGTCGAAGGCGCCGAGCGCGGCATATTGCGAGACGGTCGGCGTATTGAGGAACAGGTTCTGGCCGAGCTGCTCCACCGCGACAAGCAGGTCGTCCGGCAACACCAGCCAGCCGACACGCCAGCCGGTCATGGAGAAGTATTTCGAGAAGCTGTTGACGACGACCGCCGATGGCGAGCCGACCGCCGTCCCCTCTTTCGTGCCGTAGGCGATGCCATGGTAGATCTCGTCCGAAATCAGGCGGACGCCCCGGTCGTGGCACCATGCCGCGAGGGCGGAGAGCGCCTCCGGCGACAGCATCGAGCCGGTCGGATTCGACGGGCTTGCCACCACCAGCCCGTCTATCGGCCCCTCGACGCGCTCCAGAAGCTCCGGGGTCGGCTGGAAGCGTGTGTCCGGCCCCGTCGGCACCTGCACCGTCTCTATGCCGAGCGCCCCCAGCATGTTGCGGTAACACGGATAGCTCGGGTCGGTGAGCACGACCCGCGCGCCGGGATCGAAGGCGGCGAGGAAAGCAAGCACGAAGCCGCCGGACGACCCGGTCGTGACGAAAACCCGGTCCGGCGAGACTTCCTCTCCGTAATGTTCCCGGTAGTGCAGTCCGATACGCCGGCGCAACGCATCGATGCCCGGCGCATCGGTATAGCCCAGCACCCGCTCGTCGATGGCGGCCTTTGCGGCCTCGCGGGCGCCCGCAGGCGCAGGCGTGCTGGGCTGCCCAATCTGGAGGGGGAAGACCGCCTTGCCCGCGGCCGCCCGCTCGCCTGCCGCCCGCAGCACCTGCAGGACGATAAAGGGATCGATCCCGCCCCGACGGGAAACCTGAAACGCCATGACCGCTTACTCGTCGAAGGCTTGGACAGCCAGGGCCGCGCTACGCGGGTCTGCGTGGGCCCGGCAAACCCCGCCCTTGTCTCCCGGCGCTCTTTCCCTGCACCGGACCGCGGCGACAAATCCGATCTTCCCGACTTCCGTGAGGGCGAATCCAGCGTCCCCCAGCCTCGCACGCTCGACTTCCGGGCCGGAGGCTTCGACGACCACGGAGCCCCGCGCCGCGCGCGGCAGGGCAACCGCGCTCTCAAGCGTATCTGCCTCCAGAATCGCCCACAGCGCCACGACCGGACCGTTGGCCTCTGCTCCCATCCCGGATGCAGCGCCAACGAAGCGGAGGTCATCGCCGGATTCGTGGGCAACCAGAAATGGAGAAAGGGCGGGATCGACCGTGCTCTCGGGCCGGGTTGCGGCAATTGCGATTCCCGTACCGGCAGCCGTCCGGGCGGCCCCGAAGGGCGCGTTCATGGTAGGGCCGCACGCAATCGCAAGCCCGTATGCGTCCACGACGGCAAAGCCGGTTCCGCCACCGGCAGCCGGGAGCGAAAGCCGGTCGCCATCCGCAATGCGGTCGTCCTCGACCAGCCGAGGCCGCATGGCAGCCTGCGCCAGTCCTGCGCTGGCGTCGGCGGCGGCGAAATAGGCGTCCCAGTCGTCACCCTCGGCGAAGAGCGGCTCCTGTGCTGACGGCGTGTGTCCCAGCGCCGCCTCTTCGAGACGGACAACTGCCGCGGTAGTTCCCTGTCCCAACGATTCCGCCACCGGGCCGGAATAAAGCACGCCCGGCCCGTCCACACTCATCCGGCCCGGAATTCCCGCAAGCTCCGGCTGCACCAGCAGGTCGCCTTCTCCGACAGGCCGGCCGCCGAAGACCGCCGCTGCCGGGACCGGCGCCGGGCGGATATCCTGCGCCAAGGCCCGCGACACGGGATGGCCCAGAAAGGCCGGTCGTTCCGCCGCAGCCGGGATCGCACTCCAGCGAAGCCGTCCGCGGGCCGCGTGCATGAGGGCCAGGCTCCGAACTAGCATGGGTGGCGGCGCTTCGCCTTCTTCGCTCGTAGGGTGGATGAAGGAGTAGGCCTGCCGTTCTCCTTTTTTCGTGTCATGCACCGGGCAGACTCCACCGGCCCACAGGCTGGCGCGCGAGGGCATGGTCACGGAGAGCGCGAGGGCCAGCGAGGCCGCTGAATCGACAGCGGAGCCCCCGGCTTTCAGGCTGTCGCGGGCAGCGAGCGCGGCATGGGGCTCGCCGGCGGCGATGCTGCCGCCAAACGGGTGGCTCGGAACGACGGTCTGCTGAACATGGGAGAGGCCCCCGGCATGCGCCAAGCAACAGCGGGAAAAGAAGCGCTGGCGCCGATTGACGCCAGCAGAGCCGGCGCCTAGCTTGCTCTGGACGCCCTGCGAGGTCGCCATCCATGAGGCCCATACGATCCCTTCTCTGCGGCCTCTTCGCCGCATTTCTCGCGTTTTCGTCTGCCACGCCCTCGGAAGCCCAGTCGCTCAATCTCGTTCGTGACGCGGAAATCGAGGAAACGCTTCGCCTGTATGCGAAACCCGTATTCGAAGCAGCCGGTGTTTCGCCGGAAAACATACGCCTGCATCTCGTGAATAGCGACCAGGTGAACGCCTTCGTATCCAACGGACAGAGGATATTCCTGTACACCGGCCTGCTCCGGATCAGCGAGAGCCCCGGCCAGGTCATCGGCGTGATCGCGCATGAGACGGGCCATATCGTCGGCGGACATCTCGCCCGCCTCAAGGGCGAAGTCGAGAGCCGGACGGCGCAGGCGATTCTGTCGACGGCGCTCGGCGCCGCGGCAGGCATCGCGACGGGAGACCCCCGTGTCGCACAGGCGGTGATATCCGGCGGCGTCACGCTTGCCGAGCGGGGCCTTCTGCGCCATTCCCGGACCGAAGAGTCGGCCGCCGACCAGGCGGCGCTGCAATATCTCGACCGGTCGGAAATCTCATCGCGGGGCTTCGCGGAATTCCTCGGGATTCTGGAACATCGGGAAACGATAGCCGGCGGCAGCGGGGACATTTACCGGCGCACCCATCCGCTCACCGAAGACCGCGTCCGGATCGTGCGCGACCACATCGCCCGGTCTCCTTGGGCCGACAGCGGCCTGCCGGACGAATTCCACCGGCGCCATGCCCGGATGGTCGCAAAGCTGGACGGATTTCTCGGCCCGCCCGAAGAGACGCTCGCCCGCTACGACGCCTCCGACAAGGGCGTCGCGGCGCGCTACGCCCGCGCCATCGCCCACTACCGCGTCCCGAACCTCGGCGAGGCGCTGGCCCTGATCGACGGCCTCATCGCGGAGGCGCCCGAAGACCCCTACTTCCACGAACTCCGCGGCCAGATGCTGTTTGAGAACGGTCGGGCCGCGGAGGCTCTGGAATCCTACCGCGAGGCCGTTCGCCTGGCGCCCCATGCCGGGCTGATTCGTATCGAGCTCGGACGCACGGCCATCGAGGTCGGCACGAAGGAGACGCTTGACGAAGCCGTTCGCAATTTGCGCGAAGCTGCCCGCCGCAGCCCGCGAAGCGCACGCGCCTGGTATTGGCTCGGCATAGCCGAAGGCCGTTCGGGCCGGCCGGTGCTCGCCGATCTCGCTCTTGCCGAGAACGCCCTTCTGAGGGGCGATGTCCGCCGCGCTGCCTCCCTGGCCGAGCGCGCCGGCCGCAAACTGCCGGAATATTCCGTCGACTGGCAACGGGCCCAGGACATCCTCAACCGGGTCAAGCCCGGCAGGGCGCCGGGTTAGGGCTCTCCCGGCGTGACGAGCGCTTCGTTCGCGACGGCTGTTGCGGGCTCCTCAATGCGCGGCAAGCTTCCGGGAAGCAATGTCCACGTCTCTTTACCGCGATGAAGGATTGCCGATGAACAGCGGCGCCGGGAACCGGAACCTCCAACTGTCCGACGCTCTTCATCTGCCGAACAGCGAAGACGCGCAGCGCATGATGAACTGGCTTGCGGTTCCGAAGCCCCGGCCGACCCGGAAGGCCGAGATGGCGGCCGCCATATGCCAGCGCCTCGCCGGCGATCCGCTGCGCCGCCTGTGGAGCAACCTCGACGAAATCCAGCAACTGGCGGTCCGCGAAACGCTGTACGGCTCGTGAAGCGAATTCATATGGAGACGCTTCGAGGCCAAATGCGGAGAGCTCCCCACCTGGTGCGGGGAGCGCCTCGACAACGAGTCCCTGCCGATGCGCTTGTTCCTGTATTTCGGGGAGCGCTACAGGTCCTGGGTCCCGTTCGTGCCCGAGGACCTTGCCGAACGGCTTCGCGAATTCGTACCGCCGCCGCCCGAAGCGGCGCTGCCCTCGCATGAAGACCTGCCGGAGGCGGTGAGCCGGCGTGTCCATCGGCCGTGGGAGGAGCCGCGGCCGCCCGCGCGCATCCCCCTGATCCGGCGCGACATGGAGCGGGCCGCGGCGCAGGACTTGCTGACGGTCTTGCGACAGACAAGCCTCGGCCGGATCGCGGTCAGCGCCCGGACGGGGCGGGCGTCCGCGGCCGGCTTGCACCGCATCGCCGAAGCGCTGGACAGAGCCGATTTCATCGATCCGGCCGCCGGGGAGGCGCCCGCCGGGCAGGCAGCGGTCGGTCCGATCAGGGCGTTCGCCTGGCCGCTGCTGCAGGCGGGTAAGCTGGCCGGGGCGGACGACGCGAAATCATAGCCGAGGCTCTGGCGCTATGCCCGACAGGGCGATAGGTGCATTTCGACGATATCTCGCGCTTCATGCGGGCGGTGGACCTGACATTCGAGGTCACGCGCGAACCATGGACGCTGCATATTGCGGACCCGCATTACGGCAGCCTCGGTTACGACGAGGCATCACAACCGGAACATGTTTCAGGACCGCTACCTGCTCTGCCTGCTGTTCGAATACGCCGCCACCCTCGGGCTGATCGACATCGCCTATACCCATCCGGAAGGAGCGCGGCTCGACTTCGCCGGCCAGTGGGGGACGGACGAGCTGGACTTCCTCAGCCGCTATGACGGCCTAGAATATTTCCGGCTGACCCCTCTCGGCGCCTATTGCCTGGGCCTCTCGGAGGTCTATGAGCCGGCGGCGCCGCCGGGCCGCGCCTCCCTGTCCGTCTTGCCGGATCTGCGGGTTTGCGCGGCGACGCCGCTTTCGCCGGACGAGCGGCTGATGCTGGAGACATTCGCGGACCGGGAAGCGGAGGACGTTTGGCGGCTGGCCCGCGACAGGACCCTCGCGGCGGTCGAGGGCGGCCATGACATCGACGGCTTGCGGACCTTCCTGTCGGCGCGGGACGACCAACCGCTGCCGGAACGGGTGGAAGGCTTCCTGCGCAATGTCGAGCGCAGCGCCAGGGCCCTGAAGCTGCAGGGAGCGGCCCTGTTGATCGAATGCGCCGACGAGGAGGTCGCCGCAAGGCTCGCCGCCGACAAGCTGACGGCGAAACTCTGCCTGCGGGCCGGCGAGCGGCATCTGGTGGTCCGGACGGAGGCGGAGGTCACGTTCCGAAAGGCGGCGCGCGAACTCGGCTACGGCATGGCCCGGAACTGAGGATAAGGGAACAGAGCGTCGGGATGCCGGGCGTTATCCGCGCGGTGCGCCTCCGAGCTGGCGGCCTCCGACGATGTGCGCATGCAGATGCGGCACTTCCTGGTTGCCGTGCCGGCCGTTGTTGACGGTCGCGCGATAGCCGCCTTCGGTAACGCCTTCGGCCTCCGCGACCGCCGCCATTGCGCGCACCCAGTCGGCCAGCTCCGCGTCGCTGCCCTTCTCGGCGAACTCGTGCAGCGTCCCGTAACGGCCCTTGGGAACCACCAGCACATGGGTCGGGGCCTTCGGCGCGATGTCGCGAAAGGCGAATGCGTGGTCGCTTTCATACACCTTGTCGCAGGGAATCTCGCCTCGCAGGATGCGCGCAAAGACATTGGCGTCGTCATAGCTCATGGGGTTCGCTCGCTTGCATCGGGTCTGCCTTCGCGCCGGGCCAGCGCCGCCCGCACGTCGTCCGGCGTCACACCCGCATCGGCCCATAGCACCAGCAGGTGGTAAAGCAGGTCGGCGCTCTCCTCGATCAACCGGTCCCGGTCTCCGCGCACCGCCTCGATGACCGTCTCGACGGCCTCCTCGCCGACCTTCTGCGCGATCTTCCCGCGTCCCAGCAGGAAGTAGCGCGCCGTGCGGGAGGTTTCGGGGTCGCCGCCGCGCCGGCTCTCGATGACCGCGTAAAGCCGGTCGAGAATATCGGTCTCGGTCATATGTGGGGCTCCGGGCGCACCGGGATGCCGGCCGCCGCCATGGACCGCTTGGCCTCCGCGATGCTGTAGATGCGGTCGTGGAAGATCGAGGCGGCCAGCACGGCGGACGCATGGCCCTCGGCCACGCCCTCCGCCAGGTGGTCGAGGGAGCCGACCCCGCCGGACGCGATCACGGGCACCGGCACCGCGTCGGCGACCGCGCGGGTCAGTTCCAGGTCGTAGCCGTCCTTCGTGCCGTCCCGGTCCATGGAGGTGAGCAGGATTTCCCCGGCGCCGAGCGAGACCATGCGTTCCGCCCAGCCGACCGCCTCCAGGCCGGTCGGGCGACGACCGCCATGGGTGAAGACCTCCCACCGGGCGGGCCTCGTGCGCTTTGCATCGACCGCAACCGTAATGCACTGGGTGCCGAACTTGTGCGCGGCTTCCCGGACGAATTCCGGGCGGGCGACCGCGGCCGTGTTGATGGAAACCTTGTCCGCGCCGGCCAGCAGCAGGTTGCGGATGTTCTCAACCGTGCGGATGCCGCCGCCCACCGTCACCGGCATGAAACAGCCCTCGGCGGTACGGCGCACGACATCGAGGATCGTATCCCTCCGCTCGTGGCTCGCGGTAATGTCGAGGAAGCAGAGCTCGTCCGCGCCCGAGGCGTCGTAGAACCGCGCCTGCTGCACCGGATCGCCCATGTCGCGCAGGTCCACGAAATTGACGCCCTTCACGACCCTGCCGGCATCCACGTCCAGGCAGGGGATGACGCGCACGGTCAGCATTCGCCGCCCGCCGCAATGCGAAGCGCCGTCGCCGGGTCGATCCGCCCGTCATAGAGCGCCCGCCCGCAGATCACCCCCTCTATGCCCGCCTCGCTCTCGGCGTAGATCGCGCGGAGATCGTCATGGTCCGCCACGCCGCCCGACGCGATGACCGGCGTGGTCAGCGCCCAGGCGAGGTCCACCGTCGCATCCATGTTGACGCCGCCGAGCGCCCCGTCGCGGGCGATGTCGGTGAACACGATGGCCGCAACGCCTGCATCCTCGAAGCGGAGCGCCAGATCGAGCGCCGAAGTTTCCGAGGTTTCCGTCCAGCCCCGGGTGGCAACCATGCCGTCGCGCGCGTCGATACCGACGACGATCCGGTCGGGGTACCGGCGGCAGGCGGAGCGTACGAGCTCCGGGTCGGCGAGCGCTGCCGTGCCGAGCACGACCCGGCTCACCCCCTTGCCGAGCCACATCTCGATCGTCGACATGTCGCGAATGCCGCCGCCGAGCTGAACCGGCACATCGACCGCGGCGAGCACCGCCTCGACGGCCTCGGCATTGACCGGCTCGCCCTCGACAGCGCCGTTCAGGTCCACAAGATGCAGCCAGGCGAATCCCGCCGCCTCGAACCGCCCGGCCTGATCGGCGGGGTCGTCGTTGAACACCGTCACCCGGCCCATGTCGCCCTGAACCAGCCGCACGCACGAACCGTCCTTGAGGTCGATGGCGGGGAAGACAATCATCGCGCGCGCGGTTTTTGTGCCGGCGGCACGTCCTTGTAGAAGTAGATGCCCGGCACCCAGCGGCCCCGGACATAGGCGTATTTCGGATGGACGCCCCAGCGCCGGTAGCCGAGCGCCTCATACATGGCGATGGCCTGGGCCTGGGTTTCCCGCACGTCCAGGTTGATGACCCTGAAGCGCCGCCTCCGGGCCTCGGCCTCGACGGCATGCATCAACAGGCTGCCGACGCCCATGCCACGCGCCCACGGCGCGACGAACAGATGCTGCACCGCGACGATCGACTTCTGGGCCTCGTTGTTGCGGGGTGGCGTCACCATCTGCACGGAGCCGCAGATCGCGCCTTCGCGTCGGGCGACGAACAGGCTGCGCTCCGGCACGAGCAGCACGCCCTCCCAGTAGCGCTCGAGCCAGTTGCGTTCCGGCGGGGAGACGAAACCGAATCCGCCGCCGTCCAGTATCGCCGCGTCGGTAGCCTCGCAGAGATCGAAAAGGTCGGTTTCGTTGAGCGACTGGAGGCGCTCCACCTGAATATCGTTCATCTCAGGGCCGCCATTCGAGGAAGTTTGCGATGAGACGCAATCCATATACCTGGCTCTTCTCCGGATGGAACTGTGTGCCGATCAAATTGCCGCGACCGACGACGGCGGCGAAGCGGCCGCCATGGTCGCTCGCGGCCAGCATGTGTTCTTCCTCCGCCGGCTCGAACCGGTAGGAATGCACGAAATAGACATGGCCCCCGTTTTCGAGGCCGGCCAGCACAGGATGGTCGGCCACCGCCGACAGGCCGTTCCAGCCCATATGCGGCACCTTGAAGGCCGGGTCGCCGGGCTCCAGCGCCACCACGCTGCCCGGCAGCCAGCCGAGGCCCTCATACGCGCCGTGCTCAAGCCCCTGTTCCGCCATCAATTGCATTCCGACGCAGATTCCGAGGAACGGCCGGCCCCTGGCGATGACCGCGTCTTCCATCGCTTCGACCATGCCGTCCAGACCGAACAGGCCAGAGCGGCAGTCGCCGAAGGCGCCGACGCCGGGAAGCACGATCCGGTCGGCGGCGGCGATCCGGTCGGGGTCCGAGGTCACGACGACCCGTCCCCCGCCGCCATTCTCGTCGAGCGCGCGCGCGAACGCTTTTTCGGCCGAGCGAAGGTTGCCGGACCCGTAATCGACGATGGCGGTGGTCACGGAGCCGCCCCGGTGCGGAAGCCGGTCTCGGCGAATCCCTGGCGGCCGAGGCTCCAGCGCGCGAGGTCGTTGCCCTCGAAACCGACAGTGAAAGACGCCAGCAGCACCAGCGGCAACGACAGCCAAAGAGCACCGGGAAGCACGGCCGCCGCCACGAAGACCGCCAGCAGCCCCGCAGCGACCGTCCAGTCTCCCCGCCATGCCGCCCAGAACGGCCCGAAGAACAGGCCCGGCCAGCAGAAGCCCTCCTTGACCGCGCGGACCTCTGGCTCTTCCAGCACGCCCCGGCTGCGGCGATGGACCGAATAGATGCGCATCGCCCCGGTCAGAGGCTGCCCTTGGTGGACGGCACGGTATCGCTCCGGCGCGGATCGATCTCGACAGCCGCGCGCAGCGCCCGTGCCAGCGCCTTGAAGCATGCCTCGACGATATGGTGCGTGTTCGTGCCGTAAAGGCACTCGACATGCAGGGTCGCGCCGGCATGTTGCGCGAAAGCCTGGAACCACTCCCGGAACAACTCCGTGTCCATCGTGCCGAGCTTCTGCGCCGGAAGCTCCACATGCCAGATGAGGTAGGGCCGGTTGGAGAGGTCCAGCGCGACGCGCACCAGCGCCTCGTCCATGGGCACATAGGCATGGCCGTAGCGCCGGATGCCCTTCCTGTCCCCAAGCGCGGCGGAAACGGCTTGCCCGACGGCGATGCCGGTGTCTTCCGTCGTGTGGTGCGCGTCGATATGCAGGTCGCCCTTCGCCTTGAGCTCCAGGTCGACGAGGCCGTGCCGGGCCAGTTGTTCGAGCATGTGGTCGAGAAAGCCGACGCCGGTCGAGACGCTGTAACGGCCTTCGCCGTCCAGTCGAATCCGGATATCGATCTCGGTCTCGGTCGTCTTCCGGGCTATCGACGCTTCGCGCATGGGGCCGAGCCTCTGGGGGTGCGTTGCCGCGTCCTTTTAGAGCATAGCCCCGCCGTTTTGAACCGAGGCCCACGCAGCGCCGTCAGGCCATGCCGACGGGTTCGTCGAAGTCCTCCAGCACATCGCCCGGCCGGGCGCGCGCCATCTCCTCCAGCTCGCGGCGAAGTGCAACCGCGCCCGGATCGTCGAAACGGTTGTCCATTTCATGCGGGTCGTCGGCAAGGTCGTAGAGCTCGCCCGCTCCCGAACCGAGCTCCAGCGTCAGCTTCGCTGTCTTCGTGCGCACCGTGCGCAGCTCCAGCGGCACGCCGCAGCGGCTCGCATTCACGTTCCATTCGCTGTAGGCCACCTCGCGCCCGGCACCCGGGGCATTCTCGAACAGGCCGCGCAGGCTCTCCGACTGCGCGCGCTCGTCGAGCGCCGTGCCGGCGTAGTCGCAGAAGGTCGCGGGAAGGTCGAGCGTCGAGACCGGGTCCTTCGCCTGCCGCCCGGCGGGGATGCCGGGGCCGCGGGCGATGAGCCCGACCCTGAGCAGCGCCTCGTAGGGCGTCGGCCCCTTCAGGTAGAGGCCGTGGTCGCCCAGCAGATCGCCATGATCGGTGGAATAGACCACGATTGTGTTGTCGCGCATGCCCAGCCGGTCGAGTTCGATCAGGATACGCCCGACCGAATGGTCGATCAGCGAGATCATGCCGTAATAGTTCGCCGTCATCTCGCGCAGTTGCGCTTCTGTCTGGTCCGGCACGCGCGAGAGCTTGGCGCGGAAGTCGCGGAGGCTCGGGTCGGCGAGCACCGGCTCGCTCTCCAGCGAGGCCCGATGCCACCAAGGGCGGCGGTCGAGGTCCTTCCCGCCTTCCACCGGCAATTCCACCTCGTCCGGATGGTGGAGCAGGCTCCAGGGCTCCGGGCAGTCGAAGGGGTGGTGCGGATCCGGGAACGAGACCCACGCGCAACAGGGCGTGTCGGCCTTCCGGTTCTGCAGCCACTCGATCGTGCGGTCGGCGCACCAGGCGCTGCTGTGGACCGCCGCCGGCATGCCGGAGCTCCAGGTCTGCGCCGCGCCCGTACCCGGCTGGGTCTCGGCCGCCCAGAGGTCGAAGATGTCGGGATAGCCCGACTCCTCGAACGCCCAGCGCTCGAAATGTTGCCCGTTCGGCGGCGTGAAGGCCCCTCTGCGGTGGTGGAACCAGTGCCCCAGCACCATCAGCTCGACATGGTTGAAGCCCATATAGGGCCCGAACCAGGAGGGGTCGAAATCCGCCGTGCTGTGGGAGCATTCCGGCGTGCCGGTCGGCGCGAAGGTGCTGCTGGTGGCGAAATGCGCCTTGCCGATGAAGGCGGTGTCGTAGCCCTGCGCGTTCAGCGCCGTTGCGAAGCCGCGCTCGCCCGTCTCCGGGCGCAGGTCGATGCCGTTGTCGGCGACGCCGTGGGTCAGCGGCAGCAGGCCGGTCAGCATGGAGGCCCGCGAGGGCTGGCACACCAGGTTCGGCGTGATGCAGGCGTCGAAATGCGTCCCTTCCGCCGCCAGCCGGTCCAGATGCGGCGTCTTCACGCGCCGCCCGGCGAAGCCGTAGCAGTCCGCGCGCTGCTGGTCGGAAGTGATGAAGAGGATGTTCGGCCGGTCGGACATGGCGCCTCGCCTCGGGAGAATGGAACGGGAGTCAGTCGGATGCCACGTCGGTTTCCCTGGCGGCGGCGCGCTCACGCTTCTGCCTCAGCGGCACGCGAATGCCGAAATGCCAGATGAAGAAGACCGTGAGCAGCAGGAAGGCGAGCGAAATGGGGTTTGTCAGCAGGACGGTCAGGTCGGCCTTGTTGATGAGCACGGTCTGCCGGAGATAGATCTCGAAATTCTCGCCGAGCAGGAAGCCGATCACAAGGCAGACGATGGAGAAGCCCGTCTTGCGCATCAGGTAGCCGACGCCCGCGAACAGGAAGAGCATCCCCACGTCCCACATGGAGTTGGTCGGGATATAGACCCCGACCACGCAGAGCAGCACGACGGTCGGCAACACGATGTGCTTCGGTATCTTGACGAACTGGACCCAGATGCGGATGCCCACGCGCCCGATGATGAGATGGACGAGATTGGCCATCAGCATGGACGCGAAGATGGAGTAGATCAGCTCGGCGTGGTTCACCATCATCAGCGGCCCCGGCACGACGCCGTGGATCATGAACGCGCCGATGAGCAGCGCCGCCGCCACATTGCCGGGGATGCCGAGCGCAATGGTGGGGATGAGGTTCGAGCCGACCACGGCGCTGTTCGCCGCTTCCGTCGCCTGGATTCCCTCAAGCTCGCCCTTGCCGAAATTGTCCCCGCGCGGCGATGCGCGCCGGGCGGCGCCGTAGCCGAGGAACGCCGCCAGCGTGACGCCCAGGCCCGGCAGGATGCCGACGCCGGTGCCGATGCAGGCGGAGCGGATCAGCGTCTTCCAATTGCCCCAGAACTCCCGGGGCGCGATGCGGTTCTCGGCCCGGAATTGCGATGCCGGAGGCAGGGGCGGCGGCGGCGGTTTGCCCCGGTCCCGGCGCATGTCGTAAAGCTGCGAGAGGACGGAGCTCAACGCCAGCGTGCCGATGGCGAAGGGCAGGAGCGGAATGCCGTCGAAAAGGTAGATGGTGCCGAAGGTCATGCGCTCCGTGCTGTCCACCGGGTCGAGGCCCCAGGTGCTGAGGAACAGCCCGAGCGCCGCCGCGATGAGCCCCTTCACGAGCGAGCGGCCCGCTAGCGCCGCGATCATGGTGAAGGAGAAGAGGATGATCGTGGTGAGTTCGTTGGGCCCGAAGGTCAGTGCGATGGCCGCGAAGGGCGCGGCGAGCAGGATGAGCACGATGTCGGAGAAGGTGTCGCCGAAGACGGAGGAGTAAAGCGCCGTCTTCATCGCCTTTTCCGGCCTGCCCCGCCTGGCGAGCGGGTAGCCGTCGAGCGCGGTCGCCGCCGCTTCCGGCGTGCCGGGCGCATTGATGAGGATGGCCGGGATGGCCCCACCCGAGGTGCCGCCCTTGTTGATGCCGACCAGGAAGGCGATGGCGGCAAGCGGCGTGAAGTAGAAGGTGATCGGGATCAGCATGGCGAGCGCGGTGACGCTGCCGAGTCCCGGCAGCACGCCGAAGATGATGCCGAGCACGATGCCGACGCAGATATAGGCGAGGTTGACGAGCGTGAACGCGGCCTCGAAGCCGCCGAGCATGCTGTTGAGGATGTCCATGCGAGCCGCGCCCCGTTTTCGCCGCGCTCAGCGCCAGAAGGCCGGGAGTTCGGTGTTGAAGAACTGGTAGGCCGCCTGCGAAAGCACGACCGGCGTCGCAAGCGAGACCAGCGCGATGGTCCAGGGATTCCGGGCGCCGACGAACAGCATGGTCGCCACCATGAAGAGCACCATCGCCGGTTCGAAGCCCACATGTTCGATCAGGAACCAGGACGCGCAGGCGACGGCCGTCCAGATTAGCAGGTTGAGCAGCACATGGCGGCTCGCGCCCGTCGCATCCTCGCCGAATTCCTCGTCCAGGTGGTCCTCGCCCTCTTCTACCTTTCTGCCGCCGTAAACGGCCTGCACCGCCATGACCAACGCCAGGATCAGGCAGGCTCCGATGGCGATGGACGGCACCAGGGACGGCGAAAGGTCGAGGTCGCTGTCGGGCGGGTAGGTGTTGTCCGGAATGAGCCAGAACAGACACCAGACCGATGCCAGCGCCAGCAGCAGTCCTGCCCATATATGGGTCGTCCTCAAGGGCGCGGCCTCATGCGGCTGTGCTCCCTGCGTTCATGTCGCCCTCCTCCGTCATGCCCGGACGCCCCTCCGTCCTGCCCGGACTTGATCCGGGCATCCATGCGGCCGGCCCGCGAAAGCGACGGAGGGAGATGCCCGGAACAAGTCCGGGCAGGACGAGAAGAAGGCATGACGGAAAAGGGGGCGGAGCGCCGGGAGGCGCTCCGGCTCCCGGCACCCGGGGCCTATTGCGATGTCGCCTTTACAACCTCCGCAAGGCTCTTCGTAACCTTGGCCGCAAAGTCGGAGATTTCGGACGACGGGATGTAGCGCTTCGGGAACTGGATGTTCTTCAGCACCTGCGTGAAGTCGGGATCGTCCATCGCCGCCTTGGCCGCCGCCTCCAGCTTCATTGCAATCTCGTCGGAAATGCCCGCCGGAGCGGAGAGAACGGAATTGCCGGGCATGGCGATTCCGTAGAGGTCCTGGGTTGTGGGCGCGTCGGGGTCCTGCGCCAGGCCGTTCGCGAGGAACGACGCCAGCACGATCATCTTGTCGCCGTGCTTCTGGTGGATGCCGCCGCTGAAGGCGAAGTCGATCTTGCCGCCGAGCAGGAACGGCACCATCTCGCCGCCGCCGCGCGTCGGAATCGCCGTCCACTGAACGCCTTCCTTGGCCGCGATATAATTCAGGAAGACTTTCGACATGCCGCCCATATCGGCGACATTGAGCGGGTTCGTCTTCGTATATTCCAGCAGCTCCTTGAGCGTCTTGAAAGGCTTGTCCGGCGTGGTGATGAGCGCCATCTGGTATTCGCTGATGCCGGCAATGAGGCGAACGTCGTCCACCGTGTAGGCGACATCCTTCTTGGTCATCGGATTCCAGATCATGTTGCCTAGATCGGAATAGGCGATGGTGTAGCCGTCCGGTTTGGCCTTGGAAAGGAAGGTCATGCCTACCGCGCTGCCGGCGCCCGGACGGGTCTTGACCACGACCGTGCCGCCAAGTTCTTCCCCTAGTGCCTTGGACAGCACCATGGACATGGTGTGCGTTGTGCCGCCCGCCTTGTAGGGCACGATCAGCGTGATCGGCTTGTCCGGATACGCGGCGGCCGTGCCGGCCGCGAACGACGCCGCCAGCGCGGCCAGTGCAACTCTCTTGAGCATGATGTCTCCCTTGCTTTTCAGGTTGCTCCCGTCACAGGTCGTCCTGCCCGCGTGTCAGGCATCGACGACCAGAATTTCCTCATTGTCGAAATAGTCGGAGCGCAGCACGGGACCGTTGTCGGTCACCTCAAGTAAATCCTCCATGTGGTAGCCGCACTTTCCGACCCAGCGCACGCGCGTCTCGATCGTGCTCATCATACCCGCCTCGAAGGCCATGTCCTCATGCGGACTGATGAGCGGGCGCTCGTGCACCAGAAGGCCGAGCCCGTGGCCGTTATGCGCATAAGGAAACGGAATGCCGTGGCGCTCATGCAGCACGGTCGCGCGCTCGAACACTTGCCGTCCGGTGTTTCCCGGCCGGACCATGTCGATGAGTTCATGGTGGATCTCGCGCAGCCGCGACCACCAGGACCGGTCCTCGTCATTGAGCGGCCCGAGCTTCGCGGTGCGCCCGACATTCGAGTAGTAGCGCCCGTAGCGCCCGCCCGCGTCCGCCTTCAGGATGTCGCCGCGCTTCACGCGGTAGTCCGACGGGTCCTTGTGCGGAAAGCCGGTGTTGGGCCCGCCATTGATATGCGTGAACGCCACGGACTCCGCGCCGTGCCGCAGGATGCCGTCGGCGAGGCGGAAGCACATGTCGCGCTCCGTGTCGCCCGGCCGCGTCGCGAGGAACGCCTCCTGCAACGCGCGTTCGGTGCCCCGGAAACCCTCGGCGAGGCGGTCGCGCTCGCGCGGCGTCTTGATGACGCGGGCCCTGTCGAACACCGGCTCCGCCCGCCCGAACCGCGCATTCGGCAGCAGCGCGCGCAGGCGCTCGTAATAGACCGCCGGCAGGTAGTCGAGCTCCAGCCCGACAAGCCCGCGCGACGCCCCGAGCCCATCGATGACCTCCGCCAGCATGTCGATGGGCGAGGTGACGAATTCCTTGTAGGCGCGGATGTCGGTAATCCAGCCCTCTTCCCGCGCGAAGCCCTCCTCCACCCGGCAGAGGATGAAGACCGGCTCGCGCACCCCGTCCCAGACGACCAGCGCCAGCCGGTCGCGGATATCGACCTGCGTCGAAATGAACACGTCGCTCGTGTAGAGCACGTTCTCGGGCGAGGCGGCGACCACGAGGTCGAACTCGCTCGCCTGGATGAGCCGTTTCAGCCTGGGCAGATCGCCGAGCGCATCCTCGAACCGTTTCGCCACCGGCCCCCTCCGCACGGTAAACTGCGACCCTAGCAGACGCCCGTCCCGGCCGAAACCCGCGCCCGCGCAAGGCCGGCCCGCATTTCTCGCCAGGCTCATGGTCTGCGCGGCGTTGTCCGGCGCTGTCGTCGATATGGGTCGTATCGGGCAGGTCGAAGACCACGGCCTCATGGTCCCGAATATCGTCGCCGATCAGGCGGATCGGATTGCATGGTTGCCGTGTCCAAGGCGCGCCGTGAAAGCCGTCACCGCCGGGATGACGACCTCCGAAGCCTCCCGCCACGGGGCGTGGCCGCAGCCCAGCAGCACGACTTCGGCCGGGCCCGACACCTGCGCGGCGATGCGGTCGGTCTGCGCGCGGGTGCCGTACGGGTCGGCCCCACCCTGGAAGGCCAGCAACGGAGCCCTGACCTTCGGCAGGTAGTTCTCGATGTTCCAGTCGCGGAAGCGCGGGTCGAGCCAGGCCAGGTTCCAGGCATCGAACGTCCCGGCGGCGTCCCGGTGCCAGCGCGCAAGCCGCTCGTCGAGGCCGCCGCCGTCGAAGGCGCGCCGGGCCTCCTCGATGGCGCGGACCGAGCAGTCCTCGACGAACACGTGCGGGGCCATGAGAACCAGCCCGGCCACCGCGTCGGGAAAGGCGCCTGCATGGATGAGCGCGATCGAGCCGCCGTCGCTGTGGCCGACAAGCACCGGCCGCTCGATACCGAGCGCCGCCAGCACGGCCGGCAGGCGGCGCTGCGCCTCGACATGCATGTAGTCGAGCGGGAAGGCGCCGCCCGTCGGCAGCGACGACCCGCCATAGCCGAGGCGCGAATAGACCAGCGCGCCGGCGCCGGTCGCCTCCGCGATCCGGTCCGGGAAATCGCGCCAGAGGGCCGCGCAGCCAAGCCCCTCATGCAGGAACACCAGCACGGGCAGGGCTTCGTCGCCCTCGATCAGGCGGTATTCGATCTCGCCTTCATCGAGGGTGAGGCGGCCTTCCGGGCCTCGCGGACCGTTCATGCCCGGAGTTTGTATCGCTGGATCTTGCCGGTCGCCGTCTTCGGCAGTTCGTCCACGAATTCGACCCAGCGCGGATATTTGTAGGCGGCAAGCCGGGCCCGCACGAAGTCCTGCAACTCTTCGGCGCTTGCCTCTCCGCCCTCCTGCAGCACCACGAAGGCCTTGGGCTTGATGAGGCCGTCCGGGTCCTCCGCGCCGACTACCGCCGCCTCCAGCACGGCTTCGTGCTTCAGCAGCGCGCCTTCGACCTCGAAGGGCGAGACATAGATGCCGCCGACCTTGAGCATGTCGTCCGCGCGCCCGGCGAAGGCGTAAACGCCGTTCTCGTCGCGCGTGTATTTGTCGCCCGTGCGGGTCCATGCGCCGCGGAAGGTCCCGACCGAGCGTTCCCGCCGGTTCCAGTAGAACACGGCGCTGGTCGGTCCCTTGACCTCCAGAGCGCCGAGCGCGCCCGCTTCTTCGATCACCCGGTCGTCGTCATCGACAAGGCGCAACTCGTAGCCCTCCACCGGACGCCCCGAAGCCCCCGGCGCAATGTCGCCCACCCGGTTGGTGATGAAGATGTGCAGCATCTCGGTGGAGCCGAGACCGTCCAGAATGTCCACGCCGACAGCCTCCTGCCACCGGCGCAGGATCTCCGGCGGCAGCGCCTCGCCGGCCGAGACCGCAAGCCGGAGCGCGTGCTCGCCCGGTCCCGGCGCCTCGCCGCTCGCGAGCAGCATGGCGAACAGGGTCGGCACGCCGAAGAAGATCGTGGGTCCCGCCTCGCGCAGCAGACGGCAGATCGGTCCCGGCTCCGGCGGTCCTTCCAGCAGCACGCTGGTCGCTCCCGCCGCCATCGGGAATGTCAGCCCGTTGCCGAGGCCGTAGGCGAAGAACAGCTTGGCGGCGGAGAACAGCATGTCGTCTTCGCTCACGCCCAGGGTCGGCCCGGCATAGAGCTCCGCCGTCCGCGCCATGTCGCCGTGAAGATGCACCGCACCTTTCGGCTGGCCGGTCGTGCCCGAGGTGTAGAGCCAGAAGCACATCTCGTCCTCGACGGTGTCGGCAGTCCCGAAAGCGGAGCTCTCCGACGCGACCAGTTGCGCCAGTTCGGCGCCGTCCTGCACGACACGGTCGTGCAGCCCCTCGAAGACCGGAGCCAGATTCGCCGAAACGAAAGCCGCCTGCGCGCGGGCATCGCGCAGCATGAAGGCGTAATCGTCGCGCGTGAGCCGCGTGTTGACCGGCACCGGGACGACGCCCGCCTTGATCGCGCCGAGGAAACAGGTGTGGAAATCGGCCGTGTCGTTGAGGCAGAGAAGGATGCGCTCCTCGCGTCGGATGCCGAGCCTGCCGAGCGCATGGGCGAACCGGCTCGTCGCCGCGTCGATGTCGGCATAGCTGTGGGCGCCGCGGCTGTCGATTACCGCCACCTTGGCGCCGCGCCCGGCGGCGAGGTTGCGCCCGATGAGGTCGGCCGCCGCGTTGTAGCCCGTCATTGCGCTCACGCCTCCGCCATCGCGTTTTCATACCACGCCCTGGCCCAGTCCGCCGCCTCGTCCTCCGGCAGCGTGCCGGAAGACGCATTGTGGCGCATCGGCTCGCCGACCCGCGCTGCGCCGAGTTCCGTCAGTATCCGGTCGAAGGTCATGCCGCCGCCGCAGAAGGTGCGCGCATAGGTCATGTCGCCGAGCGCGAACAGGCCGTAGCGTACGTGGGCGAGGTCGGGGCGCTCCCGCTCCAGCGCGTCCGCAAGGTTCTGGCCGTTGTCCGGCACGTCGCCCTGCCCGTAGGTGGAGCTGACCACGAGATAGAGGCCCGGCCGGGCGAAGGCGCCCGCATCCAGATCGTCCATCGGCTGGAGTTCCACCGCCGCGCCTTCCTCCTCCAGCGCGGCCTGGACTTCCTCGGCGACGAGATCGGCCGTGCCGGTCATCGTCGCGACATAGATGGTGACAGTGCTGCTCATATCCTGCATTATAATTCTTGTGACCGATGCCGCCAAGGAAAACCTCGCCCAGCCGCTGGGCGCAAGGCTGCGGACTCTCCGGGCCGCTCGCGGCATGAGCCGTCGCATTCTGGCCCGCGACAGCGCGGTGTCGGAACGCTATCTCGCCGAACTGGAGAACGGAAGGGCGAACCCTTCCATCGGCGTGCTCGCCCGCATCGGAATCGCCATCGGCGTTGACCTCGCGGCGCTGTTCTCGTCCCCCTCCCGCGACGCTGCAGCGGCCGCGGCCCTGTTGGGGCGCCTCGCGCCCGAACAGCAGGCCGAGGCCCGGGCCATGCTGGAGCGCCGTTTCGGCCGGGAAGCGGACAAGGCGGAACGGATCGCGCTCATAGGCTTGCGGGGGGCCGGCAAGACGACCCTCGGGCGGCGGCTGGCGGATCGTCTCGACTGGCCCTTCGTCGAACTCACCCGCGAGATCGAGCGGGACTACGGCGCCGATGTCGCGGAAATCCTGGCGCTGTCCGGCCAGCCCGGCCTCCGGCGGCAGGAATACCGCGCGCTCGGACGCATCGCGGACGAACGGACGCGCGCGGTGATCGCCACGCCCGGCGGCATCGTCGCCGAGGCCGCGAGCCTCGACCTGCTGCTCGCCCGGACCCGCACGATCTGGCTCACCGCCTCGCCCGAGGAGCACATGGCGCGCGTCGCCGCCCAGGGCGACCGCCGGCCGATGGCGGACAATCCCGAGGCGATGGCCGACCTCCGCGCGATCCTGGCCGCCCGCAACCCCGACTACGCCCGCGCCGACGCCCGTCTCGATACATCCGGCCGTCCCCTCGAAGACTGCCTCGACGAACTGGAGCGCACCGTGCGCAGGTTGCTTGACAGCCGGCCGGCGGCAGCTTGACTCCCGCGAAATAGGAAATATAGTGCATATATGATCGACAATGCACTCATCGCCTACGACCGCGATCCGGCGCATTACCGGCACTGGTCGCTCGCGGTGGACGGGGCCGTCGCGACCTTGACGCTCAAGGTGGATGAGGACGGCGGGCTTCGGCCCGGCTATCGGCTCAAGCAGAACTCCTACGACCTCGGCGTCGATATCGAATTGAACGACGCGCTCAACCGCCTGCGTTTCGAGTATCCCGGGGTCCGCGCCGTCATTGTGACGAGCGCGCTGGACCGCATGTTCTGCGCCGGAGCCAATATCTACATGCTCGCCGGGTCGAGCCATGCGGCGAAGGTCAATTTCTGCCGCTTCACCAACGAGACGCGCAACTTCATGGAGGATGCGAGCCGGCGCTCGGGCATCGCCTTCATCGCGGCCTGCAACGGCACGGCGGCGGGCGGCGGCTACGAGCTGGCGCTGGCCTGCGACGAAATCTGGCTGGTCGATGACCGGTCGAGCGCCGTCAGCCTGCCCGAAGTGCCGCTCCTGGGCGTGTTGCCGGGCACGGGCGGGCTCACGCGCATCACCGACAAGCGCCGCGTCCGCCGCGACCTCGCCGACGTGTTCTGCACCGACCCCGATGGCGCGCGGGGACGGCGGGCGCTCGAATGGGGCCTCGTGGACCGCACCGCCCCGCCGCAGCGCTTCGAGGCCGCCGTCAGGGCGCGCGCGGAAGAGCTTGCCGCCCGGCCCGGCCTGCCAGCGGGGGAGCCGGTGGCGCTCACACCGCTGGAGCGGCATGTCGAGCCGGACGGATACCGCTACCCGAATGTGCGGGTGCGGATCGACGATGCGCGGCGGATCGCCGAAATCACGGTCTCCGGTCCCTCCAGGCCGGTCGTCGGCGAGCGTTCCGCGGACTGGTGGCCGCTTGCGGCTGCGCGCGAACTCGAAGACGCGGTGCTGATGCTGCGCACCAATCATGAGCAGATCGGCGCCTGGGTGCTCCGGACCGAGGGCGACCCGGACGCGCTCCTTGCCGTGGACGCGTTGCTGGCGGAAGGAGCCGAAACCGACCGGTTCCTGCAGGAGACGGTGGCATGGTGGCGCCGCGCGCTCGCCCGGCTGGACGTGACCTCGCGCTCGCTGATCGCGCTCATCGAACCCGGCTCCTGCTTCGCCGGCCCGCTCATGGAACTGGCGCTCGCGGCGGATCGCAGCTTCATGTACCTGCCGCTCGACGAGCCGGAAACCGCACCGCGGATTGCGCTCGGCGCGCTGAACCGGAACGGGCTCGAAACGGCGAACGGGCGCACCCGCCTCGACTGCCGCTTCTCCGGCGCCGTTCCGGACTTCGACGCCGACAGCTTCGGGCCGGAGGAGGCGCTCGCCGCCGGGCTCGTGACCTTCGCACCGGACGAGCTCGACTGGGAGGACGAAGTGCGTATCGCGCTGGAGGAGCGTGCCGCACTCTCGCCCGACGCGCTGACCGGCATGGAGGCGAGCCTGCGCTTCGGCGGCGCGGAAACGCTCGCCACCAAGATATTCGGCCGGCTCTCCGCCTGGCAGAACTGGATTTTCAGCCGCCCCAACGCCGTCGGCGAGGAAGGGGCGCTGAAGCGTTTCGGCTCCGGCACGAGGCCGGGCTTCGACTGGAGGCGTGTGTGATGGCTGTCGATTACCGGGGGCGCATCCCCAACAACATCGATCTCTCCGCCGACCGGCGGCTGCAGCGCGCGCTGGAACACTGGCAGCCGCGCTTCCTGAACTGGTGGAGCGAACTCGGGCCGGACGGCTTCCAGGCTGCGGATGTCTATCTGCGCACCGCAACTGCCGTGGACGCTCGGGGCTGGGCCAGCTTCGGCTATGTGCGGATGCCGGAATATCGCTGGGGCATCTTCCTGGCCGAACCGGAGCAGGACCGCACCATCGGCTTCGGCGACGAGATGGGCAGGCCGGTCTGGCCGGAAGTGCCGGGAGAACACCGCGCCGCGCTCCGCCGGCTGATCGTGACCCAGGGCGACACCGAGCCCGCTTCCGTCGAGCAGCAGCGCCGCCTCGGCCATAGCTGCCCCTCGCTCTACGACCTGCGCAACCTCTTCCAGGTGAATGTCGAGGAAGGCCGCCATCTCTGGGCGATGGTCTATCTGCTGCACGCCCATTTCGGGCGCGACGGGCGCGAGGAGGCGGAAGAGCTGCTCTACCGCCATTCGGGCGACCCGGACAATCCGCGCATCCTCACCACCTTCAACGAGCCGATAGACGACTGGCTCTCCTTCTTCATGTTCACCTACTTCACCGACCGGGACGGCAAGTACCAGTTGAAGTCCTTCGCCGAGTCGGCTTTCGACCCGCTCGCCCGCACCTGCTCCTTCATGCTGACCGAGGAAGCGCACCACATGTTCGTCGGCGAGACGGGCATCGCGCGCATCGTCAAGCGCACGCTCGAAGTGATGCAGGCGCTCGGCACGGACGACCCCGACGCGGTGCGCGCCCAGGGCGCCATCGACCTGCCGACGCTCCAGCGTTACATCAATTTCTGGTTCTCCTCCTCGCTCGACCTGTTCGGCTCCGAGACCTCCTCCAACGCCGCTGCCTATTTCGCCGCAGGCCTGAAGGGGCGCCCCGACGAAGGGACCTTCGAGGACCATGTCTGCCTCGACACCGCCGAGCGCATCGCGGTTCCCGACGAGGCCGGCGGCATCGCCGAGGAGGAAGTGCCGACCCGTAACGCGATGAACGAGATCACGCGCAACCTCTATGTGAAGGACTGCGCCATCGGGCTCACGCGCTGGAACCGGACGATCAAGCGCGCGGGCTTCGATGCCGAACTCTTCCTGCCCTCGACCCGTTTCCGCCGCACCATCGGCCGCTGGGCAGGCGCTCCCGTGGCTCCCGACGGAGCGCCGATGGCCGACGACCTCTACCGCAAACGCCTGCCCGGCTGGCTGCCGACGGAGGCGGACAAGGCCTATGTCCATTCCCTCATGCACGCCGTCACCGAGCCGGGCCTGATGGCGGGCTGGATTGCCCCGCCGGCGCGCGGCATCGACGGCAAACCGGCCGACTATGAGTATGTGAAGCTGCATTGACGGCGCGTTTTGCCATTGTCGGGTCCGGCCCGGCGGGCTGCTATCTGGCGGACGCGCTCGCCCGGGCCGTGAATGGCGCGGTCATCGACGTATTCGAGCGGCTGGACGAGCCCTTCGGCCTGGTGCGCTTCGGCGTGGCGCCCGACCATGAGGCAACCCGCGCCATTGCCCGCGTGCTGCGCCGGCCCTTCGACAAGGGCGCGGCCCGGCTCCATCTCGGCGTTCATATCGGGCGCGATATCGCGCTGGATAGGTTGCGCCGCGACTACGATGCCGTGGCGCTGGCGACCGGCGCGCCGTTGGACCGCAGGCTGGGCGTGCCCGGCGAAGGACTGGCCGAGCCCTCGGGCCGCTTCATCCGCTGGATCAACGGCCATCCCGAAGCCGCCCCGCCACCTCGCCTCGCCGGCGCCAGGCGCGCGGTCGTCGTCGGCGCCGGCAATGTCGCTCTCGACGCCGTCCGCCTGCTGGCGAAGCACCGGGAAATCGACTGCCTCAACCCGCTCGCGCTGGAGCGCATCGACCTGCTGATCCGAGGCGGGCCCGAAGACGTGCGGTTCACGCCGGCCGAACTCGTTGAAATCGGCGAGCTTGCGGCGGCATGGCCCGAGGTGGAGGCATTCGGGGACGCGAGCGGCGAGGCGGCCCCGGTGCTGAAAGACTTCGCAGCCCGCCCGCCGGGACAAGGCATCCCGATCCGCTTCCATTTCCGCACACGCGCAACGGCCTTCCTCGGCGCGGGCCGGCTCGAAGCGGTCGAGACCGACCGGGGCGTCCTGCCGGCCCACCTCGCCGTCACCTGCATCGGCTACGAAAAGGCCCCTGTGGACGGCGTGTTGCCCAACGGCCCGGAACCGGAGCCCGGCCTCTACGCCGTCGGCTGGGCCGCTCGCGGCCCAAGCGGCACGATTCCGACCAACCGCGCCGAAGCCCGCGCGCTTGCCGGACGGATGATCGCCGGCCTCGGACGATAGCCCACAGGCGAGCGAGACGGGGGCATGCCTCCCATTCGGTCCGACATGGCCTCTCCGGCTTGAGACGTACCCCCGCGAGGCGTCATGGAAATGGGATGGACGCCTCCCGATCCTGATGTTGTTGGGTCTGGGGGTTGAGTTGGACCCTCTCGGGCCGACGGCATCTAAAGTGCCAAGAGGGAAGAGCGAGCTCTTCACAGGCAAACCGGAGGGTCCGAGATGGAGACTAACAGAACGGTGGTGGGCGTGGATACGGCCAAGCGAGTGTTCCAGTTGCACTGGGTCGATATGGAGACGGGCGAGATTGTCGATTTGAAGCTGACGCGGGCGAAGTTCCTGCGGCACTTCGCCGAGCGTTCGCCCTGCGTGGTGGCGATGGAGGCGTGCGGCGGCTCTCAGCATTGGGCGCGGGAGGTGCGCAAGCTCGGTCACGAGGCCCGGCTGTTGCCGGCGCGGGCGGTGCGGCCCTTCGTGGCCGGCAACAAGAACGACGTGCGCGACGCCCGGGCGATCTGGACCGCCGCGCAGCAGCCGGGCGTGAAGACGGTCGCGGTCAAGAGCGAGGAGCAGCAGGCGGTCCTGGCGCTGCACCGCATGCGCCAGCAGCTGGTGAAGTTCCGCACCGCGCAGATCAACGCCCTGCGCGGCCTGCTGAGCGAGTATGGCGAGGTCATGGCGAAAGGTCGGGCTGGCATCGGTCGTGGGATTGCCCCGGCCCTGGACCGCCTCGCGGCGCGTCTTCCGGCGCCGGTCGTCGAGACCCTGCGCGAGCAGTGGAGCCGTGTCGGCGCGCTCGACAAGGAAATCGCCGTGATCGAACGGCGGATCGCGCTGTGGCACCGCAGCAGTCCCGACAGCCAGCGGGTCGCGGAGATCCCCGGCGTCGGCATACTGACCGCGACTGCCGTCGTGGCGATGATGGGCGATCCTGCCGCCTTCAGTTCCGGGCGCGAGTTCGCCGCCTGGCTCGGTCTGGCGCCGCGCCACACGGGCACCGGGGGGCGGGTGCGCATGCTCGGCATCTCCAAGCGCGGCGACAAGTATCTGCGGACCCTGCTGGTGCACGGGGCGCGCACAGTGCTCGCCAGAAGCAAGACGCCGCCCGAATGGGCCGTGCGCCTGGCCGAGCGGCGACCGCCCAACGTGGTCACAGTGGCGCTGGCCAACAAGACCGCGCGAACGATCTGGGCCCTGCTGGCCCATGACCGGGCATACCAGGCGAACTTCGTCAGCCAGCCGGCATAGGCCGCGAGCGACAACAGCACACGAACCGACATAGCGAACCGGCACAGGAGGAAGCCGCCAGAAGAGTGCGCAAGGTACGACAAGGAGTGATGGCAAACGGGTCATACCGCGATCCGCCAAGCCTGCATGACGTTCAAGAGCGAGAGGCCTGTCATGGAAATGAGGCGCGGATCGGCAAATCCCATCAGGGCCAGTGGGCACAAAAGCCCCGCAAAAAGGTCGGATACAAAACTGCAACCTGCCTCGCCGTCACAACAAATCGACCCTTGCCTCACCAGAGGCGTCCATACAAATGTCATGTTCTGTCATGGTCGGAGGCGAATTCGCCGTCCCGATCCTCCCCGTCTTCGAGCCAGTCGATGTCGAGCGGGTCGTCGGCGCCGGGGGGCTCGATGGCGTAGCGCATGTCGTCGCGTTCGAGCCGGTCCCGCCTGCGCTCTTCGCGTTCCTCCGGCGCCCAGGGGTCGTAGATTTCGTCGTAGCGGTAGCGGCGCTGGTGGAGCCAATCGTGCTCCGCGCCGTCGGCCCGGTCGTCGTCGATCATGCCGTCAGTCCGGTCGTCGTAGGCGGACCTGTCGTCGCCGGCCCAGGGGCAGTCTTCGTAGGCCTCCTCGGGTGGATCGTCGGCCGGGGGCAGGTCGTCTGCCGGAGGCAATGGGGCGGCCTCGAAGCCGACGGGCAGGCATGCGCGCTCCTCGACCGCCCCGGCGAGCCTCCAGGCGGCCTCCTCGTGCGCGGCCTCGTCGAAACCGTCCTGCGCTTCCAGCTCCTCGCGGCTTTCGCGGTGGCGGGCGAGCGCGCGTTCGGCGCGGGCACGGCCCCGGCGCACGGCCTCGGCCAAGGGTCCGGGCTCGGTGCCGACCTCAAGCGCCTCGCCCGCCTCGATCTCTCCGAGTTCGTCCTCATGCGCCAGCGGCCAGAGCCGGGCCCTCCGGTCTGCGGGCCCGACCAGCCCGGCAATCTCCGCCTGGAAGCGCAAGACCCGGAGCATGGTATAGGCGGACCCGCTGGCGACGGCCGCATCCCACGCCTGCTCCAGCCGGGCCAGCACGATCTGCGCCTCGTCGCGTTCGGTGCGCTTCCAGGACAGGCGGATGCGCCGCAGGCGCTCCACCACATAGGGACGTTCCAGAAGCGCGCAGCCGGTCTGGCGGGCGGAGCGCTCGGAGTAGCCGGCCTGCCTTGCGGCGTCGGCGGCATTGCCGGAGGCGGCGTAGTGGCGGCAGAAGGCCTCCTGGCGGGTGGAGAGGGCAACGTCGGGTTCGATGAAGGGCATGGGGTGCGGCTCCTCGGTTCAACACACGTTCTCCCCGGCCCGGCATCGGAGCGACCCTGTTTTGCGCGCGTTTTGCGGGCGCGTGCGCTTGCGGCTGGGCGCGCGTTAGCGCCGGCGCGGTTCGTGCGCCTGATTGCGCGCGCGAGCCGGAGGGCGCACTTCGCCTGTCCGCTGAATCGGGGTCGTTCCGCGCCGGGCCGGCGCGAAGGGAAGCGGTCCATGGATACCGCCTCCCTGGCACCCATTCTAGCATATTTTCCTAGAATGCAAGCCCCTGTCCCGAAATTTATTTCCGGGACCCTCAGGAAAGGCCCGCCGCGCCGAGGGGTTGGGGGAGGAGAAGCCGCGCGCATTTCTCCTCTCCCCGCTTGCGGGGAGAGGCCGGGAGAGGGGGCCGCTTGCGCGTCGGCGGAAGCGGCGGGCTCAGGCGGTGAGGCGGCCTACGATCTCTTCGACGGCGGCGTCGGCAAGCGCCTGGATTTCGGCGTCGGTGCGGTCCTGGATCGGGTGCGGCACGAACACCATGGGCGGCTCGTAGCCGAGGGCGGCGGACTGCGCCTGCCACGCTTCCACGAACTCCGTGGTGGCCACGCCTACTCCGACGACGCCGCGCGCTTCCAGATCTGCGATATCATGCGTACAGCACGATGTGCAGGAGCCTCAGTCGGCCAGCCCTTCGACGACCAGGGCGGCCTCTGACGCGATCTGCTGCTTGACGGCAATCGGCGCCGTGCGGGCGAAGGTCGGCTTCATGTAGCGCTTCACTTCGATGCCCCGCTCGCCGAGACGCATGTGCAGGCGGTCCAGAAAGACGTCGCCGCGCGCCTTGGAAATGTCGAGCAGGGCCACGGTCTTGCCGTCCAGCGAGTCCGGCCGGGCCAGCGGCTCGCGCCGCGCCGGCTCGACTTCGCCGGTCGGATCGACCAGCACCGGTGTGTTCCTCACGTTCCAACCTCCTTCGTTACGGGAATGCTGCCGACCGGGCCGGTTGCGGCCCAGCCGGGAAGAATGGCGGAGAACATGCCCGCGCCGCCGCCGGCGCGGACGATCAGCAAGCCGCCCTCGCGCAGCTTGGGCACGGCATGTCCCGGCTCGTCGAGCGCTGTGCGCAGCGCGGCCTCGAAATCCTCGCGCGACCAGCCGCCGGCGCGGAACACGCGGTCATGCTCCGGCGACACGACGATCGCGGCGTCGATATTGCGCCGGTTCCGGTTTTCGAGGCCGCGGAATACATCGGCGAAGGTTTCCACGAGGGTTTCCGGCGTGCGGGAATCCTGGTCCACCACGCCCATCACGCCATAGCCGGCGAACAAGGTGACCGCCGAGCGACCGGCGCCCGCGCCCCGGCTCTCCGAGAGCGGCGGCCAGGCGGAGCCCTCCTCGTCCTCGGGGAAGCAGAAGGTGTATTTGCCGGGATTGCCGAGCGCGGCGCGGTCCACGCCCTGCGGCTTGCCGCCGCCGACATTGCGCACCACGAGTTGAAGCGCGCGGCCGATCGTGGCGTTGGCGCGGTTGCCCTGGCCCAGGACATTGCCCTTCGCGTTCATGCCGATGGCGCGGCGAACCGGGCCGTTCACGATGACGATGGGGCCGATGTAATAGGTCGTTGCGAGCACGCCGTGCATGCAGAAGGAATCGTCCAGCGCCGCTTCGACCGCCGCCAGCACCACCGGCAGGTATTCCGGCTTGCAGCCCGCCATCACGGCGTTGACCGCCACCTTCTCCACCGTGCAGGGCTGGAGGTTGGGCGGCACAAGGCCCAGCACCTCGCCCGGATCGCGGGTCGTGCCGTCCAGCATCGCCAGCACCCGCGCTTCCGTCGGCGGCACCACCGGCAGTCCGTCCGACCAGCCGCGGTCCCAGGCCGCCTCGATCTCGTCTTCCAGCGGTGCCAGCGGCACCCGGCGGGACTTGAGCCGCGCCGAGCCGAACCGCGCCGCCAGCGCCTCCGGCATCCCCGGCTCGACGTTCTTCGCCCCGCAACCGGGCCGGAATGGCGGCAGGTCGGCGCCGAGGCCGTCGAGGCCGGTAAGGCGCTCCCACTCGGCCCGGTCCCAGCCCCAGGTCCGCCCGGTCTCCTCGCCGTCCTCGCGCCGGATCAGGGTCGGCACGATCTCGACGCCGAGGCGGAAGGACCGCTCCAGCCCCTCGTCGAGCGCGCCGGACACGCTTTCCGGAAAGGACGGGTCGTCCTGCGTCCAGACGTCGAGGGCGATCCCGGAGGACGCGAGCGCGGCATAGACCGGCTCCAGCAGGGTGCAGGTCGGGCAGTCGCGTTTCACAACCAGGGTGAGTTGTTTCGTCATGGCGCTCCAACGCTACCGTATCCGCCTCTGCCTGTCTTGCCGGAATCAGGCGGGGGCGCGGACGGCCGCAGCCATGACCTCCTCGGAGGCGTCGTCCTCGAAGCGCCGGAAGTTCTTCTGGAAGTCCCGCGCCAGGGCGGCCGCCCGTCCGTCGTAGGCCTCCCTGTCCGACCAGCTTGTGCGCGGATCGAGCGCTTCGCCCGGCACCCCCGGGCAGGCGACGGGCCGATGCAGGCCGAATGCCGGATGGCGGGCCGTCTCCACCCCGTCCAGCGCGCCGTTGAGCGCAGCATCGATCATGGCGCGGGTGTGCGCGATCGGCATGCGCTCGCCCCTGCCGTTCCAGCCGGTATTGACCAGCCAGCAGCCGACCTTGCGCTCGGCGATCCGCCGCCCCAGCAATTCGGCATAGACGGTTGGCGGGCGGGCCATGAACGGCGCCCCGAAACACGTCGAAAAGGTCGCCTCCGGCTTCTTGCCGAGGCCCACTTCGGTGCCCGCAACCTTCGCCGTGTAGCCCGAGAGGAAATGGTACATCGCCTGCGCGGTCGTCAGCCTGGAGATCGGCGGCAGGACGCCGAAGGCGTCGGCCGTCAACATGACGATGTTTTTCGGCGCCGGACCGAGGCCCGTCCCGCTGGCATTGGGGATGAATTCCAGCGGATAGCAGGACCGGGTGTTCTCCGTCACGCGGCGGTCGGCGAGGTCCAGCAGCCGGCTGTCGGCGTCTATGGCCACGTTCTCCAGCACGGCACCGAAGCGGTGGCTCGCGGCGTGGATTTCCGGTTCGGCATCCTTGTCGAGATCGATGACCTTGGCATAGCAGCCGCCCTCGAAATTGAAGAGGCCGCTATCCGACCAGCCATGCTCGTCGTCGCCGATCAGCTCGCGGCCGGGATCGGCCGAAAGCGTCGTCTTGCCCGTGCCGGACAGACCGAAAAACACCGCCGAGCCCTCGGGCCCGATGTTCGCCGAACAGTGCATCGGCATCACGCCCCGAGCCGGCAGCAGATAGTTCAGCAGCGTGAATACCGATTTCTTGATCTCGCCGGCATAGTAGGTCCCGCCGATCAGGATCAGCTTCTCCGAGAAGCCGATGGCGATGACCGTCGAACTCCGGCACCCGTCGGTTTCCGGATCGGCCGCAAAGCTCGGCGCATGGAGGATCGTCCATTCCGGGTCGCGCCCCCCCCGCCCGGCCGGCGGAAGGAAGATGTTGCGTGCGAAGAGGCTGTGCCAGGCCTGCTCCGTCACCACGCGCACCCCGAGCCGATGCGCCGGGTCGGCGCCCGCATCGCAGTCCTGCACGAAGAGTTCGCGGCCCCGGAGATGGTCCAGAATGCGGCGGCGGAGCGTTTCGAACTTTGCGGGCTCCATCGGCCGGTTGACCTTGCCCCAGTCGATGCTTTCTTTCGTCTCAGCATCGCGAACGAAGAACTTGTCCTCGGGGGACCGTCCGGTGAACTTGCCCGTCCGGCAAACGAGCGCGCCGCCGGCCGCCAGCACGCCCTCGCCGGCGCGCACAGCCGACTCGACCAAGGCCGCGCGGCCGGGATTCCAGTGCAGGGTGCCGGAATTTGTGATGCCGATTGCGGCCAGGCCTTTGTCGCAGGGCAATACCGGCCTCAATTCGCGGAGTCGGGACGCCGATCAGTCTCCCCGCTTTCTATGGAAGCTGCGGCAACCGTGCAATGCGCCGTCATGACGCGCCAACGGCAATCCTGCATGGAATTCATACGCCGAACGCCGGAATTCCGCCATAATGCGGCCGGAGATTTTCTTGCTCCGGATGCACAGGTCGGTTGCTGGAGGGCCGGAATTCCATGAAACACACGATCGCCCTCGTCGATGACGATCGCAATATTCTCACATCGGTCACGATGGCGCTTGAGGCGGAAGGTTTCGACGTTCACAGCTATGCGGACGGCGAACAGGCGTGGCAGGCGTTGCGCAACGACGGCGTCGATCTCGCAGTTGTGGACATCAAGATGCCGCGCATGGACGGTATGGAGTTGTTGCGGCGCCTGCGCACAAAGACCGCGCTTCCCGTCATTTTCCTCACCACAAAGGTAGAGGAAAGGGACGAGGAACTCGGGCTGAACATGGGGGCGGACGACTACATCAAGAAGCCGTTCTCGCAGCGGCTGTTGATCGCCCGCATCCGCGCCCTGCTCCGCCGAAAGGAATTGGAGGGGGAAGGCGGTGGCCGCAATGTGCTGGTAAGGGGCGACCTCACCGTCGATCCGGATCGCTACCTCTGCACCTGGAAAGGCAAGCCGGTTAAGCTCACGGTCACCGAATTGCTGATCCTGGGTTCGCTCGCGCACCGGACCGGCTATGTGAAGACACGCGACCAGTTGATGACCGCCGCCTACGGCCACGACGTGTTTGCCAACGACCGGGTCATCGACAGCCACATCAAGCGGATGCGGCGCAAATTCCGAGCGGTGGACCCGGCCTTTTCGTCGATCGAGACGCTCTACGGCGGCGGATACTGCTACCGCCTGTCATAGCCGCCGGATGGTGCAGCAAGGCGGCCCCCGGCGCAGGTCGAGGCGATGGTACCGTTCGCCGCTGATGCGCCGCCTTCTGGCGGTGAATCTCCTTGCGCTCGTCATCCTGGCGGCAAGCCTGCTCTATCTGGGCGGGTACAAGCGCGAGCTCATCGAGACCGAACTCCGGCTGGTTGAGGCCAAGGGCCGGACCATCGCCGTCGCGCTCGGCCACGAATCGATGCGGCTTCTGGCGGAGGGCGAACCGGTCCTCGATACGCAAAGCGCGGAGCCGCTGCTCAGGAGATTGATCGAGGAATCCGGTCTGAGCGTGCGAATTCGGGTTCGCGTGTTCGGCCCGGACGGTACACTCCGCCTGGACAGCCGACGGTTCCCCGGCTTCGGAGATGCGGTGGAAAGCGAACCGCTGCCTCCGGCCGATGAAACGAACATGTTCCATGCCGCCCTGCGCTCGATGCTGGGGCTCTTCGACCTGGCTTTCCGCGAACTGGAAACCATCGAGCCCTATCGGGAGCGCGCGGAACAGAAGGCCTCCGACTACCGGGAAGTCGAGGGAGCGCTGCAAGGGGAGACCGGACAGGTAGTCCGCTCGCTCGGCGCGCGGGGTCTCGTATTGAGCGTCGCCCTGCCGATCCGGGACTTCAAGCGCGTGCTGGGCGCGGCAATGGTCTCGGCAGACGGCCGGCCCATAGACGAAGCCGTAAGCGAAATGCGTTTGAATATCCTTGCCGCTGCGGCCGTGGCTCTGGCCGCAAGCGTCCTGCTGACGATCTACATGGCGCGGGCCATCGTGCGGCCGCTAAGGGACCTTTCGGCGACCGCCGAGCGCGTCCGGCCCGGTTACGGCCGGGTGGACATCCAGGATCTGAGCGGGCGGAACGACGAAATCGGCGACCTCTCGACGGCGCTCAGGCGGATGACGCATGCGCTCTGGGAGGGAATGGAGGAGACCGAAAAATTCGCCGCCGATGTCAGCCACGAACTCAGGACGCCGCTGGCTTCCACCTACAGCGCGGCCGAGACCGCCATCCGCGAGAACGATCCGGCAAAGCGGCGCAAGCTGATGCAGATCGTCCTGGACGATGTCAGGCGCCTGAACCGGCTGATCGACAGCGTCGCGGATGTCTCCAGCCTGGGCGCCCAATTCTCGCGGGCGGAAACCCGTCCCGTCGATATGGGCGAGATGGTTGCGGCCTGCATCGACGCGGAGCGGGAGCCGCGCCCCGGCCTGGCGGTCGAGACCGGGGGTGCGCTCATTGTCCGCGGCCTGGAAGCGCAGCTCGTGCGGGTCGTCCGCAACCTGATCGACAATGCCCGGTCCTACTCTCCTGCAGCCGGGAGCGTGAGGCTTTCGCTGGCAAGGGAGCGGGACGAGGTCGTGCTGCGGGTGGACGATGACGGGCCGGGCATCCAGGCCGGCAAGGAGGAGACGATTTTCGACCGCTTTTACACCGATCGCTCGGAAGCGGGCGTATATGGCGACCGGCACTCCGGCCTGGGCCTCTCTATCGCGCGCGATATCGCCAGGCTCCACGGCGGGAGCATCGGGGCGTCCAACAGGCGCGGCGCCGACGACGCCGTTCAGGGCGCTCGGTTCGAACTGCGCCTGCCGGCGGCGGAGGCCTGATGCAGGTCCATGCAAGCTGCATTGCCTTCGAGGGCAAGGGCGTGCTGCTGCGCGGACCTCCGGGCGCTGGAAAGTCCGACCTCGCACTCCGCGCGATCGAGGCAGGGGCCCGGCTGGTCGCCGACGATCTGGTCGCGCTCGCCCTCAGCGGCGACCGGGTGTGGGCAAGCGCCCTGCCCCAGGCCGACGGCAGGCTGGAAGTGCGCGGCGTGGGGATCGTTCGATTGCCGGCGCTGGACGGTGCGGAACTTGTCCTCCTTGCAGATCTGGCCGCGCCCGAGCGCCTGCCCGAGCCCGATTTCGAGCTCGTCCTCGGCCGGCCGGTGAGGCGTATCCGGTTGGCGCCGTTCGAGATTTCGGCGGCAATCAAACTGCGCCTTGCCGTGCATATGGCATCGGAGGATAAAGGCGCGGCACCAGAGTCGGGCAACGATGACGGTCGGTAGCGAATCCATGCGCAGGCGCCTCGTACTGGTAACCGGCATGTCCGGGGCCGGCCGGTCCACGGCTCTGAAGGAACTCGAGGACCTCGGGTTCGAAGCGATCGACAACATCCCGCTGGCGATGCTGGACGCTCTCGATGCCGACCGGTCGGGCCGGCCGCTGGCCGTCGGGATCGATGCTCGGGCACGGGATTTCAGCGTCGAGGGACTGCTGGAACGCATGACCGGCGCAGCGTCTCGTTTCGAAGTCCTGCCGCTGTTTCTCCACGCCGACGAAGAGCATCTGACGCGGCGCTACCGGGAAACGCGCCGGCGGCACCCCATGGCGCCGGACGGCAGTCCCGTCTCCGGTATCGAGCGGGAACGCCGGCTGCTGGAACCGCTGCGCCGTGCAGCCGACCTCGTCATCGACACCTCGCTGCTCACAGCCCACGATCTTCGCCGCCTGCTGCGCGCCCGCTTCACGTCCGACCCGCAGGAAGGCATGTCGATCTTCATCGCCTCCTTTTCTTTCCGGCTCGGCCTGCCGCGCGAGGCCGACCTCGTTTTCGACATGAGGTTCCTGTCGAACCCGCACTATGTCGATGCGTTGCGGCCGCTGACGGGGCGCGACGGGGCGGTCGGCGCCTACATCGCGGACGACCCGGATTTCGGGCCTTTCCTTGCAAGCGTCGGGGCGCTGCTGGAGAGGTTGCTGCCCCGCTACGCGCGGGAAGGGCGCGCCTATCTGACGATAGCCGTAGGTTGCACCGGCGGGCGGCATCGTTCGGTTTTCACTGCCGAAGAGCTTGCGCGCCTGTTGCGCGAACGCGGCTGGCGGGCCACGCTCACCCACCGCGACCTCGAACGGGCGCCGGAGCGGTCTCCGGGGCAGGAATATTCGGATACGGCGGATGCACGGTCCGCCGCTATGGAAACGGAGAACAGCCCATGATCGGCCTGGTGCTCGTTACGCATGGCCGCCTCGCCACCGAACTCCTCGCGGCGCTCGAGCACGTCGTCGGGCCGCAGGAGCAGGTCGCGGCCGTGTGTATCGGACCCGATGACGACATGGAGGTCCGCCGCGTCGAGATTGCGCGCGTCGCCAGGACGCTCAATACCGGACACGGCATCGTGCTGCTGACCGACATGTTCGGCGGCACACCCTCCAATCTCGCCATTTCGGTGCTGGGTGCATCGAACAAGGGCGAAGTGGAGGTCATCGCAGGCGTCAACCTGCCGATGCTCGTCAAGCTCGCGACCTGCCGCCAGCACAAGACCATCGCCGAGGCCGTTGCGGATGCTGAGGAGGCCGGGCGGAAATACATCCAGATTGCGTCCAAACTGCTCGCCGACGCGCCCGGCTGACATGCCTTCGGCGCAGTTGCGGATCGTCAACGAACGCGGCCTGCACGCGCGCGCCGCAGCGAAGTTCGTGGCGCTCGCAGGGAGCTTCGATGCAGAGGTGCAGGTCACCCACCACGACATGACCGTGCCCGGCGAGTCGATCATGGGCCTGCTCCTGCTGGGCGCAGGCAAGGGCTGCGAGATCGAGGTCGTATGCGAAGGCGCCGAGGCGGCCGCAGCGCTGGCCGCATTGCAGGCGCTGGTAGCGGACGGCTTCAGCGAAGCGTGAGGGCAATCGGGCGGCCCGCTCACGCGGCAGTCCACGGATCGATGAGCTCGACGCCCGTATCGGCGAAGTCCCGAAGATTGCGGGTCGCCAGCGCGATGCCACGCGAGAGCGCGATGGCGGCGATCTGGCAGTCCGCCGGCGAAATCGGCCGGCCCGACTGGCGGCGGCGGGCGGCGACTTCCGCATAGGTGCGCGCCGCCCGGCTGTCGAACGGCAGGATGCGGGCGGCGAACAGCCGGCCGAATACGCGTTCTGCCGCTTCCGCGAGGTTTTTGCGGCGCGCCCCGTCGGGCAGGAACGCAATGCCAGCGCGGATTTCCGCCTCGGTCACCGCAGCCACGAACAACCGCTCGGCGTGCTGGCCGTCCATCCAGGCCATGACCTCCGGGCTTGGCGCAGCGCGCATCGTTTCCGAGACGACATTCGTGTCGAGCACAACCATTCCTGCCGCTCAATCGAAGGTGGGCGGATCGCGCATCGGTTCGCGTGGCGGTAGTTCCAGTTCGACGCCGCCGAAGGGTTTGAACAATTCGTGGATCATCGTGCCCAATCCTTGCGCCGGCGGGTCTTCCTGCTGTACTGCCGAGCGCAGGATGGTCCGCGCCTCCTCCTCCATGGATCGGCCATTGGCCGCCGCGCGCAGGCGAAGCCGCGTTTTCACCTCGTCGTCGAGTTTGCGAACCGTGATGCTCGCCATCGCCCTTGCCCTCCTCCCGGCCTGAATCGCAACCTAAACCATGATTGCAGTGCAATCAATATAAGCGGATGCCGGCTGCCGGTTGAAAGGAAGGCCCGCCGGTTGCTATACGCCCCCGGCCTTCTGGCACATCCCTTTCCGAACGAGGACACACCCTCCCATGCCCGATTACGAGGTTGCCGATATTTCGCTTGCCGAATGGGGCCGCAAGGAAATCGCCATTGCGGAGACCGAAATGCCGGGACTGATGGCGATCCGCGAGGAATACGGCCCGGCCCGGCCGCTTGAGGGCGCGCGCATTGCGGGCTGCCTGCACATGACCATCCAGACGGCGGTGCTGATCGAGACGCTGCAGGCGCTCGGCGCGGAAGTGCGGTGGTCCTCCTGCAACATCTTTTCCACGCAGGACCATGCCGCCGCCGAGATGGCGGCATCCGGCGTGCCGGTCTTCGCCTGGAAGGGCGAGACGGAAGAAGAATACTGGCAGTGCGTGAAGCGCACTATCGAAGGGCCGGAGGGGTGGCATCCGAACCTGCTGCTCGATGACGGCGGCGACCTCACCAAGCTGATGCACGACGATTACCCGCAACTCATGGCGGATGTCCGGGGCGTATCGGAAGAGACGACGACCGGCGTGCTGCGCCTCTATGACATGGCGAAGACCGGCGCGCTCGCCTGTCCGGCGTTCAATGTCAACGACTCGGTGACGAAATCGAAGTTCGACAACCTCTATGGCTGCCGCGAGAGCCTTGTGGACGGGATCAAGCGCGCCACCGACGTGATGATCGCCGGCAAGTCGGCGCTGGTTTGCGGCTATGGCGATGTCGGCAAGGGCTCAGCCCAGAGCCTGCGCAGCCAGGGCGCGCGCGTCATGGTGAGCGAGATCGACCCGATTTGCGCGCTCCAGGCCTGCATGGCCGGCTACGAGGTCGTCCGCCTGGACGATGTCGCGGACCGGGTGGACATCGTGGTCACGGCGACCGGCAATACCGATGTCGTGACCGTGGACCACATGCGCGCCATGAAGGACCGCACGATCGTCTGCAATATCGGCCATTTCGACAACGAGATTCAGGTGGGCGCGCTGCGCAACCTGGTCTGGCACAACGTCAAGCCGCAGGTGGACGAGGTGGAGTTCCCGGACGGCAAGCGGCTGATCCTTCTGGCGGAGGGCCGGCTGGTGAATCTCGGCTGCGCCACCGGGCATCCGAGCTTCGTCATGTCGGCGAGCTTCTCCAACCAGGTGCTGGCGCAGATCGAACTCTGGACCAACGGCGCGCAATACGACCGGCAGGTGCATGTGCTGCCGAAGCATCTCGACGAGAAGGTGGCTCTGCTGCACCTGGCGAGGCTCGGCGCCCAACTGACCGAATTGCGCCCGGACCAGGCGGACTATATCGGCGTCCCGCAGGCCGGACCCTTCAAGCCGGACTATTACCGCTACTGACCGCCGCCGCCGGGAGCGTGCAGCAGGCCTTCCAGAACGGCCGTGAGCAACGCCAGATCGGCCGGGCGGCTCAGGCGGTGGTCGCCGTCTTTCACGAAGACCGTCCGCACATCGTGGCTTTCGAGACACTCGGCCAGCCTCAGCGACTCCCGCCATGGAACGGCGTCGTCGCGCATGCCATGCAGAATGCGCACCGGACGGCTTATAGGAATCGGGCCGTCCAGCAGGCAATGGCGCTTGCCATCCTCGATCAGCGCCTTCGCGATCGTGTAAGGCCCGTCCCCATACTCGCTCGGTCGCAGGAAGAAGCCTTGCCGGTCGAGGTCGCGCCGCTGGTCCGCCGTCAATCCCGTTTCCATCCGCAGGACGAAATCGGGCGCCGGCGCAATCCCGATGAGCGCATGGACCCGTTCCGGACGGGCCAGCGCCGCGAGCAACATCAGCCAGCCGCCCATGCTGGACCCGACCAGCACCTGCGGCCCCGCCGTCAGCCGGTCCAGCACGGCCAGCGTGTCGGCGAGCCAGTCCGAAATCGCGGCTTCCTCGAACCGCCCGCCGGAGGCGCCGTGGCCGCGATAGTCGAACCGCAGGAAGGCGCGGCCCCGCTGGCGGCAGAAGGCGTCCAGGGCGCTCGCCTTCTCTCCCGTCATGTCCGACATGAACCCGCCAAGGAAAACCACGCCCGGCGCCTCGCCGGCCACACGCCGGTAAGCCAGCGGCGGTCCGTCCGGGCGGGTCAGGATCTCAGGCGTCGCGCCTTCCCTGTCCGTCACGGCTGCCTCCAATCCTGAAGCGGAATGCTGGCTGCAACCTGCAACCGATCGACCGATGACGCCAGCCCGGAGCAAACACGGCCTTCACATTCCCGCCGAGATTGCGGATTGTCACGCCTGCCATGCCTTCATGTCCTGCCCAAGCCCGCCTCACGGGCAAGACGATCCTGCAGGTGCTGCCTGCGCTGGAGGCGGGCGGCGTCGAGCGGGGCACGCTGGAGATTGCCGCTGCGCTCCGCGAGGCGGGTGCGCGGGCGCTGGTCGTCTCTTCGGGCGGACGAATGGCTGCCGAACTCGGCGCGGACCATATCGCCCTGCCCGTTCACACAAAGAATCCCGTCGGCCTCTGGCGGAATGCGGCCCATCTGGCGGCGCTGATCGAGCGGGAAGGCGTGGACCTCGTCCATGCCCGCTCGCGCGCACCGGCCTGGAGCGCCCGGTCGGCGGCCCGGCGCGCAGGGGTTCCGTTCGTCACCACTTTCCACGGCGCCTACGGTGCTCGCAGCGCCGCCAAGCGCGCCTGGAACCGGGTCATGGTCCGGGGCGACCGCGTCATCGCCGTCTCGGATTTCATCGCGGCGCATATCGGGGAGACCTACCGCTGCTCCCCGGAACGCATCCGGGTCGTGTATCGCGGCATCGACGCGGCGGCGTTCGACCCCGCCGCGGTTCCTCCGCGCGAGAAGGCGGCATTGCGAGCGGCCTGGGGCGTGCCGGAACAGGCGCGCGTCCTGCTGCTGCCGGGGCGGCTCACCCGGCTCAAAGGCCACGCTGTGCTGATCGACGCAATGCGGCTTCTGGACGATCTGAAGCTCGTTGCCGTGTTCGCGGGCTCGGACCGGGACCGCGACGCCTACCGGCGCGAGCTGGAGACGCAAGCGCGCGGCCTGCCGGTGCGTTTCGCCGGGCACACGGACGACATGGCGGCCGCCTATGCCGCAAGCGACGTTGCGGTCTCCGCATCGGTCCATCCCGAATCCTTCGGCCGAGTGCTGGCCGAGGCAGGCGCCATGGGCCTTCCCGTCGTCGCCAGCGACCATGGCGGCGCGAAAGAGATCGTCCTTGAGGGCGAGACCGGATGGCTGGTTCCGCCAGGCGATCCGGCCGCGCTCGCCGAAGGCATTCGCAATGCGCTCGCCGCGGCAGGCCCCGGTCTTGCCGAGTGCGCGCGCGCCCATGTGCTTGCGCGCTTCACGCTTGCAAGCATGTGCGCCGGGACGCTCGCGGTTTACGGGGAACTGCTGTGACGGATTCGCAAAATCGCCCGCCGGTCTCCTGCTATATCCGCACTCTCGACGAAGAGCCGCGGATCGGGGCGGCCGTCGCCGCTGCGCTGGCGGTCGCGCGCGAGGTCGTCGTGGTCGATTCCGGCTCCACGGACGGCACGATTGCAGCGGCCGAGGCGGCGGGCGCGCGGGTCGTCGAGCAGCCCTGGCTCGGCGGCGGCCACCAGAAACGCGTCGGGGAGGACGCCTGCCGGCATGACTGGCTGCTGGACCTCGACGCGGACGAGATCGTCAGCGAAGAGCTGGCGCGGGAGATCCGGGCCCTGTTCGCCGGAGGCGAACCGGACGCGGACGTGTTCCGGCTCAATCTCGTGACCGTCGATCCGTCCGGGCGCATCTGGCGACGGGCGCGGGCGCCGCGCCGCGCCAAGCTCTACGACCGGCGCAAGGTCCGAATGCCCGCGCATGGCGCCTGGGACCAGTTCCGCATTCCCGCCGGGCTCCGGGTGCGGCAGCTCGACGGTGCGCTGCTGCATCACGCCTTCGACGATATCTGCCACCTCTCCCGCAAGCAGGGCAGCGCGATGGCGCGGCGCGTGGCCTTCCTCGATGACGGCAAGCGCTCCGGGACCGCCTTGCGCGTCTGGTTCGGCCTGCCGGTCTTCTTCCTCAGGAACTACCTGTTACGGGGTCAGTGGCGCGAGGGCCGATACGGCTTCCTCTTCGCGCTCACCACCGCATACAACCACTGGCTGCGCTACGCGATGCTGTATGAGCGGCGACGCAAGCGGCGCGACAGCAGGACGAATGGCGGCTGATGCAAGGCGCTTCGGCCAGTGCGCTCCGAGACCCGGCGCCGGAAGCCGAACGGGAGGATGATTCTTCCTTGACGACTGTTACTTATAGTCCCACGCTCCCGCCTTCGCGGCGTTGGCGATCGCGCCTGCAGCACCTTCCAACCTGCGGCCGTCGCCGGCGCCCCAGTGAGGAGTGAGGAGGACTTTCGATGACAGGGTTGAAACGAATTACGGTCTGGTGCCTGGCGTTGGTCGCCGGCGCGCTGATCGCAATGGCGCCGGCACGGGATACCTCGGCGCAGGAAATAAAACTGCAATTTCAGACGGCGTTCCCGTCTTCGTTCTACACCCACAACAGTTTCCTGTATTTCGCAGAACGCGTGAACGCATTGTCGAACGGGCGCGTCGAGATCATCGTACAGCCGGGCGGCGCGATCGTGCCCTCGTTCGAGCTGCTGGACGCGACGGCCCGCAAGGTGCTGGACGGCGGGTTCTCGGCGTCGGCCTACTATGTCGGCAAGAACCGCGCCGCGGCGCTGTTCGGCCCGGCGCCGGGCGGCCCGTGGGGCTTCGACTGGATCGACTATTGGGGCTGGGTCTATGACGGCGGCGGCCTCGAACTGCACAACCGGCTCTTCCAGGAAATTCTGGACCGCGATGTCGTGGTGTTCCCGATCTCACCGGTGGGCAACCAGCCTCTCGGCTGGTTCAACCGCGAGGTAAAGAGCTGGGAGGACCTGGCCACAATCAAGTGCCGGGCGACCGGCATCACCGGTGAAGTGATGTCGAAGTCGGGCATGAAGACCGTCAACATGTCCGGCGGCGAAATCCTGCCTGCCGTCGAGCGCGGCATCATCGACTGCGCCGAGTGGGCGGGTCCGGCGGCCGACATCGACATGGGCTTCTACCAGATCCTGAAGCATTACTACCTGCCGTCCGCGCACGAGCCTGCGACGCTGATCGAACTCATCATCAACGGCGAGGTGTGGCGCTCGCTGCCGAAGGACATCCAGGAGATCATGAAGTCGGTGAGCTGGGAGGCGACGCTCTGGCAGGTGATCCAGACGCACAGGCTCAATGCCGTGGCGATCAAGAAGCTGAAGGAAGCCGGCGTGCAGTTCCACCGCACGCCTGACAGCATCCTAGATGGCCAGATGAAGGCCTGGGAGGAGATCCGCGACCAGGCGATCGCAGAAAATCCCTTCTTCGCCGAGGTGATCGAATCCCAGCGCGTCTATGCAGAGGAGATCGTGCCCGCGCGGCAGTTCTCCCAGGTCGATTACGACTGGTTGGCGGACTACTACTGGAAGAAGTAGCGCCGACAGCGTGACGAACGCCTGCCTTCCGCCCTCGCGCGGGAGGCAGGCGGCTCCGTCCGGCGTATCCCGGACACGCAGACGATCCCGCATGGAGGCAGGCCCATGAAGGCCGTGGTGTTTCTCGGCGACCGCCAGCTCGAATTCATGGAGTTTCCCGATCCCGCGCCCGGACCCGGCGAGGCGGTGATCGAGATCAGGGCCTCGGGCATGTGCGGCAGCGATCTCAAGATGTACCGCGCCAAGGGCGGGGCTGCCGCGTTGGGCCTGGCCGGCCCGGGCGGCCCGGTGATCGCCGGGCATGAGCCTTGCGGCGTCGTGGCGGCCGTCGGCGAAGGCGTGCCGGAAGCGCTTGCCAGGGTCGGCGACCGCGTCATGGACCATCATTACGATGGTTGCGGGGTATGCAAACACTGCCGGCAGGGCTGGTCGCAAATGTGCCTCGAAGGCACCACCGTCTTCGGCGCGACCGGACACGGCGCGCATGCCGCCTACATGAAGGTTCCGGCGCGCACCCTGGTGAAGCTGCCGGACGCACTTTCCTACAAGGCCGGCGCCGCGATTTCCTGCGGCACCGGAACCGCCTACGGCGCGCTGAAGCGCCTGGCGCTCGCAGGCGACGAGACCATCGCGATCTTCGGCCAGGGCCCGGTGGGCCTGAGCGCCACGCAACTCGCCAAGGCGATGGGCGCGCGCGTGATCGCACTCGATATCGGCGAGGAGCGCCGCGACCTGGCGCTGAAGTTCGGAGCGGACGAGGTCGTCGATCCGCGTTCCAACGATGTCGTCCAGGCGATCCGCGACCTGACGGACGGCGAAGGCGCGCAGAAGTCCCTGGATTGCTCCTCCAGCCCGGAGGCGCGCCGCGATGCCGTGCGCTGCGTCAGAAGCTGGGGCACGGCCTGCTTCGTCGGCGAAGGCGGCGACGTCACCATCGACGTGTCGAACGACATGCTGCGCCGGCAGGTGACCGTGGTGGGCTCCTGGACCTTCTCCAAGAACGGCCAGGCCGAATGCGCGCGCTTCGTTGCCGAGCGCGGGATCGATGTGGATGCGCTGTTCACACATGAGTTCGCGCTCGACCAGGCCGACGAGGCTTACAAGCTCTTCGACACCCAGACGACCGGCAAGGGCGTATTCCTGATGTAACGGCCGGCGCCGGAACAGCCGGCGCGGGTTCCGCCAATACGAGAGGGAACGAGGCTGCGATGAACGAAACGGTTGAAATGTGGATGCGCCGCATCGTCGGATTCATCGACGCCGTGTCCGACTGGATCGGCGGCTGGATTCTTGCGTTTCTGGCGCTGCCGCTGCTGTATGTCGTCTGCCACGAGGTGATCTCGCGCTATGTGTTCAACGCGCCGACCAACTGGGCGTTCGAACTCACCTTCATGACTTACGGCGCCTTCTTCATGCTGGGCGCCGGCTACACCCTGCTCAAGGGCGGCCATGTCCGCACCGACATCTTCTACAACAACTGGTCGTTCCGCACCCGCGGCATCATCGACACGACGCTCTACATCATCGCCTTCTTCCCCGGCATGATCTTCTTCTTCATCGTCGGCTGGGAAGAAATGCTCCACGCCTATAACACAGCCGAACGGTCGGACATGACACCGTGGGGGCCGTCGATCGTGCCGTTCAAGGCGACGATCCCGGCCTCGGCGGCGCTGCTCTTGTTCCAGGGCGTCTCGGAACTCTGCAAGAGCTTCTACGCCATGGTGGAAAACAAGCCGCTCCTTGAGGATGCAGAGCTGATAGGGAGCGAAGTATGAGCACTGACATTCTCGGCCTGGTCCTGCTCTGCTCGCTCATCGCAGGCATTTTCGTCGGCTTCCCGATCGCTTTCACGCTGATCATCCTGGCGACCGGTTTCGGCTATGCCGTCTTCGGCGATTCGGTCTTCTACCAGATGTATTTCCAGACCCTGGGCATCATGAAGGCAAGCGAGCTCGCCGCGGCTCCGCTGTTCATCTTCATGGGCCACATTCTGGAACGCGCCGGGTTGATGGCGCGGCTCTTCCGATCGTTCCAATTCATATTGGCCCCGGTGCGGGGCTCGCTCTATCTGGGCGTTCTCGGCACCGCGACGCTCTTCGCCACGGCGACCGGCATCATCGGCGCGTCGATCACCGTGATGGGCATGATGGCGGCGCCGGCCATGACCCGCGCCGGCTACGATCCGCGCATGTCCGCCGGCGTCATAGCCGCCGGCGGCTGCCTCGGCATCCTCATTCCGCCGAGCGTCATGCTTCTGGTCATGGGCCCCATCATCGGCGTCTCGGTGATCGACCTGTTTGCAGCCGCGCTCATTCCGGGCCTGATCCTGGCCGGCCTCTATATCGGCTACGCGATGATCCGGTCGTTCCTGAATCCGGAACTCGGGCCGCCGTTGCCGCCCGAGCTCCGGGCGAACTCGTTCGGAGAGATCGTTCGCGAGTTCTTCTCGGGCATCGTGCCGCTGGCCGTCATCATGTTCTCGGCCCTTGGCAGCATCATCGTCGGCATCGCAACGCCGACGGAGGCCGCGGGCATGGGCGCGCTCGGCGCAACGCTGCTGACCGTAGCCTATCGCCGGTTGACCTGGCGCATCCTGCTCGACGCCTGCCGGCACACGCTCACGACTACGAGCCTGGTGCTGTTCCTCGCCGTCGCCTCCAACATCTACGGCGCGGTGTTCACCCGGCTCGGCACCGGCAACCTGCTGACCAACTTCATGCTCGGGCTACCGGTGGACCCGCTGTTCCTGCTCGCCATCCTCATGATAGTGATCTTCATTCTCGGGTGGCCGCTCGAATGGCCGGCGGTGGTATTCATCTTCCTGCCGGTCTTCGTGCCCGTGGTGCAGAAGCTCAATTTCGACCTGGTCTGGTTCAGCACGCTCGTGGCCGTGAACCTGCAGACGGCGTTCCTGTCGCCGCCCGTTGCGATGGCCGCATACTATTTACGCGCCGTGGCGCCACACTGGACGCTCGGCGACATCTACCGGGGGATGGCGGCCTTCATGGGACTGCAGGTGATCGGCCTGGCGATCGTGTTCTTCTTCCCCGGAACCGCGACCTGGTTGCCGAGCGTCCTGTTCGACCGCTGACCTGCTGACCGTTTGCCATGCCCGCCCTGCCCCGCTTGCGCCGGGGCGGGGCGGCGGCAATACTCGGCTGCGGACGAGAAGGAAGCGGGAAGACCCCATATGAAGCATCTGTGGTTCCACCTCATGCCCTATACCGAGCTGCCGGACGATTTCCGGGAGCAGAACCCGTCGGTGTGGGTCGATATCCATTCGCGCCTCTTCGACCCCGAGCGCGCGCATTACATGTACAACGACTTCATGGACGAGATGGAGTTCGCGGCCGAGGTCGGTTTCGACGCCGTGTGCTGCAACGAGCACCATTCCAACGGCTACGGGCTCATGCCCTCGCCCAACCTGATTGCGTCCGCGCTCGCCCGCCGCGCCAATCCCGACACCGCGCTCTGCGTCATGGGCAACAGCCTCGCGCTCTACAACCCGCCGACCCGGGTCGCGGAAGAATTCGCGATGATCGACTGCATTTCGGGCGGGCGGCTGATCGCGGGCTTCCCGGTCGGCTCGCCGATGGACACCTGCTACGCCTACGGCCAGAATCCGAGCCTCTTGCGCGAGCGCTATCTCGAAGCCCACGACCTGGTGATGCGTGCCTGGAGCGAGCCCGACACCTTCGCCTTCAACGGCCGGTTCAACCAGCAGCGCTATGTGAACATCTGGCCGCGCCCGGTGCAAAAGCCGCACCCGCCGGTCTGGATCCCGGGCGGCGGTTCGGTCGAGACCTGGCGGTGGTGCGCCGAGATGGATTATGTGTACTGCTACCTCTCCTATTTCGGCTACAAGGCCGGCCTCCAGACCATGCAGGGCTTCTGGGAGGAGATGAAGCGGCTCGGCAAGGAGCCGAACCCATACCGCGCCGGCTTCCTGCAATTCGTCGGCGTTGCGGAGACCGAGGCGGAGGCCTACGAGCTTTACCGCGAGCCCGCGGAGTATTTCTACGGACGGTGCCTGCACATCGACCCGCGCTTCGCCGCCCCGCCGGGCTACACGACCGAGGCGACGCAGCGCGCCGGCATCCAGAGCCAGGTCGCCAACGCCGCGCTCAAGAACCGCAAGGCGCTCCAGGTCAGCAAGTCCGCGCGCGAGTTCGACGCCATTCTGGACAACGGCTACGTCATCATCGGCACGCCGGACCAGGTGGCCGAGAAGCTGCGCCACGTGATCCGAGACCTGCGCTTCGGGCAGCTCATGCTGCTGTTGCAGTTCGGCAACATGGACAAGCAATTGGCGAAGTACAACTCGCAGCTCTATGCCGAACAGGTGATGCCGCAGCTTCAGGACGTCTGGAGCGAGTGGGAGAACCACTGGTGGCCGACGCCCATGGCCGCCGCGGACCGGGCCGCTCCCGATCCCATCGCACACCGCGCCGTGGCCGCCGAATAGGAGCCGAGAGGCTATGGATATGGCTTCCCCGGCCCCCGCCGTCGACCATGTGGACGTCAATGGCGAGCCCTGCCGCGTCTGGCGCAAGGGTTCCGGCCGGCCGCTCGCCTTTCTTGCCGGTCATGGGGGCCTGCCCAAATGGCCGGCCTTCCTGGACCTGCTGGCGGAGCGCCACGAAGTCGTCGTGCCCTCCATCCCCGGCTATCCGGGCGGCCTCGGGCACACGAAGCTCGTGGACCACCTGGACTGGGTGCTCGCGGTGCGCGACCTGTTGAACGGCTGCGGCCTGGAGGGCGGCGACACCCTGCTCGCCGGCTCCGGGCCCGGCGCATCCTTCGCACTGGAGATTGCCGCGCTCTGGCCGCACAAGGTGGACCGGCTGGCGCTCATCGCGCCCTGGGGCCTGTTCGACGAGGCGGAGCCGATGACCGACCCCTGGGGCCAGCGCATCCCGGAACTGCCGGGCATGCTCTGCGCCGACCCGGAGAACTGGAACGCGCTCAAGGCGCCGCCGGAAGGCGCGAATTCGGAGGAATGGCCGATCGAGCAGACCCGCGCGCTGGAGGCTGCGGCGCGGGCATTCTGGCCGCTCGGCAACAGCGGGCTGGAAAAGCGCCTCGGCCGCGTCCGTGCGCCTGCGCTGCTGCTCTGGGGCGCGGAGGACCGCATCCTGCCGCGTTCCTATGGCGAGCGCATCGCAGCAGGTCTGGGCGGTCCGACGCAATTGCAGATCATCGACGGCGCCGGCCATCTTGCCGAGCTCGACAGGCCTGCCGAGGTGGCGGAGGCCGTCGGGGCCTTCTTCGCCTGATCCGCAGCGTGTCTTGCGAAGGGAACGCCCCGATGGTCTTCCCGGCGCTCCCGAGGCGGGTCTTCGACATCGTCTATGCCGACCCGCCCTGGGACTATAAGGGCCAGTTACAGCATGCCGGGCCGGGCAGCGGCGATTCCGGCGGCGCGGTCCGGCACTACCCGACGGTCACGCTGGACGATCTCAAGACGCTTCCGGTCGCGGACATCGCGGCGAAGAATTCCCTGCTGTTCCTTTGGGCGACGAATCCGCATCTGGACCAGGCCATCGACCTCGGCAAGGCGTGGGGCTTCAACTGGGCCACGGTCGCCTTCGTCTGGGACAAGCAGAAGACCAATCCCGGCTTCTACACCTTGAGCCAGTGCGAACTTTGCCTCGTCTTCAAGCGAGGCAGGATTCCGCAGCCTCGGGGTGCGAGGAACGTCCGCCAGCTCGTGAGCGCGGAGCGCGGCCTGCACTCGGAAAAACCGGACGAGGTCCGCAAGCGCATCGAGGCGATGTTTCCCACCCAATCCAGGATCGAACTCTTCTCTCGCGAGCATGCGCCCGGCTGGACGGCATGGGGCCTGGATGCGCTGTGTGTCCCGATGAATGCGAATGGGTAGCCGATGAGTGAAGCGGGAATCGGTGTCCGGGCGCTCGGTGAGGTCGTCCTGCGAGCGGCCCGGCTGGATGAGATGAGGGCGTTCTACCGGGACACTATCGGCCTGGAAGTCATGCGGGTTTTCGAGGACGGCATGACCTTCTTTCGTCTGGCGCCCGGTTTCGAGGGCCATACGGCGGTGCTGGCCCTCTTCCCTCTCGACCGGGGCGGGGGCTGGCGGGGCCACGACCAGCCGCGTTCCACCCTGCACCATTTCGCGCTCAGCATTCCGCATGCCGAACATTCCGCCGCGCTGGCCCGACTAACCGCCCTCGGCCTCGAACCCCGGACCGCCTTTCACGAATGGGTCGGCTGGCACTCCATCTATGTCCATGACCCCGACGGCAACACGGTCGAACTCGTCAGCGCCCCCGAATCGGCATGAAGAACCGTAACCCCTCCGGGAGGAGCCTGCCGTCCGCTCCGGCCAATTCACTCGAAAGGAGCAATGCTCTAGACTCGCTGCGGCCTCGACCTGGCGCGGTCTCGGCGAATTGGCCCGATCTCCCGACAGTCCGGCATCCGAATGGCGACGAATTTCAATACCGGTAACAGCACCTGGCGCCAGTTGATGGGGAACGGCCTGCTTTATCGCGTGCCGCCGTTCCAGCGGGACTATAGTTGGGGCGAGGAGGAATGGGACGACCTTTGGCACGACATCCGGGAAGTAATGCGTCCCGGAGGCGAACCGGCGCACTATATGGGCTATCTCGTCCTTCAGTCGGAAGACGGCAAGCTATTCGACATAATCGACGGGCAACAACGCCTGACGACGCTCAGCATTCTCGTATTGGCAGCCTTGCGGCAATTGCAGTCGCTGCTGGACAAGGGGCGGGACACCGAAAACACCCGCATGAGACTTGAGAGCTTGCGGCAGGGCTATATCGGATATCTCGATCCGGTGACCCTGGTATCGCAGCCGAAGCTGAGGCTGAACCGCAACAATGACGATTACTTCCAGACATATCTGGTTCCGCTGGCTTCGCCGCTGCCGAGGCGGGGATTCAGAAGGTCCGAACACGATATGCGCAAGGCATTCGAATGGTTCGACCGCCGGTTTCGGGACTATCTGGAGGAAGAGGGCGATCCCGGTCTGGCGGTCGTCCGGCTGATCGACGGAATAAGCGACAAGCTGCTCTTTACCGTCATCACGGTTACCGACGAACTGAACGCTTACCGGGTGTTCGAAACGCTGAATGCGCGGGGCGTGCGGCTCTCGGCGACCGACCTTCTGAAGAACTACCTGTTTTCGCTTCTGCATCGGCAAGGCGAGCATGAACGCGAGATCGAGACGCTGGAAGGCCGTTGGAATGAAATCGTAAGGAGGCTCGGGGAAGAGAGCTTTCCCGACTTCCTCCGGGTCCATTGGATTGCCCGGAGAACGACTGTGCGCCTGTCCGACCTGTTCAAGACAGTCCGCGCCCATGTCCGCAACAGGGGTGAGGCATTTGCGCTCCTTCAGGAGCTCGAAGCCGATGTCGACGCCTATCTGGCCTTGACGCAGCCGGACGGCTCCGACTGGCCTCCGGAATGGAAGCGCCACGCCCGAAACCTTCGCATGTTCAGCGTCCGCCAGCCCTTTCCCTTGCTGCTAGCTGCGCGGCGGATTCTGGAAGATACCGACTTCGAGAGGTTGCTCCGCGCCGTAGTGATTGTATCGTTTCGATACAATGTCATCGGCGGGCTTCATGGTGGCGAGCAAGAGCGGGTTTACCACGCAGAAGCCCAAAGGATTTCCAGAGGTGAACACTCCTCGATCCGGCAAATCATGGGCAGCCTGCGGCCGGTCTATCCCGACGACGAGCGCTTCCGGCTGAGCTTCGGGGAAAAATCCATCGGCGTTGCGCAGACGCGGAACAAGCGGGTCGTCCGTTACATCCTGTTCGAACTGGAGCGGCAGGCCTCCGGCAACAGTCACGATTTCGAGGACAGCCGGATCACGCTGGAGCATGTCTTGCCGTTGAGTCCGGAAAACGACTGGCACGGGTTCGGCGAGGGGGACCTGGACGCGCAGGCCGCGCGCCTCGGCAACATGGCGTTGTCGGAAGCGGGCCCGAACCGGGATGCCGGCAATGCCGGCTACGAAGCGAAGCGGCCGGTGCTCGGGAAGAGCCGTTTCCAAACGACCCGGGATATTGCCGGCAGATACGAAGACTGGACGCCGGAGACGATCGATTCGCGCCAGGAGGCGATGGCAAGGAGCGCAACCGCGATATGGCGGATCGATTTTCCGAGTTGAACGCGCTGCCCGTCGCACACCTGCATCATGTGCATCTCTTCGCGGCCGATATCGGCGCGACGGTCGCCTGGTGGCGGGAGAAGCTCGGGGGCGTCGTGGCCTTCGACGGCGAGTTCGGCGGCGCGCGCAATGTGTTCATGGAGGTTGGGCGGGGCCGCCTCCATCTCTATGACCAGCCGCCGCGCGGGACATCCGGCGGGGCCATGCATCATGTCGGCATCCAGACCGACGACCTTCCCGCGCTCCACCGCCGGCTTGTTGCGTTCGGCGTGCCGTTCCGCTCCGGCATCCGCGAGTTCGGGTCGTGGCGCTACATCATGTGCGAAGCGCCGGACGGCGTGCTGCTGGAGCTCTTCCAGATCGACACCGACGGCATGCCGCCCGCGCTGGCCCGCTATTTCGCTCTTTGAGGGCTCTGCGTGCCGAACGTCAATGGGTTGCCCGCTCCGGACCCGGTCGGCGGCCGCCCGGTGAGCCCGAGCCCGTCCAGCAGTGAACGATGGCGCGCGACGCGCGACAATGACAGCCGCTATCTTGGTGAGAAATCCAGGCCAACGCAGCGGGCCGCCCCTCGCCCTCGCCCGCTATTTCTCCCTCCGGCGCTCGGCCCATCGCTGGCTCCGGCGCTCTTCATCGCCGCACCCCTATGAGGAACTTCATCCCGGAAGCCGGTCATCGGCAATGTTGTCCGGTTTGCCCAGCGCTTCGCGCGCCCGCTCGCGGTGCTCCGGTCTGAGGTTGCTGCCGACCGCCTTGACCGCGGCCATCAGCACAGCGGCATCGTCGGTATAACCCAAGCCGGCGATCAGGTCCGGGATGACATCCGCCGGAGTGACAAAATAAGCCACCGCTCCCATCAAGACCGCCTTGACGTAGAGCGGCGTCTTGCTATCGACCGCGCAGAAATAGGCCGCAACCGCATCCTCGACGAACGGCACCTTGCCGAGCGTGTTGCGGATCTTGTCCTTCAACCCGCGCTCGACAACCGCCTCGTCCCGGGCGAGCTTCTCAACATCGCCAGGAAACATGCCATTATCCATGTGTTTGCCCTTTGTTCCCATAGCGAAGGATGATGCGTCCCGTTCGACAATGCAAGCCGCATGACGGCACCACTAACGCAGCGAGCTGCCGAACAGGTCGCGGGCGACGATGTGGCGCTGGACCTCGTTCGGGCCTTCGCCGATGCGGCGGATGCGCATTTCCCGATACCAGCGCTCGAACGGCAGGTCCTTGGTGACGCCGTAGCCGCCGTGGATCTGCATCGCCCGGTCCACGACCCGGCCCGACGCCTCCGTCGCCACGATCTTGGCGAGCGCGGAGTCGGTGCGGAACGGCTCGCCGCGCCGCGCCTTGTCAGCCGCCGCCAAGGTGATCCAGAGCGCCTGGCGGATGTCGATCTCGTTCTCGACCACCATCCACTGGATACCCTGGCGGTGGGCCAGCTTGTCGCCGAAAGTCTCGCGTATCCCGGCATACTCGACCGCCAGTTCCTGCGCCTTGACCGCAACGCCGATGCAGGTCGCCGCATAGGGGATACGCTGGCGCGACACGCGGTCGTTGGCGATGGCGAACCCACCGTTCACCTCGCCCAGCACATTGGCATGGGGCACGCGCATGTCCTCGAATTGAAGCTCCGTGGCGTAGCGCGCGGCGCGCAGCGTGTGGACGATGCGGCGCACATGGAAGCCCGGCGTGTCGGTCTCGACGATGAAGCAGGTGACGCCCGCCCGCCCTTTGCTCGGGTCGGTTCGCGCAAACACAAGGCCGAAATCCGCCCGGTCGGCGCCTGAGATGAACATCTTGGCGCCGTCGATGACCCAGTCATCGCCATCCCGCACGGCGCGGGTCTGGATGGCGCGCGCCGGGTCGGAACCGCCGGAAGGCTCCGTCAGGCCGAAGAAGGTCTTCTTCTCGCCTCTCAGCATCGGATAGAGGAAGCGCTGCTTCTGGTCGTCATTGGCCTCGAACATCTGCGCCAGGCCCGCGCCGCCGAACACGTTGTAGCAGGGCGCATAAAGGCCCGCCCGGTGCTGCGACATCTCGATGGCCAGCAGCGTGCGGGTCACGATATCCACGTCCGGGCCGCCGAATTCCGGCGGAATGTCGAGGCCGTAGAGCCCCATCTCCGCCACCCTTCCGGCCAGACGTTCATGGTCGTCCGGGGGCAGGCTGTCCGCGTCGGGGTCGAGGCCATCCTCAAGTGGCACGATCTCCTCGCGCACGAACCGGCGCACCTGGTCCACGATCAGTTTCTGCTCGTCGGTGAGAGACAGGTCCATAAGTCTTGCGCTTTCCCGATTCCGAAAATTCCGCCGGGGCCGGTCAGGCGGGGCTGAGCCGACCGAGGCCCTCGCCGTCCGCCGGCGGGTTCCACTCCGGCAGGCATCCGTGGTCGGCCCGGTGGACCATCATCAGTTCCAGCCATCGCGTACGCGGCTGGTGGTTGACCTCCAGCCGGAAATACAACCCCTCGCCGCGCTCTTCCAGCTCGCGCCCGAGTTCGCCGCGAAGACCGAACAGGGATCGTGCATCGACCCTGCGGATGGCCCGCACCGTCGCGCCGTCGTCGGAAAGCTGATAGACGCCGAGCTGGCCGCTGAGCGCGGCGACGGCAGCCGAATCGAGCCGCCGCCAGGGCTTGTCGAGACGAACCGCCATCTATTCCCCCGTGAAGTTCGCCGGGCGCTTCTCAAGCCGCGCCGCGATCCCTTCCTGCGCGTCGCCGGACAGGCGCGCGGCGCGCAGCATCCCCAGCAGGTCGTCGTGCGGTGTGGCATCGCGGAACGCCATCTGCCGCAACATCACAGCTTTCATAGCCTTCATCGCAAGCGGCGCATTGGCGGCGAGCCGCGCAGTGACGGCCGCGACCGCGGCTTCGAGCTCACCGTCCGGCGCGACCTTGTGGATCATTCCCAGCGCGTGCATCCGCGCTGCCGGCAGCGGGTCGCCGAGCAACAGCATTTCGCGCGCGGCCACCGGACCGCCGGTCTCCACGATCTTCTTGGCGAGGAACCATGTCGGCACCAGCCCGATCTGCGCCAGCGACATGCCGAAGCGCGCGCTTTCCGCAGCCACCACCAGGTCGCAGTGCAGGGCCAGTTCGTTGCCGCCCGCAATCGCGTCTCCGTGTACGACCGCGACCACCGGAAGGGGATAGTGCTGCACCGCGTCCAGAACCGCCTCGATAGGGCTTTCCGTATCCAGCGTCCCGGCCCGCTCGCGCAGGTCCATCCCGGCGCAGAAGACCGGCCCCTCGGCACGCAGCACGGTCAGCCGCTCGGCCTTGTCCGGTTCGCCCCGGAAGGCGTCGAGCAGGCCGTCGAGCATCTCGCGGTTGAGCGCGTTGCGCTTTTCCGGGCGGTTCAGGCGCACGGTGCGCACCGGGCCCTCGCGTTCGATCGGGACAAGCGTCATCGATTCCTCGAACTGTCATTTTTTCCCCGCGAAAGTCTTGCATGCGGGCGCGCGCTATCCAACCATGCCGGTCTTGGGGACAGATTCAGAGACACGGCATGAAACCTTCGCTCGCGCCCGACCTGAAAAGCGTTCGCCGATTCGATGTCACGGTGGACCAGACCATCGATTTCATGGGCGAGGACCTGCGCGTCTTCGCCACCACGTTCATGCTGGCGCGGATCGAGCAGACCTGCCGGGAACTGGTGCTGTCCCATCTCGACGAGGGCGAGGACTCCGTCGGCGCGCGGGTGGAGATCGACCATCTCGGGCCAACGCTCGCGGGCATGTGGATCGAAGTCAACGCCCGCATCCTGTCCCTCGACGGGCAGCGCGTCGAACTCGCAGCCGACATCTGCGACGCGCTCGGCCAGGTGGGCCGGGCCCGCCACACCCGTTTCGTCATCGACAAGAGCCGCCAGCGCGAACGCCTCTCCGCCCGGCGGGCGAAGGCGGAAGCCGCCGGCGCGCTGTAGCGCCGAAGACGAAACGCGCCCGGAACAACGCCGGGGTCAGCGGTCGAGGACCGATTCGAATCCTTCGAAGTGGGGATGGCCGAGATACAGGTCCCGCCGCCCGCCGGCGCCCGCATGGGCCTTCCGGAACGCCTCGGACCGCGTCCATTCGACGAAGGCCTCGCGGTCGCGCCAGGTCGAGTGGGAGGCGTAGAGCGTGTGGTCTTCCTCCTCCGGCCCCTTGAGAAGCCGGAATTCCAGGAACCCCGGCACGCCGTCGAGATGGGAGTTGCGCTCGGCCCAGAGCCCTTCGAAGTCCGACTCGCGTCCGCGCACAATGCGGAACCGGTTCATCGCGATAAACATCGCCCGCTCGTCCTTCCTCTACGCCCGCCGTCGCGAATGAAGAATAACTGCGCACTCGGAAAGGGAAAGAGGAGAAGCGTCGGCACCGGGAGCGGGCTTGCGCGGGGCGCGGGTTGGGCATACCGTTTTTCCGCCCGCAACCGGTTGCGGGCGAAAGACGAACGGCAAAACTCTCGACAGGCCGCCATCCTCGATGCGGCCGGTGGCGGACCCCATGACCGATATCCTCGACAGAGCGCCTCCCCGAACCGAACTCAGCGACGCCGAGTGGCGCAGCCGCCTCACGCCCGAGCAGTACAAGGTGACGCGCCGGCACGGCACCGAACGCCCCTTCGCCAACGAGTACCACGCCACCAAGACGCCCGGCACCTATCGCTGCATCTGCTGCGGCACTCCGCTGTTCGAGAGCGACACCAAGTTCGACAGCGGCACCGGCTGGCCGTCCTTCACCCGGCCCGTCTCGGCCGAGGCCGTGGCGGAAAAGGTGGACCGAAGCTGGTTCATGACGCGCACAGAGGTGCTCTGCGCGGGGTGCGACGCGCATCTGGGCCACGTCTTCCCGGACGGCCCGCCGCCGACGGGGCTTCGCTATTGCATGAACTCGGCCGCGCTCCGCCTGGAGCCGAAAGGCTGATTCCGTCCAACCCAAGGAAAGACGCCGCCCATGCTTTACGAATTGCGCACCTACAACGCCGCGCCCGGCAAGATCGATGCGCTCAACGCCCGGTTCCGGGACCACACCTGCGACCTCTTCGCGCGCCACGGCATCGGCGTCGCCGGCTTCTGGATCAACCGGGCGGACCCGAACCAGCTCATCTATATCTGTACCTTCCGGGATGCGGCGCAGATGGAGAGCGCCTGGGCGGCCTTCCGCGACGATCCCGACTGGCAGAAGGCAAGGGCCGAGAGCGAGCGCGACGGATCGCTGGTCAGCTCCATCGAGAGCGTCGTCATGGACCCGACCGACTATTCCACGATGAAATAGACGGAGGGGCCGGGAGGCGAACGGGCCATGGGGGGCGCGGCCAAGGACGCAGCCGAGCATCTGGCGAGCCTTAAGGACGGTCGCGCCGTATGGCTGGACGGCGCCCGCGTCGAGAACCCGGTCGGACATCCCGCTTTCCGCAATGCGGCGCGCACCGCCGCCGGGCTCTACGGCTACCAGGCCGACCCCGCCAATCTGGAGGCGATGACCTTCCCCTCGCCCACCGGCGGCCGGCGCGTCAACCGCGCCTGGCAGATGCCGGCGTCGCTGGAGGAGCTGGTGCAGCGCCGCCGGGCGATGACGGCCTGGGCCGAATGCCATGCGGGCTTCATGGGCCGGGCGCCGGACCATCTGGCCTCCGCGGTCACCGGGCAGATCATGGGGCTCGAGGTGTTCGAGGCCTACGACCCGGCACGCGCACGAGCCTTCCACGACTATTTCGTCCATGCGCGCGACAACGACCTCTACCTCACCTATGTGATCGTCAATCCCCAACTCGACCGTTCCAAGAGCACGGGCGAGCAGGGCAGCGACAGCCCCATGCTCCGCATCGTGGACGAGGACGCGGAGGGCGTGACGGTGCGCGGCGGCAAGATGCTGGGCACCGCGGCCGTTCTGGCCAACGAGATGTTCGTCGCGCATCTCCAGCCGCTGAAGCCGGACGAGGAGGACTACGCGATCAGCTTCGCAGTCCCGATGGCGGCGAAGGGCCTCCGGCTGCTCGCCCGCAAGTCCTACGAGGGCCGCGCGCTCTCGACCTTCGACGACCCGCTCGCCTCGCGCTTCGACGAGAATGACGGGCTGGTCTGGTTCGAAGATGTGAAAGTTCCCTGGGAGCGGGTCTTCGTCCACCGCAGCCCCGCCATGTGCGCGCGCCAGTTCCACGCCACGCCCGGTCACATCTACCAGAACTACCAGGCGCAGATCCGGCTCGCCGTGAAGTTCCGGTTCCTCGTCGGCCTCGCGCGCCGCATCTGCGAGACCATCGGCACTGTGAGAATGCCGCCGGTTGCCGAGACCCTCGGAATGCTGGCCGCGCAGGCAACGGCCGTCGAGACCATGCTCCACGGAATGGAGGCCAGAGGCAGGCAGCGCGGCCGTTACTTCGTGCCGGACGCGCATTCCGTCTATGCCGCGCAGGCCTACTGCCAGGCGCTCTACCCGCGCATGGTCGAACGGGTGCGCGGCCTTGCAGGCGGCGCGCTCATCATGCTGCCCTCGTCCGAGCGCGACCTCGCCGATCCCGAGCTCGCCGGCATCCTTGAAAGCGTCCAGCAGTCGGCGGACGGCGCGCCGCCGGTCGAGCGCGTGCGGCTGATGAAGCTCGCCTGGGACGCGCTCGGCTCCGAATTCGCGGGCCGGCAGACGCAATACGAAATGTTCTATGCCGGCGCGCCTTTCGTCACGCGCGGACACGCCTTCCGCACCTATGACTGGAAAGGGGCCGACGCGCTTGTCGCGGCCATTTCCGATTCCGCTGCCGAGATGAGGACCGACCCCGCATGAAGTTCAGCTTTTCCGAGGAGCAGACGGAGTTTCGCAGCATGCTCCGCCGTTTCCTGAACGACCGCTCGCCGACGACCGAGGTGCGGCGGGTCGCGGAGACCGAAGCCGGCTACGACCCGGAGGTCTGGCGGATGATGGCGGAGGAGCTGGGCGTCACCGCGATCCATATTCCGGAAGCCTATGGCGGGGCGGGCTTCGGCATCTCGGAACTCGCCATCGCCGCCGAGGAGGCGGGCCGCGCTCTTTTGCCTTCGCCCTTTTTCGGCTCCACGGTCATGGCCGCGACCGCCATCGCGGAAGCGGGCGACGATGCCCAGAAACAAGCGCTCCTGCCCGGCATCGCAAGCGGCGCGACCATCGCGGCGCTCGCCGCGGCCGAACCCGGAGCCGGATGGAACGCGGACGCCTTCGCCGCTACCGCCAGCCCCGCAGACGGCGCCTGGCGGCTGGCGGGACGCAAGAGCTACGTGCTGGACGGCATGACGGCCGACCTTGTGGTCGCGGCCGCCAGGCTGCCGGACGGCGCGCTCGGCCTGTTCAGCCTGCCGGCGGACAGCGCCGGGCTCACACGGCAGGAGCTGCAATCCATGGACCCGACGCGGCGGCTGGCCGGGATAGACTTCGACGGTGCGCAGGCGGAGCTGCTCGGCGGACCGGAGTCCGGCGGGCCCGCCTGGGCGCGGACGCTCGACATCGCCGCCGTCTGCCTCGCCGGGGAGATGGTCGGCGGCGCCGAGCGGCTGCGCGAAGACGCGCTCGAATATGTCTCGATGCGGATGCAGTTCGGGCGCTCCATCGCCTCCTTCCAGGTCACCAAGCACAAGGCGGCCGACATGCTGCTGGAGGTCGAGCTTGCCAAGGCCGCCGCCTACTACGCCGCCTCGGTGGCCGACGGCGACGACGAGGAGGTGGTGGACCAACCGCTCACCGCGCTCGCCTCGCTCGCCAAGGCCACCGCCTCCGACACTTACATGCAAACCGCCATCCACGCCGTGCAGATGCATGGCGGCATCGGCTTCACCCACGACAACGACACGCAGCTCTGGTTCAAGCGCGCGAAGGCGAGCGAGGTCTTCCTCGGCAGCGCCGCCGACCATCGCGAACGCATGCTGCAGCACTGGAATGCCTGACATGACCGACTTTACGGAAGACGAAATCCGCGCCGAGGTCCGTGAGTGGCTCGCGGATAACTGGGACCCGGACCGCGGCCTCGTCGAGTGGCGCAACCTGCTGATCGATTCCGGCTGGGGCGTGCCCCACTGGCCGAAAGAATGGCACGGGCGCGGCCTGCCCGTCGGCATGACGCCGGTTGTCGAGGAGGAGCTCGACAAGCTGGGCGCGGTCGGCGTCGCCAAGATGGGCATTCGCACGCTCGCCGCCGCCACGATCCTCGAGCACGGCTCGGACCTGCACAAGCAGCGCTTCCTGCGCGGCATCCTCACCGGCGAGGAGACCTGGTGCCAGCTCTTCAGCGAGCCCGGCAGCGGCTCGGACCTGGCCGGGGCGGTGACGCGCGCCGACTTCCAGGACGGGAAATGGATCGTCAACGGCCAGAAGGTCTGGAACACGAGCGCCCACCATGCGGATTTCGGCCTGCTGCTGGCGCGCACCGACTGGGACGCCGTCAAGCACCGGGGCCTCAGCTACTTCCTGCTGGACATGCGCCAGCCCGGCGTTGAGGTTCACCAGCTCAGGCAGATGAACGGCCATGCCTCCTTCAACCAGGTCTTCTTCACCGATGCCGAGGTCGAATCCGAATACCGGATCGGCGAGGTCGGCGAAGGCTGGAAGGTCGCGACGACCACGCTCATGCACGAGCGGCGGGGCGCGGACGGCGTGCGCCGCTACGCCACCGGCAGCAACCGGCCGGGACGCATCTACGAGGAGGAGCGCGCCGAGGTCGCAACCGTCATGGCGCCCTATGTCTGGTATCCGCAGCGGACCGGCCGCGCCGACCTGCTGATCGAGCGCGCAAAGGCCGCGGGGCGCTGGGACGACCGGGCGGTGCGCCAGGAAATCGCGAAGGCGCTCACCCTGGCGCGGACGGCGGAATGGACGGCGCGGCGCGCCCGCGAGGCGCAGCAGATGGGCCGGCCGCAGGGGCCGGAGGGCTCCATCGGCAAGCTCGCCGCGAGCATCGTCGCGCGGGCCTGCGCGAAGGCGCACACCATGATCGCCGGGCCGGACGCCATGCTCACCGGCGAGGATGACGGCACCGGCGGGGTGGTCGCGGAAATCCTGGTCTCAACCCCGGCGATCTCGATTGCCGGCGGCACGGACGAGATTCAGCGCAACATCATCTCGGAGCGCATCCTGTCCATGCCCAAGGAACCGCGCTACGACACCGACCGCCCCTTCCGCGACGTGCCGAGAAACCAGGTCGGTTAGACAGGAGGCGTTGCGCGCTGGCTTCGAAGACGACACTGAATGCGAAGAACCTGCAGGCGCTCGGCGCGCGCCGGCTGGCCGAACTGCTGATTGAGGCAAGCGCCGGAGATGCGGTGGCAAAACGCCGCCTCCGCCTCGAATTGGCTGGCAGGGACAGCCCTGCCGCGGTTGCCGCGGAAGTGCGGAAACGCCTGGCTGCGATAGGACGGGCGCGGTCGTTCGTCGAAAGGCGCCATGCCTCGGCCCTGGCGCGCGACCTGGACACGCAGCGCCGCGCCGTCGCCGGCCCGGTAGCCGGCGGGGACCCCGCCCAGGGCCTCGACACGATGTGGCGCTTCCTGTCGCTGGCCAACCCGGTCGTCGATCGCTGCGACGACAGCGACGGGGCGGTCTCCGGCGTCTTCGGGAATGCGGTCGAAGACCTCGGACGGATCGCGGAAGCGGCGAAGCCGGAACCCGTAGCGCTCGCGGACAGGATCCTGGAAGCGATAACCGACAATCGCTACGGCCAGTACGATTACCTGATTCGCGTTCTGGCCCCGGCACTGGGCGAAGCCGGGCTGGACCGTTTGCAGGAGGGCGTAATCGCCTTGTCGAAGCAACCGGCGCCCAGGCCCGATCCCGATGACCGGGTGATTATCGGCTACAGCTCGCGCGGCCCCCTCTACGCGGACGATCTGGCCGAAACGTCCCGGCGGCGCGCGGTCAGGGCGGCGTTGGCGGAAATTGCGGATGCCCAGGGAGACGTGGACGCCTATGCCGCGCAATATGACGATGCGCAACGCAGGACGCCCCGCATCGCAGCAGGCATTGCGCGCCGGCTTCTGGCGGCGGGCCGGGCGGCCGAGGCGCTGGAGATCGTCGACGCGGCCGAACATTACCCGGTCCATGCCTTTTGGCTAGACTGTGGGTGGGACAGCGCCAGGATCGACGCGCTGGAAGCGCTCGGTCGCGGTCCGGACGCGCAGCAACATCGTTGGGCGTGTTTCGAGCGCTTCCTGTCTGCCGAACATTTGCGGGCATACTTGAAGAGGCTGTCCGATTTCGACGCCATCGGCGATGAAGAACGGGCGCTGGATCATGCCCAAGACCACCCGGACCCGCATGCGGCGCTGGACTTCCTGATAGGCTGGCCCGACCTCGACAGGGCGGCGCAACTCGTCACCCGGCGCGCGGGCGAACTGGACGGCCGCTTCTACGAAGTCCTTGTCCCGGCCGCGAATGCCTTGGCCGGCAGATACCCTCTGGCCGCAACGCTGGTGCTGCGGGCGATTATCGACTTCGTGCTGGAGAAGGGATGGTCCACGCGCTACGGCCATGCCTCGCGGCACTTTGCGGAATGTGCGAGCTTGGCTGAGGGGATTGAGGACTTCGGCGCGTTCGACACCCATGACGGATACGAGGTCCGCCTGCGCCGCGTGCATGGCCGCAAATCGTCTTTCTGGAACCTGGTGGGGTAGCACCGGCGGTCGTTCATCGGAACCGATGACGGCCTTCCCCAACGTCGCCCCGGCTCTCCGGTTCGCTCCGGCCGGGGCGACCCCCGCTTTCGCGCGTTATACCAGCGGTTCCGGTTTGTGACTCATGGAGATTGCCGCCCGGTTTTCCCTCTGCGTCACCCCGGCCGGAGCGAAGCGGAGAGCCGGGGTGACGGTGGGGACCATCACCATAGGTTCCGATCAACGACCGCTGGTATTACTCCGCTGCCGCCGCGTCGGTCTGCGCGCGGTCCATCGCCTCCCAGTCGAACAATGTCGGCTGTTTGTCGACAAAGCGGCCGACCGCCGCCGAATGGTATTCGGAGCCGGACGCCACCGCCTGGGCGAAGGCCTCCATCTCCAGCATGGCGCGGTGGTCGAGATTGAACGACTGGTTGAGGATGGTCTTGGAAAGGCCGATGGCGGTCGTCGAGGCCCTGGTGAAGCGCCCGGCCAACGCCCGCGCCGCGTCCATGAGCGCGTCTTCCTCGTGGATTTCATAGACGATGCCGTATTCCCTGGCCTCGGCGGCGGAGAGCTTGCGGGCGCTGAAAATCAGCTCTTTCGCCCGTTGCAGCCCGACGATGCGCGGCAGCAGGTAGAAGCCCGACCAGTCCGGCACCAGTCCGATACGCCCGAAGGCCTGCATGAAGATCGAGCGCGGCGTGGCGAGGATGAAATCGCAGGCGAGCGCCAGATTGCAGCCGGCCCCGGCGGCCGCGCCGTTGACCGCGGCGATCACCGGCATTTCCAGGTTCATGAGATCGTAGAGGCGGTTGTGCCCCTCGCGCATCCGGCGCCGGCCCGCCTCCGCACCCTTCTGGCGGGACCGCATCGCTTTCACGTCGCCCCCGGCGCAGAACGCCCTGCCCGCCCCGGTCAGGATCGCCGCCTTGACGCTGCGCCCGCCCTCGCGCTTGAGCTCGGCCAACACGGCGTCGAGCTCGGTCCGCATGGGCTCCGAGAGCGCATTGCGCGCCTCCGGACGGTTGAGCGTAATCGTCGCAATCTCGTCGGCCACATCGAAGACCAGATGCTGAAAAGCCATCGGGGCGTTCCTCCCGCAGGGTCGGTGCGTTTCGCCAGAACATAGCGGACGCGGCGCGGCGGGCAATTCGTTATAGGCCTGTACGCCCGCGTGCTCAGGATGAAGCAGCTTCCCGCAATGCGCGCGTCAGGTCTCCTACCGTGGTGGAAGGGTTCCCATAGGGCGCTCGCTCTTCGCTGCGCCGGTCCAACTGCTCCGCCGCGCGCCGCTCCGCGTTTTCGACCGAAGCGGCCAGGGCATCGCACGCCACATCCAGCGCGGCGAATTCCGCCTTCATTTCCCGGCTGTTTCCCGGCCTGTCGTAATCCTCCCGGTGCAAGATCAGCCACAGTTCGAAACACGGGTTGGAGCGGGCCACGCCAACGCCATGCGCTTCGCATAACGCTATCGCTGCGTCGAAGTCCGGATGGGCGTCCCTATCGAAAACAGCCCACACCCTGTCGCGGTTGTCCTTTCTTCCTTTTGCGGCTGAGACGGCCCTTCGCGCAACTTCTCCGGGTACGCCGCCGACCCCGTGCGGCTGAATGACGATCCCGGTGTTTCCCAATATCTTCCGTAATTCCCGAAAGTAGCCGGGCTCTGTCCTCTTTCCTTCGCAATAGATGTCGAAGCGGGCCTTTGGTTCCCGCTGCGGCCGACGACGCCTCAACTTTCCGGGCGGCCTGCCCCCTCTAGCCAAGTTCGGCTACCAGATCGTCCGACGGAACGGCGCCGTATCGGCCTTGCAGATAAGCCCGCTCGATGTCCTCGCCCCTGCGAGTGCGAATATCCGTCAGCGGGTAAAGTCTTGTTGCACCAGCGTCATCCTTTTCTGTGAACCAGATTTGGTCCCGCCGCAGCAATGGTGAATTCAGAAGATTGGTATCGTGCATTGTCGCAATGAGTTGCGCGCCCTTGGGGTTGGTTTCCGGCGAGCAGAACAGGGCCAGTACCGCTTCCGCCGCATGGGTGTGAAGGCTGGCGTCGAGTTCGTCGATGAGAAGTGGCGAGCCTCGATCCAAGTCGTGAAATACCAGCCCGAGCGCAGCCATCAAACGCAGCGTGCCCGCGCTTTCCAGTCCCGGAGCGAAATATACAGGATCGCCATCTCGATTCCTGTGGCCAAGCTGCACGACCGACAGGGGCTTGCCGCTCTGAACCAGATCCCAAATCTGCATGAAGGGAATCTCACGCTCCGGAATTTCTGTTTCCTTTACGGCCTCGTGCAACCCTCCAAAAATTTTGCCGAATTCCTCTTTGGGAATTTCAGCCTCCTGCAATCGATAATCCATTACATTCCGATCAATGGAATTAAGAAAATCTACCAATTTTCCTGTGGCCTCCTCTCCATGGGAAATAACGGAAAATAGATCGGCATAGCTGCCAAGATTCGGTATATCGCGAATAGAAGAAAAATACCCGAATACCCTTGTAAGCTGCTTGTGATCCATCTGTGCGGATACCGACAGGAACAGGCTGTTCGGCTTTGTCAGTTCGGAAACTATCCTGTTACGTCCCCGCAATGACGGCCCAAACCTGAAACCGGCTCCACTGCGCTCGAACAGCAGCCGCGCGCGAGCCTTAGGGTAGCAATACAGCCATTCGGATACAAAAGCCTCGTCCGACGCCTCAAAGCCGTAATGATGCAATACGCCATCCAGCACGAAATCGATCTCGAAACGCGACGGCTTCGCTGAACCCGAAGAGTCGAGCAGGAAAGCTGCGCGCGGCACACCGCCGCCCGGCGCGGCATGGATATGCGACTCCGTTACCGCCTGCTTCATGAATATCAGAGCATGGAGCAGATTGGTCTTTCCGGAGGCATTAGGACCGTAGACCACGGCGGCCGGCAGAGCGCTGCCGCGCGGCGCCGGCGGGCAGGCGATGAGGCCCTCCTCTCGGTCCTTCAGGGATGAGACAGCAAACGAGAGTTCCTGCGGCTCCCAGAAGGAAAGGTGATTGGAGACGCTGAAGCGCAGCAGCATGAGCCGGCTCCTGAAAGCAGAAGAAACCATCGTTCAGGCTGAAATTTGCAGAGCTTTTGCAAATTTCAAGCCCAAGCAGCGTATTCCTTGCCCCGATCCTCCCTAATGCCCGAAAGCGGGCATCACGTCCTTTGCCACGCGGTCGAACTGCTCCAGCATTTGCGCGGTCGGCGTGCCCATGCTGGTGGAGAGGTTGATGTGCTCCATGCCGGGATAGCGCTCTTCCAGTTGCTTCAGGCGCTCGACCAGCTCCTCGGCGGTGCCGGCGAACCAGGCCCCGAGGTCCATGAAATGCTCCAGGCGCGGCACGCCGTTCTCGTACCAGCCGCCCCGCAGCGACGCCGCCTTGACGCCCTCCGGCGAAATGCCCGGCACGAAGCCGAGCGGGGCGAATATCTTCACATGCTCTTCGTAGAGCGGCGTCATCTCGCGGACGGCCTGTTCCTTCGTGTCGGCGAGATAGAAGAAAATCCCGATGGTCAGGTTCTCGCCAAGTTCCAGATCGAGTCCGGCGCGGGCCGCCGCGTCCCGGTAGCCCTGGATCGGTCCTTCGGCCATGGTCGCCGCGCCGCCGCCCACGGCGCCCTTGATGCCATGCCGGATCATGAAATCCAGCCCGCGCGGATTGGCGCTCACCACCGGCTGCCAGCATTCCACCGGCAGGTTGACCGGGCGCGGCACCAGCGTGATCTCCTCCAGGTCGTAGCCGCGATAGGGCACGCGCGGCGGAAGGGTGTAGTGACTGCCTTCGTGGCGGAAGCTCTCCTCGTTGAACGACTTGAAGATAATTTCCACCTGCTCCTCGAACAGGTCCCGGTTGGCCGTCTGGTCCTGCATCGGCGCGCCGAAGGTCTCGACCTCGCGGGTGTGGTAGCCGCGCCCGACGCCGAACACGGTGCGTCCCTCCGTCAGAATGTCGGCAGTGGCGAAGTCCTCCGCGAGGCGGAGCGGGTGCCACATCGGCGCGATGTTGAAGCCGCAGCCGATCCTGAGCGAGCGGGTGATGTGCGCCAGATGCACAGCGCACATGAGGATGTTCGGGATGCACTCATAGCCTTCGTGCTGGAAATGGTGCTCGGCCAGCCAGAGCGTGTCGAAGCCGATCTCGTCCAGTTTCTTCGCCACCGCGTCGGTCTTTGCGAAAACGGACGCGAGCGCCTCGTTCGAGTAACGCCGCTCGTCGGCCGGGGTCGCATCCTGGCCCCTGTCGGGCAGGTCGATATGGCCCGGATAGACGGTGGTGAATTTGCGGATCATGCAACCTCCTGGACAGGCGGGCACCTGCGGCACGGAACCGAAGGCGAAGCGGGAACGCGCTTCGGCCAGAACCGGAAAAGCTGGCGGACAGGGAGGGATTCGAACCCTCGGTACGCCTGTTGACGTACGACGGATTAGCAATCCGCTGGTTTAAGCCACTCACCCACCTGTCCCGGCAGACGGCGTGACTTACAGAATCCGGCCCCCCGGCGTCAACGCCCGAACCGGACCCTTCGAGACGGTCGCCGGAAACCGCGCGCTGGCCGCGCGGCCGGAACGAGGCCGGGCGCAGCGGACGCGCCGGAGTTGGAAACGCGCCCGCTTGCCTCATGCGAAATTATTCCGGAATTCGCTCCCAGTACCGCTACCGGGGCCTGGCACTGAGAAGAGTGCAGTAAGCCGTATCCGGGAGAAGAGGTATCGCGAGACGCGTCTCTGGCGCTGCGCAGCGCCGTTTCCGAGAATCCGTCCAAAAGCGCGCGCCCGCCGTCCCGCGCACACAAACAGGCGTGCGAAAGGCGCGCAGGCGGGTCGAGATGCGCACACGCGGTAGCCCCCGGGCGGATGGGGAGATTCATGGATGAAGCGTCATGCCCGAACGGGCCGCAAAGCATGTCCCCCACGCATGGCGATCGCGACAAAACAGGACATCTCCTGGCGCTTTCCGGGGGGCCGCCCTTTCCGGGACGACCGACAAGCGCGTCCGGACAAACTTCGAACCGTGCCGCGGAATATGCTACACTCAGGCACGCGCCAACCCGCGAGAGGCTTTATGATCCGTTCCTGTCTCATCGCCGTCGCCGTCGCCGCGCTTCTGGCCGGTTGCGGCGATGCCAAGGTAGAGCACGACTATCCGGACCCCATCTATCGAAACCTGCCCGGGAGTCAGGGGTCGAGCTACCGCCCGAAAGAAGGCGCACAAGGCATTTTCGGCGAGGGCGGCCTTAAACTCTTCGGTGGAGATGGAGAACAAGGCGGCAGCGGAATCGGCGTTAACAGCTTCCTCTGGCGCGCATCGCTCGACACCTTGTCCTTCATGCCGCTCGCCTCGGCGGACCCCTTCGGCGGCGTCATCATCACCGATTGGTTCGCGCCGCCGGAAACGCCGGACGAGCGCTTCAAGGTCACGGTTTACATTCTCGACACGCGGCTTCGCGCCGACGGCCTGAAGGTTGCGGTTTTCCGTCAGGAAAAAGGCACCGAAGGCTGGACCGATGCGACGGTGGACCGCGGAACCAGTACTGAAATCGAGAACAACATCCTGGCCCGGGCAAGGGAACTGCGCATCTCCAGCCTGTAGCATCCGGGAATACGGAGCGCCTTCATGGCCCGATACGACCACCGCGAAGCCGAGCCCTACTGGCGGCGGCAATGGGAGGAAGCAGACTGTTTCACGGCCCGCGAGGACGCTTCGCGACCGAAATACTATGTGATGGAGATGTTCCCCTACCCTTCGGGGCGCATCCATATGGGCCATGTGCGCAACTTCACGCTCGGCGACGTCGTTGCCCGCTACAAGCGCGCGCGCGGCTTCAACGTGTTGCATCCGATGGGCTGGGATGCCTTCGGCCTGCCGGCGGAGAACGCAGCCTTCGAAGCCGGCGTCCATCCGGGCGTCTGGACGCGCCGGAACATCGCCACCATGAAGGCGCAGCTTTCCACCATGGGCCTCTCCTACGACTGGAACCGGGAGCTTTCGACCTGCGAGCCGGAATATTTCAAGCATGAGCAGGCGATGTTTCTCGACTTCATGGAAAGGGGGCTCGCTTACCGGCGCAAGTCCTGGGTCAACTGGGATCCGGTCGAGAACACCGTGCTTGCCAACGAGCAGGTGATCGACGGCCACGGCTGGCGTTCGGGCGCGCCGGTCGAACGGCGCGAGCTTGCCCACTGGTTCCTCAAGATCACTGCCTACAGCGACGAACTGCTGGAGGCGCTAGACGATCTGGACCGCTGGCCGGACCGCGTGCGGCTGATGCAGGCGAACTGGATCGGCCGCTCGGACGGCGCGCGGGTCCGTTTCCGCCTCAAGGGGCGCGACGACGCGCTCGAAGTCTTCACCACCCGGCACGACACGCTGTTCGGCGCCTCCTTCATGGCGATCTCGCCAGACCACCCGCTCGCGCAGGAAATCGCGGCGAAGGACCCGGACATGGAGGCCTTTATCGCCGAATGCCGCAGCCTCGGCACCAGCGAGGCCGCCATCGAGCAGGCGGAAAAGCGCGGACGCGATACCGGGCTGAGGGCCCTGCACCCGTTCGACGACGGGCTGGAACTGCCCGTCTATGTCGCGAATTTCGTGCTGATGGACTATGGCAGCGGCGCCATTTTCGGCTGCCCCGGCCACGACCAGCGCGACCTCGATTTCGCCCGCGCCTACGGCCTCCCCGTGCTCCCCGTCGTCTGCCCGCCGGATGCGGACCCCGCAAGCTTCGAGATCGGTGCCGAGGCCTATACCGGCGACGGGCGGCTCATCAACTCCTCCTTCCTGGATGGGCTCGACGTGCCGGAGGCCAAGCGCAGGATGGGCGAACGGCTGGAGGCGCTGGGCTCCGGCGAGCGCACCGTGCAATACCGCCTGCGCGACTGGGGCGTCTCTCGCCAGCGTTACTGGGGCTGCCCCGTCCCGGTCATCCATTGCGGCGAATGCGGAATCGTGCCCGTTCCCCGCGCGGACCTGCCGGTGACACTGCCCGATGACGTGACCTTCGATGCTCCCGGCAATCCGCTGGACCGGCACCCGACCTGGAAGCGCGTTCCCTGCCCGGCCTGCGGCGCCCCCGCCGAGCGCGAAACCGATACCTTCGACACCTTTTTCGAGTCCTCCTGGTATTTCGCCCGCTATTGCTCGCCGGGGGTCGAGGACCGGCCGTTCGACCGGGAGGCCGTCGATTACTGGATGCCGGTGGACCAGTATATCGGCGGTATCGAGCACGCCGTGCTGCATCTGCTCTATTCCCGCTTCTTCAGCCGGGCCATGAAGGAATGCGGCTATATCGGGGTCAAGGAGCCGTTCGCCGGCCTCTTCACCCAGGGCATGGTCTGCCACGAGACCTACCGCGCCCAGGATGGAAGCTGGCTGCAGCCGGACGAGGTTGAGGACGACGGCAAGGGCGGCAAGCGGCGGCTGTCGGACGGGACGACGGTTGCGGTCGGACGGTCCGAGAAGATGAGCAAGTCGAAGAAGAACGTCGTCGATCCCGAGGAGATCATCGACCGCTACGGCGCCGACGTGGCCCGGCTGTTCATGCTCTCGGACAGCCCTCCGGCGCGAGATCTGGACTGGACCGAGGCGGGCGTGGAGGGCGCGTGGCGCTATCTCAACAGGCTCTGGCGGCTGGTGGACGAGGCGCCCGATTCGCCCGAGAGCGCGGAGACCGGCCCCGAGGCGGAAGCGCTCCGGAACTTCACCCACAAAACGATCGACGCCATCACCGGCGACCTGGAGCGCTTTCATTTCAACCGGGCAGTGGCGCGGATCCGCGAACTTACCAACGCGCTGGCCGACGCCTTGCCGGCGGCAACTCCGGCCATGGCAGCCGCTTACCGGGAAGGGATTGAGACCGCCATTTGCCTCATCGCACCGATGACACCCCATCTGGCGGAGAGTTGCTGGCAAAGACTCGGAGGCCACGGCCTGCTTGCCGACCAGCCCTGGCCGACCGCCGATCCGGCCCGACTCATCGAAGACATCGTGGTGCTTCCGGTGCAAGTGAACGGCAAGCTGCGCGGACAACTGGAGATTGCGCGCGGCTTGGAGTCGGCAGACGTCGAAGCTGCAGCCCTGGCGCTTGCGAGCGTGCAGCGGCAGCTGGAGGGCAGGCCGCCGCGCCGCGTCGTCGTCGTGCCCGACAAGATCGTCAATGTCGTGGCCTGAGCCGCTGGCGGCATGCATTGCCGGGCTGTTGCTCGGCGCCGTGCTTGCCGGTTGCACGCTGGAGCCCGTGCATGCGCGCCGGCCCCAACAGGGCGCAGATGTCACCACGGCCATGGCGCAGGTCGAGGTGGACCCGATTCCCGACCGCGTTGGCTTCCTCCTGCGCCGCCGGCTGGAAGAGCGCCTTGCGCCCGAGGGGTTCCGGGGCCCTGCGCGCTATCGCCTGCAGGTCCGGTTGCGCTCGATATCGGCCGGCGCCCTCGTCGGCAGGAGCGAGAGGGTGACACGCTCGGACCTGACGCTGACGGCCGACTTCCGGCTTTTCGAGCGTGGCAGCGAACGGCCGGTGCTCGAGAGCTGGGCACGGTCGGTCCACAGCCACGATGTGCGCGAGTCCGCCTTTGCGACGCGGGCTGCCGAGCAGGCGGCCCGCGAGCGCGGCGTCGATGCCTTGAGCGCTCGGATTGCACGGCGCCTGGCCCTCTTTTTCCGAAGCGGAGAAAAGGCCGGATGAAGCTTTCCGGTCGGCAGATTGCCGGGTTTCTGCGAAACGCCCTGCCGCCGGATCTGCTGGCCGTCGTCCTCTACGGACCCGACGAAGGACTGGTCCGCGAGCGTGCGCGTCTTCTGGCAGGCAAGATCGTCGAGGACATTCAGGACCCGTTCCGGGTTGCCGCATTGTCGGGTATGGACCTGAAGGCCGACCCGGCGCTTCTGGCTGACGAAGCCGCTGCGATATCGCTGACCGGCGGCAAGCGGCTCGTGCGGCTGCGTTCTGCCGGCGACGACTGCGCGACGGCGCTCAAGGCCGTGCTGGACGGCCCCGCTGCGGACGCGCTCATCGTCGTCGAAGCCGGCGACCTTGCGCCGCGTTCGACGCTGCGCCGGCTGGCCGAATCGCACGACCGCGCCGCCGCCCTGCCCTGCTACGCGGACGATGAGGATGCCGTCTCACGCCTGATAGAGCACACCGTTCGGAGCGCCGGCGCGAGGATTGAGCCCGACGCACTCGCCTTTGCCATCGGCCATCTCGGCAATGACCGGGCGGCGACCCGCATGGAAGCGGAGAAGCTGGCGCTCTTCGCCGGGGAAGGCGGGACGATCGCGCTCGAGGACGCCGTGGCCTGCCTGGGCGATTCTGCGGCGCTCTCTCTGGACGACATCGCCTTTGCCGCGGGCGCAGGCGACATGGCCGGGCTCTCGACCGCGCTCGACCGGGCCGCGGCCGAGGCAACGGCGCCCGTCACGATCCTGCGCGCCGCCGGACGCCACTTCCAGCGCCTGGACGCAGTGCAGACGCTTGTCGCAGGCGGAATGGACGCCCGAACCGCCATGACCCGGCTGCGGCCGCCGGTCTTCTTCCGGCGCCAGGCGGCATTTCGCGGCCAGTTGTCGCGCTGGCCGCAGGGCCGGATCCTCGCTGCCCTGGCGCGGCTCAACCGGGCCGAAATCGAGTGCAAGACGACGGGCCTGCCGGACCGGGCGATAGCCGAGCGCGTGCTGATCGAGCTGGCCGGAGCCGGCGCTCAGACCGCCCCGGCAATGGCGAGGAAGTCTGCCGCCGAAAGGCTTGCGCCGCCGACCAGCGCGCCATCCACGTCATAGGGCGCCAGGAGCGCGGCCGCATTGTCCGGCTTCACCGAGCCTCCATAGAGGATACGGGTTCCCTCTCCGCGGTCTCCGAGGGCAGCCCGAAGCGCGGCATGGACGGCAACCACCTCGTCGACGGTCGGCGTTCTTCCGGTGCCGATGGCCCAGACAGGCTCATAGGCGACGACCGTATTGTCGGGCCGGGCGCTTTCCGGCAGGGAGGCGAGCAGGCTTGCGGCCACGACCGCTTCCGCCGCGCCTGCATCGCGCTCCGCCGCCGTCTCTCCGACGCAGACTATGGAAACGAGGCCCGCCCGGTGGACCGCCGCCGCCTTTTTCCGAACCTCCGCGTCCGACTCGCCATGGGCGGCGCGCCGCTCCGAATGGCCGACGATGACATAGGCGCAGCCGGCGTCGGCGAGCATTTCGGCCGAGACATCGCCGGTATGCGCGCCCGCCTCCTCCGCATGGCAGTCCTGCGCGCCGAGGGCAATCCGGCTACCTGAAAGCACCGACGCAACCGGGGCCAGCAAGGTGACTGGCGGGCAGACCAGAAGCTCCGCAGTCCCTTCCGGCGCATCCGCTAGGGACCGGCCCAGGGCCACGCCGTCGGCAGCGAGGCCGTTCATCTTCCAGTTGCCGGCAATGAGCGGACGGCGCATGGCGGTCATCGGCCCTTCTTCTCCTGCTTCCCGGCCAGCGCGCGCACGGCGGACGACATCGCGATCCGCCCCTCGCCCTTGTAGGCCTCGTGGTTCGCCTCGATCATGTCGCTCCGGTAGAGGTAGTTAATCATGACGCCGGCCGACTGCGCCCGCCCGGCCTCCGAGACATTCGCCAGCCAGTTGAGCCGCTCCATGCGCGCCCCGTTGGAGAGGTGGAAATGCGCGACCGGATCGGCCACCCTCCCTTTGCGCCGGGCTTGGACGAGATAGCGCGCCACCGCCCGCAGCACCGGTCCCTTGGCCGCCTCGGCGACCTCGGGGTTTTCCCACCAGCCCGGCTTTGCGAGTGCGGTTTTCACCGCGCGGTCCGGGTTTTCCTCCAGCCAGCGCCCGAAGCCCGGTATCGGCGAGAGCGTGGCGAAGGTCTTGAGGTTGGGCAGTTCGGCGCGCAGATCGTCCACGACCCGCTTGATGAGGAAGTCGCCGAACGCGATGCCGGCGAGGCCGCGCTGGGCGTTCGAGATCGAATAGAAGACCGCCGTGTCCGCCCGCGACGCATCGCCGACCGGGCTCTCCTCGTCGAGCAACGCATGGACATTGTCTGCAAGCCCGATTTCCAGCGCGACCTCGACGAAGATCAGCGGCTCGTCCGGCATGCTCGGATGAAAGAAGGCGTAGCAGCGACGGTCGGAGTCCAGCCGGTTCTTCAGGTCCTGCCAGCTCCGGATGGCGTGAACGGCCTCATAGTCGATCAGCTTTTCCAGGAGCGAGGCCGGGGCGTTCCAGTCAATCCGCCGGAGTTCCAGGAAGCCCGCATCGAACCAGCTGGCGAGCAGGTGCTTCAGGTCCTTCTCAAGGCCCGAGAGCGCCGCATCCTCGCGCGCGAAACGCATCAGGTCGTAGCGCAGGTCCACCAGGAACTTCACGCCGTCGGCAAGCGCATTGAACTGCCGCAACAGGCGTTCGCGCGGCGCATTCAGCGCATCCCGGAGCGCCTCTTCCGCTGCTGCCCGGTCGTCCGGCGGCGAGGCGTCCAGCACCCTCACCGCCCGTTCTACCGCTGCCGGGTCCCGGTCGAACTCGGTCGCCAGGATGGCGAGGTATCGGCGGCGGCCGGTTTCCGACAGTTGCAGGTAGGCCCGGCCGAGTTCGGCGGCGCGGCCGCGCGCCGAGACTTCCCCGCCCCGGCCTTCGAGACAGGCCCAGAAGCGCTCCCGTATGCGCTCGGCGTCGCTTTTCGTCAGGTCCGGGTCAGGATCGAGACCGTCGCTGCCGATCAGGCCGCGCACGGCCTCCTTCAGCCCCGCGAGCGTTCGATCGAACAGTCGGGAGGCCTCTGCTTCGGACTGGCTCATGGTGCGTGCATCCGGCGGAGAACGGCCGGCAACATGTTCGGCAAGTCTTCCGCAATCAACCCCGGCCCGAAAGCCGCCGCAACCTCTCCGTGCAACCACGTTGCCGCGGCCGCAGCCTCGAATGCGGCCATTCCCTGGGCTATCAGGCCGACGGCCATTCCGGCCAGCACGTCGCCGCTGCCCGCTGTCGCGAGCCAAGGCGGCGCATTCGCGGAAATGGCGGCCCGGCCGTCCGGCGCGGCGACCACACTGTCGGCGCCCTTGAGCAGCACGGTCCAGCCGCTCGCCGCCGCTGCGGCGCGCGCTCTTTCGAGCCGGTCGCCGCCGAACGGAAACAGGCGCGCAAACTCGCCGTCATGGGGAGTCAGCAGCCCGGCATCGCCTCTGCCTTCGGGCAATCGCCCGGCCATCGCAGTCAGCGCGTCGGCATCGAGAACGACCGCGCCGGCGCGCGCGCAGGCCGCTTGCACGGCTGCAACCGTCTCGGGACCGAGGCCGGCGCCGGGCCCGACCAGCACGGCATTCTTGCGCTCGTCCTCCAGCAGGCGCTGGAAATCCTCCTGTCCGCTCCGTCGCACAATCAGCGCGCCCGGCAGCGAGACCGCATAGACCTGCCACGCTTCGTCCGACGCGGAAACAGTCACCAGCCCCGCACCCGCACGCATGGCGCCCCGCGCCGCCAGCCGCGCTGCGCCGGTCGTCTCCGCCCCGCCCCAGACGACCGCGTGGCCGCGCGTATATTTGTGGCTCTCCGGCCCCGGAACCGGCAGCGTCCAGAGTTCCGGCCCATTCTCGAACGCGGAGGGCCCAATCTCCTCCAGCACCGCCTCCGGAATGCCGATATCGGCCACCTCCACTTCGCCGCAATGGAGCCGCCCCGGCAGCAGCAGATGGCCCGGCTTCTTGCGGAAGAAGGTCACGGTCAGATCGGCGCGGGGCGCATGGCCCAGTATCGCGCCCGTATCTCCGGCAATGCCGCTCGGAAGGTCCACGGCTACCAGCGGCAAGCGCTTCGCCGCTTCCAGCACCTCCCGCACCGCGCCCGAGATCGGCCGTGCCAGCCCCGCCCCGAACAGGGCATCGATGACGAGGCAGGCGTCGCCCAGCGCTTCCGGCCCCAGCGGCTCGACGGGCCCCGGCCAGGCCTGCGCCGCTTCCGCTGCGTCTCCGGCCAAAGCCTCCCGGCTGCCCAGCAGCGCCACGCGCACGGGCCAGCCCGCCGCATGCAGGCACTCGGCCGCGATGAAGCCGTCGCCGCCATTGTTGCCGGGCCCCGCGAGCACCAGAACCGGGCGCGGGCTCCAGCGCCGCCGCACTGCGTCGGCTATGGCCGCGCCGGCGCTGCGCATTAGCTCGAAACCGGGGCGCCCGAATTCCGCCGCAAGCCGGTCGGCGCGGCCCATCTCGTCAACCGTCAGCAGGGCCGAGCGGCCGCGCATTCCGCGGGGGCCCGTCTCGTTCAGTCCCATTCCATGACGCGCCGGCCGTAGAGCGTCTTCACGACCGGGACCGGGCGGCTCATGTCGTGCAGCCTGTCCTCGGCAAGGCGGACCTCGATTTCCTTGAGCACGAGCGCAGTGATCGGCCGGAGCTTGAGGCGCTGCGCGTCGGCAAGCCGGACCCAGTGCAGCTTCAGCAATTCGCCGGACCCCTCGCTCAAATCGCCACGGACATGCTCGGCGTCGATCGCGAAAAACCGTGCGTTGAAACGACGCGGCCGGCCCGGTGGCGTCACGGCCCGGTGGATGTAGGTGAGCCTGTCGAGCGCCGGGGCGTAGCCGCTGTCGTAGAAGTGCCGCCAGTCGTCCGAGAGTCCGGCGGGCTGCACGCCGTTGACGGGCTCGCCCACGATCAGCCCCGCTTCCTCGAAGGTCTCGCGCACTGCCGCCAGCGCAAGCGCCCTCGCCCGACGCGCCGACGCGGACGACCGCAGCCGCTCTTCCACTTCGGGGCGCAATTCGCGGGCCGCCGGCGCATGGCCGTCCTGGCGGTCCACCCTGCCGCCGGGAAACACATAGTGCTCGGGGTAGAAGACATGGCCCTGCGAGCGTTCGCCCATCACAACCTCACCGGTTTCCCGGCGCAGGATGACGAGGGTGGCCGCATCGCGGATCGGCGTCCTTGGCCGCCGCGCGCCGCTCAAATCCATCCGCGCCCCGCCCGGGACGGGCCGTGGGGTGCCCAACCGGATTTGAACCGGTGACCTCCTGGACCACAACCAGGCGCTCTAACCGACTGAGCTATGGGCACCACGCGGAAAGCCTCGCAAGGAAGGACGCCATCTAGGCCCTCCATCCCCCGAAGGTCAAGGCATTGCGGCGGATTTCGGTTTTGGCCATAGTCCGGCGCCCTCCGCAAAAAACAGGATACCGGCCGCCATGCTCCGCCTCGCCGACAATCTTGAACGACTGGGGACAGAGACCGCCTTCGAAGTGCTTGCCCGGGCGGCCAAGCTCCAGGCGGAAGGCCGCGACATCATCAATCTCGGCATCGGGCAGCCCGACTTCAAGACACCGCCCCATGTCGTCGAGGCGGCGGCCAAGGCGCTGCGCGACGGGCATCACGGCTACACCCCGGCCAATGGCATCCCGGCGCTGCGCGAGGCCGTGGCGGCGGACATTGCGCGCTTTCGCGGCGTCGAGGTCGATCCCGACCTGGTGATGATCCTGCCCGGCGGCAAACCGACCATGTTTTTTGCGATCATGATGTTCGGGGAACCCGGCGCCGAGATCGTCTATCCGAACCCGGGATTCCCGATCTACGAATCGATGATCGCATATACGGGCGCCACTCCGGTCGCGATGGCGCTGCACGAGGAGAACGGCTTCGCCTTCTCGGCCGACGAGGTGCTGGCGCAGATCGGCCCTGCGACCCGCCTCGTCATCCTGAACAGCCCCGCGAACCCGACCGGCGGCGTCGCGCCGAAAGCCGAGATGGACAAGCTGGTCGCCGGGCTCGAGGACCATCCGCATGTCGCCGTGCTCTCCGATGAGATTTACAGCCGTCTGCTCTACGAGGACAACGAACATGTCTCGCTGCTCGGCTACGAGAGCCTGCGCGAGCGCACGATCCTGCTGGACGGTTGGAGCAAGACCTATGCGATGACCGGCTGGCGGCTCGGCTACAGCGTCTGGCCGAAGGCGCTGTTCCCGTTTGTCGAGCGGCTGGCGGTCAACTGCCACTCATGCGTCAATGCCGCCACCCAGTATGCGGGCATCGCCGCGCTGAACGGGCCCCAGGACGCGGTGGAAACCATGCGCAAGGCCTTCGATGCGCGCCGGCGTATCATCGTGCGCGCGCTCAACCAGCTGCCGGGATTCCGGTGCGTCGATCCGGGAGGCGCGTTCTACACCTTCCCCAATATAGAGGGGACCGGCATGAACGCGAGGGAGTTGCAGAGCCGGATGCTGGAGAATGCGGGCGTCGCCACCGTGGCCGGCACCAGCTTCGGCGGGCATGGAGAGGGCTTCATCCGTTTTTCCTACGCGGCTAGCGAGCAGGATATCGAACGCGCGGTCGAGCGTATTCGGACCGTACTCTGACAGCCCGTTCGGCAGGCATTCTCCATGCCCCCAAAATAGGCATATGGTTCAAACATGGGCGGATCGCACTACTGGACTTCCGAAAAACTGTTGAATTTCAAGGGATATTCATACCTTGCGAACTGGCATGGAGTGTGCTTTGCAACATATTCGGCAAGACGCCCACTATCGGCGGGACGGCGATGAAGAAGATTGAAGCGATCATCAAGCCCTTCAAGCTCGACGAGGTCAAGGATGCCCTGCACGAGGTCGGCATCAAGGGCATCACCGTGCTGGAGGCGAAGGGATTCGGGCGGCAGAAGGGTCACACCGAACTCTATCGCGGCGCCGAATATGTCGTGGACTTCCTGCCGAAGGTGAAGATCGAGGTCGTCGTGGAGGATGCCACGGTCGAACGGGCCGTCGAAGCGATCCAGCAGGCCGCCTATACCGCCCGCATCGGCGACGGCAAGATTTTCGTCTATCCGATCGAGGAAGCGATCCGAATCCGCACCGGCGAAACCGGCGTGGACGCCATCTAGGAACACCGGCGCGCGCGCCGTCCGGAACAGAGAGGGAGCCCCTATCTCATGTCGCTCAACTGCAAGACGCCCGAGGATGTGCTGAGAGCAATCCAGGACAACGATGTCCGCCATGTGGACCTGCGCTTCACGGACCCGCGCGGCAAGTGGCAGCACACCACCCAGTATGTGACGACCATGGACGAGGATGTCTTCGTGGACGGCATCTTCTTCGACGGCTCGTCCATCGCCGGCTGGAAGGACATCAACGAGTCCGACATGATCCTCATGCCGGATCCGACCACGGCCACCATGGACCCGTTCATGGCCGAGAACACCATGGTGATGTTCTGCGACGTCCATGAGCCGTCCACCGGCATGTCCTACGAACGCTGCCCGCGTTCGGTCGCCAAGAAAGCCGAGGCGTATATTCAGGAAGCGGGTATCGGCGACACGGCCTATTTCGGCCCGGAAGCCGAGTTTTTCGTGTTCGACGACGTGCGCTTCGACGTGTCGATGAACCGGACCTTCTATGCGATCGACAGCGCGGAAGGACCTTACAATTCCGGAACGGAGTTCGACGAGGGCAATCCCGGCCACCGGCCGGACGTGAAGGGCGGCTACTTCCCGGTCCCACCCGTGGACAGCGGCGCGGACATGCGCTCCGAAATGGTCTCGACCATGGCCGAAATGGGCCTCGACATGGAAAAGCACCACCACGAGGTGGCGCCCGCCCAGCACGAGCTCGGCCTCAAGTTCGACACCCTGGTCGGGGCCGCCGACTCGATGCAGATCTACAAATACGTGACCCACATGGTCGCGCACAGCTACGGAAAGACGGCGACCTTCATGCCGAAGCCGGTGATCGACGACAACGGGTCGGGCATGCATGTGCACCAGTCGGTCTGGAGGGACGGCCAGCCGCTCTTCGCCGGCCACGGCTATGCGGACCTGTCCGAGTTCGCGCTGCACTATATCGGCGGGATCATCCGGCATGCGAAGGCCATCAACGCCTTCTCCAACCCGCTCACCAACTCCTACAAGCGGCTCATTCCGGGCTTCGAGGCGCCGGTGCTGCTCGCCTATTCGAGCCGCAACCGCTCGGCGTCCTGCCGCATTCCCTATGTGGCGAGCCCGAACGGCAAGCGCGTGGAGGTGCGGTTTCCGGACCCGGGCGCGAACCCCTATCTCGCCTTCGCGGCGATGCTGATGGCGGGCATCGACGGCGTTATCAACAAGATCCATCCGGGCGAGCCGATGGACAAGAACCTCTACGACCTGCCGCCGGAGGAGCTCCAGGGCGTGCCGACCGTCTGCGGGTCGCTGCGCGAGGCGCTGGAGAGCCTGGATGCGGACCGCTCCTTCCTCACGCGCGGCGACGTGTTCTCCGACGACCTGATCGACGGCTATATCGACCTCAAGTGGAACGAGGTCTATGCCTTCGAGCACACGCCGCATCCGATCGAGTTCAAGATGTATTACAGCGTCTGATACCAAGGTGCGCAAAGCAGGACTCATTCTCATGGGCGGCTCCTTTTCTCCCCTCCCGCTGGGCGGGAGGGGTCGGGGGAGGGCCTCTTGGCGTGACGGGCCTTTGCCGGGCTTCGCCCGCCGCTTGCGCTGGCGCGCAAGCGGCCCCCCACCTAGCCTCCCCCGCAAGCGGGGGAGGAGTTTCCCGGCGGCCGTCGGCATAGGTTCCGATCGACGACCGATGGTATGAGCCGGCGGCAGGCAGAGACCGAAGCGAAGCCCCGCCCCGGCGGGGCTTCGTCGTTTTCGGGGCGGGGCCCTCCGCTCAGGGGTCCGGCTGCTCCGCCTCCAGATCGCGGAGTTCGGTCTTCACGACCTTGCCGTAATTGTTCTTCGGCAGCGCCTCGACGAAGCGATAGGCCTTGGGGCGCTTGAAGCGGGCCATGCTGTCGAGGCAGTGGCGGTCGAGCGCGTCGGGCGCCGGGCTCTCGCCGGCGGCGACGACATAGGCGATGACATTCTCGCCCCATTCCGGGTCCGGCCGGCCGATCACCGCCACCTCGCTCACCCCCGCATGGGTCAGCAGCACTTCCTCGATCTCGCGCGGATAGATGTTGGTGCCGCCCGAGATAATCATGTCCTTCGAGCGGTCCTTGAGCGTCACATAGCCTTCCTCGTCGATGATTCCGACATCGCCCGTGTGGAGCCATCCGCCCTTGAGCGCCGCCGCCGTGGCCTCCGGATTGTTCCAGTAGCCGTTCATCACGACCTCGCCGCGCACCTGTATCTCGCCGATCTCGCCGGGCGCGAGCGTCCGTTCCCCGGCATCCGCGATCCGGACCTCCACATTGGAGAAGGCCCGCCCGGCGGAAGCCAGCCGCTGCTCGTAGCGGGGATGGTCCACGTCCGCGATCTCCTCGCGCCGGAGGCTGGTGATCGTCATCGGGCATTCGCCCTGGCCGTAGATCTGGATGAGCTTCGGCCCCCAGAGCTCGAAGGCGCGCTTGGCGTCGGCCACATACATCGGCCCGCCGCCATATATGATCGAGCGCAGATTGGCGACATCCGCGCTCCCGGCCGCCGGGTGGTCGATCAGGCGCTTCACCATGGTCGGCGCCGCGAAGAAGCTGCTGCCCCTGTAATGCCGGATCAGCTCGAATATCTCTTCCGGGTCGAACCCGCCCTCCGTCATCACCTGGGGGCTGGCGCGGACGACATAGGGAATGCTGTAGCAGCCGGAAGCGTGACTGAGCGGCGCGGGATGCAGCACCGCATCGCCCTCTGCGATCTCGTCCACATCCGAGAAGTAGCCGAGCGTGCAGTGCATCAGGTTCCGGTGGGAAAGCGCGGCACCCTTGGGCCGGCCGGTCGTGCCGCTGGTGTAGAACAGCCACGCATTGTCCGTCGGCGCGACATCGGCGAGCCCGATCCGCTCGCCTTCATAAAGCGCCCGAAAGCCGGCGTCTCCGACCACGAGCATGCGTTCGACCTCGGGCAGGTCATCGCAGACCGGGGCCAGAGCGTCCGCCAGGTCCGGCGTGACGGCTACGGTCCGCGCGCCGGAGTTCCCGAAGATATAGGCGAACTCGACCGGATGCAGGCGGGCATTGACGGGCACGGCGCAGAGGCCCGCATGCCATATGCCGTAGAGCAGCTCGATATATTCCGGGCAATTCTTCATCGCGATGGCGACACGATCGCCCGGCCGGAGACCGGACGCCCTGAGCGAGCCCGCGATGGCAGCGGACCGGCCGGCAAGCGTGCGGTAGTCGGAATGGGGCTCGAAGGCATGCGCCAGCGCGAGGCTGTCGGGCCTGGCGCGGGCGGCGCGGATCAACAGGGCGGCGAGGTTCATCCTCGGTCTCCGGAAAGGGTGCGCGGTAAGTCAAGCAAGCCTTGCCCTCCGGCCGCAAGCCCCGGCGGAAACTCCGGTTCAGCCGCGGCTCGCCACCACATGCGCATCCTTGCGGCGTTCGAGGTCCGGCAGCAGCTCCGTGCCGAGCCCCGGTCCCTCGGGCGGCAGGATCCAGCCGTTCTCCACAGTCGGGATCGTCGTCACCAGCTCCCGGTACCAGCCGGTATAGAACGAACGCACCGACTCCTGCACCAGCGCGTTCGGCACGCTGAGCGAGAGGTGGACGCAGGCCATGAAGGCGACCGGCCCCGAACAGTCGTGCGGGGCCACGGGCCGGTGGTATGTGTCCGCCAGCGCCGCGATCTTGCGGGCCTCGGTCAGCCCGCCGCACCAGGAAATATCGGGCATGGCGATGCCGCAGGCCCCGGTCTCCAGCAGGTCGCGGAACTCCCACTTGCCGCCAAGCGTCTCGCTGACGCAGATCGGCACGCGGGTCTTGGCCGCGTAGTCCTTGAGCGCCGCAAGGCTGTCCATGCGGATCGGGTCCTCGTACCAGAAGGGGTCGAACGGCTCGATGGCCGCCGCGACCCGGACCGCCGCCGGATGGCGCCAGAGCGAGTGCAGTTCCACCATGATATCCATGGCATCGCCCACCGCGCCGCGTATCTTGCGGAACGGCTCCAGCGCCCGGTCGATGTCGCGCGCGGAGATATAGTAGCCGTCGGACTCGATCGCAGCATGGTCGAACGGCCAGATCTTCATGCCGGTGATGCCCTGCTCCAGCAGACTCAGCGCCAGTTCGTCGGCGCGGTGGAGGAAGGCGTCGAGGTCTTCGTAGGGGCCTTCGTCCGCGCCCTCCAGCCCCCAGTCGTCCGTGCCCCAGTCCGGGCGGCTGCGCACATAGCGGTAGCCGGCGCAGGTGTTGTAGGTGCGGATGCGGTCCCGGCAGAGGCCGCCGAGAAGCCGGTGAACCGGCTGCCCGGTCGCCTTGCCGAGCAGGTCCCAGAGCGCGATGTCCACGGCCGACCGGCCCCGCGCCTCGGCGCCTGCGCCCGAAAAGCCGATATAGGGGGTGAGGTCCCGTCCGATGCGCTCGATGGCGCCGGGGTCGCGCCCGAGCAGCTTCGGCGCCGCGGACTCGTGCAGATAGGCCTCGACCGCCCGGGCCCCGAAAAAGGTTTCGCCGAGGCCCACCAGCCCCTCGTCGGTATGCACGCGCACCCACAGCACATTGGGGAACTCGTCGAGCCTGATGGTTTCGAGCGCCGTGATCTTCATGCGTGCGGTCCTTCCCGTCTCTGCCGGTCCCGTCGCCGGGCACGATAGGGCTATGCTCGGGCCATGTCAGGGAAAACGCTGATCGTCGTCGATGTGCAGAGCGGCTTCGTCAACGGGTACACCCGTCATGTCTTGCCGGTCGTGGAGCGCATCCAAAGCAGCTACGGCCGTCTCTACGCCACCCGCTTCGTCAATGCCCCGGTGTCGCCCTGGCGACGGTTCATGGAGTGGCGGCGCTTCGCAGAAGGCTCGGCGGATGCGGAGCTTGCATTCCGGCCTGCGGCCCACGCCGTCATCCTCGAGAAGCATGCCTACAGCTGCGTGACCGAATCGCTCCTCCGCGACCTGCGGGACCGGGAAACGGCCGAGGTCTTCCTTTGCGGCATCGACACGGATGCCTGCGTGCTGGTCTCGGCAGTCGATCTTTTCCAGAACGGCATCCGCCCGGTCATTCTCGCCGAAGCCTGCGCCAGCCATGCCGGCCCCGAATATCATGAAGCCGGACTCCGGCTTCTGGAGCGGCTGGTCGGAACGGACCAGATCATCCGCTGACCGGCGGACCTCAGCCGATTCCGAAGCGCAGCAGCCTGCCGCCGGCGACGAGGGCGGCCGGGCGGGGAACGGGGCCCGAGGGATCGACCAGCAGGATGTCCGCGCGCGCGCCCTCGGCGAGCGTGCCCCGGTCGGCGAGGCCGGCCGCGCGGGCCGGGTTGGCGGAGACGAGCGGCCATGCTTCCTCCAGCGGGAGGATACCGTCCTCCGCCAGCCGGAACGGGGCCAGCAGCATGGCCGGGTAGTAGTAGTCCGAGGCGAGCACGGTGCAGAGGCCCTTGCGCACCATGTCCGCCGCCCCGGGACAGCCGGTATGGCTGCCTCCGCGCAGCACGTTGGGCGCGCCGAACACGACCGCCTCGTCCGCCGCTGCCGCGTCCCGCGCCACCTCCTCCACCTCCGGGAACTCCGAGATCCGCGCCCCCAGGCTGCGGTAGAGGCTGCGGTCCTCCAGCGTCTCCTCGTCATGGGCGAGCCGGACGACGCCCGCCGCTTCCGCCGCCGCCGCGACCCGCCGCATGGCCGCCGGCACTTCGGGCGCTCTTTTCCGCACCTCTTCGAGAAGGTCGAGAAAGGCATCGTGCGCGAGCCCGGCGCGCTCGGCATATTTCCCGATCTTCTCGGCGTCGCGGCACTGCTCGTAAATCTCCTCGAAATGGTCGTTGAAGGCGAGCAGATCGACCTTCCCCGCCCCTATCCAGGCGCAGAGCTCGTCCACAGCGTCCAGATTCCAGGTTTCGATGCGCAGGTGCAGGCGGGTGTCCACGGTGAGGCGGCCTGCCAGCGCCTCCAGCGCCGCCATCAGCGCGACCAGCGTGCCGCGCCCGCGCAGGCCCGGCTCCCACGACCAGGTGACGGCGTGGTAAGCGGTTGCGATGCCGTTGGCGGCCATCTGCCGGTCGCTGTCGAGCAGCGCCACGTCGAGCGGGAAATGCACGCCCGGACGCGGCATGATCTGGCGCTCGAACGCGTCGCCATGGATATCCACCATGCCCGGCAGGACCAGCAGCCCGGAGGCGTCGAGAACCTCGCCCCCGGCGCTCCCGGCATCCACGATCCGCCCGTCGGCGACGGCGAGGTCGCGCCGCTCGAAGCCGCCTTCCAGCGCCAGCACCCGTCCGCCGGTAATCGTCAGCAAGCGCCTGCCGCCTCTTTGAAGCGCGCGAGCGCCTGTATGCGCTCCTCCACGGACTCGACACGGTAGAGCGGGTAGAGCGTCAGCAGGCTTGCGCCGAGCGCCCGCCAGCCTTCCGCGGCAGCGGCCCATTGCTGCACGTCCGGCGAGTCGGCGCGCATCCAGGCGTCGATGCCGAACGAGGCCGGGTCGCGCTCCTCTGCTTCCAGAAGGCCATGCAGCGTCTCGACCAGCCGCTTGCCGTTGTCGTCGGGGCGCGCGATGGGAATCCAGCCGTCTCCCATTTTCGCGGTGCGGCGCAGCACGGCCGGGTGCGTGCCGCCGAACCAGACCGGGATCGGCCGCTGGACCGGCAGGGGGTTGATCCCGGCGTCGGCGAAGCCGTGCCAGCGGCCCTCGACCGTCACCAGCTCCTCGGTCCAGAGCCGGCGCATCAGCGCCACCTGCTCGGCCTGCCGGGCGCCGCGCGTCTCCCAGTCCTCGTTCAGCGCCTCGTATTCGACGAAGTTCCAGCCCGTGCCGATGCCGAGCCGGAGCCGCCCGCCGGAGAGGATATCCACCTCCGCCGCCTGCTTGGCGACCAGCGCCGTCTGGCGCTGCGGCAGGATGAGCACGCCCGAGGCAAGCCCGATGCGCTCTGTGCAGGCGGCGAGATAGCCCATCGTGACGAAGGTCTCGTGGAACCGGTCCCGGTGCGTGTAGGGCGGCTTCCATCCCTCGCGCGAGGCCGGGTCCGCGCCCAGCACATGGTCCGGCACGGTGATCCAGTCGTAACCCAGCTCTTCAGCCGCCTGCGCCCAGTCGCGTATCGCGGCGAAGTCGGAGCCGAAATCCCTGGTCGGAAAAAAGGCGCAAAGCCCGGCCATCGCTCATTCCCGTCGCTTCGAAGCCGCCAGTATAGACCGGAGCCGCCGGCGGGGCAGGCCGGACGACCCGCCCGACCGCCGCCAGCGCAGGTCCCACTCCACGAATGCGTCATATCGCGGTAGGGACGCCGGTTTCCCGGCGCGCTCCAACCGGTGGGGGGCGTCGTGCATGCGCCGCTGCCGACGCTTCATCCCCGGCCTCACGACCGACAATGCACGGCTCGCGGTGGAACGCGGTCGGCTACTCCTTCGTTCCGGGGGACTTTCGCCCGCTACCCCCGCACCGGTTAGCCTGGCGCTCGAAATGTCATGTTTTGTCATGTTCGCCATGCGCAGGAGACATATTCTGCGTCTTCTCCCGGCATAGCGCCCCATCCGGGAACCGCCCTCCCGCTTGCGGACTGCCGGATTGAGAGAGCTGCCGGCGGCGGAGTGACATGCCGTGACTCATGTTAAGACCATTCGGTTTTTCTGCCCTCCTTCGCTTGGCTAAGGGAGAGGTACAGGAGGCCGCCACCCATCTATCCGGTTGCTCAATGGGGGCGCAGATGGCGATGCCGCTGTGGCGGGCGATCTCGGCCGCCACGAACCCGAAACGCCGCAGGTCGGTTTGCCGATGCTCGCGCGAGAAGCCGAGTTCGCTCGACAGCCGATTGCGCACGACGTCACCGTCGAGGAGGGTGACGCGTCGCCCGGCGCACTCGCGCAGCATCGCGGCAAGGGCTTTGGCGAGGGTGGACTTACCGGCACCGGACAGTCCGGTGGACAGGACGGTGAAGCCCTGGCGGTGGCGCGGCGGGCAGGCGCGACGGAGCTCGTCCGCGACCTCGGGGAAGGTGAACCGCTCGGGGATGTCGAGGCCGAGGCGCAGGCGGCGCCGCAGCTCGACGCTGCTGAGGCGGCGCACGCGGTCCTCGCGTGTGACGCGGTCGGCGGGAAGGTGCCGGGCGCGGTTCTCGACATAGACGAGCTCTTGGAAGGGGACCATGGCGATGCCGAGCTCGTCCTCGTGCGCTGCGAGGCAGGCCTGTGCGTCGTACGGCCCATGGAACGCCCGGCCGTTGCGGCAGGGGCCGGGGGAGGCGCGGTCGCGTCCGACGATGAAGTGGGTGCAGCCGTGGTTCCTGCGGATGATGGCGTGCCAAAGCGCCTCGCGCGGCCCGGCCATGCGCATCGCGAGATTGAGCAGGCTCAGGGCGGCGGTTCCCCCAGGGTAGCGGGCCAGCGCGCGCGTGTAGCCGCGAACCCGCGTGACGCGGTCGATGTCGCCGGCCATGGCCGGCCCGGCAACGGGGTGGAGGAGCAGGTTTGCCGAGCAGGCACGGGCCGCCTCCCGCGTGAGCTCGACATGTGCGTTCGATACCGCCGTTCGAGCCTATGAGTTCGGCGCGAACCGGTATGGCAAGCCCTTCGCGATGTTGGACGAGAAGCGGAGCGCGGTTGCCTTCAGCGTCAGCCATAGCGGCGCGCATGGGCTGCTCGCCCTTTCGCCGGGCGGGGCGGTCGGGATCGATGTCGAGGAACGGTCGGTTCGCGCCGACCTCGACGGTATGGCGGCCCAGGTGTTCGGACCGAACGAACGCGCAGCCCTGGCCGAAGTCGGCGGCCGGCGGAAGCTGCATATGCTCTACAGGATCTGGACCCTCAAGGAGGCGCTGTTCAAGGCTCTCGGAACCGGATTTTCGCATGGCCGGACACGGCCTGAAATACCGTCCGCCATGCTCGTCGGCGCGCGCTCCGGGCAAGTTCGGACGGGGCTCGAGCATGCCGCCCGCTGGTTGTTGCAAGACCTCGGCGAGGCGCGGTTTGCCGCCGCGCCGGTACATTCTTGCTCCGCCGTCGACAGCCGAACAGGGCGCGATCGAACAGCAGCTCGTCGTCGTCGCGGATCAGTCCTTCCCAGGGGCTCGCGAGGCGGCCCGGGCCCGATAGCTCACCGATGGGCCGGTGACCCTTTCCGTAGCGATCGACGATCGGCTCACGCACGATCTCCCGTTCGCAGAGCAGGCGCCAGAAGTCCGCATCCGACCGGATGCCGCCCGGCATGCGGTAGCCGTAGCCCGTGATGGCGACTGCGTCCGGGAGTTTCGATGGCTTCGATGCGTTCATGCTCAAACGTCCTGTCGTCCAAGGCGGCAGCCTGCAGTGAGGTTGGAAGCGCCGTCGCTCAAGTATAGCGGCGTTGTTGTCGTACAGACGGCGGCCGTGTCGAACTCGGCTGTCTGGGCCGCCTAGCCCGCATAACGCGGGCAACGGCCGGATGCGCAGCAGGGCGCGCCGAGATGCGCCAAGTGCAACCGATACGGTCGCTCCACCGCGCGCCACGGGTATGACGAGCCGAAAGCCCTTCGCAGTCTGCCCGGCCTATTCGTGCCTGCTGTCGGCGATCATGACCATCGCCGGCAGAAGGAAGAGGACGAACATGCCCGCCAGCACGAGCCCGCCCAGCATGCTGGCCACGAACGGCACCAGGAACAGCAGGGCGTCGCTGCGCTCGTAGAGCAGGGGCGAGAGGCCCAGCACCGTCGTCAGGCTGGTGAGCAGCACGGCGCGGAAACGGTGCCGCGTGGCGGCCGCCGCGGCGGCGATCGCCGGCAGCGCCTCATTGTCCCGGCGGATGATGTTGTAGCGGTCGAGCAGCACCAGCGCATCGTTCACGACGACGCCCGACACGGCGACGATCCCGAACACCGACATGAAGCTGAAGTCCCAGCCGAGGATCCAGTGCATCAGCACCGCGCCCGCAAAGGCGGCCGGGATTCCGGCTGCCGCGACCAGCGGCTTCCAGTAGCTGCGCAGGAACGCCGCCATGACCGCATACATGGCGATCAGCGCAAGCGGCACCAGCGTGGCCAGCGTTTCCAGCACCCGCCGCTCGTTTCGCGCCCCGCCGTCCCGCTCGATTGCGATACCGGGATGCGCGGCGCGCAGCTCCTGCATGACGCCTGCCTCGATCAGCCGGCGGGCCTGGATCGGCGTGACCACTGCGGCGTCCGCCTTCGCCTCCACGAAGACGGCCGGTTTGCCGTCGATCCGCGTCAACTCGGCCAATTCCTGCCTTTCGGTGAGCGTCGCCACCAGGGAGAGCGGCACCTCGCCTCCGCCGGGCCGGTCTATGCGCATGCCCGCCAGTTCCTTCAGGCTCCGGCGGCGTTCCGCAGGGTATCTGACCACGACCTCGATTTCCTCGCGGCCGCGCTGGATGCGCTGCGCTTCGGCGCCGTGAAGCCGGGCGCGCAATTGCGCTCCCAGCAGCGCCGGCGAGAGCCCGGCCGCCTTGCCGGCCGGCGTGAGTTCCACCTCGAGCTGACGCTTGCCCGGCGAGAGATTGTCGTAAACCCCGTAAACGCCGGGAATCGCGGCGAGGGCGGAGCGCAATTTCTGTGCGGCGTCCTGCAGGACCTGCGGGTCGTCATGGCGTATCGAATAGGCGAGGTTCGGTCTGACCTTGCTCCGGCTCGTCACATATTCCACATGTTCGAGGCCCGAAACATCGCCGACGCGGGCCCGCAAGGCTCGCTCCACCTCGCTCGGCTGCGCAATGCGGACCGGGCGGCGGTATAGATGGGCCCTTACCGTCGCCAGGTGGTCGCCCGACAGTTCGGCGTCTGCGGGCCGGGTGGACAGGATCCTGCCGACGACGATGCTGACCGACTTGATCGATGTGCCTTCCAGGTCCTCGTTCACACCCCGGGCGGCGTCCCGGAAACGCTCGGCGGCAGCGAGCGTCGCCTCGAACGGCGATCCGGCCGGCAGGCGCAATTCCACCTGCACCATGCTGGAAACGCTCGCCCTTGCCTCCGCGAACAGGACCCGCACCTCGTGGTAGCGCAGAAGCAGAACCGCACAGGCCACGACGAGGACGCCGATGGCGAGCGCCGTCCAGACATGGCGCACCGACCAGGAAACGGTTGCGGCCACCACGCTGTCGCGGATGCCGTCGAGCCAGCCGCGCACCGCCCCCTGCCAGCCGCTCAGCGGCGGCGCGCTCCAGGGCCTGTCATGCGAGAGGTGCGCCGGCAGGATGAAGAACGCCTCCACCAGCGAGACCGCCAGCACGAATAGCGCCACCCAAGGGATGACCCGGATGATCTGCCAGCCGCCCTCGGTGATGAACAGCAACGGGGCGAGCGCAATCAGGGTCGTGGCCGCGCCGACGGTCAGCGGCCCGGCCACGGCCCGCGCACCGGCAATCGCCGCTCCGAGCGCCGTCCCGCCACGGCTTCTTTCCGTCGCGATGCTCTCGCCCACGACAACGGCGTCGTCCACCACGATGCCGACCATCAGGAAGAACGCGAACAATGTGCCCATGTTCAGCGTCAGGTCGGCCGGCGTGAAGAAGATCAGAGATCCGATAAAGGCGAGCGGAATGCCGAATGTCGTCCAGAAAGCCAACCGAAGGTCGAACACCGCGACCAGGCAGACGAAAACCAGCACCGCGCCGATCACGGCGTTCCCCAAAATTCGCGTCAGCCGCTCGACAGTAAGGTCAACCCTGTCATCCCAGACTTCGACCGAAACATGTCCGGGCGGGCTGTAGCTCTCGAGAAACCCGAGGACCGTGTTTCTGATCTCCCTGGTCGATTGCCTGCCTGTGGCGCTTATCCGGAGAAATACGCCCGGTGTGCCGTCGAGCTCGGTCAGGACATTCTCATCGACGAATCCGTCGCGAATCCTGGCGACATCGCCCAGCGTCACCACCGTTCCATCGAGCCGCGTAATGAGCGGTATATCCTTGAATTCCTCGCTGTATTTCCGCTTCGCCACAACCTGCAGCACGACGCCGCCCGCATCGGTCCGCAACTCTCCGAAGGTCAGATTGAGCGAAGCGCGCCGGATTGCCTGTCCGATGTCGGCTATGTCGAGCCGGTTGCGCCGCAGCTCCTCCTCGCTCAGCTCTATCGCGATCTCGCGGTCGCGCGCGCCCTGAAACTCTATGTGGGAGACTTTGGGCAGGGCCAGCAGCGAGTCGCGCAAATTCTCCGCCGCAAGCCGCAGGTCGGCTTCCGTCGCCGAGGCGGACGAAACCGCAATCGTCACGACATCGTTCCGCCATCTGAGAAGGGAGACTTTGGGCTGTTCCGCGTTCGGCGGCGGGAAGTTCTCCAGGGTGTCGATGGCGCTCTTGACGTCGTTCAGGACCGCTTCGTCATCGGCAAAGGTTTCGAGCTCCACATCGATCAGCCCGATGCCTTCCTTCGCCGTGCCGACCACCCGGCTGACGCCCGATATGCCGACGATCGCCTCCTCGACCCGGCGGACGACGTCCTCCTGCACTTCCTTGGGCGACGACCCCGGCGCGGGAATCGTGACGGAGACCCGCCGCGCGTCGACCTCCGGGTAGTTCTGGACCACAAGCTGCGATCCGGCGATCGCGCCGGCGACGATCAGGAAGACCATCAGCAGGTTTGCGGCGACGGGATTCGCCGCAAACCAGGCGATGGGACCCTTGGGCGGAAGCGTTCCGGACCCGCCGGCGCCTCCACCCGCGTCGTTGTTGCTCATGCTGCGCCCCCTATGCCTGCGGTTTCGCGGTCGTTACCGCAAGGCCCTCGCGGGCTCCCGGCAAGGTGCCCAGAACAACGCCGTCTCCCGCATCGAAGGCTTCCACCACCCATCCGCCGTCGATCCTGCCCAGAATCTGCGGCTCGACCGAGTTGAGCGCGCCGTCCCTGACGACCCAGACGCGGTCGCTGGCCTGCGCCGCCGCATCCGGCAGCACATAGACGCCCTCGTGTTCCGGCCCGGCGATGACGATCTCCGCAAAGGTGAGGGGCAGCGGCAGCGAGGTGTCCGGCAAATCATCCGAGAAGTTCAGGAATAGCGATGCGAGCCGGCTCTTGGGCGCCACGACCGAAGAGACCGCCGCGACTTTCGCCTTGTAGATTCCTGTTCTGGTGCGGACTACGGCCGTCCGCCCGACGACCGGAGCCAGATGCCTGAGGTCCCGCTGCTCGATCGGGGCCGCCACGCGGATGGACCCGGGCCGATAGACGCGACCCAGTATTGCGGCTTTGCCGACCTTCTCCGCCGGGCCGGCAAGCTCGCCGACCTCGACGCTCGAGGAAATCACGCGGCCGTCGAAGGGAAGCGAAATGTTCGTCCTGCGAAGCTGCAATTCCGCCAGCCGAAGCGCCACGCGCGCCTTTTCCAGCTTCAGGGCCAGGCCCGCCGCGTCTTCGCCCTGGGCTTCCTTCCCGCTTATGTCATGTTCGAGCTCCGCTACTTCCAGCCTCGCTTCTTCAACCCTGAGCTCGTATTCCTCGGGGTCGATCCGGATGAACGCCTCATTGGCCGCTATCGACCCGCCGGGCTCGAATTTCGGCGAGACCCAGACAACGCGCCCGACGACCTCCGATACCACCGCCGCCTTTTCCTTCAGCACGACAGAGCCGGTCAGGCGCAGCGTCAGCGCCTGCTCCGTGGGCGTCGGCCGGACAACGCTGACGACAGGCCGCCTTTCCTGCGTCTCCAGCGCCGACCTGTCGATGCGCTCGACACGCTCCGGGGCCCGGGCGAGATAGAGCGCAATGGCGATCGCGCCAAGAATGACGGCAAGTTGCAGATAACCGAACCATTTCGGCCTGTCGGGGCCTGCTGTGTCCTGCGGCATCTTCCTCTCCGGCCTGGGATCGAATACGCGTTACGATAACGGATAACGGGCCCATCGGGGAACAGCGGTTACCGGGTCGCCGGTCTCGGGATGCGGGTCCGCCCCTCCGGCAGTCGGACCTTCGTCTACCATCGCAAGGCCCTTCAATTACCCACATCTTGTCGGTCGGGGTTTGCTGAGTAATATCGTCGGTCGCGGTCTAGAACCCATTGGCCCGTTTTCGGTTTCCGATGGAGGCGATGCGCTCCGGTTGTGAGCCCCACCCCCGCGCGGCGTCGGCCCTGTCGCGAAAGTAACGGCGGGTTGTGCCTGCGGCGGCGGTCCTGTGAAGTGACGGCGGCCGGGGAATCGAGGTCCGAATCTCCACTGGTGTGCTTTCTGGGCACCCGTTTGTGAGCATGGCCCGGACCGCGATCGGCTTCTGTCACCGATGGCGCGGTTCGCCGCCACCTCGTTCGAGAGATTGAGCATTGCCGTGCGGTTCCTCTCCGTCCGCAACGCAAGGCGATTTGGGAGGGTGCTGCATGGCACGCAAGACCGGGAAGAGGCAGCATCTGAGGGTGGTGAACCCGGACTGCGCCGGGATCTATATCGGCAAGGACCGTCACTTCGTGGCCGTCGATCCGGCGCGCTCTTCGGAGCCGGTTCGGGCGTTCGACGGCTTCACCCGAGATCTGCAGGCGATGGCGGACCGGCTTTCGTCCTGCGGGGTGAAGACGGTGGCGATGGAATCGACCTCGGTCTGCTGGATCCCGGTCTATGAGGTCCTGGAGCGCGCCGGCTTCGAGGTGCTTCCGGTTCCGCCGCGGATGACGAAGCAGATCGCCGGTCGCAAGAGCGACGTGCGCGACTGCCAGTGGATCTGGCAGTTGCTGTCCTACGGGCTGCTGCGGGGCGCCTTCCGTCCCGGCGATGCGGTCTGACCGAGAGGCTCCCATGGCTCCGGTCCTCGCAAACATTCTCGCCGTCGTCTCGGGATTGCTGGGCGCCCTGTTTCTGCTCGGCGTGCTGAACCCGCAATGGTTGGTCATGCTCGCCCGCCGCTTCGTTGGCGGCACAGGCGTTGGGGGCGCGGTGTCCGTTCGCCTGCTGCTTGCCGCCCTGCTCTGGTTCTCGGCGCCGGTCGCGTCTACCCCGGTCACGTTTCGCGCGCTGGCGCTCGTGATGGCCACGGCGGCCGTCGGGGCGCTCGTGTTCGGGAAGGACCGCGTGGCGAGGATCGCTGATCGCATGGCCGGCCGCCCGCCCTTGATCGTGCGCCTTCCGATCGCGATCGGCCTGGTGCTCTGCGCGTTCATGCTATGGTCGATATCATCGGCTATCGGCGAATTCTGACTGGGCAATCGCCTGCTGTCGTCCGAATAATACCAGCGGTTCCGGTTTGTGACTCATGGAGATTGCCGCCCGGTTTTCCCTCTGCGTCACCCCGGCCGGAGCGAAGCGGAGAGCCGGGGTCCAGCCATGGCTCTCGACGATGCCGTAGCCGGTGGGGAGCAGGCTCGACCGCTGAAGTTGCCGCGAGAACCGAGGCTGGGCCCCGGCTCGGAGGCCGGGGTGACGGTGGGGACCATCACCATAGGTTCCGATCAACGACCGCTGGTATAACCCGCTTGCCCCCATAGTCCGCAGGTCCCTCCCACGCGCGGGCCGACGCCGGCCAGGTGGAGGGCGCGTCGCCCCGCGCGCGGGGCCCTCCCATGGACTATGGGGACAAGCTACTGCCGCGCTCGCGGTACATTTTTACGCCGCCGCGCCGGTACATTTTTGCTCCGCCGTTGATATCTCGAAAATAATTTCGGGACGAGGGCTTGCATTCTAGGAAAATATGCTAGAATGGGTTCCAGGGAGGCGGTGACCATGGGCCGCTTCCCTTCGCGCCGGCCCGGCGCGGAACGACCCCGATTCGGCAGACAGGCGAAGTGCGCCCTCCGGCTCGCGCGCGCAATCAGGCGCGCAAACCGCGCCGGCGCTAACGCGCGCCCAGCCGCCCGCGCACACGCCCGCGAAACGCGCGCAAAACAGGGTCGCTCCAAGCCGGGCCGGAAAGAACAGAACCGAACCGAACCGAGGAGCCGCCATGCCCATCATCCAGCCGACCATTGCCCTCTCCACCCGCCAGGAAGCCTTCTGCCGCCACTACGCCGTCTCCGGCAATGCCGCCGGTGCCGCAAGGCAGGCCGGCTATTCCGAGCGCTCCGCCCGCCAGACCGGATGCGCGCTCCTGGAGCGTCCCTATGTGGTGGAGCGCCTGCGCCGTATCCGCCTGTCCTGGAAGCGCACCGAACGCGACGAGGCGCAGATCGTGCTGGCCCGGCTGGAGCAGGCGTGGGATGCGGCCGTCGCCGCCGGCTCGGCCTACACGATGCTCCGGGTCTTGCGCTTCCAGGCGGAGATTGCCGGGCTTGTCGGGCCCGCAGACCGGAGGGCCCGGCTCTGGCCGCTGCCGCATGAGGACGAACTCGGAGAGATCGAGGCGGGCGGGGCGCTTGAGGTCGGCACCGAGCCCGGACCCTTGGCCGAGGCCGTGCGCCGGGGCCATACCCGCGCCGAACGCGCGCTCGCCCGCCACCGCGAAAGCCGGGAGGAACTGGAGGCGCAGGACGGTTTCGACGAAGCCGCGCATGAGGAGGCCGCCCGGAGGCTCGCCGGGGCCGTCGAGGAGCGCGCATGCCTGCCCGTCGGCTTCGAGGCCGCCCCATTGCCTCCGGCAGACGACCTGCCCCCGGCCGACGATCCACCCGAGGAGGCCTACGAAGACTGCCCCTGGGCCGGCGACGACAGGTCCGCCTACGACGACCGGACCGACGGCATGATCGACGATGACCGGGCCGACGGCGCGGAGCACGACTGGCTCTACCAGCGCCGCAACGGCTACGCCGAAATCTACGACCCGTGGTCGCCCGAAGAACGCGAAGAGCGCAGGCGGGACCGGCTCGAACGGGACGACATGCGCTACGCCATCGAGCCCCCCGGCGCCGACGACCCGCTCGACATCGACTGGCTCGAAGACGGGGAGGATCGGGACGGCGAATTCGCCCCCGGCCATGACATTTCATGACACATCGATGGAGTGGGCCTCTTCCTCTTTTCTCCCTCCCTCGCAAGCGAGGGAGAGCCTGCCCCGGACCGCGATCCGGGGGCCGGGGCGGGAGGCCGTCGCCCGGCGCGATGGGCGGTTACCGGGGCTTCGCCCGCCGCTTCCGCAGGCGGAAGCGGTCCCTCACCCTGCCCTCTCCCCGAGGGAGAGGGTCTTCCGGGGGCGTGTTGCCCTCCCCTCCGTCATGGCGACCGGGGCGATGCAATCCAACGCCACCGAACGAAAATGTACGAACCCGGCAGGCGCGCGGGGAGAGGGGAAAGCGGACACCCGACCATGACATCGCATGACAATTCATGACATTTCGCAGGGGACGATGAAGGGAGTGCGCGGAGATGGCGGGGGAGCGCGGGGAACGGCGAACCGGAAACGGCGGCATGGACCGGATCGAGACCGGCCGGCTGCTGCTGCGGCCCTTCGGGGAGGGCGACGGGCCGGCCTACCGGGCGATCCGCCTGAAGCCCGGCGTGACGCGCTTCCTGCCGAGCCATACGGAGGATCCGGCCGAAGCCGCGCGCCGGTCCGATGCGACCGTCGCGGCCTTCCGCGAGGCCTGGGCGCGGGACGGCTACGGCCCCTGGGCGGTCGTCGAGCGCGCTTCGGGCCGCCTTGCCGGGCATCTGGGGCTCCGGCACCTGCCGGACCTGGGCGAAACCGAGCTGCTGTTCCTGATCGACCCCGACGCGCAGGGGCGGGGCTATGCGACGGAGGGAAGCTGCGCCGCGCTGGCCTGGGGCTTCGACAGGCTCGCGCTGGCGCAGATCGTTGCCTTCGTCCTGCCGGAGAACGCGGCGTCCATCGCCGTGCTGGAGCGTCTCGGCATGACGCGCAGCCCCGGCCTCGTCCGCGCCTTCGGGCTGGAGGTGCTGAGATACGGGATGCAGGCGGGCGAGTTTCGGTGCGGCGCTCAGGGCGAATAGCGTTCGAGGACCGCCTGAGCGTGGGCGCGGACGGCCGGTTCCTCGCCGGACGCCCAGCATCCGAGCAGCGTCCTGTATGGGCAGGCGACGAACGCGACTTCGTCGCCGGCAACGGCAGCGGCGAACGCCTCGACCTCCTCTCGGTGGCGCGCCTTTGCGCTCCGGTCCACCTCCCTCCCGTCGAGCGGCCAGCTATCCGGTTCGGCGTAGAGGTAGAAGAGGACCGGTCGCAGACCTTTGCGCGGTCCGTCGCGGTGGACGTTCGTCCGCAAGGCGAAGGCGTGCTTGAACAATTGCGCTGCATCGAGTTGGAGATAGGTGCGGCTGTCTGCGCGCAGCGCATCCCGCACGCTTTCGTATCCGCCCATGCGGCCTCCCCAGCACGGCCTCCAGTAGGCGTCGCTCAAGGATGCCTTCCCCTTGGACCGGAACGGCTCGTATCGCTTGGATTCCATCCCTATAAGCGCGGAGGGTGTTGCGATGAGGCCGTCCAGCACCGGATGGCGTCCACCCCGCCAGGGAAAGCGTATCGTCGCCTCGAGCGCCAGCGACCGCGCGGGCCAGACTTCCCCATCGCAGCCCGGCAGCGCCGGCAAGTCCTGCACCCGGTTCAGGAAGAAGCCGAGAGCATTGGCAGCGAGCGCGGCCGACGATTCCGGACTGTCGAATTTGCCGCTCTCGATTTCATTGCCCGGTGCGGCTCCGAACGCCGCCTCGACTTGCGGGCCGGGTACGCCCGGCAGGAATCGATCCGACATCCTTCTTTTCTTGCTTGCCGTTCAATGAGCCCCGGCCCCGCCCTCCGGCTCCTCCTCCCAGTAGGGGCGAGGGCCGAAGCGTTCCACCAGGAAATCGACGAAGGCGCGGACCTTGGTGGAGAGGTGGCGGTCCGCGGGGTAGATGGCGTGGATGCCGGTGTCGAGCGCGCCCGGCGCGGCGCGGTAGCCGGCCAGCACTTCCGCAAGCCGGCCGGACTGCACCTCCTGTCCCACCAGCCAGGAGGGCAACAGCGCGATGCCGAGCCCGCCCAGCGCCGCGGCGTGGACGGCCTCGGTGTTGTTGGTGCGCAGATTGCCCGAGACGCGTACTTCCGCGAGCCCGTCCGGGCCGCCCAGGTTCCAGTTCACATTGCCGTGGTGGCGCGTATAGACGAGGCAATTGTGGTCCGCGAGGTCTTGCGGGCGTTCCGGCGTTCCGGCCCCGGCCAGGTAGCCCGGGCTCGCGCAGAGGATGCGCCGGTTGGGCGCGAGCCGGCGCGCGATCAGGCTCGAATCCTCCAGCTCGCCGACGCGCACGGCGACATCGGCGCCCACCTCCAGCAGGTCCACGAAATTGTCGGTGAGGGTCAGCTCGATCCGCACTTCCGGATAGCGCGCAAGAAAATCCGGCAGCGCCGGCGCGACATGGCGGACGCCGAAGGCCGTCGGGCCGTTCACGTGCAATACGCCGCGCGGCGACTCCTCCAGATGCGAGACGGCCGCCGACGCCTCGTCGAGCGCCGCCAGGATGCGCGAGACGCGCTCGAAATAGAGCCGCCCTGCTTCCGTCAGGCTGAGCTTGCGGGTGGTGCGGTGGATGAGCTGGGCGCCCACGCTGTCCTCCAGCGCCGCCACCTGACGCGACACGGAGGAGGGCGCCATGCCGAGCCGGCGCCCGACCTCGGAGAAGCTGCCGGCATCGACGGAGGCGGTGAAAAGCCGGATGGCGTTCAGGGAATTCATGGCGCACTGTCTTTGCGTTGTTCGCAAATATCATATGGATTCTCGTCTTATTGTAAATAGCAGGAGCGGCAATAAATGGTGCGTCAACGGAAATCCGAACCCGGAGACAGGACAGATGATCCAGAGACAAGACCTTCCCACCCAGGCCGAAATCGACCGGGGAATCGCCCAGGCCCGGCAGTTGCGCGCGCAGATGTTCGCCGCCGCCTTCGCCCGCCTCGGACGGTCGCTCCGCGCCGGCCTCGCCCGCCTGTTCCAGCCGGCGGCGCATGGCGGCGCCCGGCACGCCTGAGCCGCGGCCCGCCTTCAGCCCCGGCGGCCCCAGGAGCGCTGCGGCACACCCCGGAAGAGCGAAACATGGGTGTGCACGCAGCGCCACGGGTCGCCGGGCTTCTCCCGCGCGAAGATCGCCGTCGTCCGGCCCGGCCGTTCGTAGGCGGTCCCGTCCTCATGGAAACCCGTCGAGGTCCAGGCCGTCATCCCGAAGGCCATCAGGCGGTCCGGCGAGACCATGCAGCGCAGGCCCTCCGTCCGGTGCTCGAAATCCTCGATGTTCGGCCAGATGCTGCGCCATTGCCGCGCCTCCAGCGCGTCCAGCCCCTCCACATGGTCCATCCAGGTGCCGAAGCCGAGCGCGTCCGGGTCGAAGCGCCGCCGCGCAGAGGCGAAGTCCTGCCGCGCCACTTCCGCGCCCCACTCGTCGAACCAGGCCCGGATCGCGTCTGCGTCCTCGGCGGGGACATCGAATTCGGCCATCGCGTTTCCTCCCCAATTGCGCTTATCATGCGCCGCAGCCGGGGGAGAAGCCATGCACGCCGCTGCGAACGCGGCGGACCGCATCGTTGACCTCCCCGCGTGGGCTTCGCATGATTGCGGGCGCCGGCCCGTCCGAGCGTCAGGGGAGAAAAAAGGATGCGAAACGACACTATCGAGTTCAGGCCGCTCACGCGCCACATCGGCGCGGAAGTGCATGGCGTGGACCTGCGCGAGCCGCTCGACGACGAGGCATTCCGCACGCTGCACGGAGGGCTGCTCGAACATCTCGTGCTGTTCTTTCGCGACCAGGACATCGGCCACGACCAGCATGTGGCGTTCGGCCGCCGCTTCGGCGAGCTCCACATCCACCCGTCCGCGCCATGCGTGGACGACCGGCCGGAGCTCATGAAGATCCACGCCGACGCGACCTCGCCCTTCGCCGAGGGCACCGACTGGCACTCGGACGTGAGTGCCGACGAAGAGCCGCCGATGGCGAGCATCCTGCACCTGAGCACGGTGCCGTCGGTTGGCGGCGACACGCTGTTTGCGAACATGTACGCCGCTTACGACGCCCTCTCCGACACCATGAAGAGCGTCCTCGAGCCGCTGGAGGCGCTGCACACCGCCGACGTGCATATCAACCGCTACGAGCAGATCGGCGGCGGCCTGCGCCGGGAGGAGCATCCGCACGCGATACACCCGGTGATCCGCACCCACCCCGAAACCGGCCGCAAGCTCATCTACGTAAACCGGCCCTTCACGCAGAACATCGTGGGCATGACGCAGACGGAGAGCAACGCGCTGCTCGAGTTCCTCTATGCGCACAACGCCAAGCCGCAGTTCCAGTGCCGGTTCCGATGGGAAACGAACTCGATCGCCATGTGGGACAACCGCTGCACGCAGCACCATGCGACATGGGACTACTATCCCGAGACGAGAAGCGGCGTGCGCGTGACCGTCAAGGGCGACCGCCCCTACCGCTAGCCGCCGCCGGGCCGTACTTTCCGCCGGCGCGGGGGGAGACGCCGTGCGCACCATCGACGACGCCTTGCTGCGCCGGCAGATCGCCTTGGTCTTCGAAGCCTGGGGCATGGCGCCGGACCATATCGAGACGACCGTCCGCGTTATGGTCGAGACCGATCTCTCCGGCATCGACAGCCACGGCGTCGGCATGCTGCCCTGGTACCAGAAGGCGAAGGAGGAGGGCCGCATCGAGCCCCGGCCCGAAATCCGCATCGAGCGCGAGACGGGCGCACTCGCCTTGATCGACGCCGGGCGAAGCCTCGGCCACCCGCCCGCCGTGCTGGCCATGCGGACGGCGATGGACAAGGCGCGCGAAGTGGGCGCGGCGGCGGTCGCCGTGCGCAACTCCAACCATTACGGCGCGGCCGGCTACTACTCCGGGATGGCGGCGGAAGAGGGGCTGGTCGGCCTCTCGCTCACCAACGCGCCGACCAAGCAGGTCGCGCCCATGTTCGGCGCCGATGCCGCGCTCGGCACCAACCCCATCGGCTTCGCCGCCCCGGCCCGGGCGAACCGGCCCTTCGCCCTCGATATGGCGACCAGCACGGTCGCGTTCGGCAAGGTCTCGATCGCTAGGCGGGCCGGCAAGGCGATCCCGGAAGGCTGGATGGTGGACCGGTCCGGCGCGCCGATCACCGATGCGCCGCACGGGCACGATGTCGGGCTGTTGACGCCGCTCGGCGGCACGCGCGAACTCGGCGGCCACAAGGGCTACGGGCTCGGCGCCATGGTGGAGATCCTGTGCGCCACCCTCTCCGGCTGCCTCGGCCGCGAGACCGGGCATTTCTTCTTCGCCATCGACCCCTCGCACCTGCGGGAGGCGGGAGCCTTCGAGACCGACATGGACCGACTGCTGGACATGCTGCGCGCGACGCCGCCCGCCGACCCGGCAGAGCCGGTCATGGTCGCGGGCGACCCGGAATACGCCGCCCATGCCGAGCGCAAGGCGAACGGCATCCCGATGACGGAAACGCTCTTCGAGGAACTGCGCGACGTCTGCCGGCGCGCCGGCGCACCGTTCGTGCTGGAGGGCTGACAGGCGAGCGCCCGGCCTGTAGTCTCGACGCACTGGCAAGGATGGAACAGGATGGCTGCGGAATCGACCGACGCTCCTTTCACCGCTGAGGAAAGGCAGGCCCTTCGCCGGCTGCTGGCGAAGTCGGGCGGCGGCGACATCACCCGCAACCCGATGGCCGTGGCCCTGGTCGTCGCCTTCCTGGCGCTTGTCGGCTGGATCGCGCTCGAAACGCAGGCCAACCGCGAGGCGATCCACGAGAACGGCGTCGCCATCGCGGTGCTGCGGACAAATCTTGCAGCCATGGATGCCCGCCTGGAGAAAGTGGAAGCCGGCGTGGAGAGGCTGGAGGCCGGGCAGGTCGAGTTGCATCGCAAGATCGACATTCTGCTGGCGCAGCAGAGCCGGTAGCGGCCTGCTTGCATCGACGCCGCTGCTCCGGCCCCCGACCCCGCCCGGCGGCGCATGATTACCGTTCCCCATAGCCTGCTGGCGGCGCAGATCCGGGCGGTGTTCCTCGCCTGGGGCATGCGCCCGGAGCCTGCGGAGACCGCCGTGGCGCTCATGGTCGAGGCCGATCTGCGCGGCATAGACAGCCACGGCGTCGGCATGCTGCCGACCTACGACCAGCGCCGGCGCGACGGCAGGATCGACCCGCTGGCGGAGGTCCGCACGCTCCGCGAGGGACCCGTTCTGACCCTTGTGGACGCGGGCCACGGCATCGGACACCCCGCCGCCCGCTTCGCCATGGAGCGGGCCTGCGACAAGGCGGCCCTGGCCGGTCTCGGCGTTTCGGTCGTCGTCCACTCCAATCATTTCGGCGCGGCCGGCGTCTATTCCACCATCGCCGCCGGGCGCGGCCTCATCGGATTCGCCTGCACCGGCACGACCCAGCGTTCCGTGGTGCCGACCGGCGCCCGCGAGCCGCGCTTCTCCACCAATCCGATCGCCTTCGCTGCGAGTCCTGCTGAGGGCGAACCGTTTTCGCTCGACATGGCGACCAGCACCGTCGCGGTCGGCAAAGTCAATATCGCGCGCCGGGCCGGCAAGGCTCTGCCCGAAGGCTGGGCAGTGCGCCCGGACGGCCTGCCCGAGACGGACGCCGCGGCCGCCTTCCATGCGAAGCCGAAGCGCCTAATGCCGCTCGGCGGCAACCGCACGCTCGGCAGCCACAAGGGCTACGGCCTGGCGATGATGGTGGAGGTACTCGCCAGCGTGCTCGGCGGCGCCAATGTGGGCGGAATCGACCTTGCGACGGGGGAGCCCGGCCGGTTCATCGAGGTCGGCCATTTCTTCCTCGCGCTCGACCCCGCCTTCTTCAACGCCCGTTTCCCCGACGATCTGGGTGCGCTGATGGCGGAGCTGAGGGCGACGCCGCCCGTCGATCCGGCCCGGCCGGTGCTCGTGCCCGGCGACCCGGAGCACGAGGCGCGGCGCGAGCGGCTCCGGACCGGCATCCCGATGACGGAGACATTGTTCGAGGAAATCCGCGCCGTCGCCGCCGGCTCGAACGCACCCTTCCTCCTGGAGCAGGCATGTCCGGCCGCCGCCTGCTGATCGTGGCGCACGCTCCCTCGCCGAATACGCTCCGGCTGCGCGATGCGGCGGCGGCCGGCGCGCGCCATCCCGACATCGAAGGCGTCGAGACGGAGGTGCTGAGTCCCTTCGACACGACGCCGGACCATGTGCTTGCGGCCGATGCGCTGCTGCTCGGGACGACCGAGAACCTCGGCTATATGAGCGGCGCGCTGAAGGACTTCTTCGACCGCATCTACTACCCGTGCCTGGAGGAGACCCAGGGCCGCCCGTTCGGCTACTATATCCGCGCGGGCCATGATGGCACCGGCACGCGACGCGCCATCGAGACCATTACGACGGGGCTGCGCTGGCGCGCGGTGGCCGAGCCGGTGCTCTGCCGGGGAGAATGGCAGGAGGACTTCGTCGCCGACTGCGAGGAGCTGGGTATGACGCTCGCCGCCGGCCTCGAAGCAGGCGTCTTCTGAACGCGAGGCGGGGACGATCGGAGCGCCAGCCGATAGAGCAGCCGGACTGCAACCTGCCGTTCCGCCGGTTCAGTCGAACGTTCCGGCTATCCGATGGCGCCTGCGGCAGATCAGGAACAGCAGAGCGGCGAGGGCGCCGGGGACGACCCAGGCGGGCCATAGCAGCAACTGCACAATAGCGGGGTCCCACAGCCAGGGATGCAGGTAGCGCTGGACCGCGGCCTGCAGGAGATTGAGGCTGCCGGCGTCAAGCTGGAACCAGACCTGTCCGAGCGCCTGCGGTTGCCATTCCCCGCTGGCGGCCGTCTGCCAGACATCGCCGCCGAGCGCGATCAACGCGCCGCAGGCGAACAGCAGGGCTACCAGGCGACAGACGATCAATGAACCTCTCCGGGGGGTCACCGTAGCGGCAACGGAACCGCTTGCCAAACCCGTTGTGCAATGCAACAACCCCGCGCTCGGAGAGGTGGCATGCTTGCAGGGATACCCAAGGAAACCGCGCCGCGCGAGCGCCGGGTCGCTGCGACGCCGGACAGCGCGAAACGCTTGCTGGCGATGGGCTTCGAGGTGTGCGTGGAGCCGGATGCCGGCACGTCCGCGGGCTTCACCGATGCCGCCTATGTCGAGGCCGGCGCAAGAATCGACCCTGAGGCGCTCGAAGCGGCTGACTTCGTGCTTGCGGTGCAGATGCCGGCCGTCGAGCGCCTGAAACGCGGGGCGATGCTGGCGGGCCTGCTGGCGCCCTTCGACGATGACGGCAGCCCGGCCGCGCTTGCCGCTGCGGGCGTCGAGGCGTTCGCGATGGAACTCATGCCGCGCATTACCCGCGCTCAGACCATGGATGCGCTGTCGAGCCAGTCCAACCTCGCGGGCTATGCGGCGGTAATCCGCGCCGCGGACCTGTTCGGCCGCGCCTTCCCGATGATGGTGACGGCCGCCGGCACCATCGCGCCTGCACGGATACTGGTGCTGGGCGCGGGCGTGGCCGGCCTCCAGGCGATTGCGACGGCCCGGCGTCTCGGCGCCGTCGTCTCGGCGATGGATGTGCGCCCGGCCGCGCGCGAGCAGGTGGAGAGCCTCGGCGCCAGTTTCATCGAGGTGGACCACAGACAGCCGAGCCTTGCCGAGGACGAGGGCGGCTACGCCCGCGAAATGGGCGAGGACTACAGGCGCGAGCAGGCGGACAAGCTGGCCGAGACGCTGGCGCGGACCAATATCGTGGTCACCACCGCGCAAATCCCCGGCCGGCCCGCGCCGCGGCTGCTCTCGGCGGAGACGGTGCGCGCCATGGCGCCGGGCTCCGTGGTCGTGGATATCGCCGTCGCCCAGGGCGGCAATTGCGAGCTTAGCCGCGCGGACCGCATTGTCGAGGAGGCCGGCGTGCTTATCGTCGGCGACAGCGATCTGCCGTCCCGTGTCGCGCACGATGCAAGCGCCCTCTATGCGCGCAATCTCGTCAACTTTGCCGAATTGCTGGTGGACAAGGACCGGGGCGCGCTCGCCCCGGACTATGACGACCCGATCGTGTCGGCGACGGCATTGAACCCGAAGGAAGCCCCCGATGGCTGAAACCCTCGACCGGGATGCGGCGGCAATCGCGGACCGCGCCGGCCAGCTCGCAGACGAGGCGCAGCGCCTGGCGGCGGAGGCAGCCGAACTCGCACACCGGGCGGCCCAGGCGGATGCGCCTGCAACCGATCCGGTGCTGTTCGGCCTGACCGTGTTCGCGCTTGCCTGCTTCGTCGGCTACTATGTCGTCTGGAAGGTGACGCCGGCCCTGCACGCGCCCCTCATGTCGGTCGCCAACGCCATCTCCGGCGTGGTCGTGCTGGGCGCGATGATCGCCGCCGGGCCTGCCATCTTCGGCGTCTCCAAGCTGCTGGGCTTCGTCGCCGTCGTGGTCGCCTCGGTCAACATCTTCGGCGGCTTTATCATCACCCAGAGAATGCTCCAGATGTTCCGCAAGAAGGGCGGCTGAGGGGATGGAAGCCTCCATCGCATCCTTCGCCTACCTCGTGGCGGCGATCTGCTTCATTCTGGGAATCCGGGGCCTCGCCTCGCCGGAGACCGCGCGCCAGGGGAACTGGATCGCCATTGCCGGCATGGCGATCGCCGTCGGCGCAACGCTGCTGCGCCCGCAGATCGTTACCTTCGAGCTGGTGCTGGGCGGCATCGTCATCGGCGGCGCCATCGGCACAGTGATCGCGCTCAGGGTGAAGATCACGGACCTGCCGCAGCTGGTCGCGATCTTCAACAGCCTGGTCGGCCTCGCCGCGGTGCTGATCGCCGCCGCCGCGCTCGAGAGCCCGAGCCTCTACGGCATCCCGCTCGAGGGCGGGCTCGCGACCCACAGCCTGGTCGAGATCATGGCCACGACCGCCATCGGCGCCGTCACCTTCACCGGCTCGGTCGTCGCCTTCGCGAAGCTGCACGGGTTGATGCGGAGCGCGCCGATCACCTTCACCGGCCAGCGCGCGGTCAACGCCTTCGTCGGCCTGATCGTGCTGATGGCCGCGCTCGCCTTTGCCGGCTGGGGCACGGACGGGCTGTTCTGGGCGCTTGCGCTCGCGGCGTTGATCTGGGGCGTGCTCGTGGTCATCCCCATCGGCGGGGCGGATATGCCGGTCGTGATCTCGGTGCTGAACTCGGCCTCCGGCTGGGCCTCCTGCGGCATCGGCTTCACGCTCGACAACCCGCTGATGATTATTACGGGCGCGTTGGTCGGAGCTTCCGGGGCAATCCTTTCCTACATCATGTGCAAGGGCATGAACCGCTCGCTCGTCCATGTGCTGCTGGGCGGCTTCGGCGGCGAGACCGAGGGGCCGGCGACAGAGGCCGCCGACCGGGGGCCGGTGAAGGCCGGCAATGCCGACGACGCCGCGTTCATGCTGCGCAATGCCGGCTCCGTCGTGGTGGTGCCCGGCTACGGCATGGCGGTGGCGCAGGCCCAGCATGCGCTCCGCGAGATGGTCGATCTGCTGGAAGGGGAGGGCGTGCGGGTGCGCTTCGCCATCCATCCGGTTGCGGGCCGGATGCCGGGGCACATGAACGTGCTGCTGGCCGAGGCCAATGTCCCCTATGACAAGGTGGTCGAGATGGAGACCGTCAACCGCGACTTCCCCTCGACCGACGTTGCCTTCGTGATCGGAGCCAACGACATCACCAACCCCTCCGCGCGCAATGACACCTCCAGCCCGATCTACGGCATGCCGGTGCTGGAGGTGGACCGGGCGCAGATGGTCATGTTCGTCAAGCGGTCGATGGCGAGCGGCTATGCGGGCGTCGATAATCCGCTCTTCTTCAACGAGAATACGATGATGCTGTTCGGCGACGCCAAGGCGATGTGCGAAGGCATCATCAAGTCCCTGGAATAGAAGGCGCGCTTTCCATGACACGCACCGTGAAGATTGCCCAATGGGGCGAGCCGGTCGAGGTGGACGACGACCAGACGCTGCTCGAAGCGGCGCTGGAGCAGGGCGTCCCCTACCCGCACGGTTGCCGGTCGGGCAATTGCGGCGCCTGCAAGAGCCGGCTCTATGCCGGCAGCGTCGAGATGAAGCCCTATTCCGACTTCGCGCTGACGGACGAGGAGAAGGAGAGCGGCTTCGTGCTCGCCTGCCGCTCGCAGCCGCAGGAGAACCTCGAGGTCGCGTGGCTCAACGACGACGAGGAGATGGTCGCCCATCCGCTGCGCCGCTTCGAGGCGACGGTCGCCGAGCGCACGGAGATGACCCACGACATCGTGCGGCTCCGGCTTGCCGTGCCGGAGGGCGTCGAGTTTGCCTACACCGCCGGCCAGTACGCCTCGCTCGGCTTCGCCGGCCGGCCGGGGCGCGACTATTCCATGGCGTCGAAGCCGGGCGGCGGCCTGCTGGAGTTTCACATCCGCGCGATGGACGACGGCGAGGTTTCCAATTTCGTCCGGGACGAGATCGGCGAGGGCGACAAGGTTGCGGTCGAGGGGCCTTACGGCGCGGCATATCTCCGGGAGGCGCATCGAGGACCGATCCTCGCCATCGCCGGCGGTTCGGGCCTCGCGCCTGTCAAGGCCATCGTCGAAACCGCGCTCGAAAAGGACATGCCGCAGCCGATGTTCCTCTATTTCGGCGTGCGCGGGGAGCGCGATGTTTATCTGGAGGAGGAATTCGCCCAGCTCGCCGAAGCGCATGAGCGGCTCAGCATCCGGATCGTGCTCTCGGAGCCGGAGGGCGAAACGGACCGGCGCACGGGCTTCGTGCATGAGGCGGTGGCAGCGGACTTCGACGATCTCGACGGCTGCAAGGCCTATCTCGCCGGCCCGCCGGTGATGGTGGAGGCGGCGACCGAAATGCTGGAAATCCGCGACATGCGCCCCGAGGACATCCACGCCGACGCCTTCTACACCGAAGCGGAGAAGGCTGCGCTCAATGGCTGACCGGCTGAGGGTCGCAAGCTGGAACGTGAATTCGGTCCGGCTGCGCATCGACGCCATCGAACGCCTGGCGGCGGAGCGCGCGCCGGATGTGCTCTGCCTCCAGGAGGTGAAGGTCGAGAGCGACCGCTTCCCGGTCGAGCCCTTCCACGCGCTCGGCTACCGCCACTCGGTGCTTTACGGCATCAAGGCCTATCACGGCGTCGCGATCTTCTCCCGCCTCCCCATCGAGGACGGCGGAACGCGCGACTGGTGCGGACGCTCGGACGGGCGTCACACCTACGCCACCGTCGCGGGCGTCGAGATTCACAATTTCTACGTGCCGGCCGGCGGCGACGAGCCGGACCCGGAAATCAACGACAAGTTCGCGCACAAGCTGGACTTCCTGCGGGAGATGACCGGCTGGTGGCGGGACCGGCAGGAGGACGGTGCGCGCCGGGTGATGGTCGGCGACCTCAACATCGCGCCGCTGGAGACCGATGTCTGGTCGCACCGCCAGCTTCTCAAGGTGGTGAGCCACACGCCCATAGAGATCGAGCATCTGGCGGCGGTGCAGGACTCGCACGACTGGATCGACGTCGTGCGCCGCTTCATTCCGCCGGAGCAGAAGCTTTACAGCTGGTGGAGCTACCGGGCGCGCGACTGGTCCGCCTCCGACCGCGGGCGGCGGCTGGACCATATCTGGGCCACGCCCGCGCTTTCGGGCGCGCTCGCCGGGGCCGAGGTGCTGCGCGAGGCGCGCGGCTGGGAGCGCCCCTCCGATCACGCCCCCGTCATCGCCGACTTCGACCTGTCGGCCCTGTGAGCGCAGGCGGCCCCATCGATTCGACCGAAGAGCAACGGTTTTTTCTTTAGACTCGTGTCCCTACCAGATATAGTATCCAGCAGTGATTCACTTGCCACGGGTTGGGGTGAGGTAAGCGCATTGTTGCCCCTGTTGCCGAGCCGGCTGCTCCATCTGCTGCCGCCTGAAAAGGCGCACAATGCAGCGCTTGGGCTCCTCAGATTTTCTCCCCTCAGCCTGCGCCCTCCGGCGTTGCCCGTGCGGCGGGCCGGTATCGAAGCCGCCAATCCGGTCGGTCTCGCAGCGGGCTTCGACCGGCATGGAGAAGTCGTTCGCGGCCTTGTCGGCCTCGGCTTCGGCTTTGTCGAGATCGGCGGCGTCACGCCGAGGCCGCAAGCCGGCAATCCGCAACCGAGGCTGTTCCGCCTCGCCGCCGACCGGGCGATCGTCAACCGCATGGGCTTCTACAGCCACGGCGCGGACGCCGTCGCGCGGCGGCTGGAGCGCTACCGCGACCGCGGCGGCCGGGGCACGGTCGGCGTCAATCTCGCCAAGAACAAGACGAGCGGGGATGCCGCCGCCGACTATGCGGCGGTGGCGCGGGCGGTGGCGGGCCTTGCGGATTTCGTTACCGTCAATGTGTCCTCTCCCAATACGCCGGGCCTGCGCGCGCTGCAGACGGAGGGCGAGCTTCGCCGCATCGTCGAGCGCGTGCGCGAGACATTGCCGTCCGGCACGGCGCTCTGGGTCAAGCTCTGCCCGGACCTCGGCAAGGCGGAGCGCGCGGTGCTGGGCGGGGCGCTTGCAACCATGCCGGTCGATGGCGTCGTCGTCTCCAACACGACGGTCTCGCGGCCTGCCGGGCTTCGCTCGCCGGAGCGCGGGGAGCAGGGCGGCCTCAGCGGCCCGCCGCTGAAGGCGCTCGCCATCCAGGCCCTCAGGGACATACGGGCCGCCAGCGACAGCAAGGTCGATCTGGTCGGGGTCGGCGGCATCGAGACTGCGGAAGATGCGCGCGAAAGGCTCGAGGCCGGCGCGTCGCTGGTGCAGTTCAACACGGCGCTCATCTATGGCGGCAGCCTGCTGCCATACCGGATGGCGCGCGACCTGGCCCGCAGCATGGAGCCGGCGCGCGGTCTCCAGCCGGATGCCGGAGCGCCGGCGCCGGCCTTCCCTTCCGTCGCGGCGCAATAGCAACAAGCGCCGGACATGAGCGCCACCGAAATCGTGGCCGGCCTCGGGCCGCTGGCGGAGCGCTACGACGCCTATCTCGTCGATCTCTGGGGCTGCCTGCATGACGGTGTTCCGGCCCTTTCCGGCGGCGCTGGATGCGCTGGAGCGCCTCCGGGCGGGCGGCGGCAAGCGGGTCTGCTTCCTCTCCAACGGCCCGCGCCGGATCGCCTCGCTCATCCGCCGGCTCGACGATATGGGCGTGCCCCGGAACCTCTACGATGCGGTCATGTCGTCCGGCGAATCGGCCTGGGCCGCGCTCCGGTGCCGCAGCGACCCCTGGCATGCGCGGCTCGGCCGGCGCTGCCTGCATGTCGGCCCCGAGCGCGACAACGACGTGCGCGAGGGCAACGGCCTCGACATCGTGGAGCGGGTGGAGGATGCGGACTTCATCCTCTGCACCGGCATCGACGGCTGGGACGAAACGGTCGCGGACTACGAGCCGCTGCTGGCGGCGGGCGCGGCGCGGGGCCTGCCGATGGTCTGCGCCAATCCGGACCTTGTAGTCCATATCGGCGACAGGCTCTCGCTCTGCGCGGGGTCGCTGGCCGTCCGTTATGTCGAACTCGGCGGCGATGTTGCCTGGCACGGCAAGCCGGACGGCGCGGTGTTCGCCCGTGCGCTGGAGGCGCTCGGCAACCTCGACCCGGCGCGCGCGCTCATGGTCGGCGACGGGCTCAGGACCGACATTGCCGGCGGCAATGCCTATGGCATCGACACGCTGTTCCTCTCGGGCGGCATCCATGCCGAGGAGGTGGGGACGCCGCCGGACCCGGAGCGCCTCGCCGGGCGCTCCGCCGAACTCGGCGTCCGCCCGACCTGGGCCATGACCGCGCTCTGCTGGTAGCGCGCCTTCCCGGCGGGCTACTCGTCCGCGCGGAAATTCAGCTCGATCAGCACGTCGTTGGGGTCGCGAACGAAGATCTGGCGGAGCTTGCCGCCCGGCACCAGGCGGGTCTCGTGCTCATAGCCCTTGTCGCCGAGGAAGGCGGCGTAGCGGTCGAAGCCTTCGGCCGCGAAGGCCACATGGTCGATGCAGCCGGAGCCGGAGGCTTCCTGCTCGTCCACGCCGATCAGGTGGATGACCGCCTCCGGGCCGCAATAGAGCCACGCGCCGGGAAAGTCGAACGCGGGGCGGTCGCCGTTCTCGAAGCCCAGAATGTCCTCGTAGAAGGTGACGGTCTCGTCGAGCTTGTCCGTCATGATGTTGACGTGCTGGAGCATGGTGAGCGTCATGGGTGCTGCCTCCTTCAGGCTTGGCTCGGCAGGTTTGAGGGAATGTCGGGGTCGAGCGGGTAGATCGGCCGGCGCAGCTTCTTCCAGGGGAAGAGGCTGTAGTCGGAGGTCGTCGTTCCCGGCCCGGCCAGCATCACAATCTCGCGCGCAATCGGCTCGAAGCCGGCGCGGAAATGCTGGCGCGACTTGATGAGCACGTAGCGCTTGGCGGCCGGGTCGATGCCGCAATGGGTGAAGCAGCCCGTATCGAACGGCTCGTAGCGCTCCTCGGAGACGACGACCTCGGCCGCGCCCGTGTCCAGCACCGCGGTGCGCCCGATGGAAAGCCGCACCCCTGTGAACATCGGCCCGGTGACGGTGAACTCGCCGTCGGTGATCCTGCGGACCTTGCCCCTGAGCCGCAGCGGTTCGCCTTCGAGCCCCATGGCCGGCATGTCGGTCTTGCCGCCGATCTCGATCTCGACCTCGGCGCCGACGCCGGCGGCGATCATCTCCGCCACGGCCTCCGGGTCGGCGAAGGGTCCCGCAGCCATGCCGGTCAGGCCCTGCCGGAGGCATTCCCGGAGCGCCGCCATCACGTCCTGGTTGCCGCCGGACCCGGTATTGTCGCCGTGATCGACCAGCAGCACGGGGCCGTCCCCGTCCTTCATGGTCCCGGCGCGCGCGATCGAGTCGGCCATCGGCTCGATGTCGAAGAGGAAATCGGCGCGCTTCTCCCAGGCCTCGTTCATCAGGTCGAGCACCAGCCGCTCCGCCCGGTCGGCCGGGCCCTGCACCACGGCCGAGATGCCGACATGCTCGATATCGGCGAGCGGGAAGCAGCCGAACACCGAGGCAAGCAGCACCTCGCCCTTTTCTTCGGCGGCGATGGCGCGGTCCATGATCGCCTGCATCGGGGGCCGGGAGGGCGAATGGACATTCATGTGCGGCATCAGCGGCAGGGAATGCCAGGCGGTTGCCGCGCTCGCGCCGTTCATGGCCCGAAGCAGCGCTTCGCCGGCCCGCATGCCGGTCTCGTACATGTCGATATGCGGATAGGTGCGGTAGCCGGCCAGCGCGGTCGGCAGCATGGCAAGGTCGCGCGTCAGGTTGGTATGGAAATCGAGCGCGACCGCAATCGGCAACTCCGGCGCCTCGGCGCGGATACGGCGCAGCAGCTCGCCCTCGCCGTCGTCGAAGCCTTCCGTCACCATCGCGCCATGGAGGTCGAGGAAAAGCGCATCGCACCCTTCCCGCACCGCTTCCAGCACGGCGTCGGCTACGAGGTCGAGAATGCCGTCCGGCGCGGGCGCGCTCGGATGGGCGTTGGCGGCAATCGGCACGGCGAGCGCCGCACCCTCGCGTTCGGCGATGTCGATATAGGCGGCGAGCGGGTTGTTGGTGCCGCGATAGACGCGCACGGCCTCCTCGCCCCGCGCCGGCCCGTCCGTCGGCCCCACCCGGCCGAAGGCGGAGACAGGCGTCGGGACCGGCGAGAAGGTGTTGGTCTCATGGCGCATCAGCGCCGCAACGAAGCGTTTCCGGCTCATGGCACGCCATTCTGTCGGAAGCCGGCGGCCATGGCAAAGCGGGTGCAAGGGTTGCGCGCCCGGCAGATTCGAACCGGGGTTCCGGCGTCCCGCGGGGCGTTCGGCGTCCCCGTGTCCATCGCTGCCGGCCCGTCCTGCAGCGAGCAGGGGCGGTTTGCATGGTGTACGACCAGCGCGAATCGTGAATTATTTCCAGGTATTTTGCATTTTGTTGCCAATATGATCTTGACATGAGCGCCGGGCCGCCGCCCGAGGACGACCGCGCGCTTGCCGAACGCCACCGCGCCGGACGCGCCCAGCTCAGCCATCTCCGCCAGGCCCTCGCCGTGCTCGACTGGGCCGCCGCCCACCTGCCCGAACCGGAACCGCGCCCAGGGAAACACCGACAGGCACAGGTCGATGATCGTGGCATCCAAGGCATACACGGTCTCATCCAGCACCGGGGCAAGACTGCGGTCGTCAGCATACAGAAGGCGCACGCGATGGATCAGCCGCTGCGCGAAGTCGGCATAGATCCGCCAGTCCCGGCGTTCGTTGGCGTCCGCCAAGGTCAAACGCCGAACCGGGCCCCGGAACCCGCTGTGGTAGAGCTTGCCCGCTTGCGCCTCGAGACAGGTCTCGATGTCGCGCAGGCTCTCCCGCCAGGTCAGTTGCGCGAACGCCATGGCCCGATACTGTTCCGCACACCGCAAGCTCCGAACACGACGGTTCCCCCGATAACGGACCGCAATCCGCTCGAATGTGGTCCACGGCAGAAAATCCTTCGTCTGAGCAAAAAGGGTCCGTCCCGACATGGCCGCTCCTCCGCAGGAAACGACCACCATGAACCATGTCCCGGAAGTCAAAGTCCGAATGCCCCTGCCCACAGACGCCGCGCCGGCCAAAATCGACACCACACGAAATCACCCATAACAGACTGACCCCAAAAACCTTTTCTCAAAAATCACCCAACTCAACCGGACACTAGTAACATCGCATGACGCTTCCGTGGACCTCCCCGCCCGGCGCCGGAACCTCTGCCGATGGCCGCCGGGAACCTCCTCCTCTGCTTGCCCCGGATCGCAGTCCGGGGCTTGCGGTGAGCAACCGGATAGATGGGTGACACTACAGACCGGATAGATGGGTAACAGTTTTCTGTGTTCGTTCGGCTTCCGCCCCTACCGGGACGATCCGCAGGAGAGCCGGCAGGAAATGACGCCGCAGCGGCGGGTCGGCAATTCCGAAGAATATTCACGTTGCGCGGCGATAGCCCGGCCGGAGAATGGGACGGCCCCGGAGTGGCGCTGGCGTGCCGTCCGGGGCCGCGAGGAGCGGATCAGGGACTGGATCGATGCCCCCAACCGAAACCGGACAGCGTCTCGCCAAGCGCGTCCATATCCGGCAACGACCCGTCGTCAACTCCGAATGCGCCACGGATGGACCATCCACCCTGAAGTGCGGAACGGGTTTGCTGCCCGACATCGTTGCCCGGCAACGTATAACTGAAGACGTTCCACTCCGGGTCTCCAGCGCCGCCGAAACCGAACGACCGGGATCGATCCGGATCGAATCGCCAACTGCTGGCGCCGCGGGTGAAGAACCAGGAGCCGGCGTCATGGTCGAAAGAGCTGCCGTGGCTTCGTCTTTCCCACTTGCCTGCCGGCGCTGGACCCGCCCCGATGACGAACGCCCGATGAACGAGCTCTGCTCCCGGCCCCGTAAGGTCGCTGACCGACCCGGCCCCGATCGCGCTGTCGAGGAACGCCTCTACGTCGGCCCCGGACCTCACGTTCCCGGGCCCGCCCGTGGCAACCATGCTCGAGAAGGCGGCCGCCCGGACGAGCTTCGGCCACAATTTACGCAGGAGCTCGGCGCTGCCGAACCGGTCGGCGGCGACAACCGTTCCGTTGGCGACCGCCACATAGCCGGTAGCGCCCTGGGGAGGCGCCTTGCCGAGCGCCGCGACGTAGCTGTCCGCCGCTTTGGACGCCATCTCCAGCGTGCGCGGCAGACTGGTGGACGAAACGCCATCCACGACCGGGTATCCGAGCGCCGTCTCCAGGCTGCCCTGCATCCGCGCGACAGTGTTCCAGACATGCTGTTGGTTGTATTTCAACACATCCGCTGCGCCCGGCAGCAGAAGGCCTTGCGCCAGGAAACGGTCCTCGAAGCCCGACATCAGCCAACGTCCGAGTTCCACGCAGTAAGCCGGCACATACGCTTCGGAATGCGGCAAGACCACGGTGCTGGTCTCGATCACGCGGTCCTGCATGCCGCCCTTCAGCAAGTCGCCCATCTGCAGGAACACCGGCGTGTCGCCCCGATTCCTCACCAGCAGGCGGCGGACATTGCCGGTGTCCACAATCTCGACCGTACCCGTCCCGAGCGCCTCCTCTACCGAAAGCGCCTTCGCATACGCCTGCGCTGCCCCGTCATACGTGAAATAAACAGTGAGCGCTCCGTGCGCGACCGGCCCGCTCAGCCTCGCTGCCGACGCCGCCCCGACCGAGACCGCCGCCGCAACCGCAGCCGCCAGAACTGCCGCCCCAATTTGCTGAATCCACTTCATGTGCGATACGCCTTTCCATCGTTTGCCGACGACCCTTTATCCGACCCTTTACTGGCGCTCTCAACATGAATTCTCTTCCCGAAAAAAATTCCGAACTCCTCTTCCTTTGCCGGGTACCGGCCTCGCTTTCCGGACCGCCTGCGCTCTGTTATATTTCCTGCTCCTGACCGCACCGGCGTGAGGTCTCCGATGCCGCTAAGACGAGGTAATCATCGCTGGCTGGAACATATCCGTCTGCAAGGCGTGTACGCCCGGCATGTCCTGGACCATCTGGGCAATGTTGGAGATATAGACGGATTGGAAAAGTATCTGGTCCGGCCGCATACCATGAATATACTTTTGAACATTCTGGAGCGACCGTGGATTTCTCATCGAACTCTTGTATCTGAGGTCGTTGACCCTGAAAATGAGGAATCCGAAAAGCGTACATTGAAGACGCGCATCAAATGCCTGGAGGCTTATGGTTTGATAGAAACCGATAAATCCAGCGACTGCCCTTGGTACAAAGCCACCTGGTTGGCTCGCAATGCCGTCAAGAAAATCGATACATCCAATCTTGTTCCTGCGATATTGTCTTTGCTGAGAGTGATGTGCTCCGAATCTTCAACATTCAAGCAAGCACTCCGCGAGACGCTACGTGTCGTTGCTCCTGAGCAAGGCACTGCGGCGCGCGAGAGCCTGCCCGATTATCGAAAAGCATATCGACAGCTCACGACACTATATAGCAAGGGCATCGCCCTGGAAATCAATGCGAAATATCGAGCGGAAAACGGGTCGATTCGTATCAGGAAGAAAAAAGTGTTCAGGGATCAGCAGTTGGTATCGACCTTACTGCTCGCCGCCGGTTTGGGAGCAGCTACATCGAGAATCGTTGCCCACCGCATATACGGGAGCATGACCAGCCTGGAGTCGGCGCAGAAGATCGTGGCAAATCGCATTGTCGCCGATCTGGAAGATGAAGGTTTGGTCACGTCCATGAGATATCACCAAGTCCCCGTCACGGCACGCGGAAAGGCCCTGGTGTTCGACGATCCCGCTGAGTTTCGTTCGGCGACGGTTCACCGGATGCACCCCTGCGTGGAAATCCTGGACGCAGGAGTCGATCTGCTGACTCGTTCGGAGCGCGGCCGGCTGCAGCCGGCCGCGATTCTTCTGGTGAAGTCGATAGTCAGCAAGGCGAACGGCAACCGATTGCAGCGCGAGATGCGGGAACTCCTGGCCCAGGGCGCAGAGGAGATAGTGCGATGACCGGCCTCCGGAAAATATGTCAGCGCTTGGTGCCGCAGGTCGTTTTGGCGATGGCGATCTCGATGGGCGGCAGCGGGCTCGGCGCAGCCGGTGAGCTAAGAATTCCATTCCAGGGAACATATGCTGCCAATAGCCAATGGCGGGAATTGGCCGCCGTCAAGACTGAAGGCTGGGGGTACGAAGTCAATCGGCAGCCGAGCCACTACGATGTCTCTGTCGAGCTCGTGAGGAACGGTGTTTCGGTAAAAGAGATGCTTCGAGGTGAAGAAGGTCCTGTCACCGTCGAGTCGCTGGCGGCGCTCTATGGGGGAAAAGGAAAGTTTGTTTGGGACGGAGAGCGGTCCGGTTATGAGACGTACGTTGCTGACAGCTACGCAAGAATCGGAACAACGACCGCGGTCGAGGCGTCGGCGTGGGGGAGCTCCGTATTGTCCGATTTCCAGACGCCGGGTCCGGAGCGGATGAATTGGGGACCTGAAGTCAACCGGGCCTTGAAGTCCGGGTACTGTTCTTCGGAGCGGAATTGGCGAGCCCTGGAAGCCGGAGAAATAGACGATGTCGTCAAATACACCTGCTCGGGACCTCCCGTTCAATCGGCGTGGATAGGCAAAATCCTGGAACTGGGTTTTTGGGAATACGTGCGGGGGGTCCAACTGGCTGGCTTCGATGCCAGAGCGATGGGTGATTTGCCGGAGTGGAAGAAGCGCTATGAGGAGGAATTATTTCGCGAAGAGCCGCTGCTCAAGGAGAAGACCGACGAGCGGTTCAAGAAGGCGCCGGAGCGCCAGTCCTATTTCCTGGACGATCCGGCGACCGGAGACAAGCTATTCGGCGTGTCGGCGTGGAATCCCTGGGCGGCTGCGAACAGCCTGCACGGTTTTGCCTGCGCGGATTATTGCGCGGCGTTCATGATGCGGGCTGGCGCCATGGACGCCGGCTATCGCCTCGACCGGATACGGTAGGTTGCAGGCGCCATGCGCTGAATGTCACGCCGCCGGCGCCTGCCTTCGATCGGCATAGGCCGGGAGCTTCCCGGGAAACGGTTCGCCCGTGGCGCTCACGTCCGCCGCTTGGGCTTGCCGTGGACATGTGGCGCGAGCGGCTCGGGCAGGCCGCCGGGGCTGAGCGGGCGGGGGGCGAAGCGGCCGAGGGTCAGTGCGCGGTCGTACATCACGATGGCGCCCGCCATGGCGACATTGACGCAGAAGGATGTGGGTATGCGAACCACATGCGCGCAGCGCTCCAGCACCGGCGCGGAGAGCGAATCGCGCTCGGGCCCGAGGATATAGGCCGCGCGCGCCGGGTGGCGGAAGCTCGGCAGGTCCACCGCCTCGTCCAGCAGTTCCACGCCGACCAGCGCGCAGCCACGCGGCAGCACCATCGCCCCGGCATCTGGAAAGGCGTAGAGCGGTACCTTGCCGGGCGCATGGGAGGTGTCTCCCCCTCCGCGCCCGGCCCCCTCGCCATAGCTCGCGCCCACGGTAAAGAGGAAACTTGCGCCGAAGGCCTGTGCGGAACGGAACAGGTTGCCGGCGTTGAGCGGCTTGCTCAGGCCCTCGACGCCGATGCCGAAATAGCCTTTCATGACGGCGCCGATTCTGGACCCGGGAGGCGGGGCTGTCCATGCGCGCGGTGGTCGTTGACGACTGGAAACCGTTCCACGAGCTGGAGCTTCGCGAGACGCCGCCGCCGGCGCTCGGGCCGCGCCATGTGCGCATAAGGGGACACGCCTGCGGCATCTCCTTCGCCACCTCGCTGGTGGTCGAGGGCCGCTACCAGCGCAAGCCGCCGCGCCCCTTCGTCCCCGGCACCGAATATGCGGGCACCGTCACCGAGGTCGGCGCGGAGGTCGCGCGCTTCCGGCCGGGCGACCGGGTGCTGGCGGTGCTCGACTGGGGCGGCCTGGCGGAGGAGGCCGCGGCGCTGGAGGTCAACACCTTCGCGATCCCGGATTCGATGGAGTTCCGCCACGCCATCGCCTTCACCAACTCCTACCACACCTCCTACGCCGCGCTCTGCTGGCCGAACATGCTGCGGCTGGCAAAGGGCGAAACGCTGCTGGTCCACGGCGCGGCGGGCGGCGTCGGGATCGCGGCCGTCGAGATCGGCAAAATCCTGGGCGCGCGCGTCATCGCGACGGCGGGCTCGGAGGAGAAGCTGGCGGCCACGCGTGAGCATGGCGCGGACCATGCGATCAACTACCGCGAGGCCGATTTCCGCGAGGAGGTGCTGGCGCTGACCGGCGGACGCGGGGCGGATGTCATCTACGACCCGGTCGGCGGCGACGTGTTCGAGCAGTCGCTGCGCTGCATTGCCTTCGAGGGGCGCATCATGCCGGTCGGCTTCGCCGGCGGGACGATCCAGCAGATCCCGGCCAATATCCTGCTGGTCAAGACGGTGAGCGTGGTGGGCATGAATTTCGGCACCTATGTCGGCTGGAGCCCGAACGACATCCGCTACGAGATGGAGGACCGGCTGCGGGCGGGCATGGCGCAGCTCTTCGCCTGGTTCGAAGAAGGCCGGCTCAAGCCGCGCGTCGATATGACCTTTCCGCTGGAAGGCTTCAAGGACGCGATGGCGGCGGTGCTGTCGCGCCGGGCGATAGGCCGGGTCGCCCTGGTGATGGAGGCATAGCGATGGCGGGGCTGGGGGCCGTCCCGGCAACCTTGCTGGCGCTCCTCCTCGCCGCCTGCTCCGGCGTGGACCGCCCGGGCGTGCCCGCAACCGGGGCCGAGAAGCAGGAGGCGCGCCGCCTGCTGCAGGCCGGCGCCATTCCCCGGAACAGGCAGCTCGACGAAGCGGCGCAGCACGCCTCGCTCGCGCGCGTCGTCCGCCATATCCGGCCGGCGGCGCACCGGGTCTGCCTGCGCATGAAGGGCGCGAACTGCGGGGCGATCCTGACGCGCAGCCCCGTCCGCTCGCATGACAGGGAAATCAACGCCCATGTCGATGCCAGCCACCGGGTGACGATGAATGCGGGCCTTCTCCGCGCCGCCGGGTCGGACGAGGAAATCGCCGCGGTGCTGGCGCACGAATACGGCCATGTGATCGCCGACCATATCGACAAGCGCATGGGGGATGCGGGCGTCGGCGCGCTGGGCGGGCTTGTCCTCGGCTCCCTCGCCGGGGCCGCCATCTGCGACCGGTCGGCCAGCGATAGCTGCTTCGAGGAGATGATGCGGACCGGCGGCTCGCTCGGCCTCGGCATGGGCGCACTCGCCTATTCGCAGCAGCACGAGCTGGAGGCGGACTACTATTCCGCCCTCATCATGGCGGAAGCCGGCGTGCCGCTGGAGGCCGGCGAACGGATGCTGATGCGGCTCGCGCGCACCAGCGAGGGCCGGGAAGGCGGCTACGGCCCGCTCGGCATGGCGATGGCGCGCACGCACCCCGCCAACGACGAGCGCATCGCGCGCTGGATCGCGAACCGCCGCGCGCTCCAGCATGCGCTGTCGTCCGGGCTCACGACCGACGCCGCGCTGGCCTCCGAGGCACGGCGCCGGGCGTTGGAGACCGGCGCCGCCGAAACGCGCTGGGCCAATCCCCGCACCGGCCATAGCGGCGCCATATCCGTGAAAAGGCGGTGGCGCTCCGCCGCCGGCGAGGCCTGCGTCCGCTACGGATGGAAAAGCTGGCAGGCCGCGGGCCGCGCGGAAACCGGGGGCGAGGAAACGGCGTGCAGACAGGCCGGCGGACCGTGGCGGGTCCGGTAGCGGCGGAACGCGGGTCCGGCGCCCGGGTCGGCGACCCCCGGCTGGCGGCGCGGCTTCGCCGGGAGATCGAGGGCGAGGTGCTGTTCGACCCGTTCGAGCGCGGGCGCTATGCCACCGACGCCTCCATCTACCAGATCGAGCCGATAGGCGTGGTGCGCCCGCGCTCGGTCGCGGATGTCGAGGCGGCCATGGCGATCGCGCGCGAGGAAGGCGTGCCGGTGCTGGCGCGCGGCGGCGGCACCTCCCAGGCGGGCCAGACCGTGGGCGAGGCGCTGGTGCTCGACTGCGCCGCGCATCTGGACCGCATCCTTGAGGTCGATGCCGAGCGGCGCCGGGCGCGTGTGGAGCCAGGCGTCGTGCTGGGACGGCTGAATGCGAAGCTGCGCCGCCATGGCCTCATGTTCCCGGTCGATATCTCCACGGCGAGCCGGGCGACGCTCGGCGGCATGGCGGCCAATAATTCCTGCGGCTCGCGCTCGATCCGCTACGGCAACATGGTCCACAACACCCACGCCATCGAGGCGATCCTGGCCGACGGCAGCCGCCACCGCTTCGCGCGCGTGCCGGGCAATCTCGGCTCCGGCGGCGGCACGCCCGGCTATATCGACCTCGTGCGCAGGGTCCGCGCCATCGCCGAGCGTGAGCGGGACGCCATCGCGAAGGGCTTCCCGGACGTGCTGCGCAAGGTCGGCGGCTACAATCTCGAAAGCATCGACGCCGCCGGGCACAATATGGCCCACCTGCTGGTCGGCTCCGAGGGTACGCTCGGCTTCTTCACCGCCATTGAGGTCGATCTCCAGCCGGTCCCGCCGCAGAGGGTGCTGGGCGTGTGCCATTTCCCGCGCTTCCGGGATGCGATGGACGCCGTGCCGCGCCTGGTGGCGCTCGGCCCCGATGCGGTCGAGCTGGTGGACCGCACCATCATCGAACTCGGGCGCGGCATCCAGATGTTCCGCGAGACCGTGCATGAGGTCGTGCAGGGGCGGCCGGACGCGCTGCTGCTGGTCGAGTTCGCCGGCGAGGACAGGACGGCGTTGCTCTCCCGGCTCGACGCGCTGGACGATGCGATGAGCGACCTGGGCCATCCGGGCGCCACCGTCCGGGCGGCCGATCCCGCACTCCAGGCCCGCATCTGGGGCGTGCGCGAGGCGGGGCTCAACATCGTCATGTCGATGAAGACCGAGGGCAAGCCGGTCTCCTTCATCGAGGACTGCGCCGTGCCGCTGGAGGATCTGGGCGACTTCACCGACCGGCTGACGGGCGTTTTCGAGAAACACGGTACGACCGGCACCTGGTACGCGCACGCCTCGGTCGGCCTCTTGCATGTCCGGCCGGTATTGAACCTGAAGCAGCCGCAGGGCGCGGCCGCCATGCGCGCCATCGCGGAGGAAGCCTTCGCCATGGTGCGCGAATACAAGGGCAGCCATTCCGGCGAGCATGGCGACGGCATCATCCGCTCGGAGTTTCATGAGCGCATGTTCGGGCCGGCGTTGGCGCGCGCTTTCGAGGAGGTCAAGGACGCCTTCGACCCGGCAGGCTTCTTCAATCCCGGCAAGATCGTGCGCCCGCCCCGGATGGACGACCGCGCGCTCTTCCGCTTCAAGCCGGGCTATGCGGCAGCCCCGCTCGCGCCCGCGCTCGACTGGGCGGACTGGCCGGGCGGCTTCCTCGGCGCGGCCGAGATGTGCAACAACAACGGCGCCTGCCGCAAGGCCGACCCCGGCGTCATGTGTCCCTCCTTCCGGGCGACCGGGCGGGAGCGGGACCTGACGCGCGGGCGCGCCAACACGCTGCGCCTGGCGCTCTCCGGACAGCTCGGCCCGGACGCGCTCGTCTCCGACGACATGGCCCGGACGATGGAGCTCTGCGTCGGCTGCAAGGGCTGCCGGCGCGAATGCCCGACCGGGGTCGATATGGCGCGGATGAAGATCGAGTTCCTGCACCATTACAAGGCCAGGCACGGGCTCAGGCTACGCGACCGGCTGGTCTCCTCCCTGCCCCGTTATGCGCCGCGCCTTGCGCCCTTCGCGCCGCTGCTCAACGCCGCCGAAAAGGCGGCGCCGCTGCGCGCGCTGCGCGAACGCGCAACCGGGTTTTCCCGACGCCGGCGGCTGCCCGCCTGGCGTCGCGACCGGTTCCGGCCGGTGGATGGCGAAGGGCCGCCGGGCGCGGAGCGTGAGGCCGTGCTGTTCGCAGACTGTTTCAACACCGCCTTCGAGCCGGAGAATGCGCGCGCAGCTGTGAGCGTGCTGGAAGCCGCAGGGTTCTGCGTGCGCCACCCGCATGGAGCCGACGGCGGCCGGCCGCCCTGTTGCGGGCGAAGCTGGCTGGCGGCCGGGCGGATCGACCGGGCGCGCGCCGAGATGCGCCGCAGCCTCGCCATGCTGCTGCCGCACGCCGAGGCCGGGACGCCCATCGTCGGGCTGGAGCCGTCCTGCCTCTTTACCTTCCGCGACGAGTTGCAGGCCGTGCTGCCGGGCCCGGAAAGCGCACGGGTGGCCGGGAGCGTGACGATGCTGGAGAGCTTGGTTTCGGAGGGCGATGCGGCGGACCGGCTGGCCTCCCGGCTCAAGGCCCTGCCGGAAGGCCGCGCGCTCGTTCACGCCCATTGCCACCGCAAGAGCTTCGACGGACCGGACGCCGTTCTGGCCGCGCTCGCGCTGGTGCCGGGGCTGGAGCCGGAGCTGGTCGAAAGCTCCTGCTGCGGCATGGCCGGCAGCTTCGGCTACGAGGCGGAGCATTACGAGGTTTCGATGAAGATGGCCGAGGCGGCACTGCTGCCTGCCGTGCGCGCGGAGAGGCCGGACACGCTCATCGCCGCGGACGGCACAAGCTGCCGCCACCAGATCGCCGACGGCGCCGGCAGAAGGGCCGAACATCCTGCACGCATTCTCGAAAGGGCGCTTGCATGACCGCAATCCATGTCTGGGGCATCGTCTCCACCCGCGCGCTCCGCGTCCACTGGACCCTGCAGGAGCTCGGCCTCACCTACGGGACGACGCCGATCCGCACGCGCACGCCGGAGCAGACGGCGCCCGCCTACCGCGCCGTGAACATACTGCACAAGATCCCGACGATGGAGATCGACGGCGTGCGTTACACCGAATCCGGCGCTATCGCGCTGGAGCTGGCGGCGCGCTTCCGCGACCGGGTGGACCTGTGGCCGGAGGACGAGCGCGCCCGTGTGCTTGAATGGTGCTTCTATGTGGCGATGGAGCTCGACGCGACCTCGCTCTACGTCATCCGCCGCCACGGCGACCTCTCGGAGATCTACGGCGAAGCGCCGGTCGCGGTGTCGGGCGCGCGCGAATACTGGCTGAAGCAGGCGGCCAAGGCCGAGGCGGCGCTCGCCGACGGCCGGCCCTGGCTGCTGGGCGAGACCTTCTCCGTCGCCGACATCATGCTCGGCTCCTGCCTCGGCTGGGCCGGCCGCCGCGACGTGGCCGTGCCGCAGGTCCTCCGGGACTACGACGCCCGCCTCCACGCCCGCCCCGGCCGCCAGCGCGCCGAGGACGCCAACGAAGGCCGGATGGATACGATGGCCGGCAGGGGATAAAGGCTATTGATACGACGGCAGAATCGGGCTTTCTTGTTTCTCTATTTGTTCGCAGCGCCGCCGGACTCCCGGCAAAGGAGCGGCCGGGTGTAATGGCAAACCGGGAGACCATGTTGTTGCCGCTTGACGATCCGCAAAGCGATGCGAAGGGATGCAACGACACCCGCAGGCTTCAACACGAGGGCGGCCTTCTATAGTCCGGAAGTCCAATGGAAGGTATTGACAGCGCATGACTTCATTGCGGGCATCTCGGATTATTTGGTAGCCGACTTCTTCCGCTTCGCATTTGCATCGACGATGGTGACTTATTCGAATTATTCTTACGAACCCAGCCTCGGGCGCAAAGCGACAGCCGGCCGGCCTGATGTCGATGACTATCCCGTATTCGCAGAGTTGGCTGAAAAGCTGACCGTCATGGCTGCCGACGCAGATTTTTGGAAAGGAGATCGAGATAATCGGGAAGAAAGGCGCAGAAAAATATATGGCGTTTCTTTTTTCGAGTTATATAAGGAAGTAGAGCAGGGAAGCATCGATCTTCTAATCACCTCACCTCCTTATCTGAACAATTATCATTACAACCGCAATACGCGGCCTCATTTGTACTGGTTAGGGTTTTGCAATTCCCCCAAAGACTTCAAGAAACTGGAGGAAAGAAACTTCGGGACCTATTGGCAAACGGCCAGGGACATGGACCCCGTGCCCCTCGATCCTGCGATTGCAAATGCTGAAATCGACTCTCTGGTATCCGAATTGCGCACTGTGAATCCGGAGAAAGGAATATACGGCGGTCAAGGCTGGGCCAACTATGCCGCACTGTATTTCAATGACTGCCTGCGCTTCGCCGAAGGCATGAAATGGTGCCTCCGTCCGGGCGCTACTGCCCTGATCGTTATCGGCAACAGCATCCTGCAGGGAATACCTGTGCCGACCGACCGTTTCCTCTCGGAAATCGCCGAGCGCGCCGGCATGGAGGCTGTCGGCATTCACACGCCGCGCGATGCCCGCGTCGGCAACAGCATCGTCAATTCCAGCGTCCGGGTCGGCAAGGCGAATGGCAGTCGCCTGTACGAGTCGGTGGTTGAACTGCGCCGGCCATGAGCGTAGAGCTATACGACCCCTGACCTATGAGAACCTGATGGCCGGCCTTGCGCTGCCTTTCGGCGTCCGGCCCAAAGTCCCTCTCGACGCCATTGACGATATTGCCGGCCCCGGAATCTATGCCTTGTTTTATACGGGCCCGTTCGATGCCTATCGCCCGATTTCGGGAACCGACGACCCGATCTATGTCGGAAAAGCCGTGCCGCCCGGCTCGCGGCGGGGAGAGGATGTCGATGTCAGCCGGCCCGTTCTGCGCCAAAGGCTGAGGGAGCACGCGCGGTCCATTGCGGCCGCGGACAATCTCGCTCTTCGGGACTTCCGTCGCTTCGCCTGCCGTCGGGCATCTCGCGGTGGTTCCCGTCTGGATTACTCTCGCCGAACGTTTCCTCGTCAATCGTCATCGGCCGCTTTGGAATGTGTGCCTCGACGGCTTCGGGGACCGCGATCCCGGACGGGGAAGAAGCGGCAGCGACAGAAGCCGGTGGGACACGCTCCATCCCGGGCGGCCTTGGGCGGACAAGCTTCAGGCCAGCAAATCGGAAACCGATGCGCTTGCTACGGTCCGCGCGTTCTTCGATGTCCCGCTTCGATGAAGCACAGTGCCTTACGGCGCCGTCGGAACCGTTTATCCCGTCGGACGTCCGTGCCGTTGCACGGGTTTCAACTACTCGTCGATGTCTTCCGGATCGTCGGAGAAGATGCGGATATATTCTCCGTATTTGAATGCCCGGTTGCGCCTGTGCCCGCTGATCTCCTCCAGAATCCCGAGCGCGACGAGGCGCGCGACGAGATTGTTTGCCGCCGGATAGCTGAGTCCGGCAAATTCCCGGACTCGGGAGACCGTTACGACGGGCTCCCGGTAGAGCGCCTCAAGCGCCCGAAGGCCGTTGCCTGCCGAGCGCCCCAGTTGCGCGGTAACGAGGGTACGGTGCGTTTCCCGCAAATCCAGAACGCGCCGGGCCGTCCAAACCGCCGTATTGCCGACCTCGGCTACGCCCTGCAGGAAGAAAGAGAGCCATCCTTCCCAGTCTCCCCGGTCCCTCACGGCCTGCAACCGATCATAATATTCGGCCCGATGTCGTTTGAAGAAATGGGAAAGGTAGAGCACCGGTTTGGAGAGAATATTCCGATTGCAGAGGAAGAACGCGATCAGCAGGCGGCCGATTCGGCCGTTCCCGTCGAGAAAGGGGTGGATGGTCTCGAATTGGGCATGAGCCAGCCCGATCCGGAGAAGCGGCGGCAGCCCGTCGTCTTCGCGGTGGAGAAAGGCTTCCAGTTCGCCGAGCGCTCGCGGCACCTCGCCGGCGGGAGGGGGAACGAAAACCGCTTCGTGCACAGTGCAGTCCGGGGCGCCTATCCAGTTCTGGGTTCGGCGCAATTCTCCGGGGGTCAAGCGGCCGCCGCGCACGCCTTCGAGCAGCTTCTCATGAATCTCCCGAATGAGTCGGACGGAAAGCGGCAGGTCCTGCAGCCGTCCGAGGCCGTGATTCATGGCCCGTATATAGTTGAGCACTTCCCCCTCGTCGCCTCGGCTGCGCGGCGAGAGGAGGCGCGCCTCGGCGGCGAGTACATCCTGGAGCGAACTCTGCGTGCCCTCGATCTGGCTAGAAAGCACGGCCTCCTTGCGGATATACATGAGTGTGAAGAGGTCGGACTGCGGCAGGGTATGGACGGCGCCGTCAAGCCTGCCGAGCGCGCGGTCGGCGGCGGAGAGCAGTGCCTGCATCCTGCCCGTCATGCGAACCGGCGGGTGCGGCGGCAGCGGGGCGGGAATGAAGGCCCGGTAGCCGGCGGGCTGGCGCAAATAGCGGCCGGCGCGGCCTTCGTCGTCCGATCCGTTCCTGTCGGACATGCGCATATCCCCGCTGCGGTCGAAGCATCTTATTATACGCAGCGATAATACTGCGCCGTAACCGCTCCATATTATATGCTGGCGATAATATGGAGCGGATTCCGCTCCATGCTATATGCTGGCGATAACATAGGCCGTCCGCCGGACTACTCCGTCAGGTCGTCCCAGAGTTCGCGGACGCGGGAGAAGAAGCCTTCGGTCTCGGGCGTGCGGTTGCGGCCCTGGCCTTCCTTCTCGAACTCGCGCAGCAGTTCCGCCTGGCGGCGCGTGAGGTTGACCGGGGTCTCGACCCGGACCGTCACCAGCATGTCGCCGCGCTGGCGGGTGTTCAGCACTGTCATACCCTTGCCGCGCAGTCGGAAGCGGTTGCCGGACTGGGTGCCGGGCGGCAGGTCGATGCGCGCGCGCCGGCCTTCGACGGTCGGTACTTCCGCCATTCCGCCCAGCGCCGCCGCCGTCATCGAAACCGGGACCTCGCAATGAATATGCGGCCCCTCCCGGTCGAACACCGGATGGTCCTCCAGATCGAGGAAAATATAAAGATCGCCCGGCGGGCCGCCGCGTTCGCCGGCCTCGCCCTCGCCGGCAAGCCGGATGCGGTTGCCCGCCTCGACGCCCGCTGGAATAGTCACGGTGAGCGTGCGCATACGCTGCACCCGGCCTCGTCCCGAACAGGTCCGGCAAGGGTCGCGAACCACCTCTCCCGACCCTTGGCAGGCCGCGCAAGTGCGTTCCACGGTAAAGAAGCCCTGGCTTGCCCGGACCCGCCCGGCGCCGTTGCAGGTCGGACAGGTGACCGGAGGCGCGCCGCCGGCGGAGCCGGTGCCGGAACAGGAATCGCAGGCCGCCGTGCCGGGCACGTCTATGGTCGCCTGCTTGCCCTGGAAGGCCTCCTCCAGCGTAATGCGCATATTGTAGCGCATGTCCGCGCCCTGGCGCCGGCCGCCGCGTGCGCGCCGCCTTCCGGCGAGGTCGCCGAACATCTCGTCGAAAATGTCGCCGAAGCTGGAGCCGAAGCCGAAATCGAAACCGGGACTGGCGCCGCCGCCCTGCGCGCGCTGCATGAAGGCATCGTGGCCCAGCCGGTCATAGGCCTGGCGCTGTTCCGGGTCCTTCAGGACATCGTAGGCTTCGTTGATCTCCTTGAAGCGCGCCTCGGCGCCGGCGTCTCCCGAATTGCGGTCCGGGTGGTATTCCTTTGCGAGCCGGCGGTATGCGCGCTTCAGATCGTCCGGACTCGCGGTGTGGGTTGCGCCCAGGACTTCGTAGAAGTCGCGTCCGGCCATCGGAGCAGTCGTCCGGCCGGATCAGGCCGAGCGTTTCTGCTGGTCGTCGGTGTCTTCCACTTCCTCGAAGTCGGCATCGACCACCCCGTCGTCGCTGCCCCCGGCGCCCGCGTCCGGCCCGTCCGGGCCGCCGCCCGCCTCGTCCTGCTGCGCGGCATACATGGCCTCGCCGAGCTTCATGGCGGCGGCGGCAAGCGCGGCGGTCTTCTCCTGGATCGCGGGCGCGTCCTCGCCGTCCTTGACGTCCTTCACCGCCTGGAGCGCCTCTTCGATCGCGGCCCTGTCCTCGGCGCCGACCTTGTCCCCGTGCTCCTCGAGCTGGCGCTCCGTCGTGTGGACCAGGCCCTCGGCCTGGTTCCGCGCTTCCGCGAGCTCGCGGCGCTTGCGGTCCTCTTCCGCATTGGCTTCGGCATCCTGCACCATCCGGTCGATCTCGGCGTCGGAAAGGCCGCCGGACGCCTCGATGCGGATTGCCTGCTCCTTGCCGGTCGCCTTGTCCTTGGCGGACACGTTGACGATGCCGTTGGCGTCGATGTCGAACGTGACCTCGACCTGCGGCACGCCGCGCGGCGCGGGCGGGATGCCGACCAGGTCGAACTGCCCGAGCAGCTTGTTGTCCGCGGCCATCTCGCGCTCGCCCTGGGAGACGCGGATGGTCACCGCATTCTGGTTGTCTTCGGCCGTGGAGAAGGTCTGGCTCTTCTTGGTCGGGATCGTGGTGTTGCGGTCGATCAGCCGCGTGAACACGCCGCCGAGCGTCTCGATGCCGAGCGAGAGCGGCGTCACGTCGAGCAGCAACACGTCCTTCACGTCGCCTCTCAACACGCCCGCCTGGATCGCCGCGCCGAGCGCCACCACCTCGTCCGGGTTGACGCCGCGATGCGGCTCCCGGCCGAAGAAGTTCTTCACCGTCTCGATCACCTTCGGCATTCGCGTCATGCCGCCGACCAGCACGACTTCGGAGATGTCGGAGGCGCGCAGGCCCGCGTCCTCAAGCGCCTTTCGGCAGGGGCCGACCGTGCGTTCCACGAGGTCCTCGACCAGCGCCTCCAGCTTTGCCCGGGAGAGCTTGATATTGAGGTGCTTCGGCCCCGACTGGTCGGCCGTGATGAACGGAAGGTTGATCTCCGTCTGCGCCGTCGAGCTCAGTTCGATCTTCGCCTTCTCGGCGGCTTCCTTCAGGCGCTGCAGCGCCAGCTTGTCGCCGCGCAGGTCGATGCCCTGCTCCTTGCGGAACTCCTCGGCCAGATAGTCGATGATGCGGTTGTCGAAGTCCTCGCCGCCGAGATGGGTGTCGCCATTGGTGGACTTCACCTCGAAGACGCCGTCGCCGATCTCCAGCACAGACACATCGAACGTGCCGCCGCCGAGATCGTAAACCGCGATGACGCCGCCCTCTTTCCTGTCGAGGCCGTAAGCGAGCGCGGCCGCGGTCGGCTCGTTGACGATGCGCAGCACTTCGAGGCCCGCGATGCGTCCGGCATCCTTGGTGGCCTGGCGCTGCGAATCGTTGAAATAGGCCGGCACCGTGATGACCGCGTCGGTCACCGTTTCGCCGAGAAACGCCTCGGCCGTCTCCTTCATCTTCTGGAGGATGAAGGCGCTGATCTGGCTCGGCGCGTAATTCTCGTTGCCCGCCTTCACCCAGGCGTCGCCATTGTCGGCCCTGACCAGCGCGAAGGGCAGGACCTTCTTCTCTTCCTGGATCACCGGGTCCCGGTCCGTGCGGCCGATCAGGCGCTTGATGCCGAACAGCGTGTTGGTCGGGTTGGTCACCGCCTGGCGCTTGGCCGGCTGGCCGACAAGGCGCTCGCCGTCTCCGGTTATCGCCACCATGGAGGGCGTGGTGCGCGCGCCCTCGGCGTTCTCGATCACTCTGGGTTCGCTGCCATCCATCACGGCAACGCAGGAATTGGTCGTGCCGAGATCGATTCCGATAACCTTGCTCATGCGGTTCATCCTTACCCCAATGCTGCAGGCCCGGACCGCCCGTATAAGCAGCGCCTGTCCCGGCTCCCTTCGATGACACTGAAAAATCGGGCGTGCGCCCGACCTCCGTTGTGCGGGTATATATGAATGCCCCTTTGGCCCTACAAGACCCCGCATCTCGCGCAAGGTGCGGCAAAAACTGCAATTCCGGCGAAAAAATGACCGAAACCGTCGTTTCCGCAAGCTATCGCACCGACATTCCGGCCTTCTACGGCGACTGGTTCGTCCGGCGCCTCGCCGCCGGCTATGCTCTGGTGCGCAATCCCCGGTCCGGCAGGACCTACCGGGTGGACCTCACGCCCGAATCCGTTGCCGGCTATGTCTTCTGGACCCGTAATCCCTCGCCCTTCATGCCCGTCCTGGAGCGGCTGGAACGGCCCTTCGCCGTCCAGTTCACGATCACCGGCTACGGTCGCCGGCTCGAACCCTCCGTGCCTCCCGCCGAGCGCGCCATCGAGGCGGCGCACGCCCTTGCCGAGCGCTACGGTCCCCGATGCGTCGTCTGGCGTTACGACCCGATCCTGTCGCCGACCCAGGACCATGCGGACGCCGCCGGACGGCTGGCCGAGGCGTTGCGGGGCGCGAGCGATGAATGCGTCGTCTCCTTCGCTTCCTTCTACCGAAAGACGCAGCGCAACCTGGCCGCGGCCGGCTTCGCGTGGGAGGACCCGGAGCCCGACCGACGCCTCCGCCTGATCGAAGCGCTGGCCCGGGCGGTCTCGCCGCTTCGCCTGACGGTTTGCGCCCAGCCGGAACTCACCGCGGGAACTGCGGCGGAGCCGGCGCGCTGCATCGATCCGGCCCGGCTCGGCCTCGGCACGCTTGCCGAGCGGGGCAACCGGCCCGGCTGCGCCTGCGCCGCCAGCCGGGACATCGGCGCCTACGACACGTGCCCGCACGGTTGCCTCTATTGCTATGCCAACGCTTCGCCGGGGGCCGCCCGGCGCCGCTTCAAGGCGCACGACCCCGAAGCCGCGATGCTCTGACCCGCTGCGATCCGCCAGCCTTCACCGCTTCCAGCATACCTTCGACAGCTGTCTCGAACATGGCCACGGTCAACCGTCCGGTATTGGTGTTGTAGCGCGAGCAATGGTAGCTGTCGGCAAGCAGGCGGCCGGAGCCGAGCCGATGCAGGGCGCCATGCGCGAACGGCCGGGCAGCCTGTTTTTCGCCGAGTGCGGCAAGAACCGCATTATGAGCGACGCGCCCGAGCGCCAGGACCGCGCCGCCTTCCGGTAGATCGTCAAGCTCGCCCACAAGGAAGGGCCGGCAGGCGGCGGCCTCCGCGCCGGTCGGCTTGTTCTGCGGCGGAACGCAGCGCACTGCGTTGACGATGCGGCAGCCGGTAAGCGCGAGGCCGTCTTCGGCATGGCGGTCATAGCTACCTTGCGCCAATCCCATCTTCAGCAGCGTTGCGAACAGCAGGTCGCCGGCATAGTCGCCCGTGAACGGCCTGCCGGTGCGGTTCGCTCCTCGCAGGCCGGGCGCCAGACCCACGATCAATATTCCGGACCCCCGAGGGCCGAAGCCCGGCACAGGCGCATTGAACCAGCCGGGTTCGGCTTCCCTCCAACGATGCCGGAACGCCCGAAGGCGCGGACAGTAGGGGCAGTCGGGATCAGGCTCCATACCGCTCTTCGGCATCGCCGTGCGCCTCTTCGAAGCGCTGGCTCTCCCGCTGGGCGCGGCGCGCCTGGGCGGCCTCCCGCTCGTCCTGGTCGCGCATGATCGACGGCGCCAGGTCCAACAGGTCCATGAAGAAATCCGCCTGCCGGCGCAAATCGTCGGACACCATGGGGGGCTGGCTCTTCATCGTGCTGACCACGGTCACGCGCACGCCGCGGCGCTGCAGCGCCTCCACGAGGCGGCGGAAATCGCCGTCGCCTGAAAACAGCACGATATGTTCCAGATGGTCCGCCATCTCCATCGCATCGACGGCGAGCTCGATGTCCATGTTGCCCTTGACCTTGCGCCGGCCCATGGCGTCGGTGAACTCGCGCGCCGGCTTGGTGACCATGGTGAAGCCGTTATAGTCGAGCCAGTCCACCAGCGGGCGGATCGGCGAATAGTCCTGGTCCTCGATCAGCGCGGTGTAATAGAAGGCGCGGATCAACCGCCCGCGCTTCGAGAAGTAGTCGAGCATCCGCTTGTAGTCGATATTGATGTTCAGGCCGCGCGCGGCCGCGTAGAGATTCGCGCCGTCGATGAACAGCGCGGTGCGTTCTTCCATATAGGTGCGCATGAGAGAGCTCCGAAAAAGCGGCAACCGCCCAAACAAGCGGCAACCCGATGACATGGTAAGGTTAGCCTATGCGAGAGGTCGCCGCGCGACAAGAGGCCGCCGGGGATGATTCTGATCGGATTGGGGGCAAACCTGCCGTCGTCGGAGCACGGGCCTCCGCAGGCTACGCTCGCGGCGGCGCTGGCGGCGCTCTCCGCCCGCGGTGTGGAGGTGTTGCGCCGCTCGCCCTGGTACGAAAGCGCGCCGGTGCCGCCGAGCGGCCAACCCTGGTATGTCAACGCCGTGGCGGAAGTGGAGAGCGCGGTCTCGCCGCAAGCTCTGCTCGCCGCGCTGCTCGCCGTCGAGGCGGGGTTCGGCCGGGTTCGCAGCGTTCGCAACGCCTCCCGGACGGTCGATCTCGACCTTCTCGACTATCGCGGCCTCGTCACGGGGCCCGGCAAGAAGCCCGAATTGCCCCATCCCCGCCTGCATGAGCGCGCCTTCGTGCTGCTGCCGCTCCGCGACCTCGCGCCGGACTGGCGCCACCCCGCCTGCGGACGGTCGGTGGATGCGCTGATCGAGGCGCTCGGCGGGGCCGGCCCTGTCCGGCGGCTTCCGTAACCCTTGCGGAAAGGCCCTTGCGGAAAGGCGTTGCCGCGCCCGCGACGCTGGGTTAAGGTAGGGTCTTCTCCAGCCCTCGCCCGCCGCCCGGCGGGAATCCGGCCCCTTCCCCTTGCGTTCGAAGTTTCCGCTTTCGCGGGCGAGTCGGCTTTCAACATCAACCGACGGACGGTCCGAGGTCATGCCCGACGATATCGAGGCGCCCGAAAGGGTCGCGCATCTTCAGGAAATAAAGGAAAAGTCGGCGGCCGAGCTGCTGGCGCTCGCCGACGAGCTCGAGGTCGAGAACGCTTCCACCCTGCGCAAGCAGGACATGATGTTCGCGATCCTGAAGAACCTGGCAGAAGACAATGTGGCCATTGTCGGCCGCGGCGTGCTGGAAGTGCTGGCCGACGGGTTCGGCTTCCTGCGCTCGCCGGAGGCCAACTACCTGCCCGGCCCGGACGACATCTATGTATCGCCGCAATTGCTGCGCCGCTTCGGCCTGCGCACCGGCGACACGGTGGAGGGCGAGATTCGCGCGCCGAAGTCGGGCGAGCGCTATTTCGCGCTCACCAAGGTCACGCAGGCCAATTTCGAGGAGCTGGATTCCGTCCGCCACCGCATCAATTTCGACAACCTCACGCCGCTCTACCCCGAGCAGCGGCTGCATCTTGAAATCGACCGGCCCGAGGGCAAGGACCGGACCAAGGACTACACCACCCGCGTCGTCGAGCTCGTCTCGCCGCTCGGCAAGGGCCAGCGCGCGCTCATCGTCGCCCCGCCCCGCACCGGCAAGACCATGATGCTGCAGAACGTGGCCCATGCGATCTCGCACAACCACCCCGAGGTCTATCTGATCGTCCTGCTCATCGACGAGCGCCCGGAGGAAGTAACGGACATGCAACGCTCCGTGCGCGGCGAGGTGATTTCCTCCACCTTCGACGAGCCGGCGACCCGCCATGTGCAGGTGACGGAGATGGTGCTGGAGAAGGCCAAGCGGCTGGTCGAATACAAGCATGACGTGGTGATTCTGCTGGACTCGATCACCCGGCTCGCGCGCGCCTACAACACGGTCGTGCCGTCCTCCGGCAAGGTGCTGACCGGCGGCGTGGACGCCAATGCGCTCCAGCGCCCCAAGCGCTTCTTCGGCGCAGCGCGCAACATCGAGGAGGGCGGCTCGCTCTCGATCGTCGCGACCGCGCTCGTCGAGACCGGCTCGCGCATGGACGAGGTGATCTTCGAGGAGTTCAAGGGCACCGGCAATTCCGAGATCGTGCTGGACCGCAAGCTCTCCGACCGGCGTGTCTGGCCGTCCATCGACATCGGCAAGTCCGGCACCCGCAAGGAAGAGCTGCTGGTGGAGCGGGGCGCGCTCGCGAAGATGTGGATGCTGCGCCGGGTATTGTTGCCGATGGGCACCCAGGACGCGATGGAGTTCCTGATCGGCAAGCTCCGCGAGACCAAGAACAATGACGACTTCTTCCAGGCGATGAACCAGTAGCGCCGGGAGGCTGCGATGGAGCCCGGACCGGCCGCAATCCGGGGAAAGGACGAAAGCCGGGCGGAGCGCGCGCTGCTCCGTCTCGCAGCCAGCTATATCTGGTGGAAGACGCCGGAGGAAGCGGCCCGCTATCCGGACCGCGTGCTGGCGCAGGTCATGGATATCGGCACGTTCGAGGACTGCCGCGCCATGAGGGCGGCCTTCGGCGACGAGCGTCTCCGCCGGGTGCTGCGCCGCGCCGAGCCCGGCTGGTTCCGCGCCCGGAGCTGGGCTTTCTGGCAGGTTGCACTCGCCATCGACGCGGGCCCCCGCCCCGTCCGCCGCACGCTGCCGCCGGCCCCTTGGGAACGGGGGGAATGACGGGCTTCGCGCCGCGCACGGACATCCTGCCGCCGGCTCAGGCGGGGCTCTGGCCTGCTCTTGCATCGGTCGCCGGTCTCGGCTTCACGCTTTACGGCGGCACCGCCATCGCGCTTCGGCTCGGACACCGGGTATCGGAGGATTTCGACCTTTTCAGCCCCGCGACGCTCGACAGCGGCGCGATCCGCCGGGCCTGCCCCTTCCTGGCAAACAGGCCGGCGCTGCGTGAGGACGCCGGCAGCTTCATCGCAAGGACGGCCGAGGGTGTATTGCTGTCCTTCTTCGGCGGCATCGACAACGGCACGGTCGCGCCGCCCGACACGGCTCCGGAGAACGGCCTGCCCGTCGCGTCCGCCCTGGATCTGCTGGCGACGAAGCTCAAGACGATCCTGCAGCGCGCAGCCGCCAAGGACTATGCCGACATCGCCGCGCTGCTCCGGTCGGGCATCGCGCTGGAACAGGGCCTCGGCGCGGCCCGTGCGCTTTACGGACCGGGCTACCCGCCAATGGAATCGGTGCGCGCGCTTTGCTGGTTCGGCGACGGCGACCTCGACACGCTCGCCGATGAGGACCGCAAGACGCTGGCCGGCGCAGCCGCCGCAGCCGCAGGCCGGCCGGTCCCGGTCGTGCCGCTGCTCCCGTAACCTCCGCGTGGGCGGAGGCAGCCTGCCGCGCCGGTTTCCATATTCAGGATTTATTTCCTCAAAAAGCTTGCAAACAGCCGGCGGCCGCCCTATATTCGGCAGCGTGGCAGGAGCCGAACGCGAGAGCATGACCTGGACCTGAGACCGGCGGCGGGCCGCCCGCCCCGACCGATGTTTGGAACCCGTAGTGGAGACAACCGCCCGGGAGGCGGACGGGGCAGGTGTGGCCGCTCGTATGCTTCCGGGCGGAAAATGTCGGAACGGGTTGGATATACTTGGGCGAAATTGCTTGAGCATTTGTTTCTCCGCGCTCCTTTCGTCGTCCCGAAAGCCTGCAACACCGGGATCGGCGGCGAAAACGGCCGCCCGCCTGCCATTCAGCGCGGCCGGGCCGGCGTCCGCCGGGCGGGGCGGCGGCCGCGCCTGCGCTTGAAGCCGTGGCGCTTGAGGAACATGCGCACCGTGCCGTAGCCGAAGACGAGGCCCTGCTCGCGGAGCGCCTCCCGCAGGGCGTTTATCGGAAGCTCCGGGTCCTCCTCCAGCAGGGCGAGGATCGCGCCGCTCGCGGCCTCGATGCGCCAGGAGCGGCGGTCGCCGCCCGTCTTTCGCGCCCGTGCGTCGCCCCGTTCGCGCTCCAGCCGCCGCCAGCGCACGATGCTGGCAACGCCGACATGGAAGGTCTCCGCCGCCTCGACAAAGGTCATCCCCTCCGCGAGCGACGCAAGCACCCGGTTCCGCAATTCGATGGGCAGCGCTTTCGGCATCCCCGCCGGACCTCCCCGACCGGCTGGCAGGGAATAGAACAAATAAGGAATATTGTAAAGACGGCTCTGGCCGAACCCCGCAAGAGTTGCCGGGCGTGGGCGCGGTCCTTGACAACAACCTCGTTGCCAACAATATTGTTGCCAAGAAAACTGTTGGGAATTGTGCGATGCTGCGAAAGGGCGGAAGCAACTGGGTAGAGGGAGACCGGTTCTTCGACCGGGAGGTCGAGCTTGAGATTTTGATGGATCGCATGCGGGATGGAATACACACCCTGGTGACCGCACAGCGGCGCATGGGCAAGACGAGCCTCGTGCGGGAACTGCTGCGGCGTCTGGCGAAGGGCGGCGAATTCGAGACGGTCTTCATCGATCTGGAAGCCGCCTTGGACCAGGCCGACGCCATCGCCGAGACCGCGGTTCGCGCTCGGCCCGTAAGCGGGGCCTGGGGGCGGATCGAAGCCGGTTTCGTCAACATCCTGAAGGAGGCCAGCGGCAGGATCGAGGAACTGTCGGTCTCCGACCTGAAAGTGAAGCTGCGTGCCGGAATCGACGCCGGCAATTGGGCCCGGAGAGGCGATGCGGTCTTCGAGGCGCTCGCCGGCAATCCCCGTCCGCTCGTGCTCGCCATCGACGAATTGCCGATTCTCGTCAACCGCCTGCTCAAGGACCACAGCGGGCGCATTACGCCGGAAGGAAAGCAGGAGGCGGATGCGTTTCTAAGCTGGCTGCGCCGGAACGGGCAGGCCCATCGGGAACGGGTAACCATGATCCTGTCCGGCAGCGTCGGCCTCGAACCGCTTCTCGAACAAGCCGGGCTGAGCGCCCATGCCAACATCTTTTCCGCCTACGACCTGAAGCCCTGGGACGAAGACATAGCGATATCGTGCCTGTCGGAGCTTGCCGGGACCTACGGGGTCGGCCTGCCGCACGGGATATGCCGGGACATGTGCCGACGGCTCCGCTGCTGCATCCCCCACCATGTGCAGATGTATTTCGAGAAGCTCCACGACCGTCTCCGGCATGCCGGTCGGCATGCCGCCACGAAGGAGGATGCGGAACGGGTCTATCTGCACGAGATGCTGAGCGTCCGGGGCCAAATGGACCTTCAGCACTATGAAGACCGGCTGAGGACAATACTCGGAACAACAGGCTATCCGGTCGCCATGGAAATATTGACCGCAACCGCTGTCAGCGGCCGCCTGGACGGCGATGCCGTTGACCGCTACCGGGCGCATTTCGCGGCCGGGATCGAGGAGGCCGAACCGGGCGGTCCGTCGGTCGGGGATGTGCTGCACCTCCTGCTCCATGACGGCTATCTGGAGCCGCAGGACGGCGGCTACCGGTTCAGGTCGGGCCTTCTCGAGGACTGGTGGCGGAACCGCTGGGGCGGAAGCTTCCGGCCCGTCATCGACGACGGGCGGCAGAGCGGGGGAGCGGGCCGATGACCGCCAGGAAATACAATCCGGGGTTCCTGTCCGACGACGAGCTCATCGCGACCTTTTGCGTGCGGATCCGGGAATTCGCCTCGATCGTCGAAACGCTCGGGGAATGCGACGGAAACTCGAACACGCACCAGATCGTCATCGGGCCGCGCGGCAGCGGCAAGACGAGCCTGCTGCTGCGGGTCGCGGCCGAGATAGGCCGGAACGCCGGGTTCGCCTCACGCTTCTTCCCGGTGGTCTTCGCGGAGGAGAGCTACGAAGTCTCGACCGCCGGCGAATTCTGGCTCGAATGCCTGTCGCGTCTGGCCGACCGGGCGCCGCAGCGCGAAGACGGTCCCGATCTGCGGCGCAGTTTTGAGGAACTGCGCACGGTCCAGGACGACCGGCTGCTCGGGGACCGTTGCCTCGGCGCCCTGCAGGACTTCGCGGACCGTGAAGGCAAGCGTCTGGTGCTGTTCGTCGAGAACCTGAACATGATGTTCCGGGACATGGCGGACGAAAATGCCGGATGGAAGCTGCGCCACACGCTCCAGACCGAGCCCCGGATCGTCCTGCTGGCGAGCGCGACGAGCCGGTTCGACGAGATGGACAGCCCGGACAAGGCCTTCTACGACCTCTTCCGGTCGGTATCCCTGCGTCCTCTGGATACCGGCGCCTGCGCGACCCTCTGGCAGCAGGTCTCGGGCCAGAGCCGGGCGCCGCAGACAATCCGGGCGTTGCGGATTCTTACCGGCGGCAGCCCCCGGCTTCTGACCATCGTGGCCCGCTTCGGGGCGAAGCTCTCCTTTCGCGAACTGATGGCCGACCTCCTGAACCTCGTGGATGACCACACCGAGTATTTCAAGAGCCACCTCGATGCGCTCCCGGCCCAGGAACGCAGGGTGTATCTGGCCCTCGCCTATCTATGGAAACCTGCGACCGCCCGCGAAATCGCCGAACGCGCCAGGATCGATACCAGCAAATGCAGCGCGCATCTCGGGCGGCTGATCGACCGCGGCGCAGTCGAGACGACGGGCGGTAGCGCACGGCGCAGGCTCTATTACCTCGCCGAGCGGCTCTACAACATCTACTACCTGATGCGCCGCGCCCGCGGGCCCGCACCCCTGATCGAAGCGCTGATCCGCTTTATGGAGGGATACTACTCGGCGGACGAATTGAAGGAATTCGGCGCCCGGATTGCGCGGGAAGCGCTGGAAACCGACGGCAATGACCTTCCGCATTACCGGACTGCATTCCAGCAATTGGTCCGGCTCCCGTCCCTGGCGGCGCACCGCGACGAATTGCTGCCGCTTGCGCCGGCCGCCTTTGGCTTCGGCGAAGGGGACAGCGGCTATTCCGCCGCGGACGGGCATCCGATATCGGCAAGGGAGTTGTTCGAGAACGGCCTTGCCTTGGCCGAGAGCGGCCGACTGCAGGAAGCCGTCGCGGCGTGGAGGGAATTCGTGCGCCGTTTCGGGGAGAGCGAAGCGACGGACGACCGCAATCCGGTCTCGCTGGCGCTCGTCAACATGGGGAGAGCGCTCAAGCTTCTGAACCGCTCCGAAGAGGCTCTTGCGGTTTGGGACGACGCCGCACAGCGGTTCGGTGGAAACCGGGGGCCTGGAATCCCCCATGCCGTCGCAACGGCCCTGGTCAGCAAAGCGCACCTGCACACCGAGGAGAACCGCCCGCTGGAAGCGCTGGCCGCCTGCGACGAAGTCCTGCTGCGCTTCCGGGAGACCCGGATCGAGTCGCTTCAAGGCGTGCTCGCGAACGCGCTGATAGGAAAGAGCGTTGCGCTCATGGCATTGAATCGGCCGAACGAGGCTTTGGCTGCCTGCGACGAACTGCTAGGGCGTTTCGGCGCGAGCGAAGCGCCTGCGCTGCCTGTAGAGGTCGCTACGGCCATGGCCGGCAGAGGCTCTGCGCTTGCCGCCCTGGACCGTTTCGATGCAGCCGCGGCCGCGTGGGGCCAGATGGCGGAGCGCTTCGGAAACAGCGAGGCTCCGGAAGTCATCGACCAAGTCGCCATGGCGCTCGGCAACAAGGCATCCGCCCTTGTTCAGTTCGGTCGCCCGAAAGAGGCGCTCGCTACGTGTGAAGAAATCCTGCGACGCTACCCGGACGACGACCGGACGACACGGCGGGAATCGACCGCCGCTGCCTTGCTCAACAAAGGTAACGCCCTTCGTCTGTTGCGTCGTCCAGCGGAAGCGATCGGGGCGTGGGATGAGTGTGCGCAGAGGTTCGGCTCCGAACCGAACGAGCAAGTGCCGGTGGCATTGGCGCTGATGAGCAAGGGCATGACGCTAACTCAAACGGACCGACTGGAGGAAGCACTGGTTGTTTGGAGCGACATCGTCCAACGCTTCGGAACGAGCGATCAGTCCCAGATACGCACGGTTATCGTTAATGCTTTCACTCAAATGGGCTCCTTGTTGGAGCATCTGGGCCGGCTGGAAGAGGCTCTGGGTGTTTGGGAAGAAGTCGAACGGCATGCGGGAACCAGAGACGAACCCGAGTTTCTGGAACTGGTCGCCGGCTCTTTCGTCAACAGGGGCGCCATGCTCGTCGAACTGGGCCGATTGGAAGAGGCACTGGCAGTTTTCGACCGGGCAGCGCGCCAATTCGAAACGAGCGCAGCGCCAGAGATCGGTCATGCCGTCGCCGGCGTGCTCCACAACAAGGGCTCGGTGCTCGCCATGTTGAACCGCGCGGAGGAAGCGGTTGCTGTTTGGAACGAGGTGGACCGGCGTTTCGGAGCCAGCGGCGCGCCCGTAATTCTCAAACATGTTGCGTCCGCCCTCGTAAACGTGGGTGCCGCATTTGTCGAAATGGGGCGACCGGATGAGGCTATTGCGACCTGGAACGATGTCCTCCGGCGTTTCGGGACGGACGATGAGCCGATTTATCTGGAAGAGGTAGCGACGACTTTAGCGAACAAGGTTGCCGCGTTGGCCTTCCTGAACCGCCCGACGGAAGCGTTGGCGGCCTGCGAGGAAGGTATTCGGCGTTTCGAGGCCGGCGCCGATTCCACGGCTCCGGGCGCTTTCGCCGTTTGCTTCGTGAAGAAAGGTGACCTGCTCGCCCAATTGGACAGGACGGATGAGGCGGTAGCGGCCTGGAAAGAGGCGGTGCAACGCTTCGGGAGCAGCGGTGCACCGGCGTTGCGCCACGCCTCTGATGCCGCCTTGCTCCGAGTCGCCGAGCATGAGTTGGGGCAGGGGCGCGCCAGGGCGGCCGCGGAGGTAGCAGACCGGGTTCTGCAAAGTGACGATGGGCTGCCCGACAACCGATGGCGCGCCCGTTTCCTTCGCGCCCAAGCCCATCTTGAGGAAGGAGACGAGGCCGCATGCGCCCTCGACATCGAGGCGGGACTGGAGGTCCTTCCCGGCCTCGACATTCTCCCAAAGGATGCCCTGGACGCCTTGTCGGACATCGCTCTGGTATTCGGCCTGGCCGAAACGGGCGAGCTGATCCGGAAATCGCCGACCTCCGACCTGCTGCTTCCCCTGACGACGGCCTTTGAGTTGGAATTGGGCCTGGAGCCGCGCGTGGCGAAGGAAGTCGAGGAGATTGCCGAAGATATCCGGCGGGATATGCGGGAGCGGCGAAGACGCTGAGTTGCCGTCCGGCGCCCTTTCCGTCGGCAACTCCGCTTTCTGTTTTCTCCGGCGGCGCAACGTTCTGCGGGTTGCGCGAGGCGCGGGGCCGGCTTCCCCGAAATGGCGTCAGGGAGCCATTACCGTAACGAGCGTGGCCCTGCCGCCCTAATCCGCCGGCCTTGCCAGGGCCTCGCGGTCGCTATAGGGTCCGCCGCCATGAGCCCATGGACCCGCATCTGCGTTTCCCGACGCCGCGCCTGCGTGTAGGCGGTCGCGGGCTCGTTCACCAGCACTAGAATCCAGACAGCCGCGACTGCCGCCGGGAGGCGGGGTCCCTTTTTGCTGTCCTTGTCCTCGGCGCCCTGAGCGGGAAGGACAGGACCATGACGACACTCGCAGAGCCGCAGGCGGAAGAAGCGGCGCACGACCCCTACGGGGCCCTGATGGAGATCGCCCGGCGGCCCCCGATCGCCTTCACGCACGGGCAGGGCGGGCTGCTTTGGGACAGCGAGGGCATGGACCCGCAACCGCTATCTGGACTTCATCCAGGGCTGGGCGGTGAACTGCCTCGGGCACGCGCCGCCGGCCGTTGCCCGCGCCCTGGTCGAGCAGTCCGCCAAACTGCTGAATTGCAGCCCCGCCTATTACAGCGAGCCGATGATGCGCTATGCGGACGCGCTGACGGCGGCGGCGGGCCTGGAGCGGGTCTTCTTCGCCAATAGCGGCGCGGAGGCCAATGAGGGCGCCATCAAGCTCGCGCGGAAATGGGGCGCGAAGCATCGCGGCGGCGCCTATGAGATCGTAACCACAGTCGGCGGCTTCCACGGCCGGACGCTCGCCACCATGTCCGCGTCGGGCAAGGCGGCCTGGGACGGGCTGTTCGAACCGAAGGTGCCCGGGTTTCCGAAAGTGCCGTTGAATGACCTGGCGGCCGTCGAGGCCGCGGTCGGGGACCGGACCGCCGCCGTCATGCTGGAGCCGATCCAGGGCGAATCCGGCGTCTGGCCCGCCGACGACGGCTATCTGAAGGCCTTGCGCGCCCTGGCCGACCGGCGGGGCATCCTGCTGATCCTCGACGAGATCCAGACCGGCATGGGCCGGACCGGAACCCTGTTCTGCTGCGAGCACACCGGCGTCCGCCCGGACATCATGACGCTCGGCAAGGGGATCGGCGCCGGAACGCCGCTCGCGGCGCTGCTTGCACGGGAAGAAGTCTGCTGTTTCGAGCCGGGCGACCAGGGCGGCACCTATAACGGCAATGCGCTGATGGCCGCGGTCGGCCATGCGGTGCTTGAAGAACTCACCTCGGAGGGTTTCCTTGAGCGTGTTCGGGAGGCAGAGGCGATCCTGCGGGGCGGTCTTGAGACCCTGAGCAGGAAATACGGGCTCGGCGGCGTGCGCGGCAGGGGCCTGCTACTCGCTCTCGACCTGAAGCCGCGTTCCGACGGGTTCGCCCTCGTCGAGAAGGCGCTGGCAAAGGGGTTGCTGCTCAATGCCCCCGCGCCGGATACGCTCCGCTTCGTGCCGGCGCTCAACGTCACCGATGCGGAGATCGCCGAAATGCTCGATCTGCTGGACGCCTTGCTGAACGCCGCATAGCCGGCGTCAAGACGGGTGCGGCGGCAGAGGCGGTGTCCGTCTGCCGCTGCGCCCGGCCGGCCTCAGGGTTCCATTGCACTGACAGGCGCGTCCCTTGCCGCATCGATCGACCGCCGGTCGAAGGTCAGCATGGCCTCGCAGTCCGCGGCGGCGCCAAGATGCAACGCATTCGCGAAATCCATGCCTGCCTCTGCGTGCGCCAGGGCTTCGGCCAGCAGGGACGGCGCCTCGACCGAAACCCCCGGCAGCCCCGCAAAGCCCCGGAGAGCCGCCGCCACCTCCCCCCGGCCGAACCCGTAAACGCTGCGCAGCACCCATTCGCTTTCGAGAAGAACGGTCGTGCTTACGAAGATGCGCCCGGCATCGACCGCGGCCCGCGCCCTCGCGGCCTGCTCCGGGTCGTCGCCGGTCAGGTAGCGGACGACGACATTCGTATCAACCGCCCTCATGGCGCCGTTTCGCCTCCGCGAGCACGCCGGCGTCCATCTCCGCAACGGACCTGGGCCTGTCGGCGGGGAGGCATCCGAATACGTCCTCCGGCCGCGTCGCCGGGAAGGCCGCTGCAGGCTTCAGCAGCACGCCGCCGGGCGCCTCTTCCACCACCAGTCGCGTGCCGGCTCCCCGCCCCGGCTTTCCTTGCGCGTCTGCGGGTGCAAAACTGCAAATGGCCGGGCAGGGAACCGGGGCGGCGGCCCGCATTTTTTGCATCGCCGCACACAGAAGCCTGAAGGAAACGGGACATGGTATTCGATCTGGTTATCGCCGACGGCACGGTGGTCGATGGCTCCGGCATGGCGCGTTACCGGGCCGATGTGGGCGTCCGGGATGGCAGGATTGCGGAAATCGGGCGGATACGCGCGCCGGCGGAGCGGAGGATCGACGCGGAAGGCCGGATCGTCGCGCCGGGCTTCATCGACGGCCACACCCACATGGACGCGCAGGTGGCCTGGGACCCGCTCGGAAGCTGCGCCTGCTGGCACGGCGTCACCAGCGTGGTGATGGGCAATTGCGGCTTCGCGCTCGCGCCCTGCAAGCCGGAGGAGCGGGAGTGGTACGCCGAGTGCCTCGAAGCCGTGGAGGACATTCCCAAGGACGCGATGATGGCGGGCATCGACTGGACCTGGGAGACCTTCCCGGAATATCTGGCGGTGGTGGAGGCGCTGCCCAAGGCCATCAATTACGGCTCCTATATCGGCCATTCGGCGCTGCGCATGTATGCGATGGGCGCGCGGGCGCTGGACGAGCTTGCGACCGACGACGACCTTGAGACGATGGCGGGGATCGTCGAGGAGGCGCTCCGCGCGGGCGCGATGGGGCTGTCCACCTCGCGCTCCGTCACCCACACGCGCCCGGATGGCGGACCGGTGGCGAGCCGGGTTGCGGACTGGCGCGAGCTCGCGCATCTGGCGGCCGTCATGGGCCGGCTGAATACGGGCATCCTACAGCTCGGCCCCGATGTCGCCAGCGGCGCCGCCCAGCGGGCCTTCCTGGAGGAGCTCGGCCGCGTCTCGATGGACACCGGCCGGCCCGTCATGTTCGGCGCCGTCGCGTTGAAGCAGGGCGACAGGCCCAACCACTGGCAATACCAGATGGACTGGATGGACCGGGTCTCCGAGGGCGGCGGGCGCGCTTACGGCCAAGGGACGACGCGCTCGATCAACGCCATCTTCACGCTCAAGGCCTATCTGCCCTTCGACGCGCTGCCGAGCTGGAAGGAGTTGCGGCAGCGTTCGATAGAGGAACAGAAGGCCGGCTTCCGGAATCCGGAGCTGCGTGCCCGACTGGTTGCCGAAGAGGCCGGGATGAAGCCCAGAGGCACCGAATTCCAGGGCGGCGGCGCGGCCACCACGGACCCGCGCAAGCCGGACTACGCCAACCTCTTCCCGATGTTCGACGTCAAATGGGACGAACCGAGCATCGAGGAGATCGCGCGGCAGCGGTCCTGCAACCCGGTCGAGGCGATGATCGACCTCATGCTGGAGAACGAGGACCTGGTGTTCGTCCAGCCACTGATGAACAACGACCCCGAGGACGTGCTGAACCTGCTGCGCCACCCCCGCACGCTCGCGACTTTCTCCGACTCCGGCGCCCATGTCTGCCAGGAGATGGGCTCCTCGCTGCAGACCCACATGCTGAGCTACTGGGTGCGCGAGAAGCAGGCCTTCACCCTGGAGGAGGCCGTCCGCAAGCTGACTTTCGAGAATGCGTCGGCCTGGAACATCGCCGACCGGGGCCTGCTCAGGACCGGCATGGCGGCCGACATCGTGGTGTTCGACGAGGCGGCAGTGAAGCCCTGCCTGCCGACGGTGAAACACGACCTGCCCGGCGGCGAGCGCCGACTGGTGCAGAAGGCCCGGGGCATCGACGCCACCATCGTCAATGGCGCGGTCACGCTGGAAGGCGGCGAGAGCACCGGCACCGTTCCGGGCACGGTCATAAGGGGCCCGCTCGCGGCCTAGCAGCGCCGGCGACTCTCTCCCTCGCCCGGCTACGGGAAGGCCGGAGCCGTCCTACCAGGTTTCGCCGAAAGGGCGGAGTTCGACCCGGAAGGACCAGGCGGAGCGGTCCTGGTGGGCGACGCGGTACATCTCCTCCGCAATCGCCGGGGGCTTGGCGAAGAAGTCGTCCGGCTTGCCGGGCGCCAGCACCTCGCGGGTGCGCGGCGTGTCGATGGCGGCGTCGATGATGAAATAGGCGACGTGGATGCCCTGCGGTCCGAACTCGCGCGCAATGGATTCCGCCAGGATTCGCTGCGCCGCCTTGGTCGAGGCGAAGAAGCCGAAATTCCTGCCGCCGCGCGTGGCCGAGGTGTTGCCGGTCACAAGGATCGCGCCCTCGCCGGCTTCCAGCATGTCCGGGATCGTCTCGCGGGCGAGATAGAGGAGCGCGGTCGCATTGACCCGGAAATTCCGTTCCAGGTCCTCCGGGTCCTGCTCCAGCATCGGCCCGCGCGTGCTCCTGAGCGCGTTGTGGACCACAACGCGGGGCGCGCCCATCTCCGCCTTCACGCGGGAGACGGTTTCGACCAGGGCGCCGAGGTCGGCGACATCGCAGCCATAGGCGCGCGTGTCCTCGTATTTCGCGGCGAGGCCGGCCAGATTGTCGGCATTGCGGGCCAGCATGGCGACCCGGTAGCCGCCCTCGCTGAAGCGTTTCGCGGTCTCGGCGCCGGTGCCGCCTTCCGGCCCGACGCCGGTGACGAGGCAGACGGGTTTGCTCACGGCCCGGCCTTCCTAGACCTGGAACGCCGGCCGCGCCGACACCCTCTGAAACCAGGCGTGGGTGGCGGGCCAGGAGCCGGCGACATCCATCTCCAGCGCATAGGCCATGCGCAGCGTGAAGAAGGCGGTGATGTCGGCGACGGTGAGCTCCGCCCCGGCGACGAACTCGTTCTTCGCCATGTGCGGCTCGGCGCGGCCGAAGAGCACTTCCGCCATCTCCTTGCCCCGGGAGATCATCGCCTCCGACTGCGGCAGGTCGGTGCGGGTGCCCGGCACGACCTTGCCGGCGAAATTCGGCAGCCGGTTGCGCAGCGCGTGCAGCAGCGGCATGAAGGCGTCCAGCTCGAAGCGGCGCCCCCACATGTCGACGACGCTGCGCTCGGCCGCCGTGCGTCCGAACAGCGGCGGCTCCGGATGCAGCTCCTCCAGATAGCGGCAGATCGAAACCGACTCCGCGATCACCGTGCCGTCGTCCAGCGCGAGGAACGGCACGCAGTGGAACGGGTTCATCGAGTTGAAGGGCTCGGCGAACTGCTCGTCTTCGCGCACGTTCAACTGCTCGGTCGGAATCTCCAGCCCCTTCTCGGCCAGATAGATGCGGACGCGCTGGGAACTCGGCGCCATCGCAAAGTCGTAAAACTTCATGGGTCTTTTCCTCTCGCTCCGGCCGGGCGCCGGGGCGTTCTTCTGCGGGGAGCCTCTCGGCGGCAAGCGCGCGGTCGAAGCACCATAAACGAGCCGTCTCCCCGTTCCAAACCGTGTGGATTGGGAGCGAAGGCCGACCACCAAGCCCGGAAAATTCCCGCCGGCTCAGCGAGAGAGCGATCGCCCGCCACCGAAAATCGGCGTTCCACCGGGCCTTTCGGATGGCTTTACGCCAACCGGGATGACACATATGTTTTCTGCCGATTTTATCTGCCCGACAGATTGGAGTCCGGCAAGCATGCCATCCTTGGAGAATACGGAAACCGGTGTCGCGCGGAACCCGTTGGTCGATGTCATGGAGCGCCTTGCGCGAATAGAAGCGCGACTGGACACGATGGCCACCAAGGAAGATCTGGCGAAGCTGGAAACGAAGCTCACCGACAAGTTCTGGAGCACCAAGTTCGCCATCGCCGTCATGGCTGTGGGCCTGGTCGCCACTGCGATCAGGGTCTGGCTATAAGCTGGGTCCCTTGCGAGGCAAGCTGCAAGGACCGTTCCTCTTCATCGTGCCGGATAATCCAACACGAAACGCGCCCATAGTTTCGGTGACGGCCCGGCGCGAACGCCCCGCAGCTACTCCGCCGCCAGATCCTTCTGGTCGTCGGCGTTGTAGTTGGCGTCGTACCACCAGGCGAGGTGGTCCTCGTAGATCACGGGGGGCCAGCGGGGCGGGTTGTCCGGGCCGGTGCAGGTGGGCGCGCAGCTTATTTCGGCGTCGAGATTGGGGCCGAAGAAATAGGGAATGGCGTAGCGGTGGCGCCCGACCGGCGGCTGCGCGCGGTGCGGGGTGGACTGGTAGCGCCCGTTGGTCCAGCGGTGCAGCATGTCGCCGGTATTGACGACGAAGCTGTCCTCCACGAAGGGCACGTCCTCCCAACCGCCGCCCTCGCGCCGGATCTGCAGGCCCGGCACGCCGGACTGGGCGAGGAAGGTGAGGAAGTTGGTGTCCGTGTGGGGCGCGATGCCGTAGCGGCCGGGTTCGCGCTCGGCGGGCGGGTAGTGCGAGAGCCGGAAGGAAAACTGGCTGCGGGTGAAATGGGGGTCGAACCAGTCCTCCGGCAGGCCGAGCGAGAGCGAGAGTGCCGGCAGCACACTCAGCGCCAGCCGGTCCACCGTCTCGCAATAGTCGAGCACCGTCTCGCGGAAGCCCGGCAGGTTCTCCGGCCAGCGGTTGGGTCCCGCGAAGCGCCGCCCGGCGAGCGGGTCGTCGGCCCCGCGCTCGCGCTTGATGAAGAAGGCCTCGTTCATGTCGGGCTTGGCCTCGGCCTCGCTGACGCGCGAGGTGCGCACATTGTAGCGCGCCATCGCCATGTAGCCGTTATTGTGCTCGTTCATCAGCACGGCATGCTTGGCTTCGTCCGGCCGGGCGTGGAAGCGTTCGGCCTCCGCGAACATGCCCTCGATCTTCTCCTGCGGCACGCCGTGGTTCACGACGATGAAGAAGCCCACATGCTCCAGCGTGGCGGCGAGCGCGCCGGCCACTTCCTCCCGGCTCCGGGACAGGTCGATCAACGGGATCATGGCGCTTCCTCCCTCCGTTGCCGGGCCATTCTAGCCGATGACGACCGGTTCGACCGCCTCCAGCATCCAGCGGGCGAAACCGGTCATGCGGGCGTCCGCACCCTGCCCGCCCATGACCTGCGCGCCGACCGGAAGGCCGCCCACGGCGATGAGCGGCATGGAGACGGCCGGCGCGAACAGGATCGAGGCGGGCGTGTTGAACACCGCATCGCCCGTCGGCCGCGCCATCGGCGGCTCGCCCGGCCTGTCGCCCGCCCAGACATGCGCGGGGCCGGGGCAGCTCAGCATCAGCGCGCCGTCCACGACCTCCAGCGCGCGCGCCCAGGCCGCCTGCGCCGCCTCGCGCCCGTCGAGCGCGGCATGGTAGTCCGCCACGCTCATCGCCTCGGCGGCTTCCAGCGACCGGCGGGCGCGGAAGCTGATCGCGTCCGGTCCCCGGTCCGCCAGCGAACGGTACAGCCAGCGGCCCTCCCAGCCGATAATCGCATAGCAGATCGGAGACGCCTGCATGAGTTCGGCATCGAGCGCCGCCAGCGCCGGGTCGTCCGCCGGGCGCAGCACCGTCACGCCTGCCGCCTCCACGGCTTCCAGCAGACGGCCGAACGCCTCCTTGCTCGCATCGTCCAGCATCGACCAGCCCGCGCCCTCGATGGCGAGGAGGCGGCCGGGTTTCTCCGCCGGCGGCGGGTCCTCCGGCCCGGCGAGTCCCCGATGGCCGGGATCGCCGCCGGCGCGCTTCGCGATCTCCGCCGCCACCCGCCACATGTCCTCAATGGAGTTGGCGTGGACGCCGTTGACGCTCTGGCTGCTCGCCTGGCGCTCGCCGCGGTTGATCGCTCCCCTGCTCGGCTTCAAGGCAATATTGCCGCAATAGCCAGCCGGCCGGACGATCGAACCGCCCACCTGACTGCCGATGGCGGCCGGCAGCATCCCCGCCGCCACGGCGGCCGCGGAGCCGGAGGAGGACCCGCCCGGCGTGCGCGCCGGGTCGAAGGGGTTGGTCGTCGGCCCCGGATGGGCGCCGCCGAGTTCCGAGGTCACCGTCTTGGCGAGCACGACCGCGCCCGCCTGCCTGAGCGCCCAGACCGCCGCATTGTCGCGCTTCGGGAAATTGCCCCGATAGGCCCGGCAACCCATCTCCGTCGGCATGGTGCGCGTTTCCAAGAGGTCCTTGATGCCGACCGGCATGCCGTCCACAGGCGAGAGCGGCCGGCCCGCTCGCCAGCGTCCCGCGCTCGCATCCGCCGCCTCGCGCGCGCCCTCGATGTCGGTCGCGGCGAGCGCCCGGAGGACCGGCTCTCGCGTCTCGACGACCTCCAGGCAACGCTCCAGCCAGGCGCGCGGGGTATCGCTGCCCTCGCGGAAGGCCGGTAGCGCATCGTGGAAGGTGAGGCCCCGGAAGGTCTTCGGATCGTATCGCATGGGAAAAGACTAGCCCGGATGTCTCCCCGCTGTCATGGCTTGCGGGACACGGCGAGTGTCTGCGAAAGCGATAGCGAGGATACGGACGTCAGGTCTCTCTGCCGGCTTCCCACCTCGCTCCCGTGTTGAAGATGTTCCCGCGAACCTTCACCTTTTGACTGAGGCTCCCGATCGACTTGGCATGCCCGGGCCCGTAACGGCGCAGCCGCGCCGCCCGCTTGCCGCCCTTGCAGATGACCGGACCGCCGTCATTCGGTTCGTCCAGAAGAGCCGCGCACTGCTCCCCGAACTCCGCCGCGTCTATCGTCTTCACGGTCCCGCTGCCTCGGAATCGGCGTCAGTTGCCGTGGTTTTCGCCCAGGTCGCCCACGCGTGTCCCGCAGTAGGAAATCACACCGGGTTGGTACCCAAATTCTGCGCACCTCATGAAGTACCGACAAGAACCATAAACGTCGCAGTACTCAAGGCGCCCTACGAAATAGAGCGACTTCTCTCGGGAAACCACAGTTTTCAAGCGCATTTGTGAAAGAACGGACGTAACGAACCGCCTCCCCACTTCTGTCGGGGCAACATCCGAGAGCGGGTGAGCCTTCCGCTTTTTCCAGTCCATGTCTAGAGAATCCAAATACTGCCGTTGTCCGGGTATACCTTCAGAAACATAGTTCTTAAATTGCACTTTCCGAGCCTCTGTTGTACCGCCGATCTCAAACGGACACACAATCCTGATCCCAGTTTGCGCATCATCAATTTGTTGGAGCTCTACACGAAACGACATACGTGCTCGCTGCTGATCTCGGAACATCCGTTCCAGTGTAAACGTCAGTGTCCTCATCGATTCAACTTGAGCAGTCATGGCATCACGCTGTTGCCTCATTTCACCTATAGTCTTCTGAAAGCTTTCGTTGCTGCTTTCGAGCGCTTCGCGGCTTAGCGTCAATTGGTCGTAAACGGCCGATGTTTGAAACACAAGAACGCCAACTAGAATAGCGTTAATTAGGGCAGCGACAACTCCTATAGCTGCGTTAGCAAACCCATATGGTCGATCATTCTTGCGTTGAATGGCTTCGTGTTCATTACTCATGCCGTCACTACTGTCGTCGGTACCAGATGCTTCTTGTCCACTGCTAGTACGCGGTTTATCGGCAGGTAGCGTTACCGACTTGGTGTCCTTAGTATCCGACGAAATGTCTTCCGACACAGTAGTAGCCTCCCTATGAAGAATTGGAAACGATACATTTCTTGGCCAGCCGTCGCCGACTGCACTTCGTGCATTGCTCTGGGTTGGTGTTCGCTCGACATTACGTCCTGCGCCAGTGCGTATGGCGACGGGACCGTGCGGCCAATCACTCGTCGGCGCCGGCCTCGTTCGTCTCCGGGCCCCGCACATTGCGGCCCGTGATGTAGTCCCGCACGATGGTGAGTTGGCCCTTCACCTCGGCCAGACCGGTCTCGACCGCCCGCAGCCGGGTATCGAGGCCGGCGAGGTCCTGGCGCAATTCGTCGATGCGTCGATCCAGGCCGTGCTGCCCTCGCAGCATCAGGCCCGCCAGTGCAACGCCGACGGCGAGAATCGCAATCAGTTCGGGGCTCATACCGGGAACCTAGCAGGTTCGGAGGATGCGGTCACGCGCTTCCGTCGCAAGACCGACCGTTCAAGCGACACCCGACGACATTGGCACGCGGAGTCTGGAGGCCGCACGCTCCGTCTCACGCGAATGTTATTCCGAACGCAGCGCCAGCGGAACGAGCTTCGATTGTCCGACGATCCGGTCGCGGGTGAGCAGGGGGACATTGTGCACGACGCTGGTAGCCGCAATGATCTCGTCCGCCGGGTCGGCGCGGAAGTCGAGGCGGACCGAAGTCTTGGCAACGTCGATGTCGATGGGCCAGATGTGCAGTCCGGCGAGCGCGCGCGCGACCTCGCGGTCGTCGAGGTCCATCTCCAGCCGCCCGAGCTGGACCAGCTTCGCAAGCTCCCACAGCACAATGGCCGAAACCGACCAGCCGTTTCGCTCCAGCAAGGCGCTTTCCGCCGGTCGGAGCCCGCCGGATAGCGCGAAGACGAGGATGTGGGTGTCAAGATTCAGCACCGGCTTCCCAATCGACGCCCGTGCTGAAGATGTCCCCCCGGACCTTCACCTTGCGGCTAAGGCTGCCGATCAGTTCCGCATGCCGCCGTTCGTAGGGCAGCAGGCGCGCTACCGGCTTTCCGCGCTTCGTGATGACCAGACCGTCATCGTCGAGCTCGTCCAGCAGCGCCAGGCACTGCTCCTTGAATTTTGCCGCACCGATGGTCTTCATCGTTCCTCCCTGCCTGAAACATCCATATTTTACGGCCAGTCAATTAAAGTGTCCATATTTGCCGCGCTCCCCTGTATCGGGGAAGACTATGCCGCTAGGGTTTCGCCTGGCCATGTGCGGCGCACTAACCCTTCGGACGGGAGAACGACCGATGCTGCGGTCCGGAACGGCCTGCCTTCTGCTCCTGCTGGCCCCGCTCGCGGCGGCGGACGGCAAGGAGCTCAAGCCGAAGCTCGGGGATATCGGCGGGGCATCCTATGCGGAGGTGTCGGAGAGCCGCGAGGTCTGCCGGCAGGCGGTCGAGGGCAGGATCGCGCTCTGCCGCCTGAACACCGGCTTCGAGAGCGAGGCCGAGAACCGGAAACATGCCCGCTGCCTGCCGGTCTTCGAATGGCAGGCGGAGAGCTGCATCCAGCATTTCCGCCGCCAGGCCGGCAAGTGCGATGGCCGGGGTCCCGCGCACATCGACGGCTTCGCCCGCTTCGGCTGCACGGTGGCGGCGGAGGCCCAGGAGGAGGAAAGCGGCGAGCCTGCTGTCGCGCCAGCCGACCGGACGATGCAGGCGCGGGCGCGGGCCGATGTCCGCAGCGGACCCGGAACCGGCCACGCCAGGATCGGGGCGCTGGAAGCGGGCCGGCAAGTGCGGGTGACGGGCGAGGCCGGGGCGTGGCTCAGGATCGAGGCGCCGGGAGGCGGCGCGGCCTTCGTCCACGGTTCGCTGCTCGTCCCCCCCGCGCCCCGGGACCCGGCCGCCGACCTCGCGCCGAAATGCCCGGGCATGAGCCCTGGTGCAGCCTGCTGGCAGGAGCTCGGCGACCTGCCGGGCTGCCATTTCTGGTACGACCATTACGATCCCAGCGTAAGCTGGGCCTGGTCGGGCGGCTGCCGGAACGGCGTCGCCGACGGGCCGGGCGCGCTGGCGGCAACGTCCGCCGGCGGGTCGGCCGACCTCATCGGCGCGTTCGGCGCCGGCAGGATGCAGGGCTTGTGGATCGTCCGCTACGCCGACGGCAGAATCGACCGGGGCCCCTATCTGGACGGCAAGAGGCACGGCCGATGGGTGGACCGCTATGCCGACGGCAGGGTCGATGAAGGCTCCTACGTGAACGGCAGGAAGCACGGCCGGTGGGTGGACCGCTTCGCCAGCGGCAACCGCTTCGAATACCAATATCGCCACGGCTCGGTGGACGGGCAGCCGGGGGTCTATGTCACCGGGAGCGGCGAGCGCCATCCGGGGCGCTGGTCCGGCAATTGCTTCCTCGACGCCGAAGGCCGCCTGCTGGTCTGGCGCGGCGACCGGGAGGCATGCCCGCCCGGATAGCGGAGGAGCGCACCCCTCGCCGCCCGCTCCGCCTCGCAAGAATGTCATCCCGGCAACAGGGCCAGCGGAACCGGCTTCGACCGGCCGGTTCGGTCGCGGATGAGCAGGGGAACATCGTGCACAAGGCCGGTTGCCGCGATGATCTCGTCCGCCGGGTCGGCGCGGAAGTCGAGGCGGCCCATGGTTCTGATACCAGCGGCTGCGGTTTGTGACTCATGGAGAATGCCGCCCGGTTTTCCCTCTGCGTCACCCCGGCCGGAGCGAAGCGGAGAGCCGGGGTCCATCCATGGCTCTCGACGATGCCGTAGCCGGTGGAGAGCAGGCTCGACCGCTGAAGTTGCCGCGAGAACCGAGGCTGGGCCCCGGCTCGGAGGCCGGGGTGACGGTGGGGGCCATCACCATAGGTTCCGATCGACGACCGCTGGTATGACAACGTCGATATCGATGGGATCTATGGCGTTGCTCGGCTAACCCGCATTTCTCACCAGGGTCATGGCCTGCGCGGTGCTGTCGGGCCGGCAGGGAAGGAGAGCCGTGCAGTGCGATGCGGGGCATCGGGCAATCGGCTCGACGCACCCTGCCGGTCCGACAGCGCCGCCCTTCGGGTCGCGTCCAGGCGTCCGCCCGCTGCGTCGTGGGCCTCAACCGTGGGCTCCGCCACGCTTTTCGGCCCACTCCTTGCGGAGCGAACGCCTGGACAGCGACGCAGGTCGTGACCCTGGTGAGAAATGCGGGCTAACTCTTCTTCATGCCGTTGCGCCGGCGTCCGGTCCGTGCGGCGTTGGCCCCGTAATGGACGTCGATTCCGTCTCGCGGGCCTCTCTATTTCAACTGCGCGACATCGAGAGAGAAGACCAACGGGAAGTAGGTTTCCCAGTGGCGCCATCTGAGGCTGCCGGCCTCGGAAACGCTCCAGAGCATCCCCGCCTCGTCGAACGACAGGTCCTCGATACCGGCTGCGACCGCGAAGAGGTCGAGCAGGTCGCCGGTCCCGGCATCGAGGCGTTGCACCACGCCCCCGTCGCTCCCGCTCTGCGAGAGCCACAGACGGCCGTCGGCGTCGAATGCGGCACCCTGGGTGCGAACGTCGATGGGAATGCTGTGCACGTCGTCGTGGGCGGTGAGATAGACGTTGCCGTCTTCGGGAAACACCTCGGAAACCGGGTAGCGATACAGTCGGGGCTCGCCGTATTTCTCGTACGGGCCGAACCAGAGATGGTCGGCATGCCAAGCGAGGAAGGAAGGGCCGATCTCGCGGTCGATATCCGCCCGTCCCAGTATCGCCGCCCCGGCATCGCCATCGGCAAGCGCCCGCGCCAGATCGATTCGGTAGAGCTTGCCCCGGTCGGCGACGAAGAGCGCGCCCCGGCGGTCGTTGGCGAGACCGCCCGGATGGCCGACATCGTCGGGGAGACGGAATTCGCCCACCGGTTCGCCGCTCTTCATATCGACGGCGAACACCCGGCTCTCTCCCCTGGAAATCCGGTACGAGGTGCTCCTGTAGGCCGCGACGAGGACGCGGTCTCCCGCCACGGTCAGCCCCTGCGGCACGAAGCCGGCGTCGAGAGCCGGCATCCAGATGCGGTTGGCGATAGCCTGCTCATTCGGCACCCGGCTGAGTTCGCCCGGCTCGACCTTCGGTGCGGTTCCGAGGACCGCCGTCGGCTCGCTCGCGGAGGCGGTCATCGCGCCGACCCAGAGCAAAATCGCCGCGAGCCGGCTAACCACCGTCAACCGCCTCAAGGCGCCGGCCGCTCTCGGCATCGAAGAGGTGCAGGTTCGCCGGGTCCGCCGCCAGGCGCAGCGTGGTGCCCGGGCGGTCCCCGGTTTCGTCCTGCGTGTGGACGATCAGCTCGTCATCGCCGACGGCGCAGTGCAGCAGCCGCGAGGCGCCCAGGTCTTCCGCGTACAGCAGGCGGGCCGACAACAGGCCGTCGCTGCCGTCGGCAACCACCGCCAGATGTTCCGGCCGGATTCCCAGCACCACCCGGCGTCCCGACCGGTCCGATCCCGCATGGCGCGGCAGGGCGATGCGCCCCAGTCCCCTGCCTTCGACGGCGGCGCCATCGTCGGACAGGGTAGCGGGCAGAAGGTTCATCGCCGGCGCGCCGATGAAGCCGGCCACATAGGTCGAACCCGGACGGCGATAGACCTGGCGCGGCGTGCCGGTCTGCTCGACCACCCCCTGGTTCATGACCACCAGGCGGTCGGCCATGGTCATCGCCTCCACCTGGTCGTGCGTGACGAAGATGCTGGTGGCCTTCAACTCGTCATGGAGGCGCTTGATCTCGACCCGCATCTGGCTGCGGAGCTTGGCGTCCAGATTGGACAGGGGTTCGTCGAACAGGAAGACATCGGGTTCGCGGATGATGGCGCGGCCCATGGCGACGCGCTGGCGCTGGCCGCCGCTCAGCTGGCTCGGCTTGCGCGCGAGCAGGTCCTCGATGCCCAGAATGCGCGCGACACGCTCCACGCGCTCGCGAATCTCGGCCTTCGGCCGCCGCGCGATCCGGAGCGCATAGCTGATGTTCTGGAAGACCGTCATGTGCGGGTAGAGCCCGTAGTTCTGGAACACCATGGCGACATCGCGCTCCTTGGGCTCCAGGTCGTTCACCACCCGGTCCCCGATAGCGACTTCGCCCGCGGTCACGGCTTCGAGGCCCGCGATCATCCGGAGCAGGGTGGACTTGCCGCAACCGCTGGGGCCGACGATGACAGCGAACTCGCCTTCGCCGATCTCGATGTCGATGCCGTGGATGACCTCGGTCGCGCCGAAGGATTTTCTCACCTGCCGCATGCTGACGTTCGCCATCTGCCCTCCCCGCCTCTATTTCTCGCCGCCGAGCAGGCCCCTGACGAACCAGCGCTGCAAGACCAGCACGACGACGATCGGCGGCAGCATCACCATCAGGGTGCCCGCCATGGCCACGTTCCACTCCGGCAGCTCGTCCTCCGACGGGATGAGGTTCTCCAGTCCCATCACCAGGGTGCGCATGTCCGGGTCCGTCGTTATCAGCAGGGGCCAGAGATACTGGTTCCATCCGAAGACGAACATGATGACCGAGAGCGCGGCGATGTTGGTCTTGGAGAGCGGCAGCAGGATCTGGAAGAAGAAGCGAAGCGGCCCTGCCCCGTCCATCTTCGCCGCCTCCGCCAGCTCCTCCGGGATCGTCAGGAAGAACTGCCGGAAGAGGAAGGTCGCCGTGGCGCTGGCGAAGAGCGGAAGTGTCAGCCCCCAATAGGTGTCGAGCAGGTTCCACTCCAGCGCGACCTGGACGCCGGAGAGCCAGGCGACGAGATCGGTCAGCCGCAACACGTCCAGCAGCTGCTGCAGCGGCAGCAGCGCATTCGCCGCCACCTCGTAGGTCGGCACGATACGCACCTCCAGCGGCAGCATCAGGGTGATGAAAATCAGCCAGAAGGCCAGCATGCGGAAGCGGAAGTTGAAGTAGCAGATGGCGAAGGCGGTGAGCGAGGCGCAGGCGATCTTGCCGAACAGGATACCGAGCGTCATGACCACGCTGTTGACGCCCTGGGTCGCGAAGTCGCCCCGCTCCCATGCCTTGACCGCATTTTCCAGCAACTCACCCCCCGGGATCAGCGTCATCGGCACGTCGATCACCGCCTCGTAGGGCAGCGTCGCGGCGACGAAGGCAATCACGAGCGGGAAGCACATCACCACGAGGCCGACCGCGAGGATCGTGTGGGTGACGGCGTTCAGGATGGGCGTACGCTCGATCATGCCCGTTCATTCCGCATAGTGAATGCGACGCTCGATCCACTTGAACTGGACGAACGTCAACAGGATGACGAGGGCCATCAGCACGACGGACTGGGCCGACGAGCCGCTGAGGTCGAGGCCGATGAAGCCGTCCTGATAGATCTTGTAAACCAGGATGTTGGTAGCGCCGCCCGGCCCGCCCTGGGTCATCACATTGATGATGCCGAAGCCCTCGGTGAAGGAATCGGTGACGTTGATGACGAGCAGGAAGAAGAAGGTCGGGCTCAGCAGCGGGAAGACGATGGTGACGAAGCGCCGGATCGGGCCTGCACCATCGAGCGCCGCCGCCTCGACGAAGGTGCGGGGGATCGCCTGCAGGCCTGCCAGGAAAAAGATGAAATTGTAGGTGATGCTCTTCCACGACGCGGCGATGATGACCATCAGCATCGCGTCCGCCCCGACGATGTTCGGGTCCCATATTCCCGGCCAGATGTCGTTCAGGAAGGCAAAGAAGCCCACGCCCGGCTGGAAGATGAACTGGAAGGCGACGGCGGCCGCCGGCGCCGCCACCGCATAGGGCCACATCAGCACCGTGCGGTAAACCACCAATCCCCGGATCACCCGGTCCACGAATATCGCCAGCAGGAGCGCAAGCCCCATCGAGATCGCCGTCGTCCAGAAGGCGAAGATGAGGGTGATGCCGGCGGACTCGTAATATTCCGGCGAGCCGAAGAGTTCCCGGAAATTGTCGAGGCCGACCCACCGGGCGACTCCCCCGAAAGGGGGCTCCAGGGTGAAGGACCAGAACAGCGCCTTCGCCGACGGCCAGTAGAAGAAGACGAAGACGATCAGGACTTCCGGCAATATCAGCAGATAAGGCAGAAGCCGGTTCCGGAAGAGAACGCGCTTAATCATCTGGCTAGGCGCTGTCGCTGTTCAAGCATGGCACCGCGGCGCCCGGCATGAGGTTGTCCGGGCGCCGCCGGTCTTTCGCCGGTTCCCGCGCTCAGGGCAGGGACTGGCCCTCGTACTGCTTTTCGAACCGGCGCAACTGCTCGTTGCCGCGTTTCACCGCGTTGTCGAGCGCCTCCTGCGCCGTCTTCTTGCCGGCCAGCATCTGCTCCAGCTCGTCGCCGATGATCTTCTTGATCTGTGGGAAGTAACCGAGGCGCAGCCCGCGCGAGAGCGGCGTGGGCGGCGTGCGGGCCAGACTCTCGATGGCGACTTCCCGCCCTGCATACTCCTTCTGCTTGTAGAAGCCCTTGGCGACGAGCGCGTCGTAGCCGCTCCTGGTCGTCGGCACATAGCCCGTGACGGTGCTCCAGAACTCCTGCGACTCGACCGACCGGATGAAGTCGAAGAAAGCGGCGACGCCCTTGTATTCGGCCTCGTCGAAGCCCTTCAGGATCCAGAAGCTCGCGCCGCCGACGACGGTGTTGTTCGGCGTCACGCCCTCATTGTGCGGCAGGGGGGCCACGTTCCACTTCATCTCGGCGCTCGCCAGCACCGTGCCGTGCGAGGCGATGGAGCCGAAATAGTGGCCGCACTTGCCGGTGGCGAAGGACTCGCGGGTGCCGACCCCGAAAAGCTCCTTGGCGTAGCTGCCGAGCTTGTCGTCGTACCAGCGTTTCAGCCGTTCGACATGCTTCACATAGGAGGTCTGGTTGAAGACAAGCTCCGCATCGAGGCCGTCGAAGCCGTTGTTGCGCGTCGCAATCGGCTCGCCGTGCATGTAGCTGAATTGCTCCAGGTGGACCCAGAGATAGGTCGAGAAGGCGATCGGGCAGGCGACGCCGGAGTCCTTCAATGTCCGCAGGTCCGCCTCGAACTGTTCCCAGGTTTCCGCCGGCCCCGCGATGCCGGCATTCTCGTACATATCGATGTTGTAATACATCACCGGCGTCGACGAGTTGAAGGGAAAGGAATAGAGTTTGCCGTCCGAGGAGGCGTAGTAGCTCATGATCGAGCCGATATAGTCGCTCCAGTCCACCTCGTAGCCGGCGTCGGCCATCAGCTGGTATGCCGGATAGATCGCGCCCGACAGCATCAGCGTTCCCGTCGCGATTTCTACGCCCTGCAGAATGTGGGGATGCTTCTTGGCGCGGTAGGCGGCGATGCCGGCCTGGAGCGCCTGATTGTAGTTGCCCTTGCCCGTGCAGACGATCTCGTACTCGTCCTGCGCGGCATTGAAGCGTTCGCAGACCTTCATGACCTGCTTGCCCAGATAGCCCTTGAGGCCGTACCAGAGGTCGATCCTTGTCTTGGCCTCGGCAGGCATGGCGAGGCCCGCCGCCAGAATTCCAATTGCAGCGGCTGCTGTAAGTGTCTTGCACTCCATTTCCGGGATCCTTTCTCCGGCCGCCAGATCGACCGGATGAGTCACTATCCTCCGGGGTCGCGAGACTGTCCAGCACCCGGAGCGGGCGGGTGCGGTCGCCGCCAGCCCGTCCGGTCCGACCGATGGGCGGCGGATCGAAGGGCACCCCTGGGCAATCGCTCTTGAAGATTCTGCGAGCGGGGCGCATGGCCGGGCTTCAACCGGGTTTCGAGGGGCCGGTCGAATCGAGGCTCGGATCGGCGCATGGCGCCCCGGTCCTTTTGTCGTCACCCCGGCCGGAACGGAGCGAAGCGGAGCGGAGAGCCGGGGTCTCCGTGCGGTGTTGCCCCGGCCGCGGGAGGTCCCGGATCGGTGCTGACGCGCCGTCCGGGACGACGGCAACGCAGAAAAATATTCATATTTCTCCCGCCAGAGGCTTGACTGGAGAGAAAGTGTAGTAGAATGAGGGCAGAGAGAAGGCGGCTCCCGGGGCCGCCTTTCCGCTTTTCTGCGCAGGGAAACAATGGCTGGGGCCGAAAAAAGCCCCGGCGGGAACGAACGGGCGAGGTGCGTCCGGCGTCTCGCGCGCGCAATCAGGTGCGCGAACCGCGCCGGCGCTAACGCGCGCGGGCGGGCACAGGCGCGCACGCAGGATACGCGCGCAAAAACTGTCCCGCCGCTTGCGGGCGCTCAAGCCGGCGGCGGCGGACGGAACGGAGCGGAACGGAACGCGAGGGAGGAACGATATGCAGGAACGGAACGCCGAAGCTTCGGCGACGGCATGGGGAACATGACAATTCATGACACAATGCAGGGGTCCTTCCACGAACCGCCCCGAGAGCGTGCGGAGAGGGCGCGGGGAGCCGCTCCCGCAGGCGAAGGAGGGCATTGTTCGGCCATGACAGGGGTGTTCACGCACGACAAATCCGAAAGCGATTGCCCTGGAAGGGCGCCCCCTGGGCTTGACACCGGGCACGGCCGCCGGCTCTTCATCGACCGGTTCACCGGGTCCGGATCGGTCGGACCGGGGTTTCGGCAGTATGCGAGGGGCTTCGTTCGAATGGCTTCCGAAAGCCCTGCTCGGCGCAAGGTGGACCTGCTCGTCATCGGCGGCGGTATCAACGGCGCCGGCATCGCGCGGGATGCTGCGGGGCGCGGCCTCGACGTACTGCTGTGCGAACGGGACGATCTCGGCGCGCACACCTCGTCTGCCAGCACGAAGCTGATCCACGGGGGCTGCGCTACCTGGAGCAGTACGACTTCCGCCTCGTTCGCCATTCGCTCCGCGAGCGCGAGGTGCTCTTGCGCAACGCCCCGCATATCGTCTGGCCGCTGCGTTTCGTGCTCCCGCACCATGCCGGCCTGCGCCCCTGGTGGATGATCCGGATGGGCCTTTTCCTCTACGACCGCCTTGGCGGGCGCGTCCTGCTGCCGCCCTCAGCCAGTATCGACCTCCGCCGGCACGAGAGCGGGCGCGCCCTGCAGGGCCGCTACCGCCGGGCTTTCGAATATTCGGACTGCTGGGTGCAGGACTCGCGCCTCGTCGTGCTCAATGCCCGCGACGCCGAGGCCCGGGGAGCGGAAATCCGCACGCGCACGGAATGCGTTTCCCTTGCTCCCGGCAATGCCGGTTGGGAGGCCCTCCTGGTCGACCGGCTGTCCGGCGAACGGTTTTCGGTCGGGGCGCGGAGCGTCGCCAATGCAACCGGCCCCTGGGTCGGCCGCACCCGTTCGCTCGCCGGCGATGCCGGAGCGAAGCACGAAGTGCGGCTCGTGAAGGGCAGCCATATCGTGGTGCGCAAGCTCTTCGACCACGCCCATCCCTACATCTTCCAGGGCGGAGACGGGCGCGTGCTGTTCGCGATCCCGTTCGAAGAGGACTGCACGCTCCTGGGCACGACCGATGTCGAGTTCGAGGGCGAGCCGGAGCGGGTCGGGATTACGTCCGGGGAAATCGACTATATCTGCGCGGCGGCCAACCGCTATTTCGAGACTCCCGTCACGCCCGACGACGTGGTGTGGACCTATTCCGGCATCCGGCCGCTGTTCGACGACCGGGCGGAAAAGGCGAGCAAGGTCACCCGCGACTACGTGCTTGCGCTGGACCGCGAGCCGGCTCCGATGCTCTCGGTGTATGGCGGCAAGATCACCACCTATCGCAGGCTTGCCGAGCAGGCGGTGGACATGCTGGCCCGGCCTCTCGGCATCGGCGGGGCGGGGTGGACCCGCGAGGCGCCGCTTCCCGGCGGCGACATTCCCGATGCGGATATCGCTTCGTTCGCGGCGCAATGCGCGGCGCGCCATGCATGGCTGCCGGATAGGCTTCTCCGGCATTTCATGCGCCACTACGGCTCCGAGACGGACACCCTGCTTTCCGGCTGCGGATCCGTCGGGGACCTGGGCGAGCATTTCGGCGCCGGGCTCTACGCGGCGGAGGTCGATTATCTGGTGGGTTGCGAATGGGCCCGGACTGCCGAGGACATATTGTGGCGGCGCACCCGGAAGGGCCTTGGCGTCCCGGCGGACGGCGCGCGGCGCCTCGAGGTGTATCTTCAGGCAGGCCGCGGCTTCTTCTGACGCCAGGGCGCCAGCGCCTCCAGGGCGCGGTCCGGATAGTCGGTGACGATGCCGTCCACGCCGAGCCGGGCCATCGCCAGCATGTCGCGAACCTCGTTCACGGTCCAGACGACGGTCTTGAGGCCGAGCCTCCGGGCTTCCGCAAGCGCCTCGGCGGTGAGTTCGGAATAGTAGGGCGACCACACCGGGCCGCCGAAGCGATGCACCATCCTCGGCACCGAGCCGCCATGCTCGCGGATATTCAGGCCGGCAGTCCAGGGAGAAGGTTCGGGCCGGTCGCGCAGAATGTTGTCGCGCCAGCTTTGTTCGGCCGTAAGGCAGCCCACGGCGATTTCCGGCGCGATCCTGCGAAGCTCCCGGAGCACGCGCCAGTCGAAGGCCCGGACGCTCGCCCGCGAGACCATCCCCTCTGCCCTGAGCGCCGCCGCCACCGCCTCGGCGAACGCCTCCGGACCGGCCGTTTCGTCCGGCTCGAGCGGCGACAGCTTGATTTCGATGCTGAAACCGACGGCGGCGGCTCCCGGATGCCGGCCCAGCGCCAGGACCTCCGCAAGCGTGGGGATGCGCGCCCCGTCGCGCGGTTCCTGCTCGGGAAAGTTCGCGGTTGTCGGACTGCCGGGCCTGGCCCTGCCGACATCGAAGCCCGACAGCGCCGCCATATCCAGGTCCCGAATCCGGGGCCCCGGCGGCGCCAGCCACTCTCCCCCGGCGTCGCGCGTGTGGTCCGGGTCGAGCACCGGATCGTGATGGACGACGAGGGTGCCGTCCCGGGACATGCCGACGTCGAACTCAAGCCCGTCGACGCCGAGGGCGATTGCGTGTTCGAACGCCGGGAGCGTGTTTTCCGGCAGCAATCCGCGCGCGCCGCGATGCCCTTCTATTTCCAGCATCCGCGCGCTCAGCCGAGGCGCTTGCCGCTATCGGGATCGAAGAAGTGGACATGCTTCGCCGCGACGGTCAGGGAAAGCGCTTCGCCGGTTGCGACTTGCCGGGCGCCGTCCACACGCACCGTGACGGGCGCGCCGGAGTCGTCGCCGGTCAGCTGTCCGTGGACCAGGCTGTCCGCGCCGAGCGCCTCGACGAGTTCGACGGTGATTTCCAGAGCCGCTTCCTCGCGGGAAACGGGCTCCAGATGCTCCGGCCGGACGCCGACCGCGACCCCGCCCCGCCCGACGGAGGCCGGCGGCGTCACGGACAGCGTCCGGCCCGACCCGTCGAGGGTCACGCCGCGCCCGTCTCCGGCCACAGTCCCCGGCAGAAAGTTCATCGCGGGCGACCCGATGAAGCCGGCCACGAACAGGCTGGCGGGCGCGTCGTATATTTCGAGCGGCGTGCCGATCTGTTCTGCCACGCCGGCATTCATCACGATCAGCCGGTCGGCGAGCGTCATTGCCTCCACCTGGTCGTGGGTCACATAGAGGCTGGTGGTTCCGAGAGCGCGTTGCAGCCGCTTGATCTCCAGGCGCATCTGCACGCGCAGCTTGGCGTCGAGGTTCGAGAGCGGTTCGTCGAAGAGGAAGGCTTCGGGCTCGCGCACGATGGCGCGGCCCATCGCGACCCGCTGGCGTTGCCCGCCCGAAAGCTGCGCGGGACGGCGGTCGAGCAGACCTTCCAGCTGGAGGGTCCCGGCAGCCTCGGCGACCCGGCGCGCGATCTCGTCCCTCGGCGTGCGCCGGTTGCGCAGGCCGTAGGCCATGTTGTCGAACACGCTCATATGGGGATAGAGCGCGTAGTTCTGGAACACCATCGCTATGTTCCGGTCCGCGGGCTCCAGCTCGTTGACCCGCCTTTCGCCGATCCGGATCTCTCCTTCCGTCACCGTTTCGAGCCCGGCAACCATGCGCAGCAGGGTGGACTTGCCGCAGCCCGACGGGCCCACGATAACGACGAAGTCGCCGTCGGCCACGGTCGTGTCTATCCCGTGAATCGCGCGCACGCCGTTCGGGTAGGTCTTTCGCACGCCGACGAATTCCAGCCCCGCCATGCCGTCAACTCCCTCCAACAGCCCGATGAATGCGCGCCGTCATTTCTCCTGCTCGATCAGCCCCTTCACAAACAGGCGCTGCATGAAGACCACAACCAGCACGGGCGGCAGCATCGCCAGCATCGCGGTCGCCATGATCTGGTGCCATGCGGGCTCGGCATCCTCGGCCTGCAGCATGCGCTGGATGCCCATGACAATGGTGTAGAAGCCCTCGTCGGTAGTGACCAGGAGCGGCCACAGATACTGGTTCCAGCCGTAGATGAAGAGAATCACGAAGAGCGCCGCGATATTGGTCCGCGACAGGGGCAGCAGGATGTCGCGGAAGAATTTGAGCGGCCCCGCCCCGTCGATGCGCGCCGCTTCGGCGAGCTCCTCGGGCACGGTCAGGAAGAACTGCCGAAACAGGAACGTCGCCGTCGCGCTCGCGATCAGCGGCACCGACAGGCCCCAGTAGCTGTTCAGCATGTCGAGGCTGGCGACCACGCCGAAGGTCGGCAGGATGCGCACCTCGACCGGCAGCATCAGGGTGATGAAGATGAGCCAGAAGCACGTCTTGCGCAGCGGAAAGCGGAAATAGACGATGGCGTAGGCAGCGACGATCGAGATCGCGATCTTGCCCACGGCGATCATCAGCGCCATGACGAGCGAGTTCCAGAGCATCATCCCGACAGGGACGGTGCCCGCCGCCTTCACACCGGAGCCGAGCACGGTCGCGTAGTTTTCGAGCAGGTAGCCTCCCGGCAAGAGCGGCGTCCGCCCCGACAGCATGGAATCCGCCGGATGCGTCGAGGCGACGAAGGCGATCCAGATCGGGAGCGCGGTAATCAGCACGCCGAGACAGAGCACGGCATGCGACAGGACCGTGAGCCAGGGGCGGTTTTCGACCATGGATCGCCCGCCCCCTCAGTAGGCCACTTTCCGCTCGATATAGCGGAATTGGAACACAGTAAGCGTGATGACGACGGCCATAAGCACGACCGACTGCGCAGCCGAACCGCCGAGGTCGAGCCCGATGAAGCCGTCGTTGAACACCTTGTAGACGAGGATCGTGGTGGACTGCGCCGGACCGCCGCTCGTCGTTGCATGCACGATCCCGAACGTGTCGAAGAACGCATAGACGGTATTGACCACCAGCAGGAAGAAGGCGGTCGGCGAGAGCAGGGGGAACACGATCGTCCAGAAGCGCTTGAAGGGGCGGGCGCCATCGATCGCCGCCGCCTCGACGAGCGAGCGCGGAATGGCCTGCAGCCCCGCCAGGAAGAAAAGGAAATTGTAGCTGACCTGTTTCCACGAGGCCGCCAGGATGACGAGCATCATGGCGTCGGTGCCGTCCAGATAGTGGTTCCAGTCGTAGCCGACGGACTTGAGCAGATAGGCGAGAACCCCGATGGACGGATTGAACATGAAGAACCAGAGCACGCCCGCCACCGCAGGCGCGACGGCATAGGGCCAGACGATCAGGGCTCGATAGGCCGTCGCGCCTTTCAGGACCCGGTCCGCCATGACCGCAAGAAAGAGGGCGGCGCCGAGCGACAGGCCTGCCGTCGCCGCCGAGAAGACGACCGTGCGGGCGAAGCTGTCCAGATAGTACGGGTCGGAGAAAAGGGCGATGAAGTTGTCGAGCCAGACGAATTCGCTCCTGAGCCCGAAGGCGTCTTCGAGCAGGACCGACTGGTAGAGCGCCTGGCTCGCCGGCCAGATGAAGAAGACCAGCGTGATGAGAATCTGCGGGGCCACCAGGAGTATCGGCAGGCCCAGCTTGGTGAATACGACCCGTTTTTCCATGGTTCGGCCGCGCAGGGCAGGACGTTCGGCGACTTCGCGACCCTATCCGCGAAGCCGCCGGACAACGCCCGGAAGACGGCTACCCTCCGGTTGCCGCCTCGAATTTGCGCAAGAGCGCATTGCCGCGCGAAACGGCGTCATCGAGCCCTTCCTGCGCGGACTTCGTGCCGCCCCAGATGGACTCCATCTCCTCGTTGATGATGTCGCGGATCTGGACGAAATTGCCGAACCTGAGGCCCTTGGAATTCACCGTCGGAGCCTTGTCCGTCATCTGCTTGATCGCGACGTCGGTGCCCGGGTTCTTCTCGTAGAATCCTTGCGACGCGCTCAGCTCGTAGGCGGCCGTGGTGATCGGCAGGTAGCCGGTGAACTGGTGCCAGTCGGCCTGCACCTCCGCCGAGGACAGGTAGGAGAAGAACTTCGCCGCGGCCTTGTAGTCTTCCGCGTCGTGGCCCTGCAGCACCCAGAGCGTCGCGCCGCCGATAATGGTGTTCTGCGGGGCGCCTTCGACATCCGGCCAGTGGGGCAGCGCGGAGACGCCGAACTCGAAGTCCTTGGCGTTGGCCTTCACACCGGCATAGGCCGCGGAGGAATTCATGTACATCACGCATTCCTGGCCGTAGAATTTGGGCGCGCTCTCCGAACGCCGGCCGCCATAGTCGAAGACCTTCGACTTCTGCCACTCGGCAAGCTGGCCGATATGCTTGGCATGCGCCGGGCTGTTGAAGGTGAACTCGGTGTCGGTGCCCGCGAAACCGTTGGCCTTCGTACCGATCTCCAGGTTGTGCCAAGCCGAGAAATTCTCGATCTGCACCCAGGATTGCCAGCCCGTCGTGAAGCCGCAGGGATAACCGGCCGCCTGCGCTTTCATGGCAGCGGCCTCGACCTCCGGCCAGGTCTTCGGCGCCCCGGAGATCCCGGCTTTCTCGAACGCGGTCCTGTTGTAGTAGAGCACCGGCGTCGAGCTGTTGAACGGCATGGAAAGCATGTTGCCGTCGGTGTCGGTGTAGTAGCCCGTAACCGAGGCCAGATAGTCATTCGGGTCGAATGCCTCGCCGGCATCCGCCATCATCTGGTAAACGGGGTAGATCGCGCCTTTCGCCGCCATCATGCTGGCCGTGCCGACTTCGAACACCTGCACGATATGCGGCTGCTGCTTCGCGCGGAACGCAGCGATGGCGGCCGTCATGGTCTCGGTGTAGTTGCCCTTGTAAACGGGCGTCACCTTGTAGTCGGACTGGGATGCATTGAATCCCTCGGCGATTTCGACGACCTTTTCGCCGAGCTTGCCGCCCATGGCGTGCCACCATTGAATTTCGGTCGTCGCCATCGCAGAGCCGGCATAGGCAACCGCCATGGTCGCGCCAACCGCGGTCAGCAGGAAATTGGGCTTCATCGGGACCCTCCAAAGTATTGTTCGCCTCGGCAACGCCCGGGGCTGCTGGCCCGGCAGTCTATCTGAGCCGAGTTTCCAGCGGTAGGGATTGTCTTCGCTCAAGGAAGCGCCGGAGAATCCCTGCCCGGCCATCGCCGCCCGGCTTGCCGCCGTGCCGGCCGGGCTGCCGGACATCCACCCGAATATTGCCGGCATCTACCGGCGCGGGGTGACGCGCCTTGCCGAGGCTCCTGCCGACCCTCGCGGCCGGGCCGAGGCCGCCGTCGCCCCGGCCCCCGATCCAGGCTCTATCCCTGAACCGAGAGGCGCGCACAGCCGGCTGTTACGGGGCGGACGCCCTCGGCACCGCTCCTTGAACTTCGCCGCGCCTATCGTCTTCATTGGCCCGCCTCGCCGCAATGTGTCCATATCGAAACGCAAGCCGGCCTACGACGCCCCGCCTTGATTGCCCGCAATGGAAGTGCCATGCCTTTCGGCAGCGAAAGGAGCGGGTATCGGGATGGCGGAATATCTGAAGCGGGGCCGGACGGCGGCCGAGCGCGCGGAGGCGGATGCGAAGGTGCGCGCGGCCGTCGAGGCGATTCTCGACGACATAAGCGCACGGGGCGACCGGGCGGTGCGCGCGCTCTCGGAGAAGTTCGACAACTGGTCGCCGGAAAGTTTCAGGCTGTCCGAGCGGGAGATCGAGCGCGCGTTCTCAGAGGTGGCGAAACGCGACCTCGACGACATCCGCTTCGCGCAAGCCCAGGTGCGCGGCTTCGCCGAGCATCAGCGCGCCGCGCTCCGGGACATCGAGGTGGAGACGCTGCCGGGCGTCGTGCTGGGGCACAGGAACATCCCCGTGAACTCGGTCGGCTGCTATGCGCCCGGCGGGAAGTATCCCATCGTCGCCTCGGTGCATATGAGCGTGGTGACGGCCAAGGCCGCCGGCGTGCCGCGCATCGTCGCCGCCGCTCCGCCCGCGCAGGGCGGCGGTCCGCATGCGGCGATGGTCGCCGCCATGCATATGGGCGGGGCGGACGAAATCCTGGTGCTGGGCGGCGTGCAGGCGGTGGGCGCGATGGCGCTCGGCACGGAGTCGGTGGCGCCCGTCGATATGCTGGTCGGCCCCGGCAACGCCTTCGTCGCGGAAGCCAAGCGCCAGCTCTTCGGGCGCGTCGGCATCGACCTCTTGGCGGGGCCGACCGAGACCCTGCTGATCGCGGACGAGACGGTGGACGCCGAGCTCTGCGCGACCGACCTGCTGGGCCAGGCCGAGCACGGGCCCGACAGCCCGGCCATACTGGTGACGAACTCGCGCGCGCTCGCCGAAGCCACCATGGCGGAGGTCGAGCGGCTGCTGACCATTCTGCCGACGGCCGCCAATGCCGGCGCCGCCTGGCGGGACTATGGCGAGGTCATTCTCTGCGCCGGCCATGACGAGATGCTGGCGGAAGCGGAGCGCATCGCGTCCGAGCATGTGCAGGTATTGACCGACCGGGACGAGTGGTATCTGGAGAACATGACCTGCTACGGCGCGCTGTTCCTCGGCCCCCGCACCAATGTCTCCTACGGCGACAAGGTGATCGGCACCAACCATACGCTGCCGACCCGCCGCGCGGCGCGCTATACGGGCGGGCTCTGGGTCGGCAAGTTCATCAAGACGCATACCTACCAGCGCATCCTGACCGACGAGGCCTCCGTCCGGCTCGGCGAGATCTGCTCGCGGCTCTGCATGCTGGAGGGCTTCGTCGGCCATGCCGAGCAGGCCAATATCCGCGTGCGCCGCCTCGGCGGCCGCAACATCCCCTACGGCGCGGCGGCGGAGTGACGGCTCCGCCGCAAGCAGGCAATGCGCGCGCCGCATCCGGTTTTCGTAGTGCGCCTCTATCGGGCGCGATGCAGCGGGGAGGGTATTCCATGAAGACTATGCGGGCGGCCGCGGCTGCGATCGTTGTCCTGACCCTTGCGCCGGGCCCCGGCGATGCGAGGCCGGTGAGCTTCTCGGACGTGCCCGCCAATATCGCCGATGCGCCCGTAAAGGCATGGCGGAGCGTCGAGCGCACGGACAAGGGCAACACCTACAGGTGGAAGCTCCTGTTTTCCGGCGGCTTTATGTGGATTTCCGAACTGCATGCGGGGCGCTACTGGCCGGCGTGGAAGTACGAGTCCGAGTCCGGCGTCCTGAAGATGCTCGAAAAGGGCGGACATTCCGGTTTCCGTCGGATCGAAAGCACCGCATCCCACGGGTCGAAATGGGGCTACATGGCGATATCGAACAAGAACGGCGCAACATGCGTCGCCGGCATCGTCCTCAACAATGACGGCCACAGCCATGACGGCGAAACGGGAGGAACGCTGCGCGGCTATGCCGTAGATTGCGGCCCCGGCGCCGAAAACCGGTTCGGTGACTGGAAAACCTGGTTCCGCTCTTTCAAGCGCGCGCCGTCCGGTTACAATGCCGCGCTCGACCGCGCGCCGAAAGGGATGGAAGCTGCGTCCTCCGGCACTCGCGCCGCCGCCGCCGGATGGAGGAAGATCGAACCGTCCGAAATCGTGATTAATCTTGTGGACTTGGGCAAGGTGCCGGAGGCGAGATTCGAACAGAGAATAACCGACAATGGATGGCTCAATCAGCGTGCCGTATTCCTTCAAAGAAAAGGGGGCGTCTTTATCGAACGAACGCCCGATGTGTTCACGCAAAGATTGTCAATGTTGTACGACTCCGAGGAACAATTCTTGCGCGAAGCGAAAAAGGTCTTCAGGAGGCACGGGAAGCGCGGGGAGACGATTCATTTCAACGGACTCGAACGTATAACGATGCGTGGCAACCGATCCGGCCATGCCGCTGCCGTGGAGGCGACGCTGAAAGGAAAGCCGAGAGGAACCGGCAGGGATTGCATCGTCGCAGGTCTTCTGTTCCTGGGCGAGGAAAAGAGGAACCCGGCGGCGGACGAAAGGTTCGACACAAGGGTCATGTTGCGGGATTGCTCCGGTGAAGGGAGACTTGAGCGGGCGGCCGAGTGGCTTCGCGGCCTGAAGATCGTGCCCCAGGGCTATAACAGGGGCATCGGAGGATAATGACCGCCCTGCCCCCCGGCGCCATCGACTGCGACCTGCATCCGGCACCGCCTTCCGTCTCGGCGCTGATGCCCTATCTGGAGCCGCACTGGGCGGATGCGGCCGGCCATCGCGGGTTGCACGAGCTGGAGACGATCGCCTGGCCGCCGAATGCGCCGCTCTCCTGCCGGCCGGACTGGCGCGACGGCACCGCACGGCCCGGCAGCAACCCCGAACGCCTCATCGGCGACGCTGTGGACGGATTCGGCACCCGCTACGCCATCCTCAACTGCCTCTACGGTGCGCCGATGCTCTATTCCGAGGACATGGCGGCCGGCTTCTCCCGCGCGCTGAACGACTGGCTGAAGGCCCAGTGGCTGGACCGCGACCCGCGCCTCCGCGCCTCGATAACCGTGCCGCCCCATGCCCCGGAGCTTGCAGCCGCTGAGATCGAACGCGCAGCGGAGGACCGGCGCTTCGTGCAGGTGTTGCTGCCCGTCATGGGCGAGACGCCGCCCGGCCGGCGGGTCAACTGGCCGGTCTATGCCGCGGCGGAGCGGGCGGGCCTGCCGGTCGCCTTCCACGCCGGTTCCGCTTACCGCCACCCGCCGACGCCGGTCGGCTGGCCCTCCTATCTGGCCGAGGACTATGCCGCGCAGGCGACCGCCTTCCAGTCCGCGCTCACCAGCCTGGTCGCGGAGGGCGTCTTCCAGAAGTTCCCGGACCTCACCGTCGTCTTCGCGGAATCGGGCGTCGCGTGGCTCCCGGCGCATCTTTGGCGGCTGACAAAATACTGGCGGGGGCTACGCATGGAGGTTCCCTGGGTGGACCGGAGCCCGGAGGAAATCGTGCGCGAGCGCGTCCGCTTCACGATCCAGCCCTTCGACGCTCCGGAGGAGCCCGATGCGGTCGCCCGCCTGCTGGAGCATCTCGGCTCCGACGACATGCTGCTCTTCGCGACCGACTACCCGCACTGGCAGTTCGACGGCATGGGCGCGCTCCCGGAAGGCTTGCCAGAGGCCCTAGTACAGCGTATCGCAGTGGACAATCCGCTCGCGGTCTATCCGCGCTTGAGGGAGGGAGAGGCATGACGGTAGAGGTTCTGGACCGCCCGTCGGGAGGGACGCCGGCTGAAGCCGCGCTCCGGATCGCCGATTGCGATATCCATCCGAGCCCGAAATCGCTCGAGCGCGAGATCTATCCCTTCCTGGAGAAGCGCTGGCAGCGCCATATGGAGCGCTACGGCGCGCGGCCCCGCCAGCCCTTCCTGAACGGCCCCGCCTATCCGAAGGGCCAGCCCGACGCCGCCCGGCGCGACGCCTACCCGCCCTCGGGCGGGCGGCCCGGCAGCGACCTCGCCTTCATGCGCGCCCAGCATCTCGACCCGAACGATGTCGGCTTCGGCGTGCTGAACCCGCTCAAGTCCGGCCAGGGCCTGCAGAACCTCGACTTTGCAGACGCCTATTGCCGCGCCATCAACGACTGGCAGATCGCGTTCTGGACCCGAGAGGAGCCGCGGCTCAAAGCCTCCATCGTCATCCCCTACGAGGACGCCGCGGCGTCGGTCAGCGAGATCGAGCGCTGTGCCGGCGAGGAGGACTATGTCCAGGTCTTCATGCTGAACCGCACGGCCGAGCCCATGGGCCAGCGCCGCTACTGGCCGATCTACGACGCGGCGGCCGCAGCCGGCCTGCCGCTCGCGGTCCACGCCTTCGGCTTCGGCGGCGCGCCGATCACCGGTAGCGGCTGGCCCTCCTACTATGCCGAGGACATGACCGGCCATGCGCAGTCCAGCCAGGCGGTGCTGACCAGCATGATCTTCGAGGGCGTGTTCGACCGGCTGCCGGACCTCAAGATGGTGCTGATCGAGAGCGGCTTCGGCTGGCTGCCCGCGCTTTCGTGGCGACTCGACCGGGTCTGGATGCGGATGCGTGACGAGCTGCACCGCTGTAAGCGCCGGCCGAGCGAGATCGTCCGCGAGCAGGTGTTCCTCACCACCCAGCCGATGGAGGAGCCGAAGAGCCCGCGCCAGCTCGTCGAGTGCATCGAGTGGATCGGGTGGGACAGGCTGCTGTTCGCCACCGACTACCCGCATTGGGACTTCGACCGGCCCGACCGGGTACTTCCCCCCTGGGTGGATGCCGAAAAGCGCCGGGCCTTCTTCCGCGACAACGCGCTCAGGGTTTACGGCCGACAGATGCCGTGACCCGGCATGTGGTGGCGCCGGTCTCCGAGTTCCCGCCGGGCACGCGCCGCTGCGTGGTGCTGGAGGGCAGGCGGATCGCGCTCTTCAATGTCGGCGGGCGCTATTTCGGCCTGCTGGACCGCTGCCCACACCAGGGCGGGCCTCTCTCCGAAGGTGTGCTGATCGGGCTTGTCGAGGCAGGAACGCCCGGCGACTACAGCTTCTCGCGGCCCGACGAAATCCTGCGCTGCCCTTGGCATGGCTGGGAGTTCGACCTCGCCACCGGCGAAAGCCGCTTCGACCCCCGCCGCCACCGCACCCGCGCTTTCCGCGTTTCCGCCGCACCGGGCGAGGAGCTAAAGGCCGAGACCGTCCCGGTCCGCGTCGAGGAGGACTATGTCGTCGTCGAGACGTGAGGCGGGCGGGCCGGTGACAGGAATGGCGCGGGGGCGTAGCATGACGGGGAGCATGGAACGGGGGTGACGGGATGAGCGCGGGCGCGGCGCTTCGCAAACGGAAGACGGGCCGGGCGACGTATCGGGACGTGCTGAATGCACCGCCGCATATGGTGGCCGAAATCGTCGAAGGCGCGCTGCACACACAACCGCGGCCGGCCATGCCGCATGCGCTCGCGGGATCGTCTCTCGGCGATGAACTTGTCAGCCCGTTCCAGAAAGGCCGGGGCGGGCCGGGCGGCTGGTGGATCATCGACGAGCCGGAACTCCACTTCGGCGAGGATATTCTGGTGCCGGACCTCGCTGGCTGGCGCCTGGAGCGGATGCCGGAATACCCGGAGACGCCCTATTGCACCCTCGCGCCGGACTGGGTGTGCGAGATCCTTTCCCCCTCGACGCAGAAATTCGATCTGGAACAGAAACGTCCCGTCTATGCGCGGGAAGGAGTGGGCCATCTCTGGCTCGTCGATCCGGCGACGCAGGTGCTGGAGGCGTTCGCGCTTCTGGAAGGAGACTGGTCGCCAGCCGGCTCGGCCAGGAACGACGACCCAGTGTCCTTCCCGCCCTTCGAGGCGATCGCGTTCCCGCTGGACGCGCTCTGGCCCTGAAGCGCGGCGACGGGAAGCCTGGACCCGCCGACAGGTTCACGCTTGTCCACGGATCTCGTTCGCCACCCCGACAATCGCGGCAAGGCTTTGCTCCACGTCGTCGTCGGTCGTGGCCCATGACGAGACGCTGATGCGCATCGCGGCGCGGCCGTTCCACCGGGTCCCCCCGCACCAGCAGGTCCCGTCGCGCTGCACGCCGCGGATAACCTGCTGCGTCGTCCGGTCGTCGCCGAACGCGACCAGCACCTGGTTAAGCACCACGTCGTTGAGGACCTCGAAGCCGGCGTCCCGCAGTCCCGCCGCAAAGCGCCGTGCCTGGCGGCAGTTGCGCTCGACGAGCTCCGCCAGGCCGTCGCCGCCGAGGGACGCCAGCGCCGCCCAGACCTCGACGCCGCGCATGCGCCGGCTGGTCTCCGGCGTGAATTCGAACGGCTCCCGGTTCTCCGGGTCGGGGAGATAATCCGCCTGCACCGACATCGCGCCGCTGAGCGCCCCTGCGTCGCGCACGATGGCGAGGCCGCTGTCATACGGCACGTTGAGCCACTTGTGGGCATCCGCCGCCCAGGAGTCGGCGCGCTCGATGCCTTCAGCCAGCGCCGCGAATTCGGGCGATGCTCTCGCCCAGAGGCCGAAGGCGCCGTCCACATGGACCCGGACATCGCCGGCGCGCACCGCTTCGCATATCGATCCCACCGGGTCGAACGCCCCGGTGTTCACATTGCCCGCCTGCGTGCAGACGATCGCCGGCCCGTCCAGATCGGGCAGCGCCTCCACGCACATGCGGCCCTCGCCGTCCACGGGCGCCCGGACCACGCGGTCCCGCCCGAGCCCGAGCATGCCCAGCGCCTTGAACAGGGTGGCGTGCGCCTGCTCACCTACCAGGACGGTGATTTCCGGGGCCCCATGAAGCCCATCCCGGTCCACGTCATGGCCGTGCGCAAGCAGGACGGCGCGGCGGTCGGCGGCGAGCGCGGCGAAGTTGGCCATCGTCGCGCCCGTCACGAACGCGGTCCCCGAATCGGCCGGCAGGTCGAGCGCCTCGAGCAGCCACCGCGCCGCGACCCGCTCGACCGCGGCGCCGACCGGAGAACTCACTTCGCTGAATGCGTTCTGGTCCCAAGCCGCTGCCAGCCAGTTGGCGGCCAGCGGGGCCGGAAGAACGCCGCCGGTCACGAAACCGAAATAGCGCGGGCCGGCGCTCGCAACCGTTCCCTGGCCCCCGACCTCGTCGAGCCGGGAGAGGACTTCGGAAGCCGGAAGTCCTTTTTTTGGCAGTGCACCTCCCAGCGCCGCCGCCAGTTCGCCCGCCCCGCGCGCCGCAGCCACGGGGCGTTCTGGAAGCGCTTCCAGAAACCGCGCCGCGCGCCGGACCGTCTCGTCCAACAGCTCCCGCACGCCGTTCATGCCGCATCCGCTCCCGGCAAATGTAGATTCATGCGCCCTTGCTCGCCTGGAACAGCGGCCAAGAATGAAAGGCCCGCCCAAGGCACAAAGCGGCCTGTCCATCCTATCCGCAGGCGGGGCGCCGCGGTAGGCGCGGACCGGCTCAGGATGCGGCGAATTCCAGGCTCGCCTTGAGACCCGGCGGATTTTGTCCGGGCGCCGCGTCCGCCAGCACCAGGCGGGCGCTGTGGCGGCGGGCGGCGGCGGCGACCAGCGCCAGGCCGAGCCCGTTTCCGGGAAGATGGCGGCTCGGGTCGAGGCGCACGAAGCGGTTCAGCACGCGCTCCCGGTCCTCCTGCGGGATGCCGGGGCCGCTGTCGGCGACGGCCACGCCCGACGGGCCGGCAATTACGGCGACCCGGCCTCCTTCCGGCGTGTATTTGACGGCGTTGTCGATGAGATTGGAGAGCGCCTGGGCCAGCAGCTCCGGCTGCCCGCGCACTTCCGGGGCCGGTCCCGTGTGTTTCAGTTCCAGCTCGATGCCGCGTTCCTCCGCCGAGGGCGCGTGGAGTTCGGCCAGGTCTTCCGCGAGCCCGGCCAGATCGACGGGAACGAACGAGGCCGGGCCCGCCTCGGCCTTTGCGATCTCCAGCAGCATGTTGAAGGTGTCGATGAGCTCCGCAACCTCCAGGCCGGTCCGGACCAGCGCCTCCCGGTAGATATCGGCATCGGCCGGTCCGCGCAGCACGTCCTCCAGCCGCGCATGGAGGCGGGCCAGCGGGCGGCGGAGATCGTGGGCGATATTGTCTGTCACCTCGCGCAGCTCGCTCATCAGCAACTCGATGCGCGCCAGCATCCGGTTGACGCTGGTCGCAAGGTCGTCGAACTCGTCGCCGCGCCCCGTCACCGGCACCCGGCGCGACAGGTCCCCGTCCTGCATGATCCGTCGGCCGGTCTCGTCCACCGCCTCCGCCCGCCGGCGCAGGTCGCGGGAGACCAGAGCGCCGGCCGCAAGCCCCGCAAGCAGGATCAGGCCCCCGGCCGCGGCGCCAAAAACGACGATCCGGCGGCTCAGCGCGACCTCTTCCTCGATATCGTGCCCGACCAGCAGCCGGTGTCCGCCGGGAAGCTCGGCGACATAGGCGCGGGCCGTGTGCCGGCGCGGCGGTTCTCCGTTATGGGCGCGCCGATAGTGGAATTCGTGCCATCGGCCCGCCTCCCTGACCGTCCCCGGCCAGGCGCCGAGATTGCCGGCGGCTTTCCGGCCCCGGCGGTCCACCAGGAGATAGAGCGAACGGTCCTCAAACCTCGTCCGCCCGTCGATGACCGCGCGGAGCCGCCCCGCGCCGAACGCCCGGTAATGCTCCGCCAGCCCCTCCAGTTCCGCCGCGACCGTCTGCCGGCTCTCGAACTGCAATGCTTCGAGCGATTCGCTGTAAAGGAAGCGGAAACCCGCGAAAGCGAAGACCGCCAGCACGGCCAGATAGACCAGGGTCAGCCGGAAGGCCGAGGTGCGCAACAGGTCAGTCGGGCGCAAGGCGGTATCCGACGCCCCTGACGGTGTGCAGCAGCGGCCGGTCGAAGCCTTTGTCGATCTTGGCCCTGAGCCGCGATATCTGGGCGTCGATCACATTGGTGCCCGGATCGAAGCCGAGGTCCCAGACCTCCTCCAGCAGCATGGTCCGCGTCACCACCCGCCCGGCATGTTCGGCCAGCACTTCCAGAAGCCGGAACTCCTTGGGCTTGAGCGGCACGGGAAGCGGTTTTCCGCCTCGGTAAACCCGGCGTTCCAGGCGGCGGATTTTAAGGTCGCCTATGGCGATGTCCGTCTCGGGCGGGGTCGCTGCGCGCCGCCGGGCCAGCGCCTCGATGCGCGCGCGCAGCTCCGCAAAGGCGAACGGCTTGACCAGATAGTCGTCCGCACCTGCGTCCAGCCCCTTCACCCGGTTGCCGACGCTGCCAAGTGCGGTCAGGAACAGGACCGGCGTGCGCCCGCCGGCCGCGCGGAACTCGCGAACCAGCGTCAGGCCGTCCATTTCCGGCATCATCCGGTCCACGACCAGCACATCGAAGCGGCCGCCGAGCGCAATCTCCAGCCCGTCGCGGCCGTTTCCTGCCGTCTCGACGCGGTGGCCCTCCTCGCGAAGGCCCTTCGCCGTATAGGCCGCCGTTTCGCTGTCGTCTTCGACGATGAGGATATTGACCATGGAACCGCATCCTATCACGGGTCGGGCCCCGGAAAGAGACGGACGCCCGCCGGCGGGGAGGAGAAACCGGCGGGCGTCCGAGGCGGGTCAGGCCGTGTCCAGCGGCAATGCCACGAACCGGTCCCGGTCGTCCCGCCTGAGGAGCATGACAACGGCCTTGCGGCCGGACGATTTGAGTTCGGCGACGATCTTCTCCACATCGTCCGGCGTCTCGACGGTGCGGCGGTCCACCGAGACCAGAACATCGCCCTTTCGCACGCCCTTGCGGGCCGCCGGGCTGCCAGGCGCTACCTCGGAGACCACGACATTGTCGCGAGCCGTCGTGAGATCGAGCCCGCCGAACCGCCCCGCCGGGGCCGCAGCCTCCGCAATCTCGGCTCCGGACGGCATCGCGTCGAGCACCGCTTCGGCGCCGGTCGCCTCGCGATTGCGCCAGTAGGTGAGCCTCACCGTCTCACCGGGGTCGCGCGCGGCGATCATGCGCGGCAGGCTGCGCATCTCGCCGACGCGCTTGCCGTCTACCTCCAGGATCACGTCGCCGGCCTCCAGGCCCGCGCCCGCCGCCGGCCCGGAAGGATCGACCGAGGCCACCAGCGCGCCTTCGGCCTTCTCGAGGCCCAGACCCGCCGCCAAGTCGTCGTCCACCTGCTGGACCCGGACGCCGAGCCGCCCGCGCTCGACCGTGCCGTCGGCCTTGAGCTCGGCCACGATGTCGTTGGCAAACGCGGCGGGAACGGCGAAGCCGATGCCGACGCTGCCGCCGTTCGGCGAGAAGATCGCCGTGTTCACGCCGATGACCTCGCCCTTGAGATTGAAGGTCGGGCCGCCGGAATTGCCCCGGTTGATCGGGGCCGAGATCTGGATGAAGTCGTCGTAAGGCCCCGCCCCGATCTGGCGTCCGCGGGCCGAGACGATGCCCACCGTGGCGGAATGTCCGAGGCCGAACGGGTTGCCGACCGCCACGACCCAGTCGCCGACCTGCGCCCGCTCCGAGTCGCCGAACGCGACATGGGGCAGCGGCTGCTCCGCCTCCACCTTGAGGAGTGCGAGATCCGTCTTCGGGTCAGCGCCGACGATGCGCGCCGGCACCTTCCGCTTGTCATGGAAGGTGACGGCGATTTCCTTGGCGCCCGCCACGACATGATGATTGGTGACGATATGGCCGTCCGGCGAGACGACGAAGCCGGAACCCGCGCCCGTCAGCGGCTGCCATTCGCGCCATTTCTCGGGGCGCATGTCGGGCCAGGGGCCGCGCTCTCCGAAGAACCGGCGCATGAACTCCTGCGGCCCGCTGCGCATGTCCGCCCTGATGCTCTTCTCGACGCGGATATTCACCACGGCCGGCGTCACCCGCTGGATCATTCCCGCCAGGCTCGGCAGGGCGGAAGACACGGCGTCCGGCGTCTCGGCGGTCTGGAGCGCGCCGACATGGAAGGCGCCGCCGGCCGCGAGCGCGCTACCGAGCAGGATGGCGGCGACCGCGCGCCGGGCGGGCCGGCGATCCAAAAGTCTGGTTTGCATGGATTGTTCCCTTCTTCTCACGGGTACGGCATCGGCCGCATTCGCGAAAAGATAGGGGTGCGCCCTTACCGGGACCTTGCCGCCGCCTTACGATCCGGCAAGGAAACGGGCCAGGAGGCGCCGGGCGGCCGCTGCCGGCGCAGCGCGGCCTGCCTCCACCTCGCCCTCCAGCGTCCCGGCAAGCTCGCGCAGGGCGTCGTCGCGCCGGACCGCCGCCAGCGCGCCCTCGGCGATCTCGTTCCACAACCAGGCCTTCGCCTGCCGGGTCCGGCGTTCCCCGAGCCCGCTGCCCAGCGCCTGCCGGAAGGCGCCGACCGTCTCCCAGGCTTCGGCGATCCCCTCGCCGGTCAGCGCAGAGCAGGTCTGCACCCGCGCCGTCCAGCCAGGCACGGACGGACGCAGCAGGTGCATGGCCGCCTCATAGTCGGCCGCCGTTCGCCGCGCCTGAGCTTCGAGTTCGCCATCGGCCTTGTTGACCAGCACCATGTCCGCCAGCTCGACAATGCCGCGCTTGATGCCCTGCAGTTCGTCGCCGCCGGCCGGCAGCAGCAGCAGCAGAAACATGTCCACCATGTCCGCGACCGCGGTTTCCGACTGGCCGACCCCGACCGTTTCGACCAGCACGATATCGAAGCCCGCAGCCTCGCAGGCGAGCATCGCCTCCCGCGTGCGTCGCGCGACGCCGCCGAGCGTCTCGCCCGCCGGCGAGGGGCGAATGAAGGCCCCGTCGTTCCGTGCGAGCGCCTCCATGCGCGTCTTGTCGCCCAGGATCGAGCCGCCGGAGCGCTTGGAGCTCGGATCGACCGCCAGCACCGCCACCCGATGCCCCGCTTCGATGACATGCCGGCCGAAGGACTCGATGAAGGTGGACTTCCCGGCCCCCGGCGAACCGCTGACGCCGAGCCGGATCGACCTGCCGGTCTCCGGCAACAGCAACTCCAGCAGGGCGTCGGCCCGGTCCCGATGGTCGGGGCGCGAGGACTCGATCAGCGTGATCGCGCGCGCGAGAGCCCGCCGTTCGCCCGAAAGCACGGCCGCCGCAAGACGGGAAGGATCGTTCTCCTCCATGCTCTCGGGCGCCGGACCCGCCGCTCAGGCCGCGAGCGCGGCGCCGCGCACCAGGCCCAGGATTTCGGCGGCGGCGGCGGGGATATTGGTGCCGGGTCCGTAGACCGCGGCGACGCCGGCTTCCTTCAGGAAGCTATAGTCGCGAGTCGGGATCACGCCGCCGCAGACAACGAGGATGTCGCCGCCGCCCTCGGCCTTCAGCGCGGCGATCAATTCGGGCACCAGCGTGCGGTGGCCGGCCGCCTGCGTCGATATCCCGACGACGTGCACGTCGTTCTCGACCGCCTGCCGGGCAGCTTCGGCGGGGGTCTGGAACAATGCGCCCACATCCACGTCGAAGCCGATGTCGGCAAACGCGGTGGCGATGACCTTGGCGCCGCGGTCGTGCCCGTCCTGCCCCATCTTGCAGACGAGCATGCGCGGCCGCCGCCCCTCGGCCTCGGCGAAGCCGGCGATGTCCGCGCGGATCTTCTCGAAACCGGCATCGCCCTCATAGGCCGAGGCATAGACGCCGGAGACCGACTGGATCGCCGCCCGGTGCCGGCCCCAGACCGCCTCCATCGCATCGGAGACCTCGCCGACCGTCGCCCTCGCCCGCATGGCCTCCACCGAGAGCGCGAGCAGGTTGCCTTCGCCGGACTCTGCCGCCGCCGTGATGGCATCGAGCGCGGCCCGGCAGGCCGCCCCGTCGCGAGAGGCGCGAATATCCGACAGCCGCATCGTCTGCATCTCGCGGACCCTGGCATTGTCGATGTCGAGGATCTCGACCTCGCTCTCTTCCGTCGGCCGGTACTTGTTGACGCCGACCACCACGTCCTCGCCCCGGTCGATGCGCGCCTGGCGGCGGGCCGCGGCCTCCTCGATGCGCAGCTTCGGCATGCCGGCCTCGACGGCGCGCGTCATGCCGCCCAGCTCCTCGACCTCGCCGATCAGCTTCATCGCCTCGGTCGCGAGCGAGCGCGTCAGGCTCTCGACATAGTAGCTGCCGCCGAGCGGATCGACGGTGCGGGCGATGCCGGCCTCCTCGGCCAGGATGAGCTGGGTGTTGCGCGCGATGCGCGCGGAGAAGGGCGTCGGCAGCGCGATGGCCTCGTCGAGCGCGTTGGTGTGGAGCGACTGGGTGCCGCCGAGCGTCGCCGCCAGCGCCTCGATCGTGGTGCGGACGACATTGTTGTAGGGGTCTTTCTCGGCGAGGCTGACGCCCGAGGTCTGGCAATGGGTGCGCAGCGCCATCGACATCGGGTTCTTCGGCTCGAACTGCGCCATGAGCTCCGCCCAGAGCAGCCGCGCCGCACGCAGCTTGGCTACCTCCATGAAGAAGTCCATGCCGATGCAGAAGAAGAAGGAGAGCCGGGGCGCGAAGGCGTCGATGTCGAGCCCGCGCGAGAGCGCCGCGCGGACATAGTCGAGGCCGTCGGCAAGCGTGAAGGCGAGCTCCTGCGTGCAGGTCGCGCCCGCCTCCTGCATGTGATAGCCGCTGATCGAGATCGAGTTGAAGCGCGGCATGTGCTCGGCCGTGTGCGCGATGATGTCGGCGACGATGCGCATGGAAGGCTCGGGCGGGTAGATATAGGTGTTGCGGACCATGAACTCCTTGAGGATGTCGTTCTGGATCGTGCCGGAGAGGTCCGTCTGCGAGACGCCCTGTTCCTCTGCGGCGACGATGTAGCCCGCCAGCACCGGCAGTACGGCGCCGTTCATGGTCATCGAGACGCTCATCTCTTCGAGCGGGATGCCGTCGAAGAGAAGCTTCATGTCCTCGACGGAATCGATGGCGACGCCCGCCTTGCCGACATCCCCGGAGACGCGCGGATGGTCGCTGTCGTAGCCGCGATGGGTAGCGAGGTCGAACGCGACCGAGAGGCCCTTCTGCCCGGCGGCGAGATTGGCGCGGTAGAAGGCGTTGGACTCCTCCGCCGTCGAGAAGCCCGCATATTGCCGGATGGTCCATGGCCGGTTGGTGTACATGGTGGCGCGTGGGCCGCGCAGATAGGGCGCGAAGCCCGGCAGCGAGCCCAGATGCTCCATCTCCTCCAGGTCGGCGGCGGTGTAGAGCGGCTTCACCGGGATGCCTTCCGGCGTCTCGCGCACCAGGTCGTCCGGCGAGCGCCCCCGAAGGTCCTTCTGCGCCAGCGCCTCCCAGTCCTGCAGCGACGGGTTCGGGAAATCGGTCATGGCAGCCTCTCCGTTCCGCCCGGCGGGGAGGTCCATTTATACCGCCTTTGGCGGCGGGGCGGGAATCGTCCCGTCCGGCGTCAGTCAGCCCCGTCCACGGCCACGAACTCGGCTATGCCCGCATGTTCGCGCAGCGCCTTGATCTCGGTGTATTCGGGCGAGTTGTAGAATTCCTTCGCCCGTTCGAGCGACGGAAACTCGATGATGACCATGCGGTCGCTGAATTCCGGCCCCTCGAGCGTCACCGTCTCGCCCCCGCGCACGATGAAGCGCCCGCCGAAGGACGCGACGCAGTCCGGCGTGCGGGCGGTATAGCGCTTGTATTGCTCGGGATCGGTCACCTTCACGCGGGCGACTACATAGGCGGTCATCGGGCGCGTCTCCTTGACCTGCGGGCGGCATCACTCGGCGGGCGCGCCGTTCCCAGTCCTGCCACTAGTGATCTTCCTGATCGAACAATCCCATGAACACCACAACATTAGCGAGAAACACGACCAAGTACATTGCCAAGTGTTCGGAGGTCATGGGCGGCTCCTTTCCCGGCCGCATCCTGACGACCGCAGTCACCAAATTGACGGGCCGGCCGCCGGCGATCAAGGGAATTCGCGGCTGGCGGGCATCATGCCCGTGCCGGCCTCGCGGTCGGTGAGAGGCGGGTAGCGTCGCGGGCGGAAGAGCTGGTAGTGCCACCATTCGTTCATGTAGAAGTCCCAGCCTGCGGCGCTCATCAGGCCGAGTAGCAGCGCGCGGTTGCGCTGCGCCTCGGGCGACACCGCCGCAGAGCCGTGGTGGGAGGCGGGCGTCAGGTCGTCGAAGCCCGTGCCCATGTCGAGCGGGTCGCCCTCCGGTCCCGTGAGCGTCAGATCGACGGCCACGCCGCGCGTGTGGATGCCGCCCCGGCGCGGGTCGCTGATGTAGGCAGGGTCCGGGATGGAGCGCCAGAGCGCCCATTGCGCCTCCAGCGGCCGGAAGGCGTCGAAGAGCAAAAGGCCGAGCCCCTGCGCGCCGGCAAGTTCCACCGCCCGGAGCAGCGCCGCTTCCGCCTCCGGCACGAGCCAGGCGGCCGGGCGGCTGTAGATCGGCTTTCCGGTGACATTGTCCGCGCGCGCATAGGCGATGTCGAAAGCGATGCCGTGGCGCGCGGGCGATAGTTCTACCAACATGGCGGCGGACTTTATCTCACCGAAGCGCGCCCGGTTCGAGGAAAATCAGGACGATCCCGCCCGCGACCAGCGCTGTCCCTGCCAATTGCCGCCAACCGAAGGCTTCGCCGAAGACGGCTACCGATGCGACCGTTGCGATCGCGACGGTTCCCGCGACGATGACAGGGATGGCGACGCCCGCCCGCATGGGTCTGTCGAGGCCGATTCCGCCGAAGAGATAGAAATAACCGATCTCGGCCGCGCCGATGCAAAGGCCCGCCAGAATAGCCCAGACATACGCCCTCGGCGCCAGCGAGAACACATGGCCGCCCTGCGCCGCCAGGAAGCCCAGGAACAGGATCGAGGTCGAAAGCGCCGCAACCTGCAGGCAGACGGTCGCCAGCACCGTCGTGGTGGCCGACGCCGGAACATGGGCTCCCGACAGCTTTATCAGAAGATTGTAGCCCGCATAGAGCAGCGTCACCGCCGCCAGGAGCATCGCAGCGACCATGAGCGCCCTCCCTCCGTTTCTCTCTAACGGAATCGCAGATCCGTTTCCGTTGGCTTGGCGTTGCATGCCCTCCACCCGTCGGGCGGTGCGCGGAGCGGGGGTGGTTCAATGGAAGACCCCTGCATTGTGTCATGAATTGTCATGTTCCCCATGCCGCCGCCGAAGCTCTACGGTTCCGTTCCTGCATATCGTTCCTCCGTGGCGTTCCGTTCCGCTCCAGTCCATCCGCGCCGCCGCCGGCCCGGCGCCCCCAGGCGGCGGGACCCTTTTTGCGCGCGTATCCTGCGTGCGCGCCCCTGCGCGGGCGGGCGCGTCTTGCGCCGGCGCGGTTCGCGCACCTGATTGCGCGCGCGAGACGCCGGACGTACTTCTCCTGTTCGTTCCCGCCGGGGCTTTTTTCGGCCCCAGCCATTGCTTCCCCACGCAGAAAAGCCAAAAGGCGGCCCCGGAAGCCGCCTATCTACGCCCATCATACACCGCTTTCTCTCCAGTCAAGCTCCCCGGCGGGAAAAACATGAAAACTTTTCCAATTTTCTTCCAAAAGCCGAACAGCGTGCGGGCGGGAGCCAGGGATGGACCTCGGCTTCCCCGCTCGGGGTCGGGGCCGGGCGGAGGCCGGGGTGACGAAGGGGGGCAGACGGGGCGGCGCCGGTCGGGTCGTTCAGGCGGCCCTCATCCTGCCGTAGCCGTCCATCGCGGCCAGCACCTCGTCCAGGGACCTCCGGGCGCCGGTCTGCAGATATTCCATCGCCCGCAGCGCCGCTTCGTGCGCTTCCGGGCTGGAGCCGGCGACGCAATCCTCGATCACGCGGCAGAAATAGTCGCCCTGATGGCCGTCGACGAAGGTGTAGTGGACGCACATCGGTCAGGCCGCCCGTCAGCAGCAGGGTGTCGGCCCTGAGTCCCCGCAGGAGGATTTCCAGGTCGGTGCCGTAGAAGGCGGAATAGCGGCGCTTCTGGATGAGGTAGTCCCCCTCGCGGAAGCCGGTCACCTCCTTCGCCAAGGCCGTTTCCGGGTTGCTGTCGAGGCAGTGGATGTCCTCGCTGCCGTCGAGTTCGCGGCCGAAATCCACCAGGTCGGCCCGGTGGATCTCCTGGATGAAGACGACCGGGATGCCCACCTCGCGCGCCCGGTCGATGGCGAAGCGGGCGCGGGCGACCCGTTCGGCATAGTCCGGCATGTGCGGGATCGCCCGGACCTCCTTCTCCACGAAGGCGGATTGCTGGATGTCGATGACGATCAGGGCCGGCCGGCCTTCGATCAGCCTGCGTTTCGGCGTTCCGGTATCGGTCATGCGAGGACCCCGCTTCAGGTCGAGCCGTGGCTTTCCGGCGACAATCGGACCGGCATGGCAATCTAGCCCGGATTTCCCGCCAAGGTCACGATTCGAGAACCGTGCCCGCCTCCGCCGGCCACGTCAGCACCGCCGGGTCTCCGACGGCGAACGGTTGCGCGCGCGCGCCGTCCGTGTTTGCGCGCGCCGCCCTGACGATTCCCTCGGAGCCGGGGCGGACGCGAACCCCGTAGATCGACAACCCGCCGCGATAGCTCGCTTCTTCCACCGTTCCGGACAGCCGGTTGACTGCCTCCGTTCCGGCGGGCTCTTCGCCCGGCCTAGCGATGGCGACCTTCTCCGGCCGGACTGCCAGCCAGACGGCCTGACCGGCGCCGAGGCCGGGCGCTCCCGGTGTGCGCAGGCGCGCGCCGAGCGCAGGCGCACCGATCTCGAAGCCCCCGTCCCCGGACTGGCGGCTTGTGCCGGCGAACAGGTTGACCGGGCCGATGAAGCCTGCGACGAAGCGGTCGGCCGGGCGTTCGTAGAGTTCGACCGGCGCCGCCGTCTGGCGGATGGTCCCGCTATCCATGACCGCCACTCGGTCCGCCATGGACAAGGCTTCCTCCCGGTCGTGCGTCACCAGCACGAAGGCGATGCCGACGGTCTCCCTGAGGCGGACCAGCTCGAAACGCATCTGCTCGCGCAACGGCGCGTCCAGGGCGGAGAGCGGCTCGTCCAGCAGCAGCGCCCTCGGGCGCTTCACGAGCGCGCGGGCCAGCGCGACCCGCTGCCGTTCGCCCCCCGAGAGCCGGTCCGGCAGCCGGGCCCCGCGGCCCCCGAGCGCGACCAGCTCCAGCGCCTCCCCGGCCCGCGACCGGGCCTCTCTGCGTCCGACGCCCGAGGCGCGCAGCCCGTAGGCGACATTGTCGAGCGCCGAGAGATGCGGGAATAGCGCGTAGGACTGGAAGACCGTGTTGACCGGGCGGCGGTTGGCGGGCGCCGCCGTCATGTCCCTGCCGTCGATGAAGACCGCGCCGGCGTCCGGGTGCTCCAGGCCGGCGAGCATCCTGAGCACCGTCGTCTTGCCGCAGCCCGACGGGCCGAGCAGCGCGAAGAACTCGCCCGCGCGGATTTGCAGGCTCACGTCCCGCACCGCCTCGACGGCGCCGAAGCGCTTCCGCAGGCCCGCCGCCCCGATGACCGGCGCCGTCACAGCAGGCCCTCCCGAAGCCGCCGGTTCCGTACTCCGAGGGCGAGCAGCGTGGCGGCCGCAGTGACCGCAACCAGAACCGTCGAGGCGGCGTTCACCTCCGGGGTCACGGAAAACCGCACCATGGAATAGACCTTGACCGGGAATGTGACCGTGTCGGGCCCCGAGGTGAAAAATGTGATGACGAAATCGTCCAGCGACAGGATGAAGGCGAGCAGCGCGCCCGCCGCGAGTCCGGGCCGCATGTGCGGCAGGACCGTGTCGCGGAGCGCCGCCCAGGGCCCGGCCCCGAGGTCGCGGGCGGCCTCCTCCAGCTCCCGGTCGAATCCTGCCAGCCGGGCGCGGACCACGACGGCGACGAAGGGAAAGGCGAAGGAGACATGCGCCACTCCGATCCGCGAGAGGTTTAGCGGCCAGGGCAGGTCGTCGGGCCAGCCGATCCGGGAAAAGAAAACCAGCATCGCCACGCCCATGCAGATTTCGGGAATCACGATTGGGAGCGCAACGGCCCCCTCGCAGGCCCATTTGAACGGAAAGCGGTAGCGCCAGAGCAGCCAGGCGGCGGCTGCGCCGAGCGCCGTCGCCACCGCGGCGGTAAAGAAGGCAATCAGCAGTGAGTTGACGAACGCCTCGATCAGCACCTCGTTGGCGGCGGCCTTCTCGTAATATTTCGTCGTGAAGCCGCGCCAGACGATGTTGCGCTTGCTGTCGTTGAAGGAGAACGCGACGAGGGCCGCAAGCGGCGCATAGAGGAAGACGAGGACTGCGAGCAGGACAAGGCGCATCCAGACCCGGCGCGTGTAGTCGAGCGGACCCGGGGGCGCCCGCCGCGTCTTTGTTGGGCCCGTCACGGGGTTCTTTCCCGCCGGCTGGCGATCGCCGGCCGCAAGGCCAGTATTCCGAAGGCCGCATAGACCAGCAGAAGGGAGAGGGCGGCGCCGAACGGCCAGTCATTGGCGCGCTTGAACTGGCGCTCGATGACGTTTGCGATCATCTGGCTGTCGGCGCCGCCCAGCAGGTCCGGCGTGAGATAGGACCCGAGCGCCGGGATGAAGACCAGGACCGTGCCGGCGATGACGCCCGGCATCGCCGCCGGCGCGACGACGGTCCAGAACGCCCGCGCCCGGCTCGCGCCGAGGTCGAGCGCCGCCTCGACCAGCGAACGGTCCATCCGCACGAGCGCTGCATAGAGCGGCAGCACCATGAAGGGCATGTGGACATAGACCAGGCCGACCACCACTGCGGCGTCGTTGTAGAGCAGCGGCAGCGGCTCGAAGGGAAGCCCCAGCCGTTCCGCAGCCCAACCCAGGGCGGAATTGACATAGCCCCCGGTCCGCAGCACCGCGATCAGCGCGTAGGTGCGGATGAGCAGGTTTGTAAGGAACGGCAGCACGACCGCCAGCAGGAGCAGCGGCCTCCACCGCGCCGGCGCAAACGCGATGCCGACCGCCACCGGCAAGCCGATGGCGAGCGAGACGGCGGCGGTGAGCGCTGCAAGCCAGATGCTTCTCAGCATTATTTCGAGATAGAGGGGGTCGAGCGCGCGCAGATAGTTGTCGAGCGTCCAGACGATCCCGATATCGACAAGCCCCTGCTGCCTGCCGAAGCTGAAAACCCACACGAATGCGAGCGGAACCAGGAAAAAGAGCAGGAACCAGAGGCCGGGCGCCAAGGCCGCCAGGGCCGGCAGAAGACCGCCTCGCCGTCCGCCGTTCGCCCGGCCTTCCGGCCGGCGGCCGGTCCCGGCCCTCGCTGTCAAGCCGCCCGGATCCGGGTCCAGGCCGCTTCGTAGAGGCTAACGACCTCCTGCCCCCGATAGAGCGCCGGTTCGCAAGCTGCAAGCGTTTCCTCGCTCGGGAAGATGCCCGGATTGCCCGTATAGTCCACCGGCAACAGCGCCTTCGCGGCGGCATTGGGCGTCGCGTAGCGAATCGTCTCCGCGATGGCGGCGCCGGCCTCGGCCTCCAGTATGAAATTGATGAAGGCATGCGCGTTTTCGGGGTGCGGCGCGCCGCGCGGGATGGCGAGCGTATCCTCCCACAGGATGGACCCCTCGCGGGGCACGACGTAGGCGATGTCGTCGTCCTCCGCCATGACTTGCAGGATGTCGCCGTTCCACTCCATCGCGATGTCCACCTCGCCGGAGAGCAGCAGGTCCTGCCCGTTGTCGGGAGCGAAAAGCTTGAGGTGCGGCTTCTGCGCGACGATCAGCTTCTCGGCCGCCGCGATGACCTCCGGTTCGCCCGTATTGAGCGGATAACCCATATATTTGAAGGCCGCGCCCAGCACGGTCGCGGCCTCGCTCAGCAGCGCGCAACGGCCGCTGTAGCGGTCGGAATCGTACAGCCAGCGCCAGCTGTCGGGCACGCCGTCGCAGCGGGACTTGCGATAGCCGATCCCCATCGTCCCCCACATGTAGGGCACGGAATGGCGGCGCCCGGGGTCGAATGCCGCGTCCCGGAAGGCGGGCTCGATATTCGCCATGTTGGGGATGGCCGCACGGTCGAGCGGCATGAGCATGTCGGCAGCGATCATACGCTCGACGAAATCGTTGGTCGGCACGATCACATCGTAACCGGGATTGCCGGCCCGCAGCCGGGCGAAGAGTTCGTCATTGTCCGCATAGAGGTCCATCCGGACCCTTATGCCGGTCCGGGCCTCGAAGTCCGCGAGCGTGGTCTCGCCAATATAGGTATCCCAGTTGTAGAAATTGAGCTTCGGCTCTTCGCCTGCGAATCCGGCTTGCGGCAGGATCGAGAAGCCGGCCGCCGCGCCTGCGCCCCCAAGAAAGCGGCGGCGCGTCGGCCGGGTTCCGAAAGCCGTACGCATCGGTGTCTCCTTTGGCTTTCCGGGAAGCCGCCCGACGACGCTGCCGCAGGCGGTTCCTCGGACCTTGCCGGCGCCTGTCCGGCGCGCGTCAGTCGATATAGTCGGCCTTTATCTGCCGGTAGGCGGCATTTTCCTCGGCCATGAACTTGCAATGGGTGTCCCGGTCCCACCAGATGGGCGCAAAGCCGAACTTGGCGCCGAACGTCTTGAACGAATCGCTCCTGGCAGCCTTTTCCACCATCGCGGAAGCCGCGGCCACGATCTCGTCCGGCGTGCCCTTCGGCACGAACAGGCCGCGCACCGTGCCGATCTCCACATCGACGCCGTATTCGGCGATGGTGGGCGCACCGCGCACCGGCTCATACACGATGTTTGCCAGGCTGCCGCCTGCCCCGAGCACATTGATGTCGCCGGACTTCACCGCGTCGAGAAGTACGGGCGAATGGATCACGCCGATGGACACCTGGTTGGCGAGGATCGCCTTCTTCAGCGGCCCGCCGCCATCGAAGGGGATCACCCGCGCATCGATGCCGTTCGTGCCCATCAAGGCTTGCGCCAGCACGTTGTGCGCGCTCGCCAGCGCTCCGACGCCGACCGTCAGCTCGCCCGGCCTGGCCCGCGCCGCCTCGAAGAACTGCTCGACGCTCGCGATTCCGCTGTCCTTGTGCGACAGGATCCAGGTGGGCGTGTTGTAGATCGCGCCGAGACAGGCGAAGTCGTCATAGTTGTAGGGCGTGTTCTGGAAGATGATCGGCGAGTTCATGTCGCTGGAACCGTTCAGCAGAATCTGGAGCCCGTCCGGTTTCGCCTTCTTGATGTGCATGTGGGCGCGGTTGCCGTTGCCGCCTGTCAGATTGTCCACGACGACTGCCTGGTCGATCTGTTCCTCCAGCGCGGCGGCGAAGCCGCGCGCGATCGTGTCGGTTCCGCCGCCGGCGCGCCACGGCACGATGACCCGGACGGTGTCGGAGGGATAGGTCTCGGCCGCCACTGGCGCCGCCAGGACGGCGAAGGCGACGCCTGCAAGGATCGGTGCAAATAGCTTCGCTCGTTTCATGTCAGTCCACTCCCTGTTGAAGATTTGGCGCTCCCGAAAGAGCGGTTCCGCCGCGGCGCGTGACGGCCCGATAGATCTCGTTGGCGACCAAGAGCACGATGACGGTGCAGAGGATGCCCCGCGGCCACGTATTCATGAACACCGCCCAGTCGCCGTTGGAATAGGCCAGACCCAGTCGCACATTGTATTCGATGATCGGGCCCAGCACAGCGCCGAGCACAATGGTCACGACCGAAAAGCCGCGCTTTTCGAGGAAGAAGCCGGCAATGCCGCAACCGAGCGCGATATAGATGGGGAAGGTGCCGTTGTCGGCCGCGAAGGCCCCGATGGACGCGAAGACGACGATGAAGGGGAACAGCAGCGAGCGCTCCTGGCGCAGCACGCGGATGAAGGCTCCGCTGGCGCCCCAGCCGATGAAGAACATCATCACGGTCGCGACCAGGATGGCGGCGAGGATGCCATAGACCAGCGGCGCGTGGTTCTGCATCAGCATCACGCCGGGTTCGAGCCCGTGCAGGATCATCGCCCCCAGCATGACGGCCGTCGAGCCGTCGCCGGGAATGCCGAGGGTCAGCATCGGGATCATGGTGCCGCCGGTGGTGGCGTTGTTGGAGCTCTCGGGCGCGATGATGCCTTCCGGCACGCCGGTTCCGAATGCTTCGGGCGGCGGGTCGCGGGACTGGTTGCGTACGGTCGCATAGGACAGGAAGGTCGAACCGTCCGCGCCCACGCCCGGAATGGCCCCGACGAGCACGCCGTAGCCGGTGCCGATGGACCACGCCCGCCATCGCCTGAAGAAGGCGCCGGGCGAAGGAAGCCTGACCTCGGCCGACCTCGAGACGATTTCCGAGCGCCGGCCGATCATTTCCAGGTCGCTCAGCACGACCGTAATCCCGAAGAACCCGACAAGCACCGCCGCGAATGGCAGGCCGGACGCCAGCATGGGATGCGAGAAGGTGTAGCGTTCCACGCCGTCCTGGACGTCGTAGCCGACGCTGGCGATGAGCAGACCGAGGGTCACGCCGATCAGCCCGCGCACCATCGAGCCGCGCACGAAGGCCGAGACCAGGACCAGTCCGACAATGCCGATCAGGGCGATGTCGGCCGGTTCCGAATGCAGCGCGACCGACGCGATGAACGGCACGAAACTGACGGCGATTATCCAGCCGATCAGCCCGCCCGCGGTGGAGGACATGACCGAGAAACCGATAGCTTCCCCCGCCCTCCCCTTCTCCGCCATGGGGAAGCCGTCGAGCGCCGTGCAGGCAGCCGCAGGCGTTCCGGGAGTCCGCAGCAGAATCGAGGCGTAGGAGCCGCCGAGCTTGGTGCCGACATAAATGCCGATCATCAACTGGAATGCGCCGATCGTTTCCATGGAATAGGTGATCGGCAGCAGCACGATGATCGCCATGGGCGAAGACAGTCCCGGCAGGGCGCCCACCATGATGCCGAGCGCCGTGCCGGCCAGGATGTAGAACAATGGCCAGAAGGACGCCGTATTGGCGAACGCGCCGAAGAGGCCGTCGATCATCAACGGGCGCCGGTCATGCGATAGAGGTCGTCGAGCACGGGCGTCACCGGGTCCCAGGTAAGGCCGGTCATGGGCAGCTTGAGCACGCCGACGAACAGGATCCACAGCAACAGCCCGCCGATGAGCGCGAGCAGCACATTTCGGCCGTGGTTCCGTTCGCCCAGCACGGTCAGCATCGCGAACAGCAGGAGCGGCGTGGAGATCGCGAAGCCGAACGCTTCGATGCCAGCGGCGTACAGAAAGATGCAGGCGACTGTCAGCACCCGCTTCAGCCAGGTCCCCCGGTCGGAGGTGGCGGCCGGGCGTTCGCCCAGCAGGGCTAGCGGCTCCCGGCCGCGCCGGAGGCGCAGCGCGTCGTGAAGCGTCGAGGCGGCGAGCACGGCGACCAGGAACAGCAGCAGGCCGGAATAGATGAAGGGCAGACTTCGCCAGCTCATGCCGCCCGGACCGTCGAAGACCGGGGAGTCCGTGGGGTTGACAAACAGGAAGCCGCCTACCCCGACGCAGGCCAGCACGACTGCCAGAACCAGGTCCTTGACGGTTTCGGCCAATCGCGGATCCACGGCGTTCCTTCCCGGCTCAGGCGGCGAATTCGGGAGTCTGCCCCGGTGCCGGCGAATAGCCGAAATCGCCGCGCTTCAGCACAGCCTCGCGCCCGCCGTGTTTCGCGAGGGTGGCAGCCTGGTCGGCGCGCGCGTGTCTATCGACGGCTTCCGGGTCGCAGACCGCCCGCAACCGGTCTTCGAGGCGGCGAGGTCCTCCGCATGGCTCGGATCGCGAGCCAGGTTCAGCGTCTCGTCCGGGTCTGCCTCCATATCGAAGAGTTCCGGCTCCATGCCGACGAAAGCGACCAGCTTGTAGCGGCCCTCGCGCAGCATGTAGTTGGCGGCGACGGCGCCGGCGGCATGGTACTCAGAAAACGCCGCGCGGTCCGGATCGGCACCCTCTGCGATCTCGAACAGGGACCGTCCCGGCAAGTCCCCGTCGTCCGGATGGCAGGCGGCGCCGACGCAATCGACAATCGTCGGGTGGCAATCGACAAGGCTCGCCAGCGTTTCCGCCCGCCTGCCGGCCTCTATGCCGGGTCCGGCCATGATGAGGGGCACGGCGGCCGATTCCTCGAACATGGTGGACTTGCCCCAGAGGCCACGCTTGCCGAGAGCCTCGCCATGGTCGCTGGTGTAGATGATGCGGGTATCGTCCCCGAGACCCGCCCGTTCGACTGCCGCCAGGACCTTGCCGACATTGTCGTCGAGGAAGCTGCACAGGCCGAGGTAGCCGGCGACCGCCTTGCGGACCCCCTCTTCGTCGAAGTAGCCGTCGTAGTTGATGCAGGCGCGCATCGCCCCGTAATAGGGATGGGTAGGCCGGTCGGCCTCGCCGTAGAGCTCCGGCAACGGAACCTCCGCCTCCGGGTAGAGGTCGTAGAACTCCGGCGGGGCGATCAGCGGGAAGTGCGGGCAGACGAAGGACACGAACAAGACCCACGGCCGGTCCCGGTATTTCGGGGCCTCCTCCTCCAGCCATCGCACAGACTCGGCCGCGATGCGGCGATCGTAGGCGGTATAGGTCGACTCGCCCCGCCCGACATCGCGGGCGAATTTCTGCGCCGCCTCGCGCTCCGGCATGTCTTCGCGGATCAGGCCGCCCAAGTCCCCCACGCCGCCGACGACATGCAGGGGCACGATCTCCTCGTCGAAGCCATTCGGGTCGCTCGTATCGCGGTAGTGCAGCTTGCCGACCGACACGACGCGGTGGCCCTGCTCCAGCAGCCTGTGGCCCCAGCCCGGCACCGCCCCATCATAAGGGTCCGCATTGTCCCAGTAGCCGCAATCGTGGACATAGCGTCCGGTGGCGAAACTGGCGCGCGCCGGCACGCAAATCGGGCAGTTGGTGTACGCGTTTTCGAACAGGATGCCCGACGATGCCAGGCGGTCGAGATTGGGTGTCCGGACGACGCCGTGACCGGCCGCTCCCATGAAAGCGGCATTGTGCTCGTCCGACATGATGAAGACGAGATTCTTCGGCTGCATCCCTCTGTCCTTCCGCCCGCGGCGGATAATGGCATAGGCTGCCGGAAAGCAACAACAGCGGCAGGACGGAACCGAATGAAGGCGGGAGCAGCGAATGCACGCTAGAATCGGCGGTGGCACGCGGATCATCGCGCTTCTCGGCGTACCGACGGCGACCTTCAAGTCGCCGCTGATTTACAACCCCTGGTTCCGGAGCCGGAGCATTGACTGCGTCATGGTGCCGATGGGCTGCGAGGCGGCGGATTTCACGGCTTTCCTTCCCCTCCTCTTCCGCCTGCGCAACATCGCCGGCGCCCTCATCACCATGCCGCACAAGGTGGCGGCCGCGGGCCTGCTGGACGAGGTCGGCCTCGCCGCCGGCATTTGCGGGTCGTGCAATGCCGTGAAGCGGGACGGGAACGGCCGGCTGGTCGGCGACATGTTCGACGGCGAGGGCTTCGTCGCCGGCCTTCGCGGCAAGGGCCGCGACATAGCGGGCGCCTCGGCGCTCGTGGCGGGATCGGGCGGGGTCGGCTCAGCCATCGCAGCCTCGCTCGCGCGGGCCGGCGCAGCGCGCCTGGCTCTCTTCGACATTGACGGCACGGCCTGCGAAAGACTTGCAGGGCGTTTGCACACCGGTTTCCCGGACCTCGTCCTCGACACGGGATCGAGCGACCCTCACGGCCACGACATTGTGGTGAACGCAACGCCGGTCGGCATGAAACCGGGCGACCTCCTGCCCATGGACGCGGAACGCATCGCGCCGGGCAGCTTCGTCGGCGATGTCGTGCTGGCGCAGGAGGAGACCCCGTTCCTCGCTGCGGCCCGCGCCAGGGGATGCCGGACCCAAGCGGGGATCGACATGGTCTTCGAGCAAATCCCAGCCCAACTGGAATTCTTCGGATTCCCCGCCGCGGACCCGGCGGAGCTCCGCCGGCTCGCCGAACTCGACGATTGAAGACAACGGCACGCCGGGGCCCGTCCGCCTGCGACTCCGTGGCGGTCCCGCCATGTCTCGACCCGCGGGCCGGGAGCGCCTATCACGCCCTGCCCGGCTGTCCCGGTAAAGTTCGATGTTCGCGCGCTTTCAGGCCCTGCCGCCAACCGTCCAGGGCATGTCCCTGATGATCGTCACGACGCTCTGCTTCACGGCGATGCAGACGATGGTGCGGCTGATGGGCGAGGCGCTGCCGCCCTTCGAGGTCGCGTTCTTCCGCAACCTGTTCGGCCTCTTGGCGCTCGCGCCGGTCTTCCTGCGCCACGGCATCGGGCCGCTGCGCACGACGAAGCTGCACCTCCACGCGCTGAGAGGCGCGGTGCAGGCGGGCGGCATGCTGGCCTTCTTCACCGGGGTCACGATGATCCCGCTCGCCGAGGTGACGGCGCTTTCCTTTTCCGCGCCGCTGTTCGGCAGCCTACTGGCCGTCATTCTTTTGGGCGAGGTCATCCGCGCAAGGCGGATCACGGCGCTCGTCCTGGGCTTTGCGGGCGTGCTGCTGGTGCTGCGTCCGGGTTTCGCGGAAATCAGCACCGGCGCGCTGCTGATCGTCACCTCCTCGCTCACCTGGGGCATGGCGATTACGCTCATCAAGGTGCTGGCGAGGACCGAATCGAGCGTGACGCAGACCGTCTATATGAGCTTGTTCCTCACCCCGATCACATTCTTTCCGGCGCTGTTCGTCTGGGAATGGCCCGAACCGCTGCACTATCTCTGGTTCGCGGCCATCGGCATTGTGGGCACCGTCGGACACATTGCTTTCGCCCAGGCCGTCAAGCTTGCCGACTCGACGGCGGTGTTGCCGCTCGACTTTCTGCGGCTCATCTGGGCGAGCCTGGTCGGTTTCTTCCTTTTTGCCGAGGTTCCCGATGCGCGGTCCTGGCTCGGTGGCGCGGTTATTTTCGCCTCGGCTACCTATATCGCCTTCCGCGAGAGCCGGCTGGCAAGAGCCGGACGGGTTCGCGATGCTTCCACCGACACTTGAACTACTGGGTAAACAGCCATAAAATAACGAGTGTTTTGACACTTCGGAGTCATTCCGATGACCAGCGCAGTAATGCGTTCCGAACGACCGGCGGTGTTCTCGCCGCGGCTGCGCCGCGGTCTCCGCCGGCTGGGCCTGAGGGCGCTCGGCAGTGCGCAACTGGCCGTCGGGCTGGCGTTGGCACTGGCGCTGGTCACCTACGACACTTCCGACCCTTCCGCCAACGTCGCCTCAGGCGGCGCGACCTCGAATGTGCTCGGCAGCGCCGGCGCCTGGGTTGCAGACTGGCTGCTGCGCGGTTTCGGCGCGGCGGCTGCCGCAGCGGCTATCGCCCCGATCGCCTGGGGATGCCGCGGGCTCAAGCTGAAGCGGACCCGGCGCACGGCCCTGCGACTGGGCGCGCTGGTTCTCGTGCTGCCCTGCCTCGCTATGGGGCTTGCCGCGCTTCAGGACATCGGCGAATGGCCGCTTCGCGAGGGACCGGGGGGCGTTGTCGGAACGGTGCTGTACCAGCATGCGGGACTGCTGTTCGACAGTTCGGCGTGGATCGTCCATATCGTCGGTCTCGGCGCCGGGACCCTGCTCGCGGCCTGGGCCTTCGGCTTCGACCTCGAGGACTGGGCCTGGATCGGCGCGGGCGTGCTTGCGGCCGGCCGAGGACTTCGCCGCGCCGCCCGCCTGCTATCCCTGCCATCGTTGGGTCTCTCCGGCCATGCCCGGAGGCCGGAAAATCCCCAGCGCACCCGCCGCCGCCGTACGGCTCCGGCGCTGCGCCAGGCTGTAGTCGATGAGGACGATATCGCGCCCGTCGCGGAGGAGGAGGTCCCCCCGGTGCCGCCGCCGCCCGCGCCGCAGGAACAGCCGCCGCCCCGGCGCCGGAAGCGCGGACCGGCGCTGCAACAGCGCAGCCTGCCGCTCGACGACGGCTATGCGCCGCCGCCCCTCGAACTGCTGCAACTGCCGCCGCCCGAGGCCGAACGCGGCATGCCGGACGGTGAGACCCTGGAGCGCAACGCCGCCCTGCTGGTGTCGGTGCTGGAAGATTTCGGCATTGGGGGCGAGGTGGTCGCGACGCGCCCCGGTCCCGTGGTGACGCTTTACGAGTTCGAGCCGCAGGCCGGGATCAAGTCGTCGCGCGTTATCGGCCTTGCCGACGACATCGCCCGCTACATGTCTGCGGTTTCGGTGCGCGTGGCCCTCGTGCCCGGGCGCACGGTGATCGGCATCGAATTGCCGAACCGGGTCCGCCAGACGGTCTTCATGCGCGAACTGATAGAGACCGACGCCTACGAAGTCTCCAGGGCGGACCTGCCTCTGATCCTCGGCAAGGACATCGGCGGGGGCCCCAAGATCGCCCAACTGGAGCGGATGCCGCACCTGCTGATCGCCGGCACGACGGGCTCGGGCAAGTCGGTGGCGATCAACACCATGATCCTCTCCCTGCTCTACAAGCTCGCGCCGGAACGCTGTCGGCTCATCATGGTCGATCCGAAAATGCTGGAACTCTCCGTGTATGAAGGGATCCCGCACCTGCTGGCGCCGGTCGTCACCGACCCCAGGAAGGCCGTCATCGCGCTCAAATGGACCGTGCGCGAAATGGAGAACCGCTACCGGGCGATGTCGGCGCTCGGAGTGCGCAATATCGGCGGCTACAACGCGCGCATCGCCGAGGCGCTCAAGCAGGGCGAAACGCTGACCCGTCGGGTGCAGACCGGGTACGACCCGGAGACAGGCGCGCCGGAGTTCGAGGACCAGCCGCTCGACATGCGGCCCCTTCCCTTCATCGTGGTGGTGATCGACGAACTCGCCGACCTGATGCTGGTTGCGCGGAACGACATCGAAACCGCGATCCAGCGCCTCGCCCAGATGGCGCGGGCCGCCGGCATCCACCTGCTGATGGCGACCCAGCGGCCTTCGGTCGATGTCATCACCGGCACGATCAAGGCCAATTTCCCAACACGGATCAGCTTCCAGGTTACGTCCAAGATCGACAGCCGCACCATTCTGGGCGAAGGTGGCGCGGAGCAGCTTCTCGGCCAGGGAGACATGCTGTTCATGGCCGGGGGCGGGCGCATAGCCCGCATCCACGGCCCATTCGTCTCGGACGAGGAGGTCGAGGAAGTCGTCGCCCATCTGAAGACCCAGGGAACGCCCGACTATCTCGACGCCATCACAGAGGACGAAGATGTCGCCGCCGGAATTCCGGGATTCGAAAAGTCCGAGGGAGGCGAGTCGGCCGACGACAACCTCTACGACCGCGCGGTGGCCTTCGTCGCGCGCGAACGCAAGGTGTCCGTCAGCCTCATTCAGCGTCATCTGCGCATCGGTTACAATCGCGCGGCGCGCATTGTCGAGGAGATGGAGGCCCAGGGCGTCGTCAGCGGGCCCAATCACCAGAACAAGCGCGAGGTGCTGGTGGGCGACCATGCCGATTGACGGGCTGCGGCGGGCTGCGGCAGCGGCGCTGCTGTCCGTCGCACTTGCATCGCCGGCTGCGGCCGGCAGCGCTGCGCTCGACGACGCAGACCGTGCCGCGATCGCTCGCGCTGAGGCCTACCTCAACGGGCTGACCACCCTGCAGGCGCGCTTCGTGCAGCTCGATTCGTCGGGCGAGGCCACGACAGGAATGCTCCTGGTCAAGCGTCCCGGGCGGTTGCGGTTCGAATACGATCCCCCGACCCCGATCCTGCTGGTGTCGCCCGGCTCGCAACTCATCTATTACGACCGCGACCTGAAGACGGCGACCCGCCTCGACTGGGAGGACACGCCCGCCTGGTTCCTGCTGGCGGACAAGGTGTCGCTCTCGCCCGACGACCCCTACCGCGTCGTGGATGTCCATCGCGCGCCCGGCCTGCTCGTCTTCACGGCCGTCGATACCGACGCACCGGAGGACGGACGGATCGCCGTCAGCTTCGCCGACCGGTCCGGAAAGCTGAGATTGTCGGGCTGGGTCGCGGTGGACGCGCTCGGCCAACCGACGCGGATCACGCTCTTCGACGTGGCGGCGAACCGGCCGGTCGACGACAAGGCCTTCGCGTTCGACGAACCGCTCTCCGCCTTCGAGAAGCAGGAGCCGTAGCGGTGGCGCATTCCCCGCCGGCCGCGCTATAGTAGCCGCCGACAGCCGGAAGGGACGGATCGACATGGCGCTGTCCGAGTCGCTCGATCACACCGACGCCTGGCGCGAGCGAATCAAGGCGGACCTCGCCGCGCAGATCGAGGCGGGGGCGACGCTCTACGGGCGCCGCGAGGACGGCTGCTTCGTCGCCCGCAGCAAAAGCGGGGACGTGGTGCTGGCCCGTAAGGGCGAGCCGGTGCCGCCGCCCGAAGACGACTGAAGCCGGGGACCGGAACCCTGCCGACCCTGTTCGTCGTCGCCGGTCCCAACGGCTCCGGCAAATCCACGTTGACGAAATCCGCCCGCTTCCGGCATGCGCGGATTCTGGACCCGGACGCGGTTGCCCGCGAACTCTCGCCGAACGATCCCGCTTCGGCCGCGGTGGCGGCGGGACGGCTGACAGCGCAGAAACGCCGCGCAGCCATCGCCGCCGGCGAAACCCTCGTGCAGGAAACCACCCTCTCCGGCAGGGATACCCTGCGGCTGATGCGAGACGCTCGGGAAGCGGGCTACCGCGTCGAGTTGCACTATGTCCGCCTTCAATCCGCCGAAGCCAGCCTGCGCCGCGTTCGCTGCCGCGTTCTGGCCGGCGGCCATGACGTGCCGGAGGCGGATGTGCGCCGGCGTTTCGCGCGCTCGCTGGCGAACCTGCCCGACGCCATGGCATTGGCCGACGAAACCCGCTTCTACAGCAATGACGACATTGCGAACCCGTGCCGCGAAGTCGCCGTCTTTCCGGACGGGCCGCCACCGCGCTGGGTCGCCGAGGCCTGCCTGGCCGCCTTGCTCCCGCAGGAAGCGGAAGACGGTTGAAACGGAGCGGTTGACGGCAAATAATCCGGGAGAGCCGGCCACGATGGAGCTTTCCCCGATGCAAACGCTGACCCCCGAACAACGCCGCAACTGGAATATCGACGGCTATCTGCTGGTCGAGGGCGCCTTGTCGCCGGACCGGGTGGCTTTCTTCTCGGACAAGATCGACGAGGTCCGCAAGCGTCCGGGTTACGAGCCGTTGTCCGGCATGCTGCCGCGGGGCCATTACGCATGGGTGGAGCAATGCGCCGACCAGAACCCGGAAGCCTTCATGGACCGTCGCGACCTGCTCTCCTACGACCAGTCCTTCATCGACCTCATCGACCATGCGCCGGTGTTCGATCTCATCGTCGATATCATGGGGCCGAACCTCGCCTTCAGCATGTCGCAGGCCATCGTGCGCGCTTCGGGCGACGGCTTCGAGGGTTTCACGCACACCGACGGCGGCGAGGGCCAGCGGGAGGTACGGGTGACCGAAACCAGCCGGCCCATCGCGGTCAAGGCGCTTTACCTGCTGACCGACGTGGAAGGCCGAAACGCAGGCAATTTCACTGTGTATCCCGGCAGCCACATGCGTCCCTTCCCCTGGGACCGACAGCCGCCGCTCTCGCCGCAATCGCCGGGCGCGGTGCATCTGGAGGGCAAGGCCGGCGACTGCTTCATCTTTTCCCATGCCCTCTGGCACGGGCCGGCGCCCAACAAGTCGGGCCGGGCGCGCAAGACCCTGCTCTACAACTATTCGCAGATGTTCATGCGCGCCTATGACTATAACGGCTCGCACGCACTGACCCAGCGGGCGACACCGCGCCAGCGCCGCCTGATGGGCGATCTCGGCTACGACTTCCGGCCCGGCTCCTATTTCTACGTGCCGGACGACCAGACGGAGGTAATCATGGGCGGGAGCGCGGCCGCGGCGGAATAGGCCGCACCGCACGGGGGATCAGAAGGCGGTGAAATATTCCGCCTGCTCCCATTCCGAGACGGTCGAAAGGTAGCGGTCCCATTCGGCGCGCTTGAGCCGCGCCAGATATGACACGAATTCCTCTCCGAGGGCGGCGCGGTACATGTTCGATGCCTCGAACCGTTCGATGGCGGCCAGCAGGCTCGCCGGCAGGCGCTCGGCATTCTCGTCATCGTAGGGCTCGGCAAGCGGCGGAGGCGGCGCCAGGCCGTTCTCCAGCCCGTCCAGCCCCGAATATATCTGGAAGGCGAGCGCGAAATAGGGATTGGCGGTGCTGTCGGGCGCGCGGTTCTCCACACGGCTCGCCGGATCGCCCGGCGCCGCGAGCGCCCGCAGCATGGCGCCGCGATTGTCCCCGGCCCAACCGATGCGGTTGGGCGCCAAGAGGTAGGGCGTGTAGCGCTTGTAGCCGTTCACCGTGGGCGTCGTCGCGATGCAGGAAGCGGCGGCATGGCGCAACAGCCCGGCTATCCAGCCGCTTGCGGCGGGCGTCAGCGCTCCCGACGTTTCGGGCATGAAGAGGTTCTGCCCGTCCGCATCGGCGAGGGACTGGTGGATATGCCAGCCATTGCTGGCGGCGTTCGGCAGCCTGGGCCGGGCCATGAAGGAGGCCAGGAGCCCCTCTCGGTGGCAGACTTCCTTGGCCATCGTGCGGAAGTTGACGGCCATGTCCGCGATCGTCATGGGGTCGGCGGCAGCGAAGGTGAACTCGAACTGGCTCGGCCCCATCTCGATTTCGACGCTCCGCACCGGCATGCCCATGGACTGGGCGGTACGGCGGAGTGTGTCGAGAATCGTCTCCGCCTCGCCATAACGCGTTTCCGTCAGATATTGATAGCCTTGGTTCAACGCCCGCGTCACCGGCGGACGGGCTGGCATGGCGGTGTCCGCATGTTCGAGCGCCGGATCGACCACCTCGAAGATCTGGAACTCCACTTCCAGCCCTACGACTGCCCGCATGCCCCGTTCGGAGAGCCGGTCGCAGGCGCCTTGCAGAATCCGGCGGGAAGCAAAGGAAACGGGTTCCCCCGAGGTCAACGCCACGTCGCAATGGATCAGCGCGGAGTGCGGCGACCAAGGCAGCCGGCGGAACGAGTCCGGCAAGGGCGCCAGCAACAGGTCGCCCGCCCCCCGCATCGGCGCGTCGCCCGCTTCGGACCAGACGGGAAACACGGTCCGATGAGAGACGTCCTTCAGCAACAGGGTGGAAGGGGCGCGAATGCCGGAGGCGAAGGCGTCCGTCAGCGCCTCGGCCGTGATCGTCTTCCCGCGCAAGATGCCGTGAGGGTCGGCAAGCACCGTGCGGACGGTCTCGATCCCCTCGGCCTCGACCAGCGCAACGATCTCCGCCGCGCGGGCGACGTCCTCCTCCGAAAGCGCTCCGGACCGCGCAAGGGCGCCTGCCCGGATCCTGTCTTCGGCGTCGGCCATGTTCGCCTAGACCGAGGCGTCCCAGGGACAGGCGGCGCGGCGCTCCAGGTCGGCGCGCATGGTGGCGGCCTCCCAATCGGCGGTATCTGCGATCGCGTCGTTGGACAGGGGACCGACGATTCCCGTCACATCGACGCCGTTCCGCATCGGCAGGGCGGTCTCGTCCTTCGCGGCCAGGCTTTCGATGGCCGCTCGCAGCATTCTGCGGTAGCGGACAATGCCCACATCGGTGCTGCCCAGATGCTCGCGGGTCCGGTCCTGGATCGGGCCCATGCCCTCAACCGCCCACTGGTCGTGCACATTGATGTCGAAGCCCATCCCGGTCCAGGTCCGGGCGGCCTGTTCTTCCGGGCTGTACCGGTAATTGTTGCGCCTGTTCTTCAGCGGCGCGTAATCGGGCAGGCTGTGCTCCTTCAACCGCTGCTCACGCATCAGGTCCTTGTCGACCGGTTTGTCGAAACTCGTGAACAAGGAGTACCAATAGCAGCTCTCGTCATCGACCGGCACATGCCATTGGGTGATCGTCATCTCGCGGCTCATCGGGATGCAGACCGCGCCGGGGAAGATCTGGTTGGTGACGCGCACATGGGTCAGGCCGCCCTCCATGTGCCTTAGCGCGGTGAGCTTGAGGCCGAAATCGGTCTCCTCCACCCCGATCTCGGGACGTGGATATTCCCGCAAAAGCTGCGTCATGGGGATGTTGGTGCCGGCGGCCGCGCTGTCGCGAAATTGCCTGCCGTAGCCCTCCTCCGGGTCCTCGTCTTCCAGGAAGCGATGCAGGAAGGAGGCGTGCGCGGGGTCGATACCGATTTCCAGCGCCTGCAGCCAGTTGCATTCCCAGAGGCCCTTGAACGCGAACACATGGGTGTCCGGCGCGCGGAAGCAGTCGAAATTGGGAAAGGCCGGCGGCTCGCCCGGGCCCATATAGGCGAAGACGATGCCGTTCTTCTCGACGACCGGATAGGAGGTCGCCCGGACCCGCTTGTGCATCTCCGAGCCCTCGGGCTCGCCCGGCTGTTCGAGGCACCGGCCGCTGCGGTCGTAAAGCCAGCCGTGGAACGGGCAGCGCAGGCCGTTATCCTCGCGGCGGCCGAAGCAGAGGTCCGCGCCCCGGTGGAGGCAGTGCCGGCCGATCAGCCCGAGCTCGCCCTCATTGTCGCGAAACAGCACGAGCCGTTCGCCGAGAAGCGTCACCGGCACGACCGGACGCCCGCCCTCCACTTCGACGCCGAGCGCCGCCGGCTGCCAGTAGCGGCGAAGCACCTCGCCCGCAGGCATACCCTGTCCTGTGCGGGTAAGCCGGTCGTTAAGTTCCTGGCTAATCATGGTCCGGCTCCTGCATCTTGGCCCGTCAGGCGCATCGGTCCATGGGCGCCGCCAGACACGCCTTGAGCGGGATATCCTTGTCCGAAGCGGCATGCCTGTCGAACCTGCCGGGCGCGCCGATCGTCCGCCGGGATGCCATGTGGTCGCCGGCGGCATTGACCGAATAGACGGCGACAAGGCGGTCGCCCAGCGTCTCGACAAGGCTGAAGCTGCCGCTTTCGACGGCGCCGCGAACCGTGAACTCGCCGCCCGGAAGCGAAAGGCCCGCCATCTGGAGCTTCATGTCGAACTGGTCGCTCCAGAACCACGGCACGGGATCGTATTTGCCGCCCTGCCCCGCAATCCGCCCGGCGACCGCCCTGCCCTGATCGACGGCGTTCTGCACGGACTCGAGCCGCACGCGGCCGCCCGTAAGCGGCAGGTCGAAGGTCGCGCAATCGCCGATCGCGTAAACGTCCGGAAGCGTCGTTTCCAAGGCTGCGTTCACCAGGAGCCCGCCGAGCGCGATCGCGGCTCCTGCCTCCGCACCCAGGCGGATTTCCGGCGCGTTGCCCACACCGACCAGAACCAGATCGGCCGCCAGGGCGGCGCCGCTGGAAAGCGCGACGGAGACGACCCGGCCGGCATCGGCGGCAACCTTGTCGATTCGCACGCCGAGGTGAATGCGCACACCCTCCGCACGGTGCCGGTCGCAAATGTATCCGGACAGGAACTCCGGCACCGCGCGCTCCAGCAGCCGCTCCTGCATCTCGACGACATCGACGGAGAGCCCCAGCTTGCGCGCGGTGGCCGCCACCTCGAGCCCGATGAACCCGCCGCCGACGATGACAAGGTTCGCGCCGGGAACCAGGGCGGCCCGCAGCGAAAGCGCGTCCTGCATGTGCCGAAGATGGAAGACATTGGCGTATCGGAAGCCTTCGAGCATCCGCGCTCCGGCTCCGGTGGCGATCACGGCCTTGTCAAAGGCCAGCGCGCCGTCGGCCAGGCGCAGCGTCTTCAATACGGGGTCGAGCGCGCTGGCGCTGGCGCCGAGGATGAGTTCGATCCCGTTCCGGTCGAAATAGTCCGGGCCGCGAAGCGCGATCTGCTCCGGGCGCTTCTCGCCCGCCAGCATCGCCTTCGACAAAGGCGGGCGGTGGTAGGGCGCGCGGTCTTCCTTGCCAACCAGGCGGATCGGTTCCCCATAGCCCGCCTGACGCAACGAGACTGCGGCCTGAACCCCGGCGTGACCGGCTCCGACGATGACGGTTCCGGTCATCAGATCTGCACGCGCGGCAGCTGGAACACCGCACCCTCCAGCGATGGCTCCAGCTCTATCTGGCAGGAGAGGCGGCTGTTCGGGAGCCTCTCGTCCGCCGCAAAGTCCAGCATGTCCTGCTCATAGGGGTCGTCGGCCGGGCTGACGCTTTCGGGGGCGTATACATGGCAGGTCGCGCAGGCGCAGGCGCCGCCGCATTCGGCCTCGACGCCGGGCACGTCATTCATGATGGCGACTTCCATCACGCTTGTGCCCGGTGTGCCGCTCACATGGAAAACCTCTCCGTCGGCCGTCCTGAATGCGATGCTGATCTCATCCGTCATACCCGAACGCCTCCCTTCGTCATGCCCGGACTTGTTCCGGGCATCTCTGTCCGCCGCTTCTCCGGGGCGGCCGTATGGATGCCCGGAACAAGTCCGGGCATGACGGGACAGGGGTCGGGGCAAACAGCCAATTTCCGAACGGCCTCCGAGCGGATCGATCCGCTTTACGCCGCCGTCAGATCGGCATGCAGATCCTTCAGATGCGCCTCGAGGTCATCCAGGGTCTCGCCCTGGGTCCAATAGCCCGGAAACTCCTGAAGGTAGCCGAGCCATGCGTCTTCCTCTTGCCAATATACGAACTTGGTCATCTTCGCGGCTCCCGAATTAGCGGGCGGTGCGATCCGGCGCTTCCAACCTAGCGAAGCCGGGGGCAGGCTTCAACAAAGCGTTCCGGCGGTTGCGCCGGACGATCCGGGTTCAGCCTTCGAAGGCGATGAAGGTCCTGAGTTCGATGCTCTCGCGCGGCGGCGCGGCTGGGTCCTGTTCCGGAAGAACGAAGGCGCCGTGGGGCGTGTAGCGGGCGCGGCCGTCGTCGAGGCTGTCCCAGCCCTTGATGAGCAGCACCTCGTCGCGCTGCATCTGCGGCGCCCAGTACCAGCGATGCGCCGGCGAGAAGGCGAGCTGGTAGATTTCGCCCACCCGGTCGGGGAAGACCTGATCGGTGGCGAGCAGGTCCTCTTTCGGGATGCTGCCGGCATCGGCCAGCGCAAGCGGCGAGCGCTCGACCGGCCCCCGGATCGGCCGCCACACATTGATCTGCACGATACGCCCGCCTGAGCCCAGCACCCGGTCCACCGTCTCCTCGCCCAGCACGTCGCGGGCGCGCTTCGGTCCCGAGTCGTCGGTATAGTCCACATGCACCCGGCTCGCGGGCATGCGCATGCCGTCCGGATTGCTGGCGCCCGCGCCCGCATCGGAGCGCCGCGTGCGGTCGAACACCGCCGCAATGTCAGCGCCTGTCAGGCGTTTCAGAAGCGCCTCGACCTCCCGGTCATAGACATCGGCGCCCGCCCCGTCGTCATAGAGGTCGTCCACCGCGGTCTCATGCCGGTGCAGTTCGAAGCCCGTCACGTCCAGCGACAGCCGGGCCGCATCGGCGCGCATGTCATGGATCGGGACCGGCCGTTCCTCGGTCCTGAAGTGGACCCTGGGCACTCCGCCCGTGATCTGCGAACTCTCGAACCAGGGCTTGGTGTCCTGCCGGACCGTGAAGGTGAGATCGGCAACGACTTGGCTCAGATTGTGGGAATCCGGCATGGCGGCAGCGCGGCTCCTTTACGTCATTCGCTGGAGGGGCGACATTCGGCCCGTTCAGGTGGATCGAAACCGGCGGGCGGTCAAGACCGCGGGCCGGAGCGGAGAGGGGGTTTTCATGCGACTCGAAGGCAAGACGGTTCTGGTAACGGCGGCGGGACAGGGCATCGGCCGCGCAATCGCACTCGCCGCGACGGCGGAAGGCGCGCGGACGGTCGCGACCGATATCGCCCCGGAAAAGCTGGCGGACATGGGCGGCAGCATCGAGACGCACCGGCTGGACGTGACCGACGGCGCGGCGGTGACGGCGTTCGCGGCGTGGCTCGGACATGTGGACGCGCTCTGCAACATCGCGGGATTCGTCCATCACGGCACGATCCTGGAGGCGACGGAAGCCGAGCTGGATTCCGCCTTCGACCTCAATGTGAAGTCGATGTTCCGCACCATTCGGGCCTTCCTGCCCGGCATGATCGAGGCGGGCCAAGGGTCCATCGTAAACATGGCCTCCGTCGCGTCCAACCTGAAGGGCGTGCCCTTCCGCGCGGTCTATTCCACCACCAAGGCGGCCGTGATCGGCATGACGCGCGCGGTGGCGGCCGATACGATCTCGACGGGCGTGCGCTGCAACGCCATCGCGCCCGGCACGGTGCAGTCGCCCTCGCTGGACGAGCGGATCGCCGCCTTCGGCGACCCCGTGCAGGCGCGCAAGGACTTCATCGCCCGCCAGCCGCTAGGCCGCCTCGGCACGCCGGAGGAGATCGCCGCGCTGGCCGTCCACCTCGCCGGCGACGAAAGCGCCTACACCACCGGCGCCGTCTTCATCGCCGACGGCGGCGTCACGCTGTAAGGCGACCGCCGGCGCAACACGGCGGGGACCCGATTGCCTGGACCCCGGATCTCCGCTTCGCTCCGTCCGGGGTGACAGTGGGCACTGCCCGCTCGGTCCCGTTGCAACCTGAAAGGACCGTGCTCTAGCCTGACGCTCAAGGTGTCATGTTCTGTCATGCGATGTCATGTTCACCATGCCTTCCCTGTAGTTTTGTCATTCCGTTCCTGCATATCGTTCCCTCGGTCGCGTTCCGTTCCGCTCCATTCCGTCCGCGCCGCCGCCGGTCCGGTCGCCCCAGGCGGCGGGACCCTTTTTGCGCGCGTATCCTGCGTGCGCGCCCCTGCGCGGGCGGGCGCGTCTTGCGCCGGCGCGGTTCGCGCACCTGATTGCGCGCCCGAGCCGCCGGACGCACCTCGCCCGTCCGTTCCCGCCGGGGTCTTTTTTGCAGGCCCCAGCCATTGCTTCCCTGCGCAGAAAAGCCGAAGGCGGCCCCGGAAGCCGCCTCTCTACACCCAATCATACTACACTTTTCCCCCAGTCAAGCCCCTTGTGGGAAATTATTTTATAAACTGAGACGAAACGCGGGGCCGCGCCGCCGACGGGTTCAGCCCGACGCTGCCCGCAGGCGGGTCAGGGCGGCCTCGGCCCGCCGCCTGACGGCCGCCGACCGGTGCTTCAGCGATATGTTCTCCAGCGCAAGGAGGGCTTCCGGGTCTCCGGCCTCGCCCATTTCGATGGCGCGTTCGTCCCGCCGGTCGTACCAGCGATATTCGAAGGGCTGGACCGTCAGGGGAAGATCCCGCCAGTAATATTTCAGCGGGTCGTCCTCCTCCCAGCCGGCATAGAGGTCCTCCCAGCTTCGCATCTGGTGCGAGACGCCCAGATATTTCTCGCCGACCGGTTCCGAGAGCGGCTGGTAGCGGCAGTCCATCGACACGCGCATGGCGCCGGAGGCATTCGGCAGGCCCTTGTGGATCGTCTGGCAGTTGTGGATGAGGACATCGCCCACCTGCATCGGGCTCCAGCGCCAGTCGCAGGCGTCGAGGTCCGCATCGATGACCATCTGCCCTGCGCCCAGCGCCGGGCGCATGTCCAGCACGCCGCCCTTGTGCGATCCGGCGGCGACAGCGAGGCCGCCGCGCTCCCTGTCGATGTCGGTGAAGGGAATCCACGCGGCCCAGTTGCGCCGGCTGCCTTCGAAATGCGTGTAGTCCTGGTGCGCCGGGGTCGCATATTCGTCCCTGCCCGGGAAGGCGAGCCGCATCACGAAATGCGGCGGGCAGAAAGCCTCCTCGCCGAACAGCCTCCCGAAGAAGCCGATCAGGTTTTCGTGGAGCTTGAGCGCGTGCAGCGAGCGCAGCGACAGCTGCCGGTAGAAGACCTCCATGAAGGGCGGCTGCGGCTCCACGCAGAATTTGGAAAGATCGGGCTTCGCACTCGCCAGCGGCGCGTCCGGTTCTATCCAGCCGGCCTCGGCCATCGGCCCCGCGATTTCGGCGGCGATCTCCTCCAGCAGGGAGCGCGGCAACAGGCCCCGGACCAAGATGTAACCGTCCGCTGCCGCGCGCTCCTGTAGCTTCGACGCATCGTGCTGAATGCCTGTGGAGTCGGTCAAAGGCCGCATCGCAAAGCCCTCCAGTCCCGTTGGCACCGCTGCCTCCGGCGAGCCGATTGTAGGCCAATTTCCAGCACATGCCGGGACTTCCGTTCGGCCATTTCGACAAATAGTATCATTATTGATATCCAACAAAATCGGACACGGCGGTGATCGCAAACTGGAGGGCATTTAATGAGCGACCGCTACACCTACCGCATCACCTGGTCCGCCGAGGACGGCGAGAATGTCGGATTGTGCGCCGAGTTCCCGTCACTGAGCTGGCTGGCCTCCTCCCCGGAGAAAGCGCTTTCGGGCATAAAGCGGCTGGTGCGCGATGTGGTATCGGACATGCAGGCAGCCGGCGAGACGCCGCCCGAACCTCTGGCGGACAAGGCCTATAGCGGCCGATTCCTGGTCCGCGTGCCGCCGGAAACGCACCGCGCTCTGGCCATGCGCGCGGCGGAGGAAGGCGTGAGCCTGAACCGCCTGGTGAGCGCGAGACTGGCAGGAGGCCTCGGTTGATTCGCCTGTCATATCGGAATGACGATCAGCACATCGACGCGGCGGGATTCGAGCACCGCCGCGCGTTCCTGGAACATCACCCGCCCGTCCTCCACGCGCAGCAGGTCGCGGTAGTTGCCGGCGGCAAACAGGTCCATGCGGCCGTCCTGCATGGTGCGCATGACGATGAAGCTGCTGTCGGAGCGGACCAGTCCGCCTTCGGCCTCGCGGAGGCGGGGGCGGCCGAGGATGTGGCGGTAGCGGTGCGGCTCGAAAATGTTGGCGGTGCGCAGCGCCAGCACCCGGTCCTCCATCATGCCGCGCCCCTCGCAGAGCATGATGCCGACCGGCAGGCCGCGCGCCTCGTTGTCGCGCGTGGTGATGCGGTAACAGCCGTCCCCGGCGAAGAAGCCCGGCCAGGCTTCCAGATCGTCCTCGTCTATGGCCCAGGCGCAATCGAGCAGGAAATCCTCGATCCGCTGGCGCGTCTGCGCGTCGATCATGCGTAGCCCATCAGGCCGCGATAGCCGCTCCAGAAGCCCCGGATCGAGACTTCCGTCGCGCGCGAGCTTTCGCTGGACTCGAGCCCGCGCCCGCCCATCTCCAGCACGGCCGCCGCGTCGCCGCTGCCCCTGGTGCCGCGCTGGACGAATTCGTTGATGCAGCCGTCCTCCAGCGAGACCAGCCCGGCCGCGCCCGTCAGGTTGGCCTGCAGCACGCGCATCCGGGTCATCTCCTCGCTGTCGTCGGCATAGCCGAGATAGGTCCAGACGAGCTCCGTCTCCTCCAGCCCCCGCGGCACGAAATTGCGCACGCAAAGGGAGTTCAAGGTGAAATGCACCGCCAGCGTCGGGAAGATGGACTGGACTGAATGCGTGATGCCGTCGTCGAATTCGTCCTCGGTCTCCAGCAGCGCCGGGCCGTTGAGCTTCGAATCGTAGCTGGCCGAATGGACCTTGGCGTCCCTGTATTCCGCCGCTTCCTCCAGGGTGGCGCGCTTGGCGTAGCTGATATGGTGCCAGGGCGTGCCTTCCGAGAGCAGGATGCCGCCATCCATGTCCAGCCGGTTCACCTTGAAGGTGGTGTAGAAGGTGTGCAGCAGGGTGGCGTGGTAGGAATCGCGCACATTCTCGGCGTAGAGCTTCCAGTTGTTGTGGATGATCTGGCTGTGGGTGCCGAGCACCTTCAGCGGGCGCGAGCCGAGATTGCGCTTGAGGAAATGCGCCATGGTCGGCGCGACCCACTCCTCGACCGACGGCATGTCGGCCTCGAAGGTGCCGAACACGAGCCCGCAGAACACCTCGACGCGGATCGGCTGCATGCGGTGGCGGGCGGGGTCGAAATCCTCCGGCATGCCGCCCTTGCCCTTCAGCCCGCCGCGGAAGGCCACACCGCGCAGCCGCCCGTCCAGATTGTAGGTCCAGGAGTGGTAGATGCAGGAGAAGAACTTTCGATTCCCGCGCTCGGCGAGGCAAACCAGCGCGCCCTTGTGTGCGCAGCGGTTGACCATGCCGCGCAGCTCGCCCTTCTCGTCCCGCGCGACGACGATGGGCGTCTCGCCGATGAAGGCGGTGCGGAAGTCGCCCGGCTCCGCCACCTCCAGTTCCAGGCAGAGATAGTTCCAGACCGGCCCCCGGAAGAGCCGCTCCTGCTCCAGCGCATAGACTTGCGCATCCGAGAACAGCCGGTAGGGCACACGGGAGACACCGCCCTCCGGCCAGGCGGGCATGATGTCGGCTGCGTTCATTGCGGCAACTCCTTCAGCGCGGCGGCGATGGCGCTGCGCTGGCTGTTGGAGGCAACAGGCATGGGCCGGCGCGGCAGGCCGCCTTCGAGTCCCTGGAAATCGAGCGCTGCCTTGACCGCCGCCGGCAGGTTGTCGTCGATCATCGCGTTCCAGAGCGCAAGCAGCCTGAGGTGCAAGTCGAGCGCAGCCGGATGATCGCCGGCCTCGACCGCATCCCAGAGGTTCACGCACGCCCTGGGCGCGGCCGTCAGGATCGCCGCGACCGCGCCATGCGCGCCGAGCGTGAAGGAGGGATACATGAGGGCATCCACCGCGCTCATGATGCGCGCGTCCTCGGGCGCGGTCGCCATCAGGTCGGCGAACAGCTTGAGGTCGCCTGCGCTCTGCTTGACGCCGACCACGCCGGGTATGTCCGTCATGATTTCGACCAGGAGTTCGGGCGAGAGGTAGGTCCAGGGCACGACATTGTAGATGATGATGGGCGTGGCCACGGCTTCCGCCATCTCGCGGAAATGCTCCTTCATGTGGGCATCGTCGGGCCGGAAGAGGTAGTGCACGGGCGTGACCTGAAGCGCCGCCGCCCCGGCTTCGGCCGCCGCCCTGCCCCGCTCTATGGCCTGCCCGGTCGAATCGACGATGATGCCCGCGACCACCGGCACGCGCCCGTCGGCCTCTTCCACGGCGATTTCCGTCAGTCGGCAGACCTCGTCGGTGGACAGCGCATGGCCTTCGCCGGTGCTGCCCGCAACCGCAAGGCCGTGCACCCCGGCATCGAGCAGGAAGCGCGCCTCGGCCCGGAACGCCGCCTCGTCGATGGCGCCCTCTGCCGAAAACGGCGTCGTCATGGGCGGCACGATCCCCCGGATCGCCTCGGTGCCGAACTGCGTCATCCCTTGCCTCCCTGTCGCCGGGACTGTAGCAAAACCGCCGCGCTGCACAATGCGGGCCGGGCGCGCACCTGATAGGATGGGCGCGGCGCGGCATCGCTGTGCCGGACACGATTTCGAACCGAGAAGAGGAAGCCCGCCATGGCCGGTCAACCGATATTGCCCAAAGGCTCGCCGCCCCCGCTCGCGCCCTATTCGCCGGGATTCCGCTCCGGCCAGTTCGTCTGCACGGCGGGCATGCTGGCGCTGGATGCGTCCGGGAACCTGATCGGCGAGGGAGACGCCGGCGCGCAGACCCGCCAGGTGCTGGAGAACATCAAGGAGATTCTGGAGGAGGCCGGCGGCTCCATGGAGGATGTCGTGTACAACACGATCTACCTCAAGGACCTCGCCGACTACGGGGCCATGAACAAGGTCTATGCGACCTATTTCCCGAACAGCCCGCCGGCGCGCGCTTGCGTGCAGGCCGGCCTGGTCAGGCCCGAATTCCTGGTCGAGATCGCCGCCATGGCCGTGATCGACAGCTAGTCGAAGCCGCATCCGGACCACAACCGAGGGGGCGGCGTGGCGGAGCTCCGGGGAACGCTTGCGACCTATTTCGAGCGGCGCATGGCGCGCATCCTGCTGCTGGGCATCGTCAGCGGTTTTCCGTGGGTGCTCATCGGCAGCAGCCTCAACCTCTGGCTGAAGGAAGACGGCCTGAGCCGCAGCACGATCGGCTGGGCGGGGCTCATATTCGGCGTCTATGCCTTCAACTTCCTCTGGGCGCCGCTGCTCGACCGCATCCGCCTGCCCTGGATCGCGAACCGGCTCGGCCATCGCCGGTCGTGGATCGTGGCGCTGCAGGCGGTCATCCTCGTCTGCCTCGTCCTGTGGAGCGCGGTCGAGCCCTCCGCCGATCTCGGCCTGGTGGTCGCCATCGGGCTCGCCATCGCCGTCGCCTCGGCTACCCAGGACATCGCCATCGACGCGCTCCGGATCGAGCAGATCGGCAGGGACGAGGGCGAGGCCATGGCCGCGGGCGCGGCCGTCGCCGTGGTCGGCTGGTGGACAGGCTACAAGCTCGGCGGCGTCGTCGCGCTGGAGGCGGCGCAGTATTTCGAGCAGGCGGGCGTCGAGCACTACTGGCAGGCGACTTTCCTCCTGCTCGGCATCCCGGTCGCGCTCTGCAATATCGGCCTGGCCTTCGTGCCCGAGCCCTCCGCCGCCGCCCGCGTCGCCGCGCAGGAGCAGGACGAACAGGCCATCGCTTCACGTCTCGGCGTTCCCGGCGCGGCGGGCCGCGTCTCTGCCTGGCTCGCCGGAACCCTTGTCGGGCCGCTGATGAGCTTCTTCAGGCGGAACGGCGTCGCCATCGCCGCCGCCGTGCTCGGCTTCATCTTCCTGTTCAAGATCGGCGAGGCCTTCATGGGCCGCATGTCGCTCATCTTCTACAAGGAGGTGGGCTTCTCGAAATCGGACATCGCCGTCTATTCCAAAGGGCTCGGCTGGCTCACCACTCTCGTCTTCACGGTGCTGGGCGGGCTGTTCGCCATCCGCATCGGGCTCATCAAGGCAATGTTCGTCTCCGGCATCGCCATGGCGGCGACGAACCTGCTGTTCGCGCTGATGGCCTGGTCGGGCAAGTCGGAGCTCCTGTTCGCGACCGCCGTCGTGATGGACGACCTCACCAGCGCGTTCGCCACCGTCACCTTCGTCGCCTTCATCTCGATGCTGGTGGACCGGACCTACACCGCGACCCAATACGCCCTGCTCGCCTCCATCGGCACGGCCGGGCGGACCCTGTTCGCGGCCTCCTCGGGCGAGCTGGTGGACTGGCTGGAAGGCGACTGGGGCACCTTCTTCATCATCACCACGCTCATGGTCCTGCCCTCGCTTATCTGCCTCTGGGCCATTCGCCGCCAGCTCGCCGACCTGCTCGCCGGCGCCCGGGTCCGCCTGTTCGGCAAGGAGGCCGACCCGGCAGCCTGACCGGACCCGGAGCATTTTTCCCGCCTTCCGCCATGTCCCCGATCATGCAGATGCCGGCCCGTTCCGGAGCCTATTCCTTAACTTGCTATATTGGCATAGCAGATATAACTTGGTGTTTATTTACAACCATATCTATTCGCGCTGCAATCCCGAACCGGGGAACGACCGCCGCCATCGAATCGACCGGCAGCGGCTATGCGGAGGGGACAGCGCTTGCATTCGAGACCGGCCGGCATTGCGTCGCCGCGCGCCGACGCGTGCGGCGCAGACCGGACCGGTTCGGCTGCAATACCGCGATTCCGCCGCGCGATGTCGGCGGCCCTCCTGCTGTCCTGCATGGCCGCAGCTTCGCCGGACCGGTCCAACGCTGAGACAGTCCCGGCGAAACCGACCGGATTCACGACCGAAGACGGCAATACCCAGGTGCGGCTCCGGTGGACCGGCCCCGCGGACCCGACAATCACCGCGTGGCAATATGCGCAGGCGTTGACGCCGCTTTCTTCGGGGGGATCCGTGTCCTTCGACGATTGGGTGGACATGCCGGACAGCGGCCCCGCCACGAGGCGCTATACCGTCACCGGACTTACGAATAACCGGACCTACAAGTTCAAAATCCGGGCGATTAATGCAGCCGGCGCCGGCCCGGCCTCAGACGACAGAACGGCCGATCCCTATCCGGCCGCCCCAGGCAAACCGGAAGGTTTCCAGGCTGTCTCCGGAAACCGAAAGGCCGACCTGTCATGGAACGACGCAGACGATGCCAGCATACAAGGCTGGGAATATCGCCGGAAGGATAGCGGCGACCCGTTCGGGCGCTGGTTGGCGGTCCCCGGGTCCCACGCAAGCACAACGAAACATACCGTCACCGGGCTTCGGAACGGAACGGAATACACGTTCCAGATTCGCGCCTACAACAATGCCGGAAACGGATACCCGTCCGACGAAAAATCCATAACGCCCATGCGCTCCGTCCCCGGAAAACCGGGCGGGCTTTCAGCGGGCCCGGGCAATCGAAGAATAACGCTCTCCTGGACCGATCCGGGCGACGGCACGATCGTCAAATGGCAGTACGCGTACAAGACGACCGGCGATTATGGCGACTGGACCGACATGGCAGGCAGCGGTGCCGCGACGGTGTTTCATGTCGTTTCCATGCTCGAAAACGGCACGTCTTATTTCTTCAAGATACGGGCAATCAACGATATCGGCGAAGGCATCGAATCCGACGAGGTCTCGGCGGTTCCGATGGCAAGGACGCCGGAAAAACCCACCGGTCTCATTGCATTATCGGGCGACAGGCAGATCGTCCTATCGTGGAACGATCCCCTCGATGCGTCCATCGCCGCATGGCAATATGCATACAGGGCGGCAGGCGATTACGGCGACTGGACCGCCATACCCGGCAGCGATGCGTCGACTACCGACCATACTGTCGACGGGCTGACCAACGGCACTTCATACACCTTCAAGATCCGGGCGCTGAATGAAGTCGGCCACGGCCCGGAGTCCGATGAAGTGTCGGCGACACCCCTGTCCGTTCCAGCGAAGCCCACCCGATTTGCGGTAACGGCGGGAGATGCGCGCGTCGTCCTTAGCTGGGACAATGCGCTGAATGCGACGGTTACGGGCTGGCAGTATTCCTTCAGGACGTCCGGCGATTTCGGCCAGTGGATCGACATACCGGACAGCAACGCGGCGACCACGGAACACACCGTTATGGGGCTGTCCAACGGCGCGGCCCACACTTTCCGGATTCGCGCAGTCAACGCCAGCGGGCACGGTGCGGAGTCGGACGGCCTGACTGCCACGCCCCGGCCGGTCCCGGCCAGACCCGCCGGGTTTCGGACAGAGGCGGGAAATACCCAGATACGGCTGGTCTGGACCGATCCCCGCGATGGCAGCATCTCCGCCTGGCAATACAAGGTAAGGACGACGGGCGGCTATGGAGGCTGGACGAACGTTCCCGGCGGCGGCGCCGCAACGACCCGCCATACCGTGACGGCGCTGACAAACGACGTGACGTACGCCTTCAGAATTCGAGCCTTGAACGGGAGCGGCGCCGGCCCTGAGTCCGACGAGGCGCTCGCCACCCCGCGGTTCTCCGCGCCGGCCAAGCCGACCGGGTTCCAAGCCGAGGCCGGCGACCGGGAGGTCGTGCTGACATGGGACGACCCCGACGATTCCAGCATTGCCGGCTGGCAGTACAAAAACAGGGTCTCGGGCGGCGACTACAAGCCGGAATGGGAGAATGTTCCCGCCGCTGAGGCAACGACCGCCCGCCACGTCATAACGGGCCTGGAGAACGGCAGAACCTACCTATTCAAGATCCGCGCCGTGAACAGCGCGAACGGATACGAATCCGACGAGCGGTCGGCCACGCCGCGGTCCTTGCGCCCCGCCGCGCCGCCCAAACCGACGGGCCTGACGGCAACGCCCGGCGGCGGCTGGGTCCTCCTGGAATGGGGCGCCCCGAACGACCCCGCCATCACTGGCTGGGAGTACAACCGGCGGCCAACCGGCGGGGAGTTCGCAAAAGCCTGGACGCATATTCCCGGCAGCAACGCTGCAACGACGGCACACAAGGTCACCGGCCTGGAAATAGGGGCGTCCTACGGCTTCAAGCTCCGCGCCGCAGCCGGTAGTCGCGTCGGCAAGGAATCCGACGAGGCGACCGCAGTCCTGCCCCCGCTCCCGGCCAGACCGCAGCGCCTTGCGGCGACGGCCGGCGACAGAGAGGTATTGCTGGAGTGGGAGCCGCTGGGCGACTCGACCGTCACCCTTTGGCAATACAGCTACGGGACAATGGGCGACGACGTCCGGTGGATCGACATTCCCGGCAGCGGCGCTGCTACGACAAAACATAGGGTGACCGGGCTCGTCAACGGCACCGATTATGGCTTCCGCATCAGGGCCGTAAACAGCAGCGGCCACGGCGCGGCGTCCGACGAGGTAACGGCGGCTCCCGCGAACGTGCCGGGCGAGCCGACCGGTTTCTCAGCCGTGCCGGGCGACGGCATGGTCCTGCTGGAATGGGGCGAGACGAGCGACTCGGCGGTCACGGGCTGGGAATACAATTGGCGGCGCTCGGACGAACCGTTCCAGGAAGACTGGGCGTACATTCTCGGCAGCAGCGCCGCAATGTCGCGCTACGCCGTCATCGGCCTGGAGAACGGCGTCTCCTATGTCTTCAAATTGCGCGCCGTGGCGGACGGCAGGGCCGGCCGCGAATCGGGAGAGGTCTCCGCCCGGCCGACCGGGGGGCTGCCGCCCGTCCCGGAGAACCTGCGCGCGACGCCTGGCGACCGTCAGGCGGCCTTGCTTTGGAACGACCTGCGGCACCCGCCCGTTACCGGCTGGCAATACCGGTACAGGACGGCGGGAACTTTCTCCGATTGGGCTTTCGTTTCGGGCGCGGGCCCCTCCACGACCCGTTATACGGTGACCGGCCTGAGCAATGGCGTCGTCCATTACTTCCAGATCCGTGCGGGAAGCGACTCGGGCTTCGGGCCGCCATCGGAAACGGCGAGCGTAACGCCGGAGCCGGCGAGACCGGGGAAGCCCGCCGGCCTCAAAGCCTTCCCCGGCGATGGGCAGGTGCTGCTGACCTGGGGCGGCGTAAACGACTCAACGCTCCACTGGGAATATGTCCGGTGGATCGACGACGCCGGCCTGTGCAGGAACGGGCATGGCGCCTGGGTGGATGTCGGCGACTGGACTGTCACCCGGTACACGGTCGCCGGCCTCGCCAATGGCATCACCTACTGCTTTCAGATACGCGCTGCGCGAGGCAACGATCCGGGTCCCGGCACCGAACCCGTGTCCGCCACACCGCAGGCAGCCGCCAAACCGTTCGGGCGCAAGGCGGCAAAGGCCGGCCTGTCCAGCCTTGCAGGCCGCCTGGCGGCAGGCGCGGAGGCGGCGATCGGGGCGCGGTTTTCCGCCCCCCGGACCGCACCGCGCCTCCTTCTGGCCGGACGCGACGTGCCGCTCTTCGCATCTATCGGAGAAAAAGAGACGCGAGGTCGAACCGCTTACGAAAGATGGCCGACGGCTTTCGGCTTGAACGGGCAGAATGCGCTTCGCGACAGCGCATTCCACCTTCCGCTCGGCCCGCCCGACGGGGAAAACGCCCTGCAATGGTCGCTCTGGCACCGGGGCGAACTGAAGGTCTTCCAGGGTTCGACGGGCCGGCAAGTGCGCTTCGGCGGCCGTTTGCTGTCGGCCTGGTACGGCCTCGACATGCGAAGGGGCGAACACTGGCTGACGGGCGTAGCGGTGGCGCACAGCAAGGGAGAGGTGGAATATGCCGCCGGCGCCGATTCCGGCCTCGTCAAGACCGCCATCGACAGCGTGCATCCCTACCTCCAAAGGCGTTCAGAGGATGGACGAACCTTCTGGCTGACGCTCGGCGGTGGGCGGGGAACCGTCGAGAATACCGCTTCGGGCCGAGGCGCCGAGACCGCAGACGTCAAAATGGCGACGGTTTCGGCCGGCTTTCGCGGGCCGCTCCCGTCACTGGCCGACCTGAGGTTCGCCGCCTCGGGCGCGGTCGGGCTGGCGCGGCTCGAATCCGACGGGAGGGCGCAAACGGCCATCGGTTCCCTCGCAGCATCCGCCGACCGCCAGAGTCTGGACTTCGAGGCTGCGCTGGGGGGCGAAGAAACATCGGGCTACACGTTCCTCTCCCTGCGCCGCGACGGCGGCGACAGCGTGCGCGGCTGGGGCCTTGCAGTATCGAGCGGCATCAGATCTCCGCTGCCGGACTTTTCCGGGAATCTGGACATTCGGACGCGCTGGACGGGTCGGCACTCCGACCGCGACTACCGGGAATTCGGCCTGACGGCCACGGTGCGGCGGCTTGCCGGGCCCGATGGCAGCGGACCGTCCTGGTCGCTGGCCGCGCTGCACGGCGCCCCGGACGACGGGAGCGGTACGGTCAGGCCGCTATGGTCCGAGGACATGCCGAAACATGCCCGCAGCGAAGCGGCGCAAATGTTGAAATTTCATGCCGGCTGGCGCCTCGCGTCGCGCGGCATGTCGTTCTCGCCGCACGCTGCATTGGTCCTCGCGGGCATGGAGGCCCGGCAACTGACGCTCGGAATCGATATGGGACCGTTGCCGGGCCCGATGCTGAAACTCGCCGCGGAACTGAGCGCCCTGGACATGAGCAGGGCGGAAGGCCGGTTATCGGCCGCCTTGCATTTCAGGTTCTGAGTCTCGCGCGCGAACCCGGGCGGCTGCGGTTTACGCCACCCTGAGGTCCGCAACCGTCGCGCCGCCGGCCTTGCGCAACCGGTCCGGCTCTATGGCGAATACGGAAAACGGGCTTCCGGCCGCCGCCCAGACCCGCGAAAAACGGAAGAGGCGGGAATCCATGAACAGGGCGACCGGCGAGGCATGGCCCAGCGGGGGCACGCCGCCGATGGCGAACCCGGTTGCAGCGCGGACGAACTTCGCATCCGCGCGAGCGACAGCCTCGCCGACCGCTCCGCTGAGCCTGGCGGGGTCGAGCCGGTCGTCGCCGCTGACGACCGCGACCACTGCACGGTCGCCCGCGCGGAACACGAGCGACTTGGCGATCTCGCCAACCGTGCAGCCGACCGCCTTTGCCGCTTCCTCCGCAGTCCGGGTCGAACCGGGCAGGGTCAGGACTTCGCAGTCGAGCGAAAGCGCCTCCAGGGCCGCCTTCACCCGGTCCGGGCCTTTCATCTTCGCCATGCGGCCGCTCCCCGATCCCGCCGCCCGGTCCGGAGCCGGTCAGGCGGGCTTGCCGAAGGTAGCGATCCGGTCGATACGGCAGACGAACAGCACCCGCTTCTCGTCGATCTCTGGGTCGCGCAGGCCGTAGGGTGGCTCGGCGCCGGTATATTTCGTCCAGATCCTGTCGAGTTGCGCCGTGACGCGCTCGCCGCCGTCCTCCCATTCCCGCAGCTCCTCTTCCACGGTGCAGCGGATCTGCACCCAGTGATAGGGGTTGTCGGGGTTGACGATGAGCACCGTCATTTCGGGATTGGCGCGTATCCAGCCGCATTTGGTGCGGTGGGACGCGGTGTTCACAAGGATCTTGTCGTCCTCATAGTCGAACCACATCGGCGTCAGCCCGATGCGGCCGTCCGGCGTCATCACGCCCAGCGACACCGTGATCGGGCGGTCGAGCAGGTCCCTGTGGATGGGGTCGAGATCGTCGAGGCTGGCAGCTTTCCGCCGCTCGCCGACGGCGAACTGGCCCGCCTGCAGGCCGTCCGCGACATCCCTGAACTTGGTGATTGTGAAGCCGTCCGCCATGCCCTCTCTCCTCGCCGGCTGTTCTTCGGGTGGGCAGTCTGGACGGCAGGAAAGCGGACGGCAAGCCGCCCGGCGCGTGCCGCGTCAATCCCCCCGGAAGCGCGGCATCACCTCGGCCGACAGGCGCGCCATCAGCCGGTCGGGCCGGGTCCAGGTCGCCTCGTCGCGCCACCAGATCGCGTCGATATCGAGCGCGGCCAGCGCGCTCACCCTCGCTGCCACCTCGTCGGGCGACCCAAGCGCAACGCAGGCCTCGACGGCGGCGTCGGGCACATAGGCGGTCGCCCGTTTCGCCTCTTCCCAGTCCACCGCATGGCCGAGATCCGGGTAGGGCTCGACATAGTCTGCCGGTCGCGCCGGTATCCCGATACCGGGAAAGAAAACGTCGGCATGGCGATGGCGGCAGAGGCCCGCCGCGCAGGGGCGCATACGGTCGATGGCGCGCTCACGGTCGTCGTCGATGCAGGCCGTCACCACGACGATTCGCCGGACATCCTCTCTCGCGCCGCCCGGCGGCCGCCATGCCGGCGTCGATCCGCTCCAGCGCCCAGGCGACGGCCTCGGGCGCGGCGCCGACATGGATGAGCACGCCGTCCGCGATCTCGCCCGCCAGCGCCAGCATCCGGGGGCCGGTTGCGGCCAGGATAATCGGCAGGTCGGCATTGGGCCGGTCCAGAACCGTCTCCGACCCGCCCGGATCGGTGGGCTGGCCGCCGAGGAGGCCGCGCCAGAGCGCCGTCGCCTCGCGCATGTTCGCAGCGTCGCTGCCTTGCGCCCGATGATGTAGGCGGAGCTGTAGCCGGTGCCGGCCACAAGGTCCGCCCGCCCTCCGGATGCGTCGTCGAGCGTTGCGATGGCGCTTGCCGTGGTGAGCGGGTGGCGGGTCAGCGGGTTGGTGACGCCGGGGCCGAGCCGCATCCGTCCGCTCCGCAGCCGCGCCCAGATGCATATAGACATCGCGCCAGCGTCCGGCGAGCAGCGGCGTGTCCGGCACCCACATGAAGTCGAAGCCGGCGGCTTCCACCTCGGCGGCATAGGCGGCGGTGTCCTGAGGCGCGCCCACCGTGGGCACGCGAAGGCCGAATTGCAGTGTCACCGAGCTGCTCCCCCTCTGCCGCCGGAAAACCGGGAGGCGGCGTTCTTGACCCGGAAGGGCGGGCAGACGGACACTCCGACCGACCCGACGAATTCAGGATGCACCCCATGACCGCGACCGGCAACAGGCTCGAATGGCACGAAACGGAGCGCCGTGACGGCGCCGCCGCGCGCGAATTCACCATCCGCACGGGCGGCCGCCCGGTGACAGGCGTGCTCTGGTCCGGCGCCGGCTCGAAGCCCGGCGCGCCGCTCATCTGCTACGGCCACGGCGCCTCCGGCGACCGGCACCAGCGCCCGATTCCGGATATCGCCGGCGGGCTCTGCCGCGAGCCAGGGCTATTTCGGGCTCTCGCTCGACGGGCCGGTGCATGGACGCAGGCAGACCGGCCCCGGCGGGCGCGCCTCCTTCTGGCCGGAATGGCAGCGCGAGGGCACGGCGGACGACATGGTGCGCGACTGGCGGCTCGCGCTGGAAGCGGTCTCCGGGCTGGAGGAGGTCGGCGCGGGCCCCGTCGGCTATTGGGGCCTGTCGATGGGCACGATCTACGGCGCGCCCTTCGTTGCGGCCGAGCCGCGCATCTCGGTCGCGGTGCTGGGGCTGATGGGCCTCGTCTCCGAGCCTGCCCACTACAAGCCCGTCATCGAAGCGGCGGCGCGGGCGATTACCTGCCCCGTGCTGTTCATCTGGCAGCTTGAGGACGAGCTCTTCACCCGCGAGCAATGCCTTGCCATGTTCGACGCGCTCGGCTCCACGGACAAGCGCCTCCACGCCAATCCCGGCCTGCACCCGGCCGTGCCGCCGGAGGAGCTGGAATTCTGCGCGGCGTTCCTGACCCGCTACCTGAGCGGCGCGCCCTTGAGCCGTGAACCCGTCTTCCGGGTCAGCGAATAGACGGCCACCGATCCCGTTTCGGTTGCGGCAAGCCGAGTGCTTGCATAGGATTTCACCACCGACGACGACTGCCGGAGACGCGCGATGAACCGTGTTTCGCCCCGAGCGACGGAACCGACCAGGGCCGAGCATGCCGAGCGCATAGCGGCCTATCTTCGCGCCGGCGAGGAACGCGCCCGGGCGCTTGCCAATCGCGGGCCCGTGCGTTTCGGCGCGGACGGCAGGCTCCATCCCGACATTCTGGAAGCCTACTGGAAGCACGGCTTCTACGTGTTCGAAGGCGCGGTCGGCGAAACCGAGCTCGACGAATTGCGCGCCGACGCCGACATGATGATCGACCGCGCGCCCGTCTCTCCCGGCGCCGATCTGGACGCGCGCGGCCGTCCGGCGCTGGGCCGGGACTATGCCCGCGATCCCTACACGCTGGTCAAGCCGCTCTCCGACCCCTGGGGCGGGACGGACAAGCTCAACGGCCGCCATCCCCACCGGATGACGCAGCCCCGCCCGGACAGCGACGCGCCGGACTATGTGGTCTTCCTGATGTACGGCATGTGCCAGGCCATGCCGGCCGCGCTCCGCGTCTATGGCCACCCGCACCTGCTGGCGGTGGCGGAGGCGATCAACGGGACGGACTTCGTGCCCTATAACGACGCCATCTTCGTCAAGCAGGCCGGCGTCGGCGGCTCCGTCGCCTGGCACCAGGACGGCGTGACCCACTGGGAGTCGCCCGACTGGGACGAGGGCAGCCACGGCTTCAATTTCCAGGTGCAGCTCTACCCGACCACGCCCGCCAATTGCCTCTGGGTCGTGCCCGGCACCCACAAGGGGGGACGGATCGACATACCGCGCCGGGTGAGGGAAAACGGCGGCGACGAGAAGTTCCCGGACGCCGTGCCGCTCATCTGCGAGCCGGGCGATGTCACCGCCGTCAACCGCCAGATGCTGCACGGCTCCTTCGCCAATACCTCGCCCGACAAGCGCATTTCGATCACCATGGGCTTCCACCGCCGCCGCTCGGTGTTGGGCCAGCGGGGCAAGCTCAGCATGGACGCCGACACGGTCTATGACGAGCGGCGCATCTTCGAGCGCTCCGCCGTCATCCAGGTCGCCATCGACGCGCGGCGACAGCGCTTTCCGGAGGAGACGCCTTTCCGCTACCGGCCCTTCGAGGGGCTGGAAGAGCGGTTCCGCTACAATGACGAAACCTTCGAGCGGGTGATCCGCGACTACAACATGAAAGACCTGGCGATCTGAGGCCCCGCGCCGACCAAGCGCGGACAGGGAGGAACGGACATGGACGCGATGGGCGCATTCCTCGATTCGACCGGACTCATGGAGGACGGTCCGGCGCTCGCCGAGCGGCTGGAGCGTGACGGCTACCTGTTCCTTCGCGGCCTGCTGCCGCGCGGCGTCGTGATGGAGGTCCGCCGGCGGATGCTGGAGACGGCGGCGGAAGGCGGCTGGCTCGACCCGGCGCATCCGGTGGAGAAGGGCGTCGCCAACAAAGCCGCGGCCTGCAAGGACCCCGAGGAACGCTACATGCGGGTGTTCCGGGGCATGTGGAAGGACGAGGAGTTGCACCGGCTCCGCATCCATCCCAATGTGCTGGCGCTGTTCGAGCGCATCTTCGGCGAGCCGGTGCTGGCGCACCCGATGTTCATCCAGCGCAATATCTTCCCGCAGACCGAGACCTTCGATTTCACCACAGGCGCGCACCAGGACAAGGTGCATATCGGCGGGGCGACCAACCATGCGCTCTGGGCGCCGCTCGGCGACTGCCCGCTGGAGAAGGGGGCGCTCGCGGTGGCGGCCGGTTCGCACCAGGCCGGCGTGCTCGACACCAGGGTCGGCAACGGCGCAGGCGGCATGGACATCGCCGTGCCGATCCCCGGCAAGTGGGTGACGGGCGCCTTCGAGGCGGGCGATGCGCTGATCTTTGCGGACACCGTCGTGCATTGCGCGCTGCCCAACCGCACGGACGAGATCCGGCAGTCCTTCGACGACCGCTACCAGCCGGCCAGCCAGCCGGTCGCCGACACCAACATGGTGCCCTATTCCGGCTGCGGGGCATGGGAGGAGGTCTATGCGGACTGGTCCTCCGATGACGGCAAGTATTTCTGGCGCGCGCTCTCGCCGACCGTCGTGCCGCTGGACCGGCAATATTACGAGCGCCGCGACCGGATGGCTTTCGACATGGCCGCGGAGGGCGACCCGGCGGCGCGCGATGCGCTGCTCCGCATCGTCCAGCGCGACCCCGACGAAGCGAAGCGCCGCCGCGCCGAAAAAGCGCTGCACGAGCTCGCCGCCATGACAGGGCAACAGGAAAGCGGCGCCGCCCACATCGCCTCCGCCTGAGACGGCAATCGGCGTCAGCCCGTGCATCGATCCGGATGGGTCGAGGACAGCTTCGCCGCCGGCTACCCATCGACGGTTTCCGGCAGCGGCCTCGCAGCGGAGCCCCGATGAAGTGTCATGGGTGTCATGTTCTGTCATGATCGGCATACGCATAGCGCATGGGCTGTTGCCCCTTCTGGCATGACGTTGCCCTTTCGGGCCGGTTCGCCATAGGTCACTCCTCCTCCGTTTCGCCGTTCATCCCGTTCTCCCCGCCGCCGGTCTGTCCCGGTGCCGCGGGACCCTATTCCGCGCGTATCGCCTGCCCGCGCCCGCGCGCGTCTTGCGCCGGCGCGGTTCGCGCACCTGATTGCGCGCACGAGTCAGCGGACGCACTTCTCCCGTCGGTTTCTCGGGGGTCTTTTTTCGCGCCGGCGCGAAGGGAGACAGGCAGCGGCCCCGCGGACGCCGCTTCCTTCCTCCTGCCCCATCATAGCACAGTTATTCTGAGGTCAAGCCCAAATACGAAAACATTCTAAAGTTTATCGAACAAAATACGACTTTCGGTCCTGCCGGCCCGGCGAACGACCGCGGGCAGCGTGTCAGAGCGCGCCCGTCAGAGGCGAATATTGCGCGTCGTCTCTTCCGGGTCCCAGTGCAGGAATTCGGGTCCGAGGCGGTCGAGCGAGGGGCAGCCGATCTGGGCCATGACCTTTTCGACCTCGTCGCGGAGGATGTCCACGGCCTTCGCGGCCCCGGCCGCGCCGCCCGCGACAGCGCCGTAGAGCGTCGGCCGGCCGAGGAACACGAACCTCGCCCCGCTCGCGAGTGCAATCAGTACGTCCGCGCCGCGCCGGACGCCGCCGTCGAGCATCAGCGCCATGCGGTCGCCCACTGCCGCGTCGAGCGCCGGCAGCATATCCAGCGGCGACGGCGCGCGGTCGAGCTGGCGCGCGCCGTGGTTGGACACGATCAGCCCGTCCGCGCCAACCTCCGCCGCCCGGAGCGCGTCGTCCGCGCGAAGGACGCCCTTCAGGATCAGCGTGCGCGGCCAGAGCGCGCGGAACCGCTCGATATCGGCCCAGGTGAGGCAGGTCGGCCTCTGCCCGGCCACGAATTCCTCGACCTGTCTGGCGCCCGCGCCCGCCGGCGCATGAGGCCGCCAGTTCTCCAGCATGGGAGAACCGTGCCCGATGTAGTCCTTCAGCCAGAGCGGACGGCGGAGCGCGTCCAGCTTCGTCGCGAGCGTGAGCCTGCCGCCGAGGCCGTTGCGCCGATTGCGCTCCTTGTTGGAATCGACCGGCGCATCGACCGTGACCACCAGGGCCGGAATGCCGAGGTCGGAGCGCGCCGGACCATGTCTTCCGAGATCGACCGGTCCTTCGCTGCGGACAACTGGTACCAGCCATGCTCGGGCGCCTCGCGCGCCATGTCCTCCATCGAGGCGGTGGCGACGATCGACATGACGAAGGGGATATTCGCGTCCCGCGCGGCCCGCCACAGCATTGTCGCCGCCGCGGCGGAAATTGCCGATGCCCCCGGTGGGCGCGATGCCGTAGGGGTTCGACCAGGTGCGGCCGAACAGCTCCACCGACCGGTCGAGGTTGGAGACATCCACCATGTAGCGCGGCACCAGCGAGCGCCGCCGGAAGGCCTCCTCATTGCGCCGGAGCCCGTCCTCGTCGTCCACGCCGCCTTCGATGTAGTCGTAAACCAGCTTCGGCACGCGCCTCTTGGCCAGCACGCGCAAATCGTCGAGGTTGACGCAATTGTCGATCTTCACCCGGCCCTCCCCCGGCATCGCCTGCCGTAGTTCCAGCCGGCGCAACACTCGCAAATGGGTTGAGGATTATATACCTGTAAGCGGAGCTTTCTGGTCCGAGTATCGCTAGGCGGCAGGTGTCTTTCGCTTACGGCGAGCGGCCCAGTGCGGTGCAGCCCGAAAATCTGACCGCTTCTCTACGACCGGACTGGCCAGTTGCCCTCGTTTTGGGCGCGACTGCTGCGCGCCATGTCCTCCGGGACTCGCACGGCCCCGCTCGGTGGCGACGCAATGCCGAACTGATGGGCCTGGGACGACCACGGGCGAGCGTATCCTCGGCCCCGAGGATCTCCGCGGGATCGACGATCTTCCGCCTGAACTGAGCACGTCTCCTCCCGGAGGAAGACGTCGCCGTAGTTGAGCACCAACGCCGTCGCCTGCACCTTGATGATCTTGAACGGGATGCGTGCCGATCCGATATCTTCGCGGCCACCACCCGATGCACGTCCGCGTAGGGGTCCTCGCTTCCCGTCGACGAGGACACGCCGCCGACCGACCACCGACCCCTCGCATGGTCCGCGATGACGATGCCTCCGCTCCTGACGTCCGTCACCTTCAGGTCCACGCCCCCCACGGTGGCCTTCTTGGTCGAGAGCATCGAGCCGATCGAGGTTGCCCCCGAAGGACGACAGGCCCTTGGTGGAGAAGCCCTCGCTGCCTGGCCGAACTTGGTGATCGAGCCGTAGACCAAGTAGTCCACCCCAGTCGTGAAGCCCGCCTGCCCCAGCCCCTGCTCGGCCGTCGAGCCGCGCGCGCTCGTAGACTCTCATCTTGCGCGACTTGACGATCGCCGTCTCCAGCATGGTGCGGAAGCCCTCTGCGAGACGCCCGCAGCCGCCTCGGCAGTTCACGTTCGCGGTCGCTACCTCGATCGCCGCCACGCCGACGACCGCGCCCCTTGGACTGAGCCGCAGCGAACACCGGCCTTCACGCTTCATGAACCCCCTCCCGTATATAGACGGTACAACCAGCCGGTGCCGGGCCGTCACCTACAACGGTTCGACGCAGCGTCGTCCAGCCCGGTGCGTTCGATAGTTCGGTGACAGCGGCCACACGTGCGATCTCTTGCAGCGCGCCCCTGTAGACAGAGTCGGACGCGCTGCGTTGCGCGCGCCGGGATGGTTACAACGGGAAAGACTCCCGGCCCGGCGCGCTTCGATGAGGCACGGTATGGCGGGATTGGGGAACAGCGCCAAGATTTGATGCGCTGTTTAGTTAAGAATACACTCCTTAATTGTTTTCTGGCGGCCGGCAACTACCCGGCTCAAACGGCCCCTTCGCTCTTGAGGTTGCGGTCGCAGACTGCAGCCACTGCTTCGGGCTTCCGGCCGCGACCGTCAGAGGCGAATGTTGCGCGCCGCGTCCTCCGGGTTCCGGTGCAGGAACTCCGGCCCCAGCCGGTCGAGCGACGGGCAGCCGATCTGCGCCATGACCTTGTCGATCTCCTCGCGGAGGATGTCCATCGCCTTGACGGCCCCGGCCGCGCCGCCCGCGACCGTGCCGTAGAGTGTGGGCCGGCCGAGGAAGACGAACTTCGCCCCGCTCGCAAGCGCGATCAGGATGTCCGCGCCCCGGCGGACGCCGCCGTCCAGCATCAGCGCCATCCGGTCGCCCACGGCCGCATCGAGCGCCGGCAGCACGTCCAGCGGAGACGGGGCCCGGTCTAGCTGGCGGGCGCCGTGGTTGGAGACCATCAGCCCGTCCACGCCGGCCTCCGCCGCGCGGAGCGCATCGTCCGTGCGCATCACCCCCTTCAGGATCAGCGTGCGCGGCCAGAGCGCGCGGAACCGCTCGATGTCGGCCCAGGTGATGCTGGCCGGCATCTGCCCGGCCACGAACTCGCCGACCTGCAAGGCGCTCGCGCCCTCGGGCGCATAGGGCTGCCAGTTCTCCAGCATGGCGAAGCCCTGCTTCATGTAATCCCTGAGCCAGGCAGGATGGCGAAGGGTATCCAGCTTGGTCCCGAGCGTGAGCTTGAGCGGGCGCCCGAAGCCGTTGCGCCGGTTGCGCTCGCGGTTGGAATGGACCGGCACATCGACCGTGACGACCAGGGCGGGAATGCCGAGGTCGGCGGCGCGCCGGATCATGTCTTCCGAGATCGACCGGTCCTTCGCCGTGTACATCTGGTACCAGCCATGCTCCGGCGCCTCGCGCGCCATCTCCTCCATCGAGGCGTTGGCGGCCCCGGACATGATGAAGGGAATATTGGCGTCGCGCGCGGCGCGCACCAGCATCATGTCCCCGCCGCGGCGGTAATTGCCGATGCCCCCGGTGGGCGCGATGCCGTAAGGGCTCGACCAGGTGCGGCCGAACAGCTCCACCGACTGGTCCAGGGTCGAAATGTCCACCATGTAGCGCGGCACGAGAGAGCGGCGCTGGAAGGCGTCCTCATTGCGCCGCAATCCCTCCTCGTCGTCCACGCCGCCCTCGATGAAGTCGTAAACCAGCTTCGGCACGCGCTTCTTCGCCAGCACGCGCAAATCGTCGAGGTTGACGCACTTGTCGATATTCATCCGGCCGCTCCCCCGGCATCCGCCGCCGCAATTCCTTTCAGGCTTCAGAAGTCCAGCTTCGCCGCGCCCAGCATCCGCAGGTTGAACCTGTCCTGGACCAGCAGCGCGACACCGCCTGCCTCGTCCTGCGCCGTCTCGACCTCAAGCTCTCCTTCCATCGCCCCGCCGGCCCATTGGCCGAGCTCCACTATCTCGCGCACGACATTGCTGTAGCTGAGATGCCGGCCGGCATTCTCGCCGCGCTCGATATCCTGGTCGAGCTTGCGGGCATATCGGACCAGACGGACTCGCGCTTCGCCGCGCCCCGCCGGCAGCGAATAGCCGAGAAGACCCGGTTCGCGCCATTCCAGCCCGACCGCAAGGCGCGACGCCGACGTGGCTTCCGCCTGGGCAATGGCCACCTTGATGCGCTCGGCATGGAAGCCCACCACGTCGTAGCGCCCGTCGATCACCATCTGCGGGGTATAGACATTGCGGCGGCCGAGAACCGGGCTGTAGGCATATTGCCGGTCGGTCCCGGCCTGGGTCGCGAAGGGGTCCGGCCAGCCGAGACGGTCCCAGTAGTTCACATGGAAGCCGAGCGCGACCACGTCGTCCCGATCCGCGAGGTGGCCCAGAATCTTGTCGGCGGGCGGGCAGGAAGAACAGCCCTGCGAAGTGAAGAGCTCGACCACCACCGGCTTCGAGGCATCCGCCCAGGCGCCGGCCGCAGCAAGCAGGCCGGCCGCGACGAGCAATGCGCGGGCAAGAACGGCCCTCATTCGAACACCGCCACCGCGCGGATCGGGCTGCCGGTGCCGCCGCGAATCCTGAGCGGGAAGCCGATGAAGCGGAACCGGCCGCGCCCGATCACCGCCTCCAGGTTGGCGAGGCATTCCATATGGGTGATCCGGCGCTCGGCGCAGGCGCGGTGCGCGCGGAAATTGAGCTCCCCTTCCGGCGCCGGACTCACCGCCTCGACGCCGAACATGCCGATGCCCCGGTCGGCGAGCCAGTGGACGGACTCGGTCGCGAGGCCGGGGAACTCATGCCCGTAGGCCGGCGTGCCGAACATGCGCCGGTTGACGCCCATGGCGAGCAGAACCGTGTCGCCCTCGCGGATTTCCTCGCCGGACGCATCGAGCGCGGCCTCCATCTCGGGCACCGTCACCGCATGGCGGGGCGGCGGCTCGCCGAGGTCGAGGCAGATCGCGGAGGTGTAGAAGCGTTCGAGCGCCATCCGGTCTATCGACTGGGCCTCCGGGTCCGGGTCGAAATGGCAGAACGCATCCACATGGGTGCCCGAATGGTCGGACAGCGACATCGTCAGCGACTTCGAGGTGAAGTCGAAGCCGCCCGCGCTCTTGATCTCGGAATGGTCGTTCCAGACCGTCACGACCACCGGCGGATGGGACGGATGATGGGCGGTGCGGTGATACAGCTCGCGGGAGAGATCGACGAGTTCCATCAGACCGGCCTGTCGCCTTCCAGCGTCACCCGGTGCATGGTCCGGCGATAACCCTGATAGTCGTTGAGCGCGTAATGCTGGGTGCAGCGATTGTCCCAGAAGGCGATCGACCCCTCCTGCCAGCGGAAGCGGCAGGTGAACTCCGGGCGCGACGCGTGCCTGTAGAGATAGTCCAGCAGCGGCCGGCTTTCCTCCGCGGTCCAGCCGTCGATCCGCCGCGTGAACGCCCCGTTGACGAACAGGCACTTGCGCCCGGTCTCCGGGTGGGTGCGCACCACCGGGTGGCTGCTCTCGACGGTCTCGTTCACCTCGTTGAGCTTGGTGGTGCGGGTCGCGTTGGCGGCATCGCGGCGGGCCTTGTCCGTGAAGATGTCGGAACTGTGGATGGCGCGCAGCCCCTCCAGCATGTCCTTCATGCCGTCCGAGAGCGCCTCATAGGCGCGGTACTGGCTTGCGAACATGGTGTCGCCGCCCGCCGGCGGCACCTCCAGCGCATAGAGGATCGAGCCCAGCGCCGGCGCCGGCAGGTAGGTGACGTCGGAATGCCAGACGCCGCCGATATTGTTGGTCGCCTCGGGCTCCTTCAACACCGGCAGGATCTCCGGATGCCCCGGCAGCGACTCGTAATAGCCGTGGATGTTGAGGTCCCCGAAGCGGCGGCCCAGATCCTTGTGGCCGTCGGGATCGAGCTTCTGGTCGCGGAAGAAGATCACCTGATGGTCCAGAAACGCCCGCCGCAGGGTATCGACCTGTTCGTCCGAGAGCGCATCGCCGAGATCGACGCCGTGAATTTCCGCGCCGAGCGCGCCCGCCACCGGCCGGACCTCCATGCTGTTGGACTTCATGACCTTCCTCCCCTATCACTCTGGCGGAAACTTACTCTATCACGCTCTCCGCAACCAAGCATGACGATGCCCGAACTACAGGGCCGCCTCGACCGGGCGGCCCGCCGCCATGAGACGCCCTGCGGCGACGGCAGCATGGTCTGGCGCGAGTGGGGCGCCGGGCCGACCGTGCTGCTGCTGCACGGCTCCTTCGGCTCCTGGACCCACTGGCTGCGCAATATCGAGGCGCTGGCCGCGCATTTCCGGGTGCTGGCCTGCGACCTCCCGGGCATGGGCGAGAGCGACCTGCCGCCGATGCCGTTCGACGCAGGCAGCCTCGCCGACATTCTGACGGAAGGCCTGGAGAGGCTTGCGCCGGAGACCTTCCATCTGGTCGGCTTCTCCTTCGGCGGCATCGTCGGCGGCCATGTCGCGGTTCGCACCCTCCCGCGCATACTCACCTACACCGCGATCGGCTCCAACGCCCTCGGCCTGCCGATGGCCGCGAGAGCCCCGCTTCGCAAGCCCAACAGGAACATGAGCCAGGCGGAAATCCTCGATCTCCACCGCCACAATCTCGGCCTCCAGATGTTCGGCGACCCCGAACGGATCGACCAAGTGGCGCTCGCGCTCCAGAACGCCAACACGCGCCGCGCGCGCATCCGCTCCGGCAGGATTCCCGCCGGAGACAGCCTCGCCCAGCGGCTCGGCGAGATGAGCGCCGCCGGTCTTCCCATCCAGGGCATCTGGGGCGAGCGCGACGCCACGGCCGGCGACCTGCTGCACACGCGGCGGGACCTGTTCCAGGCCGTACAGCCCGGCTGCCCCTTCCATACCGTTCCCGGCGCCGGCCACTGGGCCGCGTTCGAGGCGCCGGACGAAGTCAACCGAATCCTGATCGACAGCCTGCCCGCCATGGAGGTCCCCGCGTGCACGCCCTAGAAGCCATTGCCACCCGCCGTTCGGTCCGCGCCTTCAAGCCCGACCCGGTGCCGCCGGAAATCGTCCGGGAGATATTGGAGGTATCCGCGCGAGCGCCGTCCGGCACCAACATGCAACCGTGGAAGGCGCGGGTCGTGACCGGCCCGGCGCGCGAACGGCTGACCCGGGCTGCGCTTGCCGCCGGCGCGAACGGGGCCGAACTGAAGGCCGAGTACAAATACTATCCCGACCGCTTCCCCGAGCCCTATCTCTCGCGCCGCCGCAAGGTCGGCTGGGACCTTTACGGCCTGCTCGGCATCGAGCGCGGCGAGAAAGAAAAGATGCGGGCCCAGCACGCGCGCAACCAGATGTTCTTCGACGCGCCCGTCGGCATCGTCTTCAGCGTGGACCGCGTGCTGGAGATCGGAAGCTGGCTCGATTACGGCATGTTCCTAGAGAATGTGATGGTGGCGGCCCGGTCCTTCGGCCTGCACAGCTGCCCGCAGGTCGCCTGGACGCCCTATCACGAGACCGTTCGCGAGGTGCTCGGCATGCCGGAGGACGAGGTGGTCGTCTGCGGCATGGCGCTCGGCTATGAGGACGAGCACGCCGTCGAGAACAGCCTGCGCACCGAGCGCGCGCCGCTATCCGACTGGGTCTCCTTCCACGATGAGTGAGACGCGCGGCGGCTGCGAAGCCGAACAGCGGGAACGGGAGGCGCTCCGCGAGCTGCTATCCCGCCGCCGGACGGGCGAGTTCATCTCGGCGGAACAAATGGACGCCCGGTTGAAACGGATGATAGCCGGCAAGAAACGCTCCCTTGGCGTTCGGTCCTGAGTTTCCGGCGGCTGACGGTCCGGCTGCGCGGGCCTTTGCCCTCTTTTCGTCGTGCCCGCGAAGGCGGGGACCCATCCCTGACTCTCGACGCCGCCGCAGCCGGCGGGGAACAGGTCAAAGCGCCGAAGCTGCCGGGAGAACCGGGGCTGGGCCCCGGCTCGGAGGCCGGGGCGACGGCCGCCTTCATGCCCGGAGCGCGCCGGGCCGGGCTATCGCAGCCCTCCGGTGACGAAGATCGTGTCGGCGGTGAGGTAGTTGGCGCCGTCGGAGCAGGCGAACAGCACCGTCTCGGCGATCTCTTCCGGCTGGGCCATCCGGCCCATCGGCGTCTGCCCGGCATAGCCCTGGAGCACTTCGGGCGGCGTGTTGTCATGGAAGGGCGTGTCCACGACGCCGGGCGAGATCGAAAGGCAGCGCACGCCCCGGGACCGCAACATATAGCGGTCCGTCGACTCATCGGGGCAAATACCTTTCTTTGTAAGCCCCCTCTCTACGATGGTCCGCAGTCAGGTTCTTGGGTGGTTGGACGCCCGTGGTTGAACTTCAGGCCATTGATGTCGATGCCGATTTGCTCGTGATGAGATTCGCACGAATGCCCGCCAACTTCGAGGCGACAGGTTCGATCAAATTGGGACGAATATCAGCGGTCTGGAGTCCGGAGCCGGTGGTGAAAATGTCTGTCTGTCCGCCGATTGCGACCCCGAGAAGCACGATACTGGCAGCCGCCGCCTTTCTGATTTGTTGCATCGGCTTCCCCAACGGCTTTTCCCGGTGATCGAGATAAAGATCAGCGTGACCGTTCTTCACCCAGTCCTTGAAGTCGACCAGATCCGGTTTCCCCCTCTCCGGATAACTCAAGAGATTGCTTTTGAAGCGGAATTTGGGGTCCGCTTTCTGCAAGCGGAGCAGAATTTCAGGATACTCGGTGCGTTCCCGGCGTCGGGAGGCAATGTTCAATTCCATCAACGGAGCCCAAGCCACGCGCGGCGCGCGGCTGTTGTATCCTCGAAGAGCTTCCCGAATTTCCGTTTTCTCGATGTAGTCTTGCATCTCCGTTCCTGTGCGAGCCGCCTCAGACGCATTATTCCAATGCGCAGTGAAGTAGAGCTGGACAAGCTTGTCTGAGAGGACCTTGGACCAGTCCTCGTCTTCGCGCGACAAACGCTCGATAAGCTCGTCATAGATTACCGGCCAGCGTTCTCTATACATCTTGCGTTTCCGATCAGAGAAATGAGTCTTGCAGTTCGTCATTTGCACTGCAAGGATGAAAAAGAAAGTGACTAGAAGCATATCCCAGCGGCGCTCACTGTCGGTATGATCGGTGTTTAAGTCGTCGAGAAAACAATCGACCGCGAATTCAAAACTGTGGATGCAACGTATCATATGGCGGCCATCATCGTACGACTTGAGAATGCAGTCCTTGATAACGGCGACCTGGTTCGCTGCCTCGACCGACCATGGAATCGAGGGAATGCTCTGTTTCAGGAGATAGTTAAGTCGACGTTCCTTTTCCATGCGTGCATGCTTGATCTGTCGGGCGCCGGTTCGCATCCTCCGCCAAAGGCTGTCTCCCACGTCCAAGGCCGCCAAATTTTCATGCGTCGGCGGCAAGAGGGAAAGCCCTTCTTCCATATTGAGCATCAGGTGTCCTCCAGAGCCTTGGCATCTGCGGCATCGCAGCCTGCGACGCTATCATGCACACAGTATCGTCGGATCGAAGATGGATTGAAAGGGTAGCGGAACAGTTGGGGGGCTTTTTGTTCCGGTCCGAATTCCAACTCCATTGGAGCGGCGGACTCGCCGACTTCCTGCCAGAAACGGCCTTACGGCTGGAAACCAGAAGGAGAATCTCCATGCGACGCTTTGCGGGATACGCAGCGCTGCTGGCAATGGCAGTGGCGATGGCAGCCTCGCCGGCTGGCGCGGTCATGCAGAGGGAGGACGGGTGCGGCTGTACCGAGCCGTGCAGACCATTCGACAAGCCGCCCGGTTCGGCGGAGCGCCGGGTCTCGCTCGCGCAGGCGAAACCATGTCTGCCGGACATGGAAGGCGGCCTGGGCCGGGAGTTCTGCCCGCTGATGCCGCCTTGGAAGGCATCGCGGCGGATGCCCGGTGCGAGCGCCTGACGGAAGTCCACCGAACCGATCACAAGGAGTCCGAGAGATGCGGATCAAGAAAGCCCTGACGAGTTTCGTCACCGCCACTGTCGTCTGGATGCTGCTTGCAGCGCCGACAGTGGCCAACGCCCAGCAGTGCAAGTCCGTCTATGAGGCGTGCATGGACAAGTGCATGGGCCCGGGCGCGGGGACCTTTACGTCTTGCAACGACACCTGCGGGGCATATGCGCAAGCGTGAACGGCGGGGTAAATCCATAAACGAACTCCACTCACCCGGACAGGTTGACAGATCGCTGTATGTCGCGGTCTGTCAACCTTCCCCGGCAAGCCCCATCTCTTTATGCAGGGTCTGGAAGCCGAAGAGTAGGAGCGGCGCGCGTTCACCGAGCTGTTGTCCCGCCGCCGGGCGTGCGAGTTCATCCCGGCGGGAAAAATCTGAAACGGACGATAGCCGGCACGAAAAGCTCCTGCGGCGTTGAGGTTTGAGTTTTCGGCGGCGGCCTGTTTCGTTCCCGCCCGACGGCGGCAAGGGCTTTCCGTCTGCCGGAATTGCGGGCGCCGGCCGCCGGGGCGCGGATGCGGCAAGCGCAGATCGCGGCGGGTGGCAAACGCTGCACCCTGGCCTTCGTCGAATCATCCCGCGGCAAGGGCGTATTTGTCATCCTATAGGTCGGTTCATTTGCCGCCCCGGCCGGACTCCGCGCGCGCACCTCCCCTGTCCGCCGCGAAGGCGGGTCTTCACCTGAAACATCCTCTCGAGCGGCCGAACGGCCTTCAGGTTCAAGTCATGGTCTCACGCTTTCATGTGTCCAAGACAGGAATATAATCATGAGTTAGGCAGATTTCAATCCCATTGCGGAAATTAACTGCCGGACGGCGGGACGGCCCCCGGAACGGGCCGTTTCCGGCTCCGGAGGCGGCGGCGGCCCCTTTTGCGCTTGATGCCGTGGCGTTTGAGGAAGCGCTGGAGCACGCCGTAGCTGAAGTCGAGACCGCGCGCGCCCAGCGCTGCCTGCAATGCCCTGATGGACAGGTCCGGCCTCTCGTCGATAAGGCCGAGAATCGCGCCGCGCTCCGCCTCGACCCGCCCGGAGCGGAAATCGCCGCCAAGCGGCCGCGGACGCACATCGCCCTGCCCATGTTCCAATTTGCGCCAGCCGGAGATGGCGCCGATGCTGACATCGAACAGCCGCGCAGCCTCGCGAAAGGTCATTCCCCCTTTTACCGCCGCCAGAACCCGGACCCGCAACTCGACAGGAAGCACTTTGGGCATATCCGCCGGACCTCTCCCACTGGCGGATATTCATATAGCACAAACAAGGAACAATTGAAATCGCCTCGGTCCGCTCCATCCGGAGCGACGGTCGAGGCCGGGCGTTCGATTTCGTCCCGCAAAGGGCGGATTGCCCTCTACCGCAGCCCTCCGGTCACGAAGATCGTGTCGGCCGTCAGGTAGCTGGCGCCGTCGGAGCAGGCGAACAGCACCGTCTCGGCGATCTCTTCCGGCTGGGCCATCCGGCCTATCGGCATTTGCTCGGCATAGGCCTGGAGCACCTCGGGCGGCGTGTTGTCGTGAAAGGGCGTGTCCACGAGCCCCGGCGAGATGGACAGGCAGCGCACGCCCCGGCTCGCGAACTCCCGGCCGATGCCGAGCGTCATGGTGTGGACCGCGCCCTTGGACGAGGCGTAATGCACGGAATTGCCGGCGCCGCCGATCCTGGCGGCCACGCTGGCGATGTTGACGATCACGCCGCCGCCCTTCTCCAGCATATGCGGCAGGATGGCCTGCGCGCCGTTGAAGGTGCCGCGCACATTGAGGGCGTAGGTGCGCTCCCAGAGGTCTTCGTCGATCTCCAGGAAAGGCTTCCGCGCAAGCGCCGCGCCCGCTGCGTTCAACTCGAAATCCACCCGCCCGAAATCGGCTATCGCCTGCTCGACGGCCGCGTCCACGTCGGCGCGCGCAGTCACATCGCATTGGACGAAGCTCGCCTTCGCGCCGAGCTGGATAACCTGGTTCGCCGTGCGCTCGGCCGCCTCCGGGTCGATGTCGGCGCAGACCGCGTTCGCCCCTTCCCGCGCGAATACGAGGGCGGTGGCGCGGCCGATGCCGCTGCCCGCGCCGGTAATCAGAATGGTCTTGTCCTTGAAGTAGTCCGGGTCCCTCGGCATGGCGTTCTCCCTCGCTGGCGGCTAATTGAGCCAGCGCTTGCGGCGGCGGTAGTGCTTCACATCGCGGTAAGACCTCTTCTCGCCATGCTCGCTGATGCCGAGATAGAATTCCTTGATGTCGGCATTCTCGCCGAGTTCGGCGGCCGGGCCGTCCATGACGATGGCGCCGTTCTCCATCACATAGCCATGGTCGGCGATGGCGAGCGCAAGCGCTGCGTTCTGCTCCACCAGCAGCACCGTCACACCCTGTTCCTTGTTGAGCTTGCCGATAATGCCGAAGATCTCTTCGATAATCATCGGGGCAAGACCGAGCGACGGCTCGTCGAGCAGGACGATCTTGGGGTCGGACATGAGCGCCCGGCCGATCGCCAGCATCTGCTGTTCTCCGCCCGACAGGTAGCCGGCCTGCACATGCCGGCGCTCCGCGACCTTCGGGAAGTAGCCGTAAACCAGGTCCATGCGCTCTCGCATGACGGCGCCCGCCTGGATATGGCCTCCGGCGATCAGGTTCTCTTCGGCGGACAGGTTGACGAAGACGCGCCGCCCCTCGAAGACCTGCACGATGCCCTTCCGCACGATGTCGTGGGCCTCGAAATGGTCGATGCGCTCGCCGTCGAGGTCGATGGAGCCGCGCGTGACCGCGCCCCGCTCCGGTTTCAGCAGGCCGGAAATTGCCTTGAGCGTCGTTGTCTTGCCGGCGCCGTTGGCCCCGAGCACGGTCGTGATCCTGCCTTCGGGCACCTCGATCGAGCAGCCTTTCAGCACCAGGATCACATTGTCGTAAACGACCTCGATATTGTTGAGATTCAGCATCGCTTCGCGCTCGGGCCGTTCAGGTGAAAAGTGTCAAAGCGGCGGAGCCCGGAGGCCCCGCCAAAGTCTTGCAGTCGAGCTCTACTGCCGGCTCGCATCCGCTTTCAGAAGCTCCACGACGGCCTCGCGGTAGCCTTGGAACCACTCGGTCACGGGCACGAATTTGGCGCCCTGGACCTGGAAGATGCGCACCCAGCCGCCGCCTTCATGGTCGAAGCCGGTGATCTCCATCGGGGGAACCAGCCCGCCCAGCGTGAAGTCCTTGATCTGCTCCATGCCATGCCGCACGTCCTCGCCCACGATGTCGCCCGAGCCCTTGGCCTTGACCGCATTTTCGACGGCCTTGAGGTGAATGGCCGCCGCGAAGACGCCGCGGTTGTAATAGACCGTCGAGTCCATCTCCTTCGGCGGCTCCTTGCCCTGGGCCTTGTACATCTCGCGGATCTGGTCGAGCACCGGGTAGTCGGAGCCGACGCCGGCGAACTGCATGGCCGAATAGCCTTCGACACGGTCGAAGCCGCCCGCCGCCGCGATGTCCGCCTCGCCGCCGGCCCACACGAAGCCGAGCACCTTCTCGAGCGGATAGCCGGCGCGCTTGAACTCCTTCATCGACACGGACGGGGCCCGCCCGAAAAGGTGCGACAGCACGAAGTCGGCGCGGTAGCGCCGGGTGATGTCGAGAACCTGCGCCGACATCTCGATGCCGGGAGGCGGCACCGCGAACTCCTTCAGCTCGTAGCCCAGCTCGTCGCGCAGCTTATGCAGCACCGGCAGCGGTTCGCGGCCCGCCGGGTTGTCGTAATAGATGTAGGCGATCTTCTTGCCCTTGAGGTCTCCGCCGACCTTGGTGCGGACATATTCGAGGCCCGCCGCCGCCTGGCTCCAGTAGGAAGCCGCGATCGGGAAGATATAGGGGAACTTCTCGCCATTGGCCGCCGCGGCGGTGCCGAAGCCCGGAGACGTGCCGGGGATCTTGTCTTCGGTCAGCTTCTGCGTCAGCGCCTGGGTGTGCGGCGTGCCGTAGAGGGAGATCAGGACCGCGCCTTCCTTCTTGTGCAGCGCATAGGCCTCGACTCCCGCCGGGACCTTGTATTCGTGGTCGATCTCCATGGCGCGTATCGTGTGCCCCTCGACCCCGCCCCTGGAGTTCACGAGGCTCACATAGTCGTGGTAGCCGGGGCAGAGGAAAGTGCCCACGGTCTGGGTCGGCCCGGTGCGGTCGCACTGCAGGCCGATGACGATCTCGGCCGCGCCGGCCGATGTCGCCGCCCCCGCCGCGGCCAGTGCGAGGCCTGCGCCGAAGAGCAGTTTGTCGAGACGTCTCATTCCACGTCCTCCCTTGGCGTTTCGAGGGCTAATAGGAGAAAGGCCATACCCGGAAGTAGTTCCGGATATTGAGCCACAGGCGGTTGAGGCCCTCGGGCTCCACCACCAGGAAGAACATAATCAGTGCGCCGAACAGGATGAGGCGGAACTGCGCCGTCACCTGGGCAAGGATCACCGGGTCGAAGAAATACGCACCGAACGTGTCCATGAAGATGCGGATCACGATCGGCAGCAGCTGGATGAACACGGCGCCGAAGATCGAGCCGAGCACCGATCCCAGGCCGCCGATGATGACCATCGCCAGATAGTCGATGGAAACGACGAGCAGGAACTGCTCGTAGTTGGCGATGCTGAAATAGTAGGTGTAGAGCACGCCCGCCACCCCGGCGTAGAAGGATGAGATGGCGAAAGCGTAGAGCTTGTACCGGAAGACGTTGATGCCGATGATCTCGGCCGCGACGTCCTGGTCCCGGATGGCGATGAAGGCGCGCCCGACGCGCGAGCGCACGAGATTCATGGTCGCGACGATGGCGATCGCCGCAAACGCCATCAGGAAGTAGTAGAGCTCGATCTCGGTATCCAGTTTTTCGCCGAAGAAGGTCGGGCGCGGCACTTCGATGGACGCCTGCACGCCGCCCGAGATCGCCGGCGTGTGGTTGATGACCCACTCGATGATGAACTGCGCGGCGAGTGTGGCGATAGCGAGATAGAGGCCCTTGATGCGCAGCGACGGAATACCGACCAGCGCGCCGACCGCCGCCGCCATGATGCCGCCCGACGGCACCGCCAGCCAGAAAGGCCAGTCCAGCTTGGTAATCAGGTTCGCCGCCGTATAGGCGCCCACCGACATGAACGCCGCATGGCCGATGGAGATCTGCCCCGTGTAGCCCAACAGGATGTTCAGGCCGAGCGCGCCGACAATGGCGATGGCGATCAGGCAGAGGACCGACAGGTAGTAGGGGTCGAGGAACAGCGGCACCACGACCAGGAAGATCACCCCGAGGAGCGCGACCGACCACCGCCCGACGGGCAGCGGATAGAAGGCCATGTCCCCCTTGTAGGTCGTCTTGTAGTAGCCGCTCTCGCGATGGAACATGGGAGCTCAGATCCTCTCGATGATCGGCTTGCCGAAGAGCCCGTAGGGCTTGAACATCAGCATCAGGATCATGAGCACATAGGGCGTGAAATCCTTTGTGCCGCCGCCGACCATGGGATCGAGATATCCGGCGGCGAGGTTCTCTACGACGCCGACGATGATGCCTCCGACGATGACGCCGACAATCGAGTCGAGGCCGCCCAGGATCACCACCGGAAAAACCTTGAGGCCGATGATCGCAAGCTGCGTATCGACGCCGAGCAGGCTGCCCCAGATGACGCCGCCGAGCGCCGCCACGACGCCCGCCATCACCCAGGCGAGCGCGAAATAGCGTTGCACGTTGATGCCCATGGCCATCGACACCTGGTGGCTGTCGGCGACCGCGCGCATGGCCACGCCCTTGCGGCTCTTCAGGAAGAACCAGCCGAACCCCAGCAGGAAGAGAACCGCGGCGGCGGCGCCCAGCAGGTGGATCGGGTTCAGGTAGATGAAATGGTCGCCGATGATGATCGGCGCGTCGTCTATGGGCAGGTTGAGCGGGCGCGTCTCCGCGCCGAAGAAGAAGGGTCCCGCGCCGCGCAACAAGGCCGCAAGTCCGATGGTCGCCATGATGATCGCCACGATGGGCCGCCCGATCATCGGGCGCAGAACAGTGCGCTCCAATCCGACATTGAAGACCACCATGAAGCCGACCGACAGCGAGATCGCGAGCCAGAGCGGCAGGCCATAGGAGGCCGAGCATGCGCCGACGATGATGCCCGCGATCATGACGAACTCGCCCTGGGCGAAGTTGATCGCGTCCGTGGCCTTGTAGATGAGCACGAAGCCGAGCGCGATCAGCGAATACATGAGCCCGATCAGGACGCCGGAGACCAGCAGCTCCAGAAAAAAGCCCCAGTGGAAATCTGCCATGGGAGATGCGCTCCTCTCAGGCCGCGTCTTGGATCTGCATGCGGTTGTCGATGAAGGCTTCGCGCCCGTCTTCGAAGGTCACGGCGGTGCGAAGCTCGACGGAGGTCCCGCCGGAATAGAATGCCTCGATCACATCGGCGTATTTGTCGGCGATGAAGGACCGGCGCAGCTTGCGGGTGCGGGTGATCTCCGCATCGTCCGCGTCGAGGTCCTTGCCGAGCAGCAGAAACCGCTTCACGCGCCCGGCTTCCGGCAGGCCGCGATTGATGCGCTCGATCTCGCTGCGGACGAGCTCGTAGGTCTCCGGCTTCTGGCTGAGGTCCATGTAGTTGGTGTAGGCGAGCGCCTGCCGTTCCGCCCAGTTGCCCACCGTGTTGAGGTCGATGGCCACCATTGCGCAGATGTGAGGGCGCTTGTCGCCGAACGACACCACCTCGCTGATATAGGGCGAGAATTTCAGCTTGTTCTCGATGAATTGCGGCGCATAGGCGGAGCCGTCGGAGAGCTGGCCGACATCCTTCGCCCTGTCGATAACGACGATATGGCCGCGCTCGTCCATGAGGCCGGCATCGCCGGTGCGGAACCATCCCTCCTCGTCGAACGCCTCTTCTGTCGCCTCTTCGGCCTTGTAGTAGCCGTTGAACACGCCGGGGCTCTTGACGAGGATTTCGCCGGTATCGGCGATGCGCACCGTGACCCCGTCGCACACGGGCCCGACCGTGTCCGGATTGGCCTGCCCGTCCGGCTGCACCGAGATCACGCCCGTGACCTCCGTCGAGCCGTAAACCTGCTTCAGGTTGACGCCGAAGGACCGGAAGAAGCGGAAAGTGTCCGGCCCGAGCGGCGCCCCGCCGGTCAGCGCCCAGCGCGTGCGGCGGAAACCCAGCTGGTCGCGCACCGGGCCATAGACCAGGAATTCGCCGATCCGGTAGCGCAGGCGGAGCCCCGATGGGATCGGCTTCCCCTCCACCCGGCAGGTCTCCACCTGTTCGGCGACCTTGCGGAAATAGCCGAACACCCGCCGCTTCAGCGCGGAGGAGTCGTTGGCGCGCACCAGGATGTCGGAGAGCATCATCTCCCACATACGCGGTGCCGCGATGATGCCCATGGGGCTGAGTTCGCGGAGGTCCCGGCGCAGGGTCTCCGGACTCTCGGGACAGTTGATCGCCGAGCCCACCATCAGAGCGGCGCAGAGCCCGTAGAGCGAATCGCCGACCCAGGCCATCGGCAGATAGGCCAGGTAGTCGTCGCCCTCGCGCACGTCCTCCGCCTTGCAGTAGATCTCCGCCGTCCGGACAAGGTTCTCATGGCTCAGCATGACGCCTTTGGGCCTGCCGGTCGTGCCGGAGGTGTAACAGATGAGGCCTATATCCTCCGGCGCCACCTCCCCGCAGAGCGCCTCGAAATCGCCCTCGGCGCCCCGTCCTTCCTCCAGAAGGTCGGAAAACGAGGCCAGGATGTCCTCGTCGTAGTCCGTCATGCCGCGGGGGTCCGAATAGACGACCAGTTCGAGCGCCGGCAGTTCGTCACGGATCGAGAGGATCTTGTCCGCCTGTTCCTGGTCCTCGGCGACGACGACCTTCGCCTCTGCATGGTTGAGCACGAAGGAGAGTTCGCGCGCGATCGAGTCCTGATAGACCGGCACGGCCGAGCCGCCGAGGCACATCGCGGCCAGCTGCGCCCAGTAGAGATGCGGGCGGTTGTCGCCGATCACGGCGAGCTTGTCGCCTTTGCCGAAGCCCCGCGCCCTGAGGCCGAGCGCGCAGGCGCGCACATTTTCCGCGTAGCTCCGCCAGTCCCACGTCTCCCAGATGCCGTAGAGTTTCTCGCGGATAGCCGGCTTTTCCGGCCGCGTGTCGACATTGGCGAGCAGCAGCGCCGGGACGGTTCTCGCATCGGCCATGGCCTCGTCCTCCCTAGTGCGCGGTGCCGAGATAGGCCTGGATGACCTTGGGGTCGGCGCGCACTTCGTCCGGCGTGCCCTCGGCGATCTTCTCGCCCATGTCCAGCACCGCCACGCGATCCGAGATGTCCATCACCACGCCCATATCGTGCTCGATCAGCACGATGGTCGTGCCCCATTCGGCGGAGACATCCAGGACATAGCGCACCATGTCCTCCTTCTCCTCCTGGTTCATGCCCGCCATCGGCTCGTCGAGCAGCAGCAGGGTCGGGTCCGAGGCGAGCGCGCGGCCCAGCTCCACGCGCTTCTGCAGGCCGTAGGCGAGTGCGCCAGCCGGGGTCTTGCGCAGGTCCGAGAGCTTCAGGAAGTCGATGATCTCCTCGCAGCGGCGCCGGTGGCGGATTTCCTCCCTCTGCGCCGGACCCCAGTAGAGCAGCGACGCGAACACGCCGGACTTGAGCCGCACATGGCGGCCGAGCATCAGGTTGTCGAGCACCGTGAGTCCGCGGAAGAGGGCGATATTCTGGAAGGTTCGCGCAATGCCGAGTTCGGCGATTTCGTTCGGCTTCAGGCGGCCGATGTCCGTCTCCCGGAACAGGATCGAGCCCGTGTCCGGCTTGTAGAAACCCGACACCATGTTCAGCAAGGTGGTTTTGCCCGCGCCATTGGGGCCGATAATGGCGAAGATCTCGCCTTTCCTGACGGCGGTGGAGACGCCCGCAACGGCGCGCACGCCGCCGAAGTTCTTGCTCACCCCTTCGACCGACAGGGCCGGGCCGTTATCCGGCCCTCCATTTATGCCGTCTGGCATCCTCCCCCCTTGCCGACTCGTATCTGTCGCATTGACGCTAGACAGTTCCAACGCAAACCGGAAGACAAAAAATCCGGGCCCGCTTTGGGAGAACGGCGGCCGTTCAGCCCAGACGGCGCCGGTAAAGGGCGAACAGGCGCTCCCAGTGCCGCTCCGCGGCCGGCAGGTCGTAGCACCAGCGCTCCGGGAAGGCGAAACCGTGATGCACGCCCGGATATATCTCCAGTTCGCCCGGATTGCCCGACGCCTCGAACAGCGTGTTGAGCTCCGCAACCATGTCGGGCGGCGCCAGATCGTCATGTTCCGCGCAGGCGATATAGAGTTCGCCCTTCGCCTTCCCGAGCGAGAGATGCGGGCTCTCCTCCGCGCCCGACACAAGCCAGGTACCGTAAAAGGATGCTGCGGCCGCGACCCTGTCCGGATAGCGGGCCGCTGCCGCAAGCGCATAGGGCCCGCTCATGCAATAGCCATGCGCGCCCACCGGGCCGGGCGCGGCGTCTTCCTGCCCGTCCAGCCAGCCCAGCATGTCGCCCACGTCTTCCATGACCGGAGGGATCGTCATGCGCGTGCGCACCGCCCGCATGGCAGCCTGTTCCGCGCTTCCCTTTTCGAGCACGTCCGGGCCGTATTTCGTGTCCCGCCCGGCACGGTAATAGAGGTTCGGCAGCAGCACGAAATAGCCGACCGACGCGAGCCGCCGGGCCATCCGGTAAAGCTCTTCGCGAATGCCGGGCGCATCCATCAGGAACAGCACCGGCGGGAACGGCCCACCCCGTTCCGGCCTGCATGTGAAGGTCTCCATCGCGCCCGCGCGCGTTTCGATATCGGTGATCGCCTCGATCATGGCAGTCCCTCTCCCTCCGGTCCCGCCGCACTATACAGCGGCGGGGAAATGGTCATGAACCGTTCAGCCAAGTCTTGAGCGGTCGCCCCGCTCGTCCCATACGCGCAGGACTTCAATGCGGTCGTCAGCGACACGATAGATGAACGAAAACGGCATGCGGGGAATTGACAACTCTCGTATGCCTTCACCGTCCTCCACAGCATGACCGATTAACGGGTTCTGGCGGAGAAGGTTCCGGGTTTGCGCATATTGCGCCGCCGCCCGCCTTGAGCCCTCCGGGAAAATACGGGTGTAGTAGGTACGCATCCACGCCAGATCGGCTTGCGTGGACGGCAGGAAGACAAGCTCCATCGACTATGTCGGGTCAGGGTGGATATCGGGCTCGGGCGGCGGAAGTTCGGCATCCGTGCCCCAGGAGGCAACCCAGGCATCCATTGCCTCCTGCGAGATGAAGACGCCCTTTTCGGCTTCCGCGACTGCCGACCGAATCGCCTCCCGCTTTTCAGCGCGGCTTCGGAGCATGGCCTCTATCGCCTTGACGGCAAGGTAAGACGTCGACCGTTCTTCCCGCTCCGCCTCGCGTTCGAGGCTCTTTTTGAGGTCCGCATCGATTCGCAGGCTGAGGCGCTCAGTTGCCATTGCGGCACACTCCGCTTCCAGTGTCAGACATTGACTGACAGTGTATGACACTTTCAAAGCCGGGTCTATCTCCGGCGGATGAAGCAAACAGTCCTCCCGCACTATACAGCGGCGGGGAAATGGGCCACCATTTTCCCCGGAACCGGATCGGAGGGCCGCCGGATGCACGCCTCAGACATCGTTTTCGCGCTCAAGGAAGCATCGGAAGGCCCGCATGCCCTTCAGAATGTCCGCCGCGTGCTGAACGGCTGGCGGGACCGTATAGACGAGGTCTCGGCGGCGCTCGACTACATTTCCGGCATAGGCGGCAACTCCAACCAGGCGTTCTACCGCACGCCGGAGCTCAGCGTTCTCAAAGTGTGCTTTCCCTCCGGCCGCCGGACGCCGCCGCACGACCACGGTATATGGGCGGCGATCCTCGTGCTGTCGGGGTCGGAGAAGAACACGATCTACCGGCGGGCCGGCGACGGCGGTCTCGAATACGCCAATGAAGCCGTGATCGAGCCGGGCACGATCCTGACCATGCCGGCCGAAGCCGCGCATGTCGTCGAAGCGCTGGGCGATGAGCCGGCAATCGGCCTGCATGTCTATGGCGGCGACGTGCTGGGCGTGGAGCGCAGCATGTGGGACCCGGAAACGCTCGCAGAGCACCCGCTCGAATGGGACCACTACGAAGTCCTGGCGCAGAGGGCGTCCGAAGCCGACAAGGCGCCGCTGACCTGACACGCGCTCGACGCGCCTGTTCCAATTTCCATTTCCTGTGCAGAAGGAGAGCCATGCCCATGGCTGAAACCGGCAAACCCGCCCCGGCGTTCCGGGTGGTCAACCAGGACGGCGCGCCCGTCGGCCTGGAGGACTTCGCCGGGCGGAACGTGCTGATCTGGTGGTATCCGAAGGCCGACACGCGCGGTTGAACCATCGAAGGCAACGGGTTCCGTGACCGAATCCAGGACTTCGACGCGAAGGATACGGCAATCGTCGGGTGCAGTTTCGACACGCCCGAGGACAACAAGGCGTTCAGCGACAAGAACTCATACCCGTTCGACCTTCTGAGCGATACGGACAGGGCCATGTCGCTTGCCTACGGCGCGGCGGAGAGCGTTAAAGCCGAGCGGCCGAAGCGCATCTCCGTGCTGATCGGCCCGGACGGCAGGGTCGTCAGGCGCTACGACGCGGTAACGCCCGCCGACCACCCGGACGAAGTGCTCGCCGACCTGGGCTGACCGGGACGTGCTTCAATCCAGGATGAAATGCCAATACTCATCGCAAGCCCCTCTCATGGCTTCGACCAGAACGATGAGAGGGGCCGGCGGTCTAGCCCGATGTCGTGACGACAGTTATAGCCGTCGACATCCAAATTGAGCCATTTTTAAGGGGGTCCTGTATGCATTCACCAATCATTTGTTTTCGAGAGATAATCGAGCGTCGAGGTGTGTCGCCAAAGCAATCTCGATTGCTCCGCCATAATCAAAATGGTGCCAAAGAGTGGAGAAAGGGCAACGAGGCATTCGGCCATTTTGCAAGTTATCAATCGGCAAGTCGCGATCCGTACAACAAGTGCGATTATGCATTCCACTTCATCCCCGGTCTTTTGCTCGATGACGAAACATATGCGGCAATGTTCGTCGGTGCCACCAAGGTTCGAGACAAATGGAAGTATGATGGAAGTCGGAAAGCATGTATGAGCATAGACATTGCGGAAAATCTTTCAGAATTTAATCCCAAAGTCGGCACTCTTGCATTTGACTTGGTATGGATGCCGGAGTTTGAAGATCTTGTGGAGCGTATTGTAATCGCTTGGGGGGTTCGTTCAAGCGCACGAGCATGGTCGCAGTGGGCGTACCGGAAAGACAAGGAAGTGATTGAGATTCGCCGAGACGCTCAGGAGCCGCCGTTCCCGGGCTTCTATGCCTTCCACAAGGCATTAGAGGAAATTCCGCGTCTGCCGCCTTCATGGCATGAAGCGCTTGCGTCGGTAAACGGAGTCTATCTGCTTGTGCATCCCGATGGTGAGCAATATGTCGGTTCAGCTTACGGAGAACAAGGATTCCTTGGCCGCTGGAACGAATATGTCAAAAACGGCCACGGTGACAATTTATTGCTCAAAAAGCGCGGGCGAGTAAACTATGCTATGTCTGTCCTCGAAGTAGCGTCGTCAACAATGTCGGAATCAGACATTGTTAGGAGGGAAAATATATGGAAAGAAAAACTTGGCACTCGTGCGCATGGATTGAATGCAAATTGATTGGCATGGTTGGGCCGGATCCCATTCAGGTATAACGGTAGCGCGGATGCCGCCGAACGGGCGTTTCCCGCGGATCGCGGACTGTATGCCCTGCCAAACAGGCGATCCGGTTCTTCCCCGTCTCAATCCAGGATGAAATGCGGGACGAAACAGGCGTCGTCTGTGGTGACGGCGCCTTCGTCCTCGCGGATGCACATGCCGGCGGGCTCGCTCGCCACCAGCCAGACCCCGCACATGGGCCGCCGGCCGTCGAAGGACGGCAGCGGCGCATAGGCCTGGCGCACGAAGCCCTCGGCGCCGTAGGGTCCCTCGGGGCCCATTATCGTGCGACCGTTCGCCACGAAGACAATGTTCGCCCCCTCCCGGGAAAGGAGCGGCTTGCGGACATAGCGCCCGCCGAGAGCCTCCGCTCCCGGAGCGTCCTCGAAATAGGTCGGCAACAGGTTCGGATGGCCCTCGAACATTTCCCATAGCAGCGCCAGCAGGCCCTTGTTCGACAGCACTGCCTTCCAGCCGGGCTCGATGAACTGCGTGTCCGAGGCCGGTATGCGGCTGCCGAACTCCTCCTCCATCAGCCATTCCCAGGGATAGAGCTTGAAGAGCCAGCGGACCGGCTCGTCGTCGAGATCGGTGAAGCGCCCGTCTTCGGCAAGGCCGATATCCTCGATGAACATACGCTGCGTGGCGAGCCCGGCCTGCCGGGCGCAGTCTTCGAGATATTCGACGGTGCCGAGGTCCTCGTCGGTGTCCCGCGCGCAGGCAAGATGCAGCGGTCCCTCGATGCCGAGCCGGCCAAGGGCGTCGATCAGCCGTTCGTGGAGCGAATTGAACTGGTCCGACCCTTCGGGAACGAGGCCCTGCTCCATTGCCTGTTCCAGCCAGACCCACTGGAAGATCGCGCTCTCGTATAGCGCCGTCGGCGTGTCGGCATTGTATTCGTAGAGCTTCGCCGGACCCTGCCCGTCATAGCGGAAGTCCATACGGCCGTAGAGATTGCGTTCCCGGTTGCGCCAGCTTTCGGCGACATAGCCCCAGAACATCTCCGGGATCGCCAGCCGCCGCAGCACTTCCTCGTCCGCGACGGCCCGCTCGACGACCTCGAAGCACATCTGCTCCAGCTCCTCCGCCGGGTCTTCGAGGTCCTCCTCGATCTCCCGCAGCGTGAAGCGGTAGGCGTGGCTCTCGTCCCAGTAGCGTTCGCCGTCGGGCGTGTGGAAGGTGAAGCCGTGCTCGGCGGCCACCTGCTGCCAGTTTTCGCGCGGCCTGACCGCCAGGCGCTCCATCAGGCGCCGGCGCCGAAACCCGTGGCGCGCGCCCGCGCGCCGAACCCGCCGCGCTGCTGCGTGTAGAGCTTCTGCGCCGGTCGGCCTGCGGCGCGTTCGGAGACCTGCGTGCGGCCGATCGCGCCGCCGACCGCGCGGTTGTTCGCCGTGCGGAAGTTCTTGCTGTCGTCCCCCGAACGGTAGAGCGGCTGGGTATAGGCCCGGCCGCCCATCATCTGGCCCATCATGAATCCCGCCATGAGAGGCATGAAGACGCTGCCACCGGAATTGGTCCTGTACGGAGAAACCTCGCAGCCTTCCGCGCCGAAATCGGCCTCGCAGTCGGCCTTTGAGGTGTATTTCGGTGCAACCTCGGCGTGCTGCGCCTTTGCGGCATCGAACTCGCCGTAGCACTGCTCCGCGATCAGGCCCTGCTCGGCCACGCATTGCTCGACGGTCTCGAAGATCGCCGCATCGGTCTTCGGCTCCTCGCACGCCGTCAGGGTCAGAGCCGACGTGCCCATCATTACCAGGGCGATTTTGCCCGAGCGTTTCATGGCGTCTCCTTCCTCCGGTTCCGAAGGCTCAGCGGGCGAGCCGCATCTCGACCAGATTGGCGAAATAGCTCGACCCGACGGGCAGCATCTCGTCGTTGAAGTCGTAGCGCGGATGATGCAGGCCGGGATCGTCGCCCGTCACGCCGCCGCCTAGCCAGATATAGGCTCCCGGCCTTTCCAGCAGCATGTAGGAGAAATCCTCGCCGCCCATCACCGGCGCGACGGAGCCGTCCACTTTTGCTTCGCCGACGGTTGCGGCGGCGGCTGCGGCGGCGAACCCGGTTTCGCGCTCATGGTTGACGGTCGGCGGATAGCCGCGCTCATAGTCGAAGTCCGCGCTTCCGCCCATCGCGCCCGCGACCGCCTCGGCGATGCGCGTCATGCCCGCTTCCATGGCGTCGCGGACTTCCGGATCGAAGGTCCGCACCGTACCGCACAGCGAAGCGGTATCGGGGATCACGTTGAAGGCCGTGCCGGCGTGGAACATGGTCGTGCTGATGACCGCCGACTTGATCGGGTCGGCGGTGCGCGACACCAGGGTCTGCCACGTCGTGACGATCTGCGCGCCGATGGCGACGGGGTCCACGGAGAGATGCGGCATGGCGGCGTGCCCGCCCTTGCCCTGGACGGTCAGCTCGAACCGGTCGGCCGCCGCCATCATCGGCCCCGGCACGACGCCGATGGTTCCGGCAGGAAGCATGGGCGCATTGTGCAGGCCGTAAACCTCGTCGCAGGGGAAGCGGTCGAACAGCCCCTCCTCGACCATCTTGAGGCCACCCGCGCCGCCTTCCTCCGCCGGCTGGAAGATAAGGTGCACGGTGCCGTCGAAATTGCGTGTCTCGGCCAGATACTTGGCCGCGCCCAGCAGCATCGTCGTATGGCCGTCATGGCCGCAGGCGTGCATTCGTCCGGGATTGACCGACTTCCAGGGAGACTCGTTCTCCTCGTCCATCGGCAGACAGTCCATGTCGGCGCGCAGGCCGATGGTGCGCCCGGACGAACCATTGCCCCGGATGACCCCGACCAGACCGGTGCCGGCGATGTTGCGCGTCACCTCGACGCCCCAGCTTTCCAGCCGTTCGGCAACAAGGCCCGAGGTGCGGTGTTCCTCGTAGCCGAGCTCGGGGTGCATGTGGAAATCGCGCCGCCATTCGGTCAGCTGCTCACGGTCGGCGGCGATGGAATTGACGATCGGCATGGGTCTTCAAGCCTCCCTGGCTGCCTTCGTTCGGGTCGGCGCGGCAACGGCCGCCGCATTCTCCGTCTCAAGTTCCTGTTCGATAGCAGCGATCGCGTCTGCCTGGCCGGGCGCCAGCGGGGCCGGCGGCCGCCACTCCAGACTATCGAAAACTCCGCAATGTGGACAGGCGCCGCTCCATTCGGCAGCCATGGCGCCGCACGCCCGGCAGAACCATGCCGGGTCGCCCGGCGCCTGTCTCGCCCGCGCCAGCCAGTTCCTGGCGGCTTCCGTGTCGCCTTCTCCCACCGCAATGCTCGCCATCTGGCGGCAGATGCGCGCCGACGCTCCCTCGCCGGAAAGCGGCTCGACCAGCTTGCGGGCCTCCGCCATCCGGCCGGCCGCCAACGCGAGGTCGGCAAGCAACGAGCGCGTCTCGGGCCGCGCGGAATCGCCCTTCAACAGGCGCTGGCCCTGGGTGAAGCGCACGGCCGGCGTGAGCCGGCTCCACAATCCTTCCAGCGTGTCGGCCAGCAGCGGGTGCGGGGCCTTCGTCCAGCCGTCGCGAAGGAGCTTCTCGGCCCGGCTGCCATGGCCGGCGGCGGCTTCCAGACGCGCGAGCCGGGCCGTCGCCGCGGGCAGGCCGGCGTCGAACCTCCAGGCGGTGCGGGCGTGACTCAAGGCCGCCGCCCCGTCTCCGCGTTCCTCGGCAAGACGGGACCGCTCCACTGCGACAACGGCGCGCCTGCGCTTCAGGTCTTCTCCACGCACCAGTTTCCTGCCGGCGAGCGCTTCCAGCGCAGCGGATGCGCCGTCCCAGTCGCCGCTCGCGGTCCGCAGGTCGAACAGCGCCTCCAGAACCCAGGGGGTGCCGGGACGATCCTTCTGTGCGCGGGCCGCAATCGCGAGCGCCTCGTCCCGGTCGCCGGCCCGGGTCGCCTGCCCCATCAGGCCGCGCAGGCCGAGCAGGCTCGTCTCCGGCTCGTCCACCATCGCCTGGAAGAAGCGTCTGGCCGCGCTGTCGTCGCCATCCAGCTGCGCGGCCTGCGCCGCGAGCAGCAGCGTCAGCGGCGCGCCATCGAGTAGCCGGTCGGCCTCGCGGGCCCGGCGCTTCGCTTCGTCGGCCGCGCCGGCCGCAACTGCCACCATACCGAGGCTCAACGCCCGGTATCCCCGCTCGCGGCGCCGCCCCGCCCTGCCGAACCGCATCGCCTCCGGCGCGCGCCGGAGCGCAAGCCAGAACCGGTAGGCGAAGGCCGCCAGCAAGCCGAAGAAAAGGAGCGCCACCAGCAGCCCACCCGTCCGGGCATTGATACGCCAATCCCCGAGTCTGAATTCGCCATCGCCCGGCAATTGCGCCAGCCAGACGGCTGCGGCCACGACGAGCCCGATTTTGAGCAGCGTCCAGAGCAGCCGGATCATCTGCCGTCCCTGGCGGTCAACGCCTCCAGCTCGGCGTTTGCCGCCAACCGCTCCCTGGCGACGGCGAGCCAATCGGCGAACGGCGGCGGCGCATCGCCGCCCAGCGCTGCGACGGCGCCTGCTAGATCGCCCTCCTCGACATGCGCTTCCGCCCGGCCGAGAGCCGCATTTGCACCCTCGCCCGGCAGGTCCTTGGAGACCTTGCGTACACTCACGACCTCGGACAACCGCCCGACCACATCGTCGAGCCAGGGTGTGCCGGTCGCCCCTTCGGGCCGGAGGGTGCGGGCGCGGGCCAACTCCTTGAATCGCCGCGCCAGCGCGTCCGCCGTCGGCAGGCCCTGTTCCGCGCGCGCCGTCCATGCGCCGAAGGCAGGACCGCCGGCCGCCCGGAGCGCCTCCAGCTCCTCCTTGAACGGCGCGCCCGAATCGACCGCAAACCGGAGGCGCGCCACCGCCAGCTTCGCCGACTCGCCGGCCGCGCCGGCGCGCGCCAAGTCCCCGACGGCGTCGCGAAGCGCCGCGAGTTCGGCAAGCGCCCTCTCCGCGTCTGCGCCGGCCTCCGCGGCCGCGCGGTCCGTCGCTTCGACCCTCGCCTCCAGACCGTCGGTTCCGGCGATCGCCTCCAGTCCCTCCAGCCGCCCTTCCAATGCCGCGACGGCGCCCTTCAGCCTCGCCAGGCCCGGGTCCGCCGCGGTTGTTCCTGCCGCATCTTCGCGCACGGGCCGCGCCTCCAGGCCGGCGAGCCGTTCCTCATGTTCCGCGACTTGCGCGGCGAGCGCCGGGTCGCCCGATGGCTCCGCAGCTTCCAGACTCGCGATCCGCTTCTCAAGCTCCTCCATACGTGCGCCGACCCGCTCCTCGAACTCCCCCAGAGCGCCACGCAATGCAGCCATCTCCCCGGCTGCTTTCCCGATCCCGTCCCGATTGGCCGCAATGGCAGCCGACCGGGCATCCGCCTGCACGGTGTCGGCCGAATCGGCCTCGATCTTCGAAATCCGGTCGGCAAGGCGCTCCATGTCGGCAGCGCTCGCCATGCCCGGCGGCTTGCCATGGAGGAAGGCCGCGACCCGCTCCGGCCGGTCGACCGCGAGATAGCCGAGCGCAAGGATGAGAACGACCGACAGGAGCCAGAGCAGCAGGAACAGCCGCCCGCGACGCCGGCGGCGGGCCGCCGCCGTCTCCTCCGGCGTCCTGGCGGCTTCCTCGGCCGGGCGATCCTCCGCGAACGCCTCGACCTCTATCGGTTCCGCCTCGTCTCCCGGTCGATCCGTCATCGGCGTCCTTCGCCGGCAATGCCGGGCGCTTCCAGGATACGGTCCACTTCCGCCATCATCGCCTCGTGATCCGGCCGGCCGGCCACGCGGACCTCGCGCCAGGCAACGCCTTTCAAAGCCCGGCCCACGGCCTCGCTGAGGACGCAGGCATGGACAGAGCGACAGTTTTCGCCGCTGCCGCTCCGCAGCGCCAATCTAGCAAAGACCGCCGCCGTCCGGGGAGAGAAAAACAGGGCGAGGCGGACGCGGCCGGCGTTCAACGCCTCGATCGATTCGGGACTCAGCGACTCCGCCGGAAGAGCGCGGTAGAGCACCTCGCGCCGCACCCGGAAACCCGCTTCCGCCAGACTGCCGGCAAGGTTCCCGGCGACGGCCTCCCCCGAGGCTTGGAGCAGAGGCCCCGCCGACGGCTTGCACCGCGCCGCCGCCAGCCGGGCCAGCGCCTGCACGTCGCCGGCTGCGCTCTCGACCCGCCGGAAGCCTGCCATGCGCGCCGCTTCGGCAGTCGCGTCGCCGGCGGCGAGTGCCGGCAAGCTGCGTTCCGGCGAGACGGCTGCAAGGGCGCGCACCCCGTTCGCGCTGGTGAAGAGCAACGCCTGCACGCCCGCAAGGTCGAGGCCGGGCGCCGGCAGCAGCTCGATCCGGAGCATCGGCTCCACCAAAGCATCGACACCGCGCGCAGCCAGTTGCGCGGCAGTGCGTTCGGCATCCGGAAACGGCCGGGTGACGAGGGCTCGAATCACGGGTCGAGGGCGCCCGGCGGCGCATCCGCACGAAGCGCTTCCCCCGCGTCCCGTCCGATGGCCGGGGCGTCCCCGGCAGCGCCGGAACGGCAGACTTCCCGCACTTCCGCGCCGTCCGGCGTCAGCAGCCGGCCGTAAAGCGCGAGTTCGCCGTTCCGGAGGCGGGCATGGGCGGCGATCGGCGTCCGGCAGGACCCGTCGAGCGCCGCGAGCAGGGCGCGCTCCGCCGTCACGCAGCAGGAGGTGGGCCCGTGGTCGATGGCGGCAAGCCGCTCGCGCAGGGCATCGTCCCCGGCGCGGCACTCGATGCCGACCGCGCCCTGGCCCGCCGCCGGCAGCATGTCCTCCGGCGCGATGGGGACGGCGCGCTCCGCCATGCCGAGCCGCACGAGGCCGGCCATCGCCAGGAAGGTCGCGTCGAACTCCCCGGCGCGCACCCGCTCCATCCGCGTCCCGACATTGCCGCGGATGAGTTCCGGCACGAGGTCCGGGCGCCGGGCCAGCATCTGCGCCTGCCGGCGGAGCGAGGCCGTGCCCACGCGCGCCCCCGGCGGCAATTCGGCGAGCGTCCGCGCCCCGCCCACCAAACCGTCGCGAGGATCGGCCCGTTCCAGCATGGCGGCCAGCACGAAGCCTTCCGGCAGCGCCGTCTCCATGTCTTTCACCGAGTGTACGGCGGCGTCGATCCGTCCCTCCGCCAGCGCCGCCTCGATCTCCTTCGCGAACAGGCCCTTGCCGCCGATATCGGCCAGCCGGCGGTCGCGTATCCGGTCGCCGGTCGTGCGGATGGCGACGATCTCGACATCGAGGTCCGGTTCGCGCGCCCGCAAGGCGGCTGCCGCCTGCTCCGCCTGCCGGAGAGCGAGCGGGCTGCCGCGCGTGCCGAGACGGATTTTCGCCATGGCGAGCGAGTTACCCCTTCCGGCTGCCGCGTGCAATCCACGGCCAGGCGCAGTCCGCCATTGCGCGGGCAGGCGGTGCCTGTATCGTCCTGCCGCCATGCGGGTTCTCGGCATCGAAACGAGCTGCGACGAGACGGCGGCGGCCGTGGTGGACGCCGACCGGCGCATCCTCGCCGAGCGCCTGTTGTCGCAGACACCCGACCACGCCCCCTATGGCGGCGTCGTGCCCGAGATTGCGGCGCGCGCCCATCTCGACCATCTCGACCGGCTGGTAACGGAGACGATGTCGGAGGCGGGGATCGGTTTCGCCGATCTGGAAGGCATTGCAGCCGCCGCCGGACCCGGTCTCATCGGCGGACTGCTGGTGGGCGCGACCGCTGCAAAGGCGATGGCGCTGGCGAGCGGCCGGCCCTTTCTGGCGGTCAACCACCTGGAGGCGCACGCCCTCACCGCAAGGCTTACGGACGGGCTCGACTTCCCCTATCTGCTGCTTCTGGTCTCCGGCGGACACACCCAATTGCTGGCGGTCGAGGGCGTCGGCCGCTACCGGCTTTACGGCGAGACCGAGGACGACGCGCTGGGCGAAGCCTTCGACAAGGCGGCGCGGCTGCTCGGGCTGGGATTTCCGGGCGGCCCGGCGGTTGAGAGGGCGGCGGAGAGGGGCGACCCGGCGCGGTTCCGCCTGCCCCGTCCGCTCGCCGGGCGGCCGGGCGCGGGCTTCTCCTACTCCGGCCTCAAGACCGCGCTGCGTCGCGCCGTGGAGGCGTTGCCCGCGCCGGACGAACGGGACGTTGCGGACCTTGCCGCCTCCTTCCAGGCCGCCGCCGCCGACACGCTGGCCGACCGCACCGCCAATGCCGCCGCCATGTTCCGGCGGGACTGCCCCGCCGGCCGCGTGCTGGTGGCCGCCGGCGGCGTCGCCGCAAACCGCAGCCTGCGGGCGCGCTTGCAGGAGGTGGCGGCGGAGCACGGTCTCGAATTCGCCGCCCCGCCGCCGCGCCTCTGCACGGACAATGCCGCGATGATCGCCTGGGCCGGGCTGGAGCGGCTGAGGCTGGGCGCGCGCGACGGCCTCGACTTCCGCCCCCGGCCGCGCTGGCCGCTCGCGTCCGAGACCGGCGCGCCATGATGGTCGGCGTACTGGGCGCCGGCGCGTGGGGGCAGGCGCTTGCGAAAACCGCCGAACGCGCCGGGCACGAAGTCGCGCTCTGGAGCCGGGCCGACAGCGACCGCCGCTTCGAGGCTGCCGCCGCGGCCGAAGTCGTCGTCCTTGCGGTCCCGGCCCAGGTCATGGTCGAAACGGCCGCCCGGCTGGACCCGGTGAAGGTGCGGGGCGCGCTGGTGATCGCCGCCAAGGGTCTGGAGCGCGGCACGGGCAGGCTGATGAGCGAGGTGCTGGGTCCCGGTTTCGCCGCCGGCGTGCTGTCCGGCCCCAATTTCGCGGCCGAGGTCGCCGCCGGGCTGCCGACGGCGGCGGTGCTGGCCGGCGCGCCGCAGGCTGCTTTCGCCACGAGCAGTTTTCGCGTCTATGAGAGCCGCGATGTCGTGGGCGTGCAGATTTGCGGGGCGCTGAAGAACGTCATTGCCATCGCGGCGGGCATTACCGAAGGGCGCCGGCTCGGTGAGAACGCCCGCGCAGCGCTGGTGACGCGCGGGCTGGCGGAGATGCGCCGCCTCGTCATCGCCGAGGGCGGCGAGGCGGAAACGGTCGCGGGGCTTGCCGGCCTCGGCGACCTGATGCTGACCGCGACAAGCCCGACCTCCCGCAACTACGCCCACGGGCTGGCGCTTGGCAGGGGCGAGCCGCCGCCTGCCGCGCTTGCCGAGGGCGCATCCACGGCCGAGCCCGCGCTGCTCCGCGCGGCGCGCGCCGGCGTGGAGTTGCCTATTGCGGCGGCCGTCGCCGATATTGTCGCGGGGCGGGCCGACATCGACGCCGCTATGAAGCGGTTGCTCGCACGCCCCGCCAGGCGCGAATGACCGGACAAGGAAGAGGAAACCGCCCGATGAATTACTGGCTGTTCAAGAGCGAGCCCGGCGCCTGGTCCTGGCAGAACCAATTGGACGCCGGCACGGCGGAATGGGACGGCGTGCGCAACTACCAGGCCGCCAACAACATGAAGGCCATGCAGGTCGGCGACCGCGGCTTCTTCTACCATTCGGTCGGCGAGCGGGCGATCGTCGGCACGGTCGAGGTGGTGAAGGAATACTACCCGGACCCGACCGACGCCTCGGGCCGCTTCGGCATGGTGGACGTGCGCGCCGTCGAGAGCGCGGCCCGCCCCGTCACCCTGACCGAGATCAAGGCCGACCCCGATTTTGCGGAACTTCCACTCGTCCGCCAGTCGCGGCTCTCCGTATCGCCGGTGCCCGCGCCGCTCTGGGCGAAACTCTGCGCGATGGCCGGCGTCGCGGCCTGAACCGCCGCGCGGATGGGCTATCTCGACCGTATCGCCGAGTGCAACCGGCACGACCTTTCGGGCTTCCTGCCCTTCGAGGTCGAGGACCGGAGAATCGGCTGGGTCCGCCGCGGCCTCGTCGGGCGGCTCGCCGAACGTCCGGGGATCTTCGCCGTCGGAGCCGAGTCGGTCGGTTTCGCGCCCGGTCTCGACGCGCCGGAACGGCGGAGCGCCGCGCTCGCCGAAACCGTCCGCGCGTGGCATGAGCGCGGTCTCCTGCGCCGGGTCAGCGGCGAACTCCTCGCCGTCGGCGCCGGCATCGGGGAGGCCCCGCTTTTCCTGATCGACCGGTCGGCCGTGCAGGCCTTCGGCTGCGCCGCAGTCGGCGTGCATGTCAACGGCTATGTGCGCGGGCCCGACGGGCTGCATGTCTGGGTCGCCGAGCGTGCGGCGGGCCGGCACAGCTATCCGGGCATGATGGACAACATGGTCGCCGGCGGACAGCCGGCCGGCCTTTCGCTGCGTGAGAATGTCATCAAGGAATCCGCCGAGGAAGCCGGCATCCCCTGCGCGCTCGCCGGGATGGCCCGGCCCGCCGGCGCCGTCACCTATTGTCTGGAGACGGAAGCGGGCCTGCGCCCCGATATTCTCTATGTCTATGACCTCGAACTCCCCGCCGGCTTTCAGCCCCGCAACGCCGACGGCGAGGTCGCGCATTTCGAGCTCTGGCCGGTGGCGCGGCTCGCCGAAACCGTTCGGGAAACCCGGCAGTTCAAGTTCAACTGCAATCTCGTGATTATCGACTTCCTCATCCGCCGGGGCATCCTCGAACCGGACGACCCCGACTACCCGGCCATTCTTGCGGGCCTCCGCCCTGGCCTGCCCATCGACCCCTGGCGGCTGTGGTAGTCTTTTCCGGCACGCGCGAAGCGGGAGGCTCCGATGGTTCACGATGTCCGTAGCGACGGTTTCCTGGAGGTCATCGACCCGGAGGCGGCGCCGGAACGGATCGGCAGCGGCTTCGATTTCACCGAGGGGCCGGTCTGGCATCCGCGCGAGAAGACCGTGGTCTTCTCCGACATGCCGGGCAACATCATGCGCGTGTGGACCGAGGCCGGCGGCGTTCGCACCTTCCGCCAGCCGAGCGACATGGCGAACGGCAATGCCTACGACCTCGAAGGCCGGCTCGTCACCTGCGAGCACGCCACCAGCCGGGTGACGCGCACCGGCCATGACGGCGGCATCGAGGTGCTCGCCAGCCACTATGACGGCAAGGAGCTCAACAGCCCGAACGACATCATCGTGGCCTCCGACGGCGCGATACTCTTCACCGATCCGGGCTTCGGCCGCATGGCCTATTACGGCGTCGAGCGCGACTCCGAGCTCGGCTTCCGCGGCGTTTACCGGCTGGAACTGGGCGGCGGGGAGGTGCGCCTGCTCGCCTCGGATTTCGACCAGCCGAACGGCCTCTGCCTGTCGCTCGACGAGAAGCGGCTCTGGATCAACGACACCATGCGCGGCCATATCCGCGTTTTCGATGTCGGCGCCGACGGCTCGCTCTCATCCGGGCGCGTCTGGGCGGACGTCACCGGCGAAGGACCCGGCGCGCCCGACGGCATGAAGATCGACGCGGAGGAGCGGATCTACTGCACCGGCCCCGGCCCCGGCATCCATGTCTTCGCCCGCGACGCGCAACCGCTGGGCATCATCCGCATCCCGGAAGGCGTCGCCAATTTCTGCTTCGGCGGCGAGGACATGCGCACACTGTTCGTCACGGCTTCTACTTCGCTATACCGCGTCCAACTGCGGGCAGCGGGGCCGGAATTGCGGTTTTGAGGTCGATCCTGCGCGGCGCAGGACACGCTCCGGGAGGCCTCCTTCGGAGACCGCAGTTGAGGAGGTCGGCTATCCCGCCCTGACGAGGGCGCTCGCCTCGGCGGCGGAGAAGGCTTCGGCGCGGCCGCAGAACTGGCAGACCATCTCCAGCGAACCGTCTTCCAGGCGCATGTCCTCCATCTCGCCGGCGGACAGCGCCCGGAGCACGGTCTCCATCCGCGCCCGGCCGCCGCAGCGGCAGCCGTCGCGGAGCGGCAGCGCGGCATCGACACGCAACTCGTCGCGGTGGAAGAGGCGCAGCAGCAACGCATCGCCCGGCAGCGCGGGGTCGAGCAGTTCGTCCGGGCCGACGGTCAGCATGTAGTGCCCGAGCCGGGTCCAGAGCTCGCCCGTCTCCTCGGGTGGCTCCGCATCGTCCGGCAGCCGCTGGAGCATCAGCGCCGCCGCGCGCCAGGCACCGCCCCGCCGGGCGCAGGCGGCCGCAAGGCAGGTGTCGATCTGCTCCGACTGGCGGAAATAGTGCAGCACGGAAGCCGCAAGGCCGCCCTCGGCCAGTTCGACGACGCCCTGGTAGCGCTCGCCGCCATCCGCGGGGTCGAAGGTGAACGCCAGATAGCCGGCGCCGAAGGACGCGCCATCCGACACCGCCGGTCCCGCCTCGCCGTCGAAACCGGCGAAGCCGCGCATGAGTCCGGATGCGTCGATATCCGCCACAAGCCGCCGGATCGGGCCGCTGCCCTCGACCTGGAGCGTGAAGATGCCGCCCGCCTTGAGCGACTGCGAGAGCGCGGCCGCGATCGCCAGCGATTCGCCGAGAACCGCTGCGGCCGGGTCGGGATAGGTGTGCCGGTCGAGAATCCGCGCCACTTCCGGCCCGAGGCGCACGAGGCGGCCGCGCACCCGCGTGCCAGCGAGCCGGAAGGGCCTCACATAGTCGTCGCGAAGCGTTGCGCGTGCCTCCATCGGCGGCGCTACAGCCCGAGGCACCAGGCGAGAATGCCCTTTTGTGCGTGCAGCCGGTTCTCCGCCTCGTCCCAGACGACCGATTGCGGCCCGTCGATCACCGCGCCGGCGACCTCCTCGCCGCGATGCGCCGGCAGGCAGTGCAGGAAGATGGCGTCCGGCCGCGCCCCGGCCATCAGGCGCTCATCGACGCGGTAGGGCGCGAGCAGGTTATGGCGGCTCTCCTCGTTGCCGTCGTTCATCGACACCCAGACATCGGTGACGACCGCATCGGCGTTCCGGACGGCTGCGGCCGGATCGTCGTGGAGGCTCACCCGCGCGCCGTTCGCTTCCGCCCAGGCGAGCGCGTCGGCCGGCGGGCGGCGCTCCGGCGGACAGCCGACGGCAAGAGCGAAGTCGAAACGCGCAGCGGCGTGGATCCAGCTGGTCGCGACATTGTTGCCGTCGCCGCTCCACGCAATGCGCCTGCCGGCAATCGCGCCGCGCTGCTCCTCGAAGGTCATCACATCGGCCATGAGCTGGCACGGATGCGAGCGGTCGGTCAGGCCGTTGATGACCGGCACTTCCGAGTTGGCGGCAAGCTCGGTCAGCTTGTCGTGGCTGTCTGTGCGGATCACGATCGCATCGACATAGCGCGACAGCACCCGCGCCGTGTCGGCCCAGCTTTCGCCGCGCTTGACCTGGGTGTCCTGGCCCGACAGCACGATGACATGGCCGCCGAGCTGGCGCATGGCGACCTCGAAGGACACGCGGGTGCGGGTGGAGGGCTGCTCGAAGATCATGGCGAGCGTCTTGCCCTCGAGCGGACGCGCCGGGTCCCCCGCCTTGAAGGCGAGGGCCCGGTCGAGGATGCGGCGGAGCGCGGCTCCGTCGTAATCCTTCAGGTCGAGGAAGTGGCGCGGCGCGCTCATACGCTCTCACGCAGCGGCGGCGGCGAATTCCCGGCAAGCGCCTTCGACCATGCCGACCGCCTCGCCGACATGCGAGTCCTCGACGACCAGCGGCGGCAGCAGCCGCACGACATTTTCGCCCGCCGGCACTGCAAGCATGCCCTGGCGGCGGAGCGCGCCGACGAATTCGCCATTGGCGGGGCCGACGCGAATTCCGACCATCATGCCCGTGCCACGCACTTCCAGAATCGTGTCCGGATAGCGCGACGCCAGCGCCTCCAGGCGCCCGTGAAGGTCCTTGGCGCGCGCCTGCACGCCGTCGAGGAAGCCCTCGGCCAGCAGCGCGTCGAGCACGGCGTTGACGACGGCCGTCGCCAGCGGGTTGCCGCCGAAGGTGGAGCCGTGCGTGCCCGCGACCATGCCCGACGCCGCCTCTTCCGTGGCAAGGCAGGCGCCGACGGGGAAACCGCCGCCCAGGCCCTTGGCGAGCGCCATGACGTCCGGGCGGATGCCCGCCCATTCGTAACCGAACAGCTTGCCGGTGCGGCCCATGCCGCACTGCACCTCGTCGAGGAACATGAGCAGGCCGAACTCGTCGCAGAGCGCGCGCACGCCCTTCAGGTAGTCGGTGGACATCGGGCGAATGCCGCCCTCGCCCTGCACCGGCTCGACCAGCACGGCGCAGGTCTCGCCGGTCACGGCCGCGCGCATCTCGTTGAGATTGCCGAAGGCCACCTGGTCGAAGCCTTCCGCCACCGGGCCGAAGCCCTTGTAGAGCTTCTCCTGTCCGGAAGCGGCGATGGAGGCGAGCGAGCGGCCGTGGAAGCACCCCTCGACCGTGATGATGCGGAAACGCTCCGTCTCGCCCTTGTCGGCATAGTGCTTGCGCACGAGCTTGATGCCGCACTCGATGGCCTCGAGGCCGGAATTGCAGAAGAAGACCGTGTCCGCGAAGCTGTTCTCGGTCAGTCGTCGCCCGGCTCGCTCCTGGTTGGGAATGTTGTACAGGTTCGAGGTATGCCAGAGCCGGCCGGCCTGATCCTGGAGCGCGGCGACGAGGCCGGGATGGGCGTGGCCGAGAGCGGTCACGGCGATCCCGCCGCCGAAGTCCAGGAACCGCCGCCCGTCGGACGCGAAGAGGTACGGACCCTCGCCTTTCTCGAAAGCGATGTCCCGATCCCCGTAGGTCGGCATCAGGGGGGCGATCACGATCGGGTCTCCTTCGGATGGTTCTTCAAACGACATCCCCGCCGCAAGCCGGCGGGGAAGCGCGCAATAGTGGTTGCCGGGCGCGGCTTGTCAATGCCCCGCTCCGGAGCGTCAATCCTCCCGAACGCCGGCGGCGAGGTAACCGCCGTCCACCGGCAGCACGACGCCGTTGACGTAGGCCGCCGCCTCGCCGGCGAGGAACACCGCCGCGTCCGCCATCTCCTCCGAGAGGCCGTAGCGCGCCGCCGGGATCATCCGCTTGTAGTTGGCGCGGGCGGCGGGCGTGTGGTGGACGCGCGTGAGTTCGGTATCGACCGGTCCCGGCGCGATGGCGTTCACCGTGATGCCGAAGGGCGCGAGTTCGTGCGCGGCCTGTTGCGTCAGCGAAATGACGCCCGCCTTGGAAATGCCGTATGCCGTGCGCTCGGCCCCGGCGCGTACGCCGGAAATGGAGGCGATGTTAATAATGCGCCCATAGCCCTGGCCGGCCATGACGCGCGCCGCCTCCTGCGCACAGTAGAAGCTGCCGTAAAGGTTGACGCGGAGAATGCGGTCGAAGTCCTCCCGCGTCACGTCGAGGAAGGCATGGCGGAGGCTGGTGCCGGCGACATTGGCGAGGATGTCGATGCGGCCGTGCCGCGCGACGGTCTCCGCGGTCAGCCGGCGGGCGTCCTCCGGGTTCGCCACGTCGATGACGAGGCCGTCGGGTCCGAGCCCGTCCGCCTTGAGGTCCGCCTCCACCACCTGGGCGCCCTCGGCGCGGAACGCGGCCGCCACCGCCCCGCCGATTCCGCCGCCCGCCCCCGTCACCGCCGCAACCCGTCCCTCCAGCCGCATGGGTTCTCTCCCCTTTTCTCGAAAGCCCGCCCCTCGGTAGCCGGTTCCCGCTCTCCGGTCCAGAACCCGTTGACAGGGCCGGCGGGGCTCGCCTATAAGCGCCGCGTCATGTTCGACCTTGGCGGCATCCTGCTTCTCGGCCTTACCGGCGCTCGCCGGGCCTGAACGGCTGCCCGGCGGGCGTTATCCGACCGCCGTCGAACTTTCCCGACATTTCCAAGTTTCAGAGCCGCGCCACCCGTCCGACACAGGCCTCCGCGCGGAAACCGAGGACCGGACCGCTCCCATGCCCAGCATCGATCCGACCGACAAATACGTCTCCTTCCAGCCGATCGACCTGCCCGACCGGACCTGGCCGGGCGCCGTCATCACCCGGCCGCCCGTCTGGTGTTCCGTCGATCTGCGCGACGGCAACCAGGCGCTCGTGGAGCCGATGGGCCTCCGGCGCAAGCTGCGCATGTTCGAGGAACTCGTGCGCCTCGGCTTCAAGGAGATCGAGGTCGGCTTCCCCTCCGCCAGCCAGACCGATTTCGATTTCTGCCGGCACATCATCGACGAGGGGATGATCCCCGACGATGTCACCATCCAGGTGCTCACCCAGTCGCGCGACGAGCTGATCCGGCGCACTTTCGAGGCCATTGCCGGGTCGCGCCGCGCCATCGTCCACCTCTACAACTCGACCTCGACCTTGCAGCGCCGCGTCGTCTTCGGCCAGGACCGGGCCGGCATCACGAAGATCGCCGTGGACGGCGCGAAGCTGATCCGCGAGCTCACGCCGACCGTGCCGGAGACCGAGATCGTCTACCAGTATTCGCCGGAGAGCTTCACCGGCACCGAACTCGACTACGCCAAGGAGATCTGCGACGCGGTCTCGGAAGTCTGGGAGCCGACGCCGGAGCGCAAGATGATCGTCAACCTGCCGGCGACGGTGGAGATGGCGACGCCGAACATCTATGCCGACCAGATCGAGTGGATGCACCGCAACCTCGCCCGGCGCGACAGCATCGTTCTGAGCCTGCACCCGCATAACGACCGGGGCACGGGCGTGGCCGCGGCGGAGCTCGCCTTCATGGCGGGCGCGGAGCGCATCGAGGGCACGCTGTTCGGCAATGGCGAGCGCACCGGCAATGTCGATATCGTGACGCTCGCAATCAATATGTACACCCAGGGCGTCGATCCGGCGCTCGACTTCTCGGACATCAACCGGACCATCGAGGTGGCGGAGCATTGCAACCGGCTGCCGGTTCACCCCCGCCACCCCTGGGCGGGCGAGCTGGTCTATACCGCCTTCTCGGGCTCGCACCAGGACGCGATCAAGAAGGGCTTCACGGCGCTGGAGCAGGCCAACAGCCCGGTCTGGGAAGTGCCCTACCTGCCCATCGACCCAGCGGACCTCGGCCGCACCTACGAGACGGTCGTCAGGATCAACAGCCAGTCCGGCAAGGGCGGCATCGCCTATATCCTGGAGCGCTCCTTCGGCGTCTCGCTGCCGCGCTCGGTGCAGGTCGAATTCAGCCAGCAGGTGCAGCAGATCGCCGACGAGACCGAGGAGGAACTGGCGCCGGCGCGCATCTGGGAAGCATTCGAGAAGACCTATCTCAACGCCACGGCACCGCTGGAATACGTCTCGGACGCGACCCGCCCGGACCCCCACGCCTCCGAAATGCGGATCATGACCGCCACGCTGCGCGAGAACGGCGCCGAGCGGACGATCACGGGCCGCGGCAACGGGCCGATCGACGCCTATATGGATGCGCTCCGCAAGACCTACGGCCTCGACCTCGTGCTGACCGACTTCCACGAGCATGCGGTCGGCAAGGGCGCCGGGGCCACGGCGGCGGCCTTCGTGCAGATGACGCGGCCCGACGGCGGCACCGTCCACGGCGCCGGCATGGACCCCGACATCGTCTCCGCCTCGCTCAAGGCCGTCACCAGCGCCGTCAACCGCGCCGGCAGCCTCTCGCTTTCATAGAGGGCGGCGGACCCGAGAATCCGGGCTCCTGCGGAGATAGTCGGGGCCCCGCTCCACGGCCGACCGGGTCAGCACGTCGACCGGCCCTCGAACAGGAGCGACATTTCCTCCGCCATGGCGACGACACCCAGTCCCGGGAGGCCGCCGCGTTCAACGGCGACCATAACCACCTTGCTGGCCGCCTCCTCCGTCTATTCGCCTATGTGAACACGACCGCTGCGAAATCTGCGATGAATCGCTTCGACCTGCCGTAGTAGTCCTTGACCGTCCTATACCCTGTCCCATTTGGCTTTCCATGTGCTATTTGGTCTCGCAATGTCTTTAGACTATCAATTGCCGATCTGTTCTCAACAGCTGTGTTGGCTTCAATAGCCGGCCACCAATCTTTATCAAAATCCTGTAACACCCTCGCAATTTTATCGCAATTAAGGGAATTATTTCTAGCTACAGATCTTTCAACAAATCGCGCCATCCTTGGGTTTCCGCGAGTTCGTCCATATTCCGAAAGAATTGCCGCCACACTGTCTTCCACATAGCCTGCTCCAGCCAATACTACGTGGTTAGCATATACATTTTGAATCACTGGGTCTACGTCGTCGACAGTTGCATCCAACATCGAAAGCAATGCATCTATCCGATCACCATTTTGGGTCACTCTACGCGGCAGCATTGATCTGCCTTATTGCCATTGTAATTCGGCCATGAACATTTGACTCATCTGACGTTGCATCGCTGCTCATACGCATAAAACTTTCATCCGATATCAACATCTCGTACGCGGATCGCACCCCTTCTGGACTTACTTCAGGAGACTCTAAAATTGCAACCATTATAGCATCGTAAACTGCTACATTCATGGCTCTTTGTGGTCTAAATGCCCGACTACCGAGTGCTTCATGTGCACGGCCAATTGTATCAACAAATTGTCTGGCAAGTGTATCAGAGATCTCCTCACTTAGAAATCGATGTGCCTGCATGTAGTCATTCAGAAATGCCTTCATAGGCTTCTCGTATGTGTTACGACTGTTGGCTAGAGCCAAAAAGCGCAAAATAAGTTCCTGGTCCTTTGCTCGTCTATGAGTTGGTCCAAAAATCTTGCGCCAGTCGGACTCCTCATTAAGCTTACCAAGCAACGATTGAAATGGTCCGTTATAAATTGCAGCGCGTATCTCTTGTGGTTGGAGCGGAGTTCCATTTGAATTCAATCGGTCGAAGATGTGGAAAACAGAGCTGTTGTTGTCATCCGGTGCTGTCTGCTGAATTATCATCGCATGTATAACCGCATCTTCAAATCGACGATGATCTTCCTCTTCAAGATCATCAATTGTTCGCCCCTCAAATCGAGATTTTACGTCCTTCAAACGAAATACGCGGTCGTTATGTCGGAATCTCCCTCTGTGAAACGCATGGAGAGTAGAAAGTCGCTGAAGGCCATCCACGATTAAGTGCTTCTGAGTACTCTCTTCCCGATAAAGGAATATGCTTGGAATAGGAAGTCCAAGAAGAATTGATTCGATAAACTTTGATGCTTGGGGCAAAGTCCAGATGAAATTACGTTGAAATTCTGGTTGGAAAATATCCCCTCTATCAAAACGTTTCACTAGACCATCTACCGTATAATCAGCCCCAAATGTATTTATCTGGTAAACGATATCCTCATCTTGGAGCTCTTCGTCAATATCTTCGATCAACTGTTCATTTCCGACGTTGTCAGTTTCTTCAGGCATGGGGCTACTCTGCCAGTTAGCGAAGGGTTCGAAAAAAGCACAAATCGACACGAGATGCTAGAAGCTGTTCGGGCGGTAAGGCGACATGAGCGCTCGACCCATCTTCGACCCCCAAAGGCCAAACCATGATCGCCTCCTCAACTACCCGGCATCGATCAGCTGCATTCTTGTAGTCCCGGGCGCGGCGCACCGCAATCGGTCGGCCTCTGTTACGGCTCGTAGGCGAGGTTCGGGGCGAGCCAGCGTTCGGCTTCGGCCAAGGCCATGCCCTTGCGGCGGGCATAGTCCTCGACCTGGTCGCGGTCGATCCGGCCGACGCCGAAGTAGCGGGCTTCGGGGTGGGCGAAATAGAGGCCGGAGACCGAGGCCGCAGGCGTCATGGCGCAGCTTTCGGTGAGGTCCATCCCGGCGTTGCACTCCGCTTCCAGCAGCCGGAAGATGGTGCGCTTCTCCGTGTGGTCCGGGCAGGCGGGATAGCCGGGCGCGGGGCGGATGCCGCGATAGGCCTCGGCGATCAGCTCCTCGTTGGAGAGCCGCTCGTCCCGCGCATAGCCCCAGAGTTCGCGGCGCACACGCTCATGCAGGCATTCGGCGAGGGCTTCCGCCAGCCGGTCGCCGAGCGCCTTCGCCATAATGGCGCTGTAATCGTCGCGCTCGGCTTCGAAGGCGCGGGCGCGTTCCTCGATGCCGTCGCCGGCCGTTACCGCGAAGGCGCCGACATAGTCCGGCGTGCCGGGCGGGGCCACGAAATCCGCAAGCGCGAGGTTGGGACGGTCCCGGCGGGCGCGGCGCATCTGCTGGCGCAGCGTGCAGAAGGTCGCGAGGCGCTCCGAGCGGCCCTCGTCCGCGAATAGCGCGATGTCGTCCTCGTCGTCGCGGTTCGCCGGCCAGAAGCCGACTACGCCGCGCGGCCGGGTCCAGCCCTCTGCAACCAGCCGCTCCAGCATCGCCAGCGCGTCGGCATGGAGGCTGCGCGCGGCCTTCCCGACCTCGGAATCGTCGAGGATGTCGGGGAAGCGCCCCGCCAGCTCCCAGGCGGCGAAGAAGGGCTGCCAGTCGATGTAGCGCACGAGTTCCGCCAGGTCCCAGCCGTCGAACGCGCTCAGGCCCATGACGGCCGGCGCCGGCGGCGCACAGGCGCTCCAGTCGGTCTCAAAGCGGTTGGCGCGCGCCTCTTCGAGGGTTGCGCGCGGGCGGCGGCCGCCGGACTTGCCATGCGACTCGCGCAGGCGGTCGTAGTCGGCTCGGATTTCGCCGGCATAGTCGGCGCGCCGTTCCGGCGACATCAGCGTGCCGACAACGCTGACGGCGCGCGAGGCGTCCGTGACATGCACAAGCGGGCCATCGTAATTGGGCGCGATGCGCACGGCCGTGTGCGCCTTGCTGGTCGTCGCCCCGCCGATCAGCAGCGGCAGTTCGAAGCCCTCCCGCGCCATCTCGGCGGCGACGAAGCACATCTCGTCGAGGCTGGGCGTAATCAGGCCGGAGAGCCCGATTATGTCCACTCCCTCCCGACGCGCCGTTTCCAGGATGCGGGCAGAAGGCGTCATCACGCCCAGATCGACGATCTCGTAATTGTTGCACTGGAGCACAACGCCGACGATGTTCTTGCCGATGTCGTGGACATCGCCCTTGACGGTGGCGAGCAGCACCTTGCCGGCGGAAGAAGAGTCGGTGTCGGCCTTTTCCGCCTCCAGGAAGGGGGTGAGCCAGGCAACGGCGCGCTTCATCACGCGCGCGCTCTTGACCACCTGCGGCAGGAACATCTTGCCCTCGGCGAACAGGTCGCCGACATGGTTCATGCCCGCCATCAGAGGCCCCTCGATCACCGCCAGCGGGCGTCCCAGCGCCAGCCGGGCTTCCTCCGTATCCTCCTCGATCCATTCGGCGATGCCCTGCGTCAGCGCATGGGAGAGGCGCTCATCCACAGGCATGGTCCGCCAGGAGAGGTCGGTGGCGGCCTCCTTCGACCGGCCCCGGTAGCTTTCGGCAAGTTCGACCAGCCGCTCTGTCGCATCCGGTCGGCGGTTGAGCAGCACGTCCTCCACCGCCTCGCGCAATCGGTCCGGAATGTCCTCATAGACCGGCAGCCGCCCGGCATTGACGATGGCCATATCGAGCCCGGCGGGGATGGCGTGGTAGAGGAAGGCCGCGTGCATCGCCTCGCGCACGGTGTCGTTGCCGCGAAAGGCGAAGGAGACGTTGGAGAGGCCGCCCGAGACCTTGACATAAGGCAGGTTCGCCTTGATCCGCCGGGTCGCCTCGATGAAGGCGACGGCATAGTCGTCATGTTCCTCGATGCCGGTCGCCACGGCGAAGATGTTGGGGTCGAACACGATGTCCTCGGGCGGAAAGCCGGCCTCGTCCACCAGCAGGCGGTAGCTGCGCTCGCAGATCCCGAATTTGCGCTCGGCCGTCTCCGCCTGGCCCTCCTCGTCGAAGGCCATGACGACCGTGGCCGCGCCGTAGCGGCGGATGCGCCGCGCCTGGTCGAGGAACGGCTCCTCGCCTTCCTTCAGGCTGATCGAGTTCACGATGGCCTTGCCCTGGACGCATTTCAGCCCCGCTTCGATGACCGACCATTTGGAGGAGTCGATCATGATCGGCACGCGCGCGATGTCGGGCTCGACGGCGATCATGTTGAGGAAGACGGTCATGGCGCGCTCGCTGTCGAGCATGCCCTCGTCCATGTTGACGTCGATGACCTGCGCGCCGCTCTCGACCTGCCGGCGGGCGATGTCGAGCGCGGCTTCGTAGTCATCCGCCTCGATCAGGCGGCGGAAGACCGTCGAGCCGGTGACATTGGTTCGCTCCCCGATATTGACGAAGCGGGCGCTTGCGCGCGCTCTTTCCTCGCTCATGCGGTGAGGACGAAGGGTTCAAGCCCGGCGAGGCGCATGCGCCGCTCCATCCGCGGCGGCTTGCGCGGGGCAACGCCCGCGACCGCGTCCGCGATGGCTTCGACATGCGCGGGCGTGGTGCCGCAGCAGCCGCCGACCAGGTTGACCAGCCCGTCCCGGGCCCAGGCGCCGAGATGGGCCGCGGTCGTCTCCGGCGTCTCGTCATAGCCGCCGAAGGCGTTGGGCAGGCCGGCATTCGGATAGGCGGAGATGAGCGTGTCGGCGACGCGCACCATGTCGGCGAGGAAGCCGCGCATCTGCTCCGCCCCGAGCGCGCAGTTGAGGCCGACCGCGAAAGGCTCGGCATGGCGCACCGAATACCAGAAGGCCTCCGGCGTCTGGCCGGAGAGCGTGCGCCCGGAAAGGTCCACCACCGTACCGGAGACGACCACCGGCAGGCGGACGCCTCGCGCCTCGAACGCCTCCTCCACGGCATAGAGCGCGGCCTTTGCGTTCAGCGTGTCGAACACCGTCTCGACGATCAGCAGGTCCGCCCCGCCGTCGATGAGGCCCTCGGCGGATTCGCGGTAGGCAGCGCGCAGCGTGTCGAAGTCGATATTGCGGGCGGCCGGGTCCTCGACATCGGGAGAGATCGAGGCCGTGCGGTTGGTCGGCCCGATGGCGCCCGCCACCCAGCGCGGCCGCCCGTCCCGGCGCCCATCCACGGCCGCACGGGCGATCCGGGCCGCCGCCTCGTTGATCTCGCGGGCGAGGCCTTCCATGCCGTAGTCGGCGAGGGCGACCCGGGTGGCGTTGAAGCTGTTGGTCTCAAGGATGTCCGCGCCCGCATCCAGGAAGACGTTGTGGATGTCAGCGATGGCATCGGGCAGCGTCAGGTTCAGGAGGTCGTTATTGCCCTTCACGTCCCGCGGCCAGTCGGCGAAGCGGGCGCCTCGGAAGTCGGCCTCGTCCAGGCCGAGCTGCTGGATCATGGTCCCCATCGCGCCGTCGAGCACGAGGATACGTTCCGCGGCCGCCGCCTCCAGCGCCGCTACCCTGTCTTCCGCCATAGCCTCCGAACCCGTCTGCGAGCCGATGTCGAACCGCCTGGAGGTATAGCCCCTTCGCTGCGCCACGCAAGCGGAGGGGCCGCACCGCCAAAGTTTCAATTTGACTGCCGACAAGTAAATTCTATGGCCGCCAGCCTCAAAATATCGGGCCGCCCTATCCATATTTCCCTTACCGGAAACGCAATGACGGCGGACAGGAATATCCCCTCCGACAGTCCGGAAGATATTCGGCAATCGCGCGTTCGCGGGCGCGGCTTGCCGGACGCCGGCCCTGCCGGTGCGCCGGCCCTCGCAGACGAACGCCGCAGCCGGCTTTCCTTCGCCACTGTCGCCCCCATCGCCGCACTTCTGTTCAGCATCGCCTTTCTGCTGATGGGGAACGGCCTGCAGAACATGCTCCTCCCCGTTCGCGCCCATGCGGAAAGCTTCACGACGCTCGATATCGGCATTCTGGGAGCGGCATATTTCCTCGGCTTCGGCATCGGCTGCTTCGCCGGCCCGAATGTCGTTTGCCGCGTCGGGCATGTACGGACCTTCGCAGCCATGGTGTCCCTGGCTTCCGCGCTGGGCCTGGCGCACGCCATGGTGGTCGCGCCCGCGGTCTGGTGGGTCTGCAGGGCCCTTTCCGGGTTCAGCCTCGCCGTTTTGTTCATGGTCATTGAGAGCTGGCTGAACGAGAAATCCACCAACGAGAACCGGGGCCGCGTATTTTCGATTTACAGGATCGTCAACTTCACCGTCATTGTCGCCGGGCAATTGCTGTTGACCCTGGGCGACCCTCGGACCTTCGCCTTGTTCGCGGGCGCTTCGATTCTCATATCGCTCGCGGCCTTGCCCGTGGCCCTCAGCCAGGCTGAGGCTCCGTGCCGCCCCGACGCGGTCCGGCTCGGCGTACTCAGCCTCTGCCGACGTTCCCGCGTCGGGTTCGCCGGCATTGCCGCGGTCGGCCTGACCAATGGCGCGTTCTGGTCTCTGGCGCCCGTCTTCGTCCAGGCGGGCATCCTCGGCAGCAGCGACCTGGCGGCCGTCCTGATGAGCCTCGCGGTCATGGCGGGAGCGGTCACGCAATGGCCGCTCGCGCAACTGTCCGACCGGACCGGCAGGCGGCGCGTGGTGGTTCTCGCCAGCATAGCGGGCGCGGTTGCCGGCGTCGGTGCGGCTCTTTGCGCCGGCTTCTGGAGGTGGGATCTCGGCCCGTTCGTGTTCTTTTCCCTGTTCGGCTTGTCCGCCTTTCCGCTCTACACGCTGTGCGCGGCGCATATGAACGATTCCACCGAAAGCGGGAGCTTCGTCGCCGTGTCGAGCGGCCTGCTGCTGCTGTTCTCGATCGGCGCCGTCAGCGGGTCCCTCGCAGGTTCCGTTGCCATGGACCTGATGGGGCCGGCCGGGCTCTTCTCCTTCACCGCGGCGGTACACGGCGCATTGGCGGTCTTCACGGTCGCTCGCATGCGGCTCCGCCCGTCCGGCGCGGGCCGCGGCGGAAGCCCGAGCCCGGGAAGCGCTGCACCCGCCGCGCCCCTTGTGCCGGAGCCGGCCGCAGGGCTGGGGAGGGCGGCCGGGCCCGGCCAACGCATGCGAAGGCCGCAACGGCGTGTCGCCGGGCGGCAAACATGCTAAGCGGGCCGGGTCATGGAACTCCTCGCCATCCTCGCCCTTGCGGCCGTCTTCCTGCTTCTCAGGCAGAGGCGTCAACGATGGTCCGGCAGCAAGCGGCGCGCACCGGCTCGCAGGCGCCTGCCCGCACCGGAAGCCGGCAGCGTCATCGCCGGCAAGGCGTGGGTGACGGACGGCGACGGGCTCCGGGTCTCCGGCCACAGGGTCCGCTTCGCCGGCCTCGACGCCCCGGAACTGGACCAATGGGCGAAACACCGCGACGGCACCTGGTTCAAGCATGGCAAGCGGGTCAAGCGTGCGCTCATCCGCGCCGTCGGCGGCCGGCATGTCGAGGTCTCGATCGAGGGGATCGACCGGCACGGCCGCGTGCTGGGCCGCGTGACCTGCGACGGCAAGGATGTCGGCGCCTGGCTCGTCCGCAACGGCCACGCCATCGCCGCCTACGGAGACCGCTACAAGAGGGTCGAACACGAAGCCCGCCGGGAAAGGCGCGGCCTCTGGGGCCACGACGTGGCCTTCGACCCCCGGTACTGGCGGCGGAGGCAGGCGGGGCGGGACTAGACGAAAGAGCGTTGCTTCCTGCCGGGCGGGCGTTGTGCCCGCCCGCACTCACCCCCCGGCCTTCCTCCGCGACTCGAACAGGTCGATCAGCTTGAGCGCGTCTGCGGCGTCCATGCGGCCCAGCGGGCCGTCGCTGTAGCTGGAGGCCTGGACCGCGCCCTCTCCGTCGAGGATGAACTCGGAGGGTTGCACAATGTTACGCCGGTCCTCCCACCAGGCGCCGATCCGGTCGGCGTCCGCCCGCGTCATGCCCCAGGCGAAGGGGAAGCTCTTGTCGTCGGCGAGCTTGCGGGCGTTCTCCTCGCTGTCCACGCTGCCGGCGAGGACGGAAATCCCGCGCGCCTCGAATTCGGGCCATAGTTCCTGGAAGCCGTCCAACTGACGGCGGCAATAGGGTCACCAGTGACCGCGGTAGAACAGCACCACCTTCCACGCACCCGGCATGTCGGCCGGTACCTTCGCCGGCCCCCGGTCCAGCAGGTTCAGCGAAAGCGCCGGAAATGCGGCGCCGATGCCCAGTTTCTCGCCCATGGCGGTCCCTCTCATTGCATCCGGCAGGACACGGCCATCCTGCCATGCCGACCTGGGCCGGGCAATCGCCGTGACAGCCTCTGCCGGTCCGGCTATTTTCCCGCCGTTCCCGGAGCGTCCGGGACTTTCGCTCCACCCACGGGACTCCGTTGCCTGCAAGGAGGGTGCAAGGCTCATGCGCGTCGCGATAACCGGCGGCGCCGGCTTCATCGGTCGGCGGCTGGCGCTCCGGCTGCTGGAACTCAATGCGCTGACCGACGCCGCAGGCCGGGAGCAGCCGGTCGAGCGGATCGTGCTGTTCGACCGGGCCGCACCGGACCCGCGCCTGCTGCACGATCCGCGCGTCGAGGCCGTCATCGGCGATATCGGCGACCCGGAACAGGTCGCGGCCGTCGTCACCCCGGACACGGGCGCGGTGTTCCATCTGGCGGCGGTGGTGAGTGCCGGGGCGGAGGAGGATTTCGACCTCGGCATGACCGTCAATCTCCAGGGCACGATGAATGTGCTGGCTGCCGCGCGGAGCCTGCCGGAGCCGCCCCGCCTGGTGTTCGCAAGCTCGGTCGCGGTCTATGGCGGGGCGATGCCGGAGACGATCCCGGACGCGCTGATGCTGAACCCGCAGACCTCCTACGGCACGCAGAAGGCCATCGGCGAGCTTCTGGTGCAGGATTATGCGCGCAAGGGCTATGTGGATGGGCGGGCGCTCCGCTTCCCGACGGTCGTGGTCAGGCCCGGCAAGCCGAACAAGGCGGCCTCCACCTGGGCGAGCTCCATCATCCGCGAGCCGCTGCAGGGCGAGGAAGCCGTCTGCCCCGTCGAGCCGGAGCAGGCGATGTATGTGCTGTCGCCGCGCAAGGTGGTGGACGCCGTGCTGAAGGCCGTCGCCATGCCGGCGGAGGCCTGGGGACCGGCGCGGATGCTGGCGCTGCCGGGCCTCACCGTCACCGTGCGGGAAATGCTGGCGGCGCTCGCGGCCGTCGCGGGTGAGCGGGTGGCCGCGCGCGTCACATTCGAGCCCGACCCGTTCATCCAGGAGATCGTGAACGGCTGGGCGACCCATTTCGACCCTTCGAGGGGGCGGGCGCTCGGCTTCGAGACGGACACCGACTTCGAGGAGATCGTGCGCATCTTCATTGAGGACGAGCTCGGCGGGAGCTACGCGGCATGATCCCGACGCCGCCTTGCGAAGAATTCGACGCCATCGTGATCGGCGCTGGAATCTCGGGCCTCTACCAGCTTTACCGGCTCCGGGAGCTCGGCCTCAGGGTGCAGGTGTTCGAGGCGGGGGGCGATGTCGGCGGCACCTGGTACTGGAACCGCTATCCCGGCGCGCGGTTCGACTCCGAGAGCTACAGCTACGGCTTTTCCTTCTCCGAGGAGCTGCTGCAGGAATGGGAGTGGAGCGAGCACTTCTCGCCGCAGCCCGAGACGCTGCGCTACGTGAACCATGTCGCGGACAAATTCGACCTGCGCCGCGATATCCGCTTCGACACGCGGATCGTCCGCGCCGCCTGGGACGAGGACGGGCTCTGCTGGGAGGTCGAGGCGGAGGATGGCGGTTGCGCGCGCGCCCGCTGGCTCATCACGGCGCTGGGACCGCTCTCCATCCCGCAAATGCCGAAGATCGAGGGCATGGAGGCGTTCCGGGGGCCGTCTTTCCACACTTCCGACTGGCCGCGAGAGCCGCTGGAGCTTGCCGGCAAGCGCGTGGGCGTCATCGGCACCGGCGCCACAGCGGTGCAGCTGATCCCGGTGGTCGCGGAGGCCGCCGGCCGCCTTACCGTCTTCCAGCGCAGCCCCAATTGGTGCGCGCCGCTCCACAACGCGCCCATAGACGCCGGGACGCAGGCGCGCATCAAGGCCGGCTACGGTGCGATCTTCGCCCGCTGCCGCGCCTCGCACGGGGGCTTCATCCACGACGCCGACCGGCGCAAGGCGATGGAGGTCCCGGCGGAGGAGCGCGAAGCCTTCTACGAGAAGCTCTACGGGGAGCCCGGTTTCGGCATCTGGATGGGAAATTTCCGCGACACTTTCGTGGACGAGGCCGCCAACCGCACGATCTCGGACTTCATGGCGCGCAAGATCCGCGAGCGCGTCCGCGACCCGGAGACCGCGGAGAAGCTGGTCCCGAAGGACCACGGTTTCGGCACCCGCCGCGTGCCGATGGAAACCGGCTACTACGAAACCTTCAACCGCAAGAATGTGCGCCTCGTCGACATTGCGGAAGCGCCCATCGAGCGGATTACCCCGGCCGGCGTCGTGGCGGGAGGCGAGGAGCACAAGCTCGACATCCTGGTCTATGCGACCGGGTTCGATGCCGTGACCGGCGGCTTCGACCGCATCGACATCCGGGGCCGCGGCGGCCTCTCCCTCAGGGAGAAATGGGCGGACGGCCCGAAGACGCTGCTCGGCATCCAGATTGCCGGCTTCCCTAACATGTTCACCATCGTCGGCCCGCACAACGCCGCGTCCTTCTGCAATATCCCGCGTTGCAGCGAGCAGAATGTGGAGTGGGTGGCGGACTGCATCCGACAACTGCGCGAGCGGGGCGTAAAGCGGATGGAGGCGAGCGAGGCGGCGGAGGCCGAGTGGACGGAGCATGTTCACGAAAGCGCCTCGCGGATGCTCTATTCCAAGGTCGACAGCTGGTTCATGGGCGTCAATCCCAACCGGCCCGACAAGAACCGGCGCATCTTCCTGCTCTACGGCGCAGGCGCGCCGGCCTACCGGGAAAAATGCGAGGCCTCGGCGGCCAACGGCTACGAAGGATTCCAGCTTGCATAGGCGGGGCAGGCTTTCGCCGCCGGGAAGCCGGCGCGTATAGTAGCAGTCGGGCGACGCCTTCCCGGGAGCGGAGGAGCATGGAGCGGAGCATCGGAAGCATGGGATCGGAATACACGCGCTTCCGCGTCGATCCGGAGGCTGTGCCGCTTCTGGCGAAGCTCGACTGGAACAGCATCGCGCGCAGGGTGTTCATCGACCCCGCCGGCGGCCTTGTCGCGCTGATGAGGCCGTCCTCGAAGCATGAGCGCTACGCCTGGGGCACCGGGCGGCTGATGGACGCCGTGGACAGGGCCGGCATTCCCGTCGTCGCGCTCGGATCGACGCGCTGGCGGCGCCCTGAAGACCCGGAGAACACCGGCGCCGAACCCGATGCCTGCTATTATCTGGGTGAGGCTGCCGAACGCTGGGGACAGGCTTACGAGCGGGGCGAGTCGGAGCTGGAAACGTTCGAGCTGCACACGCCGCCGTCGCTGGTGATCGAGGTCGAGCGAAGCTCCGGCGACGAAGACAAGCCGGCCTTTTACCGCCGGCTGGGTGTGGCGGAAATGTGGCGGCTCGACATCTCCGGGAACACGCGCGAAGCGGCCATGCTGGACCTCCAGGCCCCGGACGGCCCGGCTGAACCGGCTTCCTCCGCCGTGCTTCCCCCGGCAACCCCGTCCTTTGTGCTGACGGCGCTGGAATTGGCCGTCCGCCGGCGCCACGGCGAGCTCGACGCCCTGATCGGGGCGCAGAAAATCCACTGAACGAACCGAAGACCGAAGAGAGGGACACCCGATGAGCGAACTGACGGGTTCGGCGATCCTTGCCAAGGCGCTGCGCAAGCAGGGCTGCGACGAGATGTTTTTCCTGATGGGCGGCCCGATGCTGCTGGCAGAGACCGAATGCGCCAATGAAGGCATCCGCATGGTCGATGTCCGCCATGAGCAGGCGGCGGCGATGATGGCGCATGCTTATGCGCGGCTCAGGACCAGGCCGGCGGCCTGCATGGCAGCATCGGGGCCGGGCGTCACCAACCTGGTCACCGGCCTCTGCAACGCGCTGGTCGATTGCACGCCGGTGGTCGCGGTCGGCGGCTGTTCGCCGCTGCGCCAGTTCGGCCAGGACGTCTTCCAGGAGATCGACCAGATGCGGATCATGGAGGGCTGCGTGAAGTGGTCGGCCCGCGTGTACGATCCGCGCCGCATCCCGGAAATCGTCGATATCGCGTTCCAGCAGGCGATGGCCGGCAAGCCCGGGCCCGTCTATATCGATATGCCGGGCGACATCCTCTACACGAAGGTGCCGGAGGAGGAGATCGACTGGACGACCTCGGGCCGCCCGCTGCTTCGCAGCCGCCCGGCCGGCCAGCAGGACCTGATCGAGGAGACCGCTGCGATCCTGGCCAACTCGGAGCGCCCGGTGATGGTCTCCGGGTCCGGCATCCTCTGGTCGGAAGCCTCGGAAGCGATGCACCGCTTCGTCGATGCCTCGGGCATTCCCTTCTACACCACGCCGCAGGGCCGGGGCGTCGTTCCGGAGGACCATCCCTGGCACTACGCCGCCATGCGCTCGACCGCCTTCCGCGAGGCGGACTGCATCCTGATCCTCGGCACGCGGCTCAACTACATCGTCGGCCATGCCGCCCCGCCGCGCTTCAATGCCGATGCGCGCATCGTGCGGATCGACATCGACCAGACCGAGATCGCCCAGAGCCCGCGGCCCATCGACATCGGCATCGTGGCGGACGTGCGCACGGGGCTCGAGCAGCTCATGGCCGCCATTGACGGCCGGTTCGACGCCGACCGCTTCAAGGCCTGGCGCGACCGGCTGGGCGAGGGCGAGGCGGAGAAACGCGCCCGGCCCGGCGGCAACGCGCAGTCGGACGACACGCCGATCCACCCGCTCCGGCTCTGCGAGGAGGTCAAGAACTTCATGAACCGGGACGCGATCCTGGTGGTGGACGGGCAGGAGATCCTGAACTACGGCCGCCAGTCCATGCCGACCCACACGCCGGGCCACCGGCTGAACTCCGGCCCCTTCGGCACGATGGGCGTGGGCCTCCCCTACGCCATCGGCGCCAAGGTCGCCAAGCCGGACAAGCAGGTCATCTGCGTGCATGGCGACGGCTCGATGGGCATGAACGCCATGGAGCTCGAAGCCGCGCAGCGCCAGGGCATCCCGGTGCTGGTCGTCATCAGCTGCAATGGCGGCTGGACCGCCGATCCGGGCCGCGAAAAGATCGGCCGCGACCTCGGCTATGTGCGCTTCGACAAGATCGCCGAGGCGCTCGGCTGCTACGGCGAGCAGGTCGAGGAGCCGGGCGACATCCGCGCCGCGCTGGAGCGCGGCCAGGCGGAAGTGGACAAGGGCCGCGTCGCCGTCATCAATGTCGTGACGGACTACCGCGCGCGGGCCGGCACAGTCCAGTTCGCGCAATACTCGACCTGACGGCCGATGGCGGCGCGGCGCGCGGTGCGGGCGGTAGCGGCGGCGCTGGCTGCCCTCTGCCTCGCCGCCGCGCCGAACGCGGCGCACATTACGAATGGCGGCGTTGGCGCCGCCGCCGCACCCCCGCCGGACCAGAAACCGCCGGCGCTCGAAGAGCTCTTCGGCGGACCGTTCGCGCTCACCGACCATAACGGCCGGGCCGTAACGGACGAGACCTTCCGGGGCCGCTTCACGCTCCTCTATTTCGGCTACACCTTCTGCCCGGACCTCTGCCCGACCAACCTGCTGACAATGGCGGAAGCCGTCGAGGCGTTGGGGCCGGACGGCAAGCGGGTGCGGCCGCTGTTCGTCACGGTCGATCCCGAACGCGACGACCCGGCGGCGCTCAGGGACTACATGGCGCATTTCGGCCCGCGCTTCCTCGCGCTCCGGGGCACGCCCGCCCAGACCCGCGCCGTGCTCAAGGCCTGGCGCGTCCACCGCCGCAAAGTTGTGCCCGAGGGCGGCGATGCCGGCGACTATCTGGTGGACCACGCGACCCTCACCTTCCTGATGGGGCCGGACGGCAAGTTCCGCACCCTCTTCCCCCACGACACGCGGGCGGAGGGGATGACGGCGGTGCTGCGCCGCTACCTCGCCGAAGAATGACTCCTCCCCCGCTTGTGGGGGAGGCCGGGTGGGGGCCGCTTTCGCGCCAGCGGAAGCGGCGGGCGAAGCCCCGTCACACCGAGAAGCCCGTCACGCCGAAACGCCCTCCCCCAACCCCTCCCGCCCAGCGGGAGGGGAGTAATGTCGGACGCCTCCGAACACGGCCCGGATCGTACGACTCGCTCGCCGCGCACGAGGCGGGGCGGCATGCCGGCGACGCCCATGGCGTGGCGCATGAAAGCGCGCTTCAGGCCCGGCATCCGCCCGACGGCAGCGAGGCCCAGTTGCCGGGCGGCCTGCACCGGCGGGACGTCGTTCGAGAAGAGGCGGTTGAGCCCGTCGGTGATGCCCGCCAGCAACACGCTGTCCGCCCGCTGCCGGCGCTGATACTCCCGCCAGCACGGCGGGGCCGCCGATATCGAGCCCGAGCCGGAATGAAAGCTCACAGCGGCTCGCCGCGCACGAGGCGGGGCGGCATGCCGGCGACGCCCATGGCATCGACGACGGCAGCGAGGCCCAGTTGCCGGGCGGCCTGCACCGGCGGGACGTCGTTCGAGAAGAGGCGGTTGAGCCCGTCGGTGATGCCCGCCAGCAACACGCTGTCCGCCCGCTGCCGGCGCTGATACTCCCCCAGCACGGCGGGGCCGCCGATATCGAGCCCGAGCCGGAACGCATCGACGACGCACTCTGCGAGCGCGGCGACGCCGCGAATGCCGAGATTGAAGCCCTGACCGGCGATGGGGTGGATGCCGCAGGCGGCATCGCCCGCAAGCGCCAGCCTCTCGGCGTGGAAGCGCTCGGCCAGCACCAGTCCGACCGGCCAGCACCAGCGCGGGCCGATGAGCCGAAGCGCGCCCAGGAAATCGCCGAAGCGCCATTCGAGCTCCTGCAGGAAGCGCGCGTCGTCGAGCCGAAGCAGCGCGTCCGCCAGGTCGCTGCGCTCCGACCAGACGATCGAGGAGCGGTGTTCGCCGTCCGGGCCGTCGGTCATCGGCAGGATGGCGAACGGCCCGCCCGCCAGGAACCGCTCATGCGCGACATTGCCATGCGGCTCCTCGTGACCGACCGTGAGCACCAGCGCCTTCTGCCCGTAGGTCCACTCGACCGTCCCGATCCCCGCCTCGCGACGGAGCGGCGAGCCGCGCCCGTCGGCGGCGGTAATGAGCGGCGCTTCCAGAACGCCGCCGCCGGAAAGGTACAGCCGGGCAAGGCCCCCGGAACGCTCGCTCTTCTCCGCCACGGCCGGGGAGAGCACGGCGATATTCCGCGTGCGCTCCAGAAGCGCCGCCGCAGCCCTGCGGATCAGGCGGTTCTCGACGATATAGCCGAACGGCTCGTCGCCGACCTCGCGGTGGTCGTAATGCAGGAAGACCGGCGCGTCGCCATCGGTGATGCGGATATCCGACATCGGCTCGGCATCGGGCTGGATCGCCGGCCAGAGGCCAACGCCCCGCAACACCTGCACGGAGGCGTGCGAGATGGCGGTGGTGCGCCCATCGAAGGCCTGGCCCGTCTCCACCGGCGCGCGGTCCACCAGCGCCGCCTCCAGCCCGGCCGAGGCGAACGCCCGCGCCGCCGCCGCCCCCACCAGCCCGCCGCCGACCACGATGACATCGAACCGGCTCACGGGGGCGGTCGCTCCGCAGCCTCGCGCCACCGCTCATCCACCAAGCGGACAAGCTCCGCGATGCGGTCCTTGTGCTCCCGCCACCCGCTTTCATCCAGACGGCAGAACCACTGCTCGGAGACCCGTTCCGTAGTCGTTGCGTTGGGAGGTCGTTCGCTTTCGAAAGAAAGCGTCTCCTCCAGTTCCTGAAACTTGTCGAAACAGAGATCGACGGCCGCCGGAAAAAAGACGATGCGAATGACGCCCTGACCTACAATTTCAATCTTGTGCGTCCCGTCCGTTCTTACGCCTGTCGGTAACGTGCGCTTCTTTGGATTGTAGAATGTAATCCCCAAATTTTTCCGGTAAGAAGGGTTGGCATTATATCCGACAATGGCGACTGCATCCTGCCATAGATCGCGCATTCCGTATTCATCAAGCTTCCTGTTAAGGTTCTCCTGGCGCTCCTTCTTTTTTGTATTCTGGCTTGGTGGGCGCGGCGGCGGCTGCGTTTCGTCGCCCCTTTCGAGTTGCCTTGCCAGAAGCATCCGGTCCCCGTGGCGGTATCCGAGAAATGTCAGCAGGTCGATTTCAACGCCTTTCCTCGCCAACCAGTCGGCCATGCGCCGCGCCGGTTCGTCCGCTCCGAGGCCCACCAGAAAGATCCGGACCGGCTTCAGCGACTCCAGAGAGTCCCAGTTGTCGTTGCTGTCGTACCACTCCTCGAAATTCGCGATTGCGTCGATGCCGCGCCGGCCCGAGTTTTCGGCAATCAGCCCATGGAGTTCGGCGTCGTCCAGCGAGTCGAGCCAGGAGGCGTAATCGACCGCCTGCGCCACCGCCTCCCGCCTGAGCTTCTCCCGCTTCAACTCGAACACGACCAGCCGGCCTTCGGAATCGACGCCCAGCAGGTCCAGATATCCGTTGGCGGTGGGCGTTTGACGCCCGACCAGCTTGAGGCCCGGCATCAGCATGGCCGGGTTCTGGACCAGAATGTCCTCCAGCACGGCTTCCGTGCCGGTGCGCTCGGCCTCCTCCAGCCGTTGCGAGTCCTTCGTCGTCTCGTCCACTTCCCAGATTCCGAAATCGTCCGTCATCGCCGTTCCCCATCCTCCGCGGCGCGCCGACTCTGGCCGTGTCCCGGTCCGACGGCAAGGCGCGCCGAAATCCGTGCCGCCGGCAAGGTCCCGTGGCTGGAGGCCGACGGAGAGGACGCGCCGGGCAGCCGGGACACGCCGGAAGCGTCACGAAATGTCATGTTTCGTCATGATCTGTATGCGGGCGGCGCATATGGGATGGCCGTTTTCGGCATGAAGCCGTCCTTCCGACCAGGGCTCCGGATATTCCGCCCGGTTCCGGCGCCTGTCTGTCTTCGGCATAGGTCCTTCCTTTCCTTCCGGTTCCACGCTCGCCGCCGGTCGGCAGCGGGACCCTTTTTGCGCGCGTATCCTGCATGCGCGTGCGCGCCCGCCTGCGCGTGTCAGCGCCGGCGCGGTTCGCGCACCTGATTGCGCGCGAGACGCCGGACACACGTCTCCCGTTCGTTCCCGCCGCGGCTTTTTTCGGCCCCAGCCATTGCTTCCCTGTGCAGAAATCGGGATAGGGGGGAGCCTCACGGCTCCACCCCTCCCACACCACCGTGCATACGGGTCCGTACACGGCGGTTCGACGGATTTAAGCTGCGGAACGGCCTCGCAGGGAGGCGAGGCCGAGCCTGTCGAAGACAGCCGCCGGGCGTTCGGGGTCGGCACGCGCCATACGGGCTTCGGTCCCTCGGTCTCCGGCGCTCCGGGCTTCACCGATGGTCCGCGCCCAGCCGCCGGGCGTTCGGGGTCGGCACGCGCCTCGCCTCCGGCTCCAAGGCCAGTTCCAACTGGATGTTCTGCCGCTTGGTCCGCATGAGCCTGCCGTCCTAATAACCCTGTCCGTCGTTCGGGCCTTCGCCGGGGGGCCGGCTACTATGCCCTCTGCTGACTTCTGCGCCGCGATCACGGCCCTTGCGGAACCGCTCAGTCCGGGGGTTCCGGACACGACGCAGACCTCCCGAGGTAAGACCAACCGCCTTCACCGCACACCCGCCGGATTTACCACCCCGGCCCTTGATGGCTGCGGACTTCGCGATCGCTTGCTCGCTCGTCCGGCCGGGTAGGCCTCGTATCCGGTTCTTGTCCATCGGGTCGCGGCTTTGCTCCACGCTTCCTTCAGACCCCGCCTCGCGGCGACGCCCTTGCGCTTCGCTAATCCTTCGCCGCCATCGGGCTGGATAGAGGACTTGCACCTCCAAGCTGTTGGCCATGCTCGGCACACAAGCCGAAAGGCAGCCCCCGGGAGCCGCCTGCCTCTACTCCCATCATACTACACTTTTCCCCCAGTCAAGCCTCTTATGGAAAATTATCGGCAAAATTTCGTGAATAAATTCCCCTCGCCTGTTCTACCGGCTTCGGTTGAGCCTTCGACGGACCAATTGCCTATAAATTCACCACCGTAATCCGGACTCCGACAATAAGCCTGAATTTTCATCAATCAGGCGTCTCACTTGACCCCAATGTCTTCGAATTACCCGTGAATTCAACCTGTTATTTCAATTGGCCCGGTTCTTGTTTCACGCTTCTTCGAGTCCGACCGACGGATGGCCCAAACAGGGGGAGCAGCAGATGAAACTGATTGCGGCAATCATCAAGCCGTTCAAGCTGGACGATGTCCGCGAGGCGCTGACGGAACTCGGTTTGCAGGGGCTGACCGCGACCGAGGTCAAGGGTTTCGGGCGCCAGAAGGGGCAGACCGAAATCTATCGCGGCGCCGAATACACGGTGAACTTCCTGCCGAAAGTGAAGATCGAGGTGGCCGTGGACGACGCCCAGTGCGAGCCGGCCGTCGAGGCGATCCGGAAGGCCGCCCATACCGGGCGGATCGGCGACGGCAAGATTTTCGTGAGCGACATCGGCCATGCGGTGCGCATCCGCACCGGCGAGGCCGGGTCGGAAGCGCTTTGACGGGGAGATAAGGACATGCTTCGCACAATCGCGGGCCTCGCGGCCCTCTTCATCCTGGCGGCCCCGCCTGCCCATGCGGCGGTCGAGGGCGAGATCGCCTTCATCTTCAACACCTTCTCCTTCCTGGTGCACGGCTTCCTGGTCATGCTGATGGCGGCCGGCTTCGCCATGCTGGAATCGGGCCTCGTACGGACCAAGAACACCGCGGCGATCTGCCTGAAAAACATCGCGCTCTACTCTATCGCCGGCATCGTGTTCTACATCGTCGGCTATGCCGTGATGTACACGGATGTGAACGGCGGCTGGATCGGCACGTTCTCCTTCCTCTACAACCCGTCCGAGGCCGAACTCGTCCTGCTCAACGCCGACGAGGCCACGCCCGAGCAGGTCGCAGCCGTGGTCGGGAACGGCTATTCGGTCATGTCCGACTGGTTCTTCCAGATGGTGTTCGTGGCCACGGCCGCCTCCATCGTCTCGGGCACGCTTGCCGAGCGCATCCGCGTCTTCCCGTTCCTGATCTTCACCGTCCTGCTCTCGGCGCTGATCTACCCGATCCAGGCCTCCTGGGTCTGGGGCGGCGGCTGGCTCGCCGACATGGGCTTCAGCGATTTCGCGGGCTCGACGCTGGTGCATTCCACCGGCGGCTGGGCGGCGCTCGCCGGCGCGCTGGTACTGGGCGCGCGCAAGGGCAAATACGGGCCGGACGGAAGCATCAACCCGATGCCGGGCGCCAACCTGCCGCTGGCGACGCTCGGCACCTTCATCCTCTGGTTCGGCTGGTTCGGCTTCAATGGCGGCTCGCAGCTCGCGCTCGGCTCCGCGCTCGACGCGGTGGCGATCTCCATCGTCTATGTGAACACGAACCTGGCCGCCGCGGCCGGTGTCGTCGCGGCGATGGCGACGAGCTACGTCATGTACCGCAAGATCGACCTGACGCTTGCGCTGAACGGCGCGATCGCGGGCCTCGTTTCGATCACCGCCGGCCCCGACCTCCAGAACCATGTGCTGGCGCTCCTCATCGGCGGCGTCGGCGGCGTGCTGGTGGTGTTCGCCGTGCCGGCTCTCGATCGGCTGAAGATCGACGATGTGGTGGGCGCGATCTCGGCCCACCTGGTCGCCGGCATCTGGGGCACGCTCGCCGTCGGCATCTTCGGCGGCGGCGACTTCGGCACGCAGTTCATCGGCGTGCTCGCCATCGGCGTCTTCGTCTTCGCCGTCTCGCTCGCGGCGTGGTTCGCGCTCAAGCTCGTGCTGGGCATCCGGGCATCCGAGGAGGCGGAGGACGACGGCCTCGACAAGAGCGAGCTTGGCATGGAGGCCTATCCCGAGTTCGGCCGGGGCTCCTCGCCACTGTTCTAGCGGCGGGCGCCTTCCCGCAACCGGCGGGCGCGCGGCAACCCGGGCTGCGCGCCCGCTTCCCTTTCCGGCGTCCGATTCCGCATTGACGCTGCGGCCGGCCCGCCCTAGCGTTTTGCGAACTTGCCTGGGGAAACTGCGCAGATGCCGGACGGGAATGTCCTTCTGGAGGCGCGCGGCATCGTCAAGCGCTTCGGCGGCCTGGCCGCCAACGACGATATCGACCTCAGCGTTCATGCGGGCGAAATCCACGCGCTCCTCGGCGAGAACGGCGCCGGCAAGTCCACGCTCGTCAAGATCCTCTACGGCTCGCTCCAGCCGGATGCGGGCTCCGTCGCCTGGCAGGGCCGGCCGGCGGCGATCGGCAATCCCGCCGAGGCGCGCGCGCTCGGCATCGGCATGGTGTTCCAGCACTTTTCGCTGTTCGAGGGGTTGACGGTCGCCGAGAACATCGCGCTGGCGCTGCCGCCGGATGCGACGGTACGCGGCCTCGCCGCCGATGTCCGGGCCGTCTCCGAGGCCTACGGGCTGCCCCTCGACCCGGCGGCCAGGGTAGCCAGCCTGCCGGTCGGCGTCCGCCAGCGCATCGAGATCGTCCGCTGCCTGCTCCAGCGCCCGCGCCTGCTCATCATGGACGAGCCGACCTCGGTGCTGACGCCGCAGGAAGCCGAACGGCTGTTCGAGACCCTGCGCCGGCTGGCGGGCGAAGGCTGCGCGGTGCTCTATATCAGCCACCGCCTGGAAGAGGTCTGCCAGCTCTGCCACACGGCCACCGTGCTGCGGCACGGACGGGTCGTGGGCCGCCCGGACCCCGCGACCGCAAGCACGGCCGAACTTGCCCGGCTGATGGTCGGCGCGGATGTCGAGGGCGCCGCCCGCCGCGAGGGAGAACCTGCCGCAAGCGGCCGGGTGCGGCTCGCCGTTCGCGGCCTCTCGCAACAGGCCGCCACGCCGTTCGGCGTCTCGCTGGAAGACATCTCGCTCGAAGTGCGCGGCGGCGAAATCGTCGGTGTCGCGGGGGTCGCCGGCAACGGCCAGGACGAGTTGTTCGCAGCGCTTTCGGGCGAAGCGCCCGCTTCCGACGGGTCCGTCGTCGAGATCGACGGCAGGCCGTGCGGGCGGGCGGGGCCGAGGGCCCGGCGGCGCCTCGGCGCTGCCTTCATCCCGGAGGAGCGGCTCGGCCACGCTGCCGTGCCCGGCATGCGCCTCTCGGAGAACGCCGTGCTGACCCGGCACGGCACGGACCGGGACATTTCGCTCGCCGGCCTTCTGCGCCTCGGGCAGGCGCGGCGTCTTGCAGCGCGGGTCGTAAGCCGCTTCGACGTGCGCGCGCCGGCGGGCGACCCGGAAGCCAGGGCGCTTTCCGGCGGCAACCTGCAGAAGTTCGTCGTCGGCCGCGAACTCGACCGCCGGCCGGGCGTTCTGGCGGTGAGCCAGCCGACCTGGGGCGTGGACATCGGCGCGGCGACCGAAATCCGCCGCGAGCTGGCGGCGCTTGCGCGCGACGGCGCCGCGGTGCTGGCGATCAGCCAGGACCTCGACGAAATCCTGGAGATTTCCGACCGCATCGCGGTGATCTCGCGGGGGCGCCTCTCGCCGGCGGTCCCGGCGGCGGAGACGACCAGGGAAGCCATCGGCCTGCTCATGGGCGGGGCGGGGAACTGACGGCGATGCGCATCGAACTGCGGCAGCGGAGCGAGGATTCGCGCCTCATGGTCTGGCTGTCGCCGCTGCTGGCGCTCGCGCTGACGCTCGTCTTCGGCAGCATCCTGTTCGCGGCGCTGGGACACGACCCGCTCCGGTCGCTTTACGTCTATTTCGTCAGGCCGCTCACCGACGCCTGGTCGCTGGAGGAAATCGTCGTCAAGGCGACGCCGCTTGCGCTCATCGGCGTCGGGCTTGCGCTCGCCTTCCGCACCAATGTCTGGAACATCGGCGCGGAGGGCCAATACACGGTGGGGGCCGTCTGCGGCTCGATCCTTCCGGTCATGTTTCCGGAAGTGCAGGGGCCGCTGCTGCTGCCGGCCGTGCTGGTCTCTGGCGTGCTGGGCGGCATGGCCTGGGCGGCCATACCCGCCTTCTTCCGCGTCCGTTTCGGCTCGAGCGAAATCCTGACCTCGCTGATGCTGGTCTATGTCGCCCAGCTTCTGCTCGACTGGCTGGTGCGTGGCCCGTGGCGCGACCCCGAGGGCTACAATTTCCCCGAGTCGCGCCTTTTCGAAGCCGACGCCGTGATACCGGCGCTGGCCGGGCGGATGCATTTCGGCACGGTGATCGCGCTGCTCGCGGTTGCGGCGCTCGCCATCCTGCTCGGGCGCACCCTCAAGGGGTTCGAGTTCCGCGTAATCGGCGCCGCGCCGCGTGCAGGCGCCTTTGCCGGGTTTTCCGAGCGCGGCTCGATTCTGGCGGTGCTGACGGTCTCCGGCGGCCTTGCCGGCCTTGCCGGCATCGCGGAAGTGTCGGGCACCATCGGCCAGCTCCACCCGTCGATCTCGCCCGGCTACGGCTTCACGGCCATCATCGCAGCCTTCCTCGGACGGCTGAACCCGGTGGGCGTGGTGTTCGCCTCGCTGCTGCTGGCGCTCACCTATATCGGCGGCGAGTCGGCGCAGGTTGCGCTCGGCGTCTCCGACAAGATCGCGCGGGTGTTCCAGGGCGCGATCCTGATCTTCGTGCTCGCCTGCGACGTCTTCATCCGCTACCGCCTCCACTTCCAGCCGATGCGCCGCCCGGCGGCGCGCGCGGAGGATGCGCCGTGACCGGGTTCGAGGCGGTCATCCTCACCATCGTCACGGCGGCGACCCCGCTGCTGATCGCGGCGCTGGGCGAGCTCGTGACGGAGCGTTCCGGCGTCCTCAATCTGGGCGTGGAAGGCATGATGATCGTCGGCGCGGTAACGGGTTTCGCGGGCGCCCAGCTCACCGGCTCCCCCTATCTGGGCGTGTGCGCCGCCATGCTGGGCGGCATGGCGCTCGCCAGCCTGTTCGGATTCCTCGTATTGCGGCTCGCCGCCAACCAGGTCGCCTCCGGGCTCGCGCTCACCCTGCTCGGCCTCGGCCTTTCCGGCATGATCGGCGAGGCCTTCATCGGCCAGCCGGGGCTCAGGCTCGAACGCATCGACATCCCGTTCCTGACGGACCTGCCCTTCGTCGGCGCCGTGCTGTTCGGGCAGGACCCGCTCGTCTATCTGTCGGTGGCGCTCGCCATCGTCGTCTCCCGCTTCCTGTTCCGCACGCGCGCGGGCCTCGCCCTGCGCGCCGTCGGCAACAACCACACCTCGGCCCACATGCTGGGCGTGCACGTCATCCGGACGCGCTTTCTGGCCGTGCTGTTCGGCGGCGCCTGCTCCGGGCTGGCCGGCGGCTACCTGTCGCTCGCCTACACGCCGCAATGGGTCGAGGGCATGACCGCCGGGCGCGGCTGGATCGCGCTCGCGCTCGTCGTGTTCGCAAGCTGGATGCCGTTCCGCGCCGCCGTCGGCGCCTACCTGTTCGGCGGCGCGCTCATCCTCCAATTCCATGCACAGGCGGAAGGAATTCCGGTGCCGTCCCAGTTCCTTTCGGCGCTGCCTTATCTTGCGACCGTCGCGGCGCTGGTGATACTCTCGCGCGACCGCTGGACGGCGAGAAACGACTCGCCGTCCTGTCTCGGACAGGTCTTCGTGCCGGACCGGTAGGCCGTCTCCGCCCCGAGGCGCTTTCGACCGGCCGGAAGCGGAAACACGGCCCGCCGGCAGCGGGCCCAGTTGGAGAACAGGGAATGTTGAGAGCTACCATCCTCGCCGCTTTCGCCATGGTGCTGGCGCTTCCCGCCGCCCAGGCCGCCGACCCGGTCAAGGCGGCGTTCGTCTATGTGGGCCCGATCGGCGACCATGGCTGGACCTACCAGCACGATCAGGGCCGGCTCGCCATCGAGAAGGCCTTCGGCGACAAGGTTGAGACCCTCTATGTCGAGAACGTGGCGGAAGGCCCGGACGCCGAACGCGCCATCGAGCGTTTCGCGCGCGAAGGGGCGGACATCGTCTTCACCACCTCCTTCGGCTTCATGAACCCGACGGTGAAGGTGGCCAAGCGATTCCCGGACGTGAAGTTCGAGCATGCGACGGGCTACAAGCGGGCCGACAATGTGGCCACATATTCCGCCCGCTTCTACGAGGGCCGCTATGTCATCGGCCAGATCGCAGCGAAGATGTCGAAGTCCGGAGTCGCGGGCTATGTGGCTTCCTTCCCGATCCCGGAGGTCGTGCGGGGCATCAACTCCTTCCTGCTGGGCGCCCAGTCCGTCAATCCGGACTTCAAGCTCAAGATCGTCTGGGTGAACACCTGGTTCGACCCCGGCAAGGAGGCCGATGCGGCCAAGGCGCTGATCGACCAGGGCGCCGACATCATGACCCAGCACACCGACAGCCCGGCCCCGATCCAGATCGCCGGCGAGCGCGGCGTGCATGGCTTCGGACAGGCCTCCGACATGGACGCCTTCGCGCCGGCCGCCCATTACACCGCCATCATCGACGACTGGAGCGCCTATTACGTCTCCCGTGTGAAGGCCGTGCTGGACGGCATGTGGGAGTCGGGCGACGTGTGGGGCGGCTTCGCCGAGGACATGGTGGTGATGGCGCCCTTCACCGACCTGCCGGAGGATGTCGCCGCCGACGCGGCCGCGATGGTCGAGAAGATCCGCTCGGGCGAGTTCCACCCCTTCACCGGCCCGATCTACGACCAGGAGGGCACGCTCCGGATCGAGGACGGCAAGCGGGCCGATGACGGCATGCTGCTCGGCATGGACTGGTATGTGAAGGGCGTTGACGACAAGCTGCCCCAGTAGCGGACCGTCCGCCCGGAACGGCGCGGACTGCGTCGTTCTGGGCCGCCTGATCGATTTTGCCGGCGACCCGGCGGAGTTCGGCCGGGCCGCAGTCCGCGACATTCCGGACGGGGCGCTGGCGCTCGGCGAGGGGCGCATCGCCTGGGCGGGAGCCGCCGGCGACCTTTCGGCCGGCTACGCCAGCGCGCCGCGGCGGGATTACGGGCATTGCCTGGTGCTGCCGGGCTTCGTCGATCCGCACATCCATTTCCCGCAATACCGCATGGCAGCGGCCGGCGGCCGCGGCCTCCTGGACTGGCTCGACCGCTTCGCCTTCCCCGAAGAAGCGCGCTATGCGGACGCCGACCATGCTGCAGCGGCGGCGGAGGTCTTTCTCGACCTCCTGCTCGCCCACGGAACCACGGCTGCGCTCGCCTTCTCGACGGTCCACGAGGAAGCCGCCGACAGCCTGTTCGCCGCGGCGGAGCGGCGGGGCATGGCGTTCGCCGCCGGCAAGACCCTCATGGACCGGGGCGCGCCCGCCGCGCTTCGCGACGACGCCGAAACCGGGCTGCGCGCAAGCGAGCGCCTGTATGCCCGCTGGCACGGGCGCGGGCGCCTCCGCTACGCGCTCTCGCCGCGTTTCGCGGTGACATCGGGCGAGGCCCAACTGGCCGCAGCCGGCGAGTTCCTGGCGAGCTACCCGGACGCGCTCATGCAGACGCATCTCTCCGAGTCGCGGGAGGAGATCGCCGAGGTCGCGCGCCTCTTCCCGGACTGCGCCGATTACACCGATGTGTATGGCCGCTTCGGGCTGCTCGGGCCGAAGAGCCTGTTCGCGCATGGCGTGCATCTCTCGGCGCGCGAGCGCGAGCGGCTGGCCGAGGCCGGCTCGGCGGTCGTCCACTGCCCGACCTCGAACGAGTTTCTGGGCTCGGGCCTGTTCGATATCGGGCCCTACGCGGCGGAAGCCGAAAGCGCCGCGCCGCGCCTCGCCGTGGCCACCGATATCGGCGGCGGCACCAGCTACTCGCTGCCCGCAACCCTGGGCGCGGCCTACCGCACGGCGCAACTCCGGGGCAGGCGGCTGGCGCCCGAGCGCGCCTTCTACCTGGCGACGCTCGGCAATGCCCGGGCCCTCGGCATGGATGACGGGATCGGACGGCTGGAGCCCGGCTTCCAGGCGGATCTCGTCGTGCTCGACCCCCGGGCGACGCCGTTGCTCGCCGCGCGGGATGCGCTCAGCGAAACGCTCGCCGACACGCTGCTCGCGCTGATGGTGCTGGGCGACGACCGCATCGTGCGGGCAAGCTGGGTCGCCGGCCGGCAACTGCATCCGAAGCCGGACGGCGGCTCGGGCTGACGCCGCGCCTCAGCAGGTCGCCGCCTCGAAACCGCCCTGGCGCATGGTGCGGCCCAGCGCCGGGGCGTCGAGACGCCGGCGGAGCTGCTCCCGCGCGTCGCGCCAGCGAAAGCGGATCGAGTTCGTCACGATTTCGCGGTCGAGTTCCTTGTATTCGTCGATGACCGGCGCGAACCGGACCAGATCGGCCTCGCTGCCGGCGAAGGCGTGCCGGCCGTCCGCCGCCGCCGTCCAGTCGGCCGCACGGAGACGAAGGTCGAACCGCTCCAGCGTCTCCGCCGGCACGGGGCCCGCGCCGGCATCGGCGAGCCCGCGCTCCGCCGCCAGCCGAAAACAGTGCTGCGCCAGCGCCGCCGCGCCGTCCGGCGGCAGCGATCCGTCCCTTTCCGACAGCGCCGCCGCAAACACCGTAAGGTCCGCAAGGCATGACAGAAACAGCTTCACGGCCGCCATGCGAATCGAGGCGGAGAAAGTGTCGTCCTCGAAATAAATCCGGTAGCTCGTGCCCATTCGCGTTTTCAGATAACCGTAAAGCGAGGTCTGCGCGACATAGGAAGAGCGCGTGCGCAGAAAGTCGGCAAGCCGGTCCGGCGTATCGAGCCTGTGACGCTCGAAACGGGGACGAAACCTTTCCACAATACTGCCGAGACCGACTGCGGTTTTGCGCAACATACTGGCTTTTTTCTGCTTCACACGCGCAGGAATCTCGACTATAGGCGACTGTGGCTTGGTGCGGTATCCCCGACCCCGAGAAGACGTCCGGAGCGCCGATAGGAAAGGCCGGGGAGGCCGTCGCCCGAACAACAAAAAGGAAGGGGAGAAAGACGCATGGCGGAAGTTAGTGCCGAAACCCGGCAAGCGCATTGGAGGAAAACCTCCACCCTAACCTACGTGATCCTGGCGTTATGGTTCCTGTTCGGATACGTGGTGCCATGGTTCGCCAAGGAACTCGACGCGGCGTCCTTCCTCGGGTTCCCGCTCGGTTACTACTTCATTGTGCAGGGCTCGCTGATCGTCTTCGTGCTGCTGATCGTTGTCCAGAACATCTTCCAGGACAATATCGACGAAGAGCACGGGGTGGCCGAAGAGTAGGGGGAGCGGCTCATGAACACACAAGCGCAAGGCACGAGGTTCGTCGACAAGCTGGGGAAGGTGTACGGGCTGTACACGCTGGGCTTCCTCGCCTTCTTCGCCCTCATGGCCATTATCGAGCAGTTCGGCGTCGGCGCCAGGACGATTGGCGTGCTGTTCCTGCTCTTCACCCTCGCGATCTACGCCACCATCGGCTGGCTGTCGCGCACCATGCAGGTGGATGCCTATTACGTTGCCGGGCGGGAGGTCCCGTCACTTTACAACGGCATGGCAACGGCGGCGGACTGGATGTCCGGCGCGTCCTTTGTGGCGCTTGCCGGCGGCATCTATTTCGGCGGTTATCCCTATCTGGGCTTCGTCATCGGCTGGACCGGCGGCTATGTGCTGGTCAACGCCCTGATGGCGCCCTATCTGCGCAAGTTCGGCTGTTACACGGTGCCGGACTTCATCGGCACCCGTTACGGCGGCAACCTCGCGCGGTTCTGCGCGGTCTTCGTCCTGGTGGTGGCGTCCTTCACCTATGTGACGGCGCAGATCAACGCCACCGGCACGATCGCCGCGCGCGCGCTCAGCATCCCGTTCGAGTTCGGCGTCTGGTTCGGCCTGTTGGGCATCCTGCTCTGCTCCATGCTCGGCGGCATGCGCGGCGTGACCTGGACCCAGGTGGCGCAGTACATCGTGCTCATCATCGCCTATCTGGTGCCGTTGATCTGGATGTCGAACGAACAGGGCTTCGGCATCATCCCGCATTTCGGCTACGGCGAGGCCGCGCAGCGGATCGCGGAATTGGAGGCGGAATACGGATTGCAGCCGGCGGCCGAGGCCGTGGCGGGGCTGAAGGTGCTGACAACGGCGCATTTCGACCCGCAGACCTCGCTCGACAGCTGGAAGTTCGTGACGCTCGCGCTCTGCATGATGGCCGGCACAGCGTCCCTGCCGCATATCCTCATGCGGTATTTCACGACGCCGTCGGTGCGCCAGGCGCGCAAGTCGGTCGGCTGGTCGCTGTTCTTCATCTTCCTGCTGTATTTCTCGGCGCCGGCGCTTGCCACGCTGACGAAGCTGCAGCTGCTGGACCCGAACCTCGCAACCGCGGTGGTCGGCAAGGCGGTGGAAGACGTGATGGCCCTGGAGTGGGTGAAGAACTGGTCGGCTGTCGGCATGCTGTCGGTTGTGGACCAGAGCGGCGACGGCATCGTGCAGCTCAACGAGTTCTTCATGCGGCCCGACATCGTCGTGCTGGCCACGCCCGAGATCGCCGGCCTGCCTTATGTGATCTCCGGCCTGGTCGCCGCCGGCGGCATGGCGGCTGCCATGTCAACTGCCGACGGGCTGCTGCTGGCGATCGCCAACGCGCTCAGCCACGACCTCTACTACAAGATCATCGACCCGCAGGCCGATACGCGCCGCCGCCTGATTGTGGCCCGCGTGTTGCTGGTCGGTATCGGCGTGCTGGCTGCCGCTGTGGCTTCTCTGAAGCTCACCGGCATCCTGGGCGCGGTGGCATGGGCGTTCTGCTTCGCCTGCTCGGGGCTGTTCTTCCCTCTGGTGCTCGGCATCTGGTGGAAGAGGGCCAACCGGGAGGGCGCCATCGCCGGCATGATCGCCGGCTTCCTGGCAGGCTCGATCTACCTCTGGCATGTCTATGGCGGCGGGGCTCAGCTCTGGTCCATCGACCATCTGCGCTTCGGCATGATCGGCATGCCGGTCTCGCTGGTCGTCATGGTGGTGGTGTCGCTGATGACGCCGGAGCCGGATGCGGAAACGCAGGCCATGGTGGACGAAACCCGTATCCCGACGGGCGATTCGATCCTGGCCGAGACGCATTGACCGCAGACCGGCGTTCAGGCGCTGAAGGGGGCGGGGCTTCAGCCCCGCCTCCAGCCGCGTCGGTATCTCTTTCGGCGAGGCGGCATGGATAGCCTCGCGCATACGCTGCCCGGCTGGGTGGTGCTTCTGGACTACATTCTCGGCATCGCGATGTGGACCCTTGTCGGCCGCTCCGCGATGAACATCTTTCTCCCCGTCACCTCCGACTTCTTCTTCATGAAGGCCTTCGTGAAGATGACGGACCCGATCCTCAGGGTCTTCAAGCCGGTCACGCCGGGTTTCCTGATCGACCCGGTCGTGCCGCTCTATGTCGCCTGGTTCTTCTTCCTGTTCCGCTTCTATGTCATGCCCTGGCTGCTCGGCTATTCCGTGCTCGGCATGCTCTCCTTCCCGCTCGAAGGCGAAGTGGCCGCCATGCTGTACGATATCTTCGGCAGCGGGCTGTAGAGGCCTCCTCCAGGCGCCGGGAAGAAAAGCCGCAATGTTCCGCGCCATCCTCCTCGTTCCGGTCGCCCTGCTGCTCCTGTGCGGCCCCGCGCAGGCGGAGCGGTACAAGGGCTTTCCGCGCGGCGATGCCCTAGTTTCGGCCGCCGAACTGAAATCGATGCTCGACGGGCAAGGCCCGAAGCCGGTCGTGCTGGGAGCGGTTCGGCGCACCTCCTGGCTGGCCGGCCATGTACCGGGCGCGCGCCACGCCCCCCGCCGCGCCTACACCGACCGCGGCGGCATGGCGCCGGACCGCACCCGATTTCAGGCGTTCGCCCGCGGGCTCGGGCTCGATGACGATACCCCGGTCGTCGTCTATGACGACGCCTATGACGCCGCCCGCCTCTGGTGGCTGTTCCGCCTCTACGGAAAGACCGGTGTGAGAGTGCTCGACGGCGGTCTGGCGGCGTGGAGGGAAGCGGGCTACGGCATTGAGCGCGGTCCCGGCCGGTCGTCTCCGACAGAGGGAAATTTCAGCGCTGCGCCTGCCCTGCCCGGCTGGACTGCAACAATGGCCGATGTGTCCGAAGCCCGCCCGGATGCGGGAACCCGCCTCTGGGACGCGCGCGACACGAGGGAATGGGTCGGGACGGGTCCTATCGGGCCGGCCCGCTTCATCGGCTGGCGCGCGTTCCGCCGGGTGGACGAAGGCCGGCCCGCGGAGTTCCGGACCGCCACCGAGATGGGTGCGCTGCTCCGGCAGGCGGGTTTCGAGCCCGGAGACGATCACATCTTCTACTGCCACTCCGGCGTGCGCGCCGCCACGCCGTTTTTCGCGCTCTACTTGATGGGCTTCCCCACCGCACGCCTGCACCTTTACGATGGTTCCTGGATGGAATGGAGCCGACGGGTCGGGAAGAACTAGACCGGTCCGCAACATGCGACCGATTGCGCTGGGGAGTGGACAGGCGCGGCGGAGGCTCTATGTTAATTGCTGCACTGCAACAAAAGGAGTGAGTCATGAACGCGGATCCGGTCGTCATTGTGGGCATGGCGCGCACGCCGATGGGCAGCTTCCAGGGCGTGCTGAAGGACGCGGCTGGGCCGGAGCTCGGCACGCGCGCGATTACCGGCGCGCTCGAGAGCGCAGGCGTGGCGGCCGGCGATGTGGACGAGGTGATCCTCGGTTGCGTGCTGCCGCACGGCCAGGGCCAGGGCCCGGCGCGGCAGGCGGCCATCCATGCCGGCATCCCGAATTCGGCGGGCGCAACCACGATCAACAAGCTCTGCGGCTCCGGCATGAAGGCCACCATGCTGAGCCACGACCTGCTGCTCGCCGGCACCAACGATGTCATGGTCTCGGGCGGCTTCGAGAGCATGACCAACACGCCCTATCTGCTGGACAAGGCGCGGGCCGGGATGCGCATGGGCCATGGGCGCGTGCAGGACGCAATGTTCCTCGACGGCCTGGAGGACGCCTATGAGCCGGGCTCGCTGATGGGCCATTTCGCCGAGGAGACGGCGCGGCATTTCCAGTTCACCCGCGAGGAGCAGGACGAATTCGCGATCCGGTCGCTGAACCGCGCTCGCACCGCCAATGAGGACGGCACCTTCGCCGGCGAGATGGTGCCGATGACGGTGAAGACCCGGCGCGGAGAGACGGTCGTGGAGCAGGACGAGCAGCCCTTCACCGCGAACATCGAGAAGATTCCGAGCCTGAGGCCGGCCTTCGCCAAGGACGGATCGGTGACGCCGGCCAATTCCAGCTCGATCTCCGACGGCGCCGCTGCCCTGGTGCTGATGCGCCGGTCGGAAGCGGAACGCCGGGGGCTGACACCGCTCGCCACCATCGTCGCCCATACCTCGCACAGCCAGGAGCCGAACTGGTTCACCACCGCGCCCGTCGGCGCGATGCAAAAGCTGTTCGACAAGACCGGCTGGGACAAGGACGAGGTCGAGCTCTACGAGATCAACGAGGCCTTCGCGGTGGTGCCGATGGCGGCGATGCGGGAATTCGGCCTGCCGGCGGACAAGGTCAACGTCCATGGCGGCGCCTGCGCGCTGGGCCACCCGGTCGGCGCATCGGGCGCGCGGATCGTGGCGACGCTCATCAACGCCATGCAGAAGAACGGCGCGACGAAAGGTGTCGCGGCGATCTGCATCGGCGGCGGCGAGGCCACGGCCATGGCCATCGAACGCGCGGCGTGACCCGCCGGCTGATCTCCTCCGGCGGCCGCTACGAGGCGGCCGCCGGCTATTCCCGGGCCGTGGTGCAGGACGGCTGGGTGCATGTCGCCGGCACCACCGGCGCGGACCCCGCAACCGGCGCGATTCCGGACGACACGGCCGAGCAAGCGCGCCTGGCCTTCGGCATTATCGAGGCCGCGCTGGCGGAAGCCGGCGCCGGCTTCGCCGACGTGGTGCGCGTCACCTACTACCTGACCGACGCCGCCGATTTTCCGGCGCTGATGCCGGTGTTCGGCGAGGTGTTCGGCGATATCCGCCCGGCCGCCACGGCGGTCGTCGTCGCCGGGCTGGTCGATCCCGCCATGAAGATCGAGATCGAAGTCACGGCCCAGTGCCCACGGCCCTGATTACCGGCGCGGCGCGCGGCATCGGCCGCGCGCTGGCGAGCGACTATCTCGCGGACGGCTGGCGGGTGCTGGCCGTATGCCGCGACCCGGCGGCACTGGCGGGCCTCGACGGCATCGCCGATGCGGCCCGCCTGGATGTGACCGACGACGAAGGCATCCGGGCGCTCGCCGGGCGCTGGCGGGACGAGCGCATCGACATGCTCTGGAACAATGCCGGCGTGGATTCGCCCAATACCCGTTCGCTCTCAGGGCCGCTGGATACCGACGAATGGGCCCGGTGCCTGCGCATCAACACGATTGCGCCGGTGGCGCTGGCGGCCGCATTCGCCCGCCATGTCGCCGCAAGCGAGCGGCACACCATGGTCTTCGTCACGAGCCAGCTGGGCTCGATTGCGCAGGCCGCGGGGGTGCGCCGCTACGCCTACAGCAGCTCGAAGGCCGCGCTCAACATGGCGGCCCGCACGCTCGCGCTCGAACTGTCGGGCCGGGTCCGGGTGGCGATCCTGCATCCCGGCCATGTCGCGACGGATATGGGCGGCGCCCACGCCCCGGTGACGCCGGACGAGAGCGCGCGCGGCATGCGCCGCGTCGCCGACCGGCTCACCGACAAGCAGTCCGGAACCTTCCTCGACTGGCGGGGGCGGACGATTCCCTGGTGAATGCGGACCGGTGGAGGACCTTCAGCCTTGGCACCCGCCGCTCGTCATGCGCTCCGTTCGCGGAACAATATGCGGGCAGCGAAGAGCTTGCGTTCCGAAACCGGCGCCGCTTCGAACCTTTCGATGACGGTGCGCGCATTGGCGATACGGTCTGCAATATCCTGTTTCAAACCGATCCACGCCGGGTCGTAGTCGGCGCCGTGCCGCTCGACTTGCAACTCGACGAACAGACGGGCGAAATCCCGCAGAGGTGGAGTGAGCGCTGCCAATTCCCTCTCGCGGCCGCAAGCCTCGCGGGCCTGACGGTGAGACAATGCCCTGTAGGTTCGTCGCCAGGCCTCGGTGCGCCGCGCGTTCCCCCTTCCCACCGGCAAATCCGCGCAGCATCCGGCCATGCAATGGAAGACCGCGTAATAGGCCGTGCTTACCGAACGGCGCAGGTCGGTTTCGAGCGGCCGGCCGCGACCCGTCGCAAGCAGAGTCTCGGCGGTATTGAGGAAGTCGGAAGCCTTCATGCGGGCTGCCAGTTTCCCTTTTCCGATTCCGGGGCGAGGTGCAGACTGGGCATGGCGTCCAAACCCATATCGAAGAGGGCTTCGCCGATACGCGCGCGCAGCGGCGTCCGTTTCGAGACAGGTACGTTCGCCCTGTCGCAGTCGGGATAAAAGGCCCAGACTTCCACCATCTCGTCCCCGTATGGGGAAATGCGCGGCAGCACGAAAATGTCCCTGAATGAGACGAGAGGATACTCTTCTTTGACCGCCTGCCTGACTTTCTCCGCGACCTCGGACAGCCGCCCGGAGCGTTCAATGCTGGTTTCGGTCATTGAAGGCGGCTCCATTCGCCGTGAGGCGCGGCAGCCTATCACACCGGAGACGGGCCGGACATGTCTCGGATAGCGAGCTTGCGACCCAGCGGCATAGGGAGCGGGTCTCCAATGCCGAGCGCGTCGGTCACGGCGTTGAAGATGGCGGCGGGCGCCGGCACCGCTCCGCCCTCGCCGCCGGCCTTGACGCCGAGCGCATTGGTGGGCGAGGCGATTTCGCGGAGGGCGACGGCAAAGGCCGGCAGGTCGTCCGCGCGCGGCATCGCATAGTCCATGAAGGAGCCCGCAAGCGGCTGGCCGGCTTTGTCCCACACGACCTCCTCCATCAATGCCTGGCCGATGCCCTGCGCCGCCGCGCCATGCGTCTGGCCCTCCACGATCATCGGATTGACCGCCCGGCCCACATCGTCGACCGCGCTGTAGCGCATGAGGCGCACGACCCCCGTCTCCGGATCGACCTCGACCTCGGCGACATGGCAACCGTTCGGATAGACCGCCGGCTCGAACAGGTTTTCCCGGCGCACCCCGAGCGGCCCGAGCGCCAGCAGCGCGACATGCCCGGACGGCCCCTCGAAACCGCCGTCCCGGAAGGCGATATCGTTGCTCGCGAGCCGCCGGGCGGCAACCGGGCGCGCGGCTTCGATGAGGTCTTCGGCGGCCAGACGGATGACCTCGCCCGCCATGCGCATCGACCGGCCGGAATGCGAGCCGCCGCCGATGGCGATGCGGTCGGTGTCGCCCGTCGATATGTCGATGCGTTCGAACGGAATGCCGAGCGCATCGGCCGCAACCTGCGCGAAGGCGGTTTCATGGCCCTGCCCGCTCGGCTGCGTGCCGATCAGGATTTCCAGCCGTCCGTCCCCGGACAACAGCAATTCTGCCTGTTCGCGCGGAGAGCCGATGGAGGATTCGACATAGTGGGCGATCCCCCGCCCGTAGCGGCGCCCTTCGACCTCCGCGGCCGCCTTGCGGGAGAGGAATCCCGCTTCGTCCGAGAGCGCCAGCGCCTTGTCCAGCGCCGCCTCGTAGTCGCCGCTGTCATAAACCGAGCCCAGCGCGTTGCGGTAGGGGAAGGAGCGCACGAGGTTTGTCCGGCGCAGCGCAACCGGGTCGAAGCCCAGCTCCCGGGCCGCCTTGTCCACCAGCCGCTCGATTACGAAGCAGACTTCGGGACGCCCGGAGGAACGGTAGGCCTGCGTCGGCGCCGTGTGGCTGAACACCGCCCGGGCGCGCACCGTCGCCGCCGGGATGTCGTAGGAGCCGGTCACCAGGATGGCGCCCTTGCCGAGCGGCGAGAGCGAGACGCAGCGCGCGCCGACATTGGAGATATTGTCGGCCTTGAGCGCGAGGAAGCGCCCGTCCGCGTCGAGTGCGAGCGCGGCACGCGAGACCAGGTCGCGGCCCTGATAGTCGCTCAGCATCGCTTCCGAGCGGCTGGCGACCCAGCGCACCGGCCGGCCGGTCAGCCGGGCCGCCCAGAGCACGATGCCGAACTCGACATAGACGCGGTTGCGCACGCCGAAATTGCCGCCGACATCGCCGCAGACGACCCGCAGGCAGTCGGGGTCGATTCCGAGCACCGCCGCCAGTTCGCCCTTGTGCCGCACGGCGCCGCCCGAGCCCGCATGGAGCGTGTAGCGCCCGGCGCCGGCGTCGAACGCGCCGAGCGCGGCGCGCGGCTCCAGCGGCGCGCCGGCGACCCTGGGCAACTGCGTTTCGAGTTCGACGATGTGGGCTGCGCCGGCGAAGGCCGCCGCCACTCCTTCTGCGTCTCCGAATTCGCAATCGACCAGCACATTGTCCGCGCGGCCGTCCCAAACGAGCGGCGCACCCTTCGCCGCCGCCTCGCGGGTGTCTGCGACAGCCGGCAGCGGCTCCCAATCGACAACGATTCGCTCCGCCGCATCGGCGGCTGCCGCCGCCGTCTCCGCCACGACCGCGGCGACGGCCTCGCCCGCATAGCGCGCCTTGTCATGCGGCAGGAGCGGATGGGCGCCGATAAAGACCTCCGAGCCGCCGGGGCCGGACAATGGCAGGTCGTTGCGCGTCTTCGGCAGCGGGTCGTGCGGAATGTCCCGGAAGCCCGCGGCGCGCGCGTCCAGGCCGGTCAGCACCGCCAGCACGCCCGGCATGGCTCGCGCGGCGCTGGTGTCGATGCTGCGGATGCGGGCATGGGCATGCGGGCTGCGCAGGATATGCAGCGCCGCCTCGCCCTGCTGCCGGGGCAGATCGTCGGTGAACCGGCCGCGGCCGGTCAGCAGGCGAAAGTCCTCCTTGCGGAGAAGGGGCCGGCCGACCGCGCCCGAGGCCATCGGTGCCCGCGCCCGCCGGCTCAGGCGTAGTCGATCTTCACGATTTCGTAGTAGCGCGCGCCGCCGGGGGCATCGACTTCGATCTGGTCGCCGACCGACTTGCCGATCATCGCCCGCGCCAGCGGCGAGGCGACCGAGAGCCGGCCCTCGGCGATGTCGCTCTCGTCCTGCCCGACGATGCGGTAGCAGGCCTCCTCGTCGCTCTCCTCGTCCACGACCGTCACCTGCGCGCTGAACATCACCTTGTCGCCGGAAATCTGCGAGGGATCGATGACCTCGGCCCGGGAAACCTTGTCCTCGAGTTCTGCCATGCGGCCTTCGATAAAGGACTGCCGGTCGCGGGCCGCGTGGTATTCCGCATTCTCGGAAAGGTCCCCGTGCTCCCGCGCCTGGGCGATGGCGCGGACGACGGCGGGCCGCTCGACCGTCTTGAGACGGCGCAGCTCCTCCTCCATCCGGCGATAGCCTTCGGGCGTCATCGGCACCTTGTCCATCTCAACCTTTTTCCTTGCGCAACAGGTAAATTCAGAGCCGGAACGACCCTTCAAAATAAGATTGCAAGGGGGCTACTTCAAGGCGGGCGGTCTCGACCGCGGCGATGGCGCGGGCCGCGGCATGGGCCCCGGCGATAGTCGTGAAGTAGGGCACGCGGCGGTTCAGCGTCTCGCGGCGCAGGCTGTAGCTGTCCCTGTGCGCGGCCATGCCTTCGGTCGTGTTGATGACCAGCTGCACCTCGCCGCTCTTGATCGCGTCCACGATATGCGGACGGCCCTCCAGCACCTTCTTGACAACTTGAACGTCGAGGCCCTCGGCTTCGAGCGCGCGGGCCGTGCCGCCGGTCGCGATCAACCGGAAGCCGCTGGCGGCGAGCATCCGGGCCACCTCCACGGCGCCCGCCTTGTCGCCGTCGCGCACCGAAACGAACGCCGTGCCGCCGCCGGGAAGCGTCACGCCCGCGCCGAGCTGGGCCTTGGCGAACGCGCGTGCGAAGTCCGTGTCGATGCCCATGACCTCGCCGGTCGATTTCATCTCCGGGCCGAGCACCGTGTCCACGCCGGGGAAGCGCGCGAAGGGAAAGACCGCTTCCTTGACCGCGATATGTCCCCGTGCCTGCGGCCGCGGGAAGGCGGCGAGCGGCTCCCCTGCCATCAGCCGCGCGGCAATCTTGGCGACCGGCACGCCGGTGGCCTTGGCGACGAATGGAACGGTACGGCTGGCGCGGGGGTTGACCTCCAGAATGTAGATCCGGTCCCCGTTCCCGCCGTGTGTGACGGCGAACTGCACATTCATCAGGCCCACCACGCCGAGCGCCCGCGCCAGCGCTTCCGTCTGGCGCTCGATCTCGGCGACGGTCTCCGGGACCAGAGAGTGCGGCGGGAGCGAGCAGGCCGAATCCCCTGAATGCACGCCCGCTTCCTCGATATGCTGCATCACGCCCGCGACGACCACGTTCCGGCCGTCGCAAAGCGCATCGACATCCACCTCCGTCGCATCGCGCAGATAGCGGTCCACCAGCACCGGGCTCGCGCCCGAAACCTCGACTGCAACCCGGATATAGCGGTCGAGCGCGCGGCGGTCGTGGACGATCTCCATCGCCCGCCCGCCCAGCACATATGACGGCCGGAGCAATACCGGGTAGCCGATCCGCCCGGCGATCGCGGCGGCTTCCCCGGCGGAGGCGGCAACGCCGTTTTCGGGCTGGGTGAGCGCCAGGTCCGAAAGCAGGCCCTGGAAGCGCTCGCGGTCCTCGGCGAGGTCTATGGCGTCCGGCGAGGTGCCGAGGATCGGGATGCCCGCATCCGCCAGCGCGGAGGCGAGCTTGAGCGGCGTCTGGCCGCCGAACTGCACGACGGCGCCGACCAGCTCTCCGCGCGCGCCTTCGGCCCGGGCGACCTCGATGACGTCCTCCGCCGTCAGCGGCTCGAAATAAAGCCGGTCCGCCGTGTCGTAGTCGGTCGAGACGGTCTCCGGATTGCAGTTGACCATGATGGTCTCGAATCCGGCCTCGCGGAGCGCGAAGACGGCGTGGACGCAGCAATAGTCGAACTCGATGCCCTGTCCGATGCGGTTGGGGCCGCCGCCCAGAATCATGATCTTCCGGCGTTCGGCCGGGTCGGCTTCGCACTCGGCGGGCGCCAGGCCCGTGCCTTCCCAGGTCGAATACATATAGGGCGTCGCGGAGGAGAACTCGGCGGCGCAGGTGTCGATGCGCTTGTAAACCGGCGCGAGGCCGAGAGTGCGGCGCCGGGCGGCGACATCGGCTTCCGCAAGACCCGTCAATTCGCCGAGGCGCGCGTCGGAAAAGCCCAGCCGCTTGACCGCCTGGAGGCCCTGCGCAGTCTCCGGCAGGCCGGAGGCCCGCAGCTCCTCCTCGACGCGGACCAGCGCCTCGATCTGCTCCAGGAACCAGGGATCGAACTGGCAGGCCCGGCGGATGCGTTCCCGGTCGAGGCCGTGGCGGAAGGCCTGGGCGATCACCAGCAGGCGGTCCGGCCGGGGCTCGGACAGCAATTGCACCATGTCGTCCACTGTCGCCGCGCCTGGAATGTCGATCTCGTTGAGCCCGGTCAGGCCCGTCTCCATGGACCGCAGCGCCTTTTGCAGCGACTCCGCAAAGCAGCGTCCGATGGCCATCGCCTCGCCGACCGACTTCATCGAAGTGGTGAGCAGCGGCTCCGCGCCGGGAAACTTTTCGAAGGTGAACCGCGGGACCTTGGTGACGACATAGTCGATGACCGGCTCGAAGGAGGCCGGCGTCGTGCGCGTAATGTCGTTCTGCAGCTCGTCCAGCGTGTATCCGACGGCGAGCTTGGCCGCGACCTTGGCGATGGGGAAGCCGGTCGCCTTGGAAGCGAGCGCCGAGGAGCGCGAAACGCGCGGGTTCATCTCGATTACGACCAGGCGCCCGTCCTCGGGATTGACGGCGAACTGGACGTTCGAGCCGCCGGTATCGACGCCGATCTTGCGCAGGCACGCTATCGAGGCGTCGCGCAGTAGCTGGTATTCCTTGTCGGTAAGCGTCAGTGCCGGCGCAACCGTCACCGAGTCGCCGGTATGCACGCCCATCGGATCCACATTCTCGATGGAGCACACGATGATGCAGTTGTCCGCCCGGTCGCGGACGACCTCCATCTCGTATTCCTTCCAGCCGAGAACCGACTCCTCGACCAGCACCTCGCCGACGGGCGAGGCGTCGAGGCCGCCCTGGACGATGTTCTCGAACTCCTCCGGATTGTAGGCGACGCCGCCGCCGGTGCCGCCGAGCGTGAAGGACGGGCGGACAATGAGCGGCAGGCCGATCTCCCGCATCGCCCGGCGCGCGGCGTCCATGTCGCCGACAAGCTCGCCTCGCGGCGTTTCGAGACCGATCTCGTGCATGGCCTCGCGAAACAGCTCGCGGTCCTCGGCCCTGGCGATCACCGTCCCGTCGGCGCCGATGAGCTCCACCCCGTAGCGTTCGAGCACGCCGTTTTCGTCAAGCGCCATCGCCGTGTTCAGCGCCGTCTGCCCGCCCATGGTTGCGAGCAGCGCGTCGGGCCGCTCGCGTTCGATCACCCGCTCGACGAGCTCCGGCGTAATCGGCTCGACATAGGTCGCGTCGGCCAGGTCCGGGTCGGTCATGATGGTCGCCGGATTGGAGTTGACCAGGACGATCCGGTAGCCCTCCTCCCTCAGCGCCTTACACGCCTGGGTGCCGGAATAGTCGAACTCGCAGGCCTGACCGATCACGATAGGCCCGGCTCCGACGATGAGGATGGAGTCGATGTCGGTGCGCTTAGGCATGGGCGTCCATCATGTCGGTAAAGCGCCGGAAGAGGTAATGCGCATCCCGCGGGCCGGGGGACGCCTCCGGGTGGTATTGCACCGAGAAGATCGGGCGGCCTTCCGCGCGCAACCCTTCCACCGACCCGTCGAACAGGGACCGGTGCGTCTCCACCACGCCCGGCGGCAGGCTCTCCCTCAGCACCGCGAAGCCGTGGTTCTGGCTGGTGATTTCCACCTTGCCGGTCTCCAGGTCCTTGACCGGATGGTTGGCGCCGCGATGGCCGATAGCCATCTTGGCCGTGCTTGCGCCGAGCGCCAGCGCCAGTATCTGGTGGCCGAGGCAGATGCCGAAGATCGGCTTGCCGCTCTCGACCAGGGCGCGGACGGTTCCCGTCGCATAGGCTCCGGTCGCCGCCGGGTCGCCCGGGCCGTTGGCGAGGAAGATGCCGTCGGGGTCCAGCGCCAGGATGGCGTCCGCCTCCGTTTCGGCAGGCACGACCGTCACCGCCGAGCCGAGGTCCGCAAGGCAGCGCAGGATGTTGTGCTTGACGCCGTAATCGACGGCGACGACATGGCGCGACGGGCGCTCCAGCCGCCCATAGCCCTGGCCGAGCGCCCAGCGGGTCCGGTCCCAGCGATAGGTCTGCCGACAGGTGACTTCGCGCGCGAGGTCCATGCCCTCAAGGCCCGGCCATGCCGCCGCGCGGGCGATTGCGCCCGCTATGTCGATCTTTCCGTCAGCGGCGTGGACCACCGTGCCGTTGGGCGCGCCGCCTTCGCGGATGCGCCGGGTCAGCGCGCGGGTGTCGATGCCGGCGACGCCGACGAGGCCGTTGCCGGCCAGCCAGTCCTCGAGCCGCCGCGTCGCACGGAAATTGGAAGGCTCGGTCGGGTCCATGCGCAGCACGAGCCCGCGCGCGGCCGGCACGGCGGACTCCATGTCCTCGCCGTTGGCGCCGACATTGCCGATATGCGGGAAGGTGAAGGTCACGATCTGCCCGGCATAGGACGGGTCGGTCAGGATCTCCTGGTAGCCGGTCGGGGAGGTGTTGAAGCAGACTTCCCCCACCGCGGCGTCCTCCGCTCCGAAGCCCCGGCCCCAGAACACCGCGCCATCGGCCAACGCCAGTGCGGCCGTGGCGCCGTCCGGTCTAAGGGGGTGGATAACCATTGGATTACTAGGCTCGTTCGCACCGGACAGCAGTCGGAAACCCTTGACGGCAGGAGGCGGGAATACATAATTCCGGCTGCCTGGAGCATGTTCCAACCGCCGTGGGGATAGGCGGGCCGACGGGCTGTGTCAAGGCATGCACGAGCGGGAGAAAACTTCAAAATCAACATGTTATGCTGTGTATGCGGCGTTTTGTCGTGAACCTGTCAGAACTCGCGGCGGGGTACCGGCCGCGATCTGGAAGAGCGGGAGACTTCCATGCGGGCGCAACTGAACGAGGCATTGAAGGAATCCTTGCGCGCCAAGGATGTCATGACCTTGCGCACGGTCAGGTTGATTCTGGCCGCAATCAAGGACCGGGACATCGCGGCGCGCGGTCAGGGCAATGCGGACGGCATCGGCGATGCGGAAATTCGCGAACTGCTCGACAAGATGGTTCGCCAGCGGGAGGAGTCCGCCCACTACTATGAAGAAGCCGGGCGCCTCGAATCCGTGGACGAGGAACGCCGGGAAATCGCCGTGATCGAACGCTTCCTGCCGGCCAAGCTCGATCCCGATGCGCAGATCGCCGCCGTGAATGCCGTGGTCGGCGACCTCGGCGCGTCCGGAATGCGCGACATGGGCCGGGTCATGGCCGAACTCAAACGGCGCTATGCGGGGCAGATGGACTTCGGCGAGATCAGCCGGACGGTCAAGGCCGCCCTCGCGGCCTGACGGCCGGCCCGGCGCCAGGGGATGGCTTTCCCGCCCGACTTCCTGGAACAGCTTCGCGAACGCGTTTCGCTCGTGGATGTCGTCTCGCGCCACGTAAAGCTGCAACGGCGCGGGCGGGAATATGTGGGCCTCTCGCCTTTCAAGCAGGAGCGAACGCCCTCCTTCACCGTTGTCCCGGACAAGGGCTTCTTCCACTGTTTTTCGAGTGGAGAGCACGGCGACGTCATCGGCTTCCTGATGCGCCTCGAAGGGCTTTCCTTTCCGGAAGCCGTCGAGAAGCTGGCCCAGGCGGCCGGGCTGGACGTGCCGCAGGAGAGCCCCGAAGCAGCAGCGCAAGCCCGCCGGCGCCGTGGGCTGCAGGATGCGGTGGAAGCAGCGGCGGCGTTCTACGAACGCCTGTTGCGCCTGCCGGCCGGCGCAAGGGCGATGGACTATCTGCGCGGCCGCGGCCTGGACGACGACACGATCGGCCGTTTCCGGCTCGGCTACGCTCCGGGCGATTCGGCAGCGTTGACGCAGGCGCTGAAGCGCGGCGGCTTCGAGGCGGAGACCCTTGTCGAGGCGGGGCTGCTTCGCGTGACCGAGCACCGCGAAGAACCCGTTGCCTCGCTGCGCAACCGCATCGTGTTTCCGATCACGGATCGGCGGGGACACCCGGTCGCTTTCGGCGGGCGGGCGCTCGGCGACGCGCAACCGAAATATCTCAACACTCCCGAAACGCCGCTCTTCCGGAAGGGAGAGACGCTTTACGGCCTGGCCCAGGCCCGCGACGCCGCATGGCGCACAAAGGAGATCGTGGTCGTCGAAGGCTATATGGACACGATCGCGCTTTCCCAATCGGGATTCGTGCAGACCGTGGCGTCGCTCGGCACGGCGTTCGGCGAAAACCAGTTGCGGGCGCTCTGGCGGGTCGTCGACGAGCCGGTGCTCTGTTTCGACGGCGACGAGGCGGGCCAGCGGGCGGCCCGGCGCGCCGCGGAGCGCGCGCTGCCGCTTCTGGTGCCCGGCAAGTCCCTGCGCTTCGCCCGCCTGCCCGACGAACGCGACCCGGACGACCTGGTCCGCCAGGAAGGCGCGGCCGCGCTGCGGGCCGTGCTGGACCGGGCGCAGACCCCGGTCGATCTCCTCTGGTCCAACGAGGCCGAGGCCGTCCGCCCCGATTCGCCCGACCGGCGCGCCCGGTTCAGCCGCAACCTGCTTGCGCTGGTTTCCGGCATCGGGGACGAGACGGTGCGGCGCTACTACGAAGCGGAAATCCTGTCCCGCCTCCGGGAGCAGTTCGGGGTCAACCTGCAATTGCAGCCGGGCCGGCGGCGCCCCCAACCCCCTGCCGCGGGCGGCGGACGGGAACGCGGCGATGCCCGGATCGCCGGATTGCGCGAACGCCAGGCCAAGGGCGTTCTGGCGGCGGCGATCAACCACCCCGAGCTTGCAGTCGAGTTCGACCGGGAAATCGCCGAGCTCGATTGCGCCGGGCCGCTTGACAGGCTTCGGCATGAGATTCTAAGGCTGGCTGCTGGCGTAGAGGGGATTGACGCGGACGGCTGGCGAACCCATTTCGACGAGGCCGGCCTTACCGGCGCGGTCGGCAGCGTGCTGTGCGAGGCCGTTTACAGCCTTGCCCACTTTGCCCGCCCGAACGCTCCGGCAGAGGAGGCGCGAAAGGGGTTGGAGCAGGTCTTTGCGGCATACCGTTCTGCGGCCATCGAGCGCGAGGTGACGGCGGTGGCCGAGACCGACGCCGAAGGCTCGCTGGAGCGCATGCCAGCGCTGGTGATGGAGGCCCGCAGGTCGCGCGCCCAGGACGGGACTTGAAAGAAGCAAGAAATCGGGGACGGATGCAGCATGGCGACGAAGACAGCGGAACAGGTTCGGGAACCGGAGCCCCGGGAGGAGACGCGAGAGGCCCCGGTCGATCCGGAGGCGGCTGTCAAACAGCTTGTCGAGAGCGGCAAGGAGCGCGGCTACGTCTCCTATGAGGAACTGAACGCGGCGCTGCCTTCCGACCAGGTCTCGGCCGAACAGATCGAAGACACGATGGCCATGCTCTCCGAGCTTGGCATCAATGTCGTCGAGGCGGAGGAAACCGAAGAGACGCCGCCGGAAACCGGGCCCGCGCCGGAGGGCGAGAAGCGCGGCAATATCGACGACGATATCGGCCGCACGGACGACCCGGTGCGCATGTATCTGCGCGAGATGGGCTCGGTCGAACTGCTGTCGCGCGAGGGCGAGATCGCCATCGCCAAGCGTATCGAGGCCGGGCGCGAAAAGATGATCCGCGCGATCTGCCGGACGCCGACCGCCATCGGCCATATTCTCGACTGGCGCGAGGAACTGCAGCGCGAGGCGCGGCTGCTCCGGGACGTCGTGGACCTCGACGCAACCTGGGCGGCGCTGCATGGCGGCCCTGCGAATGCCGCGGCCCCCGCGAACGGCGCGGCCAACAACGACAATGCGCGCAAGCCGGTCAACGGCCAGGACAGCGGCGCCAGCGACGAAGACGGCGACGATGAGCCGAACCTCTCGCTTGCGGCGACGGAGCGCGCCCTGCTGCCGCATGTGATGGAGGTGCTCGACAATATCGCGAAGCTCGACAAGCGCCTCGCCAGGCTGCGTGTGATCCGCTTCGACGAGGCGCGCGGCGAAGAAGGGCCGACTCCGCTCCAGAACCGGCGTTACGACAAGCTCACCGACGAGATGGCCCAGTCGATGCGCGGCCTGAAACTCAACAATGCGCGCATCGACGAGTTGATGGACATCCTCTACGGCATGAACCGCGAGCTGATCGGGCTGGAGGGGCGCATGTTGCGCTGCGCCACCCGCTCGAAGCTCACGCGCGCCGCTTTCCTGGAGGAATGGCGCGGACGCGAACTCGACCAGCGCTGGGTGCGGCGCATCTGCCAGAAAAAGGAATGGAAGACCTTCTCGCGCCGCCACCGCGACGACATCAGGACCATGCGTACCCGCATCCTGGAGATCGCATCCGAGGCGGAACTGCCGCTGGCGGATTTCCGCCGGATCGTCGCCCGCGTTCAGGAAGGCGAGCGCGAGGCGGCCCGTGCGAAGAAGGAGATGGTCGAGGCCAATCTCAGGCTCGTGATCTCCATCGCCAAGAAATACACCAATCGCGGCTTGCAATTCCTGGACCTGATCCAGGAAGGCAATATCGGGCTGATGAAGGCGGTGGACAAATTCGAATACCGTCGCGGCTACAAATTCTCGACCTATGCCACCTGGTGGATCCGCCAGGCGATCACGCGCTCGATCGCGGACCAGGCCCGCACGATCCGCATTCCGGTGCATATGATCGAGACCATCAACAAGCTGGTGCGCACCTCGCGCCAGATCCTGCACGAGATCGGCCGCGAACCGACGCCGGAGGAGCTGGCGGCCAAGCTGCACATGCCGCTGGAAAAGGTGCGCAAGGTGCTGAAGATCGCCAAGGAGCCGATCAGCCTCGACACGCCCATCGGCGACGACGAGGACAGCCATCTGGGCGATTTCATCGAGGACAAGAACGCCGTGCAGCCCATCGACGCGGCAATCCACGCCAATCTGCGCGCCAGCACCACGAGCGTGCTCGCCTCGCTGACCGCGCGCGAAGAGCGGGTGCTGCGCATGCGCTTCGGCATCGGCATGAACACCGACCACACGCTCGAGGAGGTCGGCCAGCAGTTCTCGGTCACGCGCGAACGCATCCGCCAGATCGAGGCCAAGGCGCTGCGCAAGCTCAAGCACCCGACGCGCTCGCGCAAGCTGCGCAGCTTCCTCGACAACTGACGGGACCCGCCCGGCGCTCCAACCGTCGCCCCGGCCCCCGAGCCGGGGCCCAGCCTCGGTTCTTGCGGCAGCCTCAGCGGTTCGCCCTATTCTCCAACGGTTGCGGAGGCATCGGGAGCTATGGATGGATCCCGGCTCGGGGGCCGGGGTGACGATGGGGGAGGTCGCCATCGGTTCCCGTCAACGACCGCTGGCATAGCCGGGCGCCGGGTCTTTCGACGGAGGCGGGGGAGCCGCCTCAGTAGCTCTTCGGCAGGTCGAGTTCCTTCTCGGCGATGAAGGAGAGCGCAAGCTGCCAGCTCACCGGCGCGATCCGGGCGATCCAGATCTCGCGGAGCCAGCGCTCTACATGGTATTCCTTGGCGTAGCCCATGCCGCCATGGGTCAGGATGGCGCGCTCGCAGGCTTCGTGACCCACTTCCGCCGCAAGGTATTTCGCGGCATTGGCCTGCGGCCCGCAGGCTTCGCCCCGGTCATACATCCACGCCGCCTTGTAAACGAGCAGTTCGGCCGCCTCCAGCTTCGCCCAGCTTTCCGCCAGCGGATGCTGGATCGACTGGTTCTGCCCGATCGGGCGGTTGAACACCTGGCGCTCGCGCGCATAGTCCGCCGCCCGGTTCAATGCGCAGCGCCCGATCCCGACCGCCTCGGCGGCGACGAGGATCCGCTCCGGGTTCAGGCCGTCGAGCAGGTAGTGGAAGCCCCTGCCCTCTTCGCCGATGCGGTCTTCAGCCGGCACCGGCAGGCCATCGAAGAACACCGAGTTCGAATCGACCGCCGACCGGCCCATTTTCGGAATCTCCGTCGGCGTCAGATAGCGCCGGTCGAAGTCCGTATAGAACAGCGTCAGACCGTCGAAGGCCCGCTTGCACTGCTCGCTCGGCGTGGTGCGGGCGATCAGCAGCATCTTGTCGGCCACCTGCGCCGTCGAGGTCCAGAGCTTCTGCCCGTGGACGATGTATCCGCCCTTGCCGTCCGGCTCGGCCCGCGTCTTGAGGCTGGAGGTGTTGAGGCCGGAGTCCGGTTCCGTCACCGCGAAACAGGCTTTCTTCTCGCCGGCGATCAGCTCCGGCAGCATGCGCCGGCGTTGCTCGTCCGTGCCATGCTTGACGATGGGATGGGGGCCGAAAATGTTGAGATGGATCGCGGAGCAGCCGCTCATGCCGGCGCCGGACTGGGCCACCGCCTGCATCAGGATCGTCGCCTCGACGATGCCGAGCCCGGACCCGCCGAATTCCTCCGGCATGGCGATGCCGAGCCACCCGCCTTCCGCCATGGCCCGGTGGAAATCGTGCGGGAACTCGCCCCCGGCGTCGCGTTCGCGCCAATAGTCGAGGTCGAAGCCGGCGCAGAGGCGCTCCACCGCCTCGCGCATCTGGTCGTGCTGCTCGCTCCATTCGAATTGCATGGCGCACCCCTCTCCGCCTCTTGCACCGCAGGCTGCTATACCCATTCTCCGAATGCGCGGCAACGACCGGCGCGGCGGCCGGCTCTCGCCAAACCCGCCCTGGCGGTGCTAAACATCCGCCCCCATCCGGCCCGGCATTCCGGAGTCCCTGTCCCATGTTCCTCAGAACCCTGATCCTGCTCATTCTGGCCGCCGCCGCGCAGCCCGCGGCCGCCCAGGTCGTCCAGGGCGAGACGTCCGGCGACTGGACGAAAGGCTGCCTCCAGCCGCGCGAGGACAGGCCGAACGCCTCGGAGCAGTGCTTTGTCTTCCAGCGCCTCTTCCCGCCGGGCTCCGAGCAGGCGGCAGCCACGGTCGCGGTCGGGCGGCCGGGACCCGGCAAGCCGCTGCTGGCATCGCTGACGGTGCCGCTCGGGGTCAACCTGCCCCAGGGAATCACGGTCTGGGTCGAGGGCGACGAAAAGGCTGTCCGGCGCCCGCCGCTGCTATTCTGCGTCCAGGCCGGCTGCGAGGCGAACATGCGCATGGACGAGATGATGCTGGCGGCGTTCAAGCAGCGCCTGACCGCCGCGCTGTCCTTCACTATGGTGGACGGCCGGCAGATCACCCTTCCGGTCTCGCTGCGCGGCTTCACGCACGCGCTCACCTTCCTCGAGTGAAGCCCGCCGGCATTCTGCCCTCGCAGCTCCTGCGCAAAGCGGTCGAGGCCGGCGCGCTCGCGGCCTGCCGGCCCATCGAGGAAGATCAGATTCAGCCGGCGAGCCTCGACCTCCGGCTCGGCCGGCGCGCATGGCGGGTCCGGGCAAGCTTCCTGCCGGACCCGGCCAGCGCGCTGGCCGGGCGCATCGACCGCCACGCCATGCATGAGATCGACCTTGCCGGGGGCGCAGTGCTGGAGCGCGGCTGCGTCTATATCGTCGAACTCATGGAGCGGGCGGCGCTCGACGCCGGCACGGCGGCCGTCGCCAATCCGAAAAGCTCGACCGGACGCCTCGACGTGTTCGCGCGGCTGATCGCCGACCGCGTGCCGGAATTCGACCGGCTGCCGGCCGGCTATGAGGGGCGGCTCCATGTCGAACTCGCGCCGCGCACCTTCTCCATCCTCGTCCGCGAAGGCGCGCGCCTGGTGCAGCTCCGCCTGCGGCGGGGAACGCAGGCGGGCGACGACCCGGCGTTGCGCGACCTGCATGCGCGCGATGCGCTGGTGGACCGCGAAGCCATCATCGACGACGGGCTCGTGCTCACGGTGGACACGCAGGGAAAGGGAGGCGTGATCGCCTGGAAGGCGCGCGCCCATGCGGGCCTGGTCGATGTCGAGCGCATCGGCCATTACGATCCCGAGGAATTCTGGGAACCGGTTGCGGCACGGCCCGGCCAGGGCATCGTGCTCAACCCGGACGATTTCTACATTCTCGCCTCGAAGGAGACGGTTTCGATCCCGCCCGACCACGCGGCCGAAATGCGCCCTTACGACACCCGCGTCGGCGAGTTCCGCGTCCATTACGCGGGGTTCTTCGATCCCGGTTTCGGCTACGGCGCCGGCAGCCGGGCGGTGCTGGAGGTGCGCGCCCACGATGTGCCGTTCGTTGTCGAGGACGGCCAGCCGGTCGGGCGGTTGATATACGAGCCGATGCTCGAAGCCCCGGACAAGATTTACGGCGGCGGCATCGGCTCGACCTATCAGGCGCAGGGCCTGCGCCTCGGCAAGCAGTTTCGAGAGCCGCACGGGACTGGATAGGGTCTGGAAAAAACCGTGCGGGGGCGCGACTATCGGGCGGACCCGGAAACGAGCGGGAGAGGATGGCGATGAGCGAACGGACCATTTTTCCGGTCACGGCCGGGACGGCCGAAGGCGCCCACATAGACTCGGCAGCCTATGAGGCGATGTACCGCCGGTCGGTGGAGGACCCGGAAGGCTTCTGGGCCGAGCAGGCCGGGAGGCTCGACTGGATCAGGCCCTTCACGAAGGTAAAGGACGTTTCCTGGGCGAAGGACGACCTGCATATCCGCTGGTTCGAGGACGGCACGCTCAACGCCTCGGCGAACTGCCTCGACCGCCACCTCGCCGAACGCGGCGGGCAGACGGCGATCATCTGGGAAGGCGACGATCCCGACCTGTCGGAGCACATCACCTATCGCGACCTGCATGAGCGGGTGTGCAAATTCGCGAACGTGCTGAAGGCACGGGGCGTGAAGCGCGGCGACAGGGTGACGATCTACCTGCCGATGATCCCGGAAATCGCCGTCGCGGTGCTCGCCTGCGCGCGCATCGGCGCGATCCACTCGGTCGTCTTCGGCGGCTTCTCGCCGGACGCGCTCGCCGGGCGGATCACCGACTGCGCCTCGACCGCGGTCATCACGGCTGACGAGGGCCTGCGCGGCGGGCGTACGGTGCCGCTGAAGGCCAACACCGACGCCGCGCTTGCCTCCTGTCCCGACTGCACGACCTGCATCGTGGTCCGCCGCACCGGCGGCGAGATCGGCTGGGTCGATGGCCGCGACCGCTGGTACGAGGAAGAGATGGCGGGCGCCTCGGCAGACTGTCCGCCGGAGGAGATGGGTGCGGAGGACCCGCTCTTCATCCTCTACACCTCCGGCTCGACAGGACAGCCGAAGGGCGTGCTGCACACGACCGGCGGCTATCTCACCTTCGCCTCGATGACACACGAGCTCACCTTCGACTACCGGGACGGCGAAGTGTTCTGGTGCACGGCAGATGTCGGCTGGGTCACGGGCCACAGCTACATTCTCTACGGCCCGCTCGCCAACGGCGCGGTCACGCTGATGTTCGAGGGCGTGCCGAACTATCCGGACAGCTCGCGCTTCTGGCAGGTCTGCGACAAGCACGATGTCTCGATCTTCTACACAGCGCCCACGGCCATCCGCGCGCTGATGCGCGAGGGCGACGGACCCGTCAGGGCAACCTCGCGCAAGAGCCTGCGCATCCTCGGCACGGTCGGCGAGCCGATCAATCCGGAGGCCTGGCTCTGGTATTACGACGTGGTGGGCGACGGCCGCTGTCCCATCGTGGATACCTGGTGGCAGACCGAAACGGGCGGCCACCTGATTACGCCGCTGCCGGGCGCGACGGACCTCAAGCCGGGCTCCGCTACCAAGCCCTTCTTCGGCGTCAGGCCCGCGCTCGTGGACAATGAAGGCGCGCTGCTGGAAGGCGCCACCTCCGGCAATCTCGTCATCCTCGACAGCTGGCCCGGCCAGATGCGCACGGTCTATGGCGATCACCAGCGCTTCATCGACACCTACTTCTCAACCTATGAAGGCATGTATTTCACCGGCGACGGTGCGATCCGGGACGAGGACGGCTATTTCTGGATCACCGGGCGGGTGGACGATGTCATCAACGTCTCCGGCCACCGCATGGGCACGGCGGAGGTGGAGAGCGCGCTGGTCGCCCATGAGAAGGTCGCCGAGGCCGCGGTGGTCGGCTACCCGCACGACATCAAGGGCCAGGGCATCTACGCCTATGTGACGCTCAATCTCGGCGAGGAGCCGTCGGACGACCTCAATGCCGAACTGGTGCGCTGGGTGCGCTCGGAGATCGGCCCGATCGCCACGCCGGACCTCATCCAGTGGGCGCCGGGCCTGCCCAAGACGCGCTCCGGCAAGATCATGCGGCGCATCCTGCGCAAGATCGCGGAGGACGATTTCGGCAATCTCGGCGACACCTCGACGCTCGCCGAGCCGGCCGTTGTGGAGGACCTGATCCACAACCGGCGCAACCGGCGCGACTGACCGCCAAAGGGGGGCTGCGCGTCATGCTTCGGGACCGCTACGGCCTCGTCCTCTCGACGAACTCGGCCGCGGCGCGCGATGCCTATGTCGAGGCGATGGACCTGTTCCTCGGCGCAAATGCCGGCGCCGAACAGGCATTCGCGCGCGCCGGTCGCGAAGACCCGTCCTTCGCGCTCGCCCATGCCGGCCGGGCGCGGGCGATGCAGATGCGGGGCCGGGCGCGCGAGGCGCACGAAGCGATGGCCGAGGCGCGGGCCGCCGCCAACGGATGTTCGGGCAGGGAAGCCGGCCATCTGAACGCGCTCGGCCTGCTGATCGACGGCGACGGGCCGGGCGCCTATGCCGCGATTCTCGCCCACCTCAGGGACTGGCCGCTGGACGCGATAATCGTCCAGCCCTGCTGCGGCGTGTTCGGTCTTATCGGCTTCAGCGGCCGGGCAGGGCGCGAGGCGGAGCAATTGGCGTTCACCGACCGGCTGGCGCCGCATTACGGCGATGACTGGTGGTTCCTCGCCCAGCACGGTTTCTCGCAGGTCGAGGCCGGCCAGGTCGCCGAGGCCGAGGCGAACCTTGAGCGCGCGCTCGCCGGCAATCCCCGCAACGCCAATGCCGCGCATATCCGCGCGCATGTGCACTATGAGGCGGGCGAGCCCGAGGCCGGGCTCGAGCGGCTGGACGCCTGGCGGCAGGACTATGACCGGGAGGCACAGCTTTCCTGCCATATCGCCTGGCATGTGGCCATCTGGAAGGCCGAGGCAGGCGACATGGACGGGGCCTGGCGCGTGTTCGAGGCCGATGTCGCGCCGGACGGCGCCTGGGGCCCGCCGATCAACGTGCTGACCGACAGCGCCGCCTTCGTACTGCGCGCCGAGCTCGCGGGCGCGACCGTGCCGGAGGGCGTCTGGGAGCGGCTCAGCGACTATGCAGCCCGGTTCTTCCCGAATCCGGGCATCGCCTTCGCCGACCTGCACGCCGCGCTGGCGCATGCCATGGCCGGCCGCGGCGATGCGCTGGCGCGCATCGCCGGCGGCGCAGCGGGTCCGGCGGCCGACATGGTGTCGGGGCTGGCAGCAGCCCTCGGCGCCTATGCGCGAAGCGACTGGGAGGAGGCCGTCGCGCTGCTGGCGCCATGGATGGCCGGACATGAGCGCGTGGGAGGCAGCCGCGCCCAGCGCGACCTCCTGGAATTCGCCCTGCTCGGCGCCCTTCTGCGAAGCGGCCGGACCGAAGAGGTCCACCGCCTGCTTGTCCTCCGCCGTCCGGTCCATGCCCCCGCTCCGCCGCTGGCGGGCCTGCACGCGCCATCGTGATGTTTCGGCGAGCCGGAAGCCGGCGGGCGAATCGCCGGACAGGCCTCGCACAGCCATTCGAAACGGAGACTACGAAGACAGGTTGACGGGGAGACCGGCGACATTTCTTCCGTCATACCTCAACACCCCGTTCGCCATACCCGGAGAGAAGGCGCGAAGCCTCGCAAACCTGTCGTCAGCCTGTTTGTATAAGCCCCTTCGGAACGCCGGGCGAAGGCCGCCGGAATTGCGGACCGATCGTCCGCATGCAACAACAAGATTGACTAATAACAAATATCGGCAATACAGATATCTATGGCTGATATCGACACAAGGCTCCTTCGGTCGTTCCTGACCGTCGCCGCGGAGCGGAGCTTCTCTATCGCAGCGGAGCTTCGGGGCTGCTCCCAGGGAACGATGTCGCTGAGAATCCGTACCCTGGAAGAGCAGCTCGGCATGCGGCTTTTCGAGCGCAACCGCGCCGACGTCCGCCTGACGGATGCGGGCAGGGACCTCCTGCCTGCAGCCCAGGCGATGGTGGACCTGCACGACCGGCTGCTCGATTGCGCGAACTCGAAATTGATCGAGGGAAGCATTCGGGTCGGTGTTGCCGAGGACTGCTCCTTGTCCCTGTTTCCCGAACTGCTGAACCGGACCCGGGAGACCTATCCGTCGCTCGATCTGCACATACGCTGCGGCAGCAGCCGGGAAGTCGGCCTGAAGGCCGAGACGGGCGAGCTGGACCTTGCCGTGGTCATGATGCTGGAGGAATTGCCGTCGGCGGCAAAACTCTCCCGGCCACGCCTGTTCTGGGTGTCCGCGCCCGACTTCGCGGTCGCCGACTGGCCTGTCCTGCCGCTCGCCGGCTATCCGGAAGGGTATGCGCTCCGCGAAGCGGCAGTCGCCGCATTGAAGTCCCGCGAAACCCCGTTCCGGCATGTGCTGACGAGCTCCGACGACCGGGCCATCCAGTCCGCCGTCGCCTGCGGTGCGGCGGTCGCCGTGATGGCGGAAGGAACCGTCCCGGGGGACTTGAAGACCGTCTCCCCTTCTCCCGCACTACCGTCGCCCGGTCGGGCCTTCATCCAGCTCCTGGAAAGGCCCGATCTGCAATCCGAGGCGGCACAGATCGTCAAACGGGAGATGGCCAGCCTGTTTCCCGGCGCCTGAATCCCTTTCCGACAGCGGATTCCGAGCGTCGTCAGGCTCGACCTGTTCGCCCGGCGCATTCCGTCAGCGCCCGGTCGAGGATGCCCATCGCACTGTCGATCTGTTCCCGGGTCACGGTAAGCGGCGGCGCGATCCGGAAGATGTGCGCGCTCGCCTGCCGGGCGATGTTGAGGCTGGCGCCGAGTTCGATACAGCGGTGTCCCACTTCCGCGCCCAGCCCGTGGGCGGGCTTCTTGCCATGCCGGTCCTCGACCAGTTCCAGCCCGATCAGCAGGCCCCGGCCGCGCACGTCGCCGATGCACTCGTGGCGCTGCTGCAGGTCGATGAGGATGTTCTTCATGTAGGTCCCAAGCTCGCGGGCGCGCTCCTCCAGCCGGTCGCGGACGACAATCTCGACGACCTTGGCCCCCACCGCCGCCGGAAGCGGGTCGGCGGTATGGGTGGTGTAGAAAAGGAAGTCGTTCTCGTAGCAGGCCTCTTCCAGCTCGGCCGAAGCGATCGTTGCGGAGAGCGGCAGGCCCGCGCCCAGGGTCTTGGAGAGCGTCAGAATGTCGGGAACCACGCCTTCATGCTCGAAGGCGAACCGGTCTCCGGTGCGCCCGAGGCCCGTCTGCGCCTCGTCGTAGATGAGCAGCATGCCGCGCCTCTGGCAGTGCTCGGAGAGCGCGGTGAGATAGCCGTCGGGAAGCTCGATAACGCCGGCCGAACTCAGGATGGGCTCGAGAATCATGGCGGCGAGGCTGCCTGTGGATTGCCGGTCGATGCTCTCGAAGCCCCAGTCGAGCTCGGCGCGCCAGTCATATTCCCCATTGGAGGCAAAGGGCGAGCGGTAGGCGTGCGGCGTCGGAAGCGCGAGCACGCCGGGGATCGTCGCTCCGTAGCCCCGCCGGGCGCCGTTGAAGGTCGCCGAGCCGGCGCCGCCGGTTACCCCGTGCCAGGACCGGTCGAAGGCGACAATCTCGTAGCGGCCGGTCGCGAGCTTGGCAATCTTGAGCGCCGCCTCGTTGGACTCGCCGCCCGTGCTGAGCGGCAGCACCTTGGACAGCGAGTCCGGCAGCAGCGCGTTCAGCGCGTTCGCCAGATCGATGACCGGGTCCGAAATGAAGCAGCTGTGGATATGGTCCAGGCGCTCGATGCCGTCTCGGACCGTGGCGACGATCTCCGGGTGCGCGTGCCCGAGAATCGAGCTCATCTGCCCGGAGGTGAAATCGAGGATGTCCCGTCCGTCGCGGTCCCGGACGACCGCCCCGCTCGCACTGGCTATGATCGTGTCGGAGAACTCGTTGGTGTAACGGAAGATGTGCTCGGTTTCGGACAGGGACATGGCGTGAGGCTCCGGTTTCAGCTGGCAGGATACCATTTCGGCGGAGAGTTCCCGCGGGCAACGGCGGCGATCCGGAATGTTATGCCAACGGTCGTCGATCGGAACCTATTGTGATGGCCCCCACCGTCACCCCGGCCCCCGAGCCGGGGCCCAGCCCCGGTTCTCGCGGCAACTTCAGCGGTCGAGCCTGCTCCCCACCGGCTACGGCATCGTCGAGAGCCATGGATGGACCCCGGCTCTCCGCTTCGCTCCGGCCGGGGTGACGCAGAGGGAAAACCGGGCGGCAATCTCCATGAGTCACAAACCGGAGCCGCTGGTATTACGGGAGGCCGGGTTGGGGGCCGCTTTCGCGCCAGCGGAAGCGGAGGACGGTCATGGTGGGTCATGGCGGAGCCAGAGGCTTGTGTCGCGGGCTCCGGGGGGCGTGGGCAGAGTGGCCACGACGGAGCGCGCGATACGGTCCGGATGCCGCGTTGCCATGTAGCGGCTGGCGAAGACCGGGCGCCAGCCGCCGGCGATCAGCAGTGCCGCCGCCAATTGCTCGTTATAGCCCCGCCAGGCCCAGTCCTCCGGATACGGGTCCGGCAGGAACACGTCGTGGACATGCAGCAGCACGCCGGGCGGCAGCGCCGGCAGGATGCGCCCGAACAGGAAATCTACGTCCGTGCCCGGCATGGCGACATGGCTGGAATCGATCACCAGCCAGTCGCCCGCTTCCAGCGCCTCGAAAGGCTGGCGGCCCGCCTCCTGCACCGTCTGCCGCAGGAGCCTGAGGCGGTCCCCGAGCCCGGAAAGACCGGCGCGGGGCGCGGGATCGATCGCGGTCACGTCCGCGTCCGCGCCGCCGTCCCGGAGCGCGCGCAGCAGGAAACGCGTGGAATGGCCGCTGCCGACCTCGACGGCGCGGCGCGGCGGGTGCCGGCGCGCGAGCGCATAGAGCATGGCGGCATCGAGTCGGGGAAACCAGTCCTGGTCCCAGCGCGGCTCCGGCGGCGGCTCCCCGCCTATGGCGCCGAGCGCCGGTGCCAGCTCGTCAATGTCGTCCATCGCCGCCGCGAATGCCGGCAGGGCCGCCTCGAAGCGGGCCTCGACCCATCCGAGCGGCCCCGGCGGCGCGACGCTGTCCGCCCGCGCATAGGGAATGAAGAAGCCGCGCCGCGCCAGGCCCAACACGGTCTGCAGGCCGAACAGGAGCCGCCGGCGCACGCCGCGCCTCATCGGGCCGATCCGGGCCTGCCGCATGCACATATCTCCACCCGGTCGCGTGGCATTGCATGTCCTCCAACCGCCTGCCCCCGCGAAAGCGAGGGTCGCCCCGGCCTCACTCTCCCCGCCCTCGAACGGGGAGAGTGAGGGGAGCTTCATGGAACGCTCCAGAATATGACTGCTGCATTGTGCACCTTGGCATTACTCCGGCTCGATGCGGGCGATGCGCAGCACATTGGTGGCGCCGGGGGTGCCGAAGGGCACGCCCGCGGTGATGACCACGGTGTCGCCCGGGCCGGCGACATCCTCGAGCGCGGCGGCGGCCACGGCCTTGCGCACCATCTCGTCGAAGTCGCGCACATCCGCCGTATGCACGCTGTGGACGCCGCAGGTGAGAGACAGGCGCCTTGCGGTCTCCAGTTCGGACGTGACGCCCAGGATCGGCTGCTCCGGGCGCTCGCGGGCGGCGCGGAGCGTGGTGGAGCCGGAGGTGGTGTAGGTGACGATGGCGGCGGCGCCGATCGTGTCCGCCACCTGGTGGGCGGCGGCTGAAATGGCGTCTGCGGAAGTGGCGAGCGGGCGCCGCCGGTCGGCATCCGCGATCCGCCGGTGCGACGGGTCGCGCTCCACCCGCTGGATCACCCGGTCCATGATCTCGACCGCCGCCATCGGATAGGCGCCGGCCGCCGTCTCCGCCGAGAGCATTACGGCGTCGGCGCCGTCATAGACCGCCGTCGCCACGTCCTGGACCTCGGCGCGGGTGGGCGCCGCCGCATGCACCATCGATTCCAGCATCTGCGTGGCCACGATCACCGGCTTGCCCGCGTCGCGGCAGGTGCGGACGATGGTCTTTTGGGCGATCGGCACTTCCTCGGGCGGCATTTCCACCCCGAGATCGCCCCGCGCCACCATGATGGCGTCGGCCGCCTCGACGATTTCCTCGATGCAGTCGAGCGCGGCCGGTTTCTCGATCTTGACGAGAACATGGGCGCGCTGGCCGATCAGCCGGCGCGCTTCGGCCACATCCTCCGGGCGCTGCACGAAGGATAGCGCGATCCACTCGACGCCGAGGCCGAGCGCAAAGCGCAGATCGGTGCGGTCCTTCTCGGTCAGCGGCGAGATCGGCAAGACGACTCCCGGCAGGTTGATGCCCTTGCGGTCGCTGAGGCGCCCGCCCTCGACCACCTGCGTCTCCAGCGCCTCGGCCGACTTCGAGAGCACCTTCAGCCGGAGCCGTCCGTCATCCAGCAGCATGTCGTCTCCCGGCCCGACGGCCGAGAAGATCTCGGGGTGCGGCACGCTGGCGCGCGCGGCGCTGCCCGGCCGTTCGGACCGGTCGAGCATGAAAGGCCGGCCGGGCTCCAGCTCGATGCTCCCGCCCTCGAACGTGCCGACGCGCAGCTTCGGTCCCTGCATGTCGGCCATGATGCCGACGGGCCGGAATGCGTGGCGCTCCAGCTCGCGCAGGATGCGGTGCCGCCGGGCATGGTCCTCGGGCCGTCCATGGCTGAAATTGAAGCGGAAGACATCGACTCCCGCCTCCAGCAGCCCGCTGATCGCCTCCGCGCTCGAGGTCGCCGGTCCCAGTGTCGCGACGATCTTGGCCCTCCGCTTGCCGCGCATCGCCCTCCCTTCCCTAAGGCTCCACCAGAATAGCCCGGAAATCGTTGATGTTGGTGCGTGTCGGTCCGGTGACAACCAGATCGCCCAGCGCGGCAAACACGGCATGGGCGTCGTTTTGGCGCAGGCGCGCCGCGGGATCGAGGCCCAGCGCCCGCGCCCGCGCCAGACTGTCCGGACGGAGCAGCGCGCCGGCGCACTCGCTCGCACCGTCGATGCCGTCCGTGTCGCAGGCGATGGCGTGGATGCCGGGCGCGCCGTCGAGCGCAAGCGCAAGCCCCAGCAGGAATTCCAGATTGCGCCCGCCCCTGCCCTCGCCGCGCACCGTCACGGTGGTCTCGCCGCCGGAAAGCAGGAGGCAAGGCGGCGGGAAGGGCGCGCCGAACGCGCGGGCATGAAGCGCGATGCCGGCCATGACCTTGCCCGCCTCGCGCGCCTCGCCCTCGATCCGGTCCGAAAGCAGCCAGGCGGGCGGCCCGTCCGGTGCAGCGTCGAGCAGGCATTCCCTCGGCGTGGCGATCAGCCGGAATTCCGTCCGCTCCAGTCTTTTCGGCGTGTCTTCGAGGCCCGGAACGGGTTCGATGCCGTAGGCCGCGAGCACGCGCCGGGCGTCCGCAAGCGTGGTCGGGTCGGGCACGGTCGGACCCGACGCGATGACGGCCGGGTCGTCGCCGGGCACGTCGGAGATGGCGAGCGTTACGGTCCGCGCCGGAAAGGCCGCCGCTGCGAGCCGCCCGCCCTTAACAGCCGACATGCGCTTGCGCACCGTGTTGATCTCATGGATCGACGCTCCCGAGGCGAGCAGGCCGGCCGTCACGGCCTGCTTGGTCTCGAAGGAAACGCCCGGCAGCGGCAGGGCCAGGAGCGCCGAACCGCCGCCCGAGGCGAGAAACACGAACAGGTCGTCGCGGCCGAGAGCGCCCGCCGCTTCCAGGATGCGCCCTGCCGCTTCGCGCCCTGCGGCGTCGGGCATCGGGTGTCCGGCCTCAATCACCTCGATCCGCTCGCACGGCACGCCGTGGCCGTAACGGGTAACGGCGATGCCCTCCATCGGCGCGGCCCAAGCCGCCTCGAAGGCCGCCGCCATGGACCCCGCCGCCTTGCCGGCCGCCGCCACGAAGGTTCGCCCGGCGGGCGGCTCCGGCAGGTGCCGGGCGAGCGAAAGCGCGGGGTCGGCCCGCGCGACCGCACGCTCGAAGGCCCGGCGGAGAATCGATTCCGGCTGCATGATCGGCTAGTTTAGCCATGACCCTTTTCCGTGGCGATTGAGTAGCGAGAGCGATGAGCGACAGGACAACGACCGAACTGGAGGCAGCCGCCTTCCGCACGCTGGTGCAGCATCTGCGCGACAACCCCGAGGTCCAGAATATCGACCTGATGAACCTGGCCGGCTTCTGCCGCAACTGCTTGTCCAAATGGTACCGCGCGGCGGCCGAGGAGCGCGGCCTCGACATGAACTACGAAGCGGCGCGCGAGATCGTCTATGGCATGCCCTATGCCGACTACAAGGCGAAGCACCAGAAAGAGGCGACGCCGGAGCAGTTGGCCGACTTCCAGACGAAGGCGCACTGAACCGTGGAGGAGATGGCCGGCGACGGGGCGCCGTCGGAGAGCGATGTCCGCGGCGTGACCGCCGGGCAGCTCCGCTCCTTCGTCGAGCGCGTGGAACGGCTGGAGGAAGAGAAGGCCGCGCTGATGGCCGATATCCGCGAGGTCTATGCGGAAGCCAAGGCGCACGGCTTCGACGTGAAGACGATGCGCCAGATCGTGCGGCTCAGGAAGATGGACAGCGACGACCGCGCCGAACAGGAGGCGCTGCTGGACCTCTACAAGAGCGCGCTGGGCATGGCGCCGCCCGCATAGCCCGCGGGCGCAATCCGAGGCTTTGGGGGAGAAGGCGGCAGCGCAGTTATCGCGTTGCGCGCGCTGGACAAGCCTGCCGGCAGCCTCCAGACTGGCGCGTCGATAGCGCAATGAATGCCGGTATTCCGCCTGCAACGCCGGGCGAACGGGGCATTCGCTGCGTTGCGGCGCAGAATTTCACCTCAACCATGGGAGGACGGCCATGAGGTCGAAAAGACGATTTTCACTTCGCAACCTGGCGATCGGAGCGGCGGCGGCCATATTGATCGCCGGCACCTTTTCCGCGCCGGCCCGCGCCGGCGGCACGCTCCGCGTGGGCATGACTGCCGCGGACATTCCGCTTTCCTGGGGCCAGCCCGACCAGGGCTTCGAGGGTTTCCGCTTCATGGGGCTGATGCTCTATGACGGGCTCATCAACTGGGACATGAGCTCCGCCGACAAGGCGTCCGGCCTCATTCCCGGGCTCGCCGAGAGCTGGTCGGTTGACGAGGCCGACAAGACCAAATGGACCTTCAACATCCGCAAGGGCGCGAAGTTCCATGACGGCTCCGAGTTCGACGCCGATGCGGTGCTCTGGAACTTCGACCGCCTGTTCGACAAGGACTCGCCGCAATACAGCGCCCGGATGGCGTCGCTGGTGAACTTCCGCATCCCCTCCCTCGTCTATGACGCGGACACCAACACCAAGGGATGGAAGAAGATCGACTCGCACACGGTCGAATTCACCACCAAGTCGCCGGACAGCTTCTTCCCCTACCAGATCTGCTACATCCTGATGTCGAGCCCGGCGCAGTTCGAGGCGACCGGCAGCGACTGGAACAAGTTCGCCCAGAACCCCTCCGGCACCGGCCCGTGGAAGCTCACCCAAATCGTGCCGCGCGAGCGGGCCGAGTTCGTGCCCTTCGAGGAGCACTGGGACGAGACGCGCCAGCCGAAGCTCGACAAGGTCGTCACGATCCCGATTCCGGATCCGAACGCCCGCACGGCGGCACTGCTCGCAGGGCAGGTGGACTGGATCGAGGCCCCCGCCCCGGACGCCATCCCGAGGCTCAAGGAACGCGGCATGGTGATCTCGTCCAACCTCTACCCGCATGTCTGGTCCTGGCATCTGAGCCGGGTCGAAGGCTCGCCCTGGAACGACATCCGGGTGCGCAAGGCGGCCAACCTCGCCATCGACCGCGACGGCATCCTCTCGCTGCTGGGCGGCTATGCCGTCAAGGCCAGCGGGCATGTGTCGCCGGCCGATCCCTGGTACGGATCGCCCAGCTTCGAGCTCCGCTACGATCCCGACGCGGCGAAGGCCCTGCTGGCGGAGGCCGGCTTCGGGCCCGACAACCCCGTCAAGGTCAAGATGATGATTTCGGCCAGCGGCTCCGGGCAGATGCTGCCCCTGCCGATGAACGAATATATGCAGCAGAACCTGGCTGAAGTCGGCATCGAGGTCGAGTTCGAGGTCATGGAGTGGCAGAGCCTGCTGGACCGCTGGCGCGCGGGCGCCAAGGCCGAGCAGGCGCAAGGGGCCAACGGCATCAATGTCAGCTACACGACCCAGGACCCCTACAGCAGCTTCACGCGCTTCCTGCGCTGCGACCTGCATGCGCCGGCGGGCGTCAACTGGGGCTACCACTGCGACGCGGAGATCGACGAGCTGCTGAAGAACGCCTCGCTCGCCTTCGACCCCGCGGAGCGCGACGGCTGGCTCGCCAAGGTCCACACGCGCGAGGTGGACAACGCGCTCTTCCTCTGGGTGGTCCACGACGTGGCGCCGAGGGCGATGACGGAACAGGTCAAGGGCTTCATCCAGGCCCGCAACTGGTTCCAGTCGCTCACCCCGGTCACCATGGAATAGGCCGGTTGCCGGTGCGGGCGGGCAGCATGGCGCGGCCCGCCCGCTCCGGCCCGTGCTGACCGGATGCTGAACTACATCATCCGCCGCGTCCTGTACGTCATTCCTATCGGACTCGGCGTGACGGTCCTCGTCTTCGCCCTGGTGCATATGTCGCCGGGCGACCCGCTGAGCGCCGTCGTGCCGCCGGACGCGCCGGAAGAGATGGTGCAGGACCTGCGCAAGGCCTACGGCTTCGACAAGCCCCTGCCGGTCCAGTATGTCACCTGGCTCGGCCGGGTGCTGGTCGGCGATCTCGGCGTTTCCGTCGCCCGGGGCCGCGAGGTCGTGGAAGAGTTGCGCATCGCTGTGCCCAACACCTTCATCCTGGCGGCGGGGGGAACCCTGCTGGGCTTCACCCTGGGCGCGATCCTCGGCGGCATTGCCGGCTTCTTCCAGGGGCGCTGGATCGACAAGCTTGCAACCTCCATCGCCATCACGGGCGTCAGCGTTCCGCATTACTGGCTGGGGCTCGTGCTGGTCATCGTCTTCTCCGTCGAGATGAACGTGCTGCCATCCATCGGCATGGGGCCGGGGGGCTCCACCGCCTGGGAGTGGGACGCCGAGCACATGCGCCATCTGGTGTTGCCCGTCATCACCCTCGCCGTCATCCCGATGGGCCTGATTACCCGCACGGTGCGCGCCACCGTCGCCGAAATTCTCAACCAGGAGTTCGTCCAGGCGCTGCACGCCAAGGGCCTCTTCCAGCGCCAGGTGCTGGCGCACATCGTGCGCAATGCCGCGCCGACGACGCTCGCGGTCATGGGCCTCCAGCTCGGCTACCTGCTCGGCGGCTCCATCCTGGTCGAGACCGTGTTCCAGTGGCCCGGAACCGGCTCGCTCCTCAACAGCGCGATCTTCGAGCGCGACCTGCCGCTGCTCCAGGGCACCATCCTGGTGCTCGCCATGTTCTTCGTGCTGCTGAACCTTATCGTGGACATTGTGCAATCTGCGATAGACCCCCGGATGTCCCGCCGATGACGACCGCGCCCGCCCTCGACGGCAAGCAGCAGGCCGCCGTCGATGCCGCACAGGTCGCCGTGCAGTCGCGCGGCTACTGGGCGACGGTGGGAGGCCGCATTCGCGACGACAAGGTGACGATGGTCTGCGGGTTCGTCGTGCTGCTCATCGTCTTCTCAGCCGTATTCGCGGACCTGATCGCGCTCGCCGACCCCTACAAGGCGAGCATGCTGAGGCGCCTTGCGGAAATCGGCGCGCCCGGATACCCGCTCGGCGCGGACGAGATGGGCCGCGACATGCTCACCCGCCTGCTCTACGGCGGCCGGCTGTCGCTGTTCATGGGCATCAGCCCGATCGTCATTGCATTCGCCATCGGCGGCGCGCTCGGCCTTGTTGCCGGATTCCTCGGCGGCCGGGTCAACATGGCGATCATGCGCGTGATGGACGTGTTCTACGCCTTCCCCTCCGTGCTGCTGGCGGTCGCGATCTCGGGCGCGCTCGGCGCCGGCATCGGCAACGCCATCGTGTCGCTCACCCTGGTCTTCATCCCGCCTATCACGCGCGTGACAGAGAGCGTCACCACCCAGGTCCGCTCGCTGGACTATGTGGAGGCAGCCCGCGCGAGCGGCGCCCGCAGCCTCACCATCATCCGCGTGCATATCCTCAGCAACGTGCTGGGGCCGGTGTTCATCTACGCCACCAGTCTCATCAGCGTCAGCATCATCCTGGCGTCGGGGCTCAGCTTCCTCGGCCTCGGCACCGAGCCGCCGGAGCCCGAATGGGGCCTCATGCTCAACACGCTAAGGCAGTCGATCTATGTAAATCCGTGGGTGGCGGCCCTTCCCGGCGCGATGATCTTCTTCACCTCTCTGTCCTTCAACCTGTTGAGCGACGGGCTCCGCAGCGCCATGGACGTAAGGCTGTGACCCGGGCTCGGGATGCGAAGGACGGCGCGTTGCTCGAAGTGCGGGAGCTGCGCAAATATTTCCCGGTCCGGGGCGGCATCCTCAACCGCGCCGTCGGCTGGGTGCAGGCGGTGGACGATATCGGTTTCGACGTGCTGCCAGGCGAAGTGCTCGGCATTGTCGGCGAGTCGGGCTGCGGCAAGTCCACGACGGCGCGCCTGCTCATGCACCTTATCCGCGCCGATGCGGGCCGGATAGCCTTCGACGGCGAGGCCGTCCGTCCCGACGATGCGGCCGGGCTGCGCGAGTTGCGCCGCCGAATGCAGATGGTGTTCCAGGACTCCTACTCCTCGCTGAACCCGCGCCTGCCGATCGAGGACACGATCATGTTCGGGCCGAAGGTCCACGGCGTGTCCGCCGCCGAGGCCCGCGAGCGAGCACGCGAACTATTCGCGCTGGTGGGGCTCGATCCGGCGCAGTTCATCCGCCGCTATCCGCATGAGTTGTCCGGCGGCCAGCGCCAACGGGTGAATATCGCCCGCGCGCTCGCGCTCGAACCCCGGCTGCTTATCCTCGACGAGGCGGTCTCCGCGCTCGACAAGTCGGTGGAGGCGCAGGTGCTGAACCTGCTGCTGACGCTCCGGCGCGAACTCGGCCTCACCTATATCTTCATCTCGCACGATCTCAACGTCGTGCAATATATGAGCGACCGGGTGCTGGTCATGTATCTCGGCAAGGTGGTGGAGATCGGCCCGACGGCCGAAATCTACGACCGCATGCAGCACCCCTATACGGAGGCGCTGCTTTCGGCCATGCCATCGATGGACCCCGACCGGCGGACCGAGACCCCGCCGTTGGTAGGCGACCCGCCCAACCCCATCGACCCGCCGCCCGGATGCCGCTTCCACACGCGCTGCCGCTTCGCCGAGGATGTCTGCAGCCGCGCCGAACCCCGGCTCGGGCCGGCGGCCGGAGAGGACGCGGCGGGCGGTGCCGGCCATCTCGTCGCCTGCCACATGCGCAGCGCCGGTTCCGGCCACAGCAAGGCGCCGGCCTGAGCATGGCGGACCCGGCAACGGCTCCGGTCCTCCGCGCGGAGGATGTCACGGTCCGCTTCACCGGGCGGGACGCCACGGTGAATGCGGTGAACGGCGTCTCCTTCACGCTCGACCCCGGCGAGGTGCTCTGCATTCTCGGCGAATCCGGCTCTGGCAAGAGCGTCACCTTACGGGCCCTGATGCGCCTGCTTCCGCCCCGCCGGACCGCGCTTTCAGGCCGGATCGAGCTGGCGGGACAGGATGTGATGGCGATGAGCCATCGCACGCTCGCGGACCTGCGCGGCACCGAGGTCGGCATGATCTTCCAGGAGCCGATGGTGGCCTTCGACCCCGTCTATACCGTCGGCAGGCAGATCACCGAGACGATTATCCGCCATGAGGGGACGAGCCGCGAGGAGGCCCGGCGGCGCGCGATCGACCTGCTGGACCGGGTGCGCATCCCCTCGCCCGAGCGGCGGCTGCGCGCCTATCCGCACGAGCTTTCCGGCGGCATGCGCCAGCGGGCGATGATTGCGCTCGCGCTCTGCTGCAATCCGAGCCTGCTGCTGGCCGACGAGCCGACGACCGCGCTCGACGCGACGGTGCAGATCCAGATCCTCCTGCTGCTCCGGGAATTGCAGCGCGAGCTCGGCATGGCCGTTATTTTCGTCACCCACGATGTCGGCGTGGCGGTCGAGATCGCGGACCGGATCGCGGTGATGTACGGGGGCAGGTTCATGGAGACGGGGCCCGTCGGCGAGATCATGCGCAACCCCCGCCATCCCTATACGCAAGGGCTGCTGTCCTCGACCGTCCACGGCTCCCTGCGCGGCCAGACTCTGGAGGCCATCCCAGGCTCGCCGCCGGACATGACCCGGCTGCCGCCCGGCTGCGCCTTCGCGCCGCGCTGCCGCTTCGCCGAGCCCGCCTGCGAAACGCCGCCCGCCGCCATCGAGCTCTCCCCCCAACACATGGTCCGCTGCATCCGCGCCGCCTAAAGCCGCGCTCGACCGGCCTGCCTCTTCGGGCGGCCGTTCGGGCATGGCGCCATCCGTCCCGCGCCCGCACACCTGTCAACTCCTCCCGGCCGAACTGTCCGGCCCCCCGGGCCCATTCCGGGCGCCTGTCATGAAATGTAATGGACCCGAGCGATGTCGCCGCCGCGGCGCGCCGATCCCCATTCGCGCCCGTTGCGGCTTCTGATACCAGCGGCCGTCGAGCGAAACCTATCGCGATGGCCGCGGGAATCCTCCTCCCCCGCTTGCGGGGGAGGCCGGGTGGGGGGCCGCAGCGCGCCAGCGGAAGCGGCGGCGCCAACGCCGCCATTCGTAACGTTCGCCGCGTTCAGCGCGGCGGCGGGCGAAGCCCGGCAAAGGCCCGTCACGCCGAGCAGGAGGCGAGCGCAATGGAACACCCCCAGAGCAAGGGTTCCGCATTACGCACCTTGGTATTGGTATGAGAACGATATTTTCCGGCGCCCAGGAGGCGTGGAGTTCAGCGTCGCCGCTATGGCGCCGGTAGAGCCAGTCGGATTCCGCGCCGCCGATCCCGTCCTCGTGGCCGAGCGGTTCGCCGCCGTTCCATCCGTCGTCTTCGTAGAGTTCCTCGGGCGGGGCGTGCGGAGCGTTTGGCATAACCGGCCGGGATGACGGCTGCAGGCCCGGCTCGACATGCGATCCAACCCGAGCGGACCGGAATCCCCCTCGTCTCCGCAGGGAGCCACGAACCGGGCGCTGCGCAGGAGAAGGGCAGGACCGTCGGCAATCTTCGGCGCCAACTCCTGGGGCGCGTCCTGAATCGATATATCCGTTCAATTATTTCAGGTATTAAGAATTTTATTTGTATCTTTCTGACTTTAAGGCTAATCTATTCACTCGCTTAACTGGCAGGGCGCACAAGGGGGGATCTGGCAAGCGGGGCCGCGGAGAGCCCGCAGCGGGATGGCATGCGCGAATGCCGCCATCGGGGCGGTAGTGGAACCGCCTGCAAACGCACTCTTCGCTCGGTCCGATATCGGGTTTGCGATCGCTCGCGCGACGCGTATCCGCCCGTTTCCCGAACCCATTTTAACCGGAAGCCGACGACTTCATCCGCTTCGCTCGGGCGCGGCAGCGTAACGGCGATGCGGGCAGGACTGCGGCGGCCGGTCCAGCGCATGCCGCAGAGTGCGAGGGCAACCGACATGGTTTCGTACGACGCTGCCGCCTCGAACGGTATTTCCGACTCCGGATGTTTCGACGGAATTCGGGTCCGACCGTCGCCTGTGGGCGCGCGCGAGTCCCGAAAAGTTATGGCGCCATGGGCGCTGGCGCTTGTCGCGGGGGCGCTCTGGGCCGGTTGGCCGATGGCTCCGGTTTCGGGCCAGGAAGCGCGCACGCTGGTCAGCAACACCGGCCAGCCGACTGCCACCAGCTCGATAGCCGTCCTTTCCATCCAGAGCGTTGCAATACAGTTCACCACCGGGGCGTCGGCCGCGCCTTGGACGCTGTCGGCGATCCGGCTGGACGTCGGCTCCTGGCAATCCGGAGCGACGCCGACCGTTTCGCTGCACGGTGCCACGGGACAGAGCCCGGGCGCGACAATTGCGACACTGACGAACCCCACACGCGGCGTCGGCCTGCAGGCATTCAGCGCGTCGTCAGGCTCCAGCGTCACCCTCCAGGCGAACACGACCTACACGGTCGTTGTCGAGTCGGATACCACCTTCCTGAACTACAACGGCTTCTCCCTTCGCAATACCGAGAGCGCAGCCGAGGACAGTGGCGGCGGCGCCGGGTGGCAGGTCAGCGACAACAACCTGACCAATTCGGGTACTGGCTGGTCGGCGTCCAGCAGGAACCTGAGGCTGAGGATGGCCGTGCTCGGCGCCGGCGGCACGGTTTCCGACGACGCCACGCTGAGCGCGCTGGCGCTTTCCGACGAGAACGACAATGCCGTGTCGCTGAGCCCGACCTTCGCCGCAGCCACGACGGGCTACACGGCATCGGTCGCTCATTCGACGGACTCGATCGCGGTGACGGCGGCCACGACCCACGGCAACGCCACGGTATCCATCTCGAACGACGACGACAGCGACACGCCCGGCGCCGCCGACCTGGACCTTGCGGTCGGAGCGAACGCAATCACGGTAACGGTGACAGCGGAAGACGCCACGACGACGAACACCTACACGGTGACGGTGACACGGGCCGCCGCGCCGCCGCCGAGCGCCGCACAGGGGCCTCGAACGCTCGTCGGCAACACAGGGCAATCCAGCATCGGGACGGCCGCTCCGGTTTTCAGCCTCCAGAGCCTGGCGATGCAGTTCACGACCGGGGAGTCCGCCAAACGCTGGACGCTGACGGGAATCCGGCTGGAAATCGGGGCCTGGCGGTCCGGCGTCGCGCCGACCGTCTCGCTGCGGTCGGCATCGGGGCAAAGACCGGGCGCGACCATCGCAACGCTGACGAACCCCACACCGGGAACCGGATCGAAGACATTCGCCGCCCCTTCGGGCTCGTCCGTCAAGCTGCAGGCGAACACGACCTACACGGTCGTTATCGAGTCCGCGAGCTTGATCTTCAACGGGTTCACGCTTGTCCGCGCCGGCAGCACGGATGAGGACGGCGGCGGCGCTTCCGGCTGGCGGATTGCCGATAGCTGGCTGTCGGACATCGGCCAGGGGTGGTCGACAGGCATCCATCGCCTGAAGCTCGCGGTCGAAGGCGCTCCCGATTCCGACGACGTGACACTGAGCGCGCTGACTCTCGACGACACCGCCGGCAACGCCATAACGCTCGACCCGGCCTTCGCATCCGATTCGACGGACTACACGGCGACCGTCGCCCACACGGCGAGCACCCTCAAGGTAGCCGCAACCGCGACCGATGCCGCCGCCGCGATTTCCATCGCGAACGACGACGACACGGCTACTCCGGACAGCGCCGTTCTGGACCTCGAAACGGGTGAGAACACCGTCACGGTTACCGTGACGGCGGAAGATGCCGCCACCACCGGGACCTACACGGTAAGGTTGACGCGCGCGGCCTCCGGAACGACGCTCCCAACGACCCCTGCTGCCGACTCGTTGGTCAGCAATATTGGGCAGCCGGTCTACAACTCGCTTCAGGTCCGCAAAGGACAGCGAAGAGTGGGGATGAAGTTCACAACCGGCGCGTCCGCGTCGGCGTGGACGTTGACGGCGGTTCGGCTGCACGTCACCGCATGGCGCCGGGACGTGGCGCCAACGGTCAAGCTACGCGCCGTATCGGGAGGCTGGCCCGGAACGACGATCGCCACCCTGACGAACCCCGCGCCCGGAACCGGGTCCAGGGACTTCACGGCGCCGTCGGGCCTGAAACTCCAACCGAACACGACTTACGCCGTCATCGTCGCCGCAGGGGTCATGGCCGGCAGGTTCGAACTCGGGATTACCAAGCGCAATCACGAGGACAGCGGCGGCGCGGCAGGCTGGAGCATCTCCGACACGTCCCGCTTCTATGCCTCCGGCAGCTGGTCGGGGCGGCCGCAGTCGCTGATGATGGCCGTTCGGGGCGCCGCAATCGCCGACGAGGCGACCGCAGGCGGACTGACCGGGTGGTTCGCATCCAGCCCGTCCGCGCATGACGGGTCGGCGAACTTCACCGTCCGCATGGGTTTCAGCGATCCGCTCAGCATGTCGCGGAACGCGATGCGGGACCATGCGGTCCGGGTAGCCGGGGGCAGCGCGACATCCGCCAAGCGTGTCAATCGGCGCGGCGACCTCTGGGATATCCGCGTTTCCCCGACCGGTCCTGGGGCCGTCACCGTCACGATGGAAGGCGGGCGGGCGTGCGAAACGAGCGGAGCGGTCTGCACTGCCGATGGCAGCACGCTGGCCGAAACGCTCGAATTGACCGTGCCGGGCCCGGTGGCGCTTTCGGCGGCCGACGCCAGTGCTCGCGAGGGTCCTGATGCCTCGGTGGACTTCGCGGTAACCCTCAACCGGGCCGCCTCCCGCCGGGTGAAGGTCGATTACGCGACGACGGACGGTACGGCGCGGGCCGGCGAGGACTACACGGCGACATCGGGCACGCTCACATTCGCCCCCGGAACGGTGAAGCGGACCGTAAGCGTCCCGGTGTTGGACGACTCGACGGACGAGGGCGAGGAGTCGTTTACGCTCACGCTGAGCAATGCGTCGGGCGCCGTCATCGCCGACGGGGAGGCGATGGGAACCATCGTGAACAGCGATCCGATGCCGAGAGCCTGGATTGCGCGCTTCGGGCGGACCGTCGCCAGCCAGACGGTCAGCGCCGTCCGAGAGAGGCTTGAGGGGACCGGCGGGTCCGGGATCGCGGTCGGGGGTATTGCAGTGGGCGGCATGAAGACGGCGCAGGTCCCGGACCGGGAACCCGATTTGCTCCGCCGATCCGGCCACCCGACCTTCGACGGGCGCCGCCGAGGTGTCCACGCCCGAAGCATATCGCCTGGGGATCTGCTGCTGGGGAGCGCATTCCGGTTCGGCGGAGCCAACGGCGCAAGCCCGTCGGACTGGACGGCCTGGGGCCGGATCGCGTTCTCGGAGTTCGAAGCCTCCGAGGACGACGTGGAGATGGATGGCGAGGTTATGACCGGCTTCCTCGGGTTGGACCTCTCCCGAGAGCGCTGGATCGCCGGCCTCGCGGCGGGCCTGAGCGAAGGCGAGGGCTGGTTCGAACTCGTCAAGGACGGCCGGACCGACAGCAGGGGCAGGATCGAGAGCCGTCTCACCGGCGTCTTCCCCTATGCAAGCTACGCCCTGACCGGGACCGTCGACGTCTGGGCCCTTGCGGGTTACGGCGCCGGGCGGCTCACGGTTTTCGAGCATCGGGACGGGGGCGGTTCCCGGGAGAACGAGACCGACCTTTCGATGCGCATGTGGGCAATGGGATTCGACGGCAAGGTGCTGCCTGCCGAGGCTCCCGGGAAACTGGAAGTGGCGGTCAAGTCCGACGCCTTCTGGGTTCGCACCGAGTCGGAGGCGGTAACGCCTGAGCGTGCGGGTCGCATGGAGGCGGCGTCGGGCGACGCCAGCAGGCTGCGCCTCGCGGCCAGGGGCTCGCAGACATTCGACCTGGACTCGGGAAACGGCCTCACGCCCTCGATTGAGGTGGGCGTGCGCCACGACGGCGGGGATGCAGAGACCGGCGCCGGACTCGATATCGGCGCCGGCTTGCGCGTCGCCGGGCGGGGATTCGCCGCCGAGGGCGCTGTGAGCGCTCTTGTCGCTCACGCGGACGGCAACCACGAGCAATGGGGGGCGAGCGGCAGCATTCGCTTTGAACCCGGCGACTCGGGACGAGGGCTGTCCTTTTCCCTGTCACCCGCCTGGGGAACGGTATCGGGCGGCGCGGAGCAGTTGTGGGCTCTGGGGGGTACGGGCGAACTCGCGCCGGACAGCGGTTTCGGCTCCAGACGCAGCCTGGCGGCGGAAGTCGCTTACGGTCTTGGAGGCTTCGGCGCGGTGGGCGCTCTCAAGCCGTATATGGGCGTGTGGCTTGCCAGCGGCGACAGCCGGACATACCGGACAGGGGCAGTCTGGACGATCCGCCCCGGCGCTACGATGCGGATCGAAGCGACCCGCGACGACATGGGCGGGCGCCGAAGTCCGGCGCACTCCATCGAACTGCGCGCTACGACGGGCTGGTGAGCGACCGCGCGGCGTAGCTGCAACCCCGGCATTCAACTGGAATGTATGGGCGGGCGGCGTTGGGCCCAGGGCGCGGCCCGCTCCAGCGCCGAGGCGATGCGGAACAGGGCCGCTTCGTCTCCGTAGGGGGCGACGAACTGGACGCCGATGGGCAGGCCGTCCCCGTTCCAGTGCAGCGGAACCGAGGCGGCCGGATTGCCGGATGCGTTGAAGACCGAGGTGAAGGCGATGGTGCGCATGACATCCCGCCACTGCGCTTCGGCGTCTTCGCGTGACGGGGAGAGCAGCCCGAGCGGCATGGGAGGAACGGGCATGGTGGGCGTGATGAGAAGATCGAAATCGAGGAAGAAGCGCGCCACGAGGCGGCCGAGCGCATGGATGCCGTTCAGGGCGCGCACATAGTCCGCGCCCGTGCTCCGGTCGCGGCGGGCCATTGCGAGGTTGTTCTTCTCCACATCCTCTTCGGTCGCCGGGCGGCCGAGGACTTGCTCCACCAGTTCCACGGTCTCGCGCGCATTGGCGTAGATGATCTGCGTGTCGGCATCGAGCAGCGCCCGGGGAATGGGGAGGGCCGCCTCCTCCACCTCGAGTCCGAGGCCCCGGCAGAGGTCCGCCGCCCTGTCCACGGCGGCAAGGCAGTCGGGATGGGTCTCGACGCCGAACCAGGCCTCGCGAACGACCGCGGCCTTCATTCCGGCGACATCCCGGCCCACTTCTTCCAAGAACGGGCGCTTTGGCGGCTCGGCCCAGTAGGGCGCGCCTAGATCGGGGCCCGCCGTGCAGTCGAGAAGCAGCGCGCTGTCCCGCACGCTTTTCGAAATGGCATGGACGGTTGCGAGGCCCGACCATCCCTCGCCGACGAGGGGCCCCATGGGATTGCGCCCCCGCGTCGGCTTCAGCCCGAACAGCCCGGTGCAGGACGCCGGCACGCGGATCGAGCCGCCGCCGTCGGAGGCGTTCGCAATCGGCAGGACGCCGGCCGCCACCATGCTGGATGCGCCGCCGGACGAGCCGCCCGAAGTAAGCGCCGGGTTCCACGGGTTGCGGGTCTGGCCGTGAAGCGCGGACTCCGTGGTCGTGGACAGGCCGAATTCCGGCGAGGTCGTGCGCCCGAAAATCGCGAGGCCCGCCGCCTTGTACCGGCCGACCAGCTCGCCGTCCCGTTCGGCGACGGTGCCCGCGAGCGCGCGGCAGCCATTGCTCTGCCCCTGCCCTCCATAGTCCTGGTAAAGGTCCTTCAGAAGAAACGGGACGCCGTGGAGGGGCCCCTCGGGCAGGCCGTCTCGAATCCGTTCTTTCGCGTGGTCGTACCAGGGATAGACGAGTGCATTGAGCCGGGGGTTGACGCGCTCGGCCCGCTCGACCGCCTCCTCCAGAACCTCCAGGGCGGAAACCTCTCCGCGCGCGACCAGACCCGCAAGATCGGTCGCATCGAATTCGGCATAACCCTGAACCGCCATCGAAACCTCCCGCGAAAACCGGCGAAGACCGCACTATAGTGCCGCCGCCATCGAAGGGAGGCACGGCTTATGGGGCTCAAGGGGCAGATCGTTCCGGTCACGCCGTTCCAGCAGAACTGCTCGATCGTCTGGTCGGAAGCGACCATGACGGGCGCGGTGATCGACCCTGGCGGCGACCTGCCGCGCATTCGTGCAGCCGTCGAGCAGGCAGGGGTCACGGTCGAGAAGATCCTGCTGACCCACGGCCATGTCGATCACGCCGCCGGCGCCGGCGCGCTCGCCGCCGACCTCGGCGTGCCCATCGAAGGGCCGCACGAGGCCGACCGCTTCCTGATCCAGGGCCTGCCGGAACAGGCGGAGCAATTCGGCTTCGGCCCCGCGCTCGCCTTCGAGCCTTCGCGCTGGCTCGACGAGGGCGACGAAGTCACAGTCTCCGACCTTGTGCTCGAAGTGCGCCACTGCCCCGGCCACACGCCGGGCCATGTGATCTTCTTCCACCGGCCGTCGAACCTGGCTGTGGTCGGCGACGTGCTGTTCCAGGGCTCGGTCGGCCGCACCGACCTGCCGGGCGGCGACCATGCGGCGCTGATTCGCTCGATCCGCACCAAGCTCTGGCCGCTCGGCTCCGACATCGCCTTCCTGCCGGGGCACGGGCCGATGTCCACCTTCGCCGCCGAAAGGGCCGCAAACCCCTTCGTCGGCGATGGCGTTTAGTGTCCTGTCCCGAAGCTCACGCGCCGTTGCCCGAGGCTCTCCATCCCGTCATGGCCGGACTTGTTCCGGCCATCCATGCGGCCGCTCGGTGGAGGTGGTTGAGAGAGATGCCCGGAACAAGTCCGGGCATGACGGAAGGGGACGACGTTCGGGCGTGATGGAGGAGCGGCCGAGCCTCAAGGAGCGGGCTGCTACTCCTCAAGCTTGAGACCCGGAATCCCGAGCTTCCCGGTCCGTTCGATCTTCGCCAGGATGCGCGCATCGTGGCGGAACCACTGGTTCGCCTCCTTGTCCGGATTGGCCTTGGCCCATTCCTTGACGAACCAGTTGCCCCGCGCCCACTTGCCGTCCGGGTCCGCGGATTTCTTGAACTGAACGGCGAACATCGGCAGCTTCGGGTTCTCGATCAGCAGGCCGTCGACGATCGTCTTCTTGCCGCAGAACGGCACCAGGTCGGCCTGTGTGCCGGCGAAGGGATCGAAGTTCTTGGCCGCCGGGATGAGCCGGCCTTCCTCGGTGAGCAGGCCGAGCTGGCGTTTGCCGCCGCCGCAATTTTCAGGGCAATTCCCGGTGAGTTCGCAGACGATATCGACGACCGTCACGGTCAACCGCGCCTTCTCCTCGAATTCGATGCCCCATTCCTCGGCGGCGGATGCCGGGCCGGCCATCAGCAGAAGGCCGGCGAAAGCGGACAGGATACGCATGGCGCTCACTCCCCGAACGGCATGATGCCGTATTCTTCGTGGGTCAGGTTGACGACGCCGCCGTCCTCGGCGACTTGCGTCACGATCAGGTAGTTGACGCCGTCGCGCTTGTAGAGGTCGCCGTCCACCGTCACCCGGTGGGACTGGATGTCGATGACGCGCGGATTGTCCACAGGGTCCTCGTCCTCGATGCGGAGCACCATGTAGACCTGCCCGTCATCGCCCTTGATGGAGACCGGGATGCCGCCGACCGCGCACCAGACCGCGCACTGGTGATGCGCCGTGCCTTCGGCGAACATGATCTCCGTGACATAGCACCAGGTGTCGATGACCTCGCCCGCGATGCGGACGCGCTCCGGCGCTGCGGCCTGCGCCCCGGAGACGCAGGCGAGCGCCAGAATTCCCGCCATCAGTGCTCTCATTCAACCGCACTCCTCAGGTAAGCGATGACGGCCGCGCGCTGCTCGGCTTTCCTGAAGCCCGGAAACGCCATGCGCGTGCCCTTTGCGAACGCCCGGGGCTTGGTGAGCCAGGCGTCCAGATTTTCCTCGGTCCAGCTCCTGCCTGCATGTTTGCCGAGCCCCTTGGAATATTTGAATCCCGGCATGGAGGCGATGGGGCGGCCGACCACGCCCCACAGATTGGGGCCCACCTTTTTCTTGCCGGTCTCGTCGAGGCGGTGGCAGGTCGTGCATTTCTTCTTGAAGAGTTGGGCGCCGTCGGCAGCGGCCGCAACCCCCGGCGCGCCGATTCCGGAAAGAAGCGCGGTGGCGACGACAAATGCCCGAATTCGCATAACCCGGAAGCCCTTTTCCCCACGGCAAGCGACGCCAAACTACTGCCCGAAGAATGCCCGCGCCAGCGATTCGAGCCGCGACGCCATCACTTTTGCGTGTGCATCCGGGGCGGCTTTGCGCTATACTGAAGGTTCGGTCATCGTGACTAATACCCACAACATCTTGTGTGCGTTATCTGATTTATGCGTACTGGTTGTGGGTGGAGGCGGAAGATGGATGGTTCTGGCGGACTAGAGCCTCGTAACCGCGCTGCGGACGGCGCGGCGCCGCTGCTGCCTCATCTGCACGCCGACGAGGTCTATCAGAACGAGCGCGGCATCCGCGTCGTGCTGGACCGCAGCCGCGACGAATTGCTGACGAAATTCGGCAAGGAAACGCTGGAAGACCGCTACCTGATGCCGGGCGAGTCCTACCAGGACCTGTTCGCCCGCGTCGCCGGGCATTTCGCCGACGACAGCGCGCACGCCCAGCGCCTCTACGACTACATTTCGAAGCTCTGGTTCATGCCGGCCACGCCCGTGCTGTCCAACGGCGGCACGAAGCGCGGCCTGCCGATTTCCTGCTTCCTGAACGAGGCCGACGACAGCCTGGAGGGCATTGTCGGTCTCTGGACGGAGAATGTCTGGCTGGCGGCGCGCGGCGGCGGCATCGGCAGCTATTGGGGCAATCTGCGCTCCATCGGCGAGAAGGTCGGCCAGAACGGGCGCACCTCCGGCGTCATCCCCTTCGTGCGCGTCATGGATTCGCTCACCCTCGCGATCAGCCAGGGCAGCCTCCGGCGCGGCTCGGCGGCGGTTTACATGCAGGCAAGCCATCCGGAGATCGAGGAGTTCGTCGAGCTGCGCCGGCCCACCGGCGGCGATCCCAACCGCAAGGCGCTCAACCTGCACCACGGCGTGCTGGTGCCGGATGCCTTTATGCGTGCCGTCGAGGCCGACGAGGAGTGGGCGCTCGTCAGCCCGCGCGACCACAGCGTGCAGCACCGCATCCGCGCCCGCGACCTCTGGATCCGCATCCTCACCGCGCGGATCGAGACCGGCGAGCCCTATCTCATCTTCATCGACCATGTGAACCGCGCCCGGCCCGAGCACCACAAGCTGGCGGGGCTGGAGGTGAAGACCTCGAACCTCTGCGCCGAGGTTGTGCTGCCGACCGGCCCGGACCATCGCGGCGGCGAGCGCACGGCCGTGTGCTGCCTCTCCTCTCTCAACCTCGAACGCTATCTCGAATGGGAGGATGCGCCGGGCTTCGTCGAGGACGTCATGCGCTTCCTCGACAATGTGCTCCAGGACTTCATCCAGAGCGCGCCGGAGTCCATGCGCACGGCGGCCTATGCGGCGATGCGCGAGCGCTCGGTCGGCCTCGGCGTCATGGGCTTCCACAGCTTCCTCCAGAGCCTGGGCGTCCCCTTCGAGTCCGTCATGGCGTCGGTCTGGAACCGGCGCATGTTCTCGCGCATCCAGGCGGACGCCGACGCCGCGTCGAAGCGGCTGGCGGACGAGCGCGGCCCCTGCCCCGACGCCGCCGATTTCGGCCTGCGCGAGCGCTTCTCCAACAAGACCGCGATTGCCCCCACCGCCTCCATCTCGATCATCTGCGGCGGCGCCTCGCCCGGCATCGAGCCGCTTGCGGCCAACGCCTATACCCACAAGACGCTTTCCGGCTCCTTCGCCGTGCGCAACCGCTATCTGGAAGCCGTGCTGGAGGAAGCGGGCCGCAACGATGAGGAGACCTGGTCGTCGATCACGGTCAATGAGGGCTCGGTGCAGCATCTCGACTTCCTGACCGACGGTCAGAAGGCCCTGTTCAAGACCGCGTTCGAGCTCGACCAGCGCTGGATCGTGGACCTTGCGGCCGAGCGTGCGCCGATGGTGGACCAGGCCCAGTCGGTGAACCTGTTCCTGCCGGCCGACATCCACAAGCGCGACCTGCACGGCCTGCACGCGATGGCCTGGAAGCGGGGCCTCAAGAGCCTCTATTACTGCCGCTCGAAGTCGCTGCAGCGTGCCGAAGCAGTGGGCGGCAAGCGCGTGGCGCGGCAGGAGGAGGTCCCGCTCCGGATCGACTACGAAGAGTGCCTCGCATGCCAGTGAGCGGCGGGCCGCTTTCCGGAAAGACAGCGCTCGTCACCGGCGCCAGCCGCAATATCGGGCGCGAAATCTGCCTGCGGCTCGCGCGCGAGGGCGCACATGTCTGCGTCAATACCCGCCGGGCGGCCGACGCCGCGCGCGCGGTCGTGGCGGAGGTCGAGGCCGCGGGCGGGTCGGCATCGCTGCACATGGCGGACGTGACGGACGAGGCCGCCGTCGCGGCAATGGCGGAGGCGGCGGGCCCGGTGGACATCCTCGTCAACAACGCCGCCATCCGCCGCCATGTGCCTTTCCTCGAATCGACGCTCGCAGACTGGCGGGAGGCGCAGGCGGTCGTGCTCGAAGGGGCCTTTCTCTGCGCCCGCGCCGTGCTGGCGTCCATGCAGGCGAAGGGCTGGGGGCGGATCGTCAATATGGGCGGCGTCTCGGCGCATATGGGCATGGCGGAACGCGCCCATGTCAGCGCCGCCAAGGCAGGCCTGATCGGCTTCACCAAGGGGCTCGCCAAGGAGTTCGGTCTTGCCGGCATCACCGTCAATTGCGTGGTGCCGGGTGTGATCGACACGGTGCGCGATCCGGGCGGGCTGCGGCCCGAACAGGCAAGCGCCGTCCCCATCGCCGTCGGCCGCCAGGGGCGCCCGGAAGAAGTGGCGGAAACCGTGGTGCATCTCTGCCGCCCGGAAAGCGCCTATATCACCGGCGCGACGATCCATGTGAATGGGGGAGCGTATCTCCCCTGACCGCACCCCGGTCGATGACAGCGGCGCATCGCAGGGGTAGCATGGCGGAAGGCTCGAGGGCGGGAGGCCGCGCCATGGCGTATCTTTTCGAGACCAGCACCGGGGGCATGGGATCGCGCTTCATGAGCCTGCAGGTTCCTCCCGACTGTTTCCGGGACATGGCGCGGATCGACTGGAGCGAGTGCTTCAAGCGGGTCTTTATCGACCCCGTGACGGGGTCGATTTCGTTCATGGCGCCCTCGGCGTCGCATGAGAACCGGTCGTCGAGTTCGGACCTTGTCATGATGTCGCTCGACCGCAAGGGCTTTCCCGTCCACGGCATGGGATCGACACGCTTCCGCGGCCCCGGCGACAGGGAAGCCGAACCCGATGCGTGCTACTATATCGGCGCGAAGGTCCAGCACTATCTTGCTGCCGTAGAGGAAGGCAATGAAGCGCTTGACCGGTTCGCTCGCGAAACGCCGCCCGACCTGGTGCTGGAAGTCGAGCGCAGCCACGCCGATCGCGGCAAGCCGTCCTTTTACCGGGATCTGGGCGTCACCGAGATGTGGCGGCTCGACATGTCCGAAAACGACCGCGACGAAGTAGCGTTCCTGGATCTGCAGGCGCCGGGCGGTCCTGCGCCTGCGGAAACGAGCGTCGTGCTGCCCGGCGCGACGCCGGCCTTCGTGCTTGAAGCGCTCGCGCTCGCAGCCCGGCGGCGATACGGGGAACTGGACACCCTGCTCGACCGGTTGCTGGCGGATATGAAGCAGGCGGGGCCGGAAGGACGCAGCGCCGAGGCGCCGGACCGATAGGGCGCGACACAGAGGCGCCTATCGGCCCCGGTCGGTCGCGGCTTCCCTCGGCCGGTATAACCGGTACCAGGCCCAGGCGAGGAACTGGAGGGCGAGCAGGCCGCCGAAGGCGGTCCGGTACGCCTCCTCGGGGTAGCGGCCGTCCTCGGGCGTCCACCGGTCGAGCACGCCGCCAATGGCGTACTGGATGGCGAAGGCGCCGAGAAAGACCAGCAGGTTGAGCGCGGTGTTGGCGCGGCCCGCCAGCACGGAGCCGAAATAGGCCGAGAGATAGGCGTAGGAGAGAATGGTCATCTGGCCGGTCATGGCGAAGATCGCCCAGAACGCCGTGGTCGGCGGCCAGAGGCCGAGCACGATGGCGAGCAGCGAGGCGAGGAACACCGCCACGATGGCCTCGACCACCGCCATCAGGGAGATGCCGCGCCGGTTCGCCCAGTCGCCGAGCGCGCCCGAAAGCAGGATGCCGACGATGAAGGCCGCCGCCATCAGGAAGAGCGTCGAGGCGGTCTGCTCGGGGTCGAGGCCGCCCACATCCCGCAGCCAGGGCGCGGCCCAGAGCGTCTGGAGCGCGATATGGGCGCCGCAGGTTCCCGCGATGATCGGCGCGAGGCTCCAGAAGGTGCGGTTCCGGTAAACCTGCCCGATGCCGGCGATCTGCGCCCGGAAGCCGCCGCGGCTCAGCATGTCCGGTTTTTCGCGCGGCGCCAGCAGGAAGATCGCCGAGGCCGCGAGCGCGACCGCGCAGCCGAGCCCCGCGAACACCGCCCGCCAGCCATACGCCGCCACGGCCATGTGCGCCGGCTCCGTCGCGGCCAGCACCCCGAAGCCGCCGAAGACCATGACGAGCGCATTGAACAGCGGCACGCGCTCGGGCGGCGCCCAGAGCACCACCGCCTTGAAGGACGCCATCAGCCCGCCGGCGAAGCCGAGCCCGATCATGAGCCGCGCGCCGACCAGCATGTCCGCCGATCCGCCGGCCGCGAACAGGAAGGAGCCGAGCGCAGACACCATGAGCAGGCAGGCCTGCACCCGGCGCGGCCCGAACCGGTCCAGCAGCACGCCGAGCGGCAGCTGGAACGCGCCGAAGCCGAAGAGGTAGGCGGCCGTAATCAGCCCGAGCCCCTCGGCCGTCACGCCGACATCGCGTTCCAGGTCCGCCACGACCACGGCGTTCACCGCGCGCAGCAGGTAGGACATGAAGTAGCCGAGGCCGAAGGGCGCGACGACCGCGGCCCAGAGGCGCCAGAGGCTCATACCGGGACGCTCGACGCGGGACCCGTAACGGGGTGCGTGCGGTCATGCTCCCCTCCCGCCGGGCGGGCTGCCGCATGCACAGATCTCATTTCGGCTTGTCTGCAGCGCGCCTGCTGTCCTTGCTGCGCGGGCCTTCGCCCCCAACCCGTCGTCCCCGCGAAGGCGGGGACCCGGCCCTGACTCCCGATGCCGCGCGGAACGCGGCGAACTGAAACGATGGCGGCGTTGGCGCCGCCGCCGCAGCCGGTGAAGAACGGGACCGACCGCTGAAGTTGCCGCGAGAACCGAGGCCTGGGCCCCGGCTTCCCCGCTCGGGGGCGGGGACAGGCGGGGGCCGGGGCGACGGTTGGCGTAGTGCAATGCCACGCCGCCAAGCGGAAATGTGTGAATCCAGTAGGCCGAGCGGGAGGGGCCGGGGGAGTAGGCTTCCGGCGGCAATCGGCGCAGGTTCCGTTCGACGATCGCTTGCATCACATCGCGGCGATGCCGCCGTCCACGAAGAGCTCCGAGCCGGTGGTAAAGCTGCTTTCGTCGGAGGCGAGGTAAAGGATCGCATAGGCGACCTCCTCCGCCTGCCCGACCCGCCCGATGGGAACCTGGCGGGCCAGCTTGCGCAGCGCCTCTTGCACGCCGAATTGCTCCTTGTAACGGTCGAGGATCGGCGTATCGATGAAGGTCGGATGCACGGAGTTGCAGCGGATCGGCAGGCCCTGCCGGGCGCAATGCAGCGCGACCGACTTGGAAAGGTGCCGGACCCCGGCCTTGGCGGAGTTGTAGGCGGCCATGTTGTGCCCGGCGATGACGCCCGCGATCGAGGAGATATTGACGATGGCGCCCGCGCCGTCCGTCTCCCGGCAATGGGCAGCGATGGCGGGGATGGCGTGCTTGCAGCCGAGGAACACGCCGTCGAGGTCGATGGCATGCACCAGCCGCCATTCCTCCAGCTCGATCTCGGTGACGGGCTTGGTGAGGCCGATGCCGGCGCTCTGCACCAGGATGTTGAGCCCGCCGAAGCGCTCGACAGTCTCGGCAACCGCCGCCTCCCAGGCCGCCTCGTCGGTCACGTCGTGGCGGATGAAGGCCGCGTCGGCCCCGAGCTCCGCCGCGAGCGCGCGTCCCCTCGCCTCGTCAATGTCGGTGATCGCAACCCGCGCGCCTTCGCGCAGGAACATGGCCGCCGTCGCCGCCCCCAGCCCCGACGCGCCCGCCGGTAATCAGCGCAATCTTGCCTTCGATCCGTCCGGTCATTCCCGGTCCTCTCCCTTATTTCGCGCAGAAGCCGCCGTCCACGACGAGCTCGGTGCCGTTGACGAAGCTCGACTCGTCCGAGGCGAGGAACAACACGCATTGCGCGACCTCTTCCGGGCGGCCGATGCGGCCGAGCGGAATCGCCTCCGCGCGGGCGTCGATGGCGCGCTGGCCGAAGCGCTCGCGGTCGGGGTCGAGAATCGGCGTGTCGATGGGCCCCGGATGCACCGAGTTCGCGCGGATATTGTAGCCGCGCCGGCCGCAATGGAGCGCAATCGTCTTGGTGAGCATGTGGACGCCCGCCTTGGCCGAGCAGTAGGCCGCATAGACGGCCACGCCCCTGAGCGCGGCGACCGAGGAGATGTTGACGATGGAGCCCCCGCCGCTCTCCGCCATGGCGGGCAGGGCCGCATGGCAGCCGAGATAGACGCTGTCCAGGCAGACATCGTGGACGCGCCGCCAGCCCTCCAGCGTCTCCTGCTCGATGGTCGCCTTGGGCGCGATGCCGGCATTGTTGACCAGCACGGAGAGCCCGCCTAGCGCCCCGGCCGCGGCGGCGACGGCGCGATCCCAGTCGCCGGCATCGGTCACGTCATGGGCCAGCACGGTCATCGACCCGTCCGCGCCGGCCGCGGTCTCCCCGGCAGCATCCGCATCGATGTCGGTCGCGACGACATGCGCCCCTTCGCTTGCCAGCAGCAGCGCCGTTGCGCGCCCGATGCCGGAGCCCGCCCCCGTCACCAGCGCGGTCCTGCCTTCGAGCCGTCCGCTCATCCCCCGGTCTCCCTCTCGTTCAGTCCGCCGCCACTCTACCCTCTCATACCGGAGCGCGCGAAGCGGGACTCACGGTCGGAGGAGGATCGTGAGCAACGGGATAGATGGGTTAGAGCGCGATCCGTTCGAGTTGAAACGGACTTACCGGTAAAGCCTCAATCGTCACCCCGGACGGCGCGCCAGCGGCGATCCGGGGTCCATCTTCCGGCATTTCCACCGGACTGAAACAGCAGTGGATGGGCCCCGGATCGGGGTCCGGGGCGACGAATTGGGTCAAGGCCGGCAGCGTTTAGGGCGGAGCCCGATCTGTATGGATCGCATTTCAGGCCAAGCCCGGAATTGTCGCCCCGGACCCCGATCCGGGGCCCAGTACCGCCGGCGCGACACGGCGGGGACCCGATTGCCTGGACCCCGGATCTCCGCTTCGCTCCGTCCGGGGTGACAGTGGGCGCTGCCCGCTCGGTCCCGTTGCAACCTGAAAGGATCGTGCTCTAGCAGTCTTCTTCGTTCGTCCGCCTTCCGGCAAAATAGAAAAAATTTCATATTTCTCCCGCCACGGGGCTTGACTGGAGAGAAAGTGTAGTAGAATGCAGGGTGAGAGAGGCGGCTTCCGGGGCCGCCTTTCGGCTTTTCTGCGCAGGGAAGCAATGGCTGGGTCCGAAAAAAGCCCCGGCGGGAGGCGACGAGAGAAGTGCGCCCGCCGTCTCGCGCGCGCAATCAGGCGCGCGAACCGCGCCGGCGCAAGACGCGCACTGGCGGGCGCGGGCGCGCACGCAGGATACGCGCGCAAAAAGGGTCCCGCCGCATGGGGGCGTCCAGGCCGGCGGCGCGGACGGAATGGAGCGGAACGGAACGCGATGGAGGGAACGATATGCAGGAACGGAACCGCAGAGCTTCGGCGGCGGCATGAAGAACATGACATGCCATGACACAATGCAGAGGCCTTCCATGAAATCCCCTCTCCCCGCTTGCGGGGGAGGCCGGGTGGGGGCCCTCTCGGCGTGACGGGCGGTTGCCGGGGCTTCGCCCGCCGCTTCCGCAGGCGAAAGCGGCCCCTCACCCTGCCCTCTCCCGGCGGGAGAGGGTCTTCCGGAGCGTGCGTTTCTCTCCTCTCTGTCATGGGGACCGGGGCGGCCCCCGCCCTCGCGGGGGCGACGATGGGGGGCAAATGCCCGCCTTCCGCCTCGCGCGCAATCAGGTGCGCGAACCGCGCCGGCGCTAACGCGCCCGCCCGCGCAGGGGCGCGCACGCAGGATACGCGCGCAAAAAGGGTCCCGCCGCATGGGGGCGTCCAGGCCGGCGGCGCGGACGGAATGGAGCGGAACGGAACGCGATGGAGGGAACGATATGCAGGAACGGAACCGCAGAGCTTCGGCGGCGGCATGGAGAACATGACAGAACATGACACTTCCTGACATGCCGGTGGAGCGGGCCCCGGAGACCGGCCGGTTCCCGCCCGTCCGGTGCGGCGGTCGGGCGGAGTCGAGAGATTTGCGTGGGCCTCTTGAATCGCCGCCGGCCATCCCCATCTGGAGGTTGTCCGAAGCTCGCCGGGAAAACGGGGGCGGAGGACGGCGGGTCCGGCCGATGAGCGGCGGGCCCAGAGACATCGACAATCGCTTCTCAAGGAGGATGACCGATGACGGCATTCGATTTCTCCCCTCTCCTGCGCTCCACCATCGGCTTCGAACGGCTGATGAAGAACTTCGACCGCGTCATGAACGCCGACGCCACCGCGGAGCACTATCCGCCCTGCAACATCGTCAAGACCGGCGAGCACACCTACCGCATCGAGATGGCGGTGGCCGGCTTCGGCGAAGAGGACCTTGCGATCGAGGCGAAGGGCGACGAGCTCGTGATCGCCGGCAAGGTCCGCAAGCAGGACGACGAACGCATCTTCCTGCATCGCGGCATCGCGACGCGCCAGTTCCGGCGCACCTTCCGCCTTGCCGAGCATGTGAAGGCGGCGGGCGCAAAGCTGGAGAACGGCATGCTCGCGGTCGAGCTGGTGAGCGAGGTGCCCGAGGCGCTGAAGCCCCGCCGGATCGAGATCGGCGCCGGCGCGCCGCAGACCCTCGAAGCGGCCTGATCGCACGCGCCGCTCTCTCCGCATTCACGCAACCGGACGCCGGGCCCCAGGGCCCGGCGTTTCGCATTGGGCGCCGACGGGCGCTGCCGCGATGGTGCCAGCCTCCTACCGTTCCGCCCGTCGCTCGGCTAGATTGGAGCCCATGACACTCGCTATCCGACCGCTTTCCGACGTGCTGGCCGCCGAGGTCCGGGGCGTCGATCTGCGCGAGCCGCTCGGCGACGGCGACCGGGCCGCGCTGCATGAGGCCTTCCTCGACCGCCATGTCCTCTGCTTCCGCGGCCAGGAGCTGGACAAGCCGGCGCAGCTGGCGGCGACGCTGCAGTTCGGCCCGCTCGACGTGCATATCCAGCGCAACAAGGGCGGTGACGTGTCGCTCGTCCACACCGTCTCCAATCTCGACGCCGACGGGCGGCCGAGGCCCGAGGCGGCGGCGAAGGGAAACCTGCGCTGGCACTCGGACAAGTCCTACCGGACGGTGCCGTCCTGCGCGACCTTCCTCTATGCCGTGAAGGTGCCGGCAAAGGGCGGGCGGACCGAGTTCGCCAACATGAACCGCGCCTTCGAGGCCTACGCTCCCGAGCGGCAGGACGCCTTCCGGGAGATGAAGGTCGTGCATGACTGGGTGCGCTCCTGCCAGAAGTCCGGCGAGCGCGAGGCGAGCGCGGAGGAGGCGTCGGTCTATCCGCCGGTCGCCCACCCGCTGGTGCGCCGCCACCCGGAGAGCGGGCGCGAGGCGTTCTTTATCGGCAATCACGCCTCGCACATTTTCGGCATGGACCGCGACGAGGGCGAAGAACTGCTGGAGGAGATCGAGGCGCACAGCACCGCCGAGCGCTTCGTCTATAGACATCGGTGGCGGCCGGGCGACCTGCTCATGTGGGACAATCGCTGCCTGCTGCACCGCGCCGAGGAGCGGGCCGGCGAGGCGCGGGTGCTCCACCGCACCGTCACGCGCGGCACTTCGCCCTTCTAGGCAGGAGCGCCGGCCCCATGGACGCGCCCACGGGCAGCGATTTCATCCGCGACCGCATCCGCGCCGACCTTGCCGAGGGCGAGGTCGCCTCGGTCGTCACGCGGTTCCCGCCCGAGCCCAACGGCTTCCTGCATATCGGCCATGCCAAGTCGATCTGCCTGAATTTCGGCGTGGCCGGGGAGTTCGGCGGGCGCTGCAACCTGCGCTTCGACGACACCAACCCGGCGAGGGAGGAGCAGGCCTATATCGACGCCATCCAGGAGGATGTGCGTTGGCTCGGCTTCGAGTGGGCGGGCCGGCCGGTCCATGCCTCGGACTATTTCGAGACGCTCTACGAGTGGGCCGAGCATCTGGTCGAGACCGGCCACGCCTATGTCGACGAGCAGTCGGCAGAGGAAATCCGGGCGACACGCGGCACGCTGACGGAGCCCGGCCGGCCGAGCCCCTGGCGCGACCGCCCGGCTGCCGAGAGCCTCGACCTGCTGCGCCGCATGAAGGCCGGCGCGTTCGCCCCCGGCGCCTGCGTGCTGAGGGCGCGGATCGACATGGGCTCCGGCAATATCAACATGCGCGATCCCGTGCTCTATCGCATCCTCGACCACGCGCACCCGCGCACGGGCGGGGCCTGGCGCATCTACCCGACCTACGACTATGCGCACGGCCAGTCGGACGCCATCGAGGGCGTGACGCACTCGCTCTGCACGCTGGAGTTCGCCGACCACCGCCCGCTCTACGACTGGTTGCTGGAGCGCGTGCCTGCCGCCTGCCGGCCGCGCCAGTACGAGTTCGCCCGGCTCGACATGACGGGCACGATCCTCTCGAAACGCGCGCTCACCCGCCTGGTGCAGGAGGGCCATGTGGCGGGCTGGGACGACCCGCGCATGCCGACGCTTCGCGGCTTGCGCCGGCGGGGCGTGCCGGCAGCGGCCGTGCGCGACTTCGTCTCCCGGCTTGCGATCTCGAAAAGCGCAGGCCGTGTGGAGGCGGCGTTGCTCGACCATTGCGTGCGCGAAGAGCTGAACCGCAGCGCCGAGCGGCGCATGGCCGTGCTGCGCCCGCTCAAGGTGGTGATCGAGAACTACCCCGAGGGCGAAACGGAGTGGCTCGACGCCGCCAACAATCCGGGCGACCCGGAGGCGGGCAGCCGCAAGGTCCCGTTCTCGCGCGAGCTCTGGATCGAGCGCGACGACTTCATGGAAGACCCGCCCCGGAAGTTCTTCCGCCTCGCCCCGGGCCGGGAGGTGCGGCTGCGCTACGCCTTTTTCCTTACCTGCCTGGAGGCTGTGAAGGACGCAGGCGGCGAGATCGTCGAACTGCGCTGCCGCTACGATCCGCAGACGCGCGGCGGCAGCGCGCCGGACGGCCGCAAGGTCAGGGCGACGATCCACTGGGTTTCCGCCGCCCACGCCGAGCGTGCGCCGGTCCGGCTATACGGGCCCCTCTTCGCCTCTGACGAGCCGGCGGGCCTCGAAGACCTGAACCCCGACTCGCTGGAGGTGCTGGAGGACTGCCGACTGGAGCCCGGCCTTACTGGCCTGGAGCCCGGCAGGCCGGTGCAGTTCGAGCGTCTCGGTTATTTCGCCGCCGACCCCGAAGGCGGTTTCAACCGCACCATCGGCCTCCGCGACGACTGGGCCCGCATCAGGGCGCGGGAGGTCAGGGCAGCGCCTTGAGCGACTCGCGCGCGGCGTCGAGCGTGTTCGCAATGTCCTCGTCGCTGTGCACCACCGAGAGGTAGAACTTGCTCTGCCCCTTGAAGATGCCGCGCGCGCGCAGCCCGGCGTTGAAGGCGTTGGTCTTGGCCGCGTCCGCGCGCATGGTGGCGCGGTAGTCCGCGACCTCGCCGCTCGTGAAGATGACATCGAACATGGGCGGCGAACCCAGCACCTGCCCCTCATGCCCGCTCTCCTCAAGCAGGGTCTCCAGCCCGTCGATCAGGGCCTCGCCGATCTGCTCGTGGCGCTCGTACACGCCGGGCCGGCCCAGCACTTCGAGCGTCTTGAGCCCGGCGACGGCGGCGACCGGATTGCCGCTGAGCGTGCCGATCTGCTGCGCGAAGCGGTCTCCGTCCACGCGGCCGGCATCGAAATGCGCCATGATATCGTCGCGCCCCGCAATGGCCGCCAGCGGGTAGCCGCCGCCCACCACCTTGCCGAGCGAGCACATGTCGGGCGTGACGCCGTAGCGTTCCTGCGCGCCGCCGCGCGCGAACCGGAACCCCGTCACGACCTCGTCGAAGATCAGCACCACGCCGGTCTCCTCCGTGACCTCGCGCAATGCTTCCAGGAAGCCGGGCTTCGGCGGGATCAGGCGCTGGAACGGCTCGGCGACGACCGCCGCCAATTCGTCGGCATGGTCGCGGATGAGCTGCACCGCCGTCTCGGCATCGTTGAAGGGCGCGATCAGCACCTCGTCGCGGACGGCTGCCGGAATGCCGGCGCTGTCGGGCGCAGCCTGCGGGAAGTTGCCCGGCCGCTTCGGCGCCATCGACATGAGCGCATAGTCGTTCATGCCGTGGAAGCCGCCCTCGAATTTGAGGATCTTGTCGCGGCCCCGGAAGGCGCGTGCAATCCGCATGGCGTAGAAGGTGGCCTCCGTGCCGCTGGAGACGAAGCGCACCTTCTCGGCGCAGGCGACGCGCTCCGTCACGGCGTCCGCGAGCCGGATGCCGTGCTCGTTATTGGCGAAGAAGGTCGAGCCGCGCCCGACCTGCTCCATCACCGCCTCGACGACCTCGGGATGGCAATGCCCCGCCAGCATCGGCCCGGAGCCGAGCAGGTAGTCGATATATTCGTTGCCCGAAACGTCCCAGACATGGCTGCCCTGCCCGGAGCGGATGACGGTCTCGAACGGCACATTGCCGAAGCTGCCGGCCGGCAGCACGCGGCGCGCGGTCTCGCGCAGCACCGTCTCTTCGGCGGTAAGAACGGGTTCAGCCATTGCGCTTCCTTTCGATTGCCGCACGGATCAGCTCCAGGCGGTCATTGCCGAAATACATGTCGTCGCCATCCAGGAAGAAGGTCGGCGAGCCGTAACCGCCCCGCTCGATCAGTTCGTCGGTCGTGTCGAACAGCTTCTGCTTGATCCCCGGGTCGGCGATGGCGGCGAAGAAGCGCTGCTTGTCCAGGCCCGCAGACTCGACGACCTCCGCCAGCACGTCCTCCTGGCCGATATCGCGGTCGTCGCGCCAATAGGCCTCGAAGCATCCGCGCGCAAAGGCGGACACCTTGCCCTCGTCGATGGCGTGGAAGCAGCCGCGCATCGCCTTCACCGAGTTGACCGGGAAGACCGAGGGCTTGCCGATGACGATGCCCTCATAGCGCGCCCAGTCGTCCATGTCCTTGCGGTAATAGGCGTCCTTCGGCGGGATCGGATTCTCGCGGCGCTGATAGACGCTCGGGTTCACCTTGTTGAACACGCCGCCCACCAGGAACGGCTTCCAGACGAGGTCCGCGTCCAGCTCGTCGCAGAAGCCCTCGATGCGGTGGAAGGCCAGATATGTCCAAGGGCTCGAGACATCGAAGAAGAATTCAAGGGTGCTGCTCATCGCGTTTCAGGGCTCCTAGCGTGAGACGGCGCCGCCGTCGATGGTGACGACAGTGCCCGAAATATGCCTCGCGCGCTCGGAGGCGAGAAAGACGACGAGATCGGCGCAGTCCTCGGACTCGCCCGGCGGCGGATTGGTCGGCATGCATTCTTCCCAGCGTTCCTCGTCGCCGAACCTGTCGAGCGCCTGGGCGCGCATGATGGTGGTTAGCCGCTCGGTCAGGATCGGCCCCGGATTGACGCCGACGATGCGGAAGCCGTCATCGGGGCTCTTGCCGCCGAGCGCGCGGGTAAACGCGATGAGGCCCGCATTGCCGCCGGCGCCCGCAATGTAACCTGCCGACGGCCGCTCCCCGCCCGTGCCCACGACATTGACGATGACGCCCGCTCCCTTGGCCTTGAAAACCGGATAGAGTTCGCGGCACATGTTGATATAGCCGAAGACCTTGAGGTCCCAGGCCTCGCGCCAGCGTTCCTCGTCGATCGTGTGGATCGGCCCGCCGGGAATGGCGCCCGCATTGTTGACGACGATATCCAGGCCTGCGCCGGTCCCGGCGACCAGGCGCTTCACATTGCCGCCGTCCGAGAGGTCGAGCGGATGGATCGTCACCGCGACATTATGGCGGCCGCGAATGCCGTCGCGCGCGCGTTCGAGGTCGCTCTCGGTACGCGCCACCAGGTGCAGGTCGCAGCCTTCCTCCGCAAAGAGCTCGGCGCAGGCGAGCCCGATTCCTTTCGAGGCGCCGGTAATGAGCACGGTTTTCCCGGCAAGACGCAGGTCCATCGGTTAGGGTTCCCTTCCTTATCGTCGTGCGTTTCGGGCAAGGGAACACCGGATAGGCGAGGACGGCAAGGCCGTTGGCCGGAGGCCGCGATGCCCTCAACATGCTCCGGCGAACAGTTCCGGCGGATCGGCTGCCTCAGCCGGCACCAGATCGCCGGCGCCCAGCCCGATCAGGCGGAAAGCGCGACCGTCCGCTTCCGGCCGGAGAAGCTGCTCCGCCTCCTCCAGCAGGCGATCCGCGCGCTGCGTGGCGGAGGCGAGCGCGTGGCTTCGGGTCTGCGTGCGAAAGTTCTCCGTCTTGAGCTTCAGCACCACGGCGCCGGCCGCGAGGCCGGCCGCACCTAGCCGGCCCGAGACGGTCCGGGCGAGCGGCGGAAGGGCGCGTGCAAGATCGTCGAAGTCGCTGCGGTCGCTTTCGAAGGTTGTTTCGGCGGAAATGCTGCGCGTCTCGCTTGTCGGCTGGACGCGCCGCCTGTCCAGCCCGCGCGCGAAGCTGTAGAGCCGCCGCCCGAACACGCCGAAGCGGGCCGTCAACTCCGATTCCGTCCACCGGCGCAGGTCGGCGACAGTGAGCACGCCCTCGGCGCGGAGCCGCCGGGCCATGGCGGCGCCCACGCCCGGCACGATCGTGACCGGCTTCCCGGCCAGGAAAGCCGGCGCCTCCTCGGGACCGATCACCGCGAAGCCGCGCGGCTTGTCGAGGTCCGAGGCGATTTTGGCGAGGAACTTGTTGGCGGCCAGCCCGACCGAGGCCGTTATGCCGACCTCGTCCTCGATCCGCCGGACGAGTCGAACGGCCGCGGCCGCCGGTAGCGCATGTTTCCCGAGATCGAGGAACGCCTCGTCTATCGAGATCGGCTCGACGAGCGGCGTGGCCTCGCGCATGAGGCTCCGGACCTCGCGTCCCACCTTGCGGTATTTCGCCATGTCCGGCCGCAACACGACCGCGTGGGGGCAGGCGTCCAGCGCCTGGTACATGGCCATGGCCGAGCGCACGCCGAAGCGCCGCGCGACATAGCAGGCGGCGGCGACGACGCCGCGCCGTCCGCCGCCGATCACGACCGGACGATCGGCGAGGCTCGGGTCGTCCCGTTTCTCGACGGCGGCGTAGAAGGCGTCGCAATCGAGATGCGCGATGCCGACGCGAGCGATTTCGGGATGGGCGGCGAGGCGGGGTGAGTGGCAGGCCGGGCAACGGAGCGGAACGGGGGCGGCGACCGGACAGCCGCAATTCCGGCAGACGGCCGCAACCTCGCCGGGCTCCATGACTTTCCGTCCGATAGTCAGCCCGCGCCCGCGGCAGGCGAAGCGGCTTCCGCCGCTACTTCATCTTCTGTTCCTTGAAGACGACATGCTTGCGCGCGATGGGGTCGAACTTGCGGATTTCGAGCTTCTCGGTCTTGGTCCGCGGGTTCTTCTTGGTGACGTAGAAATAGCCCGTGTCGGCCGTGCTGACGAGCTTCACCATGACGGTTGCCGGCTTGGCCATCGCATGCACCTCCGCTGCAAAATGGAACGGCCCGGAACCTAGGCTCCGACCCGCCACCTGTCAAACCGGGCATCCAGTCTGCCCGGCCTATTCGTGCCTGCCGTCGGCGATCATGACCATCGCCGGCAGGAGGAAGAGGACGAACATGCCCGCCAGCACGAGCCCGCCCAGCATGCTGGCCACGAACGGCACCAGGAACAGCAGGGCGTCGCTGCGCTCGTAGAGCAGGGGCGAGAGGCCCAGCACCGTCGTCAGGCTGGTGAGCAGCACGGCGCGGAAACGGTGCCGCGTGGCGGCCGCCGCGGCGGCGATCGCCGGCAGCGCCTCATTGTCCCGGCGGATGATGTTGTAGCGGTCGAGCAGCACCAGCGCATCGTTCACGACGACGCCCGACACGGCGACGATCCCGAACACCGACATGAAGCTGAAGTCCCAGCCGAGGATCCAGTGCATCAGCACCGCGCCCGCAAAGGCGGCCGGGATTCCGGCTGCCGCGACCAGCGGCTTCCAGTAGCTGCGCAGGAACGCCGCCATGACCGCATACATGGCGATCAGCGCAAGCGGCACCAGCGTGGCCAGCGTTTCCAGCACCCGCCGCTCGTTTCGCGCCCCGCCGTCCCGCTCGATTGCGATACCGGGATGCGCGGCGCGCAGCTCCTGCATGACGCCTGCCTCGATCGTCCGGCGGGCCTGGATCGGCGTGACCACTGCGGCGTCCGCCTTCGCCTCCACGAAGACGGCCGGTTTGCCGTCGATCCGCGTCAACTCGGCCAATTCCTGCCTTTCGGTGAGCGTCGCCACCAGGGAGAGCGGCACCTCGCCTCCGCCGGGCCGGTCTATGCGCATGCCCGCCAGTTCCTTCAGGCTCCGGCGGCGTTCCGCAGGGTATCTGACCACGACCTCGATTTCCTCGCGGCCGCGCTGGATGCGCTGCGCTTCGGCGCCGTGAAGCCGGGCGCGCAATTGCGCTCCCAGCAGCGCCGGCGAGAGCCCGGCCGCCTTGCCGGCCGGCGTGAGTTCCACCTCGAGCTGACGCTTGCCCGGCGAGAGATTGTCGTAAACCCCGTAAACGCCGGGAATCGCGGCGAGGGCGGAGCGCAATTTCTGTGCGGCGGCCTGCAGGACCTCCGGGTCGTCATGGCGTATCGAATAGGCGAGGTTCGGTCTGACCTTGCTCCGGCTCGTCACATATTCCACATGTTCCAGGCTCGAAACATCGCCGACGCGGGCCCGCCATGCGCGTTCCACCTCGCTCGGCTGCGCAATGCGGACCGGGCGGCGGTATAGATGGGCCCTTACCGTCGCCAGATGGTCGCCCCTGAGATCGGCGTCACCGGGCCGGGTGGACAGGATCTTGCCGACGACGATGCTGACCGACTTGATCGACGCGCCTTCCAGGTCCTCGTTCACGCCCCGGGCGGCGTCCCGGAAACGCTCGGCGGCAGCGAGCGTCGCCTCGAACGGAGAACCGGCCGGCAGGCGCAATTCCACCTGCATCGTGTTGGAAACGCTGGCCCGCTCCTCCGAGAACAGGACCCGCACCGCGTCGTAGCGCAGAAGCAGCACCGCGCAGGCCACGACGAGGAAGCCGATGGCGAGCGCTGCCCAGACATGGCGCACCGACCAGGAAACGGTAGCAGCCACCACGCTGTCGCGGACGCCGTCGAGCCAGCCGCGCACCGCCCCCTGCCAGCCGCTCAGCGGCGGCGCGCTCCAGGGCCTGTCATGCGAGAGATGCGCCGGCAGGATGAAGAACGCCTCCGCCAGCGAGACCGCCAGCACGAACAGCGCCACATAAGGGATGACCCGGATGACCTGCCAGAGGCCTTCGGTAATGAACAGCAACGGGGCGAGCGCAATCAGGGTCGTGGCCGCGCCGACGGTCAGCGGCCCGGCCACGGCCCGCGCGCCGGCGACCGCCGCTCCGAGCGCCGTCCCGCCGCGGCTCCTTTCCGTCGCGATGCTCTCGCCCACGACGACGGCGTCGTCCACCACGATGCCGACCATCAGGAAGAACGCGAACAGGGTGCCGATATTCAGCGTCAGGTCGGCCGGCGTGAAGAAGATCAGAGATCCGACAAAGGCGAGCGGAATGCCGAATGTCGTCCAGAAAGCCAACCGAAGGTCGAATACCGCGACCAGGCAGACGAAAACCAGCACCGCGCCGATCACGGCGTTCCCCAGAATCAGCGTCAGCCGCTCGACCATGAGTTCGGCCTTGTCGTCCCAGACTTCGACCGAGACATGTCCGGGCGGGCTGTAGCTCTCCAGAAACCCGAGGACCGTGTTTCTGATCTCCCTGGTCGATTGCCTGCCTGTGGCGCTTATCCGGAGAAATACGCCCGGTGTGCCGTCGAGCTCGGTCAGGACATTCTCATCGACGAAGCCGTCGCGAATCCTGGCGACATCGCCCAGCGTCACCACCGTTCCATCGAGCCGCGTAATGAGCGGTATATCCTTGAATTCCTCGCTGTATTTCCGCTTCGCCACAACCTGCAGCACGACATTGCCCGCATCGGTGCGCAGCTCTCCGAAGGTCAGATTGAGCGAAGCGCGCCGGATTGCCTGCCCGATGTCGGCTATGTCGAGCTCGTTGCGCCGCAGCTCCTCCTCGCTCAGTTCTATCGCGATCTCCCGGTCCCGCGTGCCCTGGAACTCTATGTGGGAGACGTTGGGCAGCGCCAGCAGCGAGTCGCGCAAATTCTCCGCCGCGAGACGAAGACCGGCTTCCGTCGCCGAGGCGGACGAAACCGCAATCGCCACGACATCGTTCCGCCATCTGGGAAGCGAGATCTTCGGCTGTTCCGCGGTCGGAGGCGGGAAGTTCTCCAGGGTGTCGATGGCGCTTTTGACGTCGTTCAGCACCGCCTCGTCATCGGCAAAGGTTTCGAGTTCCACATCGATCAGACCGATGCCTTCCTTCGCCGTGCCGACCACCCGGCTGACGCCGGATATGCCGACGATCGCCTCCTCGACCCGGCGGACGATATCCTCCTGCACCTCCCTCGGCGACGAGCCGGGCGCGGGAATCTTGACGGAAACCCGCCGCAGGTCGAACTCCTGGTAGTTCTGGACCACAAGCTGCGAGCCGGCGATTGCGCCGGCGACGATCAGGAAGACCATCAGCAGCTTGGCGGCGACCGGGTTCGCCGCGAACCAGGCAATCGGGCCCCGAGGCATACCGGCGCCCCCTCCAGCTTCCGTATTGCTCATGCGCCGCCCCTATGCCTGCGGTTTCGCGGTCGTTACCGCAAGGCCCTCGCGGGCTCCCGGCAAGGTGCCGACAACGACGCCGTCGCCCGCATCGAACGCCTCCACTACCCAGCCGCCATCGACCCGGCCCAGCATCCGCGGCTCCACCGCGGCAAGCGCGCCGTCCCTGACGACCCAGACGCGGTCGTTCGCCTGCGCGGCCGCTTCCGGCAGCACAAAAACATCCCGGTGCACCGGGCCCTGGATGGAGATTTCGGCAAAGGTACGGGGCAGCGGCCGGCCTTCGACCGGCAGGTCGTCCGAGAACTTCAGGAAAACCGATGCGAGCCGGCTCTTGGCCTCCACGACCGAGGAGACCGCCGCGACCGCCGCCCGGTAGGTCCCGGTCCTCGTGCGGACCACGGCCGGCCGTCCGACGACGGGCGACAGATGCCCAAGGTCGCGTTGCTCGATGGGCGCGGTCACACGGATCGATTCGGGCCGATAGACGACTCCCAGCACCGCAGCCTTGCCGACCTTTTCCGTCGGGCCGGCGAGCTCGCCGACCTCGACGCTCGAAGAGACCACACGGCTGCCGAAGGGAAGGGAAATCTCCGTTCTGCGAAGCTGCAGCTCTGCAAGCCGAAGCGCCACGCGGGCCTGTTCCAGCTTCAGCACCGTTCCGGCCGTGTCTTCGTTCCGGGCCTCTTTCCCGCTTATTTCATGCCCGAGCCGCGCCACCTCCAACCTGGCCTCTTCCACCTTGAGCTCATATTCCTCGGGATCGATCCGGACGAAGACCTCATCCGCGTCCAACGATCCGCCGGGCTCGAATTTCGGCGAAACCCAGACGACGCGGCCCACAACTTCGGACATCACCGTCGCCCGTTCCTTCAGCCGCACCGACCCCGTCAATCTGAGCGTCAACGCCTGCTCGGTCGGCTCCGGGCGAATGACGCTGACGACCGGCCTTCTCTCCTCGCCCGCCAAGGCCGACCTGTCGATGCGTTCGACCCGTTCCGGAGCCCGGGCGAAGTAAAGCGCAGCGGCGATTGCGCCCAGAATGACAGCCAGTTGCAGATAACCGTACCATCGCGGCCTGCCAGCGCTCTCGCCGGTGCCTGCTGTGTCTTGCGGCATTGTCAACTCCGACTTTCGATCGAGGGCCATTCAGGATAACCGACAATGAGTGCGGCGATAAACAACGGCGATCCCCCCATATCGCTATCGGATAGCGCCGCTCCCGGCCCGGAGGGCCCACTCCAAGGAAGCGTCATGAATTGTCATGTTTTGTCATGCGGCGGGCCTGCGGCCCTGGCTTTCTGCCTGTCGGGGCCGGCGTTTCGGGCGCGGTCGAGAGTGCGGGCGAGGGAGGCTTCCGTGCGGCGGTGCTGCCTTTCGCGCCATGCCGTGTATTCGGGCGAGGGCAGCTTGCCGACGAACTTCCGCCCGCTGACATGGCAGTCGATCGGGCCGCCGAGGCCCCCGCCTATCGTGACCGGCCCGAACCGGCGCTCCATCTTTTCCAGCCACGCCCGGAACTCCGGCGTCTCCTGGCTGCCGGCCCAGACCTCGCCGCCATAGTGGAACTCGTCCTCGCTGCCGTCATAGTCCGGCACATAAGGGCCGGGCTCGTCGAACGGGTCGTCGAGACCGTCCCACATTTCCTCTTCGGGTTCCGGCTCCGGTTCGGGCAGGTGTGCGGCGGCCCAGTCGAGCACGGCGAGGAGCTGGCGGAGATGGCTGAGCCGGGCGCGTCCGGCGCGGTGGCGTTCGGCAAGTGCGCGGTCGTCCTCCGGCGGCGGCCCGGCGCTCACCTCTTCGGCATAGGCTTCGGCAAGGGCTTCGGCGGCCGGCGCCAGCCCTGCGGCCAGTGTCGCCGCCAGTTGGGGGCGGGGGTCGGTTGCAGTCATGGTTCCTCCTTGCCGGTCCGGGTCCCTTTGCCGCGCGTATCCTGCGTGCGCGCCTGTGCCCGCCCGCGCGCGTCTTGCGCCGGCGCGGTTCGCACGCCTGATTGCGCGCGCGAGACAGAGGACGCACCTCTCCCGCCGGTTTCTCAGGGGTTTTCAGAAAGTGGCGCCGCTCGGCCGCGCAACGCCGGGGAAGCGGCTCCGGATGCCCCTTCTCCCACTCCCATCATACACCGCTTTTCCCAGGGTCAAGCCCTTAATGGGAACAAAGGAGAAAAATAATGGAAATATTTCATGTTTCGCAGGGGTAGCATCGCGTTCGGCGCCGGGCCTCCGTCTTCGCGGCGGCGCCGATTGCGGCCCCGGCCGGCTTGCATCCGCTGCGGCGGGGCGGGTATGTTGCCCCGTGTCGGAGCGTAGCGCAGTCTGGTAGCGCATCACACTGGGGGTGTGGGGGTCGCAGGTTCGAATCCTGCCGCTCCGACCAGACGCCGGGCCCGGCTCCCGGAGAGGGCGTCCATGGAGCCGTTCACGCTTGCCGTCGCCATTGCCGGCCTGTTCCTCGGCGGGCTCGTCAAGGGCGCCATCGGGCTCGGCATGCCGCTCGTCACGATCTCGGTGCTGGCGGTCGCAATGCCGCTCCGCGAGGCGCTGCCGCTGATCGCGGTTTCGCTCGTCGCCGCGAATGTCTGGCAGATCTGGGCGACCTGGCGCCACCGCCCCGGCGTCAGGCAATTGCTGAGTCTCGTCCTGCCGCTGATGGCGGCCATCTGGATCGCTTCCGGCTTCATTGCCGAGGGCGACCCCGACCTGCTGAACGCGCTCGTCGGCCTGGTCGTCATCGCCTATGTCACGGTCTCCTGGACGCGCTGGGAGCCCCGCCTGCCGGAGCGGCTGGAACCGGCGGCCACGCCGCTGGTCGGCGCGGCGGTCGGCGCCGTGGGCGGCGTCACCGGCGTGTTCGGCCCGCAGCTCGGCGTCTATCTGCTGGCGCTCCGCATGGAGCCGGGCGCCATGGTCGGGCTGCTCGGCTGGACCCTGCTTGCGGGTTCCGCCACGCTCGCCGCGGCGCTCGCCGGCCACGGCCTGCTCGCGAGCGCCGGGGACTGGGCGCTTTCCGCCGCGGCCTTCCTGCCTGCGCTTGCCGGCCTCGTCGCCGGCGGCAGGCTGCGCGAGACCATGCCGGTCGGGCGGTTCCGCACGCTCGCCATGACGGGCCTGCTCCTGCTCGGCATTGCCAACCTGCGCGGTCTCGTGACATGAAGGCGCCCATGTCCCGCCCCTGCCTCCTCTACATGACCGCCGGCGACCGCGAGGAAGCGCTGGCGCTCGCGCGCATGCTGGTCGGCGAGCGGCTCGCGGCCTGCGCCAATGTGCTGGGCGCGGCTACCTCCGTCTATCGCTGGGAAGGCGCGGTGCAGGAAGAGGGCGAGGTCCTGCTGGTGGCGAAGACCGTGGAGGACCGGGTGGAGGCGGCCGCGCGCCGGGTGCGCGAGGCGCACAGCTATGACAGCCCCTGCGTCGTGGCGCTTCCGATCTCGGGCGGCGACGCGGACTTCCTCTCCTGGGTGCGGGACGAAGTGCGGAGCCCGGAGGCGGAACAGGCGTAATGCGGACCGGCCCCTATCTTTTCCTCTGCTTCGGGCACAGCATCGACCACATCTTCATGCTGCTGTTCATGGCCGTTATCGGCTTTACGGTCGCGCCGTTCTGGGGGCTGACCTACGGCGAACTGGCGCTGCTGTTCACGCCGGCGACCGTCATGTTCGGGCTCGGCGGCCCGCTCGCCGGCTGGCTTGCCGATCGCTGGTCCGGCCCCGGCATGATGACGGTCTATTTCGTCGGCATGGGGCTGTCCTCCGTGTTCACCGGCTTCGCCGACGGTCCGGTCATGCTGGGCGTCGGCCTCACGCTGGTCGGCATCTTCGCCTCGATCTACCACCCGGTCGGCATCCCGCTCATCGTGCGCGGCGCAGGCGAAAGACGCGGGCGGCTGCTCGGCATAAACGGCGTGTTCGGCAGCGCCGGCATGGCGGTGACGCCGATCATCATGAGCGGCCTCTTGGCGGCCGGCGGCTGGCGGGCGGTGTTCATCGTGCCGGGCCTCGTGGCGCTCGCGGTCGGCGTCGTCTTCCATCTGCGTTTCCGGGAGAGCCTGCCGCTGCGCCGGGCCCGCGCGAGGGCTCCGGCCCCGGGTGCGGGGCGCTGGGCGTTCATGGAGACCTGGCGGTCCCGGCCGGAAACGGAGCGGCGCGATTTCGTGCGCGCCATGGTCATCCTCGGCATCATCACGGTTGCGACCGGGCTGATCTTCCAGGCGCTCACCAATGGCGTGCCCAAGATCGTCAACCACCGGGTTACGACGTTCGGCGACGACATCTTCCTGCTTTCGGCGACGGCCTCCGGCATCCTCGTGGTCAGCGGGCTGGCGCAGCTGATCGGCGGCGAACTGGCCGACCGCTTCCCGCTGCGCCGGCTCTTCATCGCCGTCTATGCCGGCCTGCCGCCGGCGCTCGCCGCCGCCGCCTTCGCCTGGGACATGCCGATGGTCGCGATATTCACGCTCGCCACGGCCATCGTTGTCGGCAACCAGCCGATCTCGGACCTCCTGTTCGCCCGCTACATGCCGGAGCAGTGGCTTTCCACCGCCTACGGCATCCGGTTCGCGCTCTCGCTCGGCAGCGGCGCCGTCGCGCTGCCTCTGCTGGGTCTCGGTTTCGACCGTACCGGCGATTTCGCGCTCTTGTTCTATGCGATGGCGGCCGTTGCGGTAGTGGTGGTGCTGGCGGCGTTCAAGCTGCCGGCCGAGGCACCGGCGGACGCCGCCGCAACCGTCCGGGCGGCGCCGGGCGAATAGCGGCCGTGGAGCGCACGCAGATCGGGATCGTCGGCGCCGGTCCTGCCGGCCTCATGCTCTCCCACCTGCTGGCCCGCGCCGGCATCGAGAGCGTGGTGCTGGAGCGCCGCTCGCGCGACTGGATCGAGGCCCGGATACGCGCCGGGCTGCTGGAGCACGGCAGCGTGGACCTGCTCGAACGCACCGGCCTCGGCGCGCGGATGGCGGAACTTGCGCTTCGCCATCGCGGCATCGAGATTTCCACCGGCGGCCGCCGGCACCATGTCGATTTCATGGAGATGACCGGCGGCAAGGGCGTCACCGTCTATGCCCAGCACGAAGTGGTGAAGGACCTGGTGGCGGCGCGGCTGGAGGCCGGCGGCGATATCCGCTTCGAGGTCGAGGGTGTGGGGCTCGAAGGCATCGAGGGCAAGGAACCGCGCCTCGTCTGGCCGGGCGGCGCACTCGCCTGCGACTTCATCGCCGGCTGCGACGGCTATCGCGGCGTCTCGCGCGCCTCGATCCCGGCAGGCGCGCTGACGCTCTTCCACCGGGAGTTCCCCTATGCCTGGCTCGGGCTGCTGGCCGAAGCGCCGCCCTTCCAGGACGAGCTTGTCTATGCCCGCCACGAGGCCGGTTTCGCGCTTTTCAGCATGCGCTCGCCGGAGCTCACGCGCGCCTATGTGCAATGCCGGGCGGACGAGGACCCGGACAAGTGGACGGCGGACGAACTCTGGGACGAACTGGACCGGCGCCTCGGCGTGCAACTCAACCGGGGGCCGGTGCGGCTCAAGTCGGTGACGCCGATGCGCGCCTTCGTGGCCGAGCCGATGCGCCACGGCCGCCTGTTCCTCGCGGGCGACTCCGCGCATATCGTACCGCCGACCGGCGCCAAGGGCATGAACCTCGCCTTTGCCGATGTCGTGGCGCTCTCGCGGGCGCTGGCCGGCTACTACCGCGACGGCGACGGGGCGGGCCTCGACGCCTATTCCGACACCTGCCTCGCGCGCGTGTGGAAGGTGCAACGCTTCTCCATGTGGATGACGCGCCTGCTGCACCGTGACCCGGCGCATGACGAGTTCGAGCGCCGCCTGCAGGGAGCGGAGCTCCAATATCTGCTGGGCTCGGACGCGGCGCGCCAAAGCCTCGCCGAAAACTATACCGGCCTGCCGCTGGACCTGAGCGATGTATAAGAATATCAAATCCTTGACGGCAACAAGATCGGCTGTTATCGCTTTGCCGACTTCGACAGGGGACAACCAGTGGCCGCCGACAACCCGGACGCTTCGCTCAGCGCTTCCGAAATTCGGGAGCTCCGCCGGTTGATCGCCGTCGGTCAGCGCTCCGGCCTTGCCGCCCATCCGCTGGCGGTCACTTTCTCCGGCGTCTTCGCCGCAGGCTTCCTGGCCCTCTTCGGATGGATGGCCTTCCAGACCCACGCCAACAGCGCCGCCATCGCCGTCCTGCAAACCGATGTCGCCAGGCTGCAGGCCGACGTGAAAAAGTTGCAAGCCGGGCAGGAAGTGCTGAAGGCCGGGCAGGCGGAGTTGCGGGCCGAAATGCGGGCCGGACTGCAGGAACTGAAAGTCCTGATTCTGGAACAGAAGCGGCGATAGCGCCGCCGCCCACCCTACTCCGCGTAGAGCCAGGGGCGGGCTATTCGGTCGCTGGCTTCGAAGCTGTCGATGCTGCCGGCGCGTTCCATGGTCATGCCGATATCGTCGAGGCCGTTCAGCAGGCAGTGCTTGCGGAACGGATCGACCTCGAAGGCGATCTCCTCGCCGTCCGGCCGGGTAATGACCTGGTTTTCGAGATCGACCGTGATGCGCGCGTTCTCGCCGCGCTGCGCGTCCTCCATCAGCTTGTCGCGGTCCTCCGCCGGCAGCTTGATCGGCAACAGGCCGTTCTTGAAGCTGTTATTGTAGAAGATGTCGGCGAAGTCGGTGCCGAGAATGGCGCGCACGCCATAGTCGGCCAGCGCCCAAGGCGCGTGCTCGCGCGACGACCCGCAGCCGAAATTGTCCCCCACCACCAGGATGCTGGCGCCCCGCCAGGCCGGCTGGTTCAGCACGAAGTCCGGGGTCTCGTTGCCCTCGGAATCGTAGCGCATGTCGTTGAACAGGTGGCGGCCGAGGCCCGCACGCTCGATGGTCCTGAGGAAACGCGCCGGGATGATCTTGTCGGTGTCGATATTGATCTGCGGCAGCGGCGCGCCGACGCTCGTCACGGTTTCGAATTTCCGCATTGGGAGACGCTCCTCTCTCAGTCCATCTCGCGCAGGTCGGTCAGACGGCCAGCGACGGCCGCGGCCGCAGCCATGGCGGGGCTCACCAGGTGGGTGCGCCCGCCGGGACCCTGCCGGCCCTCGAAATTGCGGTTCGAGGTGGAGGCGCTGCGCTCGCCGGGGGCGAGCCTGTCGTCGTTCATCGCAAGGCACATGGAGCAGCCCGCATCCCGCCACTCGAAGCCGGCCTCGGTGAGGATGCGGTCGAGCCCCTCCTCCTCCGCCTGCACCTTGACGAGGCCCGAGCCCGGGACCACGAGCGCGCGCACGCTGTCCGCGACCTTGCGCCCCTGGGCGACGGCGGCCGCCGCGCGGATGTCCTCGATGCGCCCGTTGGTGCAAGAGCCGATGAACACCGTGTCGATGGCGATCTCCTGCAGCGGCTGGCCGGCGCTGAGCCCCATATAGTCGATCGACCGCTGCACGGCCTGCCGGCGGTTCTCGTCGTCGATGTCGGCCGGGTCCGGCACACTCGCCGTGATCGGCAGCGCGTCCTGCGGGCTCGTGCCCCAGGTGACATAGGGCGCGATCTCGTCGGCCGGGATGCGCACGACCTTGTCGTAGACCGCGCCCGGATCGGAGGGCAGGCGCTTCCAGACCGCGACCGCGGCGTCCCAGGCCGCGCCCTTGGGCGCATGCGGGCGGCCCTTCAGATAGCCGAATGTGGTGTCGTCGGGCGCGATCAGCCCGGCGCGGGCGCCCGCCTCGATCGACATGTTGCAGACCGTCATCCGCCCTTCCATGGAGAGGTCGCGGATCGCCTGCCCCGTATATTCGATCACATGGCCTGTGCCGCCGGCCGTGCCGATGCGGCCGATGACGGCGAGGATCAGGTCCTTGGCGGTGCAGCCGGGCGGCAGCGCGCCTTCGATGTCCACCTGCATGTTGCGCGCCGGGCGCTGGATCAGCGTCTGCGTCGCCAGCACATGCTCGACCTCGGAGGTGCCGATGCCGAAGGCGAGCGCCCCGAAGGCGCCGTGGGTGGAAGTGTGGCTGTCGCCGCAGACCACCGTGGTGCCGGGCTGGGTCATGCCCTGCTCCGGTCCGATGATGTGCACGATGCCCTGGCGGACGTCCTCTATCGGGTAGTAGGGCACGCCGAACTCGACGACATTGCGCTCCAGCGTCTCGACCTGGACGCGCGATTCCTCGTTCTCGATGACGCCGGCCCGGGCGCCCGGCACGGTCGGGATGTTGTGGTCGGCGACCGCGATGGTTGCGTCCGGCCGGCGCACGCCGCGCCCGGCCGCCCGCAGTCCGGCGAAGGCTTGCGGGCTCGTGACCTCATGTACCAGGTGGCGGTCGATATAGATCAGGCAGGTGCCGTCCTCCTGCGTGTCGACCAGATGGTTCGCCCAGATCTTGTCGAAAAGGGTGCGGGGTTCAGTCATTGCCCTCGGTCCCGTTCTTGCGTTTCGTCTTTCTCACCACGCCGCGAGTGCGTTCGGCGATGCGCGCCGACCGCCCGCGCCGCGCGCGCAGATAGTACAGCTTGGCCCGGCGCACGCGCCCGCGCCGGATCACCTCGATGCCGGCGATATTGGGCGAATAGAGCGGGAAGATGCGCTCGACGCCTTCGCCGGAGGAAATCTTGCGCACGATGAAGGAGGCGTTGAGATTCTTGCCGTCGCGCCGCGCGATCACCACGCCTTCATAGGCCTGGATGCGCTCGCGGGTACCCTCGACCACCTTGTAGTTGACCCGCACCGTGTCGCCCGGGCGGAAATCGGGAATCTCGCGGCCCTCGGTGAGCCGCTCGATCTGTTCGCGTTCCAGCGTCTCGATGATGTTCATCGGCTTCGGTCCTCGTTCTCCGCCCGGCGCGCCCAAAGGTCCGGCCGCCGCGTCCGCGTTATGTCTTCCGCCCGCTCCTGACGCCAGGCGCGGATATTGCAGTGATGGCCCGAAAGCAAGACCTTCGGCGCCGCACGCCCGGCCCAGACCGCCGGGCGCGTATAGTGCGGGTATTCCAGCAACCCGCCCTCGAAACTCTCCTCCCGGACCGACTGCTCCTTCCCCGCAACGCCCGGCAGCAGCCGCACGCAGGCGTCCAGCAGGGCCATCGCCGCCGGCTCGCCGCCGGACAGCACGAAGTCCCCGAGGCTCACCTCCTCCGGCGCCCAGGCGTCGAGGAGGCGCTGGTCGATCCCCTCGTAACGCCCGCAGAGCAGGGTCGGACCCGGTCCTTCCGCCAGTGCCGCCGCCCGGCGCTGCGTGAGCGGCCGGCCGCGCGGCGAGAGGTGGACCAGCGGACCCCGCCGGTCCCAGGCGGCGTGGATCGCGTCCGACACCACGTCCGCCCGCATGACCATGCCGGCGCCCCCGCCGAACGGCGTGTCGTCCACGGAGGCGTGCTTATCGCGCGCGAAGCCGCGAATGTCCACCACCTCGAGTTGCCACACGCCCGCCTCCAGCGCCCGCCCGGCCAGCGAATGGCCGAGCGGGCCCGGAAACATCTCCGGGAAGAGCGTCAGCACTGTCGCAGACCAGGTCACAGCCCCTCCGGCGGGTCGATGGTGACGGTGCGGGCGGCGAGGTCGATTGCCGGCACGGCCTCGCGGGTGAAGGGAAAGACACGGGGCCGGCCGCCCTCGTCGGGCAGGATCTCGATCAGGTCGCCGGCGCCGAAATCGTGGAGCGCGCGCACCGTGCCGAGTCGTGCGCCGTTCGTGTCGAGCGCGGCGAGGCCGACAAGGTCCGCATGGTAGAACTCTTCCTCGTCCTCCGCGGGGGGCAGCGCCGCGCGGTCGAGGAACAGCTCGACGCCCTTGAGCGCCTCGGCCTCGGTCCGGTCCTCTATGCCTTCGATCTGCACGATCGCCGCGCCTTTATCGACCCTCGTCAGGCGAAGCGCGAACCGCCGGGTGCCGGCGGCATCCTTCAGCGGTCCGTAGTCGGCAATCGCCTCGGGCGCGGCGGTGAAGGTCTTGACCCTGACCGCGCCGCGCAGCCCATGCGCGCCGGCAACGACGCCGAGACAAAGGCGGGAGCCGTCCATCTGCCCGTCGTCCCGTCCGGCCTATTCCGCCGCCGCGGCCTCGGCCTTGGCCTTCATGCGCTCCTGCGCCTTGGCCTTGGGCAGATGCTGCCTGGTCTGCTGCGGCACCTCGGGCGGAGCGAGGATGCCGGCCGCGCCGAGGAACCGGGCCACGCGCTCGGAAGGCGTCGCGCCCATCGACAGCCAGTGCCGGATGCGCTCCTCCTTCAGGCGAAGCCGGTCCTCATGGTCCTTTGGCATCATCGGGTTGTAGAAGCCGAGGATCTCGATGAAGCGCCCGTCGCGGGGCGCGGAGCCCTCGGCGACGACGATCCGGTAGAAGGGCCGGCGCTTGGCGCCGCCGCGGGCGAGACGAATTCTGAGTGCCATGAGCTTTCCGTTCGGTGGGAGAGGGGGTAAGCGGGCTCAGCGCCGGGCCATCAGGGCATCGAGGCCCCGGCCCGCCAGGCCGCCGCGTTTCTCCAGCTTGCCGACGCGCTTCATCATCGTCTGCATCTGCTGGAATTGCTTGAGCATCCGGTTCACGTCCTGCACCGAGGCGCCCGCGCCGGCCGCGATGCGCCGCTTGCGCGATGCCTTGACGATCTCCGGCCGGGCGCGCTCGCGGAGGGTCATCGAAAGGATGATCGCCTCCTGGCGCACGAGCCATTTTTCGTCGATTTTCGCCTTCGCCATTTCGGCCTTCATCCGGCCGACCTGCGGCAGCATGCCCATCAGCCCGCCAAGCCCGCCCATCTTCTTCATCTGGCGGAGTTGGGTCAGCAGGTCGTTCAGGTCCATGCGCCCGCGGCTGAGGCGCGCGGCGAGCTTCTCGGCCTCTTCCTGTTCGATGGTCTCGGCCGCGCGCTCGACGAGCCCGACGACATCCCCCATGCCGAGAATGCGCGACGCGATCCGGTCGGGGTGGAAGACCTCGATGCGGTCGAGCTGCTCGCCGGTGCCGACGAACTTGATCGGCCGGCCGGTGACATGGCGCATGGAGAGCGCCGCGCCGCCGCGCGCATCGCCGTCGATCCGGGTCAGCACGATGCCGGTGACGCCGACCTCCTCGTTGAAGGCGCGCGCCGTATTCACGGCGTCCTGGCCGGTCATCGCATCGGCGACCAGCAGCGACTCCACCGGCTTCACCAGGTCGCGGAGCGCGGCGGCTTCCTCCATCATCTCGCGGTCTATGGCGAGGCGTCCGGCGGTGTCGATGAAGACGATGTCGTAGCCTTCGCGCGCGGCGATGCGCATGGCGCGCCGGGCGATGGCGGGCGGCCGCTCGCCGAAGACGATGGGCAGCGTGTCGATCCCGGCCTGCCTGCCGAGCAGTTCGAGCTGCTGCTGGGCCGCGGGGCGATAGATGTCCACCGACGCCATGAGGACCTTCTTGCCGTCCCGGTCGGTGAGGCGGCGGGCGAGCTTCGCGGTCGTCGTCGTCTTGCCGGAGCCCTGGAGGCCCAGCATCAGCATGGCGAGCGGCGGGTTGCCGCCGAGGCGCAGCTCCTCGGCCTCGCCGCCCAGCATCTCGACCATGCGGTCATGGACGATCTTGACGACCTGCTGGCCGGGCCCGACCGAGCGCAGCACTTCCTGTCCGACCGCCCGGTTCTTCACCGAGTCGACAAGGGCGCGCACGGCAGGCAGCGCCGCGTCGGCCTCCAGCAGCGCCACGCGCACCTCGCGTAGCGCCGCCTCGACATCGCCCGCGGAAAGCGAGCCGCGCCGGGTGAGGCGTCCGAAGACCTCGCCGAGCCGCTCCGTCAGTCCTTCGAACATGCCTCTCTCTTCCTCCCGCCCGTCCAGCGCCGAACGCGCCGATGCGCGAACACTCGCGGACCGGCGGGCCTCCTCGGAGGCAGGGCGTGCAATGCTATGGCGAAACGCGGCGCAACCTAGTCGCCTGCCGCCGGCCCGTCAACGCCCGGTTTCACGCTGTCGCTTTACCCTGCGGACAGGCAGGCCGCCGCGCTTTGGGCCTCGCATTTTCGTCGCATTGGTGCTATATTGTGCATACTGTGCATACCGTGTCGGCGCCCATCGGGAGGAGGACGGGCGTCGCGGGGCGTTGACGATGGAGCTTCGAAGGTCATGTCAGGCCATTGGTCTCCGGAAGAGTTGCCCTGGGCGGCATTCGACCCCGAGCGGGTCGATCCGAGCCTCGTTCCGCTCGTCAAGGCGGCGAGCATGGTCGAGTCGAACGGCCGCGACTATGCCGCCTATCTGAACCGCGTGTTCGCGGACGACCCCGCAGTCTGCGAGATGATGAACGGCTGGGCGCATGAGGAGGTCCAGCACGGCGTGGTGCTCGGCCGCTGGGCGAAGCTGGCCGACCCCTCCTTCGACTACGAGGCCGCGTTCGCCCGCTTCCGCGCCGGCTACTCGATCCAGATCGACGCCGACGCCTCGATCCGGGGCTCGCGCACCGGCGAGATGATCGCGCGCTGCATGGTCGAGGTCGGCACCTCCTCCTTCTATTCGGCGCTTGCGGACCGGACGGACGAGCCGCTGCTCAAGGCGATCTCCAGGCGCATCGCGGCGGACGAGCTGCGCCACTATGCGCTCTTCTACCGGACGATGAAGCGCTACCTGGCCAACGAGCGCCTGAACCGCCTCGAACGCATCCGCATCGCCTTCCTGCGCGTCATGGAGACGGAGGACGACGAGCTCGCCTACGCCTGGTTCGCGGCCAATGAGGAGAGCGGGCAGCGCTACGACCGCCGGCAGTTCAACCGCGCCTATATGCGGGAGCACTTAGCGCTTTACCGGCCGCACCATGCCCGGCGCGGCATGACGATGATCTTCAAGGCCGTCGGGCTGAAGCCGACCGGACGCCTCTCGCGGGCGATGAGCGCGCTGGCGATAACTCTGATAAGCTTCCGCGCGCGGCGGCTGGCCCGCGCCTGACCGCCTGCCCGTTCCCGTTTCCGGAAGGACCGCGCCCATGTCCGATCTGCCGAAGTCCGTCTCGATCTCCGAGGAAGGCCCGCGCGAAGGGTTCCAGATCGAGCCGGGCCCGATCCCGACGGCGCGCAAGATCGAGCTGATCGACGCGCTCTCGGAGACGGGCCTCAGGCGCATCCAGGTCGCCTCTTTCGTCAGCCCGAAGCATGTGCCCGGCTGGGCGGATGCGGACGAGGTGGTCGAGGGCTTCCGGCGCGAGCCGGGCGTGGCCTATTCCGTGCTCTGGCTGAACGAGCGGGGCCTCGACCGGGCGCTCGGCAAGGAAGGCATCGAGATGAAGGGCTCGATCTCGACCTCGGCCTCCGAGACCTTCATGGGCAAGAACACGAACCGCGGCTACGAGCGCAACCGCGAGGTGCAGAAGAACCAGATCGACACCTATCTCGCCTACGGCATGCCGGTCAGGAAGGCGTCGGTCATGGCCGCCTTCGGCTGCAATTTCGAGGGCGAGGTCCGGGTCTCCAAGGTGCTGGAGGCGGTCCGCGACCTGATGGAAATCGCTGCGGAGAAGGGCGTGGAAATCGGCACGCTTTCGCTCGCCGACACGATGGGCTGGGCGCAGCCGGCTTCGATCAGGGCGGTCGTGGGCGCGGTGCGCGAGGAATGGCCGGAGCAGGAGATCGCTCTGCATCTCCACGACACGCGCGGCATGGGCATCGCCAACGCCTATGCCGGGCTGGAGATGGGGGTGACGAAATTCGACAGCTCCGTCGCCGGCCTCGGCGGCTGCCCCTTCGCCGCGCACAAGGGCGCCGCGGGCAATGTCTGCACGGAGGACCTCGTCTTTCTCTGCGAGGAAATGGGCATCGACACGGGCGTGGACCTCGACGGGCTGATCGAGTGCGCCCGCCTCGCCGAGGACATTGTCGGCCACCCGCTGCCGGGCTCCGTCATGCACGGCGGCTCGCTCTCCCGCTTCCGCGAAGCCCGCGCCTGAGGGGCGGGCTTCGGGCAGGTTCCCCTACGCCGTCGTTCGGCTTACTCGGCGGCGAGGAACTCCAGGATCGCCTTGTTCACCGCCTCCACCTGCTGCCAATGGGCGAAGTGGCTGGCATTGTCGATCAGCAGCAGCCGGGCGCCCGGAATGAGCTCCGCCATGCGCTTGGTATGGGCCTCGTCGATGGCTTCTTCGTAAACCCCGGCCGCTACCGCGAAGGGAACGGCGATGCCGGCCAGCTGCTCGTCGGTGTAGGCGGGCTGGCTGCCCCACATCGCGAACACCTTGCCGGAAAACGCCTCCCAGGCCTCGGGCGTCGGCGAGATGCGCGCATACTGGGCGGCCGCGTGCCCGACATAGGCGCCGATCAGCGCGTCCGTGAAGGCGGAGGGCCGGATGCCGGAGGTCCGGTAGTTCGCCCCGAGTGCGAACACTTTCGTCAGCCGCCCGGGATTGTTGATCGCCAGGTCGAGGCCGATATTGCCGCCGTCGCTCCAGCCCACGATGGCGGCCTTGTCTATGCCGAGGCTGTCCATCACGCCGATCGCGTCGCCGGCCATCAGGCGGTAGCCGTAGGGCTGGTCGTCGTCTGTCGAGCGGCCGTGGCCCCGGCTGTCGATGGCGATTACCTTGTAGGCGGCGGCAAGCGCGCCGATCTTAGTCCTCGGCCGCGCCCAGGCCGCCATGCAGCAGCAGGACCGGCTCGGCGTTGCCCGAGCCGTAGATCGCATAGTGGATGGTGGCGCCGCCTACCTCGACATTGCCCGTCGCCTCGGGCGCGGGCAGCGGCTGCGGGGCCGTCAGGGTGCGCCAGCCGTCGCCGGCCAGCGCGGGCGCGGCCATCGCCATAAGCCATCCGCCGAGCAGGATTGCGGAGAACCGCGAGAGCGGCTTCGTGTCCGGTCGTCTCATGTCTCTTCCTCCCGAAATCCGGCAGGCCGCCGGTCGCTCCCGAGCGCCGGCCCGCGGACACCCAGTCTAGGCGCACGGTCGGGAACGGAAAACAGCGCGCGGGGACCCGGCCGGGGTTCCTGTAAGGTAATCCTTCCCCGGGGTCGCGGAGGAGGTTGGTATGGACCATATCGAGCGGATCGAGCGGGAGTTCACCCACCGGGCCGGGACTTTCGAGGCCTATGTCGAGAAGGCCGCCGGCGACACCGCGCGATGTTCTGCGAAGCGCTCGGCGAGGCAGGCCGAGACGCCGGGATGGGGCTTGCGGTCCGCGGCGATGAAATCGCCTTCTTTCGGGCGCGGGCCCTCATCGTGGCGGACAAGCCGCTCCGCTAGATGTGGAGCATCAACAGGTTGTCCTGGGTCAGGCGGAGTCGGCTGATGGGTGTATTTGCCTTCAGGCTACCATGCGGTCGGTGCCAGTTGTATCGGTGGAGCCAGTGCGGGAGGTGGTGTTCGCGTTGGCCTGAGTTTTGGTAGGCGCGAGCGTAGGCCCATTCTCTGAGGGCGGTCTGGATGAAGCGTTCGGCCTTTCCGTTGGTTCTTGGCGTGTAGGGTCTGGTTTGGATGTGCTTGAGGCCGCGGGTTTTGCAGGCGTCGCGGAAGGCGTGGGCCCTGTAGCAGGACCCGTTATCGGTCATGACGCGGCTGACGGCGACGCCGAGGCGGCTAGTAGGCGATGCGGCGTTGAGGAAGGCGATGGCGCTTTCCTTCTTCTCGTCGGGCAGGATCTGGCTGAAGGCGACGCGGGAGTGGTCGTCGATGCAGACGTGGAGATACTCCCCGATGCCGCGTGCGTTGCTTTGGCCGGTACGGTCGCCGGTGACGCGGTGTCCCGGTCGGTCGCGTCCGAGCTTCTTGATGTCGATGTGGATGAGTTCGCCCGGGTTCTCGCGCTCGGCGCCTGACCGGCTGGGGCGGTTCGAGCGCCTTGAGGCGGTTGAGGCCGAGGCGCCTGAGGACGCGGCTGACGGTTGCGGTGGAGACGCCGAGCTGGGCGGCGATCTGCGCGCCGGACCAGCGCCGCCGGCGCAGCGCGGCGATCCGGCGGACCACCGGGGCCGGGGTCGGTCGGCGCAGGGTGTGCGGTCGCGACGAGCGGTCCCGCAGGCCTTCGGCTCCCTCGGCCTGGAAGCGCCGGACCCACTTGCGCACGGTGCGTTCGCAGACCCCGAAGGCCGTGGCCACGGCCTTCGGGGTCTGCCTGGTCGATCACGCGCGGACGATCTCGGCTCGACCGCCCCCCGTGGACGTTCATCCGGGGCTCGCTTCTCGGTTCGCTGACAGGTTTTCGTCACCCATCAGCTTCCGAGAATCAGTCCCGGATGGACAACCTATTGAGAGATCACAGCTAGAGCACGATCCGTCCGGGTTGAAACGGACCCTCAATCGTCACCCCGGACGGCGCGTCAGCGACGATCCGGGGTCCATCCCCCAGCCTTTCCACCGGGCTGAACCGGTCATGGGTGGGCCCCGGATCGGGGTCCGGGGCGACGGATGGAAGGCAAGTCCGGTGGCTGCTCGTCGAAAACATTCGATCCATACAGATTGGTTCCTGCACTAAACCGGCGTCCGGCCCTATAGTCGAAGCCCGAACCCGAGAACGCTCCCAGACCCGGAGGATATTGCTCCATGACCGCGCCTATCGACGCCCATCAGGTCCTGATGACCGGCGAGAACTCCTTCATCCGCCTGAGCCATGACGGCGGCGGGACCATGTCCGACCGCACCAGCCACTGGCGCGTGCTCTGGTGCCCTGCCGGCGCGGGCCATGCGCTCTTCATGCAGGGGGAGCTGACCGACGGCGAGGTCCGCATCTACAGCGACGACATTTCCGTCGCCCGCTGGCTGCAGCGCACCATCGAGACGCTGCTGCACCCGCCCTTCGCCGACGAGTCGGTGCCGGTGCTGCCGGCCGTCTTCACCCGCGAGGGCGACCCGCGCGCGACCACGGTGGAGACCGTCGAGTCGGATGAGGACATCGTCCGCATGACCTGGTACGACGCGCTCGAGCCGTTCATCCTGAACGGGCCGCCCGGCGCCGGGGGCCGCCCGCTCGGCGTGCTCTCGACCTTCTTTCCCCACGCCTCGGCCCAGCTTTCGATGAACGGCCGCATCGCGACCGGCTCGCCCTGGCTCGAAAAGCGCGGCGAGCACCAGTCTGCGAGCGCCGTACTGGCCTGGTCGGAGTCCTGGCTCCAGCCCCGCGGCTGACGCAGCGGTTCCGCCCGCCCGCTATCCCACCGCAGTCCGGGTGCCGGTCTCGAACTCGATCGCCGCCAGGTCGTCGCCGGCGATCGCACGCTCGAAGGCGGCGAGGCGCTTGTAGATCGACATCAGCTCCACGATGGTCGTCCAGCTGTTGACCAGGAACTGGAACGAGTTCTCCACCCGGCCGAAGGCGCGGACGATCTGCTGCATCACGCCGAGCGAGAACCCCGCCGAGACGATGGTCGGCCCGAGCGCGACATAGGGCAGCATCACGCCGGCCTGGAGATAGCCGTAGCGCACGATGTTGAAGTAGAGATAGTTGAGGTAGAGGCGGAAATAGTTGCGCCGGACATCGGCGAACAGCTCTCCCAGGGTCGGCGGCCGGGCGCGGTCCTCCCGGTCCTCGCCCATGACGAGCTCCTTACGGAAGGCGGCCTCGACGCGCTGGTTGCGGAACTCGAGCCCCGGCAGCCGGTAGCCGGCGAGCGCGAGGATGCCGGTGCCGAACACCGACCAGAACAGCGCCACCCAGACCAGCGCATGGGCGACCTCGCCGAAGACCGGGATCTCCTTGATGTGGACCGACAGCGCCCAGAGGATCGGCAGGAAGGCGATCAGCGTCATCACCGCGTCGATGAAGCGCACGCCCAGCGACTCCATGATGCCGGCGAAGCGCATGGCGTCTTCCTGCACCCGCTGCGAGGCGCCCTCGATATGCCGCACCTGCTGCCATAGCCGGACATAGCGATCGTTGATCGCGGTGCGCCAGCGGAACACGAAATGGCTGGTGAAGAAGTGGTTCAGCACGGCGGTGGTGATGAACACCATGGCGATGGTGAGGAAGGTGGCGAGCTGCGCGTAATAGTCCCCGGCGGTGACGGCGCCCGGTTCCGCCAGCGCCTTCTGGATGATGTCGTAGAAGGTCCGGAACCATTCGTTGATCATCACGTCGAGCTGCACCTGGAACCAGGTGACGAAGACGATCAGCGCCGAGCCCGCCACCGACCAGCGCGACCAGGGGTGCGGGCGGAACCGCATCCAGAAGAGCGCGAAGGAGGCATAGGCGAGGAAGGAATAGAGATAGACCCAGACGGCCCGCTCCTCCGCGCCGACGAGCTCCGAAAGGCCGGTCGGGTCGCCCCAGTCCGCGGCCGCGAAATACCAGAACAGCAGCGCGACGAACGCCCACACGAGCGCCGAAATGCCGAACGCGCGCGGGCTCGGGAAGAAACAGCCGAACATGGGGGAACTCCCTTTCGCAGGGGCGGCCGGCCCCGGCAGGCGCAGGGGGCGCCCCGGTCCGGCGACAGGAACGACGCCCGCCAGCGCAGGCGTCCTCGGATGGTCCCGGCGGCTATAGCAAATTCGGCGGGCGGGCGGACCATGCGCGGGGGAGGGACAAACCGCTTCGACGGCAGGGCCTGCATGGAGTAGATTGGAACGGTTGCCGAATCCCGTTGCCTCCGCAGCGGGGCGGCGGCGGGCGGAGCGTGCGATGTCAGAGATCATCTTCGAGGTCAGCGAAGACGAACTGGACGGCGGCTGGTCGGCAAGCGCGCTGGGTTTCGGCATCCACACGGAAGGCGAGACCCTGGACGAACTCCGCCGCAATGTCCGGGAAGCGGTGGACTGCTACTTCGACGAAAGCATGGACCGGCCGCGCCCGATCCGGCTGCACTATGTGAAGGACGAGGTCCTTGTCGCGTGAGGCCGCTGCCTAATCCACAGCACTACCCCCCCCAACAGATCGGCAACCGTCACAGCGGATGCGACCCGGGTCTCACTTTTCGTCCAAACAAAGGTGTTTCAATCAATACGGACTTTATGTCAATAAGGACTACGCGAATGATCACTCTTTGAGGAATTTACACCATGCGTCGGCCGAAATCCTATTACCTGTGGTCAAGAATCTTAACCGACGGCCTTGATCTTGTGTCGAATCACTGTCGGAGTTTCCGAAAACGAGACTGTCATTCCGCCTTGGAATGTCACCCAATCCGGGTGAAGCGAATCGGCTTGATCTGGTGAACATGCTACTCCCAACTTTATCATGTAAATTTCCCCAGTCGGTCGCTTGATCGAATCAACACCTAGAAGTTTTTGGTAGATGTACAACGCGGTCTCGATTACGACTAAGTGCAGGTAGCGAATTCCGCACATAGTAACCGCATTTAGGATATGGGGGGCTGGGTTCCTTGCGGCTCTGGAGGCTTTCTGGCCCACGGGAGTGGTTAGACTACTGACGTCAATCGCATGTGCTCCCTCGAAGTTCGCAACCGCCCGAATGATATCCCTTAGAGAGATTCCTTTCCCATCAAACAGCACGACTTGCTGGGCAAGCCATTCGTCGCAACTTAAACGGGACTCAGAGTTGACCTGAAATAGCTCGTTTGCACTCACCTGCCAAGGTGTCGTTTCGGACGGTACACCTGTCCACCCCGCGACACCTGGTAACGGCCACTCAATGGAAAGCTGCAACTCCTGCGGCCCCGCATGGAAATGATATGCCGCCTCAGGCTGCAGCGTGAGATCATCTAGCTTCGTTATTTGCAGGGTTGCGCTGGTGAGGCAGAACCCCACCTCGAGTTCTCGTCGGCTGGCCTTCGGAATCTTTCGCAATTGGTTAAATTTTAACCCGATCGCCTCCAGCACCCGATCATCCAGCAGTCGAGTCTCGCGCTTACCCTCATCTCCCAGAACAGTTTTTCGTAGGAACACCGAACTGGTCCGCGCGAACGCACCCAGAGAATTGGCCCAACGGTTTCCATCAGCTGCAGCGTCCGATTGAGCTCTCAATCCGTCTATCCCCAGCTGTAGATCGGCCATTGCATCGGTGATCCGAGCCGTTTTCTCCCTTGGAACGCCGCCAACGAGGCTGCCGGTCGCGGGTACTAAGCGCGGTGCCGATGTCGTAGCACCATCTCTTTCACCAATGTTCATACCAACTTCCCTGAGACCGCGGCACGGGATCGAGTTCGAATGTGTCACCAAGCAACGTTCGCGCGAACTTCTAATTCTTTACGGATTTAGCGGCTACTGGCAAGACGTATCGCGTCGTAGTGACGGCGCGGGACGGTTGACGTGGGCGATGGTAATTCGCATGGCGGTCCCGAGTCGGAAATCGACCTTTTGATGGAGCATTGGGCACGGGCGCATGGAGGAGCGCCATGATTAGTGCAATCGCATGTATCTGCGGCCGGCCTTGAGGATATGCAACTGCCTCCAAGCCTCCCCTACGCCGCGAAGCGCTCCACAGAAATCCGGTCCACGCGTTCCCGGGCCTGCCAGAGGTCGTAGGCCATCTGCATACCGAGCCAGGTTTCCGGGCTCGAACCGAAGGCCCTTCGACAGCCGGGTCGCCATGCCCGCCGAAACGCCGGTGCATCCGTGAATAGGCCGGGAGAGGGTGTGGTGCGTGACGCCGGGGCCTCTGGCGGCCCCGGTCACGCTCAGGCCGAGCGGTTCGAGGCATTGCCGCCGGACGATTCCGCCGGGATGCGGTCTTGCCGCCTTGTCGAGGGCACCGTTACGACGTACATTCGGGTAAAGGGAGGCGGCATCATGGCTCAGGCGAGCGCGGTTCGAAGCGAGCGTATCAACCTGCGGCTCAGCGAAGCGGCGAAGCGGCGTATCGAACGGGCGGCCTCCGTGGAGGGCAAGACCGTGAGCGCCTTCATTCTGTCCAGCGCGCTCGAAACCGCCGAGCGGACCATCGACAGGCACGAAACGCTGGCGCTCGCCCGCGAGGATGCGAGGCGTTTCTTCGATGCCCTAGCCGATCCGCCGCCGCCGAACGACCGGCTCCGCGCGGCCCTGGAAGAACACGCACGGCGCGTCGAGTCGCGTTGACCCCGACCGACACGCCGATTGTCGAGCCGCTCGAACGGCGGCACGACCGGACCGCTTTTTCCTGCGGCCTGCCCGAACTGGACCGCTACCTTGCGCGGCAGGCGGAGCAGGATGTCCGGCGCCGCATCGCCCGGGTGTTCGTCTGCACCGAGGGCAGCGGCGGCGGCGTGCTGTGCTTCTACACGTTGAGCGCCCTGTCGATAGACCTCGCTTCGCTGCCGGAAGAACTCTCCCGGAAGCTGCCGCGCCATCCGGTGCCTTGCGCCCTGATAGGCCGGCTGGCGGTCGATCTCTCTGCGCAGGGGCGCGGCGTCGGACGCATGCTTCTCGCCGATGCGGTCAAGCGCGTCGCGGCCGCCGGCGAAGCCGTGGCCATGCACGCCATGGTCGTGGACGCGGCGAACGAGGACGCGAAACGCTTCTACGAGGGGTTCGGCTTCGCCCCGCTCGCGGACGGGCGCATGCGCCTGTTCCTCCCGCTCGGCCATGCTGCCCTGAGAGACCCGAAGGGATAGCCGGGCCGCCGGATGGAGGAAGATAAGGAATCGAGGATATTTTTCCTGAATAATCAAGATTATGGCCAGAAAACTCGGGAAGTGCAGGCAGAGCGACTTGCATTTCGGCATAGTCGTGTTAGAATAAATAAAGAACATACGACCGAGCGGCATCCGGGAGCCGCTTTCCGTCGCGCCGGCGCCGGCGCGAAAAAAACCACCGACGGAACAGGCGGGAGACGTGCGTCCTCTGTCTCGCGCGCGCAATCAGGCGCGCGAACCGCGCCGCCGCGAAACGCGCGCGGGCGGGCGCGGGCGCGCCGGCAGGCGTTACGCGCGAAACGGGGTCCCCGCCGCACCGGGCAGCCAGGCGGCGGGGAGGACGGAACGGAGACGGATCGAGAGGAGAGACCGATGCCGAAAACGCAAAGCCGGGGAAGCCCGATGGAATACCCGGCCCGAAAGGACAGCCCTATGCCGGAAACGGTTGCAGGACATGAGCCATTCGCATCGCCGACCGCCGACCATGACAAAACATGACATCGCATGACACATCCGAAGGGTCTCCCCGCCGTCCGGGCCGACGGAGGTTCCGGATACGGGCCGGACCGGGATGCGGAGACGGCAGGCTACCGGGACGAGAAACGGGACCGGGTGCGGGCGACGGCCCTTTCGGTTACGGCGAAGGCCATGAGCAGGCCGCTCGCAAGCACCGCGCCCGCCAGCAGGAAGGACAGCGCGCCATAGCCGAAATGGGCGACCAGCGCGCCGCCGATGGCCGCGCCCGCTGCGGTGCCGGCCCAATTGCTGCTGGATATGACCCCTGCGAGAGCGCCCCGGGACTCGCCCCCGGCCTCGGCGATCAGAATCATCAGAACCGTGGTGACGGGAACGACCAGCAGCATGAGCAGGCCGGCCGCCGACACCGCGAACCATGCGCTCCAACCCGGAAGGAACACCCCCAGCCCCGGAACGGCGGCGGCCAGCAGCAGCGCGGCCGTTACGGGGAGCCGCCTGCGAATGCGGCCGATCCGGCCGCCCAGCAGGGGTGCGGCGGTCATCCACAGGGCGACGACGGCCATGGGCAGCGCGATCTCTGCGGTCCGCAGACCGTAGGCCTCCCCCAGGAAGGGCGGAAGGAAGGTGAGAATCGCTCCCCAGGCGGTGCGGGCCAGCACGTTCGTGCCGGCCATGCACCATGTCACCGGAAACGCGGCGACGCGCCGCATCCGTCCGGCCAGATCGATTCGGCCCGGCGACGGCCTGCGGCGGGGCGCGAGCAGCAGGAGCAGGAGGGCGGCCAGCAGCAGCGCCAGCCCGACCGCCAGGAAGGGGACGCGCCATCCGGCGAAGCCGCCGAGCACGGCGGCCAGGGGGACTCCCAGCAGGACGCTCATCCCCGGCTGCATGGTCATGACCGCTATGGACATCGGCCGGCGCTCTTCCGGCGATATGTCCGCCGCGAGCGAAACGCATGTCGGAGGCACCATGCCGCCGCCGATCCCGACCAGCAGGCTGAAGCCCAATGCCGCGGCGAATGTGGGGGCCAGCCCCATGCCGAGCGACCCTGCCGCGAGGAAGGCGAGGCCGAGGAGAAGCACCGGCTTGCGCCCGCAGGCGTCGGAGACCGGCCCCGCGACCAGCGCCGTGACGGCCCAGACCGCGGAGGCCGCCGCGACGAGCCGGCTCATTACGGGAACCGTGACGCCGAGCGCCCCGGCCATGTCCACGAGCAGGGGCCCGAGCATCGCCACCGCCGTGACGGCCAGGAACACGGCAAGCGCCATGCTGGCGAGGAGGAGCGGGTAGGCCTTTTCCGGGGCCGCATCCGGCGACAAGGACATCGGCTCCGTATGGCCGAACGGAGCCTGCCGCTCAATCCCCGGCGCGGCCGGTCAATCGCCTCTGCCGAGTCCCGCCAGCAGGGTTTCGCGGGGCAGGCCGCGGGTGATGAACACAAGGCGCGAGCGGCGGTCGTCGTCCGGCCAGTCGGCCATGCGCTTCGGCGACTGGAAGATGTGCTGCACGCCGTGAACCACGACCGGCCCCTCCTGGCCCTGGAGGTTCAGAATGCCCTTGACCCGCAGGAGTTGCGGCCCGTGCCGGTTGCGCAGCTCCGCGAGCCAGCGCGAGAACGCCGACCAGTCGATGGGCTCTTCGAAGATCAGCGACACCGTGTCGATGTCATCGAGGTCGTGCCCATGCTCATGGCCGTGCCCGTGCTCATCGTCTTCCGCGAGGCCGAGCCAGCGGGCATCGGCCGTGTCGAGGCCGAACAGGAAATCCGGCGGCACCGCCCCCATCGCCGCCTCGCGCCGCTCCGCGCCGGGCGCGAGCCGGTCCAGCAGCTCGACCAGCGTTTCCGGCGCTGCATCCTCGCGGTCGCACTTGGTCACGACGATACGGTCCGCAAGCGCCACCTGCTTCACGGCTTCCCGCTGGTCGCGGAGATGGCCGGGGCCCAGCACGCCGTCCACGGTCGCCGCAACGCCGTCCAGCCGGTAGAAGCCGGAGACCAGCGGGTTGTTCAGCAGCGTCTGCGCGATCGGCGCCGGGTCGGCGAGGCCCGTCGTCTCTACCGCCACGCGCTCGAATGCCGGCACCTCGCCGTCCCGCATGCGCGCCAGCAGGTCGCGCAGCGTCTCCTCCAGGTCGGAGCGGAGCTGGCAGCACACGCAGCCTCCGTTCACCACCATGGTCTCGCCGTCCACCGCCTCCACCAGCAGGTGGTCGAGAGCGATATCGCCGAATTCGTTCACGATCACCGCCGTGCCGGCCATGGCGGGGTCGCGCAGGAGGGCGTTGAGCAGGGTGGTCTTGCCGCTGCCGAGAAAGCCGGTGAGCACGGTGACCGGGATGCGCGCCTCCGGCGCGCGGGATTCGAAAAGACTCATCGGCTGCGCTTTTCCTGTTTGTTTCTCTTGACCTGCCGGCGAACCGGGGCACAGGATACAGTCCTACAATTACCGGAACTGCCGCAAGGGGAGATGAGGTCCATGATCTTCAACAAGTTCGAGTCGCTGCCTAACTCGGCCGATATCGAGTCGCCGGACCGTCGCAATTTCATGCGGACGGCGGCCGTTGGCGCGGGCGCGGTGGCGGCCGCCGGCGCGGCGATGACCGGCGGCAGCATCCGGGAAGCCAAGGCCGACGCCCACATGACGCCCATCGGCGAGAAGTGGTGGCCGTCGCGCTGGGGCGAGGGCGACCAGGCCGGCGCCTCCAACTGGATGACGCCGGAGAAGACGCTCGACGCCGTGAAGTGGATCAAGAACGGCAAGGTCACCCGCATCGGGCGCGACTACGAGCCGAGCATTCCCTTTTTCGGTCCGCGCGGCTTCGCGCTCCGCATTCCCGGCGCCCCGACCGGCGGCCCGTTCGGCGAGAACATGCTCGTCTATAACGACGAATATCTCGCGACCGAAATCGGCCAGGTGGGCACCCAGTTCGACGGGCTCGGCCATATCGGCGCCATTGTCGGCTCGGCGACCGACAAGGCCGACCACCGCTACTATAACGGCTTCACCGGGGCCGAGGTCGAAGGCGCCTACGGGCTCCAGAAGATCGGCATGGAGCATGTCAAACCGTTCTTCACCCGCGGCCACCTGATCGACGTGAAGCCGCAAAAGGCGTGGGACGTCGGCGACGAGATTACGCCGGCCCATGTCGATACCGCGCTCGCCGCGCAGGGCATGTCGCTGGACGACATCAAGGAAGGCGACGCCGTGTTCTTCAACACCGGCTGGGGCGACCTCTGGATCGAGAACAACGACCGCTTCAATTCCGGCGTCCCCGGCATCGGCATGGATGTCGCGAAGATCCTGGTGGACAAGGGCATCTGCGTCGCCGGCGCGGACACCTGGCCGGTCGAGGTGGTGCCGAACCCGGACCCGAAAAAGGCGTTTGTGGTGCATAACGAGCTCATCACCCGCAACGGCATCTACATCCACGAGAACCTGGTCTTCGACGAGTTGATCGCCGACGGGGCGTATCGGTTCGTCTATGTGTTCGCGCCGCTGCCGATCAAGGGCGGCACCGGCTCGATCGGCAACCCGATCGCGATCACCTGACAAGCGCGACCGACCGGAGCTGCACGGCCCGAACCCGAACCCCGGAATCCCGATTCCCCCTCTCCCCCCGGGAGAGGGCCGGGGTGAGGGCCGCCCGAAGGGCGGTGAGCGCGGCGGCTGCAAATCTCCGGACTTGCGTCGGGTTCCTCGGGGACGACATCGACATGTCCAGCATGCAGCCGAACTGCCTGTTCTTCGGATTGTTGAACTTGCTACTGCCTAGACTATCGGACTATCCGCGCTACGCGCGGCCCTCACCCCGGCCCTCTCCCGGAGGGAGAGGGAATTTAGCCTTGCAATGTTTCCTTTCGCTGCACTGCCGCTCGTCGGATGGTTTCCAGAACAGCTTCCGTTTCCTGCAACGCCTCGTTGGCCCAGAAGCGGAGTACGAGGATGTTGCGATTTGCCAGTACCCGGCCGCGGACTTTGTCACGCCGCCTGCCCTCGGGAGCGGCGTGATGGCCACCGTCCACCTCTACGGCGAGACGCGCCTCATGGCAGTAGAAGTCCAGCACGAAGGGTGGCTCGGGATGCTGACGACGGAATTTCAGGCCCTGTAACCGGCGGTTGGCCAGATGCGCCCAGAGGCGTCGTTCGGCTTCGCTTCCCTCGCGCCGCAAGCGCCGCGCCCGGGCCGTTCTGGCACGACGGGGCGGCGGACGCTCCATATGTCCGCTCAGAGGCCGGCGAAGAAGTCGTTGCCCTTGTCGTCTATGACGATAAAGGCGGGGAAGTCCTCGACCTCGATACGCCAGATGGCTTCCATGCCGAGCTCCGGATATTCGAGCAGCTCCACCTTGCGGATGTGGTCCTGGGCGAGCCGTGCGGCCGAGCCGCCGACCGATCCCAGATAGAAGCCGCCATGCGCCTTGCAGGCCGCCGTCACCTGGGCCGAGCGGTTGCCCTTGGCGAGCATGACATGGCTGCCGCCCGCTGCCTGGAAAGGGTCCACGAAGGCATCCATGCGCCCGGCCGTGGTCGGGCCGAATGAGCCGGACGCCATACCCTCCGGCGTCTTGGCGGGACCGGCATAGTAGATCGGGTGGTCGCGGAAACAGGCGGGCATGGCTTCGCCCGCAGCGAGCCTGGCCTCGATCTTCTGGTGCGCGAGGTCGCGGGCGACCGTGATCGGGCCGGTGAGCGCGAGGCGGGTGCGGATCGGATGGCGGGAGAGCGCGGCCCGGATTTCGTCCATCGGCCGGCTGAGGTCGAGCGCGACCACCTCGCCGCCCAGCATGTCCGCGTCCGTCTCGGGCAGGAAGCGCGCCGGGTCGCGCTCCAGCGCCTCGAGGAACACGCCGTCGCGGGTGATCCTGGCCAACGCCTGGCGGTCGGCCGAGCAGGAGACGCCGATCCCGATCGGCAGCGAAGCACCGTGGCGCGGCAGGCGCACCACGCGCACATCGTGGCAGAAATACTTGCCGCCGAACTGGGCCCCGATGCCCATGGCGCGCGTCGCCTCCAGGATTTTCTCCTCGGTCTCCCGGTCGCGATAGGCGCTGCCATGCGGCCCGCCCTCCGTCGGCAGGCCGTCGAGATAGCCGGTGCTGGCGAGCTTCACGGTCTTCAGGTTCAGCTCCGCCGACGTGCCGCCGACAACGACTGCCAGATGGTAGGGCGGACAGGCGGCGGTGCCGAGCGTGCGGATCTTCTCGTCGATGAAAGGCAGCAGCCGGTCCGGATGGAGCGTGGCGGGCGTCGCCTGGTAGAGGAAGGACTTGTTGGCCGACCCGCCGCCCTTGGCGATAAAGAGGAGCTCGTATTCCTCACCGGGCGCGGCATAGAGGTCGAACTGCGCCGGCAGGTTGGAGCCGGTGTTGCGCTCCTCGAACATGGAGACGGGCGAGAGCTGCGAATAGCGCAGATTGTCCTCCGCATAGGCGCGGAAGATGCCGCGTGAGAGCGCCTCCTCATCGCCGCCGCCGGTCAGAATGCGCTCGCCCTTCTTGCCCATGACGATGGCGGTGCCCGTGTCCTGGCACATGGGCAGCACGCCGCCCGCGGCGATATTCGCGTTCTTGAGGAGGTCGAGCGCGACGAAGCGGTCGTTCGGCGAGGCCTCGGGGTCGTCGAGGATCGAGGCGAGCTGCGCAAGGTGGCCCGGCCGCAACAGGTGCGAGATGTCGTGGAAGGCCTCGCGCGCCAGCAGGGTCAGCGCCTCGGGATCGACGGCGACGAAGTCCCGGCCGCGGAACCGCTCGACGGAGACGAAATCCCCTTCGAGCCGTCGCCAGGGCGTTGCGCCCTTGGCGAGCGGGAACATCTCATGAAAGGCGAATTCGGGCATGGACGCGCCCCTTACTTCTTTCGGAACCGATCCAGCGACACGACATTGCCGCCGTCGCCGCCCTTATTCCCCTCGCTGGCGGGGGGCTCTCCTGCACCGTCGGCGGCCTCGGCCTCCGCGGCCGGCAGCAACGGCGCGACGCCATGGCGGGAGAAACGCAGGCCGAAATCGACCGAGGGGTCGTGGAACACGGTTACCGCCTCCCAAGGAACGTGCAGGCGCTCCTGCACCCGGTTGAAGGCGAGCGTGACCTCGAAATGGGTCGAATGGACCTCCAGCCCGTAATACTGGTGCTGAAGCACGATGGTCATGGTGTCGGGATATTGGGAGGCCAGACGCGGCGGCACCGCCGCGGCCGGGTGGCGGGTCAGGAAGGTGATATAGAAATGGTGGTCGCCCGGCAGGCCCTTCTCGGCCACCTCCTCGAGCGCGCGCCGGACGACGCCGCGCATCGCGTCCTCGACCAGCCGGTCGTAATCCAGGAAGTCCTCGGCCATCGTTCCCCCGGCGCGCATCGTGCGGTGAGGATGGAGGGCTTCTGTTGCCCGGTGCCCTCCAAACCGCGCTTGCCGAATCAGCGATCAGGCAGCGAGTGCGACCTCATTGTCGTTCGCACTTGAGTTGCGGCCCGATAACGGTGGTGCCATGCCGAGCGAAGACCATGCCTTTACCACGCACGTCGATCCTGGTTCGCCCCCGTATATGGTGGAGGCGCCGGGTACTGCCCCCGGGTCCGCAACGCTTATTCCGCATAGCGTTTATCGCCATAGCCGGGCTTGCCCAGCACCGCCCAATATAAGGTGGCGGGCAGCGGCGGGCAATCGGGCGCGCTTCCCTTTCGGCCCGATCCGGTATAGCGAAGGGGGTCGAAGGCGGAGGTCGGACATGCTTTCGGGATGCGACCGCAGACGCTTCCGCAGCCGTACCGGGCGGGCAGCGGCTGCGGGCCTGTGCGTGCTGTTGCTGACCGCCCCGGCGGAGGCCGCGGACAGCGCGGTCGCTCCGCACCGGGCGATCTATGAGGTCGGGCTCGTCCGGGCCGATCCGGCCTCCGGCATCGCCGGGCTTTCCGGCGCGGCATTCTACGAATGGTCGGCGGACTGCGACAGGACCGTTGTCAACCGCGACACCCGCCTGGAGGTCCAGCCGCCCGAAGGGGAGCCGGTTTCCGTCCGCGTCGAATTTTCGGCCTGGGAGCGCCTGGACGGCCGGGCCTTCGGCTTCGCGGGCCGAACCGACCGGAACGGCATCGCAACCGAGGCGCGAAGCGGCACGGCGCGCCTGGCGGCGGCTGGCGGCGGGGAGGTCGTCTACAGCCAGCCGCGCGGACGCCGTCTGGCGCTGGAGCCGGGCACGATGTTTCCAAGCGCCTGGGTCCGGGACGTCATCGACCATGCCCGGACGGGCAAGGGCCTGCTGACGCGCAGCGTGTTCTTCGGCGAGGACGAGGACGACCTGCTGACCGCAAGCGTCCTGGTGTTGCCGACGGGCGCATCGGGCGACAGCCCGGATGCGCCGGCGGCGCTGGACGGCCTCGCCCGCTGGCGCGCGCAGTTCGCCTTCTTCGGCGCAGACGACGCCGCCCTGCCCACTTTCGAGTCGACCGAGTGGTTCTACGAGAACGGCGTCGGGGGCGACGCTGTCATCGCCTTCCCCGAATTCACGATCCGTTACCGCCTGAAGGCCGTTGAGCTGCACGACCCGCCGGATTGCTGAAGCGCGATTCCGGCGGTCCTTTCAGCGCCGGCCGAACAGCCGTTCTATGTCCGCGAGCTTGAGCTCGACATAGGTCGGGCGGCCGTGATTGCACTGGCCGGAGCGCGGCGTGGCCTCCATCTCGCGCAAGAGCGCATCCATCTCCTGCGCGCCGAGCCGCCGGCCGGCGCGTACCGAGCCGTGGCAGGCCATCGTTGCCGCCACGTCCTCCAGCCGCTCCTTGAGAGTGAGCGCGAGGCCGTGCTCCGCCAGGTCGTCGGCGAGGTCGCGGACCAGCCCCTTTACATCCGCTTCGCCGAGCGCGGCCGGGGTCTCGCGCACCAGCACCGCCTCCGGGCCGAAGCGCTCCAGCACGAGACCCAGTTCGCCGAGCTCCTCCGCCTTGGCCGCAAGGCGTTCGGCGCCGGCTTCGTCGAGCTCCACCACCTCCGGCAACAACAGCGTCTGGCGCGGGGGCCGGCCGTCGGCAAGCGCCCGGCGCATGCGCTCCAGCACGAGCCGCTCATGCGCCGCATGCTGGTCCACCAGCACGACGCCGTCGCCCGTTTGCGCCAGAATGTAGGTGTCGTGAAGCTGCGCGCGCGCCGCCCCCAGCGGCAGGTCCGCGGCCTCCGGCGCCTCCGGGGCGGGCGGCGGCGCGGAAGGCGCGAGGGCGGGGTCGAGCGGCGCCTGCCATTCGGCCGCGCGTTCGGCGAGTTCAAGCGGTGGTGCGCCGGCGCCGCCCGGCCGGAAACGGCCCATGAGCGGCGCGGCGGCGGCGCCAACGCCGCCCATGTGAAATCCGGTGGGCGCGGCGGCGCGGTGGCCCTCTTCCGCGAGCGCGCGCCGGAGCGCCGAGACGATAAGCGAGCGCACCCGCCCGGCATCGCGGAAGCGGATCTCCGTCTTTGCCGGATGCACGTTCGCATCCACCCGGTCGGGCGCGAGTTCGAGGAACAGCGCCAGCACCGGGAAGCGCCCGCGCGGCACCAGCTCCTCATAGCCTGCGCGGACCGCGCCCTGGAGCAGCCGGTCGCGCACGGGGCGGCCGTTGACGAAGAGATATTGCGCCTGCGCCGTGCCGCGGTGCCAGGTCGGCAGGCCGGCATGGCCGGAGACGCGGATGTCCTCGGCTTCGAGCGCGACCGCTACCGAGTTGTCTGCGAACTCCGCCCCCAGCACGTCGGCGAGGCGCGCGAGCGGGTCCGCCGTCGCCGGCGAGGACCAGGCGCGCCGCCCGTCATGCTCCAGCGAGAAGGCGATGGCGGGGCGCGCCATGGCGAGGCGCTTCACCATGTCTGCGGCGGCCAGATATTCCGCGCGCGCCGATTTGAGGAACTTGAGACGCGCGGGCACGGCGCGGAACAGGCCCGCCACCTCGACCCGCGTGCCGCGTGCGCGCGCCGCCGGCTCGAGCGCGCCGGGTTCGCCATTGTCGACCGAGATGCGCCAGGCTTCGGCCGCGCCCTCGGCCCGGCTGGCGATCGCGAGGCGCGAGACGGAACCGATGGACGGCAGCGCCTCGCCGCGAAAGCCGAGCGTGCGGATATCCACGAGATCGTCGTCGGCGAGCTTCGAGGTGGCGTGGCGTTCGAGCGCGAGCGCGAGGTCGTCCCGGACGATGCCGACGCCGTCGTCGTCCACCGAAATCCAGGCGGCGCCGCCCGCGCGCAACGCGCAGTCGATGCGCTCCGCGCCCGCGTCGATGGCGTTCTCGACCAATTCCTTGAGCGCGGACGCCGGGCGCTCGACCACCTCGCCCGCCGCGATGCGGTTCACCACCGCTTCCGGCAGGCGGCGCAGCATCACCGCTGCCCCATCGCCGCAAGATAGTCCCGCGCAAGCAGCTTGCCCTGCTCGACCGCCGGCTGGTCGAACGGATCGACGCCCATGATGTGCGCGGCCAGAATCGTCTCCAGCATGAAATGCATCATCAGCGCGCCGAGCGCCGCCTCGTCGATGCGCCCCAGCAGCAACCGGCGCACGGGCCGGCCCTTCTGCGCCAGCGTTTCCACCGTCGCGCGGGCCTCGGCGTCCAACAGGTCGCCCATGCTGCGCCCGGCGAGCCATGCGAGCCGCTCGTCCTCCGCCAGCGCCGGCGGAACGGCCCTGCCGCGCCCGGCGCTGTCGGCCGTCACCACGGTGAAGAGTTTGTCGTCGGGCCCGTCGAGCCAGAGCTGGAGCTGGCTGTGCTGGTCCACGGCGCCGAGTGCGGGGGCCGGCAGCGTGCCCTTGCCCTCCTTGCCGAGGCTCTCCGCCCAGAGCTGGCGGAACCACATGGCGAAGGGCAGGAGCCGGTCGGCATAGACCGTCAGCACAGTGCTCCGTCCGGCGCCTGCCCCGCAGGCGGCATTGAGCGCCGCGCCGAGCGCGGGATCGCTCGCGCCGGGCTGGGCGGCGTTCAGGCTCCCGTGCAGCACCTGGTGCGCGCCTTCCCTGAGGGCGGCCGGGTCGAGCCCGGCGATGACCGCCGGCAGGAGCCCGACGGGCGTTAGCGCCGCATAGCGCCCGCCAATGCCCGGATCGTGGTCGATGGTGAAGAATCCCCAGGATTCCGCGAGGCGGCGCAGCGGGCTAGCGCCGGGCTCGGCGATGACGGTTACGTGCTCCGCCGCGTTCTCGCGGCCCACTTCGTCCGCCAGCGCCTCCAGGCAGACGAGGAACTGCATCAGCGTCTCCGCCGTGCCGCCGGACTTGGAGATCGCGAGGAAGTCGGTGCGCGCGAGGTCGAGGCTCCGGAACAGGTGGTCGAAGGTGTGGGGATCGATATTGTCGAGGAAATGCAGCCGGGGCGAATCGCCGCTCGGCCCGAAGCCGGAATCGGCGAGCGCGTAGAGCGCCTGCCCGCCGAGGCTGGACCCGCCCGTGCCCAGGACCACCACATCGTCGGCATGTTCGCGGTGGTGTTCGGCCCGCGCCTCGATCATGGCGAGGTCGCCCCGCGCTTCCGGCAGGCGAAGCAGCGGCAGGCTGCCCTCGTCATAGGCGCGCCTGAGCGCCGCAAGGCCTTCGCCCGCCGCCGCAAGCGCCTGCTCGAAATCGGCGGTTCCGGCGACGGCGGCGCAGCGCGAAAGGTCCTGGCGGTAGGGAAGGTCGCCCAGCACCGTCAGCGCTCCTCCAGGCTACCGGCGCTGGATCGTCGGCGTCTTGCCCTCGGTCGGCGGTTTGCCCAGGGCCTCGTTCTCGCGGAGCCGCTTGCGCTCCGCCGCGGCGTCCACGACGCTCGTATGCGTCTTGCGGTCTTCCCAGAAAATCAGGTCGTCGAGCAGCCGGCGGTTCTTCCGGGCGATCTCGGCCGTCTCCTCGTCGATGCGCTGGCGGAAGCTGCTGTCCACCTTGACGCCGCCCATCTTGGAGAGCAGCGCCGACTCGCCCGCGGACCGGTCTGCGCCTTCGCTCCCGCCGCCTCGGCCGGTCAATGTCCGGCGTGCGCTCTCGCGCTGCGGCTGCGCCTGCGGACTTACCGCGCCAGGCTCCGGCGGGCGGAGCCGGAAATCGGGCGGCACGGTAAGCGGCGCGTGACGAAGCACGGCGAACTCGTCGGGCCCCTCCCGGTCGATGCCGAGGGTCCGGGCCACATCGCATGCGCCCAGCGCGAACACCGCGCCTGCAAGCAGTGCCAACGACCGGATCATCATGCGCTTCATTCCTTCCCGCCGCCGGTTTCTCCGGCCCGCCGACCGCGCATGAACACGGCGTCGAACAACAGCATGGCGACGCCGACGGTAATGGCGGAATCGGCCAGATTGAAGGCATACCAGTGCCAGCCGCCGATGTGGAAGTCAAGAAAGTCCACCACGGCGCCGCGCGTCAGCCGGTCCAGAATATTGCCGGCCGCCCCGCCCGCGACGGTGCCGAGTGCCAAGGCCTCGAATCGCCGGGGAGAGCGCAGCATCCAGACGGTCAGCACGACCGCCACCGCGCCCGCCAGCAGCGCCAGCAGCAGGGGGCCGGCCGAGCCGAACATGCCGAAGCTGACGCCCCGGTTCCATACCAGCACGACGTTGAAGAAGGGCAGGACCTCGACCGGCAGGTCCGACCGGATCGCCAGCACCCAGAGCTTGGATACCTGGTCGGCGGCGAAGACGGCAACGGCTGCGGCCAGCCCGTATCGTGCGGGCGCGCGCAGGGCGTCAGGCGGCCGCTTCGGGCGGCAACGCCCGGACCGCGTCGGCGCAGCGCCTGCAGATGCCGGCGGCCGCCTCGCCTACATCCGGCAGGCGGCGCCAGCAGCGGGCGCAGCGTTCGTGCTTCGAGGCGCGGGGCAGGACCGCCACGCCCTCCACATCCTCCAGCCGGAAGGCGTCGGCAGGCGGCTCGCCCTCGCCGAAGTCCAAGGTCGAGACGATGGCGATCTCCGCGAGGTCGAGGCCCTCCAGCGCCGCGCGGCGCTCCGGTGCAAGCCATACCGTGGGCGCGGCATCCAGGCCGGAGCGCATGCGCTTGGCGGCCCGCTCGCGCTCGATGGCTCCGGTCACCACCCGGCGCACGGCGCGCACCTCCGCCCAGCGCGCCGCCAGCGCATCGTCCCGCCACTCCTCCGGCGCCTCGGGGAACTGGCGCAGATGCACCGATTCGCCCTCCGCGTCGCCGTGGCGCGCAAGCCACGCTTCCTCGGCGGTGAAGCAGAGGATGGGCGCGGTCCAGGCGGTCAGGCAGTCGAACAGGAGGTCGAGCACCGTGCGGGCCGACCGGCGGGCCAGGCTCGACGCCGGGTCGCAATAGAGCACGTCCTTGCGGATATCGAGATAGAAGGCCGAGAGGTCCACGGCGCAGAAATTGTGCAGCGCCGTCCACATGGCGTGGAAGTCGTAGTCCTCGATGGCCCGGCGCACCAGCCGGTCGAGCTCCCAGAGCCGGTGCAGCACCCAGCGCTCCAGCTCCGGCATGTCCCGCGGCGCCACGCGCTCGGCGGCGCCGAAGCCCGAGAGGTTGCCGAGCAGGTAGCGCAGCGTGTTGCGGATGCGCCGGTAAAGCTCCGCCTGGTGCTTCAGGATGTTCTCGCCGATGCGCAGGTCGTCCGAATAGTCGGCGGAGACCGTCCAGATGCGCAATATGTCGGCGCCGTAGCGGTCGATGACCTCCTGCGGGGCGGTCACATTGCCGAGCGATTTCGACATTTTGCGCCCGTCCTCGTCGAGCACGAAGCCGTGCGTCAGCACGGTGTCGAAGGGCGCGCGGCCGCGCGTGCCGGCGGCCTCCAGCAGCGAGGAATGGAACCAGCCCCGGTGCTGGTCGGAGCCTTCGAGATAGAGCGAGGCGGGCCAGCGCTGGGTCTCGTTGCCCTCCAGCACGAAGGCGTGGGTGGAGCCCGAGTCGAACCAGACCTCGACGATGTCCTGCACCCGGTCCCAGTCTTCCGGGTCGCGGCCGGGGCCGAGGAAGTGCGAGGCCGGCAGCTCGAACCAGGCGTCCCCGCCTCCCTCGCGGAAGGCCGCCAGCACGCGCTCGTTCACGGCCTCGTCGCGCAACAACTCCCCGGTCTCACGGTGGGTGAACACCGGGATCGGTACGCCCCAGGCGCGCTGGCGGGAGACGCACCAGTCGGGGCGGTTCTCGATCATGGAGCCGAGCCGACGGCGCCCGCTCTCCGGCACGAAGCGGGTCCGGGCGACCGCCTCCAGCGCCTTCTCGCGCAAATCGTTGGTTTCCATCGAGATGAACCACTGGGTCGTCGCGCGGAAGATGAGCGGCGCGTGCGAGCGCCAGGAATGCGGATAGCTGTGCTGCAGCTTGCCCTTGCCGAGCAGCGCGCCTGCCTCTTCCAGCGCGGCGATCACCGCCCCGTCGGCTCCGCCCGGCTTGCCTTCCGGCGTCAGCACGCGCTCGCCCGCGAAATGCGGCACATGCGCCCGGTACATGCTGTCGCCGTCCAGATAGTCGGTGACTTCCAGCCCGTTCGCCGTGCCGAGGTTGAAGTCGTCCGCGCCGTGGCCGGGCGCGATATGCACGACGCCCGTGCCCTGGTCCATGGTGACGAAATCGGCGGCCATCACCGGCGACTCCGTAGCGTAGCCGAACGATGCCAGCGGATGCGCGGCCACCGCGCCCACAAGCTCCGCCCCCTTGCAGCGCCCGAGCACCTCATGGTCCTCGAAGCCGCAGTCCGCGAGGAAGGCGCCGAGCCTCTCCTCGGCAACGATCAGCGCGTCTTCGCGGCCCGGCACGGCGACGCGCACATAGTCCGCCCCGGCCGCCACCGCGAGGCCGCGATTGCCGGGGACGGTCCAGGGCGTCGTCGTCCAGATGACGAGCGCGGCCGGCCCGTCCAGCCCGCGCAGCACCGGCATCGCGACATGGATCCAGGGCGAGACATGGTCGTGATACTCGACCTCGGCGTCGGCGAGCGCGGTCTTCTCGGCGACCGACCAGAGCACCGGCTTCATGCCCCGGTAGAGGCCGCCGTTCATGACATAGCGGCAGATTTCGCCCGCAATCGCCGCCTCGGCCCCGTTCGACATGGTGGTGTAATAATTGTCCCAGTCGCCGAGCACGCCGAGCCGCTTGAACTCCTCGCGCTGGGTGTCGATCCAGAGCGCGGCGAACTCCCGGCATTCGCGGCGGAACTCCAGGATCGGCACGGCGTCCTTGTCCCGGCCGCCGGCGCGGTAGTCCTCCTCGACCTTCCATTCGATGGGCAGGCCGTGGCAGTCCCAGCCGGGGATGTAGTGGGCATCCTGGCCCGTCATCTGCCGGCTGCGGTTGATGACGTCCTTCAGGATCTTGTTGAGCGCGTGGCCGATATGCAGGTGGCCGTTCGCATAGGGCGGCCCGTCATGCAGGATGAACTTCTCCCGCCCCCGCGCGGCGTCGCGCTGACGGGCGAACAGGTCCTGCGCTTCCCAGCGGGCCAGGATTTGCGGCTCGCGCCGGGCCAGGCCGGCGCGCATCGGGAAATCCGTCTTCGGCAGGAAGACGGTGTCGCGGTAGTCCTGGGTCATTCGGGTTCGCCGTTTGCCGGGTCGGTGAAAGGTGGGCCCGCCGGATTGCGGCCGCCTGCGCGGCTTCAGTCCGACCGGTGCATGCGCTCGCTCCGCTCATGGAGCTCCTGCGCCTGGATCGAGAGCGTCGCGATCGGCCGGGCTTCCAGCCGGCCGAGGTCTATAGGTTCGTCGGTCTGCTCGCAATAGCCGTAGGTGCCGTCGTCGATCCGCTTCAGCGCCTGGTCGATCTTGGCAATCAGCTTGCGCGCCCGGTCCCGCGTGCGCAGCGCGAGCCGCTTGTCGGTCTCCATCGAGGCGCGCTCGCCGTCGTCGGCGACGCGCAGGCTTTCGCTCTGGAGCTGGACGACGGCCTCGGATGAGTCGCGGATCAGGCGCTCCTTCCAGTCGAGCAGCTTCTGCCGGAAATATTCCTGCTGCTTCGGGTTCATGAAATCTTCGCTTCTGGAAGGCTTATAGTCGGGAGACAGCGAAACCCCCATGGAACACCCCGCTCATTTCCGCCGACGGGCCGGAAGCTACCCAAGCCGCCCCGGCGAGTCAACGCCGTTGGCGGCGGCCGTTGGCCGGTAGAGGGGGCCGGCTTGCCTGCTAACCGCCAGCCGCCAACCGCCGGCTCTTGCCGCCGGGCCGGAGGGTCCTGCGATGTGTCATGCAATGTCATGTTTTGTCATGCGACGTCCCGCGCCTCCTCTGCGATGTGTCTCGATGTGTCACGAAATGTCATGATCCGAATGCGCGCTGCGCATAGGCAATTGCCCGTTCGGGCATGAGGTTGGGCCTTCCGCCCCCGCAACGCCTTGCCCCGTTGCCAGGCCGCCGGGCCTTCTTCCGGCCGCTCCCGCAAGCGAGAGGGGATTTTGCGGTGGCGGGCCTATCCATTCGACGCCCCGGCCTTCTGCATCCTGCATGTCGTTCCTGCACCGCGTTTCCTTCTGCTCGGTTCCGTTCGCCACGCCGCCGGCTCCCCGGCACCGGGACCCCAATTCGCGCGTATCCTGCGCGCCCGCGCCCGCGCCCGCCTGCGCGCATCACGCGGCGGCGCGGTTCGCGCGCCTGATTGCCCGCGCGAGGCAGGCGCAGGGCGCACCCGTCCCCTCCGTTTCTCAAGGACTTTTTTCGCGCCGACGCGACGCCGCAGAGGAAACGGTCCCGCAAACGCCGTTCCCTTGCTTCCGGCCCATATTAGCACGAGCCCTTCTATTGTCAAGAACAAAAAGAGAATATTTTTATCTGTCCAAAGAAGACAACAGCTTGCTGTCCGGGCATCCCGGCGATTTGCTTGCAACCACGCGCCTCACCCGTCATATGCGCGGGAAACTCACCGTCAAGGGACCGGCATGGACGACCGTTTCATCATAGACAGCGACGCGCCCATCGACGACCCGGACAGGGATCGGCTGGGCTTCGGCGAACTTGCCCGCCATCTGGCCGATGTCTTCCTCCACAACGACCTGTCGCGCGGCCTTGTCGTCGGCATAGAGGGCGAATGGGGATCGGGGAAATCCTCGCTCGCAAACCTGGCGCTCAAGGCGCTCGAAAACGAACAGGAAAACCACAGGCTGCGAATTGTCCGCTTCTCCCCTTGGATTATCGGAAACCGGGACCAGCTTCTCGGCCAGCTTTTCGCCGAGTTGGACTCCATCCTCTACGAACTCCTTCCGATTAACCACCGTGACCAAGTCCGCACCGCTCTACGCAAATACGCCCAAGGCGCTGCGTTGCTTGCGTCTCCGCTGAAAGTCGCTGGCGATATTGGGATTCCCGTGGCTGCCTTAGCTGGAAATGCCTTGGAATCGGCGGCAAGCGCAGCCGCACAATTCGAAACCCCCTCTCTCTCGAAACTCAACAACGAACTCCGCAAAAAATTGAGAGGCCACAACGGAAAAATTATCGTATTCATCGACGATCTGGATCGCCTCGAACCGCAGGAAACCGTGGAGGTCCTCCGCTTGGTCCGCGCCGTAGCCGATTTACCCAATGTCGCCTATCTCCTTGCTTATGACTCCTCGGTTCTGTCGGCGAGCCTCGAAAGCGCGCTAAAGCTTAAAAACGGCGCGGACTATATCGAGAAAGTCGTTCAAGCGTCATTTGCAATTCCGGAACCAATGGGTTTCGATTTACGGTCGTGGCTTGCCGAGGAAACGGCGGCGATCTTCGACCGCGTACATCCGACCCGGGACGCCGTTGATCGCCTCGAACGTGCGCTAAGCTGTTGGTGCTCGAAATATATCTCGACTCCACGCGATGTTGTCCGGGCTATCAACGCCTTGAAGCTCCACGTTGCACCCCTCGCGGATCGGTTGGACCCGGCCGATGGGTTGTTCATTCAGATTATCCGACTCCAACACCCGGAGCTGCACAGCTGGGTCCAACGCTACCTCTTGAACAAGTTTGGTTCGGACCCCAACCATTTTCGTCTCGGTTTGACGGACGTGGCAGAAGACAGCGATCGCGACCAAGGGTTGGAGCTTGTCGAAATTGCGGGCAAGCAAGGCAGCACACAATATCAATTTCTCGGCGACTTACGACAACATTTGCCGCAAGCCTCTATCCCGGCTGGTCCGTGGCCGCTTGCCTTGGACGCTGAGGACGGGCAGCAATTCGCTGCCGAGCGCCGGCTATTCAGCCCAAGTTATTTCCGCCTCTATTTTGCTTTGTCGCTCCCCACCGGGTTTTTGAGCGATGAAGAGGTCCGGGATTTTCTCGACATGTGCTCGCGCGACCCGGAGGCGGCAGCTCGCCATTTTCGGGGCCGTTGCGCGGAAGACCGCCCGCAAGGCGATAGCATGGCCCAGGTCCTGCTCTCTCGCATCCTAGAACGCAAGGAGGACATTTCGGCGGACAGGATATCGGACTTGCTGGCGGTACTGGGCGATTCGTTGGACGATTTTGCGCGCCGGCTGCCCGAGCGGCAGGGAAGTCCTCCATCGCTGTACGGCGATGCGCTGGAAGTATTCCGGCTAATCAAAAACTTGAGTGAAGACGAGAGGTTGGCAACGCTGGAGGCGATCTTTGCGAAAGCGGCTTCATTGTCTTGGCTGAATGCTATTGTTGTGAACGCAATTGTCGAGCACGGATTTGCCGGCTTCCAGGCGAAGCCGATTGAACAACGGCTTTTGACCGGGGAAGAATTCAAGCGCATAAGGTTCCAATTTCTGGAACGTTTGGAACATGCGGGTACGACAAAACTCAAGGAAACCCCATTTTTCCTCAGTTTGATGTATGGATGGCATTGGGCCGATAACGGCGCGCACGCAGTGGCCTGGGTACGGAAACAATCCTCCAGTGACACGGATTTCATCTCCCTGCTTGATAAAATGAAGAGTAAGAGCTTGGAATCCGACGGGAACGAATCTAGAGCCAAATACTACCTTGCGAGGCAAACCTTGGCGATGTTTTTCGGGTCGGTGACAGCCGTAGAAAAGAGGCTTGCAGGAATTGCCGCCGACACGGAACAGATCGACGAGATACGAGCAGCTGCAATGGGGCTTGATGAACTTGTCGAGCCCCCGGACTCGAGGCTGCAACTCCTGCTTGAGAAGCGCGATGAATACTTGCGTGAGCGGCGCGCCAAGTGACGGAGCCATCCACGCCTGGCCGTCCTCCTACCCCGCCGGCCGCCACCTCAGCACCGGCTTGCGAGCGGCCTGCGTCTCGTCCAGCCGGCGTCTCGGGGCGTGGAAGGGGGCTTCGGTCAGCGGCGCGCCGTTGTGGGCGCGTTCGGCGAGGCCGCGCATGATCGTGACGAAGCGGTCGAGGCTGGCGCGGGTTTCGGTCTCGGTCGGCTCGACCAGCATCGCGCCGTGGACGACCAGCGGGAAATAGACCGTCATCGGGTGCAGCCCCTCGTCGATCATCGCCTTGGCGATGTCCAGGGTGGAAACGCCCGTGTCCCGGAGCGCGCGGTCGTCGAACAGCGCCTCGTGCATGGCCGGGCCGGAATGGGCGAAGGGCGCGGAATAGACATCCTCCAGCTTGCGCAGCAGGTAGTTCGCGTTCAGCACCGCGTCGCCCGAAACCTGGCGCAGTCCGTCCGCGCCGTGGCTCAGCATGTAGGAGAGCGCGCGCACGAACATGCCCATCTGGCCGTGAAAGGCCTTCATCCGCCCGAAGGCGCTGCCGTTCGCCTCTTCCAGCCGCAGCACCCCGTCCTCTTCGACGATGCGCGGCACCGGCGCGAAGGGCGCGAGCGCCTCCGAAAACACCACCGGCCCGGAGCCCGGCCCGCCGCCTCCGTGCGGGGTCGAGAAGGTCTTGTGCAGATTGATGTGCATGGCGTCGATGCCGAGATCGCCCGGCCGGACCCGCCCCACAATGGCGTTGAAATTGGCCCCGTCGCAATAGAAATAGCCGCCGGCAGCATGGACGGCGTCGGCGATGCGGCGGATGTCGTTCTCGAACACGCCGCAAGTGTTGGGGTTGGTCAGCATGACGGCCGCCACGCCGCTCTCGCCCGCCAGCGCCTCGAAGCGCTCCGGATCGACCCGCCCGCGTTCGTCCTCCGGGATCGAGACGACCTCGAAGCCGAGCGCGGCGGCGGTGGCGGGATTGGTGCCGTGGGCCGAATCGGGCACGAGCACGCGCTTGCGGTCCGCATTCGCCCCGCCGCCCGCATCGAGCGCGGCGCGGATCGCCATCATCCCGCAAAGCTCGCCATGCGCGCCCGCGCCGGGCGTGAGCGCCACGCCGGGCATGCCGGTCAGCACCGAAAGCCAGCGCTGCACCTCCCGGCAGAGCGCGAGCGCCCCCTGCACCGTGCTCTCCGGCTGGAGGGGGTGGATATCCGCGAAGCCCGGCAGCCGCGCCATGCGCTCGTTCAGGCGCGGATTGTGCTTCATCGTGCAGGAGCCGAGCGGGAAGAGGCCCGTGTCGATGCCGTAATTCTTCTGCGAGAGCCTTGTGTAGTGGCGCACCACGGTCGGCTCGGCGAGGCTCGGCAGGCCGATGGGGCCGGAGCGCGCAAGCCCACCCAGCCGGCCGGGCCCCGCTTCCGCTTCCGGCCAGTCCACGCCCACCGCGCCGGGGCTGTCCTGCTCGAAGATCAGCGGCTCCTCGATGCTGAGACCGAAATCGCCGGAAACCGTGCCGTGGGAAATGTCCGTCATGACAGCGCCTCCGCCAGGGCCTCGATATCGTCCGCGCCCGAGGTCTCCGTTACTGCGACCACGAGCAGGTCGTCGAGCCCTGCGCCCGGATGGAGGCGCGAGACGGGCACGCCCGCAAGAATGCCCTCGCCCGCAAGGCGTTCGACCGTTTCGGCCGCATCGCCGTCGAGCCTGACGGTGAACTCGTTGAAGAAGTGCGGGGTCACGACCCGGTCGCCCAGGCGGTCGGCCAGCGAGACGGCGCCCGCATGGTTGAGCGCGGCGAGGCGCCGGAGCCCGGTTTCGCCGAGCAGGGTCAGATGGACAGTGAAGGCCAGCGAGCAGAGGCCCGAATTGGTGCAGATATTGCTGGTCGCGCGTTCGCGGCGGATATGCTGCTCGCGCGTCGCAAGGGTCAGCACATAGCCGCGCCGCCCGTCGGCATCCACGGTCTCGCCGCAAAGCCGGCCCGGCATCTGGCGCATGTGGCGCGTCCGGGCCGCGAACAGGCCGAGATGCGGGCCGCCGAAACTCATCGCATTGCCGAGCGACTGGCCCTCCGCCGCCACGATGTCGGCGCCCATCTCCCCCGGCGGCCTGAGCGCGCCGAGCGCCACGATTTCGGTGACGACGACCACCAGCAGCGCCCCCTTGGCATGGGCGGCCTCCGCAAGCTCCGAGAAGTCCCGGATGTTGCCGAACAGGTCCGGATACTGGACGACGACGCAGGAGGTGTCGTCGTCGATGCGCGAGGCCAGGTCCTCGCCGCCGGCCGGCATGGGCGGACCCGCCTCCAGCGTGAAGCCCTGGAAGCGCGCGAGGGTCGCGGCCGTGTCGCGGTAATGCGGGTGGAGATTGCCGGAGACCACCGCCTTCCCCCGCCGGGTCACGCGGTTCGCCATCGTCACGGCCTCGGCCGCGGCGGTCGCGCCGTCATACATGGAGGCGTTGGCAACCTCCATTCCGGTCAACAGGCAGACCTGGGTCTGGAACTCGAACAGGTATTGCAGCGTGCCCTGGGCGATCTCGGGCTGGTAGGGCGTGTAGGAGGTGAGGAACTCGCCGCGCTGGATCAGGTAGTCCACGGACGCCGGGATGTGGTGGCGGTAGCTGCCGGCCCCGCAGAAGAAGGGGCCCGCGCCCGCCGCCCGGTTCCGCGCCGCAAGACGCGAGAGCCGCTGCTCGACCTCGAACTCGCCGGCGTGATGCGGCAGGTCCACCGGTCCCGCCAGCAGCGCGTCTTCCGGCACGTCCGAGAACAGCGCTTCGACCGACGGCGCGCCGATCGCCTGCAGCATCCCGCTGCGGTCGGCGTCGGTAATCGGCAGGTAGCGCATCAGTCGAGCTCCTCGATGAACGCCTGGTAGCCCTCTTCGTCCATCAGCTCGTCCAGCTCGCCCTCGTCGTCCACCTCCATGCGGAAGAACCAGCCCTGGTCCTCGGCGGCCTCGTTGACGAGATCGGGCGACTCTTCCAGCCGCTCGTTGACCGCGACGACGGTGCCGGTCAGCGGCGCATAGACGTCGCTTGCCGCCTTGGTGCTCTCGACCACCGCAGCCTCGCCGTCGCGCGCGACCTGCGTGCCGACCTCCGGCAGTTCGACATAGACGACGTCGCCCAGTTGCGTCTGGGCGTAATCGGTGATGCCGCAGATCGCGACACCGTCCTCGATCCGCACCCATTCATGCTCGCGCGTGTAGTAGGTCTTGACGGCCATCGGTCTTCTCAGCCTCGGAAATAGTTGTGGGGAACGAAGGGAAGGCGGACGACCCGCCCGGGCCGCGGCCTTCCGCGGATGTCGAAGGCGATCTCCGTGCCGGGCGCAGTCTGCCCGACCGGCATGTAGCCCATGGCGACCGGGCCGCCGAGCACCGGCGAGAAACCGCCGCTGGCCACCCAGCCGACCGGCTCTCCGGAGCCGTCGAGCAGGTCGGAGCCCTCGCGCGCGATGACGCGGCCCTCGGGCCTCATGCCGACGCGGCGCCGGACGGGAGGATTATCGAGAATGCGCGCCGCGCCGGGGAAGCCCCGCTCCTCGCGCCGGCGCTTCGGCACGGTCCAGCCGAGGCCGGCTTCGAGCGGCGTCGTGTCCTCGTCGAGATCCCGCCCGTAGAGGCAGAGGCCCGCTTCCAGCCTGAGCGAGTTGCGCGCATCGAGCCCCGCCCAGGCGACCGCCTCGTGGGCGAGCAGCCGCCCGGCGAGCGCTTCCGCGTCGCCGCCGGCGACCGACAGCTCGAAACCGTCCTCGCCCGTATAGCCCGACCGCGAGACGCGGGCCGGCACGCCGCAGGCCTCGCCCTCGCGCCACGCCATGAACGGCAGATCCGCGAAATCCGGCAGCACCGCCGCCGCCGCCGGCCCCTGCAGGGCGAGCAGCGCACGGTCCGGCTCCGGCACGATATCCACCCCGCCGCCGAGATGGCTGCGAAGATGCTCCAGGTCGTGCCTGGTGCGCGCGGCGTTGACCACCAGCCCGAGGCCGCCCGGCACGCGGGAGACGATCAGATCGTCCAGAATGCCGCCGTTCTCCAGAGTGAAGAGCGTGTAGCGCATGGCGCCGTCGCCGAGGCCCCGGATATCGCCCGGCACGAGCGTCTCCAGCGCCTCGTCGGCGCCCTCGCCCATCAGGCGCAGCTGGCCCATGTGGCTGACATCGAACAGTGCCGCGCGATTGCGGGCTTGGTTGTGCTCGGCGACGCTGCCTTCCGGATAGCGCAGCGGCATGTCGTAGCCCACGAAAGGCTCCATGCGCGCGCCGGCGGCAAGGTGCATCGCGTGAAGCGGCGTCTTTATCAGTTCGGCCATCGACGGACCCTCCGGCTTCCGGGCCTGCCCTCGCGGCCTGCCCGTCTGCCCCCTCTGTCCGTCCGACCTGAAAGATTCCGGCTTCGCCGTTACATCTTCGGTGGGGCGTATGCGCCCGCTTTCCAGAGTTGCCTCCCTGCGCGGTCCGGGTGCCTGAGAGTTTCCGGGGCGGTTGCTCCTTCGGCGCCGGCCTAGATCGCCGGGCTCTCCCGCGCAGATCGACGGCAGGCGGATGGTCGCAGACGCCCGCCCGGTTTGTCAATGCGCCATGAACACCGGGAGTTCCGCGTTGAAGAGGATATGGTTGGTCGGCCCGCCGAACAGCGCCTGGCGCAGCCGGCCGCGGGTATAGCCGCCCTTGAGCAGCAGGTCGGCGCCCCGCTCCGCCGCGATCTCCAGGGTCTTGTGGCCGCTCTCGCCGAGCCCGGCCTCGACGACCAGCGAGCCGGCCTCGATGCCCTCGCGGCGGAGCTGGCGCGCAACCGCCTCCCCGGTCGGCCCGGGCACCGTCATGCCGGTCACGGTGAGCACCGTCACCTGCTCGGCAAGACGCAAGAGGTCCAGCGCGGCGCGGATCGTGCGGGCGGTTTCCGAGGATCCGTTCCACGCGATCAGGATGTTGCGGCCGAGCTCGGCGGGAACCTCGGGCGGCACAGCCAGGACCGCCTGCCCGCTGTCGAAGAGCGCCGTCTCCAGCGTGCCGAGCGACGGCCCGCTCGAGCCCTTCACCGGCCGGCCGACGACCACGACATCGTAAACGCGGGCATGGTTGCCGAGATTGTCGAGGCCGGTCTCGCTTTCCGACCAGACCGCCCGGTCGCCGATCCCGGCGGCGGCGGCGAAAGCGTCGAACCGGCGGCGCGCCTCGGCGGCGCGGCGGTCGTCCTCGCGCTCGAACCGCTCGACGAGCGCCGGGAGCGCGGCGCCGCTGTCGTCGGTCGCCATGATGGCGGAGGGGTCGGTGTGGAAATGGGCTGCTTCCAGCCAGCCGTCGATGCGGGCGCGCAGGCGTTCGGCGGCGGTGAGCACGCTTTCCAGGGTATCCAGATCGTTGGTCGGCACCAGAATCGATTTCATCGTCTCGTCCTCGCTTCGCCGGAATCGGCGCCCGGCGGGGTGACAAACCGCTCGTCATGGGCCAGTCTCGCGCCTGGACCCGCGGGCGGTGCGCGCCCGCAGTATCGCAGCAAAGAGGAAGTTGCGCATGACGGACTTGCAGGACCGCCGGGCCGCATTGACGGCCCGGCATGCTGCACTCGACGACGAGATCCGCGCTCTTGAAAACGATCCTTCCGCCGACGACCTGAAAGTGCAGACGCTGAAGAAGCGCAAATTGGCGCTGAAGGACGAAATCGCAGCCCTGGAGCGTTCCGGCTGACGGCCGCTTCGGCGATACGCGGCTGACGCCGCCGGCAGCCGACTTGCCCCCCTGGCGTCGGAAAGGCCGGCATGGACCATCCGAGCTATCTCTCTGACGTCCTGATCTTCCTGCTTGCGGCGGTGGTCGCAGTGCCGCTGTTCCGCCGCCTCGGGCTTGCGGCGGTGCTCGGCTATATCGGCGCCGGCGTGGTGATCGGCCCGCATGCGCTGGGCCTGGTCGAGCGGATCGACAGCGCCCGCGCGCTGGCGGAGTTCGGCGTGGTTTTCCTGCTGTTCACCGTCGGGCTGGAACTGCCGCTCGACCGCCTGCGCGCGCTCGGCGCCGGCAAGTTCGCACTCGGCCTGCTCCAGATCCTGCTGACCATGACAGTGTTTTCGGCTGCGGGCATGGCCTTCGGGCTCTCGCCGCAGGCGGCGTTCGTCGTGTCGGCGGCCCTGACGCTCTCTTCCACCGCAATGGTGCTGCAACTGCTCGCCGAGCGGGGCGAATTGACGAGCCAGGCCGGCCGTTCCGCCTTCGCCGTGCTGCTGGTCCAGGACATCGCCGTCGGCCCCCTGCTTGTCGTGACCTTGGTTCTGGGCGGCGCGCCGGAAGCCATCGCGGAAGCGCTCTTCTGGTCGGTGTTGAAGGCGCTGGCGGCCGTCGTCGGCATCCTCGCGATAGGGCGCTGGGCGGTGCGGCCCATCTACGGGCCGATCTCCGAAGGCGGCCAGATCGAGACCTTCACCGCGCTCACCCTGCTGATCGTGCTGGCGACCGGCCTCGCCACCGAGCTCGCCGGGCTGTCCATGGCCTTCGGCGCCTTTCTTGCGGGCATGCTGCTTGCCGATACCCGCCACCGCCACCAGGTCGCCGCCGTCATCCAGCCTTTCCGGGGCCTCCTGCTCGGCCTCTTCTTCATGACGGTCGGCATGGCGATCGACACCGCAGGGGTCGTTGCGCGCGCCGGCGCGCTCGCGGCCGTCGTGGTCGGCCTGCTGATCGCGAAGACCGCCGTTGCGGCGGCGATCGGGGCCGCGCTCGGAATGCCGCGCGGACGGGCGATCTATGTGGGGCTCCTGCTTGCCGGCAGCGGGGAGTTCGGCTTCGTGCTGCTGGGCGCGGCGGTCGGGCGCTCGCTGCTGGAGGGGCCGGATGCGCAACTTCTCGGCATGGCGGTCACGCTCTCCATGGCGGCTACCCCGCTGCTGGCATTCGCCGGGCGCCGGGCCCTGCCCGACATCGCGCAGGAATCGGGCGAGCGGGTCGAGACCGCGGAGCCGCATTCGGGCCATGTCGTCGTCGCCGGCTTCGGCCGCGCGGGACGCGAATGCGCGGCGCAGTTGCGCGAGACGGGCAAGCTGCCGGTCGGCATCGATATCCATGCCGACAATATCTCCGCCGGCCGCCGGCTGGGGTTCGAGGTGTTTCACGGCGACGCCGCGCGGCCCGAAGTGCTGGAATCGGCCGGCGTCGAAAATGCGAGCGCCGTCGTCGTGGCGTTCAACGACCCGAAACGCGCCGTCGCCATCGTCGGCCAGCTGCGCTACATCTTCCCCCGCCTGCGCATTGTCGCCAGGGCCCATGACGAGCACTGGGCGGAGGAGTTGCGCCGGGTGGGCGCGGACACGGTCGCCGTCGAGCTGCAGGGCGTCTCGCAGCAGCTGGTCGCGGCGGTGGACGAGCCCGCGCCGGACGCCTCGCCGCAGTGAAGTCCGACGGCGACGGTTGCCGCTCCGGCTGCTTTGGTATAGACAACGCGGCTGCCAGATTTCCGGAAGAGGGTGCCCGATGGCCGTTCCGAAGAAGAAGGTGAGCCGATCGCGCCGCGACAAACGCCGTTCGCACCACCGCCTCGGCGCCGAAACGCATGTCGAATGTCCGAATTGCGGCGAACGGATGCGCCCGCACCATGTTTGCGCGCATTGCGGCTATTACCGCGGCCGCGAAGTCGTCGTAGCCAGAGACGAAGCCGCCTAAGGCGCCTGTGCCCGATCCCATCGTCATTGCGCTCGACGGCATGGGCGGAGATCGGGCGCCGGAGGTCGTGCTCCGGGGCGCGGCCCTGGCCGGCGACCGCTGGCCGGAAGCGCGCTTCCTGATCCATGGCGATCCCGCGCGCATGGAGCGCGGCCTGGCGAAGATGAAGGCGCTCGGCGACCGGATCGAATTGCATCCCGCCGAAAAGGCCATCGCCGACGACGCCAAGCCCTCATCGGCGATCCGCAGCGGCGAAGGCTCGTCCATGTGGAACGCCGTGCAGAAAGTGCGGGACGGGCAGGCCGCGGGCATTGTCTCTGCGGGCAACACCGGCGCGCTGATGGCCGTCTCGAAGTTCCTGTTGCGCACGCCTCCCGGCGTCGGCCGGCCGGCGATCTGCTCGATCATGCCTACCCTTCGCGCCGAGATCGCCATGCTCGACCTCGGCGCGAACATCGAATGCGACGGGGAGAACCTGTTCCAGTTCGCGGTCATGGGCGCCGCGTTCGCGTCGGCCGTCATGGCCCGGCGCCCGACGGTCGGGCTCCTGAATGTCGGTCAGGAGGAGCTCAAGGGCGGAACCGCGCTTCGCGACGCCGCCGCCAGGCTCCGCGAGGTTGTCGACCCGCCCTTCGATTTCAAGGGCTTCATCGAGGGCGACGACATTACCGGCGGCGCGGTGGATGTGGTGGTCACGGACGGCTTTACCGGCAATGTCGCGCTGAAGGCGCTCGAAGGTTCGGCGCGACTCTACGGCGCAGCCCTGCGCCGCGCGATGAGAAGTTCGGCCGCCAGCATGGCGGGCTTCTGGCTGGCGCGCCGGGCGCTGGACAAGGTGCGCGACCGGTTCGACCCCCGCCGTTACAACGGGGCCGTGTTCGTCGGGCTGAACGGCGTTGTCGTCAAGGCGCATGGCGGTTCGGACGCCTTTGCGTTCGCCAATGCGATCGGCTTTGCGGTCGATATGGCGCGTCACGGGTTCCTGGACCACGTTCGCTCGGCCTTCGAGCGCATGGCGCCGCCGGTCGCGGCGAAGGCCTCTTGAACCGCCCCAGGGCGCAATTCCGCGGCGTCGGCGCCTATCTGCCGGAGCGCGTCGTCACCAATGACGAGCTCGCGGCCCGCATGGACACCTCCGATGCGTGGATCCGCGAGCGTACCGGCATCCGGGAGCGGAGGATCGCAGCGCCGGACGAGAAGACCTCGGACCTCGCGCTGGAAGCGTCGAGACGCGCGCTGGCGGCAGCCGGCAAGGACCCCCGGGAACTGGACCTTGTCGTGCTCGCCACCGCGACGCCCGACCGGACCTTTCCTTCCACCGCGACCGCGGTGCAGGCCGGGCTGGGCATGACCGGCGGTGCTGCCTTCGACGTGCAGGCGGTCTGTTCGGGATTCATCTATGCCCTCGCCGTCGCCGACAATTTCATCCGGGCCGGCCAGGCCGCGAGCGCGCTGGTGATCGGCGCCGAGACCTTTTCGCGGATCCTCGACTGGAACGAACGCGAGACCAGCGTGCTGTTCGGCGACGGCGCAGGCGCGGTCGTGCTCGAAGCCTGCGAGGACGATCCGCGTCATTTGCTGTCCACGCATCTGCATTCGGACGGACGTCACAGCGAACTGCTCTATGTCGATGGCGGACCGTCCTCCACGGGCACGGTCGGGCATCTGCGGATGAAGGGACGGGAAGTCTTCAAACACGCCGTGACGAACCTCGCACAGGTCGTGGAAGAGGCGCTGGCGGCCAACGGGCTCGAGCCGGAGGCCATCGACTGGATCGTGCCGCACCAGGCCAATCTGCGCATCCTGCGCGCCACCGGGCGCAAGCTCGGCATCGACGAGGAACGGGTGATCGTCACGGTGGACCGCCACGCAAACACCTCGGCGGCCTCGGTGCCGCTTGCGCTTGCGGCCGGCGTCGGGGACGGGCGCATAGAGGAGGGCGACATGCTGCTTTTCGAGGCCATGGGAGGCGGTTTCGCATGGGGCGCCGCACTGGCGCGATGGTGATCGCGAAGCCGGCTTCCGTCTGCGTTGACCGGACCGGCGCGTCCGGGTTAGCGTCCTCGCCATGACTGGCAGGACCCTGACGCGCGTCGACCTCTGCGAGGCGGTCTATCGCAATATCGGCCTCTCGCGAAGCGACTCGGCGATGCTCGTGGAAGCCGTCCTGGAAGAGCTTGCCGAGGCGCTGGAGAAGGAAGGGGAGGTCAAGATATCGTCCTTCGGAACCTTCGCCTTGCGCACGAAAGGCGAGCGGACCGGACGCAATCCGCGCACCGGCGAAGAGGTCGCGATTCCGCCGCGCCGCGTGGTCGCGTTCCGCGCGTCGCAGGTGCTGAAGCAGCGCATCAATGCCGAACGGCCGGCGGAGTAGGCGCCAGCTTCCATGGAAAAGCACCCGACCGCATACCGCACGATATCCGAAGTCGCGCGGGAGGTTGGCCTGGAACCCCATGTGTTACGTTTCTGGGAGAGCAAGTTCCCGCAATTGCAGCCGCTGAAACGGGCCGGAGGGCGGCGCTACTACCGCCCCGAGGACGTTGAGACGATCGCCGCCATTCGCGAATTGCTGCATGAACGCCGATTCACGATCGAGGGCGCGCGCCGGGCCCTGTCCGGACAGGACGTCCCCGAATCGGAGTTGCGCAGCATTCTCGAAGAGCTACGGGATATCCGCGCGCTCATGAACACAAACGTGGTATAGTCCGCCACAATAGGAAGGTGGATTGCGTCGCGACCACGTCGCGTGACGTTGAAAGAATACCCGAAATCGAGACGACGTGACGCGACTGAGGAGTGACTATTCGTATGGCTACCGGTACCGTGAAATGGTTCAACACGACCAAAGGCTACGGGTTCATCGAGCCCGACGAGGGCGGGGCCGACGTCTTCGTCCATATTTCGGCTGTGCAGCGCGCTGGCCTCTCCGCCCCCGCCGAGGGGCAGCGGATCAGCTATGAACTGCGCCGGGATCCGCGCAAGGGCAAGTTCGCCGCCGACAACATCCAGTTCGTCTGACGGCCCCCGCTGCCCGGCGCCGGGGACGCCGTTCCGTTGACAGCGGCGGGCAGCGTTTCTAAATCTTGGCCGAAAGGCGTGACGCCTGCGGGCCGGCCTGCGATCTTTCGGGGAACGCTTCATGCTCGGCGTAATCGCCAAGCGCCTGTTCGGCACCCATAACGACCGCTTCCTGAAACGCCTGGGGCCGGAGGTTGCGGCGATCAATGCGCTCGAACCGGAGCTGGAGGCGTTGTCGGACAGCGCGCTCCGGGCCCGGACGGACCGATTCCGCGAACGCATCCGGGCCGGAACCGATCCGGACGACCTGCTCGTCGAGGCCTTCGCCACCGTGCGGGAGGCGTCGAAGCGCACCCTGGGCCAGCGCCATTTCGACGCCCAGCTTCTGGGCGGCATGGTCCTTCACGAAGGCATGATCGCGGAAATGAAGACCGGCGAGGGCAAGACGCTCGCGGCGACCTTGCCGGTCTATCTGAACGCGCTCGCCGGCAGGGGCGTCCATGTCGTGACGGTCAACGACTATCTCGCCCGGCGCGACGCCGAATGGATGGGCCGCATCTACGATTTCCTCGGCCTGACCGTCGGCTGCATCACCCACGGATTGCCCGACAGCGAGCGCCGCCGGCAATACGCCGCCGACGTGACCTACGGGACCAACAACGAACTCGGCTTCGACTATCTGCGCGATAACATGAAGTTCGCGCTCGACGAGATGGTGCAGCGCAGCTTCGCCTACGCGATCGTGGACGAGGTGGATTCGATCCTGATCGACGAGGCGCGCACGCCGCTCATCATTTCCGGCGCAGCCGAGCAGTCCTCGGAACTCTACATGCGCTGCGACCGGTTGATGGCGGAGGTCCGGCCCGAGCACTACGAGAAGGACGAGAAGCAGCGCAGCGTCACTCTGAACGAGACCGGCCAGGAGCACGGCGAAGCCCTGCTGCGCAAGCACGGGCTGCTCACGGAAGGAAGCCTCTACGACATCCACAACATCTCCCTGCTGCACCATCTGAACCAGTCGCTGCGCGCCCACACGCTGTTCGAGCGCGACGTCGACTACATGGTCCGCGACGGCAAGGTCGTCATCATCGACGAGTTCACCGGCCGCGCCATGGAGGGGCGGCGCTATTCCGAAGGCCTGCACCAGGCGCTGGAGGCCAAGGAGGGGGTCCCCGTCCAGCTCGAGAATCAGACGCTCGCGCAGATCACCTTCCAGAACTATTTCCGCCTCTACGACAAGCTCGCGGGCATGACCGGCACGGCGGTCACCGAGGCCGGCGAGTTCGCCGAGATATACGGGCTGGAGGCGATAGAGATTCCCACCAACCTGCCGACCGTGCGGGCCGACCATGACGACGAGGTCTATCGCTCGGCGCAGGAGAAGAACGACGCCATCCTGGCCCAGATCCGCGATTGCGTGGCGCGCCGCCAGCCCGTGCTGGTCGGCACGGTCTCCATCGAGAAATCGGAGGAACTCGGCAAGCAGCTAAAGCGCGAAAAGATCGCCCACCAGATCCTGAACGCGCGCTACCACGAACAGGAAGCCGCGATCATCGCACAGGCGGGCAAGCCGGGCGCGGTGACGATCGCCACCAACATGGCGGGGCGCGGCACCGACATCCAGCTCGGCGGCAATGCGGAGATGCTGGTCCGCGCCGAGGGCGACGACCGTGCAACCGCCATCCAGGAACAGGTGGAGCGGGACAAGCTGGTGGTGATCGAGGCCGGCGGCCTTTACGTGCTGGCCACGGAGCGCCACGAAAGCCGGCGGATCGACAACCAGCTCCGCGGGCGTTCCGGCCGGCAGGGCGATCCCGGCGCCTCCAAGTTCTTCGTCTCGCTCGAAGACGACCTGATGCGCATTTTCGGCTCGGAGCGTATGGACGGGATGCTGCGCCGGTTGGGACTCGAGGAAGGCGAGGCCATCGTCCACCCCTGGATCAACAAGGCGCTCGAAAAGGCGCAGCAGAAGGTCGAGGCGCGCAATTTCGAAATTCGCAAGAACCTGCTGAAATTCGACGATGTGATGAACGACCAGCGCAAGGTCGTTTACGAACAGCGCCGCGACCTGATGCAGGTCGAGGACGTCCATGACGAGGTCGTGGACATGCGCCACCAGGTCGTCGAGGACGTTGTCGAGCGCTACATCCCGGAAAAGGCGCTGCCCGAGCAGTGGGACGCCCAGGGCCTCCAGGACGAGCTCCGCCGCGTGCTTTCCATCGACTTCCCGGCCCGCGAATGGGCGGAGGAGGAGGGGATCGCGGACGAGGAGATCCGCCGGCGCATTCTCGGCGCGCTCGACCGGCGCATGGCCGAGAAGGCCGCGAACTGGGGCGCGGACATCATGCGCCAGGCGGAGAAGAGCGTCCTGCTCCAGCTTCTCGACCAGATCTGGAAGGAGCACCTGCTCCAGCTCGACCATCTGCGCCAGGGCATCGGGCTGCGCGCCTATGCGCAGAAGGACCCGCTGAACGAGTACAAACAGGAAGCCTTCGCGCTGTTCGACACCATGCTGGCCAGGCTGCGCGAGACCGTGACGGGAACGCTCGCCCATCTCGAAGTGCAGCTGGACGCGCCTGCCAGCGACCTGATGCCGCGCGCGGAAGAAGATGCGGACTGGCGCGCGCTGCATGACGAGCCGGAGCCCGCGTTCGCGGGCAACGGCAGCGCGGCGCAGGTTGCCCCCCGTCCGGTCCGCCGGCCCAGCGGACCGCTCGACCCGGGCGATCCTTCGAGCTGGGGCAAGGTGGCCCGCAATGCGCCCTGTCCCTGCGGGTCCGGAAAGAAATACAAGCATTGCCACGGCCGGCTCGCCTGAGCCGCACCCCGTCCCTCATTCCGCGATCCGGCAATCCAGCGAAGGAAAGCCTGCCCTTGCCGCTCTCTCCGCCCGCGCCCCGCCGCCATCTCCACAGCCGCCAGGTCCGCTGCGAAGGCTTCCTGCGCGAGGACGGTCTCTGGGACCTGGAAGCCGAGCTCGTCGATGCGAAGACCTACGCCTTCCGGAACCACTGGCGCGGGCAGGTCGAACCCGGCGTCCCGGTGCATCGGATGCGCGTGCGCCTGACCCTCGACGACCGCCTGACGATCCTCGCCGCCGAAGCGGAGACGCTGGCAAGCCCTTATGCCGTCTGCGCGGACGCCGCCGGCAATTTCTCCCGCCTCGTCGGCCTGCGCATCGGCCCCGGCTGGATGCGCCGGGTCAAGGAACGCTACGGCAGGACCGCCGGCTGCACGCACATCCTGGAACTGCTCTATCCGCTCGGCACCACCGCCTACCAGACGCTCGGCCCCTGGCGCGAGCACCGGCGCCAGCAGGCCGGCATGAGCGAGGCGGAAAGCATGAAAGGCGGCCCGGGCCTCGATTCCTGCATGGCGTTCGCCCGGTCGAGCCCGGTGGTCAGGACGCTGTGGCCCGAGGAATACCGCGAAGCGGAACCGGCCTAGCCCGCATGCGGGCTATCCGTCCGTCGCCCGGATCGACAGCGCATGCACCGGACCCGCCATCTCCTCCGCGAGCACGCCATAGACCGCTTTCTGGCGCGCCACGCGGTTCATGCCCCGGAACGCGCCGGCCGCGATCTCCACGCGGAAATGCGTCTCGCCTCCCGGCCGGGAGCCGACATGGCCCGCATGGAGGTGCGATTCGTCGATGACCTCAAGCCGGCTCGGCAGGAAAGCCTCGCGGAGCTTGCGGGCGATATCGTCGCGGACAGGCATGGCCCGGCCCCCTTGTTCCCTCGGTGCGGTATTTCCATACTCGGACGGTCATGGTCTATCACACCAGACAGCGTCCCGCTCCCGGCGCCCGCTGCGAATGGCCGGGCTGCACGGCGGCGGCGGCCTATCCGGCGCCGCGCGCGCCGGACCGGCTGCACGAGTATGTCTGGTTCTGCCTGGAGCATGTCCGCGCCTACAACCGCGAATGGAGCTATTGCCCGGATATGGACCCGGCGGATATCGACGCGGCGGTGCGCAGCAGTCTGGAATCCGGCGGGCGGCACGGCCGCTTCAGCGCCTCGCCGGATTTCGACGATCCGCTCGACATCTTCAACGGAGCCGCCGCGCGTAACGCGGCAGGTTGTATGGATGGCGGCGTTGGCGCCGCCGCGCGTAACGCGGCAGGTCGTATGGATGGCGGCGTTGGCGCCGCCGCGCGAACGCCGCCCTCGCGGCGCTGGCCGCCCGGAAGCCAGGAAGCGGAAGCGGCGGCCGCCATGGCGCTTTCCGACGACATGACTCTCCCCGCGCTGAAATCGCGCTATAAGGACCTCGTCAAGCACCACCATCCCGACGCCAATGGCGGCTGCCCGGCGTCGGAGGAACGAATGAAATCCATAACCCGTGCCTACCGGGTTCTGCACGAAGCGCTCTCGGCGGCGCCGGCCCGGTAGCCTGTCAACAAGCCGACTGGAAGAACGCATGAGCACGATGCACGGCATCCAGAGCGACGCGCATACACGCGAGCCCGACAAGACCATTTCCGTGCGCGAGGTCTTCGGGATCGACACGGACATGGTCGCGCCCGCCTTCTCGGAGGCGAACGCCTACGTGCCCGAGATCGACACCGCCTACCATTTCGACGAACAGACCACGCTCGTGATCCTCGCCGGCTTCGCCCACAACCGCCGGGTCATGATCCAGGGCTATCACGGCACGGGCAAATCGACCCATATCGAGCAGGTCGCCGCACGCCTGAACTGGCCCTGCATCCGCATCAATCTCGACAGCCATGTGAGCCGTATCGACCTGGTCGGCCGCGACGCCATCGTGGTGCGCGACGGCAAGCAGGTCACCGAGTTCCGCGAGGGCATGCTGCCCTGGGCGCTGCAGCACGCGACCGCAATCGTGTTCGACGAATACGATGCCGGCCGCCCGGACGTGATGTTCGTCATCCAGCGGGTTCTGGAGGTCGAGGGCAAAATGACGCTGCTGGACCAGAACCGCGTCATTCGCCCGCACCCGTCCTTCCGGCTGTTCGCGACCTCGAACACGGTGGGCCTCGGCGACACGACCGGCCTCTATCACGGCACCCAGCAGATCAACCAGGGCCAGATGGACCGCTGGAACGTGGTGGCGACCTTGAACTACCTGCCCGAGGACGAGGAGTTGAAGATCATCCTGGCCAAGGTGCCGGAGCTTTCCGACAAGAAGGGAATGGAGCGCGGCAAGCAGATGATCCAGCTTGCCGAGCTCACCCGGCAGGGCTTCATGAACGGCGACATCTCGACCGTCATGTCGCCGCGCACGGTCATTACCTGGGCCGAGAACACGCGCATCTTCAACGATCTGGGCTTTGCGTTCCGCGTCACCTTCCTCAACAAGTGCGACGAGGCGGAACGGTCGATCGTGGCGGAGTATTTCCAGCGCTGTTTCGACAGCGAGCTGCCCGAATCCGTGGTGGCGTCGGGAATCGGCCGCGCGTCATGAGCCTCGCCGGCGACAAGGAGACGCCGCTCGACTCGTTCAAGCGGGTGACGGCCGCCACGATGCGCGCGATCGGCGACATCGACGAGCTGGAAGTCTCCTTCGGTCCGGACCGGGCGTCGCTGGAGCGCGGCCACGCCAAGCTGCCGATGCCGGGGCGCGACCTTCCGCCGGCGGAAGCCGCCTTCGTGCGCGGCGAGGCCGATTCGCTGGCGCTGCGCGAGCGCCACCACGACGCAACGATGCATGCCCGGCTGTCGCGCGGCGGTCCGCAGGCGCGCGCCGTGTTCGACGCGCTCGAGCAGGCGCGGGTCGAGGCCTGGGGCTCGCGCCACATGACCGGCGCGGCGCGCAATCTCTCGGCGGCCGTCGATGAGCGTTGCCGCCGGCAGGGCTTCACGCGCGCTGCCTCCGCCGACGACGTGCCGCTGGCGGACGCCATCGGACTTTACGCCCGCGAAACCCTGAGCGGACGCGCATCGTCTCCCGTGACGGCCGGAGTGCTCGATCTCTGGCGCGACTGGTTCGACCAGCGCGCCGCCGATTCCTTCGCTCGCCTGGCGGACCAGATCCACGACCAGGAGGCCTTCGCGTCGCTCGCCGGGCGCCTGATGGAAGACCTGGAGCTGCTGGACGACGCGGCCTCGGGCGAAGAGGAAGGGGCCGACGACGACGCCGACGACGCCTCCGAGGACGGCGAGGGCGAGGGCGCGGAGGGCGAGAGCGACGGGACGCTGATGTCCGATGCCGCCGACATGTCCGATGTGGAGGGAGAGGACACGGGCGAGGCCGGCACGGACGACGCCGATGCGGAGATCATGCCCGGCATGGGCGACGAGGAACCCGGACGGTCCTCGCCGCAGGAACACCCGATGCACGGCCGCAACGACCTCAACGGACCGGCCTACACCCCCTGGACCGCGGAGTTCGACGAGATCGTCAATGCGGAGGAGCTTTGCGACGCGGACGAGCTCGCGCGCCTCCGCCACCATCTGGACCAGCAGCTCGCCAGCCTCCAGGGCGTCGTCAGCCGGCTCGCCAACCGCCTGCAGCGGCGCCTCATGGCCCAGCAGGTGCGCGCCTGGGAGTTCGATCTGGAAGAGGGCCTGCTCGACGCCGCGCGCCTCGCCCGCGTGGTCGCCGACCCTATCCGCTCGCTCTCCTACAAGATGGAGAAGCAGACCGACTTCCGCGACACGGTGGTCTCGCTGCTGATCGACAATTCCGGCTCGATGCGGGGCCGGCCGATTTCCGTCGCGGCCATGAGCGCCGACATCCTCGCCCGCACCCTGGAGCGCTGCGGCGTCAAGACGGAGGTCCTGGGCTTCACGACGCGCGCCTGGAAGGGCGGACAGTCGCGCGAGAAATGGCTGGCGGCCGGCAAGCCCGCCAATCCGGGCCGGCTGAACGACCTGCGCCACATCGTCTACAAGGACGCCGATTCGCCGCTGCGCCGGGCGCGCAAGAATCTGGGCCTGATGCTCCGCGAGGGCATACTGAAGGAGAATATCGACGGCGAGGCCCTGCTCTGGGCGCATCACCGCCTGCTCGGCCGGGTCGAGGACCGGCGCATCCTGATGGTGATCTCGGACGGGGCGCCGGTGGACGATTCCACGCTTTCGGTCAATCCCGGCAACTATCTCGAACGCCATCTGCGCGAGGTCATCGAGTGGATCGAGACGCGCTCGCCGGTGGAGCTGATTGCCATCGGCATCGGCCATGACGTGACCCGCTATTACCGCCATGCGGTCACGATCTTCGACGCCGACCAGCTCGGCGGGGCGATGATGGAGCAGCTTGCCGGCCTCTTCGACGAGGAGAGCCGGCGCCGCCAGCCGCGCGGCGGGGGCAGGCCGGCGCGGTGACCGCTCCGCTCCGGCCGCGCGCGGCGCTGGCGACGCATGACGTCTTCAACATGCCGCCGCACATGGGCGACCGGGACCTCTGGACGGAGGACGCGGCGCTGCGGGAGTGCGTGCGGCGCGAGGGGGCGGCCTGGGCGGAGGCGCGCATCGCCGCGTTCGGCCGCCTCGTCGGCCGCGCCGAGGTCGCGGAGAAGGCGGAGCAGGCCAACCGCCACAGCCCGGAGCTGAAGCCCTTCGACCGCTACGGCATGCGGATCGACCGGGTGGAGTACCACCCCGCCTATCACGAGCTGATGGCGCTCGCGGTCGGAAACGAGGTCGCGGGCTTCGCCTGGAACCATGAGGGCCCGGGCGCGCATGTCGGCCATATGGCGCTGACCTACCTGATCAGCCAGGTGGAGTGCGGCGTGATGTGCTCGATGGCGATGACCTATGCGGCCATCCCCGCGCTCAGGGCCTCGCCGGCCATCGCCGAGGCCTGGGTCCCCCGCGCGCTGTCCCGCCGCTATGACGGGCGCGACTCGCCGGTGGAGGACAAGCCCGGCGGCACGGTCGGCATGTTCATGACCGAGAAGCAGGGCGGCTCCGACGTGCGCTCCAACTCGACGCGGGCGCGGCCCGCGGAGGACGGGGCGGACGGCTCCTGGCGGCTTGTCGGGCACAAATATTTCTGCTCGGCGCCGATGTCCGACGCCTTCCTGACGCTTGCGCGCACCGACGCCGGCATTTCCTGCTTCCTGCTGCCGCGCTGGACGCCCGACGGCGAGCGCAACGCCATCTCGATCCAGCACATGAAGGACAAGCTCGGCAACCGCTCCAACGCCTCCGTCGAGATCGAGCTGGAGGACGCCTGGGCCGTCATGGTCGGCGAGGACGGGCGCGGCATCCGCACCATCATCGACATGGTGCAGGCCAACCGGCTCTATTGCGCGGTGAGCTCGGCCGCGCTCATGCGCCAGGGCGTCGTGCAGGCCCTTCACCACACGCGCCACCGCAGCGCCTTCCAGCGCCGGCTCGCCGACCAGCCGCTGATGCGCAATGTGCTGGCCGACCTTGCGCTCGAAGCCGAGGCGGCGCTGGCGCTCGGCCTCAGGACCGCCCGCGCCGTGGACGAGGCAGGCGACGGCGGGCAAGCGCGGGCGCTCGCGCGGATCGGCACGGCGATTGCCAAATACTGGGTCTGCAAGCGCGCGCCGGGCCATGCGTTCGAGGCGCTGGAGTGCCATGGCGGCCCCGGCTACATCGAGGACGGGCCGATGGCCCGGCTCTACCGGGAAGCGCCGCTCAACAGCATCTGGGAAGGCTCGGGCAATGTGCTGTGCCTCGACGTGCTGCGCGCCATGGCCCGCGAGGAGGAGGCCGCACCGGCGCTGCTGGCGGAAATCGACGCCGCGCGCGGCGGCCACCCCGCGCTCGACAGGACGGCCGATGCGCTGAGGGACGATCTCTCAAGGCCGGAAGAATACGAAACCGGCGCCCGCTCCCTTACGGAGAGGATGGCGCTGGCGCTGCAGGCCTCCCTGCTCGTCCGCCACGCGCCGCAAGCGGTCGCCGACGCCTTCTGCGCCGCCCGGCTGGGCGAGCGCTGGACCGGCGCCTACGGAACCCTGCCGCCCGGCACAGACGCCGAAGCCATCCTCGCCCGCGCCCTGCCGGCGGCGTAGCGCGCGAGGACAGCCCCTACCGCCCCTTGAAGACGGGCTCGCGCTTTTCGATGAAGGCGGCCATGCCTTCCTTCTGGTCTTCGGTCGCGAAGGTCGAGTGGAACATGCGCCGCTCGAACTTCACGCCCTCGGAAAGCGGCATCTCGTAGGCGCGGTTGACGCATTCCTTGGTAATCATCGCGGCCGGGCGCGACTTGGCCGCAATCGACGCCGCGACCTCGACCGCCCTGTCGATCAGCTCGTCCGCCGGCACCACGCGGCTCACCAGGCCGGAGCGTTCCGCCTCGGCCGCATCCATCATCCGGCCAGTCAGGCACATGTCCATGGTCTTCGACTTGCCGATGAAGCGCGCGAGGCGCTGCGTGCCGCCGCCGCCGGGGAGCGCGCCGAGGTTGATCTCCGGCTGGCCGAACCGCGCCGTGTCCGCGGCGACGATGAAATCGCACATCATCGCCATCTCGCAGCCGCCGCCGAGCGCATAGCCCGCCACCGCCGCGATCACCGGCTTGCGGCAGCTTGTCACCCGTTCCCAGCCGACGGTGATGAAGTCCTCCAGATAGGCGTCCATGTAGGTCTTGGGCTGCATCTCCTTGATGTCGGCCCCGGCGGCGAAGGCGCGCTCGGAGCCGGTCACCACGACGCAGCCGACGGCGTCGTCGGCCTCGAAGGCGTCGAGCGCGCCTGCCAGCTCCTCAATCAGCTTCGCGCAGAGCGCATTCAGCGCTTCCGGGCGGTTCAGGGTGACGATGCCGACCGCCCCCCGGGTTTCGACCAGGATGTGTTCGTAACTCATCGGGCGCGCTTCAGCCTCCATTCCCGCGACGTTCGAGGAAGCGCGAATCTGGCGGCCGGCTCCGCGAGGGTCAACCGGCTCGGCACCGCCCGGCTCTTCCGGGCCTGCCGGCTTCAGCCCATATGGATTGGGCGCCGGCCGGAAAGGACATTCACGATGTCCTCCAGCACCTCGTGCGTCTCGCGGTGGATGGCTTCCTGCGTGAAGGCGGCCATATGCGGGGTGGCGACGATGCGCGGATGCGTCGCGAGCGGGTGGCCCGGCGGCAAAGGCTCGTCCGGAAAGACGTCGAGCGCGGCGGCGGCGACCTTTCCGCTGGCGAGCGCGTCGAGCAATGCGCCGGTGTCCACCAGCGGGCCGCGCGCCGTGTTGACCAGATATGCGCCCGGCTTCATCGCCGCGAACGCCTCCGGGCCGACGATCCCCCTCGTGCCGTCGTTCAGCTCGCAATGGAGCGAGACAAGGTCGGACCCGGCGAAGAGGTGTCCGAGCCCGCAGCGTTCGACCCCGTGGCGGGCGGCATCGCCGGCGGATACACGCGGGTCGAAGCCGATGACGCGGGCGCCCGTCGCGCCGAGAAGGCGGGCGACGGCGAGCCCGACATTGCCGAGCCCGACCAGTCCGACCGTCATGCTGGAAAGCTCCCGGCCCAGAAGATCGTAGTTCCGCCATCCGCCGGCCTGCAGCAGGTCCGTCAGCTCGGGCAGGCGCTTCACGAGTTGCAGCATCAGCGCGAGCGTCATTTCCGCGACGCTCCGCACATTCGCGGTCGGGCTCCAGACGACTTCGATACCCCGCCGCCGTGCCGCTTCCATGTCCACATTGGCGGGCCGCGCGCCGGATTTGCCGATGACCCGAAGGTCCGGGGCGCGGTCGATTACCCGGGCGGTCACCTGCTCGCGCGAGGTGACGGCAAGCGCCGGGACGCCTTGAAGCGCCTCGATGAGTTCGTCCTCGGAGCAGGCGCGGGCGGCGTCTCCCTGAACGACCTCGAACGCCGGCGGGACCGCGTCGAGCGCCCTTGCGGGGAAGGGTTCGGGAATGAAGACGACCGGGCGCTTCATCCGGCCTCCGCCCGAAGCAGGGGCGGAAGCAGCTCCCGAAGCGCCTGTCCGGTGGCGTCGCGGGGACCGTAAATGGGCGGGCGGCAGGGGCCCGCCGGACGGCCGGCGAGTTCGAGCGCGTGTTTCAGCGGTCCCGGATTCGGCTCGGAATAGATCCATCGGCAGAGCGGCAGCAGGCCTGCCTGTATCCGCCGCGCCCGCTCGAGCTCGCCCGCGCCGGCATGTTCGAACAGGGCGCCGAGGCTCCGGGGAAACAATTCGCCGAGCGAGACGATGGCGCCGGCCGCGCCTGTCGCCAGCGACGGCAACAGCAGCTCGTCGAGGCCCTGCATGAAGGAGAACCCCTCCGGCGCATCGTTTATCACCTCGCCGGCAAGCACCATGTCGCCGGACGCATCCTTGATTCCCCGGATGGAGGGAATCCCGTGAATGAGCGTGAGCAGTTCGTCCGCGCTCAGGCGGACGCCGCTCCGGCCGGGTGTGTGGAACAGGATGACGGGCAGGTCGCAGGCTTCCGCGATGGCGGCGAAATGGCGCTCGGTGTCGAAGGGCCTGACGGAATAGAAATAAGGCGGAACGAGCATGATGCCGTCGGCGCCCGCGGTTTTCGCATGCCGTGCGACCGCAAGGATGTCGGCCTGCGCCCCGAGGAGGCAGCCGACCGTGACGGGCGCCCGCCCGGCGGCCTCCTCGACGACCGTATCGACAATCCTGAAATGCTCGGCGAGCGTGAGCGACAACGGCTCTCCCGTGCCGCCCAGCGGACAAAGCCCGGCCGCGCCCGATTCGATCTGGTGCCGGACGCTCCGTCGCATCGCGGCCTCGTCGAACGCCAGGTCCGCATCGAACGGCGTTACCAGCGCGGTATGGATGCCTGCGAGCACGGCCGCATCCCCTTTCCTGGATCTTCGCCCGGTCCAACCCTGCCGCGCTTGTATCGCATATCCACGAGGGGTTCGAAGACAAACCGGCCGGCTACCGGCGCCCGGTCCATCCGGCTCCGGCCCCGGCCTCCGAGCCGTTGCTGTCCGGTTCAACCATTGGGCAAGGCCGCTTCGGGGGTTGGATGCACGCGGAGTCTCCTGTCCACCTCCTTTCGGTCATGCCCGAACGCCCCCTTCGACAGGCTCAGGGCAGGCTCCTGCGCCACGCCTGGACGCTCCCTCCGTCATGCCCGGACTTGTTCCGGGCATCTCCCTCCACCGCTTCTCCCGGGCCGGCCGTATGGATGCCCGGAACAAGTCCGGGCATGACGATTTGGGGGCGGGTATGGCGATGAAGAGGGTCGGGACGCCTGGCGTCGATCCGAACCTCGACGCTGCCGCTCGGCTTTGGAGGAAATTGGAAATATTTTCATATTTCTTCCGCCAAGGGGCTTGACCTGAGGAAAAGTGTAGTATGATGGGAGTAGAGAGAGGCGGCTCCCGGGGCCGCCTTTCGGCTTTTCTGCGCAGGGAAGCAAGGGCTGGGGCCGAAAAAAGCCTCGGCGGGAACGAACGGGAGACGTGCGCCCTCCGTCTCGCGCGCGCAATCAGGTGCGCGAACCGCGCCGGCGCCAACGCGCGCTGGCGGGCGCGGGCGCGCAAGCAGGATACGCGCGCAAAAAGGGTCCGCCGCTTGAGGGTGCCCAAGCCGGCGGCGGCGCGGACGGAATGGAGCGGAACGGAACGCGGCGGAGGGAACGATATGCAGAAACGGACCGCAGAGCTTCGGCGGCGGCATGGCGAACATGACAAAACATGACACAATGCAGGGGTCCATCGACGAACGGCCCCGCCCGGCTTGCCCCCGCGAAGGAACTTGTGGAGAAATTGGAGCGGCAGCCGACCGTCTGGAGGGTCGAAGCGACGGTTGGGACGTGCGAGGCGAAGCCAACGGAAACAGATGGGTGAATCCGATAGGCGGGCAGGACGGCGGCGGCAAGACAATGACCGTGGCGGGCATTCCGGGCTAGAATGGCGGCAATGCAGCGCTATTCGATCCTTTCGCTTCTCCGCGGCGCGCTCTCCGGCCACCGGGACTGGCAGCCGGCCTGGCGCGCGCCGGAGCCGAAGTCCTCCTACGATGTCGTCATCGTCGGCGGCGGCGGCCACGGCCTTGCTACGGCCTATTACCTCGCCCGCAACCATGGCATCGCGAATGTCGCCGTGCTGGAGCGCGGCTGGATCGGCGGCGGCAATACCGGGCGCAACACCACCATCGTGCGCTCGAACTACCTGCTGCCGGAGAACCAGCGCTTCTACGAGCACTCGCTCAAGCTCTGGGAGGGGCTGAGCCGCGACCTCAACTACAATGTGATGTTCTCGCCGCGCGGCGTCATCAACGTGTTCCATACCGACGCCCAGCGCGACTACTGGGTGCGTCGGCACAACGGCATGCGCTACGCCGGCATCGATGCCGAACTGCTGACCCGGTCGGATCTTGCGCGGCTCGTGCCGGCGCTCGACCTCTCGCCCGGAATCCGCCACCCCATCGTCGGCGGGGTCATCCAGCCGCGCGGCGGCGTCGCCCGCCACGATGCCGTCGCCTGGGGCTATGCGCGCGCCGCCGATGCGCTCGGCGTCGATATCATCCAGGACTGCGAGGTGACCGGCATCGACATCCGGTCCGGCAGGGTGACGGGACTCCGGACCAGCAAGGGACCCATCGGCGCCGGGCGCATCGGCCTTGCCGTGGCCGGGCATTCCTCGCGGCTGGCCGAAATGGCGGGCATCCGCCTTCCCATCGAGACGCACCTGCTCACGGCGACGGTTTCCGAGCCGGTCAAACCCTTTATCGACAAGGTCGTCTCCGTGGCAGCGGCGCATGTCTATGTCAGCCAGACGGACAAGGGCGAGGTGCTGATCGGCGGCACTCTCGACGGCTACAATTCCTGGTCGCAGCGCGGCAGCCCTGCGCGGCTGGAAGACATATTGTCGGCGGCGTGCGAGTATTTCCCCCGCGTCTCGCGCCTGCGCCAGCTTCGCCACTGGGCGGGCGTCATGGACATGAGCATGGACGGGAGCCCCATCATCGCCAAACTGCCGGTCGAGGGCCTCGCCATGACCGGCGGCTGGTGTTACGGAGGCTTCAAGGCGACGCCCGCCTCCGGCTGGTGCCTCGCCTGGACGCTCGCCAACGACGCGCCGCACGCGCTGAACGCGCCCTACTCGCTCGAACGCTTCCGCACCGGCGCCGTGCTGGACGAGAACGGCGCCGGGCCGGTGGCGTGGGGCCATTGAGGGGACCGGGCGCATGCTTCTGATTCCCTGCCCCTTCTGCGGCGACCGCGACGAGACGGAGTTCGTCTATGGCGGCGATGCCGGGATAGAGCGTCCGGCGGACCCTGTGGCCACGACCGACGAGACCTGGACCGACTTTCTCTGCTTCCACGACAACCCGAAGGGGCTGCATCGGGAGTTCTGGTTCCATCGCGACGGCTGCCGGCGCTGGCTGACGGTCGAGCGCGACACCTACACGCATGAACTCCGCGCTGTGCGGTTGAGCCGGCCATGAGGCGCCAGCCCTTCCGCGCGGCAGAAGGCGGCCACCTGATCGACCGCTCGGAGCCGCTGCGCTTCGACTTCGACGGCCACCGCCATGAGGGCTACCGGGGCGACAGCCTTGCGTCCGGGCTGCTGGCGGGCGGCGTTCGCATCGTGGCGCGGAGCTTCAAATACCACCGCCCGCGCGGCGTCTGGGGCTTCGGCCCGGAAGAGCCGAACGCCATGGTCGCGACGGGCGTCCGGGAAGAGGCCCGGCCGAACCTGAAGGCGACCGAAATCCCGCTAACGGACGGCCTCAAGGCCTTCGGGCAGAACGCCTGGCCCTCGGTCGCCTGGGACCTGGGCGGCGCGGTCGGCCTCGTGGGCGGCATCCTGCCGGCGGGCTTCTACTACAAGACCTTCATGTGGCCGGCGCGCTGGTGGCATGCGCTCTACGAGCCCTCGATCCGGCGCATGGCGGGCTTCGGGCCGGCGCCGCGCACACCGGACGATGCCTTCCACGCCAAGCGGCGCAGCCATGCCGATGTGCTGGTGGCCGGCGGCGGACCGGCGGGCGTGGCGGCGGCGCTGGCGGCCGCGCGAGCCGGGGCCAGGGTCGTGCTCGCCGACGAGAATGTCCGCTTCGGCGGCGACCTGCTGCGGGCGCCCGGCGAGATCGACGACGGCGACGGGCTCGCCTGGATCGACGCTGCCGTCAGCGAACTGGAGGCGATGAGCCATGTCCGCCTGCTCAGCCGCGCCACGGTCGCCGGCTATTACGACCACAACCTGCTGACGGTCGTCGAACGGGCCGGCGGGGACGCGGAGCCCGGCGCGCCGGCGACACGGCTCTGGTTCGTTCGGGCGCGGGAAGCGGTGATTGCCGCCGGCGCGCACGAACGCCCGCTGCTGTTCGCCGGGAACGACCGGCCGGGCGTCATGTCGGCATCCGCGGCCGGCGGCTATGTCCATGCCTATGGCGTGCTGGCCGGCCGACGCGCCGTGGTCGCCGGCAACAATGACAGCATTTATTCGGTGGCGCGGCTGCTGCGGGGCGCGGGCGCCTCCATCGCCGCCGTGGCCGATACCCGCTCCGGCAGCGAGGCGCGGGACCTGCCATGCCGGGCGGACCGGGCCGTCGAACGGGCGCTCGGGAGCCGCCGGGTGCGCGGCGTGCTGTTGCGCCGGGCGGGCGGAAAGGCGGGGGACAGGGGCGAGCGCATCGCCTGCGACCTTGTCGCGGTTTCGGGAGGCTGGAGCCCGGCCGTCCACCTGCACGCCCAGGCGCGCGGCAGCCTTCGCTACGACGAGGAGCGGGGGCTGATCCTGCCCGACCGGCCCGGCGGCGCGAACCGGAGCGCGGGCGCGGCGGCCGGGCGCTTCGACCTCGACGGGTGCCTCGCAGAGGGCTGGGCCGCCGGCATCGCCGCCGCCGCGGCCGCGGGGCATGAGCGGCCGGCCGGCGAGCCGCCGCGCTCGCCCGACCGCAGCGCCCACGAAGCGCCCGTCTTCTGGCAAACGGGCATCGGCAAGCGGTTCGTCGATCTGCAATACGATGTGACCGCGGCGGACGTGGAGCTTGCCGCGCGCGAAGGCTACCGCTCGGTCGAGCATGTGAAGCGCTATACCGCGCTCGGCATGGGCACGGACCAGGGAAAGACCTCCGGCATGGCGGGCCTCGTCCTGTTGTCCGAGGCGCTCGGCCGGTCCGTCGCGCAAACGGGCACGACGACCTTCCGCCCGCCCTACACGCCCGTTCCGATGGCCGCCATGGCGGCGGGCCTCATGGGCGAGGGCCGGGATGCGCTCCGCCGCACGGCCGCCGACGACTGGCACGAGGCTCGCGGTGCTCCCTTCACCGCCGCCGGCCACTGGCGCCGGCCCCGCTACTATCCGCGCGAGGGCATGGACGAGGAGGAAGCCATCTCGGCGGAGGTGCGCGAGACCCGCGCGGGCGTCGGCATCGTCGATGTCGGCACGCTGGGAAAGGTCGATGTCCGGGGACGGGACGCCGCGGCCTTCCTGGACCTCGTCTATGCGAACCGGATGTCGACCCTGAAGGTCGGACGCGGACGCTACGGGCTGATGCTGCGCGAGGACGGGCGCGTGTTCGACGACGGCGTCGTCATGCGGCTCGGCGAAAACCACTTCTACCTGACGACCACGACGGCGCATCACCACTCCGCGATGCAGCATTTGGAATTCCTGCTCCAGACCGTCTGGCCGGAGCTGGAGGTCTATGCGACCGATGTTTCCGAACACTGGTTCGCCTGCGCGCTCGCCGGGCCGGGTTCGAGGGCGCTGCTGGGCGAGGCCGCGCCGGACCTCGACGTGTCGGACGAGGCCTTCCCGATGATGGCCGTGCATGCGGCCACGGTCTCCGACCTGCCGGCGCTCGTCTTCCGCATGAGCTATTCCGGCGAGCTCTCCTACGAGATCGCCGTGCCCGCCGAATACGGGCTGGCGCTCTGGACGCGGATGCTCACGGCCGGCCGCGAACACGGCCTCACCCCCTACGGCACCGAGGCGATGGGCGTGATGCGAATAGAGAAGGGGCATGTGACCCATGCCGAAGCCGACGGCCGTACGACGCCGGACGATCTGGGCCTCGGGCGTATGGTCGGCAAGGACGGGCGCGGCATCGGCAAGCGCTCGCTGGACCTGCCGGCGCTTCGCCGGAAGGGCCGGCAGCAGCTTGTCGGCCTTTCCGTCATCGACCCGAAGGCCCGCATTTCGCCCGGCTGCCAGGTGGCGGAAAGCGACGACATGAAGCCCGCCCCGCCGCTCGGCCACGTCACCTCCTTCTGCTACAGCCCGACGCTCGGCCGGGCGCTCGCCCTGGCGCTCGTCGAGAACGGGCGGGCCCGGACCGGCCAGACGGTCTACATCGCCTCGCCGGTGATCGATCTCGCCATGGCAGCCGAGATCGTATCGCCCGTCTTCTACGACCCCGAAGGGACGCGCCTCCGTGGCTGACGACGCAACCGAAGCGCGGCGAAGCGCGCTTGCAGGACTGGACCTCGGCTCGCGCGCCGGCGGGGCGGGCGGCGTCCTGCTGGGCGAGGGCCCGGCGCGGGAAGGTTTCGTGCTGCGCGGCCCGCCCGATGACGAGGCGTTCGCGCGGACCGTCGAGGCGGCGCTGGGAACGGGCCTCGCGCGGGAGCCGGGCGAAGCCGTCGAGAATGCGGAGGGTGCGCTGCTCATCCGCCTCGGCCCCGACGAATGGCGCCTCACCGCGCCGCTGTCGGACGACGGCCGGATGGCCGCCCGCCTCGCCTCGGCGCTCACCGGCGGGCGGGGCGCGCTCGTCAATGTCTCGTCCGCCTCGACCGTCATTGCGGTTTCCGGCGAGCACGCGGCGGACCTGCTCGCGACCGGCACGGGCATCGACCTCGACCCGGCCGCCTTCCCTCCGGGGCGAGCCGTCCGTACCCGCATCGGCAACGCCCAGGCGCTCGTCCACCGCAAGGCCGAGGACGCCTTCGAACTCCACGTCCCGCGCAGCTACGCCCGCTCCTTCTGGGAATGGCTGGAAGAACGCGGCCGCGAGTTCGACGCCGCCGTCGCGCTCTGAGGCGGAATGGAGTAGAACCGGCTGCTAAGGAACCGGCGGGAGCAGAAGTCGTGGGAGAGATCGTCGTCACTGCCAAACTGGAGAACACCGAAGACAGGGGTGGCTTCAAGCGCGGTTTCCACGACGAGGCCAACATTCGCACGACCAACATCGAAGCCATTGTGGATACCGGCGCCGCGATGCTGATGCTGCCGCAAAATGTAGTCGAACGCCTCGGGCTCGAAGTACAGCGCACCGCAATCGTCACCTATGCCGATGACCGCCGGGAAGAACGGTCCATCGCCGGACCGGTGACGATCGAGCTCTGCGGACGGTTCATGCACACGTCCTGCATCGTTGGCCCGCCGCTCAGCGAAGCGCTGATCGGGCAGATCGTCCTCCAGGAACTCGACCTCATCGCAGATTGCGCCAGACACAGCCTGCATCCCCGCGTGCCGGACTATCCGCTGCTGAGTCTCCGGTGAGCGGAGTCCTCCGGGTCGAGCCGCTGACCCGCGCCGCGTTTCAGCCCTTCGGCGATGCGATCGAGGCCGACGGGGCTGAGCACTTCCAGATCAACAACGGCTCGACGACGCGCTTCCACGACCTCGCCCGCGTCGATGTCGCGGCCGGGGGCGGCCACACGCTCGTCAACATTTTCCGCGCCCGCCCGCTGCCCATGCCGCTCACAGTCACGATGATGGAGAAGCACCCGCTCGGCTCGCAGGCCTTCGTCCCGCTCAAGGCCGCGCCCTTCCTGGTCGTCGTCGCGCCGCCCGGAGACGCCGCCAGGCCGGCGGACCTCCGCGCCTTCCTCGCGCGCGGCGGCCAGGGCGTCAACTACGCGCCGGGCGTCTGGCACCACCCCGTCATCGCGCTCGGCCGCGAAACCGATTTCCTCGTCATCGACCGCGGCGGCCCCGGCGACAATCTCGTCGAGTTCTTCTTCGCCGAAAGAGAGCGGCGCACCGTCGAGATCAATCGGTCGGCGGAGGCGGCAGCGCCTTGAGCACCTCCAGGAATGCCTTGCCGTAGTTCTGCAGCTTTGCGGAGCCGACGCCGGGAACTTCGGCCATCTCCTCCAGCGTGGCCGGGCGGCGGTCCAGCATGTCGTGGAGCACGCTGTCATGGAACACCATGAAGGGCGCCACGCCCCGCTCTGAGGCCAGCCGGCGGCGGAGCGCGCGGAGCGCCTCGAAGCCTTCCCTGTCCGTTGCCGCCGCCGAAGCGCCCCGTTCCCGGCGCTCGCGGCCCTGCCGGGCCGGGCGGGGCTCCCGCTTCTCCAGCCGCAACTCAACCTTGCGCTCGCCGCGCAGCACGGCGCGCGCGTCCGGGCCGAGGCGGAGCACGCTGAAGCCTTCCAGGCGCTCGACGACCGCCAGCTCCGCCGCCGTCAGCTGGCGGAGGATCGTGCGCCACTCGCCGACGCTGCGGTCCCTGCCGACGCCGAAGGTCGGCAGCCGGTCGTGCCGGAGCCTGAGCACGCGCTCCGTCTCGCGCCCCCGCAGCACGTCGATTATGTGGCCGCCGCCGAAACGCTGGCCCGTGCGGTAGATCGCCGAGAGCGCCATCTGCGCCGCCTCCGTGCCGTCGAAGAGTTCCGGCGGGTCGAGGCAGATATCGCAATTGCCGCAGGGCTCGCACTCGTCGCCGAAATAGCCGAGCAGGATCCGCCGCCGGCAGGTCGCCGCCTCGGCATAGCCGACCAGCGCCTCCAGCTTGCCCCGCTCGACCCGCTTCTGCTCCTCCGAAGCCTCCGACTCGTCGATGAAGCGCCCCAACTGCGCCGCATCGCCAGAGCCGTAAAGCATCCAGGCTTCCGCCGGCAGGCCGTCGCGTCCGGCCCGGCCCGTCTCCTGGTAATAGGCCTCGACGCTCTTCGGCAGGTCGAGATGGGCGACGAAGCGCACATCCGGCTTGTCGATGCCCATGCCGAAGGCGACCGTCGCCACCATCACTCCGTCGTCCGAGGCGACGAACCGGGCCTGGGCGTCGGCCCGCGCTCCCGCCTCCATCCCGGCATGGTAGGCGAGCGCCGGGACGCCGGCCCGGTTCAGCTCCTCCGCGACCCGCTCGACCCGGTTGCGCGTCATGCAATAGACGATGCCGGCCTCGCCCCGCCGCCCGGCGAGGAAGGCCAGCAATTGGCGCACGCGCTCCCGGCGCGGCCTGACCGTGTAGCGGATATTGGGCCGGTCGAAGCCGGAGACGAAGCGCTCTGCCCCTTCCAGCCGGAGTTCGCGGGCGATGTCGGCGCGGGTCTCGGCGTCAGCGGTGGCCGTAAGCGCGATCCGCGGCACGCCCGGAAAGCGTTCCGCCAGCACGGCAAGCCGCCGGTAGTCCGGGCGGAAATCGTGGCCCCACTGGCTGACGCAATGCGCCTCGTCGATGGCGAACAGCGCAAGCGGCGCCCGCTCCAGCAGGTCCAGGAAGCCCGGCGCGGCGAAGCGTTCGGGCGACACATAGACGAGGTCGAGCCGGCCCTCGCGCACCGCCCGCTCGACCTGCCCGCGCTCCCGCCCGTCCATCGCCGAGTTGAGGGCGGCGGCGCGGACGCCGTGCTGGACGAGCGCGGCCACCTGGTCCTGCATCAGCGCAATCAGCGGCGAGACGACGATGGCCGCGCCCGGCCGGACCAGCGCCGGCACCTGGTAGCAGAGCGACTTGCCCGCGCCCGTCGGCATCAGCACCAGCGCATCCTCGCCCCGGACCACCGCGTCGATGGCCGCGCGCTGGTGGCCGCGGAATGCCTCGAAGCCGAAAACCCGCCGGAGAACCTCCAGCGGGTCCGGCACGGTCCGCGGGCGGTTTTTAGGGGGCGGCGCCAACGCCGCCATTCCTGCGATTCGCCGCGTTCCGCGCGGCGCTGTCAGCCTTTCAGCGCCTGCTCGAAGAGTGCGGCCGTGCGCCCGTTGGCGAGCGCGGCGTTCTCCTCGTCATAGGGCTGGCCGCCGATGCGCGCGAAGGCGTGGTCCATGCCCGGATAGGAGTGGACTTGCGTATGGGCGTTGCCGGCGAGGCCTTCCTTCACAGCCGCCTGCGCCTCTTTCGGCACGAAGCCGTCCTCCTCCGCGATATGCAGCATGAGCGGGGCGGAGATGTTCGCCGCCTCGCCCAGCATCTCCTCGATGCCGACGCCGTAATAGCCGACATTGGCGTCGAGGTCGGACCGGCAGGCCAGCATGTAGGCGAGCTTGCCGCCGAGGCAGAAGCCGACCGAGCCGACCTTGCCGTTGCAGCCCGCCATGGCGCGCATGTGCGCGACGGTCGCCTTCAGGTCGTCGATGCCCTTGTCCACGTCGAAGCCCCCGTAGAGTTCGAAGGCCTTCGCCCATTCCTCGTCGGTTCGGTCGGTGATATCGACCCCCGGCTCCTGCCGCCAGAAGAGGTCGGGCGCGACGGCGATGTAGCCTTGGCCCGCCCAGTATTCGGCGATGTCGCGCATGGCGTGGTTGATGCCGAAGACCTCCTGGATGCAGAGCACGCCCGGGCCGGAGCCCGAGGCCGGCATGGCGCAATAGGCGGTGAATTCTCCCGAGCCGTCGCTCGCCCCGATCGTGATGGTCTCGGCCATATGAGCCTCCCTCTCGAATTGACGGGCCCGTCCGCCGAGCCCATGAACCGATGCCGGCGCCGGCACGATCCCCGATGGGTTCCCCGGCCCGCGCTCTCCCCGCCACCATAGCCACGCATCCCCGCGCCGCACAAGCCGCCGCGGCCGGAACCGCCTCATTCCGCGCATCGAGCGGAGCCCATGCCGGCAACTGCCGGAACGCTCCCTTCCCCCCCGCTTGCCGGGGAATCGCTCGGAGGGATAGTCTGGCGGCGCGCGAAGGAGCCATGCCGCCCATGACCGTCCAAGCATCCGCCGAGACGACTGCCGAGCCTGCAGTCACGAGCACCGCCCGGGCCGCGCCCGTGCTCGACCAGCACCGCTTCCCGGAAGACCGGCTCGCCGGTTTCATGGCGCGGGAGGTCGCCTTCGGGAGCCGCCTTCTCTCTGCCCTGCCGAGCCAGTCACGAGCACCGCCCGGGCCGCGCCCGTGCTCGACCACCCTCCCGGAAGACCGGCTCCATCCGGGTTCCAGCCGCCGCTCGTCGCGGCTTTGCTCCACGCTTCCTTCAGACCCCGCCTCGCGGCGACGCCCTTGCGCTTCGCTCGGCACGCGCCATGCGGGCTTCGGTCCCTCGGTCTCCGGCGCTCCGGGCTTCACCCCTCGCCTCCGGCTCCAAGGCCGTTCCAACTGGATGCTCTGCCGCTCCGCATGAGCCGGGGTTCCAGCTGGATAGAGGACTTGCACCTCCAAGCTGTTGGCCATGCTCGGCACACAAGCGAAAGGCGGCCCCGGGAGCCGCCTTCTCTCTGCCTCCATTCTACTACACTTTTCCTCCAGTCAAGCCCCTCGGCGGGAGAAATATGAAAATTTTTCTACTTGCTTGTCGGAATCGAAGTAATCAAGGAACAATATTACCCATCTATCCGGTTGCTCACGGCGGAAGCGGCGGGCGAAATCCGGCAAAGGCCCGTCTTGCTGCAAGGCTCTCGCTTGCCGGGGAATCGCTCGGAGGGATAGTCTGGCGGCGCGCGAAGGGTCTCGCAGTTCCGGGGCGGCATGTCGAACCCGACCTTCCTGCTGGAAGACGGCAACGGGCGGCGCTATGTCATGCGCAAGAAGCCTCCGGGCCTGCTGCTGCCGTCCGCCCATGCTGTGGACCGCGAATACCGGGTGATCTCGGCGCTTGCGGAGACGGAGGTGCCGGTGGCGCGTGCCTGGGCTCTCTGCGAGGACGACGAGGTCATCGGGCGCGCCTTCTACATCATGGAGCATGTCGAGGGCCGGGTGGCGCGCAACCTCATGCTGCCGGGCATGGCCCCGGCCGAGCGCGCCGCGACCTACGACGCCATGAACACGGCGCTGGCGGCGCTCCACAATGTCGATTTCCGCGCCGTCGGGCTGGAGGGCTACGGGCGCGAGGGCGGTTACATGGCCCGGCAGGTGCGCCGCTGGTCCGGCCAGTACGAGATGAGCAAGACCGACGAGATTCCGGAGATGGACAGCCTCGTCGCCTGGCTCGGCGAAAATATGCCGGCCGACGACGAAACCACTGTCGTGCATGGCGACTACCGGCTGGAGAACATGATCCTCCACCCGACCGAGCCGCGCGTGCTGGCGGTGGTGGACTGGGAGCTCGGCACGCTCGGCAACCCGCTCTCGGACCTCGCCTATAACTGCCTGCCCTACCATTCGGGCGACGATCTGCGCGGTTTCCTCGGCGATATGGACCATGCGGAGACCGGCATCCCCTCGGAGGAGGACTATGTCGCCGCCTATTGCGCGCGGACCGGGCGCAGCGGCATTCCCGACTGGCCCTTCTACCTTGCCTTCTCCCTCTTCCGCCTCGCCGCCATCAGCCAGGGCGTTTACAAGCGCGGCCTCGACGGCAACGCCAGCTCCCCCGACGCCGTGCAACGCGGCGCCAAGGCCCGCCAACTGGCGGAGACAGGCTGGGCGATCGCGCAGCGGGGGTGAGGGGCGGCCGAAGCGGGGGAAGGGCGCTTGGGCCAACATGACGATTACGGGAAGCGTGTCCTCCGTGAGAGTGCTGGTGAGGCATTTGCCGCATATGGCGAAAGCGTCGAGCGTCGAGGTCGATTACGGAGCGGGCATGCCCGCGAGGATCGATGGAACTGTTGCAGGCGAGGTTGCCGTCGAAGTGGAGCCGCGGACCGCCAAGCAGGTTCGAGGTGCCGTGCTGGACCTCCTGTGCCACGAGTATCCGAAGAGGCTTTTGTTGATCCTGCCCGTACACATGTCCAACGCTGAAACCACTGCACGCCAGTGCCGGTCAGCGCTTCGAAAATTCTTGTCTGAGGCCGATTTCCGCGTTGTCGTCCTCAGTGGGCACGGCTTCAAGGATAAGCTGCAAGAGGATGCGGCTGCCGTCCGGTCGGCGCTGAAGGAATTGCGACCGGCTGATTAATGCGGAACCCGTTCTGACAGAACCGCATTTCGATCCGAACCCGAAATCGTCGCCCCGATCCCCGAGCCGGGGCCCAGCCCTGACCGTTTCGGCCCGGCGGAAAGACCGGGAGATGGACCCCGGATCGCCGCTGGCGCGCCGTCCGGGGCGACGATCGAGGCGTTGTGGGCGAGACTGTTTCAATCGGAACGGATCCCGCTCTAATTCCTCTTGTCATATATGCCGAACCGGCATGCAGTTTCGAATTGAGCATCATTGCGGCAATGCAAGAGCCGGCGACATAGTCGAGACGCCGATATCGCCATAGGCCAAACGCGCCCGAACAGGACGGGCGGCCCAGGCAACGCGGCCATTGCAAGTTTATAGCGGATACGCTATATGACCGATACGAGGTGGACGGTCGAAACCGTCTCGACCGTCGATGCTGAAATCGAGGCCCTGCCGGCGGGGTTGCGCGCCCGGCTGGTCCGGTTGCTGGAGACGGTGGAGAAGGTCGGCCTGGAGGCGTTGCATGCGCCGCATGTCAAGCATCTTGAGGGCAAGCTCTGGGAACTGCGGGTCAAGGCCCGCGAGGGAATCGCGCGGGGACTCTACGTGACGGTGACCGGGCGGCGGGTAGTCGTTCTGCATGTCTTCGCCAAGAAATCGCGCAAGACGCCGCGGCAGGCGCTTGAGACTGCAAGGAAACGAATGAGGCAGGCGATAGGATGACGAAGCTCAAGGACCTGAAGACCCGTTTCATGGAGGACCCGGAGTTCCGCAGGGAATATGCGCGGGCCGATGAGGAATATGCGCTGGTCGAAGCGCTGGTGCGCGCCCGCACGGCGGCGAAGCTGACGCAGGCGGAGCTCGCCCGGCGGCTCGGCACGACGCAATCCGCCATCGCGCGGCTGGAAGGCGGCCGGGTGTCGCCGTCCTTCGCCACGCTGCGCCGCTACGCCGAAGCGACCGGCACAAGGCTGACGGTGGGTCTTGAGAGGATCGTCGGCTGAGGCACCGGGGCGACGGCGCCCAGTGCCGCAAGCTTACAGCGACAGGCCGGGTAACAGAATCCGGACAGGACTCTGGATATTGCTTTGGCAGGTGCGTTTTCAGTAAGGGCCGAAAAGCCAATAATACACGCTCGCTTCAATACCGAAGGCGCGCCCGCCGGTGATTTTTCCGGATGAGAAGTGTTCGAATTCGTCAAACATCTCTCTGGCAGCTATTCGAATTTCATCTTCGCTTTTTCTAAGTTTATCATATTTCCTTAAATCACCACTGTACTTTACAGCTTCATCCAAATGTTTCTTTGGAGATTCATCGCAATCTGTTGCCAATACTAGTATTAACTTCTCTGCCGCATCACTGGAATCCTTGTCTTTCAATTTATTCAGATCATTTCTCACATTAATCAGAAATTTCGTCCTGTATCCATCCCAGATATTGAAGGTGTACATAGCTTTAGCTTCAAGAAGAAATTCTGGCTTTTGGCCAACGATGATCGCGAGATCGACCCGCTTCCATTCTCTAGCAACAAGAACGCTGTCACCATTTCCAAAATGCCGATAAAGAGCATAAGCCAGTCGATCCCTGATTGGAAGCTCGACTTTTGATGTGAGCGCCAGATAGGCAAGCTCGTCTTGAGAAAATTCCTGCTCTAATGACTCCATCGTTTCCGCTACGCGCCGTGACCAAGACGAGTTCATCATGGTGAATACCTCCAAATCGGTTAATCCTGCGTTGCGGCCATCCCATATGCTCCAACCTCAAGATCCGCATTGAGAAATTTCCGATCATCCAACGCTGTAAGCCTTCCCGCGGCGATGCTTCACTCAGCCTTCGTCGTTATGGATGATCTCCAGAGTAACCCGCTCGACAGGCACAACTCGCTCGATGGTCGCCGATGCTCGAATGTATTTGTGGTCTCTCGGACTCCTGCGTTCGAATTCCAGCGTCATGCGGACGACGCCGGATTGCTCCTCGATGGCCAGTATCGGATCGAAGACGGGGGTGCTTCCGTCGTTGCGCTCGGCGAACAAGCGCGCCGCGTGCAGGGCGCGGCTGCGGCGCTCTTTCGTCGTCTCCGGATCCGGGCCTTTCGGAACGGCGACCACGACCGCGCCGAGGCCGTATCGGGCGTGGTGGAATTCGTGCTTCTCGACGAAGGCCGGGTCGAACATTCGCGCCATGCGCTATCCCTTGGCGGTCTGCGGCGGCTCTGCCTCCAGCCTCCCGGTCATGGCGGCGGCCCCCTGTAGATCACGCTGGCGGGGATCCCGATCAGCAATAGCGGGCACGGATTCCCTACACGGCGGTCAATCCGGTCCTCAAGCTTCGCCCAATGGGTGCTCGCGGCTCCGAACTTGTCGCGGACGAAGACCCTGGCCCATTCGTCAGCAAAGACGCCGCCGGCGCGCAGCACCGCCTGCTGTTGTCGGGCCGTGGGCACTACGTCGAAACGAGCCAGATCTTCGAAGTTCGCCACATTGCGCGCATGAGCCCACCTGCGCACGATGGGGATAAAGCTGTCCTGCAGAGACCGGCCCCGCGTGACAATGATTCCGACACTGATTACCCCCTCGCTATGGAGTCGCTGGAAGTTCTCAAGGTCCCGGTCGAAAAACGGGTCCTTGTTGTTCCACTCGATCTCCAGGGCAAGAGCACCATTCTCGGCCTTGCGAACATGGTCGATCTCATGCGTCGCCGCCGCGCGTTCCTCGCCGTCCACAATCTTGCGGATAACGATGTTCTCCTTTCGCCATCCGCTCGCCGTGAGCGTCCGACGAAGCCGTTGCGTCGGATGGGATTCACCGCCACCGCCGCTCACGATCTCTGCATCCGCAATACTGATTTCCCGCAGGGCGTTCGAGAGTTCGTCCAAGGGTTGCGGAAAGTCCTTCGCCAAGACAGCCTGCGCGTGGTTGACCGTCCTCACGTCGAACCCTGCCGCTTCCCATGCGGCGATCTCACGGAGAGGGGGAAGCCGAGTTGTAGCCGTAGGTCGGCCAGTCGGGCCGGTAGCCGGGCGCCGCCTGATGGCCCCAGACCGTCCAGTTCGCCCGCGTCCCGCGCCCGAACAGTTCGAGATACGGCCCCCGGCTGCACGCCTCGATCAACTCATATTGCTCGTCCGGCTTCCGGGAATGCTCGCGTTTCCGGCTGGCGATCAGGTTCACCCGGCTGCGCCCCGGATCGAGGGTGCGGGCATTCTTGCCGCGCACGCCGAACAGGATCATCTCCGTGACGTTGCGGAAGTAGAAGCCGACGCCGCGCCCGTCCGATCCGCCGTCCTTGCGGACCTTGTGCCATATCAGGTTCGTCTTGTACTCAAAGCCCCACGCTTCCAGCACGGCGAGCCCCCAAGGCAGGAGCGCGTTGGGAACCCAGAGGTAGCAGTGCGCGCGCTCGTCCAGGAGACCGGCTACGGGCAATGCTGCGATCTCGTCGAAGCTCAGGGTTTCATAGCGGCCGAGACGGCGGTGTTCCGGGGCGACCTTGCCGGTTCGATTGGCGAAGCGCCATGGCGGATCGGCAAGGATCGTGCCGAACTTCCGGCCCGCCAGGCTGGCGGCCAGATCGTCGGACGGGGATTTCGCGACCCGCGTCACAGGCTCCGCATTCCCGGCGCCGGACCGTTGTCCGCGGCCGCCGCCATGTCCGTCCGTGCGGGACACGGTTTCCTCCCCTGCATGGTCGCGGACGAAGGATTGCAACGATTCGCGCGGCGGGGAAGCGGCGGCCTGTGCATGAACGCGATTTGCATGGACGGGCATGGCGCTGCTCTACCGCCGCCGGGCCTTGCGCCTGCGGTAGAGGCTCCGGCGGTCGCGGTCCAGACCGTGGCGTTTCAGAAAGCGCTGGACCGTCGTCGCGTGGAAGACCAGCCCCTCGGCGGCGAGCGCGTCGCGCAGTCCGTACATGGAAATCGCCGGCCGCGCCGCCAGGATGCGGAGGATACGCTCCCGTTCCGGCTCGATCCGCGAGTCGCTGCCGCCGATGATCTCCGGCCGCACATGGCCGCGCTCGCGGAATTGCCGGAGCCAGCGGCGGACGCTGCTCGCCGCCAGTGCGAAATGGCGGGCTGCGGCGGCAGCGCTCATGCCCCCCTCCAGCACGGCCGCCACTGCAAGACCCCGCAACTCCTCATTGACCGGGCGTCCGCCCCTCCTCGTCCGCAGCAGCGCGCCCGCCGGTTCGTTCGTCGAATCCGTCATCGTCTTTCCTTCTCCGGCCGCGCTTACGCGGCTCTCGTAAATCCGCCGCGCCCGCAACCGCCGGTCGTCCGCCGACCGCCGGTCCGAGCGCCACAATTCGCCGTCACCGCTCTTCCTCCGGCCGCGTCGCAACGGCTTCCTCGAATGCCCGCTTCGAGAGGGATAATCCGGCCCGCCGGTGACCGTCGTTCCTGCCGTCCGGCCGCCGGTCCGAACGCCACAACGCGGCGCTGCGCGCGCGCCTCCCCGCCTGCCGGCCGGGGCCCGGCTGCACAGCACTGTCCTGAACGGGGTCACGCGGAAACGGGCGGGCGATCAGGTCCAAGTCATCGTCTCTCTTGTTCCCTCGCGGGATTCGATAGAAACAAATATAGAACATAACGGGCGCATGTCAAGCCCGGAAATCCGGGCCGGCCGTCCGTTCAGATCACCCCGTCCTCCCTCAACCGGGCGGCCGTCCCGGCATCGAGGCCGCAATGCTCCGCCAGCACTTCCTCGGAATGTTCGCCGAGCATGGGCGGGCGGCGGATGTCTGCGGGTGAGTCGGAGAGCTTGATCGGGCAGCCGACCGTCCGGTAGGCGCCGCGGCCGGGGTAATCGACCTCCACGATCATCTCCCGCTCGATGAGATGCGGGTCGGCCAGCACCTCGCCCGTGTCCTGGCAGGCCCCGCTGGGCACGCCGGCGTCGCCCAAGAGCTTCATCACCTCGTATTTGCTGCGCTGGCGGGTCCAGCTCTCGATGAGCGCGTTGTATTCCTCGCGGTGCTCCCAGCGGCCCGCCATCGTCTCGAAGCGCGGGTCGTCGAGCTCCGGCAGATCGACGACGCGCCGGAAGCCCTCATACATCTGCGGCTGGCAGAAGATATAGACATAGTCGTTTGGGCCGCCGGGCGCGCAGGGATAGGTGGTGCCGGGCACGGTCTGGCCGAGCTGGTTGCCGCGCCGGGGCTGCACCATGCCCTGGCGCTGGTGGTCGCGCAGGCTGACGCGCAATATGTTGACCACCGCCTCCTGCATCGCAACCTCGACCTTCTGGCCCTTGCCCGTGGCGTGGCGCTGCTGGAGCGCGGCCAAGAGGCCGATGGCGAGGTGCATGCCGGTGCCGGAATCGCCGATGGCCGGCCAGACATAGGTCGGCGGGTTCTCCGGAAAGCCGGTGACGCTCATCGCCCCGCCCATGGCCTGGGCAATGGGCTCGAAGGCCTTGTAGCCGGAATTGGGCCCATAGCTGCCGAAGCCCTTGATGGTGCCGTAGATGAGGCGCGGATTGATCTCCGCGAGCACGTCGTAGCCGAGGCCGAGCCGGTCCAGCGCGCCCGGCGAGAAGTTCTCGACCAGCATGTCCGCTTCGGCGATCAGCTTCTTGAACAGCGCCTTGCCGTCCTCGGTCTTGAGGTTGAGCGTCAGGCTCTTCTTGTTGGCGTTCAGCACCAGGAAGAACAGCCCGTCCTGGCCCGGGAGATCCGGCATCGCCCGGCGGGCGGCCTCGCCCCGGCCCGGCTCCTCCAGCTTGATGACCTCGGCGCCGAGCCAGGCCAGCACCTGCGTGCAGGCGGGACCCGCCTGGTTGTGGGTCATGTCGATGATCCTGACGCCGTTCAGGGCCGCGCTCATGGGAGACCGCTCCTTCTTGTCCTCATTGCCGGGCCGGCTATGCTCGCCGCCATGACGCAGGAAATTCCGGGGGCGGTCAACGGGTCGGCATTCGCCGTCGGCGGCTGGGAGGTCGATATCCTCGTCACCGGCTTTCCCGGCAAATCGGTGCGTCACGGCTCGCTCGGCTGGAGCACCATCGTGCTGATCCGCCACGGCGAGAGGCTGGCGCTGGTGGATTGCGGCGCGTTCGGCCACCGCAAGCTGCTCATTGCCGAACTCGGCCGGCGCGGCCTCAGGCCCTCCGACATCACCGACCTGCTGCTGACCCACACGCATTACGACCATGCGGTCAACTGGGTGCTGTTTCCGGGCGCGCGGGTGGCGGTCGGCGCGGTCGAGCTCGACTGGGCAGCGGGCGAGCCCTGGGGCGAAACCGTGGTTCCGGAGCTCTATGTGCGCGAGCTCGGCCTCTTCCCGAAGACGGAGCGGATCGCGGACGGCGAGGAGGTGTTCCCCGGCATCGCGGCCCATCTGGCGCCGGGGCACACGCCGGGCTGCCTGGTGTTCCACCTCGCCGGGGCGGGGCGCGACGTCGTGTTCACAGGCGACGCCGCCAAGAACCGCGCGGAACTCGTCTCGGGCGAGGTGGACATGACCTTCGACGCCGCCGTCTCGCGCGCCTCGATAGAGATGATCCACGGGCTCTGGCGCGCGCGGCCGGGTACGGTGCTGATTCCGGGCCACGACCTGCCGATGGTGCTGGACGACGACGGCAGGCCCGTCTATCTCGGCCGTCGCGAGGCCGCCATCGACGCCTGGTTCGGCGAAGACATGAACGAGATCACCCGTTTCCAACTGACCCTGGAAGGGACGCAATGACCCCGCTCCATCCCGAATTCGGCGTGCGGCTCGAACGCCGGCCGATAAGCAGCCTCGACTTGGAGGCGGTGCGGGACGCCATCGACCGCTATTCCTTCGTGCTCGTTCCGGGCGCTGCGGAAGGCGACGATGAGCATCTCGCCTTCACCCGGGCGCTCGGAGAGCCGGAGGCGAACCATGTCGCGCTCGGCCGGGAGGGGCGGATCGAGCATTTCGGCACCATCGGCAATGTGCTGCCGGACGGCACCGTGGCCGGAAATGCCCACAAGCGCACGATCTTCCAGACCGGCAACAATATGTGGCACTCGGACTCCTCCTTCCGCGCGGTGCCGTCCTTCGTCTCGATCATGTGCGCCTACGAGACGCCGGACGAAGGCGGGGAGACGCTGTTCGTCAGCCAGCGCACGGCCTGGGACCGGCTGGATGAGACGGAACGGGAGCGGCTCGCGCCGCAGGTCTGCATCCACGATTATGTGTTCTCGCGCTCCAAGGTGGCGCCCGGCGCGGTGACGCCCTCGCACGCCGCCTCGCTGCCTCCGGTGCGCCAGCGGCTGGTGCGCCGGAACCCCGCGAACGGGGCGCGGAACCTCTATATCGGCTCGCATGCCCGCGAGATCGAGGGCTGGCAGTTTGAGGACAGCCGGACGCTGCTGGACGGGCTGCTTGAGGAGATGACGGCCGACGAGCATGTGCTGACGCACCGCTGGCAGCCCGGCGACCTTGCGATCTGGGACAATCGCTGCCTGCTGCACCGGGGCGCAGGCTACGACGCCGACCGCTTCCGCCGCCGCATGCGCCAGACCCGCGTCACCGGCGCGGGCCCGACGCTGGAGGAGTAGGGCCTCTCCGGTTCGGCGACCGCCGGACTCCATTCGGTTGACGCCTGCGGTGATGTAACTACATATTTGTTGTTATGAATGGTTCGATTTGTGTATTGGGAGTGGGACGAAAACAAGGATCGCGCCAACAGGCGCAAGCATGGCCTCAGCTTTGGGACGGCGAGCCTGGTGTTCCGTGACCCGAGGGCAGTTTCATTTCCCGATCCGAATGCCGGGGAGGAGAGGTGGCGTACCGTCGGCATCGTGGGCAATGCGGTGGTGATGGTGGTTCATACCGAACCCGATTTGAAGGACGGGGTCGAAGCAGGACGAATTATCAGCGCCCGAAAGGCAACCCGGCGGGAGAGGAAAAACTATGAGGAAGAAGGTTTCTGAGAGGCTGACCGACAAGCAACAGGCGGAGATAGAAGCGCTGGCCGCCCTCCGCGACGAAGAAATCGACACGAGCGATGCGCCCGAGATGTCCAATTGGCCGGACGCCATCCGCGGCCGGTTCTACAGGCCCGTCAAGCAGCAGATTACGCTCCGGCTGGACGCCGATGTCGTGGCCTGGTTCAAGGCGGCCGCTCCCGGCGGCCGGGGCTACCAGACCGAAATCAACCGCGTGCTGCGAGACCACGCCCGCAAGGCGGCGAGCGGGTAGCGATCGTTTCGCCCCGCGCCGCGGAATGCTTACGACCCTCTAATTCCTGCCTGCCGGGATTTCGCGAGCCTCTTCGCGACCTGCCGCTTCTCCCAGCGGTCTCCGAACAGGTTGACGATTTCGAAGACGCTCAACCCGTGGACGGCGAGCCCGACGCCCCAGCCGAAGGCGGCCCAGAGGAACCAGAGATATTGCGGGCTGGTGAAGAGATTGACGACCGCCAGGCCCGTTATGACGACGGCATACTGGATGGCGTGGATGTAGAAGGACCGGATGTCCCGTACATATTCCATGGCCCTCTGTTCGTGTTCGGAGAGCTCCGGGAGGCGAGTGTCGGCGGCGCTTGTCATGTCTTGCCCGTTCCTGAGTTGGGAGAAGTCGGTTTCCAAGACGGCGGCGAGGCATTTGAGCGTCTCGGCGCTTGCGTTGGCGCCGCGCTCGATGCGCTGCAGGGTGCGCACGCTGACGCCCGCCATCGACGCCAGCTGCTCCTGGGAGAGTCCCCGTTCGATGCGCAGCTTGCGGACAATCATGGCGGCCCCTCCTGCCGTTCCTGCCAACGGCTATGGCCGGTTTCGAGTCCTGCCGCCACGACAGGAGCCCGACTCTCCCCTGACAGCGACCCGCCGTTACACCGGCGCGGCAGCCCAGGCGACGGCTTCGTGGCCCGGCACGAAGGCGTTGTTGGTGACCGCCGGGTTGCGGTTGACCAGCGGGCGCCCGTAGATCGGGTGGGTCATGGAGCGCACCTCGTGCTCGATCCGGAACATCGGCTCGGCCGTGCCGGGATCGACGATGTCGAGAAAGCGGTACTGCCACCGGTTGCTTTCCTCCGACACGAGGCCCCGCTCGTCCAGCCAGCGGTGCGGGCCGGAAAAGTCGGCGACATAGATCGCGATATGGTGGCCGTCATAGTCGGGCAGCGGGTCCGGGGTCTCGACGAAGCGCAGCTCCTGCCCGCGCCCGACCGAGGCATGCGCCACACCGTCCCCGTCCACCCAGGCTGGCGTTCTCCAGACCTCGCGGTAGAAGGCCGCCGCCGCTTCCGCCGCGCCCTCCGGCACGTCGAAGGCCACATAGTCCATGGCGAGCGTGCGCCCGCCGCCCGGCCCGTGCGCGCGGATGCGGTTGCCCCAGGGGCAGGCTGTGTCGATATGGCCGTCCCCGCGCTCTGAGGGGACCTCGGCGACATCCAGCCGGGCCTCCAGCGCATCGAGATCGGGCATGACCAGGCCGGTCCGCCCCCGAACGCATTGCGGCTCGCCCACCGGCAGGTGGAACTGGCTCTGCCCGACATTGATCCACATATTGTTGGTGCCGGTCACGAGATAAGGGTCGCGCGTCAGCCCCATTGCGGTGACGTAGAAGTCCGTCGCCCGCACCTGGTCCGGCACCCGGACATTGACATGCTCCAGCGCGACGATATTGCCGACATCCTCGCCGGCGCGGTCGAATTGCCCCATGGCGCGGCCTCCCTTCCCGCAGGTTGCAACAGGGATGCCAGCCTACACCGGCGGGCCGGCCGTAGCGAGGCGCAGCGGCTGTCATCCGCCGCCGCGCTCAAGCCCTCGCGGTCGGAAGCGGCGAGCGGTCCGCCGAAGCAATCTCCTCCCTGAGGAGCCGTTCCATAAGACGGGCCTTTTCCGCTGCGGCTGCCGGATCGTCCCAGAGGTTGAGGAACTCGCCTGGGTCGGCTTCGAGGTCGTATAGCTCACCCCGGTCCTGCTCGTCGAAGACGCTGAGCCGCCAGCGCCGGTCCACCAGCGAATGCACCCTTGGCGGACCGCCGAGACCGGGATGGGGCCGCTGGTGGTCGTACTGGATGAAGGCGGCGTCGCGGACGGGACCGGCGAGCAGGCTGCGTCCCTGCATGCCATGGAACGGCTCGACCCGAGCCCGTTCGAGGATGGTCGCCGGAATATCGATAGTCTGCGCCATGTCTTCCCGCCGCACGCCTGAGGGGCCGTCCGGATCGGCCCAGATGAGGGGCACGCGGGTGATCTCGCGGTAGGGCTCGGCGCCCTTGAGCAGAAGGCCGTGGTCGCCCAGATGGTCGCCATGGTCGCTGGTGAAGGCGAGCACCGTCTGCCCGGCCCCGCCGGCCTGTTCGAGCGCGGCCAGGACGCGCGCGATCGCGTCGTCGATCATCTCGATCATGCCGCAGGTGAGCGCCCTCGCCTCCAGCGCCTCGCGGAGCGTGCAGCCGATGCTGTTCATGCCGTTGAGCGCGGCCTCGCCCTTGTCCCGCTCCCGGTGGAGGGCGGCGACATGCGGCGGCGGCGTCCAGTCGTTCCTCTCGAAGGCGGCCGGGACGGGCATGTCCTCCGGACGGTAGGCGTCCCAGTAGCGCCCCGGCGGGTTGAACGGATGGTGCGGGTCCGGGAACGAGACCATCAGGAAAAACGGCCCGCCGCCTGCCGCATCCAGCCAGGAAGCCGCCCGGTCAGCGATGTAGCTCGTCGAATAGAGCGCTTCCGGCAGCGCCGTGCGCACCGCCTGCGGGCAGACATAATCATGCGGAAGCTGATTCGCCGCGCCGAGCAGCCTGTCCGCGTCCGGCTCCCGCTCGCGCAACCAGCGCCCGTAGTCGCCGCCGCAGGCGTCGCCGTGCCCGGTGACGAGGTCCACATGGTCGAAGCCGTAGAAGGGCAGCGCCACGCCGGACCCGGGGGACGGGGCCTCCTGCCCGTAGGCGGGGGCGCTGTAGTCGTGCCGGCTCGCTTCGGCGAGCGCGCCCCCCGCGCGGTGGAAGCCGCTCCGCTCGGGGCGAGGTCCGCCAAAGGCCGGCTGCCCGGTGAAGTTCTGCAGGTGGCTCTTGCCGACGAGCGCTGTCAGGTAGCCGGCGTCGCGGAGCAGATCGACGAACGTCACTGCCTCGGTCGAGAGCGGGATGCCGTTCATGCGCACGCCGTGCAGCGAGGGCATGCGCCCGGTCATCAGGCTCGCCCGGTTGGGCATGCAGACGGGGCTCGCGACGTGGCAGTTCTCGTATCGGACGCCCCGGCGGGCGAGGCCGTCGATGGCGGGCGTCCGCAGCACGGGATGGCCGTAGCAGCCGAGATGGTCGGCGCGCTGCTGGTCGGTCACGAACAGGATGAAGTTCGGCCGGCGTTCGTTCATCGCTCTACCTGTCGCGTCTTCATCGGGGCCGCGGCCGCCGGAGCATGTGGAACGCCACGACCGCTACGGCGGCGGCGAGCGCGGGCCCGTGGACCGTCGGGTCGCCAACCATGACCAGGCCGGCGAGAACGAGGCGCAGCACCCACTCCCAGGGCGCCAGCGCCCGCCGGTCGAACCGGGCGAGCGCGCTGGCAAGAAGATACAGCGCGGCGAGCAGCCTTGCGCAGAGCCAGCCGAGCGCGGCCCAGTCCACCCTGCCGTCGTAGCCGGGCAGGTAGGTGATTTCCGCGCCCGTCGAGGACGGGTCGAGCACGGCGTCCTCGATCAACAGCATTTCCGGATACATGGCGAACACGAACGGGACCGCGAAGATGACGATGCCGGAGCGGACGGCCGAGAAGCCCGTCGCCATCGGGTCGGCCTTGGTGATCGTCGCGGCGGCGAAGGCCGCGACCGCCACGGGCGGCGTGATGGCCGACGCGACGGCGAAGTAGAACACGAACATGTGCGCCGTGAAGATCGAGAGGCCGAGGCCCGCAAGCACCGGCCCCATCAGCAGCGCCACATTCACATAGGCCGGCACGGCCGGCATGCCCATGCCGAGCAGCACGGCGAGCAGCATGGTCAGCATCAGGGCGAGGAACTGGAACGCGACCGAGCCGCCGGACCCAAGGTCGAGGCTTTGCAGCCATTGCAGCACGTCCAGCGAGATGAAGAAGGGGATGCCGGTGAACTTCAGGCAGAAGTCGATGATCGAGACGGCAAGAAACATGAGGTAGAGCGTCGAGATCAAGACCCCCGCCTCGGAGAGCGCGTCCACCAGCTTTCGGGGCCGTGCGCGCATCTCCGGGTCGAGAAACAGGAGCACGCAGAGCAGCGCCACGGCCCACCAGCCCGCGCTGCCGACATCGCCGGCCGCATTCTGGACGAGCTGCAGCAGCCAGGGGAGTTCCGTGGCGCGGCAACCCGCCTCGGTGAACAGGCGCCCGGCGCCCATCAGGCCCCCGACGACGCCGCAGCCTACGTCTTCCTTCGGCGTCAGCAGCAGGAACAGGATCGTCAGGATCGGCCCGAAGATCATGACGAGATTGAAACAGTCCTGGCGGGACAGGTGCATCTCCGGGGTCAGCTCGCCGATCGCCCTGATGTCCTGCTTGCGGGACTGGAAGACCACCGACAGGAACAGACAGATGAAATAGGCGACCGCCGGGATCAGCGCCGCAACGATGACGAGGCTGTAGGAAACGCCCGTGAGCGCCGCAAGCACGAAGGCGGCCACGCCCATGACCGGTGGCATGATCGAGCCGCCGGAAGACGCCGCTGCCTCCATTCCGCCCGCGAAGACCCGGGAGAAGCCGCGCCGGACCATCATCGGGATGGTCAGCACGCCCGTGGAGAGGACATTGACGATGGGCCCGCCCGAAATGGTGCCGAACATGGCCGAGGAGACGATGGCCGCATGGGCCGGGCCGCCGCGCAGGCGGCGGGTCCAGCGGAAGGCGAGCTTGATGAGCGACCGGCCGCCGGCGGAGGCTCCGAACAGCGAGCCCAGGATCAGATAGGGAAAGATGTCGTTGAGAATGATGTCCATGAAGCGACCGAGCAGGCCGGAAGCGTTGTTGGTCAATATGTCGTGGACGCGGGGATAGCCGTCGGCGAGCGAACGCGGCTCTCCGCCGAGCTTGGTGACCAGGTATTTGTCCATGCCGTCGGCGCCGAAGGCGTACCAGACCAGCACGGTGGCGATGGTGTAGCCGGCGACGACGATCGCCACCAGCACCAGCGGCAGGCCCCAGACCTTGATGTTGTAGCCGAGGAAGATGACGACCGCGGCGCCGACGACCGCCACGAGCCAGCCGCCGAGGGAGTTCAGGCATTTCGGATCGTCCACCGTGGTCGGCTCGGGCAGGCCGAACAATGCGGCGTTCTCTTTCTCGATCACGAGGCTCTCGGCGATCAGCCGGGCACGGTCGCCGGTGATCCGGTCGATCAGGCAGACGGCCTCGATCTCGTTCATGTAGCTGAAGGCGATTGCGAGCGCCATCGCGACCAGCGCTGTGTCCATGAACAGGCCGAAGCCACGCCGGAGCCGGCCCCGGTCGCGCCAGTCGCGCCGCATGGAATGCCTGAGCGCGACCGTCAGCATCATCAGCGCGAAGAACAACGGGTAGTAGTATTCGAAGGGGAACTTGCGGATTGTGAAGCGGCGATTGCCGGTTGCGGACGCCACGAGGTCGTCGAGGCCGGGAATGCCCGGCATGGCGTTGAGCAGCCCGACCAGCACCAGCGCAAGCGCGAGCCAGTAGAGGACGCCGCGCGCCGCCCCGCTTCTGTCAGCGTCCGCCGCCGTCCCGTTCGCCATCGCTCGCCGTTCCGCGCAGGGACGGAAGGGGCGGCCCCACCGCCGCCGCCTCCGTCAGCGGGTCCGGATCAGGGCTTAGCGCAGTCCGGAACCTTGTGCCCCGCCTCTTCCCAAGCGGCGACCGCGCCGGGGTGATACCGGATCGGGTTGGGCCCGCACATGCCGGTGACGGCCGGGTCGAGTTCGCCGAGCGCCACATGCGCCATGAAGGGCGCCTTGCTGGCGAAGGCGTCCACATTCGCGATCGCCGCAGCGGTCAACGCCTTGGCAAGTTCGAAGTCCATGTCCGTTCGCACGACCTCGCCGCCGACCGTCGCCGGGCTGCGCCAGACACCGTCTTCGGCTGCGATGGTCACGCCCGCCTGGGGCTTGACCTTTGCCACATCCAGGATGAAGGCGCCGGTGCCGGGGCTCTTCAGGTATTTCTGCATCGCCGGGCCTTCGAACACCTCCTTCGGCACGGGATAGAGCGTGACGCTGCCGGACGCCGCGGCGCGCGTCACGCGGATGTCCGGGAAGTAAATCGGCAGCACCATAGCGTCGCCCGAACCGTCGGTGATCGTCTTCACCATCTGGCCCCAATTGGCCTGGACGCCCTGGTAGTCCTCGCCGTCGGTCAGGCCCGTCACGATCTTGGTGAGCGCGCGGGCGTTGGAGAGCGCGGCCCCGCGCGGCGGCCCGTTGATGACCTTCTTGCCCTTGAGATCGCCCCAGCCCTGCACGCTGGAGCTGTCGAAGGACCAGAGGCTCATGCCGCCGAAGCGGTAGGTGTAGAGCACGGCCAGATTGCCTGCGAGCGCCGCGCCCTTCTCCTTGCCGAGCTTGGCGTAGGGCCCCGCGCCCTTCGACATCAGGAAGGGCAGGATGAAGGGCACGGCGGCGACATCGGTCTTGCCCTCGGCCACGTTCTGCATCGAGTTGGTGAGCGTCTGCGAGTCCAGCACCTGGAAGTCGGCGATGCCGGCGGCCGCAGCAAGCTCGCCGAGCGTCGTCGTCGAGGTATAGGGCGCGCCGCCGGGCCCGGCGGTCTCGGCGGTCAGGTTCTCGGCAGCATGGGCCGCGCCGGCAAGCATCGCCGCCGCCGCGACGATGGCGAACAACTTTACGGGCTTCATAGGTCTCCTCCCTCTGTCCCGGCCCATTGTGCAGAATTTGCGCCCCGCGCAAACCGGCAGCCGCGCGCCCTCACCCGGCCTCTTCGCACAAACGGGCAGAGGAGATTCAGGACGAGGCCGCTTGTGCCGCTTCGCGCTTCGCGGCCTCCTCGGCCACCAGCTCCTTCTTGGAGAGCTTGCCGATCATGGTCTTGGGCAGCTCGTCGCGGAACTCTATGTGCTTCGGCACCTCGTGGCGGCCCAGTTTGTCGCGCAGGAACTCCAGCAGCCCGTCCGCGTCCAGCGCCTGGCCCTCGCCGAGCTTGACGAACGCCTTCACCGCCTCGCCCGTATAGTCGTCCGGCACGCCGATGACGGTGACTTCCTCGACCGCAGGATGGCGGTAGATCGCTTCCTCCACATTGCGCGGGAAGACGTTGTAGCCGCTGACCAGCACGAGGTCCTTCTTGCGGTCGATGATGAACAGGTAGCCGTCCTCGTCGAGATGGCCCACGTCGCCCGTGCGCAGCCGGCCCTCGACGATGGTCTCCGCCGTCGCGTCCTCCCGGCGCCAGTAGCCCTTCATGATCTGCGGGCCGGAGATGCAGATCTCCCCGTCCTCGCCCTGCGCCAGCACCTTCAGCGGGTCTTCCTTGTCCACGATGGTGATTACCGTGCCCGGCACGGGGATGCCGACCGAGCCTTCCTTGTTGACGCCGTCGAAGGGGTTGGAGGCGGCGATGGGCGCGGACTCCGTCAGCCCGTAGCCCTCGACCAGCTTGCAGCCGGAAAGCTCCTCGAAGCGCCGCTTGATCTCCAGCGGAAGCGGCGCGCCGCCCGACATGCAGGTCTTGATCGAGGTGAGGTCGAAGCTGTCGAGTTTCGGGTGGTTGACGATGGCCGTGTACATGGTCGGCACACCGGGGAAGAGGGTGGGCTTCTTCTTCGTCACGTCCTGCAGCACGGGATCGAGCTCGAAGCGCGGCCGCATGACGATGGAGCCGCCGACGGCGATGGTGAAGTTCATCACCACCGACATCGCGAAGACGTGGAAGAAGGGCAGCACGCCCATCATCCGTTCCCGACCGTGCTCGACCTCCGGGTTCCAGAGCAGCGCCTGGTGGATATTGGCGTGGAGGTTCGCGTGGCTGAGCATCGCGCCCTTCGGCACGCCGGTCGTGCCGCCGGTGTACTGGAAGACGGCAACATCCTCGCGCGGGTCGATCTCCGGCGCCTCGTGGCCGCCATCATTGTCGATGAGGCGGCGGAAGGACAGGTGCTCCGAATCGTCCGGGACCTTCGCGAGCTCGCTGCGCTTCGCCAGCGGGAAGAGCAGATTCTTCGGGAAGGGCAGCACGTCCTGGAGCTGGCCGACGACCAGCCTGCGGATGCGGGTTTTCCGGAGCAGCGCCGCCATCTTCGGATAGAGCGCGGTGAGGCCGAGCGTCACCATGATGTCGGTCTCGGAATCCTCGATCTGGTAGGCGAGCTCCTCCTCCGAGTAGAGCGGGCTGTAGTTGACCACCGTGCCGCCCGCCTTGAGGATGCCGAAGAAGGAGACGACGAATTGCGGGCAGTTCGGCAGGAACAGCCCGACCTTGACGCCCTTCTCCACGCCGAGCTCGCGGAAACCCGCGGCGGCGCGGTCCACCATGGCGCCGAGCTCGGCATAGCTCCAGGTCTTGCCGAGAAAGTCCATGGCCTCGTTCCCGGGGAAGCGGCGGACGGACTCGTCCAGGATCGCGAAGAGCGGGCCCTCCGGTATTTCCGCGTCCCACTGCACATTTTCCGGGTAGCTCCGAAGCCACGGATGCGGGTCGCCTGCCATTCGCTTCCTCCCCTGCGGCTGAGAAAATCTCCCGCCATGTTATACCAGCGGCTCCGGTTTGTGACTCATGGAGATTGCCGCCCGGTTTTCCCTCTGCGTCACCCCGGCCGGAGCGAAGCGGAGAGCCGGGGTCCATCCATGGCTCTCGACGATGCCGTAGCCGGTGGGGAGCAGGCTCGACCGCTGAAGTTGCCGCGAGAACCGAGGCTGGGCCCCGGCTCGGGGGCCGGGACGACCCCCGCTTTCGCGAGGGCAGGCGGTTGGGATAGTGCAATGCCACGCCACCGGACGGAGATGTGCGAATCCGGTAGTGTCAGCGGTCCGCGCGGGCGAGGACGGCGTCAAGCAGCACGTTGACCGCCTCGACGGTCGGTTCCCAGGGGATGTCTTCGGCCTCATTGTGGGTGATGCCGCCGACGCAGGGGCTGAACACCAGCGCCGTCGGCGCGATGCGCGAGATGTAGTAGGCGTCGTGGCCGGCGATGCTGCGCATGTCCATGCAAGACGTGCCGCGCGCCTCGGCCGCCTGCCGCACCAGATCGCTGCATTCGGGGTCGAACGCCTCGTCGCCGAAGGTCCACTCGGCGGTGACCTCTGCCTCGACCTGCGCCCGTTCGGCGGCCCGGACCAGCGCCGCGTGCGTTTTCCCGACCATTTCATCGGTGACCGCGCGCTCCGTGTGGCGCATGTCCACCGTCACCTCGGCATATTCCGGCAGGATGCCGAAGCGGTTCGGCCAGATCTGCATGCGCGATGCGGAGGTGCGCCCGACCGGCTCGTAGTCCCAGCCGATATCGTTGACGGCGGCCAGGAAATAGGCCGCCCCCATCATTGCGTTCCGGCGCAACTTCATCTCGGTCGGCCCGGTATGGGCGCACTCGCCGCGGAAGACGCAGTTGAGCGCATGGCTCGCATAGCCGCCGGTCACCACGCCGACCGACACACCCGCTTCCTCCAGCAGGGAGTCCTGCTCGATATGCAGCTCGAAATAGGAGTCGAGCTCGCGGCCCCCGACCGGCGCAGCGCCCAGATAGCCGATCCGCCGGAGCTCGTCGCCGTAGCGTATGCCGTCATCGTCCGTCAGGTCGTGCAGCCACTCCACGGTCGCGAGGCCCGCAAAGACCCGCGAGGCGGCCATGGGCGGGGCGAAGCGCGCGCCCTCTTCATTGGTCCAGTTGACGACCTCAATGGCCCGTTTCATCGTAATGCCGTTGTCGTCGAGCGTGCGCAGGATCTCCAGCCCCGCCAGCACCCCCAGGATTCCGTCGAAGCGCCCGCCCGCCGCCTGGGTGTCGAGATGGCTGCCGATGACGACCGGCGGCAGGCTGTCCTCCTGCCCTGCGCGCCGGGCGAAGATGCTGCCCGCTTCATCGACCGCGACCCGGAAGCCGCCGGTTTTGCACCATTCGACGAATTGGTCGCGCATCTCCCCGTCGCTGTCCGACAGCGCGAGGCGCCGCAACCCGCCCTTGGGGCCGGCGCCGATTTGGGAGGAACGGTCGAGCGCTGCCCAAAGGCGTTCGGCGTCGATGGAGAGGTTAGGACGCGGTGCCGGCATCGCGGGGCTCCTGCGGCAGGGGGTCAGAGGGGGAGCGAATGGGGCGCGATCTCGTCCCCGCTACGCCCCAGGAAGTCTCGCGCCGGGGACTCTGCAAGCATCCGCGCCTGGGACTCCTCGAGCCGGCCCGCCGCTTCCTCGGGGTCGAGATGGAGGGGCCTGCCGTTCTCGACCGCCGGCCGACCGTCCACGAACACCTCGCGGACCGCCCGGTCTGCCGCCTCGAACAGGAAGGTGCGCAGCGGGTCCCGCGCCGGGCGCATGGCGGGATGGTCGAGGTCGAGCAGCACGATGTCGGCCTTCGCGCCTGGCGCCAGCCTGCCGAGGTCATCTCGCCCGAGCGCATCTGCCCCGCCTACCGTTGCGGCCCGGAACATCTCGTCCGTATCGACCGCGCGGTAGTCGCCCGCCATCACGCGGGCCAGCAGGACGGCGAGGCGCATTTCCTCCGCGAGATTGTGGGGTGCCACATCGGTGCCGAGGCCCATATTGACCCCGCGCGCCCTGTAGCGGCCGAAATGGTTCATCGCCTGCCCGTAGCGGGCAAAGGGTGAGGGACAGTGCGCCACCGACGCCCCGGAGTCGGCGAGACGTCCGAGATCGCGGTCGCCGCGCCAGCGGATATCCGGGTGCTCGTCGATGAAGATCGCGTGCCCGAGAATGGCGTCGGGGCCGAGAAAGCCGATATCGGCGGCAAATTCGAGCGGCGTCTTGCCGTACCGGTCGACGATCTCGTGGAATTCGACCTTCGATTGCGAGATGTGGGTCGTAAGCGGACGACCCGTCTCGCGCGCGAAGGCGGCCGCATCGCGCAAGGTCGATTCCGTGCAGGTCTCGATCTGTCCGGGAAAGACGATGCCGCGAAGCCGGCCGCCCGGCTGCCGCTCCGCCTCTTCCATGACGCTGACCGCCGCCTCGAAGGCCCGCCGCCCCTCGGCCTCGTCCCACTCGAACCGGAGGCGACGCCGGCGATCGATGCTCCAGCGGGCGTCGGCGAAATAGGGGCCTATGTAAAAGCGAAGACCGCTGCGGCTTGCGCATTCGAGCCACCCTTCCACCGGCCCCGAGAGATCGACCGCGGTGGTGACGCCGGACAGCAGAAGCTCGGCATAGGCCATCTCCATCCCCGCCCGGCGGCCCTCCGCGTCCAGGACGAAGGCGCACATGCGCTCGTAGAGCCCGGTGTCGTACATCTCCGGTACGCCGTGGTCCTCGCGGACCCCCTTGTAGGCTGGTTCGGTGTGCGGATGCGAATGGAGGTTGACGAGACCCGGCATCGCGCAGCGGCGCGAGCCGTCGATGGTCCGGTCCGCGGCGCCTTCGTAGCGGCCGCCGACCTGCACGATCCGGTCCCCCGTAAAGGCGACGTCTCCGTCGCGGAGATAGCGGTGCCGGTCGCCGTCCCAGGCTGCGATCCACGCCGCATTGCGGATTACGGTGGTCTTGTCGCTCATCGTTTCGCCTCCCGGCCTCGACCCGCCGGCCTCCGGAAAACCCAGGCTCGAGACGGGGCTGTGCTTTAGCCGCCTCCCAGATGCGGGGCCGGATCCACGGCCCGCCCCTGTCGCCTGAGCTCGAAATGGAGCTGCGGGGTGGTAACCCTGCCGCTGCTGCCGACCAATGCAATTCTCTGACCGCGCTGCACCTCGTCGCCCCGCCCGACCAGGAGGCGGTCGTTATGGGCGTAGGCCGAAACCCAGCCGCCCCGATGCCTGATGAGCAGAAGATTGCCATAACCCGGAAGCTCGTTGCCGGAATAGGCCACTCGCCCCGCCTCGGCCGAATGCACGGCCGCGCCGCGCGGTGCGGCTATGTTGATCCCGTCATTGTGGAGGCCGTCCGGTTGCGGCCCGAAACCCGCAACGACGGGCCCGGATACGGGTCGCAGGAACCGGCCCGCGCGGGCCGGCAACGGCTTCAGCGCCGTTTGGACCGGCGCGCGGGGCGGCTCGGCTACGGTTCTGGGCGCCGGTTTGGACGCAACCGGCCGGCGAGGCGCGGCGGCCGAAGCCGGGCTCGAAGTCCCGGTCGCGACCGGAGTCGCGGTAGAGGCCGTGGCGCGCCGCGGCAAGGACGTTGCATCTCGCGATCCGGCGGCATCGGAAGGGCTCGGCCGGGCCGCATCCGCCACGGCCGCCGGCGACGGTCTGGGAACGGGTGGCGTCCCGCTGGCCGACTCGGATCTGGACGGTTTCGGGGCCGGAGCAGGATCGGGAGCCGCCCTTGCGCGCGCTTCCGCGACGTTCTCCGGCAGGGGTTCCGCTCCTCTCGGTATACGAAGCGTCGTTCCCTTGTAAATCGTATAGGGTTTCTTCAACCCGTTGGCGCGCACCAGCGCCGCGAACGGCACGCCGTAGCGGCGGGACAACGCCCACACCGAGTCACCGGCCCGCACGACATGTTGGCGCGGGGCCGGCAGGACCAGCATTTGCCCTTCCCGGAGACGGTAGGGCGCGGTCAGGCCATTGCGCTCGATGATGTCGCGCATCGCAACGCCGTATCTTCTCGCGATGAGATAGACGCTGTCCCCCTTCCGGACGCGAATCCGGCCATCTTCCGAAACGGCCTTTGGAGGTTCCGAGACCTGAGGCTTGCGGCCGGTCTTGCCGGGGTCGCCGACTTCGACCCAGCCGCAGGCGCAAAGCAGCAGCAGGGCCAGAACGGCGCCCGCCCGCATCATTGCGCGGCCTCCTGCGGAGCCGTCTCGTCATAGGCGCCGACGAGCGGCACAAACGACGTTTCACGCAAAGCCTCGACTCGAACATCATCCCCGGTCCGGGACAGGCAAACCAACCGTTGCACGCCGTCATACTCCCGGATCGGAACCAGCATCCGCCCGCCCTCGGCAAGCTGCTCTACGAGCGCATTCGGCACATCGTCGGCAGCAGCGGTCACAATAATTCTGTCGAACTGGCCTGCGCGGGGCCAACCGCGCACGCCGTCGCCGCAGCGTGTGGTGATATTGGTCAGCCCGAGCCGCTCGAACCGGGCCTCCGCCTCCGAAAGAAGGGAGCGGTGCCGCTCAACGGTGTAAACCCTGCGGCAAAGCCGGGTCAGCACGGCCGCCTGGTAGCCGGAGCCGGTACCGATTTCCAGCACGCGCATCCGCGGACCCGGAGCCAGCATCGCCGTCATGAAGGCAACGACGCTCGGACGGCTTATGGTCTGGCCGTTGCCGATGGGCAATGCCGCGTCCTCATAGGCCCGGTCGCGGAATAGCGCCGGCACGAAGGCGTCCCGCGGCGTGCGTTCGATGGCCGCCAGCACGTCTGCGTCGATCACGCCCGACCGGCGCAGCATCATGAGCATCCGCGCGCGCGTGGCGCCCGGCGTCGGGGGAGCGTCCCTCCCGCCGCGCTTTGCGGCGCCCGGTCGTTTCCTATTCAAGGCGCTCGCATCCGCCCATATAGGGACGGATCGCCGGCGGCAGTACGACCGACCCGTCCGGCTGCTGGCCGTTTTCCAGCATGGCGATCAGGGTCCGGCCGACTGCAAGGCCGGAACCGTTCAGCGTATGCACGAAGCGCGTGCCCTTGGCGCCGTCCGGACGAAAACGCGCATTCATCCGGCGGGCCTGGTAGTCGCCGCAATTGGAGCAACTCGAGATTTCCCGGTAGGCGCCCTGTCCCGGCAGCCAGACTTCCAGATCGTAGGTCTTGCGGGCGGCGTCCCCCATGTCGCCCGTGCAGAGCAGGACGCGGCGGTAAGGAAGCTCCAGGCGTTCGAGAATCGCCTCCGCCGCCAAGGTCATCCGCTCATGCTCTTCGGCCGAAGCGTCGGGGTGGGTCACCGAAACGATCTCGACCTTGTAAAATTGATGCTGCCGGATCATGCCGCGGGTATCCCGTCCGGCCGAGCCGGCTTCCGAGCGATAGCACGGCGTGAAGGCCGCGAAGCGCAACGGCAGTTCCTCTTCCGCCAGAATAAGGCCGGCCGCCAGATTGGTCAGAGGCACTTCCGCGGTCGGGATCAGCCAGTGCCCGGTATCGGTCCGGAAGAGGTCGCCTTCGAATTTCGGCAGCTGTCCGGTGCCGAACAGCGCCGGGCTGCGCACGAGCGAGGGCGGCGAGACCTCCTCATAGCCGAACTCCTCCGTGTGCGTGTCCAGCATGAACTGGGCGAGCGCCCGTTCCAGACGGGCCAAAGCGCCGCGCAGCAGGACGAAACGGGCGCCGGAAAGAAATGCCGCGCGCTCGAAATCCATCAGGCCGAGCGCCTCGCCCAGCTCGACATGGTCCTTCGGCGCAAAGTCGAACTCAGGGGGCGTGCCCGTTCGGCGCAGCTCGACATTGTCCGTCTCGTCGATACCGTCCGGCACGTCCTCGCCCGGCGGATTCGGCAAGCCCGCAAGCAGGGCGTCCAGCTCCGCAGCGGCCTTGCGCTCGGCGTCTTCGGCGTTCCGCTCCGCATCCTTGAGGCGCGAGACTTCCGCAATCAGCGCGTCTGCCGGCTCGCCGGCGGCCTTGGCCTTGCCGATCTCGCGCGAAAGCGCATTGTGGCGCTGGCGGCATTCCTGGAAACGGGTCTGGCAGGCGCGCCGCTCGGCGTCGAGCGCGCTCACCCGGGCCGCAACGGGAGGCTCTCCCCGACGCGCCAGCGCACGGTCGAGCGCCTCCGGGCTCTCCCTTATCCACCTGAGGTCCAGCATCCTTCCGCCTTCCGCGCCCCGCCGTCCAACCGCCCCTTATAGAACCCGGAGTTCCGGCGCTCCAGCGCCCCCGGCAGTCAACCGGCGCGCCACCAGAGATCGATCAAGCCGCCATCGACGACCAGGGTCTGCGCCGTGATATAGGCGCTTTCGCGCGACATAAGGAACAGGGACGCATAGGCGGTCTCCCAACCCGTCCCCTGGCGGTCGAACGGCAGCGGTCTTTCGTTCCGGGCGGGGCGCCGGCGGCTGGCGTCGCGGCCGAGCGCAGTGTCCATCAAGCCGGGGGCGACGATATTGGCGCGGATGCCCCGCTCATGGCCTTCCTGCGCGACATGCCCGCAAAGCCCCTTCAACGCCGTCTTCGACGTGTCGTAGGACGGCTTGCGGCTATTGGGGCGCATGCCTGAAATGGACGCGATGAACACGATGCTGGACCCATCCGACAATATCGGCAGGGCCGCCCGGCAGGTCAGCATGTGGCTGCGCAGATTGATTGCCATCACGCGGTCCCATTCGTCCGGTGTCTCGCCGGCCAGACCCAGCGGCGGACCGCTGACGCCCACATTCAGCAGCAGCCCGTCCAGGCCCCCTAACCGCTCCGCGGCGCTAGCCATCATGGCTTCGATTGCCGACGGGTTCGCCACGTCCGCAGCGATTGCAAACGCATTCCCACCCTCTTCGGCGACCGCGGCCACCGTCGCCTCGGCCGCGGAGCCGGATATGTCCGCGCAGGCGACACGGGCGCCTTCACGAGCAAAAAGGACGGTCGCCGCGCGGCCGTTGCCGATCGGCGGGTCGGGGTCGTCGATCGATCGCTGGCCGCCGCCCACGACAAGAATCCGCCGCCCCGCAAGCCTGCCCCGTCCGGGCGCGCGGCCGGCCGACTCATCGAAGAAGGACCGGCGGAGCTCCTCCGTCACCGGGTCTCCGCTCCGTCGAGCTTCAAGCGCAACGTCACCACATTGAAACCATCGCGGCGCTCATAGGAAAAGTCGTCCATGGATTCACGCACCAGCAGGACGCCGAGTCCGCCGACCGGCCGCTCCTCCACGCGCAGTGTCGTGTCGGCCTCCGGCGCCTCCGTAAACGGATCGAAGGGACGGCCGTTATCGCGGATTTCCGCGACCACCGCGCCGTCCCGGATCGCCAACGCCACGGACAGGGCGGCCTGCTCCAGCGCATCGAACCCATAGCAAATGGCGTTGGTGATGAGTTCATCGAAACAGAGATTGAGCTTGAACACCGCGCCGGGAGGCAGGTCGTTGGCCCCACCGAAATCCTCCACGGCCTCCGCAAGACGTGTCAATTCGCCAAGGTCGGCGGCGAGCGGCACTTCTACCTTACCAGTCATCGTGCAAATGCTAACCGAAACCCGGCGGCCCTGCCATAGCGCAAAGGAATAGTCGCCAGCTCAAGGCATCCGGTCGAGGAGCTCCTTCATGCGCGCCAGCAGCTCGCCATAGGCAGCGGCGGCGGCGTCTTGCGGCAGATAGTGGATCTCCTCGCCGAGCTTGGCCATCAGCTTGACGACCGACTTGTCGGCAAGAACTTTGCCCACGCCTTCGGAAATGCGTTCCACCACCTCGTCCGGAGTGTCCGGATGGACGCCCACCCAGCGCGGAACCCCGATGCCGACCGCTCCCAGCGCGCCGATCCAGGGCACGTCGCCGATCTTCTCCTTGATTGCAGGCGTATTGTCCCGCGCGCCGATATTGATGACCGGGGATGCTCGTCCGGCAAGCGAGAACACCGTCGAGGTGCTCACAGCCGCCATATCGACCTGCCCGGCCAACAGCGCCTCCACGGCCTCGCCCGTGCCGGAATGGATGTGCAGCGTGGCGGGGACGCCGAGCCTGTCGAGGCCGGTAGCGGCCGCAAGCAGAACCGCCGGCGTTCCCCCGATTCGCGGCGGGGCGGCCGAAGGCGCGCGGGCCGTTAGCGCGTCCCAGCTGTCGAAACCGGAGTCCGGCAACGCGATCAGGTGCGTCTTAATAGAGGAGATAAAGGCCGCGATTTTCACTTCTTCCGGGCTGAAACCGGAGGCAGCGTCCCTGAGCGCCGCGATCGCCGGCGTCATGCTGCCCTGCAGGACCGTGTAGCCGTCCGGCGGCCTGGAGAGCATGTAACGCCAGCCGAGCCGACCTTCCTTCCCGCCCCGGTTGCGCACATGCCAGGCCTGGCCGAACGCATCGATCGCCGCCGAAGACATGATTCGCGCCCAACGATCCGATCCGCCGCCCGGCCCGAACGGAACCACCCATTCGACCGTGCGGCCCGGATAAGCGTCGTCGGCCAGGACCGGCCCCGGCAACATCGCCGCCACAGCCGCGATACAAAGCAGCAGGGCTCTCAGGGGCACAAACACCTCCGCCGGAAGCGGCTTTCTTGCTAGCACAAATTGTCGCACTACGGCAAGGCCGATGAGCCCCCCAATACCAGCGGCGTCGGCTTGCAACTCATGGCGAGTGCCACCCCACCGCCGCCCCGGCCGGAGCGAAGCGCAGAGCCGGGCCCCGGCCTCGGTTCTCGCGGCAACCTCAGCGCTTCGCACTGCTCTCCACCCGCTGTGGCGACATGGGGAGCCATGGATTGACCCCGGTTCGGAGGCCGGGGTGACGATGGAAGAGGCCGCCATCGGTTCCTATCGACGGGCGCTGGTATAGCAGCCTCTCAGGCTGCCGGCGCGAACCCGGCCGCATTCAGGGCCTCGGTCAACGCGGCGCCGGACGCCCGATCCAGGGCCGTGAGCGGCGGCCGGAGCGGGAGCCACTCGTCGTCGCCGGTGCTCCGGGCCACGATCTCCTTGAGCGCCGGGATCAGCGGCTGCGACTGGATCGCGAGACGCCATGCCGACAGGCGTTCCTGCAAGGCGCCGGCGTCTTCGCCCGCCTTCGCCGCGGCCAGCACCTGCGCGCACAGTTCGATGGTGACGTTCGCCGTTGCGGAAATACAGCCGGCGCCGCCCGCGTCCAGAACCGGCAGCAGGAACTGCTCCGAGCCTGCAAACACGCCGAACCCGGGGAACCGCCTGCACATCGCAAGCATGTTGTCGAGATCGCCGGAACTGTCCTTGATGCCGGCGACCGTGCCCGGATAGGCGGCCAGCAGCCCTTCGATCAGATCGTGCGAGATCGGCACGCCGGAATTGAAGGGGAAGTTGTAGAAGTAGATCCGCAGGCGGGAATCGCCCACGCGCTGGATGACCTCCTCATAGGCCGCATGCAGGCCCGCATCCGACACGCCCTTGTAGTAGAAGGGCGGCAGCATGACGACGCCGGCGGAGCCGACTTCAAGCGCCTTGCGGGTCAGGATCACCGTGTCGGCAATGGAGCAGGTCCCGGTGCCCGGAAGCAGGGTCTCGCCGGGTATGTCCGAGTCGCCGAGCGCATCGAGAAGGCGGAGCTTCTCCTCGACGCCCAGCGAATTCGCCTCTCCTGTCGTGCCGAGCACCGCCAGCAGGTTGGCGCCCCGGTCCAGCATCCGGCGGCAATGGGCCGCGAAGCGCTCGAAATCCGGTTCCAGCCCGGCGGTCATCGGCGTCAGGGTTGCGACCGCAACGCCCTGCGGTTCGCCTGCGCGCGCAGTTTCGTTCATCGGCTTCGGGGCTCCTCAGGGCTGGGCGGTGCGAATGAAATCGGCGATGTCCGGCAGAATCTCGCTCCGCCATCGCCGGCCGTTGAAGATGCCGTAATGGCCGACGCCGGGCTGCAGGCGGTGGCGCCGCCGCTCCGCCGGCACATTGCGGCAAAGGGCGTGGGCCGCTTCCGTCTGCCCTACGCCGGAGATGTCGTCGAGTTCGCCTTCGACGGTCATGAGCGCCGTATCCCGGATCGCCGCCGGCTCCACCGGCATTCCGCGATGGGTAAACAGGCCGCGCGGCAGGTGGTGCTCCCGGAAGACCCGCTCCACCGTGTCCAGGAAATATTCCGCCGGCATGTCCATGACGGCAAGATATTCGTCGTAGAAGCGGCGGTGCGCCGCGGCGCTCTCGCCGTCTCCGGCAACGAGGTGCTCGAACATGCGCAGATGCGCGCCCACATGGCGGTCGAGGTTCATGCCCATGAAGCCCGAGAGCTGCATGAAGCCCGGATAGACCCGCCGTCCGAATCCCGGATAAAGGGGAGGCACCGTCTGAATCAGCATGTGCTCGAACCAGCGCCGGCTGTGGGCCTGCGCGAACCGGTTGACCCTGGTGACGCCAACGCGAGTGTCGATGGGCCCGCCCATGAGCACGAGCGACCGCGGCGCGGGCTCGCCTGCGGCAGCGAGCAGCGCCGTTGCCGCAAGGGCGGGTACGGCCGGCTGGCAGACGGCGACGAGATGCGCTTCCGGGCCGACATGGCCGAGAAACGAGAGGAGGGTGTCGATATAGTCGTCGAGCGTGAACGGGCCACGGACGGCCGGCACCTGGCGGGCATCCTGCCAATCGGTGATATAGACGTCGTGCTCTGCGAGCAGGCCGCGAACCGTGTCGCGAAGCAGGGTGGAGAAATGTCCGGACAGTGGCGCCACAACCAGGACTGCGGGATCTCCCGTCCGGCCTTCGCGCGCGAAGTGCAGCAGGTCGCAGAAGGGCCGCGAAACCGCCACCTCCTCCCGGACAGCCGCCCGGCCGTCTCTCGTTTCCACGTGGCGGATGCCGAATGCAGGCTTGCCGTGCCGGCGGCTGGAGCGCTCGAACATCTCGCAATACGCGCCGAAGGCCCGGCCGGCGGGATGCCACGAGATCGGCAACATCGGGTTCGCCGCCGCCTGCCGCCCGGTTTCGGCCATCACGCGGGCGGGCGCCCAGGCCATGCGCTGCATCTCGTGGAGCGCGTAGAGCATCGCGGCTGTTCCTTCTCCGGGCGAGGTGCGCCCGGGCGCCAGCCGCAGGGCCGGCTTGCGGGACAGCGCCCCGGCCCAAGGTGGGGTGTTCCTATCCGGTGGCCCGGACCATAGGCCCCTTCGCGCTCATCGGCAATGTCGCCTTCCGGCGGGTCTGGGTCTCCGGCGCGCTCTCCAATGTGCATCGCTGGCTGGAGATCCTCGCGGTCGGTGTGTGGGTTTTCGACCTTACCGGTTCGGCATTCGACGTAACGCTCATGTTCGTACTGCGGTTCCTGCCGCTCATGCTGTTCGGCGCGCTGGCAGGCTCGCTGGCCGAGCGGTTCGACCGCCGGGTGCTGGTGATGGCGGGATTGTGCGTCCTCGCTGCGAGTTCGACGACGCTTGGCGTTCTGGCGGCCTTCGACGAGTTGAAGTTCTGGCATGTCGTGCTGGGCGCCTTCCTGAACGGCATGGTGTGGGCCGGTGAGATGCCGCTGCGGCGCACCATGCTCGGAGACATTGCCGGGGACGGCCGGGTTGCTCAGGCGATGGGATTCGATACCGCTACCAACAACGCGACCCGGATGCTCGGCCCTGTCGCAGGCGGGGCGCTGCTGGAGGGTATCGGCATTTCCGGGGCCTTCTTTGCCGGCACCGCGCTCAATCTGCTTTCGCTGGTCCTGATGGCGCGTGTGCGCATTGACGATTTGGCGCGGTCGGGCCCGAGGCCGGCCGGCCTATTCAGCGCCCTTCGCGAAGGTTTCCGCTACATCCGCACCCACCGCCCGCTGGTGGCCACCCTGGCCGTCACTGTCATTTTCAATGTCTGGGGATTTCCCATGACCTCAATGGTGCCGGTGATCGGCAAGGAGGGCCTCGGTCTGTCCGCCTTCCCCGTCGGCGTGCTGCAGAGCGCCGAGGGACTGGGCGCCCTGCTGGGCGCACTCGCCATCGCCTGGCTCGGCCGCGCGGTCTGGTTCCGGCGCATCTACATATTCGGCGTGGCGTCCTACATGGTTTGCGCCATCGTGTTTGCAGCCTCGCCCTGGTTCCTGCTTTCTGGCACAATTCTGGTTGCGGCCGGTGTCGGAGGCGCGTGTTTCGCAACCATGCAAGCGACCCTGACCTATCTCGGAGCGAGTCCGGAAATGCGCAATCGCGCCATGGGGGCGCTCACCATCTGCATCGGGACCGGCCCCATCGGCTTCCTGCATATGGGCCTGCTGGCCGAATGGCTGGGCGCCTACACGGCGGTCACCGTCGTCGCCGTCGAAGGACTGGTCATGCTGGCGCTCGCGCTCATTGTCTGGCCGGAGGCGCGGCAATGACGCTCGTCCGATGCGGCCTCGCGGCGGCCTTGTGCATCTGGAGCGTTGCCGCCTTCGCCGGCGACAGGCTCACCGGCCTGCCATTGCCGCGCTATGCCGCGATTCGCGCGACGGAGGCCAATCTCCGGGTCGGTCCCAGCATGAACTATGAGGTGCGCTGGCAGTACCGGCAGCGAGGCCTTCCGGTGCGCATCGTCAAGGAGCATTTCGACTGGCGGCAGATCGAGGACCATTCCGGAGAGACCGGCTGGATGAGCGCGCATCTGCTGACCGACTGGCCCCGCGCAATCGTGACCGGCGCGAACCGGCGGCTCAGGCGGTCGCCGGAGACCGATTCCCGCGGGCTGGCGCTGCTCGAGCCGGGCGTGCTGCTCGCCGTGCTCGAACGCCGCGACGGCTGGTGCGAAGTATCCGTCGACGGCTATAGAGGCTGGCTCAGGAGCGACGAGGCCTGGGGCGCTTGCGGAAAGCCGTGAACGGCAAGGAAGCCCGGAGGCGCAACGAGGGATGGACGAGGACATGACCGAAAACGGAACGATCCGGCGCGTGGCGTCCTGGGCGGCCCGGGCGCCCGGCAGAAACTGGCCTCCCGAAGTCCTGGAATCCGCGAGGGCGTGCCTGCTGGACACGCTCGGGGTGACCCTGGGCGCCCTCGGCGAGCCGGCCGGCAAGGCCGTGCGCCGCGTCGTGGAAAGCTGGCAGGCCGAGGGCAATGCGCGCATCGCGCTCGGCGGCACGACCTGCGCCGCCGGAGCGGCCCTCGTGAACGGCACCTTCGCCCACTGCCTCGACTATGACGACACCCATGTGGGCGCGACGGCGCATTTGTCGGCCCCCGTCTGGTCGGCGGCCCTGGCCGTCGGGCAACAAGTCGGCGCCGAAGGCCGGGACATGACGGCGGCGTTCATCGCCGGCTTCGAGTCGGGCGCGCGCCTCGGCAACGGGATCGGCGGGGTGGCCAATCTCCGCGGCTGGCATTCGACCGGCGTTTTCGGCGCGCTCGGCGCCGCCGTTGCGGCGGCAGTGCTGCTGCGGCTCGACGAGGACGGGATTGCCCGGGCGCTTGGCGCCGCCGCCACGCAGGCCGGCGGCCTGACAGGCTCTTTCGGCACCCACGCCAAGCCCTTCCATGCCGGCAAGGCGGCGATGAACGGCGTGCTCGCTGCGGAACTGGCGGCCGCCGGTTTCGAGGCGTCGCAGGGGCTTCTCGAAGCCGGGGACGGGCTCGCAAGCGCGCTCGTGCAGGACGGCGCGGCGACCATCGGCGAAGTGGATTTCGACGATAGCTGGGAACTGCTGCGAAACACGGTCAAACCCTATGCCGCCTGCCTGCTGACCCACCCGGTCATCGACGCCGCGCGGTCGCTTGCGCCGGAGGCGGCCGACCGGGAGGCCCGGCGTATAGAGCTGCGCGTCAACCCGGCCGCAATCCGTCTTGCCGGCAAGGCCGATCCGCAAACCCCGCTCGAAGGCAAGTTCAGCCTCGCCTTCTGCACCGCGCTTGGCCTTGCGGGCCGCCCGGCGGTGGAAGGCGATTTCACCGCCGGGACACTCGCCGACCCGGACCTGCGCGCCATGCTCGCCCGCGTCGAGCCCATTGCCGAACCCGGCCGGGACACGCGCTCCGCCGCGCTCGAAATCGAGTGGCTCGACGGCGCCACCGACCGACGCGAAACGGCCATGGCGCGCGGCAATCCGGACAACCCGCTTTCCCGCGCCGACCTGGAAGCCAAGTTCCGTTCGCTCGCCGAGCCGGCGCTGGGCGAGGCGGCGGAAGCGCTGAGCGGGCTCGCCTGGGATTTCGACACGCCCGGCCGCGCCGGGGAACTCCACAGCCTGCTCGCCGCACAGGAGGCGCGCCCGACATGACCCTCTCCATCCGCCTTGCGCCCGAAGACAATGTGGTTGTCGCGCGCGTAGATATCCTCTCCGGAACGGAGATTCCGGGCGAAGCCGTCACCGCGCTCGATGTCGTGCCGGCCGGCCACAAGATCGCGACGCGCCCGATAGCCGCCGGCGAGCCGGTTCGCAAATACGACCAGATCATCGGCTTTGCGAGCGAGCCGGTCGAAGCCGGCGCGCATGTCCATGTCCACAATTGCGCGATGGGCGACTTCGAGCGCGACTACGCCATCGGACAGGACATGAAGCCCGTCGATTTCGTGCCCGAAGGCAATCGGGCCAGCTTCCAGGGCTATCTGCGTGCGAACGGCCGCGTCGGCACACGCAACTATATCGGCGTGCTGACCAGCGTGAACTGCTCGGCGACCGCGGCGCGCTTCATCGCCGAGGCGGTCGAGGAGCGGATCCTGGCGGACTACACCCATGTGGACGGCGTCGTCGCGCTCACCCACTCGACCGGCTGCGGCATGGCAGGCGCGGGCGACGGCTACGAAAACCTCCAGCGCGTGCTCTGGGGCCATGCGCGCCACCCGAACTTCGCCGGCATCGTGCTGGTCGGTCTCGGTTGCGAGGTGAACCAGATCGACTTCCTGCTCGAAGCCTACGGCCTGGAGCGCGGGCCCTTCCTCAGCACCATGAACATCCAGGAGACCGGCGGGCTCCGGCGCACGGTGGAGCGGGGCCGCGACCTCATCCGCGAGATGCTGCCGGAGGCGGACCGCGCGCGGCGCCAGCCCGTCGCCGCATCCGAGCTCACCGTCGCGCTGCAATGCGGCGGCTCGGACGGCTATTCCGGCATCACCGCAAATCCGGCGCTCGGCGCTGCCGTGGACAATCTGGTGCGCCATGGCGGCACCGGCGTGCTGGCCGAAACGCCGGAGATTTACGGCGCGGAGCATCTGTTGACCCGCCGGGCCGTGGACGAGCGCACCGGGCAGAAGCTCATCGAACGCATCCGCTGGTGGGAAGACTACACGGAACGCAATGGCGGCGAGATGAACAACAATCCATCCCCCGGCAACAAGGCGGGCGGGCTGACGACGATCCTGGAGAAGTCGCTCGGCGCGGCCGCCAAGGGCGGCACCACCAATCTCGCAGGGGTTTACCGCTATGGCGAGCCCATCGACCGCAAGGGCTTCGTGTTCATGGACAGCCCCGGCTACGACCCCTGCTCGATCACCGGGCAGGTGGCGTCGGGCGCGAACCTGGTCTGCTTCACCACCGGGCGCGGCTCGGTCTATGGCAACAAGCCCGTGCCCTCGATCAAGCTCGCGACCAACACGGAGATGTACCGCCGCCTCGAGGAGGACATGGACATCAATTGCGGCACGATCACGGACGGCGCCGCGAGCGTTCAGCAAGTCGGAAGCGAAATTTTCGACAAGTTCCTCGCCGTCGCCTCCGGCGAGGCCACCAAGTCCGAAGCCCAGGGCCTCGGCACGGCCGAGTTCATCCCCTGGCAGGTCGGCGCGGTGATGTGAGGCCGGCGAACGGAGCCCACGCGGAAAGGAAACTTGCGATGGCGCTGGAATCCCTGCTGCCCCACTTCGCCGCCGCCGTGGAGGCGGGGGACGGGCGGGCGCTGGCCGCCTGTTTTACCGAAGACGGCATCTACCATGACACCTTCTATGGCGCGTTCGAGGGCCGGGGCGCCATTGCGGACATGCTGGAGAACCGTTTCTGGCGCGATGCGGAGGGCTTCCGCTGGCGGTTCCGGGATGTCTGCGAGGCGGGCGAGACCGGCTATGCGTCCTGGCTATTCGGCTACCGCTCGCGGCTGGAAGGCGCGGCCGGGCGCCGGGTGGTCGTGGAGGGCATGTCGCGCTTCCGCCTCCGGGACGGGCTGATTGCGCGCTACGACGAGCTGCTCGACATCGCCGTCGCCCTCGGCCAGCTCGACTTCGCGCCCGAGCGCACCGCCCGCATCGCCGCCCGCATCGCCCGCGCCTACCGGGACCGGGCCGAACGCGAGCGCTTCTGGGACTGAAGCAGCGCCCGGAAGCCCCGGGCTTACACCCCGAGCCAGCGTTCGAGGTCTGCGCGGCCGCCTGTCAGGTCTTTGCTGTCGCCGGTCCAGACGATCCGGCCCTTCTCGACGATATAGTGGCGGTCCGCGAGGCGGGCGAGGTCTGCCACATTCCGGTCGATGACGAGGATCGCCTGTCCCTCGTCCTTCAAAGTTGCGAGGCACTCCCAGATGCGGCGGCGGACGAGGGGGGCCAGCCCCTCGGTCGCCTCGTCGAGCACAAGCAGCTTCGGATTGGTCATGAGCGCGCGGCCGATCGCCAGCATCTGCTGCTCCCCGCCCGACAGCAGATTGCCCATATTGCGCCGGCGCGCTTCCAGCTCCGGGAACATGGCGAAGATGCGCGGGGCCGTCCACGGGTTGTCCCGCCCGCCCCGGTTGGCCGCCGCCGCGACCAGGTTCTCCTCGGCCGTGAGGTTAGGGAACACCTGCCGGCCCTCGGGCACGAGACCCAGGCCGAGGCGCGCGATGCGGTGGGAGGGCATGTCGCGCAACTCGCGCCCCTCGAACAGGACCGCGCCCGCTGCGGACTGCACGATGCCGAACAGCGAGTTCACGGTGGTCGTCTTGCCCATGCCGTTGCGGCCCATGAAGCCCACGGCCTCGCCCTCGCCCACCTCCAGCGAAATGCCGAACAGCGCCTGGCTGCGGCCGTAAAATGTCTCCAGTCCCTCGATCCGCAGCATGTCAGGCCGCCTCGTCGCCGAGATAGGCGCGGCGCACGGCCTCGTCGGCGCGCACGGCCTCCGGGGCGCCCGACGCGGCGATGCGCCCGCCCACGAGCACGCCGATCCGGTCGGCGAGCGCGAACACCACGTCCATGTCGTGCTCCACCAGCAGCATGGTCTTCTCGCCTTTCAGGCCTTCCAGAATGCCGGTCATGCGCCGGCTCTCATCGGCGCTCATGCCGGCCATCGGCTCGTCCAGCAGCAGCAGTTCCGGTTCCGCCGCAAGCGTCATCGCGATTTCGAGCTGGCGGTGCTCGCCGTGGCTGACGGCGCCCGCCCGCTCTTCGGCCACCTCGGCGAGACCCACCCGCTCAAGCGCCGCCAGTGCCGGCCCGATGAGCGCCGGGTCGTTCCTGGCCGGGCGCCAGAACCGGAAACTCCGCCCGTCGCGCGCGAGCACCGCCAGCAGCACATTGTCGAGCACCCGCATCCCGGGCACGACGCTGGTGATCTGGAAGGAGCGCGCAAAGCCGAGCATCGCGCGCGCATGCGCCGGCCGGCGGGCGATATCGCGACCGCCGAAAAGGATACGGCCGCGATCCGGCCGCAACTCGCCGGCGAGCAGGGAGATCAGGGTCGTCTTGCCGGCCCCGTTCGGCCCGATGACGGCATGGACCTCGCCCGGATACACCTCCATCGACACGCCATCGACAGCGGCGACGCCGCCGAAGCTCTTCTGCAGGTCCTCGACCCGGAGCAGCGGTTCAACCCGCATTTCTCACCGGGGTCATGGTCTGCGCGGCGCTGTCGGGCCGGCAGGGAAGGAGAGCCGTGCAGCGCGATGCGGAGCATCGGGCAAGCGGCTCGACGCACCATGCCGGCCCGACAGCGCCGCCCTCCGGGTCGCGCCCAGGCGTCCGCCCGCGGCGTCGCGGGCCTCGACCGTAGGCACCGCTACGCTCTTCGGCCCGCTCCTTGCGGAGCGAACGCCTGGACAGCGACGCAGGCCGTGACCCCGGTGAGAAATGCGGGTTAGCCACGGCGCCCCTCCAGAAGGCCCGCAAGCCCGCCGCGCGCGAACAGCACCACCAGGATCAGCAGAAGGCCGAAGGGAAGCTGCCAGTAGATGGTCCAGCCGGAAAACAGCTCTTCCAGCAACAGGAAGACGGCGGCGCCCATCAGCGGGCCGAACAGCGCATTCGTTCCGCCCAGCACCACCATGAAGATCAGCTCGCCCGAGCGCGTCCAGTCCATCATCTCGGGGCTGATGAAATTGGTGAAATTGCCAAGCATCGCACCGCTGAGCCCGCAGAGCGCGCCGGCCAGCACATAGGCGGCGAGACGGTGGCGGTAGAACGCGAAGCCGAGCGAGGCCATCCGGCGCTCGTTCCCCTTGGCGCCCTCGATGACCATGCCGAAGCGCGACCGCACCAGCCGGTGCACCAGGTAGAGCGTGCCCAGCAGGACCGCGAAGCAGGCATAGTAGAGGGTGAGGCTGTCCTCCAGATCGACCAGCGGGAACTCCGAGCGGATATCGATCACCAGGCCGTCGTCGCCTCCGTATTCCTCGATACTGACGACGGCGAAGAACACCATCTGCGCGAACGCCATCGTTATCATGATGAAATAGACGCCGCGCGTGCGCAGCGCGACGGCGCCCGTGGCGAGCGCGAAAAGGGCGGAACAGGCGACCGCAAACAGGAGATGCAGCCAGCCGTCATGGATTTCGTAATAGGCCGGGATGCCGACCGCGTAGGCGCCGATGCCGATATAGGCCGCGTGGCCGAAGCTGATCATGCCGCCATGGCCGAGGATGAGGTTCAGCGAAGTGGCGGCGGCGGCGAGGCAGACGAGGCGTGTGAGGATATCGACATAGAAGGGCTGGCCCGCGGCGAGCGCGAGCGGCGGCGCGGCGGCGAGCGTCGCCAGCAGCGCCCAGCCGACGGTCCGGCTCATCGCGTCTTCGGCGGGAAGAGGCCCTGCGGGCGGAACGCCAGCACGGCCGCCATCAGGATGTAGATCAGCATCGCCGAGAGCGCCGGCGCGGACGTCTCGGCGGCCTGGACGTCGATGACCAGCTTGAGGCCCATATCGAGGAAGGACCGGCCCATCGTGTCGATCATCCCGATCAGCAGCGCGGCTACGAACGCGCCCCGGATGGACCCGATGCCGCCCACGATGACGACGACGAAGGCGGTGATGATGATCTCGTTGCCCATCCCGATGGAGGCCTCGGTGATGGGCGCGATCATCATGCCGGCAAGCCCCGCCATGACGGCGCCGAGCGCGAACACCAGGGTGAACAGGAGGCCGATGTCGATGCCGAGCGCGCCGGCCATGGCCGGGTTGGAGGCGCCGGCCCGGATGCGCATGCCGAGCTTGGTCTTCACCACCAGCACATAGAGCCCGGCGGCCACGGCGAGCCCGGCCCCGATTATCAGCAGCCGGTAGGTCGGGAACACCAGCCCGCCCGGCAGATGCTGCTGCCCGTCCGCCCAGGCCGGCAGGCGGATCGCCATGCCCTCCGGACCCCACAATATCTGCACCAGGGTGTCGAAGCAGAGGATGAGCCCGAAGGTGGCCAGCACATGGTCGAGATGGTCGCGGCGGTAGAGTCGCCGGACGACCAGCAGTTCGACCGCAGCCCCGACCAGCGCCGTGGCGGGCAGCGCCAGCGCCACCGCCAGCAGGAAGGAGTCCGTCGCCTCCGTCAGCGTGGCGCAGAAATAGGCGCCGACCATGTAGAGCGAACCGTGCGCCAGATTGACGAAATCCATGATGCCGAAAATGAGCGTCAGCCCGGAGGCCAGCAGGAACAGCAGCACTCCGAGCTGAAGCCCGTTCAGCAATTGCGCGGCGACGAGACCCGCATCCATGGGAGCGGGCCGGCTACCCGGCTACATCTTGCACTCGGCCGCGTACACGTCCTGGTGGTCCTTCAGCACGGTATCGACCACCGTCGTCGTCCACACGCCGTCCGCATCCTCGACCACCTTGCGGAGGTAGAAGTTCTGGATCGGGAAGTGGTTGTTGCCGTAGCGGAACGGCCCGCGCACGGAGGGGAAGTCGGCCTTCATCATGGCCGCGCGCATCCCGTCCATGTCGTCCATGTTGCCGCCGACGGCCTCAACGGCGCTCTTGATGAGGAAGATCGTGTCGTAGGACTGAGCGGCGTAGAAGGACGGATAGCGCCCGTACGCCTTCTTGAAGCCGGAGACGAACTGCTTGTTCTGCGGCGTGTCGAGGTCGGGGCCCCAGAACTGCGTGTTGAGCGAGCCGAGCACGCCGGACATGCCGGCCTTCTGGAGGTTCGGCAGCGCGATCGAATCGACGGTGAACACCGTGTAGAGCGCGATTTCGCCCTGCAGGCCGGCCTGCTGGTACTGCTTGATGAAGGCGCCGCCCGCCTTGCCGGGATAGAACACGAAGATCCCGTCAGCGCCGGAGGCCTTGGCCTTGGCGAGCTCGGCCGAGAAGTCGAGCTGGGCGTCCTTGCCCCACTTGGTCATGTCCTTGCCGAGGATCTCGCCCTTGAAGGTGCGCTCGACGCCGGAGACCATGTTCTTGCCGGCGGCGTAGTTTGGCGCCATCACATAGAGCGACTTCACGCCCTGCCGGTTCAGCACCTCGCCCATGGCCATCGGCGTCTGGTCGTTCTGCCAGGAGGTCGAGAAGAAGTTCTCGTGGCAGAGCTTACCGGCGATCTGCGAGGGGCCGGCATTGGAGCTGATGAGGAATTTACCGCCGTCCAGCGCCGACTTGCGCGAGGCGAGCAGCACATGCGACCAGATGAACCCGGCGACGAAATGCACATCGTCCTGCTTGACCAGCTTGTCGGTCTTCTGCTTGCCGGTCTCCGGCTTGAAGCCGTCGTCCTCGATGATGAGCTCGACCTCCAGGCCGCCCATCTTGCCGCCGATATCCTGCATGGCGAGATTGACGGCATCGACCATGTCGCGCCCGATGACGCCCGCAGGCGTGGTGACCGTGGTGACGAAGCCGATCTTCACCTTGTCGGCCGCGAAGGACGGCGATGCAAGCAGCGCGGCGGCAGCCGCCAGCGCAAGCGCGGTTTTCTTCATGTCGTGAAACCTCCCCGGTTTGGCGGCAGACCGCCGGACTGCCCTAATCTATCGCCTTTCCCCCCCGGACGGAAACCGCCGTGGGGCGGGCTGGAAGTCAGTGCGAATAGCGCTCCCCGATGTGACGGATGAAGGCGCCGGTATCGAGCGGGCGGCCCGTTGCCTGCTCCACGAGACCGTCCGAGGACGCATCGAAGCAGCCCCGGTTGTGGACCTTTTCCCTGAGCCAGCCGACCAGCGGCCCGAAATCGCCCTCGGCGATGTCCCGGTCGAGGTCCGGGTTCGCCTCCCGCATGGCTTCTGCGAGCTGGGCCGCCATGAGCGCGCCGAGCGTGTAGGTGGGGAAATAACCGAACGACCCGCCCGCCCAGTGGATGTCCTGCATGCAGCCTTCGCGCGGGCCCGGCAGACGGAGGCCGAGCAGGGCCTCGACGGCACCGTCGAAGGCGTCGGGCAGGTCCGCCGGATCGAGCGCGCCCGAAATCAGCGCGGTTTCGCAGCGGTGGCGGACCGCGATATGCAGCGGATAGCTCGCTTCGTCGGCTTCGACGCGGATCGGGCCCGGCTCGACATGGGTCAGCACCTTGTAGAGCCGCGCCGGCTCCCAGGCGCCGTCCGGCCCGAACTCTTCTTCCAGCAGCCGCGCATAGTGGACGGCGAAGGCTTCCGAACGGCAGGCCTGCATCTCGATCGAAAGAGACTGGCTTTCATGGGCCGTCATGCCCCGGTTGCGGCCCACCGGCTGCCGGCGCCAGTTCTCCGGCAGGCCGCGCGTGTAGAGCGCATGGCCGCTTTCGTGCAGCACCGCCATCAGCGCCTCGCCCGGCGGCCCCGAATAGCGGGTGGTGATCCGCACGTCGTCCCGCTCGCCCGTCGAGAAGGGGTGGGCGGACTCGTCGAGCCTCACATGCCGCTCTTCCAGGCCCAGCATGGCCATCATCCGCCGGGCGATTCGTTCGAGACCCTCCCGCGGCCCCTCCGGCCCCGGCGGTTTCGGACCTCCGCGCACCCTGTCGATCACCCCCGGCAGCACCGCTTCCAGTTCGCCGAACATGGCCGCGACATCGGCGTTGCGGCGGCCGGGGTCGTAGCTGTCCAGCAGCGCATCGTAGGGCGCCAGGCCCTGTGCTTCTCCCTTGGTCTGCGCTTCCTCGCGGGCGCGTTCCACAACCTCACGGAGCGCCGGCAGGAACGCGGCGAAATCGCCCCGATGCCGCGCCTCATGCCACACGGCCTGTGCCCTGGAAACGGCGCGCGCCTTCGCCTCCACCAGCGCCGCAGGCACGGCGATGGCGGCCCCGTGCTGGCGGCGCATTTCGCGCAGGTTGGCCGCCTGCCAGGGCTCCTCGGCCTCTGCGCTCGCCAGCGCCTCGGCGGCCTCCGGCGCGACCAGCAGTTCGTGCGCGAGCCCGCCGAGCGTGGCCAGCTGGTGCCCCCGCGAGGCCTCGCCCCCCGGCGGCCCGTAGGTCAGCGAATACCACCGCACCGTCCGCGCCGCCGCATTGAGGTCGGCAATGCGCGCAAAGCGCCGCTCCAGCTTCCCGTAGCTTCCGTTACCCATCCGGAATCCCCCGTTTCGCGAACCCTCTGCAAGATGCACGCAATACATGCCGGAAGCCGGCGGCGGCAAGACTGCCGGAGCGCCGGCGGCCGGAGCGTGGACACCGGGATAAACCGGATCCGTCATGACTTGTCATGTTCTGTCATGTTCCCCATGTGTTCGATGCACAGTCTGTATTCCGTTCAGGCATGGTGCCCGCCTTTCGGGTCTACTGAGTTCACACTTCTGCCTCCGTTGGTTGTACCGGCGTCACCCCGGCCCCCGCTTCCGCGGGGCGGACGGGGCGCGCAGCGGGGCGTACCCAAGCCGGCGGGCGCACGGGATGCCAACCGGGAGGAGGTGCATGCAGGCAATAGCCTTTCGGGCAGGGGCTTCGGGTATTCCTTCCTGTTCCGGCGCTTGTCTGTCTTCGGCATAGATCCCTCCTCTCGACCCGGTTTCGACCCCGCCGGCCGCCGGCGAGACCCTTTTTGCGCGCGTATCCTGCGTGCGCGCCCGCGCCCGTCCGCGCGCGTCTTGCGCCGGCGCGGTTCGCGCACCTGATTGCGCGCGCGAGACGAAGGGCGCACTTCTCCCCTTCGCTCCCGCCGGGGCTTTTTTGCGGACCCCAGCCATTGCTTCCCTCAGCAGAAATCGGGATAGGGGGGAGCCTCACGGCTCCACCCCTCCCACACCACCGTGCATACGGGTCCGTACACGGCGGTTCGACGGATTTAAGCTGCGGAACGGCCTCGCAGGGAGGCGAGGCCGAGCCTGTCGAAGACAGCCGCCGGGCGTTCGGGGTCGGCACGCGCCATACGGGCTTCGGTCCCTCGGTCTCCGGCGCTCCGGGCTTCACCCCTCGCCTCCGGCTCCAAGGCCAGTTCCAACTGGATGTTCTGCCGCTTGGTCCGCATGAGCCTGCCGTCCTAATAACCCTGTCCGTCGTTCGGGCCTTCGCCGGGGGGCCGGCTACTATGCCCTCTGCTGACTTCTGCGCCGCGATCACGGCCCTTGCGGAACCGCTCAGTCCGGGGGTTCCGGACACGACGCAGACCTCCCGAGGTAAGACCAACCGCCTTCACCGCACACCCGCCGGATTTACCACCCCGGCCCTTGATGGCTGCGGACTTCGCGATCGCTTGCTCGCTCGTCCGGCCGGGTAGGCCTCGTATCCGGTTCTTGTCCATCGGGTCGCGGCTTTGCTCCACGCTTCCTTCAGACCCCGCCTCGCGGCGACGCCCTTGCGCTTCGCTAATCCTTCGCCGCCATCGGGCTGGATAGAGGACTTGCACCTCCAAGCTGTTGGCCATGCTCGGCACACAAGCGAAAAAGGCGGCCCCGGGAGCCACCTTCTCTCACCCTACATTCTACTACACTTTTCTCCAGGTCAAGCCCCTATGGGGAAGTTTTCAAAACTTTTTCGATTCAAAAGCGAACATTTCATTGCTCCCGCCGGGAACGCCGGCATGAAGACCTCGCCCGAAAAGCGGAACGGCCCCGCAGGATACGGTTTGAGCCGGCCCGCCGCTTCCGGGCTGGACCTCCGGGCAATTGGCGGGCCATGCTTTGCGAAGTCCGCAAGCGAAAAAGGAACCGCGACCCATGCCGATCATCGCCGCCGAGACGCTGGAAGACACAATTCGCCGCCTGCTGGCCGCCTGCGGCACACCGGCCGACGAGGCGGAAACCGTCGCGCGCCATGTCGTGGACGCCAATCTCTGCGGCCATGACAGCCACGGCGCCATCCAGATTCCGATCTATATCGACAGGGTGGAAAAGGGCCATATCGTTCCCGGTGCGCCCTTCGAGATCGTCCGCGAAAGCCCCACGACAACGGTGGTGGACGGCCATTGGGGCTTCGGCTACGCCATCGCCGAGCGTGCGCTCAAGCTCACGATGGAAAAGGCGGAGGCGCAGAACGTCGCCGCCTGCACGATCTTCCGGCAAAGCCATGTCGGCCGGCTCGGCGCCTATCCGACCATGGCCGCGAAGGCCGGCTTCATTGCCATGATGACCGCCGATTCCGGCCGCTCGGCCAAGAGCGTGGCGCCGTTCGGCGGCGCCGAAGCACGGCTCGGGACCAACCCGATCGCCATGGCGGTGCCGTCCGCGCGCGGCGAGCCGGTGTTGATCGACATGGCGACCTCGGCCGTCGCCGCCGGCAAGATCAAGCTCGCCCAGGCGCGCGGCAAGCCGATTCCGGAAGGCTGGATCGTGCGCGCGGACGGCGGGGCCTCGACAGACCCCAACGATTTCGGCAATGGCGCGGTGCTGCTGCCGCTCGGCGGAAGCGAGGGCCACAAGGGCTACGGCCTCTCGGCAATGGTCGAGATTCTTTCGGGGCTGCTGACCGGGCTCGGTTTCGGCGTCGAGCCGACGGGACGGCACAATGACGGCTGCTTCCTCGCGCTCTTCAAGGCCGCGGCCTTCCGGGACCCCGGCGAGTTCGGCCGCGAGGTGGACGAGTTCGTGGACTACCTGAAAGGCACGCGCGTGGCCGCCGGCTTCGAGGAGGTGTTGGCGCCCGGCGAGATCGAGCGGCGCAACGCCGAGTCGCGCCGGGCAAACGGCATCGACATCGAGGACGCCACCTGGAACCAGTTCAGGGCGCTCGGCGAGAAATACGGCGTCGCCGTCGGGTAGAAACGTCGCCCCGGCCCCGAGCCGGGGTCCATCCATGGCTCCCGATGCCGCCGCAGCCGGTGAAGAACGGGACCGACCGCTGAGGCTGCCGCGAGGACCAAGGCTGGGCCCCGGCTCGGGGGCCGGGGCGACGGTTGGGACTCCGGACCTAACCCGCATTTCTCACCAGTGTCACGGCCTGCGTCGCTGTCCAGGCGTTCGCTCCGCAAGGAGTGGGCCGAAAAGCGTAGCGGAGCCTACGCTTGAGGCCTGCGACGCCGCCGCGCGCAACGCGGCGAACTGTATGGATGGCGGCGTTTACGCCGCCGCGGGCGGACGCCTGGACGCGACCCGAAGGGCGGCACTGTCGGGCCGGCAGGCTGCGTCGATCCGCTTGCCCGATGCCCCGCATCGCGCGGCGCGGCTCTCCTACCCTGCCGGCCCGACAGCGCCGCGCAGACCATGACCCCGGTGAGAAATGCGGGCTAAGCTTCGCTCCGGCCGGGGTGACGATTGAGGCTCTACGGGCCGCTCCGCTTCAGTCCGAAGGGATGCCGCCCTACTCCCACTCGATGGTGCCGGGCGGCTTGGAGGTCACGTCGTAAACCACGCGGTTGATTCCCGGTACCTCGTTGACGATCCGGACCGCCACCCGGCCCAGGAATTCCGCGTCGAAGGGATAGAAATCCGCCGTCATGCCGTCCGCCGAGGTGACGGCGCGCAAGGCGCAGGCCTGCTCGTAGGTGCGGTCGTCGCCCATCACGCCGACGGTACGGACCGGCAGCAGCACGGCGAAGGCCTGCCAGATGTCGTCATAGAGGCCCGCGCGGCGGATTTCCTCCAGGAAGATGGCGTCGGCCCGCCTGAGCGCATCCAGTTTTGCGGGGTCCACCGCACCCGGCATCCGGATCGCCAGGCCCGGACCCGGAAACGGGTGCCGCCCGACGAACCGGTCCGGAAGGCCCAATTCCCGGCCGAGCGCGCGCACCTCGTCCTTGAACAGCATCCTGAGCGGCTCGACCAGCCCGAGGTCCATGCGCTCGGGCAGGCCGCCGACATTGTGGTGCGACTTGATCGTGACCGACGGGCCGCCGTCGAAAGCCACCGACTCGATGACATCGGGATAGAGCGTTCCCTGTGCGAGAAAGTCCGCGCCGCCGAGCTTCGCGGCCTCCGCCTCGAACACCTCGACGAAGGCGGCGCCGATGATCTTGCGCTTGCTCTCCGGGTCCTCGACGCCGGCCAGGCGTGCGAGGAACAGCGAGCCCGCATCGGCATGCACGAGCGGAATATTGAAATGGCCGCGGAACAGGCTCACCACTTCCTCGGCCTCGCCTGCCCGCATCAGGCCCGTGTCAACGAAGATGCAATGCAGCCGGTCCCCGACGGCTTCGTGCAACAGCAGGGCGGCGACGGTGCTGTCCACGCCGCCGGAAAGCCCGCATACGACCCGTCCATCGCCCACCTCCGCCCGAATCCGGGCAACGGCCGTCTCCCTGAAAGCCGCCATCGACCAGTCGCCCTTCGCTCCGGCGATACGGCGCACGAAGTTGCGGATCAGCCCCGCGCCGTCGGGCGTATGCACGACCTCGGGATGGAATTGCACGCCGTAGAACTCGCGATTCTCGTCGGCGATGGCGGCATAGGGCGCGGCTTCGCTGCGCGCAGCGACCCGGAACCCCTCCGGCAGCGTCTCGACGCGGTCGCCGTGACTCATCCAGACCGGGTAGCGGCCGCCCGCTTCCCAGATGCCCTCGAACAGCGCGCAATCCGCCACCGCTTCCACTGTGGCGCGCCCGAACTCCCTGCGGTCGGCGGACAGAACGCGGGCGCCCATCTGCGCCGCCATGACCTGCTGCCCGTAGCAGATGCCGAGCACCGGCACGCCGGCCTCGAACAGCGCCGGATGGGCCGAGGGAGCGGAGGATGACAGCACGGAGGCGGGCCCGCCGGAAAGCACGACCGCTACCGGAGCGAAATCCGCCAGGAACGCCCTGTCCACCCTGTTGAAGGGATGAACCTCGGAATAGACCCCCGCCTCGCGGACCCTTCGGGCGATGAGCTGTGTGACCTGGCTGCCGAAATCGACAATCAGGACGCGGTCGCTCACCGCCGGTCCTCCAGGCGGGCGGACACGGTGCGGGCCAGCAGCTTGATCTCGTTGCGCAGGTCCTCGACCAGTTCGTCGCGGCCGGCCCGCAACTCCTCGCGCATCTGCGACAGCAGCGAATCCAGGCTGGCGATATGCCGGCGGGTCGTCTCGTCGAGGCCGCCACGCTGCCCGCTTTCGAGCATCCGGCGCAGCAGTGCCTGCGTCTCGATCTGCTCTTCGGCCAGCCGGGCATGCGCGGCCTGGCTGGTCTGGAGCTGTTCGGCGAGGCTCGCCAGGGTTCCGGACAGGGCCTCGAGATTGCGGTTCACCGAATGACGGCCCTCTTCCGCGCGGCCGACGATCCGGCGCAGGTCCTCCAGATTCTCGGCCGTCGTTTCCAGCAATGCCTGGATATAGGTGGGCACCGACTGGTCTCCGTCGGCAAAGCCCGCGCCGCTGGTGCCGAGACGGGTGAGCGAGGACAGCCACTCCTCCAGCTCGTTCACGAACCGGCTCGACGCCTGGGAAGCCTGAAGGTCCAGAAAACCCAGTATCAACGCCCCGGAAAGTCCGAACAGCGACGAGCTGAACGCCGTGCCCATGCCTGCCAGCGGCGCATCGAGGCCCGACTTCAACTCTTCGAAGACGCCGGTGAGATTGCCGGCGGCGATCTCCAGCCCGCCAATGACGTCGGCAATCGCCGAGACCGTCTGGATCAGGCCCCAGAAGGTGCCGATCAGGCCGAGGAAGATCAGCAGCCCCGCAAGGTAGCGCGCGGTCTCGCTCGCTTCCTCGACGCGCGAGGCCACGCCGTCGAGGATCGAGCGCATCGAAACGGCGGAAAACCGCACCGGGGCTTCCGCGGAAAAGGCGGTCGCCAAGGTCGCCAGGAGCTGCGGCCTTGCGGGTTCCGGCGCGCCGTGGCCCGGCGCCGGGCCCTGCATCGACTCGATCCAGCCGATCTCCCGGAACAGGCGCAGCACATGGCGGAAATTGTAGGCGATGCCGATCAGGAGAACGCCGAGGATCAGCCCGTTCAGCGCCGGATTGGCCATGAAGGCTTCCGCGACCGGACCGAACAGCAGCGCCGTGGCCGCGGCGACCACCGCCACGAACACGGCCATGCGTATCAGATACTGGGTCGGACGGGTCATCGTTCCCGGTCGATTCCGGCCGAGGGGCCAGCGGTTTTGGCGCAGTTCCTCAAGTTCGCCCGACCAGCATGACATCGACGCGCGCGCCGGACTCCCCGCCTCTGCCCGCCGCCCGCGTCACGATACGGGCTTCCGGCACGCCGGCGGCTATCAGCAGGCGGCGGATTTCCATGGCGCGCGACAGCGCTGCGCGCCGGGTTTCGACGCCGGCGCTTTCGGCGGAACCGGCATAGGCGCGAATCTCGACGCCGAACCCGGTTTCCCTCACCAGTTTCGCCGCAAGACTGCCGAGGCGGGCGCGGTCCTTCGCGTCCAGCGCCGTTCCGCCGGCCTTGTAAAGGAACGTCACGGAGTGCCCGGTGACGACCGGCGCCGCAGCAACCGGCAGCGCGGAAGTATCGAGCGCCGCCAGACGGCGCGGCTTCGGCGCGCCGGCTTCGGGCCGGGCCGGAGGCGGCAGACGCCCGGTTTCGGGCGCCCCGGTCGCCGGGGGAGGCGGCGGCAGGCCGCCTGCGGGAGCCGGGGCAGGCGCTGCTGCGGTGGGCCCGCCGGTCTCCGGGGCCGGCGGCGGCAGCCGGAACCGCGCTTCGAACCCGGCGGACGCCGCGGCGCCGTTTTCCGTCCGGCGCGGCTGGATCGGCCGGGGCGTCGGCAGCTTCGCCCGAAGCGGTTTCGCCGCGTGAGCCATGGCCCCCGGCGCGCCGTTCGTCCCGTTGGCGCGGCTCAGGAAGGCCTGGAGCGCCGGGGTTGCCTCTGTCTCCCCGGCAGGTGCGCGGCGCGCAGGAAGGGCGGCGGTCGGCGCGGGTGCCTCGGGCTGCGACGCCGCAGCAGGGACGGCTGCCAGTTCCGTCGAGTCCGGCTGAACCGGAGGCTGGGCTTCGGGCGGCGCTTGCGCAGCAGGCGCGACCGGCGGGTCGCGGCGCGCGGGCGTTGGCGGTGCCTGCGCCTCGGGCTGCGACGCCGCAGCAGGGACGGCTGCCAGTTCCGTCGAGTCCGGCTGAACCGGAGGCTGGGCTTCGGGCGGCGCTTGCGCAGCAGGCGCAGCCGGCGGGTCGCGGCGCGCGGGCGTTGGCGGTGCCTGCGCCTCGGGCTGCGACGCCGCAGCAGGGACGGCCGCCAGTTCTGCCGAGTCCGGCTGAGCCGGAGGCTGGGCTTCGGGCGGCGCTTGCGCAGCGGGCGCAACCGGCGGGTCGTAGCGCTCGGACAGGGCCAGCGGCTCCGGTTGCGGAATGCTGAGGGTCAGATATCGCCGGGCCCGGCGGTCCTGCCTGCGAAAGGCGCTCGGCCGGCGGTCGGCCGACAGGGAATCGATCGTGCCGAAATCGATAGTGACGGCCGGCTTCCTGCTTTCGCCGCTCTTCCAGCGCGCCCCGCCGCTATCGATTATCAGCATGTCCTGAGCATCGGCCCGCTGGACGGCGGGGAGGAGCAGAACCAGCGCAACTGCCGCTCTCAGAATGCCTCGGTAGCGCGCCATCTCCCCTTCCGCCGCAGCATCGGCAGCATCCGGTCACTCTATGCCGCCTGCCCCGAGGGCGCAACCGGAGCGGGGCGCGCGGCCGCCTCCATGAGCCGGAGCAAAGGGCCGTGCAGGCGGTCGTTGGCGGCAAGGATATCGCCCGTTTCCAGCACCCTTCCCGAACCGTCCGTATCGGAGACCGCGCCGCCGGCTTCGCGCACCAGCAGCACGCCGGCCGCGATGTCCCACCGGTTGAGGCCCGAGTGCCAGAACCCGTCGAGGCGCCCGTCCGCGGTCCAGGCGAGGTCGAGCGCTGCCGCGCCGAACCGGCGGAGGCTCGCCCCGGCATCCTTCAGCGCCGCGTGCCGGCGCAGATAGCAGTCCCTGGCCTCGGTCCCCGCGCCTGCCTCCTCGCCCGTCGCCAGGATGCAGTGCGCGAGACGTGTCCGCGCCGAGACCCGGAGCCGCCGGTTGTTCGCATAAGCGCCGATGCCCCGCGCGGCCCAGTAGGTGTCGTCGGTGAGCGGGTTATAGACGAGCGCGGCAACCGGCTCGCCGTCGCGCTCAAGCGCGATCGATATGCAGAAATGCGGGATGCCGTGGAGGAAATTCGAGGTGCCGTCGAGCGGATCGACGACCCAGCGATTGCTGGTGTCGGCGCCTTCTATCGCCCCGCCTTCCTCCAGCAGGAAGCCGTAGCGCGGCCGCGCGCGGCCCAGTTCCTCGACGATCCGCCGCTCGGCCTGCCGGTCCGCGACCGAGACGAAATCGCCGGGCCCCTTCTCGGAGACCTGCAGATTCTCCACCTCGCCGAAATCGCGCGCCAGTCCCCGCCCGGCGGCATGGGCCGCCCGGAGCATGACATTGATCTCGGCCGGGCGGCGCACGGGCGTCAGTCCTTGGCCCGCTCGACATAGCTGAGGTCGTTCGGATTGACGACGATGCGCGCGCCCATCTTGATATGCGGCGGCACCATCACCTTAACCCCGTTTTCCAGCAGGGCCGGCTTGTAGGAGGAGGAGGCCGTCTGCCCTTTCACCACCGGCTCCGCCTCGACCACCTCCAGCGCGATCCGGGTCGGCAGTTCGATGCTGACCGGGCTGCCGTCCACCGTCAGCACCTTCACCTCCAGCCCGTCCTGGAGGAACGGCGCGCCGTCCCCGACCGTGCCGGCGTCGAGCGAGAACTGGTCGTAGGTTTCGTTATCCATGAAGGTGTAGCCGTCGGCCTCGGCATAGAGGAACTGGCAGGGCCGCTCCTCGGTGGTCAGCCGCTCCACGCTGTCGGCCGTGCGCCAGCGCTCCTGGGTCTTCACGCCGGTCTTCAGGTCGCGCATTTCGACGGCGATGAACGCATTGCCCTTACCGGGCAGGATCAGGTCGATCTTGATGACGACGCACTGCTTGCCGTCATGCTCGATCACATTGCCGGGACGGATGGTGTTCGCCTGGATTCGCATGCGTGCCCTCGGGAAAATCGGCCGCCCTTCTAGCAAGCCGGGCCCGCGCCGACAAATGCGGCCGGCTTGCGGCGGGCGGATTCGGCGGCCATGCTCCGGCCAACCGTGGATAGTGGCGGGCCGATGAAGGCCATCGACGAGATTTACGACCCGACCGATCCGGCGACCATCGCCGATCCCTACCCTGCGCTCGCCCGCCTTCGCGCCGAGGCGCCCGTCGCCTGGAGCGGCCGGCTCAGGGCCTGGCTGCTGACCCGCTATGACGACTGCCTCGCCGCCCAGCGCGACCGGCGTTTTTCGGCCGAGCGCATGGCGGCCTATTTCGAGGGGCTCGATCCCGCGCGCCGCCGGCAGTTGCAGCGGAGCGAAGGCGCGCTCGGGCGCTGGGCCGTGTTTCTCGACCCGCCCGATCACACCCGCATCCGCGCGCCCCTGAACGGCCGTTTCACCACCGCCGCGCTCGCCCGGATGGCGCCGCGTATCGCGCGGCGGATCGACGCCCTGCTGGCGCCCGCCCTCGAAGGCGGTTCGATGGATTTCGTCGCCGACTTCGCCTATCCGCTGCCGGCCGGCGTCATCATGGAGATCCTGGGTGCGCCGTTGGAGCGCCTCGACGACTTCCAGCGCTGGAGCCACGACCTGGCGCTTTTCGTCGGTTCCTCGCAGACCGCCCCCGACAAGCATCTCCGCGCCGAAACCGCCATAGAGGGCCTCGACAAGACCTTCCGCGACCTGCTTGAGGCGCGCCGCCGCAGCCCGGCCGGCGATCTGGTCTCCGAGATCGCCGCCAGTTCCGGCCTCTCGGACGACGACCTGGTGGCGAACTGCATCCTGCTGCTCTTCGCCGGCCACGAGACGACCACGGGCCTGCTCGCCAACGGCCTGATGCGCCTGATCGACCACCCGGGCCAGCAGGACCTGCTGCGCCGCGAGCCCGAACGCACGGAAGCGGCGGTGGAAGAAATGCTGCGCTTCGACTCCCCGGCCCCGGCGGTTTCGCGGATTGCGGCCGAGGATATGGAAGTCCGGGGCAAGCGCATCCGGGCCGACGAGCGCGTCTTCCTGATGCTGAACGCCGCCAACCGCGACCCGGAGGCCTTCGCGGACCCGGAGCGCTTCGACATTGCGCGCCGGCAGGGCCGGCAGATCGCCTTCGGCTTCGGCATCCATTTCTGCGTCGGCGCGCCGCTGGCCAGGCTGGAGGCCGTGCTGGCCTTCCCGCGCCTGCTGGCGGCGATGCAGGACATCGAGATCGCGGCCGACCGGCTCGACTGGCGCGACGGGGTGAGCCTCCGCGGCACGGTCTCCATGCCGATCCGGTTCCGCTCCGCCGGGCCTCCATAGACGGACCGGCGCGCTGCTTGCGCGGTCCCTGGCGCGGGCCTATGTTGCGGCCCTTCCTTTCAACACGGTACGGCCAAGCCTTCGGCGGCCGACAAGCACGCCGGGAGCGGCACGCATATGAGCAAGATCAAGGTCGCAACCCCCGTCGTCGAGCTCGACGGCGATGAGATGACGCGGATCATCTGGGAGTTCATCAAGGAAAAGCTGATCCTGCCCTATCTCGATATCGACCTGAAATATTACGACCTGTCGATCCAGAAGCGGGACGAGACCGACGACCGGATCACCGTCGACTCGGCCAATGCGATCAAGAAATACGGCGTCGGCGTCAAATGCGCGACGATCACGCCGGACGAGGACCGGGTCGAGGAGTTCGGCCTGAAAGCCATGTGGCGCTCGCCCAACGGCACGATCCGCAACATCATCAACGGCACCGTGTTCCGCGAGCCGATCATCTGCTCGAACGTGCCGCGCCTGGTGCCGGGCTGGGCCAAGCCGATCATCATCGGCCGCCACGCTTACGGCGACCAGTACCGCGCGACCGATTTCGTCGTGCCGGGCAAGGGCAAGCTCACCATCCGCTTCGAGCCGGAGGACGGCGGCGAGGCCATCGAGCGCGAGGTGTTCGACTTCCCCGGCGGCGGCATCGCCATGTCGATGTACAATCTCGACGACTCGATCCGGGGCTTTGCGCGCTCCTGCTTCAACTATGCGCTGATGCGCAACTATCCCTGCTTCATGTCCACCAAGAACACGATCCTGAAGGCCTATGACGGGCGCTTCCGGGACCTGTTCGCGGAGGTGTTCGAGGCCGAGTTCAAGGACCGCTTCGAGGCCGCCGGGCTCTGGTACGAGCACCGGCTGATCGACGACATGGTGGCGCAGGCGATGAAGCTCGAAGGCGGCTATGTCTGGGCCTGCAAGAACTATGACGGCGACGTGCAGTCCGACACGGTGGCCCAGGGCTTCGGCTCCCTCGGGCTGATGACCTCGGTGCTGATGACGCCGGACGGCAAGACCATCGAGGCCGAAGCGGCGCACGGCACGGTGACGCGCCACTACCGCCAGCACCAGCAGGGCAACGAGACCTCGACCAACTCCATCGCCTCGATCTTCGCCTGGACGCGCGGCCTCGACTATCGCGGCCAATTCGACGAGACGCCCGAGGTCTCCGAATTCGCCCGCACGCTGGAGCGGGTCTGCATCGAGACGGTCGAAGGCGGCGAGATGACCAAGGACCTGGCCCTGCTGGCCGGCCCGGACCAGGGCTGGCTCAGCACCACGGGCTTCCTCGACGCCGTGGACCGCAACCTGAAGCGCACCCTCGACGCCTGAGCCGGCATTTCTTCCCCGCACCCTGCGGCGCCGCGCGAAACCGAACCGAACCGGAACGTTGTTGCCCATTTTTCCGGTTGCTCAACGCCGGGAGGCCGTCCCCCAACCCCTCCCGCCGAGCCTGCCGGATACACACATCTCCATCCGGCGGCGTTGCATTTCCCCAATCCGTCACCCCGGTCTCCGAGCCGGGGGCCATCCTCGGTTCTCTCGGCAGCCTCAGCGGTCCGGCTTTCCTTCCACCTGCTGCGGCGGCATCGGGAGCCATGGATGGACCCCGGCTCGGGGGCCGGGGTGACGAAAGGGAGGGCCGGGTGACAAGGGGGCGCGGAGCAGGGCGTAGCTGAGCGGGAGGAGAGACCATCCGGATACCCCCAAAAGGTGGGTCCCGGGTCGAGCTTCTTGGTATAATCTTCCGGTCGCGGCGCATCCTGGCGCCTGTCGGCCGCGGACAGTCTCATGAAGCTGACGGATACACAGATCGCAGAGTTCCGGGAGGACGGGTTCCTCATTCTGCCGTCGTTGTTCTCGCCCGAAGAGGTCGCGGTCCTGAAGGCGGAGCTGCCGCGCCTGTTCGCCGAGCGCCGGCCGGAGAACTTCCGGGAGAAGCGGAGCGATGCCGTGCGCACGGCCATGGCCCTGCACCGGCGCAGCGAGGTCTATGCCCGCCTCGTCCGCCACCCGCGGCTCGTGGAGCCCGCCCGGCAGATCCTGGGCGGCGACCTCTACATCCAGCAGGTCAAGGTGAATGCCAAGGAGGCGTTCTCGGGCGACGTCTGGCAATGGCACTACGATTTCGCCACCCATCGCGGCGAGGATGGCGTGCCGGAGCCGCTCGCGCTCAATCTTCACGTCCTGCTCGACGAGGCGACCGAGTTCAACGGGCCGATCGTCTTCATCCGCGGCTCGCACAGGCGCGGGGCCGCACCGGCGGTGCTGGATACCGAGACGACGAGCTATCCGCTCTGGGTGGTCGACAACGAGACCGTGGCCCGCCTGGCGGCGGAAGGCGGCCTGGTCTCGGCCAAGGGGCCGCCCGGCACGGTGCTGATCTTCGGCGACGCGCTGGTGCATGGCTCGTCGATCAACATGTCGCCCTGGCCGCGCACGATCTTCTCGCTGATCCTCAACCCGGTCTCCAACGCGCTGACCCGCCGCAAGCGGCCGGAGCACCAGCATCACCGCGACCTGACCCCGGTCGCGCCGCTCGACGACGCCTGCCTGCTCGCAGACGCGGCCGGGTAAGAAAGCCCGGTCCGGCTGTTCCGGCGCGGGGGCGCCGCCGTCCGGGAACGGCGGCGCCCTGCCCGTTTCGAGCGGTCAGGCGGGAGCGGGTTCGGCCCTCCCCTCGGCCGGAACGGCCGAACTGTCCTCCGACAGCGACTTGATGAGGCCGTAGGTCATGAACAGCATGATGACCGAGATCGGCAGCGCCGCGGCTATCGAAGCCGTCTGGAGCGCCTTGAGGCCGCCGGCCAGCAGCAGCACGCCCGCGACGAAGCCCTCGCCCAGGCCCCAGACGATCCGGAACCGTTGCGGCGGGTTGTCGTCGCCCATGGACAGCATGGTAGTGATGACGAGCGTGCCGGAGTCCGACGAGGTGATGAACCAGGTCGCCAGCAACAGGGTCGCCAGCGCCGCCATGATCCATTGCAGGAAGGCGAGCTCCGTCAGCCGGTCGATGGTGCCGTAGAGCGCCGAGGGCAGGTTCCATGCGCGCACCAGCTCGACGATGCCGGCCGTGCCCACGCCGCCCTCGGCCATGAGCTCCATATACATGGCGTTGCCGCCGAACATGCACAGCCAGAAGAAGGCGATGGAGGTCGGCACGAACAGCACGCCCACCATGAACTGGCGGATCGTGCGGCCGCGGCTGATGCGGGCGATGAACATGCCCACGAACGGCGCCCAGGAAATCCACCAGCCCCAGTAGAAGATGGTCCAACCGCCCTGCCAGGCGATTTCCTTCTCGGTGCCGGCGGTCCAGAAGCCCATCGGGATGACGTTCCAGATGTAATCGCCGATGGAGGTCACGAAGAAGCCCATCAGCCACTTGAACGGCCCGAAGAACAGGAAGAAGGCAAGCAGCACCACGGAGAGCCAGATATTCCACTCCGAGATGATGCGGATGCCGTTGCCGACGCCCGAAACGGCCGAGAGCGTCGCCACGATCGAGATGACCACGATCAGGACGATCTGCGTCGCAATGCCGGGGTCGAGGCCGAACAGCACGTTCATGCCGGTCGCCATCTGGGTCACGCCGAGGCCGAGCGAGGTGGCGACGCCGAAGACCGTCCCGAACACCGCAAGCAGGTCCACGCCGTGCCCGATGGGCCCGTAAATGCGCTCGCCGATGATCGGGTAAAGCGCCGAGCGCAAGGTGAGCGGCAGCTTCTTGCGGAAACCGAAATAGGCGAGGCAGAGCCCGATAATCACGTAAACCGCCCAGCCGTGGAATCCCCAGTGGAAGTAGGTGACGCGCATGGCATGGACCGCGCGGTTCACATCCATGTCGGTCACCCCCGCAACGTCCGCATGGGGGTTGTTCGGATAGCCGAAGGCGCCGGAGTTGTCGAAATAGAAGACCGGCTCGGCGACGCCGAAGAACAGGATGCCGATGCCGACGCCGGCGGAGAACAGCATCGCGAACCAGGAGAAATTACTGAACTCCGGCCGCGAATCGTCGTCCCCGAGCCGGACCGACCCATGCCGCGAGCACATCAGGTAGAGGCAGACGAACACCAGCACGACGACGATCAGGATGTAGTACCAGGCCAGAGACGCCTCGACCCAGCCGCGGATCGCCGTGTAGATGCTGTTGGCGAACTCGACATTCAGGATGGTGAACACAACGAAGGCGACGACCATGCCTTTCGCCGCAAATCCCATGCCGCTGTGCAGGCCCTTCATCAGCCCTGCATCGGCAACGAGTTCTTCCCGTCTGTTCCCTGCCATGACGCCGTCTCCTTTTCGCTGTCGCGAAGTCCTCCATGAAGCCCTGCCCGTTCGCCGGCAGGCATAATAAACGCGCTCCGTCCCCATGCTTCGGGAGCGCGGCGACGCCGGTAAATCGACGACTCGAATGCAAGCCTGCACTGGATAGCGGCCGGCCTCAAGCAAAAATGTCGCACCCGCCACACGCCACCGGGGATAACCCGGGCCCGGCCTTACTCCAGCCCCGCCGCCTCCAGGGCTGCGGTCTGGCGGGCCGCGAGGGCGTCCGCGTCGAAGCCGTCGATGAGGCCGTGGAAGAGGCGGTGCCAGTTCACCTCCGCCCTGAGCCGCATGAAGACCGAGCCAAGGCCGATGGCGGCGCGGTCCATGAGCACGAATTCGCGCGGCGGGCGCACGCCGCCGACGCGCCTCAGCTCCCGGTGGACCCTGGCCGCGACGGTTGCGCCGTAAAGGCCGCTCTCGCTTTCCTGGATGCGTTGCACCCGGTCCTGGAGCAGCGGCGCATAGAGGAACTCCGCCCAGATGTTCAGCACCTCGATCAGCTCGCGCGACGGGTTCCCGAAGCCCCAGGTCTCGTAGGCCGAGACCGCCAGCGCCTCGTCGCCGTCCCGGAGCGCCCGGTAGAGGTCGATCACGCCCTTGACGAAAGACGGCGGGAACACGCGGATGCAGCCGAAGTCCAGGAGGTTGATGCCGAAGTCTTCCCGCATGGAATAGTTGCCGGGATGCGGGTCGCCGTGGATGACGCCGCACTCGTAGAAGGGCACATACCAGGCGCGGAACATGTTCTCGGCCAGCCGGTTGCGCGTCTCCACCGGCAGGTCCACGGCTTCAAGCAACGGCCGGCCGTCGATCCAGGTCATGGTGAGCAGGCGGCCGGTCGAAAGCGCTTCCACCGGCTCCGGCACCGTCACGTCCGGCTCGCCGGCCAGCATGGCCCGGTAGAGGCGCATATGCTTCGCTTCGCGGTGGTAGTCGAGTTCCTCCCTGAGCCGCTCCGAAAGCTCCTGGAAGACGCTGTCGGTGCGTACCGCCCGGTCGCGGCGCTCATAGACCGAGAACACCAGTCGCAACTGCCGGAGGTCGGCCTCCACGGCCGCGGCCATGTCGGGATATTGCAGCTTGCAGGCAAGCCGCGCGCCGTCCGGGGCGGTCGCCCGGTGGACCTGGCCGAGCGAGGCCGCATGGGCGGCGTTCCGCTCGAAATCCCCGAAGCGCTTCGGCCATTCCGGGCCGAGCTCGCCCGTCATCCGCCGGCGGACGAACGGCCAGCCCATCGACGGCGCATCGGCCTGCAATTGCCGCAACTCCTCCGCGTAGGCCGAGGGCAGGGCGTCGGGAATGGTCGCGAGGATCTGCGCGACCTTCATCAGCGGACCCTTGAGGCCGCCGACCGCAGCCGCGAGTTCGCGCGCATGGGCGTCATGCTCGATCTTCCGCCCGAGCAGGCGCCGGCCGGCATAGTTGACGGCGAGGCCGCCGACCGCGCCGCCGACCCGCGCATAGCGGCGCATCTGGCCTCCGATGCCGGCCGTGTCGTCGCTCATGCAGCCTCCAGTTCGTCCACGAAGCCGGCAATGCGCGCGAGGCCCCGGTCCCAGAATGCGGGGTCGCGGGCGTCGAGGCCGAAGGGCGCCAGCAACTCGCCGTGATGCTTCGACCCGCCGGCGGCGAGCATGTCGAGATAGTTGGCCTCGAAGCCCTCGTTTCCGTCCTCATAGGCCGCATAGAGCGCATTCACCAGGCAGTCGCCGAAGGCATAGGCATAGACGTAGAAAGGCGCGTGGACGAAGTGGCCGATATAGGTCCACATCGCGCGGTAGGACTCGTCGAAGGCAAAGGCGTCGCCCAGGCTCTCGCGCTGCGTGTCCATCCAGATGTCGCCGATATCGTCCACCGTCAGCTCGCCCCCGGCGCGCGCCTCGTGGAGCCGCCGCTCGAACTCGTAGAAGGCGACCTGGCGCACCACCGTATTCAGCATGTCCTCGACCTTGCCGGCGAGCAGCGCGCGCCGGCTCTCGGGCGGCGCCGTCTTCAGCATCGCCTGGAAGGTCAGCATCTCGCCGAAGACCGAGGCGGTCTCGGCAAGGGTGAGCGGCGTCGCGGCGAGGAAATAGCCCTGCCCCGCCGCCAGCGACTGATGTACGCCGTGGCCGAGCTCGTGCGCCAGCGTCGCCACATCCCGCGCCCGGCCTTGGTAGTTGAGCAGCACATAGGGATGCGCGCCCGGCACGGTCGAATGGGAAAAGGCCCCCGGCGCCTTGCCGGGGCGCGGCGGCGCGTCGATCCAGGGATTGTCGAAGAAACGCCCGGCGAGCGCCGCCATGCGCGGCGAGAACGCGCCGTAGGACTCCAGCACGAGGCGCTTCGCGTCGGCCCACGAGAATTCGCGCATGTCGGCCTCGGGCAGCGGCGCGTTCCGGTCCCACCAGGCAAGCTTTTCGCCGCCGAGCCACCCGGCCTTCAGGCGGTAATAGCGGTGGGAGAGGCCGGGATAGGCGCGCTTGACCGAGTCGACCAGCGCATCGACCACCTCGTCCTCCACCCGGTTCTGCAGGTTTCGCGCGGAGACGGAGCGTCCGAAGCCGCGCCAGCGGTCGTCGATCTCCTTGTCCTTGAGGAGCGTGTTCAGGATATGGGCGAAGAGCCGGGCGTTCTCCCCGAGCACGGCCGAGAGCGACGAGGCTGCAGCCTTGCGCACGCCGGAATCGGCGTCGGAGAGGCGGTCGAGCGTTTCCGCAACGGTAAGCCGCCGGTCGCGGAACGGGAATCGGAGCGCAGCGAGCGTTTCGTCGAAGAGCCGCGTCCAGGCGGAGGAACCGGCCACATCGCGGTCGAGCAGCAGGCGCTCCATGTCCTCGGCAAGCTGGTGGGGGCGGAAGGAACGGCTCTGCTCCAGCCAGGGGCAGTAGCGGCGAAGGCGGGCGCTTTGCTCCAGCCGGCGCTCCAGAACGGCCTCGTCGATGGCGTTGAGCTCCAGCTGGAAGAAGACCGTGTGCGCGGCGATCCCGGCATAGCGCTCGTGGATGGACTGCTGAAAGCGCCCGGTCTCCTCCGACGCCATGTCGCCCGCGCGCATGAGGCCGGCATAGCTGAGCAGCCGCGCGAGGCGCTCGTGGAAGCGTTCATAGGCCTCGACCGCATCCGCCAGTTCCTCGCCGTCGAGCTTGGCGAGCCGGCCTTTCCAGCGCTCTTCTATCGCGCGGGCCTCGGCGTCGGCGGCCTCCAGGTCGCGGGCGACATCGGGACCGTCGGGCGCGCTGTAAAGGTCGGTCAGGTCCCAGACCGGCAGCGTGGCGCTCTCGCGCTCGGTATCGGGCATTGCTAAACCTTGTCCCACGGGCGGGCCATCATACAGGGGTGCTGCATGAATGCGGATAGCGGGTCCGGCGGATGACTCCCGTCCGGCGGGGATATCTGTTCGCGGTTGCGTCCTCGCTCGGCCTCGGGCTCGCGGTCGCGGCGTCGCGCGCGGCCTATGAAGGGGGTGCCACGCCGATTGCGATCTCGCCCGTCCGCGCCGTCCTGCTGGCGCTGATGCTGTGGCTCATCTGCGTCGCAAGCCGCCGCAGCCTGCGCCTGCCGAGGCGCGACATGCTTTCCTGCCTCGGCCTCGGCGTGCTGGCCGCGCATATGTTCTACGGCAATATCGCAGCGGTGGAGACGATTCCCATCGGGCTCGCCGCGCTCTGTTTCTTCGTCTATCCGCCGCTGGTGGGCGCGTTCTCCGCCGCGCTCGACCGGCGCTGGCCGAGCGCGGCGGTCATGGGCGCGCTGGCGCTGGCCTTCGCCGGGGTCGGGCTCGCGCTCGGTGTCGGCTTCCACGAACTCGACCCGTTCGGCGTCTTCCTCGGCGTCTCGGCCGGCGTGGCCTGCTCGGTCAGCGTGCTCTGGCTGGCGCGCGGCATGGCGCATGCGGACCCGCTGCCGGTGATGTTCTGGTTCTCCGCAGTTGCGGCGGCCATCCTTGTGCCGACCGCGCTCTTCTCCGGCGAGGCGCGGCTGCCCGCGACCGCGATGGGCTGGGCCGCCTGCCTTGCCGTGATCGTCTGCCAGGTCTCGTCGATTCCGCTCTACTACGGCGCCGTGCGCCTCGCCGGGGCCGAGAACACCGCGATGCTGAACAACCTCCAGCCGCTGACGAGCATCTTCGCCGCCTGGGCGCTCTACGACGAGCGGCTCGGCCTCTGGCAATGGTGCGGCGCCATCATGGTGCTGGGCGGCATCGTCTGGATGCAGACGGCCCTCAGGCTTCGCTCGCAGCGCCCCCATCGCGCAAGCGGGCCGCCTTCTGCCCGATAGGAAGCGTCCAACTGCCTGCATTCGGAAAAGCTGGCGCGCCCTGGAGGACTCGAACCTCCGACCTGCGGATTAGAAGTCCGCTGCTCTATCCAGCTGAGCTAAGGGCGCGCACGGCCGCCTACCCGGCGACCCGGTTCCAGCGGAAATTGTCCGCGTAGGCCTTCGGTCTCACCCGGCGCTGCTGCGGGGCGCGCACGCTGTATTCGAGGCCGTGCTTCTCGCAATAGGCCACGGCCGCCTCGCGCGTGGCGAATTCCAGCCGGACCTGCTGGCGGGTGTCGCTGGAGCTTGTCCAGCCCATCAGCCGGTCCGGGCGACGGGCCGACTGCTGCTCGAACTCGACCACCCACATGCCCGTACGCGCCTGCCCCTGCTGCATCGCCGTGCGGCTGGGGCTGAAGATGCATGCTTGCATGGCCTCACTCACCCTTCATCGCCTTGCTGCAACGGGTTCGTTATCGGCCCGGAGCGCCTGCGGGTCAAGCCACTCAGGCCGCGCCGCGCGCCAGCGCCGCCCGTCCGGGCCAGACCGCCATGTCGCCCAGCTCCTCCTCAATGCGAAGCAGCCGGTTGTATTTCGCCAGGCGGTCGGAGCGGGCGAGCGAGCCGGTCTTGATCTGCCCGCAGCCGGTCGCGACGGCAAGGTCGGCGATGGTCGAGTCCTCGGTCTCGCCCGAACGGTGGGACATCACCGCCCGCCAGCCCGCGTTCATGGCGAGCGCGGCCACGTCGAGCGTCTCGGAGAGCGTGCCGATCTGGTTGACCTTGACGAGCACCGCATTGCCGGCGCCCTCGGCGAGCCCCCGCGCCAGCCGTTCGGGATTGGTGGCGAACAGGTCGTCGCCGACAAGCTGCACCCGGCCCCCGAGACGCTCCGTCAGCGCCTTCCAGCCCTCCCAGTCGTCCTCGGCCATGCCGTCCTCGACCGAGACGATGGGATAACGCCCGCAGAGGTCCTCCAGGTAGCCTGCCATGCCGTCCGCATCGAGCGTCCGGCCTTCGCCTTCCAGCCGGTAGCGGCCGTCCGCCCAGAACTCGGTGGCGGCGGCGTCGAGCGCGAGCGCCACGTCCTCGCCCGGCCGGTAGCCCGCCGTCTCGATGGCGCGCATGACGTAGCCCAGCGCCTCGTCGGCCCCGGAGAGACCGGGCGCGAAGCCGCCCTCGTCGCCCACATTGACGCTCTCGCCCGCCTCCAGCAGCAGCTTGCGGAGCGCATGGAACACCTCCGCGCCGGCGCGCACCGCCTCGGCGAAGCTGTCCGCGCCCGCGGGCACGATCATGAATTCCTGGATGTCGATGGGGTTGTCGGCATGCGCGCCGCCGTTCAGCACATTCATCATCGGCACGGGCAGGACATGCGCGCCGAGGCCGCCGACATAGCGGTAAAGCGGCTGGCCGGCCGCTGCGGCGGCGGCTTTCGCAGAGGCGAGGCTCACGCCCAGGATGGCGTTGGCGCCCAGCCGGCTCTTGTTGGCCGTGCCGTCGAGCCGGATCAGCGTGCTGTCGAGGCGGCGCTGCTCCTCCGCCTCCATGCCGCCCAACGCATCGAATATCTCGCCGTCCACCGCATCGCAGGCCCCGAGCACGCCCTTGCCGCCATAGCGCGCCGGGTCGCCGTCGCGGCGCTCATGCGCCTCGTGCGCCCCGGTGGAGGCGCCGGAGGGCACGGCCGCCAGGCCCATCGAACCGTCCTCCAGATGCACCTCGACCTCGACGGTCGGGTTGCCGCGGCTGTCCAGCACCTCGCGGGCATGGATGTCGGTGATGGCGGTCATGCGGTCCTCTCGGGGGCTTGCTTGGCGATCGCATCGTGGGCGATGAGCGTTTCCAGAATGCCGGCGAGCCGGTCCAGCGGGATCATGTTGGGGCCGTCGCTGGGGGCCTTGTCCGGGTCCCGGTGCGTTTCCATGAACACGCCGGCGACGCCGACCGCGACGGCCGCGCGGGCCAGCACCGGCGCAAATTCGCGCTGCCCGCCGCTCCTGCCGCCGAGGCCGCCCGGTTGCTGCACGGAATGAGTAGCGTCGAAAATGACGGGCCAGCCGGTCCGCGCCATTTCCGGCAGGGCGCGCATGTCCGAAACCAGCGTGTTGTAGCCGAAGGAAGCGCCGCGCTCCGTCAGCAGCACGCGCTCATTGCCGGCACCGGAGACCTTGTCGGCCACATGCGCCATGTCCCAGGGCGCGAGGAACTGGCCCTTCTTCACATTCACCGCCGCCCCCGTCTCCGCCGCCGCGACCAGCAGGTCCGTCTGGCGGCAGAGGAAGGCCGGGATCTGAAGGATGTCCACCGCCTCGGCCGCCGGCGCGCAATGCCCCGGCTCGTGCACGTCGGTCAACACCGGGCAGCCGAAGCGCTCGCGGAGCTCGGCCAGGATTTCCAGGCCCGCCGCCATGCCGACGCCGCGCGGGCTGCCGGCTCCGGTGCGGTTCGCCTTGTCGTAGGAGGACTTGTAGACGAAGGGCAGGCCCAGGCGCCCGGTAATTCCGGCGATCGCCTCCGCCGTTTCCAGCGCGTGGGCCCGGCCTTCGATGGCGCAGGGGCCGGCGATGAGCGCGAGCGGCAGGCAGTTGCCGAACCGGACCGGACCGACGGCGACCTCGCGCATCAGACCAGCCGCGACTGCGTGACCGCAGCATCCACGAAGGACCTGAACAGCGGGTGCGGATCGAAGGGGCGCGAACGCAATTCCGGGTGGAACTGCACGCCGATGAACCAGGGATGGTCCTCGATCTCCACGATTTCCGGCAGGCGGCCGTCGGGCGAGAGACCGGAGAAACGCAGCCCCTTCGCCTCGAGCCGGTTGCGGTAGCGGATATTCACCTCGTAGCGGTGGCGGTGGCGCTCCTCGACGATGAGCGCGTCGTAGATCCTGGCGACCTGGCTGCCTGCCGCGAGCTTGGCGGTGTGGTTGCCGAGGCGCATGGTGCCGCCCTTGTCGTCCGCCTCGGAGCGGTGCTCGACCTGCCCGTCCGCGATCCACTCCTCCAGAAGCCCGACCACCGGCTCCGGCGTCGGCCCGAACTCGGTCGAGCCCGCCTTTTCGAGCCCCGCCAGCGACCGCGCCGCCTCGATCACCGCCATCTGCATCCCGAAGCAGATGCCGAAATAGGGCACCTTGCGTTCGCGGGCGAAGCGGGCGGCGCCGATCTTGCCGGCGGTGCCCCGCTCGCCGAAACCGCCCGGCACCAGGATGCCGTGGACGCCGTCGAGGCGCCCGACAATGTCTCCCCGGTCGAACCGTTCGGCTTCCACCCAGTCTTCCTCGACCTCGACATTGTTGGCGATGCCGCCGTGGCGGAGCGCTTCGGTGAGCGACTTGTAGGCGTCCCTGAGCTCCGTGTACTTGCCGACGATGGCGATGCGCACATTGCCTTCCGGCGTGCGGACGCGCCGGGTGATTTCCCGCCATAGCCCGAGGTCCGGTTCCGGGTCCCTCGGGAGGCCGAACCCGGCCAGCACCTCGCTGTCGAAACCCTGGTCGTGATAGGCGGCCGGCACGGCGTAGATCGGGTCCGCATCGTGGGCGGAAATGACCCGGCTCACGCCGATATTGCAGAAAAGCGCGATCTTCCGGCGCGCGTCTTCCGGCAGCGGATCCTCCGAGCGGCAGAGCAGCAAGTCCGGCTGGATGCCGAGGCCGAGCAGCTCCTTGACCGAATGCTGGGTCGGCTTGGTCTTGATCTCGCCGGCGGAGCGTATGAAGGGCACGAGGGTGAGATGCACGAACATCGAGCGCTCCGGCCCGAGCTCCTGGCGCAATTGGCGGATCGCCTCCAGGTAGGGCAGGCCCTCGATGTCGCCGACCGTGCCGCCGATCTCCACCAGCACGAAGTCCTCGCCGTCCAGCCCCGCCTGCATGAACTCCTTGATCGCGTCCGTGACATGCGGAATGACCTGCACCGTCGCGCCCAGATAGTCGCCGGCGCGCTCGCGGTCGAGCACCTGCTTGTAGACCTTGCCGGTGGTGACGCTGTCGTCGCGGGTGGCGTCGTTGCCGGTGAAGCGCTCGTAATGGCCGAGGTCGAGGTCGGTTTCCGCGCCGTCCGCGGTCACGAACACTTCGCCGTGCTGGTAGGGGCTCATCGTGCCGGGATCGACATTGAGATAGGGATCGAACTTGCGCATGCGGACCCGGTAGCCGCGCGCCTGCAGGAGCGCGCCGAGCGACGCGGCGGCCAGACCCTTGCCGAGCGACGATGACACGCCGCCCGTCACGAATATGAAACGCGGGGCCCGCTCCCGGCTCACTGGCCGAGCGGCGCGGCCGGCCCGGACGGGGCCTCCTGCGCCGGGCGGTCCAGAATCGAGGCGGGCTCGCGGGTCGTGGACATCATGACCGCAAGGAAGAGGCTGACCGCGAAGAAGCCCGCCGCCAGCCACATGGTGATCGTGGTGAGCATGTTGCCGGCGCTGCGCCCGGTCATCAGCCCGCCGCCGGCGCCGCCCCCGCCGCCGATGCCGAGCCCGCCGCCCTCGCTGCGCTGGAGCAACACGACGGCGACCAGCGCAATGCAGATCAGCACATGGACGACAAGGGCCACTTCGATCACGGCTCGGAGTCCTCGCAGGCAGCGCGCCGGGCAGCGCCGGCGCCAGGACGAACGGAATGTCGGACGGGGGGCATATGTAACCCGATTCCTCCCCGCTCGCCAGTGTAAAACGCGAGCCGGGCTCCTGCAGGCGGAGGGGGCCGGCTTCCACCGCGCCTACTTCCCGATGCAGAACTCCCGGAAGATGGCGTCCAGCAGGTCTTCGACATCGACGCGGCCGGTGACGCGGCCGAGCGCGCGGACAGCTAGGCGGAGGTCTTCGGCGGCGAGGTCGGTCTGGGGCGCGGCGGCGAAACGGTCGAGCGCCTCGGCCGACTGGCTGAGCGCGTGGACATGGCGGGCGCGGAGCGCGCCGGGCGGGCCGGCGACCCTCGTGCGCACGGCCTCCGTGATGGCGCTCCGCAGCGGCTCCAGCCCTTCGCCTGTCCGGGCCGAGACGGCAAGGCCGGAGCCGGCGGTGGCGCCGAGATCGGCCTTGGTGCGGACGGCGAGGCCGGGCAGGTCCGGCGGCGGCGGGGCGTCGGGGGCGGTCAGCAGCAGGCAGAGGTCGGCCGATTCCGCCTCCGCGCGCGCCCGGCGCATCCCCTCGCGCTCGATCGGATCGTCGCTCTCATGCAGGCCCGCCATGTCGATCAGCCGCACCAGATAGCCTTCCATGACCAGCCGCGCCTCCAGCACGTCGCGCGTCGTGCCGGCGCTGGGCGAGGTGATGGCGACCTCGCGCGCCGCGAGCGCGTTCAGGAGGCTCGACTTGCCGGCATTGGGCGCGCCCACCAGCGCCACCCGGAAGCCGTCCCGCACGACCTCGCCGCGCGCGCCCGCGGCCAGCGCCTCCGCCATCTCCGCGCGCACAGGCGCCACCGTCGCCGAGACTTCCGCCTCCAGCCTCTCCGGTAGTTCCTCGTCGCTGAAGTCGATGGCGGCCTCGATATGGGCGAGCGCCCCGACCAGACGCTCCCGCCAGCCGTCGAACTGCCGCGCCAAGCCGCCGCCGAGCGCGTGGAGCGCCTGTCGGCGCTGGCCTTCGGTCTCGGCGTCGATCAGTTCGGCAAGGCCCTCGACCGCCGTCAGGTCCATGTGCCCGGCCTCGAAGGCGCGGCGGGTGAACTCGCCGGGCTCCGCCGGGCGGAGGCCGTCCAGCCGCATCAGCGCAGCCTGCACCGCGTCCATCACGACAGGCGCGCCGTGCAGGTGCAATTCGGCCGCATCCTCGCCGGTGAAGCTCGCGGGGCCCGGGAACCAGACGGCAAGGCCCCGGTCCAGCAGTTCGCCGCTTTCCGGGTTGCGGACCGAGCGCAGCACCGCCCGGCGCGGCTCCGGCAGCGGCCCCGCCAGCGCCGCCAGCGCCTTGCCCGCTTCCGGCCCGGAGAGGCGCAACACGGAGATGCCGGCCCGGCCGGGCGCCGTCGCCTCGGCGAAGATCGTGTCCGGCAGGTCCGTCAGGCGTCGGGGTCGAGCATGAGCCGGGAGACCCGGCCGCCGCCCTTCAGGTGCGTTTCGAGAATCTCGTCGATATCCGCCTCGTTCTCATAGCGGTACCAGGTGCCCTCGGGATAGATGACCATCGTCGGCCCGAGCTCGCAGCGGTCGAGGCAGCCGGCGATGTTGATCCGCGCCTTGGGCAGCGACCGGGCGCGCGCCTTCATGTAGGCCCGCAGCTTCTCCGAGCCCTTCTCGCTACAGCAGCCGCGCGGATGGCCGGGCGGACGGGTATTGGTGCAACAGAATACATGCGCATCGTAATAGAGCGCGTCCGCCATGATTTCCTTCCTCGCATCCGGGAAGGCGCCAGTTTACCCTCGCCTTTCATGAGCGAAAACCTGCTTGGCCGCGAAACCAGCCCCTACCTCCTGCAACACGCCGAAAACCCGGTTCACTGGCGGCCCTGGGGGGCCGACGCGTTCGAGGAAGCGCGCCGGACGGGCAGGCCCGTCCTGCTCTCCGTCGGCTACGCCGCCTGCCACTGGTGCCATGTCATGGCGCATGAGAGTTTCGAGAACGAAGCCATCGCCGGGCTGATGAACGAGCTGTTCGTAAATGTGAAGGTGGACCGGGAGGAACGCCCGGACGTCGATGCCGTCTATCAGCATGCGCTCCAGGGCATGAGCGAGCAGGGCGGCTGGCCGCTCACCATGTTCCTCAACGCGGACGGCGAGCCCTTCTGGGGCGGCACCTATTTCCCGCCGGAGCCGCGCTGGGGCCGCGCGGGCTTCCCGCAATTGCTGCGCTCGCTCTCCGAAGCGTGGCAGAAGCAGCCCGACGCGGTGGCGGAGAATATCGGGCGCCTCCGGAAAGCCGCGGAGAGGCTGGCCGAGCCCGCGCCCGGCGCCGGCATAGACGCACGGACCGATGCGCGTATCGCCATGCGGCTCGCCCGCGCGGTGGACCCCTTCTTCGGCGGCATAGACGGGGCCCCGAAGTTCCCCCAGACCGGCATCTTCACCCATCTCTGGCGCGTGTGGCGCCGGAACGGCAGCGAGGTTTACCGCAACCAGGTGCTCAACACGCTGGCCCACATGTGCGAGGGCGGCATCTACGATCATCTGGGCGGCGGCTTCGCGCGTTACTCCACCGACGAGCGGTGGCTCGCGCCGCATTTCGAGAAGATGCTCTACGACAACGCCCAGCTTCTTGAGCTGCTGACCCTGGTCTGGCAGGAGACGCGCTCGGCGCTTTTCGAGCAGCGCGTGCGCGAGACGGTCGGCTGGCTGGAGCGGGAGATGACGGCGCCCGCGGCCGAGGACGGCGCGGCCGGCTTCGCCGCGGCGCTCGACGCCGACAGCGAGGGGGAAGAAGGCCGGTTCTACGTGTGGGACCGGGCCGAGATCGAGGCGGTGCTGGGCGGCGCGGCAGCGCGTTTCTGCGAGGTTTACGAAGTGACGGCGGCCGGCAATTGGGAAGGCCGCAACATCCTGAACCGGCTGGACTCGATGGACGTGCCGGACGACCGGGCGCTGGCGGAGGCACGCGCGGCGCTGCTGGCCGTGCGCGCCGGCCGCGAGCGGCCGCTGCGCGACGACAAGGTGCTGGCGGACTGGAACGGCCTCATGGTTGCCGCGCTCGCCCGCGCCGGGACCGCTTTCGACGAGCCCGGATGGATCGCGCTGGCCGAACGCGCCTTCGCCTTCGTCGAGACGCACATGACCGGACCGGACGGGCGGCTCCGCCACAGCTGGCGGCTCGGCCGCGCGCGGCACCCGGCAAGCCTCGACGACTACGGCGCCATGATGCGCGCGGCGCTGCTGCTGGAGGAGGCGACCGGGGACCGGCGCTACCGCGAGCGGGCGCTCGGCTGGCTGGAGATCGTCGAACGCCACCATGCGGACGGGCCTGGCGGCTGGTGCTTCGCCGCCGACGACACGGAGCGGCTGATCGTGCGGGCCAAGACTGCCGCCGACAACCCGACGCCTTCCGGCAACGGCATGATGGTGGAGGTCCTGGCCCGGCTCTGGTGGCTGACGGGCGAGGACCGCTACCGCCAGCGCGCCGAAGCGGCGGTGGCGGCCTTCGCCGGCGAGGTGACGCGCAACATCTTCCCGCTTTCGACCTTGCTGAACGCCAATGCGCTGTTGCAGGAGGCGGTGCAGGTGGTTCTGGCGGGCGACGACGGAAGCCTGCGCCGGGCGGTCGAGCGGGTCTCGCTGCCGAACCGTGTGCTCGCGCTCATCGACGCCGCCGAAACCCTGCCGGCGGGCCATCCCGCGGCCGGCAAGGCGGCCGTGGAGGGCCGCCCGACCGCCTATGTCTGCCGGGGCCCCGTCTGTTCGCTGCCGGTCACCGGCCCGGACGAGCTGGAGGCGCTGCTCGGCGCCTGAGAGGAGGAGGCGATGCACGACCTGTTGCTGAAGGGCGGGCGCGTGATCGATCCGGGCCGCGGCGTGGACCGGGTCGCCGACGTCGCATTCGCAGACGGCCGGGTTGCGGAGATCGGGCCGGACCTGCCGGCCGGCGAGGCCCGCGACGTGCGCGATGTGAGCGGTTGCATCGTCACGCCTGGCCTCATCGACCTGCACACGCATGTCTATTGGGGCGGCACTTCCATCGGCGTCGATCCCGAGGAGATCGCCAGGCAGGGCGCGACGACGACCTTGGTCGATGCCGGGACGGCGGGACCGGCCAATCTGGCGGGCTTCCGGCGCCATGTGATCGAGCCTGCAAGGCCGCGCGTCCTGCCGTTCCTCAACGTGTCCTTTCCGGGAATCTTCGCCTTCAGCGAAGCGGTGATGGTCGGGGAATGCCAGGACATGCGCCTGCTGGACGCCCGCGAATGCGTGCGCGTGGCGCGCGAGCACGCGGACCTCGTCGTCGGCATCAAGGTGCGCGTCGGCCTCGGCGCCGGCGGGTCGAGCGGCATCGCCCCGCTCGATATCGCGCTCGAGGTGGCCGAGGAACTCGGCCTGCCGGTCATGGCGCATCTGGACTTCCCGCCGCCCAGCCGCCGCGAGGTCATGGACCGGCTGCGCCCGGGCGATGTGCTGACGCACTGTTTCCGCTCCTTCCCGAACAGCCCCGCGCGCGCCGATGGCAGGGTGCGCGAGGAGACGCTCGCTGCCCGCGAACGGGGCGTCATCTTCGACATCGGCCACGGCAAGGGCTCCTTCGGCTTCGGCACCGGGCGCGCAATGCTGGCTGCGGGGTTCATGCCCGATTGCATCTCGAGCGACGTACACACGCTCTCCGTCGGCGGCCCCGCCTACGATCTGCTGGTCACCATGTCGAAGTTCCTCTGCCTGGGCATGCCGCTCATCGAGGTGCTGCGCGCGGCGACGAGCGCACCCGCGGCGGCGCTCCGGCGGCCCGATCTCGGCAGCCTGGAGCCGGGCGTGGCAGGCGATGCCTCGGTTCTCGAACTGCGCGCCGGGCGCTTCGACTATGAGGACGCGGACGGCGTCGTGCTCGGCGGCGAGCAACGCCTGTTCCCGGCAGGAATGGCGATCGGCGGACAGTGGTGGGGAGAGTGAACAGGCATTGACTATGGTTTCGGACCATAGTATGTTTGTGGAAATCGGGTTTCCGGGGAAGAGCGTGGCGATGAACCGGCGGAGCACACAATACACCGTCAAGGATCTGGCCGGCGCACTGAAGGCAGCGCCCGCCACGGTCCGGCGGCATTTGCGTTCGCTCGGCGTTCAAGGCGGTTCCGGCTGGCGCCATGAGTGGAACGCCGACCGCTACAACCGTTTGCTGGAAGTCGTCGGGCGGCGCATCGCCGACGGCGTTCCGGCAGGCAGCATTGCATACGAAACCGGGCTCACCGGGGACCGGGCGCATGGGGGATTGCAGGAAGCGCCGGCGGTGTTTGCGGGGCTGGAAACGCCGGAGCCGCCGGCAACCCCGGAGGAGATGGAGGAAATGCAGATATCCGTCTTCAAGGCCAAATGCCTTGCAGTTCTCGAACGGGTGGCGAAAACCGGCAAGCCCGTTCTGGTAACGCGGTTCGGCCGGCCGGTGGCGCAGATCGTGCCGCCGCCCTCCGGCGACTGGCTGGGGGCCATGGCCGGCACGGGCCGGATCCTGGGCGACATTACCGCACCCGTGCTCGACCCGGAGGAATGGGAGGCGCTGGGCTAGGCGGCGGTGCTGCTGGATACGCATATCTGGCTCTGGGCGCTGCTCGACCCGGCCCGGCTTTCCCGCGCCGTGCGCGCGCTCATCGCCTCGCCGGCGGAGACGCTCCGGCTCTCCCCGGTCAGCGTCTGGGAAGCCACGATGCTGGCGGAGCGGGGCCGGATCGCGCTGGAGCCGGACCCGCGAAGCTGGCTGGACAGGGCGCTGGCGGCGGCGCCCGTCACCGAGGTCCCGCTCACATTCGAGGTGGCGATGGCCAGCCGCAACATCACCCTTGAGCACCGGGACCCCGCAGACCGCTTCATCGCCGCGAGCGCGCTGGTCTTCGGCCTGACCTTGGTCACGGCCGATGCGCGGCTCCTCGAATGCCCGGATATCGAGGTGCTGGCCAACCGCTGACGGCGGCCGGCCCGTTCGCCTATCCCTTCCCTGCCCCCGCGCCCAGATAGCGGGCCAGCGCGACGGCGAGCGCGGCACCGACGAACTGCGCGACGATGAAGGCGGGCGCATCCTCCGGGCGGATGCCGGAGAAGGTGTCGGTGAAGGCACGCGCAACCGTTACCGCCGGGTTGGCGAAGGAGGTGGAGGCGGTGAACCAGTAGCCGGCGGTGATGTAGAGCCCGACCGCCCAGGCCACGGCCTCCGACTTCGCCTTCAGGCAGAGCAGGATCGTGAACACCAGCCCGAAGGCCGCGACGCCTTCCGAGAAGGACTGCGCGAAACCCGAGCGCTCCTTGCCCGACGCGAAGAACAGGTCCGGCTGCTCGAACATGATGTGCGCGACTGCCACGCCCAGCAGGCCGCCCGCCACCTGCACAAGGATGTAGAGCGCGGCGTCGCCGGGCCCGATCTCGCGCCGCATCAGGAAGGCGGCCGTGACGGCCGGATTGAAATGCGCGCCGGAGACCGGCCCAAGAATCAGGATCAGCACCACCAGGATCGCGCCCGTCGCGATGGTGTTGCCGAGCAACGCGATGGCCACGTTTCCGCCGGCGAGCGTCTCGCCCATGATGCCCGAGCCGACCACCACGGCGAGCAGCATGGCGGTTCCTGCGAATTCCGCGGTCAGTCGTCGGGTAAGGGTCATGCCGCGGCCTCCAGCACCGCCACGCCGGGCAGCACCCGGCCTTCCATCCATTCGAGGAACGCGCCGCCCGCGGTCGAGACATAGCCGAAACGATCGATCGCGCCGGCCCGGGCGAGCGCGGCCACCGTGTCGCCGCCGCCGGCGACGGTCAGCAGCCCCTCGATGCCGACCGCCGCCCTCGCCACCTCATTGGTGCCCCGGTCGAAGGGCGGCACCTCGAACGCGCCGAGCGGGCCGTTCCAGACCAGACTGCGCAGGATCTTCATCCTGAGGATCAGGCCGGCGGCGCTCTCCGGGCCGATATCGAGGATCATGGCGTCGGGCGGCACTTCGTCGATGGCAACGATTTCGGTCGGCGCGCCGGCTTCGAGCGCCGGCGCCACGACCGCGTCTTCCGGCAGCACCACCGTGCAGCCGCACCGCTCCGCATCGTCGAGGACGTGAAGCGCCATCTCCGCCATGTCGCGCTCGCAGAGGCTCCTGCCGACCTCGTATCCCTGCGCATGGAGAAAGGTGTTCGCCATGCCCCCGCCGATGGCGAGCATATCGACCCGGGCAACGAGGTTGCCGAGCAGGTTGAGCTTGGTCGAGACCTTGGCGCCGCCGACGATGGCCCCCGAAGGGCGCTCCGGCGCATCGAGCGTTGCCTCCAGCGCCTCCAGCTCCTGCTGCATCAACCGCCCGGCCGCGGCCGGCAGCAGCTTCGCCAGCCCCTCGGTGGAGGCGTGCGCCCGGTGGGCGGCCGAGAAGGCGTCGTTGACATAGGCGTCGCCGAGTGCGGCCAGACGGGCGGCGTAGTCCGGGTCGTTGGCCTCCTCGCCGGGGTCGAAGCGCAGGTTCTCCAGCATCGCCACCCCGCCCGCCGGCAGGCCGGCGACGACTGCAGCCGGATCGTCGGCTGCGAAGGCGATCGGAGCCGCCAGCGCGTCCGCCAGCGCCTCCGCCACCGGGCGCAGCGAAAGCTCCGGCACAGGCTTGCCCTTCGGCCGCCCGAGATGGGAGAGCAGGACGACGCGCGCGCCTTGGGACGCCAGTTCGCGGATGGTCGGCAGGGTGCGCTCGATGCGCGTGGCGTCGCCCACCCTGCCGCCCTGCATAGGCACATTGAGGTCGGCGCGCAGCAGCACGGTCAGCCCGGCCGCGTCGAGCCCGTCCAGGGTCGGAACGGCCATCAGTTGTTGCCGACCGCGCCGCCCAGCGCGTCCCCGATCTCGTCATGCACGGTGAGGTCTGCGAAGCGGTCGAGATCGGTCGGCTCGCGGTTCACGATGGCGAGGAAGGCGCCGTTGCGCTTCGCCGCAACGGGGAAGCCCGCCGCCGGATAGACCACCAGAGACGACCCGCAGACGATGAACAGGTCGGCGGCCATCGTCTCGAGCTCGGCCCGGCGCATGGCGTCCTCCGGCATGGCCTGGCCGAAGGAGATCGTCGCCGTCTTCACCATGCCGCCGCAGACGGTGCAGAGCGGCAGCGTTTCGTCCTTTCGGAAGGCCGCCAGTATGTCGTCCAGCTCGTAGCGCAGCTTGCAATCGAGGCAGGCGGCATAGGTCGAGTTGCCGTGCAGCTCGATCACCTTGTCGTCCGGCACGCCGGATGCCTGGTGCAGCCCGTCGATATTCTGCGTGATGACGGCCGCGACGATGCCGCGCTCGACCAGCGCCGCCACGGCCCGGTGGCCCCGGTTCGGCCGCGCGTTCGCCATCGTCTTGTCGGTCTCGATCTTGCGCCGCCAGGTCTCACGGCGCATCTCCTCGGAGGAGACGAAATCGTCGAACATGATCGGCTTGTAGCGGTCCCAGACGCCGCCGGGGCTGCGGAAATCCGGGATGCCGGACTCGGTGCTGATGCCGGCCCCGGTGAACACCACCGCGCGCCGCGCCTTGCCGATCGCTTCCCTCAGCCGTTCGATGCCGCCCGTCATCGCCGCCTCCGCCCTCTGTTCCCCGCCCAGTCTCAGGTTACGCCAGGGCATAGCGCGAGTCCGGGCCGGGCGGATCGTCGCCCGAGACCGCGCGGCCGTCTTCCACCATGTGCAGCAGGTGCGAGAGCACGGAGCGCCCGGCAGCGCGGTGCAGGTTCGAGTCCACATCCGCATAGATGCGCCGGACCATCTCCGGGATCGTCGCAGTTCCCGCTTCCAGGCAGGCCAGGATCTCCCGCTCGCGTTCCCGGCGGTGCGCAATGAATGCATCGACGAACGGGCCGGGATCGGCGATCGGCGGGCCGTGGCCCGGCCACCAGGGGGTTTCCGTGCGCGCGCGCACCTTGCTGAGGCTCGCCATATAGTGGGCCATGTCGCCGTCCGGCGGCGAGACGATGGAGGTGGACCAGCCCATCACATGGTCGCCGCTGAACAGCGAGTTCTCCTCCGGGAGCGCGAAGCAGAGATGGTTGGAGATGTGGCCGGGCGTGAACACGGCTTCCAGGGTCCAGCCCTTGCCCTCGATGCGCCCGCCGTCGGGCACGCGGATATCGGGGTCGAAGCCCATGTCTCCGCCCTCGGGCGAATCGAACGGCCAGTTGCGCCGCGCGCCGATGCCGTGCGGGCCGAAGCCGCAAAGCGGCGCGCCGGTCGCCGTCTTGAGCGCGGCGCAGCCGGGCGAGTGGTCGCGGTGGGTGTGGGTCGCGACGATGTGGGTGACGGTTTCGCCTTCAAGCGCTTCCAGGATCGCGGCCGTATGCGCGGCGTCCTCGGGACCCGGGTCGATCACCGCCACCTCGCCCCGCCCGACAATGTAGGTGTTCGTGCCCTTGAAGGTGAAGAGGCTCGGATTGGCGCTGGTGATGCGGCGCACCAGCGGCGTCAGCTCATAGACGCGCTCCGGCTCGATATCGAAGTCCCGGTAAAACGGAATCGGCGCGGCCATGCCTCTCTCGCTTGGGGTTGCGGGCGCGCACCGGATTGATGGTCCGCGAGCCTGCTGCTATCAATTGTTCATGCGCCGGTCAACGCGGATCGCCCCGTCGATACTCTCCGCCGACTTCGCGGAACTCGGGGCCGCCGTGGACTGTCTGGTTGCGGCCGGGGCCGACTATATTCATATCGATGTCATGGACGGGCATTTCGTCCCCAACCTCACCATCGGCCCGGCGGTGGTGAAGGCGCTGCGCAAGCGGACCGACCGGACCTTCGACACGCACCTGATGATCTCCCCTCTGGACCCGCTGCTGCCGGACTTCATCGACGCCGGGGCGGACATCGTGACGGTCCATGCCGAGGCGGGCCCGCACCTCCACCGGAGCGTCCAGCGGATCAAGGAGGCCGGCCGCAGGGCGGGCGTGGCGCTCAACCCCGGCACGCCGGCAAGCGCCGTCGACGCGGTGCTGGGCGACATAGACCTGGTGCTGGCGATGACGGTCGATCCCGGCTTCGGCGGCCAGAGCTTCCTGTCGGCCCAATGCGCCAAGATCGCCCGGCTCCGCGCCCGTATCGACGAGACGGGCCGCGAAATCGACCTGGAGGTGGATGGCGGCATCACGGACGAGACCGCCGCCGAGGTGCGCGCCGCGGGCGCCGATGTGCTGGTCGCGGGCAGCTTCGTTTTCGCCGACGGGCTCGAGGGCTGCGCCGGGCGCATCCGCCGGTTGCGCGAGGCCGCGCCTTGATCGCCGTGCCCGGCCTTTCAGGCCGGCGGCTCTTCCCGGCGGGCTTTTCGAGACGGGTTGGCGGCGGCGGCGCGCGCAGCCTGGACAACACGCCCCGCGACCTCTGGCCCGGCGTGTCGGACCGGGGCCAGGCGCTGCTCAATGACGGCGGGCGCCTGGCGGCGGCGCTGCAGGCCCCGCCGGCGGACCATACTGCGCTCCAGCTGCACCGCTTCGACTGGATGCGCGACCTGCGCGCCATCGGCGGAGACCAGGGCCGGCGCGAGGCGCGGCGCCTCGTGCTGTTGTGGACGAATGCGCATGGAGGCGGCCGCGGCGAGGTCTGGCGCGCCGATATCGCCGGCGCGCGGCTCTATTCCTGGCTCAGCAGTTTCGAGTTCTTCGCCGGGAGCGCGGGCGACCTTTTCCGGACCCGGATCGCCGAGTGCATGGCGATGCACGCCCAGCTGCTTTCGCGCGGCGTCGAGCAGGCCCCCGAGGGCGTGCCGCGCCTTGCTGCGCTGACCGGCGCGCTCGCCGCCGCCATTGCCTTCGGGCAGCAACCGGGGACCGTGCTGCGGCGCATAGACCGGGCGCTCGACGAGCAGTTCTTCGCAGACGGTTTCCACCGTTCCCGCAATCCGGTGGCGCAATTGTCGGCGTTGCGCCGCCTGATCGAGATTCAGGGCCTGCTGCGCGCGGCCGGCATCTCTCCGTCGGAGCGTCTGGCCGAGGCCGTCCGGGACGCCGGCCCGCCGCTTGCCTTCTTCCGTCACGGCGACAAGCGGCTTGCCTGCTTCCATGGCGGGCACGAGTCCGAGAGCGTGCTGGCCGACCTGGCGCTTGCGCGGGTGGACCGGCATGCCCGGCCGCCGACCCGCAGCATCGAGGCCGGTTTCGACCGGCTCCATGCCGGGCGCACGCTGGTTCTGGTGGACAGCGGCCTGCCGACCGCCAAGGGCTTCGACCGCGGCGGGCACTCAAGCCCGCTTGCGATGGAGTTCAGCGACGGCGCCCAGCGCATCGTGGTCAATTGCGGCGCGCCGGCGGACGGCTCGGCGCCGTGGAACGAGCTGGCGCGGGCGACCGCCGCGCATTCCACGCTGACCGTGGACGACGTGCATGCCATCGAGATCGACGAGGGCGGCGGCGTGCGCGCGGGCGGCCTCCATGTCGAGGCGCGGCGCTCGGAGGGCGAGGGAGGCTTCTGGCTGGACCTCAGCCATGACGGCTATTCCGCGCCCTTCGGCCTCATCCACCGCCGCCGGCTCTACCTGACGCGCCGCGGCGGGGATCTGCGCGGCGAGGACCTGCTGGAAGGCGATGCCGGCTGGCCCTTCAGCCTGCGCTTCCACCTCCACCCCGATGCAAAGGCCAGGCTGGAAGCGGGCGCGGTGCAGCTGGCGCTTCCCGGCCGCCAGCAATGGAGCTTCCGCGCCTCCGGCGGCCGCCTCGGCCTCGCCGGCAGCGTCTATCTCGGCGAAGGCCGCCGCCGCGACACGCAGGCCATCCTCGTGGAAGGCCGCACGGGCCCGGACGGCGCGACGCTGAAATGGGCCTTCCGGGCAGCGGCACGCGGGGGATAGCGGGTCAGGCAGGGCCGCTCGATCCGCGAAGAGCGGTTGACCGGCGTGCAGCTTCGCCGCCGGTCGGCGCGGCAACCCGCCAGCCTGCTTCCGTTCCGAGGAGTCATGCGCCGACGCCGAACAACGGCATGACGCCACCGCCCGCTTCAGAGCGGCGATGGGCCGCAATCGAAAAGCCCCCGAAAACATCAATGTTTTCAGGGGCTTCGGGGGTTATAGGACGGTTTACCCGCCCGCCTTCTCCGCGACCACCGGAGCGCGCCGCTCCTTCCGTCGCCCCGTCTCCTCCCAGTGCTCCCGGAGGTACCGTTAGTCGCCCGCCGCCTTCGGCGGCCCAGCCATGATGGCGCGAGCGACGCTCTCCGGCGTGTCGGGGATCGGGTCCGGCCACCGCCTCGTCGCGCGGCGTCCGCGGGGCGGCTGGGCTCTCTCTGCTGGTCAGTCACGGTGCCGAGCCTCCTCGCTCGCTAGCCCGCATTTCTCACGGCGGCGAGGCCTTGGGAGGGTTCTGTCGTTTTGGGAGGCTTTCGGCTTAGCGGTTTTGGTTTTTCAGCCGAGGGCGCGGGGGAGGGCTGTTGCGCCCGAGGCGCGGGGTATGCCGGATCGTGTTCCTGTTGTTGTCGGGCGGGTTGTGTTGGGGCCTTGGGCTCAGGTCAGTTGCATAATCGTCGGTGTGCCTGTGCGAAGGTATCGGCGTGGGGACAGGCGGACGCCATGGCGATGCGGATACGCCTTGCGCTGAGCCGGACCTGGGCGCCGATTTTGAGGAGTTTGAGGCGTATGGAGCCGCATGTGGCTCTGGCGAGGCGGGTTCCGGGGAGCGCGATGCGCCTGAGCGCGGAGAGCAGCACATAGGCCATGGAGGCGAACCAGAGGCGGAGTTGGTTGGCGCGCATGGCGGTTGCCGAGGTGCTGCGTGACGTAGCTGTCCTCTAGCCTGCTCCATTCGGCATGGGGCGGTGATTTAGCGGCGAACGTGGCCTAACTCGTTGGAATCTTGTAGAAGTTCGTTACCAAGCGCACTTCTGCCGAAGGCACTAAAGCGCCACGTCCGCCATGATCGAAGATAGCCTTCTCCCATTCGCTCTGCCAGCCGTACAACTTAAGAAGGTGACCGCCGATTTTGACGGCGGCCTGATCTCTTCCGACGGCGGGCTTGTCCTGCTGCACGCGGCGGAGCGCCGGCTCGGCCTAACCGAGGCGCTGGCCGGCTGCATCCTGGAGTGGCGGGAGCCTGCGCGGACGGTGCACACGCTTTCGGCGATGCTGCGGTTCCGCATGTTCGCGATCGCATGAGCGACCGTTCGAACTCGGCGAACGCGCCTGTGATCTGGAATAGAGCACGTCCGGCTAGGGTCGTGGTGTCGAGCCGCTCGGTCGGCGAGCCAAAGCCGATATCGGGGGCGTCGAGGCGGTCGAGGCTTCGACATCGAGGAGGTCGAGACCCGTTACACCGCCAACGCCAGGGCGACAAGGCGGATGGCGGAGCTGTCGATCGGGGGTGGGTGGCCGGCGCTGTGGCCCGCGCGGTTCTTGCCAAAGCATTTACGAGGGGCATCCCGCCGTGCTCGTCCGGTGGCGCCGCGCCGCGTGACGTAACCGTCTCGGCAAGTCGATGGCGCGCGCCGCCAGCCCCAGCGAAGCCAGAAAGGCCAACCAGATCCAAGCCGCTTCGGCGGTCGATATGGAGTTTGGCAGGAGCGGGAGGAATATCGGCAGGGCGGCCATGGACGGCGCGACGACGATGGTAAGGCTCGCATAACGGGACCACGGGTCGTCATAGAGGAAAATCCACGGCTGGAACGCACCAGGATCGCCGTGGGCGCTCCACGCCATCCGAGATGCCGCTTCCGACACGTGCCGCATAGCGTAGAACTGGACGATCAGGATGAGGAACAGTCCCGCAGATTGCAGCAGGCGGCTCGGTATCGAGGCACCCCAGAATTCGAAGACAGGTCCGTTCCTGTCGAGACGTTCATCCAGGAACCTGGACAAGGCGCTGAGCCCGAGGCTTTCAAAGCCTTCCGCCTCGCTGCGCAGATCGGAAAAGGCGTCGGCGAATGGGAGGCCCGCTTTGTCTTCCATCCTGAGGCGGAGCTGCTGCGAAAGTGTTTGTGTATCAATCGTGCGGCGGATCCACTCTTTCGTCCAGTCGATTTCTTCGTTCACGAGCCGCACCGGGAAGGCGACTTCAAGCGGGACGCTTCCCTGGCTTCCTTCCTTCCGACAGGGGCTGATGGCGATGACATCGTCTCTGTCCAGGTTCCACCGGAGCGATTTCGACGGCCCCCAGACAGGCACAATCATTTCGGCCCAAATCGCAGAGAGTCCTCGAATGGAAGGTTGGGCAAGCACAAAATCCCGTCGCGGGGCAATATGGATTTCTCCGTTGCCTGAAGAGGCAATCCCCTTCACCTCACGGACTTTGTACTCGTCGGCACTTTCGGCGTTCGGGATGATCTTACCCTGCCCGACGCGCTCTTCCAGGCGGTCGGTCGCCACGTGCCCGCTGTAACCGCTCGAAACCAACAGGTCCCAGAGTCGGGAAAATTCCTCCAGATCGTTCGGGGTCCGTGTTGGCGACCACCCGCCCGATTTCGCCCTGGAACTCTGTTCGACCGCAGTGACCGGAACCGGACCCTGTCCCCGAAGGACGTAACGTCGCCCGAGGTCGGGATCGACCGTGCATGTGATCTCGCTATTGCCTCGCCCATTATCCCCGTCCTCGACGACTTTCGAAAGTGTCAGCTTGAATGCTCTCGGGGTGTACGCGCTTCTCTCCACGGGTCCGGCCAGGATCTCCGAGACGGGGACAGGGCCCTTCCTGGGCTTCCTGTCCGCGCGCCAAAATTCCATCAGGTGCGCGATGATTCTTGCGTCATCCACGGCGCGGCTCGGACGCGAGACATCCTCGGCAAGAACTCCCATCGCGACGAGCGCGCTGACGATCAGCATGACGAAGACGGTCTGGCGGGCGTGCAGCACGACGGGCGAACTGTCGTCGATCGGCGCGCGCCGCGGCGAGTTCTCCGCTCCGTCCGACATCGTTGCGGCGGTTCCTCCCGGTTCCGGCCCGAGCTAGCTTACACCCTCGGGCGACCTCTCCTAAAACCCGGCGTAACGCAGGACCTCGGATACCGTGCCGTGGCGGTCAACGGCCAGGGCCGGCGCGAGGTGCGCGGCATGGAGATCGGCCCGTCCTAGGCCGAGAGCCGCTTGAGATTGATCGCCGCGGCCGTTTCGAACCCCTCCGTCGCCAGGCAGCCCTTCGTGCAGGAAAGAGTCTCAGCGCTTGCCGCCGAACCCCGCGCTCAAATCCTCGCGAACGAGAACGCCGCCCATGCCTTCATGGTACGGGCCGAAGAACGCCCCCGTCACCGCTCCCGCGTCGCCGCCGGTTTGAACGAATGTGTTGCCGCGGACCGCGATCCCGTAGCGCAACCGGCCATCGCGCCAAGTCGCGCCGCTCCCCGGCGTTCCCGGGGCTGTATTCGCAGACCAGCGTTCGAGCCCCGTAAGGTTCAGCGAGCCGGACAGGGTCGGCAGGTCCACAGTCATCTCCGCGGCCCCGGCGACGGTCTCCGCATGCTGCGTGAGCCCGAGCAGCCGACCGGTCCAGAGGGCGCTCCCCGAGAGCGCGGCGTTATCTTCCAGGTCGGTGTCCGGGGTCGGCCCGAGTGCCCAGGGCTGCGCCAGCCCGTTGCGCAGCGCCGCCCCGAAGGCGATGTCCCGATCTCCGATCTCCAACTCGCCGCGCACGCGGATGGAGGCGTCGGGCCACGGGCCCAGCACTTCCGCAATGCCGTCCGGCGGGGTTCTCGGCGGAAAGCGGCTGTACACCGCATGAAGCGCCTCGCGGTCGAGGGGATGCAGAATGTGCTGCGACAGCTCTTCGCTGCCGCCGGCCACCATGAGGGTCTTGGGGAACCGCTCGGGGTCCACGTGATTGCGCCCGAGCAGGTGGATCAGCTCGTGGGCGATGACCCCTAGCCGCTCCACTCCCTCGGTTTGCGAGGTGTCCATCCAGACCCGGCCCGCGACGATCTCGATACGCCAAGGCACCTCCGGGTCTCCCGTCGGCATGATCGCAAATCGCGGCTCCGCGAGACCGATGCCTTCGTCGTCCGGCGGGACGGCTTCGGCGGGCCAACGCGCCCGCGGCGCGAAGGTGACCAGGATTTCACCGTCCGCTGGGAGCGGCGCGACGACCGCTACGGGATCGGGGCCGAACCGTAGCTGCCACGCCCGAGGCAAGGCGGCGTTGATGGCCTGCACCACGCGCACCGTCTCGTCGATTAACCCGGCGGGCGTGCCTTCCGCGACCCGGACTGTTGGTGGTCCCGCGGCAAAGCGAAGGACGAAACCGCCGGGAAGGAGCTGGACGTCCGCGTCGTCCCCGTCATCCGGAGTTCCGTAGGAAACAGCGTCCGCCTGCAGGTGGCGATGACTTCCGCCGCGCCGATGCCGTCGCGAATCGTCCCATGCGAAACGGCGTGCCTCTGTGATCCGGGCGCTGCGCTACCTCCGCGACAAGGCAGGCAACAACCGCGCCGCGCGCAACGCCGTCGAGCGCGAACTCGCCTTCTTCCGAAAGCACCGCAAGCGCATGCGATACCGCGTCCTCAGCGACCGGCGCCTCGCCATCGGCTCCGGCGTCGTCGAAGCCGCCAACAAAATACTCGTCACACAGAGAATGAAGCGCTCCGGCATGCGATGGCGCATCCACGGCGGGCAGGCCGTTCTCACCATACGCGCACTCATCAAATCCGGGCGCTTCGACCGTGCCTGGAACGCCCTCATGGGCAAGGCCGATACCCCCGCAAACGACAACGTCCGCACCGGCAACGACGCCAGCCTCGCCGCATGTAGGTGACGGTCGAGAACTGCATTTATTTGCTGGAGTCTGTCGCCTGGGCGCGGTGCTTCGATAGTCTCCCGATTGGCCTTTGGGGGCTTTCTCCGTCGGAGCTGTGGGTAAATGGCCCGGCGCCGCGACCGCCACGAGTCTGGCGGCGGCGGGCCATTTATCCATAGCGGTCAGCCGTCTCGATTTTGATTTTGGTGGGCTGTCGGCGGTTCCGCGGCCCTGACAGCGAGACCTGCGGAGCTACACTGAGGCCGCCGAGAACGATGCGGCGCCGGCCCCGTCTGCTTGGTGGCAACGACCGGCGCCGCACCCCCCGAGCCATGCAAGGCACGGCCCGTATGCGCAGTATCGTGCGCGTTCGGGCGCGGGTCCACCCCGTTCTCATCGGTTGTCGCGATGAAGAACGCCGCCCGCCTGTTCACCTGCGCTTCGTGCCGTCGCCAGGTGGTTCTCTGCCGGCGCTGCGATCACGGCAACATCTACTGTTCTCGGCGCTGCAGCGGCCGGGCGCGGCGATAGTCGGTGCGCCTTGCCGGGCAGCGCTACCAGAACAGCCGCCGGGGCCGTCACAAGCATGCCGAGCGTCAGCGGCGCTACCGCGAACGCCGCCACCCGGCGTCGGCGGCTCCGGCCAGGGTGCAGAAAGTGACGCATCACCCTTTGACCGCCACGCGGTGGCGTCCTGTTGTGACGCGCATGTCGGCGGAGCGATCCGGAACCCGGCCCTTCGGGCACGGTCCTCCCGCCAGAGTGTTCCGCTGCGATCACTGCGGGCGGTTCTGTGCCCGTGCGGTCTATCCGGGCCTGCGCCCGGCGCGAAGGGAGTGAGATGGCCATCGACAAGCAGACCCGCGCCGAGATCCTTCGCCTGTATTTTGCCGAGAAGTGGAAGATCGGCACGATCGCGCGCCAGCTCGGCGTTCATCACAACACGGTCGACCGTATCGTCGGCGAGGCCGGAGTGCCCGTGCATCTGAGAGGACGCAGGCCCTCCAAGATCGACCCCTTCCTGCCCTTCATCCGCCAGACCCTGGCGACCTGGCCCAAGCTGCCCTCCACCCGGCTCTACCAGATGGCCGTGGAACGCGGCTACCGGGGCAGCCAGAGCCACTTCCGCAACGTGATCGCCCCCGAGCGTCCCAGGCCCGTGGCCGAGGCCTATCTGCGCCTCAACGCGCTCCCCGGTGAGCAGGGTCAGGTCGACTGGGCGCACTTCGGCAAGGTGAGGATCGGGCGCGCCGAGCGCCCGTTGATGGCCTTCGTGATGGTGCTCGGCCACTCGCGGCGCCTCTTCCTGCGCTTCTACCTCAATGCCGGCATGGACAACTTCCTGCGCGGCCATGTCGAGGCCTTCGAGGCGTGGCAGGGTGTGCCCCGCGAGCTCTGGTACGACAACCTGAAGAGCGTCGTGCTGGAGCGCCATGGCGATGCCATCCGCTTCAACCCCCGGTTCCTCGACTTCGCCGGTCATTACCGCTTCCTGCCGAAGCCCGTCGCGGTCGCCCGCGGCAACGAGAAGGGGCGCGTGGAGCGGGCCATACGCTATGTCCGCGACAGCTTCTTCGCCGCCCGCGCCTGGCGCGACATCGACGAGCTCAACGACCGGGCCCGGGCCTGGTGCGACGGCATCGCCGCCGACCGCCCCTGGCCGGACGACCGCTCCCTGTCCGTGCGCGAGGCCTTCGAGCGCGAGCGCGGCTCTCTCCTCGCGCTGCCCGACGACCGGCCCCCGGTCGACGAGCGGGTCGAGGTCAGGATCGGCAAGACGCCTTACGCCCGGTTCGACATGAACGACTACAGTGTCCCGCATACCCATGTGCGGCGCACCCTCACCGTGGTCGCGACGCTGGAGCAGGTGCGCATCCTCGACGGCCTGGACGTCATCGCCAGCCATCCGCGCAGCTTCGACAAGGCGGCCCGCATCGAGAACCCCGAGCACATCGAGGAACTGGTCAGGCACAAGCATCACGCCCACCGCCTGCGCGGGCAGAGCCGGCTGCTCCAAGCCGCCCCCAACAGCGAACTCCTGCTCGCCGAGACCGCAAAACGCGGCGGCTACATGGGCGCTACCGTCGCCGCCCTGCTGCGCCTGCTCGACCAGTATGGCGCCGCCGAGCTCGAGGCGGCCATCGACGAGGCCCTGAAGCGGGACGTCCCCCATCCCAACGCCGTGCGGCTCAGCCTCACCCGGCGCCGCGAGCTGCACGACCGGCCCCCGCCCATCCCCGTCGAGCTGCCCAGGGATCCGAGAGTGCGCGACATCGCGGTCCGCGATCACGACCTCGGCGGATACGACGGGCTGGCCGAAGACCCCGAAGAGGACAGTGAAGAATGACCGATACCCTCAAGAACCGTGCTCTGGCCCTCGGCCTGCACGGCCTCGTCTCCCACTGGGGCGACATCGGCGAGACCGGATGGCTCCCAACCCTGATCGCATGGGAAGAGGAGGAACGGCGCAGCCGCAGCCTCAAACGCCGCCTCGGCACCGCCCGCATCGGACGCTTCAAGCCCCTCGCAGACTTCGACTGGGACTGGCCAAGGCGCTGTGACCGCATGGCCGTCGAGGACCTCATGAGCCTCGACTTCCTCGACGAAGGCGCCAACGTCGTCCTCATCGGCCCCAACGGTGTCGGCAAGTCGACCATTGCCGCAAATATCGCCCATCGCGCCGTGCTCGAAGGCCATACCGTGCGCTTCGCCACTGCCGCCAGCCTGCTCGGGGAACTCGCCGCCATCGACTCCGATACCCTGCTACAGCGCAAGCTACGCTTCTACGCCCGCCAGCACCTCCTGGTGATCGACGAAGTCGGATATCTCTCCTACTCCAACCGCCATGCCGACCTGCTGTTCAATATCGTCTCCAGCCGCAGCCAGCAGCGCTCCACCATCATCACCACTAACCGCCCCTTCGCCGAGTGGAGCGAGGCCTTCCCGAACGCCGCCTGCCTCGTGGCCCTTGTCGACCGGCTCGTCCACAACGCCGAAATCCTCGCCATCGACGGCGACTCATATCGCCGAAAGGAAGCCGAGGAACGCCAGAAGGCCCGAAGCGCCCAGCGCCGCCGCCGGCGGGGCACGAAAGACAGGCAAAATGCTGGAAAGGCCGCCGAAGCCGACCCCGAAACGCCGCCGAACTCCAGCAAATAAATGCACTTCCTAACCGTCGCTAACACCGCATGAGACCCCTCACTCAGCCCGGCGGCATCACCGCCATACAAGATTCACGCCCAGACTAAAGCTGGCTACTCAAAGGATCCGCACGCGACATTATCATTAGGTCCAACCATGCATATTTTTCTATTGGCAGCCGCCAACCACGTCGTAATATTCGCACTGACCCTTGTTGTTGATAAATCCGCACTGACCCGTGGGAAGCCTGCACCAGGTGATTCCTCGTTGTGACCCTGAACCGCTTCCGCCCTGACTGTTTCTCAATTGCTGCAGATACTGGTGAAATTCTGCCTGACCTTGAGAAGAACCCTGAGAATCTGAGCCCCGATCAGACCGGTTGAACATATTGTAAAGTGTCATTCCCGTCCCCAATATCTGGAAGAACGTTCCGATGCCCTGACCGACTTCCTTCTGCCGCCGCATTTCGGCGCCGCGATCCCGCGTCTGCCGTTCAGCTTGTTCTCCCACGACCCGTTGGTACCTTTCTTCAATGGAGCGTTCTTCCTCTTCAACCTCACCCTTCAGGGTCAAATCCGACTCAAGTTCTTTCGCCTGTTGTTCCTCGAGAGCCAACTGGTCGAACATCATGTCCAGTTCACCGTACCGCCTCCCATCCAATCCCAATTCGTTTAGTTGATGGTCCAGCTCTTGGTCGAAGGCATCCAGTGCCGGGTCTGGACTGCCCGAATGCCCGGACTGCTCTTTCGGAATGTAGCAGGCGCTGCTTTTGACTCTAAGTGCGGTCTCCAACTGACCGGTCCTGTACATAAACACTCCGCTGTCGCCAATAATTCCGCCTCCATTTGAAAAAGTGTGTTCGTATATGAGATCGAAATCTAGGGGGCCTTTTTCGACGAACAGTGAAACCTTCGCACAAGATTCACGGGGCTCGTACGCTACCTTCACCGTCCACGAGCCCTTACCGCGTGTATATCCAAAATGCTTGCTATCGAACAAAACGGTGTGTTCGTTCAGATCGACCCGCGCAGAAAAAGATGGGCAAGGCTCGAATACCTTGGCATCGCATGCATGAATCACCTCGGCCGCAAATAACGGGCCACCAAGAAGAGACACCAAAGTTCCGAGCGAGAGAAGTGCGGTGTCTCGTGCGAGCCGTATGCGGCTCTTCCAGAACAAGGTAGCTTTCAACGTTGGCCAACGCGGGCTTGTTGCGAACCACAGCGCCGTCGAGCTTTCAGGCTTCATTGTTTGCTCCCCCTAGTGGGCTCAATACGGAGGCATTATTTTGCGCGCAATAAATTTAAAGTATCCTGTGCTTGGTAATTTCCGGCATTGTGCGAAAAACATAACGCGCACGGCAGCCACAAACGTCGGCCCAGAATCTTGAAGAATTTGCCGATCTATAGACAGCAGGTGCACCGCATGGATAATGTATTGTCATCGGCAGCGCTCCTTGTCAGGCAGGTATGGTTGCGGACGGCCTGCCGATTGTCAACTGTGGCAGCACGCCTTGGCCGCACGTTGTAGCCTGCGCGGTGGCCCCCCGTGGCACGGCGAATTCTTCGAGCGTTTCCTGTTGGGCTTTGCCGTTATCCCCTGTTACGCTTGCAATCGGCATCGGCGTATCCTCCATGGATCCATGGGGAGTGCCGTGTCCGCATCCCAAGCCAACGTGGCGAGCAGGAGAGCGCCGATCCATGCTTGAAAACCACAAAAGAATAGCAGTGGTGACTGGCGTAGTAAGCGCCGTTTTGTGGCTGGTGGCGATTGTCAGCCCGGCTGTCGCCGGTCAACGAGTCGCCTTGGTCCTGGGAAACGCCGCCTATCAGCACACCGCCGCGCTTCGTACTCCCGTGAACGATTCAGCCGACCTGGGTAAGGCGCTGGAGCGGCTCAGCTTCGTCGTAACACGAATCACGGATGCCGATCAGGGAGCGCTACGCCGTGGCTTGCTCGACTTCGCGACGGCGGCGAATGCCGCCGATGCGGCGGTGGTTTTCTACTCCGGTCACGGCATCTCTGCAGGGAGCCGCAATTTTCTGGTACCGGTCGACGCCCGGTTGTCGAGCTCGCGGGACATCGAGTTCGAGACAGTGCCGCTTGAACTGGTTGAACGAGCGGTCGGCCGCGCCGCGGGGGTCAGGCTCATCATTCTGGATGCCAGCCGAGAAAGTTCGTTCGCACGGAGGATGGGAACAGCTTACCCGATCGGGTCGATCGGCCCCGGTTTGGCGCGCGTTGACCCTCCAGCGGGAACGCTCGTGGCCTACGCCGCAAAGGAAGGGACGGTTGCACTTGCTGGCGAGGGCCGAAACAGTCGCTACGCCGCGGCGCTGCTGCGTCATCTGGAGTCACCGGGGCTCCCGGTGGAAAAGATGTTTCGCAAGATACGGGAAGAGGTGATGGAAGCGACCGACGGGCGCCAAGAACCATTAGTCTACGGGTCCCTGTCGGACAAGCGCGCCTACCTCGGTGCGCGGCCGGCCTCCTCCGCCAATCCGTCGGCGAACGTTTCTCCGGCGGAACCTGGGAAAGCGGACGACGCGCTCACGGCCGAGAAGCTGGCTGCGGAGCGTTTGTATTGGGCGTCGGTCAAGGACAGCGAGGATGCGGCGGAAATCCAGACCTATCTGGACCGGTATCCGAGCGGGACCTTCGCGGCGCTGGCGCGCGCTCGCCTGGAACGCTTGGATGGTGCAACCGGGTCGACATCGCCAGTTACGGACCCCGCGTCTGATGCTCCGGCGCGAGCCGAGGCGGGTGGGGAGACGCCATCGGGTCCATCGACACGGCATCCCAGACTCGATCCACGCGCCGCCGAAGAAGCGCTGGATCTACAGCGCGAACACCGGCGTCTGATCCAGACCGGTCTGAGTCTGCTCGGGTTCGACCCAGGTCCGGCGGATGGTATGTTCGGGCAACGTAGCCGCGCGGCCATTGGCAGGTGGCAAGCTTCGCAAGGTGAGGTCGCCACGGGGTATCTGGACGCGGAAGACGCTAAGACGCTCGGCAGGAAGGGCAACGAAGCTCCGCCCCCCGGCAAGCAACAGTCCAGGCAAGCGGCCATGGAAGTTCTTTCTAAGGCGCTGCGGGCGGCTCGAGAGATCGACGATCCCTCCAACCGGGCGAGCCTGCTTACCAAAATCGGTACGGTTCTGGCGAAAGCAGGCGACTCTCGAAGAGCCAACCGATCCTTCGCCTTGGCCAGGTCGGCGGCGGAAAGAGCCGAAAAAGGGTTCAGTCGTGATTTTGCCCTCCTCAACGTTGCGAAAGCACAAGCGCTGGCCGGCGACACGAGAACAGCCTTGGCGACAGTGGACCTTATGGAGGACCGAGAAACTTCGGTAGGGGAGCTCCCGGAATTCGCGCGGGAATTGGTTGAAGCAGGGGACATCGCTGGGGCCGCACAGTTGATCGAGCGGGTGTTTGCCAGTGCGGAGCGGATCACCGATGAAGGTGACCGTGCGCGTTTGCTTGCTTACGCGGCTACGGAGCTCGTTAAATCCGGTGATGCTGAGAAGGCAGCGTTGTCGATCCAACGGGCCCAGACGGCGGCGCGGCGGATCAACGATGAAAATGGACGTAACGTGGCCCTCGGATACATAGCCAGGGCGCAGGCAGCCGCCGGCGATGTTCCAGCGGCAATTGCGACATCGAATCGAATTGAGGATATGGAACGTCGTTCCGACGCGTTAAACCAAATTGCCAGCGCACAGGCGCAAGTGGGAGACATCCAGGCGGCGTTGGCGACCGCGCAGCGGATTGAAGATAGAACTTATCTTGATTGGGCGCTGTCTTCCATCGCGACGGCGCAGGCGGAAACGGGCGACATCCGGGCAGCGTCGGCAACCGTGAACCGTATCCGTGGCAAGGAGAACAACGCTTGGCCACTCTCTCGCATCGTCGACGCACAGGTGAAAGCCGGCGATTTGCAGTCGGCACTGGCGACTGCCGATCGTATCGGAGTTGCGGGCGATCGTGCCAGGGTGCTCGCCGGGATCGCGCAGGCGCAGGCGAAGTCCGGCGATGTAGTAGGTGCTGTACAAACGATCAAGAAAGCATCGGCGATCGTGGAGCCAATCGAAGAGGACTATTTGCGAGAATGGCCGCTTCAAGAGATAGCAAAGGCGCTGGGAAGAACCGGAGATGTCCGGGGCGCCTTGGCGACCGTGGTGAAGATCTCGGCCGGAAAACTCCGGAGGTTTGCGCTCTTCGACATCTTCCGGAATCAGGCGGAGGCTGGAAACGTCCGTGCGGCGATAGCCGCGGTGGAACTGATCGAGGAACAAGAAGGACGTTCATATGCGCTTTCTGGAATCTCCGTAGCACAGACGGCAGCTGGCAACACGGCGGCGGCGCTGGCTACCGCTGGACGGATCACGAATGCTGAGAGACGGGCAAGGACTCTTACCTCGATCGCCCTCGGCCTGATTGAAGGTGGTAGACGGTAAGCCAACGCCACCCGGTTCACGAACACGGGATGTAACAAGATAGGAACTACGAACCAGCTATTCTATCGAGCCACTGTGATCGTCGCCGGCGCCGATCCGGGGCTGATCGGGAAGCACGTCATGGTCGATGGCTAGCAGCGCGGCCGGTCGGACCGGGAGAACCCGAACCAGGCGGGGTATTTCGGGTCGGAGATCGAAGGCCGCTTCGCCGAGTGTACGGCCATGGATGCTCGCCGTCGCAGGGACGGCGGCGGGTCACCCGAAGGGGCTGCGTAGCGGCTTGACGCGGCGACGGCCCTCCGACACTCCGCCAAGCTCATCCCGAAACGACCGGACAATCCAGGAAATCAAGCCCTATACCGCGCGAAATAATCCGGGAAATCGATGGTCAGATAATCCGGGAGACAACAGTGTTGTCTCCCGGATTAGCTCAATAGGATGTCAATCGGCGTTCAAAGTTGACCCCTGATTGGAGTGGGCCCCTGGAGCCGGACAGTTTCATGCGGCCGTTTTGACCGGTGTGCGGGACTGTTCCTCCTCGAAACGGTTGGGGCTCAGGTATCCTAGAGCCGAGTGTAGGCGCCTCTCGTTGTAGCTGTCGATGAAGCGCGGCAGGTGGAAGGCGACATCCTCCGCACTCTCGAATGCCATGGGATAGACGCCCTCGACCTTCAGCGTCTTCATGAAGCTTTCCATCATGGCGTTGTCGTAGGGGTTGCCGCGCCGCGCCATCGAGCCGATCAGGCCATGGTCGTGTAGCAGGGCCCGATAGGCCTGGGCGGCGTATTGCGAGCCCCTGTCCGAGTGATGGATGCAGCCGGCCGGCGGGTTGCGGCTCTCGATCGCCGCCGTGAGCGCCGCAAGGGTGAGCCTGGCATCGATCCGTCGGCCCAGCGCGTAACCCACGATGCGGCGCGGCCATGCATCCATGATGGCGGCCAGATAGACGAAGCCGCCGATGATGGCGATGTAGGTCAGATCGGCGACCCAGAGCTGGTTCGGGCCGTCGACTGCAAATTCTGGCCGCATTTGACGGTGATTCTGGAAACACTTGACGGAGATTCTGGCGACATTTGACGGCGATTCCGGCGTTATTTGACGGCCGGTGTCGGGTTCCGGGCCGGCTGTGAGGGCCGTCGGCCTGGCCGGCCTTCTGGGTCACTCCGCGCGCTGATTCTCTTCTGGCACTGCCTCATCGGTCGATCGACCGAAGCGAGGGGGCAGGGGCTCGATGAAGAGGATCGGCATGAACGACATCAAGGACATTCTTCGGCAGCGTCACGGTCTCGGCCTGACGCGCGACCGGATCGCGGCGGCGACCGGCGTCAGCGCGGGGACGGTGTCGCATGTTCTGGAGCGCGCGTCGGCGGCGGGGCTTTCCTGGCCGTTGCCGGAGGGTCTCGACGACGATGCGCTTCGGGAGAAGCTTTATCCGACGCCGGAGCGCGACAGCGGCCATGCACAGCCCGACTGGGATGCGATCGTCGAGGCGCTCACCGCGCCCCGCAAGCGCCGCCGCACCCGGCTGACCCGGCTTCAGCTTTGGAAGGAATATCGCGACGAGACGCTGGCGCGCGGCGAGGCGGCCTACAGCTACAGCCAGTTCTGCGCTCGGCTCAAGGCGCGGCTGAAGTGCGACGGCGGGAAGACGCGGATGCGCTTCGACTACGCGCCGGGGCTGTGGGGCCTGTCCGACTTCTCCGGCAAGACGCTGGGCTTGCGCACCGGGCGCGGCGAGAAGGATGTCGAGATCTTCGTCGCGGTGCTGGCGCACTCCGACATGACCTACGCCGAGGCGGTGCCCGACCAGAGCGTGCGCCACTGGACGATGGCGCATCGGCGCGCGCTGGAATACTTCAACGGCGTGCCGGAACGCTGGATCATCGACAACCTCAAGGCCGGCGTCGACAAGCCGGACCGCGAGAAGCCCCGGCTCAATCCGAGCTTCCGCGACTTCGCCAGGCACCACGGTCTCGCTGTGCTGCCGGCGCGCTCGGGCCAGCCGACCGACAAGGCCAAGGTCGAGGCGGCGGTGGGCGCGATCCAGACCCGCGTCCTCCTGGTGCTGCGCCGTGAGGTCTTCTTCTCGCTGGAGACGATGAACGCCGCGATCCGGCGCGAACTCGACCGGCTCAACGAGGCGCCGATGTCGAGCGGCGAGAGCCGCCGCGCCCTCTTCGAGGCGAACGAGCGGGCCCACCTCCAGCCGCTGCCGGCCGACCCCTGGGAATGGGGTGAGTGGCTGCCCCGCAAGGTCGCGCAGAACGGCCACGTCCGGATCGACCGCAACCATTACTCGGTGCCCGAAGGCCATGTCGGCCGCGAGCTCGCGGTGCGCGCCGGCGAGCGCATGATCGAGGTGTTCCTCGAACGCGGCGGCCCGCGGATCGCCGTTCATCGCCGCAAGAACGGAAGCAACCAATACGCCACCCGGGCCGAGCACATGCCCGACCGCCTCAAGGCGGTGCGCGACATCCGCGAGCCCGACTACGGCGACATCCTGCTGGGGCGTGCCCGCAAGGTCGGCCCGAGCGCCGTGGCCTGGGCCGAACGCTGCTTCGCCTCGCGCGACTTCCCCGAACAGGCCTTCGCCACCGTGCAGGGCATGATCCGCCTCGCCGACGATCACGGCGCCGAACGCCTTGATGCGCTCTGCGCCGAGGCCCTCGATCTCAACCGCCTCGCCTCGGGCTTCCTCAGGGAGCGAATCAAGCACGGCGGCGGCCCCGACCGGCCGCGCGCGCAAGCCCGCGAGACCATCCCCGGCCACGACAACATCCGCGGCGGCACCTACTACAGCAACGATGGAGTGACACCATGACCCTGCGACAGCCCAATATCGAACGCATGCTGCAGCTCGGCCTCACCGGCATGGCCGAGGCGCTGGAGGAGCAAAGCGATCTCGCCGATGTCGACCAGCTCGGCTTTGACGACCGCTTCGCCATGATGCTCGAGCGCGAGGCCGAGCATCGCGACCACAAGAGCTATCTCGGCCATCTGCGCCAGGCCCAGCTGCGCATCCGCGCCGACGTCCAGGATGTCGACTGCCGCGCCGGGCGTGGCATCGCCCGCACCACGCTCACCCAGCTCGCCGCCGGCGACTGGATCCGGCAGGCCCTCAACCTGATCGTCGGCGGGGCGACCGGTTCGGGAAAGACCTTCGTGGCTTGCGCGCTCGCCCACCAGGCCTGCCGCCAGAAGCGGTCCGTGCTCTACCGCCGCGTACCCGAACTGGTCACCGCCCTCATCCGCGCCCGCGACAAGGGCACCGACGCCCGGCTGATGGGCCGCCTCGCCAGGGTCGACCTGCTCATCCTCGACGACTGGGGCCTTCAAGGCTTCTCCGCCGAGGGTCGCCGCGACCTGCTGGAGATCGTTGAGGCGCGCCACCAGCGCAAGTCGATCCTGATCGCCTCCCAGATCCCCGTGCAGCAGTGGCCGGAGGTGATCGGCGAACCCACGATCGCCGACGCGGTACTCGACCGTATCGTCCACAATGCCTACCGCATCGACCTCACCGGCGAGTCACAGCGCAAGCGCAACAGGCCGCCGCCGCTCGACGGTGGGAACGACAGGTGAGAGAGCCCGGCCTGGCGGCCGGGTCCAGGGGCGCCTCCGGCGCCGCGCCCGCACGCAACACCGAGCAAGCGCGCCGGCATGCCCTATGCAGGGGCTTGCCGGCGCGCGCGACACGCCTTTGCATGACAAACACGGCTCGCTTACGCTCGCATCCGGCTGGCCTCCGGCCAGCCCCCACGTCACGGAGGAGAAGCAAACAACCCCGGCAACAGTCCCGGGAGAGACAGCGCAGCGGCGTGAACCCGGCCGTCAAATAACGCCGGAATCGCCGTCAAATGTCGCCAGAACCCCCGTCAAGTACGCCAGAATCCGCAGTCGACCTCGCAGTCTCTGGAGCGATCCGGGAAGATCGGTTCGTCGTGATCGCTGTCCGTGGTGGCGACGAAGCGGCGTTTGCGCGGCGGATGCAAGGCGTGCTCGCGCATCAGGCGCTTGACCTTCTTGTGGTTCACCACCCAACCCTGATGCCTGAGCGCCGCCTGCATGCGCCGCCAACCATAGGCCTCGAACTCATCCTTGATCGCGTGCATGACCTCGACCAGGGCAGCGTCGTCGGCCGAGCCCTTGGGCTCGTCGTAGCAGGTGGAGCGCGCGATCCCCATCAGTCGGCATCCTTCGGCGACGGAGAGGCCTTCGGGCCGGTGATGACGGACATGGGCGCGCTTCTCGGCGGCCGTCCTTGCCGTTGAGCCCCCCTTAGGAACTCGAGCTCCAGCGCCTGCTTACCGACCAGGCGCTCAAGCGCCGCGACCCGGGCCTCGTATTCCTGGATCATGCTGGCCGCCTCGGCGTCCTCGTCGAAGGCGCCGGCCTCGTACTTGTCGACCCAGATTCGGATCAGCGTGCGGGAGAGGTCGTGCCGACGGGCCAGACCATGGAGCGTCTCGCCGGCGAGATACTCCTCAACGACCTGGCGCTTGAAGGCGATGCTGTGGGTTCGGTGGGTTCGGTGCTTGGCCATGGGCGTCGATCCTTCGAATGCCCGACGCACCGGTCAAATCAATTCAATCCACCTGTCCGGCTCCAGGGGCCCACTCCAAATGGGGGTCAAGATTCCACGCCGAATTACACAATAGGAACCCGCGGTTTTTTCCCGGATTGAGGGGTCGTTGGATTTCCGGGGATGGTGGTCGAATGAGGGATATTGGGGCGCGGCGCATTTGCGTTGCCGCGCCGTCTCCGTAGTGTCTGGGTAAGGACGAAGAAGAAGGAGGCCCGCGCGGAGTCGAGACCCGCCGGGCCATGGCCGGATTGCAGCTTCGCTATAGGACGGGGCTTACCGGCAAGCAGTATGTTAGCGCGCGGGCGTGGCGCGACGCAAGGCTTGAGCGCTGCCCGAACCATTCTCGGGGCGGCTGTTCCCTGGCCCGTCACGGGAGCTATGAGTGCAAGACGCCTGCGGGCGTGCGGGTTGCTCGCTGGTATTGCTGACATGACGCTTCGGTACGCACATGTCGAGGATCATGGAGCCGGGTCGGCAGCAAACCGCTTTGCGGCTAGCATCGCAGCAACCAGGGCATTGTAGTTTACTCTTTGTCTGTCGCTGTAGCAAATCGTTGAAGCTTCAACTACATGTCCTCTTGTAAAGCATAAAATACTGCGAAAATCATATCCAACTCTACCAAGCCAGTTTGCTGCAAATAAGTGTTGACCATGTCATCAATAGCTCGTCGACCCCCAGTAACCTGTCGCATCGGAAATGCTCTGCCATCCCTCTTCCTCAAAAAACTTAGTGTATCACCATTTGCAAGTCTTTTATTGCGCAAAACCTCCCAAAAGCCGGTAAACTCAAAATTGTTCGCGTCCACGTTCTCATCAAGCGTCGGGTCTCTGGAATAATCCATGAACACCGTGCCCAAGTTAGGCAAATAGTTATTGCCATTCTCATAACACGTATCGTCAGCTGGATGTCCACCATGAGCTAAAGCGTCTCGATGGAACTTTGCTATCTCTTCGTTAGAATAGATTTTTGGTGCAATTTGGTCAAACATTCGCCGTGCTTCTGGACTCAAATCACTATTTTCATAAGCAGTTATTCGACACCTCATAATCGCATTTCCTGTATTCTGCTTTCGATTCCAAGAGTTTTGTGCACGTTGCAACAAGTTTTCATCTACTGCTTGCGCCTTGCTCCACTCTCGCTTGAACCATTTTCGCGCTTCATTCGCCATTGCTTTGTCGCAAAAATAAACTGCCGCCTCAATGTTCGATCCTGCTGTTTGGAAACCAAGGCCGTTCATGGAGGCGTTCGCAGAACCGACAACGACTTGGTCACCATTTAACCAAACCTTTGCATGCAACTGTGGTCGATACTTGACTTCAGCACCTTTTTTTTGAAGGAGCCTAATCTCATCTGGGTTACAGGCGCCACTGAGCAAGTCGCACAAAATCCTTGTTGGGGCCGTGCGTTCTGTGATCCCTGTTTTCTGGCCGGCACCTCGACCCCAAAAAGCCACGGCTGCGAGAAGCTCCTTGTTGCTATCGGCGAGTTGTCTTACTGCTTGAAGTATTTGCCCATCAGCGAGGAAGCGCATGGTTTTCTCCAAGACTATTCCGAATGGTCCACCACGGACGGAAAGTTACGTGCAGAAACAACGATTCCTGAACACATGACTTTTTCAATGGATCCAATTTCATTATAGTTCATCGTTTCTTCCCTAAGTCAGCGTTTGCTTCTGGCGATGATGCCTCTACAGGTTTCACCATCTATCATGTAGTTTTCGGCCTTCAGTTTAAGATGGTCCGGCAATGGCAAAGCTTGAGGACCGCCATTGGCGTTGATGATGTCCTGAGCCATATGAAGGCAAGCCCACCTCTTGTCCCATTGCTTCATATAGTCCTGACTTTTGTATTGAGATAATCCATATCGTACTAGATTATGGCAGTTGTCCCCCGTTCTCAAGGTGATGTTTCTGTACCCTATCAGCTTGTTTTGGTTGAACTGCCTTTGCAACGCCAATGAGGTTTCACAATCGTCCAGTAGGACATGCATTTGCTGTTCAGTGTAGGCAATAGCCGTCGTGCTTGACATGGCCGTGGTGGCAGTAGCTAAAATGAGTGCTCGCACACGTTTGCCCTTGCTGGTAACCACGGTCTGGCTGATGCCAAGCAGTTGCCGCCGTGTACACGAGTGCATGGTCTCACCTGGTCGCATAGCAGCAAGGAGCTACCCCGATGCCGGGTTCTGGCTATTGTATTCAGCGAGCGAGCCGGCGCAGAGGCCAGAGCACTCGTGTCTTCGATGGTGAGGGTGACGCTGAGCTGCGTGCTGGAAGTTGTCAAGCTGTAAATGACGAAAGTGAAACCAAAAACTAAACTAATTTCCGACATATGGCACGTTGGTGCAGAAAAGCCAAGGCTCGGAGCCACTGGTGCTGGCGGTTTCGCATTGCTGCAATCTGCCACCGTGCCGGGCTGCGCGTTACGTCTCTGGCATGGCGGAAATCCTCCTATGATGCCGGCCCATGGTCGCGAAGGTACGCAATCTGACGCCGTCGTCCTCGACGGCGGAGTATTTCAAGGAGGATGGCGGCTACTATGCGGCGGCCGGCGGCGACCGGGAGGCGGCGCGGGCGAAGGCATCGGAGCACCGGCTGGCAAGCGCCTGGCACGGGCAGGGTCTGGCGGCGCTCGGGCTGAAGCCGGGACAGAAGGTTTCGGCGACCACGTTTGAGACGAGCGGCGCCTCTCTCTCGGCGAGTTGACCGGGCGCGGCTGCTGGCGTCCCCTCGGCGACCCCGAGCAGGAGGAGCAACGCCGGGTGCAGGCGCGCGTCCAGACCCGCGAGATCGAGCTGCAGCGACAGATCCTGGTGGAGCAGGTGCGCGAGCTGCATCTCGCCAGGACCTTGCATGGCGAGCGAGCCGAGCGGCGGAATACTGCCTGTGACGGCCGGATAGCGCTCTTGCTGTACGGGGCTCCGGCACACCTCTCATGTCGGGCTCGTACAGAGGCCGGGACCCGGCAACGGCAGGCGCCGGAACCGCCATTGGCAGGACGATGCGATTGACCCGGCATGCCCGGGGGATAAGCTCCGCCGTCCTAGAAATTCGACAGGGGGATCCGATGGTGTAGGCATTTGGACGGGCCGGTTCCGGAGCGCGTTGCTGGAGCGCTTCGAACGGGAAGCGGAGGCCGGCAGGTCCGAGGTCGAGATACGCTGCGGGGATCTGCACGACCGGGTGAACCGGGACGGCAACCGGCATCCCGTCTGGCAGAAAGACAGGAAGCCCTACGCCATGCTCTGCTGGCTTGCCCGCCATCTGGACGACGACGAAATCCACCCGGCCAACCTGCAGGACGGCCGTAAGACCGTATGTCCTTCTGCGGCTGGCTTGTGACGGGGCGGCTCGCCCTACACTGGCGGCTTTCAACGAGGGTTGCTCGGCGAGCAGGGCCTCAAGCCAGGAGGGCGAACCGTGGTTGAGTGTAGCGAACTTTTCGTCGGCATGGACGTGTCGAAGGATCGCCATGCCGTGGCGGTGGCGGAAGGCGGCCGCGATGGCGAGGTCAGGTTCTACGGCGAGATCGGGTCCGACAACGCTTCTGTGCGCCGTCTCGTGCGCAAGCTGGAGCGGCCGGGCAGTCGGCTCCGCTTCTGCTACGAGGCGGGGCCCACGGGCTACGGTCTGGAGCGATTGATCGAGGAGCTCGGTCACGAATGCGCCGTCATCGCGCCTTCCCTGATCCCGCGCCGGCCGGGCGATCGGGTCAAGACGAACCGCCGCGATGCGGTGAAGTTGGCGCGCCTGTTCCGTGCCGGCGAGCTGACGGAGATCTGGACGCCCGACGAGACCCACGAGGCGATGCGCGATCTGGTGCGCGCCCGCGAAGCGGCAGTCAAGGATCGCACGCGCAAGCGCCAGGAGATCCGCTCGTTCCTGCTGCGGCATGGCAAGGTCTTCCCCGGCCAGAAGACATGGGGAACCAAGTATTTCAACTGGCTCCACGGTCTCAGTTTCGGCTGGCCCGGCCAGACAGTCGTGCTGCACGAGATGATCGTCGCGGAGACGCAATGCCGCGAGCGCGTTGCGCGGCTGGAACAGGCGATCGACGACGCCTTGCTCGACTGGCCGCTCGCACCGGTGGTGAGCCGCCTTCAGGCGCTTCGCGGCGTCGGGCTGATCGCAGCGGTCACGTTCATGGTGGAGGTTGGTGACGTCCGCCGGTTCGAAAATCCCCGCCGGCTCATGGCCTATCTCGGCCTGGTGCCCTCTGAGCGTTCGACGGGCGACAATGTTCGGCGAGGCGGCATCACCAAGGTCGGCAACGCACGCGTGCGCCGCGTGTTGGCCGAGAGCGCCTGGACCTACCGCTATCCCGCACGAGTGGGAAAGCACAAGTACTTCGCAACCAGGCACTTGCCGGAGGCCGTCCGGGAGGTGGCATGGAACGCGCAGGCGCGTCTGACCAAACGCTACCGCGCCCTGACCGCGAGCGGAAAGCGCAGCACGGTCGCCGTCACCGCGGTGGCCCGTGAGTTGGTCGGCTTCATGTGGGCGATCGCCATGATGGAGCCGATGGAAGCCTGATCCGGAGGGAACGGATCACCCAAGAGACGCATATCGGCGGGGGCGCGGCAACGACGGGGGAACTCCAGGCACCGCTTTGTGGCCGGCATTGCCGACGCCCGTTGTAAGAATGGACCAGCCCCGGACGAAATCATGGACATGCGGTTCCGACCCGCGCATCAGAGCTTGTTCACCAACGTCCCGGGCCGCGCCTCCACCGATATGCGTACATCCCGTTGAAGCCGGATGCCGTCAGGCGTTCGATGCCGGCGCTCGTCCTGGGGCTTGACGAAGGACATCAGAGCGGTGCGTGAGAGGCACGCGGCTTTCAGCTTGACGGCGGGCTGAAGTTCCAGGGGAGGAGTTCGTCGATGCGGCTGTTGGGGTGACCTGCGGCGATTTTCTCCAGCGTGTCCTTGAGCCAGGCGTAGGGCTCGACGCCGTTCATCTTGCAGGTCTCGATGAGGCTACCGACGCGGCCCCATGAGCGCGCGCCCTCGTCGTGGCCGGCGAACAGGGCGTTTTTCGCGGTGAGCTTCTGCGGCCGGATGCGGTTTTCGACGAAGTTGCTGTCCATCTCGACGCGCCCATCATGGAGGAACACCAGCAACCTGTCCCAGAGGTTGGCGATATAGGATAGCTTCTCGCCTAACCGGGACTTGGGCGAGACGCGCGAGCGTTGCTCGTCGAGCCACACCCCGAAGGCGTTCACCAGCGGAGCGGCCTCGGTCCAGCGGACGAACTGGCGCGTCGCCGGCGGCTCGCCCCGGATCCTGTCCTCGATCCTGTAGAGCTGAGCGATCCGCCTCAGCCCTTCCTTGGCGATCGGCGAGCCGCTGCTGTCGAACACCGTCTCCAGGCCACGCCTCGCGTGGCTCCAGCAGGCCGCCAGCGTCAGCGCTCCCCCCGGCCGGTCCCGCCGCGCCAGCCGGTTGTGGCCGGCATAGCCGTCCACCTGCACCGTTCCGCTGAAGCCCTCGAGCAGCTTTTCGCCATGCTTGCCGCTGCGCCCGGGCGCATACTCATAAGCCACGCCCGGCGGGTCCGCCCCGGACCAGGCCCGCTCGTCGCGCACCATCGTCCACAGGTAGCCGGTTTTCGTCTTGCCCCGGCCCGGGTCGAGAACCCGAACCGTGGTCTCGTCCAGGCCCAGGGTACTCGACGTCTTCAGCGCCGCCTTCAGGCGGTCATACACGGGGCCGAGGTGGAACGCCGCCTTGCCGACCCAGCCGGCCAGCGTCGAGCGGTCCAGCTTCAGCCCCGAGCGGGCGTAGATCTGGGCCTGACGGTATAGGGGGCAATGGTCAGCGTATTTCGAGATCAGGACATGTGCGATGGCGCCTTCGGTCGGCAGCGCGCCCTCGATCAACCGGGCCGGCGCCGGGGCCTGGGTGACGCCTTCCTCGCATTGGCGGCAGGCGTATTTCGGGCGCACGGTGACGATCACCCGCAACTGCGCCGGCACGATGTCGAGCCTCTCGGCGCGATCCTCGCCGATCCGCACCATTTCCCCGCAGCCGCAGGGGCAAAGCGTGCTCTCCGGCTCGATCACCTGCTCGATCCGCGGCAGATGTTCCGGCAAATGGCCGAGATTGCGCGCCGGGCGCGGCTTCTTCGGCGCGCGCGGCGGCGACGGATCGCCAGCCGCAGCCTCTGCTTCCACCTCTGCGGACGCGCCCTCAAGGTCCTCGAACGCAAGCTGGCGCTCGTCCGCCGACAGCTTCTCCGACCTCTTCCCATACACAAGGCGGATCAGTTCGAGGTTCAGATGCTCCAGACGGCGGATGCGCTCGGACAGCGCCTCGTTCCGACCCGCCAGACACGCCTTTTCTTCCGCCAGCGTCTCATTCTCGGTGCGAAGCGTCTCCAGCACCGCAAGCGCCTGCCTCGCGGCCGCCGCCTGTTCGGGCGTCAGCGTTCCGAGGGCGATCTCCGCAAGCGCAGCCATGGCCCGCTCGATAGCACAGTGTCGCGGAGCCCCAGGCCCCCCGCCGGCTGAGTCATTCCGCCTCAGCCGGCGCCCGGACCGACAGCGCCCGCACACGACGCCAATCCAGCCCGGAGAACAGCGCCTCGAACTGCGCATGGCTCAGCGACATCGCCCCGTCGCGGATCGCCGGCCACACGAAGCCCTGGTCTTCCAGGCGCTTGTAGACCATGACCAGACCGGTCCCGTCCCAGTAAATCAGCTTCAGCCTGTCAGCTCGCCTCGATCGAAAGACGTATACCGTGCCGGTGAACGGGTCCCGCCGCAGCGCGCTCTTCACATAGGCCACAAGACCGTCGTGCTGCTTCCTGAAGTCGACGGGCTTCGTCGCGACCATGATCCGCACGCGGTTCGACGGGAAAATCATGACGACCCATTCAGCGCAGAGACGATCTCCGCCAGCCGGACCGCCGGCACCGCCGCGTCCAGACGGACCGTAACCCGGTCCAGGACCACTTCCACACGCGCGCCGCTCGCCTCGGCGATACCGCCCCCCTCCGCCCGCACCACCAGCGGCGCAAAATCCACGCCCGCCTCCGCCGCAGGCAATACCAGAAGACCTTCCCGCGCCTTGCGACGCCAATCCGACAGATGGTTCGGGCGAAGATCGTAGCGCCGCGCAACGGCGCGCACCGTCGCCCCAGGCTCCAGCGTCTCCGCTACAATCCGAGCCTTCAACTCTTCCGGCCAGCGACGGCGGCCCCTCGCGCCGCCAATCACCTCAACCGAGCTGACAATCTCCGCAGTGCGCTCCATGGAGAAACTCCCCTACATTCTCTCGAACGTAATGGAGTCTCAAATCCCGAGGCCCACCGGAAGGTGGCCCTGACGCATCGCTTACGGACGGCCATGTCGAGGTCAGGGAGGGCGTGAAGAGCCCCAAGGTGTTCCTCAACAGGGTGTCGGGCCCCTGGCTTTTCCTCGGGATCATGGCGCGGCCCGAGGGCAGCGGGCCATGGGAATGCCTCGCCGCCTGGGCCCAGCGAATCGTGGCGCTGGAATGGCCGGTTCCTGTCGACTCCGGGCAGGAGCGGCGCGCCTTCGAAACGCACCGCCGCCTGGCCGCCTGCCTGGAAGACGACATGGCGCTGCGGCGGGCGCTCGGGGCTCGTCTTTGGGTTCAGCTGGAGAAGCCGCTGACGAAGTACGAGACGGCGCTCGGCCCCTGTCTGCCCGACTTCGTCCTTACCGTCAGCCTGCCGGCCCCGATGGCCGACGACGAACCCGGCCGTCCGGACGACGGCGCCACGGCGCGCTACGCGGTCGAGGTCATGGGGTTGGGCGACCCCGGATACGAGGCAATAAAGGCGAAGATGCACGCCCGCATGCACAGGATCGGACGCGTGTTCCGCATGGAGGCGACGGAGTTCGACTCGCGCTTCAACGATATCGAGCGCTAGGGCCAGTGCATCGCGCAGGACATCGCCAATGAACTTCTCCGGCGCCGAGCCCTGAACCGGATCGTCAACCCCGCTGGTGACGGCCGGACCCGGCCCGGCCCAGGAAGCCGGGATAGACGGCCGATACGCATTCGGCCGGGTTTGAGCGAGCGAAACTCCAACAAGCGCCGCCGGGCGACCGAATTTGCGGCCTGCGCCGGGCGAGGCTGCGCGCCACAGCTTGTCCTCTTCTATCCGGTTATCGCAGACGGCGCAGTGCCTTGACAGCAGCCGCCTTGAGGCGCTTGAGCGGCACGCAGCCTACTTCTATCCGCGCCAAGTTTTTCTTGCTCCAGTAGCCGTAATACTCATCCAGTTCGGGATCCCAATCATCCTGGGACAAAAGACCGTCGGCAAGGTCTTCGTCGTTCTCGTTCCCGAACCAGAGACAGAGCCGCGCTTCGCGAAGGTCCAGACTGACACCGAGACCGATCCAGAATTCGTCTCTTGTGTATGCGCGGGCGAATACACCATTTCGCCAAAGAGATATCGCATCGAATCCAAGGCCATACCAATCTGCCGTGTCGCTGATCGACCAGGCCTTCAGCCGCTCACCGATCCCGGCCTCATCGATGGCCTTTCCCCAGACCCCGTCCCAGAGGCCCTGCAGCGCCGACGCATAGTCGCAGCGCACCTGATGGGCGCCGAGATCGGCAGCGTGCAAATCCGGTAGCTGACCCCAATCCAGCCCGTCGGGTACTTTCAGCAATTTGCTGCCGAGTATGTGATCTACCGCTGTCTGGACAGCCGGCTCGGCGACATAGGAGGCATAGCTTTCGGGCAGGCAGAAGGGCATCGTTGTCGTCTCCGAAGGACAGGGAAAGCGGGTGGTGACGGCTCCTAGCCGGCGCGGTCCCACAGGGTGCGGCGGAACCGCCGGAACTCCTCGTCGTCATGTTGCGGATCGAGAAACCGGTCGTAGGCAAGGAGCAGCGAGCGCCATGACTTCCAGCGCCAGTTCTTGTATTTGGCGAGCGCACGGGCGTCGCTCTTCCGATAGCGCGGTGACACGACGAACAGGAGCTCTGGTTCTGATCCGCCGTCACGTTCGGCTCGTCTGTAGCGCCTTTCGACCCTGCGCAGATGGCAGCGGTACGTCTTCAGTTGGTCCTTGGTGATGCCGTGGCCGAACTTTGCCTCGATCACCGCAGCCCGGTCGAACCCCCGGATATCCTGCCACTCGACGAACAGGTCCATGCTTTTCCGCGTTCCGGCAACAGGCGCCTGGTCCGTTGCCCTGGCCTTTACAAGACCGTCCTCCAATCGACCGCCGAGCGCGCTCAGCAGGGCCCGGATGCGCCCCTCTCTCGTGACGGGGTCTTCGGATTGTAGAAAATACGCGATTGCCTTAGTGACCTGGGGTTCCGTCAGCTTGGCCTGGCTCACCCACCCAAGCGGCGCAGCGTGGAAGAAGTGGTAGCCATGATGGAACCCGAAAGTGCCTTCCATCGCCTGACGCACTTGCCGCCAGTCGGGCAGCTGCCGCACATGCAGGAGACGGTCCTGAACGTTGCGAGCGAACGCCCCGGAATACAGAACCGAGAACCGGCGCAACGCATCCCGCCCCGGCTGCCAGTCCGGCGGCGCGAAATCCGGTTTGCCGCATCGCAACGCCTGGGCGACGCAGTCGGCCAGCCGATCTCCATGACGCCGCAGCGGGTCTGCATCGAAGGGTACGCGTATGGTTGTATGCAATGCAGGTTGCCAATCCATTGCGACGTAGCGGATCAGGGACATTACCCCCCGGGGCGCACTCGCTTACTGCATCGGCTTCGCGGCGTCCAGGGCCGTCGGCCGGGTCGCCGGTGCCGAACTGCACTTATCGACAGCGGTCGAGCCGATCCAATGCGTAGAGTTCCTCCTTGATTTCCGACAAAATCCCTGCAGCCCAAAGCATTTCGGCTTCTCGTGGATTCAATTTGACCTCGCTATCACCGCGGACTGCTGCCTCGATCTTTCGCCAGAGTTCCGTACCACGTGGGAGGTTGTCTTGATCCCCCGCGTTCGCACTCGAGATAAGCAATTCATCCCTGATAGGGCTCTCGTCCAACTGACCTTCATTGTGAAGGACCGTAGAATAGATTTTCCAGGGCCGATTACCAGCCATGCGTTCGACTTCCTCAATGGCCTCGGCGAACGTACTACGATGCGTGTAGCCGCTTCTGTCACCTGACCGCGTACCGTCGCCTATCTCATAACTGTATATCTCCCTCACAGGGCGCCACCAACCTCTGCCGTCATCGGCATACAAGCCACCGTATCTGATGCCATGTTCGAAAATGATGTGGTGTCCCATGCAAAGATTGAAGACCCTCCCCTCGCCATTTCTTTCGGCCCGGACTCGCTTGCTGCCTTGGCGGTTACATCCAATGGCTTCACATCTGCTCATTTGGTTGCTTCCTTCCGCGTTGCGGCTCATTTGAAAAACTTTGCGTTCATGGTCGTGCATTCCGCCTGCATCGGGAATGACATTTGGGATCCGATTATATCCTGGCCAGTAGTTTGTATTTTCGGCGACAATCAAAAATTCAGGCAGTCCCGATTTTCGAGCGGCAATATACAGTCGGCCATTGCAGTCACCGAATTCCCCAACCCCGACAGTGCACTTCGCAAAATCACCTCCCGTACCATGATCTTGAAGCAGTATTGCGTATGGCGGGTTGCCCCTGAACATTGTCCCGTAGAACCACTCATAGGCCGTTCGAGCTTCCATGCCGAGACAAAATATCGCGAAACGCATTGCGCCGTGGCTTTCGTCATATTCCGGCTTTCGTTCATAGATCAGCAAGCGAACGGCAGAGGAAGAATCGACGGCGGCCAGTAGGGAATCATACAAAGAGCGGTATGATCTTGCGGAGCAACCGTCAGTCATTCTTGGTGGAGCAGTAAATTGGCGTAGGTCGGCATCCGATAGAGGACGGATGCTCTCTCGTCTCAAATCTTCCGCGGAATACTGCCTGTCGAGAATGGGGAAGTATCCGGCTGGCTGGTACCCGAGGCGCTCTTCAAGATTTTCTGCGGAGTAGGACTGGTCCACGTAGAAGTAGCAATGGGCGCTATGGCTTGAATTGAAGATAGCTAACGGATGACCATCGTCGCCCGAACCGGGATAGAATATTGTGCGGTTCCCGAAGAAATTCCGGAGACTGTAGTCTCTCTGGGCCAGCCATTGTGGGAAAGATTCGGCTTTATTGGAAAAATACTGGACCATCGTTGTCATTTTTCTTCCTTTCCTCGATAAGCCGAACGCCGACAATTGTCCCGCGGGGTTTTAATGATCGGCATGATGAGCCGCAAGCGCCCCACACATCTGCGCCAGCCTCTGCCGCAACCTCGCAGGCGTCTCCACGGTCACGCTGTCGCCCCAGGTTACGAGGTGCCAGCACATTTCGTCGAGGCCGCCGGCCTCGAAGCGGATGGTCAGGGTCCCGTCGTCGCTTGTCACCGGGTCCTCCTGCTCCGGGTGGAAGCGGAAGGTTGCGGCGTCGGGGGCGGCGCGGGCGTGGAAGCGGAGTTGGACCTTGACCGGCTTCTCCTGGAACGTGCCGAAGGAGCGCCGGGCGAAAGCTTGCAGGTCGAATTCAGGGTCACGCTCGAAATTGTCCGGCCCCAGCCGTGCGTCACTCACATTGGCGAGCCGCCAGAGGCGCGGCTCGTCGCTCCAGCCGGTCCTCGCGACTAGGAACGGCCTGTTGCCGTAAAGCAGGCCGTAGGGTTCGGCGACCTGGCGGCTCGACCGCCCGGTGGAGCGGGAGAGATAGCTGAATTCCACCTTGCGACGGGTGAGGATGGCGTCGCGCAGCAGCGCAAGCAGCTTCGGATCGGCCGGCTCTCCCGGACCGGGGCGCATAGCGAGGCCTTCGGCGCGGAGCAGCGCTTCGAGGCCGGCTTCAAGCTGCTCCGGCGCTTGTGTGCGGTGCAGGGCGCGCAGCTTGACGGCCACTCCTTCCAGTCTGGCGGCCCGGTCGCCGAGGCCTGCTCGCTCTAGGGCCGCGGCGGCCGTGGAAAGCACCCCCAGTTCGTCCGCCGAGACGGAGACGAGACCGCGAAGCCTGTCGGACCGCAGCCGCCAGTGCTTCCTGCCATCGCCGCTCTCGACTTCCTCCAGAGGGCCGAACGCCCACTCGACGGCATTCCGCATGCGCTCGGCCGTTCTCCGGCTGACCCGGAACTCCGACCGTATGTCGTCGAGCGTCATTCCCTCCGTGCGGCCCTGGAGACGGACCGCCAGATCGATAATGTCCTTCAGGCGTTCGTAGCGCATCCTGGCATTTCCCCCTCGCGATCGGTGCTCACCGCCGGGAGCACCATAGGGAGCGCTTCCGGCAGCGCCAAACCTCACGCCCGGAATCCCATGACCTGCGGCGTTCCCGGCTTGGCCTCGCACTCCTTGCGCAGCATTTCGGCGAGCGCCTCCGGCTCGCCGAGCAGGTCCAGGATCTCGGCCTTGCGGCGCACGACCGCGAAATCGCCGGGCGTGAGCGCCGCGAGGTCGCGGAGGCAGGCCGGCGGCTCCATGCCGAAATAGGTGCGGAACGCCGCACAGGCCCGGTCCGGGTCCAGATAATCCAGCGCCGCCTTGAAGGTGAAGCGCCGGAGCGTCGCCGGGTCCAGACGCTCGCCGAAATTGGTCGTGCAGGCGAAGGGCAGCGGGTGGCTTTCCATCCAGGTCAGCATCTCGTTCACCTGGCTCACCTCCCAGTTTCTCACCGCGAAGCGCCGGTCGGCGAGCAGCGAGTCGGCCTCGTCGAACACCAGGAACGCGCCCGCATCGCGCGCCTCGGCGAAGGCGTCCGCGATCCGCTTTTCCGTCCCGCCGACCCACATGGAGAGCAGGTCGGAGGTCCGCTTCTGGATCACCTCCAGGCCGAGCCGTTCGGCAAGGAACCGGACCCAGACGCTCTTGCCCGTGCCCGGCGGGCCCTGCAGGCAGAGCGAGAAGCGCCGCGCGCCGGAGCGGGCGATGCGCCCGGCGAGCGCCACCGGGTCGGTGTCGGCGCGGATCAGCGCCGGGTCGAAGCGCTCCGGCGTTCCCTGAGGCGGCTTCTCGCAGCCGAGCACCCGCGAAAGACTGCGCACCCCGAGGCGCACCGTTTCGACGCCGCCGCCGGCGACTCGCGCCGCGGCCGTGGCTCCCGCCGCGACGCCGGGCGTGGCCTCGAATTCAACGGCGAGCGCGCGCGAATCTTCGGGCTGCGCCGGGATGCCGTGGCGCTGGAGCTGCCGCGTCCAGACCCGCTCCCTGACCCGGCTCGTCGGCGCGCGCAGCTCGAAGGCGAACATCATGCGCCGGAGGATGGCGGGGCTGACATCCCCGGCGTCGTTCATCGCCCAGAGCGTCGGCGCAGGCGCCCGCTCCAGCAGCCGGTGCATGAAGACCTTCGAGGCGCCTCCCTGCGGCTTCCGGGCGAACGGTCCCCTGAAAAAGTAAAAGCCCGAAAAGTCTTCGGCGAGCAGGTCCTCCATCTCGTCGAACAGCAGCAGCGAGTGCCGGTCCTGCGCCAGCAGCCTCTGGGCCAGGCGAAGCTCCTGCAGCCTTTCCTGCCGTGACGGTTCGTCCCCGTCGCCATCCGCCTCGCCGACGCTGTAGAGCGCAACGCCGAGGCGCTCGGCCACCGTCTTGCAGAATTCGGTCTTGCCGGTGCCGGGCGGCCCGTAGAGCAGGATGTTGACGCCTTCGGCCCTGCTGTCGAGCGCGCCTTTCAGCAGCCTCTCGACATGGTCCCGGTCTCTGGCGACATGGTCGAAATCGGACCAGTCGAGCTCGCCCGGCGGCGCAGCGTCGAACAGCAGGCCGTTCGCATCGAGTCCCGCTTCGGCGGGAGCGAGCGCCAGCCGGCCCAGCCGGTCGATGGCCTTCACTTCGCCGTCATCGTCAACCGAAACGAGGCCGGTCCGCAGGAGAGGCTTGTCCTGGCCGAAACGGCGGGCGACAGCACCCAGCGAAAGGCCCAGCATCAGGGCGAGCGCGCGGCCCTTGATATTCAGGTCGTGCCAGCGGGAGGGGTCGATGAAGACGTCGTCGATCATCGATTCGAAGACGGGGTTGGTCCGATAGCGCACCAGGAGTTCCAGAAGGGCGGTGTCCGTGCGGTTGAGTCCCGCCGTCCGCGCGAGGCAGAGGAGGCGCCGCCCGGTCCGGTCGCGCCCCGGCGCCCTGGCCGCGCACTCGTCCTGCAAGGCCTGCCGCAGGCTGCTGAACTGCTCTTTCGAAACCTTGCCGTAGTCAGCGGTCCAGCGGCGCATGCGCCGTCCCGGCCTTCCTTGCCGCCCGATCCCGACGCGGTTCTCTCCGTCAACCACCCACCCAGCGAGTGCCGAGGCTTCGGGATCCCGGCGGCGGAGGCCCGAGGCAGCGTTGGCGAGGTAACGGGCGAGGAGGTGTCGTTCGTAAGCCGTCAGCATGGCTCTCTCCGAATTGCGGTATCCGGGAAGCGTAAAGGCCGAATGCGCCACATCCGGTCGTATCGGTTCAGCTTTACTTCGGCGCCGAACGCCGTTCCTGGAAGAGGGGCGCAATGAGCCGAAATGCTTTCGGAGCGAACAGGTGGTCTCAACCACCCACTACGCCCTCCTTCCGTCCCCGGCCCCCGTCACAAACCCAGCCCGCGCGTGTCTCATGCTGTTTGTCGTGCCCCACCAAAACGCACGACCTCAGCGAATGTGTGCGCGTTGTGACCGTCACCTGCGTCGGCCGCAGCCAAAGCGGCCACCGGTCCTGTCCTCGATTCTGGGCGTATCTCGAGCTCATAGGGGCACCCGGCATATTTTTTGCCGCCCTGCGGCGCCTTGCGGGGCCTCGCAAGGCCAGGACTGCGAAGCGTCGGAATTCCCATACCGAAACCGGCTTGCGGGGCCTTCCGCGTCCCCTATCTTTTCCTGCATGAACGCCATGGACGCAGTCCCGACCGGTAGTCTGGTTGCCCGATTTCGGCAGGCGATCGAGGCCTGGTGTTCGCGTAACGGCATGAGCGCCGGGGCGCTGGGCGCGGCTGCACTGCGCGACCGGGACTTCGTCCCCTCGCTGCGCGGCGGCCGCAATCCCCGGCTCAGGACGGTGGACAGCGTGCTCGCCGTCATGGGCGAGCCACCGGCCGGCCCGACTTTCCTTGAGGAGGTCGAGGCCTTCCTCGCGGTGACCGGAATCAAGCGCTCCATGCTGGGTTTCGGGGCGACGGGCAATCCGTCCTTCGTCGCGCAGCTGCGCAAGGGCCTGTCGCCTACCCTGGCGACCGTGAGGGACGTGCGCACCTGGATGGCGTCTCACGCGAGCGCCGGGGAATGGCGGCAGATTCGCGCCCGGACCGGCGCGATGCCGCGCTTCCTGACCGGCGTCAAACTGCCGCCGGAACCCCCTGCCCGTTGTCCGGCGAACGGCTCCGAGGACGGGATGCCGCCGCCCTGCGGCGAAGACTCGGCATATGTCGACACCCGCGAGGCGGCGGAGCGGCTGGGGCTTTCCCCGCGCACCCTCGATACCTACCGGTGCACCGGGGCGGGGCCGCGGTACTACCGTCTCGGGGGCTGCGTGCGTTACCGGGGGACGGATCTGGACGCGTGGGACGCCGGGCGCTGCCGTCCGCGCAGGCGCGAGGCCGCTCCTCAGGCATCGCCGTGAGTTCGGGCGTCTCCGGCCCCTGGGCTGGCTGACATGTCGGGCGCGCGATGGCCGCGCCGCATGATCCGGCTGGGGCTGCTCGGCGTCGCCGCGATGACGCTGGCGGTGCCGGTCATCCTGCTGGCGCGTGGGACCACCGGTCATGACTGGTACTCGGCCGCGAAGCTCACGGCGGTCGAGATCGCGCTCGCCGTCGGTTTCAGCAAATACACGCCGGTGGCGTACCGCGATGAGCGCGGCGACGTCTGGAACATCAGCCGTGCGGGGTTCGTCGAGTTCGGACCGCCGGTGTGGGCCCAGCGGCGCATCCTGGCAGCGATCGGAGACGGCGTCATGCTGGGCGCCGGCGCCGGCGGGACGGTGTTCTGCCTGATGCTGCTTGGGGCCGCGGGCCATGGGCGGCGCGGCCGGCCCGGGACGGCGCTGGAGCCGGTGGAATATCCCCATCGGCATTTGCCGGCACCGGGGCCGGCGGAGCGCGTCGCCGAGTGGATCCGGCCGGGCCTGCGCGCGCGGATCGCGCTGCTGGTGGTGTCTCCGGCGGAGCTCGAACGCCTCCTGACGTTGCTCGGCGGCAGGCGACGTCCAGGATTCATCGACCTCCCGGAGCCGGACGGCGCGAAGCCTATGGTGACCGACGGCGAGCTGTTGGAGCGAACGGAAGCGCCGGGCCTGCCGTCGGCGGAAAGCGCCCGGAGCGCCGATGTCGCGGTTCCGGCGAACCCGGCCCCCGCCGATCCAGAAAGCCGGCCGGACACGACGGAGGCCGAAGAGCCGGCCGAGGGCGAGGCGATCGTGCCCAGGCGCGAGCTGGGCCGGCAATTCTTCTGATGGTCGCCTCGATCGGCGCCATCGCCGCGCCATCCCAGGGCGTGAGCTACTATGAACGGGACGGCTATTACGCCAGGGACGATCCCGATCATCGCGCCGCCAGCGCCTGGGCCGGCAAGGGCGCCGACGCGCTCGGCCTGTCCGGCCCGGTCGATCCGGACGTCTTCACCGCGATCCTCGAGGGCCGGGTGCCGGACGGGCCGCAACTGGGCCGTCCCGGCAAGGACGGGGAGATCGTCCACCGTCCCGGCCGCGACCTCACCCTGTCGGCGCCCAAATCCGTCTCCCTCGCCGCGCTGGTCGGCGGCGACGCCCGCGTCGCGGAGGCCCACGGCCGGGCGGTGGAGCGAACGCTCGCCTGGGTCGAGGAACGCGTTGTCGAGACCCGGATGAGGCATCCCGACGGCGGTCGCATGGTCCGCGCCGGGGAGCAGAAGGCGGTGATCGCCACCTTCACCCACGAGACCTCGCGCAATCTCGACCCGCAGCTCCACACCCACGCGGTGATCGCCAACATGGTGCAGGGCGAAGACGGCAAATGGCGCACCATGGCCAACGAGAAGCTGTATTCCTCGAAGATGCTGATCGGCGCGCTCTACCGGGGCGAGCTCGCGCGGGAGCTGACCTCGCTCGGCTACGGCATCGAAAAGGCCCATGCCGACGGGCGGTTCGAGATCGCGGGCGTTTCCCGCGAAATCATCGACGCCTTTTCCACCCGCCGCGCGGAGATCGAGGCGGCGATGGACGGGCGCGGCCTGGGGACGCCGGCGGAGAACCAGCGCGCCGCCCAGCGCGCGGCGCTGATGACCCGGGCGGCGAAGCGCGACGTCGACCGTGCCGAACTGCGGGAGATGTGGCAGCGCCAGGCGGACGGGCTCGGGTTCGACGCCAGGGCGCTCGCGGCCGATACGGTAGAGAAGAGCCAGGACGCTCCGGGAAAGGATCGCGAGGTTGGCAGGAACGGTGCATCTGACGGGGCGGCGGTTCGCCAGGGCGACCTGTTCGATCTCCCGCCGCAATCCCCGGCGGATGCCGCCATGGCCTGGGCGGTGGAGCACCTCTCCGAGCGCGAGGCGGTGTTCGCGAAGACCGACCTGCTCGCCGCCGCGCTGGCGTGGAAACCGGGATCGGTGACCATCGGAGAAGCCGAGGCCGCAGTCGCACGGCTGGAGAAGGAGGGCACGCTGCATCGCTGCGGCCTGCCGGCATGGGGCGAGTCGCTCACCACCGACAAGGCCGTCGCCGACGAGAAGGAGACCGTCGCGCTGATGGAACGCGGCCGGGGCGCCGCGCGCCCCGTCATGCGGAGCTGGATCGCCGGGCCGCTGCTGCACAACGGCCGCCTCACCGTGGGCCAGAAGGAGGCGGTCAAGACGATCCTGTCCTCCAAGGACCGGGTGGTGGGCGTGCAGGGCTATGCCGGCACCGGCAAGACCACCATGCTCGCCCGCGCCCGGCAGCTCGCGGCGAAGAGTGGATACCGCACGATCGGCGTCGCGCCGTCCGCCTCGGCGGCGCGCACCCTTGCATCGGAAGCCGGGATCGAGACCGAGACCCTGCAACGATTCCTCGCCCGCAATGCGGGCGTTGCCGAGGGTCGGCTGACCCGGAAGGGCGCGCGGGAGATGCGCGCCGCATTCCGGAAGACCGTGCTGGTGGTCGACGAGGGTTCCCTCGCCTCGACCGTCCAGGCCCGGGACCTGTTGAGAATCGCCGCCGCCATCCGCATCCCCCGCGTGGTGCTGGTGGGCGACCGGAAGCAGCTCGACGCGGTCGATGCCGGCAAGCCCTTCGCCCAGCTCCAGGCCGCCGGCATGAAGACGGCGGTGATGGACGAGATCCTGCGCCAGAAGGACGCCGAACTGAAAGAGGCGGTGCGCGCGAGCCTCGCGGGCGAAATCGGCAGGGCCTTCGACAAGCTCGGCGACCGCATCGCCGAGGTCAATCCCGACAACCTTGCCGGTGCGGCCGCCGCGCGCTGGCTGAAACTCTCACCACGGGAGCGAGAGAACACCGGGCTGATGGCCCCGAGCCATGCGCTGCGCACCGCGATCAACGGCCACATCCGCGAGCGCCTCGCCCGCGACGGCGCCATCCGCGGCCCCGCCTTCGAGGCCGAACGGCTGGTCTCCCACGGCTATACCAGCGCCGAGAAGACGGTTGCAGGCAACTATTCCCCCGGCGACGTCGTCGCCTTCCACCGCGACTACAAGAGCCTTGGCGTCGCGAAGGGCGACGAACGCCGCGTGTCAGGGGTCGATCACCGGAAGGGCACGGTAATGCTGGAGGGGCCGGACGGACAATCCGTCTCCTGGAGGCCGCGCCAGGTCGGCGGGAAGCGCGGCGCGGTCGAGGTCTACCGGACCGAGAGCATGGAGCTGCGCGCCGGGGACCGCATCCGCTGGACCCGCAACGACACCGGCTTGCGCCTGGTCAACAGCGACACGGCGGAGGTCGCTTCGGTCCGGGGCGGCCGCGTCGCCTTCCGGCTCGGCGACGGGCGGATGCTGGAGCTCGGCAAGAACGATCCGCAACTCCGCCATCTCGACCATGCCTGGGCTTCCACCGTGCATGCCTTCCAGGGCCGCACCGTCGACAACGTGATCGCGGCGATGGAGGCGAATCACCCGAAACTGTCGACCCAGAAGAGCTTCTACGTCGAGATCAGCCGGGCCCGGCACAGCGCCGAGCTGGTCACCGACGATGCGAAGGAACTGCGCGAGACCCTGGAGGCGGCGACCGGCGAGCGGGTATCCGCGCTCGAAGGAATCGGCGCAGCGGAGAAGGCGCTCGCGGAAGAAAAGGCGCACGGCGACGGGAAGAAACGCGGGTTGGAGGCAATGCTGGAGCGGCCCACCGGGACCCGGGACGAGGCGGCGGACAGGAGTCGCGAGCCGGAGTGGGTGAAATTGCCAGACCAGGAACGCGCTGCCGAACTGGACAAGTCCCGGGGATCGCGCGGTTTCGAGATGGAGATGTGATCTCCGGTGGTGCCGGGAACCGTCGACGATGGACACGCCGGAGGGGTTCCGGTCGGTGTCACCGGCCCGGCGCCATGTCCGGCGACGTACCCTTCTGCAAGTCACGCACGAATCGAAGCCGTTTGTTTCCTGCCGGAACGATGCGCCGCGCAGTCGCGGATCGCCTGCAAATGCGGTTGCCTCCGGCCGGGGTTTCAGTTGCCGGATGGCATCGTATTGCGTCGCTTGACGCTTGACGTGTCTCTTCGATAGCTTCCGCCATGAAGATTCGGAACGTGATTCACAGGGGGCTGCGCCGGTTCATCGAGGAAGACAATGCTGCCGCGCTCCCGCCCGCGGCCGTGCCGAAGCTGCGGCGGATGCTGTCGTTCCTCCAGGACATGGAGCGCGAGGACGAATTGCGGACGGTTCCGGGCTGGAACGCGCACCGGCTTACCGGCAACCGCAGGGGCGTGTGGAGCCTGACGGTGACCGGGAACTGGCGGCTCGCCTTCCGGATCGACCGCGCCGAGGGCGAGATCGTCGACCTCGACTACGAGGATTACCACTAGGAGACGGCGATGGGCACGACACAGGGTTTGCGGATGAAGAACCCGGCCCACCCGGGCGGGTTCGTGAAGAGCGAGATCGTCGAGGCGATGGGCCTGTCGGTGACCGGGGCCGCGTCGGCGCTGGGGGTCACGCGCCCGGCGCTGTCCGCGCTGCTCAATGAGCGGGCGAGCCTCTCGCCCGAAATGGCGCTCAGGATCGAGAAGGTATTCGGCGTGTCGATGGACACGCTGTTGCGCATGCAGACCGGCTACGACATCGCCCGGACCCGCGAGCGCGAGGACGAGATCGACCTTGTTCCGTTCGGAAGACGGGTCGCCTGAGCGTGCGTCGTTGCATGACATGACGCTGCCGGCGGACGGACGAAGCGTCGGATGAGCGTGGCGGGGATCGACGGCGGCGCCTTTCGTGGCGCCTTCGATCGGTTCGGCGAACCGGTCGGGTGCGGGGTACCCTGGAGCCAACCACCGCGGAAAAGGCTGGGACCGGCGTCGCCCGCCGGAGGCCGAGGGTGCTACGAATCTTCGCTTGAGCGGTCGTCGCCGAGCGCCTTGATCTGGGTGGCGCGGGCGTCTTCGACGGCCCGGTCGAAGAGCGCTCCCCTTTCCGATCCGGCGAGCTCCTCCCGCTTCAGGTAGGTGAGCAGGTGGACGCCACGGTGGGTCCGCTGGATCAGATCGGCCAATTCGGGCGTCAGGCCGCCGCCATAGAGATATAAATCGTCGGCCGCGGCGCGCGCGGCGGCCTTGCGCACGAACGAGCCGGGCGCGATTCCGGCCTTCTCGGCGGCCTCGACCACGGCATCCCACTCGTTTTTCGTGAACCGGATCGAGCGCTGGAAGCTCCTGATCGCCATCGTTACCTCCCCTGTTCGAGCCTTCCACCGGCCCCTCCGCGAGCGGAATGCCGGCCGGTTTCGGATGGCCATGGGCTATTTCCCGGTCCATTGGCCTATGTGACCGCGGGCGGCGATCCGGTGTTTGTTCCGTGTCCGGGCGAGTTGCGCGCGAGTTGCGCGCGGTGCTCTGGAGCATACACAGCGAACACGGAACAAACACAAACAATGATTCCAGAGAGTTAGCCGTAACACAATCCGCACTACGGGTTCCCATCATACGATAGGCCCCGACTGCCTCGGTAAGGCGCCGGAAGGGCCCTCCGGGGCTACGCATGCGCCCAAATCACCAGCGGTGAGTCGGGTGTGACGAGCCAGCGCCCTCCGGGCGTGGAAGGCACAAAATCGGACAGCGATTTTCATGGGGGAATCGTCGCCGGCGAGAGCGGCGGATCGAAGCCGCCACGGCGCTTGAGTGGTCGTTGTCGGCGACACTACGGAGGGACGAAGTGTCGAGCGCGGTGACGGCGGCATCGGCCGCGACGGCCGCACGAGCGCGCCCGCGACTGCGGCGGCTACCGCGGCGGCCGGTGACGGCGAAGCCGGCAGTGGCGACGCGCGCGGCGATCGCGATGGCGACCGGGACCACGGTCACCGATGCCGGCGCCGTGCCTCGTGTCGCGCGCGTCGATCCGCGCGGTCGCCGAAGCACTCATGCGAAGCGTGATGCGGAGGCGACGGACGGGGCGAGCGATCGCGAGTCCCGTCGCGGTGTTCGTCGTGACGATCACGTCGGCGATCGCGATCGCCAGCGGCACCGACGGCAGGCCCCGGATCGAGTCCGGGGCAGGCTGTGCGAAGCATGCTGCCGAGGACGCCGAGCGTAGCGAGGCGGCGAGCGCCGCGCGAAGCGCGCGCGAGGACGACGGCGCCGCTGCAACGCCGTCGGTCGGAAACGAAACGGGCCGCACCGCCACCGGAGCGACGGCGCGGCCCGCGAGGCGTTGCGGATCAGGCTGCGGCCTTCATGACCGGGATGCCGAGCTGCCGCGCCTTGTCGACGAGGTTCTCGGTGATGCCGGAGCCGGGGAACGCGATGACGCCCTTCGGCAGGAGGTTCAGCAGTTCCTCGTTGCGGCGGAACGGGGCGGCGCGTCCGTGGCGGTCCCAGTCCGGCTTGCAGACGACCTGGTGGACGCCGTTCTGCTCGGCCCAGCGCGCCGCGATCTTCTCGATGCCGGGGCCGCCGCCGTGGACGAGCACCATGTCGGCGTGCTTGGCGCGGGTCCTTTCGAGCATGGCGATCACCGCGGCCGGGTCGGCGACGTCCTTGCCGCCGGCGATGGCGACGAGGGTGCCCTGCGGCAGATGCGCGGCGGTCTTGCGGTCCTGCCGGGCGCGGGCGAAGTCGCGGGCGTCGATGCTGGCGGAGGTCAGCGCGCCGGTCTGCGAGACGTGGCTGCCGCGCCGGGGCCGCCAGACGTTGCCGGTCTCGGCGCGATACTGTTCGGCGGCGGTGTCGCGCATGGTCTCGAAGGCGTCGCGGCGGTCGGTGAGGCACTGCGCGCGGTGGGTGGTCATCTCCAGTTCGAGCGACTTGATCTCGGTGCCGTCCTGGGCGCGCTGGAGGTCGCGGAGTTCCGGCATCAGCCTGTCGGCGGCGCGGTCGAGGCGGTTGGTCTGGCTGTCGAGCATATTGACGAAGCCCCAGAGCAGGCTCTCGCGCTCGTCGGCGAGCTGGGTGCCATCCGGCGCGACGCCCTGGGCCAGGATGCGGAAGGCCTCGGCGACGGCGGCGAGCGCATCGTCGGCGTCCCAGACCTCGCGGGTGTCGAACTCGTCGCGCTCGGGGGCAGCGCCGAACAGGGCGGCGTTGTCGCAGACGGTCGCGGTGACGGACTGCGCGGCGGTCTCGATGGTGTCGATGATGTTCATGACGATCTCCTATGTGATCGGTTGCACGTTCGGGGCCGATCCCTGATGTGATGTCCTTTTGGGTCACGCGCGCGGACCGCAGCCACGCGGGGTTGGTGGAGCTTGGCGGTGCGTCGGGGCGAGTGGTGCGGGCGCAAGGCCCTAGTGGAGCCTGGCGAGGAACGAGCCTTGGCGGAACTTGGGCCTGAGCCACGGTCGCCCCGTCGCGGCGCCTAGCGGAGCCTCCCCGCGCCGGAGCGCCAGCGGAGGACCCGGAGGGTTGGCGGAGGGAGCACGTGTGGCACAATGGGACAGCACGTCGAGGCGAATATCTCTCCACCCGCACGGACCCCATGGGCCTCTCGACCGGCACGGCGTCTGCCGGTGGGGTGCCGGTCTGCGGACATGCGCCCGTCACCGCCAGAGCGGATGGGTGTCGAGCATCCGAACGGTCTCGGCGCGGACGCGGGCGGGGTCGCCGACCCGGACCGGGCCCCGGCTGTCCTCGCTCGGATGGATGACGAAGACCGGCGCCCCGGCCCGGAGGACATCCGGCATGCGGAGCACGTCGCCGACGACCTCGCCGGCGAGACGGATGCGCCATTCGTGGCGGGCGATGCGGTCGAAGTCCATGCGGTCCATGCCAATCTCCCATTGCGACGGTGGCGAAGGCGGGAGGCGACTCCCTCCTCCGAAGGGCTTGCCCGTTCGCAAGCTCTTCTCCCCTCCTGGCGCGGCGGCGGCTCCGGACCCACGGCAGAAAAAATGGGCGACCGTCGAAACGGCCGCCCGAGTTGGGAGAGAGGAGAGAGACCGGCTCAGAAGGGAATGCGATCCGATCCGAAGTCGTCGCCCTGCGCCGGGTCGCCGCCGGCCGGCATGGCCTCGCCGTTCGCCTTCGGCGGGGCGGTCTCGGCCAGGGCGCCGTTGCCGTTCGCGCCGGCAGGCTTGTCGAGGAACTGGATCTTGTGACCGGGCACGATCAGGATCTCGGTCGAGAAGCGGTCGCCGTCCTCGCCGTCCTTCTTCCACCGCCGGGTCTGGAGCTTGCCCTCGGCGTGGACCAGGCGGCCCTTCTTCGCGTGGCGCTCCAGCATGTCGATGAGGCCGTCCTGGAAGGTCACGACCCGGTGCCACTCGGTCTTGTCGACCTTCTGGCCGTCGCGGTTGAAGTAGGACTCATCGGTCGCGATGCTCAAATTCGCGACGCGCCCCCCGCTCATCAGGTGGTTGACGGTGACGTCGGCGCCGAGGCGGCCGATCAGTTCGACGCGGTTCATTCCGAAGCTCATCACGATGCTCCTTCAGGTCTCGTTCATGACGATGGGTTCGCGAACGACGGGAGACCGGGACGATCGCTCCCCCCGGCCCCCCGCCGTTCACCTTCTCCAGGCTTCCCTCCTCCTCTATTTCGCGGGGCGGTACGCCGGGACCGGGACCATGCTGCCCGTCGCCTCGCGCAGGATGGTCCCGTGCGGCATGGCGACGTCGAGGAACGCGGTGCCGCACTCGAGACGCACCCGATCCCGGTCGGGGCAGCGGAGGGCGCGGTCTTCCGCGATGACCTCGCTCGCAGCGGCGGGGTCGATGCCGATCTCGGCCAGCAGGGCGCCGGTGGGAACGTCGATATGGATGTCGGGGTCGAACATGGCCGGAGCCTCCTTTGCGCTGCCCGGCGCGTTCGAGGGAAACCGCTCCCTCCGCTCCCCGGGCGATCGCCCGCAAGGCGCTCCTCTCCGGCTCCTCGACGGGAGCTTCGGCCCAGGACGCGGTCGCCCGCGACAGGCGCGGGGCGGTGGCGCCGTCAGGATGGCAGGCCGGGCATCGCGCGCGCGGGCCGCCCCCGCTGCCGGCTGTGCGGTAGCGCGGCGGAGCCCGTCGACCGCGCGGCGTGGCCGGCGCGTCAGTCCGGGGTGCTGGCCCCGCGGATGCATGTCGCGGCGAAGGCGGTCCACCCCGCCCGCGTCCAGCCGAGCGGACGGTTGAGCCTGTCCGCCATCGTCATGGCCTCGTCGATGCCCAGCACGACCAGCGACGTGCCGATGGCCGCGTCCAGGCCCTCGATGACTATGCGGATCTGCTGCACCCCGAGCTCGGCGTCCTCGACGGGCGCGAAACAGTAGCGGGGGCAGTCGGGCAGCGTGTCGACGGTCATCGGTCGATCTCCTGTCGTCGGGTTCGGATCTGCCGCCCGCGGGACGGCGATATGTATCGCACCCGGCGCCGGGCCGGCGGCACGTGCAGGAGGCCGGCGGGCGCCCGGCCCCCGGCACGCATGGCGCCGCTCATTCCCACGCCGTCAGCCGCGCGGTGACCGGGGCGTCCGTCACGATCTCCACCCGGTCGCGGTCGAGCTTGGCGAAGGCGAGGCAGAGCGCCACGTCGGCCATGCTGTCATAGGTGCCGTGGTCGGCGCCCGTCTCGATCTCGATCACCGTATACTGCGGATCCCAGACCGGGATGCCCCTGAAATGCGCCGAGCCGTGGTACGACTTCTCCGCGCATGGGGAGCACCTGCTGGCCCCCTGCGCGGGCGCTCCGCAAGATGTGCATTCGCCCCGCGCCCTCCTGGCGGCGTAGAGCTTTCGGGAGCGCGCGTTCTTGCGTTCGGGGCAACGGCCGGCCTCCTCGATGGCAGCGCATCGCGCACAGCGCGACAGGCCTTCATGGACCGGACCACCGCAGCGCGTGCAGCAGCCGGCAGCCCGGCGTTCGGCATACAACTGCCGCTCGGCCTGCTGGCGCTTTTCGCGGCATGGCGAGCAGGTGGTTCCCCCCTCGACCGGCGGGCGGGCGCCGCAGCGAATGCAGAGCCCGGCCTCGATCCGCGCCTTCTGGCGCTTCCTGCTCCTGGCCCGGCCGGCGCGCCGCTTTGCATCGGCATTGGCCCCGCCATACGGCTTTCCGGCTTCCTTGCCGGCCCGGTATTTCGCCCGGTCTTCGGCGCGGCGCTTCCGAAGGCAGGGCTCGCAGGACATGCGCCCGTCCGCCGGCGGGGCGGCGCCGCAGCGCAGGCACAAGCCCTCCTCGCGCCGCGCATCGGACTGCCGGCGCGACCGCTCGTGTTCATACGCTCTCGCGCGCCGGGGGTCGCGTCTGGGCTGGCCGGCTTCCCGCAGCCGCGCATCCCTCGCCCGGCTCGCCCGGTTTCGCCTTTCGGCGCAAATGCTGCACAGCGAGCGCTCCGGCAGGGGAGGCCGCTCGCCGCAGCGCGGGCATTGGCCCGCTGCAACGCGTGCGGCGGCGCGCCTGGCGACACGCTCGCGGTCGCGTTTTTTCCTGACTTCCACGTCACGATAGGCCACGACATTCTCCCCATCGAAATCGGAACCCCGAAAGAGGACATCCCGCCGACGGAGCGCCGGCGGGATGTCCCCCGAAAGGCGCTGCTCAGCCGCGCTGCTTGCGCTCGCACAGGAGAGAGGTCGCGATGGCCCCCCACTTTTGCACGCCGCCGCGGGTGCGAAGGCCGGTGCAGATGATGATCTCGGCCCGGTCCGGGCGCATCGCGACGACCTCCTTCAGGGTGGCGGTGGCCCGCTTCGCCTTGCGCCGGTCCTTCGCGTTCGCCGCCTCGGGCCGGACCGGACGGATATCGCCGCAGGCCAGAGCGCGGAACCGCTCGACCACGAAACGGTCGTCGCCTTCGAGGCCGCCGCCGAAGTAGTGAACCAAAAACGTGTCCGCCGTGTTGCCGGGCATCGCCATCGCTGCCGTCATGGTGCCGTCTCCATCCTGCCGGTGATGATGAGCGGCGCCCGGACGCCCTCTCCGGACACCCGACCGCCGCCCGGCTTCCGGCCAGCCTCGGCCTCCTGGAGGTGCGAGGCGTGGCGGCGACGTCCGAATGGCGGCCGGGACGCGGTTCCCGACCGTCACCTGCAAGGCTGCCGGAGGGCATGGCGACCCATTGCCCCGGCCTGTCCCGCTTGCGGCCAGGAGACGGGACGGCTACCTCCATGGGGCGGTCCATCGCAGCCGGGCATGCTCCGGGCCGGGGCAATCGACGGAGCTTGATGAAGGCGCGATGGCATGAGCGGCAGGACGGTGACGCGGGCCGATCTGTATCGGGCGGTGCAAATGCGGATCGGCCTGTCGCATGCGGAGTCGGCCGGGCTGGTCGAGGATGCGATCGGGGAGATCGTCGAAGCGCTGGTCCGGGGCGAGGAGGTGAAGATTTCGGGGTTCGGGGTCTTCACGCTGCGGGACAGGGCGCCGCGGTCCGGGCGCAACCCGACGACCGGCGAGGCGGTGCCGATCGCCGCGCGGCGGGCCGCGGTCCTCAGGCCATCGGAAAAACTGAAGGCGCGGATAAACGGGGCGCGGGAGCGGCCGCGTTCGGGGAAGAGGGGCGGGCCCGGCGGTTAATGCATCGAGCCGCCGAAGGGCTCCAACGGCTCATCGGGGCTTGCCGTCCAGTCCAGCAGGCGGCGCAGGGCGGCAAGATCGGCCTGCTGCAGGAAGACCGCCACGCGCGGTGACGCCCGGTCCCCACCCTGCGCCCGGCGCGCTTCGGCAAAGGTGATTTTCGCGCCGCCGCCCGGCATGCGAGTGACGTAAACCTTGTTGGTGAAAACCGCCGGCATTTCGCCGATCCGGGCCTCTTCCTCTGCGGATGCCGATTGCGGTGCGTCCGGTTCGTCCATGATGTTCTCCATTGCGGCTGAGCCCTGTCGCGGACGGCCCGTTCAGAGCGGCTCCATGCCCGTCGCCTGGAGCCCGCGCGGCGCGCGTTCCGCGCTCACGATGACGCGCTGCCCCGGTTCAAGGTCGGTCATGCCGGAGCGGAAGAGGGTGCTGGCATGGACGAACACCTCGGGACCCCCGTCGTCCGGCACGACGAAGCCGAAGCCTCTGGCCGGGTCGAAGAACTTGACCGCGCCCGTCAGCTCCATGACGGCGGAGGACGGACTGCCGGCTTGCGGGCAAGGATCGCGGGCGTCCGGGAACCCGCCCGGCTCCATCGGGCCCCCGGATCGGGGTCCGGGGCCGGCGGGCATGGCGGCAAGCGGTTCGACCTTGAGGATTCTCGACACCTGGGGTCCCCGGTCGCCCTGCACAACCTCGCAGGTCACCGCCGCGCCCTCGGGCAGCGTGTCATGGCCCGATGCCAGCACGGGCGTCAGGTGGCAGAACAGGTCGGCGGCGCCGTCCTCGCGTTCGAGGAAGCCGTAACCCTTGGCCGGCTGGAACCATTTGACGAAAGCGCGGACCGGCGGGCCGACCGGCCCGACGCCGGGTCCGGCGGCAGCCCCTCCGTTGACGGGCGCGCGGGCCGGGGACGCCATGCGCGCCGCCGCCGTGGAAAAGTCTATGGACAGAATTCGCGAGACCTCGGGTCCGCGCAGGCCCGGCGCCGTCTCACAGACGACCGCCGCGCCGGGAAGAAGGCGGTCGAGACCCGCCGCCGTCAGCACCTGCGCCCGGCAGAAGAGGTCCGGCGAGCCGTCATCGGGAACGAGGAATCCGTATCCCTTGCCGGGATCGTACCATTTGACCGTCGCCGAAACGGACCGGCCGGAGCCCGAAAGAAGAGTTGTCATCGCCAATGGCTTTTCATTTGTGGTCGAGGTTCGTATCGAGCGGCCTTTCTACCGCCCGCCCGCGGAGCGGTGAAGGCCCTGCGGTCGCGCGGGCGGACAGGACAGGATCGTACGAGCAGGGAGGCGGGACGTGGCGCAAAATCGGGGTACGGGAGACGAGCGGCGGAAGGCTACGGATGCGAAGACCGGCGCGCCCGGCGCCGGCCGCCCAGCCAACGCGCCGCGCCTTGCCTTACCGGCCGACCTCCCGCGCTCGCTGCGTCTGCTGGACGACGCGGGGCTCGACCGTCTGGAGAAAGCGGTGGCTGCGGAAGTCCGTCGGCGCGGACGCAGCGCAGCGACCGGCCCTCCGGCTGCGGGCGCTCTCCGGGCGATGTGGCGTCGCGTTTTCTGGCGCATCTGGTCTCCTTGGCCGCGGTGAGGCGTCTTCTGTCGCAGGACCACTTCTGGGTGGACGGGACGCAGATCGAGGCGTGGGCGTCGATTAAGAGCTTCCGGGCCGTTGACGAGGAGCCTCCGGGAGAGGATGGCGACGGAGATAGTGCCGGCGGCCGCAATGCCGCCCGCGACTTCCATGGCGCGCGCTGGTCGAACGAGACGCACCGCTCGACCACGGATGACGACTGCCGGCTCTACCGCAAGGGGAAGGGCAAGAAAGCGAAGCTCACCTACGTGGGCCATGCGCTGATGGAGAACCGCAACGGGCTGGTGGTGGACGGCCTGGCGAGCCGGGCGACGGGACAGGCGGAATGCCTGGCCGGCGAGGTCATGCCGAAGGGCGCCGGGAGGAGCCCGACCGGGCTGTGACGGTAGGAGCGGACAAGGCCTATGACACGGCGGCGTTCGTCAGGACCTGCAAAGCCTTCGGCGCTGAGGCGCATGCGGCGCGCAACACCGCCGGCCGACGCTCGAATATCGGCGAGGAGATGGCGGCGAGCGAGGGGTATCAAGCGAGCCAGGTTCACCGCAAACGGATCGAGGAGGTCTTCGGCTGGGTGAAGACGGTGGCGTGCCTCTCGAAGACCCGGCATCGCGGCCTGGCGCGGGTGGACTGGCAGTTCACCCTGGCGCTGGCGGCCTACGACCTGATCCGACTGCCGAAGCTGCAGAGGGCCGCAGCATGACCGCCGGGGCCCGGAGCAGGGCCACCGTCGGGCGGTCCGTCAAGCCGGCACCGCGGTCGGCAAAGATTCCCGTCTGCCTCGCGAAGGCGGGGCTCCGCAGGTCCGCAACGCTGCGGCGAAATCCACCAACCCGTCTCCTCCGAAGAAATCGACCCGACCGACACCTTCACGCCAGAAGTCGCCCATAAGAATCCCGACCCATCGCGTTCTTCCGCAGCCTGCTAGTGTTCTGTCCGGTTAATTACGTTAATTACACTGTTGACCGAGGCGATGATTTCGTCGGCGGACTTTGTCCAGCGAAACGGCTTTGGCTGCTCGTTGTGGACCTCCAGATAGGCGCGGATGGCCTTCTCCAAGGCGACGACGGAGCGGTGAGCGCCCCGCCGTAATTGGTGCTCGGTCAAACTGGCGAAGAAGCGCTCGACCAGATTGATCCACGAACTGTAGGTCGGCGTGAAATGGCAGTGAAAGCGCGGGTGACGGAGAAACCACTGCTTGACCTTGGCCGTCTTGTGCGTGCCGTAGTTGTCGAGGATCAGATGAACGTTGAGGTCCTCCGGCACGAGCTGGTCAATGTACCGCAGGAAGCTGATGAAATCGCTACTGCGGTGGCGGCGCTTGATCTTGCCGATCACCCTGCCCGTGGCGACATCCAGTGCCGCGAACAGCGTCGTCGTGCCATAGCGTCGATAGTCGTGGGTGCGTGTCTCGGGCGTTGCGTAGTTCATCGGCAACGACCGTTGCGTGCGATCGAGCGCCTGGATCTGGCTCTTCTCGTCCACGCAAAGCACCAGCGCCTTCTCCGGTGGGTCCAGGTAGAGGCCGACGACGTCGCGCACCTTTGCCACGAAGTGTGGATCGGTCGACAGCTTGAAGCTGCGCGACAGGTGGGGCTTCAGGCCGAAGGCCCGCCAAACGCGATGCACGAAGTCCCGCGGCACACCCAATTCCGCTGAAAGGCTGCGCACGCTCCAGTGCGTCGCCTTCTTCGGCCGGCGGTGCAGCGTCGCATCCAGAATCTCCTGAACCCTCTCATCGCCGTGACGCCGAGGCTGCCCGCTGCGCGGCGCATCCGACAAGCCCGCCAGGCGCTCACGGGCAAACCGGCCCCGCCACTTGCTCACCGTCTGCTGGCTCGTCCGATGACGCTCGGCGATCTCGGCGCCTGAAAGACCTGCCGCGCAATCCAGCACGATGCCGGCACGAACATACAGTCCCGAACGCCCGCTGCGCCGACGACGCCAACGCCGAAGCTCCTCTCTTTCCTCATCGCTCAGGATGATCGCCGCTGCCGGTCGTCCCATGCCAAGCCCTCCCATAACAGGGCATAGGACAGCTAAAGCCAAAATATTGCAATCAATTAATCGGACAGAACACTAGATCACCAAAGGAGTATCCTCCTTTTGCTCCATAAATTCCTTGAATTCCTCGAAGCCCTCGAACTTCAGTGCACTCCCTGCCATAGCGGCAAGCAGCGCCAGACCCGCTACGGCGTCGTCCGTCTCATCGGCTTCCAGCGTTTCGTCGATCATCGCAAAGCAGTGGTTGAACGCAGTCTGACGCTCCTCCAAGAAACTGGTCATCCGCGATTCGAATTCCTGCTGCCGCCGGTTCAACTCCTGCACGGCTTCCGCGCACAGGACTTCCAGTCTGGCGGCTTCCTCTTCCGCCAGACGGGCCTGTTTCAGAACGGCTATACAGGACTGATATATCCAAGCGGTCGCCATATACCCGACCATCGATCCGACTATAGCCCCCGGCGGGCCGAAGATTGCACCAGCAGCCGCGCCGACATATATGCCACCGGCGGCAGAGCATCCGGTCTCGCCGATGCGCTCTCCCGCTTCCTCCGCCGAAATCTCGCCCTTGGCGAAGTCGTAAACTGTCACTCCGACTTCTATAGCCGCCGCTGCTACCGCAGTTGCGACATTGGACTTCATCGGGATTCCAAGATGTCGCGCTCCATGCCGAACCCCTACCCCGAGCGCACCCGTCGCCCCGCCGCGCACGCCTGAACGGACTGTGTCCTTTCCGACATTCGCCAAAGCCTGCTCACCATCGATATTGCCATCGCGATAAGCGAAGCCGTTCTTCACGGCCGAGATTGCGCCTCCTATCACCGCCGCGGCACCAGCAGCATATATGGTTGTTTTGATTGCCTCCCCTTTTATCTGCTCCCAAGTTTCCGTTCGGGCGTAGTGTTTAGGATCGTTTGTCGCTTCGTCTAGCTCTTTTCTCTTTGTTCCACCAGAAGAAATACCATCTGATTCCAATTCTCCACTTACTTGGTTTTTTTCTCCGAAGCTTTCCAATTTCTGGTTGACATTATCAACATCACTGGATGGGATCACGACCTCCATTTCTGCGTATTTCGGGTCGTTTGCCCCGCCTACCATGTACTTTTCGCTACCAGCTTTCAACTGAAACTGTTTATCACCAATCTCTATATCTGCCGGACTATGATATCCGCCATCCCTTGCCGTCACCACTGCACGAACATCTTTACCTGCGGCAGCAGCATTTCTATTGAACTTGGCAGCTTCTATATACTCAAAGAGGTTTCCCTTTAGCCGAACGCCGTCCGTCCTCTTTTGCGCTTCTTCAAGGAACTTATTCATTCCTTCCAAAAAAATATCCGACGCGGCAGCTTGATTCTTGGCAACATGTGACGCGACAGGCGTAAATCCGGCTATGTTGCCAATCTCAGATTGTCTGCCTCCTGCCGCAGATTTCCGCTCTTTGCTGTTTGCCATTTATCATCTCCCAGTACCCTGTCAATGCCTTGGTATCGGCAGGTTACCCCCTATTTGACCGAAATTCGTGCCTGTGCGGCGCCGTTTTCATGCTATGGGGTGGCTGGCCCGACAGCATTGACGGTTAGCCCTCCAACAATTTGCGCCCCGACTCCACCGCCGTTCGATATCCATCATCGACCGCGCCTTCCTTTGTCAGAATTGGTGCTTCCAGCACTGCCTTGAGGCACCGGGCGAATTGCACAGACAGGTATACCGTCCGCTGGGCATTTTCCGGGTATTGAGCGAAATCCCGCCCGTTCCGGTCGATCACGGTAGTCAGATCGTCCAAAACGGGCGTGATCCGCGCATCCAAACCCTCAATTACCTCCTGGACCTGTTTAGCAGCCCCTCCGATTGCCGTCACCACTGACCCGGCGGCGTCCATTTCTGCTTCCTGCTCCGTCGCGAGCGCATAGTTGCTCCGGGCATTCGCTAGTTTCTCCTTGGCCCTAGCCGCCATTACCCCGCCCGCAATCGCGAGCACCGGCCCGGCCACGATACCGCCCAATACCGCCGCGCCGCCCGCCATGCCGAGCCCGCCGGCAGCCAATGAACCGCCGCCAAACCATGCAAGGGTGGCGTTGGTAGCCGCAACGCCGGCGAGCGAGCCAATGGCGGTTCCGGTCGACGCCGAGGCGAACATCATGGCGCCGCCATAGCTGGCCATCCCGACAAGTGCGCCACTGCCGATAGCCGTGATGCCGCCGCCGACGACCTCTGCCGCGTATCCAGACAGTTCTTTCATCTCCTTCAATTCTTGTGAGGAGAAGTCTATTTCGTCTTTGGTCACGACCCCGGTCACTTCGACATTACGCAGCTGTTCGAAGAGCGAGACAAACCGCCCTAACTGTCTGTCCCATACAGTGAATTTCAACCGGCCGAGTTCTTGCAGTTGCTTCTTGCAATCGCTTCGGTTTCGCTTGAGACGATTTTCCGCTTTTTTCAGAAGCTTCTGGGCCTCTTCTTTCAGTTCGTTCGCTTCTTCATTATCGGAGTAAGCATCAACTCCTTTCTTTAGGCCATACCCCCCGGCAAGCACGGCCGCGCCGATACCGATCAAGGGAATAAGGGGAAGAGGCATCTTTCAATCCTCCATCAACTGTTGTGCCTGCTTCATCAGCGCGAGTTCATCCTGCACCCATTTCTCAACGGCTTCTATCATGCCGTTCTCGTGGAAGCCGAACACGCGCGCGATCTGGTTAACCAATTCCGACTGCTCAGGGTCGAAGTCTTCGTTGGCGTAGCCCATGCCCACCAGTTCCAGCAGGAAGGACACGCGGCTCAGCCTGTCCTCGAACAGGCCCGGAAGCGCCTCGATCGCGACATCCTCGGCCTTCACGCCCGGCTCTGCCTGATTGCGCAGCACATCCATCGCCATGAGTTCCGCAGCATCGATCTTGCGGTCCGCCCGCATCACTTCATCGGCGTAATGCAGCAGCACTCCCTGTTGGCGCTCATTCAGGTTCTGTACGAACAACAGTCAGTCTCCTTTCGGATAGACGCGGGCGCGCAACGCCGCGCAGGCCCGCAGATTCAGTTCCACGAATTCCGGCCACGAAAAACGGTCCGCGAAGTGCCTGTGCATGTCCGCCACCCGGCATATTTCCGGCCGCTCCTCATAGATGCGGCAAAGGTTCGAGCGCTCGTCGAGATGGCGGCACACGCCGTCGCCCCGGTCCAGCGTCAGCAGGGCCGGGGACCCGCCGAGGCTGCGGCAGCAGGCGCCACAAGCTGTGCAGGGAAACGCGCTTTCCGCTCTACCGTCTTCCTTCAAATGCGTAATCCCACCCAAAGGGCGCCGGACTTCTACGAACGGCGGCGCGCAATTCGTTCGCGGCGGGAATTCAGCGGATCCGGCTGGCTCCAGACAATACTCGGCGCTCGACCATAGGCGCTGACCAACCCGGTGATGTCAATGGCATGTTCCGACAACGCCCTTCAACTTCGCGCTGACGCGCCCACCTCTCGCCTCCAGTGCAACATGCCGGACCGAGCATTGTCAATCTTCACTTACCCCATCGAGCAACACGGCCTTCGCGCGGCCGACCAGTTCGACAAGATAGTCTGACCCGCCCTGATCGGAGCGGAGGCGGTACTTAAGGCGGTCATGGGCCTCGCTAATGGCATACGGCGTAGCTCCCACCTCCAGTTCCAGGATATCGAGCGCCTCCGCTTCGGTCATGCCGGGCAGTTCGGCGCGGCCCCCAAGGTCGGAGGGGGAGACATCTTCGGAAGAGAAGGCCATCTCCCTCCCGATAAGGAACCCGACAGTTCCGGCAGCGGCGGCTGCGGCGATTGGCACTATGAAGGGAATCGGCATGGTTTTTCTCCTGTTCGGGTCAAGTGGATAGTCGGTGCGGCACCGCGCCTTCTGGCAGGCATAGGGCTCCCGGCCCCGCCTGGGTCTCCGGAAGTTGTCGGTCAGGCGGTGTCAGCGTCCTTTCAGGTTCTTCGGACATTCGACGCCATGGGCGGCGAAGAGCGCTTCGAAGTCGCTCGACGCTATGTCGAGAAGATCGACCGCGCGCTCCACGGAAAGACGATCCCCCTCCAAAGCGAGCGCGACGACCTCCATGAATCGGCGGGAATACAGGGCGGGAGGAACATCCGTCCTGGCCTCGCGGCCGTTCATGTGCAGCGCAGCCTCGGATATCTCCTGCGCCGTTACCTGATCGATTTCACCGAGCCCGACGAGGCGCCAGCGAAGCGCCGAAGCGCTTACCTGCATCTCGTCGGCGACAGAATTCAGCCGGGCGACCAGCCGGCCCCCGGACAGGCCGGACCAGGGGCCGAACGGACCCACCATGGCGGTCGGCATCAGCAAGGCCGCAGCGAACTTGTTGGCGAGCCGTTCGGCCCGCTTGCCGACAGTCACGCCGGCCGCTTCGGAGTGCTCCGGCGGCATCGTGTCCCATGTCAGGATGTGGAACAGTTCATGCGCGAGGTCGAAATGCCGGCGACCGGGGAGCTCATGGCGCGCAATCAGCACCGCGTCCAGATCCGGCAGACGGCAGGCGGCGCCTGAAATGCCCGGCTCCGCATCGACCATCAAAACAAGAATGTCGAGCTCCCGCTCCATCACCCCGGCCAGACGAGCCGCCGGCGCCTTGCCCAACCCGAACTCCTCCGCGAACCGCTCTCCGGCTTGCATCACATCCCGGGGCGACGCATTGGCGGCGAGTGCAAGCGACCGGCGCAACAGCAGGCCTGGACGCCCGACTTGCGCGGCAAGTTCGCGGTAGGCCCCTATCCAGCGTCCGGCCTTGCGCTCATAGGCTTGCAGACCCTCCGGGTCCGCACCGTTCTGCCGCCACGAGAAGCGCCCTTCGCCCGCAAGCAGGAAGGTGTCGGTGAAATAATCGACGGAGACCCCCAGCTTTTCGACCGCGATCAGGATCTCGTCGGCCGTCATGCGCCTGGTGCCGGTCTCGATGGCGGAAACGGACTGCCGGTCCTTGAGACCGAAGACGCGGGCGAGATCGGCCTGCGAAAGCTTCCTTGCTTCCCGCAATGCGCGAATTCGCTTTCCGAGATGTGGCTGCATCGCGTGACCTCCAGTGCTAGAATACCATGCATTCGCAATTAAGCAAGAAAAATTTGCGAATCCTGATTCGTGCTCGGCCGTATTAGTCACCGCCAGCTTGCGAAACGACCCGGCAACGCGGCAGCGGGCTGCTTCATTGGGAGCACCTGCCACCTTCAAGGCCGGCAAGCAATGTCCGGTAGCACTCCGAACTAAAGCGCATGCACTACACGCTCTGCTTCGTCACGTAATGCACAAAGCCGAGCTGAGGGTGTGAAGCGCCGCGGTGGAGACGCGGCGGAACGGGCGCCGGCCTCGGCAGCGTCGGGGCCGGCAACTCGACTTCCTCGACGCCCGGTCGCTTGCATTTCGCACGGTACTGCCGTACACATGCACGGCATGATCGTCCGTTCGTTTCGCCACCGGGGCTTGCGTCAGCTATTCGAGAACAATTCCTCCCGGCTGCTGAAACAGGACTTGGCAGAGCGCGTGCGCGGCATTCTGGCGGCGCTCGCCATGGCCGAGACCATGGAGGGCTTCATCCGCGAGGCGGCGCCCGGATGGCGGGTCCACCGGCTGTCCGGCGCGCGCCGCAACGAATGGAGCGTTTCGGTGTCGGGCAACTGGCGGATCACCTTCGAGGAGCGGGACGGCGCCATCGAACGCGTGAACCTGGAGGACTACCACTGATGAGCGACGACGGAATCAAGATGGGAATGACTCCCCCGCATCCCGGCGCCTTCATCCGGATCGAGGCCCTTGACGAGCTGGGGTTGAGCGTGGCGGCGGCAGCCCGGATTCTCGGTGTGCGTCGCGCGACGCTCTCGGACCTGGTGAACGGCAACGCCTCGCTGTCGCCCGAGATGGCGATGCGGGTCGAGAAGGCGTTCGGCCTCAGCATGGATATGCTGTTGCGGATGCAGGCATGGTACGACGCGGTGCAGATGCGCGCGCGCGCCGACGAGATCGACGTGCGGCGGTATCAGCCGGCATGATCGGGGTCCGGCGGTTTTTTTTCGATCATACGTCAGGCGCCGCATGATCCCACTAGCGACCCCTGTGCTACTCAAGTGTATGATTTCATGCAGGAAATCCCCTACATGTCCCGTTTGACACGGCCGAATCGCGGGTCCAAATCGACTCCCGGAAACGTTGTGTTGCGGGAGGCGCGAGAAGATGCCGGAGAGCGAGGATCGCGGGATTTCCGCCATGTGCGGCGTGGCGGCGAACGACAACCCCGGCTCGGGTCCGCCTGTCCCGGCCTCCGAGCCGGGAGGGCCGGCCGGGGCAAGCGGAAGGGCGGAGGCGCGGGTCGATGCCGCCGTGGTGACGCTGGCCCGGCTGATCGGGCGGCGCATCGCGCGCGAGCATTTCGAGTCGAGCCGCGCCGCCAACGACAACGTGCCGGGGAGGGACGCCGGCGAGAAATAGGAGACCGGAAGCCATGACCCTTCGCTGCGCGCTCTACGCCCGCTATTCGTCCGACCAGCAAAGGGCGGCTTCGATCGAGGACCAGTTCCGCATCTGCCGCGAGCGAGCGGAACGCGAGGGCTGGAAGGTGGTAGGCGCGTACAAGGACTCCGCCATCTCGGGCGACAGCATGATCCTCCGCCCCGGCGTTCAGGCGCTGCTGGAGGACGCAAGGCGGGGCATGTTCGAGATCCTGGTCGCCGAGGCGCTGGACCGCGTGAGCCGCGACCAGGCCGACATTGCGACCCTATACAAGCACCTGCGCTTTGCCGGAGTGACGATCTTCACGCTCGCGGCAGGCGAAGGCGAAATCAACGAGCTGCATGTTGGCCTCAAGGGCACGATGAACGCGCTGTTCCTCAAGGACCTGGCGGCGAAGACCCGGCGCGGCCTCCGGGGCCGGGTCGAGGCGGGCAAGTCGGGGGGCGGGCTCAGCTACGGCTACGACGTGGTGAAGGCGCTCGACGCGGCCGGCGAGCCGATCCGGGGCGAGCGCCGCATCAACGAGGCGGAAGCGGAGATAATCCGGCGCATCTTCCGGGAGTTCGCCCAGGGGACCAGCCCACGCGCCATCGCGCGGCGCCTGAACGACGAGACCGTCCCCGGCCCGTCCGGCAGGCTCTGGACCGATTCCACCATCCGGGGCCACGCCGGGCGCGGCACCGGCATCGTCAACAACGAGCTCTACATCGGCCGGCAGGTCTGGAACCGCCAGCGCTTCATGAAGAACCCGGAGACCGGCAAGCGGGTCGCGCGCATCAACCCGCCCGAGGACTGGATCGTCGCCGAGGTTCCCGAGCTCCGCATCGTGAACGACGAACTGTGGCAGGCGGTGAAGGACCGCCAGGGGGAAATCACCGAGAAGTATGCCACCGTCATCGAGGCCATGCAGGCCGCGCGCGTCAACCGGCTGAACAGCGCCCACCGGCCCCGTCACCTGCTCTCGGGCCTGCTCCAATGCGGTGTCTGCGGCGGCCCCTACGCGATGCGCGGCCAGGACCGCTATGGCTGCTCCAACCACGTCATGTCCGGCTCGTGCGCCAACGGCAGGGGCATCCGCCGCAAGGTCATCGAGGAACGCGTCCTCGCGGGGCTGAAGGACAAGCTGATGGCGCCCGAGGCCGCTGCCGAGGCGATGAAGGCATACGCCGAGGAGACCAACCGGCTGAACCGCGAGCGCCGTGCATCGGGCGCGAGCGACCGTAGGGAGCTGGTGGACATTGAAAAGCGGATCGCCTCGATGATCGCGGCCATTGAGGAGGGCGGCTATGTCCGGGGCATGTCCGACCGGCTGCGCGAACTCGAAGCCCGCCAGGACGAGCTGACCGAGCGCCTCGCCGCCGTCCCGGAGGACATTCCGGACATCCACCCCAATATCGCCGTCGTCTACCGCCGCAAGGTCGAGCGGCTCGCCGAGGCGCTGAAACATCCGGAGGACCGCGACGCGGCGGCGTCCGCCATCCGCGGCCTGATCGAGCGCATCGTGCTCACCCCCGGCGAAAAATGGGCCGAGATGGACGCCGCGCTCCACGGCGACCTCGGCACTATCCTCGAATGGGCCGGAAGCGGCGGTTATGAGCCTGACGAGCTACCGGACTGCTCCACCCCGCGACAAAGGGTGCGGCCAAGGCATTGGCGGCAGAGGGGCAGTCCGGGCGATGGGTTGGCTTGGCAGCGACCTGCTCTCCCGCGCCTTAAGACGCAGTACCATGGGCGCTGCGGGTTTTCACTGCCGAGTTCGGGATGGGATCGGGTGTTTCACCCGCGCCATAACCGCCAAGCCAACGCATCGTCCGGATGCGTCCTTCCTTCCCGATCGCTGCTGTCTTCGCCGGCGGCGCCCGCCCTGTTTGCGGGCGCGGATCTGGAGCCGTTCGAGCGATTAGGACCGGTCCGCTTCGCACATTGCTGCGCTTCCACTTCCGGCCTATGGACGTGGTGGTCTCCCACGACTCTCAAGCGAGACCTGGTTTCGAGGGGAGTTTCCCGCTTAGATGCTTTCAGCGGTTATCTCTTCCGACCGTAGCTACCCGGCTGTGCCGCTGGCGCGACAACCGGTCCACCAGAGGGTCGTCCACTCCGGTCCTCTCGTACTAGGAGCAGGTCCTCTCAAGTCTCGTACACCCACGGCAGATAGGGACCGAACTGTCTCACGACGTTCTAAACCCAGCTCACGTACCACTTTAATCGGCGAACAGCCGAACCCTTGGGACCTGCTTCAGCCCCAGGATGTGATGAGCCGACATCGAGGTGCCAAACACCCCCGTCGATGGGGACTCTTGGGGGGTATCAGCCTGTTATCCCCGGCGTACCTTTTATCCGTTGAGCGATGGCCCTTCCACTCGGAACCACCGGATCACTATGACCGACTTTCGTCTCTGCTCGGCCCGTCGGCCTCGCAGTCAGGCAAGCTTATGCCATTGCACTCTTACGGCTGATTTCCGACCAGCCTGAGCTCACCATTGTGCGCCTCCGTTACGCTTTAGGAGGCGACCGCCCCAGTCAAACTACCCACCACGCAGGGTCCCGGACCCGGATTCACGGGCCGCGGTTAGACACCAGAGAACAAAAAAGCGGTATTTCAAGGTTGGCTCCACGCAAGCTGGCGCCCACGCTTCGAAGCCTCCCGCCTATCCTACATAGTCATTTCCTAGTGCCACTGCGAAGCTGTAGTAAAGGTGCACGGGGTCTTTCCGTCTGACCGCGGGTACTCCGCATCTTAACGGAGAATTCAATTTCGCCGAGCCAACGCTGGAGACAGCGGGGAAGTCGTTACGCCATTCGTGCAGGTCGGAACTTACCCGACAAGGAATTTCGCTACCTTAGGACCGTTATAGTTACGGCCGCCGTTTACCGGGGCTTCGATTCAAAGCTCTCACCTCTCCTCTTAACCTTCCGGCACCGGGCAGGCGTCAGACCCTATACGTCGTCTTGTCGACTTCGCAGAGCCCTGTGTTTTTAGTAAACAGTCGCCACCCCCTGGTCTGTGCCCCCGGCCCATGGTTGCCCACGAACCGGGCTCCCTTCTTCCGAAGTTACGGGAGCATTTTGCCGAGTTCCTTCAGCGTTGTTCTCTCGAGCGCCTCGGTATTCTCTACCTGCCCACCTGTGTCGGTTTCGGGTACGGTCTTGCTCCGGGGCTATTTCCCGGGACGGCTTCGCCGCCGCGACAATCCGATAAGCCGCGACCACTTACGCCATCCGTCACCACCGGAAGGTCCAGGAATGTTCGCCTGGTTCCCATCGACTACGCCTTTCGGCCTCGCCTTAGGGGCCGACTCACCCTGCGCGGATTAGCCTTGCGCAGGAACCCTTGGGCTTTCGGCGAGAGTGTCTCTCACACTCTTTGTCGCTACTCATGCCAGCATTCTCACTCGCCATACCTCCAACGCGCCTCGCAGCGCGCCTTCGCAGGCCTAGGCGACGCTCCGCTACCGCCCCAGGAATCGAGGATCGGGAACCGGGGAAGCCCGCTCGCTTCCCGGCCGCATACAGTCCGGCATTCCCGCCGGTCCGGCATCCGGCCGGCGCGCGCACGCCCTTCGGACGAACGCGCCCCGATACCCGATACCCGATCCCTGGAACCCGCAGCTTCGGCGTGCGACTTGAGCCCCGTTACATCTTCGGCGCAGGACGGCTTGTCTAGACCAGTGAGCTGTTACGCTTTCTTTAAAGGATGGCTGCTTCTAAGCCAACCTCCTGGTTGTCTTGGCCTTCCCACATCCTTTCCCACTTAGTCGCAACTTGGGGGCCTTAGCTGGCGGTCAGGGCTGTTTCCCTTTCGTCCCAGGACCTTAGCACCCTGAGACTGTCTGCCGCGATTGCGCTCCACGGTATTCGGAGTTTGGTTGGGTTTGGTAAGCCGCGAGGCCCCCTAGCCCATCCAGTGCTCTACCCCCGTGGGCGATACGCGACGCGCTACCTAAATAGCTTTCGCGGAGAACCAGCTATCTCCAGGTTTGATTGGCCTTTCACCCCTAGCCACAGATCATCCCCCGGCTTTTCAA
>CBDBIS010000005.1:2260000-3989992 GCA_965206075.1 Alphaproteobacteria bacterium
CCGTTGCGCTGGCGCTTGCGGAAGGCCGGGAACTGGACGGCCGCCGGGTCGTCGCCGGGATCGTCGCCGGCATCGAGGTCGAGGCGCGAATCGGTCGCGTGCTCGGCGACAGCCACTATGCCAAAGGCTGGCATGCAACCGGCACGGTGGGCGCCTTCGGCGCGGCGGCCGCCGCCGCGAACATGCTCGGCCTCGACGTGGAGCAGACAGCGCGCGCCTTCGGCATTGCCGGCACCCAGGCGGCCGGGCTGAAGTCCATGTTCGGCACGATGTGCAAGCCGCTCCATGCCGGCAAGGCAGCCTGCAACGGCCTCATGGCGGCCACACTCGCCGAACGGGGCTTCACTAGCCGCGACGACGTGCTCGACTGCGTGCAGGGCTTCACCGACACCCAGACCGAGACCTTCCGTCCCGAGGCCCTGCTGGAGGACCCTGACCGGTTCCACATCCTCGACACGCTCTTCAAATACCACCCGGCCTGCTACGGCACCCACGCCACCATCGAGGCATGCCTCGGCGTGGCGGAGAACCCCGCCTTCGACGCGGGCGACGTGGAGCGGGTGGAGGTGAAGGTCCCGCAGAATGCGCTGCGCATGTGCAACATCCCGGCGCCGGAGACCGGCCTCGAGGCCAAGTTCAGCCTCGCCTACAATGTCGGCCTCGGGCTGACGAAGCAGGCGACCGGCGCGCTCGACATCTATTTCGACGAGAATCTGGACCGGCCCAATGTGCATGCGATCCGGGAGACGGTCTCCGTCGAGGGGTCCGACGACATGGCGAAATTCGCCGCCGACGTGGTCGTGCATCTGGGCAGTGGCGTTGCGCTTCGCGGCGCCGCGGACGTTGGCGTTCCGGCGAGCGACTTCGGCCGGCAGTGGGAGAAACTGCAGGGCAAGTTCCGCGCGCTCGCCGCTCCGCTTCTGGGCGGCGAGGCGGCGGAGGCCCTGATCGGGGCCGTGGGGAGCCTGGACGATGCGGGCGACATCGGCGCGGCGCTCGCGCCGGCCGGCACGGAAATCGGCTAAGGAGGAAAGGACGATGGACGGCATGCAGACGGGGGCGCTCTACCCCGCGCTTGACGAGCTGGACGGAGAACGACGCGCCCGCACGGAACTGGCCTGCGCCTACCGGCTGGTGGACCATTTCGGCTGGACCGAACTCATCTACGGCCACCTCACCATGCGCGTGCCGGGACCCGACCACCATTTCCTTATCAACCCGTTCGGGCTGAACTATGACGAGGTGACGGCCTCGAACCTGATCCGCATCGACCTCGACGGGAATGTCATCGAAGGCGATTACGAAGCCAACTACGCCGGCTTCGTCATCCACTCCGCCATCCACATGGCGGGCGGCGACAACAATTGCGTCATGCACACCCACACGCGGGCGGGCATGGCGGTGGCTGCGGTCGAGGAAGGGCTGCTGCCGATTTCCATGACATCGACCACCTTCTTCGACGACATCGCCTATCACGACTATGAGGGACCGAGCGTCTATCTCGACGAGCGCGAGCGCCTGCTGGCGGCGCTCGGCGGGAAGAAGGCGATGATCCTGCGCAATCACGGCCTGCTCACCGTGGGGCGGACCGTCGCCGAGGCGTTCGCACGCCTCTACCGGCTGGAGCGGGCCTGCCAGGTGCAGGTCGATGCCGGCGCGGCGGGCACGCCGAGGGTGCTTGCCGACGACATCGCGGCGCAGTCCGGGCGGGATACCAACGCCTTTGCCGGACGCGAAAGCAACGAAGCCATGGGCGGGCTCGAATTCGCGGCGCTCATGCGCAAGATGGACAGGAAAGACCCGAGCTACCGGGACTGATACCAGGGGTCCGATGCCGGATTCATGTCCGGAGCGTGCGGTTGGCCCTTCTCCCGCTTGGCGGCTACGGGATTCGCACATCTCGTGTGGGCGCTCAATGCCTGGCTGAGCCGGTTGCCGCAGACGCGGGGCTCCGGCCTCTTTCGCACGAAAGAGATCCTGGCTATCGAGGACGAGGACCGGCGGTTCGTGTTCCAAGGCGTGCATATGCCGTTCGACAGCCAGCCCGGCGAGCCCTGGGGCGACAGGCGCCGCTCCGGCCGGCTGGTTTTCATCGGCCGCTATCTCGACGAGGCGGCGCTGGAACGGGGATTGCGCGCGTGCCTGGCGCCATGAGAGCGGCTGCTGGCGCGGCGGCCATGCGTGCCTGTCCGGACCGGTCGGTGCGCCGCGGCCGGCATTGACCGGCCACAGGCTGGACCGCTGGGTCGCCGATGCGGCGTTCGCCGGCGGGGACGGGCGCGTTCGCATTGCGGACCTCCGCGAACGCGAGCCGCCCCTTTCGGTTCGGTCGCTGACCCGAGGTGCCGGTCTGGCGCTGGCCCCCGATTGCCGGGAGCGCGGGTTCCTGTACGGATGTCATCGGCCATGGCGGCTCCTCCCGGTCGGTGCCAACTACAATTGCCGTTATGAAGTAACAATCCGGGTGCGCAACGGCAAGAAGGCGCAACCCGAATCGGCATGGTTGCAAGGTTGCGCGCGTCGGCAGCGCAGGCCCTCTACGACTAGAGCGGTATCGACGGGTCGCTGGCCGCCCGGGCTTCGCTCAGACGCTGGAACTGGGGCAGGTCGATGCGCAGGCTGTCCTCGATGGCTCCGCGGTCGAGATTGGCGGTGATGAACAGGAACCGGGAGCGATCGACCTCGACCTCCGGCAACCGTTGCGGCGGTCGCCGTCAGCCGCGTCATGACCGATAACGGGTCCTGCTACAGGGACGCCTGCAAAACCCGCGGCCTCAAGCACATCCGAACCAGACCCTACACGCCAAGAACCAACGGAAAGGCCGAACGCTTCATCCAGACCGCCCTCAGAGAATGGGCCTACGCTCGCGCCTACCAAAACTCAGGCCAACGCGAATACCACCTCCCGCACTGGCTCCACCGATACAACTGGCACCGACCGCATGGTAGCCTGAAGGCAAATACACCCATCAGACGCTCCACAACTAGAGCGGTATCGACGGGTCGCTGGCCGCCCGGGCTTCGCTCAGACGCTGGAACTGGGGCAGGTCGATGCGCAGGCTGTCCTCGATGGCTCCGCGGTCGAGATTGGCGGTGATGAACAGGAACCGGGAGCGATCGACCTCGACCTCCGGCAACCGTTGCGGCGGTTGATAGACGTGCTGGACGCCGTCGATGACAACCGGTCCGTCCACGCCCGCTCCGATCGGCGCTGCCGCCAGGGAAGGCCGGTCGGACGGCACCGGATCGGCGCCGGGGTTCGACATCCGCGCGCCGGCGCAGGCTGCTTACCGGCCCCGAGCGGGTGACGCAGCACAAACCTCCGATGGCGTGCGGCACCATCTGCCCGGCAATGCGGTCGCACCGGGCCTGTCTTTTGGCCGGTCTGTCGATGAGCGCGAAACCGCCATCCCGCCGGTCCGAACCCCATGCGGCCTTCCGGGCAAGTACGGAGAGGACCTGCATCGACAGAAGCCCGCCCCTTCCCGCGTCATCTCGCCTCCTTGACGCGAAAAAATAATTTTTTTGGACGATGCGAGTCGATATTGTGAACGTCCGTTAAAACGGATATTGTAGGACTGCTGGGAGGACTGAACCGAAAGGAGGCTACCGGGTACGCGCACACCAACAATGGAGGACACGATGGCGAAAACTGTGTTCCGGGCGGAAATGGACAAATGGCCCGAGGATCAAACAGTAAAGACCCACAACCGTTGGCATCCCGACATTCCCATAGTGGAGGCCTTCAAACCCGGCGACGAGTTCCGGGTGGAGTGCTACGACTGGACCGGCGGGCAGATCAAGAACGATGAGTCCGCCAACGACATCCGGGATGTCGATCTTTCCAAAGTGCACTACCTGAGCGGTCCGTTCGGTGTCGAAGGCGCCGAGCCGGGCGATCTGTTGGTAGTCGACATCAACGACATCGGCTGGCTGGAAGACTCGCAGTGGGGCTTCACCGGGATCTTCGCGCTGGAAAACGGCGGCGGATTCCTCGACAGGCACTTCCCCGAGGCGCGCAAGGCGTGCTGGGACTTCCACGGCATCTACACGTCTTCCCGCCACATTCCCGGCGTGCGCTTTCCGGGGCTTATCCATCCCGGGCTGATCGGCACCTTGCCCGACGCCGATCTGCTCAAGCGCTGGAACGATCGGGAATCGGCCCTGTTCAACACCGATCCGGATCGAGTGCCGCCCCTGGCGACCCTGCCGGACGGCCTGGCAGGGACGACGACGGCGCTGATGGGCCAGATGACCGGAGACGCCGCGCACGCGGCAGGGCTGGAAGGCGCCCGGACGGTGCCGGGACGCGAGCACGGCGGGAACTGCGATATCAAGAACCTGTCGCGCGGCTCCACCTGCTACTTCCCGGTCTTCATGCCGGGCGCCGGGCTTTCGATGGGCGATATCCACTGGTCGCAGGGCGACGGCGAGATCACCTTCTGCGGCGCCATCGAGATGGCGGGGTGGATCGATATCGGCGTCGACGTCATCAAGGGCGGCGTGGAGAAATACGGGATCACCAACCCGATCTTCAAGCCGAGCCCGATCGAGCCCCACTACTCGGAGTATCTGATCTTCGAGGGCGTGTGCGTCGACGAGCATGACGGCTCGCAGAAGTACCTGGATGCGACGGTCGCGTACCGGCGTGCCTGCCTGAACGCAGTCGAATATCTCAAGAAATTCGGCTATTCGGGCGAGCAGGCCTACATGATCCTCGGCACCGCGCCGGTCGAAGGCCGGGTCAGCGGAATCGTGGACATTCCGAACGCGTGCTGCACGCTGGCGATTCCGACCGAGATATTCGATTTCGATATCCGGCCGAACGCTTCCGGACCGACCATCCAGGTGAGCGGCGCGGACGCAGCGTTCTGCAGCTGATCGATGCGCGGCGGAGGCGGGGCGGTGGCCGTCCCGCTGCCGCTTCGCGTCCCGGGCCGCAGGAGATGGCCGGCGGGGGTTCGCGCGGCGTAGCCCATCGTCATACGCCCGCTTCCCGACGGGCCGCCCTGCGGACCGCCTGACACGCGGAGGCCTTGAACATGCTTGGACTCGCACTGCTATACGTCGGAGCCGTTCTGTTCCTGAACGGGCTCTGGCTTATGGGCCGGATCGGCGATCGCGAGATCGCCATCATCAACATCTTTTCCGGCCTTCTCACGGCGGCCGTTGCGGCCTATCTGGCCTTCGGGCCGGGTTCCGACGCGGTCGCGATCAGAGCCGCGGCGCTGACGCTGCTGTTCAGCTTCACCTACCTGTGGGTGGCCTATAACCGGTTCCACGATGTCGATGGCCGGGGGCTTGGCTGGTACAGCCTGTTCGTCGCCATCACCGTCGTCCCGGTGGCCGCGGTGACGTTCATGGGCGCGGATTCGACGCTGGACTACTGGCTCGGCCTGTGCTGGGCGGCCTGGGCGGTATTGTGGTTCATGTTCTTCCTGTTGCTGGCGATGCAGAAACCGATCGCCAAGGCGACGGGGGCGATGACCTCGATACAGGGCGTCCTGACCGGTTGGCTGCCGGGCTACCTGATACTGGAAGGCTGGCTTACCTAGCCGGGCGATGCCGTCCGGCCCTTTCCCGGGGTCGGACGGCATCGGGCTGGACCAGGGGGAGAGTACGATGCCGATCTACGGCTATGACTGCGATGCCTGCGGACCGTTCACCGAGATGCAGTCCATGAGCCGCGCTTCGGAGCTGATGCCCTGCCCGGACTGCGGCAAGGCGGCTCCGCGCAGCGTCAGCGCGCCGTTCATCGCCAATATGGATCCCAACAACCGGGTCGCGCATCAGCGCAACGAAAAGAGCGCGCACGAACCCCGAGTGCTGTCGGGCAAGCCCGGCAACCACGACCACAGCCATGGCCACAGCCACAGCCACGGCGAAGTCCGCAATACCGGACTCGGCCCCGGGCTGAAGCGCGCGCATTCGCGTCCCTGGTCGATCGGGCATTGAGTCGGGGACGGGGACGGGCGCGAGCCTCGACGGGCCGCGGTTCCCCGCCGATCATGTCCGCGCCTTCGTCGCGGTGGGTCTCTGCGGCGGCTATACCACCTTTTCGGCGTTCAGCCTGCAGACCCTGACACTGCTCCAGGACGGCGCCTGGGCGGAGGCGTTCGGAAACGTCGCGCTCTCGGTAGTGCTGTGCCTGGTTGCCGTCTGGCTCGGCTATCTCGCAGGCGCGGGTCTCCACCAGGCCCATCCGGGCCGATCCCGGCGGCCCAGGGCTCGTTTTTGTCGGTCCCGCGAGCGGCGTGAAGCGGCTGTGGGGCCGGTCGTTTCGTTCCCGACGAGCCAGTGTGCCGGTCATCGCGGTTGCACGTCCTTTCGACGGGCGACGAACCGGACATACCCGGGACGACGGACAGCGCTGTCCCATATGGCCATCCGGATCCGGACCGTTGCCAGCCGTGCAGTTTATGTTATAATATAACAAGCAATTCTCGAAACCGGGGTTCGGACGCGCATGAGACCGCGGGGCAGGAACATGCAGGCGGAAGTACTCGCCGCCTTGCAGCGGCGCGGCACGCCGATGTCGGCATACGAGGTGCTCGACCGATTGCGCGATGGCAATCCCCGGCTTGCGCCGCCGACGATATACCGCGCCCTGGCGGCGCCGATCGAGCGCGGCAGCGTGCATCGTCTCGAATCGCTCAAGGCCTTTGTCGCCTGCAGGTGCGAGCGGCACGGGCACGTTCCGATTTTCTCGATCTGCAAGGAGTGCGGAACGGTCGAGGAGGCCGTCTCGCGGCACATTACGAACGAGTTGTCGAGGATCGCCGGACAGTCGGGGTTCGCGCCGGCGCGCCACATGATCGAGGTCCATGGCCAGTGCGCACGCTGCGAATCGAAAGAAGCCCCGGCATGACGCCCGGACGAAACCGGCGCGTCCATCGGCGGGACGCTGTATTCCGACGCGCTTTCCGGGTCGGACGGGCCGGCATCCACCTATCTCGACATGATGCGCCGCAATGTCGAGATGCTCACGGAAGCGCTGTCGCCGTGACCCGGCGCGGGAGCGCAAACGACGAACGCGAGGCGGAGCGCCCCGCTTCCTTTCGGGAAGGGTAGTTCCGCTTTTCGTTTTCGGAGGATGGACGAAATGAGCGTTGCGGAATGGTCGGGTTCGCTTGTGGAGTGGGAGCGGGAGCTTCGTTCGTGGAAGGCCCGTCTGGGTCCGGTGTTCGGGCGTCGTCAGCTACGTGAGACGGGAGGGGCGTTTCTGGACGGCCTTCTGTCGGGGATCGAGCGCAAGACGGGCTGGATGATGGCGGAGCGGGCGGGTCTGCCGGGCCCGTGGCGGATGCAGGCGCTTCTGGGGAAGAGCCGCTGGGATGCCGATGCGCTGCGGGACGAGGTCCGCGCCTATGCGGTCGAGGCGCTGGGCTGTCCGGACGGGGTTCTGGTGGTGGACGAGACCGGCTTCGTGAAGAAGGGCCGCCACTCGGTCGGTGTCGCGCGCCAACATACCGGGACGGCGGGCCGTGTCGAGAACAGCCAGGTGGGCGTGTTTCTGGCCTATGCGGGCCGTTTGGGCCAGGCGTTGATCGACCGGCGGCTGTATCTGCCGCGCGAATGGGCGGAGGACGGCGCGCGGCGCGCAAAGACAAGCGTGCCGGAAGAGATCGCCTTCGCCGCCAAGCCCGCACTGGCCCGTGCGATGATCGGCGACGCTCTCGATGCCGGCGTTCCCTGCGCCTTCGTTCTGGCCGACGCCGTTTTTGGATCGGACTCCGGCCTGCGGCGTATGCTGGAAGCGCGGGGACAGAGCTATGTGCTGGCGGTGTGCGGCGACCACTCCTTGCGCTTCGCCGCCGGCGAGGAATTGATCCAGGCCGATCCCGCGACCATCGCCAACGAACTGGAAGACGGGGCCTGGGCCGCGCACGCCGCCGGCGAGGGCAGCAACGGCCCGAGGCTCTACGACTGGGCAAGGGTCGCGCTGGCCCGACATCGCGAAGACGGCCGGGAACGCTGGCTGCTGATCCGCCGCTCCCGCCGCGACCCCGACGAACGGGCCTACTATCTCGTCTTCTGCCGAGCCGGCACGACGCTCGCCGAACTGGCCGGCGCCGCCGGTCTCAGATGGACCATCGAGGAGTGCTTCCAGAGAGCGAAGGACGATCTCGGCCTCGACCATTGCGAGGCCCGCTCCTGGCACGGCTGGCATCGCCATGTCAGCCTCGTCATGGCCGCCGCCGCCTTTCTCGCCAAACTCGCCGCCGATCTGCGCCGCGCCGCATACGGCAAACGAAACGAAACGGGTCCCGACAGATCGATCGCCGCTTGACGCTCATCGCGGCGCTCATTCCCTGCGTACCGGAAACCGCCTGTCGGCCATGTCGGGACTTGCCGCCGGTTGCGCCTCGCAGGGACGGCGCAACGGTTCCTCGCCCGCTGCCGGGCGGTCGATGACCCCGGCTCGGGGGCCGGGACAGGCGGCGGACCGGCGAACGACCGGCTGAGGAAGCGGCTCCGGGGCGCGACCTCGTTCGGTCGGACACCGCTCTAGAGAAAAACCGTGCCGCCATCGACCATCAGCGTCTGGCCGGTGACGAGCCTGCTGGCGTCGGAGGCGAGGTAGAGCACGGTGCCCACCAGGTCGTCGGTGGTGAGGTTCCTCTGCAGGCTCTGGCCCGCGGCGACCGCCTGCAGCAGCTTGTCCTTCTTGGCCCCGAAGAAGTCGTCGGTGCCCTCGGTCAGCACCGCGCTGGGCGCGATGGCGTTGACTCTGATCCAGTCGCGGCCGAGCTCGCGCGCGAGTGCGCGGGTCATGCCGATGACCGCAGCCTTCGACGTCGCGTAGTGCAGGCCGAAGGGCATGCCATAGACCGCGGCAAGGGAGGCGATATTGACGATGGAGCCGCCGCCGGCCTCGCGCATCGCCGGCACGCATGCCTTGGTGCACTGCCAGACGCCGCGCACATTGACGGCCATGGTGCGGTCCCACTCGTCCTGTTCGATCCTGTCGAAGCGCCCGCCCTGGATGTCGCCGTAGAGCGCGGCGTTGTTGACGAGCACGTCGATGCGGCCGAACTCGGCAACCGCGTGCCTCGCCATGGTCTCGCAACTCGCCATGTCGGCGGCGTCCAGCGCGATGCCGGCGACGCGCCCGGCGGCGGCGGCGATGGCTTCCACCGTCTCGGCCGTGTCGCGGATGTCGGCAGCGACCACGGCAGCGCCCTCGCGCGCCAGCGCCTCGCAATAGGCGCGGCCCAGACCCCGCCCGCCGCCGGTCACGACGGCGACCTTCCCCTCAAGCTGTGACATTGGCTCTCCAACTTCTCTCGCATACTTGCGCCGGCCAGGCCCTCGCGCCGCCGACAGGATGGTTTCGAATAGACTGCCGGCAGCGCCCCTACAATCCGGCCGGCCTTGTTCATATCGCTCAGTCGCCCGGAGCCCGCCAGTCGGAAAGGCTAATTCGGCCCACGAAGCCGCTCTCGGTACCGAGTGCGAGATGTGTGCATGCGGTAGCCCACTTGCCCGGAACTGCGATCCGGGGCAATTGGGGGAGAAGTTTTCCGGCACCAATCGGCGCAGGTTCCAATCGATGACCGTTGATACGATGCGCGCCGTCGTCTGCCGGGCGTTCGGTCCTCCCGAAGAGCTCGAAATCGGCGAACTCCCGGCCCCGGAGCCGGGGCCCGGCGAGGCGGCAATCCGGGTCGAGGCGGCGGGGGCGAGCTTCGCGGACACGCTGATGATCCGCGACCTGCACCAGAACAAGCACAAGCTGCCCTTTGCACCCGGCATGGAAGTGGCCGGCCGGGTAACGGAGACGGGCACGGGCGTCGAAGGGCTCTCGTCCGGCGACCGGGTCATGGCGCTGGTCTATGACGGCGGCCATGCCGAATGCGCCATCGCGCCGGCTGCGGAGACCTTCCCCTTGCCGGACGAGGTGTCCATGCCGACGGCGGCGGCGCTCGGCGCGGCCTATCTCACCGCCCATGCCGGGCTGTTCTGGGAAGCGCGCCTGCAACCCGGCGAGACCCTGCTGGTGCTGGGCGCGGGCGGCGGCACGGGGCTGGCGGCCGTGGAAGTGGGCAAGGCGCTCGGCGCGCGCGTCATCGCGGCCGCCTCGACGGCAGAGAAATGCGCGCTTGCCGAAGAGCGCGGCGCCGATGCGGTCGCGATCTACCCGGCGGACTCGATCCGCGAGCGCGTAATGGCCGAGACCGGCGGCGAAGGCTGCGATGCGGTGTTCGATCCCGTCGGCGGCGACCTCTTCGAGGAGAGCTTCCGTTCGCTCGGCTGGGGCGGGCGCCACATCGTGGTCGGGTTTGCGGGCGGCGCGATCCCGGCCTTCCCGGCCAATCATCTGCTGGTGAAGAACCGCGCCGCGCTCGGCCTCGCGCTCTTCAACTACCGCAAGCGCCGCCCCGACCGGCTGCGCGCTTCGGCCGAGGCCCTGCTGGACTGGGCCGCGGCGGGCCGCATCCGGCCCCATATCGCCGCCGAACTACCGCTGGAGGAAGCGCCCGCAGCACTCCGCGCCATCATGGACCGCAAGGCCGCCGGCCGGCTGATACTCCGGCCCTGATCCCCTCTATCCCCGCTGCCCCTCGCGGCGCCAGAGCCAAGCGAGCAGCAGCGCGGCCAGCGCCAGCACCAGCCATCCGGGCAGCAGCGGCGTGCGTTCGATGCCGATGACGCGGTAGGCGCGGTTGTCGCGCAGGCCGAGCCAGCCGCGACCGGACATGCGCCCGCCGGGCCGCACCTGGCGCAGGTCCGGCACGGCGTCCGTTCCGAGCCACAACAGGCGCCCGCCGGTGGCTTCCGCAACCGGCGCGAGCCGGGCCGCCGTCGGACGCAGGTCCTCGAATTCCAGCGGGTTGCCCACCGCCACGCCCGCAATGGCCGTCTTCTCTCCCGCCCGCACCTGCCACACGCCGACCGTGTCCGCCTCGACCGCGCCCCGCCAGCGCCCGGCGCCGGTCGCCCTCAGCTCGACATCGAGCGTGCGCCCGTCCGGCGCGAGCGCCGTTACCGGCTCCGGATCGGCTTCCGCCTTGCGCCGCTCGACCTCCAGCCGCCCCCCCGCCATCCGGGCGGTCAGCGCGTCCTCCTCCAGGTCCGGCTCCTTCATCAGCCAGTGGGCGAGCCGGCGCAGCAATTCGGCGTGGGGGCCCCCGCCCTGGAAGCCGCGCGCCCACAGCCATACCTGGTCGCTGGCGAGCTGGCCCACCCTTCCCTCGCCGACCCGGTCCACGAGCAGCAGCGGGCGGCCCCCGGCCCCGGACATGAGCGTGTGGCCCCGTTCCCTCTCCACGTCGATCTGGCGGAGCCAGCGGCCCCAGCGCGGCTCCGCCGATCCGGCCACCAGGGGCCCCGTCACCGGGTGCCGCCGCCCGACCTCCGTCGGGACCGGACGGAACGGACCGGTGACGATGCGGCCCGTCGGCGCCCCGGGATAGACATCGCTCAGCGCGGACTCGTGGAGCGTCGTGACCTTCGAGGCGAAGGCCGGGCCGGCAGCGTCGAGAAGCGCGCCGCCGCCGCGCACATAGTCGGCAACATTGGTGAGATAGAGTTGCGGGATCACCCCCCGCCGCGCATAGCGGTCGAAGACGACCAGGTCGAATTCCTCCAGCCGCTCCTCGAAAAGTTCGCGCACGGGGAAGGAAATCAGCGCAAGCTCGCGGATCGGCGTGGCGTCCTGCTTGTAGGGCGGGCGCAGGATCGTGAAGTGGATGAGGTCCACCGCCGGGTCGGACTTGAGCAGGTTGCGCCAGACCCGTTCGCCCGCATGCGGCCGGCCCGATACCAGCAGCACCTTCAGCCGGTCCCGCACGCCGTTCACGGTCACGACGGCGCGATTGTTGGCAAGGCTGAGTTCGCGCGGCCCCTCCTCCACGCCGAATTCGAAGATGGTGCTTCCGGCATGCTCGACGGGAAGGGCGATACGCTCCGCCCGGCCGAGGCTGACGCCGACAGCCTTCAGCGGGCGGCCGTCGGCCGAGACCGAAACCAGCGCGCCGCCCCGCCCGGCTCCCTCCGGGCCCAGGTCCTCCACGACAAGTTCGATCTCGACATCCCTGCCGACAATGCCGTAGGCCGGCGCCGCCCGGACCGACAGCCGCCGGTCTCCGTCTCGTTCCCGATCGCCGGTCAGCAGCACATGGACCGGCCCCATCTCCCCGGGTCCCGAAGGAGACGCGGCGGCGTCATGCACCTGGCCGTCGGTTATCAGGAAAGCCCCGGCCCGCTGGCGCCGGGGAACCGCCGCCCAGGCCTCGCGAAGCGCGCCGAGCAGCGCAGTGCCCCGGTTCGGCTCGCCCGCCCCGCCTCCGGCGGTCTCGACGACCAGCAGATCGACGCCCGGCAGAAAGTCGAACCGGCTCTCCAGCGCGTCCAGCGCTTCGTCGGTCGTGCGGGTCCGGCCGCCCGCGCGCTGGCTGTCGGAACGGTCGACCGCCACCACGGCCACGTCCCGCTCCGGTTCCCTCAGTTCCGAGACGAGGGTGGGCCGCGCGAGCGCGGCGACCAGCAGCGCGGACAGCAGCAGCCTGAGCGTCCCGCCCGACGCCCCGCGCGCGAAGGCCAGCCCCGGCGCCGCCAGCGCGGCCGCGCCCGCCGCGCCGAGCAGCCACCAGGGCAGCATCGGCGCGAACGCGATATCGGTCGCATTCGCCATCATCCGTCGAGCCGCCGCAGAATGGCCGGCACATGCACCTGGTCGGCCTTGTAGTTGCCGGTGAGCGCATGCATGACGAGATTGATGCCGAACCGCCGGGCCGCCTCCCGCTGGCGCTCGCCGCCGGGCGTGACGGCGAACATGGGGCGCCCGTAAGCGTCCTCGGCCCAGGCCGCCGCCCAGTCGTTCGAGCCGATCAGATAGCCCGTCACGCTGTCATTGCGCCTGGACGCCGCGCGTTCGACCCAGACCGTGCCGCCGGCATGCCGGCCCGCAAAGCTCTGGAGCAGGTAGAACGCCCGGGTCAGGACATGGTCGGGCGGCACCGCCGTCAGCGGCGGCACGCGCATCTCCGCAAGCAATTGCCGCAGCCGTTCGCGTTCCGGCGTCAAGGCGCCGCCGCGAATGTCCAGGCGCTGTCCGAACGCGCCGTGGTCGCGGGTGTCGAACACCAGCATGCCGCCCGTCGCCACATAGTCGGCGAGCCGCGCGCGCGCCGCGTCGGAGAGCGGCGGCTGGCCCGGGGCGACCGGCCAGAACAGCAGGGGAAAGAAGGCCAGCTCGTCCCGCTCCAAATCGACAGGCTGCGGCGCGCCGGGCTCGACCATGGTCCGCTCGCTCAGAACGCGGGAGAGACCGGCAAGGCCGGCGCGGCTGGCCTCGTCCAGTTCCGCATCGCCGGTGAGCACGTAGGCCAGATGGACTTCCGCCGCGAGCTCCTCAGCCGTCTGCGCCTGGGCCTCCGCGCCGCCGCCGCCAAGGCCGGCAAGCAGCAAGCCCGCCAGCGCCGCCTTCGCGCCCAGCGGCAGGTAGCCGCGATAGCCGAGGGAGGCGATCCCGTCCAGCAGCAAGAGGGCGATGCAGGCCAGCAGCAGCCACGGCGTCAGCGGATATTCCCGGCCCGGCTCGAGGCCCCGCTCGGCGACGCCTTGCGGCAGGGCGGCAAGCAGCGAGGGAGCGGGCAGGGCCGCGCCCAGATTCACTGCCCGGAATCCCCCTGTCCGCCCGTAGAGGCCGGGCGGCATTTCGGGTCCGGGCGGCCCCGCGTCCGCCCGGTCGGCCGGCAGCGGCAACACGGCCGGGCCGGGCTCCGTCCACCGTCCGAAACCGTCCAGCAGCCGCGCCGGCATGAGCGGCCCGTCGAGCCCGCCCGTTCCGCGGCCGAGCGCGGCGAGGCGCGCCAGCATCTGCGGATAGAGGCCCGAAAGGGCGAGCGTGGACCAGTCGGCATTGGCGGAGGTGTGGACCAGCACCGTCCACCCCTTGCCGAGGCGCGCGCCGGTCACGACGGGCGTGCTGTCGGTGAGCGTCGCCCAGCTTCGCTCCGCAAGCTCCGGCCCCGGCTCGGCAAGCACCTGGCGTGTCACGGCGATGTCGTCGGCAGGCTCCAGGCCGGCAAAGGGGCCCGCGCCGGAGAATGCGCCGAGCCGTTGCGGCTGGGCCCAGGTCAGCGCGCCGCCGAGCTCGCGCCGGCCCCGCCGCAACGGCACCGGCAGGAGCTCTGCGCCGGATTCGGCCAGGCGCGGGCCGGAAAAGCGCAGCAGCACGCCGCCCGCCTCCACCCAGCCGGCCAGCATGTCGCGCTCTGCCCGTTTCGGCGCCGCGGCATCGGTCAGCACCAGCGCGCCGACCCCCGCTTCCAACAGTTCTTCGACCGGAGCCTCGATCACGGTGGCGAACGGCGCGAGCGCAGCGCGGAGATAGTGCTGGTCGTCGAGCAACGGGTGGCCGGCTGTGCCGGGCGCCACGAGGCCGACCTTGCGCCGGCGCCAGTCGCTGCCGACCAGGGCCGTCGCGCCCGCGCCGGTCTCGCCGCTCACGCGGAAACGCGCAATCCGGTTCAGCAGTTCGTCCGGACGGTCGATGGTCCCGGACGCCGACATTTCGTCCTCGCCGAAAGCGAGCTCGGCGGCGGCGAGCCGCAGGCCCTCCTCGTCCAGCGCCTCGACCGTGGCCTTCCCGGCCGCGCCGCCGGCCGCCCGGTCCAGCCGCACCGTCACGCGCCCGGCCTCCCGTTCCGGCGGGCGGAGGAGCCGGGCGCGAACCTCGGGCTCCGGCCGCAACACGTCCAGGCGGCCGAGGCGCTGCAATGCTTCGGCAAGGTCCCCGCGCCTCCGCCTTCGAGGCCGTCGCTTACCCATATGGCGGTCGCCGCCCCCGGCAGGGCAGCCGCCTTGACGGCCTCCGCTGCGGCGGCCCGGTCCGCCGGCCAGGGCTTCGGCTCCAGCGCCGCCAGGATTGCGGCCGCATCCCCGGCCGCGAGCGGACCGGCCGCTTCCGGCGGCGCGCCGTCGGGCCCCGGCGCCGCCGGCAGCAGCCGGACCGGCCGTCCCCGCCGCGCCGCCTCGTCCAGAATGCCGAGCGCCGCGGCCTGCATGGCCGGCCAGTGCGGGGCGGAAGCCCAACCGTCGTCGATGGCGAGCACCACCTCGCCGCGACCCTCCAGAAGGCTTCCCGGAGCCAGGATCGGCCGGGCGGCGGCGACCGTCAGAAGCGCCGCGATCAGCAATCGCAGCAGCAGCATCCAGGGCGGCGTGCGTTCGCTGCTGTCATCGTCCTGCCTCAGGCCGAACAGGAAGCGGATGGCGGGGAAGCGGGTGGCGATCGGCTGCGGCGGCGTGATGCGGAGTAGCAGCCAGACCAGCGGCAGGGCTGCCAGGCCGAGCAGGAACCAGGGGGCGGCGAAGCCGATTGCGCCGAGCGTCAGCACAGCCGGTCCGGCCGTTCCGCAAGCTGACCGGCGAGCGCGAGCAGCGCCGAGACCGGCGGCGCATCGGTCAGGTGCCGCAACACCGTCCAGCCGAGCTGCGAGGCGGTGCGCCTCAGGGCCTCGTTATGCGCCTCGAGGCGCTCGCGATAGGCGCTGCGAAGCCCGCCCACCCTGCGCACGAGAAGCTCGCCCTCGCCTTCCAGGCCGACGAAGCGCCGCCTGCCGCGCATCGGCAGTTCGATCTCCGCCGGGTCGAGCACCTGGACGATATGGCCGCGCACGCCCGCATCCGCCAGCCGGCGGAACAGCGGTTCGACCGTGCCCGCCTCGTCCAGGAAATCGCCGACCAGAAGCGCTTGCGCGTGCTTTCCGAAACCGAGATTGCGTGGCAGGCCAACGACCGGAGGCGCGCGGTCGAGCGCGAGCGAGAGCTCGCCGAGGCGCCGTTCGTGGCGGTAGCGGCCGGGCGCGGGGCCGATGGGCGCCACCTGGTGCCCGGCGCGCATCAGCAGCAGGGCCGCCGCAAGGATGAGCAGGCGCGCGCGGCCGGCCTTGGTTTCGCGCCTCCGCGCGCCGCGCCAGTCCATGGAGGCCGACCGGTCCTCCCAGAGCCAGAACGTCTGCGCAGCGTCGCGCTCGCGCTCGCTGACCAGCACCCGGCCTTCCCGCGCCGACCGGCGCCAGTCGACGGCGCGCACCGGATCCCCCGGCCGGTAGAGGCGGAATTGCCAGAAATCGTAGCCCGGCCCCGGACGGCGGAGCCCGTGCGAGCCCGCGCTCACCGTTTCCGCCACCCGGAGCGCGGCCACCACCGGCGCCGGCAGGCCGGCAGCGAGGCGTTCCGCGGCGGCCACGGGCACGGGGGGCGGCCCCGGTCAGCCGAGCGGGGCGGTCAGACAGGCGATGACATGGTCAACGTCTATCCCCTCCGCCCTCGCGGCATAGGAGAGCACGATCCTGTGGCGCAGCACCGGGCCGGCAAGCGCGGCCACGTCCTCGACCGAGGGAGACAGCCGCCCCTGCAACAGCGCGCGCGCCCGCGCGCAGCGGATCAGCGCCTGCCCGGCCCTCGGACCGGGGCCCCAGGCGACCCAGTCGGCTATGCGCCCGTCTTCCGCCGTTTCCGGGCGGGCGCGGCGCACCAGGTCGAGAATCGCCGCCAGCACCGTCTCCCCGATGGGCATGAGGCGCGCCAGTTCCTGGATCTCCAGCAAGGTCCCGGGCGTCACGGCCGGGCGCGCTTCCTGCGCCTCGCCGCCGGTGGTCCTGAGCAGGATCGTCCGCTCGGTGTCGATATCCGGATAGGCCACATCGACCTGCAAGAGGAACCGGTCGAGCTGCGCCTCGGGAAGCGGATAGGTGCCTTCCTGCTCGATCGGGTTCTGCGTGGCGAGCACATGGAAGGGCCGGGGCAGGGGCCGCGGATGCCCGGCGACCGACACCTGGCGCTCCTGCATGGCCTGGAGCAGGGCGGACTGCGTGCGCGGGCTGGCCCGGTTGATCTCGTCCGCCATCAGCAACTGGGTGAATACCGGCCCCTCGACATAGCGGAACTGCCGTTCGCCGCCATTGTCGTCCAGGATCTCGGAGCCGAGAATGTCCGTCGGCATCAGGTCCGGCGTGAACTGGACGCGGCGCCGGTCGAGGCCGAACACCCGCGACAGGGTCTCGACGAGCAATGTCTTGCCGAGGCCCGGCACGCCGACCAGCAGGCCGTGCCCGTCGGCGGCGAGCGTGACGATCGCCTGTTCGACCACCGAGGCCTGGCCGAAAATCACCTCCGCGATCGCGTCCGCAGCTTCGCCGAGATGCTCCGCCGCGGAGTCGATGCGCCGGGCGACGGCTTCCGGCGATGCGTCTTCGGAACCGCTTCGGATCGGTTGCATGAAACGGGGCCTCCTTCGCCGCCGGACCCGCGGCCGGCGGGCCTTCCGGCGCGGACATACTGCCCTATTATGGCACCGCCATGGGCCAGCATGTCGAGATCGGCGAATTTTCAACGGGCGCGCCGCCGCCGGGGCGCGGCCTGCGCATAGACCGCAACGGCGTCTGGTTCCACAACGGCCTGCCGTTCCGCCGTCCGGCGCTGGTCAGGCTGTTCAGCACGGTGCTGAAACGGGCGCCCGACGGCGGCTACCTGCTGGAAACGCCGGTGGAGCGGGTCGGGGTCGAGGTCGAGGACGCGCCGTTCGTGGCGGTCGAGATGCAGGCGGAGGGAGAAGGCCGGGCGCAGCAGGTCCGCTTCCGCACCAACATAGACGAATGGGTGGCGCTCGGGCCCGGCCATCCGCTTCGAATCGCAGAACGGCCCTATCTGCTCGTCCGGCCCGGCATCGAGGCGGCGGTGCTGCGCGCGCCCTGGTACGAGCTTGCGGAACTGGCGGAGGAGACCGCCACGGGCTACGGCGTGTGGAGCGGCGGGCAATTCTTCGAACTGGGGGCGCTCGACGATGATGCGTGAGGAGGTGGTCGCGCGCCTCGAGGCGGCAGGGCTCGCCTCGGGACCCGACGGCGCGGCGGCGCCGACGCCGCCATTCCCGAAAGACGCCGCGTTCCGCGCGGCGGTCCCGCCCCGGCGCAGCGATTTCGACCTGCTGCCGGACGGGCGGCCCGCCTTCGCCAACGGCCGCGCGCTGAAACAGGCGGGCGTGCTGGTGGCGCTGGTGGCGCGGCCGCAAGGCCCGACGATCCTGCTGACGCAGCGCACGCACCACCTCAAGCAGCATGCCGGCCAGATCGCCTTTCCGGGCGGCGGGCGCGAACCGGACGATGCCGACATCCTGGAAACCGCGCTCCGCGAGACGGAGGAGGAAGTCGGCCTCGACCGGCGCCATGTCGAGGTGCTGGGCCGGCTGGACGTGTATGAGACCACCAGCGCCTATGCGGTGACGCCGGTGATCGGCTGGGTCGAGCCGCCGCTCGAACTCACCGTCGATCCGTTCGAGGTGGAGGAGGCCTTCGAGGTCCCGCTCGCCTTCGTTCTCGACCCGGAGAACCACAAGCGGGAAACCATGTTCCGCGACGGCCTCCAGCGGCATTACTATGTGCTGCCCTGGCAGGGCTACCATATCTGGGGAGCGACGGCGGGCATGCTGGTCAACCTTCACGACACGCTCACGGGAAAGACATGCTGAAGGCCTTCGTCCAGCTCCTGCTCGCAGCGTCGATCCCGCTGCTGCTTTACATGGCGTGGGTCGTCATCCGCGAGGGACGGCCTGCGCCCGGATGGCTGCGCGACGCGCCCTGGAACGCGATTACTGTCTCGGGCTTCTGCCTCGTGGCGGCGCTGCTCGGCTACTGGGCCCTCGCCGGCACCTCGGACCCGGAGGGAACCTACAGCCCGCCAAGGGTCGTGGACGGAGAGATCGTGCCCGGCAAGGTGGCGGAGTGATACCGGCGGCCGGCGACCGGAACCGATGCCGATAGCCGCCGGAGACGGCGGGCGATGCCCGATTGAAGACCCGTCGCGCCGAGAGGCCCTCCCCCAACCCCTCCCGCCGAGCGGGAGGGGAGTAAGGAAGGAGAAGCCTCGGGGCTGCGCACATTTCCCCTCTCCCCGCTTGCGGGGAGAGGCAGGGAGAGGGGACAGCGGCCGTGCAACCCGTCGAGGCCGCGACAGGCTAAGAGAAGCCGCCACCCGGTTCCTCCCGCGGGCGGGAGGGGAGGCAGCGCAATGCCTCCGGGCATGAGGCCTGCATCGACGGAATTCGCCCCGGCGACGGAGTGGATGCGCGAGCCCGACATCGGGCGAATCGTGGCGGCGCTGGGCCAGTGCCGCTTCATCGGCGGCGCCGTGCGCGACGCGCTGGCCGGACAGCCCATCGGCGACATCGACATCGCCACGCCGGAGGAGCCGCCCGAGACGGTCCGGCGGCTGGAGGCGGCGGGCCTCAAGGTGCGCACCTACGGCATGGACCACGGCGTCGTGCTGGCCATCGGCGAGGAACGCCACTGTGAGGTGGCCTCGCTCCGCCGCGACGTGGAGACGGACGGAAGGCGCGCCACGGTCGCCTGGACGCGCGACTGGCGCGAGGACGCCGCCCGGCGCGATTTCACCGTGAACGCCATGTCGGCCACGCCGGAGGGCCGGCTGTTCGACTATTTCGGCGGGCGGGCGGACCTCGCCGCCGGCCTCGTCCGCTTCGTCGGCGACCCGGAGCGGCGCATAAGGGAAGACGTGCTGCGGGTGCTCCGCTTCTTCCGCTTTACGGCCGCCTTCGGGACCTCGCCGGGCCACCCCGCCAGCCTCGAAGCGGCGGTCCGCCTCGCGCCGATGATGGAGACGCTTTCCGGCGAGCGCCTGAGGGCCGAGATGCTGGGCCTGCTCGCCGCTCCCGACCCCGCGCCGGCCGCGGCCCTGATGGCGGCGCGCGGCGTGTTCCGCCCGATCCTGCCCGCCGCGGAGAGGACGGACCGCCTCGCCCGCACCGCCGCGGCCGAAGCCCGGCTCGGCGTCGCTCCCGACCCGGTTCGCCGGCTTGCCGCCCTGCTCGCCCGCCCGGACCCAGGGCGCCTCCGCCTAAGCGCGGCCGAGGCGGAACGCATCGAGGCGCTCGCCATGCCGAAACCGCTCGACCGCGCCACGCTCTACCGCGAGGGCCGGGCGCGCTTCCTCGACCGCCTGCTGCTCAACGGCGGCGGTGAGGCGGGCGAAGCGCTGCTGGCCGAACCCCCGCCCCCGCCCTTCCCGCTCAGGGGCCGCGACCTCCGCGCGCGCGGCGTCTCCGCCGGGCCGAAGCTGGGCCGCCTGCTCCGCGACCTCGAAGACTGGTGGATCGCCCAAGCCTTCCAGCCCGACCGAAACGCCTGCCTGGCGGAGCTGGAGCGCCGGCTGGGGTGAGGGGTGGCGGCAGGTCGTTCCGCGTCTTTCTTGCCGGAATGACAGCGCTACGATAAAATGCATCCAATGACTGCATGAAAGGAGTTTGCAGATGGCAACCCTGACCGTGCGCAATCTGCCGGACGAGGTCCATCGGGGCCTCAGGGTGCGCGCGGCCTATCGCGGCCGCAGCACCGAGGCAGAGGTTCGCGCCATCCTTGAGGAGGCCGTCAGGCCCGAGGGCCGCGTCAGGCTGGGGTCGCTGCTCGCCGAGGTCGGCCGCCAGGCCGCCCTGACGGATGAGGAATGGGCCGTCTTCGCCGCCCGCGACGCGACGCCGGCGGAGCCTGTCTCCTTCGAATGATCCTGGTGGACACGAATGTCGTCTCCGAGCCGCTGCGCCGGAGACCGGAGCCGCGCGTAACCGAATGGATCGACAGCCAGCCACTCGAAACCCTGTATCTCTCGACGGTCACGGTCGCCGAACTGCGTTTCGGCGTCGCATCCCTGCCGGCGGGGCGGCGCCGGGACCTGCTGAACGAGAAGGTTGAGCGCAGCATCCTGCCGCTGTTCGCCGGCCGCGTCCTCCCGTTCGACCTCCCGGCCACAGAGGCCTATGCCGCCTTGATGGCGCAGGCCCGGCGAAACGGCGTCGCGGTTTCCCTGTCCGACGGCTACATCGCGGCAATTGCGGCGGCGAGCGGTATGACGGTCGCCACTCGCGACAGGATGCCGTTCGAGGCGGCCGGCCTTCGCGTCATCGACCCGTGGAACGACGGGGCCGCGGCACCCTGAAACCGGGCGGGCGGCGCACTTTACCTCTCCCGCCAGAGCGCCTGTTCCTTGCAAACGCCATGGTAAGGAGATAGTTTTTCCTTACCATGGCGTTTGCCGCACGGGGCGCAGACATGCTCGCCAAGCTGACCTCCAAGAACCAATTGACCCTGCCCAGGGCCGTCACCGCCGCCGTGGACGCCGCCGAATATTTCGATGTGACCGCCGAGAACGGGCGCATCGTGCTGACGCCGGTCCGCGTCAACCGCGCCGACGGCGTGCGTGCAAAGCTTGCCGAACTCGGACTTTCGGAGGCCGACATAGCCGACGCCGTCGCCTGGGCCCGATCCGGGGAATGACGCCGGTCCGACCGGTTCTCGACACGAACGTCCTGTTGTCGGCGCTGCTGTTCCATTCCGGCGCGCTTTCGTGGCTGCGCGCCGCCTGGCGCTCCGGCGACATCCGCCCGCTCGCCAGCCGGGAGACCGCGGCCGAACTCGTCCGCGTCTTCGCCTATCCGAAATTCGCGCTGGACGCCGAAGAGCGGCGCGACCTGCTCGACGACTATCTTCCCTTCTGCGAGACCGTCATCGTGCCGGATCCGCCGCCGGCGGTTCCCGAATGCCGCGACCCCTTGGACCGCCCGTTCCTGGAGCTGGCGCTGGCCGGGCGCGCCGACGCGCTGGTGACCGGCGACACGGACCTGCTGGCGCTTGCGGGCGCGTTTCCCGTGCCCATCCTGCCGCCCGCAGCCTTCAGACGGCGGCTGTCTCGCAGCGAAGAAGCCGACCGGTGACCCGGCGGTAGCACCGCCCGCCGTCACTTGCGCGGGGCGGCCGCGCGTTTCCGGCGGAGGCGGCGGGCGAGGCTGCCTGGACCGTCCGACCGGCCCACCGCCCTACCGCGGAATGAAATAGCGGCGCTCGCCGTCCTCCCCATCCGCCGCCCGTTGCGCTGCGCCGGCGGCGGCGAGGGTTTCGAGGGCTTTTTCCACGGCTTTGCGGCGGCGGGCCGAGTCCCTGCCCTTGAAGGCTGCGCTCAGCGCCGCCGCGCCGGACGGGGCGGCGGCGCGGTCCAGCAGGGTGCGGAGCGCGCGGATGCGGTCCAGCTCCACCTTCGGCCATGCCGGCTTGCCGGCGGCGGCCTCCGGCGCGGGCAGGTCCGCTTCCTCCTGGCGGCCCTTCGCCTTATGGCCGAGCCTGGGAATCTGGTAGTCCGGCCGGAGCCAGCGGACCGTGCCGGCCTGCTCCTCCTCCGCCCGCTCCCGGTTCAGCGCGACGAGGCGGGCCAGCAATTCCTCCTCCGCCTCCTCCTGCTCCGGCGTCTTGTGCGGCGATGGCGCCGTCGCGCCCGGCAGGCCCGCCAGCGCAGGCGCGAGGTCGGCCCAGCCGTAAGCCTCGAAGACGGCGCGGTCTATGTCGTCGTGGATTTCCTTGAGCACCGAGACCAGACCCGCTTGGTGAATGTCTCGCTCCTTCGCCGAGAGCGGCGGAACCTCGCAGCCGTTCTCCAGTTCCCGCACCCGCTCCAGCACATTGTAAAGCGCCGTCACGGTCAGGAAATCGTGCTCGGCAAGCCGCTCCTTGCGGAAGTTGTCGAGGCGTTCGCCCAAGTCGTCGAGCACGGCAGCCAAGTTGCTTTGTCCGCCAAGTGCAGGAAACGGCATAGGCTCGAAGGTGCGGGATTTGCTGTAGCGCGGGTCGTTGCCCATTCCGAGCCAGCCGCCCGCTTCAATCGACCAGTGGATATGCACCCGAGACGACAGCATCGCAAGCAAGCTCGCCGCATCGGAACCGATGCAGACAAGCATGTTGTCGGGCCTTATATTTGCATCGAGAAACTGGAAGAAGCGATGCTTCGATGTTTCAACGGTTGAAATGTATTTCGGAACTGAAAAAAGATAATCACGAGCAACGGGAATATTCTCGCCAAACAACCACCAATTTCTTCTTCTATATTCTCTTCTGTTGTTATCACGCTCTGGCTTCACCCGTTCGACAACATGCTGATACACCTTTGGGAAACGCTCTCGCACCTCATCGGCAGAGAGCGGGAATAGATCAATGACCATTACGCCTTTTGGCCGTTGGGCAATGTCGCGGCCGTTGCGATAGGGCACGATGTGTTTTTCCAGCTCCGGCGTCGTGCCGAGACCAAGAGCCTCCGCCTGTTGCGGCGTAACGATGAAGCCGGGACCGTGAAGAACCACGCCTCTGCTGCTGATGCCTTTATTTGCAAGCAGCGGTTGAATTGCGGTGATATCCGCGCCGGCCTTCAGGTTGCCGGCGATCCTGCCCGTCCGCTCCCGCAGTTCGACGACCGGCGTATCGGTGTTGAGCCCATCCTCCCGCTCGACGGTCGCAAGCCTGCCTTCGCCCTCGCCGCGCATGGCGACGGTCATGGCGATGCGCACGGCCGCCTTGTCCGCCGCCTTCAGCCAGGGATGGTCCGGCACGGCGTAAGCGAGCGCCAGCGGCTCTTTCGCCCCCATATGCCGCTCGATCGCGCGCCGGGAAAAGGTCTGCGTGACCGAGTTGGTGGTGATGAAGCCGAAGCGGCGCAGCGGATTCGTTTGCCCTTTCTTCGGCTTGCGCAGCAGGCGCGTCGCGGCCTCGTCCCAGAAGTGCATGACGAAGTCCGCGCCGCCGGGAATCTTCGGCCGGGCCTTCCAGCAGGCTTCGGCATAGCCGTCGCCAAGCCTCATCCGCATGTCCTTGCCGCCGATGAAGGGCGGGTTGCCGACGACGAATTCCGCTTCCGGCCACGCGGCCGGGCGCGGGTTTTCGTAGCGGTAGAGTTCCACTTGCGCGTCGGGGTCGGGAACCTCCTCGCCGGTGACCGGATGCAATTTCACGGTCACGCCGTCCCAGCGGGAAAGCGGCCTGCCGTCCTCGTCCCGAAGAAGCTCCTGCCTGTCCCAGGCCAGAACCGCATCCTGCTCCCGGATCGTCCCGTAGGCGTGCAGCACCGGTTCGGAGAGGCGGTCGGGCGGCAGGGTGCGAAGCTGCCATTTCAGGTAGCCGATCCAGAGCACCAGGTCGGCGATGGCGACGGCGCGCGGGTTGAGTTCGAGGCCGTGGAATTGGCGCGGGCCGACCGTCTCCCCTTCCATGACGAAGCGCGGCGCGTATTCGCCCAGTCCTTCCAGCGCGTCCAGAACCTCGCCTTCGAGCCGCTTCATCAGTTCCAGCGAGACATAGAGGAAATTGCCGGTGCCGCAGGCCGGGTCCAGCACGCGGGTCGTGCAGAGCTTGTGGTGGAAGTCCTTGACCCGCCGAAGTGCGGCGCCCCGGCCCCCCGCTTCGTCCAGCGCATGGGCCTCGGCCAGCGCCGCCTCCCAGTCGGCGCGCAGCGGCTCGATGACCGTCGGCACAACCAGACGCTCTACATAGGCGCGCGGCGTGTAATGCGCGCCGAGCTCCGCGCGCTTTCGCTCGTCCAGCGCGCGTTCCAAGAGCGCGCCGAAAATGGCCGGCTCCACATCGCGCCAGTCGCGCCCGGCGGCGATATGGAGTTCGCGGATTTCGCCCGCCTCCAGGGGAATCGCCCTGCGGTTGCGGAACAGCGCGCCGTTGAAGCGCTTGAGCGTCGCGTTCAGGTTCGGGGCGTAGCCGCCCCCGTCCATGACCTGCCACAGATTCTCCAGCGCCGGCGCGAAATGCTGCGGCGTATCGACCATCCGGCCCAGCAGGTCCTCGAAGCCCTTCTCCGGCAGCAGGCCGACATCCTCGGCGAACATGGTGAACAGGCAGCGCATGAGGAATTCGGCGACTTCCTCGGGGTGGCGGCCCCTGTCCTCCAGGCTGCGGGCGATGCGGGCGAGGCGTTCGGCGATGTCGCGCGTGACCTCGGCGCTCCGCCGGGCGGGGTCGAGCGAGAGCGGGTCGGTCCAGACCGTGCGGAGCCGGGCGCGGACAGCGGGGTCGCGCAGGCCCGCCAGCGGAATGGAATAGCCCTCCCGGTCCGGGAATTGGGCGTAGTTCTTCCCCTGGCCGGAGAAGTCCGCATAGACCTCGAAGACATGGCCGACATCGACAACCACGATGAAGGGCGGCCAGCCGTGCTCCCTCGGCAGGGCGCGGGCGTAATCCTCCGCCTGCCGCTTGGCCGCGCGCATGGTCCGGTCCCAGCCGCGCGTGCCGCGCCTCGCGGCGCCGGCCTTCGCCTGCATGGCGTCCTCGGGCAGCAGGGCCGGCTGGAGGGGATCGGCGGCAGCCCGCCCGGCGCGCTTGGCGGATTGCTTCGCCTCCATGACGAAGCAGCCGCGCTTGTAGAGATCGATCCGTCCCGGCGTCGTGCCGCCATCGTCGTGCTTGAAGTCGATGCGCCGCTCGAAGGTGTAGTCGTTGTATTCGTTATCGGATTGCGAGGGGTCGGGCTTCGCCACGCCGAGCAGCTCGCAGAGTTCGCCGCGAACATCTGGAAATTCGCCGATTCCGAACCGCCGGACTTCTCCCAGCGGCCGATGAAGGCATCGACTTCGGCGGCGTCGATACCGTCCTCCTGCCGCCCGGTCTGCCTGTCCGAGTCGCTCATGGCGGGACCATAGCGGCAGCGGCCGGCGGAGAAAGCCCCTTTGCCCTGCGATTCCGCGCTGCGCGCGGCCCTCACCCAACCCTCTCCCTGAGGGAGAGGGCTTTTCCGTCGTCTTGCACGCGCAATGTTCACATTATTCTGAAAAATTTCTTAGAAGTAGCTTGACCTCCGAACGGCTCGCGACCAGATAGGGCGGGAGGACGCAGTATCCGGAGGCTGCTTCCTTTCGCGCCGGCGCGATACGCGCGAATCAGGGTCCCGCCGCTCCGGGGAGCCGGGGGTGGCGCCGACGCCGCCATCTGTAATGTTCGCCGCGTTCGGCGCGGCGGCGGGCGAAGCCCGGCAGGCGCACCGCACACAGGCCGAAATGAGATGTGCGCATGCGGTAGGGCTCGGGGGACGGGGCGCCGGTGGGCGGACGGCTTTATGCCTGAAACGACAAGGGAATATACGCCCGACGCATGGAGAACATGACAAAACATGACACATCCTGACTGCCACAGCCTCTCCCGCGCCGCGCATCCTCCTCGGGGCGGCGGCTTCGCGTTCTACGCGCCTTGGCCGCGGGGGAGCCGGTTCGGGCAGCGTTCCGGCGCTGCAAGCGGTTCGGGACGCGATATCGGCGCCCCGATTTGAACGAAACCGCCGTCTGGCTTACGCTGCCGCCCGGTCCGGTCGTTCTGTTTTGCGGTGAACACGGATTCGGTTCCGGCATGTCGGGGCGAAAGGGCTGTCCAACAGGAGAAAGACCATGAAGAAACTTCTAGCCGCCGCTTTTGCCGGTTTGGTGGCCAGTGTCGGCCTCGCCGCCCCCGGAACCGCCTCGGCGGACTGCGGGGAGGTGTCCATCACCGAAATGAACTGGGCGTCGTCCCAGATCATTACCGAAGTCGCCAAGTTCCTGATGGAGCAGGGATACGGTTGCACGATCGAGAAAGTGCCGTCTGCGACCACCACGTCGGTGGCGTCCCTTGCCGAAAACGGCGAACCCGACCTGGTGACCGAGCTGTGGCTGAATTCGACCGGCGACGTCTATGCCAAGCTCGAAGCCGAGGGCAAGGTCTCGCGGCTTGCCGAGGTGATCTCGCCCGGCGGTCTCGAAGGCTGGTGGGTCCCCGCCTACCTTGCCGAAGCGCATCCGGAACTGGCCACCATCGAGGGCGTCCTGGCCAATCCCGGCCTGGTCGGCGGGCGCTTCAACAACTGCCCGGACGGCTGGGGCTGCCGGATCGTCAACGACAATCTGGTCAAGGCGCTCGGCGTCGAGGCGGCCGGCATCGAGGTCTTCAACCACGGCTCCGGCGAGACGCTGGCGACCTCCATCGCGGCCGCCTACGAGGACAAGGAGCCCTGGTTCGGCTACTACTGGGGCCCGACCGCGCTGCTCGGCAAATACGAGATGGTGAAGGTGGCGCTGGGAGATATCGACACCGAGGTCCATTCGGCCAACCAGAACAAGGACAATGCGAACCCGGGCGTGTCCGATTTCCCGCCCGCGCCGGTGCTGACGGTCGCCACGGCTGCGCTCGCCGAGCGCGAGCCCGAGATCGCCGAACTGATGGGCAATGTCAGCTTCGAGGTCGGCCTCCTGAGCGGCATCCTCGCCTGGCAGGAGGAAAAGGGCGCCTCGGCCGAGGAGGCCGCCGTCTATTTCCTGTCCACGCGGTCCGACGTCTGGTCGCAGTGGATCGACGACAGCGCGCGCGAGAAGCTCGCGCAGTTCATCAAGTAGGTCCCGGCGCGTCGGAAGGCCTCCGGCCGACGGTGCCTCGACCGGCCTGAAACGAGCGCGGCCCGGGCCGGGAGCCACCCCGTCCCGGGTCCCCGCGAGGGGGTGAGCGGTCATGGCGGCCTATGACTTCCTGTTCGACGGCCTCGGCCTGCGCGCGTGGTGCGACGCGGGCAAGACGGACGACGCGCCGCTGTCGATGGCGGACTTGCTGGCGAAGGGCGGCGCCGGCAAGGAGGCCCCGTGGTGGGAACTGCCGTTTCCCTCGCTCGACGCGCTGAACGAGGCGTGCGGCCGGATCGCCCAGTCGCGCGACACGACCAAGGGCGTCGAGGACGGGTTCCTGGCCATCAAGGACGCGCTGCGCATCGTGCTCGACCCGATTACGCAGCCGCTCAGCTGGATACTCGAATTCGCGCTGCTCGTGTTCGAGACCGCGCCCTGGTGGGTCATGTTCCCGCTGCTCATGGCGGTGGTGTACCTGGCGACCAAATCGGTCCGGTTGATCGGCTTCGTGACCGCCTGCCTCGCCTTCCTGGCCTTCATCGACCATTACGGCTTCGCCATGCAGACGCTCGCGATCATCTTCGTGTGCGCCTTCCTTTGCGTCCTGTTCGGCGTGCCCATCGGCATTGCCATGTCGCGCAGCGACAGGATGCAGCGCATGACGATCCCGGTGCTGGACATGCTCCAGACGCTGCCGCCCTTCGTTTACCTGATCCCGCTGATCTTCCTGTTCTCGGTGACGGAGCCGAAGCTCTACGGAATCGCGATCATCCTCTACGCCATCGTGCCGGTGATCCGGCTGACCGACCTCGGCATCCGGCTGGTGGACCGGGATGTCATCGAGGCCGCCAATTCCTTCGGCATGACGGACCGGCAGAAACTGTTCGGGGTCCAGATCCCGCTGGCGCTGCCGAATATCATGGCAGGCGTGAACCAGACGATCATGATGAGCCTCGCCATGGTCGTCATCGCGTCGCTGGTCTCGGCACCGGGCCTCGGCGTGCTCGTGCTGCGCGGTATCCGCAACCTGGAGCTCGGTGTCGGCCTGATCTCGGGCCTCGGGATCGTGCTCCTGGCGATCGTCCTCGACCGCGTGACCAAGGCGGCGCTCGACCGCGTCAACGCCGCCCAGAAGGTCTGACCCGGAGGTTCCGGCATGGCGGACAATGTCAAGATTGCAATCCGGAGCCTCTACAAGATCTTCGGGGACGACCCGGAGGCCGCCCTGGAGCAGGTGCGGGCCGGCGTCGGCAAGACGGAGCTGCTGGAGCGGCACGGCCATGTGCTCGGCCTCCAGGACATCGATATCGATATGCGCGAGAGCGACATCACGGTCATCATGGGACTTTCGGGCTCGGGCAAGAGCACGCTCATCCGGCACCTCAACCGGTTGATCGAGCCGACCTCCGGCGAGGTCGAGGTCGATGGCGAGGACGTGCTGGCCTACGACGAGGAGCGGCTGCGCAGCTTGCGCCGCGAATCCATGTCCATGGTGTTCCAGAAATTCGCCCTCTTGCCCCACCGCACCGTGGCCGAGAACGCCGGCACGACGCTCCAGGTGCGCGGCATCCGCCAGAAGGACTATCTGGCGCAGGCATGGAAGTGGCTCGAAAGGGTCGGCCTCGGCGGCTATGAAAACCACTATCCGCACCAGCTCTCCGGCGGCATGCAGCAGCGCGTCGGTATTGCGCGCGCGCTGACCTCGAACTCGCCGATCATGCTGATGGACGAAGCGTTTTCGGCTCTCGACCCGCTGATCCGCACCGATATGCAGGACCTGCTGCTGGAATTGCAGAAGGAGCTGCACAAGACCATCGTCTTCATCACCCACGACCTGGACGAGGCGCTGAAGCTCGCGGACCGGCTGGTGATCCTCAAGGACGGCTATATCGTCCAGCAGGACGAACCGCAGCATATCCTGCTGAACCCGAACGACCCCTACATCGAGGATTTCGTCAGCGACATCAACCGCGCCCGCGTGCTCAGGGTGCGCTCGATCATGACCCCCTTGAACGGAGGCGGCCTGCCGTCCGATGCGCAGGGCGAGGTGGATTTCAACGACACGCTCGAAGACACGATCACACGCTCCGGCGGCGACACCTCGCATTCCTACATCGTGGTGCAGGAGGGAACGCCGGTCGGGGTGCTCGAGATGACGAACCTGGTCCGGGCTCTGGTTCCGCGAGCCGCCTCCGAAGCCGGCGCGCGCAAATATTGAGCCGGGGCCCGGTCCCCGAGGGCCCGCCGGGGCGCGGCCTCAGCCTGCGGCCGCCGGAAACGGTCATGCGGCTCGCCCGCCTCGGCGCGTTCCACCAGACGCGGCTGAGTTTCCTCAGGGCGATGCTGCGCCGCATTGCGGCCGACGGATACCGCTTCGGCTACGAGCGCTGGGAGATCGGCGACGACGGCGTCGGCATGGCGGTCTATGCCGCGCGGGGGCCGGAGCGCACCTATTCGCTGGTCTGTTTCGCCCATGACCTCGACCCCGCCAGGCGCACCGACCGGGTGATCGCCGAGGCCTGGGACGCCACTTACGTTCTGTATGACGGCATTCCCGACGACGGCGAGATCGCCCGCCTGCGCGCCAGCACGCCGAAGCAGGAGGCCGGACGCTACCGCCACACCGAGCTGGTCCTTTCCCGCTCCAACAAGAGCGCCCGGCTGTTCGACCATGTCGTGGACTGCCTTGCGGCAGGGCAGCAGCCGGCGGCGGCGCGGCTGGACGAGGCCGGCTACCTCATGCGGACAACGGCGGTTTACGGCAACGGCAAATTCGGCATTGCCGACCGGCATCGCTATGCCGGGCGCGCCGGCTTCGGCGGCCCCTTCCGCATGGAGATGCTTACGATCTGGATGATCCGCCAGTTCGTCGCCGATCTGGTCGATCGTCTGGCGCGGGCGGGTGGCGGGGCCGGCGCCGCGCCGCTCGACCGGGCGCTCCGGCGCCGACTCGGCATCGGCAATTCGACCGGCCTCGGTCTCGGGCCGTTCATCGTCAACCATCCCGCCCTGTTCGCACGCTGGATCGAGTGCCGCGAACTGGCGCTGGCCCGTGTCTGCGCCGAGGAAGCGGCGTGTGCGGAAACCCGGCGCGAATTCCGGCAATGGACTGCCCGCGCCAGGGCCGATATCTCCGCCTGGACGGTTGCCGACCCTGTGCAGGCGGACAAGATCGCCCGTCTGGCGGACGATCTGGGCCGGCTCGACGCCTTTGCAGCCGGGCTCGGGCCCGGTGCCGCCGCGCCCTGGGCCCGGATACGGGACTGGGCGGCGGAGCATCTGTCGCTGGAAGGCCAGGAACTCGCCCTGTCCCTGCTCATCGAACCCCATGGCGGCCTGGTGGACGATCTGGCCGACCGCATGGCCATCGAAGAGCCGGAAATGCCGCCTGCCGGTCTGCCGGGCCGCGTCCGGGACCTGCGCCGCCGCATAGAGGAAGAATACCGCTGGGCGCTGGAGCCGGACTACGCCCGCTCGGACGCCCAGGCGCGTTTCTGGTACGTGTCGGCGAACAAGCTGGAGCCGCGGCTGGGCGAACGGTGGGAAGAGCCGGGCGCAGAGCTTGAGCTTCCGCTGGCGACCGGCCGGGACATCGCCGCGTGCCATGGCGACCTGAAGCGGGCGGAACCGGACGAAAGCCTTGCCGATTTCCTGCTGCGCCGCCCGGAGCACCGCCATACCGTCCGCCGGCTCTCGGACCCGGACATGGGGCCGTATGGCGACATTCGCGACAACCTGGTCGGCGCCGGCCTGCTGCCGCTCGACCTGCTGCGCTGCAAGCTGTCCTTTTTCGGCGCCACGCATTTCGACCCGAAATCGGATCGCTGGCTGCGCATCAACATGTTCCGCCACGCGCCCTACCCGGACGAGATCCATGCAATGGCGCCGGACGACTGGATCTATCCGCGCCCCGATGGCTGAGCCGATGCGCTGTTCGCTGAATGAGATCCGGACGCTGGCGGCCAAGGCCGCACGCGGCGCCGGCCTGCCCTGGGGCGTGGCCGAGGAGGCCGGACGGGCGGCGTGCTGGCTGGCGGCGCGCGGCCTTGCCGGTATGTCGGCGCTCGACAGTGCGCTCGAAGGCATGGCGGCGCCCGACTGGCGGCGCTGCTTCCCCGTGCCCGAAGGCGCGGTGTGGCGGGCGGACTCCGGCGAGATCGACGCGCTGCTCGCCGGCATGGCCCTGGCCGACCGGGCAGGCGGGCCGCTTCCGTTCTCAGGCGGCGGCGCGCTCGTCCTCGCGAGGGTTCGCTGGCCTCTGCTGGCCGTGCCCTTCCTGGCCGGCGTCGCGCAGGCCTCGGGCGCGGGGCTGGCCGTTTCCGTCGGGCCGGGTGCGCCGGCCATCGCTATCGGTGCGCAATCCGTCGGCGAAGCCTGCCGCGCGCTCGAAGGCATGGCTTTCGCCGAGGCCGTCCGCGTCGAAGAGGCCAGCGGCGGCGCCATGCGGCCCGGCCTGCCGCGCCTCGACGGCGGCATCCCGGTCGAGAGGGACGTTTACGCCCGCCTTGACCGGCGGGCCGCCCGGACCTATGTGCCGGAAAGCGCCGAATCGCGGACGCGCGGGGCTGGCGCCGGCGACCTGGCAGACACCGATTGATACGGTAGGGCCGGCAATCCGATGCCATCGCACCCTGGGCTAGAACTCCAGCGCCCAGCGCCTGAGCAGGGCCCGCTCCAGGTCCCGCGCCCGTTCCAGCCAGGCCTCTCCCCGCTCCCGCTCCTCCTCTCCCGGCTCGGGGCCGAGCGCGTCGAGGCGCCGGCGCTCGTCGAGGTCGCTTGTGAAGAGCGCGAAGACCAGCCTGCGGCCGGAGGCCGCGTGCAGATATCCGGCGAGGCCGCGCCCGTAATACATGCTGCCGGTCTTGGCCCAGACGCGGAACGCCAGCGCAGCTTCGTCCTCCCAACCGGCCAGCGATCCCTTCCAGCCGGAAATCGGCAGCACCGACTCGAAGCTGCGGCCCCCGTAGCGCCGGCCGTCCGCATAGCGGAGCAGCGCCGCCATCCGCCGCGGGGAGGCGCGCGACTTGCTGCTGAGGCCGGAATGGCGGTCGAGCAGCCAGCCGGCTCCAACGCTTCCGATGCGCCGATCCAGTTCCGTCTGGAGGCGAGCGGCGGAGGCCTCCAGCGTTTCCGCCGCACCAGCCAGCTTGCGGGAGGCCCCGAGGCCCATCAGTTCGGCAATCAGGTTATTGCTGTATTGCAGGGACAGGGCGGCGATATCGACCAGCCTCGGGCCGAGATGACGGGCGACGGTCCGGGCGTCCGCCGGGGCGGCTCCGGCTTGCGGTTCGGTGAGCGCCAGGCCCTGAAAGGCCGCAAGTTCGCGGAATAGGAAGGCCGTGAAACGGGACGGCCGGCGCACGGGCACCCATGTCCGGCCGGGCCTGTGGGCGGTCACCCGCCAGCTCGGCCCGTCAAGCGTTTCGAGGCGATGGAAGACAGGCTCGCCCTTGCCGGGCAGAGCGCGCAGCGGCGCGAGGTCGCCGTCCGGCAGGGCGAAGGCCGTAAGCCCGCCGCCCGGCTTCGCGCCCCAGACCAGGCGGCGCCGGTTGAAGGACAGCGAGAGCGCCGAAACGCCGGGATTGTAGGTCGCGCGGTCGCTCTGCCCGGCGTCGATTTCGGCGGCGGGCGCGAGCAGGCTGTCGTCGTAGAAGAAACGGGCCTGCCCGATGCCCGCCTCCGCACCGGCCCGTGCGAGCGACATCAGGTCCTCCACGGCGAGCAGCGGGTCGCCGCCGCCGACCAGGTAGAGCCGGTCGCCGGAAAGCCTGAGGCTCGTCTCGAAGCGGTGTTCGCCGCCCAGGATTTCGAGCGCCGCGATGGCGGTTGCGATCTTGGCGGTGGAGGCGGGCAGGAAGGCTTCGTCCGCGCGCCGCGACGCCAGCACGGCGCCGTCGTCGAGATCGACCACGATATAGCCGGTGCCGGTGCCTTCGAGCCCGGCGGCGGCGATCAGCGCCTCGGCGGGCGGCGGCAGCGTTTCCGGCTGCGCGGCGGAAAGGGGCGCTAGCGCCAGCGCCGCCGAGAGCGCCAGCGCCGCGAGACGCCCGCGGGCCGCTTGCCTCAACTCGGCAGGAAGCGTTCGCAATGAATGCGCTCTTCGGCGAGTCCGGCCGTGCGGAGCCGGGCGCGGGCCGCCTCGATCATCGCTGGCGGCCCGCAGACATAGGCGTCGATGTCGCCTGCAGGCGGGTCGATCAGGTCGGTGACGAAACCGGAGTGCCAGGACGGGTCTCCGCCCGGCTCCTCCACGGCAAGGCTCACCTCCGCGCCGCTCGCGGCCAGACGGTCGAGCGCGAACAGCCGACCCGCAGAAGCCGCGCCGAACAGCACGACCGCCTGCTGGCGCCCCTCAAGGGCCTCCAGCATGGCGAGGATCGGCGCAAGCCCCGTCCCACCCGCCACCATCAGCACGGGCCGGGCCGGCTCGCGCAGGAAGAATCCGCCATAGGGGCCCGACAGGATGAGCCGGTCGCCGGGCTTCGCGCGCGCCGCCAGGTAGCCGGACATCAGGCCGTCCGGAAGCAGACGCGCATGGAACTCCGCCCGGTCCCGGCGGGAGAAGGAAAAGGCGCGCTCCGCCCCCGCGCCCGGCACGCCGACCCGCGCATACTGGCCCGGCAGGAAGGGCAGGTTCGCATCGAGGGCAAGCTCGAAACGGACCGTATCGGTCGCCACGCGCTCCACGGCCTCCAGCACGGCCTGCCTCCGCACCGGCCCTCCGGTCAGCGAGAAGGGATACGGAAACCGGAGCTTGCAGTCGCTGAGCGGGCGCATCTGGCAGGTCAGCACCAGGCCGGCGGCTTCCTCTTCGGCGGTCAGCGCCTCCGGGCTGGCGTCGCCGACATCGTACTCGCCTTCCGTGCAGCGCGCCTTGCAGGTGGCGCAGGCGCCTTCCCGGCAGTCCGTGGCGAGCTCGATTCCTTGCGCTTGGGCGGCCTGGAACACCGTCTGCCAGGGCAGGCCCGCGATCTCGCACTCCGTGCCGTCCTCGAACGCGAGGCGCAGGCGCAGACTCATGCTGCTGCCGCGTTCTTCCGGGCGCGAAGGAGCGCGTCGCTCATTCGGCGGCTGCGACGGCCTCCGGCATGAGGCAATCGTCGGGAAGCGCGCGGATGGGGTCGAAATCCCGGTGCGCGATCCACTCGGCGCGCTTGTGGCGCGTGATGTGGTTGGAGACCGCGCAGAGACTGAGATAGACGATCACCCGGTCCCACGGGCTGATGTTGGGCGGGCTCGCATGGACGAGGTTGCTGTGGAACATCACCACCGAACCCGGCTCGCCCGTCGGCGCCGCGATGCCGCCCTCGCCAGCCAGCCGCGCTACCGTCTCGCGGTCCAGCGTCCAGAGCGGGTAGCTCGTCGTCTCGAGGTCGTGGCCGGCCTCGAAAACGCCTTCGCGGTGACTCCCCGTCAGGAACATGAGCGGCCCGTTGGCGGCGGTGACCGGATCGAGGAAGACGGCGATGTTCATCGCGCGCGGCTCCGGCATGCCGTCATCGCGGTGCCAGGTGCCGAAGTCCTGGTGCCACTGCCAGACGGCGCCGTCGAAGGCCGCTTTCGCGTTGACCTTGTACTGGTGCATGTACACCGACTCGCCGAGCAGTTGCTCGACCGGACCGATCAGGCGCGGATGCGCGCCGAGGCGGCCGAACATCTCGTTGTAGCGGTGGGCTGCGAACGCGGTGCGCGGCGCGCCATTGTCCTCGCGCCAGACTTCCTCGCGGCCGCTCGCGAACACGATGTCGGCCTCGCGGCGCAGCAGTTCCGCTTCCTCCGCGCTGAAGATGCCTTCGAGAAAGAGGTAGCCGTCCCGGTTGTAACGGGAGACCTGTTCGGGGGTGAGTTGCATGGCTGCGGTCCTCCTCAGTTCAGGTCGCGTTTCAGGATCTTGCCCGTGGCGCCGAGCGGCAGGCTCTCGCGCAGTTCGACGATCCGGGGATACTTATACCCCGCCAGGCGCTCGCGCGCCCATGCGACGATGGCGTCCGGGTCGGGATCGGCGCCGGCCGCAGGCACGACAAAGGCCTTGATCTCTTCCCCATACTGCTCGTCCGGCACGCCGACCACGGCAGCGAGGGAGATCTCCGGATGAGTGACCAGAAGCTCCTCGACCTCGCGCGGATAGACGTTGAACCCGCCGCGGATAATCATCTCCTTCAGCCGGTCCACGATATACAGGTAGCCGTCCTCGTCGAAGCGGCCGATATCGCCGGTGTGGAACCAGCCGCCGCGAAGCGCCTCGGCGGTCTCCTCGGGCCGGCCCAGATAGCCCTTCATCACGCAGTGCCCGCGCACCACGACTTCGCCGGGCTCGCCGACCGGCACCGGATTGTCCTCCGGGTCCACCACATTCAACTCGACGCCCCAGACGGGCAGGCCGACGGACCCGACCTTCCGCTCGCGGTCGAGCCGGTTGAAGCTGGCCCCCGGCGAGGTTTCCGAGAGGCCGTAGCCTTCCAGCACGGTCACGTCGAACTTCTTCTCGAAGCCGCGCAGGATCTCGACCGGCGTCGAGGCGCCGCCGACCGTGACCTGCCGGAGCGTCGAGGCGATGGCGGCGAGGTCGTGCTTCTCCGCGTCGGGATATGTGAGCAGCGCCCAGAGCATGGTCGGCACGCCGGAGAACAGCGTCACCTTCTCGCTCTCCATCAGGCCGAGGCAGAGGCCCGGCTCGAACCGGGGCGCCAGCACCGCGGTCGCCCCCTGCCGGAACGCCGCCAGCATCTGCACCACCTGCCCGAACACGTGGAACAGCGGCAGCGCCACCAGCACGACGTCCTCCGGTCCCACCCTGCCCAGGTCCACGCAAAGCTGGGCGTTCATCAACAGGTTGGAGTGGGTCAGCATCGCGCCCTTGGGCCGCCCGGTGGTGCCGGAGGTGTAGAGCACCACCGCCGTGTCGTCCGGGTTGCGCTGCACCGTGTCGAAGGACGCTTCGGCCACCGGCGCACCCGCCTCGATGAAATGCTCGCAGGCCGGCGCGTCGGCGAAGGCTGCGCGGCCGACCTCGCCCAGCGGCAGTTCGGCCGAGCCCTCGTGGCAGACCAGCGCCTTCGCCCCGCTGTCGTTCAGCAGATAGGCCATCTCGCCCTGCTTCAGCAGGATGGAAACCGGCAGCACGGTCGCGCCGGCCTTCAATACGCCGAAATAGAAGACCGGGAAGGCCGGCACGTTGGGGCAGGCGAGCGCCACGATGTCGCCCGGCCCGATCCCCCGCCCCGCCAGCTCCGCCGCAACCGCTTGCGCCCGCGCGTCCAGCTCCCGGTAGCTTGTGCGCGCCGGCCCCTGCACGATGGCCGCCTTGTCCGGCCAGTCGCGGGCGCTGGTCTCCAGAATCGTGGCAAGCGAAAGCATGAAGGCTGTCCTCCGGCGGGGCGCCCTGCGAGGGCAGAAAGTCCCACCATGCGAGCCTAAGCTCTAGGTCTCTCGCCGCCAAGGCCCAGCGAGCAGGTGTCTTCGCTTTAGTCTTTGCGACTATATCAACTCCGTTGCCTCGCGGCCTTTGCACACCAAAGAGTAGAGAACCATTCGCCTTTAGGGACAAAGTGGATGCTCGCCGCTACATGGGAACAGTTGCATTAACTCAGCACACAACCAAGTCCAATGCAGGCTCACATTGAGTAGTAACCTGCCACAGGATGTGCACATATTCTCTTGCTATAGATTCCAAGCCTTCCATCATCAAAAAACCGCTTCTCTACAACTTCGAACAACTTCTGGCTCGTCTTCCTGAAAATGCATATATTTTTCGAAAAGATCTACTCCCTCCAAACGTTTAATTTCTATCTCGATGCGCTCTATCTTAAATCCAACGTTTCGCTCAACAAGGAGAGAATGAGTAGGAAACACATCCAGCGACTCGGTATCGAATTTTGGAAACACACCAGGTCCAAAGGAATGAGTTTCGGCTTCCACAACGCGTCCGTCCACAAAGTTCAACCGTTCCAACACAAAAATTGGGTAATCTTGCTCTGCGTTTAGCTGTTTCAAAGCATCTTCTGTCGCCTGCTTTCGACCTATAGACATCAGAAGGTATGTGGCGCTGGCGCCGACTGGGACGTCCGGCTCGTTACGATGATGGTCGAATACCGTAGCGCCATCTTCGTGAGGGTTCATGGATATGCCGAACCTCATCTTGAGGGTTCGGACCTCACGACCCTTGGGCTCATTCAAACCGTACCTCTCTGCAACACGCTCCTTTAACTCGGTAACAGAGAGTCTCTTGTCGTCGCCTGCCTGCCGCTGGACCCGCTCCGTATTTGCGAACGTACCTCTACCGGGAAACCTTTCGATCCACCCCTCCCAAGCGAGCCGCGACATGGCGAACTGGACCGTCGCCCGGCTGACGCCGAACTCGTCTGCGATCTCGGCTTCCGTCGGCAACCGCTTGCCGTCCTCGAACATCCCCTGCCGGATTTGCTCAATGAAATGGTCGTGGATACGAGAGTGGGCTGCCTGTTCCCTGGCCAAGTTGCGGAGCCCCAGTTTTTCCGCCGCGTCGATCCCATAAATGTAGTCTCATTGATGACAATGGCAACCTGTATTATTGCCCAGGAAATGTCTATGCGTTCTTGGTATTGGAGCCGATCTGGGTGAAACCCGAAGTCCGACCTTGATATGGTCATTTATTTTCTGGTCAATGTCACACTGCCGCAAACTTTCAAAGCGACAAACCTGCAAGCAAGCTCACGCCTAGCACATGGAACTTCGCCAGCCGGGCCGAGACCCGTGTTCGCCGCTCATGGCCGGAATCCAGGACGATCGAACTTCGGTGGGCCGTCGCGGCCCCGGTTGAGCCAACCGGCCGCTGGTTGGCGTTGAATCGCCTGTCGGCAGGGATGCGGGCACGGACCTGCGCCGCGCTCACAGATCGACGGGCCCGAATTGTGGGCCGCTTGGCGACGACACACGCCCTACGGCGGTCACTGCGTTCAACGTCGCCTCGCCAGGACACGGATCGCCGGGGCCCGATCCACAGCTCCGGAGAGCCAGGCTTGATCGCTCGGTGGACGCACTTGGCAGAATTGAGTAATCAATTAAAGAAGAAGAGCATTGAGGTATTGACCAGGGTAGGATAGGATGGCATGTTCAAAATACCGGGCCGAACCGGGCCGGCTGGTCGCATCGAAAACATGACAGGAGAGCCTCCATGCATTCCCTCCCCCAACTCCGCCGAGAGACGAGGCAACGGCTCCGCGAATTGGTAACCGGCGTTGCCGCCGGCTCGGCCCTGGCATTCATGGCCACCGCGACGCCGGCTGCGGCCGCCTCGGAATCCAAGGCGGAAGCCGAAATCTGCATGCTCGGCGGCGTCACGGTTCCGAAAGAACCCGATACGGCATGCGCGACGGACGTGCTCTCCACGCTCCGCGCTTATTACTACGAATACGAGGCGCCCAAGATGGGTGACGACGGCGCCCCGGTTGTGGATCCGGAGACGGGCGAGGTCGTCATGGAGGTCCGCAGGGAAACCTTCGGGCTGATGGCGACCCTTCTGGAGGCGGGGGGACTCGGCGGCGCCCTCACGAGCGTGCCGGGGACGGTGTTCGCGCTTCCCGACTCCGTTCTGGCTCCCGTCGCGAATGCTATCGCCGAGGCCATGAAGGACGAGGCGATGCGCGATGAAATCGCCGCCCAGATTGCGGCGGCGGTCGGCTCCCACGCGCTGAACGAACCGATGGCGAAGAGCGCCTTCCGGAACGCCAACGGCAAGGTGTGGACCCTCGCCGGCGGCTGGCAGACAGCAGCCCCGCCGCTTTCGTTCTATGCGCTCAGCGGCGACGGCAGCGTCAAGGTCAACGGTGTCATGCTCGACCGGACGGTGACCGCGCCGGACGGCAGCGTCATCCACATCATCGCCAGCCCGCTGGTGGCCCTGCCCCAGCCCGCCATGGAGATGGCCGAAAAGAGCGGCTGAAGGCGACGCCGCGACGGCCGGGCGGGACGATGCTGCATCTTCCCGTCCGGCGAACCGGCTCCTCATCCTGCAAACGGACCGATAAGGGGGACACGATCCATGCTTCCTATTTCCACAATGCGCGCCTCCGTGCTCGCGACCGCCGTGCTGGCGCTGGCACTTTCCGGCTGCGGCCAGAGCGGGCAGGCGCCGAAAGCGGCCGCCAACGCCGCGGTCAAGTCCGAGCGGACTCCCGCAGCCAAGGTGGCAACCGCGCCCGCCAAGGCCGAACTGCCTCCCGGCGAATCCAGGGCGTTCGCGGTCGGCGACAAATCCGTCTGGAAGCAGTCGGACGGCAAGGAACTATCCTGGAAAACCGTGAAACTGGACGGCTCCATCCTGGAGGTCCTCGGCTCCGACGGGTGCAAGGCCGCAGTCCAGTGGCCCACCTACTCGCCCACGCTGGCATGGCGCGGTTGTTCGGGAAGCACGGGCTCTCAAAAGATCGAAAAACACGCCGGCGCCCTGTTCCCGCTTGCCGTGGGCAACACCGAGAGCTGGACGTTCAGCGGCCGGAACAGCAAGGGGAACACCTGGTCCGGCGCAAGGAGTTGCAAGGTGGCGGGAACGTCCAATGTCACGGTCCCCGCGGGAACTTTCGACGCCTATCATGTTGTCTGCAGGGAGCACTCGGCGCGCTACGACTACTGGTTCTCGCCCGAATTGGGCAGCACGGTCATATCCTCCAAGGCGCCGCTGCCGGGCAAGAAGAGCTCCCGTTACCACCGCGAGCTCATCCGTCTGGAACCGGCGGCCTGACCGCGTCGCGTCTGCGCCGGCCGGACGCTTGCGAGGCCCCGGAGGCGCGCTCCTCCGGGGCCTTCCCTTTCCGCCGCGGGCGATATATCGGTGCGGTCGATCCGCGCCCGTTCGGAGGGGAAAGGCATGTACGACCTGCTGGAAGGCCTGCGCATCGTGGAGGGTTCGGCCTTCGTGGCGGCGCCGCTCGGCGGCATGGCGCTCGGCCAGCTCGGCGCCGACGTGATCCGCTTCGATGCGCTGGAAGGCGGGCTCGACTACCGGCGCTGGCCCGTGACCGAGAAGGGCGACAGCATCTACTGGGCCGGCCTCAACAAGGGCAAACGGTCCTTCCGCGTCGATATCCGCAGCCCGCGCGGGCGCGAGCTGGTGCAGGCGCTGATTACCGCGCCGGGGCCGGAGGGCGGCATTTTCCTCACCAACCTGCCCGCGCGCGGCTGGCTCGGCTACGAGGCGCTCTCCGCCATGCGGGCGGACCTCATCCTGCTGAATGTCTTGGGAACCCGCAGCGGCGCTCCGCAGGTGGATTACACCGTCAATGCCTCGGTCGGCTTCCCCTATGTCACCGGGCCGGAAGGTTGGGAAGGACCGGTCAACAATGTGCTGCCGGCCTGGGACATTGCGACGGGGATGACCGCCGCCGCCGGCCTGCTGGCGGCCGAGCGCCGCCGGGCGCGGACGGGCGAAGGCCGGTTCATCCGCCTGCCGCTGCTCGATGTCGCGCTCTGGGCAACGGCGACGCTCGGCTATGTCGGCGAGGCGGTCGTCAATGGCGAGGACCGGGCGCGGGTCGGCAATCACATCTTCGGCACCTTCGGGCGCGATTTCCGCACCGCCGACGGGCGCGATGTCATGGTCTGCCTGTTCACCGCGCGCAATCTCCGTGGCATCGCCGAGGCGGCCGACCTCGGCCTCGCCTTCAGCCGGATCGAGGCGGAGCAGGGCGCGGACCTGAACGACGAGGCGGACCGCTGGCGCCTGCGCGAGGAAATCGCCGCCGCCGTCGAGCCCTGGATCGCGGCGCGTCCCCTCGCCGCAGTCGCCGAGGCCTTCGAAGCGCATGGGGTGCTGTGGGGCCCTTACCGGTCCTTCCGCGAGATGGCGGGCGACCCGGCGCTGGTGGGGGACAATCCGCTCTTCGAGCGCATCGAGCAGCCGGGCATGGGCGCCTGGCCCGTGCCGGGCGCGCCGCTCGATTTCGTCGGGCTCGCGCGAGGCCGGCCGCAGCCGGCGCCGCGCCTCGGAGAGCACACGGACGAGATCCTGGCCGGGATACTCGGCCTCGCCGATGCCGAGATCGGGCGCCTGCACGACGAAGGCGTGGTCAGGGGTCCCGATGTCTGAAGCCGCCGGAAGTCTTGGCCCGCGCCGCGAACGGCGCTATGGTCCCCAGCTTGGACGGCGCGGAAATCCCATTCGGAATGTCGAGAATGTTGGCTCGCCCGATTATCGTTTTGTCGATGCTCCTGGCCTTCCCTGCCGCGGCCCAGGAGCCTAAGCGTCTTTCCGAGCATCGGGACTGGGCGGCCTATGTGTACGGGTCGGGCAAGGAGAAGATCTGCTACATCGCCTCCAGCCCCAAGAGCCACAAGCCCAAGGGCATCAACCGCGACCCGGCCTTCTTCCAGGTGGCGCATTTCCCGGGCAAGAACCTCAGGGGCGAAATCCATGTCGAGGTCGGCTATCCGCTCAAGCCGAGCAGCCGGCCCCGCGCCCGCGTCCGGGTGAAGAAGAAAACGCAGGATTTCCGCTTCTTCGTGAAGGACAGTTCCGCCTGGGTAGAGGACCAGAAGAACGCGCCCGTGGTGGAAGCGATGAAGGCCGGCAGCACGATGGTCTTCACGGCCACCTCGGCGCGCGGGACCGTCGTTTCCGACAGCTATTCCCTCAGAGGCTTCACGGCCGCCTACAAGGCGATCACCAGGGCGTGCCGGTCCTGACGCGCAAGCCGGCGCTCGTCGGCCTGCCGAAGCCTGCGCTGGCGCAAGCGCTCGGCGAGGCGGGGCTTTCCGGCTACCGCGTGGGGCAGGTCTATCGCTGGCTCTATGTGCGCGGCGCGCGCGACTTCGATGAAATGACGGACCTCTCCCGGCGCGACAGGGCAATGCTGGCCGAGCGATTTACGCTGGCGCGGCCCGACGTGTCGGACGAGCGCATCTCCGTGGACGGTTCGCGCAAATGGTTGCTCAGGCTGGCCGACGGCGGCGAGATCGAGACCGTCTATATCCCCGAGGCGGACCGGGGCACGCTCTGCGTCTCCTCGCAGATCGGCTGCACGCTCACCTGCCGCTTCTGCCACACCGGCACCCAGCGCCTGGTGCGCAATCTCGATGCGGGCGAGATCGTCGGGCAGATCCTCCACGCGCGCGATGTGTTCGGCGAGTGGTCCGGACGCGCCACGCCGCTCACCGACCGCGGCCGCCATGTCTCCAACATCGTGCTGATGGGCATGGGCGAGCCGCTCTACAATTTCGACAATGTGAAAGCGGCGATGAGGGTTGCGACCGACGGCGGCGGGCTCGCCATCTCGAAACGCCGGATCACGCTCTCGACCGCCGGCGTCGTGCCGATGATGGACCGCTGCGGGGACGAGATCGGCGTCAACCTCGCGGTCTCGCTCCATGCCGTGAGGGACGAGCTGCGCGACGAGCTGGTGCCGCTTAACCGGAAATACCCCCTGAAGGAACTGATGGCGGCCTGCCGGCGCTATCCGACGGCCAGCAATGTCCGCCGCATCACCTTCGAATATGTCATGCTGGCGGGCGTCAACGACAGCCCGGCCGAGGCGCGCGCGCTCGCACGGCTGATCGCCGGCATCCCGGCCAAGGTCAATCTCATCCCCTTCAACCCCTGGCCGGGTTCGCCCTATGCCTGCTCGCCGCCCGCCGCCATAGAGCGCTTTGCGGACATTCTGGCCGCTGCCGGCTATACGAGCCCGGTCCGCACCCCGCGCGGGCGGGACATCCTCGCGGCCTGCGGACAGTTGAAGTCGGAGAGCCGGCGGCCCACGGCGCGGGAGCGCCGCGAGGCGGAACGGGCGCGGGAACAGCCAGCCCTGGAGGAGGCGCGATGAGCGACGAGGTCAAGCGGGTGGTGCTCGCCTATTCGGGCGGCCTCGATACCTCCGTCATCCTGCACTGGCTCAGGGAGACCTATCGCTGCGAGGTGGTCACCTTCACGGCCGACCTCGGCCAGGGCGAGGAGCTGGAAGAGGCCCGCGCCAAGGCGGAGACGATGGGCGTGCAGCAGATCTATGTCGACGATCTGCGCGAGGAGTTCGTGCGCGACTTCGTCTTCCCGATGTTCCGGGCAAACGCGCTCTATGAGGGGCAATATCTGCTCGGCACGTCCATTGCGCGCCCGCTGGTCGCCAGGCGGCAGATCGAGATCGCGCGCGAGACCGGGGCGGACGCCGTCTCCCACGGCGCGACCGGCAAGGGCAACGACCAGGTCCGCTTCGAGCTCTCCTACTATGCGCTGGAGCCGCGCATCCGCGTGATCGCCCCCTGGCGGGAATGGGACCTGGGCTCCCGCAACCGGCTGATCGCCTACGCCGAGGCGCGCCAGATTCCGATCGCGCGCGGCAAGCGGGGCGAGCCGCCCTACTCCACCGATGCGAACCTCCTGCACATTTCCTATGAGGGCCGCGCGCTGGAGGACCCCTGGATCGAGCCCGACGAGGAAATGTTCACCCGCACCGTCTCGCCGGCGGCCGCGCCCGACGAGCCCCAATATGTCGAGATCGACTTCGAGCGGGGCGACCCGGTAGCGGTGGACGGGGCGCGCCTCTCGCCGGCGGCGCTGCTGGAGCGTCTGAACGAGATCGCCGGCCGCCACGGCGTCGGCCGGCTCGACCTGGTGGAGAACCGCTTCGTCGGCATGAAGTCGCGCGGCGTCTATGAGACCCCCGGCGGCACGCTGCTGCTGGCGGCCCGGCGCGGGCTGGAGAGCGTCGTGCTCGACCGGGGCGCGGCGCATCTGAAGGACGAGCTGATGCCGCGCTATGCGGAGCTCATCTATAACGGCTTCTGGTTCTCGCCGGAGCGGCGGATGCTGCAGGCGGCCATCGACGCCAGCCAGGACCGGGTGTCGGGCCGGGTCAGGATGAAGCTCTTCAAGGGCGCCTGCTGGGCCGTCGGACGGCGGTCGCCCAACTCCATCTACCATGAGGGCTTCGCCACCTTCGAGGAGGACACGGTGTACGACCAGCGCGACGCCGAAGGCTTCATCAAGCTGAATGCGCTGCGCCTGCGCCTCGAAGGCCTGATGGAACGCTGAACCCGGCGTCACCCGTTCACGCCGATCCAGCGCCGCTCCGCCGAAGACTGCCGGATGGCTTCCACGAGCGCTTGGATGCGCAGTCCGCCGCGAAAGGCGAACGGCTCCGGACTGCGGCCGGCAAGCGCGTCGACGAATCCGGCGACCTCTATGGCCTTGAGGTCGTTGAAGCCGATCTGGTGGCCCGGAGCCACGCAGAAATTGCCGTAGGGCGGATGCTCGGGCGCCGCCTCGATCCTGCGGAAGCCGCGGCGTCGCGGTGCGTCTGCGGAGGAGTAGAAGCGCAGCTCGTTCAGCCGTTCCTGGCTGAAGACGAGCGACCCCTCGCTCCCATAGACCTCGAAATCGTGTTGCATCTTGCGGCCGGTGGCGACCCAGCTGGCTTCCATGGAGCCGGTGGCCCCGCTCTCGAAACGCAGGAACGCGCGCGCGATGTCGTCCACTTCGACCCGCCGGCCGCCGCCTCGATCGTCGGGGCGCTCGGCGATAACCGTCGCGCAGTCGCCCATGACCTCGGCAACCGGTCCGAGCAGGAATTCCGCGGTCGCCAGCGCATGGCTGCCGATATCGGCCAGTGCACCGCCGCCTTCGGGCTCGTGGCGAAAGCCGAACGGAGTGCCGGGATCCGCCATGTAGTCCTCGCAGTGGAGGCCGCGATAGCTCCGGATGCGGCCGAGCTCGCCCGCGGCGATCATGTCCCTCGCCAGCCGGAGCATCGGGTTGCAGAGATAGTTGAACCCGACCTGCGTCTTCACGCCCCTGGCCTCGGCCGCTTCCGCCATTCGACGCGCGTCCGCAACATTCGTCGCCAGCGGCTTCTCGCAATAGACATGCTTGCCCGCCGCTATCGCCGCCAACGCCATCTCCGTGTGCAGGGCGTTGGGCGCCGTAATGTCGATGACGTCGATCTCGGGATCCCGGACCAATGTCCTCCAGTCGCCCGTCCAGCGGGCGAAGCCGAATCTCCCGGCCGCCAGCGCCGCTGCTTCTTCCGTCATGTCGGCGACGGTGTGCAGTTGGAGCTCCATCGGCAGGTCGAACGCCCTGCGAGCCGTGGCGAACCCGACGGCATGAGCCTTGCCCATGAAGCCCGAGCCGATCAGGCCGATGCGAAGTCCCGGTTTGCCTGGCATTCTCGCTGTCTCCCCGGCCGACGGGCGGACCGTTGCGCCGATCCTCTTCCCTCGCGGCGCGAAATAGTCGTTGCGCGATCCGCAACCCGGCAATACTCAACGCCGAATGTCTCAAGGCGCGGGAGTAGGCAAGGTGACGCAAGAGACCGTGCGGCTGACCATGGCTCAGGCCCTGGTCCGCTATCTCTGCAACCAGTTGACGGCGATCGACGGCGAGCGCGTGCCGCTGTTCGCGGGCGTATTCGGCATTTTCGGCCACGGCAACGTGACCTGCCTTTCCGAGGCGCTCGAGGGCGTGCAGGACCGACTGCCGACCTGGCGCGGACAGAACGAGCAGTCCATGGCGCTTGCCGCCATCGGCTTCGCCAAGGCCCGACGCCGCAGGCAGATCATGATCGCGACCTCGTCCATCGGCCCCGGCGCGCTGAACATGGTGACGGCGGCGGGCGCGGCCCACGCCAACCGTCTCCCGCTGCTGATGCTCGCCGGAGACACCTTCACCAACCGCCTGCCGGACCCGGTGCTCCAGCAGGTTGAGCATTTCGGCGATCCGACCGTCACGGTGAACGATTCCTTCAAGGCGGTCTCCCGTTACTGGGACCGGATTTCCCATCCCGCACAGATCGTCGGCTCGATGCCGCAGGCTATCGCCACCATGCTCGATCCGGCCGATTGCGGGCCCGCCTTCATCGCGCTCCCGCAGGACACTCAGGAGCTCGCCTTCGACTACCCGGCGGAGTTCTTCGAGCCGCGGGTCTGGTCCATCCCGCGCCCGCGCCCGGACCGCGGCCGGGTCGCGGAGGCCGCCGCCCTTCTCCGGTCGGCGCGAAGGCCCCTGATTATCTCGGGCGGCGGCGTGCGCTACTCCGGAGCCGAGGAGGCGGTTGCGGCCTTCGCCGTCGAACGCGGCATTCCCGTCGTCGAGACCATAGCCGGCAAGGGCGGCCTGACCCACTACCACCCGGCGCATGCCGGCCCGATCGGGGTTGTGGGATCGACTTCGGCCAACACGCTTGCGGAGGAGGCCGATGTCGTTCTCGCCATCGGCACCCGCCTGCAGGATTTCACCACCGGCTCATGGACCGCGTTTGCGCGCGAGGCAAGGTTCATCTCGATCAACGCCGCCCGGTTCGACGCCACCAAGCACCGCGCGCTGGCAGTTGTCGGCGATGCGCTCGAGACCGTTGCCGAGCTCGATGCCGCCCTCGGCGACTGGCGGATGGACTCCGTCCACCTGGAGCGGGCCCGGGCGCTGTTCGGGGAATGGGACGCCCTGCTCGACCGGCACCAGGCGCCGACCAACGCGCCGGTGCCGACATACGCCCAGGTCGTGGGCGTCGTGAACAGGATGGCCGGCGAGAACGACAATCTCGTGGCCGCCGCCGGCGGCATTCCGGGCGAGGTCGCAAAAGGCTGGCGGGTCAAAGCCCCCTACAGCTTCGACCTGGAGTTCGGCTTCTCGTGCATGGGCTACGAGGTGGCCGCCGGCTGGGGCAACGCCATGGCCAACGAGGGACGGTCCACACCCATCGTCATGGTCGGCGACGGCGGCTACCTGATGATGAATTCCGACATCTATTCGTCCGTGCTGACGGGGCACAAGATGATCGTCATCGTCTGCGACAATGGCGGCTTCGCGGTCATCAACCGGCTGCAGGAGTTCAAGGGCACACCCGGCTTCAACAATCTCCTGAAGGACTGCCGCATAGAGAATCCGGGCACTCCGCTCCATGTCGATTTCGTCAGGCATGCCGAGTCCATGGGAGCCCATGCCCGCAAATGCGAGAGCCTCGCCGATCTCGAAGCGGGCCTCGAATGGGCGAAGGCGAACGACCGGACCACCCTGCTTTCGATTGCCACCGACGCCTGGTCCTGGGTTCCCGGGGATGCGGCCTGGGATGTCGGCGTGCCGGAGGTCTCCGAGCGGGAGTCGGTGAGAGCCGCCCGCGCCGACCATGAAGACGTCCGCGCGCAGCAGCGCGTCGGGATCTGACCCGTGCCCGCCGCGAAACTCGGCATTTCGCCCATCGCCTGGTGGAATGACGACCTGCCGGAGCTGTCCGACGATGTGAGCCTGGAGGAATGCCTGCGGCAGGCCTCCGAAGCCGGCTTCACGGGGATCGAGACCGGACGGCGCTTCCCGATGACGATGAAGGAGCTCGGCCCGCTTCTCGACCGCTTTTCCATCGCGGTCTGCGGCGGCTGGTTCTCGGGCCTGCTGCTCGACGGCGACATCGAGGCGGAGAAGGACCGCATCGCCGGACAGATGGCCCTGTTCGGGGATGCTGGCGCGCCCTGCATCGTCTATGGCGAAACCGCGCGCTCCATCCAGGGCGAGCGCAATGCGCCGCTGGCGGGCAAGGCAAAGCTGACCGAACCGGAGATGGCCGCCTACGGACGGAAGGTCTCGGACTTCGCCGACTGGTGCGGGCGGGCAGGCATGCCGATCTCCTATCACCACCACATGGCGGCGGTCGTGGAAACGGAGGAGGAGCTGGACCTGCTGATGAAGCACTCCTCGGTGCCGCTTCTTCTCGACACCGGCCACCTGGCCCTTGCTGGCGGCGACAATCTGCGCGCCATCGAAAATCACCATGCGCGAATCTCGCATGTCCACACCAAGGACATAAGGACCGGGGTCGCGAACGGCATCGACCGCGGCAGGGCGAGCTTCCTCGACGCGGTGATCGAGGGCGCCTTCACGGTGCCCGGCGACGGCAGCCTCGATTTCGAGGAGATCGCGAAGGCGCTGGCGGAGCGCGGCTATGAAGGCTGGTTCGTCGTCGAGGCGGAACAGGACCCCGTGGCCAGTCCGCCGTTCGCCATGGCGAAGAAGAGCCACGCCGAACTGCTCCGCGTCATGGCCGTTTCCGGATATGAGGTGCAGGCATGAACAGGATCGACGGGAAGGTGGCGGTCGTCACAGGCGGCACCCAGGGTCTTGGCGCAGCGGTCGCGCGGCATTTCGCGAGGGCCGGGTCCGCGGGGATCGTCACCTGCGGGCGCAATGCCGGGAACGGCGCGGCCGTTGCGCGCGAGATCGAGAACGCCACCGGAACGCCCGTGCATTACGTCCGGGCCGACCTCGCCCTCGTCGAGGACGTTCGCAGGGTGACGGCCGAAGCGGACGAGCGGTTCGGGCGGGTCGATATCCTGGTCAACGCCGCCGCGCTCACCGACAGGGGCAATCTCTTCAACACCACGCCCGAGCTCTTCGACCGCATGATCGCCGTCAACCTGCGCGCTCCGTTCTTCCTGATGCAGGATGCGGCGAAGCTGATGGACCGTGAGGGCGCGGGCGGGACGATCGTCAATATCGGGTCGGCGTCGGCGCAGGCCGGCCAGCCTTTCCTTTCGCCCTACAGCACCTCCAAAGGCGCGCTTGCCACGCTGACCCGGAACTCCGGTTTTGCGCTGATGAGGAACGGCATTCGCGTCAACCAGCTCAATATCGGGTGGATGGCCTCGGACAACGAGATCGCACTGCAGACGGAGGAAACCGGCGACCCGGACTGGTTGGAAAAGGCGATGGCCGAGCAGCCCTTCGGTCGGCTTCTCGAGCCCGACGAGGTGGCGCGGGCGGTTCTGTGGCTGGCATCCGCCGACAGCGGGATGATGACGGGGTCCGTCGTTCATTTCGACCAGTCGGTATGGGGCGGCTATGACGGCCAGCCGCCGGGGCCCGCCGTGCGTCTGGAGGAATGAGGGGCCCGGAGCCGCCGCGGGAGTTGCAACGAACAGCGTAAAAGGTTTTAGTCGCGCAGCGACAGGCGCCGGTCGCCCCGCCGGTTTTCGGCGCGTCGCAGGAGGGGGAACCCCGGTTGAGCCTGCTCGAACTCCAGGGCATCGCGAAGAGCTTCGGCGCCATCCAGGCTCTGCAGGGGGTCGACCTGACCGTCTCGGCCGGCGAGGCAGTGGGGCTGATGGGCGACAATGGCGCGGGCAAATCCACGCTGATGAAGATCGTCGCCGGCAATTTCCCTCCCACGGCCGGGGCAATCCGGATCGATGGACGGGACGTTCATTTCACCAAGCCCATCGACGCGCGCGAGAACGGAATCGAGATCGTCTACCAGGACCTCGCGCTTTGCGACAACCTCACGGCGGCGGCGAACGTGTTCCTCGGTCGCGAACGCAAGAAACGGCTGGGGCCGCTCCGTTACCTCGATCACAAGGCCATGTTCCGGCGCGCGGGCGAACTGTTCACCGAGCTCAAGTCCGAGACCCGGCCGCGGGACCTGGTGCGCCAGATGTCGGGCGGCCAGCGCCAGGCCGTCGCTATCGCGCGCACCCGGCTCTCGGACCCGAAGCTGGTACTGATGGATGAGCCGACGGCTGCGATCTCGGTGCGCCAGGTCGCGGAAGTCCTGGCGCTGATCGAGCGCCTGAAGGAAACCAGCCACGCCGTCGTCCTCGTCTCTCACAGAATGCCGGACGTGTTCGCCGTCTGCGACCGGGTCGCGGTTTTGCGGCGCGGCAGGAAGGTCTCCGACAAGGCGATCGGGGACACAAGCCCGGAAGAAGTGACGGGGCTGATAACGGGGGCGATCGAACAGGCATGAACGACACGGGCCCGAAGTCCCACGCGGAAATCGACGAGAGCGTCACGCAGAAGCAGGAATTGTCCGGCTTTCAGTCCGCCATCCGGACACAGCCTTTCTGGGTGCTGATCTCCATCGTCGTTATCGGGATCGTCATGTCCTTCGTCTCGGACGTGTTCATGACCGAGCGCAACCTGTTCAACATCACCCGTAATTTCGCCTTTTTCGGGATCATGGCGCTCGGCATGTCCGCCGTCATCTGCACCGCGGGCATCGACCTGTCGGTCGGCTCCCTCATGGGGCTGACAGGCATCGTGGCGGGCCTGGTGATGCAGGCGGGCTACGGGATCGGATTGGGCTTTCTGGCCTGCATGAGCGCGGCGGCCCTCGTCGGCCTTATCAACGGCGTGCTGATCGCCTATCTGCGCATGGCGCCCTTCGTCGTCACATTGGGGATGCTGGCCATGGCGCGGTCGATCGCCATGGTCGTTTCCAACAACAAGATGATCTACAATTTCGGCCCCGATCAGGACCTGTTCGAGTGGATCGGCGGCGAAAGCGTCCTCGGCGTGCCGAACCCGGTGTGGGTCTTGATAATCCTGACCTGCGTTTTCTGGTGGGTGTGGCGCTTTTCGACCTGGGGCCGCTGGGTCATCGCCATCGGCGGCAATGCGCAGGCCGCGAAGCTGTCGGGCATCCCGGTGGAGCGCATAGTCGTCTCGGTCTATGTCATCAGTTCGCTCTGCGCCGGCCTTGCCGCCTTCCTGATGGTCGGCTGGTTCGGGTCGGTGACGAACGCGCTCGGCCTGACCTACGAGCTGAACGTCATTGCCGCATCGGTCATCGGCGGCGCCAACCTCATGGGCGGCGTGGTGTATGCCATTGGCGCGCCGATCGGGGCCGGACTGATGGAGCTCATCCGCAATTCGCTGCTGCTTGCCGGCATCGACGCGCTGTGGCAGCAATTCTTCGTCGGCCTTTTCCTGATCCTGGCCGTGCTTCTGGAGCAGATCAGGCACCGGAGGCGCAACTGACGGCGCTCCGCAGACTTCAACCTATCGGGAGGAACCCTGTGAAGAAACTACTCATTGCAGCAACGGTTGCGGCATTCGCCGCGCCCGGCATCGCCTCGGCGGCGGACTACACCTTCGCGCTCGTGCCCAAGGCGATGAACAACCCGTTCTTCGATCTGGCGCGGGACGGCTGTTACAAGGCGCAGGAAGAGCTCGCGGACGTGACCTGCGAATATATCGGCCCCGGCGAGCACACCGAGATGGAGCAGATCCAGATCGTCCAGGACCTGATCTCCAAGGGAGTCGACGGCATCGCGGTGGCGCCTTCCAACGCTCCGGCGATGGCCAAGGCGCTGAAGGCCGCCCAGGCCGCGGGCATTCCGGTGATGACCTGGGACTCGGACCTGCTGCCCGAGGATGCCGGGCTGCGCACCACCTATGTGGGCACCTACAACTATGACATCGGCGTCAATCTCGCGAAGCTCGTCATGGCGCGCCACGCGGACGGCGGAACGATCTGCCTGCAAACCGGCGGCGCCGCGGCGGCCAACCACAACGAACGCCTGAAGGGCGCCCGCGACACCCTCGCCGGCAAGGACACGGGCACGCCTCCCGGCGCGGCGCTCGCCGGCGAGAACGGCTGGACCGAGATCTCCGGCTGTCCGCTCATCACCAATGACGACGGCAATGTCGCGGTGCAGGGCATGACCGACATCCTGGCCGCCAACCCGGATCTCACCGCCTTTCTGTCCACCGGCGCGTTCACCCAGTGGTACGACAATGCCTACCGGCAGGCCGTGGAGCCGTATATGGGTCGCATGACCGACGGTTCTCTCACCATCGTCGTCGCCGACACGCTGCCGATGCAGATGGCGCAGCTGGCCGAAGGTCTGGCCAACGGCAATGTCGGCCAGCGGCCCTTCGAGATGGGCTACAAGGCCATGTACATCATGAAGGATATCGCCGAGGGCAAGCAGGTCGACGACCCGATCTATACCGGCCTCGACGTCTGCGATAACGACAACCACGCCAGCTGTCTGGCCCAGTAACCGCTCTCGCACGGGAGCGACCGGCCCCCGGCAGCCCGCCGGGGGCCGTTCTTTTTCCGGCGCCGGCGAGGGCGAGGCGAGTCAGGCGATCTCGGAAACCCGCACGGTCCGGCCTTCGTCGACCGACCTGAAGGCGGCGTCCGCCAGGATCGACGCCGCCCGCCCGTCCTCGAACCCGACTTCGACCGCCGCGCCGACCTCCACCGCATCGACGAAGCTGCCGATCTCCGCATTGAACGCCGCCTCGTAGCGCTCGATGAAGAAATGCAGAAGCGGAGTCGAGACATTGGTGGCGCTGCCGAAATGCTTCGTCACCTGGTTCTGGCGCCGGTTCTCCGAGAGCACCATTCCCTTGCTGCCGAAGAGCTCCACCCGCTGGTCGTAGCCGTAGGCCGCAGCCCGCGAATTGACGATCGCCGCCTGCTTGCCGCCCGCGGTCGTCAGGACGGCGACGGTCGTGTCGTAGTCGCCGCATCGCTCCATGAGGGCCGGGTCGACAAGGCGGGAGCCGGTAGCGGACACCGAGACGACCTCCTCGCCCAGCATGAAGCGCGCGAGGTCCAGGTCGTGGATCGTCATGTCGCGGAAGATGCCGCCCGACACCTCTATGTAGGCGTCCGGCGACATTGCCGGGTCGCGCGAGGTAATGACGACCTGGTGGAGGTCGCCGATCTCGCCGTCCAGGCACGCCCGGCGGGCGGCGCGGTGGCCGGGATCGAAGCGGCGCACGAACCCCAGCATGATCGGCAGGCCGGTATCGCCGATCCGGCCCCGGCAGAGCTCGATCCGCTCCAGCGAAAGGTCCAGCGGCTTTTCGCACAGGACCGGCTTTCCGGCCGCGACGGCGGCCTCGATATAGTCGCAGTGCGTGGCGGTCGCCGTCGCGATCAGGACGGCATCGACATCCGCGCTGGCGAAGACCTCCTCCGCCGACCGGAAAACCCGGGTTCCGTGCGCCGCTGCGACAGTCTCGGCGGCGGCGGCGACGATGTCATAGACGCCGGCCAGCCGGGCGCGCGGATGAGCCGCGATGTTCGCAGCGTGCATGACGCCGATCCGGCCGCATCCAAGTACCGCAATTCTCGCCATGGTTCGCTCCTCGGTCGACGGGTGGCGGGTGCATTCGACTGCATGTTCCGGGCCTCCGCCGGTAGCGCCCGGCGATGGCCTGCCGGAGGATAGCGCAAAACCCGGCGCCCGCGCCCGCGGCGGGCCCGGGACCGCCCTCAGCCGCCCTCCGCGCGCAGCAGGATGTCGCCGTACCAGGCTCGGGTGCGCTGGCGGCTGTTGTCGGCGTCGGTCATCACCGCGACGCCTTCCAGTTCGTCCACCTCGCGGCCGAACAGGCGGCGAAAGTCCTCGCGCACATTGCGGCGGTAGCTGCGCCACCCGCCGGCATGGGCCGGGCCGGATTCGACCGCGACCATCCGCACCTTCGAGGTGAACGGATTGGGCCAGTCCGTCCCGACCGGTGCGCTGCCGGCCCAGACATAGGAAATTGCGATCGGCAGCGCGAACAGGCCCTCGCCGGGCGCCACGACATAGACGCGGGCCGCGAAATCGTCGCCCGCCTTGACCCGCTCGTCCGGCACCGAGAGCGGCGCCTCCACCCGCCAGCGCCATTCCAGCACCGGGCGCGCCGCAAGGTCGATCTCGCGCTCCAGATAAAGGCTGGAGGCGGCGGCCTCGCTCTCCGCCTCCAGCACCCTCGACCCGCCGGCTTCGACGATCCGGTAGCGCGTCTCGCCCTCGAAATGGCGGAGCTCCCAGCCGTCCAGATCGCCGGCCGAGAAGCGGCCCAGCACAAGCGGCTCGGCCCGGACCGGCAGGGCGGCGGAGAGCGCGGCGATGAACAGGACGAAGCGGAGCATCACCGCCTTCCATATCGCAGCCCGGACACCTCGTCACGCGGCTGCGGCAAAGCGGTCCGGCCGGCGTCCGGGTTCTTCCGCCGCCGGGCATTTCGCTTTAGCATCGGGCCGACCCTGTGCCGGAGGTGTTGCGCCCCATGTTCGAGATCGAGATCGTCCCCGCGCTGTCGGACAACTACGTCTATATCGCCCACGACGCGGCGGCGGGCGCCACCGCCGTGGTGGACCCGGCCGAGGCCGCGCCCGTGCTCGCGGCGCTGGAGCGGCGGGGCCTCAAGCTCACCCATATCCTCAACACCCACCACCATTTCGACCATATCGGCGGCAATGCCGAGCTGGTCGAGCGCTACGGTCCGCAGTTGGTCGGTCCGAGGGCGGACGCGGCGCGCATTCCGGGCCTCGACGTCGAGGTCGGCGACGGCGACACCTACACGGTCGGCACCCAGACCGCGCGGGTCTTCGACGTGCCGGGCCACACCAGCGGCCATATCGCCTTCTGGTTCGAGGAGAGCCGGGCGCTCTTCTGCGGCGACACGCTGTTCGCGCTCGGCTGCGGGCGCATGTTCGAGGGCACGCCGGAGCAGTTCTGGTCCTCGCTCGGCAAGCTGCGCGCGCTCCCCGACGACACGCGCATCTATTGCGGGCACGAATACACCCAGTCCAATGCGCGCTTCGCCATTTCGGTGGACCCGGACAACGCGGCGCTGCAGGCCGCCTGCCGGCGCGTGGACGATCTTCGCTCGCGCGGCGAGCGCACCATTCCCTCCGAACTCGGGGAGGAGAAGCTGGCCAATCCCTTCCTGCGCGCGGACCTGCCGGAAATGCAGCGCCTGGTCGGCATGGAGGGCGAGGCGCCGGAAGCCGTCTTCGCCGAAATCCGCCGCCGCAAGGACAGTTTCTAGCCGGCCCCCGGGTCCTTGTCCGCCGCCGAACCAGTGCTCTTCGACGCGGTGCTCACACCGCACCGCTCCCTGCCGCCTGCGGGCTTCCGGCTGCTGATCGGGGCGCTTGTCCTGTTCGGCCTGGGGGCGGGGATCGCCTTCCTCATGCTCGGCGCCTGGCCGGTGCTGGGCTTTTTCGGCCTCGATATCGCGCTGCTCGCGTGGTGCTTCCATCTGAACTACCGCCAGGGGCGTCGGCGCGAGCGGCTGCGGCTCACCCCGGACGCGCTCACGGTCGAGCGCATGAGTCCCGGCGGCGCGGTCGAGCAGGTGCGCCTGCCGCCCTGGTGGCTCCGGGTCGAGATCGACCGGAGCGGCGAGCGGCCGGGGCCGCTGACGCTCGCAACCCATGGCCGGCGCGAGGTCGTGGGCGCGTTTCTTGCGCCTTACGAGCGCGTCGAGGTAGCGGATGCCTTGAGGCGTGCGCTCGCCCCGCTCCGCGCCGGATGACGCCCGCCAAGCCCTGCCGACGCCGAACCGAGGCCCGATGAACGACTCCGGACCGATCCCGCCGCGCTTCGTGCGGCTTGAGGGCAGCGAAGGGCTCTCGCTGGCCGCCGACATTCTGGGCGAGGACGACCGCCCGACCGTGCTGCTCGCGCATGGCGGCGGCCAGACGCGCCACGCCTGGGGCGGGGCCGCGCTGGCGCTGGCGCTCCGTGGCTGGCGGGCCGTCAGCCTCGACCAGCGCGGCCATGGCGACAGCGACCGCTCCCCGGAGGGGCATTACCTGATCGAACATTTCGGCGCGGACCTGCGCGCCGTCGCGAGCGGTCTCGACCGGCCGGTCGCCGTCGGAGCCTCGCTTGGCGGCATCGCTTCGCTCATCGCCGAGGGCGAGTCGCCGGAGCCCCTGTTGCGCGCCCTCGTGCTGGTGGACATCACGCCCCGCGTGCGCCCGGAAGGTGCCGCGCGCGTCGTCGATTTCATGAAGGCCCATGTCGAGACAGGCTTCGCCTCGCTGGAGGAGGCGGCCGACGCGGTCGCCGCCTATCTGCCGAACCGGAGGCGTCCGCGCGACCTCTCGGGGTTGCGAAAAAACCTCCGCGAGGGCGGGGACGGCCGCTGGTACTGGCACTGGGACCCGGCTTTCATTACGGACGTGCGCGACCGCCAGGAGGACCGCGACCCGGAGCGGCTGGAGGTCTGCGCGCGCGTGCTCGCCCGCCGGCGCACCCCCACCCTGCTGGTGCGCGGCGGCAGCAGCGATCTCGTGACCGAGACCGAGGCGCGCGCCTTCCTCGACCTCGTGCCCCATGCGCGCTTCGTCGATGTCTCCGGCGCGGGCCATATGGTGGCCGGGGACCGCAACGACGCTTTCAACACCGCCATCATCCGCTTCCTGCGCGATTTGCCCTGAGCCGCCGGACAGGGTTGAATGCGCGCCGCCCCACGCGGCAGCCAACCCCGGAGACATGCCCATGCCGGATACCCCCGCCGACCGCACGAATTTCGACCTTGCCGCCGCGCTCGAGGACGCCGAAGCGCGCTTCGCCGAGGCCAACCCCACCAGCGCCGGCCTCTATGAGCAGGCCTGCCGGGCCATGCCGGGCGGCAACACCCGCACCGTGCTCTACTACCCGCCCTTCCCGGTCTCGCTTGCGCGCGGCGACGGCTGCTATGTCGAGGATGCGGACGGCCACCGCTATGCGGATTTCGTCGTCGAGCAGACGGCCGGCATCTACGGGCATTCCGAGCCCGCGATCCAGCGTGCCATTTCTTCTGCGTTGGCCCAGGGCATCACCTTGGGCGGCCCGACGCCGCGCGAGGGGCGGCTGGCGGAGATCATGTGCGAGCGCTTCCCCTCGCTCGACATGGTGCGCTTCACCAACTCCGGCACCGAGGCGAACCTGATGGCGCTGAGCGCGGCGCGCGCCTTCACCGGGCGGACCCGCCTGCTCGCCTTCGAGGGCAGCTACCATGGCAGCGTGCTCTCCTTCGGCGCCTACGGGAACCGGATGAACGTGCCCTTCGAGTGGGTGATGGGGCGCTACAACGACATGGAGGCGACGCGCGAGCTCATCGAGGAGAACAAGGACGACCTGGCCGCCATCATCATCGAGCCGATGACCGGCAGCGGCGGCTGCATCCCGGCTGCGCCCGAATTCCTGCAGATGCTGCGCGACGCGGCGGACGAACACGGCATCCTGCTGCAATTCGACGAGGTGATGACCTCCCGCCTCGGCCCCGGCGGCCTGCAGAAGGAGCATGGCATCACGCCGGACATGACCTCCTTCGGCAAGTATATCGGCGGCGGGCTCACCTTCGGCGCGTTCGGCGGCAGGGCGGAGGTCATGTCGCGCTTCGACCCGCGCGCGGCCGGGCATTTCGGCCATGCCGGCACCTTCAACAACAATGTGCTGACCATGCAGGCCGCGATTGCGGGGATGAGCGAGGTGTTCACCGAACAGGCGGCGGTGGAGATCAACGCCGAGGGCGACCTTTTGCGCCAACGCCTCAACGGCGCCATCGAGGCCCGCAACCTGCCCGCGCAGGTGACCGGCTGCGGCTCCATGATGATGTTCCACCCGACCGATGCCGAGCTCACCGGCCCGACCGATTCGGACGCCGCGCCCAAGGAGGCCCGCGCCCTCTTCCACCTGGAGATGATGGCCCGCGCCCACTATGTCTCGCGTCGCGGCATGATGGTCCTCTCGCTGCCGATGGGCCCCGACGAGTTCGACGGCCTGACCGCCGCCTTCGAGGACATTCTGGACACCTACGGCGCGCTGCTCTGAGGGACGCTCCCTGGCGGCCGACAAAGGTCAGGGCAATCCCGCCGCCTTTCGGAGCGCGTCGTTGATGCGGGTTTGCCATCCGGGGCCGCCGGAGCGGAAGGCGGCGACAATGTCCGGATCGAGACGGAGAGTGGTACGAACTTTCGTTACGGTGGATTTCGGTCGGCCGCGGCGCACCGGGGCCCTGGCGATCTTCGCTTGCCATTCGGGAGTGCCGAAATCCGGCAGGTCATCGTCGGAATCGGGAGGCATAGAGCTCTCGTTCACGGGCGTTGGCCTTCTACCAAGGTGCGCAAAGCAGGACTCATTCTCATGCGCGGCTCCTTTTCTCCCCTCCCGCTGGCCGGGAGGGGTCGGGGGAGGGCCTCTCGGCGTGACGGGCCTTTGCCGGGCTTCGCCCGCCGCTTCCGCTGGCGCGAAAGCGGCCCCCCACCCGGCCTCCCCCGCAAGCGGGGGAGGAGGTTCCCGGCGGCCGTCGGCATAGGTTCCGATCGACGACCGCCGGTATTCCTCATGCTGACGATACGGCGGGCATTCCCACGCGGAGTCCGCGCCACGAAGGCTGTTCGGTCTGCAAGGAATCCCACTCTGATGTACCGGGTCTCGCCATAGTCCCTGCGGTCGTCTTCGACCGTGACAGCTTCAGTCCGCTCTTTCAATCGCCGGGCGGCGACGGCCGTGAGAGGACGAAGGCTGCGGATGCGGTCAGCACCACCGCCTGCACCGCGAGCACGATGGAATCCACGTCGAAGGCGACCGACAGCGCCAGCACGCCGGCCATCGCCGCAACGCCGACGATCTTGGTTCGCCGGCCGATAGCCCCGTGCCGGCGCCAGTCCTCGATGATCGGCCCGAACACCCGGTGGGACAGAAGCCATGCATGCCAGCGCTCCGAGGACCGCGCAAAGGCGTATGCGGCGACCAGGAGGAACGGGGTCGTCGGCAGCAGCGGCAGCACGACGCCGAGCGCGGCGAGCGCAAGCGCCGCGAACCCGACTGCAATCCACATGGCGCGGGCCGGGGTCATTCCGGGTCGTCCCGTTTCGCGGTTCATTGCCGACCGTTGCGCAACTTCGTCCCGGATGTCCAGCGATACCGACGGTCTCCCTGCGAGACTCACGGCAAGGACCGCCGGACCCAAACGCCGCCCGCGCTGCTTGTCGCCCCGGATTGCGAGCGGTGCTGGAATTTTTTCATAAGAATGGTGATAAAATTCCCCGTATTGGCTTGATCTCGGAATAAGTGTGCTACAATGGGGCAGGAGGAAGGGAACGGCATCCGCGCGGGGCCGCCTTGCTTCCTCTGTCGCGCCGGCGCGAAAAAACCTTGGGAAATGGAAAGAGTTGCGCCTTGCGCCCGGGCTCGCCCGCGCAAGCGCGCGCGCGTGCGGGACACGCGCGGAAAGGGGTTCCGCTGCCGACAGGCCGGCGGCGACGGGCGCCTGCTCTACGCCCGCGTGGCGGCCAGCCACTCCTTCACCCGCGCTTCCGGGTCGGGGTTGAGGGTGATGTCGGTGACGGCGGAGAGGATGTCCGCGCCCGCCTCCAGCACGCCGGGCGCGCGCTCCACCGTCAGCCCGCCGATGGCGACCAGCGGCATGGCGCCCACGCGCCGCTTCCACTCGCCGACCCGCTCCAGCCCCTGCGGGCCGAAGCGCATCCGCTTCAGGATCGTCGGATAGACCGGCCCGAGCGCCACATAGTCGGGCGCGAGCGCCAGCGCGCGGTCGAGCTCCCCCCCGTCATGCGTGCTGACGCCGAGCATGAGGCCCGCCGCGCGGATTGCGTCCAGGTCCGCCCCGTCCAGGTCCTCCTGGCCGAGATGGACGAAATCGCAGCCTTCCTCGATGGCGAGCCGCCAGAAATCGTTGACGATCAGCTGGCAGCCATGCGCCGCGCAGACCGCCTTCGCCGCCCGTATCTCGGCCCGCAGCTCCGTCACGGGCCGGTCCTTGACGCGCAGTTGCACCAGCCGGATCCCGTGCGGCACCAGCCGTTCCAGCCATTCCGCGCTGTCGAAGATCGGATAGAAGCGGTCAAGCATCGCCGAGCATGGCGCGGCCGATCACGGGCGTCGAGGGCCGGGCCATGTCGCGCGGCTCCATCGGGTCCGCTTCCCAGGCTGCGCGGCCCGCCGCCACCGCCTGCGCGAAGGCCGCCGCCATCCTCGCCGGGTCGCCCGCGCGCGCGACCGCCGTGTTCAGCAGCACCGCGTCGTAGCCGAGTTCCATCGCGGCGGCCGCATGGCTCGGCAGGCCGATGCCGGCGTCCACCACCAGCGGCACATCGGGGAAGTGCGCGCGCATGGCGCGGAGCGCGAAGACATTGTTGAGGCCGCGTCCGCTGCCGATGGGCGCGCCCCAGGGCATCAGCACCTCGCAGCCGGCCTGGAGCAGCCGCTCCGCCACCACAAGGTCCTCGGTCGTGTAGGGGAAGACCTTGAAGCCGGAGTCGGTGAGGATGCGCGCCGCCTCGACGAGGCCGAAGACATCGGGCTGGAGCGTGTCGTCCTCGCCGATCACCTCCAGCTTGATCCAGTCGGTCTCGAACACTTCGCGGGCCATCTCCGCCGTCGTCACCGCCTCGCGCACGCTGTGGCAGCCGGCGGTGTTGGGCAGCACGCGCACGCCAAGCGAGCGGATCAGTTCCCAGAAGCCCTGGCCTGCCCGCGCCGCGCCCGACTCGCGCCGGAGCGACACGGTGACGACCTCCACGCCGGACGCGCGGATCGCCTCGCCCAGCACCGCCGGGGAGGGATATTGCGCCGTGCCGAGAAACAGGCGCGAGGCGGGCTCGAAGCCGTAGAAATCCAAGGCCGTTCAGCCTCCCTGCATCGGCGCCACGACCTCCACCGCGTCGCCGTCGGAAAGCGGCGTCGCCGCCCTCAGCCCCTTCGGGAGGAAGGTGCCGTTGAGCGCCGTCGCCACCACGGCCCCGTTATAGCCCTTTTCGTCGAGAAGGTCGGCAAGCGTCGCGGCCTCCGTGTCGAGCGGCTCGCCGTTGAGCTCGATGCCGATCGTCATGCCTGCGCTCCTTCCCCTTCCCCGAACACGATGTCCGCTGCCCTGGCCGCCATCGCCGGGGCCAGCAGGAAACCGTGGCGGTAGAGGCCGTTTACATGGAGCCGCCGGCCGTCGCGGACAAGCCGGGGCAGATTGTCGGGGAAGGCCGGGCGCGCATCGGTGCCGATCTCGACGACCTCTGCCTCGCCGAAGGCCGGGTGGAGCGCATAGACGGCGCTCAGGAGCTCCACCATCGACCGCGCGGTGATTCGCCGCCTCTCGTCGTTCTCGATGGTGGTCGCGCCGAGCATGTACATGCCGTCGCCGCGCGGCACCAGATAGATCGGGATGCGGGGATGGATGAGGCGCACCGTGCGGGTCAACCCGACTTCCGGACTCAGTATGTAGAGCATCTCGCCCTTGACGCCGCGCAGCTCCGGCAGCGCGTCGGCCGCGGCGAGCCCCCGGCAATCCACGGTCCACTCCGCATCGGGCGCCGTCTCCGTCTCGTAGCGCACTTCGACCCCCGCAGCCTCCAGCCTGTCCACGAGCGCTGCCAGCGCCCGGCGCGGGTCCAGATGCGCCTCCTCGCGGAAGAACAGCGCCCGCGCGAAGCGCCCCTCAAGCGCCGGCTCCAGCTTGTCGATGCCCTCCTTGTCGAGCCAGTCGTAATTCTCTGTCCGGCGGGCGAAACGGCGAAGCTCCCCGCTGTCGCGCGCCGGCGCGATCACCAGGCTGCCGCGCCGGACCACGCCGGGCACCCGCGCGGCCCAGAAGTCCGCGGCTCCCTGCCCCAGCGTGACGACTTCGGCCTCGGCGTTCTCGCGCTCGCACCAGGGCGCCAGCATGCCGCCGGCATACCAGGAGCACTGGTCGGGCCCGAGGCCGGGGCTGCGGTCCACGACCGAAACCTCCGCGCCGCGCTCGGCCAGCACGGTCGCGACGGTCAGGCCGGCAACGCCTGCGCCGATGACCGCAACGCTCGTCATGCCGCGCGGTATCTCGCCGCGAAGGCCTCGTCGATGGTGACGCCGAGGCCCGGCCGGTCCGGAATCTCCAGCATCCCGTCCACGACGGTGAAGTCCTCCAGCGCCAGCTCGTGCAGCATCGGGTTGGCGCCGAGGGAGTATTCGACGATGAAGCCGCTGGTGGCCGCCGCCAGCACATGCAGCCCGGCGGCGAAGGTGCAGGCCCCGCCCCAGAGATGCGGGGCGAAGCGGATCTGGTGCGCCGCCGCCAGCGCCTCGATGCGGATGGCCTCGGTGATGCCGCCGGCGATCGAGAGGTCGGGCTGGAAGATGTCCGCCGCGCGGAGCATCGCAAGGTCGCGGAAGGCGAAGCGCGTGAACTCGCTCTCGCCGCTCGCGATGGGAATGTCGGTCGAGGCGCGCACCTCCGCCTGGCCCGCCTTGTCGTCGGCGGTGACGGGCTCCTCCAGCCAGCCGACATGGCAGTCCGCGACCGCGCGGCAGAAGCGCTTCGCCTCCGCCACGTTGAAGGTGCCGTGGGCGTCGCAGAGGATGTCGATATCGGGGCCGAGCCCGGCGCGCGCCGTCTGCACGCGCTCGATGGAATGGGCGAGCGTCCCGTCGCCGGAGCCGACCCGCATCTTCACCGCCTTGAAGCCGCCCCGGTCGAGGAAGCCCTGCAGTTCCTCCACGATGCCCGCGGTCGGCGCCCAGCCGCCGGAAGCGTAGGCCGGCATCGCGGCATGGCGGCGCCCGCCGATCAGCTGCCAGACGGGCCGGTCCAGTTCCTTGCCGAGAATGTCCCAGAGCGCCATGTCGATGCCGGACATGGCCGAGACCGTAAGCCCGCGGCGGCCCAGGACCGGGAACACATGGCCGCGCGCAATCGCGTAATGCGCCCGGCTGCCATTGTACATCGCGTCCCAGAGGCGGGAGATGTCGCGCGGGTCCTCGCCGACGAGCAGTCGCCCGAGCTCCTGCTCGACACAGGCCGCGAGCGCGAGATTGTTGCCGGCCGAGCCGACCGCCGCCTTGGCCTCGCCGAAGCCGGTAATGCCGGCGTCCGTCTCGATGCGCACAAGCGTCGAGTCGAAGGCGCGCGTCACGCCGAAATCGCTCCGGTGCTGGCGCTCTTCCGGAATCGGCACGTGCAGCCAGTCCGCCCGCACCTGCGTGATCTTCATGCGTTGGCCCCTCCGGTCTCGGCCGCATAGGTTTCGCAGAGCAGCGCGGCTTCGTCGAGTGTCTCAGCCACGCCGAACACATAGCGGTCGGGCCTCAGCAGCGCCGCTGCAAGCCCGTGCCCGGCAAGCCAGTCGGCTCCCGCCGCCACCACGGGTATGCCGCAACTCCCGACGGCCGCCGGTTCCCGCAGCAGCAGCACCGGGGAGAGGCCCGCCGCGTCGTCGAGACGCCGCCCGTCGCCGAGCCGCGGCTGCGGGCCCGGACGGCCGGCGAGCGAACTCCCGCCACGGTGCAGCCCCGGCCCGAGCCGCGGGCGGATCGATTCCATCCGGTCGGTGCCCTCTCCCCGCGCGGCGGCGGCGCTCACCATGTCCTCCGTGCCGGTCGCATTCAGCAGCCGCCCCATGCGCACCGCAAGCTCCACATAGTCGCGCACATGGGGGATGCGCTCGCTGGCATAGCTGTCGAGCAGGGTCTCCGGCGCGCCCCGGCAGAGCACGGCTTCCAGCTTCCAGGCAAGGTTGGCCGCGTCGCGGATGCCGGCGCACATGCCCTGGCCCATGAAGGGCGGCGTCTGGTGCGCGGCGTCGCCGGCGATGAACAGGCGGTCCCGCCGCCAGCGCCGCGCGACCGTGGCATGGAAGGTGTAGATGACGGCGCGCTCGATCTCCGCATCTTCCGGGCCGATCCAGGGCGCGAGCAGGCGCCAGACCGTCCCGGGATCGTCGTCCTCGCCCTCCTCCACCCGGATTTCCCAGCGCCGCCGGCGGCCGGTGGTGCGCACATAGGTCGCGGGCCGCTCGGGGTCGCAGAACTGGCGGGTGTAGTCGCCGAGGTCGGGGCGCGGGCGCTTCAGAACCAGGTCGATCACCAGCCAGCGTTCGTGAAAGCCGAGGTCCTCGCTGCCGCCGCCGATGGCCGCGCGCACGCCCGACCGCGCCCCGTCGCAGCCGACGACATAGCGCGCATCCAGCGCCTCCGGGTCGCCGACTTCATGGCCGAGCCGGACCCGGACATGGGGGAACCGCTCAAGGCCGGCGCGCAACACGCCTTCCAAGGTCGGCTGGTGGAAACGGTAGCTCTCATGCCAGCCCTGCGGCCCCTCTTCCATCCGCCGGGACCAGTCGAGCATCACCCGCCCCTCGCCGTCCACGAACAGCGTGCCGGGCGAAACATGCGTGCCCGCCGCCACGTCTTCCGCCAGGCCGACCGCCTGGAAGACGCGCATCGCCTCGTCGTCGAAATGCACCGCGCGCGGCAGCGCGTAAGGACTCCGGTCGCGCTCGAAGACATCGACCCTGAGGCCGAGGCAGCCCAGCAGGTTGGCGAGCGCGGCGCCCACGGGGCCCAGTCCGACGATGGCGATGTCCGCGCCGGTCATCGGGAGCCGCGTCTCCCCTTCGACAGGCTCAGGGCAGGCTCCCCCGCCATGTCCGAACGCCCCCCTGCGCCACGCCTGAACACCCTCTCCGTCATACCCTACCGGATTCACACGGAGGCTCGCTCACGGGTGCAGCTCCTCGGCTTTCCCTCCGGCCGCAGCCCTCTCCCGGCGCGCCTGCGCAAGCTCGTAGCTTGCCTGCATCCGCATCCAGTGATCGGCGACGCCCCAGCCGATATCCTCAAGCGCCAGCGCCATGTTCGCCGACACCCCCGCCCTGCCGTTCAGCAGGCGCGACAGCGTTCCGCGCTCGCAGCCGAGGCGCGCCGCCGTTTCGGTCACGTTCCAGCCTACGTCGTCCATGCTCTCGCGGATCAGTTCGCCGAGGTGCGGCGGGTTGAGCATCGGGCCGACGCGCTCGCTTGCAATCTCGCTCATGGTCAGCGCTCCCGTTCGTTCAATGGTAGTCGATCGGGTCCACGTCCACGGCCTCGCCGTCCTCGAAACGGAACGCCACGCGCCAGTTGCCGGAGACGCGTACGCTCCACTGGCCGGCACGGTCGCCTTTCAGCGGATGCAGCCGGAAGCCCGGCGCATCGGCATCGCGCGGATGCGCCGCCTCTTGCAGCCGGAACAGGACACGCCGGAGTCGCGGCGCGAGACCGGCGGGCAGCCGCGCGGCGTCGTCGCGCTGGTGCAGCGCCCGCAGTCCCCTGTGCCCGATCCTCATAAGTGACTGTAGCGCGTCACGCTTCGCGCTGCAAGCAGAAGGGAAGCATGTCGAAACGCCCCGAACGCAGTCCTGCGCCGGGCACTCCCCATTGCCCCGGCCGGTCCTGCTTGTCCGGCGGCGGCGGGAGCGGCAGACTCGCACGAGTCCCCCTCAAAGGAGAAGCGAAGGCATGGCGAAGCTGCGCGACATGATCGCCGGACCGGAGCCGGTGCTGGCGCCGCTGGTGCTCAACCCGCTGATGGCGAAGCTGGCGGAGAATGCCGGTTTTCGCGCGATTTACCTCGGCGGCGGCGCGACCGGCTACATGAAGGTGTGTCTGGAAGCCAATCTCACGCTCACCGAGATGTGCCAGACGGCCATCGAAGTCGCCGCGGCGACGCCCTTGCCGCTCATCTTCGACGCCGCCGCCGGCTTCGGGGACCCGATGCACATGCGCCGCACCATCGCCATGAGCGAGGCGGCCGGCTTCCAGGCCATCGAGATCGAGGACCAGTGGCTGCCGAAGCGCGCCCACCACCATATCGGGCTGGAGCACATGGTGGACAAGGAGATCATGGCGGCGAAGGTCGCCGAAGCCGTGCGGGCCCGGCGCGGCGAGGACCTGCTGATCGTCGCGCGCACCAATGCCGTGCGCGCCTCGAACATGGACGATGCGCTCGCCCGCGCCGAAGCCTACCGGGCCGCCGGCGCCGACCTGCTGCTGCTCTCGCCGCGCAATGCGGAGGAGGCGCGCTTCATCGCCGAACGCCTCGGCGGGCCGCTCATGTATCTCGCCAGTCCCGGCGGCATGGCCGATATCGGCATCTCCGCGCAGGAGATGGCGGATATGGGCTGGAAGATCGTCGCCGACCCGCAGACCCAGTTCCTCGCCTTCTACGAAAGATCGAAGGCGCTCTACGAGGAAATGATGGCATCCTTCGCCTCCTCCGCCCACTCGCCCGAAGGCTGGCGCGCGCTCCAGGACGAGCTGCACGAGGATATCGACCTCGAAGTGCTGCTCGACATCGAGCGGCGCACGGTGGAGACGGGGTAAGCCCGATTTCCTGCCCCTGCCGCGGCAGGAACGGCGCCTGTTATACCAGCGGTCGTTGATAGGAACCGATGGCGGCCTCCCCCATCGTCACCCCGGCCTCCGAGCCGGGGTCCATCCATGGCTCCGGATGCCGCCGCAGCCGGTGAAGAACGGGACCGACCGCCGAAGCTGCCGCGAGAACCGAGGCTGGGCCCCGGCTCGGAGGCCGGGGCGACGGGTGGGCTGGCATTCTTCATGAGTCGCAACCCGACGCCGTTGGTATTACAGGACCGCCGGCCTGAGCAGCGCCACGATCGGGGCGCCGTGCGCCGCCAGAAGCACCGCGACGATGCCGGCCATGCGCCAAGTCATACGGGCCTCGAACGGCGCCAGTTCCGCCTTGAGGTCCGTCCCGGTCACCAGTTCGTCGCGGCGCGCCCTGGCGGCGTCGCGGAAGACCGCGACAACGGCTTTCGCCCGCCATCAAGGAAATTGTCGATGGTTGAGTCCTGTAGGATTTATATTTCTTAATTCAGTGGCGCCTCGCTCGTGTTGGAACCGGGTCGCTGTATGCGTCAATCCGGTTTGCGCGCCCGGTGGTAATACATGGGCGAGAAAATCCCCAGGCTCCCCGCCGCCACGAGGCTGTCGGCCGCCAGGTTGAGAATCTTCGTTATCTCGAACGAACCTTGCGGTACGGCGCGCAGGCTCTCCAGGGAACGCACGACCGCCGAAGTGACTTTGCGACCGATGGCCGTCCTCGGCAAACTTCTCAACGTCATGCTGCCGCCTTCAAGCGGCCGGTACCACGGCGTTCCGGGGTCGGCGTCCGGGGCGCGGTCGCGCGCCTCGACGAGCTCGAAACCGGCTGCCATCAGGCCGTCGGTCACATCCGTGAATGATGCGATTTCCGGAAGAGCATTGCCGAATTCGATTCCTTCCCTGATCTCACGGTGTTCGAGGTTTCCGTTGTCGTACAGCGGCGTCATGCACCAGTCGTAACCGGCGAAAACCGCCCCCGGCCGCAATACCCGGAATATCTCGGCATAGGCCGCCGTCTTGTCCGGCGCATGGGGAAGCGCCTCGATATGGTAGGCCGCGTCGAAGCTTCCGCTGTCCGCCGGTATGTCCAGGAAATCGCCGTGCAGTACACCGCAGAGGTCGTCGAGGCCGGCCTTCCGGTTGTACGCGGCGCACTTCCCGATCTGGTATTCGCTGATGTTGAGGCCCACGATCGAGCAGCCGTATTTCCCTGCAAGCGAACGCTGGGGTCCGCCGACCCCGCATCCGACATCCAGCACCTTCATGCCCGGCTTCAGGTCCAGCGCCTCGCCCAGAAAATGTTGGTGGGCGGCAAGCGCTTCCTCAAAGGCCATGCCAACCTTCATCGGCGCGAAGTGGAACGACCGTCCCCACCCGTATTCGTAAAAGTCGGTAATCAGGTCATAAAACGCCGTTACCATACTGGCATATTCTTCCCGACCCCGCTTCTGACTGCTGCGATATTTCGACAGCACCCCGGCCGTTTCCTCCGGCTGCACCGCCTTCGAAATCGGGCTATGGAAGTCAGCCACCGCTTGTGCGCCCCTCGGACAGGCCATCGTCCGGCTCATCCGGATAAAATTGCCGGTGCCGCCTGCGCATCTTTACCGAAGAGTCATCGCTGCCGACCCGGATGGGACGTTGCCGATAGATTTTTCGTTTCCAGATATCCACATCCTGGCGCCATTCCGATACCGGTTCCCAACCGCACAGGAAACCGGCAGTCGCGGCACACGCCGGGGCGGCATTGCCAATGTGTCTTGATCTGCCGTCGCCGGTATTACCTCTCCGGGCCCGATCTCCTTCGACGCCGCAATCCCGTACCAGCCGTCCGGACAGGGCGGTGGCCAGGTGCGCGCCCGATGGTGCGACGGGTCATCCGACACGAAACGGCAACCCTTGCCGGCATTGCATGGCGCGCAGGCGGTTCATGAGAGAACGTCCCGGTCGAAGCCCTTGTGGAAGCCCGCAACCGCCATTCGCTGCCCGCCCCGCCGTCAGGCGCGGGCGGCGGCGCCCCGGAGCAGCGTGCCGGAATGCGCACCCGTGGCCTCGCCGTCGCGGAGCGTGACCCTGCCGTTCACCACCGTGGCCGCGATGCCCTCGGCCTTCTGCACCAGGCGGCGCGCGCCGCCGGGCAGGTCGGTCTCGACCGTCGGCAGGCAGGGATTTATGCCCTCTTCGTCGAAGACGACGATGTCGGCGGCATGGCCGGCGCGCAGCAGGCCCCGGTCGTGCATATCCCAGGCGGACGCGTTCTCGAAGGTGAGCATCCGCACCGCCTCCTCCAGGGAGAACGCCTGCTTTTCCCGCACCCAGTAGCTCAGCAGATGCGTCTGCAGCGACGAGCCCATTTCCTGGCAGACATGGGCGCCCGAGTCCGAGAAGGTCGCGAGCGTGCGGGGGTTCTTCAGCATTTCGCGCACTTCCAGCGGCTTCTCGTTGACCAGCGGCTGGACGAACATCAGGTCCTCGTTCTCCGCCATCAGGTCGAGCATGACCTCGACCGGGTTCTGCCCGGAGCCCTCAGCCAGGTCCGCAACGCTCGGGTCGTCCCATTTCACGTCGAACATCGGGAAGAGGTTGGCGTAGTCGGGCTTGCGCGGGTCCGTGGTGGCCGCACCGCCGCCCTGGAACTCGGTGCCCTTGGGCTTCATCCCGGCTTCGGCGGCGACCAGGCCGGCGCGCACCTCCGGGTCGCGGAAGCGGGCCTTCTGCTCTTCGACCGGCAGATCGCGGATTTCGTTCCAGACCGGCAGCGCATCGAAAGGCAGATAGGACTTCATCGAGAAGAGCGCGTTGATCGACCGCGTGGTCGCCTGCCCGAAGACGCGCCCGCCCTCGGCCGCCACCCTGTCCATCCACTCGAACTGGTAGGTGTAGGGGTTCGGGTTGTCGCCCTGGCTCGACGAAAGCGCGCCCAGCATGAGCGGGCGGCGGCTGGAAACGGCGATCCTGCCGAGCTCTGCATAGCATGCCTTCTGCGCCTCGCCGCCGGAGACGTCCGGCCCGACCTGGAAGATGCCGGCGTTCAACTCGCCCATCGCGTTCACCAGATGCATGATCTCGGACCACGCCGCGATGCGGCTCGCGACCGGCCCGCCGTCCGGGCGGATATGGGTGTTGGCCCGCGAGGAGGAGAAGCCCATCGCGCCCACACGCAGCGCTTCCTGCACCAGTTGCGCCATGAGTTTCAGGTCGTCGTCATTGGCCTCCCGGTCCAGCGCGCGGTCGCCCATCGCATACATGCGCAGCGCCGAATGGCCGATATAGGCGGCGTAGTTGATGCTCTTCGGGAACGAATCGACGGCGTCCATATATTCCGGGAAGGTCTCCCAGCGCCAGTCGATGCCGGCGACCATCGCGTCCTTGGGAATGTCCTCGACCGCCTCCAGGCACTCGGCGTACCACTCGCGGGCCTCCGGCTTGCAGGGCGCGAGCGCGAAGCCGCAATTGCCCATCACCACGGTCGTCACGCCATGCCAGCAGGAGCAGCTTCCGAGCGGGTCCCAGGCCACCTGCGCGTCCATGTGGGTGTGGCCGTCGATGAAGCCGGGCGCGACGATCATGCCCTCGGCGTCGATGACTTCCCCGGCAGGGCTGCTTATGCGGCCGATCTCGGCGATCCGTCCCCCCCTGACGCCGATATCCGCCCGGTAGCGGGGCATGCCGGATCCGTCCACCACAGTGCCGTTTTTTACGAGAAGGTCGAAAGACATGGCGCGCTACCCCGAAGGCTGTTTGAACTCGGGCAAAACCGTAACAGCCCCGGAATGTTGCGACAATCCGCCCCTGCGCGCCGCAAACGGTCAGCGAATGTCCACCTTCACAACCAATGCTGCGGCGCTGTCGCCCGCCGCGCAGCCGGTGAACAGCCCGTATCCGCCGCCGCTCAGCGCCAGTTCCTCGATCAGCTCCAGCAGGAGGCGCATGCCCGTCGGCCCCTGCGGGTGGCCGAAAATGAGGGACGAGCCGTAATTGTTCATGCTCTCCGCGTCGAACCCCATCGCCTCGGCGAAATAGAGGTCGTTCACCGCAAAGGGGTTGTGCGTCTTGACGACGTCGATCCCGTCCATTCCGAGCCCCGCATCGGCGAGCGCCGCGCGCGCCGCCGCGACCGGGGCCATGCCCATATAGGCTTTCTCCGCGCGCCCCTCGCCGAATGAGAGGAGCTGCACGGAAACCGCACCGTCGCGGCCGAGTTCGCCCGCCTGCTCCGCCGTGCCCAGCAGCAGGCCGGCATTGCCATCGGCCGGATGGGTCTGCGCGGCAGCGGTGACGGTTCCGTTCCCTAACACCGGCTCAAGCGCCCGCACGCCCTCTTCGGTGCGCTCGCGAATGCCCTCGTCGCGGGAGACGGTCTCTGGCCGCCGCTTCGTCCCGACCGCGACATCGACCATGTAGCGGCGCTGAAACGCATGGTCGTCGGCAAGCGCCATGCCGTATTGCTCCTGCCGGCGGAGCGCAAGATCGTCCTGCGCCCGGCGCGAATAACCGAACCGCGAGGCGATGTTCTCCGCCGTCTGGATCATGCCCACATTGGCGTGCGGGTCCTCGTTGAAATTGTCCCACACCCAATGCTCGGTGACGCCGCGGCCGCCGGGCCCGGAGGGATCGGGATAGTAGAGCGTCGGCCCGTTGCTGATGCGGTCCGCGGCCAGCGCCAGCACCCGTTCGCCGCTGCCGAGCTCCACCGCCGAGGCGCCCGACGCGACGACGCGCGCCGAGGTGGCGCAGGCCTGCGACAGCGTCGGCCCCGTCACCCGCTCCGCGCCGATCAGCGCGCCGATCCAGGGCGCGCCCCAGAAGCTCTTGTGCTGGGGGACCGTGTTGCCGAAATGGATGCCGTCAAGGCTCTCCGGCTCGCATCCGGCCCCATCGAGGAAGGCGCCGGCGCAGGAGGCGGCAAGCCGGATCGGGTGCTCGCCGCTCAGGCTTCCCTGCCAGCGGCAGAAGGGCGTGCTCCAGTAGCCGCCATAGGGGATATGGACCTTTTCGAATCGCATCGCCGCACCTCAGGAAATGTTGCGCTCCACGAGCCTTGCCTTCATCTCGGTGCGCGGCAGCACGCCGCGCGGAACGAGTTCGACCCTGGCCTGGACGATGAGCCTGGCGCGAATCGCCTGCTCGATCCGCGCCGCAAGGCCGTCGCCGGCAGCGCTGCCCGCCTCGACCCGGACCCTGAGCGGCGGATCGACCTTCGGCCCTGCGCCGTCCGCCGCGATCAGGATTTCGCCGGTCGCCTCCGGCCGGAATCCGGCGACCACATCCCTGACCGCCGACGGCCAGACATTGACGCCGCGCACGATCAGCATGTCGTCCGTGCGCCCGATGCAGCGCAGCCGCGGCCCCGTCCGCCCGCAGGGACAGGAACCCGTTTTCACGATAACCCGGTCGCGGGTGCGGAAGCGCAGCATCGGATTGCACTCCCGGTCTATATGCGTGAAGACCAGCTCGCCCTCGATTTCGGGCCTGTCGGGCGGGATGACGGCGCCCGTCTCCGGATCGACGATCTCCATGATGAGGTAGTCCGGCACCATGAAATGGCACCCGTCCCGCGCCTCGCACTCGGCACTGTGGATGGTGATGAGGTCCGCAATGCCGATGGCTTCCGTGCAGCGCGCGTTCCAGCTTTCCTCGATCTGCGTGCGTATCGCGGGGACGCCGCCGCCGGGCTCGGCGCCGACCATCACCCGCCTTATGCCCAGCGTCGCCGGATCGACTCCCAGTTCCTCCCGCGCCAGCTCCGCCAGGTAGATGGCGTAGGAGGGCGTCGTTGCCAGCACGTCGGCCTTCATGGAGCGGATGGACGCGATGAGCCGGTCGGAGGCGCCGGTGCCGATGGGGAGCAGCGTCGCGCCGACGGCCTCGACAGCCGCGGCGACCGGCAGGCCGCCGACGAAGAACCCGATGGAGAGCCCCATCGCGAAGACGCTCCCCGGACGAAGCCCCTGCGCCCAGTAGCTTCGCGCGATGCACTCGGCCCAGCGCCTTGCGTCATGGGCGGTGAGGCCGATGAAGGACGGCGTGCCGGTGGTGCCCGAGGACGCATGCACGCGCACGACGTCTTCCATGGCGGCCGCCGCATGGCTTCCGAGCGGCGGGTGACGCCTCTGGCTTTCCCGCAGCTCGGTCTTTTCAGTGAAGGGCAGCCCGGCCAGGTCCGCGACGCTGCGGATGTCGCCCGGCTCGGCCCCGGCCTCGGCGAGCTTGCGCGCATGGAAGGGCGAGTTCACCTTCAGATAGTCGAGCTGCGCGCGCAGCTTCCGGAGCTGCATCGCGGCGATCCCGTCGGCCGGCATCGTCTCGACCGCAGCGTTGAAATAGGCGTTCCCGGCCTGCCGCATCGCCCTGCTCCCGCCCAATGCGCCCTATTCGGCCGCCTGTAGATTCCCCGAAACGTCTTCGGCAACGGCAAGCAGGAAGCGCACATCCTCAGCATGAGGCGCAATGTCGATTTGACCGTGAGCCACTTGCGACCTGACTTTCGCCAGCCGGAACAATTCGGCCCCCGCATCCTGATCGACATGCCCCTCACCGACCAGCAGATTGACCAGGACGTGGGGGTTCAACGGGCGCCGGTTCGCCGCGTTCATCCTTACGCGGGCGGCAGCCTCCAGGATCGACCACGCGAACAACAGGGCGGCGCGAGGTTCGGTCTCGACGACGCTTCGGGCCGCCGCGGCGGCGTCGGCGGCCGTCGCCTCCGACACGGGCTCGACCGCCGGCTCCATGGAAGAGAAGTAATAGACCTTCAGGTCCCAGTCTTCCTGCCCTTTCAACAGGGAACGGAGATCCCTGACCTTTTCGAGCGCCGCCGGGCCGTCCTTCCCGAACACTTCGATCAGCAGGCAGGGTTTCCGGCCTACCGCTATGGCGTCGGGGCGCCTGCCGGCCAGAAAGGGAGGCAGGTCGCGGCCGGCCGGACTTCGAATCATCCGATAGCCCTTCGCCGCCAGAAGCGGCTCCAGGCGGTCGAGCGCGATGGATTCGGCTTCGTAGGCGGAGACGGCCATCCTGCTACTCCCCGCGAAGGTCCGTGCCGATCTTGACGTAAACGACGGGGCCGCTCGCGGCAAGAGCGGCCGTCAGGCTTTCCGAAGGATCGTGGGGAATCTCCAGCGGTCTTTCCGGCTCGAATTTCTGAACCACAAGCCGATCGACCTGCTTGTCGTCGAGATAGATGCACTTCGTCATGGCATCGAGAATCGGCTTGGCGCAATTGTCGATGTCCGCCTGCATTTCGCTCTGAGGAAAGAAGTAGATCGTAACGGCGACGGGAAAATCGAGAGCAAAATAATCCGCGGGAAGTTCTTCACACGCAGCGTCACGGACCCTTTGCCGCCATGCGTTTCTCGACGCCGGCCCAGCGCCATGGCTGACAGCCACGCCGTAGACTACGAACTCCAGCGGCAGGTTCGGTATCAAGACGGTATAGCAACCCGTTACAATAATGCCGCGATACCATGAGACGGCTTCATCGGGCACGGTTGGACGAATTCGGCTCAGCGTCAAGCAGGACTGTAGCTGCATTGGCCTCGCAGCAAGGGTAGAACGGACGGACGGAAAGCGGGGAGGCGCCCTGCGGCGGCGATACGGGCCCGGCGTGCCAAGGCTGCTGGCGGCGGTGTTTATGGCGGCGCCGGCGGCCTTCGCCGGGGATATCGCGTTCGGGCGCGCGGAGGTGCGGACCGGGACGGCGGCGAGCGAGCGCAGGACCGGGGCGCGGACCGCCTTGTGCCCTGGCGGCAATTGCGCGCGTTCGAAATGACGGTGCTCGGCGACGCGGACATAAAGAGGCTCGCGGCAAGCCCCGGCCCCGAACGGTCCCTCGCCTTCTACGACATGGCGCGGCGCGTCCGGGAAAATCCATCGGATTCGGTCCTGCCGGCGGCGGCGCGCTGGACACTTCCCGACGGCGCCCGCGCACCGAACGCCGCCGAAATCGAGTGTCCTGGTTTCGAAGTTCGTATGAGTTCGATTGGGGTATAGAGCGTCTTCCGTCCGGCACCCCCGCCGTCATGGCCGGACTTGTTCCGACCATCCACTTCCATTGTTGTGCCTGCCTTGCGGGAGATGCCCGGAACAAGTCCGGCCATGACGGGACACTGGTATTTTCAGGCTAATTCAAAATTAGATTTTCAATCGGCCGGAAATCCGTTAGGCTCCCCGCCATGATCGAGCGCGACCTCGCCCCCAGGCTGGCGAGGGCGGCCCGGCAATGGCCGTCCGTCACGCTGACCGGCCCCCGGCAGAGCGGCAAGACGACACTCTGCCGCTCCCTGTTCCCGCGCCATCCCTACGAGACGCTCGAAGCGCCGGACGTGCGCGCCTTCGCCATCGAGGACCCGCGCGCCTTCCTGGCCCGTTTCCCCAATGGCGCCGTGCTCGACGAAATCCAGAGGGCGCCGGACCTGCTCTCCTACCTACAGGGCGTCATAGACGCCGACCCGGCGCCGGGGCGCTGGATACTCACGGGCTCCCAGAACCTTGCCCTGCTCGAAACGGTCTCCCAGTCGCTGGCCGGACGAACGGCGATCTACAACCTGCTGCCGCTGACCCGGGGCGAGACGGTCCGGTTCCCCCGCTATCCGGAGACCCTCGACGAGGTCCTGTTCGCCGGCTCCTATCCGCGCATCTTCGACGCGGGAATCGACCCCGGCGACTGGTTCCGGTCCTATGTCGCCGCCTATATCGAACGCGATGTGCGGACGGTCGCCAATGTGGGCGATCTCGCGGCGTTCCAGCGCTTCACCGCCCTTTGCGCCGGCCGGACCGCGCAACTGCTCAACTATTCGGCGCTGGCGGGCGATTGCGGCGTCTCGCAGCCGACCGCGAAAGCCTGGCTCGGCATCCTCGAAACGGGTTTCCTCACCTTCCGCCTGCCGGCGTTCCACGCGAATATCCGCAAGCGCCTCGTGAAGATGCCGAAGCTGCATTTCTACGACACCGGGCTCGTCTGCTGGCTGCTCGGCATCCGCTCGCCGGAGCAGTTGCGCTCGCATCCGCTGCGCGGCCCGATCTTCGAGACCTGGGTCGTCTCGGAGATCGCCAAGCAGCGCGTCCACCGCGGCGAGCCGGGCGGGCTCTTCTTCTACCGCGACAGCAACGGGGCGGAGGCCGATCTCATCCTCCAGGGCCCCGCCGGCCCGGCGGTCGTCGAAGCCAAGGCCGGCGAAACCGCATCCTCCGGCCTGTTTGCCGGCGCGGCGCGGGTGCGGCGGGGCCTCGCCGGGGCGCACGGTTCGATTTCCGCCGCCGTCGTTTACGGGGGCGAGTGGCCCCAGCGTCGGGGCGCGGACCGCCTTGTGCCCTGGCGGCAATTGCGCGCGTTCGAAATGACGGTGCTCAGCGATGCGGACATCAAGGAACTCGCCACAAGGCCCGGACCCGAACAGTCCCTCGCCTTCCACGACATGGCGCGGCGCGTCCGGGAAAACCCGTCGGACTGGGCCCCGCAGGGGACAATGCGCCGGAGCCCCCTCGGCCATACCCGCGCGCCGAACGCCGCCGAAATCGAGTGGGCGTTCCTGGAATGCTCCCGCCAGTTGAGCGACGGGGGCGATGACGAAATCCGGCAGGACCGGGATGCGAGGATGGGCGAACTCAAGCGGCTTCTGGACGAGGACCCGGACTCGCTCGAAACCCGGTACCATGCGGTGCTGGTCGAGGAACTGCGCCGGCAGGAGAATGCGTAGCCAGGCCTCGGGCCGGCGTCCTTTACGAGGCCGCCGGCTGGAGCAGCGCGACGGTCAACGCGCCCTGCACGGTCAGCAGCGCCGCCATGACGCCCGCCATGCGCCAGGTCATGCGCGTCTCAAGCGCCGCCAGTTCCGAACGTATGTCCGCGAGGTCCGCCCCGGTCGCCGGTTCGCTGCGGCCCGCGCCGACGGCGTCGCGGAGGACTGCGACAATGGCCTTCGCCTGCGTCGGCGCGATGCCCGCCTGCTGGAGGGCCTCGGCGGCGGTCAGGGTATCGAAAGCGGCGGCTGTCATGCACGGATGCTGCGCCGCGCCCCGCCCGCCGTCAAGCAGGGCCGGCGGCCTGCGGGGCGGGGTTGCGGCGCCAGGAGAGGCGGCGGCGGCGGCGGAGGCCGTGGCGCGTCAGGAAGCGGTGCAGGGCGCTTGCGCTGAACGCCGCGCCCTCGGCGGCAAGCGCCTGTTGCAGCGCGCGGATGGAGAGGTCCGGCCGGCCGTCCAGAAGGCGGAAAATCCGCTCCCGCTCCGCCTCGGTCCGCGACGGGCGGCCGGGCGACCGGTCGGGACGCAGATGGCCGCGCCGCCGGTAGCGCGCGATCCACCGGGAGACGGCCGTGTGGCTCACCTCGAAATGCCGGGCGGCGGCCCGCGCGCTCATGCGCCCCTCCAGCACCGCCGCAACCGCCCGGCGCCGCAGGTCCTCGCCGACGGTCGCGCCCCGCCGCCGCTCCATCGAATCCCCCGTCATCCGTCCCTCCCCGGCCCTGTGTCTTCTCCAACAGAACATTACGCGCCCGCGCCCGGCCGGCGCGCGCAACTCCCCCGTCTGCCGCCCCCGGCGCGTTCAGCTCCCCACATCCCTTCGCATGGCCGCAATGCGGCGCGTTTCATCAGGTCATTGTTCCTACTTCATCCCCATCTGGGCAAAGATTTACGGCTTATTTTCCTTAATTGCAACTCCCGGGAAGAAAAATATCCACAGGGCGTGGCGGCCGGGTGGGCGCGGCGATACAAATGCCGGCGCGGGAAGGAGGCGGCGCCATGGGGCGGAGATACGGGTTCGGCGTGCTGGGGCTGCTGGCGGCGCTGCTGATGGCGGCGCCGGCGGCTTTCGCCGGGGATATCGCGTTCGGGCGCGGCGAAGTGCGGATCGAGACGGGGGCGGGCGTGCGCCTCTTCCAGGTCGAGCTTGCGGAGAGGCCGGAGCAGCGCTCGCGCGGCCTCATGTTCCGCCGCTCTCTGGCGCCGGATGCCGGCATGCTGTTCCTGTTCCCGCCCGGCGAGCGGCCGACCATGTGGATGGCGAACACCTGGCTGCCGCTCGACATGCTGTTCGTCGCCGCGGACGGGCGCATCGTGCACGTCTTCCCGAACGCCGTACCGCGCTCGCGGCTTGTCATCTCCTCCCCGCGCCCGGCGCGCATGGTGCTCGAACTCGCCGGGGGGACGGCGCGCCGCCTCGGCATAGAGGCCGGCGACCTGCTCTCCTGGCGCCGCGTGGACCGCTAGCCTGCGGGCCCGGCCGGATTACGGGAAGAAGACCAAGGTCACCAGCAGGAAAATCGGCGCCAATATGCCGACCGACCAGACCATGTAGCCGAAGAAGCTCGGCATGGGGATACCGCGCTCCTCGCAGATCGCCCGCACCATGAAATTCGGCGCATTGCCGATATAGGTGTTGGCGCCCATGAACACCGCGCCCGCGGAAATCGCGAGCAATGTGCCGTAGAGCGGACCCATCAGCTCCTGGGCGTCGCCGCCGGCGGTGTTGAAGAAGACGAGGTAGGTGGGCGCGTTGTCGAGGAAGCTCGACAGGATGCCGGTCAGCCAGAAATACATCGCCTCGACCGGCTGGCCGTCCGCGCCCGTCACCAGCGAGACCACCGGCTCCAGCGCGCCCGACGTGCCGGCCCGCAAGATGGCGATGGCCGGCACGATGGTGAGGAAGATGCCGGCGAACAGCTTGGCGACCTCCAGGATCGGGAACCAGGAGAAGCCGTTGGCCTCGCGGTTGGCCCGGTCGGTGACGATCCATGACACATAGGTGATCGCGAGCAGGGCCAGGTCGCGGCAGAGGTTCTGAAGCTCCACGCTCACATGGAATATGTCGAAGGAGATACCCGGCTTCCACACGCCCGACATCAGCACCGCGGCGACCACGCCTGCGAGCAGCAGGAAGTTGACCTTGCCGGCGACGCCGAGCGGCTCGCCGTCGCCTTCGTCCTCTTCCGCCGGCCTGCCGGTCTCGCGCCGGTAAAGGAAGCTGTCCACGCCGTAATAGAGCACCAGCAGGATGACGGAGACGAGCAGCATCGGCACCAGCATGGCCTCGGTCGGCCAGAAGAAATCGACGCCCTTCAGGAATCCCAGGAACAGCGGCGGGTCGCCGAGCGGCGTCAGCGAGCCGCCGATATTCGCCACCAGGAAGATGAAGAACACCATGGTGTGGACCTTGTAGCGCCGCCACTCGTTGGCCCGGATGATCGGGCGGATGAGCAGCATCGCCGCGCCCGTGGTGCCCATCCAGCTCGCGAGCACCGTGCCGAGCAGCAGGATGCCGGTATTGACGACGGGCGTGCCGACCAGCCGGCCGGTGAGCCGGATGCCGCCGGCCACGGTAAAGAGCGAGAGCAGCAGGATGATGAAGGGAATGTATTCGAGCAGCCCCACATGCAGCAATTCGAACAGTGCGAGCTCCCAACCGAAGACGACCAGGAAAGGCAGCAGGAAAGCGAGCGCCCAGAAGGCCGAGACCTTGCCGAAATGGTGGTGCCAGAAGGCGGGCGCGAGCAGCGGGAAGAGCGCGATCGACAGCAGGATGCCGGCGAACGGCACGCACCAGACGAGCCCGAGCGTCCCGCCGTCCAGATGCGGAGCGCCCGCGCCGGCGGCCAGCGCCGGCCCGGCAGAGAGCAGCAAGGCCGAAATGGATGCGGCGAGCACGCGCATGGATCCCTCCCCGATAGCCCCCCGAAGCCGCCGGGACCGCCGGCGCGCAGGACGGGCCAATATGCCCCAGCGCCGGCCCCCGGCCAAGACGGCGGCATTTGCGGGGGGAAGCGGGCGCGCTAGAGTGCGCCTGCTACCTTCCCAGGCAGGCGCGGAGGCCGCCAATTCATGGAACTCACCGGCGAACGGCGCATCGAGGCTTCGCGCGAGACGGTCTGGCAGGCGCTTAACGACCCCGAGGTGCTGAAGGCCGCGATTCCCGGCTGCCAGGAGCTGGAGAAGACCGCCGACAACGCTTTCGCCGCAACGGTGCAGGCGAAGGTCGGGCCGGTGAAGGCGACCTTCGCCGGCGCGGTCGAGCTGACCGACATCGTGGCGCCGGAGAGCTACCGCATCTCCGGCGAGGGAACCGGCGGCGCGGCCGGCTTCGCGCGCGGCGGGGCGTGGGTCAGGCTCGCCGAGGACGGCGATGCGACCGTGCTCACCTACGAGGCGGACGCGCAGGTGGGCGGCAAGCTCGCCCAGATCGGCTCGCGCCTCATCCAGGGCACGGCGCGCAAGCTCGCCGGCCAGTTCTTCGACCGCTTCGCCGAAGCCGTCGGGCAGGACGGCGCCGAGGACGACGCTCCGGCAGACGGCGGGTGAGGAGGATCGTAGTCGTGAACCCGCAACTGACAGTGCCGAAGCGGAGACTGGCGGCGTTCTGCCGGGCGAACGGCATAAGGCGGCTCTCGGTTTTCGGCTCCGCGCTCCGCGACGATTTCGGGCCGGACAGCGACCTGGACCTGTTGGTCGAGTTCGATCCGGCGCATATGCCCGGCCTGCTTCGACCCGCCGGAATGGAACTGGAACTTGCCGAGCTGTTCGACGGGCGCAAGGTCGATCTGCGGACGCCGGAAGACCTGAGCCGTTATTTTCGCCGCGAGGTAATGAGCGAAGCCGAAGTCCAGTACGCATGGGGATGACACAGGCCCGGTCCTTTGCCCTTCATGTCCGGACGCTCCTATGTCGTCATACCCGGACTTGTTCCGGGTATCTCCCGCTACTGCTTCCCCTGAGCGGCCGCATGGATACCCGGAACAAGTCCGGGTATGACGGAGGTGGCTGCCCTGAGCTTGTCGAGGAGGGCCGTTCTCCCCGATCCGATACGGTCGAATTCGTCATTGCCACCCATGTTCGATCTTGAATCGGGCGCGCCGATCGCGGCTGTCTTCCTGCTTGCGGGCGCGGTCAAGGGGGTGGTCGGCCTCGGGCTGCCGACCGTGAGCCTCGGCCTTCTGACCGCCGCCTTCGACCTCACCACCGCCATGGCGCTGATGGTCGCGCCCTCCTTCGCCACCAACCTCATGCAGGCGGTGGTGGGCGGCAACGGCCGGGCGCTCATCCGCCGGCTCTGGCCCTTCCTCGCCGCCGCCGCGCTGACCGTCTGGATCGGCGCGGCCGCGCTGGTCAAGGTCGATCTGGCGCTGCTTTCGGGCCTGCTCGGCCTGCTGCTCGCGGCCTATGCCGCGCAGGGGCTCGCCGGCGCGGGCATCCGGGTGCCGGCGCGCTGGCAGCCCCTGGCCGGTCCCGCCTTCGGCACGGCGAACGGCGTGCTCACCGGCATGACCGGCTCCTTCGTCGTGCCCGGCGTGCTCTACCTCCAGGCCATCGGCCTCGGGCGGGATGCGCTCGTGCAGGCGATGGGCATGCTGTTCACCGTCTCGACCTTGGCGCTCGCCGTCTCGCTGGAACGCCACGGTCTGCTCGACGGGCCGCTCGGGCTTGCCTCCGCCGCCGCGCTGGTCCCGGCCTTTCTCGGCATGGGCCTCGGGCTGGTCCTGCGGCGGCGGCTCTCCGAGGCGCGGTTTCGGCGCGTCTTCTTCCTCGCCGTGCTGGCGCTCGGCCTCTACATCGTCGCCAACGCCGCCTTTGGCCTGAGATAGCGCGGCCTGCTAGTCTCGGCGCGACCGCAGTGCCAAGGAACCGGAACCCGTGTTCGACTTTCTGGCGGAACGCGCCCATGCCAATCCGCATATCGCCCTGCAGCGCGGCTTCGGGCCGCTTGCGCTGGAATTGCGCGCGGGCGGCGACAAGACATTCGTCACCATAGACGCAGACGGCGTCCGCTTCGGGCCGTCCGCCGGCGGCGGCGCGGACCTCGTGATGAGCGCCCGGCCCGAGGCCTGGGCCGAGCTGCGCAAGGACAATCCCGCGCCGGGCTTCCAGACCGTCGCCACCATGCGCCGCGCGCAGCATCTCACCGTGACGGGCGACATGGCGAAATTCCAGCGCCACCTGCTGCTGCTGGAGATGCTGTTCTCGCGTCTGGAGGACGACCGCCCGGAGGCCGGTCCGCCCGCCGCGCCGGCGGTGGAGCCGGTGACCGGGCGCTATCTCCGGCTCGGGATCGGCGGGCGCGCGCACCGGCTCTATTTCGAGGAAGCGGGCGCGGGCGTGCCGCTGCTCTGCCTGCACACGGCCGGCAGCGACGGACGGCAATACCGCCATATCCTGAACGACCCGGAGGTGACGGCGCGCTTCCGGGTCATCGCCTTCGACCTGCCCTGGCACGGCAAGTCCTCCCCGCCGGAGGGTTTCGGCGAGGAGGTGTACCGCCTCACCACCGACTCCTATGTGGAAACGGTGATGGCTGTCGCGGATGCGCTCGACCTGGAGCAACCCGTCGTAATGGGTTGCTCCATCGGCGGGCGCGCCGTGCTGCATCTCGCACTCCGGCACGGCGCGCGCTTCCGGGCGGCGATCGGGCTGCAATCGGCGCTCTACGCCGAGGACCGGAGTCTGGGCGATCGCGTGCCGGACATGGCGCTCGCCCGGCCGGACATTCATGCGGGCATGGCGGCGGGCGCCTCGATGGCCGGCATGACCGCCCCCGGCTCGCCCGCGGCCGAGCGGTGGGAGACCATGTGGCACTACATGCAGGGCGGGCCGGGCATCTTCGCCGGCGACCTGCACTACTATTTCGAGGATGGCGACCTCCGGAACGCCGGCGCGGCGGCGCTCGCGAACTCGGACTGCCCGATCTACCTGCTGAGCGGCGAATACGACGTGTCGGCGACGCCCGAAATGGGCCGCGAACTGGCGGAGCTGATCGGGGCCGCGCATTTCGAGGTGATGAAGGATGTCGGTCATTTCCCGATGTCGGAGAACCCGGAGGCTTTCCGGGGCTACCTCCTGCCCGTTCTCGACAGCATCCTCGCGCGACCTGCGCGCTGAGGCCGTGACCGCAAGGCGGAAACCGGGCTAAACTCCCGGCTGGGAAGACATAACGGCATGTCGGGATATCCCGGCGAGGAGGAGTCATGAACGCATTCGCAACCGCCCTGGCCGAAGCCCCTCACGGCCTCGACCTCGCATGGGACACGACCGACCCCAGGGAAGTCCGGCGCCAGATCCGCACCGGCCAGTACCGCGGCCACACGGGCGCGCTCGCCAAGGGCTTCGTTCAGGCCAATCTCGCGATCATGCCTCTGGACTACGCGGAGGATTTCCTGCGCTTCTGCCAGCGCAACCCCAAGCCCTGTCCGCTGCTGGCCATGTCCGAGCCGGGCAATCCGCGCCTGCCGGAGCTCGCCGAGGACCTCGACATCAGGACCGATGTGCCGAGCTACCGGGTGTTCCGGGACGGCGAGTACGATGGCGACGTGGTGAGCATCGAGGACCTCTGGCGGGACGATTTCGTGGTCTTCGCGCTCGGCTGCTCCTTCTCCTTCGAGGAGCCGCTGGTCGATGCCGGCCTCAGGCTGCGCCACTGGGAGGACGGCAGCGTGTGCCCGATGTTCCTGACCGACATCGACTGCGCGCCGGCCGGCCGCTTCCACAGCAAGCTGGTCGTGTCCATGCGCCCGTTCACCCCGGCGGACGCGATCAAGGCGGTCCAGATCACCAGCCGCTACCCCCGCGTCCACGGCGCGCCGGTGCATCTCGGCATGCCGGAGTCGATCGGCGTCGAGGATATCGGCCGCGCCTGGCAGGGCGACGACCCCAGGCTCGCCCCGGACCAGATGCCGGTCTTCTGGGCCTGCGGGGTGACGCCGCAAGTGGCCGTGCGCTCGGCGCGTCCGCCGCTCGCGATCACGCACACGCCGGCCCACATGCTCGTCACGGACGTGCGGAACGCCTCGCTCTCGGTGGGCTGATCGCGCCGGAGAGCGCCCATGCGCCCTAACGCGCTGCCGCCGTTCGACTTCGGCCTGGGCGAGGATATCGACCTTTTGCGCGCGTCGGTGGAGGCCTTCGCCGCCGACGAGATCGCGCCGCGCGCCGACGCCATCGACCGCTCGAACGAGTTCCCGCGCGAGCTCTGGCCGGAAATGGGCGCCCTCGGCCTGCTGGGCATCACCGTGGAGGAGGAGTTCGGCGGGGCGGAGATGGGCTACACCGCCCATGTGGTCGCGATGGAGGAAGTGAGCCGCGCTTCCGGGGCCGTCGGCCTCTCCTACGGCGCGCATTCCAATCTCTGCGTCAACCAGATCCGCCGCAATGGCAGCGAGGCGCAGAAGCGCCGCTACCTGCCGAAGCTGATCTCGGGCGAGCATGTGGGCGCGCTCTCCATGAGCGAGCCGGGCGCGGGCTCGGACGTGGTCGCCATGTCCTGCCGGGCGGACAGGCGCGGTTCGAGCTATGTGCTGAACGGCACCAAGATGTGGTGCACCAACGGGCCGGATGCGGACGTGCTGGTCGTCTATGCGAAGACGGCGCCCGATGCGGGCCCGCACGGCATCTCTGCCTTCCTCATCGAGAGCGGCTTCCCCGGCTTCCGGCCGGGGCAGAAGCTCGACAAGCTCGGCATGCGCGGCTCCGGCACCAGCGAGCTCATCTTCGAGGATTGCGAGGTGCCGGAGGAGAACCTGCTCGGCCGCGAGAACGAGGGCGTGCGCGTGCTGATGAGCGGCCTGGACTATGAGCGCCTGGTGCTTGCCGGCGGGCCGCTCGGCCTCATGCAGGCGGCGATGGACGAGGCGCTGCCCTATCTGCACGACCGCCGGCAGTTCGGCCAGCCCATCGGCTCCTTCCAGCTGATGCAGGGCAAGCTCGCCGACATGTATGTGACCATGAATGCCTGCCGCGCCTATGTGTATACGGTCGCCCAGGCCTGCGACCGGGGCGACACGACCCGCAAGGATGCCGCCGGCGCCATCCTCTACACCGCCGAGAAGGCGACCTGGCTGGCGCTGGAAGCGATCCAGTGCCTGGGCGGCATGGGCTATGTCAATGAGAGCCCCGTGGGCCGCGTGCTCCGCGACGCCAAGCTCTACGAGATCGGCGCGGGCACCAGCGAAATCCGCCGCTGGCTCATCGGCCGCGAGCTCATGGAGGAGACGGGGTAGCGTGACCCCCATCCCGTCCGCGCTCGACATCGCGAGCGACCTTGTCCGCATGGACACGCGCAACCCGCCCGGGCGGGAAGTCGAGTGCGCGCACTATCTGGGCGACCTGCTTTCCGCTGCGGGTCTTGAAGTCTCCTATCACGAGTTCGCGCCGGAGCGGACGAGCCTTGTCGCCGTGCTGCGGGGCGGGGGCGGCGAGGCGGAGAAGAAGAAGCCGCTCTGCTTCGGCGGGCATATCGACGTGGTGCCCTTGGGCGCGAAGGAGTGGTCGGTCGATCCCTTCGGCGCGGAGATCATGGACGGCAGGCTCTACGGACGCGGCTCGACCGACATGAAGTCCGGCGTCGCCGCTTTCGTGCATGCCGCGATGAAGCTCGCGGCCGAGGGCGCGCGGGGCAATGCCGACATCGTGCTCGCGATCTGCGCCGGTGAGGAGACCGGCTGCGAAGGCTCATCCCATCTGGGCAGGATCGGCGCGCTCGGCGGGATGGGCGCCATCGTCATCGCCGAGCCCACCGCGAACTACCCCATCCTCGGCCACAAGGGCGCGCTCTGGCTCAGGGTGGAGACCGAAGGCGTCACCGCCCACGGCTCGATGCCGGAGCAGGGCGTGAACGCCATCTACAAGGCGGCGCGCGCGGTGACGAAGCTCGAAGATTTCGATTTCAACGTGAAGCCGCACGAATTGCTCGGCCGCTCGACCCTCAATGTCGGCACGATGGAGGGCGGCCTCAACCTCAACTCCGTGCCGGACCGCGCCGCCTTCACCGTCGATATCCGCACGCTGCCGGACCAGGACCATGACGGGATCGTCTCCGGCCTCGAGGGCTATCTCGGCGGGGAGAGCCGGATCGCGCGCATCGTCGATGTGGGCGGCGTGCATACCCCGCACACGGACCCCTGGATCCGCGAGGTCTATGCGCTGATGGAGCAGGCGCTGGGAGAGAAGATCGAGCCGCGCGGCGCGCCCTATTTCACCGACGCCTCCGCGCTGACCCCTGCCTGCGGCCGCCCGCCGACGGTGATCCTCGGGCCGGGCGAGATGCACATGGCCCACCAGACCGACGAATACTGCCCCGTGGCCCAAATCCGGCAGGCCGCCGAGGCGTATGAGGCGCTGGCCCGCCGCTGGCGCGGCGGTTGAGAGGACCTGCCGTCAGCAGGCTGCCATATGCGCATCTCTCTGCGGTCTCCGGGCGCCGCCGGCGCGGCTCCCCGCCTTCTCCCCTCCCGCTGGGCGGGAGGGGCTGGGGGAGGGCCTCTCAGCGTGACGGGCCTTTGCCGGGGCTTCGCCCGCCGCTTCCGCTGGCGCGCAAGCGGCCCCCCACCCGACCTCCCCCGCAAGCGGGAGAGGAGTGTCCCCGATGCCCCGGATGACCGGCATTCGTTGGGCCCGTTTCCTTCCGGCGGCGCTGCTGTGGCTTCCCGCCGGGGTTGCGGCGGCGCTGCTGGCGCGGATATTCCCGCTGCCGGTCGATGCCGGGCAATGGTGGGTGCCGGTCGCCGCCATACCGTGCGGCCTGCCGCTCGCCGGGGCTGGCTGGCGCTCCGCCGCGCCTGGCCGGGGACGCGTGGGCGCGGCCCGCTCGGCGCGCTCACGGCGCCGGTCGCGCTCGCCGGCAGCGTGACGGGGCCGTGGAGCATGGCCTGCTACGCCCTCCTGCTCAGCCTGCCGGCCTGGTCGGCCTACGGCGCGCTCCGCCGCCTGGATGCGGCCCGGCAGGCCGGCGATTGACGGCCGGCCCCCGCCCTTCCTCATCCTAAGCCTGCCGAAGGGGCTGCCTCACCGGTGGAACCGCCTCCTCTCGATATGCGGCTGGCGTCGCTACTCGGGATGAGGAAATAGGCGTGCCGGACGGACATGCGGTCCTCTCGCGTGCAAACGCGAGTTCCCCGCCCGCTCGTGCGGAGTCGGGCGTTCGCCTTCCGAATTTTCTGCCGCATCCCCGCAGTATTGCCGGGGCGGTGGGGCTTTCGGTCGCCTATCTTTTCGCACGGGAAGGAGGCTGGCGATGAGAACCGGCCTTTCGACGATTGCTGCGCTGTTGCTGGCCCTGGCCGTTTCCGGCCAGAGCGTTGCCGCCATGCGGGGCATGAACAGCGGGCCGGTGAACCCGATGTACCTCGACCCGCCGTTAAACTCCAAGGCCGGACCTGTCGCGCCTGGCGGGCTCAGGCTGGCCGGTGCGCCTTCAAGGACCTCCGGGACCGGCGCGTGGACGGGCTGAAGACCGGCGAGGACGAGATAATGAAGATCGTCAGGAGCATGAGCAGGCTGGGCCTTGTGCTGCTCGTCCTGGCAAGCACGGCCGCCGCTTCGGCGGAAGGCGGTTCGTGGTGGGCGGTAGCGTTGTCCCCATATACTACTACCCGCGACCGTGATGAAGCTTACGGAGCGGCATGGAATTTTGCCGGCCGCGATCAGGCCGAAGAGGCGGCACGGGCGGAATGCAATAAGCGCCTTACCGATCCACGTTTGGAATGCTTCATACACCAATCCGGCAGAAACTCATGTTTCGCGGTCATCTACGTCGTTGTCCACGTCAGACATCAGGGGACCAACTCCGGGTATCAGGTAGGAGCCATCGATACCACCTATGCGGGAGCGGCAGCGATTGCGAACGAAGTGCTCAACCGGGATGACGGATTCGGGACCGTTGAGTCCGGACGCATCGAACTGGTCAAGTGTTCCGGGGTTGAATGATAACACCGAACCGCGGCCTCGGCCTCAACAGACAGGGTGTGCAGGGTACAAATCCCCGCGCCACGAAACCGCTCGCCGCCGCCTCGCACCGGACGGTCGTCCAGACGGCTTGCAGGGCGGTGGCCGGCCGCGCATCGCGCCAAGCTGCACTCGACAAACCCGCTCGAACGCCTCCATGGCGAGATCAAGCGGCGCACCAACACCGTCGGCATCTTCCCCAACGAGGACGCCATCACACGGCTGATCGGCGCCATCCTGCTAGAACAGAACGACAAATGGGCTGTCCAGAGGGCCAGATACATGACACTGGAATCCATCGCTTCCACCGGCTGGGACACGATCCGATCAACCCGCGACAACTTCGGTCCCAAACAGGCTCAATGCACCTAAATGAACCGCCCCGGCATTCTCGGAGGCAGTTTGGTTTGAGTCATGCAGCCATATCGAGGTTTTCGCTGGCGGCATAGTGGTTTGCTTCGGCCTCAGCGGGCGGGATGTTGCCGATGGGGCCGAGCAGGCGGCGATTATTGAACCAGTCGACCCATTCGAGGGTGGCGTATTCGACGGCCTCGAACGATCTCCACGGGCCGCGCCGGTGGATCACTTCGGCCTTGTAGAGGCCGTTGATCGTTTCGGCCAACGCGTTGTCGTAGCTGTCGCCGATACTGCCGACCGAAGGATCGATCCCGGCTTCGGCCAGGCGCTCGGAGTATTTGATCGACAGGTATTGGACCCCGCGGTCGCTGTGATGAACGAGGCTCGATCCGCTGGCGGGCTTCCGGGCGTGTATCGCCTGTTCCAGGGCATCCAGAACAAAGCCTGCATGGGCCGTGCGGCTCACCCGCCATCCGACGATCCGGCGTGCAAAGGCATCGATCACGAAGGCCACATAGACGAACCCGGCCCAAGTCGCGACATAGGTGAAGTCCGCCACCCACAGGCGATTGGGCTCGGGCGCCTGGAACTGCCGCCTCACCTTGTCGAGCGGGCATGCCGCTCCCTTGTCGCTTACCGTGGTCTTCGCCGGCTTGCCCCTGATCGCCCCGGCAAGGCCGAGACCGCGCATCAGCCGCTCGACCGTGCAACGGGCCACGTCCCGGCCTTCGCGCCGCAACTGCCGCCAGACCTTGCGGGCGCCGTAGACCGAGTAGTTCGTCTCGAAGACGCGCTCGATCTCCTCCATCAATACCAGGTCACGGCGGGCGCGGTCCGGCAGCAATGACGGATCGCGCTGTCTGGCAGCATGAAGGCGGTATGTGGATGGGGCGATCGGCAGAACCCTGCAGATCGGCTCGACCCCATAGATGGCGCGATGCTCGTCGATGAAGGCGATCATCGCTTGAGTGGGCGGTCGAGCTCCGCCTGGGCAAAATAGGCGCTGGCTTTGCGCAGAATCTCGTTCGCCTGGCGCAGCTCGCGAACCTCGCGTTCCAGCGCCTTGACCCGCTCGCGATCATCGCTGGTCATGCCCGGCCGAGCGCCGCTGTCCCGTTCAGCCTGACGGACCCAACGCCGCAGCGTCTCGGCCGTGCAGCCGAACTTCGCCGCAATCGAACACATCGCCTCCCATTGCGAGCCATACTCCCCCCGATGCTCGAAAACCAGCCGGACTGCCCGCTCGCGAACCTCCGCCGGATAGCGTGTCGAATGTCTTCCCATAACAGCTCCCTCTTCTCACAAGATGGAGCCTCCGGGAATGCCGGGGCGGTTCAAAACCACCCTACCTTAGAGCGTTGGCCTGTCCAACTACTTCAGCCAGCCAAGGGCCCATTCTCGCGCTATATCCAATGCTCCTTTACCACCCTTTTGGAGACAAACGCATGCTCGCGCTCATAATGAAACCGAAGTCTCCTCAACGACATGCTATGTTTTTGTTCTCTGCAATTACCGCAATGTTCGGGTTTCTGTGCTATGCTATTGCACTCGTTACGCCGGTTTCAGCACAAAACAACTCGGTTCCCACTTCTATGCTATTCGCAGAGTATGTTAACGCTCTGCGAGATTCGGTTCATAGCATTTTGTCTGCTGTTGACTCCACTGTTGGAAACAACTTGTTCAGATCGCGTCAACATCTAGAATTGCTATTGAATCAAATTGAAGCTATAGCAAAAACAATATCCGCGAAAACAATGTCCGACCTTAGTGTCATTGAGCGTAACTTCTTTACAGATCTTGAGAAGCAACTAAATAAACTAAACTCTCAACTCCACGTAACACTGCTCGATATCGAACAACTCTCCGCGAATGTTTCTTCAGGAATTCGCAACTTACCGTTCGCAAGCTCCTTTCCTATAATTTTCCAATACGATCCGCTCTTTGTAGTCGACATGGGTCCCGATAACCGAGATAATGTTACAATTTCTATCCGCGGCGCCTTATTGTCATCTTTTGAGCCGACATTGACAATCGATAACGAGAAGTGCGAGCGAATTGAGAAAATTGACACGTCCTTGTCTTTTATTTGTAACAAAGAACTCTTTTTGGCGAATGACACAATAGTATCCTATAGTGGCAAACTTCTGGTGTATCAATCTAGAAGCTTTTGGCGCCGACTTTTATTGCGTGATCCTCTAGAATACTCGTATGATATTTCAGTTGAAGTTATTCCGCAACTCTTAGGTAAGGCAAAAACAACTGTGATGTACGAAATTATGTCGGCAGAACGAAACGAAAGAACCGAGGATTTTCATTACTTGAATGGACATTGCCACGGTTCAATAGAAAAACTTTTCCCCTTTAATGCGAGCCAGGGATGGAAAATCGATCCGACTTCCATTGTTGCCAATTGTCGCTCGTCTAGGAACTCGACTTGTAGTGGGTTTCGCAATGTTCAAGACAGGTCTTTTGGGTATGCATGTCGAATTCAGAATCGAGGTAGGTGTGGTCCCCTTTGGCGAGATGCAAGAGGTTCTTGTGGCGGAACGATACGGTGGGAGGAGGTTAAAGAAAATAGACAACTGCAAGCTCAGAAGCTCGACGAGATTGAGTTGAGCTGGGGAGAAGACACGTCAATTGAGCTACCTGAGAATACTCAACGGGTGCGTATTACACTTGACAGGGTGGACGGGGTGCGTTCTGTGTTAACAGAATCACAGGCGGAGGATTTGTGGGTTCAGGTGGAAATCGATAAAGCTGGCAATCTTGTGGTGCTCAGACCAAGAGATGTGGAGACAGTGATGAGGCTTGATCGGGGAATGTAAAACCCATTGTAAAGTTTGGGGGACCCGACGCCTGTGAGACGCCGCCGGGCGGCGGTATCGATGTACGCGCATGGCGGTGAAGCTGAACCAAGGTCCGAAGATCAACCATGGGATTCGGATTTTTGTTGGCGAAGGCCGAATATTGCCGGTCCTGCGCCCCCTATGGGAGCGCAGGACGGCTGCCACTTTGTGTTCCGGCCACAAATCCGGGGCAACGCGAAGGGAGGGCCGCGCCCGCCGTCCCGGGCTGTTGCCTACGATCCTGCCCCCTTCGATACGCGGCGCCCGCTCTTCCGCCTGCCGTGGAGGCGGGCGAGGCGGCGGTCGCGCTCCAGGCCGTGGCGCTTCAGGAAGTTCTGCACCGTGGACGCGCTGAACGACAGCCCCTCGGCGGCGAGCGCATCGCGCAACGCCCGGCTGGAAATCGCCGGCCGCGCCTCCAGAATGCGGAAAATGCGCTCGCGCTCCGGCTCGATCCGCGAGGCGCTGCCGCCCATGCGCTCGGGCCGCACATGGCCGTGCTCGCGGAAGCGTTTCACCCAGAGGCGGACGCTGGGTCCCGTCAACCCGAATTGCCGGGCGACCGCCTCGGCGCTCATGCCGCGCTCCACCACGGCCGCCACCGCCGCGGCCCGCAGGTCCACGCCGACCGGGCGGCCCTGCTTCCGTTCCGTCAGCCCGCCCGCCGATTCCTTCGCCATCGTTCCTCCTCCCGCTGCGCCCGCAATGCAGCGCCTCGCCGTCCTTCGGCTGCAAAACCCGAACCGGGCAACCCGCAGAGCCTGAACGAGGCAACGGCGCCGCGCGGGCGCACTTCGCCCGTTTGCCCCCCAAAGGATCGTCGGCCCGCATTCGCCAGGGCGTGACCGGTGCGGGGGCTTGCGCGCGCCGCAGCGGTCCGCCGGATTGTCAGATCCAGATCATGCCTTCCCTGGGCTTCCCCGAAGCACGGTTATGAAACAAATATAGAACAAACGAGGGCAATGTCAAGCCCGGAAGGAAGCCGCTCTTCACGCTGCCCCGCAGGCGATCGACCGCCCGCGAAACGCCATTATCGCTCTCAGCTCCAATCGCGCGCCATCGGAAATTCCTTTGGCGCATGATGGATATTTGCGTTCAAAATTGTGCGCAGCTGCCCTTGACCGGGACCATTGCCGGTTCGCATAGTGGCTCATGACCGGCCGCCAGTTCATCGCGAGGGTGCGCAGATGGGCCGGAAGCCGGAATCTGGAGGTGCGTTTCGTGGCGTCCTAAGGCGCAGGTTCGCATGGAACGCTTTATGCGGGCGACCGCAGAACGACGGTCAAGGACCGAAGGAAGGAAATCGGCAGGGGATTGCTCAACAAGATGCTCGCCGATCTCGGAATCGACCGGGCCGATTTCTAGCGACGGCAGGACGGAAACAACCCTGACCCGGAGGACCGAACGCATGCCCGACACATACAACTATCCCGCAGAGGTCGAACGCGACGAGTGCGGCCGGCATGTCGTGACATTCCCGGACTTCGGCTGGGGTGCAACCGATGGCGCGACCCGCGACGAGGCGCTGGCCGAGGCCAGGGACCTGTTGCGCGAACTGATAGCGACGACGATTCGCGAAGGCGGCGACCTTCCTGCGCCCTCGCAGGCCGGCAAGCGGCGACCCCTCATCGTTCCGCCCGTGCAGATCGCCCTGAAAGCGGCGCTTTATGAGGCTTTGCGCCAGGCCGGCATGTCGCAGCGCCGGCTCGCCCGCGAACTCGACATCGCCGAGAGCGAGGTTCGGCGGATGCTCAACCCGGAGCACGGCACCAGGGCCGCAGCGATGGACCGCGCGCTCCGCCGGCTGGGCAAGCGCATCACCGTTTCCGTCGGCGAGGCGGCCTGACCCGCCTTTCACGCTGCCTTTCGGGCGATTGACCGCCCGGGAAACGCCGCTACGCTGTTTCTCTCGGAGCATTCGAGGGGAGGACGCCGCCCATGCAGACCCGCGCCGCCGTAGCCCTGGAAGCCGGCAAGCCGCTCAGCATCGAAACCGTGGAACTCGACGGCCCGCGCGAGGGCGAAATCCTGGTGGAGATCAGGGCGACCGGCGTTTGCCACACCGACGCCTACACGCTCTCCGGCGCGGACCCGGAGGGCCTCTTCCCCGCCATTCTCGGCCATGAGGGGGCGGGCGTGGTCGTCGATACCGGGCCCGGCGTCACCACGCTCAAGCCCGGCGACCATGTGATCCCGCTCTACACGCCGGAATGCCGCAACTGCAAGTTCTGCCTCTCCGGCAAGACCAATCTCTGCGTCGCGATCCGCGAGACCCAGGGCCAGGGCCTGATGCCGGACGGCACCAGCCGCTTCTCCATCGGCGGCGACAGGCTGTTCCACTATATGGGCACCTCGACCTTCTCCAACCACACGGTGATGCCGGAGATCGCGGCCGCGAAGGTCCGCGAGGACGCGCCCTTCGACAAGGTCTGCCTGATCGGCTGCGGCGTCACCACCGGCCTCGGCGCGGTGCTCAACACGGCGAAGGTGGAGCCGGGCGCCAATGTCGTCGTGTTCGGCCTCGGCGGCGTCGGCCTTTCCGTCATCCAGGGCGCGCGGCTCGCCGGCGCCAACATGATCGTCGGCGTGGACATCAACCCCGCCAAGGCCCCGCGCGCCGAACGCTTCGGCATGACCCATTTCGTCAATCCGAAGGAAGTCGAGGGCGACCTCGTGCCGTATCTCGTCGATCTCACCGACGGCGGCGCGGACTATTCCTTCGAGTGCATCGGCCTGGTGGAGACCATGCGCCAGGCGCTGGAATGCGCCCATCGCGGCTGGGGCGAGAGCATCATCATCGGCGTGGCGGGATCGGGCCAGGAGATTTCCACCCGCCCCTTCCAGCTCGTGACCGGGCGGGTGTGGCGCGGCACGGCCTTCGGCGGCTTCAAGGGCCGGCGCGACGTGCCGAAGATCGTGGACTGGTACATGAACGGCAAGATCGAGATCGACGACATGGTGACCCACACCATGGGCCTCGAGGGGATCAACGACGCCTTCGACCTGATGCATGAGGGCAAGTCCATCCGCAGCGTCATCCGGTTCTGATCCGCGCGGGCGGAGGGCGCAACGCGATGAAGACGCTGCTGCTGCTCCGCCATGCCAAGGCCGGCGTCGGCGCGCCGGACCGGGACCGGGGGCTGACCGGCCGCGGCCGCCGCCAGTCCGCTGCGGCCGGGCGCTATCTCGCCGCCGAGGACCTGTTGCCGGACCTCGTGCTTTGCTCGGACTCGAGGCGCACGCGCGAGACGCTGGACGGCCTTGCGCTCGGGGCAGGCGCGGCGGTGCGGTTCGCCCCCGACCTCTATGACGGCTACGTGCCGGAGCTGCTGGCGCTGGTGCGCGCGGTGGAGCCGGCCGATATTTCGCGGGTGCTGGTGATCGGGCACAACCCGACGATCTCGGACGCCGGGCGTTTCCTTGCCCGCGAAGGCGACCCGGCGGCGCTGTCGCGGCTCGGTCTCGGCATGCCGACCTCCGGGCTCGCCGTGCTGAAATTCGAGGCCGCGGACTGGAGCGCGGTCGGGGCGGGCACGCTCACCCGGCTGCTGCGCCCGGCGGATTACCCCGCAGCGGATTGAAGCGGCGGTCCGGCGCGCCGCCGCCCCTATCGCGCCTCGCGGAAAGCCTCTAAGGTCCGGTCTGCTGTAAAACCGAGGGAGGCTCTACATGCTCATCCGCACTGCACTCGCCGGCCTGACGGTCGCGGCGGTCGCCGTCGCAGGCGCCCTGCCCGCCGCGTCGGCGCCGGATCCCGTCAAGATCCGCATCGCGTCCGACCACACGCCGCCGCCGCATCCGGCCGCGCTCGCGGAAATCCTGTTCCAGGAACGCCTGGCGGAGGAAATCCCGGGCTCCGAGGTGCTGCTCTTCCCGGCCAAGGCGCTCTATTCGGTGCCGGAAGCCGTCGAGGCGATGACCGAAGGCAATCTGGAGATGACCTGGGGCCAGTTCGGCAAGACAGCCCAGATCGATCCCTTCATGGCCGTGGTCGTGGGCCCGATGCTGCTGACCACGCCCGGCGCCATCGACGCCATCGAGGGCTTCGACACCTACAAGATGTTGGTGAAGCGGTTCGAGGAGCTGCACGACATCAAGGTCTTCGGCCACGCCCATCTCAGCTTCTACATGGGCGCGGGCTCGGGCTCCCGCCTGCTCAAGCCGGAAGACTTCGCCGGCCGCAAGATCCGCTCCATGAGCCCGGTCGAGAACGCGGCGCTGTCGGCCTGGGGCGCGAACCCGACCACCATGGCCTTCGGCGACGTGCCGCCGGCGCTCGAAACCGGCGTCATCGACGGCCTGCTGACCAGCCTCGGCGGCTTCAATGTCGTCAAGGACCAGGCGCCCTTCTTCACCGTCGCCGGCATCAACGGCATCGTCGGCGACTATTACTGGATCGGCGCCAGCATGAGCTGGTGGAACTCGCTCGATTCGGAGCAGCAGGCGATCATCGAGAGGCTGATCGTCGAGGAGATGCTGCCGTTCGCGAAGAGGGCCAACTGGTGCAACGACAAGCGCATGATCGACAAATACGGCACCGAGGACCCGTCCAAGCCCGGCATCTACATCATGACCGCGGATGAGGCGGGCGTGCTGGCCGACGCGCTCGGCACCGGCACGGCGGACCACATCAAGAAGAGCACGCCGGGCGGGGCCGACGAGTGGGTGGACAAGTTCGCCATGGAGGCGAAGGCCGCGGTCGCTGCCAACCCGATGGGTTCGCACTGGCTCGAGGACACCGACTGCTCGGAGATCGAGCCCTGGTTCGAGCGCTTCGCCAAGAAGAAAAAGAACTGACGGCGCAGTCCTTGCGGGGGGCCTGGAGGCCCCCTGCAGCTTCTTCACGCTCCCGAAGTGCGAGGCGGCCGCATGACTGACACTTCCCCCGCGGTTCCGGAGCCGGCCGGCATCGAGCTCGGGATAGACCGCGCCTACCGCGGGCTGCATTTTCTGCTCGACAAGGTCGTGGCGCGCATCGCCGCCGTTATCCTGCTTTCCGGCACGCTGCTGGCCTGCATCGAGATCGTGCGCCGCTACATTCTGGGCGTGGTGTTCGACTGGGGGCAGGACGCGGTCACCTACGTGTCCATCGCGGCGGTCTTCATCTATTTCGCCGTCACGCAGGCCTCGCGCTCGCATCTGGCCGTGCTGGCGCTCCTGGACCTGCTGCGCCGCCGCGGCTATGTCCGCACCGTGCTGGCGATCCGGGTGTTCGTGTCCAGCATCTCGCTCACCCTGTTCACGGCGCTTGCATATTGGGGCCTGCCGGCAGTGGAGCGCGCCGAGAAGCTCGGCCGCACCACCCAGAGCATGGTGATCTATATCTGGCCGTTCCAGGCCTGCCTCGTCATCGCGTTCGCGCTGATGGCGCTCGTCACCCTCTTCCACCTCTACCAGGACGTGCAGGCGGTGCGCGGCAAGACCGTGTTCCCCTGGGCCCCGGTCGAGGAAGGGATCGAGATCTGACATGGGCGCGCTCGGCTCGGGCCTGATCCTCCTTCTCGCGCTGGGCGCACCCATCGGCGTCGCGCTCGGCGGGGCGGCGGTCGCCTTCATCCTCTACGACCCGGTGCTGTCGGCGAACACCGCCTTCCGCGCCTTCTTCAGCTTCGTCAACAAATACACGCTCATGGCGATCCCGTTCTTCATCTATGCGGGCTTCCTCATGGAGCGCACGGGGCTGATCTCCAAGCTGTTCAAGTTCGCGGACGCCATCATCGGCTGGCTGCCGGGCGGCTTCGCCTACGCCACCCTGATCGCGGCCGTCCTGTTCGGCGCCATCTCCGGCTCCAGCACCGCCATGGCGGCAGCGATGGGCGTCATCGCCTACCCGGAGATGATCCGGCGCGGCTATCCGGTCTGGATGGCGGCGGGCGTCATCGCCTGCGGCGGCGGCATCGCCATCCTGATCCCGCCGTCGATCACGCTAATTCTCTTCGGCATCATCACCGAGGAGTCGATCGTCAAGCTGTTCTTCGCGGGCTTCGTGCCCGGCATCATGCTGGCGATCTCGGATGCGGTCATCATCGTCTTCATCGCCTGGAGGCTGAAGCTGCCCGCGGGCGAGTTCAGCCTGGGCAATCTCTGGCACTCGACCGTCGAGGCGCTGCCGGCGATCCTGATGCCGGTCTTCGTGCTGGGCGGGCTCTACGGGGGCGTGTTCACGCCGACGGAGGCGGGTGCGGCCTCCTGCGCCTATGCGCTCATCTACGGCCTGGCGGCCCGGCGCGGCGCGTTCCTGCGCGAGCTCCTGCCGACGACCATGCGCGCGGCCAACCTCACCGCCATCGTCTTCTTCCTGCTGGGCTGCGTCGGCGTCTTCCAGTTCCTGCTCGCCAACAAGGGCTGGCCGCAGGATGTCGCCAACTGGGTGGGGATGCAGGGCCTCTCCGCCATGGGCTTCCTCATCGTGTTGCTGGCCGTGCTGCTGGTGCTGTCCATGTTCCTGACGGGCGTCGCGATCCTGGCGCTGACGGTGCCGATCATCTATCCGGTGTCGCTGACGCTCGGCATCGACCCGATCCATCTCGGCATATTGTTCGCGCTCGCGGTCGAGATGGGCGGCGTGATTCCGCCGGTGGGCCTTAACCTGTTCGCTGTGAGCGGCACCACCGGGGTGCCGGTGACAAGGGTGATGAAGGGCGCAATCCCGTTCCTCTGTACGGACGGCATCGTGCTCGTCCTCGTGCTGCTGTTCCCCATCCTCGCCCTCTGGCTGCCAAACTCCATCGTCCAGTCGGTGTTCAACTAGCGCGCGCCGACGGCCGAAAAGGGAGGACCGTGCGATGCCCGACTCCAGGACCGAAGCCGCCGCCACGCACCACGCGCCCGTCGTCCGGCGCCCTTCGGACCATCCGGGGCATCGGGGGCGGTTCGCCAATGTGACGCGGATGGTCTTCCACCCGACGCCGGAGCGGCCGAACACGCCCAATGCCGGCCTCGTTACCTACGAGCCGGGCGCAGGTTTTCCGCTGCACCGGCACGATTTCGCCCAGCTCTGGTATGTCGCGGAAGGCGAATGCCGCTTCGGCGACCGGACGCTCAAGGCCGGCGACATGGTCTATATGGAAGACCCGCATTTCGAGCACGAGATGCACACGGAGACCGGCTGCACCATCGTCTTCATGCAATATCCCGGCCCGACGACCGGCGCGCGGCCCATCTACGAAGGCCGCTTCGACGGAAGGGAAGCCGCAGACGGTGTGGAGCCGGACCTGGAGCGGTAGCCGGGCGGCGGCGGGCGTCGGGCGCGACACGGGACAGGGAGGACGCGATGGCGAAGGGTTACTGGGTGGTTTGCTACCGGGCGGTCGGGAACCCGGCCGTCATGCCGGATTATGCGAAGCGCGCAGGGGCCGCGGTCCAGGCGGGCGGCGGCAGGTTCCTTGCGCGTGGCGGGCGCATGGAGGCCCACGAGGCGGGCTTCGCGGAACGCACCGTCATCGTCGAGTTCCCGAGCTTCGAGCAGGCCGTGGCGACGCATGACGGGGAGGACTACAGGGCTGCGGCCGCGTTGCTCGAAGGCGCCGTCGAGCGCGACTTCCGGATCGTGGAAGGCGTCGAGTGACGGGCCCGGCGCCCTTTCGTTGCCCCGGCCGGAGCGAAGCAGCCTGCCCCGGACGTGATCCGGGGGAGAGCCGGTGCCTCCTGGCAGCGCTACCTCTGCGGCGCAAAGCCCCGCCTTCGAGGCCGTGAAGAAATCGCAGCGGCGGCCGAGCGTGTCGAAACCGGACGAGGACAGCAAACATCGTCACCCCGGACCCGATCCGGGGTCCATCCCTGACCGTTGCCGCCCGCCGCAGCCGTCCGAGAAAGGATTGGACCGCTTGCGCCTGCCGAGAGCGCCCGGGTTGGACCCCGGATCAAGTCTGGGGTGACGGTTTGGGCTCCTTGGGCGAAGCCGTTTCTACCCCGACGGATCATGCTTTAGACTGCCCCCGGAACGGCTAGGCGAGGAGGCTTGAGACCATGGCGGTGACCGCAATCGTCCGCATCCCACTTCCCGAAGGAAAGACGCGCGAGGCGGCGAAGGCCGCGTTCGAGGCGTCCGCGCCGCTCTACCGGAGCGTCCCGGGGCTGGTGCGGAAATACTATCTCCTGTCCGAGGACGGGCGCACCGGCGGGGGCGTCTATCTGTTCGAGTCGCGCGAGGACGCCGAGCGCCTCTACGATGCTGCCTGGCGGGCCGGCATCCGCGAGCGCCTGGGCGCCGAACCCGAAATCGAATATTTCGAGTCGCCGGTCATCGTCGACAATGACGCAGGCACGATCTCCATCGCCGCCTGACCCGCCGCCGGCGGGCCGTTGAGGCTGCCCCGAAAACCAAGGCTGGGCCCCGGCTCTCCCCCGGATCGAGTCCGGGCACGACGAAGGGAGGCGTTCGTCCGTCTTCCGGTAAAAGTAGAAAAAATTCACATTTCTCTCGCCAGAGGGCTTGACTGGGGAGAAAGCGGTGTATGATGAAAGCAGAGAGAGAGGCGGCTTCCGGGGCCGCCTTTCGGCTTTTTCTGCAGAGGAAAGCAATGGCTGGGGCCGAAAAAAGCCCCGGCGGGAACGGACAGGACACGTGCGTCCGGCGTCTCGCGCGCGCAATCAGGTGCGCGAAACGCGCGCTGGCGGGCGCGGGCGCGCACGCAGGATACGCGCGCAAAAAGGGTCCCGCCGCTTGAGCGGCGGCGCGGACGGAAGGGAGTGGAATGCAATGGGACGGAGGAACGATATGCAGAAACGGAACCGCAGAGCTTCGGCAGCGGCATGAGGAACATGACATGTCATGACACAATGCAGGGGGTCTGCCATGAACCGCCCCGCCTGCTCCTTTCTTCTCCTCCCCCGCTTGCGGGGGAGGCCGGGTGGGGGCTCTCTCGGCGTGACGGGCGGTTGCCGGGCTTCGCCCGCCGCTTCCGCAGGCGGAAACGGCCCCTCACCCTGCCCTCTCCCGGCGGGAGAGGGTCTTCCGGGGCGCGCGGTCCCCTCCTCCCCGTCATGGGGATCGGGGCGACTCCTGCCTTCAGCGGGGGCGACGATGGGGGGCAAATGCCCGCCCGCCGCCTCGCGCGCAATCAGGTGCGCGAACCGCGCCTGCGCAAGACGCGCGCGGGCGGGCGCGGGCGCGCAGGCAGGATACGCGCGCAAAAAGGGTCCCGCCGCCTGGGGGCGCCCAGGCCGGCGGCGGCGCGGACGGGCTGGAGCGGAACGGAACGCGACGGAGGAGCGATATGCAGGAACGGAACCGCAGACCTTCGGCGGCGGCATGGGGAACATGACACTTCATGACACATCGTCCGTAGCTCCCCCGAAGGCGGCGCGCACGGCCCGGATCGGGAAGGACGGCCGGCCCGCCGGACAAGGGCGCCCCACGAAGCCCTTCGCCCCGCTCGCGGGAGGGACCCGGAGGCGGCGGCCCCAGGACGCCTCATGACATTTCATGACATACCATGACACTCTCCACGGTCCCGCCGCCTCCGGGCGGCAGGCGCCTGCCGATGCAAGCGAAGGAACGCGCATGACTCCGCCTCCGGACTTCGTCCACGCCTTCGCCGATCTGGGCGAGGCGACCATCCACTATGTGACGGCAGGCGCGGATCCGCGCTCATCGCCGCCGGTAGTGCTGCTGCACGGCTGGCCGGAGACCTGGTTCGAGTGGCGCCATGTCATGCCGGCGATCGCCGAACGCCATCCGGTTATCGCGCCGGACTTGCGCGGCCTCGGCGACTCCTCGCGGCCCGCGGACGGCTACGACAAGCGCACGGTCGCGGATGACATCCATCGCCTGCTCCGCGACCGGCTCGGCCTGGAGCGCTGGCACATTGCCGGCCATGACTGGGGCGGACCGACGGCTTTCGCGCTCGCCGCGGCGTATCCGGACTCCGCGCTCAGCCTGACCGTCATCGACGTGGTGATCCCGGGCGACGGCGGGGAATTCTCGCAAGGCGGACGGCGCTGGCACCATGCCTTCCACCGCACGCCCGACCTGCCCGAGGCGCTGGTGGGCGGGCGGGAGCGCACCTATCTCGGCTGGTTCTACCGGGCCTATTCGGCGCGGCCGGACGCCATCGACGAGGAGGCGGTCGAGGAATATCTCCGCACCTACACCCAGCCGGAGGCGCTCCGGGCCGGCTTCGCCTATTACCGCAACCTGCCGCAGGACATGGCCGACAACGAGGCGCTGCTGGCGACGGGCTTCCGCCTGCCCATGCCGGTGCTCGCCATCGGCGGCGGCAGGACGGACGCCTTCGGGCGGGCCGGAGAGGTCGAGACGTCGATGCGGCGGGTGGCGACCGATGTCCGGGGGCTGATCGCCGAGGAGAGCGGCCATTTCGTGCCGGAGGAGGACCCGGAACTGGTGGCCGGCGCCATTCTCGAACAGGTTGCGCGGTGCCCATGAACGCGGAGGCGGACGGCGTGTGGGTGTTCGGCTACGGCTCGCTGATCTGGCGGCCGGACATTCCGTTCCGTGAACGGCGGGTCGCCTGGGCAAGCGGCTGGAAGCGCCGATTCTGGCAGGGATCGCACGACCACCGAGGCGTGCGTCATGCGCCGGGTCGCGTGGTGACGCTCGTGCCCGAGGCCGGCGCGCGCTGCGGGGGCATGGCCTATTTCGTCGAGGCGGCGGCGATGGGCGAGACCTGGGACGAGCTCGACTACCGCGAGAAGAACGGCTATCGGCGCGAGGCGGTGCGGCTCGAATTCCGCGAGGGCGAAGCGGACGGCACGGTCTATGTCGCGCCGGTCGGCAACCATGCCTTTCTGGGCCCCGCGCCGTTCCCCGAGATGGCGGCGCAGATTCTGCGCTCCGCTGGCCCGAGCGGGACGAATATCGACTATATGAGGCAACTCGCAGGCGAACTGCGCCGGCACGGCATCGAGGACGAGCATGTGTTCCGGCTGGAGCGCCATGTCGAGGACCTCGCCCGGCAGGCCGGGCCCGGCTGCGGGGCGGACCGCGGAAAGACGGGAGGAGACCATGTGCGATGAGACGACGATCCGCGATGCGGAGGACTGGCTGCACCGGTCGGGACGGCTGACGCGGCGCAGGTTCGGGGCGCTTTCGGTCGGGGCCGGGATGGCCATGCTGCTGCCGCGGGCCGCGAATGCGCTGGAGGTGACGGCCGCGAATGTCGAGGTGCCGACGCCCGACGGCATGGCGGACTGCCATTTCGTACACCCATCGAGCGGCAGGCATCCCGGCGTGCTGATCTGGCCGGATGCGCTCGGCCTCCGGCCCGCCTTCGAGGGGATGGCGCGGCGGCTCGCCGAATCGGGCTATGCGGTGCTGGCCGTCAACCCCTACTACCGCAGCGAAAGGGCGCCGGTCTTTCCGGAGGGCGCTTCCTTCCGGGACGAGGCGGTGCGCAGGAAGGTCTTCCCGCTGATGCGCTCGCTGACGCCCGAGATCACCGTGACGGACGCCACGGCCTTCATCGGGTTCCTGGACAGCCAGGAGGCGGTGGCCCGCGACCGCAGGATGGGCACGACCGGCTATTGCATGGGCGGCTCGATGACCATGCGCACCGCAGCCGCCTTCCCCGAGCGCATCGGCGCGGGCGCATCGTTCCACGGCGGCAGGCTGGTGACCGACGCGCCCGACAGCCCCCACCTGCTCGTCGACAGGATGCGCGCGCACTACCTGTTCGCGATCGCGGAGAACGACGACGCGAAGGACCCGGAGGCCAAGACCGCGCTCCGGCAGGCTTTCGACGCGGCAGGGTTGCCGGCCGAGATCGAGGTCTATGCAGGCGCCCTGCACGGCTGGTGCCCGCCGGACTCCGCCGTCTACAACGAAGCTCAGGCGGAGCGGGCCTGGAGCCGGCTGCTGGCGCTGTTCGAAGCCGCGTTGGCCTAACCCGGACCTTTCGCCGGGACCCCGGTCTGCGCGGCGAGGCCCGCAAGGAGTGCCGCGAGCACCGCCCAGCCCTGCCAGGCGCCCATGGCGAACAGGGTCAGCGCCGAGACCGCGAGCCAGAGCGCCGGCAGGACGCAGAGGAACGCCGTGCAGCGGCTGCGCGCGACGAGCGCCAGCAGGCCGAGCGTGGCGATGGCCGTCGGATCGGGCGCAATCGCGACGATTTCCGCCTCGCGCCAGGGCCTCCCGTCGAGCGGGGCCAGCAGCGGCCAGACGAGCAGCGCCGCCGCCGCGAGGCCGAGGCCGGCGACGGGACCGCGCCGGGGGAAGGAGAGCCGGCCGGAAAGGCCGAGCGCCGCCAGGAGCACGCCTTGCGCGTAGAAGCCCCAGGCGAGCGTCGGCGCGGCCCAGTTGACCGAGCCGTAGCGCAGCGCAACGAAGTGCCAGCCGGTCCAGAGCCAGGCCGCGCCGAGCGCCGGACCGACCCAGCGCCCGGACGGCCTGTTGCCCAGCAGGAAGCGGAGCAACAGCGCCGCGCCCGCCGCCAGCAGCGCCGGCTGGACAGGACAGAGCGCCTCGTTTTCCAGCGCGAAGAGCCGCCAGTAGACGCGCGGCTCGAACGGCAGCAGGTCCTCCAGCGCCCAGGACCCGTTCATGGCGGCGGCTGTCCGGTCCCCGGCGGGTTAGAGATCGCGCACATGCTCCGCCATGCGCCGGCGCATCGCCGCATCCGGCATCGGGCCGAGCGCTGCGGACTTGTTCTCGCGCAGGTGGTCCACCCTCCGGGTCGCGGGAATGGCGGTTGTGACGGCAGGATGGGAGAGGATGAATTTCAGCAGGTATTGCGGCCAGGTGGCTATTTCGATGTCCCGCGCCCAGCCGGGCATGGGCTCGCCCGCAAGCCGGTCCGGCAGCCGGCCCCTCTGGAACGGCCGGTTGCAGATGACCGCGATGCCGCGTTCCTTCGCCAGCGGCAGCAGGCGGCGTTCCGCCTCCCGGTCCACGATGTTGTAGGTGAGCTGGACGAAGTCCGGCGGGCGGCGGCGCATGACCTCCTCCAGATCGGCATGCCGGCGGCCGTGGGACGTGGTGACGCCGGTATAGCGGAGCGCTCCGGCCTCCTTCATGGCTTCGAGCGTGTCGAGGTTCGCTTCCCAGTCGATGAGATTGTGGACCTGCAGCAGGTCGAAGCGCTCGACGCCCCACCGCCCGGCCGTTTCGGCAATCTGGGCGGGTCCGTTCCCGGCGCGGGTCCAGACCTTGTCGGCGGAGAACAGGCCGGGCGGGCGGCCGAGCTTCGCAAGCCCGTCGCCGATCACCTCCTGCGAGGAGCCGTACATGGGCGAGGAATCGACCATGCCCCCGCCCTCCTCGAAGAAGGCGGCCAGGACGGCACGGCACTCGGCGCGGAGCAGCGGGTCGCCGCCGACATTGAAGGTGATCCAGCTCCCGAGCCCGACCGCCGGCACAAGCTCGCCGGTCGCCGGAACGGGCTTCCGGAGCGCCCCGCCCGCCGCGGCGCCGAGAGCCGGCACCGCCAGCGCGGCTCCCGCACCGGCCAGGACCGCCCGCCGGGTCGCGCGCATCGAGGGTTCCTCCCCTTGCTGCCGGCGGCGAGATTAGCGCCGGCGCCGGAACCGGCCAAGCGGCTGGCAGGCCCGGCGGCTTTCATGGCAGAGTGCCCGCGCTCCGGAAACCGGGGCGAGAGGGGGTGTCAGCCATGACGGTGCTCAGGATTTTCTCCTATCTGCCCAATCCGCGCGTCTGGAAGGCGACCATTGCCGCACGGATGCTAGGCGTCGAGGTCGAGGTGGTCGGCGACCGGCCCAAGGCCCTGCCCGGCTGGCTCTGGGATTTCGACGCGAGGCCGCTCGAGGAGGCCGAAAAGACCCCCGACAACCCGCATGCGCGGGCGAGCAAGCGCGGCTTCAACGCCACCATGCTCTACAAGACGGACGCCTTCCTCGCCGCCCATCCCTTCGGCACCGTGCCGGCTGCCTTCGACCCGGAGGGCGCGACCGGCGTGTTCGAGTCGAACAGCATCCTGCGCGCCGTCGCCCGCGCTGCCGGCGGCCTTTACGGCGACGGGCCCTATGAGGCCGCGCGGATCGACAGCTTTCTGGATGCCGGGCTTGTGTTCGCGCGCGAGACGCAGGCCTATCTGCTGAAGCTCGTGGCCCGCGAGGCGACACAGGAACTGTCGGACCGGATGCGCGAGGCTTACGCCTTCTACATCGACGGCATCGACAATGCCGCGGGCCTGGGCGGCGAGGGGCTGGCCGGGCCGTTCTCCATCGCCGATATCGCCTTCGTTTGCGATTTCGGGCAGTTCCGGCGCGAGGAACGCATGCACGACCGGCTCGCCGACTGCGGCCTCGAACCGATCTACCTGCCGGGCGCCCATGCCCGCGCGCACGCCCATTTCGACCGCCTGCGCCGCCTGCCCGCCTTCGCCGCCGACCTCGACGGCTATGTCCTCGAAACCGGAGGCCCGGAAAGGAAAAGCGCATGAGCCAGCCGGTCGCGCTCGTCACCGGCGTCGGCCCCGACGGGGGCACGGGCGCCGAAATCGCCCGGCGCTTCGCCGATGGCGGCTACCGCACCGCCATGCTCGCCCGCGACGCGGAGCGGCTGGCCGCGCTGGAGGCCGACATCGAAAACGCCGCGGCCTTCCCCTGCGACGTCGGCGACCTCGACGCGCTCCGGGCCACCGTCGCAGCGATCCGCGAGCGGCTGGGGCCGCCGACGGTCGTCGTGCACAACGCGCTCCGAAGCACGCGCGGGCCGTTTCTGGAGCAGGACCCGGAGGAGCTCGAACGCAATTTCCGCGTGAACGCCACGGCGCTGCTGCATCTCGCCCGCGAGACGATTCCGGGGATGCTGGACGCGGGCGGCGGCGCGCTGCTCGTCACCGGCAACACCTCGGCCACTCGCGGCAAGGCGCATTGGGGCTTCTTCGCCTCGACCAAGGCGGCGCAGCGCATCCTCGCGGAGTCCATCGCGCGGGAGTTCGGGCCGCAGGGCATCCATGTCGCCTATTTCATCATCGACGCGGCCATCGACACGCCGCGCACGCGGCCGTTCATCGCGCCGGATGCGCCGGACGAGTTCTTCGCCAGGCCCGTCGCCATCGCCGAGGAGATGTACCGCGTCGCCCACCAGGACAGCTCGGCCTGGTCCTTCCGCGTCGAGCTCCGCCCCTTCGGCGAGAGCTGGTAAGCCTATGCGGCCCGGATGTCGGTCTTCGAGAAGTCGTCGCCCTTGAACAGCAGCGGCTCGCCGGTGACGCTCGCAAGCGCATAGGCGAAGCAGTCGCCGAAATTCAGCGCGGCCGGACGGTTGCCCCTGCCGAAGCGCCGCCAGGCCTGCCGGGCCGCTTCCATCTGCTCCACCGTCACCGGCACCGCCTCGATCCCCGCCTGCGCCAGAACAATATCCAGCTCATGCCCGGCCGCCGCACCGCCGCGGCCCTCCACCACCATGCATGCCTCCAGAATGTTGGCGACCGACATGCGGCAGTTCGGGCCGGTGAGCATCGCCTCCTCATAGCGCTCGGCATCGCTCTCGCGGTTCACAACCGCAATCAGGGCCGAACTATCGACGATCACCTCGGCAGCCCACGCTCGTCATAGAGGAAATCGCCATGCTCGACCGCCGAAGGACCGGGTCCCATCAGCTCCGCACAGCGCTCCGCTGCGGCGCGCAGATCCCGGCGCCGCTCCTCGATGTCGCGCGCCCGTTCCTCCCGCTCCAGCCGTTCTCGCAGCGCCGCGGTTATCGCGCCGGTCTTGGTCTCGCCGGTGAGCCGGGCCAGTTCGGCGGCGAGCCGGCAGGTTTCCTCGTTCTTGATATTGAGGCTCATCGCAATCGCCCAGGGTAGAATTCCGGTTTACCGTTCTACCCTAACCGCGACCCAGCTCCTCGCGCAACAGCCGCTTCAGCACCTTGCCGGAGGGATTGCGGGGAAGTTCGGCCCTCAGATGCAGCTCCCTCGGCACCTTGAAGCCGGCCAGCCGGGCGCGGCAATGGCGCTGCAGCTCCTCCAGGGTCAGTGACGCGCCCGGCCGGAGCACCACGACCGCGGCCGGCCGCTCGCCCCAGTGCTCGTCCGCCAAGCCGATGGCCGCCGCCTCGTGCACGGCACCGTGTTCGTAGAGCACCCGCTCGATCTCCGAAGAGGCGATGTTCTCGCCGCCGGAGAGGATCATGTCCTTGCGCCGGTCGGTCAGGTAGAGGAAGCCGTCCTCGTCCAGATAGCCGACATCGCCGGTTCTCAGCCGGTCTCCGAAAAACGCTTCGGCCGTCCGCTCCGGGTCGCGCCAGTAGCCGCGCGTGATCTTCGGCCCCTTGAGGCAGATCTCGCCTTCCGCTCCCGGCGCAAGTTCGCGTCCCGCCTCGTCGCGCACCGTCACCTCGACATGGGCGATCGCGCGCCCGACCGAGCCGATCTTCTCCAGTTCCCGCCCCGCCTCCATCAGCGTGTCGCCGCCCACGCTCTCCGTCAGCCCGTAGGCGTCGATATAGCGGGCGCCCCGAAAGGCGGCGGCAAACTCGCGGATGCGGGATTCCGGCGTGCGTTCGCCGCCGCCGATCACCCATTCGAGCGCGCTTGCGTCGAAGCTGCCGAGGTCGGGATCGGCCAGCACGCCGTTGGTGACCGTGGGCGCGAGCCAGGTGCCGGTGACGCGCTCCGCCTCCAGCGACTCCAGGATTGCGCGCGGTCTGGCCTCCCGGTGCAGCACGATGCAGCCCCCGCGCCGCCAGACGTCTATCCCCGGCAGGTCGAAGCCGCCGACATGGTAGAGCGGCCCTACCACCAGCAGCCGGTCGTCCGGCTTGCCGCCTAGCGCCGCCGTCTGGTCCATGCACTTCCAGTAGAAGTTCGCGTAGCTGTGCTGCACGCCCTTCGGCCGGTCCGTCGTGCCGGAGGTGTACATGAGGCGGAAGACATCGCCGGGCGCGGCCTCGGCCATGGGCGGAGCCTCCGCCCCGGCACTCAGTCGGCGGCTGTCCCGGGCCGTTTCCGCGTCGAGCGGCGTAAACGCGACGCCTGCCGCCTCCGCTGCCGCGGCGGCGGCGTCGAGGTCCTCGTCGGCAAACAGATGGCGGGCGCCTGCATGGTCGAGAATCCAGGCGATTTCGTCGGCGGCGAGGCGGTAGTTCAGTGGCAGGAACACCGCGCCGACATGGCTTGCGGCAAAGGCGAGGTCGTAGAAGGCAGGGCTGTTCTTCAGGCAGGCCGCGACAACATCGCCGGGGCCGAGGCCGAGCGCCGCGAGCCTGCCGGCCATCGCGGTCATGTTGCGCCAGAGCACGCCGTAGCCGAGCCGCAAGTCCCCATAGACGAGCGCCTCGCGCTCCGGCGTCCGCCGGGCATGGAAGGCGATGAAGCCGGTGAGTGCAATCATGGAGCCGCCGAGCTTCGCCGCCCCGCCGGGCCGATGCAAGCCCGCCACGCAGCACGAAAAACGGCCGGCATGGACGAAAAAGTCCATGCCGGCCGCAAGGCACAGGGAGGAGTCCGAGAGGACACTAAGGCGTCGGGGCCGGGGAAGCCCCGCCGCCGGACGCGACTATCGCCGTCAATTGGGGCGAAAATTGGGCGCGATTGGGGCGCGGACGCGGTTTCAGGCGTAATAATGTATCTCGAGCAGCATGCAGCCGCCTTCGGAGCGGAACGGCCCGTGATACGCGCCGGGCGGGCGGCAGGCATAGGTGTTGGGCGCGAAGGCCTCGGCTTCCTCCCCGGTCCCGACCACCAGGTCGCCCGAGAGCAGATAGACCTCCTCCCAGTAATCGTGCACGAAGGGCTCGGTGGTGAAGGCGCCCGCCGCGAAGCGCAGCAGGCGCGAGCGGTTGCCGTTTCCGGCGGCTTCGTCCAGCCCGCCCGCCAGTATTTTCTGTTCGATGCCCGCGGGATAGCCCTCCGGCACCTCCCAGCCCGTGTCCAGATCGACGCTGTGGAACTCCAGATGCCCCTTGTCGAACATCGCCCGGCCCTCCCTGCCGCTGTCGGTCGCGCTCTGCCCACTCTGCCACACGGGGGCCGACGGCGGAATGCCGGGGCAGGGCCGAGTGGGTGAATCGCTTTTGAAGATTTGGTGACGCGATGGGCTTTAGGATTCGGACTTCCGGGCGTTTCGTTTGGAGCTCGGGGGTTTGAGATGCAGGAGTTTTCGGCGTTGTTCGAGGGGGTTGATGACCCTCGGCGCAGCAATGCGACACGGCACTCGCCTCACGAGATGCTGACGATCGCGCTGCTGTCTGTGCTGTGCGGCGGGGAGGGCTGCGCGGACATGGAGCGGTTCGGGCGGGCGAAGAAGGGGTTTTTGCGCCGTTTTCTGATGTTGAAGCACGGCATTCCGAGCCACGACGCCTTTTCGGACCCGTTCAACGCGCTCGATCCCGGCGGCTTGCAGAACGTGCTGCTGCGGCTTCCGGAGGACTGGGCTGCGGTGCTCGGCGTTGATGTCATCGCCATTGACGGCAAGTCGCTGCGGCGCTCCTTCGCCGATGCGGCGGCGCGCTCGCCGGTGCGCCCGGTGCTCGGCCAGGTGAAGGCCGACGGCAAGTCCAACGAGATCGCAGTCATGCCGAAACTGCTTGAGATGCTGGCGCTCAAAGCCGATCGGGACAGCCTGCATGACAATAGTGCGGCTGTTTCCGGAAGACCCTGACCGGGCGGACAAACTGCAATCCTGTCAGCAGGCTGACGGCGTTCACGGGCGCATCGACACCCGCCGTGCTACCGTCTGCCACGAAGTCGCATGGCTCCAGCAGGACCATAACTGGCTGGGCCTGGCCGCCATCGGCAAGATCGAGGCGAGGTGCGAAACCGGCAGGAAGACCACAACCGAAACCCCTACTACATCATGAGCGTGCCGCTCTCGTCCGAGCGCTTCCAGCATGTCGCGCGCGCACCGGACTATCGAAAACTACCTCCGCCGGGTCCTCGACGTGACCATGAACGAGGACCGGCAGCGAAACCGAAAGGACCGCGGACCCGAAAACCCCACCATGATGCGCAGGCTCACCCTCAACATCGCAAGGCAAGAACCTGCAAAGGACGCCATGCGCGGTAAGCTCAAGCGCGCCGCATGGAACGACGACTTCATTCTTCAACTCGATCCGTGCCGCCGTATGACAGGCCCAAATGCGATTGCCCCGATCCTACCGCCGGTCCCGGAAGAACGCCTTGAGCAGGGCGGCGGCCTCCTCTTCCATCAGGCCGCCCACGACGTCGGGGCGGTGGGTGCAGGTCTCGCGGTCGAAGATGCGCGCGCCGTGGTCCACGCCGCCACCCTTCGGGTCCCAGGCGCCGAAGACGAGGCGCGCGATCCGGGCATGGGCAGCGGCCTGCGCGCACATCGCGCAGGGCTCCAGCGTGACGACCAGGGTGCAGCCGTCGAGGCGCGGCCGGCCGAGCGCAGCGGCCGCCCGCCTGAGCGCCAGCATCTCCGCATGGGCAGTCGGGTCGGTAGCCGCCTCGACCTCGTTATGCGCCTCCGCCAGCGCCCGGCCGTCCGGATCGAGCAGCACCGCGCCCACCGGCGCATCGGCGGGAGTCCGCAAGGCGGCCGCCTTCGCCAGCGCGATCGCCCGTTGCATTGCCTGACGAAGCGTGTAGACGGGCGCCATGGTGCGCCTTCCAGTCATCGGCCTCACCGTCGATCGGGAACCCGCCGGCGGCTATTCCAGCCTGCCGTGGTATGCGCTGCGCTGCAACTATGCGGGCGCGGTGAGCGCGGCCGGCGCCATCCCGCTGCTGTTGCCGCACGAGACCGGCCACATTGGCGCCTATCTCGACCGCATAGATGGGCTGCTGGTCACGGGCGGCGCCTTCGATGTCGATCCGGCGCTGTTCGGCGCGGCGGAACGCCATGAGGCCGTTTCGCTGAAGCCCGGCCGCACGGATTTCGAACTCGCCATGGTCGAGGGCGCGCTGGCGCGCGACATGGCGGTGCTCGGTATTTGCGGCGGCCAGCAATTGCTGCATGTGGCGCTCGGCGGGCGTCTGATCCAGCACATCCCGGACGAGGTGCCGGGCGCGCTCGCCCACGAGCAGCCTAATCCGCGCACCGAGCCCGGCCACGAGGTCGCCGTCGAGCCCGGCACGCGGCTGGCGGCGATCGTCGGGCCGGGCCCGCTCCGGGTCAACAGCGCCCACCACCAGGCCGCCGCCGACGAGCCGGCGGGCGTCACCGTCAATGCGCGCGCGCCGGACGGCGTGATCGAGGGCATCGAGGCGCCCGGCTATCGCTTCTGCCTCGGCGTGCAGTGGCATCCGGAGTTCCATATCGACCCCGGCGACGCGCGCATCGTCGAAGCCTTCGTGGAAGCCGCGCGGGGCGGCGCCAACGCCGCCATTCGTAATGTTCGCCGCGTCCGGCGCGGCGGCGCCATGCCTTGAGTGGGGCCATGCCGTGAGCGGGGACGGCGAGCGCATCGCGAAACGCATCGCGCGAGCCGGCGTCTGCTCCCGCCGCGAGGCCGAGCGGCGCATCTTCGCCGGGCGGGTAAGGCTGAACGGGCAGACCCTGGCGGACCCGGCCGTCAATGTCGGACCCCGCGACCTGGTGGAGGTGGACGGCGCCCCCCTGCCAGAGCCCGAGCCGGCACGCCTCTGGCGCTACCACAAGCCCGCGGGCCTGGTGACAACCGACCGCGACCCGGAGGGCCGGCCGACCGTGTTCGAGAGTCTGCCCGCACACCTGCCGCGCGTGGTGAGCGTCGGGCGGCTCGACCTCGCCTCCGAAGGGCTGCTGTTGCTGACAAACGACGGCGCGCTCGCCCGCGAGCTCGAACTGCCGTCGCGCGGCTGGGTGAGGCGCTACCGCGCGCGCGTCCGCGGCCGGGTGGACGAGGCTGGCCTCGGGCGGCTCGCCAGGGGCGTGGAGGTCGCGGGCGAGCGCTACGGGCCGATAACGGCGAGCCTCGACGAGCAGCGCGGCGGCAATGCCTGGCTCACCGTCGCGCTCTCCGAGGGGCGCAACCGGGAGGTCCGGCGGGTGCTGGAGTATCTCGGCCACCCGGTGAACCGCCTGATCCGGATCGCTTACGGCCCCTTCCAGCTCGGCAACCTCCCCCGCGGCGCCGTCGCCGAGGTGAAGCGCAAAGCGCTGAGGGAGCAGCTCGGGCGGGAGGTTTAGAAGCTGCTGCATACATGGAAGAGGTCGAAGCCCGCCTCCGCGCCGATGGCCGCCTACAGGCTTAGGCGGGAGGTCGATGCCGCTCCCGGCAGGGTTCCGACCCTTCGGAAAACGCAGGGCTGGCAATGCGCTCCGGGGCCTTCGGCAAAGCGGTGGCCGCGTGCCGGGAAAGGGAATCCTTTCACGGGCCGTCCGCGCGTGAGAAGCTGAGACATGTTGAGAGACCAGGTCTTCAGGATCGCCGACATCTATATTCCGACTAAGCGGCGGCGCACCGTCGATCCTGCAGCCGTGCAGGCAATCGCCGAGAGCATACTGGAAGAGGGTCAGCGCACGCCGATCCTGGTGCGCCAGGACGGCAAACGCCTGGTGCTGGTCGAAGGCCTTCAGCGCCTGGAGGCGTGCAGGTCCCTGGGCGAGGAAACCATTGTCGGCATCCTCGTCCAGGCGCGGCGGAACTAACCCGCACTTGCCGAAACCGTTGGACGGGATGCGATCGGTCGATTCGCTCCCGGCAGAACCGCGCCCTATTCTCTACCTGAACGCTCCGCCCGGCGCGCCAGGATCGCCCTGACTTCGGCGAGGCGGCCCGGCCGGTCGAGGGCGAGGACAGCCTCTTCCAGACTCCGGACGGTTTCGGGCGCGAGGCAGCGGCCTGCAAGTGCGTGGTATTTTGCGCGGATATCCGCCTCCGGGACGGGGTTTGCCGGGTCGCCGATGGGGACGGGCTGTTGTCCCGTGAAGGCCCGGCCGTCCCGCATGTGCACGGTCAGCACCGGCTCCTCTTCCAGCGACCGGCTCTCGTCCGCCTCCAGCACCACCCTCGCGGCCAGCGCCTCGATCCGCGGGTCGCCGATCCATTTCTCCGTGAAGAACCCGTAGCCCGCCTCGCCGTGCAGGAAGGCGACGGCCGTGCTGTAGGGCAGGCTGAATTGGGCCTCGATTCGAGTCTTCGGCAAGGCGAGCCCGAGCTGGCCCTTCTGCACCGGCGTGCAGAGGATGTGGACGCTCTCGATGTCCTCCGCCCGCAAGCCGTGCCTGCGCCGGAAGTCCAGCGCCACGTCGAGCGCGCTGTGGATGCCCCGGCAGCAGGCATAGACCTTGACCCCGGCCCAGCCGATGCGGAAGTCCCGGCCGAGCCCGTCGGCGGCGGCGCGGGCCGCCGTCGTCATGCCCTCGCCATAGAGCGGGAAATAGCCGCCGCGCTCCGCTTCCAGCACCGAGGCCGGCCCGGTAAAGCCCTCCCGCGCGAGGAAGGCCGCCTGCAGGCCCGTCTGGGCGGCGGCGCCCGCGTGGTAGCGCTTGCTCATCGCGCCGTCGAGATTGAACGCCCAGGTGCCGCCGGTGAAGCTGCCGGCGATGCCGAGCGCCCAGACCATGCGCTGCTCGTCGAGGCCCAGCAGCTTCGCAGCGGCCGCAGCGGCCGCAAAGCTGCCGAGTGTGCCGGTCGTGTGCCAGCCGGCCGCGTTGTGGCGGCGGTAGCCGCCCGCGCCGTCCAGCATCCTGCGCCCGACCTCGTAACCGAAGATCATCCCCTCCAGGAATCGCCGGCCGTCCGCCTCGCCGCCCGCGTCCGCCGCCGCCATCAGCGCCGGCAGCGTCACCGCCCCCGAATGGTCCACCCCGTGGAAGTCGTCGAGCTCCAGCGCATGGGCGGCCGTGCCGTTGACCATCGCCGCCACGCCGGGCGCCGCCGCCTCGCCGGCACCCCAGAGCGAGGCCGTGCCGCCGCCGGGCGAAAGGGCGCGGGCGGCGCGGCGCGCAAGGCGGGCCTCTTCCGTGTCGAGCCCGGCAAGCGCGCAGCCGAAGAGGTCGAGCGTCAGCAGTTTCGCGTAGCGCCGGTCGTCCTCCGGCACGTCGTCGAGCGAGAAGGCGGCCCCGAAGCGTGCGAATTCCCCGCTGAGCGTGCCTGCCGCCTGGGCTGCCGCCGCCGCGTCCATGTCAGCCGGCCGGTCCCGCCTCGTATTCCGCCACGAGGCGGTCGAACTCGGCGCTCCAGTCCCGCTTCCAGGTCTCGCGCAGCCGGTCCTCGATCCACGCGCCGTCGAGCCCGTTCAGCATGAAGCCCCGGAGGTCGGCGAGCGAATAGCCGAAATCGACGACCATGCTCTGCCAGCAGCGGGTCGGGTCCGTCAGGTGGAAGGCGGGGTCGTCCGTGTTGGGGTGGATGCGGAGCCCCGCAGGCCCCATGCGCCGGATGGGATGCTTCTCCGCCCATTCGCTCCTGTCCAGTGTGCGCAGATAGTAGCTGTTGGTCGGCACGACGGTGATGACGATGCCTTCGGCCACGCAGCGCGCCGTGAGCTCCGGATTGTCGAGAACCGTGTAGGCATGGTCGAGCCGCTCCACCTTGAGCAGGTCGAGCGCCGTCTCGACATTGTTCCAGGGCTCGCCGAACTCGCCCGCATGGGCAGTCAGCCGGAAGCCGGCCTCACGCGCCAGCGCATAGGCTTCGTCGAATTTCTCCGGCGGGTTGTCCACCTCGCGATAGTCGATGCCGATGCCCGGCACGCGCGGGTCCCGGTTTGCGGTCATCTCCCGGACCATCCCGATCGCGTCTTCGGGCGGGGCTTCCCGGTCGATACTCGGAATGAGACGGCTGCTTATGCCGAATTCCCGCTCCGCATCCGCCATGCCGGCAAGGACCGAGGCCTGCAGCTCGCCGTAGGAGAGGCCGGTGTGGCGGAGGTTGCCGGTCGGGTTCCAGTAGATCTCCGCATAGCGGACCGTGTGCGCGGCGGCGTCCTCCAGATATTCGCGCGCGATCTGCCGGAAGTCCGCCGGCGTCATCAGGATATGCGCCTCCAGTTCGCGGAAGATCGCGAGCACGCCGACCGGCTTCTCGCCGCGGATGTAGAACCCCTCGATCTCGTCTTCCGTCGTGCGCGCCCCGTTGCGGGCCGCCATCGCCTTCATCGTCGCCTTCCGCACCGTGCCCAGCAGGTGGCAGTGCAGTTCCACCTTCGGAATGCGCCTCAGAAGGCCCTCAAGATCGTCCACTTTCCCGCTCCCGCCGCTTTCAGGCATTACGCGATGCTATGCCCAAGCCCCTCAATCGGCAAAGACCATTCGAAAAACCGCCTGTGATACGACCGGATCTGACGCATCCGGCCTTTAGGCTCTCTCCGATACCGCAATCCGGAGAGAGCCATGCTGACGGCTTATGAACGACACTTGCTCGCCCACTATCTGGCGAACGCCGCCTCCGGCCTTCGCCACCGGGACCGCGAGGCCCCGGCGCTGGCCGGGTGGGTGGCCGACAGGGAAAACCGTATCGCGCTCGGCGGCGGAACGCGCCGGCGGCGGGCGCGCCGCTGGGACGCCGACTGGGACGATATTTCGAGGGAGCAGTTCCGCGAGCTCCGGCGGTCGCTGCAGGACGAGCGGGCGGCCCGGCCGCCGAGGCCCGACCGGACGGGCAAGCGCCTCCGGGATCTGGCGCAGACGGCCGGCCTGTCGCAGACGGATACCGCCATTCTGGAACTCCTGGTGAGGCAGCGGACGAGCCCCGTGTTCGAATCGCTGGTCGAAGATGTCGTCGTCAGCCCCTCGCGATGGCACGACCTGAACATCAAGGGGCGCGCGCTGTCCCTTCTCCTGGGCCTTTCGCCGGGTAGGGTCGCGCGCCGCTTCGGCAAGGACATGCCCCTCGTCCGGGCCGGGCTCGTCTCCATCGACGATGACGGCGACCTAAAGGCCATCGACCGGCTCAACCGGCTCGCACACGCCCCCGCCGAAGCGGGACTCGACGTGAACGGCCTTCTCTTCGACGCCGCGGGCGCGAGCGAGCTCGACTGGTCGAACTTCGACCATGTGGCGGGCGACCGCGACCATGTCCAAACCCTGCTGAAGGGCGCGCTGGAGCGCCGGGCGCCGGGCGTCAACATCCTGCTTTACGGGCCTCCCGGCACCGGCAAGACCGAGTTCTGCAAGGCCGTGGCCGAGCGGCTCGGCGTCACCCTCTACAGCGTCGGCGAGGCGGACGAGGACGGGCGCGAGCCGTCGCGCTGGGAGCGCGTGCAGGAGCTTCGCCTGGCGCAACGGCTCCTGGCGCAGGACCGCCGTTCGCTGCTTCTATTCGACGAGATGGAGGACATCCTCGCCGACGGCTTTCCTGGGCTCGACTTCCTGGGAGGCCGGTTCGCACCGAAGTCCCGTGGAACCGACTCGAAGGTCTTCATGCACCGGCTGCTGGAGCGGGCGCCGGCACCGACGCTCTGGGCCATGAACGACGCCCGGCATGTCAGTCCGGCCATTCTCCGGCGCATGATGTTCGCCTTCGAGCTGCGTGCCCCGACTACCTCGGTAAGGGAACGTGTCTGGATGCGGCAGCTCGAACGCCACGGTATCGAGGCGCAGCCAGAGGAGGTGCGCGCGCTCGCTGCCGAGTTCGACGCTACGCCGGGCGTTGCGGCGGGCGCGACGGGGGCGGCGCGGCTCGGCGGCAGCGATATCGAAACGGTGCGCCGCGGGGTGCGGAGTCTTTCGCGGGTGCTCGGCTGCGAGAAGCCGCCGCAGGGAACGCCCGAACGCTTCGACCCGGCGCTGATCCGCGCCGACATCGACCCGGCCGCGCTTGCCGGACGCCTTGCGGGAGCCGGCGGGCATCGCTTCTCCCTCTGCCTCCAGGGCCCGCCGGGCACGGGCAAGAGCGCCTGGGTCCGCTACCTCGCCGAGCGGCTGGGCTTGGAAGTGCTGCAAAAGAGGACCTCGGACGTCATGTCCATGTGGGTCGGCGGGACGGAACGGAACATCGCTGACGCCTTCGCCGAGGCGCGCGATGCAGGCGCGTTCCTGGTGTTCGACGAGGCGGACTCGCTGCTCGCCGACCGGCGCTTCGCGGTGAGGTCGTGGGAGGTGAGCCGAGTCAACGAAATGCTGACCTGGATGGAAAGCCACCCGCTGCCCTTCGCCTGCACGACCAATTTCGGCGACCATCTGGACCCGGCAACGCTCCGGCGCTTCACCTTCAAGGTGGCGCTGGACTATCTGGACCCGGACCGGGCCGGTGCGGCGTTCCGATGCTATTTCGGGCTGGAGCCGCCGGCCGGGCTCCGCGACCTCGCGGCGCTCACGCCCGGCGATTTCGCCCTGGTGCGGCGCAAGGCCGAAATCCTGGACCTGCTCGGCGAGCCGGAGTCGCTGGCCGAAATGCTGCGCAAGGAGTGCGAGGCCAAGCCGGGAACACCGCAGGTCGTGGGCTTCCGGGCGTGAGGTTTGGCCCTTCCGGGAGCGCCGCCTATGGTGCTCTCGGCGGGGACCGGCATGGGAGGGGCGGTATGCGTTACGAACCTGCGGCAAGGCTCGTCCGCCTGGCGGTTCTCATGCAGGGCCGGCAGGGCGGCGTGACGCTCGACGACATCCAGTCGGAGTTCGAGGTCGGCCGCCGGACGGCCGAGCGGATGCGCGATGCCGTTGGGGAGGCGTTCGGCCCGCTGGAGGATGAGGAAGGCGACGACGACCGGAAACACTGGCGGCTGCGTTCGGACGCGCTTCGCGGCCTCGTCTCCGTCTCGGCGGAGGAATTGGCGGCGCTGTCGGCCGCCGCCGAAGCGCTCGAACAGGCCGGCCTCGGCGAACGGGCCGCCGGACTGGAGGCGCTGGCCGTCAAGCTGCACGCCGTCCAGCGCCCGGGCGCGCGGGAGCGGCTGGAAGACGTTATCGAAGCGCAGCTCCGCGCCGAGGGCCTCGCCATGCGGGCGGGTCCGAGGCAGCAGGTCGATACGGGGCTGCTCTCGCTGCTGCGCGACGCCATCCGGGCCTGCCGGACGGTCGAATTCGACTATCTGTCGCAGCAGAGAGGGCGGCGAAGCCGCCAGACCGTCGAGCCTTACGGCCTGCTCTACGGCAACCGCCCCTTCCTGGTGGCGCGCACCGAATGGAGCGGCGAACCGCGCCTCTGGCGTCTCGCCAACATAAAGAACGCCAGGCTCGGGCTGGAGGACTTCGAGCGCGACCCGGATTTCGACCTGCAAGCCTTCGCCCGCCGCTCCTTCGGCACTTATCAGGAGCCGCCGGTCAAGGTCCAACTCCGCTTCGACGCCCGCGCCGCCCCCGACGCCGCAACCTTCCTCTTCCACCCGAGCCGCACCGTGGAGAAAAACGAGGACGGAACCGTAACCGTCCGCTTCGAGGCCGGCGGCCTAGACGAAATGTGCTGGCACCTCATCACCTGGGGCGAGCATGTGACGGTGGAGCAGCCCGAGGAGCTGAGGCGGAGGCTGGCGGAGATGTGCGAGGGGCTGGCGGCGCATCACGGAACGCCGGCGTAACCGGGCGCGCGAACTTCCCGGGATCGACCGGAACCGCACTGAGGAGCATTCCATGACAACGAAGGCCGAATATCTCTCGGAATTCAGGGAGCCTTGTCCGGACTGGCTCGAACGGGGCCCCTTCAATCTCCGGAATTTCTTCCAGAGCCGCACGGTGTTCTATCCCGGCGCGGGCGGGGACGATGAGCCGCTGGCCACCTTCAATCCGAGCCATAGCGCCCATTGCTATTTCTTCGCCGATCAGCGGTATACCGCAACGAACCTGGACGACTATCTGGATGAGCGCCCGGCCGGCTATTCCCTGTGGTACGAGGGCGACTATGTAGGAGGGGCTGGACTGGCCCGGGCAAGCCTGCGTCCGTTGACGGGTATCGCCTCGCGGCAATTCTCCGCCCGGCCGAATGAGCCGGCCGGTTCCGCATCGCGGAGCTATCGGTCCCGGATCGATGAGGAGGCGATGTCGGGCGCGGTCGATTCGGCGTCCGCCATTTGCCTGCGGATATACGAAAGGGACACGGGTTTGGGAGACGCCTACGGCGCCGAATCGTTTGCAATCTTCTGTCTCGGCATGGAGGCGCGCACGGCTTACGAATGGTTTTATGGAACGATGTTCGAAGGGCATCCGCCGTTTGCCGTATGGCTCAAGGACCATGGAACGGGCGGCGACTTTGCGAAGGGCGCCGCAGGGGACGAGGGATTCAGCGATCCGCATGGGCGGTTGTACCGGGCGGCCCGCAGGAGCGGGTTGCCGGAATTCATGGTTGCGAGGCACGGCAGGGACTGCTGGAAAGGCTATCGCTGGGTTGAAGGCGTCGAACCCCGACCCGGCATTTACGGCCAGGGTCTCTACAGGAGGCATGGCTAACTGACACGGCGGCCTGGACGAAATGTGCCGGCACCTCATCACCCGAGGCAACACCGTGACGGTGAAGAAACCGGCGAAACTGCGGCGAAGACTCGCGGCGATGTGCGAGGGGCTGGCGAGGCATCATGGATGAGCATAAACGTGGCGCTCGGTTTACTATTGCCTACTACCTGAAAGGGATAGTATTTTGCCTCTCAAGCACCTGATACGAATGGGGGGGGAATAATGCCATACATTGTCATTGATAATACGGAGTGGGAGAAAAAATATTGCTGGGGCGGCAGGGAAATAATAGAATTGGACATCGAAAACCCAAAGAAATTTAAGGAGACACACCAATTTTGGAGCAATTCGGAGTTGGTAACTTACTACGTTGATGTTGAAATTAGGAAACAAAATGCGAAAACGACAGTATCCGTAACGTACAGTAAAGGTAAAAACCCGCACTTACCCAGCGGAGATATTATCTGGGGTACACACATCCTCTTGTTGGAGGAAGGCGCAAATGCAGGCAAAACGATCTGGAAGCCTGAAAGCAGCAAAGAAATGTGTGGTCCAGGATGGAAGAAAGAAAAACGCCAAAGAGTTAAAACGACAAAAACGAAAAGATGGCAAGCCGCGTTCAGAACTTTATTGCTGAAAAAAGACGGAAAATGCGCATTGTCTCGGGAAAAATGTGAGGACTCCTTGGACGCATCACACATTGTACCGGTATGGAGAGGTGGCCCGGAAATCCCGACAAATGGCCTTCTGTTGCGAGCGGATCTTCATCGGCTCTACGACGCCACTCACCCGAAGTTTAAAATTTGTCCCGAATCGGGTCAAGTGGTGGCAGCTGCCGGTTTCAACTATGGGAGCTTCGATCTAAGCAATTGCCGGATCGACGAGACAACATTGCGACGAGTTAGGAAAGCTCTGTACCTTCGGCAACAGGAGGAAGGTTGATGGTCGGGCCGGCCATGCATTTCCGCTTCTTGGTGGATTGGATGAACTGAAGCGAGGAAATTGCCTTTGAAGGTTTGCCAATGAGAGCGCGACCGGACTTTTGACCTACAATGCTTTCGCCCGCCGGTTTCTCGGCGCGTTCCAGGAACCGCGGCAAAAGCGGTCGCTCGCCTAGACGCCCGCGCCGCTCCGGACGCCGCAACCTGCCTCTTCCACCCGGACCAGACCGTGGTCGAGAACGACGATGGAACCGGAACCGTCCGCCCTCTGTGCCGGTGGCCTCGACCAAAAGCGCTGGCACCTCGTCACCTAAGGCGACAGCGTGACGGTGGAGAAGCCAGCGCCGCTAGGGCAAAGGTTGTCGGAGATGTGCAAGGAGCTGTCGGGGCATCATGAGCCCTACGATGGATAGGAAGACGCCGATGCGGAGCAAGCGCGCGGCGTATGCGTAATTTGACTGCCGCCAAAGCAGTCATAGAATAGCAGTGACCAATTCAACTCCCCACAAGGAAGCGGAAAGCAATGCCCAAACTCGCCGTGATGGAGACTGCTCAATGGTACGGGAACGATCAAATAACTTCGATCAAAGCGATGTTTCACATTCTAGCGCAGATAGAACTCGATAATCCGAGTGATTTTCTGTATTCGAATTTTGTCGATGAGCGCTCATTTAAGTCGACGATGGAATACTTCAGAGACAGAGCAGGAATACGGTACATTTACATTGGCTCTCATGGCCAAAAATGGTTGGATGATAAATTGGAAACCCCAACTGGCGATACAATAAGTCGTACAGAAATCCTGAACCGAATTAACAGAATGAAAATCCGCGGAGTTTTCTTGTCTTCCTGCAACAGCGACGGTATAGCTGAATACGTTGCTGCTAACGCGCCATACAATGTCTGGGTCGCTGGATACGGAGAGGAAGTGGATTGGATACAATCATGCGCATTCGAAATGCTGTTTTGGCAACAGGTTTTTCGGGTTGAACGGTGCGACCTTGGGAAGCCGGAGACACTGGACTGCATTGTTGACGGCCTCACAGCTTATAAAGGTCTGGCGAACGACCTTTCGTTCCAATTGTGGCAGAGGAGAAAGGACGAGCCGCCCATAAGGCGGATCTGAACCTTGGAACGAGCCGTCGAAACTCCGTTGGGGCCGGTGACGCTGGTTGCGTCCGGTGATGCGCTGACCGGACTCTACTGGGGCCGCTCCGGGCGGGAAGATGCGTCGCCGCTGCTGGATGAAGCGGTCGCGCAGCTTGCGGCCTATTTCGCGGGCGAGCGGCGGTCGTTCGACCTGCCTCTGGCACCGTCTGGCACGGCGCACGACCGCGCCGTCTGGCAGGCCATGCGGGACATCCCGGCGGGAGAGACCCGGACCTATGGCGACGTCGCGCAGACCGTCCGTTCGAGCCCGCGCGCGGTCGGTGGCGCCTGCGGCCGCAACCCGCTGCCGATCGTCGTGCCCTGCCACCGGATGGTCGGGGCCGACGGCGCGCTCGGGGGCTATTCCGCTCCGGGCGGCCCGCAGACCAAGCGCTTCCTGCTGGCGCTGGAGGGCGCACACCTGGGAACGATCCCCGGATGCAATTTGATATAGGAAAAAATGTGCTATAATGGGGTCAGGAGGAAGCGGCATCCGCGGGACCGCTGCCTTTTCCGGTTCGCGCCGGCATGAAAAAGACCCTGAGAAACCGACGGGACGCGTGCGCCCGCCGTCTCGCGCGCGCAATCAGCCGCGCGAACCGCGCCGGCGCAAAACGCGCGCGGGGACGGGCACGGGCGCGCAGGCGATACGCGCGCAAAACAGGGTCCCACCGCTTGAGGCCGCCCAGGCCGGCGGCGGCGCGGACGAAATGGAGCTGAACGGAGCGCGAGGGAGGGAACGATATGCAGGAACGGAACCGCAGAACTTCGGCGACGGCATGGGGAACATGACATTTCATGACATGTTGCAGGGGTCTTCCATGAATTGCGCCGCTTCCGCGAGCGAAGCAGGGCAAAGGGGAAGCCGCGGGGCCGCCGGCGTCTCTCCTCTCGCCGCTTGCGGAGGGGACGTGCGCCCGCCGCCTCGCGCGCGCAAAAAGGGTCCCGCCGCTTGAAGGCGCCCAGGCCGGCGGCGGCGCGGACGGAATGGAGCGGAATGGAACGCGACGGAGGGACGATATGCAGGAACGGCACCGCAAAGCTTCGGTGACGGCATGGGGACCATGACACTTCATGACACAATGCAGGGGTCTTCCATGAATCGCCCCGCCCGACCGCGGAAACGGGGCGGGCGCCGCCGTCCGCCGCACCGGCGGAATGAGGCGGCGGCGGCCCGTTCCTCGCTACCGGCCGGCCGGGATGAGGCCGCTGGGGGCGGAAGCGCATGACGAGAAGCAGGATGAGGCCCATGACCAGCGGGCGCATGTGCGGGGCGCTGTCGAGCAGGTGTTCGCGGAAGGCGCTGTCGCCCGGCAGGCCCGAGGTCAGCGCCTGCATCGCCCAGAGGCCGGCCGGCTCCGCCTCGATCCAGACGAACCAAACGAGGAAGCCGCCCAGCACCGCGCCCAGATTGTTGCCGGAGCCGCCGACCACCACCATGACCCAGATGAGGAAGGTGAAGCGCAGCGGCTGGTAGCCCGCCGGCGTGAACTGGCCGTCGAGCGTGGTCAGCATCGCGCCCGCGACGCCCACCACTGCCGAACCCAGGATGAAGACCTGCCGGTGGCGGCGGGTCACATCCTTGCCCATGGCGCCGGCAGCGGTCTCATTGTCGCGGATCGCCCGCATCATCCGGCCCCAGGGCGAGTGCAGCGCGCGTTCCGAGAGCCAGAACACGACCGCCAGCACGGCGAGGAAGAGCCCGGCATAAGAGAGCTTCACGAACAGGCTGGAGGACTGGATCGCGAACTCCCGGAGCGCATCGGCGCGGGCATCGCCGGTCAGCGCCTCCAGGCTCCGGCTGTGCAGCGTCGCCACTGTGTCGATGAACCGCGGGTCCTGCTGCAGGTCCACCTCGTAGGGCACCGGCCGGCCGAGGCCGGTCACGTTCTTCACCCCGCGCGTCAGCCAGTCCTCGTTCTTGAGCACGGCGATGACGATCTCGGAAATGCCGAGCGTGGCGATGGCGAAATAGTCCGAGCGCAGCCCGAGCGCGATCCGCCCGATGACGTAGGCGGCGCCGGCGGCGAACAGTCCGCCGACGAACCAGGAGAGGATAATCGGCAGGCCGAGGCCGCCCAGATAGCCGGTCTTGGCGGGCTCCACCGCCTCGATGGCATCAACGGCGGGATCGAAGAAGACCCCCGCGCCGAAGAGGCCGGCGAGGATGACTGCCGCCAGCGCCAGCGCGCGCGTGCGGCTTCGAGGCAGGTGCCGGGCGAGCGCCAGCGCCAGCCCGCCCGCAGCCATCAGGACAAGAAGCGCGATGAACAGGCCCCCGCCGCCCGCCGCCCAAGCGGCGGGAACCGGCGGCCGGGAGACGAGGACGCCCGCCAACCCGCCGAGCGCGGCGAAGCCCATGATGCCGATATTGAAGAGGCCCGCATAACCCCACTGGATGTTGACCGCGAGCGACATGAGGGCGGAGATGAGGCAGAGGTTCGCGACCGCCAGCGCGAGCGACCAGGACTGGCCGAAGCCTACGGCCGCCAGCGCCGTTCCGACGCCGGCGATGGCCAGACAGTTTCTCAGCGCCGGCGTCACAGCACCCGCCCCCGGAAGATGCCGGACGGGCGGATGAGCAGGACGAGGACCAGAATGAGGAAGGAGACCGCAAACTTGTAGTCGGTCGAGAGAAGCTGCGCGAGGCCTTCCGGTTGCAACGGTTCGGGCAGCAGGTAGTGCAGGAACTTCTTCCAGACGTAGGTGACGGTGACTTCGGAGAAGGCGACGATGACCGCGCCGACAATGGCGCCGACCGGCTGGCCGATGCCGCCCAGTATGGCGGCGGCGAACATCGGCAGCAGGAGCTGGAAATAGGTGAACGGCTTGAAGCTCTTGTCGAGCCCGTAAAGCGCGCCCGCAATGGCGGCGAGCGAGGCCGCGATCGCCCAGGCGATCAGCACCACGCGCTCCGGGTTTATGCCGGAAAGCAGCGCAAGGTCCTCATTGTCGGAATAGGCGCGCATGGACTTGCCCGTGCGGGTGCGCTGGAGGAACCGAAAGAGCAGGAACACCACGATGATGGCGACGACGACGGTCAGGCACTGGGTCGTCTTGATCGAGAGGCCTTCCGCGAGGCCGGTCGACTGCTTGAAGGCGCGCGCCTTCACCAGGAAACGCCCGCCGTCCGAGAACTGGCGGTCGTCGGGGCCGATGATGAAGCGCACCGCCCCGTTCAGCACGAACATCACGCCGAGCGAGGCCATGACCATCACGATAGGAGCGCTTCGCCGGCGGCGGTAGAAGCGGAACACCAGCCGGTCGGCGGCGAGCGCGGCGAAGACGGCGGCAGCTACGCCGATCGGCAGCGCGAGCAATGCAGTCGGCAGCGGCCCGATGCCCACGCCCCAGGCCTGGAGCTGCCAGGTCCCGAGGATCGTCGCCATGGTCCCGAAGGCCATCAGGTCGCCATGCGCGAGATTGGCGAAGCGCAAGATGCCGAAGACGAGCGTGATGCCGAGCGCGCCGAGCGCAAGCTGCGCGGCATAGGCAAGCCCCGGCACGATGACGTAGTTGCCGAGCAGGATCGCTGCATTCACGAGGTCGGCCGGCACCCCTCAGCCTCCGAGGAACGACCGGCGCACTTCCGGATTGGCGAGGAGTGCCGTGCCCGTGTCGGTGAAGCGGTTTTCCCCGGTGACGAGCACGTAGCCGCGGTCGGCGATGGCGAGCGCCTGGCGGGCGTTCTGCTCGGCCATCAGGATGGCGATGCCGGCGCTGCGGACTTCCAGCATCCGTGCGAACAAATCGTCCATCACGATGGGCGAGACGCCGGCCGTCGGCTCGTCGAGCATCAACAGCGCGGGCTCGGTCATCAGCGCCCGCCCGACGGCGACCTGCTGGCGCTGGCCGCCGGAGAGCTCGCCTGCCGGCCGGTCCTGCGTCTCCCTCAGCACGGGGAAAAGATCGAACACCCGCTCCATGGTTGCGGTAATGTCGTCGCGCCGGAGGAAGGCGCCCATCTCCAGGTTTTCGCGCACCGTCATGGTGACGAACACATTGTCGGTCTGCGGCACGAAGGCCATGCCGCGCCCGACCCGGTCCTGGGGCGAGAGGCCGGTGATGTCCTCGCCGCCGAGCCGCACGCTGCCGGTGCGGAGCCGCACCATGCCGAGCAGGGCCTTCATCGCCGTGGACTTGCCTGCCCCGTTGGGACCGACGATGACGGCGATCTCGCCCCGGTCCACGGAAATTGCGCATTCCCGGATGATGTCGGCCCCGCCATAGCCGCCGGTCATGGCCTCGCCTTCGAGGAAGCTCACGGCCGGTCCGCCGCTCGGCCCCGGCCGAGATAGGCCTCGATCACGGCCTCGTCGGCCAGGATCCGGTCGGCGGGGCCCTGGGTCAGCACCCGGCCCTCCACCATCACGATAACCGGGTCGCAGAGCCGCGAGATGAAGTCCATGTCATGCTCGATCATGCAGAAGGTGTAACCGCGCTCGATATTGAGGCGCAGGATGGATTCGCTAATCCGGCGGAGCAGCGTGCGGTTGACCCCGGCTCCGACCTCGTCCAGCAGCACGACCCGCGCATCGACCATCATCGTCCGGCCGAGCTCCAGCAGCTTCTTCTGGCCGCCCGAGAGATTGCCGGCCCGCTCGTCGGCGACCCGGTCGAGGCCGAGGAAGTCGATCACCTCGTCGGCCCTGTCGCGATTCGCGCGCTCCTCCCCCCGCACCTTCCCCGGCTGGAGCCATGCGCCGAGCAGGCTTTCCCCGGTCTGGCCGGCGGGCACGGTCATCAGGTTCTCGCGCACGGTGAGCGTCGGGAACTCATGCGCGATCTGGAAGGTCCGGAGCAGGCCACGGTGAAACAATTCATGCGGCCTGAGGCCGGTGACGTCCTCCCCGCCGAGAAGGACCTGTCCCGCATCGGGCGCGAGCACGCCCGCGATCAGGTTGAACAGCGTGGTCTTGCCGGCGCCGTTGGGGCCGATCAGCCCGGTGATCGCCCCCCCGGCGATCTCCAGGCTCGCGCCGTCCACGGCCGTCACGCCGCCGAAGCGCTTGGAGACCCCGGCGACGCGGATCATCGCGTCCTGGCCGCGCTCAGCCGGGGGCCGGGAGCCGGGGGCCGGGAGGCCGGGCGGCGGGCACAGGCGCCGCGCCGCCCGCCTGCCCGCTGTCAGCGATACCGGACGGTGACGATCTTGCCGCCTTCGACCGCGATCTCGCGATAGTTGCCGGCGCTTTCGCCCTGGCCGATCAGCTCGACCGCAGACGCGCCCACATAGTCGACATCGCCGCCGGCGGCGATAATCTCAAGCGCCTTGCCGAGCTCGCCCGGATGGATCTTCTCGCCGGGCGCGTTCGCGACCGCCATCACATGGTCCTTGAGCTTCCCGCTGTCGGCGGAGCCGGCGGCCTGCATGGCCAGCATGATGAGGGCAGCGGCGTCGTAAGCCTCGCCCGTGAACGGGCCGGCCTTGAAGCCCGCCGCGCCCGCCATGTCGGCGAAGGTCGCAGCGCCTGTGCTGTCGGTGCCGGGGACCGTCCCGAAGGAGCCGTTCAGGTCCGCGCCGATGGCCTCGACCAGGCTGTCGCCGATCATGCCGTCCGGCAGCAGGAAGGTCTCGAACGCGCCCGTGTCGAGCGCGCCCTGGATGATGCCCTTGCCGCCCTGGTCCAGATAGCCGGCGACCACAAGCACGTCGCCGCCCGCGGCGGCCAGCGCACCGACTTCGGCCGAATAGTCGCCCTTGCCATCCTCATGCGCGGCCGTGATCGTCACCGTGCCGTCCATCGCCTTGAAATTGGTGGCGACGCTGTCGGCGAGACCCTTGCCGTAGTCGTTGTTGGTATAGGTAATCGCGATGGTCCCGACGCCGCGCTCCTTCAGCACCTCGGAGATCACCTGGCCCTGGCGGGCGTCAGAAGGCGCGGTGCGGAAGAACAGGCCGTTGTCCTCCAGCGTGGAGAGCGCCGGTGAGGTCGCGGAGGGAGAGATCATGACGATGCCGTTCGGCATGGCCACATTCTGCAGCATGGCGGTGGTCACGCCCGAGCAGTCGCCCCCGACAATGGCGTTCACCCGGTCGGCGGTAATCAGCCGTTCCGCCGCCGCGCTCGCCGCGGCGGCATCGACGCAGGTCGTGTCGCCGCGCACCGCCGTCACGGCCGCGCCGCCGAGCAGGGCCTTGCTGTCATTGACTTCCGCGATGGCGAGTTCCGCGCCGGCCGCGATATCCGGCGCCAGCGATTCGATAGGCCCTGTAAAGCCCACCATCACCCCGATCTTGATTTCGGCAGCTTCCGCCGATGTCATTGTAAACAGGGCGGCAATTACAATGAGGATCCTGCGCATAGCGTCCTCCCTTGATAATCCGGGCGGCGTACAGCTCCGCGCACCGGCGCGAACGGGCCGCCCAAGCGTCAATTATGAGCATAAATTAACGCCGCGTATTGGGCAATTGATCCGCTCTCCCGAAACGGTCGATTCTTCGGGTTTCAGCGGATATTCCGGGCGGCTGTCCGTCCCCACCGGAAAGGGAAGACCGCCGGCACGGAACACGGCCAGGGGGGTGTCGTGATCCGTATCGTCGGCGGGCGCTGGCGCGGGCGGCGGCTTGCGGTGCCGGAGGACCGGTCCGTGCGCCCGACCGCCGAGCGGGTGCGCGAGGCGGCCTTCAACCGTCTGGTCCATGCCGGGCTCGATCCGCCGCTCGAAGGCGCGGCTTTCCTCGATGTTTTCGCCGGCACAGGTGCGGTCGGGCTGGAAGCGCTCTCCCGCGGCGCGGCCAAGGCGGTCTTCATAGAGCGCGACCTGGCAGCTCTCGCCCTACTCCGCCGCAATGTCGGGAGCGAGGGCGCGGTCCTGGTCCGAGACGCTATCTCGCCCGGCCCTGCGCCTGCAGCCTTCGACATCGCTTGGCTCGACCCGCCCTGGCGCTCCGGTCTCGCCGTTCCGGCACTGGAAGCGCTCGGCCGCAAGGGCTGGCTCAAGCCCGGCGCGCTGGTCGTCGTCGAGAGCGCGCATGACGACGCGCCGGACTTGCACGGCCTCATCGACCGCCGCCGCTACGGCCGCACAGCGCTCGCCTTCTTGCGCTTTTCTCCCCTTCCGCCTAACAGGGAGGGGCGAGACCGAGGGGGTGCGTTCATGGCGGCGGTGCCGGTGCTGTCCGAGATACCGGGGACGGTGTTCAAGGTCGAGGTGGAAGTGGGCGACGAGGTAGCCGAGGACGATCCGCTCATCATCCTGGAGTCGATGAAGATGGAGATTCCGGTGGGTGCTCCTCAGGCGGGCCGGGTCGCCGAGATTCTGGTCGAGGAAGGCGAGCCGGTCGAGGAAGGCCAGGAAGTCGCCGTCATCGAGCCCTGAGGCGGCCGGGTCGATGGGCGACGGCAGGCCTCCCTTCGGCAAGATACTGATCGCCAATCGCGGCGAGATCGCCTGCCGCATCGCGCGGAGCGCCCGGCGCCTCGGGGTGGGCACGGTGGCCGTCTATTCCGAGGCCGACGCCGACGGCCTGCATGTGCGCACGGCGGACGAGGCGGTCGCCATCGGCGGGTCCGCGCCTTCGGAAAGCTATCTGGACGGGGCGCGCATCGTCCGCGCGGCGCTCGACACGGACGCGGAGGCGATTCATCCGGGTTTCGGGTTCCTCTCCGAGAATGCAGGCTTCGTCGAGGCGGTTGAGGCCGCGGGGCTGGTATTCATCGGCCCGGGCGCCGCCGCCATCGCCGCCATGGGCGACAAGATCGAGAGCAAGCGCCTCGCGGAAGCGGCGGGCGTGCCCGTCGTGCCGGGCGATGCCGGGGAGATAGCGGATGCGGACGCGGCCATCGCGAGCGCACGGCGGATCGGTTATCCGGTTATGGTCAAGGCCTCGGCCGGCGGCGGCGGCAAGGGGATGCGCATCGCGCGCTCCGACGCCGAGCTCCGGGAGGAGTTCGGCTCGACGGTGAACGAGGCCGAAAACGCCTTCGGCGACGGCCGCGTGTTCGTCGAGAAATATGTCGAGGACCCGCGGCATATCGAGATCCAGGTGCTGGCGGACGCGCATGGCAACGCCGTCCATCTCGGCGAGCGGGAATGCTCCATCCAGCGCCGGCACCAGAAGGTGATCGAGGAGTGCCCGAGCCCGTTCGTCGATGAGACCCTGCGCGCGGAAATGGGGGCGCGCGCCGTCGGGCTTGCCCGCGCCGTCGATTACCGCTCGGCCGGAACGGTCGAATTCATCGTGGACCGCGACCGCAACTTCTACTTCCTGGAGATGAACACCCGCCTCCAGGTCGAGCATCCGGTGACGGAGATGGTGACGGGGCTCGACCTCGTGGAGCAGATGATGCGCGTGGCGGCCGGCGAGCCGCTCGGTTTCGGCCAGGCGGATATCCGCCTCGACGGCTGGGCGATAGAGGCGCGCGTCTATGCGGAGCGGCCGGAGCGCAATTTCGCGCCTTCCATCGGCCGGCTGGAGACCTTCCGTCCGCCGCCGGAGGACGGCGGCGTGCGCATCGACACGGGCGTGGTCGAAGGCTCCGAGATCACCATGTTCTACGACCCGATGATCGCCAAGCTCGCGACCCACGGGGCCACGCGCGAGGAGGCCCGCCAGAGGCTCGCCGACGCGCTGGGGCGCTTCGCCATCGGCGGCGTCGGCCACAATATCGACTTCCTCGCCGCCATCGCCGACCGCCCGCGTTTCGCCGAGGGCCGCCTCAGCACGGCCTTCATCGACGAGGAGTTCCCGGAGGGCTACGATCCCGGCAGCGGCGCCGCCGCGCACCGCAGGCTGTTTGCCGCCGTCGCGACGGCGCTTGCGCGGAGCGAAGCGCTGGCGGCAGGCGGCGGGGACCGGCCCGACTGGGCCGCGCTGTTCGACGAGGACTCGGCCGCGACCGTGGCCGAGCCGGACGAAGAAAGCCTTCGACTGGAGATCGATGGCGAGACGGCACGGCTGGAAGGCGCGCGCCCGCCCGGCGGCACGCATTTCGAGGGCCGGTTCGACGGCGAGGCGGTTGCGGTGCGGGTCGAGGAGGACGGCGCGGGCTGGGTGCTCTCCTTCCGGGGTGCGCAGGCGAAAGTGCGAGCCGTGCCGCCGCGCGTTGCGGAATTCGCCCGGCTGATGCCGAAGAAGGCGCCGCCCGACACCTCGAAGGTGCTGCTCTCGCCTATGCCCGGCCTGCTGGTCTCGCTGTCCATCGCCGAGGGCGACGAGGTCGAGGCCGGCCAGACGCTCGCCGTAGTCGAGGCGATGAAGATGGAGAACGTGCTGCGCGCCGAGCGCGCGGGACGGGTCAAGTCCGTCCCGGTCGCATCCGGCGACAATCTCGCCGCCGACCAGCCGATCCTCTATTTCGAGTGAAGCGACGGCGCAGGCCGGAAAGCGCCGGCAAGGGAGTTGAGCCATGGCGGAAGACCGCGATCATTTCATGGGCCTTGCGCTCGAAGAAGCGGAACGGGGAAAGGCCGAGGGGAATGTCCCGGTCGGCTCCGTCATCGTGCGCGGTGGCGAGGTCATCGGGCGCGGGCGCAACCGCGTCCGCTCGGACAACGATCCGACCTGCCACGCCGAGGTGGACGCGCTCCGGGACGCCTGCCGCAACCTGGACAGCCCGGACCTTTCGGGCGCCGCCTGCTACACCACGATGGAGCCCTGCCCGATGTGCTGCTGGGCGCTGCAGGAGGCGCGGGTCGCCCGGCTCGTCCTCGGCGCACGCCATGCGGAGATGCACCGCACGGACTACGGCCGCTACAGCGTCGAGTCGCTGCTGGAACTGGCCGGCCGCTCGATGGAGATCGAGACCGGAGTGCGGACGGCGGAATGCGAGGCCATCCGCCGGAGCTGGACGGGCTGGGTAGAGCCCAAGGCCTGAAGCCTGAAAGCGGCGCGCCGCAAGGAGGAGACGGCAATGGAGACGGGAAACGACAGCCTGTTCGCCGTGCTGGGCGAGCAGCAATACCGGATCGATCGGCCCTGGGGCCGGTGGCCGGAGCACATTCCGGTCGGCATCATCAGCAAATGCGCGGTCGATACGGACGGTAATCTCTACATTTGCCAGCGGCGCTCGACCCCGGTGCTGGTCTTCGATCCGGAAGGAAACTTCGTACGAAGCTGGGGCGAGGGCGAGATCGCCGACCCGCACGGCATTGCCGTTGCGCCGGACGGGCGCGTTCTGGTCGTGGACCGGGACGCGCACCAGGTGCTCGTCTTCGACGCCGAAGGCCGGCTGCTGCTGGCGCTCGGCGAACGGCACCGCCCCTGGACCCAGGCGCCCTTCAACCACCCGACCGATGTGGCCATCGGTCCGGGCGGCGACTTCTATGTCTCCGACGGCTACGGCAACACCATGGTTCACCGCTTCGCGCCCGACGGCGCGCTGGTGCAAAGCTGGGGCGGCAGGGGAAGCGGCCCCGGCGAGTTCACGACGCCGCACGGCATCGGCGTTCTCGGCGACGGGCGGGTGCTGGTCGGCGACCGCGAGAACAACCGCGTCCAGGTCTTCTCGCCAGACGGCGACCACCTCACCGATTTCGGCCCGTTCTACAAGCCGATGGACATCCATATCGACGACACCCAGCGGATCTATGTCTCCGACCAGGTGCCGCGCGTGAGCGCGCTCACCGCCGAGGGAACCATCGTCGGGAGCTGCAAGCCGGTTGCGGTCATGCCGCACGGGGTGAGCGGGGCCGCCGACGGGACGCTCTATTTCGTCGAGACGCACACGACCGTCATTACCCGCTTCGCCCCCGTTCCCTAGTCGGCTGCGTCCCTCCCGTTGGCGGAAGCGAGCAGGGCCTCCGGGTCCAACACGCCATAGTCGCGGCGCGCGCCTTCCGGCGTGACATAGCCGTCGGCGAGGTCTTGGCCCAGCCTGGCCGAATCGCGCTCGCCCGGCGGGCCGTAGCCGCCCGACCCCGGTACGTCGAAGACGACGAGCGCGCCGGCGGGCGCGTCGAACGAGCCCTTGCTGTTCAGCACCCGCTCGGCGCCGTGCGGATCGACGACCGAGATCCGCGCCGGCGCGCCGGCCGCCCCGCCCTCGATGCCGAAGGGCGCGGACTTGGTGCGCTCGCAGCAGACGGTGGCGCGCGAATCGCGCTCCAGGATGCGCCAGGTCCGGCGCGCGCCGAGGCCGCCCCGCCAGCGCCCCGCACCGCCCGAATCGGGCAGCAGCTCGTAGGACTCGACCCGCACCGGGAAGCTCAACTCGATGACTTCCACCGGCGTGTTCATGGTGTTGGAGATGCCGCTTGCGACGGCGCTAATGCCGTCCCGGTCGGGCCGCGCGCCGAAGCCGCCCTTGACCGTCTCGTAGCTGACATAGTGCTCGTCCGTGCGGTAGTCGGTGCCGCCGAGCGTCAGCACGGCCGAAGTGCCCTGCGAGCAGGCCATCACGCGGTCGGGGATGATCGCCGCCAGCGCGCCGAACACCATGTCGCAGATCCGGTGGGACATCTCGTGGTTGGCATAGACGACGGGCGACGGATACTGCGCATTCACCACCGAGCCCTCGGGCGCCAGCACCCGGACGGCGCGCCACGCCCCGGAGTTGGGCGGCACCACGCCGGCCGAGTCGACCGCCATCTTCAACCCCGCGAACACGCCCGACGAAGTGACCGAGAGCGGCGCGTTCATCGGGCCGGCGACCTGCGGGTCAGAGCCCTCGAAATCCACCGTCACCCCGTCTCCCCGCTTGATGACACGCATCCTGATGTCGAAGGTCTCGTCCCGGTTCGAGCCCTCCGCAACGATCCCGTCGCCGTCGCAGAAGTCCTCGAACGAGCCCTCCCCGTCCGGGATTTCGCGGAGCAGCCCGCGCATCATCGCCTCGGAATAGTCCATCACTTCCTGCATGATGCGCTTGAGGTTGTCCGTTCCGTATTTGCCGGCGAGCGCAGCCAGCCTTTCGCAGGCCCGGCGGTTGGCCGCGATCTGGGCGCGCAGGTCGCCCCGGCGTTCGTCCGGGGTGCGGACATTGGCGAAGATCATGTCCTCGACATCGCGGTTGACGGTCCCTCCCCGGTGGATGCGCACCGGCGGCAGGCGCAGTCCCTCGCCATAGACGTCCGTTACCGCGCCGTAGCTTCCGGGCGTGGCGCTGCCGATGTCCGGCCAGTGGGCGCGCACGCAGCAGAAGCCGAGCAGCCTGCCGTCCACGAAGGCGGGCGAGACGGTATTCACATCCGGAAGGTGCGAGCCGCCGAAATAGGGGTCGTTATGAACGAACACGTCGCCGGGCTCGATCTCATCCCAGGCGCGCACCACCGCCCGCACCGCGTCGGGCATCGAACCCAGGTGGATCGGCAAATCGGGGCCCTGGGCCACCATGTTTCCCTTGTCGTCGAAGACGCCGCAGGAATAGTCGCCCGCCACCTTGAGGATGGGCGAATAGGCGGTCTTGGCGAGCACCACCTTCATTTCCTCGGCGACCGCATAGAGGCTGTTCTTGACGACCTCGAAGGTAGCGGCGTCGGTCTTCACGACGGACGGATGAGCGGCCATGTCATGCACTCCTCGTCATCAGGATGAATCCGCGCCCGTCGCGCCGGGCGCGCCAGCCCGGCGGCGCGGCGACGGTGCAGTCCATCTCCTCCACGATAAACGGGCCCGGACGGCCCTCCGCGCCGGCGGGGAGGTCGCTCCGGGCGAGGACCGGGCAGCGCACCCGTTCGCCGAACACCACCTCGCGCTCCGGCTCCCCGGATGAAGCGGAACCGGCCGGCACATCGGCATGGAACTCGACGCCCGGCAGGCGGCCTGTCGCCGTCACGCGGACATTGACCATCTGCACCGCCTCGTCGGGGTTCTTGTGGCCATAGGTGCGCAGGTGCCGCTCGTGGAACCCGCCGGCGAGGTCGTCCAGCAGGGCGCGGGTCACAGGACCCTCGCCCAGCGGCACGGTCAGCTCATAGGCCTGCCGGGTATAGCGGCAGTCGGCGGAGCGCCCGATGGTGCGGTCGGCTTCCGGCAATCCGGCATTTTCCAGCATGGTCCGGGCCGCGGCTTCGAGCTCGGCAAGCCGCCGGTTGAGCGCGTCCAGGTCCGCTTCGTCGATCCGGGTGTAGAAGGTATGGGCGTAGTCGCGGCGAAGGTCGGTGGCGACGAGGCCGAGCGCCGAGAACCCGCCCGGAATCGGCGGCACGATCACTTCCTCTATGCCAAGTTCCTCGGCAAGCGCCGCCGCGTGGACGGGGCCGGCGCCCCCGAAAGCGGCCAGGCTGAACTCGCGCGCGTCGTGGCCGCGCTCCACCGATACGATCCGGAGTGCCTCCGCCATGCTGTTGTTGACGACCCGGACGATGCCGGCCGCGGCTTCGGCCACGTCCAGACCCAGCGGGTCCGCAATATGCTCGCGGATCGCCCGTTCCGAGGCCGCCGCGTCGATGGGAAGCCGGCCTCCCAGAAGGTGCGTGCGGCTCAGATATCCCAGCACGACATTCGCGTCCGTCACGGTCGGCAGCGCGCCGCCAAAGCCGTAGCAGGCCGGTCCCGGCTCCGCGCCCGCGCTCTGCGGCCCTACTCTGAGCGCCCCGCCGGGGTCGAGCCAGGCGATGCTGCCGCCGCCCGCGCTCACTTCCGCCAGGTCGATCACCGGCACCCGGATGGGATGGCCGGTGCCGTGGAGCCAGCGCCCGACATTGCCTTCGCCGCCGACCTCGTATTCGGAGGTCGTCTCGATCCGGCCGTCCTCGATCAGGCTCGCCTTGGCGGTGGTGCCGCCCATGTCGAAGGAGATGAGATTCGCCCGGTCGAGTTGCCGGCCCATGCGCTGTGCGGCGATCACGCCGGCAGCAGGTCCCGATTCGACCGAGCCCGCCGGCATCTTGAGCGCCTCCGGCACGTCGAAGACCCCGCCGTTCGAGCCCATGACATAAAGGGACGGGAGGCGGAGCTCGTCCAGCGCGGCTTCCAGCCGCTCCAGATAGGAGGCGAGCACCGGCCCGACATAGGCGCAGACCGCCGTGGTGCTGGTCCGCTCGAACTCGCGGATCTCCGGCAGCACCTCGCTGGAAAGGAACACCGGAACGCCGGGAAGGGCCGAGCGGAGCCGTTCGCCGACCCGGCGCTCATGCGCGTCGTTCAGGAAGGAGAACATGAGGCAGACGGCGACCGCATCCACGCCCAGGCTCCGCACCTCTTCCACCACCGCTTCCAGCCCGGCCTCGTCGAGCGGCGTGACGACCTCGCCCTGGGCGTCGATGCGCTCGGAGACCTCGAAACGCTGCCGCCGCGGAACCAGCACCTGAGGCGCGTTCTGGAAGAGGTCGTAGAGGTCCGCGCGGGCCGAGCGCCGCAGTTCGAGCACATCGCGGAATCCCGCCGTGGTGACGAGGGCCACATTGGCGCCCTTGCCTTCCAGCAGCGCATTGGTGACGACCGTGGTGGCGTGGGAGACGAGCGAGACCGAGCCGGGGTCGATGGCGAAGTCGGCCATCGCGGTCCGGATGCCGTCGATGACCGCCGCGCCGAAATCCCGCGGCGTCGTCGGGACCTTGGCGATGCCCGCGCGCCCGCTCTCTTCGTCCAGCACGGCGACATCGGTGAAAGTCCCGCCGATATCGACCCCGATCCGCCAGCCCATCCTGCTGTCCCTCCCGGTTCCCCGCCCTTTCCGCGAGCTTACCCCATCCGCCCGCGCCGCGCGAAAGAGCGCAGACGCCGGGATTGCGGCGACCGGAGCGCCGGTCCCGTCAAGACCGCCGCTTGAAACAGTCCGAACCCAGGGGCCCACTCCAGGGATACGTCATGGTGTGTCATGTTTTGTCATGTTCCCCATGCGCAGGGCGTATGGCCGGCTGCCCCTTCCGGCATACCGCCGGACCGCGGAGGGTCCCTGTACCGCGCGTATCGCGCGCGCCCCTGCGCGGGCGGGGGCGCGCGTTTTGCGCCGGCGCGGTTCGCGCACCTGATTGCGCGCGAGACGGCGGATGCAGATCTTCCGTCCGTCCCGCCGGGGGCGCTGCGGTTCGCCATGCCGTTCTCTCCCTGCAAAAAACGGAAAAGGCAGCTCCGGGAGCCGCCTCTCTATCGCCATTGTAGCACACTTTCCCCCAGGTCGAGCCTCTGCCGGATTCACACCTCATTTCGGCTTGTCTGCGGCGCCCCTGCTGGCCCGGCCACACCGCGCTCCCCCCTCCGTCATGCCAGGCCCCATATCGTCATACCCGGACTTGTTCCGGGTATCTCCGCCGCTTCCGGCGACCGGCCGCATGGATGCCCGGAACAAGTCCGGGCATGACGGAGAAGAGGACCGGGGCGGCGAAAGAGGCGAGAAGGCCGGCGCTACTGGCTGGCCCAGACGATGCGGGCGATCCAGTCGAGGTCTTCGCGGGCGACCGTGCGGTTTTCATGCTCGGCGTTGAAGGAGCGCAGTTCGACCCGCCGCGCGCTCAACCGGCCGAGCCATTTCGCCAGCACCTCCCCGTCGCGGGTACGCGCCACCACGCGGTCCCCCCGCCTGAGGCTCGCCGCCGGCGACACCACCACGATATCGCCGTCGCGATAGACCGGCTCCATGCTGTCGCCCGCAATCTCCAGCGCATAGGCGTTCGGGTCGCCGAGGTCCGGGAAAATCACCTCGTCCCAGCCCGCCCCCACCGGGTAGCCGGCATCGTCGAAAAAGCCGTTGCCGCCCGCCTGGGCATGTCCGATCACGGGAATGGTGCGCACCGGCGCGCCCTCCCGGCGCAAATGGTCGGCAAACAACCCCGATATGCCGGAACCGGTCGCCGTCATCGCCTTGGAGATGCTCTCCGTGCTGGGCCAGCGGGGCCGGCCGCCCCTGGTGGTGCGCTTGCTGCGATTGAATGTGGTGGGGTCCAGGCCCGAGCGCTTGGCAAGGCCGGAAGCAGAAAGGCCGTGACGCTCCGCCAGTGCGTCGAGCGCGGCCCAGACATCGGCGTGGGTCAGCATGAGTTTCATTTAGACACAAATTCCCTTGACATGCACTAGGAAAATAGCCATGTCTTGCCATTCGGAACATTAAACGAACAAAACGGGGGACCGATGCCTGTTTCCGACCGTTCGCGGGCGCTGCGCGAAGCGCGCCCAACGACCGAAATCGAGCCGCCGGCGCCACAGGCCGGCGAGAAGCCGTTCAAGAATGCCGAGGAGGCCTGGTTCTGGTTCATGTCCTGGCGCCTGATCGTCGAGGATGGCGGCACGCCCTGCCATGACGGACGAGGCCGGCCCTGCGTGCCACTCGACATGTTGGCCTGCCTGCGCCGGCTCGTAAAGCCCGGCGGCCTCAACCGGCGCCACCTGCAGGTGCTGGCCGGATTCGGCCGCCGCCTTCAGGCGCCCGGACACGGGCCGCTCGGCCGGCTCTGGGACGAAGGCATGGCTCGTCTCGAGGAACTGTTCCGCGCCAAGGGAATCGTCGCCCGAAGAGGCGCGGCAGGCAAGGGAATTCCGGCATGAGGAGCAGCCGGGGGGATTGCGGTTCCGTCCATGGCGGCGGGCGGGCGCTCGCCGTGTTTTCCGGCAAGGCGGACCTCTGCTGGCTGCGCCTGCTGCGGCCCGGCTTCCGCCATTGCTTCGTCGCGCTGGAGGAAGCAGGGCGCTGGATTACGGTCGATCCGCTCGCCGGCTATACGGACGTCGCGGTGCAGCCGGTGCCGGCGGCGTTCGACCTTGCCGGCTTCTACCGCGAGCGGGGTTTCACCGTGGTCGAGACGCGCCGGCGGCGGCGCAACCGGCCCGCTCCGCTGCTTCCCACCACCTGCGTCGAAACGGCCAAGCGCGTACTCGGAATCGCCTCTTGGCGGGTGCTGACGCCGGGGCAGTTGCACAATTTTCTGCTCCGGGATGGGTAATTTTTCGCTAACCATCTTGACAAATGAGAATCCTGGGGTAGGATGAAAAAGAACATGAAGGGAACTAACATGATCGCAGAAACTCCAGACCCGGAGGCATTGCTGGAAGGCTATCGCCGCGCCGAGGCCCGCCGGCGCTCCTGGGAGGCGCTCTGGCGCGACTGCGCGGCCTACGCCCTGCCCGGCGGGACCGACGGTGCGGCGCGCATTTTCGATGCGACGGCTGCCGACGCCGCCGAACAGCTTGCGGCAAGCCTGCTGGCCGAACTGACGCCGCCCTTCGAGCGTTGGGTCGGATTCGAGCCGGGACGCGATGCCGGACCCGGCGCGGCCGAGACGCTGGAGGAGACGGCGGCAGCAGTGCAGGGCCATCTCGACCGTTCCGCCTTCGCGGTCGAGATGCACCAGGCGCTGCTCGACCTCGTGGTGCTCGGCACGGGCTGCCTCCTGTTCGAGGAAAGCGCGCTCGGCGCCGCGTCCGCCTTCCGCTTCGCCGCCGTGCCGCTGGCGGAAACCGTGCTGGAGGAAGGCCCGGAGGGCCGGCTGGACCGGGTCTGGCGGCGGCGCGAACTCGGGCCGGCCGAACTCCGCGCCCGCTTTCCCCGGGCGCCGGGGGCCGCCGGCGAGGGACCGTTCTCCGTCGTCGAGCGCGTCGCGCCGGAGCCGGGCGGCTACCGCTACCTGGCCGTGCTGGAAGGCGGCGGCGGGCGTCCGGCGCAGATGCTGGCGGAAGGCCGGTTCGCCGTCTCGCCCTTCGTCTGCTTCCGCTGGCTGAAAGCGCCGGGGGAGGTCTATGGACGCTCGCCGGTGATGAAGGCGCTGCCGGACATCAAGACCGCCGACAAGGTGGTGGAACTCATCCTGAAGAACGCCTCCATCGCCGCGACCGGCATCTGGCAGGCCGACGATGACGGCGTGCTCGATCCCTCGGCGGTGGAACTGGTGCCGGGCGCGGTGATGCCCAAGGCGGTGGGCTCCGCGGGGCTGACGCCGCTCGCCGCGCCGGGGCGTTTCGACGTTTCGCAGCTCGTGCTGGAGGACCTGCGCAAGCGCATCCGCCACGCCCTGCTCGCCGACCGGCTGGCCGAGCCGGCAAGCCCGGCCATGACCGCGACCGAGGTGCTGGAGCGCGCGGCGGAGACGGCGAGGCTGCTGGGCGCGACTTACGGGCGGCTGGAGGCCGAATTGCTGACGCCGCTGATCGAGCGCGCGCTCTCCATTCTCGTCCGGCGGGGCGAGGTCGCGGCCTTCGCGCTCGACGGGCGCGAGGCCGGGCTCCGGCTGCGCTCGCCGCTGGCCCAGGCGGCCGGACGGCGCGAGGCGGGCGCAGCGCTCGCCTGGCTGGGCACGGTGGCGGGCCTCGGCCCCGAAGCGCTGGCGGCCGTCGATACCGCCCGCGCCGCGCGCTGGCTCGGCGCCCGCCTCGGCGTGCCGCCCGCCCTGCTGGAGCCGCCGGACCCGCTGCCCGGCGCCGTCTGACGATCCGATCCGCATCGCTATTCCCGCGCGGGCGGCTCCTCCGGGGGGCCGCCCGTTTTCTTTCAACCCCTCACTCCGAAGACAAGAAGGAGACACCGCACCGTGGAAACGGATACCGAAATCGAAATGGAGGCGCCGGCGCGGCCGGAGGGCCTGCCGGACGAATTCTGGGACGCCGACGCCGGGCGCGTCCGGCTGGACGAGCTTGTCGGCGCATACGGCGCGCTGGCATCCGCCGAGAGGCCGCCCGCGAGCCCCGAGGACTATGCGCTGGAACTGGACGGGCTGATCGGCGGCCCGGACGCGGAAGCCAACCGGCGAATGCACGAGGCCGGCTTCACCAACGCCCAGGCGCAGCTCGTTTACGACATGGCGTCCTCGCTGCTGCTGCCGCTGGCGGGCGAGGTCGCGGGCGAACTGGAGCGCGGCGAGCGCGAGGCCCGCCTCGCGGACCGCTATGGCGGCGAGGACGGCTGGCGGCGCGCGAAGGGCCAGATGCAGGCCTGGGCCGCCGCCAACCTGCCCGCTGGCGTGGGCGAGGCGCTCACCGGCTCGGTCGAAGGCGCGGCGGCGTTGGAGCGGCTGATGGATGCGGGCGAGCCCGGCCTCGGCGGCAGCGGCGGCGAAGGGCCCGCAGGGGCGGCGACGCTCGACGGCCTCCGCCGGCTCCAGGGCGACCCCCGCTACTGGCGCGACCGCGACCCCGCCCTCGTCCGGCAGGTGATGGAGGGCTACCGGCGCCTCTATCCGGGCGAAACCGGAACCGACCCCGACGAGTCCTGACGCGGACTCGACACACAGGAAACCCCGAAACCACAACAGGAGGACAGGCAACATGCCCGTCGATCTTTCCCCTTCCTTCATCAAGGCGTTCGAAGGCGAAGTCCACAACGCCTATCAGCGCCAGGGCTCCAAGCTCCGCGACACGGTGCGAACCCGGCGCGGCGTCATGGGCTCCAGCGTGACCTTCCGCAAGGTCGGGCGCGGCGCCGCCGCCACCAAGGCCCGGCACGGCCAGATCCCGGTGATGAATGTCGATCACGCGGCGGTCGAGTGCAATCTCCGCGACTACTATGCCGGCGAGTGGGTGGACCGGCTCGACGACCTCAAGATCGGCGGCGGCGAGCGCGACACGGTCGCCAAGGCCGGCGCCTATGCGCTCGGCCGCAAGACCGACCAGCTGATCGCCGCCGCGCTCGACGGCTCGACCAACCATGCCGGCGCCGACACGGACGGGCTGACGAAGGCCAAGGTGCTCACGGCCTTCGAGATGCTGGGCCAGGCCGACGTGCCGGATGACGGCGAGCGCACGGCCGTCATCGGCTGGAAGCAGTGGTCGGACCTCATGAAGATCGAGGAGTTCGCCAATGCCGACTATGTGGGCGCCGACGACCTGCCCTGGCGCGGCACCCAGGCCAAGCGCTGGCTCGGCACGCTGTGGCTGCCCCATTCGGGGCTCACGCTCAAGGGCTCGGTCCGGCTCTGCCACTGGTACCACAAGAGCGCCGTCGGCCACGCCGCAGGCGCGGAAGTTACCACCGACATCACCTGGCACGGCGACCGCGCCGCCTGGTTCGTCGCCAACTGGATGAGCCAGGGCGCATCGCTGATCGACGCCGAGGGCGTCGTCACCATGCGCTGCCTCGAAGACTGACCGCAACGACAGGGAGACCACGACAAGCGATGGCTTTCAAATCCGCAAACCTCTCGGTGCTGGCCTATGCCAACGGCTTCACCTTCTGGCACTACAAGTCCACCGGGGACAGGAACGGCGACATGACGGGCGCCGGCTATTTCGACGCCGCCGCCGACCTGCTGCGTCCCGGCGACATGGTGGCGCTCAACGGCGCGGGCGACAGCGCGGCGCTCGTCCGCGTCTCGTCCAACCGCAACGGCAGCGTCACGGTCGGCTTCACCACCGACTGGGAGACGCAGGCGGCCGTCGCCGACGCGACCGGCGGAGCCACCGTCGACGCCGAGGCGCGCGCGGCGGTCAACGCCGTCATCCGCGCGCTCGAACGGGTGGGCGTGCTGGCGGCGTAGCCGCCGGCGACTAATGGCCAGTGGCCGGTGGATAGCGATTCCGCCGGCCGCTGGCCACCGGCCACCATCCACTTTCCTCTACCGAAGGGACTTCCCCCATGGCGTTGACCGCCGTCCAGATTGCGAGCCAGGCGCTGGTCCGGCTCGGAGCGCTCCCGATATCCGACTTCGCGGAGCCGACACTCGAAGCGCGGACCGCTGCCGCGCTCTACCCGACGCTGCGCGACACCCTGATCGCCGGCCATGCGTGGCGCTTCGCCACGGCGGAGGCAGAGCTCGACCCCGTGGGCGAGACGCCCCTGCCGGGCTTTGCGCATGTCTTCCGGCTGCCGGCCGGTTTCCTGAATCCGCTGGCCGTGGAGGACGGGCGCGAGGCAGATTGGCGCATCGCCGCCGGCCGGCTCCACGCGCACCCGGCCAAGGTCCGGCTCGGCTATCTCTTCCGCGCCGACGAGGCGGAGTTCCCGCCCTGGTTCGTGGATGCGCTCGCTGCCGGCCTCGCCGCCGCCTTTTGCCTGCCGGTGACGGAGAACGCCTCGCGCGCGGAGGCGCTGGCGCGGCTCGCCGATGTTGCGCTCCGCCGCGCCCGGCGCACCGATGCGCTCCACGACCCGGCTCCCGCGCCGGCGCGCTTCCCGCTGGTCGAGGCGCGGACATGACGCGGATCAACACGCTCAAGACCTCGTTCGGCGCAGGCGAGCTTTCGCCGCGCCTCGCCGGGCGGCCCGACCTTGCGGCCTATCGCGACGGCGCCCGCCGGCTCCGCAATGTCGTGGTCCACGCAACGGGCGGCCTGTCGCGGCGGCCGGGGCTGCGGTTCGTCGAGGCCGTCCCCGGGCCCGGCCGGCTCGCCGCCTTCGAATTCAACGCGGAGGAGACATACCTGTTGCTGTTCGCCGACCGCGCGCTGCGGATCTACCGGGCGGGCGAGCGGGTCGCGCTCGCGGCGGCGCCCTGGCGCGAGGCGGACCTGGCCGGACTCAACTGGACGCAGACCGCCGACACCATGCTGGTTGTCCATCCCGACTACCCGCCGCAGAGCCTGACGCGCCGGGCGGAGGACGACTGGCGGATCGAACCCTGGGAGTGGGTCGAACGCGCCGGGCGCTCGATGCAGCCTTACCGCCGCTACGCCCCGTCTTCGGCGACGCTCACCCCGTCGGGGGCCTCGGGACGCATCCGGCTCACCGCTTCCGCGGCCGTCTTTGCGCCCGAAGATGCGGGCCAGCGGTTCCGGATCGGCGCGGACGAGGTGCGAATCGTGCGGGTCGTTTCCGTCACGGAGGCCGAAGCCGACGTCGTGGGCACGCTCGCCGGCGGGACCGCGGCGACCGCCGACTGGCAGGAGCCGGCCTTCTCGCCCCGGCGGGGCTGGCCGGCCTCGGCCGTCTTCCACCAGAACCGGCTGGTCATCGGCGGATCGCGTTCGCTGCCGGACCGTCTCTGGCTGTCGCGCTCGGGTGCCTTCTTCGACTTCGACACCGGCACGGGACTCGACGACGAGGCTATCGCCTTCCCGCTGCTTTCGGACCAGGCGAACGCCGTGCGCGCCGTCGTCTCCGGGCGGCAATTGCAGGTCTTCACGTCCGGCGCGGAATGGACCGTCTCGGGCGACCCGCTGACGCCCGCCTCGATCCAGCTTCGCCGGCAGACGCGCATCGGCTCGCCCGCGGACCGCGCCGCGCGGCCGGTCGATGTCGAGGGCGCGACCCTGTTCCTCGCCCGCAACGGACGGGAGCTTCGCGAATTCCTGTTCGCCGACGCCGAACTCGCCTGGCGGGCCCAGGACCTGGCGCTGCTCGCAAGCCACCTGTTCGCGGGGCCGCTGGAACTGGCCTGGGACGGCGCCGCCCGGCGGCTGCTGGCGGTGATGGGCGACGGCTCGATCGCCGCGCTCACCGCTTGGCGGGCCGAGGGCGTCCATGCCTGGACACGGCTCGAAACCGCGGGAGCGTTCCGTTCGGCGGCCGTTGCGGGCGGGACGGCCTGGGCGCTGGTCGAGCGCGACGGGCAATATTCGGTCGAGCGCTTCGACGACAGCCTCGGCGTGGACGCCGCGATCTCGGGAACGGCGGCCAGGCCCACCCGAAGCTGGAGCGGCCTCTCCCATCTCGAAGGGCGCAAGGTCGCGGCCGTCGCCGACGGCAGGCCGCTTTCCGGACTCACCGTGGCCGGCGGGCGCATCCTGCTCGACGCCCCGGCGCACACCTTCCAGGCGGGGCTTGCCTTCGCGCACAGGGTCGAGCCCCTCGCCCCCGGCGTCCAGCTTGCGCGCGGCGCGATGCAGGGCGTGGCGCACCGGGCCGTGCGCGTGGCGCTGCGCCTGGAAGGCACCCGAGCGCTCCGCTGCGACACGGGCCTCGGCTTCCGCCGTGCCGCCCTCGGCGACGATGCCTTCACGGGCGACATCTCACTCGGCGCGGGCGGCTGGCGGCGCGACGGCGCGGCCCCGCTCTGGCGCATCGAGGACGAAAGCCCGCTTCCCTTCCACCTGCTTTCCGCTGCAACCGAACTGAAGGTGACCGACATATGAGCGCAATTCTCCCCGTAGCCCTGGCGGCGGGCAACGCCCTGCTCGCCGAAGCCTCGGCCGCCGAGGCGGCCTCCCGGCGCCGCGCCGCCGCAAACAGAGAGGCCGGCGACATCCGCGCCCGCGCGGCCGAACAGGAGCGCCTGCGCCGCCGCAGGCTGAAACAGGCGCTGGCCCGCGCCCGGGCCCGCTTCGGCGCCGCCGGCACGGGCGCAGCCGACGGGTCGGCCGCGGCGCTGCTCGGCGGGCTTGCGGCCGAGAGTGAGCGCGTAGGGCGCCATGCCGGGGATGCGACCGCCCGCCGGCTTGGGGCGCTCCGGTCCGACCGGGGCCATGCGGACCGGCTCGAACGGCTCGGCCTCCTGCGCCGCACGGGCAGCCTGCTGGCTCCGCGCGGCGCACGGCGGTCCGGCTGACGCGCGGATCGCATGGATACGCTCGCGCTCCGGGCCTTCGCCGAATACGGGCCGCTCGCGCTCGGCTGGGGGCTCGCCGCCTGGCTGCTGCACCGCGATTCGCGGGGCCGCCATCAGGTGCTCGACGTGATCGTCGCCAACACCCGCGCGCTCGCCGTGCTGGCGGAGAAGATCGACGCGCTCCGGCGGTGACCCCTATCCACTATTCAAGGGAGGTTCGATGAACCCCGCCTTTCCCACGTTCGCCTCGTTCCTCGACGCCTGGAACCGCAGCCAGAATCTGGCGACGCCCTCGCTTCACCAGCGTATCGCCCGATGGTTCGACAAGCGGATTGCAAAGGGATCCCGCCGCCTGCTGCTGCTGGCCTTCCGCGGCTCGGGCAAATCGACCCTGCTCGGCCTGCTCGCCGCCTGGCTGCTCAAATGCGATCCGGACCGGCGCATCCTTGTGCTGGCGGCCGAGTCGCAGCTTGCGACCAAGACGGTGCGCACCGTGCGGCGCATCCTGGAGCGCCATCCCGACACGGAGGCGCTGCGGCCCGCCAAACCCGAGGAATGGGCGGCCGACCGGCTGACCGTGCCGCGCCGCCTCGTCTCGCGCGACCCCTCGCTGCTGGCGCGCGGCATCGGCGCGAATATCACCGGAAGCCATGCCGATGCGGTGATCTGCGACGATGTCGAGGTGCCGAACACCTGCGGCACGCCGGCGAAGCGGGCCGACCTGCGCAACCGCCTCTCCGAGATCGACTATGTGCTGAGCCCCGGCGGCCTGCAAATCTACAGCGGTACGCCGCACAGCTACTACTCCATCTACGCCAGGGACGCGCGGCCGGAAGAGGACGACGAATTGCCCTTCCTCCACGATTTTCGCCGGCGGGAAGAACGGCTCGACGAGGACGCCTGGCCGGAGCGCTACACGCCGGAGCGCATCGAGACCATCCGCCGCCGCTCGGGGCCGGCGCGCTTCGCCAGCCAGATGCTGCTCCGGCCCGTGCAGGCGGTGGAGGGCCGGCTGAACGCCGAATGGCTGCGCCGCTACGAGGGCCGGCTCGAATACAGCGAGGCGAACGGCGAGCCCATGCTCCGGATAGAGGGTCGGCGGCTGGTCTCCGCGTCGGCCTGGTGGGACCCTTCCTTCGGCAAACCGGAAAAGGGCGACGCCAGCGTGCTTGCGGCGGTCTATACCGACGAGGACGGCCGCCGGCTGCTGCACCGGGTCGTCTATACGGTCCACGACCCGAAAACCGCGGATACCCAGAGCCGGGGAGTCGATCTTTGCCGGCAGGTGGCGGCCCAGGCGCGCAAGCTCCACCTGCCGGTTATCTGCGTCGAGGAAAACGGACTCGGAGCGTTCCTGCCGGACATCCTGCGCTGGCAATTGAAGCGCAAGGGCTACGGGACGACCGTGCGGGGGGTCCACAACAGGCGCCCGAAGCATGAGCGTATCCTGGAAGCCTTCGATGCACCGCTCGCCGCCCGTGCGCTCTGGGCCCATGCCAGCGTGTTCCAGTCGCCTTTCCTGCGCGAACTGAGGGAATGGCGGCCGGGCGGCAAGGGCCGGGACGACGGGCTGGACGCGGCGGCCTGCGCGCTGCTGGCGGAGCCCTACCGCTTCGGCCCGCGCGACCGCGTCCCCCGCAAGGAATGGCGCCCCACGGCAAGACCCCGCCGCGCTCGCAACAGTTTTCGCATCTGACAGGAGGAAACCCCATGATTCCCGCACTGCTCGCCCAGATCGGGCTGCCGCTCATCGCGCGCCTTGCGAGCGCCGGGCTGGAGGCGCTCGACAACCCGGCCGCCGACGCCGCAGCCAAGGCGCTCCGCGAGGTGGACGGCGTGCTGCGCAATGGCGGCGTCGCCCCGGAAGCGCTCGACGCCGCGAACCGGCGCATCGAGACGGAGGCGCGCTCGCGCGAGGCGGAGACCGCCTGGCGCGAGGTCAACGCCACCATGCGCGCCGAAACCCGCGCGGAGGATGTCTATGTGCGCCGCTGGCGGCCCACCTTCGGCTATGCGGTGACGGCCGCCTGGGCCGTGCAGATGGCCGCCATCGCCTGGGCGGTGGTGGTGCACCCGACCGATGCGCCGGCGATTCTGTCGGCCGCCGCCTCGCTGAGCGCCATGTGGGGCGTGGCGCTCGCCGTGCTCGGGGTCGCGGTGCATGAGCGCTCGCGCGACAAGGCGCTCGCCGCCGGCCACCCCGCACCCGGCCTCGCCAGCCTGGCCGCCGCCCTGCTGGACCGCAGGAAGACGGAATAGGGCGGTTAGAGCGGTATCCGTTCGAACTGGAACGGCTTCGTCCGTAAAGCCTCAATCGTCACCCCGGACGGCGCGTCAGCGACGATCCGGGGTCCATCTCCCGACCTTTCCACCGGGCCCAAACGGCCGTGGATGGGCCCCGGATCGGGGTCCGGGGCGACGAAGTGGGGGCAAGGACCGCAGCTACCCGTCGACAAACAGTCGATCCATACAGGTCGGATCGTGCTCTAGTGGCCGGTGGATAGTGGATAGAGCCGCGGTCCCCCGATCACTGTCCACTATCCATCGGCCGCCGGTCCCTCAGTAAGGACTGCCGGAGATGTTGCTGTCGGCCATCTTGCCCTTGAGGGCGGCGACGGCGTTCATGGCGCCCAGGGCCATCAGGCGGCTGTCATTGGCGATGGTCGCGAGCTGGAAGCCCTTCTCGAACATGCGCGCGGCGTATTCCGGCGAGCCGCAATGCAGGCCGGCAGGCACGCCGTGCTTCTTCGCGCCCGCGAGGATGGTGTCGATGGCCGCAACCACCTCCGGCACCTCGGTGTCGAGCTGCGGCGGGTGGCCGAGCGAGAGCGAGAGGTCCGAGGGGCCGACATAGATGCCGTCGAGCCCGGGCGTGGAAAGGATGTCGTCCAGATTGTCGATCGCCTGCTGCGTCTCGATCATCGCGATCGCGAGCACCGTGTCATTGGCGTGCTGGCCGTAATCGGCCCCCGCATACATGACGGCGCGGATCGGCCCGAAACTGCGCGAGCCCTTGGGTGCGTAATTGCAGCAGGCGACGAGGAGCTCGCATTCCGCGCGGGTGTTAATCATCGGACAGATGATGCCGTAGCTGCCGGCGTCGAGAAGCTTCTGGATGATGCCGGGCTCCAGCCACGGCACGCGCGCCATGGGCGTGGCGTCGGAAAGCGAGATGCCCTGCAGCATGGGCACGGCGGCGGTGTAATCGACCATGCCGTGCTGGAGGTCGATGGTGACGCTGTCCCAGCCGCAGCCGGCCATGACCTCGGCCGAATAGCCGCTGGGGATCGCGAGCCAGCCATTGACGACCGCGCCGCCGGCCTTCCAGGTTTCGAGGACGTTGTTCTTGCGCATGTTCGTTGCGTTCCTTAGTCGAGGACTTCCTTGTTGACCACATGGGCAGGCACCGGCCTGCCGTCGAAGACGTCGATGACGTTCTGGCAGGTGACCATGGCCATGCGGTCCATCGATTCCCGCGTCACGCCCGCCGAGTGCGGCGAGAGCAGCACATTGTCCATGGTGAAGAGCGGGTTGCCGGGGAGCGGCGGCTCGGGGTCGAACACGTCGATGCCGGCCGCCAGGATGGTCCGGTTTTGCAGCGCCTCGATCAGCGCCGCCTCGTTCACGATGCCGCCGCGCGCCGTGGTGACGACGACGGCGGTGGGCTTCATGCGCGCGAGCCGTTCCGCGCCGATCATGCCGTAGGTCTCCTCGTTGCGCGGGCAGTGGACGGTGACGAAATCCGCCTCCGCCAGCGCCGCGTCGAGATCGTCCACCGGTTCCGCGCCCGCCGCGCGCACATCCGCCGGGTCCGCATAGGGGTCATAGACCTGCACATCCATCTCGAAGCCGACCGCGCGCTTCACCGTGCGCGAGCCGATGCGCCCGAAACCGACCGACAAGAGCCGCTTCTCATAGAGGTCGAGGGCCGAATACTCGTTGCGCACGCCGAAATTCCCGGCCGCCACGCCCGCATGGTACTGGCGCGCCATCTTGGCGAGGTCGAGCATCATGAACATGGCGTGCTCGGCCACGGTCACCGAATTGGCGGTGCCCGCGACCATGAGCGGCACGCCGCGCTCGGTGAGCGCCGGCACATCGACGGAATCGAAGCCGACGCCGAAGCGCGAGCAGACTTCCAGATTGGGCGTGGCGCCGATCAGCTCGCGCGTGTAGGGGGTGCCGAACAGCGTGATCCCATGGATGTCGCCCAGATGCTCCCGGAGGTCGAAATCCGGGCCCTCGCGGACGATCTCGACCTCGATATCGTCGCGGGCCGCGAACAGGTCGAGCCCCGCCTTCGGCATGCCCTGCACGCAGAGCACCTTGCGCATGTTGGTTGCGTTCATGGGGAAGCGCCCCCTCCCGTTCCCTCACGGCAGCGCGGAACGCCGCCATCCGTACAGTTCGCCGCGTTCCGCGCGGCGATTGCCCCTGCCATAATCCAGCCGGCCGCGAAATGCAAAGGCGCGCGGGCGATGGCCCTTGCCGGCGCCATTCCTTCGGGGCACACTCCGCGCACAAGGAAAGGTCCTCATGCCGCTCGAACTGTCCGCTTGGCTTACACCCGCCATTGTCATCGCCGTCGGGGCGCTGCTATTGCGCAGCAATGCGCGGCTCGAAGATCGCCTCGGCGCGCGTATCGACGAAACCAGCAAGCGCATCGACGAGACCAACAGGCGTATCGACGGGCTCGACAACCGGCTGCGGGCGGTGGAACACGGGCAGGCGCGGCTGGAAGGCCTGCTCGAAGGGCTTCGCGAAGCGATCGCCGGCCGGCGACCCGCCGCCTGACGACGCCTGCAGCGGTCTGGAAACGGCGGAACGAGCGGCGTGAAATTCGGCTGGCTGACGCTCTCCGCCTCGCCGGCGCCCGAGGCGGACCGCGAGCGCATCGCCGACCAGATCGCGCTCGCCGAGGCCGCCGAGGCGGCGGGTTTCTCCGATGTCTGGCTGACGGAGCACTATTTCACCGGCGAGAGCGTCTATTGCGACGCGCTCACCTTCGCCGCCGCGCTCGCCATGCGCACGACGCGCCTGCGCATCGGCTTCGCCGTGGTCCAGGCGCCGTTCCACCATCCCGTGCGCCTCGCAACGCAGCTCTCCCTGCTGGACAATCTCTCCGGCGGGCGCATCGACATCGGCGTCGGCAAGGGCACGGTCTATAACGAGTACGAGTTCGTCGGCTACGGCCTGCGCAGCGGCGATTCGCGCGCGCGTATGGCCGAGACCGTCTCCATTCTGGAGCGGGTCTGGACCGAAGCGCCGTTCCGCCACAAGGGCGCGTTCCACGAGTTCGAGATGCCGGAAATCCGACCGCGGCCGGTGCAGCAGCCGGGGCCGCCGCTCTGGCGCTCGGCCATCTCCCCGGCGTCGTTCCGGGAATGCGGCGAGGCCGGGCTGCCGCTGCTCACCACGCGCCTGCCGCTGGAGGCGATCCCGGCGCGCTGGAAGCTCTATGCCGAGGGGCTGGAGGCAGGCGGCCACGCGCCGCAAAAGCAGGCCCGGCTGCTCGGCGACGCGGCCGTCTGGCGCAATGTCTATGTGGCGGACTCGGACGCCGAGGCCGAAGACCGGCTCTACGGGCATCTCGTCGCCACGCGCGCCCACATCATGCACCTCCGCGCCGCACTCAACCCGCCGGATTTCGAGATCGACCCCGCCATGCTGAATCCGATGAGCGACCCCTCGGTTTCGGACGGCGAGGCGGTGGCGCAGGCGATGGAAACCGGCTCGGTCTTCGGGTCCCCCGCGCGTGTGCGCGAGCAGGTCGCAGCACTCGCCGACGCCGGCGTCGGCCACCTCCTCTGCCAGACCGCTTTCGGCGCGATGGAGCGGGAAGAGGCGCTGGCCAACATGCGCGCCTTCTCGGAGGCGGTGATCGCGCGGAGTTGAGGGACCAATCGTTACTATTGGTAACCAGATATTGCAAAGACCATTGCAACCAGCCCTAACAAAAAGAATATTCCAAACGCAAGCTCAAAACACTTTCTGTAGCTGAAATATGTGTTGAAATTTATATTTATTCTCCGAAATTCATCATCGCGACTAAAGATACATAATGGATTCGGCAAATCGTTCATTCGTGGTAATTCGTGTTTGGAATCCAAATACTTTAGAGCTTCTTCACCATTCTTTACCAAGGTTCTGGTTCTCACATCGAGTCTCCAAAACACAAATGAAACAGAGTACATGATGAATCCCAAGACAAATAGTGCAATTGCATTGTTGCTATTGACAGAATAAAGCCCTCCTCCGCCAATCGCCGTGGATAATGTCACAAAGAATTGAAATGCCTTAAGTCTCTGTTGAGCATGAATCACGAAATACTTTATGGCATATTGTCTAAATGCAGCCTCTAAAGATTCCTGTTTTGCTTCTGTTTTCTGCATAATTAAATTGGAGTAATTTCGGGCTATCGGTTGTCAAGAGCGCTCCGTCAACACCCTCTCTCCCGCCGGTCTTCTACCATAACGCTGTTGAAGGTGGACCTCATGTCGCCGCAAACCGCTTCCCAGTCGCTCCGAAAGGCATCCTCGTCGGACTTGATGAATGTTTGTCGGCGCCTTGCGGGAAGCGGGTTGAAGCCAAGGCTCATGCCTTCGAGATAAGCCCGTAGGGCGTCCCGGTCTATACGGGGCAATAGACGCCTCAGAAGCATCGAAACACCTTCCGCAGCTAACTCTCTGACCGCTGTCCTACTCCGCCGCCGCAGCCGGGGCCTTCAGGTCGGTCGAGTATCTGATCGAGACGGGGGCTTCGGCCTCGAAGGGGCTCTTGAGGTCGAGCTCCTTCGCGATCTCGCGGATTGCCGGGAAGACCTCCGTGCCGATCATCCTGATGCAGGTCATGGAGTCCTCCTGGCTCACGGTCCCGTCATTGCCCCAGAGCGCGAGGATTCCGGGCCGCGTCTCCTCCAGGATGCGGCGCAGCTTCGGCACCACCGTGTCCGGCGTGCCGGCGATGATGCGCAGATCCTCCATCTGCTGCTCGAAGCTCGTCTGGCCGCGCGGATTGGCCCGGCGGCCGGCGGCGAACTCCACGAAAGCGCGGCGGTTGCGCGGCGAGGAATAGCCGGACGGCGTGGACCAGACCGGATGCGCCAGCCCCGTGAATTCGCCCTGCATCCAGCGGAACTGGCGCGCATTCTCTATCGCCTTTTCCTCATTGTCGGAGACATGCACCTGGATCAGGTAGCCCCGGTTCTCCGGCCCGGCCTCGTAGCCGGCCTCAAGCGCCACATCGTCATAGACCTGCCAGATCTTCTTGGTGTCGGCGATGGAGGTGTTGAGCGCGATGTAGGGATAGCGCTGCTCGGCCGCCCACACGATGGTCTCGCGGCTGATGACGCCCGGCACCCAGACGCGCGGATAGGGCTTCTGCAGCGGCACCGCCCAGGGATTCACCACCCGGTTCTGGTAGTGCCTGCCCTCGAAGCGGAACGGGCCGGTCTCGGTCCAGGCGCGCACGACGAGCTCGTGCGCCTCCTCGAAACGCTCGCGGTTGTAGGCGGGGTTGACGCCGGCGGCGAGTTGCTCCTGCCCGCCGCCGCGCACGAAGCCGGAGACGAGGCGGCCCTTGGAGATCATGTCGATCATCGCAAGCTCTTCGGCGAGCCGGACCGGGTTCTCCGCAAGCGGCAGCGGGTTGCCGAGCATGACGATCTTCACCTTCTCGGTCATGCCGGCCAGGATGGCCGCGAAGATGTTGGCCTTGGCCTGCATGCAGAACGGCGCATTGTGGTGCTCGTTCAGCATGATGCCGTCTATGCCGACTTCCTCGGCGTAGAGATACTGCTCCAGGAACTCGTTGTAGAGGCGGCTGCCGTCCACCGGGTCGAAATAGCGGTTGGAGAACATCAGCGCCGTCGCGCCGAACTCCAGCCCCTTGTCCGCCGGGTAAGTGGACATGGGCTGCTCGGTGAAATACATCAGATGCATCGGCCGTTACTCCCCGATGAAGTCCTGAACGAGCCGCGCCAGCGCCTCCGGGCGCTCCAGCGCGACGGCGTGGCCGCTATCCGGCATGGTTTCGAAGCGCGCGTTGGGCAAGGCGGCGGCATATTGCTCCGCGCAGTCCATGGGCACCACCTCGTCCGCGTCGCCATGCACGACCAGCGCCGGCGCCGTGACGCTGCCCAGGAGCGGGGCCAAAGTCTGGCTGTACATGTAGGGCTTCCAGGCGATGCGGAAGCACATTTCGCGGCAGATGTCCCAGGCCTCGAGCTGGTCGTTCGAGGGCTCGCGCCCATAGACGGCGTCGAAGGCGGCCGGGTCCTTGAAGAAGGCCTCGGCATAGTCGATATAGCCGACCAGCGCCTGGTCGAGGATGAAGCCTTCGCGCGGCTGGAGGCCCATGGCCCCGACCAGCACCAGCCGGTCCACATCCGCCGGCGCCATGCTCGCCATCTCGGCCGCCACCCAGCCGCCGAAGCCGAGGCCTACAAGAGTAGCGCGCCCGATGCCGAGCCCCGCCAGCAGGCCGCGATAGAGCACCGCCAGGTCGCGCACGCTGCGCATCCACTCCGCCCGCTCGCTGCCGAGCCCGAAGCCCGGATGGACCGGCATCAGCACATCGTGGCTGCCGGAGAGCGCCTCGGCGAACGCCGCGCGGTCCGGACAGCCGATATCGTGGTGCAGGATCACGACCGGGCTGCCGCTGCCGCAGCGGCAATAGCGCACCGGCACCCCCGCCACGCCCGTCTCCTGCCAATAACCCTCGCAACCCCCGGCCATCCGGCCCTCCCCCTCTTGTCCGTAAGCGTCAGCCTAGCCCTTTTCCTTCCCCGGCGGAAACCGGCTCAAGGCGCACTAGCCGCGCGCGCTTCCAGCCGCTCCAGCCAGCTTCGGAAATGCGGACATTCGGCACGGATGCGTTTCAGCCCGATTTCCAGCGCGGCGAGCGCGCCCATCAGAGGTTTCTGATAGCCGCGATACAGCGCCTCGATGCGTTTCGAAGGCGCGGTCTCCGGCGAGTCGTCAATTGCTTCCGGATTCGGGAAACTGTCCCGGATCGCCTGAAGCGCGGGAGACAGGTCGGCGCGCCCGATGGCGCTGCCGAACGCCGCGCAGTCGCTGAAGAGCATGGCCTCGAATTCGTGCATCATCACCAGCGGCAGGAACCGACCCCGATCGAAACCGCCGCCCATCCGGCGCGCGATGCTCTCCCGCACCGCAGCCTCCACCGCATCCGCGCCTGCCGAAGCGACCCTTCCCGGCCACGCCCGAGATCCGCTCTGCGGCAAACCGTAGTAGTCAACCATCAAGGCCACTACGGCTGCCCGGTCTTGCCGGAGATGGCGTTCGAGGTCGGTGCGAGCCGAGGGCCAGGCGCGAATCCCGCCGCGCCGGGAGCGCTGCCGTGCATTCCCCAGTTTTCGGGCCGCAACCTGAACATAGCCGAGGGTTCTGAGATGCGGTTCCAACACACGGTTGACGAACATCTCTTCGGTCTCGCCTTCGACGAGAACGAGCAGCCGCGTCATGTCATCCGGTGTCCGCGCCTTCGCGTGCCGGGCGGCCGCCGAAGTGGTTCTTCTCCCATAGCTGGCCGAGGCTGTAGTCCTCCAGCCACTCGCGCAGCGACTCGGCTTCCAGTCGGTTGAGACGGGTCTCCCCAGAGACGCGCTCGGCGACCAGAACGTCTTCCGGCTCAAAATGATCGAGCAATGTCGGCGACTGAGTAGCCGCCACAATCTGCGTTTCGTGCGACGCGGAGCGCATCATGGCGGCGAGCATGGCGCTGGCGTAGGGGTGCAGGCCCAGTTCCGGCTCATCGAGAAGGATAATTTCAGGCCGAAGTTCCGCCGGCTGGAGCATCAGAGTCGTCAGCGCCATAAACCGCAGGGTCCCGTCGGAAAGGGAGGCGGCGTCGAAATAAGCGTCCGAATTCCTGTGCCTCCATTCGAGCAGGAGGGTATCGGGATTGAGTTCCAAAGGCTCCAGAGCGAAATCGTCGAAGAACGGTGCCACCAGCCGAATTGTGCTCCGGATCATCCGATAGGACGCCTCGTGTCTCTCTCGCAAAAGATAGAGGAAGGAGGCAAGGTTAGAGCCGTCTTCCCTGAGAAAACGATTATCGTGCAGTTTTGAAGTTGTCTTTATTGGGGAATGAAAACCGGTATCGTGAAAATGATACTGCCGCCACGATGCAAGCCGCTTCCTGTATTCATCTTCTATGGCTTTCTGTTTCTTTTTTTCGTCGCGACGTAGTGACGTGACGCCTCTCATATAACTAAAACTAGTGCCAATCTCATCGGAAACAGTGGGATGCAGCCTTAACCGGCATTGCCCTCCACTGGAAAAATTGATCCGTATGTCGGCAACCTCTGTGTACCGGGTGCCGAAGTGCAGTGTTTTGTCCGCGCCTCCTGATCGTTGTACATAAGCCTTGACGCCAACCCGGCCGTAGGCTTGAAGGAATGAAAACGCATCCAGAAAATTCGACTTGCCGGACCCGTTTGCACCGATCAACACATTGAGCTGCCGAAGCGAAACTTCGACCTCGGTGCCGAAGCTCTTGAAGCCCGAAATAGCAATGCTCTTGAGCACACTCATGTAACGCCGTGCGCCACCCGGATTGTTGCCGCTACAGCCTGCACCGGAAGCCCGCTCGCGTCCACCGGGAAGCCGCCGCCCTCATGCGATGCGGTCGCCCTGCTCGATCTTCGGGGCGGTGCGGTTGTCCATTCCGGGGAGCATCTGGGCGGGGTCGCGGGTGACGACCACATCGACGACGCTCGGGCGGTCCCGCTCGGCGATGGCCTCGGCGAAGGCGGCGTCGAGATCGGCCGGGTCCTCCACGCGCACGCCGTGGCAGCCGAGCGCGCGGGCGGCGTCGGCATAGTTCGTCTCGGAGAGGTCCGAGGACTGGTAGCGGCCGCCGTACATGGCGTGCTGGAGCGCCTTCACATAGCCCGACGCGGCGTTGTTCACCACCGCGACCGTAACACCCAGCCCGAGCCGGCGCGCGGTCTCGATCTCGCCCAAGGTCATGTTGAAGCCGCCGTCGCCGGAGAGCGCCACCACAGGCCGGTCGCCCGCCGCGAGCGCAGCCCCCATGCCGCCCGGCAGGCCGTAGCCGATGGAGGCGAAGCCGCGGTCGGCGATGTAGGTGCGGCCGGCCTGCCGCGTGTCGTAGAGGAGGCCCGTCCAGTGGCCGGCGAAGCCGCCATCGGCGACCAGTATGCCGTCATCGGGGAGTGCTGTGCGGATGGCGTGGACCAGCCGCGCCATGTTGACCGGCCTTTCGGCGCTTTCGTAGCGGGCGCGGGCTTCCTCGCGCCAGGCGGCATGGCGGCGCGCGGCCTCTCCGGTCCAGGCGCTGCGGTCGATGCGCGCGTCGCAGGCGGCCGTAAGGTCGTCGAGGCCGGCCCGGGCATCGCCCCAGAGCCCGACTTCCGCGCGCACCGCCCGCCCGATCTCGCCCGCCTCGATTTCCAGGTGGATGAGCGGGATATGCGCGGGCGGCAGCGTGTAGCGCTTCGTCGCGATCTCGCCGAGCTTGCAGCCGACCGCGATCAGCGCGTCGGATTCCTCGATCAGCCCGTTGGCGATGCGGTCATAGCGCCCGAACAGGCCGATGGACAGCGGGTGTGTGCAGGCGAGCGCGCCCTTGCCCGACATGGTGTGCGCGACCGGCACGCCATGCGTCTCGGCGAAGCCCCGGAGCGCCTCCCAGGCTTCGGACAGATGAATGCCGCCGCCCGCCAGCAGCACCGGGCGCTCGGCGCGGTCGAGGATGGCGGCGGCGCGCTCCACCGCCGCCGCGTCGGGCCGCGCGCGGAGCGAGGGGATGCGCTTGCACGCCTCATCCACGTAAAGCGCTTCCTCGCCGAAATCGAACTCGCCATGCGCGATGTCCTCCGGCACATCGAGGATGACGGGGCCGGGCCGCCCGCCGGTCGCGACCGCAAACGCGCGGCGCACATGCTCCGGGATGCGCTCGCCCACCTCGACGCGGATCACCTCCTTCACCGCCGGGGCCAGCATCTCGATCTGGCGGGTCTCCTGGGTCATGTTCTTCCAGGCATGCGCCCGGTTGGCGTCGCCCACCACGGCGATCATCGGCACGCCGGCGTTCAGCGACTCCACGAGTGCGGTCAAGAGGTTGGTGGCGCCCGGCCCGAGTGTCGCATCGACCACGCCCGGCCGCCCGGTGACGCGCGCCCAGGCGTCGGCGGCGAAGGCCCCGCAGCGCTCGTCGTTGATGAGCGTGTGGGTCATGCCGAGTTGGCGCACGCCATCGTAGAAGGGCAGGAGCTGGAAGCCCGCCATGCCCCAGATCGGCGCGCCGCCATAGGCGTTCAGCATCTCGGCGACGGCGCGGCCGCCATTCATCCGCCGCGTCGGGTCGTTGCGCCGTTCGGTCATGCGAAAAGCTCCGCGAATTGAGGGACGGTCATGCCGGGTGTGGCACCGGCCGCGCGGGCCAGGCTGTTGACGGCCGAAAGCCGCCCGGTGTTCCAGAGCGAGCGGGCGTCGCCGATGCGCGCGGTCGCGCCCTCGACGGCCGCAGCCGGCACGCCCATGCCGGCGCAGGGCTCCAGCCGGCTTATGCCCGCCTCCTCGCAGCCCATGCCGGCGTCGTGGCAGACGACGGCGCGCACGACATGGTGGATGACATAGCCCGGATTGCTGCGCAGCAGCGCGCCGTGGCTGCCGGAGACGACAACCTTGTCGCCGTCTGCGGCCTCCAGCAGCGAGAGCGAATCGAGGCCGACCACGCCCGGTGCGAGCAGCGTCCGCGCCTCCTCCAGCAGCGGAAAGACGCCCCATGGCTCCCGCGCTCCGGCAAGCAGCGCGCCCGCTTTCGCCGCCGCCATGCCGACGCGGCAACCGGCGTGGGAAGCCGCCTGGTTGATGGCGGAGAGCACACCCCGCCGCGCCATATCGGCGCCATCGCCGATCCGCGCGCTCATATGGTCTATGGCGACGGCGCCCATGCCGATCGTGTCCAGCAGGGCGAGCGCGCCGACGCCCGCCCGGTCGAGCCCGAAGCCTGCATCGTTCAGCATGACGGCCCTGAGCCCCGCCTTCACCGCCACGCCCGCGCAATAGGCCCCGCCATGGCTCCCCGCCAGCACGACGCGGCTGCGATGGGCGGGTTCGACATGGGTGATCGAGTCGATGACGATCATGGCGTTCCTCGCAGGCGGGCCAGCCCCGATCCGGTATGCCGCCTCCGAAGAACAGACCGGCGCGGCAAGGATGTGCTACAGCAGTTTGACGAGGGCGACGATCAGCCCGCCCTGGGCGATCATTGCGCCGAACATCCATTTCAATAGATCGGCCTTGGCATTTGCGATCTCGCCTTTGAGTCCGGCCTCGGCCTTCGCGATCTGGGTCCCGGTGTCCAGCCGAAGCGCCTCCAGGCCGGCCTCTACCTTCGCGATCTCGGCCCTGAGACCGGTCTCGGCCTTCGCGATCTGGGTCCCGGTGTCCAGCCGAAGCGCCTCCAGGCCGGCCTCTACCTTCGCGATCTCGGCCCTGAGACCGGTCTCGGCGTTCGCGATGTCGCGTTTGAGCTCGGCCCTGACCGCCTCGATGTCGGCCTTGGTCGCCAGCCGCAGGGCCTCGATGTCGGCCTTGGTCGCCAGCCGCAGGGCCTCGATGTCCGCCTGCACCGCCGCGATGTCGGCCTTGGTCGCCAGCCGCAGGGCCTCGATGTCCGCCTGCACCGCCGCGATGTCGGCCTTGGTGGCGAGGTTGGCGTTGAGTAGGGCGACATGCTCTTCGGCCAGGGTCTCGGCCTGCGTCTCGGTGAAACCGCCTTCCGTCAGGCGTTTGACGAAGCGGTGGGTGTCGAAGGCGATGGCCCCGGTCATGGCCCCGACTATAGGAACCGCTCCTCTGCGAGGCAAGCGGACGCCCTTGCGAACCGGCGCCGGTCAGGCGGTGAAGACGGGCTTGTCGCCGGGGGCGGGGGTGCCGCTGAACGCGCCGGCGCGCATCACGGCCATGCGGCCGCCATGGGCTTCGACCAGTGCGTTCTGGCTCGCCCGCGCGCGGCGGTGGACCTCGTCCGGGTCGCAAACCTCGCGGAGCGCCGCCATCAGCCGGGTGACCGTTTGCGGCCGCTCGGCCGCCAGGTTCCGGCGCTCCTCGGGGTCGGCCTCCAGATCGAACAGCTCCGGCTCGAAGCCGGTATAGTGGATGAGCTTCCACCGGCCCTGCCGCAGCATGAAACAGCCGGAAGCCGCTCCCGCCGCGTGGTATTCGCTGAACACGGCGCGTTCCGGGTCGTCGCCGAGCGTCCAGAGCGAGCGGCCGGGGCGCGCAGGGTCGGCTTCGAGGCCCGCGCATTCGAGGATCGCCGGGTGGCAGTCCAGCAGCGAGGCCGGCGTATCGCAGACCCGCCCCGCCGCCACGTCCGGCCCGGCGGCGATCAGCGGCACGCGGACCGCCTCCTCATACATGTTGGACTTTCCCCAGAGCCCGCGCGCGCCGAGGTTCTCGCCGTGGTCGCTGGTGTAGATCACGCGCGTCGCGCCGGCGAGCCCGGCTGCTTCCAGCGCGGCCAGCACGCGGCCGATATTGTCGTCGAGGAAGGAGCAGAGGCCGTAATAGGAGGCGATGGCCACCCGGCGCGCCTCGTCGTTGAAGAAGCTGTCATAGGGCTGGGCCTCCGCATAGGCTTCGATCCAGGGATGGCGCGGGCGCAGGCGGTAGTCCTTCGGCAACGGCATCTCCGCCGGGTCGTAGAGGGCGAAGAAGGGCTCCGGGGCGATCAGCGGGAAATGCGGGCAGACGAAGGAGACGAACAGCGTCCAGGGGCCGTCCGCAGTCCGGGCGTCCCCGGTCAGCCAGCGCGCCGCCTCGTCCGCAATCGCCCGGTCGTAGCGGGTGTAGCCGCTCTCGCCGGGGCCGATCTCGCGCGAGAACTTGGCCCCGCCGAAGCGGATCGGCATGGGGTCCTTGATCGCGCCGTACACATCGCCCCTGCCGTCCACGACATGCATCGGGCGGATCTGGGTGTCGAAGCCGGTCGGGTCCGCCTCGTCGCGGTAGTGCAGCTTGCCGATGGAGAGCACCGGTCGGCCCGCCGCCTGCAGCGCGTGGCCCCATCCTGGAACGCTGCCGTCATAAGGGTGCCCGTTGTCCCAGGCGCCGATTTCGTGGACATGGCGCCCGGTGGTGAAAGCGGCCCTGGCCGGCACGCAGATCGGCGAAGGCGTGTAGGCGCTGGAGAAGAGCGTGCCCCGCGCCGCCAGCGCATCCAGGTTCGGCGTCTTCGCGAAGGGATGGCCGGCCGCCCCCAGCGCCCCGGCGGAATGTTCGTCGGACATGATGAAGAGCAGGTTCTGCGCTTGCATGGTTCGGCGTCTCTCCGCCCGGAAGGGGGCGGGCGCGATTGAAACCGATTGCCCCGCACTTTCCAAGACGGGCCTGCGCGCGGCCTGTTTTCCCCAGCGCCGAAGCGATAGTCTGGCGGCGACCGCGACGGGCAGGGGCGGCCTATGGCGATATTCGGCAAGATCGTGGGCGGGGTGCTGGGCTTTGCGGTCGGCGGGCCGCTCGGCGCGCTGATCGGCGCGGTCGCCGGCCATGGCCTGATCGACCGGAGCCGGAGCCGCGCGGTCGAAAGCGGCGCCGGGGCGATCGAGGCCGATGCGGGGGTCGTGTTCGCACTCGGCGTGATCGCGCTGTCCGCAAAGGTCGCGAAGGCGGACGGCACGGTCACGCGCGACGAAATCCTGACATTCCAGCGGATATTTCCGTTCGACCCGGATGAGCGGAGCCGGATCGCCGACCTCTACAACGAGGCGCGGCGGAGCGCGGAGGGCTTCGAGGCCTATGCCGAACAGGTGCGGAGCGCGCTTGCCGCGAAGCCGGAATTGCTGGCCGAGGTGGTGGACGCGCTCTACGCCATCGCCGCGGCGGACGGCGAGCTGCATCCGGCCGAAGACCGGATGATCGCCCGCATCGGCGCGATTTTCGGCTTGAGCGAGTACGAATTGGCCTCGCTCCGCGCTCGCCACGCTTCCGGTTCGGGAGCGGGGGCAGGCGACGCAAGCGACAGGGGCAAAGGCTCCGCGGAGGCCTATGCCGTGCTCGGCGTGGAGCCGGGCGTTTCGGACGAGGAGCTTCGCGCGGCGCACCGCAATCTCGTGCGCACCTACCATCCCGACCGGCTGGTCTCCAAGGGCCTGCCGGAGGAATTCATGGCGCTTGCCAACGACCGGCTCGCCGCCATCAACGCCGCCTATGAGACGGTAACGAAGGAGCGCCGGGCGCGTTGACTCCGCCAGCCCGGGCCCGCTCAGTCCGCCGGCAGCGCGTTCAGGATCAGGGTGCCGAAACCGACCATCTGCGGGCTCGTGCCGCGATAGGTGCGGATCGCGGAGAGGACGGCCGCCGCCTCTTCCGCCGCGAGCGGCGCGGGCTCCGCCGGCTGTTCGAGCGCGGCCAGCACGGACGGGGCCGCCGCGGTAATCCGGTCGGCGATTCCCTCGCAGGCGGCAAGCACCGCAGGATCGCGCAGCAGCGGGCCGAGCGTCGCGGCGAGATGCGCGAGGAAGCCCGGCCAGCGGGCAAGGATGCGGTAGAGCCCCGGCACGAACGCCTCGCCGGCAAGCTCCGTCTCGAAGGTCGCGAGGACGGCCCGCGTTTCCGGTGTCATCGCCTCGGCACGGACCATGCCGGGCATTGGCGGCAAGGGCCCCGGCAGGGCGGCAGGCTCCAGCGCGACCGGCGGTTCGCCGCCGGCCCGTTCCTGCCTGAGCAGCCGGGCGAGGCAGGCGGCCGCGACGAGATTGACCGGGCTCACGCGGGCAAAGCTCCGGCAGACCGTGCGGATCGCGGCGAGGCCGGCGGCATCGACCCCGAGGCCGGCAAGTGCCCCGTGCGTGAGTGCCGGCAGCCCGGGCAGCCCGGAGATATCGACGCGCCGCCAGGCAAGCCGTTGCAGGCCCCCGGATGCGAGCGCCGGGCCGAGCGCCCGCCAGGCCCAGGGCAGGAGGCCCGGATAGACGGCGAGATGGCGGAAGAGCGACGAGACGTATGGGACCGCGTAAGTCCGGCGGATCTCTTCATAGACGGCGGCGATCTCGCCCGCCGCATCCGCTTCCGCGATCTCCCGGAATTCCGTCATGCGTCATGGGCCCGCGCGGCGCGTTCGTTCCGGCCGCTGGCGGCGCGTCAGGTCGCGGCGGCGACCGCCGGGCGGGCGGCGAGCGAGCTCGAGGTCGCGTAGTCGAGGTTCCTCGGGAAGCCTTCCACGGAGCGCTGCACGGCGGTTTCCAGCCGGTGCAGGGTCTCGTCGATTTCCGCTTCCGTGATGATGAGCGCCGGGCAGATGCGGACGAAATTCTTGACCGTAATCAGCACCAGCCCTTCGAGAAGCGCGTTGTAGCGGATGCGCTCCGCCATGGCCGGGTCGGGGCGCTTGCCTTCCGGCGTCTCGACAATGTCCAGCATGTAATAGAGGCCGGTCCCGCGCACCTCGCCCACCACGTCATACTTTCGCGCGATCGCCTCCAGCCCGGCGCGCAGCCGGGCGCCCCTCGCGACCGCCTGCTCCGCCAGCCCGTCGCGGAGCACGATCTGGAGCTGCTTCAGCCCGACGGCGGCCGGCAGCGGGTCGCCGGAATAGGTGCCGCCCCAGGGCAGGCCCGCCTTGCCGCGCGCCTCTTCGGCGATCTCCCGCGTCGTCACGGTGCCGGCGATTCCCATGCCGGCGGTCATGCCCTTTCCGAACGACACGATGTCCGGCATGACATCGTATTGCTCGAACGCCCAGATGCTGCCGGTCTTGGCGGGCGCAAGCTGCGCTTCGTCCAGCATCAGCAGCGCCCCCCAGCGGTCGGCGAGCGCCCGCAGGCGCGGCAGCCATTCGCGCGGCGGCACCACCATGCCGCCCGCCACCGGGATGGTCTCGGCCATGATGAGCGCCAGGTTGCGGCTGGTAATGTGCTCCATCAGCTCCTCGCTATGGTCGAGGCAGGCGACATTGCAGCCGGGATATTCGAGGTTGACGGGGCAGCGATAGCAGAGCGGGGCGTAGATGGCGTTGCGGTGCGAGGGCATCATGAGCGGACCCAGATGCGCCTTCCGCCCGCCGCCGACGCTGGTCACGGCCTCGGCCGCCAGGCTGCCGCCGTGCAAGCCGCGTATGACCGACACGATGTCGTAGCGCCCGGTGACGCCGAGCGCCATGCGCATGGCGATCTCGTTGGCCTCCGAGCCCGTGACGGCGAAGTTCACCACCTTGAGGTCGCCGGGGAGCGTGCTCGCGATCAGCTCGGCGAACTCGACCAGCCAGGGGTTGGAATACCAGGAGGAGGTGTGGACCAGCTTGTCCGCCTGCTCGCGGATCGCCTCGGTCAGCTCCGGGTGGCTGTGGCCCAGCACCATGCACATCATGCCGGCGGTGAGGTCGAAATATTCCTTGCCGTCCACGTCCCGCAGCATGACGCCGCTGCCGCTCTCGAAGATGACCCGGGGTTCGTAGCGCCAGCCGTAGATATAGGCCTCGTCGCGGGCCATCAGCTCGTGGTGCATGTTCGAGAACTGGAAGGTCTTTTCCATGGCCCGCCTCTCCTCCCGCCGGGTGCGCGCGGCCATCATGGCACAGCCGGCGGCAACTTGCGCGGCCGCCGCCCCGCACCTATGTTCCGCCCCGCCGGGGAGGTGGCCGAGCGGCTGAAGGCGCACGCCTGGAACGCGTGTATACGGTAACCCCGTATCGTGGGTTCGAATCCCACCCTCTCCGCCATAGCCGCTACAGATTTTGTGGCATCTCCGAAATTTCCGAAATTCCTTTTATTTCCTAGTGTTCTGGGTCGTTCTTGTCGGGATAAGCAGTTCATTTGCCCCAGAGTTTGAGCAAACACAAGGGGTTTCCTGCCTCAAGGCACTCCAACTCCCCGCCTGGGCGACACCGGCCCGCCCGTCATTCCCGCGGCACTCCTGCGAGGTCCGGCTTGACAGGGAAATTCCTTCCGGATGCTATTCGGGAACAGGCAGTCCCATGCCGCTGCGAAGGAACACCGGGAATGGTGACAGCATCCGCGAGGCTGTCCGCCGAGACGCCATGCGAGGGGTTGGCCGCCGCTGCCGTGAAGGCGGTCTGAGGCATGCTCGAGTCCAGTCTCGCGGCCTTCGAGCCAATCCCCTTCCCGCAAGTCAGGCGGGGTTTCCTTTTCAACGCCAATTTCTGCCGCAATCCGATGTGTCCCGATTTCGGGCCGGCGCCGGACATGGATGCCTACAAGAGTCGCTACAAGCTCGATGGTCCCGATTTCCCGGGCGACTCCGGGAGCTACAAGTGCAAGACCTGTGGAGGGAGTTGGCGTCTGTTGTCGAACCGTTCGCTGCGGGAGGCCTTTGTCTGGTTCAAGACCCAGAGCATCCCGTTCGCTGCCTGCCCCGACGAGAAGTGCGAGAATTACGGCCTCAACGCCTACGAGCACCGGGGATGCTACCGGCCGGACACCAGGGGGGAACTCCACAAGCTCAGGTGTCGCAAATGCCGGTCGGGCATCACCCTCGGCGAGACCTTCAACATGGAGGAAAGGGAGGGGCAACAGGCCGTCACGGACCGGCGCCTTGCCACGATCTACAAGCATGTGCGCGTCGGGCTGGGCATTCGCAACTCGATGGTGCTTCTCGAAGACCCGGATATGCATTTCAACCTCTATCTGAGCATGCTCTCGAGCCTGGGGCGGCAGGTTCGCGACTATCACAGCTACTGCAATGCCGGCATGATGGCGCCCGGTTACCTGCAGCGGCTCCGCCGCCTGTTCATGCAGGCCAATGACGGGAAGGAACCTGGTCCGGCGGACAGCCCGTTCAACGGCACGGCCACGCTCAAGTTCGACACGTTGAACGTATCGCTCAGGACGCCGACGGCGTCCTACAGGCACCGCCACCATGGGCTTCCGGTGCTGATGACGGTGATGCGCATCCACGGCGAACCCGCCAGCTGGTTCGTGCTCGCCGCCCATCCCTGCGCGGTCTTCCAGCAGAAATACATGCCGGCGAGAGGCCTGAAAGGGAACCGGCTCGAGGACGAGGCCGACTCGAATCTGCTGTTGGAGGAACGGCGATTCGATCATCTCGATCACGCCTACACCGCCCACAGGAAACTGGGCGGGAAAGATGGGGAGGAGCACGAGTGCCAGAGCAAGACCGGGGGCAAGAGCCAAAGGGGGAGAACCCGGGAGACGAGCTATCTCGGCGGCGGCGGCTACCTGATGCGCCCCGATTACGCGTGCTTCGCGCACTTCATGGTAGTCAGGCAGATGACGCGCCGGTTCAGGCAGGTCACCTTCTGCATGGATGGGGACGCCACGGCCTACAGGGCGGCGGCCACCGTCTTCGCCGGCGACATGCGCAGCCCTCCCGGACCTCTGGCCTGGGATGCGCCACCGGATGAGGACGCCGCATCGTCCTGTTGCGACTCTCCTTGCAGCCGCCGCGTCGAGATCGCGGTCCTGCAAACGGAGAGGATCAAGCTGAAGGACAGGAAGGACAAAGACGTGCCTCGCACCCCGAACAAGGACAAGCTCTGGGACGAGGAGAAGGCCCGGATCGCAAACGACTGGGAAAGCCGCATCGCGGAAGCGATGAAAGAGGTCGGGCTTGATCGCTGGGCGGCGGACCCCATGGATGTCGCAAAAGCGAAGGCGAAGCTGTTCAGAATGACGATGCGCGGCGGTCTGGCGAAAGACGGCGGCTGGAGCCGGTTCAACTTTGTGTCCCGCGTAAACGTCCGTGCGATGTTGTTGTGGCTGTCGCAGGGACCCGACCGGGACTGGCCGCCCGAGGGCGATGTCAACAGTTTCCTGCGTCATGCGGACCTGCAATCCGTCGACTCGGCGATGCAGGTTATGCGCAGGCGGGCTCCGGCCGCCCGGCGGCCCCGGTTCCGCGCGGACAGCAACCCCACCTACACCGAATCCTCGGAAAACCTGCGCGCCGCGATGTGCGGAATATGGCTGGCCTGGTTCGGCATGAACTACCACCGCCACTGGACCGCCCTCGAACGGATGCCGTCCCGCATGCTGGGCCTGATGCACGAGAAGGACATGAGGAACGGTTTCAACATCGCCCGGCGCCTGCGGATTCAACTGGGCTGGAATGAGGCCGGGGAGATGACCGAAAGGATTGGCAGGAAATGAACAATGCCCCCTTTCTGACCGGCGTGCAGCAGGAACTGTTCTTCCTGCCGGCGGCCGCCCGCATGCTGGCGGAGAGCGGCGCGACAGGGCCGGACATCGTCCCCATGCTGGAGTCCGCAATCCGGAAATACGGCCTGAGCGACGGCCATCTCGAGGGCCTTGGGGCGCTGGGCGCGCCTAGAGTGGACGACGAGGGCTATCCGGCGCGCCCGGACCGCGCCGCCACCCTGCGCGCCATGGCGGAGGATTGCCTCTACCAGATGCAGCATCTGCAGCTGTTCGACAAGCACGGAAAGATCACGCGGCGGCGGCTGCGCAGCATTGAGGACCGGGAATGGCTGTGCCGGACCGTGCTGAGGAATTACAAAGTCACGGGCGAGGGCGGAACGAGGCGCAGCCTCGTCGGGCAGTTGAACCACGCCTTCGAGACGCTGGACTACCAGCCCGAGGAGCGGGAGGACGACCCGCATTCGGCGGTGTATCGGCGGGGATTGTCCCCGCCCGAGTTCATATGGCTCCACTTCTGGATGGAGGAGCTGCCGCCGAAACGGCGGCCTCCTATCGAGGCGTTCGCCTACGAGGTCATGGATCGGCGCGAGGAGGCCCTCACACGCGCGGATCTCAGCGAAGGCGGTATCGAGTACGCGGCGATCGTCATGACCAACGCCACGACGCGCTGGCTCTTCAAGAAGCACGAAAGGGCCCGCGGCATGCTGGTGGCCGCGCGTTCGACAGCGCTCATGCTCTGCGATGCAGGCCTGGTCGTGCCCCAGGGCATTCCCGGCGGCGTGCAGTGGCTCCGCCCTGTCGCCGACCTGAAGGAGCGGCGCCGCAAACGCACCGAACGGCAGCGCAAACGCGAAGAGAAGCTGCAGCGTGAACGCGAAGAGCGGCTGCGGCAGGCGCGGGAGGCCGCGCAATGACCCTGACGGCCAGCATGCTGGTCGGGGCGGACCGCGAAACCGCTGTCGCCTTTCCCGCGCCGGACTTCCATGTCGGTCCCCACGCGCTGTCCCTGGTAACACGGAGGCTTCTGGACGAAGACCACACACAGAACAGGGCTTTCGTCTTTCCGGACATCGGTTTTGACGCCAACGCCTCGCGGCGGCTACGGGTAGCCCTAGCGAGAGAAAAACGCATGGCCGGGGAGGACACGGACGACGTCGACGCCAGGACGTTGCAGGACCATTGGCGCTACAACAAGGGCCTCGGCCTGGAACTGATCGTCGGCCTGTTCCTCAGCGTCCTGGACAGCCCGCAGAGCGTCTATTGCGCCGTCCGCGTCGACACGACCGGCGAGAGGCCGGTTCCCCAGAACGTGGCCCCAGGCGGCAAGCCGGACGGGCGGGCCGACTTCGGAGACTTCGTCATCCTGACCGAGGTCACCACGATCCGCAATCTGTACAGGGAAGACATCGAAGACCAGTGGACGAGTGCGCAGAGCCATGCGGCGGAGGCGAGAGCGGCCGACCGGCGGCGCGTCTATTGCTTCATGGTCAGCCGGCTCGGCCTGGACGGCTACGACCACAGGAAGCCGAGGCGAAAGTGGCAGACTGCCGAGCTTAGGGACGCCCAGGAGAAGTACGGGGAACTGAAGGCGGAAGCGGCAGTGAAGTTTCTCGTCTTCGACTTCGAGGACGTGTCTGAAATCGCCCTGAAGCTGCACGAGCTGTACTGCGCCCCGCGTCGTCGCGGCAAGCCCAGGGCGTTGTCCGAAGAGGTCCTGGGCGCGATCCTGGACCGGCTGCATGCCATGACGATGGAGCGGATCGGCGCCGGAAAGGAATTCGACATAGGCTGGGCCGGCGACACCTTCGTCAAGATGCTCGACAACCATGCCAAGGGCCACCCGCTCGAGGGCAAGCCGCCCAAGGAGCGGAAGAAGGCTTGAGGCGGAGGCCTGGACTTCGCTGGCCCGGCCGCCAGTCAAGATCGCAAGCCGGGATGCTGCAGAGGAATTTTCTTGGGGAAACAGGAATCCCTCGGTAGTAACAGGCGCCGTCAGGCGACTATCTTCGCTTGAGTGAGATTTGTCCGCGCAAACCGCCTCTGATGGGACCGGCGCCATTTCCGGGCCACCTAACCCAGCCCGCTTCGGAGACCTGCTTCCCCATGAACACGACCGCGTCGGAAGACATAACCGCACGGGTTCAGGAAATTTACGAAAGAGGCGAGGGAATTCTCCGGCGCTTGGAGAAGGACCGCTCCGAAGCGGATACCCAGGACCAGTTGATCGAGCCCGTTCTTGTCGCCTTGGGTTATCCCAAGGTCAACATGCGCCGGGAGCGCACCGATGCCAATAACCGGCCCGACCGGTTTGTCTGGCCGTTGGCGCTGGATGAGATGGAGGACAGCGAACAGACTGCGCGATTTCTACTTGAGGAAAAGCCGCTCGGGACGGATTTCGACACCGCTGGTGCAAGCCGCGCTAACACCCCATCCCGGCAGATCTGCCGCTATCTTGAGCAGCACCGGCTGGCAGACGATGCGACGCTCGGGATCCTCACAGACGGACAATTCTGGCGAATCTATGAACGCCACACCGACGCTGCCAGCGGCCAGGTCACTGCGCGGCTCTCCAGGGAATATACGCTGGGAGACCCGGATGCAGCGGATAGCCGTCGAGGCGTCTTCGAAAGGCCGGAAGGCGTTCGGGCTCTGGTAGCCCGACTGAGCGCGTCAACATTCATCGCCAGCGGTCAACCGGCACCGCTGTTTCCCGGAGCCCGGCATTTCCTGTCCGATGCCGTATCGGCCGCACGCGATGGCAAGCCGTTGAAAATAATGGAGGCGCTCTGCGGCCAGACTCTGCAAGTGTTTGTCGCTCCTCTTCCGGAAACTGGACTGATCGCAGACGCAAGGCAACACGACTGGGAGGCCGGTTTCACCGTCGGCTTGGGACCGACATACCGACGAACAAACGGTGCCCAAGAGCCCTTGCCCGGCATGGAGCGGCGGGTCCGACTGGCTGCTGTCCCGTTCCGTCCCAGCGACCAGTTGGACGGACAGCAGCTACGCAAGGGCGATATAGGTCTGTGCGCTCGGGCTTTCGGCTCCAGAGACGGCCCGCTACTTCTTTGCGCTTACGCCCGGACGTCGGAGGCGGCGGACGATGATCGGGCGCCGCTGCGGATGCGCCTCGCGCTGCATGTTGACGGCCAGACGTCGATGACGCCGGAATTCGACCCGGACATGCCTCCGCCGAGCGTCTTGCTGACGGTTGACAAGGTCGTGGAAATTCTCTGCGGCCCGGAAACCCGCCGGACGACAGCGTCGCTTCGGAAGGCATTCGATATCCGCCCGCTGCAGCAAGAATTCTATTTGCGCATTGAAGCGTGGCTGAAGGCAAGACTGAAAGGGAAGCGCGCCGCCGCCCACGGCATGGCCATGGTCCGGCATCTGATCCGCACATTGTTCGCATGGATACTGAAGGAGCACGGCCTCGTTCCGCGAAGCCTGTTCGACAGCGCCTTTGTCCGCCATGTCCTTGAGGAAAACGGTACAGGCTCCTTTCGGTATCATGACGAGATTCTTTCCCACCTGTTCCACGGTGCCCTGAATCTGCCCCGGGAAAGCCGTGAGCAGCATCCGGTTGCCGAACTCCAGCCCCTGTTCGACCACACACCTTTCCTGAACGGGTCCATCTTCGCCCGACATCCGAGCGACGGAACCGTCCGGCTTCAGGACACCGATTACTGGGGTTCAGACGAGGCGCAGGACGGTCTCTACGACATCCTCTCGGAGTTTCAGTGGACCCTCGACGAACACTCGGCGCAGACGAACGATCAGGCTCTCGATCCCGAATTGCTAGGCGCACTGTTCGAGAGGCTTGTAGGCCAGGTCGACCGTTCGCGGACAGCTCCCCGTCGGAAACCCAAGGGAACCTATTACACGCCTAGGGACGTCGTCGCCGTCATGGTTTCGGACGCGCTCGTTGCACGGATGCTCCAAGACGAAGACCTCCAGATACGTGAAGCGGAACTCCGTCAGCTATTCACCGAAGACGATGACGGGGTTCCCGACTGGCCCGAATCGGTTCGCCGGCGGGTTTACGAACGGCTCAGACGGTTGACGATCTTCGATCCTGCGGTCGGATCGGGAGTGTTTCTGCTCGGAGTCTTGGAAACATTGATGACCGCCTTCTCGAAGCTCGACCCGACAGCCCGGTCGGGCGTTGAGCGGGGGATGCTGGTGCGCACGGTCATCCGGGACCAGTTGCATGGAGGGGATATCCAGCCGCTTGCGGCCCAGATCGCAAAACTTCGCCTTTTCTTGGCAATCGAGGCGGCCGAAGGCGTCCAGACCGGCCCGCTCCCGAATCTGGAAGCCCGTGTCGTCAATGCCGACGCTTTGGGCACGGTTCCCGACCCCGACTGGCGTCCGGGTGCGGCTGAACAGCTCTTGGAGGCCGATCCGGAGTTCCGGCAACTGCTGGGCCGGATCATCGAGAATCGTACTGGCTGGTTCGATGCGCATGACCCGGCCGTCAAGAACCGGCTTCTTGAGCAGGACAGGGAGCTACGTGCGGCCTTTGCCGAGCGGGTCGGCTCGCCGGTTTCGGATCGTTACCGCTCCTTTGTCGAGTGGGCTCCGCTCGAACTCGACGACAGCATCGCCGACACCGATCCCAGGCTGATGTTCAGCCGCAATCCTTGGCCCGGGTTCGATATCGTCGTCGGCAACCCTCCCTATGGCGACATGAAGAAGGCAGAGACGAAGCGTAGCACGGATCGCGGTTACCGGTCCGCCAGCGCCAAACGGAGCGAGGCCTTATTCATTGAGCTTGCGCTGGCTCTGGCCAACCCCGCTCGCGGCATTGTGGAATTCGTGCTGCCGCTCGGCGTGTCCTTTCGACAGGATTTCGCCACCCTTCGAAGGCTCGTGGAGCGCCATTCACGGCGCATCGACCTTCGGCACTACGACATGACGCCCGGGACGATCTTCAACACCATGCCGTCAGCAAAGACGTGGAAGAACAAGCAACGCACCGTTCTCTTCACCGCTTGGCGAGGCGAAGGAGGTCGGGTTCGGACGACCGGGCTGCGGCGCTGGTTCGAGAAGCCCAACCGTCACGAGCGCGCCCAATGTCTCGCGAACCGGCACATGATCGATGCGCACAGCCGCCAGCCGTCTTCCGAGAACCGTCTGCCATCTTCCTTGGACAGGCGGATTTCGGATCAATGGCTGCGCACGCCCACGTTGGCGACAAGGGACTTGATCTCGAGGTTGGCGCAGCAGCACCAATCGATCGGCGATTTGAGCGTGGCGGATTCTGGCCAAAACCTTTCGTTGGGCCTGCCGCAGACGGGCTACCAATTTCTGCCTGCCCTACCTCTTGGTGTAGTAGCACCCCGGCGTGAAAGTCCTTTGTACTTTCGTAGTCGCGAAGATCAGCTTCTCGCTCTCGCAGCCCTGAACGGTCATGTCTTCTACAGTTGGTGGTTGATGACCGACGACGGTTTTGACGTAAATCTGCATACTGCAACGACATTCGCTTTGCCAGATGTCTGGTTGCGTCAGGGACAGGAACGAGACCGCGCCTTGGTCCTCGCCGAACAGCTTGTCGCAGAGATCCCTAATTGCTTGGTCTCGAAACTCAACGCGGGGACGCGATGGTACAACGCTGACCTGTTTTCCGGCGCGTCTCACCTCATTGAGCAGCTCGACCGCTTGCAGATCGAGTCCCTTGGATTGCCTCTCGACCCTCTGCTTCGTGATCTTCGTGCCATGCGGGCAAGCAGCAGTTGGCAGCTGTGAGTAGCCAACGTCAGCAGCCTTGTGGGCAACGGATGCTCTTTTTGGGCGTTATCCGTTGATATGATTTTTTCAATAGTATTGCCCATTGGAAACCAGCAGTACTGAGAACCTAGCCAATGAACTACAAGAGAGAAGACGACTCCGCAGATGGAAATCAAGTCGTGCCAACTAACGATGGATCTTCGTCCTCTGCAATAGTTGAAGTCCGGAAAATTCATCGGAGGGGAGGGTATTTCGTTGGCGTCTCGGGTTGGTCTGGTATAACGTATTGGGCACTCAGAAAGATAACCGGATTTATAAGCTATGGTTCGATTTGGGCTGTATTCCTCACATTCGGTTGGACAATTGCCGATGAAACGACGCGGATCTGGGTCAGGGGCATTTTGGGAGCAGAGCAAAAGACTATAATGCCGAACGACGGAAACCGCTTCCCATTGCTGGAGACCGATGGTTACCACAACCTTTCGCTTTTCTGGAAGCAGCTTCTAGCTGAGGTGCAGGTCAATCAGTCAAAATATCCCCTTAGATTTGTATCTCTATTGCGGGAATTGACATTGAATGACATTTCGACTCTGGATCACATTGCTCCATACGTGGTAGATAATGCGATCATTCATGCAGCCGACTTGGATTTGGGCTATGATATACCGTTTGTAACGGATTTGGAGTTTGAGAGGTTAAAGACAATCGGAATTTTTACGAGTCCACGGTTTGGTGGCATGGTTAGAAGCGTTGCACCGAAGAATGGCAATCCAGCACAAGAGATCTTCAAAGGAACAACTCTTGCGTTAATTGCAAGAGCATCAGATAGTTCGAAAACATTTCAACTACATTTGACTCCACTGACAGAAGAAGGGGCAAAGATCATAAGTTTGCTAAGAAGACCAACGAGCCTGAAAGCACTTTGTATGGTTGCAGCGCGGATAAAGCAAAACAAGGAGATAGAAACGCACATTTTTGCGACTTTAGCCCCAGAAGCAGGTGGAGGTGGTTGGTCTGATAGGAGCGCAGTAGTGAATGTATCGCAACGATGCACGCAATTCGGCACGGGTCTGGTGAACCAAGCGGGTGGTGAGTGATCTACGCGGACGGGATGAACGGACGGTTCCGGTTGGGCTACGGAGCACAGGACATCCACGTCGCCGCCGCCATAGCCGAGGACCGGACTGAAGTCGACGCACTGGTCGCCAGTGGTGCGGACCCCAATGCCCGCGATGCCGGTGGCTGTACACCACTTCACTACGCCGCGTACAACAACCCGGTCGGGGAGGTGGCGGCGGCGTTATTCGAGGCCGGGGCCGACCCGGAGGCCTGCGACGGTTATGGCGAGAAGCCGCTCAACTACGCCGTCAACGCCGTCAATGCGGCCTTCATCGAGGCGGCGCTGGACGCCGGCGCCGACCCGGCCGGCAATGGCGAAGTCTTCAGGGACGCGGAGGCCAAGGTCCGGCTTACCTGCCTCCCGTTCGCCGAGACGCGGGCCTACAAGCGCCTGTTGCGGGCGAGGCTCCGCTCTGTCTCCCGCCTTCGGGACGACTGACTCCGGAGGGCAGGTCAGAGCTTCAGCGAACCCCTTGCGTCGGGAGCGCCTAGCGCCCTATCCGGAAGACCGCCGATAGAGCGCAGTGGTCGGGATGCGGTCCCCGGCGCGGCCATTCGCGAAATGAGCCGTCAACCAGCATGGCTTCCGCACCGCCGCCGGCAACCAGATGGTCGATGAATGCCGGATAGCGGGAATCGCAGCGGAACGGGACGTCCCCGGTCAGCAGGACGAGCGGCGCCGGGGGCGGCGACAGCGCTGCCCAGGCCCAGTCGTCCGGCAGCGCCAACCGGCGGTTGAAATCGCCCAGGATGACGAAGGGCATACCCTCGGCCCGGCGCGCGTCGGCCCATGTCTTGAGATGTCCGATCTGGGCCCGGAGCGTCGCGCAGGTCTCCCGGCGCCCGTTGTCCCGGTCCTGTTTCCTGCCCCAGCACCCCGTCTTGAGATGCACTGAAAGAAGCCGCAGTTCGCTGATTCCCTCCAGGATCGTGATGTCCGTGCCCCAGCGCTGGAAGGCGTCCGCCTCGTCCAGAACCTCCAGATCGCCGTTCCGTCGATAGGCGACGCCCCTGCGGATCGCGAATCCCGTTACCAGATGCCCGAGACGCGCCTCCGGATTTCCCCAGCACGCCCGGCTGCGCTGCATCGGCGGGCGCCCGGACATCTCTATATGCCACTCGGAGGCCCGAAACACGCGGTGGGCCGCCGCCGCGTTCTCGACCTCCTGGAAGGCGACGATATCGGCTTCGAGTTCCTCGACCTGCCTCGCGAGCACGGCGTAGTCGGCGCCGTTTCGCCCGACGCAGCCCTCACCGTCGCTGTCGTCCAGATGCTCCAGGTTCCAGGCCGCGATGTGCAGATCGCCGGCGAGGCCTGCCGAAGGCGCCAGGCACAGAACGAGCAATGCCAGAACGGAATATCGGGCAATCCGCATCGTCATATCCCTCCCCGTCCGGGCAGCCCACATCGAGCAACGGCGAATCCTGTCCCCCGGCTCTTGCCTCAAGACCTTCAACCGCTGCGGGATGGGCGGTAGAAAGCGCGTTGGATACGAACATAACCTCATGAGGGAAGTCATCCAGGATGACGAATCGACTTTCAGAACCCGGCGCCGACACCCGAATTACGGCAACGGTCAAATGGTACGATCCGGCGAAGGGTTATGGTTTCCTGGTTCCCGGAGACGGCTCGCCCGACATTTTCTGTCGGGCGTCGGAATTGACCGCCGTCGGCCTCGACACCCTTCTGGACGGAGCCACCGTCAACTGCGAAACGAAACACGGACGGCGCGGGCCCGAGCTCTCCCGGATCCTGTCCGTCGACTTTTCCACGGCAGTGCCCCGAACGGTGTCGTTCGCTCGACCGACCGGCAACGGACAACGCGCTGCCGGTCCTGACGGCCCCGCAGCTACCGGCGGACAGATCCGGGCACTCGTCAAATGGTTTCACGCGGACAAGGGCTATGGCTTCCTGGAGCCGGAGGACGGCTCCGCCGACCTGTTCTGTCACCTGACTGCCGTGCAGACCTCGGGCCGGGACACGCTGCTTCAGGGTGCGGCGGTGACCTGCACGACCGTCCAGGGCGACAGGGGCCTCCAGGTGTCGCGAATCCTTTCGGTCGAGCCCCCGGTCGCCGGCTCGGCCGACGGCAACCGCTTCTTCGACGCCCCGCATCCCGGCCCGCAGACCGACCGTCTCCGGCCGACAGATATGGAGTTGTCCGGCTCCGTCAAGTTCTTCGACCCGGCAAGGGGATTCGGCTTCGTTGTGCCGGACGACGGCGGCCGCGAAGTGTTCGTCCATTCCAGCACCCTGTTCCGCTCCGGCATGACCGACCTGGCGCCCGGGCAGCGCGTCTTCGTCCGGGCGGAAAGCGTGCCGCGCGGGCTCCAGGCGACGGCAATAGAGCCGCTCTGACGCCCAGCGTGACAAGGCGCAGCCGCAACGAGGAGGAGGCATGAACGGGCGGGATGCAGGCTCCTTCAAGGCGGCAACCCACCTTACATGTCGGGCTGGGGCCTATCCGGCATCCGGTGTTAGCGACGGTGAGAAAGTGCGCCTATTCGCTGAAGTTCGCTGAGCCGACAGCCACCAGATGTAGGACTGGGCACCTGGGGTTGCAGCACGTCAAGCCGCTTCGCGTCTCCTGCGCTTCGCTACGGCCCTTCGGGTGACACGCTGCAACCCCAGGTGCAATCGGCTCTTCGTGGCCGGAAGGAGACTTCCGGCCGTCGCGGCCGGATTCGCAGAATCATCGGAGACGCCGTTGTCAAGTGCCACATCTATGTTCAGCACATAAGTGCAGTTTTCGACCGTCACCTACATCCGGCTCGAACACGAGCTCCGGGACCACCGCCTCCCAGCTGTCGCATTTCATGCTGTCCCGGAACTGCGGGTCCGATGCCTCCCGGCTCCAGCCGACCACTGCGAAGACCTCGACCGACCGGCACCGATCCCCCCCGGGCGGCACGAAGCCTGCAGCGAGCCGGCCGACAACCGTTCCCGAACCGTCGAGCAGTTGCCAGCGGCCGCGCGCCGTTGTCCGCGTCCTGAGCGGATCGCCGGGCGACAATGCGGCTATCGCGCGATGGACACGAGCCCCGGCCGGCTGCCGACCGGCGAAACCCAGATCGACTTCCTTGAGGCTTGCCCGGACAAAGCGGTCGTTCAGCGCCGGAGGTCCCGCCGCCAGGGACGCCGCCTCGCGCCGCAGCACCGAGGGACTGCCCTGCAGGGCGTCCTGGATCCGGTGCCCGTCGCCGAACCGAAGCAGGGTCAGGGTCTCCCGCGCCCGCGTCATGGCGACATAGTAGAGACGCCGGGGCGCATCCCTGTCCTCGCCGGTCCCGGTGCGATCCCAGTTACCGTCCAGCACCGCCACATGATCGAATTCGAGGCCCTTCGCCCGGTGCGCTGAAAGGAGCAGCAGCCCCTGCTGCCGCCGGCGTATCTCCCGGCCCCATTCCGCCAGCCATTCGATGAAATGGTCGACCGGCGTCTCGCCGCCTCCGGTCTCCAGCCGGTGTTCCTCCACAGCCTGCCGCAGCAGGTCGTGCCAGCGGTCGGACGGACACGCCGCCAACCGGTCCATGAGCGCGGCGCTGTTGACGATTCTCGTCTCCCGGCTCCTCAGCCACCCGACAAGCGAGCGGGTCTCCCGCAGCCGCCAGAATGACGGGATATCCTCATTGCCCATCTGCGCGGGAATGCCCAGCGCCTCGCAACAGGCCCGGACAGGGACGAGATCGTCCCACTCGCGGGCGATGACCGCAGAGCGCGACCAGATGCAGTCCGGCGACAACACCGCCAGACGCTGCAGCTCCGCCACCGCGGTCCGCGCCTGAGCCACCGCATCGGCGTCCGCCGCCAGGATCTGCACGCGTCCCCGCCCGACGGGATCCAGCCCTTCCCATCTTCCGCCTTGCGGCGCCCGTGCTCGCGCCCGGTCGACGCGGATGGGATGGTCCGCCTTCAACCGCTCGCGCGCCGGCGCAATCACCTCATTGGCAGCCGCCACGATATACGCGCTCGAACGGTAGTTCTCGGTCAGATAGGCCGGCCTCGGGCCGTAATCGGCCTCGAATCGCCTGATGAACTCGACCGAGGCTCCGTTGAAGGCGTAGATGTTCTGGTCGTCGTCGCCAACCGCGAACAGGGAGAGCTTGCCCTCCTCGTCCGCGCGCGTCCGGCCGGCAAGCGCCGATATCAGGTCGTACTGCTCCGCCCCGATGTCCTGGTATTCATCGACCAGGATCCATCGGAAGCCCGCGAGCAGCCGGTTCCGGCGCTCGTCGGCGTCTTCGGATGGAAGGCCGGCACCCCGCAGCACCTCAACGGCGCGCCGCAGCACGTCGCGGAACACCTCCTCGTCGGGGCTCTCCGCCCGGCCGGTGAAGCTCGCGCCGGCGAGACGCATCGCCAGCGCATGGCAGGTCAGCACCGTCACGCCCCTTGCATCATCGCCGACAAGCTCGCCAAGGCGCCGCCGGATGTCGACCGCCGCATGTCGGTTATAGGCGAGCGCCAGGATGCCGCGGGGGTCTTCGCGCCTCACGCGGACAAGGTACGCAATCCGATGCACCAGCACCTGCGTCTTGCCGGACCCCGGACCGGCGAGCACCAGCACATTGGTGCGCTCCCGGTCGTCGGCCACGATGCGCTGCTGCTCGGGGTTGTTCAGGCTCTCGACAATGGCCCGCCAGGAGGCGGGCGTGGTCTGCCGCCCGGTCTCGCGGTCGCGGCCGGGCAGCCAGCGCTTCAGGAAATCCGCCTCCTTCAGCGCGAAGTAGTCCCCCGCCAGACGCTGTGCATCCCTCATCCTGACGAGACCGCGTTCGGCGAACGCCACCATGACGTGGACCTGCCGCACCTGCCCGTCATAGTGAAGCGAGAGCGGCTCGAAATCGGCGGTGGTGAAGCCCCGGCGCTCTTTTCGCTCCAGGCGAAGGGTCATGGCCGGACGGAACACCGTCAGGCCTTTGTTGAGGCGGATGACCTCCTGTTCGTGCAGCCACAGCAGGGCGCGCTCCAGGAGCTTCACAGGGAACCTGACCCTGCCGCTCAGGGCGAGGTCGTTCGAGAGCACCAGGTTCAGCTTGCCGAGCGTGGTTTCCGCGAGCAGGTCGGTGCCGCGGCTCCTCGCCGGAAGGCATGAGAGCAGATGGTCCAGCAGGCAGCCTGCCGCTTCGCGCCGGAGTGCGGCCGTCTCCTCCAGGCTGTCCCATTTGCGCTGCAGGGTTATGCGTGCGGTCTCCGCGTCCTGCTTGCGGACCGAGAGGCTGCCGGCTGCCCCGTCCTCGCCCCGGCCGTCATGGGCAATGCCGCGAACGATCCGCCAGAGGCGCTCAGGCAACGGATCGTCCAGGCCCCGGTCACGCAGTGACTGCGAGGCGATCCTGAGATGCAATGACGAGGCCTGGCCCCTTTCGAGTTCGGGCGCCGACTCGCGCATATGTTCGATCAGCGCGGTCTCCAGCGCCGCAGCCGCTTCAAGCCGCCGTCCCGACGAATGCTCGACCCCGGCATGCACGAACGCGGTCAGGACCGTGTCGTTGCTGGCGATGCCGAACCTTTCGAGATCGAACAGGGCCGCGCGCACGCCCTCGGGGCTGAGGCCCGACACCCCCATCAGGTCGTCCGTGGTCACGCCTTCGTCGGCGCCGGCTTCGATCAACGCGCCGGCGATCCGCAGGAGCTGCTCGCGATAGGCCTCGTCCGCCGGCGCCCTCCGGAGACGCGTCCGGGCTTCCTCGACCGATGTCACGACCAACGAGGACGGGAACACGCTGACGCGGTTCTCCTCCCGGGTCAGCAGCCCCGCCTCCTCCAGCCACGAAATGGCGGTCCGCACCCGCGTGTCATCCGTGACCGCGTCCCTTTCGAACGCCCGGTCCTCGTCCTCGCCGAGGATTTCGCCAACGGTCGCGATCACCTCTTCGCCGGAGCGCTTCCTGCGGTCGAGCCTCCTCAACGCTCTCAGAACGCCGCCGATCTCCCGCCGGGTGAGCCGCGAGCGCGCCGACATGCCGAACTGGCGCTCCACATCGTCGGCCGCAAAGAGGAGGACGCAGGACGCCGGTTGGCGGTCGCGGCCGGCGCGGCCGGCCTCCTGCAGGTAGTTCTCAAGCGAACCCGGAATGTCGGCATGGACGACAAGGCGCACATCCGGCTTGTCGATCCCCATGCCGAAGGCGTTCGTCGCCGCGATGACACACAGCCCGCCCTCGATGAAGCGCCGCTGCACGTCTTTCCGGATCTCCGGCGACAGACCCGCGTGGAAGAAGTCGGCCTTCACCTCCTTCGACTGCAGGAACTCCGCGATCTCCTCGCACTGGCGCCGCGTCGCGCAGTAAACGATGGCGCCGCCTTCTCCCGGAGACAGATTGGACTCGAGCACCTGGCGGAGATGGGCGAACTTCTCGCCGCCCGTCGTCAGCAGGATCTGGAAGTCGAGATTCGACCTCTCGGCGCCGCCGTCGAACACGCTGAGCTCGATGCCGAGCCTCTCCCGGAAATGGCGCGCGATGTCCTCGGTCACATCCGGCTTGGCGGTCGCCGTCAGGCAGAGGATCGGCGGTATCGCCTCCTCGCCGGCCTTCTCTCGGATGAACCGCGCCACGTAACGGTAATCCGGCCTGAAATCGTGGCCCCAGCGCGACAGGCAATGCGCCTCGTCCAGGACCCAGGCGCCGATCTCGCGCTGGTCGAGCGCCCGGCGCAACGAAACGGACCGGAGCTGTTCCGGCGAGGTGATGAGAATGCCCGCATCTCCCAGGCGCACACGGTCGAGCGCGTCGGCGCGCTCAGGCATCGACAGCATGCCGTTGACCGTTACGCAGGAGCCGATCCCTTGCCGCTCCAGCCCCGCGACCTGGTCCGCCATGCGTTGCCCCGCAGCCGGGCGATGACCGCGTCCCGTGCCTCGCCGCCCGACGGCCGCATCGCGCCGCGAAGCTCCTCGAACAGCCCGTCCAGGGCACGGTCAGTGCCTTGCGGCTCCGGCGTGCAGAGCCGGTGCCAGGCGGACAGAAGGTCGGGCGCCGCCTGTTTCAGCGCATCCAGCTGCTCGGCGAACGCATCGAGCACGAGGCGGGCGTCGAGTTCGGGATCGTTCAACTGACCGCGCCTTAATCCCCCATCCCGATAGTGCTTGACCAGGCGATGGTAGGGATTTCGCGGAAAGGCAAGCGGACTGAGGCGCAGCGTGTCCACCGCCGGCAATGCGAGCAGGCGCAGGCCCGGATTGGCCGCTGCAAGATGCGGGAGGTCGAAGGCGATCAGGTTGTGCCCGAGAACGAACTCCGCTCCTTCGGCGAAGCGGTCCAGATCGGTCAGCGCCGTTCTGAGCCCCGAGCCCGCATGCACCAGGCGCTCGCCCGTGTCCGCGCGCAATGCGCCGAACGCCCGGATGCGCCCGTCCTTCCTGCCGACCTCAAGGTCGAGCGACAGGCAACGAACGGGACTGCCCTCGCCTGGCGCGCGACCCGTCATTCCGGAGGTCGGGGCCGACGCACCGTCTTCGCCGGAAGCGTCCCCGGGGCAATGGCAGTCGAAGAGCAATTCAGCATTATCGGAAGCAGCCTTGGAACGGTTTTCACTCTGCCATAGTCGCTGCTTCCACCCAAGAAACGAACCATCTGGCGCCGCGCCGGAAAGGCCGATGCCCGTACGGTCCCCCGGCGGCGGCCTCCCGGCGCCGGCTGGCGCTATTCGCAGACGCCGCCGTCGCCGTCTCGCATGAGGCGGTCCTTGTATTCCGGATCCGGCGGACTGTTCAAAGGCTCGTATTGACGACGAAAGACGGTGGCAGCCGCGGACCCGGACCCCGCTACCGAGGCCGCTTCCTCCACCGTGACGATGGCGTCGACAACCCTGGCGCGAAGCTCCGCGAGGTCCTTCAAGGACACCATCGGCGGGAATTGCGTCACCTGCTTGTTCTTCATGGTGTAGTGGGACAGAACACCGTCACCGTCACCGGAAAATCCGAACCACGCTCCGTGGCAGAGCGAATTCCGCCAATGCCTGAGTTCTTCAAGCCGTTTGCGGAGTTCGTCCCTGACCGTATGCGGCACCCGGCCGTCCTTCCTGAGCAACTTGTCGAACCGGCCGGCCAGAACGTGCAGGCTGTCGGCCCTGAACGCCTCCACTTCCGCATACCATTGCAGATGCGCCGGGATTTGTTCGGCACGGATGTTTCGCGGATCCGCCGGCGGCGGTGTCAGCGAGTAGCAGGCCGAGACCAGCGTGTTCTCCAGATAGCCGAATGCAGCAACGGCCTTGCCGAGTTCCTCCCAGAACGCGGAATTGTCCCGGGACAGCGGCCAGTCGGGATGGAATATGGCTCGATCGAGGGGCAGGTAAGTGCGCATCCGGCGCCGCGCCTCCTGTATCGACTGCGGGTCGCGGGTTTCCGCGAGCCGCCGGATCCGCCAGGAGCCCTTTTTCCGGTCGGGTCGGCGTTGCTGTCCTGCAATCCGCCCGGCGGCGAGCAGTTCGCGGAGTTCCGCACCGCTGCTGCCGTCGGGAAGAAGGCCCGCCTCCTGCAGCCAACGAGCGGCCTGCGAAGGGCTGACTTCCTTCCGCCAATCGGCTTCGAGCCGTTCCTGAAGGAAGAGATTGATTGCGTAAAGATCGGGCATGAGTTCTTCGAAGTCGCTGTCGATGATAGCCGGATATCCCGCCCTCGCCGCTTACAGGACGGTTGTGCCTTCAACGCCGCGAACTTCATCCACCTCCCGGCGACCGCACAAACCGAAATACGCCTCGATCGACTCGATGAATGCCTGATACGAAACCAATGACCCAAGCCGCCGATGCAATCCTCGGCGCGCAGTGATCGCCGCAATCCTCGCCGCCATTCGAGCGCCGGTCTGAGACGCGATACGGTTTTCCGCTGTCCGGCGCATGGCGTCTCCTCCCTCCGGCAAACCGTATCGCGTCTCAGACCGGACCTACGGCGCTCCGATAAAGGGATTTCGCAAACCCGTAGCCATTTCGATCCGCCGCGCCCGTTCCCGTTCCCAGTCGTCCGGCGGATCCGCCTCGTTCCAGACGGTCAGCTCGTCCCGCATCATCTTCACGTCGACCCCGTACCGGTCCGCCATGTAGAGCATCGCTCGGGCAATCTCTCCGCGAACGCCATCGGCCGGCTCGGCAACCTTCGGTCTTCCAGCCACTTCGAAATCGCACGCTCCGTAGCGTCGCGGCTCGCCCTCGACAGTTCCGTAGGGGTGGGCCGACCGGTCGCCGTTCACCTCGCCGCCGGCCGGAAACAGGTTGTGCGGATCGTTGTGCGCGGCGAGGAATTCGGGGTCGACACCGTCCTTCTCGCAGCATTTCCTGCCCTTGTAGGCTTTGCCGTTCTTCTTCACGCACAGAGCATGGCCCGCGGTCCAGCACGACCGGTCCCGCCCGAACCACGATGCGGGCACGACATGCTCCCACTCGACCCGGTCCGAGCGCGTCTCGTTCTTGCGCGCCCGCAGCCCGCAGGCGTCGCGGTCGATGTCGCCGCCCATGCGTCCCTTGCGCGTGTAGGGACAGCCGCAATAAACGGTCTTCAAGTGCCCGATATCCTCGTGGATGCCCGCCAGGAGCCGCTTCGACTTTGCGAAGGTCTCGGGCGACTGGCCTGCTGCCGGAACGGCCAGGATCAGGAGCGATAGCATCGCCAATGGCAGGAGCTTCGTTCTCATCGGATCTCACCTCCCGGTGGGCTTCGTGGGGCACACAGCCGTAGCTGCTTTCCCCGACCCTTGGGGTCCGCTGAACGCCAGGTCCGGCGTCAGTCGTCGGACGCCGCCGTTTGTCCGGGCGCGTTCCGGGGCGCCGTTTGCCCGGCCTGGCCGCGCGCCTCGGCCGCTTTCTGCGCCAGCTTGTCCGGGCTGCGAAGTCCCAACCTGGTGAAGATGTTGAATATGGCGCCACTGCCGCCGGCGACCAGGAGCCCGGTCATGATCCGCCCGACAAAATTACTCGACGACTCAGCCGTTCCGCCGCCGGCGAAAGCATCGACGACATGCTTGAAGATGTCGATATCGTAGCCCCACAGCAGGGCAACCGCAGCAGCGATCGTTATCGGCGTCTTGACTCCCTTCCCCTCGCAGTGCTTGGCAAAGAAGCGCCAATTGAAGATCGGCGTCAGCGCCGTCTCGAAGACGACCGAGATCACGAACAGGAGCGCCAGGATACTGCCGATCTGCTCCCAATTCACATTCAGACCGGTCATTTTCCACCTTCCTTCAGTCAGGCTCGACGGACCCTCAGTATATGTCGGTGTCGGATATTGTGCAATCAAAACAGGAACAATTTTAGAAAATGATGCGTTGTCCGATCTCGGACCAGCTTACCTTGCCCAACGAGAGTGCTTTCTCACGACTGCTCGGTGCCGTTCTCCTTGAGCAGAACGACGAACAGGTCGTCGCAAGCAGTTGGACGCCCAGGAGGACGTCTATCGGCGTCTGCGGCGTCGTGACCGCCGGGAACCGATGGTGCCTTGAGCCTATCCGGAACCGCTGGCGCGACCACGAATGGGAAGTCGTGACCGTTTTCCCGAACGACCGGGAACGGCGCTGCCAAACGTCCTCACCTCGTTTTCCGGCCGCAAGTCCGGGGCGGGCTCTGCCTCCGGTGGACAGGCCGGAGCACGAAACACCGCTCACCGATCAGGTCAGGCTGTGGTCGGGGGCCTGTTGACCGAGGCTTGAGGCGAAGCCCCACAGCAACATATACTTGCAGTTCCACAACACTATATACTTGTGATCGTGCATCACGATATACTTGGAGCCGCACAGCACCATTTACTTGCGTTCCGGTATCCTGCACATGAGCACACCCAATGATAGACTCGCTGCGTCCCTCGACCGGCTCCGGCGCCTGCAACAGGACGGAAGGCGCGTATTCCGTTCCGCCGAACTGACCCGTATCCACCGCGAAAGGCTGACGAAGAATGGCTTCCTGCGCGAGATCGTCAAGGGCTGGCTGATGTCCGCCAGCCCCGGGTCGGGTCCTGGTGACACCACGCCATGGTTTGCCTCTTTCTGGGAGTTCTGCGCTGCCTATTGCACATACCGGTTCGGTGATGCCTGGCACCTGTCGCCGGAGCAGTCCCTGATGCTCCATGCCGAGAATTCAACTATCCCGCAACAGGTGATCGTTCATGCCCTGCGAGGCGCCAACAACAGGATCGATCTGCCGTTCAACACATCGCTCTTCGATCTCGGCCGGAAGGCCATGCCACCCGATGCGGACCTTGTCGTCGACGAACCCGGCCTCCGGATTTTTCGGCCCGAAGCGGCGCTGGTCCGGGTCCCCGAGGGGTTCTTTGTCCGCAACCCTATCGAAGCTCGGGTTGCGATTGCCGGCATTCGAGATCCGGCCGACATGCTCGGCCGTCTTCTCAGGGACGGCAATTCCACTATCGCCGGGCGCCTTGCCGGCGCCTTCCGCAGAACCGGTCGGGACAATGACGCCGACGAGATTCTGTCGGCCATGAAGAGCGCCGGCTACGATGTTCGCGAGACCGATCCGTTCGAGCTCTCACAGACATTCGGCAGTCCGGCCGCCCCGCAGCAACCTCCTGTAGTCAGCCGATTACAATCCATGTGGGCGACGTTCCGGGAGCCCGTCATACGGATATTCCCGGAGGCGCCCGGACTGCCGGAGGATCCGGAAGCCTATCTGGCTTTCGTCGACGACATCTATCCGGACGATGCCTACCACTCCCTGTCGATCGAAGGATATCGGGTGACGCCCGAACTGATCGAGCGCGTCCGGACGGGCAACTGGAACCCAGAGGCCAACAGGGCCGACCGGCTGAGCCGTGACGCCATGGCGGCGCACGGTTACTGGCAAGCCTTTCGGCTTGTCCGGCACGATATCGCCGAAATCACAGCCGGCGCGAACCCCGGTCCTCTGGTTGCTTCGCGCCATCGGGAATGGTACCGCCAACTCTTCCAGCCCGGCGTTGAGGCCGGAATTACCGAACCCGCAGCCCTCGCCGGCTACCGGAACACGGCCGTATTCCTGCGGGGGTCCCGCCATGTCCCCCCCCGCCATGAGGCGGTGCGCGACGCCATGCCGGCGCTGTTCGACCTGCTCAGCGAGGAATCCGAACCGTCGGTGCGCGCGGTTCTAGGGCACTGGCTGTTCGGCTACATCCATCCCTATGCCGACGGCAACGGACGCATGGCCCGCTTCCTCATGAACGCCATGCTCGCGTCCGGCGGATATCCCTGGACCGTGACGCCTGTTGACCGGCGCGCGGACTATCTTTCGGCGCTCGAGCAGGCGAGCGTGCACCGGGATGTGGAACCGTTCGCCCGGTTCGTGGCGAGCCAGGTGGAATGGTCGATGGATTGGCGCCATTCGCGGATGGCAGACCGGTCAAGCGCGCCATCTTCGGGTTCCCTGGACTCCGGACCTTCCTGAAGCGTTCGACCGTTACCACGAAAACTAAGGAATTCGGCTGCCCGGGCGGAATTACTGATTGTTCCTGCAATCGGTTTGGCATAGATATCGCGCTGGAAACCAAGGTCAGCCGATGACGGTCCGGGAGGCATGCGCGCCCGGAAGACCGTCCGCCCCCTCTCCTCCTGACGCCCCCGGCGTCACAGAACGGCTCCGGACGAGGTGTGACAGACCCCGACGGAGCGGAGCCCGGCAAGACAGCCGGGAACCTGTTGTGCCAGCAATCCTTTCCCACTCCCCCGGATTGGTGTCCGGGGCAGGCTTCATGCAATCCGGCGACTCGGCCCTGTCCGGCGGCCGGGATCCCATCCTCCATACCGTTCCGCTGATCGACCGCCCCGATGCAGGGCGCGACCCCCGACATGCTGTACGGGGCGCTCGCCGGGAGCCCGCACCCGGGCGGAGGACAATCACGACATGGCCCGAGCCCCCGGATCCCCCGCCGGTCCGCGAGAGCAGGCGGAGGCCGGAGCAGGCAGAGCGGCGCGCCTTTGCGTTCGACATGACCGCTCCCGGGGTGATCGAGGGCATGCTGATTCCCTATGGCGTTCCGATCCCCATAGGTGATGTGTTGACGGAAATCTGGGAACCGCATTGCCTGTTGCTGAACAACATCCGGGTGAACATCCGACATAACTGGCGCCGGCCCTTCAGCGGGTTCGGCAAGGGCCTGCGTGCGCGGGACGCCGACGATGCCATGCGCGTGGTCCTGACCCTGCGCGATACACCCGAGGCCTGCCGCGCCCGAAACCTGGTCGAGATGGGCACGCTCACGGCGTTCAGCGCCGAGTTCCGCATCCTGGACGAGGAATGGCCAGCGCCGGACCGGCGCATTGTCCGTCAGGCGCTGCTCACCGGTCTGGCCCTGGTCGGCAGGGCCCGGCACGACACGCCGCTCATCGAGGAGATGCGCACACGCCTGCAGGCCGGCGAACCTGCGCCTTTCCGGCGTGGGCTCTGGTAATTCTGGAACTTCCTCTTATTTCCGGCCTTCCATTTGACGAGAGGCGACCCCGATGCCCTCTGTGGCAAACAGGATCATGCGCCGCATGCGCGGCCACGGCAGGGGCCGCTGGGTCTGCACGCCGAAGGACTTCCTCGACCTCGGGAGCCGGGCGGCAGTCGACCGGGCGCTGTCGCGCCTCGCCCGGACCGGATCGCTGCGCCGGGTCGGGCATGGACTGTACGACCTGCCGCGATACAGCAAGTTCCTGAAGCGCGATGCCTCGCCGGACTACAAGGCCGCGGTGGCGGCGGTCGCGCGCCGCGACAATATCCGCATCATGCCGGATGGCGGCGTGGCCGCCAATAGGCTGGGTCTGACCAACCAGGTCCCGGCCAAGGCGGCTTACGTCACGGACGGGCACAGCCGTAAGATCCGGGTCGGACGATTTACCGTTCATCTCCGGCATGAGCGCGGACGCATCATGGCCTGGCACGGACGCCCGGGCGCGCCCGTCATCCAGGCGCTGTATTGGCTCGGGGCCCGTGCAGCAGATGATCCGCGGACCATTGTCCCCCTGAGACGACTGCTTCCGGACCATGTGAAAGACGACCTCGCGAGGGGGCTACCTCTGCTGCCGCGCTGGGCGCGGCGCGTCGTCACCAGGATTGTCGACAGGCACTACCCGGAGCCGGAGCCAAAACGCGATTGGAGGATCTGGAACAGCAGGCCTCGGGACGAGGCCCTGGACCTGATCGCGGGGACCCTGGAGGGGTCCGGCAACTGCTGGGTGCGGCTGAGCCTGGTCGGCCAGCGCCTGCGGGCGGCAAAGCCGGATTTCGATACGTACCACTACGGCTTCCAGACACTCGGCGCACTGGTGGAACGCTGCGACGGTTTCGAGACGCTCCGGCGCAAGTCGGGTCTGGTCCGCATTCGCCGCAAGGCGACGACTGCCTAGGGAGATTCGGTCGACCACGCTGGCAGGCGTTTCCCCGGCTGCCTGAACTGCCTGGACTATAGCGGGCGGCTGCGCTGGTGACGTCCGGTCGGATTGTTCGTCATCACCTGCTCCGCGAACATTTCGCAGGCCGCAGCATCGAGGCCGAGCCGGTTGTTCAGCGTCTGCGCCAGGAAATATCCGGTCTCAAGGTCCTGCGTCACCAGTTCGGTGTCGACCGACCATTGGCTGCCGTGCCGGTCCTGCAGGAAGATGCGAATGCCGTAGCAACCCTCCTCGATCAGTTCCGGATGGGGAGCGAAGGCGAAGCGGCAGACATCGACCCCGAACAGCGGCGCGACCTTGTAGTTGTTCGCGGCGGTGAAACCCGGCAGGAAGTCCTCCACGATCTTCGGCTCGTCCCAGCGGCTTGCGCTCCTCATCCATATGGCGGCGCGCTCCAGGAAGCCGGGTTCGCGGGAGAGAAGCAGGAAGGTGTAAAGATTATCGACGATCTCGCGCATGAGTTCGCGCATGGTATCGTCGCCGAAATGCGATACCTCCGGCCAGGGTATGCGCCGGCCCTCGGCATCGACCACCGTCACGTCGGTATAGTCTCCGGTCCTTGTGACCGGCGCCGGGCCGGCGTGAATGTTCTCCAGCTCCGTGTTGCGCACGCAAAGCAGGGCCATCGTCCTGACGAGCAGGGACGCCAGCCGGTCGTCGCGGATCGGGTTGTCGTCGGTCATAATTCGCTCCTGTTCATGCGATACGGACAGTCGAAAGGAACCGTCGAGTGGAGGCGGGCGGGCTTCAGGCTTTCCCAGGGCCGCCCGCCCGTGAGGGGCGGCCGACCCGCAGTTCAGTGCATCGAGCCGCCGAAGCCCTCCGGCGGCGTATCGCCAGCGCCCGCCGTCCAGTCGAGCAGGCGGCGCAGGACGGCGAGATCGGCGTGTTGCAGGAATACCGCAACCCTTGGCGAGGCGCGGTCCGCCCCGGACACACTTTGCGCTTCGGCAAATGTGATTTTCGCGCCGCCCGGCATCGGCGACACATAGACCTTGTTCGCGAAGACCGCCGGCGTCTCGCCGATCCGGGCTTCTTCCTCCGCAGAGGCCGACTGCGGCGCGTCCCGTTCATTCATGACTTGCTCCCCAATGCCGCGGCCGATCCGCTCACAGTGGCTCGATCTGCGTCGCCTGCAGCCCGCGCGGCACGCTTTCCACCCGGACGAAGACGCGCTGCCCCGGATCCAGGTCGGTCATGCCGGAGCGGAACAGGGTGCTGGAATGGACGAACACCTCGTGATCGCCCTCGTCCGGCACGACAAAGCCGAATCCCCTTTCCGGGTCGAAGAACTTGACGGTGCCGGACAACTCCATGTCTGCCGGCCGGGGACCGTCGGAATGCGGGCCCGGATACCGTGTGTCCAGGGCCCCGCTGCGATCCGGCGGTCCACCGGATCGGAGGGAGCCCGCTCCGAACTCGGTTCCAGGGCGATAGGCGGATCCGGCGATCGGGGGCTCGACGGAGAAAATCCGCGAAATTTGGGGGCCCCGGTCGCCCTGGACGATCGAGCAGGTCACCGCCGCGCCCTGCGGGAGCGCGTCCCGCCCCGAGGCCTGCACGGCAGTCATGTGGCAGAACACGTCCCCGGCGCCGTCCTCGCGCTCCAGGAAGCCGTAGCCCTTGTCCGCGTGGAACCACTTGACGATGGCCCGGATCGGTTCGCTGGACGCGGCCGGGCCGTCGGGTCCGGCGGCGACATGTCCGTTGCCGGCTGATCGGGGGAACGGTGCCGGTCGCGGCTCCGCCGTGGAAAAGTCTATGGTCAGGATCCGGGAGACCTCCGGCCCGCGCGCGGCCGGCACCACCTCGCAGGCGACCGTCGCCCCGGAGAGAAGGGTGTCGAGGCCGACCGCTGCCAGTGCCGAGTCCCGGCAATAGATGTCGGGCGAGCCGTCATCGGGAACGAGAAATCCGTAACCCTTCGCCGGATCGTACCATTTGACCGTCGCCGGAATGCGCGGACCGGCGCCGCGTCCTGAAGTCGGGATTGTCATGTCGGAATGATTTTCCTTTACGGCGGAAATTCGGATCGAGCACCCCTTCTACCGTCCGTCCCGAAGACGATGAAGGATCCCGGGAGATGGTCCGGACCTTGCTCAGCAGGCGGAAGGAGTTCTGCGGCCTCGTCAGACCCTCGCGCGTGTCGGACGGTGGCTCACGGCGTCGAGCGGCCTCCCTCCAGGAAAGGTGTCGGAGCCGGCGCCGTCAGCCAGGATGAGGCAGTGTTTGGATGCCCATGAGGTCGGAAAAATCCTGTTCCGAGAGGATTTGAATTTCCGAGCCCCTCTCTATTAACGCTTCCACCTTCCGGTGTTTGCCGCTCTTCTCGTAACCGTTCAGCTTGCTCCGGTCCTGGACGCCGACGACAAGCATCGTGACTTTCTTGCTGACATTGTCGACGACACCGCATCCGGCCTCTGCTGCCATGTCGGCGGCTTGCCGCCGCGGGATCGCGAGCGCTCCCGTGAACAACAGGGTTTCCCCGAACAGAGCCCCTTCCACATTCCCCTCGCGTTTCACCGATGCTGCCGGCGACGAAGATGAACCCGACGACGCAGGGAAAATCGGGCGGGCAACGCGGCGCAGCCAGTCCTCGATGTCCATCTCTGCCGAATCGCACGCCCGGAGCACGATCTCGGCGGCGGCTCTGGCGTCTTCGAGGGCGTCGTGGTGGGTGAATGAAATGCCGAGGTCCCTGGCAACATTCTTGAGCCCGAAACCACGGCGCCCGAACCTGTCCGGCCAGGCCCAGCGGACAATCCTGGCGCTGTCTAGCCAGGTGACCTGAAGCTGCTCAAGGTCATATTTCGACATCGCGCGCTCAAACGCGACCCGATCGAACGAGGTGTGGCTTACCAGAACACCACCGCGCAGCCGGGTCCGCAGTTCGCTCCGAATTTCGGGGAGGGTCGGACAGTGCTGCACGTCGTCTTCGTCTATTCCGTGAATCGAGATGTTCCACGGATCGAACCAGTCCTCCGGGTTCACCAGGGTTTGCCACCGGTCTTCAATTTTCCCGTCGCGGATATGCACGATCCCGATCTGGCAGATACTCGCGCGATCAGCATTTGCCGTTTCCACGTCAATCGAATTGAAAGTCAACATGTTCCCTGTCCTCTGGTATGAGATGGGAGACGGGTGAGAGGGCTGTCAGCCATCCTGCAGTCCCGGGCATGGTCCTTGCGGAATTCGAGTGGAAAGCGCGGCCGGCGGCCGAGGAAGGGTTTGTTCTGCTTCTGGAAGCGGCAGCGAATGCCTTGGCAGAAAGCCAGGACCCAAATAAGCGAACCCCGGGCGCATGCAGGAGCAGAGGCGGACCCGGGGGGTTACGAGACAGAAGGTTGTTCACTCGATGACGGATGTCAACATCTTTTTGGCACTTGAGAAGGCCTTTTCCGCTGAGCGGATGCAAACCTATCTGGATGCCGCCCGGGGAGATCGGGCGACAGCGCTGCGCCATTATGTTCGTAACGCAGAATTGGGTGCCGCTTTCCATGGGCCGTTGCAAGCTTTTGAAGTCGTTCTGCGCAACGCGATGCATGCGCAGCTGGTAAGCCGATACGGCAACCGGTGGTACACGAATCCAGCGGCCGGTCTCGACAGCAATGCCCGCACCAGTGTATCGGGCTTTCTGAACTCCTGGGCGGGCGTTCATACACTGGGGCAGTTCGTGGCATCGATGTCGTTCGGTTTCTGGGTCCGGCTCGTCAGCCGCGGCGGATATATCAATGGCGGCCCCAAGGCCGACTATGACAGGACTCTTTGGCGCCCGGCCCTGCACAGGGCCTTCCCGGGCCATCGTCGCAGCAGCGTGCACAGGAGGCTGAATCATCTGAGACAGCTTCGAAACCGGATTGCGCATCATGAGCCGATCTTCGACCGGGACCTGGTAAAGGATTACGAGGATCTTCTGGAGGCCGTAGGTTGGATTTCGCCCGATGTCCGCTCGTGGATCGAGCGTCACAGCCGTTTGCCGGGTGCGATTCTGGCCCCACTCTCCTCTTCGGACCGCTTCTAGCCCGGCACCCCGAAGCCTCGGCGGGCGCACTTGAGGAAGCGGGGCGGAACCCGATGGAGCTAAACCGGATGAATCCTCTCGCGCTCGTCCGCAGTGCCGGTAGCATGGGGTCGGAGTTCATGCAGCTTGCGACCAATCCCGAGGACGTGCTGCTTCTGGCGCGGCTGGACTGGCGCATACTCACTCCGCGCGTGTCGATCGACCCCGAGAGCGACCTGATTTCACTCGTGACGCCGTCACGGTCCCATATCGACCTGCTGGTCAGCGCGGAGATGGTTGTGCGACGGTTGGCGCGGGCCTTGGAGATTCCCCAAAGACAGTTGCCGTGGCCCCTCCTTTTGCGCCGGGCGGGCGACCCTGAGCATACTGGGGCGGAGCCTGCAGCGGCGTGGTATCTCGACAAAACCGTCCGCGACTGGAAACGGGCGGTCCAGCAGGACCGTGATTCGTTGTCGGACTTCGTGTTGCGTACGCCGCCCGACCTCGTCGTCGAGATTGAGCGCAACCCAAACAATGGAGACCGGGCAGGTGTCTTCCGTCGCCTGGGCGCCCGCGAACTCTGGTGGCTCGACATGGCAGGTGAGCAACCAGACCTGGTCATGTTGGACCTCCAGGCCCCGGATAGCCCGCAGGAAACAGCGATGTCCGAGGTCTTGCCGTCGGTCGGCATGGCCCTCCTCTCCGAAGCGCTCGATCTGGCGGGGCGGGAACGGTACGACGAACTGTCCGGGTTGATCGATGGTCTGCGCCCGGATCGCGTGTCGGGGTAGGGAGCGTCGGGCCCCGGGTTTGCCAGTCTGACCACGCACTGGCCGGAATGCCCTCGCCGCCGATGTGGCGGTGGATAGTGAAGACCCAGCGGACCTCTGCGCAGCTTCGATCGGACACGGCCTGCTTTGCGTAGGTGCCGGAGAGCGGAAGGCGCCTATCGGCGTCTGGGAGCGTCGGGAGCGTCCAGGGGGAATTTCGACAGGGAGCAGAAGAGTACGCTGTTGCCGGTCCAGAACGGTCCCTGAAAGTCCTTGGAGTGCCAATTTGCACTCTTCCGCAATCACCCCCATTCCCGGACTGGGCCGGGATCTCCCTAACCCCGGATTCGCCCGTCCTGGCGGGCTTCTGGCGTTGCGCCGGCCCATTCCTTCGCTGCGAAGGAATTTCGGGAATACGCGAAGGAACGCGACGACGGATCGGGACTTGCGCGCCGCCGGCGGTTTCTGCCATCATTCCCCTGCATCTGACCACAGCACCCGCTCTGTCGGGTCGCCTGCCGAATAGAACAGCCGAACCCGGCGAGGGAGTCATGACCCGCGCCCGGCGAATAGGCGGGACTCTCCATTGCTGTGGACAGGTGCAACGGCCCGGCGCCAGCCGGGACCGTTCCGCATCAACTGAGGTGACACACCGATAACCTTGGGAGAGTCGCAATGGAAGTGCTTGTTATTCTTGTACTGATAGTAGTTTTATTTGTGTGGTGGGTAAAGAGAAGAGGCACAGATTGGAGAACGCGTAGAGACCTCAAAATCGCAGATGAACACTACGCAAAACAAGCAGGGAAAGAGGGTGCTTCTGTACAGAGTGACGGCGACCTTGGTGCATCGTCAAAAGCATTGGAGATTGCTGCCGAACGATATGCTTCAGGCGAGATTTCAAAGGATGAATTCGAAGAGATGAAATCCTCTCTACAGCCGTCCGTCGAAGGCAAGGATAAACCACAAGATCCCGGACTTTGGGCTTGACGCTTGAGATCATCGGTGTCCGGCAGGCGCCCGGAGAGGCCGGGCCGGGGATCGTTCTGCATCGACTCGAGAGGGGGCTTTCATGCGCGTGCTGACGGGAATTCTGGCTGTCGCGGCGGTCATCGGCTTTCACGGTCCCGTTCTGGCCCAGGAGGCGCCGGGTCCTGACGATCTCGCATTGGCCCTGGGTCTGGGCGTGCCGTCCTGGTGGACGGTCGGGACGGTCGAGATCCAGGCGTCGGCGAATGACGGCGACGACATCGCGCCGCGGTATCGGCAGCGCTTCACGGCGGACGTCGCGCCGCGCGAGGACCTGTTCCGGCTTGTCGACAAGGTCGAGCCGTTCAGCGTCATCGCGGTCGTTACCCCGGCCGGCAAGTCCTACAGGCTATACGGCATCGGACATTCCGCCCTTGAGAAGGGCAAGTGGTCCACCAAGCTGGAGATGGAGAACTCGGTGGCGGCGCTGGGGCAGCCGCGCTCGATGTTCGACGGCCCTGTCGCGGTCGCGGGGGAGGAAGGCTCGCAGCAGGCGATCGAGACGTTCATGCAGGGCCGGGAGACGGCGAAGGCGCTGGCCGAGCGGGCGGCCCGGACGGCGGCCAATGCCGAGGTTCTGGCGAGGCTTGCCGCGGAGGCGGACGCGCAGGAACGGGCCCTGCTGGAGGACAGCTATCGCCGGCGCCTGGAGGCGCTGAAGGGCCGGATCGACGCCGACCTGGCGGGGTTGGGCTCGGCGGTCGATGCGATGATCGTGGACAATCGCACGACGCTCGCGCAGATCGAAGCGCTGCACAAGGAAAAGGTCGCGGCCGTGAAGGCCAGGGCCGAGACGCGGCTCGCGATCGCCCAGGCGGAGAAGGAAGGAGCAGCCCAGGACGAGCTGGCGGCCGCGCTCGAGGCGCTGACTGCGAAGCGCCGGCGCACTGTCGACCTGGAGTCGCAGGCGGTGGAAGCACGGGTTGCGGCAGACAAGAAGCGCTATGACCTGCTGAGCGCCAAGCTGGCGTCGGCCGATGCCTCGGAGCAGATGGCGGCGTTCAATGCAGCACTGGCGTCGGAGGACGAGAGCCTGCGGCGTCTGGCACTCTCGGCGGCGTTCCGGTCGGCCAATGACGATCTGCAGGGCGCAGCCCTGGCGGCCTATGTCTCGAGCAAGCCGCAAGTAACGATCTCCGTCGCCTTCAAGGGCCGGGACGGCAAGGCCGGGACCTATGTGCAGACCCTGCGCATCAACGAGGTCGCGGGGTCTTCCTTCGGCGGAGAGTTTTCGACGCCGGGCAAGGCGAAAATTGCGAAGGCGTCCGGCACGATCCAGGGAGATACGCTTTCGCTGGACGCTCGATGGGAACGCGGCGCGAAATGCTCATGGAACGCGCGGATCGACGAGCAGGGCATCCTGAGCGGCCGGATGCAGTGCGCGCGAAGAGATGGCGTTGAGGACAGAAACAACCCGGGCGGCGACGCTTCGGTTTCGTTCTGACCATGCGGATCGACAGCCAACGAGGAGACGACGAGGCCTGTTCAGGCGGCAGGGGCGAAATACGACGCCAGGGCACGATTCCTCCCCATCCCGGAGTGAGCCCATTTGGCGACATCCGCCGATCGTCCGCTCACCGGCCGTTCAGAGCGGGTTCGGCGCACGGTATGCGGTCCGGGCGCAGGGGTATGCCGGTCATTGATTGCGATCGAGAGACACCGAAGGGAGATCGCGGGGGATGACAACATCGAAACAGGGAACGGGACGCACTCTGGCGCTGCTTCTGGCGGGAGCCGTGCTGTCGTCCTGCATGGCGCATGGGCCGGTCCGGAATATCGGCATCGCCACCCATCCGAACTTCGTGTCCCACAACAAGGCCTTCTACGACCGTCTGTTGTCGGGCCGCGCCTGGATCCTGGAAGGGGTTTACCACCCGAACTACCGCAATATCGTTCGGGGTTTTGTCTTCGCGAAAGACGGGTCGCGGATCGGCTGCCTTGCCTACAAGAAGACGAATGGCGACCCGCTGTGGCTCGCGCAGAGAGGCGTGAAATGGGAAGTGGTCGAGGGCGCCTGGCGTGTCGGGGCCGTTGTCAGGAATTCGTATGATGACGGGCGGAAGCCCCGGCATCTTCCCCTGTTCTACGATCCTTCGACAGGCGCCCTCGCGGGCGAGACCGTCAGACGCGAGAAGTCCGGCAAACGATACTGGATCCGGTCGAGTCTGGGTCACGTCCAGGACGGCTGGCCGCGCGCCCTGGCGGACGCCTGTCCGGGCCTCAAGCCCCCTCCGGACATGGCAATCAACGAGAAGCAGACGTCGCTCCGCATGGACGAGTTGCGCCGGCAGGACCCGGCGGCGCCGATCCGCAACTTCCCGGGCTCGCACCTGACGGCGCCGGGCCGGACCGGCCTCGGCGCCTCGCGGGGGGCGCCGACCACGACAGAAGAAGAAGTGCTGGCGTTCATCAGGGCGCAGGGCGGCAACATCCTGCTGTCTCCGTCGGGGGTCGGTTATGTGTTCGTTGGCGGCCAGGCCGTTTCCGAGGACAGCTTCTGGATGGACGAGGTCTGGCGCCTGAACGACGAAGGCAAGCTCATGGCGTTCGGCGTGTCGCGCACGGAGACCGACGCAAGCGGTCAGGACTGGGCGATTACCGAGATCCCGGGACAGCCGGTGTTCCGCTACCCGGCCGGCTATCCGTTCCCGCTGCTGCCGACGGGGCATCGCCACGCGGCGTTCCAGCTGACCGACCGGCTGGTCGCGGCGGGCGAGCCGGTGGCGCTGCCCTGGATGGCCGAAAGGTGGAGGAATTTCCTCTTCGAGGAGGGCGGACGGCTCTCGGCGGCGCCGGTCGCCGGCGGCATGCGCGAGGAGGGTCGATGGCGGTGGACGAGGGGCCGGCTGAAGGTCTGGTTCGCCGAAGACGAAACGGAGGCTCCGTTCTGGACGGATATTGCGGACATGCTCGGCATGGAGCGTCCGAAGCTCTGGACGGTTCGGAATGCGGGTCCCGATCATCCGGAAAGTTGATGAACCCGAAATACTGCCCGGGAAGGGGTCTCGCAACTCTTCTCCCGCGGCCGGCTCCCCGGCCCCGTTTCTCGCGCGCTGCCGGGACCGAAGCAGGCGCGCGCCACGCTGATGAGCGGTTCCGGCATGCCCTGCCTCCGGGACCTGTGCTCCGACAGGGGTGATTTTCTCCAGTCTTCCTGCGAGCTCCGGGTGGGTCGGCGGAGTACTGGATGGGTTTGCAGCCGGCGCGCGATCTCGGCCGGACCTGGGCGGCGCATGGCGATGAGACCGATCGCACCGAGCGGGTCTCCAGTCGTACCGCACATGATGGTGTGCCGGGGGGCGGCGACTGACTGACAGCGTCCCTTCCCCTAAAGTGGCACAAAATTCCAAGCCAAAGTCCAGCAGTTAAGTACGATAATTCAACGAGTTGAAGATCAGATTCGTGCTAGGTTCCCACAAATCACGGATCAGCTATACCCCGCTACTCTCAACATGCCCTCTCTTGAACATCCCGAAGCCTGACCGGAGCCCGCCGCCGCTGGTATGGCGTGGCTTGCCGTCTTCGTTCCCTCGATCCCCAAAGATCCGCACACTGCCTGCCCGCATGGTCTTCAAGCCACCGGACAAGGCCTCAGACATCGTCCAAGGCAGCCCCGGACTCGAGCGCGTTGCCGGCATGGAGGCCGAGTTCCTGTGCCCGGCGGACCGCATCGGTGCGATTGCCCACACTCAACTTGGCGAACAGTTTGCGGATATGGTACCGGACGCCGAAGGTGGTCAGGCCGAGTTCGGCGCTGATATCCTTGTCCCGCAGCCTGCCGAGGCGCCGCAGGATCGCATGCTCTCGCTCGGTGAGCATGATTTGCTCATTGCCGGCGCTTGTCGCTGCGAGCAATGCCTTCGCCGGCTCCTGCAAAGCTGAGGCTCCTGCATCCGCCAGGAACTGCTCCAGCGCAGCCGCCCACACGCCACTTTCGCAGATCGCGGACCACGAGTAGCCGGTGACTGCATACAGCGCCAGAAACTCCTCCAGATGCTGTCTTCGGGCAACGGGACTGCCTGCCCGGTCTTCCAGAACGACGGCGAGCGCCAGCGCCCGCATCAATGTGCGCTTCAGGCCTGCTTCCGCCGCTACCGCGCGCTGCGCCGCCGCAAAGGCGCGCGCTTCCTCGAACCGTTCCTGCGCTATCGACAGCCGCAGGTGCGCACAGGACAGGGCCTCCATGTTCCGCCAGCCCTGTCTCTTCAGATCAAGGCAATCCGATGCATCCGCCGGCAGCCCGGCTGTCCGCCAGGTGCGCTCGGCATCGCCGGGCCGTCCTGCGACCGCCAGCAGCGTCACGCGCTTCGCCGACAGGTAATGCGCCAGCGCCGGCAGGCTGGCTCCTTCCACGAAGTCCAACAATTCCTGCAGTCTGGCCAAAGCGCTCTCCGGACCGCTGAGAAGCGCCCGGCCTACCGCCACGCCGCTTGCTGCTGCATAGGCCTGCAGCGGCGTGCCCTTTCGGTACAATGCCCCCGGGACGGACGTCGGTTCCGATGAGGGCGGACAGCAGCCGGTTTCCAGTTCCAGTTCGCTCAGCAGCGCTTTCGCGATCGCGATTGCAGCGGGGTCGTTTACATGGTCTGCCCGGGCAATCCGCATCGCTCTCGAGTAATGGTCCCGGGCCAACACCTCTTCGCCCCGAGCCATCGCGGCCTGGCCCAGTTGAAAATCAACCAACATCCTTGCATATGGGCTTCCGCGAAAATCGGCCAGGGCGCGTCTTGCCCGCTTCTCTGCCGATCGAAACTCTCCTTTCACATTATGGGCAATGCACAGGGCGTGCTCCGCATAGCCCCGAACCAGTGGATCGGCCTCCGCCGATGCGGCCATCCTCTCGAAATCCGCCACAATGGCCTGAGCCCGCTCGGAGGCGACGGGAGCGCCTCCATAGTAGGCGAGGAGGCCCTCCACGATGCGGTCGTCCACCCAAAGTTGCCAGTCCGCCCCGCCATCATCGGGCGGATCGACACCTCCCCCGGACAGAGGGCAGTATGCCCGGCGGGCCTCCGCCAGCCGGCCTGAGAACAGCAGAGACACGCATTGCGCCAACCGCAGCCGGGGACTGGCCTCAATGACCGCTTCGTCCAGAAGGTCGACCGCCGCCTGGAACTCCACTGTTCCATGCCGGATCCATAGGCGGAGCGCCCCGGCGTCCTCCAGGATCTCGCCTCCAAGCCCCGTATCGCCCGCTTCGACGGCGTGACGCATAGCGAGCAGTGTCTCGCTGCGGCGAGACAGCGCCGTGGCGATCCTGCGATGCACCTCCCGATACCGCGAACGCGCCTCGAGAAACCGTTGCCGGCGGCAATGTTCTCGGATCAACGGATGAAGCCGCCATATCTGCAGCCCGCCATCGCGCACGGGATTGAGAAGGCCGACAAGCTGTTCCATGCTCCCGAGACGCCGCATCGCATCCTGGCTGTCCAGCACCTCGTCCAGCAGTTCGGCGTCCATCCACTCGAACAGGCCGGCATCGAGCAGCAATTCCCGGTCCTCTCCGTCAATATCGTCCCAGAGGCGCGACTCCACCCAGTTCCCGACAACGCCCCACATATTGCTCGTTTCCGACGCACCGCCGCCACGCATCTTGTTGCGGTGGATGCGCAGGGCCATCGGCCATCCGGCGGACTCTTCGGACAGTGAAGCGAGTTCACGCCTGGACAGAGGGAAGGAAAGGAAATTTGCGATTTCCGCCTGCGAGAAGCGCAAATCGCCGAATGTCAGCATGGACGCCCTGGCGGCAAGAACGGCGTCGCCCACATTCAGTCCCACCGGGAGACGCCGGCAGGCGATCGCCACATGAAGGTTGGACGGCCCCCGCTGAATCAGGGAATCCACCAGGGTAACCGCCTCCGGGTCGGACAACAGGTGCAGATTGTCGAGCGCGAGTACGAAACTCCCTTTCCGGGCTTCGATTATGCGCATCAACCATTCCACCCGCGTGGCGGTTCCGGCTTCCGGGGACGACTCGTCGATACGGATATCCTGGACAGTCAATCCGGCGTAGCGGAACGCGAAGGCAAGATACGAGTCCAGGACGTCCGCCTTGTCGTTCTCGTCGATGGAAACCCACGCGGTGCAGACGCCCGACATGGAAAGATGGCGGCAGCATTCGGCGAGCAGCGTCGTCTTGCCGAATCCTCCGGAGGCCATGAGCACGGTAAGGCGTTTTCCGGTCGGCATGGCCCGTTCGACAAGCCGAGGCCTGTCCATGTATCCGGCGACGCGGTCCGGAATCGTCACCTTCTGGCGAAGAAACCAGGCGAACCGCGGATCCGCATCGAGTTCGTCGCGAACTTTTCTGCGATCCGAAGGGTCGTCACGCCCGTCCTGCATCATCCAAGTCACTCCGCCATGGCCTTACTCTGGCCGGAAGACGTATTCCCGGCCGAACGACACGTCGATGAAGAGTCCGCTGCTATAGCGGTTGAGGTCGTGCTGCAATACAATGATAGAATCGTCTTAATGTTTGTAGTTCAGGGCGAGCGGCATCTACTACAAGTTTTTTGATCGTCATTTCCAGCGAGAGCCGATCGGTCGCCATCCTGGACTATGTCCGCCAATCCAGTGTCCCTGTCGCCCGACCGGGAGGTTCGAGAACCTTTTTCGCCGTATCCCTTCTCGTCATGTCCGGACTTGCTCCCGGGCCGGCCATGTCGCCCCGACACGCGGGCCGGGACGACAGGAAAGGCCTGTCGGTCCCTGGCTGAGGCCCCAGCCGGCTCAGGAAAGCGCCTCCAGCGTTTCCGCCCGGGTCTCGCGGTAGTCCATGACGGACAGAAAGCCGCTCATCTCCATGACCGAACGGCATAGCGGCGCAAGCTCGACCATGACGAGCTTCCCCCCGGCCTGTCGACAGGACCTGGGCCCCGATCAGCAGCGCACGCAGGCCGGCGCTGTTGACATAGGCCAGATTCCCGCAGTCCAGCATCATGCGGTCGCTGTTGCGCATCGCGACATCGCGGAGCTTCGCTTCCAACGACGGCGGAACACCGGGCCCAGACGGGCTTTCCATGAGTACAGCTCTTGTTCCACAGGCGAGCCAGACCACTCCGCAACGCTCATTCCATCCATCCTTCGAAAGGGCCAAACGGAAGGAATTACCATCCGCAAAAACTCGCAACTGCAGTACTCGGCAACCACGACTCTGCCCCTTTCCGGAATCGGCCGCAGTTGAACACTGGCATTGGCGCGCCGGTCGGATTTCGTCATGCGGCAGTATCCTGCTACAAGTTTGCACACGAATTTTGTAGCGAGAACTCTTTCTTTCGAACTGCAAAGCTTTCTTCGCCGCCATCGTTCAACCGCGGCGCGGTTCCGCGATAGCTTCCTAAGAAGCAGCCATTGTGGCTGCTCCAAACGGGAAGCAAGAGGGCTTGCGCAAATGATGTCAAGAGCAGGAATGACCGGCATTCGGAAGATGAGCTGTATGGCTGTGCTGACGGCCGCGCTTCTTGGAGCCGGCGTGGCCTATGCAGATGAATGCAGCGATGCCTGGGATGATTCGAACGCAGCAGATCACTGCGACGACGCCGGCGATTCGGTAACGGTCGAGAACATCGCGGGCACTAACAAGTGCAGCGTCGACATCGCTTGCTACGTCAACGTCAACCTGCTGAACGGGCCGGAGGGGGACAGTCTCCCTGTGCGCTTCTTCTCTTCGAACCCGCCAGAATGGCGGGTCTGGGAAAACGACGACGGCACCGACAACAGCGCTACTAACGGCCTCGTACGGACGAGCGTGGACGATATCACCATTTGCTTCTACCAAGGGTCTCTCACCGACGCCCACTGGGTCGATTGGGCGGAAAAGGTCGTAGCGGGCAGCTGCGCCACCGGCGAGATCGATGTCGATGACGCGGTGAATGAAGGACTCGACATGCGAACATCGGCCAACTAGTTCGGCAGCCGCGTCTGCCGGGGACGCGATTCGTCACCGGCAGACGCGGCGATCCCGCCTGCGCTCGGTGTCGAAGTTCAGCCGTCATTTTGCCCGCTCTCCGGACTGCCTGAACCTCAAGTTGGCACGAGCCTTTCAGGTCCGCCTTGCTTCGACGGGGATATCGTGGGCCTCGTTGAACCGGTGGATCTGCGCGTTGCGGTGCTTCTACGGTGTGACGCTCGGTCATGCGGATATTCCGGAACGCATTCCGTATGCCCGCAAGCCGCGTAAGTTGCCGGCCGTGCCGGACCCTGATGAAGCGGTCCGGTCAGGTTCGGTCCCGTGACGCCGGCCGATTCGGCCTCCGTCTATCGGGCAATTTGCGAGAGCATGACGAATGGCGTCATGCTGATCGACGCGCAAGGGCGGATCGAGACCTTGAACCCGGCTGCCGCGGCGATCCTCGGCCTCGAGCGCGAGGCGGTGCTGCACCGGAGCTTCGCCGAGATTTTCATCGCCAACGAAGCGTTCGAGGAATTGAACGAAGCGGTGCTGGCAGCAGTCTACGGAGGCGCCGTAGGCCTCCAGCGGGTCGCTACCGTCTCGGTGGGCGAGCGGACGGTGTCGCTTGCCGTCGGTACCTCGTATCTGCGTGAGGCGGGCGCCGACCCGGATTCCGGCCGGAGCGTGGTTGCCTTGTTCAGCGACATTTCCGAACTGGAAAGCCTGCGCGTCAAGGAAGCCGCGCTTGCCAGGGACCTCAAGGCCAAGCACCGGGAATTGCGCGAAGCCTACCGCGACCTAGAAATGCGCAACAGTGACCTCGGGGACCTGCTGCGAAGAATCCGGACGGTGCAGTTCACCGCCGTGGCATGCGGGGCGGCGCTGGCCCTCGGGATCGGGGCCTGGCTGTGGAGCGAGCCCCCGACCGTTCTATTCGGCAGCACGCCGACGCACGCGGCGAAGGCCGAGGGCGGGGAGCGCATCGCCGTCGTCGAGCCGGTCGGTATCGCCTCGACGATCACGGTGCCCAGCATGATCGAACCGCTGCGCGAACTGGCGGTTACCAGTCCGATCGAAGGGACGGTCGGGGCGGTGCATACGGCGGTGGGAGAAAATGTCGTCGCCGGCCAACCGCTATTGGCTCTGGACATGAGCGAAATCCTGATCGAGCGCCGGAAAGCGCACGTGGCCTATCTCAAGGCAAAGGCCCGGGCGGACGAGCTTGCCGACTGGCCGAACAGCGCTGAAGTCGTCAAGGCGAAGCGAGCCGTGACAAAAACGCGAATCGCGATCGAGGCGACGAATACCAAGCTCGAGGAGGTTTCGTTCCTGGTGAAGGAGGGATTGGCGCCGGCTGCGCGAAAGGTCGCCGCCGAGCGTGAGCGACGCACGCGCTTGCTCGACCTGGAGTCGGTCGAGCAGAACCTGGCTGCGGTGCTTGGCAAGGGCATCGAGAATCGCGAAGTGGTCCGCCTGGAATTGGAAACCGCCCGCGGCGAGCTCGAGCGGCTAGACGCCGTCCTCCGGAACGCAACGGTTACCGCCCCCGTCGCGGGGGTCGTGCTACGCCTTGGCGGCAGCCCCGTGCAAGGGAAAGAGCCGCTGTCAGAGGGTTCCTCGGTCAAAGCCGGCCAGCACCTCGTCACGATCGGGGACATGACGGGGGTCACGGTTTCGGGGCACGTGGACGAGGTGGACGTTCGGCGACTCGCGGTAGGCGGCGCGGTACGAATTTCCGGTCCTGCCTTTCCGGACAACATGCTGGAGGGCCGTGTGACTCGTGTCTCTTCGCGGGCGTTTCAGAGGGCCGGACGGACGGGCGTGCCGGTCTTCGAAATCACCGCTGCGGTAGAGCGGCTGGACGCGGAGCAGCGCAAGGCGGCGCGTCTCGGCATGTCGGCCGACATGGAAATCGTCGTATACGAGAACGAGAAGGCGCTCGTGGTGCCGGCGGGTGCGGTGGACCTCTCGCAGGGCAGCCCACGCGTGCGCGTGCGGGACCCGGCAACGGGGAATGAGCGGGTGGTGCGCGTGGCGACTGGAATCACCACCGTGGATGCGGTGGAGATCCTGAGCGGCCTCAAGCGCGGCGACCACGTGGTCGTGCCGTGACGGCTGCCGCCGGACCGGCCTCCCGGAATCGACAGGGCGCCGCCCGCTTGCCTGACGACTGGCGGAACTATGCGGGCGTTCGGGATTTGAGAGACTTGCGGCCGTGGAATTCCCTTGCACACAGGGCTTCGACGCAATGTCCGGAGCCCGGTTCGGAGGTTGGTGCAACAGGCTTGTGCGTTCCGGGTCATGACCATCGTTAGCAGTCGCCGGGACCGGCGCAGGACGTTGCGGCTGTTCGATCGGGTCCACCTGGCGGAGGCCTGCACGAGCCTGCTGAGCGCGCGGCATCGCACCGCCCCGGCGTTGCTCGGAATTGCGATCGGCGTGGCCTCGGTAAGCAGCATGATTTCGGTCGGATCGGTCGCAAGGATCGAGGCGGCCCGGCAGTTCCAGGAACTCGGGACGGACATCGTGAGCATCCGGCTCCGCCAACCTGGCGAAGGCAAGGGACGCAGCGCTATCGGGCTGGCTGACGCCGAAGGGATCGTGGCGCTGCCTGGCATCCGCCGCGCCGCGCCTTACACCGAGGCCTCGGCCCCCGCCGTGCTCGGCGGTACGGAGACAGACGCCGTCGGCATCGTCGGCGCCACGGGGGAGTTCGCTGAGCTCGCGCGGCTGGAACTCGCGGAGGGCCGCTTCGTATCGAAGCTCGACGGAAGCCAGTATTTCTGCACTGTCGGGTCCGAGGTCGCGAACCGTCTTCGGGAAGCCACCGGCGGTCGAACTATCGGCGAGAAAATTCGCCTTCAGGAGACCGTTTTCACCGTCGTCGGGACGCTTCGCCGGTCGGCGGTGGGCCAGCGGCCGTTCGATCCGAACCGGGCCGTCTTCCTGCCCATCGCCAAGGCAAGGCGCATCGCGCCGGAGGCAGCCCTCCGGGACATCCTGGCGCAGACTGCAGAGGGCATCGATTATCGGACGGCAACCCGCGAGATTGTCGCATATTTCCGGGAACGGGCGCCAAGAGCCCGGTTACGGGTGCGGAGTCCCGAGGAATTGATCGAGCAGATGCACCGCCAGATGCGCCTTTACACCCTGCTGCTCGGCGCGATCGGCGGTATCTCGCTCCTTGTCGGCGGCATCGGCGTGATGAACGTGATGCTCGTCGCGGTGACGGAACGCCGGAAGGAAATCGGGGTCCGGCGGGCGTTAGGGGCGACCCGCTGGAACATCCAGGCGCAGTTTCTCACCGAATCGGCGATCCTTTCGTTACTGGGCGGTCTCCTGGGGGTGGTCCTCGGGGTCGGCGCAACGTGGGGGATCTGCCATTTCAGCGGTTGGACCTTCGCGCTGTCGCCGGGCGGCACCTCGCTCGGCGCCTTCGTAGCAGGCAGCGCGGGCCTCTTCTTCGGATTCTATCCCGCCCGCCGGGCGGCCCGTCTCGATCCTATCGCCGCGCTGCAAGGCGAATAGTGCCAGCGCGTCAGCCACTTATGGCGCTGATCGGCATCGAAGCGGCACGTGCCACGGCGTCCGGATCGACAAAGCCCTCTTTCAACGCGAAAGATTTGCGATATCTCGTATCCATCCGGTGGAGACCGCGTAGGCTGGGGTGCTGCTGGCGGGATTTGTAGTCTCTGCCCACGTCACTCTATACGCCCTTCTTGATAGAGGCGCTCGGAATTTTGTGGCACAATTCGGTCCAGGCTCAGTCCGGCCCGATCCAGCGTATTGAAATTGTTGCGATAAACCGGATGCCGTTGTGTGGGTCCGTATGCCGGGTCCCGCGCCACTTTAACATTCGTGCAGTCCTTCCGCCCGTCCCCCGGTGCTATACTGGGGAGAGCAAGGGACGGGGCGATGTACGGACCGGCCTCCAATGACGAATGCGTCCTAGCGGAAGGCCTGCGGGCGTTCGCGCGGCGCGGCGACCGGCATCCGGCGGAGTTTTTCGTCGGGCGCCAGGGCGAGATCGCCGCGGTCGAACGGGTCTGCGCGCAGGCGCTGGCTGCGGTTCGCGGCGGCGGGACGTTCGTGGAGGAGGGCGAGGACGCCCCGGGCGTGTCGCAACTGTTCCAGGGCGCGCCGGGGGCGGGCAAGAGCAACCTGCTTACCGAGATGGCGCGGCGATGGACGGCCCGGGCGCAGGAGCCGGAGGGCACGGCGCCTTTGCCGGTGCGCCTCCCCTGGTCGGCCCTGCGCTCGGAGGAGGAGACGGTCCTGTGCATCCTCGATGCCATGGCCCCGGGGCTGGAGAAGGACAGCTGCACGACGCGGATGGATGAACGCGCCGCCTCTGCGGGGTTCGGCGGCTGGCTGTCGGCGGCGCTGAAGACCGGCGCTGCGGTCGCCCCGGCGCGTCTCACCTTCCGCGAACTCGCGAAGCAGTTGCCGCCGAAGGCTTGGACGCGCCCGGCGGTGCTGCTGATCGACGAGATCCAGCAGGCCGACCGGTCCGTGCTGGCGGTGCTGAACCAGCTGCACCTGTCCGAGAACGGCCTGCCGATCGTGCCGGTGATGGCGGGGCTGGGCTCTTCGCGCGAGAGCCTGCGCGAGATCGGCCTGTCGCGTTTCACGGGCGGGGCGGTGCGCCCGCTGGAGGCGCTGGACGAGGTCGAGCTGCGCGAGGCCCTGGACGGGCTGTTCACGAAATACCAAGTGGACTGCGCAGGCGCCCACCGGCCGGGATGGGAGGCGTGGCTGGCCGACCGCTCCGACGGCTGGCCGCAGCATCTGTACAACGCCATGAGCGCGCTGGCGGTCGGGCTGGCCGATGCCGGCCGCCGCCTCGCCGATGTGGACTTCCCCGCCGTGGACGAGGCGGAAGCCAGGCGGCGTGTGGAGGAGGCGTACCGGCCGCGCGTCTCGACGGACATGGATGGCGCCGAACTCATGCTGCAGGCGCTGATGCAGGTGCTGCCGCCGAAAGGCGGCGTGCGGCGCCGGGCCATCGTCGACGAACTGGAGCGTCTGGCCCGGGAGAACGGGGACAAAAGCTCCGGCTGGCGCCTGCCCCGGAAGATGGAGGCGGACGAGTTCCTCGACCACCTGGTCCACCACGGGGCGCTGCAGGCCTGCGCGGACGGCCTCTACCGCTGCCCGATCCCGTCCTTCCGGTCCTGGGTCGCGGCCGGCATGCCCGAACCGCCAGCGCCCGTCCCACCGACGAAGGAGCCGGAAGAGGCCGGGCCGGAAGGACGGGATCGGGCAGCGGACGATTTCGGGATGTGAGACAACGGGCGAGGCGCCGCCAGCGGCGGGAGCAGAATTGTCCGGCGTCTTGACGCCCGGGCGCCGAATTGTGCCACAAAATTCCAAGCGCCTCTCTTTTTGGTGCAGCATGGGCCGAGCCTACAGTGGCGTGCCGTTGATGCGCGCTGCTGTTGTTTCTCGGATTATCTGAGTGAGCATCGATTTCCCGGGTTATTTGGCGCGACGACCGGCCATATTACCCGGATATTCCGGTCGACCGGCTGGATTGCGGCAATACTCCCGGCGGGCGGTTTCGGTCCAGGGCATAAGTGACTCCGTTCGGCTTCCAAACGAACTGAATCGCAAGCCATTGAAACCGCTCAACTCTTTTGGGGTCAGGCTCTCAGGCTTGCCCGCTCCGCGCCCGCGTCGGTTCATGACTGCAAACCGCCCGAACTCCATGATGGCATATGGCGTTGCGCCCACTTCCGGTTCCAGGACCTTGAACGCCTCCGCTTCGGCCATGCCGGACGGAGCGGCGCCGCCTTCCTGGCCGCGCTCGGGCTGTTCGTCCTCCAGGCCAGAGCGGGAGACTATCCGTAGTCGTCGAAAGAAGAGGCCGTCTACCTCCCCGATGAAATGAAGCTGCGACCGCCCGTACGGAAAGGCGACCGACCCGGGCAGGCATCGTCGCCCCGACACGCGGGCCGGGGCGACAGGAAAGGTCTGTCCGTCCCTAGTTGACGTCCCCGCCGGCCCAGGAAAGCGCCTCCAGCGCCTCCGCCCGGGTTTCGCGGTGATCGATGACGGACAGAAAACCGCTCATCTCCATGACCGAACGGCATTGCGGCGCCAGCTCGACGATGACGAGCTTCCCCCCGCTCTGTTGACAGGATTTGGCCCCGATCAGCAGCGCACGCAGGCCGGCGCTGTTGACATAGGCCAGATTCCCGCAGTCCAGCATCATGCGCGTGCGCCCGCTGTCGACCGAAGCGGAGATCGTCGCCATCAGGACCTGCGCGCCGCGGCTGTCCAGACGCCCGTTCAGCGAGAGGATCGCCGTGCCGCCGTCGTGCCATTCCCCGATCTCCAGTCCAGGCCCTTGTTCGGGCTCCGGATCCACGGAGGAGCCTGCCGCAAGCGCAGCTGCTACCGTCCTGTGGTACTTGACGACGGTCAGCAGGCCGCTCGCCGCCATGACCGCCCGGCATTCGGGCTGGAGCGCCGCGACGACAAGTTCACCGCCTTCCTTCATGCAGACCTTTGCGCCGATGAGGATCGCGCGGAGCCCTGCGCTGCTGATATAGACGATCTCCCGGCAGTCCAGCACTGTGCAGCCGTCGTTATGCATCGCGACATCGCGGAGCTTCGCTTCCAACGCCGGTGCGGTGACCCCGTTCAGCCGTCCGGAAGGGGAGACGACGACCGCCGCCCCCTCCTTCCGGCTTGCCATGGTCAATGCGTCCGCCCCCATGGGTCAGCCCCGTTGGCCTTCGCCGCGGGCCATCGAGACGAGTTCCTTCATGCGGGCCTCGTCAACGGCGCCGCGCACGAGCCTGCCGCCGATCACGAAAGCGGGCGTGCCGGAGATGCCGATCTCGCGGGCCAGCGCGCGGGTCTCGTCGAGATAGGCCTGGATTGCGGGGTCCTGCATGTCCTGGCGAAGCCGCTCCATGTCGATCCCGGCCTTGCCGGCGATCTCCATCACCTTCGCCTCGGTGAGTTCCGGTTCCTGCATCAGCGCGAGATGGAAGGGGTAGTATCTGCCCTGCCGGTCGGCCGCCATCGCCGCGCGGGCGGCGAACAGCGAGACAGGCCCCAGGATCGGGAACTCCTTCCAGACGACGCGCACATTCGCGTCCGTGTCCAGCAGCGCCGTCATCGCCGGCAGGGCGCGCTTGCAGAAGCCGCAGCGATAGTCGAAGAACTCGACCACGGTAACGTCGCCCCCCGCATTGCCGGAGACGGGCGACATGGGATGCGCGCGCAGCGCTTCGCCGTTCTCGGCTATGGCGGCCTCGGCCCGTCGGCGCTGCTCGGCCTGCCGCCTTTCCCGGAGGACCTCGACGGCCTCCTCGATCACCTCGGGATTCTCGAGCAGATATTCGCGGATTATCTCTCCCAACTGCTCCCGGGCCGATGGGGGCTCGTGATTGGGATGGGCTCCGGCCGCAAGCGGCGCCATGAGGACCAGCGCGCCAAGCGCCGCCGATAGTGCTCGTTTCATCGGTTGTCATTCCTGTTCGTGTGTTGTCGGGATGTAAGGTGTTCTTCCCGGCGGCAGGACCGGAACGGGGATCGGCGCCGGACGCCGGCGCCTTGCAAACCGGGCAGGCGCCGGCGACAATCGCGGCTCGCAGGCCGCGCAGCGGACGAGGCGCGCAAGGACCGGAGAGGACCCGGGTGACATCGCAGCGCAGAGAGACAGGCAATCCGTCCGCCGAGGTTCCGGACGGGCCCTTCCTGCTCTATGACGGCGATTGCCCGTTCTGCAGCTTCTATGTGGCGAAGTCGCGGTTCGAAACGGCGATCGGGCGGTCGCTGCGTCTCGTGGACGGCAGGGAAGCCCCCGACCTCGTGGCGCAATTGCGTCACGAAGGCTGCGACCTCGAACAGGGAATGATCCTCGTCCTCGACGGCAGACGCTATCCGGGGCCGGAGGCGATGACGGTGCTGGAAGGCATGAGCGCCGCCGGGGCGGTCGGTTTCGGTCGGTTTGCGCGCCGGTTCGCGTCGAGCCCCGAGCGGGTACGGCGCGTCTATCCCTGGCTGCGCCGGCTGCGACGCGCCGCCCTGCTTGCGAAGGGAAAGCCCGGCTTCGGGACCTGAAGCCGCACGGCGCATCATTCCCGCGCCTCGCCGGTTTCGTCCGCGCGGGACCGGGCGCCCCTTGCGAACGCGCCCATCATCGCAGCCAACCTTGCGCCGGTAATGGGCGGATACCAGTCGGGGAGCGGGGCCGCAGCAATCTGCGCGGGCTCCGGCCGGAGCAGCCAGGGTTCGCTCCCGAGCCAGCGCATGCCATCGACTGCGGCAAGGTCCGCATCCGGGTCGACGAACCGCCGCCAGGGCTTGCCGTTCACGCTCTTTCCGACATCGGCATAGACACGCAGCTTGCCCTTGCCCTCTGCCGCATAGCGGTCCCTGAGCCAGTGCGCGTAGTGCAGCAGCATCTCCGGCTTGGTGAACACCAGATAGGCCTGCACGGCGTCGAGATCGGCCCGGTGGTCGTGGACCCGGGCGGTCCCGTCCGGCGCCAAGACCAGGAACCTGCCGTTCCCGGCCCCGGAATAGAGCATCATGCGCCAGGAGAACTTCTGGCCCTCCTCGGTCCATCCGACTTGGCCCTCGAAGGCGCTGTCGCGGACCGGAAGCCAGAGCTGAATGAGGGCGTAGAGGGCGAAGGCGGCCAACGCCGCCGGGCGCAGCGGCCGGAACGGAGCCCGGTCCGCCTCCCCCGGACCGGACGGACCGGAAACGAAACGCAACAGGCGCTCCGTCCACGCCGGGACGCCGGGCCGGAGTGCCTTCAACGGCCGGGCGATACGCCCGAGCGCCGCACCCGTTCGCCGCGCGAACCGGCCGGGCCAGTCCGGGGAAAACAGGATCGTCGTCGCGGCGATCGTAATCCAGGGGAAGACGCCGATGTTGAACAGATGCGCATTCGCCGCGTGGAACGCGCAATAGACGAGGAATACCGGCAGCCGGGTCCGTGACCAGAGCAGCAGCGGCGCGCCCACGACATGCAGCAGGACGACCAGAACGGGCGCCGCGAGCGCGACCCAGTTCGCCTCGAACAGGTCGGAAAAGGGCGACCAGGTCCGCTCCAGCATCCATGTCCTGAGCGGCTCGCCCCTCAGCCAGTCGACCTCGATCTTCACCAGCCCGGCGAAGACCAGGACGACCTCGATCTGGAACTGCAGGATGAGCAGGTTCCAGCGGGGAACCTGCCGCGAGCCGGCGATGCGCCCGAGCCTGCGGTCGAGCGACCAGAGCCGGTGCGCGTCGGTAAAGCCGAGCAGCAGCCCGAACAGCGCGATCATGTAGAAATGGTTGAGGTAGAGCGCCTGGTCGAGCAGGAAGAAATAGATGAAGATCGCATTGAAGCCCCAGATGGCGAGCCGGTAGAAGGCGCCGAGCGCGACCAGCAGGCAACAGAGGCCGCAGAGCGCCCAGAGCCAATGCAGCCAGGGCACCGGCAGCGGCGGAACCTCCAGCCCGAAATAGGGGAACAGGATCTCGCGCTCGACATAGTATCGCGTCAGCCAGCCGGCCCGGAGCATGTAGGCGACGTCGTGCAGCATCAGCAGGCCGAAGGCAATGCGGAAGACGGCGAGCGACTGCGCGCTCGCCGGGTGGGCGGCGCGCGCCCCGAGATTTGCGAGCATCCCTCTCACGACCCCTGTCCTTCCGCGGGCGGATCATTCGCCCTGCAGCGCGACGATGGGGTCGAGGCGGGAGGCCTGGCGGGCCGGCTGCAGGCCGAAGAACACGCCAACCGCCGAGGAGACGCCGAGCCCGACGACGACCGACAGGGCGGAGACGAAGAAATCCCATTCCGCATAGCGGCAGATGCCCCAGGTGACGCCAGTGCCGGCCGCAAGGCCGGCAAGGCCGCCGGCGAGCGTGAGGATGACCGACTCGATCAGGAACTGGCGCCCGATATCGCCGCGGCTCGCGCCCAGCGCGCGGCGCACGCCGATCTCGCGGCGCCGCTCGGCCACCGAGATCAGCATCACGTTCATCACCCCGATCCCGCCAACGACGAGGCTGATGCTGCCCACGGCGCCGAGCAGCAGCGTCATCACGCCGAGTTGCGATTCCATCTGCTCGATCAGCTGCTTCGCGCTCTTGACCTCGAGCTTGAGCAGGGGCGCCCGCTGGCGGAACCAGCCCTCGACCGCCGCGACCGCGTCCTCGTGGTGGATGCCGGGCGCGGCGCGCGCAACGATGGTCCCGATCTTCGGGTCGGACGCCGTCCGCCAGGCGGTGACGACGGAGACGAACACCGACTCGTCGGCCTCGACCTCGAAGGGCAGGCCGTAGGTCTCTTCCCGGCTTCGCAACACGCCCGCCACGCTGTAGAACCGCTCTTCGATTTCGATCTCCGCGCCTATCGGATCGAGCGTGCCGGCCCTGCGCATGGCGGCCGCGACCTTGGCGCCGACGACGCACCACCGGCTCCCCGCATCGAGATCCGAGACGAAGCGGCCTTCGGCGAGTTCGAGCTTCGCCAGGTCCGCGAAGGACGCCGCAACCCCTTTCATGGAGCCCCTGCCGACGTTCCGGCCGGCATGGAGGAGGTTTCCGGCCCCGGTCATGATCGGCGACGCCGTCGAGATCGCCGGCACCTGCTCCGCCAGCACCAGCGCTTCTTCGAGCCCGATCGCTTGGCCGTCATTGCCGCCCGCCTTCTTTACCGTGACGATGTCGGTGCCGAGCGCCTCGAACTGCTTGCGCGCCTCGGCGGTCGCGATCTCGCCGACCGAGACCATGGCGATCACCGAGGCGATGCCGATGGCGATGCCGACAAGGCCCAGCAGCGTGCGCAGCCGCGCGCGCAGCAGGCTGCGCGCCGCCTCGCGCAGGCTGTCGAGGAGCGCCGTGCCTCCCTGCATCAGGCCGCGCCGCCCTTCTGCGCCTCGCCGCCGTCTTCCAGCAGATCGCCGTCGCGGATCAGCGCCCGGCGCCGGCACTGCATGGAGACCGTCGGGTCGTGGGTAATGATGACCACCGCCACCCCCTCCTCGCTGTTGAGGCGGATCAGCAACTGCATCACCTCCTCGGCCGTGTCGGAGTCGAGCGCGCCCGTGGGCTCGTCCGCCAGCACCGCCGACGGCGTTCCCACCAGCGCCCGCGCAATGGCCACGCGCTGCTTCTGGCCGCCCGAGAGCTGGTCCGGCCTGTGGTCCAGCCGGTCGCCCATGCCGACCTTCTCCAGTATGTCCGCGGCATGGCGGCGGACCTCCCGCCGCATGCTGCCGCGATAGACCAGCGGCAGCCCGACATTCTCGAGTGCCGTCAGGTGCCCCATCAGGTTGAAGGACTGGAACACGAAACCGATGTGCCGGTTGCGGAAGGCCGACAGCTCCCGGTCCTTCATCGTTGCGATGTCGCGCCCCGCGATCCGGTAGGTGCCCGAGGTCGGGCGGCCCAGCAGGCCCAGAATGTTCATCAGGGTGGACTTGCCGCTGCCAGACGGCCCCATGATCGACATGAGGTCGCCCGCCTCGACGCGCAGGTCGATGCCCTTCAGCACCTCGACCTCGACCGGCCCCAGCCTGTAGGTCTTGCGGATATCGGAGAGCTCCAGCATCCCGCGCCGTTCAGCCTCCCGGCACCAGGATGGTTTCACCCGGCTCGAGGCCGGCGCGGATTTCCACCGAGTTCCGCGTCGTCGGGCCGATCTCGACCTCGCGCTCTCCGGCCTCCCCGGTCCCGGGATCGACCACGCGCAGGCGGTGGACGCCGCCGCGGCTCTGCACGGCGCCGATCGGCACGAGCAGCGCCTTCGGGTTGCTGTAGGTGACGATCCTGATCCTGGCCGACATGCCGGCCCTGAGCCGCGACACCTCCTCGGGCCCGACCGGGTCCAGCGTGACCCTCACGTCGAATTTCGGGACGCCTCGCGCCTTGGGATCCGCCTGCGAGGAGACATGGGTGACCTCGCCCTTGAGCCTGAGGCCGGCGAAGGCGTTGCCCGTGATCGTCACGTCCTGCCCGGCCCGGAGCAGGACGACGTCCGTTTCGTCCGCCTTCACGGATGCGGCCATGCGTGAGAAGTCGCCGATGGAGAGCAGCGCCTGGCCCGCCCGGACCGAACCGCCGGCCGAGAGTTTCCTGCCGGAGCCGGCCTCCGCGAGCACCACGCCGGAAATCGGCGCCCTGACGACGTCCCCGCCGCGGAGCTGGCGCTCGCGTTCGAGCATGTCCGCCTCCGCGGCTTCGACTTCCAGCCTCGCGGCGGCGATCTCGTCCGTCCCGCCCAGGGCGCGGACTGCGGCGAACTCTTCCTTCGCCGCCTCGAAATCGAGCTCCTGTCCCTTGAACTGCCGTTCGGCGTCGTCGTGCTCGGAGGCTGAAATCAGCCCTTCCCCGAACAGGAAGCGGCTCTTGTTGATCTTGGTGCGCCGGCTGTCCATGTCGAGATTGGCCTTGGTGAAGGTCCGCCGGGCCTTCACCATTTCCCGGCTGTTTTCCCAGTCTTCGAGCTCCTGCAGCTTCTCCAGCGTCAACGCGTGGCGCCGCTGCGCGGCCGCGAAATCGCGCCGGAGCCGCGAGAGGTCCAGGCTCACCAGCGGCTCGCCTTCCGTAACCTGCTGGCCGGTCCGGTAATGCACCTCCTTCACGACGCTGGCGACGGCGCTCTGCACGGCCACGACCCGCCAGGGCGCCAGCTTGCCGCGCAGCGTTATGCCGTCCGAAATCCGCCGGGGCCGGACAGTCATCCGGCCTTCGCCCCCCACCGGCGCGGCGGCGGCCGCGCCGCCGCCTTCGAACAGGTCCAGCGAACGCGTGGTCCAGAGGCCGGCGCCGACGAACAGTCCCAGCGCCAGCACCATGCCGAGCCCCTGCACCACCCGCACCTTGCGCAGCGCGGAGGCGAGCGCGTCATTGCGGTCCTCGATCTCGCGGTAGGCGTCCTGGAGCCGGCGGTGTTGCTGCTCGGCTTCCCTCGCCAGCTGGAGTTCCGTTTCCCGGAGCTCGTGCAACTCCGTGATGTCGCTGAACACGGCGATCGCCGCCACCGCTTCCGACGAGCCGCCGGGGCCCGCTCGCCTGAGATAGGAGGTAGCGACCGAGAGCGTGCGCGCCTCGTCGCCGCGCCGAATCCCGACCGCGCTGCGTTGCGCATCGGCGTCGCCGGTCGTCGCGTCGATCACGAGCTGGGTGAAGTCGTCGAACCCCTCGCGCAGGATGAAGAGTTCGGCGAATCTCCGCCCATCCGCCTCGCCCGCCTCCAGGCCCAGTATGCGCTCCGCCGCCGGGTTGAGCGTCTCGATCCGCCCGCCGAGCCCGACCACCAGAACCCCGTCCTCGAGGTTGTCGAGCACCTCGCGGTGGATGTCCGGACCCCTCATCGGCCCACCTGCTCGACGCCGATACCCCAGCGGTCGAGCGTCGTGCCGAGCGTCCGGTCGAGCCCGGCGAGCGAGCTCCGGTAGCGGGAGTCCGCGTCGATCTCGCGTCCCTGCGCGGCCACGAGATCGTCCTCGAAGCGGGAGAGCTGGAAGGCGGAGGAGAGGCCCTGCTGCAGCTTGCGGCGTTCCACGTCCAGCTTCCGCTCCGCCAGATCCCGCGCTTGGGCGGCGAGATCGATCTGGCGCAGCGCCACCGCCACATTGTGGACCGCGCGGCGCACCTGGATGCGGATCGACTGGCGACGCTCGGCAAGCGCCATCTCCGCCCGGCGCATGCCGTTGCGCGCGCGCTGGAGCGCCCTCCTTTCATTGTCATCCTGGAGCGGCATTGTCAGGTTCAGGCTTCCGGTCCAGTGCGTCCGGTCACGCCCGCTCTTGTGGTCCGCCTGCGCCCTCAGGCTGAGGTCCGGCAGCAGGTTGTTCTCCGCCTGCCCGAGGCCCATGCGCGCCCGTTCCAGGCCGGTCTCGGCGGTCAGCCAGTCCGCGCGGCGCGCAAACGCAGTCTCCAGGCTCTCCTCCAGATCCGGGCGTTCGGGCTCTATGGGCGGCTCCGGTTGCAGCTCGATCCGCACGCCCTCTTCAAGGTCGAGCGTGTTGACGAGGGCCGAGGTGGCGGTCTCCAGCGCGTTCTCGGCGTCGGTCAGCGCATATTCCTTGTCGGCGACGGCGGCTTCCGTCTGCACCAGGTCCTGCGGGGCCATCCGGCCGGCCTCCACCAGCGCGCGGTTGATCGCAAGCTGCCGCTGCGCCCGTTCCAGCGCCTCGCGCGCGATGGCAAGCCGCCGCCCGGCGCTCAGCACGCCGCGATAGGTGGAGACCGCCGAGTCCAGGATACTCGACGCCGTGTCCCGGAACCGGCGGCGGTCGATCTGCTCCTGCAGACGCGCATTCCTGAGCGGCCAAGTGTCGAGCTCCGGGCCGAAGCCCTTCAACAGCGGCTGCGAGAAGGAAAGCACCGTGCTCGCCTCCCGATCGCGCTCACCTGCCAGCGGCTTGCGGAAGGTGAGGCGGAAGGAGCCTCCGGTCGGCACGCGCAGGCTCGGCCCGAGCGAGAGGTCCGCCGTCTCGTCCCCGCGGCTCGCGGCATTCGTCCCCAGGCTCAGCGCGCCCGCCATCGGGTCGTAGCGCTCCTCCGCCTCCTCCAGCTTGAGACCCTGCTCGTCGCGTCCGAGCCGCGCCGCGATAGCCGCGCGGCTCGTCGAGAGCGCCAGGCCGACCGCGTCCGGGAGCGTGAGCCTGAGCGGCGCGCCGGCCCCCTCCTGCGCCGCTGCCGGCCAGGGCGCGGCGAGCAGGAGGAACGCAAGCCCCAACGCATGGGCTTTCACGCCGCCTCCCGGCCGGCTCCCCGAAGCGCGCCCCGGGTCATGGCGTCGGCGAAAACCGGAGTCCCATCGAGACCGTTTGCGTCCGCGGCAGCCGACGAAGAGAAGGCCAGACCGCTGCTGCTGCCGCGGGCGGGAAGGGGTAATTCCGAGCCGCCGCTGCGCATCGAACCCGACAGCCCCGTTCGATGCGCACCGCCAGCTCAATCTAGATCGACGGTAATTTCGATGTCCTCGATATGGGTGCTGGCGACAGTCCCGCTAAAGCAACTGCTCTCGTACAACACACCGCCGCAATTGTAGTGGCTGTAGATGTCACCGACATCGGCGATGAGCTGGACCCTTTTCAAGTTCCTCGTGTAAGTCCAGGCTCCATTCTCATACGTGTTCGCTCCCCCTTGGGCTCCGCACACCACCTGCAGGGTGCAGCTCTGGCTCGTGCCGTCGTCGGCGTCGATAGTCGCGCTGAAATACGAGCCGTAATCCGAATCGTCCGAGGGCGCACAGCCGTGATAGTCTGGATCCCCCGACTCCTCGAACAGGCCACGGGTAGCCGGTGTGGTTTCATCCCACTTGCTCGTGCAGTCCGCCTCCGTGCAATAATGGTCGCCGCAATTGCAGCTGTTGTCCTCGGCGCAGGCCGGCCCGGGGGGCTCGGTTTTCGCATCGCCCGAGGGGTCCACCGTGCAATAGATGTCGTCGGGATTGGCCTGGCAGAACCGGTAACGTTTGTAGTGCGTGCTGACATCGACATAGGTTCCGCTGACCAGGCCGTTTCCTACCGTGACCTGCTTGATATGTCCGTCGGAGGCGTCATCGGCCCCCGCTTCGACCTGGCTCTTGAAGCAAAGTTCCGAATCGTCAAAGCAGCAATATAGGTTCCGTGTTTGATGGAGAGAAATATATTCCTTCCTGTTCCCGTCCTCCAAATGCCAGTGGCGATCACTTGCGTCAATCACATCGTGATGCACAATGACGGTTCCGTAGGCGGCGCACTCATTCCTCACCCAATGACTATATCCCATGGTGGCTGTATCGAAATTATTGTCCCAACCCCCTGAAAGGCAGCTCGCGTCAGACTTCGGCATCCGGTTTATTCCGTCGCATTTACCATGACTGTGGTAATCCCCGGTATTTCCTCCGTGATCCGCATGCGCAATGGTTGCCCCTGACCCGACCGCAAGGAACACGGCTACCAAGGACACGGACATACATTTGGTGATGATTGCGATCGACCGGGGTGTCATGTTCATGATGGTACCTTCCTGCCTTATTGGCTCCGACCTCAAAGTCTGAGGCAAACAGTATCGAGCCGACGCAACGCAAAAAGATAGTGGCAGTTATGGAAAAGGTTTGCAGTTGCGAGCAAAAGTTACCGCTACAAGATCCGCCCCCGAACTTGTAGTTGATCGCGGGCGCGGCAGGCCCGGCGGGATTAGCCGGCGGGTGAGCGCGCCGGTCCCCTCCTGCCCCGCCGCCGGCCAGGGCGCGGCGAGCAGGAGGAACGCAAGCCCCAACGCATGGGCTTTCACGCCGCCTCCCGGCCGGCTGTCCGGAGCGCGCCCCGGGTCATGGCCTCCGCCCCCTTCCGCTGCTGCCGCGAAGGGTGGGGGCGGCGGAAAAAGGGGCGGAGCGACGCTGCCGGACCCGCATGAACGGGTCCGGCAGTCCGGAGGGCGGAAAACGGGGCGCAGTGGAATGCCTCCGCCCGCGTCAGTTTCCGCTATTGCAGTTGTAGGCAGCGGCCTGGGCCCGCGAACCGTCCAGCTCGTTCGAAGTCTCGCCGTCCCGAGTCCCGCCAATATACACGACCTTGGCTGGGCACTCCCCAATCACCAAGCTGTTGAAAAGCTCCCAGCCGCCTCCCGAATAATTCTGCATCCTTTCCCACCACTCGCAGGTTCTCTGGTAGAACGAGCACCAGGTGATGTCGTCCATATCGTCCAGAGGCACAGCGTAGGTGGCGGAGGTGCTACGATTTATCCTCGCATACGAGGTGTAACCGTCGATGTCCGTGCATCTGGTGTAACCGACATGGCACTCGCTGTCGGTCAGCGCCATCGTTCGGCGGTGGTCCGCATCGGAGCTTGTCGTGCCTGCTTCCGTCCCGCCCGCAACCGTATAAATCGACACGGAGGTGCAATCGTCGGAGGTGTACGCCTCGCTTTGCTCCCAGTTGTCGTAGCAGTGCTGCAGGCTCTCCGCCGGGAGCTCGGGCGCGGCCTCGGCCTCGGGCTCGTCATGTGCATCGCCCGAGGGGTTCTGTGTGCAGTAGATGCTGTCCGAATGATCCTGACAATGGTCGTAACGCTGCTGATGGGTCGCAACAGACAACCTTCTGAAGACCTTCCCGGTGCCGGTATAGTGTCTGATGTAGCCGTCATCATCCGCTTCCACCTCATTCTTGAGGCAGAGGGCCGACTTCTGCATGCAGCAGGAAATGTCGCGGACGTCATGTCCACTGACTTTGTCGCGTTCTTTATCGCTGGTCCAGAGATGAAAATGCATGTCTATAGTGGATATCAAATCCACATGTGCAATGACCTGCCCATATTGCGAACAGGAACTCTGAGCGCCCCATGTCGATCCAAACGCAACCCCGGTGGAAGCAGGCGGGGTATTGTCCCACCAGCCGTGGAGGCAGTCGGAGTCCGAATGCGAAATCCTTAGGCTATTGTCGCAAGCACCCTCATTCCAATGCGAAGCATTAGTGCCTTTTGTCGAGGGGTTTGCCGAGGCATTATCCGCCACGAACACAGCCGCAACAGCCAGCACCGCCACGGCCGCGGCCACATTAAGCCTGCTCATATCCGTTCTCCTTGATCGGACTACCCAGCACGAACAGCCTCGCCCGGAGCCGCACCGCAACTCAACGATAGTTGCGGGGAATTATTTGCAGTGAAGAGAAAAACTTGCCGCTACAAGATCTGTCCCCGAACTTGCAGCCGATCGCAGGCGCGGCTGCCCTGGCGGGGTCAGTCGGCGGGCGAAGGTTCGGGCTCCGGGACCGCGTCGGCCCCGGCGTTCGTGCGCCTGGTCAGGGTCACGATGTTGCAGCCCTGCAGGCGGGGCGGTGTCCGACCGCGTCCATCATCTGCCTCACGAGCATGAGAACGAGGCCGTCGAAGGCAGGGGTGTCATCGGCTTGCGGAACAATCACACCTCGACATCCAACGAATCCGCCACCCAAGTGCTGAACCTTGGGCTAACAACATGATTTCCATAGACTACACAATATTCCCCAATCCTGCAATTTACACGGATATGTCAGGCGAATCACCATCGGATTGACCTGAGCCATCCTCGCTTTCCCGGAGGCAGTCTGGCTTGAGCCGTACGGGCGCATTGAGGGTTTCGGGGGAAGGGTTTTTGTACAAAATTACTTACATTCTGGGCTATATGCTTGCGCTGCTCGCAGTCGCAATTCCCGCGCACGGATCGGTGGAACAACCGGAGCGCGGCATCCTTGCCGTCATCGACCGCACGGAGATCGAGATGTCGGGCGCCGCGGACCTCTGGGAAGTCCTGTCGAGCCGGGACGACCTCAACGTGTACGGCATCGCGGGACTGGCCGCCACCAGAGGCGTCTCCTATCTGCTGGACGGAAGGCGGACGACGGGGTTGGACTTTTCGGCATTCCCCCTCTCCGCCGTCCGGCGTATCGAGATCATGGAGGAGGGGAACGCCAATATCTCCCGCCATACCCCCGGCGTAATCGTAAATATCGTGACAGGGCGCAGCGCCGATATTGCGGAGGTGTCCGGCTATGCGGGCAGGCCGGTCCTGGAAGGTGCGGATACGAACCAGGCAAGCGCGGTCTGGGCCGGTGGTCTGGGCCGCAGCCGCGTGCTTGTGGCGGCGGAACGCTCCACGCTGGAGGAAGTGCGGGAGGCGGATCGTGACCATACCCGCACGAGGTGGGTCCCGGGCGGTACCTTCGAAGGCACGCAGGGCGTTTCGACCGCGGGCAACACCATTTATATTGAAGGAATCGGCGCACATGCGCTCGGCGACTGCGATCCCGACGTATATCTGGGCGTACTCGGCGAACCCAGAGGACGGTCCGGCGAGGGATGCGCTTTCAGCTATGGCGATATCGCATGGGCATCGGAAAGTTTTGTGACCGACACCCTGCTGGCCAGCGTGGAACATCCGGCGGGAGAGGGCGCGAAGGTCTATGCCGACCTGCGTGTCACGCAGTCGGAATCCCGTGATCGGGAGGCGCCTCCTGCGGGCGTGCTGAACTTCGAGGCTGCGCCCGGAAGCGCCGTCAGGCAGAGCCTTATCGACGCTGTCGCAGACCTGACCGAGAGCAATTTCCCGTCCGACAACGCGGTAACGGTGGATCACCGCTTCGTCGGATACGGCAACAGGAACTATCTTCAGACAAACGACGTGAGTGTCCTTACGCTCGGCATCCATGGCGAGTTCGCCGACGGGCTCGAATACGACATACGAGGTCACCACCAGCGCTCACGGTCGCTCCAAAAGGCCGGAAACTTCGTCAGCGAGAGCGCGGTCGTGGAAGCCATAGAAAGCGGCGCCTACGACATCGTGAATCCCCTCTCGACAGAACAGGCCCACCTGGACGCGGTCCGCGCGACCATAGTGCGCCGGACCTACGACTGGGCCTCCGACATCTCGGTAGCGCGGGCCGAGGTGGCGGGAACGGCATTCGAGCTGCCCGGCGGGCCGGTCCGCTGGACGGCTGTCGGGACATCTGTCTGGAACGAGTGGGAGGGCGTGTACGACCACAGGAATGCCGAGGGCCGTTCCTTTGACGGGACGGACATAGCCGGCGTGGGCAGCGCTGTGTCGTCTGGCGGAGAACAAACAACGACGATAACCGATGTGGCGGCGACCCTGCCTGTTTCTACCCGCCTGGACGTCAGCCTCGGCGGACAGCGCATAAACTACGACTATGCGGGCCACGTGCTGGGCTGGACCGTTTTCGCGCGCTACCGGCCCAATGGGTTCCTGACGCTCCGCGCGCGCCGGAGCGAGTGGCAGGGCGTGCCGGGTTGGAGCGATCTCTATGGGCCCAAAGTTACGAGTTTTCCCTATGTTTGCGACACGAGTTCGCAGCCCTGTTCCCAACAACAGGTGGAGACGGAGACCGGCGGGAACCCCAGTCTGGAACCGAGCGAGTCCAACTCCAGCGGCATAGGGGCAACTTTCAGCATCGACGGGCTCTCGATAGCCGCCGACTGGTACCGGAGCGAGACGGACGGCTCGCCGGCGCGGGTGAGCGTCCAGCGCCTCGTCGATCTGGAAGCCGCCGGCCGGAGCCTGCCGGCGGGGGCGGCTGTCAACCGGGATGCTGCGAGCAACATCCAGAGCATCGAGAACCCCGTGCTGAACAGCGGGGAAAGCGAGTCCCAAAACGCTGCCGTGAGCGTCGGCGCAGCCGTGGAGACCGGCTGGGCGGCCCTGGACTTGAACCTCCATGTCCTGCGCCGGGTCAGCAGAGAGTCCCGCGTGGCGGGCCTGGTGCAGCCGGGCGATTCTCCGCGCCACCGCGCCCATGCCTCGCTGAAGGCGACGCGGGGAGACGTGACCGCAAGCTGGAACGGCTACATGAGGTCCGGCTACTGGAACGCGACCCGGACCGGCCGCTGGAGCCGGTGGACGGGGCACGACATTGCCCTGCGCTGGCGGGATGCGTTCGGCGTTGACGGTCTCGCCATTGCCGGCGGCGTGCTGAATATCGAGAACAGCGGCCCGGCCTTCAACCCCGCCAGCCCGGACACGCCGTCATACACTCACGACTCGCGCCGGGGCCGGACCTTCTTCCTTCGCGCCAGCATGTCCTGGTAAGCAGGTCATTTCCGGAAGGGGGCAGAATCGCAGTGCGCCATGCTAACCGGTGCGAGTCCAGCGGGTGCAGGTCCTTCAGAAAAGGAAGGCGGACTGCCACTTTCACTGTGAGCCGAGTGCCGGACATCGGTAAGCATCCGCCAAGAACCGCAGGGTATGTCGGTTTGAGTTTGTCGGTGGCGCGCTGCTGATCGGGAACGGATCGGGCGGGCGTATTCGGCTATGCGGCGTGATCGTGCCGCTGGCTGTCCTGCCAGTTCCATGGAAAGAGTTCGCCGAGCCGGCTCTGCGGCGTCTCCGCGATCCGGACCAATTTACGCTACAAGATGCTGTAGAGTCCCGGCTCATGCCGGACGAACCACTCGGATCGACCCTCTGGGTTGCCCTGTCTGTGGTCCGATAGCAGCCATTTCGGGCAGGCAGGGTACACTTGACATGCGTCCTCTATCCTGAACCGCTGTTTCAGCCTTCCCTCCTCCTGAGCGCGGCGGAGTTCGGGAACGATTTTCTCAGCCCAAGTCGGCATGTCTACATCTTCCATCCTTCATCGTCGGTGCGAGATCCTGAACACGCTTGACCCGTCGTGCTCCGGGGACTCAGGCGTCAGCGCCGCGGTGAACGCGGGCTCGTCCTGCGCCGTCGCCACCCCGGCCGCACCGGCCCCAAGGACCGCGACGCCGACCAGCACCGCCGCGCCGCTGCGGCACATCTCGAAGACTCGCTGCATGATCCCGTCCGTTCCAGAACATTCCGCGGGACCCATGGCAGCACCCCGGCGGGCGCCGGAAAAGAACGGTACCGAGCTTACTTTTGCAGTCCCCGAAAAAAACTCCGACTACAACCCTGACGGCGCCGCAAGCCCCGGCGCGCAGCGAGGCCGGCCTGCAGCCTGCCCCGGCAAACCCTGCCACCCGATCCCAGGAAAGGTCGGCCGGGTTCATTGCGGCTACGTCCTTCTGCCTCTCCCTGTTCCGCACAGGCTCAGGAAATCCCGGACAAACTCTTTCAGGTCTCCGGCGCTGCGATTCCTGCAGGAGCAAAGCCCAAACGCATCGAGCGCCAGTCGTTCGGCGCCATCGGTTGCTACGAATATCGCCCGGCCCTTTACTCTCCAGCACAACCTGTGACGAACGCCGGCAGAAAATCCGGAGTCTCTTTGTCTCGATGTCTCGACGAATTCCGCTTTGTCGAGGTTCAGCGTGCGGATTCTGGCGTACTTGACGGGGGTTCTGGCGACATTTGACGGCGATTCCGGCGTTATTTGACGGCCGGGTTCACGCCGCTGCGCTGTCTCTCCCGGGACTGTTGCCGGGGTTGTTTGCTTCTCCTCCGTGACGTGGGGGCTGGCCGGAGGCCAGCCGGATGCGAGCGTAAGCGAGCCGTGTTTGTCATGCAAAGGCGTGTCGCGCGCGCCGGCAAGCCCCTGCATAGGGCATGCCGGCGCGCTTGCTCGGTGTTGCGTGCGGGCGCGGCGCCGGAGGCGCCCCTGGACCCGGCCGCCAGGCCGGGCTCTCTCACCTGTCGTTCCCACCGTCGAGCGGCGGCGGCCTGTTGCGCTTGCGCTGTGACTCGCCGGTGAGGTCGATGCGGTAGGCATTGTGGACGATACGGTCGAGTACCGCGTCGGCGATCGTGGGTTCGCCGATCACCTCCGGCCACTGCTGCACGGGGATCTGGGAGGCGATCAGGATCGACTTGCGCTGGTGGCGCGCCTCAACGATCTCCAGCAGGTCGCGGCGACCCTCGGCGGAGAAGCCTTGAAGGCCCCAGTCGTCGAGGATGAGCAGGTCGACCCTGGCGAGGCGGCCCATCAGCCGGGCGTCGGTGCCCTTGTCGCGGGCGCGGATGAGGGCGGTGACCAGTTCGGGTACGCGGCGGTAGAGCACGGACCGCTTCTGGCGGCAGGCCTGGTGGGCGAGCGCGCAAGCCACGAAGGTCTTTCCCGAACCGGTCGCCCCGCCGACGATCAGGTTGAGGGCCTGCCGGATCCAGTCGCCGGCGGCGAGCTGGGTGAGCGTGGTGCGGGCGATGCCACGCCCGGCGCGGCAGTCGACATCCTGGACGTCGGCGCGGATGCGCAGCTGGGCCTGGCGCAGATGGCCGAGATAGCTCTTGTGGTCGCGATGCTCGGCCTCGCGCTCGAGCATCATGGCGAAGCGGTCGTCAAAGCCGAGCTGGTCGACATCGGCGAGATCGCTTTGCTCCTCCAGCGCCTCGGCCATGCCGGTGAGGCCGAGCTGCAGCATGCGTTCGATATTGGGCTGTCGCAGGGTCATGGTGTCACTCCATCGTTGCTGTAGTAGGTGCCGCCGCGGATGTTGTCGTGGCCGGGGATGGTCTCGCGGGCTTGCGCGCGCGGCCGGTCGGGGCCGCCGCCGTGCTTGATTCGCTCCCTGAGGAAGCCCGAGGCGAGGCGGTTGAGATCGAGGGCCTCGGCGCAGAGCGCATCAAGGCGTTCGGCGCCGTGATCGTCGGCGAGGCGGATCATGCCCTGCACGGTGGCGAAGGCCTGTTCGGGGAAGTCGCGCGAGGCGAAGCAGCGTTCGGCCCAGGCCACGGCGCTCGGGCCGACCTTGCGGGCACGCCCCAGCAGGATGTCGCCGTAGTCGGGCTCGCGGATGTCGCGCACCGCCTTGAGGCGGTCGGGCATGTGCTCGGCCCGGGTGGCGTATTGGTTGCTTCCGTTCTTGCGGCGATGAACGGCGATCCGCGGGCCGCCGCGTTCGAGGAACACCTCGATCATGCGCTCGCCGGCGCGCACCGCGAGCTCGCGGCCGACATGGCCTTCGGGCACCGAGTAATGGTTGCGGTCGATCCGGACGTGGCCGTTCTGCGCGACCTTGCGGGGCAGCCACTCACCCCATTCCCAGGGGTCGGCCGGCAGCGGCTGGAGGTGGGCCCGCTCGTTCGCCTCGAAGAGGGCGCGGCGGCTCTCGCCGCTCGACATCGGCGCCTCGTTGAGCCGGTCGAGTTCGCGCCGGATCGCGGCGTTCATCGTCTCCAGCGAGAAGAAGACCTCACGGCGCAGCACCAGGAGGACGCGGGTCTGGATCGCGCCCACCGCCGCCTCGACCTTGGCCTTGTCGGTCGGCTGGCCCGAGCGCGCCGGCAGCACAGCGAGACCGTGGTGCCTGGCGAAGTCGCGGAAGCTCGGATTGAGCCGGGGCTTCTCGCGGTCCGGCTTGTCGACGCCGGCCTTGAGGTTGTCGATGATCCAGCGTTCCGGCACGCCGTTGAAGTATTCCAGCGCGCGCCGATGCGCCATCGTCCAGTGGCGCACGCTCTGGTCGGGCACCGCCTCGGCGTAGGTCATGTCGGAGTGCGCCAGCACCGCGACGAAGATCTCGACATCCTTCTCGCCGCGCCCGGTGCGCAAGCCCAGCGTCTTGCCGGAGAAGTCGGACAGGCCCCACAGCCCCGGCGCGTAGTCGAAGCGCATCCGCGTCTTCCCGCCGTCGCACTTCAGCCGCGCCTTGAGCCGAGCGCAGAACTGGCTGTAGCTGTAGGCCGCCTCGCCGCGCGCCAGCGTCTCGTCGCGATATTCCTTCCAAAGCTGAAGCCGGGTCAGCCGGGTGCGGCGGCGCTTGCGGGGCGCGGTGAGCGCCTCGACGATCGCATCCCAGTCGGGCTGTGCATGGCCGCTGTCGCGCTCCGGCGTCGGATAAAGCTTCTCCCGAAGCGCATCGTCGTCGAGACCCTCCGGCAACGGCCAGGAAAGCCCCGCCGCCGACGCGCGCTCCAGAACATGCGACACCGTCCCCGCGCTGACGCCGGTCGCCGCCGCGATCCGGTCGCGCGTCAGGCCGAGACCGTGACGCTGCCGAAGAATGTCCTTGATGTCGTTCATGCCGATCCTCTTCATCGAGCCCCTGCCCCCTCGCTTCGGTCGATCGACCGATGAGGCAGTGCCAGAAGAGAATCAGCGCGCGGAGTGACCCAGAAGGCCGGCCAGGCCGACGGCCCTCACAGCCGGCCCGGAACCCGACACCGGCCGTCAAATAACGCCGGAATCGCCGTCAAATGTCGCCAGAATCTCCGTCAAGTGTTTCCAGAATCACCGTCAAATGCGGCCAGAATTTGCATTCAGCGAAAGCGGTGGGAGCGGGACCCCGAAAAAGGCAACTGCGCGCAGCGCCTTCGTTCAATCTCCATCATAATGCCGCAACGAAACTCCGTGAAGAACCGGGCATTGTCCGGGGCAGGCGGCAGGACGCCGCCGATTCGGCCGGTGACCCTGTGGCGACCGGCCTGCAACTGCGACCCTGAGTTGCTATGGTGGTAGGTCAGCGGGCAGGTTAACGGAGCATAACCGGCTTGAGGAGAAACACGACCAAGAAAGTGCAAACATGAAGATCGTGCGTCTGGCATGCGGCGTCACCGCAGCAGCCCTGGTGGGAGGCGTCGCCATGTCCGCTTCCGCCGCAGATGAGGTGCTCTGGAACTTCTCCGCCTGGGGCAAGCCGCGCGCTTTCACCAAGGGCATCGATGCGATGAGCGAGTACCTCGCCGAGAAATCGGGCGGCAACTTCAAGCTCAAGATCCACTATGGCGGCGCTATTTCGCCTCCGAAGGAAAATCTCGACGGCATCAAGATCGGCAGCCACGAAGCCGCGATGATGTGCACCTCCTACCATCCCGGCAAGAACCCGGCCGGTACGGTGCTGGACCTGCCCTTCCTGCCCATCTCCAACCTGGTGGTGCAGGCGAAGGTGCATGAGGACTTCATCGGGCATCCGGTGTTCAAGGAGGAGATGAAGCGCTGGAACGCCATCCCGATCTTCTCCGGCATCCTGCCGCAATATGAGGCGATGGGCGTTGGCGAGCCGGCCAGGAGCGCAGCGGACTTCCAGGGCCTGCGGGTCCGCGGCCCCGGCGGCATTGGCCAGTTCTTCGACAAGCTGGGCGCGGTGCCGACCACGGTGACCGCGTCGGAAAGCTACACGGCGCTCGAGCGCGGAACTATCCAGGTGTCGACCTTCCCCTACAGCTACGCCTTCGGCGCCTACAGGCATCACGAAGTCGCCAAGTGGTACACGGAAGGCATGGCGCTGGGTTCGGTCTTCTGCCCGCTGATCATGAACGTCACCGCCCATAGCGCCCTCCCGGACGAATACCGGGCGCTGTTCAACGACGAGATGAAGTGGAACTCGTACAACGCGCTGATCGACGCCTACAGGGAAGCCGACCAGAGGTGGATTCCGATCTACGAAAGGGCCTTGGAGCGGGTAAAGTTCAGCAAGAAACAACGCGACGAATTCGTGAAGATCGGGGCACAGCCCGTTTGGGACGAGTGGGTAGCGGCGAACAAGGAAAAGCTTCCCGCGCAGGAGCTTCTTGACTTCGTTCTCGAGCGCGCGGCGTACCACTGGCAGGAAATGGGGAATGACAAGTGTAAGGATTGCGATTGCGAAACAAACGAAGATTGTAGGAGAGTATGCGACAAGTGTCAGGGTTGAAACAGATGACACAATTTTCTTGGTTGTGGGAATTGGTCTTATGTATTTTTGTCGCAATTATTATCTCCCTTGTGTGGATTAAGTTTCATGCTTCTACGCGAAAGTTTGTAGGGAAATAGCTTCATGCCGTTGAGTTGGAAAGATAAACCGTTTGCTATAACCTGCCATTTTCCCGCTCTGGCGGTGAGGAACACCGCAATACCGCGCGACAGGACCTTGAGAATTCAGCCGAACGGGGCGGGCGTCGGCGCATCGTCATCGTGATCGGGCGTCTGGGCCTTGCGCCCTCTGGGCGGTCCGCCATGGCCTTGGTCGGACGGGTCTATCGCAAAGACGGGGTCTCCCGGCGCCGCTCCGAAATGCCTGACGGGCAGCGGCGGCGCGGGCAGCATGTCGAGCACCGTGTGCCAGTAGGACCAGGAGCGCGGGTCGAAAATGCCGGGCCAGGCGTTGCGCAAGGCGTTGCGGAACGCCTCGTCGCCATAGGCGTCGCGGACCGCGATCACATCCTCCGGCAGGCCGTAGATCATGACATGGCTCAGGAACTGGACCTCGTCCTGCAGCGTCTCCTGCGGCGGCTGGAACCAGACCACCCGCCGCGCCACCCCAAGCAGGGTCTCGTCCAGAATCTCAGAAGCCGTTGTCATACTGCGTTCCCGTATCGTCCGCACAAAGGCGGGCACGCGGTTCGAATACCGGCAGGTTCCGGATATCGACCGCCGCAACAGCCTTGGTCAGGTTTTCGCGAACATCCTTTGGCACAAGGTGCAAATTACCTTCTCCGTAATGAGCCAGCGCCTTGAGCGTCAGGAGAGGATTGAACCCGGGGCCGAAGACGGCCCTGGCCGCTCCCAGCGCCTCCTCAAGCGTGACGCCCGATCGCAGCAGGGCGTCCAGGTCAACATAGTCCTTTCATAACATGGGACGACCCTTATCTCCACTACCAAGGGTCGTAATGACGTCGACTCCGGCCCGGGAATCCGCCATGCGAATTCCAGCGTCAACTGAAACAAAAGATATCGCAGTTTCTAAAACAGCGATTCCACAATATCAGGACCGGGTTCCCCACAAAATCTGGAGCGGCTATGCCGCCTGAACCGATCCTCACCATCGGTTCCGCTTCAAAGCGTCCCCTGACTGTCGCTTGACGCTGTCCTCGGCGTCGGTATTGAGCGTCACGCCGAACACCGTCGACGGTGTCGGAGTGCCATATCCCTCGTTCCACCACGCCACGCCGGAAATCACGCCGGCCGCATAGACGGTCCTCACCGGAGGCGCACTGTTCTCCTCGCCTTGTCACGGCAGGTCTGCCTTGGGCAGGTCGCGGGGCGCAGGGCGGTTCGTTGCATCCTTGGGCCCGCCAGGCTTGCCCCGGACACGCGATCGCGGGGCCGGCGCGGCGTTCACCAGCGGGCACTGACCCGGAACCCGATCTCGTGCCGGGGCGGGCCGTTGTCGTTGGCGCTCTCGCTCCGGCGCGCCTCGAAGGCGAACTCCAGGGAGCCGGCCGCCGGCGGGCGGCGCCGCACCAGACGCCAGCCGAGCATGTAGTCGCGGCCCGTGTCCGACAGGCCGACCCCGGCTTCCGGCGTCCAGGTGAAGCGGTCGCCGAAGGCCGAAAGGCCGTAGCCGAACCGCGCCTCCAGCCGGCGGCTGCGCAGGTCGTCGCCGTCGTCGTTGGCGGCCAGGCCCTCCAGCGTGCGGCGCCCGAGCAGTGCGTCGATCCCGCCCGAGGACGCCCCGCCCACACTCTGGGTCAGGCTGAGCCGCGGGCCCCGCCCGCCGGCGGCCGGCTCCCAGGAGAGCGCGCCCGAGAGCCCGCGCTCGCGGAACCCGGACGCCTCGTGGCTCAGCAGGCCCCGGCCCCGCACCTCCGCCATGAGGCCGCGGCCCGGGTCCAACCACGCGAGCCCGCCGCCGATGTCGGCCCCGAAGCCGGTCTCGGCATCGCCGCCGTCATGGCGCACGCCGACCGCCAGCGACGGCGTCAGCGCCGCCCCGTCCTCAAGACGGACCGCCCACGACCCCTCGAGCCCGAGCCGCAGCCGCGTCACGTCGGCCTCGGCCGCCGCCAGACCCCGCGCCCGGGCTGTCGCCGTGCGCACGCCCATCGCGTCCGCCGCCACCGCGAGCTCCGGGCCGCCGCCCGGCGCCGCCGCCAGCGCCACGCCGCGCAGGCCCACCGCGCCCATCATCAGGTCCAGGTCGGTGCGCATCGCCGCCCGGCTCTCTCCGTCGAGACCTTCCGGCGTCAGCGTCAGCGTCCCCTCGCCGTAGCCCGCCGCGGCCCACACCGAGAGCCGGTCCGACAACGCGCGCCGGCCCCAGGGATAGACCCCGGTCAGCGTCGACGAGACCGTGCCGCCCCCGGAAGGCATGCGGTAGCCGCCCTCGCCCCGGCTGTGCCCGACGATCAGCCCGACCGTCGCCGCCCCCGAGCCCGGGGACCAGTCCCCGCCCAATAGACCGCTCACCACCTCGCCGTCCAGCGCAAGGTCCCCCTCGCGCCCGTCGAAGCGGCTCACCGCGCTCCGGCCCCAGAGCGACATCGTCCCGGCGGACCCGCCCTTGGCGGCCGCGGTCAGCGCAAACGAGCTGCCGAGCAGTAGCTCGCGCTGCGTCACCGTGCGCGTCCGGGCGCCGCGCTCCTCCGGGTCGGTCTCGCCCGCGAGCCAGTCGGCGAGCCTCCGCGCCTCGCGCGCCGCCTCGGCCTCGGCCTCGCGCGCCGCCCGCGCCGCACGGTCTTCGGAAGCCGACGGCTCCCCGCCGCCGCCGAACACCGGGCCGAGCCCGATCCGCTGGCCCCCCAGGTTGACCTCGGCGCCCGGCGTCCGCGCCGCGCGCATCCGACCCTCCACCGCGTCCAGAACCTGCTCCGCCACCGTGCGCCCGAAGCGCGCGATCCACGCCCGCGGCATCGGATCGTCGTTGCCGATCGTCCCCGTCGCCGTGCCGTCCGCAATCCGCACATAGGCGGCCGGCGCCGGGTCCGAGAGCGTGAGCGTCAGCGTCTCCATCCCCTCGTCGTGGGTGTCGTCCAGGACCGGCACGGCGACGGTCCGCTCCGTCACCCCGGCCTCGAAGGTGAGGGTTCCAGAGGTCTCCCGGTAGTCCTCGCCGGCCGTCGCCGTGGCGTCCGACGTCGCGTAGGCCACCGTCGTCGCTTCGCTCCGCGCCCGGCTCAGCGTCACCACAAAGTCGAGCGTTGCATCGGATCCCTCCACTGCCTGTGCGTCAGCCACCGAAAGCGATGCAGGCCCCAGCACAGTCATGTCGAACGGGGTTCCCAGCCGTTCGCCGTTCGCCCGGCAGAGCGCCCCCCGGAACCCGCACGGCTCCCAGTCCCGACGCTGTATCCGCACGTCCTCGTAGCCCTCCGGCCTCAACGTATACCGCCACCTCCGGTCGCTCCCGCGCACCGTGCGCTCCACGCGGGCGATCGCGCCTCCGGTGACGATGAAGACATCGTGCTGCATCTGCCACCAGCCGAGCCTCCCGTCCGGCTCGTGCGAGAGGGTGAACGTGAAATCGAAGGCCTCCCCGTCATGCTCCGCCGGCATCCCGTCGATGGTCGCGACGAAGTTCCCCAGGCTGTTCACGGTGACTGACGCCCCTTCCGATAGCGGCACGCCGTCGAGGCAAAGGGCCTGCGGTGTCACGCACTCGAGAGGCTCCGCGGCAAGCGTCACCGGGCCTATTCCCCCGGCCTCAGGTGCAGACGCCATGCCCCGTTCGTCCCTGCCACGATGCGCTTCGCCTTGAAGAGCTCCCCGCCGGTCACCACGAACAGGTTGTCACGCACGTCCTGGAAGCTGAGATCCTCTATCGCCGGCGCTGGATGGATCCGGAAGTCCACCGTGAAGTCATCGCCTGCGTGGCGCTCCGGGACGTTCTCGAACCAGATCCGACGTGCCTCCGACGGGGCGGACGGGAACGCCACCCTGGCCGCGCCCTCGTGCGCAAGGTCCGCGTCCGCTCCGGTGGCGCTGCTCCGGATGGCGCCGCCGTCGAGCGCGAGGCTGTCCGGCGTGACGCCCATGCTCGTGTGCGTCCCGTCGTCCCGAGCGAGTGTGTAGGCGAAGATAAGGCTCCCGGTGCCGCTTCCCGAGACATATGTCGCCCGGCGCTTCCCGGTGAGCCCGAGCGTGAGCTCGACCGACGGCGTCCCTTCTTCGGTCACGACGTCCACCGGCTCGCTGAAGCCCATCGTGACCGTGACCCGGTCCGCCGGCGCCCAGGCCCCGTGCGGCCCCGCCCCGCTCAGTTCGGGCGGTCCGGTCACCTCGGGTGCCGCGTGCTGCGGTGCGCCCGCTGGAGCCGCTTCGATCGCCATCCGAAGGCTCCGGCCCCGTCCCGCCTGGAGCCAGCTTCCGTCTCGCCCGATCATGAAGTTTCCGCCCATGGTCCAGCCCGGATCGGAGCTGGCGTCGGTCCTGCCCGCCTCCGCGGTGTCGAACTCGTACCGCCCCGGGCCCGTCATCACCACCACGTACCGCGTGTTGGGCGAGAGCCGGAAAGGGGTTCCCGGGGTCTCGTGGCGCTGCGGCTGCCCTGCGACAAACGGTCCGGTCGGAGCCGTGAAGCCCGCCGAGCACTCCCCGGTCGGCGTCCCCGCCCGGTGCCTGATGGTTCCGCCCGCGTACCGGTTCTCCGTGTGCGTCCCGCAGAGCTTGAGCGTGACCTCCACCTCCTCCCGCACCAGCACGTGGATGGCGTCCACCCGGTAGCCGTTCGTCGCGGGTCCGGTGTTGAAGGCCTGGGCCAGGACTCCGGGGGGCAGCACAGGCTCTGGACCGCTCAGGTCGTAGCCGAAGGAGAAGGGCCCGCTGTAGGCGGTCTGGCCGAAGTTGCTGAGCGTCATCTCGTTTGTCGGCGTGCTTCGCGCCCTGACCGTGCCGCCCTCCGGATACGCCGCCGTCGCGACCGTCTCCATCGCTCCGCGCCTGTCGGTGTACGACACGAGCGCCCGCACCTGTTGACCCATGTCCTCCTCGGTCAGCACATAGCGGTCCTCCGTCGCACCGTCGATTTCAACGTACCCGTCTTGGGTGCTCCGCTCCCACTGGTACGAGAAGCTCTCGTCGCCCCCCGGCACCCCGTCCGCGTCGCGCAGGTTGAGCGGGTACGCCACCAGCCTCTGCCCGACCTCGGCGACTCCGCCGATCCATGGTTGCCCGTGCCCGGGGCGGTTTGGAAGCGGCACACTCAGGTGCAGGATCCGGGTCGTGTATCCGGACCAGTCCATGGCCGCATCCCCCCATTTGAATCCGTTTTGACCTGCAGTACTCCACCCTCTTCCTGCATCGGTCCTGAACGGCATTGCCCTGTCGCACACATGCAGCACCGCTTTTGCTCCGATCAGGTCCAGGATGGTCCCATCTGTTCTTACATCAGTTGCGTTTTCCAGAACAAAGCGCAGCTCTCCCGGGGTTGTGAGGTTCTCCGTGTCTACGGTCGCACCTGTCACCATGTAGTTTTTTCCATTCCAGAATGCGGTCGGATTCTCTATCGATCCCAAATCCCTGAACTTCGTGTATCCGTGAAAGAGGACATCTCCGTCATCCTCGTGCCCCGCCGCCGTCACCTCCCCTGTCCAGACGTGCTGCCGCTTCTGTCCGGCGAAGTCAGGCACCGGGCACAGCGCGCCCTCGTGCACCGCGCGTTCCAGGTGCACCGAGTATGTCCGGAACGTGTGTCCGTCCAGGGCGATCACACGAAGGTGGAAGAACGACTCCCCGTAGCCGGTGTTGAACTGGTATCCCTCCTCGTCCGGGTCCGCGTCCGATATCGGGGTCAGCGTGGCTCCCGGGCGAAGCGCGAGCCATACTGCGCCGCTGTGCCCCAGTTCGGGCTCCACGGTGATCTGCCGCGTGTTCCAGGGCAGCCTTATCCTGCCGGGCAGCCTGCCCGCTCCCAGGGCCGGGCTCTCGTAAAGGACCTGCGATGTGTCTGCGTCCCGGAGAACGAGCTTTTCCAGGAAGTCGTTCAGGCTCGTCTCCGCCGGGCGCGTGACGGTGAGGGTATAGATTCTCGTCTCCACCCCGCTCCGCGCGGTCACCCTCACCCGGATGGTGTTCTCCCCCACCTCGAGCGGCACCTGGTACCCATTCCCCGGGTCCATGTCTTCCAGGACATTGTCCTCCCCGTCCAGGATCTCCACGGTTGCCGCCTCGTCCATGGTTGCCGCCATGATCGTCAGTCTGTCGTTGCCGATCATGCCTGCGTCGAACGTCTCTCCCTCGGGCGAGAACGCCGGTGTCAGCGGCACCGCCTGCGTGACTTCCCGGACTCCGCCCGATACCTCCAGGTTTGCCAGTCGCTGTTCTACCCACGCAACCGGGTATCCGTTTATGCTCATCTTGAGCGACTCTGCCGATGTAAATGTTGAAGTCCCATCCCGGATAGACCACCTTTCCAGGCTGTTCCCGTCTTCCCGGTCTGAATCCGTCAGTAGCAACAACGTGCTCCCGATTTCCACTGCCGTTAGTTGAACCAGATATTCGGTATTCGGGAGCAGTACGGTCCTGCCACCTGGCGTACCGGTGATGGAACCATCCATACCGTCTTGCCTACTGACCGCGGGAAACAGGCACTCTTCGCTTTGCACTACTCCTCCTGCCACCCTGCATAGGCTCATCTGCATGTTCGCCATCGCGGCCTGCGTCGGGACCACGATCCTCTCCAGAATGTATCCTTCCGCATCCGGTCCCGTCGTGAACTGCTGTCCAATGGACTGAGTATTGTCGAAATCACCCAGGTCGTATGTGCTGTCCGTCGTCTGCCCCGTGTTGCTCACCAGAATCCTTTCACCGTCGCTTCCGCTAGTCAGTCCTGTTATGCGCAGCTGCCCCTGCGTCACCGGCTGCGCGGAGAGCGCGGCGGCCGCGTTGCCCGCCAGGTCCCGCACCGGGTTCGTCGCGGGCACCGTGTAGCTCACCGTCACGGTCGCGTCTTCGGCCGGCGCGGCGCCGAGCGTCAGCACCACCTGCGACCCGGTCACCGCGACGGCGGCGGGCGCGGCGGCGGCGCCGTCGACAGACACCGCGTAGTCGCCCGCCGCGGGCACCGAACCCGCATCGAGCGCCTCGTCGTAGAGCAGGGTGAGCGACGTTCTTTGCAGCCGCGCGGAGACCAGCGCAGGGGCGGAGTTGTCGAGATCGTAGCTGCGCTCGTCGGTGCCCGACGGCGCGGTGTCGGCCAGGGCGTTGGGGGTGCCGGCCGTGTCCGCGATGTCCTGCGTGGACGCGAACCCGAGCGTCACCGTCCCGTCGAGCCCCGCCAGGTTGCCGCCGGAGGCGGTCACGTCGTAGACCGTGGAGGCGGTCACCTCCGCCACGGCGAGCGTCGCCGTCGTGCCGCTCACCGTGAAGTCCGCCGGGTCCACGTTCGCCACGTCCTCGGAGAACGTCACCCGCCAGGTCAGGCTGTCCGCGTTGGTCGGCGAGTCGGCGGGATCATGGCGCTCGATCGATAGCACCTTGGGCGCGGTGGTGTCGGCGGGCGTGGCGGTGCTGCCCCTGCCGGAATCGGACCAGCCGCCGTCGCCCTCGTCGTTGCCCGCCCGCACCTGCACCTGGTAGGCCGTGCCCTCCGCCAGGCCCGGGATCGCCGCGTTCGTGCCCGTCACGTCCCGGGGGCCGTCGGTGAAGTCGCTGTCGGTGGTGCAGTCCGCCGCCTGGCCCGCACAGTAGCGAAGGTCGTAGCTGGCGATATCCGGCTTGCCCGTGTTCGCAGGCGCGCTCCAGCTCACGTCCAGGCTCCTGGTCGAGCCCGGCGTCGCCGTCACCACCGGCGGTTCCGGCGCGTCCGGGGGCTCGGCCACGTCGGTGAGGCTGATCGTCACCGCCACCGTGTCCGTGCCGCCCTTGCCGTCGTCGGCCGTGATCGTCACCGAGTACATGGCCTTCGCCTCGAAGTCGTAGTCCACCCCCGCCTTCGTGGCGATCTGCCGGGTCGTGGCGTCGAAGTCGAACGAGGCCTCGTCCGTGCCCTCCATCGCGTAAGTCAGGGTGTCCCCGTCGACGTCCGTCGCCGCCGGGACCGGCGCGCCGACGTTCGTGCCCGGCCCCGCGTTCTCGGCAACGCTCCGGGTCAGCGCGGCGGCGTCGAACGCCGGCGCCGCGTTCGGCGCCGCGTTCACCACGATGTCGAACTCGTCGCTGGCCGTTTCGCCGTCACCGTCTTCCGCCTTGACCTTCACCGCCAGGGTGCCCGTGTCCCCGTCCCCGGGCGTGCCCGTGAAGGTCCGCGTCCCGGCGTCGAAGGTCAGCCAGGACGGCAGGGCGCTGTCGTCGCCCTGCGTCGCCGAGTGTTCCAGGGAGTCGCCGTCAACGTCCTCGAAGGTGCCCGCCGGGACCGTGAAGCTGAATGCCTCGTCCACCGTGGCCGCCTGGTTCGGGATCGGGTTCGCCACCGTGGGGGCGTCGTTCACCGCGTTCACGTCGACGGTCATGGTGTAGGCCGACGCGCTCTCGTCATCCCCGTCGCTGACCCGGAACATGAAGGTCGCGTAGGCCGTGCCGTTCGCGTTCGCCGCCGGGGTGAAGACCAGCCTGCCCGCGTCGATGTCCGCCTTCGGGACCACCTGGTTCGCGGTGACGTCCACGCCGTCGAGTTTCAGGTCCCCCACGGTCTCCAGGGCCGTGATCCTCACGCGCGCCAGCGTATCCCCCGGGTCCGTGTCGGCGAATTCGAAATCCCCCGCCGTGAACGGATAGGGCGTGTCCTCCTCCGTCGTCACCATGCCGTCCTGGGCGGTCGGGGGGTTGTTCGGCGCGGCATAGGTCGACGAGGCCTGCTCCGCCGCCGTGTTGCCGTTGCCGGCCTCGTCCGTCGCCGCGTCCGCCGCCACGTCCACCGTCACCTCGCCCTCCGCCGCCGGGGCGATGCGCGCGGTGAACACCGTGTCGCCGTCCCCGCCCGTGAAGTCCGAGGCCGCGCCGTTGCCCACCGTGATGTCCTCCACGGTGAAGCCATAGACCGCCTCTGAGAAGGTGAACGTCGCCGTGAAGGACCCGTCGGTCGTGTCCGGAACCTCCGAGACCGTCACCGTCGGCGCGGTGTTGTCCACCACCCAGCTGCGCTCGTCGGTGCCCGACGGCGCGGTGTCGGCCAGGGCGTTGGGGGTGTCGGCCGTGTCCGCGATGTCCTGCGTGGACGCGAACCCGAGCGTCACCGTCCCGTCGAGCCCCGCCAGGTTGCCGCCGGAGGCGGTCACGTCGTAGACGTCCGTCTCCCCGCTCACCGCCTGCACGCCGGTGACCGTGGCCGTGCTGCCGCTCACGGTGAAGTCCGCCGGGTCGACGTTCGCCACGTCCTCGGAGAAAGTCACCCGCCAGATCAGGCTGTCCGCGTTGGTCGGCGAGGCGGCGGGACCATGGCGCTCGATCGATAGCACCTTGGGCGCGGTGGTGTCGGCGGGCGGGCTCACCACGATGTCGAACTCGTCGCTGGCCGTTTCGCCGTCGCCGTCCCGGACCGTCACCTTCACCGCCAGGGTGCCCGTGTCCCCGGCCCCGGGCGTGCCCGTGAAGGTCCGTGTCGCGGCATTGAAGGTAAGCCAGGACGGGAGCTCGCTGGCGTCGTCCAGGGTGGCGCTGTAGGTCAGCGTGTCGCCGGTGTCGGCATCGGCGAAGGCCTCGTCCGGGACCGTGAAGCTGAATGCCTCGTCCACCGTCGCCGCCTGGTCGTCGATCGGATTCGCCACCGTCGGCGCGTCGTTCTCCGGCGTCACGTTGATGGCCATGGTGTAGGTGTCGGTGCTCTCGTCGGTGCCGTCGCTGACCTTGAAGGTGAAGTTCGCATAGGGCCGGCCGTCGGCGTTGGCGTCGGCGGGAGGGGCGTAGACCAGCCTGGCCAGGTCCGCCGCCGGCACCTGCTGGTCCTCCGTCACCGCGGCGCCGTCCAGGGTGAGCGCGCCCGCGCCGGGAAGCGTCACGATCCGCACGCTCGCGAGCGTGTCGTCCGCGTCATCGTCGTCGAAACCGAAGTCCGCCTCCTTGAAGGCGTACGACCCGTCCTCGGGCAACGTCACCGTCCCCGACACCGCCGTCGGCGGCTCGTTCGACGAGATCGACGCCTGCACCGCCAGGGTCGCCTCGCTGGTCAGCTCCTCCGCGTGCCCGTCGAGGTCGGTGAAGCGCAACCGGACCCTGAACCGCTCGCCCTCGTCGGTCTTCACCAGCGTGTAGGTCGTCCCCGTGGCGCCCGGAATCTCGACATCGTCCGGGTCGCCCACCCGAAGCCACTGCCAGGCGAATGCGCTCGGCGCCGGCAGGCCGTCCGCGTCGTCCCGGATCGCGCCCGCATCCGCCGTCAGCGTCTCGTCCACCCGCGCCGTGCCGGTGATGGCGGGCGCCCCGGTCGCCGGGTCGTTCACCGCGTCCACGTTGACGGTCATGGTGTATTCGGCGACGCTGTCGTCCGTGCCGTCGCTGACCCTGAACGTGAAGGTGGCGTAGGCCGCGCCGTTGGCGTTCGCCGCCGGGGTGAAGACCAGCCTGCCCCCGTCGATGTCCGCCCTCGGGATGACCTGGTCCAGAGCCACGTCCGTGCCGCCGAGCTCGAGGTCGCCCGCGGTCTCCAGGGCCGTGATCTTCACACTGTCCAGTTCATCCCCCGTGTCAGTGTCGGCGAAGTTGAACTGCTCTGCCGTGAAGGTGTGCGGCGTGTCCTCCGGCGTATCCACCTCGCCGTCCCGCGCCGTCGGGGGGTTGTTCGGGGCGTAGGTGGAAGTGGCCGCCGTGCCCGACGCGGAAAGATTGCCCGCTTCGTCCTCGGCGGCCTCCGCGATCACGTTGACGGTCACCTCGCCGGCCGCCGTTGGGGTGATCGTCGCGGTGTAGGTCGTGTCCCCGTCCTCGCCCGTGAAGTCCGACGCCGTGCCGTTGGTCACGGCGATGTCCGCCAACGTGAATCCGGTCACCGCCTCGCTGAAGGTGAACGTCGCCGTGAAGGGCGCGTCGCTCGTCTCCGGGACGGTGATGTCCACCGTCGGGGCCGTGTTGTCCACGTCGTAGGTGTTTTCGTTCGTTCCGGCCGGCTCGGTGTTCTCCAGCCCGTTGCCCGCCGCGTCCGTGATGTTCTGACCGGACGCGAAGGACAGCGTCACCGTGCCTTCGAAATCGGCAAGATCGCCGTCCGAGGCGGTCACGTCCCAAACGCCGGTCTCGCCCATGACCTCCGCAATGCTCAAGGTCGCGGTCGTTCCCTCCAGATCGAAATCTGCCGCGTTCACCGTTCCGGCTCTAAGCGCCTCGGAGAAGGTGACCCGCCAGGTCAGCGCGTCCGCGTTGGTCGGCGAGTCGGCCGGATCATGGCGCTCGATCGACAGCACTGTCGGCGCGGTGGTGTCGAGGGGCGGGCTTACCACGATGTCGAACTCGTCGCTGGCCGTTTCGCCGTCGCCGTCCCGGACCGTCACCTTCACCACGAGGGTGCCCGTGTCGCCGGGCCCGGGCGTGCCCCGGAAGGTCCGCGCCGCGGCGTCGAAGGTCAGCCAGTCCGGCAGCGGGGTGTCGTCGCCCTTCGCCGCCGAATACAGCAGCGTGTCGCCGTCGACGTCCTCGAAGGCGTCGTCCGGGACGGTGAAGGTGAACTGCGTGCCCGCCGTCGCCGCCTGGTCCGCGATCCCGTTCGCCACCGTCGGGGGGTTGTTCGGCGCGGCATAGGTCGACGAGGCCTGCTCCGCCGCCGTGTTGCCGTTGCCGGCCTCGTCCGTCGCCGCGTCCGCCGCCACGTCCACCGTCACCTCGCCCTCCGCCGCCGGGGCGATGCGCGCGGTGAACACCGTGTCGCCGTCCCCGCCCGTGAAGTCCGAGGCCGCGCCGTTGCCCACCGTGATGTCCTCCACGGTGAAGCCATAGACTGCCTCTGAGAAGGTGAACGTCGCCGTGAAGGACCCGTCGGTCGTGTCCGGAACCTCCGAGACCGTCACCGTCGGCGCGGTGTTGTCCACCACCCAGCTGCGCTCGTCGGTGACCGACGGGGCGGTGTCGGCCAGGGCGTTGGGGGTGTCGGCCGTGTCCGCGATGTCCTGCGTGGACGCGAACCCGAGCGTCACCGTCCCGTCGAGCCCCGCCAGGTTCCCGCCCGAGGCGGTCACGTCGTAGACCGTGGAGGCCGTCACCTCGGCGACCGCGGGCGCCGCCGTCGTGCCGGTCAGCGTGAAGTCCGTCGCATCGACGTTCTGCACATCCTCGGAGAACGTCACCCGCCAGGTCAGGCTGTCCGCGTTGGTCGGCGAGTCGGCGGGATCATGGCGCTCGATCGATAGCACCTTGGGCGCGGTGGTGTCGGCGGGCGGGCTCACCACGATGTCGAACTCGTCGCTGGCCTCGCCGTCGCCGTCGGTGATTGAAACCTTCACGGTCAGCGTGCCCGCGTCCCCGGCCCCGGGCGTGCCCGTGAAGGTCCCCGTCCCAGCATCGAAGGTCAGCCAGGACGGCAGCGCGGTGTCGTCGCCCTGCGTCGCCGAGTATTGCAACGTGTCGCCGTCGACGTCCTCGAAGGCGTCGTCCGGGACCGTGAAGCTGAATGCCTCGTCCACCGTCGCCGCCTGGTCGTCGATCGGATTCGCCACCGTCGGCGCGTTGTTCTCCGGCAGGCTCAGATACAGCGTGCGCGTGGTCTCGCCCGACCAGTCGGGGACCGAGTCCCAAACGTAGGAGGGAAAGGCGCTGTCTTCGTAGGTGGCTGCGCTGAAGGCGTAGGCCGTCTCGCAGACATGCAGTTGCAGCGCCGCCACCGCCGTGTCGGTCAGAGCGCTCGTCAGGCTGAAGACCAGCTCGCCGGGCGACGAGGTGCTGGTGGCTGCACTGGCGGCTGAAGAAACAGTCACTCGATTGATGGTGTAGCTGTCGGCGCCGATGTCGAAGTCGGTGTCGTCGAGGGCGCCATACGCCGAGTCGCTGAACCCGGGATCCGTCACGACGTCCAACACTACGAGCTGCCCCACCGTCACCGTGCCGGTCCAGATTTGGCGCCGGGTCCCGAAATCCGGCATCGCGCAGGTGGTGGGCGCCGCGATGACCGCCGCCGTCGCCTCGCTGGTCAGCGACTCGTCGTTGCCGGCGCTGTCCTGGAAGCTCACCTTGACCTTGAGCGCCTTGCCCACGTCCCCCGCCACAGGCTCGTAGGTCTGCGAGGTGGCGCTGGCGATGTCGGACTCGTCGCTCCCGTCCACCTGGATCCACTGGAACGTGTAGTCATCCGGGAAGGCGGCCGGCAGCCCGTTGGCGTCGGCGATGTCGCCCTGGCCCGCGGTCAGCGTCTGCCCGGCCTGCGCGACGCCCGTGATTGCGGGGGCGCCCGTCGCGGGACTGTTGGGAGTGGGCGTGCTGATGCGGACCGTGACTTCGTTGCCGGCGGAGAAGAGAGGGCCGCCGGTGATGCTGAAGAGGTATTCGTTGTTGGGAAGCCCTATGGCACCGCTGAAGTCGAGTTCGGTGTCGCAGATGTGCAGTTTCGCGGCCGCCACGTGCTCGGCGGTGAGGTCTGTGACGATCTGGATGAACGACGATCCCTCGTGAATGAGTTTTCCTACCGTGAATTGCGCGTTTCCGATGGTAACGGTCGTGGGGTTGAGCGTGCCGAACGTGGTTCCCCCCGGAGCCGCATCGTAACCCACCTGACCCGCATTGTTCGGATTGGCCGCCGCGGTCAGCGTGGCGGTCCAGTGGACGTCCCGGCCGGTCAGTTCGGGCGCCGTGCAGACGAACGCCTCGCTCACCACGATGTCGAAGCCGGCGTCCGCCGTGAGCGTGCCGTCGCTCGCCGTCACCTTCACCGTCAGGGTGCCCGTGTTCCCGGACCCGGGCGTGCCCGTGAAGGTCCGCGTGGCGGCATCGAAGGTCAGCCAGTCCGGCAGCGGGGTGTCGTCGTCCTTCGCCGCCGAGTATTGCAGCGCGTCGCCGTCGATGTCCTCGAAAGCGCCCGCCGGGACCGTGAAGGTGAACGCCGTCCCCGCCGTCGCCGTCTGGTCCGCGATCTGGTTTGCCACCGTGGGGGCGTCGTTCGCCGCCGTGACGATGATGGCCATGGTGTAGGTGTCGTCGCTCTCGTCGGTGCCGTCGCTCACCCGGAAGGTGAAGGTCGTGTAGGGATCGCCGTTGGCGTTGGCGGGCGGGGCGTAGACCAGCCTGGCCAGGTCCGCCGCCGGCACCTGCTGGTCCTCCGTCACCGCGGCGCCGTCCAGGGTGAGCGCGCCCGCGCCGGGAAGCGTCACGATCCGCACGCTCGCGAGCGTGTCGTCCGCGTCATCGTCGTCGAAACCGAAGTCCGCCTCCTTGAAGGCGTACGACCCGTCCTCGGGCAACGTCACCGTCCCCGACACCGCCGTCGGCGGCTCGTTCGACGAGATCGACGCCTGCACCGCCAGGGTCGCCTCGCTGGTCAGCTCCTCCGCGTGCCCGTCGAGGTCGGTGAAGCGCAACCGGACCCTGAACCGCTCGCCCTCGTCGGTCTTCACCAGCGTGTAGGTCGTCCCCGTGGCGCCCGGAATCTCGACATCGTCCGGGTCGCCCACCCGAAGCCACTGCCAGGCGAATGCGCTCGGCGCCGGCAGGCCGTCCGCGTCGTCCCGGATCGCGCCCGCATCCGCCGTCAGCGTCTCGTCCACCCGCGCCGTGCCGGTGATGGCGGGCGCCCCGGTCGCCGGGTCGTTCACCGCGTCCACGTTGACGGTCATGGTGTATTCGGCGACGCTGTCGTCCGTGCCGTCGCTGACCCTGAACTTGAAGGTGGCGTAGGCCGTGCCGTTCGCGTTCGCCGCCGGGGTGAAGACCAGCCTGCCCCCGTCGATGTCCGCCCTCGGGATGACCTGGTCCAGAGCCACGTCCGTGCCGTTCAGCTCCAGGTCGCCCTCGGTCTCCAGGGCCGTGATCTTCACGCTGTCCAGTTCATCCCCCGTGTCCGCGTCGGCGAAGTTGAACTGCTCCGCCGTGAAGGTGTGCGGCATGTCCTCCGGCGTATCCACCTCGCCGTTTTCCGCAGTCGGGGGGTTGTTCGGCGCGGTGTAGTCCGACGAGGCCGGCGCGGCCGCCAGGTTGCCGTTGCCCGCCGCGTCCTCCGCCACGTCCGCGGCCACGTCCAGGGTCACCGCGCCCTCCGCCGCCGGCGTGATCGTCGCGGTGTAGGTCGTGTCCCCGTCCTCGCCCGTAAGGTTCGACGCCGCGCCGTTGGTCACGGCGATGTCGCCCAGAGTGAATCCGGTCACCGGCTCGCTGAAGGTGAACGTCGCCGTGAACGGCGCGTCGCTCGCGGCCGGCACGTCCTCGATCGTCACCGTCGGGGCGGTGTTGTCCACCACCCAGCTGCGCTCGTCGGTGACCGACGGCGCGGTGTCGGCCAGGGCGTTGGGAGGCGTCGCCGTGTCCACGATGTCCTGCGTGTCCGCGAACCCGAGGGTCACCGTGCCGTCGAGCTCCGCCAGGTCGCCGCCCGAGGCGGTCACGTCGTAGACGTCCGTCTCCCCGCTCACCGCCTGCACGCCGGTGACCGTGGCGGTGCTGCCGCTCACGGTGAAGTCTGCCGGGTCCACGTTCGCCACGTCCTCGGAGAATGTCACCCGCCACGTCAGGCTGTCCGCGTTGGTGGGTGTGTCTGCCGGGTCTTGGCGCACGATCGACAGGACCGTGGGGGCGGTGGTGTCGGGAGGTGGGCTCACCACGATGTCGAACTCGTCGCTGGCCGTTTCGCCGTCACCGTCTTCCGCCTTGACCTTCACCGCCAGGGTGCCCGTGTCCCCGGCCCCGGGCGTGCCCGTGAAGGTCCGCGTGGCGGCATCGAAGGTCAGCCAGTCCGGCAGCGGGGTGTCGTCGTCCTTCGCCGCCGAATACTGCAGCGTGTCGCCGGTGTCGGCATCGGCGAAGGCGTCGTCCGGGACCGTGAAGCTGAATGCCTCGTCCACCGTCGCCGTCTGGTCGTCGATCGGGTTCGCGACCGTCGGTGCGCTGTTCGGCGCGGTATAGATCGACGTGACCGGCGAGCCCGCCTCGGACAGGTTTCTGGCCGCGTCCTCGGCCACCCCACCTAGCACGTTGACGGTCACCTCCCCGTTCGCCGCCGGGGTAATCGTCGCGGTGAACACCGTGTCGCCGTTCCCGCCTTGGAATTCCGACGCCGCGCCGTTGGTTACGATGATGCTGTCCGGTTCGCTCTCATCGAACTTGAACCCGTTGACCGGTTCGCTGAAGGTGAAGGTGGCCGTGAACGGCCCCGTGCTCGTGGCCGGCACCGTGATCATCACCGTCGGCGGGATGTTGTCGAACGTATAGCTTTCGTTGTCTCCCGAGGGCTCGGTCGCGCTCAGGCGGTTGCCCACCAGGTCCTTGATGTTCTGCGTGTCCGCGAAGCCGAGCGTCACCTCGCTGTTCAGATTGGCATTGGCCAGGTCGCCGCCGGAGGCGGTCACGTCAAAGACCGTGGAGGCGGTCGCCTCGGCGACGGCGAGCGTCGCCGTCGCGCCGCTCAGCGAGAAGTCCGCCGCATCCACGTTCGTCACGTCCTCCGAGAACGTGACCCTCCAAGTCACTCTGCTTACGCTGACGAAACTGAGGAACTCACTCTTCGGTTGCTGGCGCACGATGGACAGGACCGTCGGCGCGATGGCGTCCCCGTCCACCCGGTGTCCGCTCTTGGTCCCCCGGCCCGGATTCACCAGGTCCGCGTCCGCGGAGTCGTCCACGGCGGCGATGCCCTCGCCGCTCTCCACCACCACGGCGCTGTTCCCGCTGACGTCCTGTCCGTCCTGCACGAAGATACCGTTGTCGTCGGCGTCCCCATCCTGCACGGCATAGGCGAACACCAGTTCATCGGAGCCGCTGCCGCGGGCGTAGTCGGCGTTCGAGTTTGTGCCGCCGAGGCTGAACTGCACGTGCGGCGTGCCGGTTACGGTCACCGCCTCGCTCAGGGTGAGCGTGAACTCGATGGTCTCGCCCACGCCGTAGGTGTCGGCCACGGTTTCCCCGGTGCGCATGATCATTGGCGTCGAGGTCACTTCAAGGGACGTGACGTAGGGGCCGCTGCGGCTGCCGTCCACCTTGTGACCCGAACGGGCGCCGCGGGTGGAGACGGCGGTGGACACCACGCCGTTGGTCCCGGTGCTGAGCACGCCGCCGTTCAGTTGCAGCGCCCCGCCGGTGACGTTGGTGTCGTTCAGCAGGAAGATGCCGTTGTCGTCGGCGTCCGCCGCCTGCACGGGATAGGCGAACACCAGCGTGTTGGTGCCGCTGCCCCGGGCGTATGGGGCATTCTTGTGCACGGTCGGCGCCCCCGAACTGCCCATGCTGAAGGTGAGGGTCGGGACGCCGTTCGCGATGTCCACGTCCACCGTATCGCTGAAGGTCACCGTGAATTCGATCGCTTCGCCCGCGCCGTAGACGTCCCTGACGTTGGCGCCGTTCGCTTCCCGGAAGCGGGGCGCGGTGGAGGTCACCGACACGCCCGAGACGGTGGCGGCGGCATCGCGCGTCACGGTCACGGTGTATTCCTTCGTGGTCACGCCGTCCTCGGCCGTGACCACCGCCTTGACGACGCTCTCCGCCAGAGGGGCGAGATCCACCTGGTGGCCGTTCGCCAAATTACCGTCCGCGTCCGCCAGCGTGTTGCCGCCGCCGTCTTCGTAGGCGACGGTCGCGCCGGCGTCGCCGGTCGCCGCCGCCACGGTGATCCTGGAGGCCGCGCCCGCGTCGGCGTCGTAGTTCGTCCTCGCCGAATCGAAGGTGGGGGTCAGCGCGATGTTCGTATCGTCGGCGGCATTGGCAAGGGTCAGCGCGCTGAGGTCGGCGTTGTCGGAGGGGGGCGCCTCGCTCACCACGATGTCGAAATCGTCATGTATCGAGGCGTCGGAGCCGTCGGTGGCAGTGACCCGGACCGTGATCGTGCCCGTGTCCCCGGCCCCGGGCGTGCCCGTGAATTCCCGCGTGCCGGCGGTAAAGGTCAGCCAGTCCGGCAGCGGATCGTCGTTGGCCAGCGTCGCCGAATAGTCCAGCGTGTCGCCGTCGATGTCCTCGAAAGCACCCGCCGGTACCGTAAAACTGAATGCCTCGTCCTCCGTGGCCGACTGGTCGTCGATCGGGTTCGCGACCGTCGGCGCGTTGTTCGGGGCGGCATAGGCGGACGTGGCCTGGGTGGCCGCGGTGTTGCCGTTGCCGGCTTCGTCTTCCGCCGCGTTCTCGGCCACGTCCACCGTTACCTCGCCGTCCGCCGCGGGGGTGATGAGGGCCGTCCACTCGGTCCCTGCCACGGTGCTGGTGAAGTTCGAGGCCGCGCCGTTGCCCACCGCGATGTCGCCCACCGTGAAGCCGGTCACCGCCTCGGAGAAGGCGAACGTCGCCGTGAAGGGCGCGTCGCTCGTAAGCGGCACGTCCCCGATCGTCACCGTCGGGGCGGTGTTGTCCAGGTCGTAGCTGCGTTCGTCGGTGACCGACGGCGTAGTGGCGGTCAGGGCGTTGGGGGTGTCGGCGGTGTCGGTGATGTTCTGCGTGGCCGCAAACCCGAGCGTCACCGTGCCGTCGAGCCTCGCCAGGTTCCCGCCCGAGACGGTCACGTCGTAGACCGTGGCGGCGGTCACCTCCGCCACGGCGAGCGTCGCCGTCGTGCCGCTCACCGTGAAGTCCGCCGGGTCCACGTTCGCCACGTCCTCGGAGAACGTCACCCGCCAGGTCAGCACGTCCGCGCCGGTCGGCGAGGCGGCCGGGTCCTGGCGCACGATGGAAACGACCGTCGGCGCGGTGGCGTCGGCCGGCGGGCTCACCACGATGTCGAACTCGTCGCTGGCCTCGCCGTCGCCGTCGGTGATTGAAACCTTCACGGTCAGCGTGCCCGCGTCCCCGGCCCCGGGCGTGCCTTCGAAGGTCCGCGTCGCGGCGGTAAAGGTCAGCCAGGCCGGCAGCGGGTCGCCGTCGGGCAGCCTCACATCATAGTCCAGCGGGTCGCCGTCAGCCTCGGTGAAGGCGTCCTCCGCAATCGTGAAGTCGAACGGTTGGTCCACCGTCGCCATCCGGTCAGGGATGGGGTTTGCCAGTACCGGGGCGTCCGGCACCGGGGTGACGTTGACGGTCATGGTGTTGGCCGGGTCGCTCTCGGCGGCGCCGTCGCTGACCCTGAAGGTGAAGCTCGCGTAGCCCGTGCCGTTGGCGTCGGCCGGCGGGGTGTAGGTGAGAAAGCCCTGGTCGATTTCGGTCTGCGGGACGGCCTGGCCTTGGGTCGCCGCCACGTCTTGCAGCTTCAGTTCGCCCGAGCCCGGCAGCGTCACGATCCGCACGCTGTCCAGCGTGTCGCCCGTGTCCGCGTCCTCGAAATTGAAGTCCGCCGCCGCGAACGCGTAGGGCGTGTCCTCCGCCGTCGTCACCTCGCCGTCCCGCGCCGTCGGGGGGGTGTTGACCGGAGTGGCGGTGCTGCCGTCCCCGGACTCGGACCAGCCGCTGTCGCCCTCGTCGTTGCTGGCTCGCACCTGCACCTGGTAGCGTGTGCCTTCCAGCAGGCCTCTTATGGTGGCGCTCAGCCCCCTCCGGTCCGGCGGGCCGTCGATGAAGTCGCCGTCCGCCGTGCAGTCCGCCGGCGCGCCCTTGCAGAAGCGCAGGTCGTAGTCCGTGATCGGGGGCCGGCCGTCGTTCGCCGGCGCCGCCCAACTCACGTCCAGGCTCGTGGTCGTGCCGGACGTGGCCGTCACCACCGGCGCATCCGGCGCATCCGGCGGCTCGTCCAGGTCCGTGAGGGCGATCGTCACCGTCACCGTGTCCGTGCCGCCCTGGCCGTCGTCGGCCTTCACCGTCACCGCGTAGGAGGGCTTCGCCTCGAAGTCATAGTCGACCCCCGCCTTCGTGGCGATCTGCCGGGTGGAGGCGTCGAAGTCGAACGAGGCCTCGTCGACGCCCTCCAGCGTGTAGGTCGGGGGGTCGCCGTCGCCGTCCGTCGCCGGCGGTATCGGCTCGCCCACGTTCGTGCCCGGCCCCGCGTTCTCGGCGACGCGCCGCGTCAATGCGTCGTCGTCGAACGCCGGCGGCGCGTTAGGCGCCGTGGAGGCGTCCCTGATGGTCACCGTCGCTTCGCTCACCTCCGTTCCGGGCACGGAGGAGGCGGACAGGCTGGTCGTCCCCCTCACCGCCACCGTCTCGCCGTCATCCTCCTCGGCATCCGCCGTTGCGGTCAGGGTGAAGGTTCTCGTCCGGCTCACGCTGCCGGGTGGAATGCTGATGTTGAAGGAGGCGACTGCGTCGAAGTCCGTGCCCACGATGGCCGTGCCGCTCTCCACGGAGATGGTCACCCGTGTATTCCCCGGCGTATTCCCCGGCGCTGCCCGGCGGGCGCCGGCGATCAAGGTGGCGGTCACCGTGATCGTGTCCCCGTCGTTGCCTTCCTCCACCTCCGTCGGCGTCACGCTCAGGTTCACCCCGAAACAGTCCGGCAGGTTCAGGTTATCGTCGAGGTTGAGGTCGTCTCTGCCCCAGGGCAGGCTCCTCGGCAGGCACACCAGGCCGGAACCGGCGAATCTGAGCCTGTAAAGACTGGAGAGGCCATCGAAGATGTCCTCGGGCAGACTGCGCAGGGAAGCATTGCCGCCCAGGTAGATCCACTCCAAGGAAGAGAGGCCGTTGAAGATGTTCGCCGGCAGACTGCTCAGCTCGTTGTTGGTCAAGTAGACTATCCGCAGACTGGTGAGACCCGCGAAGACGCTTGCCGGCAGATCGCTCAGGGAGTTGTTGCTCAGCCACAGGACCGTCACACCGGAAAGATCGGCAAAGTCGTCACTCTGCAGGCTGTTCAGGCTCCTACCGCTCAGATTCAGGAATCCCGTGATCCCGTTAAGGTGGGCCACGGTGACGTCGGCGCAGTCCGTGACGCCGTCGACCTCTTCGAGGATTTCATCCCGCACGGCGGGGGTGCGATCGCACACACCGAATGCGGGGGCATCGTCGTCCGTCACGGTCACCGTCACGGCGGCGGCAGAGGTGACGCCGCCGTAGTTGCTGACAACGTGGCTGATGGTCACCGTCTCATCGGCGCCGTCGTCGTCGTGCGCAGCCGTCACGCTCACCGTCCGGGCCGTGTTCCAGTCGGACGGGGTGAAGGTGAGACTGGCGGGCGACACGGTCAGCGCGTCGGTGTCGCTGCTGCCGGGGGTGATGGTGACCTGGCCGGCGGGCCGGGTCTTCAGTGTGACGGCATAGCTGTCCGTCTCACCCTCGCCGAGGGTCAGACTCGTGGGCGTGACGCTCACCCCGGGCTGCACCCTCACCACGAGGTCGAACTCGCCGCTGGCCTCGCCGCCTCTGTCGGAGGCCGAGACCTTCACGGTCAGCGTGCCCGTGTCCCCGGCCCCGGGCGTGCCCATGAAGGTCCGCGTCGCCGCGTCGAAGGTCAGCCAGTCCGGCAGCGGGTCGTCGTTGGACAGCGTCGCCGTGTACTCGAGCACATCGCCGTCGGCATCGGCGAAGGCGCCCGCCGGGACCGTGAAGCTGAACGGCTCGTTCTCCGTGGCCTCCTGGTTCGCGATGGCTTCCGCCAGCACCGGCGCATCCTCCACCTCGTTGACGTTGATGGTCATGGTGTATTCGCCGACGCTCTCGTCGGTGCCGTCGCTGACCTTGAAGGTGAAGCTCGCGTAGCCCGTGCCGTTGGCGTCGGCCGGCGGTGTGTAGGTGAGATGTTCCAGGTCGATGTCGTCCTGCAAGACAGCCTGGTCCCGGGTCACCGCCACGCCGTCCAGCTTCAGCTCGCCCCTGTCCGTGGCCGGCAGCGTCACGATCCGCACGCTTTCGAGCGTGTCGCCCGTGTCCGCGTCGTCGAACCCGAAGTCCTCCTTCCTGAAGGTGTACAGCGTGTCCTCTTCCGTCGTCACCTCGCTGTCCTGTGCGGTCGGGGGGTTGTTCGCCGCGGCATAGTCGGACGAGGCCCGCGTGGCCGCAGCGTTGCCGTTGCCCGTTTCGTCCGTCGCCGCGTCCGCCGGCACGTCCACCGTCACCTCGCCGTCCGCCGCCGGGGTGATCAGGGCCGTCCAGGTGGTCCCGGTCTCCGTCTCGGTGAATTCCGAGGCGGCGCCGTTGCCCACCGCGATGTCCTCGACCGTGAAACCGGTCACCGCCTCGGAGAAGGTGAACGTCGCCCTGAACGGTGCATCGCTCGTGGACGGGACGCCGGTGATGGTCACCGTCGGCACGGCGTCGGTGCTGCCGCCGCCGGACTCGGACCAGCCGCTGTCTCCGTCGGCGTTGCTCGCCCGCACCTGCACCTGGTAGAGCGTGCCCTCGTCCAGGCCGGCGATGGCCGCGCTCGTCCCCGTCTCGTCTTCCGGGCCGTCGGTGAAGTCGCCATCCGCCGTGCAGTCCGACGGCGAACCGGCGCAGTGGCGCAGGTCATAGTCCGTGATCGGGGGCCTGCCGTCGTTCGCCGGCGCCGCCCAGCTCACGTCCAGGCCCGTGGTCGAGCCGGACGTGGCCGTCACCACCGGCGCATCCGGCGCATCCGGCGGCTCCTCCACGTCCGTGAGGGTGATCGTCACCTCCACCGTGTCCGTTTCGCCCCTGCCGTCCTCGACCTGGATCGTCACCGAGTACGTTTCCTTCGCCTCGAAGTCGTAGTCGACGTCCTCCTTCGTGGCGATCTGGCGGGTCGTGGCGTCGAACTCGAACGAGCCCGCGTCCGCGCCCTCCATCGTGTAGCTCAGCGCGTCGCCTTCGGTGTCCTCCGCCGGCGGTATCGGCTCGCCCACGTTCGTGCCCGGCCCGGCGTTCTCGGCCACGCTCCGCGTCAATGCATCGTCGGCAAACACCGGCGCCACGTTCGGCGCGGCATAGTCGGACGAGGCCCGCGTGGCCGCAGCGTTGCCGTTGCCCGTTTCGTCCGTCGCCGCGTCCGCCGGCACGTCCACCGTCACCTCGCCGTCCGCCGCCGGGGTGATCAGGGCCGTCCAGGTGGTCCCGGTCTCCGTTTCGGTGAATTCCGAGGCGGCGCCGTTGCCCACCGCGATGTCCTCGACCGTGAAACCGGTCACCGCCTCGGAGAAGGTGAACGTCGCCCTGAAGGGCGCATCGCTCGTGGACGGGACGTCGGTGATGGTTACACTCGGCGCGACGTCGTCCGTGGATACCTGAACGACGTCCTCGCCCGCGTACCTATGGTTTCTGATGCTTGCTTCGAGACCCGGATGACCATCATTTCGGGGACCATAGAGGACAGCGGGGACAGGGGCTTGGACCCTCAGCTTGAAGCGCAGGATCTCGACGGCAGACGGCGCGGTGAACGAGGGCGTGGCGGTATCTGCATCGTTCAGCGTCACCGTGGGGGGATCGACAGGGTCGCCGTTGGCATCCACCTGCGTCCAGGCATACTCGACGTTCGTGCCCCACGGGCCGCTGACGGCGCCCTCCAGGGTCACCGTCTCCCCGGGTGCCGCGATCCGGTCGTCGCCCGCGTCCGCCACCGGATTGAACGCGTCGCTGCTTGCTTGATTCGCATCGATTCGAGTGAGTGACGTGAGGTCCTGGAAAATGCTTTCCGGCAACCTGCCTAATGAGTTCCCATGAACGGTCAGAAATTCCAATCTTGTCAGTCCGTCAAAGAGGCCGGCAGGGAGCCCGCGCATTCCGTTGTAACCCAGCTCGAGATACCTGAGATTGGAGTTTGTGCTGAACGCCCCGGATTCGATCTCGAGCCCCGAGTTTCGTCTGAAATCCAGGCTGGTCAGGCTCGGCAGGTTCAGGAACGCGTCGGCGGGAATCCGCGTGAGTCCGACGCTATCGATTTGAATCGAGGCCAGCGAACTGAGGCCCGCGGCCGAGAAGAATCCTGCCGGAATCGTGGGCAACCGCAGTGCGGGAAGCAAATTGCCGTCAAGGAATCTGTTGAATTGGCTGCTGAATTTCATAAAGGTCAGGCCCGACAAGCCGTGGTAGTCACCCGCGTCGGTTCCGTACAACGTATTTACATTCAGTGTTGTAATGATCGCGAGATTTGCAGGAGTGACGACGTCACAGACGTCGAGGTCGAGTCCGGGATGACGGTCTTCAAGTTCTTCCGCTAGCCGACGCCAAAACTCAATGGTGCTCGGAGTATACGCATTCAGGATGTCTGCGCGCGCTATCACCGAGCGATCGCAGAGGTCGGTCGGCGGGCGGTACAGCGAGATGTTGTAGACGCTCCGGGCCGCTCCGTTGGTCACCGTCACGGTGATGCTGTTCGGCGTCCTGCTCGCCTCCAGGGACACCGGCTGGCCGTTCCCGGGCGAGACGGTAACCGTGGCGTTGGCCTGGTCGCTTGCCGTTGCCGCGAAGGTGACCGAATCCACGGCATGGGAAACCCGGGCGCCGTACTGGACGACAGCCGGCGAGAAAGAGGGGGAGAACCCGATCAGGTTGCCGTTGCCGTCCCGCACCGTCAAGGCCCCCAGTGTCGTGTCGACGTCGGGCGAACTGTTCGTGACCGTCCTGTTCGCAAGCGGCAGCGCCTCGTTGCCGGCAACGTCCCTGATCGGGCTGGAGGAGGGCACGTCGTAGCTGACGGCGACGGTCTCCCCGAAGCGGGCCTGGGTCCGCAATGACAGCGTCACGGCATTGCCGCTGACCGACGCCCCGTAGGCCGCCGAGCCGGCGCCGTCGATCGACACCGAGAATGCGTTCCCGTCGGGCGTGGAGCCCGGATCCAGGGGTTCGCTGTAGGTCAGCACAAGCGACCCCCCGTTCGCGACTGCGCTGACGAGGGCCGGTCTCGTGTTGTCCGCGCTCAGGTACAGCGTGCGCCCGGAGACAGTCGACCAGTCAAGGCTCTGACCGCTCCACCGGTAGTCGTGCCCTGCGGCGTCGTACTCGGCCTCGCCGCTTGCCAGCGGGTACGCCCGGTCGCAGACGTGCAGGACGAGGGCGGAACTCGCCGCATCCGACAGCGATCCCGTCAGGCTGAAGAGCAGTTCTCCGTCCGGCGCGGGCGCGAGAACCCGGGCGACCTCGTCGATCGTGTAGCTCTCGCCCCGGAAGGTGAAGGAGGGTCGGTCGAGCGCCCCCTGCGCACCGGACCAGCCATAGGAGACGACCGTGTCGGCGGCGTTGCGGATCGTGCCGACCGTCAGGCTGCCGGACCAGAGCTGCGCCCTGCCGGTCAGCGCCGGGGCCGGACAGGCCGTCATCAACGCCTGCACCGTCCCGACCGAGGGATAGGCCTCGCTTTCGAGGGACCGCACGACCCCGGCGGCGTCCGTGAACCGGACCCTCGCCCGGACCCTGCCGCCGGCGTCAGCCGGCGCCAGCGTGTAGGTCCTGCCCGTGGCCCCCGGTATTTCCGTCTCCGTATTGTCGGCAGCCACGCGAATCCACTGGTACAGGAACGTCGCGTCGCCCAGGGCGTTCCTGAAAGCGAAATCGCCCGCCGAAACCTCGAGGGTCTGGCCGGCCTGGGCGACCCCGGAAATCTGCGGCTTCGCGAGGGCGAAGCCTTCGATGGCAAGGCGGACCACTCTCGGCCTGCTGCTGAGGTCGAGCCTGTGCAGTGATGCCGCGTTGGAATAGCCCTGATAGAGATAGTCCACGATGTTCCAGCCAGGTGCGCCGGTTTCTCCCAGGTTGTTGTCAACCGCCTTGGCCGTGAACGCGTAGTCGAAGTTTTCCGGACTCTCCCGGTTGTCCCGCGTGACCACAGCGTATGTCGTGTCCGGCTTCAGCACCGTGCCGGCGGGAGCGGCGAACCACAGGTCGGCGCCCGCTGTAACCGATGACGGATTGCGCAGCGTTACCGTCTCGCCGATGAACGTCGGCGCCGGACGATTACTTGCGTCGGTTCCTTCCGGGCCCAGTTCACGGATTTCGACGGCCGCGTTCGCCGCGGAGGAAACCCTGTCCACCGTGAGCCTGACGCGGGAAAGTTCGTACCCCGACGGGTTGGCGCCCGTCGTGAACGGCTGCACGAGAATGTTCCTGTTGTCCAGACCGATGACGGCGCCGCTCTGCCCATAGTTGGACACCAGGGTCCGGGTGGACTGCGCTTCGGCCGGGGCGGCGTGCCACAGGGCCGCGAGCGCAAATGGAACAACGATCGTCGCCGCCCGCCGGGTCCGTCCGAAAGCACGTCGAAGCCCCACCGCCAGCCCGGCCAGGGCGCGGCAAGCAGAACTAAGGGCCGCGGTGCGGCCGGCTAAGCTTGCGCGTCCTGCCGAAATAATTCCCAAATAGCAGCGTACTGCTTGCACCAGGAAACTCACTATGACGGTGGGTAACAAGAAGCTAGGATCGAGTCAGCACAAGGCGCTCGGGGAGCTTCTCGCATGCGATGTGTGGCAAGTTCCCCCCTCGACACTTTGCATCCGGCTGTTCGCTTAAAGCATCAGAGTTCGAGGGTTGAACATGGTAGTATGGTTGTTTTTCTTGCAGTAACGAGGGAGTGTTTTATGCCTGCTAACATCGAGATTTATTTGTAGTTTGAGCTTGTCGTCAGGCTCAAGCGCCTCGAACGGGCACCAAAAAGGGGCATACCGTTTTCCGGACGCGCCCTCCAGAAAACGCCCGCCGTACAAAACCATTCGGGCCGCCAGACGCAGGAAAACCAATACACGGTCCCGCATTCCCAACCGCCCATGGTTGCCGCCAACCGGGCCGCCGGCACGGCGTCGCCGGGTCACGATCGATGTTTGACGCGCCAGCTCTCGTTGCCGGTTTCGACGATGTCGCAATGATGGGTCAGGCGGTCGGGGAGTGCGGTTGTCATCTTCGGATCGCCGAGCACGGAGGGCCATTCGCCGAAGGCGAGGTTTGTGGTGATGATGATCGAGGTGCGCTCGTGGAGCCGGCTCATCAGGTGGAAGAGCAGCTGCCCTCCGGTCTCTGGGCGAAGGGCAGGTATCCGGGTTCGTCGAGGACGACGAAGTCGCGCCGGGCGACCGGCCTGCCGCTCGCTGGCACAGGCCGGTCGCCCGGCGATACGCCCTTGGCGCGCGGTGCGATGTTCGACCTCGAGCAGATTGGCCAGGTCGACGGCGTTGTGGCAGCGCCCTCGGCAGCCCTGCCGGATGCAGGCGCACACGATGGCGACGGCAAGATGGGTCTTGTCGCTGCCGGTTCCGTTGACCGGGACGAGATTGCGCTTTCCCTCCAGGAAGACGCCGGTGACCAGTTCCTGGATCAGGGCCTCATTGACCGGGAAGGCTCGAGGTTCCAGACTGCGATGCGCAACTCGCCCGCGCCCGCCGTCAGCGTCGCTGTCAGCACGATCATCAGGGCCAGAACGGCATAGCCGAGCATACGCAGCCTTGTCTCCTTGTCCTGTGTCGCGGACCCGGACACGGGGCAAGTGCCGTATCGGTCCCTCGGCCGGCCGAAACTGAACACCCGACTGACATTGGCTTGCACGTCAAGCCGCGCCCATCACAATTCCTCGCAAACGCCGCTCGTGCGAAGCTCCTCCCAGCTGGCCCTCGTCCCGGCGTCCTGCTCCCGGCCGGCATCGCCCTCGCTGCCCCCAACTTCGAAACGTTGCTTCCTGTACCATCCGGTGAGCGCAAAACAGAGTTTCTCGCGAAGGGCCGCGTCAAGCCCGGCACACGCCTCCCCGTCGGTCTTCAGAAGAGCCACCGCCACGTCGACATCGGGCCAATTGCCTATCGGCATCAAAGTTCCTGCAACGCCTGCCGCCTCCGCCGGCTGCCCTTTCGCGCACGCCAGTTCCACTCGAACCTGTTGCAGATCTTCCCGACAGGACTGGTGAGGCACGCCCCATCCAGCGAACCGACCGCGCCTATCCGTCCATGCGCATCTTGCCTGTTCGCCCGGTCCCCTCGCGGCGCCGACAGGCTTGTCTTCCGCTGCAGTATGGACCGGGCGCAATTCGTTGCGCGTCCTCTGCGCCTTGCCGAACCGCTTTCGCGTCGCGGCTTCGATCGCCTGCCGAATCCGTATCCAGTTCGGCGGCATTTCCCATTGCGATCCCCTGAAATCCACAAGCGCCATCGCCGCGCCGTTCATGTCCACCTCGTAAAATCTCGCCTTCCGAAACGTCGTGGCTTCCACTTCCGCTTCGCTCAGACGCGCGCTGTAGAAGCTTGCCCGGTCGGCATTCGACCCGCGCATTTCCGCATTCGTCAGGTCCGTGCCGAAGAACTCCGCGTCGCGAAAATCCGCCGCCCGGAACCTGCTGCCGGACAGGTCAGCCCCATGCAGACCCGCTTCCCGGAAATCCGCTCCCGTGAACCTGGCTCGACGCGCTTCCGCGCCGTGGAGACGCGCCCTGTAGAAGGATGCACCCTCGAACCTGCCCCGGTTCAACTGCGCCCCGGGAAGGGACGTCGTGCTCGGCCTCCCAACCGAACTCGGCCCAACCGAACTCCGCCCCCGGCGCACGCGCGCTCGTAAGATCGACCCCGTTCAGCCGCGACTCCTCGAACGAGGCGCAATCCAGTTCGCTACGCTCGAACCTCGTGCGCCAGAAGCTGCTTCCATTGAACCATGCATACCGGAACGAGCGGTTTCCGAGATCGAGCTCTTCAACGAATTGCCAAGCCTGCTCCGGATCCTCGTCCCTCGCCAGATACGCCGCCACAATCTCTTCGTCACGCCCGCCGGCACTGACCGTCTTGTCCACTACATACATGTAGCGCCTGAACAGCCGGGGCCTTGCAATTCCAGACAGGGAACAGTCCGTTCCCTCCCACCAGTCGCCGAACAGCAACAGTGATGCCGCGCTCATCGTCTCGGGAAACGGCCGATGCCTTTCAAGCCAACTCCCCGGCACAACCGCAACAGACCAGACGAACACCGGACACAGCACGAGGAACAGCATCGCGTAAGCGACATATGTCAAATAACCTGCCCGTTCGAGCGCGTTACCTTTCCAGATCATCGATACAAACCGCCTGACCGGATCCAGGCGAGCAACAAACACGAACTGAAACGCGAGATCTACCGACACGCAAACCTGGTGGACATAGGTCAGGGTCTCATTCTGGTATGGCAGAAACCGCATCTGTACGGCCATCAACAACGCCAGCGGAAACAGGAATACCGGCACCGAAACCAGAACGATCATGAGAAAGATATTTCCGCTCCTTTCGTTCTCCTTCACCATCCATTCCATGAACCTCGCCAACCATCGCAGCGATCGCCAGCGCAGCAGCGCCACGTTGCCTGAAACCCGGTCAGACACGATCGCTTCCCGACCCGTCCGGTAGTGGAGGAGCTGCAAGAAGTCGAGCGGAAACAGGAGCGCCGTTTCCATCGTCCGCCTGTCGGGCCCTCCCGCCGCTTCGATGCGCGCCCGAAGCTGCTGAGAGACGTGATACAAGCGGTTCAGCCGCACGAACAGATTCAAGTGCAGGAGCAGGAACAGGACCGGCCCTGCCCCGAACAGAACTTCAATCGAAACTGCCACCTGCATTAATGGAACGACGACATGGCTCTGCGTCAGCAACGCCATATCGTCCACTCCGGCCACCAGAATTCCCAGGAACAGCCCCACGACCAGGAAAAACAGCAAGTTCCCGCGCGCTATGCGAGCCGTTTCGTTCGTGGAATTCCGCAACTCGGCAAGACAGGACATGTCGGTGCTCCAAGGAGATATTTGGCTGTTGTTTCCCGTGACCCTGTAGATTGCAGACGGGAAGGGGCCGCTACGGCGTTACCTTCGATTCACCCTCGATGCACTCCTTAGCAGTTGCCGGGCATTTGTCCGCCTTGCCTCGCCTGCAACGGTATTGGAGCCGCAGCACTGCAACCCCGATCGAACCGCCCAACCGACCCAATGCCGTCTCGAACGCAATCGCTCGCCTGTGTCCGCGCCCCTGCACCTGTTCACAAGTTCCACAGCGCGCATCTTCTTCCCTCCGCGCCACCCTCCCAGTGCCGCGCATGGCCGAAAGTTCCATCCGAAAAGTCCGAATGCGGTTGCGGGTCGGCCGGAAGGGCCATGGTCCTGGGTTTCGGGGGACTTGGGGTCCTGCTGGCCGGGCTGGTCGGCCGGGGCGCGTTTGTCTCGATCTCCGGCGCGGAAATCGCCTCCGGCCTTGTGGCGGTCGAAGACCGGAACCGGGCGGTGGAGCATATCGACGGCGGCACCGTCGTGGTGCGTGACGGCGACGCGGTGGAGAGGGGCGATGTGCTGCTGCGCTTTTCGGATTCGCTGCTGCGCTCCGAAGAGGCGATCCTGAAGGCCCGCTATGTCGAGTTTGCGGCGAGGCGGAACCGGCTGGAGGCCGAGTACCGGGGCGAGGATGCCATCGTCCGGGACGCGGAGCTGGTCGCGACGGTGGCCGGCGATCCCAGGGCGCAGGATGCAATGACGGGTCAGGAGCGGCTTTTCCGGGCCCGCCGGGCGGCGAACGCCGGGGAGGCCGCCCGGCTGAGGGAACGGATAAAGCGGGCCTCGGGGAAATCGACGGGCATGAGGTTCAGGCCGTGGCGCTCGGCCACCAGAGCGAATTGATCGCCCGCGAACTGGAGGCCCGGCGCCTGCTTTGCAAGAAAGGCCTGACCCGGATTTCGCCGGTTCTGACGCTCGAGCGCGCGGCGCGCGGTCTCGAAGGCACCGCGCGGGCCATTAGAGCGAGGAAGCGGGCCAAGGACGGATTCACGCCTCTCCCGCCCCTGTCCTCCCAGTCTGTCCCGGACCGGGACCCGGAGGCTCCACGGGCGCGGATCCGGCGATGCTGTCGACGATGGGGACCGCCCACGCCGGCAGCGCGTCCCGGCCCTCGGTCAGGTCCCGCTTGATGTAATCCGGCAGCCGGTTTCTCAGGATATCCGCAGTTTGCGGCTGAACCGCCCGGTGCGGCCCGAGCCAGTATAGCGCCTGGACGACCGGGGCGCCCGGCCGCCCGTGCCAGTTCATGACGGTGGCGCGCTCGCGCCGCAGATGGACGGTCCATCCATCCACCTCGATACGCCGGCTGCGGCCGTCCGTGACGTAAGCGGCCTTGGCCGGGACGCCATCGGTGAGTCCCAGCGTGTTGGCCGCGAAACCGCCGGCCCGCATAATCCGGATACTGTCGCGCCGCGCAACGGCCGCGACAGCGGACTTGAGGTCGGCCGGAGCGAACCTGTTCAGGATCCGGCTGAAACGCGGCAGATCATACAGTCCTCGACCCACCCGGCGGAGTTGCCCGGTCCGGGTCAGGCGCGACAGCGCCTGGCCGACGGCCGCCCGGCCGCCGAGGTCGAGAAAGTCCCTCGGTGTGCAGACCCAGCGGCCCCTGCCATGGCCGCGCACGCGCTGCATGATCCTGTCCGCCAGAGGAGCCATTGGAGCCTTTCCCCTCTTCCCCGTTGTCAGAAACATATGGTGTTTCCCTCTGGAAACGGCAATCGCCTTCCAAGAGGTCTCCACGGGCTCCAGAGCGGACGGCGGTAAAAGGTATTCGATTAGAATTTCCGTCAGAAGGACAAAGCGCTTCGGCATAACAACATCGCCGCCATCGCTCCAAGGACATTCTCGCAGGCCAACCGGACAGGCCGCGGCGAGGCCGATCCGGGACAAATTGTTGAAATTCAGGAATTACCGGAACTCGCACCGAGGCGCAAAATGTGCCACAAAATGCTTCGCACCTCTACCTAAATCAAGCCGGCTGTTCGAGATTTTCTTATATAATTCAACCAATTGTCCAACGGCGGAACCCAGAGATTCCCAAATTAGTCTTCGCCTATGGGAAAAGACCAAAGCAACAAACTGTCCAATGCGGCATCGCCCCTGAACAGAGATACGGCACGATAAAACGCATCGCGACCCACCCGGGCGCCGATGATGCGTCCCGGAATGTCGTCCGCCGGAGGATGAATGCCGCCCCAGATGCGGGACAGGCTGCACTGGTCCGCCGCGTCCCGGTAGGTGGCCCATTGCAGGACGATGTCTCTGGAGGGGCCGCGTTCGAACCTTAGGAAAACCTGCGCCGGCGCCTCGACCTCGAACATTCCACCCGGAAAGAACGCATCGCCGGTGAGTTCGGTCAGGACTTCCGCCGCCGCGCGGGAAAAGGTGGAATGGCCGGACACATATCCGGCGAACGGAGGCGTTACGAAAGACGGCTGCTGGTAAGGCCACCAGTTCCGGGCTAGAATCCAAGCGACTCCCGCCATGTCGGCCGCCGGGTCGCCGATGAAGCCGGGGCCGCGCCACGCGCGAATCTTGACCTTGCCGGCATGCTCGCCCTTCGGGCCGGCGAGAGGGTCGTCGGCTCCGACCAATTCGACGAAGCCTTCCGCGAGCTGGATGCCGTCGGCCGACCAGGACGGAAGGCCCGGCTCGCTGGATTGGCCGCGGTCGGCCATGGTTCGCAGCGCCGAGATGGGTCGGATGTAGTCGTACCGGCCCTTGACGCTCCATGCGGCGATGGCCGCGTCGTGCATCGCTCCTCCCAGCGCGAGATACGACTTCAGATCCCATTCGAGAGGGCCCAGCAGGGGCCCCCGGCCGCCAAGCCGCCTGTCGAGCCGTTCGTCGTCGTTGACCGCGTTCAGGATCACGTACCAATGTCCCGGCGGGGTTTCCGAATCCGGCCCGTCCGCCCAGAACTCGGCAAGCACGCGGGCGTAGTCTCCCAGGGGAACGAGTTGAGGCCTATACGCCCTGCCGGTTGCGGGATTGCGTCGATGTCCGGGCCCGTGTGCGCCCGTCCGGTAGAACCGGGGATAATCCTCGAATCTCTTCGGTAGCTGAGCGACATTGCCCAAGCCGGATGGCGCAATGTCGATCAGCGCCTCTTCCTCGGGCGACAACTGCGAGGACCAGCGGCCGACAAGGGCGAAGCCCCATTTGTATTGGTCGGACTGCGGGCCGTCCAAGGCCGGGGGCGGTCCAGGGTCGTGATAGACGGGGTACAGCACGCCGTCGCGCTCATGGACAGTGCGGTCGGCCGCCGACAGGGCGAACGGATGCACCCATCCCCATTCCGCGGACAGGAATTCGGGCTGTTGTCCCTGCCGGTGGCCGGACTGGTCGATGAACCAGTCCAGCCATAGCGGCTGCCACCGGTTGGGATCGGTCAGGTCCGGGTTCCCCGAGTCCGAAGGATCCAGCGCCGAGTTGGCCGGACGGTAGGCGACATTCGCATAGTCGTTCGCCTCGTTGGAGCCGTCGGCGAGGCCGCGGGCAATATAGAACTCCGCGATGCACCGGCCAAGCTTTGCCGGGGCGCTTCCGGCGTCGGCGGCGCGATATCCCAGCGCCGCCATCAGGATGTCGGCGTTGCGAGCCGTGACTGCGGCCCCCGGAGAGCGCCGGAAACGGTGGCGGATCAGCCGCCAGGCCGCATGGCTAATCGCCTCTTCCTGCCCGGTCGGAGCACCAACCTCGGCGGGAAAGTCCGGAACCTCGCATGGCAAGTCCGCATCGCCGAACGCCCAGGGCCTAGCCGTGTCCGATTGCGCCGCCCAGGCGTCGTACATCGCGGCGGAAAGGTGGAAGAGGTTGCGGGCGTGAACCGTCGGGCGCGCCAAGTCATCGCGAATCGCCTGCAGAAGCACCTCGATCCAGCGCCGCGCCACCGAAACCCGGCGCACGGTCGACGGGGGGCCGGGCAGGAAATGCGCAAAGGCCCTTGCGCCGCCGCCGGGCATCGTAAAGCTCGTCGCGCGGGAGTAGCGGTCGGCAAACGCGCCGCCGCCCTCGCTGCTCCAGTGGCTGAAGCGGTAGTGGGCGCGGGGGCCCTCCGCCGCGACGGGCACGGCCGCCCCGCCGGCATAAATGCCGGTTCCGGTTCCGCCCACGACGCTCAGCAGGAAGCCCTCCGGCGCTGGCTGGCGAATGGCGATGCGCCGGTTCGCGGCCACATCTTCGAGCCGACTGACCTGGCCGCCCGGTCCCGGCCAGCGCACCTCGATTGACCGGACGGCGCGGTTTGCCCCGAGCCCGAAATGCAGGGTCGGCGGCGCCTGGGAGAGGTAAGAGCCGCCGAGGCGCACCTCCCGCACCTGTTGTCCCGAGGCCGTGCGCACTGTGACGCGCGCCCCGATTCCCTGCGGGTTCGCATGCTGCCCCAGAAGGTCCAAGGCAAGCCAGCTGTGGCCCGTCCGGGAAACGTTCCGGTACAGGGTCGGAGCCGCGCCGTGATTGGCGATGAAAATGTCCACCCTGCCGTCGCCGTCATAGTCGGCGCAAACAACGCCACGCCCCTGGCCGGTATGCTCGATCCCAAGTTCGGACGACCGTTCGGCGAACGTACCGTCGCCGTTTGCCATGAACAGCCGCGACCGGTCATCGACGAATTGCGCGGTGGTCTCCTCTACGCCCGGCTCTTGGAGCCAGCCGATTGTGTGGAACAGGTCCCGATGGCCGTCATTGTCGAAGTCCTCCAGACAGGCGCCCCAACCCCAGCCACCGTCGCGTACGGCGGCAGAATCGGTGACGTCACCGAACCGGCCGTCGCCCGAATTACGATAGAGCCTGTTGCCGGTAGCGCGAACGCCCGACAAGCCATCCGGGTCGTAGATGCTGGTTACGAACCAATCGATGTTCCCGTCTCCGTCATAATCTCCGGCTGCGGCGCCCATGGCGTTCTCGTCGGTGATCGCGGGGCCGGTGATGTCGGTGAAGCCGGCCGTGCCATCATTGCGCAACACCTGGCTGGCGCCGAAGTCTGCGGCGACAAGAATGTCAGGATCGCCGTCCGTATCGATGTCGACGAAGGTCGGAGTGTACGAAAACTCACGCCAGATTGCGGTACCGGGGAGTCTGGAGCGCCGGACGGGCACGGTGTGGCTGACGTCTTCGTAGCGCCCCTTGCCGTCATTTCGCCAAAGATAGCGGGTGGCTAGCCTGATCGGGTTCCACCGCCTGCCCCAATGGGAGAAGAGCAGGTCCAGATCGCCATCCCCGTCATGGTCGGCCGCCGACATCGAGCGAGCGGTGCCGCCCGCCTTCGCCCCGAACGGGCTGGCGGTTGCCGTGAACTGGCCTTTGCCGTCATTGTGGAATGCTTGCATTCCCTGTGAGTGGAGTGAGAGAAAATCCAACCGCCCGTCCTCATCCAGATCGATGAAGTATCCGGAGCGGTCGATTGCGGCGGGCGCAATGCCCGCATTGTCCGGAATTCGTGAGAACCGTTCTCCATCCCAGCTAAACAACCGCCCAGTCTCGCCGTGCCCATGCGCAACGTACAGCTCCACCCTGCCGTCCTTGTCGATATCCGCGAGGGCAAGCCCACCGCCGTCGACCACATTCCCGAACTGTCCGGATTGGGTTGTGCCGCCGGCGTCCACGATCCGATATCGCAAACCGACGGCCTCGGTAACGTCCTCGAACCCCGCACGTCGCTCCTGCGCCAGCAACCTCCCGACATCATCGGTCGGGACGGTCGATGTTGCGAGGTAGGCAAGAAACGCTGCCGTCGTTAGGTGGAATGCCTTCATGCGCCGCCAGAACTGAAGCCGTCGCCGCTATCGTCCCCCTGAAATAAACCCGCGAGCGGGAACGAACGCCTCGGCATTGCTGTCCACCTCGAACACGCGGGCCCGCCCATCGCAAATCCGCTGCTGCCGATCATGCCTGTCCTCCCGGCTTCGGGGAGCGGTTGACCTGCTGCGTTGCGATCGAGCGGCGGTTCCCTGCCATTGGATCACTCCCCCTGGAGCGCCATGATCGGGTCCACCCGGGAGGCTTGGTTTGCCGGCTGCAATCCGAACGCGATTCCCACCAACGACGACACGCAGATGCCACTGACCATCGCGTTCGTGGATATGAAGAAGCTCCATTCCGTGAAATGGCAGATCGTCCATGTGCCCGCCATGCCGGCGGCAACACCGAGAATTCCGCCGGCTGCGGAGAGGATTGCGGCCTCCATCAGGAACTGGTTCAGGATGTCCAGGCGCCGGGCGCCCAACGCCCGGCGAACTCCGATTTCCCGCCTGCGCTCGGTCACTGAAACCAGCATGACGTTCATCACGCCAATGCCACCGACGATGAGGGAAACGCTGCCGATGGCGCCCAACAGGAGGGTCATGATGCGAATCTGGGATTCCATCTGCTCTATGAGCTGTGTGGCGCTCGTGATCTCCAGTTCCAGATTTCCCGACCGACCGCCGAACCACGCCCGTACGTCCTGTGCAACCGCCGTATGATGGAAGTCGGGTCGCGCTCGGGCGACTATGACGTCGATCCCCGTGTCCGGCCTGATCCATTGCGCGGTGGTGATGGGAATGAAGACCGACCTGTCCGCCTCCACCTGGAAGGGCAGGGCGTAGTTGTCGGCTGCCTCCCGAAGCACGCCCGTCACGGTGAACAGGCGCCCCTTCATGACAATCGACTTCCCGACTATGCGCTCAGCGCCCGCGCGGCGCATGGCTCGGGCCACCTCTGCGCCCAGCACGCAGAAATACCGCCGGCGATCGAGGTCGGAGACGAACCGTCCCTCCTCCAGCGCCAGCCTGTTCACCCGTACGAAGGACTCGGTAACGCCGTGTATGGGCCCCGGACCGATCTGTTTGCCTGCATAGACAATCGACCCGTGCAACCCGATCCTGGGCGCCGCATCGACAATCGATTCGACCGCGGCCGGGAAAAGCAGAGCGTCCTTGAGATCGATGCTTCGCCCGGGAGCCGTGCTGGAGCCATGGACATTCTGGATCGTCAGGATATCCGTGCCCTGCGATTCGAACTCGGCGCGAGCCGTGGCGCGCGCGACTTCCCCGATCGAGATCATGGTGATGACTGAGCCGACGCCGATCACGATTCCTGCGAGCGCAAGCGTCGACCGTAGCCTCGCACTGTAGAGGCTGCGGAATCCCTCCCGCGCATTCCTGCCCAGAATGGCGCCGAGTCCGTTCACCGCTTGCATATCTGTCCCGGCCGCCATGAAACGCCCGGGAAAACTGCAATCGCCGGAAACCTGGCCGTCCTTCCATCGAGCCCGGCTCCGGGTGGTGCCGGAACCCCGGAGGCGTGGACCGGCGAGAGCCTGTCTAGGACCTCTTTCCCCGGGATCGCAATGTCCATGTCAGCCTCCCGACACGACCACCAGCTCGCCCGGCGACAGACCGCCGGTCACCTCGACCGCATTGAGCGTGGTCAGGCCGATCCTGACGGCCCGCTCGCGCACTTCCCCGTTCGCTTCGTCCAGAACACGAACCCGGGACTTGCCCTCGGCTCCTCTCTGCACAGCCTCGATCGGAAGCATCAGCGCCGACGGATTGCGGTAGGTGACGATGCGCAGATGCGCCGACATCCCTGCTCGCAACCGTTTGCGCTGGCCGTCGCCCAGATCGTCCAGCCTGACCCTGACCTGGAACCGCGGCGCGCCCGCCGACGGGCCACGGGGTTCCGAAGAAACGCTGCTCACCTTGCCGCGCAATTCCAACCCGGGATAGGCGACGCCCCACACCGTTACTTGCTGACCGACGCGAATGGACGCCACCTCGACCTCGTCGACGGCCGCAAGCACATCCATCCGGTCGAAGTCGGCGATCGTCACCAAGCTGTCGCCCTTCTTCACCTCGCGGCCCTCAGCGAGTGTTCCGAGTGGTGCGGCCGGCTCCCGAATCACGCCGGAGATGGGAGCCTTGACAACATCCGTGGAAAGAACAGCCTCGACGGCGCTGAGCTTCCTGTATGCTTTTTCCAGATTGAACTCGGCCACCCGCCTCGCATCTTCGCCGCCTTTCGCCCGAACCGCCTCCAGGTCCTGTCTGGCCGCCTCGAGATCGAGCCGCTGGCTCTCGTAGCTGCGCCTGGCGCCTTCATGCTGCGAGGCCGGGATAAGACCTTCTTTCAGCAGGAACGACGATCTCTCGAACGCTGCGGATTGTCCTTCCATCGCCATGCGCGCCTTGCTGAATGCCCTGAGAGCGCCGGCGACTTCGACGCTGCTTTCCCAATCGTCGAGCTCGGCTACAGCCTTCCTCGCCGCCTCGTGCTCCACCCGGGCCTCCAGGAGTTCCAGACGAGCGTTCTCCATGTTCAGGCGTATGAGCGGTTCGCCTTGCGAGACCTGCCGACCGTATGCGAAGAGAACGGCCGCGATATGGCCGTCCGCCGGGCTCGTCACAGGAACCCGGCGCCAAGGGGCGAGGCGACCGATGAGCAGCGTCGTGGAGGTGAACTCCTCCGGCGCAGCCTTTAGGGTACGCAACGGTTCGACCTCCGCTTCGGCGTCCTGCGCCCCAGGATCGGCAGCGTGCGGCGGCTCGTGGGATGCCAGACCGCTCCAGTTCCAGACGCCTGCCCCGAGGAACAGAGCGATGACAACGATTGTTGCCGCCACGCGCGCGACCTGGACCTTCTTCAACATCGAGGCCAGCCGCGCCTGGCTTTCCTCGACCATCCTGTACGACTTCTTGAGCTCGGCGTTCTGTTTCTCCAGCTCACCGGCCATCCGGCGTTCCGCTTCCTGAAGCGCCTGCATTTCGGTGATGTCGCTGAATACGGCGATGACGCCCATCGGCTTGTCGTCACTCCCCGACGTGAGATAGGAGGTTGTCATCGACAGCACGCGCCTTCGGTCGCCCAGGTCGACCTCGACAGACCGTCGTTCCGTCCGACTGTGCGCCATAACGGCGTCGAGGATGGCCTGAACGAAGTCTTCGAAACCCTCTTTCGAGATAAAGGCCTCGGCCAGCGTGTTTCCGACCACATTGTTGCGGTCGAGCCCGAGAATACGCGCCGCCGCCGGGTTGAACGTCCTGACGCGGCTGTCCATGCCGACGGCCATCACGCCGTCGAGCAACTGCTCCAGTACGTTCTCATGGACGAATGACTGTCGATCCATCTCGCCTGAAACAATGGTGGATTGCTGCCGCATGTCATTGCAGATTCTGATGCGGAAAAATCCCGGGAGGTCGAGACGCGACCTGACAGCAGAAGCCACATGAGTCGATTCGGAACCGGGTCCTTAGTCGCAGGAACCGATTTGCAAGTGTCCGCTTAAGCCGCACCTATGGGTTTCAGGAATTGACAACCAAGAGGCCGTTATAGTCCTGAAAACGCCGTACGTATTTGTATAGTCCGAAACGCAGTCTGCCGTGATATTGCAGTTTTCTCCCGTAACGGTTGTACGGTGCACTCTACATCTTGTAGCCGCAGGACTTTTGTTAAACTGTCCGTTACAGCCGTCCACAGTCAGCACATCGGACTTGTCGCAAAGATCGCTGAGGTCAGAGCAGCACTTGATGCTTCTCACATGGTTGTTGGCGTCGCCTGTTCGTTTGTTCGAATTGGTGAGATGCCAAGTCTTGTCCGAGGCAGATTTGATGTCGATTTTCGCGACCACCTTACCCCAACTGGAACACAAATTCCTTGCCCAGAAATCAGAACTCTTTATACCCCAGCGGCTGGTATCGTTGTCCCAGTCGCCATCCAGGCAGCCGGAACTGGCCAGACTGACCCTCTGGCTGGAGCCACAATTGGCATAACTCGTACCTGATGCAACGAGGCAAAGACAGAGTACCGATGCCGCCACCATCCAATGCATCCGTGCCTTCATGGCTTTCTCCATCAATAGTTGGTCTGTCCAGTTTCGTGCTTCAGATAATCCGCGTAAATGATAGAATCGGGAATTGTTTTGTAGGTCATATGCAAGCCAACTTTGTAGTCTTCCTGACTATGGTCACCAGGCTCTCCGCCAGCGAACCATTGCCGCGAGCAGCGCAAGCAGAAGGCTCGGACGCGGCGGCATTCGTCCGCGCACGTAGGCGGCCAGCACGGCCCCGGGGGGCGTGCCGCAGCGATCAGCGAGTGCGCCCAGACGCTTTCCGGGGGCAAGCTGCCGGGAAGATTGGTCCTTGCCCCCGGCATGCCGGGCGGGAGTATCAGCCCTTGTGCATTCGGCAAGCCTCGCACGCGCGCCCGAACCGAATCTGCCGCGCCATCTCCTGGCAATGCCTGCAACCGTACCGACCGAAGAACCAGAGCGCCGGGTCGAGCGCGCCGGCGCCGCCGCCAACCCCCGATGGACCCTGGATAGCCGCTCGGGTCGCGGCTTTGCGCCAGACCTGGCGTATTTCCGCGTCGCGGCTGTCATCGTCCGTGTCCGTTACCGCGACCGCCTTCCCGTCGTCCAGCAGTCCAAGGTTTCGGGTGAGGCGCCGGATATGGATGTCCACGCCCACCGACATCGCGTCAGCCGGCCGAATGCTGGCTCCGCCCGGGTTCGCCATGATCCGGATCCACACCGGTCCGATCTTCTCGCGCCCCAGCAAGGGGAAGTGCTTCAGGTCCTTGCGCAGCGCATCCACGCAGCCGACACCCTCATCGATCAGGTGACGTACCGCTGACTTCTCGGACGACACGAGGCGTTGGGCGATCCGCTGCCAGAACTTCGCGTTCTTGTTATGGAACCGCCCTGCAACACCCGCGTCCTTGAGGACCCGATGCAGCAGCTCCGGCGGCATGGCGGCGACCGCGGCCGGATCGAAGAGTTCCGGCCATGCCGGGTAGAGTTCAACCGCTGCTTGCCAAAGCCGGTCGGAATTGCACTGGTAGTCCATGGCGCAGACGAATGTCAGGAAGCGCCGGACTTCCTGTTCCGAGGCGCCGGCGCAGCGAACGCGCTGTGCAGCGCCCACTTCCGGGATCAGAAGCCATGGTTCGACGGCCGGCAAGTCTCTCGAACCATGATCGAGGCGGCCTTCGCGGAAGTCCTTCGCGATTAACCCAGCGAGCCTGACAGCAGAAATTTTCGGGTCTTGCATCTGGCTACCCCAACTCTTCCAAACAGCGATGAAGCCGTCCCGTCGGAAGGCGCACCGTGAGGGGGCCGCGCGAAATCGGGCAGGCCAAGAATAGCCGAATACGCATCACGTCATGGTCCGGAGTCATCCACGGCGCGAAAGTCGAAAGTGACTCTGTAGCTGCGCAATGAGAGAGAAGGTACAATTCGTGCGGCCGCGCGAGCCTTGCTATCGAAATCGCCAGCGACGAGTATCCCTCGCACCTCACCGGCCTCCTCGGCGGCAACATCCCCCATGTAGCTGAGGATTTGCCCGACGGCGTCGCGCCGGGCAGTTCCCGCCTTGAGTTCGATTACAACGACGGTTCCGTCGGCCGCCTTCGCGGTGATGTCGATGAAGCCCGAGGCGACGGAACGCTCGGCTCCTCCGTCGATGATGTCCAGGCCGGGCTCCAGCTGTTCGATGGAGTACCGGATCGCGGCCTGCAGATCCCGCTCGAGTCCGATAAGCCGCTGCCGCCCATCGTCCTCGTCCGGCGTCTCGAGAACAGGATCGTCGAAGGACAAATCGGCCTCTCGGAACTCCCGATACCTTGTGACGGTCGATCTGTAAGCCGAGAGGTTCTTTGGGCCTATTGGGATCCTCGATGGGTTGGGTGCATTCCTTCGGGCATCCTCGGCCGAATACTGAAGTTCGTGGAGCACCCCGGCAAGGCGATCCGTCGAGTAGAGTTCGTCGAGATCACCGTAATGGTACTCAACTCGCCTGGCGTCTGTGACATATGTGTCGATGCTCGATTTCTTGAGCCCGCGCTGTTCAAGCCACGCCCTATAGCTGGATATCTGCATCGTTGGTGCTTCCAGAGTTCCCGATCGTCAGGGAAGGTTTTGCCGGTTCCGGCAGCGAACACCTTTTCACCTTTTGGGGACACGGCCGCGCAGGACCGTCAGCGCTCCGATTTCGTTGTCCCGGCGGTGTCGGCTACTGAACGTTCGATGCTGGGCAGGCGTTGTCCGTCGTCAGTGCGACTTTCGTTTCCTCTGCTTCCGACCACTCGCAGAACCTCAGGCTCTTGATGTCCGCAAGCAGCGTGCCGCCCTCGACGGCGACCTCCACGGTCTGGCCGCCTGCCAGGGTGCACGATACTTCGATGTCGTGGCACATGCCGTCGGGAAGTTCCACCATGTCCCGCGCCAGGTCCGCATCGTATGCGTACAGGACCGTCGCCGAGAAGTCGGTGCACGAGGAAACCGCCGGGCTGTCGGGAAAACTGACGTAGCAGTCATCAAGGCTCTCTTCGGGCCCTTCCTCCGGCGGCTCGACGAAGGCGTCTCCCGAAGGGTTTTGCTCGCAATAGATGCTGCTCGAATGCTCCTGGCAGAAGTCGTAACGCTGCCGGTGGCTCGCCACCGTGTGGGTCTCCATCCGCGTGCCGGTGTATAGAAGGATCTGCGCCGCCCCTTCCGACGCCTCGACCTGCTGCTTGTAGCAGAGGTCCGACATATCGAGACAGCAGGCGACCTTTCCCATGCTGCGGTCCAGGCTGTGCGGGACCCTGTTGGCGTCCACCAGATGGATGTGGGCGCCGCCGCCCGACCGGGGCACATGGGCGACGACCTCACCCCAGTCGGAACAGGCGCTGCTCGCGTAGAAGGCCGTTTCCCCAATGGCCGCCAAGGCGGTCGTGAATGCGTTGGAGTCCTGGACGTAATCGATATCGAGGCAGGTGGCATCGGAATAGGAGACCCACTTGGAACTCAGGCAACCGGCGCCCTCGTGGAACCCGCTTTCTTCCGGCGAAGACCCGGCTTGGACGCCGGCAGCGGCGAAAACGCAGGCGGACAATGCAGCCGCGGCGGCGAATACGGTCCTGTGCCTTCCCATCCCAACCTCTCTACGTACCCGTTTGATTGTCGGCCACCCGTCCAAACTGCATGGTTAACGCTGTAGGCGGCAACGATAGAAACACGAAAAATTCTGTAGCCGCCTCTTTAAACAAATACTACAAAACCAAGTGTAAATGACGGTCGAGAACTGCATTTGTTTGCTGGGGTCTGTCGTCCAGGCGGGGCGCACCAATAGCCTCCCGATTGGCATTTGAGGGCTTTCCCTGTCGGAGTTGTGGGTACATGGCCCGGCGCCGCGACCGCCACGAACCTGGCGGCAGCGGGCCATTTGTCCAAAGCGGGCTGCCGCCTCGTTTCTGACTTTGCCGGGCTGGCGACGGTTCCGCGGCCCTGACAGCGAGACCTTCGGAGCTACACCGAAGCCGCCGAGAACGATGCGGCGCCGGCTCCATTTGAGCCGACGCCGCACCCCCCGTGCCATGCCAGGCACGGCCCGCATGCGCAGTATCGTGTGCGTTTGGGCGTGGATCCACCCCGTTCTCGTCGGTTGCCGTGATGAAGAACGCCGCCCGCCTGTTTACCTGCGCTTCGTGCAGTCGCCAGGTGGTTTTCTGCCGGCGCTGCGATCGAGGCAACATCTACTGTTCGCAGCGCCGCAGCGGCCGGGCACGGCGTCGGTGGGTGCGCCTTGCGGGCCAGCGCAACCAACCAGCCGCCGGGGTCGTCACAAGCATACCGAGCGTCAGCGGCGCCACCGCGAACGCCGCAGTCGATGCCAAGCGCCGGAGCATCGGGCCCGTGCGCAGAAAGTGACGCATCACCCTTCTTTGACCGCCGCACGGTGGCGTCCCGTTGTGACGTGGCATGTCGGCGGGGCGATCCGGAACCCGGCCCTTCGGGCACGGCCGTCCCGCCAGAGTGTTCCGCTGCGATCATTGCGGGCGGTTCTGCGCCCGTACAGTCTATCCGGGCCTAGCGCCCGGCGCGAAGGGAGAGAGGCCGGCAGCAGGATTTCCGAGGCAGCCGATACCGCAGCCATCGTCTTCCTGTCCCGCCCTTCCTGCGGACGGGGCCAGCGTCATCGTCCGGTCAAATCCACTCGCCGGCCACGGACAGGCGCGCCCCGCCGCTCCGGTGCTCGACGATCCAGCCGACCGGCTCGTGGTCCGTGTCCACGAGCGGACAGGCGCGGGCCTCGCCGATCCTGTCCGCCGCAGCTTCCGCTGCCGGCAGGGTCTCGAACAGTTTCACGCGCTCAACCTGGATCTTCTGCTGCATGACGTCTGTCTCCGTGTAAGGTGTTTGGCGGAACGCCGTTGCGACAAGCCCGGCTGCCTGCTGGCGGACCTGTTTCCGGATGACTTGTCGACAGGTGGGCCGATGGCCGGTCTCCGCGCTGCGTCGTCCTTGGCGCGGGCCCACAGGCAGGATGTGCGCGCGGGTCACCCGGGCTGCGGTCCGGCCGCCGCGACGCGGTCCAGCATGTCCATGATGACGGGCTCCAACGAGATGTCGTAGATCTCGCTGGTCACATTGAGATAGTCCGAGAACTCCTCCGGCGGCACCACGGCCCCGGGATGGTCGCGCCGGAGTTCGCGGTGCAGCCGCTTTTCCGCAATCAGCGCGGCCCGGCCCGTCTCCATCGGGACGACCCGAAGGATCCTGGCCTCGACATGGTCGGGCAGGCCCAGCTGGTGGCGCATGCGGGAGTCCGGGTCCCGGCTCATGCCGAGTTTCAGCACCGGGCGCCGGCCAGGGTGAAGGAAACGCATCAAGTAGAGCGCGCTCGGCTCGGCGGACCAGACATCGCCACAGGTCCCGCAAGAAAACCGGCCGGTCTGCATGTTCCCGCGCGCGATGCGCTGGATGGCGCCGCAACCGCCCTCATGAGCGTAAAGGCGGTAGTTCGGTTCGCCGTCCGGATCGGGCCCGACGAGCCGCCAGCCGCGGGCGCGCGCCTCCTCTTCCTCAACGGCCCGATGGCACACCTCGCAGCGCACCCCGGCCTCGCCGGTCGCGACCCGCTTGATGAGTTCGAACTGGCGGCGGATTTCGTGACCGCATTCCGTCACCCGGTAGTGGCCGTAACGCGGATCGTCCGGGTCCCGGCCCAGATAGACCAGACCGACCGCCTCCGCCTCCTCCTGCCGCTCATTGAACTGGCAGCCCTTGCAGACGGGCCGACATTTCTTGAGAGTGAAAGCGCGCGTCAGGTTCAACGCTCCGCAGGTCCCGCATTCGAGCGCGACGTGGTAGCGGTCGATCACGCGGGCCACGATGCGGTAGTTCTTGGCAGCTGCTGCGCGAACCCAGGACTTGGGCAGCGGGGCCTCATGGAGGGGGTACTCGGTATCGCCGATACGGAGCGTACCGGCTTTCAAACGGGACATGATGTCGTCCTTTTTCATGCGAAGCCCGGTCCGCCGCGCCGATGGCGCGCAGGGGGCCCCGTCAATGCAGGATGGCGGCGCGGCTCGGCGCGGCGCTGGCGGGAAATCAGGGATGCAGGGGGGCGGCCGGCGGCCCGAACGGGCGCGCGGGACAGGCGGGCGCGCCAGGCGCCTCCCGCGCGACGAACGCCGGGAGCGGCCGCGAGGCGTGTGCAGGGCGGCGGCGGGAGGTCCAGGCGCCGGCGTCACCGCCTTCGGTGCAATCCGCAAGACCGACAGCGGGGCCGGGCGGAAACCGCTTCATGCCGGTCGATACGGGGGGATCGGATAAGCTGGCAGCCGGCGCGGGCGCCGTGCTAGCGTCTCGAACAGCCATGTGATCTCTCCAACAGATCATGCGGTCAGGGCGGCGCAGGAAGGTCAGAGCTCTTGCGCCGTCCGATCCGTTATTATATAGTTTCTGATATTATTTACAACCCCCGGGCAGGAAAAAGTTTCGTGGGCAGGCCACCGAAGGACACCCAGGCCGTAATGGTCCGCCTTCCAGGGCCCATGATCGAGGCGTTGGACAGGCTGCGCCTGGAAAAACCGGAGCAGCCCAGCAGGCCTGAGATAATCCGGCGCATCGTCTCGGAGTGGCTCGAGGAAAACGACGGGGACGGCCGCAAGCTGGGCGCTTGAGCGGAGCGGCGCCGTCCGCAAGGACGATGCCGGATGCTATCGTCCCCGGGGCCTGCCTTCCCGGTGGCTGCTGAGCAGAAAACGAGTTCCCGGGCATTGCCGCGGCCGTCCGCGTCCTGCCCCTTGATGCCAAATGTCGGCTCCATGCCGAAGGCGCGCTTCCATTTCCTCGCGGCCTACGGTCCCAGAGACGCGCGCCCTTCGCCTCATGCATCGCCAGAAAGCCGATTGGTCTGACAATCGGATTGTGTCGGCAATCGGATTGTCAGACCAATCGGTTTATGATACTGCGCGGTCCCTAGAGGTGGTCTCAGACAACAAACGGGCTCAGCCGTCCGCGGCTCATTGGGCGCTGCTTCGCTCACACTACCGTCCGCACCCATCTCGGAGTTGAAGAATGCTTCTCGACGAACTGTGACAGCCACGCCCGAGCGGTGCCAGCGCATGAGCCGGTAACTCGCTGCACGGCCATGCCGACGAGACAGCCCATCATCCCCCGATGGTGACAGTCCGACATGGCTTGCAGAACCTCGAAAGGCCCTTCGTTTCCCTCAGTCAACAAAACTCTAAAACCAAATGTTCAAGCGATTCCTCTACAAATATTGCAAATGGGTATCGAACAAATTTCCCCTATTGCACGTTGCGCTTTTATTTCTATCGACGGTCCTCGCTTTTGGAGCGCTGTATTGGCTTTTGACTCCATCACAGCATGGCATTTTGGAGGCGAATCAATCTCCTGAGGCGTTCGACCTATTTCATGGCATTTACTTTAGTGTAGTTACTGCATCGTCTCTCGGGTATGGAGATTTCCGGCCCGTGGGTGTGTCCAGAATTTTGGCGACCATTGAAGTGGTTTTGGGATTGTTTTTCATTGGTGTGTTGATAGCGTCCTATACCTCCAAGAAGGTAACTTCTATTGTATCTAGATCGTTGGCTTCTGCGATTTACTCGCGGCTGGAGGCTTTTACCAAATCATTCTATGATCTGGAAGGCAATATCCGGGGACAGAGCGTACAGGTTTCAGAAATCGTCAGAGACCAATATAGCAAACAATTTTTGTCAGGATTGTCGAATGAAATATACACAGATTTTCGAACCTTCGCAACAAATTTATCCAGAGACAGCAGGAATCTGTACGAATATTCGGATGCCGAATCGCAGGAGAGATTGTTTTTTGAATTGATAACCGATAACAGCCTGCTGTTGTTGTTGAATTCAATTCATGATGCGATGTTTGAACTTGAGCAATTCTCGGAGGAGTATACGAGAGCGGCACGGGAAATCGAACTTCCGGGGCTATTCCAAGCTGCGAATAGAAGGTACATAGTCAATTCCGTGACAGACATAAAGAAGGCGCTGCGCATCCTTGCTGACGGAGTTGACAAGAGACCGATACGTGATATGGCAAATGACGCTGACCTTAAGTGCGATTTTGTGCTGAGGGCATTTTCTTTGACGCCAGAAGAACCACGCGATATGGAGCTGGCTGATGCCGATACACCTCAATCAAGCTGATTTGGGTGTTGTACGCCAAGGAAGGAGGTAGTAATGGCTTCACTGCAGCTGGATTGGGTGAAGTGCGGAAAAGGAGTTTGGTGCGGACTAAATTCGGTTAATCTTTCGCATGCAAATTTGGATGATTTTGAGGGGGTCTATTTGATTTGGCATGGAGGCGTCGCACCCAGGGTGGTTTATGTAGGGAAAGGCGTCATCAGGCAACGCCTATTGGAACATCGAAGCGATGGAATGATACAGCATTATGGGTCATTGGGACTTTTTGTGACTTGGGCACGCGTTGAAGTCCGGGACCGCGATGGAGTGGAAGCGCATCTCATTGCCAAATGGCGGCCAAAGGTGAACGTCGCGCAGCCAAGTGCAGACCCGATAGAAGTAAATTCTCCATTTTAGCTCGTCGCAGTTAGCGGAGCTGGGGCAGTCTGCAACGCTGGTCCAGGCAGCTGTGTACTGTAAGCGATGTTGAATGCCGGGGCGGAGACGAGGATTGGCGGAAGCGAACTTTTGAAGCCAGGGCAAAACGCCGGGTTCCGATGGTGCTGGCGCAGGGCTTGAAAGTCCGGGGTATCAGCTTGTGGATCTTCGATTTTGGGTTACCGTTGCCGATCGTGTCCGGCCTGCTCTTGCACCAGGTGTAAGGCTCGACAGCGATCATCTTGCGGATTCCGGTCAGGGACGCGATGCGGGGCTAAGAGAGAGCCGATGAAGATTTTGGGGGGAATCGCCTTCGGCCGACAGGGCGACCTGTTGATTTACCGGAATAATGCAAGCTGCGGCGGCCTTGATTGAGGTGGCGCGCGCAATGGACATGCTGGCGGATTTCCGTTATCGGGGCGTCATGCAGGAGTCGGCTCCAGCGACAGGTCCGGGCGACCGGGCGATGCTGGCGGAGATTCGCGCCGCGGCGTCGGAGACGCTGGCGGTCTGGCCGGAAGCGCGGGCCGCCCTGCTGTTTGGCTCGCGCGCCCGCGGCGACCACCGTCCCGACAGCGACTGGGACGTCGCCTTCGTCCTGAGCGGGCCGGGGGACGGCGTCCAGGCCCTGCCGGAGGACCTGCCGATCTATCGTTTCCCGGGCGCCGTGCAGTGTCTGGCGGTCCCGGAAGAGCTGCTGCGGCGCAAGGCGGGCGCGATCGGCCATATCGCCCGCGGCATCGCCCGCGACGGACGCCTTCTGGCCGGGACCTGCGAGGGCTGGAGGTCCCCTGGAACCAGCCCGGGGCAGGCTTCCGTGGACAGCGCGGCCGGTACGCCCTGGATCCAGCAACCGTTTTGGGAGACGCCGCACATGCAGGCGGAGGAATACGGCCGGTTCATGCGCAATGCCGCAACTTATATGGCCGCGGCGGCGGACAGCATTTCCCGGATCGGGAGAATGGACTGGGAAGACGACGCCACGGCCTGCAACCATTTTGCAGCCCGGAGCGCCGATGCCGCCGAGCATCTGGCGAAGGCGATGCTGGGCCGCGAAGGTGTGGAGTTCAAATTCACGCACAACCTGTCGGCGCTGGCCCGCCAGGCCGCGCATGCCGGCCTGCACGAACTGGCTCGGACGGTCGGCTTGATGAATGGCGGCAGCCGGGAAGACCACAAGGCCTCCTACGCCCCGGTCGATGCCGACAGCTGCGCGCATGCGGTGCGGCGCATGATCCTCATGACCGGCGAACTGGCGGAGGAACTCGACCGCGTCTGCGCCGATCCGGTTCTCGCCGATGCGGCCGCGCGCTTGCGGAACACCGTGCTCAACTGGGTCCGGGAAAGCTGCGCCGCCCTGGCTCCGGACCGTCTCGTCGACCCGGACCCGGCGACACTCCCGGAAGGCGAACGCGCGCGCATCGCGGTCCTCATCGAGGCCCGCCCGGTGCTGGCCGAGGCCCTCGAACGACTGGAAGAGCGGCTGTCGAAGGGACCCGGGCATGACAGCATCCCCGGACCCGGCTGCTGACGCTTCTCCGCCGCCGCGGGGGAACGCATCTCCCCAACCTGGCGGCAAACCCCATATAAGCGCGTTCACAGGCGCCGGGCGTCACAGGCGCCGGGCGTCACACTCAAGAGGGGCCGGCGCATGGGATTTCCCCCCAAATCTTCATCGGCTCTGGCTAAGAGGTGGCGCAGTTGCGGGCGTCTTCATGCGTCGCTCCTTCTCCAGGCCGCTTGCAGGCAAATGCTGGAGTTTTGCTGCTACCGGCCTTGCGGGTTACCGATTGTCGAAACAATCAGTTTGGCATAGGTTCGGTGTCGGCAAACAGGTCAGCGGACGATGATCTCTGGGCGACAGTCGAAGGCCTGAATCGATCATCGCATCGGCCAATCCCCCGGTAGAAACCGGCCCGGCTGCGGTGTGACGAACCCCGGCGGGCAAGGAGCCCGGCAAGAGTCGGGGACCCGCTGTGCGGGCCCTTCCTTCCCGCTCCGGCCAGAGCGCCACAGACCGGCCCGTATCCGGACCGCCGGCCGCGGCGTTCGCGCCGCCCCCCCGCCCTCCGCCTGCAATGAAGGAGCGCCGCGGCCCCTTGCGGGCGCGCGGTCTCCGAACGGAGTCCTGTCATGCGGATGCACAGCGTCAGGGTGCTCGACCTGCCCAATCACGACACCGACAGCGAGGCGGCTGCGGGGTCCGCTGGAGGTGAAGTCAGGATTAGCAAACCATGTGGATTCCGCTTGCCGGTTTGCTGGAAAAATGACATGAAGCGCGCCTCTTCAGCGAACACTGCCGATGACCAGACCTCCCTATCCGCGACGCTCCGGAACCGGTCTGGCAAGCGGCAGCGATACCCTGTCGCTAGCGGACCTTGACGCCCGGCAGATGGAAGAGGCAGGCAAACTGAACCGCTACATTGTCGGCTATGGCGAAGCGGTCGAGTCGGACTGGACCGCGCGCGGCCTCGAACCACCCGACCTGCCCGCGCTTCAGCGCTACAGGGTCGAGCGGACACTCGCCGAGATGCGCCGGGCGGATATAGCCGGCATGGTGCTATTCGATCCGCTCAATATCCGCTACCTGACCGATTCGACCAACATGCAGCTCTGGATCGCGCACGATGCGGCACGCTACGCCTTCATCGCGACCGACGGCCCGGTAATTCTGTTCGAATATCGCGGCGCCAGCCATCTGAGCGCCCATTCGGTCGCGGTCGACGAGGTCCGGACCGCGACCGGCCCCTTTTTCTTCAATGGCGGGAATCGCCTGCCGGAAGTCTATCGACATTGGTCGGCCGAAATCGCCGACCTGATCCGCAGCTATGGCGGCGGCAATCGCCGGCTGGCGCTCGACCATGCTGCGCCGGCAGCGATCCGCGCACTGGAAGCCCATAATCTCGCCGTTCTCGACGCCCAGCCCATTATCGAGACGGGCCGGGCAATCAAGTCTGCCGAAGAAATCAAGGCCATGCGCAGGTCCATGGCCGCCTGCCTCGATGCGCTGGCCGACACCCGCGCCGCGCTGAAGCCCGGCATGACGGAGCTGGAACTCTGGGGCGTCTTTTGGGAGGCTGCGGTGCGCCGGGGGTCTGAGTGGGTCGAAACCTGCCTGCTCACGGCCGGGCCGCGCACCAATCCATGGTTCCAGGAATGCAGCGGCTACGCCATCCAGGCGGGCGACATTGTCGCGTTCGACACCGATCTTGTCGGTCCCTATGGCTATTGCGCCGACATTTCCCGGACCTGGGTGTGCGGCGACGACCGCGGCGGCGACGAACAGCGCGCCCTTTACGCAATCGCAAACGAGCAGGTGCTGCACAATCTGGACCTGCTCAAGCCTGGCCTGGCCTTCCGCGACTTTGTTGACAAGGCCAGGTTGCTGCCGGATGAATGCCTCCCCCGGCGTTACAGCATCCTGGTGCATGGGGTCGGCCTCTGCGACGAGTGGCCGGCCATTCCCTACCCGCAGGACTTCGAGCGCTCCGGCTATGACGGCGTGTTCGAACCGGGAATGGTCGTCTGCGTCGAAAGCTACACCGGCCGGGTCGGCGGCAGGGAGGGTGTCAAGCTGGAGGAGCAGGCGCTGATTACCGAAACCGGCTATGAGCTGATTTCAGCGCTTGAACCGGACCCGCAATTGTCCTGATCCGGCCGGCGCGCCCGTGCGCGGGCGACAGGCAGCCTTCGACCGGAACCGGGATCTGCGCTGGTCAGGCATTCCCCCGTACAGCCAACTCGATGGACCCAGTCCGCACATCGCCATATCGGCTGCGGCCGTGGACGGAGCCGCATCATTGAGGGCTGACAAATGGCTGTATCCGATCACACGACCGTGCTGCTCAAGAATCTCTCGCTCGCAAGGGGGCATCCATACATGACAGATGGGCGAGCGCCCAGCCGACGACCCCGCCCTCGGGCCCGATAGCGATGGCTGGCCGTTCCGGGGTCCTGCCTGTCGTATTTCCTCACTTTCCGGTCGCATCCGGGTGCAGGACTTCCTCCCGAACCCGCCAGACTCAAGTCTGCCCGAATCCGGCGGAGCGGTCCCGAGATGAACGACCTGGCGAGCGTCCTCAGGCCCATCGAGACGGCGCGCGGCCTGCCCGGGCGCTGCTACACCGAAGCCTCGGCCTTCGACGAGGAGCGCCGGCGCATCTTCGGCCGGGGCTGGTTCTGCATCGGCTTTGCGAGCGACCTCGCCGCGCCCGGCGACCTCATGCCGGTGGACGCGATGGGCATGGCGCTGTTGCTGGTGCGGACCGGGGAGGGCGAAATCCGCTGCTTCCACAATGTCTGCCGCCATCGCGGCGTCCGCCTTGTGGAAAAGCCGGAGCGCGGCAGGACGGCCGTGCGCTGCCCCTACCACAGCTGGACCTACGACCTGGAAGGCCGGCTGCGCGCCACGCCGCATATCGGCGGCGTCGGCCGCCATGAGGCGCCGGGCTTCCGCAAGAGCGAACGCGGGCTCGTGCCCGTGCGCGCGGCCGTGTGGCTCGACATGGTGTTTGTGGACCTTTCCGGCGCCGCGCCCGCGCTGGAGGACCGGCTCGCACCGTTGCTGGCCCGGTGGCGGCATTTCCCGCTGGCGCGCTACCGGCCGGCGGACATCGAGCCGATCCGCCTGCGGCTCGGCGCCAACTGGAAGCTTGCGGTGGAAAACTATTGCGAGGCCTACCACCTGCCCTGGATCCATCCGGAGCTGAACCGCATTTCCCCGCTGGCCGACCACTATCCCATCGTCGAGGCGTCCTTCTCCGGCCAGGGGTCGCATTGCTATGCGGCCCGCGGCGAACTGCCCGCAGCCGACGACCGCCCGGTCGCCGAATATGTGGCCCTCTATCCCAACCTGCTTCTGGGCGCGCATATGGACCATTTCTTCGCCATGCGCCTCGACCCTCTGGCCCCGGACCTGACGGCGGAGGATGCGCGGCTCTGGTGCCTGGAGGAAGCGGCGGCGGCGCCTGCCTATGGCGGGGCGCGGAACCGGCTTCGCGACCGCTGGCAGGAGGTGTTCGGGGAGGACGTGGGCGTCGTGGAGCGGATGCAGCAGGGGCGCCGCTCGCCCGCTTTCGACGGCGGCTGCTTCTCGCCGGTCATGGACGGGCCGAGCCACGCTTTCCACAGATGGGCGGCGGGTCGCCTCGGTGCCGATGCCCCGGCTTGACGGAAGCCGGTGCGGGAGAGCCGCGCCCCCCGGTCTGTGTCGCCTACAGCCCGATGGCTGAGCTAATTCACCAGGATCGAAGAAATCCGGGCCTCTTCAGGTCGGGCGGTCAGGCCCGCCCGCACCTTAACGCCACAAGAGGTTCGAAATCCGAAATCGGTCGCCTCGATTTGAACGAATTCGGGGCCTGGCTTACCCTGTCCGCCAGGTCCGGTCGTTCTGCCTCGCGGCGAATATGACTCCGGTTCCGGCATGTCGGGACGAGAGGGCTGTCAAACAGGAGGAAGTCCATGAAGAATCTTCTAATCGCTGCCTTTGCCGGTTTCGTGGCAACCGCGGGTCTCACCGTGCCGGGAACGGCCTCCGCCGACTGCGGCGAGGTGTCGATTACCGAAATGAACTGGGCGTCGTCCCAGATCATTACGGAAGTCGCCAAGTTCCTGATGGAGCAGGGATACGGCTGCACGATCGAGAAAGTGCCGTCGGCGACCACCACCTCGGTTGCGTCGCTCGCCGAAAACGGCGAACCCGACCTGGTGACCGAACTGTGGCTGAATTCGACCGGCGACGTCTATGCCAAGCTCGAAGCCGAAGGCAAGGTTTCGCGGCTGGCTGAAGTGATCTCGCCTGGCGGTCTCGAAGGCTGGTGGGTTCCGGCCTATCTCGCCGATGCGCATCCGGAACTGGCCACCATCAAGGGTGTCCTCGCCAATCCCGACCTGGTCGGCGGTCGCTTCAACAACTGCCCCGACGGCTGGGGCTGCCGGATCGTCAACGACAATCTGGTCAAGGCACTCGGCGTGGAGGCTGCAGGTATCGAGGTATTCAACCACGGCTCCGGCGAGACCCTGGCGACCTCGATCGCGGCCGCCTACGAGGACAAGGAACCCTGGTTCGGCTACTACTGGGGCCCCACCGCGTTGCTCGGCAAATACGAGATGGTCAAGGTTGCGCTGGGAGACATCGACACCGAGGTCCATTCGGCCAACCAGAACAAGGGAAACCCGAACCCGGGCGTGTCCGACTTCCCGCCGGCGCCGGTGCTGACGGTCGCCACGGCTGCGCTGACCGAGCGTGAGCCCGAGATCGCCGAGCTGATGGGCAATATCAGCTTCGAGGTCGGCCTCCTGAGCGGCATCCTTGCCTGGCAGGAGGAAAAGGGCGCCTCGGCAGAGGAGGCCGCCGTTTATTTCCTTTCCACGCGGTCCGACGTCTGGTCGCAGTGGATCGACGACGGCGCGCGCGAGAAGCTCGCGAAGTTCATCAAGTAAGTCCCGGCGCGTCGGAAGGTTTCCGGCGGACGATGCCTTGACCCACCTGCAACGAGAGCGGCCCGGGCCGGGAGCCATCCCGGCCCGGGTCCACGGACGGTGAGCGGTCGTGGCGACCTATGACTTCCTGTTTGACGGGCTTGGCCTGCGCGACTGGTGCGACGCCGGCAAGACGGGCGATGCGCCGCTGTCGATGGCAGACCTGCTGGCGAAGGGCGGTGCTGCGAAGGAGACCGCGTGGTGGGAGCTGCCGTTTCCCTCGCTCGACGCGCTGAACGAGGCATGCGGCCGGATCGCCCAGTCGCGCGATACGACGAAGGGTGTCGAGGACGGGTTCCTTGCGATCAAGGACGCGCTCCGCTTCGTGCTCGATCCGATCACGCAGCCGCTGAGCTGGATACTCGAATTCGCACTGCTGGCGTTCGAAGCCGCGCCGTGGTGGGTCATGTTTCCACTGCTCATGGCCGTAGTGTACCTGGCGACCAGGTCCGTCCGGCTGATCGGCTTCGTGACCGCCTGCCTGGCCTTCCTGGCCTTCATCGACCACTACGGGTTCGCCATGCAGACCCTGGCGATCATCTTCGTGTGCGCCTTCCTTTGCGTTGTGTTCGGCGTGCCTATCGGCATCGCGATGTCGCGGAGCGACAGGATGCAGCGCATGACGATTCCGGTGCTGGACATGCTCCAGACGCTGCCGCCCTTCGTTTACCTGATCCCGCTGATCTTCCTGTTCTCGGTGACGGAGCCGAAGCTCTACGGAATCGCGATCATCCTCTACGCCATCGTGCCGGTGATCCGGCTCACCGATCTCGGCATCCGGCTGGTGGACAGGGACGTCATCGAGGCTGCCGACTCCTTCGGCATGACCGACCGGCAAAAGCTGTTCGGAGTCCAGATCCCGCTGGCATTGCCCAACATCATGGCGGGCGTGAACCAGACGATCATGATGAGCCTCGCCATGGTGGTCATCGCGTCGCTCGTTTCGGCGCCGGGCCTCGGCGTGCTCGTGCTGCGCGGCATCCGGAACCTGGAACTGGGCGTCGGCCTGATCTCGGGTCTCGGCATCGTGCTCCTGGCGATCATCCTGGACCGCGTCACCAAGGCCGCGCTCGACCGCGTCAACGCCGCCCAGAAAGTCTGACGGGGAGGTTCCGGCGTGACCGGCAAAGTCAAGATCGCAATCCGCAGCCTCTACAAGATTTTCGGGGACGACCCGCAGGCGGCGCTGGAGCATGTCCGGGCCGGCGTCGGCAAGACGGACCTGCTGGAGCAGCACGGCCATGTGCTCGGCCTGCAGGACATCAATGTCGATATGCGCGACAGCGACATCACGGTCATCATGGGCCTATCCGGTTCGGGCAAAAGCACGCTCATCCGGCATCTCAACCGGCTGATCGAGCCGACCTCTGGAGAGGTCGAGGTCGATGGTGAGGATGTGCTGGCCTATGATGAGGAGCGGCTGCGCACGCTGCGCCGCGAGGCCATGTCCATGGTCTTCCAGAAATTCGCCCTCCTGCCCCACCGCACCGTGGCCGAGAACGCCGGAACGACGCTTCAGGTCCGCGGCGTCCGCCAGAAGGACTATCTGGCGGACGCGAGGAAGTGGCTCGAAAGAGTCGGGCTCAACGGCTACGAGAACCACTATCCGCACCAGCTGTCCGGCGGCATGCAACAGCGCGTCGGCATAGCGCGCGCGCTGACCTCGAATTCCCCGATCATGCTGATGGACGAGGCGTTCTCGGCTCTCGACCCGCTCATCCGCACGGACATGCAGGACCTTCTGCTGGAATTGCAGAAGGAGCTGCACAAGACCATCGTCTTCATCACGCACGATCTGGACGAGGCACTCAAGCTCGCGGACCGGTTGGTGATCCTCAAGGACGGCTATATCGTCCAGCAGGGCGAACCGCAGCATATCCTGCTGAACCCGAACGATCCCTACATCGAGGATTTCGTCAGCGACATAAACCGCGCCCGCGTGCTCAGGGTGCGCTCGATCATGACCCCCCTGAACGGAGGCGATCTGCCGTCCGACGCGCAGGGCGAGGTGGACCTCAACGACACGCTCGAGAGCACAATCACGCGGTCCGGCGGCGACACCTCGCATTCCTACATCGTGATGCGCGAGGGAACGCCGGTCGGCGTGCTCGAGATGACCAATCTGGTCAAGGCGCTGGTGCCGCGCGTTGCCTCTGAAGCCGGCGCCCGAAAATATTGAAAAGGGTGTTCGGACCTCCTGTGAGGACTACGGATGACTCCTCTTAAGTAGTTGATACAATAAACCAAATTCGAGATGACTGTTCGACTTAGAGTGGCACTTTGCACGCCATTCCTGTCCTTTCGCGTCATCTGCGGAATCCGAGTAAGCGGGTCGAGCGCCCTGCCTTCCAGCTGAGGTTCTGATTTGCGATTGCCCTCTGCGATGTAAGCAGGGGCAAGAGTCTGAATGCAGACTTCAATACGGCGTGCCCCCGGCGCGTTCGGCGTTCCCGGGCCGGTTCCGGCCCAACCGGACCCTTCTGGCCGCCGGCGCCCCCGGGTGGTGCTGACGGGCGTTTTTTGCGGCAGCGCTCCGCAAAGACCGCGTTCATTGCCGATTGTCGAAACAATCGGATTGTCATGGCAATCGGTTTGGCATATATCTCCGCGCCACTTGGAAAACGGTCAACGGACGATGATCTCTAGGCGACAGTCAAAGGCCTGAATCGATCATCGCATCGGACGATCCCTCGGTAGAAACCGGCCCGGCCGCGGTGTGACGGACCCCAGCGGGCGAGGAGCCCGGCAAGCGCCGGGAACCCGCTGTGCGAGCCCTTCTTTCCCGCTCCGGCCAGAGCGCCGGGACCGGCACCGGATCGTCGCCTGGGCGCGCGGCCCCGTGCTGCGGCCGGGAGTCCGCGTTCCGTAGCGTCCGGCTGATCGACGTTCCGCAATACGACACCGACCGGGCTCCGATCGAGAAGCGCCTGAAGGCGTTCCTGCTCGGGCTGCGCAAGCGGCGCCTGCTGCTGGCCTATTTCCGCGACTTGGGGGGACGCGAGCAGGAGGCCGCTCCCACGCCGGCGCCGCCTTATGACTGGGACGACCTTTGGAATTTGCGTCGCGACGCCGGGCTGGCACGGTTCGGGCTTGCTCCGGCCGCCCTGGTCCGCATCGGGAGCCGGGCGGAGGCCGTGGTTGCGCGCCGGCATAGGGCGGGCGGCCTGGGCCATCTCCGGCAGGAGGAAAGGGACCGGCTGAAGGGCCTTCTGGGCGAGGTGCCGGCGGCCGTGATGCCCTCGGAGCACCGGGCGGACGAGATCGCCGCGGCGCTGCATGCTGAGATGCCCTGGATGGCCCCGGCGACGGAGGCGGCCTGGCATGCGCTCCGGCGCAGCGCGCGGCTGGGCGAGCCGGTCCGCGTCGGACCACTGGTCCTTGTCGGGCCGCCCGGCGTCGGCAAGACGGCCTGGGCCCGGCGTCTCGCCGGACGGCTCGCCGTCGCCTCCACCGTCATCGACGCCTCGCAGGGCCTTTCCAGCTTCTCGCTGACCGGCACGGAACGGGGCTGGAGTTCCAGCCAGCCCGGCCGCCCGCTCGCGACCATGATCGACAACCGCATCGCCAACCCTGTCATCGCTGTCGATGAAGTGTGCAAGGCCAGCAGCCTGACCTCGAGCCGGGGCGTTTCGGTGGCCTTCCTGCCGGCGCTGCTGGGCCTTCTGGAGCCCGAGAGCGCGCAGGACTGGCACTGCCCCTTCTTCAAGGTGAAGGTGGACATGCGCCACCTGAGCTGGGTGATGCTGGCCAACACGCTGCGGACCGTGCCGGAGCCGGTGCTGAGCCGCGCCCGTGTGCTGCCGATCCCGGATGTGACGCTGGAGCAGCTGCAGGGCTTCGCCCGGGTCCGGGGCAAGGCGATGGACCTGCCGGCCCCGGCGGTCGACGCCATCGTCGAGGCGATCGGCCAGGCCGCCGACCGGCTGCCGCGCTGCCTCTCCCTGCGCGACGTCAACCGCATGCTGGAGCGCGCCGAGGAACTGGCCGCGTTCCCGATGAAGCACTGAACCCCCGAAAGGAGACGGACATGTTCAGACTGCTCGACGGCCGTTTCGCGCTGGCGAAGCTCCCACCCCCTGTGTTTCTCGCGATCGCGCTGGTGCTGGCCGCTGCGGGCCTCGTCCCGCTCGGCCGGCATGTGCTGTGGTGCATCGAGACGGCCGCGCAAGGCTGGCAGTCCCTGGCCCTGCTGGTCGCCGGTCTGGCCATCCCGCCGCTCGGCTGGGTTCACGGCGTGTCGCTGCTGCTGGGTTTCGGCGGATGGCTGTAGGTGCGATGGCGGAGAGGGGCATCCCGGAGGAGCTGCGCGCCCGGGCGCGGGCGGCGCTGGCCGCTGACCGCAATGTCCGGGCGGTGCTGCTCTACGGCTCGCGGGCGCGCGGCGACCACCGGTCGGAAAGCGACTGGGACATCGCGCTCGTCACCCGCCGGGGCGGCTGGCGGCTCTGCTGGCGGCCGCCCGCGGGCTGGGGGAACCGGACCGGGTTCCGGACGCCCTGGTTCCTTCGCCTGCCCGAGGGGGAGTTGCGGGCGAAGAAGGACGTGGCGGGCCATTCGGCCTTCGCGCTCGCGCGCGACGGCATACTGCTGGCGGGTTCCTGGCGCCGTCCCGTTCCGGGGCTGCCGCTGCCGGTGGGTCCGGAGGATTATTCCCGCATCGTCGGCATCTCGCTCCGCGGCCTCATGCAGGCGGTCCATGGCGCCGGCAGGCTGGTAGCGGATCCGGTCCACCCTGTGTTCCGCCGCTTCCAGTCGGCAGAGAGGTTCCTCCAGGACTGCTACCGGCTTTCGCGGGGTACCGGCTGGACGGCCTCGGGGCTTGCGGTGGCCACCCTTGCGCGGTTCGCGAAGCCCGGCACGCGCAGGCGGCCGCCCGAGCGGTTGGCCCGGGCCATCCCGGACCCCGTTCTCGCCGCCGCCATTGCCAGGCTCGGCGGCCCCGTTTCGAAGGAGGACCACAGGGGAGAGATGGTCGTTCTTCCCGGGGACCTCGAAGCGGCGTTCGTGCGCATCGCGCGGATTGCGGAACGCCTGCCGGTCGAGCTTCTGGAGGCCGCGCGCGCCCCGCAGCTCCGGCGCATGGCGCCCGGCTTCGCGCTCCGGCAGGTCCGGGAGCTGCGCTGGATGGCCGCCCGCTTGCGCGAGGCCCGCCTGCAATTGGCCGCCAGCGGTCCGCTTCCGCCCCTCGCCGGTTCGCGAGGGCAGGCGGATTTCCCGCTGAGCGCGGAGGCCCTGGAGGACTACGACCGCATGGCGCCCGCGCTGGAGGCGGCGGCGCGCGGCCTCATGGCGGTCCCGCGCCTCCTGAAGCACGACATGAGGGGCCTGTAGCCCGATGGCAGAGCGTCGGTCATTCAAGCCGCAGGGCTTGCCCCCGGATCGGGGGCAGGCTCCCGCGGAGGCGGGGGTTCCGGGTTCGAGCCCCGGCGGACCCTCCACATCCGGAGAAATGCGCATGAACAGGATAGCACCCCTGCCCGCCACGACGCGGATCCTGGACGCCTGCCTGTCCGGGGCGGTATCCCGCGAGGAGGCGATGGACCTGCTCCACCTGTCGGGCTACGCGGAGTTGCTGTACGCGCTCGCGGACCGGGGTGCCGCCCCGCCGAAGCCGCTTCCCGGGCCGGTCGGGTTCGAGCTTGACGGTGCGATGCCGGTCCTGCGCATGCTGGAAGCGGCCGGCCACGGGTCCGGAGCCGGGGGAAAAGCCGCCCGCCCTCGCGAACCGGCGAGGGGCGAGGTCTTCCCCTGCCTGCGAAGCGATCCGCTCCGGGCCTTCGCCCGGGGCCTGCTGCCGCGCCGCGCGGCCATCCGCGCGGCCGGCGTCCGGGACTATGCCGGGCTTCTGGCCGCCCTGGGCGGGGCCGGGCTGGCGCCGCCCCGGGCGCCGGAGCGCGAGATCGAGGTGCAGGCCGCCCTGTTCAGCTGTGTCCGGGGCAAGCACGCCACGCTCCTGATCGCCGAAGAGGCGCCGCTCGTGAGCCTCCGGGCCGCCGGGCGGCTGGACCTGCTGCTCCGGCTCGGCGCACGGGTCCTCGTCCCGGACGGCGTTCTGGACACGGTCGCGCGGGATCCGGGCAACACTGAGGATGCCGCGATCCGGGCATTCGTGGAGGCGCACAGGCCTCCCATCGCGGTCGAGAAGACCTGGGCCGGCGAGATCGCGCGCCGGAGGCGGCTTGCCGGCCTGCCTTCGAAGACGAATACCGGCGACATAGCCCTGGCGGACTTCATGACGGCGGGCGGCGGCATCGACCGCTACCTGCGGTCCGGACACCCTTTCCTGGTCCTGGTCGAGCGCCTTGGGAGCTACCGCCCGTTACAGGCGCCCTCGAACCTGCACTTCATGTCCACGGCCGGGCTGCTCCGGGGGCTGGAGCTGGTGCGCGTCATCCCGTCCGCCGACGAGGTCCTCCACGACATGCTGCATCCCCCGGCTCGCAGGTGAAGCCATGCCAGCCTTTCCCCTGTTCGAAGGACAGCCTCCCATGCGCATCCAGATCCTCTCCGATCTCCACCTCGAATATGGCGGCGACATCCCGCCGCTCGCGCCGGGAGCGGAGGTCGTCGTGCTTGCGGGCGACCTCGCCCCGGCGAAACACCGCGCGGTCCGGCTTGTGGCCGAAATCTGGAAGGACGCCGCGCATATCCTCTATGTCCCCGGCAACCATGAGTATTACGGGTCCCGGATCGCGGAAGCGCAGCGCAGGCTGGCGCTCGACTGCGCCGAGTGGGGCGTGACCCTGCTCGACACGGCCGCGGTGACGATCGGCCGGGTCCGCTTCATCGGCGCCACCCTCTGGACGGATTTCCGCCTGTACGGCGAGCCGCGCGAGCTGGACGCCCATCGTCTCGTCGGCCTGGGGCTTAACGATTTCTGCGGGTCGATCCGGGGCGCGTCGTGGCGGAACTTCACCACCTGGGAATCCGCGCACCGGCATGCCCGGGACCTGGCCTTCATCGAGGCCGAGCTCGAGCAGGCCGGGAAGGACGGCCTCGAGACGGTGGTGGTGACCCACCATGCGCCGAGCCCGCGCTCGATCCATGACCGGTATGTCGGCGACGCGCTCAATCCGGGCTTTGCCTCGGACCTGGAGGCGGTGATCCGGCGTTTCCAGCCCGCGCTCTGGATCCACGGCCATGTCCACGATGCGGTGGATTTCACCATCGGGAGGACCCGGGTGCTGGCCAATCCGCTCGGCATCGGCCCCGCCGAGGAGGCGGATTTCACGCCGGACCTCGTCGTGGAGGTCTGACGGGTTCCATGCGCATCCAGATCCTCTCCGATCTCCACCTCGAATATGGCGGCGACATCCCGCCGCTCGCGCCGGGAGCGGAGGTCGTCGTGCTTGCGGGCGACCTCGCCCCGGCGAAACACCGCGCGGTCCGGCTTGTGGCCGAAATCTGGAAGGACGCCGCGCATATCCTCTACGTGCCCGGCAACCACGAGTTCCACGGCTCCGATATCGAGGAGGCCCGGCGCCTGCTCGCGCTCGACTGCGGGCTCTACGGCGTGACCCTGCTCGACACGGAAGCGGTGACGATCGGCGATGTGCGCTTCATCGGCGCCACACTCTGGACCGATTTCCGCCTGGACAGCCGGCACGGTCGCCGCCCGGCGCCGGGAACCGGCGGGATCAGGGACTGGCTCACCCGATCGGAGGATACGACCCTGGAGGCGAAGGCCCACAGGGAGGCCGGCAAACGGTTCGCCGACTTCACCGGCCTCATCCGGGACTGGGAATCGCCGGAAGGCGATGGCCTTCTGACCACGGCGGAGACCGCGCGCCGCCATGCCCGCGACCGCGCCTTCATCGAGGCGGAGATCGCGGCGGCCCACGAGACCGGCCTGGAGGCCGCGGTCATCACCCACCATGCGCCGAGCCCGGTGTCGATCCACCACCGCTATGCGGGCAGTCCGCTCAACCCGGCCTTCGTCTCCGACCTGGACGCGATGATCGTGCATCTGCGCCCGGTGCTCTGGATCCACGGCCATGTCCACCACGCCGTCAACGCGACCGTCGGCCGGACGCATGTCATCGCCAATCCGCTCGGCATCGGCCCCGTGGAGGAGGCCGATTTCACGCCGGACCTGGTCATCGAACTGTGAAGGAGATGCCCCCGTATCTGAGGGCAGGAGGCATGCATGCACGCCGAAATCGCGGACAGGAAAGAGGAGATCGCACGGATCTGCCGGCGCTACCGGGTGCGCCGTCTCGACCTGTTCGGCTCGGCCGCCAGGGGCACGGATTTCGACCCGGAGACCAGCGACGCCGATTTCCTCGTCGAGTTCCAGCCGCCGCTCCTGCCGGGCATCGCGCGGCGTTTCCACGAAATGGAATGCGACCTCGCCGAGGCCTTGGGGCGCAAGGTCGAGATGAGCGAGATGGGAGCCATCCGCAATCCTTACGTCCTGGCGTCCATCGAACGCGACCGCGAAACCGTCTATGTCGCCCCGACTTGATCGGGACATGGACTTTCGACCGGGTCGCCGGGGATCGATGAAAGAGCGCAGGCGGCGCCTGGAAAAGCGGGGGGCTTGCCGGCCGGGCGCCGACTGCCCGGCATCCTTGCATCCCCGCAACGGAGCATGAGCGATGGAGCAGCGGTGGCTCTTCTACGGGCGCGAGGCGGAGATGGCGCAGCTCAGGGCCGCCGTCCTCGCCCCGGATTTCGACCTGGTCGCTGTCCGCGGCCGCCATGGGACCGGCAAGACGTGGCTCCTCCGGGAAGTCGCCGACAGCCTGCCGGAAGACAGGCCGCTGGCCTGGTATCCGCTCAATCCGGGGTGCAGCCGGGAGGAGAACGCGCGCCGTCTCCTGCATGATCTGCAGGAGCCTCGGGAGAAGGGCGGGATCGGTCTCCTGGCCGACAGGGCCGCCACGCTGTCCCGGGACATGACGACCCTCCTGGAGCAGCTTCTCCGGGACGGCGTCAGCGTGGCGCTCGACGGGGCGCATTACCTGATGTGCGACGAAGCGCCCGGCCTGGCCGGCCTGGCGCAGGAGATCGGCGGCCTCGCCCGCAAGCTCCGCGCGGAGAGGCGCCCGTTGGACGCCTCGCGGGGCACGCTGGTGCTTTCGGGTCTGGCGCATATCCGGACGAAGGAGCTGCTCGACCTCCTCGGCCCGGCCGTCGGCGTCCACATGCTGCTGGAGCCCTGGCCTGCCGCAACGCTGCTCTCCATTGCCCGCGCCCGGGGCTGGCTGGGCCGGCCGCGCCGCCTGGCGCTGCTCCGGACCGCGCTCGGCGGGCTGCCGATCGACTGGTATTTCTTCGCGAGGGAGTTTCGGAGGGAATACCGGCCCCTGATCGACTTCGCCGCCTGCCCGGACGACGGCGAGTGGCGGCTCCTGTTCGCCCGCTGGCTCATCGAGAACGTGGTGGAGCACCTGGACCGGAACACCGATGTGCGGGCCCGCATCGAGTTCCCGCCCGAGAACTGGCGGATCCTGGACCTGCTCGCCGAAGACGAAGGGAAGGAGATCGACACGGCAGCCATCCATGCCGCCTTCCCGGATGTGCCGGGGAACCTCCTGGACGGCTGGCTCGCGGTGATGAGCGAAGACCTCGGGCTGATCGGGGAGGTTCCCGCGAAAGGACCCGTTCCGGGGGGCAAGGCGGGCCGGCGCTGGTGGATCTGCGACCCCCGGCTGCGCTTCTGGAACGATGTGCTTTGCGACCTGACCTCGGACATGGAGCGGTTCCTGGTAGGGAAGTGGGGGCTGGCCGAACGTCTGAGGGTCCTGGAGAAGGACGCCCTCGCGCAGTTCAAGCGGGACTGCGGGGCGGACTGGCCCGATCCGGGGGCAGACGGGGTCCGGGGCAGGCTCTCGCGAAGCGCCTGCCCTCGCGAACCGGCGGGGGGCGCAGGGTCCTGGGCCGCCCCGGTCGAGCGGCGCGCCTTCGCGTTCGCCGTGACGGCGCCCGGAGTGCTGGAGGGCGTGCTGATCCCCTATGGCGTCCCGATCCGCATCGGCGACAGGTTCGAGGAGGTCTTCGAGCCCGGCTCCCTGACCGTGAACGGCCTGCTGGTCAATGTCCGGCAGCCGGTCCCCCCGGATCCCCCGCCCCCCGCCGGTTCGCGGGGGCAGGCTCTCCTGCTGGACCGCCCGCTCGCCCGGCCCGGACAGGGCCTGGAACTGCATGACGGCCCCGACGCGATGCGCGCGACGGTGACGCTGCCTGACACGATCGACGGCCGCCGGGTCCGGGCCCGCGTCGAGGCGGGCGAGCTGACGGCGTTCAGCGCCGCGTTCCAGTCGCTTGAGGAGGAATGGCCGGCCCCGGACCGGCGCATCGTCCGCCAGGCGCGGCTCGTAGGCCTCGCCCTGGCGGACGGGCCGGAGCACGAGAGCCCGCCGGTCGACGCGGTTCAGGTGCGGCCGGGGGCTGGCTGAGCGGCCCTCGCACGCGATCCGGAGAAAGTGCAGACATGCTCCAATGCGACCGTGGTCGCCCGGTCGCGCGAAATTGGCGTCGATTCTGGAAGGGGGCAGATTCATACGCTAATGGCCTGCCCCTTCCGGAATCGATCCTCAGCGGGCTGCCAACCCAAGGTGCTTGCTTGCTCCCCGGCCTACTTCTAGACTTCCCTAGAAGAATCCACACTGTGTCCACAGGCTTGGAACAGAACCTCCCTAGACGCTTACCTGCCTCCACCATACTCTTCATCGGTACACCCTGACCACGGTCCGACGATGCCCAATACCCCTCCGCGCACCCACCGGTCGGACACAACAACTCGGTTTGCCGCTTTGCTCGGCCCACCCACAGCCTGTCGACCAAATCACGACCGCCCCCTACTTGAGCGGTCAGAGTGGGTTGTTGCGCCTACCTTAGGGCCTTTAGTGCCCAACTGGCTGTTAGTCGTCCCACGGCAGCCAATCCTAAACCTCAGAGCTTTTGAACACCGCATGGGCTATTCCGTTCGCCAAATCTTGGCCGATCTTTTGCGCCATACTGGCTTAGCCGCCTCCGACATTATCTGGTTCGAACATGGTCCTTCCGAAGGCTCCTCCTTTGTTGGCTGTGGTATTGACCACGCGCATCTTCATGTAATTTTTCGGCCCACCTTCTCCTTCGCCAGGTTTGCTCACATAACGAACCTAATGTCGCAACGTCTTTGGACCGACATTCCACGAAGCGCGGCATATTCCTCACTTCCTCCTCTCTCTTCCTATTTCATCGCTGGAACCAACAATCGGACATTTTTCTTGACTGATGTTGAGCCCTTAGGGTCTCAATTCTTTCGCCGAGTAATCGCCAAGCTAAGTCACCAGTCTCATACTTGGGATTATCGTGTTTACTCCCATCAACAAAATATCGATAAAACTATCGCCTCCTTTCACACTCTGGAGAACACTGCGAGTCACTCATCATGATCATGGGCCGTATATTTGGACCGCTGTCCGCACCATATCCCCAAAACGCGAGTCTACCTGCGTGAAACCCGATGACGACACTGACCATGACGACGCTGACGATGACTATACAGATGGTCGCAAAAGATGGGAATGGGAATCGCGATATCCCGCCAAAGCCCGAAAAAAGATAAAGTGCGAGGCTTACGCCATATTTGCTCTGTTAAGTCTGTCTATCCTGATTTCTTCCTTTTTCCTATCAGTAACGGTCTCCTTCTTTGTCGTTCCCTTATTTGACCTTACATTGCATATCTCATCATACTTCATTTCCGCGTTCTTTATAGGATTCGTGGGTGGCACCACTTATTCGATGAAATGGTTTGTTCATACCGTTGCAAAGGGACAGTGGCATGTTGATCGCCGTTATTGGCGATTCTTGACGCCTCTTTCCGGCGGAGTGTACTCATGTGTGATCTTAGCATTTTCTGCAGAGAATTCAGTTACAATGTCTCTGCCGGCCAACCCAAATGGCAGTCTTTCTCTCGCCATGCCTTTTGCGTTTCTAATTGGATATTTCTCTGACAGGGTCAGTGGATTATTGTCGAACGTGGCTAACGCCGCGTTTGGAACTCTGCAAAAGTCCAGATGATGACCCTGTTTTCGGAAGACCTACCCAGTATTTCTTGGCCAGAAACATCTGGATACTCCCTTCAGTATGGTACCAAAGGTGGCACAACGCTGGCTCTGCCACGTGCTTGGACACCAAGTTTCGCTTTAGTTTCAGTTGACGTGGTAGAACAGTTGAGACGCGGGTTGTCTTTGACATCGATAGTTGGAGAAGAAGTTTCAGGGCGCCTGCGGAATCTAGGTACAGGCAGTAGATCATTACTTGTTCGTTCCAGCGTGGTTGATGAAAGCATTTGGGATCGCGGCAAGTATATGAGCGTCCACGTAGATTGCACAGCGGTCACATTCGCCGAGGATCTAAATGCGGCGGCAACCACCGTTCAGTCATCGGCGGGTGATCGCAAATCGGGGCTGCTTATACATTCGTACGCTAACCCGCAGCAGAAAGGCGAATTCGGTAACCTCCATCGTGTATCCAAGACACGGGATCACTGGGAACTTGCTGTTGTTAGCTCGGGAGGCGCCAGAAGTCATCGGCGGTTCAATTGCCAGCGAGATCAGGCCGCAAACCCTAAATCGGCGCTGATGTCACCAACATCTCGTTTCGATGTTCGCCTCTTTGGATCCATCGCGGCATGGTTCAATAACGAACTGCTACTAGGTCGGGGATGCCGAGTGAACTGTGAGTGGATTTTTGACGGGAGAAACGTATATGTAGTGCAGATTGATGAGGAGGACGAAGACGTTCTCGGAATAAACCCGTACCAGCTCTACGTACCACCCGCGTTTCCCTCCACAGAGAGGTCAGGAACATACGTTAAGGTCGCTGCCCAAGCCGAGATCGACGCCTGGGACAAGGCACGGGTGCTTCAGGAGCTTTGGGAGCCGAACGCGAAGCATCGGCCAGCCCTATTTGTCATTGAACTATGCGCTCTGCCAGACACCCCCAATAGTACGGCCGTCGACGCGCTGGCAAGGGACTTTCGCACACTGATTGGCCCAGACGGCATTGTCGTCCGAACGAGCGTCCGTGCTGGCGCAGAAAAGAAGGTAAACCTTCGGCGCACCGATGGTTTGTCGCCGGAGGCCGCAGCGCAGTGGTGCTTTGATGAGGCCGATAGTCTTCGGCGCGACAAGGGTGACGTTGAGATAGCGTTTGTGGCGCATCGCTTTATTGGGTCCCGCGCGAGTGCTTGGGTCCGAGCAGAGGTCAATGAGGCTGTCGCCGAGGTGCATTCCCTCTGGGGCCTCCCCGATGCGCTTCAGTTCTGTCCTTATGACATTTGGGAGGTGCACCTTGGAACCGGCTTGGCTACAGAGTATCCAAACTATAAGTCGGATATATTGATCTCCAAGCCCGACGGCCATTGGGACTATGTTCGAGTAAAGAATGAACTTGCGCGCCATAACAGCATAAGCGCTGCGGATGCTACCGATATAGCGAGGAGAACAAAGCTTATAGCGCAGCGGTTAGGTCGTGGCTGCCATGTGATGTGGTTCGTTGGGTGTGTGGATGGAGAAGGGAAGGAGTATAATCTGCCTTGGTACTGGACGGAGACACACGGGGTTAATTCTAATCGGGACCGAACGGCTTATCGGGTTATCCAGATTTCGGACCACGCTTCTCTAGAGGAGTTTGAACGACAACCGAGTGCAAAGGCTAGGCAAGCCGTAGAGCTTCGGCCGAAAGAATTAGATCTTATGCGAGATAACGACTTTATTCGAAAGGTTGGCGGAGCAGCAAATAGGTCGGGTGTTCCTGTTATTCTTTTTGGATCTACCCTGGCTCATGCATACTACATTTTGCGAACGTGCGGTTGTAGCGTGTTAACTCCATCGGAAAAAGGACGCACTCGACTTCGTCAAAAGGCTGCACTCGGTAAGCTGGTACGCGATAAAATCCCGGAAAGAATAGATCGCAGGCAAGAGTACAATAACACAAGAATTGTGTCTGGAGAGCTAAAAAAGGGATTTCTTATTGGAAAGCTGTTGGAGGAGGCAATGGAAGTCAGGAGGGCAAATGAGAATGACAGCGTGACGGAGGAACTTGCTGATTTGCTGGAAGTCTTGAGAGCGTTGGCTGAGGCAAATGGAGTGACATTGGAGTCCGTAGGGGAATTGGCCGATAAGAAAAGAGAGCGAGCTGGAGGTTTTCAGGAGGGATTGGTGTTGATGGAAACCGGGGTTTCAGGCAGTGGGTATAGATCTAAATTGGGCGAAGGTGAGAGAAGGAGATTGGAGTTGATAGCAGCGCATATGTCTGGAGGAAGAATAGAGATTCCATTTTCGTTTTTTGGATTTATGCAGTTTGGTCGGAAGCGTACGATCATGCTTGAGCAACTGGGTGTGTGGTTGGAGGTATCGCTAATGCCAGATCGAATGGAGATCAATATAATGCGGGGCCCAGAACAGGTGGAGCTACCCTTAGATCAGTTGTGACAGAGAAAGCTGGGGCTTCAATGGGTACCTGCCGAAAAGAGGTGCTTCTAGATCCACAGCTTTCAGTCTCCATCTGGAGCGGGGTGGGCGCATACGGATTGCGAGGGTCAACAATCCCGGCGATGTGTTGACGGACTTGGTTGCACGAATGCCCGCCGGGAGTGGGGCGATACCGGAAGGGGGAGGACCTTGCCGTACGATTTTTCCGCCTTCTGGAATCGAACCCAAAAATCACCACCCGCTCGTCGCGCACCGGCCAGCCTTGCGCAGGTTCCGGAGAGCGGGGCAAACCGCGACGAAGCCGAAGGAGAGCAGGCAATGCCGTTCGTTCCCGTGGTCGATCTGACGGACCCCGAACGCGAACCCTCGGATGAGGAACTGGAAGCCCTGATGCAGTCGGTGTGCGAGAAGGTCATCGAGCGCGAGGCCCGGACCCAGGAGCGTTTCGAGGCTACCCTCGCCGAGAGCATCGCCCGGGCGGTTCAGGGCGGGACAGGGTCTGTCCTCCCGGATCATCCTCGTGAAGACGTGGGTCCGGAGGCCCCATCGGCCGTCCGTCCCGAAGGGGAAGCGACCCGGACCACCGAGCCATGACATTCCCGATACGTCGGCGTGGATACCCTCCGGCGCCTTGTTCCGGTCCCCGCCGGCGGCGTCCCCGTTCGGCGACCCGGCGGATCCGTTCAGGGCATGATGTTTACGACGGGAACCTTGCGCCTGCCCGGGAAAATCCCGGGCGGGTCCTCACGCCGCGGGCTCCTTGATGGCGTCCGGCCAGATGCGCAGCAGCGTGCGGTTACGCTCCTCCGTCGAGTGGCCCCATCCGCAATCCTCCAGGCCGGCACCGACGCCGTATCCCGACCAGCCGGCCCAGACATTGCCGTTCAGATCCTCAAGGCGGGCATAGACATAGTAGTTGTCCTGCCGGGTCCAGACCACGTCGAGGCGGCTGCCGTCGGGAAAGTCGAACCGGACGGGTTCGAAGCCTCCGCGCTCGGCCCAATCCAGTATGTCGAGGACCGGTTCGCAGGGCTCGCCGTTCCAGTCCTCGGTCCTGACGACCTCTTCGGGCAGATCGATGCCGTGTTCCAGCAGGTCAAGCTTCCGTCCGTTCAACCAGACCCAGACGACGTCCTGCTTGTAGAGGCCGACATGGAGCGGCCCGTCGCCGAGCACGACATGGCCGTGGGGATTCTCCCATATCTCCTTCTCGGCCTCTTCCCGGGGCACGCCCTGGGCCGCGAAGGCGAAGCCGGGCCACACGCCCGGAACGGTTTCCGCCCGGTCGGAAATGACGGCATCGCTGCGTTCGACGCAGCGGATGCCGTTCCGGAACGCATAGCCTCCGTAGGAACTGTAGGCCATCGTCTCGTTCTCCTGTTCCGGCCCCTGCCTGCCCTCGCGATACCCGGAACGAGTCCGGGCAGGCAGGGCATCCGGGGTCGATCGGCCGGGCGGACGCAGCCGTCCGCAATTCCCGGAATCATCCCCGGCCCCCGCCGCATGGCAACCCGCATTCCGTCGCCGGGTGTCCCGCCGGAGCGGCTCGCGGACCTCCCGGAAGGCAAACTCCGAACTCGATAGCACAGCCATCGTGACCGTCAACCGGCGGCAGACCTCCGGAGCTGTCTTCGCCAGCTGCATTCGCGCCACCGAAGAGGCGATGGAGCTTCGCGATACGGCGGTGGACGCGGTGTCCGGAACGATCGACCGGGCGCCGGAGACCCCGCGGTCCCGGCTCAGCCGGCCCGACGTGAACCGAATGCCGGAGCGGGCGAACGACCCGGCCAGCCGCCCTGTGGTCGTGGTGACGGAAAAGGCGGAGAGGGATCGATTCCGGCAGTGGGCAGCATCGCACTGGAGGGTCTTCAGCCGCTTTCCTTCCCGATCCCGGCGCCGGCCCGGGGATCCGGCGTGCTGTGCCATGGCCTGGGTGGTTTGCGGAAGAGCCGCAGGCCGCAGAGTTCGAGATGCTCGAGAATGCTGTGGGCAAGCGGCCTGAAGCGGTTGTGGTCGCCGGGCCTGTAGCGCTTCGGCCACAGCTTCTCTCCTTTCCGGAGTGCCATCTCGATGTCGAAGAGGACCTCGTCGCGCGGCGCCGGCCGGTTGTTTTCGGTGTTCATGGGGCACATTCTAAATCAGAACATTAAAGAAACAAATAGCCTGCTGCCGCGCGTCGGCCAAGCAAGCGGCCAGGCTGACGGGCCCGGCGCCTGGACAGGGCATCGAGGTTGCCAGGGCAGGGTCGAACGGGCGCGGCAGCCGCTTCAAAAGGGGCCACGGAGAAGCGGGGCGGCCCGGAAGCCGGACAACGTCAGGCATGCTAACCTGTTGCAGGCGCGCCCGGAGCGGCGTTCACGGGGCGGCGCCGGACAAACTTTCCCGACGGTACGGATATTCGGGCCCGAATGTGCGGTCGATTCACCCAGCGCCTCTCATGGGCGGAATTGAACGAACTGATGAACCTTGTCGGCGCGCCCCGAAACCTGCAGCCTTGCTACAATGTCGCTCCGGGCCAGGATGTCGCCATTGTCCGGGCTGCGGAACGCGGATCGCGGTCCGGCGGCGGCCGCCGCCTCTCGATGCTGCGCTGGGGGTTGATCCCCGCTTGGGCCAGGGATCCGGCCATCGGCAACAGGCTCATCAATGCGCGTTCCGAGACGGTCGCGGAGAAGCCCGCCTTCCGCGCCGCATACCGGCGCCGACGCTGCCTGGTCCCGGCCGACGGCTTCTACGAGTGGCAGCGCCGGGGCGGGACCCGCCAGCCCTGGCTGTTCTGCCTCCGCGACGGCGCGCCCTTCGCGTTCGCCGGCCTCTGGGAGCGCTGGACCGCAGCGGAGGGCCCGGGGCCGACAGGTTCGCTTTTCGGCCCGGAACCCGGCGGGCCGGTCGAGACCTTCACCATCCTCACCACCGCCGCCAACGCGGCGGTCGCGGCGGTTCATGGCCGCATGCCGGTCATCCTGCCGCCCAACGCCTGGGGTCCCTGGCTCGCGGGCGAGGACATTCCGCTCGGCCCGTATGCCGCAGATGAAATGCGTGCGCATCCGGTGAGCATGCTGGTCAACAAGCCCGCCAATGACGATCCGCGCTGCGTCGAGCCGGTTTTCCTCTGTTGAACGCCGACGACCATTCCCAGACCCGCTGATCGGTAGGGCCGCAGGCGGTCGAGCCCGACTGGCCCGATGTGTTGCGAGGCACCGCTGCCATGGCGGCCGGGACCGGCACCCCGAGCCAACCGCGGAGAGCGCGACGTTCTTGGCGCCTGCAGGCCGAATGCGACGCACCGCCCAACCGCGGAAGACGTTTTGCCGGCGTGCGCCTCGATCCGGTTGCGAAGGAGAGCGAGCCTCGATTGTCCTCAGGTAGCAAGCCTTGCCGATACGCCCGGAATTGCGCCGACGGAGCGAGGCCGCCTTGCCGCGACGCAAGGGCAAATGCCGCTGCTGCTGCGACGCACTCCGGGCCGCTGTCGCGAGGACAGTCAGCCAGCCCGGGCTTCCACGATGACGCGCTTGCGACCTCGCCGAACGACATAGCCGCCGCGCTGGATCGTGAGCTTGCCGTCCTGGACGAGGCTCCAAAGGGCATCGGCGATAACCCGGGCGTTTTCGTCGACCTCCGGCTCTTCCTTCGCTTGCGCGAGCCACTTGGAAAAGGCCTCCTCGGCAATGGCGGAACCCACAGACTTGCGAAGCGTGTTGAGCTTTCGGATCTGGCCTTTGGTCAGGTTCGTCTCGTCGATCATGCGGTGACAGCCTTTCGCACCCCTAGGTTGAACGCGCCCTGCAATAGCAGAGTTCGCAAGGCAAGCACAACATTTTGTCCTGCGGCCAGGATTACAGTCGGCAAGTCATGCCACTCCCGTTCATCTGCTTTTGAATCGACCCCGCACAAATCTATTGCTCCGCAGGGGTCCAGCGAACAATCCCCTTCCCAGGCCTGCCGCCAATCGTTGAAATCCAGAAGAATGCGGAGGAATAGTTCATACTGCTCGACAGGATCGGAAGAAGGATCCGGGCTGCAGACGGCACTCCGTCGTCGGCCTTCCGGAAACTCTTCAAGCGTCGAGCCGGTCCAGCTTGCCCGGTTGTCAGAGACCGTTGCCGGCCTCGCTGACCGGTGCGGTTGAGGCCGGGTCCAAAGGCCACGGGCTCATCCCTTCAGCCGGATTCCTTCCTGGTCTTGGCACCACCCCACGGATCCGCCCTGCTGCGCCCCGGCGCGGGCATATTGATAGCGTCGGCATGACAGGCGGGACGGCCGCCCTTCACAAGGCACAGGCATTGCCGGGCCGGACTTGCCCGAACGAAGGAGAACACCGCATGGACGGTCCATCGCAGAACGACCGCTGTGTGCCTGGGCGGTGATTAATTCCCTGACATGAAGGGCTGACTAACCATTGCAAAAAGTATCATTAACATTGGGTAAAATACAATACCACAGATGAAAGTTCCGAAGATTGCTCGTGGAGTCGAAACTCGGTTTAGAACAGCGACAAAAGGACAGCTCCAGAACAGCCAAGTCAGGATAAGGTAACTGAAAAGGACGGTGGCCAAGATATACATGGCAGCGGTGGGTTGAGCACTGTCGGACAAAACTCTACCAAAAGCAGGAGCAAGCATTGTAATTGCTGCCGCTGCTGGTAACCTAATGGCTATCAGATAGAATTGCATATCTAGAAGATCGGAAAAGTGTGGGCGCCCCTTGATTGGCCATACTCTAGACGATAGGAAATAGAATAAGCAGCTGACCAATTGAATAAATATTAAGAAAACAATGCTCTGGACTGCTAATCCAAAGGCGCTACCTTCGTTGAAGGTAGCGCTATCATAGCTCATAGCATGCCTATATTCTGGGAACGAGTATGAGGCAATATCTAGAGTAAACATCAAAGTAGCAGAGGCGAGCCAAAATTGTGCTGGAAGCATGTATTGGTTAGGTTGGTGTTCTTTGCGACACAGGAATTTGCGAGGACGAAGGCGCCAAAAGTCTACAAACGTTACAATATAGAGTGATCCAAATTGAAACCATGTCGACATAATGCAGTCTCTCTGTTGTGGTTAGCGTATGGATCGCGCAAAAGAACGCTCAGAAAGAGTATGAGCGGCAACCAACACAAGGAAAAGGTTGCGTTTTCCGCCGGCGTTTGTCCGGGTCGCCTGCCGGAAAGCGAACCGCCGAAGGTCCGTATGCCCGGCTCACTGCGCCGTTATGGCCTGCGCCCCCGCCTCAGTCGAACGGAGACGGCTCCGGCAGGGCGTCGGCTTTCGCCGCCGCAACTGCTTCGGCGACCAGCGCATCAAGGGCTTCCCAGTCGCCTCCTCTCGCCGCCGGCAGCGCCGCCACCACGAATTCCGGCGTACACAGCGGAAGCAGCGCCGAGGCAGCCCGCTTCGTCTCCGGTCCGGCCTCCGCCTGGAGGTCGAGTATTTCCACCGTGAGCGCTTCGGCGGACTCCGGTCCGGACCAGCGCAGACGCCACATCTCCGGGATCCCGAGGCTGCGGTAGAAGGCCGGCTTGTTCGCCGAAGCGCTGGTGAAATCCACCTCGACCACAAGATCCGGCAGTTCCTTCTCCCCGAAATCATCCTCCACCGCCTTCTGTCCGGCAGCGATGGCGGTGCGCGCCCGCAGCACCTTTTCGCCGAAAATGTAGCAGGCGTCGGGTTCTGCCTGCGATCGGTCTCCGGGCACAAGCCCGCCGCCCCTTGACGGCTTGCGCGGGCCGAGTGTCCAGGAGCCGCCGCCCATAACGGGGAGACCACCGACGCGGGCGATCGTCTTGACCAGGTCACCGACGCCATCGCCGTAGTTCTCATGCGGCCATGACGGCGCCATCAGCGCGATCAGTCCTGCTTTCACATCGGCAAACAGGCGCCCCGCATCGCCCCGCCACTCGTCCATTCGGTCCAGCAGGGCGGCGATGTCCGCCGATGTGCCGCGCAGCACCAGGGTGCGGGACCCCAGCGAACTCGTCTCGGTCACGGCCGATACCGACGGGCCCGCGCAACCGGGAACCGGCGGAATGCCGGACGCGAACGACATGTCGATCATGCTCATGAGCGGCGCTCTTTCCTCAGGCAGGCGCCATTGTAGCACGGTGCCACCTCACCGTCCCCGCGGCACGCCACTCTTAAGTTCGGCGAACGGAAGGACGTTCGTCTATCGATTCAACGATTTGCAGGGAACGTCGGTACGATTCCCACAGAAATTCCGAACCCCTCTGAAATATTGAAGGATCGTATTGAAGATGAGGGTGTGGCGGTCGGGAACGGGTCGACGCGGAGCAATTGGGGACCGTCGGCCTGAGCAGGCCGCCCGGCGCCGGGGAAGATCTGTCCCTGCGGCGTGCACGGGAAAGGCCGGCGGCGCGGCCTCCCCTGCGGCCACACGCCGCAGGGGAGGCCCGACGTCCGAGCCGACTGGGAAGGCTTCACCGTACTCGCCGAAGTCACCATGCAGGAAACCCTAGGTGGTTTCAGGTAATGTTTGCAGTTCGAATGAAGGCATCGTTGAGGCTGACAAGCTCGATGCAGAGCGTTCCGTTAGATTCACTCTCTTTTCGCGTCGCGTAATCGACGAGAAGCCGGACACGCCGATCATCGCTCGCACGATTTGCCTGCGTGTCCGTGTCATGGTCAGTATCGGAAATGCCATTCGTGACGATACGTCTGTGGCCCTCTCCCTGAGCCCAAGAAAGCGCATGATCGAGCGCTCGCTTCAGCTCGTCGTCGGTCATGCCGTGATTGGGCCCTTCGGGTACGAACCACAGCCACTGCCCGCTGGAAAGGCGTTGTGGCATGTTGGGCATCGTAGAGAACGGATCATGGACGTGGGACAGGGTTCTTTCTGCACTGCTGAACTTTCGCCAGCAGCAGGCCATGTCATTTATTCCAATGTGGCCGAAGACGATGGCAAGGTCGTGCTCCTGCAGTCGTCGGAAGATGTCGCCTTGTTTCAACGTCGGCATGTATCCTTTTGTCCTGCTGCTTCGTTTCAGGCACCGTTCGCGCCCTCATCAAATTCGGGCGCTTCGACCGCGCATAGCACGCCCTCATGGGCGATGTCGATCACCCAGCCAACAACTGCGCCGGCTACACCACAAAGCGCGGCGCATGAACCGGATGGAGCACCGACTATTCGGCTTCGCGACGTTTGACAAAGGATGCTACAGAACGGATCGCAAGGGATGATTTACGCTGACGGCATGCACGGGCTGTTCAGGCTGGGTTTCGGGGCACAGCTTATCCACGCTACCGCCGCCACAGCCGAGGACAGGGTCGAAATCGACCGTCTGGTCGCGGGCGGCGCGATTCCCAATGCACGCGACGCGGGCGGCTGCACGCCGCTGCACTACGCCGTCTGGAACAATCCCGTCGAAGAGGTGGCGGCCGCGCTGTTCGAGGCCGAGGCCGATCCGGAGGCCTGCGACGGCTACGGCGAGAAGCCGCTCAACCACGCCGTCAATGCCGCCTTCATCAAGGCGGCGCTCGACGCCGGCGCCGACCCCGCCCTACATGGTTGCCTCACCGACTTTGCCGGGCTGAGCGAGGCAGGATAGGGGATCCTCATGAGTGTATGGGTAGTGACGACGGTCGCGGTTGCGATTGTTGTGTTCCTCTCCTTGGGCGGCGCGGTCGTAGTGGGCCTGCTGATCCGGTCTATAGGACCCTTGCTGGCGGAAACCATTTCGAACGGCAGGTCGCGGGATCGCGTCACCAGCCTGCTCAAGCGGTCGGCCCTCTTGGTTTACGCGCTTCTGTTGCTCAGCCTGCTCCCATGGTCAGTGCTGTTGACCACTGCTGGGGGAATGGCCGACCAGTACTTCAGGAACATGGTCGACGAGTGGATGAGCGAAGGCGAACTCTTCAAGTACCTGGCGATTGACAAGGATGAGTATTTTCAACTGCCCCTGTACTGGCGGCAGGCCTTGGCAGAAATCACTTTCCGGGAGGACGGTGGGGACGAGGCTCTACGGCAATTTATCTCGCGACTCGACATTGACGACATCGAAACCCTGGAGTTGGTAGCTGCCTATGCGCTTACTGGCGCCCTCTTGGTGTCGCGTGATGCTGGCGAAGGGAGTCCGCCCCGCGAGATTTCCCGTATGGATCTTCTGCATCTGGAGGCAATCGGGATCATTGATTCTGTATTGCCGCTGAATCACAAGGAGATACGTGCCCCAACCGAGGAGGGAGATGGTAGTCAAACTCCAGACCAATTATGGCTTCCCGGGCAACAATACGGCCTCCAATTGCGCGCGGTAGAGCCCGGCGCTGGAACGAGGCTGTCGTTCCGTGTTCTGACGGAGATCGGAACAGACCTGCTCCAATCCTTGCGAAGACCGACCAGCCTGGAATACCTATGCTGGCTCCAGCGCCATTTTCGCGCGCGCGACATTGCCGCCGAGATTTGGTCCCTTACCAAGGAGGGCATGGAAGAAGGCTACCAGCTCCCTGCTTCTGAACTCCCGAATGTCTGCGAGTCCGTTTATCCCCGAACCCGTGCAGGAAATTAGGTTCGGGTCACCGCCAGAAGGTGGACTCACGAATGCGCCGAAATGGTCCGTGACCGCTCTGTCGCCCGATCTCGGGGCAGCACGCCTGAGCCCGATCACAGCCTCAGCGCACGCCCCTTGCGGCGGGAGCGTTTGGGCCTGGGGATCCTCTCGCCCGGCCAGAGAATGTCGGCATAGTCGAGCGGGCGGTCCGTGAAGCCGAGCCGCATGGCGGGCCGGGACATGATCTGGACGAGGTCCATAAGGCAGTCGGCCACAAGCTTAAAGTGGCACAAAATGTCAAGCAGAACCGGGCAATTTTCTCGATGCAATTCAATAGGTTGAAGCCCAGGTTCGCGCCAGGTTCTCACAAATCGCGGATCGGCTATAACGGTGCGCCGGGTAACAATCCATCAGCAACGAATGATCCCCGGCCTCCCGTCAAACGCCGTGTTCGGGTCGTCATTGCCGACAAGCAAGGAACGAACCGGAACTATAATGTTGTTCTCAATATCCTCCCTACACTCTATTGAGCACAATTGTAGCACAAAGAACCAATTGCGGAGGCTCCATCTGTGTTCATCTTCACCGTTCCATTTCCACAAATATGGGTCATTACAATCCGGCTGAGTAATTTCCCCGCCCGTGTACCATTTTGGCGCCCCCCGACAGTCCAACGCCATATCGTCGGACCAATAATCATTCCCGGGGCTGAACCCTACATAGATCAATGGCTGCGTTGCGTGTTCCCAAAGATTCTCTTGGTCGACGACTTCCCGCCAAAGCTCCACGCCTACCGTCAAATTTCCTGGGCCACGGTTGCGCCCTTCTCCTTTTGGTATCTTACGCAAAGAATATTGCACATAATACGCATAGCAGCACCAAACATTCGGCGTTGTCAAGTCATCGAACTCTTTCGAATCTTGAAGTCTCCAGCAATCCTGATTTGCGATTTCGTTTTCGAGGACTTGGAAAAACGATCCGAGGGAAGCGTCAAGCGCCCACATATTGGCAATAGTGTTCCATACGGTCATGCTGCGCTTCCTTCGCCAAACGACCAGTTGAGCAATCCGACTTCCCGAAGAGCCGGCGCGACATAGGCTTCGAACCGCCATTGCACAAGGTGAACGGGATTGAGCCGGTCGCAAGGGAACCCGTCGAACGCGATAATCCCGTGGTGCGCAAGAAGGGCGACAAGGTCTTGTCGCCATGTCTCGATGGGACCGTCAAGGCCTCGCAGGCCCGCCAACCGAGCAGCAACCCCATGCCAGGACAGCACAATAAGGCGGTCGCCCCAATCGATACCCTGTTCTTGCGCCGCTTCAATTTGTTCCCTTATGGCGACGTGATCTCGGCGCGACTGGCTGCCCAGCAAGACGTGGCTGGAACAACCTCTGACCTCCGCGCCGTCCCTGTTGCCGACGGTGACGAATCGCCATTGGTCGAGAAGTTGGTTCGTCTGGAGGCCAGAGTTCCACTTTGCTTCGACGAGTACCGTTCCAAGCAGCGCATCGCCGTTCCAGGCCACTACATGCACGTCCGGCTCTACATGGCGGCCTTCTCCGTCTGTTCGGAAGAAATGCGGCCAGAACCGAATGCAGACGCGGGTCGGTTTCGGGCCTGGATTCTGGGCGCCGTCCGAAAGACCCAAGAGCATCAGACACGCTTCCCAAGCCTGACTCGGTCCCATATAGCGCAGTGGTCCGAAGACGCAGGATGTAAGTTCATCCTCAGACAGCTTCGTGCATCGCCGCTTTTTTCGGATCCAGTCCTGCATGGCGGCAACCTATGGGCGCCCATGATGCGTCGCAAGGCTGCCGCACATCGCCGCGAGACTTCGCCGCAGACGGGCGGGTTTCTCCACCGCCACGCTATCGCCCCAAGTGATGAGGTGCCAGCACATTTCGTCGAGGCCGCCGGCTTCGAAACGGACGGTTACGGTTCCGTCATCGATCATCTCCACGGTCTGGTCCGGGTGGAAGAGGAAGGTTGCGGCGTCGGGGGCGGCGCGGGCGTCGAAGCGGAGGACGACCTTTACCGGCGGCTCCTGGAACGTGCCGAAGGAGCGGCGGGCGAAGGCTTGCAGGTCGAAGGCCGGGTCGCGCTCGAAGTCCTCCAGCCCTAGCCTGGCGTTGCTTATGTTGGCCAGCCGCCAGAGGTGGGGCTCGCCGCTCCAGTCGGTGCGCGCCACCAGGAAGGGGCGGTTGCCGTAGAGCAGGCCGTAAGGCTCGACGATCTGGCGGCTCCGCCGTCTCCTCTGCCGCGACAGATAGTCGAATTCGATCATGCGGCAGGCCCGGATGGCGTCGCGCAGCAGCGAGAGCAGCGCCGGCTCGACCGGCTGCCTCGGGCCGGGCCGCATGGCGAGGCCCTCGGCGCGAAGCATGGTTTCGAGGTCGGCCTCCAATTGCTCCGGTGTCCGGGAACGGTGTAAGGCGCGCAGCTTGTCCGCTACCGCCTTCAGCTTCCCGGCCCGTTCGCCGAGGCCCGCGCCTTCGAGCGCCGTAACGGCGGTGGAAAGCGCGCCCAGTTCCTCCGCCGAGACGGAGACGAGGCCGCGAAGCCGGTCCGAACGCAGCCGCCAGTGTTTCCGGCGGCCGCCGCTCTCAACCTCTTCCAGCGGACCGAACGCCTGTTCAACGGCGGCCCGCATCCGCTCCGCCGTCCGGCGGCCGACCCCGAACTCCCGCTCAATCTCGGCGAGCGTCATGCCCTCCACCCGGCCCTGGAGCCGGACGGCCAGCGCAATAATGTCCGCTAGGCGTTCGTAGCGCATTCGGTCGTCCGCCATGCCGCCCTCCCATGCCGATCCCCGCCGAGCGCACCATACGCAGCGCTCCCGGCAGGACCAAGGCTCACGCCCGGAAGCCGATCGCCTGCGGGCGGTCCGGCTTGGCCTCGCACTCCCGGCCCAGCATTTCGGCCAGCGCCTCCGGCTCGCCGAGCAGGCCCAGGATTTCGGCCTTGCGGCGCACGACCGCGAAATCTCCGGGCGTCAGCGCCGCGAGATCGCGGAGACAGGCCGGCGGCTCCATGCCGAAATAGGCCCGGAACGCCGCACCGGCCCGGTCTGAATCCAGATAATCCAGTGCCGCCTTGAAGGTGAAGCGCCGGAGCGTCGCCGGGTCCAGACGTTCGCCGAAATTGGTGGTGCAGGCGAAGGGCAGCGGGTGGCTCTCCATCCAGGTCAGCATCTCGTTCACCTGGCTCACCTCCCAGTTCCTCACCGCGAAGCGCCGGTCGGCGAGCAGCGAGTCGGCCTCGTCGAAGACGAGGAACGCGCCCGCGTCGCGCGCCTCGGCGAAGGCGTCGGCGATCTGCCGTTCCGTCCCGCCGACCCACATGGAGAGCAGGTCGGAGGTCCGCTTCTGGATCACCTCCAGACCCAGCCGTTCGGCAAGGAACCGGACCCAGGCGCTCTTGCCCGTGCCCGGCGGGCCCTGCAGGCAGAGGGAGAAGCGCCGCGCGCCGGAGCCGGCTATGCGCCCGGCGAGCGCGGCCGGGTCGGTGTCGGCGCGGATCAGCGCCGGGTCGAAGTGCTCCGGCGTTCCCTGCGGCGGCTTCTCGCAGCCGAGCACCCGGGAGAGGCTGCGCACCCCGCGGCGCACCGTTTCGACATCGCCGCCGGCGAGCCGGGCCGCGGCCGTCGCACCGGCCGCGACGCCGGGCGCGGCGTCGAATTCGGCGGCCAGCCTGCGCGCCTCCTCCGGCTTCGCCGCGACGCCGTGGCGTTCGAGCAGCCGCGTCCAGACGCGCGCCCGGACCGGGGCGGTCGGCGGGCGCAGCTCGAAGGCGAACATCATGCGCCGGAGGATGGCCGGGCTCATATCCCCGGCGTCGTTCATCGTCCAGAGCGTCGGCGCGGGCGCGCGCTCCAGCAGCCGGTGCATGAAGACCCGGGAAGCGCCGCCCCGGCCGTTGCGGGCGAGCCGGCCTCCCAGGAAATCGAATTCCGGCCCGCCGTCCTCCAGCAGGTCCTCCATCTCGTCGAACAACAGCAGCGAGCGCCGGTCCCGCGCCAGCAGCCGCTGGGCGAGGCGAAGCTCCTGCATCCGCTCGCGGCGCGACGGCTCGCGCCCGTCCCCGTCCGCCTCGCCGACGCTGTAGAGCGTGACGCCGAGGCGCTCGGCCACCGTATTGCAGAACTCGGTCTTGCCGGTGCCGGGCGGCCCGTAAAGCAGGATGTTGACGCCCGGCGCCCGGCGTTCCAGCGCGCCCTTCAGCAGCTTCTCGACATGGTCGCGGCCCTCGGCCACATGGTCGAAATCCGACCAGTCGAGCTCGCCCGGCGGCGCGGCGTCGAAGAGCAGGCCGTTCGCATCGAGCCCGGCCCCGGCGGGCGCGAATGCGAGCCGGGCCAGCCGGTCGATGGCCTTCACTTCGCCGTCATCGTCGATGGTGACGAGTCCGGTCCGCACAAGAGGCTTGTCCGGATCGAAACGGCGGGCGACCGCGCCCGGCGAAAGGCCCAGCATCAGGGCGAGCGCGCGGCCCCTGACATTCAGGTCGTGCCACCGGGAGGGGTCGATGAAAACGTCGTCGATCATCGATTCGAAGACGGGATTCGTCCGGTAGCGCAGAAGAAGCTCCAGAATTGCGGCGTCCGGTCGGGACAAGCCGGCGGTTTGCGCCAGACGCAGGAGACGCTGTCCGGTCCGGTCGCGCCGCGCCGCCCTGGCCGCGCACTCGTCCTGCAAGGCCTGCCGCAGGCCGCGAAACTGTTCTTTCGAGACCTTGTCGTAGTCGGCGGTCCAGCGGCGCAGGCGCCGCCGCCGCCTCCCCCGTCCTCCGAGCGCGACGCGGTTCTCCCCGTCGGCCACCCACCCGGCCAGCGCCCCGGCTTCGGGGTCCCGGCGGCGCAGGCCCGAGGCGGCGTTGGCGAGGCAACGGGCGAGGAGATATTCTTCGTAGGCCGTCAGCATGGACTCTCTCCGGATTGCGGTATCCGGGGAGCGTAACGGCCGGATGCGCCACATCCGGTCGTATCGCTTCAGCTTTACTTCAGCGCTCAACACGGTTCCCCAAGAGCAAGCTCTGGACCGACGCCGAGCTGCGCGGCCATGCCAAGCGGGGCCGGAGAATCGTCAACAACGAACTCCATATCGGTCGTCCGGTCCGGAACCGGCAGCGTTTTGTGAAGAACCTGGAGACCGGACGGCGGGTGCTGCGCTTCAAACCCCCGGAAGAGTGGATCGCGAGGGAGGTTCCCGAGCTTCGTATCTTCGATGACGAACTGTGGCAGGCGTTGAAGGCCCGACAGGCAAAGCTCTCGGAGATACACGCCGGGACCATCGCCTCTGTGCGCCATGAGAGAGCGTCCGCGAGGATGGCCCCCCATGCCGCGATTCCGGCGAGGCATGGGGCGCGGGCGTCGTGGATCCTGTCCCGGTAGTGGTCCATGTGCTCCATGGCGGCTGCGATCATGTCTTCCACAGGATCATTTCGACCTCGATCAAGGCGGCTTCGGACAGCGTGACGGTGTAGGTGCGGCCGGTTATGCCCGGGCCTTCCGGGTGGTCGTCGCGGCAGGGGGTCATGACGGGCCGCCGCCGATAATGCGCCGCAGCAGGCCGCCATCGGCACCACCCGGGTGAGCAGCGCCAACATCCGGGCCACGGAGGGATGCAGGCTAGGCATACACCCGTTGTAGCGTCGACCGGACGGTCCCGCCTCGGCACCAAGAAAAACATTTGGGGAAAGCGGCCGGTGCCTGCTGCGTCTTCTTCTGGGAGCCGGGGGTGCCCCAGACCCGCTGGCCGGCTCCCTGGGGCGTCAAAGTCGCCATGCTCCACTGACAAGGCCGGGGGTCGATCTAACTGGATGGCGCGCTGCGGCAGAGTTGGCGCCAGGATCGCCGGTCCGGCTCGGTCCGCTGCTGCTCCTGGTCGGCCCGGTAGGTAAAGGCGCGCCGTTCAACCTGCCCGCGCGGAGTGCCTGCCCTCGCGAACTGCCGGGGGACGGGGGATCCGGGACCGGATCGCCTGCTCATAGTCATACCTGTCCTCTCCGCTGCCGCCCTGACTCCCTTTGCGGTTACTTGATTTTGGCGGAATTTGGCTTTCTGCACGTTCAGTAGCGGGCCGTAAGGCGCAGCCCCGCCGCGTGCTCGGGCGCGTTGTCGTTCGCGCTCTCGCGCCGGGTCGCCTCGAAGCGCCGCCGTTGCAGCTCGTCCCTTGGGTCGTGCGCAGCGAGCCCTTCGAACGTCCGGCGCCCGAGCAGCGCCTCCGCCCCACCCGCGCAGCGCCGCAGACACCCCGCACCCCGGGTCCGACCACGCAAGCCCCGCGCCGATATCCGCGCCGAACCCGGTCTCCGCATCGCCGCCGTCATGGCGCAGGCCAGCCTCCATGGACGGCGTCAGCATGTCGCCGCCGCCGAAGCGGAACGCCCGCGATCCCTCCAGCGCAATCATCGTGGCGGTTCGTCTTGACCCGCTCGCCCGGCCGGCGCGGGAGTAGGGAAGGCGCGATGATGGTGCATTGGAGACCGAACTCCTCGATCCACCGCTCCAGTGTCAATGGCAGCCAAAAGTGCGAAACTTTCGGCTGCCATTGACACCTCTTTACTTGGAGCGAGAGTGTTACGGTGCAAGAATCCGACCGAACGCCAAAGCCTCGCCAATACGTGATCCGTGCTGGCCGCGCATCATGTCGGGAACGGGTCGAAGGCTGACGATTGCAGGATGACTTCCCAGAGCAAAATCCCAATCCGAGAGGAAGGCACGGACCATGACCAGCACGGACGATGAAGTGCCCGAAGTCATCGAGGAACTGCGACGCGACTGGGATCTCACTCGTTACGCGGGGGCGGACGAAGAGCGAGCGTCTGCTCGTGCCGAAGTAATTGCGGAGGCCGTAAGACGGTTGCCCGACTGTGTACCGGTTCGGAGGGCAACTCCACACACCGCTTGGCGCTGGACCAACAGGTGGGGTCCACGCGCGGACCCCGATGATGTCGCCGTGGCTGTACTGAATGACAGGCCCGGCGCAATGGACCAACTGAAGGGCGCGGTAGAGCGGACTCCCCGTGGACCCGAGGTCCTGAACGGATTGCGGACGCGGTGGAACGAGCTTCACCGGCCGGTCATGCGGCATCAGGTTACGAGTGTGCAAGGAAAGCGGAAGAAACTCATTACCGAGACGATCGAACGTTTGCCTGAGGTGGTCAGGCACATTGGCTTCTTTCGATCCCGACCCGTCGAGGCCCCAATCTGCGAATGGAGTTCAGGGGCCCACAAGGAACGCATCGCTGAAGCTGTCCTGAATGATGAACCGGGGGCCATGGACAGGTTGTGCGCCTCCATGGATCCACCGGTCGTCCGGTCGGGTCACGTAATTCTCGAAGAAATGCAAAGGCAGTGGGCCAGTCTTCGGGAGCCAGTCCGCGATCTCGGTCTTCTCCGCTACGCGGAAACCTTCGATCCAGAGACCGGTACGGCCGAGGACATCACGCTGGAAAGCGTGAACGCAGCACGGCACGAGCGCCGAGACGAATTTTTGGCCTACGCGATCGAGAGGTTGCCTGCCATCGCCGCCGAAATCGCGCGTCCGCTTGAGTGGCGCAGCGACGAAAACCGGGATGACGTCACTAGGGCGGTGTTGAACGACGACGAAGGAGCGATCCGGCGTCTGCTGAACGCGCTGGCACCGTCCGGGAACGGCTTTTGACACGAAACACGGATGCGACCATTGCGGCCGAGCACCTGGTGCTGACCGACCCGGACGAGCGGCGTTTCGTCATCGAACTCGTCGCGCGACGCGCCGGTGTCCGCCTTGCAGCCGCCATGATCCAGAATTGGGATTCTGTCGCAGGGTCCTTGGCCCGGTCATGCAGTCAATCGAGTGTCGGGAGGAAACAAGGCTGGCCAGCGGATTAGGCGGCGATGATCTTGCCAACAGGTAGCAGGATCACGGGTATGCCGTCGACAATCTCGGGAATGTCGGTGGTTGGGCGCCTGACATCGACAAGGACCTCAAGAGCATAGGCGTCGTGGGCTGGAGTAAGGCCGATACCGATGCCCTTGACGGCTTCCAGTGTTTCGATCTCCTTGACCAAGCGCTTTTGGGCGATCTTTGCACGCTCGAAGTCTTCGGGGGTCATTGCCGTCACCCTTAGATCACGATTTCGAGGTGGAGGGTATTCAACACGAAGTCGAGGGGATTGGCAAAGGACATGGAAATTTGGCCGCGCCGGGTCGCCGGGGCGACGGAGAAGAGGAGGCCTCCTGGGGATCCTTCGTTATTGAGAATCAATGAGCCGCTATCGCCGATGTGAGCGAATGGGTTTGTCGTAAGTGAATGTATGCGGATGACGTTGTCGAATCTGGCATAGCGTCGTCCTGGCATTTCGACGAAGTGGTTGACGAGGTTTAGGGCGTGTATTTGGCCTTGGGTGTAGCCGGTGGTGCGACCAACCTTGATGACTTTGTCAAGAACTTCGAGAGCAACGGGTTGGGTAGTCGAAATATTTGAAACGTGGATATCGGCGCTATCGACAAGATCGCGGCGATGGAGTGAAGTTTGGCTGGTTAGTGTTGCATATGCGCAGTCTGCGGCGGTGGGGAGGGGTGCCGGAAGTATGGGGATGAATCTTGTAAGGGTCGCAATGACGTCCTTTTGAGGATCCCCTCCGTCCAAAGGGCCTGGATGCAATACAGGATCGCCTGGTTTGGGGTTGTTGGGTTTGGCGATCACATGGTTGGCGGAGAGGATACCGAGTTTGTTGGTTGTCCTTTCTCGCACGTAGCAGCCGAGAGTTCCGGTTCCATGGCTGTGGCCGATACTTGAGCCCGGGCGTGGTGTGTCTTGGCGACTGTTGTGCCAGGCGGATAGTGACCGGATCGGCCCGGAGAAGAAGAAGTCGATTTCATCTTTGAAGCGGTCTTGAAGCTTGGCGAGAAGGTCTTTGACATCTTCGGATTGGCGTTGATAAACAGCGCTTAGGCGTAGGGCATTTGATCCCGGTGTCGAAGAGATTCCTATGGATATTTGGGAAGTCGGTTTGGACACGAAATGGCTACGAGCAAAATGGGGCGGACGCGTGAGATCGAGTCCGGAAGGCATAAATGGGTTATCGGATGAAGATAGGCGATGAGCTGGATCACTAAGGCGTCCGGCTACGAGATTTTCGTAGTCGGGATCGATATATCTGCTGGGTCCTTCATAGGGGGTGTCGAACTCGGAATAGTCAAAGACATTCCGGAGGATTTCGATTTGGGCATTGCGAGCGTTGTCGAGATTCATGGAGCGGACCTGATGACGACGGAGAAGCGTTTTCCGGACGGGGGTTTGAGCTGGGTGTTGGCAAGGGCGCTGAGATCATCCTTACCAATTGCGATTCTGTTTCAGAAGAATGCCACAGCGTGGCGAGGCTATTGGTCTTGCGCCGCTGGTCTGGGGAGCGGGATTGTCGCCCAGAAGGTTGTGGGAGACGATGTAGCGCGTGATGAGGTGGAGCTCACCGAGGATCGTGCCTTTCAGCTCTGCCTGACCGATTTCGATGGAGCGGAGGCGTTCGTCGAAGCCGTCAATCCGCTTGTCGAAGCCGCCCATGCGGTTGTCGAATTGGCGATCAAGGGCGTCGATTCGTTTGCCGAGGCCCTGATGGGTACGGAGCATCAGTCCTGCGAGGGCGACGCCGACGGCGATGATGGCGATCAACTCGGGGGTCATAGGCAAACTCTAGCAGGTTCAGGGTAGGAGGTCATGAATGGTTGGGTCGAGGATGTGAGATTTGGCAAGGGTCGGTGAAATCGAGTGCATCGCATTGTTCGGCCTCCATGTCTGCGGCGGCGATTCGAAGGATTGTGGCGAGTCGCGATACGTCTTGCTCGGACAGGTGGAAGCCGGTGAGGTTGCGATCGGCGCGGAATATATGTTCGATGAGCCGCGAGTATTCGCTGCCAGCGGTCATCCGACTGTCTCCAGCTCGCGGATTAGATACTGGGGCATCCGAGACCGAAACCCGGACGAATCGAAAGTTGCCTGACTGCCGTCACCGATAAGGTGAGCTACTGGTTATTCTTGATCCGGCCCGTCGGCAAACCCGCAGACTTCAAACCTCTTGCCCTGCTGCGAGACAAGTTGAGATCATCCGGCAGCAGTTGGACCACCCCCGATAAGATCATCTCTATGCTCGCCATCTACGGCTATGCCAAGCAGCCCAGGGTGACGGGCGTCGAGGTGGTTTCGACGCCCTCGGTCGACTTTGACGACGACGGCACACCGGAGACCTACGGGCAGGGCGAGAATATCTGCGTCCAGTTGACCTTCGATGCAGCGGTCACTGTGACCGGCACGCCGTGGCTCAGAATCGACATGGACCTTGACGAGACGTGGGGCACGAAGACTGCGGATTACGAGAGCGGCACCGGCACGACGAAACTGACCTTCGCCTACGAGGTGGTGAATAATAACCGCTCGACGAAGGGCATCGCGGTGCTCGTGAACACGCTGGCGTTGAACAGCGGCACGATCGTGGCCGCGTCGGACAGCACGATTGCCGCGAACCTGGCGCATAGCGGGCTGGGCCACCAGACGAACCACGAGGTGCATGGCAACACTCAGGCCGCCTCCACCAAGACCTGCGCCCAGCAGCTGGCCGGGTCGCGCGGCGCGGCGCCGGCCGCGCCGGACACGACGCCGCCGCGGCTGACCCGCGCGACGGTGAGCGGGGATACGCTGCGGCTGGCCTTCGATGAGCGGCTGGACCCGGCTTCGGTTCCGGCTGCGACCGACTTCGCGGTAACGGTGGACGGCGCGACGGCGGCTCCGTCGGCGGTCGGCCTTTCCGGCAGCACCGTGACGCTGACGCTGGCCGAGGCGGTGGAGCCGGGGACGGCCGTGACGGTGAGCTACACGCCGGGCGGCAGTCCGCTCCGGGACGCCGCCGGCAACGATGTCGCGGCCTTTACCGACTATGTGGTGAGCCATGGCGCGCCGGAAGCGCAGCAGCGGGCGTTTGCGGGCGCGCTGGCTTCGGTTGCGGCGCAGACGGTGGCGGGCGCTCTGGACAATATCGGCGCGCGGCTGGGCGATGCGGTTCCGGCGGCGGGGCTGTCGCTGGCGGGGCGGCATGTGCCGTTCGGCAGGTCCGGCGCGGGCGGGTTCGATGGCTACAGTCCGGGCGGCGGCGAGAGCCGGGGCATGGACGCGGGCGCGCTTCTGGGGTCGAGCGCGTTTTCGCTGGCGCTGGGCGCGGCGGAGGGCGAGCCGGGCTTCGATGCAGGGGCGCTGCGCTGGGGCGTTTGGGGCCGGGGCGATTACGGCGCCTTCGAGGGCCGGGCGGGCGCGGGAGCGCGCTACAAGGGCGAGACGCGCACCGGCTGGCTCGGCGCGGACGCGCCGGGCGTCCCCTTTGACAGGCTCATGGCAGGCTCTCCGGTCGGCTACTCAGGATGAGGGGGAGATGAAGGCCGCCCCCGCGCCCCGGACCGCGATCCGGAGGCCGGGGCTGTCGAAGGGGACGCCCCGCCGCCGTGGCTCAACCCAGGACGCTAGGCCGTTTCCGGTTTCCGCGCCTTCGTGTAGTAGCTTGGCGTGAAAATCCCGAGACGGCCGGCGCCGAGAAAGCCGTCCGCGCCTTCGTTCAGCATCTTCGCCACCGCCGTCGTGCCGTTGGGCACTGCGCCAACCTTCTCCAGGACCCATGTCGCGGTCGCCGTAATTCTTCGACCGGCCGATCCGCGCGGCAAGCTCCTCAAGCCGAACTCGCCGCCCTCAAGCACCTTCCACCAGGGCGTTTCCACACCCGGCCCGGCGTTCATGTCGCGCGCCTCCAGCAGGTCGAACCCCACCTGCTCCAGCGCCCCGGTCACCGCCTTGAAGGGTGGAATGTCGGGAAGGCTCGCACCGTGCTCCATGAACTTCTTCAGCCGCCGGTGCTCCGGGTTGCCGGCGTCGTAGGCCGGGGTCAGGCAAAACTCGTCGCTGGCAAACAGTCCGCCCGGCTTCAGCACGCGGAATATCTCGGAAAAGACGCCGACCTTGTCAGTCGTGTGGCTGGTCGCTCCGATCTGGTAGACGGCGTCGAAGCTGGCGTCTTTCGCCGGAATGGCCATGAAGTCGCCTTCGAGCAGGCCGGTGCGGTCGGCAATGCCGGCCTTCCTGTTGTATCGCTCGCACTTCGCGAGCTGGTAGGCGTTGATGTTCAGGCCGACGACATGGGCGCCGCTGACCTTGACGATCTCGCGCATCGGACCGCCGATTCCGCAGCCCACGTCCAGAACCCTCATGCCCGGCTTCAGGCCGATCGACTCGGCCACAAATCGCTGATAACGGCGCAGGGATTCCGCGAAGGATTCGTTCTTGCGGCGCGGAGCAAAATGGAACGAGTGCCCCCAAGCGTATTCGTAGAAGTCGGTCACCAGGTCATAATACCGTTTGGCCATCGACCCCGACTGCGCCTCGCGCGCCGTTACCGTGCCTCCGCCGGATTCGTCGTGGAGCGCGCTGTATGCGGCGATCCTGCGTGCGATGTCGCCGCGGGGAAACGCCTTGGTGACGGGGCTGTGCGTCGGGTCGGACAAGGGTCCACTCCCTTGGAGTATCGTTATTAGGCCGTGTGTGGCAAGTTCCCCCCTCGACACTTTGCATCCGGCTGTTCGCTTAAAGCATCAGAGTTCGAGGGTTGAACATGGTAGTATGGTTGTTTTTCTTGCAGTAACGAGGGAGTGTTTTATGGCTACTAGTATGGTATGGCGCATGCTATGCCTATACGGCATATCGTGAACCAAAGGCAGCCGACGTTCTTGAGACGCTCTTGCCCATTGCACTGGCGATACCGGCCGCAATTCTTGCTGCGGGGTTCAGCCGACCCAGTCCGACTTTGCTGACACTCAAAGGGCGCTCTCGACCGCAATCGATGAGCTGCGAGGTGTATTCAGGAATGTCCCTCGGAAAAATAGCCCGGTGGGCCTATATCCTTATGAGAACCTCAAGGATATTGCGCAGGCGATTTCTTGGTTGGGATTTGGACGTAATTTCCAAGCAGACCGGGCTGCGGAAGCGCGGACATGCATCACTCGTGCGTGGCAGAACATGCATCATGCGATGTTGAGTGAGTTCGATCGCGATATTCCCATTAAACCGGTTAGCAAATATCTCGAAGGCGGACCGTCGGAGATCGACAAGCTCATACACGGGGATGTGGAAGATAGTGATTCGGAGTCAGTACGAAAAGTAGAATAGCGCCGCTCGCCGCGAACTGGTGCGGCGATAGCCGTCACCTCGTGGAGCCGCTTCTAGAAACCGGGTAGCCTCGTGCGCAGGTCTTCGGTTTCGGTCATCGTGCCCCTTGTTTCTTGTCGACGGTCATTCCGGACGGGCGCCAGCCTGCCGGCGGGGACCTGGAAGCGACCCCCCGAGAGTGTCGCGCGATCAGCCCGCCTGCCGCAGGCCGGGTGGCTCAGGTCGGGTGGCTCAGGTCGGCATATCGACGGCGGGCGGGAAGAGCTCGATACCCGTTTGAGAGAGAGGGGGTGCCGGCCGCAGCCGGCACCGGAACCGCCTCAGAGCCCGTCGGGGCTCGTCGAGCGGTAGCTCCCGTAGAGTTCGTCGCGCAGCTTGCGCGCCTCGCGGTGCTGCGAGCGGGTCATCCGGTCACGGATCTTGTCGCAATCCATGCGCCAGGAGAAGCGCTTGCCCTCGTCGTCGTGGACGCGGTGCATCTCGGCGGCGTTATGGAGCAGGCACCAAGCCAGGCTCCGAACATCGTCCTGAGGCGTGCCGAAACCCTCGCGATACATCATCGAGAGGCTGCGCTGTCCGAAAACAACCCCGCATTCGGCGGCGGTCCTGGTGTATTTGAAGGCGCGGTCGGGATCTGGCGTGAGAAGCCTGCCGCTGGAGTAAGCCTGCCCCAACAGGAATGCCAGGGCGCCGTCGCCGTCCTCGCAGCGAGAAAAGTCCCGGACGTCGAAAACGGCGTCGAGGTCCCGCTGGGTGCAGCCAGCCTTCGAGAGCAGGTCCCGGAGGCGCTGCCGGTTTTTCTCGGCAGTCTCCGGATCGAACGGATCCGAGTTTTTCATGTCCTCGTCGAACGACGCCATGAGCTCGACGAACTGTTCGGAATCGCAGCCGGGGGTGAGCTGGGGCTTGCTGGTGTCGGCGACGTGGGTGCGAACCGTGTCGCGGACGGTGTCGCAGGCCGACACCGCCAGGGCGGCGGCGCAGGCAAGCACGAGACAGAGAGAGGCGCCGGACCCGGCGCCGGGCATTCGGAGGTGCGATGCCATTTTGGTAGTTTTCATGATTTTCCTCCCAAGGTTTCGATCCGGGGCGATGTGGACTTATCCACAATCCGCACTCGCGATCTGTGGATAAATGTTGACCGGGTAGGACGGTTCGGAATGCGCCCCCATGCGACATAGACTTGTCTGGCAACGACAGTTCTTGCAGGCGAGCCACCAAGGCACAGCGTACGCAATGAAGCCACGTTACCGCCGTCGAAAGAATTGGAGCCCCACGATACTTCAACAGCTCCGATTTTCTTCATGGTTTGGACAGGAGTTGCCGGCAGTAGCGGGAGAACGGGCCGTGAGGGATCCGGCCGGGGAGGCGGGGAGGTGGTGTGCGAGCGTGAGCAACCGGATAGATGGGTGCGGGGATTCCCTCGACCAAATCGCGCGACGCGCAGGTGTGGTGTCGTTAACCGCATGGTCCAGATCCTTCAGGATCCAACGCAATCGATCGCATACGGTGCTGATCGGCGTCGAAACGGTGCGCCGAAACACTGCGCCGCAAGCGGATGAGCAGCGACTCAAATCAGGCATTGCGACATCCGGACCGCCTCTCGATTCCCACAAGTCCCGGCACCGACCGACCGGCTCCGTCGCGACGCTGCGAAGAGACGATCCCCTTATCGGGTTTCCAGCCTCCCGCATGATGGTAAGCACAAGGGCGCCCGCCGTGACCATCAATCGTGCCGGTGCCCGGGAAATTCGAAGGGTGTACAGTGTTGGCGACCTTGCAGGCCGCCAATGAACCCGCGATCTGCGGCGGGTTTGATGGATTTGGTCGGTATTCCCGGCTTGCCCTGCGGCTTTGTCATCGCCGTCTTTGCTATTCTGGCAGAAGAGGCGTTCGGAATTTCTGTGGCAATGCCGATCGAACGGTTCACGGCCTTGTGGCCCGCATTGCCTGTTCGTGTTTGGCGCCTATGCTCTGTTGCATGGGTATCCAGTCCATCGACAGCCCGGTTACCGTCCCGGATGCAGAGGACGAGGCGCTAGCCCTCATCACGGCCGCGGCCGAGGCGACGCTCGCGGCCTGGCCTCAGGCCCGGGCGGCGGTGCTGTTCGGCTCCCGCGCCCGGGGCGACCACCGCCCGGACAGCGACTGGGACGTCGCCTTCGTTACGATGGACGCCGGGGACCGCATCCGCCCGCTTCCCGAAGGACTACCTGCCGCCGGTCTGCCTTCCTCCGTACAGTGTCTGGCGGTCCCTGAGACCCTCCTCGTCCGGCGATGCGGATCGATCGGCGACGTCGTCCGCGGCGTTGTCCGGGACGGGCGACTCCTGGCTGGCAGCTGGGACCGGCCAGGATTGGAAGGATTGGTATCGACTATGGGACCGGACGAGTATGCGCGACTGATAAACGGAGCGATCACTGCACTGAGAAATGCGTCCACGCATGCGGCGCTTCTCGCGAGCACCGGCGAGTGGACGACGGATGTCGGCGAGTGCAACGGGTTCGCGAAGGAATCCGTCACGGTGTCGGAATACATCGCCAAGGCGATGCTCGGGCGGCATGGGGTGGACTATCGGAAGGTCCATGACCTCGACCAGCTTGGAAAGGGCGCCGAGCGAGCCGGCTATCCGGATCTGGCGGCCGTCCTTCGATCCCTGAACGGAAAGGCCGCCGAGCACCACCTCGCTCAATATGAAGGTGTGGATGCCGATGACTGCCGGCATGCGGTAAGGCGCCTCCTGGCGGCGACCCCGCTTCTGGCGGCGGAACTCCAGGCGGGCGCCGCCACTCCGCGCTTTGTGGATTTGGCGCGCAGACTGGCCCGGCCGGCCGCGTTCACCGCCCGGGAAGGCGCCGCCTCCTTGCGCATGGCGTTGTCACGCGACCTTGCGCCATATCCGGAGGACGACGAACATGCGCCCCCGAATGCGGCCTTGGCCATAATCCGGATACTCATGGACGCCCGTCCGGGCCTGGCCTGCGCTCTCGAGGATATCGCTGCGACCCTTGGCGACGACGAAAACGAACCGCCGCCCCCGTCCTTCGGCATGTAGCCGCCGCTTCCTGTTTCGGACCGAAGCGTCGCCGGATGTTCCTCGAAGGTGTTCGCGCGCGCTCCGTCGCCTCGTCCAAGACGGTGTCTCCCGCCCGAAATTTTCTTCAGCGCCTCTCTCAAAATCGAACCGGCTCCTGGCGGCATCCACGAGGATGTCGGGCATCTGAAGACCGTCTATTGCGGCTGTCCCCAGGGTCTGCAAGGGCCGCTCGGGCGGCGACATCAACCGCTACGCCCGCGGGCTGCAGGCGCGCAAGAACGACAAGCGCTTGGACCGGATCGAATGGGACCGACGCTTGTTCCGGACCTCATGGTCGGAACGGCGCTGACGTCGGCCCTGGATTCGCGTTCCCCGCGCTGTCCTTGGAGTGCCCTGATCATCGCCGAAGCAGTCTTGGATCCAACTCGACTTTGGACATCACTGCGTTACGGCGTCTCCGTGTCGTTGCGCCTCCAGCATCTCTCTCAACCCTTTCAGCGCCCAATCGTGGTTCTTGTGGTGTCCGGCGATCTCGGTCGTGTGTTCGAGGATTGTCACGGCCTTTTCTGCATACCCTTGCCAACCCTCCTCCCCCTTCTTCGCTTTACAGATTGCGATGGCGAAGTAGCTGAAAGGAAAGTCCGGTTTGATTTCTATTGCCTTTTCGAAGATCGCGACCGCTTCCTTGTCGCAACGAATGGTGGCATGCGTATCTCCGTCACGCTGTTCATACTCGTATGCGTCTTCCAATGTCGGCAGCACCCAGTTCGTTTCGCTGATCCCAGACCCGGCTCTCCCAGTTAGTCCGATCATGTTGAGCTTGGCCACGCTCCCGTACCTCTTTACTCCCTCGAGTTCTTGTTCAAGCTTGGATGTCCTCTCTCGCAGGGTCTGAATCTCAGTGCTGACCTCCCTCAGCGCTTCCTGCTCGGTCAGGGTCGGGTCGCGCTCACGCGCATGCTTCACGAGTGTTTGCACCCCTTCCTCTATTCGTGCTGCCCTCGTATGGGCCTCCTGTTCTTGCTCATGCGTGCGCCATGCGACGATAGCGTCGACAGCGGTTACGGCGATGAGCAGCAAAATTAGTATGCGCGTCCCTCGTTGGCGCGTATTCGGGCGGTCCTGCCATCTGTTCTTGAGCCCCCATTCGATCACTCCCATCCCCAGGATGAGTGCGATCATGACGAGCTTCAGCACTAACTCCAACACGGTTCTCAATTCTCCGTTGCCATCTCATTCGCAGTCGATTCACTGATTCACTTCACACGCGCCTGCGTGTCGGGTGTAGTCTCGTGCAGCCTCGTGCTGCGCCCACGCTTCCAGCGCATCGAGCATGGTTGTGACGTTCTCGGTCTCCTTCCGGAATCGACCCCTCGGTCTCATCCTGTATGACAGCCTCGCAGCGTTCGGCACGGAGGGAGATTTCGGCCTGCGTGGAGAAGACGATCACGGCGGGTCCCCGACTGGAACGGACCCCACATAGTCCGTCCGGTCGTGCGCTTCAGTATGTAACAGGCACAACGCCCGCTATAACTGGCGGTCATCAGCGAGGGGGACGGCACCGTCTTCCTGCTTCAATGATGTGTAACCCTAGTCACGTGAATCTAAAGTTCGTGGCATAGGTTTTGTTCGACGCGGAGGCAGAATCGTTTGACGGCGGCGAGGATATCGTCGGCTGACTTGGTCCATTTGAAGGGCTTTGGGTCTTCGTTGTGCTTGTCGATGAAGGTGCGAATGTCGGCTTCGAGTTTATGGGTCGAGTTATGCACGCCGCGCTGCAGTTGCTTGCGCGTCAGTTCAGCGAACCATCGCTCGACCTGATTGATCCAGGAGGCTGAGGTCGGCGTGTAGTGGACATGCCAGTGCGGCCTTCGCGCCAGCCATGCCCTGACCGCCGCGGTCTTGTGGGTGGCGTAGTTGTCCATGACGATGTGGACGTCGAGGCCTACGGGAACACAGCGGTCGATCTTGCTTCAGGAAGTCGAGGAACTCCCTGGCCCTGTGGCGCCGGTAGCATTTGCCGATGACGAAGCCGGTGGCGACATCGAGGGCGGCAAACAGCGAGGTGGTGCCGTGCCGCTTGTAGTCGTGTGTGCGTCGTTCGGGCATGCCCGGCAGCATCGGCAAGACAGGCTGCGTGCGGTCGAGTGCCTGGATCTGGCTCTTCTCATCGACACAAAGCACCAGGGCGCGGTCCGGCGGCGAGAGATAGAGCCCGACGATGTCGCGGACCTTGTCCACGAACAGCGGATCGCTGGAGAGCTTGAACGTCTGCGCCCGATGCAGCTGCAATCCAAACGCCGTCCAGATGCGCCGGATCGTCGTGTGCGACAGCCCGGTCTCCCTGCCCATCGAGCGGATCGACCAATGGGTGGCGTCCGGCGGGGTCGTATGGAGTGTCCGCTCGATGACCTCGGCCACCTTGTCGTCCGTCAGGCTGCGCGGCCGGCCCGGCCGAGGCTCGTCCGACAGGCCGTCAAGGCGTGCCTTCACGAAGCGGCGGCGCCACTTGCCGACCGTGTGCTCGTGCACGCCAAGCTCCGCGGCGACTGCCTTGTTCGCCAGGCCGTCGGCGCAACGCAGGATCATGCGGCAGCGCTCCGACATCGAGCGTGCCACCCGGCGGCGCCGCGCCTGGCGCTCAAGAAAAGACCGCTCTTCATCGCTCAGAACCACCGCCGCTACCGGCCGACCCGAACCACGCGCCATCGCCAAACCCTCCAGCATCCAATGCCGGAGGCCATTTATAATGAAATCTACTTCAGTTCCAGATGACTAGCTCGCAAGAACCTCCGATGAACGTCGCGCCTGAGGGCCCGCTACCGCTTGCGGCCGACCAGCAACAACGCGTTCGGCAGCCCCGCCAGCGGCGCGGACTCCCACCACTCGCGCTGGTCTCCGATCTCGCGGATTGCTTCGAGTTCGCAGCCACCGCGCATCAGCGCTGTCACGTAGTCCGCCACCGTCCAGTTGAACTCGTAGCTCGGCAGCGAGCCGGGCGGGGCGCCCGGGACAGCGTCCGAGCGGTCGTGGCGGTGAGGACCCCGTTCGAAGTATCCGCATGCCAACGCGAGCCGGTCGGGCGATGGGCTCCAGATGCGACGGAACGGGTGGTACTCGTTGACCATCAGCATGCCGCCCCGCCGCAGAATCCGGCACGCCTCGGCGTAGTAGCGCTCGATGTCGGAGACCCACACGGCGACGTGGCCTCCGGCATAGACCAGGTCGAAGCTCTCGTCCCCCAACTCCCGCAGGTCAACCGCGTCTGCGCGCAGGAAGGCGATGTCGAGGCCGATCTCGCCCGCCTTGGAGGCGGCTGTGTCAAGCTGGGCCTGCGAGATGTCGACCGAGGTGAGCCGCGCGCCCATCCCCGCCAGGGCAAAGACCGCGAGATTGTCGCCGCTGCCGAGCACGCAGACGTCCCTTCCGGCCACATTGCCCAGTAGTTCAAGCTCCTCCTTGATCAGGGCGACGGCCGGGTCCGCCGGGCAGCGGCGCCAGTCGACGTTTCTTTCGACCATCGCCTGCCAGCCGGCCGAGGCCGCGTCCCATCCCCTGCGGTTCGCCTCATGCATCGGGTTCATATCTGCCTCCCCGGTGTCGGGCGCGGGCATGCGCTAACCCTGGCGGGTGTTTTTTTACTTGCCACCGCCGAAGAAAGCATCCACCGAGTATCGCCGGGTGTTGCCCAGTGCGCCACTTCCACGCCGATCAGCACCAAAAGTGACTGAACACCTAATTCTGTTGGATACAGATGCATCAGGACCCCGCGCTTAGCCACATGCCAGATCGAGGGCCCCGAAAGGCGGGAAAGCGCGCCTGAGTCCGTCAGAGCTTGAGCGCGCGCCCCTTGCGTCGGACCTTCTTCGGGGACGGGATTTTCTCGCCCGGCCAGAGAATGTCGGCATAGGCTAACGGGCGGTCTGTGAAGCCCAGCCGCATGGCGGGCGTGGCGCCGTCCACGCCGGTGTGGATGAAGTTGTTCACCGCCCGGAAGACGTCGAGATATTTCTGCACCATGTCCGGCCTGTAGGGCGCATAGCCGTACCAGACCTGCTGCCAGCGGCCGCTCGCCGTGTCGATCGGGCGCTCCAGCGCCGAGAGGAACCGCCGGGTCAGCTGGAAGACATTGTCCACCCGGGCGAGCGAAGCCGCCAGATAGAGCCGGGCCCTGTCGTCAAGCTCCATGTCCGGGCTCTCCGTGATCCAGCGGACTTCCTTGCCGGGCTCCTGGGCGGTCGGCACCGGGTGCCGCAGCCAGCCGCTATCGGGCAGGCCGCCGGCCCGCAGGGCGGTCCGGATCATCTCGAAGCCGAGCTCCTCTTCCGTCATGCCCTCGAGATTGCGCGCCCGGGCGAAAGCCTGCATCTGCCTCTCGGTCTCGCGGTAGATGCGGTTGCGCTCGTCGATCGTGCAATCCTTGGCGTAGCGCACCAGGAAGCCCTGCGCGGCGCCGTCCGCGACCTGTTCCCGGAAAGCGCACATGAAGGCGGCGATGGTCGAGAGATGCTGGTCCATGGACAGCTGGAACCGCTCGACGCCGGCGCCCTTCAGGATCTCCCGCAGCACGAACATGTGCCCGAGCGTCCGGTAGCCGGTCTTCACCAGCATGCCGGAGCGCAGCATGGCGTCGCGCAGCGGCCCCTGGCCCGGCACGATCTCCATCCCGGCCACGTCGGCATAGGCGTTGGCCGCCCGGAAGGCGTCCTGGATGTCACCGACGGCCTGCTCGGCGGCCTGGCGGCCTATGCGGCGCTGGCCGGTGCGCCCGCTGCGCATCTCGTCGCCGGCGAGCCAGAAGCGGGCATATCTGCGGAACGCCTCCTTGCGGGTCAGGTCGCCCCGTTCGGCCGACTCCTGGTTGACGTCGAACGGGTCGAAGCGCGGGTCGTGGTTGACGTCGAGTTCGAGGATGAAGCGCGAGGCGCTGTCCACGCTGCAGCAGGAGGTCATCTCGACCGTGCGGCGCTGGACCTTGCGCGGCCAGTTGACCATGAGCGACTGCGAGTCGAGCGCGATGACCATCTCCGCCGGCAGCCGCCGCGCCCCGGTCAGGAAAGCCCGCGTGACGGCGCCGTTCATCTCCCGGCAGCGGCGATGAATGAAATCGAAAATCGCATAGTAGTTGGTGCAGCCGGTAAGTCCGGCGCCCTTCACGGTCCGGCGAATCGGCGACTTGTTAGCGATGCGCGAGAACACGTCGGCGGCAAGCGCCTGGTTCTTGGCCTGGATCCTGGGCGCCTTGCGCGAGACGAGCACGCGGCGCAGGCAGGCCTTGCACTGGTAGTAGGGATTCTCCGGGATCTTGTAGTAGCCGCGTTTCACATAGAGCTGGCGGTGTTCGCCGACGGAGAGGCCGAAATTGGCGCAGCCTTCGGTCTTGCACGCGAAACGACTCTCCAACGGCCGGGCGTAGTCGACAATACGTTCGATTTCCTCGGCGATGGCCGCGTTCGAGCGGATGGCGCCCTTGCCCCGGCACAGCTTGCACTCGATCGCGGGCTCCTGGCCCTTGGCGGTCGAGTTCAGCTTGTAGCGGAGATCCCGGTCCGCGCTCGGCCCGGTCTTGCCGCGCTTCGTGCGAGCCGGCACGCCGAAATTAGCGCAGCTTGGCGTGCGGCAGTGGTTGACCTGGACCGAAAACGGTTCTCCGACGATCCTGGCATTGGCGGTCTCGGGGACCCGGAGCGAGCGGCGGGGCGTCGAAGCCATGGCTCTGCCTCTTGCAATGAGGCGGTCCATTGTAACGCCGGAAGGGTGTCCTGTAAAGCCCGTTTTCGATATTATTGAATAAAAACAGTGTATTACATGGAGCTTTGAAGCGGATCGCCGCATTGCCCGAAAAATCGATGTCAAAATAATGCGTCGAAGTTCAGTAGTAATATCAACCGGTTATAGTGATACATGCCACACAATCGGTAGCGGCTATCTCTCCGCCATAGGCGATCCGTAATTTGTGGGAAACTCGTATCCCACAAGGCATTGCAAGAGAGCGATACCGGCGGCCTCGACTTGAAGACTCATGGAAAGACCGCGTCCTTGTATCGTCGCCCCGCGCAGGAGCGTGTGAAGAAATCGGATTTGCCGGGTTTTGCGCCGCCCGTCCGGCGGGAAACAGCCCCTGGTGTGCCCCAAACCGTCACCCCGGATCGAGTCCGGGGTGACGAAGTTTATCTGTCCTCGTCCCGTTTCGATACGGCCGACCGCCGTTCCGATTCTTTCACACACTCCTGCGCGGGGCGACGAACAGGGGCGCCGCCGCCATCGGTTCCGATCGGTGACCGATGGCATGAGTCTCCTTTTTCCGGACCTGGATTTTCATTCCCCGACGGCGAACCGGCCGGGACGGTTTCACCCCGGTCTTCCCGACATGCGGGACACTCCCGGACATCGCCAATCGCGGCGAGCGGCGCGCATGGCGGTTTGGCGGTCGGCTTCCGGCTTCCGGCGTCCGGCGCGATGCCGGACGCCCGGCGGCGGCAATCTCCCGCCGCTTGACCGCGCGGGCGCCCGGACGCATAGACGGCGGACAGGCGCCCTCGGACGGGATGGAACGCACCAATGGCTCATCGGCGAATCCGGAAATTCAACACGGCGGACACCTACCCGGAGCAGAACCTCGACAACGATCTTTGCCAGGCCGTTGTCGCGCGCGGCAGCATGGTCTTCCTGCGCGGCCAGTGTCCGCAGAGCCTCGATGACGGCGCGAGCATCGACAGCCACGATCCGGTGGAGCAGACGCACAAGGTCATGCGGAACATAAGGCAGCTGATCGAGGAAGCCGGCGGCTCGATGGAGCACCTGGTCAAGATCGTCGTCTATCTGACCGATATCCGTCACCGCGAGCCGGTCTATCGGACCATGGGCCCGTATCTCAAGGGCATCCATCCGGTCTCCACCGGGCTGGTGGTCCAGGCGCTGGCGCGGCCGGAATGGCTGGTCGAGATCGACGGCACCGCCGTCATTCCGGATTGAGGAGGCGATTCATGGCGAAGCTCAACAGCGAACGGGAGTGCGTCGCGTGACGTTCTCCATCGCCGCGCGCTGCGCCGACACGGGCATGTTCGGCGTTGCCGTCTCGTCCTCCTCCCCGGCGGTCGCCGCGCGCTGCGCCTATGTGCGAGGCGGGGTCGGCGCAGCACTCAGCCAGAACGTCACGGATCCGCGCCTGGGCGAGCGGCTCCTCGACCTGATGGCGCTGGGCGCGAGCGCCGCGAATGCGGTCGGGACGGTGTCCGAGACAAGCCTCCATATTCAGTACCGGCAATTGCTCGCGGTGGACGGGGCCGGGCGTGCGGCGGTTTTCTCCGGCTCCAACGCGCTCGGAAATGTTGGCGAGGCATCGGGACCGGATGTCGCGAGCGCCGGCAATCTGCTGTCGGTGGACACGATTCCGCGAACCATCGTCGAGGCGTTTCTCGCGAGCGGGGGACACCTTGCCGACCGCCTGCTCGCCGCCATGCAGGCCGCGGTCGATGCCGGCGGCGAAGCCGGCCCTGTCCACTCCGCCGGCATGAAGCTCGCGGGCGAGGTCCCCTGGCCGATCGTCGATCTGCGCGTGGACTGGACCGAAGGCTGTCCGGTCAGGGAACTCGCAGAGGTCTGGGAGGTCTATGCCCCGCAACTCGACGACTATGTGACCCGCGCTCTCGACCCCTCCAGGGCCCCGGACTACGGCGTGCCGGGCGAGGGATAAACCGGCCCCGGGCGCTCCGCCCGGCCTATTTGGACTGCTTCCGGGCGAGCCGCGCGCCGTCCACCATGGCCTTCAGTTTCGCCCTCGCGACCGGCAGCGACAGCGGGACCAGTCCGCAGTCCGGCGCCGCCTGAATCTGCTCGGCCGGCAGATACTTCGCGGCTTCCAGCAGCTTGCCCGCCACATATTCCGGCGTCTCCACCTCGTCGATCCCGTTGTCGATGCAGCCGAACATGACCGTCTTGGAGGGGCAAAGGCGAAGCAGCGCCGGATCCAGGCGCGACGCCTCGAACTCGAGCGACAATTGATCGACCCTGGAGCCTTCCAGCGCTTCCAGAATCACCGGATAGCTGTCCATGATCGGCCGGGGCACGCCGGGCATCGGATAGCTGTAGCAGATATGCGCAGCCGTCTGCGTGTTCTCGATCCCGTCCAGACAGCGGTCCAGCGCCGCAACGCCCCATTCCCTGACCTTGTCGGGATAGCGGCTGAACACGGGCTCGTCGAACTGGATGACGGCCGCGCCCAGCCCGTCGAGCTCGCGCGCCTCCGCATTGAGCGCGTCGGCTACGTCCATCGCCATCGCCGCCTCGTCGCCATAATGCTCGTCGGCCGTCGAATCGACCACGGTCATCGGCCCCGGCATGGTGATTTTCACTGGACGGCCGGTCTCCGCCAGCATGAATTCGAGGTCGTCCACGAGCATCGGCCCGGTGCGCCGCACGGGGCCGACGCAGCGCCCGACCTCCGCCAGCCGGCGCCGGTTCCGGGTCCATTTCTTCGCCAGAGTCCCGTAGTCGAACCCGGCGAGGCGCATGGTGACATAGGTGAGATAGGAGCGGCGGCGCTGTTCGCCGTCGCTGACGATATCGATCCCGGCGGCCTCCTGGTCGTGCAGGGTCACGCGGGTTGCGTCGTCCATGGCGTCGGACAGCAAATCGCCCGAGAAGACCCAGTCCGCACCCTTGCCGTGAACCTGTTTGCCCGCCTCGTTGAGCGGCACCTGCTCCATCAGCCAGGCCGGCTTCGGCATGGACCCCACGACCGTTGTGAGAAACGGTTCCGTCATAGCGAACTGCCCCCGTCGATTGGTCCGCTTCGAAGGTTAGTGCATTGCCGGCTTCTCCGCCACTTCGGCAAGCCTCTGCCCTGTGGCCCGGTTTCGCGTTCGGCTAGGGCACGTGGCGCTTGAGGAGGAACTGGTTCTTGAACATGCCGATGCGGGTCATGACCTCGACATGGGCGATGTCGGAGCGCCTGTGGATATGCTCGTTGAGAAAGTTCTCGAGTTCGGTTTCCTCGTCGCACACGACCTCGACCAGCAGGTCGAAGCGACCGCTGACCCACATGATGTAGACAACCGCCGAACACGGATCCAGGCGCCTTGCCAGCGCTGCGGGAGTGATGCCGGGGGCGGCCTTGACGCCGAGCATCGCGTCCGCCTCGTAATCGACGGCCACCGGATCGACCACGGCCACGATGCGCAACATGCCGGCCTCCCGCATGCGGGCCACCCGGTTGCGGACCGTCCCGCCCGACACGCCCAGCTGCTGCCCGATATCGCCGTAGGCCGCGCGGCCGTCGGCCTGGAGCAGGCGAATGATTCGCCGGTTGAGGTCGTCGCCGGGGGAGGACAACGCCGGGACGGCGCCATTGCGCTCCGCCGTGTTGCCGGCGGAGGGAGCAGGCGGTCGGTGGGTCATGGCTCCGGGCATGTCTTCCGCTGGTGACGCCGCCGGTTCAGGAACAGGGCTTTCCTACCGATATATCATAAATTGACAACAATATTGAAAATATATCAAAGCAAGGAGCGAAAATTTTGAAGATATGTGGTAATCTGGTAGTCGTGGATTGAATTTCATCAGAGGCGAATCGCGGCAAAACAAGGGGTGCGTCCGATGAATCCGATACCGAGCGACATGGCCGGGGCGCTGCCCGATATCGAGCGCGTCCGCGAAGCGCAGGCGAAACTTGCCGAGGCGGGAATCCGTTACGTGTTCTCCTGCTGGATCGACCTGTTCGGGCAGCCGAAGACGAAACCGGTGCCCCTCAGCGAATTCGAGAACCTGTGCATGGGCAAGGGCCCGCAATTCGCCGTGCATTCCATTTCTTTCGTGCCCGAGCTCACGCCGGCCGATTCCGACCAGATTCCCGTCCCCGACCTCGACACGCTGGTCATCTGCCCCTGGGATCGCAGCTGCGCGTGGATGTTCGCGGACCTGTGGTGGGAAGACGCGCCCTACAATCTGTGTCCCCGCCATGCGCTCAGGCGCGCCGTCGCGGATGCTGCGGACAAGGGGTTCGCCGGTTTCGCGGGCATCGAGCCCGAGTTCATCGCCATGCGCTGGCAGGACGGCCGGCCGGTCAAGGCGTTCGACGACGACCCCGCCGCCGGCGAGGGGATGCGCCCGAGACGCCAGGCGTTCGGCTACGATGTGGAATTCTCCACCGACTCCATGGGCTTCCTCGGCGCGCTCATCGATGTTCTCGAGGAGCTCGGCTGGGGGCTGAAGGATGTGGTCGCCGAGGGTGCCTATTCGCAGTTCGAGCTCGATTTCAGCTACACGGATGTCCTTGGAATGGCCGACCGGCTGGTGTTCCTGCGCGTGCTGCTGAAGGAAGTCGCCAAGAAGCACGGCCTGTTCGTTACCTTCATGCCGAAGCCCACCGTGGGCGACTGGCGCTCGGGCGCCCACATCAACTACTCGATGCAGCGGCTGGACCGGCCGGGAGCCAACCTTTTCGAGGATCCGGGCGGCGGATGGAGCGATGCCGTGTATCGCGCGGTCGGAGGGCTGCTGCGGCATGGCGGGGCGCTCACCGCCATCGCCTGCCCGACGGTCAACTCCTACAACGGGCTGGTGCCCCGGGTCGGCGGCTTCGAGGGCGGCACGGTGACCTGGGCGCCGACGCACATGACCTATGGCGACAACAACCGCTCCTGCATGCTGCGCCTGCCGCAGAACCGGTTCTGCATCGAGAACCGCGCCGCCGACATGTGCATGAACCCCTACCTGTCGCTGGCGATGACGCTGGCAGCCACCGTTGCCGGCGTGGTCGAGGGCATCGATCCCGGACCGCCGCTGAACAAGGACCTCTACGCGCTCTCGGATGAGGAAATCCGAACCGCCGGGGGGAAACGCCTGCCGAGACACCTGCTCGAAGCCACGGAAATCCTGAGGGACGACCCGCTGGCGGCCGAGGTGCTGGGTCCGGCGATGATGGACTCCTGGCTGCGCTACAAGACCGACGAATGGGAGCGCTACCACCAGGCGGTAACCGACTGGGAGGTCGAGGAGTATCTGCGGCTCTACTGAACGCCGCTCCCGTCCGGAACAAGCACGAGGCGCTCACTTAAGTGGCGACCGATTACGAAACCTTCGACCTCGGCGAGGTGACGCTCCAATCGGGCGCGACGCTGCCGAACGCGCGGCTTGCCTACAGGACCTGGGGCTCGCTCGATGCCTCCGGCGGCAACGCGATCCTCATGCCCACCTTCTATACGGGCACGCATGTCCGCAACGAGGCCTATATCCAGAGGGTCCCGGCTCTCGATCCGTCGCGCTACTTCATCGTCTCGATCGACATGTTCGGCAACGGCCTGTCCTCCTCGCCCAGCAACACGCCGCCGCCCTTCGACGGCCCGCGGTTTCCGGCCGTCACGCTCCACGACAATGTGCGCTGCCAGCACCGGCTGCTCACCGAAATGCTCGGCGTGAGGCGCCTGGCCCTCGTGCTCGGATGGTCCATGGCGGGCTGCCAGTCCTATCAGTGGGGCGCGCAGTTCCCCGACATGGTCGCCGCTATCCTGCCCTTTTGCGCCTCGGCGCGGACCTCGCCGCACAACAAGGTGTTCCTGGAGGGGGTCAAGGCGGCGCTCCTTGCGGACAGCGCGTTTGCGGGCGGCGACTACCGCACACCGCCGGAGGCGGGTCTGAGGGCGTTCGGACGGGTCTATGCGGGGTGGGCGTTTTCGCAGGCGTTCTATCGTGAGCGGCTCCACCGCGAGCTCGGCTTCGAGACTTGGGAAGAACTGCTGCTCGACTGGGAACGCGACCATCTCGGGTGGGATGCGAACGACCTGCTGGCCAAGCTCCGGACCTGGCAGCTCGGGGATATCAGCGTCAACGAACGCTATTGCGGCGACTTCGAGCGCGCACTGGCCGGCATAAGGGCGCGCGCGATCCTCGTTCCCTCGACCACGGACCTCTACTTCCCGCCCGAAGACAACGCCTTCGAGGCCCGGCACATGCCGAACGCCGAGTTTCGGCCCTATGTCTCCGACTGGGGCCACTGCGCCGCCGCGCCGGGCCGCAAGGATGGCGGTTTCATGCGTTTCCTGGGCGGGTGCGTCTCGGAACTCCTGCCCGGCTGAGGGCGCGGCCTTCCGGGCCAGGGCGACGGTATGAAGACACAATCTTCCTATGATACCAGCGGTCGTTGATAGGAACCGATGGCGGCCTCCCCCATCGTCACCCCGGCCTCCGAGCCGGGGTCCATCCATGGCTCCGGATGCCGCCGCAGCCGGTGAAGAACGGGACCGACCGCCGAAGCTGCCGCGAGAACCGAGGCTGGGCCCCGGCTCGGGGGCCGGGGCGACGGGTGGGCTGGCATTCTTCATGAGTCGCAACCCGACGCCGTTGGTATGAGGCCGAAGTTGAGCTCGCTGGTATGAGCAACGGAATAGATGGGTAACCGTTTTCTCTGTTCGTCCGTTTTCCGGCAAGAAAATAGAAAAATGTTCATATTTCGCCCTCCAGGAGGCTTGACCTGAGAAAATGTGTAGTATGATGGGTGTAGAGAGGCGGCTTCCGGGGCCGCCTTTCTGCTTTTCTGCTGAGGGAAGCAAGGGCTGGGGCCGAAAAAAGCTCCGGCGGGAACGAACGGGGAAAGTGCGTCCGGCGTCTCGCGCGCGCAATCAGCCGCGCGAACCGCGCCGGCGCAAGACGCGCGCTGGCGGGCGCAGGCGCGCACGCAAGATACGCGCGCAAAAAGGGTCCCGCCGCCTGGAGGCGTCGGGCCGGCGGCGGCGCGGACGGCATGGAGCGGAACGGAACGCGACGGAGGGAACGATATGCAGGAACGGAACCGCAGAACATCGGCGGCGGCATGGGGAACATGACAAAACATGACACAATGCAGGGGTCCTTCCACGAACCGCCCCGCCCCGCGAGCGTGCGGGGAGGACGCGGGGGCCTCCCTCCCGCAAGCGAAGGAGGACAAAGGGGGGGCGTTCGGGCATGACAAATCCGAATGCGATTGCCCTGCCTTCCGAACGCGGCTTCGATACCGGCGGCAAATCCGGGTCTATACTCCGGCGGTTCCCCATCCCCGGAGTTTCCATGCAAGACGCCACGCTGGATGTCCTTGCCGTCGGCAACGCCATGCTGGACGTGCTGGTCCATGTGGACGATGCCTGGCTGGCCGAAAACGGTATCGAGAAGGGAATCATGACCCTGATCGACGAGCCGCGGGCGGCCGCGCTTCATGCGAAGGTCGAGCCCGCGGCTGAGGCGTCGGGAGGCTCGGCGGGCAACACCGCCGCGGGCCTTGCTGCCCTCGGGGCCCGGACCGGCTATATCGGCCGGGTGCGGAACGACGATGCAGGCGACACGTTCCGCCGCGACATCCGCGAGGCGGGGGTGCGGTTCGACACGCCCGCTGCGAACTCGGGCGCTGCGACCGGGCGCTGCCTGGTGTTCGTCACGCCCGATGCCGAACGCAGCATGCTCACCATGCTCGGCGCCGCCGCCGAGATCGAACCGGCCGACATCGACGAAGCAGCGGCGGCGAGGGCGGCCGTCACTTATCTGGAAGGGTATCTGTGGGATGCGCCCGAGGCCAAGGCGGCGATGGTGAAGCTGGCGGACGCCGCCCGCGCCGCCGGGCGCAAGGTCGCGCTCACGCTCTCCGACCCGTTCTGCGTCGCGCGGCACCGGGAGACCTTCCTCGAACTGATCGCCGAACGAGTGGACATATTGCTCGCGAACGAGGAGGAGGTTGTGTCGCTCACGGGCGCGGCCGGACTCCGGGAGGCGGCGGAAGCCGTGGCCGGGATGGTCGAGGCGGCGGCGCTCACCCGCAGCGCCCAAGGCTCGCTGATCGTGTCCGGCAGCGAGCGGCAGGTAGTGCCGGCGGCCCGCGTCGAGCGGCTCGTGGACACCACGGGAGCGGGCGACCTCTATGCCGCAGGCTTCCTGCATGCCTTTACCAGAACGCGCCCGCTGGCGGAGTGCGCATGGCTGGGCGGGCTCGCAGCCGCCCGGATCATCGAGCAAATGGGCGCGCGGGCTTCGGGCTCACTCGCCGGCCTGCCGACGGCTGCCCTTGCCGGGAGCGAAAACCCTTGCGCGGCCGCGTGATTCAGCAGCTCCGCCTCTGGAGCGGCGTCGTCCTGTTCGCTTATGTCGCGGGCCATCTGCTCAACCACACGTTCGGCCTTGCCTCGGTGGAGGCGATGGAGGCCGGGCGGCGCGTCTTCTCCGCCGTCTGGCGCAGCCCGCCGGGCATGGCGCTGCTCATCGGCAGTTTCGCCCTCCACGGCATGCTCTCGGTCGCGCGTCTCTTCCGCAAGCGCGACCTGAGGATGCCGGCCTGGGAGGCGGCACAGCAGCTTCTGGGCCTCGCCATCCCATTCCTGCTCTGCCTGCACATGCTGGGCACGCTCGGGCTCTCGGTCCGCTTCGGCATGGACCCGAGCTATCCCTTCGTGCTCTGGGCGACCTGGAGCGACCCGCTGCAGCAGATTGCGCTCATGGCCGCCGCCTGGACGCACGGATGTATCGGCATCCATTTCTGGCTGCGCCTCCAGGCCTGGTACCGGACGGGTCTGCCGTTTTTCTTCGCTGCCGCCTTGCTCTTGCCGGCGCTGGCGCTGGCGGGTTTCGCGGTCGGAGGGCGGGATGTGCTGGCGATGGCCGCGGCGGACGCCGGCTGGGTCGGCGCGATGCTGGAAAGCATCCGCTTCCCCGGGCGCGAGGGCGTCGAGTGGGTCCAGAGCATCGAGGCCCGGATGAGCGCCATGACCGGCATGGCCGTGGCCGCTCTGGTCGCCTGGCGGTTGATCCGCGCGCTCCGGGCGCGGCGGCAAAGGCCGGTCCGCGTCACCTACCCCGACGGGCGCATGGTGCGGGCCGAGCCGGGCGCTACCTTGCTGGAGGTGAGTCGCGCCGCCGGCATCCCTCATGCCTCGGTCTGCGGCGGTCGCGGACGATGCTCCACCTGCCGCGTGCATGTCTCGCGCGGCTTCGACACGCTGCCGCCCCCCGACGAGGGCGAGAGCGCCCTGCTCCGGCGCATCGGAGCGCCGGAGCGGGTAAGGCTCGCCTGCCGCACGGTGCCGGCGGGGGACGTGTCGCTTACGCCGCTATTGCCTGCATCCGCCGGCCCGGTCGAGGCGCGGGCGCGGACGGGCACGCAGCAGGGCGCGGAGCGCGAGATCGCGATTCTGTTCGCGGACCTGCGCGCCTTCACGAAGCTGTCGGAGGACAAGCTGCCCTACGACGTGGTCTTCCTGCTGAACCGCTATTTCCTCGCCATGGGCCGCGCGGTCGAGGAGGCGGGCGGCCATGTGGACAAGTTCATCGGCGACGGGGTGATGGCGCTCTTCGGCATCGACGGCGACACCCGCGAGGGCTGCCGGAGCGCGCTGGAGGCCGTGCGGGCCATGGCGGCGGCGCTGGGCGAGCTCAATGCGGCGCTCGGCGAAGAGCTTGCCGAGCCGCTCCGCATCGGCGTCGGCCTCCATGCCGGCGCCGTCATCGTGGGCGAGATGGGCTACAGCCGCGCCACCTCGGTCACCGCCATCGGCGATGCGGTCAATGTCGCGAGCCGGCTGGAGCCGATGACCAAGGAGTTCGCCTGCCAGGCCGTGATCTCGCAGCGCGTCGTGCGCCTCGCCGGGGCCGACTTTTCCGCCATCCCGTCGCGCCTCGTCGAGATACGCGGACGCGAACGCCCGCTCCGTGTCTATCCCGTGGCCGACGGCGGCGACATCCCCCCGCCGGCGTGACGAGGAAACGCAGGGAAGGGAGGTTCCGCCATGATCGAGCTTTTCCGGGGAGACATCGTGACGCTCGCGGTTGACGCCATCGTCAATGCCGCCAACGAAGCGCTGCTCGGCGGCGGCGGGGTGGACGGGGCGATCCACCGCGCCGCCGGCCCCGATCTGCTGGCCGAATGCCGCACGCTCGGCGGCTGCCCGACCGGCGAGGCGCGCATCACCGGCGGCTACCGGCTTCCGGCGCGGCATGTCATCCACACGGTCGGACCCGTGTGGCGGGACGCCGGCGACGAAGATGCCCTGCTCGCCGCCTGCTATCGCAACTGCTTTGCGCTGGCGCGGGAGCATGGCCTCGGCTCCATCGCGTTCCCGGCCATCTCCACCGGCGTTTACGGCTTTCCGCCGGCCCGCGCGGCCGGCATCGCGGTTGCCGGCGCGCGGGCCCACGGCGCCGGTTTCGCGCGCATCGCCTTCGCCTGTTTCGACGCCGCGACGGAAGCGCTGTACCGGGAGGAGCTGGCCGCCTGAGCCCCGTCAGGGCCAGAGGGCGTCGAGGGGGAAGGAGACCGCTTCGAAGGGCGGCACCGACACTGCATCGTCGTCGCGCAGCGCGGCGATGAGGACCCATGCGCCCTCTCGCAGTTCGAACGCTTCCAGATCGCGTGCCGCCGGATCGACGAACCAGAGTTGGCGCACGCCCTCGCGCGCATAGACCGGGCGCTTGCCGTGGCGGTCGAGGTCCCGGGTCGAGGGCGAGAGCACCTCGCAGACCCAGTCGGGCGCGAGGGTGAAATAGGACGTATCGGGCAGATCCGGCATCCGCTCCCGCCGCCAGCCGGCGATGTCCGGCACAAGGACATCCTCGCCGACATGCAGTTCCGGCTCGTCCAGTATCCACCAGCCGCCGGGACCGCCGCCGTAGTCGAAGGGGTCGCCGATCTTGGCGCCGAGCGCCGAGCTGGCGCGCGCGTGGCGCGGGGCCGGGCGCGGATTGGTATGCAGCGTTCCGGCGACGATCTCGGCCACCATGTGCGGCGGGGCTTCCAGCACGTCGCGATAGGTCGCGCGGCGTCGGGAACGGGCGGTTGCTGCCTGCTGCCTGCTCATGTCATGGGCCTCCCGGCGGCCGGGACGGCGAAGATAGCATGGCGCACTCCCGCGCGACAGGAAGCGCGGTCCCCGCGGCCGGGCTACATGTCCAGTCCCAGCAGCCGGAAGGCATGTCTCAGCATAGGCGGAGCCGGAGCCTCGACTTCGAGGCGGCCCCGCCCGCGCGGATGCTCCAGCGCGATGGCGCGGGCGTGGAGATGCAGCCGCCGTTCGAGCCCGATGCCTTCCAGGAAAGCCGCCTTGCCCCCATATTTCCCGTCGCCCAGGATCGGGCAGCCGATGGACGCCAGATGCGCGCGGAGCTGGTGTGTGCGCCCGGTCAGCGGCCGGAGCGCGAGGCGGGCGGCGCGCTTTCCGGCGCGGGCGACGGTCTCGTACTCGGTAACGGCCCGCTTGCCGTCCTCATCGACAGCAACCCGCTCGCCGCCGGGCCGTCCCCGTTTCGCGAGCGGGAGCGCGATGCGCCCGGAGGGCGGCTCCGGCGCGCCGGCGGTCACGGCCCAGTAGAGCTTCTCCGCCTCGCGCGCCCGGAAGGCCGCCGCGAGCCGGGCCGCGTCGGCGGCGCTGCGCGCCAGCAGCAGGACGCCGCTCGTGTCCTTGTCCAGCCGGTGGACGAGGCGCGGCCGCTCCGGCGCCTCGAAGCGCAACGCCTCCAGCATCCCGTCGAGATGGCGGCCTGTGCCCTTGCCGCCCTGGACGGCGAGGCCGGCGGGCTTGTCGAGCGCGATCGCCGCCTCATCGAGATGCAGCACCCAGCCGCGCACTTCTTCCACCAGCCGGTCGGGCAGCGGCGCGGGCCGGGCCTCCGGAGCCGGACCGGACGGCGGCAGCCGCACCGTGGCGCCCGCCTCCAGCCGGTCTCCGGCGCGGGCGCGATGGCCGTCCACGCGCACCTGGCCCGTCCGCAGCAGCTTATGGAGGCGGCCTTGCGGCAGGCCGGGCAGGCGGCGCGCAACCCAGCGGTCCAGCCGCTGCCCGGCTTCGTGGACGGCCACTTCCTCCAGCCGGACGCCGGTCACAGCAGCATGCGCGCCAATCGCGCGCCGGCGAGGAAGGCGAGGATGCCGAGCGCGACCGAACCCGCCGTGTAGAACGCCGCTCCGGCCCACTCGCCCCGTTCCCCAAGCGCCACCGCATCCAGCGAGTAGGCCGAGAAGGTGGTGAAGCCGCCGAGGAAGCCGACGGTGAGGAAGGTGCGGAGTTCCGCCGAAAGCGAAAGCCCCTGCGCCAGCAGGGCAGCGACCAGCCCCATCGCCAGCGAACCCAGCACGTTCACGGCCATGGTGCCCACCGGAAAATCCGGGCCCAGAAGCCGGGCGGCCTGTCCCACCACGAACCAGCGCGCGAGCGCGCCGAGCGCTCCGCCGGCGGCGACCGCGATCCAGAGGCTCATGCCTGCCGCCGCCTGGCCCATGCGGCCAGCCGCTCCGCGATCTCCGCCTCTGCGCCGCGCCCTTCCGGCCGGTAGAACCGCTGCCGCGCCATGCCGTCCGGGAAGTAGTTCACCCCGGCGAAGGCGTCCGGCTCATTGTGGTCGTAGGCATAGCCCTCGCCGTAGCCCAGGTCCTTCATCAGCCGGGTCGGCGCGTTCAGGCTGTGCATCGGCGGCATGAGCGAGCCGGTCTCGCGCGCCGCGCGCATGGCCTCCCCGAACGCCGTATAGGCGGCGTTGGACTTGGGCGCGGTTGCGAGATGCAGCGCGGTCTGCGCGAGCGCGAGTTCGCCTTCCGGGCTGCCGAGCCGCTCATAGGCCTCCCAGCCGGCGAGCGCGGCGGGCAGGGCCGTCGGGTCGGCCAGCCCCACATCCTCCGAAGCGAAACGAGCCAGCCGCCGGGCGATATAACGGGGGTCCTCGCCGCCGTCGAGCATCCGCGCGAGCCAGTAGAGCGCGGCGTCCGGATCCGAGCCGCGCAGCGATTTGTGGAGCGCGCTGATGAGGTTGTAGTGGCCTTCGCGGTCCTTGTCGTAAACCGGCGCGCGCCGCTGTGCGACGCGGGCGAGGCCAGCCGCGTCGAGCATCGGCCCGCCGGCTACCTCCTCGGCGAGGTTGAGCAGGTAGCGGCCGTCGCCGTCCGCCAGCGCCTTGAGCGCCGTCCGCGCGCCCTCGTCGAGCGGCAGCGGCCCGCCGAGGCTGGTTTCGGCCCGCTGCAACAGGGTTTCCAGCCCGTCCTCGTCGAGGCGGCGCAGCACCAACACCTGGGCGCGCGAAAGCAGGGCGGCGTTCAGCTCGAAGGAGGGGTTCTCCGTCGTTGCGCCCACCAGCACCACCGTGCCGTTCTCAACCCAGGGCAGGAATCCGTCCTGCTGGGCGCGGTTGAAGCGGTGGATTTCGTCCACGAACAGCATGGTGCCGCGGCCGGCCTCGCGCCGCTGCTCGGCCTCGGCGAAGACCTTGCGCAGGTCCGCCACGCCCGAGAAGACGGCCGAGAGCGCGGTGAAATGCAGGTTCGCCGCGCCCGCCAGCAGCCGCGCGATCGTCGTCTTGCCGCAGCCGGGCGGACCCCAGAAGACGATGGAGGCGAGCCGTCCGGCCGCCAGCATCCGCCCGACCGGACCGTCCTGGCCCAGCACATGGTCCTGCCCGACCACGTCGGCAAGCACCGCCGGGCGGAGCCGGTCGGCGAGCGGGCGGGGCGCCTCGTCGGCAAGCCCTGCGGCCTGAAACAGCGAGCCAGTCATCGGAAGATTGTCGTCAGCGAACGCCCGCCGCGCCAGATCGAAATGCGCCACGGGCGGTCGGCGGCGCGCAGAACGGCCTCCGCATCGGCGGTGTTTTCCACCTCCCGCCTGTCGATGCTGCGCAGCAGGTCTCCGGGCCGGAAGCCGTGGCGCGCGGCCGGCGAGTTGCGCGCCGCATCGACAATCAGCACGCCGGAGCGGGGCCCGTTGAAGGCGAACTCCTCAATGACCGCCGGAGACAGGTTGACGATTTCGGCGCCGGCGAGCGGGTGCGGCCCGGTGAGTTTTCTGCGGTCGCGCGGCGGCGCCTCCGGCGGAAGCTCGACCGGAACGGACAGGGCCGCCTCCCTGCCTCCCCGGAGGATTCCGAACTCGGCCGCTCCGCCCGGCGGCAGCGTCGTCATGCGAAAACGCAGCGCTGCCCTGTCGAGCACCGGATGCCCGCTTACGGACAGGATCACATCGCCTCGCCGCCCGCCGGCGCGCGCGAACGGCCCGTCGGCGCGCACGGCTTTGACCAGCAGCCCGCCCGGCCGGACAAGGCCGAGCGCCTCGGCGAGGTCGGTCGTCACGGGCTGGCTCTCGATGCCGAGCCAGGGGCGCACGACGCGACCGCCGCGCCGGGCGCTGTCGACCATGACGCGCACCAGGTTGGACGGAATGGCGAAGCCGACGCCGTGCGAACCGCCGCTGCGGGAGAAGATCGCCGTATTTACGCCGATGACTTCGCCGGCGAGATTGACCAGCGCGCCGCCGGAATTGCCCGGGTTGATGGCGGCGTCCGTCTGGATGAAGTAGCCGGGACCGCGGACCGAGGGACCCGTGCGCGCCAGCGCCGAGACGATGCCGGAGGTCACGGTCTGGCCGACGCCGAAGGGATTGCCGATGGCCAGCACGAGGTCGCCCACCTCAAGCGCGTCGGAATCCCCCAGCACGGCCGGCTGGAGCGTCTCGCTGTCGAGCGCGGCCCGGAGCAGCGCCAGGTCGCTGCGCTCGTCGGAAGCCACGACCTGTGCCGGATACTCGCGCCGGTCCGCCAGTACGACCTTGATCGCGCCTGCATTCTCGATGACGTGGTGATTGGTCACGATCAGGCCGTCCGCGCCGACGACCACGCCGGAGCCGAGCGAGTTCTGCGCCCGTTGCCGCCGCCGGTCGCCGAAATCGAAGAAACGGCGAAAAAAGGGGTCGTTGAGGAAGGGGAAACCGGAAAACGGTTGCCTGCGCTCGACCCGGCGTCCCGATGCGAAGATGTTGACGACCGCCGGCCGGGCGGCGCGCACCACCGGGGCGAATGAGAGCCGCAGCTGCTCGGCCGATTCCGGAGCGATGCGGGTCTCGTGCGCCGCCGCCGGCTGCCAGGCCAGCAGCATCGCCGCCAGGACCCATCGCAAGACCGTCGGGCGGCGCATGCGGGCTATTGCAGCGCGTGCAATTCCTCGTCGGTGGGGAAGCGTCCCGTCGCCTTCTTGGAGAACAGCATTTCGCCGTCCCGCCGGATTTCGAAGGCGCCGCCCCCGCCCTTGACCAACGCCACGGCAAGGCCGGTGTTCGCCTGCAATATGTCCCTCGCACGGAGGGCGCGCGGCTCGTAGTTTCAAGCCACGCAATATTCGATGGACAGGGTCCGTTCCGACATGGGGCGCGCCTCCTCGCGAGGAATGTGCCGGCATGGTGACCCCAACGGGGATCGAACCCGTGTCTCCACCTTGAAAGGGTGGTGTCCTAACCTCTAGACGATGGGGTCTCGCCAAGGCGCGCGGGATACCCCGTCCCGCCCGGTTTGGCAAGCGGCATGCGCCCCGTTCCGGACCGGACGGTTCGGACGGGGCAAGCCCGGTCACGCCGGTGTGCCTTGCTCCTGGAACGGGTTGCGGATTTTGGCGATAGACGAGAATGCCGGCGTCAATCGGCATCCGGGCCGCCGCGCCCGTAAAGCTCATCTCTGGTCCAACCGCGCCCCTGGCTGCCGGACCCATCTCCGGCGGCATCCGGGACAAGGCTTTCCTGGCGCTCCCGTTGCCGTTCGGTCGCTGCGTCGAACAGTCGAAGACGCGCCTCGCGATCCAGAGCGTCCGAGGGGACGCCCGCGCCGGCGGGCGCCATGCGAACGGTCTCGCCGGCCTCCTCGAAGCGAACCTCGTCGCCGGTCACCTTGGCCATGTTCCTTGCTCGAACGAGGACACTGTCCTTGTCAAGGGTTTTCGCAACTATCGCAACGAGAAGCCGACCGCTGCGTGTGCCTCGAACACGCCCCGGCCCCGGATCGATCCGCGGCCGCCCCGAGCCCCGTGCAGGAAACTCCGGAGACCCGCCCTCACCAGCCCCGCATGACGGAAGATACGGCCATGCCGATGGCGGCCTGCACGGGTTCGACGACGGGCATGCCGAGGGCCTGGGCGAGGGCGGCGCGCTGGTCGGCCATACCGGCGCAGCCGAGCACCAGCACGTCCGCGCCGTCGCGGTCCCGGAGTTCGCGCCCGGTCTCCAGCAGGCGGGCGCGGGTGCGCACCGGGTCCGAGAGTTCGACCACTTCGAGGTCCACCGGCCGGTCGCCGGCGAAACGCGCGTCCAGGCCCATCTGGCGGACATAGCGCAGGTGCCGCGGCACGGAACGCGCCAGGATCGCAAGCACGCCGACCCGCTCGCCGAGCGTAAGCGCCGTCAGCAGCCCGGCCTCGGCAATGCCGGTGACCGGCTTGCCCGTGTCCTCGCGCAACACATGCAGGCCGGGATCGGAGAAGCAGGCGAGCACCATGGCGTCCGCACCCTCCTCCGCCGCCATCTCGCGCAAATGCGGCACGACCCCGTCGGCATCTCCCTGGCTCTGGATGCCGGGCGGTCCCGCGCGGTTGGTCGCGGCGCGAATTTCCGGCCCGTCCGCCGTCCGGAAGGGCGCGGCAGCCCGGTCGATAGCCTCCGTCACGGCCTCGGTGCTGTTGGGATTGACGACGAGAATCTCAGCCATGGCGTTACCTTGTCCGCGATGCGGAGCGCCTGTCCCCCGTGGAAAGGAGAAGCGCCCGGTCGGGGGGAGACCGGGCGCTTCAGGGCGTCGAAGACTGCGGGACGAGAGGGGGAGTCCCAAGGCGGCGAGAAAGCCGCGTGCAGCCTTTGCAGAAACACATAGGACGGATTGTCGCGCCTGACAAGTCCAATAGCATAGATTTTCCGAAAAAATTCAGACTTCAGTGGGCATCTTGCGTATCTGAGCAGCGCAACGCGGCGGGTCCTCGAACGGCACAAGGTGACCGGCGCCCGCGAATTTCGCCAGCCGTCCGTTTTGCACCCGGCGGGCGCAATCGGCCTGCACGGTTGCCGCCCAGCTCGGATTGCCGGCCGAGCCGCCATCCGTGCAGGCCACGAATGTCACCGGCCGGGCGATGCGGGCTAGTCCTTCAAAGGTCGAGGGATCGAGCGCCGCCTCGTAATTGTGGGCTTCCAGCGGTCCGGGACAGGCGAGTTGCCAGTCGTCGTTTGCTGTCGGATGCAACGACCCCCGGCAGTGGCCGGCCAGCGCCTCCGGGTCGAAGCCGCGATAGGCGTCCCGCCCGGCGAGCGCCCGGCGGAAGGCCTCCGGGTCGGCCCAACGCGGCCGGCGCCGGAGCGCCATGGCAGACAGCTCGCGCGACGCTTCCACCGAATAGCACCGTGCCGGATGGTCGAGCGGCGGCGAAACCGGCGGCTCGAACGCCGTAAACGCTTCCCACGGCTCGCGCCCGAACACGCCTGCGAGCCTCAGCCCGGCCACGCCGCAAAAGCTGTGCGAGGCATAGAAGAGCGGCGCACCGGATGCATCCTCGCGCACCGCCTGGCACACGCGGTCGAGGTCGGCGGCGTAGCGGTCGAAATCGGGCTCGCCGTCCGGAACGCCGGACCCTCCATGTCCGCGCGCATCGTAGGCATAGACCCGGAAATCCGACGCGAGCAGACGGAGCAGCGGCGCATAGCCGCCCGCGGGGAACCCGTTGGCGTGGCCCCAGAGCAGGGCGGGCGCACCGTCCCTGCCCTCGCGCAGGCGGTAGAGGCTCAGCTCCAGGCCGTCATCGGCGGCGACGACCGACCTTTCGGCGAAGGAGTGGGGAAGGGAAGGCGGCCGCGCGGCGCCCGGCTTCATGCCGCCCGCACGACGCCGGCGCCCATCGCATGGGCCTTCACCGCCTCTCCGAAGGCGGCGAAGATGGCGCGCGCAAAGGCATTGGTCTGGTAAAGCGTTTCCGGATGCCACTGGACGCCCAGGCAGAAGGCGCCGGCCGGGCGCGAAATCGCTTCGACCACGCCGTCGGGCGAGAGGCCGTCCACCATGAACCCGTCGGCCACCCGGTCCAGGCCCTCGGCATGGAGCGAGTTCACCATCTCGACGGCGCGGCCCCCGGCAATGCGGCGCAGCAGGCTGCCTTCGGCCAGCATCACGGCATGGCGCAGCGCGGCGCGCCCGCCCATCGGGCGCGTCTTGACCGAGCGATGGTCCTGGCAGCCCGGCACCTTGTGGACGAACTGGTGCAGCGTGCCCCCGAACGCGACGTTCAGCTCCTGGATGCCCCGGCAGATCGCCAGCACCGGCACGCCCTGGCGCACCGCCTCGCGGAGCATGGGCAGGGTGGTGGCATCGCGATCCGGATCGAAGTTCGTGTTTTCGGGGTCGGCTTCCTGGCCGTAGAGATGCGGCTGGACATTGGATGGGCTGCCGGTGGTGACGATGCCGTCGAAACGCGACACGAGATCGGGAATGTCGATCTGCGCGCCGACGGGCGGAATGAGCAGCGGCGCGGCGCCGACGACCTCCACGACGACCTCGGCGAAACGGGAATGGACCGAATGGACCGGGAAGGCATGGAAGGTTTTCGTACAGGCCGAAATTCCGACCAGGGGCATCGTCACGGCATGGCGCTCCGGCAGCGGCGAATCGCGGGACTATAACAGAAGGAAACCATCGCCAAAGGCTTAGCGCGCCCGGGGGTGGGCGGCGCGGAACACCTTCTCCAGATGGGCGACATCGACGGCGGTGTAGCGCTGCGTCGTGGACAGAGAAGCGTGGCCCAGCAGTTCCTGGATGCTGCGCAGGTCCGCCCCGGCGCCCAGAAGGTGGGTGGCGAAGCTGTGGCGGAGCGCATGCGGCGTCGCGCTCTCAGGCAGGTCCAGCCGGGCGCGCAGCCGCCGCAGCCGGAGCTGCGCGACGCCGGCCTGGAGGCGCCCGCCGCGCGCGCCGACGAAGAACGGTCCGCTTTGCAGCAGCCGATGGGGGCAGGTCCTGCGGTAAGCGGATGCCGCCTCCCGCACCGCCGGCAGCAGCGGCACGACCCGCTCCTTGCGCCCCTTGCCGACGATCCGCAGCGTGTCCCCGGCCTCGAACGCGCGTCCGTCGAGCGCCAGCGCCTCGCCGATCCTGAGGCCCGCTCCGTAAAGCAGGGAGAAGAGCGCCAGGTCGCGGAAGTCCTGCCAGTCCTCTCCTGGCGTGGCGAGCAGGCGGTCGGTCTCGTCGTGCGCCAGCGCCTTCGGCACCGGGCGAGGCAGTTTCGGCGTGCGGATGCCGGAGAGCGCCGCCGCGTCGCCTATGCCCTTGCGCGCCAGCCAGCGCAGCCAATTGCGCAGCGCCGAGAGGCCGCGGGCGCGCGATGCAGCGCCCATGCCGCTGCGGGCGCGCTCGGCGAGCCAGGCACGGATGTCGCGCGGCTCGACCTTCGCCAGACCGGCCGGCGAGACGGGCTCGCCCATATAGCCTTCGAGGAAGGCGACGAAGTCCGTCGTGTCCCGCCAGTAGCCGGAGACGGTGTGCCCGGAAAAACCGCGCTCATGCGCCAGCCAGCCGCGCCAGTCCTCCAGCAATTGCCCCGTATCCGGCGTCATAGCGCCTCCGGCGGGTCGATGAGCGCCGGGAGCTGGGCGGAGATCGTGCGCGCGAGGAATACCAGCAGCTCGGTTCCCTGTCCGTCCTGGAAATGCTCCGGCTCATGCGAGGCGAGCGCCAGCAGGCCGGCGGGGCGGCGGGGGCCGGGAACAAGGCGCAGCAGCGCCTGGCTCGCCACCATGTTCGCCGCCGCGCCGAAGACGTCCGGCGGTCCGCTGTCCATGCCGCCTTCGAGCCGGGCGGCGCCCGCGCCGATCAGCGCGTCCACCCGGCCCGGCCCGAGCGCGGCGAGCCCCGGAACGGCCGGCAGCGCCTCGCGGCGCGTCTCGAAGGCAAGCACTGCCCCGTCGCAGCCGAGCCGTTCGGGCCATTCCCCGGCCACGACGGCGGCGAGATTAGCGAAGCGGCGGACGCCCACGGCGGAAAGCGCGGCGTCATGCACCCGCGACATGCCGGTCTGGTTGTCCGCCCCGAGTTCGAGCAAGTGCTGCAGCGCCTCGCGGAGTTCGCTGTTGTTCTGCCGCGCGCGCTCGACCATGACGCGCTGCAGGTCCACCACGCCGCCCAGATCGCGCCCCGGCGGCGCCAGCACCGTCAGCAGGTCGGGGTGGCGGCGCAGGAAATCGGGGTTGCGGCGGAGATAGTCCGCGACATCGTCCGGCATGGGCTCGGACATGGGGCGCCTAATCCGCGGCGTCGGGCAGGTCGAGGATCGACTGGCCGGTCTTGCGCCAGTCGGCAAGGAAGGCTTCGAGACCCGCATCGGTCAGCGGATGGCGGTAGAGCTGCCTCAGGATGTGCGGCGGCACCGTGGCCGCATGCGCGCCGCAGCGGGCGGCTTCGACTACATGCAGCGGGCCGCGTACCGACGCCGCCAGCACCTCGGTGCCGATGCCGTCATAGGCGCGGTAGATCTCGCAAATGTCGCGCACGAGGCCGATGCCGTCCTGCCCCAGATCGTCCAGCCGCCCAACGAAGGGGGAGATGAAGCCCGCACCCGCCCGCGCGGCCAGCAGGGCCTGCTGGGGCGAGAAGCAGAGGGTGACATTGACCTTCGTGCCCTCGTCGGCAAGCGCCCGGCAGGTTCGCAGCCCGTCCACGGTGAGCGGGACCTTGACCGCCACATTGGGCGCGATGGCGGCGAGGCGACGGCCCTCCGCCAGCATGGTGGCATGGTCGGTCGCGGTCACTTCCGCGCTCACCGGCCCGTCCACAAGGGCGCAGATGTCGGCGATCGCCTCCAGCAGCGGGCGCCCGCTCTTCGCGATCAGCGAGGGGTTGGTGGTGACGCCATCGACCATGCCGGCGCCGGCCATCTCCCGGATTTCCGCCAGATCGGCGGTATCGACAAAGAATTTCATGGCAACCCGCCCTTATCGTCGGTCCGAAACGCTATGACTCTATACATGTCCGCCTCCGACCGCGCCATAATCGTGCCGGTGCTGCTGCCCCTGCCGCTGCCCGGCCCCTACGATTATCTGGGCGAGGGATTCGCTCCCGGCGACATCGTGGAAGTGCCGCTCGGCCGCCGCCCCGTTGCCGGGGTGGTCTGGGACGGCGGGCCCGGCGGCGTCGAGGCTGGCCGCCTGAAACCGATAGCGCGACGGCTCGAGGTGCCGGCGATGCGCCCTGCGCTTCGCCGCTTCGTCGCGCGGGTGGCGAACTACACACTCTCGCCGCCGGGCTCGGTGCTGCGCATGGCGCTGAGCGTGCCGGCCGCGCTGGAGCCGCCCAAGCCGCGCCGCGCCTGGCGGCTCGCCGAGGCGCTGCCGACGGACATGCGCGCGACGCCGCAGCGCCGGCTGGTGCTGGAGCTGCTTCAGGGCGGCGGCGCGCTTACGGCAGCGGAAATCGCCCGCGAAACGGGCGTCGGATCGGGAGTGCTCAAGAGCCTGGCGGCGTGGGGCGCGGTCGAGGCCGTCGCGCTGCCGCCCCGGCCGGCCTTCCGGCCGCCGGACCCGGATGGCGGGCGGGTTGCGCTTACCGACGAACAGGCCAAGGCCGCCGCCGGGCTCGGCGGGGCCGGGTTCTCGGTATCGATGCTGGAGGGCGTCGCGGGGTCCGGCAAGACCGAGGTCTATTTCGAGGCGGTCGCCGCCGCGCTCCGGCAGGGCCGGCAGGCGCTCATCCTGCTGCCGGAGATTGCCCTGACAGCGCAGTGGATGCAGCGCTTCGAGGCGCGGTTCGCCGCGCGCCCGCTGGCCTGGCACTCCGACCTGCCGGCCGGCGAGCGGCGCAGCGGCTGGCGAGCGGTGGCGGAGGGCGGGGCGCGGGTGGTCGTCGGCGCGCGCTCGGCCCTCTTTCTGCCCTTCCCCGAGCTCGGCGCCATCGTGGTGGACGAGGAGCATGAGCCCGCCTTCAAGCAGGAGGACGGCGTCGCCTACCACGCCCGCGACATGGCCGTGCTGCGCGCCCGGCTGGAGGACGTGCCGGTCGTGCTCGCTTCCGCCACGCCGTCGCTGGAGAGCGAGGAGAACGCCCGCGCCGGGCGCTATCGCCGCCTGCGCCTGGCCGAGCGCTACAGGCGGGCGGCGCTGCCGGAGGTGTCGCTGATCGATTTGCGCCGGAGCCCGCCCGCGCGCGGACAGTGGCTCGCCGCGCCGCTGGAGGCGGCGGTCCAGAGCGCGCTGGAGGCTGGCGAGCAGGCGCTTCTGTTCCTCAACCGCCGGGGCTATGCGCCGCTCACGCTCTGCCGCGCCTGCGGGCACCGGATCGAATGCCCCCATTGCAGCGCCTGGCTGGTGGAGCACAGGCTGGCAGGCCGCCTGCAATGCCACCATTGCGGCTATGCCGGCCCACCGCCCTCGGCATGCCCGGCCTGCGGGGCGGAGGGCAGCCTCACCGCCTGCGGGCCCGGCGTCGAGCGGATCGCCGAGGAGGCAGCCGTACTTTTCCCCGAGGCGCGGCTTGGCGTGTTTTCGAGCGACAGCGTGCGCGGGCCCCGCGCCGCTGCCGAGTTCGTCGAGAAGGTGGAGGCCCGCGAGATCGACCTCATCGTCGGCACGCAACTTGCCGCCAAGGGGCACCATTTCCCGTGGCTTACCGCCGTCGGCGTGGTGGACGGCGACCTCGGGCTCGCCGGTGGCGACCTACGTGCCTCGGAGCGCACCCACCAATTGCTGACGCAGGTGGCGGGCCGCGCCGGGCGGGCGGAGCGGCCGGGCCGCGTTCTGGTGCAGACCTGGCAGCCGGAGAACCCGGTGATGCAGGCGCTGGCCTCGGGCAACCGGCAGGCGTTCCTGGCGGCCGAGCGCGAGGGGCGGCGGGCGGCCGGCATGCCGCCCTATGGCAGGCTGGCGGCGCTGGTGCTGGCCTCGCGCGATGCGGCGGCCGTGGAGGCGGCGGCCGGCGCGCTCGCCCGCGCCGCGCCCCAGGGCCGGGAGGCGGACGTGCTCGGCCCCGCGCCTGCGCCGCTCGCGCTACTGCGCGGCCGCCACCGCTGGCGCCTCCTGCTCAAGGCCCCGCGCGACCGCCCGGTGCAGCCCGTGCTGCGCGCCTGGCTCGGCTCCGTGCGCCTGCCCGCCAGCGTCTCCCTCCAGATCGACGTGGACCCCTACAGCTTCATGTGAGGGAGCGCCCGCGCAACGCTGCCGCGCCCGGCGAGACCGCTAGGGGATGGTCGATGAGCAGGCGGTCGTGGGTCAGAAGCCTCAGGCCTTCCTCCTGAGCCTGGACGAGCAGCAGTTCGTCGAACGGGTCGCGGTGCGGAAGCGGCGTTTCGAGAGGCCGCGCCGCGTGCGCCGGGGTCATGGCGAGCACCGGAACGGACAGATCCTCCAGCACCGACAGCACATCCTTCGGGTCGAAACGGCTCTTGCGCGCGCCGTCCCGATGGCGGGCGTGGAACTTGAGCCGCATTTCCCAGATGGATACGGCGCTCGAAAACAGTTGCGTGTTCCGGTCGGCCAGCAACCGCCGCGCGGTTGCCGGCAGTTTCCCCGGAGCCTCCATGAAATCGTAGAGCCAGTGGGTGTCCAGGAGGATTTGCACCCCGCTACCCGTCTTCGTCCTCCAGCCCCAGCACCTGCCGGCTGAACGCCGGATCGTTCCATTCTTCCGGCCAGGGCTCCGCGTCCCCGACGATGCCGAGGCGTTCCCGTATCCTGTCCAGCTTGTCGAAGTCGAGTCCGCCGCGCGGCTTGCAGGCGACCAGTTCGGCCGCCGGGCGGCCGTGCTTCGTGATGACGACGCGCTCGCCGTTCCCGGCGGCAGCCACAAGCTCGGAGAGGCGCGCTTTCGCCTCGCGTATGGCGACTTCCATTGCGGCCTCCCTTCGGGGTTCGATGGGCATGCGCAGACTAGTCTCGTCATCGCGCAAATTCAACACCACATCGACACTATAATTCGGGCGACAAGCCAATATGTCGCGGAGGGTCCGGTTGCGGCTCCGGCGGGCGCTGTGATAGCAGGAAGCCCGCGCGGCGCTCTCGGGCTCGCGCCCGTCGCGCTTGGCTTGGCGGCCGTCTTTTCGCCGGGGCTTTCGAGCGGCGGCGGATCGGAAGCGGCACGCATTTCGGGGACATTATTCGTGGCTTCTCAGGCAGGACCGGTTTCCGCACTCGCCGAGCGCTATGCGACCGCTCTCCTTGAGCTGGCCGAGGAGCGGAAGGCGCTGGACGCGGTCGCGGAAGACCTGGAGGCGCTGAAGGCGCTGCTGGAGGGAAGCCCGGAACTCACCCATCTCGTGCGCTCGCCGCTGATCGCCCGCGAGGACCGCGCGCGCGCCATGCAGGCCGTGGCTGAGCGGGCCGGCTTCTCCGGCCTCACGCGCAGTTTCATCGGCGTTGTCGCGCGCCACGGCCGATTGTTCGCGCTCCAGGCCATTGCCGGGCGCTTCCTCGCCGTGCTGGCCGAGCGCCGGGGCGAGGTCACGGCGGAAGTCACCGTGGCGCATGCGCTCGACGACGATCAGCTCCGGTCGCTGGAGGCGACGCTCGGCGGCATCGCGGGCGGCAGGGTTTCCATCGACCTCAAGGTCGATCCCGACATTCTCGGCGGACTGGTCGTCAGGCTCGGTTCGCGGCTCTTCGACAGCTCGCTCGGCTCCCGGCTGCGCCGGCTCGAACTCTCCATGAAGGGGGCTTAGACGAATATGAACATCGACGCCTCGGAAATCTCCGCGATCCTCAAGAACGAGATCGCCAATTTCGGCGACGAAGCCGATGTCGCCGAGGTCGGCACGGTGCTGTCCGTCGGCGACGGCGTGGCGCGGGTTTACGGCCTCGACCGCGTGCAGGCGGGCGAGATGGTGGAGTTCGCCGACGGCACGCGCGGCATGGCGCTCAACCTCGAAGACGACAATGTGGGCGTGGTGATCTTCGGCGAGGACCGCGACATCCACGAGGGCGACCTGGTCAAGCGCACCTCCGCCATCGTCGACGTGCCCGTCGGCAAGGGACTGCTCGGCCGCGTCGTGGACGGCCTCGGTAATCCCATCGACGGCAAGGGCCCCATCGAGGCCGCGGAGCGCCGGATGGTCGAGGTCAAGGCGCCGGGCATCATCCCGCGACGCTCGGTCCACGAGCCGATGCAGACCGGCCTGAAGGCGCTGGATGCGCTGGTGCCCATCGGGCGCGGCCAGCGCGAGCTCATCATCGGCGACCGCCAGACCGGCAAGACCGCGGTCGCCATCGACACCTTCATCAACCAGAAGCAGATCAACGAGAGCGACGACGAGTCGAAGAAGCTCTATTGCATCTATGTCGCTGTCGGCCAGAAGCGCTCCTCGGTCGCCCAGGTGGTCAAGACGCTGGAGGAATACGGCGCGATGGAATACTCCATCGTCGTCGCCGCCACCGCCTCCGACCCCGCGCCGCTCCAGTTCCTCGCGCCCTATTCGGGCTGCGCCATGGGCGAGTATTTCCGCGACAACGGCATGCATGCGGTGATCGTCTATGACGACCTGTCCAAGCAGGCGACCGCCTACCGCCAGATGTCGCTGCTGCTGCGCCGCCCGCCGGGCCGCGAGGCGTTTCCGGGCGACGTCTTCTACCTCCATTCGCGCCTGCTGGAGCGGGCCGCCAAGATGTCCGACGACCACGGCGCGGGCTCGCTGACCGCCCTGCCGGTGATCGAGACCCAGGGCAATGACGTATCCGCCTTCATCCCGACCAATGTGATCTCGATCACGGACGGGCAGATCTTCCTGGAGACGGATCTCTTCTACAAGGGCGTGCGCCCGGCCATCAATGTCGGCCTCTCGGTCAGCCGCGTCGGTTCCGCCGCGCAGACGAAGGCGATGAAGAAGGTGGCGGGCCGCATCAAGCTCGAGCTCGCCCAGTTCCGGGAGATGGAGGCCTTCTCGCAATTCGCCTCCGACCTCGACGCCTCGACGCAGCAGCTTCTGGCCCGCGGCGCGCGCCTCACGGAAGTGCTGAAGCAGGGCCAGTATGCGCCGCGCAGCGTGGCCGAGCAGGTGGTGGCGATCTTCGCCGGCGTGCGCGGCTATCTGGACGGCGTCGGCGTGCGCGACGTGACCCGCTTCGAGGAAGGCCTGCTCGGCGAGATCAAGGCCCGGCACGGCGAGCTGATGGCGCGCATCGACGAGTCCGGCGACCTCGACGACGACACGGAGAAGGAAGTGGACGGGATCGTCGCCGCCTTCGCCAAGACCTTCGCCTGACCGCCTGCCGCCATGCCCAGCCTCAAGGACCTGCGCAACCGCATCTCCAGCGTCCGCGCGACGCAGAAGATCACCTCGGCCATGAAGATGGTCGCGGCTGCCAAGCTGCGCCGCGCCCAGGAGGCCGCCGAGGCCGCGCGGCCCTATGCCGAGCGCATGGAGCGGATGCTGGGCTCGCTCGGCGGCTCGCTTGCAGGCAGCGCCGGGGCGCCGAAGCTGCTGGCGGGCAGCGGGGAGGACCGGGTTCATCTGGTGGTCGTGGCCACGGCCGACCGGGGCCTTTGCGGCGGCTTCAACGGCGGCATCGTAAGGCGTTCGCGGGAACTCATCGACGAGCTGGAAGCCGCCGGCAAGACGGTGCGCATCCTCTGCGTCGGCCGCAAGGGACGGGACCAGCTGCGCCGCCTGCACGGCGCCAAGATCGTCGATGTCATCGAGGGCGTCGGGCGCCGCTCCGTCGAGTTCGCCGAGGCGGACGAGATTGCCGAGCGTGTGCGGACGATGTTCGACGCGGGCGAGTTCGACGTCTGCACCATCGTCTATGCCCGCTTCAAGTCGGCGATCAGCAATGAGGTGACGGCCCAGCAGCTGGTACCGGCGCCGCTGCCGGAAGCGGACGAGGAGGCTGCGGCCGAGAGCCCTTCCGCCGTCTATATCTACGAGCCGGACGAAGAGGCGATCCTGGAAGACCTGCTGCCGCGCAATGTCTCGGTGCAGGTCTATCGCGCGCTCCTGGAGAACGCCGCCTCCGAGCACGGGGCGCGCATGGCCGCAATGGACAACGCCACCCGCAATGCGGGCGACATGATCGCCCGCCTCACCCTGCAATATAACCGCACCCGCCAGGCGATGATCACGAAGGAACTCATCGAGATCATCTCCGGCGCCGAAGCAGTCTAGGAGCACAACAGATGGCCAGGAATGCGGTCGGCCGCATCTCTCAGGTTATGGGCGCCGTCGTGGACGTCCGTTTCGAAGGCGACATCCCGCCGATCCTGAACGCGCTCCATGTCGATCGGGGCGACAGGACGCTGGTGCTCGAAGTGGCGCAGCATCTCGGCGAAAACATCGTGCGCACCGTCGCCATGGACACGACCGAAGGGCTCGTGCGCGGCGAGGACGCGGTGGATACCGGCAGCGCCATCGCAGTCCCGGTGGGTCCGGAGACGCTCGGGCGGATCATGAACGTGATCGGCGAGCCCATCGACGAGCGCGGGCCCGTCGAGACGGCGAAGACCTACCCGATCCACCGCCCGGCCCCGCCCTTCGTGGACCAGTCCACCGAGGCGGAGCAGCTGGTGACCGGCATCAAGGTCGTGGACCTGCTGACCCCCTATGTGAAGGGCGGCAAGATCGGCCTGTTCGGCGGTGCGGGCGTCGGCAAGACCGTGCTCATCATGGAGCTCATCAACAATATCGCGAAGGGCCATGGCGGCTATTCGGTGTTCGCGGGCGTCGGCGAGCGCACCCGCGAGGGCAACGACCTCTATCACGAGATGATCGAATCGGGCGTGATCGACCTGGAGGGCGGCGAGTCCAAGGCCGCGCTTGTCTATGGGCAGATGAACGAGCCGCCGGGCGCCCGCGCCCGCGTCGGGCTGACGGGCCTGACGCAAGCGGAGTATTTCCGCGACGAAGAGGGCCAGGACGTGCTGCTCTTCATCGACAACATCTTCCGCTTCACCCAGGCGGGCTCGGAGGTTTCGGCGCTCTTGGGCCGCATCCCCTCGGCAGTCGGCTACCAGCCGACGCTCGGCACCGACATGGGCGCGCTCCAGGAGCGCATCACCTCGACAACCAAGGGCTCGATCACCTCCGTGCAGGCGATCTACGTGCCGGCGGACGACCTGACCGACCCGGCCCCGGCAACCGCCTTCTCGCATCTGGACGCCACCACGGTGCTCTCGCGCCAGATCGCCGAGCTCGGCATCTATCCCGCCGTGGACCCGCTGGACAGCACCTCGCGCATCCTCGACCCGCGCGTAGTGGGCGAGGAGCATTACGGCATCGCCCGGCGCATCCAGGAGGTGCTGCAGCAATACAAGGGCCTCCAGGACATCATCGCCATTCTCGGCATGGACGAGCTGTCGGAGGAGGACAAGCTGGTGGTGGCGCGGGCGCGCAAGATCCAGCGCTTCCTCTCCCAGCCCTTCCATGTGGCCGAGGTGTTCACCGGCTCGCCCGGCGTCTATGTCGAGATCGAGGACACCATCAAGGGCTTCAACGGCATCGTCTCCGGCGAATACGATGACCTGCCGGAGGCCGCCTTCTACATGGTCGGCACCATTGAGGAAGCCATCGAGAAGGCGCGCAGGATGGCGGCCGAGGCGGCATAGCGATGGCGGAAGGCAAGGTCTCCTTCGAACTGGTCACGCCGGAGCGCCTGCTGCTCTCGGAAGAGGCCGACATGGTGGTAGTGCCGGGCGGCGCCGGCGATTTCGGCGTGCTGCCCCGCCATGCGCCGCTGATCTCCACCGTGCGCCCGGGCACCATCCGCCTGCATGACGGCGCGGGAGAACCCGCCGCGATCTTCGTCGCGGGCGGCTTCGCGGAAGTGACGCCCGAGCGCTGCACCGTGCTGGCGGACGAGGCCGTGCCGCTCGGCGAGCTCGACCGGGCGGAGGTCGAACGCGAGCTGCGCGAGGCGCGCGAGGACGCCGGCGACACCGAAGACGAGCGCCGCCGCGCCGCCGCCCTGCGCCGCGCCGCCGTCGCCGAGGCAAAGCTGGCCGAATTGGGCTGAGCGCGGCCCCGGTCACCCCCCCTTCCGTCATGCCCGGACTTGTTCCGGGCATCTCCCTCAATTGTCTCCGCCGGGCGGCCGCCTGGATGCCCGGAACAAGTCCGGGCATGACGGGGGAAGGGCACAACGGAAAGAGGGTCGGGGCAAAGCCTTCGGTCCTGGTTCGAAACCGCCCGAACGCCAATTCTCAAACAGGTGCTAAGCCGCCCGCCGGGCCGCCTCCGCGTCGAGGATGCCGACGGTGGGGCCGCCCTTGACGGTGATGCGCTGCATGACCCGGCGCTGGCCGAAATAGTCGTTGACGGCCATGTGCATCAGGCGGCGGTTGTCCCAGATGGCGAGCGTGCCCACTTCCCAGCGCAGCCGGCAGGTGAATTCGGGCTTTGTCGCGTGGCCCATCAGCCAGTCGAGCAGCGGCAGGCTCTCCTCCTCGGTCATGCCCTGGAAGCGCCTGGTGCTGCGGGAGTCGCTGAGGTAGAGCGCCGGGCGCCCGGTCTCCGGGTGGACGCGCACCAGCGGGTGGTATGCGGGCTCCGCGGGCTTGTCCCGTTCCGTCACGCGCCTCTGCATCTTTGCCGAGCGCGGCGCGTGCTTGTTGTAGAGATTGTGTGTGGTGAGCTTCGCCGCCGCCGCCTTCATGCCGTCCGAGAGTGCGTCGTAGGAGGCGTAGAGATTGGCGAACAGCGTGTCGCCGCCGGCCGCCGGCACCTCCCTGGCGTAGAGCAGGGTCGCCATGGCGGGTGTCGGCGTGAAGCTCTGGTCCGTGTGCCAGTGGTCGGCGAAGCCGGTCGGGTCGTCCGCCTCGCGCACGATCTCGATGATCTCCGGCCGGTCGTCGAGGCCCTTCAGATGGGGATGCAGGTGGATGCCGCCCCAGCGCTTCGCAAAGGCGAGATAGCTGTCGGGATCGAGCTCCTGGTCCCGGAACGCGACCACCCCGTATTCCAGCAGCGCGGCATGGACCTCGGCGAACCCGGCATCGTCGAGGCTGCCGAGATCGACGCCCCGGACTTCGGCGCCCAACGACCCGGAGAGCGGAACGGCTTCGAACGGCATGGCGCAACTCCCGCGACGCTTCGCAACGCCGGCAAGTTTATCCGGGGCCGGCGGCAAAGGGTAGGGTGGGCCGTGCGGAACGGAACCGTTCGGGAGCAGGGAATGCGACGAACCTGGCATTTTGCCTTGACGAACGCTTATGCTTAGCTAAGCTAGTAGGACTAGACTAAGAAAAGCTGGATTGATGCACACTGTCAACATGCACGAAGCCAAGACCCACCTCTCGCGCCTCGTCAAGGCTGCAGCCGAGGGCGAACCGTTCATCATTGCGCGCGCGGGCAAGCCTGTGGTGAAGGTCGTCGCTTTGGACGAGCCGGAACCGGGCTCCCGGATCGGGTTCATGGCCGGCGAAATATCCGTGCCCGACGATTTCGACAGCATGGGCGCCAGCGAAATCGAGTCCATGTTCCAGGGCGATGCGTGAAATACCTTCTGGATACGCATCTGCTCCTCTGGGCGGCGGCCGGGTCCGTCCGGCTGCCTCTGGAGGCGCGCAGGATTATCGACCTTCCGGAGACCGAACCTGTCGTCAGCGCCGCTTCGCTCTGGGAAATAGCGATAAAGAGCGGGTTGGGGCGAGCGGATTTCAGCGTTGACCTGCGCCTGCTTCGGCGCAGGCTGTCGGTTCACGGCTACATCGAATTGCCGGCAACCGGCGCCCATGCGGCGGAGATTTGTCTTTTGCCGCCGATACATCGCGATCCGTTCGACCGCATGCTGGTTGCGCAAGCGAGGGTCGAGGGCATCACGCTCCTGACGGCCGACAGCATCGTCGCGCGCTATCCGGGCCCCGTTCGCGCGCTATGATGGCGGCTCACCCCGCCGGAGGAGCCCGGAATGAGCATCCGCCCGCCTGAAGACGCCGACCGTGCCGCGCTTGCCGGACGCGTGTGGAGGGACGATGTCGGAGGCCCCTCCGTCGTGGCGCTCCGCGGGGGCCGGCTGGCCGATGTGACGGCGGCCTTCCCGACGATGACGGACCTGCTCATGGCCGACGGCCCGGCGGCGGCGCTCCGCGCGGCGCCGGGCGAGGATCTGGGGCCGCTGGAGGCGCGCGACTCGCTGCTGGCGCCGGTCGATCTCCAGGCCGTCAAGGCGTGCGGCGTCACCTTCGCGGCCAGCATGCTGGAGCGGGTGATCGAGGAGCAGGCGCGCGGCGACCCCGCCGCGGCCGAGGGCGTCAGGAGCATGCTGGCGAAGGAGATCGGCGCGGACCTGGCGGCGATCCGGCCCGGCTCGCCCGAGGCCGCGCGGCTCAAGCAGGCGCTGGTCGCGCGCGGGCTCTGGTCGGCTTATCTGGAGGTCGGCATCGGCCCGGACGCCGAGGTCTTCACCAAGGCGCAGCCCATGTCGGCGGTAGGCCCCGGAATGGAGATCGGGCTGCGGTCCGACTCGGTCTGGAACAATCCCGAGCCGGAGCTGGTGCTGGTCATCGCGCCCTCCGGGCGGATCGTCGGCGCCACGCTCGGCAACGATGTGAACCTGCGCGACATCGAGGGCCGCAGCGCCCTGCTGCTGGGGCAGGCCAAGGACAACAACGCCTCGACCGCGCTCGGCCCCTTCATCCGTCTCGTGGACAAGGACTACGGCCTCGACGACATGCGCAATGCCGAGATCGCACTGCATGTGGCGGGCGAGGACGGCTTCGTGCTGGAGGGCCGAAGCTCGATGGCGGAGATCAGCCGCGACATCGAGGATCTGGCGGCGCACACCATCGGCGCCGAGCACGACTATCCCGACGGCCTGGTGCTCTTCACCGGCACCATGTTCGCGCCGATCCAGGACCGCGACGCGCCCGGCCAGGGCTTCACCCACAAGCCGGGCGACCTCGTCTCGATCTCAAGCCCCCGCCTCGGCACGCTCACGAACCGCGTCACCGCCTGCGAAAACGCCCCCCGCTGGACCTTCGGCGCCCGCGCCCTGATGGCGAACCTGGCCGGGAGGGGGCTGCTGGGGTGACGGGACGAATCCCTGACGCAGGCCTTTGAGCCAGTTTGTGTTCCCGATGCGAATTTCAAATGTGAAAGCGACCTCGAATGATTCCTCCGATCGACGCCTGCACGACTGTTGCAGAAATTTCCGACAGGATCGAAAGACGGTTTGTCGATGAGCCCGAGTTTCAGCGCGTTCGCGTTCGCGGTAAAGTCAGGAAAAAGAAGCAACAATCCGATGAATCGAAACTACAGTATTTTCGTCTGATATGTGAAAATAACGGGGAGACAGCGTTGGAGGCTGTTTGGTTTCCCAGAGAAAGAAAAAGGAACTTCATAAAGCTGATAGACGGAATTTCTGTTGTAGTTGAGGGGCGACTCACCACATTCGGCCGAAATTCTTCTTATCAAATCGAAGTGGACAAAGTAATTCCCATAGGGTCCGAGGATTTAGGAAGAGATCGGGAAGAACGTTGGCGGCGATTGGAAAGGGAAGGATTGTTTAGCAAGGAAAACAAGCAAGCAATCCCTTACTTGCCCGAATATATCGGCGTCGTGTGTTCGCCTACAAGCGCCGCATACAGCGACATTAAGGGCTGGCTTCGGGACTACTACCCGACCCGGTATGAGCTTATCCTCAAGCCGGTGCGGGTGCAGGGCGATGAAGCCGCCCAGGAGATTTCCGCCGCTATCGAAAGCATAGCAAGGGAATCGCCGCGGCCGGAAGTCGTCATAGTGGCGCGAGGAGGCGGCGCAGACGAGGACCTTTCGGTTTTCGATGACGAAAATGTTGTTCGCGCCGCGGCTCGATGCGCGGTTCCCCTGATTTCGGGTGTAGGGCACAACCCGGATGAGCACCTTATCGACTTTGCGTCCGATCTCTGCGTGCCGACACCCACGGCTGCAGCGGCGGTTCTGCAAATAGAAGACCGCAAACGAGCCGTTGGGAAAAATTCTGCGGAGCCAGCGTTAGAAGAAGAGACAGAAGAAGAGGAGGAGTCCTGGGCGGAACTTGCTCCTCAAATGCTTGCCCGTCTCGAGGAGGTGGGTGAGCGCCTCGAAGAAACCGAAAAGATAGTCCATGAGAGCAAGGAACGTCTCGACGGGTTGGATGGCGAAACAGGGAAATCGCGCGGTAGTAGAGCGTTCCGGGGTATTGCCATTTTGGGATTTCTTGTATCGGCTCTCGCGATTATGATCCTCGTGAATTGGCCCATTTCCGGCACTTTGCCGCAATGGCCGGAAGTCTGCCAAAGATATTTGGGGACGAGTCCGTTGTGCAAATGAACGGGAATTGGAAACTCACCGGACCGCGATCTGTCCCGAGCGGCAGGCGCAATGCCTTACTCAACGATGGTGACGACGAGATCGTCACCTCGACGGGAACACCCAGGCGGTATGTCGTGATCGGCCGTTGCGTCGTTTGGGGAACAATTGGACTCCGGTCAAACACACGCTCAACGAACAATACCGTATTATGCTCCACCGGGATGCCGCGCCTGCCAACGCGGAACTGACGGACTACCATCGATGATCGAACCCATTCATCCGGGGGTAACGCTCCGCGAAGACTTCATGGAGCCGCATGGGCTGAGCGGGGCCCGGCTGGCCGAAGCGCTGGGCGTCTCCCGGAACCGGATCGCGGGCATCCTGCGCGGGCGCTGCGGCATCACCGCCGACACCGCGCTTCGGCTGGAACGCGCATTCGGGGTCTCGGCCGCGTTCTGGCTCAATCTGCAATCCCACTACGAGTTGGAACTGCGGCCCGGAAAGCGGGTCCGGCGATTGACGGGACCGTGAAGAGATTCGCCGCGCCGGCTTCCGCCTGACCGGGAATCCCGACGCCGTGCGGGCGGCAGGATCGAAAGAAGCGTTTCGTTCGCATATTTTCAGCGATAATTCCTAATTCAGCTTGACACCGGCAGGCCGGCAGCCATATAAGGCGGGACGGGGCGGCATCCGGAGGCCGCCTTGCCTGTCGCGTCGGCGCCGGCGCGAAAAAAACTCCCGCGAAACCGAGAGGAGACGTGCGCCCTGCGCCTGGCTCGCGCGCGCAGGCGCAATCAGGCGCGCGAACCGTTCCGCAGACCGCGCGCATGCGATTCGCGCGCGGTAAAGGGTCCCGCCGCAGGCAGCGGGCGGCGGGGCGGATGGAACGAAACGGGAGCGGAAAGGAGATGCCTATGCCCGAAACGACCCTCTCTTATGCGCCAGGCGCATCCGGATCATGACATTTCATGACGCATCGCAGGGAAAGCTCGCCACGCCGCATGACATTTCATGACACATCGTGACGTTCGGCACCCTTCCCCGCCGCGCCGGCTACTCCCCGTCCGCCCGTCCCGTCACCGTGGCGTGCCGGGGCAGGTCGTCGGCGATTTCGAGCCAGCTTATGCGCTCCTCGCAGAAGACGTGGAAGGTGGGCGGCAGGGGCTCGGGGTCGTCGAGGGTGCTGATGTAGAAGTGGGTCTCGCCGGGGAAGCGGTCCGACTCGTAGGTGAGCGGGGTGCCGCAGGCCGCGCAGAAGCCGCGCGCGACGCCGGGCGAGGAGGCGAAGACGGCCCGCTCGCCCTTCGCGAAGGTCACCGAGTCCGTGGCGGCGCCGACGAACATGGTGACCGGCGCGCCGGTGCTGCGCCGGCAGCTCGTGCAATGGCAATAGCCCGTCCAGAGCGGGGCCGCGTCGATCCGGTAGCGGACCGCGCCGCAGAGGCAGCCGCCTTCGAGGGGCAAATCCGCCATGGCCGCTCAGGCAGCCGCCGCGTGGACCGCCGGGCGGCCGCGCACGCTGATGCGCCAGAGGAGGCGCGAATCCGCCTTGCGCGTCGCGACGCCGATGGGGGTGGCGGCGTGCATGGTCTGCAGCGTGTCCCACACCGCGAGGTCGCCCGCGGCGTATTTGTGGCGGTAGATGTGCCGCTCCTCCAGCGCGCGGTCCTTCAGCTCCTCGATCAGCGCCTCCGCCTCGCCGTTCGCCATGCCCTCGATGGCGTAGGCGCTTTGGCCGAGCGCGTAGAGCGCCTTGCGGCCGGTCACCGGGTGGCGCATGACCAGCGGGTGCCAGACCGCCGGCACGCGGCTGTCCTGCTCGTCGTTGACGATCGGGTTCGCCGGCGACTCGTCCTTGCGCCGCTTGCTGCGCCCGTATTTGTGCGCGACCCGGAGGCCGTCGATGCGCCGCTTCACGGCCTCGTCCAGATTGTCGTAGGCTGCGGCCATGTCGCAGAACTGCGTCTCGCCGCCATGCTCGGGCGCAACGATGGAATAGAGCATGGTCGCGCTCGCCGGGACCTTCTCGTAGGACTGGTCGGTGTGCCAGAGCGCGGCGCCGTTGCGTATCTTGGCGTCCTCGTCGCGCTTCTCGGTGTTGCCGACGGTCATGAGCTCCGGATAGCCGGCCATGCGCATATGGTCGAGCACATGCGGGATCGGCTCCCCCCATTGCCGGCCGAAGCCGAGATAGCTCTCCTCGTCGAGCGACTGGTCCCGGATGACGATGACGCGGTGCTCGTAGAGCGCGCCCGTCAGCAGGCGCATGAGCGCATCGCCGGCGCCCGCAGCGAGATCGACGCCGCGCACCTCCGCGCCGAACGCGGCGTCGAGCGGGGTAATCGCGACCATGGCGGCTCCTCCCTATTCGGCGGCCTGGACCAGATGCTCGTCCATGAGCGCCGTGCCGAGGCGCGGGTCCTTGTAGAGCGCACCGTCCTTCATAATCATCGCGAGATTGTCCCGGTCCTGCACCAGCGAGACATCCTTCACCGGGTCGCCGCGCACCAGCAGCAGGTCGGCGAGGTAGCCTTCCTTCACCTTGCCGAGCTCGCCCGCCATGCCCATCAGCTCCGCGCCGACCGCCGTGGCGCAGCGCAGCGCGTCCGCCGGCGAGTAGCCGAACCAGCGCACGAAATGCTCGATATCGCGCGCGTTCTGGCCCATCGGCGTCATGGCGAAGCCGTAATCGCCGCCGACCACCGCCCGCACGCCGCGCTTGCGGAGCTCGTGATAGGTCTCGCAGGTCAGGTCGAACATCCGGAAGAGGCCGAGCGATTCCACGGTCCGGCGGTCCAGGCCGTAGGCCTCTCCCTCCCGGGTGGCGTTGTGCACGAGGCCGAAAGCCGGGCCGACGAACGCCGTGTCCTTGACGCTTTCCAGCGCGTCGAGCGCCTCCTCATCCGCATAGTCGCAGTGGTAGATGCACTCGATGCCGTGCCGGACCGCCATCATCACGCTCTTCGAGGAGCGGGCATGGCAGGCCACCATCTTGCCGAAATCGCGGGCGACCCCGACAAGCGCGGCCACTTCGTCATCGTTGGTCGGCGTGACCTCGCCTGCGGCGAACGGCACGAAATCGTCGCCGGAGAGGTTGATCTTTAGCTGGTCCACGCGGTCGCGGACGCATTCGCGCGCGACCTTGCGCATCTCCTCCGGCCCGTCGGCGACAAGGCCGAAGCTCTCCTGGTGGAGGTGGCGCTGGCGCTCGTCGCCGAGGCCGGCCGTCGTCGTGATTTCCGGCGAGCCCGCGCGCATCCGGGGGCCGGCCAGCATCCCCTCCTCGATGGCGTCGCGCGCGTTCACGCCGAGCAGCGGCTTGGCCGAGGCCGCCTCGAAAATCGAGGTGAAGCCGTGCTCCAGCAGCAGGCGCAGGTTCTGCGCCGTCAGCAGCATGTGCCGCTCGGGGCCGATCCGGCCGAGGTCCGGCGGGGCCATGATGCCGGTGAAGCTCGGGTGGCAGTGGCCTTCCACCATGCCGGGCATCAGGGTCATGCCGGCGCCGTCGATCCGCTCTTCCGGCAGATCGGCGACCGGCTCGCCCGCCGGCGCGACAACGGCAATGCGGTTGCCCTCCACCACGACGGTTGCGGGGACGGGTGCGTCCGTCTCGCCGTCCCATACCTGCGCATCGGTTATGGCTATTCTCGACATCGCTTCCTCCCTGCTCTGTCTGCCGGTCTCCAGTCCACTTCGGTTGCGCTCAGTATAGCCGCATCGGCGGGCCGGGTCCCCGTTCAGGCGGAGACGACCCGCACCGGCTCGCCGGCGAGCCAGGCCTGCACGCATTCGAGCGTCTGCGGATACATGACCGCGAAGGTGTCGTAGGTCACATATCCCAGATGCGGCGTCAGCACGGCATTGTCGAGGCTCCTGAGCGGATGGCCGCGCGGCAGCGGCTCGGTGTCGTACACGTCGAGGCCGGCGCCTGCGATGGTCCGGTTCCGGAGCGCGTCCACCAGCGCTGCCTCATCGACGATGGGCCCCCGCGAGGTGTTCACCAGCACGGCCGTGGGCTTCATCAGGGCGAGTTCGCGCGCGCCGACCAGCCCCCGCGTGCGCCCGCTCAGCAGCGTGTGGATCGACAGCACGTCCGACTGCCGGAAGAGTTCGTCCTTTTCGACGCGGGTTGCGCCGTGCTCGGCCGCGCGCTCGGCCGTCAGGTTCTGGCTCCAGGCGACGAGGTTCATGCGGAAGACCCGGCCGACCCGCGCGACCTCCGAGCCGAGCCGCCCGAGGCCCAACAGGCCGAGCGTGGCCCCCGCGAGCCCGCGCCCGACGGTCGTCTGCCAGGCGCCCGCCTTCATCGCGCGGTCCTCGGCGCAGATATGCCGCTGGAGCGCCAGGATCAGCCCCCAGGTGAGTTCGGGCGTGGTGTGCGCGCTGCCGGCGGTGCCGCAGACCGTGACGCCCTGCTCGCTCGCCGCCTCCACATCGACCGAGGCGTTGCGCATGCCCGTCGTTACCAGCAGCTTCAGCTTCGGCAGGCGGGAGAGCATTTCGCGCCGGAAGGGCGTGCGCTCGCGCATGATGCAGACGATCTCGAAATCCCGGAGGCGGCCCGCCAGCACCGCGATGTCGGCCACATGGTCGTGGAAGACCTCGAGCTGGCAGCCGTCCGGCAGGCTGTCCCAGTCGGCCATGGCGAGCGCGACGCCCTGGTAGTCGTCGAGAATGGCGATGCGGGTCATGCGCGCGCTCCTTCGGTTGCGAGCCAGCGGGTCAGTATGTCCACCGCGGCCATGAAATCGTCGATCTCCATCGCCTCGTCGGGATTGTGGCTGCCATGCGGGTTGCGCACGAAGATCATGGCGGTCGGCACGCCGGCGGCGGCGAAGGCGGCGGAGTCGTGGCTGGCTCCGCTCGCCATCTCGTTGTGCGGCACGCCCAGATGCCGGGCGCAGTCGAGCAGGCCGCTGCGGATGGACTCGTCGAGCACGCCGGGCGCGGCGCGGGTCGTTGCGCCCAGCTCGAAGGTCACGCCCCGGCGGGCCTCGATCTCCCGCGCCGCCTCCGCAACCCAGCCCTCCAGGCCGTCGAGGAACGCGGCGTCCAGCGAGCGCATGTCGAGCGAGAAGCGGCATTCGCCCGGCACGATGGTCATGGCGTGGCGCTCGGGGTCGGTGGAGAGCTTGCCGACGGTGAAGGCGAAGTCCGCCCCCGCCGCCTCGCGCTCGTCCCAGAGTGCGTCGAGCCGGGCGATCAGGTCCGTCGCCGCCATCACCGCATCCTGCCGCGCGCGTCTCGGCATGCCGCCGCAATGGCTGTAGGCGCCGATGCAGCGCGCGGCCGGCAGGCGCCGGTTGCCCCGTATGCCGGTGACGATGCCGACCGGCAGGCCCTGCTCGACCAGCACCGGGCCCTGCTCGATATGCACCTCAAGGAAGGAATGCACGCGGCGCGCATCGAGGAAGGGCGGGTCGAGCGCCTCCGGGTCGCCGCCGGCCTCGCGCATGTGCTCGAAGAGCGTGCGGCCCGTGTCGGCCCGGCGCGCCGTTTCCGTGGCGCCCGGAGGCAGGGCGCCGAGCGCCGCGCGGCTGCCGATATAGGAGGTGCCGAACCAGGCGCTTTCCTCGGCGCGGATGCCCATGACGCGGATATCGCGGCCGGGCGCGGCCCCGTCCCGGCGGAGCGCGGCAATCGCCGCGAGCCCGGCGACCACGCCGGCGGCGCCGTCGAAATTGCCGCCCTCGGCAACCGAGTCGAGATGCGAGCCGATGAGGACCGGCGCGGCCGCGCGGTCGGCGCCGGGCAATGTCATGTAGGTGTTGCAGGCCGGGTCCGTTTCCACTTCGAGCCCGAGAGCTTCCGCCGTCCGCGCAACCGCGCCATGCGCGAAGGCCTCGCCCTCGCCGTAGCTCGCCCGCGTGATGCCGACCCCGTCATGGGTCGCTTCGGCAAGCTCGTCGAAAAGGTCCGCGGCCAGTTTTCTAGGCTCCATGAAGCGCCCCTGCTAAGTTTCCCGCCATCGAATCGCTACCCGCCGCCGGGGTCAAGGCTTTCCGCCCTGCTCCCGGCAGGCCCCCAGCAGGAGCGCATCCGCCCATGCCGCTTACCGGCCTCACCGTCATCGAGATCGGCCAGAACATCGCCGGCCCCTTCGCCGGCACGATCCTTGCCGACCTCGGCGCTGATGTCATCAAGATCGAGAAGCCGGGCGGCGACGATGCCCGGTTCTGGTTCGTCGAGAAGGACGGCGAGCGCCATCCGCTCGCCTTCCATATCCTGAACCGCAACAAGCGCTCCGCGGTCGTGGACTTCAAGGACGAGGCGGCGCTGGCCCGCTTCGAGGCGCTGGTCGAGCGCGCGGACGTGCTGGTCCACAATCTCCGCCCCGGCCTCGCGGAGACGCTGGGCATCGGCTTCGCGGCGCTCGAAGCGCGCAACCCGCGCCTCGTCTATTGCGAGGTCGGCGCGTTCGGGCGGACGGGGCCGCTCGCCTCGAAACCCGGCTACGAGCCGCTCGCCCATGCCTATGCCGGCATCATGGCGATGAACGGGCCGGTCGAGGGGCCGCCGATGCGCGCCGGCGCTTCCATCGTCGATCCCGGCACCGGCATGTGGGCCGTCATCGGCATCCTCGCGGCGCTGCGCCGGCGGGAGCGGACCGGCATGGGCGGGCGGGTCGATGTCTCGCTCTTCGAGACCGGGCTCGGCTGGGTCTATCAGCCGGTGTCGGACTATGTGTTCACCGGGCGCGAGCCGGAGCGCCAGGGCAACGGCAACTCGATGCTCACCCCCTACCAGGTATTCGAGACCGCGACCGGCCCGGTGATGATCGCCGCCGGCAACGACCGGCTCTACCGACGGCTCTGCCAGGTGCTGGGCCGGCCCGAATGGGGAACGGATGCGCGGTTCGCGACCGTGCGGGACCGGCTGACCAACCGGGCGGCGCTGATCCCGCTCATCCAGCTGGCATTGCTCACCCGCCCCCGGGCCGTCTGGCGGGCGGCGCTGGAGGCCGCGGGCGTGCCGCATGCGCCGATCAACAAGGTGAGCGAAGCGGCGGACGATGCGCAGACGGCAGCGTTGGGCGCGGTGTTGACGGAACCGGAAACGGGCTATCCGGTGCTCGGTCTGCCGCTCAGCCTGGACGGCGCCCGCCCGGCGGTCCGCAGCCCCGCGCCCGCGCTCGGTGCGCATACGCAGGATGTGTTCGGGCCGGGCGCCTGAGCGCAGCCATGGCCCTTCACCAGATACTCGCGCTGGCGGTCCTGATCGCGCTCGGCATTGCCGTGGACGCAGCGGTGAAGCTCGTGCGCGCGAAGAAGCGCCCGGACACCGATACAGTGTGGCAGCGCAAACGCCTGGCGCTGTCCCTCGCGGCCTTCCTGGCGCTGGCGGCGGTGTTTCTGGCGGTCAACCCGGACAATCCGGGCTAGTCGTTGGAAGGAGCGGCCGAATGACGGAACGCGACGCCTGGCTGGCGGCCTTGCCGAAGGCCGAACTGCACCTGCATCTGGAAGGCGCCATTCCGCTGCCGGCGCTGTTCGAGCTCATGCGGGCCGCCGGCGGGGACCCGGCGGTCCCGACGGTGGAGGCGCTAAGGAAGCGCCTGAGCTATCCCGACTTTCCGGCCTTCATCGACGCCTGGATCTGGAAAAACGGCTTCCTCAGGACCTATGACGATTTCGCTTTCATCGCCGAAGCTGTCGCGGCAGACCTCGCCCGCCAGAACATCCGCTATGCCGAGCTGTTCTTCTCCCCGATCCGGTTCGCCGACCGGGGCCTCACGCCGGCCGGGCTGGCGTCGGCGATCCGCAGCGGCTTCGCGCGGGTGCCGGGGGTGACGCTTTACCTGATTGCCGATCTGGTCCGCGATCTCGGGCCCGAAAATGCGGCCGTCACGCTTGGCGAAGTCGTCGAGGTCGCCGACGAGGCCGGCATTCTCGGCATCGGCATCGGCGGCTCGGAACACCTCTACCCGCCGGAACCCTTTGCGCCCGTTTACGAGGCGGCCCGCAAGGCGGGGCTGCGCACCAGCGCCCATGCGGGCGAGGCGGCCGGCGCGGCAAGCGTTCGCGGCGCGGTCGAGGTCCTCCGGGTGGACCGCGTCGGCCATGCGCTCCGCGCGGAGGAGGACGAGGCGGTCGTCGATCTGCTGGCGGAGACCGGCGTCGTGCTGGAGCTCTGCCCGCTCTCCAACCTCGCCACCGGCGTGATCGGGCGGATAGAGGACCACCCCGTGCGCCGCTACCGGGAGCGCGGCCTCAACGTCACGATCAACACCGACGACCCCGGCATGTTCCACAACAGCCTCGCCGGGGAGTATGCCGTGCTGATGGACGTGTTCGGCTTCAGCCGCGGCGAAATCCGCCGCGTGGCCGCCGCCGCTCTGGAGGGCGCCTGGTGCGGGCCGGAAGAGAAGGCGAGGCTGCGTCCGCTCTTCGCCGCTTGACCCGCCCGGCCCGGACTTGCCACTAATCGGTCTGCGGAGGGGAATCCGGTCCGGTGGCCGGCTCGGTCTTCAAAACCGCTGCGGCGGCGCATCGCTGCCAGGTGGGTTCGACTCCCACTCTCCTCCGCCAATCCGGGCCGGCCGGTCAGCCGAGGCCCGTGGGCGGGCCCTTCAGTTCGACGGTGTTGCCGTCCGGGTCGCGGATATAGACCGACGGGCCGGTGCCTTCGGCGCCGTAGCGCGGAAGCGCCCCCTCCGTTTCGATGCCGTGTTCCACCAGATGAGCGCGGAGTCCGTCCTCGTCGAACGGCGTAATGCGCAAGGCGAAGTGGTCCATGTTGGCGCCGGAGGGTTCCGGATCGCCCGGCACGAGGTCGATCAGGCTCGCGCCCGCGCGCAACTGTACGAGGCCGATCTCCTCCAGCCGCCGCTCCTCCCGGCAGCCGAGCACCTCGGTATAGAAGGCTATCGCCCTGTCCATGTCGCGGACCCGGAGCACGACATGGTCCAGATGGCGGATGCGAAAACTCATGGCTCCGCCCTCCCCACGGCCGCTGTTGCGCCCCATATTGGGGCCTGAAGGAGGAGATGTCATGGATGCCGATACCATTCTCGACGCCGCGCTTGCGCTCGCTGCCGAACGCGGCTGGCGGCAGACGACGCTGTCCGATATTGCAGCGCATGCAGGATGCGGGCTCGCGGACGTCTATCGCCACTTCCCGTCGAAGGGCTCGATGATGAGAGCGGCGGTCGCACGCATCGACGCGGCGGTGTTGTCGGAAGCCGATACCGGGGGCGAAGACGAGTCCTTCCGCGACCGGCTCTTCGATCTGTTGATGCGCCGATTTGACGCGCTCAAGCCGCATCGCGCGGTTATCCAGTCCTGTTGGCGCGACCTGCGGCGCGACCCGCTGGCCGGCGCGCCGCTGGCGCCGGCGCTCGCCCGGTCCATGTCCTGGATGCTGGAAGCCGCCGGCGCCCCGGCGCGGAGGCCCCTGGACCTGCTGCGGGTGAAGCTGCTGGCCGGCATCCACCTTTCGGTGATGCGGGTCTGGCTGCAGGACGACAGCGAGGACCTCGGCCGCACCATGGCCAGCCTCGACAAGGCCCTGAAGCGCTGGGCGCCCATGCTGGAAGGGCGGCGCTGCTGAAAATTTTTTTTGCAGCGCACAAAAAACGCTTGACGCTGCATCGCAGCATAACGATATTGCACCTGCGAGACGGCGTTCGCAGATTCCTGTGGCAGCCGGCTCCCGAGACAGGAACGGAGATCGCAAGACCGATGTACAAGATGCCCTTCGCCGATTTCGACCCGGCCCGGTTCATGGCCGATTTCAAGGTTCCGGCGTTCGACGCCGAGGGCGCCATGGCGCTGCACCGCAAGAATGTCGAGGCCATGACCGCCGCAGGACAGGCTGCATTCGAAGGCGCGGGCGCCTTCATGCGCCGCCAGGGCGAGTTGGCGCGAGAAGCGGCCGAAGCTTCCACCGCCAACATGAATGTGTTCTTCGGCGATGCCAGCTTCGAGGACAAGGCGGAGCGCGGCGCCGCGCTTGCCAAGGGCGCCTGGGAGTCCGCGGTCGCCGGGGCCGGCGAGCTGGCGGAAATGTCGGCCGGGACGGGTCGCGAGGTGTTCGGCATGATCGACAAGCGCGTCCGCGAAGCCATGGACGAAGCGACCGCGATGGTCGTACCGGCGGAAAAGCCGGCGGAAAAGGCCGCACCGGCAAAGTTGTAAGGCGCGTTGCCCCTCCCCTTCGCGCCGGGCCGCTCCCGCATGGCGGGGGCGGCCCTTCTTTGTGCCGTCGAGCCGGGCCGCATCCGCAGGCAGGACAATCGCTTTTGAAGGTTCTGCGAGCAGGGCGCATGGCCCGGATTCAACCGGGTTTCGAGGGGCCGGTCGAATCGAGGATCGGATCGGCGCCCGGGGCCCCGATCCTCTTCATCGTCATGCCCGGCCTCATATCGTCATACCCGGACTTGTTCCGGGTATCTGTCTCAAGCACCTCCACCGAGCGGCCGCATGGATGCCCGGAACAAGTCCGGGCATGACGGAAGAGTCTGTCCTGAGCTTGTCGAAGGGGGCGTCCAGGCATGGCCGAAAGGAGGTGGACAGGAGACGCCGTGGGTGCCCGAATCTCCGGATCGACCTCGCCCAACGGTTGAACCGGACAGCAGTGGACTTGTTGCGGGTATGACGGAGGAGTGAGCAACCGGATAGATAGGGAACGTTTTTCTGCGTTCGTTCGAATTTTGGCAGAAAATTAGAAAAATTTCACATTTCACCCTCCAGGGGGCTTGACCTGAGAAAAAGTGTAGTATGATGGGTGTAGAGAGGCGGCTCCCGGGGCCGCCTTTCGGCTGTTCTGCTGAGGGAAGCAAGGGCTGGGGCCGAAAAAAGCCCCGGCGGGAACGAACGGGAGACGTGTGTCCTCTGTCTCGCGCGCGCAATCAGGTGCGCGAACCGCGCCGGCGCGAAACGCCCGCAGGCGGGCACAGGCGCGCACGCAGGATACGCGCGCAAAAAGGGTCCCGCCGCTTGAGGGCGCAGGCTGGCGGCGGCGCGGAGGGACTGGAGCGGAACGGAACGCGGCGGAGGGAACGATATGCAGGAATGGAACCGCAGAGCTTCGGCGGCGGCATGGGGAACATGACAAAACATGACACAATGCAGGGGTCCTTCCATGAACCGCCCCGCCCCGCGAGCGTGCGGGGAGGATGCGGGGAGCCGCTCCCGCAAGCGAAGGAGTGCGAAGGGGGCGTTCGCGCATGTCAAATCCGAAAGCGATTGCCCTGCACCCGCACGACGAGGGCGAGACGCTGCATTTTCCTTGGTCTATGTTGACCCTGCCATGGCGAACGATGTCCTTAGTTTTCTGGGCGACCTTGTGTGCGAAGCCCGCAAGCAGGGAGCCGACGAAGCCGATGCGGTCGATATAGACAGCCGTTCGCTCGAAGCGGCGGTGAGGCTCGGCAAGATCGAGCATATGGAGCGCTCCGAACTGCGCAAGACGGGCCTGAGGGTGCTGGTCGGCCGCCGCCAGGCAGTCGTCGCCAGCGCCGACCGGCAGACGGAAACGGCGTCGGCTCTGGTAGAGCGTGCAATTGCCATGGCGCGTGCGGCGCCCGAAGACCCCCATGCCGGATTGGCAGACCCGTCGCTCCTGGCATCGGACTGGCCCGAATTGGACCTCTACGATGCAGAGGCGCCGGCTTCCGAAGACTTTGTCCGGAAGGCCGCCGAAGCCGAAGCGGCGGCGCTCGATGTGCCCGGCGTCACCAATTCGGAAGGTGCGGGCGCCGGCCGGACCGAAACCCATGTTGCGCTCGTCTCGAGCAACGGCTTCGCCGGCAGCTATCGGCGGTCGGGATGCGGTCTTTCCGTATCGGTGCTGGCCGGCGAGGGCACGGCGATGGAAAGCGAGTACGACTGGTCCCGGGCCGTTCATGCGTCCGACCTCGCGGAGCCGGTGGCATTGGGCCGCAACGCGGGCGAGCGGGCGGTTGGCAGGCTCGGTCCGGTCAAGCCGGAGACGGCCGTAATGCCGGTGGTTTTCGAGCAACGCCTGGCCGGAAGGCTGGTCGGCGCGATCGCCGGTGCGATCAACGGCGCTGCCGTCGCACGCGGCACGAGTTTCCTCAAGGACGCGATGGGCGATGCGGTGTTGAAGGAAGGCATGGCCCTGATCGACGACCCGGGCCGCCGGCGTGGGCACGGTTCGCGCCCGTTCGACGCCGAGGGCCTGCCCTGCAGGCATCGCGCCCTGATAGAGGACGGGGTGCTCCGTTCGTGGCTGCTCGATTTGCGCTCCGCGCGGCAGCTGGGCCTGCCTCCCACCGGCAATGCCGCCCGCAGCGCCGGGTCCGCGCCCGGCCCGACCTCTTCCAACCTTTACCTGGAGCCGGGGCGCCTTTCGCCGGAGGAGCTGATCGGCGAGATCGAATCCGGTCTGCTCGTGACCGCACTCATGGGCCACGGCGTCGACCTGATTGCCGGGCGCTACAGCCAGGGTGCGGCAGGTTTTGCGATTCGCGGCGGCAAGATCGCCGAACCGGTCAGCGAAATAACCATCGCGGGGGACCTGCGCGACATGCTGCTCGGCCTGGACGCTGCCGACGATCTGATATTCCGGGGTGCGGTGAACGCCCCGACCTTGCGCATAGACGCCATGACGGTCGGAGGGCGGTGAGGCGCGGTCGGACTCGACCGATCAGCTGTCCAGCTGCGGTACCCACGGGATGCGGCCGAATTCGATACCCTCTTCCGTCAGGGCCTTGGCCTCCTTGGGCGTGGTCTCGCCATAGATCGCGTGGCTATCGGCCTCGCCGTAGTGGATGCGCCGCGCCTCCTCGGCGAAACGAGGGCCGACATAGTCGCAGCTTTCCTCGACCTTGCGCCGCAGTTGGCGAAGCTCACGCATCATAGCGGCCCGGCGCGCCGACAGTTTGTCGGCTGCGTTCCCCGCCCCCTTGGGTGCTACATTGGGTGCCATCAGGCTCTTGCGGACCGAACTATCGCCGCAATGCGGGCATACCACCTTGCCTTCCGCGATCTGTGCATCGCAGGCAGCGCTATCGCGGAACCAAGCCTCGAACTCGTGCTCGTTCTTGCAGGTGAGCCGGTAAACGATCATGGTTCACATATAATGCCATGACCGGATCGATGCCAGCCTCCGCTTGGATTGCGCGCTTCGCCGATCTCGTGCCTCCCGCCGCGCCCGTGCTCGATCTGGCTGCCGGCGGGGGCCGCCATACGCGCTTCTTTGCTGCCCGGGGCCATCCGGTGCTGGCCGTCGACAGGGACGTCTCCCGACTGCCGGGCGGCCTCGCCTGGGATCTCGAAGACGGCAGCGAATGGCCGTTCGCCAATCGGCGTTTCGGGGCCGTCGTGGTGGTCAACTATCTGCACCGCCCGACGCTCGCGGCTACGGTTTCCCTGGTCGCCCCGGGCGGTCTCCTGCTTTACGAAACCTTCGCCGAGGGCCAGGAGGCTTTCGGCCGGCCTCGCAATCCGGATTTCCTGCTGCGGCCCGGTGAGCTTCTGGAAGCGGTAAGCGACCGGATGGTCGTGCTGGCTTATGAGCACGGGCAGGTGGAAGGACCGAAGATGATTCAGCGCATCGCCGCAATCGACCCCGGTCCGGCCGGCCGACCGGATGCCTCGTCCTCCATTTCGATGTCCCGGTAAACCTTGGCTGACAGAACCAGACCGAAGCCGACCTGGAGCGTCAACATCGCCGTGCCGCCATAGGAAATGAAGGGCAACGGTACGCCCACCACGGGGATCAGGCCGGCCACCATGGCGATGTTGGCAAATACGAACAGGAAAAAGGTGAAGGTGACGCCGAAGGCAAGAAGGCGGGCGAAATCGTTCCGCGCCATGAAGCCGATGGCGAAGCCGTAGCCCATGATCGCCAAATACAGCGCCAGGACAAAAAGGCCGCCCGCGAGGCCGAATTCTTCCGAGATGACCGTGAAGATGAAATCGGTATGGCTTTCCGGAAGGAAGCCCAGATGGCTCTGCGTGCCCTCGAGATAGCCCTTTCCGAATTCGCCTCCCGAACCGATGCCGATCTTCGACTGGAAGCCGTGATATCCGGCGCCGGCCAGGTCGCGTTCGGGATCGAGAAAGGTGAGAACCCGGTCGCGCTGATAGTCTTTCAGTCCGTACCAGACGGCGGGCACGAGCGCTCCTCCGGCGATGCCGAAGATCGCAAACATCCGCCAGGAGATACCGCCGAGAAAGAGGAGCGCAACGCCGCCAACGGCGATCATGGCCGCCGTGCCGAGATCCGGTTGCCGCGCGACCAGCAGGGCTGGGGCGGCTATCAGCGCCAGAGCCAGCAGCAGCATGGGCCAGCTGTTTGCCTCTCGTTCGTCGAGGGCATGGAAATGGCGGGCAAGCGCCAGCACCAGGGCGATCTTCATGATCTCGGACGGCTGGATCGACAACGGGCCGAGTTTCAGCCAGCGCTGGGCGCCCATACCGATGTCGCCGACGAACTCCACCCCGATGACGAGCAGGAGCGAAGCGGCGTAGATCAGGTAGGCACAGCGCAACCAAAACCGGATATCGATCAACGCAACCGCCAGCATGACCGCCAGGCCGACTGCAAAGCGCATCGCATGCGGGCCGGCCCAAGGCCGGACATTGCCTCCGGCGGCCGAGTAGAGCATCGCAAAACCGATGGCTGTCGTCAGCGCTAACAGGATGACGAGCACCCAGTCCACCCGAAGCAACAACCCACCGATTCCAAGGCCCGGCCGGCGTACTTCCCACGTCTTCACGACGCGACGGTTCCCGACTTCTGAGCCGCCAGCAGCAGGTCGCGGGCGATCGGTGCGGCAGCTTTCGACCCGCTTCCGCCATGCTCCACGACGACCGCGACGGCGTAGCGTGGCCGCTTGAGGGGCGCGTAGCCGACAAACAGCGCGTGATCGCGTTCCTCCCGCGGGAGGTCCTCGTTCTTCCGTACGCCAAGCCGGCGTTCCAGCGCAGAGATGCGGCGCACTTGCGAGGTTCCGGTCTTTCCTGCCATCTCGAAGCCGGACTCCTCGATACGGGCGCCCCAAGCTGTTCCGCGCCGTGAGCCCGTGACGGCAGCCAGACTGGTTCGCACGGACTTCAGATGCCGGCTGCCGACTCCCAGTTCCGGGACGGCTGCGGAACCGAGGAGTCTTGGAAGGACAGCGTGCCTGCCATTGGCAAGGCGCGCCGTCATCGTTGCCAATTGCAGCGGTGTTGCGAGAACGTAGCCTTGGCCGATACCGGCGATCAGCGTTTCTCCAACCTGCCAGGACTCGTTGCGTGCTTTCTGCTTCCAGGCCTTGGTAGGGATAAGTCCGCTCCGCTCGCCCGGAAGCTCAACCCCCGTTTGCTCGCCGAAACCGAGTTTTCTTGCCATTGCAGCTATCCGGTCGATCCCCGTGCGTTGGGCAATCTCGTAGAAATAGACGTCACAGGATTGCTGAAGCCCCTTGAAGAGGTCTACGTGTCCGTGCCCGTTGCGGCGCCAGCAATGAAACTTTCCCGTGCCGAGTTCGTGGACGCCATTGCAGAAGAAACGCTGGTTCGCCGAGATCACCCCCGCCTCCAGCGCAGCCAGGGCGACCGCGATCTTGAAGGTGGACCCGGGCGCATACTGCCCCGCCACGATGCGGTTACTCAGCGGGTGCAGAGGGTGGGATGCAAGGGCTTGCCACTCCCTCCTGTCGGCGATTCCATCATGGAAGGCGCCGGGATCGAAGCTGGGAGACGAGACCATGGCGAGCAAATCGCCGCTTTGAACGTCCATCACCACGGCGGCGCCCGTCTCAACCCCGAACAGCCCTGCCGCGAAAGCCTGGAGTTCGGCGTCGAGCGAGAGGTGAAGCGTTTCTCCGGAAAGGCCCTCCCGCCTGCCTAGCTCCCGCCGTTGACGGCCCGTGGATGTGATCTCCACCAGGCGCGACCCGGCGGCGCCTCTCAACGTTTCGTCCTGGGTGCGCTCGATGCCGGTTTTCCCGATGCGAAAGTCGGGCATGCGCAGCAGGGAGTCTTGGTCGGATCGATCGAGGTCCTTTCTTGAGACCCGTCCGACATAGCCTATCGTGTGGGCCGCCGCCGCACCCAGCGGGTATATCCGGCGCTTTATCGCGCTGGTGAAAATGCCATCGCGCTCGGCGATCGCCAGCGAGAGCCGGGCCATTTCCTCCCACGAGATATCGTCGAGAACAACCACGGGTTCGAAACCGGGTTGATTCAACGCCGTTCTTCGAACCCGCTCGCGCGTCGCCGGACCCAAGGTCGCAATGCGCCCGATCTCGTCCAGAGTCGAGTCGATCGAGCCGGTTTTCTCGGGAACCAGCAGCAAACGGTAAGTCTGCCGGTTGTGGGCCAGCGGCCTGCCGCGGCGGTCGAGGATTTCGCCGCGCTCGGGGGCAAGCAAGCGCTGGGCAGTCCGGTTGTCCTCGGCGCGCCGCGAGTAACGCTCGCCTTCGAGCACTTGCAGTTGAACCAGGCGACCCGCCAACAACCCGAACAGGCCAATCTGAACGCCGCCCAGAACAAGGGCGCGGCGACCGATCAATTGGGTCCGGCTGCGCATGCCCGTCATCAAGCGCTTCCCTTCAGGGTTGCAGTATCCAGAAGCGCCAGCGCTGCCGCGACGGCCGGGTAGGTCAGCACGGTCAGGAGCAGCACCGCTACGGGCGCGCCGAGAGGAAGTGCAGCACCGTAGTAGAAGGAAGCTCCGGCCCAAGCGATGGCGCTGGCTGCAAATGCGACGAGGGCAAACACAGCCCAGCCGGCGGCAAAGGGTTGCCCCACCACCAGCAAGCGCTGGCTACGCGCCGCACCGAGCACGAACAGATAAACAAGCGCCATCAGGCCGAACGGCGCATCCGCAACGCTGTCATGGATAAGGCCGACGACAAAGACAAACGGGGTTGGAACAAGGTCCGGACGCCTTCCCGCCCAGTAGTGAACTGCCGCGACGGCAAGCGCCGGTGCAGCGCGGTCACCGACCCAGGGCACGAGCGAGATAAGGAGGAGCGCCAGAATGCTTGCGGCAGGAACCGCTGCGCGCGCCGCCCGGTCCAGATGCGCCAGCATCTATTCGTCCGCCAAGGCGGTGAAGCCCGACATGTCCCGATCGATGACGCGAACGAACTCCAGCCGCGTCCAGTCGACATGCGGCACGACGTCGACTCTGCCGGCCGACGGCGTGGCAGCGCCGACATCGCCCACGGGGAGGCCGGGAGGAAATACGCCGCCGCGGCCCGAAGTTACGATTACGTCGCCGGAGGACAGAGCCGCATTCCGCGGCAGGAAGCGCAGGTGGGGACGAGCGCCGTTGTCGCCGACGAGAATGGCATGCACCCTGTTCTGTCCCGCCAGGACCGGCACATGCGAGCGCCGGTCGGTGATCAGAAGCACGCGCGCGCTTCGCAGGCCTGCCGACATGACCCGTCCAACCAGGCCCTCGCCGGAGACTACCGCCTGATCCGCACCGACGCCATGGCGGCTGCCGGCGTCCATCAGCAAGCTGCGGGCATAGGGCCCGCCGGTGTCGGCGATGACTCGCGCCGCAACCGTGCGAACCTCCTCGCCCGGGTCGAACCGCAGCAGCCGGCGCAATTCGCGGTTTTGACCATCCAGCCGCCGAGCGAGCGCCTGCCATTGGCGAAGGCGCACGTTTTCCTCCCGGAGCCGGGCATTCTCCTCCGTCAGCGCCGTGATCCTGCCAAGATTGCCGCCGATGTCGCGTGCGGCCCGCACGGGCACCGTCACCGTGTGGAGAACAGGCGCAAGCAGGTCCCCTACGGCGCCCTTGACCCAGTCGAAGACGTAGACTTCCGCCTTGCCGACAATGAGCGCGCCAAGGGCGATAGTGACCAGCAGGGCGAACATAGCCCGCCGCAGGGTCGCCTGGACCGGCGTTTCGGCCTTTACCTCCGGCCCTGCGCGGTGCTCCTGCAAAAGGGCGTCTCCCTCAGCCGATCAGGACCCGCTCCAGCGCTCCCATATGTTCCAGACAGCGCCCGGTGCCGAGCGCAACGCAGAACAGGGGCTCCTCCGCCACCGAGACCGGCAGGTCCGTCGCGTTGCGGATCTCCTTGTCGATATTGGCGAGCAGACCGCCGCCGCCGGTCAGCACAATTCCGCGGTCGACAATGTCGGCGGCAAGTTCGGGCGCCGTGTTCTCCAGCGCCGCCTTGACCGCTTCGATGATCTGCGCAACGGGATCGGCCAACGCCTCGGCAATCTGGCTTTCGGTAATCAGGATTTCCTTCGGCGCACCGTTCAGAAGGTCTCGCCCCTTGATCGGCATTTGCCGTTCATCGGGCCCGGTCGGCATTATGGCGGAGCCGAGTTCTTTCTTGATCGCCTCTGCGGAGGCCTCGCCAATCAGCAGATTATGGTGGCGCCGGATGTAGGCGATGATCGCATCGTCCATCTTGTCGCCGCCGATGCGTACCGAACTCGCATAGGCGATATCGCCAAGCGAGAGCACGGCGACCTCCGTGGTGCCGCCGCCGATATCGACGACCATGGACCCCGTCGGCTCGGTGACGGGAAGCCCTGCGCCGATCGCCGCTGCCATCGGCTCCTCGATCAGGAACACCCGCCGCGCCCCGGCGCTTTCCGCGGACTCCTGGATCGCCCGGCGTTCCACGGCGGTCGAACCGAAAGGCACGCAGATCACGATCTGCGGGCTCGCAAAGCCCCGCCGGTTGTGCACCTGCCGGATGAAGTGCTTGATCATTTCCTCCGCGACCTCGAAATCGGCGATGACGCCGTCGCGAAGCGGCCGGATGGTTTCGATGGAGCCGGGTGTGCGGCCCATCATCTGCTTCGCCTGGTCGCCGACGGCGATGACCTTTTTCCGGCCCTTGTACTGGCCGATGGCGACGACCGAGGGCTGGTCGAGCACGATGCCGCGTCCTTCGACATAGACGAGCGTGTTCGCGGTGCCGAGGTCGATGGCCATATTGGCGGAAAACAGGCCGAGCAGGCGGGACAGCATGGAAGCGATGCGCCATATCCACGGGAGCTAGCGAACAGTATGCACTATATAGGGCAAAACCGCCCGACGCGACAGCAAAGGCGGTCGGAGCAACACAAGCCGGAGAAGTCCTCGATGCCGCAGGATGACCGCCCGCCGCTGGCTTTCCGCCCGCTGGAGCCGGCGCTGATGGATGCGCTCGAAAGCGTCCTTCGGGGAAGTTGGGGCAAGACCTGCTGGTGCATGTATCCGAGGCTGCCGGCAAAGGAATTCGAGGCTTTGCCGGGAAGCGGGCCCCTGGGTCCGCGCCGCCGCGCCGCAATGACCGAACTTGCGCGTGCCGCTCCGGGGCCCGGAATGCTTGCCTTCGAAGGGGAGGCGGCGGTCGGGTGGGCGGCCGTCGCAGCGCGCCCGGCGTTCGCCCGGGTCTGCGCCTCCAGGGCGACGCCGGCGGTCGATGCGGCCCCGGTCTGGGCGATACCCTGCGTTACCGTGCGGAAGACGGCCCGCGGGCACGGCGTCGCGGTGGCGTTGGTCCGGGCGGCGGCGGCATTCGCGTTCGAGTGGGGCGCGCCTGCGGTCGAGGCCTATCCCCGCGCCGGCGAGGCGCGCACCGGCGCCGACAACGCATATTTCGGCACCGAGCCGCTGTTCCGCCGGGCCGGCTTCCGGGTTGTCCGCGGGCCCCTGGAGGGCCTGCCCCGAAACTGGGCGCCGCGTGTGGCCATGCGCCTCGACGCGCCCGGAAAGGAAAAGGATGCCTGAGATCGTCGTCATCGGCGCCGGCATGGCCGGGGCGTCCGCCGCGCATTTTCTTGCCGGGCGGTTCGACGTCTTGTTGCTGGAGCGGGAAGACCAGCCCGGCTACCACACCACCGGCCGGTCTGCCGCGCTCTACACGCAGGCCTATGGCAATGCCGCGATCCGGGCGCTGACGGTCGCTTCGAAGCCCTTCTTCGACGCGCCGCCCGATGGATTTTCCGAGGTGCCGCTGTTGACCCCGCGCGGGCTGGTGCTGTTCGGGCGCCCGGACCAGTCGGGATCTCTGGACGGCGCCTTTCGCGAAGGCCGGCGTTTCGTTCCGGAAATCCGGATGCTGGACAGCGAAGACGTGTGCCGGCTGATACCCGCGCTCAAGCCGGACTATGTGGCGGGCGGGGTGTACGAACCGGAGGCGGCGGACATCGACGTGCACGCCATGCATCGGGGCTTCCTGCGCGGCGTGCCGCTCAGGCGCAATGCGGAGGTGGAAGGGCTCGCCCGGACGCCGGACGGCTGGCAAGTGGCGCTCCGGGGCGGGGAGCGGGTCGAGGCCCGCATCGTCGTGAACGCCGCCGGCGCCTGGGCGGACGAAGTCGCGCAACTCGCCGGCGCGGCGCCCGTCGGGCTGGTGCCCAAGCGGCGGACCGCCTTCACCTTCCCGGCGGAGACCGGCGAGTGGCCGATGGCGGTCGATGTGGACGAGCGGTTCTACTTCAAGCCGGAATCGGGCCGCGTGCTGGGCTCGCTCGCCGACGAGACGCCGTCGCCGCCCTGCGATGCGCAGCCGGAGGAGATCGACGTGGCGATGGCGGTGGACCGGATCGAGCGCGCGACGAGCTTCGGCATCCGCCGCATCGAGCGGCGCTGGGCGGGGCTGCGCAGCTTCGTTGCCGACAAGACGCTCGTGGCCGGTTTCGACCCGGATGTTCCCGGATTCTTCTGGTGCGCGGGGCAAGGCGGCTACGGCATCCAGACCGCGCCGGCCATGGGCCGGACCGTCGCGGCGCTCGCGGCCGGAGACGGCTGGCCGGCGGAACTCGACGATCTGGGCCTCCGGGAATCGGTGCTGAGCCCCGCCCGGTTCCGGAGAGAGGCGTCGTGACGATCGAGGCGGTCCTCTGGGATTTCGGCGGCGTGGTGACGGAGAGCCCGTTCGACGCATTCGCCCGCTACGAGCGCGGGAACGGGCTGCCGGAAGGCGCGATCCGACGGATCAACAGCCGCAATCCGGACGGCAATGCCTGGGCGCTGTTCGAGCGCAGCGAGGTCGGCCGGGAAGAGTTCTGCAGGCGCTTCGAGGCCGAGGCGGCGGCGCTCGGCTACCGGCTGGATGCGGCCCAGGTGCTGGACCTCATACAGGGCCCGGTGCGCCCGGGCATGGTGGCGGCGCTCCGGGCGGTTGCGGCCCGCTACCGGACGGCCTGCCTTACCAACAATATGCGCGCGCCCGGCGAGGACAGCCCCCGCGGCCGCGAGATCGCCGAAGCGATGGCGCTCTTCGACGCGGTGGTCGAATCGCGCGAGGCGGGCCTCCGCAAGCCGGAGCCTGCCTTCTACCGCCTCGCCTGCGAACGGCTTGGCGTCCAGCCTGCGGCCTGTGTCTTCCTCGACGATCTCGGCATCAACCTGAAGCCCGCCCGCGCGATGGGCATGACCACGATCAAGGTCGAGAGCGAAGCGCAGGCGATTGCCGAGCTGGAGGCCGCGCTGGGCCATTCGCTGTTCTGAAGAGCGTCGCGCCGGCATGGCGGCGCTGCCGCTTCAGGCCATCACGCCGCGTTCCGGCTCGCGCCTGTTTTCCGGGACGCGGCGGCAGTGGAAGCGGTCGAGGTCGATGGTCGCGAAGCGCCCGTCGAGGATCAGTTCTGAGAGCGCCCGGCCCGACGCGGGCGCATGCTGGAGCCCGTGGCCGGAAAACCCGGTCGCGATGAGGAAATTTGCCGGCGCGCCCGGCCAGGCGCCGATAATCATGTTGCCGTCGAAGGTGTTGTAGGCGTAGTGGCAGGCCCAGGCGTTCCTGAGCCGGATCGCCTCGAACGCGGGCAATCGATGCGCGAGGCGCGGCCAGGCCTCGCTTTCGAACGACTCCAGGTTCGGCTCCCAATCGAAATCCCCGGTGCGCTCATATTTGGACATGCCGGCGATGAAGCCTGCGCCTTCCGGCCGGAAGCCGATCGACCCTTCGTCGATCGTGAGCGGCATCGGCTCGATCTCGTCCCGGCATTCGAAATAGTGGGTCGTGCGCGGCATCGGCCGGACCGGGATGTCCAGATCGACCATCGCGCAGACCTCATGCGCCCAGGCGCCGGCATTGTTGACGACCGTATCGCCCTCAAGGACCTCGCCGCTTTCGAGGGCGACGGAGCGGACAAGGCCGGAAGAGACATTCAGCGCGGCGGCGGAACCGGCGATATAGGCGACGCCGAGCGAACGCGCCTTGCGCCGGAGGCCCATGAGCGCGGCGTGCGAGTCGATCCAGCCGTCGTCGGGCGAATGGGTCGCGCAGACGACATCGTCCACGCGAAGCGAGGGAAAGCGGGCCGCCAACTCCGCCGCGTCCAGCAGGTCCACATTGCAGCCGAGGCCCGTCTGGAGCGCGTGATTGGCCCGCATGATGCCGGCTGCGTCGGCCGCGGTCGCGATGAAGAGATAACCCTGGCGGCGAAAGGAGACCGTTGCCGCCTCGCCGTCCACCGTCATCGTTCGTTCGTAGCCCCGATAGAACTCGCGGCCGTATTGCGACATGCGCACATTCTCTTCCTGCGAGAACATGACGCGCACGCCTGCCGTCGAGCGGATCGAGGCGGCATGCTCATAGGTCGGGTCGCGCTCGACCACCGCGATGCGGAGCCCCGGCTCGCGGGCGGCCAGATGCCAGGCCGTGCTGCTGCCGTGCAGGCCGCCGCCGATGACGATGACGTCGTATCTCATGGTTCACCCGTCCGAATCCCGCCGCGCCGCCCCCGCGGCTGTCGGGAGCGGCAGACCTTCATAGCCGGTGGCCGCCTCGTGCGGTAGATGTGTCAGGGAATGTCATGCGATGTCATGTTCCGCATGTGCGCACATACCCCATACTAGCGAAGCCGGCCGGCCGCAGCCCTTCCGTCGCCCCGGCGAAGCGGGGGCCCAGTCCCGCCGCGTCAGCGTCCACATTGCAGCCGCCCGTCTGCATTGGCCCGCATGATGCCGGCTGCGTCGGCCGCGGTCGCGATGAAGAGATAACCCTGGCGGCGAAAGGAGACCGTTGCCGCCTCGCCGTCCACCGTCATCGTTTCCGTAGCCCCGATAGAACTCGCGGCCGTATTGCGACATGCGCACATTCTCTTCCTGCGAGAACATGACGCGCACGCCTGCCGTCGAGCGGATCGAGGCGGCATGCTCATAGGTCGGGTCGCGCTCGACCACCGCGATGCGGAGCCCCGGCTCGCGGGCGGCCAGATGCCAGGCCGTGCTGCTGCCGTGCAGGCCGCCGCCGATGACGATGACGTCGTATCTCATGGTTCACCCGTCCGAATCCCGCCGCGCTGCCCCCGCGGCTGCCGCGGGAGCGGCAGACCTTCATAGCCGGTGGCCGCCTCCGGTAGCCGGCTGCGGGCGGGCCGCTCCGGCATGTGTCGGGGAATGTCATGCGATGTCATGTTCTGCATGTGCGATGCACATACCCCATACTACTTTCCGGCATGAAGCCGGCCGTCGCCGCATTCCTTCCGTCGCCCCCGCAGCCCTTCCGTCGCCCCCGCGAAGGCGGGGGCCCATCCGTGACCGGTGCAAACCGGTAGGACGATCCGGAGCCGGCCCCCGGATTCCTCGCTCGGGAGCGGGGAGGACTCCAGCGAAGTGTCATGATGTGTCATGCGATGTCATGTTCTGTCATGCCCGAACGCCCCCTCCGTCATGCCCGGACTTGTTCCGGGTATGGCGATATGAGGCCGGGGCGTCGCTTCCTTGTCGCATTTCGTTCCGGTTCGTTCCCTCCTCTCTGCCGCCCGGTCCGGGGCGGCGGGTCCCTGTTTCGCGCGGTTCGCGCCTGCGCCCGCGCGCGGCCCCGCGCGCGTTTCGCGGCGGCGCGGTTCGCGCGCCTGATTGCCCGCGCGCGCAAGGCAAACGCGGGACGCACGTCTCCCGTCGATTCCTCCGGGTTTTTTTTCGCGCCGGCGCGAAAAGCGGGAAAGCGGCCTCCGGATGCCGCTTCCTCCAGCACCATTGTAGCACACTTGTTTTCAGGTCAAGCCCCTTGCCTGGAAAAAATTTCCTACCCGTCGGAACCGTCTGGCGGAGCCGCTGCCGTCCCTGCCGCCGCCTCCGCGCCCGCGCCCGGAAAATCGCAGCGCAGCGCCGTCACGCGCACGAAGGAGCGGTCGCCTGCGCGGGCGGCGAAGCGGTATTCGTTGCCGCCGAGGCGCACGGAATGGTCGAGCGGCAGCTTGCCCTCCGCCTCGGTCGCATCGCCGCCGATGGCGGTGAAGCGGAGCGTGACCGGTGCGGCCGGGTCGAACCAGGCCTGCGGCAGGCCCTCTTCCGTCAGCTCCGCCGCGCCCTCGCCGGTGACCGTGATCGCGCCCTGGGCGAACTGCGCGGAAGCGTTGGCGCCGTCATGCAGCGGCGTCGCCAGCACGAAGCGCCTCGTGACCGGCTCCGGGTCGCAGACCGGCTCCGGGGCCGCCTCGCGCAACAGGAAGGCGATCCGCGCCTCCTCCAGGCCGGCGTCGATCCGCTCCATCAGCATCTCGAACAGCGCCTTGCGCGCGCCCGTCGGCACGTCGCGTTCGTAGCGGGCCCGGAGCGCCGTCTCGTTCTGGACCGCCTCCAGCCGCCGCCGGTCCGTCTCGGCCTTCTCCGCCTCCAGCCGCGCGATGTCGGCGTCCTGGGCGGCCAGCCGCTCCTCCATGCGCTCCACGCGGTATTGCGTGCGGGTGGCGCCGGTCTCGTAGGCGAACACGGCGACGGCGAGCAGCGCCGCCAGCAGCAGCACCCGCTTGACCAGGGTCCAGCGCCGGGCGCGGGCGGCCATCCTGCGGCCTTCCTTCAATCCGATCGCCATGCTTCCGTTCCAGCGCGCACTGTCGCGCCGCAAGGGCCATCATGGCAAATCGGCGGGCCTTTTGACAGGCCGGGGCCGGGCTGCAACGATCCCCGGCGGCGTGACCCTGAGCACCAGCGATTTCGACTTCGACCTGCCTTCCGGGCTGATCGCGCAGCGGCCGGCGGAGCCGCGCGACGCTGCGCGGCTGCTGCATGTCGGCGACGGGCTCGCGGACCGGCGCATCGCCGACCTGCCGGACCTGCTGCGGCCGGGCGACCTCCTGGTCGTCAACGACACGCGCGTGATCCCGGCGCGCCTCTGGGGCCGGCGCGGCGAGGCGAGGGTGGAGGCGCTGCTGCACCGGCGGCTCGACGGCCGGCGCTGGCTCGCCTTCGCGCGGCCGGGGCGGCGCCTCCGGCAAGGCGACCGCATCGTCTTTCCGGGCGGGCTGGAGGCCGTGCTGGAAGAGCGCCGGGAGGGGGGCGAGGCGCTGCTCGCCTTCTCGGCGGAGGGGGCCGCGCTCGACGCGGCGCTGGAGGCGCACGGGGCCATGCCGCTGCCGCCCTACATCGAGCGCCCGCCGGGCGGGGATGCCGCCGACCGCGACGCCTACCAGACCGTGTTCGCCCGCGAACCCGGCTCGGTCGCCGCGCCGACGGCCGGGCTGCATTTCACCCCCCGGCTGCTGGCGGCGCTGGAGGCGCGCGGCGTGGAGCGCGTGGCCGTCACCCTGCATGTCGGCGCCGGCACCTTCCTGCCGGTCCGCACGGAGGACCCGGCGGCGCACCGCATGCACAGCGAGTGGGGCCGCGTGACCGCCGAGGCAGCGGCGCGCATCCGGGGCCGCAGGGGCCGGCTGGTCGTCGCCGGCACCACCGCGCTCCGCCTGCTGGAGTCGGCCGCCGACGCCGAAGGCCGGGTCCGGCCCTGGGAAGGGGAGACGGATATCTTCCTCCGCCCCGGTGGCCACGAGGCGCGGACGGCGGACCTGCTTCTGACCAATTTCCACCTGCCGCGCTCGACGCTCTTCATGCTGGTCGCGGCCTTCGCCGGGCTGGAGCGGATGCGCGCCGCCTACGCCCACGCCATCGCCCGGCGCTACCGCTTCTACTCCTACGGCGATGCCTGCCTGCTGGAACGCACACGCTGACGGGGGGCCTCATCGCTTCCGCCCCTTTTCTCCCCTCCCGCTTGCGGGACGTAGCCTCTTTTCTCCCCTCCCGCTTGCGGGAGGGGCCGGGGGAGGGCCCGCCCTCTCAGCCCGACGGGCCTCTGCCGGGCTTCGCCCGCCGCTTCCGCCGGCGCGCAAGCGGCCCCCTCACCCAACCTCTCCCCGCAAGCGGGGAGAGGAGCGATGCCAGCGATTCCTTCCCCCTCCTTCGCTTGCAAGGGAGGCTCCGTGCTTTCTCCCCTCCCGCTTGCGGGAGGGGCCGGGGGAGGGCCCGCTCTCTCGGCGCGACGGACCTCTGCCGGGCTTCGCCCGCCGCTTCCGCTGGCGCGCAAGCGGCCCCCTCACCCAACCTCTCCCCGCAAGCGGGGAGAGGGGCGATGCCGGCGATTCCTTCCCCCTCCTTCGCTTGCAAGGGAGGCTCCGTGCTTTCTCCCCTCCCGCTTGCGGGAGGGGCCGGGGGAGGGCCCGCTCTCTCGGCGCGACGGACCTCTGCCGGGCTTCGCCCGCCGCTTCCGCTGGCGCGCAAGCGGCCCCCTCACCCAACCTCTCCCCGCAAGCGGGGAGAGGGGCGATGCCGGCGATTCCTTCCCCCTCCTTCGCTTGCAAGGGAGGCTCCGTGCTTTCTCCCCTCCCGCTTGCGGGCTACCGGATGCACACATCTCGAGATCGGCCTGTTTTGCAGGCAAGGAGTTTTCGCTTTGTGGGTTTTGTGATTCGCTGCCTTTGACGGAGTTTGGACGGTAGCCAGGGAGTTTGAGGGGTGGTGAGCGAAGGGGCGGTTTTCGGGGACCGGCGCGTGGACCGGTCGCATGGGTTTTTGCATCATCGTCTTGTCAGGCACGGTCCCCGGGGCATTTCGGTGCGCCGTTTGGGGGGCAACCGGGCGGGCGAGGTTCGGATCGGACGGTTTCTGCGGAACGACAAGGTGACGGTGGAGAAGATTGTAGAGCGGGCGGCGTCGGGGACGGCATCGCGGGTTGCGGGTCTGGACGTTCTGGCGATCCAGGACACGACGAGTTTCCGCGATGACGGCTTGGGCAACAGTCTTGTCGGGCATGTCACGATTGCGGTCGAGGCTGAGCATGGCGCGCTGCTGGGTCTTGTGGACGCGCGGCTCATCGAGCGCCATGGCGGCGGGGGGAAGAAGGCGAAGGGTGCGAAGAAGGCGAAGGGGCGCGCCCTTTGCGAGAAGGAGAGCCGGCGCTGGCTCGACGGCATGCAGGCCAGCGGGCGTTTGGCGTCGGCGGGGGCTGCGCGGGTGACGGTGGTCGCGGACCGCGAGGGCGACATTTACGAGATGTTCGCCGACAGGCCCGACGGCGTGGAGGTGCTGATCCGGGCGGCGCAGGACCGGGCGGTCCCGGAGGGGGCGGGCCGGCTGTTTTCCAGCCTGGCCGGCAAGCCCGAGAAGGAGCATGCGATCGAGCTGCCGGCCCGGCCCGGACAAAAGAAACGCAAGGCCCGCATCGCCGTGCGTTTCGGCGCGGTCACGCTTCGACGCCCGAAGGGCAGGCCCGTGGCGCCCGGCGTCGCGGCGCAGCAGCCCGTCTTCCTTGTCGAGGCGCGCGAGATCGACCCCCCGCCCGGCGTGACGCCGGCGCACTGGCGGCTGTTGACCAGCCACCGGGTCGAGAGCTTCGAGCAGGCGCGCTGGATCACGCAACTCTACCGCCGGCGCTGGGTGATCGAGCAGTTGTTCCGCACCATCAAGTCCAAAGGCTTCGACATCGAGCGCGTCTCCATGGAGACCGCCCCCTTCAGGACGCTCTGCGCCATGACGCTCGTGGCCGGCATCTCCTGCCTGCAGATGGTCCAAGACCGCGACGGCGCCGCTGGACGACCGCTCCAGGACGTCTTCGAAGACGAGGACCAACCCGCGCTCGAAGCCGTCTCGGCCACACTCGAAGGCAAGACCGAAAAACAGAAAAACCCCCATCCCAAAGGCTCGCTCGCCTTCGCCGCATGGGTCTGCGCTCGCCTCGGTGGATGGACCGCATACTACGGAAAACCCGGACCCGTCGTCATGCTCCACGGCCTCTACCAGTTCCGTGCCATACAACGCGGATACCGGATCAATCACGATGTGTGAATCCAGTAGCGCTTGCGGGAGGGGTTGGGGGAGGGCCCTCTCAGCCCGACGGACCTCTGCCGGGCTTCGCCCGCCGCTTCCGCTGGCGCGCAAGCGGCCCCCTCACCCAACCTCTCCCCGCAAGCGGGGAGAGGGGCGATGCCGGCTGCTCCTTCCCCCTCCCGCTTGCGGGACGTAGCCCCTTTTCTCCCCTCCCGCTTGCGGGAGGGGCCGGGGGAGGGCCCGCTCTCTCGGCGCGACGGGCCTCTGCCGGGCTTCGCCCGCCGCTTCCGCTGGCGCGCAAGCGGCCCCCTCACCCAACCTCTCCCCGCAAGCGGGGAGAGGAGATTCCACGCCGGCTGCTCCTTCCTCTGTCCCCCTCCCCCGCCTGCCTTGGCGGAGAGGAGGGAAACACGCCCCGGAAGACGCTCTCCCTCCGGGAGAGGGCAGGGTGAGGGGCCGCTTCCGCTTGCGGGAGCGGGGAGAGAGGCCCTCACGGCAGCTCCCTGCTGCGGGCGAGGGCCTGGCGGTGGAGGTCCTCCAGCACCGCATCGGTTTCCCGCAGGGCCTCCAGGTTCGAATAGCGCAGCACCGCCACGCCCCGGCTTTCCAGGAAGGCCGTGCGGGCGTCGTCGCGGAGCCTCCGGTCCGCCTCGTTGTGCTGCCCGCCGTCCAGTTCCACCGCGAGCCGGCATTCCGGGCAGTAGAAGTCCAGGATATAGTTCCCGACAATGTGCTGGCGGCGGAATTTGAAGCCGCCGAGCTGCCGGGCGCGCAGCCTCCGCCAGAGGGTCTGCTCCGCGTCGGTCGCGTCCCGCCGCAGGCGCCGGGCGCGGCCGCGCATCTCCGCATCGGTCGCCATGACGGCGGTTATACGCGGCGGCGCTCCGCATTTCTCCCCTCTTTCGCCTGCGGGCGCGCCTTTCCTTTCCCCTCCCCTGCCTGCGGGCGCGCCTCTTTCCCCTCCCCCGCTTGCGGGGGAGGTCGGGTGGGGGCGAGCGGCCGGGCAACGACGCAGGGCCTCGCGGGCGGTTGCCGGGGCTTCGCCCGCCGCTTCCGCTGGCGCGAAAGCGGCCCCCTCACCCTGCCCTCTCCTCCGCTCGCCTTTCCTTTCTCCCCTCCCGCTTGCGGGAGAGGTTGGGGGAGGGCCCCCCTCTCAACCTGCCTGAGCCTCGCCGGGCTGCACGGCCGCTGGCCCCTCTCCCGGCCTCTCCCCGCAAGCGGGGAGAGGGGATTTCATGGCAGCTCCCCTCTTCCCCCTCCCGCCTGCGGGCGCGCCTTTCCTTTCCCCTCCCCCGCTTGCGGGGGAGGTCGGGTGGGGGCGAGCGGCCGGGCAACGACGCAGGGCCTCGCGGGCGGTTGCCGGGGCTTCGCCCGCCGCTTCCGCTGGCGCGAAAGCGGCCCCCTCACCCTCCCCTCTCCTCCGCTCGCCTTTCCTTTCTCCCCTCCCGCTTGCGGGAGGGGTTGGGGGAGGGCCCCCCTCTCAACCTGCCTGAGCCTCGCCGGGCTGCACGGCCGCTGGCCCCTCTCCCGGCCTCTCCCCGCAAGCGGGGAGAGGGGATTTCATGGCGGCCTCCCCGCAAGCGGGGAGAGGAGGGAGACGCGCGCCCGGAAGACCCTCTCCCTCAGGGAGAGGGCAGGGTGAGGGGCCGCTTCCGCCTGCGGAAGCGGCGGGCGAAGCCCCGGGGAGACGCCCGTCACGCCGAGAGAGCCCCCACCCGGCCTCCCCCGCAAGCGGGGGAGGAGAAGAAAGGAGCAAGCGGGGAGAGGGGAAATACGCGCGCGGCTGCCTGCCTTGCTCCCCTGCCCGCTCGCGGGAGGGCTTCAGAACTGGCGCACGAAGGAGAGCTCGGCGCGGTTGCGGTCGTAGTCGAGGGTCTGGGCGTTGGTGTCGCGCTGCTCGTTGATGAGCGAGAGGCGCGGGCTGAAGCCGGCCAGGGTGAAGGCGCGGTTGTGCACCGAGAGGGAGAGGGTCAGCGCTTCCATGCCGGACCGGAAGCGCAGGCCGGTCGCATCCTGGCCGGGGGCCGGCGCGCCCCACCCGACCGCTGCGACCACCAAGATCGACAGGCCCAGGACGAGGACGAAGGCAAGGAACCGTGTCATGGCGTTATTCGCCCCTTCGGCGGGCGGCGAAAGCAGGGGAACGGGCGGGTCAGAAGGAACGCACCAAGCCGATCTCGGCGGCCGTCCGCCTGTAGTCGTAGAGTGCGAGATTGCTTTCCCGCCGCTCGTGCCGGACCGTGACTTCGGGCATGAAACCGGCGAGCGAGACATAGCGGTTCGAGACGGTGATGCGCGTGCCGAGCGTCCGGTCCCGCCGCGCCCTGGGGCCGAAGGCGGGAAGCGGCGCGCCGTATTCCCGCAGCCGGAAGACCGGCCCGCCGCTCATCACGAAGCCCCGGGGAAGCTCGCGCGAGACCGTCAGCCCGAGAATGACCTCGCGCCAGGAATAGGCGTCCTCGTCCAGCGTCTCGCGGCGAAGCGCGGTCTCGCCCCGCAGCAGCGTCGCCTTGCCGAGGGCGTGGGCGGCGTCGAGGCCGAACGAATCGATGTGGCCGTCGCCGAGGAAGGTCTCATACTCGTTCCACTCGCGCCCGAGCGAGGCGCCCAGCCGCCAGGTGGGCGAAACCGTCCAGTTGCCGGAAAGCTCCGCCCCGTGGGCCCGGCTGTAATCGTTGCCGCCGAGCCAGCGCTGCTGCGCCGTCAGCTGCGGGCGCAGGTCGAACTTGTCGAACAGGATGCGCGGCCCGGCGCGCAGGCTGAGGACGCGCTCATTGAAGTCGCTCTCCGGGTAGGTCCGGGTCCGGAGCCCGGCGCCGACCCGCAACCGCAGGTCGGGCGAAATCCGGTGCTCGTAGCCGCCCGATATGTTGGCCGTCACCCCGACGCCGCTGGTTTCGCGGGCGTCTTCCGACAGCGATGCCGGCAGGCCGAACAGCTCCACCTGGCGCGCGCTGGTGGCGTTGTTGACGTTGGTGTCGGGCGCCAGCGCCACCGAGCCGGTGACCGACCAGCTCTTGCGCCGCCTGATCCGGTCGAGGAAGGCGAGCGCGCGGGCGCGCACAATGGGCGGCAGGCTCTCGTCGCCGAGCGCGAGGCGGAAATGGTAGGCCGCATTGCCGTCCTCGCCGGCCTGGAAATAGGCGAGCGCCAGGTCCAGCCGCACGCGGGGCAGGTCCGGATTGCGGGCCAGCATCGCCCGGAACCGCGCGATAGCGTCCGGCCAGTTGCCCCGCTGCGCCGCGATGGAGCCCCAGAGGAAGTCGAGGTCGTCGATATCCCCTTCGCCCGGCTTAACGCCTTTCAGCAAAAGCTCCGCATGGTCCAACCGACCCTTGGCCAAGGCGTTTCGAGCGGCCTCGATCAGCGTCTTAGTGGGCAGGGCCGGGGGCGGTGGCTGCTGCTGGCCGAGCGCCGCCGGCGGGGCCAGGGCGCAAAAGACGACCAATGCCAAGAGCACATGGGCAAGCGGAGCCGGGATCCGATTCATGCAAACCTGGATTGCGAGGAAATCGGTAAAAGAAAGGGCGTCCGGTCCTCGGAAGGACCGGACGCCTGGTTAGTGACGAAAGTCAGACGGCTGGGCTCTTAGTCCCTGTCGCCACCGAACGCGCCGCGGAACGCGCCGCCTTCGTTGTCCTCGCTGGCGAAGTCGAAGATGCCGGCGGTCTCTGCCGCCTTGGCCCCGTAGAACCCGCCCTCGAAGGTGCCGGTGAACGCGGCGCTGGCGTCCAGCCCGTGCTCAGAGCTGATGCTGCCGGCCTTGGTGCCCGCGTAGCTGTTCCCGTCGATAGCGCCGGTGAGCGTCGCGAGGTTCGTCAGCGTTACGGTGATCTCCGCGTCCGAAAAGTCCGCCATGACCGTCGCCGGACCGCTGACAAGCGCGATATCGCCGTTGCCGTCGGGATCCCGCTCCTGCACCGCGGCAGCCCAGTCGCCGCTATAACTGGCGGTACCATTATTCGGCATGTCGTCGCCCGTCAGGCCGTCCCCGATGCTCTGGACGAACCCGATGCCGAGGCTGTCGAGCTCCTGCGAGCCGTCCTTGGCGGCAGCACCGAGGCTCGCCCACACGCCGAAGTGGACATGCTTGTAGGCGGTAGCTTCGGCGATAGAGGCCTTGACACCGACCTCTTCGGCCGTGCCCTGGGTGGTGGCGTCGGAAGCCTCGGCCATGACATCGACCGACCGATAAGTGTAGGTCGATGTACTGCCCGCGATCAGCGTGGACTGGGGCGCTACGTAGTTGGTGACATCGTCGTCGGTTCCGAGGGTACCGTCAGTACCTGCGGTCACATACGAATACACCCGGTGCATCTTGGCGTTAGCCGCAACTATATCGGCTGCAGCCAGTCCGTCCGTGTCAGCTTCAGCGCCGGCCAGGATGTACATCCCCTCGTATTTGAGTGGCGTATTGTTCGTGTCGTCGGTGGCCGCGTCGTTGTCGTCAATCGTAACATAGCCCGACTTCGTGCCTGTCGGCCTGTCACCGGCAGTGGTGGAATCCGCCGCTACGTCATACGCGAACACGTCCACCATGCTCGTCCCGGCGTAATGCGTGATCAGCATCAGCCGCGCTTCGTCGTCAGACGAATCCAGCACCCTGCCAATCTTTGCAGTGCGGGCCGCGACGGCCTGCACATATGCCGTATCGGCGACCGGCGGATCGGCATCGCCGTCGCCAGCTACGAACGCCACCCCGGCGATTGCTTCCACCGAGTGCTCCGGATCCATGGCCGTCATCCGGCCCGTAACGGTCGTCTGATCGCCGGCGGTCACCGAGCGCTGCGGATCGTCGGCGTTAAGCGACGAGGTTCCGACACTCTTGTCCTTGCCGTCGATCATCAACTCGTTGTCCGCTGCGGCCACTGCGGCAGCCGATTTCATCGCAGCCGTTTCAGCAGCGGTGGCGGCCTCTTCTGCCGCTGCTTCGGCCGCAATGCGGGCTTCAACAGCAGACGTGGTGTCCGTTGCCGCATCCGCCTTGGCAGCCTCCTCCTTGGCCGTCGCATAGGCGGCCATCGCGTCGGCGGCAGCGGCATGGGCTTCCATTGCCAACCCGCGAGCGGTTGCGCCGGTCTGCATGGTCGCGAGATTCGCAATCGCGGTCATCGCGGCCTGAGCCGAGGTCGCTGCCGCTTCCGAAGACATCTTGGCGGCTTCCGCGGCCATGCCGGCCTCGGTCTGCGCCGTCTCGGTCTCGGTCGGCGGCGTGGGCTCCTCGGGCGTCGTGGCCGGCGGCGTCGCCGCCGGGGTGGAGGGCGCCACCATGGAAGAGGAACTGCCTCCCCCGCCGCAGCCTGCGAGTGCCAGGCCCGCAGCGGCGATTGCCGCGAAGGCCCAATTTGTCGTGGTTCTCATGGAACCTTTCTCCTTTCGACCCGGACCGGCAGCGCCGGCCGGGCAAACCGTTTGGGTTTATTCCTCCGTTCGTGGATGTCCGCGCCGCTCAGAAGCCGAGCGTGATGCCGGTCACGAAGGCGTTGCCGGAGGCCCCGTCCTGATCGCCGGACATAAGCGTGGACCGCGATGCGATGCCCGGCGCCAGCGTGTAGCTGAAGGAGAGCATGGTCGCGTTGACGCTGGAGCCGTCATCGGCGTCGGCGATCATGTGGGCGAGGCTGACCGCCATCGGGCCGTCCGAATACATCACGCCGGCGCTCATCACCTCGTAGTCGGCGGCAGTGTTCTTCACCAGGACCGTCCGCGCGGTGTCGTTCGACGGGTCGTTGTTGGTCTGGTCGTCGGCCACGTCGGGGGTGGTCGCGACGCCGTCATGGTCCCAGGCGGGACCGCCGTAGACGGGGATGTCGCTGTTGGCGACCATGTAGCCGCCGCCGTCATGCTGGAGGTAGGCGGCACTGAAACCGAACGATCCCAGGCCGACCCGGATGCCGAAATTGGTTAAGACACGGTCATCGGCGTTGGAGGCCATGATGTCCGTGGCGCCGGCAATGCGGTTCGTCGCTGCCACAGCCTCGGCTGCGTCCCCCAGCGCCACCGTCGTGGCCGGCGCGACCGCCGTCAGATCGCGGCCCGCTTCGTAAGCCGCGATGGTTGCGGTGTCAGCCGTAACCGCCCCACGGGTCATGGAGGCGTTTCCGAGGGCGCTCGAACCCGACATGAGGCCCACCGGCGCCATGACCTGGCTCTCCTGGTAGTGGCCGATGGAGAGCGCGACGCTGGCCTCGCCCATCTCGCCCGTGTAGTTCATGCCTATCGCCACCGCGTCGGTGTCGTTGTTCACCGGCGAGCCGGCGCCGCTGTCCTCGACCGACTCCGGGCTGTAGGACAGGCCGAGTTGCACGCCGCTCATGCGGGGCGTGTAGTAGGCGATCTTCTGCGTGTCGCCGCCGACGATCCAACCGGCCGTGCCGAGGCCCTTGCCGGCCCGTCTCGCGCAGCTGGTCAGGCCGTTGATGAACGAGGGGTCGCCGCAGGCGAGGCCGACGCCGACATCCTGCACCGAATAGTGCATGAGCGCTGCCGGGTCGTCCTCGGAACCGAGCACGATCTGGCCGAACGAACCGCTGACCGTGGCCTGCGACTCGTCGATCACGTCGGGATGGGTGTTGCCTTCCAGCTCGAACTTGACCGAGAAGGTCAGGCCGCTGTCGGACTCCAGCGAGCCCCTGACGTAGAATTCGCTGTCCGAATACTGGCTGACGCCGCCATCGCCGGCTGCGCTGTCAAGATCGGACACGCCGATCCATTGCTGCATGTAGCCGCCGAGGCCGACGGTGAGCTTCTCCGGCATCTCGTCGGCTGCCGAAGCAGGCACTGCAGCCACCGCCCCGGCAAACGCCAGCGCGGAAGTCGCAATCAGGGTTTTCCGCATAAGGTGTCCCCTTTTCCTCTCGATTAGATGTGTTGCAACGCGCCGCCGGCGGCGCGGCCCCCGGCGACTGAATCGCACCATACCTATCTCAGTGCGAGATACAAGGATAAGTAAAGATTTCGTTCCGAGATTTCACATGTGCTGTTGCAAAACCGCAACAGGCGCGCACACCCCTCCCGGGCCCGCTTCCTCCCCTCCCGCTTGCGGGAGGCCGCCCCTTTTCTCCCCTCCCGCTTGCGGGAGGGGCCGGGGGAGGGCCCACTCTCTCAGCCCGACGGGCCTCTGCCGGGCTTCGCCCGCCGCTTGCGCCGGCGCGCAAGCGGCCCCCTCACCCGGCCTCTCCCCGCAAGCGGGGAGAGGGGAAATGCCGGCTCCTCCTTCCTCTGTCCCCCTCCCCCGCCTGCCTTGGCGGAGAGGAGGAAAACACGCGCCCCGGAAGACCCTCTCCCTCCGGGAGAGGGCAGGGTGAGGGGCCGCTTCCGCTTGCGGAAGCGGCGGGCGAAGCCCCGGCAACCGCCCGTCGCGCCGAGAGAGCCCCCACCCGGCCTCCCCCGCAAGCGGGGGAGGGGAAATGCCGGCTCCTCCTTCCTCTGTCCCCCTCCCCCGCCTGCCTTGGCGGAGAGGAGGAAAACACGCGCCCCGGAAGACCCTCTCCTTCCGGGAGAGGGCAGGGTGAGGGGCCGCTTCCGCCTGCGGAAGCGGCGGGCGAAGCCCCGGCAACCGCCCGTCGCGCCGAGAGAGCCCCCACCCGGCCTCCCCCGCAAGCGGGGGAGGAGAAGAAAGGAGCAAGCGAGGGGGAAAGAGCAAGGCCGGCAGACGCACCGCACTCAGGCCGACATGAGATGTGCGAATCCGGTAGGCGGCGGATTGGCGTTGCAGCGCGCAAAAAAAAGCGGGCCGCCCGAAGGCGGCCCGCCAGTCAGTCCCGGTGAGGGGACGGATCAGAAGCCGAGCGTGATGCCCGTCACGAAGCCGGTGCCTTCGTTCTTGCCGCCGGTCACGTTCTTGTGGCCGGTCGTGTCCTCGACGCCGAAGACCGAGCTCTTCCACGCCACGCCCGGCGCCAGCGTGTAGCTGGCCGAGAACATGGTCGCCGTGCGCTCGCCGCCGGCATCGTCCTCATGCGCCATGTGGCCGAGGCTCAGCGCCATCGGGCCGTCCGTGTAGGAGACGCTCACGCCCCACACGTCGTAGTTCTTCGACTTGTCCTCGACGATCTTCGAACCCATCCAGACATCATTGCTGGGGTCGTTGTTGGTGGCCGACTCCGCTTCCGACGTGCCGTCACCGTTGAAGTCACCCGTGTGGCCGGTCTCCGTGATCGTGCCGGTCGAAGTCTCGTACGCAAAACCGTCGATGGCCTCGGCTTCATCTGCGGTGATCGGCACATTCACCATCTCGGTCGTGTAGGCACCGCCATCGACCGTGGCGTAGGCGACATTGAACTTGAACGCGCCGAAGCCGACCCCGACGCCCGCATTGGTGTAGGTCGAGTCGTCGCCCTTCATCATCGAAGAAGTGGCGCCCATGATCGCCGTCCGGCCAGTGTAGCCGGCGAGAGCGATGGCCTGGACGGTGTTAGTGTCGTCGATCGTCGCCGTGTTCTTTGCGACGTTCTGGTCGAGATATTCCCACGCGTCCCACGCCTTCTTGTGCGCTTCGTACTCTTTCGGCGTGATGCGCATACCCCTGCCTACTGCATCGCCAGCAGCCGGCATGCCGGACATATACGCGACTTTCGCGCCCGCCGTGTCCGTGCTCTTGTGTCCGAGCGAGAAGGTGACGGCCATGTCGCCGACATCCTGCTTGAAGTTGGCGGCGGCGCCCCAGGCCGCATTGTCATTGTTCTTGGGCCCGCCCGTGTTGGCGTCCTGGGCGGTGTCGTCCGGCGCGTAGGACACGCCGACCTGGAGGCCGGAAACGCGCGGCGTGATGTAGTTGAGCTTCCTGGCGTTGCCGATGGCGTGGCCGGCGGTCTCCAGATAGGTTCCCGGGACCCACTTCTGCGTGTCGCCGGAGGTGAGCCCGATGCCGACATCGCTGATGCCGGAATGCATGCGCACCATCGCATGGTCGCGCGCGCCGAACTCGATCTGCCCGAACTCGCCGCTGACGCGCGCGAAGGACTCGTCGATGGCATTGCTGCCCCGGTCGCCTTCGAGCTCGACATGCACGGTGAACTTCAGGCCCGCGTCGGACTCGAGCGAGCCCCGGAAGTGGACCTCGCTGTCCGACTGGGCGTCCCAGCCGCCGTCCGCGCCGTCATCGTCGCGGTCGGCAAAACCGAACCACTGCTGCATGTAGCCGCCGACGCCGACCGACAGCATGTCGGCGGCGGACGCCTGCCCTGCAGCCATCGCGCCCGCAAAGGCGAGCGCGGAAGTCGCAATCAGGGTTTTCCGCATCGGTATCCTCTTTTCCTCTCCATTGAATGCGTTGCAACGCAAGCGCCGAAGGCAGGACCTTCGACATTGCAAAGCAACCATATAAACCAGAAAAACCAATTCAATAGTAATGACACATTTGTTTTCCGATTTTTACCCGCTGTTGCAAACCGGCAACACTCCGCACCTCACCCCTCCCCGGCCCCCGCTCCCGGAAAAGGCCCGCTGGCAGCGGCGGTTTCGCATGCCGGGGAACGGGAAACCGGCCCCGCCACGGCGCCGCCGGGACCGGGAGAAGCCTGTGGACGGGGGAAGCCGGGCGGGCTTATGCCAGCAGTCGTGGATCGGAACCGATTGCGGGGCCGTACGCACCGTCGCCCCGGATCGGGGTCCGGGGCGACGATATGAAGACGCAATCTTCCAATGAGTCCGAAGTTGAGCCCGCTGGTATTACGCCCCGAGTTCCGGCCGGTCCCGGAAATGGGCCAGCGCTTCCGGGTTCTCCAACGCCTCGACGTTGGCGACCGGGCGCCCGTGGACCGTGTCGCGCACCGCGAGCTCGACGATCTTGCCCGACCGGGTGCGCGGAATGTCGGCGACCTGGGCCACCACGGCCGGCGTATGGCGCGGCGAGGCGCGCTCGCGGATGCGCCGGCGGATGCGCTCGCGGAGCGCGTCGTCGAGCGCGGCGCCGGCCGCCAGCCGCACGAACAGCACGATGCGCGTGTCGCCCTCCCATTCCTGGCCGATCGCCAGCGCCTCCTCCACTTCCGCCATCGACTCGGCCTCGCGGTAGATTTCCGCCGTTCCGATCCTGACCCCGCCCGGGTTTAGCGTCGCATCCGAGCGCCCGTAGATCGTCATGCCGCCCGTTTCCGAGGAGATCGAGGCGAAGTCCCCCTGGCGCCAGACATTCTCCCAGCGCGCGAAATAGGCGTCGCGATAGCGCGCCCCGTCCGGGTCGTTCCAGAACATGACCGGCATGGAGGGGAAGGGCCCGGCGCAGACCAGCTCGCCCTTTTCGTCCAGCAGGTCCCGGCCTTCGGCATCGAACACGCGCACGTCCATGCCGAGCTGCGGGGCCTGGATCTCGCCCCGGTGGACGGCGCCGAGCGGGTTGGCGCCGACGAAGCAGCCGCAGAGGTCCGTGCCGCCCGACATGGAGCCGACCGCCATGTCCCTCTTCGCCTTGCCGTAGAGCCAGTCGAAGCTCTCCGGCGCGAGCGGCGAGCCCGTCGTCAGCACGCTCTTCAGCGCGGCCAGCCTTCGCCCCTTCGCCGGCTCCACGCCCGCCTTGCGCACCGCATCGACATATTTCGCCGAGAGGCCGAGATGGGTGATGCCCTCCGCCTCCGCGAAGTCCCAGAGCGCGTCCGGGCCGGGGTGGAAGGGCGAGCCGTCATAGAGCATCAGCGCCGCCCCGAGCGCGAGCCCGCCCAAGAGCCAGTTCCACATCATCCAGCCGAGCGTGGTGAAGTAGAACACCCGGTCGCCCTCGCCGACATCGGCGTGCAGACGGTGCTCCTTCAGGTTCATCAAGAGCACGCCGCCCGTGCCGTGGACGATGCATTTCGGCTTTCCGGTGGTGCCGGAGGAATAGAGGATGAAGAGCGGCCGGTCGAAGGGCCCGCGCTCCCAGGCGATGGGCCCCGCCTCGAAGCCGCCCGCGAAATCGGCGAGCGAGACCGCCTTCGGCACGGCGGAGATGTCCGGGTCGTCGTCGAGATAGGGGATGACGACGACCCGCTCGACCGTCGGCAGACTCGCGGCTGCTTCGGCGAGCTTCGCCCTTATGTCGTGGTCGCGGCCGGCATATTTGTAGCCGTCCGCGGCGAACAGGATGCGCGGGCCGATCTGGCCGAAGCGGTCGAGCAGGCCGGCCGCGCCGAAATCGGGCGAGCAGGAGGAGAAGGCCGCACCCAGCGCCGCCGCCGCCGCCATGACGGCCACGGCCTCCGGCATGTTCGGCAGCCAGGCCGCCACCCGGTCGCCCGCGCCGATGCCCGCCGCCCGGAGCGCCTGCGAGAGCCGCGAGGCCTCCGCATGCAGCCGGTCGCGCGACCAAACGCGGCGCATCCCGTCCTCTCGGCGGAAGATTATCGCCGGCGCCTCGCCGCGCATCCGCAGCAGGTTCTCGGCATAGTTGAGCCTTGCGCGCGGGAAGAAGCGCGCCCCCGGCATCCGGTCCCCGTCCTCGACGAAGGGTGCGGCCCCCTTCTCGCCGACGATCCCGGCATCGTCCCAGAGGAGGTCCCAGAAGGCCTCCGGCTCCCGGACCGACCAGCGGTGCAGCGCCGCGTAACCGTCGGCTCCCGCGCCCTTCTCCCGGTTGGCGCGGTCCAGGAAGGCCGCCATGTTGCTCGCCGCCTTGCGCGCCGCGGAAGGTTCCCAGAGGAGTTCGGACATGCCTCGCGCGCCTCGGTTACGGGGTGAGGGGGCCGGGGCGAACGATAGCCGCTCGCGCGGACCGGCGAAACCGCGCCGACCCCGGACGCCGCCGGTATTGCAGGTCCGCGGCCCCGGAGAGGCGCGAAGGAACGGGGCGCGCTCGATTACAGAAGAAGCAGCAGGCCCTCGGGATCCGCTCCTGCGCCACGGTTGCGAGTTATCGGCTGTCGGTCCGGGCTGCGCTATTCATCAGCGCTTCGAGTTCGCGAAACATCCCGTCGTCCTGACAGAAGGCGACGTTGAAACGCATCTTCGACGAGGGCTCCATGTCGGGCCGGAACAGGGCGCCGGGCGCCAGCAGCATGCTGCGCTCGAGCGCGGCCTCGGCCAGCGATGTCGTATCCGCAAAGCCCGGGATGTCCAGCCAGGCGAACAGCCCGTGCGTTCTGTCGCCGGTCGGACCGAGACCGAGGGTCTCAAGACGGCGAACTGCCGAGACGCGCGCCTTCTGGATACTGGCGAAGAGCCGGCTGCGAAACTTCCTGTAATTTCCCTGGTCGATCACCTCGCAGACCAGCCGCTCGGCATATTCCGAACTCGCCGACTGGGTCAGAAGCTTCAGATCGGCCAAATCCCCGACGAGGTCCTTGTGGGCGGCCACAAACCCGACCCGAAGCCGCGGCGACAGAAGCTTGGAAAAACCGGTCGTAAAGACCACCCGGTCCAGCTGGTCGAGGCCGGCAAGGCGCGGCGGGGCATCCGGATGGCACAAGGCGGAGAGGGCGTCCTCGACAATATAGAAGTCATACCGCTCGACCAGTTTCAGAAGCTTGAACATGTTTCCCTGGGAGATACTGGAGCCCGTCGGGTTCTGAACGATCGGGGTCGTGATGAAGAGGCGCGGACGGTGCGCTTTCGCGAGTTCCTCAAGCCGTTCCAGGTCGGGCCCTTCATCGGTCCACGGCACCCCGTAGACTCTGGCGCCCAGGGCGCGCATATGCCCAAACCACTGGTAGAGCCCGGGATCGTCGACAAGGACCGCATCGCCGGGCTGGATCGTAAGGCGGGCCAACAGGTCAACGCCGCCGGTAACGCCGTTGGTCAACAATATCTGTTTCGGACCCGCCTCGATCCCATGTTCGGCAAGCAGACGGCAGATATGCGTGCGCAACGGCGCGTAGCCCAGCGGGTCGCCATAGCCGCTGTCCAGGCAATCGCTTCCGCAGCGCGCCAGGTTGCGCATGGCCCTGTCGAGCCCGTTTTCCTCATACCACGACTGCGGCAGCCACCCGCTGCCGGGCCTGTGCCTGAAGCAGTTCTGGTTCGTCTGCTTCCGCAAGAGCCAGAGCACATCGTCGGCTCGCCCCTTCTGCGGTTCCGTTTCGGCCGGGCCTTCGAACCGGCTGGGCCCGCTGACGAAAAAGCCGGCGCCTTGCCGCGATTGAATATAGCCCTCCACGACAAGTTGATCGTAGGCGTTCACGACCGTGTACTTGCCCACATTGTGGGAGGCGGCGAATTGGCGGATGGAGGGCAGGCGGGTACCGGGACCGAGCAGGCGCTCTTCCACCATGCGGGCCAGGCCCCTCACGATTTGCTCGGTCAGCGGCGTGCGCAGCGATGAATCCAGATGGACCAACATATCCGTTCACCTCGTGTCGAAAGGATCGGTTCGCCGATGGCCTGCGCGGCGGCGGCAAGCCCCGGCGGTTGACGGCGTCCGGGCGCCGTGTCGCCCGGCGGTTGCACTTGAAGTTCCGCGCCCGAAGGGCGCAGGGCGGAGCGGGAGACCGGCCTCGAACCCCGCCGGCACCGGCGTTGCGAGCGCAAATGACCGGATCGGCCGGCGGCAGGCAGGCTTTCCGGGCAATCCGTTGCGCGGCGCCGGCGAGGAGGGAAAGCGGTCTTTGCGATCATGTTGCGGTCTTGACATGCATCATACATTAGACCATATATGACATATCGAGAAACACATTTTATTAACTATGGCGAAACACATATCACGAGGCGCGGATTCCAGAATGTCCGCGCCGGTCGGAGAGAGACACATGAGCACGGACGCCTATCGGCTGCTTCGCCATGAAATCCTGCACGGTGCGCTGATGCCCGGCGACCGGCTGCGGATAGCGGACCTCAACCAGCGCTACCGGCTGGGACTGACACCGATCCGCGAGGCCCTCATGCGGTTGGCGAGCGAGGGCCTTGTCTCCTGGCAATCCCATCGCGGCGCAAGCGTGGCCTCGATCGGCGTCGAAGAGCTGCGCGATCTGGTTCGGACCCGCCGGGAAATCGGGCGGCTGTGCCTGACCCGGGCCATCGAACTGGGCGATGCGACCTGGGAAGCGGAGATATTGCGGGCGTTCCATATGTTGAAACGGTCGCCCCGCCCGAACCGCTCCGACGGCACCGAGGCAGTCGCTGCCTGGGAACGCCTTCACCGCGAGTTCCACAATGCGCTGATCGCCGCTTGCGAATCTCCCTGGCTCCTGCGTTTCTGGAACACGCTGTCGGACCAGTCGGAACGCTACCGCAAAGTCCAGCAGGTCCATTCCGGCATCGGGAAGGCTACGGCTTGCAAGCTCGATCGCGAGCATGAAGAGCTCATGGAGGCGGTCCTTGCCCGCGACGCCGCTGTCGCGACCGAACGGCTGAACGGGCATCTGGGCCAAATCGAAGAGACGGTGGCCAGCCTCATCCCACCGGGCGGAACGTAGCCGGGATCGTCTGCCCGGAGGTTCGCAACCCTCCGGCACAGGACGCCTGTCGCATTCGTTCCGGATCGGCAAGGGTTCGCGCCCGGAGACGGGCAGGCCGCAAGCGCCCATCGAGGATTAGAGCACGGTCCGTTCCGGTTGCAACGGGGCCGAATGCGCGGCTCCAGGTGTCACCCCGGACGGAGCGAAGCGGAGAGCCGGGGTGACGCAGAGGGAAAACCGGGCGGCAATCTCCATGAGTCACAAACCGGAGCCGCTGGTATCAGGCCCTCAAACGGAGGAATTCACCTTGACGACCTATCCGATTTTCCGGGGCCGCCTCACAGACAGCCCGCCAGCCTCGGTGAGCCAGCTTTGCAACGTGGGCGCGCGTATCCGGCGGGATAGTGCGGGCCGGGCGGCCGGCCTATAGTCCGGCCCGATTCTTCCCGACTGGAGCGAGCTTATGGAACTCGTCTTCCGCGACGACGCCTATGCGCGGACCTGCGACGCCGTGGTGACGGCCGCAGGGCCCGCCGGCGTTGCGCTCGACCGCACGGTGTTCTACCCGACCGGCGGCGGCCAGCCCGGCGATACCGGCCGGCTGGTGGACGAAAGCGGCGCGGCGCTCGCCGTGCTGCCGGCGGTGAAGGGCGAGGGGGACACGGTGCTGCACCCCCTCCCGGAGGGAACCGCGTCGCCCCGCGTCGGGGCGAGGGTCAGCGCCGAGATCGACTGGGAGCGGCGCTACCGCCACATGCGGATGCACACCTGCCTGCACCTGCTCTCCGCCGTGGTGAAGGGCGGCGTCACCGGCGGCTCCGTCGGCGAGTTGAAGAGCCGGCTCGACTTCGACCTGCCGGACACGGCGCTCGACAAAGAGGCGCTCGGCGAGGCGCTGAATGCGCTCGTCGAGGCAGACCATCCCGTGGTCCCGCGCTGGATCGACGAGGCGGAGCTCGACGCCAATCCCGAGCTGGTGCGCACCATGTCCGTGCAGCCGCCGCGCGGGGCGGGGCGGGTGCGCGTGCTGGAGATCGGCCAGGCTGCAGTGGACCTCCAGCCCTGCGGCGGCACCCATGTGGCGCGGACGGCCGAGATCGGGCGCGTGCGCATCGGCAAGATCGAGAACAAGGGCCGGCGCAACCGGCGCATCAATGTCCATCTGGAGGAGGCAGGCGCATGAGCGCGCTGATCTCCACGGCGGACCTGGCCGCGCGGCTCGGCGAGGTCGTCGTGCTGGACGGCAGCCACCATCTGCCGACCGCCGGCCGCAACGCCGGGGCCGAGTTCCTGGAGGCGCATATCCCGGGCGCGCGCTTCTTCGACATGGACGGCGTGGCCGACAAGGCCTCGGACCTGCCGCACATGCTGCCCGATGCGCGCGGCTTCGCGCTCGCCATGGGGGCGATGGGGATCGCCCGCGGCGACGAGGTCGTGATCTACGACACGGTCGGCACGACGGGCGCGGCGCGGGTCTGGTGGACCTTCCGGGCGTTCGGCCATGAGCGCGTGCGCGTGCTGGACGGCGGGCTGCCGAAATGGCTGGCCGAAGGCCGGCCGGTCGAGGCGGGCTATGCGGCCGAGGCGCAGCCGGCGCTGGTGCGCGGGCGGGAAGACATGCTGGCCAATATCGCAAGCCGCGCCGAGCAGGTGCTGGATGCCCGCAGCGCCGGGCGCTTCACCGGCACGGAGCCGGAGCCCAGGGCGGGGATGCGCAGCGGCCACATTCCCGGCAGCCTGAACCTGCCCTACACGGAGATTCTGGACCCGGATAGCCGCACCTTCCGCGACAAGGCGGCGCTCAGGGCCGCATTCGAGGCGGCGGGGTTGGACCTCGACAGGCCGGTGGCGACGACCTGCGGGTCGGGCGTCACCGCCGCCGTGCTGGCGCTCGGGCTTTACGAACTGGGACGCACCGATGCAGCCGTTTATGACGGCTCGTGGAGCGAATGGGGATCGCGAGAGGACACGCCGGTAGAAACATGACAGAGGGAAAACGGCCGGACACGGTGCTCACGCATGCGGGGCGCCATCCGCACGACTTTTTCGGCGTCGTCAACACGCCGGTCTTCCACGCTTCGACCATCCTCTCGCGCACGGTCGCGGAGCGCCTGGCGCCGAAAGGCCCGCGCGATCCGGCCTACGGGCGGCGCGGCACGCCCACCATGTTCACTTTGGAGGACACGGTGGCGGAGATCGAGGGCGCGGAAGGCGCGGTGATCTGCCCTTCCGGCATGGCGGCGGTGGCGCTCGGCTATTCCTCCATGCTGTCGGCCGGCGACCATGTGCTGGTGGCGGACTGCGTCTATGCCCCGGCCCGGCGCTACGCCACCGAGGCGCTGCCGCGCCACGGCATCGGGGCCACCTTCTTCGACCCCGCCATCGGCGCCGGCATCGGGGAACTCATGCGCCCGGAGACGAAGCTGGTCTATCTGGAGGCGCCCGGCTCGCAGACCTTCGAGATGCAGGACGTGCCGGCCATCGCCGAGGTGGCCCATGCCCACGGTGCGCGCGTCGCCATCGACAACACCTGGGCGACGCCGCTCTACTTCAAGCCCTTCGACCACGGCGCGGACATCTCCATCCACGCCGCGACCAAATATATCGTCGGCCACTCCGACGCGATGCTGGGCGTCGTGACCTGCCGCGACGCCGAGAGCCTGGAGGCGGTGCGCGCCTGGTGGAACATGACCGGCCTTTGCGCCGGCCCGGACGACATCTATCTCGCCACGCGCGGCATCCGCACCATGAGCGTCCGGCTCGCCCGCCACCAGGAAAACGCCATGCGTGTCGCGACCTGGCTCCAGGGCCGGCCGGAAGTCGAGCGCGTGCTTTACCCGGCGCTGCCCGACGATCCGGGCCACGAAATCTGGAAGCGCGACTTCACCGGCGCTTCCGGCCTGTTCGGCCTGCTTCTCAACCCGGCGAACGCGGAGGCCGTGGCGGCGATGCTGGACGGGCTGGAGCTGTTCGGCATGGGGTCGAGCTGGGGCGGCTTCGAGAGCCTGATCGTGCCGAGCGACCCCTCGGCCTGGCGCACCGCGACCGTCTGGGCGCCCGCCGGCCCGCTGCTCCGCCTGCATATCGGCCTGGAGGACCCCGAAGACCTGATTACCGACCTCGAAGCCGGCTTCGCAAGGCTGAGGGCGGCGGCTTAGGGGCTGGTACACGGCACAGGGTCCGCATCAATGTCGGAGTTGCGTTGTAGCAATCGCCAAGTATATTTGTAACAGCCCCAATATTGAAAATCCTCCTGAGAGGACGTTGCGGAGAACGCCATGGACTGGTCGGCGCAGAACATCGTGGAGCTGGGCCTGTTGCTCGCCGTCGCGGGATTTCTGTGGTCGCTTCATCGCGATGTTCGCGGGCTCGACAGGGACCTGCGCACTCTCTCCGACCGCGTCGCGCGGGTCGAGGGCCTGCTTGAGGGCCTGCGCGACAGCATTGCCGGCCGGCAATCGACCGGGTCGCCCCGGTAGCGCGATCCTCGACCTCGTGCAGGTCGACATCCACGGCAACCCGGATGCAGGCCTCTGAAGCAAGGGCGGCTCCCCGGGCTGTTGCTCGGTGGCTGAATGCCGGATAGTCCGGTCGGGTCAGGAACGCGAGAGCGACGATGGAGTGGTCCGCTGAACCGATCGCCTTGTTCGCATTGCAGATCGCCGCGATGGGGTTCTTGTGGAGCCTGCACAGGGATACGGCGAACATTCGCCGACGCATGGCGAAACTGGAAGGCGTCGTCGGGAGTCTGCGCGACTCCATTGTCGGCAAACAGGCTCAGTAGCTTCCAGTCGTGCTGCGCCGGTCCGCGAGATGCTGCGCGACGCTGCGGGCGTCCTCGCCGACGCCGTAAAGGATGCCGGACTTGCGCCGGGTCATCCAGTTGAGGCCGGTGAAATAGAGGCCGGGCCATGCGCTCACCCCGCCCGGCGCGACAGGATATCCCGCCTCGTCCAGCACAGGGGCCTCGATCCAGGAGAAATCGTGGCGGTAGCCCGTTGCCCAGACCACGCTCCCGATGCCGGCCCCGGCCAGATCGAGTTGCGGCAGCAATTCCGGCATTCCCCCGTCCGCCGGCGGGCCGCCCGCAAGTTCCTCCGCCGTCGGCGGCGGCGCCTCGATCCCGCGCTCCGCAATGTGCCGGTCGAATTCGGCAACGATCCGGTTCGCGAATTCGTCCGCGAACCGCATCTCGTCATGCAGTGAGCCGTCGAACCGGGCCTCCTCGCCGACGCAGCCGGCCAACCGGCCGAGCAGGCGGATTCCGCGCCGGTGGAAGTCGTGCAGGCTGAGCGTGTAGCCGCCGTTCCGGCCGGTCAGGTGGGGGTCCGCCCGAAAGCGCGCCTCCGGCCCCTCCAGCATGTCCGGAGTGCGGTCGAGATAGCCCATGTCGCGCTGCCAGGCGATGCAGTCCCGCCCCCGCCAGCGCCGCGGCAGACGGCCGGCGCGGCCCACGCAAAGCCACACATCCCGGCCCGTCTCGTGCAGCTCCTCGGCGATCTGGCAGCCGGTCTGCCCCGCGCCCACCACCAATACGCCGCCCGGCGGCAGCATGTCGGGGCGCTTGTAACCGTCGGCCGCAAGCTGCCTGAGGCGGCGCGGCAGCCGGGCGGCGACCGACGGGATGTGCGGCGTCTGGTAGGTGCCGGTCGCCACGACGACATTCTGCGCCCGCCAGCAGCCGGCGTCCGTCTCCACCTCGAAGCCATTCCTCGACGGCCTGACGCGCCGCGCCTCGACTCCGCAGCGCACGGGCGCGCCGAAGGATTCCGCCCAGCGCTCGAAATGGCGCACCAGCTCGTCGCGGGAGAGGAAGCCGTCCGGGTCGTCGCCCGCATATTCCCCGCCGGGGAGCGCAATCGACCAGTTGGGCGTGACGGTGCAGAACGAGTCCCACCGGCGCTCCCGCCAGCTCGCCGCGATGCCCGAACGCTCCAGCACGACATGCCCGATGCCGAGCTTGCGGAGAAAGTAGCTGACTGCAAGCCCGCCCTGTCCGGCCCCGATGACGACCGCCTCGAAACGCGGCCCGTCCGCCACTGCCGGTCTACTCGCCCGAACTGAACTTGACGAAATCGAGCGGCGGCGGGTCCTTGCCCGCATGCGAGAGCATGTGGTGGGTCTGCCCGCGATGGTGGATCTGGTGCTGGAACAGGTTGGTGAGGCAGCGCCGGAGCGGCAGGCTGAAATACTCCCCGGTCTCGACCGTGTCGAAGGAGAACATCCCGTCGAGCTCGGCGGGGTCCAGCCCGTCGGAATAGCCGATATACCAGCGGTCCTGGGCGGCGTGCGCCTTGCGGAGTTCGGCGAAGTCCTCGTAGAGGATCTCGTCGAGCCGCGTGAAGGTCGTCGGCTTCTTCTCCAGCCGCTCGCGGTAGATGAGATCGGAGAGGAGGATGTGGTTGAGCGTCGCGTGGATCGAGCGGAAGAAGCCCCGCCGATCGAGAATGCGCTCCTCGTGCGAGAGCTCCGCGCAGGCCGCATACAGCCGCTCATTGGCCCAAGCGTTGTAGCGGGCGGCGGTGGGAAGATCGACAAGCATCGGAAGACGTCTCCAGCCCCGGAGGCAGGGGACTATACGGGCGGCATCCGCCCGCTTGCAACGCGCCGCCATGCCGACGGCGCCCGGCCGGTCACCCGCCGGAACTCGCGGTTGAAATTGCTCCTGGTGTTGAAGCCCGAGGCCAGCATCGCGCCGGTTACGTTCGCGCCGCCCTCAAGCGCGCGGCAGGCTTCGCGAATCCGATAGCCGTTGACATGGCGGGAGACATTGCCGCCGGTGCTGCGGTTGATTGCGGCCGACAACCGCTTGACCGGCACATGCAGTATGCGCGCAAGCCGCGTCAGCGTGAGTTCCGGATCGAGATAGAGCTGGCGGCTCACCAGAAGCGCGTCGAGCCGCGCCATGAGTGCCTCGTCCTCTTCCGGGTCGTGAGGGACGGGAGCGACCTTCGGGACCGGGTCGCGCTCGCTCCGGCCCAAGCTCCCCAACAGAACCAGGCTTCCGACCGCGAGCAGGGAGACCGACGACCATATGGCGACGGCCCAGGGCAGCCAGCCTGTCCGGCCGCCGGTCAGGGCCGCCGCGAACAATATGTCCCCGAGCGCCGAGACCATGAGCGACAGCGCGACGATCTTCCAGACCAGCCCCGGCGTCTCGCCCGCCTCGAACGGCATGCGTGGCAGGGCGTCGGCGCCGCGCCATGCGGCCATGAGAATCCACCCGCCATAGCCCAGAAAGAGCGCCGGGATGAGCAGGTCGAGCAGCGCCGGCATGGCCAGGAGCGCGGCCAGCGCCAGAACGGGGCCTGTGAGATGCGCCAGATCGCGCGGCAAGCGGGGCCTCCGGACCGCGCTGAACTGGAAGGCTGCCCAGGCGAGCGGCGGGATCGCGGCGGCCGTGATGGGCTGGAGCGACCGGAAGGCGGCAATCCCGTAATGTTGCGCAAACGCGATCACCGCCGCCTGCACGGCGCAAAGGCCCACAAGCGCGGCGAAGAAACCCGACCGGTCGCGGCGCAGCAGGAGGACCGCCAGCAGAAAACCCAGGACGAGGGCGGACAGGAGAGGAAGGGGCAGGCTCGGCATCACGGCGCCCTTTGTGGCCGAAAACCGGATCGCGGACGACCTGAAACCGGTTCGAGGACGCGGCGGCCTGCTCCAGCGCCCATATACCGGCGCATGCGAATGGCATGGGGGAGACGAACGATGAAACATCCATTGGCGGCCGCATTCCTGCTTCTGGCCGCCCAGGCTGCGGTCGCGGAGCCTGCTGGCTTCCGGAGCGTGACCATCCCGGCGGAGCATCACGGGCGCGGGATGACCGGCGCCGTCTGGTATCCCTCGGCCGGCGGCGGGGAGGCGATTTCCTTTGGCGAGAACGCCGTCTTCCACGGCACGCGCGTCCTCGACGGCGCCCGGATCTCCGAGGGGCCGTTCCCGGTCGTGCTCGCGAGCCACGGCCTCGGCGGCCATATCGGCGCGCTCGGCTGGCTCACCGCCGGCCTCGCCGCGGCGGGCGCGCTCGTCATCTCCGTCAACCACCCGAACAGCACGTTCAGGGACTTCGACCTACAGGAGGGCCTGAAGCACTGGACGCGCGTGCAGGACCTCCGGGCCACGCTCGACTGGCTCGCCGCCCAACCCGACCTCGCCGCCCATGCCGACTTCTCCCGCATCTACGCGGTCGGCTTCTCGGCCGGGGGCTGGACAGCGCTCTCCCTCGGGGGCGCTCGCGCCGATCTCGCAGGCTACGACGCCCATTGCGAGACGGCGCCTCCTTCGCCCTGGCAATGCGCCGACCTCGCCCGCCGCGGGGCGGACCTCGCGGCCTATTCGGCCGAGGAATGGAATGCCGGGCGCAAGGACGAGCGCATCCGCGCCGTCGCCGCCATCGACCCGGCGCTGACCTACGGTCTCGGGTCGGCGCATGTCCGCGACCTTGTGGACCGGGTACTGCTCATCGGCCTCGGCACGGCGGAAACGCGGCTGCCCGCGACCGATTTCAGCGAGACGGGAAGCGGCTTCGCAGCCCTTGTCCCCGACGCCGGGATCGAGACCATGGCCCCGGCGGCGCATTTCTCGGCGCTCCTGCCCTGCAAGCCCGGCGGGCCCGCGATCCTGGCCGCAGAAGGCGACGACCCCGTCTGCGACGACCCGCCAGGCACGGACCGCAGGGCGCTTCACAAGGCCATCGTCGCCCGGATCGCAACCTTCCTCGGCCTCCAGGCGGCGAAACGGGATTCCGCGAGCCTGCGGTAGTGTGCCACTATAATTAACGATAGGAGGCCGCCATGCCGCGCGGCCATTGCGCTCCGGTCCGCGACCGGGAACCCGGGAGACGGCCCGCAGCAGCGTCCGGCGGCGCGGCGTGACGGTCCGGATGATGCGAGAGGACGTCTCCCATGGCGGCACGGCCCGACAGGCAGCAGGCTGAGCTATTCGAGGAAATCGCAGCCGTCGCGCGCGAGAGGATGGGCGGCAAGGACCTCGATGCCGCGCTTTCGTTCATCGCCCTCTACTATGCGGGCGCCTCGCCGGAGGACCTGACCGAGCGCCTGCCGGACGACCTCTACGGTGCGGCGGTGGCGCATCTCAACCTCGCCCGCCGGCGCGCGCCGGGCCGGCCGAAGGTCCGCGCCTACAACCCCCAGGTCGAGCAGCATGGCTGGCAGTCCACCCACACCATCGTCGAGATCGTCACCGACGACATGCCGTTCCTGGTCGATTCCGTGCGCATGGTGCTGAACCGGCGCGGGCATACGAGCCACCTCGTCATCCATCCCGTGATGCGCGTCCGCCGGGGGGAGAACGGCGACCTCGCCGCCATCCTCGCCGTGGAGGACCCGGACCGCGAAGGGACTGCCGTCGAGGCGCTCATCCATATCGAGACCGACCGCCAGACGGAACAGGCGGCGCTCGATTCGATCGCGGCCGAAATGCTCTCCGTGCTCGACGATGTCAGGGCTGCGGTGGAGGACTGGGCCGGAATGCGCGAGCGGATGCGCGGGAGCATCGAGGAACTGGACGCGCTGCCGCCGCTTGCCGGGCGCGAGGAAACCGGGGAGGTGAAGGCCTTCCTTGAATGGATCGAGGACAACCATTTCACCTTCCTGGGATACTGCTCCAGCCGCGTGGAGCGCGCCTGCGGCGTCGCAAGGCTCGTGCCGGAACCGGAAACCGGGCTCGGGCTGTTGCGGGCCGGGAACGGAGGGACGGCGCAGCCGGCGCCCGACCCGAACGGTGGGCAGCCGGCCGAGCTGCTGGCGATCATGCGCGCCGATACGCGCTCGCGGGTCCACCGGCCGAGCCATCTCGACTGCATCGCCGTCCGGCGGTTGGACGCTGACGGCAAGGTCACCGGGGAGCACCGTTTCGTCGGGCTCTACACCTCCGAGGCGTTCAACCGCGTGCCGCGCGACATTCCCCTGCTGCGGCAGAAGGCGGAGGACCTGCAGCGCCGCGCCGGCTACCCGCCGAACAGCCACGCCGCCAAGGCGCTGGAGAACATCGTCGACACCTTCCCGCGCGAGCTTCTGTTCCAGATCCCGGCCGAAGAGCTGTTCGAGACGGCGACCGGCATCCTGCATCTGCAGGAAAGGCAGCGCATCCGCCTGTTCGTCCATCCGGACCGGTTCGGGCGCTTCTATTCCTGCATCGTCTTCGTGCCGAGGGACCGGTTCACCACACGGAGCCGGCTGGTCATCCAGGGCATTCTGGAGGAGGCGTTCGGCGCGACCGACACGGAGTTCACGGTGCGCCTGTCGGAATCGGTGTTGGCCCGGCTCTATTTCGTCCTGCGCATCGATGCCGGACATGCGCCCCGCTACGACCTGGAGGACTTGGAAAACCGGCTCAAGGTCGTAAGCCGGACCTGGACGGACGATCTGCGCGACGCCCTGCTCGACCGTTTCGGCGAGGAGCGGGGCACGGGCCTGTTCCGGCGCTATGGCGAGGCGTTCCGTGCGGACTACCGGGAAACCTACGCGGCCCGCGTGGCCGTGCCCGATGTCGAGAAGATGGAGCGCATCCGCGAGAACGGCATCGAGATGAGCCTCTACCGCCCGCTCGAAGCGGAGGAAGGGCGGTTGCGCTTCAAGCTGTTCCAGCTCGGACAGAGGCCGGTGGCGCTGTCGGATGCGCTCCCGATGCTGGAGAACATGGGCCTCAAGGTCGAGGACGAGCATCCGAGCAAGATCAAGCGAACCGATGCGCCCCGGGTATGGCTGCACGATTTCGGGCTGCTGCACGGGGAAGGCCCGGAATTCGACCCCGACCGCATCGACGGGATATTCCGCGACGCCTTCGCCCGCATCTGGTCAGGGGAGGTCGAGAACGACGGGTTCAACCGGCTCGTGCTGAGAGCGGGGATCGGATGGCGCGAGATCGTCGTGCTGCGCGCCTATTGCAAATATCTGCGCCAGGCCGGGACCGCCTTCAGCGAGGCCTACATCCAGAACGCGCTGGCCGCCAATCCCGGGATCGTGCGGATGCTGGTGGAGCTGTTCGAGGTTCGCCTCGATCCCGCCAGGCAGGGCGAACTGCCGGAAGCGCAGCAAGAGACGATGGCGCGCCTCGACGCATCCCTGGCGGTCATGGCCCGGATCGAGGCCGCGCTCGAGGAGGTGGCGAACCTCGACGAGGACCGGATCCTGCGCAGCTATCTCGGGGTCATCGGCGCCACGCTGCGCACGAACTTCTTCCAGGCCGCCGCCGACGGCGGACCGAAACCCTACCTTTCGTTCAAACTCGATCCGCACCGGATTCCCGAGTTGCCGGAGCCGCGTCCCCAATTCGAGATCTTCGTCTATTCGCCGCGTGTCGAGGCCGTGCATCTGCGCGGCGGCGCCGTCGCGCGCGGCGGCATCCGCTGGTCCGACCGGCGCGAGGACTTCCGCACCGAGGTGCTGGGGCTGGCCAAGGCGCAGACGGTGAAGAATGCGGTGATCGTGCCGGTCGGCTCCAAGGGCGGATTCGTTCCCAAGAAGCTGCCGCTTGCGGCGGGCCGCGACCAGGTCCAGGAGGAAGGCGTCGCCTGTTACCGGACCTTCATCCGGGGGATGCTGGACATCACCGACAATCTTGTCGGGGGCGAGGTGGTCCCGCCGCCTGAGGTCGTGCGCCACGATGGCGACGACCCCTATCTGGTGGTCGCGGCCGACAAGGGCACGGCGACTTTTTCCGACATCGCCAACGAACTGGCGCGGGAATACGGCTTCTGGCTCGGCGACGCCTTCGCTTCGGGCGGCTCCCAGGGCTATGACCACAAGGGCATGGGCATCACCGCGCGCGGCGGATGGGAATCGGTCAAGCGCCATTTCCGGGAGCTGGGGATCGACTGCCAGTCCACCGACTTTACCGCAGTCGGCATCGGCGACATGGGCGGCGACGTGTTCGGGAACGCGATGCTGCTCTCCCGGCATATCCGGCTCGTGGCGGCCTTCAACCACATGCATGTCTTCATCGACCCGAACCCGGATGCCGAAGCCGCCTTCGAGGAGCGTCGGCGCCTGTTCGCCCTGCCGCGCTCGACATGGGACGATTTCGACCGCTCCGTCCTGTCGGCCGGCGGCGGCATCTATCCGAGAAGCGCCAAGTCCGTTCCGCTCAGCGCGGAGGCGCGCGAGGCGCTCGGCGCCGACGCCGAGGCGCCGACGCCCAACGAGCTGATCGCGCTCATCCTCAAGGCGCCCGTGGACCTCCTCTGGAACGGCGGCATCGGCACCTATGTCAAGTCGCGGCGCGAAACCCACGCCGATGTCGGCGACCGGGCCAACGATGCCGTGCGCATCGATGGCGAGGACCTGAGGTGCCGGGTCGTCGGCGAGGGCGGCAATCTCGGCTTCACCCAGCTCGGGCGCATCGAATACGCCGCGAAGGGCGGGCGGGTGAACACGGACGCCATCGACAATTCCGGCGGCGTGGACTGCTCCGACCACGAGGTGAACATCAAGGTTTTGCTGAACGAGGCGATGGCCGTCGGCGACATGACCGGCAAGCAGCGCAACCGCCTGCTGGAGGAGATGACCGGCGAGGTCGCAGAGCTGGTGCTGCGCAACAATTACCTCCAGACCCAGGCGCTGAGCGTGGCGGCGAACCAGGCGTCCTCCATGCTGGAGGTCCATGCCCGGCTCATCCGCCGCCTCGAGCGGGACGGCGAGCTCGACCGCGAGATCGAGTTCCTTCCTGGGGCGGAGGAGATGGCCGAGCGCCTGGAAGCGAAAGGGCGGCTCGTCGCCCCGGAGCTCGCCGTGCTGATCGCCTATGTGAAGATCGGACTCTTCCAGCGCCTGCTCGCATCGGCTCTGCCCGACGAGCCCTTCTCCGCCAGCGAGCTTCTGGCCTACTTCCCCTCGGCGCTCTGCGCGCGCCATGCCGGCCCGATGCCGTCCCACCGGCTCGCGCGCGAAATCGTCGCCACCCAGGTCGCGAACGAGATGGTGAACCGCTGCGGCATGACCTTCGCGTTCCGGCTGGGCGAGGAGACCGGGGCGGACGATGCGGACATCGCCCGGGCCTATCTCGTCGCGCGCGAGGTGTACGGCATGCGCGAGACCTGGCGGGCGATCGAGGCGCTGGACAGCCGGGTGGAGGCGGATGTCCAGATTTCCATGCTGCAGGAGACCCGCAGGCTGGTGGAGCGGGCCGCGCGCTGGCTGCTCCGGAACCGGCCGCGCCCTCTCGACATCGCGCGCGACATCGAGCATTTCGCTGCCGGCGTGACGGCGCTCCGGCAGAGCCTCGGGGATGTCGTCGCCGCTTCGAGCCGGAGCGCGATGGACGAGGCGGCCGGACGCTTGGCGGCGCGGGGAGTCCCGGAGGAACTGGCGGCGGAGGTGGCGCGCAGCGACGACCTGCTCTCCGCGCTGGCCGTGGTGGAAGTGGCGGCGGGCGCGGCCATCCCGGTCGACACCGCGGCTTCGGTCTATTTCGAGCTCGGCGAGAAGCTGGACCTCCACTGGCTCCGGGACCGGATTGCGGCGCTGCCGCGCGACAATCGCTGGCAGGCGCTCTCCCGCGCCGCGCTGCGCGACGACCTCTACGCGCAGCTGAGCGCGCTGACCCTCGATGCACTCAGGCTCGATGCCGGCAAGGCGGCCCCGGCCGGGCGCGTGGACCTCTGGCTCCGGCGGAACCGCATCCCCGTGGCCCGCTGCCGGCAGATCGTGGGCGACCTGATGAACGCCGGCCAGACGGACTTCACCATGCTCTCGGTCGCAATGGGCGAAGTCCGCACGCTCCACCAGACGGAGTGACACGCCGGGCGCGCGGATCGTGATAAGAGACTGCCACAACCTGTTCCGGGAACCGCCTGTACGGGCTATTGTGACTGCGGGTCCGGCGCCCCAAGCGTGTCAGGCGCCATGTCTATGGCGTCGTTGCCGCCGGGAGCGAAGGAGGGAAGCATGACGGCAAGCGCCGAACTGCTCCGGCGTATCACGGCCCGCCCGGATGTCTTCGGGGGCAAGCCCATCGTCCGCGACATGCGGATATCGGTGGAACTCGTGCTGAGCCTGCTGGCGCAGGGCGTCACGCCGGAAGCCATCCTGGACGACTACCCCGACCTTGAACCTGACGATATCCGCGCGTGCACGGCGTATGCGCACGCGGTCGTTGCCGGAGACACTTTGTCGGCTGTAACCGTCGTCGAGCAGTGAAATTCCTCGTTGATCGGTGCGCGGGCACAAAGCTGGCGTCCTGGTTGCGCAGTAAAGGACACGATGTTCTCGAAGCGCGTACGCTCGGTCCCGATCCGGGTGACGGCGCCTTGCTTGAACGCGCAAACGCCGACGACCGGATTCTCGTAACGATCGACACTGACTTCGGAGAACTTGTTTACCTGCACGGCATTCGACATGCGGGCTTGGTCCGTCTCCCGGATGTGCCGGCCGACCGGCGTATTGCGCTGATGGCCGACCTTGTCGATCGGCATCGTCCGGCGCTGGAGGCGGGGGCGGTGGTTACAATAGGCGGCGAGCGAATCCGAATATCCCGGCCGCCGTAGTTCCGGTAGGTTCCGGCGATCCGGCCCGGTTCACGCAGCAGGCTTACCCCCGCTTACATGCGGAAGACGCCGAAGGCGCCGCGTTCTATGGGGGCGTTGAGGGCGGCGGAGATGGCGAGCGCCAGAACCATGCGCGTCTGGGGCGGGTCGATCACCCCGTCGTCCCAGAGCCGGGCCGAGCCGTAATAGGGGTGCCCCTGGGTCTCGTACTGGTCGAGGATCGGCTGGCGGAAGGCCGCTTCCTCCTCCTCCGGCCAGTCCCGCCCGTCGCGGGCGAGCGCATCGCGGCGGACCGTGGCCAGCACCGTCGCCGCCTGCTCCGCGCCCATCACCGAGACGCGCGCATTCGGCCAGGTGAACAGGAAGCGCGGCCCGTAGGCCCGCCCGCACATGGCGTAATTGCCCGCGCCGAAGCTGTTGCCGATGACGATGGTGAATTTCGGCACCCGCGCGCAGGCGACGGCATGCACCATCTTGGCGCCGTCCCGCGCGATGCCTCCGGACTCGTATTTCCGCCCGACCATGAAGCCGGTGATGTTCTGCAGGAACACCAGCGGGATGCCGCGCTGGGCGCAGAGCTCGATGAAATGCGCACCCTTCTGCGAGGACTCCGAAAACAGGATGCCGTTATTGGCGACGATGCCGACCGGGTAGCCGCCGATATGCGCGAATCCGGTGACGAGCGTGGTGCCGTAGAGCGCCTTGAACTCGTCGAGCCGGCTGCCGTCCACGATCCGCGCAATGACCTCGCGCACGTCGTAGGGCGTCTTCCAGTCCGGCGGCACGATGCCGTAGATCTCCTCGGGGTCGTATAGCGGCTCCTCCGGCGCGCGCAGGTCCAGTTCCGGGCGCTTCACGCTGTTTAGGTAGCCGAGCGCCGTGCGTGCGAGCGCGAGCGCGTGGTCGTCGTCCAGGGCGTAATGGTCCGTCACGCCGGAGATGCGGGAATGCACGTCCGCGCCGCCCAGCTCCTCCGCGCTCACGATCTCGCCGGTGGCGGCCTTCACCAGCGGTGGGCCGCCGAGGAAGATCGTGCCCTGTCCCTTGACGATCACCGCCTCGTCGGACATGGCCGGCACATAGGCTCCGCCCGCCGTGCAGGAGCCCATCACCACGGCGATCTGCGGGATGCCGTCGGCCGACATGGTGGCCTGGTTGTAGAAGATGCGCCCGAAATGCGTGGCGTCGGGAAACACCTCGTCCTGCTGGGGCAGGTTGGCGCCGCCGGAATCCACCAGATAGATGCAGGGCAGCCGGTTCTCGCGCGCGACCTGCTGGGCGCGGAGATGCTTCTTGACCGTCAGCGGGTAGTAGGTGCCGCCCTTGACGGTGGCGTCGTTGGCGACGACGACGCATTCGCGCCCATGCACCCGGCCGATGCCGGTGACGATGCCGGCCGAGGGGATGTCGTCCTCATAGACGCCCCAGGCCGCAAGTTGCGAGAGTTCCAGGAAGGGCGAGCCGGGGTCGAACAGGCCGCGCACCCGGTCGCGCGGCAGCAGCTTGCCGCGGGCCAGATGGCGCTGGCGGGCGCGTTCGCCGCCGCCTTTCTGCACCCGCGCCACCGTTTCGCGCAGGTCGGCCGCAAGCGCCTGCATGACCTCCGCATTGGCGCGGAATTCCCGCCCCCGTGTCCGCAGCCTGCTTTCGATGACGCCCATGCGCCCGCCGCGCCCGTGCGAACGGCCCGAAGGGCCGGCCGGTCAGGCGGCCTCTTCGGCCTCGTCGCTGCGCGCGGAGCGGGTATAGGCCCGCGCGCAATGCTCGGCGCAATAGGGCTTGCCCGGCTCCGCCTCGGCCCCGCAGAAGTGGAAATCGTCGTCCTGCGGGTCGCCGATGGGCCAACAGCAGACCGCCTTGCCGACCGGGGCGAGGCGCACCGGGCGGCTCGGCGGCGGCGAGGCCGGCAGCCGGCGGATCGGCGAGGGCCGGGGCGCCAGGCCCGAGCGGTGCGCCTTGCCGACTACCGCGTTCTTGGACACGCCGAGCCGGCGGCCGATCTCCGCCGTGCTCGCACCCGTCGCCCAGAGTTTGCGCAGTTCCGAAACCCGTTCCGCCGTCCAGGTCATCTGTCCCGCCTCGATATTGCGATCCATAGCGTTTGCCAGTTCCACAAATACTATATCCAGTATGCCCCCGCAAGCTTTTCTCGTTGCGCCAAGCCTCTGCCGCAGATGCGCTTTCTCACACGCAGCGGCCGGTTGCGCCTACTGCCCGCAGGCAAACCGGGCTAGGATCGGGCCTGTCTGACCATAGCGGGAGAACCGGGGTGGATATCGCGGCTTTGCGCGCGGCCGGCGCGCGCCACCTGATCCAGAGCGAGCTCCTGTCGGACGTGGTGCCGGCCATCGAGGGGCCGGTGTTCGTGCGGGCCGACGGCGCCGAGATATTCGACGCCGACGGCCGGGGCTATCTCGATTTCAACTCGGGCCAGATGTGCTCGGCGCTCGGCCACAACAACCCGCGCGTGACCGCTGCCGTGCGCGAGGGCCTCGGCACGCTGACCCATGCGAGCTCGGTCTATTTCAACGCGCCGCAGCTCCGCCTCGCCGCGCGTCTCGCTGAGACCTTCGATGCGCCGCTCAGCCGCTCGCTGTTCATCCAGTCTGGCGCCGACTCCAACGAGGCCGCGCTCCTGTTTGCGCGCCGCGCGACCGGGCGCACGGGCATCGGCGCGTTGCATCTGAGCTTCCACGGCTATACCGACGTGACGCGCGCCATCAGCTTCGCCGCGGCCACGCCCGGCAACGGGCCGGCGATCCCGGAGGTGTTCGCGATTCCCGCGCCCTATGCCTACCGCTCGCCGGTGCCCGCCGAGGGCGAGGACTGGTGGCGGCCGCTGCTCGCCATCGCCTTCGACCTGCTCGACCGCGAATGCCCGGACAATCTCGCTGCCGTCATCGCCGAGCCGCTCATCAGCGCCGGCGGAGTCATCGAAATGCCGCCCGGCTACCTCAAGGCGCTCAAGGCGGGCCTCGAGGAGCGGGGCGCGCTGCTCATCCTCGACGAGGCGCAGACCGGGCTCGGCAAGCTCGGCAGCATGTATGCCTACCGGCAGCACGGGGTCGTGCCGGATATCATGACGCTCTCGAAGCATTTCGGCGGCGGGCTGCCCATCAGCGCCATGGTGACGACGGACGGGATCGCAGAGCGCGCGCTGGAAGGCGGCCTCACCTTCGGCCACTCCCATTCCTCCGACCCCATCGCCTGCACGGCGGGCCTGGCCAGCCTCGACGAGATTCTCGAAGAGGACGTGCCGGCGAAGGCCCGCGCCATCGGCGCCCGCTGGCGGGCGCGCATGGAAGACCTCATGCAGCGCTTCCCCCTCGTTGGGGACATCCGCGGCAAGGGCTGCCTGCACGGGGTCGAGCTGGTGCGCGACCGCGCGAGCAAGGAGCCCGCGGACCGCGAGGCGCAGGAAATCTACCGCGACTGCCTTGCGGACGGCCTGCTGTTCTCGGTGCGGGGCCAGCACCGCAATGTGCTGCGGTTCGTGCCGCCCTTCTGCACGAGCGGCGAGCAGATCGACCGCGCCGCCTCGATCCTGGAAAGCGCCCTCGCCCGCCGGGGCTGAGAACCGCGCCGCCCCGCCATAGCCGTTCCGGCCGGGTCAGGTGCCGAACACGACTTTGGGCAGCCAGGTGGTGAGCTCCGGGAACACCGCGACCACGCCGAGCGCGAGCACCTGAATGGCGACGAAGGGCGCAACCCCCCTGTAGATCTGGACGGTCGTCACCTCGGGCGGCGCCACCCCGCGCAGATAGAAGAGCGCGAAGCCGAAAGGCGGCGTCAGGAAGGATGTCTGCAGGTTGAGCGCGATCATGATCCCGAGCCAGACCGGGTTCAGGTCCATCAGCAGCAGGATCGGCGCCACGATGGGCACGACGACGAAGGTGATCTCGATGAAGTCGAGCACGAAGCCCAAGAGGAACATCAGCGCCATGACGAAGAACATCGCGCCCACCACGCCGCCCGGCAGCGAGGTCAGGAACCCGTGCACCAGATCGTCGCCGCCAAGGCCGCGAAAGACGGAAGAGAAGAGCTGCGCGCCGATGACGATGCCGAACACCATGGCGCTGACCCGCGTCGTGCTGCGCATGACTTCGTGCAGGCCGCCGCTGCCGTAAACGCGGGAGAGAGAGACCCAGATGCCCCACGCGAGCGCAATGCAGCAGACGACGGCGACGAGGATGCCGACGCCGTCCATCGCGGGAATGTCGTCCCGCGAGACGCGCAGGTCCATCAGGCCCGTCAGGATGAGAACGGTCACGAGGCCGACCGCAGCGGCATAGATCGGCAGGCCCTTGTCCGGGTCCAGCCTGAGCCCGCCCAGAAGCGTCGCGCCGACCGCACCGACCGCGGCCGCTTCCGTCGGCGTCGCGATGCCGGCGAGGATGGAGCCCAGCACCGCGACGATCAGCACCACGGGAGCCACCAGGGCGCGGGCGACCTGCATGGCGATTTCGCGGTTCGTGCGGCCCTGCACCAGCTCGTCGCGCGGGATCGGCGGCGAGGATTCGGGCCTGAGCCACGCAATGAACATCTGGTAGAGGATGTACATGCCGACCAGCGCCAGGCCCGGGAGCAGCGCGCCCGCGAACAGGTCGCCCACCGAAACCGGGTCGGGGGCGAAATTGCCGAGCTTGCGCTGCGCTTCCTGGTAGGCGTCGGAAATCTGGTCGCCCAGCACGACGAGGACGAGCGAGGGAGGGATGATCTGGCCGAGCGTGCCCGAAGCGCAGATCGACCCGCAGGCGAGCGAGGCGCTGTAGCCGCGCCGGAGCATCGTCGGCAGCGACAGCAGCCCCATAGTCACGACGGTCGCGCCGACGATGCCGGTCGAGGCGGCGAGCAGCGCGCCGACGACGCAGACCGAGATGCCGAGCCCGCCGCGCATCGCGCCGAACAGCATGCCCATCGTGTCGAGCAGCTCCTCGGCGACCTTGGAGCGCTCCAGCATGACGCCCATGAAGACGAACAGCGGCACGGCGACCAGGATCTCGCTGATCATGGCGTTGCCGTACACGCGGTTCGGGAAGATGCCGAGGAAGGCGAAGTCGAAGACGCCGAGCAGCGCGCTGATGCCGGCGAACAGCAGCGCCACGCCCGCGAGCGTGAAGGCGACGGGGAAGCCCGCCATCAGGAAGCCGCACACGCTGACGAACATGAAGCAGACGAGATATTCGTTGACCGTCATACGCCGGGCCCCCGGTCTTCGGCGGCCGCGTCCGCCGGACGTTCGAGGCCGCGTATGACGAACAGCGCGTGCACGAGCATGGAAAGCCCCTGCAGCGACAGCACCAGGGGGAAGACCAGAAGCATCGATTTCAGCAGCCAGAAGGGCATGAAGGTGCCTTCCGGCGACCCTTCCAGCACGCGCACGGAGGCGCCCACGAAGGTGAGCCCCTTCCAGGTCATCACGGCGCAGAGCGGCCACAGGAAGACGAGCACGCCGATGCAGTCGATCAGCGCCTTGCGCTCCGGCGTGGCCGCTCCGTAGAAGATGTCCACCCGGACATGGCCGTTATGCAGCAGGGTGTAGCCGGCGCCGACCAGGAACAGGATGGAGTGCATGAACAGCACCGATTCCTGCATCGGGATGAAACCGAGCCCGAACACATAGCGCAGCAGGACGACGGCGAACTGCATCAGCACCATGAACAGCGCGAACCAGGACACGGCCCGCCCCAGATGCTCGTTCGCGGCGTCGATCGCCCGGACGAGGGCTTTCAGTGCGCTCACCGGCATTCCCCGCTGGCTTCAGGGCGGAGTCCTTGCGAACGGGACCGTATGACCGGCCAAATCCGGAAACGTCGCCCCGGCCCCCGAGCCGGGGCCCAGCCCTGCCGCCGCAGCCCGGCGGAAAGGTCCGAAGATGGCCCCCGGCTCGGGGGCCGGGGTGACGGTGCTTGCAATCTCTTCTTCCCGGCCCGGTCGGATACGGCGTCAAGACAGGAACGGAGAGCCCGCGCCGGCGCGGCGCGGGCGTCTCGCCCGGCGCATGGCGGCCCTGTCGGCCGCGCGGCGCCCTATCCGTAGTTGAACGGCAGCAGCCGCGCGTTCATGTAGCCCTGCTCGCCGATCTTGGCCCAGTCGATGGCCTGTTTGCGATAGGCGATGAAGCTGTCGTAGATACGCTGGGTCATGTCGTCGGTGGCGCCGATCTCGCGCACGACTTCGCCGGCGACATTGCCGATGGCGATCAGCATGTCCTCCGGATACTGGTGCAGCTGCACGCCGTGCTTGTTCAAGAGCACGTTCAGCGAGCCCAGGTTGCGGGCGTTGAACTCGGCGAACTGGATGTAGGACTCCGCCTCGACCACCGTCGTCACCAGCGCCTGTTCCTCGGCGCTCAGGCTGTCCCACAGCGTCTTGTTCATCACGACGCTGGCGGAGGTGCCCGGCTCGTGGAAGCCCGGATAGAAGTAGTGCTTGGTGATCTTGTGGAAGCCGAAGGCGAGGTCGTGCCAGGGGCCGACCCATTCGGCGGCGTCGATGGCGCCCGATGCGAGCGACGGGTAGATCTCCGCCACCGGCAGGTTGACGACCGTGACGCCGAGCGCCCGGAGGACTTCGCCGCCGATGCCCGGCATCCGGAATTTCAGGCCCTTGAAGTCGTCGAGCTTCTGAATCGGCTCGCGGTACCAGCCGCCCATTTGCGTGCCGGTGCTGGAGCCCTGGAAGCCCTTGAGGTTGAAGCCGGCCGCGAGCTCGTCCCACAGCTCCTGCCCGCCGCCGTATTTCATCCAGGCGGCGTGCTCGATGCCGGTCAGCCCGTAGGGCACGGCGGTGAAGAAGTTGAAGCCCTTGTGCTTGCCCTGCCAGTAATATTCCGCCGAATGGTACATGTCGGCGTCGCCGGCGCTGACGGCGTCGAAGACGCCGAAAGCCGGCACCAGCTCGCCGCCGCCATAGACCTTGACCGAGATCTTGCCGCCGGAGAGTTGCGTGATGCGCTGGGCGACCCGTTGCCCGGACGTGCCCAGGCCCGGCGAGTTGAGCGGCCAGGACATGGCCAGCTTCCATTCCTTGAGACCCTGCGAGATGGCGGGGGCCGCCAGCGTCGAGGCGGCGGCGGCGACGCCGGCGGTTGCGGCGCCCTGGACGAATTTACGGCGTTTCATGGAGTGTCCTCGCTGTTGCGCCGCAAGCGGAACCCCAACGGGCCCGCTTCCCTCCGCTGGCGGAGCGTCCCGGACCTGCATCGCCCGCGGCGTTCTGTGGGAAAAGCCTAGAACACCGCTCCGGTCGAATCAATTGCAATGGAAACGGGCGCAGGTGTGTCCCCATGCCGGCCTCACCGGCCCGGGCGCGGCAGGGCGAGCGTGAGGACGAGCGCGACGGCCGACAGGACCAGCATGAGGACGAACGCCGCATCGTAGGAGCCGTAGGCATCGAAGATCGAACCGCCGACCAGCGCGCCGACGCCGCCGGCGGAGTGGTGGACCATGGTGATGAACCCCGTCACGGCGCCGAGCCGCGACCACGCTGCGATCTCGCCGCCGAAGACCACGGTGAGCGGCGCGGTGACCCAGAAGGTCACGCCGAAGACCAGCGCCGCGCCGGCGATGACGGCAGGCTCCCGGCTGACCAGCAGGGCGGCGAAAAGGGCGGTCCTCAGCACGAAGCAGATCGCGGTGGGCGCCTCCGGGCCCCAGCGGTCGTTCAGCACGCCGGTCAGCAGCACGCCTCCGACGCCGGCCAGTCCCATGAAGGCCAGGATGTTGCCGGCGAACAGGACATCCACGCCCTCATCGACTGCAAAGGCGACTACATGGGTGGCGAACAGGAAAACCTGGAAGCCGCAGATCGCATAGATGACGAGCAACAGCTGGAGCCGGCGCGAGGCCAGCGCCTCGCGGAGGGTTTCCGCCCCTCCTTCCGGCAGCGCGGCGGTCCGGACCGTGCCGGTCGGCGCCGCAGCCGGCGCGGGGCCGGGAGCGCTCCGCGCGAGCACCAGGAAGGGCAGCACGCATATCAGCATCGCAATGCCGAGCGCGAGGAAGGACCCTCGCCAGCCGAGCGCGGCAAGCTGCGCGGCGAGCAGCGAGATGACCAGCAACTGGCCGAGGCCCATGCCGGAGATCGCGATGCTGTTGGCCATGCCCATGCGCTGCGGATACCAGCGGCTCAGCAGCACGCCGATCGGCGTGGTCGAAGTGCCGGCGCTGCCGAGCGCGAACACGACGCCGTAAAAGAAAAGCGCCTCCCACCAGCTCCCGGCGAAGCTCATGCAGACGAGCCCGAGCGCCGAGACCAGCACCGCCGAGACCAGCACTCTCGCGCCACCCGCGCGGTCCACAAGGCGGCCGACCAGGAACATGGCGCCGGCGGTCAGCACCATGAACAGGGTGACATTGAGCGAGACGGCGCTGCGGCTCAATTCCAGGTCTTCGGTCATCGGCTGGAGCAGCAGGCCGATGGCGAAGCGCGCGCCGCCATTGAACAGCAGCACCAGGAAACAGGTCGCCAGCAGGAAACGGGCCGCGGCGGCGGGGGTCACGGGCTAATACCAGCGGTCGTTGATGGGAGCCTTGCCCGACTGCCGCCGGAAACCCCTCCCCTGCTTGCGCTACTGGATTCACACATCGTGATTGATCCGGTATCCGCGTTGTATGGCACGGAACTGGTAGAGGCCGTGGAGCATGACGACGGGTCCGGGTTTTCCGTAGTATGCGGTCCATCCACCGAGGCGAGCGCAGACCCATGCGGCGAAGGCGAGCGAGCCTTTGGGATGGGGGTTTTTCTGTTTTTCGGTCTTGCCTTCGAGTGTGGCCGAGACGGCTTCGAGCGCGGGTTGGTCCTCGTCTTCGAAGACGTCCTGGAGCGGTCGTCCAGCGGCGCCGTCGCGGTCTTGGACCATCTGCAGGCAGGAGATGCCGGCCACGAGCGTCATGGCGCAGAGCGTCCTGAAGGGGGCGGTCTCCATGGAGACGCGCTCGATGTCGAAGCCTTTGGACTTGATGGTGCGGAACAACTGCTCGATCACCCAGCGCCGGCGGTAGAGTTGCGTGATCCAGCGCGCCTGCTCGAAGCTCTCGACCCGGTGGCTGGTCAACAGCCGCCAGTGCGCCGGCGTCACGCCGGGCGGGGGATCGATCTCGCGCGCCTCGACAAGGAAGACGGGCTGCTGCGCCGCGACGCCGGGCGCCACGGGCCTGCCCTTCGGGCGTCGAAGCGTGACCGCGCCGAAACGCACGGCGATGCGGGCCTTGCGTTTCTTTTGTCCGGGCCGGGCCGGCAGCTCGATCGCATGCTCCTTCTCGGGCTTGCCGGCCAGGCTGGAAAACAGCCGGCCCGCCCCCTCCGGGACCGCCCGGTCCTGCGCCGCCCGGATCAGCACCTCCACGCCGTCGGGCCTGTCGGCGAACATCTCGTAAATGTCGCCCTCGCGGTCCGCGACCACCGTCACCCGCGCAGCCCCCGCCGACGCCAAACGCCCGCTGGCCTGCATGCCGTCGAGCCAGCGCCGGCTCTCCTTCTCGCAAAGGGCGCGCCCCTTCGCCTTCTTCGCACCCTTCGCCTTCTTCCCCCCGCCGCCATGGCGCTCGATGAGCCGCGCGTCCACAAGACCCAGCAGCGCGCCATGCTCAGCCTCGACCGCAATCGTGACATGCCCGACAAGACTGTTGCCCAAGCCGTCATCGCGGAAACTCGTCGTGTCCTGGATCGCCAGAACGTCCAGACCCGCAACCCGCGATGCCGTCCCCGACGCCGCCCGCTCTACAATCTTCTCCACCGTCACCTTGTCGTTCCGCAGAAACCGTCCGATCCGAACCTCGCCCGCCCGGTTGCCCCCCAAACGGCGCACCGAAATGCCCCGGGGACCGTGCCTGACAAGACGATGATGCAAAAACCCATGCGACCGGTCCACGCGCCGGTCCCCGAAAACCGCCCCTTCGCTCACCACCCCTCAAACTCCCTGGCTACCGTCCAAACTCCGTCAAAGGCAGCGAATCACAAAACCCACAAAGCGAAAACTCCTTGCCTGCAAAACAGGCCGATCTCGAGATGTGTGCATCCGGTAGCCTGCTTGCGGGGGAGGCCGGGTGGGGGACCGCTTCCGCGCCAGCGGAAGCGGTGGCGGGCGAAGCCCGGCAAAGGTCCGTCGCGCCGAGAGACCCTCCCCCGGCCCCTCCCGCGAGCGAGGGGAGGAACGGATTGGCGGCCTGCCGTCATCGCCGGTCGAAGCGGTCCGCGGCGAAGGGCGCCGGGTCCGCGGCCGGCTCCCGCCCCGTGGCGAGCTGGGCCGCCAAGAGGCCGATTCCCGGCCCGAGGCCGAACCCGTGCCCGGAAAGCCCGCTGGCGAGCGTCAGCCCTTCCAGCCCGGCAACCGGCCCGACCAGCGGCGCCTCGTCGGGCGTCACATCGATCATGCCGCCCCAGCTTTCGAGAGCCGGCGCGTCCCGGAGCTGCGGATAGACGCTCCGGGCGCCGCGCAGGATGCCTTCCAGCACGCCCCTGTCGGGCAGGGGATCGAGCGCCCGGGCCTGCTCCATCGGGCTGAACTGGTCGGCCTGCCAGCGGCGCCGGCCGAGCGCGCCGAAGAATTCCGGCCCGAAACGGAGCCGCATGAACCGCCAGCGGTCGCGGTAGAGCGGCAGGAATTTCCGGAAATGCGCGAAAGCCGCCGGGATAAGGTCGAAACGCGCCGCATGCACCCGGCCGACCGTGTAGCCGCCATCCAGGCGCGGGCGCACGGATGCCGACCGCGTCCCTACCGGGCCCGGCGCGATCGGCGCCGCCGGCGCGGTGCGCAACGCCTGCGAGCGCACGGCAAGCTGCGGCAGCGAACGGCCCATGTTCTCCAGGAACGGCCGGCACCAGGCGCCGCCCGCCAGAATGACGGCGCGGCAGGCGACGGTTCCGTGCTCGGTGACGACCCCGGAAATCCTGCCGTCGGCCCGTTCCAGCGTGCGCACGGCCGTCCCCTCGAAGATCGCGGCGCCCGCTTCCGAGGCGAGGCGGGCGAGCGCCGGAACGGCAAGCGCGGGCTCGGCATGCATGTCGGTCGGCGTCAGCAGCCCGCCTGCGAAGCGCCCATCGTCCCGGCCGATCAGCGCGCCGGCCTCGGCAGCAGAGAGCATTCGCGAGGAAAGCTGGAAGGGCCGCGCGGAGGCAAGCCAGGCTTCATGGCCGGCCAGTTCCTCCTCGTCTTCCGCCAGATGGGCGATGCCCCCCTGCCGGAGCCCGAAATCGGCGGGGCTCCGCTCCCCGAAACGCCGCCAGAGCGCCTGCGATTCCAGCATAAGGGGAATCTCGCGCGGGTCGCGGGCCTGGATGCGGATCCAGCCCCAGTTCCGGGAGGACTGCTCGCCCGCGATCCGGCCCTTCTCGCAGAGCGCGACCGGCACGCCCCATTCTGCGAGTATGAGCGCTGCGGTGACGCCCACCACGCCGCCGCCGATGACGACGACCTCGGCGGCCTCCGGCAGCGGGCGGTCCGGCCCGGCGGGGAATTCCGGCGCTTCGTTCATGCCGCGCAGCATGCGGCAGCCGCAGTCCGGCGCGCAACCGCGAAACCGGCCCGGTTACTGCTGCCCGCAGCTGCGGGGTTCGGGCATCCGTTCGCGGCGATTTCGCATTGCACGCCACCGTTCGTCATTCCCCAACCCCCTGCCCTCGCAACCGGACTGTCGGGCGATCCGGATACAGGGCGAAACGGGTTGCGTGCATGCGGCAGCGCAAGCGGAGGGGCTGTCGATGGAAGGACCCCTGCATTTTGTCATGTTTTGTCATGTTTCCCATGCCTTGCGTGAAGCTCTGTCGTTCCGTTCCTGCATATCGTTCCTCCATCGCGCTCCGTTCCGCTCCATTCCGTCCGCGCCGCTGCCGGCCTGGGCGCCCCCAGGCGGCGGGACCCTTTTTGCGCGCGTATCCTGCGTGCGCGCCCGTGCCCGCGCGCGTTAGCGCCGGCGCGGTTCGCGCACCTGATTGCGCGCGCGAGACGGCGGACACACGTCTCCTGTCGCCTCCCGCCGGGGCTTTTTTGCGGGCCCCAGCCCTTGCTTCCCTCTGCAGAAATCGGGATAGGGGGGAGCCTCACGGCTCCACCCCTCCCACACCACCGTGCATACGGGTCCGTACACGGCGGTTCGACGGATTTAGGCTGCGGAACGGCCTCGCAGGGAGGCGAGGCCGAGCCTGTCGAAGAAGGCATTGGGTAGCGCGTATGCGAGCGCGGGACTGTTGCTGAGCCGCCACGGGCCGTGGACACTGCCGGCGGTTCTCGCCGCCAAATGCTTGCCCACACCGAGGCGGCGCAGCGCCGCGAAGCGGGTGCGCCCGCGCTTCCACTGCTGCCAGGCGATGGCGCGGAGCCGTCGTCTGACCCATCGGTCGAGGGTGAGCAGTACCGAAGGGGTCTCGCAGAAGCCGAAGTAGCCCCGCCACCCGACAAGGTAGCGGGAGAGTTCCGCAACGAGACGGGTGAGGCTGACGCTCCTGGTGCGGCGCGTCAGCTCCCGGACCCGTGCCTTGAACCGGGCGAGCGCCTGCGGCGCGATGCGCCGCTTCGTGGCCCGCTCGGCGGTGAAGCTGAAGCCCAGGAAGGCCCTCGCCGACGGACGGTCTACCGCGCTCTTGTCTGCATTGACCTTCAGCTTCAACCGCCGGGCGAGGAACCTCGTCACGCTCGCCATGACCCGCTCGCCCGCCCGCCGGGACCGCACATAGATGTTGCAGTCGTCGGCGTAACGGACGAAGCGGTGACCGCGCTTCTCCAGTTCCTTGTCCAGAACGTCGAGCATCAGGTTCGACAGCAAGGGCGAGAGCGGACCGCCCTGTGGCGTCCCCTCGGTGGTTGGGCCGACCAGTCCGCCGTCCAGCACCCCCGCGGTCAGAAAGCCGCGGATGAGCCTGAGCAGGCGTTTGTCGGCCACGCGCTCGGCCACCAGTCCCATCAGGATGTCGTGGTTCACCCGGTCGAAGAACTTCTCCAGATCGAGATCGACCGCATAAGCGTAGCCCGCCCGGATATGCTCCTGCGCGCGCTCTACCGCCCGATGGGCCGAGCGTCCGGGCCGGAACCCGTAGCTCGCATCCGAGAAGCCGGGATCCCAGTCTCCCTGCAGCACCTGCATCGCCGCCTGCTGGATGAAGCGGTCGAGCACTGTCGGCACGCCAAGAGCGCGAACGCCCCCCGATGCCTTCGGTATCTCTACCCGCCGAACCGGCTGCGGTTCGTAGCTGCCGTCCAGAAGACGGGCCTTCGTCTCGGGCCAGTGGTCTTTCAGGTGAGCGCCCAACTCTTCGACGGTCATCCCGTCGAGGCCGGGCGCCCCCTTGTTGCGCCGGACACGCGCCAGCGCCTTCTTCATGTTGCCGGGGGCGACCACCGCTTCCATCGATGGTCCGCGCCCAGCCGCCGGGCGTTCGGGGTCGGCACGCGCCATGCGGGCTTCGGTCCCTCGGTCTCCGGCGCTCCGGGCTTCACCCCTCGCCTCCGGCTCCAAGGCCAGTTCCAACTGGATGCTCTGCCGCTTGGTCCGCATGAGCCTGCCGTCCTAATAACCCTGTCCGTCGTTCGGGCCTTCGCCGGGGGGCCGGCTACTATGCCCTCTGCTGACTTCTGCGCCGCGATCACGGCCCTTGCGGAACCGCTCAGTCCGGGGGTTCCGGACACGACGCAGACCTCCCGAGGTAAGACCAACCGCCTTCACCGCACACCCGCCGGATTTACCACCCCGGCCCTTGATGGCTGCGGACTTCGCGATCGCTTGCTCGCTCGTCCGGCCGGGTAGGCCTCGTATCCGGTTCTTGTCCATCGGGTCGCGGCTTTGCTCCACGCTTCCTTCAGACCCCGCCTCGCGGCGACGCCCTTGCGCTTCGCTAATCCTTCGCCGCCATCGGGCTGGATAGAGGACTTGCACCTCCAAGCTGTTGGCCATGCTCGGCACACAAGCCGAAAGGCGGCCCCGGAAGCCGCCTCTCTCTACACCCAATCATACTACACTTTTCCCCCAGTCAAGCCCCCTGGCGGGAAAAATATGAAAATTTTTCCAATTTCCTGCCGGAAGCCGGCCGGCGGCGGCGGGAGCCATGGACGGGCCCCGGCTTCCCCGCTCCGGAAAAGCCGGTGGCCGCGCATCGCTACCGCAAAGGCTCCCTATCGACGCTCATGCGAAACGTGCAGGAGTTTCCCGGCGGCGACTCCCTGTCTCCTCTCCCGCTTGCGGGCTACCGGATTCACACATCTGCGTTTGCCCGCTTCGCATTGCATGTTCCCCACGGTCGCCCCGGCCCCCGAGCCGGGGCCCAGCCTCGGGTCTCGCGGCAGCCTCGGCGGTCGATCCTGTTCTCCACCGGCTGCGGCGGCGGCGCATAACGCCGCCATTGTTTCGGTTCGCCGCGTTCCGCGCGGCATCGCGAGCCATGGATGGACCCCGGATCGGGGTCCGGGGCGACGAAAGGGCGCGCGGGGGTGACGAAGGGGGCAATGGCCCGCCCGATAAGGCCGACAGGCGCATCGGATACAAGCCGATCCGAGATGTGTGCATCCGGTAGCGCTTGCGGGGGTTGGGAGAGGCCCCTCGGCGTGACGGGCACTTGCCGGGCTTCGCCCGCCGCCGCGCGAAACGCGGCGAACGTTACGAATGGCGGCGTTGGCGCCGCCGCTTGCGCTGGCGCGAAAGCGGCGCCCCACCCGGCTTCCCCCGCAAGCGGGGCAGGAGTTTCCAAACGGCTGACGGAATAAGTTCCGCTCGACGACCGCTGGCATTACCGGCGCTTCGGCGCGGGAGGCGCTGCGTCGATGAAGCGCCGCGCGGCCTCGGCCTGCCGGGGATCGGCCTTCAGCAGCGCCCGGTAGCCCTCTTCGGCCAATTCCGGCGCGTTGCCCCAGACGCCGGACTGTATGGCGAACCGCAGGGCCTGCGGGTCTTCGGGCGCCATGCGCATCAGCCGGCGCGCATGCCCCGTCATCTCGCCGAAACGCCCGCCGAGCTGCAGCGACACCAGGAGCGAAATCTGCGCATTGATCGAGTTCGGGACTTGGCCGACCGCCTGGCCGTGGAGCGCTATGGCGCCGTCGAAATCGCCGGCCCGCGCAAGCAGCCGCCCGGCTTCCAGCAACTGGCCGTGATTCCGCGCCGCGGCGCAGGCCTCGACCAGCCTGTCGCGGCCGGCCTTTTCCGCTTCGCGGCCCGGAAATGCGTCCATCCCGGCGGCGCAGTCCGCAAACGCCGCTCCCAGACGGCGGGTCGTCTCGGCTGCGTTCGCATCCGAGCGCAAGGCGAGGAGCGAGCGGACGGCGTCCAGAGGCAACGCCTCGAAGCGCCCCTCGCCGCCGCCGACGGCGATTCCCACCACATCGCCCCGTTCGTCCGCCAGAGCCCCGCCGCTGACGCCGGGCTGCATGCGGGAGCGAATGTGCAGCCGCCCGAGGTCCGCGCCTTCCGCCGGCCCCGCTATCAGCCCGCCGGGGTCGAACACGCGCACCTCCCTCCGGGCCACATCGACGCCGACTGCGTAAAGCTCGCCATCGCCCGGAACTGCGCCGTCGAGGTCCGGCACGAACCCGCCTGCAGGCAGGCCCGGCACTGCGAGGAGCACGAGGTCGCCCGGATAGGCGGAGGGGACGACGCTGGCGTCCTTCGGTCCGCCCGGCGTGTGGACGACGGCGTCCGTCCGATCCGCCACGACATGCCGGTTGGTCACCAGCAGCGCGGGGCCGATCCGTGTCGCGCTGGCGACGGGATCGAAGGCGGAGACCGGGAAGACCGCCTGCCGGACGCGGCAGACGGGCGCCGGATGGGGACAGTCGGCCGTCGCTTCGGGCCTGTCCGGCGCGTCCGCCGCTTTCGGCGCACCATCGAAGGAGAGCGGGACGACTCTCTGCCGGCCGCCGCGCAGCAATGCGATGTCCACCGGCGCGGCGGGATCGCGGATGACCGCGAATGCTGCAATCGCATCGCGGGGCGTGCGCACCCGGCGCGCGCCGATCTTCAGGATCGTGTCGCCGGGCCGGATGCCCGCCCTGTCTGCCGGACCGCCTTCGCCGACCGCACCGACCAGGGGCGCGGCCACTCTCGCCAGCCGGTCGCGCCCGGCAGCCTCCAGCCGCCAGCCGGGCGCGGGATATGCCACCCGGCCATCGGCGATCAACGCCTCGGCGACGCGCAGGAGCAGCTCGCTCGAAACGGCGAAATTGATGCCGATGTCGGTGTCGCCGGCCGACGCGAAGATCGCCGACATCATGCCGACCAAGCGGCCCTGCCGGTCCACCAGCGCGCCGCCGGAGCTGCCCGGATTGGCGGCCGCATCGGTCTGGACGAAGTCCTCCACGGCGTTGAAACCCGCATCGGTGACGTTGAGCGCGGAGACCACGCCGCAGCTCACGGAAAGGCCGAGCCCGTAGGCATTGCCGATGGCGCATACCGGCTGGGCCAATTGCGGGGCCGGCGCAATCGCGATGGGTGGAAGGCGGGCTTCCACGCTGAGCAGCGCGATGTCGCTCGCGGCGTCCTTCGCAACCAGTTCCGCCGGCAGGATGCGCCCGTCGGAAAGGCGGATGTCGATGCGCCGGGCGGGCTCGACCGCATGCCAGGCCGTTGCGACGAGTCCCGGCTTCAGGACCACGCCGCTCGCTTCCGGCGCTGGGCCCGCGCGCCTGCCCGCGCCGCCCTGCGGCCGCCCCGGCCAGACCGGCAGCACGGACACGACCGAATCCAGCACCTCCGCGGGCAGCGCATGCGCGGGCGGCGCCAGTGCGCCGGCCAACAGGAGCAGCAGCGCAGCAGCCGGGAGGATTTTTCTGCGTAGCATCATCCGGCGCCGCCGTTCTGCCGGCCTTTAAAACCGCGGCGCCAGTCTTCGAAGCGGCCTTCTTCTATGGCGTCGCGGATTTCAGCCATCAGGGCCTGGTAGAAGGCGGTGTTGTGCCAGCTCAAGAGGGTCGCGCCCAGCATCTCGCGGGACTTGACCAGATGGTGCAGATAGGCGCGGCTGAACTCGCGGCTCGCCGGGCAATCGACGCGCACATCCAGCGGCGCGGGGTCCTCGGCATGGCGGGCATTGCGCAGGTTGAGCGGCCCCTCCCAGGTCCAGGCCTGGGCCGTGCGCCCGGAGCGCGTCGGCAGCACGCAGTCGAACATGTCGATCCCGCGCGCGACCGCGCCCACGATGTCGGCCGGCTTGCCCACGCCCATCAGGTAGCGCGGCCGGTCCGCCGGCAGGGCGTCGGGGACGGTATCGAGCACCTCGAACATCGCCGCCTGCCCCTCGCCGACGGCGAGGCCGCCGACCGCATAGCCGTCGAATCCGATGGCTGCCAGCGTCTCGGCGGACTCCGCGCGCAGGTCGTCATGCACGCCGCCCTGCACGATGCCGAACAGGCCGTAGCCCGCGCGTTCTCGGAACGCCGCCCGGCAGCGCTCCGCCCAGCGCATCGACCGGCGCATGGAGGCGGCGGCGCCGTCCCTGTCGATGGGCCAGGGCGTACATTCGTCGAGCGCCATCGTCACGGTGCTGTCCAGCAGGAACTGCGCCTCGACGGCGCGCTCGGGCGTGAGTTCGAGGCGCGCGCCGTCGATATGGCTGCGGAAGCGCACCCCGTCATCCCCGACCTGGGCGAGGCTGCCGAGCGACATAGCCTGGTAGCCGCCGGAATCGGTCAGGATCGGCCCCGGCCAGCGCATGAAGGCATGCAGGCCGCCCAGGCGCGCGACGCGCTCCGCGCCGGGGCGGAGCGCGAGGTGGTAGGTGTTGGCGAGCACGATTTCCGCGCCGGTCTCCGCAACCATGGCGGGGGTGAGCGCCTTGACGGTGGCGGCCGTGCCGACCGGCATGAAGGCGGGCGTCTCGACAGCGCCGTGCGCGGTCTTGAGCCGTCCGCGCCGTGCGCGCCCGTCAGTGCCCGTCAGCGCGAAGCCGACCGCCATTTTATGCCCACGGTCAGCGATCGGAACCTGGGCCGATCGACGTCGGAACTCCCTCCCCCGCTTGCGGGGGAGGCCGGGTGGGGGACCGCTTTCGCGCCGGCGGAAGCGGCGGCGCCAACGCCGCCATTCGTAGCGTTCGCCTCGTTCAGCGCGGCGGCGGACGAAGCCCGGCAAAGGCCCGTCACGCCGAGAGACCCTCCCCCAACCCCTCCCGCCCAGCGGGAGGGAAGCGCAACGGTGCGCCCTCGAACATGAGTCCTGCATTGCGCACTGTCATCTTACCCTTCGGCCTCGGCTTCCTCTTCCGCGTCGGCTTCCGCCTGCGCCCGGGCCTGGCGGCGCTCGATGCCGCGCGCGAGAGCAATCGAGATTTCGTAGAGCACGAGGCCCGGCAGCGCGAGGCCGACCTGGCTGATGATGTCGGGCGGGGTCAGCACCGCCGCCACCAGGAACACGACCACGATGGCGTATTTGCGCCCGCGGGCCAGCTGATCGGCCGAGACGATGCCGGCGCGGGCGACCAGGGTGAGGCCGACCGGCATCTGGAAAAAGAGGCCGAAGGCGAACATGAGCTTGATGACCAGTGCGAGATATTCCGAGACCTTGGCCTCGAGCTGGATCGGGAGCGTGCCGGCGCCGCCCTCCGTCCCCGGCGCGCCGGGGGTCTCGAAGGTCAGGAAGAACTCCCAGGCCAGCGGCATGATGACGTAATAGACCATCGCCCCGCCGGCGAAGAACAATACCGGCGTCGCCACCAGGTAGGGCAGGAAGGCCTGCTTCTCCCGGCGGTAGAGGCCGGGGGCGACGAAGCGCCAGAGCTGGTTCGAGATCACCGGGAAGGCGAGGAACAGCCCTGCATAGATGCCGATCTTGATATAGACGAAGAACGGCTCGTAGAGCGCGGTGAAGATCATCCGCCGCCCGGCTTCGTCGCCGAGCGCGCGGGCGAGCGGGTCGGTCAGGAATTCGAAGATGTAGCTTGCGACCGAGACGCAGGCGATGAAGCCCACCAGAAGGGCGATGACGGAATAGACCAGCCGGTTGCGCAGCTCGATGATGTGGTCGAGCAGCGGGGCCTCTTTGTCGTCTTCCGCCCCCTGGTTCACCAGAGCTTCGCCGGCTTGCCGGACTCGGCGGCGGCCGCCGGCGCGGTCGCGGAGGGCTGCGGCGGGGCTGCGGCAGGCGGAGACGCACTGGCCGGCGGCTTGACGACGGCCGTGTCATCGAGCCAGTTGTCCACCCGGGTTGCGCTCTCGACGGACTTCTTCACCTCGTCGAGCTCGGCTTCCCGCGCCATGTCCTCGATGCCGGTCTGCAACTCGCGCACCGTCGCCCGCGCCTTGCGCACCCAGCCGCCGACGGTCTTCAGCATTTTCGGCAGGTCGCGCGGGCCGATGACGACGATCGCGATCACCGCGATCACGAGCATTTCCGTCCAGCCGATATCGAGCATGGCGCGTTGCCGGGCCTCCCGGCGTCAGGTGCGGGCTGCGGTGTCTTTTTCGCTTTCGGCGGCGGCGACGGTCTCCGCCGGCTTGGACTCGATGGCCGCCTCGCGGTCTTCCTCGTTCAAGCCCTTCTTGAAGTTCTTCACGCCCTTGGCGAGATCGCCCATCACGCGCGGCAGCTTCCCGGCGCCGAACAGGATCAGGATGATCACCAGAACGATGATGACTTGCCAGGGACCGATGCTCATATGCTGTGCCTCCTGCTGCTGGCCGCCCTTATCGCAGAAGCGGGCGCTGCCCGCAACGCGGCTCACTCGCGCGGAAATACGAAGACCTGCTCGCCGTCGAGCGAAAGCTGCCGCACCTCGCCCTCGCCGGCGTCGATCCGGCCGGGCGAACGGACATGCAGGTGGACGCCCTCCGGGGCGTGCGGACCGTAAACCCCGCGCGCGGCCGCGGCGAGGGTGAGATGGACGAGCGTGCTGCGGCCCACCATGCGCACCGCGTCGATCCGGGCTTCCGCGCCGGCGCCTTGCGGGCCGCCGATGCCGATGGCCTCCGGGCGCACCAGCACCTGCACCGCCGAGCCGTCGGCGAAGCCCGGCGCGCGCACGGTCCCCAGCGGCGTTTCCACCCGTCCGCCCGCCACCAGGCCGTCGAACCGGTTCACCTCGCCGAGGAACGTGGCGACGAAGGGCGATGCGGGCTCGCAATAGATCTCCTCCGGCGCGCCGTTCTGGACCACCCGCCCCTCCCGCATCACCACCACCCGGTCGGCCATCATCATGGCTTCCTCGGCATTGTGGGTGACGAACAGCGTCGCCGCGCCGCTGGTCTTCAGGAGATGCAGGCAATCGTCGCGAACCCGCCCGCGCAGTTCCGGGTCGAGGCCGGAGAACGGCTCGTCCAGCAGCACGATATAGGGGTCCGGGGCCAGCGCGCGCGCCAGCGCAACGCGCTGTTGCTGGCCGCCGGAGAGGACATGGGGATAAGCGTCGGCGTAGGCGGCCATGCCCACCTTGTCCAGCAATTCCTCCGCCCGCCGCCGCCGGTCTCCGCGCCCCAGGTGAGCGAGGCCGAAAGCCACATTGTCCCGCACCCTGAGATGGGGGAAGAGGGCGTAGTCCTGGAACATCATCGAGACGCGCCGGCGTTCCGGCGGCACCGACCGGGCGGGGTCGGCCACCGGCATGCCGGCGACGACGATCCGCCCCGCCGCCGGGGTCTCCAGCCCGGCCACCAGACGCAATGTGGTGGTCTTGCCGCAGCCGGACGGGCCGAGCAGGCAGACGATCTCGCCTGTGTCCACCGCAAAGCTCACGCCGTCCAGCACGGTTTCGCCGTCATAGCCGTGCGCAAGGCTCTCGACCTGCAGAATGGGTGCGTTCATCTCCGCCGTTCCGCTCAAACGACCGCCGTGAGCCCCGTGATTAACCACTCGACCGGCTGCCAGATCAGCCAGTCCAGCGGATTGAACCCGATGCCCGCCGCGGACAGCAGCCAAGGCAGCACGAAAAGCACGAAGACGACAAGAAAAATCCCGGTGCGCTCAAAGGGCAGGAGCAAGCTGGCGATGCGGCCCGGCAGCAGCGCCGTCAGGATGCGCCCGCCGTCGAGCGGCGGCACCGGCAGCATGTTGAAGACGGCGAGTATGGCGTTCAGGATCACGCTCTTCCGGGCTGTCTCGACGAGCCAGTCCCGGCCCGGCATGTCCGGGGTCCAACCCATGGCCTGGAGGATGACGAGCGAGAGAACGCATAGCGCGAGATTGGCGGCCGGGCCGGCCGCCGCCACCAGCGCCATGCCGAGCCGGATAGGCTGGAGCCGGCTGAAATCGACCGGCACCGGTTTCGCATAGCCGATGAGGAAAGGCGCGCCGGTCAGCAGCAGCAGTCCCGGCAGCAGGACGGTGCCGAACGGGTCGATATGGCGGACGGGATTGAGCGTGACCCGTCCGAGGCGCAGCGCCGTGTCGTCGCCGAGCCGCCATGCGGCCCATCCGTGGGCCGCCTCGTGGCAGCCGACAGCGAGCAGCAGCGGCAATGCCCAGACCGATACCTGATAGGCGAACTCCTCCAGGGAAACGCCGGTCACGACGCCTCCAGCCAGTTGCGGGCGCACCGCCAACGCTCCGCTGCGGCGGGCGTCAGCCGACCGGCTTCCCCGGCGACCGCTGTCATCTCCCCGGGATCGCCGTTGCAGTGGAGCGCGATGTCGCAGCCGGCGTCGAGCGCGCGGCGGGCCCTCGCGCCGAGCGGGCCGTCGAGCGCGTGCATCGAGAGGTCGTCCGTGAGCAGGAGGCCGTCGAAGCCGATCCGTCCGCGCACGATGTCCGCGATCACCCGCGGCGAGAGCGTTCCCGGCAGCCGGGCGTCCCAGTCGCGGTAAAGTACGTGGGCCGTCATGCCGACCGGCAGGTCGGCAAGCGCTGCGAAGGCCGCGACCGACGGCTCGTCGGCGTCCGTCTCCGGCAGGGTTTCGTGGCTGTCGCCAACCGCGCGCCCGTGTCCAGGCAGATGCTTCACTACCGGCAGCACGCCGGCGTCGCGCAGGCCCTGGGCGTAAGCGCGGGCATGGACCGCGACAATGGCGGGGTCGCTGGAGAAGGCGCGCTCGCCGATCACCTCATGGGTCAGGCCGGGCGCGTGGACATCCGCCACCGGGGCGCAGTTCACGTCGATGCCGAGCCCGGCGAGCATTTCGCCGATGGCGCGGGCTGTCGCCCTTGTCGCCTCCAGGGAGCCCTCCGCAAGCCGGGCGGAGGAGGGAAAGGCCGGCCAGTCCGGCGGACCGAGCCGCGCCACCCGTCCGCCTTCCTGGTCGATCAGGACCGGTGCGCGCCCGTCGCCCACGGCGTCGCGCAATTCGGCGGTCAGCCGGCGGATGGCGGCGGCGTCCCCGAGATTGCGCTCGAAAAGGATGAAGCCGAGCGGGTCCGCCTCGCGGAAGAATCCGCGTTCCCAGGCCGTGAGCGCGGGGCCGGCGCAGCCGAACACGGCCGCCAGCGGCGCGGCGCGCAATGTCCCCCGGTCACCGGACGATGAAGCAATCGACATGTCGCGCCTTCAGTTGTTCGCAGACGAGTTGCGCCAGCGCCTGGGTCGAGACGGGCCCCGCGCGGACGCGCACAAACCCGTCTCCGGGAGAGAATTCCGCATCCATGCGGCCCAGCAGGTCGTCATGTTTCTTCCTGAGGGCTTCCCACGCCCCGCGGGCGGCGGGCTCGGTGCCGAATGCGCCGAGCTGCACGAAAAACCGGGCCGCGGCCTCCGGCTCGGGCCTTGCGGACGGTTTCGGCGGCTTCGGCGGGAGAGCGGCTGCGGCGCCGCCGTCCCGCGGTGCGGGCACGGGCATGGGCGCCGCCTTCGGGCCTGCTTCCGCCGGGGCGGGGTCCGGGGCCGGCCGGGGCGGAACGACCGGCCGGGGCGCTTCCGGAAGCGGGCCGATATTCTCGGGCACCGCTCCCGGCCGCCCGCGCACGAGCGTTTCGTAGATGTGGACGTCCTGATGATCGACAATGAGGCCCCCCGGATCCTCCGGCGCTACCTTGTAGTCCCCCTTCGGCGCCTTGACGACCGGGAGGTCGGCGTCGCCCGGTCCGGTCATTGCCCGGTAGCCGAACCACAGCAGCGCTCCCGCCGCGACGACCGACAAGATGCCCAGACCGGCCAGCCGGAGCGTATGGCGTCGGCTGTCGGGCGCCGCGGCCACGGCCCTACATCCGCTCTACCGGCTCGACGCCGAGCGTCCGGAGCCCCCCGGCGATCGTGATAGCGGTCGCGCGGACCAGTGCCAGCCGGGCGCGCGTTCCGGCCGGGTCGTCGTCCTGGATGAATCTGAGCCGCGCATTCTCCCGGCCCTTCGTCCAGAGCGCGTGGAAGTCGGTCGCGACATCCATGAGGTAGAAGGCGGCGCGGTGCGGCTCATGCGCCTCGGCCGCCGATTCGACCGTATGCGGCCAGGCCGCCAGACGGCGGATCAGCGCCAATTCTTCCGGTGCTGCGAGTTGCGCGAGATCGTCCGCGTCCGCCGGCCCGATTCCCTCGCCGTGGCGCAGCACCGAGCGGCAGCGGGCATGGGCGTACTGGACGTAGAACACCGGATTGTCCCGCGACTGCGCCACCGCCTGGGCGAGGTCGAAATCGAGCGGCGCGTCGTTGCGGCGGGTGAGCATCAGGAAGCGCAGCGCGTCCCGCCCGACCTCGTCCACCACTTCGCGGAGCGTCACGAAATCGCCGCTGCGCTTCGACATGCGCACCAGCTCACCGCCGCGCAGCACGCGCACGAGCTGGCAGATCTTGACGTCGAGCCGGGCATCGGTGGCGGCGGACACGGCCGCCTGCATCCGCTTGACATAGCCCCCGTGATCGGCGCCCCAGACGTTTATGAGTTCCTCGAAGCCGCGCGCCGCCTTGTCCATATGGTAGGCGATGTCGGAGGCGAAATAGGTCCAGCCGCCGTCGGACTTCCTGAGCGGCCGGTCCACATCGTCGCCCGCCGAGGTCGAGCGGAACAGCATCTGCCGGCGGCCGGGCTCCCAATCGCCCGGCTTCCTGCCCTTGGGCGGGTCCAGCACGCCCCAATAGACGAGACCCTTCGCTTCCAGCCCGGCGATGGCGCGCTCGACGCCGCCGGACTCGACCAGCGCGCGCTCCGAGGCGAACACCTCCTGCTCGATGCCGGCAGCGGCCAGGTCCTCGCGGATTGCCGCCATCATCGCGGCGACGGCCCGGTCGCGGAAGGGAGCAAGCCACTCGGATTCGCCGGCTTCCCGGTAGCGGTCGCCGAACTCCCCGGCGAGAGCCGCTCCCACCGGCTTCAGGTAATCGCCGGGATACATCTCCTCCGCCATCGGGCCCGGCGCCTCCCCCAGCGCCTCCAGATAGCGGTGGTGGACGGAACGGCCGAGCGCGTCCACCTGCGCGCCGGCATCGTTGATGTAATACTCGGTAGCGACCTCGTAGCCCGCCTTGGCGAGCAGGCGGGCGAGCGCATCGCCGAACACGGCTCCGCGGGCGTGGCCGACATGCAGCGGCCCCGTCGGGTTGGTGGAGACATATTCGACATTGACGCTCCGGCCCGCGCCGAGGTCCGAATCGCCGTAGGACGCCCCCGCATCGAGGATCGCCGGAATCCGCGCCCGCCAGAACTCCGGCGTCATGCGCAGGTTGACGAAGCCGGGGCCGGCGACTTCCGCGCTTGCGAATCTCCCGTCCGCGCGGAGGCGTTCGGCCAGAGCTTCCGCCAGGTCGCGCGGCTTCATGCCGGCCGCGCGGGCGGCCGTCATCGCCGCGTTGGTGGCGAAATCGCCGTGCGCGGGGTCGCGCGGCAGCTCCACGGTCGCCGGCGCATCGTACGGACCTGCGACATCGCCGCGGGCCTCGCGCACGGCCTGTCCGAGTTCGCGAAAGACGTTCATCGCGGTCCGAAGTCTCCGTTGCAGAGGCGGGCGTGTTCGCTGAATGCGTAACGGTCGGTCATGCCGGCAATATAGTCTGCGACGACGCGCGCCGTCCGCCCTTCGTTCGCGCCGTCCGCGCGCTCCCGCCATTCCGGCGGCAGCGCATCCGGCCGGGACGAAAGCGCGCGGAACAGGTCCGTCACCACAACCCCTGCCCTGTCGGTTTCCGCCTTCACGTGCGGATGCCCGTACAGCCGTTCGCGGAAGAAGGTCTTCAGCACCCGGTCCGTCTCCGCCATCGCGTCGGAGAAGGCAACGAGCGCACGGCCCGACCGGCGGACATCCTCCGCGCTCTTCGGGCGCGTTTCGGCGATCCGCCGCTCGGTCTCGGCCACCGTGTCGGCGACCATGGCGCGCACACCCCGGCGAACCGTCTCGTGGACGAGGCGCGCCGCCGGGAGCGGCCCATAGCGCGTTTCCGCTTCTGCGAGCGCCGCGCCGAACAGAGGCAGGTCGCGCAGGTCGTCCAAGCCTATCAGTCCGGCCCGCACGCCGTCGTCGATGTCGTGGTTGTTGTAGGCGATGTCGTCGGCGAGCGCGGCGGCCTGCGCTTCGAGGCCGGGCCACTCGTCGAGGCGGAGGTCCAACTCCCGGTCGAGCTCGGCAACGGGCGGAGAAACCGCGCCGCCCGCGATCGGCCCGTTGTGCTTGGCGAGCCCTTCCAGCGTTTCCCAGGTCAGGTTCAGGCCGTCGAAGGCGGCGTAGCGGGCTTCCAGCCGGGTGACGATGCGCAAGGTCTGCACATTGTGGTCGAAGCCTCCGAAGCCGCCGAGCGCCGCATCGAGCGCGGTTTCGCCCGCATGGCCGAAGGGCGTGTGGCCGAGATCGTGCGCAAGCGCCAGCGTCTCCGCCAGCGTCTCCTCCAGGGCCAGGCTCCGGCAGATGCTGCGGGCGATCTGGCCGACTTCGAGCGAGTGGGTGAGCCGGCTGCGGTAGTGGTCGCCCTCGTGCGAGACGAACACCTGCGTCTTGTGTTGCAGCCGGCGGAAGGCGGCGGAATGGAGGATGCGGTCGCGGTCGCGCTGGAAGGGCGTGCGGTCGGCGGCCTCCGGCTCCGGCCAGCGCCGGACCCGCCCGGCGGAGGGCGGGGAGGCGTAGGGCGCGAGCGGCGCGTTCATTGCCGCCGGCCGGCCGCGCTCAAGCCGTCGCCCATACCGTCACTCATGCGCTGTCCTTTTCGGGGCCTCCGCCCGGACACCCCGCCCGGCGGCGCCCCGCAACATAGCATTGCGGGGCTTTACGAGGCCAGCGGTCCGTTTTCGTTCTTGCGCGGCAGGCCCGCTCAGGCGCCCCGGAAATTGGCCGGGCGCGATTCGCGGAAGGCGGCGACGCCCTCGGCGAAATCCTCGGTGAGCTCCGTCAGCATGACCTCCTCCGTGTCCATGTGGATGGCGGCTCCGGCGAGCGCGCCGGCTATGGCGTTGACGGTCGTCTTGGTCATGCGCAGCGGCACGGGCGGCATGGCGGCGGCGCGGCCGGCGAGTTCGAGCGCGCGTGCCGCCGCTTCGCCGTCCTCCACCGCCTCCTGCGCCAGCCCCCAGGCGAGCGCTTCCGCCGACCCGATGCGGTCGTTGCCGAGGCAGAGGATCTGCTTGGCGCGGGCCGGACCCACGAGCGCGACAAGGCGCGGGATCGTGCCCCAGCTCATGGAGAGGCCTAGCGCCACTTCCGGCGCGCGGAAATGCGCCCCCCGGCCCATCACGCGCAGGTCGAAGGCGGCCGCGAGCGCGAGCCCGCCGCCGATGGCGAACCGCTCTATCGCGGCAATGGTGAATTGCTCCAGCCCCTCCCAGGCGGCGCAGAGGCGCTTGCCGGCCCCGGCCGCATGGCGCCGGGCCAGCATCGGCTTGTCGCGGCGCAGTTCCATCGCGGGGTCCGCGAGGTCGCGCCCGGCCGAGAAGCCGCTGCCGTCCGGCGTGCGCAGCACGATGGCCGAGGTTTCGAGGTCGTCCCGGAAGCCAAGCGCGGCGTCGGTCAGCTCCTCGACGGCCTTGAGGGACAGCGGATTGAGCCGGTTGCCCCGGTCGAAGGTGACGGTCGCGACGCGCCCCTCGCGCGCGATGGAGACGAATTCGTAGGCCATGACGGGAACGGTCCTTGTCGGTCTGGTGGCGGGAAAGGGATCAGAGGCCGAGAGCCCCCGGTATATCGGAAAAACGGTCCACCAGCGTCGCCGAGCCGCTCGGCCTGCCGTAGCCGAAGCTGACGCCGACAAAGGCGGCGCCGGCGGCGCGCGCAGCCTCCTCGTCGTTCGTGGAATCGCCCACCATGGCGGCAAACGCGGTCCGGCTGCCCATGGGCTCCAGACAGGCGAGCAGATGGCGCGGGTCGGGCTTGCGGAAGGGGGTGCGGTCGCCTCCGACCAGCACCTGGAACCGGTCCCGGATGCCGAGCGCGCAAAGGGTGCGGTGGGCCGCCGCCTGCGGCTTGTTGGTGCAGACGCCGAGCTTGAGACCGGCGGCCGCCATCCGGGCGAGCGTTTCGGCCACGCCCGGATACAGCCGGCCGAGAACCGGCTGGGCCGGATCGACATATGCTTTCGAAAAGGCGCGCGCGCCCCGGTCGAGCGCGTCTTCGTCCATGGAGCCGCCGCGCAGCGCAAAGGCCCGCTCGACGGCCTTGCGGGCGCCGTCGCCGACGATACGCGAGGCCTCCTCGGTCGTGACCGGCTCAAGGCCCTCGCCGGCCAGCGCCGCGTTCGCCGCAAAGGCGATGTCCGCGGCGCTGTCCACCAGCGTGCCGTCGAGATCGAAGATGACGGTTTCGATTGTCATAATCCGAAACAAAGCTTGAACCGCGACCGATTGCGCTGCAATGAGTTTTGCATAGTTTGGGCCGGGTTCGGAGAGGGGAGGCACGGGACATGGCGCGGCGGGCGCTGGCGGCGGTAGTGCTGGCGGCAGGCAGGGGCGAACGGATGCGTTCGTCGATGCCGAAGGCGTTGCACGAGATCGCCGGCCGGGCAATGGTCGCCCATGTGGTCGATACGCTGGGCACGCTCGCGCCGGAGCGTATCGTCTGCGTCACAGGACCCGGCATGGACGAGGTGGCCGCGGCTGCCGCGCCGGCGGAGGCGGCCCTGCAGGCGGAGCAGCTCGGCACCGCCCATGCCGTGGTGGCGGCGCGCGGGGCGCTCGCGGGTTTCGAGGGCGCGGTGCTGGTGCTGTTCGCGGACACGCCGCTTCTCCGGGCGGAGACGATGCAGGCGCTTGCCGGTGCGGTGGAAGGCGGCGCTGCCGTCGCCGTTCTGGGGATGCGCCCCGCGGGCGCCAACGAATATGGGCGGCTCGTCATCGACGGGGCCGGGCGGCCGGAGGCGATCGTGGAATGGCGCGATGCCGGGCCGGAGGAACGCGCCCTGCCGGTCTGCAATGCGGGCGCGATGGCAGTGGACGGCCGCCGGCTTTTCCCGCTGCTCGACCGGGTGGGCAACGACAATGCCAGGGGCGAGTTCTACCTGACCGACATCGTGGCGCTCGCGCGGGCGGACGGGCTGGAGACGGCGCTGGTCGAGGTGCGGGAGGAAGAGGCGCTCGGCGTCAACTCGCGCGCCGAGCTCGCCCGCGCCGAGGCGGTCATGCAGCGCCGGTTGAGGGAGCGCGCCTTCGAGGCCGGGGTCACGATGACGATGCCGGAAACCGTTTATCTCAGCTACGACACGCGCTTCGGCCGGGACGTGACCGTCGGCCCCTACACCGTGTTCCTGACCGGGGTGACGGTCGAGGCCGATGTCGATATCCGGGCGTTCAGCCACCTGAAGGGCGCCGTCGTGCGAAGCGGCGCGCGCGTCGGCCCCTATGCGCGGCTCCGGCCGGGCGCGGATGTCGGGCCGGGCGCCGGGGTCGGCAATTTCGTCGAGGTGAAGAACGCCGTGCTTGAGGCGGGTGTGAGGGCGAACCACCTTGCCTATATCGGAGATGCGCATGTGGGCGCGGACGCCAATATCGGCGCGGGCACGATCACCTGCAACTACGATGGCTTCCGCAAGCACAGGACCGAAATCGGCGCGGGCGCCTTCGTCGGCTCCAACACCGCGCTGGTCGCGCCCGTCTCCGTCGGCCCCGGCGCCGTGATCGGCGCGGGCTCGACCGTCAGCCGCAATGTCGAGGCGGATGCGCTGGTGGTGGAGCGCGCCCAGCAGACCCAGCGCAAGGGCTGGGCCGCGCGGCTGCGCATGCGCCGCAACCGCCAGTCCGCCGGAGACTGACCGCGCCATGTGCGGGATTATCGGCATTCTTGGCAGCGGGCCGGTGGCCTGGCCGCTGATCGACGGGCTGAAGCGCCTCGAATATCGCGGCTACGACTCCGCCGGCATCGCGGTGCTGGACAACGGAGCGATCCGCCGGCGCCGCGCGGAAGGCAAGATCGACCGGCTGCGCGAGCTGGTGGCGGCGAAGCCGGTGGAGGGCGCGTCGGGCATCGGCCATACGCGCTGGGCGACCCACGGCGCCGCCAATGAGACCAATGCGCACCCCCATGCGACCGGCCGCGTGGCGGTGGTCCATAACGGCATCGTCGAGAACTTCCTCACGCTGCGCGGCGAGCTCGAAGCCGAGGGCTGCGCCTTCGTCACCGAGACCGACACGGAGGCCGTGGCACAGCTCATCACGCGCAATCTCGAGTGCGGAATGGACCCGGTTTCCGCGACGGATGCGGCGCTGGAGCGGCTTGAAGGGGCCTTCGCGCTCGCCATCCTGTTCGCCGGCGAGCAGAACCTGATGATCGGGGCGCGGCGGGGCAGCCCGCTCGCCTTCGGTCCGGGCGAGGGCGAGATGTTCCTCGGCTCCGATGCGCTGGCGCTGGCGCCCTTCACGGACCGGATCGCCTTCCTCGAAGAGGGCGACCGGGCGGTGTTCACGCGCAGCGGCGCAGAGGTGCGCGATGCGGAGGGCCGCGCTGTCGAGCGGCCCGTGCGCCGCAACCGGCTCGCCGGCGCGATGATCGGCAAGGGCAATTACCGCCACTACATGCAGAAGGAGATCCACGAGCAGCCGACCGTGATCGGGGACACGCTGCGCGCGCTCTTCAACCCGCTGACCCGCGCGGTCGCGCTGCCGGACCTCGGCATCGACCTCGCCTCGGTCCCCCGCGTCACCGCGTCGGCTTGCGGCACGGCCTACTATGCGGGCCTTGTCGGCAAATACTGGCTGGAGAGCCTGGCCCGGCTACCGGTCGATCTCGATATCGCCTCCGAACTGCGCTACCGCGAGCCGCCGCTGGAGCCGGGCGGCATGGCGCTCCAGATCTCGCAGTCTGGCGAGACCATCGACACGCTGGAGGCGCTGCGCTATGCGCGCCGGCAGGGGCTGCATTCGGTCTCCATCGTCAATGTCTGGGAGAGCGCGATCGCGCGCGAGAGCGACGCCGTCATCCACACGCTCGCCGGCCCGGAGATCGGCGTCGCCTCGACCAAGGCGTTCACCACCCAGCTCGTGGTGCTGGCGGCGCTGTCCATCGCAGCGGCACTCGCCCGCGGCGCGATAGACGCGGCAGAGGCCGGGCGGCTGACCGAGGCGCTGCTGGAGGCGCCGTCGCGCACGGCGGACATCCTGGAGCAGGGTGACGGCATCGAGGCGCTGGCGCACCGCCTCGCGGGCGCGCGCGACGTGCTCTATATCGGGCGCGGCACGAGTTTCGCCATCGCGCTCGAAGGGGCGCTGAAGCTCAAGGAGCTCTCCTATATCCACGCCGCCGGGCATGCCGCCGGCGAGTTGAAGCACGGGGCCATCGCGCTGATCGACGAGGAGGTGCCGGTCGTCGCCGTCGCGCCCTCGGACCGGCTGTTCGACAAGACCGCCTCCAACATACGCCAGGTGGCGGCGCGCGGCGGGCGGGTGATCCTGGTGAGCGACGCGGCCGGCATAGAGGCGGTGGGCGACGACGCCGAGGCGGCGGTGGAGATGCCGGCGGTCGATCCCTTCGTCGCCCCGATCCTCTACGCGATCCCCGTGCAGCTGCTCGCCTACCACACGGCGGTCGCGAAGGGCACGGACGTGGACCAGCCACGCAATCTCGCCAAGGCGGTCACCGTCGAATAGGCGGACTTATGCCAGCGGCGCTGACACGCCGTCCGGGACGACGGCAAAGGATCAGGGGTTCCTGCTTGCAGCCGGTACGACCCGTCCGGCCGGCTGCATGCCTGGACACGCGGCCAATCGCTGCGTTGACTCGACCGGAGGTTGGTGCATCGTTCCGCGATGCCGACAGGGGGGGTGCCTGGGTTTCCGAGTTTCCGAACGTCGATCGGCGGGTTTGCGCCGTTGCGCAGGCCGGATGCAGCCGGTTCGGAACGGAAGGGACTACGGACCTTATCTGCCGGTCACCGAACAGGGAGAAAACACAGATGACTTTCAGGAAACTTGCGGGTGTCGCGGCGTCGATCGCCGGCGCGGCGATGATCGCAACCTCGGCCAGCGCCGGACCGGACGACGATTCGCTGGTCATCGCATGGGGTTCGACCGGCCCCATCGAGAATGTGGACAACTATTTCAACACCAACCGGACCGGCATCTGGTTCAGCCGCATGGTCTGGGACCAGCTGATCTACCGCGAACCGAAGACCTTCGAATACAAGCCGCTGCTGGCGACGAGCTGGGAGCTGCTGAACGACACGACCTGGCAGTTCAAGCTGCGCGAGGGCGTCAAGTTCCACAATGGCGAGCCGTTCGACGCCGACGATGTGGTCTTCACGCTGAACTGGATCTCGAACCCGGACAACGGCGTCAAGGTGCAGCGCAACGTCAATTGGATCGACCGGGCCGAGAAGGTGGACCGATACACCGTCAATCTGCACATGAAGAAGCCGTTCCCGCAGGCATTCGAGTTCCTGTCGGGGCCCCTGACGATCTATCCGAACGAGTATTACGCCGAAGTCGGCCCGGAAGGCATGGGCAAGAAGCCGGTCGGCACGGGCCCGATGAAGGTCGTTTCGATCAAGACCGCCGAGGAATATGTCTTCGAGAAGAACGGGGACTACACCTGGGGCAGCCCGAAGGGCGCGGCCCAGGTCTCCAAGATGGTCGTGCGCGAGATCGCCGACGTGCAGACCCAGATTGCCGAGCTGCTGGCAGGCGGCATCGATGTGACCGCCGACATTTCGGCCGACCATGTGGACCAGATCGGCCAGGTGCCGGGCTACAAGGCCCTCCAGGCCGGCACGATGCGCACCGGCTATATCGGCTTCGACGCCGCAGGCCGCGGCAATTTCGAGCCGACCACCAAGCTGAAGGTGCGCCAGGCGATGGCCCATGCGATCGACCGCGCCTCGCTCGTGAAGAACCTGATCCGCGGCGATGCCGGCGTCATCCACACGCCCTGCTTCCCGACCCAGTTCGGCTGCGACGCCGAGGCGGCGGTCAAATACGAATTCGATCGGGACAAGGCGAAGGCGCTGCTCGCCGAGGCAGGCTATCCGGACGGGTTCGAGATCGACTTCTACACCTTCCGTCCCGCGGACTGGGCCGAAGCGATCATGGGCGATCTCGCCAAGGTCGGCATCAGGGCGACGCTCACGAAAATGCCCTACTTCGCGCTGCGCGACAAACAGCGCAACGAGGGCACGACGCCGATGTTCCTGATGGACTGGGGCTCCTATTCGATGAACGACATGTCGGCGATCACCAGCCACTTCTTCAAGAAGGGGCCGGACGATTTCGCGCTCGACGACGACGTGGCCGCGTGGCTCGAAGAGGGCGACACCAACTCCGATCCGGAGGCGCGCAAGGCCGCCTACCGCAAGGCCGTCGAGAAGATCACGCGCGAGGTCTACTGGCTGCCGATGTTCAACCATGTCCGGAACTACGCCTATCGCGAGGAACTGAACTTCATCCCCTACCAGGATGAGATTCCGCGCTTCTGGCAGTATGGCTGGGCGAGCAGCTGACGCCGCTTCGCCTCCGCAAGGGGGCGGCGACTGGGCAGGGCGGGCCGCGTTCCCGCCCTGCCGTTCCTTCCACCGTCGGAGAGCGGCGGAATGCCTGCCTACACGCTGAAGCGGACCTTCGTTGCGTTCCTGATCCTGATCGTCGTGTCCGGGCTGACCTTCTCGCTCAGCCACCTCTCGGCCGATCCGGCGCTGACCATCGGCGGCGAGCAGGCGAGCGAGGAGGACATCCAGGCGATCCGCAAGCTCTACGGCTTCGACCGGCCGATCCATGTCCAGTATCTCGACTGGCTCGGCCGCGCGCTCTCCGGCGATTTCGGCGAGAGCTACCACTACAAGCAGCGCGTCTTCGACATGGTCTCCGAGCGGATCGGGCGGACCATGCTGCTTGGCACGCTGGCGATCCTGTTCGCGCTGGCCGTCTCGATTCCTCTGGGCACGCTTGCCGCCATGCGGCCCAATTCGATCGTCGACCGGATCGCGCTGTTCATTGCGGTCCTCGGCCAGGCGCTGCCGACCTTCTGGTTCGCGCTGATGATGATTATCGTCTTCGGCGTCTGGTGGCGCTGGCTGCCGATTTCCGGGCATACGCAGTGGGCCAACTATGTCATGCCCACCATTGCGCTCGGCTATTACGCCACGCCCGCGCTGATGCGCCTGACCCGCGCCGGCATGATCGAGGTGCTGGGCTCCGACTACATCCGCACGGCGCGCGCCAAGGGGCTGAGCCCCGCGTCGGTGCTCTTCAAGCATGCGCTCAGGAACGCGATCATCCCGGTCGTCGCGCTGGCGGCCGTGTGGTTCGGTTTCATGCTGGGCGGCTCGATCGTCATCGAGACGATCTTCAACCTCAAGGGCATCGGCTGGCTCTCCTACGATGCGCTGCTGCGCTCGGACCTGCCGGTGGTGCAGGCGATCGTGCTGGTCTTCGCCTCGTTCTATGTGGTGCTGACCTTGCTGGCCGACCTGCTCAACGCCTATCTCGACCCGCGAATCTCGGTGCGCTGAGGCATTGCCATGACCGATACCGGCGCTTCCGGATCCCTGGTTTTCCGACAGCGGCAGACGGCCGAGGAAATCCTCGAACCCTCGCCCTGGTCCAAGCTTCGCCGGCGCATTCTCGGCAACCACAGCTTCCTGATCGGCGCGGTCATCCTCATCGCCATCTTCGCGGTGGCGATCCTGGCCCCGCTGCTCGCGCCGCACGACCCCTACGACCAGGACCTCGCGAAGCGCCTGACCAACCCGTTCTGGCATGAGAAGAAGATCGATCCCGAACATGTGCTCGGCACGGACAAGGTGGGCCGCGACTATCTCTCTCGGCTCATCTACGGCAGCCAGATTTCGCTGCTCATCGGTTTCTCCACCATGCTGATCTCGGGCGTCATCGGCACGGTGCTGGGCGTGACGGCGGGCTATTTCGGCGGACGGGTCGATATGGTGGTGAACTTCATCATCAATACGCGGCTTGCCATGCCGGTCTTCCTGGTCGCGATGGCGGCGGTGGTGGCCTTCGGCGCCTCGCTCACCGTGGTGATCCTCGTGCTCGGGCTGTTCCTGTGGGACCGCTTCGCCGTGGTGATGCGGAGCATCACCATGCAGGCGCGCGACCTCGACTATGTGAAGGCGGCGCGCGCCATGGGCTGCTCCACGCCCTATATCATCGTGCGCGAGATCTTCCCCAATGTGCTTTCGTCGCTAACCGTCGTCGCGACGGTGGAGATGGCGAACGCGATTCTGCTCGAAGCCGCGCTCTCCTTCCTCGGCTTCGGCGTGCAGGCGCCGACGCCGAGCTGGGGCCTGATGCTGAACGAGGGGCGCGAATACATGTTCTTCTCGCCCTGGCTGCTGGCGCTGCCGGGTGTGTGCCTGTTCATGCTCGTGCTCGCCATCAACCTCTTCGGCGACGGGCTGCGCGATGTCACGCTCGAACGGGAACGCTGAGATGGCGTCCCAGACGATCCTCGAGGTCGAGAACCTCCGTGTCGATATCCCCGTCGCGGCCGGGATGCTGCATCCCGTGCGCGGCATCGGCTTCTCGGTCTCGCGCGGCGAGACGCTGTGCATCGTCGGCGAGTCGGGCTGCGGCAAGTCGCTGACCTCGCTCGCGGTCATGGGCCTGCTGCCGAAGACCGCCCGGCGCGCCGCCGACCGGATGGACTTCCTCGGCCGCGATATCCGCAGCCTTCGCGAGCGCGAGATGGCGCGGCTGCGCGGCGGTTCCATGTCGATGATCTTCCAGGAGCCGATGACCTCGCTCAACCCGTCCTACACCATCGGCAACCAGCTGGCGGAAGTCTATCTGCGCCATGTCGAGCAGAACCGCGCAGCGGCGCGCGACCGGGCGGTCTTCCTGCTCGAAAAGGTCGGCATTTCCTCGGCCGGCTCGCGCCTCGGCCAGTATCCCCACCAGCTTTCGGGCGGACAGCGCCAGCGGGTGATGATCGCCATGGCGCTGATGTGCGGGCCGGAGCTGATTATCGCGGACGAGCCGACCACCGCGCTCGACGTCACCATCCAGGCCCAGATCCTCCACCTGCTGGCGGAACTCCAGCGCGAATTCCGGATGGGCATGATCCTCATCACCCACGATCTCGGCATCGTCGCGCGCGTGGCCGACAAGGTGCAGGTGATGTATGCCGGCAAGACGGTCGAGGAGGGCCCCTGCGAGACGGTCTTCGATGCGCCGATGCACCCCTATACGCAGGGCCTGCTGCGCTGCATCCCCATCCCGGGCCGGACGCGGCGCGGCGAACGCCTGGGTTCGGTGCCCGGCATCGTGCCGAACCTCGTCGGCGACCTTGCCGGCTGCATGTTCCGCAACCGCTGCGACTATGCGGGCGAAGCCTGCGCCGGCATGCCGGACGAGCCGGTGCGCATGGGCGAGGGCCACGCCTATACCTGCCTGCGGCCGCCGGAAGAGGTGCTGGGCGAACGGCAGGCCGCAGAGGCGCCATGACCGAGGCCGCCGCGCTCGAAACGGTGGATGTCACCTGCGTCTTCCAGGTGAGCCAGGGCCTCCTGCGCGGCTCGAAACCGCTCCGCGCGGTCAACGGCGTCTCGCTGAAGATACCCAGGGGCCAGGTCGTGGGGCTGGTGGGCGAGTCCGGCTGCGGCAAGAGCACGATGGCGAACATCCTGCTCGGCCTGCAACGGCCGAGTTCGGGGGACGTGCTCTATTCCGGCAGCAGCGCGGCCGGGTTCTCCCGCCGCGAAATCGCGCGCCGGATCCAGCCGATCTTCCAGGACCCCTATTCCTCGCTCAACCCGACCAAGACCATCGAGTCCATCGTCTCCCAGCCGCTCAAAATCCACAATGTCGGCGCGCCGTCGGAATGGTCCGGCAGGGTCGGCGAAATGCTCGATGTCGTGGGCCTGCCGCGCCGGGTGGCGTCGAGCTATCCGAGCCAGCTCTCCGGCGGCCAGCGCCAGCGCGTGGCGATCGCGCGCGCGCTCATCATGCGCCCGGAGGTGGTGATCTGCGACGAGCCGACTTCGGCGCTCGATGTCTCGGTGCAGAGCCAGATCCTCAACCTGCTGCAGGACCTGAAGGAGGAACTCGGCCTCACCTATCTGCTCATCAGCCACAATCTGGCGGTCGTCCAGCACATGGCCGACCGGGTGGCGGTGATGTATCTCGGCCGCATCGTCGAGGAGGCCGACTCGGACACGCTCTTCGGAGACCCGCGCCATCCCTATACCCGCGCCCTGCTCGGCTCGGTGCTGACGCCCGATCCGCGCCTCGGCGTGCCCGACACGCATCTCGGCGCCGTCTTCCCGAACCCGTTGGACCCGCCGCCCGGCTGCCCGTTCCATCCGCGCTGCCCGGAATGCATGGAGATGTGCCGGTCCGAGACGCCCCGGCCGGCTGCGGTCGGCGGCCACGCGACCGAATGCCACCTCTATAGCGGCGTCGGCGCATCCCGGACCGCAACCCGGTAAGGCGGTCACCGTCGAATGGCGGTCCTGCCGATCAGCAGGCAGACGGGCAGCATCGGCAGGATGCAGAACACCGCCATGGCGATGAAGCCGTCCTGGAAGCCCAGCATGTTCGCCTGCGCGGTCACCATGTCGCCCAGATAGTCGAGCGCGGCCTGCTCGCGCGCGCCGTCGGGCAGGCCGGCGCGGCCCAGCAGCCCGCCCACCCGGCCGAGAAGTTCGCGCGTGGCGTCGTTGGCGGCGGTCTGCGTTGCGGCGAAGGCGTCGCTGTGGTGGCCGATGCGCCGCTCCAGCACCACGACCAGGATGTTGATGCCGCAGGACCCGCCCAGCATCAGCAGCAGGTTCACGACGCCCGCGCCGCTGTCGAGCTGCCGCGGCTCCAGCGCGGCGAGCGCGGTGTTGTTGAGCGCGGGCGTGACGAAGGCGACGCCGATCCGGTTCACCAGCAGATAGCCCGCGATGGTCCAGAAGGCGGTGTCGCTGTCGGCGCCCGCCATCATCACCGCGCTCACCATGGCCGCCAGCATCCCGCCGATGACGATCAACGGGGCCGGGTAGCGGTCCGAGAGCCGCCCCGCAAGCGGCAGCAGCAGCGAAGCGACGATGCAGCCGGGCAGCAGCAGCGAGCCCGCCTCGGTCGCCGTCATGCCCGGCACGATCTGGCCGAAGACGGGGAAGATATAGACCGTGCCGAAGGAGGCGAAGGCGAACACGAAGCTGGTCGTGCCCGCCGCGGCGAAGCGCAGGTTCCGGAAGAGGCCGAGGTCGAGCAGGCTCGCGGCCGGGCGCAATTGCGAGAGCACGAAGCCCGCTCCGGAAAGGAGGAACCCGCCCCAGATCGCCAGCATGTAGTCCGAGAACCAGCCCTCGCGCTGGCCGGAGGCGATGCCGGTGGTGAGCAGGAAGATGGCCGCGGCGATGAGCGCGAAGCCGAGCGCGTCGAAAGGTTCGGGCGCCGCGCGCTGCTCGCGTTCCGGAATGAAGAAGAAGCCCAGCAGCATTGCGAGCGCTGCGGCCGGCAGCGGCACGAGGAAGATGTAGCGCCATTCCAGCAGGTCGATAGCGAGGCCGCCTATGGCGGGGCCGAGACCGAGCGCGAACACCACGCCCATGCTGAACAGCCCCATGGCGAGGCCGCGCCTGTCCGGCGGGAAGACCTGGAACAGCACCACCATGATGAGCGGCTGCACGATGCCGGAGGAGAGGCCCTGAACGATGCGGCCGAACACGATCAGGCCGAAATTCGGCGCCCACCAGCAGATCATGCTGCCGATGCCGAACAGGACGAGCGAGAGCGCGAAGGCGTTGCGCTGGCCGATGCGCGCCACCAGCCAGCGGTTGAGTAGCAGGCTCGCCGTGTTGGTGGCGAGGAAGGCGGTGGCGAGGAACTGCGCCCGGTCCTGCCCGATGCCGTATGCGCCCATGACATGCGGGATCGCGACATTTGCCATGGTGCTGGAGAACACCATGGTGAAGAACGCCAGCAGCCCCGTCGCGGTGACGAGCCAGATATAGAGCGGGCTGCGGTCCAAGGGGGCGCTCCTGCCGGAAGCCGGAAGGGGAGATATTAGGCTGCCCGAACCCGGTGGAAAGGCCGGACCGGCACGTTGCGCCGTGATACTCTCGCCGCTTCCGGTCATGCCCCCTGGCGGGGCGGGCCGGGGCAGGACCCAACCGGGGAGGACGGCGATGTTGGTGACGCTCGGCGAGATGCCGGCCCGGGCGAGGGCGGCCTTCGGCGACCGGCCGGCGGTGATTTTCGAGGATGTGGCCTACAGCTTCGAGGCGTTGGACCGGCGGGCCTGCAGGTTCGCCAACGCGCTCGCGGGCGCGGGCATCGAGCCGGGCGACCGGGTGACGCTCTGCGCGCCGAACTCGTTCGACTGGATGGCGGCCCATTACGGCGCGGCCAAGGCCGGCGCCGTGCAACCCGATCACCGCCATGCTGACCGCAGGCGAAATCGGCTACATCGCCGGCAATTGCGGCGCGAAGCTGGTGTTGGCGGGGCCCGGCAAGGGCGAGGCCCTGTTCGAGGCACTGGCCGGGACGGCTGTGGAACGGGTCGTGCTCGCGGCGGACGAGGCGCCCGCCGGGGCCGTCACCTACGAAGAGTTCATCGCCAACATGCCCGACGAGTTCGAGCTGCGCCCGCGCGGGCTCGATGAGCTGGGCGCCATCGGCTACACCTCGGGCACGACCGGCCATCCGAAGGGCGCGATGATGTCGAACCGCGCCATCGCCGTCGGCACGGCGGGCACGGCCCTGATGCACGGCCGGACGGCGGCCGACACCACCGTGAGCGCGCTCCCCCTCTCGCATGTCTATGGCATGGCGGTGATGAATTGCGGCCTGCTCTGCGGCGCGGCGCTGGTGCTGCTGGAGCGGTTCGAGGCCGAGGCGATGCTGCGCGCAGTCGAACGCTACCGGGCGACGATGCTGGAAGCCGTGCCGACCGGCTTCATGTACATGCTGGCCGACCCCGCCATGGAGAAATACGACCTGTCCAGCCTCGAGCGGCTGACGACCGGCGGACAGACCATCCCGCCCGCCACCGCCGCCGAGGTCGAGGAGAAGTTCGGTGCAACGCTCATGGAGCTCTGGGGCATGACGGAGCTGGCGGGGCCGGGCACGACCCACGCCTGGGCCTGCGAGCGCCGGCTCGGCTCCATCGGCGTGGCCCTGCCCTATGTGGAGGCCCGCATCGGCACGCTTGACGACAGCGCGGCGACCGCGCCCGTGGGCGAGCCCGGCGAATTGCTGATCCGCGGCCCCATCGTCCCAATGGGCTATTACGGCAACGAAGCCGCGACCGAGGAAGCCTTCGACGAGGGCGGCTGGTTCCGCACCGGCGATGTCGCCACCCGGGACGCGGACGGGTTCCTGTGGATCGTGGACCGCAGGAAGGACATGATTAACACCGCCGGCTTCAACGTCTATCCGGCGGAGCTGGAGCGGGTGTTGGCGGCCCATCCGGACGTCTCGATGGCGGCGGTCGGCGGCGTGCCGGACCGGGAGAAGGGCGAGCTCGCCAAGGCCTATATCGTGCCGCGTCCCGGCGCGGAGCCCACGGTGGACGGCATCGTGGCCCACTGCCGCAAGCATCTGGCACCCTACAAGGTGCCGCGGCAAATCCAGTTCGTCCCGGACCTCCCCGTCAACTCGACCGGCAAGATCCTGCGCCGCGAACTGCACACCATAGACGACGGTGCCTGAGCGGGACGGCGGCCTGCCCCCCGCTTGGCGGCTACCGGTCTCCAAGCCGCTCCAGATGCGCCTCTATGTTCATTCGTTCGTGGAATATCTCGACCACTTCAAGCGTTTCCGGCCTCTCTCGCAGGATCAGGTAGTGGGCGCCTTCGCGATAGAAGCCGAGCCCCGAAGCCTCCCGCACACCCTGCATCAGCCGTTCGCACGGCCGCGCCTTCGGACCGTCGCCGCGCGCAAGCGCCTCCAGCCGCCGCGTGAGCCGCGCCGCGTAAGCGGCGGCCTGCGCTTCTCCGAACCGTTCGGCTGTCCAGGCGAAGATATCGGCCAGCCGGTCCAGCGCGGCCGGCGCGAAGACGACAGTCTTCATCGATTGCCGCGCCGGCGTCCTGCCTCCTCGAGAACCCCGCCAAGCACCGAGGCGGGCTCGCCGCTTCGGCCTTCGCCCCGGTCGAGCTGATCGAGCCCGGCGCCGATCCGCGCCCGGATTTCCGTCAGCCCGTCGGCGTGCGTGCGGCGCTGCAGTTCGCGCAGCGCATCCCGGACCACTTCGCTCGCATTGTTGTATGTCCCGCCCGCCACCAGGTCGTCGACAAAGCGGGACAGTTCGCGCGTAAGCGCGATATTTCGGGCATGGGTTGCCGGCATGCGCATTCCTTCGGCCGGGATGCCGCTACCCTACCCCAGGGTAACAAGGAATGACACCCTCAGGAGCGTGCTCCGGCACCGCCTCCTCCTCTACGCCGGCTGCGACTTGCGGAGGCCAGCCTTCCCTTGCCGGGCGGGGCGGTTGCTGCGAGAGTCCCGCTTGACGAAGCATTTGGGGGAGATGGAGGGCCATGGAACTCGACGAGGCGATGCGAACCACCTTCGCCTGCCGGGACTTCACGGAAGACCCGGTTTCGGACGAGACGATCTGCAAGCTGCTGGAGGTTGCGCGCTTCGCGCCCAGCGGCGGCAACCGGCAGGGCAACCGGGTGATCGTCGTCCGCGACCCGGCGGCGAAGGCCCGGCTGGCGGCGCTCTCGGAGCCGGCGGCGAAGCGCTACGCGGCCCAGGTCAAGCGCGGCGAGAGCCCGTGGAACACGGTGCATCCCTCCGCGGTGACGGACGATGAGGCCGCCGCCACCCGGCCGCCTTCGCGGCTCACCGAGCCGTTCCGGGAAGCGCCGGTGGTGCTGGTCTTCATCGTCGATCTCGGCGCCGTCGCCTCGATGGACCGCTATCTGGATCGCGTGGGCGTCATCTCCGGCGCGTCGATCTACCCCTTCGTCTGGAACACGCTGCTGGCGGCGCGCCAGGCCGGGCTCGGCGGCACCATCACCACGCTTGCGGTCGCCGAGGAGCCGGAGGTCAGGCGCCTGCTCGGCATTCCGGACGAGTTTGCCGTGGCGGCCGTCGTGCCGCTCGGCAGGCCGGTCCGCCAGCTGACGAAGCTACGGCGCCTGAGCGTCGCCGAGATCGCGACCCGCGAACGCTTCGCCGGCGACGCGCTGACGGACGGCTAGGGAGGAGCCGGTGGCGCGCGGCGGGAAGATGCACCTGGCCCAGTTCCTGACCCACGGGCCGACCTATCACAGCCTCGCCATGTGGCGGCATCCGAAGACCGACCCCTCCTGGGACTGGGCCCGGCCGGGCCTCTACGAGCATATCGCGCGCACCTGCGAGCGCGGGCTGTTCGACATGGTGTTCTTCGCCGACCTCAACTACATCTCGGACACCTACCGGGGCTCGCTGGAGCCCGCGCTGCGCTACGCCGTGCAGGCGCCCGAGCACGACCCGGTGCCGCTGCTCGGCTGGCTCGGCGCGGTGACGAAGCGCATCGGGGTCGCGGCCACCTTCTCGGTCTCGAACCAGCATCCCTTCTACGCCGCGCGCCTCTGGGCGACGCTCGACCACATGACCTCCGGCCGCGCCGGCTGGAATGTGGTGACCTCCATCAACAGCAACCAGGCCGCGAATTACGGTGTCGAGCGCGAGGCGACGGAGCGCCGCTACGAGCGCGCGCACGAATATATGCAGGTCTGCCGGAAGCTCTGGAACAGCTGGGACGAGGACGCGGTGCTGCTCGACCGCGAGGGCGCGCGCTTCGCCGATGCTTCGAAGGTGCGCCGGATCGAGCATGAGGGCGAGTTCTTCCGCTCGCGCGGGCCGCTCAATGTGGTGCGCTCGCCGCAGAACGGCCCGGCGATCCTCCAGGCCGGTACCTCGCCCGGCGGGCGCGACTTCGCCGCGCGCTATGCCGATGCCGTATTCGCCATCCAGCCGCGGGCGGAGGACGCGGGGGCCTATCTGGCGGACATCAAGGAGCGCATGGCGTCCTTCGGCCGACCGCCGGAGGCCTGCCGCATCCTGTTCGGCATGCAGCCGATCCTGGGCGAGAGCGAGGCGCATGCGCGCGAGAAGCAGGAGGAGCACAACGAGCTGGTGCCGGTCGAGGGGGGCAAGGCCATCCTCTCCGCCCATCTCAACATGGACCTCGCGGGGATCGGCGATGACGACATCATGCTGGAGCGCCCGGAGCCCGAGCTGGTGCGCATGCGCACCCGCTTCCGCAAGACGGACGGCACGCCCATGACCCTGGCCGAGGTCGCGCGCCGCCACGGGCAGAGCGTGAGCCTGCCGCAATTCGTCGGCACGCCGGAGAGCGTCGCGGACCGGATGGAGGCCTTTTTCGACCGGGCCGGCGGCGACGGCTTCATGCTCTCCTCGATCTACAGCCCGGGCGCCATCGAGGAGTTCGTGGACAAGGTGGTGCCCATCCTCCAGCGCCGCGGCCGCTTCCGCACCGAATACAAGGGCCGCACGCAACGCGAATTGCTGGCGCAGGAAGATTGAGCCGGCGGTTCCATGCCCTTCGTCGAAGCTGAGGACCTGCCGGCAGCTTGACACCGACTCATTCCGCAGGACAGGATATCTTCATGGCCGCACAGTTCGACACGCTCGCCGCCGCAGAAGCGATCGAGAACGCCGGCATCGACCGCAAAGCCGCCAAGGTTCTGGCCGGCCAGCTCAGGATGGCCTCCGATGCTGGCAATCCGGTTACGCGCCCGGAACTCGAAGCCGCGCTCGCCGTTCTCAAGACGGAACTGATCGACCGCATGTCCTCTCTCGGCTGGCGGCTTGTCGGCATTGTGATCGCCGCCAACGCCGTCCTGCTCGCCGCTGTCAAACTGATACCCTGACCGGCCCGGCGAGCCCCGTCGGAAAACGGTGTCGCGACGACGGCTGGAGGTAAGGGAAGGGGAACGGCACGGCCCATGCCCTTCGTGGAAGCTGAGGACCTGCCGGCTGCCGGGCGGCTGCTGGCGCTGGATGTGGGAGACCGGACGGTCGGGCTCGCGGTCTCGGACCCGGGCCGGCGCGTGGCCTCCCCGGCTGGAACCGTGCGACGCGCGAAACGCTTTGCGGACACGGCGGCGATGCTGCTGGCGGCGCTCGACGAGCGCGGCGCCGCGGCGCTGGTCGTCGGCCTGCCGCTCGACCTCGACGGCCGCGAGGGCAGGCGCGCCCGGCAGGTCCGCCAGTTCGCGGTGAACCTCATGGCGCACCGAGACCTGCCGACGGTCATGTGGGACGAACGCTTCTCCACCAACGCGGTCGAGCGCGCCATGCTCGCCGACGACGCGACCCGCCGCCGCCGCCGCGCCGCCAAGGATACGCTCGCCGCCGTCTATATCCTCCAGGGCTTCCTCGACTCGCTGCCCGGATGATCGTCAGAAGTCCTGCATGTGAGTGAAATTGTATGCGACGCCTTCGCCCTTCGCCGCCGCCGCGCCGTAAAGATCGAAATCCACTGTGATAAGCGGGCGGTCGACGCACACAGCCTCCAGAAGCGCCGCGTCGCTCAAGCCGAGGCGGTCGAACATGCGATTCCCGGCAGCCCTGTTGCTGGAGACGACGATCTCGTCGGAGTTGTCGATCAGAACACGGAGACGGCGAAGGAATCGGGGGTCGGAACGATCCGCAAGCAGATTGGAGGTTTCCGTCAGGACATTCGGAGTCACGAAAATCCGGTTCAGACCGCCGGCTATCCCTATGAGACGATCGTAGTCTTCCGGCATGAACTGCCGGGTTCTTCGATGCCGGGAGACCGAGTCCCGATCGACGTCCCCCACAACAAGAAGAACGAGCAGGTTCGCGTCGATGAAGGCGCCGGCGACCGGCATCGGCTCACTCCGTTGCGGGCAGCGAACGATGCGTCATGGATTTGACCTCGCCGGACCCGTCGTCGATCTGAACCACCTTGAACGACCGCTTCCTCCAGCCGGCGAAGCCGGGCGGCAGGGCGCTTTCCTGGTCCCATTCCCTGAAGAAGCCGACCGTCACCTTCCAGGCGTCCAGCGCATCGTCGAACACGACCTCCTCCAGGCCGATATGCCGGATGTCCTCGTCGGCATACAGACCGGCGATATGCGTCTTGGCCGCCTGCACGGCTTCCCTCACGTCCATCCAAGCCTCCATGGTCGGCGCGCACTATAGCCGATTCGCCCCGTATCGCGGCCTGCCGCCGCCAATGCAGGACAAACGCTTCTCCGCCGACGCGGCCGAACGCACTGCGCTCGCCGCCGTCTATATCCTCCAGGGTTTCCTCGACTCGCTGCCCGGTTGAGCGGCTGCGCACGAGTCAGGGATCGGATATGAGCAGGTAGCCCCGGTTCTCGACGGTATCGAAGGTGCGCATGGCGGCGATCAGGTCGGCCGCCCCGACCCAGACCCAGGGCGCCCGGTTCGGGTTCACGTCCATGATGAGGAAGGAATCGCTCGCCCGGTCATAGGCGGCGAGCGGCGAGATGTGCCCGCCGCCCGTCTGGCCGAGCGCCTTGCGGGCGTAGTTGACGAGCACATAGTCGTCGCGGGCGGCGAGATTCCGGGCGAGTTCTTCGACGAGCGGCGCCGCCGCCGCGCCGTCGTCCACGACCCGCACCGTCACGGTGAGCCCGTGCGCCCGGAGCACCTGCGCGAGCTGGCGAAGCTGAAGCCCGAAATCCTTCTTCCATTCGCCCTCGATTTCGACGGGCTTGCCGAGAACCTCGGCCACGCTCTTCGTGCCCGCAATCAGCACATTGTTCGGCGTGTATTTGCCGAGGAACGGGTCGAAGCCGTCGGGCAGCCACGCCATGTCCTCGGCGGCGATGGGGCGGCGGTCCTGCGGCAGCCCCTCGCGCTTGCCCAGCCGCAGCGCGTTCAGCACGATCGCCGACGAGGCCGGGCCGCAATAGATCCTGTTGTCCTGGCTGACGAAGTGGTTGCTGAGGGGGAAGAAGTCCGCCTTGTGCGCCGAGCTTGCGAAGCGCGCCGCGCTTTCCTCCGAGGTCCATTCGACCGGCGGGGCTGCCGCGGCTCCGGTGGTAAGCAGGAGCGCAAAGGCCGGAACGATCCAGGAGCGCATCGCGCGATGTCCCTGTCCGGTTGCCGATGTTCGACGGGAGCCTGCGTCCCCGGGCCGGCCACCGTCAAGAGCCTCCGGGGTCCTTCCCGGCTCCGGATGCCGCTTGCGGCCCGTAGAGATCGGGCCGGCCCTTCTTCCCGTCATGCCCGAACGCACCCACCGCCGCGCCCGGACCGGGTCCGGGCATGGCGGGACGGGAACACCGGCGCGGGCGCTCTGCCATGCAACGCGCTTCGGTTTCAGCGCAATGGCGGCGGCCGCGACTCACGGCCCACGGTGACGGCAGGGGCAGGATCGTCCTACCGCCCGGTCCACCGCTTGCGGCGGGCGGGGCGGCGGTAGCGCTCCAGGCCGTGGCGCTTCAGGAAGCGCTGCACGGCGGTCTGGCTGAAGGACAGCCCCTCGGCGGCGAGCGCGCGGCTCAGCCCCCGCACGGACAGCCCCGGCCGCTCCTCCAGCAGGCGGACGATCCGCCCGCGCTCCGCCTCGACCGGCGAGACGCTGCCCCCTCTCGGGTCGGGCCGCACATGGCCGCGCTCGCGAAAGCGCCGAACCCAGCAGCGGACCGTGCTCTCCGCCAGCTCGTAATGCCGGGCCGCGGCGGCGGCGCTCATGCCGCCTTCCAGCACCGCCGCCACTGCCCGGCCCCGCAGGTCCTCGCTGACGGCGCGGCCGCGCTGTTGCCTTCCCGGCGCGCCCGTCCGCCCGTTCGTGGCTTCCATCGTCATCTCACTTCCTTTCGCCGCGCCGACGCGGCTCTCGTAAAACCGCCGCGCCGACGCGGCCCTCGTAAAACCGCCGCGCCGACGCGGCCCTGAAAACCGGCCAATCCGGGCGGAACGCTCCGGCACGGCCGCGCCGCTGCCCTCCCGGCGCACCCGCTTGTCCGCTCTCCGCTTCCGCTGTCATCGCTCCTCCTCCCGCCGCGTCCGTGCGGCTTCGATAAACGGCCAATCCGGGCGGAACGCTCCGGCCCGCCCGCTCGCCGCCCTGCCGGTCAATTCCGGGGGAACGATCCGCCTTGGGCGCGCGCCCTCCCGCAGGCGGCCCCGGCAACCGGGCCGCCTTTCCCGCTCCCCGCGGAGCGCGTACAAAGGGTCGGGCTGAGAGCGCGCTTGCGCCGCCGGGTCAGGTCATGGCCTCGTTCGTTCCCTCCAGGATTCGAAGGGAGTATATAGGACTTTATGCTCGATAATCAAGAACAAAATAGCGTCATTCCATTTGCCACCCCGGTCGCCGCAGCCGGTGGGGCGCGGCGGCCCTACGGATTCTGGTCCCAGTTCGGGTCGTCGCTGGGCGACATGGGCGTCTCCGTGGCGAGCAGGCCCTTGCCGGGGACGTAGTTGACCTCCAGCCGGATGCCGTCCGGGTCCTCGAAGACGAAATAGTAGTAGCCGGGCGCGAAATCGCCTTCCAGCGGGCCGCGGTCGATCTTTCCGCCGAGCTCGCGCACCTTCGCCGCCGCCAGGTCCACATCCTCGCACGAGCGCGCCCGGAAGCAGAGATGGTGCAGACCCACCCGGTTCTGCTCGAAGCGCTCGCCCTCATATTCCGGAGCCGGGCGCTGGATGCCGAGCGCGGTGCGCCCGCCCACGTGATAGACGAAATTGTTGCCGTCATAGACCTTTTGCAGGCCGAGGAATGGCAGGAGCCCGCAGTAGAATTCGCGCGCCTCCTCGAACCGGCTCACGGTCAGGATGACATGCGCCATGCCGTTGATCTGGATCATTCTGCGGCTCCCGGATTGGGATGGGCATAGAGATGCTTGCGGGCCTCGTCGTCCCACTGGCCGGTCGGCTTGCCGAACTCGCGCCCGACCTCGTAGCCGCGCCGGAGCGCCGGGCGCTGCTGGAGGCCCTTGTACCAGCGTTTCACATTGGGGAAGCTGTCGAGATCGACTTCCTGGCGCTTGTAGGTGATGACCCAGGGCCAGCAGGCCATGTCGGCGATGGAATAGTCGCCGGCGATGAACTCGCGCCCTTCCAGCCGCCGGTCGAGCACGCCGTAGAGGCGCAGCATCTCGTTGGTGTAGCGCTCGACGGCGTAGGGCAGCGTTTCCGGCGCGTAGAAACGGAAATGGCCCGACTGGCCGAGCATCGGCCCGAGGCCGCCCATCTGCCACATCAGCCACTCGATCGCCTCCATGCGGCCGCGCAGGTCCGTCGGCATGAACCGGCCCGTCTTCTCCGCCAGATAGAGCAGGATCGCCCCGCTCTCGAACACGGAGACCGGCTCGCCGCCGCCGGGCGGATCGCGGTCCACGATGGCGGGCATGCGGTTGTTGGGGCTGATCTTCAGGAAATCCGGCTCGAACTGCCCGCCGCGGCCGATATTCACCGGCACGATGCGGTAGTCCAGCTCCATCTCCTCCAGCGCAATGGAGATTTTCCAGCCGTTCGGCGTGGGCCAGTAATAGGCGTCGATCATATGAAGGCGTTCCTCCGACGGTCCGCCACTATAGCGCGAGGCTCCCGCGCCCCGCCATGAGGGCGGCGCGCCGGTTCAGCGGTCGAGGTCGAGCGCGTAGCCGCCGGAGCGCACGGTGCGGATTGCGTCCGCCTCTCCTTCGCCGTTTATCGCCTTGCGCAGGCGGCGAATGTGGACATCCACCGTGCGTTCCTCGACATAGACGTCCCGGCCCCAGACAGCGTCGAGCAGCCGGGCGCGGCTGAACACGCGCGTCGGCCGCTCCAGCAAGGTCCGCAACAGGCGGTATTCCGTGGGGCCCAGATGCACGTTGCGACCGTTGCGGGAGACGCGATGGCGGGCGAGGTCGATCTCGATGCCGCGATATTCGAGCCTTTCCTCCACCAGCGCGGGATGCGCCCGGCGCAGCACCGCCCTGAGGCGCGCCTCCAGCTCCTTCGGCGAGAAGGGCTTGACGATATAGTCGTCGGCGCCGGTTTCGAGTCCGCGGACCCGGTCGGCTTCCTCGCCGCGCGCCGTCAGCAGGATGATCGGCAGCATCCGCGTGCCCGCCTTCGCGCGCAGCTGCCGGCAGACCTCGATTCCCGACTTGCGGGGCAGCATCCAGTCCAGCAGCACCGCGTCCGGCTCGTCCTCGGTCACCCGCTCCAGGGCCTCGTCGCCGTCCGTCGCCACCGACACCGAATAGCCGGAAGTCTCGAGGTTGTAGCGGAGCAGTTCGACGATGGGCGCCTCGTCCTCGACCACAAGGATATGCGGACGGTCCGCGCTCATCGGTCTTCCGCCTCCGGAATGAGGGAGTTGGTCGGATCGTGCGTCTCCCGCTCGGCGGACCGGGTGCCGAGCACAGCGTAGTCGATCTGCTCCGCGATATTGGTCGTGTGGTCTCCGACGCGCTCCAGGTTCTTGGCGACGAACAGCAGATGGGTGCAGGGCCCGATATTGCGCGGGTCTTCCATCATGTAGGTCAGGAGTTCGCGGAACAGGCTCGCATAGTGCTGGTCGACCTCGGTATCGCGGGCGAACACATCCGCCGCGGCCTCGGTGTCGCGGGCGGTCCAGGCATCCAGGACCTGCTTTATCATCGTCTGCACGACGCGCGCCATGGAGGCAATGGAAGCCGTCGTGGCAAGCGGCGGAAAACGGCTTACCGCGTGCGTCCGCTTGGCGATGTTCTTGGCCATGTCGCCGATCCGCTCCAGGTCGGAAGAGATCCGGATGGCGGCGAAGATCGTCCTCAGGTCCGCGGCGACCGGCTGGCGCAACGCCACGAGGCGGACGCTGAACAGGTCGATTTCGATGTCGAGGGCGTCGATGTCCCTGTCGCGGGCGACGACCTGCTCGGCGAGTTCGGTATTGCCGCGCCGGAGGGCTTCCACGGCGCCGGCCAGCTGCGCCTCCACCATGCCGCCCATTTCGGCCAGCCGGTTGTCGAGCTGGCGCAGTTCTTCGTCGAAGGCCTTGGAGATATGCTCGGCGCGGTCGTTCATGGGACGCTCTTTCCTTGCCCCTCCGTCAGCCGATTCGACCGGAGATATAGGCTTCCGTGCGCGGATCGACAGGCTTGGTGAACACGGTGTCGGTGTCGCCGACCTCGACCAGGTCCCCCAGATGGAAGAAGGCGGTGCGCTGCGAGACGCGCGCCGCCTGCTGCATGGAGTGGGTCACGACCACGATGGTGAAGTTCTGCCGGAGCTCGTCGATCAGGGCCTCTATGCGCGCCGTGGCGATGGGATCGAGGGAAGAGCAGGGTTCGTCCATCAGGATGACCTCCGGGCGCACCGCAATCGCCCGCGCGATGCAGAGGCGCTGCTGCTGGCCGCCGGAGAGCCCGGTCGCCGGCGCCTCCAGCCGGTCCTTCACCTCCTCCCAGAGGCCGGCACGCTCCAGGCTCGACGCGACGATCTCGTCCATCTCGGATCGCGAGCGCGCGAGCCCGTGGATCTTCGGCCCGTAGGCGACATTGTCGTAGATCGACTTCGGGAACGGGTTGGGCTTCTGGAACACCATGCCGATCCGGGCGCGGAGATAGACGAGGTCCACCGCCGGGTCGTAGATGTCCTCGCCGTCCAGGCGGATGTCGCCCTCCACCCGGCAGATCTCGATCAGGTCGTTCATCCGGTTGAGGCAACGCAGGAAGGTGGACTTGCCGCAGCCGGAGGGGCCGATCAGCGCCGTGACCTCGTGCTCGCGAATGTCGAGATCGACCTGCTTGAGCGCGTGCGCATCGTCGTAGAAGACGTTGACGGCGCGCGCCGTCAGCTTGGGCATGGCATTGCTCGGGGACATATCCAACAGGGCGGGGCCTCCTACCAGCGGCGCTCGAAGCGCCGGCGCAGAATGACGGCCGTCAGGTTCATGGCGACCAGGAACGCCAGGAGCACGACGATAGCCGCGGCGGTCTTCTCGGCGAAAGCGCGCTCCGGGCTGTCCGCCCAGATATAGATCTGCACCGGCAGGGCGGACGCCGGGTCCAGCAACCCCCGCGGCACGTCCACGATGAAGGCAACCATCCCGATCATGATAAGGGGCGCGAGTTCGCCGAGTGCCCGGGCCATGCCGATGATCGTCCCCGTCATGATCCCGGGCATGGCGAGCGGCAGGGTATGGTGCAGCATGGCCTGCATCCGGCTGGCGCCCAGGCCGATGGCGGCCTCCCGGATCGAGGGCGGCACAGCGCCGAGCGAGGCCCGCGTCACGATGATGATCGTCGGCAGGGTCATCAGCGCCAGCACCATGCCGCCGACCAGCGGCGCCGAGCGCGCCAGCCCCATGACGCCCAGGAAGACCGCGAGGCCCAGCAGGCCGAAAACGATCGAAGGCACCGCGGCGAGATTGTTGATGTTGATCTCGATGAGGTCGGTCCAGCGGTTTCGAGGCGCGAACTCTTCGAGATAGATGGCCGCCATGACCCCGAGCGGAAAGCTCAGCGCAAGACAGGTCATGAGGGCGAAGAAGGAGCCGGAAATCGCGCCCAGAATGCCGGCAAGCTCCGGTTCCCGGCTGTCGCCGTTCGAGAAGAAGCGCCAGTTGAAGACGCTGCGGATGCGCTCCTCCGCCTCCAGCCTGTCGAGCCACGCCAATTGCTTCCCGGTGAAGCGCCCGGAGTCCCGGTCGGTCACGCCCTTGAACAGCATGTCCACTTCGTCGTCGGCCGGCGCCCAGATGCGCACGGTCCTGCCGACGAGGCCGGGGTCTTCGAGGACCATCTTTCGCAGCTCGAATCCGGCGCCGACGCTCACCAGCTCCATGAGCTTGCGCCGGTCCCGGCGCTTGCGCACCGCTTCGGGGAAGATTTCGCCCAGCGCCGCACGGACAACGGCGCGGTAGTTCGCGGTCGAGAGGGTTTCGGGATCGCGGCCGCCGTCCGGGTCGAGCAGGCTCTCGTCCAGGGTTATATCGAGAGCGATCTCGGTTTGCGTGAAGGCGCCGATTCCCCGGTAGCCGATCGCGCCGATCAGCAGGATCAGGAAGCCGAGCGCAATGCCGATGGCGGCGATGCCGTAGAGGCGGAAGCGCGCCTCCGCCCGGCGCCGCCGCGGCAGCGAGGCGAGAATCGTCTCGGACGGGCTCCGCATCGGGTCAGTCATAGCGTTCCCGGTAGCGGCGCACGAGCATCAGCGCGATGAGGTTCAGGATGAGCGTGGCGATGAACAGCAGCATGCCGAGCGCGAAGGCCGCCAGCGTCTTGGGGCTGTCGAATTCCTGGTCGCCGGTCAGCAGCGCCACCATTTGCACCGTAACGGTCGTCACGGCCTGCAGCGGATTGACCGTCAGCTGGGCGGAAAGGCCGGCCGCCATGACCACGATCATGGTCTCGCCGATGGCGCGCGAGACGCCGAGCAAGAGCGCGCCGCCGATGCCGGGAAGCGCTGCCGGGAGCACGATCTGGCGGACGGTCTCCGACTTGGTTGCGCCGAGCCCGTAGGCGCCCTCGCGCAGCGACTGGGGCACTGCGGAAACGATATCGTCGGCAATGGAGGAGACGATGGGCAGGATCATCACGCCCATCACCGCGCCGGCGGCAAGCGCGCTCTCGGACGACACCTCGAAGCCGATGGACTCGGAGGAGTCCCGCACGAAGGGGGCAACGACCAGCACGGCGAAAAAGCCGTAAACCACGGTCGGAATGCCTGCCAGAATCTCCAGGATCGGCTTGGCGTAGGAGCGGGCCCTGGGAGTCGCATATTCGGCAAGATAGATCGCGGACAGGAGGCCGAGGGGACCCGCGACCGTCATCGCAACGGCCGCGATCAGCCCCGTGCCGACCAATAGGGGCACGACGCCGAACGCGCCGCTCGACCCGACCTGGTCCTCGCGTATCGCGATCTGCGGGCTCCAGTTCAGCCCGAACAGAAAGTCGAAGAGCGGGACCGCATCGAGAAAGCGGAGAGTTTCGAACAGCAGCGACAGCGCGATTCCGACCGTCGTCAGGATCGCGACGAGGGAACTGGCGGCGAGAAGCCCGAGCAGGATGCGCTCGCCCAGGATCTGGCGGGCGCGCCGTCCCTCCGGCGCGGCGAGCAGCGAAGAGCGTCGTTCGCCCTCCGCTGCCGCAACAGCCTGCGCCATGCCGGGCTCCGCCACCGCCGGCCCGTCCTACATCGACAGGTTCCGAAGCCCGTTGGCCGCCGCGCGCCATTCCTCGCGCTCGGCGTCGGACATCGGGATCAGGCCCTTGTCGGCCAGATAGCCGTCCGGGCCCCAGGTCGCCTCATTGGTGAACTCGGCGATGAACTCGGCAATGCCGGGCACCTCGCCGATATGCGCCTTCTTCACATAGAAGAACAAAGCGCGCGAGACCGGGTAGTTACCGTCGGCGATCTCTTCGAATTCCGGCGCCACGCCATCGACCGTGCTGCCCTGCAGCTTGTCGTCGTTCCGGTCGAGGAAGCTGAAGCCGAAAATGCCGAGCGCGCGCGGATTGGTCGTCAGCTTCTGGACGATCAGATTGTCGTTCTCGCCCGCCTCGATATAGGCGCCGTCTTCGCGGATCGTGTGGCAGACTTTCTTGTAGGTTCTCTTGTCGGCCTTCTTCATGGCCGCGATGCCCGGGAACGCCTTGCAGCCGCCTTCCATGGCAAGCTCGACGAAGGCGTCGCGCGTGCCGGAGGTCGCCGGCGGGCCGAGCGCCTCGATGCGCACATCCGGCAGCTCCGGATTGACCTCCTTCCAGGTCTTGTAGGGGTTCGCCTTCAGCTCGCAGGCGTCGGCCTTCTCGCAGGCGCCCGCCGGCACATCGTGGGCGAGCGCGAGGAAGACATTCTTGAGGGAGAGCGACATCCGCCCGGTATCGCGGGAGTTGGCGAGCACGATGCCGTCATAGCCGACCTTGACCTCGATCACGTAGGCGACGCCGTTCTTCGCGCAGGTCTCCACCTCCTTCGCCTTGATGCGGCGCGAGGCGTTGGCGATATCGGGATGGCCTTCGCCGATCCCGCTGCAGAACAGCTTGAGGCCGCCGCCGGAGCCCGTCGCCTCGACGATCGGGGTCTTGAACGAGGTTGTCTTGCCGAACCGCTCGGCCACCGCCGTCGAGAACGGGAAAACGGTGGAAGACCCGACGATGCGGATCCGGTCGCGGGCCTCCGCCGTGCCCGCAACCGCGACGCCGGCGAACAGCGCGGCGATAAGCGCGTTTCTCATCGGGGGACCATCCCTTGTTGACCTTGTCATGGCGCCGGGCACGCTCTGCCGCGCCGCACGACCCGACCTTCGCGCACGGCGGTTATCCGTCTATCGCGATTTCGTTACGGAAATATGACGGGCGGGCTATGGTGCGGGCGGGCTGCCCGCGGAGGGAAGGAACACGGTAAAGCGGCTGCCCTGTCCGGCTGCACTGGTCGCCGCCAGCCGGCCCCGGTGGCGGTTGACGATGTGCTTCACGATGGCGAGGCCGAGCCCCGTGCCGCCAAGGCTCCGGGAGCGGGCCTTGTCGGTGCGGTAGAAACGCTCGGTCAGGCGGGGCAGGTCGGCCTCGTCTATACCGGGACCGGAGTCGGTCACAGCAATGCAGGCGCCCGGAAGGCCGATGTCGGGAATCCGCACGACGGCCGCCGCCTCCAGCCGGACATCCTCGCCTCCATACTTGATGGCATTGTCCAGCAGGTTCTCGAACACCTGCGTGAGTTCGTCCGGGTCGCCGAGCACGGGCGGCAGCCCGTCCGCGATGTCTAGCGCCACCGGAACGTCCGAGCGCGCCGCCAGCGCGTCCGCTACGCCCTTCAGCAGCGGTCCGAGCTCAAGCGCGGTCTCGGGCCGGATATGCTCGCGCGACTCGACCCGCGCGAGCGAAAGCAGGTCGTCCACGAGGCGCGACATGCGCGCTGCCTCGGCATCCATGATCGCAAGAAAGCGCGCCCGCGCATCGGGATCGTCGGCCGCAGGCCCGCGCAGGGTTTCGATGAAGCCGACCAGAGTCGCGAGCGGCGAGCGGAGCTCATGGCTGACATTGGAGACGAAATCGGCGCGCATCCGCTCGTTCTGCCTGACCGCGGTGACGTCGCGCATGATGACCAGCGCGCCGCCCTGTCCGCCCGGGGCTGCCAGCGCCTGGAGGTCGAAGGCCCGCGCGATGGGCACCGGCAGGGCCACCTCCACGCCCTGCTGCCCGCCGCCCGCCAGCGCAGCGTCCACGGCGCCGAGGGCGTCCGGGTGGCGGAGGCTGTGGCTGAGGTCCCGGCCGAGCGCACGTTCGCCGAACACCGCCCGCGCCGCAGGGTTTATGCGCGTAACCACCCGCCCGGCGTCCAGCAGCAGGACCGGATCGGGCAGCGAATCGAGAATGTCTGTGGCGAGATTGTTCATGCGGCCCTAAAGTGCATGAAATATATGACGATTCGACGCGAGGATACCCTGCGATGCGCGATTTCCATCTTCCGGGCCGGTCTCCCGTCCGCGCCGCCAATGCGATGGTCGCCACCAGCCAGCCTTCCGCGACGCTTGCCGGGGTTGAGGTGCTGCGGTCGGGCGGCAATGCCGTCGATGCCGCCGTCGCCGCCTGCGCGGCGATGTGCGTGACCGAGCCGCAATCCACAGGCATCGGCGGCGACTGCTTCTGCCTCTACGCGCCGGCGGGCGCAGACGCGCCGATTGCGCTCAACGGGTCCGGCCACGCACCGGCGGCCCTTTCCGCCGAGTGGCTGGCGGAGCGGGGCGTGAATGCGCTCGACGATTCGAGCCCCCATGCGGTGACCGTGCCGGGCGCCGTCGATGCCTGGGAGCGGCTTCTGGAGGATCATGGCAGCAAGGGACTCGACGAGTTGTTGCAGCCAGCGATCCGCTATGCGGAGGAAGGTTTCGCCGTCCATGCGCGCACGGCTGCGGACTGGAGCGATTCCGCCGGCCGCCTTGCCGGCGATGCCGACGCGGCGGCGCGGTTTCTGCCCGAGGGCAAGGCGGTCGGCGAAGGCCGGGTGTTCCACCAGCCCGAGCTGGCGGCGACGCTGAAGCGGATTGCGCGCGAAGGCCGCTCGGCATTCTACGAGGGCGAGATCGCCGCCGACATGGTGGGCAAGCTGCGCGCCCTTGGCGGGCTGCACACGGAAGAGGATTTCGCGGCGCGCAAGGCGGAATATGTCGAGCCGATCCGGGCGGACTACCGGGGCTACACCGTGTTCGAATGCCCGCCCAACGGCGTCGGCGTCATAGCCCTGCTGATGCTCAACATGCTGGAGGGGTTCGAACCGACGGAGGACCCGCTGTCGCCCGACCGCATGCACCGGCTCGTCGAGGCGACGCGGCTCGCCTACCGGGACCGCAACGCCTTTGTCGCCGATCCGGTGGACTCGGAGGTCCCGCTGGAGATGCTGCTCTCGAAGGACTATGCGGCGGCCTTGCGGGGCGCGATCTGCGAAGACCGGGCCGCGCCTTCGCTGCCGGCCGCCGGCTGGCCGCGGCATGAGGACACGGTTTATCTCTCGGTCGTGGACCGGGACGGCAATGCCTGTTCCTTCATCAACTCGCTGTTCAAGTCGTTCGGCAGCGCGATCCTGGCGCCGGGCTCCGGCGTGATGCTGCACAATCGCGGCCTCGGCTTCTCGCTGGAGCCCGGCCACCCGAACGCCGTCCGCCCGAACCGTCGCCCGATGCACACCATCATCCCGGCGATGCTGGCCAAGGCGGGGCGCACCGTCATGCCGTTCGGCGTGATGGGCGGGCACTACCAGCCGGTCGGGCAGTCCTGGTTCCTCACTTCCATGCTGGACCACGGCCTGGACCCGCAGGCGGCGCTCGACCTGCCGCGCCTCTTTGCCTATGACGGCCGGGTGGAGGTCGAGCGCGGCATTCCGGAGGCGGCCTCTGCCGAACTCCGCCGCCGGGGCCACGATGTCGCGCCGGCTGGCCGCCCGCACGGGGGCGGACAGGCAATCTGGATCGACCGCGACACAAGCACGCTGGTGGCGGGCTCGGACCCGCGCAAGGACGGCCTCGCGCTCGGATATTGAGGCAGGCCGGGAGACGAAGGGCATGAGCGGACGGCTCGACGGCAAGACCGTGGTGGTGACCGGGGCCGCCTCACGCGGCGAGGGCGTTGGCACCGGCAAGGCGATTGCGGTTCTCTCGGCGCGCGAGGGGGCGAAGGTGGTGCTGGTCAACCGCTCGGCCGAACGCGCGGAAGGGCTGGCCGAGGAGATCCGCGCCGAAGGCGGCGAGGCGTTCGTCTTCGCGGGCGATGTGACGGAGGAAGCCGACGCGAACGCCATGGCAAAGGCGGCCGAAGCCGAGTTCGGGCGCATCGACGCGCTCATCAACAATGTCGGCGGCTCGCAGCAGCAGGGCGCGGTCATGGAGATCGGGCGCGAGGGGTGGGACGCGACGATTGCCGTCAACCTCACCTCGGCCATGCTCTGCGCGCAGGCCTGCATCCCCGCCATGCAACGCGCGGGCGGCGGGTCGATTCTCAACATCTCCTCCGTGGTCGGCGCGCGCGGCCTGCTGAGCGGCACGGGCTCCGTCGCCTACGCCTCGGCCAAGGCGGGCCTGCACGGGCTCACCCTGTCGCTCGCCACCGACTATGCGAAGGACGCGATCCGCTGCAATTGCATCGTCGTCGGCACGATCTTCACGCCGATGGTCGCGCACCAGGGCCCGGAGGCGCGGGCGCGCCGCGCGGCGATGGTGCCGCTCGCCACGGAAGGCACGGGCTGGGACATCGGCTGGGCGGCGGTCTATCTCACCAGCGACGAGGCGCGCTGGATCACCGGCGTGCTGCTGCCGGTCGATGCCGGCCTCCTCGCCATCCGCGACTGGCCGCGCTAGGACGGTCGGGCGCTACCGGGGATAGAGGCGGAAGGCGACGCGCGCGCCGGTTCCCTCCCGGGTGACGGCGAGCGACAGCATCTCGTCCTCGCGGCGGAACAGGCTTTTCCCTTCCGGGCGCCAGCCGAGCTGCGGCAGCGTTTCGGCATACCATTGGCCGATGCGCTCCGCGGACACGGCCCCGGTCGCCGCCGCTTCGACGATGCGCCCGCCCGGCTTGTCGAACACCATGGCGGAGCCGGGCTCGATCTCCAGCCCCGCCATCAGCGGCAGCGCCTCGAAGCCCGGCACGAAACGCTCGCCCGCCTGCACGCCCGGGACGAACAGGCAAAGGGCGAGGATGAGCACCGCCCCCATGGCCAGCGCCCGTCCGCGTCGCTTCATCGGTGCCGTCATGCCTGGATAGGTGCCTCTCGCTCCAACGAACGCCGTTCCGCGCCGCCGGGAAAGACGGTATGCCCGGCCGACACCCCGCGCAAGCCCGCGCCCTATTTCTGGCAGACCGGGCAGAAGAAGGTCGATCTTCCGGACTGGACGGCGCGCCGGACGATGGCGCCCTTGCGCCCGCAGGGGCACGGGCTGCCTTCGCGCCCATAGACGCGCCAGCTGTGCTGGAAATAGCCGAGTTCGCCCGAGGCCTGCTGGTGGGCCGCACATAGTCGCGGAGCGACGAGCCGCCGGCTGCGACCGCCTCCTCCAGCGTCTCCCGGACGGCCTTGGCGAGCGCGCGCGCCTCCGACGCCGAAAGGTCGCCCGAAGGGCGGTCGGGATGGAGCCGGGCCCGGTTCAGCGCCTCGCAGACATAGATGTTGCCGAGCCCGGCGATGCGCCGCTGGTCGAGTAGAGCCGCCTTGAGCGGGGCGCGGCGGCCGGCGAACAGCGCGCGCAGGCGGCGGCCCGTCAGCTCCGGCCCGAGCGGCTCTATGCCGAGGCCGTCGAGCCGGGGATGGTCCTCAAGACCGCCGGCTTCGATCAGGTCCATGAAACCGAAACGCCGCGCGTCGCGGTAGATCAGGTGCTGGCCGTCATCGGTCTCGACGATCAGGTGGTCGTGGCGGCCGGGCTCCGGCGCGGGCCCCTTGCCCAGCATCATCCGTCCCGACATGCCGAGATGGGAGAGCCAGACAACGCCGTCGTCCAGTTCCGCCAGAATGTATTTCGCGCGCCGGTCGAACCCCTCGATGCGCCGGCCCTGCAAGCGCGCCGCAAACTGCTCCGGCAGGGGAAAGCGCAGGTCCGCCCGGCGCTGTTCGACACGCAGGAACCGCCGGCCAGCAAGCGCCCCCGCCAGCCCCCGCATCACCGTCTCGACTTCCGGCAGTTCGGGCATGGAACGGGAGGCTAGAGGGTTTTGTCCACGGGTGCACAACCTATCGAACCCGCCGCAGCCGCACTATGCTCCGAGCAATGAGCGGGCCAGCGAACGATTCGGTCGATTTCGGCTTTCGGGACGTGCCGAGGGGGGACAAGGCCCGGCTCGTGCGCGGGGTGTTCGACAGCGTGGCGCCCCGCTACGACCTGATGAACGATCTGATGAGCCTGGGCGTCCATAGGCTCTGGAAGGCGGCGCTGGTCCGCGCGCTCCGGCCGCGCCCAGGCATGGCGCTGCTCGATGTGGCGGGCGGCACGGGAGACATTGCCGTCGCCGCTGCCAAAGCAGGCGCGCGGGCCGTCGTCGTGGATATCAACGAGGACATGGCCGCCGCAGGGCGCGACCGGGCGCTCGACCGGGGCTGCCTCGATGTCGGCTGGACCGTGGGCGATGCCGAGGCGCTCCCGTTCCCCGGCATGAGCCAGGACGCGGTAACCATCGCCTTCGGTCTGCGCAATGTCACGGGCCGCGAGAAGGCGCTCTCCGAGATGCGCCGGGTGCTGAAGCCGGGCGGGCGCTTCTTCTGCATGGAGTTCTCGCAGGTCGAGGCGCCGGCGCTCAGGGCCGTCTATGAGCGCTACGCGTTCGGCGTGCTGCCGCGCCTGGGCGCGCTGGTGGCCGGCGACGCCGACGCCTACCGCTACCTGGCCGAGAGCATCGCGCGCTTCCCCGACCGGGAGACGCTTGCGGACTCGATGCGCGCCGCCGGCTTCGGGCAGGTGCGCTGGAGCATCCTTTCCGGCGGCGGCGTCGCGCTGCACCGCGGCTGGCGCCTCTGACGTGCTCGACTTTGCCCGCCACGTCCTGCGTCTCGGGCGCATCGGCTGGACGCTGGCCCGCCACGATGCGCTCTGGCCGCTCGAGCTCGCCCAGGGGCTGGAAACCGCTGCAATGCTGGCGCGCCTGGTAAGCTGGAAGCGCCCCGAACGCCGCCGCGGCGAGCGGCTCGCCGCCGCCCTGCAGGCTCTGGGCCCCACCTTCGTCAAGTTCGGCCAGGCGCTTTCGACCCGCGCCGACCTCCTGGGCGAGGAAGTGGCGGATGACCTGGCCGACCTTCAGGACCACCTTCCGGCGCTGCCCTTCGAGACCATGCGCAAGAGCATCGAGGAGCAATTCGAGATGCCGCTCAGCCAGCTGTTCTCGGATTTCGAGACCGAGGCCGTGGCCGCCGCCTCGATCGCACAGGTCCACCTCGCGACGACTCCGGATGGCCGCGCGGTGGCCGTCAAGATATTGCGTCCCGGCATCGAGCAGGCGATTACGAACGATCTGCGCCTGTTCCTCTGGGTCGCGCGCTGGCTGGAGCGCCTGGCGCCGTTTTCGAGGCGGCTGCACCCCGTCGATGTCGTCGAGACCTTCGCGGCGAGCGTGCGCATCGAGATGGACCTCCGGCTGGAGGCCGCCGCTGCGACCGAGCTCGCGGGGAACTTCAGGGGCGAGGAGCATTTCAGGGTCCCGTCGGTGGACTGGCGGCGCACCGCGCGCCGCGTGCTGACGCTGGAGCGGGTGGAGGGCCTGCCGGTGGACGAGGTGGACGCGCTCCGGGCCGCCGGGCACGACCCGGACGCCATCATGGCCGTCGCCGCGGAGGTCTTCTTCAAGCAGGTCTTCCGGGACGGCTTCTTCCATGCCGACATGCATGCGGGCAACATTTTCGTGGCCCCCGACGGCGCCATCGTGCCCGTCGATTTCGGCATCATGGGCCGGCTCGACCGCCCGACGCGCGAATATCTGGCGGAAATGCTGCTGGGATTCCTGTCCCGCGACTACGAGCGCGTGGCGGCCGTGCATTTCCGCGCCGGCTACGTCCCGGCCGACCAGTCTGAGGCGCTCTTCGCCCAGGCGGCGCGGTCCATCGGCGAGCCGATCCTGGAACGTCCGCTGAACGAGATTTCCGTCGCCCGCCTGCTCCGCCAGTTGTTCCGCGTGACGGCGCAGTTCCGGATGGAGACGCAGCCGCAATTGCTGCTGCTCCAGAAGACCATGCTGATGGCCGAGGGGATGGGCCGGCGGCTCAACCCCAATGTCAACATCTGGGAGATGGCGCGCCCGCTGATCGAGGAATGGATGCTCGATCGGATCCATCCCGTCCACCGCGCCCAGCGCGCGGCGGCCGAGCTGCGCGGGCGCTTCGACCGGTTCTTCGTCACCATGGACCGGATCGACCGGGCGCTGGAGCGCATCGCGGAGGGCGAGACGACCCGGCGGCGCGGCATTCCCGTCCAGATCCAGGGCCTTCTCGGCGGCCTCGCGCTGCTCATCCTGCTGGCGGCAATCCTGTTCGATTGAGGCCGGAACGCTTCCCCCCCGGCCTTAACCGGACTAAATACGGGTTCCATGCTGGACGGCAAACGCATTCTGCTGATCGTCTCGGGCGGTGTCGCCGCCTACAAGAGCCTGATCCTGGTGCGCCGGCTGCGCGAGCGGGGCGCGGCGGTGCGCTCCATCCTGACGGCGGGGGGCGCGGAGTTCGTGACGCCGCTTTCGCTCGCCGCGCTCACCGAGGACAAGGTGTACCGGGACCTGTTCTCGCTGACCGACGAGAGCGAGATGGGCCACATCCGCCTCTCCCGCGAGGCGGACCTTGTGGTCGTGGCGCCGGCCACCGCCGACCTGATGGCGAAGATGGCGGCCGGGCTCGCCGACGACCTCGCCTCGACCGCGCTGCTCGCGACCGACAAGCCGGTGCTGGTCGCGCCCGCGATGAATGTCGAGATGTGGGGCCACGCCGCCACGCAGGCGAACATGGCGCTGCTGGAGCGGCGCGGCGTGCTGCGCGTCGGTCCCGGGGCGGGCGACCTCGCCTGCGGCGAGACGGGCGCCGGGCGCATGGCGGAGCCGGAAGAGATCGTCATCGCCATCGAGAATGCCCTCGCCGGCCACGCTTCGGGCGCGCTCGCCGGCAAGCGCGCGGTCGTCACCAGCGGCCCCACCTGGGAGCCCATCGACCCGGTGCGCTATATCGCCAACCGCTCCTCCGGCAAGCAGGGCCACGCGATTGCGGGCGCGCTCGCCCGCCACGGCGCGGCGGTGACGCTGGTGACCGGGCCGACGCACGAGCCGGACCCGGCCCGTGTCAGCATGTGCCGGATCGAGACGGCGCGCGAGATGCTGGACGCCTGCATGGCGGCGCTGCCGGCAGACATCGCCGTCTGCGCCGCTGCGGTCGCCGACTGGCGCGTGCGCGAAGCTGCGGGCGAGAAGCTCAAGAAGGAGAATGGCGGCCTGCCCGCGCTCGAACTCGCCGAGAACCCCGACATCCTGCACCGGCTGGCCAACCTGGAGAACCGCCGCCCGCCGCTCGTGGTCGGCTTCGCCGCCGAGACGGAGAACGTGGTCGCGCACGCCTGCGACAAGCGCCGGCGCAAGGGCTGCGACTGGATCCTCGCCAACGATGTCTCGCCCGGCACGGGCACCTTCGGCGGCGAGCGCAACACGATCCACCTAGTGGACGAGGAGGACCGCGTGGAGGACTGGCCGCCGGCGAGCAAGGCCGAAGTGGCGGAACGCCTGGCGCTCCGCATTGCAGACCGCTTCGCCGCCGCGCCGGACGCGGCGGACACTACGATTGGCGGCGTTGGCGCCGCCGGCGCATGACGGAGACGGTCGAGGTCCGCATCCAGCGCCTGCCTCACGCGCACGGCCTGCCGGAATATGCGACGCCCGGCAGCGCCGGCCTCGACATCGCAGCCGCCGTGGACGAGCCCATGGAGCTTGCCCCCGGCGCGCGCGCGCTGGTGCCGACGGGGCTCCGCCTCGCCGTGCCGGCGGGCTGGGAGGCGCAGATTCGGCCCCGGTCGGGCCTGGCGCTCCGCCACGGCCTGATGCTGCCGAACAGCCCCGGCACCATCGATTCCGACTATCGCGGCGAACTCCAGATCATCGTGCTGAACGCGGGCGACAAGCCCATCCGCATCGAACGCGGCATGAAGATCGCCCAGCTTATCCTCAACCCCGTCCCCCGCATCGCCTGGCGGGAATGCGCGGAACTGGACGCGACCGAGCGCGGCGAAGGCGGCTTCGGCTCGACGGGGACCGGGTAGGGGGAAGCCCCGGCGCGGCGGGCCCCTCACCCGGCCTCTCCCCGCAAGCGGGGAGAGGAGAAGTTGCGGCCGGTCCCCTTCCCCCTCCTGCCCCTCTAACTCCCCTCCCGCTCGGCGGGAGGGGTCGGGGGAGGGCCTCTCGGCGTGACGGGTTTCTGTCAGGGGCTTTGCCCGCCGCTTCCGCTGGCGCGCAAGCGGCCCCCTCACCCGGCCTCTCCCCGCAAGCGGGGAGAGGGGATTGCCGGCTTCCCCGCCGTCCCCATCCTCTCGTCCCGCGCCCTGTGGATATTTTTCTTTCCGGGTTGCAAATAGAGGAAATAAACCCTATATCCTTGCGAATACAGGCATGAAGAGGGAACGATGACCTGACGAAACGCGCCGCATTGCGGCCACGCGAAGGGATGTCGGGAGCTGAACGCGCCGGGGGCGGCAGACAGGGGAAGAGCGCGCGCCGGCACGCAATGCTCCGTTGGAGAAGACGCAAAACAGGACGCAAGGCCGGGACGGCCGGGGAGAACGGACGGTGAATGAATTGACGGAGCGCAAGCGGGGCAGGCCCGTCGGCGAGGAGCTCAGGCGCCGGGCGGTCGCCGCGGTGCTGGAGCGGGGGATGAGCGGCCATGCCGCCGCCCGGCATTTCGAGGTGAGCGAAGCGAGTGTCCGGCGGTGGATCGCGCGCTACCTGGAGCGCGGCCACATGCGCGACGACCCGAAGAGCGGCCGCCCGTCGAGCACCGAGCCGGAGCGGGAACGCATTTTCCGCCTTGTGGAGCAACGGCCGGACCTCTCCGTCGGAGCGCTGCAACGGGCGCTCGCCGCCGAGGGCCCGGTCGTCACCACAACCTCGCTGTACCGCTTCCTGAAGCGCCACGGCCTCTGGCGCAGGCGCCGCAAGCCCGCCCGGAAGGCCGGCAGCCGCCATTGACGGCGGGCGGCCGGGTAGGCAGGGCAATCTTGCCGACATTGCAATTGTGCGGCAGTCTGGCGCTTCCATGAAGGCGGTCCGGGACGGGCATGGCGAGCATCACGATCCGCAACCTCGATGACGATGTGAAGACGCGCCTCCGCGCGCGCGCCGCCGGGCGCGGCCGTTCCATGGAAGAGGAGGCGCGGACCATCCTGCGCGACGCCGTGCATCGGGGGGAGGCCGGCCCCCGGAACCTGACGGCGTTCACCCGCGAGTGCTTTGCGCCCCTTGGCGGTGTCGAACTCGAACTGCCGCCGCGCGGCCCCATGCGCGAGCCTTGACCGGGCGGCGGCGCCGGCGCAACCGGCGGAGCGGTCAGGCGGGTTCGGCGGCGGCGATGCGTAGCCTTGCGCCGTCGGCGGAGCGGGGCTGGCGGATGACGATGTCGATGTCGCGCCCGAGCGCGTTGAGCAGGCGGAACAGGCGCTCCAGCGAGTACTCGCGGAAGTCGCCCCGCAGCAGCCGCGACACGTCGGGCTGGGAGAGGCCCATCAGCCGCCCGGCCTCGGTCTGCGTCAGGCCGCGATCGCGCACGATGTCGTCGATGCGGCTGACGAGATCGGCCTTGACGAGATGGGCGTCGGCGTCGGGAAAGCCGAGATCGGCGAAGACGTTGCCGCTGCCGCGCTCCACGGCGGTGTCGTCGGGTTTCATGGCGTCAGTCTCCACTTTGCGTATCACGGTAGTGCCGCTCGGCGGCGGCGAGGCGGCGGCGGACAAGGTCGAGCTCCTGCTTCGGGGTCGCGATGCCGCGCTTCGCCTTCTTCTGGAAGACGTGCAGGACATAGACGGCGTCCTCGAAGCGAACCGTGTAGACGGCCCGGAAGGTGTCGCCGTCGTGGCGCGCGACGACCTCCACGACACCCGGGCCGAAGCCCTTGAGCGGCTTTGCATCGCGGTGCCGGCGTCCGAGCTGGGCGCGGTAGATCGCAAATCCCATGCGGCCCTGCACCGGGTCGGGGAAGCGCTTCAGATCCGCCTTGCTCGAACCCATCCATTCGACTGGCTTCAACATGTCACTGTCGATTCGGCACTATAGGGGATTCACCATAGGTGGGCAAGACGGGCGGCGCCGACACCCCTTGCGGTTTCGACCGCAGGGCGCGGGGCCTCTTCGGAGGCCCCTGCTTTTTCCGGCGGCCTCCGATGCGCACCTTCGTCTATGCGGACGGCTTCAATCTCTTCTGCGGCGCTCTCCGGGGCACACCGTGGCGCGGGCCTGTTCCTGATGTTTGGCAGAGGGGGCTTGTTCGATCAGTTGCCCCTATGCACTGGCATCGATTCTAGGCCGAAAAGGGGGAGGGCTGTGTACGTCGCGCCCGGTGCCGGCGTGAAAATCGGCAATATTTGTATTGAATCCTGAAATTGTATTTCCTGTTGTTGACGTTTTCGCCGGTCCGGGAGGGCTGGGGGAAGGCTTTGCGTCATTCGATGCCGGCACGGGAATTCCGCGCTTTCAAAGCATAGCCTCAATTGAAAACGAGCAATGGTCTTTCAAAACTCTCCACCTCAGACATTTTCTTAGAAGCTTTCCAGCCAACGAATTCCCCGACGAGTATTACGACTATATACGAGGGAAAATTTCAATTGAAGATCTGTATCGGGCATTTCCGCAAAATAAGGCAGACGCGGATCGTACCGCACTGGATATAGAGTTAGGAGAGAAAAACCATGAGAAGGTTCGGGAGTTAATTTCTGATCGTTTGAATCAGCGGAACCTCTGGGTACTTGTCGGTGGGCCGCCTTGCCAAGCTTACTCTCTCGTAGGCCGATCCAGGATGAAGTCCAATCCCGCATTCGAGAGCGACACCCGGCATTTTCTGTATCGCGAATATCTGCAAATTATCATCGACCACGCTCCTCCGATCTTCGTAATGGAGAATGTGAAGGGTCTCCTGTCCGTAAAGGTCGGTGACGAGCGGGTAATCGACCGTATGATTAGCGACCTTCGCAATCCCGGGATTGCGCTTAGTTGCGGTCCAGCCGACCTCCGCTACCGCTTATACTCGATTTCCGAAGACGAGCTTCCGGAAGTCGGAGTGAATCCAAAGCTGTTTCTGGTTCGGGCGGAGAGGTTTGGAGTCCCGCAGGCGCGGCATCGGATATTCATTGTAGGCGTACGGGACGACATCGCGATTGCTCCAGGCAGGCTCAGGCCCGGCGAACCGCCGACGCTAAAACAAGTCATCGGCGGACTTCCTCCAATCAGGAGCGGACTGTCGAGGGGAAAGGACTCTCTTGCAGCCTGGCAGGCGGCTGTCAGCAGTATCGACATGGCTACGGTCCAGCGCGAACTGAACGGGAAGCGGTATGCCGGCGCCCTCGTCGATAAGCTGAATATCGGCTTGAATGCGCCCGCGCCTTCGCTCGAACGGCGATCGACCCTGTATCCACAGCAACCTTTGCCCGACCACGAGGCGCTCGGCATCATTCCCGATTCCCGCCTCGATTTCCTGGAGGGGCATGAGGCCCGCAGCCACATGCCCTCCGATCTGCAACGTTACGCCTTCGCTGCGTCCTTTGCCGCCATTGAGGGCAGGAGCCCGACACTGGCCGATTTCCCGAAAAGCCTGCTGCCCGCACACAGGAACGTCCGTATCGGTCGGGAGGGAAAGATGTTCTCGGACCGGTTCCGGGTGCAGCTTCCCGACCGTCCCTCCACGACTATCACGTCTCATATCGCCAAGGACGGCCACTACTTCATCCATTACGACCCGGCGCAATGCAGGAGCCTCACCGTCAGGGAAGCCGCCCGCCTCCAGACCTTTCCGGACAACTACCGTTTCCTGGGGCCGCGAACCGCGCAGTATCATCAGGTTGGCAACGCCGTTCCCCCGTATCTGGCCCGGCAGATCGCAGCCATCGTTGCCGATCTTCTGGACAGGGCCGGGGACCTGTCGCGGTGACCGACAGAATATCCGCCGCACACCGTAGCTGGAACATGTCCCGCATCCGGGGCAAGGACACCGCTCCCGAAATCCGTCTTCGGAAAATGCTCCATCGCGCGGGTTATCGCTTTCGCCTTCATGCGCGACACCTGCCAGGCAAGCCCGACATCGTGCTTCCGAAATACCGAGCCGCCATATTCGTGCATGGCTGCTTCTGGCACCGGCACGAAGGCTGCCCGCTCGCGGCCATGCCGAAGACACGCCCGGAATTCTGGTCCGCGAAGTTCGAAGGCACGATAGAACGGGACCGGCGCAAGACGCAGCAGCTTGAGGCGCTGGGATGGCTCGTCATAACGGTTTGGCAATGCGAGCTGGAGGCGAATGACGAACATGCACTTGACCGGGTATGCAGTCAATTAATTGAATCGGAGTAAGAAGAATGGCAGGCAGATGGCAATTCAATAAAGCAGATCCATCCGATGTACAGAAAGAAGTAACACAGCGCGACCAATTCAATAACGACGATGTGGATTTACCGGAAGCATTAGTCCGAGAGGTCATACAGAATTCATCCGATGCTGTTCATGGCAAAGGTCCAGTAAGAGTCCATTTCAAATTAAAAACTTTGAATAAAGAGGAAATCAACGAGCTAAAACTGAATCTACAATCTTTGGAACCTCATTTGGCGGCTTGCGACATTAAAATTCCTGATGATATTGAGGAAGTTACAAGGGTGTTGTGCATTGAGGACTTCAACACATCTGGCCTTACAGGAAGCTATGAGCATCGCGATGGAGAGAATTTTGAGGGATTTTGGAGAAAAATGGGAGCGTCCGGTAAGTCAGGATCCAAAGGGGGACGGAGAGGGTTGGGTAAATTAACATACTCGTTTTCATCCAAGATAAATGTGTTTTTTGGATTAACTGTACGAGTTGATGATAATATCCCCTCTGTCATGGGGCAAGCTGTTTTGAGTAATCATTCTATCGGCCTTGACTATTATTCGACACATGGATTCTGGTTCGATCAGCGCTCTTTGAATCACCTTAAACTTCAATTGCCTGTAACGAATGCAAAAGAAGTGCAAGAATTCCAAAAATTGTTTGGTGTGTATAGAACAGATCAACCGGGCTTCAGTGTTGTTATTCCTTACCTGGATGATAGTATTACAGAGGATAGAATTTTATCCGGCGTTATTGACAATTACTACTTCCCGATCCTTGCTGGACAATTGGAAGTCGAGGTCGGTAATGTAATTGTTAACGCCAGTACATTTATGGAAATAGCGGCGCAAATCGCAAAACGCGGCTCAGCCATTCCGTTCTCATTTGTAAAGGAAATCAGTGAAGCGATAGCATCTCCTGATTCTGTTATTACCGCAATTGGACCGGTAGATCGGAAGCGGCTGGGGTCTGAACATCTGGAGGACGGTCAGATTGAGGCGATGAAGAGCTTGTTTGCATCGGGAACACTGGTGCATCTCCGGGTGCCGGTTGCTTTGCAGCCGAAGGGCGGTAGCGTTCGGATCGGACATATTGAGCTTTTTCTCAAAGCACTTGCAGAAGGTGAGGCACCGTTTTCTTTGGTAGCGAGAGGGCCAATTGTGTTGCCCAGGGAGCGGCAATTCGCCAGGCTGCCAGCACGCGGCGCGTTGATAGCCCTCGACGAAGAGGCTGCGACGTTTTTGGGTGACGCGGAAAATCCAGCACATACCGGCTGGAACGCCAGTGCCGAGAAGCTGACGGCGAATTGGGCAGGAGCGAGGGATGTATTGAGGGCCATCCGATACTCGCTTGCCGACCTACACGGCCTGATCGCCGAACAGGAAGAGAGGCGCGAAGACGATGCACTCATTGATTTCTTCGCTCTTGCGGATGCCAAGCCGACAGGCAAGCCGGCACGCAGGAGGCGACGCCGGACCACGAACCCTCAGCCCGAACGATCAGAGCCTGCCATTCGACTGGAGGAACGGGTAGGCGGCTTCGTGCTGTTTGCAGGACCGGGGGCAACGAATTGGTCGTTTCCGCGCCGAATACGTGTGACCCTGGCTTACGATATTGTCGGAGGCGATCCGTTCCGCTATTTCAGCCGCTTCGATTTCGACCTCACCAAACCCGATGGGTTGGCGTTTGATATTGCTGGTGGCGACATGAGAGCTACAGCGGCGAACCGCCTTCACTTCGTCGTAGCTGAACCCGATTTCCGCTTGGAGGCCTCCGGCTTCGATCCTCGACGTGATCTAGTTGTCAGCTGGAGGTCGCCATAATGAGTGCGTCGAAAAGGCGTGTAAATTCAACCGGGCGTAAACGTATAGAACGCAATCATGTAGAAATGGAGATCTTGCCCGCGGCTTCCGGGGAACCATTGAGAGCCAAGGCAGGCTTAATTCTCAACGGCTATGATTTTCCTGCATCGTCATCAGTTGTGATCGAGGCATATCATCGATCATCGGGCATGCGCTTCGATTGTGGGACTATCGAAAATCTGAGTATTCCCGATCCTCTTGTTCTTACAGATATTGATCGAAGTGGATCGGTGCTATTCAGACTAAAGGTTGTTGATGATATTTTGGAGCCCGGGAAATTGCTTGGTTCGGCAGAGCGTATCAAGCCCAAGCGTGAGCAAGCGGGGGGAGAAAACACCAGAAGTATTTTTCCAATGGAATTTAGAGATTTGAATCATGATATATGGAAAGTAGAAATTGAACCCGATAGTGGTCCGGTAATGATTGTCAATACCAGCATATCTGGTTTTTTACATCAAACCCGTGAGAATCCACTTGCACTGGGAATTTTACTTTCTGCCGCACTCCGGTTTGTGCTACAGGAATTCGTTCGGGGAATCGAGAGAGGAGAAGACGAAGACGAACCTGGATGGAAGGATGTTTGGTTTGAATACTGTAAATCCATTCTCGGAATTGAGGATGATCCTCGGGAATATGGTGAGGATGAAAAGCGCGACTGGATTGACGACACTGTAAATAGGTTTTGCGAGGATGGAGAATTCTTGAACAGAATAAGACAATCCGGGGAGGATATTCTGTGACCGGAAGATTCAGAAAGCTGAATGACTCCGGCCTTTCGGAATTTAGCCAATATATCCGCCAGGGAGCGACGGAGTCGCCACCCGTCCGATTGCTCGATGAGCCGACGACATCTGAGCCGCTGAAATATAGCATCGAACCCGGATCGGCGATTTTCCCGGATCGTTACATGTTCGGGATATATCTGAAAACGCTTCTCAGCGAGTTCGACCCAGCGGCCATCAGCGGTGAGCGGGGGCTTTGGAGCGGCTTGGCGCTATTGTGGTTCGACCGCCTGTGTCCCAAGAAGGCGGATGGTACCCGGACGGTCGGGCGAGAATATCGTTATATTCTCAGCGCGGACTACCGCCATTATTATCGGCACCTCGTCCGGTCGCCGTGGCAGTTGGTTAGGGACCATGGGGAAGCATCGCGCTTCCTGCTGACCTCTCCTCGGCAGGAGGCCCACCCGCTTAGCGTCCACGGGGACATTCTGGAACAGTTGGCCGGTCGCCAGCAGGTTCTCCGCAGTCGGCCAATCATCAAGGCGGCCAGCAAACTGTATTTTGACAACGAAACGAAGAGACCGCGAACAGGGGTTGCCGCAAGGAGAGGGGGTACCGCAAACCGGTTCGGTCTGGTGTTGCGTCAATTTGCCTTGACCTACGACGCCGAGAGTATGACCGAAGACGCCTTTATCGAACTCCTGCCCAGCGAGTTCGAGAGGTGGAAGTAGGCCTGTAGCCCAAACCTCGCCGAGACCCATGAGCACGGCGCCGATGTTCCAGTGCTTGAACTCGATAGCCTCCTCCGACCGATTCCGGAGACGGGGCATCGGGGCGCGCCGGTGTTCCGTCTTGTTGGGGCGCCGACCGGCAAGGTCCTCGGCCAGCATCCCGGCTGCCGCCGTCGCCGTCCTGCGACTGGTTCAACGGGGAACTGCCCCGTCCCCGCTCCGTCAATTCGTCCGTCATCGTCTCTTCCCCTTTATTGTCTGCTGCGCCGCAATTCCGCAGCAGGTTGAATGGGTGTTTGCATCGGCGCCGGCCGGGTATTGCGCGAACCCGCCCGCCGGCCGGGCGGAGAGCGCGCTCGTTTCCAAGGAAGCGGCATCGGCCGCCTGCGCGGCCGCCGCCTCCGCCGTTCCGTCAGGCCAGCGTCAGGCCGCGACGCGCTCCACCGGCAGGCCGCGCACATCCATCTCGAAGGCGAGGCCCTCGACCGGCGGGCGGGCATAAGTCCACTGGATGCCGTCCGGGGCGGCGCCGCGCGCGACGATCTCCGGACCGAACAGGCCGTGGATCTCGTGGACCGTATAGACTTGGGCGGCGGTTGCGTCGGCCCAGCCGAAGCCGAGCGCCGCCATGCGGCTTTCCATGGCGTCCAGCACATAGCGCGCCTTCTCGGCCATGGCGTCCGGCGAGGTGTCGCCGAGGCGGATGATCCGGTCCCGGTATTGCCCCGGCCCTTCCGGCGCCTCGCCGGAGCCGGCGATGACGAAGGTTCCGCCCTCCGCCCCGTCATCCGGCACGGCGGCGCCGACGCCGCCATCCGAACGGCTCGTCGCGTTCTGCGCGACGGTGTAGCAGAAGGCGTGGAAGCCGGGTTCGGCCGGCGGGTCCGCTTCCGGGCAGACATTGGAGCGCGCGACCGGATTCTCCTCGTCCCGGAAGATGCCCCAGCGCTCCAGTGTGCGCACATAGGCGCGGTTGAAGGCGACGAAGCCCTCCTCCGAAAACTGGCCGGGCGAGCGCAGCTCGCAGGCGCAGAAGGCCGTCATCGGCCGGCCCGCAGCCTCCAGATGGGCCTCGACCCGCCGAAAGCCCGCTTCCAGCGGCACGAGGCGGCGGAAACGGACGCGCTCGATGCGGTAGCCGGGCTCTGCCGCCACCCCGCCCGAATACTGGAACCGCCCCCGGATATAGCGGTATCCGCCGGCTGCGAATGTCGCGACCTCTGCCATGTTCCTTCCCTCCGACGCTGCGATTCGCGAGGTTAGCACAAGCGCCGCACGGCCCGATGACATGGGCGAGACATCCGGGCTAGGCTGCCGCTACCGACATTCCGAAGGGCCGGAGGGGCTCGCATGAACGAAGAAGACCTGTGTTTCACGCCGGCGACCCGGCTGGCGGCGATGGTGGCCGCGCGCGAGATTTCGCCGGTGGAGATCGTCGATACGGTGCTGGCCCGGATCGAGCGGCTGGAGCCCCGGATCAACGCCTTCGCCACCCTGACCGCCGACCGCGCGCGCGATGCGGCGAAGGCGGCCGAGGCGAAGGTCATGGCGGGCACAGCACTCGGGGCCCTGCACGGCGTGCCGGTCACGATCAAGGACCTGACCAACACGGCCGGCGTGCCCACCGAACGCGGCTCCTTCGCGGAGAAGGGCGCCATCCCGGCCGAGAACGCGCCCTGCGTGGACCGGCTGGCGGCCGCAGGCGCGATCTCCCTCGGCAAGACGACGACCTCGGAGTTCGGCTGGAAGGGGGTGAGCCAGAGCCCGCTCACCGGCATCACGCACAATCCCTGGGCGCATGGCATGAATGCCGGCGCCTCCTCGGCGGGCGCCGGTGCGGGCGCGGCGGCCGGCTACGGCCCGCTGCACCAGGGCTCCGATGGCGCGGGCTCGATCCGCATGCCGAGCCATTTCTGCGGCGTGTTCGGCATCAAGCCGAGCTACGGGCGCGCGGCGCATCTGCCGGTCGGCAATACAGACCAGGTGAGCCATGTCGGGCCGATGACGCGCACAGTCGCAGACGCCGCGCTGATGCTCCGGACGATCGCCGGCCCGCATCCGCGCGACCATTACAGCCTGGAAGCCCCGCCGGCGGACTATCCCGCGCTGCTCGGCGAGGGCGAGCGGCTCAGGGGCGCGCGGGTCGCCTGGAGCCCCGATCTCGGCCATGCGCGGGTCGATGGCGAAGTGGCGGCGCTCGTGGCGGATGCAGTTTCGGCGTTCGCGGAGCTGGGCGCCGAGGTCGAGGAGGTCTCTCCCGCCTGGGGGCCGGACGGGGTGGAGATCGAGCATTTCTTCTGGGCCGCGCACGAGATCAATTTCGCCGGCCTGCTGGACGGGTTCGAGGACCGCATGGACCCCGGCCTCGTCGCCTGCATCCGCGACGGCATGGGCTACAAGGCGGAGGACTATCTCGCCATGCGGGGGCGAAAACTCGCCTATATCGAGGCGATCCACCGCTCCTTCGAGGAGTGGGACTTCCTGCTGACGCCCTCGGTCTCCGTCGCCGCCTTCCCCGCCGACCGCCTCTCCCCCTCCCACTGGCCCGACCACCCGTGGAACTGGCTGCAATGGGCGCAATTCAGCTACCCCTTCAATCTTTCCCACAACCCCGCGGCCTCGATTCCCTGCGGGTTCACGGAGGCGGGCCTGCCGGTCGGCCTCCAGGTCGTGGGGCGCCGGCTGGACGATCTGGGCGTGCTGCAGGCCGCCGCCGCCTTCGAGGCCGCGCGCCCCTGGGCGGACAAGCGCCCGCAGCTCTGACGGCGCTTATGCGTCTTCGGGCGGGTCGCGCGGCGTGAAGCGGTTGTTGCGCGGGAAACCGTGCGGCGGCAGCTTGCCGACGCCGCCCCGCCGCCCGAGCCATGTGCGGAGATCGGTCTCGCGCCGGGTGCGCCCGCCGATGCGCCAGACGAGGCCGTCCTCCGCGCGGAGCACCGTCGCATCGGAGAGGCCGCCGCGCTCATAGCGCTGCAGGCGCACGCCGCGCCCGCGGGTGAGTTCCGGCGCCTCGTCCAGCGGGAAGACCAGGAGGCGCCGGTTCCTGCCGATCGCGGCGATCGAGTCGTCGTCCGGGCGGATCTCCGCGACCGCCTTCAGCCTGCCGGCCATCACCTGCTTGCCCGTCCGCGTCTGGGCAAGAATGCCCTCTTCGCGCACGACGAAGCCGCGCCCGTCCTCGGCCGCCAGCAGCAGGCGGCCGCCCGGCCGCGCGGCGCGGATCGCCACGAGGCGCTCTTCCTGGGCCATGTCCGCATGCAGGCGGAGCGGCCGCCCCATGCCCCTGCCGTCGGGCAGCCGGTCCACCGCAACGGTGAAGACCCGGCCCGACGCGGCGAACAGCAGCAGCCGGTCCGAGGTCTCGACGGCCAGCCGCCAGGCCTCGCGGTCGCCCTCCTTGTAGCGGGGCGCGGTATCGGCGCCGATATGGCCCTTCAACACGCGCACCCAGCCCATCTCGGACACAAGCACGGTCGCCGGTTCGCCCGGCATGGAGAACGCCTCCGCCGCGCCGTTTGCGGCCGGCGCCTCGGCCAGAAGGGTCCGCCGCTCGCCGGCCTCGCCGGATCCGAAGCGCCTGCGCATCTCCTTCACCTCATCCGAGAGCCGCCTGCGCCGGAGCTTCTCGTCGGCCAGCAGCGCGCGACACTCCTCCTGCTCGGCGGTGAGCCTGGCATGCTCCTCGCGAATGGCGGCCTCTTCCAGCCTGCGCAAGGCCCTGAGCCGCATGGCCAGAATGGCGTCGGCCTGCGTCTCGTTCACGCCGAGACAGGCGCAGAGTTCCGCGCGCGGGTCGTCCTCCTCGCGGACGATGCGGATCACCTCGTCGAGATTGAGATAGACGGCGAGATAGGCTTCGAGCACTTCCAGCCGCCGGGCGATCCGCTCCAGGCGGTAGCGCGTGCGCCGTTCCAGCACCTCCATGCGGTGGTCGATGAAGGCCAGCAGGCATTCCCGGAGCGACATCACCCGCGGCCGCCCTTCGGCATCCAGCACGTTCAGGTTGAGGCCGAAGCGGATTTCCAGTTCCGAGAGCCTGAACGCCTGCTCCATCATCGCATTCGGGTCGATGCTGCGGTTTCGCGGCACCAGCAGGATGCGCACATCCTCGGCGGACTCGTCGATGACATGCTCGATCGCCGGCAGCTTGCGCGCCTCGATGGCAGCGTCGAGCTTCTCCAGCAACCGCGCCTTCTGCACCTGGTAGGGAATCTCGGTGACGACCGCGCGCCAATAGCCGCGTTCGAGCTTCTCCACTTCCCAGCGCGCCCGCACCCGCAGGCTGCCGCGCCCGGTGCGGTAGGCCTCGGCAATAGCGGCCGGGTCTTCGGTGAGACAGCCGCCGGTCGGAAAGTCCGGCCCCGGCACATGCTCCGCGATCTTCTCGTCTTTCGCGGTCGGCCAGCGGATCAGGTGGAGCAGGGCGGCGGCGAGCTCGCCCGCATTGTGCGGCGGGATATTGGTCGCCATGCCGACCGCGATGCCCTGCGCGCCGTTGGCCAGCAGGTTGGGGAAGGCCGCCGGCAGCACCGCCGGCTCGCGGCCCTCGCCGTCATAGGTCTCGCGGAAATCGACGGCGTCCTCGTCGATGCCCTCCAGCAGCGCCTCGGCCACCGCCGTCAGGCGCGCCTCGGTGTAGCGCATGGCGGCGGCGTTGTCGCCGTCGATATTGCCGAAATTGCCGTGGCCCTCGACCAGCGGGTAGCGGACGGCGAATTCCTGCGCGAGGCGCACCATCGCGTCGTAGATCGCGGCGTCGCCATGGGGGTGGTATTTGCCCATGACGTCGCCGACGACGCGCGCGCATTTCTTGAAGCCGGCGGCGGGGTCGAGGCCCAGTTCGCGCATGGCGTGGACGAGGCGGCGGTGGACCGGCTTCAGCCCGTCGCGCACATCCGGGAGCGAGCGCGCGGTAATCGTCGAGAGCGCATAGGCGAGATACCGCTCGCCCAGCGCCGTGCTGAAGGGGACGGGCTCAACGATTCCGGCAGTTTCGTCGGACACGGTTCGCTGCGGATGCTCCGAATCGGGATTGCCGTCAACATAAGCCGCCTCAGCCCGCGAAACAATCCGCGAGGCGCAGGCGGGCGGCGGGCATGGGGCGGTCGGCGGGCCCGGCGATGTGGCGGGCGAGAAAGTGCCCGGTGAGCGAGAGCCCGTCGCGAATGTCCTCCGGCGTGAAGCCGGGCGCGCCCGAGAGGAAGCCCGGCAGGGCCAGAAGACGGTCCCGCCAGGGCTCGCCGGCCTCGGCCGTGACCGCTCTGCCGGACCGCGGCGAAACCCAGGCAAGCCCCGTGCGGCTTCCGGTGACCGCGCAGCGCTCCAGGTCGAGGCCGAAGCCGAGCTCGGCCAGCAGCGCCACCTCGTAGCCCACATAGGCCGCCGGCCAGGCATCGCCCGCCAGCGTCTCCAGAAAGGCCGCGAGCCCCGAGAACGCGGCGGGATGGGGTTCGCGCTCCGGCAGGCCCAGTTCCGCCACCGCGCAGGCGCTCTGGAGCGCCGCCAGGCGCAGCGGGTCGTCCAGCCAGAGCGCCGAATGGGCCGTCTCCACCTCGCATGAGAAGGTTCCGAGCTGGTCCGCGAGCCGGGCCCGCCAGCGCACCGTCGCCAGCGTGCCGGGCTGGAGCGCCTCGGCGTGCCGGCGCGCGCCCTGCACCAGCCCCGCATGGCGGCCGTGCGCCTCGGTCAAAGCCTGCACGACAGCCTTGCCTTCCCCGAACGGACGGGCGGAGAGCATGACGGCGCGGTCGGTCCACTCGATCATCGCCGGGCGTCATACCACCGTTCGCGGCCCGGCGGGCACGAACCCGCGACCTGTCCGGCGGGGTCCACCTCACGGGAACGTCATGCTCTGTCATGTTCTGTCATGTTTTTCATGCGCAGGACGCATATTCGGGTGCCCGTTCCGGCGTAACGCTGCCGGATTCGCACATCCGATTCCGGTGGCTTCGCATTGCACATCCCCAATCTTCGGAACCGATGGTGGCGGCACCCCTGTTCTTCGCCCCCGCGAAGGAGCGTGTGAAGAAATCGGATTTGTCGGGTCTTGCGCTCGCGGTCCGCGCCCATCCCGTCGCCCCGGCCTGCCCTCGCGAAGGCGGGGGACTGCGATCCGGGGCCCATCCCTGACCGTTTGCGCCCGCCGCAGTCATTCGAGGCAGAGTTGGACCGCCCATGCCTGTCGAGAGCGCCCGGGTTGGGCCCCGGATCGGGGTCCGGGGCGACCGTGTTTGTCCGGGTTCGTCTCCTTTCCGGACGGTCGGCTGACACTCCAATTCCTCCACATGCTCGTTCGCGGGGGCAAGCGGGGCGGGAAGGTTCACGGAAGGTCCTCTGCATTGTGTCATGTTTTGTCATGTTCGCCATGCCGCCACCGAAGCTCTGTCGTTCCGTTCCTGCATATCGTTCCCCCCATCGCGTTCCGCTCCGCTCCCTTCCGTCCACGCCCCGCCGGCTTGGCCACCCTCAAGCGGCGGGACCCTTTTTGCGCGCGTATCCTGCGTGCGCGCCCGCGCCTGCCTGCGCGCGTTAGCGCCGGCGCGGTTCGCGCACCTGATTGCGCGCGCGAGACGGAAGGCGCACGTCTCCCGTTCGTTCCCGCCGGAGCTTTTTTCGGCCCCAGCCCTTGTTTCCCTGCGCAGAAAAGCCGAAAGGCGGCCCCGTGAAGCCGCCTCTCTCCACTCTCATCATACTACACTTTTTCTCAGGTCAAGCCCCCTGGTGGACGAAATATGAAAATTTTTCCAATTTCCTGCCGAAAGCCGAACGGCAGCGGGCGGAGGCCAAGGGCAAAGGCCCGGCCATACCGCGTCAACCGATTGCCGGGAGCGCCCCATTGGGCTATCTTGTAACACAATGCAGACTGTTGCCGAGACTCCGACCTTCATCCGTCAGGCCGACAGGCTGTTCAGCGAGGACGAAAAGCGGGAGTTGATCGACTATCTGGCCGAAAACCCCTTGGCGGGCGATGAAATTCCGGGAACGGGCGGCGTCCGCAAGCTGCGGTTCGGTGCGTTGGGCCGTGGCAAGCGAGGCGGCGCGCGGGTGATCTACTTCTACGGAGGCGAGAGAATGCCGGTCTATGCGCTCCTTGCCTACGCCAAGTCCGCAAAGACCGATTTGAGCCGGGCGGAGAGGCGCTCGGTCGCCATGATCGTCGAGGCGATCGAGAGCGCCGCAAAGGAGACACGATGAGCACTTTCGGGGACGACCTGATTCAATCCCTTGGCGAGGCGCTGGCGCACGCCAGGGGCGAAGGCCCGGCGACCGTTCATGCGCCGGTGGCCCCGCGCGAGGTCCGCAAGCAGGCGAAGCTGACGCAAGCCCAGATGGCGCCGCTGATGGGCATGAGCCTTTCCGGCTACCGCAAGTGGGAACAGGGAACGCGGCGCGTCAGCGGCCCGGCGGCGGCGCTCCTGCGGGTGATGCAGAAGGAACCCGAAGCCGTCCGGCGCGCATTAGCCGCCGACGGGTGACGGGAACGCAGCAGTTCAAGCGCCTTCATCGCGCCGCTTTGCCTCTTCCAGGACCCCGGCTTCCATGTCCTCCAGGGACACGGGCGGGCCTTCCCAAGCGACGCTTTGGAACACATCCTCCGGCCGGGTCTCGGCAAACGCCGGCGCAGGCTTCAACAACACGCCCTCCGGCGTGTTTTCGACGACCAGCCGCGTTCCCGGCTCCCAGCGCCGCGCCCGGCGGACCGCGCCCGGCAGCGCGACCCGGCCTCTTGCGGACACAATGGCGGTAAACGGTTCGGGCATCGCGACTCCTCCGAGCAAGCGCGGACAAGGCAGGCTCAAGGTAAACCCTGCGGCGGCCGGGGCCAAGCGCGCAGGACGCAAAGATTCGTTCCCGCCTCGGGGCGGCATGGACAGAAACCGGGGCGGTTTGCTATCGTGCGCGCTGTTGCTTGCGCCGGAAGCGCGCGGGCGTCGAGGCCGTTCGGAGTTCGCGCCGCCATGGACCCGGTTCTCATTGCGATTATCAGCGCAGCCGTCGCCCTGGCCGCGCTGAACGTCGGCATGATTACATCGCTGCGCCGGGACCTCGGCCAACGCCTGGACGGCATCGACAGGCGCATCGACGGTATCGACACGCGGCTGCGGGCCGTGGAGCAGGGGCTGGCGGAGGTGAAGGGCAAGCTCACCTTCGTCGAAAACTACATCCTGCGCCGCAACGAACCGGTCGGCGGGGAAGCCCCGGCGGAGTAGCGGCGGCAGGCGAAGCCGCCCTTTTTTCGCACCGGCGACGACCTTGGCGCGAAGCCCGCTGTTCCGCCGTTCACCTCAGATCAAGCGAGCGCCGCAGGGTGGCGATCAACTCCAGGCGGAATCCGTCGGGATCGTCGCTGGACCAGGGAACGGTCGTGCAATGGTTGGTATCGAAATGGGTGCTCGCTTCTTCGAATTTTGTCTTTTCGCAGATATAGACGACCGGCTTGCCCAGCCCCTCGGCATACCCGGCTTCCCAATAGGCTCCCGAATTATCGTGCGTGAGATCGACGATGACGAAGGCAGAGTCTCTGATTTGCGCCCTCATAATGTTGTCAATGACGCCCGCGCGCGCGACATCGCGCATATCCACAAGGTCATAACCGATTTCTTTTACAGCCGGCTTCACCACCTCCTTAACGAAAGGATCAAGGTCGGGGTCTTCGAATTTCATAGCTATAAAGCCGCGATTTTCAGAGACTTCTCCACGTTTCAAGGCTTCGTATCTCTCCCACCCAGAAAGACTGAGATTGATATTTGTGGGTATAGAGATAGGAATCGAATTATTCCCCACACTCCCAGCGGCACCACTTGGATTGCATCGGATGAGTTTCAATTCTTGTAATTCCTTCACTAGTTCTACAGCGACCTTGCGACTTGAAGATCCTATGATGGCGTGAATGTTATCCGGAATAATATTAAGTTCTTCACCGGACTCGGATATAGAGTCGCCGACAAATATAATTAAATTATTCGCTTGAATTGCAGGGCTTGGGAGCTTGCCATTTGAACGCCATGTTTCCAACATTGATTTTGTAATGACCGCCACACTATCTTCACTGTTTGATGACATTATTCGTATGTTGTGAGAGAGAATTGTAGTTTCCTTCCTATCCGGCTGCATATATTTGAGATTTTCATCTCTATTTCCTAGATTGAAGAAGGCATCCTTGGTCAGTTGATATTTCCCACAGATACTGCAATGAATCTCGGTTGCCTCATGGTGCGGTCCACCACGGACCAACCTGCACGAACCACCTTCCGTATTCAGGCAAGCAGGGCACTTGATTATGTCTGACATACGTTTACCCAGTATATGCTTGTAGGGTGCCTTGAATTCAATCGGCGGAATTCAACCTCAACAACGCCTCTAGAGCCTCCTCCTCACCGATCTCCGCATCCCAGCCATACGCCTCCGCCACAGCGGCGTCCAGCGCGGTGTGGGCGTCGGCGAGCCATTGGGGGCGCGTATTGTATAGGTTGGCCAGGGTGCGCTTGCGGAGTTCCTTTGCCGCTTCCTCGTAGCGGGGAACGGGGCGGGTAGCCGGGGGCGGGCTCCTTCAGCCATTCGACCCATTCGGGCGGGCCCGGCCAGCGGTCGCGGAGTTCGACGAGGCGCCGGCTCAGACATTGTAGTCGAGGCCGAGGTCGCGGAAGCGTTCGGGGTCTTCGGGCCAGCCTTCGCGGACCTTCACGGTCAGGAACAGGTGGACCGGCCGGTCGAGCGCGTCGGCCAGCTCCGCTTGCGCCGCCTCGCGGATGGCCTTGATGCGCGCGCCGCCCTTGCCGAGCACGATCGCGCGCTGGCTCGTCCGGCGCACATAGACCGTCTGGTCGATCCGCACGCCGCCATTGTCGAACTCCTGCCAGTCCGCCGTCTCGGTCGCGATGTCGTAGGGAATCTCGTCATGCAGGCGCAGGAACAGCTTCTCGCGCGTGATCTCGGCGGCGAGGAAGCGCAGCGGCAAATCGGAAAGGTCGTCCTCGGGATAGAGCCAGGGGCCTTCCGGCAGGCGCTTCGCAAGGTGCTCCAGCAGGTCGTCCGCGCCGTCGCCCGTCAGCGCCGAGACCATGAAGACATCGCTGAAGCAGCCCGTGCCGTAGAGGCGGTCGGCGCGGGCCAGCAATCGTTCGCGCGCGATCAGGTCGATCTTGTTGAGCGCCAGCACCGCCTGCCTGCCGCCTGCCTTGAGGCCCGCCACGATGGCCTCCTCCCTTGCGCCCGGCCGGCGTGCGGCATCGACCAGCAGCACGGCGATGTCGGCATCGCCCGCGGCGCGCCAGGCACGGCGCACCATCGCGCGCTCCAGCCGCCGCTGCGGCTCGAAGATGCCGGGCGTGTCCACGAAGACGACCTGGGATGCGCCCTCGATGCGGATGCCGAGGATGCGCGAGCGCGTGGTCTGCGCCTTGGGCGTGACGATGGAGACCTTGGCGCCGACCAGCCGGTTGAGCAGCGTGGACTTGCCGGCATTGGGCGCGCCCAGCAAGGCGACGAAGCCGGCCCGGCGCGCGCTCATTCCAGCCGTTCGAGCAGGGCGGCGGCGGCGGCGGCGGCGGCGGCCCGCTTGGAGCCGCCCGAGCCCCTCGCCCGTTCGCCGCTGGCGAGCGCGGCCTCGACCTCGAACTCCGGCCGGTGCGCAGGGCCGCGGCGCACGCAGACGGTATAGACCGGCTGGCCGAGCGCGCGGGCATGGCTCCACTCCTGCAACCGGCTGCGGGCGTCGCGCTCCACCTCCGCATGGCGCTCGACCGGCGCCTGCCAGTGGCGGCGGATGAACTGCCGCGCGGCGTCCAGCCCGCCATCGAGGAAGAGTGCGGCGATGACCGCCTCGCAGGCGTCGGCCGCCGCGGTCGCCGCCATGCGCCCGCCGCCTGCGCCGGGGTCCTGCGCCCGCGAGAGCACGTCGTCGAGGCCCGTTGCCCCGGCGACCTCGACAAGCGCTTCCCTGCTCACCAGCACGGACAGACGCCGGCCGAGTCCGCCCTCATCGACGCCCGGGAAGCGTTCGAGCAGCATTTCGGCCACGACGAGGCCCAGCACCCGGTCGCCCAGGAATTCCAGCCTCTGGAACGCATCGTCCTCGCGTCCCGGCGCGCTCGGATGGGTCAGGGCCTGCCGGAGCAGGCGGGGATCGGCGAATTCGTGGCCGAGCGCGTCGCGGAACCGGGCGTTCACGGGCCTATCGCGTCGAAGATGCGCTCCCAGCGAACCCCTGACGGATATCTCCAGAGCTCCCAGAAGCTGGTGTCGTGGTCGAGGGAAAAGAACAGGATTTCCGCCCGCCCGACGAAATTCTCGGCCGGGATGTAGCCCACATGGTTGAGGAAGCGGCTGTCGGTGGAGTTGTCCCGATTGTCGCCCATGGCGAAATAATGGCCTTCCGGCACCTCGAACAGCGACGTGTTGTCCGCAGGGCCGGAATCGCTTTCCTCCAGGATCTCGTAGGAGCGTCCGTTCGGCAGGGTCTCCCGGTAGCGGATCGCCCGTTTCACGATGCCGTATTTGTCGCGGTAGTTCGTGGGCCCAATGCGTCCGCGCGCCACCGGCGCACCGTTGATGAACAGGCGTCCGCTGCGCATCTGGACGGTGTCGCCCGGCAGGCCGACGACGCGCTTCACGAAATCGATCTTCGGCGCGGCCGGATTCTTGAACACCGCCACATCGCCGCGTTCCGGCCCTTCCCCGAACAGGCGCCCCGGCCCCGGAATCAGCGGCAGGCCGAACGGCAGCGAGAACCGGCTGTAGCCGTAGGAATATTTCGAGACGAACAGGAAGTCCCCGACCAGCAGGGTCTCCAGCATCGAACCGGAGGGGATCGTGAACGGCTCGAAGAGGAAACTGCGGATGCCAAGGGCGATCAGGCCGGCATAGACGATGGTCTTGACGGTTTCTTTCACGAGCGCTGGGACCTGGATGAGGAAATGCCGGATTCCCGCCGGCGCGGATGCGGCCCGGATAGAACGCCGCCGGACGGCCGGCTGTCAAGCGCCGCCATTCGCCGCATTTTCGGGCACAGCGGTGATGATGACCAGCGCATGGGCCAGCGGCGGCTCGTCCGTGATGGTGAGGTCGATGCGCGGTTGCGTGCCCGGCGGCAACAGGCTCGCAAGGCGCCTGGCCGCGCCGCCCGTCAGCTGCAATGTCGGGCGTCCGCCCGGCAGGTTGACCACGCCCATGTCGCGCCAATAGACGCCCTGGCGCAGCCCGGTGCCGAGCGCCTTGGAGCAGGCTTCCTTGGCGGCGAAGCGCCGGGCGTAGCTGGCCGCGCGCAGGCGCCGGCGGTCCGACCGCTGCCGTTCGGCCTCGGTGAAGACGCGGCGGGTGAAGCGCTCGCCGAAACGCTCCAGGGTGCGTTCGATCCGGTCGATGTCGATCAGGTCGCTGCCGAGCCCGACGATCATCGCGCGCGGTCCATCGCCGCCCGCATCCGCCGGACCGCCTCGACGAAGCCGACGAAGATGGCCTCTCCAACGAGGAAATGGCCGATGTTCAGTTCGGCGACCGTCCCGATCGCCGCGACGGGTCCGACATTGTCGTAGGTCAGGCCGTGCCCGGCATGGCATTCGAGGCCGAGTTCGGCCGCGAGCGCCGCCGCCGAACGGATGCGCTCCAGTTCCCCCTGCTGCGCCTCCCCCGCCAGCTCGCAATAGCGCCCGGTGTGCAGTTCGACCACCGGCGCGCCGAGTTCCACCGCCGCGCGAAGCTGTTTCGGATCCGGCTCGATGAACAGCGAGACCCGGATGCCCGCCCCGGCGAGTGTGCGCACCTTGTCGGCGAGCACGTTGCCGAGACCGGCCGCGTCGAGCCCGCCCTCGGTCGTCAGCTCCTCGCGCCGCTCCGGCACGAGGCAAACCGCGTGGGGGCGGATCGCGGAGGCGATCTCCACCATCTCGTCGGTCTGCGCCATCTCGAAATTGAGAGGCACGGGCAGCCGTTCCTTGAGCCGGACCATGTCCTCGTCGCGGATATGGCGGCGGTCTTCGCGCAGATGCGCCGTGATCCCGTCCGCGCCGGCTTCGCAGGCCAGCAGGGCCGCCCGCACCGGGTCCGGATAGGAGACGCCGCGCGCATTGCGGACGGTTGCAACATGATCGACGTTCACGCCGAGTCTCGGTCGGTTTGTCATGCTTCCACGTCTCCGGCGCGGGCACGGGCGATCCGTCCGCGCCTTCGCCTCTGATAGGCGCGCACCAGCGGCGCCAGCATGATGAAAAATGACCCCCAGGCGACCGCGCCCAGCACCGCGCCGCCGACCGTCATGGCCAGCAGCAGGGGCTGCGCCGTCTCGAGGAACGTGCCGAACCGGCCGTCTATGCCGGCCTGGAAGGCGCGTCCCCAGGTGTCGGTGAAATTGACGCCCTCCGCTCCGAAGCCGAGCCAGGCGCCGAGCTCGTACGTGCCGACCCAGATGAAGGGGAAGGTCCAGGGATTGCCCACCACCGTGCCGATGGCGGCCGCGAGCACACTCGAGCGCGTGGCGAGCGCAAAGATCGCGGCCATGACGAAATGCAGCCCCGGAAAGGGCAGGAACGACGTGAACGCGCCCCAGCAGAAACCGGCGGCGAGCGAATACGGCGTGCCGGGGATGCGGCTGAGGCGCATGGCGAGATAGCGGGATGCCCGCCGCCAGCCTCCGGACGGCCAGACCCACCCTCCGATCCGGGACGAGAGCCCCTGCCGCCTTTTGCGCCCCAGGATCGCCATTGCCGTCAGCGCTTCGCCCGCTTGACCGAGGCGATCTCCGGGCGCGCGCTCAGGGCGGCCATGATGTCGTTCAGATGGCGCGTGTCGTTGACCTCGACGTCGATCAGGATGTCGAAGAAGTCCGGCTGCCGGTTGACGAATTTCAGGTTTGAGATATTCGCCTGGTTGCCCGCGATCAGGGATGCGACATGGGCGAGCGTGCCGGGCTTGTTGACGGCGGTGAGGCGCATCCGCCCGACATGGCCGGGCTGCTCCTGGTCCGGCTCGTCAGCCCAGTCCAGCTCGATCCAGCGCTCCGGCGTATGCGAAAAGCTCTCCAAGGTCAGGCACTCGTCGGTATGGACGGTCACGCCCTTGCCGGTGGTGATGATCCCGACGATCCGGTCGCCCGGAATCGGATGGCAGCACCGGGCGAAATGCGTGGCGAGACCGGGAATCACGCCGCGGATCAGCAACGGGCGGGGGCGCTCCCCGCGTCGTCGGCGAGCGCGTTCGATGGAGACCACCGTTTCGGTATCGGCATCGAGCGGCGCTTCCGGATACAGCGCCCGGACCACTTCGCGCGCCGGGATGCGCCCGTCGCCGATCGCAGCCAGCAGGTCGTCCGGCGAGTCCAGCTCGCGCCGGACCGCAACGGGCGCCAGCTGGCGTTCGCGCCACGCATGGCCGGCCTCGCGCATCTCGGAATCGAGAAGCTGGCGGCCCAGCTTGATGAACTCCTCCCGCCGCCTGAGGCGCACATGCCGGCGAATATGCGCCTTCGCCTTCCCGGTAACGACGAACCGGTCCCATTCCGGCGTGACGCGCAGGCTGTTCGCGGTCGCGATTTCGACCCGGTCCCCGTTGGTCAGCTCGGTCCGCAGCGGCACCTGCCGGCCATTGACCCGGCCGCCGGCGCAGCGGTCCCCGACCTCGGAATGGATGGCGTAAGCGAAATCGACCAGCGTCGCCCCGGCGGGCAGGGCCTTCAGGTCGCCCTTCGGGGTGAAGCAGAACACCTGGTCCGGAAAGAGCTGCATCTTGGTATGCGACAGGAACTCCTCGGGGCTCGACGCGCTTTCGAGGATGTCGAGGAACTGCTGCACCCATTCGTATTGCCGCCCGTCCACGCCGCCGCCTTCCTGCTTGTAGAGCCAGTGGGCGGCGGCGCCGTTTTCGGCGAACTCGTGCATCTCCCGGGTCCGGATCTGCACTTCGATCCGGTGCCCGTTCGGGCCGATCAGCACCGTGTGGAGCGACCGGTAGGCGTTTTCCTTCGGGTTCGAGAGATAGTCCTTGAACTGCTCGGGCACCGCCCGGTAGGCGGCGTGCAGGTGGCCCAGCGCCTCGTAGCAATGCATGACCGTCTCCACGACGACGCGGAAGGCCATGATGTCCGAGACCTGCTCCAGCGACACATGCTTGCGCTGCATCTTGGTCCAGATGGAATGCGGGCGCTTGCGCCGCCCGGTAACCTCGACCGCGAGGCCGGCCTCGCGGAGGGTTTGCACCAGCGCTTCTATGATCTCGCCGACCTGGTCGCCCCGCTCGCGGTCGAGAAGCTCGAGCCGCTGCACGATGTTCGCGCGGGCGTCCGGCTGGAGCACGGCGAAGGCGCGGTCTTCCAGTTCCTCCTTCCAGTCCCGCATCCCGATCCGCTCGGCGAGCGGCACGTATATGTCGAGCGTCTCGGCCGCGATGCGCCGCCTCTTCTCCTCGCCGGAGACGAAATGTAGCGTGCGCATGTTGTGCAGCCGATCGGCAAGCTTGACCAGCAGCACCCGGATGTCCTGCGACATTGCGAGCACCAGCTTGCGCAGGTTCTCCGCCTGCCGGGTGCGCATGGACTGCGATTCGATCCTGGAAAGCTTGGTAACGCCGTCCACGAGGCGGGAAACCTCGCTGCCGAACATGCGGCGGATATCGCTGAGCGTCGCGTCCGTATCCTCGACAGTGTCGTGCAGCAGAGCGGTGATGATCGAGGCGCTGTCCAGCTTGATGTCGGCCAGCAGGCCGGCGACTTCGAGCGGATGGGAGAAATAGGGGTCGCCCGACGCCCGGACCTGGTTGCCGTGCTGGGCCATCGCATAGACATAGGCGCGGTTTATCAGCAGTTCGTCGGCATCGGGGTCGTAGGCCCGGATGCGCTCGATCAATTCGTACTGCCGAATCATTCCGCCAACCCGGCAGCGCTTACCGCGTTCGGCGGCAGGGAGTCCCGCAGCGCCCGCCCATATGTCGGCCTAGCCGCTGTCGCGGGGCGGGAACTCGCCGTCCTGCTGGGCCATCGCGCGCATGAGCGAGTCGAGGTTGAGGTCCTGCTCCGCCGGTCCCTTGTCCGCGAAGTCCGGCGCCGGCAGCAAGTCGAGCGCATCGCCGGGATCTTCCTCTTCCTCGCGGTGGCGCAGAAGCCTTCGGATCTGGCCCTCCTCGAGTTCGTCGAGCGGAACGGTTTCCTCCGCGATCTCCCTGAGCGACACGACGGGATTCTTGTCCCTGTCGCGGTCCAGGGTGATCTCCGCGCCCTCGGAGATGTCGCGCGAGCGCTGCGCCGCCAGCATGACCAGATCGAAACGGTTCGGAACCTTGAGGACGCAGTCCTCGACGGTGACGCGCGCCATGGGCTTCACTCGCTGCGGAATTGAACGATAGTCGGGGGAGTTATAGGCGGAACGGCCGTCGCCGGCAACCGTTCCGGCGCTTCGGACGCCGGCCCGGCGGGCGCGCCGCTTCGATCGTGGACCAGCCGCCGCAGCGGCGCGAGCGCAGGAAGCGCAAGCCCTGGCGGCGCAATGCAAGGCGCAGCGGCAATTCCTGCCGTTCGAGAATGCCCGACATGATGACGACGCCGCCGGGCGCCGCGCGGCGGGCGATCCCGGGCGCAAGGCGCAGCAGGGGCCTGTAGAGGAGGTTCGCCGCAATCACGTCATAAGGCGCGGCGTCGCGCAATGCGGGATGGGCCAGTCCGTCCGCCTGCACCGCAGTCGGACGCAGCCCGTTCGCCCGGGCGTTGCGGGCGAACGGCGCAATGACGGCAGGGTCGATATCGGTCGCCACCACCCGCGCGCCCGGCCAGAGGCGCTTGGCCGCAAAGGCGAGGATTCCGGTGCCTGTGCCGAGGTCCAGCACGGCGCGGGGCCCCCGTGCCGGTCCCGTCCGGCAGCGAAGACGGTCGAGTGCGGCAAGGCATCCCTCCGTGGTGGGGTGCGCGCCGGTGCCGAAGGCAGTCGCAGCGGCGATGCGCAGGCGCACCGGCGCCGGCGGCAGCGGCGCGGCAGGGTCGCCGACCGCAATGCGCCCGACGCGCCGCACCGGCAGGCCCGCCTGGCTTTCCGCCACCCAGTCGCGCTCGGCGACCGGTGCGGTTTCCGGCGCCGGCAGGTTCTCCCCCGCAGCACGGTGCGCCAATTCGTCGACATCCGGCGGCGCGTCGGCGATTCCTTCCACCACGCAGACCTCCGCCAGCCAGAGGTCGCTCGCCCAGCCCTTGTCCTGCGCCCCTTCGTTCGGATGCGGCCGGGCGGTCGAGGAAAGCTCGAAGACGGAGACAGCGTCGGCCCAGCCTTCGAGCACGCGCTCCGCCGCCGCCGTCCGGTCCTCCGGGACGGTGAACCAGACCCGCCAGAGCGGGCTCAAAAGTCGATGCAGCGCCCGTCGATCTCCCAATCGCCGTAGCGCGTCGGGTCGGGCCTCTCGGGCTGCTCCTGCGCATCGCCGCCAGGGGATTCCGGCAGCGGCGGGCGCTCATTGCCGGGCGCCGGGCCTTGCGTCTTCGGTTCGTCGGGGCGTGATTTGCGCGACATGGCGCCTACATATGGCATGCTGGAGCCCCTTGCCAAGCGGAGCCGCGCCGCCTCATGCCGAACTTCGCCCGCACCGCGATCCTGCTCGCCGGCATGACCGGCCTGTTCCTCGCCGTCGGATATCTGCTCGGCGGCCCGGCCGGCATGGGCCTCGCGTTCCTCTTTGCGCTCGGCATGAACGCCTTCGCCTGGTGGAACTCGGACCGGATGCTGCTCTCCATGTACGGGGCGGAGGAGGCGGACGAACGGCGGGCGCCCGAACTTCACGCCATGGTCCGGCGGCTCGCGCAACAGGCGGACCTGCCGATGCCGCGCGTCTATATCCTGCGCAACGACCAGCCCAACGCCTTCGCCACCGGGCGCAACCCGGAGAACGCCGCCGTCGCGGCCACGACGGGCCTGCTGCAAAGCCTCTCGCCGAAAGAGGTCGAAGGCGTGATGGCGCACGAGCTTGCACATGTGAAGAACCGCGACACGCTCATCATGACGATCACCGCGACCGTGGCGGGCGCCGTCTCGATGCTCGCGAATTTCGGCCTCTTCTTCGGCGGCGGGCGCAACAGCCCGCTCGGCTTCGCCGGCGCGATCCTCGTGGCGATCCTGGCGCCCATGGCGGCCATGCTGGTGCAGATGGCGATCAGCCGGGCGCGCGAATACGAGGCCGACAGGCTGGGCGCGGAAATCTGCGGCGATCCGCTGGCGCTGGCTTCGGCGCTCGAACGCCTGGAGCGGGGCGCGGCCCGCATCGACAACCATGCGGCCGAACGCAACCCCGCCACGGCCCATATGTTCATCGTGAATCCGCTGCACGCGCACAGGGCCGACAAGCTGTTCTCCACCCATCCCTCGACGGCGAACCGGGTCCGGGCGCTCCGGGACATGGCCCGCACGCAGCGGCCGCGCCCCGCCGGGCGGTCGGGCGGCGCCCCGACCGGCGCCTCCTGGATGCAGGGCCCCCGCCGAAAGGGCCCCTGGGGTTGAGCGGCGGCGCGGCGCGCGCGCTTGCCCTCGACCTGCTCGCATCCGTCCTGCTGGAAGGCCGCCCGCTCGAAGACGCGCCGCCGGAGAGGGGAAGCCCCGAGGACCGGGCCTTTGCACGCCGCATAGCCGCAACGACCCTTCGCCGTTCAGGCCAGATCGAGGCCCTGCTGGCCCGCTTCCTTGCGCGTCCCCTGCCCAAGCGGGCGGGGCGGACCCGGCTCCTGCTGATGCTCGGCATGGCGCAACTCCTGTTTGAGGACGTGCCGGCCCACGCCGCCGTCGATACCGCCGTCGGCCTGGCGGAGCCCCGCATGAAGGGGCTGGTCAACGCCGTGCTGCGCCGCTCTGCGCGGGAGGGACCGCCCCTGGTCGAAGGACAGGACGCCGCCCGGTTGAACACGCCGCCCCGCCTGCTGGCGGGTTGGGACTCGGCCTATGGCGACGCTGCCGCCCGTGCTGTCGCGGAGGCGCATCTCGGGGAGGCCCCGCTCGATCTCTCCCTTCGCGGGCCCGATGCGCCGGGGCCGCTACCCGACGGCGAGACGATGCCGACCGGCTCGTTGCGGATTGCGCGGCCGGGAGCCGTCAGCCGGCTTCCGGGATATGAGGAGGGCGGCTGGTGGGTCCAGGACATGGCGGCGGCCCTGCCGGCGCGGATGCTGGGCCCGGTCGCCGGCGAGCGCGTGCTGGACCTCTGCGCCGCGCCGGGAGGCAAGACCGCGCAACTCGCGGCTATCGGGGCGCGGGTGACGGCCGTGGACCGCACGCCGGAGCGGCTGGAGGCGGCCCGCGCCAATCTCGCCCGCTTGCGCCTGGAGGCCGAGTGGGTCGAGGCGGACGCCGCCGAGTGGCGGCCGGACAGCCCGTTTCCGGCCGTGCTGCTCGATGCACCATGCAGCGCTACCGGCACGATCCGCCGGCACCCCGACGTCCTGCACCGCCGGGCCGGGCGGCGGCTCGACCGGCTGACCGCGCTCCAGGACCGGCTGCTCGCCGGCGCGGCCAACGCCACCGCGCCCGGAGGGCGGCTGGTCTATGCCTGCTGCTCGCTGGAGCCGGAGGAAGGGCCGGAGCGCGTCGCCGCATTCCTGGCCGAACGGCCGGATTTCATGCTGGAGCCGGTCGCCTTCCCGGCGCTCCCGGAAGCCGTCCTGCCCGACGGCGCGCTGCGCACCCTGCCCTCCATGCTGGCCGACCGGGGCGGCATGGACGGCTTCTACGCCGCCCGCTTGGTGCGGGTGGGGTGAGGGCAGCGACGATGCCGCAATTCTCTGACAGAAATGTTGTCAGCCAATACGTCATATCTCCCGTTGAAATAATGTAACCGATTGAACATAATCATATTTTCTTGGATTCGTTTGTGACAAAAACAGTGACAAACGAGCGGATACATCCTTGGCTGACCTTCGCCTTCGACCTGGGGCGGCTGCAACATGCGGACTGGCTGGCCCTCGGCGAGGCGGCGGCGACGATCGACCGGATCGCCGGCGCGCCGCTGGACCCGGATGTCGCCGAGGAGGTTCACCGGCTCTATCTCGCGAGGGGCGCCCTCGCTACCACGGCTATCGAAGGCAACACGCTCTCGGAGGCGGAAGCGCGGGACGTGATCGACGACAAGGCGACGCTGCCGCCGTCGCGGGCCTATCTCGGGCGCGAAATCCGGAACATCGTCGAGGCCTGCAACATGGTAGCCGGAGAAATCGCCGGGCAGGGCCGTTTCCCGCTGAGCGTGGCGACCGTCGAGCGGCTGAACGCAATGGTGCTGCAGGGCCTTGAGGTAGATGACCATGTCGAACCCGGGAAAGTCCGCCAGGTGAATGTGTCGGTCGGCGGCTACCGCTGCCCGGACCGGCGCGACGCCGGATTCCTGCTGGCCCGGCTCTGCAAAGTCCTGAACGAATTTCCGCTGCCGGAGGAGAACCGCTACGCCTTCTCGCTCCTCAAGGCGGTCTTCGCGCATCTCTATTTCGTCTGGATTTATCCCTTCGGAGACGGCAATGGGCGCACGGCGCGGCTGATCGAACTGGCCATCTTGCTGGAGGCCGGTCTGCCGCAGCCCGCCTGCCATCTGCCGAGCAACCACTACAACCTCACGCGAACGGAGTATTACCGACAGCTTGCAAGGGCCAGCGGGCAGGAAGACGGCATATACGGCTTCGCGAGCTATGCGATCCGGGGATTTGCGGACGGGCTGCGGGAACAGGTTGAAGTCATCCGGGAGCATCAGGAGGCGGTCGCCTGGGTCAATTTCGTCCATGAGCAGTTCGGCGAAGGAGTCGGTGCTGCGGAACGGCGGCGCCGGTCCCTGGTGCTTGCCCTGTCGCGGCAGCCCGAGGCGGTTCCGGTCAGCCGCCTGCCGTCCCTGGACGCAACGGTGGCGCGGGACTACGCCACGGTTTCGAACCGGACGCTGCTGCGCGATGTCGAGGCCTTGGTGCGCCGCAACCTACTCGTGAGCAATCCGGACGGCGTTCGCGCAAACCGGGAGCGCATCCGCGCCTTCCTGCCCTGGCGGAACGAGCCGCCGTCCTGAGGAACGGTTCAGCGTTGTCAACGGCGGTAGAGCGGGTTTGGGTAAAGCTGCAAACGCAAAATGGGATGAAATGCCCGTGAATGGCAATTGGTGGCTTTAGCCGCGTGTCCATATGGTTTAGAGAGGATGCCGAAGGGAAGGTCAATGAAGCGACGGGTCCGGGAGTGCCCCATGCCCTACGCGCCGCCCATGATCGAGAGACGGGAGCGTGTTGTCGGCGCGAGTGAAGTCGCGCTGTATTTCGGCACGGGGATCGCTGTAGGCTGGCTGCTGGGCGGTCCGGTCGGGGCAGTTCTCGGCGGCATCGCGACCGCCGCCTTCTCCGCCGGCTTCATCACAGCGGAAACACGCCATTTACGCCATTGGCACGAACGCCCGCAAGGAGCGGCAGCATGGAAGCAATAGAGCCTTGGATCACGCCCGGTATCGTGATCGCTGTGGGCATATTCCTGTATCGGGAGCTTGTGAGCTTGCGCGAGCGCATGGCGCGTCTGGAAGGGCGTTTCGTTGAGATGAGCCGCTACATTGCCGCTGTTACCGGCCGGCATGGGCCGCCAACCGGAGAGACGACATGACCGCCCCCCGGAAGCGCCCGCAGCCTGTCGAAAATGAGGACGAGCGCCGCGCCGCGGCAGAGTGAATATTCAGCCAAACATATGTAATCCTCCAACGAAAGCCGACCTTGCGGCGCTCGAAACGCGCCTGACCTGGCGTATGGTGGGCATCATGGTCGGGCTTCTGGCGGCGCAGGGCGCGTTGATCGTCGGTCTGATCGTCGGATTGCTTCAGCCGCTGCCCCAGTGAGACCGAAGAATCTGGAGTTCGCGCTCCGTCAGAGGCGGTAGATGCGGGCGGCGTTGTCGTGGTAGAGGGCCGCCTTCTCCGCTGCCGAATAGCCGGCGGTCAGGCGCTTGAAGGCGTTCCAGAGCACTGTGTAGCTGCAGCTCACCTTCTCGACCGGGAAGTTCGATTCGAACAGGCAGCGCTCCGTGCCGAACAGCTCCAGGGTCGTCTCGTAATAGCGCCGGGAGGCGTCCATCAGCTCTTCGCTCGTAGGCGGGCGGGGCCGCTCGTGCCAGCCGAAGCCGTTGACCTCCATCGCGAGCCCGCCGAGCTTGGCCATGACATTGGGGCAGGCGGCGACGGGCGCCACGGCTTGGCGCCAGTGCTCGAACACCTCGTCGGCGCGCCCCTCATAGGGGCCGATGCCGATGGGCCCGCCGAAATGGTCGAGGATGAAGATCTGGTCCGGGAAGTCGCGGACCAGCCGGGCCGCCTCGTCGAGTTGCGTGTGGTAGCACCAGAGCTCGAAGGTGAGCCCCCTGGGCGCGAGATGGGCGAGGCCGGCGCGGAAGCCCGCGCTGTCATAGCGGCCCGGCGGCGGCTCCGTGCGGTGGTTGGGCACTTGCCCGCTCTCATGCCAGGTGGCGCCCTGCCGGATGCCGCGGAACCGCCCGCGCCCGGCCTCGATCTGCGCGTCGAGCACTGCTGCCGCGCTGTCGCCCCGGTCCAGATAGGCGGTGCCGACGATGCCGGCGGCGATCCGCGCCGGACCGTAGCCGCCCGAGGCCGACATGGCGGCGATGCCGTTCACGAACTCGGTCTCGCCGACCGGGCGCATCTCCTCCGGCCCGTCGGCGCGGAACATGGCGCCGCACTCGATGAACACGGTGCTGACGACATTGTGCCCGCTCGCCAGATCCTCCAGGAACTCGTCCAGCAGGTAGCGCGGCTGCACATAGCCCGCGCGCGCATCCCAGAGATGGTGGTGCGGGTCTGAGATCGGCAGGTCCGGCTCCAGCGCCTCCTCTTCGGTCAGCGCCAGCCATTCCGCATTGTCGCTCGCCATCCTCTCAGGCTCCCTCTCGATTGTTCCGCGCGCGCAGCTCCTGGCGCAGCACGTCTATCGGCATCGGCCCCCGGTCGGTCGGGACATGCCAGAAGGTCCATCCGTTGCAGGCCGGCGCGCCCTGGACCGCAGCGCCGACGCTGTGGATCGAGCCGCGATGGTCGGCGGCGATCAACGAGCCGTCGGCGCGCACCTTCGCGCTCAGCCGCCCGCTGCGGTCGGTCAGCACCTGCCCGACATCCAGCAGCCCCAGTTCCACCAGCGAGCCGAAGGGGATGCGCGGCTCCGAGCGCTTCTCGGGGATGGCGACCGTTTCGGGGTCGGCCGCCGGCTCGACCTGCCGGATGCGCTCGGCGGCGGCGGCGGCATAGGCTTCGTCCCGCTCGATGCCGATCCAGCGCCGGCGAAGCCGCTTTGCGACCGCCCCCGTGGTGCCGGTGCCGAAGAAGGGATCCAGCACGATGTCCCCCGGCCGGCTCGACGCGAGGATCACGCGGTGCAACAGCGCTTCCGGCTTCTGCGTCGGGTGCAGCTTGCGCCGGCCTTCCTTCAGCCGCTCCGCGCCGGTGCAGATCGGCAGCAGCCAGTCGCTGCGCATCTGGAGGCCGTCATTGAGCGCCTTGAGCGCATCGTAGTTGAAGACATAGCGGGTCTTCTCGCTGTGCGCCGCCCAGATGAGCGTCTCATGCGCATTGGTGAAGCGCCGGCCGCGGAAGTTCGGCATCGGGTTGGACTTGCGCCAGACGACCTCGTTCAGCAGCCAGAAACCCAGGTCCTGCAAGGCCGCGCCGAGGCGGTAGATATTGTGGTAGCTGCCGATGGTCCAGAGCGTGCCGTCCGGCTTCAGCACCCGGCGCGCAGCAGCGAGCCAGGCGCGGGTGAATTCGTCGTATTCGGCAAGGCTGGCGAAACGGTCCCAGTCCTCCTCGACGCCGTCCACGCGGCTGTGGTTCGGCCGGTGCAGCTCGCCCCTGAGCTGGAGATTGTAGGGCGGGTCGGCGAAGACGAGATCGACCGACGCCTCCGGCAACGCCTCCATTGCGGCGACGCAATCGCCGCATTCGATGTAGTCGGTTCTCAAGAAAAGCCGCCCTCTCCTGCCGGCGGCGAGTTTGAGTCCGAGCGGCGGGCCCGTCAAGAATCTTTCGGAATCAGCAGGTTGGAAACGGGTCTGAAAGTGCGGCGGTGACAAGGCGTGGGCCCCAGGCGGTCGAGCGCCGCCAGATGCGCCGGCACGCCGTAGCCCGCATTTTGCGCCCAGCCATAGCCGGGCCAGTCGCGGTCTAGCGCCGCCATCCGCCGGTCGCGCGCGGTCTTGGCGAGCACGGAAGCCGCCGCAATGGAGAGCGAAGCCGCGTCTCCGCCGGCGACCGTGCGGACCGGGCAGTCGAGGGCGGGCGCATGGCTCCCGTCCACCAGCGCCGCCTCCGGCCGCTCCGGCAGCGCCGCCGCCGCGCGCTGCATTGCGAGCAGAGCGGCCTGCAATATGTTCAGCCGGTCGATCTCCTCGACCGAGGCCTCGCCGAACCCGACCTTCACCAGCCGGACCAGCCGGCAATAGAGCTCCCGGCAGCGTTTCGGCCCGAGCTTCTTGGAATCGTCGAGGCCGAGTTCCGCGACGGCCCGCAGGCTCGCCTCCGGCACGATCACCGCCGCGGCCATGACCGGCCCGGCGAGCGCGCCCCGCCCGACCTCGTCCACCCCCGCCACCGGCCCCCGCCAGGCCCGCTCCAGCGAAAAGTCGGGCATGTCACACCGGCGCATATCGACGGGAACCCCGAAGGATTGCCGCTGCTGGAAACCTCCTCCCCCGCTTGCGGGGGAGGCCGGGTGGGGGGCCGCTTTCGCGCCAGCGGAAGCGGCGGGCGAAGCCCGGCAAACGCCCGTCACGCCGAGAGGCCCTCCCCCAACCCCTCCCGCCCAGCGGGAGGGGAGAACAACCGAACGCTCCTGAAATGAGTCCCGCATCGAGCATTTCGGCATCAAAGCTCCAGCCGCAATTGCGCGCCCGGCGGGCGGAAGCGGGTGTCGTCCAGCTTCCTGTAGCCGCGCTCGAGGCCGAGCCGGCGGCAGGCGATGGCGAACCGCTTCGAGACCGTCTCGGCATAGGCGCCTTCGCCCTTCATGCGCACATGGAAGGCGCTCTTGTAGAGCGGGCCGCCCCGCATGTCGCGCACCCGAGAGAGCACCCGCGCCGCCCGGTCCGGCGCATGCGCCTCCAGCCATTCCCGGAACAGGTCCGCGATCTCCAGCGGCAGGCGCAGCAGGGTGTAGCCTGCGCCGCACGCCCCTGCTTTCCGGGCGGCCTCCAGCACCGCTTCCATCTCATGGTCGTTCAGCGCCGGGATAATCGGCGCGAAGTTGACCGAGACCGGCACGCCCGCCTCGCTCAACCCCGCCACGGCCTCCAGCCGCCGCGCCGGCGCCGACGCGCGCGGCTCCATGCTGCGCGCGAGGCGCCCGTCCAGGGTCGTGACCGACATGGTGACATGGGCGAGACGGTCGCGGGCCATGTCCCCCAGGAGGTCGAGGTCGCGCAGCACCAGGGCCGACTTGGTGGTGATCGAGACCGGGTGGCGGCAGCGGGCCAGTACTTCGAGGATGCCGCGCATCACTTCGTAGCGCTTCTCGATCGGCTGGTAGGCGTCGGTGTTGGTGCCGATGGCGAGCACTTCAGGGCGATAGCCGGGCCGGGCCAGTTCCTTCTCCAAGAGCGCAGGCGCGGTCGGCTTGGCGAACAGCCGGCTCTCGAAATCCAGTCCCGGCGAGAGCCCGAGCCAGGCGTGGGTCGGCCTCGCATAGCAGTAGATGCAACCGTGCTCGCAGCCCCGGTAGGGATTGATCGAGCGGTCGAAGCCGAGGTCGGGCGAGGTGTTGCGCGCGATGACCTTGCGCGGCGCTTCCTCGGTCACGGTCGTGCGCAGCGGCGCCGGCTCCTCCTCCACCGTGCCCCAGCCGTCGTCGAACGCCTCCGGCCGCTCGCGCTCGTAATGCCCGCTCCGGTTGCTCGCCGCACCTCGCCCTTTCCGAACCGCCTGCATGGGGCGATCTTACCCCATTGCAGGAACAAATCAAGAATATTATGCAGCCCGACCCGCTCGACTTCCCTCGGAGCCTACGGCGCCGGGAGCAGCACGCCGGGGTTCATGATGCCGGCGGGGTCGAGCGCGGCCTTGGCGCCCTTGAGCGCGGCGGCGAAGATGTCGGAGCGCTGGCGTTCGTACCAGGGCATGTGGTCCCGTCCGACGGCATGGTGGTGGGTGATGGTGCCGCCCGCGTTGACGATCGCGTCCGAAACCGCGTTCTTGACCGTGTCGTATTGCGCCGAGAGCCGGCCCTGTTCGCCGAGGCCGATAAAGGTGAAATAGGGCGCAGGCCCGTCGGGATAGACGTGGGTGAAGCGGCAGGCGACGATTCCCGGCCGTCCCGTCGCTTCCTTGAGCGCCCGGTCCGCCGCGCCCGCCACATCGCGGTGGAAGTCCTCGAAGCGGTCCCAGGTGATCGCGGTCTCGAAGGTCTCGCGGATGATAGCGCGCGCGGTCAGCATCTCGCGCATATGCCCGCCCTTGATGAAGGCATCGCGCCAGCGCGCGGCCGCATTCCCGCCGCCGCCCCTCTCTTCGGGCAGCCGGCCGCCATGATCGCGGCAGCATTCCATCGCCCGCGCCATCCAGGCGTCGAGCGGATGGTCGGCGCTCTCGAAGCCCAGCACCAGCACCGCCGCCGAGCCGTCTCCCGCGCCCGACCAGCGCACCTCGTTGTGGTCGAGCAGGCGCAGATTGGCGGGATAGAGCCCCGCCTGGGAGATGGCGCGCACGGCCTCCGCCCCGTCCATGAAGCGCTCGAACTCGACCGAATGGCCGGCGCGGAAGCTCGGCCGGTCCTGCAGGCGCATCCAGGCTTCGGTGACGATGCCGAGCGCGCCCTCGGAGCCGAGGAACAGCCGGTCGGGGCTCGGGCCCGCGCCGGAGCCCGGCAGGCGGAAGCTGTCATGCACGCCCGCCGGGGTGACGGCGCGCACGCTTTCGGTCATGTCGTCGATATGGGTGAGCCCGGTGGCGTAGTGGCCGGCGCCGCGCGTCGCGATCCAGCCGCCCAGGGTCGAATATTCGAAGCTCTGCGGAAAGTAGCGGAGCGTGAGCCCGTGCGGGCGGAGCTGGTCCTCCAGATGCGGCCCGTAAACCCCCGCCTGGATGCGCGCAGCGCGCGAGGTGCGGTCGATCTCCAGCACCCGGTCCATGGCGCCCATGTCGATGGAGACCGCGCCCTTGAAGCCGCCCCCCACATCGGGGTGCACGCCGCCGACCACCGAGGAGCCGCCGCCGAAGGGAATGGCCGCTGCGCCCGCCTCCGCGCACCAGTCGAGCAGCGCCGCGACCTCGTCCTCGTCGCGCGGGCGGGCCACAAGGTCCGGCGCGCCGGCGAAGTCGCGGTCCATGATGCGGACCTGCTCGTGGAAGGAGCGCCCGAAGGTGTGCACCAGGCGCTCCCACTTGTCGTCCGTGCAGACGGGCGCAAGCGAGGCGGGAGGATTGAGGCGCGGCGGGGCGATTTCGATCTCGTCCACGGTCGGGAACGGCCGGGCCTCGAAGCCGTCCACCCCGAAGACCGCCGCATAGTCGGCCTCGAACGGCTTCATCTCCTCGTCGGTAAAGCCCTCGCCGACCTTGCCCCACCCCCAGAACTTCCGCCGCGCCATCGCCCCGTCTCCCTGTCGCAGGCGGGAATTCTGGCATGCCGGCCGCCGGGGCGGAAGAGGCAACGGCAAGTTGCGGCCGTATTCGATATTGGTCAATATAACGACACCGCAAGCGGGAGGAGACGGTCCATGGGGCGCGCAATGACGATGACGGTTCGCCTGAGCGGCCCGCTCAGCGATTTCGTTGCGGCCAATGTCGGCGAGACCGGCGACTATGAGAGCGTCAGCGAGTATGTCCGCGACCTGATACGGCGGGACAAGGCCCGCTCGGAGCAGGAGGCCTTCGACCGCCTCAAGGCGGAGCTGAAACGCGCCTTCGCGGCGCCGGACGACAGCTATGGTGAGCTGTCCGCCGCCGACATAATCGCGAGAGGCGGGGCGCAGCCCGGCGCATGACAAGGGTGCGCGTCCAGAGAGCCGCCGCACTCCGTATCGAAGAAATCTACCGCTACAGCCGCGAGCGCTGGGGCGAAGCCCAGGCCGACGCCTATGTCACAGGATCGTTCGAAGCGTTTGAAGGCGTCGCGACCGGCGCCATCCTGTCGCGCCCGGTTCCGGCGGAGTTCGGAGCGGACGGCTATGTCTTCCGCTACCGGAGGCATTTCGTTTACTGGAAGACCCTGAGCGACGGAGCGGTCGGCATCGTCACCGTGCTTCACGAACGCATGCACCGGGATGCACGCTTTCAGGAAGACCGCGAGCCGTAACTCCAGCAGACGTTAACGGGTGCCAGTGGCGGAGTGCAGGTCCACGACCGTGACTGTGAGTCTCGAATCGAGACCGTTGGCATCGGTCGGATTTACGGGTCAGTTGGAAAAGAGCGATCTCGGCGCTGGTAGAGACCTCAAGGACGTGGTTGACCATGACCTGCATCGGGTCGCCGAGTTCCGACAGATAGCGGATGGCTGCGTACAGAAGGGCTTCGGATTCCCTGCGGTCGAGGCAGGGCAGGACGATGAGTCCCGGGTGTACGTCCTCCGATGCAACGAGAGCCCGGAAATCGCGGGCATTCGCCGTAACGAGCACGAGGTCTTCGTCCAGGCAGCGCTGAAGAACGGCGTGGTCGGGTTGGCCGAGGCCGCCGAAGTCGCGAGGGTGCATTGCAAGATGGGCGCCTTGCCGGTTGATCGCGCCTGCGATAGCCGGCGAAAGACATTCGTCCAGGAAGAGCCGCACAGGGAGCGAGGCCGGGCGTCAGGACGCGGTTTTCCACGGCCGGCCGGCGGGGCGGCCGCGGAGAGGATGGCTCCTGGCGTAGAGTGCGGCGGTCTCGAATGCCCTCGGATCGATCCCGGGATAGTCCTCGACCAGATCGTCGACGGTTTCTCCGCCGTCGAGGCGACCGAGGACGGAATAGACGGTGATGCGCGTTCCCCGAATTACAGGAGTGCCTCCCAGGATATCGGGGTCGGAATGGATAAAGGCCTCGCGGTCGCGCAGGTACCGGTCGGTTGCGGTTACGAGTTCCGAGGGCACATCCTCCAGATGGAGGACCGTATAAGCGGCGAATTCGATGTTTTCGAGCCGGGGCCAGTCCATGCCGGCGAGGCGCTGCCAGATCTTTTTCTTGTGGGTTACCGGCAGTCTTGTGAGGCGGGCGGCCTTGAGGGCATGGAAGAAGACGACGGCGCCGCGGGGGAGGTGGCGGGTCGGCTTGCTGTTGTTGTGCAGGATGGCAGGGAAGGTGGGAACGATCTTCGACTGGATGGCCTTTTCGATGGTTCCCGGCGCGACGCCGGAGAGCTCCGCGGTTTCCCTGACGGTGAAATCGGCCCGGTTAGTCATAATCGATTCCTCTTCGGTAAAGAATATGCGGGGCGTTCGACCGGTTGGCAAGCCGGGGACAATTGCCGCGGCCCGTCAGCGCCTTATGCGCATTGTCAGCACCAGCGGGAGCGCGGCGAGGGCGACGGCGGTGTAGGCGGTGAAGGCGTTGAGATAGCCGATCATCGCGGCCTGCTGGCCGATCTCGCCGCTGAGCGCGGCAAGGCCCGAGGCCGTGCCCGTGTCGATGACCGCGAGCGCCTCATTGTAGGGGGTGACGAATTCCGTGAGCCGCCCGTAATTCACGCCGCCCGTGCGCAGCAGTACGGTCACGCTCACCGAGATGAAGAAGCTGGAGCCCAGATTGCGCATCAGGTGATAGACGGAGGAGGTTTCCGGCAGGTAGCGCGGGTCGAGGGTCGAGAAGGTCGCGACCGTGAGCGGCACCCAGGTGACGCCGACGGCGACGCCCTGCATCCAGGAGACCAGCGCCACGTCCCACCAGGTGGCGTTGGCGTCGAATTGCATCATGATCCAGCCGGACGCCGCCATGATGCCGAAGCCCGCTGTCATGCCGATGCGGGGGTCGAGCCTGCCGACATACATGGCGAGGAAGAAGCCCAGGATCGCGCCCACGCCCCGCGCGGCGACCAGTTGGCCGACCACGGCGTTGGGGAAGCCCGCCAGGTCCTGCAGCATGGGCGGCAGCATCACCATCGGGGTGAAATTCAGCATGCCGTATATGCCGACGATGCAGAGCCCGAGCGCATAGTTGCGGTCGAGCAGCAGCTTGAGGTTCAGGAACGGCCGCCGGGTGGTCAGGCTGTGGGCCAGGAAGATGTAGAGGCCGATGCCGGCCAGGCAGGCTTCCAGCAGGATCTCGGTCGAGTCGAACCAGTCGCGGCGTTCGCCCCGGTCCATCATCAGCTGGAAGCAGACGACCGCGACGGAGAGCGCAAGGAACCCGGTCCAGTCGAGCCGCGCGCGGCGGAGCCTGCCGCCGTCGGTCAACACCAGCCACATCGCAAGCCAGCTCGCGCCCGCCACCGGCACGACCATGAAAAAGGCCCAGCGCCAGTTGTAGGCCTCGGTGAGATAGCCGCCGACGACCGGGCCGATGACGGGCCCGACGACGACGCCCATGCCGAACGCCGCCATGGCGGTGCCGTGCTGCGCGCGCGGATAGGTGTCCTGGGTGATGGCCTGGGCGAGCGGGATGATCGGCGCCCCCGCTGCGCCCTGGACGACGCGGAAGAGCACGAGCGACTCCAGCGATGTCGCGAAGCCGCAGCCGAGCGTGGCCGCGCCGAAGACCGCCATGCCCCAGAGCATCACCGCGCGGCGTCCGAAACGGCCCGTCAGCCATCCGGTCATCGGCGTCACGATGGCGGTCGCGACGATGTTGAAGGTCATTGCCCAGGCGATCTGGTCCTGCGTCGCGGAGAGCGAGCCCTGCATTTGCGGCAGCACCGTCGAGACGACGAGCACGGTGGTGCCGTAGAGCGTCGTCGAAAGCGTCACGGCGGCGAGGATCGACGCCCGCCTGAGCGCCGAGAGGTCCCTGCCGCCGAACGCCTCCTCGCCGTTCACGGGGCGAGGACGCGCATGAGGAAACGCCGGGCCTCGCCGCCGATGCCGGGCGCCTGGCTTTCGCGCGGACCGGCGATGTTGAGCCGGACGACATCGTGTTTGCTGAGCCAGGCCGCGGCGGCGGGCGCCTGCACCCGGCGCGAGAGGTCGGCGATGCGCAGCGGACGGCCCATCCGGCGGGCGATGTCTGCGGTGAGCTTCGTGCCGCCGGTGAGCGGGCCCCGGCAGAGGATCAGGGTCGCGTCGCTGTCGCGGACATTCAGGCGCGTGCGGACCCGGTAGGCGGCACTCGCCGTTTCCGCGAGGGGATAGCGTTCGGGGATCGGGCCGTCCTCGGCGCGCCGGCCGCGCGGGCACCAGCCGCCGACGGCAAGGCCGAGCGCCAGCGCGGCGTCGAGCCCGGCCCGGTCCGCGCCGGTCTGGCCGCCCGAGACGATCTTCCCCACCCGATGCGTCATGGCCGCCGCGATAGCATGACGAAGCGCGCGCACAGAAGACCGAGCGAAATGGCCGTCGAGACGATCACCGCCTCGAACAGCCCGGCCACGCCCCGCTCCAGCCCGAACGCCAGCAGCAGCGAGAGCGGCACCATGCAGCCGATGAAGGCGAAGGCCTGGAGCGCCGTCGGCACCCAGGCGTCGGAGCAGCCGCGCAGCGCGTTCAGCATCAGCGTCTGCCCGCCGTCGAAGAGGGGCATCAGCCCGGCCAGAACCAGCACCGGGACGGCGGCCGCAAGGACGGCCGCCTCCGACGAGTAGATGGCGGCGAGGGGCCGGGCGAGAAGCGCCATGAGCGCGCCTGAGGCGGCCATGAGGCAGATCGTGACCGCAAGGCCCATCCAGCCGGCCGCGATCCAGCGCCTGCGGTCGCCGCGCCCATATGCGTTGCCGATGCGCACGGAGGTGGCGATGCCGACGCCGTTCGCTACCATGAAGATGACCGAAATGACATTCAACACGATGGTAAAGACGGCGAGCGGCACTGTGCCGAGCCAGCCGGCGAACAGGTGGATGGCGGTGAAGGCCCCCATCTCGACGGCGATGGCGACGGCCGCGGCGAAGCCCACTACCCGCTGCACGCGCCAGCGCCGCCACGCCCAGTCCGCAGGCGTGCGGACGGCGAGCCGCGCCCGGCCGGACATCCACCAGACATAGGCGATCAGGCTGGCCGCCAGCCCCCAGCGTATGCCGGTGGTGGCCCAGGCCGAGCCCTCCGCGCCCAGCGCCGGCAGGCCGAACAGCCCGTGGACCAGCAGGAGGTCGGCCGGGATGTTCACCAGATTGGCGGCGACGATGGCCCAGGCGGCCGGGCGCGGGCGCCGCACGCCTTCGAGGAAGAAGGCGGTGGCCAAATAGAGGAAGGCCGCCGGATAGCCGAGCGCCATGACGAAGAAGACGCGCCCCGCGCCCGCCGCCACATCCCCGCTCTGCCCGGTGAGCAGCAGCACTTCGCGCCCGAAGAGGCCGAGAACCGTGCCGAGCGCGCCGAAGCCGAGCGCGACCGGCACGGCGCGGCGCCAGGCCGCCCCGCTTTCCGCCTCTTCGCCGCGCCCCATGGCCTGCGCCGCCGCGACCGTGGTGCCGGTGAGCAGACCCATCACGGTCAGCAGCAGCGGCAGATAGACCGCGACCCCGAGCGAGAGATAGCCCAGTTCCACCGAGGAGTAGCGGCCGACGATGATCGTGTCGGCCACCGTCATCGCCAGCACGCCGGCGCGGCTCACCACGACCGGGAGGGCGAGCCGGTAGAGGTCGGCCAGATGGCCGAGGACGAGGCGGCGGCGCAGGCGCATGGGCGGCATGCGGCCTTTCTGTTAGCGTCGCAGGCCGCGGCTGGAGGCGGGGCCCATGCGGATTGCGGTTGGCGGGTTTCACCATGAGACCAATACATTTGCGCCGACAAAGGCAAGCTTCGAGATGTTCCGGCGCGCCGACGGCTGGCCGGGGCTCTGCCGGGGCGAGGCCGTTCTTGCCGATACCGCCGGCATAAACCTGCCGATCGCGGGCTTCCTGGAGGCGGCGCGCGCCTCGGGCCGCGACTTCGCGCCGCTGGCCTGGGCGAATGCCAGCCCCTCCGCCGAGGTCGAGCAGGAGGCCTATGAGCGCATCGCCGGCATGATCGTGGACGACCTGCGGAGCGCGGGGCCCATGGACGCCGTCTATCTGGACCTCCACGGCGCGATGGTGGCCGAACATCTGGAGGACGGCGAGGGCGAGCTTCTGCGCCGCGTACGCGCCGTCATCGGCCCGGACATCCCGTTGGTGGCGAGCCTCGACCTGCACGCTAATGTCTCGCCGCTGATGGCGGACGAGGCCGACGCGCTGGTCGTCTTCCGCACCTATCCGCATGTCGACATGGCGGAGACCGGCGCGCGCACCGCCCGCCTGCTGGAGCGCATCCTCGCCGAGGGGCGGCCGGCCAAGGCGTTCCGCCAGATTCCCTTCCTCATTCCGCTGACGGCGCAATGCACGCTGGTCGAGCCGGTGGCGGGCCTCTATGCGGGCCTAGACGACCGCGAGCGGGGCAGCGTCCGCTCCGTGTCGCTCGCAGGCGGCTTCCCGCTCGCCGACACGCCGGACTGCGGCCCGGCCGCGCTTGCCTATGCGGGCGGCGAGCGGAGCGCGGCGGAGGCAGCCCAGGCGCTGGCGGACGCCGTGCTGGAAGCGCGCGGGCGGTTCGCCGCCGATTTCCTCCCGCCCGAGGAGGCGGTGGCGCGGGCGGACCGGGACGGACGGCCCGGCCGGCCGGTCGTCATCGCCGACAGTTGCGACAATCCCGGCGGCGGCGGCGACGGGGACACGACGGGCCTCCTGCGCGCGTTGGCGGCCGCGCGGCCGGCAGGCGCAGTGCTGGGCCTCCTGATCGATGCGGAAGCGGCGGCGGCCGCGCATGAGGCGGGAGAGGGCGGGCGCCTCTCGCTCGCGCTCGGCGGGCGCTCCGGCATTGCGGGCGACGCGCCCTTCGAGACCGACGCCACGGTGAGACGGCTGGGCGACGGGAGCTTCACATGCACGGGGCCCTTCTACGGCGGCAACCGGATGCAGCTCGGGCCGATGGCGCTGCTGGAGCTTGCCTGCGGCGTGCAGGTGGCCGTCGCGAGCCGCAAGGTGCAGGCGGCGGACAAGGAGATGTTCCGTCATCTGGGCGTGGAGCCGGCGGACTGCCGCGTCCTGGCACTCAAGAGCTCGGTGCATTTCCGCGCCGATTTCGGGCCGATCGCCGGCGAGGTGCTGATTGCCGCTGCGCCGGGCCCGGTCGCGGCCGATCCCGGCGCGCTCGCCTTTACGCGGCTCCGTCCGGGCGTGGCGCAGCGGCCCTGAAGAAGGGCAGGAGCGCAATCCCGGCCGCGAAGCCGCCGATATGCGCCCAGTAGGCGACCTTCGCGTCTTCGCCGAAGGTCGAGAGCCCGAAGAAGAACTGCACGGCGAACCAGCCCGCCACCAGCAGCCAGGCCGGAAGGCGCAGCGGCACCACGAAAAACAGCACAAGGATGCGCGCGCGGGGACTCAACACCAGATAGGCCCCCAATATGCCCGATATGGCGCCGCTCGCGCCGATCAGCGGCACGGCCGAGGAGGGGTCCGTCAGCCCATGCGCAAGCGCCGCCAGCACGCCGCATAGCAGGAAGAAGAGGGCGAAGCGCAGATGGCCCATCGCGTCCTCGACATTGTCCCCGAAGATGTAGAGGAAGGCCATGTTGCCGAGCAGGTGCGCGAAATCCCCATGCAGGAATTGCGTCGTCACCAGTGAGAAGGACGCCGGCAGGATGACGAGGTCGGGGCGCAATTGCAGCTCGCCGAGCACCCGCCCCGGCACGAAACCGAGCGCCAGCAGCCTGCGGTATTCCATGGCTTCCGGCAGGCTCGACTGCCAGATAAACGCGACGACGCAGACCAGGATCGCGCCCCAGGTGACGACCGGCGTCTCGATGCGCGTGCGTTCGTTGTCGTCGTGGATCGGCATGAAGGGCATGGGCGACAGAGTAGCAGCTTGCCGCCGCCCGCGTGCTACTCTCGCTCCCGACGGCGGCGGGCGGAAGGACGCGGAGGCCTCATGGAAAATCTCTGGTCCGACCGGGACGCTGAAGAGGCGGTCGCGCGCTGGGGCGCGGACGGCGCGGACCGGGACCTGGCGCTCCGGGTCTATACGACGCGGCTGCTCGGCGGCGAGCCCCGCCTGGTGCTGCACGGAGGCGGCAACACCTCGCTCAAGACGCGCATGACCGACCTCGCCGGCGACGAGACGGATGTGCTCTGCGTCAAGGGCTCGGGCTGGGACATGGCGCAAATCGAGCCGCCGGGCCTGCCTGCGGTCCGGCTCGAACCGCTGAGGAGGCTCCGGCGGCGGGACGCGCTTTCCGACGAAGACATGGTGGCCGCGCACCGGGCGAACCTGCTCGACCCCGCCGCGCCCACGCCCTCGGTCGAGACCCTGCTGCACGCCTTCCTGCCGCACCGCTATATCGACCACACCCACGCCAATGCCGTGCTGGCGCTGACCGACCAGCCGGACGGGGCGGCGCTCTGCCGCGAGGTCTTCGGCGAAATGGTCGCTCTGGTGCCCTACATCATGCCGGGTTTCGCGCTCGCCCGGAAAGCCGCCGAGCTCTTCGAGGAGCAGCCGGACTGCGAGGGCATGATCCTGCTGAACCACGGCGTCTTCAGCTTCGGCGAGACGGCGCAAGAGTCCTATGAGCGCACGATCCGGCTTGCGACCCTGGCGGAAGCGCATCTGGCAGCCGCCCCGGCAAAGGTCTTCGCAAGCGCCGCGCTGCCGGAACGCTCCGCAAGGCCGGAAGAGATCGGCCCGCTGCTGCGCGGCCTGCTCGCCCGGCCGCCCGAAAGGCCGGACGGCGAGCCCATGCGCTTCCTGCTCGCCTTCCGGGGCGGCGAGCGCGTCCGGCGCTTCGTGGACGGCGCGGAGGTGTCCCGCTACGGGCTTGCCGGCACGGTCACGCCCGACCATTCGCTCCGGGTCAAGTCCTGGCCGGTGCTGCTGCCGCCGGCGCGGGCGGGCGCGCTGGACGAGTTCGCGCAAGGGGCCGGGGAGGCGATACGCAAGTTCGAGGCGGACTACGTGGCCTATTTCGAGCGCGGCAATGCGCGCGCCGGCAACAGGCGGACGGCCCTCGACCCCGCCCCGCGCGTGCTGCTCGCGCCGGGCGTCGGCCTCTTCGCGGCTGGACGGGATGCGAAGGCGGCCGCCATTGCGGCCGACCTTGCGGAGACCGCCGTCGAGGTCATTGCCGATGCAGAGCGGATCGGGCGCTTCGCGAGCATCGGCGAGGAAGACCTGTTCGACATCGAATACTGGCCGCTCGAACAGGCGAAGCTCGGCAAAGCGGCGCTCCCGCCGCTCGCCGGACAGGTCGCCGTAGTGACGGGCGCGGCCGGCGCCATCGGACAGGCTGTCATGGCGGCGTTCCGGGCCGACGGCGCCGAGCCGGTAGGCCTCGACCTCGAAGCGGGGCCGGACATCCTCGAATGCGACGTGACCCGGCCGGAGGCGGTGGAGGCGGCCTTCGCGGAGATCTGCCGACGCCATGGCGGCGTCGATATCCTCGTCTCGAATGCGGGCGCGGCCTGGCAGGGGCGCATCGGCGAGGTCGGGGAAGCGGAATTGCGTCGGAGCTTCGAGCTCAACTTTTTCGCCCACCAGACCGTGGCCCAGGCCGCCGTGCGCATCATGCAGGCGCAGGGAACGGGCGGCAGCCTGCTGTTCAACACCTCGAAGCAGGCGGTGAATCCGGGTCCCGATTTCGGCCCTTACGGCCTCCCCAAGGCGGCGACGCTCGCGCTCATGCGCCAATACGCCATCGACTACGGGCGGGACGGCATCTCGTCCAACGCCGTCAATGCGGACCGCATCCGCAGCGGCCTGCTCGACGACGGCATGGTGGCCTCGCGGGCGAAGGCGCGAGGGCTGAGCGAGGAAGACTATATGCGCGGCAACCTGCTCGGCCGCGAGGTGTTGGCGGAGGACGTGGCGCGCGCCTTCGTCGATCTCGCCTGCGCGCGCAAGACCACCGGGGCTGTGCTTACCGTCGATGGCGGCAACATCGCCGCTGCCATGCGGTAGAAGGCGATCCGTTCGGACCGAACCCGCGATTCTGCCGGAAAGGACTCCGCTCTACCCGAGCAGCTCCAACGCCCTTTGAGACACGGGGCTCGGCGCTTCTGCCGACCCGGTGAAATAGGCCATCGAGGCGGCGAGGATCCGGTCCCGCCATGCGGTCGGCGCCATCGCCCTGTAGTTCTCCAGCGCGGCCTCGGTAAACTTGTAGTCGTGGGCGTACCGGCCGTTGCGGGCGAGGTGCCGGCGGGCGCTGCCGGCAAGCCTGTCCGTAGAGCCGCCCTGTTGCAGGTAGTGCAATGCCTTGCGGGCGCTGGAGACCGGATCGCCCGGCAGCTCGGAGAAAGCCTCCCGCAACGTGTCCGCGCCGCTACCGGAGACCGGAAGAGGTTCCAGGTCCTCGATCCGCAGACCGGGCCGCGCCCCACCGACCCGGCGGCGGAAACCCGGCATGAAGGCCGCCGACTGCAGGAGCGCCAGAAGTTGCGTGTCCTCGTCTCGCGCGTGCCGGAACACGTAGTGGAACGCGTTGGCGGATGTCTGGGCGTGCACCGGGACCACCCTCGGCAGCCTCAGCACCAGCTCCGCCGCCGTGGCGAAGATGCCTTCCCATATCGAGTCGGCGGACACGCCGCGTTTCAGGAGGTCGATCGCGGCCCGGCCTGCGTCCAGCTCCGGGACTTCGCGGAGCGTGCGCACCAGCTCGTTGCGCGCCGCGTCGTCCCGGCGGCCCCGTTTCCAGCCCTTCGGGACTTCTCCGAGCATCCCCTGGAACTCCCGCCAGGTCCGGTCGGAAGGCAGGTCGCGGGTGGCGGGGTTCGCGTCGTAACCGTGATTCTGGAGCGCCGCGGCGAGCGAGCGCAGCACAGGAGGCGCGTATTCGGGCCCGACGACCGGCAGGAGGCGGTGCGCGTTCTGCACCGCGATGGCCTTGTGGCCGATCGCGCGGAGATCCCGGATGCCGTACCTGAACAGGACCTCGGAGAGCTCCTCCAGCGCCGCGAGCCGGGCGAAATCGAGAATGGCGGGATCGACAGCCTCGAGGTCCCAGCGGTCCAATGCCTCGATCAGGCGCCTTCGGGCCGCAGCCGCCGTTCCGGCCACCGGCGCCGGCCGGGGACCCATCGTCCAGCCGCTCAGGCGGCGCTCCCGCTCCTGGGCGCGCTTGAAATAGTCGAGCGCCCAGAACACCGGCAACCAGCGTTCCTCTTCCGGCAGGTTGAGCGCGGTCAGCCGGACCGATTGCAGCGCCAGCACCGTGTGGTACTTGAAGCCGACATGGGGGAAGGGCCGGACGCGGCGAGCCGTCGCGACGGCCAGGGCGGCCAGTGTCGTCCGGCGGTCGAGGCCGCCCTTGACCAGACCCGCAAGCTCCGCCGCGGCGCGCTCGCGCGGCGTCTCTTCCAAAAGGCGATGCAACGCACCGACCCCGGGAAGCGTTCGCGCCAGACCCGGCCCGCCGCTCAGGCCGAGCGCGGCGGCGCTGCCGGTGGCGCGCAGAAAGGTTCGACGGTCCACGATATCCATCATACGCCCAATTTGCGCGCCACCGGCAGAGCAACGATCCGAAACGCGAGACAACGATTGACGGTTTGTATCCAAGTGGCTACAGTTCGTCCATGTTCGAGCTCCGCAAGACGGAGGTCTATGCCAAATGGCTGGACAACTTGCGGGACCCGCGCGCCCGCGCCCGGATTCTGGTTCGGGTCGAGCGTCTGGCCGCCGGAAACCCGGGAGATGTCAGGCCCGTGGGAAGGGGTGTATCGGAGCTCCGGATCGACTATGGACCGGGCTACCGGGTGTATTTCAGCAAGCAGGATCGCACGATCATCGTACTGCTGGCCGGCGGGGACAAGCGCACTCAAAGCCGGGACATCGAGACGGCGTTGGACCTTGCACGAAACCTGTAGGTGGAGACCATGACCAAGACCGTTACCTCACCCTACGACGTTGCGGAGCATCTTCGCTCGCCGGAGGATATGGCCGCATATCTGGAAGCGTCCATCGAAGAAGCCGATGGCGACGCTGCGTTCATCGCCAAGGCGCTGGGTGACATCGCCCGCGCGAAGGGCATGTCGCAGGTTGCGCAGGACGCGGGTCTGTCCCGCGAAAGTCTCTACAAGGCGCTTTCCGGGGAACGCAATCCGACTCTGGACACGGTTCTCAGGGTCTTCGGCGCGCTCGGCCTGAAGCTGCGCGCCGAACCTGCGGTCGATTCGGTCGCAGCCGGACAGGGCGCATCGGCGCGGCGCAGCTAGCAACAGCCCGGAGGTCCAGGGACATTCCTGCTTGCGCTCCGTGGATTCCGCAACGAATCTTCGGGGACGAAAACAGGAGACTTGGCCCCATGACCGATGCGATCCGGGGAATCGACCATGCCATCATCGGCGTCCGCGACCTCGACGCGGCGCGCGCACAGTTCGAGCGCCTCGGCTTCACCGCCGCCCCGCTCGGCAACCATGTCGGCAAGGCGACGGCGAACCATTGCATCATGTTCGCCGACAGCTATCTGGAGCTGCTCGGCATCAATGAGCCGGACAAGCTGGACACGCTCGGGCTCGACGCCTTTCTGGAGGCGCGGGGCGAAGGGCTGGTGAAGATCGCGCTCGGCACGCCGGACGCAGACGCCGCCCGCGCCGACATCGAGGCGCAGGGATTCTCCCCGACCGGGCCGGACGACCTCGCCCGGCCGTTGACCGACCGGCCCGACGCCATCGTGCGTTTCCGCAACCTCCAGATCCCGGAGGCGGAGACCGGCAGCCTCGGCACCTTCCTCTGCGGCCACAAGACGCCGGAGCTGATGCGCCCGCCGGGCTCGATGGACCATGCGAACGGCGCGCGGAACCTCGTGGCCGCTGCGGCCGTCGTGGACGATGTGGGCGCGGTGGCGGGACCTTGGGCGCGGCTGCTCGGCCGTCCGGCGGCCGGCGGCACGCTGGATATCGGGCGCGGCCATGTCTATCTGGCGACGCCTTCGGGCGCGGCAGGCAGCGCCGGCCCCTATGGACCATTGCCCGACCCGCTGCCCGCGCGGCCCTTCTATCTGGGCCTCAGGGTCGAGGTCGCGTCGATCGGGGCGGCGAAAGAGGCGCTTGCCCGGAGCGGCATTGCGCCCGCGTCCGAGGAGCCCGGCCGTCTCCGTATCTCCCCTGCCGACGCCTGCGGTGTGCGGCTCGAATTAGCGGAGGCGTAGGCGCCGGCAATATCGCTGTGGCCATGCTGCCGGCTTCACGGGATTCCGGGCGCAATGCGAAGCCGCCGGACTGCCCGCTCGCGAACCTCCGCCGGATAGCGTGTCGAATGTCTTCCCATAACAGCTCCCTCTTCTCACAAGATGGAGCCTCCGGGAATGCCGGGGCGGTTCACTCGGGGGCCGGGGTGACGGTGGGGGCCGTCACCATAGGTTCCGATCGGCGACCGCTGGTATCACGGGGCCGAAGGCTCGATTCCGCGCCAGGCCCAGTCGTTGTAACCGTCGGGCGCGCGGAGGCACGACGCCCGCACGGGGTCCGATTCGAGCGCGTCCCAGATCGGCGCGGGTCCGTTTCCATGCGCGGCCTGGACGAGGCGGCGCTCCCGCTGGCTTGCGCGAACCTCCGCCTCCAGCGCAGCCGCATCCCACTCCCGCCCCGCGAGGCGCCGCAGCGCGGCGAGCGCATCCGCGCTACCCGGATCGGCGGCGAGGTTCCTCCGCTCTTGCGCGTCGGCCTCAAGGTCGAACAGCAAGTCGGGCGCGCCGCCGCCGGTCATCAGCTTGAAGCGCCCGCTGCGGACCATGAACATCGGCGAGGGCACGCCTTCGGAGGTCATCTCCGCGAAGACCGGCCGGTCCCATGCGGCTGCCTTGTCTTCGCATAGCGGCAGCAGGCTCGCGCCGTCGGGCGGGCGGGGTGCGCGATCGGCGAGGTCGATCCCCGCGAGATCGCAAAGCGTCGGCAGCAGGTCCACCAGCGAGACGGGCTCGGACCGGCGCGCGGCGGCGAATCGCCGGGGCGCGTGGAGGATGAGCGGCACCCGTGCGGCATGGTCGAAGAAGTGCTTCTTGAACCAGAGGCCCCGCTCGCCGAGCATGTCGCCATGGTCCGAGGTGAACAGGACCGCGGTGTCGTTCGCGAAGCCCGCCGCCGCCAGCACCGCCAGCAGTGTCCCGACCATGTCGTCGAGCCAGGAGCAGTTGGCGAGATAGGCGTGGCGGGCGGTCCGCACATGGTCTTCGGTTATGTCCCCTTCGATCAGGCCGTGATGGGCGAGCATGCGCCGGCTGTGGAGGTCGCGCTCCGGCTCGGGCAGCAGCGGCGTCGCGGGCATCGGGATGTCCTCGTGGCGGTATCGCTCCCAATGCTCCCGCCGGGCGAAATAGGGCTCGTGGGGGTGGGTGAAGGACACCGCCAGGAAGAAGGGCTGCCGGTCGCCCCGGCGCGAACGGTCCCGCAGCCATGAAACCGACCGGGCAAGGACTGCCTCGTCATGGTCCATCTGCATGCTCTGCGCGCAAATGCCGGAGCGGATGACGCCGCTCGAATCGTTGTTCGACTCCATGCGGGTCTCGTCCCAGTCCGGCGTCCAGTGGAAGTCCGTCGGGTAGAGCTCCGGCACAAGGCGTTCGTGGAAGCCGTGCAGCATGTCCGGCCCGACGAAATGCTGCTTGCCGGCAAGCGCCGTGCGGTAGCCGGCGAGCCGCAGGTAATGCGCCATGGTGGGCGTGGCGGCGGCGAACTCCGCGGCGTTGTCGAAGGCCCGCACGCGCGAGGGCAGCATCCCGGCCAGCATCGAGAAGCGCGACGGCGCGCAGAGCGGGAAGTTGCAATAGGCGTTCTCGAACACCGCGCCTTCCCCCGAGAGCCGGTCGAGATGCGGCGTCACCGCCGGGCCGCCATAGGCCGGCAGGACCTGGGGTTTGAGCTGGTCGGCCTGAATCAGCAGGATGTTGGGCAGGTCGCGGGCCATGAGGTTCTCCGGCGCGACGAGGGCAATTGCGCGCAAGGAAGTGGACTCTGCCTGTCGCAGCCTTCAGCGCAAGAAGGCTTCCTGGGGAGTCTCGGGTTTATCCGAACCGGTGGTTCTCCAGGCAGCTACTTGCCGGGTGCCGGCGCCGAATTCCCGTGCAGCAGGCCCTCGAGCAAACCTTCGAGCCTTGCCACGCGCTCGGACAAACCGCGGACATCGCGGGTCAGGGCCCACATCAGGCAGAGCACTGCAACCATCAGGGCGCCGAGCCCAACCATCCCCGCCAGAATATAGGTTCCCTGATCCATGACCCGCTCCGATTTCGACGAACCAATATAGCGCGGTCCCATCCGCCGCGCCATAGCAGCCGCTCCGTTCAACCGTAGCGGGGCTCGTCCCACCAGGGGTAGAAGGCCGGCATCGCCTTGCCGGGCGCAGACGCGAAGGCGGGCGGGCGCTTCTCCAGGAAGGAGGCGACGCCCTCGCGCGCATCGGCCGAGGCGCCGGTATAGGCCATGCCGAGCGAATCGATCCGGTGCGCGGCCATCGGGTGGTGCTCGCCCAGCATCTTCCACATCATCTGCCGGCAGAGCGCGACCGACATGGGCGAGGCGTTCTCCGCGATCTCGCGCCCGAGCGCGCGCGCCGCCGGCAGCAGGTCTTCCGGCGCATGCAGCGAGCGCACCAGCCCGCCCTCGAACGCCTCCTCGGCCGAGAAGACCCGGCCGGTGGCGACCCACTCCATCGCCTGCTGCATCCCCACCAGGCGCGGCAGGAACCAGGAGGACGCCGCCTCCATCACCACGCCGCGCCGGGAGAAGACGAAGCCGAAGCGGGCTTCGGTGGAGGCAAGGCGCATGTCCATCGGCAGGATTTGCGTCGCGCCGAAGCCGACTGCCGGGCCATTCACCGCCGCGATCACGGGCTTCTTCATGTCGAAGAGGCGGAGCGCCACGAGGCCGCCGCCATCGCGGTGGCGCGCGCCCGGCTCCGGCGGGGCGCGGTCGAAGGTCCCCGGCCCGGCCGAGAGATCGGCGCCGGCGCAGAAGGCCCGGCCCGCCCCGGTGACGATCACCGCGCGGACCGAGTCATCGCGGTCGGCCGCGTCCAGCGCCTCCAGATACTCGCCGATCATGGCCGCATTGACCGCGTTCAGCCGCTCGGGCCGGTTGAGCGTGAGCGTCAGCAGGCCGTCCTCGACCCCGGCTGTCAGCGTTTCATACGACAACGGCGCATCCCCCGAAGAGACATGCGCCGTCCCCTACAGCATTTCCGCTGCGGGTGGAACCGGGACGCGGCTTATCCGGCGTCCGGGCCGAAAAGCCGGGTAAACCAAGTCACGAACGGGTCCGCGGCAGCTCTGTCGCTATCGAAATAGCCAGCGCCGAGCGCGCGGCCGTAGGGAAATCCGGGGTCCTCGCACCAAGCCAGCCACGCGCGCAGTTGGGCTTTCTTCAGCGCGGTATCCGGAAAGGTCGCGCCCAACTCTCGCGCTTCGGCCGTGGTGCGCTCCGCGTGGCCCAGCAGGGGGTCTGCCGGGTCGATCAGGGCGAGGAGAAATTCCTCTATGGCGCCCCGCTGCCGATTGTCCGGCATGAGCCACACACCGACGCGGGTATCGGAACGCTCGCACCGACCGATATAGCCTTCGGCTGGGGATTGGGCCGGGAGTGACATACCCGTCTTCATCAATTCTCGTTTAACGCCTCGCCACCGCCCCTCTGCCGACGCATCCGCATCCGCGACAAATCCGACCGCACCGCCAGTACCGGCCATCACAGCCGTTTCGACGGTCCTTATAAGTCTGTCCACATCTCTGGCGCATTCCAGCTTCGGAAACCAAGAGCTTTCCTTTCGCAAGCCGCGTCTGCCGAGCAGGTGTTCGATTGCATGAAGGTCGTCATCCCCCTCCACGATGAGGAAAGGGCGCTCTTCTACAGCCATGTTCAACGAAGCTCGATATTGTGGTCTATCGCTATCGGAATTTGTTCGCCGCGGAAGGCTACAGCCTCGTCCAGACGGCGTTCGAGCTTCTGGAGCGACACCTCCTCCGAAAGCTCGGGCTCACGCTCCAAAAGCGATGCAAGCCCCTTGATGCAATCGTAACTGTGCGTGGTCGCAAACACCTGCACGTTCCCGCCCCGCGCCGCACGGATAACCAGCCGCCAAAGGTCCTCCATTACAGTCCAGTGCAGCCCGGTGTCGATCTCATCCACCAGAAGAAGGCCGTCTTCCAAATTCGCCAGAAGCAAAGACAGCCCAAGAAAGCGGCGGGTCCCGTCTCCGAAGCTATGCAACGGCGTTCTCTGCTTGCTGTCTCGGAGGGTAAGGAGAACTTCCGGCGGCGGTCCCGACAAAAAATGAAGCTCGAATATATCCGGCTGCAACGCCTGAATAGTATGCACTATTCTATCTTCGCGATTTATCCGCAACATGTTGTCCCACATCGGGCGCATATCTCGGGCATCGATAGATTTCGATGACACCAATCTCGAATTGATTCTTGGTGAAATGGGTTTCCGACGCCCAACGAGAGAATGCCAAGCCATTAACCCGGTTTCGTTGACAGGAAAGGAGGGCGCATTTTTCAATTCTCCATCAGTCGAGATGCTAAGTCCGAATTCCAGGAAATCGAACTTTTCCTCCTCCCAACGCTCCGAACCGATGTCGGAGTAACGCACCTGCTCTTCATCGGTCAAAGGAACAACCTCCATGAAGAGGTTTCCAGCATCGGTTTCGACGAAGGACTTGGAATGCAGCGAAATGCGATGGCCGAAAAAGAATGGCGCAATGTCAATAACAGGGTCGCCCCTGCCTCGGGCCCAATTGCTTCGTCCGGTACGGCTCCCGGCAATTTCATCGAATGTGCGTGGGTTCCCGTTGGCTGCTAACAGGTGCAAAGCCTCAAGCACCGAAGTCTTGCCGCTATTGTTCTTGCCGACCAACAGATTGACGCGGCGCAAGTCATTGAGCCGGTATGACTCGAAGCCCCGGAAGCCGGTCAGTTCTATTCGGCTGAACATAGTGTGTTCGCACGGGACAGCGGCGCACCGCCCCAACATACGGACGAGACGGCCCCGCTCCCCTTTCCCTGTGGAGAGCGGGGCCGTTATATCACATCGCGGAGGTGCGGCCGTAGATGGAGAGGGATATCGCCTCGAACTCCACGCCGTCGCCGGTGACGTCGTCGAACATGAAATCGCCGGGCTTGGAGTTGGACTGCAGCACCTTGCCTTCCGGGCCGCGCGGCAGGTCGTCGGTCGGGCCGAATTCGGCCTCGAGCGCCGCCACTTCCTCGGCCGTCAGCGCGACCAGCGCGCACGGCATGCCCTTCATGTGCGGGATGCCCTGTTCGCGGTCGATCAGCGCCTCTTCGTCGTCGGGCGTTATCTGCCCGTCATTGAAGGCCCACATGCCGGACATGTTCTCCAGCCCCGGCCGCGATTCCGGCTTCCACCAGCCATGCGGCACCCGCACCAGGCCCTTCGGCATGGAGGAGCGCCCATAGACGCGGGCCACCATGGCGCCGGTCGAGGACTCGAGCCGGGCCCAGGCGCCTTCCTCGAAGCCGAGCCGCTCCATCTCCGCCGGGGCGATCATGAACATCGGGTCCGCCGCGCGCCGGCGCAACTCCGGAACATGGCGGTGGCCGGAGCGGAAATACTCGTCCTCGGGCCAGCCGATGAAGCTCGCCATCGGGAAGCGCTCGCATGGCTCCGCCGCCTCGCGGTAGTAGGGCAGCGGGTCGAAGCCGAGATTTTCGAGCACCTCGGAATACAACTCCACCTTGCCCGACGGCGTGGCGAAGCCGGTCTTGAGATACTGCTTCTCCCCGGGATCGGGCGCCTGGCCGCGATGCAGGTTGGGCGGACGCCCGGCCGCGACGACGTCCTTCCAGACCGCCCCGCCCGGCTCCAGCCGGTAATTGATGAAGTCCTCCTGGTTCGTCCAGGGGAAGGCGTCGCCGAACCCCATGCGCCTGGCGAGCATGTGCCAGAAATAGGTGACATTGCGGCACTCGCCCGGCGGCTCCATCGCCTGGTCGCTGATGCCGGCCTGCATGGAGGGCCGCTCGAGCCAAGAGTCGCCCGGCAGGATATAGTCCGAGATCTGCGCGCTCGGCGTCATGTTGTGCTCGAAGGACACGAGCAGGTCCTGCTTCATCATCGCCCGGTACACGCGCTCGCCGTTGGCGTAGGCCATCAGCGCGTTGTTGGCCATCATGAAGAAAGCCCGGACCGGGTAGGGGTCGCTGTCCTCCATGGCCTTGAACACCGCCATCGGGTTGGCCATGTAGCAGCCGTTGACGAGATTGACGTAGCGGTGCCCCCAGACGCGCTCGGTGGCGTCCTCGAAGGCCTTCATGCCGCGGAAGGTGAAGACCGGGTGCTTGTCCGCGCCGAGCTGCTTGTCCCTCTGCTCCTCGGACAAGAGGTGCGCCATCTCGATCTCGGAGTCGAAGCGCATGACGGGGCTCGGCCCGACGAACACCTCGCCGCCCTTGACATCGACATTGCCGGTGATCGCGCGCAGCATGGCTTGCAGGCGGATGGCCGAGGTGCTGGACACCTGCTGGTCGGTGATCGGCGACCAGGGAATGCAGGCGGGCGCCGTCGTCGCATACATCCGGGCCGAGTCGCGGATCCGGTCTTCCGTCAGGCCGGTGATCTCCGCGACGCGCGCGACGGGGTATTCCCGGAGGCGCTCGACCAGCTTGTCGAAGCCGACGGTCCAGTCGCGCACGAACTCCTTGTCGTAGAGCTCCTCATCGACGATGACCCGGAGCCAGCCGAGCAGCAGGGCCGCGTCGGTGCCGGCCCTGAGCGGCAGCCAGATGTCGGCGCGCTCGGCGTTCCCGCTGCGGCGCGGATCGGCCACGATGAGCTTGGCGCCCGCGGCCTGCGCCATGCGGATCGCCTTGTATTCCATCGTCCAGCTGTGCCGGCGCGGGTCGTGGCCGAGCAGCACGATGCACTTCGAGTTCAGCACGTCGCCGCGCGGGAACCAGCCATAGACATAGCGGTTCACCGCCGCCGTGTTGCCGGCGCAATAGGCAACGCCGCTGATCCAGTTGGGCGAGCCGACATGGTTCATGAAGCGCCGGGAGAGGCCGTGGTCGGAGAGGCCGGTGGCGCCGCTCTGGCCGACCGCGAAGGCTTCCGGCCCGTATTTGTCGATCACGGCCCGGAGGCGTTCGGCGATGTCGTCCATCGCCTCGTCCCAGGTGACCCGTTCCCACTGGCCGTCGCCCCGCGCGCCCACGCGCTTCAGCGGATAGAGGATGCGGTCGGGATGCGCGAAATGCTTCGGCGCATAGGCGCCCTTCATGCAGATCACGTCCTTCAGGATCGGGTGGTCGCGCGTCGTGACCTTGACCACGCGCCCGTCCTCGACCTTGGCCGCGACCGGGCAGAATCCGTCGCAACTCGTGCAGACCACATTCTTGAGCGCACTGCTCCCGTTTTCGAACCTCTCCTGTCCGGACATACCGTCGGGCATCGCGCTCCTCCTCCTGCGATCGGGCCACGGCCGCTCTGCGGCCGATCCGGCAGCGAAGCAAGAAAACCCCGCTAGGTCAAGGGGTAGGCAGCGCGAACGCCGGGAACCGCGTCAGGGCCAGACGGTGGGGAATTGCCCGCTGTCGAGCGGGTCGCCGTCGGCGAGCGCCGGATTGCGGAGGTCGTTGTTCGGGCCGGGGCCAGCGAAGTAAGTGCAGGTCTCGCCGCAATAGCGCACCGCATAGCCGCGCCGGCGGGTGTCGGAGGTGAGGTTGCCGCCCGCGCCGTGGACGGTCATCGCATGGAAGGCGAGCGCGTCGCCGGGCTCCATGTCCCAGGAGAGGATGTCGTAGCCGCCGGCGTCGATATCGGGCATCGGCTCGTAGTTCTCGCCGCGCTCATAATCGGCCCCGCCCTTCGCGAAGGGCTCCGGCTGGAACCAGCGCTCCCAGCGGTGCGAGCCCGCGACGAAGGAGAGTGCGCCGCTCTCGCGCGTCACCGGATCGAGCGGCAGCCAGAAGGACATGACCGGCCAGCCGCGAACGGGCCAGTAGGGCTGGTCGTTGTGCCAGCGCGTCGGCTGCGGCGTGCCGGGCTCCTTCACGAAAAGCTGGTCGTAGAAGAGATTGAGCCGTTCCGCCCCGAGGAACTTGGCCGCGACTTCCCGCAGCGGGCCTTCGCAGCAGAAAGCGCGAAAGCCCTCATGGGTCTCCCAGATGCGGAGGTTGCCGTGAAAGCGCCCGGCTTCCGGCCGGTAGCCGTTGAAGAAGGGTCCCGGTTCGGCGATGTCGCGCTCGACCGCTTCCGCCAGCACGCCCAGCCATTCCGCCGGCACGACGCCCGTCATCAGCACCGCGCCGTCCCGGTCGAAATCCGCCTTTTCGCGTTCCGTAGGCCGCATGGACTTCCTCCTTAGCCGCCCTTCCCGTAGGGATTTGCGTCTCGTCCTCCGCCGTCCCCGCCACTACCTTCGCTGCCGACGGCCGGCGTCGGGACATAGTGGGCCGGCGCGGCCCCGCCCGCCGCAAGGCGCTCGCGGGCCTCCGCCGGGGTCTCGACCAGGGCCGCAGCGGCCAGCGCCGCCTTGCGGTCCACCGGGTCGGGCGCCTGCCTGTCCGGCGGCGGCATGGCGTCGGCGTGATAGTAGGCGATCTTCTGGCGCGCCGCGTCCACCTTCTTGTCCGGGTCGATCTCGCGCTCGTTCGCGCCCTTCGCCGCGACCGTGACGCCATCGACGATCTCGTGGTCGAACCACCATTTCTTCACGAGGTTCCGCCTGCCGTTGCCGAGCCGGTCGTCCAGCCAGGTGGCGACGGGCACCAGCGCCGGCTTCAGGAACATCGCATTGACGCCGAGCCAGCTCGCCATGCGCGGCAGGAGCCCGCCGTCCATGTCCACCACCTTGTTGAGCGGGCAGGTCTTCATGCAGCGCCCGCAGGCCGAGCCGCGCATGTTGGTCAGCCGGTAGCGGGTGCAGCGCTCGACATCCGGCTTCCACATCTCATAGCCGTTGAACATCACCTTGGGCCCGTGCGGAATGGCGTCGCAGGGGCACTCCCGGTCGCATTTGTGGCAATGGTCGCAGAAATACTGGAGGCCGAAATCTATCGGGCGGTCCACCTCCATCGGCATGTCGGTGGTGAGCACGACGGACTTGAAGCGCGGGCCGACGAACGGATTGAGCACCAGCTCGCCGATGCGGCTGAGCTCGCCGAGCCCCGCCCAGAGCAGGAGCGGAATGTGCAGCACGTCGCTGTCCGCGTTGGTCTGGGCGCGCGAGGGGAAGCCGAGCCCCCGGAGCGTCTCGCCCATGATGCCCGCGATCTCCGCGCCGCGCAGATAGCCGCGCATGGACTGCGCGCCGGAAATCCAGTCGTCGCCGCTCGCCCCTTCCATGGTGTCGTAGCCCTGGTCGATCAGCATGACGACGGCGTAGCGGTGGTACATCTCGATGGGGCTGCCGTCCTCCCGGTGCGAGAACCAGGCGTAGCGCGGGATCTCGCAAATGCCCGTGAGGTCCGAGCCGAGGAAATAGGAGAGCGCCTTGACCGCGCGGGCATTCGCCGCCGGGTCGCCATAGCGGTCCCCGTCGCTCTCCGGAGCGGCTTCGCCGTCCTGGTGGGGCACCATGGCGCGGATGAGCTGGAGCTGGGAGAAGGAGAGCGGGTGCTTGAAGGCGAAGCGGGCGCGCTCGCGCCGGGACTTCTCGCCGAGGTCGCCCTTGGCAGCGCGGGTGAAGAAGGCCGCGCGCTGCGGCACGCGCGGCACTTCCTCGTCGATGATGAGGGTGGTGGGCCGGTCCACGCGGCGGACCTGCTCCATCGGGTAGCGGCTCCAGTGCGACTTGCGCTTCGCGCGGCGGGCGCGCTCGCGGCCGGAGACGGCGCCGGCGATGCCCTTGCGGTAGGCCCGGTTGCGCGCACCGGCCGCACCCGAGGCCAGCGGGCTGCCGCATTCCAGTTCGTAGTTCGTGGAGATCGCGGCGAGCGCGAACCCGCCCTCGATATAGGGGTTCTGGAGCACGTCCTCCGAACGCAGGCAGAGCCCGGCCAGCACGGCGAGCCGTTCCCGGTCCAGGCATTCGTCGCCGGCATGGTGGATACGGGCCTCGAAGCCCATCTGGCGGATATGCCCGGCGGTGCAGCCGGCGATCTCCAGCACGCGCATCTCGGCCGTGGCGGCCACGGCGTCCTCCACCCAGGCGCGGGCGAGGTTGTCCCGGTCCGGCAGTGCGGGGAAAGCGACCAGGATGACGACCGCGTGGCTGTGGCCTTCCAGCGCCTTGGCGCCTTCCAGCCAGGCGTTCGCCGGGATCCGGCAGATGCCCACCTGGTCGGCGTCCATGAAATAGGAGCAGCCCTTGATGTCCTCCGCGCGCCGGTCGAGCCGGGCCGGAACCGGCGCCGTTTCCGCCACCGGCCCGCCTTCCGCGAACCGCGCGAACAGTTCGCGGTAATGGAGCACGGCGGGCCCGAGCGCCCCGCCCGCTTGCGCCGCCTCGGTAGGCCCGGCCGGCGGCCGTGCCGCCTCCGCCGCGGTCACCGCCTCGTCGCGCGGCAGCACCTCCATCGGATAGCTGCCGAGATGGAACGGCCGGTTCTTCGATGCGTGGTGGAACAACATGGCCCCGCCGCCTTGTCCGCGCTCAGGGGACTCCAGCCCGCCGCCCGCCCCCCTGTCAACCGGTCCCCGCCGTCTCCACAGCGTGGCGACTACACCGGCAAGGGGGCCGCTTCGGGACGGATTAGAGATTCGACATCCCGCCACAGCTTATCGAATGATGAAGCAGACCGCGCAGCATCCAAGTCGAAGACAGCGGTAAACGCCGCCTGGTGAAGCGTCTCCCGATAAGGCTGACCGCGCGGCATTCTTGCGCTCAGCCAGCCCTTCGCGTTTCCGATCGCCTCGGGATCGGGCGGTCTTGCAACGCTCTCGTCGATGCCCCCGTATCCGGCCAGCGAAGGCGCCGCCGCCAGGAACCAGGCTTCGAATTCCTTCTTGGCGAGCACCGCCCGGATATGCCGGTCCGACCGGGCGGCGGCCGCACGCGCCAGAAGCCGTAAGCCAAGCTCGGCCGGACAGTCGTCATCGGCGTCCAGCAAGAGCAGAATGGAACCGTTTTCTCCCGTTCGTCGGGCGGCGAGCGCAATGGCACGCTCCAGTTCGCCATCCCGCAGAAGCCCGGCGCGCTTCACGCGGATCGGCCTGGGCGCGTCCAGAACGGCGGTCGGCGATAGACGTTGGACGATTCGTCGAAGCAGAACGGGCACGGCATGGACCTCCCCGTGCCCTTCCACAACGGTCACGATCCTGTGCATGGCCGGGGGACTGGGCCGAACAGGTTCAGTTGGCCCGACTTCGGGTTCGACAGTTCCGGGTCCGGATCGAGCTGGTCCATCCTGAGCAGTTCGCCGGCTGTGTACAGATGGTCCCTGAGCGCCGAGCGTCCGTATTCGTCCAGCGGACCGATTCGGCTTTCGCCGTCTTCGAGCACGACGGCGATAATCGACTCGGCGGAGATTTCGTCATTATCGAGCAAATCAGGACTATGACTCGTCACGAGAATCTGCGCGCGTTCTGCAGCATCGCGAAGGCTATCGATGAGAACCCCGGCCGCGGCAGGATGAAGCGCAACTTCCGGCTCTTCGATACCGACAAGCCGTTGCACCGCTCCGTTCTGCGCCGAGCCTTGGAAGAGCGCCAACAGCACGCCCAAGGCGCGCAGCGTACCATCCGACATATTGCTGGCGAAGAAGCGCCAGGGATGCTGCGCGCCGCGGATTTTTTGCCGGAATTCCAAGGTCTCTCTCGACCCGATCTGCCGGCGGTCAACCCCCGTAACTCCCGGAACGACCTTGCCGAGGTAATGCTCGATCCGCTGCTTGAATCCGGGAGCGTTCATCGAAAGATTGTGGAGGACGCTGGCGGCATTGCTTCCGTCCCGCTTGAGGATCGCTCCCGGGTCCGGCGGCTGCAAATCGCGGATGGCCTCCGGATTCAGGTTGTAGAAGCCGTTGGTGGACAGCAGGTCATACACGACCCGAAACGCTTCCAGCCCCGAGACGGTGACCAGATACAGACGATCGGCGGCAGCAACCGGCGGCTGCGGAAAAGTGCTTCTGCGAACACGGCCGCGTTCCACCTTGTAGTAGTGCGCTCCCTCACCGCTCAGCGGCACGACATGGCATTCTTCGCTCTGAACCTCATAGCCGCGTTGCGGCTTTGCCCCTACCGTGAAAGCATAATGGCCTCGCCACTCCGCCAGGGCGAATTCGAGGCGAATTCCGAAATGGTTCGGATGACCGCCGGAGCGCCGGCGCACTTCGCCGATACCGCCACGGTCGCGCAGCGCGTGGTCTATTGAGTAATTGAGCGAGTCGGAAACGAAGCGGAGCGCATCGAGGAAATTGCTCTTGCCCGATCCGTTTGCGCCGACAAGAAAGCAAAGCTGCGCCGGCGAGACATCGCAGGCGCCGATACTCTTGTAGTTGCGCACCACGATCCGCGTGAGCAGACAGCTCATCCCGACCCTCCCTCAGGCGGCCCGTCCGCGAGCATAGCCGTCAACGGCGCCCGGCGCACCGGCAACGATGCCCCGCCGTCAACCGGCTCCCGGCGCCTCGACCGCGTGGCGGCCGATTATGTTGCGCTGGATCTGGTTGGTGCCCTCGACGATCTGGAGGACCTTGGCGTCGCGGAAGAAGCGCTCGACGGGGTTGTCGGCCGAAATGCCGGCCGAGCCCCAGAGTTGCACCGCATCGGTCGCGACCGACATGGCCGCGTCGGTGGCCATGCATTTCGCCATCGCCGCCCAGGGCGCGAGCGCGCGGCCCGCCACGCCCGCATCCGCAAGCGCGGCGGCCTTGCAGACCATCTGCCGGGCGGCCTCGGTGCGCATGGTCATGTCGGCCAGCATCCAGCGCACGCCCTGGAAGTCCGCGACCCGCTCGCCGAACGCCTCGCGCCCGCGCACGAACTCCGCCGCCAGGTCGAGCGCGCCCTGGGCGAGGCCGACGCCGCGCGCGCCGATCATCGGGCGCGAGCGGTTGAACGCTTCCATCACCGTCAGCCAGCCCTCGCCCTCCGGCCCGATCCGGTTCTCGTCGGGCACGAAGGCGCCGTCGAAGAAGAGCGGGCAGGAGGGGATGCCGCGCGAGCCGAGCTTCCGCTCCGGAGCGCCGACGGTCAGCCCCGGCGTGCCCTTTTCCACCGCGAACACGGAAATGCCGCGGTGGCGGGCCGAGGGGTCCGTCTTGGCAGCCACGACGATGAAATCGGCTTCCGGGCTGTTGGTGCACCAGACCTTGGCCCCGTCGATGCGGTAGCCACCCGGCGCGCGGGTGGCGCGCGTCCTGATCCCGGCGGCGTCGGAGCCGGATTGCGGCTCGGTGACGGAGATCGCAGCCTTCAGCGCGCCGCCGGCGAGGCCCGGCAGCCAGCGCTCATGCTGCTCGGGCGAGCCGCCGGCCAGCACGGCCGCAAAGGGCGTCCACTGGACGAGCAGCAGGTAGGCCGTGTTGTAGCAGACGCGGCCCAGCTCCTCGATGGCGAGGCAGCCGGAGAGCACGCTGTCCGCGCCGCCATAGCGTTCCGGGAAGGGCAGCGCGAAGAGACCGAGGTCCCGCAGCGCCGCGAACATGTCATGCGGATAGGCGGCGTCCCGGTCGATCTCCGCCGCGCGCGGCGCCACCTTCTCCCGCGCAAACGCGCGCACCGTGTCGCGCAGCAGAAGCTGTTCCTCGCCGAGCCCGAAATCCTCCGGGATCACTGCGACGCGGGCCCCTGGCCGATCCGGCCCGAGAGCCTTGCACCCGCGAGATTGGCGCCGGCCAGGTTTGCATCGCTTAGCGAGGCGCCCGAGAGGTTGGCGTTCTTCAGATTGGCGTCTTGCAGGTTCGCTTCGGCCAGATTCGCCCCCGCAAGGTCCGCATTCTCCAGATTCGCGTCCCTCAGGTTCGCCGCCTTCAGGTTGGCCCGTTTCAGGTTGGCCCCCTGCAGGTTCGCGGCTTCCAGATTTGCGTCCTCGAGGTTTGCACCCTCCAGGTTTGCACCCGGACAATCGGTGTTCGGCGCGACGTTGCGAGGACCCAAGGCAAGCCCTATTCGGCGGCAGCGGCGAGCGGAGGCGCGGAACCGATCTCGACGCCGGTGTCATGCGCCTTGAGGCGCGGCAGCACCTTTTCGGCGAACAGGCGCTGGTTCTCGCGCGCGATGTCGTAGGGCATGCCTCCGTAGGAGAGCGCGGCCAGGAAACCGCCGCAGCCCGCGCGCTCGACATTGGCGATCACGCCTTCCACCACCTCGTCCGGCGTGCCCCAGACCTGGAGGTCGGCGAGGAAGCGCACGAAGGTGTCGATGCCGTGCTTGTGGATGTTGCGGGCGAGCGCGCCGTAATACTCGTAGCCCGGAATGTCGGCCAGACCCTCATTGTGGAACTCGTAGTGCTTGAGCGCCGAGCGGCAGTAGCCGACGATGTAGTTCTCATACATCTCGCGCGCCTTCTCGCGGTCCTCATGCACGGCGACGAAGCTCGCGATGATCGGCTTCGGCGCTTCCTCGCCATTATTGTGCTGCCGGTAGAGCTCGCGATAGTTCTCCAGCTCCTCCAGCGTCTTCTCCCAGGGCTTCTGGGCGATGATGAGGATGCCGATGCCGAGCCGCGCCATGATCTCCGCAGACTGCGGCGAGACGGAGGCCGCGTAGGTGCGTCCGCGGAAGGACTTGAAGGGCTTGGGGCGGATGTCCGTCGGCGGCTGGCGGAGATGCTTGCCGTCGCTCTCGATGGTGCCGGTCTCCAGCGCGCCCATCACCGCCTCGGCATATTCGACGAAGCGCTCGCGGCTCTCGCCCATATCGAGGCGGAAACCGTTGAACTCGACCCGCCCGAGGCCGCGCCCCATGCCGAAGATCACCCGCCCGTCCGACAGGTGGTCGAGCAGCGCAAGCTCCTCCGCCACCCGCACCGGCTCGTGCCAGGGCAGCACGACCACCATGGTGCCGAGCCCGGCGCGCGTGGTCCGCCCGGCCATGTAGGTCAGGAACTGGGTCACGCTCGGGCACATGGTGTAGTCGGTGAAATGGTGCTCGGCCGACCAGATGCTGTCGAAGCCCATCGGCTCCGCCGCCTCGGCCAGCGCGACCTCCTGCCGCCAGACCTCGCGGTCGGTCAGCCTCTTGTCGGGATTCTGGAAAAAGCAGCTCAGGCCGACATGCATGGCAAAGACGCGCTCCCCGGGTCGCTACAGGCGGTGTCCGCAACCCGCCGAACCTGCCCCGTTCGACGCCCGCAGGTCAAGGGACCGGATATCGCGCGGCGGCTTGTCGGGATCCCTACACGGCCCTTCCGCACCCTGTTCAGCCCTCTTTTACCCAAGCATGCTCTCCTTCAATTTCCCCAAGCCGTCACCAGCAACTCCGAATACCGAGCGCGATATACTGCCTTTCCTGCTATCACGCTGTGCCGGCTGACCAGCACCTGCTTTCCAAAACCTCGATATAACTCCCTTATCGCCTCATGATTCGCATTCGTCATTGCAACGCCAGCTCCCTTCTTTGCCGCGCTTCCCAACGCCCTCCGAAGTCGCCTCTGATCTTCCCAACTAAATACGTCCCTGCTATACTTGATGAACTCACGGCTCCCGCGAGGAACCGCATATGGCGGATCGACAAACACAAAGTCCCCTTCTTTCGCTGTCTCGATACTCTTCTCAAAGTCTTGGCTCCTAATCGTCGTATTTGCTAACGCTGACGACCAGCTACGAAAATCGTCATCCTCCATGATCACGCTCTGTTTAGTGCCTATCGGAACATTGAATTTTCCATTTTTATTCTCCCGATACAATCCGTTCCAACACGTTCGGTTCAAGTACATAAATTGCGCCGCTCTTGCGACACAATTATCAAATTTCCGCGATCGCATTCGATAATAATATTCTCGACAATGTGCAGCAGCGTGCTCCTCTATCAGCCGCTGCAGGTCTTGTGTGTGATCCCGCAAAACCTGGTACAGCTCAATCAACCGTTCATTATTATCGCTGAGCAATGCATTTTTCGGCCGTGTCGCAAAGAACACTGCCCCACCGCCAAGGAATGGTTCGATATACCGACCAGCAATCGTTGGAAGTCGCAACTGACCGCTCCTTACCAGCCATCGCTTTCCTCCTGCCCACTTCAAGAACGGTTTCATTGCAACCCTTGAGTTCAAAGCATCTCTGAACAATATCGCAATATTCTCTAGCCCTACGGCACCTTCGGTCCAACGTTCGCTCGAAGCCATTCCACAAACTCCAAATCAGCTTCCGAGTAAGTTTTTAATCTATTCCTGTGTGCAGCAATGTTCCTCAGTTCGTTAAATGAATTTATCCAATCTAGGTAATACTTTCGCCCTCTCGAGTCGCCTGCCTGTGGATTGTTGAAAACATGCCTGAAATGATCCCAATTGTTCTTCTGCTTGACTATTTCTACTAAATCCACGATGTCCAAATAGGCCTCCTTTGGCTTTCGTCTTTCTTTGTCTCTCTGTTGCTTTTCAAATGCATTGCGCCGAATTCGTTCACTACCGACACCTATCTCCCAAAATGCCGGTTCATCGCTCTCCAAACGGTGAATACCATGAACAGCCTTTAACGTGTCAATTACATAATCCACCAAGCGTTCTGAAAGCTTCATCAGAAATCGATCTACTTCGTCAATCTTCTCTGAATTGCTTTGTTCGATCCACCGCCGAAAGTCCTCCGATCCAAAATCCGGGTAAGAGCGATTCAACACCTCTAGGAGATGGTATGTGCACTCTCGTACGCCCCCTTCGCCAAATTTCCTCGAAAACTTCTTTATCATCTCTTCGTCGGAAGCTTCTTTAGTAAACAATAACAGTGGCTCACAAAAGGCGACCAGCTCTCGAGTGAACTCACTCTCCCTCATTAGAGCAAAATCCAATGACCGCTTATGAGCCAAGTAGCTGACTACTTCCGAGATTATCGTCAGGTGAGCACGAACAACCGGATTAGAGGCGACGACGCCGCCCTTCCCCTTCGTCCACCTGTCTGGAGCAATATTTCGAACTTCGCCAAAATACGAAGAGAGCACGCGCGAGGCCCTATCGACGGTGGCGACGTCTGTTGCCCCCGACAGAACACCCGGTGCGATGGAAGGTCCCGCCACCTTTCCAAGCAAGCCAGACCGTCGTAATCCCTTGACAGCCTCAGACATTGTCAAATTCTGAATGGCGTCGGGTGGTACCCCAGGTACCGGAAACCGCCCGCAGAGAGGCCCCCCCTCCTCTTCGTTGAGGTTACGAACAACCGCAGATGCTAAGGCGTCAAGGGCCGTCGACGGATCGCTATCACCCATTCTGATATCGGCCAGCAAGCTAATGAGCAAGCTTCTGGGTACGCTTTTCTGCTTGTGATTTATCGTTATAAACAAGTCCGCCTCCTTCTCCACATGCAACTTCTCAAATGCAAGAACGAATAAGCTTTGGTCCAAGTATTGATCGGAGAGTCGGGAGAACCCGTAGAGGCGATGTTGGCCATCTATGATCCAAGCTGATCGATACAGAGATGGCAATGTAAGCCAGCCGAACTTGACTCCCGGATCTGTATTTTGTTCATTGGAAATCAAATCAAATCGCGGAGAATTTGTAAAATTCACTAGGATGTTGGTCGGGAAAAATCCGCCAGCTTGAATAAATTTCCCAATCTCCTTTATTCGAGATGCTGAAATCATCCGCTGGTACGCGGGGCGACCATCAGGGTATTGCAAGGCTTGATGATTTATAAATGCAATCTTCAACAAGTGGCGCGGAGTAGTTACAAAGGAGTAAAATACATTTCCACCTATTTTTCCTCTGATAGCAGGCAGCGTTATGTCAGAAAGGCTGGGAATCTTTTGTCCACCCAAAAATTGGGCCAAAATTTGATATCTTCCTCCGGGCCCTAAGTGCTTTATAAATGTTTCAAAATACTGAAGTTCGTTTTCCGTAATAACACGAATATCGCCATCGTTAGCTCGATCTAAATCTGCCGGAGACCAAACGATATTTTGTGTTACGTATATCCAAACGATCTTAGGCCGCGATTTCGTTGAAAATCTTTTAAAGATCGTATTGCGAAAGTAAGTTTGTAGGGATATCGTTTCTTGGATGTCCTTTTGAAGAGAGCGACGGCCACGCTCTAGTTTGGATTTACATTCTATGATTAGAACGGTCTCGTCATCTTCGGCATAAACATCAACTTGTTTTTTGCCAGTAGAATTATCAGAACGTCGGAAGGAAATGGAAAAATTATCACCGCTGAGTATCTCATATCCCATTGAGTGTAGAAGGCACCAAACACGATCTTCAAGCCCTTTGTCGTGTCGCTTGGGTCGCTTTACTCGAGATACTCGTTTCCCTAGCCGTTGAAGTAGCCACCCATTATCCAGATGAGTGTCTAGATCGCGAGGATGAATCCGCTTTTGTTCATACGGAATTCGACGCCGGCGGTACTCGGCGAGAAGTGAACTACCTGTGGAGATTAGGGGAGAGAGTGGATTCAGGGGATTATCGTCGGTGCCTCGCCGGGAGGTTGTATTAGTTTGGTTGCACGGCATCGTTTGAAGCGTTAGCGAAGGGGATATAGGGAGATTAGCAGAGCATGTCGGAAAGTGGGTGTCAAGGCGAGGCAAAATGGATGCATCTGGGAGGGAGTGGATACAGCAAAGTGCAGGGACACCATGGCGCGAGAACGTCCTAAACGTCCAGGTTCGCGACCTTGAGCGCGTTGTCCTGGATGAAGGCGCGGCGGGGTTCGACCTGGTCGCCCATCAGGGTGGAGAACAGCTCGCCCGCTTCGTCGGCCTGGTTCACCCGCACCTGGAGCAGCGTGCGCGCCTCGGGGTCGAGCGTCGTTTCCCAGAGCTGCTCCGGGTTCATCTCGCCGAGGCCCTTGTAGCGCTGCAGGGTGAGCCCGCGCCGCCCGTGCTCCAGCACACGCTCCAGGAGGCCGCAGGGGCCGTCGATCCGGTCCTCGCGCTCGCGCACCCGGAGCGCCGCCGGCCTGCCGTAGATCGCGCCCAGCTGTCCGGCCCGGCGGTTGAGGCGGACGGCATCGACATGGTGCAGCAGGCGCCGCCCGATCCGCCAGGAGCGCAGCGTGCCCTGGTTCTCGTAGGCGAAGGCGAGGCTGAGATCGTCCTCCACCTTGCCCGACCAGCCGCGCGCGGACGGCTCCTCCAGCGCGTCGAGCCGGTCGGCGACCCGGACGGCGGCGGCTTCGGTCTCCTCCCGCCCCCGGAGCGCCGCCGCGTCGAGCGCGCCCGCCAGCACCGCCTGTTCGACGAGGCTGCGGTGGCCGACGATCTGGGCCAGCGCCTCGATGCGCCGGCGGACCCGGACGGCGAGCGCAATCTGTTCGCGCAGCTCCTCCCCGGCGATCTGGCTGCCGTCCTCCAGCACCAGCACGGCGTTCTGCAGGCCGCTGTCGATGAGGAAGGCGTCGAGTTCCGCCTCGTCCTTCAGGTAGCGCACGGACTGTCCGCCGCGCCGGACCTGGAAGAGCGGCGGCTGGGCGATATAGAGATAGCCCCGCTCCAAGAGCGCCGGCATCTGGCGGTAGAAGAAGGTGAGCAGGAGCGTGCGGATATGGCTGCCGTCCACATCCGCATCCGTCATGATGACGATCTTGTGGTAGCGCGCATTGTCGGCGTCGAAGGTCTCGGCGATGCCGGCCCCGAGCGCCGTGATGAGCGTGCCGATGCTGTCGCTGGAGAGCATCTTGTCGAGCCGGGCGCGCTCGATATTGAGGATCTTGCCGCGCAGCGGCAGGATCGCCTGGAAGGCGCGGTCGCGGCCCTGCTTGGCGGAGCCCCCGGCGCTGTCGCCCTCGACGATGAAGAGTTCCGCCATCGCCGGGTCGCGCGCCTGGCAGTCCGCGAGCTTGCCGGGCAGCGAGGCGATGGAGTTCTTCGGCTCGCGGATGAGCGTGCGGGCGCGGCGCGCGGCTTCCCGGGCCTGGGCGGCGCGCTGCACCTTCTCGACGATGACCCGCGCCTCCTTCGGATGTTCCTCCAGCCACGCCTCCAGCGCCTCGTTGATGGCGCTCTCCACCGCCGGGCGCACTTCCGAGGAGACCAGCTTGTCCTTGGTCTGGGAGGAGAATTTCGGGTCCGGCACCTTGATCGAAAGCACGCAGGTGAGGCCCTCGCGCACATCCTCGCCGGAGAGCGCGAGCTTGTCCCGGCGGGTGACGCCGATGCGGTCCCCGTACCCGGTCACCTGCCGCGTCAGCCCGGCGCGGAAGCCCGCGAGATGGGTGCCGCCGTCGCGCTGGGGAATGTTGTTGGTGAAGCAGAGCATCGTTTCGTGGAAGCTGTCGTTCCACTGCAGCGCCGCCTCGACCATGATGTCGTTCCGCTCGGCGCGGATGGCGATGCATTCGTGCTGGGCGGCGCGGTTGCGGTCGAGCCAGGTGACGAATGCTTCCAGCCCGCCCTCATAGTGCAGATCGACGCTGCGGACCTCGATGCGCCTGGCATCGGTCAGCACCAGATGCACGCCGGAGTTTAGGAAGGCCAGCTCGCGCAGCCGCCGCTCCAGCGTCTCGAAGTCGAACTCGACCTTGGAGAAGGTGTCGGTCGAGGGCAGGAAGCGCACGCGCGTGCCGGTCCGCTTGCCATCCTCGCCCGCGGGCCCCGTCTCGGCCAGCGGCGCTTCCGCTTCGCCGTGGCGGAAGCGCATCGCATGCTCGCGCCCGTCGCGCCAGATCGTGAGGTCGAGCGTTTCCGAGAGCGCGTTGACGACCGAGACGCCGACGCCGTGCAGCCCGCCCGAGACCTTGTAGGAGTTGCTGTCGAACTTCCCGCCGGCATGGAGGTGGGTCATGATGACCTCGGCGGCCGACACGCCTTCCTCCTCGTGGATCTCGGTCGGGATGCCGCGTCCATTGTCGGTCACGGTGACCGAGCCGTCCGCCTCCAGCACCACCTCGACCGTGTCGCACCAGCCGGCCAGCGCCTCGTCGATGGCGTTGTCCACCACCTCATAGACCATGTGGTGCAGGCCGGTGCCGTCGTCCGTGTCGCCGATATACATGCCGGGGCGCTTGCGCACCGCCTCCAGGCCGCGCAGCACCTTGATGGCGTCGGCGCCGTATTCCCCGGTCTCGTCGATGGTCTCGATGTCGTCGGTGGGTTCGGTCATGGCCGCTCCGGCGGCGGCGACGCCGCCATTCGCAACGTTCGCCGCGTTGGGCGCGGCAGGGGGGTGAGAACGGCGTCCTCGACGCCGACATGGAGGGCGCGGCCGGCAAGCGGCGCGAAGGCTCGCGCGTCGGCGCCGGTGAGCCAGGCCTGGCAGCCGAGGCGCCCGATCTCGTCGAACAGCGCGCGGCGCCGGCTTTCGTCCAGATAGGCCGCCACATCGTCCAGAAGCAGCAGCGGCGGCTGTGCGGCAAGGCGCGCGGAGGCGAGCACCAGCGCGATCAGCAGCGCCTTCTGCTCTCCGGTCGAGCAGTCGGCGGCGGGCATGCCGCGTCCGGCGTCGGCGACGGCGAGGTCGCTGCGATGCGGCCCGGCGCCGGTGCGCCCGGCTTCGGCATCGCGCCCGCGCCCTTCCGCCAGCGCGGCGACCAGCCGGTCCTCCGCCCCGAGCGCCGGCCCGTCCTCCAGCCACGCATCGACGTCGCCCGCGAGCGCAACGCGCGCCTTCGGGAAGGGCCCGCCTGCGGAAGCGAGCGCGGTGCGCAGCCGCTCGACCAGGTCGCGCCGGCTGGCGGCGACGGCGACGCCGCGCTCGGCCATACTGCGCTCCAGCGCGGCGAGCCAGTCGCCGTCCGCGGTGCCGCCCCTCAGCAGGGCGAGGCGCTGGCGCATGGCCGTCTCATAGGCCTGGACCCGCCCGGCATGGGCCGGATCGACCGCGAACACCAGCCGGTCGAGGAAGCGCCGCCGCGCGCCCGCGCCGTCGAGGAACAGCCGGTCCATCTGCGGCGTCAGCCAGACGGCGGCCACGACCCCGTCGCGGCCGCGCCGGGCCGCGCCGTCGATATGCATCGCGCGCCGCTCGTCCTCGCCCAAGCCCGTGCCGATATCGACCGCGCCGAAGGCCGTGTCGAGCCGCGCCGTTACGGTCCAGCGTTCGGCGCCCAGCCGCGTCAGTTCGCGCGGCCTGGCCCGGCGCAGACCGCGCCCGGGCGCCAGCAGCGAGAGCGCTTCCAGCAGGTTGGTCTTGCCGGCGCCGTTCGGCCCGGTGAGCACGACGAAGCGCGCATCCGCCTCCAGCCGCGCTTCGCGGTAATTCCGGAAATCGCTGAGCGCCAGACGCCTGACGACCGGCGCCCCGCCCGATGTGTAAAGGGCGGCTTCGGCCACGGATCAGACGCGCATCGGCATCAGCACATAGAGCGCGCTCGAGTCCACCATGTCGCGCACCAGGGTGGGCGCTGCCGGATCGGCGAGTTCGAGCGCCGCCGTGCCGCCGTCGATGCGGCGCAGGATTTCGAGCAGGTAGCGCGCGTTGAAACCGATCTCCATCGGCGCGCCGCCGTCGAACCGCACGTCGATCTCTTCCGTCGCCATGCCGTAGGTCGGGTCGGCGGCGGAGAGCTGCATGCTGTCCGCATCTATGGCGAGCTTGACCGCCCGCGTGCGCTCGGAGGAGATCGCGGCCACGCGGTCCACCGCTTCTGCCAGCACGCCGCTTTCGACTTCGAGCCGCTTGTCGTTGCCGGTCGGAATCACCCGCTCATAGTCGGGATAGGTGCCGTCGATCAGCTTGGAGGTGAGCTCGACGCTGCCGATCACGAACCGGATCCCGGTCTCGGAAAGGGAGATCGAGACGTCGCCGTCCTCCCCTTCCAGCAGCTTCCGCAACTCCTGGACCGCCTTGCGCGGCACGATCACGCCGCCCGGCATGTCCTCCGCGCCTGCGGGCCTCGGCACCTCGACGCGCGCCAGCCGGTGGCCGTCGGTCGCGACCGCGCGCAGCACCGGCACGCCCTCATGCTCGGTAGTATGAAGATAGATGCCGTTCAGGTAGTAGCGCGTCTCCTCGGTCGAGGCCGCAAAGCCGGTCCGGTCGATCAGCCCGCGCAGGTCCTCCGCGGCAAGCTGGAAACGGCAGGCGAATTCGCTCTTCGACAGCTCCGGGAATTCTTCCGGCGGCAATGCCGACAAGGTGAAAGTGGACCGTCCGCAACGCAGCCGGATGCGGTCCGTGCCGTCCTCGGTCTCCAGTTCCACCTGCGCGCCGTCGGGCAGCTTGCGGGCGATGTCGTAGAGCACCTGCGCCGGCAGCGTGGTGCCGCCGCCCGAGATGGCCTCGGCGTCCACCGTCTCGACCGCTCCGAGCTCCAGGTCGGTCGCCGAGAGGCGCAGCCGCCCGTCCGCCGCCTCCAGCATCACATTGCCCAGGATCGGGATGGTGTTGGCCCGTTCGACCACGCTCTGCGCATGGCCGAGCGATTTCAGGAACTGGCTGCGTTCGATGGTGAGCTTCATCGTCGCTCCCGGAGCGGCTATGGTATCGAGCGGCTGTCTTTCGGTAGCCGCACAGTATAGCAGCCCGGATTCGCGAGGGGAAACCAATGTTGAACGCCGCCGAACTGGAAAAATACCGAGCCGACGGCTATGTGACGCCCGATTTCCGGCTGCCCGAACGGGACCTTGAGGACATCCGCCAGCATCACGACAGGCTGGTCGCCCGCCACCCCGAATACCGGGACTACTGCCCCAACCTGCTGGCCCACGATCTCGCCTTCCTGAACTGGGCGCGGGTGCCGGAAATTCTGGACATGGTCGAGCAGGCGATCGGCCCGGACATCGCGCTCTGGAATTCCAGCTTTTTCGCCAAGCCGGCGCTGAACGGGCGCAAGACCCCCTGGCACCAGGACGGCGAATACTGGCCGGTGCGCCCGCTCGCCACCTGCACGGTGTGGATCGCGGTCGATGCCTCGACGCAGGAGAACGGCTGCCTGAACGTGCTGCGCGGCTCGCACCGCGACAGGCGGCTCAGGGCGCACAACACCAATGACGACCCGAGCTACACGCTGAACCAGGAGTTGCGCGAGGAGGAGTTCGACGAGGAGCTCGCCGTCCCCATCGAGCTGGAGGCGGGCCAGGTCTCGCTGCACGACGTCTATCTGGTGCATGGCTCGGAGGCCAACAACTCGGAGAAGCCGCGACGCGGCATGACCTTGCGCTACATGCCGACCACCTCGGTATTCGACCGCGATATCGCCGCCGGCCTCGCCCGCGACAAGGGCCTGGTGGACCACTCCGCCCGCACGCTGTTCCTCATGCGCGGCGAAGACCGCTGCGGCCGCAACGACTTCCGTATCCGCCTCTGAGGGCCGCTCAGGACGCCGCGGCGGCCTTTCCGGAAGGCGGGCAGCAGGCGGCCTCCGCCTCCGCCGCGCGCGGGCCGAGCGCGTCGAACAGCGCGTCGGTGTCGTCGGTGATGCGGTACCACTCCCAGCGCAGGCCCTGCGGCTCCGTGGCCCAGACCTTGTTCTGCGTGGCGTGGCAGCAGCGCGTCTCTTCCTCGATCAGGTGGTCGATGCCCGCTGCCTGGATCCGATCCGTGGCGGCAGCGACGTCCTCCTCTCGGAAGACCTCGACCCCCAGATGGTTGATGCGCTCGCCCGCGCCCGGGCGCTCGAACAGCACCAGCTTGAGCGGCGGGTTGTCGATGGCGAAATTGGCGTAGCCCGGCTTGCGCTTGTGGACCGGGGCGTCGAACATCTTCGAATAGAAGTCGATGGCCTGTTCGAGATCGTCCACATTGAGGGCGAGTTGCAGTCGCATGGCAGCCTCCTTCAGGGCCGGGCCGGAGGCCGGCAGGCCCCCTGGCAGCAATCTTCGGTAAGGAACCGCAACAGCGCTTCCATATGCGGGAAGTCGGCGGCATAGACGAGCTCGCGGCCCTTGCGCGCGCGGCGCAGCATGCCGGCCTCCTTCAAGGCTTTCAGATGGAAGGAAAGCGTCGCTGCCGGAATGTCGAGCGCCCCGGCGATAGCGCCGGCGGGCAGGCCCTGCGGCCCGCGCTCGACCAGCAGCCGGAACACGTCGAGACGGGTCTCCTGCGCCAGCGCGCCCAAGGCGGCAATTGCGGCATTCTTTTCCATGTTTCCAATATAATGGAAATATGGAGCCTGTCAAGCGGCGCTTCCTTGCCGGTTTTCGCTCCATGCGGAACATTCGAGGAAATTAATGGGACTTATACCGGCGGTCGTCGATCGGAACCTATTGTGATGGCCCCCACCGTCACCCCGGCCTCCGAGCCGGGGCCCAGCCTCGGTTCTCGCGGCAACTTCAGCGGTCGAGCCTGCTCCCCGCCGGCTACGGCATCGTCGAGAGCCATGGATGGACCCCGGCTCTCCGCTTCGCTCCGGCCGGGGTGACGCAGAGGGAAAACCGGGCGGCATTCTCCATGAGTCACAAACCGGAGCCGCTGGTATTATACAGACAGGTTGACGACAGGTTTGCGAGGCTTCGCGCCTTCTCTCCGGCGTCATACCCGGACTTTTTCCGGGTATCCATGCGGCCGCTCGGCGGAAGCAGCGGAGAGAGATACCCGGAACAAGTCCGGGTATGACGGAGGGAGCGTTGAGACATGACGGGAGAAAAGTCGCTGGTCTGCCCCGTCAACCTGTCGTCGCAATCCGATGTTTTTCTATTTTGTTCCCGTTTAGGGCTTGACCCTGGGAAAAGTAGTGTATGATGGGAGCGGGAGAAGAGGCATCCGGAGCCGCTTCCCCGGCGTTGCGCGGCCGAGCGGCGCCACTTTCTGAAAACCCCTGAGAAACCGGCGGGAGAGGTGCGCCCTCTGCCTCGCGCGCGCAATCAGGCGTGCGAACCGCGCCGGCGCAAGACGCGCGCGGGCGGGCACAGGCGCGCACGCAGGATACGCGCGGCAAAGGGACCCGGCCCGACAAGGAGGAACCATGATTGCAACCGACCCCCGTCCCCAACTGGCGGCGACACTGGCCGCAGGGCTGGCGCCGGCCGCCGAAGCCCTCGCCGAAGCCTATGCCGAAGACATGAGCGCCGGGCCGCCGCCCGAGGACGACCGCGCGCTTGCCGAACGCCACCGCGCCGGACGTGCCGCGCTCGGCCACCTCCGCCAGCTCCTCGCCGTGCTCGACTGGGCCGCCGCACACCTGCCCGAACCGGAACCGGCCCCTGTCGAGGAACCCCTGGACGAGTTCGACGACCCGTTCGACGAGCCCGGCCCTTATGTGTCGGACTATGACGGCAGCGAGGACGAGTTCCACTATGGCGGCGAGGTCTGGGCCGGCAGTCAGGAGACGCCCGAGTTCCGGGCATGGCTGGAAAACAAGGAGCGCCGGTTCGGGCCGGTCGCGATAGGCGGGGGCCTCGGCGGCCCGATCGACTGCCATGTCAGCGGGCGGAAGTTCGTCGGCAAGCTGCCGTCGCCCGAATACACGGCATGGCGGGAACGGCAGCACCGCCGCACGGAAGCCTCCCTCGCCCGCACTCTCGACCGCGTCCGAAACGCCCGCCCCGACAGGCAGAAAGCCGGGGCCGCAGCCCCGCCGCATGACAAAACATGACACATCATGACGCTTCCGCGGCTCCCCCGGCTCGGCGCCGTGGCCGTGTTGCATCGCAGGCCCTCAACCGCCTGCCCTCCCGAAAGCGGGGGCCCGGGCGACGGTGGGCAGACAGCTCTATGCTTGAAACGACAAAGGAACATACGCCCGGCGCATGGAAAACATGACAGAACATGACATCCCATTGGAGTGGGCCCCATGGGCTGGACAGTCGGGCCGGGAAGATTTGACAGGGCCGCGGCGGGCTGCCATCGAGCGGAGGTAAAGAGGGGCGGAGGAACGAACCCATGCAGGACGGCGATCTCTACGAGATTTACGCGGTCAAATACGGCGAGGTGGCCGACCGCGCGATGAGCGAGAACATGATCGGCGGCGACCCGCACGACATGTCCGGCCAGCTCGATTTCTATGTCTGGGCGGTGATCGGCCGCTCGCGGACCTTCCTCGTCGATACCGGCTTCAACCACGAGACGGCCGCGCTCCGCAACCGCAAGCTGCAGCGCCTGCCGAAGGAGGGCCTGGCGCTCATCGGCGTCGATGCGGACGCGGTGCGCGACGTGGTGGTCACGCATCTCCACAACGACCATGCGGGCACGCTCTCGGATTTCCCGAATGCGCGCTTCCACCTCCAGGAGCAGGAGATGGAATACGCCACGGGGCGCTGCATGTGCCATGAAGTGATGAGGGCGCCCTATCAGGTGGACGATGTCTGCACCATGGTGCGCAAGGTCTATGCAGGCGAAGTGACCTTCCATGACGGCGACGCAGAGCTTGCGCCCGGCGTGTCCATCCACCTTATCGGCGGCCATGCCAAGGGCCTGATGAGCGTGCGCGTCGAGACCCGGCGCGGGCCGGTGGTGCTGGCCTCGGACGCGGCGCATTTCTACGCCAATATGGAACAGCGCCGGCCGTTCCCGATCGTCTATAACGTCCCCGACCTGCTCGCCGGCTTCGACCGGCTGGAGGCGCTGGCGGGCACGCCGGACCGGGTGGTGCCGGGCCACGACCCGCGCGTGCTGCACCGATACCCGGCGGCCTCCGAGGAGCTCCGGGGCATCGCCGCGCGCCTCGACGCGGACCCCGTCTGAACCTTGCGTCTTAGCATTCTGGACCAGTCGATCGCGGCGGAAGGCCGCCCGCAGGGCGAGGCGATCCGCAACACGGTCGCGCTCGCCGAGCATTGCGAGCGGCTCGGCTACGACCGGTTCTGGGTTTCGGAGCACCACAACCACCCGACCATCGTCGGGACGGCGCCGGAAATCCTGGTCGCCGGCCTGGCGGCCCGGACCTCGCGCATCCGCATCGGCAGCGCCGGCGTGATGCTGCCGCATTACGCGCCCTTCAAGGTCGCGGAGCAGTTCCGGGTGCTGGATGCGCTGGCGCCGGGGCGCATCGATCTCGGCCTCGGCCGCGCGCCGGGCTCGGACGGGCTGACGGCCTTCGCCCTCAATCCGCGCGCCAACGAGCGCCCGGCGGAGTTTCCGGCCGACATCCGCGACCTGCAAGCCTGGCTCAAGGCGGAGCCGCTGCCGGAGGGCCACCCGTTCGCGAGGCTCGGCGCCTTTCCCCAGGGCGATACCGCGCCGCAGATCTGGATGCTGGGTTCGTCCAATTACGGCGCGCAGGTGGCGGCCTGGTTCGGCCTGCCCTACGCCTTCGCGTGGTTCTTCACAGACGGGCGCGGGGCGAGGGAAGCGCTCGGTCTCTACCGCGAGCATTACCGCCCGAGCGCGGATCGGCCGGAGCCGCATTCGGCGATCTGCGTCTGGGCGCTGGCGGCCGATAGCGAGGAGGAGGCGCAGTTCCATTTCGGCCCTCGGCTGCGCTGGCGGCTGGGTCGCGATCGGGGCGTCTTCCTGCCGTTGGAGTCGGCCGAGAAGGCCGCTGCCTACGAATATGGCGACGCCGAAACCGCCCGGCTGGCGCGCTTTCGCGAGCAGGCGATCGTCGGCCGGCCGGAGGCCGTGGTCGAACGTATCGCGGCTATCGGCGAAGAGCTCGGCGTGGACGAGATCGCCATCGTGACCTGGACGCATGACGAAACCGTCCGCCGGCGGAGCTACGAACTCATCGCCGGCGCCTGGGGCATCGTTCCGTGCTAACCCGCCGTGCGCCGGGCGAGGTTCAGCAGGTCCACGAGGTCGAGAATGCGCGCGATCCAGGGCTCGCGCGGGTTGAAATCCGCCTTCGCCTCACCGAGCAGGCGGTCTTCGAGCGCGTCCAGCAGGCGGACGAGGCGGCGGTCGTGAATGCCGAGCCGCGCCTGCACGGGATCGGCCGCCACGCCTGCAAAGGCGGTCAGCATTGCGGGCGCCAGCACCAGCGCGCCGGTGAGGCCGGCCGCCGCGAACGCCGATGCCTTGGCCGGGAAGAAGCCGTACCAGACGCCGCCCGCCGCGGCGCCGAGCGGAAAGCCGGCAATCGCCGCCTGCTGCGCCAGCGCCTGCGCGGCGACGGGGCCGAGCGAGAGCGCCCCCGGCGTCCACTGCCGGAAGGCCGCTGCGCCGATGCCCGCGGAGACGAGCGAAGCGGCAAGCTCGCCGACCGCAAGACGCGCCTCTCCATAGCGCCCGGCCGCCTGTTCTGCCCAGGCGCGAAAGCCCGGCGCGGTCGCTGCCGAGGAAAGTTGCTCCAGAAGGGCGCCCACCGCCGGGTCGCGCGCAATCTCCCCGGCGAGCGCATCCCGTTCCGAGCTGCGTCCGGGCTGCGCATGGGGCAGCTCCAACAATTCGGTGAAAAGCCGCCATTCGACCTCGCGCGCGACATCGGTGACGAACAGCTTGCGGCCCCGGCGCAACCGGGCGGCCGCGGGTTCGCGACCGCCCCGTTCCGCGAGCCTGGCGGCCGCTTCCAGCAGGAGATTGGGGCCGGCCAGCGCCATGTTGGCGGGCGCGCGCAGCAGGTCCCGTCCGACTGCCCGGCGATGCAATTCCAGGGCGCCCCTCAGACTGAAATTGCGCTGGACGAAATCCGGAACCATGTCCCGGCGGCGGCGGATATAGCGCTCCACCGCCCGGCGCACCGCCGCGTCGGCCTCTTCCGGCCCGAGATATGGCGCAAGCCCGGCCATTGCCCGAATATGGGGCGGCCGGGCGAGGAAAGGGAGACCGCGGCCTTGAGAACGGACAGCTTCGCCCCGCATGGCGCCGAACTCTGCGTCAGGCTGGGTCCGAACCCGGGCGGACGCGATCTGGTCGTCGGAGATTTGCACGGCCATTTTCCGACCCTTCGCCGCGCGCTGGCCGAGCTCGACTTCGACGAGCGCGACCGCCTGATCTCGCTCGGCGACCTGATCGACCGCGGACCGGCCTCGGTGGAGGCGAAGTCGTGGATCGAAGGGAACGACCCCGCCGCGCGTTTCGACCTCGTGCTCCGGGGCAATCACGAGCAGCTAATGCTCGAAGCCCTGCAGGAATCCGGCGGGAGCCGGGCTCGCGGTTCGCCGTTCGGGGACGCCTGGCGGCTCTGGCAAGTGAACGGGGGCGGCTGGTGGAACCTGCAGGGCATCGCGGAAGACGGGCGCGCCTGGACGGCCCTCCTCGCATCCCTGCCCTTCACGGCGCGGGTGGAAACCCGGTTCGGCCCGGTCGGCCTCGTGCATGCCTGCCCCGTGCACCGGCGCTGGCAGGACCTTGAAGACTCGATCCGCGGGGATGAGCCGAAGAACGATCTCACCCGCACGCGGGCGCTCTGGAGCCGCGTCTATCACGGCTGGCTGCAGCGCGAGATCGGGGAGGCCGGGGACGAGTATCTGGGACCGGTGGAAGGCGTCCGCGCCGTTCTCACCGGCCACACCTCGACCACCGTGCCGCGCTGGCGCGAAAACATCCTCGGGATCGACACCGGCGTGCATATCGACCGGCCCGGCTATGGCCGCCTGACGATCGCGAGGATCGACGGCAAGGAGATCGAGACCCGGTCCTTCGAGCGCTGAGGCCGCTGCGGTCGCTGCCGCCGGTCAGAGCGTGCGGATGTAGTAGATCAGGTCGAGCTCCGGCGGCGCGATTCCGGCCTGGCTCAACATGCCGTGGATCTGGCCGCGGTGGTGGGTCTCGTGGTTGAACATGTGCGTCCAGACAAGCCGCAGCGGAGTGCGGAAGGGCGCGCCGGCCACGTTGCGGTAGGCGAGGTCGCCCGCCAGACGGTCCTCGGTCATCGCGGCGAGAACGCGGTCGATGCGGTCGTCTTCGGCGTCCCGCGCGCGGCGCAGCTCGTCGAAATCGTCGAACAGCACGGCGTCGAGCCGGACTCCGCCGTCGGAAACCCCTTCGATGCGCGCAAGCCAAGCGCGGTCGCCTACCAGAATATGGTTGAGCGTGTTGTGGATGGAGCCGAAGAACGCCGCGCGGTCCCGCTTGCGGTCGGTGTCGCTCAGGCCCGCGCAGGCGTCGTAGAGGCGCCCGTTGGCCCAGCGGTTATAGGCGGCCATGGTCTTGAAGTGGTTGAGGAACATGGGGTTTCTCCGTCGTTGTCGAGGCGCGCTACGCCGTCAGCGCGAGATATTCGGCATTGCGCCGGTCCATGAGGAGGCGGACAGCTTCGCCGGCGCGGGCGAGCGGGAAGCGGCGCACCGGGCCGGGCCTGAGCCTGCCGGCGCCAACCAGCTCGAACAGCTCCTCCGACGCCGCCAGCAGGTCGCCGGGATCGGCAACCCAGGCCGGGAACGTCGGGCGGGCGACGATGAGGGACTGCGCCTCCAGGCGTTCGAGCGGCAGAGGCGGAGGCGCGCCGGCGACATCGCCGAAGCCGATGAGCATGCCCCGGTGCGCAAGGCAGTCGAGACACCGCGCGAAGGTCTCGCCGCCCAGCGGGTCGTAAACGACATCGACGCCCCGGCCCCCGGTCGAGGCGCGGACCTCTGCGGCAAGGTCGTCCGGCCCGGCAACGATCGTGCGGACGCAGCCGTTCGCGCGTGCGATCCGGGCTTTCTCATCGCTGCCGACAGCGCCGGTCACTTCCGCACCGACGGCCGCCGCCCACTGGCAGAGCAGCCGCCCGACGCCGCCGGCCGCGCCTGTCGCCAGCACGGTCTCGCCCGGTTGCACCCGGTGCAGCCGGCGCAGCAGGTAGTGGACGGCGAGGCCCCTGCGGATGACGGCCGCGGCGGTCGCATCGTCGATATCGTCCGGGATCGGCACGAGCCGGCCCGCCGGCACGTTGCGTAGCCCGCGCCAGGCGCCGGGCAGGTCCGCATAGGCCAGCCGTTCGCCGGGCCGGATGCCCTCGACGCCCGCGCCCACCGCTTCGGCCTCCCCCGCCGCCGCCACGCCGGGAACGAAGACCGCGCCGTCCTCCGGCGCCGCGAGGCCGCAGCGGTCGAGGCCCATGGCGGTCTGCCGCAGCTGCACCTCGCCGGGGCCGGGCGGCCCGACGGTTTCCTCCTCGACGACCGGTCCTGCGCAGCCGGGCCGGACGCGGACGACCGCCGTCACGCGCTCTCGGGTCGCATATGCTCCGGCACGGTCAGCCCGAACAGCTTCGCCGCGTTCAGGCCGAGGATCTTCGCCCGGTCGGCCTCGTCGAGCCCGCCCATCGTGCGCTCGATGGCCTCGCCCGAATGCGGCCAGGTGCCTTCATGGTGGGGATAGTCGTTCGCCCACATGAAGTTGCCGGTGAGGCCCCACTCCTTCGCGAGCGCCAGGCCGGCCGGGTCTTCCTGGAAGGTGGCGTAGCCATGTTCGCGGTAATAGTCCGACGGCAGGCCCTGGAGCTTCGGGCGCACCCACATATGGTGCTTGCGGTAGGCCTCGTCCATCGCGTCCAGCAGCCACGGCACCCAGCCGATGCCGGCCTCGATGGTGGCGAAGCGGACCTTCGGAAAGCGCTCCAGGACGCCCGAGGCGCAGAGGTTCGCCACCGGCTCGATGGTCGGCGAAAGCGAATGCGTCACATAGTTGATGACCGCCCCGCCATTGCCGCGCGAGGCCCGCGGGTCGCGCCCCGTCGAGACGTGGAAGGTCACCGGCATGCCGGTCTCTTCGACGAGCCGCCACATCGGATCGAAATGCGGCAGGTTGTAGTTGACATGGTCCACATCGTGGCCGCCCCAGCGGGGCTTGCAGGGGAGCGTGAGGGCCTTGTAGCCGAGCTTCGCGCAGCGCTCGATTTCGGCGAGCGCGCCTTCGAGGTCGCCGGTCGCGATCGCCGCCACCGGCACCATCTTCTCCGGCCAGGCGCCGAACTGCTCCCAGGCCCAGTCGTTCCACACGCGGCACTGGGCGTTGGCGAACACCGGGTCGGGCGTCGCCCACATGGCGAGCCCCTTGTTCGGGAAGATGATTTCGGCGTCGATGCCGTCGCTCTCATTGTCGCGGATGCGCCCCTCGGGATCGGCGCCCGCCTGCGAGCGCAGCCAGTCCTCGCCCTCGAAGCTCATGATGCGGATACGGTCCGGCCGGTAGCCCTCGCAATAGCGCCACTGCACGCCGTTCTCGTCGGTCACGACGCGCGGCGCGCGCTCGCGGTATTCCTCGGGCAGGCGCGTCGCCCAGAGGTCCGGCGGCTCGTTGGCGTGGCTGTCGGTCGAGACCATGTAGTATTTCTTCGGGTCGCCGGCGCGCGCGGTGCGCGTCCAGCCTTCGTGGCCCGGCGTCTCCAGCCGCCAGAGGTTCTCGGCATTGATGGCGATTTCGTTCATGGGTTCGGACATGCTCCGTCAGAAGGTTGCTCGCGCCGGACGCTACCCGCTCGGCCCCGCGGCGTCCATACCGGTCCTGCGCGGGAAGGGGGCAAGCCGTTGACCGGGCAGGACAATCCCTGGTGGCGGCCCGGGGCTTACGCCGCGCGCCGTCCGGCCCTGCTCGCCCGCGCGGCCCTGCTCCGGCGGATGCGGGACTGGTTCCACCGGCAGGCCTTCGTCGAGGTCGAGACCCCGGCGCTCCAGGTTTCCGCAGGCATGGAGGTGCATGTCGCGCCCTTCGAGACGGCGCTCAGAGAGCCAGACGGCCGGGCCCGCGCGCTCCGCCTGCACACCTCGCCCGAGATCGCGATGAAGAAGCTGCTGGTGGCCGGCGAGCCGCGCCTCTTCCAGTTCGCGCGCGTCTTCCGCAACGCCGAGCGCTCGGCCACCCACCACCCGGAATTCACCCTCTTGGAATGGTACCGCGCGGGCGCCGGCTGGCGGGACCTCATCCCCGACTGCGAGGCGCTGCTGGCGCTGGCGGGCCCGGAACTCCGGTGGAACGGCCGGCGCGTGCCGACGGCCGCGCCCTTCGAGCGGCTGACCGTGGCGGCGGCCTTCGGCGACCGCTTCGGCTTCGACGTGCTGGCGGCGGACCGCGCCCGGCTCGCCGCCGCCTGCCGGGCGGAGGAGCTGGAGCCGGGCGCCGAAGACGGCTGGGAGGACCTGTTCTTCCGCCTGTTCCTCAACCGCATAGAGCCGCATCTGGGCCTTGCGCGCCCGACCGTGCTGCATGGCTGGCCCGCGCGCATGGCCGCACTCGCCCGCCTCGACCCTGCCGACCCGCGCGTGGCGGAGCGCTTCGAGGTCTATGTCGGCGGGCTGGAGCTCGCCAACGCCTTCGGGGAGCTGACCGACGCAGCCGAGCAGCGCCGGCGCTTCGAGACCGCGGCCCGCGAGCGCCGCGCGCTCCATGGCGACGATCTGCCCGTGGACGAGGACTTCCTTTCCGCGCTCGAACACGGCATGCCGTCTTCGGCCGGGATCGCGCTCGGCTTCGACCGGCTGGCCATGCTGGCCACGGGCGCGGAGCGGATCGAGGACGTGCTCTGGGCGCCCGTGGCGGCGGCCGAAGACGAGGGCGAATAGCGAGGAGAGGGACGGATGAGCGAAGCGGGCAGGTTTTTCTGGAACGAGCTGATAACGCCGGACGTGGAGGGCGCCGGGGCGTTCTACGGCAAGGTCTTCGGCTGGGAGGCGCAGACCGCGCCGATGCCGGGGCCGGACGGCGCGGAATACACCGGATTCATGCTGGGCGGCATGCCGGTCGGCGGCGCGCTGACCCCGCCCGAGCCCGGCATTCCGCCGCACTGGATGCCCTATGTCCGGGTCGAGGACGCCGACGCGGCCGAGGCGGCGGCGGTGGAGGCCGGCGGGCAGGTCTGCCGGTCGGCCTTCGATGTGCCGCAGGTCGGGCGGATCGCCGTGCTGCAGGACCCCGCGGGCGCCGTCTTCGCCGTCATCGCGCCCGCGCCGGAACTGCTCGCCGACGGGTAGCAGGGCTTCCCTTCGGACCTGCCCCCGGCCCGCATCGCGGTATGCGTCCCTACCCGCCCCGCCGGCCCGGACGGCGGGGAGACGTCTCGGATGTGTCATGATCTGTCATGTTTTGCCGTGACAAGTGTCATGTTTCGTCATGCGATGTCATGTTCTCCATGCCTTCGCCGATGCTCTGCCGTTCCATTCCTGCATATCGTTCCTCCATCGCGTTGCGTTCCGCCGCCGGGTTGCGCCCAGGCGGCGGGACCCTTTTTGCGCGCATATCCTGCGTGCGCGCCCGCGCCCGCCTGCGCGCGTCTTGCGCCGGCGCGGTTCGCGCACCTGATTGCGCGCGCGAGACGGAGGGCGCACCTTCCCCGTTGCCTCCCGCCGGGGTTTTTGCGGGCCCCAGCCATTGCTTCCCTGCGCGGAAATCGGGATAGGGGGGAGCCTCACGGCTCCACCCCTCCCACACCACCGTGCATACGGGTCCGTACACGGCGGTTCGACGGATTTAAGCTGCGGAACGGCCTCGCAGGGAGGCGAGGCCGAGCCTGTCGAAGAAGGCATTGGGTAGCGCGTATGCGAGCGCGGGACTGTTGCTGAGCCGCCACGGGCCGTGGACACTGCCGGCAGTTTTCGCCGCCAAGTGCTTGTTGACGCCAAGGCGGCGTAGCGCCGCGAAGCGGGTGCGCCCGCGTTTCCACTGCTGCCAGGCGATGGCGCGGAGCCGTCGTCTGACCCATCGGTCGAGGGTGAGCAGTACCGAAGGGGTCTCGCAGAAGCCGAAGTAGCCCCGCCACCCGACAAGGTAGCGGGAGAGTTCCGCAACGAGACGGGTGAGGCTGACGCTCCTGGTGCGGCGCGTCAGCTCCCGGACCCGTGCCTTGAACCGGGCGAGCGCCTGCGGCGCGATGCGCCGCTTCGTGGCCCGCTCGGCGGTGAAGCTGAAGCCCAGGAAGGCCCTCGCCGACGGACGGTCTACCGCGCTCTTGTCTGCATTGACCTTCAGCTTCAACCGCCGGGCGAGGAACCTCGTCACGCTCGCCATGACCGCTCGCCCGCCCGCCGGGACCGCACATAGATGTTGCAGTCGTCGGCGTAACGGACGAAGCGGTGACCGCGCTTCTCCAGGTCCTTGTCCAGAACGTCGAGCATCAGGTTCGACGCAAGGGCGAGAGCGGACCGCCCTGTGGCGTCCCCTCGGTGGTTGGGCCGACCAGTCCGCCGTCCAGCACCCCCGCGGTCAGAAAGCCGCGGATGAGCCTGAGCAGGCGTTTGTCGGCCACGCGCTCGGCCACCAGTCCCATCAGGATGTCGTGGTTCACCCGGTCGAAGAACTTCTCCAGATCGAGATCGACCGCATAAGCGTAGCCCGCCCGGATATGCTCCTGCGCGCGCTCTACCGCCCGATGGGCCGAGCGTCCGGGCCGGAACCCGTAGCTCGCATCCGAGAAGCCGGGATCCCAGTCTCCCTGCAGCACCTGCATCGCCGCCTGCTGGATGAAGCGGTCGAGCCTGTCGGCACGCCAAGAGCGCGAACGCCCCCCGATGCCTTCGGTATCTCTACCCGCCGAACCGGCTGCGGTTCGTAGCTGCCGTCCAGAAGACGGGCCTTCGTCTCGGGCCAGTGGTCTTTCAGGTGAGCGCCCAACTCTTCGACGGTCATCCCGTCGAGGCCGGGCGCCCCCTTGTTGCGCCGGACACGCGCCAGCGCCTTCTTCATGTTGCCGGGGGCGACCACCGCTTCCATCGATGGTCCGCGCCCAGCCGCCGGGCGTTCGGGGTCGGCACGCGCCATGCGGGCTTCGGTCCCTCGGTCTCCGGTGCTCCGGGCTTCACCCCTCGCCTCCGGCTCCAAGGCCAGTTCCAACTGGATGTTCTGCCGCTTGGTCCGCATGAGCCTGCCGTCCTAATAACCCTGTCCGTCGTTCGGGCCTTCGCCGGGGGGCCGGCTACTATGCCCTCTGCTGACTTCTGCGCCGCGATCACGGCCCTTGCGGAACCGCTCAGTCCGGGGGTTCCGGACACGACGCAGACCTCCCGAGGTAAGACCAACCGCCTTCACCGCACACCCGCCGGATTTACCACCCCGGCCCTTGATGGCTGCGGACTTCGCGATCGCTTGCTCGCTCGTCCGGCCGGGTAGGCCTCGTATCCGGTTCTTGTCCATCGGGTCGCGGCTTTGCTCCACGCTTCCTTCAGACCCCGCCTCGCGGCGACGCCCTTGCGCTTCGCTAATCCTTCGCCGCCATCGGGCTGGATAGAGGACTTGCACCTCCAAGCTGTTGGCCATGCTCGGCACACAAGCAAAAAGGCGGCCCCGGAAGCCGCCTCTCTCTACTTGCATTCTACTACACTTTCTCTCCAGTCAAGCCCCTTGGCGGGAAAAATGTGAGATTTTTTCCAATTCCCTGCCGGAAGCCGGCCGGCGGCGTCGGAAGCCATGGATGGACCCCCGCTTCCCCGCTCGGGGGCGGGGACAGGCGGAAGCCGGGGTAACGAATGATACCAGCGGCTCCGGTTTGTGACTCATGGAGATTGCCGCCCGGTTTTCCCTCTGCGTCACCCCGGCCGGAGCGAAGCGGAGAGCCGGGGTGACGGTGGGGACCATCACCATCGGTTCCGATCGACGACCGCTGGTATGAGGCGTTGCGCACGAGGCTGTTTCAACCCGAACGGGTCGCGCCCTAATAGGTCGCGCGGCCGCCGGAGACGTCGAAGACGGCGCCGGTCTGGAAGCTGCATTCCGACGAGCAGAGCCAGGCGACGATGTTGGCGACCTCCTCGACGGTGCCGAAGCGCCCCATCGGGATCTTGGAGCGCATCATCTCGATATGCGCCTCCGTGATCTGCTTGAAGATGTCCGTCTCGACCGCTGCCGGGGCGACGCAATTGACCAGCACGCCGGTGCCCACCGTCTCCTTGCCGAGCGATTTGGTGAGCCCGATGACGGCCGCCTTGGCGGCGCTGTAGGCGGCCGCGTTGGCGTTGCCCTCCTTGCCGGCGATGGAGGCGGTGTTGACGATGCGCCCGTAGCCGCGCGCCATCATGCCCGGCAGGGCGGCGCGGCAGCCGTAATAGACGCCGTTCAGGTCCAGGTCGATGACGGCGTGCCAGTCCTCGAGCGGATAGTCCCAGGCGGGCCCGGCCGGCCCGGCGATTCCGGCATTGTTGCAGAGGATCGAAACGGGCCCGAGCCGGGCTTCCGTGTCCGCGAGCGCCGCCTCGACTGCGCCATAGTCCGTCACATCGACGGCGAAGGAGGCCGCCCGCACGCCGAGTTCGACCGCTGCCGCCTCTCCCGCCGCCGCGTCCATGTCCCAGACCGCAACCGCCGCGCCGTCGCGGTGGAGGCGGCGCGCTATGGCAAGACCGATGCCGCGCGCGCCGCCCGTGACTATGGCAACCCGGTTCGTGAAGTCGTATCGCGCCGTCATGGCCTCTCCTGCCTTTCCTCTGTCCCGCCTTCCGGGATAGCGTATCGCCCAAGACTGCAATATGGGGAGCCGTCATGGCGAGCCTGAAAGAAATGGCCGGACACCGGGGCGTCAAGCTCGGAGCCTGCATCATGGAATTCGAAAGCCCTGGCATCGGCCACATCTACCGGGCGGCCGGGGCGGATTTCGTGTTCGTCGATTGCGAGCATAGCGGCATCGGCATCGAGGGGCTGAAACGCATCCTGCGCTACCTTGAAGCCGCCGGCATGCCGCATTTCGTGCGCCGGGCGGGCAAGGCCTATCCCGACATTGCAACAGCCCTCGACGCCGGCGCCGAGGGGCTGCTGCTGCCGATGGCCGGCTCGGCCGAAGAGGTGCGGGAGCTGGCGGGATACATGAAATACCCGCCGGATGGCGTGCGCGGCGTTGCGCTCGGCATTGCGCATGACCGCTATTCCGCCGGCTCGCCGGCAGAAGCGCTCGCGGCTGCCAATGCCCGCACCGTCTGCATTCCGCTGATCGAGACGGCCGAGGGCGTCGAGAACGTGGAGGCCATCGCGGCGCTGCCGCAAGTCGATCTGCTCTGGATCGGCCATTTCGACCTGAGCTGCAGCCTCGGCGTACCCGGCGCGTTCGACCATCCCGACTTCGTGAACGCCCACCGGCGGATCCTGGATGCGGCCCATGGGGCGGGCAAGAGCGTCGGGCGGCTGGTCGGCTCCCCGGAGGAAGGGCGCCGCCTGATCGACGAAGGCTTCGACTTCATCTGCTACGGCACCGATGCAAGCCTTTTGCTGCAAGCAGCCCGGGCAGGGTTCGAAACCATGCGCGGCTGATCGGGCGGCAGCGCCGCTTCGAACGGCTGGCGGGCTCCGACTTGCGGTCGGGCCCCGGATACGCCGGGACCTGGCAGAAGGCGATGGAGCCAGAGTCGAACAGGCCCGATTCCGACCGGAGAGACGCCGGTTCGCTTCGATAATCGGTTATGTTCAGGCGCCTATGCCCTTCCGGCATGTATTTTCATCGTAACAGCATTTTCTTTTCCGTTTTCAGTCCTCTACTCAATCTGAATTGGTGTGTGCTGCAACGGAATGTCGGCGACGGGTTTCGTCCTCGGTCGGCCGGGCGGCGCACGGTTTCGAAGCCGATCGGCAAAGTCATCGATGCTCCTGTTTCCCCGCCTTTCCCCGGTCCGTCTAGTCCGCTGAAACGCGCGATGTTCGAGAAGCGCAGCGACCTGGTCCGATTTCTTGCCGTCGTCGATTCGGGAAGGATCGCGACGGCTGCGGACCGCCTGGCCATAACCCAGCCGGCGCTTACCCGCGTGATCGCGCGGCTGGAGCGCCAGTTCGGCGGCCGGTTGTTCGAACGGTTGCCGCATGGCGTGCGCCTGACCGCGCTCGGCTCCACGGTCAGCGTCCTCGCGCGGCGGATCCTGCGCGAGATAGAGGCTGCGGAAGAGGCCCTGGACGCGGCCCGTTCGGGGCGAACGGGCAGCTTCCGCATCACCGCCAGCCCGACATGGGGGGAAACGATCCTGCCCGAGGCCCTTGCGCGGTTCCACCAGGATTGTCCGGGAGTCGAGATCAGGTTCAAGACCGCAAGCCGCACCGAAGGGCTCAGGCTGCTGTCCGACGGCGAAAACGACCTGCATTGCGGCGGCGTCGATGCCGGCGAACTTCTGAACGCATCGCTCAGGCGCGACCGGTTTCTCGACGTAACCGCAGGCATCGTCGCCTGGCGAGGCCATCCGCTCCTGTCCCGGAACATCGCGAGCGAAGACCTGGCGCGCTGCCCGTGGGTCGAATTCTGCCACGAGCCCCCGCTCTCCGACGTGCTCGACCGGCTCTACGAAGCCACGAGAATCCGCGCGAAGATCGTCCTGCAAACGAACAGCGCCAGCCTTTCCATCATGAAAGGCAGCCCGTATCTGGCCTTGCTGCCGCTCTCCTGCCTCGACCGGCTTCCAGGGCAGTTCCTTCGCTCGCTGCCCGTGGAGACCGGGCATTCCCGCTACCGATCGGGTTATGTTGTGCGCCGGTCGGCGGAGGAACTCCCGCCATTCCGCCGGCTCGTGCAAATCGTCCGCGAGGCGGCTCTCGAAAAAAGCGGATAACGGCCCGGCGCATTACCGCCGGGAGCATGGTGACGGCTTCGGGATCCGTTGCTACCTTTCACGCGCCATGGCCGGGTTGCAGCACATGACGACGGTGGACGGATGGGCGCGACTTCGTCGCTTCTGCCGGGAAGTCGCGCCTGTCGCGCCTGCGGCACCGCCCGGCTGAGGGTAGTTCTCTACAAGAGCGATGACTTATGGAAAACGTTGAAGCCCGCTGGCGCCTCGGGATCGATATCGGCGGCACATTCACCGACATCGTCTGCCTCGACGGCGACGGGCGACTGCTGACACGCAAGGTGTCCTCGTCCGTGGACAATTACGCTCGCGCCATCGTCGAAGCGCTGGCGGCGCTGATTGCCGAGGGCGCGTTCGGTGGCGAAGAGATCGCCGAATTGCGCCACGGCACCACTGTCGCCTCCAACGCCATCCTCGAGGGCAAAGGGGCGAAGACCGGGCTGATCGCCACCGAAGGCTTCCGCGACATCCTGGAGATCCGCAATCTCCGCATGCCGCGCCTCTACGACATCGCCTGGCAGAAGCCGCCCCCGCTGGTGCCGCGCTATCTGCGCCGCACTGTCGCCGAGCGCGTCACGCACGAAGGCAAGGTCCAGACGCCGCTCGACCCCGAAGAGGCCGAAGCCGCCGTCCGCCGCCTGCTCGACGAGGGAGTCGAGGCCATCGCCGTGGCGCTGCTGCACAGCTACGCCAACCCCGCCCACGAGGAAATCGTCTCCGAAATTATCGATCGGCTCGCACCGGGCGTCGAAACCAGCGTCAGCCACCGCGTCCTGCCCGAGGCAAAGGAATATGAGCGCACCTCGACCACGGTGGTGAACGCCTGCCTGAAGCCGGTGGTCTCCCGCTACCTGGCCGGGCTGGAGAAAGGTTTCGCAGACATCGGCGCCGGCGCGCCGCTTCTGCTGATGCAGTCGAGCGGCGGGCTCATGCCCTCCCAGGCGGCGCGCAATCTCCCCATGCACATCGTCGAATCCGGGCCGGCCGGCGGTGTGATCGGCGCACAGGCGCTGGCGCAGGATGTCGGCCTCGACAATGTGCTCACCTTCGATATGGGCGGCACGACCGCCAAGGCGTCCATCGTCGAGCGCGGCGAGGTCTCCCGCGCGCTCGAGTTCAGCGTCGGCGCCGGCGTGATCGCGGGTTCGCGCCTCATGACGGGCGCCGGCTATGTCGTCAAGACGTCGGCGATCGACCTCGCAGAAGTCGGCGCCGGCGGCGGCTCGTTGCTCCGTCTGGACCCGGCCGGAGCCCTGCTCGTGGGACCGGAGAGTGCGGGCGCCGAACCGGGACCCGTCTGCTATGGGACGGGCGGCACGGAACCGACGCTTACCGACGCCAACCTGCTGCTCGGCTACCTGAACCCGGACTACCTCGTCGGAGGCGCGCTCCCGCTCGATTTCGAAGCGGCGCGGGAAGCGTTCGAGCGCTGCGTCGCACAGCCGATGGGCCTTGCGCCGGAAGATGCGGCGCTGGGCGCCCATCGCATCGCGGCCTCGAACATGATCCGGGCCATCCGCGCCGTCTCTTCGGAGCGGGGACGCGACCCGCGCGATTATGCGCTGTTCGCTTTCGGCGGCAACGGGCCGCTCTTCGCCGCCGGCATGGCGCGCGAACTTGCGGTCCAGCGGGTGCTGGTGCCGCCGTCGCCTGGCCTGTTTTCGTCCTTCGGCCTGCTGCATGCCGAAGTCGAACACCACTACTCCCATGCGCACCGACGCATTCTGCGGGGCGCCGACCCGGCGGAACTCGAAGCCGCATGGGCCGCGCTGGAGGAAGAGGCGACCGCGCAACTCGAAGCCGACGGCATCCCGCCCGACAGGCGCACGCTCGCCCGCAGCGCCCAGCTCCACTATCACGGCCAGATCTTCGAACTCCAGGTCGCAGCGCCGCCGGGCCCGGTCGATAGGGCATGGGTCGCCGCGCTGGAAGAAGCGTTCGGTGTCGAGCACGAACGCACCTACGGCCACCGCGCCGGACCGGAAGAGCCGGTGGAACTGATGACGGTGCAGGTTATCGGGCGCGGCCTCGCCCGCGACCGGATACCGTCTCCGCCGCCTCCCTTGCCGTCCGGGCGGGCCGGCAGCCGCCGCGCCTGGTTCGGCCGCGAGCATGGATGGCGGGAAGCTGCGGTGATCGCGCGGGGCGATCTCGGCCCGGAGCCGGCCCCCGGACCGCTCATCGTCGAGGAATACGACGCCACCTGCCTCGTCCCGCCGCAGGACTCGGCCCGGCTGGACGATTACGGCAATATCGTTGTGGAAATCGGTTGACGGAGGCTTCGCCCATGGCCCGCATCGCCTACGCCGCCCGGGAGGACCTGCCGCCCGCCCTGCATCCGCTCGTGGACGATGCGGCATCCTACGGCCCCTTCGCCAGCCTTGTCGGCGCGCTCGGCCGGCGTCCCCCGATCCTGGAGCATGTTTTCGGCCTGCTGACCGACCTCCGGCGGGAGGCCGTGCTGCCGCGCCGCTATCTCGAGCTGGCGCTGGTGGCGGTCTCACAGCGCAATGCCTGCGACTATTGCGTAGCCCATCACGGGCCGATGCTGGCCGTTGAGGGCATGAGCGCCGCCGGCGTCGCCAGCCTGCTGGACGACCCGGAGAACCATCCCGAACTCGACGAGACCGACCGTCTGGTGGTCGAATACGCCGTCCAGGTCAACGACCGCGCCGGCCGGATGCGGGATGAGATCTTCGAGCGCCTGAAGGCGCATTTCAGCGAGGAGCAGATCGTCGAACTGACATGGCGAATCGCGCTTTGCGGCGCATTCAACCGCTTCAACGACGCCCTGCAGCTGGATCTGGAGCCGGAAGCGAAGGCGGTTCTCGCCGCCGCATGAAAAGAGCGCGGCGCCTTTCCGCGCCGCGCTCCCGAAACGCGCGGCCGGCCCTGGAGCCGGCCGCCGCCCAGACGGGCTCTAGTTGGCCTTCGGCTTGCAGGGATTGCACGCGCCGCAGGCCTTTTTCGGCTTGCACGGGCTGCACGCGCCGCAAGCGGGCTTGCACGGACTGCATGCCGCGCAGGCAGGCTTGCACGGGCTGCAGGCGCCGCAAGCGGGCTTGCAGGGATTGCACGCACATTCCGGCTTGCAGGGGTTGCACGCGCAAGCCGCAGGCTTGCAAGCAGCGAAGGCCGTGCCGGCAAGGCTGGCTGCGCCAACGCTCCCGACGGCCATGCCCACGCCGATTACCGCCGTGGAAAGAAGGCGTGCCTTGTAGGATTTCATGACAGTTCTCCCGTGTTCTGGTTTTCCCGATAATGCGCCAAGCGATTCGGAAACCGCCTTTCCTCAATGCTAACCGATATGACCGCGCCAACAAATGGACAAACCCGGTCACAACTGCGTGAGCGGCCCCTGCGCGGGACAGGAATTCCGCCCGGATAAGCAGGGAATCGGAGGTGCGCAGATGCGATTTGCACTAGTAGGAGTCCTGTTGCTGGCAGCCTCCGGTCCCGCGGTTGCCGAAGTGCCGGAAACCGTGCCGGTGCCGGAGGGCGCCTTCATCGCCGGCTCCGATGCAGCGGAGCGCAAAGCGGCCTACCGGCTGGACGAAGCCGCCTACGGCCATTCGGTTACCCGAAAGCAGGGCTGGTACGACGGCGAGCGCGAGCGCCGGACACTGAGCCTGCAGGGTTTCCGGATCGCCCGCACGCCCGTCACCAATGCGCAATATGCGGCCTTCACCGCCGGAACAGGGCACAGGGCTCCCGATGTCGATGCGGCGACCTGGAAGGGCTACGGCTTGATCCATCCCTATGCCCGCACCCGCCGCCATGCCTGGGCCGGCGGCCGGCCGCCTGAAGGCCGGGCGCAGCACCCCGTCGTGCTGGTCTCGCACGAGGACGCGCGGGCCTACACGGCCTGGCTCTCGGCGCGCACGGGGCGCATCTGGCGGCTGCCCACAGAACTGGAATGGGAGAAGGCCGCGCGCGGCCCGGACGGGCGCCGCTTCCCCTGGGGCGACGAATTCGTGCCGGAGCGGCTCAACAGCCATGACGGCGGGCCGTTCGACACACTGCCCGTCGGCCGGTTCCCCGAGAGCGCCTCTCCTTTCGGCCTGCTGGACGCCGCCGGCCAGGTCTTCGAGTGGACCGCGACCGAGGCCCGGCCGGGCCGGTTCCTGGTCAAGGGCGGGTCCTGGGACGACAGCGGCTGCGGGGTGTGCCGCCCGGCCGCCCGCCACAGCCGCCCGGTCGGGCTGAAGCACATACTGGTCGGCTTCCGCCCGGTGCTGGAGGGGCTGGCCCCGCTCAGCGGCCCCTGAACGGTCGGGGCGCGCGCTTCTCCTTGAAGGCGAGCGCCGCCTCGTGGAAATCCTCGCTCAGATAGAGCCGTTCCGGCTGCGCCGCGGCGGAGAGTTCGGACCGCACCCGCGCAATCTCGCGCCGGCGCGCGCGCACGGTGGAACGCACACTCAAGGGCGGGTTGGCGTTCAGCATCTCCGCGAGCTCGCGGGCGGCTTCGAGATGGCCGCCGGCAGGCGCGAGTCGGTTGATGACGCCGGCCGCCGCGGCCTCCTCGGCCGTGAACCACCGCCCGGTCAGCGCCACCTCGTCGCCGAAGGCGCCGGCCCCGCGCAACCGCATCAGGCCCCAATAGACGGACCCACCGAGGCCGCGCGAGGTCTCGGTGATCTGGAAGCGCGTGCCGGCCTCGGCCACCAGCAGGTCGCAGTCGAGCGCAATGCCTACCGCGAGCCCCATGACATAGCCATGCACGGCGGCCACCACCGGCTTCCAGTTGACGGCATGGACGAACAGCCGCCCGGAATCCGCCCCGCGCCCCTGCGGGCCGCCGAACCGCTCCAGCTCCTCGCGCGGACGCAGCTGCCGGCGCAGAACGTCAGCCCCGGTGGAGAAGGCGCGCCCCGCCCCGTGCAGGATCGCGACATTGGCTTGCCTGTCCGTATCGAAGCGGGCCAGCGCCTCCGACAGCGCCTCCACCGCCGCATCGTCGAAGGCGTTCAGCTTCTCGGGCCGGTTGAGCGCGATCGTGACGATCGCGCCGTCGCGTTCATAGAGGGCCGTCTCGCGGGTCATGAGGTTCGCCTTGCAGGAAAATCGGATCGGGCGGAGAGGATAACGGGGGCTACCCCAGCTGCTTCCAGAAAGCGTCCTTTCGGGTGAGCAGGCCGTCGCGGACCTTGTAGATGTCCATGCCGCGCAGGGTCCTCTTGCCGCCGCCCGGCGCGTCGGCGGTCACCTCGTAGGTCTGGACAATGGTGTCGCCGAGCACCTCGAAACCGCCATTGCCGAACACCGGCCCGCCGCCGGGCGCGGACCAGCGCTCGGCCATGGCCTGCAAGGCGGCCTGCTTGCCGACAAAGTCCTCGCCTGTCGGCTGGCTCCACACGAAATCGTCCGCCAGCGTCGGCGCAACCAGCGCCGTGTCGTGCCGCGCGAAGCCGTTCACGAACGCCTTGAACAGCTTCTCGGTCGCTTCCTTGCGCTCACTCATCGCTCATTGCCCCTAACCCCCGAGCAGCACCAGAGACAGCCAGGGCACCGCCGTCACGATGGTCCACACGATCATCAGCGGGATCAGCAATTTGAAGATCTGCCGGATGATGAGGTCGTAGTTGATCCTCAGCACCCCCGAAACAACGAACAGGTTCAGACCATAGGGCGGCGTGATGAACCCGATCGTGGTGCCGACGACGAAGACCACGCCCCAATGGATCGGATCGATGCCGATGCTCTCCGCCACCGGCGCCAGAATGGGACCGAGAATGAGGACCACGGCAACCGATTCCGTGATCGCGCCCACGAGCAGGATCAACACCATCATGACGGCGATCAGCACCGTCGTGCCGTAGTTCTGGCCGAGGTCGCCCAGGAAGTCCTGGATCGCCACCGGCAGGCCCATAACGCTGGAGACCTGTTGAAACTGGATGGAAAACACCACCAGCGGCACCAGCAGACCGGCCAGCCGCGCGCTGTTCAGCATGATGCCCGGAATCTGGCGCAGGTGGAGCCGGCCGCCGAGGAACGGCACGGAGCCGACGATGAAGCAGTAGATGGCGACGACCCCGGCTGCCTCCGTCGGGCTGAAATAGCCCCAGTAAATGCCGAAAAAGATCACCCCGATCGCGATAAACCCCGCCCAGGCCGCAAACGCCGATTCGACGATCCGCCGGGGGCTCAGGTTACGCAGCCCGATCCCGGGCTCCACCTTTCCGGTCAGCACCACCGCGCTGCCGATCAGCGCTATGACCATCAGCAGGCCCGGAATCATGCCGCCGATAAACAGGTCGACGCTCGGCACCTCCATCGTGACGCCGTAGATCAGGAAGATCACGCTCGGCGGGATGATGACGCCGACGGTGCCGCCCGCCGCAATGATCGCGCCCGACAGGCCCGGACTGACGCCGCGCTCGACCATTTCCGGCCCGAGCAGCCGCCCCATGGTCGCCGCCGTCGCGGCATTGGAGCCGGAGATCGCCGCAAACAGGCCGCAGGAGAACATCGCCGTCGCGGCCGTCGCGCCATGCATGAAGCCGACGCAGGAGCGCGAGAACGCGATCAGCCTCCGGCTGATGCCGCCCTCCGTCAGGAAGTCGCCGGTGATGACGAACAGGGGCACGGCCAGGAAGATGAAGTTCTTGATCGAGTCGTTCGCCGCAATGCCGACATTGGTCAGCGGGAACTCCACGATGAAATAGGAGGACGCCACAACCCAGGCGGCCAGCACCAGCACGACGGGGGTCCCGAGAAAGAACAGCAGGACGGCGATGGCGGTGATGTTCCAGACGTTCAGAACCTCGCGGAGCCATTCGACGACGAGCTGCAGGGTCGAAAGATCGCCTTCGCTCATCGGATTTCCTCCGCCGCGATATGCGGGCCGGTCTTGCCCTGCAACACCCGGACCAGCTGTTGGAACACCCGCACCATTGTGAAGCCCCAGCCGAGCGGCACGGCGATGGAGATTGCGGCGATCGGGATGTCGGTGCCGAAGATCTTGATGTTGAAGCGCTCATTCAGCATCACGACGTCCCACGACGCGACGATGACGACAGCGCCCAGCACGAACCAGAGCAGGCAGTCGAATACCTCCGCGCCCCGGCGCATCCCGGGGGGCATGCGTTCCCGCACAGTGGTGAAAGAGAGATGCGCGCCGGTGCGCACGCCGGCGGACATGGCGAACCACGAGAGCCAGACGAACGCGCCCATGGCGATCTCCGGCCCCCAGGCTGCCTGCTCGCCCGTGATCATCCGCCGGATCGTCTCCAGCCCCACCACCAGGATGATCGTCAGATAGGCGAGCAGCATCACCGCCTTTTCGATCCAGGTAATCAGGTCGTCGAATCGCTGGCCCATCAGACACACCCGCTTTCCCGGACGCCGCCAGGCAGTCCGGGATTTCCGTCCGGAAAAGAATGAAGGAGCCCCCGGAAGCCTGACGGCTTCCGGGGTCCGGCTACGCGACTACCACCACTTCTGGGCATTCAGCGGTTGGCCGCGGACTTTCTCCTCGAACTCGGCAATGGCGCCGAACACGTCGAGGCCCGCCAAGTCGTCCAGCTCCTTGCGGATCCCGCTGTAGATCTCCCCGTTGCGCTCGACCGAGCCGCGCTCGCGGAATGCCTCCATCTCGTCTTCGCTCAGGCGGACATGGCGCATCGTGTCCTGCAGCTGCACATAGTTGCTCTCCGGCGTCGGGTTCGGCCCGGCGCCGGTGACGGTGTTCAGCGCGACCAGCAGATTGTGATACGACTCTTCGCTCGCCCTGCGGGCGGCTTCGCGAACCACGTCCTGCAGGCGCCCGGGCATGCGCTCCATCGCCCGCAAATTCATGAAACAGGAGCCCGTTCCGGGGCAGAAGTCCAGCTCGAGCACCTGAGCCGTGACCTTGGTCATGCCGAAGCTCGCGGCCGCGCCGCCCCAGGTCTCCATGCCATCGACGACGCCGGACTTCATGCCTTCCAGCGTCTCGGTCCAGGCGAGCGGCACCGGGCTCATGCCGAGCGACTCGGCGAAATTCTGGATCATGGTGGAGTTGGTGATCCGGAGTTTGCGGCCCTTCAGGCCGTCCGGGTGACGGACCTCCGGCAGGTCGCTGTATTTCAACCCCATGAAGATGTCGCGCAGCTCGTTGGTGCAATAGAGGAACTCGATGCCGTATTTGTTCCGAAAGACATCCCGGTAAACCGGGTTCATGGCCGGATCGTGCAGCAGGTTGAGAAGCGATTGCGGATCCCGCCACAGGAACGGCCAGTCGAGCGCCTGCGCGTGGTAGGTGACGGCGGCGGCGTTCTGCGCCGAAGAGTTGCCCATATCGAGCACGCCGGCCCCGACCCGCTCGACGCACTGGTTTTCCGCGCAGGCCTGGCCGCTGTCGAGGGTCTGCACGGCGATTTCGCCGTCCGATCCTTCCTGGATCCATTTGGCGAAGTCATAGGCGCGGGTCTGCAGGAATTCTTCGTTCTTCGGATTTACCACGCTGACGCCATGGCGGATCGTGTATTTGGCCTTCTTGGCAGCCTGCGCGTCCCTGGCCGCGAACTGGCTGATGAGCGTGGCGGATGTTGTTCCGGCAACAGCGGCAAAAATAGCCGCCTTCGTCCCGTAATCTGCGGAAATGCGCAGAAAATCACGTCGAGAAAGCGTCATGGCGTTGTTCCTCCCTGGTCGCCTGTTGCTTGTCGGTTCGAGGCGTTGCGGCCTGTGAGGCAGCGATCGCCCGCGGTACATGCGCGGTTTGCGGCCTGGCGGCGCCGATTCCTTGTCGCGCATTCGGTTGCGTAGGACCCCTGCATTACCGGATTGAAGCATGGCAGAACCGCACTGGCTAGGGTTCCGTCGCTCAACAGGGCCGGTCGGCGCGGCGGCAGGGCGGCGTCCTTCACAAACCGCATCCCGACGACGCCATTGTCAGCTCCCGCATCAGCTCTCTTCCCGAGAGTCGCTCCATGTCCAGCACATGGGCGGCCATGGCTTCGGCCCGGGCTCCGCCCAGGGCCGGGGCGGCGTTGGCGTGGAACTTCTCCACGATTTCGGCATTGGCGAGCGCCCGGTCGCCGGCGCCGCGATTGACCGGCTCGTGGTGCCGGAAGCGCGCGCCCGACCGGGTCTCGACCTCGACGCCGGCAGAGAAGTAGCGCGGGAAGAGCGAGTCCGGATCGGGGCGGCACTCGACCCGGGCGGCCAGCGCCAGCACTTGCGGGTCCCGGAGCGCCTCCGGCTCCAGTTCCGAGAGGCCGAGCCTTCCGAGCGCCAGCCCGCAGGCCGCCGCCCAGGGCGCGCTGAAGCGGGCCGCATAGTCTTCCGGCGGGCTTCGTTTCAAGGCCTCCGGTTCCATCAGCGCCGCGATCAGGTCTTCATGCACCAGCACGGTGATGGCGGCGATATCGTCCGGCTCGAGGCCATGCTCCCTTCGGAGTGCGACGGCGCTGTCGACGATCGCATGGGTGTAGTGGCAGGTGGGGAAGGGCTTGACGGCGGATTCCAGCAACTCCCAGCGCTCGCCGAGGCCGTCCGCCAGCAGCGAGAAGTCCACCGTGTCGGCTTCCTCGCCCATCAGCATGCGGAAGAGGCCGAAGCGTCCTTCGTAGGGCCGCTCGCAGCCCTTGAAACCGGCGCCGGCGAGCCCCGCCGCCGTGATGCCCGCCTCCGCCGCCCAGCCGGGATGCAGGCGCTTGTTCCAGGCGCCGTCCGACCAGAACTCCCGGCTCGCCGCGGCGGTCGAGACGCAAACGCCCTGCGCCGAGGCGAGCGCGGCTGCGTCGAGGCCCATGAGGCGCCCGGCGGCAAGCGCCGAGGAGAAATGCCCGGCGATGCCGGTCGCGTGGAAGCCGCGGCGGTGGAAGCCGTAATCGGCGGCAAGGCCGATCCGGGCCGCGCATTCCATCGCCACGATATAGGCGACGAGAATCTCCTCTCCGGGCGCGTCGCGCTCTTCCCCCAGCGCGAGCGCCGCCGGCAGGGAGACGGCGGTGCAATGGACGACCGCGCCCGGATGGGTGTCGTCGAAATCCAGCCCGTGGATGAGCGCGGCATTGAGCGCCGCCGCGTCGCGGAGCGAGAGCCGCGCGCCCATCGCCACCACGCCGGATTCGCCCGCCCCACCGGCGGCCCGGAAGCCCTCCAGCATGACACGCGCGAATTCCTGCCGGCTGGAAGCCGCCGCCACGCCGAGCGCGTCCAGAATCAGGTGCCGCGCGCGCTCCCGGACCTCCGCCGGCACATCCTCCGCGCGCAACCCCGCCGCAAAGGCCGCCAGCCGCTCCGCCGGGTTGTTCGTACCAATATCCTTGAGCAGCATATCCAAGAGCCGACTCTATCCAATGACCGTCCGGCTGCCATCGTGCTAACCTTGCGGTAGTCCGTCAATTCGCCGCTGAAAGACCCCAATGCTGACGCGCATCCACATCCGGGGCTACAAGTCGCTGGACGATTGCAATGTGCGTCTGGCGCCGCTGACCGTCCTTTTCGGGCCGAACGCCGCCGGGAAGAGCAATTTTCTGGACGCCCTGCAATTGCTGTCGCGCATCGCTGCCGGCCCGACGCTCAAGGAGGCTTTCGATCCCCCCTGCCGGGGAAAACCTCTGGAGTCTTTCACGCTCGCAGGCGACGGCATCAAGGGGCTCCTTGCAAGTGACCGGCTTTCCTTTTCCATAGAGGCGGACCTGCGCCTTTCCGACGCGGTTGTCGAAGCCGTTGAGCGCGAAATTCGCCTGTTGCGCCAACCGGGACGGGACGGCACATCGGCGGACCGCGGCCGGCAAACGGCGCGGGTGAGGGAACGCGATCTTCGCTATCGCATCGAAGTTGAAATGATCCCGAGGACGGGCGTACTTCGAGTTTCCGACGAATTTCTCGGCGCCCTGAACCGCAAGGGCGAGCCTACGGGCCGGCGGCTGCCTTTCCTCGAGCGGCAGGGAGACAAGATCCATCTTCGGCACGAAGGACAGTCGCATCCGACCTATATCGACCGGTTCCTGGATCGCAGCATTCTGTCGATGCCGCATTATACGCCTCACCATCCGCACCTTGCGGCTGCCCGGCGGGAATTGGAGGGGTGGCTGTTTTTCTATTTCGAGCCGCGCGAACGCATGCGCGCTGCCTCTCCCGTGAAGGAAACGCGCCATATCGGGCTGATGGGCGAAGAACTGGCATCTTTCCTGAACACAATGAGAGCGAGCGATCCCAAACAATTCGAAGGAGTGGAGAAATCTCTGAGACTGCTGATACCCTCCATAGAGGGTATCGAGGTCGAGATTAGCGAAATCGGCGAGGTGGAGATTCGACTCAGGGAAAACGGGATCTCAATTCCGGCCCGGGTCGTGTCCGAAGGCACACTGCGGATGTTGGGCCTGTTATCTCTCGCCGGTGCAAATGAGGCGCCAACTCTTGTCGGTTTCGAGGAACCGGAAAACGGAATTCATCCGAAGCGAATCGAACTGGTCGCCGAGTTGCTGAAGACGCGGCAGTCTGTGGGTCCAGCCCAGTACATCGTCACAACCCACTCGCCCATTCTGCCGGACCGCCTGCCTCAAGAGTCGCTTTACACCGTGCGCCGACAAAACGGCCGTACCAGAGTCGACCCGCTTTCCGGATGGGGTCCCCTTGCAAAGCAACCGGCTATCGACGACGCATTGACGGGAGACGAAGACTCGCTTCCTGTGTCTGCCCGAATGATGCGCGGCGATTTCGATGCGTAGAATCGCTCTGTTCGGCGAGGATTTTGCTCATCAGGAAGTCATAGGAGCCCTCGTCAGCAAGGTTGCCGATGAACAGGGTGTCGTCGTTGGTCTCGATTGGCGCAGCGCGACGGGGGGCCGCCCGAGGCTTGTCGATGAATTCGAGAGGTTTCTCCGGGACCTGGAACGACAGAGCGGACCCTCGCCCCGAACTCGTCGTCATTGCTACAGACGCGAATTGCCTGGGTTTTAGTCTGCGCGAAAGGGAGATTCCGTCGCGAAGTCTGGCCTTCCCGGTCGTGAAGGCCATCCCGGACCCGCATGTCGAACGCTGGCTGCTATTGGACGGCGCGGCTTTCAAGGCGGTCTTCGGGGCCGGATGCGACGCTCCTGACATGAAATGCGCGCGCGACCGCTACAAGGAGCAACTCATCCGGGCCATACTCAACGCGGGTGTCGCGCCCAGTTTTGGCGGTATCGAGTATGCGGCCGACATCGTCCGGCAAATGGACCTGGAACGCGCCGGACAGGCCGACAGGTCTTTCAGGCGCTTCACGGATTCTCTGCGCGGCGTATTCCGCGGCTGGTGCTGAAACAACCGGTTTTCTCCGGCACTCCCGCCTTCAGGCCGCCTGGGCGGCCGTCATTTCCTCGCCGGCCACGGTGGTGCGACGCACGTCGCGGACCTCGTTCACGTCGTCGAAGGGCCGCGCGCGGTGCATGGTGCGCCGGTTGTCCCAGATTACGAGGTCGTGCACCCGCCATTCATGGCTGTACACGAATTGCCGCTGGGTCGCGTGCTCGGTGAGCTCCTCCAGCAGGAGGCGGCCCTCGGGCACCGGCCAGCCGACGATCCTGCCGGCATGGGCGGAGAGGTAGAGCGACTTCCGCCCGCTGGCCGGGTGAACGCGCACCAGCGCCTGGCGCACGGGCACGAAGTTGGCCTTCTCCTCCTCGGTCAGGTCCTCAAAGCCGAGCCGCCCGCGCGAATAGAGCAGGGAATGCTCGCAGACCAGGTCCTCGATCCGCGCCTTCATCGCCCCGTCGAGCGCATCGTAAGCCGCCGCCATGTCGGCGAACTCGGTGTTGCCGCCGCTCGAAGGCAGGATGCGCCCGGAGAGCAGCGAGTATTTCGCCGGCACCGCCCGGAAGGAGGAATCCGAGTGCCAGAGGCGGTTGCCGAGATTGAACATGCGCCGCCGGTCCTCGCGGTCGAAGGGCCGGTGCTCTTTCGTCAGATTGGACACGTCGGCCATGGCGGGACCGAGCCGGCGCTCATGCTCCTTGGTGATGTTGGACACCGCGGACGGCATTTCCAGCCTGCCGAAATTCCGGCTGAACGCCGCCTGCTGCTCGTCCGTCAGCGCCTGGCCGGGGAACACCAGCACGCCGTGCTCCGCCATGCCGGCATCGAGTTCCTCCGCCACGCCCGGCGGCAGCGGGCGGGTGGTATCGACGCCCGAGACCTCGCCCGCGAACGCCGGCGTCAGCCGGCGGATGCGCACGCTCATTCCGCGGCGTCCGCTTCCACCGCCATGAGCGGCGTGCGCTTCACCTTCATGGTGTCGCAGCCCTCGATGCGGATCAGCCGGGTCGCCGACATGCGGCGCGGCGCATGCACGTCGCCCACATCGTAGAGATGCGCGTCGCCCGGCCGCATCGTGTAGACGCGGGAGAGCTCGACCCGGCCCGGCTTGTCGCCTTCCGGCGGCGTCACGATGCGCCAGTCGGTCATCTCGGTCTCGCCGGCCGCCTGGCCGTAGATCGCCCAGGTCGGCCCGTGGTCGTGCGGCCCGCCCGTCCGCGCGCCTTGATAAACATGGGCGCAGATGCAGAAATCGTAGTCCGGATCCTCGTAGATGATCTCGCGCTCGGCGGTGGCGTCCGGCCCCAGATGGGTTTCCAGGAATTCCGGGCTGGCCAGCGCCTTCTTCACGCAGGCGAGCACGCCCTCCTTGCCGGCCCTCCCGCTGTCGGCGGCCAGCGCCTCGCGGCATTCGGCGGCGAATTGGTCCAGCGTGTAGCTCATCGCGTTCCCCTCCGGCGGTTTGTCGCCCGGAAGGTTAGCGCGGCTCAGACAGAATCTCTACCTCTGCCGATCATGGTCAGGAATTCGCGCCGCGTGGTCGGGTCGGTGCGGAAGCCGCCCAGCATCCGGCTGGTCACGGTGGACGACTCGGTCTTGTGGATGCCGCGCGTTGACATGCACATATGCGTGGCCTCGATGACCACCGCCACGCCGCGCGGCCTCAGCACATGGTCGATGGCGTCGGCGATCTCGGTGGTGAGCCTTTCCTGGATCTGCAGGCGCTTGGCGAAGATGTCCACGACGCGCGCGAGCTTGGAGATGCCGACCACGCGCCCGGCCGGCAGGTAGCCGACATGGGCCCTGCCGACGATCGGCACGATATGGTGCTCGCAATGGCTTTCGAGGCGGATGTCGCGCACCACGATCATCTCATCGTAGTCGGCGGTTTCCTCGAAGGTGCGCTCCAGCACGTCCATCGGGTTTTCCCGATAGCCCGCGAAGAATTCGCCATAGGCCCGGAGCACCCGGTCCGGAGTGCCGGCCAGACCCTCGCGGGAGGGATCGTCGCCTGCCCAGCGCAGCAGGGTGCGCACCGCCTCTTCGGCCTGCGCGCGGCTCGGTCGGATCAGGGGGGCGCTGTCGCCTGTATCTGGGGCCATGTCGTTGGGTCTCCCGTCGTCCAGGACCGCATAGCTACAACAGCGGCGCGCGCGGGTCGAGACGCTTGCCCGCCGCTGGAGCGGGCCGGCTCCGGTTTTCCCTTCCCGCGACGGCCGGCCGGCGGGCCGCGTCGAAACCGGGCGAGCCGCCGGCAGCCGTCCAGCACGGCGTAAACGCAGCCTATGGGATATCGCGTCTTCGGGGCGAGGTGGACGATGTCCCATTCGGCCTCCGCCTTCACGATCTCCTCGACGATGACGGCAAACCCGTCCTCCAGCCGCGCGTCGTCCTCCAGGATGAGGGCCGAGGGCGTCCCGGTCTCAACCGGACGCCGCCACAGGGCATTCGGCAAGCGCCTGCTCCATGCGGGCGCGGCGCCCGGCCAGGGCCGCGCCGTCGAGCGGACCTTCACGCCGGAGGAGCGCGCCGCCATGGGCGCAGCCCCGGCCGCACTCGGCGAAACGGCTTTCCACATCCAGTTGAACGCCAACGCCCGCTGGGGCAATGTCCCCGCCGCCGTCTGGAACTACCGTCTCGGCGGCTACCGCATCCTCAAGAAATGGCTCTCCTACCGCGAATGCAAGGTCCTCTGCCGTCCCCTGCGGATCGAGAAGGTGCAGCACTTCGCGGAGACAACGCGGCGGATCGGGACGTTATTGGCAGCGCTCCGGCATGAGAGCGGGAGAAGATCATGAACCGGGTTTACCAACTGAATATACGGCTGCTCGATATCGAGCCCGCTATCTGGCGCGGCGTCCTCGTGCCCGCTTCGTTTACATTGCGGGAGCTTCACGCCGTCATTCAAGGCGCGATGGGCTGGCAGGACTATCACCTGCATATGTTCGAGATCGGCGACAGGCGCTTCGAGATACCCGAAGACGACAATTCGGGCCCGGAGGACGGATATGAGGACGAGCGTCAGCGCAGACTGGGTGAAGTAGTCGCTGAGGGAGCCGAGTTTCTTTACCTGTACGACTTCGGAGACGACTGGAACCATTCGGTGACCGTCGAAAAGGTCCTCCGTTCCGATCCCGGGCGGAATAAGCCTTACGCCCGGAAGCCCCCGTATTGTATCGACGGGGCTCGGGCCTGCCCGCCCGAAGACTGCGGCGGCCCCTACAATTACCCCGAGTTTCTGCAGGCGCTTGGCGACCCCAAGCACCCGGATCATCGGGAGATGTCGGACTGGGCGCGCGGGTTCCAGCCCGAATCCTTCGATATCGAGCAGGCAAACAAGCTGATCCGGGCTGTCCGCGCCCTGTACAGGGAACGCGGATGGGGATTCCGGGAAGGATGAACATTTCGGCATCCTCTCGGTACCGGGTTTACCGCCGTTCCGCGTTCTCCCGCAGGAGGATTTCACGAATCCTCTCCGGTGCCACGTCCTCGACCGGCGTCAGGCACACTTCGTCGAAAGCCCTCATGATCCGCTTCGCCATGACACCCGTCTCCGCCAGGCCGGGCCCGTTCGAACGCCAGCCCTGCCCGTTACAGGCATGCTCTCCGGCTCACCCTCAGCCGCCGCTCGACCGGCGAGGCCCGCATGGAGCGTATGGAAGGCCGGCTTGCGGCCCCGGCCGAATGAACGGCAGCGGCCCGCCTAGCCCGCTGCCTCCCACCTGACCGGCACGCGCCGCGGCCCCCGCACCTGGCCGCCGGCCCAGGTGACGGCGTCCGCGTCCTCCAGCTCGAATTCGCCGATGCGCTCGAACCAGCTGCGGAGCGCCACCTGCATTTCCATGCGGGCGAGGTTGGAGCCGGCGCAGCGGTGGATGCCGAGGCCGAAGGCCATGTGGCGGTTGCGCTCGCGGTCCAGCACCACCTCGTCCGCGCGCTCGAACGCCTCCGGGTCGCGGTTGGCGCCGGGGAAGTTGAGCAGCACCCGGTCGCCCTCGCCGATCTCAGCCCCGTCGATCTCGACCGGCTCGGTCGCGATGCGCCCCATCGTCACCGGCGAATAGAAGCGCAGCAGCTCCTCCACCGCCACCGGCAGCAGTTCCGGCTCGGCGCGGAGCCGCGCCTGGTCCGCCGGGTGGGTCGCGAAATGCAGCAGCGAGGAGGAAATCGCGCTCCAGGTCGTGTCGATGCCGGCGATCAGCAAGAGCGAGCACATGCCGAGAATCCGGTAGTCGGTCAGCTTCTCGCCCTCGGCTTCCGACTCGATCAGCATGGAGATGGCGTCGCCGCAGGGCCGCTCGCGCCGCTCGGTCACCATCTCCTGGAAGAAGGTCCGGATGGCGGTCCGGCAGCGCACCATCTCATCCGGCTCGGTCAGCCCGATCTCCAGCACGCCGCGCACCCAGCCGACGAACTCATCGGCGCGCGCCGGGTCGATGCCGAGGATATGCGCGATGACGCGCGGCGTGATCTGCTCCGCATAGTCCGCGGCCGCGTCGGCCTTGCCCTCCGCGACGAAGCCGTCGATCAGGCGGTTGCAGAGGTCGCGCGTATAGGGGATGTGCCGCTCGACCGCATGGGGGCTGAACAGCGGCATGATGAGCCGCCGGTAGGGCCGGTGGCGCGGCGGGTCGGAGGTGATCGGCGGGGTTCGGCTGGTCTCGCCGTGCTTCTCCGTCTCCGCCTCCAGGATCTCCAGCATCTCCGGCGAGGGCGGCACCACCAGCGGCGAGGCGGAGGAGAGCGCCGGCACCATCTTCACCATCTGCTGGAGGTGCTCGTAGCGCGTCGGCAGCCAGGAGCCGCCCCAGCGCTCCGTATGGGCTATCGGGCAGCGCCCGCGCAGCTCCTTCCACACCGGCGCCGGATCGCGCACATAGTCCGGGTCGAAAATGTCGTAGTCGCTGGCCCAGTCCCCGACCGGGCAACGGGCGGCACTGTCGGTCAAGGCGTTGTCTCCCGCGGCGCGTTCGTCGGTTTCAGGCGGCGGCGAAGCGGACCGGCACGGTGCGGGGGCCGCGCACCTGCCCGCCGGCCCAGGTGACCGCGTCCGGGTCCGCCAGCTCGAAGGGGCCGATGCGCTCGAACCAAGTCCGCAGCGCCGTCTGCATCTCCATGCGCGCGAGGTTGGAGCCGGCGCAGCGGTGGATGCCGAGCCCGAAGGCCATGTGGCGGTTGCGCTTGCGGTCCAGGATCACCTCGTCGGGCTTCTCGAAGGCCGCCGGGTCGCGGTTGGCGCCCGGGAAGTTGAGCAGCACCCGGTCGCCGGGCTTCATCGCGACGCCGCCGACCTCGACCGGCTCCATCACCTTGCGGCCCATGGTGACCGGGGAATAGAAGCGCAGCATCTCCTCCACCGCCGTCTGCAGCAGCTCCGGCTCGGCCCGGAGCCGCGCCTGGTCCTCGGGATGCGTCGCGAAATGCAGCAGCGAGGCGGAAATCGAGCTCCAGGTCGTATCGATGCCCGCCACCAGCAGCAGGAAGCAGACGCCGACCACCTTGTAGTCGTCGAGCTTCTCGCCATCGACCTCCGCCTCGATCAGGGTCGAGATCGCGTCGCCGCAGGGCCTCTTCCGCCGCTCGGCCACCATCTCCTGGAAGAAGTCGCGGATGATGCCGCGATATTTGATGCGCATTTCCGGCTGCGTCTGGCCGAGCTCCAATATGCCGCGCACCCAGTCGACGAAATCGCCGGCGCGGGCCGGATCGATGCCGAGCACATGGGCTATGACGCGCGGCGTGATCTGCTGGGCGTAGTCCGCCGCCGCATCCGCCTCGCCCCTGCCCGCGAAGCCGTCGATCAGGCTGTTGCAGAGATCGCGCGTATAGGGGACCTGTTCCTCCACCGCACGCGGCGAGAAGAAGGGCAGGATCAGCCGGCGATATGGCTGGTGCTCCGGCGGGTCGGAGGTGATCGGCGGGTTCTCGCTGCCGTATTTCTTGGCCTCCGCCACCAGCACCTCGCGCAGCTCCGGCGAAGGCGGCACAATCACGGCCGAACGCGAGGAAAGCGCCGGCACCATCTTGACCAGCTGCTGCAGGTCCTCGTAGCGCGTCGGCATCCAGGACCCGCCCCAGCGCTGGGTGTGCGCAATCGGGCAGCGCTCGCGCAACTCGTCCCAGACCGGCGCGGGGTCGCGCACATAGCCGGGATCGAAAATGTCGTAGTCGCTCGCCCAGTCGTGGACCGGACAGGTTTCCGGCGCGTCGGTCATAAGCTCCTCCCCCCGGTCAGTCCTCGTCCACGACCGAAATCGCGAATTCGGGACAATTGTCGATGGCGAGCCGGGCCTGCTCTTCCCGGCCGGGCGGCACGACGCCGTCATTCACCGCGCTGGACAGCCCGTAATCGTCCACCTCGAACAGGTCCGCCGCCAGCGCGAAACAGCGGTTGTGCCCTTCGCAGAGATCGGGATCGACCTTGATTCTCACGGCCCTCGGCTCCTCCATCCGGTACAGGCTCGCCGCCGATGCTAACACGCCCGGCTCAGTTCTTGAACAACGCCGCAGCGCCGCCGATGGCGCCCTTCTTGCGCTCGCGCTCCTCATCGACGCGGTCGGCCTCGGCGCGGAGCCGGGCGGCGAGTTCCTCCAGGTCCCCCACCGAGAGCCGGGAGAGGTCGTCGCCGAGCGTGTAGCCGGGCGGGCGGAGCTTTTCCTCTTCGTCTTGCATGGCGGGCCTCCGCTTGCGAATGTCGCCGGCCCCTGCCCTTTACCCGGAATGGACCGAGATGGCCAACGCATTGCCCGCCGAAATGACCGTAATCGAAACGCCTCAGCCCGGCGGTCCGGAGGCGTTGGTGCCCGGACGCCGCCCCGTTCCCCGGCCCGGCCCCGGCGAGGTGCTCATCCGGATCGCGGCCGCCGGCGTCAACCGCGCCGACTGCATGCAGCGCGCGGGCAATTATCCGCTGCCGCCGGGCGCCTCCGATATCATCGGCCTCGAATGCTCGGGCACCGTGGCCGGCGTCGGCGAGGGCGTGGACGGCTGGGCGGTGGGCGAGCCGGTCTGCGCGCTCTTGTCGGGCGACGGCTACTGCGAATACACCGCCGTGGCGGCCGCGCAGTGCATGGCGGTGCCCGACGGCGTGGACCTCATCGACGCGGGTGGCCTGCCGGAGACCTACGCCACGGTCTGGGCCAATGTCTTCCAGGCCTGCGCGCTCCGCCCCGGCGAGACCTTCCTGGTGCAGGGCGGCTCCAGCGGCATCGGCACAACCGCGATCCAGCTCGCGAAGGCCTGGGGCTGCACCGTGCTGGCGACCGCGGGCAGCGCGGAGAAGGTGGCGGCCTGCGAGGCGCTCGGCGCCGACCGGGCGATCGACTACCGCGAGGAGGATTTCGTCCAGGCCGCGCGCGAGGCGGCGGGCGGGGCCGATGTCATCCTCGACATGGTGGGCGGCGACTATATCGCCCGCCAGCTCGAACTGCTGAACCACGGCGGGCGGCTCTGTTTCGTCGCCTTCATGCGGGGCTCGGAGGCGCTGGTGAATTTCGGCCTCGTGCAGCGCAAGCAGCTGGTCGTGACCGGCTCGATGCTCCGGCCGCGCTCCGTCGAGGAGAAGGGCCGCATCTGCAAGGAGGTCTCCGACTATGCCTGGCCGCGCTTCGCCTCGGGCGAGCTCCGCCCCGTCACCCATGCGCGCTTCCCGCTCGCGGAGGCCGCAGAGGCCCACCGGCTGATGGAATCGAGCGCCCATATCGGCAAGATCCTGCTCGTGCCCTGAGGGAGCGTCCGTTTACCGGGGGGCGGCGGCTCGAACCCTCGCGCGAAGCCGGTCGAAGAAGTCCGCATCCGCTATTTCCGACAGCGGCTAGGCTTGCCGATTGCGGCCGGTCACATAGGACTGCACCCAGTCCAGATGCCGGCCCATTTCCTCCAGCTTCCCCTCAATCCTCGCAGTGCGCTCGGAAAGCTGGCGCACGTCGCGGTGGAGGTTCCAAAGGAATGCGAGAATCGCGACACCGACGCCCAGCGTCACCCAATCGGCCGTTTCCATCTGCGTCTCCGGGGAATCGGACGCGCATGACGCTATAACGGAGCGGCCAAAGAAGCAACCGGAAAACCAATGTTTGCGCGGTTGCGGTTCAGCTTGTCGGCTGGCGACCCGACATGACGATTGTCCGCCCGCGAAAGCCCCGTTTCGGTTTATGCTCGCCGGCATAACTCCGGGAGGAGGGAGATGATCGAGGGACGCTGCCTCTGCGGGACCGTGCGCTTCGAGGTGGACGCCGTGCGCGACCTGTCCCATTGCCATTGCTCGATGTGCCGCAAGCATCACGGCGCCGCCTTCGCCACCATGGCGCGGGTCAGGGAGGAGTCCTTCCGGTGGACGGCGGGCGAAGCGGCGATCCGGCGCTACGAGTCCTCGCCGGGCTTCCGCCGCTCCTTCTGCGCCACTTGCGGCTCGTCCCTGCCGGGGCGGTCGCCGGCCGGGGGCTGGTTCGTACCGGCCGGCCTCTTCACGGATGACCCCGGCAAACGCCCGAACGCCCACATCTTCGCAGCCTCGACGCCGCCCTGGGACCGGATCGCCGACGACCTCATCCGCTTCGACGGCTGGCCGCCGGGCAAGGGCCTGCCGGAAATCCCGAATGCCCCTCCGGAGGGCGTCGAGGGGCTCGCCGGAAGCTGCCTCTGCGGCGAGATCGTCTGGGAGGTGACGGAGCCGTTCGGCCGCGTCCACAACTGCCATTGCTCGCGTTGCCAGCGGGCGCGCGCGGCGGCCCACGCCACAAACGGCTTCACCTCAATCGACGGCCTGCGCTTTGTCCGCGGCGAGGAACTTGCGGCGGAATGGAAACTGCCGGAAGCCCGGTATTTCGCGGTCTCCTTCTGCCGAAACTGCGGCTCCGGCGTCCCCCGGCGCTCCCCGGAGCGCGGCCTAGCCGTCACGCCGATGGCCACGCTGGACGACAACCCGGGCCGGGACGTGGACCGCCATATCTACACCGGCTCCATGGCCCCCTGGCACAGGATTACCGACGATCTGCCGCAATTCGACGAGGCGGCGCCCGGCCCGATCCTGCCGCCGCGGCCTTTGCAACCGGAGTAAAACGCCCTAATTCTGGGAACATTCTCCACCGGAACCGGAAGTGCATCTCCCATGGACATGCCTCTCATGCCGAAGGCGACAGCGGTCTGGCTGATCGACAATACGCGCCTGACCTTCGAGCAGATCGGCGCGTTTTGCAGCCTGCACGCGCTGGAGGTGCAGGCGCTGGCGGACGGCGATATCGGGGCGGGCATCAACGGCCGCGACCCGATCTCATATGGCGAACTCACCCGCGAGGAGATCGCCCGCTGCGAAGCCCTGCCCAACGGTCGGCTGGTCATGGCGAAACGGGACTCGCCGCGCGCCACGGCGCGGAGCGGCGGTCCGCGTTACACGCCCGTTTCCAAACGCCAGGACAAACCGGACGGGATCGCCTGGCTGCTCCGCAACCGGGCCGAACTTTCGGATGCGCAGATCGGCAAGCTGATCGGCACGACCAAGAACACGATAACGGCCGTGCGCGACCGCACGCACTGGAACACCAGCAATATCCGCCCGCAGCACCCGGTCGATCTCGGCCTGTGCACCTATATCGACCTCGCCGAGGAGACGGCTAAGGCGCGCGCCAAGCTGCCGCCCGAGGAGCGTGAGGCGCTCGAGGCCGCGGAACGGCCCCAACTCGACCCCGAACCCGTCGAGGACGAGTCCCCGCTATTCGGCTGATCCCGGCCTGGAACAGTCTGCCGGCCATTGCCAAGGCCGGCATTCTCGCCATGGCGGCGATGGCCGCGTTTACGGCCATGAGCGTGTGCATCCGCTTCGCTTCGGCGGAGCTGCACCCGTTCCAGATCGTCTTCTTCCGCAACCTGCTGGTGCTGGCCTTCATGGCCCCGTTCTTCCGGCGGCTGGACCTTTCGGCGCTCCGGCGGCCGGGTTTCCCCTGGCGTCTCTACGCGATGCGCGGCGCATTCGGCACGGTCGGCATGATCTGCGGCTTCTGGGCGGTCATCGTCATGCCGCTCGCCGATGTCACGGCGCTCTCCTTCACCATGCCGCTCTTCGCGACCGCGGGCGCGGCGCTGGTGCTGGGAGAGACCGTGCGCGCGCGGCGCTGGACCGCAATCGTGGTCGGCTTTCTTGGCTCCATGCTGGTGCTGCGCCCGGATTTCTCCGGCCTCAATGCAGGCGCCGGCCTCGCCTTCGCCAATGCGGTGATGATCGCGGCCTCCACGCTCGTCATCAAGCGGCTGGCGCACCGCGAGCCGGTGGAGCGCATCGTCTTTCTGGCCTCGGCCATCATCGCGGCGCTGTCGCTGCCTCCGGCGCTGTTCGTCTGGCAGTGGCCCGGCTGGGAGACCTGGATCGTGCTGTTCGCGCTCGCCGGCGTCGCTTCGCTCGGGCATGTGGCGTTCGTCCGTGCGCTCGCGCTCGCCGACCTGACCGTGGTGATGCCCTGGGAGTTCACCCGCCTGCCGATGATGGTGCTGGTCGCCATGCTGATCTTCGACGAGACGCCCTCGGTCTGGGCGCTGGCGGGCGGCGCGGTGATCTTCGCGTCCACCTTCTACATCGTCCGGCGCGAGGCTCAGCTCGCGCGGCGGCCAGAATCCAGATAGCGCCGGGCGCCGATCTCCAGCATCTCGATGCGCGCCGCATAGCCGCCCGCGACGGCCTCGAAGGCGCGGCTCTGCGGCAGGCCGGGGCGGACCAGCGGCCCGCCGGCGACCGTTTCCGCCGGCGCGACGCCGAAGGCCGCGAGCACGGTCGGCGCAATGTCGATGGGGCCGACCGGGGCCTCCGCGCATGCTGCGGCGGGAAAATGCGGGCCCCGCGCCGCCAGCAGGCAGGAAAGCTCCTTCGGATGCAGCCCGCCATGGATGCCGCCGAACTCCAGCGGCGGCGAGTCGCCCGTCCCCGCGATCGCGCCGCCGGCGAAGCCCCACCGGTTGGGGTCGTCATCCTGGCCGAGCGTATAGACGAGATGCGGCGTGCGCTCATGGTCGAGGCCCACCAGCCTGAGCGCGAAGCTGCCGGCGACATGGCCCTCGACCTCGTTCATGGCGCGCGTAAACAGGAGCCCGGTCCAGGGCTGTTCGCGCATCCAGTCCGCCAGCTTCGCGATCCGGCCGTCGCGGCTCATGACATTGCCGCAGGAGGACGAGACCACCGCATAGTCGGTGTCGGCGTCGATGTGGGGCCCGGCGCGGAAGCCCGCGGTGCGCATTTCCGCGGCCACGTCGATCTTCTCGCGGATCGTGACCTGGCCGTGGTCGGAGAGCAGAATGACATTCCAGCGGGCGGCGTCGGGCCTGGCTTCCAGCGCCGCCAGCACCTGCGCGAACTCGCTGTCCACGCAGGCGAGCGCGTCCCGGCAGACGTCGGAACCGATGCCGGCATAGTGCATGGCGATGTCCGGCTCGGAATACCAGATGACGGCCACATGCGGGTCGTGCTTCGGCAGCATTTCCTCCAGAAGCACGCGGGTCGCATAGCGGCAGCGTTCGTTGTTCGGCAGCGCCTGCGCGGGCACCGGGCCCAGTCGCTCCTCGATCCCGGCATGGTCGGCCGCGGGCGTGCTGATCTCCGGCCCCTGCACCGAGAAGGTCGCCTGCTCCCGCCCCCGCGCGCGGGGGTTGAGGCACCAGGCATTGCCGGCCGTGCCGGACGAGACGACGACATAGCGCCTGCCCGCCGCCGCCAGCCGGTCGCCAAGCGCCGGCGCGGCGATCAGCGCATCGCCGAAATGCTCGACCGCCGCCAGCAGGCCCTCGACCGGCGCGGTATTGATGAGCGGCCCGTTGCCGGGCGTCGGGAAGGTGTTGGCGATCTGGCCGTGCCGGCCGGGCCAGGCGCCCGTGGCGACGGTCGGCGTGACGACGCGGGTCTCGCTCGGGAAGACGGTCCGCGCCCGCGGCCAGACGCAGCCTTGCGCGATGAAACGCGCCACGGCCGGGCAGGCCTCCTCCGAGATCATGTCGGGCCGGAGCCCGTCCATCGCCACGATCAGGAAACGCGGTTCGTCAACGGCCATGCGAGCCTCCCTGCGCCCGGATCCCTCGTCGCTTGAGCTAACCGCTCTCGGCGCCGTAGTCGATCAGGAAACGCCGAAAGGAGGGGATGGGGCAGCTATAGCGCCCGTCCTCCCTGCGCTGCAGCGCGCCGCTCCGGACTAGGCGGTCGAACAATTGCCCGGGCGTCATGTCGTCGGGACCGGGCCAGGCCGGAATGCGGCCGGACGGACGCTGCTGACGATCCAAGTCAATCCGCCATTCGATCTCCCCTTCGATCCGGTCCCCGTAGGCGCCCTCCTCCGGCAGAGTTGCGAATACAGCGGCGACGAGACGGCGCGCACGGTCCATCTCCGGGCCGATGCGGGCGCGATAGGCGCGTTCGCGATAGGCGCTCTCGCGCTCCAGGACTGTGCCGGTCTCGACCCCGGCCAGCTGTCCTTTCGCGCGGACGAGTTCGGCAGCGAGCGCCCGCATGGCATTGTGCAGATGCTGCGGCCAACCTTCGCTCCGCGCCGCCAGCCGTTCCGGCCAGTTTTCCCGGGCGCCGCTGCAATCCACATGGCAGGTTCCGAACATCGTCTCGACCGCCTCGCGGGCCTCACCGTGCGCAAGTGCTCCCATGTTGCAGACCGCTTCGCTCTCCAGCCGTGAGAGGCCGCATTCCGCAACGGCGTCCTGCGCATTACCGAGACCGGCCAGCACCGGGACCACCGGCAGGCCCGCCATGCCACCATGCAGCTTCACAAGTACCTCGGTGGCAGCCTCGCGCACTGTCTGGACCTCATCGACCGTCAGGCATATCGGGCGGACCCAGGAAGACGGCGGAAACCGGCGACAGAGTTCGCCAAGCGATGGAACCGGCGGCGCCGTTGCGGTCCGCCGCGATCCGCCAACTCGGCCGACACCCGGAATTCCGGCCTGTCCTGCAATGTCCCTCGTTTCCGTTTCCCGCCCGGCGCGTTCCGTCTCGGGGTCCACAGCCCGTGCGATCTCCGCCGCCACAACCGCTTCGACGGCAAGGTCGCCGGGAAAAACCGCGACGGCGATTGGCGTTGCGCCGCCGCGCACGGTTTTGCCTCTCGCCCAGCGGCGGGACATTTCTGAAAACAGCGCCGTCTTGCCGGCGCCGGGCGCGCCCTGAAAAAGCAAGGTTGCGCCTTCCATCGCGCCGCCCTGCCTTGCAACCGCCAACGCTTCGGCGCAATGGCGCTCGACCGTCTCCATCTCCGCCCTCCGCCCGGCGAAGAAGGGCGAAGACCGCCGGTCGCCGAGCGCCGCGAAACGCTCCAGCGCCTCCAGATCGGGGGTCGGTCGCCTGGTCTTTCGATGCGCCATGCGGCAGCCTCCCTCGGCTGCCGTTCGCACCGCAGCCTGCGCCAAGCGACTATGTGCGGCGGCCCCTCCGGCCGTCAAGGTGAAGCGGTGCAGCGACCGGCGCGATGCCGTTGAGCGGCCCTCGGCTCAACTCCGAAGAAAACTCTGCCATGCGGTTGAATGTCAGGCTGGATGCCGTTATGGTCAACCGGATGGTTGAACAAGACCTGAACCGCATCTTCCACGCGCTCGGCGATCCCACCCGCCGCGCCATCCTCGACCGCCTGGCGGCGGGGGAGGCGACCGTCAGCGGCCTGTCCCGGCCCTTTCCACTGTCCTTCGCCGGCGTGTCGAAGCATCTCGGCGTGCTCGAACGCGCGGGCCTTGTGACGCGCGAGGCGCGGGGACGGGAGCGGGTGTGCCGGATCAATCCGGCGGCGCTCGACGATGCCCGCGCCTGGCTGGAATTCCACGAGCGCTTCTGGATGGACCGGCTGGAAGCGCTGGAGGCGCTTGTCGGCACCGCTCCGGACAATTTGGACAACTCCCGATGACCGAGCCGAGGCCGGCGGCGGAAGGTGCCGTCGCGAACATCTACCTGGCGCTGCATCGCGTGATCAACGCGCCTGTCGAGGCCGTCTATGCCGCGTGGACCGAACCGGAAATGCTGCGCCGCTGGATGGCGCCCGGAAACGCCGCGGTCGTGCACGCGGTCGCCGAGGCAGCGGTCGGCGGAACCTTCCTGGTCGAGATGCGCGGGGCGGACGGGAAGAGATGGCTCGTCCGAGGCCGGTACCGGGAAGTCGCGCCTCTCCGCCGTCTGGTCAAAACATGGCACTGGGAGGGCAGCGGGATCGAGACGCTGGTCACGGTCGAGTTCGAGCCGCTGGCGCCCGGCAGGACGCGCCTGACCCTGACGCATTCCCGGTTCGCCGAGGACGAAGCCCGCGACGAGCATGTGCACGGCTGGAACGCATGCCTGTCGAAGCTGAAGGCGTTGTGGGGCGGATGAACAAGAGCGGATCGACATCGCGGCCGGACTGGGTCTCGGACGATCTCTATCCTTTCGAGAGCCGGTTCTTTGCCGCGCCGCCGGACCACCGGATGCACTATATCGACGAAGGCGCGGGCGAGCCTATCGTGTTCGTGCATGGCAACCCGGCCTGGTCGTTCGAGTTCCGCCATCCGATCCGCGAGCTTCGTTCGGAGTTCCGCTGCGTCGCGCCCGACCACATCGGCTTCGGCCTCTCATCCCGCAGCGCCCGGCGCGAGGACCATCATCCGCGAAGTCACGCGCACCGGTTCGCCTCCCTGCTCGACCGTCTGGACCTTCGCGGCATCACGCTCTTCATGAACGACTGGGGCGGGCCGATCGGGCTCGACTTCGCACGCAGGCATCCGGAGCGCGTCCGGCGCCTCGTCATCGCGAACAGCTGGTGCTGGCCGGTAGAGGACGATTTCCACTTCAAGGCGTTCAGCTTCCTGATGTCGAGCTGGATCGGCCAGTATCTGATCCGCCATCGCAACATTTTCGTGGACAAGGTCATGCCGAAGGCGGTGGGCGACCGGAACATCCTGACGCCGGAGATCATGAGGCATTATCGCAACGCCCAGCCATCGCCCGACGCGCGGGCCGCCAATGCCGCGCTGCCGGGCTATATCACCGGCGCGAGCGAGTGGCTGCGTTCGATCTGGGACGACCGCGCGGCCTTCGCGGACAAGCCGGCGCTGCTTCTATGGGGCCTGAAGGACATCGCGTTCCGAAGGAAGGAGCTGGAACGCTGGAAGACCGCGCTGCCCGACCATGAGCTGCACGAGTTCGAGGACTGCGGACATTTCCTGGCGGAAGAAGCGCCCGACCGGGTCGTGACGGCGCTTCGGGCCTTCATGAAGCGCCGGTAGGAGCGCCGCGCTCAGAACGGCTTCACGACGACCAGGATCGCGATGACGAGCGTAAGCAGGGCCGGGGCTTCGTTGGCGAGGCGGCAGTGGCGGGCGGAAAGGCTCCTGCCGTCTTCCGCGAGATGCTTGCGCCAGCGTGCGAAGAGATGGTGCAGCCAGGACAGCGCGGCGATTGCCGCAAGCTTGGTCCAGAGCCAGCCGGAAGACCAGTCCATGTTGGGCGAGACCCAGAGGAGCAGCCCGCCGAACAGGAAGGCCGCGACCATCGCCGGGTTGACGATGGCCCGGAGCAGGCGCCGTTCCATGCGCTTGAAGCGCTCGCTGTCGGTCGCGCCCGGCTCGGTCTCCAGATGGTAGATAAAGAGGCGCGGCAGATAGAGCATCCCGGCCATCCAGAAGACGACCGAGGCGATGTGCAGCGCCTTGATCCAGGGGTAGAGCGCGAAGAGCCAGCTCATGCCGCGGCGACCGGACAACCGGTGCAGGAGGCGGGGCAGCGGCGGGGCAGCGGCCGGCGATCCAGCACCAGGTCCGCCAGCCCCTCGATGTAGGACGATGCGGTGCCGGGCGTCGCCACCCGCTCCCAGGCCGCCGCGCCGGCGCGCTCCGCCACGGCGCGGTACTCGACGTCGAGTTCCACCAGCGTTTCGGAATGCTCGGACACGAACGCAATCGGTGCCAGCACCAGCGCCAGGCCTTCGCTCGCGGCGGCCTCGACCTCGGCCCCGGTGTCCGGCTCAAGCCATTTTTCCGGCGTGGCCCGGCTCTGCCAGGTCAGGCGCCAGTCCACACCGTCGAGCGCGTCCAGTTGGGCCTCGGCAGCGGCGCGGAGCGCCTCGACCGTTCCCTCCACCTGCCAGGCATAGGGGTCGCCGCCTGCTATCACACGCTCGGGGAGTCCGTGGGCCGTGAACAGCACCCGCACCGGCGCGGCGGCGCGCGCGCGGCGGATCGCTGCTGCCAGCGGGCCCGCCCAGGCTTCCACCAGTCCCTCCAGCTGCGGATGACAGCAAACCACCCGCAGCCTCGAATCCCCGCCGGCCAGCTTCAGCCATTCCGCGAGCGAGGAGCCGGATGTCGTCGTCGAATATTGCGGGTAGAGCGGCAGCGCCACGATCTCGTCCGGGCGATAGTCCCCAACCGCCGGAACTGCCGCCGCAGCGCGCGGATGCCAGTAGCGCATCGCGACGAAGCAGCGGGCTTCCTGCCCCCGCGTCTCGAGCGCGGCTTCGAGCGCCCGGGCCTGCGCCTCGGTCTGCGCCAGCAGCGGCGAGACGCCGCCAAGCTGCTCATAGGCCGCGCGTGCGGCGGCTGTCCGCCGGCCGGCAATGTAGCGCGAGAGCAGGAAACGGACCGGAGCCGGAGCCGGCAGGATGGCGGGATCGGAAAACAGGTTGCGCAGAAAGGGCCGGACGGCCTCGAGGCTGTCCGGACCGCCGAGACTGAACAGAATGACGGCAAGCCGGCTCATGCCGCCTCCCGCACGATCCGGCGGAGCGCGGCGACGTGCGCCGGCGGCGTTATCGGCAGCACGCCGTGGCCGAGATTGAAAATATGGGGCCCGTGCCGCAGCGCGGAAAGGATTCCGCGCGCCGCCCGCTCCATGGCATCGCCTCCGACAACGAGCAGCATCGGATCGAGGTTCCCCTGCACGGCAGCCTCCCCCTGCACGGCGCTCGCCGCCCAGACCGGATCCGCGCTCGTATCGAGACCTACGCAGTCGGCGATGGCGGCAAATTCGGCGGCAAGTCCTCCCGCGCCGCGCGGAAAGAGAATGAGCGGCACGGAAGGATGCCGGTCCCTGAGCGCCGCCGCGATCCGCCGCGCCGGGTCCAGACACCAGCGCCTCATGCCCGACGGCGGCAGCAGCCCGGCCCAGCTGTCGAACAGTTGCAGCGCCTCGGCCCCGGCGTCGGCCTGCGCCGCCAGATGATCCACCGTGACCTCAACGAGCAGGTCGATCAACTCGCCGAAGCGCCCGGGTTCGCCCAGCGCCATGCGCCGCACTTCCGGCCAGTCGCGGCTGGATCCGCCCTCGACCATGTAGGCCGCCACCGTCCAAGGAGCGCCGGCGAACCCGATCAGCGCCGTTTCTTCCGGAAGCCCCGCGCGTACCAGCGTCACCGCCTCGTACACCGGGTCCAGCCGGCCTCCGACAGGCCTGACGGCAGCGGCTTCGAACGGCCCCAGGACCGGCCCCTTTCCCTCCACGAACCGTACTTCCTGGCCGAGCGCGTGCGGGATCGTCAGAATATCCGAGAACAGGATCGCGCCGTCCATCCCGAAACGGCGCACCGGCTGCAGCGTGATCTCCGCCGCGAGCCGAGGAGAAAAGCAGAGTTCCAGGAAGCTTCCCGCCGACGCGCGCAGCTTGCGGTATTCCGGAAGGTAGCGTCCGGCTTGGCGCATGAGCCAGAAGGGCACCGGACGCACTGCTTCACCCGCAAGGGTTTTCAGGAGGGATTTCACCATACCGTTCGGCAACGCCTTTCTAGATAACTACATGGAATCTAAATTGTAGTAATTCTTTATAGCCGGTCCCGTCTGTGGAAACAGAATTTGTCCCATGACGCATGTCGGGGGAGCGTGCTGAGGATCCCGGCTGCTCGCGTTATCCACGGGATTGAACTTGTTCTTTTCCGCTTGGGGAAGGATTGGGGGCGCGGCGGGAGAGTCGGGTGTGTTATCAGTTGACGCCGGTTCTGCACCGCTTTTCCCCGGAGGTTGCGTGGATAATCCGGTCGTCCATCTGCACCTGGTCTCCGATGCGACTGGCGAAACGGTGCGCACACTCGGCCGCGCCTGCGTCAGCCAGTTCGACGGCATCGCCGTCAGGGAGCATTTCTGGGTGCTTGTGCGCAACAGGGACCAGCTCCTCGGCGTGATCGAGGGTATCCGGGCGTCGCCGGGCGTGGTTCTCGCAACCGTTGTCAACGACGAGCTCCGCCACTTGCTCGAAGTCTCCTGCCGCGAAGCGGGCGCGCCCTTCGTCTCGCTGCTGGACGAGCCGGTCGCGGCGATCAGCGAGTGGGCCGGCCGGCCGGCCCACCACCGGCCCGGCCGCCGCCAGAAGCTCGATGAGGAGTATTTCGCGCGCATCGACGCCATGCAGTTCACCATGGTGCACGATGACGGCCAGTTGAGCGAGGACCTGGAAGAGGCGGACGTCGTGGTGATCGGCGTGTCCCGCAGCTCCAAGACCCCGACCTGCATCTATCTTGCCAATCTCGGTTACAAGGCGGCGAACATGCCCTTTGTGCCGGAAGTGCCGCTGCCCGACCGGGTGCTGGAATTGACGCGCCCGCTGGTGGTCGGGCTGACGGTCGATCCCGGCCGGCTGGTGCAGGTGCGGCGCAACCGCCTGCGTTCCCTGCACGAGCAGCGCGAAACCGACTATGTGGACCTCGACCGGGTGCGCACCGAAGTTGCGGCCTCGCGCCGCCTTTTCGCCGAGAAAGGCTGGGCCTCCATCGATGTTACCCGGCGGTCTATCGAGGAGACGGCGGCGGGCATTATTCGCCTTCTGGAGCAGCGCACGCATGACAGCGCGGCCTGCTGAACCGCCGATTCTGGCCTCGGCAAGCGCTGTGCGCGCGCGGCTGCTCGCCGCTGCAGGCGTGGCGGTCGAGCGGATCGGCTCGGATGTGGACGAGGATTCGCTGAAGGCGGAACTGCATGACCTCGATCATGACTCCCTTGCGCTTGCGCTCGCGGAAGCGAAGGCGGCAGCGGTCTCCGCGGCCCGTCCCGGGCGGCTGGTGCTTGGCGCCGACCAGCTGCTCGTGCTGGGAGACAGGCGCTTCGACAAGCCGCGCGACCGGGACGAGGCAGCCGCCCATCTGGCCGCGTTCGCGGGGCGGACGCACGAACTGGTGACTGCCGCCGTTGCGCTCAGGGACCGGGCGGTCCTGTGGAAACGGACGGAACGCGCCCGGCTCACGGTGCGCCCCCTGACGCCCGAGGCCACGGACGCCTATCTGGAAATCGTCGGCCCGGCGGCGTTCGCATCGGTCGGCGCCTACCAGCTGGAGGGGCCGGGCGCGCAATTGTTCGAGCGCGTGGAAGGGGATTTTTTCACCGTGCTGGGATTGCCGCTCCTGCCGCTGCTGGAATTCCTGCGTGGAGAGGGAGTGCCGGCATGGGCATGCTGACGGGAGCGGCGAAGGTGTCGGGAATCATGGGCTGGCCGGTGTCGCATTCGCGCTCGCCGGCGATCCACGGCCACTGGCTTGCGCGCTATGGCATAGACGGCGCCTATATCCCCTACTCCGTGCGCCCGGAGGACGGTTACGATGCAATCCGCATGCTGCCGCGTCTGGGCTTCTCGGGCACCAATGTCACCCTGCCGCACAAGGAAACGGCGCTTCGAGCGGTGGACGAGACGGATCCCGTCGCCCGGCGCATCGGCGCAGTCAACACGGTGGTCGCGCGGGAAGACGGGTCGCTGCACGGCAGCAACACCGATGCCTACGGCTTTCTGGAACATCTCCGGGCCTCGGCGCCCGGCTGGAAGCCCGGCGTGGCCGTCGTGCTCGGGGCCGGCGGCTCGGCGCGGGCGGTGGCGGCGGCGCTCGTGGACGCGGGGGCTTCCGAAGTCCGGCTCGCGAACCGCACGGCGGAGCGCGCCCGGACGGTTGCCGAGGCCATAGGCGGACCGATCGCGACGGTGGCGTGGGAAGAACGCAGCGATGCGCTCGACGGCGCGGGTCTTCTGGTCAACACGACGAGTCTCGGCATGACCGGCGGCCCGCCGCTGGAGATCGCGCTCAATGCGCTGCCGGAAGGCGCGGTCGTGGACGATATCGTCTATGTGCCGCTGGAAACGCCGCTGCTTGCCGCCGCGCGCCGGCGAGGCCTCGCGATCGTGGACGGTCTCGGCATGCTGCTGCACCAGGCGCGGCCCGGCTTCGCGGCCTGGTTCGGGACCGATCCGCAAGTGGACGAGACGCTCCGGGAGAGCGTGCTGGCGGGGCTGTGACGCGCCGGCGCACGGTCCCCCGCGTCATCGGGCTTACCGGGTCCATCGGCATGGGCAAGAGCACCGCGGCCGCCATGCTCCGGGAGGCCGGCCTGCCGGTCTTCGATGCCGATGCCGAGGTGCACCGCATGATGGCGTCGGGAGGAGCGGCAGTGGCGCGCATCGAGGCGGCGTTTCCAGGCACGGTCTGCGATGGCGCGGTCAACCGGCGTGCGCTCGGCGATCTCGTTTTCGCGGACAATGAGGCGCTCCGGCGGCTGGAGCGCATCGTGCATCCGCTTGTCGGACGGGCCGAGCGCGCCTTCCTGCACCGGGCCGCGCGGGAGCGCCGAAGGGCGGTGGTGCGCGATGTGCCGCTGCTCTTCGAGACCGGAGGCGAGAAGCGCTGCGACTGGACGGTGGTGGTCTCGGCGCCGGCGCATGTGCAGGCCGCCCGAGTGCTCGCCCGGCCAGGCGTCACGCGGGAGCTTCTGGAGTCCGTGCGGGCGAAGCAGACGCCCGATGCGGTGAAGCGCAAGCGCGCCGATGTCGTGGTGCCGACCGGAGCCGGCCGGCGGCTTACCCGCGACCGTCTGAAAGCCATGCTGCACCGGCGGCTCGGCAAGGGAGGCAAGGGACATGCGTGAGATCGTCCTCGACACCGAGACGACGGGGCTCGAACCCCGTGAGGGACACCGCATCGTGGAAATCGGCGCCCTGGAGCTGGTCCACCGCGTTCCGACCGGGGAAACGTGGCACAGCTACATCAACCCGGAGCGCGACATGCCGCTCGACGCCTACCGGGTTCACGAGCTTTCCGAAGACTTCCTGGCCGACAAACCGCCCTTCGCCGAGATCGCGGAAGGGTTTCTGGAATTTATCGGGGATGCGCCGCTGGTGATCCACAATGCGCCGTTCGACGCGGGCTTTCTCAACGCCGAATTCGACCGTCTCGGCCTCCCGCCGCTCGCCGGAGCGAGGCTGGTCGATACGCTGGAGATCGCGCGCCGCCGGTTTCTGGGCGCGCCGAACAATCTGAATGCGCTCTGCGACCGGTTCGGGATCGACAAGTCGGAACGCACGGTGCACGGCGCGCTGATCGATTGCAGCCTCCTGGCGGAAGTCTATCTGCACCTGACCGGAGGCCGCCAGCCGGGCCTGGCCTTCCAGGCCGCGCCCGGCGCTGGCGGAGAAGAGCGGAGGCGGCAGGGCGGCGGCAGGTTCCGCCCACCGCGCCCCCATGCGCCCACTCCGGAGGAGTTTGCCGCCCACAAGGCGTTCATCGCGGGTCTGAAGGACCCGGTCTGGGAGGAGTGAGCGCCTGTGCCTTCCGACTTCCCGAAGGCTCCGCGCCCGCTGTCGAAGGCGGGGATCGAAGAACAGAACCGGATGCTGCTGGACCGCTATAGGCAGTTTCGCATCGCAGCCGACGCGGTGGCGGCAGCCTGGCGGGCCCATGCCCATGTGCTGGCGATTTCGCTGATCGGCTCCGTTGCTCGGGACCCCTGGAAGGAGGTGCCGCGCTTCACGCCTTACCGGCGCGCGCGGATCGAACTCTGGCACGAATGCAAGGACCTCGACCTGGGGCTTTGGCTGTCCGATCTGTCGGACTTGAACGTCTTGCGCCGCAAGAGCGCGGCGGCGCTCAGGGAACTGATGGAGCGCCGGCGCATCGGGGTCGCGGCCCACGAGGTCGATGTCTTCGTCCTCGAACCCGGAACCGACCGTTATCTCGGGCGGCTTTGCAGCTTCAATGCCTGCCCGAAGGGCAAGCGCGAATGTCACGTTCCCGGTTGCGGCGATGCGCCGTTCCTGCGTCAGCGCGAGGAGTTCGAGTGGTGGGCGGACACGCTCGCGCCCGGCAAGGCCGTTCGCCTCTTCGACCGCGCATCCGGAACGGTCGCAAAGGCCGGCGACCTGCCCTTGCCGGCGATGTCCGAAAGCGGCTAGTTTCATCCCATGGTTCGCTGGCTCCGACGACGACGCAGCTGAACCGGCCGGAGGCGCTCCGGCCGGCCCTGCCGTCTTCCTGTCCCGCCGGGAGCCATCCGAGTCATGCATCCTTTCCGGATTTCTCCACTCGAATACGTTGACCAGCCCGCAGTGGAAGCGCTGCTCGACCGGGTTTTCGGGCGCGACCGGGGAGCCAAGTCCTCCTACCGCCTCCGCGCCGGCAACCCGCCTTGCCCGGCGCTGAGCTTCGCCGCGTGGAGGGACGGCCGCCTGGTGGGCAGCGTGCAGCAGACGCCGGTCGCGGTCGGGAACGAGGGCGCCCGCGCGCTGTTGCTCGGCCCGCTCGCGGTGGAGCCGAAGCTGCGCGGCCAGGGGATCGGCCGTGCCCTCATGCGCCGGACGCTCGACGCCGCGCGCACCGTCGGCGCATCCCATGTGTTCCTGATCGGCGACCGCGCCTACTACGCGCCGCTCGGTTTCGGCCCGGCGGCAGCGGTCGGGGTATGGGCCGCAGGCGAACCGGCCGAGCGTGTCCACCACAAGGCCCTTGTCGCGGACCTCCCCCCGCCGAAAGGCCAACTCCGGGCGTGGCATCAGCAACAGGCAGGACGGCATCCGGCGCTGCGTTGACCTTGCCGCAGCAGGCACACAGCGGCTTCCCAATAGTGTATGTTCCCGTCCAGCCATGGCCGGAACGCCGACACGTTTCTCGCCTGAGGGCGACATCGATGCCTTCCTCGAAAAGGCGGCCCGGACGGCGCGTCCGGGCGGCGGGGGGCGGCTGATCTTCGCGCTCGACGCGACGGCCAGCCGCGAGCCGACCTGGGACCGCGCGAGCCACCTGCAGGCGGAAATGTTCCAAACCGCGGCGGCGCTCGGCGGGCTGGAGGTGCAGCTCGTCTTCTATCGCGGTTTCCGGGAATGCAAGGCGAGCGGCTGGGTGCGCAACGCGAACGACCTGCTGAAGCGCATGCTGCAGATCCGCTGCTATGGCGGGCTGACCCAGATCGGGCGGGTGCTGGCCCATGCCGCCAAGGAGACGAACAAGCGCAAGGTCGATGCGCTCGTCTTCGTCGGCGATGCGTTCGAGGAGGACATAGACCGCGTGTCGCACGAGGCCGGCAAGCTCGGCATGCTCGGCACGCCGGCCTTTCTGTTCCAGGAGGGCGGTGACCCGCTGGCGACGCGCGGCTTCAACGAGATCGCGCGGTTGACCGGCGGCGCCTGCTGCCGCTTCGACACCGGCAGTGCCGAGCAATTGCGGGCGCTGCTGCGCGCGGTCGCGGCGTTTGCGGCCGGCGGCCGCGCCGCGCTGACATCGCTTCCCGGCAGCGCGGCGAAACAATTGGCCGGGCAGATGAAGGCCCTGCCGGGCAGCGGGAGAGGCCGGCGGCGGTGATCGGCGTCGTCGTCCTGGTCCTGGCGCTGCTGGTGTGCCTGCCGCTGCTGGCGCGCTGGGCCGCCCATGCCGATCCCCGGGTGCTCCTGCGTGTGCTCAGGCTGACGGCGGTCCTGATCATGGGCGCCGCTGTCCTGCTGCTGCTGGTATTCGGCCGGGGCCTCGTCCTGGGCCTGCTGGCGCCGCTCCTGTTCGGCCTGTTCATGCAGTGGCGGCGCGCGCGCAACATGGCGAAGACCGCAAGAGGCCCCACGCCCGGCAAGGGCTCGGAGGTGCAGACCCGCTTCCTCGCCATGCGCCTCGATCACGACTCCGGTGCCATGCACGGGCGGGTCATCGACGGCCCGCATGCCGGCGCGAGCCTCGACCGGCTGAGCGACAGCGAACTCTTCGACCTGTTGCGGTTCTACACCGGCAACGATCCCCGCTCTGCGCAGCTGCTGGAAAGCTGGCTGGACCGCGAGGGCCCGGAGAACTGGCGCGACACGGCCTCGAACGAGGCACCTGCCGCAGGCGGCGCCGGCATGAGCCGCAGCGAGGCCTACAAGGTGCTGGGCCTCGATCCGGGAGCGGCCGCGGCCGAAATCCGCGCCGCACACCGCAGGCTGATGCGGGAATACCACCCCGACCGCGGCGGCTCGACATTCTTTGCCGCGCAAATAAACCAGGCCAAGGATATATTGCTCGGGTCCTGAGGCGCAGGATTCGCGCATGCGGGGAAGAAGGGGCGCTCATCCATGACGCGACCGGTGAAGACGGCGGTGATCCCGGCGGGCGGGCTCGGCACGCGCTTCCTGCCGGCCACCAAGGCGGTGCCGAAGGAAATGCTGCCGGTCGTGGACAAGCCGTTGATCCAGTATGCGGTAGAGGAGGCGCAGGCTGCCGGGATCGAGACCATCGTGTTCGTGACCTCGCGCGGGAAGGCGGCCATGGAGGACCATTTCGACCTCGCCGCAGAACTCGACAGCGCGCTGGCGGCAGACGGCAAGGAAGACATGCGGGCCGCCGCATCGCAGATGGTGCCGGCGCCCGGCGCGGTGGTGCATGTGCGCCAGCAGGCGCCGCTTGGCCTCGGCCATGCGGTCTGGTGCGCGCGCCATGTCGTGGGCGATGCGCCCTTCGCCGTGCTGCTGCCCGACGACCTTGTGCTTTCCGAGCGGCCCTGCCTCGGCCAACTTCTCGATGTCCATCGCGAGCGTGGCGGCAATGTCGTCGCGGTCATGGACGTGGCGCGCGAGGAGACCGGCCGCTACGGCGTGCTGGATGTGGTGGAGGACGATGGCCGGCTCGCCTCGGTCCGGGGCCTGGTCGAGAAGCCGGCCCCGGCGGATGCGCCCTCGACGCTTGCCATTGTCGGGCGCTATGTCCTCGATCCCACGGTGCTGACCGCACTCGACGCGCAGGAGACCGGCGCCGGCGGCGAAATCCAGTTGACCGACGCGATGGCGCGAACGGTCGGCGCCGTGCCCTTCCACGGCCTGCGTTTCGAGGGCCGGCGGTTCGACTGCGGCGACAAGATGGGCTTCCTCGAAGCCAATATCGCCTGCGCGCTCGCAAGGCCCGAGCTCGCGCCGGCAGCAAGGGAAATCCTGGCCCGCTTCGCCTGAAGCAGGGACCGGCGGGGGACAGGGCGGGGACTGTAAGGTATCTTTACGAGGACTGTGGCGGGGACTACGGTCGGCGCACATGATTCGGAGCTTCGGGGATCGGAACACGCGGCGTTTCTTCGAAGGGCGATATGTTGCAGCGTTTCAGGGCATCGCCGACAGCGCGGCGCGCCGATTGGTCCTGCTGGACGGCGCGGAGACGCTTCGGGACCTTGCAGCGTTGCCCGGCAATCGGCTGGAGGCGCTGCGAGGCGACCGTGCCGGGCAACACAGCATTCGGATCAACGCTCAATGGCGCATCTGCTTCCGTTGGACCGATGACGGCCCCTGCGATGTGGAGATTGTGGACTACCGTTGAGGGAGTGTCGCATGAATGCGAAGAACGGCATGAGGCCGGTGCATCCAGGTGAAATCCTGCGCGAAGAACTCGATGAACTCGGAATGTCGGCCAATGCGTTGTCGAAGGCGCTGGGCGTGCCGGTCAACCGGGTGACGACGATCCTTAACGGCCGGCGCGGCGTGAGCGCGGACACGGCGCTCAGGCTGGCGCGCTATTTCGGGACGACGCCGCAACTCTGGATGAACTTGCAGAAGACGTGGGAGCTTCGCCAAGCGGAGATCGAGACAGGCCGCGAGATCGCCGAACGGGTAACGCCCCGGCAATCGGCGGCATAAGAGCGGTCGAGCATAACGCGGAGCGGTTTCGATATAGTCGAAATTCGCCCTGGGACGGGCCGGCGGGGATAAAGACATGCGCATTGCGATGGTGGGCGCGGGCTATGTCGGCCTGGTAACCGGCGCCTGTTTCTCCGAGTTCGGCACGGACGCGGTCTGCGTGGACAAGGACGCGGACCGGATCGACAGGCTTCGCCGGGGCGAAATGCCGATCTACGAGCCGGGTCTCGACGACCTTGTGGCGCGCAATGTCGCTGCGGGCCGCCTGTCCTTCACGACCGATCTCGAAGAGGCCGTTGCCGAAGCCGATGTCGCGTTCATCGCCGTCGGCACGCCGAGCCGGCGCGGTGACGGCCATGCGGACCTCAGCTTCGTCTTCGAGGCCGCGCGGGAGGTCGTGGCGTCGGCCCGGGGCTATACCGTGCTGGTAACCAAATCGACGGTGCCGGTTGGCACGGGTGCGCGTGTCGCCGGGATTGCCGCCAGCCTGCGCCCGGACGCCGAGATCGATGTCGTCTCCAACCCGGAATTCCTGCGCGAGGGGGCGGCGATCGAGGACTTCATGCATCCCGACCGGGTGGTGATCGGCGCGGAGACCGAGCGCGCCCGCGACGCAATGCGGGAGCTATACCGGCCGCTATTCCTGCGCGAGACGCCGATCCTGTTCACCGATCGCGAGACGGCGGAGCTCACCAAATACGCCGCCAACGCCTTCCTCGCGGTCAAGATCACCTTCATCAACGAGATCGCGGACCTCTGCGAGCGCGTGGGCGCGGATGTGCAGGACGTGGCGCGCGGCATGGGTCTCGACCGGCGCATCGGCGGCAAATTCCTGCATCCCGGCCCCGGCTACGGAGGCTCCTGCTTTCCGAAGGATACGCAGGCGCTGACCCGGACGGCGAGCGATGCGGGCTCGCCGGTGCGGCTGGTGGAGACGGCCGCGGCTGTCAACGACGCCCGCAAGCGCGCCATGGCCGGGCGCGTGCTGGAGGCGCTAGGCGGCGATGCAACGGGCAAGACGGTCGCCGTACTGGGCCTCGCCTTCAAGCCCAATACGGACGACATGCGCGAAGCGCCGAGCCTGGAGCTGGTGCCGGCGCTGCAGGCGGCCGGGGCGAAGGTGCGCGCCTACGATCCTCAGGCGATGGATACCGCCCGCCCGCTGCTGGCGGATGTCGCCTGGTGCGGCGATGTCTATGGCGCCGCCGAAGGTGCCGACTGCGCCGTGCTGGTGACGGAATGGAACGAGTTCCGCGCGGTGGACCTTGGGCGCCTCCGCAGCGTCATGGCCGCGCCGGTGCTGCTGGACCTGCGCAATGTCTACAAGCCCGCCGAAGTGGAGGCCGCGGGCTTCGCCTATCGCGGCGTCGGCAAGGGACGGGCATCGTGACGGGGCATCACTTCCACCCGGTATTCCTCCGGGAATACGATGCGCGCGGCATTGTCGACGAGACGCTGTCCGAGGCGGATGCCCGCGCTCTCGGCCGCGCCTTCGGCACCGTGCTGGCGCGAGGCGGCCGGCGGAGCGCGGCGGTGGGCCGTGACGGCCGGCTGAGTTCTCCCGGCCTCGAGGCGGCGCTGGTCGATGGGCTTGCCGCCGCCGGCATCGACGTGACCCGCATCGGCCTCGGGCCGACGCCGATGCTCTATTTCGCCGTCCATCATCTTGACCTCCAAGGCGGTGTGATGGTGACAGGATCGCATAACCCGCCGGACTACAATGGCTTCAAGCTGTTGATGGGGAACGATGCCTTTGCCGGCGAACAGCTCCAGGCGCTGGGCCCGCTCGCTGCCGCCGGAGATTTCGCCACCGGCCGGGGCGCCGTCGCCAAAGTCAAGGTTCAGGACGTCTATGTTGAGCGCCTTGCCAAAGAGGCCGGCGAGGGATCGGGCCTTCGCGTCGGCTGGGATGCAGGCAACGGCTCTGCCGGGCAAGTCATGGCGCAACTCACGGCTAAGCTGCCGGGCGAGCATTTCCTGCTGAACGAGATTATCGACGGGACCTTTCCAGCCCATCACCCCGATCCGGCTGTGCCGGAAAACCTGTTGGAACTTGTAGAACTGGTGCGCCGCAAACGGCTGGACCTCGGTATTGCGTTCGACGGCGACGGCGACCGCATCGGCGCGGTGGACGGCGACGGCGAAATGCTTTGGGCGGATCAGATCATGGTCCTGCTTGCGCGCGATGTACTTCTTGATCGTCCGGGCGCTCGCGTTATCGCCGACGTGAAGACGAGCCAGGTGCTGTTCGATGCCGTGACCGAAGCAGGCGGACAATCTGAAATGTGGAAAACGGGTCGGACGCAAATAAAGAGCCGCATGGACGAGACGAAAGCGCCGTTCGGCGGCGAGATGAGCGGGCATATCTTCTTCGCCGACCGCTGGTACGGCTTCGACGACGGCCTCTACGCCGCGCTCCGGCTGCTGAAGGCCCTGGAGCGGTTCGGCCTCACGCTCGCCCAGTTCCGTCGGTCGCTGCCTGTGTGGATCAACACGCCGGAGTTGCGCTTTCCCTGCCCCGAGGAGCGCAAATTCGACGTGCCGGGCGAGGCCGCCCGCCGGCTGGCCGCGGCCGGCGCGGATGTGAACGCAACCGACGGCGTGCGCGTCGCCACCGAAGACGGCTGGTGGCTCTTGCGCGCCTCCAACACCCAGGATGCGCTCGTCGCGCGCTGCGAGGCGCATGCGGTGGCCGGAAAGGCCGGGCTCGAGCGGCTCAAGGCCGCGCTCGCAGCCGAACTCCGCGCCTCGGGCGTCGAACCGCCGGAGATCTGAGGCCGGCCATGCCCGCAACCCGCCCCAATCCGCTCAAGCTCAACCGCCTGCAATGCAAGACGCTGGCGGTGCTGCAGGCGCTCGCCGAACTGCCGCGCTATGCGACGCCGGGGCCCGAAGAGGGCGAAACCGCGATCGCGTCCATGCCGCCCGCGCATGGCGATCATTTCCATCTCGGGCCCTATGTCGTGTTCGCCCGCGATACGACCGGGCTCGCCAACCGCTCCGTATTCGTTGCGCTTACCCGGCGGGGGCTGGTGCGCGACGCCGGTGGGCGCACCGTGCTGACGGCCGCCGGCAGGGACTACGAAACCGGCATCGCCGGCTCTATCCTGCATCGCAGCGACCGCGATTGAGACAAGGCGGCCGACGGCGCCGCCCGACGGGAGGGGACAAGTGCATATCGGATTTATCGGCCTCGGCACCATGGGCGGGCCCATGGCGCTCAATATCCGCAAGGCGGGTTTCGAGATGACGGTCCACGACCTGAACCGCCAGGTGGCGAGCGCATTGGAGGCGGCGGGGGCCGCATGGGCCGAGAGCGCGCGCGCTGTGGCGGAAGCGTCCGACGTGGTGCTGACCTCGCTGCCCGGCCCGCCCGAGGTGGAGGCCATCGCGCCGGAGCTGCTGGCGGGCTTCGCCCGGGGCAAGGTCTGGTTCGACCTCACGACCAACTCCCCGGTGCTCATCCGCCGCCTGCATCCGGCCTTCGCGGCAATCGGCGCGGAGCTGTTCGACGCGCCGGTGAGCGGGGGGCCGCGCGGCGCGCAGTCGGGCAAGCTCGCCGTGCTGGTCGGCGGCAACAAGGCGGTGTTCGAGGCGAACCGCGGCCCGCTCGATGCGATGGGCGACCAGGTGCGCCATGTCGGGCCGCTGGGCGCAGGCGCGGTCACCAAGCTCGTCCACAATGCCTCCGCCTATGCGATGCAGGCGGCGGTGGCCGAGATGTTCACGGCCGGCGTCAAGGCCGGGGTGGAGCCGCTCGCGCTCTGGGAGGCGATCCGCCAGGGCGTACGCGGGCGCCAGCGCGGCTTCGACAGCCTTGCCGACCATTTCCTGCCGAACGACTACGATCCGCCGGACTTCGCGCTCCGGCTCGCGCACAAGGACGTCTCGCTCGCGGCCGAGCTCGGGCGCGATATGGGCGTGCCGATGCGGCTCATCGACATGACCCGCGCCGAGATGAGCGAGGCACTGAACCGCGGCTGGGGAGACCGCGACTCCCGCGCCTTCCTCATCCTCCAGCAGGAGCGCGCCGGCGTCGAGATCGAAGTGGACAAGGCCGCCATCGACGCCGTGCTCAAGGCAGACCGGTAGGCGGGGAGGCGAAGCAGTGACGGCACCCGCGATATCGCCCGAGCTGTTCGACTTCCTGCGCGAGCTGAAGGAGAACAACGACCGGGGGTGGTTCGAGGCGAACCGGGAGCGCTACATCGGCGAAGTCCGCGACCCGATGCTGGACTTCATCGCCGCCTTCGGCGAGCCGCTGGCGGAGATCAGCCCGCATTTCCGCGCCGACCCGAGGGCGAACGGGGGCTCGCTGTTCCGCATCTACCGCGACACGCGCTTCTCGCGCGACAAGACGCCCTACAAGACCAATGTCGGCGCGCATTTCCGCCATGCCGCCGGCAGGGACGCCCATGCGCCCGGCTTCTACCTGCATCTGGAGCCCGGCCGCTGCTTCGCCGGCTGCGGCATCTGGCGGCCGGGCGGCGAGGCTGTGGGGCAGATCCGCGAGGCCATTGCCGGCCGCCCCCGGGTGTGGCGGCGCGTGACCGGCGCGTCGTTCTGCGGGACCTTCTCGCTGATGGGAGAGTCGCTCAAACGCCCGCCGCGCGGCTTCGATGTGGATCACCCGCTGGTCGAGGACCTGAAACGCAAGGACTTCATCGCGCGGGCCGAGGTTTCGGAAGCCGACGCCGCCCAGCCGGATTTCCTCGACCGCTTCGCCGGCATCGCGCGCAGCGGGGGCCCGTTCGTGCGCTTCCTCTCCGAAGCCCTCGGCGTCCCGTTCTGAGCCGGCGGAGCCGCGTCACGGGACATAGCAGGCGCGAGACAGAGTCCGCGGAGGCGAGTGCTTGGCCAACCCTCCCAGCTATCCGGTAGTCACGGTCCAACCGGCCTGGCGGTCCCATCCGGAAGCGATGGGGACAAGGTCCAAATTCTGGTATCGCCGGCCGGACGGTTCGAACCGCTGGCTCTTCAAGTTTCCCCGAGAGGGCACAGGAGAGCATTGGTCGGAAAAGATTGCTGCGGAAGTTGCCGCGTGCATCGGTGTATTTCACGGCAGGGTGGAGTTGGCTGACTTCGAGGGAAAACGAGGGACAGCCACGGAATCCTTTGCGAGACGTGTCCGGGAGTTGCGCCATGGCAATGAAGTGCTTGCGGCAACTGTTCCCGGCTATGACCGAACCCAGAGATTCGGACAGTCCCGGCATATGCTGGAAAACATTTGGCAAACTCTTGACAAGTTGTTTGACAGCCCATTGGCCGTCGAGCGCGCCCGGCGGGACTTTGTGGGTTATCTTGTCTTGGATGCGGTAATTGGAAATACGGATAGACATCATGAAAACTGGGGATTGTTGATTCGGGCCAGCGGCTCGAATTTTCGTATCCGCATTGCGCCGTCTTTCGATCATGCTTCGTCGTTGGGACGGGAATTATCTGACAATCAGAGGATGCGCCGATTGGAAAGGGGGCGGATCGGGAACTACTCCGAGAGAGGGCGCGGTGGAATATACTGGTCGGAGACGGACCGGCGCGCTCCGAGCCCCATTGAACCGGTCCGACGGGCCGCGCGTGTTTATCCTCGTTCATTTGCCCCCGTGCTGAACAGGGCATCCGCAATGGATGAGCAACGAATTAGGGAAACCGTGAAGCGAATTCCCGAAGGCTGGATGTCCAAATTTGCGAGAGAATTCGCGATTGCTCTCATGTGCTACAATATCGAAGAGTTGAAGAAACTGATTCGATGAACGAGAAAACGCTCTTTTTGGCTTGGCAGGATGCCGGACAAACCCGGCGATGGTTCCCGGTGGGGCGCCTCGACGTGGATGACGGCGAACCGGGGTTCCGGTTTCGCTACATCGAAGGCGCGAGGAGAGCCCGGAAAGAAGTGGGCTATCCGCTCGCTGTCGAATTTCCCATTCTTGACGGAGACTATCGCGGCGCTGCGCTCTTCCCGACCTTCCAGAACCGAGTCATGTCGCCGGGACGACCCGACTTCCCCGATTATGTCCGCACCCTCGATTTGACGGCTGCCGCCGACCCGGTCGAGTTGCTTGCCGTCAGCGGGGGACAGCGGGTCACGGACTACTACGAGGTCTTTCCGAAACTCGCCAAAGAGCCAGACGGAAGGTTTACATGCCGCTTCTTCGTGCATGGCTGGCGGTACACGACCCAAGCTGCTCAGAAGCGGATCGACGATCTCGAACCCGACGAGGCATTGCAAATCGCACTCGAACTGAACAATCCAATAGGCGGCTTGGCGGTGCAGGTTCAGACCCTCGATTACCACATGATCGGTTGGGCGCCGCGCTACCTCATTCGCGACCTGGCCGCCGCGATGACCGAATCCTCTGGCGATTATGCAGCCAGGGTCGTGAGGATCAACAGGCCCCCGGATCCTGCGAATCTGCGTATCCTCGTGGAAATGAGCGGCCGCTGGGAAAAGCACGAACCGATGACCGGAGGCGATTTCACACCGATCGTTGGAGACTGATCGTCGCTTCGCCGCCCGCCTCCATGTCGTGGACGGCCCAGCAGACCCATGCGGTCCACCAGCCGTTGACTTCGAGGCCGGCGGCTTGCTGGAAGGCGCGGAGCGCGGCGTCGGAGCGGGGCCCCCAGACGCCGTCCACGGGCCCCGGCGCGAAGCCGAGCCGGGCGAGCGCGCGCTGGCGGCCTTCCGGCATCCAGACCTCCGACCACACATCGGGGATGTCCGGGTCGCCGTAGATCAGGCGCAGCAGGCGGGCGAAGGGGAAGCCCAGCACGTCCTGCTTGTAAGCGGGGCAGAGGTCGTGATGGCCGTGATGGTCGCGCGGCCCGATCTCCGGCCAGCGGGCGGCGATCTCCCGGCCGACCTCCGCCATCATGGCGACCTGCTCCTCCGTCCAGGGCTGGACCCGATATATGTGCCGCCCGTCCGGGGTGGCCGCTTCGATCCAGTCGGGGCCCGCCGCCACGCCCTCGCGCGCATAGCCGATATTCACCGTCTCGACGCCGATGCAGGCGCGCGCGCCCTTGGTGCGGGTCGTCGAGGGCCGGCCGTCCCAGCGCAGCTTCTGCTCGACGCCCGCATGCCAGGACCGGTCGGCGAGCGAGACATAGCGCGACACGCCCTCCGCGAAGCTGCGCCCGACGGCGTAGTGGGCCGATGCCTGCCCCTTGCGCTCGGGCTCCGCGCCGCCGAGCAGCCGGTCGCAGGCCGCGAGGTCGTGCGTCGCCGTCCAGTGCCAGGTGACGCCCATCGGCCGCCCGCCGGTTGCCTTCGTCCAGCCCCGCGAGACCGCATGGCCCCTGCCGAGCGGGATGCGCGGCCCCGCGCCGATGCGGAACTCCGCAGGCGGCGCGGGCCTCACGCGGCGTTCCGGGCGAGCGCGCTCCGGATCATCGCCTCGGTTTCGGACAGCCCGTAAAGCGCGGCGAAGGAGCCGAAGCGCGGCCCCTGCTTGCGCCCGAGCAGGACTTCGTAAAGCGCGGCGAACCAGGCCCGCAGCGGCTCGAAACCGTGCGCCTTGCCGACCGCATAGACCTCTGTCTGCACGGTCTCCCCGTCGGCCTCCCGCGGGAGCGCCGCCAGCCGGTCGGCGAGGTCCGCCAGCGCCGCCTCCTCCTTCGCGTCCGGGTCGCGCCAGACCTTCTCAGCGGCGACGAAATCGCGGCAATAGGCGATGGCGAAATCCGCCAGCCGGTCCAGCTGCGGCCGCGTCTCCGGCGAGGCCTCCGGGTCATGGCGCGAGATGAAGCCCCAGAGCGTGCTCTTGTCCCGCGCATCGCTGGCCGCCGCCAGATTCAGCAGCAGCGAGAAGGAAATGCCCTCCTCCGGCTCGGGCGGCGCGCCGGCGTGGATATGCCAGGCCGGGTTCTCCAGCCGCTTCTCCTCCTCTTCGCCGGCGGCGCGTTCCAGGAAGGCGCGGTAGTCGTCCACCGCGCGCGGGATCGCGTCGAAATAGAGCCGCTTCGCCGCCTTCGGCTTCTGGAACATGAAGAGCGCCAGGCTCTCTTCCGGCGCATAGGTCAGCCACTCCTCGATGGAGAGGCCGTTCCCCCGCGACTTGGAGATCTTCTCGCCGCGCTCGTCGAGGAAGAGCTCGTAGATGAAGCCCTCCGGCGGCCGGCCGCCGAGCGCCCGGCAGATGCGCCCGGAGAGGCGCACCGAGTCGATCAGGTCCTTGCCCGCCATCTCGTAGTCCACGTCGAGCGCGCGCCAGCGCATCGCCCAGTCGGCCTTCCATTGCAGCTTGCACTGCCCGCCCGTAACCGGCTGCTCGACCCGCCGGCCGCCCTCGTCCTCATAGACGACCGTGCCGGCGTCCGGGTCGCGGTGGAGGATGGGCACCTGCAGCACGACACCCGTTTCCGGGCAGACGGGCAGGAAGGGGCTGTAGGTCTGCCGGCGCTCCGGCCCCAGGGTCGGCAGGACGATCTCCATGACCTTCTCATAGGCCCTGAGCACGCCGAGCAGCGCCTCGTCGAACCGGCCGGACCGGTAGCACTCGGTCGCGCTCACGAACTCGTAGTCGAAGCCGAACCGGTCGAGGAAGGCGCAGAGCCGGGCATTGTTGTGCGCGCCGAAGCTCTCATGCGTGCCGAAGGGGTCGGGCACGGAGGTCAGCGGCTTGCCGAGATGGGCCTTGAGCGCCTCGCCGTTCGGCACATTGTCCGGCGCGCGGCGCAGGCCGTCCATATCGTCGGAAAAGGCGAACAGCCGCGTCGGCGCGTCCGAGAGCTCGGCGAAGGCGCGGCGCACCATGGCCGTGCGCGCCACCTCGCCGAAGGTGCCGATATGCGGCAGGCCGGAGGGCCCGTAGCCCGTCTCGAACAGCGCATAGCCCTTGTCCGGCACACCGCCGCCCAGGCGCGCCAGCAGCTTGCGCGCTTCCTCGAACGGCCAGGCGCGGGCGTTGGCGGCGGCATCGCAGGACATGGGACAGGCGGCTCCGGGGCGGGGGCGGGCGCAGCCTAAAGGCTTGCGCGCCCGCTGCAAAGCCAACCGGATTCGCGCCTCTCCGGCGGCCCCGCACGGCGCGCGCGCCTCGGGCCGCCCCCGCGGAGGCGGCGTCTCCCGCCATTCGCGCCGGCGCCGGGCGGGGAGGCCCCCGGAAGCGTCATGAAATGTCATGTTTTCCATGCGCCGGGCGTATATTCCCTTGTCGTTTCAGGCATGACGGCGGGAAATGCGACGCTCAGCCAACTCCAGCAGATGTTTGCATGCGGCGGGGCAAGCGGGGGAGGAGCCTCCCGTCGGCCATCGGCCCAGGTTACGGCGCCGAGCCGGGGGAGCGGCGGTGGAGTGGGCCCCATGGGCTGGACAGTTTCAAGCGGCGTTTTTGACAGGGGTGCGGTCATGGCTTGCCGCCTGTCGGGGCCGGCGTTTCGGGCGCGGTCGAGAGTGCGGGCGAGGGAGGCTTCCGTGCGACGGTGCTGCCGTTCGCGCCATGCCGTGTATTCGGGCGAGGGCAGCTTGCCGACGAACTTCCGCCCGCTGACATGGCAGTCGACCAGGCCGCCGAGGCCCCCGCCTATCGTGACCGGCCCGAACCGGCGCTCCTTGTCTTCCAGCCACGCCCGGAACTCCGGCGTCTCCTGGCTGCCGGCCCAGACCTCGCCGCCATAGTGGAACTCGTCCTCGCTGCCGTCATAGTTCGACACATAAGGGTCGGGCTCGTCGAACGGGTCGTCGAGGTCCTCCCACGGTTCCCGTTCGGGCTCCGGCTCCGGTTCGGGCAGGTGTGCGGCGGCCCAGTCGAGCACGGCGAGGAGCTGGCGCAGATGGCTGAGTTGGGCACGTCCGGCGCGGTGGCGTTCGGCAAGCGCGCGGTCGTCCTCGGGCGGCGGCCCGGCGCTCATGTCTTCGGCATAGGCTGCGGCGAGGGCTTCGGCGGCCGGCGCCAGCCCTGCGGCGCAGTGTCGCCGCCAGTTGCGGGCGGGGGTCGGTTGCAGTCATGGTTCCTCCTTCTCGGTCCGGGAGCGGGACCCTTTGCCGCGCGCAATCGCGCGCCTGCGCGCCTCCGCCCGCCTGCACGTCTTGCGCCGGCGCGGTTCGCACGCCTGATTGCGCGCGCGAGGCAGAGGGCGCACCTCTCCCGCCGGTTTCTCAGGGGTTTTCAGAAAGTGGCGCCGCTCGGCCGCGCAACGCCGGGGAAGCGGCTCCGGATGCCCCTTCTCCCGCTCCCATCATACACCGCTTTTCCCACGGTCAAGCCCCAAACGGGAACAAAATTCAAAAATATCGGAAATTGTTCATAATTATTCAAAATGTCGGCTTTGGAACGCGATTCCGCCGCGGCGTCTTGCGGCCGGAGGCCCGCACGCTTCTTGCGTCGCCCCGACCCGCCCTCGCGAAAGCGGGGGCCGGGGCGACGGTGGGCGGGCGGCTCTATGCCTGAAACGACAAGGGAACATGCGCCCGGCGCATGGAAAACATGACAGAACATGACACCTCGCGGGAGTCCCGGCGCTTGCCGGCGCTTGCCGGCCCTGCCGTCCGGCCCCTATGGCAGCCGGTCGCCGTCCTCGTAGCGCTGCCAGGCGCTGATCTGCAGCGGCGAGGCGCGCACATGGAGCACGACCGGGCGCGAGCGCACCGCGAAGGCCTGCGCCACCGCGTCCGCTACCTGCGACTCCGCCTCGACGGTGATGCCCTCCGCGCCGAAGGACCGCGCCCAGGCGGCGAAATCGGGGTTGGTGAGGCGCGTGCCCGCCATGAACGGGCGGCCCGGATAGCGCATGTGGCTGTGCATGCCGATGGTGCCGTACATGCCGTTGTCCGCGATCACCGCGATGGGCGCGGCGCCGTACTGGCAGGCCGTGGCGAGCTCGTTGCCCATCATCAGCGCGCCGCCGTCGCCCATGAAGGCCACCACCTGCGTGCCCGGACGGCGGATCGCGGCAGCGACCGCCATCGGCATGCCGGAGCCCATCGCGCCCACGACCGACGCGAGGAATACCTGGCCCTGCCGGAAGCCGATATGCCGGTGCAGGAAGGTCGCGAAATTGCCGGCGTCGGAGGTGACGGTGGCGTCGGGGGCGAGATGTTTGCCGATCTCCGCCACGACGGCCGAGAAGTTCACCCCGTCCTCGCGCGGCTCCCAGGGCCGCTCCAGCAGGCGGCGGTGGGTGCGGTGCAGGCCGTCCACCCAGCCGCGCCGGCGCTCCCCGTCGGAAGGCACCGAGCGGGCAAGCAGCGCCTTCACGACCTCATGCGGGCTCGCGGCCATACCGAGCGTCGGGCGCCAGACGCGGCCGATCTCGTTCGGGTCCGGCCAGATATGGACCAGCGGCAATTGCGGCTCCGGCGCGGTCGGGAAGGTGTAGGACTGGCTGACGCTGTCGGTCAGCCGCTCGCCGAGCGCGATCATCAGGTCGGACCGCTTCATCTCGTCGAGCAGCTCCTTCGGCACCCGGATGCCCATATAGCCGCCATGGTTCGGGTGGTCGTAGTCGAAGAGCTGCGGCCGGCGATGGGTCGGCACGACCGGCAGCACCCAGCTCTCCGAGAGGCGCACAAGGTCTCCGAACAGCGCCGGGTCGCGCACCGCATCCGCCATCGCGCCGCCGCCGGCCAGCAGCAGCGGGCGCTCGGCCGCCTCGATCATGGCGATGAGCGCGTCCACGTCATCGGGCCGGGGGGCGGGAATCGGGCGCGGGCGCGGCGGCGCGAGCGCGGCGTCGGTCTCCTCGTCGAAAATGTCCTCCGGCAGGATCACCGCCACCGGGCCCGGCGTGCCGGACTCGGCGAGGTGGAAGGCGCGCGCCATCGCCTCCGAGGCCTGTTCCGGCTCGTTCACCTCGATCACGTCCTTGGAGATGTCCGAAAGGAGGCGCGAATAGTTCTGCTCCTGGAGCGCCAGGCGGCCCATGTCGCGCCGCTCCACCTGCCCGACCAGCATCACCAGCGGCGTCGCGTCGTGGAAGGCGGTGTGCATGGCGACCAGCCCGTTGGCGAGGCCGGGCCCGCGCGAGACCATGGCGACGCCCGCGCGGTCGCGCATCCGCCCGTCGGCGGCCGCCATGAAGCCCGCGCCCGCCTCGTGCCGGCAGACCGCGACCTGGATCGAATTGCGCTCGACCATGGTGCTGGTGAGGCCGATATAGCTCTCGCCGGGCACGCAATAGACGCGGTCCACATCGTGCGCCTCCAGGCTCTCCACCAGCAGGCGGGCGACGGTTCTGTTCTCCGGCATGGCCTCTCGGGTCCCCTTCTCCGAATTCCGCGCGCGACCCTAGCCGCCTTCGCCCGACCTGCAAATGCGGCGGATTGCAGGGCCGCACAGCAGCTCAGGTGTTGGCGTCTTTTCGACTGGCCCGAACCGACGCGCGCACCTGCTTCATCGTGAGGAACATGCGCGCGGGGTTGCTCGGGAAGGCCGTAAAGCCGAAGCTTTTGTACCACGCCTTACGGCGTTCGAATGCTTCTTCGCCGCCGTCCGCGATGACATCGAGCAGGATTGCATGGCAGCCGGCCATATCGGAAACCGCGCATGCTTTTTCGAAGACATGGTGCATGAGGATTCCCCCGAGCCCCTTGCCTTGCGCCATCTTGTCCACCGCGACCTGCCCGAGGAACAGAACAGGGATTTCCCCGTGGTCCGGCGCCCCGCGCGGCCGACGCTGCATCTCGTCGACATTCATCGTGCCGAGGTTGACCGCGTGGTACCCGAGGATGCGTGCGCTTCCGTCCTCCACGACGACATAGGCGCGCGTCATGTCGTCCTTCTGCTGCTTCCTGGCGGTGAATTTGAGGTAGTTGTTCAGGCGGCCGACACCGCAGTCGAAAGCGGCGCGGTCATGCCGCGCCGCGTCGAAGAGTTCTATCCGGAGCGCCGGTGCGTCAGTCGGCATGAACCACGCGCGAACGGTAGTTCCGGGCCGCCTCCAGTGCGCGCGGGGTAGGGGCGGGCCGCGCGTCGAGCGCGGCGGCGAACGCCTCGGCGTCCTCCGGCGTCAACACATGCCGGGACTGCAGTTCGAGCACCCGCATGGCCTCCCGCTCGATCGCGGCGCGCAGGAACGCCGACTTGTCCACGGCCAGCGCAAGCGCGGCGCGTTCGATCAGGTCCGCAAGGCGGTCGTCGTGCCGCACCTGGGTCGTGTTCGTCCGCTTCGCCGCAATCCGCGGCCCGCCGTCGAAGTTTAACATGCCGGCTCCTTTCTCATGCCATCTTTGTAATGCGGGCTGCATTACATATCAAGCGCCCGGTCTCTGCCCTCGCCTTTCCTTGTCGCCCGGAGGTCTCGGGGCTACGGTCGGCGGCGTCGGAGAGGGACGGGGCGCATGGATGAATTCACGATCAGGGGCAAGGTCGCGGTCGCCGGCGTCGGCGAGACGACCTACTGGAAGCACGGGCGAAGCCCCCATGCCGAGTTCAAGCTGGCCTTGATGGCGATTCTGGCGGCGGCGGAAGACGCCGGCATAGACCCTGCCGAGATCGACGGCTTCGCCTCCTATTCCAACGACCGCAACGACCCCTCGCGCATCGCCGCCGCGCTCGGCTGCCGGGAGCTCGCCTTTTCCAACATGCAGTGGGGCGGCGGCGGGGGCGGCGGGTCTGCCGCCATAGCGAATGCCGCCGCGGCCATCGCCTGCGGCTATGCGCGCTGCGCGGTCGTGTTCCGCGCGCTTGCCCAAGGGCAGTTCCAGCGCTTCGGGCAGGCGGCGGCGGGCGGCGGGGCGGCGGGGCACGACGCCTTCACCGTGCCGTACGGCGTCATGTCGCCCGCGCAGAAATACGCCATGCGCTACCAGCGCTTCGCCCATGAGCACGGCATCGAGAGGTCCGCGCTCCGGGCGATCTCCATGGCCTCCTACCACCATGCGCAGCAGAACCCGCGCGCGGTGATGTACGGCCGCCCGCTAACCGAGGAGGATTACGACGCCTCGCGCTGGATCACCGAGCCGTTCCGGCTATTCGACTGCTGCCAGGAAAATGACGGCGCCGCAGCCATCCTGCTGGTGGCGGCCGAGCGCGCGCGCGACCTGCCGCACAGGCCCTGCTACCTGCTGGGCGCAGCGGCCGGCTCCGAATACCGCAACGGCGCTCCGGTCCACAATGCGCCGCTATACGGCACTTCGAGCTTCACCACCGTCGCCCCGCGCGCCTTCGCCATGGCGGGGATCGCGGCGGCGGACGTGGATGTCGCGCAATCCTACGAGAACTTCACAGGCGGGGTGCTGATGAGCCTGGTCGAGCACGGCTTCTTCGCGCCGGAGGAAGCGAACGACTTCCTGACGCTCGACAATCTGCGCGCGGATGGCGGCAGGCTGCCCCTCAACACCAGCGGCGGCAACCTGGCGGAGTGCTACATGCACGGGCTGGAGCTGAATATCGAGGCGGTGCGGCAGGTCCGCGGCCACTCGCCCAACCAGGTGGAAGGCGCCGAGATTTCCGTCGTCGGCTCCGGGCCGATGGTGACGCCCGTCAGCAGCACCGTGTTCGGAGCGGAGGCGGCGCTGTGAGCCACCTGCCGGAGGGAGTGCCGCGCCCGCTTGCGGACGAGCTGACGGAGCCCTTCTGGGCGGCAGCGCGCGAGGAGCGGCTGCTGGTGCAGCGCTGCCGAGCCTGCGGCGCCTGGCAATGGGGGCCGGAATGGTGCTGCCATGCCTGCCGGTCCTTCGAGATGGGCTGGGCGGAGGTCCCCCGGCGGGAGGGCCGGTACAGGGGCCGCATCTATTCCTGGGAGCGCAACTACCACCCGGTGCACCCCGCGCTCAGGGGCCGGGACCCCTATGTCGTCGTGCTGGTGGAATTGCCGGAAGCGGGCGGCGTGCGCATGGTCGGCAACCTCCTGGGCGACCCGATGCAGGAGGTCCGCATCGGCGCGGAGGTCGAGGCCGTTTTCGAGCACCACGACGAGGCCGACCCGCCCTACACGCTGGTGCAATGGCGGTATGTTTAATTGAAGAGGCTTGTTGACAAGGGACGCCAGCACATCGACAGGAGGCCGCGATGAAGACGATGCTCTCCGCTGTTCTGGCGGTATTGCTCTGGGCTGCCGCCACCGGTCTTGCGTCCGGACAGTCGGGCGGAAATCCGGACCGGCAGGTTCCCGGCGATCCCGGACTTCATGCGCGGCTTTTCGACACCCATTTGCAGCCGTTGCTGGAGGTGTGCGGCGGAAGGGACCGGCCTGTTGCCTGCATAAACGGGCTTTGGGATGTTGCGGACGTCTCCGGGGACGAGGAGTTGAGCGTCGCGGAGGTGATGAGGATTCTCCGCATCGTGTCCGGAAAGGTCGCTCACGAGGCCTATGTCGAGGACTACCGGGAATTTCGGACCAACCGGGGCCTTGGCGCCGTTCCCGAACCGAACGAGGTAGTTGTCGTGGTCGGGATTGCGGCGGTCGGCCCGGTGCTGTCGCATGCGCTGATTGCGAATTTCGACTATGACGACAATGGACGGCTCTCCAAGGCGGAAGCCCTGAACGACGTAGCGGCGGACATCGTTCTGTCTTCCGTCGAGGAATTGCCGCCGGAAATCCGGTCCCAGGCGGCGAAGGCCCTCGGCTTCCTGATGCAATTCATCATGAAACGGTAGCGGCGGCGGGCTGCGGGCCGCCGGTTCGTCGCGCTTGGCGACTGTCCGCTTCGCCGGTCATTCCGGGTCCCCGGCCTCTTCCGCCTCGCCGCTCGCCGGCGCCGCCGCCTCGTCGCCCGTCTCTTCCGCCTCCGCCGCTTCTGGAGCCTTGGCGACGCCGACCATTGCCGGCCTCAGCAGGCGGTCGTGGAGGACGTAGCCTTCCTGCACGACCTGCACGACCGTGCCGGGCTCGGCGTCGGCGGTCTCCACCTCGAACATCGCCTGGTGGCGGTTGTGGTCGAAGCGTTCGCCCTCGGCCTCGATGCGCGCGATATGGTGGCGGGCGAAGGCGGCGCCGAGTTCGCGCTCCACCATCCCGACCCCCTCCAGCAGCCCGTCGCCGCCGCCGCTCTCGAGCGCCCGGCGCAGATTGTCGGCAACGCCCAGCAGGTCGCGCGCCAACGCCGTGGCGCCGTAGCGCGACGCCTCCTGGCGTTCGCGTTCGCTGCGCCGGCGCATGTTCTCGACCTCGGCGAGCGCGCGCAGCCGTTCCTCCCTGAGCGCCTGCGCTTCCGCCTCAAGCTCCGCGATGCGCGCCGCCTGTTCGGCCAGCGGGTCGAATTCCTCCGCGCCCGCCTCTTCCCCGTCCGCCGTCTCGGGATCGGGCGCAGCCTCTTCGCCCGGCGTTTCCCCGTCCGCCGCGGCGTCCGCCTCCGGCAGCTCATCCGTTTCCGTTTTGCGCTCCCCGTCCACCATTCCTCTCACCCTCTCTCCGGAGCCAGCATGCGTTCGATCACCCGCGCCGTATAGTCCACCATCGGCACGATGCGGGCATAATTCAGGCGTGTCGGCCCGAGCACGCCGATGGCGCCCACGACGCGCTCCTGCCCGTCGCGATAGGGGCTGACCACCATGGACATGCCCGTCTGGCTGAAGACCGTGTTCTCCGCCCCGATGAAGATCTGCACCCCTTCGCCCGTCTGGGCCGCCTCCACCAGGCGCAGGATGTTCTCGCGCGTTTCCAGCGCGTCGAACAGGCCGCGCAGCCGCTCGAGGTCCTCGACTGCGTGCACGTCGTCGAGGAGCCGCGCGCGGCCGGTCACGATCAGACGCCCGCCGTCCCGGCTGCGCTCGCCGGCCCACACGGCAAGCCCGGCCTCGACAACGCTCTGCGCCAGCGCGTCGATTTCGGCGCGGTGCGTTTCCAGGTCCGCGCGGATTTCCAGCAGCGCCTCGTCCAGCGTGCGTCCCGAAAGGCGGGACTGGAGATAGTTGGAGGCCCGCTGCAGGGCATCCGCCGGCAGGCCCGGCGGCAGGGCGAGCATCCGGTTCTCGACCTGGCCGGTCTCGTCCACCAGCACGGCAAGCGCCCGCCCCTCGCCCAGATTGACAAACTCGATATGGTTCAGCCGCTCGGCCCGCTTCGGCGCCACCACGAGGCCGGCATGGCGCGTGAGGCCGGCAAGCAGACGGCTTGCCCGCTCCAGACTCTGTTCCAGCGTGACGCCCGCGCCTGCGCAGAGGGCCTCGATGTCCTCGCACTCCCTGTCGGTCAGCCCGCCGGTCTGCATGATGCCGTCCACGAAGAGGCGCAGGCCGCCGTCCGTCGGCAGCCGCCCGGCGGAGGCGTGGGGCGAGAACAGGAGGCCCAGCTCCTGGAGGTCCGCCATCACGTTGCGGATCGTGGCGGGCGAGAGCTGCCGGCTGAGCTTGCGCGCGAGCGTGCGCGAGCCGACCGGCTCGCCCGTCTCCATCCAGGCATCCACGATCAGCCCGAAGACCTCGCGCGAGCGCGCATCGAGATCGGCAAGTCCCGGCGAGCCGGCCATGCGACAAAGACTCTTCCAAGCGGTGCCCGGAGGATTTAGGAAGCCGCCGGGCAGGCGTCAACCGGGCGCCCGGCCCCAGGAGGCGAGCAACGATCCCATGACCGAACCCGTCCGTCCCTCGGGACGCCGCCCCGACGAACTCCGCGCCGTCGTGCTGGAGCCCGGCTGGGCACCCTATGCGGAAGGCTCCTGCCTCGCGAGCTTCGGGGCGACGCGCGTGCTTGCCGCCGCCTCGGTGGAAACCCGCGTGCCGCCCTGGCTGCGCGGGCGCGGACGCGGCTGGATCACGGCCGAATACGGGATGCTGCCGCGCTCGACCCATGAGCGCACGGACCGCGAGGCGGCGCGCGGGCGCCAGAGCGGCCGGACGCAGGAAATCCAGCGCCTGATCGGCCGTTCGCTGCGCGCCGTGGCCGACCTGGAGGCGCTCGGCGAAATCCAGATCCGGATCGACTGCGACGTGCTGCAGGCCGACGGCGGCACCCGCACCGCGGCCGTCACCGGCGGCTATGTAGCGCTCGCGCTTGCCTGCCGGCACCTGCAGCGGATCGGCGCGGTGAAGAAGCCGGTGCTGGCCGACTCGGTCGCCGCCGTCTCCTGCGGCCTCTGGCAGGGGATGGCGGTTCTCGACCTCGACTATGCCGAGGACAGCCAGGCGGACGCGGATGCGAACTTCGTGCTGACCGGCGCAGGCGCGCTGGTCGAGGTCCAGGCGACGGCCGAGAAGACCGCCTTTCCCCGCGCCCGGCTCGACGGCCTGCTCGACCTCGCCGAAGCCGGCTGCGCCAGGCTCGCGGAGGTGCAGCGCAAGGCGCTCGCCCCGTGACCCGGCGGCTGGAGGACAAGCGGCTCGTCATCGCCAGCCACAATGCCGGCAAGGTTCGGGAGATCGGGGACTTGCTGGCGCCTTTCGGCATCGAAGGCATGGCGGCGTCCGCCCTCGGCCTGCCGGAGCCGGAGGAGACGGGCGCGACCTTCATCGCCAACGCCGAACTCAAGGCCCGGGCCGCCGCGGCTGCCGGCCTGCCGGCGCTCGCCGACGATTCGGGCCTCGCCGTCGCGGCGCTCGGCGGCGCGCCCGGCATCTATTCCGCCCGCTGGGCCGGGCCCGACCGCGACTTCGCGCGCGCCATGGCGGAAGTCCACTACCGGCTCCGCGACCGGCCGCGCGAGGCCGCATTCGTCGCCGCGCTCGCGCTCGCCTGGCCGGACGGGCATGTCGAATGCTTCGAGGGCCGCGTCGAGGGCCGGCTGGCCTGGCCGCCGCGCGGAAACCGTGGCTTCGGCTACGACCCGGTCTTCGTGCCCGACGGCCATCGCAAGACCTTCGGCGAGATGGAGCCGGAGAGGAAGGCGCGCATCACCCACAGGGCGCGGGCCTTCGAGCAGCTCGCCGCCGCCTGTTTCCCATGACCGGCCGGGGCTTCGCCGTCTATGTGCACTGGCCGTTCTGCGAGTCCAAATGTCCCTATTGCGACTTCAACAGCCATGTGCGCGAGAGCGTGGACGAGGCGGCCTGGCGCGAGGCGCTTCTGGGCTCGCTGGACAGCTGGGCGGCAGAGACGCCGGGGCGGACGGTAGGGAGCGTCTTCTTCGGCGGCGGCACGCCCTCGCTGATGGCCCCGGAGACCGCAGGCGCGGTGCTGGAGCGGGTGCGCGCGCTCTGGCCGGTCGCGGACGGCCTGGAAGTCACGCTGGAGGCCAATCCCGGCTCGGTCGAGGCCGGGCGCTTCCATGCTTTCGCCGAGGCGGGCGTCAACCGGCTTTCGCTCGGCGTACAGTCCTTCCGCGACGATGAGCTCGCCTTTCTCGGCCGCCGCCATGACGCCCGCGCCGCCAGCGCCGCGCTCGAACTGGCGCACCGCACCTTCCCGCGCGTCTCCTTCGACCTGATCTATGCGCTGCCCGGCCACACGGCCGCGGAATGGGCCGGCCGCCTCGACGAGGCGCTCGGGCTCGCGGGCGAGCATCTCTCGCTCTACCAGCTGACCGTCGAGCCCGGCACGGCCTTCGCGCCCCGCGCCGCGCGCGGCGACTTCCGCCTGCCGCGGGAAGACGAGGCGGCTGCGCTCTACGAGACCACGCAGGAGCGCCTCGCCGCCGCCGGGCTGCCTGCATACGAGATATCGAACCACGCCCGGCCCGGCGCGGCCTGCCGGCACAATCTGGTCTATTGGCGCGGCGGGGAGTGGATCGGCGTCGGGCCGGGCGCGCACGGCCGCATCGACACGCCCGGAGGCCGCGTCGCGACCGCCGAGCGCCGAGCGCCGGAGGCCTGGCTCGCCGAAGCCGTTCGCGAGGGTCGCGCCGCGAGGGAACGCCGCCTGCTCGAACCGCTCGAAGCCATGCAGGAGCGCGTCCAGACGGGCCTCCGGCTGGCGGAAGGCATTTCCGCCGGCGGGCTGGGACCGGCCATCGACGCGGACCGGCTCGCGCATCTGCGGGCCGAAGGGCTCCTCTCGGCGCGGACGGATCGGCTGCAGGCGACTCCGGCCGGGCGGCAGCGGCTCGATGCGGTGATCCGCTACCTGCTCGTCTGATACCGAGCTGCGCAATGCAGAACCCATGCTTTGCGGGTGTCCCGTTGCGCTCCCCTCCCGCTGGCGCTGAAGCGGCCCCCCACCCGGCCCTACCGCATTCACACTCTCTTGCTGGCTTGTATTCGGTACGCTTGCCGGCCTTGCCGGGCGGGCGTTTGTCCCGATTCGTCGCCCCCGCGAAGGCGGGGGTCCATCCCTGTTTCTCGGTCGCCGCAGCCGGTGGAGAGCAGGATCGACCGCTGGGGCCTGCCCCGGACCGCGATCCGGGGCTGCCGCGAGAACCGAGGCTGGGCCCCGGCTCGGGGGCCGTGGGGACCGTGCATGCAATGCAGCGGGCAAACCAGGTGCGAACCCGGTAGGAGCGGGGGAGGGCTTTCCGACCGGCTGAAGCTGCCGCGAGAACCGAGGCTGGGCCCCGGCGTAGCCGGGGGCCGGGGCGACCGTGGGGGCCATCACAATAGGTTCCGATCGACGACCGCCGGTATGAGACGGGCTTTGGCCCTCAGGCGAAGCGCATCAGGAAGCGGACCAGGCGGCGGGTGCGGGGGCCGAACAGCGCATCGGTGTAGTAGCTGCCGGCGGCGCGTTTCGACAGTTCGCCGAGCGTCGGATAGGGCGCGATCATGGCGGCCAGCGCCCCGATGCGGAGCTTCTGCGAGACCGCCAGCACCCAGGGCTGGATGAGTTCGCCCGCGTGGGGGCCGACGATGGTGGCCCCCAGCACGCGGCCCCTCGGCCCCACGACAGCCTTGACGAAGCCTTCCGTTTCCCGCTCCGCACGGGCGCGGTCGTTTTCGGAGAACTCGCGACGCAACACGCGCGCCTTGCTTCCCAAAGTCTCCGCCGCTTCCGCCCCGGTCATGCCCACATGGGCCAGTTCGGGATCGGTGTAGGTCACCCACGGCGCAGCGGCGGTATCGGCCCTGGCGGGGATGCGGAACAGCGCATTGCGAATCGCGATTCCCGCGTGGTAGCCCGCTACATGGGTAAAGCGCAGCCCGCCCGCGACATCGCCGACCGCAAGCACGCGCCTGTCCGAGGAGCGCAGTCTCGCATCCACGGTCACCCCTGCGGGCGTCCAGGCGACGCCGCCGGCGTCGAGGTCGAGGCCTTCCAGGTCCGGCCGGCGCCCGGCGGCGACCAGGAGATGCGTTCCCTGCGCGGTCTGCCGCCGACCCTCGGTCTCGAAATGCAGGGTTATGTTGCCGGGCCCGCCCGACGCTTCGGTCACCGTTGCATGTTCCAGGAGCTGCACGCCCTCCCGGACGAGGCGCGCGCGGATCAGCGCCGCGGCGTCCGCATCGTCGCGCGGCAGGATCGGGCCGCGCTGCACGACCGTCACCGCTGCGCCGAGCCGACGGTGCGCCTGGGCCAGCTCGATGCCGACGGGGCCGCCGCCCAGCACCAGCAGATGCGCCGGCGTCTCTTCCAGGTCGAAGACCGTCTCGTTGGTGAGGAAGGGCAGCCGGTCGAGCCCGGGGACTGGCGGCACGATCGGCACGGAGCCGGTCGCCAGCACGATCCAGCGGGCCTTCGCCCGCACCTCCCCGCCTTCGAGCAGCCGCCTGCCGACGAAGCGGGCGGGCGCCTCGACCACCCGCACGCCCAGCCCCTCGAAGCGCTCGACGCTGTCGTGCGGCGCTATGGAGGCGATGACGCCCTGCACATGGCGGCGGAGCGCTGCGGGGTCGACCCTGGGCGCCTCGGGCGCAATGCCGAAGCGGCCGGCATTGCGGAACGCCGAGGCCGCGTGGGCGGCAGCTATGGTGGCCTTGGACGGCACGCAACCGTAGTTCAGGCAGTCGCCTCCCATCCGGGCCTTCTCGAACAACAGCACCGAGGCGCCCATCTGCGCGGCGCCCGCCGCCACGGAGAGGCCGCCGGAGCCGCCGCCGACAACCGCGATATCGACCTTGACCGTTTCCGTCATCCGCTCGTCACCCGTCCATCGCTCCACCGCCCGATATGCCGGACCGTTTCATGCTAATGTTCCTGCCCGCAAGCCCGGATACCTTATGTAGGCACTCTATGCCGTTTCGTCGCCCCGGAGCCACGCCGCAGAGCGTTCCATGAACGCCTCTTCGCTCGAAGAAACGGCCCGGCGCGCCGCCGAACTGCTTGCCGCGGGCGACCATGAGCAGGCAGCGGCGCTCTACGAGCGGATGCTGGAGGCCGAGGACGGCCGCGCCGCCGGCCATCTGGGGCTGGCGCGGCTGCATTACGGGCAGGGGCGCCTGGACGAGGCCGCCCGGCACTTGCGATCGACGGCCGACCTGCGGCCGGCCGATGCGGAGGTGCTGGGGGAAATGGCACTGGTGCTGCGTCAGCTCGGCCTGACAGGCGAGGCGTCGGTCTCGGCCGCCCGCGCCGCCCAGCTCGCGCCGCAAGATGTCCATCTCCATTGGCTGAACGGCACCCTGCTGCTGCTGAACGGGCGCTATGCGGAAGGCTGGGCCGCATGGGGCCAGGCAAGGGCGCTGGAGGATACCGCCCTCGATCCGAGCCGCTACCGGCCGCCGCGCTGGCACGGGCAGCGTCTCGACGGCGAGACCCTGCTGCTGGACTCGGGCGGCAACGATATCGACGCCGTGCAGTTCTCGCGCTACCTGCCGGCCGTGCGGGCCCGCGGCGGCGTTCCGGCCATCGCCTGCAGCGAGGCGGCCGCCGGCCTGCTCTCCGGCCTGCCGGGCCTGCTCTGGCTCGCCGCGCCGGGGGAGAACCGCCCGCCCTACGACCTCACGGTCTCCTTCGACGACCTGCCGCGGCTGTTCGAGACGACGCCCGCAACCGTGCCGCCGCCGGCCGGCATCGGCGTGAATCCGCGGCATCGGCGCTACTGGCAGGAAGCGTTGGCCGGCGCGCTGTCGCCGCGCATCGCGGTCGCCTGGAGCGGCAAGGAGCACTGGCCGGAAGGACTGCTCGAGATCGCGGGCGCCCACTTCTACACCTTCCTCGAACCCGTGCCCGGCATGACTCCGCTTGCCGAGGAGCCGCTGGCTCTGGATGCCGCGGCCGCGATGCTCGAAGAGTTCGAGATGGTGGTGAGCGACGACAACCCGATCGGCCACATTGCCGGCACGCTCGGCCGGCCCTGCTGGATGATGCTCACCGTCGCGCCCGACTGGCGCTGGCTGCAGGCCCGGCGCGACACGCCCTGGTACCCCTCCATGCGCCTGGTGCGGCAGGAGCGCGCAGGCGATTGGGTCGCTCCGCTCGCCATCGTCCGGCGCGAGATCGAGCGCGGTCTCGCCCGGAATGCGGACCGGGTCGCCGCCGCCGAGGCTGCGCTTTCCGAGGGACATGTCCGCCGGGCGGCGGCGCTCGTCTCCGCAAGCGGGCAGCCCTGGCGCGGAGATGCGCGAATGCACCGCCTGCTCGGCGAGCTCGCCCTCGCGCAGGGCCGCATCCACGACGCTGCGCGCGCGCTGCACCGCGCCGTGGCGGCCGCGCCCGGAAACGCCGCCGTGCACAGCGCATTCGCCGGCGTGCTGGCGCAGATCGGCGCCCATCGGGACCGCGAGCTGATGGCGGCAAAGGCCGTGGCGCTCGACCCCGCCGCTCCGGAGCCGCGCCTTCGCCATGCCGGCGCGCTGGAGGCGCTGGGGCGCGACGAGGAAGCGCTCGAGGCCTATACCGAGGCCCACGAACTCGCGCCCGACGATGCCGCGGCCGCCTCGGCGCTTGCCGCCGCGCTGCTGCGCCGGGGCAATTTCGACGCCGGCCTGCCGCTCCTGCCCACAGGCCCGCTGCCGCCCGGCGGCCTCCCGGCCATCGAGGACGCAACCGTCGTCATCGACGCGGCCAACGACGATATCGAGGCGATCTGGCTGCTGCGCTATGCACAGCTGCTGGAGTCCGCCGCCCGCATGGCGGTGGCGGTCCGGCCGGGGCTGCAGCGCCTGGTCGCCGACCAGCCCGGCGTGGACGGCGTGCTCGCCGCCGGGCAGGCCCGGCCGGAAGGCGCTGTCACGCTGCCGGCGTCCGCCCTGCCCCGGCTGTTCGGCACGACCCTCGCAACGATCCCGGCCAATATCCCCTATCTCCGCCCCAACGAGATGCTGGCGCGCCACTGGCGGTCCCGCTTCGCCCGCCCGGCGAGGCTGCGCGTGGGCATCGCGTGGGGCGACCGGGCGCTGCTGGAGGCGATGACGCCGCTGTTCGAGGTCGAGGGCGCGGCGTTCTTCAGCCTGGAGACCGAGGCCGGTTCCCGGACGCTGGCCGCGCTCCGCAGCCGGGCCGGCATCACCGACATCTCGACCCGGATCACCGATGCGGCCGAGCTGGCAGCGGCCATTTCCGCGCTCGACATGGTGGTCGGCCCGGACGGCCCGGCAGTGCATGTCGCAGGCGCGCTCGGCGTGCCCGCCGCCGTGCTGCTGACCCGGCCGGCGCACTGGCGCTGGCTCACGGACCGGAACGACAGCCCGTGGTATCCCGCGTCGCGCCTCTTCCGCCAGGAGCGCCTGGACGACTGGGCCGCGCCGGTGGCGGAGCTCGGCGCCGTGCTCAAACAGGCCGTCTTCGATGCCGACTGAGGCGCTGCCCCTCGATTGCGGCGCCCGGTCCGGGCTATATTGCGGCGGGCCCGTAGTTCAGCGGTCAGAACCCGCCGCTCATAACGGCGTTGTCGCAGGTTCGAATCCTGCCGGGCCCACCAGCGCCTCCCCGCGAAGCTTGACCGCATGAACGCCGTCCGCCTCTACCGGGCGCGCGCCGACGAGGTGACTCTCGCCTGGACGGTCGAGGCCTGGCGCCGCCTCGGCCTCGGCCCCGGCGCGGCGCTGTTCACCACGGCGGAAGGTGTGCGGATCGCCGCGTTCGAGGCCGGCCCGCCCCTGGTCGAGGCCGCCTTCGATGCCCGCATGATCGCCGACGGCGCGGAGCTGCGCTGGCTCGCTGCCGGTCGGCGGGAGGGTATGCGCACCGGCCCGGCCGTGCTGGTCGGCGAGGTCGAGACCCCGCTTGTCGAGGGCTTCGCCCGGCTGGAGCCGCATGACGCCCATCCGCGCGAGGTCGGCTACACGGTGCCGGCCGTCCTCCACGGCGAAGAACGGGCGGTCTCGGTCGCGCTCCGGCTCGTCGAATATGTCGATTCCGCCGACCCCGACCATCCCGGCCGCGTGGACGAGCGCCTCGCCGCCGCCCTCATCCTGGAGGAGGAAGCGGAGGCGGCGGTCAGTCCACCATGGTGAGGCCGCCGGAGACGCTCAGCACCTGGCCGGTCACATAGTCGCTGAGGGGGCCGGCGAAGAACAGCACGGCGTTGGCGAGGTCCTGCGGCGTGCCGACCCGGCGGAACGGGATGGCGCGGATCAGCGCCTGCTGCATGCGCTCCGGCTGGCCGCGGAAGAGCGGCGTGTCGGTCGGGCCGGGGCAGACCACATTGACGTTGATGTTGTGGCGCGCCGTCTCGCGCGCGAGCGACTTGGAAAAGGCGATCACGCCGCCCTTGGCGCCGGCATAGACGGTCTCGCCCATCGAGCCGACGCGGCCCGCATCGGAGGAGACCGAGACGATCTTGGCCCCGCCCGCCTCGATCATCGCCGGCAGGAGCGCGTGGCACATGCGCACCGCGCCCAGATAGTTGAGCTCAACGATGCGCTCGATGAATTCGGGCGTGTTCTCGGTGAAGGGCATGATCCGGTCCCAGCCCGCGACATTGGCCAGCACATCGACGGCGCCGAGGGAGGCGGCGGTCTCGAGGATGGCGGCCTTGTCGGTGACGTCGAGCGAACGGGCCTCGACCGAACCGCCGGCTTCCTTCGCCGCGGCGGCGGTCTCGGCTGCGGCCGCCCCGTCGATATCGGTCGCGACGACATGCGCGCCCGCGCCCGCCAGGGTTTCCGCCACGGCCCGCCCGATGCCGGAACCGGCTCCTGTCACGATCGCAGTCTTTCCGTCGAGGCGCATGATGCCCGGTTCCTTTCGTTTCGCTTGGGGCAAGGCGTTGAGACATACAGTACCCGCCCCCGGAGAGGCTACCGCATGCACGTGCCCCTACCGCTCACGCACGGCCCGCGCGAGCGCCCAGGCGGGCAGGAGGGCCAGCACGAAGACGGCGGCGAGCGCCAGGAAGCCGTCCTGGAAGCTGAAGGCCGTCGCCTGGGCCTGGACCGCCTGCCCCAGCCAGTCGAGCGCCGCCTGCCGCGTCTCCGCTTCCGGCAGGCCCGCCCGGCCCAGCAGCATGCCGAGGCCCTGGAGCAGGTCCCGCGAGGCGGCGTTGTCCGGCGTCTGCGTGGCGGCCAGCGCCTCGGAATAGACCGGGATGCGCGACTCCAATAGCAGCACGATCAGCCCCGTGCCGGTGCCGCCGCCGAGCTGGCGGAAGAAGTTGATCGCCCCGCCTGCCTGGTTGAGCCGGTCCTGCGGTAGGGCCGAGAGCGCTGCCGTCATCAGCGCCGGGTTGATCCACGCCATGCCGAAGCGGCTGATGCCGGCGAAAAAGACGAGCGACCAGTAGGGTGTATTCGCATCCGCAACGGACAGGAGCGCCGCGCCGGCGGCGAAGCAGAGCAGCCCGCCCATGACCGGGATCCAGGTCGGCGCGATGTCCGACGCCCGGCCGGTGAGCGGCAGCATCGCCACCACCAGGAGGCTCGCCGGCAGCAGCAGCAGGCCGGCCTCGGTCGCCGTCTGGTTCTGCACCAGCTGGCCGAAGACGGGAATGGCGTAGCTGGTGGCGAAATTGCCCGCGCCGAACACGACGGCAATGGCGACCGCCGAGGCGAACGCCTTGTTGCGGAGCAGCGAGAGGTCCAGCAGCGAGGCGTTGGCACGCATCTGCGAGGCGAGGAAGAGCGCGCCGCAGACCAGGCCGAGCGCCGACTGGAAGAGGATCGCATCCGAGGTCCAGCCGAGCCGGAGCCCGGTCGAGAGCACCGACATCAGGCAGAAGAGGGCTGTGCAGAGCAGCGCATAGCCCGACCAGTCGAAGCGCGGGAAGGGCCGGCGCGGGCGGACCTGCGGCATGAACACCAGGCCGAGGAAAAAGGAAATGGCGACGAAGGGGAGCGTGACGATGAAGATATGCCGCCAGGACAGGAGGTCGATGGTGACGCCGCCGACGACCGGGCCGATGCCGAGTGCCAGCGCCAGCGCCATCGTGTAGATGCCCATGGCGGTGCCGCGCCGGTTCGCCGGGAACACCTGGAAGACGGTGACCATCACCAGCGGCTGCACCACGCCCGAGGCGAAGCCCTGGATCGCCCGCCCGGCGATGATGAAATCCAGCGTCGGCCCGAAAGCCGCCATCAGGCCGCCGCCGAAGAAGAGCGCGATGACGATGAGGAAGGTGTGGCGCTGGCCGAAGCGGGCGACGAACCAGGCGTTCAGGAGCTGGCTCGCCGTCATGGCGACGATGAACCCGGTGGTCAGCAGCTGCGCCCGGTCCTGCCCGACGCCGTAGGCACCCATCACGTCCGGCACGGCGACGGCCACCACCGTGCCGGTCAGCACCATGGTGAAGGAGGCCGTCATGCCGGTGAAGGTGGCGAGCCAGCGATAGGCCGGGCCGAACCGCGCGTAGAGGGCTTCGACGGTCTCGTCGGTCTCGACGGCCCGGTCGGTCAAGACAGGCGGCGGGCCCCGCCCTTCACCCGCGCGCCTCTTCGAACCCGCCGAGGAAGGCGGAGAGGTTGGCGCCGAGCGCCTCCAGGTTGTAGCCGCCTTCCTGCACCAGCACGGTCGGCAGGCCGGCCGCGCCGATCCGCCGGCCGATCTCGCCGAAGCCGGGCGTGGTCACCTTGAGCAGGCCGATGGGATCGGCCTCGAAGGCGTCGAAGCCGACGGAGACCAGGAGCGCCTCCGGGGCGAAATGGCGGACAGCCTCCAGCGCCCGGTCGAGCGCTTCGAGGAAGGTGGCGTCGTCCGCGCCCGGCGGCTGCGGCAGGTTCAGGTTGAAGCCCAGCCCGTCACCCTCGCCGATCTCGTTCGCATAGCCCGCGAAGAAGGGGAAATAGTCCGCCGGGTCGCCGTGCAGCGAGACGAACAGCACGTCGCGCCGACGCCAGAAGATGCCCTGCGTGCCGTTGCCGTGGTGGACGTCGAAGTCGAGGATCGCGACCCGGCTCCGCTCGCGGCGCATATATTCCGCGGCGATCGCGACATTGTTCAGGTAGCAGAAGCCGCCGGCGAGGTCGGAAAAGGCGTGGTGGCCGGGCGGGCGGCAGAGCGCATAGGCGGCCCCCTCGCCGTCGAGCACGAGGCGCGCAGCGTGGGTCGCGGCGTGGGCGGCGGCCATCGCGGCTTCCCAGGTGCCCTCGACGATGGGCGAACTGCCGGTCGCCATGTAGTAGCCCGCCTGGCCGTCAATGCCGGTCGGGCGCCCGTGCATATGGCGGCCCGGATGGGCGTATGGCTGCACCGCCGGCGTCGCGTCCTCCTGCTTCTGCCAGCGAATCCACGCGCTCTCCAGAAAGGTGAGATAGCCGGGATCGTGGACCGCGGCCCTCGGCGCGCGCCCGTAATCCAGCGGCGCGACGACCTCATGCCCGCCCGCCCTGGCCGCCGCGAGCAGCTCTTCCGCGCGTTCCGCCACCTCCCAGTGCGGCACTTCCACGCCGCGCGTCAGGATGGTCGGCGGCCGGTGGCGCTCATGCGCCGGGGTATAGACGGTCTTCACGACTCGCTCTCCTCGCCGGAGAGCCTACCAGCCGGACCGGGGTACGCGGAAGGGCGGACTGAGGCGGAATCTGTGTCCGCGCCGCCCTACTCCGCCACCTTCACGCACATCTTGCCGAAATTATCGCCGTGGAAGAGGCCGATGAAGGCGCCGGGGGCGGCCTCCAGGCCCTCCACAACCGTCTCCCGCCAGCGCAGTTTGCCGTCGCGGATCCAGCCGCCGACTTCCGTAAGAAAGGCATCCGTGCGGTCCTGGTGGTCGGAGACGATGAAGCCCTCTATGCGCAGGCGCCGGCCGACGACGAGGAACAGGTTGTTCGGGCCGGGCCTCGGCGCGCTGTCGTTGTAGCCGGCGATCATGCCGCAGGCGACGATGCGGCCGAAAAAGTTCATCTGCAGGAGCGCGGCCTGCAGGTGCTCGCCGCCCACATTCTCGAAATAGACGTCGATGCCGTCAGGGCAGGCGGCGGCGAGCGCAGACCCCAGGTCCCCGCAGGTGCGGTAGTTGATCGCGGCGTCCACGCCGGCCTCGTCGCGAAGCCAGGCGCATTTCTCGTCCGTGCCGGCGGAGCCGACCACGCGGCAGCCCTTCAGCTTCGCGATCTGGCAGACGACCGCGCCCACCGCGCCCGAGGCCGCGGAGACGAACACCGTCTCGCCTTCCTTCGGCCGGCCGATGTCGAGCAGGCCGACATAGGCCGTCTGGCCCGGCATGCCGAGCACGCCGATATTGGCCTGCAGCGGGGCCGCGTCCGGATCGACGGCCCGGAGCGCCTTGCCGTTGGCGGCGTGATAATCGCGCCAGCCGCCGCCGGTGCCGAACACATGCGTGCCGGCAGGGAAGCGGCCGCCCTTCGACTCCTCCACGCGCCCGACGAAATAGCCGTCCAGCGGCTCGCCGATCTGGAAGGGCGGCGCATAGCTCTTCCGGTCGCTGATACGCCCCCGGATATAGGGATCGACCGACATCCAGAGCGTGCGGACCAGCATCTCGCCCTCGCCCGCGACCGGCATGGGCGCGTTCTCCAGGGCGAAATTCTCGGGCGTCGGCAGGCCCGCGGGCCGGCTTTTCAGGACAATCTGGCGGTTCTCGGCCATCGGGCTCTTCTCCTCATCGGGCGGCGGCGCACCATGCCCCCGACCGGCGGCGAACGCAAGAATGAAGCCGAGGCTTTATTTTTCTGCCTGGCGTGTAACTTTATGTCGAAGCGCGATATTGCGGTCCCGGCTTATCCATGCCAGTTTTCCCCGCATGCGCAGGTTCTTGACGCTCCTTCTGGTCCTGCCGGCCCTGGCCGCGCCGCCCGTTTCGGCGGCCATAGACCGGGGGCCCGTCGCCACCATCTCCATGATCGCCGAGCCGCTCGGCATCGACAGCCTGATGGGCACCGGCGTGGACCCGCATCTCTACAAGCTGACGCGCGCCGACATCGCACGGCTGCTCGGCGCCTCCCACCTGCTCTATTGCGGCCTCGGCCTCGAAGGCAAGATGCTGGACGCCTTCGAACGCCTGGCCGCGTCCGGCAAGCCGGTGACGGCCGTCTGCGAGGCGGTGCCCGGGGACAGGCTTCTGCCGGTTGCGCCCGGCTATGCCGGCGCTGCCGACCCGCATCTCTGGATGGACCCCGCGCTCTGGGCGGAAGCGCTGGAAGCCGCCGCAGGCCGGCTCGGCGTGCCTGCGCCAGAGGGTTTCGCCGCGCTCGACGCCTATGCGCGCGCCAGCATCGAAAGCATCCCGCCCAGGGCGCGGGTGCTGGTCACCGCGCACGACGCCTTCGCCTATTTCGGCGGTCGCTACGGGCTGGAGGTCGTCGGAATCCAGGGCGTCAACACCGACTCCGAAGCCGGGCTCCGGGCTATCGAAGCGGCGGTCGAGACCGTCGTGGCGCGCGGACTTCCCGCCGTCTTCGTCGAATCCACCGTTTCCGACCGCAATGTCCGCGCCATCGTCGAGGGCGCGGCGGCGCGCGGCCACGAGGTCGCCATCGGCGGGCGGCTGTTCTCGGACGCAATGGGGCCGGCGGGCACCTATGAGGGGACCTATATCGGCATGATCGACCACAATGTCACCACCATCGCCCGCGCCCTCGGCGGCATAGCCCCGAAGCGCGGGATGCAAGGGAAGCTTGCCGTCCATGACCGCTGACGCACCGGCAGTTGCGCCCTTCGAGGCAAGCGGGCTCACGGTCGCCTGGGGCGGCCGGCCCGTGCTCTGGAATGTCGACATCAGCCTGCCGGCGCGCGGCATGTCGGCCGTTGTCGGGCCGAACGGGGCAGGCAAATCCACCCTCTTCAAGGCGGCGCTCGGCCTCGCCCCGGTGCTCACCGGCCAGGTGCGCCTCCTGGGCGAGCCGATCGCGCGCGTGCGGCGCCGCATCGCCTACATGCCGCAGCGCAGCAGCGTCGATTGGGACTTCCCGGTATGCGCGCGCGACGTGGCGGCCATGGGGCTCTACCGCCGGGCCGGATGGTTCCGCCGCCTCGCGAAGCGCCACCTGGAAGCCGCCGACGCGGCACTGGAACGGGTGGGCCTTGCCGATTACCGCATGCGCCAGATCGGCCGGCTTTCCGGCGGCCAGCAGCAGCGCGTCTTCCTCGCCCGCGCGCTCGCCCAGGAGGCCGACCTGCTGCTGCTGGACGAGCCTTTCTCCGGCATCGACGCCGCCTCGGAAGCCGCCATTATGGACGTGCTGGCGGAAGCGGAGCGCGAGGGCCGGCATATCGTTTGCATCCATCACGACCTGAGCACCGTCGCCGCCTATTTCGACCATGCGACAGTGCTGAACGCCGTGGTGGTAGCGAGCGGGGCGCCCGCCGAAGCCCTGGCCGAAGACACGCTGCGCCGCGCCTACGATGCGTCGGGTCTGAAGCCGCGCGCCGTAGCGGCGTAATGACCGGAGACGGGGTCGGCCTGCCGGAGGTGCTGACCTTCCGGGCCGGCTACAATACCGGCATTGTCATGGCGGGCGCAGCGGCGCTGGGGGCCGCAGCCGGCGGCGTCGGGGCTTTCCTCTTCCTGCGCGCGCGGGCGATGGCGGCCGATGCGGTCGGCCACGCGACGCTGCCGGGCATCGTGCTCGCCTTCATCGCCGCGGGGGCGCTCGGGGCCGAAGGCCGCGCCCTGCCCGTGTTGCTCGCCGGGGCGGCGCTCACCGGTATTCTCGGCATGGCGGCGGTCGAGGCGCTGACGCGCAGCACCCGGCTTGCCCCCGACGCCGCCATCGCCATCGCGCTCAGCGTCTTCTACGCCGTCGGCGTCGTGCTGCTGTCCTGGGTCCAGAGCTTGCCGGCGGGCAGCCAGGGCGGCCTCGAGAGCTTCATTCTGGGCCAGGCGGCGGCGCTCACCGCGGCGGAGGCCGTCGGGCTCGCGGTGGCGGCGCTGGCGGCGCTCGGCATCCTGCTCGCGCTCTTCCGCCCGCTCGGGCTGCTTTGCTTCGACGAGGAGCATGCGCGCGCCGGCGGGTGGCCGGCCGCAAGGCTGGACGCGGCGCTGCTCGGCCTCGGCGTGCTGGTCACCGTGCTCGGACTCCAGACGGTGGGGCTGGTGCTGGTGGTGGCGCTCCTGATCCTGCCCGCGGTCGCAGCGAGGTTCTGGTCCGACCGGCTGACGGGCATTTTCCGGCTTTCGGTCGCCTTCGGGGCGGGGGGCGCGTTCTTCGGCGCTGCGGCCTCGGCTGTCTGGCCCCAGGCCCCGACCGGGGCTTCTATCGTGCTGGCGTTAGGCGGCGTGTTTGCGGCGAGCCTGCTGGCGGCGCCCCGGCGCGGTATCCTGGCCGAAACCTTCCGGCGCGGCACGGCGGGCTGGCGGTTGCGCGCTGCCCGGGCGCTCCAGACCGGGCGCGGCTATCCGGGCGCGGCGCTCTTCGGCTGGCGGCGCGGCGGCCGGCCGACAGCGCGGGGCGCGGCGGCCGTCGCGCGGCTCGAACTCTGGGACCGCTGCCTTGCGGAAGCGCCGGAGGCGCTGCCGGCGGGGCTCGCCTGGGGCCTGGACCCGCTCCCGCCCGAAGCGCTCTCCCGGCTTGGCGAGCGGGACCGGTGAGCCTTTTCTGGCAGGTCGATTTCCCGGCACTGCTGGCGGCCGGCCTCGCCTCGGGCCTCTGCGCGCTGCTGGGCAATTTCCTCGTGTTGCGGCGCGAGAGCCTCTTGGGCGACGCCATCGCCCATGCCGTGTTGCCGGGCATCGTCGGGGGCTTCCTGCTGGCGGGCGCGCTCGCGGCTCCCGCCATGCTCGCGGGCGCGCTCGCTGCGGCGCTCGTGGCGGCAGGCGCGATCCAGATCGTGCGCCGGCTCGGGCGCATCGAGCCGGGCGCGGCCATGGGCGCGGTCTTCACGATCATGTTCGCAGCCGGCGTCTTCATGCTGGAGCATGCGGCGGGGCGGAACCTGCATATCGACGCGGATTGCGTGCTCTACGGCCAGCTGGAGGACATTCTCTGGCTCGACGCACCGGACATATGGGCGCTGCCGCGCGAGGTCTGGACGCTCGCGGGCGTCTTTGCCGTGGCTGTCGGCGCGGCTCTCCTGCTGGCGAAGGAGATCAAGCTCGCCGTGTTCGACCCCGCCTTCGCCGCAGCGCTCGGTTTCCGACCCGGCCTCGTCCATCTAGGCCTTGTGCTGTTCGTGGCGGCGGCGGCCATCGCTTCGTTCGAGGCTGTCGGCTCGATCCTGGTGATCGCCATGCTGATCTGCCCGCCCGCCGCCGCGCGCCTCATGACAGACGACTACCGCACGCAGATCCTGCTGAGCATGGCGCTCGGCGTGGGTTCCGCCTTTGCGGGCTACGGCCTTGCCGGCTTCGCGCCGGCGTTCTTCGGCGCCGACCGGTCGCTCAACGCCGCCGGTTGCATCGCCGCCGTCTCCGGCCTTGCCGTGGCGGCAGCGGCCCTGTTCGGCCCGCGCCGGCTCTCCTTCGCAGGTGCCGCCGCAAGCCTCGACAGAGGATAGCGCATTGGAACGACGACACAGTTTACGGTTCGCCACGCTCGGACCCGCCGGGACCAACCACGACCTCGTCACCCGCAGATATCTGGCGTTCCACGGGCTCGAAGACGCGGAGCCGGTCCTCATCGACGACTTCTTCGAGGGCCTTGCGATGATGGGAGACGGGCGCGCCGATTTCATGGTCCAGGTCGCGGTCCATCCCGACTGCGCCGATGTCGTGTCGAAGGCGCATTTCGACTATGGCATCCGCATTATCGACACCTTCATATCTCCCAGCCGGGAGCTTGCCATCCTGACGCGGGCGGAGGTGGCCGAGCCCCGGACCCTCGCGCTGCAGCCGGCCACGCGCGGCTATGCGAACATTTCCGCCTGGCCGGAACACGTGCCCGTAAGCTCGATCGTGCGAATCGCGGAGGGCCTGCTGGAGGGACGGTATGACAGCGGGCTGACGACCCTGGAATTTGCCGAACGCCATCCGGGAAGGTTCCGCGTGGATACCGTCATCGGGACCGTTGACGATCCCTGGCTGGTCTTCGGAGCGGAGCGGGTCTCCGCGGGCGGTCTCGTGGCCTGGCCCGAAAGCCCCGGCAGCCGGCGGTTCCGATGACGGCGGGAGCGGCCTATTCCGCCGGCGCGATGGGCGGATCGCCGGCGCGCGCATTCCGTCCTGCAATATAGTCGCGAACGATCGAGAGTTGGCCTCCGATCTCCGCAAGGCCCGCCTCGACCGAGCGCAATCGTTCCTCAATGCTGTCGATGCGTGCATTCACGCCGTCGATGCGTGCGTTCACGCCGTCGATGCGCGCATTCAGATCGCGGCGCAGGTCGCGCAGCGCCGTAATCATGATGCCTGCGAGCGTGGCGCCCACAGCGATGATCGCAATCAGTTCCGGGCTCATATCGAGAGCAGACTGGCAGCGCGGAAGGGCCCGGTCAAGCTCGATATATCTATTCGGCAGATTTATTGTGCCCTGCTAATCGACGGTCGGGATGGACCGGATGGTGGCCGGCGCGGAAGAGGAAGCGGCCGAGCAGCGTCGGGTAGCCCGTATAGACATGCCCGTCCGCCCGTTCCGTGTAGTGCCGGCGCCGGGCGGCGAACTCGGCCGGGATGGCGTGCCAGGGCAGGCCGGGACGGCTGTGGTGGACGATGTGAAGATTGTTGTTGAGATAGAGCAGCCGGCTGACCGGCCCGCCCAGCACGATGGCGGTCCGCCGGTCCTTCCCGGCCGCGGGATGGTGTTCGGCATAGGAACGCAGCAGGGTCAGCGACAGGCCCGGCCAGGCGAACAGGAGGACATAGGCCCCGACGGACAGGTCGCAGGCGAACGCGACCCAGCCGAGAACGAGGCCGGTCCCGAGGAAATGGCGCAGCCAGACCCCGCCATGGGAAAGATCGCCGGACCGGACCCGCCCCAGTTCTGACCGCCAGAGCGCAAGGACGGCCAGCGCCGGCCCCAGGGTCAGGCGGCCGAACAGGGTCCGGTCGAACCGCAGAAGCAGCCGGCGCGGCGCGCTCATCCGGTCCCAGTCGGCTTGCCGGACGAAATAGGATTCGGTGTCCTCGAGCGGGTCGGTGAGGGCCGGGCAGGCATGGTGCCGGAGATGCGTCTCGCGGTAGATCTCGTAAGGCATCCACAAGCCGAGCGGCAGCCAGGCAAGCGCCCCGTTCGCGCGCGCCGACCGGGTCGGATGCCCATGTACGGTCTCGTGCTGGAGCGAACCGTGCCAGCAGACGATCCAGGCGCCGGCCGGCAGCAGCAGCCACCAGGGCAATGTCGAAGCGTGGAAGGTGAGCAGGAACCAACCGCCGTAGATCGCACCGACGACGAGCCAGGTCCGCCACTCCCCGCCCCGTCCCGGCTTCTTCCGGTCCGGATATCCGCGCGGAGCGTTCGCCATCGAACCCGGGTTGCCTGTGCCGCCAGCCATCGCGCCGATTGCACGCTGGCGGATCGCGGATCGGCAATGCGGGAGTTGCCACGAAACCTCATATTGCGCAGCAGAATCGAAAATCTGTTGAGAAAACTCTCCAGATGTTCGATGTTCTCCCCAAATTCGGTGGCATCGGCTTGTGGATAGAAGAGAGGTATCGCGTCTGTTCCGCCTGCGCCTCATGGAAACGCTGGCGCGGTCGGGGCTGTCCCGTTCGGCGCTCGCGCGCCGGGCCGGCATAGACCGCTCGACCTTGTCCCAGCTTCTCTCCGACGACATGGACCGGCTGCCCCGCGCCGACACGGTCGCGGCCATCGCAACGGAATTGCGCGTCAGCCTCGACTGGCTGCTCGGCCTCAGCCATGTGGAGAGGCTGGGCGCCGACATCCTCCACGAGTCGCTCCAGATCGCCGAGAGCGCGCAGACGCCGGTGGACGAGACGCTGGTCCGCTGGTTCGGGGAGGCGGCCGGCTACAAGGTGCGGTATGTGCCGACCACGATCCCGGACATCGCCAAGACGGAGGAGGTGCTCCGCCACGAATACCGGCATTTCCGGTCCAGGCAGCCGGACCGGGCCATCACCGCCTCCCGCGACAAGCTGGAGCATTTCCGGCTGCCGGAGACCGACATGGAGATCTGCATCTCCCGGCAGGCGCTAGAGGCCCTCGCCGCCGGCGGCGGGATATGGCGGACGCTGGAGGCCCCGGCGCGGCTGAGGCAGCTCGACCGGCTGGCCGAGGTCGTGGACGAACTCTATCCCGGCCTGCGCATGTATCTGTTCGACGGCCTGACGCACTATTCGGCGCCCTATACGATCTTCGGGCGCCAGCGGGCCGCGCTCTATGTCGGCCAGTTCTATCTGGTGTTCAACACGACGGAGCATATCGCCGTGCTGAACCGGCATTTCGACGACCTCATCCGCGCCGCCGTCGTCCAGCCGGTGGAGCTTGCGTCCTTCCTCGCGCAGTTGCGCGACGGGATGGGCGGCGGCGGATGAGGGGTCCTTTGCGTCACGCGGGCCTGCCGATGTATGCGGAGGCCGAGTTCCGTCCGGCCGTGCAGCGCTGGTGGTCGGGTCTGGCCGGGCATCTGAGGGCGTGCGGCGTCGAGGGCGTTCCCGACCTGCTGACCTGGCCGGAGGACCGCTACCGCCAATGGCGAGACCCCGGCCTCCTGCTCGGCCAGACATGCGGCTATCCGCTGGTGAACGGCCTCGCCCCGGACCTGAAGCTCGTTGCGACGCCCCACTACAGCGCGCCCGGATGCGACGGCCCCCGCTATGCCGCGCATGTCGTCGTCCGCGAAGACGACCCGGCCCGGAGCGTCGTCGATCTGCGCGGCGTCCGGCTTGCCGTGAACGGCGAGGACTCCTACTCGGGCTACCATGTCTGGCGGCGCCCGCTGCCCGCGGGCGAGGACGTGCGGTCGTTCTTCGGGAAAATCGTCGCGAAAGGCTCCCACCGCGCCAGCATCCAGAGCGTGCTCACGGGAGAAGCGGATGTCTGCGCGGTCGATTGCGTGACCCACGCCCTGCTTTCCGACCGGCTCGGCGGCGAGCTTCGCGGCACCCGCATCCTCGCGACCTCGCCCACGGCGCCGGGCCTGCCCTATGTCACCGCCGCCCGGACTTCCGACGAAGACGTGCTCAAGCTGCGGGAAGGGCTCTTCGCCGCCCTGGCGGACCCGGCGCTCGAAGACGCGCGAAAGGCGGTCCGCCTGACCGGCGCCAGCGTTCTCGACCCCGAAGACTATCGGAAAGCCTTCCTCGACAGGGCCGGGTGAAGCCTGCGCATCTGAGCCGGGCGATTGACAAGCCGGCGCTGCGGGGCGACTGCTTCGCCCGGCCGCTCCACAGGGAAGACGCCTGCCATGCCCGAACGAATCGCTTGCCCCCGCCGGTCGTTCATCTTCACGCCGGGCCTGCGCCCCGAAATGTATCCGAAGGCGCTGGCGACCGGAGCGGACATCGTCTGCGTCGAGCTTGAGGACGGGATCGCGCCGAAGGACAAACCGGCTGCGCGCGCCAACGCGATGAAGCTCTTCGAGCAGCCGCAGGCCGATGACGGGGTCGAGCGGGTCGTGCGCATCAACTCGTTGCGCGAGGGCTTCGGCATGGCGGACGTGCAGGCGGTGCTGGCGACCGATACGCCCCCGCCCGCGCTGATGCTGCCCAAGGTGCGCACGCCGGACGAGGTGGCGCTGCTCGACGGCCTGCTGAGCGAGCGCGGCCACGCGACCCGCCTGCATGTCATCATCGAGACCAATGCCGGGCTGGAGGCGGCCTATGACATCGCCCGTTCGAGCCCGCGCATCGACGCGCTGTTCTTCGGCGGTGTGGACATGGCCGCGGAGCTTCGCTGCGAGAACGCATGGGAGCCGCTGCTCTACGCCCGCTCGCGCGTGGTCCATGCCGCCGCGAGCGCCGGGCTGGACGCGATCGACGTGCCCTGGCTCGACCTGGAGGACCCGGACGGCATGGAGCGCGCCGCAATCCAGGCGCGGGAGCTCGGCTTTTCCGGCAAGGGCGCGGTGCATCCCCGGCAGATCGCGGCGCTCAATGCGGTGTTCACGCCCTCGGCCGAGCGGATCGCGCGGGCGCGGCGCATCATCGCCGGGTTCGAGGCCGCCGACACGGGCCTGGTGGTGATCGACGGCAAGCTCATCGAAAAGCCGGTCCTGCGCGAGATGCACCGCATCGTCGCCATCGCCGACCGGACAGGCGCCGGGTAGCGGGCCGGCGCCTTCGGAGCCGGGCCGGACGCTGACGACAGGCGGCTGGGGGCGCGGTCCTGCCTTCCCGGTGCCGCGGCCTCAGCGGCCTTCGAGCATGGCGCGGTAGTGGTCGGCGTTGCGGTCGGTGGATAGCGTGCGGTCGAGCTCGGCGATGCTCCGGCGCGCGCGTTCGGAGCGCCCGATTCCGGGAAGCGCCGTCAGCACGCGGAAGCAGCAGACATTGAGGATGTGGTCGAGCCTGAGCGCCGCATCCACCGTCACGTCCCGGAACCCGCCGCCCTCCTTGAGCGCCGAACAGGTCACCCGGGCGCTCAGGCTCTCTTGGAACGGCAGGTCCCCGCCATCGTCCGGCAGGGCCTCGCCGAACAGTTCCGCAAGCTCCCTCAGCACCCGGTCGGGCGGACGCTCATGCAGCCGGCCGCGATAGCTGTACCCGGTGCTGGCGTAGCTGTCGCTGTCGGTCAGCACCGGCTGCCGGCTGCCGGAGACCGCCGTGTCGAACAGGCGGTCGAGCAGGTCCGTGTGCCGCTCGACCAGGGCGCGCATCGCCTCCCTGACCTCCTCCGCGCCCTCGCCTTCGCCGGGAACGAGGACATATTGCAGGCGCAGCGACTCCAGCCCGCCCTCGCTGCCCCGGAGCGAAAAGTCGTAGGAAAGCCGCGACAGTTCGGTTCTCACGGCGCTACGGCCTGCCGCGATAGCCGTTGACGATGGGGTAGCGGCGGTCTCGGCCGAAGGCGCGGCGCGTGAGCTTGACGCCGGGCGGGGCCTGGCGGCGCTTGTATTCGGCGATGTCGAGCATCCGCCAGACGCGCTCCACGGTCTCGACGCCGTGGCCGCGCGCCGCGATCTCGGCCACCGACAGCTCTTCCTCGATCAGGCATTCCAGGATGTCGTCGAGCGCATCGTAAGGCGGCAGGCTGTCCTGGTCGGTCTGGTCGGGCCGAAGCTCCGCCGAGGGCGGCTTGTCGATGATGTTCTGCGGCACGACCCGGCCGGCAGGCCCGAGCGCGCCTTCCGGGCGGTTGCGGTTGCGCCAGTCGGCGAGCGCGAACACGGTCGTCTTGTACACGTCCTTCAACACGTTGTAGCCGCCGCACATGTCGCCGTAGAGGGTGGCGTAGCCGACCGACATTTCCGACTTGTTGCCGGTGGACAGCACCATGTGGCCGAACTTGTTGGAGAGCGCCATCAGGGTGAGGCCGCGCGCGCGGGCCTGGATGTTCTCCTCCGTCGTGTCCTCGCCGCGATTGCCGAAGGCGCTTGCCAGCATGGCACCGAAGGCTCCCATCGCCGGTTCGATGGAGATCGTCTCGTAGGAGGCGCCGAGCGCCGTCACCGCCTCCAGCGCATCGTCCAGCGAGGCCTGCGAGGTGTAGGGCGAGGGCATCATCACGCAGCGCACCCGCTCTGCGCCCAGCGCATCCACCGCCACCGCCGCCGACAAGGCCGAGTCGATGCCGCCGGAAAGGCCCAGCACCACGCCCGGAAAGCGGTTCTTGTTCACATAGTCGCGCAAGCCCAGCATCATCGCCGAGTAGATGTCGGAAAGGTCGTCCCCGCCTTCCGCCATCGGCCCGGCCACGCAGTCCATGCCGTCCGCGCCGCGCTCCCAGCGGGTGAGCGCCACGCTCTCCGTCCAAGCGGGAAGCTGCGCCCTCAGCGCCCGGTCGCGCCCGAGCACGAAGGAAGCGCCGTCGAACACCAGCTCGTCCTGCCCGCCCACCTGGTTGACATAGGCGAGCGGCAGCCCGCTCTCCACGACGCGCTCGACCGCGATGTTGAGGCGGATGTCGTCCTTTGTCGTCTCGAAGGGCGAGCCGTTCGGCACCAGCAGCATCTCGGCGCCGTTCTCCTCCAGGCACTCGACCACGGAGGGCTGCCAGATGTCCTCGCAGATCGGCACGCCGATGCGCACGTCGCGGAAGGAGACCGGGCCCGGCATCTCGCCCGCGTCGAACACGCGCTTCTCGTCGAACACGCCGTAATTGGGCAGCAGCACTTTGTGGCGCACAGCCGCCACCCCGCCCCCGTCCAGCAGCGCGACGGCGTTGTAGAGCCGCCCGTCCTCCCGCCAGGGCAGGCCCACAAGCAGCGCCGGGCCGCCGTCGGCGGTCTCCGCCGCCAGCGCCTCGCAAGCCTCCCGGCAGGCGTCCTGGAAGGCAGGCTTCAGCACAAGGTCCTCCGGCGGGTAGCCGGAGAGCACGAGCTCCGGGAAGACGACGAGGTCGGCGCCTTCCGCCTCGGCGCGCGCCCGGCGGATGCGGTCAGCATTGCCGGCGACATCGCCCACGGTCGGATCGATCTGGGCGATGGCGATGGAGAGCCGGTCGGTCACCTCCGCCTCAGCAGGAACTCGCGCCCGACCTTGACGCTCGGCTGGCCGTCATATTCGACGATGTCGGCCGTCGCATAGGTCTCGGACCACTGGTCGGGAAGGTAGGAGCCCGTGCCGATGGTATCCACCGGGGCCTGGGCGAGCGCCATGACGCGGCACTTGCCGGCGGTGAAGCCTGACGAGGCGGTGATCTTCGCTTTCGGGAAGCCGGCGGCGTCGAGCGTCTCGCGCAGGTGCCAGATGGCCGCGGCCGTAACGCCCGTGCCGACCAGGTGGCGCAATTCGCCTTCCGTGCGGTAGTCGCGGATCGCGCGCGGCGCGTTGCGGTCCAGCACCTCGTAGGACTTCTGCAGGTCCAGCCCCTCGGCATAGCGCCCGCCATGGGTGTCGAGGCGGATGGCGACCCGCCCCTCCGCCGCCCGCTCCGGGAAGCGCCGGCAGACCGCGACCGCATCCGACATCTCGGCCCCGTAATAGTCGGTGACGACGGTGAGCGGCTCGTCGGGGAAGGTCTCGACGAACATTTCCGCCGCGCGGACGGTCGAGCCGGCATAGCCGATGAGGCCGTGCGGCATGGTGCCGAGCCCCCGGTCCGCGCCGAAGAAATGCGCCGTTGCGTCCGTGGCGTTGCCGATGAAGCCGACCGCGCCCGCCTCGCGCCTGGCGGCGGCGGAGCCGACGCTCGCCGCATAGGCCATGATCTCGGCCATGTCGGTGCCGGCGCAGTGGCGGGCGTCCATGGCAAGGAAGCCCGTGCTGGGCAGCGCCATGCACATGGCGCGGGCATTGTAGGCGGCGACGCAGGCGGAGCCGAGCTTCTGGAGGTAGAGCGTCTCCAGGTCGATCAGGTGGCGAAGCGGCCCCGAGATGTAGAGCAGCGGGTCGCCCGCCCCGACCGAAACGCCTTCCGCATAGCGCTCCTCGACCTCGAAAGCGGCGCCGCGCGCGGATGCGACGGCCTTCAGCCACTCCACGGTGAGCCGGGCGGCGGAGACCACCGGACGGCGCATGAACACCGCATAGATGACCGGCATGTCGCCGAACCGCTCCACGACCGCCTTGCTCTTGGAGAAGTAGGCGTCCGTGTAGTGCGGGACGTCGGCGGCGTCCGGGTGCGGGAGCGCGCCGTCCATGGCCTACTCCGCGGCGATCGCGGGGACGGCGCGGCCGTTGCGCTCTTCCTTCAGCTGTTCGGCGATCAGGAAGGCGAGCTCGAGCGCCTGGCTTGCATTCAGCCTCGGGTCGCAATGGGTGTGGTAGCGGTCCTGCAACCCGGCCTCGGTCACCGCGCTCGCGCCGCCGGTGCATTCGGTCACGTTCTGGCCGGTCATCTCGAAATGCACGCCGCCCGCCCAGGTGCCGTGGTCGCGGTGGACGGCGAAAAACTCCTGCACCTCCGAGAGGATGGCGCCGAAGGGGCGCGTCTTGAGCCCGCCTGCGGCCTTGACCGTGTTGCCGTGCATCGGGTCGCAGGACCAGACCACCTCGGCGCCCTCGGCCTGCACGGCCTCGATCAGGCGCGGCAGGTGGTCCGCCACATTGCCCGCGCCCACGCGGCAGATCAGCGTCAGCCGGCCCGGCTCGTTCCCCGGGTTGAGCTGCCAGAGGAGGCGCTTCAGATGGTCGGTCGTCAGCGACGGGCCGCATTTCAGCCCGAGCGGGTTGCCGACGCCGCGCAGGAACTCGACATGCGCCTCGTCCGGGTCGCGCGTGCGGTCGCCGATCCAGAGCAGGTGCGCCGAGCAGTCGTACCACTCGCCCGTCAGGCTGTCGACGCGGGTCAGCGCCTCCTCCCAGGGCAGCAGCAGCGCCTCGTGCGAGGTGTAGAAGGAGGTTTCGCGAAGCTGCGGCGTCGTCTCCGAGGTGAGGCCGCAGGCGGCGATGAATTCGAGGGCTTCGGAGAGCCGGTCCGCCATGTCACGGTATCGCTCGCCCAGTTCCTCGCGCACGAAGTCGAGGTTCCAGCGGTGGACCTGGTGGAGGTCCGCGAAGCCGCCCATGGCGAAGGCGCGCAGCAGGTTCAGGGTCGCCGAGGACTGGGTGTAGGCCTGGAGCATCCGCTGCGGGTCGGGCTCGCGCGAAGCCGCGTCGAAGCCCATGGCGTTGACGATGTCGCCCCGGTAGCTCGGCAGCTCCACCCCGTCCACGGTCTCGGTCGGGGCCGAGCGCGGCTTGGCGAACTGGCCGGCCATGCGCCCGACCTTCACCACCGGGCAGGATGCGCCGTAGGTCAGCACCACCGCCATCTGCAGCAGCACCTTGAAGGTGTCGCGGATATTGTTGGCGTGGAACTCGGCGAAGCTCTCCGCGCAGTCGCCGCCCTGGAGCAGGAAGGCTTCGCCGCGGGCGACGCGCGCGAGATCGGCCTTGAGGTTGCGCGCTTCGCCGGCGAAGACGAGCGGCGGCCAGGTCGCAAGGTTCTTCTCGGCGGCGGCGAGCGCGGCCTCGTCGGTATAGACCGGCATCTGCCGCGCCGGTTTGCCGCGCCAGGTCCGGGGCGTCCAAGTCTCGCCCATGAGCCTACTCCTTCGTCATGCGCCTCGCGGGAAAGGCGGGGCTATACGCCGAAACGCCCCGGATATCAAACGGGTCCGGCGCGCCCGATTCCCGCCACGCCCTGTCAGGCCTGCCACATGCGCCCGACGATCCCGTTGCGCGGGCCTTTGCCCCCATTACGTCGCCCCCGCCTTCGAGCGCATGATGGAATTGGAGTGTCGGCCGGCCGTCTGGAAAAGGAGACGAACAGTCGCTCCATATGGACCGGACCGCGCTCTAGCGGTGCTGCCAGACCGGCTCGCGCTTGGCGATGAAGGCATCGACGCCCTCTTCGGCGTCGCGCAGTTCCATGTTCGCCGCGATGACGCCGCTCGTATAGCCGTAAGCGTCGTCCAGCCCCATTTCGAGCTGGCGGTAGAACGCTTCCTTGCCGATCCTGACAACGGCGCCCGACTTGCCGGCGATCCCGGCCGCAAGCGCCTGCGTCTCGGCCTCCAGCGCAGCCGCCGGCACGACGCGGTTGACCAGGCCGAAACGCCAGGCCGTCTCTGCGTCCATGAGGTCTCCGGTCAGCAGCATCTCCATGGCGTGCTTGCGCGAGACGGTGCGCGAAAGCGCGACCATCGGCGTCGAGCAGAAGAGGCCGATATTGACGCCGGGCGTGGCGAACCGTGCCTGCTCGCTCGCCACCGCCAGGTCGCAGCTCGCGACCAGCTGGCAGCCGGCCGCCGTCGCAATGCCGTGGACGCGGGCGATGACCGGCTGGGGCTGGCGTACGATGCGCGTCATCAATGCGCTGCATTCGGCGAACAGGATGTCGTAGAAGGCGCGGTCCGGCCTCGCGCGGATTTCCTTCAGGTCGTGGCCGGCGCAATAGCCGGGGCCGTTGGCGGCGAGCACAACGGCGCGCACCGAACGGTCCTGCCCGATGGCCTCCAACGCGGCGGAGAGCGCGGCGATCATCGGACGGGAGAGCGCGTTGCGCTGCGCCGGCCGGTTGAGAGTAAGGGTCGCGACGCTGTCTGCGTCGCTGCGCAGCAGGATCGGTTCGCTCATCGATTCGGTCTCCCGCACCGTCGGACCGGCCGCGACGCCTCGCGCGTTGACAGGCGCTGCGATGCCGTTATGTTGCGCCGCCGTCTCGCTCCAGGGAAGAGGGACAAATGAACACATACTCCGCCAAGCCGGCCGAGGTCGAGCGGAATTGGTGGCTGATCGACGCCGACGGGCTGGTGCTCGGGCGGCTTGCCTCAATCGTCGCCATGCGGCTGCGCGGCAAGCACAAACCGCTCTACACGCCGCATATAGACTGCGGCGACCATGTCGTGGTCGTCAATGCGGACAAGGTGGCGCTGACGGGCGCAAAGGAAGACGACAAGGTCTATAACTGGCACACCGGCTATCCGGGCGGCCTGCGGAGCCGCACGGTGCGCGAACAGCGCGCCCGGCGCCCGGAACAGCTCGTCGTCAAGGCCGTGGAGCGGATGCTGCCCAAGACCAAGCTCGGGCGGCAGGTGATCTCGAAGCTGCATGTCTATGCGGGCCCCGAGCACCGCCATGCCGGCCAGAAGCCCGCGCCGCTCGACATCGCCGCCATGAACCCCAAGAACGCCAGGAGGGCCTGAAGGCCATGGCCGAGGACACCCGCACGCTCGCCGACCTGAAACAGGTCCTCGAAGGCGAGGAAACGCCGGAACGGCCGGCCCCGGTCGCCCCGGCGGCGCCGGAGATCGACAATTTCGGGCGGGCCTACGCCACCGGCAAGCGCAAGGAGTCGGTGGCGCGCGTCTGGATCCGTCCCGGCGCCGGCCGGGTGACGGTGAACGGCAGGCCGGAGGACACCTATTTCCCGCGGCCGACCCACCGCATGCTGATCGCCCAGCCCTTCGTCGCGGTCAACCGCACGAACCAGTACGACGTGATCTGCACGGTGCGCGGCGGCGGCCAGTCCGGACAGGCCGGCGCGGTGCGCCACGGCATCGCCAAGGCTCTCACCAGCTTCGAGCCGGGGCTGCGCCCGGCGCTCAAGCAGGGCGGGTTCCTGACCCGCGACGCGCGCCGCGTCGAGCGCAAGAAGTACGGCAAGCCGAAAGCGCGGCGCAGCTTCCAGTTCTCGAAACGCTAGTGCGGTCCCGGCGCGGGGGATCGCGCCGAAGGGAAGGGAGAGCGCCCATGCCCCAGATCGGAAACCGGGCCCGGGCGGCGATCCTGGGCGCGAGCGGCTATACCGGCGCGGAACTGATCCGCCTGCTGGCCCGCCACCCGCATATCGAGATCCGCACGCTCACCGCCGACCGCCGCGCGGGCGAGCCCTTCGCTGCGGTGTTTCCGCATCTGGCCGCGCTCGGCCTGCCGGACCTGGTGCGCATCGAGGATGTGGATTTCGGCGCCCATGACATCGTGTTCTGCTGCCTGCCGCACGGCACGACGCAGAAGACGGTGGCGTCCCTGCCGGCGCATCTGAAGGTGGTGGACCTCTCGGCCGACTTCCGCCTCGCCGACATCGAAACCTATGCCGAATGGTACGGCCACGCCCACCGTGCGCCGGAGCTGCAGAAGAGCGCGGTTTACGGACTGACCGAGATCAAGCGCGAGGAGGTGGCGCAGGCCCGGCTGGTCGCCAATCCGGGCTGCTACCCGACAAGCGCGCAGCTGCCGCTGGTCCCGCTTATCGAGGCGGGCGCGGTCGAGTCCCGGAATATCATCGTGGACGCCAAGTCCGGCGTCACCGGCGCGGGGCGGTCGCTGCGCGAGGACATCCTGTTCGCGGAAGTGCAGGACGGCATCCACGCCTACGGCATCGGCAGGCACCGCCATGCGCCGGAGATCGAGCAGGGGCTCGGCGAGGCGGCGGGCGCGCCCGTCACCGTCACCTTCACGCCGCATCTGGCGCCCATGAACCGGGGCATCCTCTCCACCATCTATGTCGAACTCGCCAATGGCGAGACGGCCGACGGGCTCCGGAACCGGCTGCGCGAGCGCTATGCGGACGAGCCTTTCGTGCATGTGCTGCCCTCCGGCGCCCCGGCCACCCGCCATGTGCGCGGCACCAACCGCTGCGATATCGGCGTGGCGGCGGACCGCGCGCCCGGCCGGGCGATCCTGGTTTCGGCCATCGACAATCTCGTCAAGGGCGCGTCCGGCCAGGCGGTGCAGAACATGAACGCCATGCAGGGCTGGGAGGAGACGACCGGGCTCGAACTGGAAGCGCTGTATCCGTGAGGGGCAGGGTTCTGCCCTATCGGGGCATCTGGCCGAAACTTGCGGACGATGTTTTCATTGCGCCGGGCGCCGTGGTCGTCGGCGATGTCGAGATCGGGGCCGGGTCCAGCATCTGGTACAACGCCGTGGTGCGCGGCGATGTCGGCCGCATCCGCATCGGCGCGGGCGCGAACATCCAGGACGGGACCGTGGTGCATGTCACCGGCGGCGCCTTCGACACCGCGATCGGCGACGAAGTGCTGGTCGGCCATCGCTGCATGATCCATGGCTGCCGGCTGGAGGACCGCGCCTTCATCGGCATGAGCGCCACCGTGCTCGACGGCTGCACGGTCGAGGGCGACGCCATGCTGGCCGCCGGCTCGCTGCTCGCGCCCGGCAAACGCATTCCGACGGGCGAACTCTGGGCCGGCTCCCCCGCCAAGAAGATGCGCGACCTCGACCCGTCGGCGCTCGAAGGCTTCCGCCGGCAGGTCGCCCACTACGCCTGGAACGCGCAGGTCCACCGGGAGTCGCTGAAGGACCTGTAGGCGGCCATTGCCTTCCGGCCGGCGCTGATTCATGCTGCCGCGGTCCCGACAGACGAGACGGTGCGGCGGTGGCGGACGTGCTGAAACCGGAGGATATCAGAGACCGGCCGGCCTATACGGTTCCGGAAGCGGCGGGCTATCTGAAAATGCCTGCGCCGACGCTCCGGTCTTGGGTGCAGATTGTGGGCCGGCCCGATGCGCGCCGAAACACCGACCCGGACCTGCTGGTCGAGCCCGCTTGCGACAGCCCCTTGCGCCTTTCCTTCAACAATCTTGTCGAGTGTCATACGCTTCGCGCGCTTAGAACAAAGCACGGGGTATCGATACGGTCTGCGGTTATCGCCAAGGAAACGGCAAAAAAAGCATGCAAGGAGGAAAGGCTGTTTCTGAGCGATCGATTGACGACGGATGCCGGCGAAATTTTTCTTGAAAAATACGGGGAACTTACCAATGTCAGCCAATCCGGCCAGCTTGCCATGAAGGCCATATTGCAAGGTTTGTTGAAATCGATCGATCGGGACGAATTTCGTCTTCCAAAAAGATTGTATCCCGTAGATGGAGAAAACAGGATCATTGCTATCGATCCATACATATCGTTCGGCCGACCGGTTATTTTCTGCCGTGGAATTTCAACCGGCGCGATTGTTGCGCGGTTGGATACAAATGAGACGGAACAAGAAATTGCCGATGATTACGATTTGACATTGCAGGATATCAGGCAAGCGGCAATTTACGAAAGAGCCGCCTGAGTGTGATATTCTTTACCGACCGGGACCTTGGCCGTATTTTCCCGGATATCCTGGAGGCTTCCGGCCTTGAGGTGAGAAGACATGCCGACCTCTTCCGGCATGATGCCGCGGACGAAGAATGGTTGTCGGAGGTCGGCAGGAACGGTTGGTTTGCCATATCCAGAGACCGGCGCATCTACTACAGGCCGAACGAGAAGGAGGCGGTCATACGCGCGAAAGCGGCGCTGTTTATCGTCGTCGGCAAGGCGACCCACAGGAAACTGGCCGAGAATTTCGTCCGGTCCGCACGGGTTATCGAGCGGTTTGCGCGCCGGCACGAGCCCCCGTTCATCGCCAAGCTGTATCGGCCGTTGGAAAGCGGGGCCCAAGGGTTTCAACCCGGCCCGGGCCGCGTGGCGCTGTGGTATCCGGACAGCAGGTGACCGCCTCCTGCGTCTTTGACCGGGGCGGATGACGCGCCTTATCGTGCGCGGAACGAAAGCCCCCGGACCGGAGGAAGAGACACCCCATGCCCGCCACCACGCCCGAAGTGAAGGCCGCCCTGGAGACCATTTTCGCAACGGACTCGGAGATCTACCGGGAGCGCGGCTTCCAGCGCCGTATCGGCTACGGCACCCGGCCCGCGCTGCTGGTCATCGACATGGCCAACGCCTGGACGCGGCCGGGCTATCCCTTCACCTGCGACAATATGGAGGAGATCGTTCCGGCCAACCAGGCGCTCCTGGCCGCGGCGCGCGAGAAGCGGATTCCCGTGGTTTTCACCTCCACCGCCTACCGCAACCCCACGGGGCCCCACCCGGATACCGGCCTCTGGCACCTGAAGATCCCGACCGAGAACCTGCTCGAAGGCTCGGAGGGGGCCGCCATCGACGACCGCCTCGCACCCGGGCCCGGCGAGCAGGTGATCCTGAAGAAGCGGGCGAGCGCCTTCCACGGCACCTGGCTGGCGGGCTACCTGCGCGCGCAGCGCGTGGACACGGTCATCGTCACGGGCGTCACCATGGCGGGCTGCGTGCGTCACAGCGTCGAGGACGCCATTGCCGACGGCTTCCGGCCCATCGTGGTGCGCGAGGCCGTGGGCGACCGGGTGCCCGGCGCGGTGGAGTGGAACCTGTTCGACATCGACGCCAAGTTCGGCGATGTGGAGCCCCTGGAAAACGTCCTCTCCTACCTCAACGACCTGCCGGCGCTCGCCAACGAGTGAGCGTGGCGCGGCTTGACCGCGGGCCGGCGCGGAGCGTCTAATCGGCGTGTCGAGACTATTGGGAGGCGGTGCATGGAACCGGTGCGCTATATCGACCGCACGCGCGACGACTATATCCGGCAGGGCTACGAGAAAGCCTACGAGTGGGCGCATTTCGAGGACGCGCCGTTCGCGCGCCTCGCAAAGCCTCTATCGGAGTGCCGCGTCGGGTTGATCGGCACCAGCGAGATCGCGGTGCGCTACGACCCGGAGACGGAAGAAAACCCCGTGGTCGAGGAAGACTTCCGGGGCGTCTATTCCTTCGCCGCCGACACGCCGACGGAGAAGCTCTACAGCCGCACCGCGTCCTTCGACCGCTTCGCCACCCATCTGGACGACGTCAACGCCTACTATCCGGCGGACCGCCTGCGCGAAGCGGTTGCGGACGGGCGGGTCGCGGGCATGCCGGACCGGCTCTACGGCTGCTACAACAATTACAGCAAGCGCAAGGTGATGACCGAGGAGGCGCCGAAGGCGCTCCAGTACTGCCGGGAGGACGGCATCGACGCGCTCCTCATGGTGCCTGTCTGACCCGTCTGCCATCAGACCGTGAGTCTGATAAGCAGGCATATCGAGGCGGCGGGCATCCCGACCGTGGTGATCGGGGCGGCGCGGGACATCGTGGAGCATTGCGGCGTCGCCCGCTATGTCTTCACCGATTTCCCCCTCGGCAGCCCCTGCGGCGAGCCCTGGGACACGGACCAGCAGCGCCAGATCTTCCAGATGGCGCTCGACCTGCTTGAGGAGGCGGAGGGCCCGCGCACCACGCGCGAGGCCGGCTTCCGCTGGAGCGCCGGCGAGGATTGGAAGCGCCTCGTGTTCACGGCCGAGCAGCCCTGGCAGGACGAGGCGACGCACGCCCAGTGGATGGCGCGCAAGGAGGAATACCGCCAGCTCCGCGCGGCGGGCAAGGTGTGAGCGCCATGGCGGCGTCGCCCGAGGTCACCCTCTACACCACGCCGCTCTGCGCGCCCTGCGAGCAGATCAAGCGTTATCTGGAGTCGCGCGGCGTCGCCTTCGCCCGGCGCGACCTGATGATGGACGAGGAGGCGCAGGACCGCCTGGACGCCGCCCGCATAAGGGGAACGCCCGCCATAGAGGTGGACGGAACCTTCCTCGTCGGCGACGGGCTGACGCGCGAGGCGTTGGACCGGCTGCTCGGGCTGGACTGAGGGCGCCGTGGCGGAGCCGGTCGTCCTCTACGAGGAACGCGGCCCCGTCGCCATCGTCTCGCTCAACCGCCCGGAACGGCTCAACACGCTGACCGAGGAGATGGTCGAGGGCGTGGCCGACGCCATCGACCGCGCCGCCGCCTCGGCCCCTGTGCGCGCGGTCGTGCTGCGCGGCGAGGGGCGCGCGCTGTCTGCCGGCTACGACCTGGAGACGACCGGCGCCTCGCTGGAGGCCGGCTGGTCGCAGCCTTACGATGCGCCGCGCCCGGAGCCGCGCCCCGGCGCCTGGGACCCGGTGCGCGACTACCGCAGCATGGGCCGCAATGTCGAGCGCTTCATGAAGATCTGGGACTGCCCGAAGCCGGTGCTGGGCGCGATCCGCGGCTGGGCGATCGGCGGCGCGACCGACCTCGTGCTCTGCTGCGACCTGCTCTTCATGGCGGACGACGCCTTCATCGGCTACGCCCCGTCGCGGATTTACGGCACGCCGACGACCATGCTCTGGGTCTATCGCCTCGGCCTCGAACACGCCAAGCAGTTCCTCCTGAGCGGCGACGCCATCGACGCGGAAACGGCGCACCGCATCGGCCTCGTCTCCCATGTCTGCCCGCCGGAAGAGCTGGACGCGCGGGTCGAGGCTCATGCGCGGCGGTTCGAGCACATCCCGGCCAACCAGCTGGCGCTCAACAAGCTGCTCATCAACCAGGCCTTCGAGAATATGGGGCTGAGGACGACGCAGTTGCTCGGCACGCTGTTCGACGGCATGACGCGCCACACCGAAGAAGCCCGTCGCTGGGCGGAAAGCCTCGGCGAACAGGGCATGCGCCGCACCGCCGCCGCGCGCGACGCCCCCTTCGGCGACTACAGCGCAAGGCCCCGCAAGGACTGACCGGCCGCCCGCCGCCCGTCGAAGCGTCAAAGGCGAAAGTGACCCGCTGGCAACGGTGTTTTACAATGCCGGACGGCCGGTGGGCCGGCTGCAACCGGGGAGGCGCCGATGAAAGCCGGAGGCAAGCGTCTGTGGGGCTGGATGGCCTTCGACTGGGCCAACCAGCCTTTCCACACCGTCATCCTGACATTCGTGTTCGGCCCCTATTTCGCGTCCCAGGTCGCCGGAGATGTCGTCAGCGGCCAGGCGATCTGGGGCTATGCGATCGCGGCGGGGTCTGTGCTGATGGCGCTCTCGGCCCCGGTGCTGGGCGCAGTCGCCGATGCGCAGGGGCCGCGCAAACCCTGGATCCTGGCCTTCTCGCTGGTCTATGTCGTCGGCGCGGCCGGGCTCTGGTACGCCGAGCCCGGCATGGATGACCCGCTGCCGATCCTGGTGCTGCTGGCGGTGGCGTTGATCGGGGCGGAAATCACCCTGGTGTTCGTGAACTCGCTCCTGCCGGAAGTCGGCCCGCGGGAGGAGCTCGGCCGGATATCGGGCTCCGGCTGGGCGTTCGGCTATTGGGGCGGCCTCGTGGCGCTCGCCATCGTGCTTGCCCTGATGACGCCGGCGCCGGGCTCCGACAGGACGATCCTCGGCATGGCGCCGGTCCTGGGTCTCGACCCGTCCCTCGGCGAGGGCGCGCGCGCGACCGGGCCGTTCTCGGTGCTCTGGTATGTCGTGTTCATGGTGCCCTTCTTCCTCTGGTCGCCGGACGTGAGCCGCCGCGTGCGCGGAACCGCCGGCGCGGTCGCCGAAGGCCTGCGCGGCCTGAAGGCGACGCTCGCGGGCCTGCCGTCGAGGCCGAGCCTGCTGGCCTACCTGCTCTCCTCCATGTTCTACCGCGACGCGATCCTGGGCATCGCCACCTTCGGCGGCATCTACGCCACCGGCGTGCTCGGCTGGGGAATGTTCGAGCTCGGCATTTTCGGCCTCGTCATCCTCATCGCCGGCGCGCTCGGTGCCTGGGCGGGCGGACTGCAGGACAGACGGCGCGGGCCGAAGCCGGTGATCCTGTTCAATATCGTCGTGCTGACAGCCGCCGCGGCCGCCATCATGACCATCGCGCCGAACGAGGTGCTGTTCATCGCCGTGGGCACGGCGGAAGCGCCGTCTGCGCTGCCGGCGGTCGCTTTCTATCTCTGCGGCGCGGTCATCGGCGCCACCTCCGGCTCGCTGCAGGCTGCGTCCCGCACCATGCTCGTCCACCAGGCGGACCGGGAGCGGATGGCGGAAGCGTTCGGCCTCTTTGCGCTCACCGGCAAGGCCACCTCTTTCCTTGCCCCCTTCTTCGTCGCGCTGGCGACCGACCTTTCGGGCAGCCAGCGCATGGGCGTGGTGCCGATCCTGGCGTTGCTCGCCATCGGCCTCGTGCTGATGGCCTGGGTGCGCCCGGAAGGCGACCGTGGCCGGGAGTGACCGGGCGGGAAGCGGTTCCGTCCGCATCGACTATATCGAGCTCGCGGTCGCGGACACCGCGCGCTCGAAGGATTTCTACGGGCGCGCCTTCGGCTGGACGTTCACCGATTTCGGGCCCGGATACACGGAGTTCACGGACGGGCGCATGAAGGGCGGCTTCAATGCGCTGGAAGACGCGGCCGCAGCCGGCGGCCCGCTGGTCGTGCTCTACAGCGAAGACCTCGAGACGGCCCGGCGGCGCGTCGAGGAGGCCGGCGGGCGGATCGTGAAACCCGCCTACCCCTTCCCCGGCGGCCGCCGTTTCCACTTCGCCGACCCCGACGGCCACGAACTCGCCGTCTGGACCGAAGACCGGCCGGAGTAATACCGGCGGTCGTCGATCGGAACCTATGCCGTCAGCCGCTTGGAAACTCCTCCCCCGCTTGCGGGCTACCGGATGCACACATCTCGAGATCGGCCTGTTTTGCAGGCAAGGAGTTTTCGCTTTGTGGGTTTTGTGATTCGCTGCCTTTGACGGAGTTTGGACGGTAGCCAGGGAGTTTGAGGGGTGGTGAGCGAAGGGGCGGTTTTCGGGGACCGGCGCGTGGACCGGTCGCATGGGTTTTTGCATCATCGTCTTGTCAGGCACGGTCCCCGGGGCATTTCGGTGCGCCGTTTGGGGGGCAACCGGGCGGGCGAGGTTCGGATCGGACGGTTTCTGCGGAACGACAAGGTGACGGTGGAGAAGATTGTAGAGCGGGCGGCGTCGGGGACGGCATCGCGGGTTGCGGGTCTGGACGTTCTGGCGATCCAGGACACGACGAGTTTCCGCGATGACGGCTTGGGCAACAGTCTTGTCGGGCATGTCACGATTGCGGTCGAGGCTGAGCATGGCGCGCTGCTGGGTCTTGTGGACGCGCGGCTCATCGAGCGCCATGGCGGCGGGGGGAAGAAGGCGAAGGGTGCGAAGAAGGCGAAGGGGCGCGCCCTTTGCGAGAAGGAGAGCCGGCGCTGGCTCGACGGCATGCAGGCCAGCGGGCGTTTGGCGTCGGCGGGGGCTGCGCGGGTGACGGTGGTCGCGGACCGCGAGGGCGACATTTACGAGATGTTCGCCGACAGGCCCGACGGCGTGGAGGTGCTGATCCGGGCGGCGCAGGACCGGGCGGTCCCGGAGGGGGCGGGCCGGCTGTTTTCCAGCCTGGCCGGCAAGCCCGAGAAGGAGCATGCGATCGAGCTGCCGGCCCGGCCCGGACAAAAGAAACGCAAGGCCCGCATCGCCGTGCGTTTCGGCGCGGTCACGCTTCGACGCCCGAAGGGCAGGCCCGTGGCGCCCGGCGTCGCGGCGCAGCAGCCCGTCTTCCTTGTCGAGGCGCGCGAGATCGACCCCCCGCCCGGCGTGACGCCGGCGCACTGGCGGCTGTTGACCAGCCACCGGGTCGAGAGCTTCGAGCAGGCGCGCTGGATCACGCAACTCTACCGCCGGCGCTGGGTGATCGAGCAGTTGTTCCGCACCATCAAGTCCAAAGGCTTCGACATCGAGCGCGTCTCCATGGAGACCGCCCCCTTCAGGACGCTCTGCGCCATGACGCTCGTGGCCGGCATCTCCTGCCTGCAGATGGTCCAAGACCGCGACGGCGCCGCTGGACGACCGCTCCAGGACGTCTTCGAAGACGAGGACCAACCCGCGCTCGAAGCCGTCTCGGCCACACTCGAAGGCAAGACCGAAAAACAGAAAAACCCCCATCCCAAAAGCTCGCTCGCCTTCGCCGCATGGGTCTGCGCTCGCCTCGGTGGATGGACCGCATACTACGGAAAACCCGGACCCGTCGTCATGCTCCACGGCCTCTACCAGTTCCGTGCCATACAACGCGGATACCGGATCAATCACGATGTGTGAATCCAGTAGCGCTTGCGGGGGAGGCCGGGTGGGGGCCCGCTTTCGCGCCAGCGGAAGCGGCGGCGCCAACGCCGCCATTCGTGAGGTTCGCCGCGTTTCGCGCGGCGGCGGGCGAAGCCCGGCAAACCCTCGTCACGCCGGGAGGCCCTCCCCCAACCCCTCCCGCAAGCGGGAGGGGAGACAGGGAGCCGCCGCCGAACATGAGCCCTGCTTTATGCACCTTGGTATAATACCAGCGGCTCCGGTTTGTGACTCATGGAGATTGCCGGCCGGTTTTCCCTCTGCGTCACCCCGGCCGGAGCGAAGCGGAGAGCCGGGGTCCATCCATGGCTCTCGACGATGCCGTAGCCGGTGGAGAGCAGGCTCGACCGCTGAAGTTGCCGCGAGAACCGAGGCTGGGCCCCGGCTCGGGGGCCGGGGTGACGGTGGGGGCCATCACAATAGGTTCCGATCGACGACCGCTGGTATAAGCCGCTCGCTATTCCCGGTGCTCGGGAAACTCGGAAAGGATCGGTCCCGGCCGGGCGCGGACCATGTCCATGAGTTCGCGCTTGAGAGCCCGGCGGCCCTCGTCGTCGAACAGGTTCTCCATCTCGTCGGGGTCGTTTGCGAGGTCGTACATCTCGCCTGCGCCGGAGAGGAGATCGACGGTCAGTTTCGCCGTCGCCGTGCGCACCGTGCGCAATTGCAGTTCCACGCCCGTGCGGCTCGGATGCAGGTTCCACTCGCTCCAGGCGGCGTCGCGGCTTTCCCGGCCTTCGAGGACGGGCCTCAGCGACCGGCTCTGGGTGTCGTCCGGGCAATCGAGCCCGGCATAGTCGTAGAAGGTCGCCGCGAGATCCACGGTCGAGACCGGGTCCCGGACCGTGCGCCCGGCCTCCACGCCCGGCCCCTTGGCGATCAGCCCGACCCGGAGCAACCCCTCGTAAGGCGTCGGTCCCTTGAGATAGAGGCCGTGGTCGCCCAGCAGATCGCCGTGGTCGGCGGTGAATAGGACCAACGTGTTCTCCGCAAGGCCGAGTTCGTCCAGGCGGGCGAGGATGCGGCCGACACCGTGGTCGATGAAGGCGATCTCGCCATAATAGTTGGCGGTCATCTCGGCCAGTTGCCGGTCGGTCTGCGGCTCGATGCGGCTGTATTCCCGGCGCAGGACGCGCGAGCGCTCCGTGCGGCCCTGCGGCTCGTTTTCCAGCGACGCCCGGTGCCACCAGGGCCGGCGTTCGAGGTCCCGCGCATGAGTCCCCGATATGTCGACATCGTCGGCGTGGTGCAGCCGGCTCCACGGCTCCGGGCAGTCGAACGGGTGGTGCGGGTCCGGGTACGACGCCCAGAGGCAGAACGGCTTGCCGCGCGCATGGCGGTCGAGGAAGGCAAGCGTTCGCTCGGTGACCCAGCTCGTGGAATGCCAGAGGTCGGGGAGCCTGGAAAACCAGGTTTGCGCCGCAGCCTGCGCCGGCCCGAAGTCCTCTGCCCAGAGCGACCACGCCTCGCCGTCGGCCCCGCGATCCCAGAACCAGCGCTCGAAATGCTGGCCGCGCGGCGGCTTCTCGCAGGGAAGGAATTCGTGCCAGTGGCCGAGGATCATCAGCTCGACCTCGGAAAATCCCATATAAGGGCCGGACCAGTCCTCCGGGAAACCGGCGGACAGCTCGCGGCTTTCGGGAGGGCCGTGGGGCGTTGCGTTCGGGTCCTCGCCGAAATGCCCCTTGCCGATGAACCGGCTCGCATAGCCGGCATCGGTGAGCCGCCGCGCCCAGCCGCGCTCGGCGGTGCGCGCGTCGAGATCGACGAAATTGTCGTAGGCGCCATGGGTGAGCGGCAGCATGCCGGTGAGGATCGAGGCGCGCGAGGGCTGGCAGACGAGGTTGGGCGTGATCGCGGCGGAAAACCGCGTCCCCTCCTCGGCCATCCGGTCCAGGAAAGGGGTCCTGATCCGCCGTCCCTCGAACCCGAAGCAGTCCCAGCGATGCTGGTCCGAAGTGATGAGCAGGATGTTGGGCGCTTGCGGCAATGGACGGCTCCCCCATGGACGCGCGCAAGCTGCCGCAATCGGGTTGCCGGCGCAACGCGGCCGCCGAAGATCAGGCCGGGGAAGCGGGGCCCCGGCGGCGGCGCGTCCCTCCGGCTCCCTCGGCCCACCGGATTGCGCCATAGGCCGCCGCTCCGAAGATCGTAAAGGCGCCGATCAGCGGATAGACCGTTCCATCGAAGATCAGGCCCGCGACCGCGCCCAGCAGCACGGAAACGAACGTGGAGAGCGACGAGACCACCGCCGATCCCACGCCGGCAATGTGGCCGAGAGGCTCCATCGCAAGCGCGTTGAGGTTCCCGAACAGGAGGCCGATGCCGAGAAACGCGACGAACAGGTAGCCGGTGAACAGCCAGAGCGGAGGAAGCCCCTCATAGGCCGGCGCCAGTGCCCACGCGGCCGTCGAGAGCAGTGCAATCGTCGCTGTTGCCGCCCGGACCAGCCGGCGCATCCCGTGTCTCATGACGAGCCGCCCGTTTGCGAGCGAGGCGGCGGCGATGGCGAGCGCCAGCACCGCGAAATAGAGCGGGAAAAGCGCGCCCGTCCGGTAGGCTTCCTGGAAGAGCTGCTGCGAGGAGCTCAGATAGGCGACGAAGAGCGCGAACACGAATCCCGTGGCGAAGGTGTAACCTAAAGCCGCCCGGTTCCGCAGCACTTCCAGCATGCCGGCGCCGACGATCCGGGGTGTGAACGGCCGGCGGCGGGCGGGCGGCAGCGTCTCCGGCTGGCGGAGCCCGAACCATGCGAAAGAAGCGGCGGCCACGGCGAAGAAGACCACGAATATCGCGCGCCAGCCTCCGAGCCACTGGATACCCTGGCCGAGCGCCGGGGCGATGGCGGGGACGAGGATAAAGACGGCCATAGCGAAGGACAGGAGGCGTGCCATCCGGCGTCCCTCATACCGGTCGCGCACCAGCGCCACGACCACGACGCGCGGTGCCGCGGCCCCGACGCCCTGCAACACCCGGCCGGCGATCATCCCCTCGAAGGTGGGGGCGAAGATACTCATCAGGCATCCGGCCATGAACAGCACGAGGCCGGCCTGGATGGCGGGCTTGCGGCCGATGCGGTCGGAAAGGGGGCCGAAGACGATCTGCCCGAGCCCGAGCCCGACGAACACGGCGGTGACGACCAGCTGGACATCGTTCCGGCGCGCCACCTCGAGGTCTCGGCCGATGGCGGGCAGCGCCGGCAGCATGGCGTCGATCGCAAGCGCGACGAGCGACATCAGCAGCGCGACGAGCGGAACGAACTCTCCGGGACGAAGGCCGGGCCGGCTGCCGCCGGGCTCATCCGCCGGCGCCTGCGAGCGCCACAGGGTCGATCTGCAGCCGGAGCGGTTTGCCGGCGAGGAAGCGCCCCAGATTGTCGAGGAAAAGCGCGTCATTGCGCCGGACGGTGCCGGGCGAGGCGCCTGCGCAATGCGCGCTCACCGTGGCGCGCGGATGCGACCAGAAGCGGCTCCAGGCGGGCAAGGGCTCCTCCTCGAACACGTCCAGCACCGCATGCGCCGGCCGGCCCCGGTCGAGCGCGGCAAGCAGCGCCGCCTCGTCCACCAGCCCGCCGCGCGCAATGTTCACCAGCACGGAGCCGGCCTTCATCGCGTCGAGGAAGTCCGCATCGACCATGCCGCGCGTCTCCTCCGTCAGCGGCGCGGTCAGCACGACGACATCCGATTCCGGCAGCGCGGAGCCGAGCGCAGCCGGCCTAATCGTGGCGTCGGCCGGCTCGTCGCCTGCAGGGCTCCGGCGCACGCCGGTCACATGGGCGTCGAAGCCTCGCGCGCGTTGCGCCACCGCCCGGCCGATATGGCCCATGCCGACCACCAGCCAGCGCGTGTCGGCCATCTCCCGGAATTCCACCCGCTGCCACAACCGCCCGCTCTGCTGCTCCCGCCGCTGGTGCACCCGGTGGAACGCCGCCATGACGCCGGCCAGCACATAATCCGCAACCGCCGGTCCGGCGGCGCTGCTGTTGCAGATGACAGCGCCGCCGCGCGCCAGTATCGGGAAGACCGGGGCATCGTGGCCCGCCGCGCCGGATTGCAGCCAGCGCAGCGTCCCTGCATGCCGCAACACGCCGAAAAAGGCGCGCACAGGACCGTGCGTGTAGAGGCCGCTGGAGGCATAGGCGGCTACCGGCCGCACGGCGCGTCGGTCGATTTCCGCGCCGTCCGCGCCCAGAACCGCCTTCCCGTCGTCCATGACGGCGATTTCGAGGCCCGGAAAGGCCGCCAGCCGCGCGGCAAGCCGCACATGGTCCGGCCGGTAGAGGAAAAGACGCATGGAAGGCCGCCCCCGGCTTCTCGGATGCCGCGCCTCCGCGACGCCCCGGGGACGCCCTCGCCAACGAAGCGCGGGTCAGGGTAGCATCCGCCCCGGAACGACTCCAGGAACAGCAGGATTTCGCCCATGAGCTGGCAGCCCGAACTCGACGAACTGCGCCGCCGCGAAGCCTTCGCGCTCAAGCTCGGCGGCGAGATGCGCGTCAAGCGCCAGCGCGACGGCGGGCGGCTCAATGTCCGCGAGCGGATCGCGGCGCTGGTCGATGACGGCAGCTTCCACGAGATCGGCGCCATCGCAGGCCTCGCCGCTTATGACGGGCGCAACGACCTCGAACATCTGCTGCCGTCCAATTTCGTCTTCGGGCGCGCGCGGCTCGACGGCCGGCCCGCGGTCGTCGGCGGCGACGACTTCACCGTGCGCGGCGGCTCGGCCGACGCCACCATCAAGGAAAAGCACATCATGTGCGAGCAGATGGCGAACCAGCTTCGCCTGCCGCTGGTGCGCATGGTGGAGGGCTCGGGCGGCGGCGGCTCGGTCAAGACCATCGAGACCGAAGGCCGCTCGAACGTGCCGGGCGTCAAGGGATGGGAGTGGGTGGTCGAGAACATGGGCACCGTGCCGCGCGTGGCGCTGGGGCTCGGCTCGGTGGCGGGACTGGGCGCGGCGCATCTGGCGGCGGCGCATTTCTCCGTGCTGGTCAAGGAGCAGGCGGCGCTGTTCGTCGCCGGCCCGCCCGTGGTCGAGCGGCTCGGCGAGAAGCTCGACAAGCAGGAGCTCGGCGGCTGGAAGATCCATGCCCGCAACGGCGCCATCGACTATGCGGCCGACAGCGAGGAGCACGCCTTCGATCTGGCGAAGCGCTTCCTCTCCTACCTGCCCTCCTCCATCGACAGCCTCGCCGAGCAGGGGCCGCAGACCGACGACCCCGAGCGGCGCGAGGAATGGCTGATGGAGGCCGTGCCGCGCGACCGGCGCAAGGTCTATCGCGTGCGGCCCATCGTCGAGGCGGTGGTGGACCGGGGAACCTTCTTCGAGTTCGGGCGTGAATGGGGCCGGTCGGTCGCCACCGGCTTCGCGCGGCTCGACGGCTGGCCCGTGGCGGTGATGGCCTCCGATCCTTACTTCTTCGGCGGCGGCTGGACGGCGGACGCCTGCCGCAAGGTGCGCCGCTTCGTCGATCTCGCCCAGACCTTCCACCTGCCGATGGTCTATCTGGTCGATTGCCCCGGCTTCCTGATCGGCTCGAAATCCGAGCGCGAGGCGACGATCCGCTACGGCGTCGAGGCGATGTCGGCCATCTGGCAGACGACCATTCCCTGGTGCGCGGTCATCCTGCGCAACGTGTTCGGCGTGGCCGGCGCGGCGCACCAGAACGGCGGGCGGCTCTCCTATCGCTACGCCTGGCCTTCGGGCTTCTGGGGCTCGCTGCCGCTGGAAGGCGGCATCGAGGCGGCCTACCGGGCGGACCTCGACGCGGCCGAGGACGCGGACGCCAAGCTCGCCGAGATCGAGGAGCGGCTTGAGAAGCTGCGCTCGCCCTTCCGCTCGGCGGAGAGCTTCTGGATCGAGGAGATCGTGGACCCGCGCAACACCCGCCCGCTGCTCTGCGAGTTCGCCAACCTCTCCGCCCCCTTGCGCGAAACCGGCCCCAGCTGGTTCCGCATGCGGCCGTGACGCGGCGGGGTCTGTTGACCTCCGCGCTTTCCCGCGCTTGACGACGGGGCGCCGGAAGGAGCTATTTTGGGGTATCCGGAAGGAGGTTGGCGATGGAGCGAATTGTGAATTTGCATATTGAAAAGCAACCGGAAGGCGTTTGGCTGGCGACCTCCGAGGAGATACCGGGGTTGGTCGCTCAGGGCCGAACCGTTACCGAGACATTGGAAATCGCCCGCGACGTCGCCCGAAAGCTCCTCGAGGCACAGTCCGAGCGGCGCGGCCGCCCGGAAATTGGAGACGTCGATCCCGTCCCGGTCGGCGATAGCCTCGACTATCCGTTGGTAGTCGGCGGAGTTTGAATGGGGCGGCTCGCCGGGTTCCGTTATCGCACGGTCGTTAGACGCCTGAAGTCGTTCGGGTTTTCGTTCGATCGCCAGGCTGCGGGGTCCCACGAAATCTGGTTCAGCGAACGAGCAAACCGTTACACCACGGTCCCCAATCATCCCGGTGCAATGCCCGAAGGTACCTTGCGGGCCATCCTGAGACAGGCGGGAATTTCAACAGACGATTTTCTGAAAGCGAAATAGGCGGCGTTGCTGACCGGCGGGTTGCGGCTGCCTCCGAAATATCGGCAGGAGCATTGACCTTACGCACCATATTCCCGAATATGGCTACCCATATTTCCAGTCATGGGACTATGGGATGAAGACGACGGTGGAAATATCGGACGGCCTCGCCGAAGAGGTGAAGGCGTATATGGCGCGGGAAGGCGTGACCTTCCGTTCGGTGGTCGAGCGCGGCTTGCGGGAGGTGTTGCGCGGCGGCGGGGAACCCGAGCCGTTCGTGCTCCGGAACGCGAGCGTTCGCGGCCGGGGCTTGCAGGAAGCCTTTCGCGACACGGGCTGGGCGCGCATCCGGGACGCCGCCTATGAAGGACGGGGCGGTTGATTGCCGTCGACACCAACATCCTGGTTTACGCGCACCGCGCCGATTCGGAATGGCACGAGTCCGCCCGGTCCCGCATCCGGGAACTCGCCGAGGGTCGGGTGCGATGGGGGCTGCCCTGGCCGTGCATCCACGAATTCGTCGCCATCGTGAGCCATCCGCGCATCTACGATCCGCCTTCGACCGTGGAGGAGGCGCTGGACCAGGTGGACGCCTGGCTCGAATCCCCCGTCGCGGAACTGCTGGCGGAGACGGGTGCGCACTGGACCGTGTTGAAGGAACAGCTTCTCGCCGGCCGGATCCGCGGCCCGCTGGTCCACGATGCGCGAGTGGCCGCGCTCTGCGTCGCGCACGGGGTGACGCAGCTCTGGTCCGCCGACCGCGATTTCAGCCGTTTCCCCGGCTTCGGCGCCCGAAACCCGCTGGTTCGGTGACGCACGCCGGCCCTGTGCGCGCATTCGCCGGCGGCCTCGGACAGCACAACCCCGTTCGTCGTCCCGGACGCCTGCAGGGCGGAGCCAAAGGCTTGTTCGCTATTTCATCGAGAAAATTTGAATTTCCCACAAGGGCTTGACCTGAGGAAAAGTGTAGTAGGATAAGAGTAGAGAGAGGCGGCTTCCGGGGCCGCCTTTCGGCTTTGAAGCCCGGAGCGCCGGAGACCGAGGGACCGAAGCCCGTATGGCGCGTGCCGACCCCGAACGCCCGGCGGCTGTCTTCGACAGGCTCGGCCTCGCCTCCCTGCGAGGCCGTTCCGCAGCTTAAATCCGTCGAACCGCCGTGTACGGACCCGTATGCACGGTGGTGTGGGAGGGGTGGAGCCGTGAGGCTCCCCCCTATCCCGATTTCTGCTGAGGGAAGCAATGGCTGGGGCCCGCAAAAAAGCCCCGGCGGGAACGGACGGGACAGATGCGTCTGCTGTCTCGCGCGCGCAATCAGGTGCGCGAACCGCGCCGGCGCAAGGCGCGCCCGCCCGCGCAGGGGCGCGCACGCGCGAAACGCGCGCAAAACAGGGACCCGCTGCCGGACGGCCGGCGGAAACGGAGATGGAGGGAAAGGATGGCGTTATGCCGGGCCGGACTACCGACTATGTGCCGCACGCATGGAGAACATGACAGAACATGACATTTCCTGACGCTTCCGGCGGGTCAGGGCCGGCCGGAGCCGCCTTCCAAGGTGAGGACGCGGGCGGCGAGACGGCGGAGCTGGGTCGCGGCGCGGCCCATGCGCGCCAGATGCGCCTGGGCGGCGAGATAGACGGATTTGGGCCTGGCAGGATAGCCGACCCAGACCTGGCCGGGCGGCACGGACTTCCAGACCGCCGCCGCGCCGCCGATCACGGCGTCGTCGCCGATCTCGATATGGTCGGCGAGCATGGCCGCGCCTCCCAGCACCACGCGGTCGCCGATGCGCGTGCTGCCGGCGATGCCGGCCTTTCCGGAGATCAGGCAGTCCTCGCCGATGACGGTGTTGTGGGCAATCTGGCAGAGATTGTCGATCTTGGTGCGCGCGCCGATGCGCGTCGCGCCGACATTCGAGCGGTCGATGCAGCTGTTGGCGCCGATCTCGACATCGTCGCCGATCTCGACCCGCCCGAGCGAGCCGATGCGCCGGACGCGTTCGTTGACGACGCCGTGAAAGTCGCCCGAGCGGCGCGCGACCTCGAAGGAAGCCGGCGCGCGCGTCACATAGCTGAAGCCGTCCGCGCCGATGACCGCGCCCGCCTGCACGATCACCCGCGCGCCGAGCAACACGCCCTCGCCTATCCGCACGCCCGCATGGACCAGGCAGCCGGGCCCGATGCGTGCACCCGCCCCGACCGAGGCGTGGGAGAGGATGTGCGCGCCCGCGCCGACCTCCGCCCCCGGGCCGACCGAAACGAACGGCCCGAGCGAAACGCCCGGGCCCACGATGGCGTCCGCGGCGACATCCGCCGTCGGGTGCACGCCCGGCGGCGCGTGCGGACCCGATTCGAACAGCGCCACCAGCCCGGCCAGCGCATAGCGCGGCGCCTCCACCTCGACCCAGGCGTCGAGCGCGCCGTCGGGCGGTTCCGCCCCTTCCGGCAGCACCGCGGCGCGGACCGGCGACTCCGCCAGCATGGCCGCGTGGCGCGCGTCCATCAGGAAGATAAGGTCGCCAGGCGCGCGCGCCTCGACGGGATGCACAAGGCGCTCGACCTCAACCCCCCCATCGCCGTGCAAGCGCCCTTCGGTCGCGGCCGCGACCGCTTCGAGCGCAACGGCCATCAGGCGGCGCGCACCCAGACTGCCGTGTCGTGGAACACGCCGCCGCCGACCGGGGGCGCCGCATCGGCGGAGGTGAGCGCATTGATGCCGAGCCCTTCCTCGAACGCCTCATGCGGCCAGATGCTCTCCACCACCACGACGCCCCGCCTCACCCCGTCGAAATGCCGGGCATGGACGACGACCGACGCCTTGTCGTTGCCGACCCGCGTGCGCCCGCCGTCCGGAATGCCGAGCTCCCCGGCGTCCTCGGGATGGATCATCACGGTCGGCCGTCCCTCTCGCTGCTGCGAGGTCGGCGTTTCGGTGAAGGAGGAGTTGAGATAGCCGCGCGCCGGCGAGGTCGCCATGCGGAACGGCTTGTCCCCGGTGGCGTTCTCGATGGCGTCCCAGTGATCCGGCAGGCCCGGCATGCCGGCGGCGATATTGTGGGCGCGCGGCGAGAAGGCCCCCCAATCGGGCTTGAAGCGGAACCTGCCGTCGGGCCAGGCGAAGCCGTCCAGATAGTGTGCGGTGCGGAAGTCCGGCTGGGCATCCGTCCAGCGTTCGGCCTTGAGCGCCTCGAAGCCCGGATAGCCGGAGCGGCGGAGCGTGGCGTCGGCCACTTCGGCCGCCGTCATGGCATAGCCCGGATGATCGACGCCGAGCCTCTTTGCGAGCGCCGCCGTCACCTCGTGGTTCGACCGGCATTCGCCCGGCGGCTCCACGATCTTCGGCCCGGAAATTACGTAGCTGTGCCCGCCGCCCTGGTAGATGTCGTCATGCTCCAGGAACATGGTGGCCGGCAGCACGAGGTCGGCCATCTCAGCCGTCGCGGTCATGAACTGCTCATGCACGCAGGTAAACAGGTCCTCGCGCTCGAAGCCCGCGCGGACCAGCAGATGTTCCGGGGCCACCATCATCGGGTTGGTGTTCTGGATCAGCATCGCCGTCACCGGCGGGCCGCCATAGAGATCGGCCGGATTGCCGGTCAGCACAGGGCCGATGCGCGTCTGGTCGAGCAGGCGGATGTCCGGGTCGCGCACGTCCAGCCCCTCGATCAGCGACTTGTCCCAGCCATAGATGGCGCCGTTATTGTGGAAGGCTCCGCCTCCCTCATATTTCCAGGCGCCGGTGACCGCCGCGATGCAGGAGGCGGCATGCATGTTCACCGCCCCGTTGCGCTGGCGCGAAAAGCCGTAGCCGAGGCGCAGATAGGTGCGTTTCGTCCGCCCGATCTCGCTTGCCAATTCTTCGATCTCGGCAGCCGGGACGCCGGAGATCGCCTCCGCCCATTCGGGCGTGCGGCTTGCCAGATGCGCTTCCAGCTCCGCCGGCGCGTCGGTCATCGCCTCCAGATAGGCCCGGTCGGCGTGGCCGTCGCGGAACAGCACGTGCATGATCGCGCAGGCAAGCGCGCCGTCCGTGCCGGGGCGCACGCAGAGGAAGCGGTCGGCCTGCTTCGCCGTCTCGTTGCGATAGACGTCGATGACGACGATCCGCGCGCCGCGCTCCCTGCGGGCGCGGACCGCGTGGGTCATCACATTCACCTGGGTGGCGGCGGCGTTGGTGCCCCAGATCACCAGCAGATCGGCCTTCGCCATCTCGCGCGGGTCGGAGCCGGCGAGCTTGCCCGTGCCGGCGATGAAGCCGTTCCAGGCGAGCGTCGTGCAGATCGTGGCGTGGAAGCCGGAATAGCGCTTGGCGTGCCTGAGCCGGTTGATGCCGTCGCGCTGCACGAGGCCCATCGTGCCGGCATAGTAGTAGGGCCAGACGGTCTCCGGTCCGAGCCTCGCCTCGGCTTCCAGGAACTTCTCGGCGCAGAGGTCGAGAGCCTTGTCCCAGGAAATGCGCTCGAACTTGCCCGAGCCCTTGGCGCCGGTGCGGACCAGGGGATGGAGCAGCCGGTCGGGATGGTGGATGCGCTCGGCGTAACGCGCGACCTTGGCGCAGACCACGCCGGCGGTGTAATCGTTTTCGCGGGCGCCCCGCACGCGGCCGATGCTGTGCGCGTCGAAGCGTTCGACCTCAAGCGCGCAGGTCGATGGGCAGTCGTGCGGGCAGGCGCTGAAATGGATGGTCGGGCTTCCGTCCATGGGTGGGGCCGCTCCCTCGGGTTGCGGCCGGCGAGTATAGCGAAGGGGAGGGGCGCGCGCGACATGGCGGCACTGAGCGAGATAGCGAGCGGACTCCGGTTTCCCGAGGGGCCGGTGGCCCTGCCCGGCGGCGATGTGCTGGTCTGCGAGATCGCGGCGGGGCGCATCGCACGCATAGCCCCGGACGGCGCGCGGACGGTCGCGGCCAGGACCGGCGGCGGCCCCAACGGCGCGGCACTCGGCCCCGACGGAAGGCTCTGGGTCTGCAACAATGGCGGCATGGAGTGGTTCGACCGGGACGGCAAGCTCTTCCCGATCGGCTGCGCGCGCGACTATGAGGGCGGATCGATCCAGCGCGTCGACCTCGAAACGGGCGCGGTGGAAACGGTATGGCGGGATTGCGAGGGCGAACCGCTCAAGGGGCCGAACGACCTCGTCTTCGACCGGACGGGCGGCCTCTGGTTCACCGACAACGGCAAGGACCGCGGGCGGGTGCGGGACGTGACCGGCCTCTTCTACGCGCCGGCGGACGGCGGACCTGTCCGCGAGGCCGTCTGGCCGCTCAACGCGCCGAACGGGGTCGGCCTCTCGCCGGAGGAAGACCGGGTCTATGTGGCGGAAACCCAGACCGCGCGGCTCATCGCCTTCGACCTCGAGGCGCCGGGCGTCATCGCCGGATCGGGCGGAAAGCGGGTGCGCGGCCATCGCGGACGCTGCCTCCACGGCGCGCCGGGCCTGCAATTTTTCGACTCGCTTGCCGTCGAGGCCGACGGCCGCATCTGCGTCGCCACCATCCAGAATGGCGGCATCACGGTCATCCCGCCCGACAGCGGCGCGGTAGAGCATGTCCCGATGCCGGACCCGGTGACCACCAACATCGCCTTCGGCGGGCCGGGCCTCCGCACCGCCTTCGTCACGCTCTCCATGACCGGCCGGCTGGTCTCCACGGAGTGGGCCCGCCCCGGCCTGCCCCTCAATTTCCTGAACCGGTAACCGGCTCAGGCGATCCACCAGTCCGGGCGGCGCGCGCAGCGTTTCACCGCCATAGGGTCGTGCTCTATCGGCCTTTTGCACGATCGGCAGCAACCTTATCGGACATGCGCTGCACCGAATCGGGATAACGGGAGCGGAGGCGGCCGGCGGAACGGTTGCGGATTGCGTCGGCAATGGGCCCTAGCCGGGCCGGACCGGAGAATGCGCCGTCGTCGAGCATCCTGCTCACCTGGTCGGTATCCATTGCCGCTAGAAACGTGAATATCCGGGGAATCGCACCCGTCCGGGACACGGACTTGCCGAGATCAAGGCCATAGACGCGGCAGAATTCCCTAATGTCCGCAACACCGGGGAGAAAACTTTTGTCTTCGAAACATTGGGCGGCGCGTTCCATCGCCTGAGCCTTGTCCGGAGGAAGAAGCATCCTGCCCACATACTCGATTGCGGACGGTTTACTCCTTGCATCGCTTGGGCGCTTCGCTGCCGACGACGGAACAGTCGAATCTGGCGCGGCTTGCAGGTCGGCGAGACCGTGCAATACCGAACTCATGCCGTGGCGGCGCACCAGCGTCTGCAAGGCTTCTGTCAGGTCATTACGCGGCATTAGTTGCCTCCTCCCAAGCCAAGACGGTCGAAGAACTCTTCGGCGAATAGAAAGAAACGCCATGCATTTCCGCCGTGGCCCCAATCGCCGCGCATGCGTTTCGGGAAGCCACGCGAATGAAGGATTTCTTCTTTGAAGATATGCCAGCCATTCTTGTTTGCTTCCTCGCGTATCTCCGGCATGGCGCGGCGTTTTTCGGGGCCTCCATCGTTACCCCCGTGGTAGAAACCGTTATTGATGACGCCGCCGATCACCTCAATGCGGTGCGATGGATTTTCGGCCCGAAACGAGTCGAGCGACTTTGCAAGCAAGGGAAACCCGACGGTTGCAAAATATTCGGGGCGCACCGGAACCAGCACATACCGGGAAGCGTGATACGCCGCGCGCGTGAATACGGACTCGGTCGGCGGGCAGTCGATCAGCACGAGGTCCCTGTCCTGAAAATTGTCCGCAATAAAGCGCGCAAGCACCTGCGGATCGGGTTTGGCTGCCCGCACGAGATTGTCGGAGAAGTCGAATCGGGAAGGGATGTAGGAGAGAAGCCCATCGGCACGAACCTCCCGAACGGCTTCAGGGGGATTGAGCCGGGTGGGAGACTCATTGCTCCGGGTAGGAGGCCGGTAACCGTCGAAAATCTCTACGATGGACGGCTCCTCGCTATCGATAAAGCGCGCATAGCGTTCACCCATGTAGGCTTGGCTAAGGTTCGCCTGCGGGTCCAGATCGACGGCAAGCACACGGAGTTTCCTGTAGGCGGCATACCGTCCCAAGAGTGCGACAACTGTCGTCTTGCCGACTCCGCCTTTCATGTTGATGACCGATATACAAACAGGCCCGCGTTCGCTCGGCATAGACGGCTTCCCACTAGCTGTGGAGCATCAACAGGTTGTCCTGGGTCAGGCGGAGTCGGCTGATGGGTGTATTTGCCTTCAGGCTACCATGCGGTCGGTGCCAGTTGTATCGGTGGAGCCAGTGCGGGAGGTGGTGTTCGCGTTGGCCTGAGTTTTGGTAGGCGCGAGCGTAGGCCCATTCTCTGAGGGCGGTCTGGATGAAGCGTTCGGCCTTTCCGTTGGTTCTTGGCGTGTAGGGTCTGGTTCGGATGTGCTTGAGGCCGCGGGTTTTGCAGGCGTCGCGGAAGGCGTGGGCCCTGTAGCAGGACCCGTTATCGGCGCCGAGGCTCTTGTAGTAGGCGATTGCGGCGTTGAGGAAGGCGATGGCGCTTTCCTTCTTCTCGTCGGGCAGGATCTGGCTGAAGGCGACGCGGGAGTGGTCGTCGATGCAGACGTGGAGATACTCCCATCCGATGCCGCGTGCGTTGCTTTGGCCGGTACGGTCGCCGGTGACGCGGTGTCCCGGTCGGTCGAAGCGTCCGAGCTTCTTGATGTCGATGTGGATGAGTTCGCCCGGGTTCTCGCGCTCGTAGCGCCTGACCGGCTGGGGCGGTGTATCGACCATAGTACTCAGGCGATAAGGGGTCAACAAAACCGGCGGTTTGCGGCACGAAATGCGAACCGGGCGGACGAACTCTGCGTTGGCCCGGTCAGGCGATCCACCAGTCCGGGCGGCGCGCCCGGAGGGTCTCGCGCGCCCGGTCGCGGGCAGCACGGCCGGCGAAGGCGGCGAAGCAGGTGGCGCCGCTGCCGGACATGCGGGCGAAGAGCGCGCCGTCGAGGGCCGCCAGCGCCGCCAGCACGTCGCCGACCTCGGGCGCCAGCGCAATGGCGGCCTCCGTCAGGTCGTTCGCGCAGCCGGCGAGTTCGGCGGCCGTCAGCGGCCAGGGCCGGCTTTCGCGGAACGGGCCGCGCCTCGCGCCGAATACCGCCGGCGTCGGCAGCGCGGCGCCGGGATTGGCGAGCAGCAAGGACGGCGCCGGCCAATCGGGTAGCGGCGTCAGCCGTTCGCCGATGCCGGCCATGCCGCAGGTTCCGCCCGTGAGGCAGACCGGCACGTCGGCCCCGAGCCCGGCCGCCAGCGGGCCCAGGTCGGTCTCGATGCCCCAGAGCCGCGAGAGCAGCCGGAGTGCGGCGGCCGCATCGGCGGAGCCGCCGCCGAGCCCCGCGGCCACCGGCAGGTTCTTCTCCAGCACCAGCCGCGCCCCCTGCCCCGGCGCCAGCGCCCGCGCAGCGCGCAGCACCAGATTGTCGGTTTCGCCCGCCAGCGCAGTCGCGAACGGCCCGACGACCTCCAGACTTAGCCGGTCGGCGGGCTCGGCGTGGAGTGCGTCGCCCGCCTCGGCGAACGCGACCAGGCTCTCCAGGAGGTGCAGCCCGTCCGCTCGCCGGCCCACGACATGCAGATACAGGTTGACCTTTGCAGGCGCCGTTTCGCGCAGCATCGGGTCCGGTCGCTCAGCTGCAGTCGAGCCCGCAATCGAGTCGCTGGCGCAGCCCCTCGACACGCTCGGGATCGGGATCGAAGTCCAGCGCGCGCCGCCACTGGAACCGCGCTTCGATCCGGCGCCCGGTCTTCCAGTAGGCGTCGCCCAGATGTTCGTTCACGACCGGGTCCAGCGGCTCCAGAGCGGCTGCGCGCTCCAATTCCTCGACGGCCTCGTCGTAGCGCCCGGTGCGGAAATAGACCCAGCCCAGACTGTCCGCGATATAGCCGTCCCGCGGCCGGAGATCGACCGCCTTGGCGACCATCTCCTCGGCGCGGTCATAGTGCTCGCCCCGGTCGATCCAGGAATAGCCGAGATAGTTCAGCACGTAAGCCTGGTCGGGCACGAAATCCAGCGCCTGCAGCAGGTCGCGCTCGGCGAGCTCCCAGCGGCGCGTTCTCTCGAACGCGATGCCGCGACCGTAGAACAACCGCCAGTGACGGCTTTCCGGCTGCGCGCCGATTCGCCCGATCGCGCGGCCGTAAGCGATTGCCGCCTCGTCGTACCGCTCCTGGCCGCGCAGCAAATGGCCGAGCTCGCCGAGCGGAAACGGGTCCTCCGGCCGCGCTGCCGCCTCGGCCTCCAGCACCGCGACAGCCTCGTCGAAGCGATCGTGCGAGGATAGCGCCCGCGCGCGCCGCATCTCCGCCGCCGGCCGCCAGATCGAATCTTCGGGCACCGCGAGGTAGGCTGCCAGCGCCTCGTCGTACCGGTCGCGCCCGGCCACGATGTCGCCGGCCAGCACCAGCGCTGCGTGGTGGTCCGGATTGAGCATGACGGCGAGGCGGGCATAGAGGAGCGCCAATGGGGCACGGCGTCGATACAGGCGTTCTGCCATGCCGTAGAGCACCTCGGCAAAGCCTTCGGAAGGCGCGGACGCCAGAGGTCCGAGGGCTGTCGGTTCCTCGGCATGCAGCCGCCCGCCAAGCAGCCGGTACTGCCGCAACAGGTCGCTTGCGCCCTCGCGCTCGCCGGCTGCCATCAGAAAGCCGGCTTCGGCCAGCAGGCCGCGCGGCCGCGCGCCGGTGCTGCGCAGGCTCCGGAACGCGGCCCGGGCCTCGTCGCGCCGACCGGCGGATTGCAGCAACAGGGCGCGGTTCAAGGCCGTCCAGCCCGCAGCGCCTCTCACCTTGCCTGCCTTCGCAAGAGCGGCCTGCACGGCGTCACGGTCGCCCTTCGCCCGGTTGATCCAGGCCAGGCCGAGCAACCGGACAGTATCGGGCAACGCCTTGCCGCCCTGCCCTTCCAGCCGCCGGGCCGCCGCGGGCCAATCGCCCCGGTGCGCGGCATCGACCGCCAGGCGGAGCGCGACCAGGGCGTCGTCGAACGCCCTGCTCCCGTCCAAGGCGCCGGTGGGCGGCGCTGCGTCCAGATCCTGCGCGAACGACAGGCTTTCCGCCGCCCTGCCTGCTGCGACATGCATTCGCAGCAACCGGCCCTGTATCTTGAGATTGCCGGGATCCGCCTCGAGCGCGCGGCGGTAGAAACCGGCGGCCGCGGCAAGGTCGAACTGCTGCTCCGCGTAGCGGGCCGCGAGCCAGTCGGTCAGCGCCGGCGCGGCGTGCGGCCGGCAGGCGGCCGAAAGCAGAAGCGCGAATGCCAGAAGGAAAGCGCGCATGCGAGCAGCCTCACATATTGGGGTAATTGGGGCCGCCGCCGCCTTCCGGCACGGTCCAGACGATGTTCTGGGTCGGATCCTTGATGTCGCAGGTTTTGCAATGAACGCAATTCTGGGCATTGATCTGAAGGCGCGGCTGCCCGGCGTCCTCGACGATTTCATAGACTCCGGCCGGGCAATAGCGCTGCTCCGGCGCATCGAACTCGGCGAGATTGACCCGGATCGGCACATCGGCGTCCTTCAGCACCAGATGAACCGGCTGGTCCTCTTCGTGGTTCGTGCCGGAAAGATAGACGGAGGACGGCTTGTCGAAAGACACAACCCCGTCCGGCTTCGGGTATTCGATGGGACTGCAATCTTCCCGGCGGCCGGTGGCGGCGTGGTCGGTGCCGTGATGGCGCAGCGTCCAGGGCGCCCGCCCGCGCAGCAGCATCTGGTCGATGCCGGCATGGAACATGCCGGCCGCGAGGCCCCAGCGGAAAGCCGGGCGCACATTGCGCGCGCGATGCAGCTCGTCATGCAGCCAGGAAGCGCGGAAGGCTTCAGGATAGGCCGTGAGCTCGTCGCCGCCCTCGGAGCCCTCCGACAGTCTCCGAAACGCCGCTTCTGCCGCCAGCATCCCGGTCTTCATCGCGCCGTGGCTGCCCTTGATGCGCGGCACATTGAGAAATCCTGCCTCGCAGCCGATCAGCGCGCCGCCTGGAAACGCGAGCTTGGGCAGCGCCTGAATCCCGCCCTCGTTGACCGCCCGGGCGCCGTAGGCGACGCGCTGCCCGCCTTCGAAGAAGGGACGGATCTTCGGATGGGTCTTGTAGCGCTGGAATTCGTCGAAGGGGCTGAGCCAGGGATTGCGGTAGTCGAGGGCCATGACGAAGCCGACCGCCACCTGCCCGCCCGCAAGATGGTAGAGGAAGGACCCGCCATAGGTACGGCTGTCCATCGGCCAGCCCGCCGTGTGCACCACAAGGCCCGGCTCGTGCACGGCCGGATCGACGTCCCAGAGCTCCTTGATGCCGATGCCGTAGGTCTGCGGCTGGCAGTCCCGCCGGAGGTCGAAGCGGTCCATCAGCTGCTTGCCGAGCGAGCCCCGGCAGCCCTCGGCGAACAGCGTGTATTTGGCGCGCAGCTCGATGCCGGGCTCGTGCGTCGCCTTGGGCTCGCCGTCGCGGCCGATGCCCATGTCTCCCGTTGCCACGCCGGCGACCGCCCCGTCTTCGCGAAAGAGCAGTTCGGCGGCCGCGAAGCCCGGATAGATTTCCACCTCCAGCGCTTCGGCCTGCTCGGCCAGCCACCGGCAGACATTGCCGAGGCTCACGATGTAGTTGCCGTGGTTGCGCAGCGCCGGCGGGATAAACGGGCCGGGCCACCGGAAGGCGCGCTTTTCACCGAGCAGAAAGAACCGGTCCTCGGTCACGGGGGTGTCCAGCGGCGCGCTCCGTTCTCCCCAGTCCGGCATCAGTTCGTTCAGCGCGCGCGGGTCCAGAACGGCGCCGGACAGGATATGGGCGCCGACCTCGGAGCCTTTCTCGATCAGGCATACGGCAAGGTCGGCGCCTGCCTCGGCCGCAAGCTGTTTCAGGCGGATCGCCGCCGCCAGCCCCGCCGGGCCGCCACCGACGATAACGACATCGAACTCCATGCTCTCCCGTTCCATGTCCCCGCCCTCTCCATCCGGCGCGCGCTTTGCGCTAACATAGGCTACACATTCGGGCTGCGCCATGACCGAACGGGGACCGCTGCTCACAGCGCTGGAGTGGCAATTGGCGGTTGGCGTGGACGAGGTTGTCGGCTTCGAGCCGGCGAACCGGTATGCGCCGCCGCCGGAAAGAGAGGCTCCGGCCTCAACGCCCCCTGCTGCCAGGGCGGCGCCAATTGCGGTGCGCCCGGCCGGAACTGCGGCGCCGCCCACCCCGCAAACGGTTCCGGGGGACGATCTGGAAACGCTCCGCGACCGTGTGCTCGCTTTCGACGGTTGCGCGCTGAAGAAGACTGCAACGAACACGGTATTCGGCGAAGGCCCCGCAGGCGCACGCCTGATGATCGTTGGAGAAGCGCCGGGAGCGGACGAAGACCGGCAGGGCCGGCCCTTCGTCGGACCCAGCGGGCGCTTGCTGGAAAGAATGCTGGCGGCAATCGGGCTTCCGCGCGATGAAGTGTACATCGCCAACACCGTCTATTGGCGCCCGCCGGGCAATCGCACTCCCTCGGCGGAGGAAGTCGAGGCCTGTCGCCCGTTCATCGACCGGCAGATCGCGCTGGTGGCGCCGAGGGTGCTGATGCTGGCCGGCGGCGCGGCCGCGAAAACGCTGCTCGGCACGACGGAGGGCATCATGCGCCTGCGGGGGCGGTGGAGCAGTTTCGGAACCCCGGACGGTTCTATCGACGTCATGCCGACTTTCCATCCGGCTTTCCTGTTGCGCTCGCCCGCGCGCAAACGCGAGGCGTGGCGCGACCTGCTGGCCGTCAGGTCCAGGCTGGAGAGCGAGGCCTCGTGAGGGCGGTCGCGCTCGCCATGCTGACGGTTTGGGGCGGCGCCTCGGAGGCAGCCGACTTCCGGGTCCTGTCGGCTGCCGATGTCGAGCGCTATGAGCGCCTCTTCCTGCTGGAAGCCGAAAATCGCTGGCAGGAATCGGACGCGCTCGTACGGGAGGTCGAGGACCCGCTGCTGATGGGCCATGTCCTGTACAGGCGGTACGTCGTGTCGCACGACTATGTCACGCCCTATGAGGAACTGCGGGCGTGGCTGGAGGCTTACGGCGACCATCCGGGGGCGCATCGCGTGTCGCGTCTGGCGCTCAAGCGCCGACCGCCAGGGGTATTGCCGCCGCCGCCGGAGAAGCATCCGCCGGTGCGCCGGCCGACGCCGCTGTTCGTCGCCGAACCCCTGCAGAAGCCGCCGACGGCGGTCGGCGCAATCTATGCCCGGATCATCGAGCAGCATCTGAAGGACGAGCGGCCGGACCTCGCGGGCAGCCTGTTCCGCGACGCCGCCGTCCACCGGGCGCTCGGGCAGGACTACGCCGACAAGCTGCGCGCGGATATCGCCTTCTCCTTTTACCTCCTCGGCAAGGATGCCGACGCGTACAGCCTGGCTTCCCGGCGCGCGGAACTCGCGCAGAACAGGGTTTCGCTGCTTCACTGGGTTTCCGGCCTGGCGGCTCTGAGGCTCGGTTGGCATGCCGGCGCCGCCCGGCACTTTGCGGCTCACGCCAAGTCTCCCGCCGCTTCGCCCTGGAACGCGTCCGCCGGGGCGTTCTGGGCGGCCAGAATGTATCGGCAGCTGGATCGACTGGAGGACGCCGAGAATTGGTTGCGGGCTGCGGCGAACCACAAGCGCACCTTTTACGGCATGCTCGCGCGCGAAATGCTGGGCCTGCCTCACGGGCTGAACTTCGAGCCGCCGCCGCTCGACGACGCCGACCGCCTCCGGATTCATGCAGAGCCGGCGGCCGTCCGCGCGCTTGCGCTCGGGCAAGTGGGGCAGATCGTGGCGGCGGAGGCCGAAATGCGCCGTGCGCTGGCCGATGCCGATGCGGACACGACGCGCGCCCTGCTCGCTGCCGCCATATCGGCCCACCTGCCGCGTGCGGCGCTGCTCGCCGGGCGCCGGCTGCTCGGCCGCGGCGATGCGCCCAGGGATCTCGCGCTCTATCCGCTCGCGCCCTGGGAGCCGGAAGGCGGCTTCGGGCTGGACAGGGCGCTGCTGCTCGCCTTCATGCGCCGCGAAAGCGCCTTCGATACCCGCGCTTCCAGCCATGCCGGTGCGCGCGGGCTGATGCAGCTCATGCCCTCGACGGCGAACGCCGTTTCCGAAGGCGAGCGGTTCAGCGGCAGGACGTTGAAACGCCTGCTGGAACCCGAACTCAATCTGACCCTCGGTCGCGACTATCTTCGCCTGCTCCTCGAAAAGGACGTGGTGGCGGGCGACCTCTTCAATCTCGCCATCGCCTACAATGCGGGCGCCGGGCGGCTGCGCCGCTGGAGCGCCACGGTCCGGCATATGGGCGACCGCCTCCTGTTCATCGAGAGCCTGCCCGCGAAGGAGACCCGGTTGTTCGTCGAGCATGTTCTTACGAATATCTGGGCGTATCGCGCGCGCCTGGGCCAGCAGCGGCCGAGCCTGGCCGCGCTGGCGGCCGGGCGGACGCCGCTCTACGAACCCCTCGATAACCGGCAGGCGGGCGCAGGCGGACGCCCGCCGGAGCCCGACAACGCCAAACGGATCGGGAGTGCATCCTAGAATGACGGGCAGTCTTGACGAGAGCCGACCCTTCATCCCCGTGCGCATCGCCGTGCTGACTGTCTCGGACACGCGCAGCAGGGCGGACGACCGTTCGGGAGACGCGCTGGTCGAACGGTTGGAACGCGACGGCCATGTCCTCGCGGACCGCGCCATCGTCCGGGATGAGGTCGATGCCATCCAGGCTGTGCTGCGCGGTTGGATCGAGGATCCGGAAGTGGACTGCGTGATCGCGACCGGCGGCACCGGCCTTACCGGCAGGGACGTGACGCCCGAAGCCTTCGAAGGCGTCTATGAGAAGCGGATCGACGGATTCGGCGAGCTGTTCCGCTGGCAGAGCCTGCAGAAGATCGGCGCCTCGACGATCCAGTCACGCGCCACGGCCGGCACGGCCGGCGGCACTTACCTGTTCGCCCTGCCCGGCTCGACCGGCGCCTGCAGGGACGCCTGGGACGACATCCTCCACTGGCAGCTCGACTACCGCTTCCGCCCCTGCAATTTCGTCGAGATCATGCCCCGCCTCCAGGAGCATGTTGCCGGCCGGGGCGGGTAAGCTCCCGTTCGAATCTTGACCGTTCTCGACCCCGGCGCCATGTTACATGTAACTATCGGCTGGAGGCCGTCATGCCGTCATCGAATGCGGAACGGGTCCGCAAGCGGAGGGAGGCCCTTCGGGCGCAGGGGCTCCGTCCCGTCCAGCTCTGGGTTTCCGACAGCCGGCGGCCGGGCTTCGAGGAGGAATGCCGCCGGCAGGCGGCGCTTGCGGCGGCAACGGACCGGAACGACTCCGAACTTATGGCCTTCTTGGACGCCGCTCTGGAAGACCTGGACGATCCGGAGTGACGCGCGGCGACCTTGTAACCGTTGTCGCGCGTGGAGAATTCGGCAAGCCGCGCCCCGCCCTCGTGGTGCAATCGGACCGGTTTCGGGAAACCGCTACCGTAACGGTTCTATCGGTGACATCGACCGAGGCGGAGATGCCATTGTTCCGGGTTGCGGTCGAGCCGTCTCCCGCCAACGGTCTGCGAACGCGGTCCTTCATTATGGCCGACAAGGCCACAACGGTACGGACCGATAAATTGGGTCAACCGTTCGGTCGCCTGGAGGAGGACGCCATGCGCGCCGTGAACCGCGCGCTCGCGCTGTTCCTCGGCATCGTTACCTGACGCGCCGGGCGGATTTCCTCAACGTCGAAGCCAGGAAGGATCTCCCATGACGCTTCTCGTCGCCGGCCTCGCATTATTCATCGCCCTGCACCTGATTCCGAGCGTTGCTCCCCTTCGTGCCGGCCTTGTCGCTGGCATGGGCGAGAAGCGGTATCGCGGGGTGTTCTCGGTCCTCGCGCTCGCAGCCCTCGCGATGATTGCATGGGGCTATTCCACGGCTCCGGTCGAGCCTGTCTATTCGCCGCCGGACTGGGGACGGCAGGCGGCGATGTGGATGGCGCCGGCGGGGTTTGTGCTGTTTGCGGCGGCCAATATGCCAACGCATATCCGGTCTATTGTCCAGCACCCCATGCTTCTCGGGCTCCTTCTCTGGGCGCTCGCCCACCTGGCGGCGAATGGCGACCTGCGCTCGCTCGTGCTCTTCGGAGCCTTTGCCGGATTCTCGATGGCGGCGGGGGCGAGCGCAATGGCGCGCGGCAAGCGGCCCCCCGCGGACAAGCCGCCGCGTCTTGCAATGGATGCCGCGGCCCTGGTGTCGGGAATCGCCGCCGCCGGCCTCTTCGCATATTTCCACGCCGCTTTGTTCGGTGTGCCGGTGCTGTAGCGCCCTGTCCGGCTAACGACCGGCCCGGCCGCCTTCCGGGCCCGAAACGCCAGCGCTTTCGAAGGTGGCCATGTCGGCATGGCAGGCCGCCGCGGCCTTGAGCAGCGCAAGCGCGAGCGCGGCGCCCGACCCTTCGCCGAGGCGCATCCCCAGCTCGAGCAAGGGCGCCTTGCCCCAGAGCGCCAGCAGCCGACGATGGGCCGGCTCGGCTGAGAGGTGTCCCGCCTGGCAATGGTCGAGGCCGGATGGATCGAGCGCATGCAGCACGGCGGCGGCGGCCGCTGCGCCGTATCCGTCCAGCAACACCGGCACCCGGCCCATCCTTGCGGCCACCAGCGCCCCGAACATGGCGGCAGTCTCGAAACCGCCCAGGCGGCGCAGCAATTCGAGCGGCGGGCGGCCGGCATGGAGGGCCGCGCCGAGGCGCACGGTTTCGATCTTGGCAGCGAGCCGGGCTCCCGAGACGCCCGTACCGGGTCCGGTCCACTCCTCGGCCGTGCCCCCATGGAGCGCATGGGCAATGGCGGCGGCGGAGGTAGTGTTCGCGATGCCCATTTCGCCGACGGCGAGCACATCGATGCCGGGTTCGACCGCCATCATGCCATAGGCGATGGCGCGTGCGCATTCTTCGTCGGTCATGGCGGGCGCGAGGGTGAAATCCTCTGTCGGCGCCTCCAGGGAGAGCTCGTAGACACGCAGCTCGGCGTCCAGCGCCCCGCAAATGGCATTGACCGCAGCGCCGCCGGCAATGAAGTTCTGCACCATCTCCGCGGTCACCGAGGCGGGCCAGGCCGAGACGCCGCGGCGGGCCACGCCGTGATTGCCTGCGAAGACGGCGACCCGCGGCCGGTCGAGCCGGGGCGGATGGCGGCCCTGCCACGCGGCGAGCCATTCGGCCAATTCCTCCAGCCGGCCGAGCGCGCCGGGCGGCTTCGTAAGCCGTTTCTCCCGGGCCCGTGCGGCGTCCCGCGCCGCCTCGTCCGGGCCGGGCAGGTGAGCAAGGGTCGCGGCAATCTCGGCCAGCGAGACAATGGGGGCGGTTTCGGCCATGCTGGCCGTCTATCGCGGATTCGCGGGAGGAAGTCCATGCGCGCCCTGGACGACATGCGGCTGGCCTTCCAGTTCCTCACCGTGTTACCGACGGGGCGGCCGAAAGCGCGGCCGCTGGGCGAGACCGCCTGGTGCTTTCCACTCGTCGGATTGGCCGTCGGCGCGGGCGTGGCGGGGGTGTTTGCGGCGGTGCAGGCGGTTGGCGTGCCAGCCCTGCTGGCCGGTTTCCTCGCGGTGGCGGCAGGCGTTGCGGTCACGGGCGCGCTGCATGAAGACGGCCTTGCCGATACGGCGGATGCCTTGGGTATCCGGGAACGCCGGCAGGCCCTGGAGGTCATGCGGGATCCCCGCACGGGAGCCTTCGGGGCGGTTGCGCTGGCGTTGACCGTCCCGATGCGGGCGCTTGCGCTTGCGGTTGCCGGGCCTGCCGCGGCGCTCGCAGCGCATGCCCTGTCGCGGGCTGCGATGGCGGGCGCGATGGCATGGACACCGCAGGCGCGCGGCGAAGGCCTGGCGGCCGATGCCGGCGAGGTCCGCCCGATGGCGGCCCTTCTAGTGGCGGCGGGAATCGGTCTCTTGGTCGGCTGGCCGGCAATTCCGGCGGCGGTGCTGGCGGCAGGCGGGGCAGCATGGCTGGCGACTCGCCGCTTCGGCGGCCATACAGGAGACACGCTTGGCGCTGTCCAGCAGGTGACGGAACTTGCGGTTCTGGTTGTGCTCGCGAGCGAATGAGGACCGGGAAGGGGGCGTCGTGGACCGTGATTGTTTCACGTGAAACATCCTGCGGCAGAGAAGCGCCGGACTTGTCTGGCGCCGTACATCGGCCTATTGCACCGGGGATGAGCGGGTTCGACGTCATTGTGGTCGGCGGCGGCCATGCAGGGTGCGAAGCGGCGGCGGCGGCGGCGCGGACGGGCGCGCGCACGCTGCTTGTCACGCACAAGCTCGACACCATCGGGGAGATGTCGTGCAACCCGGCCATCGGGGGGCTCGGCAAGGGCCACCTGGTGCGCGAGATCGATGCGCTCGACGGGATTATGGCCCGCGCCATCGACCGCGCGGGCATCCAGTTCCGCATGCTGAACCGCAGCAAGGGGCCTGCGGTGCAGGGACCGCGCGCGCAGGCGGACCGGAAGCTCTATCGCCAGGCAGTGCGCGCGCTCCTTGAGGAACAGCCGGGCCTGGACCTGCGGGCCGGCGCGGTGGAAGACCTCGTTATCGACCGGCACGGGCGTATCGGCGGCGTCAGGCTGGCAGGTGGGGAGCGTATCGCTGCACGGACTGTCGTGCTCACCACCGGCACCTTCCTGCGCGGCATGATCCATATCGGCCGGAAGACCGTGCCGGCCGGGCGGGTAGGGGATGCGCCGGCGGTCGGTCTCGCCCGGACGCTGGAGGGGCTGCGGCTTCCCATGGGGCGGCTCAAGACCGGTACGCCCCCGCGCCTGGATGGCCGGAGCATCGCCTTCGGGCGGCTGGAGGAGCAACCGGGGGACGATCCGCCGGTGCCGTTCTCGGCCGTCACCGAACGCATCGAGGTTCCGCAGACCGTCTGCCATGTGACGGCGACAACGCCGGAGACGCACGCGCTTGTGCGCGCCAATCTCGGGGAAACCGCGGTCTATGCGGGGCGCATCGCGGGCGCGGGACCGCGCTATTGCCCTTCCATCGAGGACAAGGTGGTGCGTTTTCCGGACAGGAGCGAACACCGGATCTTTCTGGAGCCGGAGGGGCTGGACGACCCGACGGTCTATCCGAACGGCATCTCGACGGCGCTGCCGGAGGCGGTCCAGCATGCCATGCTCAAGACGATCCCCGGCCTGGAAGACGCGGCCATGCTGAGGCCGGGTTATGCCATCGAATACGATTTCGTGGACCCGCGCGCGCTCCGGCCGACGCTTGAGCTCCGCGCCGTGCCCGGGCTCTTCCTGGCCGGGCAGATCAACGGGACTACCGGATATGAGGAGGCAGCGGCGCAAGGGCTTGTCGCCGGGCTGAACGCCGCGGGCGCGGATGCGGTGTTCGACCGCGCGGACGCCTATATCGGGGTGCTGATCGACGACCTGGTGACGCGCGGCGCGGACGAGCCTTACCGCATGTTCACCTCTCGCGCCGAATACCGCCTGAGCCTGCGCGCGGACAATGCCGACCTGCGCCTGACCGGGCGGGGCATTGCGCTCGGCTGCGTCGGCCCGGCGCGTGCGGCCCGGTTCGAGAGGCGGCGCGCGGCCCTGGCCCGCGGCGAGGCGCGCATCCGGGAAATCGGCGGCTCCCCGGCGGCGCTTGCGGCGCTCGGGTTCCGGGTCAATGCCGACGGCCGGCGGCGCAGCGCATTCGATCTCCTCGGCTATCGCGATGTGGACTGGGCCCGCATTGCCGCGGCCTGGCCGGAGCTGGACGACATTCCGGCCGATATCGCCGACCAGCTCTCCATCGAGGCCGTTTATGCGGCCTATCTGGACCGGCAGGCGGCGGACATTCGGGCCTACCGCAAGGACGAGGCGCTACGCCTCCCGGAAACCTTGGACTACGCGGCCGTCCGCGGTCTTTCCACCGAAGCCCGCGAAAAACTGGCGGCGGCGAAGCCTGCGACGCTCGGCGCGGCAGGGCGGATGCCGGGAATTACCCCGGCTGCCGTCACGCTGCTATTGCGTCATGTCCAGCGCGCTCACGCCTGAGGGTTTTGCGCGGATGGCCGGTGTTTCACGTGAAACACAGGATCGTCTCGTCCGGCATCTCGACCTGCTGCGCCGATGGCAGAGACGGATGAACCTGGTAGGCGCCGCCACGCTCGACGACCCCTGGCGCCGCCACATGCTCGACAGCGCCCAGCTTGCCCCGCTGGTCCGTGCCGGCGCGCGCCTCGCCGACCTCGGTTCGGGCGCCGGCTTTCCGGGGCTGGTGCTCGCCATCCTTCGCGGCGGACCGGTGCATCTGATAGAGAGCGACGAGCGAAAGGCGGCTTTTCTGCGCGAGGCGGTCCGGATCGCGGACGCACCCGCGGAAGTGCATAATGCCCGCGCCGAATCTCTCGACCTCAAGGCCGATGTCGTCACTGCGCGGGCTTGCGCGCCGCTCGACCGGCTGCTCGACCTGGCGCTTCCGCTGCTGGCGCCCGGTGGCATCTGCCTGTTCCTGAAGGGCGCGCGTGTCGAGGAGGAGATCGCCGCGGCTCGCTCCGGCTGGCGGATGGCCCTTTGCCGGCACCGGAGCCGCACCGCAGCGGATGGGGTCGTGCTGGAAGTGACCGGGGTGAGCCGTGCCGCCTGACCGGGTTCGCATCCACGCCGTCGTGAACCAGAAGGGCGGTGTCGCCAAGACGACCACCGCCGTCAATCTTGCAACGGCACTCGCGGCGACGGGCCGGCGCACGCTTGTGATAGACCTCGACCCGCAGGGCAATGCCAGCACCGGCCTCGGCATCGGCGCCGACCGCCGCCGGCTCGGCGCCTGGGATCTCATGCTCGCAGGCGCCCGCCTCGGCGACGTCGCCTTGGGAACCGGAATCGCCGGCTTCGGGGTCGTGCCGTCCACGGAACGCCTGTTCGGCGCCGAAATAGAACTCGCGGGCATGCCGTCGCGGGAGACCCGGCTTCGCGACGCGCTCAACGGGGCAGGGCGGCGCTACGATTATGTGCTGATCGACTGTCCGCCTTCGCTCGGCTTTCTCACCATCAATGCGCTCACCGCCGCCACGCGGGTCCTTGTGCCGCTCCAGACCGAATTCCTGGCGCTTGAAGGCCTCGTGCTGCTGAAGCAGACCGTGGAAGCCGTGCGCGCGGGCCTCAATCCGCGCCTTTCCTATGCCGGCATCCTGCTGACCATGTCCGACCGCCGCAATCGCCTTTCGGCGGAGGTCGAGGCGGATGTGCGCGGACATGTCGAGTTCGGCCGGCTCGTTTACGAAACCGTCATCCCCCGCAATGTGCGGGTATCGGAAGCGCCCTCGCACGGAAAGCCCGTTATCGTCTACGATATGAGGGCGACCGGCTCGCAGGCCTATATCCGCTTTGCAGGCGAGTTTCTGCGCCGGGAGGAGGGCGCCCTATGAGCAGCGACAGACCGTCTCGTCTCGGCGGCGGGCTCTCGGTGCTGATCCCCGAGGCGCCGCCGGCCGGTATCCGCTCGGTGCCTGCCGACCGCCTGGCTCCCGGCCGATTCCAGCCCCGGCGGCGGTTCGATGAGGAGGCGCTGAACGCGCTGGCGCGGTCGGTCCGCGAGCACGGAATTCTTCAACCGCTCCTGGTGCGTCCTGCAGCGGACTCGCCCGACCGCTACGAGATCGTCGCCGGAGAACGGCGCTGGCTGGCCGCGAGCCGCGCGGGCCTCGAGGACGTTCCGGTTGTGGTGCGCGAACTGGACGACCGGGCTGCGATGGAAGCCGCGCTGGCCGAAAACATCCAGCGCAATGCGCTCACCCCGATAGAAGAGGCTGAAGGATACCGACGGCTTCTGGAAGAATTCGGCTGCACCCAGAGACGGTTGTCTACGGTCGTCGGCCGGAGCCGGCCGCACATAGCCAACATGCTGCGGCTGCTCACGCTGCCGGAACCTGTCCGCAATCTGGTCGATAACGGTTCGCTTTCCGCCGGCCACGCCCGCGCGCTTCTGGCAGCTGCGGACCCGGCCGTCTTGGCGGAGCGGGTCGTGGCTGAGGGAATGAGCGTGCGGCAGGTCGAACGCCTCGCGCAAGACCGGCCTGCCCCCCGGCGACGGCAGGGAACGGCCAAGGATGCCGATGTGCTGGCGCTCGAACAGGAGCTTGGCGACTCGCTCGGTCTCAGGGTGTCGCTGGCTCAGAGGGGCGAGGGCGGCAGCCTCACGATGCACTATCGCAGCCTGGACCAGCTCGACGACCTCCTAAACCGCTTGCGGCGTTAGCCCGCGATCCTCGTACGTAGCTTTAACAACAGGCCGTCGAGGCTGCCGGATTCGAGCACGATCGCCGAAAACTCCTCGCGTTGGGCGATGACCATGCTTACCCCTTCGATTACGAGGTCGGTGATCGCGTAGCTGCCGTCCTTGTCGTCCACCCGCCAGTCGAGCATGACGGGGGCGCCGTTGGTCCGCGTCGCTGTCGTGTAAACCATCGACCAGCCTTCGAAGTCGCGAACGCCGTCAACCTCGATGTCCAGGCCCGCCAGATCCTCGAACCGGCGCGCATAAAGGCCGGAAAGATAATTTTCCAGAAGTCCCCGGAATTCCTTTCGTTTGGCCGGCTTCGCCCGTCGCCAGTGCCGGCCGAGCACGAGCTTGCCGATCTTGTCGAGATCGAAATCCCGGTTCAGCACCTCGCGGAAGCGCATCCTCCTCTGTTCGAGCGGTATCGACGGATCCGTAAGTTGCGGCAGGACTTTCGCGGCAAGGTCCCGGATGAAGCCGCCCGCGCCGTCGCCGGCCGCCGCCGGACCGGCAAGGGCGAACAACAGGAAAGGCACGAGGAGAACGAGGCGCAAACGCCGCATGGCGGAGGATTCCCGAATCATTGGGCCGGCCGGCCTTCGGCCGATTGTCCGTCGCGGCCGAAGTCGGGCCGCGGCGGCGGATAGCTGTAGGATTCGCCTTCGCTGTCCGCGCCGCCCTTCAGGTACATTTCCGTGCTTCCATCGACCTCGAAGGCGCGGCGCTGACGGTAGAGCGTGCGGATAAAGGCGTAGTAGTCGAGCGCGTTCGCCTTGAAATCGTCGAGCGTCTCTAGATTGGAATGCCGGAAGTCGACGGTGGCGACGCCGGCGCGGATCAGCGGCATATGATCGAGATCGACCCTGCGGAAGGCGATATCCACCGGGTCGGCGACCCCCTGGACCATCAGGCCGGCGGCATCGCGGACATTGGAAGGGCCGGCGATCGGCAATACGAGGTACGGTCCGTCGCCGAGTCCCCAGGACGCCAGCGTGCTCCCGAAATCGGTGCTGCGGTGGGGAAAGCCCTGCTTCGCGGCGACATCGTAAAGGCCGGCAAACCCGACCATGGTGTTGATGAAGAAACGCTGGGCCGTGTCCCCGGACCGTTTCCACTCCCCCTGGGCCATGTCGTTGACGAACGTGAACGGCAGCGTCAGGTGGCGGACCACATTGCGCACCCCCCGCCGGACCGGGCCGGGCACGATCGTGCCGTAAACGACAGCGGCCGGGCGCAGGATTATCGTATCCAGCGCTTCGTTGATGGCGAAAACCAATCGGTTGAGCGGCTCCAGCGGATCGTTGAATGTCGGCTCCTGCGGCTCCTCGCCGGCACCGGACGGCATTGGCGCAAGCATGGAAAGGAGGCAGGCCAGAAGGAGCGCGCCGGTCAGGATGCGCAGGCGGCCCGCGATGGCGGAACGCCTCTCCGCAACAGGGCTCGGGCCGTTGCCGGATGCGTCCTCGAATCGTTCTCGCATCTGCGTTTCCGCACCCTCCGAGAATGTCGCAGCGAGTGGTTAGCACACAAAGATGGGGCCGCAAACATGGCCGAAGCAAGGCCGAGGTGACAGGGCGGGCGCGGAAACCTATAACCATTCCGCAACATGCCCCGGTCCATTGTCATCCCTCTTCCGCCTGCCGCCCGGCGCGGCCCGGAGACCGTTTCGTGACGCTCGAGGTTTCCTTCGAATTCTTTCCGCCGAAGACGGCGGCGGGGGAGGGCGGCCTCCGGCGGACCCTGGACGTCCTGGCGCCGCTGGGACCGCGTTTTGTATCGGTGACCTGCGGGGCCGGCGGCGGGGGCGGGGAACACGCGCGCGGGCGCACGGCGGCCATCGCCACGCGGATCGCACGCGAGACGAAGCTGCCGGTCGCGGCCCATCTGACCTGCGCCGGCGCGTCGCGGGAGGAGATCGACGACGCGGCCCGGGCCTATTGGCAGGCGGGCATTCGGCATATCGTCGCACTCCGCGGCGATCCGCCGTCCGGCATTGGGGAGCGGTACCGGCCGCATCCCGGCGGATACGCCTATGCGCTCGATCTCGTCGCGGGTCTCAAGCGCCTGCACGGGTTCGAGATCAGCGTCTCGGCCTATCCCGAGGGCCACCCGGATGCTCCCGGCGCCGCGTTCGAAATCGATTACCTGAAGCGAAAGATCGACGCCGGCGCGACGCGCGCAATCACGCAATTCTTCTTCGAGACGGACTTCTACCTGCGGTTCCGGGACCGGTGCCGGAAGGCCGGCATCGATTGCGGGATCGTCGCCGGCATTCTGCCCATCGCGAATTTCACACAGGCGGCCCGCTTTGCCCGGCTTTGCGGGGCGCATCTGCCGTCCTGGCTCGGCGCCCAGTTCGAGGGTCTCGAAGACGACCCGGAGACCCGGCGCATGGTCGCGGCCACGGTCGCGGTGGAACAGTGCCGCCGGCTTGAGGCGGAGGGGATCGAGAGCCTGCACTTCTACACGCTCAACCGGCCGGAATTGACGCGCGCCATCTGCCACATGGTGGGCGTGCGCGCGAAGCTGCGGCAGTCGGCCGCCTGAGCCGCTCACTTCCGGGTCAGCGAGAATTCGATCCGGCGGTTGCGCCGGTAGGCCTCCCTCGTGTTCGCCGGGTCGAGGGGATGGAACTCGCCGAACCCGGTGGCGGCGAGCCGGTCGGCCGGCACGCCGGCCTCGACAAGCAGCCTGACCACCGCAACGGCGCGCGCGACCGACAGCTCCCAATTGGTCTTGTAGCGGGACCTGTCGCGCAGCCGCTGCCGGTCGGTATGGCCGTCCACGCGCAGCACCCAGTCGAGGTCTTGGGGAATGCGGGCGGCCACATCGGTCAATGCCCTGCCGATCCGGCGCACGCGCTCCTTCCCGCGCCTGTCGAGGTCCGCGGAGCCGCTCAGGAACAGGACTTCGGCCGGCAGGTAGAAGCGGTCGTCCTCGGTCTGCACCAGTTGCTGTCCGGCCAGGGCCTCGCGCAGCTGGCCGACAAATTCCGAGCGGAAGCGGCGCAACTCGTCGATCTTGCGCACCAGCGCGCTGTTGAGGCGCGCGTCGAGCACCAGCGTCTCCGCGCTCTCGGCCTTCGCTTCGGAAGCCTCCAGCGCCTCGTTGAGACGTTTCACCTGCTCCTTGAGCGCCTCGATGTTGGCCGCCAGCCGGGTCACCTGGGCCTGGGCCAGACGCGATTCGGCTTCCGCCTTCTCGGCCCGCGTTCTGAGATAAGCCAACCGGTCGACCTGCTCGGCCTTGTCGGCTTCGAGCTTCTTCTGCGCTTCCGCGAGCGCGCGGCGAAGGGCCTCCAGCCTTTCGATCTCCGCAATCTGCTCGTCGATCCGCTTGCGCAGTGCGGCGAGTCGCTCGTCGCCGCCCCGCTCGATGGCGTCGAGGTCGGCCAGCCGGTCCCGAAGGCGGGTGTTCTCGACGGCGAGCTGCATGACGCGCGCCTCGGCCGCCTCCAACTCGGCTCTATCCACGGCGTCGGCGGCGGCGGGCTCGTCGCCGCCTGTCACGCTGCGCCGCAATCGCAGCTCCTCTCGGGCTTCGGTCAGGCGGTCGCGCGTGAGCGCCAGTTGCTCCCTGAGCCGTTCGACCTCGGCAACCGCCTCCGCAAGCCGGCTCTCGCGGACGCGCTTCTCCGCCTCGCGCCCTCCGGCCGCCTCGGCAAGCGCGGCCTCCAGCCGCGCGGCTTCGGCCCGCTGGCTATCCCGCTCGCTCTCCGCCGCGGCCAGCCGCTCCGCCAGGGCGGCTGCCTGCGCCTCCGCCGCTGCAAGCGCCTCCCGGAGCCTCACGGCCTCCGCCAGCTGCGCGTCGCGCTCGGCCTCCGCGCTTTCGAGCAGACGGGACCGGGCGGCGGCCTGCGCCCTCGCCTCCGCCAGCGCCTGTTGCAGCGCTGCAAGCCTTTCGTTCGCCGTTTCCTCCAGTTCGGCGGCGGCCGACTCCAGGCGCCCGATCTCCTCCCGCCCCGCGGTCCGTCCGGCCTCGGCTTCCTTCAGGCTTTCGGCAAGCGTAACGGCTCTCGCTTCGGCCGCCGCAAGCGCTTCCGTCAGCGCGTCGATGGTCTGCTGCCGCGCAAGGCGGGCGAGCTCCATATCGCCGATCCTGGCCGTAAGGGAATCGATCCTGTCCTTCGCCGCAGCCAGCGCCCGCTCCAGACCCGCAATGCGCGCCCCGGCCGCTTCCGCGTCCTCGGCGAGCGTGCGCCTCAGGCCCGCAATTTCCTCCTCCCCCGCCGCCCGCCGGATCTCCGTATCGCGGAGTCGTGCCGAGAGGGACGCCGCCTCTTCCCTCGCATCGGCCAGCGACCGCTCCAGTGCCGCCGCCGTTTCGGTTTCGGCCTCAAGCGCCTGCCGCAGCCCGGCGATCTCCACCACCGCCGCAGCACGCCGGGTTTCCGTATCGCCGAGTTGCGCGGAGAGGGACGCCTCCTCCTGCCTCGCGTCCGCAAGCGCGCGCTCCAGCGAAGCCACCGTCGCCGCCTCCCGATCGAGCGCCTGCCGGAGCCGGGCGATCTCGTCCTCCCCGGCCGCCCGTTGGGTCTGCGTTTCGACGAGTTGCACGGACAGAGATGCCGCTTCCTCTCTCTTTCCGGCAAGCGTGCGCTCCAGCGAGGCCACGGTCGCCGATTCCTGTTCGAGCACCTGCCGGAGCCGCGCAATCTCGTCCTCCGCCGCCGCCCGCCGGGTCTCCGTTTCGCCGAGTTGCACGGCGAGCGATGCCGCCTCCTGCCTCGCTTCCGCAAGCGTTTGCCCCAGCGAAGCTACCGTCGCCGATTCCTGTTCGAGCACCCGCCGGAGCCGCGCAATCTCGTCCTCCGCCGCCGCCCGCCGCGTCTCCGTTTCGCCGAGTTGCACGGCGAGCGATGCCGCCTCCTGCCTCGCTTCCGCAAGCGTTTGCCCCAGCGAGGCCACGGTCGCCGCCTCCTGCTCGAGCGCCTGCCGGATCCGCGCGATCTCGTCCTCCCCGGCCGCCCGTTGGGCCTGCGTTTCGCCGAGCCGCGCCGAAAGGGACTCCGCCTGCTGCCTCGCGTCTGCAAGCGCGCGCTCCAGCGAGGCCACGGTCGCCGCCTCCCGTTCGAGCGCCTGTCGGAGCCGGGCGATCTCGACCGCCGCTGCGGCGCGCCGGGTCTCGGTATCGCCAAGCCGGGCCGAAAGGGTCGCCGCGTTCCTTCGTTCCTCTTCCAGGGCCCGCTCCAGCGCCGCGATGTCCGAGCGCGCCGTCTCGGCCTCCGAGGCCCGCGCGGTTTCCAGCCGGGCAATTTCGTTACGGCCCTCTAGCCGCCGGTCCTCGGTATCTGCGAGCTGCGCGGCCAGGCGACCGATTTCCTCCTGCGCTCCGGCCAGCGCGCGCTCCAGCATCGCGATCCGGTCCCGCGCCGTCTTCGCTTCCCCGGCGCGCACCGCCTCCAGCCGGGCGATTTCGTCCCGTCCGGCAAGTCGCTGTCCCTCGATGTCGGCGAGCCGTGCCGCCAGGGCCCCTATTTCCTGCTGGGCTGCCGTCAACGCCTGTTCCAGCGCCGCGATTCGCGCCCGCGCTGCGGCCGCATCGTCGGCGCGCGCCGCTTCCAGCCGCCCGATTTCCTCCCGTTTTGCGGCCCGGTCGACTTCCGTTTCAGTCAGCCGTGCCGAAAGGCGCCGGATTTCCTCCTGAGCCGCAGCAATCTCCAGGCGGGCCGTCTCCGCTTCCGCGGTCCGGCCGGCCTCCATCCGTTTCAACCGCTCGGCAAGGCGGCCGATTTCCGCCTCGGCCGCGGCCAGCGCCCGCTCCAGCGCCGCAATGTCCGACTTTGCCGCCTCGGCTTCGCCGGCGCGCGCTGCCTCCAGTCGGGCGATCTCGTCCCGGCCCGCCGTCCGCTCGGCCTCGGTTTCCGCCAGGCGCGCCGAGAGGCGTCCGATCTCGATTTCCGCCGCCGCCAGCGCCTTTTCGAGCGCCGCGATGTCGGCCGCTGCCGCGTCGGTCTTCTCCGCCAGCGCCGTCTTGAGCCGGGCCGCTTCCTCGTTGGCCTGGGCAAGCGCACGGCGCGCCTCCCCGAGCGCCGCCTTGAGGCGCTCGGCCTCGGCGGCTTGCGCATCGCCTTCGGTCCTGAGAGCGGCGAGCTCGTCCTCCAGCACGGCGCGCGCCGCCATGAGGCCGGCAACCGCCCGGTTGAGCTCGCGGAGCTTCTCCGCCTGTCCGGCGACGTCCTCCTGGCTCGCCAGCAGCGCCGCGTCGAGGCGCGCGATTTCCTCGGCCCGGCCGTCCGACTCCGTCTGCAACGCCTCGATTCGCGCCGAAAGGGCTTCCGCCTCCAGGTCGCGCTCGGCCAGCCGCTCCAGATTGGCCGCAAGCAGGCGCTGCGCTTCCGCGAGCGCGGAATCGGCGTCCCTCGTCTGCTGGCGCGATTCGGAGAGCGCCGCTTCCAGCGCATCTCGGCTGCGCAGGAGCGCGACCAGTTCCCGCTCCAGCCGCTCGATCTCGCTCGCCTGGACCTGCACCCTGTCGCGGTCGGCGGCGGCGCTGTCCACCAGGCGGGCGTAGTCCTCGCGCACGAGTTCGATCGTGCCGGCGGCCTCTTGCGCCTCGGCGGTCATCGACTCCAGCCGGCCGGCATAGTCGTCGCGCGCCGTCGTGGCGAGGCGCAGTTCCGCGTTCAATGCCTCCAGATCGTCGCGCAGGTCGGCATTGGACGACTGCTCCAGCGCCAGCATCTCGGCGAGTTCGGCAAGCTCCCGGTTCAGCCGCGATAGCGCTTCGTCGCGTCCGGAGAGCGCCTCGTTCAGGAAGAACTGCGCCAGCACGAAAACCATGACGAGGAAAACGACGACCATCAACAGGCTCGCCAGCGCATCCACGAAGCCCGGCCAGGTATTGATGTCCCGTCTGCGTCTGCTCGTCCTGCCCGCCATGTCGGTGCCGGTTGTCGGAGACCTCCCGGTTCAGAGCCCCAGAATGTCCCGCATGGAGTAAAGGCCCGGCGGCTTGCCCGCCGACCAGCGCACCGCCCGGAGCGCTCCGCGCGCAAAGAGCGAGCGGTCCATGCAGCGATGGGTAAATTCGAGCCGTTCGCCTTCGCTCACGAACATCACCGTATGCTCGCCCACCACATTGCCGCCGCGCAAGGTCGCGAAGCCGATGTCGCCGGCGCGGCGCGCGCCGGTATGGCCCTCGCGACTCCATTGCGCGACCGCGTCCAGATCGACGCCGCGCCCCGTTGCCGCCGCCCGGCCCAGGCCGACGGCGGTGCCGGAGGGCGCATCCACCTTGTGCTTGTGGTGAATCTCCATGATTTCGATGTCGTATTCGTCGCCCAGCATGGCGGCCACGCGCTCGACCGTGGCGAACAGCGCATTCACCGTCACGCTCATGTTGGGCGCATAGACGATGGGCAGGCTTTCCGCCGCGCGCGCGAGCGCCTCCTCCTGCCCGGCATCGAGGCCGGTGGTGCCGATGACGTGGCGCGTTCCGGCCGCGGCCGCCATCGCCGCATGCTCGACGGTGGGGCCGGGCAGGGTGAATTCGATCGCGGCCTCGGCCGCCTCGAACACCGCTTCCGCGTCGTCGCCTATGGAAATGCCGCCCCCGAGATCGCGCCCGAGCGCCGGATGGCCCGATGCCTCGCAGGCCGCTACAAGCTCCAGATCGTCGGCCGCCTGCACGAGTTCCACCAACAGCCCGCCCATGCGCCCGCCGGCTCCGATGATGCCAATCCGCATTTCCCTGCCTCCGGCTCTTGCGGCACTAGGGCTGCATGTAGCATGAAACGGCTCGAAATGACCGAAACACGTATCTATGTCCTCGGCAACGAGAAGGGCGGCACCGGCAAGTCGACGGTGGCGTTCAACCTTGCCGTCGGCCTGCTGCGCGCCGGCAAGTCCGTCGGCTGCATCGACCTCGATCCGCGCCAGGCGACGCTTGCGCGCCAGGCGGAGAACCGCCGCGCCTTCGCCGGCCGCACAGGAACTGCGCTGCCGGAACCGGAGGTCGAAGTCGCCGACGGACCGGAAGCGCTCGACGGCGCGCTGGAAGCGCTCTCGGCTCGCCATGACGCCATAGTCGTCGATACGCCTGGCCGGCCGGATCCGGCGGCGCTGGAGGCGCACAGCCGCGCAGACGTGCTCATCACGCCGCTGAACGACAGCCATGTCGATCTCGACCTGATCGGGCGCCTCGATCCCGGAACGCGCGACTCGGCCCGACCGGGCGTCTATGCCGAACTGGTCTGGAAACAACGCATGATGCGCGCCAGCTCCGGGCGCAGCGCGCTCACCTGGATCGTGATGCTGAACCGGGTTCGCCAGGTCGATTCCCGCAATACGCGCGAAGTCCGCAGCCTGCTTCGGAACCTCGCCAAGCGCTTCGCTTTCGACATTGCGCCCGGTTTCGGCGAGCGCACGATCTTTCGCGACATGTTTCCGGACGGCCTCGCGCTGATGGACCTGCGCCAGGACGGCATAGACCGCGCGCTCTCCATGAGTCATGTTGCCGCGCGCAACGAGGTGCGCCGGTTGCTCGACATGCTGGGCGTGCCGCCGATCTGAGGCGAATGCCGCGCGCGGCGGTCGGTTTGCTACAATCGCCGCAGGGCAGGTTGACATGACGGCAAGTCCGGGAATTCCGGCAAGCGGCAACGCAGTCGATGCCGAATGGCTGCAGCGGGCGCTGGCCGCTGGCGGCACGGCGGATTTCCCGGCGATCCGGGAAGTCGCGGTCGAAGTCCTTGGCGGCGGGTTCGGGCTGTTGGGGGAAATCCTGCGCTGCCGGATGACCTGGGAGGAGGAAACGGACGCGGCGCCCGCCAGCGTCATCGTCAAGCTGCCGTCCCAAGATCCGAAGAGCGTAAACCTGTGCAAGCGCCTGTCGCTCTACGAACGCGAGCACGACTTCTACCGGCATATCGGCGAACAGGCGCCGATGCGCTCGCCGGCCCTGCTCTACGGCGACTTCGAGGCCGGGAGCCACCGCTTCGTGCTGGTGCTGGAGGACCTGGGCGGGATGATGCCGGGGGACCAGATCGCCGGCGCGACCGCGGAGCAGGCAAGGTGTGCGGTCCGCGCGGTGGCGCGGATGCACGGCCACTTTTGGAACAGGACCGACCGGCCGCCGCTCGCCGGGTTTCACGACTCCTTCAGCCCGAGACGCCTCAAGCTGTTGCAGCTGGCTTATCTGGCAAGCCTCGCGCCGGCTCTCGACCGCATCGAAGGTCTCTTCACGGGCGAAATGCGCCGGATTGCGAAAGCCTACGGCCTGAGCGCGGTCGACTATCTGGGCAGGATCGCCACTGCGCCCACCACTTTCGTCCACGGCGATGTGCGGCTGGATAACATGTTCTTCGACGCCGGCGGCGGGGACGGGGTCGCCATGATCGACTGGCAGGTCTGCGGCATCGGCAGCGGCCTCTACGATGTGGCCTATTTCCTCGGCGGCAACATTCCGACCGAACTGCGCCGCGAAATCGAGCGCGACGCCGTCATGGAATATCGGGACATCGTCGCGGGCATGGGCGCGGACGAATTCACCTTCGAGGATTGCTGGCGGCTTTACCGGCGGAACATGCTTTCGCTCCTGACGGTTGCGGTTCTCGTGTGCGGGTCGCTGGACCTCGAGGACGACCGCAAGCGGCGGCTCGTGGAGACCGGCGTGCGGCGGACCCTGAACGCCATCGAGGACCTGGACTCCGCCGAATTCCTGCCGGCGCGCCGGCCGGTCTTCAGCCGGGCGAACGGCCTTTCCCTTCTGTTCGGCGCCGCCTACCGCCTGCGCCGGGCGTTCTCCTAGCCCGGCAGCGGACAAGGCTCTTCCATGCCCGACTCCTCCCTCCTCGCCGAACTGGCGCCCTGGATTACGCTTGCCGTCATCGCCGCGGGGGTCTTTTGGCTGCGCTCGCATATGCGCCGCTCCATGGACCGCCTGGGCGAAGGCATCGACCGCATCGGCGAGGGCGTGGACCGGCTCAGCGAAAGCGTGGACCGGATGGGCGAGAGCATGGACCGGATGGCGCAAAGCCTGGACCGCATGGAGGACAAGCTCGACCGCAGCATCGAGCGGATCGAGGACCGCATGGACGGGATCGAGGATCGGCAGGACCGGATGCAGGACCGGCTCGAACGCGCGGAGGACCATATGGCCGGCGCGCTGGAGGACCGCGCCACCGCCGGCGCATTGGAAGACCGCGCCGCCGACGGCGCATTGGAAGACCGCGCCGCCGACGGCGCATTGGAAGACCGCGCGGAGAAGGACAGGAGGCTGCCGGGAGAGGGCGGCGCCGAATAGCGTCTCAACCGCCGTCGCGGTGCCAGGCCTCCCGGTCGAAGGCCACATGGTCGCCGAAGAAATGGACCGCGCGGTCGAGACTGCGGACATTCGCAACCGAATAGGTCCGGCTCGGGCCTTCGAGCTTCTCCGCGCCGGCGCGCGCGTCCACCCAGGGCTCTGCCGATTGCAGGGTGCTCTGCCGCTGCACCACGTCCCAGATGTAGTAGTGGTGCGGGATGACGATATGGGGCCGGAGCGTCTCGACGATGTGCTCCACCATGGCGAAACCCATGACATGCTGCGAGCCGTCCACGGGCAACAGCGCGATGTCGATCCGCCCGAGCGCTTCCCAGACCTCCGGCGGCGGGTTGTGGCGGTTGTCGCCCCAGTGGAGGATGCGGAGCCCGCCGGTCTCGACGGTAATCAGGCAATTGTCCCAGGAGCGCGGATTGTCCGGCGGCTCGATGTTCGCGCCGCCGAAGGCCGCATGGATTTTCTTGAAATCGTAGAGCGCCGCACTCGAATCCGTGGCGTGCTTGTCGGCAATGCCGCGAATGGCGACATCGGCGAACTCGTAGCGGCCGATGGGCCTGTCGAGCAGCACATGCGCGTCGAGCCGGTGCAGCGCATCGTGGTCGAAATGCGCATGCGTGGAGGCGCCGATATCGACGGCCGTCAGCGGAAAGTCGCGGAAATACCAGTCCCAGCGGCGCGAGGGGTGGTTGCGCCAGGGATCGACCATGACGGTGACCCCCTTCGGCGACGCGATCCGGAAGGCGGAGCTGCCGAAATAGGCGATCTCGACCGGTCCGTCCCGCGCCGGTGAGCGGTCGGCCTGCAGTTCGATCATCCGGTTGTGGTTGCTCGTCATCTGCCAGGCGGTGAGGCCCGTGTCGAGTTCGGTCATTGTCTGTCCGTCCTTGTCGGAATCGGTTTCCGTCCCGGCGCGCTCAGACGTTGCCGCGGTCCTCGCGCCAGAGGCCGAGCTTTTCCTGCACGGCGCGGTCGGAGAAGCTGAACAGCACGGCGTCCGTCCGCGCGCTGTGCCGGACCGCATGCCAGCTCGGCGCAACGAAAATGTCGCGCGGCCCCCAGGAGAACGCCGCCTCCTCGCCGATGCGCGTCCGGCCGCTGCCTTCGACCGCGGCGAATACGGTGGCGTCCGTGGCGCGGTAGGACACCGTCTCGAAGCCGGCGGGGAGCAATTGCAGATATGCGGCGATGGTCGGCATGGCGTAGCCGCCGTCCACTGGGTTGGCGTAACGCAGCTTCAACCCGTGGCAGGGGTCCCAGGCCTCGCGCCGGCGCATCGCGTCCAGCGCCTCGCGCGAGCGGGCATAGGGATAGTTGAACACCGGCGAGGCGAGCGAACCCGGCTCATGGTCCACCGGCAGCAGCCCCTGGCCGTAGCGGGCGAGGCTGTCGCCCTCCGGCCGCGAGAGCGGCTGGCGGTCCTCGCCGAGCCGTTCGGCGAAGGAGGCGTCGAAGAACTGCACCATCGGGATGTCCAGCCCGTCGAGCCAGATCATCGCCCGGTCGGAGTCGTTGCCGTGGTCGTGCCAGGTCCAGTGGGGGGTGATGACGAAATCGCCCTCGGCCATAGCGGTGCGCTCGCCCTCGACGGCCGTGTAGGCGCCTTCGCCCTCGACGACGAAGCGGAGCGCCGACTGGCTGTGCCGGTGCGCGGGCGCGACCTCGCCGGGCAGCACCAATTGCAGTCCGGCATAGAGCGAGGTGGTGATGCGCGAGGTGCCCCGGAGGCCCGGATTTTCCAGCACCAGCACGCGGCGCTCGGCCTCTTCGGCGCTGATGATGGCGCCCGATTCCATCACATGGCCGCGCACCTCGTCCCAGCGCCAGAGCGCCGGGCGGCAGGCGCTGGCGGGCTCGGGCGTAATCAGGCCTGCCATGGCCTCCCAGAGCGGCGCCAGGTTCCGCGCCCCGATCTCCTCGTAAAATGCCGCCCGCTCCGTCATCCGCGCCTCCGCCGCAGCCGCCGCAACACCATAGCCGTCTCCGGGAGGAATCCGAAGGACCCGGCTCGGATCCCGTGCGCCCCCGCCGTTCCGGTCTGTCTCAGGAGCTGCCGATGAAGGCCGTTCGACCGCATAAAACGGCGGAATTGATATGCAAATCGGGTATAGTGGGGCCGCTCCCTAACCGGGCGGCCGGCCCGGCACAGGGGTTTGTATGCTCCCGTCCGGAACTCCGGCGGGCCATTTCATCGGAGTCTGCGGCACCCGCCACGCTGGGAGGAATCATGAAGCACGATAAGCAAGAATCCAGCTTTCACCCCTTGCGGAAGCTGCCTGCCGTTTCGCCCGCCGTCCTGACGCGGACGGCGGCGGTCCTCACCGTTCTGGCCGGACTTCTGTTCCTGTTCCTTCCCGACGCCGCCGAAGCGGCCGTGGAGGGCGAGACGAAATTCGTTCTCGACAGCTTCGCCTTCCTCGTCTGGGGCGCGCTCGTCATGTGGATGTGCGCGGGCTTCACCATGCTCGAAGCGGGCTCGGTGCGCACCAAGAACGCCTCGGTCATCTGCCTGAAGAATATCGGCCTCTATTCCATCGCCGGGCTCACCTTCTACTTCCTCGGCTACAACGTCATGTATGTCGGCGTGGAGGAGGGCGGCTGGATCGGGACCTTCACCTTCCTCTACGGCACATCCGCCGACGAGATCGCGCTGCTCGGCGGGGACGAGAGCGCTGCGGAGGCGGTTGTCGGAAACGGCTACGCCGTCATGTCCGACTGGTTCTTCCAGATGGTGTTCGTGGCGACGACCGCCTCCATCGTCTCCGGCGCGCTGGCCGAGCGCGTCAAGCTCACCTCGTTCTTCGTCTTCATCGCCATCCTGACCGCCATCGTCTATCCCATCGTCGGCGCCTGGACCTGGGGCGGCGGCTGGCTCGCCGAATTGGGCTTCCAGGACTTCGCCGGCTCCACCATCGTCCATTCGACCGGCGGCTGGGCTGCGCTCGCGGGCGCGGTGATCGTCGGGCCGCGCCGGAACCGGTTCCGCGCCGACGGAACCGCCAGGGCCATGGCGCCGTCCAACGTGCCGGCGGTAACGCTCGGCGTCTTCATCCTCTGGCTCGGCTGGTTCGGCTTCAACGGCGGCTCGCAGCTCGCCCTCGGAGGAGCCGCGGACGTGGTTGCGCTCGCCAACATCCTCGCCAATACCAACCTCGCCGCCGCCGCCGGCGTGCTGGCCGCGCTGGCGCTTGCGAGGCCGCTGTTCGGGCGCATCGACCTCTTGGCGGGCCTGAACGGCGCCATCGGCGGCCTCGTCGCGATCACCGCCGGGCCGGACATCGTCGAGCATTACTGGGCGGTCGTGATCGGCCTGATCGGCGGCGCGGTCACCACGGCGGGCCTGAAGTTCCTCGAGATGCTGAAGATCGACGATGTGGTCGGCGCGGTGCCGGCGCATCTCTTCGCGGGCGTGTGGGGCACGATGGCGGTCTGCATCGCGGCGGGCGGCGACGTGCTGGTCCAGCTTACCGGCGTGCTCGCCGTCGGCGCCTTCGTCTTCGGCGCCTCGCTGCTGATCTGGCTGTGCCTCAAGCACACGATGGGCGCGCGCGTGTCCGAGACGGTCGAGGAGCTCGGCCAGGACGCCGCCGAGCTCGGCATCGAAGCCTATCCGGAGTTCGTGCTGATGCCGGAGGTGGACGACGATTGAGCCGGCGTTCCCGCGTCAGGCCATGCCGGCTTCGACGCGGGGGTCGGTGTCGGCGCGGTCCCTGGCGGCGTCCGCGAGCGCGGGGTCGGGGTCGCGCGGCAGCTGGATCATCACCCGCAGGATCTGGTCGCCGCGCGGTCCTCCGGCGGGGTCGGGCACGCCCTTGCCCTTCAATCTCAGCCGCGCGCCGGAGTTCGTCATCGGCTGGATCCCGACCGTCACCGGGCCGTCCAGGGTCGGTGCGCGCACCTTTCCGCCCCGAACCGCCTCGACGAGCGAGACCGGCAGATCGACCAGGATCGTCAGCCCCTCGCGCCGGAACCAGGGATGCGGCTCGACCGAAATCTCGACCTCGGCATCGCCGGGCGGGCCGCCGGCGGGGCCGGGTTCGCCGCGCCCGGCAAGACGCAGCCGGGCGCCGTCCTCCGTTCCCGGCGGCACCTTCAGCGCGACGCTCCGCCCCGATTTCAGCTTGAGGCGCACCGTGCCGCCCTTCGCTGCGTCAACGAAGGGCACCGAAACCCGGTAGCGCATGTCGGCGCCCCGCCGCGGGCGGTTGCGGAAGCCGGAGAATATGTCGCCGAACAGGTCTGCCGGATCGAACCCGGCATGGCCGCCGAATCCTCCGAAGCCGCCGAACGGCGCCCGCTCGCGGCCTTCGGCGTCGATCTCGCCCCGGTCGAAGCGGGCGCGCTTCTCGGGATCGCCCAGCAGGTCCCAGGCCGCCGCCGCCTCCTTGAAGCGCGCCTCCGCCTTCCGGTCGCCCGGGTTCCGGTCCGGGTGGTCGTCCTTGACGATGCGCCGGTAGGCCCGCTTCAGCGTCTCCGCATCGGCGTCCCGGGAGCAGCCGAGAACCGCATAGGGGTCGCGCATCAGGCCGCGGGCTGGACGATCTTCCAGCTGCCGTCCGGCTGGCGGCAGGCCGTGCCGTATGCGGTCTGCTCCTCGCCCCCAACGGTGATGCCCGTCTGGAACTCGCGGCAATACCGGCCCGTGTCCTCCTGCCAGGTGCGCGTCGGCACGACCCAGCCGGAATTGCCGCTGTCCGGGTTCTCCCATTCCGACCGGTCGCCGATGCGGCCGCGCTCCAGCGCGCCCTGCGTGGTCTGCTCGGCGGTGATGCGGTCGGCTTCGTCCAGATCCCTGCCCAGCCGGCTGCCGAGCATGGCGCCGAGCAGCGTGCCGGCAGCGATCGCCACCTTGCGCCCGCGGCCCTTGCCGACCTCATTGCCGAGGACCGCGCCGCCGACGCCGCCGATAATGGTGCCGAGGGTCTGCTTGGGGCCCTGGTCGGGGTTGCAGGCGGCCAGCAGGAAGACGGTTGCCGCAACGGCGAGTGCTTGTTTCATCGGAAGACCGCCCCTTGGTTCCGGCCGGAACCGCGCGCTTGCCTCGGCGGCGTGCCGGCCTATTGTGGATATCCACTCTCCAATAAGGTGCGCCGGGGGCGATTCGTCAAGGGATGCGGGACGCGGAAGAGGATGAAATCGGGCGCGACCCGGTGCTTGCCGTCAGGCGGTGGATCGGGGAAGCCGAGGCCTGCGAGCCGGTGGACGCCAACGCCGCCGCGCTCGCCACGGTGGGCGCGGACGGCATGCCGTCCTGCCGCATCGTGCTGGTGAAGGCGGTGGAGGCGGAGGGGCTCGTCTTCTACACCAACTATGAGAGCCGGAAGGGCCGCGAGCTTGCCGCGAGGCCGCTGGCGGCGCTGACCTTCCACTGGCGCGTGCTCGACCGCCAATTGCGGGTCGAAGGCCGGGTCTCGCGGGCCGGGGACGCGGTTTCCGACGCCTATTTCGCCAGCCGCGAGCGCGGCAGCCGGATCGGCGCTTGGGCGTCGCGCCAGTCGGAGCCGGTTGCCGGCCGGGCCGCGCTCGAGGCGCGCGTGGCCGAGATGGAGGCGCGGTTCGGCGGGGCCGACATTCCGCGGCCGGTCTTTTGGGGCGGTTTCCGGCTCCGGCCCTCGCGCATCGAGTTCTGGCGCCGGGGGGAGCACCGCCTTCACGACCGCATCGTCTGCCGCGCCGAGGGCGGAGCGTGGACAAGGGAGAGGCTGCAACCGTAATCGCCCGAGTGAACTCAACCGTTACGCCCCCGGTCTCCCGGACGGCATGTGGCATGAGCGTTGCGCTCTTCAAATTCACGATTGCGCGTCAAGATCGGCATTCGATACAACTTTATCGTTCGGAATTTATTCGAACATATGAAGGTTGAGGTGAAAGTCTCAAACAGGGCGAATCATACACGCTATAAAGGCAATGGGAGTAATTTGTGCCGACTGCATTCGGCATTGACGGGAATAAATTCTTCTTTTATTCCAATGAAGGGTCGCCGCGAGAGCCTGTGCATGTCCATGTGCGGAAAGGTTCCTCCTCTGCGAAGATCATGCTTGAACCGACGGTTCGTGTGGTGGAGAGTCGCGGTTTGGTGGAGAGTCGCGGTTTCAACGCGCGCGAGTTGCGGGTCTTGACCGGCTTGGCGTCAGACAGGGCGGGATCGATACGGAAGGCATGGAATGACCATTTCCGCTGAACGCGTATCCTTCGACGGGGACTCCATGTGGGTATCGCTCTCCGACGGCCGGGTGCTCGGTGTGCCGCTCGCCTGGTTTCCACGGCTTTGCGGCGCGCCGGCCGAAGTCCTGCAACGATACGAACTCACCGCCGACGGCATCCATTGGGAGGCGCTCGACGAGGACATTTCGGTCTCGGGGTTGCTGGCCGGGCGCGGCGACCGGACCCGGCGCGAAACAAGAGTTGCGGTGGCCTGACGGGGGAGCGCGCCTGCGGGACCGCATCGTCCAGCCCGACGGGAGGGGCGCCCGGATGAGGGAGAGGTTCCAGCCATGATCGCCGGACGCGAGCTCGACCGCTACCGGGACAAGGGGTTCATCGACCCGCAACCCCTGCTCACGGCCGCCGAGGCGGCCCGCTATCGCACGGCCTGCGAGGACTCCTGCATCGAGGTGGAACGCAAGACCCACGGGCGCCATCCGAACGCCCGCGTCAAACCCTACCTGCTGTTTCCCTGGGCGGCGGAACTCGTCCGCCACCCGAAGCTGCTGGACATGCTGGAGACGATCATCGGGCCCGATATCCTGGTGTTCCACACGACGGTCTGGATCAAGGAGGCGGGCAGCGAATCCTTCGTGCCCTGGCACCAGGACGGCACCTATTTCGGTCTCGAGCCGTTCGAGCAGATCACCGCCTGGGTCGCGCTCACCGCCTCGACCAGGGAGATGGGGTGCCTGCGCTTCCTGCCGGGCTCGCATCGCGAGGGCCAGGTGCAGCATCGCGACACGGACGACGAGAAGCTCATGCTTTCGCGCGGCCAGACCATCCAGCGCCGGATGGACGAGGCCAGCGCCGAATATGTGGAGTTCGAGCCGGGCGAGGTCTCCTTCCACCACACGCTTACCATGCACACCTCCGGCCCGAACCGCTCGACCGAGCGGCGCATCGGCATCGGCATCAGCTACATCCCGGCTTATGTCCGCCATGTTTCGCCCGTGCGGCTCTCCGCCTCGCTGGTGCGCGGCCGGGACCGCTACGGCCATTTCGACCTGGAGCCCCGCCCCGAGCCGGGCGAAGACGAGGCCGCGGCCGCCGCCCATGCCGACAGCATCGGGCGCTTCTGGCGGGCCTCCGAGAGCATCCCGGAAATGCGCGGCATCCACTGACGGCGGCGCGCCTCCGGGCAGGAAGGTCGAAGATGAACGGCGATGCGTTGCGCTACCACGAGGCGGGAAGGCCCGGAAAGCTGGCCATCCGCCCGACCAAGCCGCTCGCCAACCAGCGGGACCTGTCGCTGGCCTACACGCCGGGCGTCGCCGAGGCGAGCCGGGCGGTCGCCGAACGGCCGGAGGATGCGGCGCGCTACACGGCCCGGTCCAACCTGGTGGCGGTGGTGACGAACGGCTCGGCCGTGCTCGGGCTCGGCAATATCGGCGCGCTGGCCGCCAAGCCGGTCATGGAGGGCAAGGCCGTCCTGTTCAAGAAATTCGCCGATATCGACGTGTTCGACATCGAGATCGGCGAAAGCGACCCCGACGCGCTCGCCGACACCATCCGGCGGCTCGAACCGACCTTCGGCGCCATCAACCTGGAGGACATCAAGGCGCCCGACTGCTTCCTGGTCGAGGACCGGCTGAAGGCGGAGATGAACATCCCCGTCTTCCACGACGACCAGCACGGCACGGCCATCGTCGTGGCCGCCGCGGTCGTCAACGGCATGCACCTGCTCGGCAAGGACCTGGGACGGGTCAAGCTCGTCTCGACCGGCGGCGGCGCGGCCGGCATCGCCTGCCTGAACATGCTGCTCGACGTGGGGCTGAAGCGGGAGAATGTCTGGCTGGTGGACATAGACGGGCTGGTCCGCAAGGGGCGCGCCGCCGAACCCCACAAGGCCGCCTTCGCCCAGGACAGCAACGCCAGCACGCTGGACGACGTCATCGGCGGCGCGGAGATATTTCTCGGCCTTTCCGGGCCGAATGTGCTGAGCGCGGAGCAGGTACGGCGCATGGGTCCCGACCCCATGGTCATGGCGCTCGCCAATCCCGTTCCGGAAATCATGCCGGAAGAGGTTCGCGCCGTGCGCCCGGACGCGGTCGTCCTTACCGGCCGCAGCGACTATCCGAACCAGGTCAACAATGTGCTCTGTTTCCCGTTCGTTTTCCGGGGCGCGCTCGATGTCGGCGCAACCGGGATCGACCGCAATATGGAGCTTGCCAGCGTCCGGGCGCTGGCGGAGCTGGCGCGCGAGGGCATTACCGACGAGGTCGCGCGCGCCTATGGCGAGCGCCGGCTGCAGTTCGGCCGCGACTATCTGCTGCCGAGGCCGTTCGATCCGCGCCTGCTCGGGGCCATCGCGCCGGCGGTGGCCGAAGCCGCCATGGAGAGCGGCATCGCGTCGCGTCCGCTGGCCGACATCGAGGCCTACCGCGCCCGGCTTTCCAGCTTCGTTTACCGCACCGGCTTCCTGATGCGCCCCGTCTTCGACAGCGCCCGGGCGGCCCCGCGGCGGGTGATCTTCGCCGAGGGCGAGGACGAACGGGTGCTGCGGGCGATCCAGAACGTGCTGGACGAGGGCGTTGCGGTTCCCGTCGCCACCGGGCGGCCGAACCGGATTGCGGCGCGCTGCGCGGAACTGGGCCTGCGCATCGCGCCCGGCCGGGACTTCGAGGTGTTCGACCACGGACGCGAGGATACGGTCGAGGAATACGGTGCCAGGCTCCACAAGCTGCGCGCGCGCGACGGCGTCGGGCCGGACGACGCCCGCAAGCTGTTCCGCGCCAGCGACACTCTGGCGTCGGCGATGTACGTCCGCGAGGGCGGCGCGGCCAGCGCGATCTGCGGCACCGACGGCCACTTCCCGACCCATCTGGAACGCATCCGGCGGGTTCTCGGCACCGGCGCCGAAACGGTCTCCACCCTGGTGCCGCTCATCATGGATGCCGGCACGGTCTTCATCGCCGACGGCTATGTGAACTACGAGCCGAGCGCCGAGGAGGTTGCCGGGATCTGCCGCATGGCGGCGGCGCAGGTGCGCGCCTTCGGCCTGACGCCGCGGGTGGCGCTGGTCAGCCATACCAATTTCGGCGCCCATCCCAGCCCGAGCGCGGACCGGATGCGCCGGGCGACCGGGATTCTCACCGAGACGGAGGCGGACTTCGAGTTCGAGGGCGAGATGCAGTTGAACCTCGCCTTCGACAAGGCGGCGCGCGACCGTTTCCTGCCCGGTGCAAGGCTCACGGATCGCGCGAACGTCCTGGTCTTTCCCGGCATGGACGCCGCCAATGCCGCAATCAACGCGCTGACCGCGCTCGGCAACGCCCAGCCCATCGGCCCGCTGCTGCTCGGCTACAATGGCGCGGCGCATATCGTGACGCCGGCCGTTACCGTGCGCGGCCTGCTCAACGTCGCCGCCATCGCCAGCGCCGGCAGGATCTGAGAGACCGTGCGATACCAGCGGTCGTGGATCGGAACCGAAAGCGTTGCCCCGACCCTCTTCCCGTCATGCCCGCCCCCCATATCGTCATACCCGGCCCTCTTCATCGTCATACCCGGACTTGTTCCGGGTATCCATGCGGCCGCTCGTCGGAAGCGGCGGCGGGGGATGCCCGGAACGAGTCCGGGCATGACGGAGGGAGCGTTCGGGCATGATGGAAGGGGAGTTCGTCTGTCTTCCGGCAAATGGGAAAATTTCATATTTTTCCCGCCAGGGGGCTTGACCTGGTGAAAAGTGTGCTATAATGTGCATGAGAGAGGCGGCTTCCGGGGCCGCCTTTCGGCTTGTGTGCCGAGCATGGCCAACAGCTTGGAGGTGCAAGTCCTCTATCCAGCCCGATGGCGGCGAAGGATTAGCGAAGCGCAAGGGCGTCGCCGCGAGGCGGGGTCTGAAGGAAGCGTGGAGCAAAGCCGCGACCCGATGGACAAGAACCGGATACGAGGCCTACCCGGCCGGACGAGCGAGCAAGCGATCGCGAAGTCCGCAGCCATCAAGGGCCGGGGTGGTAAATCCGGCGGGTGTGCGGTGAAGGCGGTTGGTCTTACCTCGGGAGGTCTGCGTCGTGTCCGGAACCCCCGGACTGAGCGGTTCCGCAAGGGCCGTGATCGCGGCGCAGAAGTCAGCAGAGGGCATAGTAGCCGGCCCCCCGGCGAAGGCCCGAACGACGGACAGGGTTATTAGGACGGCAGGCTCATGCGGACCAAGCGGCAGAACATCCAGTTGGAACTGGCCTTGGAGCCGGAGGCGAGGGGTGAAGCCCGGAGCGCCGGAGACCGAGGGACCGAAGCCCGTATGGCGCGTGCCGACCCCGAACGCCCGGCGGCTGTCTTCGACAGGCTCGGCCTCGCCTCCCTGCGAGGCCGTTCCGCAGCTTAAATCCGTCGAACCGCCGTGTACGGACCCGTATGCACGGTGGTGTGGGAGGGGTGGAGCCGTGAGGCTCCCCCCTATCCCGATTTCTGCAGAGGGAAGCAAGGGCTGGGGCCCGCAAAAAAGCCCCGGCGGGAGGCAACGGGACACGTGCGTCCGCCGTCTCGCGCGCGCAATCAGCCGCGCGAACCGCGCCGGCGCAAGACGCGCGCAGGCGGGCACAGGCGCGCACGCAGGATGCGCGCGCAAAAAGGGTCCCGCCGCTTGCCGGCGCCCAGGCCGGCGGCGGCGCGGACGGAATGGAGCGGAACGGAGCGCGATGGAGGAACGATATGCAGGAACGGAACCGCAGAGCTTCAGCGACGGCATGGCGAACATGACAAAACATGACACAATGCAGGGGTCTTCCACGAACCGCCCCGCCCCGCGCTCCTTTTGTCACCCCGGCCTTGAGCCGTGTGCGGACCCGACAGTTTTATGCCGGAACGGGCACCCGAATATGCATCTTGCGCATGGCGAACATGACAGAACATGACACTGCATGACGCTTCCGCGAGGTGGACCCGCCGGCCCGGCCGCGGAACCCGTGTCGTCGCGGAGGGCCGGCGCCTTCCGGCCACTGCATTGACGGTATTTCACGGGGGCAACAGAATGGAAGGCGGCGACGCGCTGGAGAAGCGCCGAAGAACGGCCGGGGAGGAAGACATGCCGAAGGATTCCCATGAAAACAAAGGGCTTTACGCTTACTTTGCGGAAAACCCGGACGAGGCGCGCCGGCAGTTTTTCGAGCCGGCGCCGGGGTTGAGCCGGCGCGGCTTCTTCGCCGGGGCGGGGCTGGCGGCCGCGGGCGGGCTGCTCGGCATGACCGTCCCGTTCTACGCCAACATGCCGCGCGGTCTGGTGCCGGCCGCCTTCGCCTCCGAGGACGTGCTGGTCGGCAAGGACGGCCTGACGCTGCTCAACGACCGGCCGATCAATGCCGAGACGCCGGCGCACCTGCTCGACGATGCGATCACGCCCACCGCCCGGCACTTCATCCGCAATAACGGCCTGCCGCCGGAAGATGTCGATGCCGGCGGCTGGAGGCTCGCCGTGGACGGGCTGGTGGAAAACCCGATGGATTTGTCCATCGAGGACCTGAAGGCCGGGTTCGAGGTGGTGACGATGGCGCTCACCATCGAATGCGGCGGCAACGGACGGGCCTTCTTCGACCCGCCGGCCAGGGGCAACCAGTGGACCGTCGGCGCGGTCGGCTGCTCCGAGTGGACCGGCGTGCGTCTCGCCGACGTGCTGAAGAAGGCGGGCGTCAAACCGGGCGCGGTCTATACCGCGCATTACGGCGCGGACACCCACCTCTCCGGCAAGGAGGGCAAGCTGCCGATCTCGCGCGGCGTGCCGGTCGCCAAGGCCATGACCGACAATGTGCTGATCGCGTTTGCGATGAACGGCGGGGCGCTGCACAGGCAGAACGGCGCGCCGCTCCGCCTCGTCGTGCCGGGCTGGCCGGGCTCCTGCTCGCAGAAATGGCTGAAGCGCATCCAGCTTCGCGACATCGTGCATGACGGGCCGAAGATGACGGGCAAGTCCTACCGCGTGCCGCGCTATTCCGTTGCCCCGGGCGACAAGGTGCCGACGGAGGATTTCGAGATCATCGAGCGCATGCCGGTGAAGAGCCTGGTGACATCGCCGGAGAACGGCGGCGCGGCGGGCCGGGAAATCGAGGTACGCGGCCACGCCTGGTCGGGAGACCGCACCGTATCGGCGGTCGATCTCTCCATCGATTTCGGCAAGAGCTGGATGGCGGCAGAGCTGGACGGGCCGGTCAATCCGGGCGCCTGGCAGAACTGGCGGCGCACGGTCGCCTTCCCGGAGGCCGGCTATTACGAGGTCTGGGCGCGGGCGACCGACAGCGCGGGCGAGATGCAGCCTTTCGCCATCGACTGGAACCCGAAAGGCTATCTCAACAACACCATGCACCGCGCGGCCCTGCGCGTAGCCTGATACTGGCGATCGTCGTTCGGAACCCATGTCGCCCGCCGCCGGAAACCTCCTCCCCCGCTTGCGGGGGAGGCCGGGGGGGACCGCTTTCGCGCCAGCGGAAGCGGCGGCGCCAACGCCGCCATTCGACGGGTTCGCCGCGTTTCGCGCGGCGGCGGGCGAAGCGCCAAGCGCCCCGGCAAAGGCCCGTCACGCCGGGAGGCCCTCCCCCAACCCCTCCCGCCAAGCGGGAGGGGAGCGCAACGGAACACCCCCAAACTATGGGTTCCGCATTGCGCAGCTCGGTATGACCGCACGGCGATGCTTGTCGTCATGGCGGCGGCGCTGCTGCTCGCCTCTGCAGCGGCGGCGCCCGCCGGCGCGGCCGGCCTGGAGGAACGCCTCGCCGCGGCCGATCCCGCGCGCGGCAAGAAGGTGTTTCGCAAATGCGCCGCCTGCCACACGGCCGAGAAGGGCGGCCGAAAGAAGATCGGGCCCAACCTCTGGGGCATTGTCGGCGGGCCTGTCGGGGCCAGGGAAGGGTTCCGCTATTCGAAGGCGATGAGCGCTTTCGGCGGCAACTGGACGCCGAAGCGCCTCGACGCCTATCTGGCGAAGCCGCGCGCGGTGGTGAAGGGCGGTTCCATGAGCTTCGCGGGCCTGAAGCGCGACCGCGACCGCGCCGATGTCATCGCCTTTCTGAACGGGATGGGCGACAGCCCGGCCGCTTTCGGCTCGGCGGCCCCCGCGGCTCCGGCGGTTTCCGGGCCGGTGGCGCCGGAAGATCTCGGCCTGATGGTCCGCGCGCCCGGCGCCTCCGAGACCTTCGACGCCTGCACGCCCTGCCACTCGGAACGGATCGTCGTGCAGCAGGGCCTGACGCGGGAGCAATGGGACGAGCTCATGGTGTGGATGGTCGAGGAGCAGGAAATGGAGCCGATAGAGGAGGGGGCGCTCGCGGTCATCCTCGACTATCTGGCGGAGCATTACGGCCCCGACCGTCCGAACTTTCCGCGCCGATAGCCCGTCCGGCTGGACTATCGGCGGCGGTCCCATAGAGTCGCCCGCATTTCGGGGAAGGGAGGCGAGCCCATGCGTCGTCCGCTGGCCTGGGACGCACCGGAATTCGAGGACCCGGCCGCCATCGACGCCGAGCTCCGGCGGACCTTCGGCATCTGCTCCGGCTGCCGGCGCTGTTCCGATCTTTGCGGCGCCTTCCCGCGGCTGTTCGCCCTGATCGACGAGGCTCCATCGGCGGCGCTCGACACGGTCGATTCGGAGCATTTCAAGGCGGTTGCAGACGCCTGCACGCTCTGCGACATGTGCTTCAGGACCGAATGCCCCTATGTGCCGCCGCACCCCTTGGAGCTGGACTTTCCGCATCTGATGCTGCGCTACCGGGCGGCGGAGTTCCGGCGCGGCGAGCGGCGCTTCGAGGACCGCGAGATCGCGGCGACCGACCGCAACGGCCGCCTCGCCGGGATGGCGGCCCCGCTCGCCAACTGGGCGCTCGACACGGCCAACCAGCCCGTGCGGATGCTGGTCGAGGGACTTGCGGGCGTCCACCGCGAGGCCGCGCTGCCACGCTTCCACCATGAGAGCCTGGAGCAGCGGGCCATGGCGGGTGCGCCGGCGCTCAACGAGGCCGCGCCCGCCTTCGGGCGGAAGGCCGCGCTCTACGCCACCTGCCTCGGCAACTACAACAATCCGGAGACCGGGCTCGCCGCCCGCGCCGTGCTCGCCCGGAACGGCGTGGACGCCCGCATCCTCCATCCCGGCTGCTGCGGCATGCCGCAATTGGAGCAGGGCGACATCGAAACGGTGGCCGGCCGCGCCGTGCGGATCGCCGGGGAGCTGCTGGCGGCTGTGGATGCCGGCTACGACATCGTGGCGCTGATGCCCTCCTGCGCGCTGATGCTGAAATTCGAGTGGCCGTTGATCCTGCCCGAAAACGAGGACGTGGCCCGGCTTGCGCGCTCCGCGTTCGACCTCAGCGAATATGTGATGGACATCGCGAGGCGGGAGGGGCTGGCGGAAGGAATGGTCCCGCTCGACCGTCCGGTCGCGGTCCATGTCGCCTGCCATGCCCGCGCCCAGGAGATGGGCCGCAAGGCGGTCGAGCTGCTGGAGCTCATTCCCGGCACGGAGGTCGAAACCATCGAGCGCTGCTCCGGTCATGGCGGCGCGTGGGGCTGCCTGAAGGACAATTTCGAGACCGCGCTCCGCCTCGGCCGCCCGACGGCCCGGCGTGCGCTGGAGACGGGCGGCCATGTGGTGTCGGAATGCCCGCTCGCGGCCCTGCATATCGCGCAGGGGATGGAGCGGCTCGCCCCCGGCGCCCCGGCCCGAACGGTGGAGCACCCGATCCGGCTTCTCGCCGGTGCCTACGGCCTCGAGGAAGGCGGCGCCTCTTGATTGCGGACTTCCTCAAAGCCTTCGCGCAGCTTTCGGACCGGCGCTTCCGGCGCGTCGTGCTGCTTTCCTGCCTGCTGGCAGCGCTGCTGCTTGCCGCGCTTGCTGCGGGCGCCGGCTGGGCGCTTGGCGGGCTGACGGGCATCGGCTGGCTCGACCTGGCGGCGGGCTTCGCCGGCGGGGTTGCCGCCTTCGCAGCCGCGGCCATGCTGTTCCCGGCCGCGGCCGCCGCGTTGCAGGGGCTTTTCCTGGAGAGTGCCGTGCGCGCGGTCGAGGCCCGGCACTACCCGGATCCGGGGCCGCCCAATGCGCAGGGCTGGGGCGAGACGGCCCGCCAGACGCTCTTCTTCGTCGGCGCGGCGCTCGGCCTGAACCTGTTGCTGCTGCCGGTATGGCTTTTCGTGCCGCCGCTCGGCCTGTTGCTGTTCTGGCTCGCGAACGGCTGGCTTTGCGGGCGGGAATATTTCGAGGCCGCCGCGCTCCGCCGTCTCGATGCGGACGCTGCGCGTGCGCTCCGCCGGCGATACCGCTACCGGATATGGCTCTCGGGCATTGTCGTCGCCTGGCTGATGACCGTGCCGTTCGTCAACCTCGCTGCGCCTGCAATCGGCACGGCCTTCATGCTGCACCGCTTCGAACGCCTGCGACGGCTGTGAACGTCAGTCCGGGGATAGCAATCAGACCGCGCCGTTCGGGATGTGGTCGGGCATACTGGCGACTACCACCTGCTCGTCCGCCTCGTCCCAGAAATAGTAGATGCGCAGGCACCGGGACGGATCGGTCGTGTTGCCGCCGTTCTTCACATGCCATTCGACCTCGACCCGCCTGCCATTCCAGTCGAACGGGAACGAATCCCCGCCGCACCGGTCGTTCCACAAGCCGGATTCGATCGGACCGCGGAGATCGTCGCCTGCGCCGTCCAGCCTCGCCCGGCGGTAATCGCCAGCGAGCCACAGCAGGCATTTCGCCGCCGTTTCGACGTCTTCGTACTGCGTCTTCTTGATCGTGTTGCGGGCTCTCGGAGACAATGTCAGGCGGTCCGCCAGATGCGCCCCGCACCAGGCCGGAAATTCCTTCCAAGTCGCCGGCAGGGCTATGCTGGGGCCGGACCGGTCCTCGTCCGGCGCATCCCGGTCCTGCGCCGGCGCGAGCGCCCCTTCCGCGAACTTCGTCCTGTTTCGCCGTTTCGCAAGCCGCGACGCAGGCGCGGGCCCCGGCTCCCCGGCGTCGACCGCCGCCGAGGCCGCCGCCATCCGGGCCAGCACGGCCTCCACCGCCGCAAGCTGGCGGCCCCTTTCCGCTTCTAGTTCCGCCAGGGCCTCCGCCTGCTTCGCAATCGCCGACCAGGGCGCACCCTCCGCCCTCTGCCTTTCGAACTCCCTCTCCTTCGCCGCCAGCGATATTTCCGCCTCGGCCAGCGCATCGACCGGCGTGCGGGCTTCGTGCGCAATTTCGGCCAGCTCCGCCAAGTGCGCGGCCTCAAGCGCTTCGAGGCGCTCAAGCACCTCAACGGCGCGGTTCAGGTCGGGAAGAGCCTCTAGCAGGATCCGTATTTCGTCGCGGCTCCGTTCCAGTTCCGCAGCCTGTTTCCGGACTTCCCTGCCTGCCTCCAGAAGCGCTTCGGCGGCGGCCTCTATCCGTTCGACCGCGTCCGGCGTCGGGCGGTCCAACCCGTCCAGAAGGCCGCGCAATTCCGCGCCGGCCGATTTCCACCGTTCTTCGGCAAGCGGCGCCTGGCGGGCCTTTGCCTCTCTTTCGACCCGCCGCATGTCGGCGATGATGTCGCGCAGATCCAGCTCGGCGGTCGCGTTGCCGAACAGGTCGAGAGGCGCGTCGAGTATGTCGTCATAGGCGAACAATTCGGGGATCTTCTGGAACAGCCACCGGCCTGCGCGAAATGTGAAGGCTTTCTCCCTGTCCTTCTTCTTCTTCGACCCGAGAAACCTCCGGTCGAGATCGACTATGAACCCCCCGTCGCGCCGGAACTTGTGCAGCAACGCCTCGTAGAACAGTTCGTCGTCGTTCCTTTGCGCCTCCACAATGCCGGTTCCGGCCAGCAGGTCCCAATGCTCGCGCCTGAGCGACGCCGCAACCGGGAACACCTGTTTCAGGACTTTCCAGGTCAACCCGCCCTGGGCGGGTTTCTCGCTGTCCGGCATGAAAAGCGGCTCCTCCCATCGAGCGGCATTATGCGCCGTTCGGCCGCCCGCGCCACCGGCTACCCCTCAGATATGCCGCACATTCTCCGGTGCGGGGGCGATCTCCTTGCGCTCGACGCGCTTCACCACCTCGACGATGGCGCGGTTGGCGGGCGTGTCGAGGCCGAGGCGTTCGGCGTAGTCCACCACCAGCCCGTTGATGAAGTCGATCTCCGTGCGCCGGCCCTTCCGGATGTCCTGGCCCATGGAGGGGCGATCGGCGGCCGAGCGGCCCTGGGCGTTGCGCTCCAGCACCGCCTCGATCTCGATCATGGCCTCATTGCTGCCTTCGGCCGCTTCTGCGACCCGCCCGGGCTCCATGCCGTAGAGCTTCTCCAGGGTGAAACCGTGGGCGAGACCGACGCGGATCGCCTCGCCGGCAATGCGGATGGCAAGACGGCGGGTATAGTCGAGCCGATCCGCTTCAACGCCGCCGAGGCCGGTCGCGGCCGACATCGGGTTGCGCATGGAGTTGACGACCAGCTTCGACCAGCGCTCGCCCCAGAGATTCGGGGTGGCTATCGCGCTGTCCACATGGCCCAACATTTCGGCAATGAGGCGCGCCCGGTCGGTGATCCGGCCGTGCGGCTCGCCCACGCGGAAGACGGTGTGCTTCTCCCCGCCGAGCCGCACATTGCGCCGCACCTCGCCGGGCGCGTGCAGCTCCACCGCGATCAGGCTCGCGATCGAGCCCATCGTCTTGCCCCAGCCGACCACGCCGGCTACCCGCTCCTCGTTGATGCCGTTCTGGAGCGAGACGACAAAGCCGTCCGGCGCCAGATATTGCCGGATCATCTCCGTTGCCCAGACCGTGTCGTAGGACTTGGCGCACACGAAGGCGATATCGACCGGGCGCTCGCGCGAGAGCCGTTCCAGTTCGGTGATGTGCCAAGCCTCGACGGGCTGGGTGAAGCACTCGGCGTCGGTAACGCCGGTGAGCTTCAGCCCGTCGCGGCGCATGGCTTCGACATGCTCCGGCCAGAAATCGATCAGGATGGGCGCGTAGCCGGCCCTGGTCAGATGGCCGCCGACATGGGAGCCGACGGCGCCGGCGCAGACAATCGCGATCTTCGGCCCGCCTTCGGGCGCGGTCTTGCTGTTCATGGAAACTCCGGAAGTTTGCGGGGACCGCGCCTCAGGAGGGCCGGTCGCCCTCTATGGTGCAGCGGTGCATGTGGCGGCGATGGCCGTGATAGTCGTTGAGCGCGAAATGATGCGTGCAGCGATTGTCCCAGAGTGCGACGGAGCCCGGCTCCCAGCGGAACCGGCAGGTGAACTCGGGCCGCGCGATATGATCGCAGAGCCAGTCGATCCAGGGCCGGCTCTCGGCCTCGGTCCAGCCCTCGAAGCGCATGCTGTGGGCGCGGTTGAGGTAGAGCGCCTTCTCGCCCGTCTCGGGATGGGTGCGGACCACCGGATGCCAGGCCTCCAGCGTCTCCTCCCGGTCGAGGCCGATTGCGGTCATCGCGCCCTTGAATTTGACGAATTGTCCGGCCCGCCCGGCCTCCGCATAGCGGATCTTCGCGCTAGAGAGGCCCCGGAGCCCGGCAAGCGCGGCCTTCATGCCGTCCGAGAGCGCGTCATAGGCAAGCTTGGTGTTGGCGAACAGCGTGTCGCCGCCCTGCGGCGGCGTCTCGACGGCATAGAGCAGCGTGCCGAGGGGCGGCTTCTCCAGATAGGTGGTGTCGGAATGCCAGAGGCCGCCGAAATTGAAGGTCTCGTCCGGCTCCTTCACGACCGGGATCACCTCCGGGCATTCCTCCAGCCCGGCGACGAAGGGATAGCGGTTGCAAGGCCCGAAGCGGGCGGCGAAATCACGCTGCTTCTTGGGCGTGAGCGACTGGCCGCGGAAGAAGATCACCCGGTGCTCTAGAAAGGCGCGGTGAATTTCGGAGAAAATGCTGTTGCCGAGAGGCTCCGACAGGTCCACGCCGTCGATTTCAGCCCCGAGCGCACCTGCGACCGGCGCAACCTCGATTTCGCGGTATTCCATCGCCTCCCCCGGGACCCGGCGCCAAGCTGGAGCGGGCGATGGGGATCGAACCCACGGCACTCGGCTTGGGAAGCCGATGCTCTACCACTGAGCTACGCCCGCTTCCGCTCGCATTCTGCCCCGGCTGCACCGCCTGTCAACCGGGGCCTTCCCGCCTTCGGCCTTCTTCCTGTAGTCTTTGCCTGCCATGCTGAACGAACGTTTCTTTCCCCCGCTTACCTCCCGGTTTCCCGCCTTTCTGGCAGTTGCCCTGATCGCGGCGCTGTCCGCACTTCCCGCAGCGGCCGGACCGCTGGACGATGCGCGCGCGGCCTGGACGGAGGGCCGGTTCGTCGAGGCGGCCGACCTGGCCGAGGGCGTCGGCGGGCCGGAGGGCCACGCCTTCGCGGCGGAATCTCTGGCCACGCAGGCCTTCTATGTTGCAGCGGAGCAGGATCGGCCTGCCCTGTTCGAGCGCGCACTCGCACTGGCGGCGCGAGCAGTCGAAGCCGCTCCGGACGAGGCTTATGCCCATGTCGCGGCGGCGCGCGTCATGGGTCGCCACGGGCAGACGTTGAGCACGTCCGAGGCCAAGGACCTGGGCTATGGAACGAAGATCCGCGATTCGCTGAAACGCGCTCTGGAACTGAAGCCGGATTCGGTGACGGCAATGACGGGTCTCGCCGTCTGGCATGCGCGCGTGGTGGACGCCGTGGGCTCTTTCCTGGCCAGAATTGCCTATGGCGCTCGCGAGAAAACGGCCCACGAGCTGTTCTCCCGCGTGTTCGAGGCTGTGCCCCGGGAGAAGGTGCCGCTTTATGAAAACGCCCGCGTGCTCCATATGCTGGACGGAGACATGGACCGCGCGCGCGATCTGCTCAGGCAGGCCATGGCGCAGCCGGCGAAGAACGCCTTTCAGCGCATTATCGACGAACGCGCGGCCGCCCTCCTGGCCGAGATCGAGGCCGATGGCTGAAGGCGCGGTCCGCCGCGGTCAGCCTTCGATGAGGACGCGGTAGCGGGCGAGCCACGCGGCCGCGAGTTCGGCCTCCTCGGCGCCGACATCGTAGGCGGGCGACAGGACCATCTCCGCACCGGTGACGGCGATCTCGAAAATGCCGTGCATCCGGGGCTGCAGGTCCGGCCATTCGGTGAAATGCGCCATCAGGGCGTCGAATTCCGGCCCGCCGCGCGCATGCCAGGAACCCCGCCCGCGCACCCGCACCGCCTTGCGCCGGAACACATCGACGAAAGCGAGCTCGCACGCCGGGTTGGCGGCGAGGTTCCGCCTCGTGCCGGGGGAGCGCAGGTCCGAGAAAGCGAGCCGCGCCGGGTCCAGAACCACCACGGTCGCCTTGGGCGAGACGGCGGGTTCGTCCTCCGGCGTCACCGTCGCCACCAGGGCCAGCGTGTTCTCGCGGATGAGCGCCGTCATTTCGGGCGTGAGCATGTGGAACGGTCTCCTTCGGGGCAGGGCGGCGCTGCGGAAGCGCTTGGACCCCGGCCGGAATTCGATATAGGCTCGCGCCGCCATCGTGGGAAGGAGAGGATCGATGACAGGGTTCCGGCGCATTGAGATGAAGCCCGTGGCCGGCGCGCTCGGCGCTGAGGTAGGCGGCGTGGACTTGGCGGACGTCGATGAGGAGACCTTCGCCGAGATTCGCCAGGCGCTGCACGAGAACCTGGTGATCTTCTTCCGCAAGCAGGACATCACACCCGAGCAGCAACTCGCCTTCGCGCGGCGCTGGGGCGACATCCACCTGCATCCCTTCATGAAGGGCATGGACGACCACCCGGAACTCCTCGAGATCAAGAAGACGCCGAAGGACACGCGGAATTTCGGCGGCGCCTGGCATTCGGACCAGATGTTCTCGCCCCAGCCCGCCATGGGCACCATCCTTTACGCCAAGCAGGTGCCGTCGAAAGGCGGCGACACGCTGTTCACCAACCAGTATCTCGCCTATGAGACGCTTTCGGACGGCCTGAAGGAGACGCTTTCGGGGCTCCGCGCCATCTCGGTCGGCGACCGGTTCAAGAGCGCCGGCGGCAAGACGCGCAAGGAAATGTATGCCGGGCGTACCTCGATGCAGGTCAAGGATCCCGGCAACGTCCAGACGACCTCCTCGCATCCGGTGGTGCGCACCCATCCGGAGACCGGCCGCAAGGCGCTCTATGTCGGCGGTCATTGCCAGTATTTCGACGGGCTGACGGACGCCGAGAGCGAGCCGCTGCTCGACTATCTGCGCAGCCACTCCATCAAGCCCGAATTCCAGTGCCGCTTCCGCTGGGAGGAGGGCTCGGTCGCCTTCTGGGACAACCGCTGCACCCAGCATTACGCGCTCGACGACTATCCGGGCGAGACCCGCGTCATGCACCGCGTCACCATCTGCGGCGACACGCCGGTCTGACAGGCGGCAGGCGCGCAAAACCGGGAGCATCCCATGATCGAACTTCTCGACCTCCGCCGAGACCTCGACGATCTGGTCAGGCTGGAAGGACGCGGCCCGCACACCACCGAGAAGGAGGCTCAGGCTTCCTTCAGGAAACTGGCCGACTTTCGCGACGGGGGCCTTTTCGCCGCGAATTTCAGCGGCTCCAGCGGCTGGGAACGGCACCTGAAAGGCGACGAGATCGTCCAGATCCTCGAAGGCTCGACCCGCTTCGACATCATCGTCGACGACAAGGTCGAGACGTACGAACTCAGCGCCGGCGCGCTTCTGGTCGTGCCGCAGGGCTGCTGGCACCGGTTCACCTCCGAGGACGGCGTCAAGGTGATGACTGCAACCCCGCAGCCGACCCAGCACCTGCATGTGGACGACCCGAGGACGCGACCGGAGGCCGGTTGACCGCGTCGCCATCTGCATCGATACACCGGCGCAAGGGAAGAAGACGGCCTGAGCCGCCGGAGGGATAAGCCATGAAGCTGACAGTCGTCGTGCATGAGGCCGATGAGGGAGGCTATTGGGCCGAGGTACCGGCCATTCCCGGATGCGCAACCCAAGGGGAATCCTTCGAAGAACTTCTGGCCAATCTCTACGAAGCCGTCGAGGGATGCCTTTCTGTGGATGTTAGCGACCTTCCTTCGCCGGAGAAGGGCAGGATCCTTGAGATCGCGGTGTGAAAGCGGTCAGTGGCAGGCGATTTTGCCGTCTTCTCGAACGGAAAGGATGGAAGCTGATGCGCATTCACGGCAGCCACCACATTTACGGAATGGCCGGTTCGCGGGTTCGTATCTCGGTTCCGGTCCACAGCAATGCCGTGCTCAAGCGCGGGTTGCAGAGACATTTGATGAAGCTTGGCGGCCTCGCTGAGGCAGATTTGTAACAAGGCGTTGCGCGACGAGCCACTGCCCCGTGCGAAGCACAAGACGCCCCGTTTCGGACTGACCGTTGGCAGTCCGCAATTTTGCGATTGACTTGCAATTGCACATGAGTCACGCTCGCCGGGATCGACCGAGGTGGCGGCATGTATGTCTGTATCTGCAATGCCTATCGGGACGCGGAAATCCGCGAGGCGGCGCGCACCGGCCTGCGCTGCGCGCACAAGGCCTATGCGGCGCTTGGCGGCGGGCCGCGCTGCGGGCGCTGCCTGCCGGTTGCCCAGAAGCTGATCGACCGGGAGCATGACGCGCCCGCAGCCCTTGCGGCGCCTGTCGTAGAGCCCCCAGGCGCGCGGGCCGGCTGACGGGCCGCCCGCAGGAATCCGCCGATCAGTCGTCGTCGGCCGGCTTGCTCTGAAGCTGGATATAGTTCTCCATCCCCATGCGGGCGATCATTTCCCCCTGCGTCTCCAACCAGTCCACATGCTCCTCCTCGCTTTCGAGGATTTCGCGCAGCAGGTGGCGGGTCACATAGTCAGAGACCTCTTCGCAATAGGCGATGCCTTCGCGGAGCGGGGGGATCGCCTCATGCTCCAGCGCGAGATCGGCGTCGAGGATTTCCTGCACCGTCTCGCCGATGCGGAGCCGCCCGATGTCCTGGAGGTTCGGCAGCCCCTCCAGAAACAGGATGCGCTCGATGAGTTTGTCGGCATGGCGCATCTCATCGACCGATTCCTCATATTCGTGCTTCGCGAGCCTTGCGATCCCCCAGTTCCTTAGCATCCGGGAATGCAGGAAATACTGGTTGATCGCCGTCAGTTCGTTCTTCAGCACATCGTTGAGTATTGCGATGACTTTTCTGTCGCCCTTCATATTTCTCTCCAATCGTCTGTGTACAAGTGTAACCTTGAGGTTTTCCGAACGATTATATTGCCCGGAATACTAGCAAAACAAGGGCCCAATTCAACTAATTCCAAGCTTTATTTGCGAGGTGTTTTCGTTTTCATTCGCAACTAATCTTGCGAAAGCTTCGCATTATCCGAGCGCGGGCATGACCTCTTCGGCGATGCGCTGCACGCTCGCGGCGGCCTGTTCTTCGGTCAGCCCGTTGCCGGCATTGGTCTCGACCATGATGCCGTCTATGTCGAGCGTCTCGCGCCAGCGCCCCAGCGTCTCGACAAGCTGGGCGGATGAGCCGACGGCGACATAGTGCGCCCGGATGTCCTCCCAGGTAAGCGCCGAGAGCCGGGCCGCGGTCGCCGACGCGCCGCCCCTGCCGATGCCCTTCTTCGCGCCCTGGCTTGCCACCAGCCGCGCCTGGCGCTCGAAATAGTGGACGAGGGTCGGGCGCGCCTCGGCGACCGCCGCCTCCGGCGTTGCGCCCGCATAGACCGGCACCCGCAGATGCACGGTCGGCCGGCCGGCATGGCCCGCCGCCGCCCAGGTCTCGCGATAGACGCGGATATTGGCGGCGAGCGGCTCCAGCCCGTCGCCGCGCAGCCCGACGAACAGCGGCAGGCCGAGCTCACCCACCTTGGCGAAGGTGGCCGGCGAGGTTGCGGCCATATACATGGGCGGGTGCGGCTTCTGGTGGACGGGCGGCATCAGGACCGAGTCGCGCACGCGGTAGTAGCGGCCCTCAAAGGAGAACCGCCCGCCCGCGAAGACGCCGCGCAGCACCTCCAGCGCCTCGTCGAAGCGCGCCTCGCTCTCTCCATAGTCGATGTCGTAGCCGCGATATTGCGCGACGAAGCCGCTGCGCCCGATGCCGAAGTCGAAGCGCCCGCCGCTGATCTGGTCCACCGTCGCCACCTCCTCCGCGATGCGCAGCGGATGGGCGAGCGGCAGCACATAGACCGCCATGCCGATCCGGACGCGCTTCGTGCGCGCGGCGAGCGCGGCCGCCACGGCAATGGGCGAGGAGAGTACCGAGCGGTCCGGCATGAAGTGGAACTCCGCCAGCCAGACAGAGTGCATGCCGAGGCGCTCGGCGAGGTCCGCCAGCTCGAACCCCTCGCGGAAGATGTCGTCCGGCGCCCGCCCGTTGCGGACCCCGAATTCGAGGAACAGCCCGAATTCCACGGCCGCTCAGCCCTCCAGGAAGGCGGTGCTGCGGGCGCGGAGCACGGCCTCGGCGTCCGAGACCAGCTCCGCCATGATCTCCCCGGCCGGGCGCACGGCGCGGACCATGCCGATGCCCTGGCCGGCGAAGCCCGGGTTCACGTCCGCGCGGCCGGCGAGGTTGGCCGCCACCATGACGGGGCGCGAAACCTGGCCCTGGTAGGGCATGGGCAGCGGCTCGCGCTCGGGGTCGTTCGCCCAGAGCTCGGTCCATTTGGAGCGGATGATGCGCGCGGGCTTGCCGGTGACGGAGCGGGAGACCGTAGTGCCCTCCTCGGTCGCATCGACGATCGCCTGCTTCTGGCCGGGCTCGATGCCGGCCTCGGCCGAAGCGAGGAAGGCGGAGCCGACCCAGGCGCCGTCCGCGCCCAGCATCATTGCCGCCGCGACGCCGCGCCCGTCGGTTATGCCGCCCGCGCCCAGCACCGGCACGGCCCCTTCCACCGCGTCCACCACTTGCGGGATCAGCGCCATCGTGCCGATGGGCGAGTTGTGCCCGCCGCCGTCATGGCCCTGGGCGACCAGCGCGTCGAGCCCGACAGGCAGCAACTGCCTTGCATGGCGCACCGTGCCGATCACAGCGAGCACCTTTGTGCCCTTGTCGCGCAGCCGGTCGAGCCAGGGGGCCGGGCTGCCCAGACCGGAGGCGTAGACCGGAACCGCCTCCTCGATCACCACCTCCATCTGCGCCTCGAAGAACTCCTTCGAGAAGAGCGGCGGTCCGTCGTCCTGCGGCCAGACCGTTGCAGCCGGCGCTTCGGGAATGCCCTCTTGCGAGAGGAAGGCGCGCGCGCGTTCGCGGTATTCGGGCACAAGGTCGCGCGGTTGTGGGCGGTTGGAAGGCCAGCCCTTGTTCGCACCCCGGCGCACGGAGGCCGGCAGCAGCGTATCGACGCCGAAGGGCTTGTCTGTGAGGTCCCGGCAGCGGGCGATCCATTCCCGCAACAGTCCGGGCCCGAGCCCGGCCGCGCCCATGATGCCGAGCCCGCCCGCATTGGAGACGGCGGCGGCGAGCTCGGGCGTGCTGGCCCCGCCCATGCCGGCCAGCAGGATCGGGTGTTCGATGCCGAACAGCTCGCAGATCGGCGATTTCAGCATGCTGCCATGTCCCCCCGGGATTCGAGCCGGCTGCTTGCGTCGGCGCGCAGCTCGACCTTGCGGATCTTGCCCGACGCGGTCATCGGGAATTCGTCGAGGAAGAAGACATGCGCCGGAATCTTGAAGCTCGCAACCTTGCCCCGGCACCAGGCGGTCACCGCCCCGGCGTCGAGGCGGCTCCCCGGCTCCCGCTCCACATAGGCGGCGGCTACTTCCGCCAGCCGTTCGTCCGGCGCCCCGACCACGGCGGCCTGGCGGATTTCCGGGTGGTCGAGCAGCAGGCCCTCCACCTCCATCGGGTCCACGTTCTCGCCGCCGACTTTGAGCATGTCCTTGTAGCGCCCGAGGAAGCGCATATAGCCGTCCTCGCGCCACACGCCCATGTCGCCGGTGCGGAACCAGCCGTCCTCCGTGTAGCTTTCGGCGGTCTCGGCGGGCTTCTTGTAGTAGCCCAGCATCAGACTGAAGCCACGCACCTGCAGCTCGCCCTCAACGCCCGGCGGGCAGGGGGCGAGCGTCTCCGGATCGACGATCCGCACCTCGTAGCCGGGGGCGGGATAGCCGGAGGTCTCGGTGCGGCGCTCCAGGCCGTCATCGACGGAGCCGACCGTGACGCCGAGCCAAACCTCCGTCATGCCGAAGCCGGAGACGGCGCGCATCGGCTTCAGCGTCCCTGCGCCGCGCCGGCAGACGGGCGTGGCGCTCTTCATGCCGGCGGCGAACAGGCCGGTGCGCAGGCTGGAAAGGTCGCGCGGGCGGGCCTCCTGGGCCTCGCAGAGCCCCTTCATGTGCGCTTCGAAGCCGTGCATCACGGTCACGCCCTCGGCCTCGATCAGGTCCAGGCACTCGTCCGGGTCGAAGGTGGCGGTCAGGATCTGGCGCGCGCCGAACAGCGGCGACATCAGCGCCCCCTCGGAATAGCCGAAGGCGTGGAAGAGCGGCAGGTAGTTCAGGATAGTGTCGCGGACCGTGAAGCCCAGCTTGAAGCCGCGCTCCTCATTGTTGCGCAGGAGCTTGTGGCTGTGCATCGCGCCCTTGGGGAAGCCCGTCGTGCCGGAGGTGTACATGATGAACGCCACCGCATCGGGCATGACGTCCGCCGCGCGCCGGGCGAGCTCCGCCTCCGGCACGGCGCGGCCCGCCTCAAGCGCCGTGCGCCAGTCCCGGAAGCCCTCCGGTGCCTCTTCCTCCGCCACCAGCACGATCTCGCTGAGGCGCGGGAAATCCGCCCGGTCGAGTTCGCGGAGCATGGCGAGATAGTCCACGGGCCCCGAGACGTCGTGCGCGACCAGCATCGCGCTGTCCGACTGCTTCAGCACATAGGCGAGATCCCGGGTCCGGAAGCGCGTGTTCACCGGTACGGTGACCGCGCCGATCTTCGCCAGCGCGAAATGCACGAACACCCACTCGTCGCAATTGGTGAGCCAGAGCGCGACATGCTCGCCGGAGCCGACGCCGAGGCCGATCAGCGCGCGCGCCGCCTCGTCCACCTTCGCGGCGGCTTCGGCGAAGGTGTAGCGCCGGTCCCGGTAGACCAGTGCCTCGCGCTCCGGCCAGCGCGCCGCCGCCTCATCGTAAAGGTCGCCGAAGCGGCGTTTCGGATACCAGTGCTCCATACCCCACCCTCGCCGTGTCAGGGAATGTCATGTTTTGTCATGCGGCCCGGCGGTCGGCGACCCTTCAACATGTCATGAAACGTCGTAACTGCCCAGGATGTCGGGCATTGGATCAGGTGAAGCGCTTTTGAAGATTTGGTGACGCGATGGGTTTTAGGGATTCGGACTTCCGGGCGTTTCGTTTGGAGCTCGGGGGTTTGAGGTGCAGGAGTTTCGGCGTTGTTCGAAGGGGTTGATACATGTCTCTGGAAGCCATCGCTCCCGTGAGCGACAATCTCTCCGTCAAGCTGCCCTACGTGGCTGCCTGAGCCTACCGGCCCTAAACGCCGGATACCGCTGCCGACGCCAGGGTCTTACACCACTCCGCGGGACACGGTCCAACGGGATGGCAGAGCTTCGAGGAAGGCATGGCGAACATGACATCGCATGACATACGTTCATAGCGGACGCGGTGCTGTACCCCCCTATCGTGAAAATAGGTGCCCAGCCTCGCGGGTGGGACTTCGGCTTCGTGGGGTGAGCCTGCCGCTCGCAGTCCGCAAGAAGGGCGCCGCAGACGGCAAAGACCCGACGACCCCGGATTCGCGCTCCGGCGGCGGAGGGGAACTGTTGCGCCCGGCACGACTTATGGGAGTTAGCCCGGCCGCCTCAGGCGCGGTCAGCCCAGCGGGCGATGCCGACCAGCTTGAAATCGGTGTCGGTCCCGCCCATCAGCTGGAGGCCCAGCGGCAGGCCGTCGACTGCCATCCACGGCAATGACAGGCTGGGGCCGCCTACCAGAGACCAGGGGCTGAGAAAGCTGCGGCTGCCTGTCGCCAGGTGCGCTCCGGCGCCGCCGCGGGGCGGTTCCTGCCCGCCATCGCCGTTTTCCGCGTCTTGTGCCGGCGCACCCATCGGGTCGAGCAGCGGCGCCGGCCCGGACGATGCAAGCGTGATGAAGCCGTCGGCATCGCCGGCCGCCACCGGCACCTGGCGTCGAATCGCATCGCGCCGCCCCAGCGCCTGGCGGTAATCGTCCGGTGTCATGCGAAGGCCGATTTCGAGCCGGGCGCGCACCGCATCGCCCAGGACACCGGTGCCGTGGGCCTGGGCGTAGGCCGCCATCGGCCAGCGCAGCTCGTACATGCAGATCGCGGTCGCGATGTCGTCGGCCGGGAGCAGCATGCGTTCGAGTTCGGCGACCGCCTCGCTCGCCGATGCGTCGACGATCGCGACCCCAGCATCGAGAAGCTGGCGTTTCACGCCCTCGAAGGCCGCACGGGTCGTGTCGTCGATCTGGGACCAGCCGAGCGTCTTTAGATGCACCAGGCGCTTCGGCCGCACCGGCGGAGGCAGCGAAGGACCGCCGGCAAGTCCCGGGTGACCGTTATGCCCGCCCGCGACGAACGAGATGCGCTGCGCCGCGAGCCACATGTCGGCGAGGGTGGCCGCCATCGGCCCTATGTGGTCCAGACTGGGCGCGAGGGGATGCATGCCCCCGACGTTCAATGCGCCCCAACTGGGCTTGAAACCGTAGTTGGCGTTGAACGAAGCGGGGCGGATCAAGGAGCCCATGGTCTGGTTGCCGATGGCGACCGGCACCATCCCCGCTCCCACCGAGGCCCCTGAGCCGCTCGACGACCCTCCTGCCGTGCGCCGAGTGTCGAAGGGGTTGCGCGTCGGCGGCGGTTGCCCGAGGGCCAGTTCCGGCACCTGGGTCTTGCCCAGGATTACCGCCCCCTCCTTGCGCAGCGCCCACACGCATGCCGCATCGCGCTTGCCGACCCAGCCGGCGAACAGCGCGCTGTTCTGCTGCGTGGGCATGTCGGCGGTCTCGAGAGTGTCCTTGAAGGCCACCGGACAGCCGTCGACCGGCGACAGCGGGCGGCCCTCGCGATATCGCCTTACCGACAGGTCGGCCGCGCGCCGGGCGCCCTCGATGTCGATATGGGCGAAGGCGCGCACTTCTGCCTCGCATGCGTGGTATGCCTCCAGGCAACGCTCCAGAAACGCGCGCGGCGTGTCGCTGCCCTCGCGGAAATTCCCGACCGCGCCGGAAAACGACAGGCGCGGATGGCGCCCCGGGTCGTATCGGCCTCGCGGCGTCGCGCCGCTGTCGCGGGAAACGGGCTGAAGCATGCGGTTCCTCCGGGTCTTTCAGGCCCGTCATGGCCAAGTCACCCTTATCGACGAGTCGCGCGCAACATGCACCCCCGGACCGCGCGCGCACCCGGTCCCGCGGTTGACTCGAAGACTGCAGCGTGCCCAAAATCGATGTCGGTCAACACCCGGTCCAAAACGATTCGAGCACGGCAGCGCGGCCGGCGGGGCGTATGATCGTGCCATGCTCCGATCGCGTCGGTCATCCGTCGGGGCAGGCGAACCTTGCAGCGCGGGAGGCAGATTATGGACGAAATCGCGACGAAGGACATGGATACCCAGCAGGCCCATTACGACAATATCGGGTTCAGCGATCGCACCGGTTTCGGGACCCGGCCAGCCATTCTGGTCATCGACATGTGCCGCGGCATAACCGAGCCGGGAAAGATGTATATCGACATGGATGCGCATATCCCGCGCATCGCGGCCATACTCGACGCGGCCCGCCGCGTCGGCGCGCCGGTGATCTTCACCACCGTCGCCTACCATGTGGACCTTTCCGATGCCGGCATGTTCGGAAAGAAGGCGCGGCTGGTGCAGGACCTGCTCTACGGATCGCCGCTGGTGGACATCGATCCGCGCCTGCCGGTGCTGGACACCGACCATCTGATGGTGAAGAAGTTCCCGAGCGCCTTTTACGGCACCAACCTGCAGTCGATGTTGACCGGGGTCGGCGTGGACACCACGGTCGTCGTCGGCAATTCCACCAGCGGTTGCATACGTGCGACCGTGTGCGATTCGGTGTCGGGCGGTTTCAGGACCGTCGTGCCGGAGGATTGCGTAGCCGATCGCGCGCAGCTTTCCCATACCGTCAACCTGTTCGATATGGATGCAAAATACGCCGATGTCGTGTCCAGCGATGCGGTCGTCGACTATCTGAACGGCCTTGCGGGCCCATCCCGGCTGCGGGTTGCCGGCTGATAACTCCGTTCGAGGACCGAAACACGCGGAACGCACCCAACCAACCGTCCGAAAAGGGAAGCAATCATGAGAAAAATCCTTGGCGCATTGGCGCTGGCCTTTTCCATTGCGCTGATCGGCGCCTCGGCAAACGCGGCCGAACTGCGTGTGCGCATCGGGTCCGACGTCGGCAATCTGGATCCCGCGCGCATCTTCGGCATCGAGAACCAGACCGTCGCCAGCCATGTCTATAACGGCATGGTCAAATACGATCAGGCCACCAACAAGATTCTGCCGGACCTCGCCACAAGCTGGAGTGTGTCGGAGGATGGCACGGTTTACACCTTCGAGCTTCGCGACGGCGTCATGTTCCACAAGGGCTACGGCCAGCTCACGTCGGATGACGTGAAGTTCTCGCTGGAGCGCGTGTTGAACCCCGACACCAAGAGCCGCTACGCCGGCCAGCTCGCAGGGGTGAAGGCGGTGGAGGCGCCGGACCCGCTTACCGTGCGGATTGTTCTGGATGCGCCCAATGCGGGCCTGTTGAACAAGCTCACCGATTTCAACCAGGGTTGGATCGCATCCCGCAAGGCTGTGACGGAGATCGGCGACAAGCAATACGCAATGCAGCCGATCGGAACCGGGCCGTTCATGTTCGACAAATGGTCGCCCGGAAACCAGGTCCGCGTGGTCGCAAACAAGGACTATTTCGGCGGCGCGCCGAGCCTCGACGCCGTGACCTTCCGCATCATCAAGGACGAAACGGCGGCGGCCATCGCGCTGGAGAACGGCGAGATCGACGTGTTTTTCGCCCTGCAGTCTCCGCCGGTCATCGATCGCCTGAAAAAGGCTGACGGCATCACCGTGCTCAATCGGGTCGCCAACCACACCATCAATCTGGTGCTCAACCAGACGGTCGAGCCGCTGGACGACATCCGGGTGCGCAAGGCCATCGCCTACGGCATCGACCGCGAAGCGCTGATTTCCGGGTATTTCAAGGGGACCAAGGCGCCGGGACACAGCGTTATCACCTCGTCCTTCCCGGAATACACCGAAGAGTTGCCGCAATACGCCCACGACCCGGAAAAGGCGAAGGCGCTGTTGAAGGACGCGGGACAGGAAGGGTTCACGCTGGAACTCGTCACCGTGGGTCTCAGCCCTTACAACGAGCTTGTCATTCCAATGGCGAGCGACCTCGAGAAAGTCGGCATCAAGACCAAGATCACGGTGCTCGAACGGGGCGCCTACCTGCAAGCGCGCGGCAAAGGCGACATCATGACCTGCATCACCGGCATTGTCGGCCCACCCGATCCGGATTCGCCGCTGGTCTCGCTCTATGCGACCAAGTCGTTCCCTCCAGGCATGAACACATCGCGCTACGACAAGGCCGACGACCTGCTGGCGAGCGCTGCCGCGGAGCAGGACCCGGCTAAGCGGACCGCAATCTACCAACAGGTCATGAGCCAGACCATGGAAGACGTTCCCGTGCTTCCGCTTTACGCCGACCAGCTCTTCATGGCGCACAGCAGCAAGGTAAAGGGTCTCGTCCAGAACTCGCTGTTCACGGTCCAGGCCCACACCGTCTCGCTGGAGGAATAGTCCCTCCGGTCGTCGACCGGGCAGGGACGCTGAGGCGTGCTGAGGTACACGGCCCGACGACTGCTGCTTATGAGCATCACGGTGATCGGCATGGTCACCGTGGTGTTCTTCCTGTTGCGGGCCATTCCCGGCGATCCGGCCAGCTACATGCTGGGCGACTACGCAACCGAGGAATCGGTGGCGGCGCTGAAGGCGGAGCTGGGGCTGGACCGCCCGGTCTGGGAGCAGTATCTGGGCTTCGTCAAGCGCGCGCTCACGGGCGACCTCGGCACGTCGGTCGTCACCGGCCAGCCCGCGTTCGACGAGGTGCTCGAGAGCATTCCGTGGTCTGCGGCCCTGTCGGTCAGCGGCATTGTTATTGCGGTGCTGGCCGGTGTGCCGCTGGGCGTGATGTCGGCGGTGCGCCACGGCACCTTCACCGACTTGTTCATCATGTTCGGCGCGCTGGTGGGCATCTCCTTTCCGGTCTTCTGGGTCGGCCTGGTGTGCATCCTGCTGCTGGCCCATGAAGTCCGCCTCTTTCCGGCGCTCGGCGCGAGCTCGTCGGAGGATTTCTTCACCCAGGTGCATCACCTCATGCTGCCTGCGCTCGTGCTCGGCTTCTCGGTGGCGGCGTATATTGCGCGGCTTACCCGCTCGGCGATGCTCGAAGTGCTGGGCCAGGATTTCGTGCGCGTCGCGCGCGCCATGGGCGTCCCGGAACGGCGCATCGTCTATCGCCTTGCGCTGCGCAACGCCCTGATACCGGTGCTCGCTGTGATCGGCGTGACCTTCGCATGGTCGCTCGGAAGCGCGATTCTGGTGGAAGCGGTGTTCAGCCGGCCCGGGCTCGGTTCGATGATCCTGAAAGCGGTCTTCGCCCGCGACTACCAGCTGGTCCAGGCCGGGGTGTTCGTGCTCGCGAGCGCAGTGGTGCTGGTCAATACCACGCTGGACATCGTCTATGGCTGGGTGGATCCCCGGGTCAGCGTGTCATGAGCGCGGAATTGCCGACGGAAAGGACGGCGGACGCGCCGCCGCGCGGCAGGACCGTCCGGCGCGCGCTCGGACGGTATCTGCGCCACCCCGGTCTGAGCCTCGGCCTGTTCGTCCTCGTCCTGCTGTCCTTCGTGGCGATAGCGGCGCCCTGGCTTGCGCCCCACGGGCCGACCGAGGCGGACCTGATGAACACGCTGGCGCATCCTTCCGCAGAGTTTGCGCTCGGCACCGACCAATACGGTCGCGATATTCTCTCGCGGCTGATCTGGGGCGCCCGCATCTCGCTGGAAGTGGCGCTCGCCGTAGTCGCGCTGTCGCTCACTTTCGGCTCGGCGATCGGCGCCATCGCCGGCTATGCGGGCGGCTGGGTGGAACGGGTCATGATGGTGTGCAACGACATCCTGCTGGCCTTCCCCGGCTTTCTGCTGGCGCTCGCGCTGGTCGCCGCGCGCGGCTCGTCGCTGGAGAACGTCATTCTTGCGGTGTCCATCGCCTATACGCCGCGTGTCGCCGCCGTCATGCGCTCGGTCGTCATCACCATCCGGCCGCGGCCGTTCATCGAGGCCTCGCGCGCCATTGGAATGTCCTCGTCCCGGGTGCTGTTACGCCATGTCCTGCCGAATGCGCTGCCGCCGGTGATCGTGGTCACGACGGTAAGCGCGGCGACCGCCATCCTTGCCGAAGCCGGCCTGAGTTTTCTCGGTCTCGGCGTGCAGCCGCCGACCGCGACCTGGGGCAACATCATCTCGGACGGCCAGGGTTTTATCACATCGAATCCGCTGATTTCCCTTTCGGCCGGGCTGTGCATTGCGGTCACGGTGGTCGCCCTGAACCTGCTGGGCGACGGATTGCGCGACACGCTCGACCCGCAGATGCGCCGCTATACCGGCGAGCGGATGCTGTGAACGCCCTGCCGGCCGCCGACCGGGGTTTCGCGCTCCCATGAGCGACAGCGCCGTCCTTGCGGTGCGCGGCCTCAGCACCGTGTTTCCGAGCGAGGCGGGACCGGTCGCGACGGTCGATGGCGTGTCCTTTTCGCTCGGCGCCGGGGAAACGCTGGCGGTGGTCGGCGAGTCGGGCTCGGGCAAGACGATGACGTTCCTTTCCGTCCTGCGCCTGGTGCCGCCGCCCGGACGGGTGACGAGCGGCGAGGTGCTGTTCGAGGGCGCGGATATCGCCGCCCTGTCGGCCTCCGCGATGCGCTCGATCCGAGGGGCGGGCATCGCGATGGTGTTCCAGGACCCGCTCACGGCTCTCAACCCGGTGTTCACCGTCGGCGACCAGATGCTCGAGGTGATTCGCGCGCACACGGGCATGAGTCCGCGCCAGGCGCGCTCGCTCGCCCTGGAGGTGCTGGAGCGCGTGCATATTCCCGCGCCTGCCAAACGCATCGACGACTATCCGCATCAGCTTTCCGGCGGCATGCGCCAACGGGTGCTGATCGCCATGGCCATTGCATTGCGGCCGAAAGTGCTGATCGCCGACGAGCCGACCACCGCGCTGGACGTCACCGTGCAGGCCCAGATCCTCGAGCTGCTGGCCGAACTGCGCAGCGAACTCGGCATGGGCATGGTGCTTATCACCCACGATCTCGGCCTGGTCGCCAAATATGCCGACCGCGTGGCGGTGATGTATGCCGGGCGCGTGGTCGAGACCAGCCCCATCGCGCACGGTTTCGACCGGTCGCGCCACCCCTACACCCGCTCGCTGTTTCGCAGCATTCCGCGTCTGGACCTGCCTGCGGACAGGCCCTTGACGGCCATCGCCGGGCAGCCGCCCGACCTCGCCAGGTTGCCGGCGGGCTGCGCTTTCGAGCCGCGCTGTTTTCTCGGCAAGGGCCGTGAGGACTGCCGGAGCGCGCGGCCGGCGCTCTCGCCGACCACCAGCGACCGCCACCTCAGCGCCTGCCCGCACTGGCGCACATTGCTCGATGCGGAGGCCGGCGCATGACGGCGCCGGCGGACCCCCGGGACAAGGGCGGCGAGCCGCTGCTGAGCGTCGAGGGGCTCAGCAAGACCTTTCGCGACCGCCGCCTGTTCTCCCGGTTCCGCGGCGCCGACGTGCGCGCGGTGGATTCGGTGTCGTTCTCGCTCGACGCCGGCGAGACGCTCGGCGTCGTAGGCGAGACCGGCAGCGGCAAGAGCACGCTCGGGCGCCTGGTGCTGCGCCTGGTCGAGCCCAGCGCCGGGCGGATCCGGTTCAACGGAGAGGACATCACCGCGCTTTCGCAGCGCCAGATCCGGGGCATGCGCCAGCAGGTGCAGATGATCTTCCAGGACCCTTACGGCTCGCTCGATCCGCGCATGAGCGTCGGCTCCATCGTGGCCGAACCGATGATTGTGCACGGCCTGTGGCGCGGCGGCCGCGACGACCGCGTGCTGCAGGTCATGCGCCAGGTCGGCCTGCAGGCCGAGCACCGCAGCCGCTACCCGCACGAATTCTCCGGCGGACAGCGGCAGCGCATCGGCATCGCGCGCGCCATGGCGTTGCAGCCCAAATTGCTGGTGCTCGACGAGCCCGTGTCGGCGCTGGACGTCTCGATCCAGGCGCAGATCATCAACCTGCTGCGCGACCTGCAGCAACAGGCGGACCTGGGCTTCCTGTTCATCGCGCACGATCTCGCAGTCGTGCGCCATGTCAGCAACCGCGTTGCGGTGATGTATCTGGGCGAGATCGTCGAGATCGGCCCGCGCGATGCGCTGTATGCGTCGCCGATGCATCCCTACACGGTATCGCTGCTGTCCGCGGTCCCGGTTCCGACGGTGGATCGCGACCGCAGCCGCGACCGCGTCGTGCTGCACGGGGAGATCGGCTCCGCCACCGATCTGCCGAGCGGCTGCCGGTTCCACCCCCGCTGCTACAAGGCGCGTTTGAAGGCGGGGAGCCCGGACATCGAAACCGTGGAGAGCCAGGGCGAACGGCTGCCGGCCGCGTGCGTGATGCACCGGCCCCGGCCGGTCGAAGCCGGGGACGGCCACGTCGCGACCTGCCACTTCCCCGAACGCGGCGAGGACCGCTCGCAGGTCGCCCGCCATGCGGTGGCGTCCTCAAGCGGCGCCGGTTGACCCCAAGCCTCGCCGGCGCGGCCTGCGGGGGCGGCAGCCAGGGTTGGCCGCCGGGCTCCCGGCCATGGAGGTATTTCCTGAGCGCTTCGGCGGGGATGCGGCGCCGGCGATCCTCGGCGATCAACTGCTCCGCACTTTGCATCGGGGCCCGGAAGAAGCCGGCGATCCGCCGCGGGGCCGCGACCGCCACCTGACTGCGCCCGCGATGGGAGGTCGCCGTCAGCCGGGTCTGGCCGGCACGATGGGTCTGTCGGGCGACGCCGTGCAGGAGCAGCGGGCGGCTGGCGATCGCCGCGCGGTGGCGGTCGGGGTTGGCGAGGCGCGCGAACAGGCTCCACCGGTTGTAGATCGGCGCCATCGGCCGGGCCATGTGCCGGCAGCGCGTCGGCGCCGATCCGGGACCTCCCGCAGCAGGGGTGACGCCGAAGGGAGACCCGGGCGCCCCGCTTTCGCGAGGGCGGGCGGCGGGGCGCGCTCTCGATGAGGCGCAACCCGGCGGCGCCTCTCAGCGGGAACCTGCCATGCTCTTTTCGGTGTCGCGTCCAGGGCGCAATACCGCATAGCCGCGCTCGATTTGCCGGCGGAACCGTTCGGGCAGGCGGGCCCAGTCGTGGGGTTGCACGAGGAAGGGGATGGTCGAGGCTTCCAGCGCGCGGCAGAACGCACCCAGCCGGGCGGGTTCGATTTCGGCCCCGCCGGGCGCGCGCAGCGCCAGGTCGAGGTCGCTGCCGTCATGCGCCCGGCCGGTGACGCGGCTGCCATAGGCCCGGACCTCGACCTCCGGCAGATGCTCGGCGAAGAGCCGTTCGAGCGCGGCGCGGTGGCGCTCTTGCAGGAGAAGCCCGTCAGCCACCGTCTTCGCCCTCAATGGCGTCGGCGAGCGCCCGCGCGTCGGCCGCAAAGGCCGGGATGAGTTCCAGCGCCGTCTCGGCGAAGCGCTCGCCATAGTCGTGCGCGGAAGCATTGCGGATGTCGCGGTATCGCAGCCACCGTTCGCAGGCTTCGGCGGATATGAGCGCGTGTTTCGCGGCGTGGCGGAAGGCGTCGCCGAAAGTAAGCCGGTCCGCCTTGTGGCCGCTCGCGAAGAAGTCCCTGAGGCGCCTGCGCAACAAGGCGCCGCCGATGTCCAGCACGAGTTCGAATTCCTTTGCGCAGGCGGCGTGGAAAATGTCGCGCATCGGCCCGTCGGGACCCTCCCGCTGCAAATGTGCAAAAGCCGCTTCGAGCGTGTCGATGCAACGCCGGAAGCCGCTCGTGTCGATGTCCACCGTTCGTATCTACAAGGTGAACTCGTCGCGGGTGAAGAGCGGGGCGAGGCGGATGCCTTCGCGGGCGAGATTGGCCTCCGCGCCTTCCAGCCGGTCCACCACGGTGTAGAGCGTCTCTACCCGGCAGCCGGCGGCGCGGGCGGCCTCGACGGCGATCATCGCCGAGCCGCCGGTGGTGGTCACGTCCTCGAACAGCAGCACCTCGCCGCGCTTGGGCAGGTAGCCCTCGACGCGCCGCTCCGTGCCGTGGTCCTTGGTCTCCTTGCGCACGAAGAAGGCCCGGCGCGGGCGCGGCGTGGCGCGGCTCAACACGCAGACCGCCGCCACGATGGGCACCGCGCCCATGGCGATGCCGCCGACATGGTCCGCCGGTTCGTCGCGTATCCGCTCCAGGAACGCCTCGGCGATCAGCGCCAGCCCGTCCGGGTCCAGCATCACCTGCTTCATGTCGAAGAAATATTGGGTGCCCACCCCGGAGGCGAGGGTGAAGTCACCTGTCGAGAGCGCCCGTTCGGCGATCAGGTGGCGGAGTCGTTCGCGCATGGAGCCGTTTCCCGTTCCAGAATGGCGGCGTAGAACCCGTCCGAGCCGTCTCGGGCGGGCGAGATGCGGAGATCGTCTTCGGCGCGCGCGAAACCCGGCGCGGCCTCGAGAAAGCCTCCGATCCTGGCTTCGTTCTCGTCGCGGAGCAGCGAGCAGGTGGCATAGACCAGCCGCCCGCCCGGCTTCACCAGCCGCGCGGCGCTTTCCAGTATGCGGTCCTGGAGCGCGATGAGCTCGGCGAGGCCGGGGCCGCTCCGCGTCCAGCGCGCATCCGGGTTGCGCCGCCACGAACCGGTGCCGGTGCAGGGCGCATCGACCAGCACGCGGTCGAACTTGCCGCGCTGGCGGCGCACCCAGCGGTCGCGCTCGCTCTCCAGAAGGCGGCGTTCGATATTGTGCGCGCCCGCACGGCGCATCCGTTCGCCGAGGCGCGCGAGGCGCTTGTCGTGCACGTCCGTAGCGACGACGCGGCCCTTGCCTTCCATGTCGGCGGCAAGCGCAAGCGCCTTTCCGCCTGCCCCGGCGCAGAAATCCACCACCTGCATGCCCGGGCGGGCGGCAACGGCGTGCGCGACGCGCTGCGAGCCGGCGTCCTGCACCTCGACCAGCCCCTCGCGGAAGGCGCGCGCGCGGCCGAGCGCCGGGCGGCCCTCGCAGCGGAGCGCCCAGGGGCTCGCGTCGAGCGGCTCGGCGCGGATGCCCTCCCGGTACAACAACCGCCGGGCTTCGCGGCGCGTCGTCTTGAGCGCGTTGACGCGGAGGTCCACCGGGGCGGGCTCGGCGAGCGCCTTCATTTCCTCGGCGAAGGCATCGCCCAGGCTCTCCCTCAGCCCGCGCTCGGCCCATGCCGGACATTCGGCGCGGACGGAAGCGGGCATTTCGGGCGGCTCCAGCGGCTCGCCCGCTAGCGCCATGAACAGGTCGAGCTCGGCATCGTCGAGCGGGGCCGGTCCGTATTTCCCCCGCCCGAACACCGTTCCGGGCTCTTGCAGGCGGTCCACCAGCAACAGGCGGGCGAGCATCCGTGCGCGCGCTGTCGGCTCGACGCCCCGGCGGGCGAGGTGCCAGTCCAGCCGGGCGCGGCGGCGCAGCACCCCGAACACGCGCTCCGCCACCGCCTTGCGGTCGCTCGCGCCGATGTGCCGGCGGGCGCGGAAAAAGCCGCCCAGCACGGCATCGGCGGGGCGTCCCGTCTCCTCAATCTCCTCCAGCGCCTCAATGGCCGCGCCGACGCGCGCCGCCGGGGTCACGGCCGCAATTTCCTGAGATAGACATAGAGCGCGCCGTCGCCGCCGTCGCGGGGCTGCGCCGGAGCCGTCTCCAGCACGCGCGCGGCGTTGGGCGGGCGCGAGAGCCAGTGCGGCGCCTCCCGCCGAATGACCCCGGCCGCCACGCCGTCTTCGGAACGGCGGCCCTTGCCGGTGACGACCAGCACCAGCCGGCGCCCGGCCGCCTGGCTCTCGGCTATGAAGCGGGTGAGGCAGCGGTGGGCTTCCTCGCGCGTCATGCCGTGCAGGTCGATCCGGGCCTCGATTCGCAGCGCGCCCCGGCGAATGCGCCGGGCGGTGCGTTTGTCGAGTCCTCCGCCGGCCGGCGCGGGACGGGGCGCCGGCGTGGGGCCGCAGGGCGAGGGCGGCGGAGCCTCCGGACGTTCCCGCTCCGCCTTTGCTTTGCGCGGCCTTGCCAGGGGCGGCACACGGCGGCCCGGCAGGGGGCGGACGGACCGGGTCAACCGGAGCCAGACCTCGAAATCGTCGGGGCCGGAACTAGCAGGCATCGGAACCTTCCGGCGGCCCGTCATCGACCAGCACGATGTGCAGCCTTCGGGGCCCGTGCGCGCCCAGGCGCAGTTCCTGGCCGATATCGGCGCTGCGCGACGGCCCGGTAATCAGGTTGACCGCGCGGGGCGTCCCGCCCGCCGCGCGCATGCGCGCCCACATGTCCTCATAGGCGCCGACGAGGTCGCGCGTGTTCAACACGACAATATGCGCTTCGGGCAGGAAATTGAGCGTGACGGGGCGCTCCGGCCCGGAGAGCATGGCGAGCGTGCCGGTCTCGGCGACGCCAGCGAAACAGGGCGTGAGCGCCACGCGATCCTCGGGCTCCGCCCGGCGGCGTTCCAGGGTCAGCAGCGGACGGCTGCTCCAGGGAAAGCGGTCGAGGGCGGGGTCCGGCGAAGCGGCGAGGCGGGCTGGCAGGTTCTCGGCAATGAGCCACTCGGCGACGGCCGCCGGCACCTCCTCCGGCGGGACGGGTCCGGAAACCGTGCTGCCGGCCGCGCGCGCCTCGGCCGTGAACCGTGCGACCGGATCGTCTCCTGCGCGGGCCGGGCGGGGTCCTTCCGGCCGGGCGGCGAGGCGTTCGGGCGCATCGCCCTCCGCGCCACCGGTGGCCGCGCGTATGCGCGCGAAAATCGCGTCGCGCGCGCTCATTGCGGCCGGGCCAGATGCCGGGCGGCGAAGCGGGTCCAGTCGCCTTCGGGAGAGTCGATGAGCGTGTCGTCGCGGCTCGGCACGCGCAAGGTCAGCGCGCCCATGTCCCAGAGCCGCTGCCAGCGCTCGGGGTTGGCGAGCGCGTAGGCAAGGGCCCGCCGGCGCAGCCTCAGCATCAGCAGATATTGCAGGCCGGTCGCCATCAGGATGAGCGCGGTTCCGGCGACCGCGAGCGCCCAGATCCAGCCGCCGAAATAGAGCGCGGCGAACACCGCACCCATCGCCACGAAGAACGGGGCCGCGTTCTCGCCCCGATTGAAGACCGGGGAGTCCGGCTCGTTCAACCGGCGCAGGTCGAGGCCGACCTCGACGGCGCGCACGCCCTCCGCCGCCACGATGCGCTCATGCAGGACCGCCCGCGACGCCACGGTCTCAGCGCCTCCGCCCCGCCTGCCAGAGGCTCATGAAGCTCCGGCCCTCGGACGCCGGGAAGTCGCGCGTGCCGGTCCAGCCGCCGGCAAGCGGCAGCCGCTTCCAGGGCTTCCCGCGGCGCAGCATCCGCGCTGCGAGGCCCGCAAAGAGCCGGTAGAGCGCCGGACGGGCGGCGAAGAAGGCCCAGATGCCGAGCCCGTAGCGGAACCTGGCCGGCGAAAGACGGCGCGCGAATTCCCGCTCGCGCCAGTGGCGCATCATGCGGGGCAGGGGGATGCGGACCGGGCACACCTCCTCGCACTTGCCGCAGAAGGTCGAGGCGTTGGGCAGGTGGCCGGCCTCCTCGACGCCGCGCAGGCCGGGCGTCAGCACGGCCCCCATCGGTCCCGGATAGACCCAGCCATAGGCGTGCCCGCCGATCTGCTTGTAGACCGGGCAGGCGTTCATGCAGGCGGCACAGCGTATGCAGCGCAGCATGTCCTGGAACGCCCCGCCCAGCATGTCCGCGCGGCCGTTGTCGAGCAGCACGACATGGTATTCCTCCGGCCCATCCAGGTCCCCCGGCCGGCGGGGCCCGGTGGAGAGCGTCGTATAGACGGTAAGCTCCTGCCCCGTGGCCGAACGCGGCAGCACGCGCATGAACACCGAGAGGTCCTCCAAAGTCGGGATCACCTTCTCGATTCCGGCGATGACGATATGGGCCCGGGGCAGGGTCTGCGAGAGGTCGCCATTGCCCTCATTGGTGAAGATCACCGAGGAACCGGTCTCCGCGACGAGGAAATTCGCGCCGGTCAGGCCGACATCGGCGTCGAGGAACTGCTCGCGCAGCACGGCGCGGGCCTCCGCCATGATCTCGCTGCCGTCGGAGAGCGAACGATCCGCCGGCCTGTCGGTGTGGGCGCTGCGGAAGGCCTCGGTCCACTGCTCCGTCGCGACATGGATCGCGGGCGCCACGATATGGCTCGGCGACTCGCCGCGAAGCTGGAGGATGTATTCGCCGAGGTCGGTCTCGACGGCACGCACGCCGTTTTCGGCGAGGAAATCGTTCAGGCCGATCTCCTCCGAGACCATGGACTTGCCCTTCGCCATGGTTTTCGCCCCGAGCCGGCGGCAGATGGCCAGGATCGCCTGCCGGGCGTCGTCTGCGGTGGCGCACCAGTGGACCTCGCCGCCGGCGGCGCGGCAATTCTCCTCGAAGCGCTCCAGGTAGAAATCGAGATGGGCGAGGCAGTGGTTCTTGATGTCCCGCGCCCGGTCGCGCAGCGCCTCGAATTCCGGGAGGCGCGAGGCCGCCTCAACCCGCTTTACCTGGAAGCCGCGGCTGAATTTGGCGAGCTCGCGCTGCAGCGGCTCGTCGGCGAGCGCGCGGGCGGCGCTCCGGCGGAAATTGGCCGGTCCCGCGAAGCTCATAGCGGCGGGACCTCGTCCGCCATGCCGGCCAGAACCTCCGCGACATGGCGCACCTCGACCGGGCTTCCCTCGCGCGAGAGGCGCCCGGCCATGTTCATCAGGCAGCCGAGATCGCCGGCGAGCAGCGCGCCCGCCCCGCTGCTCTTCACGGCGGCGGCCTTGTCCCGGACCATGGCAGTCGAGATGTCGGGATATTTGACGCAGAAAGTGCCGCCGAAGCCGCAGCACACCTCGGCGTCCGGCAATTCCGTCAGTTCGAGCCCCTCGACCTTCGCGAGCAGCGCGCGCGGCTGGTCCTTCACGCCGAGCTCGCGCAGCCCCGCGCAACTGTCGTGGTAGGCGGCCGTCATCGGCCAGCGGGCCTCGATGCCCTCGAAGCCGCAGACATCGACCAGGAAGGAGGTCAGCTCCCAGACCCGCTCGCCGAACCCCTCATCGTCTCCCCCAAGCAGGTCGGCATAGTGGCAGCGCAGCATGCCGGCGCAAGAGCCGGACGGGACGACGATCCACTCATAGCCCCGAAAGGCGCGCACCGTTTTCTGCGCAATCCCCACCGCATGCTTCCGGTCGCCGCTATTGAAGGCGGGCTGGCCGCAGCAGGTCTGCGCCGCCGGCGCCTCGACCCGGCAGCCGGCCGCCTCCAGCAGCCTTATTGCCGCAAACGCAACCGTGGGCCGCACGAGGTCGGCCAGACAGGTCGCGAACAGGGCGACGGTCCGGGGCGTCTGGCCGGTCTCGGACGCCATACGGTCAACCCTCCCGTGCAGGCGGATGGCGGCGTTGTAGAACGCTTCCGCCGCAGGGAAAAGCGAGTTCCCCGCCGCCGGAGCGCGCGGGGCCATTGAAACCCGGCGCGCGGGCTGGCAATACTCGCTGCCGAATTGGAGTTCAGGGAGAACATCGCATGCGCGAAGCCGTCGTCGTCTCGACCGCCAGGACCGGGCTTACCAAGTCCTTCCGGGGCGAATTCAACAATACCCACGGGGCGGCGATGGCCGGCCATGCGATCAAGCACGCCATCGAGCGCGCCGGCCTGAAGCCGGCCGAGGTGGAGGACGTGTTCGTCGGCTGCGCCAATCCCGAGGGCGCAACGGGCACCAATGTCGGGCGCAATGCAGCGCTCTGGGCGGGCTGCCCGGTGACGACGGCCGGCGCGACCGTCAACCGCTTCTGCTCCTCCGGCCTCCAGACGGTCGCGATGGCGGCGCAGGCCTGCATGGTCAACGGCGTGCCGGTCGCGGTCGGCGGCGGCGTCGAGCAGATTTCGCTGGTGCAGCCCAACATGAACCGCACCCACATCACGGAAGAGAGCCTGCTGGAGCGCCATCCCGACCTCTGGATGGCGATGATCGATACGGCCGACACCGTGGCCGGGCGCTACGGCGTCACCCGCGAGAGCCAGGACGAATACTCGCTGCAGAGCCAGCTTCGCTGTGCCGCCGGCCAGCAGTCGGGCGCCTTCGACGACGAGATCGTGCCTTTCGAGACCACCATGCTGGTTACGGACCGCGAAACCGGCGAGGTGTCCGAGAAGGACGTCGTCATCGACCGCGACACCTGCAACCGGCCGACCACCACGCTGGAAGGGCTGGCCGGGCTGGAGCCGGTGCGCGGCGAGGGCAAGTGGATCACCGCGGGCAATGCGAGCCAGCTTTCCGACGGTGCGTCGGCCTGCCTGGTGATGGACGCGACCGAGGCGGAGCGGCGCAATGTCGAGCCGCTCGGCATCTTCAAGGGCTTCGCCAGCGCCGGCTGCGAGCCGGACGAGATGGGCATCGGCCCGGTCTATGCGATCCCGCGCCTCCTGGAGCGCAAGGGCCTCAGCATGGACGATATCGACCTCTGGGAACTGAACGAGGCCTTCGCCTCGCAGGTCGTCTATTGCCGCGACCGGCTCGGCATCCCGCAGGAGAAGCTGAATGTGAACGGCGGCTCGATCGCCATCGGCCACCCGTTCGGCATGACCGGCTCGCGCCTGGTCGGCCACGCGCTGATCGAGGGCAAGCGCCGGGGGGCGAAGAATGTCGTCGTGACCATGTGCATCGGCGGCGGCCAGGGCGCGGCGGGCCTGTTCGAGGTCTGCTGACCGTCGGGGCATAGAAGCGCGGGGAACGCCGGCAGGGCATGGACGCAGCCCGCATCTTCGCGCGCCATGTCGCGGGCACGGGCTTCGACGACCTGCCGGCGGCGGCGGTCGAGGCCGTCAAGACCTTCGCGCTCGATTCCTTCGGCGTGGCGGCGGCGGGCTCGCGCGGCCCGTTTGCCGCCGAGTGGCGCCGCGTGCTGGCCGGCCCGCCCGCCGAGGCGCGGGTCTGGGCGGCGACCGAAATGCTGCCGGCCCCGGCCGCGGCGGCGCTCAACGCCTACCAGCTGCACAATTCGGAATACGATTGCGTCCACGAAGGCGCGGTGGTGCACACCATGGCGGTGCTGTTCCCGGCCGCCATGGCCTTTGCCGAGCGTGAGGGCGGCGTTTCCGGCCGCCGCTTGATCGAGGCGGTCGCCGTCGGCTCGGACGTTGCGGCCGGGCTCGGCCTTGCCTCCAAAGCAGGGCTGCGCTTCTTTCGCCCGGCGACGGCGGGCACCTTCGGCGGGACGGCGGCCTGCGCGAAGCTCGCGAAGCTCGCGGGGCTCGACGAGGAGACGGTGGCCCACGCCTTCGGCATCGCGCTCGGGCAGGTCTCCGGCACGATGCAGGCGCATGGCGAGGGCTCGCCGCTCTTGGGCATGCAGGTCGGTTTCGGCGCCCGCAACGCCATCGCAGCGGTGGACATGGCCCGCGCCGGCCTGCCGGGGCCGCAAGGCAGCATTGAGGGCGAGCACGGCTATCTCGAACTCATCGAGGGCGAGCACGATATCCGGCCGGTTCTGGCGGACCTGGGCCGGGTCTGGCGCATCGCGGAGACGGCCCACAAGCCGTGGCCGAGCGGCCGCGCGACGCATGGCGTGGTCGAGGCGTTGCTCGCGCTCCGGGCGGAGCACGGCATTGCCGCGAGCGATGTGGCCGATGTCCGGTTGATCGTAACGCCGCTGGTGGAGCAGCTAGTGGGCCGCGAGGTCCGGGGTGAGTTGACCGTCAACCAGGCGCGGCTTTCGGTCCGCTGGACGACGGCGCGGATCCTGCTCGGCAGCGATCTCGGCCACGAGGACTTCACGTCGGAGATGCTCGCGGACAGGGAAAGCCAGGAATTCGCCGGACGCGTGCGCGTGGAGACGGACGGCAATCCCGACCCGAACGCGCTGGCCCCGGTCGCGGTCGAGATCGGGCTCACGGACGGCAGGCGCCTCACGAAGCGTGTCGAGGACGTGCCCGGCGGCCCGGCCCGGCCGCTCACCCGCGAACAGCACCTTGCCAAGTTCCGCGGCAACTGGGCCTGGGCGGGGCTCGACCCGCAGGCCGGCGAGGCGTTGATCGAACGAGTGGACCGGCTTGAGTCGGTCGAAGATGTGGGCCAGCTTTCGGCCCTGACCCAACCCGGAGGCGATGTGCGATGAAATGGGCCGTCTTCAGCCTGAGCCAGATGCCGGACCAGTCCCGGCGGGTGGAGGCGTTCGACGAGGACCTCGACTATTTCGTGAAGGCCGAGGAGCTCGGCTACGACACGGTATGGCTCGCCGAGCACCTGTTCTCGACCTACGGGGTCGTCACCTCGACCCAGGTCTATGCGGCTGCGGTCGCCCAGCGCACGAAGCGCATCAAGATCGGGACGGCCGTGGTCGCGATCCCCTTCAACCATCCGCTCCGGACGGCCTCGGACTTCGCGCTGATCGACATATTGAGCCACGGGCGGCTCCTGTTCGGCGTCGGGCGGGCCTACCAGCCGCACGAATTCGTGGGCCTCGGCGTGCCGATGGCGGAAGCGCGCGAGATGATGAACGAGGGCGTCGATATCGTGCTCGACGCCTGGACCAACGAGACGGTGAGCCGGCCCGACGGCCGCCACTGGCCCATCCCCGATCCGGTGGAATGCCTGCCGAAACCGATTCAGCAGCCGCACCCGCCGGTCTATCAGGCGTCGATCTCGCCGGAGAGCTTCGTGCAGGCGGCGGAGAAGGGCTACCACCTGCAACTCGCCTCGCCCTTCACCTACCGCACCTATCGCGAGGTCTGGGTGGAGAAGCTGGCGGAGAACCTCGCCGTTTATGAGTCGGCCTGCGAAGCCAACGGGCGCGACCCGAAGGCCGCCGAGCGCATGATGCTGATGCCCTATTTCTGTCACGCGGACGGGAACGCGGCGCGCGAGATCTTCGGCGAGCGGGTGCAGTGGTTCTACAACAAGGTCGCCAGCAACCAGCTTTCGCAGACGGGCTCCTTCCAGCCGGTCAAGGGCTATGAGCTCACCATGACCGAGGGGCTGAAGACCCGCGAGATGGGCTATCTCAATTTCGAGAAGCTGCACGAGTTCGGCGCCTGCATCGCCGGCGATCCGGAGGAGTGCATCGCGCGCCTGCGCGAGCTGCGCGACCGCCTCGGCATCACCGAGTTCGCGCTATGGAGCACGCTCGGCGGCCTGCCTATCGAGCATGTCGAAGCGTCCATGCGGACCACGATGGAAAAGGTGATCCCCTACGTGTGATCGGGTTTGCCGGCCCGCATGTCGCCGGTCTCGCCGGGCGGGTTGCCGAGGGGGGCGAAGTCGTTCTGGCCCAACGTCCGCCGCCAGGCGTCGAGGGACCAGCGCACGGACGGGAAGGCGATCTCGTCCCAGGGAATCTCCTCCCACCGGGCAAGCCGGACATCGGTGCTCTCCGGGCCGGGCGCGATCTCGGGCGAGGCGAGGCGCGCGCGGAAGATGAGCTGCACCTGCGAGAGGCGCGGGATGGAGAAGACGGCGAGCAGCCGGTCGATCTCGATGGCGGCGCAGGCTTCCTCGATCGCCTCGCGGATGGCGCCGTCCTCCGGCGTCTCGTGGAGTTCCAGATAGCCGGCCGGCAGGGTCCAGAAGCCCTTGCGCGGCTCGATGGCCCGCCGGCATAGCAGCAGCCGGTCGCCCAGTGTTGCGACCGAGCCCACCACGACTTTCGGGTTCTCATAGGCGATATGCCCGCAATCGGCGCAGACCAGCCGTTCCCGGTCGTCGCCCTCGGGCACGGTGCGGATGAAGGACGCGCCGCTCATGGGGCGCGAGCATGGCCCGGCGCGCTCATGCTGTCGAGGCCGGGGCGACGCTAGCCGGGCCGTTTTGCTACAGTCGGACACTGTCCCTTTCGGTTCGAACGGATCGAACGACGAGCGGCGACGGGAGGTGCCGGCTCTGGCGGACTATGACGGCCGCATTACCATCGAGCCCGGCAAACGCGGCGGCCAGCCCTGCATCCGGGGCATGCGGATCACCGTTTACGATGTCCTCGACTACATGGCTTCCGGCATGACCGTTTTGTCCCCTCGGTTGACACCGTCGGCGAAACAGGCGAGGGCCTTCTGGAGATGGTCGGCCATTGCGTTTCCGGCTACGGTAGGCAAGCGTTCGGCCGGAGCAACCAAGCAGAGTTGTAGTTCCGATATCCGCCTTCCTTCCAAGGGAACTGCGATCAGACTCCCGTCTGCCAATGCTTCGGAGAACTCCAGCTTCGTAGAAAACGAAATCCCGATACCTTGCAGCAGAAGGCGCTTGACCATCGCCCTGGTGTTGGAGACTGCTGCCGGCTTGTGCACTCTCCTGAATGCTTCTATCTCGTTACCGACAACCGGCTGCGTGGTGTCGGCAGGGTCTTGGTAAATTAGACGTTGGGTGCCGCACTCCTCGAGACTGATGGAGGCACGCGACGCAAGTTCGTGGTCCGGCCTCATGATGACGCACATCGGACAATCGACGTACTTGAGCACGGTGACACCACGGCGGCAGACCGGAGAGAAAGTCAAGCCGAGATCCGCGGTACCCCGGCAAACAGAGTGCATGGCTTCGATCGAATCGCAGGCAGCCACGCGAACCTGCGCTTTGGGATGCAGAGCAACGAATTGCGCCACCGCTTCGGGCAGAAACTGCACAGTGGGATTGTCCAAGGTCGCAATAGTCACGTTGCCGCTGATGATACCGCGCAGACTGTCAATATCGCCGCGAAGCCGGGCGAAATCGTGCAGCGTAGCCCGCGTATGGCGTAGCACGAGCTTGCCAGCATCGGTCAGCCGCATGCCCTCCGGGTGACGTTCGAACAACAGCACTCCGAGCTGGTCTTCCAGCTTCAGGATCTGCCGGTTTACGGCCGAAGCCGAAATGTGAAGCCGTTCCGATGCGCGGCGGATCGAACCGTTATCGGCCACCGCTTCAAGGTAACGTAACACTGCCGCATGCATCTGGCGTCAACCTCCGCTCATTGCGGTTCCAATGCCACCAATATCTTCCACTAACCAGTGACATTCTTAGAGGCATATTTTTGCAGAAATCTAGTGGCTTCCATGCAATCTGTCAACCCCTGCTACCGAGGTAAATTTAACCGACTTTCAGTATTTTCAAAAGTATATCCCCCAATTGTCGACTCCAATTGCTGTGCGAAACGCTCGATATAATTTGGAATATATGGCCCCGTCGTCTCCACTTGTTCGCGTTCGGAGATATGATCCGAAATATAATTCCACGTCGGCAGATGCGGTATCGCCTGCTCGGTAGACGCACTCCGCCCATGAGAAGGCCTCCAGGTTCGTCTGAGTGCGCCGGATCGACCCAATGTAGCATAAACCCACCTGTACGGCGTTATGTTTTTGGCAACGAATCTGGTGTCCATCGTAACAATATAGTTGATGCCTCTCGGTACGCCGCCGGAACGGCCATACCGGCGTGGGTCGAAAAGGCCATGGATTAGGAAATGATGTGTATGTGTCTTCAGTTCGGCCAATCTCTGCTGGAGTCTTCAGCAGTTGTTCCAATTTAATCAACGACGTGGCGTTGGCGTGACCTAAAAGGAATTCTTGCGTTCGCGTCGAATTTTTACACCCCTAGCGTACTCGGTGGAAAGTAAACGCTCGCAATCGAGCAGAAACGCGCGCATGAAATTGAACTTTATCCGACAGACGCGCTTGGGAACGCGTACTGCTGCTGCCGTCTGCCTTCTTGCAATGGTAGAGGTCGCAGTTTCGATGGGTATTGGCCGGTTCGCGTTTACACCCCTGCTGCCGCTCATGATCCGGGATGCCCTGTTTGACCTGAACGCCGGCGCATGGTTGGCCAGCAGCAATTACTTCGGCTACGTGCTCGGCGCGCTTACGGTGAACTGGGTTCGCGTCGAGCCGCAGATTCTGTTGCGCGGCAGTCTGGCCGCTATCGTTGCCGTCACGGCTGCCATGGGCGGCTCCGACAGCCTGGATATGTCGGCATGGCTTGTCTTGCGGTTCGCGGCGGGCGTCTTTAGCGCTTGGGCATTTGTCCTGACCAGCGCGTGGGCGTTGGACCGGTTGGCATCGGCGCAGCGCCCGGACCTCGCCGGAGTGATCTATGGTGGCACCGGCCTCGGCATTGCGACAGTAGGCCTCTACTGTGTCGTTGCCGCCGGCCCGGGTGTCTCGACACAATGGCTTTGGCTCGGGCTGGGGGCCTTGGCGGCGGTCGCCATCGTGCCGTCGCTTTTGCTGAGCAGAGGTTCCCCGGCTCCCTCCACCGGCGCCATCCGGAAGGTGGGCGCTTCAGCTGGACCCGATAGCAGCACCGCAGGTCTCGTACTCTGCTACGGGGTCATGGGGCTCGGCTACATCCTGCCAGCCACATTCCTTCCCACGCTTGCCCGCAACATTGTTGACGAGCCGCGCATATTCGGCCTCGCTTGGCCATTGTTCGGGTTGGCATCCCTGGTTTCCACCATCGTGGCCGCACGCGTACTCAAGCGCATAAACCGCCTGCGCGTATGGGCCGTTACCCACCTCATCATGGCGCTCGGCGTCCTCATGCCGAGCATCTGGCTGACACCAACCTCGATCGCAATTACCGCGCTGTTCGTGGGCGGCACTTTCATGGTCACGACCACAGTGGCGTTACAGGAAGTGCGGTCGCGCGCGCAGGACCGCGCCACCGCTGTCCTGGGTCATATGACTGCCGCTTTCGCGATCGGACAGCTGGCCGGGCCGGTGGTACCCTCGGCGCTTGTAATGCTCCCGGTATCTCAGGTGGACGGAATCAACCACGCTTTCCAGCTAGCGGCAGCCGCCCTCGCACTGAGTGCAGCGTACCTATCCCATCGAGCCCGTCGATAACTTGCCGAGATACGAAGCTACGCCAATGCTCGACGCAAACTTCAGAACATTCCTACTTCAGTGGGCCAGCCGGACCTGCCGCGCGGATGGCGCAGTCCTCCGGCGTTTCGTTGAACTCCAGATAGCCCGCGGGCAGGGTCCAGAAGCCCTTGCGCGGCTCGATGGCCCGCCGGCATAGCAGCAGCCGGTCGCCCAGTGTTGCGACCGAGCCCACCACGACTTTCGGGTTCTCATAGGCGATATGCCCGCAATCGGCGCAGACCAGCCGTTCCCGGTCGTCGCCCTCGGGCACGGTGCGGATGAAGGACGCGCCGCTCATGGGGCGCGAGCATGGCCCGGCGCGCTCATGCTGTCGAGGCCGGGGCGACGCTAGCCGGGCCGTTTTGCTACAGTCGGACACTGTCCCTGTCGGTTCGAACGGATCGAACGACGAGCGGCGACGGGAGGTGCCGGCTCTGGCGGACTATGACGGCCGCATTACCATCGAAGCCGGCAGGCGCGGCGGCCAGCCTTGTATCCGGGGCATGCGGATCACCGTATACGATATCCTCGACTACATGGCTTCCGGCATGACCGTCCCGGAAATCCTTGAAGACTTTCCGTATCTCGTCGAAGAGGATATTCGCGCCTGCCTAGCGTTCGCCGCCGACCGGGAGCGCACCGAAGCTTAGGCTCCCGGCGGGAAGAAATCGGGCGGCCGACGGCTACGCGGTCCCGCGGATGCTGGGCCGTGCGGCCACCTCCGCCTGCCAGCGCGCGATATGGGGGCGGCCATCGGATGCGTCCATCTCGATGAACCTGGCGAAATCGACGGTGCAAAAGGCGGTGATGTCGGCGGTGGTGAAGCGCTCGCCGGCGAGGAACCGCGCCTCGCCCAGGCGCGCATCGAGCCGGTCGAAATAGAGCGTGGCCCGTTGCCGGCCGCGCTCGATCAGCTCGGGGATCTGCGCGCTCTCGCCGGGAATTCCGGGCAGCGCTCGGCCGGCGAAGCTGCGCTTGGCGTTGCGGAAGGACTCGGCGACCGCGAACAGCCCCTCGAACTCGGACATCCGTTCCCACATCTCGGCACGCGCCATCTCCAGCGCATCGGCGCCCATCAGCGGCGGGTCGGGGTGCCGCGCCTCGAAATAGCGGCAGATCGCCATGGCTTCGGAAATCAGCGTGCCGTCGTCGAGCTCCAGCAGCGGGACCCGCCGAAAGGGCGCCTTTTCGAGGAAGGCGGGGTCGAGGGCGGGCTTGCCGGGGATACCGACCTCCTCCATCGGCACCTCGATCCCCTTCTCGGCCAGGTAGATGACCACCCGGCGCGGGTTCGGCGCGATATTCCAGACATAAAGCTTCATCGGCGCGCGCCTTCCTCTTGCGGACTGTCCGGGCCTGGGATCGGCCGCTCGCGAAGCGCGAGCATGATGGGGCGAACCGCGCCCGTCGAGGCCCCCGCTCAGTCCTTCTTACGGCGGAACAGGCCTTTCAGGCCGCGGCCGACATCCTTCACGGTGCCCTTCAGCTTGTCCCTGAGGTCCCGGACCGCCTTTTCGGGAGAGGCGGGAGCCGGTGACACGCCCGCGCCCGCCTTGGGGCTGGCGGCGGCGGTCGTCAGGCACTCATTGTCGCCGCCGAGCTCGCCCAAGCCGACGATGGCGGCCGGCGGGAACAGTGCGATGGCGGCGAGGCCGCCGAGCTTCTTCAGCGCCGCGCCGGTATCGGGCCGGAATTCAGGGTCGGCGAAGCGGCCCCGGACACGGACCGGGACCGCGACATTGAGAGTTGCCGACTTCGCCCGGGGTTCGACGACAAGATCGAGCGTTTCCGTGGCCAGGTCCGCCGTGCCCCTGGTGGCGACGGTCGAATATTCGGTGTCGATCAGAATTGCCCGGCTCGTTGCGCGCCCTTTCTCGATGCCGACCGAGGCAATGGTGCAATTGACGACCGTCCATTGCCTGCCGCCTTCGAACAGTGTGCCGAGAAGGGCGCTGGCGCCGCCGACAGCCGCGTCGAACGCCTCCGTCTTCAGGCGGCCCTTGCCGCCGACGATCCGGATGTCGCCGTCGAGGCCGGCCACGATCGCAGCAACGGACTCCCCGGAACCCGACAGATCGACACTCGCCCTTGCCTTGCCTTCGAAGAGATCGGTAACGCCGGACTCCTCCAGCAGCCGGCCGATATCCAGCTCCGCAGCCCTTGCGACGAGGCGAAGACCCGGCGCCGCACGCCGCGCATCGAGGCGCAATTCGCCCTCCACCGGGCTTCCGGCGACCGTCGCCCGGAAAGGCGCCGCCGCGAGCCTGCCATCGTCGAGGCTCACGCGGGTATCCACCGCACCGACCGGAACGGCATAGCCGGCGAGCTTCCCGATGCTCAGGTCCAGGTCCAGATCGACGGTCCTGAGCCCGCCAAGGGACAGCGGGTCGTCGGGGAACACCCGGTCCGGGCCGGTCTTCTCAAGCCTCGCGCCGCCAGGCGAACCGGCAGGACGCCCGCCGCCGCCGGGTTCTGCCCGCAGCCCGGCGAGGTCGATTGCCTCCGCCCTGAGCGCTCCCGCAAGGCGCGGGCGCGGCCCCGCCAGCGCAAGCTCGATCCGCCCGGCGAGGTCGCTGGCGCCGAGCGCGGCCTCGAAGTCGAGCCCCACCGGTTCCCCCGCAAAGACGCCTGCCAGGGGGTCCGCCGTGCCCGAGAGCGAAAACGGAACTCCGTTCCAGGCGCCCTCGGCCTCGATCCCGACCGGCGCGCTCAGGGAGGCCGCCCTTGCCGCTACCCGTTCCAGGTCGAAGCGCGTCTCGCTGCCGGTCCGCGCGTCCCTGTAGGTCAGGCGCCCCCGGCGGACTTCCACATGGTTGAAGGCCGGAACGGACGGCCGGTCGTCCGCGGCGCTCTCCCGGCCGGCTTTCGTCGCGGCGCCGGGGAGCCTATCGGACCGGTTGTCCGAAGACGGCCGGCCCCGCCAATTGGACATGCCGTCCGCACCGGTTTCGAGCAGGATGTCCGGTTCGACGAGGACGAGCCGGACCACGCGGATGTCGCCGGCCAGCAGCGGCAGCAATTCGACTTCCGCCTCGGCGCGTTCGAGCGTGACCATGGCCGGGCGCGAGCCCCAGCCGGCATTGGCGACGGTCGCCCGCTCGACGGCGATGGCGGGAGCGAGCGAGATCGAAAGGCCGATGTCGCCGCCTATGGCAAGGTCGCGGCCGGTCGCCTTGCGGAACTCGGCTACGATTTCATCTCGATAGCTGTTGACGTCGATGGAAAGGAGAAGGGCGGCCGCAGCCGCTATGAGGATCGCGACTGCCAGCGTGCCCCATTTCAGCAGGCTGGCGATGCGCATGCCTGCCTCAGGGTGGCGTCACTTCCCGCCGCCCCCGTTCTCCGGCGCATCGGGCGCGAAGGCGAGCGCACCCGCCCAGCTATCGACATAGCCGGCCCATTCTACGTCATCCGGCAGCTCGGCCACATCCAGCGCATCGCGCGCATCCAGCATCACGGCGTATTCGTCGAGGAACGCCTTGCCGCCGCTCAGCATGCGCGACAGCGCCTTGGGGTGGGGGCCGTGGGCGAAGCCGCAGGGATGCAGCGTCACCATGCCGGCGTCGATGCCGTCGCGGCTGAAGAAACCGCCGGAATGGAAGAACATCACCTCGTCATAATCGTCATTGTTGTGGAAGAACGGCACCTTGAGCGCCTCGGGGTCGGACTCCGCCGGGCGCGGCGCGAAGGTGCAGACGACGAAGCGGTCGGCGACGAAAGTGGTGTGAGCGGAAGGCGGCAGGTGATAGCGGTGGCTCATCAGCGGCCTGATCTCGCGCACATTGAGCTTGGCGACGGAGAGGTCGCCATGCCAGCCGACCGCATCGAGCGGGTTGAAGGGGAAGGTCGCGCAGCTGATCGCGCCTCGCCGCTTGATCCGGACCTGCCAGCTACCCGGCCCCTGCTGCGCGCGAAAGGCCTCGTCTATGCGCGGAAGGATGAGCGCTGCCGGGTCGAACACCGCGTGGCGGCCCACCATGCCTTTCTCCGGCAGCCGGTAGAAGCCGCCGGTCGCCTCGATCAGCAGCGCCTCGACCGGCCCCTCCGCATCGAGCCGCCACATGGTGCCGCGCGGGATGACGACATAGTCCCCCTGCTCGACCGGGAGGTGCCCATAGTCGCAGAAGAAACCGCCGCTGCCCCGGTGTACGAAGAGCAGGTCGTCGCCGTCTCCGTTGCGGACCAGGTGGTCCATCCGCCCCTCCGCGCGCCAGAAGCGGTAATCGACATGGGCGTTGTGCAGCACCCGCCGGGCCTCCCAAGGGGAGGTGGCGGCGGGCAGTTTGTTGAGGTCGAAGGCGCGGGGGCGCAGCGGGCCTTCCCAGCCGGTCCAGGCCGTCGGCGGATTGCGGTGGTACATGTGCGCCGCCGGGCCGAAGAAGCCCTCCCGGCCGAGTTCGCGCTCGAAACGGCCTTCGGGCAGCTGGACATGCGCCCGCCGGTTGGTCTCGCCCTCGCTGTGGGGAAAGGAAATCCACGTGCCGCCCGCCATAGCCCGGCCCTCCTCCGCTATCCTCGCCGGCGGGCAGCATAGCGCGGGGCGAGGGCTGGGTCATATGTTCGCGGCGAACAGACTCGACTGGCGTCCGGCCGTTTGCACCGGTCCGTCCTCGGCGAACGGATCGTCGACGGTCCTGTCGAGGCGCGATTTCCGGCGAAGTTCGGCCACGGTTGTGGACGGAACATAGAACCGGCCCCGCTTTTCACCCTCGGGGACAAGGAGGCCGGCATCGACAAGCGCCTTCAGGTCCCGGGTGGCGAGGTTCTTGGATATGTCGGCGCTGACCCGGTAGGCAGAGTTCCTCACTCTGCCGCCGAACGCGGCCTGCAGCAGCGCCATGGACGTGCGTTCGTGAAGCCCGCTTGCCGCAACAAGGTCCTCCAGTTCCGCATAGACCCGCTCCAGCTCTCTCGTCCGGCGAAGAAGCGTTTGCGCCTGCCGGTAGTGGCCGGTCAGGCAAAACCGGACCCAGGGTTTGGCGCTGCGCTCCGGGTTCCATCCGCCGCCGCCGACCTCTGCCAATACGTCGTAATATTCCTGCCGATTGCGGCCGGTATATTCTTCGATGGAAGAAAACGCCGGCGCGACGATCCCGTCGCTCGCGAGCACCGCGGTGTGAATGCACCTGGCAGTCCTCCCGTTGCCGTCCGAAAACGGATGCAGCATTGCCAGGTTCAGATGGGCCATGGCTGCACAGAGGAAAATCGACTCGACTTCTCCGTCGTTCACATAGGCCAGGAGTTCCCGGACAAGGACTTCCAGCAGGTCGCGGTCCACGCCCTCATGGACGAGATCGCCGGTCCTTGCGTTCCTGACGCCCACCCAGCCCGGTCGGTACTGGCCGGGTCGCGCGGCGAAATCCGACTGGCAGATCATGAAATGGACGGCCAGCAGAACATCCTCGGTGATCCTGAACGAAGGGCTCTGCCGGCGCTGGAGGATGTAATCCATGGCTTCGCGGTAACCGGTAACGGCGCGCCAGGTTTCGCGGTCCGTGTCCGCCGGGTCTTCGTGGTCGATGGCGGCGATGGCGTCCTCGTCCGACACATTGATGCCTTCGATGCTGTTGGACGCGACGAGAGCGCGGGCGCGGGTCATGCGGGCCAGAAGGCCCGTCCAGCGACGCGGCTCCGTGACGACATAGTGGCGCAGGTCGGCGCGTATCCGGGCCGTTGCCGCCTCGACCCGCCTTTCTGCATCGTCCAGAGCGCGATATCTGAACAACATGCGTCATATCCTGTTTGCAATCGACCAATTGTCGCTTATTTATCGATAACATGTCGATTGTCAACGGTATATGGTGCTTGGCTCACTGAGACAGCCGCTCAAGACAGGCCGCTGCCCGCGCGCGTTTCCGTTCCCCGCCGAAAGGCCCTAGACTGGCGGGCGGTCGGGGAGGCGTGCACCCATGTCGCTCACTATGCCGGCGCCCGAGGCGGCGATCCTGGAGAACCGCGACCGGCTGATCCGCCGGCTGCGCGCGATCCTGCCGGAAGAGAGCGTGATCGCCGAAGAGGCGGGAATGCGCGCCTATGAGTGCGATGCGCTCACCATGTACCGCCAGCTTCCGCTCGTCGTGGCCCTGCCGGAGACGGTGCCCCAGGTGCAGGAGATCATGGCGCTCGCGGCCGAGATGAATGTGAAGGTGGTGCCGCGCGGGGCCGGCACCTCGCTGTCCGGCGGCTCGATGCCGCTCGGCGACGGCATCCTGCTCGCCATGGGCAAGTTCAACCGCATCCTGGAGATCGACTACGGCAACCGCTGCGCGCGCGTGCAGCCGGGCGTGGCCAATCTCGCGATCAGCGATGCGGTCGCTGCGCGCGGCTTCTACTACGCGCCCGATCCCTCCTCGCAGATCGCGTGCTCGATCGGCGGCAATGTCGGCGAGAATTCGGGCGGCGTGCACTGCCTGAAATACGGCCTGACGACCAACAACATACTCGGCCTCGAAATCGTGCTGATGGGCGGCGAGACCGTCCATCTCGGCGGCAAGCATCTCGACTCCGAGGGCTACGACCTGATGGGGTTGATGACCGGCTCGGAGGGCCTGCTGGGCGTCATCACCGAGGTCACGGTGCGCCTGCTGCCGAAGCCCGAGACGGCGCGCGGGCTGCTGCTGGCCTTCCCGACGGTCGAGGCGGGCGCGGGCTGCGTAGCGGACATCATCGCGGCCGGCATCGTCCCCGGCGGGCTGGAGATGATGGACGGGCCGGCGATCCGCGCCACGGAGGACTTCCAGCCTTGCGGCTACCCGACCGACGCCGCCTCGCTGCTCATCTGCGAGCTCGACGGCGAGGCGTCGGAGGTGGACCATCTGGTCGAGCGGGTCTCCGCGATAGCGCGGGCGGCGGGCGCGACGGTAATCCGCGCTTCCGAGAGCGAGGCGGAGCGGCTCGGCTTCTGGGCCGGGCGCAAGAACTCCTTCCCGGCCGTCGGCGCCATCGGGCCGGACTATCTGTGCATGGACGGCACCATCCCGCGCGGTCGGCTCGCCGAGGTTCTGGCCGGCATGACCGAGCTTTCCGGGAAGCACGGGCTGCGCGTGGCGAACGTGTTCCATGCCGGCGACGGCAACCTCCACCCGCTGATCCTCTACGACGCCAACCGGCCGGGCGACATCGAGAAGGCGGAGGCCTTCGGCGCCGACATATTGAAGCTCTGCGTCGCGGTCGGCGGCGTGCTGACCGGCGAGCACGGCGTCGGCGTCGAGAAGCGCGACCTGATGGGCACCATGTTCACAGAAGCCGACCTCGACCAGCAGCAGCGGGTCAAATGCGCTTTCGACCCGGAGCACCGGCTCAATCCCGGCAAGGTCTTCCCGACCCTGCGGCGCTGCGCCGAGCTCGGGCGGATGCATGTCCGGGGCGGCGCGCTGCCCTTCCCGGACCTGCCGCGCTTCTGAGCCGGCCTGCCGGAACCGGCGGCATGGAGGAGCTGGCGCCCCGCGACGAGGCCGAGCTGGAGGAGGCGATAGCCGGCGCGCTCGCGGACGACGCCCCGCTCGCGGTGGACGGCGAAGGCAGCAAGCGCGGCTTCGGCCATGCCGTCGAGGCCGGGCGGCGGCTTTCCACGGCGGCCATGCGCGGCGTCTCGCTCTACGAGCCGGCGGAGCTTGTGCTGACCGCCGGGGCCGGCACGCCGCTTCGCGAAATCCAGGGCCTGCTCGACCAGCAGGGCCAGCAGCTCGCCTTCGAGCCGGCGGATTACGGCGCCATTCTGGGCGGCCCGGCCGGCCGGGGCACGATCGGTGGCGCGGTCGCTGTCAACGCCTCCGGCCCGCGACGCATCCGGGCGGGGGCGGCGCGGGACCATGTGCTGGGCTTCCGCGCCGTCAGCGGACGCGGCGAGCCGTTCAAGTCCGGCGGGCGGGTGATGAAGAACGTGACCGGCTACGACCTCTCCAAGCTGATGGCGGGCTCTCACGGCACGCTCGGCGTGATGAGCGAGATTACCGTCAAGGCGCTGCCGAAGCCGGAGACCGAGGAGACGGTGGTGTTTCGGGGCCTGGACGACGCGGCGGCCGTGGCGCTGATGACCGGGGCCTCGGGCCTGCCGGCGGAGGTTTCCGCCTTCGCCCATGCGCCCGACGAGGGCGGCCGGACAGGGCTCCGGCTCGAAGGGCCGGCGGTCTCCGTGGCGAGCCGGCGCGAGACGCTGCTGGCGCATTTCGGCGGCGAGGCGGAGGTGCTGGGCGAGGGCGCCTCGCGCGCCTTTTGGGAGGATGTCCGCGATGTGCGCCCGCTTGCGGGGCGGGGCGAGCAGCTCTGGCGGCTCTCCGTGGCGCCGGGCGACGGGGCGGCGGTCGCCGCAAGGCTCGCCGAAGCGGGCCTGCCGATCGCGGGCCGGCTGTTCGACTGGGCGGGCGGCCTCATCTGGCTGGCGCTGGAGGCGGGGCGGCACGGGGCGGCGATCCGCGAGGGCCTCACCGGCCATGCGACCTGCGTCAGCGCGCCTGAAGCGGTGCGCGCGGCGGAGCCCGTCTTCCATCCGCAGCCGCCGGCGCTGGCGGCGCTTTCGCGGCGGGTGAAGGAGAGTTTCGATCCGAAGCGCATCCTCAATCCGGGACGCATGGGCGAGGGCCTCTGATGCAGACCGATTTCACCCTGGCGCAGCTTGCCGACCCCGATGTCGCGGCCTCCGAGCGGATCCTCCGGCGCTGTGTGCATTGCGGCTTCTGCACCGCCACCTGCCCGACCTACAAGCTCTTGGGCGACGAGCTCGACAGCCCGCGCGGGCGCATCTACCTCATCAAGGACATGCTGGAAAACGACCGGGCGGCGGACGCGCTGACGGTGCGCCATATCGACCGCTGCCTCTCCTGCCTCTCCTGCATGACTACCTGCCCCTCCGGCGTGAACTACATGCACCTGGTGGACCATGCGCGCGCCCATATCGAGCGGACCTTCGCCCGCCCGCTGCCGGAGCGCTGGCTGCGCCGGCTGCTCGCCTTCCTGCTGCCCCGCCCGGCGCTGTTCCGCGCCGCATTGATCGGCGCGATGGCAGCGAAGCCTCTCGCCCGATTCCTGCCGGGCCGGCTCGGCGCGATGGCCGGCATGGCGCCCCGCCGCCTGCCCCCGCCCTCGCCCGCGGACCGCCCGCAGACCTTCCCGGCGGAGGGGAAGCGGCGGATGCGGGTGGCGCTGCTGACCGGCTGCGCGCAGACGGTGCTGGACCCGGCCATCAACGAGGCGACGGTGCGCCTGCTGACCCGCATGGGCGCGGAGACGGTCGTCGCGGAGGGCGCGGGCTGCTGCGGGGCGCTGGTCCACCATATGGGCCGGGCCGAAGACGGCAAGCGGGCGGCGGCGGCCAATGTCCGCGCGTGGCTCCGCGCGGCGCCCGACCGCATCGTCGTCAATGCGTCCGGCTGCGGCACGCAGGTCAAGGACTACGGTTACATGCTGCGCAACGACCCGGCGCTCGCCGAGAACGCCGCCTGGGTTTCCGCCCGCACCCGCGACCTGACCGAAGTGCTGGACGAACTCGGCTTCGCGGAGCGGGCGGCGGGCGGCGCGGTTCCGGGGCTGCGGGTCGCCTACCATTCCGCCTGCTCGATGCAGCACGGGCAGCAGATAACGACCCTGCCCGTGCGCCTGCTGGAAGCCGCGGGCTTCGAGCCGCTCGCCGTGCCCGAGGGCCATATCTGCTGCGGGTCCGCCGGCACCTACAACCTGCTGCAGCCGGAGCTGGCGGGGCGGCTCGGCGCACGCAAGGCCCGGCATATCGAGAGCACGCGCCCGGACGCGGTGGCGGCGGGCAATATCGGCTGCATGGTCCAGATCGCCGGCGCGACGAGCCTGCCCGTCCTCCACACCGCGCAGCTCCTCGACTGGGCAACGGGCGGGCCGAAGCCGGAGGGCCTGCCGGGCGCGTCATGAAATGTCAGGATGTGTCATGCGATGTCATGTTCGCCATGCCTTCCTGGATGATTTGCCGTTCCGTTCCCGCATACCGCGCCTCCCCTGCGCTTCGTTCCGATCCTGTCCGCCCGTCCCGCCGCCGCGCCGAATGCGGCGAACATTACACATGGCGGCGTTGGCGCCGCCGACCGGCCGCCCGGCGCGGCGGGACCCTGTTTTGCGCGCTAACCGCGTGCGCGCCCGTGCGCAGGCGGGCGGGCGTTTCGCGCCGGCGCGGTTCGCGCGGCTGATTGCGCGCGCGAGCCAACGGACGCACTTTCCCCGTCCGTTCCCGCCGGGGTTTCCGGCCCCAGCCGCTCTCTGCAGAAAACGGAAAAGGCGGCCCCGCAAGCCGCCCTTCCCACACCCATCATACACCACTTTCCCCCAGGTCAAGCCCCCGGCGGGCCGATTTCTGAAAATTTTCTTACGAAAGGGCAGCACGGGCCTCCGCGATGCGGCATCGGAGACTTGCCGAGCATTGCAGGGGCTTCGCCAGGGACGGTTCCCGGCTATTGCTGCCCGATCTCCTCCGCCAGCGTCTCGAACAGGCGCCGGCAGGCCGGGCAGCGCTCCTGCGCCGCGTCCGGGTTTATCCTGCGCAGCAGGTCGCTCGCATGGCCGATCTTGCGGTATTCGCCTTTCCCTGTGTTTCTCGTAGCTCGCTCCAGGGCTTTATCGACTGCGGGCACCGCCTCCAGGTCGTTCAATCCGGGCAGTTCGCTCTCGTCCAACTCTTCGCCGTAATAGTCCTTCAAAGCCGGCCGGTCGGCGACGATCCACGTTTCCATCGTCTGGACCATTAGATGAATCCTGTCATCCGATGCGAAGCTCAGGTTCCATCGGTCGCGCATTTCAAGATGCTCGCGGAAAGTCGCCGCGGTCACCGGGTCTTCGGAATCGACCAGAAGAACGACGATGACAGACCCGCCGTGTTCTATCTCCTCCCGGAATGCCTTGAATGCGCGTCCCCGATCGCCGCAACACACTACCTGCCAGCGCCAAGTTCTGGCTGTCGCCGCCTGCCTCGGCTCACGCAGAAACGCATCCATGCCGCGACGGAGCCTGTTCTTGGTGGCGAGGCCCAGGCCGCCGCCCTCCATGAAAATCGTCACAGCGGTCACGGGTTCGCGCCCAACGCCCCCATGCGCCAGATATCGCCCAAGGCGTATTCGTCCAGCCAGTGGGCGACATGCTCCGGGTCCAGCCGCCGAAGCATCGTGCCCGCTCCGGGTCTCTCGCAGGCGACGATGGCGCTTGGCCGATCGGTCAACTCCGACACCAGCGCATCCGAATGGGTCGTTACGACAAGCTGCATCCGCTCGGAGGCTTCCTCCAATACGTCGCCCAGCAGCGCCACGGCGTCCGGGTGCAGGCCCAATTCCGGCTCCTCGATGCAGACCAGAGGCGGCGGCTCCGGAGACAGCAGCACCGCCAGCATGGCGATAAAGCGAAGCGTGCCGTCGGAGATGCGCGTCGCGGGGATGGGCGTGTCGAAGCCTTTTTCGTGCAACAGAAGCTGGACGGTTCCACCGATGACCGGAGTGCTCAAACGCTCGACGCGCGGGAAGAAGCGTTTCAGCAAATCGTTGAATTCCTTCCGCCTCCCCCAGCTATCCAGATTGTTGACGATGACGGCGAGATTGCTCGCATCCGGCAAGAGCCGGTCTCCCGGCAGATCGGTCCTCTGCGGTCGCCGAAACTCGGCGTCGCGGCCCAACGACCAGCCTTGGAATATTTGTATAGACGACAAACTCATATGCAGCGCATTCAGCACATCGTATTTGACCGGATCTCGAAGCTGCGAGAGAATCGAATTATCGTCGGATAAATCAAACGAATTCAATTCTCTGTATTGAAACCGTGCTCCTGATCTCTCCCGTACTTTTGCACCTAAACCCAAACCGTAATTCCTGTAGTGGGTCACAATATTCTTTCCGCGCCCTGACATAGGGGGACCAGAAATATCTTCTCCACTCACAAAAAATCTATCCTCTAGTATTTCGAGTTCCAGCGCATAATCTATTATTGTATCGCCCCTCAAGTGACTCCCACGCGGCCGCAAAGTCAATTCGAGTTGCATATTTCTTGTCAGTCTCTTGCCTTTCCAAAGCCATTCTCGTGCTCCGCCTCCCCGACGAAGTGCTGCCGAGAGATCGGTCGGCAAGGCGCGCAATAGCTCGAACGCCTCGATGAAATTCGATTTGCCGGAGCCGTTGGGGCCGATGAGGACGTTGAGGGATTCGAGCTCGAACGGCTCCATGTCCGGCGGGAAGGAGAGCAGGCCGGCCAGTTTCAGGCTCTCAATGAAGCGCATTGCAGACCGCCCGTTGCCGTTTGCCTTGCCCCGTTCGACGCTTCCAACCCTTCCCCGAACGCGCCTGCCGGTCAAGCGGAAGAAGCGGCGGGCGTCCGGGCGGCGGTAGGCGTCACGCGGCGAATCTGCGGATGGCGACCGGTCCGCGGTTCGCCTTTGCCTGCCAGAGGTCGTATTGCATCTGCTGGAGCAGCCAGCTTTCCGGGCTGCCCCCGAATGCCTCCGAAAGCCGGATCGCCATTTCGGGAGAGATGCCGAGGCGGCCGTTGAGGAGCATGGAGAGCGTGTTGCGCGACACCGCAAGGCCCTTCGCGGCTTCGGTCACCGTCAGTCCCAGCGGTTCGAGGCATTGCCGCCGGATAACGCCGCCGGGATGGGGTGGGTCGTGCATGAGCATGGCGCAGCCCTTCTAGTGGTAGTCCAGATAATCGATGTCGACGGCGTCGCCGTCCTCGAAGCGGAAAACGATGCGCCAGTTGGCCCGGACCGTCACCGCCCAGAAACCGGCAAGGTCGCCTCGCAGCCGGTGGAGCCGGAAGCCGGGCAGGTCCATGTCCTCCGGGGCCCTCGAAGCGTTCAACCGCGCCAGAATGTCCCGCACGGCCTCCCGGTGTTCCGCCCGGATGCGCCCCGCCTCGCCGCGCTGCATGAACCGCCTGAGCGCCCTGTTTCTGAAACTTCGTATCACAACGATGTGTAATATGCAATATGTCTATTGCCAGCCTGCTCAAACCCCCGGCCCCGCCCTTACCGCCTCCGGCACCTCGCGCTTGAGATACCGTCCGTCCGCCGGGTCGCCATGGAACGCGCCGTCCTCGACCACCACCTTGCCGCGCAGGACGGTCATGGCGGGCCAGCCTGTTATGGCGTGGCCTTCCCAGGGGCTGTAGTCGGTTTCGTGCATGTCGGCCGCGCGGACCGCGCCCCGGACCTCGGGGTCGAGGACGCAGATGTCGGCGTCGGAGCCGGGCGCGAGCGCGCCCTTGCGCGGCCAGAGGCCCATGATCTTCGCGGCGTTGGTCGAGACGAGGTCCGTGTAACGCTCCAGGCTGTAGCCGCGCTTCGTCACCATCTCGTCATACATCACGCCCATGCGCGGCTCGACGCCGGCATTGCCGCCCGTGGTGTCGTCGATGCGCTTGCCGAGCGTCTTGACCCTGAGCGTGCAGCAGATCTCGTCGGTGGCGACGCAGTTGATCGCGCCGTCGAGCGTGCCGGCCCAGAGCGCCGCCTGGTCCGCCGGCGACTTGAGCGAGGGGTAGGTGTGATAGATCTGGCCGTTCGGGCGCCTGTAGTCGTCGCTGGTGTAGAGCATGTATTGATGCAGGGTCTCGCCGTAGATCGGGCTGCCCTTGGCGCGCGCCTCGCGGATCGCCTGCACGCCCGTCGCCGCACTCACATGCATCATGTAGAGGGGCGTGTTCTCGGCCTCCGCCAGCCTCAGCACGCGGCGGAAGGAGAGGTCCTCCGAGAGCGCGTTGTGGACCTCCGCCATGTTCTCGAATCCGGTCCGGCCCTCGCGGATCAGCGTCTCGTACATGTGCATCACGATATCGTTGTCCTCGGCATGGATGACGCCGAGGCCGCCTGCGCGCGTGATCGCCTTGAAGACCTCCCAGATGTCGCCGAAATGCACCATCCGCCCGCGGCGCGACGGGGTGATGTCGGTGGTGAAGATCTTGACCGTCGGATAGCCGTCGGCGATGACGCCCTCCAGCTCGGAGACCGTCTCCGGCGGAATGTCGCCGAGCAGCATCACATGATAGGCGTAGTCGCAATGGCAGGCGCCCTCCCAGTCGGCGTCGCGCCTCGCGATCACCTCCCCCAGCGGCAGCGGCTCCTGGCGGGCGGCGAAGTCGATCATGGTCGTGGTGCCGCCATGGAGCGCGGCCCGGCTCACCACCGAGGGCGGATCGGTCAGCATCGCCGTGCCGTCCGGCAGCGGCAGGTGCCAGAGGCAGTGCACATGCGGGTCGATGCCGCCCGGCAGGACGATCCGCCCGGTCGCGTCCACCACACGGCGGGCGGAATCGTCCGGGATGGCGCCCTTCTCGGCGACGGCCGCGATGCGCTCGCCGGAGACCGCCACATCGTGCGCGCCGACGCCCTGCGGCGTCACCACGCGGTCGCTGCGCAGGATCAGATCGAACATCGCTCCACCTCCTCGATCAGCGTCTCCATGAGCGCTTCCGCCCAATCCTGCCTTATGCCGCGCCCGATGACGACCAGTCTGGTCGAGGTGTCGGCCCCCGGCCAGCGGGCGAGCCGCTCCAGCGGATGGAAGACATGCTGCACGCCATGCACGACGACGGGACGCTCGGGCGCCTCGGCAATCCGCACAAGGCCCTTGAGGCGCAACAGGTCCGGCCCCGCCGCATCGGCCAGCGTCTCCAGGAAGAGGGTGAGTGCCACGGCCGGGACGGGTTCCTCGCGCCTGATCGTGAAGGTCGAGATGCCGGCGGCGTGATCGTGGCCGTCCGGCGCGTCGAGCCGGGGCGTTATCGACAGGAGCTGTCCGGGGTCGAGCGCGCCGAAGCTGGCTTCCACGATTTCCGCGCCCGGATTGAGGCGGCGGAGGCGGGCTTCGAGGTCTGCCGCCGGCGCGAGGTCGCGCTTGGTGACGATCAGCAGGTCCGCCAGCGCCGCCTGCTTTACCGCCTCCGGATAGCGCTCCAGCGTCTCCGCGCCGTTGACCGCGTCCACCGTGGCGGCGAGCCCACCGGCTTCCAGGCCGTATGCGGCGATCAAGGTCTGGAGGATGGGCGCGGGGTCGGCGAGACCGCTCGTCTCCAGCCAGATGCGCGCCGAGGGCCGCTGCGCCTGCAGGCGGGTGGCGGCGGCGAGGATGTCCCCCCGCGCCGCGCAGCAGAGGCAGCCGGAGTCGAGCTGGACCAGCTCCTCCTCTCCCGCCTCCAGCAGCGCATGGTCGATGCCGACATCGCCGAACTCGTTGACGATGACGCCGTCGCCAGCCAGCGCCTCATGGGCGAGCAGCGCCTTCAGCAAGGTCGTCTTGCCGGAGCCGAGAAAGCCCGTAATGGCGATGACGCGGCTCATTGCCGGCGCCCTTTCCGGGCCTTGCATCCCGTTCGTCGCCCCGGACTGCGATCCGGGGCCCAGCCCTGCCATTGCCGCCTGGCAGGAAGGCCGGCAGATGGGCCCCGGCTCGCCACTAGCGCGGCGTCCGGGGTGACGGTGGGGGGAAGCACGATGATGCGGCTCACTTCGGTTCTCCGCCGGCATCGAGAGCGCGCATGAACAGCACCCGGCTTGCCCGGCGCTCAGGCGCGACCAGCGCGCGCAGATGGCGGAGTGCGCCGGAGACGGAGGGATGGACGCGGCTTCGCCCATCCGGCCCGGTCACCCGCCAGACGGGCCCGAGCGGCGAGTCCTCGCGCGCGGCCGACACGCCCTCCGGGTCAGCGCCCCAGAGCTCCAGCGCGCCCCGGACGAGCAGATCGCCCCTTGCCTCGTTCTCGCCGGTCACAGCGGCAGCGCCAGCAGGGTGTCGATGCGGGCATTGTCATAGACCACGGTCATCTCCCGGATGCGCAGTGCTTCATCGAAGACGGCGCGGTATTCGCCGGCGCTGAACAGCATGAGGTCGCCCTCGCGCATGATGCGGGCCACATGGTAGCCGGCGCGCGCGGTAACGGGCGGCCCCGCCTCCACCAGCGCGCGCCCGACGACATGGCGGTAGCGCTGCGCCTCATAGACATTCGCGCGGCGGAGCGCCGCCACGCGGTCGGACAGCATGGCGCGCCCGTCGGCATAGACCGCGGAGACCGGCAGGCCGGCTTCCACATTGTCGCGCGCGGCGATGCGGTAGCGGCAGTCCTCCGCGAACAGCTCCAGCCAGTCCTCCAGCCGGTCGTCGTCTATGGCCATGGCGTAGCGTGCGAGCACGCCGTCCACGGCGTCCTGGAGGCCGCTCACAGCTCCATGACCGCCCGCCAGGCCTTCCAGAAGCCGCGCACGGACGACTCGGTGGCGCGGCCCTTCTGGCTCTCCCAGCCCGCGCCGCCCATCTCGACCACGCCCGCAAGGCCGGTCGCGCCCGCCACGCCGCGCCTGACGAAACCGCCGACGGCGCCGTCCTCCATGGAGACGAAGCCCGCCGGCCCCACCAGGTTCGCCTGGAGGAGCCGCAGTTCCGCGAGCTCGGGGTCGTCGTCCTCGAAGCCGTAACAGGTCCAGAGCAATTCCGTGCGGTCCACCCCCTTCGGCACGACATGGCGTATGGCGAGCGCGTTCTGCTGCTGCTGCGAGACGAAGGTCGGGAACACCGTCAGCATCTGGAGCGAGACGCCGTCGCCGAACTCGTCGCGGCCCTGGATGAGGCGTGGGTCGGCAAGCGCGAAATCCTCCTTGTGCGACCGCAGGCCGCCCTTCTCGTAGTCGTCACTGGCGCGGTCGGTCCGCATGCGCGACCAGCTCACATGGTGGCCGCCGCTCTCGTCCACCTCGACGCCGCCCTCCTGCGAAAGCCGGTTCAGGCGAAAGGTGGTGAAGAAGGAATGCAGCAGGCTCGCATGGTATGTGTCCTTCACGTTCTCGACATAGAGCTTCCAGTTGTTCGGCAGCATCTGGCGGTGGCGGCCGAGCAGCTTCACGGGTTTCGGCAGCACGCGCGCGAGCCGGGCGCGGATTTCGGTCCCGAGCCAGTCCTCGAGACCGGCCACATCCGGGCTGAAGGTGCCGAACACCAGCCCGCAATACGCCGCCACGCGCAGCGTGCGGGGCCCGTGCCGGGCCTTGTCGAAGCCCTCCGGCATGCCGCCCGCGCCGTCTATACCGCCCTCGAAGGCGACGCCGCGGAGATTGCCTTCGAGATCGTAGCTCCATGCGTGATAGACGCACTGGATGCGCCGTCCGCGCCCGCCTTCGCCGAGGCAGATGAGCGCGCCGCGATGGGCGCAGCGGTTCTCGAAGGCATGCAGCGCCCCGTCCCGGTCGCGGCTGACGATGACGGGCGTCTCGCCGACGAATGTCGTGCGCCAGCAGGCGGGCTCCGGCAGCTCCGCCTCCATGCACAGGAAATGCCAGGCGGGGCCGCGGAAGAGGCGCTCCTGCTCGGCCTCGTAGAGCGCGGGGTCGCGGTAAACCTCGAACGGCACGCGCGTGAGGCCCGGACCCGGCCAGGCCGGCAATTGCGGCTGCTCCTGCATGGCCCGGCGAGGGTAGCCGATAAAATTTTTTTCCGCGACGGGCCTTGAAATCGCCGAATGCCAACCCATTCTGCCGCAAACCCCAGTGTATCGCAGGCGCGGGCAACCCCGCTTGACATTCATGCTGCGACGCAACAATCTCTAATGCAACGCAACATCCACCGGGAGACATGAATCATGTCCGCTGCCAACGGCGCCTCCGTGCGCTCCCTGTTCGAAAACGCCAAACCGTCGCCCTTCCGCACGTGCCAGTGGCCGTTCGGCGATCCGCAGGACGACGGGGAATTCCACTATTGCGGCGCACCGACGCTCGCGCCGCACTCCTATTGCGCCGCCCATGTCGAACGGGCCTATCGCGACCCGGACGAAGAGCGCGAAACGGAGCGCGCCGCCGCCTAGCCCGGCGCGCGGCCGGCCGGGTTCCCTTGCGGGACCGAGAAGATCTGGCCTGGGAAGATCAGGTCGGGATTGCCGATCTGCGCCCGGTTCGCGGCGTAGATGACCGTGTAGCGCACGCCCTGGCCGTAGATCCTGCGCGCGATGCGCCAAAGGCTGTTGCCGGGCTGGACCACCACGATGTCCCCCGGCGGGAAGTCGGTGATCGGGTCCGCACGCTCGAACGGAAGCCGGATGCGCGAGCGCGGCGCGCCTTCCGGGGTGCGTTCCTCGACCGTGAGGTCGTAGCGGCCGGGCGCAACCGGGCGCTCGACCTGGATGCGCCACCCGCCCTTCTCGTCCGCCCGCGTTTCGCCCAACGACTCCGCGCCGGAGTCCCGGTCGGCGATCTTCGGCTCGACGACCGATCCGGGCTTCGCCGTTCCGGCAAGCGCGAGATTGCCCTTGTCGTCGTAATCGACCGAGTCCACGGAGACGCCGGCCGATGAAGGCTGGGGCGCGACTTGTCCCTGCTGCCCTTCCGGCTCTGGCGTTGCGGGAGCTGCGGCGGCCGGAGCAGGGACGTCCCTGCCGCCTGCCGCCGCCTGTTGCTGCGCGGACGGCGTCGCGGAATCCCCGGCCTTCGGTTCCGGCGTTTCGGAGGTCCCGGCCGTGACCGGCGCCTGCCGCGACGCGCTGGTAGAGGGCGCAGCCTTCTCGACCGCTGCCGCCTGTTGCTGCGCGGACGGCGTCGCGGAATCCCCGGCCTTCGGTTCCGGCGTTTCGGAGGTTCCGGCCGTGAGCGACGCGCTGGTAGAGGGCGTAGCCTTCTCGACCGCTGCCGCCTGTTGTTGCGCGGACGGCGTCGCGGCGTCCCCGCCTGCCGGTTTCGGCGTTCCAGGGGCCTCGGCCGTCGCCGGCGCCTGCCCGGACACGCTTGCGGAGGGCGTGGCCTTCTCGACCGCTGCCGCCTGTTGCTGCGCGGACGGCTGCGCGGCGTCCTCGCCCGAAGGTTTCGGCGATTCCGGAGCTTCGGCTGTCGCCGGCGCCTGCCCGGACGCGCCGGCGGAGGGCGCGGTCTTCTCGACCGCTGCCGCCTGTTGCTGCGTGGACGGTTGCGCGGCGTCCTCGCCCGAAGGTTTCGGCGATTCCGGAGCTTCGGCTGTCGCCGGCGCCTGCCCGGACGCGCCGGCGGAGGGCGCGGCCTTCTCGACCGCTGCCGCCTGTTGCTGTGCGGACGGCTGCGCGGCGTCCTCGCCCGAAGGTTTCGGCGATTCCGGAGCCTCGGCCGTCGCCGGCGCCTGCCCGGACACGCTTGCGGAGGGCGCAGCCTTCTCGACCGCTGCCGCCTGTTGTTGCGCGGACGGCGTCGCGGCGTCCCCGCCTGCCGGTTTCGGCGTTCCGGTGGCCTCGGCCGTCGCCGGCGCCTGCCCGGACACGCTTGCGGAGGGCGCAGCCTTCTCGACCGCTGCCGCCTGCTGCTGCGCGGACGGCTGCGCGGCGTCCTCGCCCGAAGGTTTCGGCGATTCCGGAGCCTCGGCCGTCGCCGGCGCCTGCCCGGATGCGCCCTGCGGAGGGCGCAGCCTTCTCGACCGCTGCCGCCTGCTGCTGCGCGGACGGCTGCGCGGCGTCCTCGCCCGAAGGTTTCGGCGATTCCGGAGCCTCGGCCATCGCCGGCGCCCGCCCGGACGCACCCGCGGAGGGCGCGGCCTTCTCGGCGGCAGCCGCCTGCTGCTGCGCGGACGGCGTCGCGGCGTCCTCGCCCGAAGGTTTCGGCGTTCCAGGGGCCTCGGCCGTCGCCGGCGCCTGCGCGGGCGCACCCGCGGAGGGCGCAGCCTTCTCGACCGCTGCCGCCTGCTGCTGCGCGGACGGCTGCGCAGCGTCCTCGCCCGAAGGTTTCGGCGTTCCAGGGGCCTCGGCTGTCGCCGGCGCCTGCCCGGACGCACCCGCGGAGGGCGCAGCCTTCTCGACCGCTGCCGCCTGCTGCTGCGCGGACGGCTGCGCGGCGTCCTCGTCCGCCTGCTGCAGCACGGGGCCCTGCGCTGCCGTCGAAGCCGCTTCTTCGCGGCCCTTCTCTGCCGGAGCGGCCGCGACGGCCTCGGCCGGCTTGTCCGTGTCCCGACCCGCCGGAGCGCCGGCATCGCTCTCTTGCGGAACGGCCCTGTCCGGCTGCGCAGTCCGGCCGGCGGGCGTTGCAGGCGCTTCGTCCGCGGCGACGGGCTTGCCGGACGCGGGCGGCTGCGCCACGGTCTTCCCGGCCTCCGCCACGATGATCGGCTTTTCCGGTGTTGCCGGGCGGGCGGGCGGCGGCTCGCGTTCGATGGCGGCCGGCTTCCCGGCGTCCGGCGGGGCCTCGGGCCGCTGGATAACCTCGCTGGCGCCGAAATCCCCCGTCGGAACGGCGACCACCAGCGGCTTCGCGTCCTTGCCCCCTTCCGGGATCGAGACGACGATGGTCTTGTCGCCGACCTCCGTCTTGCCGTCCTTGCCCGTCGCCTCGATCCTGACCGCATGATCGCCTTCCGGCAGCGGCTTGTCCGGAAGCGCGACCCATTTGCCGTGCTCGTCGGCCTGGACCTCGGCGAGTGGCCCGTCCTGGGTGGTGACGGTGACTGTCGCGCCGGGCTCGGCCTTGCCGGCAATCACGGTATCGCCGTCCTTGTCGATGCGCACGACGTCCAGTTGCGGTTTCGCCGGCGGTCCTTCCGGCTCCGCAACGGATCCGCCGGACGGCGCCTCCGGATCGGCCGGGGCTTCGACGGAAGGGGCCTGCTCGGTCGCCGTGGGCGGCGGCTCTGGCTCCTCGAACAGATCCGGGTAGGCTCCCCGCCACAGGGCGTAGAGGACCAGCGCAAGGCCGACAACTGCTATGGGAAGAATACGGGCCACGAACGCTACCGTTTCGTTACATTGGCAACATAGACTGGGCTATTCGCCGAAGAAAGGTTCGACATGACGAAGATAGAGAGCGTCTGCGTGTTCTGCGGTTCCAATGTGGGGAACCGGCCGGAGCGCCGCGCGCTCGCGGAAGAGACCGGACGGCGACTGGCAGAGGCTGGCATGCGCACCGTCTATGGGGGCGGGCATGTGGGCCTTATGGGAATCCTCGCCGACGCCGCGCTGGAGGCCGGCGGCGAGGTCGTCGGCGTCATCCCCGAGTTCCTGCACGATCGGGAAGTGATGCATTCCGGCCTCACCGAACTGGTCGTGACCCGGTCCATGCACGAGCGCAAGGCCGAGATGCACGAACGCTCCGATGCCTTTCTCGTCCTGCCCGGCGGCATCGGCACGCTGGACGAAGTCGCGGAAGCGCTGTCATGGATCAGCCTGGACCTGCACCGCAAGCCGGTAATCCTGGTGGACCGCGCTTTCTGGTCACCCCTGTCTCACTTGCTCTCGGAGATGGAGCGCGCCGGTTTCGTCGGGCGCGAACTGCTGCAAAGCACCGCCGTCGCCGACAATGCCGACGAGGCGCTGGCGCTGCTGGCCGCGGCCGGCGGGCCTGCCTGAGTCCCGGCGGGCCCGGGGCCGGTTGCGCGGTTGCGCGCGGGCTGCCACATTCCCGCCGCGCCGGAGAGCAAGGGAGACACGAGCATGGAGCGGGCCGAGCGGATCAGGGTCGGGAAAAGGCTGCTCGCGCATCTGGATGCAAAATCGACCGACCGGACGGATGCCGTTTTTCGCCTCGGCGTCGAGGACTATACCTGCCGCGACCAGCTCGCCTTGGAAGAACGGTCCTTCTTCCGTCGCATGCCGCTCGCCATCGGCCTTTCCTGCCTGCTGCCGGAACCGGGAGACTTCCTCGCCCACGACCATTCCGGCGACCCGATGCTGTTCGTCCGCCAGCGCGACGGCGGCCTTCGCGGCTTCCTGAATGTCTGCCGCCACAGGGGCGCCAAGCTCGCCCAGGGCTGCGGCCATGCGTCGGCCTTCTCCTGCCCCTACCACGCCTGGACCTACGGGCTCGACGGCAAGCTGCTGTCGCGCCCCGACGAGCAGTCCTTCTCCGGCGTCGAGAAGGCAACCAGCGGCCTCGTCCAGATTCCCTGCATCGAACGCGACGGCGTCATCTGGGCCTCGGCGACGCCGGGCGGCAACCTCGACCTCGACGCGCATCTCGGGCCGGTGGCGGGCGACCTCGCCGCCTACGGCCTCGCCGGCTACCACCACTACGAGACGCGCGAGCGCAGCCAGTCCTTCAACTGGAAGCTGCTGGTGGACACCTTCCTCGAGACCTACCACCTCTCGACGCTGCACTATGAGACGATCCACCCGATCTTCTTCACAAACCTCTGCGCGTTTGACGCCATGGGCCGGCACCTGCGCATGACCGGCGCGCGCCGGACCATCGAGGAGATGCGCGGGCAGCCGGAAGCCGACTGGGACGTGATCCGCCACACCGTCGTCGTCTATGTGCTGTTTCCCAACACGGTGTTCCTCGTGCAGGGCGACCATATCGAAACCTGGCATGTCTATCCGGCGACGGGCGACCCGGACCGCTGCAACATGCGCATTTCGCTCTACACGCCGGAGGCGCCGCTGACCGACAGCGCGCGGCGGCACTGGGACAATAATTTCGACCTGCTGATGCGCACCGTCGAGCAGGAGGACTTCCCCGTGGGCGAGGACATGCAGCGCGGCTTCCACTCGCTCGCGCAGAGCCACGTCACCTTCGGGCGCAACGAACCGGCTCTCGCCCATTTCCATGCCCAGGTCAGGGACGCGCTCGGGATCGAGGCCGCCTGAGGGCCATGACCGGCGGCCCGGCGGCATACGGCCATGACGAGCGCATGTTCGACTGGCCGACGGTCTATCGCGGGGACCTGTTCCAGGGCGAGACGGCACTGGTCTCCGGCGGCGGCAGCGGGCTCGGCAAGGCGACCGCCATCCTGTTCGCTCGGCTCGGCGCCAATGTGGTCGCCATCGGACGCGACCGCGAAAAGCTCGACGCGCTGGAGGCGCTGTTCCGCGAAAACGGCCTCGCACTGGATGCCGCGGTCTGTAACATCCGCGATCCGGAAGCGGTGGGCGCGCTGCTCGGGCGGGTGTTCGAGGAGCACGGTCGGCTGGACCATCTCGTCAACAATGCCGGCGGCCAGTTCGCGCAGGACGCCATCGACTTTTCGGTCAAGGGCTGGCGGGCCGTCATCGACACCAATCTGAACGGCACCTGGTGGATGATGCAGACCGCCGCGCGCTTCTGGCGGGAGCGCGGCGAGCAGGGCTCCATCGTCAATGTGGTCGCGGACATCTGGCGCGGCATACCGGGCGTGGCGCACACGACCGCCGCGCGCGCGGGCGTGGTCTATCTTTCCAAGACGGTCGCGGTCGAATGGGCGCCCTTGGGCATCCGCATCAACTGCGTGGCGCCCGGCTGCTGCGAGACGACCGCCTTCGGCCGCTACCCGGCATCGGGAGCCGCCACATTCGCCCAGTCCAACCCGATGCGGCGCGCCGGGGACGAGTGGGACGTGGCGGAGGCCATCGCCTATCTCTCCGCGCCGTCGGGCAAGTTCATCACCGGCGAAGTAGTGACGGTGGACGGCGGCCAGCAGCTCTGGGGCGATCCCTGGGCGTTCGGGCGCCCGTCCTGGTTCGAGCTCGACTATACGAACGCCGGGCGGGAGGACGGCCAATGAGCGCGCCGATGGAAGGCATCCGGGTTCTCGACCTCACCTCCGTGCTGTTCGGCCCTTATTGCACCATGCTGCTGGGCGACATGGGCGCCGATGTGGTGAAGATCGAGGCGCCTGCGGGCGACACGACCCGCAAGATCGGGCCGGGCCGCAATCCCGGCATGGCGGCCTTCTTCCTGCTCTGCAACCGCAACAAGCGCAGCGTCTGTCTCGACCTCAAGCACGAAGGCGCACGCGAGGCGCTCTGGCGGCTGGTGGAAACGGCCGACGTGTTCATCCACTCGATCCGCCCACAGGCGATACAGCGGCTCGGCTTCGGGCCCGACGCGGTGCGGGCGCGAAACCCGCGCATCGTCTATGCGGGCCTGCATGGCTTTTCCGAACAGGGCCCCTATGCCGGGCGGCCGGCCTATGACGACATCATCCAGGGCGGCTCCGGCCTTGCGGCGCTGATGGAGCCGCTCGCGGGCGAGCCGCGTTTCACGCCGATGGTGGCCGCCGACAAGACCTGCGGGCTGATGGCGGTCTGGGCGGTGGCGGCGGCGCTGCTGCACCGGGAGCGAACCGGCGAGGGCCAGTTCGTCGAGGTGCCGATGTTCGAGACGATGGCGCATTTCAACACCATGGAACACCTCTACGGCCATGTGTTCGACCCGCCTCTTGCGCCGATGGGCTATCCGCGCGTGCTGGCAGGCTGGCGCAAGCCCTATCCGACGGCGGACGGGCATCTCAACGTGCTTGCCTACAATGACGGCCAGTGGCGCCGGTTCGTGGAGGCGGCGGGTCGGCCGGAGCTGGCGGAAGATCCGCTCTACGCCGGCATAAGCGCCCGCACCGAGAACGTCGAGAAGCTCTATGCGGTCGTCGGTGAAATCCTGGCGACGCGCACCACCGAGGAATGGGTCGAACTGCTGGAACGGCTGGAAATTCCCTATATGCGCGTGAACGCGATGGGGGATCTGCCCGAGGACCCGCACCTGAAGGCGGTCGGCTTCTTCCGCCGCATGAACCATCCCAGCGAAGGCCCGATCGTGCAGCCCGATTTCCCGGTGCGTTTCGGGAAGAGCGGGCATGTCTATGCCCACCACCCGCCGCGCCTTGGCCAGCACACCGCCGAACTGCTGACGGAAGCCGGCTACGGGGCGGAGGAGATCGACGCGCTGCTCGCCACGGGCGCGGCCGTCGTATAGCGAAACCGAAAGGACAATCGAATCCATGCGTACTGTCGGCCTCGGCCTGCACTGGGACGAACTCGAGATCGGGGAGCGGTTCCGCACCATCAACCGCACCGTGACCGAAGCGGACCTCGTCAACTTCATCAATGCCTGCGGCCTGGTGGAGGTGATCTTCACCGACACCACCTATGCCGGACAGGGCGCCATCGCCAGCGCGCGGCCGGTGCCGGGCGCGCTTTGCTACACCTTCGCCGAGGGGCTGCTGGCGCAGTCCACCATGCAGCACACCGGCCTCGCCATGCTGGAGACCGAACTCAAGGTGCTGGCGCCCACCAATGTCGGCGACACCATCCATGTCGAGGTCGAAGTGCTGCATGTGCGCGCGACCAGCAAGGGCAATCGCGGCATCGTGACGACGCGGAACGACGTGGTGAACCAGCGCGGCGAGACGGTGGTGACCTACAAGGCCGTGCGCATGATGAAGGGGCGCGAGAATTGAGCCGCGAGGCTGTCGAGCCCCGGCTTGCGGCAACCCTGATGCTCGGCCGCGACGGGCCGGGCGGCATCGAGGTCTTCATGGTGGTGCGCCACCACCGCATAGACTTCGCCACCGGCGCGCTGGTCTTCCCCGGCGGCAAGGTGGAGGACGCGGACCGCGACCCGCGGCTGCGGGACCGCTGCCGGGGCGCCGAGGCGCTTTCCGACGCCGCGCTCGCCATCCGCACCGCCTGCGTGCGCGAGGCGTTCGAGGAGGCAGGCGTGCTGCTGGCGCGCGAGCGGGGCAGGGAAGAGTTTGTCGGGCCGGACCGGCTGGCGGCGCTCCGGGAACGCTGGCGGCTCGCGCTGGAGCAGGACCGCGCCGCCATGGCCGGGATGGCGGAGGCCGAGGACCTGGAGTTCGCGACCGACGCACTCACCCGCTTCGCGCACTGGGTGACGCCCGCACACATGCCGAAGCGCTTCGACACCCATTTCTATCTCGCCGAAGCGCCGCGCGCCCAGATGCGGGCGGCGGCGCATGACGGGCGCGAATCCGTGGATTCCGTCTGGGTTTCCTGGGACGCGCTCAAGCGGGGGCAGGCGGAGGGGCGCTACATGGTGCTGTTCCCGACACGGCTCAACATGGAGAAGCTCGGCCGTTCCGGGACCGTTGCCGAGGCCCGCGAAGCGGCGGAGGCCGCGGCGGTGGTGCCGGTGCTGCCCGAGGTCGAGTTCGTCGATGGCGGGCGGATCATGCGCATCCCCGAGGAAGCCGGCTACGGCCGCTCCGAGTTCCGAATCCAGGGCGACCCCGGCGGCGACGCCCGGCCCGCCTGAAGGACGCGGGCATTGCCGCGCAAGGCGGGCTGCAATAGGCTTGCGCCATGGCTACGACAGGCGATCTGCGGGACGCGGGTTTCGATGAGCGGCAGGCGGCCGCCATCGAACGGGCCGTTGCGCGTTCTCCCGCCGCGAAGGAGGGAACGCCGCGCTGGGTGGCGTTGCTGCTCGTCGCCATTCTGAGCGCCATTCTCGCCTGGATGACGGTCGAACTCCGCGATGCCCGTGCGGCGATCCAGGAAAATCGGGAACGGTTGGCGGTGCTGGAAGAGCGTGTGCGCCGCGTGGAAGCGAACCAGGAACAGTTGATTGCGACCCAGCAGCAATTGATCGCCAACCAGCAGCAGGTCCTGCAACTGCTCCGCTCCCGCTGAGGGAGGCTCTGCGAAGGACACTGAGCCGCGCAGCCGGTGGACAGCCGGCGGGCCTCTCGATACAAACCGGCCTTTCCGCATCCGCCCCGGAGGACTGCGACGCATGGCGAGCGCGAGCGAGATCCGCACGGCCTTTCTCGACTACTTCGCCCGGCACGGGCATGAGATCGTCTCGTCCGGCCCCCTGGTGCCGCGCAACGACCCGACGCTCATGTTCACCAATGCGGGCATGGTGCAGTTCAAGAACGTCTTCACCGGCAGCGAGCGGCGCGCCTGCAACCGCGCCGTGACCTCGCAGAAATGCGTGCGCGCCGGCGGCAAGCACAACGACCTGGAGAATGTGGGCTACACCGCCCGGCACCACACCTTCTTCGAAATGCTGGGCAATTTCTCCTTCGGCGACTATTTCAAGGACCTCGCCATCGAGCTTGCCTGGAACCTTGTGACGCGCGAATACGGCCTGTCGGCGGACCGGCTGCTGGTGACCGTCTATGCCGAGGACGACGAGGCGGCCAGCCTCTGGAAAAAGATCGCGGGGCTGCCCGAGAGCCGCATCCTGCGCATCCCGACCTCGGACAATTTCTGGGCGATGGGCGATACCGGCCCCTGCGGCCCCTGCTCGGAAATCTTCTACGACCACGGCGACCGTATCCCCGGCGGCCCGCCCGGCAGCCCCGATGAGGACGGCGACCGGTTCATCGAGATCTGGAACCTGGTCTTCATGCAGTTCGAGCAGGTGACTCCGGAGGAGCGCGTTTCGCTGCCGAGCCCCTCCATCGACACCGGCATGGGGCTGGAGCGGCTCGCCGCCGTGCTGCAGGGCAAGCACGACAATTACGACATCGACCTGATGCGGGCGCTGATCCTGGCCTCGGCCGAGGCCTCCGGCGTGGATGCGGACGGACCGCACGCCGTCTCGCACCGGGTGATCGCCGACCATCTGCGCGCCTCCGGCTTCCTGATCGCCGACGGCGTGCTGCCGGCCAACGAGGGCCGGGGCTATGTGCTGCGCCGGATCATGCGCCGCGCCATGCGCCACGCCCACATGATCGGCTGCCGCGAGCCGCTCTTGCACCGCATCGCGCCGGTGCTGGTGCGCGAGATGGGCGGGGCCTTCCCGGAGCTCGGGCAGGCAAGCGCGCTCATCTCGGAGACGCTTCGCCTGGAGGAAGAGCGCTTCAAGCTCACACTCGGGCGCGGCCTCCGGCTGCTCGACGAGGCGGAGGCGGGCCTGGGCGACGGAGAGTCGCTGCCGGGCGCGGTCGCCTTCCGGCTCTACGACACATACGGCTTCCCGCTCGACCTGACGCGCGACGTGCTGCGCGGGCGCGGGCGCGGCGTGGACGAAGACGGCTTCGAGGCGGAGATGACGCGCGCCAGAGCCGAGGCGCGGAAGGCCTGGGCCGGCTCCGGTGAGGCGGCGGCCGAGACGCTCTGGTTCGATCTCCGCGAGCGGCTGGGCGCAACGGAATTCCTCGGCTACGAGGCCCTGGCGGCGGAAGCCGAGGTGCTGGCGCTGATCGCGGGCGGCGAGGAAGTCCGGCGCTTCGACGAGGCCGGCGGCGAGGTGCAGGTCATCGTGAACCAGACGCCGTTCTACGGCGAGTCGGGCGGCCAGGTCGGCGACCGCGGAGCCATGACGGTTCCGGGCGGCGCCATCCTCGCCGTGACCGACACGCAGAAGAAGCTCGGCGACCTGCATGTCCACACGGCGCGGCTGGAGGAAGGCGCGCTGACGGTAGGCGATGCCGTGGAACTTCAGGTGGACGGCGAACGGCGCGCCGCGGTCCGGCGCAACCATTCCGCAACGCATCTGCTGCACCGCGCGCTGCGCGACACGCTGGGCGCGCATGTCGCGCAGAAGGGCTCGCTGGTGGCGCCCGACCGGCTGCGCTTCGACATCTCGCACCCGAAGCCGATGGCGGCGGGCGAGATCGCGGCGGTCGGCAGGGCGGTGAACGAGCGGGTCCGGCTGAATTCGCCCGTCTCCACCCGCCTCATGGCGACGGACGACGCCATTGAGGCCGGCGCGCTCGCGTTGTTCGGCGAGAAATACGGCGACGAAGTGCGCGTTGTGACGATGGGCGGGGCGGACGGCGAGGGCCGGTCCTGGTCGGTCGAGCTCTGCGGCGGCACGCATGTGGCGCAGACGGGCGATATCGGCCAGTTCGTCATCGTGGAGGAAACCGCGCTCGCCGCCGGCGTGCGGCGCATCGAGGCGCTGACCGGCGCGGGCGCCGAGGCCCATACCGCCGAACGGCTCAGGCTGCTCGACGCCGCCGCCGCGGAACTCCGCACCGCGCCCGGCGAGGTGCCGGCGCGCGTGGCGCAGCTGCTGGAGGAGCGCCGGCGCATGGAGCGCGAGATCGCCGAGCTGCGCCGCAAGGCGGCGACCGGCGGCGCGGGGCCGGCCTTCGAGGAGATCGGCGGCCGGCGCCTCAGCCGCCAGCTGCTGGAGGACGTGCCGGCGCGCGAACTCAAGGCCATCGCCGACGACCTGAAACAGCAGATCGGCAGCGGCGTCGTCGCGCTGGCGGCGGTGAACGACGGCAAGGCCTCGCTCGTCGTGGGCGTCACCGACGACCTGGCGCCCTCGCTGAGCGCCGTGGACCTGGTGCGCCTCGGCGCGGCCGCACTCGGCGGCAAGGGCGGCGGCGGGCGCCCCGACATGGCCCAGGCCGGCGGCCCCGACGGCGCCCGCGCGACCGACGCGCTGGCGGCGATAGCGGAGGCGATGGCGGGATAGGGGATCTATAGGGTCAGTCGCCTCTACCGCGCGCTCCCGGGGTAAAACCTCCACCTAGCCAGCGAACGAAATTCGTTGCGTGAAGCATGTATGTTTGTTTTGTCGCTGGCGCTAAATCCGCTGCTTCCACTTCCGCCCGATATTCTTCAAGAGCGTCACACACTTGCTTGTAGCAAGGTCCGTCAATTTTCCACATCGACTTGTTTCACCTCGTCGGTTGCGTGCGGGTCCCGGCTACTCCGCCGCTTCCTGGCGTCTGCGGGCTTCGGAGGCTTCGAGATTGTCGTCGGGGCGGTCCATGGAGAAGACGCTTTCGACCAGCGCATAGTCCATGTAGCCGCAGCGCGCGATGGGGCGGTAGCGGGTCATGTCCACCATGCCGTCCACGACGATCTCGTCCGAGATGTGGACGCCGACGACCCTGCCGAAGCAGGCATTGTTCTCGACCTTCGGGCTCGACCCCGGCAGGCGCACGCGGAACAGGAACTCGCATTCGAGCGCGGCCGGGGCTTCCGCGACGCGGGGCGGCTTCACGATCTCCGAGGGGGCGGCCGTCAGGCCCGCAAGCTCGATCTCGTCCACGTCCGGCGGCACATGCGCCGAGCTTTCGTTCATCGGCAGGCGGAGGTCCCAATTGCAGAGATTGACCACGAATTCGCCGGTTTGCTCGATGTTCTCCAGCGTGTCCTTGCGCCCGCCGCCGAGGCGTGGATTGTTGGGCGCAAAGACGACGATCGGCGGCGAATCCGCCATGGCGTTGAAGAAGCTGTAGGGCGCGAGGTTCACCACGCCCTCGGTGCTGAGCGACGAGACCCAGGCGATGGGGCGCGGCGCCACCAGCGCCTTGAAGGGGCTGTGGCGGAGGCCGTGCTTGCGGTGGTCGGCATAGAACATGGGATTCGGGCGTCCTTTTCTCAGATGCGCCGGCCGGCCGCTTCCCAATAGGGCTCGCGGAGCTTGCGCTTGAAGATCTTGCCGGTGTCCTCGCGCGGCAGCGAGTCGTGGAAGACGACCAGCCGGGGATGCTTATAGCCCGCGATGCGCCCGGTGAGGAAGGCGCTGACCGCCGCCTCGTCGGTGTCGCTGCCGGGCTCGCGCTCGATCGCGGCGGCGACCCGCTCCCCGTATTCCTCGTCGGGCACCCCGAACACCGCGCAGTCGCTGACGCCGGGGCAGTCGATCAGCGCCGCCTCGATCTCGGCCGGATAGATGTTGACGCCGCCGGAGATAATCATGTCGCGGCGGCGGTCGTTCAGGAACAGGTAGCCCGCCTCGTCCAGATAGCCCATGTCGCCATTGGTCACGAGGCCCGCATGCTCTACGCCGGCCCGCTTTTCCGGGTCGTTATGGTAGGTGAAGGGCATGAGGTCCCGGTGCAGGCAGTAGATCTCGCCGGTCTCGCCGGGGCCGAGGCGGCGCTTGTCCTCGTCGAGGATGACGATCTCGGCGTTCCGCATCACAGGGCCGACCGTGCCCGGGCGCCGGAGCCACTCTTCGGAATCGCACCAGGTCACCATGCCGGTCTCGGTCGAGCCGTAATATTCGACCAGCACCGGCCCCCACCACTCGATCATCGCCCGCTTGACATCCGGAGCGCAGGGCGCGCCCGCATGGATGACGCGCCGCAGCGAAGAGAGGTCGTAGCGCGCACGCACGGCCTCCGGCAGCTTGAGGAGGCGCACGAACATGATCGGCGCCATGAAGGCGTAGCCGATCCGGTGCTCCTCGACGAGCGCCAGGAACCGCTCGGCGTCGAAGCGGCCCATGAGCACCAGATGGCCGCCGGCGAGCCGCGTCATCATGGCGTGGTTGTTGGGCGCGGCGTGGTAGAGCGGCGCGGTGACGGCCGAGACCATGCCCGGATGCAGGCCGTAGATCTCCGCGAGGAAGGCCGCAATCGTGTCGCGCTGCGCCTGCGTGGCCGGCTGGCGGCGCACGCCCTTCGGACGGCCGGTCGTGCCGGAGGTGTACATCATCGAACCCGGCGGATCGAGCGGCGCTTCCGCCCAGGGCGCATGGGCAGCCAGCCAGTCCGGCCATTCCGCCAGGGAGATTGCCGGAATCCCTGGGTCGCCGAGCGGAGCCAGCAATTGCGGGTGCCCGACCAGCGCCTTCGCGCCGCTGTCTGCGAGGATGTAGCGGATCTCGTCCGGCGCGAGATGCCAGTTGACCGGCACGGCATAGGCCCCCAGCATCCCGGCCGCGTCGGTGACCGTGAATGCCGCAGCGTCGTTGTAAAGCAGCCAGGCGACCGCATCGCCCGGGCCGACGCCGAGCCCGGCAAAGCCGGTTGCCGCGCGCGCTGCCCTCTCCGCCATTTCCGCGCCGGCGACAACGCTGTCGTCCAGCCTCACCCAGCCGTCTGTCATCGTTTCCCGCTCCCCCTCTCAGTCCTTCCAGCGCTTGTGGAACCAGAGCCAGTCCTCCGGCGCGCTGCGGATATCGGCCTCCAGCCGGGCTGCATAGCGCTCTACGATGCCGGCGTCGCCCTCCTCATAGGGCGGTTCGCAGAGTTTCTCGATCCGGCAGAGATAGCTGCCCCGCCCCGTCCGTCGGCAGGACAGGTAATAGACCGGCCATCCGAGCGCGCGTCCGATGCGGTCCGGCCCGGCGAAGAACGCCGTCCGCCGGCCGCAAAACTCCACCTCGCGGCGCTCGGCGGCCCCCGGCTGCTGGTCGGCGACCAGAACGAGCACGCCGCTTTCCTGCCGGCAGCGAAGCACGGTCCGGCGCACCTGCCTGAGCGGCACCAGCGTTCCGTCGAAGCGCGCCGCGATGGCCTCCAGCATACGGTGCAGGACGTCTCCGTGCGGCGGCTTGTAGACCACGAAGACCGGCGCAGGCACAGCGTCCGCCAGCGCGCCGACGGCCCAGAGCATGTTGCCGTGATGGGCCGCCAGCACCAGTGCGCCGCCCCCGCCGAGCGCTTCTGCGCCCTCCAGCCGGACACGGGCGCCGAGCTCCGTCTTCGGAATGGACATGAGCCGGATCGACTCCATCGCCAGATCGGCGCTGGCGGCATAGAAGCGGCGCATCAGCGCCCGGAGTTCGGTGGCGGGGAAGGCGGCGGCGAGGTTCCGTTCCGCCACACGGCGCCGGCTCGGCACGGCTGCGCGGGCGAGCGGCATCAAAAGGCGCCCGACCGGGTAGAGGCAGGCGAGCGGCAGGCGGCTGGCGATGCGCAAGGCGGCGAACAAAGCGGCTCATCCCGTCCTTTCCGGCGGTCCGGGCGCCGGGCGGGGCAGGATAAGGGCCGGAGGCCGCCGCGTCACGCTCCCGGCGGCACGTCGAGCGTCGGGTTGCGGTCGAAGAAGCCGTCGGCCTCGAGCCGGAAGCCGGTACGGGCCACCGGCTGGACCGGCCAGTCCTCGAGGCGCGGCAGGTGCAAGAGGCCGAAGGTGTGCCACAGCACGATGTCGGTGTCCTCGATGGACCTGCCCTGCTCGACCCAGCTTGCGACGGTCTCGGAGCCGTCGCTCTGGTTCACGAACCGCCCTGCCGGGTATCGCTCGCCCGCGTCGTAGGGCGTGCACCACATATGGCTGAAGATGAAGGCCGCGCGCTTCGACATCGTCGTCCCGGCATGGAACCAGGGCCGGAGCATGCCGCTGGAATGCAGGCGATAGGCTGTCGGCCGGCCGAGCGCGTTGGCAGCCGTCGCGCTCTCCACCTTCCAGAAGCGTTCGGTGTCGGCATTGCGGGTCCGGCCGGTCTCCGTCTTCAGCACCGTGCGTTCCGCGCGGAAGGCGTTGCCGTTCGGATTGCCCTCGTCCATCGGCGGCTGCACCACATTCATCTCGACCAGCCGGTTGGCGTCGCCGTCCACCGCCATGTCGAGCCGGGCGCAAAACAGGTGCTGGTGGTTGGGCGCGGTGACGCCCGGCATGACCTCGGTGCCGTACTTCGTCCCGGAGATGGCGTTCAGGCCCTGGGTGTTCATGATGCCGGTCGCCTTCACATCCAGCTCCAGAGTCCCGTCCATGTGGAAGACCCAGTAGAAGCCGTATTCGTAATTGCCGACGGTCGCGATCATGGAGACAAGCAGCCTGCGCGCCCGGCGGTGCTCCATCTCTTCGGTCATATAGTCGGTATGCTTCCAGAGCATCCCGTCGTCTTCTTCATGCAGGCAGATGGCGTTCTCGACCACTACCGGCTCGCCCGAGGTCACCGTGTACACGCCGTCGAAATAGTGGATATGGCCGCGGCAGTCGCAGCCGAGCTTCAGTGGGTTGGCGACCTGGCCGAGGCCGTATTCGCCCACGTCGAAGGCGTTCTTGCGGTAGTTGTTGAAGGAGGGGTCGCCATAGGGCACGACCATTTCCGCGATCGAGGCGCGCCAGATGAGCGGCCGCCAGGGCGCCTTCTCGCCGCCGCGCACCTGGATGTCGTTGAGCACCAGGCCCTCGCGCGGATGGAACTCGACATGGAAGCGCCAGTTGGCCCAGGTGACGACCCGGTCCTCCACGGTGAAGGTGGGCCCGTCCGGCTGGGAAATGTCGATGGGCCTGAGGTCGCTGCGCAGGATTCCCGCGATCTCGGGCCGCGCGGCCTGGTAGTTCGAAGACGCCTTGGGTACCTTGTGAACGGCCTGGTCGATCACCCGCACGACCTCGACGCGGTTCAGGTCGAACAGCACGTTCAGGCCCTCGACCGGATGGGCGTAACCGTTGTCCGCCGGGTCCGAGCGCAGATAGACCAGGCAATGCACCAGCCGCCGGTCCTCTTCGTCCTCGAAGCCGAAATTGCCGGCCGAGAAGGGATCGACCTGGATGTTCGAGAGGTCGGTCACGCCGCGCCGTGCCATCGCCGCGATGAAGTCGGGGTGTTGCGGCACCGTTTCGGCGCAGACCAGGAACTCATCGACATTGATGGCCGGGCGCGCGCCCGGCACCTCGGTCGCCGATTCCACCCTGCCGCCGGCGAGATCGACGATGAGCTCGCTCACACTGACGGCGGCGGTGTCGTAGATGCTGACATAGGCCTTGCGGCCGTCCCCGGCCCTGCCGGCCGCGATTTCGGCCCGGCATGCGGCCTTGTCCGGGTAATGCAGGCGGACCGCCTCGAATTTCGTCGTTGCGGTCCATCCGTCCCACGCCCGGACGATGCCGCCCGCCGCCTCGATCTCGGCCGGCGTCAGCGCGTTCAGCGGGTGGGCGCCGCGTTCGGTTGCAGGCGTGTTGTTGCTGGTATTCGCCATCGGTTCTGTCCTTCCCAGGCGGGCATCCAGGCCGTCGGCCGTAACGGCGGCCGGACGGGAGCGGGTTCGGCGGCTCAACGGCCGGTGAAGGCCGGTCGGCGTTTTTCCATGAAGGCGGTGCGGCCCTCGCGGTAGTCGGCGCTGTCGAAGCACGCCTTGGCCAGCGCCTCGATGAGGCCGGCCTCCCGCTCCTGCCGGTCGGCCATGACCTCGCGGACGGTGAGCTTGGAGGCGCGGATCGAGAGCGGCGCGTTCACTGCGAGCCCGGCCGCATAGTCTCGCACATGCCCTTCCAGCTCGGCCGCCGGGAGCACCCGGTCGATCAGCCCGATGGCATAGGCCTCCTCCGCCGGCAGCCGCCGGCCGGAAAACAGGATATCCTTGGCGCGCGCCGGGCCCACCAGCCCAACGAGGCTCCGCACATTCTCGAAATTATAGGCGATGCCGAGCCGGGCGGCGGGAATGCCGAACTCGGAGCCCTCGGCGGCGAAGCGCAGATCGCAGGTCATGGCGATGCCGAGGCCGCCGCCCATGCAGAAGCCGCGGATCATGGCGATGACGGGCTTTTCCGCGCCTGCGAGCCTCTGGCGGCCGGCATCCGTCGCTTCCGCATAGCGCGCCGCGGCCGCAGCGTCGGCGCGGTTCTTCTCGAACTGCGAAATATCCGCCCCGGAGACGAAGGCCTTGTCGCCCGCGCCCTTCAGCACGATGACGCGCACCTCCGGGTCTGCCTCGAAATCCGCGAGGATGGCGTCCGCGCCCTGCCACATCTCCATCGTCATGGCGTTGCGCCGGGCCGGATTGTTGAAGGTCATCCAGCCGATGCCCGATTCCTTCTCGGCCAGCATCCTGCCGTCGGCATATTCCATTCCGGCGCTCCTCGCCTGCGGACCGTTCGTTCCTCGTGGGTATAGCCCGGTCAGCCGGCGGCCGCATCCTCTTCGCGCCGGCCTTTCGCCACTTCCTTGATGCGGTCGAACTCCGCGCGGCGGCGCGCGATCTCCTCCGGCGGCACCAGGTCGATATTGGAGAAGTCGCGCTTCCAGGTCGGGTCCTCGGACCAGCGGAGCGGATTGCGCATCGTCGTGTTCGGGCCCGGCGCGCTCTCCAGCAGCCGGAGAGCCAGAGCCAGCGTCTCGCGCTGCGAGTCCGGGTCGTGCGGGCGTCCGGCCGGGTTGCCGAGCGGGAAGTCGCTGAACAGGAAGCGCGGCACGCCCGCATGCTCGACGATGTCCCTGGCGCAGCCCATGACAACGGTGGGGATGCCGGCGGCTTCCAGTGTGCGGGCGACCAGACTCACGGTCTGGTGGCACACCGGTCAGTTGGCGGCGAGAACGGCCGCGTCGGCCCCGTCCTCCCGGCAGCGCGCCAGCAGCTCCGGCGCGTCCGCCTCGATGGTTGCCGCATGGCTGCGGTTGGTCGGCGCGCCGTGGAAGCGCGGCGCCACCGCGCCGATCCGGCCCTCTTCCGCCGCCGCCCGGAGTTGCCGGAGCGGGAACCAGGTTCCGATATCCTCGGCCGTGGTGTGGTCGCGGTCGATGGCGACATGCGAGATGCGCAGGTCCGGGTCCGAGGCGCTGTCGCCGGAATAGACGCTGTAGAACTTGGCCGCCGCATTGTAGGGCGCGCCCGGCCCCTGGTCGCCCTTGTCCGGCCGGTAGGGCGCCGCCGTCGTTATCAGCGCGACCCGGGCCTCCGCTAGCGGCTTCTCCAGCGGGACGAAGGGCGTCTCGACATAATGCGCCCATTCATAGGGCCTGCCGTATCCCAGCGTCTCGTAATAGCGCCGCGGTCGGATTCGGTCCAGATAGGGAATCGGCCGATCCTCCGCCGGCGCGAAGCCGAAACGTCCGCTCATCCCTGCACTCCTTGTCGTTCGGTCGTCTGCGGGGGTCATTCGCCCGGGGCCATGCCCTTGGCGGCGAGCTCCTGCACCGCCTCCGGCGCCTTTTCGAGATGGCCGAGGCCCATGCCGCGCAGCACATGGCTAGCCTTGGTGAACTGGATCTTCGTGTAGGTGGTGAGCTCCACCCGGTTGCCCCAGGGGTCGAGGAAATCGGTGAACGGCCCTTCGAGCAATTCGACGCCCATCTCCTCCAGCCGCCGGATGGCGAGCTCCTTGTCGTCCACGGCGATGCCGAAATGGCGATGGTCGTCGGGGCCCTGCCGGCGGCCCAGGGAGAAGTTGATGAACTGGTCGCCGAAATAGACGAAGGCGGCCTTCTCGCTCTGCCGCGCGATCTCGAGTTCGAGGAAGCCGCCGTAGAACGCCAGCGCCTCCTGGATATCGCCCACTTCGAGCGCCACATGGTTGATGCCGACCGGCACCGCCTTTTCCGCCATGGTTCCGCCTCCCTGTGTCTCCTGCGCCGTCAGCCCGGCCCGAACATCGGCTCGCCCGGCTCCGGCATTTCGGCCGTCAGCACATTCTCGCTGAGCGAGTTGGTGATGAACAGCGTCCGTCCGTCCGGGCCGCCATAGGCGACATTGGTGGTGAGCAGGCCGCCGTCGCAGGCGACCGCCCGGTGGGTCGGCAGGCCCTTCGCCGACCAGAGCCAGACCTGCCCGCCGCCGGCATGGGCGACAGCCAGATTGCCCGCCCGGTCCACGGCCATGCCGTCCGGCCCCATGCCGCCGATCAGCCGGCAGAACAGCCCGACGCGATGCACGGAGCCGTCCTCGCGGAACGGCACCCTCCACACGGCATTGTCGCGGGTCACGGCCACATAGAGCTCGGTCTCGGCCGGGTTCATCACGAGGCCGTTCGGGCTCGGCGCATTGGAAACCAGGCAGTCGAGCCTGCCGGACGCCGAAAGCCTGAACACGCGGCCGGTCGGGTCGTGGAGGCCGCTCGTGCCCTGGTCTGTGAAATAGAGGTCGCCGTTCGAGGCGAAGAACAGGTCGTTCAGCCCCTTGTAGCCGGGCAGGCGGTCGGGTCCGAGAAAGGTCTCGACCCTGCCGCTCACCGGATCGACGACCATCACGCCGTTCTGCCGGTCGGCAACGAACAGCCGTCCGTCCCGGTGCAGCTTCATGCCGTTGGGGTGGCCGTCATACTCGGCCGCGACCGACCAATCGCCGTCCGGCGCCAGCCTGAAGATGCGCCCGAAGGCAATATCGACCATGTAGAGATTGCCGTGGCCGTCGAAGGCCGGCCCCTCCAGGAAGGAGCCGACCGGGTGGCCGCGGAAGAGCTCGCGCGCGAAGGCGCTCTCGCGGTCCGTGATGCGAAGTTCGTCCGGCAGGACGGCGTGGATGCGGGTCTCGATGACCTCGGGTTCGGGGACCATGGACGGAGCTCAGACCTTTTCGAGTTTCTGCAGGGTGCGCAGCCAGCGCGGCCTCGGTTCGTCCCCGAAGCTCGCCGGCCAGTTGGTATAGGCGACCTCGCCCACATAGATGTCGCCCCGGCTGTCCACGGCGAGGCCGTGCGGGGCGAGGAACCTGCCGGGCTCCTGCCCCGGCCCGTCCTCGCCGCCGAGGCGCGCGACCAGCTCGCCCTCATTCGTGACGATGGAGAGGCGGGGGCCGAGATTGGGATGGTGGCGGTTGACGGCCATGCCCGGACCGAGCTCGCCGATGAAGCAGTGCGGGCAGGAGCCGCGCGGCATGTAAAGGCCGCAGGGCCGGTGGAGGTTGTTCCACTGCGCCTCGTAGCGCCCTTCGGTATCGAACACCTGGACGCGGTGGTTCTCCCGGTCCGCGACATAGATCCAGCCCTCGTCGTCGGCGACGATATTGTGGACGATGTTGAACTGGCCGGGACCCGAGCCGCTTTCGCCCCAGCTCTTCACCAGCTTGCCGTCCGGCGTGTATTTGTGGACGCAGGCATTGCCGTAGCCGTCGGAAACGAACAGGTGCCCGTCCGGCGAGATTGCGGTGTGGGTGCAGCGGTGGAACGGCTCATTGCTCATGAAGGGCGCGGGCGTGCCGGGCGTGCCGAGCTCCATCAGCACCTTGCCCTCCGGCGTGCAGCGCCTGACGGTGTGGCTGCCGTCGTCGGTGAGGTAGAGCGTCCCGTCCGGGCCGATATGGATGCCGTGGGCACGCGGATACTCGCCCTCGCCCCAGGAGCGCAGGAAGTTGCCGTCGCGGTCGAAGACGATCATCGGGTGCTCGCCCCGGTTGAAGACATAGACCCGGTCCTCGCCGTCCACCGCGACCGCGGCGACATCGCGGAACTCCCAGCCGTCGGGCAGCTTCGCCCAGTCCTCGACGACCCGGTAGCGATGCTCGCCGCTCCCCAGAATGACCGACATGACGCCCTCTCCCGCCTCTTGCGCAGACCGCGATTGTCCAACGCCCGCCCCGACGCGGCAAGGATGAAGGACGCAGCGTGGGAAGAGGTTGGGCGCTAAAGCACGGTCCGTTCCGGTTGCAACGAGGCCGAATGCGCGGCTCCAGCTGTCACCCCGGACGGAGCGAAGCGGAGATCCGGGGTCCAGGCAGTCCAAGTCTCTGCCGGATTGCAGCGGCGATGCTGTGCCCCGGCTCGGAGGCTACTGGATTCGCACATCTACGCCCGGTGGCGTGGCATAGCATAACCCCAACCGCCTGCCCTCGCGAAAGCGGGGGTCGTCCCGGCCTCCATGACGGAGGGGAGGGCAACGCGCCCCCGGAAGACCCTCTCCCTCGCAAGCGAGGGAGGGAGAAAAGAAGAAGGCCGCCTGTCCGACCGGTTCCGCGGCGAAATCGAACGCGGCTATGCGGTATTGCGCCCTGGACTTGACACTGAAAGGAGCATGGCGGGCTCCTGCCGATACCGGCGGCGCCGGGTTGCGGCTCATGGAGAACGCTCCCCTTCGACAGGCTCAGGGCAGGCTCCCTCGCCAACCTGTCTTTGCAATCCCCATAATTTCCCTTTTTGTTCCCGATATGGGCTTGACCTGGAGAAAAGTGTGCTACAATGGGCGTAGAGAAAGGCGGCTCCCGGGGCCGCCTTTCGGCTTTTCTGCTGAGGGAAGCAAGAGCTGGGGCCCGCAAAAAAGGCCCCGGCGGAAACGAACGGGAGAGGTCTGCCCTTTGCCTCGCGCGCGCAATCAGGCGTGCGAACCGCGCCGGCGCAAGACGCGCGCGGGCGGGCACAGGCGCGCACGCAGGATACGCGCGCAAAAAGGGTCCCGCTCCCGGACCGAGAAGGAGGAACCATGACTGCCACCGACCCCCGCCCCCAACTGGCGGCGAAGCTGGCCGCAGGGCTGGCGCCGGCCGCCGAAGCCCTCGCCGCAGCCTATGCCGAAGACATGAGCGCCGGGCCGCCGCCCGAGGACGACCGCGCGCTTGCCGAACGCCACCGCGCCGGACGTGCCCAACTCAGCCATCTGCGCCAGCTCCTCGCCGTGCTCGACTGGGCCGCCGCACACCTGCCCGAACCGGAGCCGGAGCCCGAACGGGAACCGTGGGAGGACCTCGACGACCCGTTCGACGAGCCCGACCCTTATGTGTCGGACTATGACGGCAGCGAGGACGAGTTCCACTATGGCGGCGAGGTCTGGGCCGGCAGCCAGGAGACGCCCGAGTTCCGGGCATGGCTGGAAAAGATGGAGCGCCGGTTCGGGCCGGTCACGATAGGCGGGGGCCTCGGCGGCCCGATCGACTGCCATGTCAGCGGGCGGAAGTTCGTCGGCAAGCTGCCCTCGCCCGAATACACGGCATGGCGCGAAAGGCAGCACCGCCGCACGGAAGCCTCCCTCGCCCGCACTCTCGAACGCGCCCGAAACGCCGGCCCCGACAGGCAGAAAGCCATGGCCGCATCCCCGCCGCATGACAAAACATAACATCTCATGACGCTTCCGGGAGTCTCTCCGCCCGGCGCCGGGTTGCGGCTCATGGAGAACGCGCCCCGCCGCCTGCCCTCGCGAAAGCGGGGGTCGCCCCGGCCCCCATGACGGAGAGGAGGGGAACACGCCCCCGGAAGACCCTCTCCCTCGGGGGCCTGCTGGATTCACACATGGTGTTCGATGCGGTATCCGCGTTGTATGGCACGGAACCGATAGAGGCCGTTGAGCATGACGACGGGGCCGGGTTTACCGTAGTATCCGGTCCATCCTCCGAGGCGTGCGCAGACCCATGCGGCGAAGGCGAGCGAGCCCTTGGGATGGGGGTTTTTCTGTTTTTCGGTCTTGCCTTCGAGTGTGGCCGAGACGGCTTCGAGCGCGGGGCGCTCTTCGACCTCGAAGGCGTCCTGGAGCGGTCGTTGGGCCCGGCCGTCGCGGCCCTGGACCATCTGCAGGCAGGAGATGCCGGCCACGAGCGTCCTGAAGGGGGCGGTCTCCATGGAGACGCGCTCGATGTCGAAGCCTTTGGTCTCGATGGTGCGGAACAACTGCTCGATCACCCAGCCGAAGAAACTGCTTGCATCCAGGGAGGCGTCCACACACGGCTCGGGGGCCGGGGTGACACATTGGAGCGCGCGGGGGCGACGGAAGGGCTGCGGCGACGGCCGGGTCCATGCCGGAAAGTTGCATCGGGTATGTGCGCCGCACATGCCGAACATGACAGATCATGACACTTTGCGGATGTCCTGCCCGCCCCGGGTGCGGGGCCGGCGGCTTAGCGGGTCTTGGGCAATGTGTGGCCGGCGAAGCCCTCGACCATCTGCACGATGGAGGTGATGTCCTCGCGGCCCTTGCCCTGCATGTGCCAATGGCGGAAGAACTGGCGCACGGAGGCCGAGACCCAGGACGGCACCTGGAGGCGTTCGGCCTCCGCCAGCGCCAGCTCGATGTCCTTCATCAGGATGTCCAGCGCCGCGCCGTAGGCGAAGGAGCGGTCGAGCACCGATGTGGGAATCTTGCCGACCGTCGCGCTGTTGCGCCCGGAGCCGGCATTGACCGCCTCCAGCATCGCCTCAAGGTCCACGCCGGCCTTGGAGCCCATCACCAGCGCCTCGGAGGTGACGGCGAGCGCGGCGGCCGAGAGGATGTTGTTGACGAGCTTGACGGTCTGCGCCGCGCCCGGCTCCTCGCCAACATGGACGACCGTGTGCCCCCAGCAGTCGAGGGCGGGGCGCAGCTCGTCGAACAGCGCGCGGCTGCCGGATGCCATCACCGAAAGCGTGCCTGCCTCCGCGCCGGGCGGGCCGCCGCTGATCGGGCAGTCGAGCATCTCGATGCCCGACTCGCCGAGCGCCGCCGCCATCTCGCGGATGAAGCCCGAGCCGACCGTGCAGGTGTTGACGACCTTCGCGATCCGCCCGCCCTTGGCCAGTCCTTGCTCGCCGAGCCCGACCTCGCGCCAGGCGCCGAGCGTCGGCAGCGAGACGATGACCGTCTCCGCCAGATCCGCCACCGCCTGCGGGCTTGCCGCCGTGCGCGCCTGCCGGGCCGCGAGCGGCGCCACCGCCTCGGCGCGGACATCGTGCACGACCAGGCTGTGGCCGCCGTCCAGCAGCCGCCCCGCCATCGGCGCGCCCATCGCGCCCACGCCTACGAATCCGAGTTCCATCGTCCCATTCCCCCTGCCGCGGTTCGCTCCGGAGTATGCTTGCGCGGGCGCGCTCAGGCCAGCAGCCAGCCGAGAATCGTGCGCTCGCCCTCCACCACCTCGGTCCAGAACTGCCACGGCCAGAGCCAGAGCCGCAGGAATGCCCACAGGGCCGCGTCGCCGAGCGCAGCGCCGAACTCGCCGGGGCCGAGCCCGTGGACGATATGGACGAACATGCGCGAGAAGCCCGCAACCAGCCCCAGCAGGAAGCCGATGCCGAGATAGACGGATAGAACACGGCGGAGCAGCGTAAGCATGGCGCGGGATATGCCCCGCCGCGCCCGGAATGTCGAGCCGGGAGGCCGTCGCCTTGAACGGCCGGCGAAACACCGTTACCAGACGGGACATGACCGCCACGACCCTGGTGCTGGGCGGCGCCGCCTCCGGCAAGAGCCGCTACGCCGAATCGCTGTTCGACGGGCCCGCCGTCTATATCGCGACGGCCGAGGCGGGCGACGCCGAGATGGCGGCGCGCATTGCCCGCCACCGTGCCCGGCGCGGCCCGTGCTGGACGACCGTCGAGGCGCCTGCGCGCCTGCCGGAGGCGCTGGCGGAAGCCGGCGACATGCCCGTTCTGGCGGACTGCCTGACGCTCTGGCTGTCCAACGCGCTCGCCGCCGGCCGGGAGCCGGAGACCGGCGCGCTGCTGGCCGCAATCGAGGGCCGCGACCGCCTGACGGTGCTGGTCTCGAACGAGACCGGCATGGGACTGGTGCCCCCGACGCCGCTCGGGCGGCAGTTCCGCGAGGCGCAGGGACAGCTCAACGAGCAGGTCGCCCGCATTGCCGACAGGGTCGTGTTCGTGGCGGCCGGCCTGCCGCTGGTGCTCAAGCCGTGACGGCGCGCCCGCCATGCTGAAACCGAAAATCCCGGCAACCGTCGTCACCGGCTTTCTCGGCGCCGGCAAGACCAGCCTGGTCCGTCACCTGCTGGAGAACGCCGGCGGGCGGCGTCTCGCGGTGGTCGTCAACGAGTTCGGCGATCTCGGCATAGACGGCGAGCTTCTGCGCGCCTGCGGCATCGAGGGCTGCGGGGACGAGGACATCGTCGAGCTCGCCAACGGATGCATCTGCTGCACGGTCGCCGACGACTTCCTGCCGACCATGCAGGCGCTGCTGGACCGGCCCGACCCGCCGGACCATATCGTGATCGAGACCTCGGGCCTCGCGCTGCCCAAGCCGCTGGTACAGGCCTTCGCCTGGCCGGAGGTGCGCTCCCGCACGACCGTGGACGGCGTCATTGCCGTGGTGGATGCGGCGGCCGTCGCCGCCGGGCGCTTTGCCGCCGACCCGGACGCCGTGGACGCGGCGCGCCGGGCCGATCCGGCGCTCGACCACGACGCGCCGCTGGAGGAGCTGTTCGAGGACCAGCTCGCCGCCGCCGACCTCGTCATCGTCAACAAGCGCGACCTGCTGGACGCGCCGGCCTGGGAGGACGTGCTGGCAGAGGTGCGGGCCGGGCTGCGCTCGCCCGGGGTCAAGGCGGTCGGCGCGACCGGCGGCGCCGTCGATGCCCGCCTGCTGCTGGGCCTGGAAGCGGCGGCGGAGGACGATCTCGGTGCGCGCCCCTCGCACCATGACGGCGAGGACGACCACGACCATGACGACTTCGAGAGCTTCGCCGTCGAGGCGGGCCCGGTCGAGCCGGCCGCGCTCGCCGAACGCATAGCGGAAGCCGCGCAGGACCACGATGTGCTGCGCATCAAGGGCTTCGCCACAGTCGAGGGCAAGGCCATGCGGCTCGCCGTGCAGGGCGTCGGCGCCCGCGCCGAGACCTGGTACGACCGCCCCTGGCAGGCCGGCGAAGAGCCGCTGACGCGGCTGGTGGTGATCGGCTTCGCCGGCCTCGACCGCGAGGCCGTCGCCCGGACGCTCGGCGGACGGTGCATCTCCTAGCCGCAGCCCCGGGCGCCATCGAGGAGGGCGAGGCCGTCGATCTCGGCCAGACGCCCGGCGACATCGCGATCCTGAGCGCCGCCGATACGGAACTCGCCCTGCTCGCCGAAGCCCAGCGCAAGCGACTCGCGGAGGACGGGCAGGCGCCGACGCTCCGGCTCGCCAACTTGATGGCGCTCGGCCACAACCTCTCCGTGGACCTGCATGTCGAGCGCGTGCTCTCCCACGCCCGGCTGGTGGTCGTGCGCCTGCTCGGCGGGCGCGGCTACTGGCCCTACGGGGTCGAGCGGCTGGGCGCGCTGGAGGCACCGGTGGCACTGCTGCCGGGCGACGACCGGCCGGACCCGGACCTCGACGCCTTCTCCAGCCTCGATGCGGACGCCTGCCGCCGCCTCTGGCGCTATCTCGCGGAAGGCGGTCCCGACAATGCGCTCAACTGCCTGCGCTACGCCGCCCACCTGCTCGGCCGGCCCGCCCGCTGGCGGGAGCCCGCGCCGATCCCGCGCGCCCAGCCCTACAAGGCGGCCGCAGGCGACGGCCCGGTTGCGCCCCTGCTGTTCTACCGGGCGCATCTGCAGGCGGGCAATGTCGCGGCTATCGACATGCTGGCCGAGGAAATGGCGGCGGCGGGCCTCTCGCCCCGGCCGGTTGCGGTCTCCAGCCTCAAGGACCCGGATTCGCTCCGCCTGCTGCACCGCCTGTTCGCCGAGGAGCCGCCCTCCGTCATCGTGAACACCACCGGCTTCGCTGCACGCGGTCTGGACGGCCCGGGGCCGCTCGACCGCTACGACTGCCCGGTGGTCCAGGCCGTGCTCTCAGGCGGCGCGGAGGCCGCCTGGCGGGAGGGGACGCGCGGCCTTTCCCCGCGCGACATCGCCATGAACATCGCGCTGCCGGAAGTGGACGGGCGGCTGATCTCGCGCGCGGTCTCCTTCAAAGCCGCGAGCCGCCGCGATGCGGCAACGGAATGCGACATCGCCCGCTACCGGCCGGTGCCGGACCGGGCGCGCTTCGTGGCGGAACTCGCCGCCAACTGGGCGAAGCTGCGCCGGCCGGGCCGGAAGCGCATCGCCGTGATCCTCGCCAACTACCCGACGCGCGATGGGCGCATCGGCAATGGCGTCGGCCTCGACACCCCGGCCTCGGCGCTCGCCGTCCTTCGCGCCCTGGGTGCCGAGGGGTTGCCGGCCGACGGCGATGCGCTCATGCGCCGCCTGCAGGGGACGCGCGCCGGAGGCCCGGTCCTTCCAAAGAAGGAATTCGACAATTTCGTAAACGACCTGCCCGCCGGAGCGACCGCTGCAGTTCGAGAACGCTGGGGCCTCGCCTGCCGGGATTACACAATACCTGCGCTTCTCTTCGGCGACATCGCTGTCGCGGTGCAGCCCTCGCGCGGCTATGACATCGACCCGGCCTCCAGCTATCACGACCCCGCCCTGCCGCCGCCGCCCACCTATCTGGCGTTCTATGGCTGGCTCCGGCGCGGCTTCGGGGCGCATGCCGTCATCCATCTCGGCAAGCACGGCAATCTGGAATGGCTGCCGGGCAAGGCGCTTGCGCTTTCCGGCGACTGCTTCCCCGACGCTGTGCTCGGCCCCCTGCCCAACCTCTATCCGTTCATCGTCAACGATCCGGGCGAGGGCGCGCAGGCCAAGCGCCGCACTCATGCCGCAATTGTGGACCACCTGACCCCGCCGCTCACGCGCGCCGAGAGCCACGGACCGATGGTGGAACTGGAAAGGCTGGTGGACGAGTATTTCCAAGCATCGACGCTCGACCCGCGCCGCCTGCCCGTGCTGGCCGAGGCGATCCTGGACCTCGCGGGGCGCGGCGGCCTGTCGGCCGATTGCGGCATCAGCCCGGAAGACGGCGAGGCGGCAGCGCTTGGCAAGCTCGACGGCTATCTTTGCGAGCTGAAGGAGTTGCAGATCCGCGACGGGCTGCATGTCTTCGGCGCGTCTCCGCAAGGCCGGCAGCGGCGCGACCTGCTGGTGGCCGCCATGCGCTCGCGGCTGTTGCCGGCGCTCTCGGCGGACCTCGGCATCGAGCTCGGCGAGGACCTTGCCGCGCCCTGGACCGGCCTCCGGCCCGCGTTCCTGACCGGCGATGCCCTCTGGCGCACGGCCGGGGACACGCTGGAGCGGCTGGAAGCCGCGATGGCCCGGCTGGCGGAAGGTGCGGACGAGCCGCCCGGGCCCGAAAGCGCCGCCATGCTCGGCTTTCTGACGAACACGCTGGCCCCGGCTCTGGACCGCTCGGGCGAGGCGGAAATCGCCGGCCTCGAGGCGGGTCTGGCCGGCCGCTTCGTCGAACCCGGACCCTCCGGCGCCCCGACAAGGGGGCGGCCGGACGTGCTGCCGACGGGGCGCAACTTCTACTCCGTCGATACCCGCGCCGTGCCGACGCCCGCGTCCGTGCAGCTCGGCTGGCATTCGGCGACCTTGCTGGTCGAGCGCCATGTCCGGGATCACGGCAATTGGCCGCGCGCACTGGCGCTCAGCGCCTGGGGCACCAGCACCATGCGGACCGGCGGCGACGACATTGCGCAGGCGCTCGCGCTGATGGGCGTCCGCCCGGCATGGGACCATGCCTCAGGCCGGGTCACCGGCTTCGAGATCGTGCCGCGCGATGTGCTCGACCGCCCGCGCGTCGATGTCACGCTGCGCATTTCGGGGTTCTTCCGCGACGCCTTTCCGGGCCTGATCGACCTGTTCGACAGCGCGGTTCGCGCCGTCGCCCGACTCGACGAGGACGACAACCCGCTCCGCACACCGGACGGAGACCGCTTCCGCGAGGCGACCTGGCGCGTGTTCGGCTCCATGCCGGGAGCGTATGGCGCAGGCTTGCAGGCCCTGATCGACGAGGGCGGCTGGGACGGGCCCGAGGACCTGGCCCGTGCCTATGTCGCCTGGGGCGGCTACGCCTATGGCGCCGGCGAGGAGGGCCGGCCCGCGCACCGCGCCTTCGAGCGCCGGCTCGCGCGCGTCGAGGCTGTCGTCCACAACCAGGACAATCGCGAACACGACTTGCTCGACAGCGACGACTACTACCAGTTCGAGGGCGGGCTTGCGGCGGCGGCGGCCATGCTTTCCGGGCGCCGGCCCGCGGTCTATCACAACGACCACACGCGCCCGGAACGCCCGCGAATCCTGAGGCTGGAGGAGGAGATCGCCCGCACGGTGCGCGCGCGGGCCGCCAACCCCAGATGGCTCCGGGGCGTCATGCGCCACGGTTACAAGGGCGCCTTCGAGATCGCCGCCACGGTCGACTACCTCTTCGCCTTCGCCGCGACGACGGGCGCGGTACGCGACCATCATTTCGAAATGCTGTTCGACGCCTATATCCGCGACGAAGAGGTGCGCGCCTTCATGGAGCGCAGCAATCCCGCTGCGTTTCGCGAGACGGCGGCGCGATTCCTTGAGGCGCTGGACCGGGGCCTGTGGCGGCCGAGGGCCAATTTCGGCTATGATCTGCTCCGGTCGCTGGCGAGCGGAGAGCGCCCATGAGCCCGGAGCCCAGCCTCTTGGACGAAGATACCGTCAATGCCCGCGCCAACGAAAAAGCCCGCAACCGCAAAGCCGCGCGCGACCGTATGCTGGCGACCAAGACGATCGAAAAAGGCCTGCTGATCGTCCATACCGGCAAAGGCAAGGGCAAATCGACCGCGGCCTTCGGGCTGGCGGCCCGTGCCGTCGGCAACGGTCTCAAGGTCGGTGTGGTGCAGTTCGTCAAGGGGGTGTGGAAGACAGGCGAGCGGGAGGTCTTTGTGCGCTTCCCTGGCCTGATCGAGATTCGGGCCATGGGCGAGGGCTTCACCTGGGAGACGCAGGACCGCGCGCGCGACATCGCCGCCGCCGAAGCCGCCTGGGAGATGTCCGAGGCCATGATGGCCGACCCGTCCAACGCCATGGTGATCCTCGACGAGCTGAACATCGTGCTGCGCTACGGCTATCTGGATCTCGACCGGGTCCTGTCCGTACTGAAGAACCGTCGGGAAAACCTGCATGTCGTCGTCACGGGACGAAACGCCCGGCCCGAATTGATTGAACTCGCCGATCTCGTCACCGAAATGACACTGGTGAAGCACCCCTTCCGAGCCGGTGTGAAGGCTCAGATCGGCATCGAATTCTAGGAGCATGGCGCCGATGAAGCACATGTCCGCCCGCCCGATCCTTCCGTTGCTGCTGATTGGCGCCTTGTGGTCGGCGCCCGCCGCGGCCTCGACCGAAGAGACGGAGGCGACCGAACTCGTGGACAAGGCCCGGGTTGCCGTCCAACGTCTCGCGCGCGACCCGGATGTCGGACCCAACCTCCGGCGCTTTCTCGGCCAGGCCAAGGCCGTGCTGATCTTCCCGACCCTCATCAAGGGCGCGTTCATGCTGGGCGGCGAGGGCGGCAGCGGCGTGCTGCTGACCCGCAACGACAAGGGATCGTGGAGCTACCCGGCCTTCTACACCATGGCCTCGATCAGTTTCGGCTTCCAGATCGGCGGTCAGACCGCCGAGGCAATGCTGCTGATGCGCACGGACGGCGCCGTCGAGGCGGTGCTCGAAGACCAGATGAAGCTCGGCGCAGACGCTTCCGTCGCCGCCGGGCCAAAGGGCGCGGGTATAGACGGAGCGATAACCAGCAATATCGGGCCCGACATTCTCACCTTCTCCACGAGCCAGGGCCTCTTCGCCGGCGCCTCCTTGGAAGGCGCGGTAATCGCCAGGCGTCAGGACTGGAACCGGGCCTTCTACGCCGACAGTGCGACGCCGCACGCCATCGTGATCGAGCGCGCCCATGCCAACCCCGCAGCCGACGCGCTTCGCGAGACGCTGACCCGGTTCTAGGCGGCGACGGCCGGCGGGCGTAGCGAAACCGGGCAGCGCGCGAATGCCGGCCAAAGCGCTGATGGTGCAGGGGACCGGCTCGGATGCCGGCAAGTCTCTGATCGTGGCGGGTCTTTGCCGGGCCTGGGCGCGGCGCGGCCTGCGCGTCAGGCCGTTCAAGCCGCAGAACATGTCGAACAACGCGGCGGTCACGCCGGAAGGCGGCGAGATCGGACGCGCCCAGGCGCTTCAGGCGCGGGCCGCAGGGGCGGCGGCGCACGTGGACATGAACCCGGTGCTGCTGAAGCCGGAATCCGAGCTGGGCGCGCAGGTCGTGCTGGCCGGGCGCGTCGTGGGTCGCGCGGACGCGAAGCGCTATGCGCGCCTCAAGGCCGGCCTGCTGGAGGGCGCGCTGGATGCCTTCGGCCGGCTCGCCGCCGATGCCGACCTGGTTCTGGTCGAGGGGGCCGGCAGTGCCTCGGAGATCAATCTCCGCGCGGGCGACATCGCCAATATGGGCTTCGCCGAGGCCGCCGGGCTCCCGGTGGTTCTGGTCGCCGACATCGACCGGGGCGGCGTCATCGCAGCCATCGCCGGCACGCGCCATGTGCTGCCGCCCGCCGATGCAGCAAGGCTTTGTGGCTATATCGTCAACAAGTTCCGGGGAGACCCCGCCCTGTTCGATCCCGCGATTCCCGCGCTGGAGCGCCTTGCCGGGTTGCCCTGCCTCGGTGTGGTGCCCTGGTTCGAGGACGCCCGGAAGCTGCCGGCGGAAGATTCCATGGCTCTGGAGTCCGACCGCTCGCCGGCAGGGCCGCCGCGCGTGGCCGCGTTCCGCTATCCGCGCATCGCCAATTTCGACGATCTCGACCCCTTGGCCGCCGAGGTCGGCGTCCGTTTCATCGGGCCCGGCGAGGCTCTGCCCGCGAATATCGATCTTGCCGTGCTGCCGGGTAGCAAGAACACGCGCGCCGATCTCGCCTTCCTCAAGGACCGGGGCTGGGATATCGACATTCGCGCGCATTTGCGCCGAGGCGGGCGCGTGCTCGGGCTCTGCGGCGGCTTCCAGATGCTGGGCCGGCGCGTGTCGGACCCGGAGGGGATCGAGGGGCCGCCGGGGGCGAGCGCCGGTCTTGGCCTGCTCGACATCGAGACCGTGCTGGAGGCCGGGAAACGTACGGCGCCGATCCGCACCGCCGACGGGCTCACCGGCTACGAAATCCACATGGGCCGCTCGACCGGGCCCGGCCTTGCCCGGCCATTCCTGCATCTCGACGGGCGCCCCGAGGGCGCGGTCTCGGACGACGGCCTCGTGTTCGGGACTTATTGCCACGGCCTTTTCGCCAATGACGGGTTCCGCGAACGCTTCCTCGCGCGTATGGGAGCAGAACGGCAACGGGCCTGGGAGGCGGAAATCGACGCCGCGCTGGACGGCCTCGCAGACCACTTGGAAGCGCATCTCGACCTCGACCGCCTGCTCGCGCTGGCCGCCTGAGGGCGGCGTCATCCGGATGGCGGCGCCAGCGCCAGGTTGACGGTCACGCTCTTCGTCTGCGTGAAGCTGTCGAGCATGCCTTCCAGCGAGAATTCGCGGCCGATACCGCTTTCCTTGACGCCGCCATAGGACTGGCCGAGCACCTGCCCCGCGCCCTGATTGACCTGCACCCATCCCGCCTCGACGCGGTGGGCTGCGCGCAGCGCCTGGCCGATGTCGCGCGACCACACGAAGGCGGCGAGCCCGTAATGGCTGCGATTCGCCATCCGGATCGCATCTTCGACGGTCTCCCAACGGATGGCCACGAGCACCGGGCCGAAGATCTCCTCGCGCGCAAGGCGCCAGTCGTTCGAGGCGTCCGCGAAGATGGTCGGCCGGGCGAAATATCCTTCGCTCAGCGGGCCGGTCTCCGGCGGCAGCCCGCCCATGACGACCCGCGCGTCGGGCCGTCCGAGCCCTTCCTCGACATAGTTGCAGACCTTCGTGAACTGCGTCTCGTTGATGATCGTGCCGATGTCGGTGGCCTCGTCGAGCGGGTCGCCGAGCCTGAGCTTCGAGGTGCGGTCGACGAGCTTCTCCAGGAACTCGTCGAAAACGCTTGCATGCAGGAAAAGCCGCGAGCCCGCAGTGCAGGACTGGCTCTGCCTGGTGAAGCGCATCGAGTTGATGACGCCTTCCACCGCCCAGTCCTCGTTCGCGTCCGGGAACACGATGGAGGGGCTCTTGCCGCCGAGCTCGAGCGACACGGGCACGACACGCCGGGATGCGTGTTCCATGATGAGCTTGCCGACCTCGGTGGAGCCGGTGAAGGAAAGCTTGCGCACGCCGGGATGGGCGGCGAGCGCGGCGCCGCAGTCCTCGCCATAACCGGTGAGCACGTTGACCACAGACGGTGGCAGGCGCTCCTGGCAGAGGCCCGCCAGCATGAGCACGCCGAGCGGCGCGTCCTCCGCCGCCTTCAGCACGATGGTGTTTCCCGCGCATAGCGCCGGCGCGATCTTGAGCGCCGCCAGCATGACCGGCGCGTTCCAGGGAATGATGGCGCCGACCACCCCGATCGGCTCGCGGCGCGAATAGCTGAGCACCTGATCGCCAAGCGGAAGGGTCAGGCCCTTGAGCTCGCTCGCCAGGCCGCCGAAGTAGCGGAATATGTCCGCCGCCAGCCCGGCCTCCGCCCGCGCCTGGGTGCGAAGCGCATTGCCGGTCTCGGTGGCGACGATGCGCGCAATTTCTTCCGTTTTCGCTTCCACCGCTTCGGCGATCCGAAGCAGCATCCTGCCGCGGTCGCGCGGCGTCACCTCACGCCAGCTGTCGAACGCCTCGGTCGCGGCCTTGACGGCGCGGTCCACATCCTCGGCGCCGGCGCGCGGAACGTGGGCGAAAATCCCCCGGTTCGCGGGGTTCTCCACGGGAAAGGTCTCGCCGGAAGCGCTGTCCACGCGCTCGCCGGCCAGCAGCATCCTGTGGGAGTCGGTAACGACGGAGTCCGGCATCGTTCGGGCGCTCCTGAATGAAGAGGGGCCAACCCTGCAACGCGAAAGACCGGCGATCAACCGCCCTCGCCGCCGCTACAGCAGCCCCAATTCGCCGAGTTCGGCCGCGAGGCGCGGGGGAAGCGCGTCGCCTTCGGCGGCGAAGTCCGCAGGAAGGTCCGGGGGCGCGTCCTCTCCGCGCAGGTAGCGCCAACCCTGGAAGGGGCGGTGGGCGCGCGGCACCACGCGGACCAGCGCATCGTCGAGCAGGATGGCGCAGCTCGGCCTGCCGCCCGCGCCCGGCGCCGGTTCGAAGGCCGTAATGCGCTGGCGGGCCTGCACGAAGCCCTTGACGACCCAGTAGATCGACCCGCCGCCGTCCAGTATTTCGTCGCCCCGGCGGGGCGTCATGCGGGTGATGTGCCTTGCGATGGCGCGGCCTTCCACCGCTTTCCAGTGGGCGCGGCGCCGTTCCTGCCACTCCATCAGACCCTCCACGCTCTCGGTGCCGACCGACAGCTTGATGAGGTGCAGCGCGCTCTTGTCCGCGTCCATGGCCCCGCTATAGTCGCCCGGTCAGCACCGAAGCAAGGAGAGCCGCCCCGTGTCGGACGAAAAGACCGTCACCTTCCCGGTCGAGGGCACGCATGTGATGATGTTCGCCCGCTCGATCGGAGACTACAACCCCGCCTATCACGATCCGGGCCAAGGCGAGGGAAACCCGGTGGGCGCGCAGGTGGCCCCGCCGACCTTCCCGCAGGCGGTGGCCCAGTTCGATCCCGAATACCCGCTGCGCATCAAGGACGGCGAGGACTGGTTCGGCTCGGGCGGCAACCCGTCCGGCGTCGAGGGCAAGCCGGCGACTTCGGGCGGCCTCCATGCCGAGCAGCATTTCGAATATACCCGCCCGATCCGGCCGGGCGACGTGCTGACTGCGCGCTACAGCCAGGGCGAGACCTGGGAGAAGGAAAGCCGCCGCGCCGGCAAGCTCACCTTCACCGAGCGCCTTGTCGATTACTACGACCAGGACGGCAACCATGTCTGCCGGGCGCGCGGCGTCGGCGTGAGGACCGAACGGCCGGTCGATCAGGGATAAGGGGGACACCGAAGATGAAAGCCAGCGAAGTCTCGGTCGGCCAGACCTTCGAGAAAGTCGTGGTCGAAGACCTGAAGCGCACCCAGCTCGTCATGTATTCGGGCGCGAGCGGCGACTACAACCCGCTGCATACCGACGACCTCTATTGCAAGGAGGCCGCCGGATATCCCGGCGTGTTCGCCCATGGCATGCTGACCATGGGCATGACCGGCACGCTCGTCACCGACCTGTTCGGGGCGGAGAATGTGCGCAAATACGGCGTGCGCTTCACCAACCAGGTCTGGCCGGGCGACACGCTGACGGCGACCGCGACCGTGCAGGAGATCCGCGACGAAGGCGGCCGGGCGGTGGCGGAAATCGGCATCGAGACGACGAACCAGGACGGCAAGACGGTCGTTCTCGGCTCCGCGACGGGCCTGCTGGAAGACTGAACGAAGACCCGGACCGGGGGGATCGACGCCATGACGGCATGGGATGTCGCGGTCGTCGGCTGCGGCAACGCGGCGCTGTGCGCGGCAATTTCGGCGCGCGAACAGGGCGCGCGCGTGGTGGTGTTGGAAAAGGCGCCGGAGGAGGAGCGGGGCGGCAATTCCTTCTTCACCGCCGGCGGCTTCCGTTTCGTCCATGACGGGCTGGAGGATGTCTGCGCCGATGTGCTGACCGACCTCTCGGAAGCGGAAAAGGCGCGTATCGAGCTTCCGACCCACGACCGGCAGTTCTTCTACGACACGCTGATGAAGGTGACGCGCCACCAGGCGGAGGAGGACCTCGCCTGGACGCTGATCGACGACTCGCGCCCGGCCATGGCGTGGCTGCGCGAGAACGGCGTGCGCTTCGTGCCGATGTTCGGCCGCCAGTCCTATGAGGTGGACGGCAAGCAGGTCTTCTACGGCGGCGTGAATATCGAAGCCGTCGGCGGCGGGGCGGGATTGGTCGATTTCCTGCTGCGCCGGGCCGGGGCGCTCGGCATCGAGATCCGCTACGAGACGGGCGCAGCCGGCCTGGTGCAGGACAATGCGGGACGCATCACCGGCCTCCGGCTGCGCACGCCCGAGGGCTACGAGGTGCTGGAAACCAGCGCCGTGGTGCTGGCCTGCGGCGGCTTCGAGTCCAACCCCGAGATGCGGGCGCGCTATCTCGGGCACGGCTGGGACTTGGCCCGCGTGCGCGGCACCCGGCACAATACGGGCGACGGCATCCGCATGGCGCTGGAGGCCGGTGCGCGGCCGCACGGCAACTGGTCCGGCTGCCACTCCGTCGGCTGGGACATCTCCGCCCCGGCTTACGGGGACCGTGCCGTGGGCGACAATTTCCAGAAGCACAGCTACCCGCTCGGCATCATGGTGAACCTCGACGGCGAGCGCTTCGTCGACGAGGGCGAGGACTACCGCAACCTCACCTATGTGCGCTTCGGCCGCGCCATCATGGAGCAGCCGCACCGCTGGTGCGCGCAGATCTTCGACGCCAAGACCGTCCACATGCTGCGCGACGAATACCGCATCCGCGAGATCACGAAGGTCGAAGCCGACAGCATCGAGGAGCTCGCCGCCGGGCTGGAGATCGACCCGGCGGCGCTTGCGAAGACGGTTCGCGACTTCAACGCCGCCTGCCGGTCCTCCAACGCCTACAACCCTGCCGTGCTGGACGGGGTCTCGACCGAGGGGCTGAGCCCGGACAAGACCAACTGGGCGCTGCCCATAGACCGGCCGCCCTATGTAGCCTTCGTCACCACCACGGGCGTCACCTTCACCTTCGGGGGCCTCCAGATCGACAGTGAGAACCGCGTCCAGGACCTTTCGGGACGGCCTATAGACGGGCTCTACGCCGCGGGCGAACTGGTGGGCGGCCTCTTCTTCGAGAATTATCCGGGCGGCTCCGGCCTCATGTCCGGCAGCGTGTTCGGCCGTCGCGCCGGCCGCTTCGCCGCCGAGTACGCCTGCGGCTAGGCCGAGGCGGCGACCGGCAGGGTTTCCAGGCCGCGCAGCACGATGCTGGGGCGGAAGCGCGCCGGCGGACCCGAAAGGCGAATCGAAGAGAACCGCTCCAGCAGCACTTCGATGGCGATGCGCGCCTCCAGCCGGGCAAGCGGCGCGCCGATGCAGGCATGGATGCCGCGCCCGAAGGAAATGTGGCTGCTCCCCTCGCGTCCGACATCGAGCCCGTCCGGGTCCTCGAACTGCTCGGGGTCCCGGTTGGCGCCGCCGATCAAGAGCACGATGTCCTCGCCCCGCTTCACCGGGAAGCCGTTCACGTCGCAATCCTCGACGATGCGGCGGAGGTCCAGCTGCACCGGCGAATCGTAGCGCAGAAGCTCCTCCACCGCCGAGGGAATGAGCGAGGGGTCGTCCCGGAGCCGCTGCAATTGCTCCGGATGCTGCAGCAGCGCCAGCATGCCGTTGCCGATAAGGTTCACCGTGGTCTCGTTGCCGGCGACCAGCAGCAGACGCAGGAGCGCGATCATCTCCCCCTCGTCCAGCCGGTCGCCCTCTTCCTCGGCCTGGGCGAGCCCGCTCAGAATGTCATCCTTGGGATTGGCGCGTCGTTCCTTGACGATCGGCACGAAATAGGCGTTGAGGTCCTCGGCGGCGAGAACGGCGTCTGCGCGTTCCTCGGCACTGATCGTCGGCTCCAGTATGCGCGCCCGGCGGTCGGACCAGCTCCGGAACCGGGGCCGGTCTTCCACGGGCACGCCGAGCATTTCCGCGATCACGATCACGGGCAGCGGCCTGGCGACGACTTCCATGAGGTCGAAGCCGGACAAATCGTCGATTCCGTCCAGGAGCTCGTGCATGAGGCTGCGGATATGCGGCTCCAGCGCATTCACCGCCCTTGGCGTGAACGCTTTGCTGACCAGGCCGCGCAGGCGGCGGTGGTCCGGCGGGTCGAGCGAGAGCATGGAGGGCGACGGTCCGGGGTCCGGTATGACCGTTCGCTTGCCCGGCCTCTTCGCCTTCCTCCCGTCGCTGGAGAAACGCTGCCAGTCGGGAAGAATCGCCGCCACGTCCCGGTAGCGGCCGAAGATCCAGGCGTTCATCAACCGGCTGCGATGCGCCTGTCCCCTCTCTCGAAGCGCCGCGTAGGCGGGATAGGGGTTCTGCGTGTTCCGGTATTCCACCGGGTTGTAGGCGCGGCCGCTCTCCAGACGCTCACGCATAAGCATGGCCTGCATCGCGGTCTTGCGGACCGCCTGTTTCAGGGATAGCGCCATCGCCGTCTCCCCCGCGTGAACGCAGTCCTTGTCGCTTCGTTGATACTCCCGCAGCGGCGGGACTTCAATGCGACATCAGCGCGGGCACCGTCGTGTCGGCCAGAAGCGACTCGGTCACGCCGCCGAAGGCCCATTCCCGCATTCGGGAATGGCCCCAGGCGCCGCTCACGATGAGGTCGATGCCGCGGTCGCTGACATGCGAGAGCACGATGTCGGAAACGGCAATCCCGTCGGCAACGGTGTTCGCCGCTTCGGCGTTCACGCCGTGACGCGCCAGATGCAGCGCGATATTGGCACTCGGGATTTCCCCGTGGTCGCCGCCGGTGGGCCGGTTCGGATTCACGGACAGCACCACCACCTTCTCGGCCCGGCGCAGCAGCGGCATGGCGTCGTTGACTGCCCGCGTGGCCTCGCGGCTCGCGTTCCAGCACACCAGCACATGCTCGCCCACCCGGTCGAACCGCCCCGAGTTCGGCACCACCAGAACCGGTCGCCCGCAACTCATGGTGAGGTCCGCAGCAAGGTCCGGATAGGGGTAAAGGTCGGGCTCGGCCGTGCTGCCCTTGCCGACCACGGCAATGTCGGCGTAACGGGCGTGCAGCGCCGTAACCCGGGAGACCGATCCCGTGGCGGCACGCCATTCGGCATGGACGCCGGCTTTCCCGGCAATGTCGAGGAACCGCTCGCGGGCGCCCTCGCCCTCGCCCCGCACGCGCTCGATGGCGGATTCGAGGGCGCCGACCGGCATTCCGGCGACCATCCAGGTCGGAATAGGCGGGTCCGGAGAGACGAATACCCCTGTCAGATGCCCGTCGTCCGGCAGGGCGAGCCCGGCGGCGACGCGAATGCGCTCGGCCGCACGCTCGCTCCCGTCCACATGCACGAGAATGTTCTTGAGCGCCATGTCATGCCCTCCGATGGCGAGCGGCCGAAGCCGCTCCCTTCCGTTCGATATGGTGCGGCGGGCCCGGGATTTTAAGCGCCCGCCCCCTCGCGCAGCATGGCGCGGGCGATCTGCTGCTGCTGGATCTGCGAGGTGCCCTCGAAAATGCGGAAGACCCGCGTGTCGCGGTAGAGGCGGGCGACGGCGCTCTCGGCCATGTAGCCCTGTCCGCCCAGGATCTGCACCGCCCTGTCGGCGACGCGGCTCACCATCTCGGAGGCGAAATATTTGGCGCAGGCGATATCCGCGAAGGGCAGTGGGCGGCGCTCGAACCGACGGGCGCAGTCCAGCACCATCGCCTCGGCGGCATACGTCTCCGCGCGCATGTCGGCAAGCATCGCCTGAACGAGCTGGTGCTCGCCGATGGCCCTGCCGAACTGGCGGCGCTCGCGGGCATAGCGCACCGCCTCGCCCGTCAGCCGTTTCGCCTGGCCGACGCAGGTCGCGGCCACATGGGTGCGCGCATGGTTGATGCCCCTGAGCGCCGCCTTGAGCCCGATGCCCTCCTCCTCGCCGACCAGGGCGTCGGCCGGCACGCGGCAGTCCTCCAGATAGACCTCGGAAACCCTCGACCCGCGCTGGCCCAGCATGGCGAAGGGCTCGCCCGCGCGGATGCCCGGCGTGCCGGCATCGACGGCGAAGGCCGAGACGCCGCCCGCGCCGGAACCGCCCGTCCGCGCCATGACGAGGAACATGTCGGCGTCCGGCGCGTTGGTGATGTAGCGCTTGGTGCCGTTCAGCACATAGTCCGCCCCGTCGCGCACCGCCGCGGTCTCGAGGCCGGCGGCGTCGGAGCCGTAGTCGGGCTCCGTCAGCGAGAAGGCGCCGGTGCAGCGGCCTTCGGCCATGGCGGGCAGATATTTCCGCTTCTGCGCCTCGGTGCCGAAGTCGAGGATCGCCTGGCTGCAAAGGCCGATGGTGGTCGAGAAGCGGGCGCGGAACACGGCCGAGGCCCGGGTGAAGGCGAAGGTGAGCCGCACCTGCTGCTCCTGGGTGAGGCCGAGGCCTCCGTATTCCTCCGGGATCGAGATGGCGAAGAGGCGCATCTCGCAGATTCGCCGCACCAGGTCCTCCGGCACGCGGTCCAGCCGGTCCACCCGCTCCTCGTTCGGGATCAGCTCCTCCCGCGTAAACGCCTCCACCTCGGCCAGATACGCCTCGAATTCCATGTCGCCGCCCATCGGCCGCCCCCTCGCACACCCCGGCAGATGTCATGATATGTCATGTTTTGCCGCGTGGCCCCCGCGATCTGTCATGAAATGTCATGTTCGCCATGTCTTCCGTGAAGCTCTGTCGTTCCGTTCCTGCATATCGGTCCCTCCGCCACGTTCCGTTCTGCTCCATTCCGTCCGCGCCGCCGCCGGCCTGGGCGCCTTCAAGCGGCGGGACCCTTTTTGCGCGCGTATCGTGCCTGCGCGCCCGCGCGGGTGGGCGCGTCTTGCGCCGGCGCGGTTCGCGCACCCGATTGCGCGCGAGACGGCGGACGGCGGGGGTCGCCCCGATCCCCATGACGGAGAGGAGGGAAACGCGCGCCCCGGAAGACCCTCTCCCGCCGGGAGAGGGCAGGGTGAGGGGCCGCTTCCGCTCGCGGAAGCGGCGGGCGAAGCTCGGCAACCGCCCGTCACGCCGAGAGGGCCCCCACCCGGCCTCCCCCGCAAGCGGGGGAGGAGAAGAAAGGAGCAAGCGGGGAGAGGGGATGTCATGGAAGACCCCCTGCATTGTGTCATGACATGTCATGTTCCTCATGCCGCCGCTGAAGCTCTGCGGTTCCGTTCCTGCATATCGTCCCTCCCTCGCGTTCCGTTCCGCTCCATTCCGTCCGCGCCGCCGCCGGCTTGGCCGCCCTCCAGCGGCGGGACCCTTTTTGCGCGCGTATCCTGCATGCGCGCCCCTGCGCGGGCGGGCGCGTTAGCGCCGGCGCGGTTCGCGCACCTGATTGCGCGCGCGAGACGGCGGACGCACTTCTCCCGTTCGTTTCCGCCGGGGTTTTTTTCGGCCCCAGCCATTGCTTCCCTGCGCAGAAAAGCCAAAAGGCGGCCCCGGAAGCCGCCTCTCTCCACTCTAATCATACTACACTTTTTCTCAGGTCAAGCCCCCTGGCGGGAAGAATATGAAAATTTTTCCATAGCGCGGCCCGTTCGGATCGAAACGGGCTCGTCCATATAGCCTCAACCGTCGCCCCGGACCCCGCCCCCGAGTGGGGACAGGCGGGGTCCGGGGCGACGGTCAAGGCCGGACGCTACCCGGCAAAGGCAGTTGGAACGGATCGTGCCCTAAAGGCCGGCATTCCCGCATACCCCATCGAAGACAGCGTAAGAGGCCTGCAAAGGGCGCTCGACGGCAGCGGACGGTGGCATAGCGCGGGTGAATCCCGACATCGAGAAGGGCCTTCACGAGTGTACGGAATCAACTATGGGAGGCGCAGTCGGGATTCTCGTTCGCGGCCGCACAGACGGCTTCGGCGCCGGCACGCAAAACAGCCGCGGCAGCCCTGTGATCGATTTGGAAGTCGCGGAGGAACTCGTCCAGCGGCACGCCGTCTTCGAGCCAGTCGAACAACTGCCTGACGGGCAGGCGCGTACCCCGGAAACAGGGAACGCCGCTCATGCGCGCCGGATCGACCCAAACCGCTTCTTCGAGCGGCATTTCCCGGGTTGACGCAGGCCGGTTCAGCATAGCTGCTACGCCACTACCCGATCTCGCCCCGCTCATTTCATCCTGCTCCGTCTATCCAATCGCCCCATGGCTGGAACACGGCGCGATCAGCCAAATCCATCGCATGTTCGATAATTGCGTCCCGCCGATCCTCGGCATCCAGCGGCACCGGCACGATTATGTCTGCGTGGTGAGGATTGTCCGCCAACGGAGAGGCCTCGACGGCACAACCCACAGAACGGATGTTGCCCGCAGAAAGCACATACCAGCCCCAAAACGACCTTCCTGCCGCCGCGGCATTCCGCATGCCTATTCCGGCTATCTCGGCATCCGGTGCAAGCCCCATTCGATTGACAGATAATTCGTTCGAATCGTCCGATATCTTAAAGGCCGACATTCTCGCATGTCCGACTGGCCCTCGCTCTCGTTTGCGAAGAGCTTTCCTTGCGTAGCGACTTGATTGTTCTTCTCTTCCGAATTCGTCGTCCTCCCGGATTTCGTCCGGAAGTACTTCGGAGCTTGGATCGGCCACTATCGGTATCCCGTTCCACCGATCTTCAGGAACCTGCACTCTTCCAACAGGTCAACCGCGTTCCCGACACGCACCCTTACCTTCCTCTCGGCCGCCCGGTTGAACAGCACTCCGGACCCGTCCCGCTCGATCACCATCAACACGCTGCTCTCAATGCCTGGGTGCCGCAGATCGATAGCAAGGCCGCCCCCGTCTATAGGATAAATGTCCGGCTGTTCCTCCACAAACTCCGAGATACCTCGGAGCACGGCCTCCGCCTTCGTCAATCCAAGCTCGGAAGGCTTATCCAGCCCTTCTTCGACAGCAACGGCCGGGCAATCTGCAAGTTCCTGCAATGCATCGCTCAGCCACGTCTTCGCGTCGGCATCCTTAAGCTCGTCTGTCGCCCCTTGAGTGTCGAAGGCAATCTCCGCCATGGCGCGCTCCCCGTTCATCCGAAAGATGGGGAACCGGAGTGCGCGTGTAAAGACTGGGCCATCCGTGCCATTCTGGCCGCCACCGGAGGAACGGGCACGAACGGAGGGCCGATGGGCGCGATTGCGGTGACGGGGGCCAATCGGGGGATTGGCGCGGGGATTGCGGCGGCGCTGGCGGAGCGGGGTTTCGCGGTGGCCTGCCTCACGCGCTCCGGGCGGGGGCCGGAAGGGCTCGACCTGCCGGCCTGGCAGGCGGACATGACCGACACGGCCGGGCTTGCCCGCGCGCTCGATGCGGCGGCGCGCGAGCTCGGCGGCCTCGAAGGGCTGGTGAACAATGCCGGCGTCCACCTGCAGGGGCCGAGCGCGGACTTCCCGGTCGGGGACTTCGCCCGGACCATGGCCGTCAACGCTACCGCCGTCTTCGCCGCAGCCCAGGCCGCCTATCCGCATCTCAAGGCAAACGGAGGCGGCATCGTCGTCAATATCGGCTCCTACTGGGAACGCCTCGGCGTCAGCGCCAACGCCGCCTACTGCGCCTCCAAGGCCGCCGTCTCCGGCCTGACGCGCTGCCTCGCCGTGGAATGGGCCGAGGACAATATTTCCGTCTATACCGTCGCCCCCGGCTATGTGGAGACGGACATGAACGCCGAGATTCTCGCCAATCCGCGCTTCCGCGCCTGGCTGGAACGGCGCATCCCGGTCGGCCGGCCCGGAAGCGTGGACGAGGTGGCGCGCTTCGTGGCGCTCCTGTTCGCCGAGAAGATCCACTACCTCACCGGCGAGACCATCGTGATGGACGGGGCGCAGAGCATCAACCAATGACCGTGCTCGACCGCCTCGACGACCGCCTCGAACGATCGCTGCCGGAGGAGGAGGCGGCGGTGCTGGAGGCGGTGAAGCGGCTTGCCGGGCGCACGGTCGCCCCGGCGGCGGCGGCGCTGGACGCGACCGCGAGTTTCCCCTGGGACAATCTTCGCGCCATGCGGGAACTCGAACTCAACCGCATGTTCGTGCCCGAGCCTTATGGCGGCGCCGGCCTCTCCTTCGCCTGCTATATCCGCGCGGCGCACGAGATGGCGCGGGCCTGCGCGGCGACCGGCATCGTGTGGTCCACCACCTTCCACGCCGTCAAGCCGGTGATCGACTTCGGCAGCGGGGACCTCAAGCGCCGCATCCTGCCGCGCATCGCCGATGGCGGCCTCGCCGCGCTCTGCATCACCGAGGAGAGCGCCGGCTCCGACGCGACCGGCATGCGCACCCGCTTCCGCCCGGACGGGGACGGCATCGTCATCGACGGGACGAAGACCTTCATCACCAATGGCGACGTGGCGGACGTTTATGTCCTCTTCGGCAAGTGGGCGGAGATCGAGGACGGGCGCGCGGCGATCACGGCGCTCGCGGTGGAGAAGGAGGCCGAGGGCATAAGCGTGCTCAGGCTGGAGGACAAGCTGGGGCTGCGCGCAAGCTCCACCGCCGCGCTCGCCTTCGAGGGCGTGCGCGTGCCGCTGGAGAACCTGGTGCTCGGGCCGGGAGAGGGGCTGAAGGTGCTGTTCGGCGCGCTCAACAAGTCGCGTCCGTCCATTGCCGCCCATGCGCTCGGCATTGCGCGCGCCGCCTTCGACGATGCGACCGCCTATATCGGCCAGCGCCGCCAGTCCGGCCGGCGGATTGCGGATTTCCAGGGCATCCAGTTCATGCTGGCCGACCTCGCAACGGAGCTCGCCCAGGCGGAGCTCTGGCTGGGCTATGTCGCCGGCCTCGTGGACGAGGGGCTGGACGATATCGGCATCGAGGCCTCCATGGCCAAGCTCTCCGCCTCGGACCTCGCCATGAAGGCCGCCGATATGTGCGTGCAGCTTCACGGCGGTTACGGCTATATCAGGGAGTATCGCGCCGAACGGCTCTTGCGCGATGCCAAGATCACCCAGATCTGGGAAGGGACCAACCAGATCCACCGCCAGCTCATCGGCCGCAGTTTCGCGAGGCAAGCATGACCCAACCCCATCTTCTCTCCGCTCTCGACGCCGGCGCCGCCATCCGCGCGGGCGGCCTGACTTCCGAGAGGCTGGTCGAGTCCTGCCTCGCGCATATCGAGGCGCGCGACGCGGCGGTCGGCGCCTGGATTCATCTGGACGCGGAGGCGGCGCTCAAGGAGGCGCGGCAGCGCGACCGGGAGGAGCCGCGCTCGGCGCTCCACGGCGTGCCGGCCGGCATCAAGGACATCATCGACACACATGACATGCCGACCGGCTACGGCTCGCCGATCTACACGCCCGGCAACCGCCCGGCCTGGGACGCGGCATGTGTGGCGCTGTTGCGGGAGGCCGGCATGGTGGTGCTCGGCAAGACCGTGACGACCGAGTTCGCCATGCGCCATCCGGGCAAGACCATGAACCCCGCGGACCCGGCCCACACGCCGGGCGGCTCCTCGCAGGGCTCGGCCGCCGGAGTCGCGGACTGCCAGGTGCCCGTCGCCATCGGCACGCAGACCGCGGGCTCGGTGATCCGCCCGGCCTCCTATTGCGGCGCGGTCGGCTTCAAGCCGACTTTCGGCACGGTGCCCCGCGCGGGCGTGAAGCCGATTTCCGAGACGCTGGACACGGTGGGCTCCATGGCGCGCACGGTCGCCGACGCCGGCGCCTTCGTGGAGGCCATGGCGGGCATCCCGATCTCGCCGGTCGAAGCCCGTCCCGCGCGGTTCGCCATGTGCCCGAGCCCGGCCTGGCACTGCGTCGAGCCGGCGTCGGCCGAGGCGATGGAGGTGGCGCGCGCGGCGGCGGAGGCAGGGCCGGACGATCTTGTGCTGCCATCTCCCTGCGATGAGGTGCCGGCGGCCCACGATGTCATCATGCCCTATGAGGGTGCGCGCCTGCTCGCCTGGGAATACCGCACGCACCGGGAGCAGATGAGCGACGCCATCCGCCAGATTGTCGAAACCGGCCTCGGCTTCGACCGCGAGCGTTACCTGTGGGCGCTCATCGTTCGCGAAGCGGCGCGGGCGGCCTTCGAAAGCGTGTTCGACGGCGTGGACGTCCTCATCACCCCGGCCGCGCCCGGCGAGGCGCCGGAGGGGCTCGGCTGGACCGGCTCGCCCGAATGCAACCGCATCTGGACGACCCTGGGCGTGCCCTGCATCACCTTGCCGGGCTTTTCGCCCGGCAACGGCCTGCCGGTCGGGGTCCAGCTCGTCGGCCGGACGGGCGGGGACGCGGACCTGCTTGCCGCTGCTGCCTGGCTGCATCCGCGCCTCGCCGGGTGAGGACGGCGATGAGCAGTTTCGAGGCTTTCCGGGCGCTCCCCCACGCGATCACGCTGCTCGGCATGTCGGGCGTCGGCAAGACCGTGCTCTCGACCTCGCTCCGCCGGTCGGCCAACTGGTTTCACTACTCCGCCGATTACCGCATCGGCACGCGCTACCTGGCCGAGCACATCCTCGACAATATCAAATTCAAGATCATGTCGATGGCGGACCGGTTCGTCGCCGACCTCCTGCGCTCCGACTCGATCTATATCGAGCACAATATCTCCGTGGACAATCTGGAGCCGGTCTCGACTTTCCTCGGCATGTACGGCGACCCGGCCTCTGGCGGGCTGGACATGCAGACCTTCCTCCACCGCCAGGGCCTCTACCGGGACGCCGAGATACAGTCGATGCTCGACATGCCGGATTTCATCGCCAAGGGCTGGCGGCTTTACGGCTGCGAGAGCTTCGTCAACGACGCCTCCGGCTCCCTCTGCGAGGTCGTCGATCTAGAGGACCCGGAGGACCCGGTGCTGGAGCGCCTGACTGCCCACAGCCTGATCGTCTATATCCGCGCCGACGCGGCCTTCGAGGAAACGCTGAAGGAGCGCGCCCGCACGCACCCCAAGCCGCTGTTCTACAATCCCGACTTCCTCCTGCCGCGCCTCGAGGGCATGCCGGAGGACGGCGCGGGCATCGACCCGGTGGGCTTCGTGCGCCCGCTCTTTCCGGACCTGCTGGCCTTCCGCCGCCCGCGCTACGAGCGCTTGGCGGAACGAGGGCTGGCGTTGGAGACCGCCGATGTGTTTCCGAAGGACGGAGTACCCGACGCCGAGGGGTTTCTCGCCGCCCTCTGGGAGCATGGCGGCGACCGGTTGGACGGCTATATCGAGCTCTGCGAGCGGCGCCGGGCGGAAAGGAAGAGCGGCTGATGGCCATTCGGCTCGCAGAGGGACTGCCGGCGGCGGCCGAGCTTGCGGCGGAGGGTGTGCCGCTCTTCTCGGACGACCGGCCGGCGCGGCGTGTGCTGCTGGTCAACCTCATGCCCGAAAAGCAGAAGACCGAACGGCAGATCGCACGCAAGCTCGGCCTCGCCGGACCGGACATTGCGCTCTCGCTCGCGGTTCCCTCGCGCTACCGGGGCAAGAACGCCGATCCCGGGCATATGGGGGCCTTCTATGGCGGGCTGGACAGGGCGGAGGTGGCGGACGGGGTGATCCTGACCGGCGCGCCCATCGAGCTGCTCGATTTCGAGGAGGTCGACTACTGGGAGGAGATCGCGCATCTGCTGGACGGGCTGCGCGCCCGCAAGACGCCGCTCTTCACGCTCTGCTGGGCGGCGCAGGCGGCGCTTTACCGCTATCGCGGCGTGCCGAAACACGCGCTCGCGGAAAAGCGCTTCGGCGTGTTCGAGCACCGGATTGCCTCGCCCGCCAGCGCCGCCGTCGCCGGGTTGGAAGGACCGGTGGCAATGCCGGTCTCGCGCCACACCGAGACGCGCCGCGAGGACCTGGCGCGGGCCGGCGCGGGCCTCGACCTGCTGCTCGACCATGACGAGGCCAATGTCGGCGCGGTGGCGGAGCCGGCGCTCGGCCATGTCCACGCGCTCAACCATTTCGAGTATGAGGCGACGACCCTCGATGACGAATACCGGCGGGACCTCGGCCACCGCGACGACGTGCCGGTGCCGAGGGACTACTATCCCGGCGACGATCCGGCAGAACCGCCCGGAGACCGGTGGCGCGCCGCCGGCGAGCGCTTCTACGCCAACTGGGTCGCCATGCTGGCGCGGTAGGAGCAGGACCCGTGAGCTACACCCTCTACAACCGTCCGGGCTCCGGCGGCTTCGTCGTCGAGGCGGCGCTTGCCCTGGCGGAGGCGCCGTTCGAGCTGATCGAACTGGACTCGAAAGCGGGAACGCCCCTGCCGGAGAGCTTTCGCGCAACCAATCCCTGGGGCCAGTTGCCGACCCTGATCCTGCCGGACGGGTCGGTCATGACCGAAACCTCCGCGATCCTGGTCCATCTCGCGCTTTCCTTCCCGGAGAAGCGCCTGGCGCCGCCGCCCGGCACGCCGGCGCACGGGGCGTTCCTGCGCTGGACGGCCTTCGCCAATATCAACCTCTACGAGGCGGTGCTCAGGCGGGGCTACCCGTTCCGCTTCACCGACGATGCCGGCGGGTACGATGCGGTGAGAACCGCCGCCATCCGCCGCATGGGCGAGGCGCTGGCCGTCATCGACGCGCATGTCGAGGGACCGTTCCTGCTGGGCGAAGAGATGACCGTCGCGGACGTCTACCTCGCCATGTTCCTCGTCTGGTATCGCGGCGGTACGGAGCCGCCGCGCCTCGCCCGGATCCGGGACGCGGTGCGCCGCCACCCGGCCGTCGGACCCATCTGGCGCCGCCACTACGGCGAACGGTAGGCAAGGAACGAAGGGAACTGCCGCCATGACCCGCAAGCACCGAGGACCTGGACAAAACGGGACCGTCGCCGGGCCGCGCCTTTCCAAAGAGCGTCCTTCGGCCGATGAGAAGCGAATGTCCCCTCCCATGGGCCGATGGCTCGTGGAGAATATGCCCAGGGGCGTTAATCTCGATCCGCCCGCAGAAAGGCGGTCCCGGAGAAAGATTCCGTTCGCAGCGGAAGCGGATCGCAACGCTTAGGAACCGCGTGCTGCAGGTCGCTCCGGGAATCGCCATGTTCGTGTCCCTCGTCCTGCCTTTCCGGGTTCCTGTCGCGAGGGCTATCCACGCGCGCGCGCATCGCGCATGATCGGCGCGGACACAACGCAACAGGGGAGCGGCGCCGATGGCGTTCTACGAGCTTCGCCGGTACACGGTCAGGCCCGGCAAGATGGAGGATTGGCTCGAACTCATGGAGGGGACCATCATCCCGTTCCAGGTCTCCAAGGGCATGGTGATTACCGGGAGCTACCGGGGGGAGGAGGACGACTCCGTCTATTTCTGGACGCGCCGCTTCGAGAGCGAGGCGCAGCGCGAGGCGCTCTATGCGGCGGTCTATGAGAGCGATTTCTGGAAGGACGAGGTGGCGCCCAAGGTGGTCGATCTCATCGACCGCGACGTCATCCAGGTGACCCGGGTGGTGCCGACAGAGCGCTCCGTCGCGCAGTAAGCGGGAGGCGGGAGGCGGGAGGCGCGTCCTGCCTGTCTCCAACCGCTACGGGCTTCGTTGGAACGACCCGATGACGGCTATTCCCTCGGCTGCCGCTGCTTCGGCCAGCCGGCGGTCGAGCGTTGCCAGCGGCAGGCTGCGCCGAAACGCGACCTCAAGATAGGCCGCATCGTAAACCGTCAATGCATGGCGGCGCGCGAGGGCGAGGATTCCGCCTTCGTCGTGCCCGCTGTCCATCTCGATGCCCAGGGCCGCAAAATCGGCCAGCGTTTCGGCCACTTGTTGAGGCGCGATCCGTCCCCGGCGTTCGCTCATCAGCAACGCATTGCGCAGCTCATACCACCAGACCTGCGGGACAACGGCTCCCGACTCGGTAATCTTCCGAATGGCCTCGGCCGCCGCGCCCTCGTCCTCGTCGGCCAGGCTCCAGGCCAGCAGGACAGAGCAATCGACGACAATGGGCCTCAAAAGCGGTGCCCCTCATGAAGCGATGCCATCAACTCCGCCATGGGCGCGAGCTTCAATTGACGGCGCCGCTCGAAGATACGGGCGGCGGCCTCGCGGGCACGGTCGCGGTCGCCGGCAACGGGAACCAGCCTCGCTACCGGCTTGCCGTGGCGTGTAATGGTAAGGCTCTCGCCCTGCGCGACCCGGTTGAGCAGCGCCGGCAGATGCGTCTTGGCTTCGTAAGCCCCGATGCTTTCCATATCGGCTTCCTCCACAAGTCAGACCAGACTATACGACTAGTCTGACTTTGGCGCAACCGCAACTCAATCGGAAATCCCGCCTACCCGCTCCCGCGCCTCAGCAGGGCGTCGAGGGAGAAGGGGCCGGCGCCGCGTGCGATGGGGATGAGCAGCAGGAAGCTCCAGAGGAGCCGCTGGTCGAGGATCTTCGCGTCCGGCACATTGTCGAACCACATGCCGATCGTGGCCGCGTCCGCCCCGTGGCCGGCGATATCGACGATGCTCATCACGAGGATGAAGCCGATCATGGCGAGGCTGGCGGCGCGGGTGAAGAGGCCGAGCACGATCAGCGCGGGAATGACGAACTCCGCCCACATGCCGGCGAGCACGACCAGGTCCGCGAGCAGCCCCAACTGGGAATCGTCATAGCCGACGGCTTCCATCTGCGCCGGCAGGATTTGCACATAGGCGCCCGACGACGGCGAGAAAATGCCGCCGATTCCCTCTCCCAGCTTGGTCATGGCCGAGGCCCAGAAGAAGGTCGCAAGCGTCGCCAGGAAAACGAGGCGGGCGAGCGTCGGCATGGCGGCGCCGTCGAGCAGCCGTCCGAGCGGACCGAGAATCGCGTCTTCGAGGCGGTAGAGGGCATTCATCGCGGGGTCTCCCGGCTAGTCCTGTTGGATCGAGATGGCGGTGACGATGCGCGCGGAAAAGACGGACGCGAGATTGGCACCGAGATCGAATTCCGGCGCGTCCGCCGCGGCCCGCTCCGCCGCCCGGCCGAGCGGCTCGCCCGCCTGGAGCGCCAGCAGGAATGCGGCGGCGCCCGGAGGCAGGAGCTGCACGAGCACGCTCTCCTCCGGCCGCGACACCAGAACGTCCTCGGCGGCAGGCCGGACCGGGGACTTGTCGTCCGTCGCGTTGAAGCGCCAGATCGCGTGAACCGGATGCGCCGAGCGCAGGATGCGGCAGGCGGCCCGGAGCGGGAGCCGGGCCTCCATGAGCGCCGGTGCATCGAGCCCGCCCAGCGCGGAGGGGTCGGCGACAGGGTCGTCTGCCGCGTGGTAGGCGAGCCGGCGCGCATATTCGAGCCGCGCCACATCCGGCAAATAGGGCAGGCCGGCCGCCGGCGGGAAACTCTCGAGGAAGGGCGCGAACCCGTCCCCGTAGAACATCATGCGCGGCGAGGAGGGCGGATGGGCGCGTACATAGACGCCCGCCATCGCCTCGAAGAACTCGTCCCCGACGAGGGTCCGCACGACGGGGAATGCTTCGCCGAGCGCCTCGATGAGCGCCACGACGACATTGTTGCGGTAGACGTCGAAGCGCCGTCCCGCCGGCAGGCCGTCCGGGCGGACAAGGCCCGGCGGCACCGGCCTCTCCGGATCGAGCAGGGCGTCCGCGAAAGCGCCCTGCCGGTCAGGCACGGCATTTCGCCAGCACGGCGTCGGCGCGCGCAGCGTCCGCGGCCAGCACGGGCCATTCCGGAACGTCATTGTCCCACTCGATCAGGGTGGGAAGCGGCCCTGTCCTTGCGCAGACCCGCTCGAACAGCGCCCAGACCGGGTCGGCGACGGGATTGTTGTGCGCATCGATCAGCAGCGGGCCGCCGTTTTCGTCCGCCTCGATCTCGTGGCCGGCGAGGTGGATTTCCCCGACCGGCGCCATCGGAAAGGCATCGAGATAGGCTTCGGCCTCATACGCCCCGTTGACCGCCGAGACGTGCACATTGTTGACATCGAGCAAGAGGCCGCAGCCCGTCCGCCCGGCGATTGCGCCAAGGAGCTCGACCTCGGCCATCGTGCTGGAGGAAAAGGCGAGATAGTTGGAGGGATTCTCCAGCAGGATACGGCGGCCGAGCCGTTCCTGCACCTCGTCGATATGGTCCGAGACCCGCCCGAGCGTCGCCTCGTCGCAGGGCACGGGCAGAAGGTCCGCGAGATACCCGCCGCCGTGGCCGGACCAGGCGAGGTGTTCGGACACGCTGGCCGGGTCGAGCCAGGAGACCAGATGCGCCAGCCGGTCCAGATGTTCGGCGTCGAGCCGTCCTTCGGAGCCGATGGAAAGGCCGACGCCGTGGCAGGAGACAGGGAAGCGCGCGGCGAGGCGTTTCAGCCCGGCAATCGCAGGGCCGCCGTCCACCATGTAGTTTTCCGCATGGATCTCGACCCAGGCGACCCGTCCGGGCGATGCCAGTATGTCTTCGAGATGCCGCGGCTTGTAGCCGACCCCGGCCTTGGGCGGCAGGCCGCTCCATCCTCTGTCCATGCCGTCCATTGCGGGATCCTCTTCCGGCCGGGAGCCGGCTTCCCGCGTCCCGGAAAAGTCCGGGACGCGGAGGCGCCGTCCTCAGCTCGGAATGTCGCGGTCGAGCGCTTCGAGGGAGCCCTTGCGCCCTTCCGGCAGTTCCATGGTCATGCAGGTGCCCTTGGGCACGAGCTTCCAGGCATTGCCCTGGTAATCGACCGTGGAGGTGCCCGCGCAGGTGGTGCCGGAGCCCGCGCCGCAGTCGTTCTGGCCGGCAAGCGCGACGCCGAAGCACTTCTCCTTTTCGCCGGCCGCGGCCGGGGTGGCGGTGTGCATGGCGAGCGCCGCAGCGACGGCGCTGGCGACCGCCAGGCCCTTGAGTGTCGAGGTCGTCATTCTGCTTCCTTTCGGATTGTCGGGGTTTCAGCAGGGGCAGTTCGAATCGGTCCGCATGCGGTCCGGTTCCGTATTCTTGGCGCGGTTGGCGCCCGTTGTCACCGCATGTTTCGCCGTTATCCCATGCATCGTTACTAGATAGGGGCCCTTCCGCAATCCGCCAAACGCCAAGACGGTCGGCCGCGATCAAATCCCGGTGAACGCGCCCGGAAAACGGAAAGGGGATGACCGCTCCGGGGGCGGACTTTACCCTCCGGCCAAGCCGTTTTCCGAGAAAGGGAAGGGACCGGGCCCATGACCGATCCGCTGTTCGACTTCACCGGCAAGACCGTGCTCGTTACCGGCGGCAGCCGGGGGCTCGGGCGCGAGATGGTGCTGGGCTTCGCACGGCGCGGAGCCGATGCGGTCATCGTCTCGCGGCGCGAGGAGTCCTGCCGGGCTGTGGCCACGGAGGTCGAGGCGCTCGGCCGGCGGGCCTGGGCGATGCCCTGCAACGTCTCGGACTGGGATGCGCTGGAAGACCTGGCGAAGCAGGCCTGGGCGGCGGCGGGCGGTATCGACGTGCTGGTCAACAACGCCGGCTCCTCGCCGCTTGCGCCCTCCTCGCTCGAGACGCCGGAGGAGCTGTTCGACAAGGTGATCGCGCTCAACTTCAAGGGGCCGTTCCGGCTGACTTCGATCCTCGGCACGGCCATGGCGATGAGCCGGGGCGGGGCGGTGGTCAACATTTCAAGCACCGGCGCCATCCGCCCGCGCCCGGAACTCGCGCCCTATGCCGGCGCCAAGGCGGCGCTCAATGCGGTGACGGAGGCGTTCGCGCGCGAATATGCGCCGAAGGTGCGCGTCAATGCCATCATGCCGGGGCGCTTCCTCACCGACATCTCGCGCGCCTGGGACGAGGAGACGCGGCGCAATGCCGAGGCCGCGCTCCAGCGCAGCGGCGAGCCCGACGAGATCGTCACCGCCGCCCTCTACCTCGCCTCCGACGCCAGCGGCTTCACCACCGGCTCCGTCATCCGCGTGGACGGCGGCGCGCCCTGAAACAGCACGCCAGCGGCTTCGAACGACCGGCAGGCGGCCGGGGGATGTAATACCAGCGGCCTCGGGCTGCAACTCATGAAGAATGCCACCCCACCCGTCGCCCCCTACCGGGTTCACACATCTGCGTTTGCCCGCTTCGCATTGCATGTTCCCCACGGTCGCCCCGGCCCCCGAGCCGGGGCCCAGCCCCGGGTCTCGCGGCAGCCTCGCCGGTTCACCCTGTTCTCCACCGGCTGCGGCGGCGGCGCATAACGCCGCCATTGTTTCGGTTCGCCGCGTTCCGCGCGGCATCGGGAGCCATGGATGGACCCCGGCTCGGAGGCCGGGGTGACGATGGGGGAGGGCGCCATCGGTTCCTATCGACGACCGCTGGCATAAAGCTATCCGCTCGGTCCGAAGGCGAGGTCCGGCAGCCACAGTACAAAGTCCGGGAAAAGCGCGATCAGGACGATCACGACGACATAGGTGAGCAGGAACGGGATCACGGCGACCGAAATCTTGTCGATGCCCACATTCGTCAATCGCGTCGCAACGAACAGGTTAGCCCCGACCGGCGGCGTGAGGAAGCCGATCTCGCAGGCGATCACCATAATGACGCCGAACACCACCGGATCGATGCCGAGCGAAACCGCGATCGGAAGCATCAGCGGGGTCAGCAGGATGATCTGGGCAATGGACTCGAGGAACATGCCCGTGATTATCAGGATCGCGGAGATGACCAGGAGCAGGACGAAGCTGCTGTCCGTGAAGCCGGTCAGGAATTCGCCGATCAGGAACGGCACGTCCATCAGGCTCAATAATTCGCCGAAGGCCTTGGCCGGACCCACGATGATGAGGACCGCGCCCGAGATCATCGCCGTGGTCTTCAGGCAGGACAGGATCGCGTCCCAGGTCAGTTCCCGGTGCACGAATTGGCCGACGAGAAAGGCGTAAACCACCGCGACCGAAGCCGCTTCCGTAGGCGTGAAGGCACCGCTGTAGATGCCGCCCAAGATCAGGACGGGAGCGCCGATCGCCCATTTGCCGTCCCAGCAGGCCTGCCCTACCCGTCCCCACGAAAATTCATGGTCGGACTGTCCGCCATAGCCGCGCCGGCGCGCGATCAGCCAGGTGACCACCAGCAGCAGCGCGCTCGCGATCAGCCCCGGGAGGACGCCGGCAAGGAACATGCGCGGGATCGAAACGTCCGAGACCACGCCGTAGATAATCATCAGGTTGCTCGGCGGGATGAGGCTCCCCAGCGCGCCGCCGGACGCGGCGATTGCGCCGCCGAAGGCCGGGTCGTAACGCTCGCGGACCATCGCCGGAATCATGACGGCGCCGATCGCCGCCGTGGTCGCGGGACCCGAGCCCGAGAGGGCGGCGAAGAAGGTGCATCCGAGCACGGCCACCAGGCCGAGACTGCCCATATAGTTGCCGATCAGCGACTGGGCGATCGCCACGATCCTCAGCGCAAGGCCGCCGCGCTCCATCAGGGCGCCGGCAAACACGAACAGCGGCACGGTCAGGAGCGGGAACGGCTCGACCCCGGTGTACATGGCCTGGGCCAGCGCGACCGCCGGAATGTCGATCAGGAAGTAGCCGACCAGGGTCGCCATCGCCACCGCGATCGGGATCGGAATGCCGAACGCGATGGTGACGACCAGCGTCGCGAACATGTAGAGCGCTTCAATCATGGATGATCGTTCCGCCCTCGGGTTCAGCCGTCGGCAGGATGCCGTCCCGGTACCAGTGGTAATAGACCTGGACGAGACGGGCCGTCATCAGCGCGAAGCCCACGACCAGGCACAGATACGGCCACTTCTGGGCGACTCCCAGGACCGGCGATTCGAAGGGGAGTTCCCACATCGAGAGATGCAGGAGGAAACTCTGCCAGGTGAGGTATATCGCGAACACGAACCACACCAGATCGCTGAGCACGGCCATGCCGAGCCCAATCCGGCCCGGGAAAAGATTAATCAGGTTCATCACCCGGATGTGGGCGCGTTCGCGCACCGCCCAGGAGGCCGAAATATAGACCGACCAGAGCATTGCATAGACGGCGATTTCATCCGACCAGGAAGTCGGCGCGCTGAACACATAGCGCATCACGACCTGGAAGAAGACGAGCACCGCCATGACGGTGACGCAGACGCCCGCTATGACTTCTTCCGCTCGTCGCTCAAGGAACGCGAACACTGTGCTGAGTGAGGGCATGCGGCCTGCCGTAGAACGGGTATCCGGGCCGAAGTCGAGGACCGCGGCGGGGCCGATGGACCTTTCGCCCCGCCGCGGCCGCTCGCGACCGGAATGCCCTGCCTAGTTGGCGACGGCGTTGATCGCCTCGATCAGTTCGACATATTCGGGGCCGCGTTCGGCCGCGAAGGCCGCATGCACATCGGCGGCCGCCTCGATGAAAGGCTTGGTGTCCGGGCTCGTGATCTGCACGCCGGAGTCCACCAGCTTCTGCGTAAACCCTTCGTTGCCGATCCTCAGATGCGCCCGCGCCGCCTCCGCCGCGATGTCGGCGGCCATGTAGAGCGCCTCCTTCTGCTCGTCGGTCAGTTTGTCCATGAACTTGGTGCTGACGAAGAACGGCGGCGTCAGCGCGAAGTGGCCCGTCAAGGCGATATGCTTGGCGACCTCGTGGAACTTCTGGGTGTAAATCACGTCGAGCGGGAGGTCGCCGCCATCGACGGTCCCGGTCTGCACGGCGGTGAGGGTTTCCGACCAGGCCATCGGTACGGGGTCGGAGCCGAACGCCTTGTAGGTGTCCACCATCACGACATTCTTGGGAACCCGGTACTTCAGCGGTTTGAAATCCTCAATGCTGTTGATCGCCTGCTTCGAGTTGTAGATGTGCCGGAACGAGACCAGCACGATCTTCACCAGGTGGACGCCCGCTTCTTCCGGCATCGCGCCCCAGATCTGCTTGCCGACGTCGCCATCGACCACCTTGAGGGCATGGTCCAGGTTTTGCAGCATGTACGGCATGACCAGCAGGTCGATCTTGGGATAGAACGGGCCGGCATTGTTCTGTGCGATCAGCGTGCCGTCGAGCGTCCCGAGCTGCAGTTTCTTGAACATGTCCTGCTCGCCGCCCATCTTGAAACAGCAATGGACCTTGACCCGGACTTCGCCGCCGGTGAGCTTGTTCAGGCGGTCGGCGAAGGTGTTCATGAATGTGCCGTAAGCATTCGATTCGGCGGTCGCATAGCCGATGTTCATCAATGTCGCTGCGAGCGAAGAGCCCGTCGAAATTGCCGTCACGACAGCCAGTACGGCGGCTGCCAGAAGCATTCGCTTGATCATTTTTTCCTCCGGGTTCCGGAATCGGTTTCCTGTTGGCGACGGCGCATGGAACGGTCTCCCCCCATGTCCGCGACGCGGTAGTGGCCCCGACGGGCGCGGCCGGCTCGACCGTGCAGCCCTGGCGGGCCGGTTAGGGGGCGGAGTGTTGCACGAAGGGATTATGGATTCCAGTGCCGGACATGACGCCGGAAAGCCGGTCAACCGCCCGGCGTTTCCTCGTCGATAACGGGCGGGCTGCTCCCTACTCCACCTCGCCCGACGCGGCGATCCGGGCGGCGTTGTCGGGGGACTGCCCGATCTTGCGGACCGCGTCCCTGCCGTCCGCGACATGGCCGAACACCACATGCTTGTCGTCGAACCGGGGCGTCGGCACGGTGGCGATGAAGAATTGCGGACCGTTGGTGTTCGGCCCGTTCAGTTTTCTGGCGGTCCGGAGACGAGACACCGGCCCGGCAGCCCGGTCAGCACGGCAACCGCTTCGTCCACGAGTCGCTCCACCAGTGCGCCGGCGCCCGGCCGGTCGGCGATGAGGTCGAGGCCCTCGCCGGCAAAGGTGACCGCCATGTCCGTATCGCCGCTGCGCTGGGCCGCGAGGAAGCGCTCGCGCAGCGGCGGTCCCTCGGCGCGCAGTTCGTCGTCGCGGTCATGCCAGGCGTCTGCGAAGGCATTGCGGATCGCCCGCCCTGTATAAGGCTGCGGCCAGGTGAGATCGCGGACCGTGTCGAACGCTCTGGTTCTCAACGTATCGTCACCGCTTGAGCGCTCGATCAGCGATTTCTGGTTCGGATGGCCAAGCGCCTCCCGGGTTGCCCAGAACCGGGTGCCCACCAGCACGGCCTCCGCGCCCAGCGTCAGGGCGGCGGCCAGACCGCGTCCGTCGGCAATGCCGCCGGCGGCGGCAACCGGGACCGGCGCTACTGCATCCACGACGGCCGGAACGAGCGGAAACGTCGCCCGGTCGGCTCCGTGGCCGCCCGCTTCGGTGCCCTGGGCGACGATGATCTGGGCGCCTTTCGCGGCCGCCTCGCGGGCAGCCTTCACGGTCTGCACCTGGCAGATCAGCGTGGCGCCCGCATCCCGGACCTTCCCGGCATAGGGCGCGATATCGCCGAAGGACAGCATGACGGCCCGCGGTTTGCGTTCCAGCGCGACGTCCAGCGCTTGCGGCCGCCCGTCGAGCACCCAGGTGATGAAGCCGATACCTACCGGCTGGTTGTCAGCCTTGTCGAACTCGTCCCGGATCGTGTCGTCGGAACCGTAGCCGGCGCCGATCATGCCGAGCCCGCCGCCGGCGGCGACCGCACCGGCCAGCGCGCCTCCCGCAACGCCGCCCATCGGGGCGAGGATGACGGGGTGGTCGATGCCGAGCAGGCGGGTGATCGCGGTAGAGATCTTCCGGCGCTCTTGCATGGCGGTCCTGCTCAAGGCCCGGCTCTCCCCCGACCGCTCTATACCGGCTGCGCGCGGGCCTCGCGGCCCGATCGGGCAGGGCCGGCCCCTACTCCACCATCCCCGATGCCGTGATCTCGGCGGCGTTGTTGGGGGACTGCTCGATCTTGCGGACCACGTCCATGCCGTCCGCGACATGGCCGAACACCACATGCTTGCCGTCCAGCCAGGGTGTAGGGACCGTCGTGATGAAGAATTGCGAGCCGTTGGTGCCCGGCCCGGCATTGGCCATGGAGAGCAGGCCCGGCCGGTCGTGGACCAATGTGAAGTTCTCGTCCTCGAAGCGCGCGCCGTAGATCGACTTGCCGCCGCGCCCGTCGCCGCTGGTGAAATCGCCGCCCTGGATCATGAAATCGGGAATGACGCGGTGGAAGCGCGAGCCCGCATAGCCGAAGCCCGGCTCGCCGGTCGCGAGCGCGCGGAAGTTCTCCGCCGTCTTCGGCGCCACGTCCTTGCGCAGCTCCAGCACGATGCGGCCGGCCTGTTGGCCGTCGATGGAGATGTCGAAATAGACCTTGGGGTTCTGGGCCTGGGCGTCCATCGCGATGAGTGCTCCGAGGAATGCGAAAAGGGAAAGGACATGTTTCAGCATCGAAGGCTTCCTCATCCGACCTGGGTGCCGTAGGTGCCGCGTCCGACCGCGACCAACCTGCCCTGTTCGTCGTAAACGTCGACATCCACGACCGCGACCGTCCGCCCCGCACGGCGCACCTTCGCCTTGCCGGTGAGCGCGGTGTTGGAGGCCGGACGCAGGAAGTCCGTGCGATAGTTGATGGTCGGCACGCCGCCGCCCCGGTTTATCACCAGAGCATAGTCGCCGACCGTGTCGATGAAGGCGGAGATGACGCCGCCGTGATACTGGCCCGTGCCGTGGGCGCGCTCGAACTCCGGGCGCATCTCCAGGCGCATGGTGATCTCTTCGGCTTCCGCGTCGGCATGGGTCACGGTAATGCCCATGCCGGCATTGAAGGGCGAGGCGTCGATCTTGGCCTGGAGCGCGGCGACGGTGAGCGGCAGGGTGTCGGTCATGGGCCGAGGCGAATAGCACGGGGCCACGGCGCGCGCCAGCGGGTGCGGCAGTCCTGCGCAGGCCGGGACAGCCCGCCCGCCAGAGGCTATTCTCGCGGCACCTGCAACAGGGGGACCCGCCTCGATGCGCACAAATCTCGGCGACCTTGTGGACCGGAGCAAGGACCCGGACCTGCCCGCGATCGTCGACGCGGCGGATTGGGAACGCGCGCCCGAGCGCTCTCACCGCTGGCTGGACGAGCGCGCCCGCGCCGCCGCCCGGGCGCTGCTCGGCCGGGAGCTCGAACGCGGCGACCGCGTCGCCATTTTCGCCGCCAACAGCGCCGATTGGCTCGCCGTCTATTTCGGCGCCATGCGCGCGGGCCTCATCGTCGTGCCGGTCAATTGGCGCTTCCCCGACGAGACCGTGGCGCATGTGCTGAAGGACAGCGGGGCGAAGCTCCTGTTCGTGGACGAGGCCCGGCGGGACCGGGCGCCGGACGGCCTGCCGGCGGTCGAATTCGGCCCGGATTTCGAGGCGTTCCTCGATCCCGGAGACTTCGAGACGGTCGTTCCGGGGCCGGAAGAGGTGGCGCAGATCCTCTACACCTCCGGCTCCACCGGCATGCCCAAGGGCGTGCCGCTCACCCATGCGGGCCATCTCTGGGTGGTCGAGATGCGGCTCGGCCAGACCCTGGAGACCGACCGCGACCGCTTTCTCGTGGCCGCGCCGCTCTACCACATGAACGCGCTCGCCAGCGCCAAGTTCCTGCTTTCCGGCCATGCCAGCATGGTGCTGCTGGCGCAGTTCACCGCAGAGCGCTACCTGGAGGCGATCCCGCGCTTCGGCTGCACCCGGCTCACCTCCGTGCCGACCATGATTGCGCTCGCGCTGCAGGAGCGGGAGACGATCGCCCGGCTCGACCTCACCGGGGTGGAGGTGGTGACGATGGGCTCGGCGCCGGCGACGGCCGGCCTCTTCGCAGAGACCCGGCGCGTCTTCCCCAATGCGCGCATCGCCTATGCCTACGGAACGACGGAGGCGGGGCCCTGCGTGTTCGGCCCTCACCCGGACGGCCTGCCCACGCCCGACCTCGCGCTCGGCACGCCGCTCGAAGGCGTGGAGCTGCGGCTCGTGGCCGGCGGCAACCTCGACGCCGACGAGGGCGAACTCCAGATGCGCTGCCCCGCCAACATGCCGGGCTATCTCAACCTGCCTGCGAAGACCGCCGAGGCCGTGACGGCGGACGGCCTTTACCGCACCGGCGACGTCATGCGCCGCGACGGGCAGGGCTTCTACTATTTCGTCGGCCGGGTGGACGACATGTTCACCGTCAATGGCGAGAATGTCTGGCCGGGCGAGGTCGAAAAGGTGCTGGAGGCCCATCCCGACATCGCGCACGCCTGCCTGGTGCCGGTGCCGGACCCGGTGCGCGGCAACATGCCGGTCGCTTTCGTCGCGGCCCGGCCGGGCGCGCGGCTCGACGCGGACGCCGTGAAGGCCCATGCGCTCGCCTCGGCGCCCGCCTACATGCACCCCCGCCGGGTGCATTTCCTCGACGAATTGCCGCTCGCCAGCACCAACAAGGTGGATCGCGCGGCGCTCGCATCGCGGGCAGCCGAGGCGGAGAAGGGCGACGCAGGCGCGGTCCTGTAGGAGGCGTCATGGACAAAAGCGAGCAGGATGAAAAGGACCTGCAAGACCTGCGGGCGAGGCTGACTGCCGGGATTGAGCAACTCAGGTCGGGCGATCTCGCCGATGGAGACGGGGAGCAGGCCATTCGCCGGGCTTTCGCTTCAGCCCGTGCGCAATTTCCGAAGGCCGGTCGCTGACAGGACGAGTCGACACTCGGTCTCCGGCGCGACGGTTGTACCCCGGCTCGCGGCACAACGCTGCCGACGGTGGATTCAAGCCGAAACCCCTCGGAGTCAGGCGACGATGCCGTTGAGGGCGTAGTCGAAGGCTTCGTAGCTGTGCAGGCGCCTGTCCTCGGCGCGGCGGGCGTAGTCGTCGCTCACCGGCCGGCTCAGGAGGATCGGCACATGGGCCTCGTGCGTGCTGCCGTGGGTGCGCAACCGATGGCCCTTGAGGCCGCTCAGGTCGTGGTCCGCCTCGCGGGACCCGATGACCGTGCGCTCGTCGCCCAGCACCGCCACGTCTCCCTCGGTGCCGAAGGGCAGGTCGAATTCGCTTGAAACGGTCTGGCGGGACAGCACCCGTTCCAGGCCGGGCACATCCTCGATGGCCTCTATCGCCCGCTCCGCCCGGGCCCCGTCATGGCAGTACACCCGCACGAACCCGCCGAGCGAGCCGTGATGGCCCACAAAGGCGTCGGTGATGGGGCAGATGACGGTGGTCGCGCCCGCGCCGAGCGCCTCGTCGAGAATGTCCTGCAGCCAGACCACGCAGGGGCTGCCGTCCTCGTTGGACTTGTCGTTCATGCCGTGGTCCGCGGTGAGCGCCACCGTCGCGCCCAGCTCCTCGAACCTGCCGAAGCGCGCGTCCATTTCCGCATAGAAGCGGTCGGCCTCCGGATGCCCCGGCGCATAGGCGTGCTGGATATAGTCGGTGAGCGAAAGGTAGAGGATGTCCGGACGGCGTTCCTCCAGCAGCTTCAGCCCCGCATCCAGCACGAAAAGGGAGAGGTCCGCCGAATACATGTCCGGCAGCGGCTGGCCCACGAAGCCGAGCGCATCCTCGATACCGTTCTCCTGCATGGTGCACCGGTCGGCATGCTGAGAGGAAAAGCTGACCGAGCCGCCCGAAAGGTCCATGCCCTTCTGGAGCTGGCGGCGGAGCTTGTCCTTGGCGGTGACGGAAGCGACCCGCAGGCCGGCGCGCGAAAACTCGCTCATCACCGAGTTGACCATGAGCAGCTCGGGGCCGGTCATCACCACCGGCTCGTTCGTCGCCCGGTCGAGATAGAAATTGCCGGAGATGCCGTGGACCGAGGCGGGGCGGCCGGTGACGATGGACATGTTGTTGGGGCAGGTGAAGCTCGGCATGGTGCCTTCCGCCACCGTGTGGAAACCTTCCTGCATGTAGCGGGCGATATTGGGGAGGTAGCCCGCAGCGAGCCCGTGCTCGATATAGGCCGGGTCCCCGCCGTCGATGCACACCACGACCAGCGGCCGCTCGGGCCGGCGGTATTCCGTGCCGTTCACTTCCAGACTGTCTGCTGCCATGTCTCTACTCCTGCGCGACCATTCAGCCACCGATAGCTTCTTCTTGCGACTATCTCACCGCGGCTAACTGCCCATCGGCGCGTCGCCTCCTCGTCTCATATCCTGAGACAAACCCGACTGGCCCGCCAACACAATCTGAGGTAACATCTTTATGAATGCTACACCCTCATGGTTTTCTATAATTTTGAAGGCCGATGTGGAGGAAAACGTCAGCATACATGCGTGATGAAGGGATAGGACTGCGTCTTGAAGCTCTTGGCATTCTTCCAATTTTTGAACTCTCAGACCCATTTCCCGGCACCGATCAATAGAAAGATGTCTTGCGTGAGATTTTGTCAACGCATGATCTCCCAACTCTCTGAGTATATTTTCTATTGTTTCATCTACATTCGTGTCTTCTTCCTTGCCAAACATGCCACTCCTTAGCCACTCTTCCGTCATTTCATTTGACCATGAAATTGCCTTTTCGCATTCTCCAATAAACGTTGGGTTATATTTTGACATGATTACCTGCCATACAGGAATAGAAGATGGATTGCTCCCAATTTCTTTTATGGCTCTATTAAACTCTTCTACTACACCGTGTGCAGGTATACCGCCAAAATGCGGGTCTATTGGTCCTAAGCTAGAGTGATAACCCATCAAGACTTCTTTGCACGCACAGGCAATCATCGTACCGGCCGACATCGCTAACTGCGGAACAATCGCACGAATATTTGTGCCGAACATAGATCGAAGATAGTCGACCAAAGACTCAGTTGCTGCTGTTTCCCCTCCGGGAGTATGCAAAACGAGATCGAGACCAAGGTCCCTATCCATCCCATGTATGACCGTCATGAATCCATTTTTGTCCTCATCGTTTATCTCATGTCCGCGCACACCATCTTTCTGAAGCCACCCAGAGTAATAGACAATTACATTTCTTCCCGTTACATCGTGCAATTGAGAAAGGTATCGTCTCCGAATGATGTCATGTATGGAAGGTGCGGATTTGGTTTCATCTAGAAGTTGGCTCCAGTTAGGCATGATAACTCGTGGTTGTATTATAATTTTGTAATTCTTCTAAGTCTTGATCGGATTTGTCAGCGATCTGACCAACATGATCCAAATCTGCCAATGAGCGGATCCGCTTACGCTTTTCTGTAGTTTCCAAATCCAACTTTCTAAACAGTCCTTCTATCTCGGAATTTCTGGATCGTTCGCGTTGCACAGATGACCTCCGTCTTTCATGTATCGAGATGTTGACCCCAGAAGGGACCGACTCGGCCGATTACTACTAAATATTCGCGTTGTCAATATATTTTCTGAAGAATATTTGGGATTCGGTCGAAAACCGATCCATCGGTCAATGCCTTAGCGTTAGTGGTCGGGTGGTACTACTCCATCGCCGCCAGGTATTTCTCGGCTTCGAGCGCCGCCATGCAGCCGAGGCCGGCGGCGGTGACGGCCTGGCGGAAGATCTTGTCCTTCACATCGCCCGCCGCGAACACGCCCGGCAGGGAGGTGACCGTGCTGTCCGGGCGGGTGATGAGATAGCCTTCCCCGTCCATCTCCAGCAAGCCCCGGAAGATGTCCGTGTTGGGCCGGTGGCCGATGGCGATGAACACGCCGTCCACGGCGCGTTCGGTTATCTCGCCGGTCTTCACATGGCGCAGCTTCGCCCCGGTCACGCCCGGCGGCGTGCCTCCGCCCAGCACCTCCTCCAGCACCGTGTCCCAGACCATCTCGATCTTCTCGTTCCGGAACAGGCGCTCCTGGAGGATCTTCTCCGCGCGGAGCGCATCGCGCCGATGCACCACGGAGACCCTGCTGGCGTGGTTGGTGAGGTAGAGCGCCTCCTCGACCGCGGTGTTGCCGCCGCCCACCACCAGCACTTCGCGGTCGCGGAAGAAGAAGCCGTCGCAGGTGGCGCAGGCCGAGACGCCGAAGCCCCGGAAGCGCTCCTCGCTCGGAAGGCCGAGCCACTTCGCCTCCGCGCCCGTCGAGATGACGACCGCATCGGCCGTATAGGTCTCGCCGCTGTCGCCCTTGCAGACCATCGGCCGGGCCTCGAAATCGCATTCGACGATCATGTCGAAATAGGTCTGGGTGCCGACATGCCGGGATTGCGCTTCCATCTGCTCCATCAGCCACGGCCCCTGGATCACGTCGGCGAAGCCCGGATAGTTCTCCACGTCGGTGGTGATGGTGAGCTGGCCGCCCGGCGCCATGCCCTGCACGAGGCCGGGCCCGAGCGCGGCGCGCGCGGCATAGATCGCGGCCGTGTAGCCGGCGGGGCCGGAGCCGAGGATCAGGACCCTGTGGTGGATGGGGTCGGCCATGTCGTTTCACTCGCGTTCAGGCTGCCGGGCTGGCGCAGCGGGCCCGCTCATGTAGCATGGCCGGAAAAGGGAGGCACGGGGGACAGATGAGGACCATCGTGACGGGCGCGGCGCGCGGCATCGGGCGGGCAGTCTGCCGGAGGCTGGCGCAGGACGCGAGGCGCAGCAACCGGCCGGCGCATATCGCCGCGGTGGACCGGGCGCATGAGGACGAGCTCGACGCCCTGCTCGCCGAGCTTCGCGAGGAGGGGGTGGAGGCGACGCCCTTCATGGGCGACCTCGGCGACCCGGAGGAACCCGCGCGCCTCGTCGCCGAAGCGGCGGACGCCATGGGCGGCATCGACGCGCTGGTCTCCAATGCGGGCCTCGCCGCGCCCGCCCCGCTGACGAGGCTCGGGCTCGACGAGTGGGACCTCACCATGAACGTGAACACCCGCGCGACCTGGCTGCTCGGCAAGGCGGCGCATCCGCACCTGAAGGAAAGCGGGGGTGCCATCGCCGTCACGGCCTCCATGTCCGGCATGAACCCGCACAGCGGCATGGGCGCCTATTCGGCCAGCAAGGCGGGCGTCATCATCCTCGCCAAGCAGATGGCGCAGGAATGGGCGGCGGACGGCATCCGGGTCAACTGCGTCTCGCCCGGCCTCGTGCGCACCATGATGACCGAGGCGATGTATGTCGATCCCGAGGTGAAAGCGGCGCGCGAGGCGCTGGTGCCGATGGGCCGCGTCGCGCAGCCGGACGACATCGCCGACATCATCGCCTTCCTGCTCGGCCCCGATTCCCGCTATGTCACCGGGCAGGTGATCCTGACCGACGGCGGGCTCGCGGAATCGATCTTCAACCACATTCCGGGCAGGCCCCGCTCCTGACCGCCCGGAGGGCGGCGACATGACCGGCGCGTTCCCAAACCTGTTCAGCCCGATCGCGGTCGGGGCTTACACGCTCCGGAACCGGATCATGAATACCGGCCACGCAGCGCACCACCAGTCGGGGGACGGCACGCCTTCGGAAGCCTATGTCCACTATCTGCGCGAGCGGGCGAAAGGCGGCGCGGGCATCATCGTCACCGCGCACACCGTGCCGGTCTATGACGGCGAGACGTCGCTGTCGCTGACCAATTTCCACGACGGCATCCTTCCGATCTACCGGCGCATCGCGGCGGCCGTCCATGAATTCGATGTGCCGATCCTGGCGCAGCTCGGGCATCGCGGGCGGCGCGTCGCCGACGATTCCGCCTTTATCGGCAGGCCCGTCATGGCGCCCTCCGCCGTGCCGCCGCCCGATTTCTCGGTGCCGGTCTACATGCCGCACGAACTCACCACGGCCGAGGCGGAGGCGCTCGTCGGGAGCTTCGCGACGGCCGCGCGCCGCATGTGCCTGAGCGGCTTCGACGGCATCGAGCTGGCTGTCGGCATGGACTATCTGTTCGCCAATTTCCTCCATCCCCACGGCAACCGCCGGACGGACAAATACGGGGGCGGCACGCTCGCGGAACGCATGACCTTCCTTTGCGAGACGCTGGAAGCGGTCCGGTCCGAGCTCGGGGCCGAGCGAATTCTCGGCGTCCGCCTCTATGACGATGTCATGGACTACAGCCTGAAGCTGGAGGACCTGGTGGAGCTTGCACGGCTTCTGGATGGGGCGGGCCTGGTCGATTACTTCAACATCTGGCACGGGATCGTTCCGAGCCCGAAGCAGGGCCGCATGCACTGGCCGAGCTACTATTACGGGCCGGGCGCCTTCACCTATCTGCCGGAGGCCGTGAAGGCGGTCGTCACCCGGCCCGTGGTCGGCACGGGGCGGATGGATTCCCCGGCGGTCGCCGAGCGGGCGCTGGCCGACGGCAAGGCCGACATCGTCGGTATGGCGAAGACCCTGATCGCCGACCCCCACTTCCCGAACAAGGCGCGCGAGGGGCGGGTGGAGGACATTCGCCCCTGCATCGCCTGCACCCAGGCCTGCGTCGGGCATGTCGATATCGGGCTCGGCGTCGGCTGTATCTACAACCCGGTCACCGGGCGGGAGAAGGACTGGGCCGAACTTCGCCCGGCACATGTGAGCAAGAAGGTGATCGTCGTCGGCGCGGGGCCGGCCGGCATGGAGGCCGCCCGCATCGCCGCTCTCAGGGGCCACGAGGTCGTGCTCATGGACCGGAACCGGAGGATGGGAGGCCAGATCGCCCTGGCGATGAAGACGCCGGACCGGAGCAGCTTCGAGGAGATCGTCCTCTGGTTCGAGCGCCAGCTGCCGAAGCACGGCGTCGAAATCCGGCTGGGGACCGAGGCCACCGTGGAAACGGTGCTGGCTGCCAATCCCGACGAGATCGTGCTCGCGACCGGCTCCACCGCCTGGCTGCCGGAGATCGAGGGAACGGACCGGTCCCATGTCTTCACCGCGCGGGGCGTGCTTTCGGGCGCCAATGCGGTCGGCGAGAGCGTGCTCGTGGTCGATACGCTCGGACGGGCCGAGGCCGCGACGACCGCCGACTATCTGGCGGTACGCGGGCACAGGGTCGAACTGCTGACCGGGCTGGAGACCGTGGCGCCCTTCATGCCCTCGCCCACGCGCCACCACCTGCTGGAGAAGCTGATGAAGGCGGGCGTCGTGCTGACGACCCACACCGCGCTCTGGGAAATCGAAGCGGCGAGCGCCGAGGCCTACAATACCGTCACCTGGGAGCCCCGGACGATCTCGGGCTTCGACAGCATCGTGTTCGGATCGGGCGGAAAGGCCGACACCGGGCTCTACCGCGAGCTCTCGGCGCTGCACGGATCGGTGCATGCCATCGGCGATTGCTTCCAGCCGCGCGATATCGAAGTTGCGGTCGTGGACGGGCACCGGGTCGCGCGCAGCCTCTGACCGCTCCATCCGCCGAAGCATCCCGCAAGGCGTTCCAGCATGAAGATCACCGCGCTCGAAACGGTCCGGTTCGATGAGTTCCCGAACGTGCCGTGGGTGCGCGTGCATACCGGCGAGGGGCCGGTGGGTCTCGGCGAGACCTTCTTCGGGTCCCGTCACGCCGAGAAGCCCTCACCCAACCCCTCCCGCAAGCGGGAGGGGAGACAGGGAGCCGCCGCCGAACACGAGTCCTGCTTTATGCACGTTGGTATTACTGCACCAGGGGCGAGGTTGCCGCTGCGATGTCGATGCCGGTTATGTCGGCGGAGCCGGCGAGCAGTTGGACATATTGCCGGAAGGCGCGGCGCCAGGAGGCTTCCTTCAGGTAGTCCGCGATCTTCTCCGCGACGGCTTCGTATGGCAGCGCGCGGCCCGGCACGCGCTTGTCCACGCGCACGACATGGACGCCGTAGCGCGTCTTCACCGGCACCGGCGAAAGCTGGCCCTCTTCGAGGTTGAAGAGGAAGGTCTCCATCTCGGGCACCGTGTCACCGCGCGAAAGCTGGCCGAGGCGCCCGTCATTGTGCTTCGAATCGCAGGCCGACTGGGCCCGCGCAAGCTCGCCGAACCGCTCCGGCGAGGCGGACAGGACCTCGATCAACTCCCCGGCGAGCGCCTCGGCCCCCGCGCGCGCTTCCTCGTCATCCGGCCTTGCGGCCAGCAGGATATGCGCCGCCTCGACCAGATCGGGGCTGCGGAAGCGGGCGGGATTGTTCTCATAGTAGCGCCGGCATTCCGCCTCCCCGGGCGCGGGAATGTCCACCTCGCGTTCGATCACCGCCTGGACTGCCGCGGCCTCGTCCGATGCGTCCAGGCCGATGGCCACCGCCCGGTCCAGCAGCAGGGCGCGGATCGCCAGCCACTCGGCCGCGGCGCGGCGCGCCGCGCCCGCATTCTCCGCCGGGTGATACTGCATCTCGCGCAGGATCGCGTCCTCGTCGATGCAGCGGTCGTTGACACGGATTTCGGTCATGGGCGGTCAGGCCGTGCGGCGGCCTTCGCGGGTGCGCACCACCTGGTAGCCGCGCCGCCCGAGATAGCCGACCGGCGCACTCCAGATATGGACGAGGCGGCTGAACGGGAAGACCAGGAAGATGGTGAGGCCGAGGAAGATATGCGCCTTGTAAACCCAGTGCACATCGGCCGCATAAAGCGCCGCGTCGGCCTGGAAGGTGACGATCTTTTGCGCCCAGAGCGAGAGCTGGACCATGACCTCGCCGCCTTCCCGGTGCGCCCAGGAGAAGGGCAGGCTCGCGAGGCCCAGCACCAGCTGGACCCACAACAGCGCCAGGATCGCGATGTCCATGGCGCTCGACGTGGCGCGGATGCGCGGGTCGAACAGCCTGCGGTGGAGAAGCATGGTGAGGCCGACGAAACAGACGATGCCGAAGATGCCGCCGGCGACGATGGCGAGCAGCTGCTTGACGCCGGAGCTCATGCCGAAGGCGTGATAGATCTCCTTGGGCGTCAGCAGGCCGACGAAATGCCCGAGGAACAGCAGCAGGATGCCCACATGGAACAGCACGCTGCCCCAGATGAGCTGCCGGCGGCGCAGCAGCTGGCTCGACCCGCTGCGCCAGGTGTATTGCTCGCGGTCGAAGCGGATGAGGCTGCCGGCCAGGAACACCGTGGCCGCGAAATAGGGGTAGTAGCCGAAGACGAGGATGTGGAACCAGTCAGCCATGGGTCATGCTCCCTCCTGTCCGGGCCGCGCCCGAAATCGTCACCCCGGCCTCCGAGCCGGGGTCCATCTCCCGGCCTTCCCGCCGGGTTGAAGCGGCAGGGCTGGGCCCCGGCTCGGGGGCCGGGGCGACGGCATTTGCAGCCGGCTTGTCCCGTTCCATTGCAGTCGGATACCGCGCGAGTTCAGCCATGCGGTTGAGGACGTCGCGGGCCGCGACGCAGCCGCCGTCCGGCGCGCCGCCGAAGGCCGGCGCCTCCTCCCATTCCTTGTCGAGCTCGGCCGCTTCCTCTTCCTGCGACTTGTCGTGCTGCAACAGGCTCTCCACCGTCGCCCGGTCGGGTTTCCTGGCGGCCAGCTCCTCCAGCGCACGGAACACGCCGGCATAGTCGCTGCGCCGCCGCTCCAGCCGCACGCGGATGGCGGCGAGGATATGGGCCACATCCGACAGGAGCTCGGCCGCCTCCTTCGGCTCGACCAGGGAGAGGAACTCCAGGAAGAGCGGCAGGTAGTCGGGCAGCTCGTTGGCGTCGATGCTGTAGCCGTTGGCCTCGTAGTGCGCCGCGAGATTGACCATCGCCTGGCCGCGGTCTCGGGATTCGCCGTGGATATGCTCGAACAGGTGCAGCGACAGGCTGCGCGACCGGTCGAACAGCCCGACATAGGCCTCCTGCGCGGCCAGCGGGTCCTCCAAGGTCAGCTTCGCGGCCAGCCTGCCTATCGCGGCACGGGAGGCCCTGGACAGGGAGCGCTCCCGGTCCGCCAGCGCCGCGATGTCGCCCGCCGCCGCGGCCAGCTCTGCCGTCGGGTATTGCAGCAGCGCGCCGAGGGCCCGGTAGATCGTCATCGCCCGGCGGCCGCCCTGTCCGACCTGCCGCCGGCGGAGGGGCCGACGCGCACCTCGTGGCTGAACAGGTCGAGCTTGCCGCCGCCGCCGCTGCAGCCGTCGCCGAAGCTGAAGCCGCATTCGCCGCGAAGGTCGAACGCCTCCTCGGCATATTCCCGGTGGCTGGTCGGGATCACGAACCGGTCCTCGTAATTGGCGATCGCCATGGTGCGGTACATGTCCTCGATCGCGGCCTCGGTCAGCCCGACCTGCTCCAGCGCGTCCAACTCGCGCCGGCCCTCGACGTGCCGGGCGCGCATGAAAACGCGCATGGCCAGCATCCGCTCCAGGGCCAGCTTTACCGGCGCCTCGTCGCCCGCAGTCAGCATGTTGGCGAGATAGCGGAGCGGGATCCGCAGCTGCGAGACGTCCGGAATGAGCCCTTCCGAGCCGAGCGCGCCGGCTTCCGCCGCCGACTGGATCGGCGAGAGCGGCGGCACGTACCAGACCATCGGCAGGGTGCGGTATTCCGGGTGCAGCGGGAAGGCCACCTTCCAGTCCATCGCCATGCGGTAAACGGGAGAGCGCTGCGCCGCGTCGAGCCAGGACTGCGGCACCCCGTCCGCCCGCGCCTGGCGGACGATCTCCGGGTCGAAGGGGTCGAGGAAGATGTCGAGCTGCGCCTGGTAGAGGTCCTTCGGGTCCTCCGCCGCGGCCGCTTCCTCGATGCGGTCGGCGTCGTAAAGCAGCACGCCGAGATAGCGGATGCGCCCGACGCAGGTTTCCGAACAGACGGTCGGCTGGCCCGCCTCGATGCGCGGATAGCAGAAGATGCACTTCTCCGACTTACCGGAGCGCCAGTTGTAATAGATCTTCTTGTAGGGGCAGGCGGAGACGCACATGCGCCAGCCGCGGCACTTGTCCTGGTCGATCAGGACGATGCCGTCTTCCTCCCGCTTGTAGATCGCGCCCGACGGGCAGGCCGCGACGCAGCTCGGGTTCAGGCAATGCTCGCAGAGGCGCGGCAGATACATCATGAAGGTGTTTTCGAACTGGCCGTAGATGTCCTTCTCGATGGCCTCGAAATTCACGTCCTTGCTGCGCTTGGCGAACTCGCCGCCGAGAATTTCCTCCCAGTTCGGCCCCCACTCGATCTTCTCCATCCGCTCGCCGCTGATGAGCGAGCGCGGACGCGCCGTCGGCGCCGTCTCGGACTCCGGTGCGTTGTGCAGATGCTCGTAGTCGAAGGTGAAGGGCTCGTAATAGTCGTCGATCTGCGGCATGTCGGGGTTGGCGAAGATCTTCGCCAGGATGCGCAGCTTGCCGCCCATCTTGGGCACGATGCGGCCGTTCTTCTTGCGCACCCAGCCGCCGTTCCAGACCTCCTGGTTCTCCCACTCCCTGGGATAGCCGACGCCGGGCTTGGTCTCGACATTGTTGAACCAGGCGTATTCCATGCCCTCGCGGCTGGTCCACACATTCTTGCAGGTCACCGAGCAGGTGTGGCAGCCGATGCACTTGTCGAGGTTGAGCACCTTGCCGATCTGTGCGCGAATCTTCATTTCGCCGCCTCCATTGCCGAAGCCCGCAAGGGCCCTTCCTTCCAGTCCACCGTCTGCATCTTGCGCACGATCACGAACTCGTCGCGGTTCGAGCCGACAGTGCCGTAATAGTTGAAGCCGTATGACAGCTGCGCGTAACCGCCGACCATGTGGGTGGGCTTGACCGTCGCGCGGGTGACGGAGTTGTGGATGCCGCCGCGCCCGCCGGTCACTTCGCTGGCGGGCACGTTCACGATCTTCTCCTGGGCGTGATACATCAGCGTCATGCCCTCCGGCACGCGCTGGCTGACGACCGCGCGCGCAACGAGCGCGCCATTGGCGTTGTAGGCCTCGATCCAGTCATTGTCCTCGACGCCGATCTTGCGGGCGTCGATTTCGCTGAGCCAGACGATGGGCCCGCCGCGCGAGAGCGTCAGCATCAAGAGATTGTCGGTGTAGGTGCTGTGGATGCCCCATTTCTGGTGCGGCGTGATGAAGTTCAGCACGACCTGCGGGCTGCCATTGTCCTTCTCGCCGATCAGCGGCTCGACGGTCTTGGTATCGACCGGCGGCTTGTAAACGCAGAGCTGCTCGCCGAAGGCGCGCATCCAGAGATGGTCCTGGTAGAGTTGCTGGCGCCCGCTGAGCGTGCGCCAGGGGATCAGCTCGTGCACATTGGTGTAGCCGGCGGTGTAGGTGACATGCTCCGCTTCGACGCCGGACCAGGTGGGCGAGGAGATGATCTTGCGCGGTTGCGCCTGCAGGTCGCGGAAGCGCAGCTTGTCCTCCTCGCGCGCCGCCGCCAGATGCTCGTGGTCGCGCCCGGTGGCCTTGCCGAGCGCGGCCCAGGCCTTGACGGCGACATGCCCGTTGGTCTCCGGCGCCAGCGCCAGCACGACCTCGGTCGCGTCGATGTCGGTCTCGATCCTGGGCAGGCCCTTCGCGACGCCTTCCTCATGCACCTTGCCATTGAGGCGCTTCAGGAACTCGACCTCGTCCTCGGTGTTCCAGGAGATGCCCTTGCCGCCATTGCCGGCCTTTGTCATCAGCGGGCCGAGGGCGGCGAACTTCCTGTAGGTGCTCGGATAGTCGCGCTCGACCACGACCATGTTGGGCATGGTCCTGCCGGGAACGGGGTCGCATTCGCCCTTCTTCCAGTCCTGTACCCCGGTCGCCTGCGCCAGCTCCGTCGGTGTGTCGTGGAGCGTCGGCGCCAGCACGAGGTCGCGCTCGACGCCGAGCTCGCCTTCCGCGACCTCGGAGAACTTCTTCGCGATGCCCTTGAAGATCTCCCAGTCGCTCCGGGACTCCCACACCGGATCGACCGCAGCCGAGAGCGGGTGGATGAAGGGGTGCATGTCGGAGGTGTTGAGGTCGTTCTTCTCGTACCAGGTCGCCGTCGGCAGCACGATGTCCGAATAGAGGCAGGTGGTGGACATGCGGAAGTCGAGCGTGACCAGCAGGTCGAGCTTGCCTTCCGGCGCCGCGTCGCGCCATGCGACCTCGACCGGTTTCCGGCCGCCGGTCTCGCCGAGCTCCTTGCCCTGCACGCCGTGCTGGGTGCCGAGCAGGTGCTTCAGGAAATATTCGTGGCCCTTGCCGCTGGAGCCGAGCAGGTTGGAGCGCCAGACGAACAGGTTGCGCGGCCAGTTCCTCGGATCGTCCGGGTCCTCCGAGGACAGTTGCAGCGAGCCATCGCGGAGCCCGGCGACGGCCGCCGCCACCGGATCGTCCTTGCCGGCGGCCCGCGTCACCTCCAGCGGGTTGGTCGTGAGTTGCGGGGCGGACGGCAGCCAGCCCATCCGCTCCGAGCGGACGTTGAAGTCGATCAGGCTCAGCGCCTCCCAGTCGCCCTCGGGGGCGAGCGGCGAGACGATCTCGTCCACCGCCAGCTTCTCGTAGCGCCACTGGTCCGTGTGGCTGTACCAGAAGGAGGTGCTGTTCATCTGCCTAGGCGGGCGGTTCCAGTCCAGTGCGAAGGCCAGCGGCAGCCAGCCGGTCTGGGGGCGCAGCTTCTCCTGCCCGACATAGTGGGACCAGCCGCCGCCCGACTTGCCGACGCACCCGCACATCACCAGCATGTTGATGATGCTGCGGTAGATCATGTCCATGTGGTACCAGTGGTTGAGGGCGGCCCCGACAATGACCATCGAGCGGCCCTCGGTCTTGTGCGCGTTGTCGGCGAACTGCCGGGCGACGGCGACCACCTTGTCGCGCGCGACCCCGGTGATGCGCTCCTGCCATGCCGGCGTATAGGGCACGTCGTCGTCATAGCCCGCCGCCACGTTTTCGCCGCCGAGCCCGCGGTCGAGCCCGTAATTGGCGACGAACAGGTCATAGACCGTGGCGACCAGCGCTTCGCCGCCCGCCGTCGCGACCCTCTTCACCGGCACGTTGCGCCAGAGCACGTCGTCATGGTCGGTGCCGGCGAAATGGTCGTGCTTGGCATTGCCGAAATAGGGGAACCCGACGGAAGCGACCTCATCCCCGATGTCGATCAGGCTCAGCCTGAGCTTGGTCTCCGCGCCGTCCGTGCCGTCCTTTTCCTCGATGTTCCACTTGCCGGCCTCGCCCCAGCGGAAGCCGATGGAGCCGACCGGACAGACAAGCGCGTCGTCCTGCTTCTCGTCGATGGCGACGGTCTTCCATTCCGGGTTGTTGGCCTGGCCCAGCGCGTCCGGCAGGTCGGAGGCGCGCAGCATCCGGTCCGGCACATAGCCGCCGTCCGCCTGCCTGAGCGTCACCAGGAACGGCATGTCGGTATAGCGCCGGCAATAGTCCTCGAAATAGGGGCTCCGGCCCGCGAGGTGCCATTCCTTCAGGATCACATGGCCCATCGCCAGCGCGAGCGCGGCGTCGGTCCCTTGCTTGGGGTTGAGCCAGATGTCGGCGAACTTCGACGCCTCGCTGTAGTCGGGAGTCACCGTCACCGTGGTCGCGCCCTTGTAGCGGACCTCGGTCATGAAATGGGCGTCGGGGGTGCGCGTCTGCGGCACGTTCGAGCCCCACATCATCAGGAAGGTGGAGTTGTACCAGTCCGCGCTTTCCGGCACGTCGGTCTGCTCGCCCCAGGTCTGCGGGCTCGACGGCGGCAGGTCGCAATACCAGTCGTAGAAGCTCATGCACACGCCGCCGATCAGCGACAGGTAGCGCGAGCCGGCGGCATAGGAGACCATCGACATGGCCGGGATCGGCGAGAAGCCGATGATGCGGTCGGGCCCGTGCCTTTTGATCGTATAGACATTGGCCGCGGCGACGATCTCGTTCACCTCCTCCCAGTCGGAGCGCACGAAGCCGCCGAGCCCCCGCACCCGCTGGTAGTCCCGGCGCTTCGCCTCGTCCTCGACGATGGACGCCCAGGCGGCGACGGGCGCCATGGTCTTGCGGGCCTCCCGCCAGTGGCGGACAAGGCGGCTGCGCACCAGCGGGTATTTCAGCCGGTTGGCGCTGTAGATGTACCAGGAATAGCTGGCGCCGCGCGAGCAGCCGCGCGGCTCGTGGTTCGGCAGGTCCGGGCGGGTGCGCGGGTAGTCGGTCTGCTGCGTCTCCCAGGTGATGATTCCGCCCTTGACGTAGATCTGCCAGCTGCAGGAGCCGGTGCAGTTCACGCCATGGGTCGAGCGCACGATCTTGTCGTGCTGCCAGCGCGCCCGGTAGGCGTCCTCCCAGTCGCGGTCCTCGTTGGTGACGATGCCGTGGCCGTCCGCAAAGGTGTCCACGGTCTTCGTGAAGAAGGTCAGCCGGTCGAGGAAATGGCTCATCGGTTCCGTCTCCCTACGGGTTTTTCACATAGGCGTTCTTGCGCAGGTAGAACCACCAGTTGATGCCGATACAGACCATGTAGAAGGCCGCGAAGCCGTAAAGCGCATATTCGGGTGTCGTCGCCTTGATCTGCTCGCCGAACACTTTGGGGATGACGAAGGCCCCATAGGCGGCGACGGCGGAAGTCCAGCCGAGGACGGGCCCGGCCTGCACCCGGTCGAAGACGATGGCGATGGTGCGGAAGGTCGAGCCGTTGCCGATCCCGGTGGCGGCAAAGAGGACCAGGAACAGGATGAGGAACGGCACAAAATAGTCTTCCGGCGTTTCCGAGGCGTAGGCGAGCGACAGGAAATACGCCACGCCCAGCGCGCAGACGACCATGACGACCGAGACGATCTGCGTCACCAGCGCGCCGCCGAGGCGGTCGGAGATCATGCCGCCGATCGGGCGGATCAGCGCGCCGATGAAGGGGCCCGTCCAGGCATACATGAGCGCGCTCGGCCCGTTGGGGTTGACGGTCGTGTGGGTCATCGCGCCGTCCACCTCGATATGCTGGAAGCCGAACACGACCTTGATCGCGAGGCCGAAGGCGGCGGCATAGCCGATGAACGAGCCGAAGGTCATGGTGTAGATGACCGTCATCGCCCAGGTGTGCTTGTTCCTGAAGATCGCATATTGCCGGTCGAGGCTCTGGCGGATGGGCCCGGGGATGAGCCTGAGCGCGAAGACCGTCGCCGCGATGACAAGGGGCAGCACGATCCACTTGCTGAGTTCGAGGCCGGAGCCGCCGGCCTTCTCCGGCAGCAGGAGCCAGAGCCCGATGGCCGCGGTGACGAGCCCGATGGCCAGCATGCCCAGGACCTTGCCGAAAGCCCCGGCCGTGGAGCCGAGGCCGGGCGAGACGTGCTCCGCGGTGATGTTGTTCATGCCGAACCAGGCGGCGACCGCCAGCGGGATCAGGATAGCGACCCAGATATAGCCCGCATTGTGGATGTAGGTTTCGGTACCCGCCGGAATCTTGCCGACCAGGGTGCCCGAACTGTTCTCCAGGATCAGGGCCGAGCCGCCGAAGATTCCGACGGTCATCACCAGCGGCACCAGGATCTGCATGGTGGTGACGCCGAAATTGCCGAGCCCGGCATTCATGCCGAGCGAGTAGCCCTGCACGTTCTTCGGGAAGAAGAAGGAGATGTTCGACATCGAGGAGGCGAAATTGCCGCCGCCGAAGCCGGAAAGCAGCGCCATGATCTGGAACTGCCAGAGCGGCGTCTCCGGGTCCTGCAGGAGGATACCGGTGCCTGCCGCGGGGATAATCAGCAGGCTGGTCGTCAGGAAGATCGTGTTGCGGCCGCCGGCGATGCGGATGAAGAAGGAGGAGGGGATGCGCAGCGTGGCGCCGCTCAGCCCGGCGATGGCGGCAAGGGTAAAGAGTTCCGCCTGGGAGAAGGGGAACTTCAGGTTGATCATCTGGACGGCGATGATTCCCCAGTAGAGCCAGACCGCGAAGCCGCACAAGAGGCAGGGAATGGAAATCCAGAGGTTGCGCGTCGCGATGCGCTTGCCTTCCGAATTCCAGAACCCCTCGTCTTCCGGGTCCCAGCTCGTCAGGTTTCTTGCCATCTCTTCCCCTTCTTCGGCCGGGCCCGCGCCACCGTCGGCGGAAACGGCCCGTTACGCGGCGGCTGGCGGCGGCTGCGGCTCCTCCGGGACATCGCTGAGGTAGCGCTCGTCGGCCAGCGCCGGGTGACGGCGGCGCTCCATCAGGCGGATCGCCACATGCATCCAGACCGTGCTGACCGCCACGATCGCGAACATCAGCATGAAGGAGCTCGTCCACACGCCGAACCAGTCGTTCAGGACGCCGAACATGATCGGCAGCACGAACCCGCCCAGGCCCCCGATCATGCCGACCAGCCCGCCCACCGAGCCGACATGGTGCGGGTAGTAGACCGGAATATGCTTGTAGACGGCGGCCTTGCCGAGCGACATCACGAAGCCCAGCAGGACGGTGAGGAAAACGAAGAACGGCAGGCCGATGCCGAAGGTGAACCGGATCGGCCCTTCGATGCCCTGGACGATGTAGTCGGTGCGCGGGTAGCTCATCGCGAACAGGCAGGCGAGCGACACGATGAAGGTCAGGTACATGACGAAGCGCGCGCCCCACTTGTCCGACATCCAGCCGCCGAGCGCCCGGAACACCGAGCCCGGCATGGAATAGGCCGCCGCCAGCATCCCGGCGGTCGCCAGCGGCAGGTCGTAGGCGCCGACATAGAAGCGCGGCAGGTAGGAGGCGAGCGCGACGAAGCCGCCGAACACGAAGAAATAATAGGTGGCGAAGCGCCAGACCTGCATGTTCCTGAGGGGCGTAAGCTGTTCTCCGGTCGATACCGGCTTGCGTCCTTCGCGCCTGCGCGCCACCTCGGATGGGTCCGGCCTTGCCAGCGCGTAGAAGCCGATGGCGGTGAGCGCCAGAACGGCGGCGTAAATCTGCGCGGTCTGTTCCCAGCCGAATGCGAGAACGAGGAACGGCGCGCCGAAATTGGTAACCGCCGCGCCGAGATTGCCGACTCCGAATATGCCGAGCGCCGTGCCCTGTCGCTCCTTGTCGAACCATTGCGAGGTGTAGGCGATGCCGACGATGAAGGAGCCGCCGGCGAGCCCGACGCCGAGCGCGGCGATGAGGAACACCTCGTAGGTCTCGACTTCGGACAGGAGCCAGCAGGCGACCGCGGTCGCCAGCATTTGCACGGTGAAGACGAGGCGCCCGCCATACTGTTCCGTCCACACGCCCAGGAAGATGCGGCTGATCGAGCCGGTCAGCACCGGCGTCGCCACCAGGATGCCGAACTCCGTTTCCGAGAAGCCGAGCTTCTTCTGGAGATCCACGCCGATGATCGAGAAGATCGTCCAGACGGCGAAACATACGGTGAAAGCGAAGGTGCCGAGGCCGAGAGCCCGATAGCGGTTGCCGTCGGTGACTTCCGTCAGGTCGTGCATGGAACGAGGCCTCCCGAATCAACGGTGGCGCATTCGCAGCCGGCCCGGAGGATAACCGGCATGGCCGCCGCGACAAATGATCTAGATCAAGAGTTGCGCGCCATGCCCCCGCCATGCCCGGACTTGTTCCGGGTATCCACTTCCGCCTCCGCGATGGTCCCGACGGAGATGCCCGGAACAAGTCCGGGCATGACGGAAAGAGGGTCGGGATACCGGTGTCGGCAGGACTCGGGAGAGTCGGCTGTGCGCCCGGCCCGCCGCCCGCCGCGCTATCTCCCAGCGCGCATTTCGCTTAGCGCCGACGCTACGTCGTAGGATGGCGTGCGGCCTTCCTGCGGCACCGTTTCCTCGACGGCGATTTCCGGCACGGTCGGGCGCATGTCGGCATTCATCAGCCAGAGTCTCAGCAGGTGGCGGCGCCGGCCGGGCTCTTCCCAGTCCTCGAAAGCCGTGCGCGCATGCAGGTGGGTGAAATTGTTGAACCAGAGGATCCGGCCGGGCTCCAGCGTGAACCGCAATTGCAGCTCGTCGCTGCCGGCGGCGGCGAGGAACGCCTCGACGGCCGCTTCCTCGAACGGGCCGAACGGCTCCCCCTTCGCTTCCTGGCCGAGAACGGCGTAGGTCCTGACCCACCGGCAGCTGACCTTGCCGTCGAGGGAGGAAAAGACCGGGACCTTGTGCGGCGTGACCGGGTCCTCGCCGGGCGCTTCTTCGCCGCGGCGGTGCATGTAGAAGCCCTCATAGAGCCGCTCCAGATAGTCCGGCCTCTCGGCGAGCAGCCGGTTATGCACGGCGAGTGCGCTGGTCAGGTGCGAAACGCCGCCTGTCCTTGCTGCGCGGAGACTGAACAGGCCGACGATATGTGCGCGGTCCGTGTGCGGGTCCAGTTCGGTGCGGTTGCGGTAGGCGCGCGCATGCGGGTCCTCCCGGGTGACGTCCCGGACATGGCCCAGCCGGTCGCCCAGCACGCTCTGCGACATGCCGGCCCCAAGCTGCGCGCCCATCGCCCAATAGACCCGCTCGGCGTCCTCCTGCCGCCAGCGTTCCACCGGCAGGCCCGCCATCACCGCGAAGCCGCGCCCGTCCCGCAGCTCGTCATGGAGCGCGGCAAGCCGCGCCTCGACGAGCGGGCAATCGAAATCGCCGCGTTCGATGTCGTCGAGCGACTTCCCCACCCGGTCCATCTCCCGGATGAAACCGTCGAGTTCGGCGATCTCGGCCGCCGTCAGCCGGATCGTGTAATCCTCCGGGCCGGCGAAGTCCCCGACCGTCCAGAAAGCGGACTCGTCAACGGCCTGCATCGGTCCCTCCCGCAAGGTTCCGCCCGCGCGCACCGGGTTTTCTTCCCGCATTTCGCGATTTTGCGCAATATAGCGGCGGACAAGGGCAATGGATGAACCCGGAACCGGAGGCCCGACATGGCGCTCGAAACCAGACCGCTGCACCCGGAGTTCGGCGTCGAGATACTGGATATCGACCTCCGCCTTCCGAGCGACGCCGCCATCCGGGAGATCGACGCGCTCTGGGTGGAGCACCCGGTGCTCCTCATGCGCGACCGGCTTCTCGACGAGGAGCAACAGATCGCGTTCAGCCGCCGGCTCGGCACGGTCAACATCCATGTGCGCACCGATATCCGCTCCCGGCAGAACCCCGAAGTCGTGCTGATCTCGAACCTGCGCCTCGAGTCCGGGGAGAATATCGGCGCGCTCGCGAGCGGCGAGGCGCGCTGGCACACGGACAGCTACCCCGTCCCCTTCGCCCAGCCGGCGGGGTGAACGGGAAGCCGGCCCGCGCTCCTCAGCCTTCCGACGGTCCCCACCAGGCGACCTCCGCGATGTTCGCGCGCGCCTCATCCCTTCCGGTCGCGAATATCAACCGGACCCGGCACCCCGACCTCCCGACGACGAGGCGGGGCCGGTCCTCCGGGCCGACCAGCAGGCCGAGTTCGGGGTCGTAGGAAAAGCCCGTTTCCGGTTCGACACCGCCCCATCGCATCAGGGCCGCGAAGCCGCCGCCCGCAAAGCCGTCGATCAGCAGATAGAGGGACTCTTCCGCGACGCTGCCGTAGCCGAGTATCAGCGCGCTCCCGTCCGACTGGCGGACGGCGACGATTTCGTCGAGTGCGACCGTGGCGCGCTCGCCGGGACCCGTTTCCACGCTATTGCGGGAAAGGACCGTCGCCACCGGCAGGAGCGGGGTCCCGTCCGCGGAACGCCGCCCGGCCTGCGCGGACCGTTCGGGAACCGGTTGCCGACATCCTTGCCGGATCAAGCGAGTCTCTCCTATTCTGCTGTCGCCGGACCGCGAGGCGTGTCCTCGCGGTCCGGCAGGCTGGCAGAGCTGCGCCGCCGACCGCCTCTTCGGGCGGGACAACGGGAGTGAGGATCATGCAGCTCTGCCAGCCATGCGGGCCAATATGGGCCGGCGAATTCCGGATGGCCATAAAGTTTGCTTCAGTTCAGGAATTTATTTTTGGCGAAATATAAAGTTTTCTTCACTTTCAATTTATACAGTCTGTTTCTTCCATTTATGTAGTCTTTCCCCGACCCCATTCGCACGGTCATTTCCCGATCCGCTCGACGGGCGCTATGTCCGCGAGGCCCGCTGCGAGACGATTACCTGCCATAAAGCGGTGAGCACATGATGTTCAACCTTCTTCCTCTTGCCCTGTCACTGAGTAAACATAGGCCTGTTTAGCCGCTCTCTCGTTTCTCTCGTCCAGGTATTCAAGCCGTACGCGAGTTCCGGAAGCCACGACCAAAAGCTGTGTCTGCCCCTCAGGGCCGATTCGCAGTCCCACCCCGGGCTGGTAAACGATCCTCGCTGTCTTCGCATCGACTTCGCCCCACTTCAACAGCTTGTGTATGTCGCCCCCGAGCCACCTTTCAGCGAGCCTGATGAGCGCGTATTCCTCCACTGGCGAATAACCGATGGGAATGTTCTCGCCGTCCGAAAGACGGACTGCCATGATTTCATCCATCTCTACCGAGTCCAATTCTCTAGGTCCGTCGATCAGAAGGTCGACCGTAATTACAACCGGAACACCGACATACCTGTTCTCTTCGGATTCATCTTCACTCGCTTCCCCAGGAACTTCTTCCAGGATATCGTTGAAATCCATTTCCATACCGATGGCAAAAAAACGAGCAGTCGTCGGGTGTACCTTTTCACGGTCGTTCTCGATCTTGCTGAGCGTAGCAAGGGAAATCGGGTGGGAGTCGCCATTCTTCGTCTTTTCCTCGACCCATTTGATTGCTTGTTGGTCACCTGATTTCAGGACCGTGTCGCGCAAGACGTCCAAGAACTCCGGTTGGGTCAGGGCCATGGATTTTCGACGTTCGCGCACCACTTTTCCGCGTAGCTTCAAAGACCTGGACATTTTTCTTCCTCCCTGAGATGTGTGTTGTCACCGTCCTGTATGCTGGCCGGTATTCCCTCTGGCGGGCGAGGCAGCCGGAAAAGCGCCGACGTCTGGGACGAAGCCCCGTCATCCGGCCTCATGACAGAGCCCGAAAGCGTCGCAGGAAGACCCAGGCGCCGCCGGCCGGCTTGCATGAGATGTCCTCCTTCTTCCCGATGGTCCCGCAATACGACCCGATTCGCCTCCTGGCAGTCGGGTCGCAGACAGAATACCGAATACGCCAACTCGGAAAAAAGGGGTGCTTCCCGGTCACAACTGCGTGAGCGGGAAGAGATTTGTCGAGAAAGGTTCCTCCCCGTTCTCCATCGGTCGATTCGGGCATCCCGCCCGGCGGACCGGCGTTGACAATTCGGCGCATCGCTGCCGCGGCAGACTGTGGCGCCGCACCGGCCGACGAGTCTTCGGTCCTCCCGCCGGCGCGCTGTTCGGCGAAACGAGATCCTTGACGCCGGACGCCTTGCACCCGGTTTGTACGCCGGGCCGGAAGGTGTATCATTTTGCCGATCATGCACATGGACGATGGCGATGCGCACCAATATCGACATCGATGACGCCCTGTTGGCGGAGGTCATGGAGGCGGGCGGCTTCAGGACCAAGAAGGCTGCGGTCGAGGAGAGCCTGCGCCTGCTCGCGCGCACGCTTTCGCAGGGGCGCCTGCGCGCGCTCCACGGCAAGCTGGATTGGGAAGGCTCGCTCGACGACATGCGCCGCGACCGGTGATCGTCGTCGATTCCTCCGTCTGGATCGACTATTTCAGGGGCATCGATTCGCGCGAGGCAAGGCTGTTGCACGGCCTGCTCGGCGTCGAACCGGTCGTGATCGGCGATCTGGTCCTGGCAGAGATTCTGCAGGGATTCCGGCGCGAACGCGACCTCCGGCGGGCCGAGGCTGCGTTGCAGACGCTCATCTTCCGGCCGATGGTCGGCCGCGCCGTCACGTTCGCGAGCGCGCGCAACTATCGAACATTGCGAGCTGTCGGGGTCACGGTGCGCAAGACCATAGACGTTCTGATCGCCACCTTCTGCATCGAGAACGGCCATGCGCTGCTTCACGCGGATCGGGATTTCGACGCGATGGAGCGGCATCTCGGCCTTCGGACCCTCTGAGGCGCGCCCATGCGCAGCGATGTGACCGAGCTTCGCGCCTTCTATGACGGGCCGCTCGGCCGGGCGGCGGGACTTGTGCTGGCGGAGCGGGTGCGCCGGCGCTGGCCCTCTCTGGGCGGAACGCAGGTGCTGGGGCTCGGCTATGCGCCGCCGTTCCTGGACGGACTCGACGGGGCGCCCGTGCTCGCGGCCATGCCGGCGGGGCAGGGTGCGCTACGCTGGCCGGCCGGGGGCCGCTGCCGGACGGTGCTGACGGAAGAAGACGCGCTGCCCTTCCCCGACCTCGCTTTCGACCGCGTGCTGCTCGCCCACGATGTCGAGACCTCGGACCATCTGGCGGGGCGGCTGCGCGAGATCTGGCGCATTCTGGCGGCGGAGGGGCGGCTGCTGGTCATCGCGCCGAGCCGCCGCGGCCTCTGGGCGCGCTTCGAGCACACGCCGTTCGGCCACGGCCGGCCCTGGTCGCGCTCGCAACTGGAGCGGCTGCTGCGCGAGGCGATGTTCGAGCCGCTCGGCAGCGAGGAGGCGCTGTTCGCCCCGCCGCTCCGCCGGCTGGTCCGGCCGGGCGCGGCGGAGGCGTGGGAGCGGTTCGGGCGGCGCTGCCTGCCGGTGTTCGGCGGAGTGGTGATCGCGGAGGCGGCGAAGCGGCTCGCGGGCGTGACGCCCCTGCCGGCGCAGTCGCGCCGGAGCCTGCTCCAGGGCGTGCTTACGCCGCAGCCAAGCGGCGCTCCTCGCCGCGGGCGGCCTCCCAGCCGATCAGCGCCGCCTTGCGGGCCAGCCCCCACTCGTAATTATGGAGATAGCCGTTCGCGCGGATGACCCGGTGGCAAGGCACCAGCCATGAGACCGGGTTGCGCCCGATGGCGGCGCCGACGGCCCGCGCCGCGCGCGGCGCGCCGACCGCCGCCGCTACATCGCCATAGGTCGCGAGCCCGCCCGGCGGAATGCGCAAGAGCGCATCCCAGACGCGAATCTGGAAGTTGGTGCCGTGCAGGCAAAGCGGCAGCGGCGGCGCGCCGGCCTTCGGCTCGAATATCCGTCCGGCGAGCCCGGCGGTTTCGTCCGGCGCCTCCATCAGGGCCGCAGCCGGCCAGCGCCGGCGCATGTTGTCGAGACCCGCCCGGTCCTGCCCCTCGGCGGCGAAGGCGAGCCCGCAAACGCCCCGGTCGGTCGCCATCAGCAGGCAGCGCCCGAAGGGCGAGTCGTGGAAGCCGTAGCGGATCGCGAGCCCCGCGCCGCGCCGCTTGTAGTCGCCGGGGGTGACGGCCTCGTGAGTCACGAACAGGTCGTGCAGCCGGCCGGGGCCGGAGAGGCCCGCGTCCCAGGAGGCCTCCATCACGCTCGCATTCTCCGCGAGGCTGGCCTTGGCGCGTTCCAGGGTCAGATATTGCAGGAACTTCGTCGGGCTGATGCCGACCCAGCGCCGGAAGGTGCGCTGGAAATGGTGCGGGCTCATGCAGGCGGCGTCAGCCATCTCGTCGAGCCCTGGCTGGTCGGCCTGGTTCTCGGCGATCATGGCGAGCGCGGCTTCGATGCGGGAATAGAGGCTCTTGGACATGGGTCCGGGGTCTCCTTGCCGGGTCATGGGGGCAAAGCTAGGATCGCCCGCACGCCTCCGCCACCCGATGCTTGCGCATTTTCGCCGGGAGAGACAAGTCATGCGCCTCACCCTGCTCGGCACCGGCACGCCGGCCCCCTCGCTCAAGCGCATGGGCTCGGGCTACCTGGTCGAGACCCGCGGCGACACCATCGTGTTCGACCACGGGCCGGGCGCGCACCACCGGCTGCTGGAGGCCGGCAGACGCGCGGTCGATGTCACCCATTGCTTCCTCACCCACCTGCATTACGACCACTGCATGGACTATGCGCGCCTCGTGATGAACCGCTGGGACCAGGGCGCGGGCGCGCCCGGCGAGTTGCAGGTGTTCGGCCCGCCGCCGACCGCGCGCATGACGGAGCTGCTGTTCTCGCCGGAAGGGGTGTACGGCCCCGATATCGAGGCGCGCACGCGCCACCGCTGCAGCCTCGACATTTTCGAAGCGCGCGGGGGCGAGGGAGAGCGCGCCCGGCCGGACCCGCAGGTGCGGGAGGTCGGGCCGGGCGATGTCGTCGAAGGCAGCGGCTGGCGCGTGACGGTGGGCGAAGGCTGGCATTTCCAGCCTTACCTGCAATGCCTCGCCTTCCGCATCGACACGGACGCGGGGTCCGTCTGCTATTCGGGCGACAGCGGCGGCGTGTGCCCTGGCGTGGTCGAGCTGGCGCGGGGCGCGGACGTGCTGATCCACATGAACCATTTCTTCACCGGCACCGAGCCCTCGCCGGAATTCCGCCGTGCCTGCGGCAACCATATGGACACCGCGCAGGTGGCGGCGGAAGCGGGCGTAGCGACCCTGGTGCTGACGCATATCACGAGCCAGATCGACACGCCCGTCATGCGCTCGCGCATCCTCAGGGAGATGGCGCCGGTGTTCGGCGGCGACATCGTCTGGGGCGAGGACCTGATGGAGGTCCCGATCCGCCAGGCGGCGCTCGGGCGCATAGACTGATCGGGCGAAGGGAACGCTGCGATGAAGGATATTCGCATGGGTGGGCCGGCTCCCGTGGAGACGCCGCAATGCTGGTACGGCCCCGACATGGCGCGCCGCCCGGAGCTCTGGACGCACGAGCTTGCGCCCGGGGAAACCGCCGAGATCGAGGCCGCCGCGCGGCGTCTCGAAGACGTGCCCATCCTGGAAATGCGGCGCGAGCCGCTGCCGAAGCTGGAGGCGCGGCTCGGCCGCATCCGCGAGGAGGTCTTGCACGGCATCGGCTTCCAGGTGATCCGGGGCCTGCCCGTCGGGCGCTGGCCGCTCAGGCGCTCGGCGGCGGCATTCTGGCTGATCGGCCTGCATCTGGGCGAGGCGGTCTCGCAGAACGGCAAGGGCCATGTTCTGGGCCATGTAAGGGACCTCGGCCTCGACTACGCGCGGCCGGAGACGCGAGGCTACCAGACGAATGCGCGCCTGCCCTACCACACCGACGAATCGGACCTCGCCTGCCTGCTCTGCCTCCGCGCGGCGCGCGAGGGCGGGCTGTCCTCGCTGGTGAGCTCCGTCACGATCTGGAACGAGATGGTGCGGCGCCGGCCCGACCTGGCCGACGCGCTCTGCCGGCCCATCGCCCGCACGCGCTGGGGCGAGGTGCCGGCGGGCCGCAGGCCCTGGGCGGAGGTGCCGGTCTTCCTGCCGTGGCGGGGCAATGTGGTCACGACCTATGTGCGCAGCGCCATCGAGAAGGCCCGGCCCATGCCCGGCCCGCCGGAACCTTCCGCGCTCCAGACCGAGGCGATGGACACGATCGACGCGCTTGTCGCCGACCCCGCGCTGCATCTCGACATGGTGCTTGAGGAAGGCGACCTCCAGATCGTGAGCAACCATCGCATCCTGCATTCGCGCACGGCCTATCTGGACTGGGAGGACGCGGCGAGGAAACGCCACATGCTGCGGCTCTGGCTCGCCTGCGCGGACGGCCCGGACCTGCCGCCGTTGATGACGGAGGAATATCAGGAGGCGACGGCCTCGGGGCGCCCGAACGGCATCCGCGTGCCGGGTGTGCCTCTTTCCGCCCCGCTCTCGGCCGAATAGGCCGGCCGTGACAATGGCGGGCCGTCTGGGCTAAGTTCCGCCTCCCGCCGGGGAAACCGTCCCGGGCGACCGTTTCCGCGCCGCCCGCGCGGTCTGGGATAATCCGCGACATGAGCGCCAAGACCGTCAAGTTCCTGCTGTCGGACGGCAGCACGATCCATATCGAAACCCTTTCCGGCGAAGCGGAAGAAGGCGAGGAGGGCGCTGTCGGCGGCGTCGAGATCGTGCCGCGCTTCGAGCGCGCCGCATCGCGCCTGCAGCCGTTGGCCGGCACCCTGCTCGAACAGGTGAAGGCCGCCGATCCGGGCAAGGTCGCCATAGCGTTCGCGCTGAAGTTCGATGCCGCCGGCGAGCCGGTGGTGGCGGCCGGAGACGAGGGCGCGGCGTTCCGCATCACGCTCGAATGGCAGCGCGGCGGCCGGCCCGCCGACCGGCAGGGCGACCGGCGCGGCGGGCGCGACGACCGGCGGGACCGGGGCTATGACGACCGCAGGGGCGGTTACGACGATCGCAGGGGCGGCTATGACGACCGGCGGGGGCCGCCCAAAGGCGGCGGCCCGCGGCGGCCGGGCTTCCGCAGGGACCGCGACCGCGACCGGGATTGACCGGCCCTACTGAGGGGCGCCCGGCTGGCTGAAGCGGCCGATATTGCCGAAAATCTGCTCGATGACGGTGAACGAATGGCCGGCCGTCGGCGTCTCGCGGCTCACCAGCACCACCTCGCGTCCGCTGTTGGCGTCCCGCGTCGAGACCTCGGAAAGCAGCCCGCCATCGTCGAAGCGCAGGATCAGGACATGGCGCTCGATCAGTTCCGGATCGAGGAACGATTCCCGCTGCGTCGTCGAGCCCATATAGATCCAGACATTGTCGTCGAGCGCGGCCGTGGTGGATGGCGTGCCGAGAGCCTGCAGCACCTCGGTGCGCGTGGCGGTGCCGGCGGCGATCTTCTGGACCGCCTGCTTCGGCACCACATAGCCGCGGTGGTCGATGGCCGGCGCGCAGCCGGCGAAGGCCAGGGCAAGCGCGACAAGCATGGCGGCAACCCGTATCATGGAAACGCCTTCCCGCTCCGGAGTTCCGCTTCTTGATGGCGAGACGAGGCCCCGCTGTCAATCTCGGCGCGTTGACGCGCCTGTTTTCCGGGCCGCAGACGCCGGCTGCGGCCTGGGAGCTCTACCGCACGGCCGTGGCCGCCGCGCGCCGGCCGGCCGTCATGCTGGCACTCGGCGTGCCGGACACGCTCGACGGGCGCTTCGAGCTGGTGACCCTGCATGTGGCGCTCCTGCTGCGCCGGGTGCAGCGGGCGCCGGCACTGGGGGAACTCGGCCAGGGGCTGGTCGACCTCTTCGTCGCGGACATGGACCGGAACCTGCGCGAGATGGGCGCGGGCGACCTCTCGGTCGGCCGGAAGGTAAAGCGGATGGCGTCCGCCTTTTACGGCCGGCTGGACGCCTACAGCGACGGGCTCGACCGGGGCGGCGACCTCGCTGCGGCGGCGGAGCGCAACCTTTACGGCACCCTGGAGGCCGACCCCGTCCGGGCGGAACGGGCGGCGGACTATATCCGCGCGGTCGAGGCGGCGCTGGCCGCTGAGGAGGACGCCCGGCTTGCCGCCGGCGAGGTCTCGTTCCCGGACGCCCCGCCATGCTGACCTTCCGCATCCTCCGCCCCGAGGCGGAGACGCGCATCGAGGCGCGCGCGACGAAGGCGGAATGCCGGGAGCTTGCGGCGCTTTTCGACCTGCCGGCGGTGCATGCCGTCGAGGCGGCCTTCGCCGTCCGGCCGCTGCCCGGCGGCGGGCTCGAACTGGAGGGCCGGGTGGCGGCCCGGCTCCGGCGGCTCTGCGTGGTGACGGCGGAGCTCTTCGACGAGGACTTCGCCGAGCCGGAGCGGCGGCGCTTCCTGCCGGGGCTCGCCGAGGCGGACGAGGGCGAGATCGAGGTGGCCGCGCTGGAGGAGGACGCGCCCGATCCCCTGCCGTCGGAGGGCGTCGATCTGATGGGCCTGGTATGCGAGCTGCTGGCGCTCGGCCTCGACCCGCATCCCCGCGCGCCCGGCGCCGACATCGCCGGGCTCGAATACGACCCGGAGGCGGACGAGGAGCCCGCCGGCCCCTTCGCCGCGCTCGCCGGGCTGAGGGAGCCGCTCCCCAGTCCGAACCTCGAATCGTCGCCCCGGCCCCCGCCTGTCCTCGCCCCCGAGCGGGGAAGCCGGGGCCCATCCGCTACCGTTTCAGCTTGTGGGGAAGGTCGGGAGATGGACCCCGGCTCTCCGCTCCGCTCCGGCCGGGGTGACGATCGGGGTGCTGCCGACGACGCTCCGAACGAGCGGGACGGATGAAAGCCGAGGAGGTCGTCCGGCGGCTTCGCCTGGAGCCGCATCCGGAGGGGGGCTTCTATCGGGAAATCTACCGCGCGCCGGGAGAGGGGCGGACGGCCGTCACCTCGATCTATTTCCTGCTGGAAGGCGGGCCGTCGCGCTGGCACCGGGTCGATGCGCCGGAAATCTGGGTCTGGCACGCGGGCGCGCCGCTCGTGCTGGAGACCGAAGCCCGCCGCGTTGTGCTCGGGCCGCTGGAAGAGGGCCACGAGCTCCAGGCCACCGTGCCGGCGCATGAGTGGCAGCGCTGCCGGTCCTTCGGCGACTGGAGCCTCGCCGGCTGCATCGTCGCGCCCGCCTTCACCTTCGAAGGCTTCGAAATCGCCCCGCCCGGCTGGGAACCGCCGGGGCGGGGCGGCGCCCGATAACGGAGCAAGGAAAAGATGATGCCCCCATTCGAAGGAAGGCGCGCGGGGGGAGGGCAGACCGGATAGATAGGTTACAGGCTACGACGAGACTCGTTGCGGCTGGCTTCCGGTCTCCAAGTGGCTATTCTTTGCCAAGCATAAAGTTTCCTAGATTTCCTTGCCGCATCTAGAGATAGCGTCTTATCCTGCATCATCGTCTACCATCCTCGCATCTGCGACATGAAGCGAATGCAGTCCGCCGTCAGGTCTTCTTAATGCTTTGACAGACGCTTCCAAACAAAGCCCCTTTGCCAAGGCTTGGACGTATATATTATTCTCCATATCAAATGCCGGATCACCTACCGTTGCCGGTATATAGCGCCCTGGATTGTCTGGAAGGACAACCCGCAGGCGACGGTTGTGCAAAATTATGCCATCGACGTAGAGCTGTATAGTTTCCATGTCTCCTACCTCCAGATTTTCCCTTGAGCGGATTGCATCAGCAACAGGAATGTCAATCTCCGTTTTCAAGTCATCACCTTCTTCGCTCAAACTAAGAATTGTCATTTGCCCCGCCGATGAACCAACTGGTGTCACCATTTTCTTAGTATAAGGCAATGCTCTTTCCAACACCTCAAGTAAAAATTGCTGCATTCGTTCTTCACTATCGGAACGAGCACCATGTATTTCCCTTGCAAACTCCATGAGAGCCGTAAAGTGTGGATCTGCCTCTTTTGCTCTTCCTCCAGTCATTAATGCAACCCAACTAGTCCAGCGCCAAACAACTTCACTCCCCATTGTGCGAAGCAATTCAGGGAATAGCGGCAAGACGCCGCCGGCCCACTCCTGAAGAATCGAAAGAAGTTCAAGAGAGCCCGGTTGCGGTTCGCGAGCTTGTAAACTAAGTAGGAACCTCTCACCTCGTCTAGGAAAACGCCGTTCCGACAAAGCAAAAAGCCCATAGTTGGTAACTCTTTCAAATCCAATAAGCACTTCGCCGAAATGGCGCATATCAAGCACATGAGCATCAGCTTGCCGCCCATCAAAGCGAATTCCTACTGCTCGTTGCATTTCTATAGTACCATGCCTTTGCTTCACCTGCCATGACACTGCATCTTATCATGACGTAGTTCAACGGGATAATTGCGTCGCAACAAATCGACTCTTCGCGCGGGCTCGGCGTCCCAAGGTTACTCCGCCGGCATTATTCGCCCCGGTCCCCGGACGGGGCGTTTCGCATTGAGACCGCCACCGCCCGCCTACCGCCCAGCGCCCCTATCACTCCGTTCCGCCGGCCTCGTCGAACGGAGCGGGCAGCGTGTTGACGATGCGGACGGTCTCGACGCTGACATGGACGATGCAGCGGAAGGCGGCCGCGAGGCCGCGCGGGTCGTCGAACCAGCCGTTCGGGTCGTTGACGATGCCGCTCTCCTTGTCCTGCCTGATCCGGTAGCGGTCGATAAACCATTCGAGCGGCGTCCGGCCGTTGACGACATAGCCATGCGCCTCCGCCGGAATCCCGGCGAGGCGGATATGGTCGTTGACGATGAGGACCGTTCTGCCGCCGTCCTCGAACCGCATGGCCCGCGTTCCGATCCGGTAATGCTCCGGCCCCGGCTCCCCCGGCGAGGCGAACAGGGTTTCGAGCGGGTATTCCTCGCAGGTTTCGTAGCCGAGATGCAACTCCGTCAACCGTTCGCCAGCTTCGGCGAAGGCATGGAAATCTGTCGCCAACGGGATGCGTGGTAACCCCTTCGCCAGATCGTTGGCGAAGCGTTCTCGATATGCAGGCGCATGGAGAATGCCATATACGTAGTTGAAGATCATATCCTTCGTTATCGTGTTGTCTTCATAATTTGCTCGGAACGTCCTCAGCGCGATATCGAAAATATTGTCAGTACGCTCGAAGTGTTCATCGTTATCTAGAAGATCTCCTTGCTCAAAATTGTACCTCCGATATTGAAAACGCGGGAAACATAGGCCTTTAGAGATCAATTCATAATCTGGCATCGTGTCCGAAACAAGAGCTGAAAACGGTTTATTTGCTCCGATTCCAGTTACACAGATTACTTGATTATTAAGGCTAGAGTTAGGAAATATCATGTCCAATTGAAATTTTCTAGCTACAAGAAGACGATCAACATAGCAGTGAGACTTAACAAAAGGACGATACTGCGTTTTCCAGAGTTTACTTGAGGAGAATGTGACCTTCCGTCGTCGTTGTAGATTGCCTTTCAATCCATGATCCCATCGAATGTTAGTTGAATGTCGGTTTGCAATTTCGTCTAGGTCTAATGCTGTCTCATGATTGGCTTCCAATTCCTGTAATGCACCCAGATAATTATCAACCATTCTACGGACGTTTTCTGCGCAGTCATTATAGCAAAAATTGTATATGTATGTGTCTCGTGCGGTAAGGTATCCATTGCTAAACAGTCGGAATATCGAATTATCAGATTTGCCTGCCTTGGCTTCTCTTGATCCTATCGGATATAGCGCTTGGTATGCCGCATCGCGCTGACCGATCCAGTCATGGTGCCGGTCCGGCTGAATTTCCTGCCAATCGTTGATACCGGCGATGGACTCCCATTGCCGTACCATCACCAGCTTGTCTTCGCGGCTCAGATAGTCGCCAATGTCGCGATAGAGAATCCGGCAACCTTCATGCACAGCATCCGGGTTGCGCACCAGGATTGTGACGGCGACGGGCGCGCGGGAGCCTTGGCCGAAGACCTTGCCGCCCTCCCGGCGCGACCGCTCGCCCTGGGTCCGTTGATTGCCCCGGAGGTTCAGGACGTAAATGGACGAAAACTCATCCGCCAGACAGGCGCGGACGCCAGAATCCGCATTGCCGTCGATCCACGAGCCGTTGGTGACGAAAGCGACGACGCCCCGCGCTCCGATGCGGTCCGACGCCCAGCGGATCGCCATCTTGTAGGTGTCGTAGAGGCTCTTCTTTAATGTAGCGTTGGACCGAGCGGCGTAGGTCTCGGCGACGCGCGCCTCGATCTCCGGGTAGTCCACATTCGGGTTGTCGTCTGCCGCGCTTCTCTGCCCGGCGGACCAGGGCGGGTTGCCAACGATGACCTGTATCGGCAGCCCCTGCTGGCGCTCGGCGCGCTCGCTGTTGTCGGGCAGCCAGTCCCTCGGGAAGCCCATTCGTTCCGTATGCAGATTGAAGGTGTCGGTGAGCACGATGCCGCCGAACGGCTCGTAGGCACTGTCTTCGCCGACGCGGCCATGAAACGCTTCTTCGATATGGACCGCCGCAATGTAGTAGGCGAGCAGGACAAGCTCGTTTGCGTGCAGCTCTTTCCGGTATTTCCGCTCAAGGTCGCCATCGCGGATGAGCGCCGATTGCAACAGGCGCACGAGGAAGATGCCGGTGCCGGTGAAGGGGTCGAGGACATGGATGCCCTCGTCGCTGAGGCAGCGGCCGAACTCCCGTTGCAGCGCTTCGTCGGCGCTGGCGAGGATGAAGTCCACAATCTCGACTGGCGTATAGACGATGCCGAGCCGGTCCGCGTCCTTCTTCATCGCGGTCGAGAAGAACTTCTCGTAAAGCTCCATCAACACGCGCTGGCGCGCCTGGGGATTGTCGAGGCCGCGCGCCCGGAGCCGCACGCTTTCATAGAAGCCTTCGAGGTCGCGGGTTTCGTTCTCCAGCCCGAATTCGCCGAAATCCTGCCGCAGCATGTCCAGCGCGCGGGCCACGGGATTCCCGCCCGAAAAGTCGTAGCCCTCGAACAGCGCCTCGAATACCGGCCGGGTCAGGACATGCTGCGCCATCATCTCGATGGCGCTGCCCGTCGTGACCGATTCATTGATCGAGACCTTCAACTCCTCGTGGAACGCCTCGAACCATTCCTGGAGCGTATCGTTCTCCGGGTTGTCGAGCAGGCCCTCGATCCGCACGACAAGGCGCGAGAAGATGTCGGCAACGTCCTTCGCCCAGCTTTCCCAGTATTTCCGGTCGCCGCATTTCTCGACGATCTTCGCGTAAATCGCGCCGGGCGGCAGGTCGAGCGGCGGAAACGGCAATTCCGGTGCAACCGGCGGCGAATCGCCATCGAGCCCGTCTCCGCTGAAGATGATGCGGTTCGTCGGCGTCTCGTTGAGGTCGATCTTGTTGATCTCGGCGTCCAGCCGGTCGTCATGCGAACGCAGCGCCCGCAGAACGCTCCAGACGACTTCGAATTCCCCCGAATCGAGCACCAGCGCCGGGTCCCTGCCTGCCGGCACGGCGACGGGCAGCACGATATAGCCGTGAGTCTTGCCTTCGGCCTCGGCCTTGCGCATGACGCGGCCAACCGCCTGCACGATATCGACGACGCTCTTGCGCTCGGTCATGAAGATCACGGCGTCGAGCGCCGGCACGTCGATTCCTTCGGACAGGCACCGCGCATTGGAGAGAATGCGGCAGGCGTCCCCGGAGGAGCCTTTTAGCCATTCGATCCGGGACTTGCGCTCCAGTGCGTTGTTCTGGCCGTCCACATGGCGGGTTTCGCAACGAAGCGCCGCCGCCCTCTCGTCCTCCGGCAGCCGCCCGATGGCGCTCTCCACGATACCGCCCCAATGAGTCGTCAGGCGCTGCGACGACGCAATGGTGTTGGTGAACGCGATCGCCCGGCGCAAGGGCTGGGGCGGGCCTTCGTCGGGCGAGAGGTTCTCCGGGTTCTGCAAGGCCCGCCAGCAGCCGACGATTCTGGCGGCGTCGGACAGGTTTATGTCTCCGCCCCCGGACGCCAGATGCTCCTGCAAGGTCCTTTCCAGATGTTCCTCGGACAGCGCGAGCACGACGACCTTGTAATCGGACAACAGGTCCTGCCCGACGGCGCGCGAGAACGGCAGGCGGTGGAACTCCGGCCCGTAGGTCTCCCCGTCGTCCATCGAGAACACTTCGATGTCGTGGCTCGCGGCCTTGGCCCTCGCCCCGGCGGTGTAGAGGCGAGGCGTGGCCGTCATGTAGAGGCGTTTTCCGGCCCGGATGCGGCTTGCGTCATGCACCAGCACGAAGGGCGAGGTCTTGTCGCCGGGCCGCTCGATGCCCGTCGTCCGGTGCGCCTCGTCGCAAAGAACGAGGTCGAAGGCCGGCGCCCCGGCGTCCTGCGCCCGCTCGACCAGACCGAGCGAATGATAGGTGCAGAACACAACGGTCATCGCCTTGGACGACGGAAGCCGCAACGCCTTGCTTATCGTCACGGGATCGGTGGTGACGGGAATCTCCAGTTCCTCGAGCGAAGCATCTTCGTCGTTCTTGCCGGCGCGCGTATCGGAGCAGATGCCGATATAGCGGTGCGGCAGGGCGCGTTGCTCCGCCCATTCGCGCATCGACTGCTGCAACAACGAAATCGACGGCACGAGATAGAGCGCGCGCGCGCCCTCGCCGGCGACGGCCTCCGCTATCCGCAGCGCGGTGAAGGTCTTGCCGGTGCCGCAGGCCATGACCAGCTTGCCGCGGTCATGGTCCGCAAATCCCGTCAGCACATCGTCGAACGCTTGCTGCTGATGCCGGCGCAAATGGAACGGCTCGCGGCGCAACGACAGGTCTTCCGGCTGCCCATGCACAAGGTCCGGCCAGTCGAACGGGCGGCTTGCGAGGTCGCCAAACCGGAGCACCGAGCATGCGGGCTTCAGCCCCGATATGGTCTTTCTTGCGTTCGGCCCCCAGCTATCGCCGGTATCGACAAGGATGCGCGCCGTGAACGGCTCGCGCGCCGAGTCGGCGATGAAGGAATCGAGATGATGCTTGGCCAGCCGCGTTCCCGGCGCATAGCATTTGCACTGGATGGCGCAGACCCCGCCTTCGTGTTCATCGGCCACAAGGTCTATGCCGGTATCCGCGCCGTCGAAATCGGGACGGCCGGCGGCCCACTCGGACCATAGCCGGACATCGGAGAAGCGGTCCCGATATACCGGGTCCTGCTCGAAGTAGGTCTTCATCAGCCGCTCGAACAGCCGGCCCTTCTCGGCCTCGGTCCCGGCGATGGCCCGGATGTGGTCGAGAACGCGCTGAAAGCCGTCGATCATATTTTGGTCCCTGCTCGTCTGTAGTGCGGCGGCGGGTCATGCGTAAGTTGCATATGCCGCTACGAATCGAGATTACGAATATGCGGAGAAAAGGGAAACGCCGGAACCAGACCGGCCCGCCCGCCCGCCTACCGCCCGGCGCCCTTCGCCCGCCCGCGCCGCCGCACGCGGCGGGTTTCGCGGTCGAGGCTGTGGCGCTTCAGGAAGCGCTGCACCGATTGCGCGCTGATCGACACGCCCTCCGCGGCCAGCGCGCGGCTCAGCCCGTACATGGAAATATCCGGCTGGTCTTCCAGGATGCGGAAAATCCGCTCGCGCTCCGGCTCCGCCCGCGCGAGGCTGCCGCCCTGCCTGTCGGGGCGCACATGGCCGCGCTCCCGGTAGCGCCGCAGCCAGTGGCCGACGCTGCCCGGAGACACGCCGAAGCGCCGCGCCGCCGCGCCCTTGCTCATGCCCTCATGCAGCACGGCCGCCACCGCGAGCGCGCGCAGGTCCTCGCTCACCGCCCGGCCCCGCCGCCGGTCCGGCAGCCCGCCCGCCGGCGCCCCCGCCGGTCCGCCCGATCCGTTCCCCATTCCGTCTCCTCCTCTCCCCGGCTTCTCCGCCGGTTTCCGTCAATGTCCAGCAAGACAGCGCCTTCGATGTCGAACGCGACAGCCCTGCCCGTCCCGGCCCGTCCCCGGAGGCGAATCCGCCGCCCCCGCCCGCCAATGCCACCCTTCCAGGGCGGCGTCCGGGCGCACCTCCCGCGCCGCCGCCCGGCCCCCCCGGCCGCCAGCGTTCCAGCTTGAAATCGAGCGCGGCGGAAGCCGCCGCCGATGGTTCAGGTCATGCCCTCTCTCGGCCTGTTTTCACAATGGATTGGAATATATAGGGAACAAACAGGGACTAGTCAAGCCCGTAGCAGTCGGCGGCCAAGGGCCAGTGGATAGCGAATGGCGGATAACGTTCCGGCCCGCCGGCTATCCACTAACCGCTAATCGCCAACCACCGGCCACCGGCCGCTGTCGTCTTCGGTCAGCAGCATGAGGCCGGCGGCGCCGATGACGATCATCGCGATCAGGCCCGCCTTCACGAGGCTCATCTTCTCGCCGAACAGGACAACGCCCGCCAGCACGACCAGCGCCGTGCCGAGGCCGGACCAGATGGCGTAGGCGGCGCCGACCGGAATCGCCCGGAGCGCGAGCGCCAGGAAGAAGAAGCACACGCCGTAGGCGAGCAGGGAAAGACCGCCGATCCCGACCCGTTCGAAGCCGTGGGAGAGCTTCAGCAGGCCCGTGCCGACGGTCTCCAGCAGGATGGCGAGCGCCAGATACGCCCAGGCCATCCCCGTTATCCCCCTGTCAGCAGGCGGCGACCGCCCGGCGCGCCATGACGCCGACCAGGTGCGCGCGATATTCCGCCGAGGCGTGGATATCCTCGTTCAGGTCGTCGGCCGAAGCCGTCATGCCGTCCAGCGCCGACGCCGAGAAATCGCCCTCCAGCGCCGCTTCCATCGCCGTTTCGCGATAGACGCAGGAGGCCGCCCCCGTCACCGCGACGCGCACGCCGCCGCCCGTCGTCCGGGCCACGAACACGCCGACGATGGCGTAGCGCGAGGCCGGGTTCGGGAACTTCATGTAGGCCGCCGTCTCCGGCGCCGGGAAGCGCACGGACGTCACGATCTCGCCGTCGGCCAGCGCCGTCTCGAACATGCCGGTGAAGAAATCGTCGGCCGCGATCTCGCGCCGGTCGGTGCACACGGTCGCGCCGAGGCCGACCAGGGCCGCCGGGTAGTCGGCGGCGGGGTCGTTATTGGCGATGGAGCCGCCGATGGTGCCGCAATTGCGCACCTGCGGGTCGCCGATATGGCCGGCGACCGCCGCCAGCGCCGGGATCGCCGCCGCGACTTCGGAGGAATTCGCGACCGCGTCATGGACCGTCATCGCGCCGACCGTAACGGTGCTGCCGGAAACCCGGATGCCCCGGAGCTCGGCGACGCCCGAGAGATCGACCACGTCGGAGGGCCGGGCGAGGCGCTGCTTCAGGGTCGGCAGCAGGGTCATGCCGCCGGCCATCAGCACCGCATCCTCTCCGGCGGCGACCCTGGCGGCGGCGTCTCCGAGGGAAGTCGCCGCGTGATAGGTGAAGTCATGCATGGGAAGGAGACTCCTTGGGCTCAGGCGTTCAACGCCTGCCAGACACGGGCCGGGGTCGCCGGCATGTCGACTCGGGAAACGCCGCGCGCGCCGAGCGCATGGTGCACGGCGTTCATCACGGCCGCCGGCGCGGCGATGGCGCCGGCCTCGCCGCAACCTTTTACGCCCAGCGGGTTGTGCGGGCAGGGCGTCGTCCGGGTCGAGACGGTGAAGGACGGCACATCGTCCGCGCGCGGCATGGTGTAGTCCATGTAGGAGCCGGTCGCGAGCTGGCCCTCGTCGTCATAGACGCAGCCCTCCAGCAGCGCCTGGCCGACGCCCTGGACGATGCCGCCATGCACCTGCCCCTCGACGATCATCGGGTTGATGACATTGCCGAAATCGTCGGACGCCGCGAAGTTCACGATCTCGACCGCGCCCGTGTCGGGGTCGATCTCGACCTCGCAGACATGGCAGCCGGCAGGGAAGGTGAAGTTGGCCGGGTCGTAATAGGCGGTCTCGTCCAGGCCCGGCTCCAGCTCCTCGATGGGGTAGTTGTGGGGCACATAGGCCGTCAGCGCCACATCGCCGAAGCCGACCGAGCGGTCGGTGCCGGCCACGGTGAACTGGCCGTCGGCGAACTCGATATCGGCCTCCGAGGCCTCCATCAGATGCGCGGCGATGCGCTTGGCCTTGGTCTCCACCTTGTCGAGCGCGCGGGCCAGCGCCGAGCCGCCGACAGCGAGCGAGCGCGAGCCGTAGGTGCCCATGCCGAAGGGGATCTTCGAGGTGTCGCCATGCACGACCTCGACCGCGTCGATATCGACGCCGAGCCGCTCCGCGATGATCTGCGCGAAGGTGGTCTCGTGCCCCTGGCCGTGGGAATGGGTGCCGGTGAAGAAGGTGACCGAGCCCGTCGGATGCACACGCACCTCGCCGCACTCATAGAGCCCGGCGCGGGCGCCGAGCGAGCCCACCACCGCCGAGGGCGCGATGCCGCAGGCCTCGATATAGGCGGAGAGGCCGATGCCGCGCAGCTTGCCGCGCGCTTCCGCCTCCGCCCGGCGGGCGGCGAAGCCGTCATAGTCCGCATCGGCAAGCGCGGCCGCGAGCGTGCCTTCATAGTCGCCGCTGTCATAAACGAGGGCGACCGGCGTCTGGTAGGGGAAAGCGTCCGACGGCACGAAATTGCGCCGGCGGAGTTCCGCCGGGTCGATGCCCATCTCGCGCGCCGCGGTCTCCACGATCCGCTCGACGACGAAGGTCGCCTCCGGCCGCCCGGCGCCGCGATAGGCGTCCACGGGCACGGTGTGGGTGAACACCGCCTGCACCCCGCACCAGATCTTCGGCGTGGTGTACTGGCCGGCGAGCAGCGTCGCGTACAGGTATGTCGGCACGCAGGGCGCGAAAGTGGAGAGATAGGCGCCCATATTGGCCTTGGTATCGACCTTGAGGCCGAGGAAACGTCCCTCCGCGTCCAGCGCGAGCTCGGCGACCGTCACATGGTCGCGTCCGTGCGCGTCGGTGACGAAGCTCTCGGCGCGCTCGGCGGTCCATTTTATGGGCTGCGAGACCTTGCCGGCCGCCCAGGTCAGGATCGCCTCTTCGGCATAGTGGAAGATCTTGGAGCCGAAGCCGCCGCCCACGTCCGGCGCGACGACCCTGAGCCGGTGCTCCGGAAGCTGGAGCACGAAGGCGCCCATCAAGAGGCGGATGACATGCGGGTTCTGGCTGGTGGTGTAGAGCGTGTATTCGCGCGTTGCGCGGTCGTATTCCGCGACCGCCGCGCGCGGCTCCATCGCGTTCGGTACCAGCCGGTTGTTCACCAGCTCGATGCGGGTGACATGGTGCGCGCCCGCGAAAGCCGAATCCACGTCGGCCTTGTCGCCGAGCTCCCAGTCGTAGCAGAGATTGCCGGGCGCCTCGTCATGCACCTGCGGGGCGCCGGGGCTGAGCGCGGCCTCGATGGAGGCGGCGGCCGGCAGCGGCTCGTATTCGACCGCGACGGCCTCGGCCGCGTCGCGCGCCTCGGCCGCGCTGTTGGCGATGACGACCGCCAACTGGTCGCCGACATGGCGGACGCGGTCCACCGCAAGCGGCGGATGGGCCGGTTCGACCATCGGGCCGTCCTTGCCCGTCACCTGCCAGCCGCAGGGCAGGCCGCCCAGCCCGTCCGCGGCATAGTCCGCGCCGGTCAGTATCTTCACGACGCCCGGCATGGCGGCCGCGGCGCTCGTGTCCACCGACGCGATGCGCGCATGGGCGTGGGGGCTGCGCACGAACACGGCATAGGTCTGGCCCGCCCGGTCGATATCGTCGGTATAGGCGCCCTGGCCGGTGATGAAGCGGTAGTCTTCCTTGCGCTTTACGGATGCGCCGATCCCGTCCTTCGGCATGGGTCAGCCTCCCTGCCCTGCGGCCATGGCGCGGGCGCCGGCCATGATCGATTTCACGATGTTGTGGTAGCCGGTGCAGCGGCAGATATTGCCTTCCAGCCACTCGCGCACCTGCCTTTCGCTGGGCGCGCTGTTGCGGCCCGCGAGATCGAGCGCGCTCATAATCATGCCGGGCGTGCAGAAGCCGCATTGCAGGCCGTGATTGTCGCGGAACGCTTCCTGCATCGGGTGCAGCGCGTCGCCGTCGGCAAGGCCTTCGATGGTTGTGACGTCGGCGCCTTCGCACTGCACGGCCAGCATAGTGCAACTCTTCGCCGAGGCGCCGTTGACATGGACCACGCAGGCGCCGCACTGGCTGGTGTCGCAGCCGACATGGGTGCCGGTCAGGCGCAGATTCTCGCGCAGGAATTGCACCAGCAGCGTGCGCGCCTCGACTTCGCCCGAGACGGCCTCGCCATTGACGTTCATGTTGACGGTGGGCATGGGAACGCTTCCTCCTGGAGTTCCTGGGGCGAGTGTTGTCCCGACATGGCGGCCGGGTCAAGCAGCATTAGCGCGCAGCGGGACGGACCCGCCCGGCGGGGCGCCCGGTTCCTTTTTCGGCTTGGTTTCCCTTGCCCGCCCGGATAAGGCAGTGCCCGCCATGCCGCTCTCCCGCGCAAGAACGCTCGCCGCATCGCTCGCATTCGCTTCGGCATCCGCGATGCCCGTGGAATCGGCCGCCGACGCCGACCGGACCGAAGCCGAGTGGCTGCATCTCGCCGTCGAGCGGCTGTGCCCGGTGCCGGGGCTCACCGGCCTCGATGCGCAGGACGCCTTGCCCGGCAGCTGGCTTCTCGATGAGACCCGCTGGCCCGATGACGGGCCCCCCCGGCGAGTCGTCGTGCGCCTGCTGCTGCCGCGGGCCGACGAGCTTACCGTCGAGCGGCGGCAATTCGGGGGAAGGCTTCGCCAATTCCTGGTTTCCTACGCCGCGCATGACGGGGAAGGCGCACGGCCGTCCCGTCAGTCGATCGCCGACGGAGGGTGCGCAATCCGGTCCGGCCGGGCGATCCGGCGGGAGGGCGAGGCCTGGCAATATCTCGACCAGCTGGAAGGCGACCTCCGGACGCTGAAATGGACCGAGACGCTGCAGGCCCCCTGGCCGGAGGGGACGGACCCGGGCGGCGTCCGGGTCGCGCTCGTGGATTCGGGACTCGCCTACGACCTTCCATTGTTCCGGGACCGCCTGGCCCGCGACGGCGAGGGCAATCCGCTCGGCTACGACTATTGGGACCTCGACCCCTGGCCCTATGACGGCGACACGTCGCGCGGACGCTTCCTTCCGATCCGCCACGGCACGGCGGTCGCATCGGTGCTCGCGCGGGAGGCTCCCGACGCTGCGCTCATCCCGTTCCGCTATCCGCGCCCCGACATGAGCCGCATGGGCCAACTGGTGCAGCATGCGGCCGAGGCGGGCGCCCGCATCCTCGCCATGCCGCTCGGCAGCCGCAATCCCGAGGACTGGCGCGGGTTCGAGAGCGCGCTCGCGGACCGCGACATTCTGGCCATCGTGTCCGCCGGGAATAATGGCCGCGACATCGACCGGGACCCCGTCTTTCCGGCGGTTCTCGCGCTCGAAAACATGCTCGTCGCAACCTCGGCCGACGCTTTCGGGCGCCTCGCCGAGGGGTCCAACTGGGGCCGCGCAAGCGTCGATGTCATGCTGCCGGCGGAGAACCTGGAGGTGGTCGATTTCCGCGGCGCTTCCGGAACCGCTTCCGGCTCCAGCTATGCGGTTCCGCGCCTTGCCGCGCTTGCCGCGAGGCTGCTGGCGCGGGAGCCGGGGTTGAGCGCGACCGGGCTCAAGGCGCGTATCCTCGCCCTTGCAACGCCGTCCCCCTACGAGCGCGAAGGGGCGGTCGCCGCCGGCTGGATTCCGGACCCGCTTTCCGAGTGACCGCGCTATACCAGGGCGCGCTTGGCGCACCTCGATATTACGCCCGCTCGATATTGCCGCTCCTTGCCGGAACGCCGAACTCGCGATGGCAGATTTCTGCCAGCTTCTTCACGCCCTCGCGGATCTCCTCCTCGGTCGGGTTGCCGAAACAGAGCCGGATGCGCGAGCGGGCGGGCTCCGCATCGGCGGACCATTCGGGGCCCGGATTGATGGCGATGCCGGCGGCGGCGGAAGCAGCGGCGAGCTTCATCGCATCCACCCCTTCCGGAAAGGAAATCCAGAGGAAGATGCCCCCTTCCGGCGGCACGAACTCCGCGGCCGTGCCGAAATGCTCCTCCAGCGCCGCCGTCATCGCGTCGAGCTTCCGCTTGAGGAGCGCCGTCACCCGGCCGACATGGGCATCGAATTGGGTCCGGCAATATTCCGCCAGCATCATCTGTTCCAGCGCCCCGGTGCCGCCGTCGGTCTTGCAGGCCACCATCCGGGCGATCAGGCCGGGCTCGGCGACGATGTAGCCGACGCGCAGCGCGGGCGCGACGGTCTTGGAGAACGATCCGCAGTGAATGACGCGGTTGCTATCGTCCATTGCCGCGATGGCCGGCGGGCGCTCGCCGGTCCACAGCAGGTCCGCATAGCATTCGTCCTCGAAGACCGGGACGCCGTATTCCGCCGACAGGCGGAGCAGTTCCGCGCGGTGCGCCTCGGGCATGATGCTGCCGCCGGGATTCTGGATCGTCGGAATGACATAGATGAATTTGGGCTTCGCGCCCTCCGAGGCGAGCGCCGCCAGCTTCCCGGCAAGCAGGTCCATGCGCATGCCGCCGTCGTCCACGGGCACGCCGACCGGCTCGACCCCGAGCTTCCGCAGGCGGGCGAGCGCGCCGCCATAGCTGAATTGCTCGACCAGCACCGTATCGCCGGGCCGCAGGAAGACCTCGTTGACGAGGTCGAGCCCCTGGTTCGAGCCCGAGGTGATGAGGACATTGTCGGGCGGGACCTCGAGGCCGCTGCGCTTCCTGAGCTTGGCGGCGACGAACTCCCGGAGCGGCCTGTGGCCGAGCGGCCCGCTCTCGAGCCCGTAGGTCGCGAGCGTCGTCCCCTCCCGGCGGAGCGCCGCGGCGGTCGCCCGGATCATGTCCTCGACCGGCATGCTCGCGGCATCGACATTGCCGCCGATGAAGTTGTAGGGCGCGAATCCGTTCCAGCGCGGGGCCGGCGGCGGCAGGTCCGGCGCCAGCAGGCTCTCGTAGTCGATGGTAGCGGCCACTATGCGATTCCCCGGTTTCGGGTGCGAGGGGGAGCGGCGGTTCCGCTCCGGCTAATCGGGCGAGACATGGCGGCGGAGACGCGCCAGGTCCGCGATCCGCGCCTTGCTGCCCCGGACCGCGACGCCGTGGTTCCGGAGGCTGGCGAGCGCCCGCGAGAAGGTTTCGGGCTTCATGCCGAGCCGGTTCGCGATCAGCTTCTTGTCATAGGGCAGGCGCACGTCCACAGGGCCGCCGCCCGGCCTCTGGGGCGGGCAGAAGTGCAGCAGGAACGCGCCGACGCGCTGGGACGAGTTGAGGCTGCTGCCGGACTCGATCCGGGAGACCAGCCGCTTGAGGTTCGCGGCGAGCGAGGCGAAGGTCCGGACGACCAGGTCCGGGTCCTCGCGCAACCGCTCGATATAGCTCGCGACCGGCACGGCGAGCAGCCGCCCGTCCTCGACCAGCTCGGCGGAAACCGGATAGCCGTCCGCCATGCAGATCGCGCCTTCGGCAAAGGACTCGCCGGGGCCGAAGACCTCGATAATCACTTCCGACCCGTCCGGACGCAGGCGGAACAGCTTCACCCAACCCGACAGCACGCCGAAAAAATGCGTGACCGGGTCCCCCTGCTCGAAGATCGCCGTCTGCTTCGGGCAAGCGAGAACCTCCGCGTCCCGGACCAGCGAGCGGAGCGCGTCCGGCTCCAACCCCTGGAACAGGGGCAGATGGCGAACGGTCTCCAGATCGTCGCGGCTGACGCCCATCCTTCGCCTCCATCCGGCCGAAGCAGCGGCCCGGCGGGATCGGACGAGGGTTACAACGCCGGGCGCCGCCCTGCAAGGAACCGCCGGCTTATCCGCCCTGCTTCGGCGCAGCCGCGTCGAGCGCTTCCAGCACCGCGCCCTCGGTCAGCAGCTCCGGCAGCGCGATGCCGGCCGGCGCGGCGGGGCCGTAAACGGCATTGAATGGGATGCCATAGCGGGCGAACCGGGCGAGATAGGTGGAAATCGCCGGGTCGGGACGGGTCCAGTCGGCGCGCATCGCCACGATATCGCCGGCGAGCCGGGCCGCGACGGGGCCCCGTTCCAGCACCGCCGCCTTGTTGAACTTGCAGGTAATGCACCAGTCGGCGGTCACATCCACGAACACGGTGCGCCCCTCCGACACCAGCGGTTCGATCCGTGCCTCCTCGAATGCCTGCCAACGCCCGCCTGGAACCGTCGGCTCCATGGCGGCGGGCAGCGCCAGAACCGCCGCGACGCCGGCAGCCGCCGCCAGCGCCGCGCCGGCCGCGAGCGAACGCCGGCGGAGCCGCGCCCAGGCCGCGAGCAGCGCGGCCGGCAGGGCGGCGGCGGCGAGCGCGGCCGAGGCCGCAAGCCAGCCGAGCTGCGCCGCCAGCACGGTCAGCAGCCATGCGGCCGTGCCGGCGAGCGCGAGACCGAGGAGGAAGCGCAGCCGGACCGTCCAGCGGCCGGGCTTCGGCATGCCCGCCGCAAGGCCCGGAAAGGCCGCAACGCCCAGATAGGGCAGCGCCAGGCCGAGGCCGAGCGCCGTGAAGATGAGCGCGATCTCCAGCGGCCCCCTTGTGAGCGCGAAGCCGACCGCCGTGCCGACGAAGGGCGCCGAGCAGGGCGTCGCCAGCAGGGTGGCGAACATGCCGGTGAGGAAGGGGCCGCCCCGGAGCCCGCCTGCGAAACGCGGCGCCCGAATCTCGAAAACCCCCCACAGGTTGGCGGCGAACAGGAGCAGCAGGAACAGCATCGCCGCGAGGAAAACGGGCTGCTGGAACTGGACGCCCCAGCCGACCGCCATGCCGGCCTGCGCCGCCCCGACCGCCGCGCCGGCCAGCAGCCAGAAGGAGAAGACGATGCCGGCGGCGACGGTGAGGAACTCCGCCCGCGCCCGGCCCCGTCCGGCGCCGCCGAGGCCCGCAAAGTGCATGAGCTTGATGCCGAGCACCGGCAGCACGCACGGCATGAGGTTGAGGATGAGCCCGCCAACGAGCGCAAGCGCCAGGATTACGGCAATGCCGTAGGAGGCGTTGTCGGTTCCCGGCGCCACGCGAAGGCGCTGCTCCAGGGCCTCCCCGCTGCCGGTGACCGTCGCGACCAGCTCCCGGCCCAGCAGTCCTTCCGGGCCGCCCTTCGCCCAGGAAACCGGCACCGCCAGCCCGCCCGCAACGGATGTCGGCCGCCCGAAGGCGGCGAAGCCTTCCGCTTCGATGAAGATGTCCTCCGCCTTGATGCCGGGCAGCGCGATTTGCAGGACCGCTTCCTTTCCTTCGCCCAGGAGTTCTGCCCGGCCCGCGGCGGGCTCCTGCCGGGGCGCGCGGCCGCGCCAGCGGTCGATGGCGAAGGCCTGGGCGGAGGGTTGCGCCGACCCGGCCGGAAGCAGGAGCGCAAGGTCGGCGCTCTGCGGCACGCAGATGTCGGAGCAGGTGAGATAGTCCACGCGGAGCGCGACGCTCACGGGCTCACCCGGCTCGGGGACCTCCACGTCCATCGGCAGCACCAGGCGTTCCTCGTAGCCCACGCTGTCGATGCCGAGGATGGTGAAGCGCGCGGGCGCGGGCCAGTAGAGGCTGGCCGGCCCGAGATTGCCGCTCCCCGTCCAGTCGAGCGCAGGCGGCAGCCCCCCCTCGCCCGGGCTGCGCCAGTAGGTCTTCCAGCCGGGCGCCAGCTCGAACTCCAGCCCGAGCCGGAGCCGGTCCAGGTTTCCGACGGCCTCGCTCGCCGAGACCAGGCGCACGGCGGCCTCCGGCGTCCGCGCCCAGGGCGATGCGGCCGCCAACGCCTCGCCGGAGACCGCCAGCGCCGCCAGAGCCAGGGCGATGAGCCGCAGCGCGCGCGCGCCTGCCGTCATCTGCATTCGCCGCTCCGCCGGTTGCCCGTCATCCGGGCGCCGTCCGCCTTCACACCCGCCTCCGCTGTGCTACACTCGAAACCATGACGCAAGACGACTCCAGGGAAGGCTGGCTGACCGGGCAATTGCTGATCGCCATGCCCAGCATGAGCGACCCGCGCTTCGAGCGCACGGTCATCTATATGTGCGCCCACAGCGATGAGGGCGCAATGGGGCTGGTTATCAACAAATCGTTAGAATCGCTTTCCTTCACCGACCTGCTGGAGCAATTGGGGGTCGAGGACAGCGAGGCGGAGATGGCGATCCTCTCCGGCGGGCCGGTCGAGACGGGGCGCGGCTTCGTGCTCCACTCCTCCGATTACGACCGGGAAGGCTCGCTCGCCGTGTCGGACGATATCCGGCTGACCGCCACCATCGACGTGCTGAAGGCCATCGCTGTCGGCAGCGGCCCGGAACGGCGCCTGCTGGCGCTCGGCTACGCCGGCTGGGCGCCGGGGCAGCTGGAGGACGAGATCCAGGAGAATGGCTGGCTCACCGCGCCCGCCGACGACGGCATCCTGTTCGACGGTTCGCTCGAGTCCAAATGGTCGCGCGCCATCGCCAAGCTCGGCGTGGACGCCTCCATGCTCTCTTCTTTCGCCGGCCGGGCCTGATGCCGGCTCCCGAGGCGGGCTGACGGCCGGCAGGCGCCTGAGCGCGACCGCCGGTCCGGAAGCCGAGGGAGCGTCCAGCCCTCATGCCCGACAGTTCCTCTTCCAGCGTCGAGGTGCGCTACGGCTGGGTGGTCGTCTGGGCGTCGCTCATCCTGAACGGCATCGCGCTCGGTGCGCCCACCTTGCTCTTCGTCGCGCTCAAGCCCATTGCCGCCGATCTCGGCGGGGAGCGCTGGGTGCCCTCCTTCGCCTATTCGCTGCTCATGGTCGGCACCGGCATCGGCGGCGTCGCGATGGGCTGGTGGATGGACCGGCGCGGCATCCTCCAGCCGATCCTGTTCGGCTCCGTCATGATCTGCCTCGGCAGCCTGGTGGCGAGCCAGTCCGAAGGCCGCTTGGGCTTCTGGGTCGCTAACGGCCTGCTGATCGGCCTGCTCGGCAAGTCGGCCATGATCGCGCCGCTCGTCGCCAACGCGACCCGCTGGTTCGACCGGCGGCGCGGGCTCGCCATCGCCATCATCGCATCGGGGCAGGGGTTGGCAGGGGCCGTCTGGCCGACCGTCTTCGGCCATCTCGAAGGCGCGGTCGGCTGGAAGGAAACCTATTTCTACTACGCCGTCTTCGCGGCGCTGACGATGCTGCCGCTATGCTGGCTGATCCGCCCGAAGCCGCCGGCTCCGCCGCCGGGGCCGATCCGCCTCGCGGCCGCCCGGGGCGGCAAGGTGCTGGAATGGCCGCCGGAACTGGTGCAGGGCGCGATGTGGCTCGCCGTGATCGGCTGCTGCGGGGCCATGGCCATGCCCATCGTCCATCTGGTGGCCCATACCTCTGACCTCGGCTACGCGGAGGAGCGGGGGGCGGAAGTCCTCTCGGTGCTGATGGTGGCGGGCTTCTTCAGCCGGATCGCTTTCGGCATGCTGTCGGACCGCATCGGCGCGGCGCCGACGCTCCTGATCGGGTCCGTGTGCCAGCTTGTCATGATGGTCGTCTTTTCCATGGTCGAGAGCCTGACGGGGCTTTATGTCGCCGCGCTCCTGTTCGGGCTCGGCTTCGCCGGCATCATGCCCTGCTACCCGCTACTGCTCCGGCTCTGGTTCCCGGTCTCGGAGATCGGCTGGCGCGTCGGCGCGCAATACATGTTCGCGGGCGCCGGCATGGCGATCGGCGGCACGCTCGCCGGCTATATCTTCGACGTGACCGGGTCCTACGCGCCGGCCTTCCTGTCGGGCGTCGCCTTCAATGCGATGAATTTCACGCTGATCGCCATGCTCCACTTCCGCTCCCGCAGCCTCGGCCTCAGCCCGCGGGCGGTCTGAGCGCGGAAACAGGCGGCGCTACGCCCGCGAGACGATCCGGACGTTCTTCAGGAACTTCTTCACCTGTTCCATCGTCCGCTTGCCGGAGCAGTCCCGAATCTGGACGATGGTGTCGTAACGCTCGTCTGTCCGCAGGTTCTTTTCCGTTTTGCTCAACAGCGCCAGCCTGCCGATGACGCACGCAGTGCCCGATTCTTTTGCCGTCGCCTCGCCGACCCAGCCGCCACGGTCGCCATATTTGCGGATGCGCCCCTTTTCCATGTCTTCCATGTGGATTTTGTACGCGAGGAAATACTTGTCCAAGTGGGCCAGGACTTTCGACGGGTTGTTGTGTCTATCCGTCACCCCGGTGTTGTAGAGCGAGAACGCGCCGCTCAGATGCTCGACAAAAATGCGGCTACCGCCATCATATTGCACACGCTGCTGCACGATTGCATTATCCCGCATTCTCTCGTCCGTCCAAGTGACGACAGCGTCGTTCAGGCCTCGCGGGTCAATCAACACCCGATCCGGGAGAAGCTTTTCCCATTGGGTATTGTAGGTACGCTGTCCGGTGGTGGTCTTGCCTATCGTCTTGCCGGCCGGCCCGCAACCGGCCAATGCAAGAGTCATCATTGCGACGGCGATGGAGATTGTCACCCTCATGCGTTGGCATCTTCATATCCGATATGCCAATCCTTCTAATTTTCACCTCCCCGTCAATCCCCGGCTTCCGCCAGCACATCGGCGAGGCGGCCGAGCGCGTTGAGGGCGGGCGGGAAGCCGGCATAGGGGGCAGTCTGGGCGATGGCGGCGGCGATCTCGGCCGGCGCGAGGCCCATGGCGCGGGCCGAGGCGGCGAATTTCGCCAGCGTGTCGTGCAGCCCCAGCACGGCCATGCTCGCCAGCGCCACGATCATGCGCCGCCGGTGCGAGAGGCCGGGCCGATGCCAGACGACCCCGTAGCCGTATTGGATCGCGATGCGGTACAGGCCTGCGGACCCCGCATTGCCGGGCGCGGCATAGCCCGTCTCGGCGCGCTCGCCATGCAGTTCGTGCATCGTGGCGCGCCCGTCCGCCTCCAGTGCGGCGAGGTCGCGCGCGTCTTCCTCCTCGCGCGCCGGGTAGCCCAGCTGCGCGTTCAGCGTGTTCAGCGCATGCGCCGCCATCGGCAGCCCGCCATAGAGTCCGCATTGCACGAAAATCTCGCGGATTTCCCGCGCCTCCAGCCCGGCCTTCACCGCCGGGCGGATATGCGTAGCGATGGCCCCCTGCCGGTCCTTCTGCGCGAGCGCGGAGAGCACCGCCACCATGCGGTCGGCGGGCGGCAGCGCCGGGTCCGCCAATAGCGAGCCGAACCCCGCCTCCAGCGCAAACGCCCCCAGCCCCGGCGCCCCCGACGGCACCGGCAGGCCAAGCTCTTCCGCAATCCGCACCCCAGCCTCGCGCAGCGCGGCGCGGTCGTTCGATTCGGTCATGGCCGTTCTTCTCCGGGGCCGGCCGGGGCTATTCCGCCGGCGCCTGCTCGTCCGGCGGCGCGTTGCGCCTCAATATGTAGTCCTGGATGAAGGAAAGCTGGCCCCGGAGTTCGGCCAAACCGGCCTCTACCGCCCGCAGCCGCTCGTCCAGCCCGTCGAGCCGTCCCTCCAGCCCGTCGATCCGGCCGCTCAGTTCCGAGCGCATGTCGCTCATGTCGGCGCGCAGCCGGTCCTCCACGCGGCGGATGTCGGCGCGGAGCCAAGCGAACAGCCCCACGAGCAGGGCGGGCGTGATCCAGGGGGCGAGGTCTTCTATCATGGCGGCCCAACTGTAGCACGGAAGGCTGCACGCAACAGACCCGGCCTACGCCCCGCCGTCCCCCACAAAGCCGCCGACGATCCGGCACGCCTCCGCCAGCCCTACCCGCTCCAGCGCCACACCTTCGGGGAAGGCACCGGCGAGGCGCGATGGCATTCTCGGGTCGAGGAGCACGAAGACGCCTCTGTCGTCCCGGCGGCGGACGAGCCGGCCGTAGGCCTGGCGGAGCCTGAGGCGGGCCAGCATGTCGTCATAGCCCCGGCCGCCGAAATGCGCGCGCCTCGCCTTGTGCAGGATGGTCGGGCGCGGCCAGGGCACGCGGTCGAACGCGATGAGGCGGAGCGCCCGGCCCGGCACGTCCACCCCGTCGCGCACGGCGTCCGTGCCGAGCAGGCAGGAATCGGGCTCGGCGCGGAAAATGTCGATCAGGGTCGCCACATCCATCCGGTCCACATGCTGGGCGATGAGCGGGATGCCGGCCGCATCCAGCGGCGCGGCCAGAAGCCCGTGCACGGCGCGCAGCCGCGCCACCGCCGTGAACAGGCCGAGCGCGCCGCCGCCCGCCGCCAGGAACAGGCTGCGCAAGGCCGCCGCTACCTGCGCAGCCGAGTCCCGGCGCACATCCGTCACCACCAGCGCCCGGGTCTGCGCCGGATAGTCGAAAGGCGAGGGCGCGGCGGCGCGCAGGGCGGGCGTCGCGAGATGCCGGGCCCCGGTGCGCATCTCCGCCGCCTGCCATGCTTCTTCCGGCTCCCGCGCGCCGTCGCGCAAGGTCGCGGAGGTAACGAGCAGCCCGTGGGCGGGCTCCGCCACTTCGGAGGCGAAGGGCGCCGTCGGGTCGATCCAGCGCCGGTGCATGCCGACATCGCGCTCGCGGCCCTGGACGCGCGCCAGCTCGAACCAGTCCACGAAGGCTTCCGGCGGTTCGGCGTCGAGCGCCTCCAGCATGGCGGACCAGGCCGCAAGCTGCGTCTCGGCGCGGCGGTGGAGCCCGCGCGCCAGCGCCTCGATGCGGATGCGCTCGCGGCTTTCGAGGTCTTCGGCCTCGTCCGCGAGCCGGGCCAGCAGCGCGCGGCGCAACACGCCGAGCGGCTTGCGCAGCGCCTCCAGCGCGGCACCGAGCGCGCGGGCGGCCTCGATCAGCCCCTCCACCGGCGGCCGGCACTCGCATTCGAGGCCGTAGGCGCCGCCCGCAGGTCCGGAGGCCCGCGCCAGCACCTGTTGCCGGACGATGGCGAGGAAGCGCTCCACCGGCCCCTGCGGCGAGCCCGCGGCGAGCCGGCCGAGCCAGCCCTCCGCCGGAAGCGCGGTTGCGGCGCGCGCGGCCTCAGCCAGTGCTTCGGCCGCCCCGCCTCCGTCCGGCACGAGGTCCTCGGCGCGGCGCCGGAGCCCCCTTGCGCGCGAGCCGCCGCCCTCCGCCCCCAGCAGCCAGCGGCGCAGTTCCGCCGTCTCCAACCCGGAAAGTTCGGCCGAGAAGGCGCTGTCGGCCGCGTCGAAAAGGTGGTGGCCTTCGTCGAACACATAGCGGGTCGGCAGCCAGGAATCGTCGAGCCCGCCCAGCGCCGCCTGCACCATGACGAGCGCATGATTGGCGATGACGAGGTCCGCCCGCCGCGCGCGCCTGATGCCCCGCTCGATGAAGCAGCGATGGTAGTGGCTGCAGGCGGAATAGAGGCATTCGCCCCGCCGGTCGCCGAGTCCGCGTATGCGCACCGCGCCTTCGAGGTCCGGGAGCCAGGAGGGGAAGTCGCCGCCGGTCATGTCGCCGTCGCGGGTCGCGTCCGCCCAGCGCGCGGCGAGCGCGAGCGGCACGGTCTCGTTCGGCGTGAGGCGCGCCGTGCGCACGGCTTCCTCCAGGTTGAGGAGGCAGAGATAATTCTCCCGGCCCTTGCGCAGCACGACCCGGTGGCGCTTGGCGGCCGGGTCGGGGATCAGCCGGTCGAGCTCATCGTCGATCTGGTGCTGGAGGTTGCGCGTATAGGTCGAGACCCAGACCGGCGCCTCGTTCGCCTCCGCCCAGAGGCTCGCCGGAGCCAGATAGCCGAGCGTCTTGCCGACCCCGGTGCCCGCCTCGGCCACCACCATATGCGGCTCGCCCGCCCGCTCGCGCGGCCGGAAGGCGGCCGTGGCGGCCGAGGCGTAGTCCGCCTGGCCCGGCCGGTCCTCGGCGTCGGGCCCCAGCATGTCCGCAAGCCGGCGGCGCGCTTCCTCGGGCGCGACCGGGCGGTTGGACGGCTGCGGTTCCGGCGCGAACTCGCCCCAGAGCGGCAGCCGGTCCCAGACCGCGAAGCCCGCCCCGCCGGCCGGCCGCCGTTCCGCCACGCCGAGCGCCGCCAGCACGAACGGCCCCCAGAGCCAGCCGGCCTCGGCTGCATCGAGCGCCAGGTCGGCCGCCGCGCCCTGCGCGTCCTCCGTGCGCACAAGCTCTGCCAACAGCGCGCGCGCCGCGCCGAACAGCGTCTCCGCCGCGCGCTCCAGGGTCGCGGGTCGCGGCAGCCCGGCCGCGTCGGCGAGCCCGTTCGGCGTCGGCAGGCAGAACCGCGCCGGGCGCACGAAGGCGAACAGCTCCAGCAGGTCGTAGCTGCGAAAGGGCCGCGCTTCCGGGTCGAGCCGCCGCGAGGTCGCCGGCCCGTGCACGGCAAGCGGCGGGCGGCCGCGCGCACGCACCGCTGCCTCGGTCGGCGCAAGCGTCTCCGGCGCGCCCTCCGGCTCCAGCCAGACGGCCCGCGCCGGGCTCGCCACCAGGGCGGGCGCACGCGGCATGACAATGCTTCTCTCCGACGCCATGCCTGCGGTTGTAGTGCGGTTCCGCAAAAGAGCGAAGCGGACCCGGCCTGCGCCCGGGCCTCCGCGCCTGTTGCAGGCATTCCAAATCCCCCAGAAGCCCAGATTATCCGCTGTTTGTTCCTATTCGGGCTTGATATCTGAGAAAGTGGTGTATGACGGATGTGAAAGGAAGAGGCGTCCGGAGCCGCTTCCCCCGGATCCGAAAAAATACCCGCAAAACCGGCGGGCGGAGGCGCGCCCGCACGCGATTGCGCGCGGCAAAGGGACCCGGCCCGGCAAGGATGAACCATGACTGCAACCGACCCCCGCCCCCAACTGGCGGCGAGGTCTGGGCCGGCAGTCAGGAGACGCCGGAGTTCCGGGCATGGCTGGAGGACATGGAGCGCCGGTTCGGGCCGGTCACGATAGGCGGGGGCCTCGGTGGCCCGATCGACTGCCATGTCGGCGGGCGGAAGTTCGTCGGCAAGCTGCCGTCGCCCGAATACACGGCACGGCGCGAAAGGCAGCACCGCCTGCTCGGCCCCATCGGCAACATCCCGCCCGCTGAGGCCGAAGCAAACCACTATGCCGCCAGAGAAAACCTCAATATGGCTGCATGACTCAAACCAAACTGCCTCCGGGAATGCCGGGGCGGTTCAAGGCGCGGTGCGGTAGATGTGCCAGTGCAGGATGGCGGCGGCGCTGCGGTGGGGCGACCAGATTTGGGTGAGCCGCGCGGCCTCGGCGGGCGCCGGGCGGGCGGAGAGGCCGAGGGTCTTCTGCAGCGCGGCGCAGAGTGCGAGGTCGCCGGCCGGCCAGATGTCGGGACGGCCGGCGGCGAACAGGAGCCAGACCTCTGCCGTCCAGCGCCCCACGCCCCGGAGCGCCGAAAGGGCGGCGATGGCCTCCTCGTCCGGCATCCGCGCAATCCGCCGCAGCGAGACGCGGCCCGACGCGAGGTCGTCGGCAATCGCCAGCGCGTAGCCGATCTTGGGCCGCGAGAGTCCGGCGGCGCGAAGCCCCTCCGGCCCGAGCGCCAGCACGGCGCGCGCCGTGACCCTGCCGCCGGCGGCCTCCTCCAGCCGCCCCCAGATCGCCCGCGCCGAGGCGGCGGAAACCTGCTGCGCCGCAATCGCCCTGAGCAGCGCCGCGAAGCCCGCCCCCCTGAGCGCCATGGCCGGCGTCCCGACTTCGGCCAACGCCGCCCGGATGCGCCCGTCCCGCTCCGCCAGCACCGCCAGCCCCTCCCGCCAGCGCCGGACCGCGCCGCGTCGGGGCGGGGGAGGAGGGGTGATGGCTTCTTTCGTCATACGCCGTTCCCGATACCGTCCGGTCATCCTCTATCGGCGGCAAGTGTCGCCGCTGGGGAAGACCCCGGCAATGCCGGCCGCATGATCGCTTTGCCGGAAACGGGGCCGGGGACGGGCGCAATGACGACTTGACTGCCACGCTTGCACCGCCGCTTCGCCACCGGCCGCTCAACCCCACCCGATGTCGATCAGGAACGCTTCCAGTCCCGGCAGATTCATGCGGGCCCGCACCAGGTGCTCGACCGAGAGCTCCCTTTCGTATTCCGTCGCGTCCAACCCCTTTCGGTATGCTGACCAGACGGCCAGCAACGCCGCTTCGCACGCACTCGCGTCAGGAGGATTGCGATCCTCCGTCCCTGCAAAATGCTTGAGCAGGAAACACTCGTGGCAGATCGGCTGCCAGATGATCGAGAACGAATGCTTCCCGGCGATCTGCCGAGCCCGCTCGACATCCCGGCGGTATCTGGTGCCTCTACTGCGGTCCATCAGCAGATATCGTTTCTCGTACATCGCCGGCCCACCAGCGCTGCGCAGCAGCGCCCGCGCCGCCCGGTCTGCGATCTTCCCGGCGCCACCGCCCTTCATGTCCCTTCCCGTTATCGAAACCGGAACGCCCTCGGCATCGGCCAGTCGGTTGAGCCACCGCACATACCCCAGCTCGCACTTGCCTTCGCACGCAACGAAGACCGCGCGCTTGGCCCGCCGGTATTTCCGCCTACGCAATCTTCGGCACCCCGCCGAACGCGCCAGCCAGATAGTTCGCGTAGATGTTGCTCTCCCGCCTGACCCCCCTGATATCTTTCAGGCCGTAGATCGATGTCGCTCCTTCCGACGACTTTTCCGTGAAATAAATCTCCTCCTTTTCCAGGTACTGTAAAATGCTCGGGTTGTGGCAGACCGCGATCAGCTGCGCGCGATGGGGATTTCGGTCCGGATCGATGAACAGGTCGACGATTTCCGGAACCAGCAGCGAGTGAATCGCATTGTCCAGTTCGTCAATAACCGCAATGCCGCCCCTTTGCATGGCGTAGAAAATCGTCGGGAACAAGTTGTAAACCATGTTCGTTCCATGCGATTCAGCCGCACGAGAGATCGGTCTATGGACACCCCGATGAAAGAAGAGCGGCTCCATGCCCTTGTTGGATATGGAGATCTCGACCTTTTCGATTCCAATGTCGAATCTTCGGGAAAACTCCAGAAATCCCTTCCTCAACTCCTTGCTATGAAAGTAGGAATTGGCCGCATTCGGCTCTATCGATTCGTGGTTGCCGAAAACATTCTCGACGTTCGTGTACAGGAACGACAGGTTCCGGCAAATATCGACGCTGACGGTATGGTTGAACTGCGCCAGCGTGGAAACGACGCTGCTGTTTTCCCTGATTTTCGGGATGGTGGGGTCGTTTCCGCGAATGCGGTAATCGCCGCCGAACCGGAACTCCTGACCACGCCGCGAGAACAGCCGTTTCGGACGACCTAGCGGAAAATAGACAAGCTCCTCTTCCAGCACGCGTTCCCGGTCATGGGAAACGACCAGCCTGTAGCGAAAGACCTCACGCTTTCCAGAGTTACCGAACTTCCCGTCGAGCTCCACTTCGAACTCGGTCGGTTCCTCGTCCTGACCCTCTCCGTAGAACTGTGCCATCGGCAGACGCGCGTTCGCCGGCGCCGCTTGGGAGGACCGCATGAAGTTCGCGAGAAATGTGACGGCGCGCAGGATGTTCGTCTTGCCCGATGCGTTCGCGCCGAATATCGCAGCGAAGGTCGGGAAGCGGTCCTTCGTCCCCGGGACGGGGTGCACGAACCGCCCGGGGAGGTCCGGGGCATTGGCCGCAACCGTCAGATCGAGGGTCTGCCATTCCCGGAAAGAGAGGAAGTTTTTTACCCGGAATTTTCGAAGCATCTGAGGCTCACTTTCCAGATTTTTCCGCAAAGTGGGCTAATATGGCCCTGTTTCAGCCCTGTTTCAACCTCGGACGAGGGCCTGCCGCGGTCAGCCCGAACAGCGCCGTCACCTGACATGAACCGGGCACAAACGCCTTGTCTGCATGGGCGGAAGGACTGGCCGCAGTCGTGGCTCCGCTGCCTAATCCTCAACGTGCGCGACAATATCCTGAACTACGACCGGCAGTTGGCGTTCTCGGACCTCGACTGGCTGTGGGGCGAAAGCCGGCGAGCGCGCGCCGCCTGACGTTGCGGACGCACGGCGCGGCGGATGCACATATGACGTTGGCAAAGTAGCGTTATCTGTCACAATATCGATGTGAAGTCGTAACCCATGCGACCGGCAACCGGGCGATGCACTCACCGCGCGTTCCGATCCGCGCGGGCCAACTGTCGATTCCGGCGCGTTCTCCGCGGGCGAGAACCGGCGTATTCTCGCCTTGATCGGCGAAGAAGTCGGGCCGTGCGACCGACCGGGGGACAGCAGATGAGCGGAGAAGTCGAGGGCAGGGTTGCCGTCGTTACCGGGGCGGCAGGCGGGATCGGGCGGGAATTCGTCGGCGGGCTTCTGGGCGCGGGGGCGAAGGTGGCGGCGCTCGACGTGGACGATGGCCGGCTCGCCGTGCTTGAGGCGGGGCACGGGGAGGCCGTATCCGCGGGCCGGCTCATTACCGTGCGCGCCGACATTGCAAGCCATGCGGATTGCGAAGCGGCGGTTGCGCGGGTGCGGGAGCGCCTCGGCCCGCCGGACATCCTCGTCAACAACGGCGCGATGGGCATGGGCGTCATCCGGGCGGACCACATGACGAACCTGGTCGCCATCGACGAGATCGAGCCCGAAGTCTGGGACCGGATGGTCGCGGTGAACCTCTCCGGGGCGTGGCACATGACCCGCGCCGCCGCCGGGGACATGCTCGACCGGGGCTGGGGGCGCATCGTCAATGTCACCACCAGCTTCTTCACCATGCTGCGCGGGCGCTTCCACCCCTACGGCCCCGCGAAGGCCGGGCTGGAGGCGATGTCCGCGGGCCACGCCGCGGAGTTCGCCGGCCGGGGGGTGACCGTGAATGTCGTCGTTCCCGGCGGCCCGACCGACACGCCGATGGTTCCCGAGGAATCGGGCATCGACCGCGCCCTGATGGTGCGGCCCTCGGCGATGGTGCCCCCGCTGCTCTGGCTCTGCTCGCGCGAGGGAGGCGCCTGGACGGGCCACCGCTATGTCGCGGGCAATTGGGATGCGGCGCTCGACCCCGCCGCGGCGGCGGAAGGCTGCCGTGCGCCTATCGCATGGCCCAACCTCGCCCAGAGCCCGGTATGGCCGGGAGGCAAGCCGCCCGAATGACCCGGCGCCGTGCTCGTTTGACAACCGGCCCCGCACCGCTATAACCCGCCGCATTCCCGAGAACGCGGGCGGCTCCGCCCCGTCCCGGCCTTCGCGCCGGGGCCTATCGGGACAACAACAAACGCGCAAAGCGAGCAACAAGAGACCATGGCCAAACGCGAGAACGCGAAACACAAGATCGACCGGCGCCTCGGCGTCAATCTCTGGGGGCGGCCCAAGAGCCCCTACAACCGCCGGGAATACGGGCCGGGCCAGCATGGGCAGCGCCGCCGCAAGCCTACCGATTTCGGCCTCCAGCTGCGCGCCAAGCAGCAGCTCAAGGGCCATTACGGCGACATTTCCGAAAAGCAGTTCCGCCGCCTTTACGAGGAGGCGGTGCGCCGGCGCGGCGACACGGGCGAGAACCTGATCGAGCTGCTGGAGCGCCGGCTGGACGCCGCGGTGTATCGCATGAAGTTCGTGCCCACGATCTTCGCCGCGCGCCAGTTCGTGAACCATGGCCATGTCCGGGTGAACGGGCGGCGGGTGAACATCCCCTCCTATCGGGTGCGCGACGGCGACGTAATCGAGGTGAAGCAGAAGTCCCGCACCATGGCGCTGGTGCTGGAAGCCATCGAATCGCCCGAGCGCGACGTGCCGGACTATCTCTCGGTCGACTTCAACGAGTTGAAGGGTACCTTCCAGCGCGGCCCCGGCCTGGCCGACGTGCCCTTCGCCGTGCAGATGGAGCCGCATCTCGTTGTGGAGTTCTACTCGCGCTAGACCCGTTTCCAGCGGGCCCTCCGACCCGCCCGGAGCGCCGCACCGGACGCCGGGCCGGGGAGAGATCCTCGCGCGCATGAACGCCGGCGAGCGGCGCGACCTGCTTCGGCGTTCCGATTTCAGGGGCCTGGCGCGTCTTTCCGGCCATCTGGCCGCGCTGGCGGCGACCGGACTGCCGATCGCAATGGAAGCGCCCGGCTGGCCGCTCCTCATGCTGCCGCACGGCATCCTGCTGGTCTTCCTGTTCTGCCTGCTGCACGAGTCGGTGCACGGGACGCCGTTCCGCACCGCGCGGTTGAACGAGGCGTCGGCCTGGGGAGCGGGACTGGTCGTCGCCCTGCCGCCGCGCTGGTTCCATCATTTCCATATGGCGCACCACCGCTACACCCACGATCCGGCGCGCGACCCGGAGCTGGCGCGGCCGGTGCCGGGGTCGATAGCGGGCCTTGCCTGGCATATTGCGGGCGGCGCGTATTTCGCCCGGCAGGCGCGGATGCTGCTGGTCAACGCGGCGGGCCGGAACCGGCACGATTTCGTCCCGTCCGGGGCGCGGAAGGCAGTGGCCCGCGAGGCGCGGCTGTTCCTGGCGGTTTACGGGTCCCTGGCGGCGGTCTCGGTCTATTTCGGCGCCACGATCCTGCTGTGGCTCTGGGCGGTCCCCGTCATGTTGGGACAACCCTTCCTGCGCCTCTACCTGCTGACCGAACATACGGGCTGCCCGCATGTCCCCGAAATGCTGCGCAACACGCGCACGACCTTCACCAATCCGCTTGTGCGCTTCTTCGCGTGGAACATGCCCTATCATGTCGAGCACCATGTCCATCCGACGGTGCCGTTCCACCGGCTGCCGGCCTTCCACAGGGTCCTCCGAGACGACCTGGCCGTCACCGCGAACGGCTATCCGGCCGCGGCGCGCGCCGCGGTCTCCGCCGTTCTGGCGGGGAAGGCGTAGCCCCGGCGTCAGGCCGTCATGCCCGGCGTTTCGACGCCGCGCTCGTTCAAGTAGCCCTGCAGCTCGCCCGCATCCCACATTTCGCGGACGATGTCGCAGCCGCCGACGAATTCGCCCTTTACGTAGAGCTGCGGGATGGTCGGCCAGCCGGTGAACTCCTTGATGCCCTGGCGGACTTCCATGTCCTCCAGCACGTTCACCGAGTGGTATTTCACGCCCATATGGTTCAACACGCCGGCGACCGCCGAGGAAAAGCCGCATTGCGGAAAGACGGGCGTGCCCTTCATGAACAGCACGACATCGCTGCCGCTGACGGTTTCCTGGATGCTTGCGAATGCGTCGCTCATCGGCGTTCTCCCGAGTCTCAAGAAGTTTCCGGCGCTGCGGTGCGCAGCGCCAGGGCATGCAGTTCGCCCCCCATGCGGCCCTGCAATGCCCTGTAGACGATCTGGTGCTGCTGCACGCGGGACTTGCCCCGGAACGCCTCCGAGACGACCCGGGCGGCGTAATGGTCCCCGTCGCCCGCCAAATCCTCGATGGCAACCTCGGCGTCCGGCAGGGCCTCGCGGATCAGGCGTTCGATCTCTTCCGCCTGCATGGGCATGCGTTGCGTTCCCTCATCCGCCGGCGATCCAGGCGGGCATCCACCCTTCGTGCAGATCGCGCAGTTCGCCGAGCGATATGGGGGAATGGCCCGCGACTGTCAATGCGCCGCCGCCGGTCTCGCCGATCCGCGCGGCCGCTACGCCGGCCGCGGCGGCGCGCTCCAGTAGCTCCGCCGGTTCGGCGACGGCCAGCAGGTAGCGCGCCTGGTCCTCCCCGAACAGGCCCGCCGGCGCATCGGCGAGCGGCGGACGGAGCGTGGCCCCGACGCCGCCGGCCAGCGCCATCTCGGCCGCGGCGACCAGCAGACCGCCGTCGGAGAGGTCGTGGCAGGCGGCGACCCGCCCGGCGCGGATTTCGGCGCGGACGAAATCCCCGTTGCACCGCTCGGCGGCGAGATCGACCGGCGGCGGCGGGCCTTCCTCGCGGCCCTCGACCGCTTCCAGCCAGAGCGAGCGGCCGAGATGGCCCTTCGTCTCGCCAACCAGCACAAGCGCCAGCCCCGGCCCCGGCAGCGCCATGCCGGTCCGGCCGGAGAGGTCCTCCAGCAGCCCGAGGGCGCCCACCACCGGCGTCGGCAGCACCGCCCGGCCGTTGGTCTCGTTGTAGAGCGAGACATTGCCGGAGACGACCGGGATGCCGAGTGCGCGGCAGGCCTCGCCCATGCCCCGGATGCAGCCGACGAATTGGCCCATGACCTCCGGGCGCTCCGGGTCGCCGAAGTTGAGATTGTCGGTGATCGCGAGCGGCCGGGCGCCGACGGCGGTCAGGTTGCGCCAGGCTTCGGCGACCGCCTGCCGCCCGCCCTCGACCGGGTCGGCCAGGCAGTATCGCGGCGTGCAGTCGCTGGTGAGCGCGAGCCCCCGCCCGGTGCCGTGGACGCGGACCACGGCCGCATCGCCGCCCGGCGCTGCCACCGTGTCGCCCATGACCGTGTGGTCGTACTGCTCCCAGATCCAGCGCCGGGAAGCCCCGGCCGGGCCCCCAAGGATGCTCCTGAGCGCCTCCATCGGAGCGGCGTTCCGGCGGGACGCCGAAACAGCGGGCGCAGGCGGCGTACGCGTCCAGGGCCTGTCATATTCCGGCGCGCCGTCGGCAAGCGGGCGGATCGGCAGGTCGGCAACCCTTCGGCCGTGCTGCGTCAGCACCATGCGTCCGGTATCGGTCAGGCGACCGATGACGGCGAACTCCAGGCCCCACTTGCCGAACACCGCCTCGGCCGCCTCTTCGCCGCCGGGGCGGAGTACCATCAGCATGCGCTCCTGGCTCTCCGACAGCATGATCTCGTAAGCGGTCATGCCCGTCTCGCGCTGCGGCACCCTGTCAAGGTCGAGCTCTACGCCGAGACCGCCCTTCGACGCCATCTCGAAGGACGAGGAGGTGAGGCCGGCCGCTCCCATGTCCTGGACCGCCTGGATGGCGTCCGTCGCCATGAGTTCGAGACAGGCCTCGATCAGCAGCTTGCCGGTGAAGGGGTCGCCTACCTGCACGGTCGGACGCATCTGTTCGGCCTCGTCGTCGAAGGCGGCGGACGCCATGGTGGCCCCGTGGATGCCGTCGCGCCCGGTCCGCGAGCCGACATAGACAACGGCATTGCCGACGCCCGCGGCGGCGGAGCGGAACAGCCGGTCCGCCGGGGCGATGCCAACCGCCATGGCGTTGACCAGGATGTTGCCGTTATAGGCGGGGTGGAACGAGCATTCGCCGCCGACGGTCGGCACGCCGACGCAATTGCCGTAGCCGCCGATGCCTGCGACGACTCCGGCGGCGAGCCGCCGCGTCGCCTCGTGATCCGGCGCGCCGAAGCGCAGCGCATTCAGGATCGCGACCGGCCGTGCGCCCATGGTGAACACGTCGCGCAGGATGCCGCCGACGCCCGTTGCCGCGCCCTGATAGGGCTCGATGAAGGACGGGTGGTTGTGGCTCTCCATCTTGAAGACGGCCGCAAGCCCGCCGCCGATATCGACCGCGCCGGCATTCTCGCCCGGCCCCTGGAGGACCCAGGGCGCATCGACCGGCAGAGTCCTCAGCCACTTCTTCGACGACTTGTAGGAGCAATGCTCGCTCCACATCGCGGCGAAAATGCCGAGCTCCACATCGTTTGGTCGGCGGCCGAGAATTTCCAGCACGCGCGCATGTTCGTCCGGCGCGAGGCCGCCATGATCTTCCCCGGGCGCGCTCATGCGGCGAGCGATTCGAACAGCGCCCGGCCGTCCGTTCCGCCGAGAACCGCGTCGGCAGCGCGTTCGGGATGCGGCATCATGCCGAGCACGTTGCGGCCCTCGTTCAGGATGCCGGCAATGTCCCCGAGGGAGCCATTGGGGTTGTCCAGATAGCGAAAGGCGAGACGGTCCTCGCCGGCGAGGCGCTCCATCGTCCCGGCGTCGGCGAAATAATTGCCGTCATGATGCGCGACCGGCATTTGCAGCGGGTCGCCCGGCCGGTAGCCGCTCGTGAACGGGCTGTCCGCGGTCTCCACGCGAAGGCGCACGGACCGGCAGACGAAGCGGAGTCCCGCATTGCGCAAGAGCGCGCCCGGCAGCAGCCCGCATTCGGTCAGGACCTGGAACCCGTTGCAGATGCCGAGCACGCGCACGCCCCGTTTCGCAGCCCGGACGACGGCCTGCATGACCGGCGAGCGCGAAGCCATCGCGCCCGGCCGGAGATAGTCGCCATAGGAGAAGCCGCCGGGCAGCACCACGAGGTCTGCCGGCGGCAGGTCCGGGTCGCCGTGCCAGACCATCCGGGCCGGTCGGCCGGTCGCCGCCTCGAGCGCCACCTTCGCGTCCCGGTCGCAATTGGACCCCGGAAAGACGACGACGACCGCCTTCATGCGATTTCGATCGTGTAGTCCTCAATGACCGGGTTGGCGAGCAGGCGTTCGCACATGGCCGCCAGCGCCGTCTCGGCGGCGGCCGGATCGGTTTCCGCGAGGTCCAGCTCGATTACCTTGCCCTGGCGCGCGGCCTCCACGTTCTCGAATCCCAGCCCGGCCAGCGCCTGCGCGACGGCCTTGCCCTGCGGATCGAGCACGCCGGCGCGGGGCATGACCAGCACCCGCGCCTTCACGCGCTCGCCTTCGGCAGCGGCTCGACATTGCCTTCCTGCAAGATGCCGAGGCGCCGCGCCACCTCCCGGTAGGCTTCCGCAACGTCGCCCATGTCGCGGCGGAACCGGTCCTTGTCGAGCACCTCGTTGGTCTGCAGGTCCCAGAGGCGGCAACTGTCCGGGCTGATCTCGTCGGCCAGCACGATGCGCACGTCTTCCTGGGTGTAAAGGCGCCCGAACTCGACCTTGAAATCGATCAGGCGCAGCCCGGCGCCGAGGAACAGCCCGCTCAGATAGTCGTTCACCCGGAGCGCCAGGTTGAAGATGTCGTCGAGGTCCTGCGGCGAGGCCCAGCCGAAGGCGGTGATGTGCTCTTCGGTCACCATCGGGTCGTCGAGCTCGTCGTTCTTGTAGTAGTACTCGACGATGGACCGGGGCAATGGCGTGCCTTCGTCGATCTTGAACCGGGCGGCGAGCGACCCGGCGGCGATGTTCCGCACCACCACCTCGACCGGAATGATCTCGACCTCGCGGATCAGTTGCTCGCGCATGTTCAGCCGGCGCACGAAATGCGTCGGGATGCCCATCTCCTGGAGCCGGACCATCAGATATTCGGATATGCGGTTGTTCAGCACCCCCTTGCCGGAGATCGTGGCTTTCTTGCGGTTGTTGAAGGCGGTTGCATCGTCCTTGAAATACTGGACGAGCGTTCCGGGCTCGGGGCCTTCGTAGAGAACCTTGGCCTTGCCCTCGTAGATGCGCTTGCGTCTTGCCATGGGTGTCCACCGAATGCCGCCCGACGGAGGACCGGCAAAGCGCCGGACCCGCGGGCCACCGAATCCGATATAGCAAGCCCGACGCTTCTTCTCAATGAAGCTCGACGTAACCGCCGGTTTCGGGCCAGGTGCTTGCGAAACGCCAGACAGGCGCGGCGCTCGCCTCCGCCGGAAGCGCGAGCAGGGCGCGCGAAACCGTGCCGAAGCCCCAGTCGGTGCGTATGTGCATGGCGCCGTTGGGATCGTGAACGCCCGGCGCGGTTTCCTCCGACGCGAGCAGCCGCTCCCAGTCGGCCCAGCCGCCGGGCGCGTCCGGGTCGGGCGGGCGCGCGGTCTCGAATCGGGGCAGGTAGTGGCCGGTGCGATCGGAGTTGACGCGGTCGTTCATGTCCCAGGCGGTGAGCATGGAGAGGCCGGCGCCGACGGGCTGCGCCGAAACGCCGCGCCCGCCTGCGTGGCGTATCCAGAAGGCATCCTCGCGATCCGCCACGAGCATGTTGAAGCTGCGATAGGCCCGGCCGTCCACCTGCGACATGGCCACCGCGGCCGCGCGGGCGGTCTCACGGTCCAGCGCTTCCAGAACCAGCATGCCGCGCGTGCGCTTGCCTCGGGCGGGGCCGAGCGAGCCGCGCCGGTTGAGGATTGCAGCCGCCACGCCCGCTTCGTTCAGCCCCATCCAGCTTCCGCCCGCTTCCTCGTCGAGGCCGGCCAGCACGCCGGGCCGGTCGGGCCAGTGGCGGCCCGGCGGGCGCCAGGGGCGGTCCACCGCCTCGTCGCGGTTGGCAGCGATAATCGTGGGCCAGGCGTGGCCGGGCCTGCGGAGCAGGACGACGGTGCACATGGAGGCTCTGCAAATCCGAAGCGGGACCGGATATATATCCCTCGCAACCGGCCCGACCAAGCAGCAGGGGAACCATGCGCATGGCGACGTTCGCAGACCGCGAAAAGCAGTTCGAGACCAAATACAGCCACGACGAGGAGCTGCGCTTCAAGGTGCAGGCCCGGCGCAACCGCCTGTTCGGCGAGTGGGCCGGCGCGCAATGGGGGCTGGAGGGCGAGGACCTGAAGGCTTACTGCCGCACCGTGGTCGAGTCCGACTTCGAGCGCCCCGGCGACGACGATGTGCTGGAGAAGGTGCTGGCCGACCTTCGGGCGCAAGGCATAGAGACCGACGCCCGGCGCCTGCGCAACCGCATGGAAGAGCTGCTCCAGGAAGCCAAGACGCAGGTCATGGCGGAGTAATGTCAGCGGTCGTCGATACGAACCGATGGCGGCCTTCCCCATCGTCACCCCGGCCTCCGAGCCGGGGTCCATCCATGGCCCCCGATGCCGCCGCAGCTGGTGGAGAGCGGGCCAAACCGGTGAGGCTGTCGCGAGAACCGAGGCTGGGCCCCGGCTCTGCGCTTCGCTCCGGCCGGGGCGACCCCCGCTTTCGCGAGGGCAGGCGGTGGGTTGGCATTCTCCATGAGTTGCAACCTGACACCGGCGGTATAAGGCCGGGCCGCCTCTCGGCGGCGGCGCCTCAGAAGAACTGTTCGAGCACGCGGTCCGGGGGCCGGTGGCCGTCCGTGAAAGCCTTGATGTTGACGATCACCCGCTCGCCCATCTCCAGCCGGCCTTCCAAGGTGGCGGAGCCCATGTGCGGCAGCAGCACGACATTGTCGAGCTCGCGCAGCTTCGGGTCGATGGCCGGCTCGCGCTCGAACACGTCCAGCGCCGCGCCGGCAAGCCTGCCCTCCAGCAGGGCGTCCAGAAGCGCCGGCTCGTCGATCACCTCGCCGCGCGAGGTGTTGACGATGTAAGCGTGCGGCTTCATCAGCGCGAGGCGCCGGCGCGACAGCAGGTGGTAGGTCGCGGGCGTGTGCGGGCAGTTGATCGACACGATGTCCATGCGCGCCAGCATCTGGTCGAGGCTCTCCCAGTAGGTCGCCTCCAGCTCCGCCTCGATGTCGGGGTCCGTGCGTTTGCGGTTGTGGTAGTGGATCGAGATGCCGAAGCCGCGCGCCCGCCGGGCCACCGCCGCCCCGATCCGCCCCATGCCGACGATGCCGAGCCGCTTGCCGTAAATCCGGTGGCCGAGCAGCGCCGTCGGCGCCCAGCCCAGCCATCCTCCGGTCCGCACCAGCCTCTCGCCCTCGATGAGCCGGCGCGAGACGGAGAGGATGAGCGCCATGGTCATGTCGGCCGTGTCGCCCGTCAGCACGCCCGGCGTGTTGGTGACCATGATGTCGCGCTCATGCGCTGCCGCGAGGTCGATATGGTCCACGCCGGCCCCGAAGCTCGCCAGCAGCTTGAGCTTGGGGCCGGCGGCTTCCAGGCACTCGGCGTCGATGCGGTCGGTCACGGTCGGCACCAGCACGTCCGCCCGGCCCATGGCTTCGAGCAGCTCGGCGCGGTCCATCTGGCGGTCGCTGTCGTTCAGCTCGGTGCGGAACAGCTCCATCATGCGCGTCTCCACCGCGTCGGGGAGCTTGCGCGTGACGATCACGAGCGGTTTCGGCCGGGTGGGCACGGGACCCGGCGCCTATGGCCCGGTCGCGCAGGACGGCAGGGCGCCGCAGCCGGCAATGAGGGAGACAGGAACGGTTCCGTCCATGGCGAAACGCTCTAGCAAGCCCCGCGAAAGGAGTCTACCGGGCGGTCAGCCGGTGCGGGCGAGGAAGTCCCCATAGACGCGGTTGAATGCCTCGGCCCGGTCCCAGTTGGGAAAGTGGCCCGCACCCTCGATCACCGCCATTTCCGCGCCCCGGATTTCGTCGCGGTAGAGCGCCATCCGCTTGGGCGGGGTCGGCACGTCATGCTCGCCGGCGACGACCAGGGTGGGCGTCTCGATCTCGCCGAGCCGGCCATCGTAATCCATGGCGGCAATCGCGCCGCCGGAATGCTCGTAGCCTGCCAGAGGGTTGGCGGACGCGATCCCGATCAGGCGAGCGTGGCTCGCGGCGTTGTCCGCGCGCCATGCCTCAGTCGTGTAGCGCGCCATGATTTCCTCGGCCGCCGGGGCCATGTCGTTGCCGAGTTCGCCGAGGCGGGCGGCCGTCCGCCGAAGTCGTTCGCTGTTGGCGGCCGGCAGCACACCCTGGGTCGCAAGGAAGGTCACGCTGGCGAGGCGCGGGGCGTGCTCCAGCGCGAGCGCGAAGCCGACCATGCCGCCGAGCGAGGAGCCGAGATAATGCGCGCGCTCGATGCCCTCCGCGTCCAGCACGGCCACGGCGTCCCGCGCCAGGTCCTCCATGCGGTAGGGCGCGGGACTCACCGGGCTTTCGCCGTGGCCCCGGAAATCCACCGCGATCACGCAGTAGCGGTCGGCAAACGCCTCGACTTGCGGCGCATATTGAGCGCGGGAGAGGATTTGCGCGTGGCCGAACAGCAGCGCGGGCCTGTCTGCCCTGCCATGCACCTCATAGACGGTCCGCGCCCCGTCCCGCTCGACTGTCCCGATCCTGCCGGTCCCCATCACGCCTTCTCCCTGCTGCGCCGCTTCGCCCGCTCGGCGAAGAAGGCTTCCGCCACCCGCTGCGGTTCCCCGTCCCGATAGGCGGCGTGCTGGTAGCGCATCGCGGCCTGGACGGTTTCATCGTATTCGACCTGCGTGCGCTCCAGCAGGCGGCGCTTGGTGAGGCGGACGGCGAGCGGCGGCAGCGCGGCCAGTTCCCCGGCAAGCTCCAACGCGCGCGGCATCACGCGCTCGCGCGGCACGATCTCGTTGACCATGCCCCAGGCGAGGCAGGTTTCGGCATCCACCAGCCGGCCGGTGAGCGAAAGCTCCACCGCGCGGGCATGGCCGACCACGCGCTCGATGATGAAGGGGCCGACCGTGCTCGGAATGCCGGCGCGCACCTCCGGCTGGCCCATGCGTACGCCCGCATGCGCGATGCGGATATCGGCGTGCAGCGCGGTCTGCAGGCCGAAGCCGGCGGCGAGGCCGTTCAGCGCCACCACGACCGGTTTCTCCAGCGCCCGCACGGACTGGTAGAGCGCGCCCAGATGCAGGAAATGCTCCTGCACGGTCTTCTCGTCGAAGCCGGCGGAGTCGTTCAGGTCCTGCCCGGCGGAGAAGGCGCGCTCGCCCGTACCGGTCAGCACGACCGCCCGCACCGCCTCGTCGCCGTTCAGCCCGTTCAGCACGCGCGGCAGCAGGTCCCGCATTTCGAGGTTGAGCGCGTTCAGGGCCTCGGGGCGGTTCAGGGTCACGACGGCAACCGCGCCCTCGCGGCGCTCCAGCACTGGCGGTGGGGTCATGGGCGGTGTGTCCTCGATCAGGCGGGCTCGACGAAACTCTCGATCAATGTCTTGTCGCCGGAGGTCTCGAAATCGACGGTGAGCGTCTCGCGGTCGATGGCGCGCACCGCGCCGTAACCGAATTTGTTATGAAACACGCGTTGGCCTACCTCGAACCGGCCTGCGCGAACCGGTCGCGGCTCCACCTCCCAGGCCGGCGCATCGATGATGCGCCCGCCGCCCGCGCCGTAGCGCCAGGCGGGAGCCTCGCCGAAGGCGTTTTCCAACTGCCGCTCCACATGCTCGTCCGGCAGCTCGTCGATGAAGCGCGACGGGAGCGGGCTGAGCCACCGCCCCATGACCATCCGGCTCATGGCCGAGGAGATGGTGACATGGCGGCGCGCGCGGGTGATGCCGACATAGGCGAGGCGGCGCTCCTCCTCCAGGCCGGGGAGGCCGTTCTCGGCAAGCGCGCGCTGGTGCGGGAACAGGCCCTCCTCCCAGCCCGGCAGGAACACATTGTCGAATTCGAGCCCCTTGGCGCCGTGGAGCGTCATCAGGGAGACGCTTTCCGCCTCGCTGCCGCCTTCGGCCTCCATCACCAGGGCGACATGCTCCAGAAACTCCTCGAGGGTGTCGAACCGGGCGATCTGCTGCACGAGCTCGCCCAGATTCTCCAGCCGGCCGGGCGCGTCGAGACCCTTGTCCTTCCGCCACATCTCCCGGTAGCCGCTTTCTTCGAGGATGGCGTCGGCTAGGTCCGCATGGGGTTCGCTGCGGAGCCGGGTGCGCCAGCCGTCGATGGCCCGGCAGAATCCGGCGAGCGCATTGCGGGCGCGAGCCTTCAATTCTTCCGTCTCGACCAGCCGGCGCGCCGCCTGGCCAAGCGGAATCCGCTCTGCGCGGGCGAGGCGGTGCACCGGTTGCAGGGTGGCGTCGCCAATGCCGCGCTTCGGCAGGTTGACGATGCGCTCGAAGGCAAGGTCGTCCTCGGGGAAGAGCACGGCGCGCAGATAGGCGATGGCGTCCCTCACCTCGCGGCGCTCGTAGAAGCGCGGGCCGCCGATGACCCGGTAGTTGAGGCCCAGCGCGACGAACCGTTCCTCGAAGGCGCGCATCTGGAAGGACGCGCGCACCAGCACCGCCATCCGGCCGAGGTCCGCCCCGGAGCGTTGCAGCGCCTCGATCTCCCCGCCGACGAGCCGGGCCTCCGCTTCCCCGTCGGGAACGGTGCGGACGGTGATGGGGCGGGAGTCCTCGCGGGTCGTCCAGAGCGTCTTGCCGAGCCGGCCGCGATTGTTGGCGATCAGCCCGGAGGCCGCGCCCAGAATGTCGCCGGTCGAGCGGTAGTTCTGCTCCAGCCGGACGATCTTCGCGCCCTCGAAGTCGTTCTCGAAGCGCAGGATGTTGCCGACCTCCGCCCCCCGCCATCCGTAGATCGACTGGTCGTCGTCGCCGACGCAGCAGATATTGCGGCGGCGCTGGGCGAGCAGGCGGAGCCAGAGATACTGCGCGACATTGGTGTCCTGGTACTCGTCCACAAGGATGTAGCGGAAGCGCTCCTGATATTGCGCCAGCACCTCCGCATCGCGCTGGAAGATCGTCAGATTGTGGAGCAGCAGGTCCCCGAAATCGACGGCGTTGAGGTCGGCAAGCCGCACCTGGTAGGCTTCGTAAAGTGCCGGCGCGCGGCCGTTGGCGAAGCTGCCCGCCTCGTGGGTCGGCACCTGCTCCGGGCGCCACCCCTTGTCCTTCCAGCGCTGGACGATGGCCGAAAGCTGGCGCGCGGGCCAGTGCTTCGCGTCCACATTCGCGTCCGCCAGCACCTGTTTGAGGAGCCGTTCCTGATCGTCCGGGTCCAGGATCGAGAAGGAGGGCCTGAGGCCCGCCAGCTCGGGATGGCGGCGCAGAATGCGCAGGCCGAGCGCGTGGAAGGTGCCGAGCCAGAGGCCGGCGCCCATTTCGCCGATCAGCGCGTCCACCCGCTCGCGCATTTCGTTCGCCGCCCGGTTGGTGAAGGTGACCGCCAGGATCTGGCTGGGCCAGGCGCGCCGCTCGGCCAGCAGGAGCGCCAGCCTCGCCGTCAGCACCCGCGTCTTGCCGGTGCCCGCGCCGGAGAGCACCAGCAGCGGCCCGTCCAGCGTTTCGACCGCCTCGCGCTGGGGCGGGTTCAGCCCGGCGAGCCAGGGGGCTTCGGCGGCAGGCGCGGCGGGCAGGGCGTCTTCCATGCAGCGGCTATAGCACGATTCCCTAAGCCGATTCCGCGTCGACCAGGAAGCCGCGCACGAGGCCGAGGAAATGCTCCAGCCGGTCGTGATGCACCCAGTGGCCGGCGCCGGCGACATCGACGAAGCGGGCATTGCGGAAATGGGCGGCGCGGCCGTCCTCCTCCGGGTCGCCGACCCAGCTTTCGAGGCCGCGCACCAGCAGGGTCGGGCAGCTTATCCGGGACCAGAGGCGGAAGCTCTCCTCCGGATAGATGCCGACCGGGCGATCGGCGCGGCTGTAATTGTCGAACTTCCAGCTATAGGTGCCGTCCTCGTTCTGGTTGGCGCCGTGGACGGTGAGGTGCCGGGCCTGGGCCGCGGTCAGGCGGGGGTTGGCCTCCTGCATCCGCCGGTAGGCGTCCTCCAGCGAGGGGTAGCGGCGCGGCAGCCGGCCGGAAAGGCCGCGCTGCGTGTCGATCCAATCCCTGAGCCGGTCGTCGATGGACCGGGCCCCGCGCGCCTCGATCTGCGCGGGCGAGGGGCCGAGCCCTTCGATGGCGACGAGCGCTTTCACCGTCTCCGGATAGACGCCCGCATAGTGGAGCGCGATGGAGCCGCCGAGGGAGTGGCCGATGACCGTGACCGGGGCGAGCCGCTTCTGGTGGACGAGCTGCGCGATGTCATAGACATAGTCCGCCATGGCGTAGGCGCCGCCGACGAACCAGGAACTGTCGCCGTGGCCGCGCAGGTCCGGCGCGACGATGCGGTAGTCGTTGCGGAGTGCCTCGGCCACCCAGTCCCAATTGCGGCAATGGTCCCGCCCGCCGTGGATCAACAGGAGCGGCGGCGCGTCCGGATTGCCCCAATCGACATAGTGCAGGCGCAGGCGCTGCGAGAAATAGGAATGGCTCTCAGGACCCTGCATGGGCGGTCTCCTCGGCGGTGGCGGACGGCCGGCGGCGCTTCCTCTTCGGAACGCGGCCGTGCGACTATAGCGGACCCGCCCCCCGGAGGAATGCGCGCCCATGTTGACCGTCTATGGCCTGAAGAGTTGCGACGCCTGCCGAAAGGCGCGGAAGGCGCTGGCGGGCCGCGAGCACCGCTTCCACGACCTGCGCGAGGACGGGCTGGACGGCGCGATGCTGGACCGCTGGATCGGTGCGCTCGGCTGGGAGGCGCTGCTCAACCGGCGCAGCACCACCTGGCGTTCGCTCGACGAAGCCGAGAAGGCCGGACTCGACGCCGGCCGGGCGCGGGGCCTGATGCTTGCGCATCCGGCCCTGGTGAAGCGCCCGGTGATCGACGACGGAGGAACGGTGAGAGTCGGCCTCTGAACTACTCCCTGTTGCCGAACAAGCTCAGCAGCAGCAGGAACATGTTGATGAAGCTCAGATAGAGCATCAGCGCGTCCATCACCGACTTCTTGGCCATCGTGGCGGCGTCGTAGCCGTGATAGTACTCGCTCTTGATGCGCTGCGTGTCGTAGGCGGTGAAGCCCGCGAACACCAGCACGCCGATCACCGACACGGCGAAATGCAGCGCACTCGAAGCCAGGAAGATGTTGACCAGCGAGGCGATGATGACGCCGATCAGCCCCATCACCAGGAAGGAGCGCATGCCGGACAGGTCGCGCTTCGTGGTGTAGCCGTATAGGCTGAGCCCGGCGAAGGCGGCCGCGGTGATGAAGAACACGCGCGCGATGCTGGTGCCCGTATATTGCAGGAAGATCGAGCTGATGCTGGCCCCCATGAGCGCACAGAACACCCAGAACAGAGCCTGCGTCGCGGGCGCGCTCAGGCGCTGGACGCCGAAGCTCAGCACCAGGATGAAGGCCAGCGGCGAGAGCATCAGCACCCATTTGAGCGGCGAGAGGTAGATCGCCTGCCCGAAGGCCGTCAGCCCTACCGGCCCGCTCGGCCCTTGCACCACGGCCATGGTGAAGACCAGATAGGCGACGATGCCCGTGAGCAGCACGCCCGAGGCCATGTAGTTGTAGATGCCGAGCATGTGCTTGCGCAGGCCGGCATCGAGCTCCGCCGTGCGGGTCGTGCTGCGGCCGGCGGCGCGCGCCGTCGTCCTCAGATTGTCGAAGGCCATTTGCGGTCTCCGTTAGCGTTGTCGGTACCGGCCGCCAATATCGGGGCTGCAGCCGCCCGGTTCAAGCCCCGGCGGCAAGCCGTCGCGCGGGCTGCAGGAGGGGCGCGAACCCGTCGGCTGCTCTCAGACGTGGAAGCTTTCGCCGCAGCCGCAGGTGCCTTTGGCGTTGGGGTTTTCGAAGGTGAAGCCGGATTCGAAGATGCCTTCCCGGTAGTCCATCACCGAGCCGATCAGGAACATGACCGCGGTCGGGTCGATCAGCACGGTCACGCCGTTGGACTCGATGGCTTCCTCGTAGGGCTTGCGCTCCTTCGCATATTCGACGGAGTAGGAAAGGCCGGAGCAGCCGCGCGTGCGCACGCCAACGCGCAGTCCCACGGCCGGTTCCTCCGAAAGCGACATGAGGTGGCGCACCCGCTCGGCGGCGGCGTCCGTCATCCGGATCATCGGCTCTGGCATGTCCGCCTCCTTCTCCTCACCACATGTCGAGCGCGAGGCGGGCCTCCTCGCTCATGCGCTCCATCGTCCATGCCGGCTCCCACACCAGCCGGACCTCGACCTCGCCGACGCCCTGCACGCCCGCCACGGCCTCGGCCACCATGCCCGGCATCTCGCCGGCGACCGGGCAGCCCGGCGCGGTCAGGCTCATCTCGACGCGCACCGAACCGTCCTCCGACTGCTCAAGGTCGTAAATGAGGCCGAGCTCGTAAATGTCCACCGGAATCTCGGGATCGTACACGGTCTTGAGCGCGGCGATCAGGTTGGCGGGCGGCGCGATCGGCGAGCCCGGCTCCAGCGGCGTTCCCGCCTCGGCGCGGAACTCCTGCAGCGGCTCGCCGCCCATCCACTGCTCGAAGGGCATCGTCCCTTGCATCGCTCCCGGTCCCGTCCCGCCTATTCCGTTGTCGCCGTCGCCTTGCCGTCGAGCGCGGCCACGAAAGTATGCCACGGCAAGGTCGCGCATTTTACCCGCATCGGGAACTGACGCACACCCGCCATGACCTGGAGGCGGTCCGCCTCCTCCTCGAACTCCTCCGGCACGTCCAGAGGATCGAACGCCTCGTCCGTGCAGACGGCGTGAAACACCTCGAACAGCCGGCGCGCCTCCGCCTCGCTCCGCCCCTTCAGGAGTTCCGTCATCATCGATGCCGAAGCGGTGGATATCGCGCAGCCGCGGCCCTGGAAAGCCACATCGTCGAGCCCGCCCTCGCCGTCCAGCTTGACGAAGACTTGCACCCGGTCGCCGCAGAGCGGGTTGTCGCCCCTGGCCTCGCCGTCGGCGTCCTCGATGAGGCGGAAATTGCGCGGACTGCGGCCGTGGTCGAGGATCACCTCCTGGTAAAGCTCGCGTAGCTCGTTCATCGCCCGAAAATCTCCGCGACCTCGTCCAGCGCATCGACCAGCCGGTCCACCTCGCTCCTCATGTTGTAGAGCCCGAACGAGGCCCGCGCCGTCGCCCCGACATCGAAGCGCTCCATGACGGGAAAGGCGCAATGATGGCCGGCGCGCACCGCCACGCCCGCCCGGTCGATGATGGTGCCGATATCGTGGGGATGCGCCTGCTCCATGGTGAAGGAGACGATGGCGCCGCGCTCGCGCGCATGGCCGACAATGCGCACGCCCGGCACCGCGGAGAGGCGTTCTCGGGCATATTCGGCGACGTCGGCTTCATGCGCCAGGATCGCGTCGCGGCCGACGGCCTCGATATAGTCGAGCGCGGCGCCGAGCCCCACCGCCTCGACGATGGCGGGCGTGCCGGCCTCGAATTTGTGCGGGGCGTCCTTGAAGGTGCTCTTCTCGAAGGTGACGTGCGCGATCATCTCGCCGCCGCCCTGGTAGGGGGGCATGGAGTCGAGCAGCGCCTTCCGGCCCCAGAGCGCGCCGATGCCGGTCGGCCCGTAGGTCTTGTGCCCGGAGAAGCAGTAGAAATCGACATCGAGGTCCTGGACATCGACGGGCATGTGCGGTGCGGCCTGGCAACCGTCCACCATGAACAGCGCGCCCTTCTCATGCGCCATCCGCGCCATCTCCCTTATCGGCAGCACCGTGCCGATGGAGTTGGAGACATGGGTGACGGAGACGAGCTTCACCCTCCCGTCCAGCAGCCCGGCATAGGCGTCGAGGTCGATCTCGCCCGCATCGTCCACGGGAATGACCGCGAGCTCGGCGCCCGTCCCGTCGCGCAGCAATTGCCAAGGCACGATGTTGGAATGGTGCTCCAGCGTCGAAATGACAATCCGGTCGCCGGGCCCGATATTCGCCCGGCCCCAGGCGGAGGCGACGAGGTTGAGGGCCTCGGTTGCGCCCCGCGTCCAGACGACCTCGTCGGCCTCGTGCGCACCGATGAAGCGCGCGACCGTCTCGCGCGCCGCCTCGAATTGGTCCGTGCAGGCCTGGGAGAGGAAATGCACGCCCCTGTGGACGTTGGAGTAGGTCTCCTCCATCACCTCGGTCATCGCGCGGATGACCTGGCGCGGCTTCTGGGCGCTGGCGCCCGTGTCCAGATAAACCAGCGGCTTGCCGAACACTTCGCGCGCGAGAATCGGGAAATCCTCGCGGATCGCCATCACGTCGTAATTCGGCCTGACGGCTGCGGTGCTGTCCGGGCTCATGCGCCGGCCTCCAGAAATGCGTCGATTCGTTCCTCGACCGCCCTGTGCAGCGCGTCGCCGGGCGTTTCGTCCAGGATCTCGGAAAGGAATGCGCGCACGAGAAGCCCGCGGGCGGTGTCGGCGGGAATGCCGCGTGTGCGCAGATAGAAGAGCGCGTCCCCGTCTATGTCGCCGGCCGTCGCGCCGTGGCTGCACTGGACGTCGTCGGCATAGATTTCGAGCACCGGCTTGGCGTCGATCTCGGCCCGGCCGGAGAGCAGCAGCGCGCGGTTGAGCTGGTGGCCGTCCGTCTTCTGCGCGCCCTCGGCGACGACGATATGGCCCTGGAAGACGCCGCGTGCCTGCCCGCCGATGGCGCCCTTGTACACCTGCCGGCTGGTCGCGCCCGGCGCGCGGTGCTCGATGCGGCTCGTATGGTCGGCAAGCTGCCGGCCGGCGACGGCATAAGCCCCCTTGAGGGAGAGTTCCGCGCCTTCGCCCAGGATTTCGGTCTCGATCTGGTTGCGCGAAAGCCGCGCGCCGAAGGTGAAGACCGTGCTCTCCAGCACCGCGTCCTGGCCGAGCCGCGCGGGCATGAACCAGAGATGGTGCGCGTCCGTCCCTTCCTCCTGGAGCTTGGTGTGGCGCAGCCTGCCGCCGGCTGCCACTTCGACCTCGGTCACGCCGTTGACGAAATAGGCGCCGGTTCCGAGCCCGATATGGCGTTCTACGACATGCGCCTCGCCGCCCGGTTCGACGGCGATCCGGTTGCGCGACTGGGCGACCGGCCCGGTCCGGCCCGGAACGGTCGCATGGACGATCTCGATGGGTTCTTCCCGCGCGTCGCCCACGGTCAGGACATAGCCGTCGCCCGACATGGCGGCGTTGAGCGCGACCAGTGGCTCTCCCTCCGCGCCTGCTGCGCCGTTCGGCCCGGCCCAGCGGCCGACGGGAACGGTCGTGAGGTCCTCGCGCAGGAAGCCGTTGACCAGGACGATGCGCGGCCCGTCGCCGAGAAAGGGCACCGCTGCTTCCATATCGGGCCCCGCCGGCCGGAAGCGCTGGCGCGCGAGCGGGCGCAGGCTCGTATATTTCCACGCCTCGACACGGTTGGTCGGGAAGCCCTTCGCGGCGAAGGCCTCGAAGGCGGCCCCGCGCTCGCCCGGCAGCGAGGCGCGGATGCTCTCGAACGCCTCGCGATAGGTGTCCACGCCGAGCGTCATGCCGCCTCGCCCATGATTTCGCCGTAGCCCTTCTCCTCCAGCTCGAGTGCGAGCTCGCTGCCGCCCGAACGGAGGATCCGGCCCTTCGCCAGCACATGCACCCGGTCCGGCACGATATGGTCCAGCAGGCGCTGGTAATGGGTGATGATGAGCATCGCCCGGTCCGGCGAGCGGAGAGCGTTTACCCCTTCGGCGACCACCTTGAGCGCGTCGATGTCGAGGCCGCTGTCGGTCTCGTCGAGGATCGCCAGTCGCGGCTCCAGAATCGCAAGCTGGAGCATTTCGTTGCGCTTCTTCTCGCCGCCGGAAAAGCCGACATTCAGCGCGCGCTTCAGCATGTCGTCGCCGATGCCGAGCGCGCGCGCCTTCTGGCGCACGACGCGCAGGAACTGCATGGCGTCGAGCTCGTCCTCGCCCCGGCCGCGCCGGAGCGCATTGAGCGCCGTGCGCAGGAAGGTCATGGTGCCCACGCCCGGAATCTCGACCGGATACTGGAAGGCGAGGAAGAGGCCGGCCGCCGCGCGGTCCTCCGGCTCCAGCTCCAGCAGGTCCCGGCCGTCGTAAAGCACCTCGCCACGGTCCACCGTGTAGCCCTCGCGGCCCGAAAGCACATAGGAGAGCGTGCTCTTGCCGGACCCGTTAGGGCCCATCACGGCATGCACCTCGCCGGCGCCGACGGAAAGGCTGACGCCGTTCAGAATCGCCTGGTCCTCGACCGAGGCGTGGAGATCGCGGATTTCAAGCATCAGCCGACCGATCCTTCGAGCGAGATACCGACGAGTTTCTGGGCCTCGACCGCGAACTCCATCGGCAATTGCTGCAAAACTTCGCGGCAGAACCCGTTGACGATCAGCGCCACCGCCTCCTCCTCGCCGATGCCGCGCTGGCGGCAATAGAAGAGCTGGTCGTCGTCGATCTTGGAGGTTGTGGCCTCGTGCTCGACGCGGGCCGAGCGGTTCTGGCTCTCGATATAGGGGAAGGTGTGCGCCCCGCATTTCGAGCCGATGAGCAGCGAGTCGCATTGCGTGTAGTTGCGGGCGCTGGCGGCGCCCGGCAGCATCTTGACGAGGCCGCGATAGGCGTTGCTCGCGTGTCCGGCGGATATGCCCTTGGAAATCACGCGCGAGCGCGAGCGGGGGCCCATATGCACCATCTTGGTGCCGGTGTCCGCCTGCTGGTAGTTGTTGGTGATGGCGATGGAATAGAACTCGCCGACCGAGTCCGCGCCGTGCAGCATGCAGCTCGGATATTTCCAGGTGATCGCCGAGCCGGTCTCGACCTGGGTCCAGGAAATCTTCGAGCGCGCGCCGATGCAGGCCCCGCGCTTGGTGACGAAGTTGAAGATGCCGCCGACGCCGTTCTCGTCGCCCGGATACCAGTTCTGCACGGTCGAATACTTGATCTCGGCGTCGTCCAGCGCCACCAGCTCGACGACCGCGGCATGGAGCTGGTTTTCGTCGCGCATGGGCGCGGTGCAGCCCTCCAGATAGCTCACATAGGAGGAGTCCTCGGCGATGATGAGCGTGCGCTCGAACTGCCCGGTATTCGCCGCATTGATGCGGAAATAGGTGGACAGCTCCATCGGGCAGCGCACGCCCTTCGGCACGAACACGAAGGAGCCGTCGGTAAAGACGGCGGAATTGAGCGTGGCGAAGAAATTGTCCGTGTAGGGAACCACCGAGCCCAGATATTTACGCACCAGCTCGGGATGGTTCTGCACCGCCTCGGAGATCGGGCAGAAGATGACGCCGTGCTCCTCCAACTTCGCCTTGAAGGTGGTGGCGACCGAGACGCTGTCGAACACCGCGTCCACGGCTACGCCCGCCAGCATCTCCTGCTCGCGGAGCGGGATGCCGAGCTTGTCGTAGGTGGCCAGCAGTTCGGGGTCCACCTCGTCGAGCGATTTCGGCCCTTCCTTCTGCTTGGGCGCGGAGTAGTAGTAGGCGTCCTGGTAGTCGATCATCGGGATGCCGAGCTTCGCCCAGTTCGGCTCCGTCATGGTCTGCCAGTGCCGGAACGCCTCGAGGCGCCATTCCAGCAGCCATTCCGGCTCGTCCTTGATGGCGGAGATGAAGCGCACGATGTCCTCGTTCAGCCCCTTGGGGGCCTGCTCGGACTCGATCTCGGTGACGAAGCCGTATTTGTAACGGTCGCCGAGCGAGCGGACCTGCTCGACGGTTTCGGCGGCAACGCGGCTCATGGGTGCAACTCCTGCGCCTCGAAACGCGAAAAGTCCCGCATCGGGGCCAGCATGTCGGCGAGCGTCACCTCCTCCAGCGCATCTCGGACCGCATTGTTGATCCGGTCCCAGGAACCGCGCAGCAGGCAGGTCGCTTCGATGGCGCAGTCGCCGCCGTCCACGCAGGCGGTCAGCGCCACCGGGCCGTCCACCGCCAGCACGATCTCGGCGACCGAAATGTCTTCGGCCGGCCGGTCGGCCGTGTAGCCGCCATGCGCGCCCCGGACCGAGGCGACGAGCCCTGCATGGGCCAGCGCCTTCAACACCTGTGACACCGTCGAGGCGGCCAGGCCCGTCGCTTCGGCGACCTCGCTCGCCGAGCGCGGCCGGTCGGGCCGGGACGCCAGCTGCCCCAGCACGACGACGGCATAGTCGTTCATCCGGCTAAGTCTCAGCATCGCCCCAATCCGTAGTCAATCGCTCCGGATTGGAAACTGTACCGGAACGCTACGGATTTCAAGCCCCGCACGACGTGCGCGACGGAATGCCCGTGCCCTTGCCCTCCGCCGCCGCTATAAGGGCGGGCATGGAGCAGTCTCCGGCCATTCCGAAGCCCGCCGCCAGCGTGCTCATCCTGCGCGACGGGCCGGACGGCCTCGAAGTCTTCATGGTGCTGCGCAGCCCGGAGCTCGACTTTTCCTCGGGCGCGCTGGTGTTTCCGGGCGGCAAGGTCGATCCGGAAGACGGGGACCCTCTGCTGGCCGCGCGCGCCACCGGGCGCTTCGGCGAGAGGGCGCGGGCGCATCGCATCGCGGCCGTGCGCGAGGCGTTCGAGGAGACCGGCGTGCTGCTGGCGCGGCGCGCGGACGGAACGCTGCTGCCGCCGGAGGACGCCGGGCGGATCGTTGCGCGCTGGCGGGCGGGCGTGCATGACGGCAGCGTGCCCTTCGACCGCTTCCTCGAAGCCGAGGACCTGGTCGCCGACACGGCGGCGCTCTGCCATTGCGCGCACTGGATCACGCCGGAGCACTCGGCCAGGCGCTTCGACGTGCATTTCTACCTGGCCGCCCTGCCGCCGGCCCAGGATGGCAGCCATGACGGCTCCGAATCGGTGGACTCGCTCTGGATCCGTCCGGAAACCGCGCTTCGCGATGCCGCCGAAGGGAGCCGGCCGATCATGTTCCCGACCCGCGCCATCCTGTCCAGGCTGGCGCGCTCCCGCAATGTGAACGACGCGCTCAGGCGCGCAGAGGCCGAGCCCGTGGAGACGGTGATGACGCGCATCGCGGCCACGCCGGCCGGGCGGGTGCTGCGGATTCCCCGCAGCGCCGGCTACCCGATGTCGGAACTCGCCCTCGACAGCTAGGAAAGGCGGTCTGGAACCCCATGTTCGATCTCAGCGGCAGGACCGCGCTGGTTACCGGCGCATCGGGCGGCATCGGCGCCGCGATAGCGCGTGCGCTCGCGGGGCAGGGCGCCCGGGTCGGGCTTTCCGGCACCCGGGAGGCGGCGTTGGAGGCGCTGGCGGGCGAGCTCGACGGCGCGGCCGTGCTGCCCTGCAACCTCGGCGACAGCGAGGCGGCGGACGGCCTGGTGGGGCGGGCGGAAGAGGCGCTCGGTCCGCTCGACATCCTCGTCAGCAATGCCGGCGTCACGCGCGACGGCCTCTTCCTGCGCATGCGCGACGAGGACTGGCAGACGGTGCTCGACATCAACCTGACCGCGGGTTTCCGCCTCGCCCGCTCGTCGCTGCGCGGGATGATGCGCCGCCGGAACGGGCGCATCATCGCCGTTTCCTCCGTGGTCGGCGTCACCGGCAATCCGGGCCAGGCGAACTATGCGGCCTCCAAGGCCGGCATGATCGGCATGACGAAAGCCGTCGCCGCCGAGGTTGCGGGACGGGGCGTGACGGTCAATTGCATCGCGCCCGGCTTTGTCGACACCGCCATGACGGAGGAATTGAACGAGAAACAGAAAGCCCAGGCGCTCGACCGCGTGCCGGCCGGGCGCTTCGGCGTTCCGGACGATGTCGCGGCCGCAGCGGTGTTCCTCGCCAGCGACGAAGCGGCCTACATCACCGGGCAGACCTTGCACGTAAATGGCGGCATGGCGATGATATGATGCGGCGCTGGCCCGCTTCTGCGGGCTGTGCTATGAGCCGTATCCCCATTTAGAGGCCTTGAGGCCGCAGCGGCAAGCCAACCGGAACAGTCCGAAGGGAAGGGATTGAATGAGCGATATCGCCGATCGCGTGAAGAAAATCGTCGTGGAGCATCTCGGCGTGGACGAGGGCAAAGTCGTCGAGGGCGCGAGTTTCATCGACGATCTGGGCGCGGACAGCCTCGATACGGTCGAACTGGTCATGGCCTTCGAAGAGGAGTTCGGCGTCGAGATTCCCGACGATGCCGCGGAAAAGATCGTGACGGTCAAGAACGCGATCGACTACATCAACGAAAACGCCTGAAGCAGCCGGGAAGACACGGCATGCGCCGCGTTGTAATCACCGGGATGGGCCTGGTTTCGCCGATGGGAATCGGCGTCGAGCCCTCTTGGAAGAGGCTGGTCGAGGGCGAGTCGGGCATCGGACCCATCGACACGTTCGACGTGTCGGACCTGCCTTGCCGCATCGCCGCCTACCTGCCGGCGGGAAGCCGCGAAGACGGCCGTTGGGACCCGGATGAGTGGATGCCCGCCAGGGACCGGCGCAAGCTCGACCCGTTCATCATCTACGGGATGGTGGCGGCCGACCAGGCGGTCGAGGATTCGGGCTGGGAGGCGGAGGACGAGGAGGGCCGCAACCGCACCGGCGTCATGATCGGCTCCGGCATCGGCGGATTGCAGACCATTCACGACGCCTCGATCCTGCTGCAGGAGCGAGGCCCCCGGCGCATCAGCCCCTTCTTCATCCCGTCCGCGCTCATCAACCTCGTCTCCGGGCAGGTTTCGATCAGATACGGCTTCAAGGGCCCCAACCATTCGGTGGTCACCGCCTGCGCGACGGCGGCGCACGCCATCGGCGATGCGGCCCGGCTGATCGCGCTGGACGATGCCGATGTCATGGTCGCGGGCGGGGCGGAGGCCGCGATCTGCCGCCTCGGCATCGCCGGTTTCGCAGCCTCGCGGGCGCTTTCGACCAATTTCAACGACGAGCCCGAGCGCGCATCCCGGCCCTGGGACAAGGCGCGCGACGGTTTCGTCATGGGCGAGGGCGCGGGCTGCGTCGTGCTGGAGGAATACGAGCACGCCAGGGCGCGCGGCGCGCGGGTCTATGCGGAAGTGGTAGGCTACGGCCTCTCCGGCGACGCCCATCACATCACCGCGCCTGCCGCCGACGGCGACGGCGGCTACCGCGCCATGGAAGCGGCTCTGAAGCGGGCCGGCCTCGACCCCGAGCGCATCGACTATATCAACGCCCACGGCACTTCGACGCCGCTCGGCGACGAGATCGAGCTCGGCGCCGTGAAGCGGCTGTTCGGCGACCACGCCTACCGGTTGTCGATGTCGTCCACGAAATCGGCCCACGGCCATCTGCTCGGCGCGGCCGGGGCCATCGAGGCGATCTTCACCGTCAAGGCCGTGCAATGCGGCATCGCCCCGCCGACGCTCAATCTCGAAGACCCGTCCGAAGGCTGCGACCTCGACCTCGTGCCCGGCGCGGCGAAGGAACGCAGGATCGACCATGCGCTTTCCAACTCCTTCGGGTTCGGCGGCACGAACACGTCGCTGGTCTTCGCCGGCGCGCCCTGATCCCGAATGCGCCGCCGTCGGCTTGTCGGCGTCCTTCTGGCATTGCTGGCGGCTGCGGCCGCCGGGTTCGCACTCAGGGGGTGGCAGGATTTCAACGCGCCGGGCCCCCTCAAAGAGCAACGCCGGTTGGTCGTGCCGAAGGGCACCGGCCTCGCGCCGCTGGCGGAGCTGCTCGCCGAACGGGGAGTGTTGCGTCACGCCTTTGCGTTCCGGGTTTTCGTGACCGTGGACGGGACGCAGAACCGGCTGAAAGCGGGCGAATACGACTTTCCCGCCGGTGTCAGCGCCGCAACCGTCCGCGATCTTCTGGTGGCGGGGCGGACCGTCGTGCGCCGGCTGACGGTGCCGGAAGGGCTTACCGCCGCCGGAGTGCTCGAACTGGTGCGAAACGCCGAAGGACTTGTCGGCGAGCCGCCCGATTCCGCGGAGGGACGGCTGCTGCCGGAGACCTACCACTACAGCTATGGCGACAGCCGCGCGGACCTCGTAGCCCGGATGCGGCGCGCGATGGACAAGGCGCTTGCGCGGCTGTTCCGCAACCGGTCGGCGGATTCGCCGCTGGAGAGCGAGGAGGAACTGCTCACTCTCGCCTCGATCGTCGAGAAGGAAACCGGCATATCGGGAGAGCGCGCCGAAGTTGCCGGCGTGTTCGTCAACCGCCTGCGGCGCGGCATGCGCCTCCAGACGGACCCGACCGTCATCTACGCGCTCACCGATGGCCAGCGGGATATGGGGCGCCCGCTCACCCGGGCCGACTTGCGAGTGGACCACCCCTACAACACATACCGGATCGCCGGGCTGCCGCCGGGCCCGATCGCCAACCCCGGCCTCGCGGCCCTGGAGGCGGCGGCCCGGCCGGCGGAGACGGATGCGCTCTATTTCGTCGCCGATGGCGCGGGCGGCCATCTGTTTGCGCGGACCCTTCGCGAGCACAACCGGAACGTCGCCCGCTACCGCAGGCTGTCGAGGCGGCTGCAATGACCCGGCTGTCTTCCATGACCGGTTTCGCCTCCGCAACCGGGCAGGACTGGTCCTGGGAAGCCCGCTCGGTCAACCATCGCGGCCTCGATCTGCGCCTGCGCCTGCCTCCCGGGTGCGATGGGCTGGAGCCGTCCGCCCGCAAGGCCGCGCAGGCCCGGTTTGCGCGCGGCAGCGTCACGCTGGAACTGCGGTTCGAGCCGGCATCGGCCGGGCAGCGCTTCCGGGTGGACGAAGCGTGGCTGGAAGAACTGGCGGAGGTCGCCGGCAGGCGCGGAGGCAGGGACATTGCGGGCCTGATGGGCCTTCGCGGCGTGATCGAAGCGGTCGACCGGGACCCGGAGGCCCGCGACGAGGCGGCCTTGCTCGCAAGCATGGAGGAGGCGCTGGACGGCCTGCTCGAGGCGCGGCAGGCGGAAGGCCGCGCGCTTGGCGCTGCGCTCGACGATCTTCTCCTCTCCATGAAGGCGCAGGCCGGGACGGCGCGAAGCTTGGCAGCGACGCAGCCTGCCGCGCTCCGGGAGCGGCTCGTCGCCGCCGTCGCCGCGCTGGATGCCGAGCTTCCGGAGGACCGCCTGGCCCAGGAAGTGGCACTGCTGGCCGCAAAGGCGGACGTTCGCGAGGAGCTGGACCGGCTGGACGCGCATCTGGAAGCGGCCTCGGAGCTGCTTGCCTCCGGGGAAGCGGTCGGCCGCAAGCTCGACTTTCTTTGCCAGGAAATAAACCGCGAGGCGAACACGCTCGGCTCCAAGTCGGCGGACCTCGAGCTCACCCGTGCGGTGCTGGACCTCAAGGCCGCGCTGGAAGCCTTCCGCGAGCAGGCGCGGAACGTCGAATGAAGCCCGTCCGGCCCATCGAGACGCGCGGCCTCATGCTGGTGCTCTCGTCGCCCTCCGGGGCGGGCAAGAGCACCATCAGCCGCGCCGTGCTGGACCGGGAGGACCATATCGCGCTTTCGGTCAGCGCCACCACCCGCCCGCGCCGCAAGGGGGAAGTCGACGGCCGGGACTATCTCTTCGTCGGCGACGCCGAATTCGACGCCATGGTGGACCGGGGCGACTTTCTCGAACACGCCGATGTCTTCGGGCATCGCTACGGCACGCCGCGGGCCCCGGTGGAAGCGGCGCTCGGCGAGGGGCGCGACGTGCTGTTCGACATCGACTGGCAGGGCACGCAGCAGATCGCCGAGAAGGCCCGCGAGGACCTGGTTTCGATCTTCGTGCTGCCGCCGTCCATCGAGGAGCTGGAACGGCGCCTGCACGAACGCGCCCAGGACAGCGACGACGTCGTGCGCGCCCGCATGGCCAAGGCGCTCGACGAGGTGAGCCACTATGCCGAATACGACTATGTCGTTATCAACAGCGACCTGGAGGTCAGCATCTCCGATGTGCGCGTCATTCTCCAGGCGGAACGGCGCCGGCGCACGCGGCAGACGGGCCTGACCGAATTCGTGAACGCACTCAGGGGAGAAAGGCGATGAACGCCAAGGCGAATCCCGCCCCCGGTTTCCGCAAGCGGCCCGACCATCGCGTGGACATAGGACCCGCCGAGGGCCGGGTGGTGGTGACCTTTGCCGGCCGGACCGTGGCCGACAGCCGCCGCGCGCTGCTCATGCGCGAGAGCGGCTATCCGCCGGTCCACTACATCCCGGAGGCCGATCTGGACCCTGGCCCGATGCGGCCGAGCGAGCGGACGAGCCACTGCCCCTTCAAGGGCGACGCCCGCTACCGTTCGCTCGCGGTGGGAGACCGCGTCGCCGAGGATGCGGTCTGGCACTACCCCGAACCCTATGACGAATGCGCGGCCATTGCAGGCCACGCCGCCTTCTATGTCGGGAAGGTCGACTCAATCGAAGTCCTGCCCTGACGGGACGCCGTATGCGCTTATCTCCTTCCGGTCGGTATCCGGCGCACCCGCCGGCTCGGCCTCGCCCCGCCTGCCCCGCAGAAGCGGGGGCCGGCCGTGCGGCGCGGCGAGGCGCCGCCGGGTTGTGAGCAAGGGGATAAACGGGTGACGGTACAGACCGGATAGACGGGCAACAGTTTTCCTTCTTCGTTCGGATTCGAGCGAGGACATAGAAAAATTTTCATGTTTCGCCCGCCAGGGGGCTTGACTGGGAGAAAAGTGTAGTAGAATGCAGGATGAGAGAAGGCGGCTCTCCGGGGCCGCCTTTCGGCTTGTGTGCCGAGCATGGCCAACAGCTTGGAGGTGCAAGTCCTCTATCCAGCCCGATGGCGGCGAAGGATTAGCGAAGCGCAAGGGCGTCGCCGCGAGGCGGGGTCTGAAGGAAGCGTGGAGCAAAGCCGCGACCCGATGGACAAGAACCGGATACGAGGCCTACCCGGCCGGACGAGCGAGCAAGCGATCGCGAAGTCCGCAGCCATCAAGGGCCGGGGTGGTAAATCCGGCGGGTGTGCGGTGAAGGCGGTTGGTCTTACCTCGGGAGGTCTGCGTCGTGTCCGGAACCCCCGGACTGAGCGGTTCCGCAAGGGCCGTGATCGCGGCGCAGAAGTCAGCAGAGGGCATAGTAGCCGGCCCCCCGGCGAAGGCCCGAACGACGGACAGGGTTATTAGGACGGCAGGCTCATGCGGACCAAGCGGCAGAACATCCAGTTGGAACTGGCCTTGGAGCCGGAGGCGAGGGGTGAAGCCCGGAGCGCCGGAGACCGAGGGACCGAAGCCCGTATGGCGCGTGCCGACCCCGAACGCCCGGCGGCTGTCTTCGACAGGCTCGGCCTCGCCTCCCTGCGAGGCCGTTCCGCAGCTTAAATCCGTCGAACCGCCGTGTACGGACCCGTATGCACGGTGGTGTGGGAGGGGTGGAGCCGTGAGGCTCCCCCCTATCCCGATTTCTGCGCAGGGAAACAAGGGCTGGGGCCGAAAAAAGCTCCGGCGGGAACGAACGGGAGACGTGCGCCTTCCGTCTCGCGCGCGCAATCAGCCGCGCGAACCGCGCCGGCGCTGACGCGCGCGGGCGGGCACGGGCGCGCGCGCAGGATACGCGCGCAAAAAGGGTCCCGCCGCCTGGGGGCGCCCAGGCCGGCAGCGGCGCGGACGGAATGGAGCGGAACGCGACGGAGCAAACGATATGCAGGAACGGAACCGCAGAGCTTCGGAGGCGGCATGAGGAACATGACAATCCATGACACATTGCAGGGGTCATTCATGAATCGCCCCGCCTGCGCGCTGGCGGAAGCGGCCGGCGACGCCCGGCAAGGCCCCGTCTGAGCAGCCATGGATAACGGTTTTCTGCGTTCGTTCGGCTTCCGGGGCCGCCTTTCGCTTTTCTGCGCAGGGAAGCAATGGCTGGGGCCGCAAAAAGCCCCGGCGGGAACGGACAGGCGAGTTGCGCCTGCCGCCTCGCGTGCGCAATCGGGTGCGCGAGCCGCGCTGGCGCAAGACGCGGGGGCGGCAAGGGCGCGCATGCAGGATACGCGCGCAAAAAGGGTCCCGCTGCCTGAGGGCGGCCAGGCCGGTGGCGACGCGGACGGAATGGAGCGGAACGGAAAGCGACGGAGAGAACGACATGCAGGAACGGAACTGCGGAGCTTCGACGATGGCATGGCGAACATGACACTTCATGACACAATGCAGGGGTCTTCCATGAACCTTCCCGCCCCGGATCGGGGTTCGGGGCGGGAAGGGGACTCATGCAATGCCGATCTGCCGCCGGCAGCCGAGTGTATCCGGCAGTCCGCAAACGGGAGAGGCGGCTCAGGAGGCCGGTTCCCTCGGGTCGATGGGCAGCAGGCGGTCGAGCCCGGTCGCCTGCTCGAAGAGCGCCGCCGCCTGCAACAGCCCGGCCTCGCCGCGCGGCCGGCCGACAAGCTGGAGGCCGACGGGCCGCCCGTCCGCGGTGAACCCGCAGGGCACGCTGACCGCAGGCGAGGATGTCACCGTGATGGCGCATTGCAGGCCCATCCAGTCCACATAATTGTCGAACACGGTGTCGCCGATCCTGTCCACATAGCGCTGCTCCAGCGAATAGGGCGGCACGGCAGCGGTCGGACAGGCAAGCAGGTCGTAATTCTCGAAAAAGTCCGCCATCCGCTGGAAGAGGGCCGAACGACCGTGCTCCGCTGCGGCGATGTCGCCTGCCGTGAGGGCGAGGCCCTTCTCGTAGTTCCAGACGATCTCCGGCTTGAATTTGTCGCGGTGCGCGGCCATCCGCTCGGCATGCTCGGTGACGAACAGGACGGCCCTGAAAGTGTGAAACGCCTCCATCGCCCCGGAAAAATCGGGCGCATGCTCCTCGACCGCCGCGCCGATATCCTCGAAGCGCGCCACCGCGGCGGTGCAGATGTCGCGCACTTCCGCATCGACCGGCATGAACCCCAGATCGGCGCTGAACCCGATGCGGCGGGGGGTTGCCGGCGCGGCAACGGCCTCGCGATAGGGAACCGGCGGGGCCGGCCAGGAGAGGGGATCGCGCGGGTCGAGCCCCGCCAGGACATCCAGGAACAGGGCGGTGTCGGGAACATTGCGCGCCATCGGGCCGTTCACGGAAAGATAGTTGAAACCGCCGTCGGACGGGCCCCGGGGCACACGGCCCGGCGACGGGCGCAGGCCGATGACCGAGCAGAAGGCGCCCGGCGTGCGCAGGCTGCCGCCGAGGTCCGATCCGTGCGCCAGCCAGACCTGCCCCGTGGCGAGCGCGACCGCCGCGCCGCCGGACGAGCCCGCACAGGTGAGCGAGGTATTCCAGGGATTGCAGGTAGCGCCGAACACCTCGTTGAAGGTCTGACCGCCAGCGCCGAACTCCGGCGTGTTCGACTTGGCGAGCACGACGCCGCCGGCCGACTCGATCCGCTGCACGGGAATGTCCGACGCCTCCGGAATGTAGTCCGCATAGATCGGCGAACCGTAGGTGGTGCGCACGCCTTCCACCGGGTTGAGGTCCTTGATCGCCACCGGCAGGCCGGCCAGCAGGCCGCGTTCGGAAGGAGGGCGCTCCATCAGCTTGCGTGCCCGGTCGCGAGCGCGTTCCGGTGCGAGTGTCGGCAGTGCATTGACCCGGCCGTCAACTGCCTCTATACGCGCCAGCGCGGCGTCTATGGCGTCGAGCGGCGAGATTTCACCGGTTTTCAGCTTTGTAATCGTCTCGCGGGCGGTCAGTCGGTAAAGGTCGTCGGTCATGGCATTGAGGATCCGGTCTTTGGGAGCGGAACCTTACCAATAGTTCAGTGGCGCGTCGCGGAGCGGTTGGCTATATGCCGCGCCGACCGGAGCGGCCCGACAAGGCCGCCGGGATTGGGAATGGAATGTTGTCGCTGGTTGCCGCGCAGGGTCTGACCAAACGCTTCGATGCGCATGTGGCCGTGGACCGTATCGACCTGGAGGTCGGCGCGGGCGAGGTGCTGGGCTTTCTCGGGCCCAACGGCGCGGGCAAGTCCACGACGATGAAGATGATTGCGGGGTTTCTCGCCCCGACCGAGGGCCGCGCGGCGATCTGCGGCCACGATGTGACCGACGATCCGATTCGGGCGCGGCGCAATCTCGGCTATCTGCCGGAAGGCGCGCCGCTCTACGGCGACATGACCGCAGGCGCCTTCCTCGCCTTCGTCGCCGCCATGCGCGGCCTTTCCGGTCGGCGGGGCCGCGCCGCCATCGGGCTTGCGGTCGAGCGCACCGCCCTCGCCGAGGTGCTGGCGCAGCCCATCGACACGCTCTCCAAGGGTTTCAAGCGCCGCGTCGGCCTTGCCCAGGCGCTGCTGCACGACCCGCCGGCGCTGATCCTGGACGAGCCGACCGACGGGCTCGACCCGAACCAGAAACACGAAATGCGCGCGCTGATACGGGAAATCCGTCCCTCGAAGGCCATCGTGATCTCCACCCACATCCTCGAGGAGGTCGATGCCGTCTGCACCCGCGCGGCCATCATCTCCGGCGGCCGGCTGCTTGCGGACGCAGCACCTGGCGAACTGGCGGCACGGTCCCCGCTGAACAATGCCGTGTCCCTGACACTCGGCGCGCAGCACGCCGAAGCGGCCGCCGCGTCGCTGGGCGGGCTGGAGCGCGTGGAAGCGGTCCATCGCGAACCGGCGGGTCCGAACGCCGTGCGCCTGACCGCGCTTTCCCGGGACGGCCGGCCCATCCTTGCGGATGTCGGGCTGCTGGTTCGGGCGCACGGCTGGGAGGCGAGCGACCTGCGGACGGAAACCGGAGCGCTCGACGACGTGTTCCGGCGCATGACGCAGCCCGGTGAGGAGGCGCTTCGCAATGGCTAGCGCCGCCCATGTCTTCCGGCGCGAGTTCGCCGGCTATTTCATCACCCCGGTCGCCTACGTCTTCATCGTCCTCTTCCTGGCGCTGGCTGCTGCGCTGACCTTCTATGTCGGCGCCTTCTTCGAGCGCGGACGGGCGGACCTCCAGTCCTTCTTCCAGTGGCACCCGTGGCTTTACCTGTTCTTCATGCCGGCAATCTCGATGCGGCTGTGGGCCGAGGAACGCAAGACCGGCACCATCGAGCTGTTCCTGACCCTGCCGGTCTCGACCGCCGCGGCCGTGTTGGGGAAGTTCCTGGCGGCCTGGGCGTTCGCCGGTCTGGCTCTGGCGCTGACCTTTCCGATCTGGCTCACCGTCAACTATCTGGGCGAGCCGGACAACGGGGTCATCGTCGCCAGCTATGTCGGCTCCTTGCTGATGGCGGGCGCCTATCTCGCCATCGGCTCCTGCCTCTCGGCGCTTACCCGCAACCAGGCGATCGCCTTCGTGCTGACCGTAGCCGTCTGCTTTCTGTTCAACGTGCTGGGCGCCGGGGTCATGCAGCCGATCCTCGGCGACGCCGCCCCGGCCGATCTCCTGGAGACGCTGGCTTCGTTCAGCCTGCTCAGCCATTTCAACAATATCGTCAAGGGCGTCATCGATCTGCGCGACATCGTCTATTACGCACTTGCAATCGGCGTCTGGCTGGCCGCGGCCGCCATAACCGTCGATCTCAAGAAGGCGGACTGAGACGATGGCGGCCATGGAGCGGTCCCGGCAGCGCAGCCTGTTCGCCAGGCTGGCCCTGGTGCTGCTGGCGGTGTTGTTCGTGGCGGGGGTCGCGCTGTCGGACCGGTTGTTGCGCCACGCGCGCCTCGATCTCACGGAAGAGGGAGCCTACACGCTCGCGGAGGATTCCAGGCGGGTCGTCAGCGAGATCGACGAGCCGATCGTGCTCCGTTTCTACTTCTCAAGCCGGATTTCGCGGGAGATTCCGCAGGTGGGCGTCTATGCGCGCCATGTTCGCGACCTGCTTGAGGAATTCGCCGCGGTCTCGGACGGCAAGATCGAGCTCCAGGTCTTCGATCCCGAACCGTTTACCGATGCGGAGGACCGGGCCGACTCCTTCGGCCTCCAGGGCCTTCCCGTGGACCGCACCGGCGAGCGCGTCTTCTTCGGCCTCGCCGGCACCAATGCAATCGACGATGTCGAGCTGGTACCGTTCTTCGACGAGGCCCGGGAACGCGACCTCGAATACGATATTGCCCGCATCGTCCACAGCCTCGCCAATCCGGAGCGGCCTGCTGTCGGGCTGATTACGGGCCTGCCGATCGCAGGGTCGCCGATGTCGCAGTCGGGCCGGGGCCAGAACGACGCCTGGGCGATCTACAACTTGCTGCTGGCTTCGGTGGACGTGCGGCAGATCGTCAGCACGGCAACGTCGGTGCCGGAAGGGGTCGGTGTCGTGGTGCTCGTGCATCCGAAGCAGCTGACCGACGAGACGCTCTACGCGCTCGACCAGTTCGTGTTGCGCGGCGGCAAGCTGCTGGTCTTCGTCGATCCGCACTCCGAAGGGGAAGCGCAGCACCCGGAAATCCGCCGCCGCGGGATGCCGCCGGAAGGGTTCGCCTCCGATCTCGAACGGTTGTTCGAGGCCTGGGGCATCGAGTTGGCGCCGGGCGAGCTGGCGGGCGATTCCGGCCTCGGCCGCAGGGTGCAGGTGCCGGACCGGTCGCGGACGCGGCTGATGGCGGTGGACTATCCGCTATGGCTCGGCATCGACAGGAAGGGGATTTCCCGTGCGGATTCGATTTCCGCCGAACTGTCGCTGCTGAACATTGCCTCGCCGGGCCATTTCCGGACGACCGGCGAAGTCGCCGGGGTCGAGGTGACGCCTCTGGTAACGACCTCGGACGATGGCGGCACCGTGCCGGTCTCGCTGGTCCAGGGGCCGATCGACCCGCTTGCCGTCGTCCATGCCTTCGAGCCCGCGGAGGGGCCCCTGGTGCTTGCGGCCCGGCTTACGGGCGAGGCCGGGAGCGCCTTTCCGGACGGGCCGCCGGAACCGGAAGCTCCGAAGGAAGACGACAAGGCGGCGGATTCCGGAAAGGACGGCGGGGACAAGGAAGAGGACGAGGAGGAAAGGGCCGCATGGGAGGCGCTGAAGGCGGCCCACCTGGAGCGGTCCTCGGCTCCGATGGACGTCATCGCGGTGGCCGATGTCGATATGCTGGCCGACCCGATGTGGATGGTCGAAGGCGCGATGGGCGACGGGCGCATCGGCCGGGTCGTGGCCGACAACGCGGCCTTCTTCCTGAACGCGGTCGAAAACATGACCGGCCGGGACGATCTCGTCTCGCTGCGTTCGCGGGGCAGCTTCCAGCGGCCCTTCACGTTGGTGGAAGACATTCGCCGCGAGGCGGAAAGCAAGCACCGCGCGAAGGAAAAGGAACTGCTCGACCGCCTGGAGGAGGCGCTCCGGCGGCTGAACGAGCTTGAGCGGGACCCTTCGGCGGAACAGCAGGTGGTGTTGACGACGGCGCAGACCGGCTCGCTCAAGACGCTGCGCGCCGATGTCGTCCGTCTTCGCCGGGAACTCCGCGATGTCCAGCACCGGTTGCGCCGGGATGTCGAGGCGCTCACCTCGCAGCTCGAACTCGGCAACATAGCGCTCGTGCCGGCGCTGGTGGCGCTCTTCGCCATCTTGCTCGCATATGCCCGCCGCGCCCGCCGGCGCAGGGCGCAGGAGGGTGGGCGAGGCGCATGAAGCTCCGCAGTTTCCTGGTCCTGCTGACCGTCACGGTCGCCACCGCCGGCGCGGCGGTTGCGGTTCTGCTGAACGAGCGCGTTCGCGGCGGCGATTCGGTCGCCGGCGCAATGCTGTATCCGGGCCTGCTCGACCGCGTGAACGACATCGACTTCGTGGAGGTCGCGACGACGGCCGACGGCACCGTGTCGGCCCGGCGCGAAGACGGGCGCTGGGGCGTCGTGCAGCGCCACGGCTACCCCGCCGACTTCAAGATGCTGAGCCGGATGCTTTACGACCTGGCTCGCCTGGAGTTGATCGAGCCGCGCACCGCCAAGCCGGCGCTCTATCCGAAGATCCGGGTCGAAGACCTCGGGGAAAAGAGCGCGCTCTCGATCCGCATTGTTGCGAAGGCGGGCGGCGAGACGGCGGCCGACCTGCTGGTTGGCTTTGCGCGCCCGGACGAGCTCGGCGGCGGCGTGTTCGTGCGCAAGAGCGGCGAAGCGCAATCCTGGCTCGCCAAGGGCGACTTCCAGCCGGTGCAGCTGCTGACGCGCTTCCTCGACCGCAATATCTGCAATGTGGAGCAGCGCCGCATCCGCCGGACCCGCCTGACCCACGCCGACGGCGAGACGGTCACGGTTTTCAAGGCCGGGCCGGAGGAAACGGACTGGAAACTGGAAGAGCCGCCGGGCGAGGGGCGGAAGGCGAAAGCGAGCCACGAACTGTCGCCGCTGACGAGCTGGCTCGATTTCCTGATCTTCGACGATGTGCGCCCCGCCGCCGAAGTGGACTTCTCGGAGCCGCTGGTCTCCGGCCGGTTCGTCACCTTCGACGGACTTGTCGTCGAGGTGAAGATGGCCGAGGCGGACGACGATTACTGGGTAACGCTTTCCACCGTGCCGGGAACGCCGGACCCGCGCGTGCAGCCCTTGCTGGACCAGCGCAGGACGATGCAGGCCGACAAGCTCGAAGGGTCCCTGCAGATGGCGCTGAAGACGCCCGGCGAAGTCGCGGCCGAGATCGAGGAGATCGACGCCGCGGCCGGTGGCTGGGCATACCGGGTCACCGACTACAAGACGGACAAGTTCCGCACCCGCCTGGCCCAGGTCACGGAGGCCGCGGGCGAGAGCTAGCCTCGCCGCGCGCGATGTCCAGGAACACCTCTTCCATGGTGCGCCGGCCGTAGCGCGCTATGAGGGCGTCGGGCGCGCCCCGGTCCACCAGCCGTCCGGCCTTCATCATCAGCACGTCGCGGCACAGCCGCTCGACCTCCAGCATGTTGTGCGAGGCGAGCAGGATGGTCGCGCCCGTCCGCTCCACATAGGCGGCGAGATAGGCGCGCACCCAGTCGGCGGTTTCCGGGTCGAGCGAGGCGGTCGGCTCGTCGAGAAGCAGCAGCCGGGGCTCGTTCACCAGCGCCTTGGCGAGCGCGAGGCGGGACTTCTGCCCCGCCGACAGCGTGCGCGTCCTCTGTTTCAGGAAGGGTGTTAGTTCCAGCGTTTCCGCCAGTTCCCGCACCTGCCGCCCCGCCCGCGCCACGCCGTAGAGGCGCGCATAGACCAGCAGGTTCTCCTCTGCCGTCAGCCGTCCGGGAAGCTCGACATAGGGGGAGGAGAAGTTCATGCGCTCCAGTGCCCGGTAGCGGTTGCGGGTCATGTCGGCGCCGAGCGCATGCACCGTCCCGGAGGTGGGCAGCAGCAGGCCGAGCAGCATGGCGATGGTGGTCGTCTTGCCCGCCCCGTTGCCGCCGAGCAGCGCGACGATGCCGCCGGGCTCCAGGTCGAAGGTCAGCCCGTCCACGGCCTTCACGGGCCCGAACTCCTTCGAGAGGTCCCGAACCGAGACGGCCCATTCGCTCATGCTATGATTCCCTCTCCGAGAGCAGCGGAGCGCCCGCCGCCCATGAAGGTTTTAGAGCCCGCGCCGCCCCGGGGCGAGACCGGCTTCGTGCAGACGCGCACGCTGGTGCTGATTCGCTGGGTTGCGGTGGCGGGCCAGGCGGGCACGGTGCTGGTCGTCCATTTCGGCTTCGGCTACCGGCTGCCGATAGAAGCGGCGGCGGCGGTCATTGCGATGTCGGCGGCCGTCAACCTGTATGCCAGCCTGCACCATCGCGGCGGTGCCGGCCTGCCGGAGCCGCAGGCCTTCGGCTTCCTCGCCTTCGACACGCTGCAGCTCGCCCTGCTGCTCTTCCTGACGGGCGGCCTCCAGAACCCGTTCGCGCTGCTGCTGCTGGCACCGGTCACGGTGGCGGCGTCGGTGCTGTCCCGGGCAAGCTGCATCAAGCTCGTCGTGCTGGCCGCGGCCGCTGCGAGCGCGCTGTCGGTCTGGCACATGCCGTTGCCCTGGGACGGGCCGCCGCCCACCATGCCGGCGGAGCTGGTGCTGGGCATCTGGTTCGCCACCATCACCGCCATCGCCTTCCTGGCCGTCTATGTGGGGCAGGTGGCCATCGAGCGGCGCCGGATGACGGATGCGGTCTCGGCCGCGCAGGATGCGCTGGCGCGCGAGCAGCGCGTCGCCGATCTCGGCACGCTCGCCGCGGCGGCCGCGCACGAACTCGGCACGCCGCTCGCCACCATCACCGTCGTCGCCTCGGAACTCGCGCGCGAAGTGCCGGCGGACAGCCCGCTCGCCGAGGACGCGCAGTTGCTGAAGAGCCAGGCGGAGCGGTGCAAGGAGATCCTGACGGAACTGTCGAGGCACCCGGATGCCCAGGGCGCCTCCTATCTGAGGATGCCGCTCACGGCGTTGATCGACAGCACCGCCGACCCGCACCGGCGCGGGTCCATCGACCTTGCGATCCTCGGGCGCGGGCGCGACGACTCGCCGGAGCCGTTCCTGGAACGCCGCCCCGAACTGGTGAACGGCCTCGGCAACATCCTTTCCAACGCCCTGCAATTCGCCAGGAGCCGCGTCGACGCCTCCATCGTCTGGGACGCGGAGCGCGTCGGGGTGACGATCTCGGACGACGGGCCGGGCTTCCCGGCGGCGCTGATGGGACGCCTGGGCGAGCCTTACCTCTCCACGCGGCGGGGCAGCGACGGTCATATGGGCCTCGGCATCTTCATTGCGCGCACACTACTGGAGCGCACGGGCGCGGATGTCACCTTCCTCAACCGCCGCCAGGGAGGGGCGGAGGTTGAGGTTCTCTGGCCGCGCGTCATACTGGAGCCCGTGACAAGGGGTGAGGAGCGATGAACGAACAGCAAGGCTCCGGCGACGCCGGCACACTCCTGTTGGTCGATGACGACCCGCCCTTCCTGAACCGTCTGGCGCGGGCGATGGAGCGGCGCGGTTTCGATGTGCGCACGGCCGCATCGGTCGCGGACGGCAAGGCGGCCGTGGATATCGACCCGCCCGACTACGCCGTGGTGGACCTTCGCCTCGGCGACGGCAGCGGCGTCGATGTGGTCTCGCACCTGCAGACCGTCCGTCCCGAGAGCCGCGCGATCATCCTCACCGGCTACGGCAATATCGCGACCGCGGTGGCGGCGGTGAAGGTCGGCGCCATCGACTACCTGCCGAAGCCGGCGGACGCCGACGCCATCGAGACGGCGCTGAAACATATGGGCGCGGACCCGCCGGGGCCTCCGGAGCTGCCGATGTCGCCCGACCGCGTGCGCTGGGAGCATATCCAGCGCATCTACGAGCAGTGCGGGCGCAATGTCTCGGAAACCGCGCGCCGGCTGCGCATGCACCGCCGCACCCTCCAGCGCATCCTCGCCAAATACGCGCCCAGGGAATAACGCGCGCCGCCCTTCTCCTTTCCCGCCTGCGGGAGAGGCCGGAGAGGCCCCCTGCAGCGCGTCATGAGATGTCATGTTTTGTCATGCGGCGGGGTTGCGGCGGTGGCTTGCCGCCTGTCGGGGCCGGCGTTTCGGACGCGGGCGAGAGTGCGGGCGAGGGAGGCTTCCGTGCGGCGGTGCTGCCTTTCGTGCCATGCCGTGTATTCGGGCGAGGGCAGCTTGCCGACGAACTTCCGCCCGCTGACATGGCAGTCGATCGGGCCGCCGAGGCCCCCGCCTATCGTGACCGGCCCGAACCGGCGCTCCTTGTCTTCCAGCCACGCCCGGAACTCGGGCGTCTCCTGGCTGCCGGCCCAGACCTCGCCGCCATAGTGGAACTCGTCCTCGCTGCCGTCATAGTCCGACACATAAGGGTCGGGCTCTTCGAACGGGTCGTCGAGACCGTCCAGAGGCTCCTCGACGGGTTCCGGTTCCGGTTCGGGCAGGTGCGCGGCGGCCCAGTCGAGCACGGCGAGGAGCTGGCGCAGATGGCTGAGCCGGGCGCGTCCGGCGCGGTGGCGTTCGGCAAGTGCGCGGTCGTCCTCCGGCGGCGGCCCGGCGCTTATACCAGCGGTCGTTGATCGGAACCTATGGTGATGGTCCCCACCGTCACCCCGGCCTCCGAGCCGGGGGCCAGCCTCGGTTCTCGCGGCAACTTCAGCGGTCGAGCCTGCTCTCCACCGGCTACGGCATCGTCGAGAGCCATGGATGGACCCCGGCTCTCCGCTTCGCTCCGGCCGGGGTGACGCAGAGGGAAAACCGGGCGGCAATCTCCATGAGTCACAAACCGGAGCCGCTGGTATTAGGTCTTCGGCATAGGCTTCGGCGAGGGCTTCGGCGGCCGGCGCCAGCCCTGCGGCCAGCTTCGCCGCCAGTTGGGGGCGGGGGTCGGTTGCAGTCATGGTTCCTCCTTGCCGGTCCGGGTCCCTTTTTTGCGCGCGTATCCTGCGTGCGCGCCTGCGCCCGCCTGCGCGCGTCTTGCGCCGGCGCGGTTCGCACGCCTGATTGCGCGCGCGAGACAGAGGACGCACGTCTCCCGCCGGTTTCTCAGGAGTTTTCAGAAAGTGGCGCCGCTCGGCCGCACAACGCCGGGGAAGCGGCCTCCGGATGCCCCTTCTCCCGCTCCCATCATACACTACTTTTCCCAGGGTCAAGCCCCAAACGGGAACAAAAGAGAAAAATAATGGAAATATTTCATGTTTCGCAGGGGTAGCATCGCGTTCGGTGCCAGGCCTCCGTCTTCGCGCCGGCGCCGGTTGCGGCCGGGCTTGAAATGCGTTTCGATCCGGGAGGACACGGCTCCGGCGCGGTTCCCGGCGGCGCAGGGGCGGGGAGGAGGAACCGATGACCTTTACCTGCATCGCGCGCGACGCGGCCACGGGCGAACTCGGCATCGCCACGGCGACCCGCTCGCTCGCGGTCGGTGTGCGCGTGCCGCACGTCTCGCGGCTGGGCACCGTCGCGATCATGGCAATCGCGGATTACCGCCTCGGCCGGCTGGCGCAGGACCTGCTGGCCAACGGGTGCGCGGCACAGGCGGTGATCGACGGGCTGGTCGCCACCGACCCTCATCCCGAATACCGGCAATTGGGCGTCATCGACGCGGAAGGCCGCACGGCCGCGCGCACCGGCGCCCGAAACCGCGACTATGCCGGCCACCATGTGCGCGATGGGCTGATCGCGCTCGGCAATGTGCTGGTGGGCGAGCATGTGCTGGACGCCATAGAGGCAGGTTTTGCCGGAGACACGTTCGCCGAGCGCCTGCTCGCCGCGCTCGAAGCCGGGCGCGATGCCGGCGGCCAGCATGGCGGGCAGAACTCCGCCGCCCTCGTCACCTGGGGCGCGCACGACTTCCCCCTCGTCGATCTGCGCGTGGATATCCACGAGGAACCGGTGGGCGAGCTCAGGCGCGTGTTCGACGCCTGGAAACCGGCGGCCGACTACTACACCGAGCGGCAATTGGACCCGCGCGTCCGCCCCCTGCACGAGACGCTGCCGGGCCGCGGCTACTGAGCCGGGCCGTAGTGAAGGCGCCCCCAAGGCTTCCGTCGTCACCCCGGACCCCGATCCGGGATCCATCCCCCGGCCTCTCCACCGGGTTGAACCGGTTGCGGTTGGGCCCCGGATCGGGGTCCGGGGCGACGACGGAAAGCAGCGCCGGCGGCTACCCGTCGATGGACAGTCGATCCGTTATGGATCGCGCCGTGCCCTAATCCGGGCCGTTCCCTGCCGCGTGGGCGGCGAAGACGGCCATGTTGACGACTTCGGAGACCCTGGCGCCCATCTGGACGATCTGCACCGGCCTGGACAGCCCGAGCAGGACCGGCCCGATCACGGCGCCGCCGCCCAGCATCTGCAGCATCTTGGCCGAGATATTGGCGGCGTGGAGGCTCGGCATGATGAGCACATTGGCCGGCCCGGAAAGACGCGCGAAGGGATAGAGCTGGCGCATCAACTCCTCGTCGAGCGCGACATCGGCCGAAAGCTCGCCCTCATATTCGAAATCGACGCCGCGTCCGTCGAGCACGGATACCGCCTCGCGGACATGGGCGGCCTCGTCGAAGGGCGGGTTGCCGAAATTGGAGAAGGAAAGCAACGCAACGCGCGGCTCCGTACCCATGTTGCGGGCCATGCCGGCCGCCGCCATTGCGATGTCGGCAAGCTGTTCCGGCCCCGGCCGCTCGTTCACGGTCGTGTCGGCGACGAAAACGGTCTGGTTGCGGCTGACATAGAGGGTCACGCCGCAGGGCGTCGAATCGGCGACGGGCTCCAGCATGTGGCGCACGCCCCCGAAACTCACCTGGAAGGACCGGGTGAGGCCCGTCACCATGGCGTCGGCCGCTCCGGCCGCCACCATGCAGGCGGCGAAGCAGTTGCGGTCCCGATGCACCATGCGCTGCACGTCGCGCTGCAGGTATCCCTTGCGCTGGAGCCGCTCGTAAAGCATGGCGATGTATTGCGCATTGTCTTCCGAGAGGGCGGCATTGTGGATTTCCAGCGCTTCCCCGGTGGCGATGCCGAGCCGGTCCATCTGGTCCCTGACGACGCTCTCGCGGCCGACCAGCACGGGTGTGCCGAAGCCTTGTGCCCGGAAGGCGAGCGCGGCACGGATGGCGCGCTCCTCCTCTCCCTCGGCGAACACCACGCGGCGCGGCGCGGCCTGCACCTCGGCATAGATGCGCTGGAGGCTGCCCGAGGTGGAATCGAGGCGGGCGGCGAGCGCGGCCCGGTAGGCCGGCCAGTCCTCGATCGGCTTCTGCGCCACGCCCGTGTCGATGGCGGCGCGCGCCACCGCCTCCGGCACATTGACGATCAGGCGCGGGTCGAAGGGCACGGGGATGATGTAGTCGGGGCCGTATTGCAGGCGCTTGCCGGGATAGGCGGCCGCCGCCTCGTCGGGCACGTCCTCGCGCGCAAGCGCCGCCAGCGCATCGGCGGCGGCGATCTTCATGGCGTCGTTGACGGTCGTCGCGCGCACGTCCAGCGCGCCGCGGAAGATGTAGGGGAAGCCCAGCACATTGTTGACCTGGTTCGGGTAGTCCGAGCGCCCCGTGCAGATAATGGCGTCGTCGCGCACCTCGCGCACTTCTTCCGGCGTGATCTCGGGATCGGGATTGGCGAGCGCGAAGACGATCGGCTTGTCCGCCATCGAGGCGATCATCTCGCGGGTGAAGGCGCCCTTGACCGAGAGGCCGAAGGCGATGTCCGCGCCCTTCATCGCCTCTTCGAGCGTGCGCATGGGCGTCTCGACCGCATGGGCGGACTTCCACTGGTTCATGCCCTCGGCGCGGCCCCGGTAGATGACGCCGCGCGTGTCGCAGAGCACGACGTTCTCCGCCGGCAGGCCGAGCGCCTTGAACAGGTCCACGCAGGCGATGCCCGACGCGCCCGCGCCGTTGACCACCATGCGGCAGTCCCGGATGCGCCGGCCGGTCAGGTGGAGTGCGTTGATGAGGCCGGCGGCGGAGATGATCGCCGTGCCGTGCTGGTCGTCGTGGAACACCGGGATGTCGAGCAGTTCGCGCAAGCGCTCCTCGACGATGAAGCATTCCGGCGCCTTGATGTCCTCCAGGTTGATGCCGCCGAAGCTCTTGCCGAGATAGCGCACGCAGTCGATGAACGCATCGACGTCCTCCGTGTCCACCTCCAGGTCGATGCCGTCCACATCGGCGAAGCGCTTGAAGAGAACCGCTTTCCCTTCCATGACGGGCTTGGAGGCAAGCGCGCCGATATTGCCGAGGCCGAGCACGGCGGTGCCGTTGGAGATCACCGCCACCATGTTGCCCTTGGCGGTGTAGTCGTAGGCGAGGCCGGGGTCCTTCTCGATCTCCAGGCAGGGCGCGGCCACCCCCGGCGAATAGGCGAGGGAGAGCTGGTACTGGGTGGTGAGCGGCTTGGTCGGCGTCACCTCCACCTTGCCGGGCCGCCCGGCGGCGTGCATCCGCAGCGCCTCGCGCCCCAGCGTGTCGTTGTCAACCATTGCGCTTGCCCCCGGCCTTCCGGCTCGTTGCGGTCGCAAGAATCCTAGTCCCGCGCCGCGCCCTTTGCCAATGCCGCGCCGGGAAGGCCGGACCGGCTACCAAAGGCGCTGGACTTCGTACCGGTCGAACACTGGGTCGATAGACACAATCGGGATGCCAAGTCCTGTCGCCTGGGCGATGAGCATCCGGTCGAACGGGTCACGATGCGGCCCCGGCAGCCGTCCCGCTCTCTCGGCATCGGCGACCGTGATCGAAATCTGCTCGAACCCTTCCCGCGCGATGAGCCCGGCGATGTCGTCGCCGATGTCCGGCAGCCTGCCAAGCCGGGCTTTGTTCGCAATTTCCCATGCGGACGCGGCGCTGACCGCCACATCATTCGCCTCGTCTCCAATCGTCCGGCGAGCGAAGCGCGACAAGCGGGTATTGTCCGTCAGCCACCAGAGAAAGGCGTGGGTATCCAGCAATATCCGCACGGGCGGTCAGTCTTCCGAGCGCCCTTCCCAGGCCCTCAGCTCCTCTTCCGGCAGGGAATCGAACAATGCGCTGTCCGAAATTTGGAACCTGCCCTTCAGGGCGCCCGGTCGCCGGTGCGTCTTCGGCTGGCCGGTCGCTCGCGATGCGCAGGCCACAAGACGAACGGCCGGCCTGCCCCGGCGGGCAATCACGACTTCCTCGCCGCGCTCGGCTTGGGCGACCAGCGAAGACAAGCGCGCCCTTGCCTCGCCGATGTTGACGGTGGACATGACCGTTACCTCGAAACGCAGATTCAACCTACCTGCCGGACCGGCAGCGTCAAGGCCGGAACGATGCGGCGGGCCTAACCGTCCACCGATTCGCAATGCTGCGAGAAGGCGGGCAGGACATTTTCGGCGAGGCGCTGCATGGAGGCGCGGCAGAGGTCCGGGTCCTCCCAGTCGTGCATGCCGATCAGCAAGGTGCCGAACGTGCCGATCTCCTCGCGGAGCGCGACCAGCCGGTCGAGAACGGTCGCCGCCGTGCCGCAGATCGGGATTTCGGCGACCGCCTCTTCCACGTCGAGCAGTTCGTTCAACTCTGCGGCGGGCGCGTCCGCGATGGCCTTCACCTCCGGCAGCCGGCGCAGGCTGCGCAGGTAACGGAAGTAGAAGTGGAACAGACCGTCCGGGTCCCCGAGAATATCGCGGGCCTGCCCCTCGCTCTCCGTCACCAGCAGGTTGCGCGCCACCCGCCAGACCGACGGGTCCGCTGGGCGACCCGCCTGCTCCGCCGCTTCGGCGTAGAGCGGCCAGTGGGTCGCCACGTCGCGCGAGGGGATGAAGTTCGCCGAGATGGGTATCCAGCCCCGCCCGCCGCAGACGCCCGCCGAGCCGGAATTGGCCGAGACCATCGCCATGGCGATGGGCGGGTGCGGGTGCTGGTAGGGCTTGGAAATCAGGCCGACGCCGTGGCGCGGATAGACCGCTTCGTCGATGGCGATGTCCCACCACTCGTTCTCGAAGCGGTAAGGCGGCTCGCCGCGCCAGAGATCGAGCACGATGTCGATGGCGGCGAGCATCATGCGCTGGCGTTCCGCCGGGTCGTGGTGGCCGTACATTTCCGCGTCGCTGACGAGGCCGCCCGGCCCGATGCCGAACAGGAACCGGCCCTCCGACAGCTGGTCGAAGAGCGCCACATGGCTCGCGACCGTGACCGGATGGTGGTGGGGAATGTTGATGACGCCGGTGCCGAAGCGGATCGAGCGCGTTTCGCGGATGAGCGTCGCGAGGAAGATCAGCGGCGAGGCGATCTGCTCGACCTTCGAGGTGAAATGCTCGCCGATCCAAGCCTCGGAATAGCCGAGCCGGTCGGCCAGCAGGATCGCCTCGCGGTCCTCCTCAAGGGTCTGGAGAAACGGCTTTTCGGGTCGATGCAGGGGCATCGAGAACAGGCCGAGCTTCATGCCGCGCTTCCTCTCCGCGCCGGGACGCGCGTCAGGCTATAGCCTTTGCGCCTCAGGGGGAATCGGCGGCAGCGGCCTCGCGCGCCGCGCGGCCGAGCGCAGCCAGGCGGATGGCGTGGACCCTGCCGGCGACGTTCTCCGAGGCCTTCATGTCCGCGATCAGCGCCGCCCGCGCCGGGTCCTCCGGCAGGTCCAGCGCCTCGTAGGCCGCCAGAAAGTCGCGCTGCTGCTGCCGCGCTGCCAGCAGGCGGGCATCGTCGCTGCCGCGATAGGCGGCGAGCGCCTCGAAGGAGACCAGCCGCGCCGCAAGCCCGCCGAGCGCCTCATCGGCGAGCCCGGCCTCCGCGGCATCGTCCAGCAGCGCCTCCATCGCGCCCTGCTGCGAGCCCAGCTTCAACAGGTCCTCGATATTCCTGAGCGGCTTGGCGAATGCCTTCCATATGTCGGTATCGGGGGCGAGCCGGGCCGAATCCGGCAGGCGGACATCCCGGAGGCTGAGGCCGCAATGGCCCGTCGGGCGCAGGAACTCGACCGCGCCGGCCTCGGTGCGCGCAAGGCCCGCCGTCTCCTCCGGCACGAGGAAGGTGCCGAAGCGCTTGCGCCCGCCGGTCTCGCCCGTGACGGCCACGAGGATGAAGAGGCCGGCCGCCGGGCCGTTGGTGACCCAGGCCTTCTCGCCGTCGAGCCGCCAGCCGCCGTCCGGCAGCCCCTCCGCCCGCGCCTGCAGATATTTGGGATGCGCGCCCGCGCCCGGCTCCGAGATCGCCGCCGCCAGCGTGGTTTCGCCCCTGGCAAGGCGCGGCAGCCACTCCCGCTTCTGCGCCTCGTCGCCGAGGCGGGCAAGCGCGAACAGGCTGAGCGTGCAATGCACCTTCCAGGCGAGCATGGCGCCGAGGCTCCGGCCGTGGCGCACCATCTCCCGGCAGCCGCCTGCGAGCCGGTCGAGGTCCCAGCCCCGGCCTCCGTATTCCTCCGGGACGGTGAGGCCGAGCAGGCCGGCTTCGGCGAGGCTCCGCCAGAGGTCAGCGGGGTAGTCCCGGCGGCGGCTGAGGTCGTCGCGGCCGCGGATCAGGCGGGCGGCCGCCGCCGCGACATCGCTCACCGGCGGTGGATCGGGTAGCCGTGCTCGTCGGACGCGCCGTCGCGGTAATTCACGATCCGCTTCGGGCTTAGGTGGATGCCCATGAGGCGCATCGGCCCCTCTCCGACGGCGGCGAAATTGTGCCGGCGCTCCGGGGGCAGGGCGACCGTGTCGCCGGCTTCGAGGCGGGTCCGCTCGTCCTCCGCGCCCTCCAGCCAGACATCGCAGCTGCCTTCCAGGATGTGCAGGATTTCCACATAGGGGTGCGCATGCAGCCCAGGCTCGTAGCCGGGCTCGGCGGTCTGGATGCCGACCCGGATGGGGAAGCCCGCCTCCTCGCCGAGCAGGATCGGGTTGTAGAAGGAATCCGGCGCGAACGGCACGGTCTCCGTCTCGGAAAGGCGGACGATTTTCGCTTCGGTCATGGTCTCGGACATGGGGCGGTTCCTCCTCGGGCGGCATTCTCGCAGGCGCCGCGCCCTGCGTCGAGCCGGCTGCGCGCTCCGCGCGGCGCGGAAATGCGCTAACCTGCGCCCGCGCCGCGCGCTCCGGCCGCGGCATCTGCGAACAGGAAGACGGGAGGGCGTCATGGCGCTCAACAGATACATCATCGAACGCGACATTCCCGAGGTCGGGACCCTGGAGCGCCAGCAGCTGGCGGAGGCCGCCGCGAAGTCGAACGAGGCGCTGACGGCGCTCGGGCCGGACATCCAGTGGGTGGAGAGCTTCGTCGCCGCGGACAAGACCTTCTGCGTCTATCTGGCGAAGGACGAGGCCATCATCCACAGGCATGCGGAGATCAGCGGCTTCCCCGCGACCAAGGTGACGGCCATCGGCAAGACCATCGACCCGACCACCGAAAAGGCCGGCTGACCGAACTGCCGGCTGGCGCAGAGGGAGGCTGGCATGCATTACGGACGTTTCGGCTTCTGGTATCCGACCGACCGGCTGGACGGGGCGGGACTGGGCGAGTTGGTGCGGGCTGCGGAGGCGCTCGGCTGCTCGCATTTCTGGTATCCGGAATCGACGGGTTACGAGAGCCTCGCGCTGGCGAGCTACCTGCTGACCCAGGCCTCGCGGATCGCCGTCGGCAGCTCCATCGCCAATATCTACGCCCGCGACCCGGTGACGGCGCGGAACGGGCGGCGCACCCTGGCGGACTTCTCCGAAGAGCGCTTTGTGCTCGGGCTCGGCGTCAGCCACCCGCCGCTGGTCGAGGGTTTGCGCGGCCACCGCTATGCCGGGCCGGTGGCGACCATGCGCCGGTATCTGGACGGCATCGCCGGAGACGGGCCGGCGCTCGACGACCCGGACAGGCCCGTGGTGATCGCCGCCCTCGGACCGCGCATGCTGGAACTCGCCGCCGAACGCTGCCGGGGGGCCATCCCCTACAATGTCACGCCGGAGCACACGGCCGGCGCCCGCGCCATACTCGGCCCCGGACGCTGGCTCGCGGTCGAGCAGAAAATCTGCCTCTCGGAGGACGCCGGCGCGGCGCGGGCGGCGGCGCGCAAGGAACTCACGCGCTACATGACGCTCGACAATTACCGCAACAACTGGCTCCGCACCGGTTTTTCGGCGGAGGACATGGAGGAGGGCGGCTCGGACCGGCTGATGGACGCGATGGTCGCCTGGGGCGGCGCAGAGGCGGTCGCCGGGCGGCTCCGGGAGCATTTCGATGCGGGCGCGGACCAGGTCTGCATCCAGCCGATCGCCGCGGCGGGCCCGCCCGACTGGCCGGCGCTGGAGGCGGTGCTGGCTGCGGCCGGCGGGCCGTAGCCGGCGGGGGCAGGCCGGGGCGTCTCCCGTAGCGGACGGGCGGCGCATCGCCCGACAAGTCCGATTCCTTCACACGCTGCTTCGCGAGGGCGGCGAAAGGGGCGCGAGGGCAGGCGGTGGACCGGCATTTTCCATGAGGCGCACCTGGCGTCGCTGGTATAAGGGCGGCGAACGACAGGGCGAATCCGGAGAGGGGCTTTCATGGCGGAGATGGAGGGAAAGGTCGTCCTCGTGGCGGGCGCAGGCGCCGTCGATCCGGACGGCATCGGCAACGGCCGCGCAGCGGCGATCCTGATGGCGGAGGCCGGCGCGCGCGTCATGTGCGTGGACGGCGATCTCGCCTTGGCCCAGCGCACCGTCGAGATGATCGACGAACGCGGCGGCGAGGCGGCGGCCTTCGCGGCCGACATCACGGCGAACGGGGACTGCGCGGCCATGGTGGCGGCGACGCTCGACCGGTTCGGGCGGCTCGACGGGCTGGACAACAATGTCGGCATATCCTCGCGCGGCTCCGTGGTCGAGGAGACCGAGGAAGCCTGGGAACGGGTGATGGAGGTGAATGTGAAGGCCATGTTCCTGGCGGCCAAGCATGCCATCCCCGCGATGGTGTCCACCGCTGGCGGCGGGGCGGTGGTCAACGTGTCCTCGATCTCGGCGCTGCGGCCGCGCGGCCTCACCGCCTATTCCGCGTCCAAGGGCGCGGTGATTGCGCTGACGCGCGCCATGGCGGTCGATCACGGCGGCGAGGGGGTGCGGGTCAACTGCGTGGCGCCGGGGCCGGTCTATACGCCGATGGTCTATCGGCGCGGGCCGGGCATGAACGAGACTGCCCGCAGGACGCGCGCCGACGCCTCGCTGCTGAAGACGGAGGGCACCGGCTGGGACATCGGCGAGGCCGTGCGCTTCCTGCTCTCGGACCGCTCCCGGTGGATCACCGGGCACACGCTCGTGGTGGATGGCGGCGCTTCTGTGCGCGGCCCGGAAAGGGATACCGTCTGATGGCCCGCATTCCCCTGCTGGAGGAAACCGACCTCGCGCCGGAAGACCGCGACGTGCTCGCCCGGCCGATCAACCTGAACAAGGCGCTTGCGCACAGCCCGGAAGGGGCAAGGGCGTTCGGGGGGCTGGGAAGCTGGATCCGCTGGCAGTGCAAGCTCGATCCGCGCCTGCGGGAACTCGCCATCCTGCAGGTCGGCTGTCTTGCAAGGTCCGCCTACGAATACAGCCACCATATCAAGATCGGGAAGGATTTCGGCCTCAGCGACGACGACATCCGTGCCGTTCAGACGGAGACGCGGGGCGAGCCGGGCGGCCTCGGGCCGGTCGAGACGGCAGTTCTGAAAGGCGCACGCGAAATGACCGAGGGCCCCGCCATGTCCGCGGAGACCTTCGCCTTTCTGGAGCGCGAACTCGGCACGGCGCGCTCCGTCGATCTCGTGCTCGTGGTGGCGTTCTATTGCGGCGTGGTGCGCCTGCTGGAGACGCTGGAGGTGGATGTCGAGCCGGACTACCAGCCCTGGCTCGACGCCTTCCCGCTCGACTGAGCGGGGCGCCGCCGGTCCCGGTCAACGGATTTCGACCAGAGCCTCGCCCGCTGCAAGGGCGGCAGCCACGGTTTCCAGGCGCGGGGCCAGCCGTGCCCGGAGCGCGGCATTGGTTGTGTTTCCGAGCCTCAGCCAGACGACCTGGAGCCCCGGCTTCATCCGTGCGCGCTCGGCGAAATCCACGTCCTTGGACCAGATGACAGCCCCCAGGCGGCGCGCCTCGGCCTCGATCCGCGAGTCGGTGGCGGGACCGATGCCGAGATCGTTCACATGGTCGGACGGGTAGCCCTCGGCTGTCAGCCAGCGGGCGAGGCCCGGCGGCAATTGCGCATCGATGAGGAAGCGCAAGGGTCAGGCGGCGTGGACGATACGGTGTTCGCTGGCGGCCGCGCCCCAGGCGAGCGCCGCTCTCAGGTCCGCTTCCTCCAGATAGGGGTAGTCGGCGAGGATTTCGGCAGGCGCCACCCCCGCCGCCATGAGTTGCAGGATGTCGGACACCCGCACCCTGGTTCCCCGCACATGCGGCCGCCCCCCGCAAATCTCCGCGTCCACCCGTATGCGCCCCTGGGTCTCCGTCGCCTCGTCCAGCTCTTCGAGAACCTCCCTCAGAACGCAGATCCGGGCATCCTGTTTCGGACCCGAATGGCCATGAGCCTCCATGAATCGTTGCAGCGCGGCGGCCAGTTCGCCGCCGCGGCGGCTATCTGCCGACACGACATGGAACCAGTCCGCAAGGACGCGCTCGGTCTTCCGGCCGTCCCTTTCGCCGGATTCCGCCAGGTAAGCAGCGGCGGTATTTTGCGAATAGCCGACATATTTGGAGGGAGCGAAAAGCCACGAACCGTCCTCGGAGCGGACCGCATACCACGCATTCACCCGTTTCATCCGCCGCTTCAGTTCCATCCCGAACAGAGCGTCCTCGATTTCGGTCCGGTAGCGCACAATGTTGTCGGCTGCCTGCTCCGGGCTGCTTACCAGCCGGGTCCGGGAGGTCTCGCTCTCCCCCCGAAAGTAGGACATGCTTTCCTGCAAGCTATAGGGGTCTGGCGGCGTATCGCTTGCCATTGTCCTTCTCCCTGTTGAGACATCACCCTATTTACCTGAAGTTAAAACGACGGTCAAGCCCCGCTGCGAAAGAAGTGTCCGGTTGCGGGCCAGGGCGCTCACGCGACCACCTTGCCGGGGTTCATCAGGCCGTCGGGGTCGAGGGCGCGCTTGACGGCCTGCATCATCTCGATCTCCGGGCCGGGCTTGTAGTGGGCGATCTCCGACACCTTGAGCCGCCCGACGCCGTGCTCGGCGGAGACGGAGCCGTCCAGCGCATTGACGATGTCGTGGACGGCGGCGTTCAGCTCGTCCCAGCGCGCGAGGTAGGCCTGCTTGTCGGCGCCGACGGGCTGCGAGACGTTGTAGTGGATATTGCCGTCGCCGACATGGCCGAAGGGGCAGGGCCGGGCGCCGGGAATGGTGCGCGCGACCGCCTCGTCCGCCGCCTCGATGAAGTCCGCGACCCGGCTCACCGGCACGGAGACATCGTGCTTGATCGAGCCGCCTTCCGGAATCTGCGCCTCGACCACCGCCTCGCGGATGCGCCAGAGGGCGTTCGCCTGCGCGCCGCTGTCGGCAATGGTTGCGTCCAGCACCAGCCCGTCCTCGAAGGCGTGTCCGAGCGCCTCCTCGACGATCCCGCGCAGCCCCGAGCCCTCGCGGCCGGCATCGGCGCGCAGCAGCGCATAGTGGGTGAAGGCCCGGTCGAACGGGTCGCGCACGCCCGGCACATGCTTCAAGGCCAGGTCGATGCCGAAGCGCCCGATATATTCGAAGGCGGACACCCGGTCGCCGGTGGCGGCGCGCAGGCGCGAGAGCAGCTCGATCACATGCCCGATCGAGGGCAGGGCGGCGAAGGCCGTCACCTCCTCGCGCGGGCGGGGGAACAGCTTCACGCAGGCCGCCGTCACGATGCCGAGCGTGCCTTCGCCGCCGATGAAGAGCTGCTTCAGGTCGTAGCCGGTATTGTCCTTGCGCAGCCGCCTCAAGCCGTTCCAGACGCGCCCGTCCGGCAGCACGGCCTCCAGCCCCAGCACCAGCTCGCGCATATTGCCGTAGCGCAGCGTGTTGATGCCGCCGGCATTGGTGGAGATGTTGCCGCCGACGGTGCAGCTTCCCTCGGCGCCGAGGCTGAGCGGGAACAGCCGGTCGGCGTCCTCGGCCGCGGCCTGGACATGCTGGAGGATGCAGCCGGCCTCGACGGTCATGGTGTAGTTGAGCGCGTCGATCTCCCGGATGCGGTTCATGCGCCCGAGGCTCACCAGAAGCTGGCTGCCGTCCTCCGCCGGCATCGCGCCGCCGCAAAGCCCGGTATTGCCGCCCTGCGGCACGATGGCGACGCCGGCCTCGCGGCAAAGCCGGACGACGGCCGCCACCTGCCCGGTCGTGGCGGGGCGGGCGACGAAGGGCGTGCTGCCGCGATAGAGGCCGCGCGGCTCGACCAGCAGGGGCGCCAGCTCGTCCGGGTCGGCGGAAAGCCCGCGCTCGCCCAGAAGCGCCCTCAGCGGCCCCGCCAGTGCCTCGGCCCTCGCCATCGTCCCGCTCTCCCCTCAAGCGAATCGGACGCGCTCAAATAAGCGCGGGCCTGCCGCTGCCGCAAGGGCGCACCTTTGACATGACCGGAACCGGCTGCTAGCCGACACCCTATCGAATCGTTGGATTTCCGCATGACGAACGCACGCACCGTGGTTGTCGAACGCTGCTCCGATACCGGGCTGTATGTCGGGCATGTACGCGGCTTGCCCGGCGCGTACAGCCAAGGAGCTACTCTAGAAGAACTCCACAAGTCTCTTGAGGAGGTCATTTCAATGCTGTCCGAGGAACCGGCCCCGGAACCCCTTCTCCGGCTGGGAAGACAGCCATCCGATTGAACTCGGGCGCGGTGTCCGGAATGACAAGCGAGGCCTATCCCGACGCTTCCGCGAGCTCCCAGGCGCGTTCGGCCATGAGCAGGCCGAGGCGGCCGACCTCCTCGGCATTGTCGGAGGCGGCATTGCCGGCGAGGCCGCGGGCGCGCACGCCGTCCAGGATCGAGGCGAAGCGGAACATGGCGTGGACATTGTGGACCGGCGTCAGGCCGTCGGGGCGGCCGGCGGCGCGGCGGTAGGCCTCCACGAACTCGTCCTGCTCCGGGATGCCGAGTGCGCGCCGATCGAGGTCGCGCACGCCCCAGTATTCGTCCGAGGTGGTGTTGAACAGGATGCAGAGATAGGCGAGGTCGGAGAGCGGGTGGCCGAGCGTCGCGAGCTCCCAGTCGAACACAGCGACGACGCGCGGCTCCGAGGCATGGAACATGACATTGCCGACCCGGAAATCGCCGTGCGCGACGCGCGTCTCGTCGCCCTCCGGCATGCGCGGCGGCAGCCATTCCATCAGCCGGTACATCTCCGGGATCTCGCGCGTGGCCGTCTCGCGGTAATTGCGCGCCCAGCGGTTGAACTGGCGCTCGAAATAATTGCCGGGCCGCCCGAAATCGCCGAGCCCGACCGCGTCCGGATCGACCTGGTGCAGCGCCGCCAGCACCTCCGCCAGCGCGCTGTACATGAGACGGCGCTCCTCCGGCTCGACGCCCGGCATGGCGCTGTCCGTATAGACCCGGCCCTGCATCCGCTCCATCACGTAGAAGGGCGTGCCGATGACGCTCTCGTCGTCGGAGTAGAGAAACTGCCTCGCCACCGGCACGGGCGTGCCGGCGAGCGCCTTCTGCACCCGGTATTCCCGGTCCACGGCATGGGCCGAGGGCAGCAGCTCGCCGGGCGGCTTCTTGCGCAGCACATATTCGGCATTGGGCCAGGCAAGCACGAAGGTCGGGTTGGACTGGCCGTAGCCGAACTGGCGCACCAGCAGCCGGCCTTCCGTGTCGGGCAGCCGGTCGCTCAGCCAGGCTTCGAGCGCCGCCTCGTCGAAGCGGTGCGCGTCCCGCACATCGGCAAGCCGCGTGCCCTCCCCCGGATCGATGCTCATGGCCGCCCGCTCCGTTCCCGCCGCGCCCCGCTGGCCACGATAGGCGGGGGCGTGTCCGCCGGCAACGCCGCGCCGGCCCGGTCGCGCAGCCCGCGCGGATGGGGCATGATGGCGGCTCGGGCAGGGAGGCAGGACCCATGAAGATTGCAGCGGCACGCGATTTCCACGACCTGGTGGCCGAGAGAGCGGCAGCCATCCGGCCCGATATCGAATGGGCGCTTTCGGATGCAAGCGGCGCATGGACGGCGCCGCCGGAAGGCTCGGACGCCATCGTTTATGCCGGCACCGCCTACACGGACAGCTTCGTGGACGACATGCTCTCGATAACGCCGCCGAAATGGGCGCATACGGAAGACGCCGGCATAGACGGGCGCTTCTATGACGGCATGCGCGCCAACGGCGTGCCGGTGACGCACAGCCCCGGCGCCAATGCGCCCGAAGTGGCCGAACTCGCCTTCGCCGGCCTCATGTGGGGTGCGAAGCGGCTCGGCGAACTGCGGGCGCAGCAACATGCCCATGACTGGCGGAAGCTCATGCTGCCGGGCTTGAGCGCCACGACCGCGCTCATCGTCGGGCTCGGCAATATCGGCAGCCTCGTCGCGCAATACGCCAAGGCGTTCGGCATGACGGTCCACGGGATCAGGCGGTCGCCGGACCCCGTGGCGAACGTGGACCGGCAGGGCACGCTCGCGGACCTCGCGGCCTTCCTGCCCGACGCGGATTTCGTCGTGCTCGCGCTCCCGATTGCGGACGACACGGCCGGCATGATCGACCGGGCGGCGCTTGCTGCCATGAAGGAGACGGCCGTGCTGGTCAATGTCGGCCGCGGCGCGCTGGTCGATATCGACGCGCTCCGCGACGCGCTCGGCTCGGGCGGCATCGCCAGCGCGTTCCTCGACGTGCTGCCGGTCGAGCCCTGGCCCGCCGACAACGACGTCTGGGACGTGCCCAACCTGTTCATCACGCCGCATAACGGCTCGCTCAGCCCCCTCTATGCCGTCAGGGTCGGCGAGCTCTGGCTGGAGAACCTGAAGCGCTTTACCGCCGGCGAGCCGTTGCTGCATCACGCGTTCTGAGGGCCGCCGCCTTCCGGCCCGGCCCTACCAGAAAGCCGTTTCGCTGACCGTGGAGACGTGGGCGGCCACGACCTTCCAGCCGAGGTCGGGGAAGCGCGCCCAGGTCTGGCTCTGCCGGCCGATCAGGTCCCGGCCGCGCACCTTGAACTCCAGATTGACCACCGCGTAATCGCGCCCGAGCGTCAGGATTTCGAGCCGCCGGCGCGCCTCCTTGATGGTCGCGCCCGGCGGGCGGGCGACCCGGTGGGCGTGAATCTCGTCGAAGCCGTAGCCGTTCTCGTGAAGCGCGTAGCGGATCGTGTGCGGGCTCTCCCAGAAGGTTGCGTCGAGCACCGCGACATCCTTGGTCTCCAGCGCGGCCTCGTAAGCCTCGAAGCGCGCACGAACCTCCTCGACGACTTCCGGGATATTGGGCGTCATGTCCGTCATTCGGTCCGCTCCATTGCAAGCGCCAGCGCGACGAGGCTGGCGTCGGTCCCGTGGCCGCCGACGATGGAAAGCCCGACCGGCAGGCCGTCCACCGCCGTGCCCGGCAGGCTGACCTGCGGCACGCCGGTAAGGCCGCCATGGCTCGCGAGCACGGAGATGCGGGTCCGCAGCGCCTCCTGCTCCGATATGGAAAGGCCTTTGGGCGGCGCAGGGAAAGGCGTGGTCGGCAGGCAGAGCACGGTGCCGGGCCGGAGCAGGTGGGTGAGCCGGCCCCGCGCCTCCGCCCGCACCATCGACGCCCAGAGCCGGTCCGCCTCGGCGATGTCCGCGCCGCGCACGAGATTGCGGGCGACCGAATACGCCATGCGCGGATTGCGCCGGTCGAGCCAGTCCCGGAAGGTGAGCCAGGCTTCCCAGGGCTGGAGCGTGCGCTGCGCCCGCGCCCAGGCGGAGAGGCCGGGCGGGGCCATGGTAACTTCTTCCGGGGCGCCGACGATCCGGCCGAGCCGTTCGACCGTCGGCCGGAGCGCTTGCGCCGTCTCGCCGTCCGCGAAGCCGAAAGCGTCCACGGCGACCAGAAGGCGCGTCGGCAACTCGTCCGGTATCGCTTCCTGCAACAGCACGGCGGAAACGCGGGCGAAGGTTTCGGCGTCGCGGGCGAACCAGCCCGCCGTGTCCGAGCCCGGCGCCTGGGGCATCATGCCCCGGAGATCGAGCCGGCCCCAGGTCGGACGGATGCCGTAAAGCCCGCAAAAGCTCGACGGCACGCGCACGGAGCCGCCCGTGTCGCTGCCGAGGGCCGTGTCGCAGAGGCCCGAGGCGATGGCCGAGGCCGAGCCGGACGAGGAGCCGCCCGGCACCCGGTCCGGCGCCGCGGGGTTGACGGGCGTACCGTAGAAAGCGCTCTCGCCCAGGATGCCGAGCGAGACTTCGTCGGTGATCGTCTTGCCGATGAAGGCCGCGCCCGCTTCCAGCAGCGTCTCGACCGCCCAGGCATGGCGCTCGGCGGGCGCGTCGTTGCCCGGCCAGTCGGGGTTTCCGCCGCCGGTCGGCAGGCCGGCCACGTCGAACAGGTCCTTCGCGGCGAAGGTCAGCCCTTCGAGCGGCCCGCCGGCGCGGCCCTCGATCCGGCGCTCCGTGCCCGGAACGAAGGCGCCGACGCCAGCCTCCACCGGCTATTCCCGCTCGATGAGCTGGTAGAGCACGCCGTGGCCGTCCGCCGGATGGACGAAGACCATGCCGGTCGCCTCGATAAGCCTGGCGCCGTTCTCCGCCATCTGCGTCTTGGCCGCCTCGAGATCGTCCACCGCGAGCGCCACCAGGTGCAGCCCTTCGCCGTTCTTCTCCAGGCTCCGCGCAATCGCGCCGTCGCCGAGCGGCTCGGCAAGCTCGATGAAGCGCCCGGAGTCGCCGAGCGGCAGGATCGCGCGCCGGAGCCCCAGATGCGGCTCGTCCTCCGGCGGCGCCTCCGCCTTCAGCCCGAGCTTGGTCTCGTAGTCCTCAAGGCTCCGGTCCAGGTCCTTCACCCGAACCACGATATGGTCGATCCACTTGTGCATGGCTTGCAGCCTTCCTTCGTTTCCGTTCTCCGCTCCCGGCCCGCAGGGACGGGAGACCTCCCTATGTGTCATGAAGCGTCATGTTTTGTCATGCGATGTCATGTTCGCCATGCCCTTGCCGGCGTTGCGCCGTGCCATTCCGGCATATCGTTTTCCATCGCGTTCCGCCTTCCTCCGTTCCGCCGTCGCCGGCAAAGCCTCCCATGCGCCCGGACCCTTTTTGCGCGCGTATCCTGCGTGCGTGCCCGCGCCCGCCTGCGCGCGTTGGCGCCGGCGCGGTTCGCGCACCTGATTGCGCGCGCGAGACAGCGGACGCACTTCGCCTGTCCGTTCCCGCCGGGGCTTTTTTCCGGCCCCAGCCATTGCTTCCCTCAGCAGAAAAGCGGAAAGGCGGCCCCGGGAGCCGCCTCTCTGCCGCCATTGTAGCACACTTTTCCCAATGTCAAATTCGGGCCGGATCGAGCGGCCCGTCAGTCCCGGTAGTCCCGCACCGCCTTCGGGTCGAGCCGGTCGGCCGGGACGAGGCGGTAATGCCGCTCTTCCACGACCTTCAGCCGGATTGCGGCCGCCTCAATCTCTTTGCGCTCGAATTCGAACTCGGTAATTCCCTCGCTGTAATGATCGAAAAATATCGTTTCGATTATCGCTCTATAGTCGACTCGCAGTTTAGCCATAAGCTCTCCGCTCTGCGACGAATTCACGTTCGATATCCACCTGTTTGCGCTTCTTGGCGCCGCTCTTGCGATCACGGCGGTTGGGTCTGGCCTCTACGCCGAAATATTGGGCCGCGGCGGGAGCATCGAGCACTAACAGGGCAGTGTCGCCGAGCGGTATGGAAGCCTCGGGCCGGGCGGGGTTCGCACCGAGGGCCTCGACGACGTTGCCGGCGATCGCGCGGGCGAGCGGCGGGGGCACGGCATTGCCGATCTGGCGCGCACCGTGCCATTTGGTGACATGGAAGCGGAACCAGTCCGGGAAGCCGTGCAGCCGGGCCATCTCGCGCACGGTCACGCAGCGGTCGTGGCGGTAGTGAATCGGCCGCGGGCTGGTGAAGGCGCCCCGCGCCCCGTCCGTGCCGGCGCGGAGCGTGTTCGAGACGCCTGTTTCCGCGAGCTTGAAGAACCGGCTGATCGGCTCGACCGCGCCCGCTTCCGTTTCACGGAACCGGCGGCGCGAAATCTCCGTGTGCCGTGTGCGGGAACTAGCGGTCAGCAAGGCGGGATTCCACTCGCGCACATAGCCGTAATGCCATGCGTCGTTTGCAAGGCAGCGCAGCGATGCCGCATAGGCCGAAGGCTCTCCGAACGTCCTCGTCTCCACGGAGTCGGAGCCGCACAGCGCGTCGAAACCCTCGGCGTCGGGAAGGTCGCCCAGCGCATCGGCACAGGTCGGCCCAACGGGTAGGGCGTCCACGCGCCGCCGCTTGCCGGCGATACCGGTCAGCGGTGCGGGATAGTCGGGCAGGCGCTCGCCCTTTCGCGCGCCGAGCAGGATCAACCGTTCCCGGCTCTGCGGTACGCCGAAATTGCCGGCGTTCAGGACCCGCCAGGGGACCCGCACCTCGTAGCCGGCGTCGGAAAACGCCTCGACAAGTTCGTCGAGGAGGGCGCGATGCTTGCCGACCGTCAGCCCTTTGACATTCTCGAAGACGAATGTGCGGGCGTCCAGTTCCGCAACGAGGCGCACGAACTCCCGGACCAGCCGGTTGCGCGGGTCGTCGAGAATGCGGTGGCCGATGAGGGAGAATCCCTGGCAGGGCGCGCCGCCGAACACGCAATCGACCCGACGACCGCCAAGTCCGGCCGCTCGCGCAATTCCGGCCCCGGAAAGGTCCTCTACCGCGCAGGGCACGATGGCCGTCCGGGGAAAGTTGAACTTGTGGACCGCGCAATGCACCGGGTCGATTTCGACTGCGGCGGCGACGTCGAAACCGGCCTGCTCGAAGCCGAGGCTGAGGCCGCCGGCGCCGGCGAACAGGTCGATCCCGATGGGCCTCACAGTGCTGCGCTTCCGGATGCCGGTGCCATTCTGCAGGATATTAGCGCGCCTACCGCTAGATGTCGATCGCATTTTCCGCGTTGTCCACAAAATCTTGTAGCCGTTTCGCCAGAACATCCGGGTCGCGGGTCTCGCATTGCCAGACGGTCAGCACGCTCCAGCCCAATGACTCTATTTGTTCCTTCTTGGTTCTATCTCTTTTCCTGTTTTCGTCAAGTTTGGGTTTCCAGTATTCGAGGCGGGATTTCGGCAGCCGCCCTTTCGGGCAGTCGTGGCCGTGCCAGAAGCAGCCATGCACGAAGATCGCCTTGCGCCGGGAAATGAAGGCGATATCGGGTCTGCCGGGGAGGTCCTTGCGGTGCAGGCGGTACCGGTAGCCCATGGCGTGCAGCAGCCGGCGCACGGCCAGTTCGGGTCCTGTGTGCTTGCTCCCGACCGCCTGCATGATGCGGCGGCGCTGCTCCGGGGTGCGCGTGTCCATCGCCTGCCGCCCGTCTCCCACCCACCGCCTCGATCGGGCGACGATAGGAGCCGCTGTCCCCCGCCGCAATGCTGCGCGCGGCGTCCATGTCCTCGACGGTTAGGGTCGGTAGATGAAAGCCCTTCCCCGGTTCGGGCTCAGGAATCGGCGCCACGCCCCTTGGCCAACTCGTAATCGTACTGAGCGGCTTCGGGGGGCGGCTCCGCCTGCGCGATGGCTTCGATCTCGGTGTCGGAAAGCTCCTGGACGGCAAGTGCCTGACGGTCCCGCCGCTTGAGGCGCTCATACTCCTCGACCGACAAGACCACCAGCCGGTCCCGGCCATTGCGGGTGATCGACAAGGGAGCCTTGAGCGCCTCGTTCTGGAAGCGCCCGAAATTCCGTTGGAACTCGCGCGACGTAACCCGTTGCATGCCACCGGACCCGATTCGTCCTATGCGGATGATACACCGTATCGGAGGCATATGCCTCATGCCTGCAATGCAATGAGCATGGCGACAATTCCGTTTGCCGCCGCGCTTCAACCCTCTAATTTCCCCCGTCTCCCGCAGCCCCTTCCGGACGGCCTTGGCCGCATTCTTCCTGCCCGTGCTTGCCATGCTGGCAGCGTTCGGGCTGCTTTCCATCGACATGTACCTGCGGAGCCTGCCGGCCTTCAGGCGGTTGTCGTCACTTGTCATATATTAACGCGCGGCGTTATCATTCACGGGATGGCGCAATTCAAGAACAGGAGTACAGAGAAGGTCTTTGCCGGCGAGATTGTGCGAAACCTGCCTCCGGCGATTCTGCGCCGTGCCCGCATGCGCTTGCAGCGGGTCGTGGCGGCGCGGGCGTTGTCGGACCTCCGGATTCCACCGTCCCACCGCCTTGAGGCCCTGAGCGGAAACCGCAAGGGACAACACAGCATACGCATCAACGACAAATGGCGGGTTTGCTTTCGCTGGACAGGGCAGGGGGCCATTGAGATCGAAATCGTCGACTATCGCTGAAAGGGCCTCGACCATAGTCCGGCACCGTCATCGGCCCCTCTTTCGCAAACAGCCAACGGAGTTACCCATGGCCGACGCAATTCATCCCGGGGAGCATCTGGCGGAGATTCTGGACGAACTCGGAATCAGCCAGTATCGCCTCGCAAAGGCCATCGGCGTCCCGCCGAGGCGCATCAACGAGATCGTGCATGCCCGCAGGTCGGTAACGGCGGATACGGCCTTGCGCGTGGGCAAGGCTCTCGGAACGACGCCCGACTTCTGGCTCAACCTGCAAGGCATATACGATCTCGACCGCGCCCGAAGCTCGCTCGACGTGAACGCTATCGAAACCTTGGTTGCGGCGTAGGCGGGACGCGCGAGAATCCGCCGGACCCCGCCTTGCCGCCGCGCGGCCACCGCCTAATTTCCCCGTCTCCCGAAGCCCTCCCGGATTGCCTTGGCCGCATTCTTCCTGCCCGTGCTTGCCGTGCTGGCGGCGTTCGGGCCGCTTTCCATCGACATGTATCTGCCGAGCCTGCCGGCCATCGGGCGGGAACTGGGCGCGTCCGCCGGCGGTGTGCAGCTCACGCTCTCCGCCTTCTTCGTCGGCTTCGGCGTCGGGCAGCTCCTCTACGGCCCGCTCTCGGACCGCTACGGGCGGCGGCCGATGCTGGTCTTCGGCGTCTCGGTCTATCTGGCGGCAAGCGCGGGCGCGGCCTTTGCGCCGGATATCGGGGCGCTGACCGCGGCGCGCTTCTTCCAGGCGCTCGGCGGCGGGGCGGCGACGGTGATCGCGCGGGCCTCGGTGCGCGACCGCCATTCTGGCGCGGAAGCCGCGCGCATGCTCTCCACGCTCATGCTCATCATGGGCGCGGCTCCCCTGCTTGCGCCCTCGCTCGGCGCGCAGATACTCCTCTTCGCGGACTGGCGGGCGATCTTCCTGGTCCTCGCCGCCTGGGGCGTGCTTGCGCTGCTGGCGGTCCTCTTCCTGCTGCCGGAGACGCGGCCTCCCGAGACGCGCATCCGCGCCGGCCTCGGCTCGATCTTCGTGAACTATGCCCGCCTCCTCTCGGAGCGGCGCACACTCGGCTGCATGCTCGCAAGCGGCGGCGCCTTCGCCGGCATGTTCGCCTACATCTCCGGCACGCCCTTCGTGTTCATGGAGGTGTTCGGCGTCTCGCCCCGGACCTACGGGCTGCTGTTCGCCGTCCATATCCTCGCGATCATGGGCGGCGCCTGGACCAACCGCCGGCTGGTCGCCCGCTTCGGTCCCGGCGGCATGATGGTGCGGGGCACATGGCTGCTTCTCGCCGCGGGCCTTGCGCTCGTCCTCGTCGTGCTGCTGCTGCCGGGGAGCCTCGCCGCCATCGTCGCCGCGCTCTTTTGTTTCATGTTCGCCCTCAACCTGATCGCCGCCAACACCATCGTCATCGCGACGGCCGACAAGGCGGAGATCGCCGGCACCGTCATCGCGCTGATCGGCGCGGGGCATTTCGCGCTCGGCACGCTGTCTGGCCTTGCGGTCGGCCAGTTCCACGACGGCACGGCGCTGCCGCTCGCGCTCACGGTCGCGGCGTGCGGGCTGGTGTCCTTCTCCGCCAACCGCTGGCTGGTGGGGGCGCCCAAGGCAGATTGACACCGGACGCTCCGCCCCGGAAGATTCGACCGTCCGGCGCGGCGCCGGCAGAGCGACGAGGAGAGGATACGGCCCCGATGGAGATCGGCTTTTTCAGCATGCCTTCCCACCCGCCCGAGCGCGACCTGCGCGAGGGGCACGAATGGGACCTCCAGCATATCCGCTGGGCCGACGAGCTCGGCTTCACCGAAGGCTGGATCGGCGAGCACCACACCGCGCCCTGGGAGCCGCACCCCGCGCCCGATTTCCTGGTGATCGAGGGCCTCCGGCAGACGGAGAACATCCGGCTGGGACCGGGCGGCTTCCTCCTGCCCTACCACCACCCGGCCGAGCTCGCCAACCGGATTGCAATGATGGATCATCTGAGCCGGGGGCGGCTCAATTTCGGCGTGGCCGCGAGCGGGCTGCCGAGCGACTGGCAGATGTTCAACGTGGACGGCATGTCCGGCGAGAACCGGGACATGACGCGCGAGGCGCTCGACATCATCCTGCGCCTCTGGTCGGACGAGCCGGAGTTCGACTACAAGGGCAAATACTGGCATGTGACCAAGGGCGCGGAGATGTTCGGTTTCCTGCGCCCGCATCTCGGGCCCTTGCAGACGCCGCATCCGCCGATCGGCGTGGCCGGGCTCTCCAAGAACTCCGACACGCTCAAGCTCGCCGGCGAGCGCGGCTTCCTGCCGATGAGCCTGAACCTGAACCCGGCCTATGTCGGCAGCCACTGGGACGCGGTGGAGGAAGGCGCGGCGAGGGCCGGTCGCACCGCCAGCCGGAGCGAATGGCGCATGGTGCGCGAGGTCTTCGTCGCGGAGACGGACGAGGAGGCCTGGCGGCTCTCGGTCGGCGACATGATGGGCCGGATGATGGGGGACTATTTCCTGCCGCTGCTCGGCAATTTCGGTTTCCTGGAGTTCCTGAAGCACGACCGGGATGTCCCGGACAGCGACGTGACGCCGGAATATTGCGCGCAGCACAACTGGCTGGTCGGCTCGCCCGCCACGGTCGCGGAGAAGCTGGAGGCCGTCTATGACGATGTCGGCGGCTTCGGGCAGCTTCTCCTGTTCTGCTTCGACTATGTCGACAAGCCGGAGGCCTGGCACACCTCGATGGGGCTCCTGATGAACGAGGTGCTGCCCAGGGTGAGCCACCTGACGCCGGAAGCCGCCGCGGCGGCGTAACGTTCGGGGTCCCGCGCGGGACCCCGCCCTTCAGGTTCCGGGACGTCGCTTCCCGGTGCCGCGTCAATTTGCCTCGATAATGAGAAGCATTCGCATTTTGCTCCCGGTTCCGGTATTCTCACGGTTGCGAATGAATATCAGTCGCGCAACAACCGAAAGTGGAACGGATGCGCAAACGAACCCTCGGAATCGCCGCCGTCGCCGGACTCGCCGTCCTTGCAGCCGCGTCGGCAGAGGCGGCGGAGGTCAATGTCTATTCCTACCGTCAACCGTTTCTCGTCGAACCGCTCTTCAAGGCGTTCAGGGACAAGACCGGCATCGAGGCGAACGTGGTCTTCGCGAGGCAGGGCCTGATCGAACGGCTGAAGAGCGAAGGCGCCGCCAGCCCGGCCGACCTGATCTTCACCGTGGATATCGGCCGGTTGCACGACGCCATGAAGGCCGGCGTCGTCGAGCCGGTCAAGACCGACGCGCTTGCCGCCAACATTCCCGCCTCGCTCCGGGACCCGGACGGCGCCTGGTACGGGCTGACGACCCGCACGCGCCTCTTCTTCGTCTCGAAGGACCGCGTGCCGGAAGGCGGCATCTCGACCTATGAGCAGCTCACCGACCCGGAATGGAAGGGGCGCATCTGCACGCGCAGCGGCAAGCATGTGTACATGATCGCGCTGACCGCCTCGATGATCGCGCATCACGGCAAGGAAAAGGCCGAGGCATGGCTCACCGGCCTCAAGGCGAACCTCGCCCGCCGGCCCCAGGGAAACGACCGCGCGCAGGTCAAGGCGATCCATGCCGGCCAGTGCGACGTCTCCATCGGCAACCATTACTACTACCGGAAGATGCTCGACGACCCGAAGCAGAAGCCCTGGGCCGAGTCCGTGCGCGTTGTCTTCCCGAACCAGGACGGGCGCGGCGCGCATGTCAACATTTCCGGCGCCTCGCTGGTGAAGGGCGCGCCCAACCGGGCCAACGCCATCGCCCTGCTCGAGTTCCTGTCCAGCAGGGAAGGCCAGGGCATCTATGCCCGCGTGAACGGCGAATATCCGGTGAGCCCCGAGGTTGCCGGACCCGAGAAGCTGGCCGCCTTCAAGGCCGACACGCTCTCGCTCGCCCGCCTGGCGGAACTGCGCGGGGAAGCCGGCCGGATGGCGGACCGGGTGGACTATGACGGCTGAACCGGACGGCCGGGAAGGGCCTCCTCCGCCCTTCCCCGCCGCCGCTGCATGGGCGGCGCAACCGCGCAGCGCCGCCCATGCGCTCCTTTCCGCTCTGGCGGCCCGGAATCCACCTGATGTAACATTCGCCGCTGTATCGTAGCCCGCCGGGGCGTCGGTCGGGGCTCCGGGGGGCCTTGCAGGCGGGCTCCGGATACGGTCCCGCCGATGGAAATGTCCCAGACCGACGCGCGAACCCGCCGGCCGTCACGCGACGAGCCGGTAGAAGCGGGCGGCGGTGCCGTGGAAGAGGGCTTGCCGGTCCGCGGCGGGCAGGTCGCGGACCATGCGCTTGTAGGCGCCCATCATCTCGCCGTAGCCGATCCTCAGCCCGTCCACCGGGAAGTTGCTTGCGAACATGCAGCGGTCCGCGCCGAAGAGCCGGATCGTCTCGCGCACCGGCGGGCCGTTCTCCGCCTCGCGCCAGGGCCCGTCGGGCAGGCAGAGGCAGGAGAGCTTCACGGAGACATTGGGGCAGCCGGCGAGCGCCGCCATGCCGCGCCGCCAGAGATCGAGCCCTTCCGGCGAACGGTCCCAGGGGAAGCCGGTGTGGTTCAGCACGATGGCGACGGCCGGGAAGGCGCGGGCCACCTCCGCCGCCTCCTCCAGGTGCCAGGCCGGCACGCGCAGGTCCCAGGAAAGGCCGTAGCGCTCCAGCAGCGCGAAGCCCCGGAGCCAGCGCTCGTCCTGCATCGTGCCGGGCCGGCCCTGCACCGAAAGGCCCGGCCTCTTTGCAGTCGCGGGCTTGGAGCGCACGCCCCGGAAGCGCCGGGAGGCGGCGATATGGCGCTCCAGCACCTCGGCGCAGTCCTCCCGGTGGAACCAGACGTGGCCGACAATGGCGGCCGGCATGCCGTGCTCTTCGGCGATGCGGTCCACCCAGATCGTCTCCTCGACCTGGAGGCCCCGGTCGCATTCCGCCTCGACATGGACGGTGGCGACGACATGGTGGCCGGCGGCGTCGCGGCGGTAGTCCGCCGGCAGGTAGTTCCGCCTGAGCGGGGCATGGTCGCCGAGGAAGAAGCCGCCATGAAGCTCCGGATCGTGGAGCCAGGGATAGCGGAGCGCGCCCAGGTCCCAGAGATGGTGGTGGGCATCGACGATCGGCAGGTCGGCATCGGGCATGGCGGTCTCACGGCGGGAAGCCTGCATCCTGCCGCGGCGAAGCCCGGACCGGAAGGCGGGCGCTTCGCATGACGCTCGCCCCCGGAGACCCGCCGCCCTTCGTCATCCGGCCCGGCCGGGCGGACTCGGCCGTCGTCTTCGTCTGCGACCATGCGAGCCATGCCCTGCCGGCGCGCCTGGGCTGCCTCGGCATATCGGAAGCCGAGCTCTGCGGCCATATCGGCTGGGACCCCGGCGCGGCCGCCGTCGCCGGGCTGCTGGCGGCGCGCTTCGAGGCCCCTGCGGCCTTCTCCGGCTATTCGCGCCTCGCCATCGACTGCAACCGCGACCCGGACGATCCGACCTCGATCCTGGAGGAGAGCGACGGCGTGCCCGTGCCCGGCAACCGGAGCCTCGGCGCCGCCGCGCGCGCCTGGCGCCGGGATGCGCTGTTCGAGCCCTACCATGCGGCGATCGAGGACATGCTGGACCGCTGCCTTGCGCCCCGGGCGTTCGTCTCGGTCCACAGCTTCACGCCGCGCCTGGCCGGCGGAGAGCCGCGCCCCTGGCAGGTCGGCACCTTCTGGAACGAGAGCGCGGGGCTCGCCCGGCCGTTCATGGCGGCGCTGGCGGCGCCGGGCGTCCTCGTCGGCGACAACCTTCCCTATTCCGGCCGCTCCCGGCGCGGCTACACCACGCGGCGCCATGCCGAGCCGCGCGGCATCCCGCATCTCGGCCTGGAGATCCGCAACGACCTCATCCGCGAAGAGGCCGGCGCCGCCCTCTGGGCCCGGCGCATCGGCGACGCGCTCGCGTCGGCGCTGGGTCTGTAGTTTCGCGGAGCTCTATTCCGCCGGCGCGGGCCGCGGTCCGTCAGACACCGGGCCCGGCCATGCCGAGCGCGATGCTGGCGAGCACCAGCAGACCTCCTAGCCGGTGCCGAGCGCGATCGACTTGAAGATGGCGAGGCAGCGGTCCGGGTCGTCGATGTCGAGGCGACGGACCTGCCAGGCGAACTGGACCGCCACCGCGACGAGGCCCGCATAGAAGGGCCAGGCGAGCCCCGCCAGCCAGCCGGCGAGCGCCAGCAGGGCGAGCGCGGCGGCGTAGAAGCCCGCGACCCAGGGCCGGGTGCGCGCGCCGAACAGCAGCGCCGTCGATTTGACGCCGACCAGCGCGTCGTCCTCCTTGTCCTGGTGCGCATAGACGGTGTCGTAGCCGAGCGTCCAGGCGATGCCGGCGGCGTAGAGCGCGTAGGCCGGCCCCGAGACCTCGCCCTGCACCGCCGCCCAGCCGACCAGTGCGCCCCAGTTGAAGGTGAGGCCGAGCCAGGCCTGCGGCCAGTGGCTCACCCGCTTCATGAAGGGATAGGCCAGCACCAGCGGGATCGAGCCGAGCCCCACCAGCACCGCGCCCGGCTCCAGCGCCAGCAGCACGGCGAGCCCCGCCGCGCATTGCAGGACGATGAACGCCCACGCGCGGAAGACGGTCGTGTGGCCGGCCGGCAGGGGGCGGATGGCGGTGCGCGAGACGCGGGCGTCGAAGTCCCGGTCCACGATGTCGTTCCAGGTGCAGCCCGCGCCCCGCATCGCCAGTGCGCCGACGGCGAACAGCGCGACCAGCGCGAGCGTTTCGAGCGCGGAGAAGCCGGGCGCGCCCGCGGCCGCCAGCGCCGTGCCCCACCAGCAGGGCAGCAGCAGCAGCCAGGCGCCGATCGGCCGGTCCCAGCGCGCGAGCCGCGAATAGGGCACGAGCCAAAGCGGGATCGCCCGCTCCCAGGCGCCCCGGATGCGGATATCGGTTGCGGCAAGGGGGTCGCGCGCCGTCATGGCCCGCACTCTCGCCGCCGCCCGCAGCGGAGGCAAGGGCGGGCGTGCAGCCGGGCCGCCGTCCGGGCTATGATCCGGCCCCATGAACGGTTCTTTCGATGTTGTCGTTGTCGGGTCGGGCATTGCCGGTTTGTCGGCGGCGGTTTCCGCGCTGGAGGCGGGCGCGTCCGTGGCGGTGCTGGAGCGCGCGGCCAAGGAGGAGCGTGGCGGCAACACGCGCTACACGGAGAGCTTCTGGCGGATGCGGGACCGCGACACGGTCGCGCATGATTTCGACGAAAGGCTGGCGGGCAATGCCGGCGGCCATTTCGACCCGGAGTTCGTGAAGGACGCCGGGCGGCCATACGAGGACTGGCCGCGGCCGCTCCGCGCCTTCGCCTTCACCGACCCGGAGCTGATCCGCGTCTGGGGCGAGGACGCCGGCCCGGCGCTCCGCTGGCTGGAGGGCTTCGGCGTCCGCTGGGACTTCCTGCCCACCTATTTCCCCTACCAGTCCACCACAAGGATCGCGCCGGTCGGCGGCGGCCTCGCGCTGGTGGAGGCGCTGGCGGCGGAAGCGGAGCGGCGCGGCGCGTCCTTCTTCTACGAGACCGCCGCGCGGGGCCTCGTGCGCAGCGGCGAGGGAGAAATCGTCGGCGTCGAAGCCGTGCAGCGCGGCCGGCCCCGCCATTTGATGGGCCGGGTGGTGCTGGCGTCCGGCGGCTTCGAGGGCAATCCCGAAATGCTGGCGCGCTATATCGGCCCGAAGGCGCAATGGACCCGGCCGGTCGCGCGCGGCGGCTACTACAACCGCGGCGAGGGCGTGGCGATGGGCCTTGCCGCGGGCGCCGCGCCGGCGGGCGAATTCGGCGCCTTCCATGCGCAGCCGGTCGATCCGCGCTCCGGCGCCATCGAGCCGGTGGTGCTGCATTACGGCTATGGCGTGCTGGTCAACCGCGAGGGCCAGCGCTTCACGGACGAGGCGGCCGGGCCGGTCGATGCCGGCTATGAGCGCGTCGCGCGCGCCGTGCTGGAGCAGCCGGAGGGCCTCGCCTGGGCCGTGTTCGACGCCGGGCTCGACGACGCGCCGCACTGGCGGGTGACGGTGCGCAGCGACCGCGAGCCGCTGGAAGCGCCGACGGTGGAAGAGCTGGCCGGGGCGGCCGGCCTCGACCCGGCGGCGCTCTCGGCCGCGCTCGCCGCCTACAACGCCGCCTGCCCGGAGGATGCGTCCGCCTTCCGCCCGGACGGGCCGGACGGCCTCGCCACGCGGGGCCTCCGGCCGCCGAAGAGCAACTGGGCGAGGCCGCTCCTCCGCCCGCCCTTCCGCGCCTGGCCGGTCATCTGCGCCAACTGCTTCACCTTCGGCGGGCTGCGCATCGACGCGAGCGGGCGCGCGATCGACCTCGACGGCGACCCGATCCCCGGCCTCTACGCCGCGGGCGAAACCGCCGGCCTCTATTACGGCGACTATACGGGCGCCACCTCCGTCATGCGCGGCGCCGTGTTCGGCCGCCGCGCCGGCCGCCACGCCGCCGGCGCACAATAGCGGACCCGCTCCCCGGCCGGCAGGGCCGCGCCGGAAATGCTCCATGCGCAAGTCCTCCGATCCGGCCGGGCGGGGAGCCGGGCCGGCCTGATCGAACTGAAACAGCGCTCGTCGCAGCTCCCCAACCTCGCCGTGGACTTCGGCGCCACGGACTTCCCCGCCGTCGCCCGCGCGCTCGGCGGCGAAGGCGGCGCTGGCGCGGGACCGCTTCACGATCATCGCCGCGAAGATCGGCCGCCGGGCCTATGACGGGTGGATTTGACGGGCGTTGAAGCGGGTCACCGCCAGACGCTACACGTCTAGGCTTGAAGGGCGTTGACTATCCGGAGAGTGCGCTTGATGTAGCCAGTTAGCTCTTGAGAATCGACCTGATCGGACATGGCGTCGGCCATGTTCTCACCATGATGGTGCTCGCTGGTATAGTCGTTGATTTGGTCCAATTCATCGTACAGGTCTGCCGCAGGGTGCTGATTGCCTCCCTCGCGAATCTTCCGGACGATTTCGCCCAGCCAAACCTGGCCGGGCTGAAAGGAGGCCGGGTATGTGGTCCAGCAGTGGGTTTCAAGGACAAGGCGCATCTTGCGGATGAGGTCCAGATGGTTGCCCGCGCCTGTGTTTACATAAGTTAGCAGGTCGTCCATATCGGTTGCAGTTCGGCCTTGGCAAGCGCGCTTCAGATCTATGGGCGTGATCTTTGTTCCTTGGTGACGATGGTCGGCAAGGGCCAAGGCGATGCGCTCGGCCGTTGGCGCCTTGTCCCAGATCTGTTTGAGAAAAGTAGCGTCATGGGAAAGGACAATCACCTGAGCGCAGTTCCGCGCTACTCTCGAGATCTCGTGAACCGTTTGACGGCGCCGAAAAGCATCGTGGCTGCTAAAGGGGTCGTCGAAGACGACAATCTTATCATCAAGATTCTGGTCTTGTTCGAGATGAACGAGAAAGAAGGCGAGAGCAAGCGTCGTCCGATCTCCAGAACTGAGTGTATTCTTGAAGCTGGGCTGATCGGGAGGTGTACGTTCATCGCCCAAGTCAATCGAGGTGTTGTTGATAACAAGCTGATAAGTCGATGCAGCAGCGCCGCCGGGATATCCGTGTTTAGTTTCCGTGATCCTGAAGCCAGCGTTGAAGACATCAAGGTAGTGATTGATCCGCTGTTCGTAAGGCTTCATAACTCTCCTGCTGTGCGTATTGAGCTGCCCGCGAACTGTGTCCTTCTTCCGGTTAATGGCATCCTTCTCGCCAGTCAGGAGAATGTGATCGGCACATAGCACAGCGACAGGATCAGTATGACGGACTTTTATAGCTTTACGGCGGATAAGTTCGCGCTCCGCGGCACGCAAGTCTACCGCACCGATCTCCCCCTTCTTGGCGGCAATTAGTGCATTGACTGCTCGGATTGCCTTATTAATTTGTTGCGCCTTGTCTTGAGCCGCGCCATAGGCTGTCACTGCTGCATCAAAGGCGGCATCCGGCTGGATGGGATCAAGAGGCATACGGTTCTTTCGTTCAAGCAAGGTCAAAGCAGCTTGACCGAGTGTGTGAATGGTATTCGGTACATCTTCGGGAACAAACAGGAGGTCTGGATCGAAGGCACAATATCGGTTCCAAAAGTCGATTGCGCCCTTGGCTTGTTCTGCTTGGATGCTCATACGGCCGATTGCGCCGTCGCCAAACTGCTCGATGATGTCGTTACGTTTGGCTGTGATTTCGTTCCGTAGGTCTTTATAGCGGTCACTGAACACGGCGCGATACGCAGCGATGAGAGGGAGGCCATGGATATTCTGGGCGCAGAAAGGACAGGTCCCGTCGTCGGCATACTCCAAGCCTTTGGCGATCCAGTTACCCCCGTCCGCTTCCATACCATGCGCCGCAAAATGCTCGGCGAGGTGGGTTTCGGCGTCGCGCGCTATGTCGTCGATGGTACGGGCAAGCAGCGACAAGAAGTCATCAGGCAGGGTAGGAACGGTAATCTCCGACAGTGGAGGGCGGTCATTGATCTGTTGGGCCTGACGGGCGGCCTCAACGGAGCGTTGCTGTTCGGTGATCTGCGCATCGATGTCAGGATTGGGCAGGAGTGCAATGAAGGTGTCGAACTTCATGCCTGCTGGAATGTGAGACTGGATGGCTTTGGTGGTAGTAGTGATCTCACTGGTTTTCTTACGGCTTTGCTGGGCAAGGGTGGCTTCTTTTTCGGCCAAACGTACTCCTTGCTCTCCGATGATGACGCGGTAGAGGTTGCGTCTGTGGTCAATCTCGACCATTTGGCCGGAATGGACGTTCTCGGCAACAAACGTATCGTCAAAGATCATGATAGACGGATAGGTGGTGGACCACGCTGCGCCGTCAAAGTGCATCTGGCCGCTAGGGAACAACAATTCGACCATAGCCGGACTTTCGCCGCCGAGAGTCTGGCGACCCAGAATATGGTCTGGGTCGCTGGTTTTGAGCGAGCGGAGGATGGAACAAAGCGTGGTCTTTCCGAGACCATTGGCCCCGACTATCAGCGTGTGGCGGGAAAGTTCGGGATTTCCTGGGGCTACAGAATTTCGGAATCGCCCAACGTTTTTTACTGAAATGATCTTTCTCAGCATTGGGAAAATCCTGTTAATTTTTGACGTTCATGATGGCCAACAGCGGCGTTTGGGGGTAGATTACTGTGGTTGTACTATTTATCCGGGCGAGAGACAATGGAATCAGATAGCAGCAATTCTCAGAAGTCTTCGCCCTCGGTTCCGGATCATTGGTGGTAAATCGAGAAGACGCTACCTACTATATTGAGGGGTACTTGCCTCATCAAGAGTATGGATAGCGACGGTCAATTGCAACCCTTCCTTTGGAACGCGGAATACCCGCGCGCTCCTCCTCGATCCGCGACCATCCGCCCCGTCAAGCGGCGGCTAATTCTCATCGGGCGTCCTTGTCCACTATGAGCTTGAAGGTCGTTTCGCGGGCACGGCCCATTTCGTCTTCGAGGTCGGCAATCCGCGTCTGCCGGCCCCTGATGCGCCCCCGTGCCAAGCGCTCCTTGCGGTCCAAGCCGTGGCGCTTCGGGAAGTGCCTCACCGGAGGGGAGCGCGCGTTCCCCGGTCGAACGGTATGGTCACCGCGCCAGGTCCGTTCTGAGCGCCCGGGCTTCGTGTCCGAGCACGGCGCGAACCTGCTCCTCATCGACGCCCGGGAACCACTCGACGAACTCCCCGACCGTAGCGCCGGCGGCCAGGTTCTCGTAAAGCGCGAACAGGGGAATCCGGGTGCCGGTGAAAACCCACGCGCCGCTGACCTTTCCGGGCGTCCGTTCCACTGCCGGGCATGTCGTCCAGTCGGTCACCGGCTCTCCTCCCCGACCCGCGACCTCGTTCCCCGAAAGGCCGCGGGGAAGCCTCATACCGCGATGGCCTCGTCCCTGACGAGATGCAGCCTGACCACTCTCGGCGCTTCGTCTTCGTCGAAATGGCAAAGGACAGCGTCCCGCGCCATGGCCTTCAGGTCGTCCCAGTCGTCTCCCTGGGTGAAGATGCTGTGCCCGAGCGCCCGGGCGTCGTATCCGCCTTCGGCCGCCTCGGTGACCTCGAAGATGATCTCGGCCGGTCTCATCCGGTGTCCTCCCTGTTGTCCGGGCGGCGCTCCGCAACGGCGAACCGGCGTCCCGCCGTCTCCCGCTGCGGCGCCGCGCCGGGCATCTCCTCCTCCGCCGTTGCGGCGGTTTCGGGCTTGTCCTGCGCGTAGCACATCATAAACGACGCTTGAAGCCGGGGCTTGCTTGCCCCGGCGGCGCCAGCGCTGGCCTGTGGCCTGTCGGGCAGGCGGATTCGAATGTCATACCGGTGGTCGTCGATCGGAGCCTGAGGCGGCGCCTCCCCCCGTCGCCCCGGCCGGAGCGGAGCGGAGAGCCGGGGCCCATCTCCCGCCTGTGCGATATGCGCGACGGTCCGGAGATGGGCCCCGGATCGGGTCCGGGGCGACGATATGAGGCTTGGAGCTCCTTATGAGCCCGAAGTCGGCGCCGCCGGTGTCAGCCCCGCTGCGCCGCGAGGCGCGTTCTGGTGTCCAGGCCGTGGCGTTTCAGGAAGCGCTGCACGGTGGAGATGCCGAAGACGAGGCCCTCCCCGGCGAGCGCGGCCTGCAAGGCCCGGCCGCTGATCTCCGGCTGCTGCTCCAGAAGCCGGAAAATCCTTTCGCGGTGCGGTTCGATCCGCGAGTCGCGGCCGCCCCGCTTGTACGCCCGCACATCGCCATGCGCCCGGAAGCGCTGGACCCAGCGGAGCACGCTGGTCACACACACTTCGAATTTCTGCGCCGTCTCGCGGTAGCTCATGTTCCGCTCCAGCACCGCCGCCACCGCCCGGCGGCGCAGGTCCTCGCCCACCGTCTTGCCGGGCCTCCGGCCTCCCAATCCGTCCGTCATCCTGTCCGTCCTCCTTTCCATCGCCGCCCGCCCCGGCGAAAGCAGGGGTCAGTGACTCCGGCGTCGTTTCTGTTGGCGGCGTTCCTTGCGGCGCCGCTCCGTTTCAGGTGAGTGAACCGGCCGGGCCGTTTTTCGCCCCGCCGGAAGTGTCGTTTTCGTTTCAGGTCCAGCGACCCGGAGCCTCCCGCCGGCCGGCGGACGCGCGCACCTGTCCGGTTGGGCGTCCGCCCTCGACGCAGCTCCCGCATTCCTCATGAAACGCCGGCCGGCGCCCCGGTTCAAATCCACGTCATCGCCTCGCTTCCTCGCTGTTGGCGCGGGTTTGAGGGGTATATAGGGAACAAACGGGCGGAATGCAAGCTAAAGGGAGGAATTGTTACCGAATTTTGTGGTGCGAGGCTCCACCTGCCGCTTCCGCCGGCGCGGAAGCGGCCCCCTCACCCGGCCTCTCCCCGCTTGCGGGGAGAGGGGAATGCGGTGGCACTGCTTCTCCCTCCTTCGCTTGCGAGGGAGGGCCGGGGAGGGAGGCTGTCACGCGCAAGTGGAAGGGAAGAAAGGCCCCCCGCTCAGCCCCCCGCCGGCCGCCGGTAGAGCCGGTAGCGGCCCGGCGCGACGCCCTCCGGCAGCGGCTCCTCCGTCCAGCCGGCAAGCGCCATGGGCTGGTCGGCGGCGAGAATGGCGCCGGGGGCCGTAAGGCGCGGCAGGAGGGGGGCCAGCGCCTTTGCCAGCGCCAGCGAGGCGGCCTTGTCGCCGGTGCCGATGTCGGCGTGGACGAGGGCTGCGGGGGCGGGCAGGCGGACTTGGCTGAGCGTGTCGAGGAAGTCTCCGACGATGAGGCGGTCCTCGGGCGGGGTGCAATCGGGGTGGGCGGCCGGGGCGCGCTCGAACACGAAAATGTCCCTGTCGGGCAGGCGGGCGCGGAGATGGTCGTAGGTGCGCCCGTTGCCGAGGCCGAGCTCCAGCACCGGGCCGGGCACGCCCCGGATGAGCGCCGCCGCCCGGTCGAGGCAGGCGCGCTGGGCCGTGAGGCGGCGGATGGCGCTGTCGAGCCGGGTCATGCCGGGGCGTCGCCGCCGCTTCCGCTGGCGCGGAAGCGGCCCCCCACCCGGCCTCCCCCGCAAGCGGGGGAGGAGAAAGCGGTGGCCGCCCTGCGAGCGGGGGAGGGGATTGAGAGGGCGGGGCTCCTTCCCGTCCGGCGGCAGACGGTCCCTTTTCTCCCCTCCCGCTTGCGGGAGGGGTTGGGGGAGGGTCTCCCGGCGTGCCGGGCTTTTGCCGGGCTTTGCCCGCAAGCGGGGGCCACGGTCTCCCCGCTCACCCGGCGGCCAGTTGCGCGCGGGCCTCGCGGAGGTCGGCAGTGGTCTTGTCCAGGCGCTGGGCGAGCTCGCGCATGATCTCGACCGCCATTTGCGGGAACTCCTCCACGAGCCGGAAGAACAGCTCCTTGGAGATGCGCAGCGCCGTCATCGCCTCCACCGTGCGCACCGTCGCCGTGCGCGGCACGTCGATCAGGATCGCGATCTCGCCGATGATGTCGTTGCGGCCGAGTTCGGCCACCCTGAGCGGGCCCTGGGGCGTCTCGACCAGCACCTCGGCCTTCCCCTCCAGCACGATATAGGCGGCATCGCCGATATCGCCCTCCCGCACCACCAGGTCGCCCGGCTCGAAGCGCACGCGCTCGCTGGTGAAGGCGAGCAGGCGCAGCCTCGACGCCTCGATGCGCTGGAAGAGCGGGATGGCGCGGAGCGCCTCGACTTCCTCGTTGAGCGCCATGGGTCCAGTCCTCCTCATTGCTGCCCGAGGAGCCGGGAGAACGGGCCGCCGGCCTCCCTCAGCGCCTCGTAACTGCCATCCTCCACGGTGCGCCCCTCCTCGACCACGACGGTGCGGGAGAAGCCCTCCGCCAGCTCCGGCGCCTCCAGCACCCAGACGACGCCGCGCCCTTCCATCGCCGTGCGGACTGCCAGGAAGAGCATCTCGCGCGCCACGCGCTCGACGCCGGCGGTCGCCATGTTGACCACCAGCAGCGCCGGGCGCTTGAGCAGCGCGCGGGCGAAGGCGAGCTTCTGGCGCTGTGTCTGGGTGAGCCGGCTGCCGCCGATGCCGACCTCGAAGGCGAGCCCCGCCTCCATCACGGCGTCGCGGATGCCGACCTCGTCGATCGCCTCGGAGAGCAGCGCGCTCACCCGGGCCGCGCCGTGGGCCTGGCCGTGGCGGATACGCCCGAAGAGGATGTTGTCCTGTAGGCTCGCGCGCGCCGTGTAGCGGTCCGCCTCGAAGAACTCGACCGAGGCGCGGTCCGCCTCCGGCAGGCGCTCGCGGAAGAGGCGCCGGGCGGCGAGCAGGTCCGCGCGGATGGCGTCGTCTATGAGGCCGAGGCGGTGGCGCTCCGGGATCAGCAGGAAGGGCAGGCCCAATAGCCTTTCCCGCTCCTGGGCCTCCAGCCCCGCCAGCCCCACCCGGTCGGCGCGCGCGGCGATGGTGCGGAAGTCCGGCAGGTCGTCGGCCTCGATGAAGCTGTATTGCTGGAAGAGCTCGTGGCCGGGGTCGATGTCGGCGAACAGCTCCACCATGATCTTCGCTACCTGGAGGCCGATGCCCTCCAGCCGGTCCAGCAGCCCCGCCTCCTCCAGCACGCTGCGCACGAAGGGGTGGCCGGCCAGGTTCTCCACCTGGAAGGCCGGCCCGATGGGCGCGCCGAACAGGAGGTTCTCCGCGAGCGTGGCGTTGACATTGTAGGCATGCGCGTCGAAGGGCTCGATGGGGGCCGCGGCGCCCGGCGCGTCGAGGCGGGAGCGGAGCGCGGCGCGGGCCTCCAGCACGCGCCCGGCGAGGCCGGCATGGGCTTCCGCGTCCAGCACGCCGCGCAGGCCGAGCGTGTAGAGGTCTTCGTCGAGGCCGACGGCGGCCAGCACCTCCACCATGCGGCGCACCATCTCCTGGCCGGGCCCGGCGCCGGCGGCGTCGTAATCCACCCAGTCCGCGCCGAAATCGGCGTCGGTGTTGCCGGAGCGCCGGGCCTCGGCCGCCCGGGCCTCGCGGCGGGCCGCGGCCTCCGGTTCGAGGTCCGCGGGGCGGAGCGGCCGGTGGCGCAGCCCGAACAGCAGGTTCTCGCGGAGGCTTGCGTTGAACAGGTTGGCGTTCGGCCCGACATAGGCCGCCCGGCGCCCGAACACGGCCTGCGGCAACTCGGCGAGCGCCGCGCCGTCGAGATGCGCCCGCCCGCCGGTGACGACAGCCAGCCGGGCGGCGAGCAGGCCCAGCTCCTCCTTGCCGCCGCCGCTCGGGCCGACGAGCGCCACATGCTCGCCGAGGCCGATGGAAAAGGTGGCGCTGCGCACGGGCTCGGAAATCTCGTCCTCCCGGTAGGCCGCGTTCTCGAAGGCGAGCCGGCTGTCCGGGCCGAGGTCCGGCAGCGCCTCCGCCTCCTCCACCTGCAGCGCCTCGTCGATCATGCCGGGCGGGTCGAACTGCTGGACGACCTGGTCGTATTTGATGCGCGCGTCGGCCTGCTGCTGGTAGTAGGCGAGCAGCTCCTTCCAGGGCGCCGACATGTCCTTGTAGGCGGCGAGCACGGCGACCATGGCGCCGAAGCTGAGGCGGCCCTCGATAATCAGGTAGCCGCCGATGGAATAGAAGAAGAAGGGGGTGAGCTGGGCGAGGAAGTTGTTCAGGAATTTGATGAAGAACTTGCGGCGGAAGATCTCGTAGCGGATGTCGTAGATGCCGCCGAGCCGCTCCGCGATGTCGGCGCGGAGGCGGTTGGAGCCGTCATCGGCATGGACGGCCTCGATGGTCGAGATCGACTCGCCGATCCGGTCGGAGAGCCGGCGCACATGCTGCACCCGCTGCTTCGCCAGCGCCGTCACCCGCCGCTGCAGTTTCGGAATCGCATACATCTGGAAGGGGTAGAGCGCGAGCGCCGCCAGGCCCAGGATCGGCTCCTGGATCAGCATGAAAGCGCCGATGGTGGCGAGGATGCCGAGCTGATAGACGGGCTGGGCCAGCGCATCGCCCATGAAGCCCCCGAGCGGTTCCACCTCCTGCGTCACCATCGGGATGATCTCGCCCTGGCCCACCCGCTTGAAGACCGGCAGCGGGAAGCGCAGCAGGCGCGAATAGAGGTCGTAGCGCAGCCGCCGCAGCAGCCGTTCGCCGAGGCGGCCCTTGCCGGCGTTGATGGCGAATTTGAACGCGCCGTTCAGAAGCACGAGGCCCAGGAAGGCGAAGCTCAGCACCATCAGATACTGGATCTGCCCGAGTTCCAGCCCGAACAGCATGCGGGGGAAGCCGTCGCCGCCGATGGCGTCGTTGATGATCTGCTTGGGCAGTTCGAGGGAAACGTAGAGCACCGGGAAGGACGCGGCCGTCAGCCCCAGGAGGAAGAGCTGCTGCGGCAGGCTGTGGCGGAACACGAAGCCGTAGATCGTCTTTTCCATGCCGGCTGCTCCCGCGCCTCGACCGGTGCCCGCATCATGGGCGTATCCGGCGTAATTGAAAGTGCGGTCCGGGCGCACGACATTCAATGGAGCGACGTTACCGGAAGCCGCAGCCCGCGCTTCCGCGCCGCGCCGGAGATATGCGATAGTCCATCCCATGCGAGGCAAGCGTATCCTCATCTACAGCCATGACAGCTTCGGGCTCGGCCATCTGCGCCGCTGCCGGACGATCGCGCATGCGCTGGTCGGCCGGCGCCGGGACCTCTCGGTGCTGATCCTGTCGGGCTCGCCGATCATCGGCAGCTTCGACTTCCGCACCCGCGTCGATTTCGTCCGCGTGCCGGGCATGATCAAGCTGCGCAACGGCGACTACACGCCGCTCAACCTCAACATGGCGCCCGAAGAGACGCTGGCCATGCGCGCCTCGATCATCCGCCACACGGCGGAGATCTTCGACCCGGACCTGTTCCTGGTGGACAAGGAGCCGCTCGGCCTGCGCGGCGAAGTGGCCGAGACGCTGGGCATCCTGCGCCAGCGGGGCACGCGCCTCATTCTCGGCCTGCGCGACGTGATGGATGAGCCGGAAATGCTGGCGCCGGAATGGGAGCGCAAGAATGTCGCTCCGGCGCTCTCCCGTCTCTACGACGAAATCTGGATATACGGCCTGCCGCAGATCTGCGACCCGCTGGAGGGACTGGGCCTGCCGGAGCAGGTGCAGCGCAAGGCGGTCTATACCGGCTATCTGCCGCGCAGCGTGCCGGATGCGCCGCTCTCGCCGGAAGCCGAGCGCGCGGCGGACGAGCCCTTCGTGCTGGTCACGGCCGGCGGCGGCGGCGACGGCGACGAGCTTATCGACTGGGTGCTGCGCGCCTATGAACAGGCGGGCCCGCTGCCATGGCGGGCCGTGCTGGTGTTCGGGCCTTTCATGCCCTCGGAGCGCCAGGCGGAGTTCCGCCAGCGGGCGGCGGCGCTGCCGCGCGTCTCGACGCTGGTGTTTGACGCGCATCTGGAAGCCCTGATGGAGCGGGCCGCCGGCGTGGTCGCGATGGGCGGCTACAATACGTTTTGCGAGATCCTCTCGCTCGACAAGCCGGCCGTCATCGTGCCGCGCACCCGGCCCCGTCTGGAGCAGCGCATCCGCGCCGAACGCGCGCAGGAACTCGGCCTCGTGCGTATGCTCGACCCCGACTACCTTGCCGACGCCCGCGCCATGGCGAGCGCGATCCGCGGCCTCGCCCTCCAGAAGCGGCCGTCCGAGGTGGTCGTGCCGGGCCTCATGGACGGTGTGGAGAGCATTGCGCGGCTCACCGACCGGGCGCTGGAGCGGCCGGCGGCGGAGCCGCTCAGGCTCGTGCAGCCTTGACCATCGCAACCGTCGTCAAGGGCTGGCCGCGCCTCTCCGAGACCTTCATCGCGCAGGAAGTCCTGGGCCTCGAAGAACGCGGGGTCGCGCAGCGCATCGTCTCACTGCGCCGCCCGACCGATCCGGCGCGCCATCCGATGCACGAGCAAATCGCGGCCCCGGTCCACTATCTGCCGGAATATGTCCATGAAGAGCCGCGCCGCGTCTGGCTGGGATGGCGCCGCGCGCGCCGCCTGCCGGGCTATCGTGCCGCGCGCGCCGCCTGGCTCGACGACTGGCGGCGCGACCGGACGCCGAACCGGGGGCGGCGCTTCGCCCAGGCCATGGTGCTGGCGGCGGAACTGCCGGAGGACGTCGAGCGCTTCCATGTGCATTTCCTGCACACGCCCGCCTCGGTCGCCCGCTATGCGAGCCTGATGACCGGCCTGCCCTGGTCCTGCTCGGCCCATGCCAAGGACATCTGGACGACGCCCGAGTGGGAGAAGCGGGAAAAGCTCGCCGGGTGTGAATGGGTCGCGACCTGCACAAGCGTCGGCGCCGGGCATCTCAGGTCGCTCGCGGCCGCACCGGAGCGCGTGATGCTGGTCTATCACGGCCTCGATCTCGGCCGTTTCCCTCCGCCGCCGGAGCGCGAGGCGCCCGACGGCAGCGACCCGGCCCGGCCCGTGGTTATCGCCTCGGTCGGCCGCGCGGTGGAGAAGAAGGGCTACGACACGCTGCTCGCGGCGCTCGGCCTGTTGCCGGCGGAGCTGCATTGGCGCTTCGTGCATATCGGAGGCGGCAAGCTCGCCGGGCGGCTGGAGCGGGCAGCGGCCGGCCTGCCGGCCCGGTTCCTCGGCGCGCAGCCGCAGGAGAGGGTGGTGGAGGAGCTCCGCAAGGCGGACCTGTTCGCACTCGCCTGCCGCATCGCCCCCGACGGCGACCGCGACGGCCTGCCCAATGTGCTGATGGAGGCGGCCTCGCAGGGCCTGCCGGCGGTTTCCACGCGGGTCTCGGCGGTGCCCGAATTCGTACGCGCCGGGGAGACCGGGCTGCTGGTCGAGCCCGAGGACCCGCAGGCCCTTGCCGCGGCGCTCGCCACGCTCATCCGCAACCCGGCGGAGAGGGCCGCCATGGGCCGCGCGGCCTATGCGCGCGTCCGCACGGCCTTTTCCTTCGAGGCCGGCATCGACCGGCTGGCAGAGCGCTTCGGGACGCCGACATGCGCATTGCATTCCATGCGCCGCTGAAACCGCCGGACCATCCCGTCCCTTCGGGCGAAAGGCAGATTGCGCGCCTCTTCCTCACCGCGCTGGAGGCGGCCGGCCACGACGTATTCCTCGCCTCGCGCTTCCGCCCGCTGGACAAGCGGGGCGACCCCTGCCGGCAACGGCGCCTCCGGTCGCTCGGGGAGAGGCTCGCCGAGCGCCTGGAAGCGCGCCTGCCGGCCTTCGACGTGTGGTTCACCTACCACCTCTACTACAAGGCCCCGGACTGGCTGGGCCCGAGCCTCGCGGCGGCGCGCGGCGCGGCCTACTGGATAGCGGAAGCGTCGCACGCGCCGAAGCGGGCCGGCGGCTCGTGGGATATCGGACACCGCGCGGTTGGCGAAGCCGTCGCTTGCGCCGACCGGCTCTTCTGCCTCAACCCGAACGACCGCGCCTGCCTCGCGCCGCTCACCGCGCCGGACCGCCTCATCGACCTGGCGCCATTCCTGGATGTCTCGGCCTGGCGGGCGGCGTCCTGCCGGGGCGACCCGCCGCTGCTCGTGACGGTCGCGATGATGCGCGAGGGCGCGAAGCTGGCCTCCTACAGGCGGCTGGGCGCGGCGCTCGCCGAGTTGGAAGACCTGCCCTGGCGACTGCTTGTCGTCGGCGACGGGCCGGCGCGCGACCGGGTCGAGGCGGCGCTGCCGGCGGGGCGCACCTGCTGGCTCGGAAGGCGGAGGGAGGCGGAACTTCCGGCGATCCTCGCGAACGCGGACCTGTTCGTCTGGCCGGCGGAGCGCGAGGCCATCGGCATGGCCCTGCTGGAAGCCGCGGCCGCCGGCCTGCCGGTCGTGGCGAGCGAGACCGACGGCGTGCCCGCCGTGGTGGCGCATGGCGAGACCGGGCTGCTGGCGCCGGCAGGCGATGCGGCGGCCTTTGCGGGTTGCCTTCGCACGCTGCTGTCGGACCCGGCCCGGCGGCGCGAAATGGGCCGGGCCGCGAGGAAGCGGGTGCTGGCGCGCCACGACATCGCCCAGGCCGCGGCGGCGCTGGCATGACCCTGCTCGCAGTCATCCGGCACGGGCCCACCGCCTGGAACCGCGAACGCCGCTTGCAGGGGCGCCGCGACATAGCGCTCGATGCAGAGGGCGTGGCGGAGGTTGCGGGCTGGAAGCTGCCACCGGCCTTCTCCGCCTTCGACTGGACGGCGAGCCCGCTCGCCCGCGCGCGTCGCACCGCGGCGGTCCTGGCCGGGGGCGCGGTTTCCTGCGCTCCCGCGCTCATCGAGATGGACTGGGGCGAGTGGGAAGGCCGGCGGCTCGCGGAACTCCGCGCCGAGCTCGGGCCCGCCATGACAGCAAACGAAGCGCGCGGCCCCGACTTCCAGCCGCCCGGCGGCGAGAGCCCGCGCTTGGTGCAACGCCGTCTTGCGCCCTGGCTGGCGGAGGTTGCGAACCGGGGCCGGCCGACAGTCGCGGTCGCACATCGCGGCGTATTGCGCGCTCTCTACGCCGCCGCCACCGGATGGGACATGCTCGAACGCCCGCCGCGCGCTCTCTCGTCGCCGGCCGCACATCTTTTCGAAATCGGGACCGAAGGCCGGCCGCGGGTCCGCAGCCTCGATGTGCAGGCGTTCCGATGAAGGTTTTCTTCTGGGTCCAGCACCTGCTCGGCATCGGCCATCTGCGCCGTACGCTGTCGCTGGCGAGGGCGACGGCGGCGGCCGGCATCGAAACGGTCGTCGCCTCCGGCGGCTTGCCCGTTCCGGGCGCGGACCCCGGCGGGGCGAAGCCGGTGCAGCTTCCGGCGGTTCGCGCAGTGGACCGCTATTTCAAGAAACTCGTGGACGAACGCGGCCGGCCCATCGACGACGCCTGGCGCGACAGGCGGCGGAAAGCACTGTTCGAGGCCTACGACGCGGCTCGGCCCGATGTGCTGATTACCGAGCTTTTCCCATTCGGCCGGCGGCAACTGCGATTCGAGCTGGAGCCGCTGCTGGCGCGGGCGAAGGCAGACGGCTGCGCGACCGTCTCCTCGGTACGCGACATTCTGGTCGAACCGGACAAGCCCGAACGCATCGGCGAGATGCTGGAGCGGGTGAAGCGCTGGTACGACCTGGTGCTGGTCCACGGCGACCCGGCTTTCGTGCCGTTCGATGTAACCTTTCCGGGCCTGGACGAGATCGCGCCGCTCGTGCGCTACACCGGCTACACGGTGGACCGGGCGGAGGCCCCACCCTGCGAAGACGGCGAAGGCGAGGTGCTCGTCTCCGCCGGCGGCGGAGCGGTGGGCGAGCCGCTCGTGCGCGCCGCGCTTGCCGCCCGCCCGCTTTCCGCCGCCCGCGGTCGCCGCTGGCGCTTCCTCGTCGGCGAGGGGCTGCCGGAAGCGGTATTCTCCGACCTCGTGCAGGCCGCGCCGCCCGGCGTTATCGTCGAGCGCGCCCGGCCCGACTTCCAGGCGCTGCTCGCCCGCGCGCATCTTTCCGTCTCGCAGGGCGGCTACAACACGGTCATGGAAGTGCTGGCGGCAGGGCTCCGCGCCGTTGTGGCGCCCTATGCGGGCGGGCATGAGAGCGAGCAGACGCTTCGCGCGGGCGCGCTCGCCGAACGCGGCGCCTTGCAGGTCGTGGCCGAGAACGAGTTGTCTCCGGAGAGCCTCGCTGCGGCCATAGACCGGGCGCTTGCCGGACCGCCGCTCTCCGCCGCCGGTATCGACCTCGGCGGCATCCCGGCGACGGTGCGGCTGTTGCAGGGCCTCGATGCCGGCTGATCCCTGGCGGGCGCTGGCGGACGAGCTCGACCTCTGGGCGGAGCCTGTCGAGTTCTGGTGGCGCGATGACGATGCGGAGGCCTGGACGCCCTCGCTGGAACGGCTGGTCGAGGCTCTGGAAGGCGTTCCCTTCGCGCTTGCGGTCGTCCCGGCCGCGGCCGCTCCGGACCTGCCGGGCGCAATCCTCCAGCATGGCTGGCGGCATCGGAACCATGCCGGCCCGGCGGAGAAGAAGGCGGAGTTCGGTCCCCATCGTCCCCGCGAAACGATGCTTGCCGAGCTCGAAGCCGGCCGGGAGCGGCTGCGTTCGCTCTACGGCGAACGCTTCCTGCCGGTACTCGCGCCGCCCTGGAACCGGATCGACCCGGCGCTGGCGGCGCGGCTGCCGGAAGCGGGCTGGCGGGGCCTCTCCGTCTTCCGTCCGCGCCGAAATGCGTTCGAGACCAACACCCATGTCGATCCGGTCGCCTGGCGCACGCATCGCGGCTTTCGCGGCGAAGCCGGGGTGCTGGACGACATCGCCGCCCATCTCCGCGCCCGGCGCACGGGCAGGGCCGACCGGGGCGAGCCGACCGGTATCCTGTCCCATCATCTCGTCGCCGATGCGCGGAGCTTCGCCTTCTTTGGCGAGCTTGTGCGCTTCATCGAAGCGCACACTCACGCCTGCTGGCGGGACCCGGCAACGCTCTGGCCCGGATAGGAGATCCGGTCCGAGTTGCAGCTTTGCGCCGAACCGTTGTATGTCTCTCCGGATAGGTAATTTGCGGTTTGTCGGGCCGAACGGTCACGAAACTCGATGGGTCCTGCCACATGCAATTGACAAGATTTAGCGACTATTCCCTGAGGGCTCTCATCTATCTGGGGCTCAACCGCCACCGGCGTTGCACCATCAGGGAAATAGCCGAGGCCTACGGCATCTCCGAGAACCACCTGATGAAGCTGGTCCATCATCTGGGCCGGAACGGTTTCGTTGCGACGACTCGGGGCAAGAACGGCGGCCTCGAGCTCGCAAGGCCGGCGAACGAAATCAATCTGGGCGAGGTTTTCCGGGCGACCGAAGGAAATTTCCATCTCGTCGAGTGTTTCGGCGACGCGAACTCCTGTCCGATTGCGGGGCCGTGCGTGCTGAGCCGGGTTCTGGACGAGGCGCTGCAGGCCTTTATGGAGGTCCTCGACCGGCATACGCTCGAAGACCTTCTTGTCCCGTCGCATGCGCTCGGCCGCATCTTCGCTGCCGGACAAGCAAACGCAATTCCGGCTTGAAGGGCCTGCCGGCCGCTACAGGTCGCGGACCACGCGGAAACCGAAATTGCCGGGCATGGGCTTTATCGAGCAGCCGCCGCTGCCGATGTCGCGCACGAAGACCGGCATGTAGCTTCGATGCTCGCCCTGCAGCACCCTGACCCCGCAGTTCCGCCGGGAAACCGGGTCGTCCCCTGTCTCATAGGTCCGCTGCCAGCAGCTGTCGGTCCACTCCCAGACATTGCCGCCGGCCCCGAACAGGCCGAACGCATTGCCTTCGCCGGAGCCGACCGGCTTCGTCTTCTTGGTCTTCCTCGCCTCCAGCACATAGGTTGCCGCCCAGGCCAGCCGCGGGTCCGTGAAGAGGGGTGCGGGACCGGCCGGCTCGGGAGAGCCTGCGCGGGCCGCATACTCCCACTCGTCCTCGGTCGGCAGGCGGTAGCGGCGGCCGGTCGCGTCCGACAGCCAGTCGAGATACTGGCCGACATCCTCCCAGCTCACATCGATGACGGGCCGGTCGGCGCGTCCCCATCCCCGGTCCCTCGGGCGGTGCGCGCAGCCGCCGGCCTCGCGGCAGTAGTCCCACTGGTCGAAAGTGACCTCGAACCTGCCGATCAGGAACGGCCGCTCGAAGACGACGCGGCGCGGCTCTCCGGACCGGGAGACGGTCATCTCCCCGGCGGGGACCGCAACCAGTTGCGGCAGATATTCGCCGGGAACCGGCGGGCGGGCGAGCTCCGAGTGGATCAGGCCCGCCGCCAGGAATCCGGATGCACCGGCGACGCTGGCAAGAACGGCGAGCGCGACCGTGGTCCCGCCTGCCGACCGTCCCGCCATCGGGCCCGCCTACACCGGAATCGGGCCCGGCGCCTGGACCTGCGCCATCAGGTCGTCGTCCCACTCCCCTTCCACGACGACATGGGCGAGCGCGCCCAGCTGCACGGCCTCGATGAGGTTGTGCGAGAGGTACACATACACGCCCGGCTGCCGGAAGGTGTAGAGCGCGGCGCCCGCAGAGCCGCCCCGGATGAACCAGGTTTCCAGCCCTTCCATCGGCGGATCGACGAAGGAGCCTTCCTCCCAGACATAGTCGCCATGGCCGCCGATGAGGTGCGGCCGCGAATCCCGGTTGGCCTGGGAGTGCACGAACAGCACCGACTCGCCCACCTTGGACGTCAGCGCATTGTCGCCGGTGAGCGCGCCGACCTTGCCGTTCATCACGACGTGGGTCGGCGTAAGGGTCCGCATCACGTCGAGCGTGTCCGCCATCGCGTCGCTGTGCGACTCGTATTCCATATAGTCGCCGTCGGCGTTGCGCGGCACGTAGAAGTCCTGCTCCCCGACATAATAGACCCTGTCGTAGCGGACGGGATTGCCGTTGCGGTCCTTCAGCCCGTCCCTCGGCAGCACCATGACCGCGCCGTTCATGCCGGAAACCACATGGTAGGGGATCATGATCCCGCCCGGCGCGCAGTGGTAGATGAAGGTGCCCGCCTTGATCGCCTTCCAGCGCAGGACGACCTGTTCTCCCGGCTGCACGAGCGTGAGGCCGCCGCCGCCGAGCGCGCCCGTGGACGCATGGAAGTCGATATTGTGCTCCATGACGTTGGTTTCGGGGTTCTTCAGCGTGAGCTCGATATAGTCCCCCTCATGACAGATCATCAGCGGGCCCGGAATCGAACCGTTGAACGACAGCGCGTTGAGGACGGTTCCGTCGTCGTCTATCTCGCGCTTCTCCTCGTGGACGGTCAGCTCCACCTCGACGATCTTCGGGCCGCCCGTCGCGACCTGCTCATGCTCCGGCGCGAAGGGCGGGGCCACGAGTTCCTGCCTGACGCGCGGCAGGCTGGCGAGGTCGGCCTTGGCCGCCGCGCTGCCCGTCGAGGCCTTCACGATGGGACTCATGGCGGACATCGCCCCCAGCGTGCCGCCGGCGGTCAGGACCTGGCGTCTGTTCAGCTGTAGCATGGCTTGCGTCTCCTATCTGCTGTTGCCCGGCGGCCCGGCTTCGATGCGCCCAAACGCGGATCGGGCTTGCAACCGGCGCATTCGCGATCCGCAGATGGGGGACCTGAAGATGTATCCTGAATGAATGTTATGGGGTGTCAAGCGGGAACCGGCGCTCGCGGGAAGGCGGAATTGCGGCGGCGGGCGGAATCGCGCAGACTCGAAAAGGTCCGGGGCAGAAAGGGACCGCGCAATCTCTACCACGGCTGAAGCAACGCCATCCGGCAGCGGCGTGGCGCTGGCTTACCCGGTCCGTTCGCTCTGGCCGGACTATACGCGCGCAGGCATCGGGCTGGCGATTGCGCTGCTGCCGATGCCGTGGGTGCCGGCGGGCAGTTTCGGCAATTGGCTGCTGGGCCTGCTGGCGCTGCTGTTCGGCGGCTTCGCCGTGATGACCTGGGTGAAGCACCGCTCCACGGTGCAGATGAACCCGGCGGGCATACGGATTCTCGGTCCCGTTGGCCGCACGATCGCCTGGGGCGCGCTCGACCGGCTGGCGCTGCGTTTCTATTCGACGCGCAAGGAGCGCGGCCACGGCTGGATGCAGTTGAAGCTATCCGGCGGCGGGACGACGATCACCATCGATTCCAACCTCGACCGTTTCCATCTCGTGGCGGCGCGGGCGGCGCGGGCGGCGGCCGAAAACGCGCTGGCGCTCGATCCGACGACGCTCGCCAATCTGGAGTCGCTCGGCGTCTGGCCGGTCGATCTGGAGGCGGCGCGGTGAGCGCGCTTCTGGAAATCGACAGTCTCACCGTGGACTTCGACACGCCGGGCGGAGCGGTCAGGGCGGTGGACGGCGTGTCCTTCTCCATCCCCCACGGCCGTACCGTCGCCCTGGTCGGCGAGTCCGGCTCCGGCAAATCGGTAACGGCGCAGGCGGTCATGGGCATCCTGCCCCGCGCCGCCGCGATCCGCTCGGGCGCGATCCGGCTAAAGCGTAAGGGCCTGCCCGAGGTCGATATCGCCGCCCTCGACCCGGATAGCGGGAGAATGCGGCGGCTGCGCGGCGGCGCGGTCTCGATCGTCTTCCAGGAGCCGATGACCTCGCTCTCGCCGCTGCACACCATAGGCGACCAGGTCTCGGAAGCGCTCCGGCTGCACAGCGACACGACGGCGAGGCAGCTGCGCGCCGAGACGGCGGACATGCTGCGGCTGGTCGGCTTCCCGGACCCGGAGCGCGCGCTCGACACCTATCCCTTCGAGCTTTCCGGCGGCTTGCGCCAGCGGGCGATGATCGCCATGGCGCTGATCTGCCGCCCGGCGCTGCTGATCGCCGACGAACCCACCACCGCGCTCGATGTGACCGTGCAGGCGCAGATCCTGAAACTGGTCAAGGATCTCCAGCAGGAACTCGGCATGGCGGTGCTGATGATTACCCACGATCTGGGCGTCGTCGCCAACATGGCCGATGAGTTGGTGGTGATGTATCACGGCCGTATCGTCGAAGCCGGCAGCGCCGAGGACGTGTTCCGGCGTGCCGGACACCCCTACCTTAAGGCGCTGCTGCGCGCCGTGCCCCGCTTCCACATGGCCGAGGGCGAGCGGCTGACGCCGATCCGCGAGGTGCGCCCGGAAACCGGCCGGCTGCTGGCCGGAGAGAACCGCCCGGATCGGGAGGAACCCGCCGACCGACCGCTGCTGGAAGTGCGCGGCCTCACCAAACGCTATGGCAGCCGCAAGGCCGGCCTCTTGGGCGGCGGGGCCGATGAAGGCGTGCTTGCCGTGGACGATGTGAGCTTCGCCATCGAGCGCGGCGAATGCCTGGGCCTGGTCGGCGAGAGCGGCTGCGGCAAGAGCACGCTCAGCAAGATCGTCATGCGCGCCCTGACGCCCGACCGGGGCGAGGTTGTGTTCGACGACAACGGAGCGCCGGTGGACCTGTTGCAGTTGCCCGGAAAGGCTTTGCTCCCCTATCGCCGACGCATCCAGTACATGTTCCAGGACCCGTTCAGCGCGCTCAACCCGCGCATGACGGCGTTCGACATCGTGTCCGAGCCGCTGGTCGTGCATCGCCTGGCCGGGCCGGAAGAGCGCCGCGAGATCGTGCGCGAGCTGATGCACCTGGTCGGCCTCAGCGAACGTTACCTCAACCGCTATCCGCACAGTTTCTCGGGCGGTCAGCGCCAGCGGCTCGGCATCGCGCGCGCGCTGGCGCTCAAGCCGGAACTGCTGCTTTGCGACGAGCCCGTCTCGGCGCTCGACGTGTCGGTGCAGGCGCAGATCCTGAACCTGCTGAAGGACCTGCAGAAGGCGCTCGGCCTCACCTACCTGTTCGTGTCGCACAATCTGGCGGTGGTCGATTACATGGCGGACCGCATCGCCGTGATGTGCGCCGGCAGGCTGGTGGAGCTTGCGCCGCGCGAAGTGCTGTTCCGCGACCCGCGCCACCCCTACACGAAGGCCCTGCTGGCGGCGGTGCCGGAACCCGACCTCGACTATCCGCTGGACTTCCAGGCGCTTGCCGACGAACGGGCCTCAAGGCCGGAACTCTGGCCGGGTCCCTACCGGCTCTCCGGCGGCGCCAGGGGCGCGTTCGAAGAGATCGAGGAGGGTCATTTCGTCCGCCTCGGGGAGGGCGCTGTATCGGGCGGGCTGGCGGCGTGAGGCTGCCGGCGGCCCTGCTCGCGCCGCTCGCCCTTATCGCGGGCGCGTCGCTGGCGGCGCCGGTCGAAACACCGTCCCTGGCGGACCGGGTCCGCGCCGGGACGCTTCCGGCGGTTGCGCAACGCCTGCCGGATGTTCCCCATCTGGACGAGGAAGCCGGGCCGGGCCTGCATGGCGGGGATCTGCGCGTGCTGATGGCCAAGGCCAAGGACACCCGGCAGATGGTCGTTTACGGCTATGCGCGACTCATGTGCTACACGCCGGAGCTCGTGCTTGAGCCGGACATTCTGGAGAGCGTGGAGGCGCGGGACGGCCGCGTCTTCACGCTCCGTCTCCGACCGGGCCACAAATGGTCGGACGGGCATCCCTTCACCGCCGAAGATTTCCGCTATTGGTGGGAGGACGTCGCCAACAACGGGGAACTCTCGCCGACCGGGCCGCCGGCGGCGATGCTTGTGGACGGCAGGCCGCCCCTCTTCGAGGTGCTGGATGAAACGACGGTCCGCTATAGCTGGGACGCGCCGAATCCGGGTTTCCTGCCTGCGCTCGCCGGGGCGCGGCCGCTCTACATCTACCGGCCGGCACACTATCTGAGACGCTTCCACGCCGCTCACGCGCCGCCGGAGGCGCTGGCCCGCGCTGTCGAAGAAGCGCGCCGGCGAAGCTGGGCCGCGCTGCACAACAAGCTCGACAGCCAGTACAAGAACGACAATCCGGATCTGCCGACCCTGCAGCCCTGGGCACCGGTCACCCGCCCGCCGTCCGACCGCTTCGTCTTCGTCCGCAATCCCTACTATCACCGCGTGGACGGCAACGGCCGCCAGCTTCCCTATATCGACCGCGTGGTGATGAACATCGCCGCGAGCGGTCTCATTCCGGCGAAGACCGCCTCCGGTGCGAGCGACCTCCAGGCGCGCTATCTCAGGTTCGACAATGTGACCTTCCTGAAGCGCGGCGAGGAGCCGGGCGGCTACAAGGTCCGCCTCTGGCGCACCGGCAAGGGCGCGCATGTGGCGCTTTACCCGAACCTCAATGCCAGCGACCCCGTCTGGCGCTCCCTGTTCCGGGACCGGCGGGTGCGCCGGGCGCTGTCGCTCGGCCTCTACCGGGAGGAAGTCAACGAGGTCATCTATTTCGGGCTCGCGCTCACCGGCAACAACAGCCTGCTTCCGGGAAGCCCGCTCTACGACGAGGCGGTCCGGCAGCGTTGGGCGGCCTACGACGCCGACGCCGCCAACACCCTGCTGGACGAGGCGGGCCTCCGGTGGGGCGATGACGGGCTGCGCCTGCTTCCGGACGGCCACCCGGCGGAGCTGATCGTCGAGACCGCGGGCGAGAGCACCGAAGAAACCGACATCCTGCATCTGGTCCATGACAGCTGGCTGAAGCTTGGGATCAAGCTCCACGCCAAGCCGCTCCAGCGGGAATTGCTGCGCAACCGCATTTTTTCCGGCCAGACGCTGATGTCGGTCTGGTCGGGCTGGGAAAACGGCCTCGCCTCCGCAGAGATGAGCCCGGCCGAGCTCGCCCCCACCAGCCAGCAGCAGCTGCAATGGCCGAAATGGGGCCAGTATCACGAAACCCGGGGCGCGGCGGGCGAACCGGTGGACATGGACGCACCCGCACGGCTCTACGCCCTGAACGACGCCTGGCGCCACGCGGACGGCCCTGAGCGGCGCCGGAGCATCTGGCGCGAGATGCTGGAAATCCACGCGGAGGAGGTGTTCGTGCTGGGCATCGTCGGCGGAATCCGCCAGCCCGTCGTCGTTTCCGACCGCCTGAACGGCGTGCCGGAAGAGGGCTACTACAATTGGGAGCCGGGGGCGCATTTCGGCATATTCCGCCCCGACCGGTTCTGGCTGGCGAACTGACGGCGGGACGGGAAGGAGGCGAGCGATGCTTACCTATATCTTCCGGCGCCTGTTTATCGCGGTCCCGACGCTCGCGATCGTGAGCGCCATCATCTTCGTCATCATCCAGCTTCCGCCGGGCGACTACCTCACGACCTACATTGCCGAATTGCAGTCCCAGGGCGAGGCGGCGGACAGCGGCAAGATCGAGTTCCTGCGCAAGCAATACGGCCTCGACCAGCCGCTCTGGAAGCAATATGTCTTCTGGGTCTTCGGCATGCTCCAGGGCGATTTCGGCTATTCGTTCGAATACGATCTGCCGGTCTCCGATGTCGTCGGCGACCGGCTCTGGCTCTCCCTGCTGTTGAATTTCTCCACCGTCATCTTCATCTGGGTCGTGGCGTTCCCGATCGGCTTCTACTCCGCCACGCATCAATATTCCTGGGGCGATCACGGCCTCACCTTCCTGGGCTTTCTCGGCCTCGCTACGCCGAATTTCCTGCTCGCGCTGGTGCTGATGTATTTCCTCAGGATCGAGTTCGGCATCTCCATCGGCGGGATGATGGACCCGCAATATGTCGAGCAGCCCATGTCCTGGGCGAAGGCGGTCTCGATAGTCGAGCACCTGATCGTGCCGGTCGTCGTCATCGGCACGGCCGGCACCGCGGGCATGATCCGCCGGCTGCGCGCCAACCTCCTGGACGAGTTGCAGAAGCAGTATGTCGTGACCGGCCGCGCCAAGGGGCTGCCCAATCTGCGCCTGTTGCTGAAATACCCGGTGCGGATGTCGCTCAACCCGTTCGTGGCGGACATCGGCAACATGCTGCCGCAGATCGTCTCCGGCTCGGCGGTCGTCTCCATGGTGATGAGCCTGCCGACCACGGGCCCGATGCTGATCGAGGCGCTGCGCAGCCAGGACATGTATCTCGCCGGCTCCTTCCTGATGTTCCTTTCGGTGCTCACCATCGTCGGCATGCTGCTGTCGGACCTGGCGCTCGCCCTGCTGGACCCGCGCATCCGGCTCGGAGGCGGGGCCCAGCGATGAACGACCGGCCCGAGCATTTCGTCGATACCGCGCCCTGGAACCCGCACTCGGTCGAGAAACTGACGCCCGAGCAGGAGCGCTACTACCTCGCGACGCAATGGCGGCTGATGTGGCGGAAGCTGAAACGCCACAAGCTCGCCGTCGCCTCCGGCATCGTGCTGCTCCTGCTCTACGCCTCGGTCCTCGTCTCCGAGTTCCTCGCGCCGTACAACCTCCACAGCCGCAATATCCGCCATATCCACGCGCCGCCGCAGTCGGTGCATCTCTTCCATGAGGGCGAGTTCATCGGGCCGTTCGTCTATGGCTACACCCGCACGCTCGACCTCGCGCAATTGAAGCGCGTCTATGTCGAGGACCCGGAAAAGGTCTATCCGTTGCGCTTCTTCTGCCGCGGCGACGGCTACCGCTTCTGGGGCCTGTTCGAGGCCGACCTGCATCTCGTCTGCCCGGCGGACCGGGAAGGCGCCACGCTCTTCCTGCTCGGTACCGACCGGCTCGGGCGCGACGTGCTCTCGCGCATAATCTACGGCGCGCGCATCTCGCTCACCGTCGGCCTGATCGGCATCCTCATCTCCTTCGCGCTCGGCATCGTCATCGGCGGGCTCGCGGGCTATTACGGCGGCTGGGTGGACAGCCTCTCGCAGCGGATCATCGAGATCGTGCGCTCCTTCCCGGAGCTGCCGCTCTGGATGGCGCTCTCGGCCGCGCTCCCGGTCACCTGGTCGCCGGTGCTGGTCTTTTTCGGCATCACGATCATTCTGGGCCTGCTCGACTGGACGGGGCTGGCGCGCGCCGTGCGCTCCAAGCTGCTGGCGCTCCGGGAGGAGGATTTCTGCACCGCTGCGCAACTGATGGGCGCGAGTCCGGGGCGCATCATCGGCCGGCACCTGCTGCCGGGGTTTGCGAGCCACCTGATCGCCTCGGCCACGCTCTCGATCCCGAGCATGATTCTGGGCGAGACGGCGCTCAGCTATCTGGGGCTCGGCCTCAGGCCGCCGGTTACGAGCTGGGGCGTGCTGCTGACGGAAGCGCAGAACATGAATGTCGTGGTGCTCTATCCCTGGCTGATGCTGCCGGTCGTGCCGGTGGTGGTGACGGTGCTCGCCTTCAACTTCCTGGGCGACGGCTTGCGCGACGCCGCCGATCCCTACAAGTAACGCCAGCGGTCATCGGCAGAATATTCGAATTTCGTTCCCGATCCGTCGGAATTTTCTATGCCGCTTGGCTATTGGTCTATGCAGGGCGCGGCTGGTAGGCTTTCGGACTCTTGAATGCGACGGGCAGCAACCGGACGGGAGAATTATGGCATGGCACGGATTTTCGGACCGGCGGCAGCCGGATATCTGACGGGCGCCCTGGCGGCGGCGTTCGGACTGGGCATCGCGGCGGCGGCGCCGGACGCGCGCGCGGCGGAGACCGGGTGGTACATGGGGCTGCAAGTGCCGGTCATGTTCATCGACGACTCGGAGTCCAAGACGAAGGGGACCTCGCTCAACTCAACTCTGAGCCCCCCCGCCTTCGTTCCGTATAACGCAACGGCCACGTCGGAATACAATGCAGGGTTCAAGGTCGCCGGCATGGTGGGCTACGAGCTCGGCGGCGGGCTGCGGATCGAGGGCGAGCTGTTCGTCGCGCGCGCGAAGGTGGACAAGGTGACGTACAAGGGCGTCAGTGCCGCTGGTACGCCGATTCCCATCGAGGTGGACGTCCCGATCTCCGGCAGCGCCGGACAGTTCGGCGGCTTCGCGAGCGCCTGGTACGACTTTGACACGGGGACCGACTGGATCCCCTATTTCGGCGCGGGAATCGGCTTCATCCGGGTGGACCAGAGCGACCTGGATTACGACGACAATGCGCTTTCGAATGACATCGCAACGGCGCAGGCGCGGGCAGCGGCGCTGCAAGCGGGCCAGGATCCGACAGCGGTGCCGCCGGTCGTGCTTCCCGACGGTTACGTGCCGGCGGTTTCGAGGAAGGACACCACCTTCGCCTACCATGTCGGCGTTGGCTTGGGCTACCGGCTCAGCGAAAAGACCACGCTCCAGTTCGGCTACCGCCTGCAGAATGCGAGCGGCCTCGAGTTTTCGGGCAGGAACGCGACGGGCACCGTCAATGTGGACACCGAAATGCGGGCCCACCTGTTCGAGATCGGCTTCCGCACCCGGTTCTGAGGTGGGCGCGGCGCGGACGGCGGCGGCCATGCAGAGTTCGTTCGAGCGTCGGCCATGGGCAGCGAACGGGCCTTCTCTCCGCCGGCTGCGGCGGCATCGGGTGTCAGGGATGGACGCCCGCCTTCGACCGTCTGAAGGAATTGGGGCGGCAGTCGGCCGTATCGAAGCGGGACGAGGGCGGACAAACATCGTCACCCCGGACTTGATCCGGGGTCCAGCTCCGGCACTCTCGGCGGACCCCGGATCGCGGTCCGGGGCAGGCTCCGGCGGTCCGATCCCGTTTCGAACGACGGCGGCGGGCGCAGAGGGTCGGGGATGGACCCCGGATCAAGTCCGGGGTGACGGTTTGGGGCAGGCTCCCGCCGGTGCGCGGGGGCAGGCCAAGGGCTGTTTCCCGTCGGACGGCCGTGTGGATGCCCGGAACAGGTCCGGGCATGACGAAGGGAGGCGTTCGGGCGTACGGGACCGGACGCCGCATAGACGCCATTCTCGAACAGGCCCCGAGGCCTCCTCGCAGGCGGGCGCATGGGCATGAACTTCGAGGCCTGCATCGCTACGATCGTCGGGCGCCGGTGGGTCACCGTCGCGGTTTCCCTGCTCGTCATGCTGGCGCTCGCCGCGGGCGCAGCGCGCCTGGAGACCGTCGATGTCGATGTCCGCAACCATTTCGGCGGGGACGACGCGCACATCGTCGCGCTCGAACTGCTGGAAGACACCTACGCGCTCTCGGACGCGGCCCTGGTCGTCGCGGCCCCGCAGGCCGGCACGATCTTCACCCGGGAAGCGCTGGCCGCCATCGAGGAGCTGACCGACCGGCTCTGGCAGACGCCCTATGTCACCCGCGTCGACTCGCTCGCCAACTACCAGCACAGCGAGGGCTTCGAGGACGAACTCGTCGTCGAACGGCTTGTCCGCGACGCCGCGACCCTGACTGGTGGCGAACTGAAACGGATCGAGGAAATCGCGCTCGCCACGGACGAGGTCGCCGGGCGGTTCGTGTCGCGGGACGGGCGCGTCGCCGGGCTGGTCGTGAGCGTGGCGCTTCCCGACGGCCGCGCGGAGCGGCAGCTGGCCAAGGTGGAAGTCACCGACTTCCTGCGCCGGACCGCCGCCGAATCCCGGCAGGAACATGCGGCCATCGACTACCACCTTACCGGCGAACTCGTCCTCAACCGCGCCATGCGCGAGGCGATCGACGACGACACGGGAGTCCTGGCTCCCATCGTGCTCGCGACGATGCTGCTCGCCGCCGTCGTCCTGCTGCGCTCGGTATGGGGAACCGCGGCAATCGTGCTGATGCTGGCGGCCGTGCTCGGGTCGGGAGTGGGCTTCACCGGCTGGACGGGCATGAAGTTCTTCGGCGAGAGCGCCGCGGCGCTGTTCGTGATGATGGCGGTCACGGTTGCGCATTCCGTGCATGTCATAGAGGGAATGCTGGCCGGACTGCGCGAGGGAATGGACCGCAGGCAGGCGGCCATCCATTCCGTCAGGACCAACGGCTGGGCCGTCTTCCTCACCTCCCTTACGACGGCGATCGGGTTTCTCAGCCTGAATTTCGCGGACATGCCGCCCTTCCGGGTCATGGGCAACATGGTGGCGTTCGGCGTCATGTGCGCGTTCCTCTATGCGGTCACGCTGCTGCCCGCCTTCCTGTCGGCCGTGCCGATGCAGAGCCGTCCCGAGCGCGCGGGCAAGTCCGGTTTCTTCGACCGCTTCGGGCGGTTCGTGGTCTCCCGGCGCACGGTGCTGCTCTGCGGCTTCGGCCTCGCGATCGTCGTCCTCGTCGCCGGAATTTCGCGGATCGAACTCAAGGAGAACTGGCTGGAGCTGCTGGACGAGAGCTACGAATTCCGGCGGTCCACGGATTTCGTCAGCAGGAACTTTGCCGGCGTTGAAACCTACGAATACTCGCTCAGCGCCGGGCAGGCGGGCGGCGTTACGGATATCGGCTATCTGAACCGGGTCGATGCGTTTGCGGAATGGTACCGCGCGCAGCCGGAAGTCGCGCATGTTTTCGCCATTTCCGACATCGTGAAGCGCCTGAACAGGAACCTGCATGCCGACGACCCGGACGAGTACCGCCTTCCGGAGGACTCCGACCTCGCCGCGCAATATCTGCTGCTCTACGAATTCTCCCTGCCGGTCGGGCGCGACCTGAACAACCTCATCGATGTCGACCGGTCCTCGACCCGCATGACGGTCGTGCTGAAGAGCCTTTCCACGGTCGAGAAGATCGCGCTCGACGACCGCGCGCAGGCCTGGCTCAGGGACAACGCCCCCGGCATGGAAACCGGCGCGGCCGGCGTGGCGCTTGTCGGGGCCCATTCGATCCAGAGGAATATCGAAGGCATGTTGCTCGGCACCGTCATCGCGATGGGCCTCGTCTCGCTGCTCCTGCTCCTCGTCTTCAGGAGCGTGCGTCTCGGCGTAATCAGCCTGATACCCAATTTCGTGCCGGCCGCCATGGCGATGGGCCTCTGGGGCTATGCCGTGGGCGAGGTCGGGGTCGCGGCGTCGGTCGTCACCGCAATCGCCTTCGGCATCGTCGTGGACGACACGATCCACTTCATGACCAAATATGTTTCGGCCAGAAAAAGCGGGCTGCTGCCGTCGGAATCGGTCCAGTCCGCCTTCCGGTCCGTCGGCAGGGCGCTGTTTGCGACGACGGTCGTGTTCGGGCTCGGATTCATGGTGTTCGCGGCGTCGGGGCTGGTGACCAACCAGGCGTTGGGCCTGCTCGTGGGCATGACGGTCATCATCGCGCTGCTTGCGGACTTCCTGTTTCTCCCACCCCTGCTGATGGCGCTGGACGGGACGAGGGAGACCGGCGCCGAGATCGGGGAACGGCTGCGGCGGGAAGCGGAACAGACTTCGCCGGCGGCCGCTGACAGGAGGAAACGGTGATGCGCAACTCTTTCTCGCGCCAGGCGCTGCTGTCCGGGCTCCTGGTCGCAATCCTCGCCTGGCCGGCCGGCCTTGCGGCCGAAAGCGCCGAGGAAGCCGGCCTCAGGATCGCGACCGAAGCCCGCGAGCGCCAGAAGGGATTCGGCAATTTCATCGCCGGCATGACCATGACCTTGCGCAACAAGCGCGGCCAGGAAAGCCACCGGGAAGTGCGGCTGAAGGTCATCGAGGTGGACGGCGGCGGCGACCGCACCATGTTCGTGTTCGACCGCCCGCGCGACGTCCGGGGAACGGCGTTCCTCGTCCACGCCCACAAGGAAGAGCCCGACGAGCAGTGGCTCTACCTGCCCGCGTTGAAGCGGGTCAAGCGCATCAGTTCCTCGAACCAGTCCGGCTCCTTCATGGGCAGCGAGTTCTCCTATGAGGACATGGGCACCGTGGAGGTCGAGAAATTCACCCACCGCCACTTGCGCGACGAAGCCTGCGGCGAGCTCGAATGCGCGGTCCTGGAGCGCGTGCCCGTCAGCAGGGATTCCGGATACTCCCGCCAGTTGGTCTGGCTGGACCGGGAGGAGCTTCGCACCATGCAGATCCAGTTCTTCGACCGCCGGGACGCGCATCTCAAGACGATGGTCGTGGAAGGCTACAAGCTGTATCTCGACCGCTTCTGGCGGAGCAGCAGGATCGAGATGACCAACCACCTGACGGGAAAGAGCACCCTGCTGGTATGGGCGGACTACGAGTTCGGCGCCGACCTCGATCTCGGCGATTTCACCCGCACGGCGCTGAAACGGGCGCGGTAGCGGCCCCGGCTCTGCGGCGGCCGCAGGGATCGAAGGAAGCCCGCCGTGAACATCCGCAGGCTGTCCAGGGAGCTGAAGGCCTCCTATGGCGGCTCGAATGTCTCCCGCCGCGCGGAGCACTTCGAGAACTGGGTCGCAAGGGCGTCTTCGGAGAGCGCCACCGCGGACTACGACCATACGGAGACCGTCCGGGAATATTACGACCTTTGCAGCGAATTCATGGTGTTCGGATGGGGCGAATCCCTGCATTTCGCGCCGCTGTCGCCGCAGGAGAGCCTGGAGGAGTCCAAAATCCGGCACCAGCGGCTGATGATGTCCCGGCTGGAATTGCGCCCGGGCATGACGGTGGTCGATATCGGTTGCGGCATCGGCGGCCCGATGCGCCGCGTCGCCCGCGAGGCCGGCGTCAGGGTGGTCGGGGTGAACAGCAGCGAAATCCAGCTCGACAAGGCGAAAGCGCTGAGCGCGGAGGCCGGTCTCGATCGTGCTGTCGATTACATGTGCAGCAGCTTCATGGACATGAGCGCCATTGCCGACGACAGCTTCGACCGGGGCTATGCGATCGAATCGACATGCCATGCGCCGGACAAGGCGGGCGCGTTCGCCGAGATATACCGGGTGCTGAAACCTGGGGCCCTGTTCTGGGGCCAGGAAATGTGCATGACGGACAGGTTCGATCCAGGCAACGACCGGCACCGGGCCATCGAGCGGGAGCTGATGCACGGCATCGCGCTCCGGAATATCGAGACGATGGATGGCGTGAACCGGGCTCTCGGATCGGCAGGGTTTCAGCTCGTCGAGGGGATAGACCGGGCCGTCGGCAGCGACGCCGGCGCCACGCCGTGGTACCGGCCCATGGAGACCCGGAGTGGGGTGATGGGCAGCCTGCTGCGCGCGACCCCGCTGGGTCGCAGGACGTTCATCGGGGCTTCCAGGCTGGCCGAGATGCTGGGCGTATTCCCGAAGGGCTCCTCGAAGGTCGTCGAGCTGATGGACCGGACCGCTCGCGCTTATGTGGCCGGCGGCGCGGCCGGCATCTTCACGCCTCTATACTGTTTCCTGGCGCGCAAGCCGCCATAGGCCCGGCTCTTCCGGGCGCCTTGGCGTTTCACGCATCGGGGGCGCGCAATTCCCGCCGCTGCCCGGCCACGCGGAATTTCAGGTCCCTGCTCGGCTTCAGCGACGGAAGCGGATTGAACCGGAGCTTGTAGTTCTCCGGGGATATTTCGAGGTCGAAATAGTGCGCGACCAGCAGCAGATTGACCGCCAGTTGCAGGTCCATCCAGCGGTTGCCGAGGCATCTGTGCGTGCCGAGCCCGTAGGGCGCGTATCCCGGGCCGCGATGCTCGCTGCGCGACGGCAGGTAGCGGTCGATATCGAACGAGAAGGGGTCCGGGAAGGACTCCTCCATATAGTGGGCCGCCGTCTGCGCCACATAGAGGCGCTCCCCCACGGGCAGTTCGTAGCCCTCGACCACGCAGGTGTTCATCACGTTCCTGAGCGACATCGGAACGATCGGATACATCCTCAGGCATTCCATGAGAAACCGGTGGGTGACATCCATCGCGGACGGCGTGAAGTCCGCGCCGGCCGGGTCGCCGCCTTCGAACAGGGCGTCGGCCTCGTCCTGGATTCTCCTGTAGAGCTTCGGTTGCGACGCCATGGCGTAAACCGCGAAGCTGAACGAATCGCCCAGATACACGCTCGCGATCAGCGCCGCCGACAGCGCAAAACGCAGGTTCGATTCCGGCACCAGCTGCGGGTCGCTCCCATGCAGGCTCAGCAGGTCGTCTGCAAGGTCGCGCGGACAGCCGGCCCGCTGGGCCGGCGTATGGACGCCCTGGATCCGCTCCAGCAATGTGTCCATGGCTTTCGCCGTGCGTTTCATGCGCGGGGTGCCCAGCATGAATCCGGGCAGCGTTTTCAGGATACGGACGTTGAGCGCCCGTTCCTTGAATGCCGTCAGATCGTCGAACAGGTCCTGCGAGTCGACGCTGATGAAAAGCGGCGATATCTGCGCGTTGATCATTCGCCGGCACATCTGCGTCGCAGGCAGGGCGTCGCCGACTTTCCAGTCCGCCATGAATTTGCGGCCGTGGTGGTAAACCTGGTCCAGTTGCCCCGCCAGCCTCTCGCGCGAATATCCGGGCGACAGGGCCTTGCGGAGCCGGAAATGGTCGGTGCCGTCCAGGGAGGGCAACACGCCCGACGCGCCGTAGATCTTCTCGAAATCGGCGAAGTAGTCCCTGGCCCTCAGATACATCCGCCCGTGCCGGTGCACCCAGCGGTTTGTCTTCTGCCCGGCGACGAACGTCATGGGTTCCTTGAACGGCGGACGGACCTGGAAAACCGGCCCGTATCTCTCCGTCAGCTCGGCAAACAGCGCAGGAACGTTGCCGGTTCGAATATGCGGGCTGAGCAACAGCCGATGCAGCGGGACCTTCGGAATTTTCCTGGTCAGGGTGGAACGCCGGAGCAGGGGGCTGGCGATGTTGTGTCTGACCGCATCGGCTATGGAACGGCCGATAAGGTCCATCCTGCATATGGTCTCGATGCGCCTTTCGGCCTCTTCATCGAGTTCGAATATGAAACGAAGGACGTCGCATGTGTTGACGAGGCCGATGACGATGACGTCTCTGGGATGGGGTATCGAATCGGTCAGAATGACCTCGCCGATACGCGCCTTGATAAACTGGCCTGCCGTGCCTTCCCGGGAACTATCGTGCTCGTTTGCGCGCAGTCTGGTCGAAGCGAGCGTATAGAAATCGCCGTTGTGACGTTCCAGGATGTCCAGATCGACCAGGCGGTCGAGAGTCAGATCGATCACCGACTCGGCATGGAGAACGAGCCGCTCGATCCAATATTGGGCATTCCGCCGGGCAGGTTCCTTCGCAATTTCCTTCAGGATGGGGTCCAGCGCCGGGTCGCCCGTTTCCGTCGCGTCCACCAGATGCAGCGCCTCCATGTCGGTGTCGATGCGCGAACGCAGCGAAAGTTCCGCCAGACCGGCACCGACGATGGCGCAGTTCAGGTCCCAGCCGGGCACCTGATGGAAGTAGCCGTTCTGCTCGTTGAGAAGCACGAGGACGAGCTCCTCGGGCAGACTCAGCGGACGGGCTGCGACATCTTCCATGACACCGGCCATCAGCCAGGGCCTCCCCGCATCCGGGCCTGTCCCGGGGCGCCGGCGCGACACCTCGGAACGATGGGCGCAAGGCCCGGGAAAGCGGCTACCGATATGGGCATGTCCGGAGCGACCCCAATCCCATGCCAAGGCAAAATCGGGAAACAGGAACCGCTGTCGTCGTTCATCTTCAGCAGCAAATGTCGTTTATGCATGGGCGGCGGTCAAGTCCGCAGCATTCCGAAGCGCTGGAAGCTCTTCGATTCCCTCACCGAAATTCGGCGCCGCAGCCATGCGTCAGGTACGGGCCGGGAGCGGTTCCGCTTCGTTTCGCCCGCAGAACTGGCCGTCCGGATAGAATTGTTCGCAATAGCGCCGGAATTTGCCGATGGGGCCGTCCGAACGGCAGAGCGCCGGGTCGGGCCAGTATTGCTTCCGGCCCCAGATGGCCACGTCCTGCAACACATCGTGCTTCTGGGCCGCGATGAGGATCCGGTTCATGATCCGGGTGCGGAGCCTCGGAGGGAGGAAGCGCAGGCCGGCGACCGGCCGCTTCGGCCTTAGCAGCAACCGCACCTGGCTCACCAGGGTCATTTCGACAAGCTCGCCGTCGATGGGCGTTGCGAGCACCCACAAGCGGGTGTCCATGCCGATGAAATGTTCCCGGACCTCGACATAGGAATAGCCGAGCCCGTGCACGTGGGTGGCGGCGGACACATCGTAGGCGAAGCACTTTATCCCGGCGACGGTCCGGGTGCGCTTGAAATCGAAGCAGCTCTGGAGCGAGGCGCCGTCGACCGTTACCCGGCCGACGGCCTGCACGCTGTCATAGCCGTGCACATAGCGAAGATGTCCGAGGTCGACGGAATTCTCGGTCGTTTCCTGGGGATGCCCTTTGAACCGAACGCTCCGGAACTCCATGTCGCTCCACTCGGAGCCGTTCGGCGGCGGGGCAGGAAGGTCCCATTGCGGCGGCCGTCCGCTGCTGCCCCGCCAGGCGAAGACGAGCCCGTTGATGTCGCGGGTTTCGAACACTTTCAGCCTGGCGGACTCCGGTGCGGGCGCATAGGGCGTCGCGACGCACTGTCCGGCAATGTCGTACTCGAAGCCGTGAAACGGGCAGACGAGGCGGCCGCCGCGCACCCGGCCTCCGGCGTCGGGGCCCAGATCGGCGCCCAGATGCGGGCAGACCGCCCCGGCGACGCAGACATCCCCCTCCCGGTTGCACCAGACGACGATCCGTTCGCCCAGCCAGGTTTTCCCGAGGAGCTTCTTTTTCTCTATCGCCTTGCGGTTGGCGACGAAATACCAGCCTTCCGGAAACGGGAAGAGCGAGGAGACGCCGCTCAACTCGTTCGTCCTTGTTTGCATGCGATACGGACTTTCCCGGGCGCGCTGGCCGCCTTCTTTCGCTGCTGGCCGATCGACCGAACAGCAGGGACAGGCGAAGTTTCTACGGTATCGGGCGGCGCCGGGCAATGGACGCCGTTTGCGGGCGGGAAAATCGCGCAAGCCGCGCGGCGGGCCCGTTCGCAGCCGGTGGTAGGGTAGGCGCCATGAGCAGGGCGAAGCAGGCGGCATTGCCGAGAAGGGTTGCCATTGTCGGCGCCGGAATCTCGGGCCTTGGCGCGGCATGGGCGCTGGACCGGCACCCGGACCGGTTCGACTTCCGGCTGTTCGAAGCGCAGGCCGAGATCGGCGGCAACGCCATCACCGCCGAGATGCCGCAGGACGACGGCAGCGCGATCCCGTTCGACATTTCCGTCACCGCCTGCATTCCATCGGTCTATCACCATATCGTCCTGCTCATGCAGCAGCACGATATCGCATTGGTCGATACCGGATTCAGCTACAGCGTCGGATATCGCGGGGGCATTTACGCGCACGATTTCGACTCCGGGATCAGGAGGGAATTGCAGCCGGAAATCGAGAAATTCCAGAAGCTTCAGGGACATTTGCGGCGGTTCGGCCGGCTCAATCGAACGAGGTCCAGACTTCTCAATGCCTTTAACCCGTTCAACTATGTCAGCATGGGTCTGCTTCTCGATCTGGGCAGGTTCTCGGGGGATTTCAGATACAAAATATTGAAACCGATGTTCGTCAATTTCCTGTTGGCGACGAATGTATTCGACATGCCGGCCTCCCTGTTTTCACGTTACCTGGAGTTCTTCGACATAGAAACTGCGACGCCGATGCAGACATGGGACCGCGGCGCGCGGCGCATCTATGAAGCGATGTCGGCCGGCTTTAGGGAGAAAATTTATCTGAACCGGCCGGTCCGGAAAGTATATCGGCGCGGGTCCGGCATTGTCGTGGAGGACGAAGCCGGAAAGCAAGAGACATTCGACGACGTGGTATTTGCATGCAACGCGAACCAGACGCTGATGATGCTGGACAAACCCGGCTTCATGGAGAGCCGGATCCTATCCTCGATCCGCTATGAGAGCGAACTGCACAACCATACGGTCGTGCATTCGGACGCCTCCGTTCTCCCGGACAATGCCGCCAGGCCGCTTGCCGACCGGAGCAATCATATCGAGCAGTACGGGACGAGACCCGACAATTACGAAATCACCTATATCATGCACAATCAACAGCCTTGGGCGAAGCGGTCCGACAAACCGTGCCTGGTAACTTACAATCCGATCAGCCCCATCGACGAAGGGAAGATCGTCCTGTTCCGCCACCCTGCTCAGGAAGTGGTGGTTTCAGCACATCGTCCACGATGTGCGGCACGCCACCCTGCTGATCCACCTGTTCCGTTTCGTCCAGGGTAGAAGGCGAAGCTGGCACTGCGGCGCGCACACGCTGATAAACAGCCAGGAGACCTGTTTCGTTTCGGGGCTCGTCACGGCAAGGCAGCTTGGAGCGGACTATCCGTTTCGCGATCCGGAAGCGAGGAAGTGGTTCAACTTCTACGGGCGGGTGATGTATGGCTGGCGTTTCAGGAAGGCGTGAACGGGCCGTGTCGATCACCTCTCCGGTGCAGTCCCGGTCCCCGTATTCCGGGCGGCAGCGCCTGAGGCGATGAGCGCGTCGACCCGTTCTACGCCGAGCCCCCAGTCGATGAGCGCTGCGCGGGTGTCCTCGCCGGGCGCGGGCGGCGGGCGGGATAGGGCGCCCGGCGTGCGCGAGAAGCGGGGCGCGGTGCCGGACTGGACGATGCCGTGGCTTGCGGCGAGCGCGCCTCGCACGGCCATGTGCGGGTGGGCCGGCGCTTCCTCGAGCGTCAGTACCGGTGCGAAACAGGCGTCCGTGCCTTCCAGCAGCGCGCACCATTCCTCGCGCGTCTTCGTGAGGAAGAGCCGCCGGAAACGCCCGGTCAGTTCCGGCCAGCGGTCCCGGTCCATGCGCTTCGGCAACGCCTCCGCATCGAGGCCGGTCAGCTTCAGGAAGGCGTCGTAGAACTCGGGCTCTATCGCCCCGAGCGCGACCCACTTGCCGTCCGAGGTCTCGTAGCAGCGGTAGAAGGGCGCGCCGCCGTCGATCAGGTTCGCCTCGCGCTCGTCCCGCCACCAGCCGGCTGCGGTCAGGCCTTGCACAAACGTCATCAGCGAGGCGGCACCGTCCACCATGGCGGCATCGACAACCTGGCCTTGGCCCGAGCTTGTCCGCTCGAACAGGGCCGCAAGAAGGCCGAAGGCGGCATAGAGCGCGCCGCCGCCGAAGTCGCCGGCAAGGTTGAGCGGCGGCACCGGCGGGCCTGCGGCCGGGCCGATAGCGTGCAGCGCGCCGGTGAGCGCCAGATAATTGAGGTCGTGGCCCGCTGCGTTCGCAAGCGGGCCCTCCTGCCCCCAGCCTGTGAGGCGCGCATAGACGAGGCGGGGATTGCGCCCGAGCAATGTCTCCGGCCCGAGGCCGAGCCGCTCCATGACGCCCGGCCGGAAGCCTTCCAGCAGCACGTCGGCGCGTTCGGCAAGCGCGAGCACAGCCTCAACGGCGCGGGGCTGCTTGAGGTCGAGTGCAGCCGAACGCCGGCCCCGGTTCAGGAGGTCGGTGCGCGCATGGACGCGGTAGCGCGGCTGCACGCGGTCGATGCGCAGCACCTCCGCGCCCAAGTCCGCCAGCAGCATGGCGCAATGCGGCCCCGGCCCGACGCCCGCAATTTCCAGCACCTTGAGCCCGGCAAGCGGCCCCGATGCGCTCATGTGGCGATTTCGGGCGGGTCGAAGGCGGTGACGGGCGGCGGCTCGCCCTGGAAGCGCTCGATCTCGACCAGCGCGCTCATCGCACTCGGTCCCTGTCCGAGCCTCGAGGTACCGCGGTCGGCGGTCAGCACATTGGGATTGCCATGCTTGTCGAGGCTCCCCGGCTCTGCGGCGTCGGCCGGGTCATACCAGGCGCCGGTTGCCAGCACCGCCACGCCCGGCACGACAGAGTCGCTCAGCACCGAGCCCGCAAGCAGGGCGCCACGCCCGTTAAACACGCGGACCACATCGCCCTCGGCAATGCCGCGCGCCGCCGCGTCCGCCGGATTGAGCCGGATCGGCTCGCGGCCTTTCACCTTGCTTGCCTGCGAGACCCGGCCCTGGTCGAGCTGGGCATGGAGGCGCGTCGCCGGCTGGTTGGAGATCAGGTGGAGCGGCCACTCGCGCGCAGCCTCGGCGCCCAGCCACTCCTCGGGCGGCAGCCAGGCCGGATAGCCGGGGCAGTCCTCATAGCCGAAGCCCGCCACGCGCTCGGAATAGAGCTCGATCTTCCCCGACGGCGTCGCCAGCCGCTCCTCGCCCTTGCGGAAGCCCTCGAACAGCACGCGGGGTCTCTCCGGCCGCGGCAGTTCCACATGGCCCTCGGCCCAGAAGGCGTCGAAGTCCGGCAGATTGAGCCCCAGCTCCGCCGCCCGCCCACAGGCCTCGTCATAGATGCGGCGCAGCCACTCCATCTCGCCCAGCCCCTCGGTGAAGCGCTCCCGGAAGCCGAGGCGGTCGGCAATGTCGGCGAAGACGTCGTGGTCGTTGCGCGCCCGGCCCACGGGACCGACGGCGCGGTGCATGGCGAGCCAGAACCGGTCCCGCCGGCCGGCCGCGATGTCGTTGCGCTCCAGGGTCGTCGTCGCCGGCACGACGATGTCGGCATGGCGCGCGGTCGCCGTCCACCAGGGGTCGTGGACAATGACCGTCTCCGGCTGCCGGAAGGCGCGGATGAGCCGGTTGATGTCCTGGTGGTGGTGGAACGGGTTGCCGCCCGCCCAATAGACGAGGCGCGTGTCCGGATAGCGCCGCCTCTCGCCGTCGAAATCGTAGGCCCCGCCCGGATCGAGCAGCATGTCCGCGATGCGCGCGACCGGGATGAACTCGGCCACCGGATTAGGCCCCTTGGGGAAGGTCGGCCCGGTAATGCCGTGGCGCGCCGCGCCGATGCCGGAAACGCACCCGTAGCCGAAGCCGAACCCGCCGCCCGGCAGGCCGATCTGCCCGAGGCAGGCCGCGAGCGCCACCGTGGCCCAGAAGGGCTGCTCCCCGCGGTCGCCGCGCTGCAGCGCCCATGCGGTCGAGATCATGGTGCGCGCCGACGCCATCTCGCGCGCAAGCGAACGGATGCGCGCCGCCGGCACCCCGGTGATCTCCTCGGCCCATTCGGGCGTGCGGCCCTCCAGCGAGACCTCGAACGCCGCCGCGCCGGTGCAGTAACGCTCCAGGAACGCCCGATCCGCCAGCCGCTCCGACAGCAGTACCTGGCTTAGCGCCAGCATCATCGCGGTATCGGTGCCGGGACGAATGGGAATCCACTCACCGTCCAGCCCCGGCGGCAGGTCGTCACCGAGCGGCGAGACGGCGATGAACCGCACGCCGCGCCCCGCCGCCTCGCGTATGTAGGCCGCGGCCGTGTGCTCCCCGTTTCCGCCGGAATCGACCTGCGCGTTCTTCACCGGCAGGCCGCCGAAGGACACCATCAGCCCCGTATGCCCGACGATGGACCGCCAGTCCGTCACCGGGCCCCGCGCCGCCTCGACGCCGCCCAGGATATGCGGCAGGACCGCCAGCCCCGCCGCATAGCTGTAATTGTGGAGCTGGTTGGTGAAGCCGCCCGCCATGCCGAGGAAACGCTGCAACTGGCTCTTGGCATGGTGGAAGCGCCCGGCGCTCGCCCAGCCATAGGAGCCGCCGAAGATCGACGCATTGCCGAAGTCGCGCCCGACGCGGGCGACCTCGCCTGCAATCAGATCGACTGCACGGTCCCAGTCGAGCGGCACGAAGGCGTCCCGGCCCCGGTCCCTGCCGCCGTCGCCGTCGAGCCAGCCGCGGCGCGCCGCCGGCCCTTCGATGCGCGAGCGATGATGCACGGCGTCCGGGATCGAGGCGACGATGGGCGAGGGTTCGGGGTCCTTCGCGAAGGGCAGCGCGGCGGCCACGCGCCCCTCCGCCGTTTCGGCCTGGAACGCACCCCAGTGGGAGCCGTGGTGGAAGACCGTCATCGTGCTCAAAGCCCCAGCACGTGCTTGGCGACGATGTTGCGCTGGATCTCGTTCGACCCTCCGTAGATCGTGGCGGCGCGCTTCAACAGGTGTTCGCTCATCAGGCCGACGGCGCGGTCTTCGATGGGCGGCTCCTCATTGGTGTCGAGGCGCGTCCACTCCAGCGAATAGGGGATCGCATCGACGCCTACCGCCTCGATCAGCAGTTCGTTCAGCGCCTGCTCGATCTCGGTGCCGCAGATCTTGAGGATCGAGGCTTCCGGCCCGACGCCGCTTCCCTTCTCCTCGGCCGCCAGCGTGCGCAGATTGACGATCTCCAGCGCGCCCAGCCTCGCCTCCACCTCGCCCAGGCGGGCGCGGAATTCCGGGTCGTCGGCAAGCGCGCCGTCATTCGTCCCGGTCTCCGTCCGTGCGATCTCCTTCAGCCGTTCGACCTTCATGCGCGACTTGGAGACGCCGGCGACGCCCGCGCGCTCGTGGCCCAGCAGGAACTTGGCGTAGGTCCAGCCCTTGTTCTCCTCGCCGATGCGGTTCGATACCGGCACGCGCACATCGGTGAAGAACACCTGGTTGAGATAGTGCCCGCCGTCCATGGAGATAATGGGGCGCACCTCGATGCCGGGGTCGTCCATGTCGATCAGCAGGAAGGAGATGCCCTGCTGCTGCTTTGCGGCCCCGGGGTCCGTGCGCACCAGCGCGAAGATCCAGTCCGCATTGTGTGCGCTGCTGGTCCAGATCTTGGAGCCGTTGACGACATACTCGTCGCCGTCGCGTACGGCGCGCGTCCTGAGCGAGGCGAGATCGGAGCCCGAACCCGGCTCCGAATAACCCTGGCACCAGAAACGGTCGCTCTTCAGGATCGCCGGCAGATGCTCGGTCTTTTGCGCCTCGGAGCCGAAGGTGTAGATCACCGGCCCCACCATCATCAGCCCGAAAGGCGAGAGCCGGGGCGCGTAGTGGCGTTGGTAGGCTTCCTCGAAGATGAACTTCTGCGTCGGCGTCCAGCCCGTGCCGCCATGCTCCTTCGGCCAGTTGGGCGCGATCCAGCCCTGCTCGTAAAGCGCCTTCTGCCAGCGCCGCATGTCCTCCTTGGAAACATAGGAGGGATTGCGCCGGACCTGCTCGGAAAGCCGCGGCTCCAGATTGGCGCTGAAGAAGGCATCGACATCCTCGGCGAAGGCGCGCTCTTCGGCGGTGAATTCAAGCTGCATGGAACGGAGGCTCCTGCTTACGGAAAGACCGGCTCGCGCCGGTTCTGGAAGGCGTCGAGGCCTTCGGCCACGTCGCTGTGCTGGAGGGCGGCCACGACCGCGCCCCGCTCCAGCGCAAGGCCGACATCGAGCGGGCCTTCGAGGCCGCGCCGCGCCATGCTCTTCATGAAAGCGAGGCCGTGGCGGCTCTTGGCCGCGAGGTCGGCGCAATAGGCCCGCGCGCTGGCATCGAGTTCCTCGTCCGCCACGACATGGTTGAAGAGGCCCCAGCGCTCCGCCTCGGCCGCGTCGAGCCAGCGGGCGGTGAACATGAGGTCGAGCGCCCGGCGCAGCCCCACAAGGCGCGCCAGCCGCTGCGTGCCGCCGCCGCCCGGCGGCAGGCCGTAACGGGCGTGCTGGCAGCCGATGCGCGCGCTCTCGGCGGCGAACACCGTGTCGCAGGCGACGACCAGTTCCATGCCGCCCGCAAGCGCGAGCCCCTGCACCGCCGCCACCACGGGCAGCGGCGAAGCCTCGAACCGGCGCGTCACATCGTGGATAGCGCCGATGAAGGGCGTGAGCGCCTCGGCCGACTTGCGCCGGTCCAACACCTCATCCAGATCGGCGCCGGTGCAGAACTGCCTGCCATTCGCATTCACCAGCACGGCGCGCACCGCCGGGTCCGCCTCGAACCGGTCCATGCCGGCGATGAGCCCGTCCAGCAGCCCGGTGGAGATGCAGTTGAACTTGTCCGGCCGGTTGAGGGTCAGCACCCCCACCCCGCCATCCACCGAAACCAGCACAGCTTCCGTCATCGCCCTCTCCCCGCTACAACGCTCCGATACAACATAGCCTAGCCGAGCCGGGCGGCCAGAACGAGTGATCACGCGCGTCATCATCGAGAACTTCAAGCGGTTCGAGCATCAGGAATTCCCGCTCGAACCGGTGACAGTGTTGGCCGGGCAGAACAATTCTGGCAAGACAACGCTCATACAGGCGCTATCTGCCTGGGCCTTCGCGCTGGATCGTTGGCGTGCGGGCCGGGGCGCGCCGATCGTCCGAGGTGATGCCGACTCGATCCGTCGACTCGGACAGCCCGTTACCCGCAAGGATTTCACCCCGCTTCCGCTCAGCCATTTCAACTTGCTTTGGAACGAGCGCGCGACCAACTGGCGCAACAAGGACCGAAACGGAAGCGGCGAGAGAAAAGTCGGCCGCCGTCGCCCGATCCACATTCGGGTGGAAGGGCAGTCGGATGGCGGCACGCCTTGGGGGCTTACAGTCGAGTTCCGCTACCAGGGTCCGGAACAGATTTATGCCAATCCGCTCGACTACAATGACTTGGAAGACGAAACCGTTTTGCCCGGCGTTACCCATTGCCCCGCCTTTTCAGGTATCGGCGCGGAAGAACCGCGTTTCGATCCGGGATACCGGAACCTGCGTATCGGCGAGGGCAAACCCGGCGACATCTTGCGCAACTTGCTTCTCGATATCGCCAAGGACGACGACGTATGGAAGGCACTCACAGGTGACATAAGGGAGTTGTTCGCGGTCCAGCTGCAGAAGCCCGAATACGATTCGGCGCAGCCCTTCATCCTTTGCGAATACGAAGAACGCGGCGCGTCCTACGACCTCGCCTCGGCCGGGAGCGGATTTCACCAGACTTTGCTCTTGTTCGCCTTCATCTACGGCCGTGAGAGCGCCGTCCTGTTGGTAGATGAACCCGACGCCCATCTCCATGTCTGGCTGCAGATGCGGGTGTTCGACCGTTTGCGGGCACTTGCCCGGGACCGTGGCCGCCAACTCGTTCTTGCCACCCATGCCGAAACCATTCTGGAAGCGGCGGATCCGAATCAGATTCTGTCCTTCGCCGGTTTCCCGCATCCCTTGGCCCACCGGCAGGACCGCGACGCGCTTCGCACCGCGATCCGGCAGGTTTCGCCGCTTGACCTGCTATTGGCCGAGCAGGGGCGCGCCGTCCTCTATTGCGAGGATATGTCGGACTGGCGCATCCTCGAAGCGTGGGCGAAACGGTTGGCCCATCCCGCAAGGCGGTTCTTCGACCATCCGTTCATACACACGCTTCGAGGCCGCCGCCCGCGAGACGCCCGGCGCCATTTGTTCGGCCTCCGTGCCGTCGACGAAGGTGTGCGCGGCCTGCTGTTGCTCGACCGCGACAACAGGGACGAAGATGAGCACGAATTGCGTGCGGAAAATCTCACATTCCATCGTTGGGGACGATACGAAATTGAGAATTACCTCCTTGTACCATCGGCGATTGAGCGCATTCTCGGACCGGGTGACCTGTTTCACCGGTCTATCGTTCGCGAAGTCTTCGAAGCAGAATTACCGGTTTCCGTATTCAATACACCGCTTCGCGATATCGAGGCCCTAGTCCGGATTCCAGCATCCAGAACCATCTTGCCGAGGGTGTTCAGACAGGACCCGATGCGGTTGTCGAAGGCTGACTACTACCGCATAGCGGAAGTGATGGAGCCGGACGAAATCCACCCGGAAGTCGTCGAGGTGCTCGACAAGATCGCTGCGCTCGTGCCGGATCGAGCATAGCAAGGCAGCCCGCCCCTAAAGAATAAACCGCGAGAGGTCGGCGCTCTTGGCGAGTTCGCCGACGCGGTCGCGGACTTCGCCGGCGTCGATGGTCACGGTCTCGCCGCCGCGGTCCGACGCGGTGAAGCTGATCTCCTCCAGCAGCTTCTCCAGCACGGTGTGCAGGCGGCGCGCGCCGATATTCTCGACCTGTGCATTGATGTCGGCGGCGAGTTCCGCGAGCGCGTCCACGGCGTCCTCGGTGAAGTCGAGCGAGAGGTCCTCCGTGCCCATCAGCGCCTTGTATTGCGTGATGAGGCTCGCTTCCGGCTCCGTCAGGATGCGGCGGAAATCCTCGCGCGTGAGCGCCGAGAGCTCGACCCGGATGGGCAGCCGGCCCTGGAGTTCGGGCAGCAGGTCCGCCGGCTTGGCGAGGTGGAAGGCGCCCGAGGCGATGAACAGGATGTGATCGGTCTTCACCGCCCCGTGCTTGGTGGCGACGGTCGTGCCCTCGATCAGCGGCAGCAGGTCGCGCTGCACGCCCTCGCGGCTGACATCGGCGCCGAGCCGGTCCGAACGCGCGCAGATCTTGTCCACCTCGTCGATGAACACGATACCGTTCTGCTCGACCGCATGGATGGAGTCGCGCGTCAGCGAGTCGTCGTCCAGCAGCTTGTCGCTTTCCTCCGCGATCAGCGCCTCGTAACTCTCCGCAACGGTCATTTTTCGGGTTTTGGTGCGCCCGCCGCCCATCGCCTTGCCGAAGATGTCGCCGAGATTAATCATGCCCATCTGCGCGCCCGGCATGCCCGGAATGTCCATGGTCGGCAGCGAGAAGCCGCCTGTGTCCTCCAGCTCCAGCTCGATCTCGCGGTCGTCGAGCTTGCCGTCGCGCAGCAGCTTGCGGAACTTCTCGCGCGTGTCGCCGGAGGCGGTCTTGCCGACCAGCGCATCGACGACGCGCTCCTCGGCCGCGCCGTGGGCCTGGGCCTCCACCTCCTTGCGCCGGCGCTCGCGGGTCAGGTGGATCGCGATCTCGACCAGGTCGCGCACGATGCTCTCGACATCGCGGCCGACATAGCCGACCTCGGTGAACTTGGTTGCCTCGACCTTCATGAACGGGGCCTGCGCCAGCCGCGCGAGACGGCGCGCGATCTCGGTCTTGCCGACGCCGGTCGGGCCGATCATCAGGATGTTCTTCGGCAGGATCTCGTCGCGCAGCGCCTCGGGAAGCTGCTGGCGGCGCCAGCGGTTGCGCAGCGCAATGGCCACGGCGCGCTTGGCGTCGTCCTGGCCCACGATGAAGCGGTCGAGCTCCGATACGATTTCCCGGGGGCTGAACGAGGTCACGGCGTCTCCAGGCTCTCGATGGTCAGGGTCTCGTTGGTATAGATGCAGATGCCGGCGGCGATTTCCATGGCGCGCCTTGCCACGGCCTCCGCGTCGATGCCCTCGATCGGATGCAATGCGCGCGCCGCCGCCAGCGCATAGGCGCCGCCCGAGCCGATGCCGATCAGCCCGTCCTCCGGCTCCAGTACGTCGCCATTGCCGGTGAGCACCAGCGACACGTCCCGGTCGGCCACCGCCATCATCGCCTCCAGCCGGCGCAGATAGCGGTCCGTGCGCCAGTCCTTCGCCATCTCCACGCAGGCGCGCGCCAGTTGGCCCTTATATTGCTCCAGCTTGCCTTCGAGCCGTTCGAAGAGGGCGAGGGCATCGGCCGTGGCGCCCGCGAAGCCCGCGATCACCTTGCCGTCGCCAAGCGGGCGCACCTTGCGCGCATTCGCCTTGAGCACCGTCGGTCCGAGAGTGACCTGCCCGTCGCCGGCAATCACCACGCGGCCCGCCTTGCGCACCGAGAGAATGGTGGTGCCGTGCCAGGAGGGCGTCTCTTTTTCGTCCATGGGCCTCAAGCCTCCGGGAAACGCGCACACGGGTTTAGCCCGGATAGCTCCCGATTGCCACGGCCCGCCCTGCGCCGTCGCCGGACTCTCCCGGGCGCCGCTCCGGCCTATGCCGCGCGGTGGGCCCTGCGGATCGCGGAGCCGGCGCTTTCGGGCTGGTCGGAGCGGAAGACGAGGTCGTCCACGGGCTCGCCCGACTCGTAGCGTGCCAGCAGCTCGTCCGGGTCGAAGGGCTGGCCGACGGGATCGCGCGCGAAGGTCTTGCTGCGCATGAACTCGCCGGCACGGGCCAGGTCCATCGCGTCGATCTGGAACTCCAGCCCGTTGCCGTCCGGGTCGCGGTAGTACATCGAAAGCGTGAGCCCGTGTCGGATGGGCCGCCAGGGCAGGATGCCCATGCCCTTCAACCGCTTGTAAGTGTCGAGCAGCTCGCCGAGGTTCCTCCAGGTGTAGGCGACATGGTTGACGCCCGCCTCGCCCGGCCGGCGCTCGGCTGCGCCTTCCGCCGCCGGCCCCAGATTGATGAAGGCGAAGCGGTGGTGCTCGTCATCGTAGGTGAGAAAGGCCAGCCGCTCGTCCCGGTGCTGGGTTCGCGCCTCGAAGACGCGCGCGTACCAGTCGATCATCTCCTCGAACCGGTGGGTGTTGTAAACGATGTGGGCGAACTTGCTGGGTGCGACCATCTCTGCCTCCCCGGATGCGCTGGCCTTTGCCGGAGTCCCCTCAGACCTTGACCGGCGGTTCGGTCTCGCTCGTCGCCAGCATTTCGGCGTCTGTCATTGCGAGTATCGTCTCATACCTGCCCGGCGGATAGTTGTTCATGTGCGGGCCCGGCGCGTCGAGGCCCGGCTGCGGCACGGTTCCGCCGCTGTCCCGGAAGTCCGACGAGGTCTTGTAGCGCGCCAGCTCGTCCGCGCCGATGCCGGCGAGCGCGACGACTTCCGGGTCGATCCACGCCTCCGCGTCTATCGGCTCGCTGGAATAGGACAGTTCCAGGGCGAGGTTCTCGGGCCCCGCGAAATAGATCGACTTGCAGAAGCCGTGGTCCCTGGGCCCGACTACCGGCACGCCCTTGGCACGCAGGCGGTCCTTCATCGCCATCAGCTCCGCCTCGCCGCGCACGCGGAAGGCGACATGCTGCATGGTCCCGGCGGCGCTGTTGGCGCCGGGATTGCCGGCATGGGTGCGCCCGATCTCGGCCGGGATGTCCCCGATGGCGTCGTTCTGCACCAGCGCGATCGAGCTTTCGTCATTCAGGCGCAGGAAGCCGTGGAAGGTGTTCTCGACCCCGTGCATCCAGTAGAGCGCCACCAGCTCCATGCCGAGCTTGTCGGTGAAGAACTCGATCTGGGTCTTGATGTCGGCGGTGGTGATGGCGAGATGGTGCAGGCCGTCGATCTTGTTCATGGCGTCTCTCCGAATGCGGTGGCCGGTTTCCCGCCGGGAGCCGGCTGCGCCACGATAACATCGGCCGGCGCGGCCCGATTTCCAACCCCGTATCCCATGCCTTTCCTTCAACAGAGGTCCGGCGTCCCGGCCGCTGCGGCTGCCTCCGCCGCGTCGAGGTCGAAGGCGTCGTAGCGGTAAATCCAGTCCAGGGTTCGGCTTCGGGATGCGGAAATTGTGCGGTTGCGCTCGGCCGCTTCGGCACCGCGCATGTGGAAGACCCTGGCGTTCCTCCGTGAGCCCCTCTGGATGCGGGCCGCCCGATCGCGGCGCAGGTCTTCGTAACGCTTCAGGCTAGCCGGCACATCCCCGCCTGCCGCGAGGCATTCCGCCAGCACGGCGCCGTCTTCGATCGCCATGGCGGCGCCCTGGGCCATGAAGGGCAGGGTCGCGTGGCAGGCATCGCCCAGCAGCGTCACCCGGCCCTTGCCCCATTGCTCCATGGGCGGCCGGTCGAACAGCGCCCATTTGTAGCAGGCGCCCGGGTCCATGGCCCCGATCAGCCGCCGCACGCCGTCATGCCAGCCGGCGAAATCCTGCTTCAGTTCCTCGATATCGCCGCGCTCGGTCCAGGATTCGCGCTCCCAGCCCTCCTTCTCGACCACGCAGACGCAGTTCACCAGCCGGCCGCTGCGGACATAGTAGTGGACGACATGCCCGCCCGGCCCGAGCCAGTTGGAGGAAACCGGGCGCACGAAGCCCTCCGGCAGCCGGTCTGCGGGCACCAGGCCGCGCCAGGCGACCGTGCCGGTAAAGGCCGGCGCCTCCGGGCCGAACAGATAGGCGCGCACCGCCGAATGGATGCCGTCCGCGCCGATCAGCGCCCGGCCCCGCCAGCGCTTGCCGCCCGCCGAAAGCGAGACCTCGCCGGCGGACTGTTCGATGCCGCCGACCTCCGCCGCGGTGTGCAGCGCGATTCGCGGCTCCCCGGCGGCGGCGTCGGCCAGCGCGCCGACCAGGTCCGCCCGGTGGATATGGTAGTAGGGATAGCCGTAGCGCCGCCGCAGCCCCGCGCCCAGTTCGAGCTCGACGATGGTCTCGCCGCTCGACCAGTCTCGTATCTGGCCGCTGGCGGGCAGGAACGCGACCGCGTCGAGCGCTTCCGCCAGACCGAGCCGGTGCAGGACCCGCGTGCAATTGGGGCTGAGCTGGATGCCGGCGCCGATTTCGCCGAACTCCGGGGCCGCCTCGAACACGCGCACCCCGAAATCCTTTGCGGCCAGGCAGAGCGCCGCCGTCAGCCCGCCGATCCCGCCGCCGGAAATCAGGATTTCGTCGCCGGTTATGGTCCGGGCTCCCCGTTCGCGTTGCGGGCGGGCCGCGAGAGTGTGCGGGCCACCGCGTCGGCCCAGCGAGCGCGGGCGGGCGCGGGATCGCCTCCCGGTTCGAAGCGCCGGGCCGGCGGACGCGCGGCCTCGCGCGGGTCGGAGAACACGCCCACGCCGAGGCCCGCCAGCACGGCCGCGCCCCAGGCAGTCGTCTCGGTGACGGCAGGGCGTTCCACCGCGAGGCCGGCAATGTCGGCCAGTGTCTGGGCGAACCAGTCATTGGCGCTCATCCCGCCGTCGATCCGCAGCAGCGCCGGGTCGAGGCCGTCGGCGGCTGCCGCGTCAAGCAGGTCGGCGGTCTGGTGCGCGGCGGCTTCGAGCGCGGCGCGCGCAAGCTCGGCCGGCCCCGTGTCGCGCGTCAGGCCGAAGATGGCGCCGCGCGCCTCCGCATCCCACCAGGGGGCGCCCAGGCCGACGAATGCCGGCACCATGACGACGCCGCTCTCGCCCGCGGCGCGCGCCAGCCGTTCCGTTTCCGCCGCGTCCGCAATGACGCCCAGCCCGTCGCGCAGCCATTGCACGGCAGCGCCGGCGACGAACACCGCACCTTCGAGCGCATAGCTCGTCCGGCCGCCGAGTTCGAGCGCGACGGTGGTGAGCAGCCGGTGGCGGGAAGGCACGGGCTCCCCGCCCGTATGCGCCAGCAGGAAGCAGCCCGTGCCGTAAGTGCTCTTGATGTCGCCCGCCTCCAGGCAGCCCTGGCCGAGGGTCGCCGCCTGCTGGTCGCCAACCATGCCCGCAATCGGCACAGGCGCGCCCAGAATGTCCGTCACGCCGAAGCCGTCGGCATTGCCGCGCACTTCCGGCAGCGCGCTTTCCGGAACGCGGAAGAGTTCGAGCAGTTCCGGGCTCCAGGCGCGCTCGCGGATATCGAAGAGATTGGTGCGCGCGGCATTGGTGGCGTCGGTGGCATGGATTCTCCCGCCGGTCAGCCGCCAGGCGAGGAAACTGTCCACCGTGCCGAAGGCGAGGTCGCTGCGCTCGCGCGCGCCGGGCAGCTTGTCGAGCAGCCAGGCGAGCTTCGTCGCCGAGAAATAGGGGTCGATCAGCAGGCCACTGCGTTCGGCGACGAAGGGCTCCAGCCCGTCGGCGCGGAGCCGGTCGCATTCGGGGGCCGTGCGCCGGTCCTGCCAGACGATGGCATTGTGGAGGCAGTCGCCGCTTTCCCGGTCCCAGAGCAGCACCGTTTCGCGCTGGTTGGCGATGCCGATGGCGGCGGGCAGGTCGCTGCCGGCCGCCTCGCGCAGGACCGCGACGCTGGCCTGCCAGATTTCCTCCGGGTCGTGCTCCACCCAGCCGTCCGCCGGATAGAGCTGGCGAAGCTCGCGCTGGGCGGTCCGGAGCGGCGTGCCGGCGGCGTCGAACAGGATCGCACGGGTCGAGGTCGTGCCCTGGTCGAGGGCGAGCAACAGCGGGGCGGAAGCCATGAGGGCTATGCTATGGAAGCTTGCCTGCGTCCTGCAACCGCAAGAAAGGTCGCCGCCCATGCCGCGTTTTGCCGCCAATCTTTCGATGCTCTTCACCGAACACGAGTTCCTGGACCGCTTCGACGCCGCCGCCAGGGTCGGCTTCGAGGCGGTCGAGTTCCTGTTCCCCTATGACTTCGCGCCGGAAGAGGTGGCGAAAGCGAAGGCGGATGCAGGCGTCGAGGTCGTGCTGTTCAACATGCCGCCGGGCGACTGGGAGGCAGGCGAGCGCGGGCTGGCGGCCGTGCCGGGGCGTGAGGCGGCGTTCGTCGAAGCGCTGGAGACGGCGGCCGGCTGGGCGGAGGTGCTGGACAGTCCCCGCCTGCATGTCATGGCGGGCATTCCGGGCGAAGGGGCGGAAGCGGAGGCCGAGGCGGTCTATGTGGCGAACCTGAAACGCGCCGCCGCGCGGCTCGGGACCCGCCATGTCTCCATCGAGCCGATCAACCGGCGGGACATTCCGGGCTTCTTCCTCAACCGCCAGGACGAGGCGCACCGCATCCGCGCCCTGGTCGGGGCGGAGACCGTCAAGGTGCAGATGGACCTCTACCACTGCCAGATCGTCGAGGGCGATGTCGCCATGCGGCTCCGTGAGTTCCTGCCGGGCGGCGGGGTCGGCCACATGCAGATCGCGGGCGTGCCGGAGCGCCACGAACCCTCCGTCGGCGAGATGCACTACCCCTACCTGTTCGGGCTGATCGACGAGCTCGGCTACGAAGGCTGGATCGGCTGCGAATACCGCCCGCGCGCCGGCACCGTGGAAGGACTCGGTTGGGCGAAGGCTTACGGGATCGGTTGACCCGCCTCTCGCCCGTCATCGGGGTGGAGGCGGGTTCCGCGTCAGTCGAGCAGCACCCTCGGCAGCCAGAGCGCGATGTCCGGCCATGCCAGCACGAAGCCGAGGCCGACGAGCTGCAGGCACACGAACGGGATGATGCCCCGGTAGATCGACACAAGCTGCACCTCGGGCGGCGCCACGCCCTTCATGTAGAACAGCGCGAAGCCGAAGGGCGGCGTCAGGAAGGAGGTCTGGAGGTTGACCGCCACCAACAGCGCGAACCAGTAGATCTTCTCCGCCTGGATGACATGCACTCCGAAATCGAGTTCCTGCACGATCGGCGTGAAAACCGGCAGCACGATCAGCGTGATCTCCAGGAAGTCGAAGAAGAAGCCCAGGAAGAACACCGTGGCCATCAGCACGATGAGCAGGCCCCAATCGCCGAGGCCGAGCGAGAAGATCAGCTCCTCCACGACGTCGTCGCCGCCGAGCGAGCGGAACACGTAGGAGAAGGCCGTCGCGCCGATGAAGACGAAGAAGATCATCGCCACGGTGAGCGATGTGCGGTTCAGCACGTCGCCCAGCGCTTCTATGGTGAGGTTGCGGTTGATGAGCGCGAGGAACGTTGCGCCGAACGCGCCGACCGCCGCCGCCTCGGACGGGGTGGCCCAGCCGGCGATGATGGAGCCCAGAACCAGCACGATCAGGAACACGGGCGGAATGAAGCCGCGCAGCACCATGCGCCCCAATTCACCCAGGCTGCCAGCGCCGCGTTCGTCCGGCAGCGGCGGCCCGAGCCGCGGCCAGATTGCTGTGAGCAGCATGATATAGACGAAATAGAGGCCGGAGAGCAGTAGCCCCGGGAACACCGCCGCGACGAACAGGTTGCCGACCGAGATCGACAGCAGGTCCGCCATGATGACCAGCATGATGCTGGGCGGGATCAGGATGCCGAGCGTGCTGGCGGCGGCGATGGTGCCGGTCGCCAGTTCCGGGTTGTAATTTCGCTCCAGCATGATCGGCAGCGCCATGAGCGTGATCATCACCACCGATGCGCCGATAATGCCGGTGCTGGCCGCCATGATGGTGCCCATGACGGTCACGCCGAGCGCGAGCCCGCCCGGGACCCGCCGCAACAGCACCTGGAGGCAATGCAGCAGGTCGTGGGCGACGCCGGACCGCTCCAGCATGGTGCCCATGAAGACGAACAGCGGCACTGCGACCAGGACCAGATTTTCCGCCGCTCCGCCCCACACGCGCGGCAGGATGTTGAAGAACTCGATAGGTGCGAAGACATCGAGAGCGGTGCCGATCAGGCCGAATGCAAGCGATGCGCCGCCGAGCGCGAACGCCACCGGGAAGCCCGTGAACAGCAGGCAGCCGAGCCCGATGAACATGTAGATCGCGATGTATTCCTGAAGGTGCCAGTAAATTTCCTGCCACATGGTTCAGCGGTCCTCCGCCTGCGCGCCGCCCGAAGCGATCACGACCCGTTCGCCCATCGGTTCCTGCACCGTGAGCAGGGGCACATTCAGGCCGGGTGGACCGAACAGGTAGGCGGTCTTGCGCAGCCACACGCTGATGCCTGCAAGCAGGGCGAAGACGAAGCCGAGGAACAGGATGCCCTTGATGATCCAGCGGTTGCTGAGACCGACCAGGGAGTAGGAAATCTCGTTCTGGATAAAGGACTTGTAGGCAAAGTCCCAGGAAAACCAGATCAGCACGCAGCAATAGGGGATCATGGCGATCGTGACGCCGATCCACTCGATCCAGGCCTGCTTGCGGATCGGCAGGCGCTCGCGAATCACATCCACCCGCACATGGCTGTTGGCCACATAGCCATAGCCGAGCGCGGAAGCGAACAGCGCGGTGTGGAAGTGCCACTCCCATTCCTGAAGCACGGTCGATTCCAACTGGTCGCCCAGCGTCTCGATGATCCATATCTGGAACGTGGTGAACTTGCGTGTCACGACATCCCACATCGTCACGACGATCAACGGGATGATGGCGATCGAGCCCAGCTTGCCGACAAAGGTCACGATCTTGTTCAGCCGGTCGCTGATCTGCACGAGCTTTTCCATCGGATTCGCCCGCAACCTCCCTGGAAATCCCCGAATGCCGAAACCGGCTGTGGGGCAGCCTGCCGGAACGGGAGCCGGCAGGCAAGAGAAACCGCCGGGACGGGCCAGCCCCGCCCCGGCGGCAAGTCGGCCCCTTGCGGGACCGGTTAGCTAGCCGTCCCGACGGTCAGTCGAGATAGCCGTGCTCCTTCCAGATCGCGTATTTGTCGCGGAATGCCTGGTAGGACGCATGGAACTTGGCGAAGATCGGGTCGGCCGCGTTCTCCTCGGCCACAACCTCGTCCCAGGCCTTGGAGAGCTTGGCGAGATCGTCGTCGCTCCAGCGCACGCTCTCGACGCCCTTTTCCTTCAGCTTCAGCATCGCTTCGAACTGGAACGCCTCGGAACGCACGAACGACCAGGTGATCGACGCATCGCACGCATGGCGGACGATCGCCTGATGCTGGCCGGACAGCCCCTCGAAGGCCGACTTCTTCATCAGCAACTCGCCGATGGACGATTGTTGGTGCCAGCCCGGGAAGTAGTTGAACTTGGCGATCTGGTAGAAGCCGAGGTCGAGGTCGATCGACGGCATGGAGAACTCGGTCGCGTCGATGACGCCGCGCTCGAGCGCGGGATAGATGTCCGCGCCGGCCAGAAGCTGGGTCGAGACGCCGAGTTTGGTCATCACCTTCGCGCCCAGACCGAAGAAGCGCATCTTCTTGCCCTTCAGGTCGTCGATCGAGTTCAGTCTGGAGCGGAACCAGCCGGAAGTCTCCGGAGCGATCGCGGCGCAGTGCAGGCCGATCAGGTCGTGCTTGGCGTACAGCTCGTTGTAGAGCTCATCGCCGCCGCCATAGCCCATCCATGCCAGCAGTTCGCCGGCGCGCGGCCCGAACGGCACCGCGGTAAAGAAGGAGAGCGCCGGATATTTGCCGGTGTGGTAGCCGGCGGTGCCCCACATGGCGTCGACGGAACCCGCCTCGACGGCGTCGAATCCCTGGAGCGTCGGCACAAGTGCGCCCGGCTCATAGAACTTGATCGTCAGATCGCCGGCGGACATGTCCTTGACGATGTCCTCGTAGCGCGCGGCCACCTCGCCGATGATCGAGAGCTTGGACCCGAAGGCGCTCTGCATTTTCCAGCGCACTTTCTGCGCTTCGGCGTCGCCGGCGGCGCCCAGCGCCACCGCGCCGACCAGGCCGGCGACGGCCGCTGTCAAGAGTTTTCTGGTCAAGGGTTCCCTCCCTGCTGCCTGTGTGGGAATTGCGCCCCGTTTCTCCGGGTTTGCGCTTTGCGCAGCCTGAATAACAGAAAAATTTTCCGGGGGCGACTCTCGAATCCCGAGGCGGCGCAATGAGTCGCAGGACCGCCCCGAGCGCTCAAGCCGCGTCAGGCGGCGCGGCGGCCCGCGATGGCTTCGCGCAATCCTTCCAGAAGGCCCTCGAGCTTGGCCAAACCGTGCTCCACCGCCTGCAACCGGGTTTCGAGGCGGGCGCGGTTTTCCTTCGCCTCGCGCAACCCGGCCTGCAACTCGCCTCGCAGACTCGTCTCCAGCCGCGCACGGTCTTCCTGGGCTTCGCGCAGCCCGGCCTGAAATTCGTTGCGCAGCCTGTCGCGGTCTTCCTTCGCCTCGCGCAGCCCGGCCTGGAGTTCGCCGCGCAAGCCGGTTTCGATGCGGGCCCGGTCTTCCTTCGCCGCCCGTTGCCCTTGCCAGATCAGCACGGCCAGACTTGCCCCGCCGGCCAGGATCGCAATCGTTTCAGGGGTCATCCGCCGTCCCTGTCTTTCGCACCGGCTGCTCCAGTATATCGGCTGCAAGCGTCCGGGCAAACGCGCTTCCGGCTGCCGTGTGCTCAGACGCGCTCCGCGACATAGGTGCCGGGGGCGTCGCAGAGCGCCGGGAGCGGCCCTTCGCCGGGGGTGCGCGCCGGCACCTGCCCGCCGGCCGAGCGCGCGACCCACGTGGCCCAGTCCGGCCACCACGAGCCCGGTTTCTCCGCCGCGCGCTCCAGCCACGCCTCGTTGTTCTTCAGCATCCGGTTATGGGTCCAGTGGCTGTATTTGCCGGCCGCCGGCGGGTTGACGATGCCGGCGATGTGGCCCGACGCCGCCAGCACGAAGCGCACCGGCCCGCCGTAATGCCTGGCGCCGCGATAGACGCCCGGCCAGGGCGCGATATGGTCCTCGCGCGTGCCGACGACATAGGTGCGGGTCTTCACCGCGGAAAGGTGGAGCCGCTCGTCCGCGATCTCCAGCGCGCCCGGCTCCGCCAGCGCGTTGTCCATGTACATGCGGCGCAGGTAGAAACTGTGCATGCGCTTCGGCATTCGCGTCGAATCGGCGTTCCAGAACAACAGGTCGAACGGAACCGGGTCGCGGCCGAGCAGGTAGTTGTTGATCGTAAACGACCAAATGAGGTCGTTGGCGCGCAGCATGTTGAAGGTGGTCGCCATGTCGGCGCCTTCCAGAACGCCGCCGGCCCTGTCCATGCGCGCCTCTAGCGCCGCCACCTGCTCCTCGTCGATGAAGACGCCGAGCTCGCCCACTTCGCTGAAATCCACCAGCGAGGCGAAATAGGTGGCGCTCTCGATGGGCGTCTCGCCGCGCGCCGCCAGCCAGGCGAGCGTGACCGCCAGCAGCGTGCCGCCCAGGCAATAGCCGATCGCGTTGGCGCGCCGGGCCCCGGTAATCCGCTCGATGGCGTCGAGCGCCGCGAGGGGGCCTTCGGCCATGTAGTCCTCGAACGCCTTGTCCGAGAGCTCGGAATCCGGGTTGACCCAGGAGATGACGAACACGGTGTGGCCCTGCTCGACCGCCCAGCGCACGAAGGAATTTTCCGGCGTGAGGTCCAGGATGTAGAACTTGTTGATCCAGGGCGGGACGATCAGCAGCGGCACCTCGTGGACCGTTTCCGTCGTCGGGGCGTACTGGATGAGCTCCATGAGGTCGTTGCGGAGCACGACCTTGCCCGGCGTGACCGCGACATTGCGCCCGACCTCGAAGGCGGACATGTCGGTCTGCGCAATGCGGAGCCGGCCCTCGCCGGCCTCCAGGTCGCGCAGCAGGTTCTCGAAACCGCGCAGCAGGTTTTCGCCATTGCTGTCGATCGTTTCGCGAAGCACCTTCGGGTTGGTAGCGGCGAAATTGGTCGGCGCCATCGCATCGATGAACTGGCGCGTGTAGAAGGCGACCTTGTCGGCACTGTGCCGGTCGGCGGCTTCGGCTTCCGGCAGGCTGCCGAGCAGGAAGCGCGAGGAAAGCAGATAGGACTGCTTGATGAAATCGAAGACGAAATTCTCCTGCCAGGCGGCATCCTTGAAGCGCCGGTCCCCCGGCTCCGGCTCCGCGACCGGCGGAGCGGGCTCGCCGCCCATCATGCGGCGCGCCGTGTCCTGCCAGAGCTTCGCATATTGCTGGGCGAGCTCCGCCTGGGCCGTCATCATGCGCGCCGGGTCGGCCATCATCCGTGCCGTCATTTCGAGAAAGGCCTTGCCGATGCCGAGCGGGTCGGGGTCGGGCGAGTCTGCGCCGGGCCCGTGCCGGGCGACGAACTCCGCCGCCACGCGCTGGCTGCGTTCCGTGATCTCGCGGAACCGTTCGGCGAGCGCATCCTGGTCGAGAGTGCCGGTCATGGGTCCGCCTCCAGCAATGTTCCGCATCCATAGTAGCCCGAGTTTGTTTTTGCGTCGCAGCATAAAATTGTCGCAGTGCGGCATGGCGGCGCTTCTTGCCGGCTGCACGATGCTGGGAGACTCGCCGCCGGCCGGGAAGCTTGCAAGCGAAGAACGAATCCAGCGCGAACGCCCGTGGCCGAACCTCGCGGATGTTCCCGCCGAACCGCGTTCCGGATCGGACCGGGCCGCCATCGCCGCCCTGCGGTCGCAACTGGAGGCCGAGCGGGATGCAGTGCAGGCCGCGCGCACCTGCTCCTCCGGCCGTGCCGGCAAGGACGGGAAGTGCATGGAATAGGCCGGCGCTCTTGCTATAAACGCGCCGCCGCCCGTTTTCGGAGACCGGAGGCCATGGACCGCGACTTTCACCGAATCCGGCGCCTGCCGCCCTATCTCTTCGCTGAGGTGAACGAGATGAAGGCCCGCGCGCGCGCCGCCGGAGAGGACATTATCGATTTCGGCATGGGCAATCCCGACAGGCCGACCCCTGCGCATATCGTGGAGAAGTTGGTCGATACGGCCCGCGACCCGCGCGCGCACCGCTACTCGACCTCGCGCGGCATACCGGGATTGCGCCGGGCGATTGCGGCCTACTACGACCGGCGTTTCGGTGTGGAAATCGACTCCGAGAGGGAGGCGGTCGTCACGCTGGGCTCCAAGGAGGGGCTCGCCAATCTCGCCCAGGCGATAACCTCGCCGGGCGACATCGTGCTGGTTCCCAACCCGTCCTACCCGATCCACCCCTATGGCTTCATTATCGCCGGCGCGTCGGCGCGCCATGTTCCCGTAGGGCCGGACCACGACTTCATGGCGGAGCTGGAACGCGCGGCGCGCCATTCCGTGCCGTCGCCGACCGCTCTGCTGCTCAGCTATCCGTCGAACCCGACGGCGAAAGTGGCCGATCTCGACTTCTATGGCGAGGTGGTGGATTTCTGCCGGCGGCACGGCATCTGGATCATCTCCGACCTCGCCTATGCGGAGATCTATTTCGACGGGCCGCCGCCGCCGTCCGTGCTGCAGGTGCCCGGCGCACGCGACGTTGCGGTCGAGTTCACCTCGCTTTCCAAGACCTATTCCATGCCGGGCTGGCGGGTGGGTTTCTGCGTCGGCAATGAAAGGCTCGTCGCCGCGCTCGCGCGGGTGAAGTCCTATCTCGACTACGGCGCCTTCACGCCGATCCAGGTCGCTGCGGTGGCGGCGCTGAACGGCCCGCAGGATTGCGTGGAGGAGCTGCGCGCGCTCTACCGGGAGCGGCGGGACACGCTGGTGGACGCCTTCGGGCAGGCGGGTTGGGAGGTGCCGCCGCCGCCGGCGACCATGTTCGCCTGGGCGCCGCTGCCACCGTCGCTCGCCGGCATGGGCTCGCTGGAGTTCTCCAAGCTGCTGTTGCGGGAAGCGAAGGTCGCCGTCTCGCCGGGCGTGGGCTTCGGCGAATACGGAGAGGGGTTCGTGCGCATGGCGCTCGTGGAGAACCGCCAGCGCATCCGCCAGGCCGCGCGCGGTGTCAGGCAGTTCCTGGCGGCTGCCGAAGCCTTTGCCGGGGAGGCGGGACCGCGCGTCGCCGCGGCCGGGCGATGATGGCCCTCAGGCTTGCCGTCGCCGGGCTTGGCACGGTCGGCGCCGGCCTGGTCCGCCTCATCGAGCGCGAGGCCGACCTGCTGGAGCTTCGGGCCGGGCGGCGGATCGAGATCGTCGATGTCTCGGCACGCGAGCGCGGGCGCGACCGGGGCGTCGCCCTCGACCGCTACCGCTGGCACGACGACGCCGTCGCCATGGCGCGCAGCACGGAGGCCGATGTCGTCGTCGAGCTGATCGGCGGGTCGGACGGGCCGGCCAAGGCGGTCTGCGAGGCGGCGATCGCCGCCGGCCGGCATGTCGTCACCGCCAACAAGGCGCTGCTTGCCCATCACGGGGCCGGTCTCGCCCGCGCGGCGGAGTCGGCCGGCGTTGCGCTTTCCTGGGAGGCCGCGGTCGCGGGCGGCATTCCGGCCATCAAGGCCGTGCGCGAGGGCTTCGCCGGAAACGAGGTCCGGCGCGTCATGGGCATCCTGAACGGCACCTGCAACTACATGCTCTCGGACATGCGCCGCACGGGACGCGACTTCGAGACCGTGCTGAAGGAAGCGCAGGACCTGGGCTACGCCGAGGCCGATCCGAGCTTCGACATCGACGGCGTGGACGCCGCACACAAGCTCGCCATCCTGGCCAGCCTGGCCTTCGGCGTGGAGGTCGATCTGGCGGCCGTGCATGTCGAGGGCATCCGCAGCGTCTCCGCGCTCGACATCGCCTTCGCCGAGGAGCTCGGATACCGGATCAAGCTGCTGGGCATCGCGCGCCAGTCGGATGCCGGGCTGGAGCAGCGCGTCCATCCCTGCATGGTGCCCGTCGAAGCCCCGATCGCGCATGTGGACGGCGTGCTCAATGCCGTCGTGGTGGAAGGCAGCGCGGTCGGCCGCGCGGTGCTGGAAGGCGCCGGAGCCGGCGCGGGACCGACCGCGTCCGCCGTCGCCGCCGACCTCGTCGACATCGCGCGGGGCAGCCGGGCGCCCGTCTTCGGCGTGCCCGCCGCCGCGCTCCGGCCCTTGCAGGCGGCGCCGATGGACGCGCATCGCGGTGCCTACTACATCCGCCTCATGGTGGTGGACCGACCGCGCGTGCTGGCATCGGTCGCGTCGAGCCTGGGCGAGCACGGCATTTCCATCGAGTCCGTGCTCCAGCGGGGCCGGGCGCCGGAAGAGCGCGTGCCCGTCGTGATCGTCACGCATGAGACGGAGGAGCGCGACCTCAAGGCGGCGCTCGCCGAGATCGCGCGCCAGGACGCGGTGGCCGAGCCGCCGCTCTCGATCCGCATCGAAGCCCTGTAGCGAACCGGGAGGAGGGCTGACCCATGCCAGACACACCGTCCCCAGACGACGGCGCCAGGGCCGTCATGGACCGCAACCTCGCGCTGGAAGCGGTGCGGGTGACGGAAGCCGCCGCGCTCGCGGCCTCGCGCCTGATGGGCCGCGGCGACGAGAAGGCGGCGGACCAGGCGGCGGTGGACGCCATGCGCCGGGCGCTCAACGACCTCACCATCGACGGCACCGTGGTGATCGGCGAGGGCGAGCGCGACGAGGCGCCGATGCTCTATATCGGCGAGCGGGTCGGCGCCGGCGGCCCGAAAATCGACATTGCGCTGGACCCGCTGGAAGGCACGACGATCACCGCGAAAGGCGGCTCGAACGCGCTTGCCGTCATCGCCATGGCGGAAGAGGGCGGATTCCTCCATGCGCCGGACGTCTATATGGACAAGATCGCGGTCGGCGGGGACCTGCCGGAAGGCGTGGTCGATCTCGACCGGAGCCCGGCGGCGAACCTGGCGGCGCTGGCCGAGGCCAAGGGCCTGGCCGTCGCCGACCTTGTGGTCTGCATTCTCGACCGGCCGCGCCACGAAGAGCTGATCGGGGCGGTCCGCGACGCCGGCTCGCGCATCCAGCTCATCCAGGACGGCGATGTCTCGGGCGTTATCGCTACCTCGCGGCCGGACAGCGGCATCGACATCTATATGGGTTCGGGCGGCGCGCCGGAGGGCGTGCTGGCGGCGGCGGCGCTGCGCTGTATCGGCGGCCAGTTCCAGGGGCGGCTGCTGTTCCGCAACGATGACGAGCGCGCCCGTGCGCAGCGCATCGGCATCCAGGACCTGAACCGCAAATACGATCTGCTGGAACTCGCCAGCGGCGACGTGATGTTCGCCGCGACGGGCGTGACCTCCGGCACGATGCTGCGCGGCGTGCGCCGCTTCGCCGGGGGCGGCTACACGCACTCGATGGTGATGCGCTCCAAGAGCGGCACGGTGCGGACGGTCGAGGCCTGGCACAATTTCGACCGCAAGACCGGCTTCGACGCGGTGGACAGCTAACTCCATGTCTCGTCCGGGACATGGAGGCTGAGCCTTTCCTCGGTGTCGCGCGCTCGCTCAGGGGGCGGGCCTGGCGCGAGCGGGCGGGAGACGCGCGGGCGGCGGCGGCGATTGCCCAGAGGGAGGGGCTCCCGGACATCGCAGCGCGCGTATTGGCCAACCGGGGCGTGACGCCGGAGGCCGCGGCGGCCTTCCTCAAGCCGCAGCTCAGGACTTCGCTGCCGGACCCGTCGAGCCTCAAGGACATGGACATGGCGGCCGAGCGGCTTGCCGATGCGGCCGAAACCGGCGAAACCGTCGCCGTATTCGCCGACTACGACGTGGACGGCGCGACCTCGGCCGCGTTGCTCGCTCGGTTCCTCGAGGCAGCGGGCGGCAAGGCGAGCGTCCATGTGCCGGACCGCATCGCCGAGGGCTACGGCCCGAACGAAGCGGCCTTCGACCGGTTCGCGGAAGCGGGACACAGGCTGGTGCTGCTGGTCGATTGCGGCACCACGGCCTTCGCACCGCTCGCCCATGCCGCGGGCCTCGGCCTCGAATGCGTCGTCCTCGACCACCACTTGCCGGAGGCCCGCCTCCCGGAAGCGCTGGCCGTGGTGAACCCCAACCGCATGGAGGAGACCGGTGCGCTCGGCGGACTCGCGGCGGTCGGGGTCGTCTTCCTCTTGGTCGTGGCCGCCAACCGCGCGCTCCGCCGGCGCGGCCGCTACCGCTTCCGCCCGGAACCGGACCTGCGCGAATGGCTCGACCTCGTGGCGCTCGGCACGGTCGCGGACGTGATGGAGCTCACCGGCCTCAACCGGACGTTCGTGGCGCGCGGCCTCGAAGTGCTGGCGCGGCGGGGCAACCCCGGCATCGCGGCCCTGCTTGCCGCCGCCGGTGTCGAACGGCGGCCGGGCGCCTACCATCTGGGTTTCGTGCTGGGCCCCCGGATCAATGCGGGCGGGCGCGTCGGGGAAGCGGGGCTCGGGGCCCGGCTGCTCGCCACCGGCGATGCGGAGGAGGCGCGCCGCATCGCGGAGGTGCTGGAGCGGCTCAACGGCGAGCGCCGGCAGGTCGAGGCGGATGTGCTCGCCGCCGCTCTCGCCACCGAGCCGGAGGAAGGCGCGCCCTTCGTCTTCGCGGCTGGCGAAGGCTGGCATCCGGGCGTTGTCGGCATCGTCGCGAGCCGTCTGGTGGAGCGCTATCGCCGCCCGGCGCTGGTCGGCGCCCTGCGAGGGCGGGCAGGATGCGCGGCTCTGCGCGCTCGGTCCCCGGCGTGCCCATCGGCCCGGCGATCCTGGCGGCGCGGGACGCAGGCCTGCTGGAGGCGGGCGGCGGCCACGACATGGCGGCAGGCTTCACGCTCGACGAGGCGAAGCGCGGGGCCTTCGAGGCGTTCCTCGCCGGGCGGCTGGGGCCGCTGGCGCCCGCGGAAGGCCATGCGCCGCCGCTCGACATCGATGCAGGCCTCTCCGTTAAGGGCGCGTCCGGCGGCCTGCTGGAGCATCTGGCGGCCGTCGAGCCCTTCGGCCGGGGCAACCCGGAGCCGGTCTTCGCGCTGCCGGCCGTACGCGTGCGCCATGCCCGCATCGTCGGCAATAACCATGTCCGCGCAGACCTCGCCGACGCCGGCGGCGGACGGCTTGCGGCCATCGCCTTCCGCTCGGCGGAAACGCCGCTCGGGCGCGCCCTGCTGGAGACGAACGGCCGCGCCCTGCATGTGGCCGGGACCCTGCGGGCCGACGACTGGCGCGGCAACGGTGCGGTGCAGCTCGTCATATCGGACGCGGCTCCTGCCGAAGCGGCGCCGTGAAGCGCAAACCCAGATTTGTTCTTGATTACTCGGATTAATATCCTATATTCTCCCTCCAGCCATTGAGGGAACGAACGAGGCCATGACCTGATCCGGCGGCGCAAGCGCGCTCTCAGCCTGACCCTTTGTACGCACTCCACGGGGAGTGGGAAAGGCGGCCCGGTTGTCGGGGCCGCCTGCGGGACAGCGCGCGCCGACGGCGAAATCGTTCCGCCTGGGTTGCCGCATCGGGCGGCGGTTTTGCGAGTGCCGCGTCGGCGCGGCGGGAGGAGGAGCGATGACGATGGAAGCGGTGATCGGACAAGCGGGCGCGCCGGGAGGGCAGCGGCGCGGCCGTCCCGTCAGCGAGGACCTGCGGGGCCGGGCGGTCACGGCGGTGCTGGAAGGCGGCATGAGCGCCGCCGCCGCGGCCCGGCGTTTCGGGGTGGACCGCGCCAGCATACGCCGCTGGGCGCGGCGCCTTCGCGAGCGCGGCCACGTCCGGCCGGACCCGATGGGCGGCCGCGCCTCCCGGATCGAGCCGGAGCGCGAGCGCATCCTCCGCATCCTGGCGGCGCGCCCGGGGCTCACCGTCCGGGGACTGAGCGCCGCGCTCGCCGCCGAGGGGCTATCGTTCGGCGCCACGACGGTGCAGCGCTTCCTGAAGCGCCACGGCCTGGAGCGCGACCGCCGCCTCGGCCGCCGTCTCGCCCGCTCCCGCCGCAAGCGTTGGACCGAGCGGTAGCCGGGAACGCGCCGCGAGGCCGGTTCCTCTCTTCGTCCGTCAGAGCCCGGCAGGCATCGTAGAGCCGTTCGTTCGCCAGCCGGTTGTATCGGCCGAGCATCCGGAAATGGGGGATAAGTTCTTCTACCAGCGGGCTCAACTTCGGACTCATACCGGCGGTCGTTGATCGGAACCTATGCCGTCAGCCGCTTGGAAACTCCTCCCCCGCTTGCGGGCTACCGGATGCACACATCTCGAGATCGGCCTGTTTTGCAGGCAAGGAGTTTTCGCTTTGTGGGTTTTGTGATTCGCTGCCTTTGACGGAGTTTGGACGGTAGCCAGGGAGTTTGAGGGGTGGTGAGCGAAGGGGCGGTTTTCGGGGACCGGCGCGTGGACCGGTCGCATGGGTTTTTGCATCATCGTCTTGTCAGGCACGGTCCCCGGGGCATTTCGGTGCGCCGTTTGGGGGGCAACCGGGCGGGCGAGGTTCGGATCGGACGGTTTCTGCGGAACGACAAGGTGACGGTGGAGAAGATTGTAGAGCGGGCGGCGTCGGGGACGGCATCGCGGGTTGCGGGTCTGGACGTTCTGGCGATCCAGGACACGACGAGTTTCCGCGATGACGGCTTGGGCAACAGTCTTGTCGGGCATGTCACGATTGCGGTCGAGGCTGAGCATGGCGCGCTGCTGGGTCTTGTGGACGCGCGGCTCATCGAGCGCCATGGCGGCGGGGGGAAGAAGGCGAAGGGTGCGAAGAAGGCGAAGGGGCGCGCCCTTTGCGAGAAGGAGAGCCGGCGCTGGCTCGACGGCATGCAGGCCAGCGGGCGTTTGGCGTCGGCGGGGGCTGCGCGGGTGACGGTGGTCGCGGACCGCGAGGGCGACATTTACGAGATGTTCGCCGACAGGCCCGACGGCGTGGAGGTGCTGATCCGGGCGGCGCAGGACCGGGCGGTCCCGGAGGGGGCGGGCCGGCTGTTTTCCAGCCTGGCCGGCAAGCCCGAGAAGGAGCATGCGATCGAGCTGCCGGCCCGGCCCGGACAAAAGAAACGCAAGGCCCGCATCGCCGTGCGTTTCGGCGCGGTCACGCTTCGACGCCCGAAGGGCAGGCCCGTGGCGCCCGGCGTCGCGGCGCAGCAGCCCGTCTTCCTTGTCGAGGCGCGCGAGATCGATCCCCCGCCCGGCGTGACGCCGGCGCACTGGCGGCTGTTGACCAGCCACCGGGTCGAGAGCTTCGAGCAGGCGCGCTGGATCACGCAACTCTACCGCCGGCGCTGGGTGATCGAGCAGTTGTTCCGCACCATCAAGTCCAAAGGCTTCGACATCGAGCGCGTCTCCATGGAGACCGCCCCCTTCAGGACGCTCTGCGCCATGACGCTCGTGGCCGGCATCTCCTGCCTGCAGATGGTCCAAGACCGCGACGGCGCCGCTGGACGACCGCTCCAGGACGTCTTCGAAGACGAGGACCAACCCGCGCTCGAAGCCGTCTCGGCCACACTCGAAGGCAAGACCGAAAAACAGAAAAACCCCCATCCCAAAGGCTCGCTCGCCTTCGCCGCATGGGTCTGCGCTCGCCTCGGTGGATGGACCGCATACTACGGAAAACCCGGACCCGTCGTCATGCTCCACGGCCTCTACCAGTTCCGTGCCATACAACGCGGATACCGGATCAATCACGATGTGTGAATCCAGTAGCCCCGCAAGCGGGGAGAGGCCGGGTGGGGGCCCGCTTTCGCGCCAGCGGAAGCGGCGGCGCCAACGCCGCCATTCGTGAGGTTCGCCGCGTTTCGCGCGGCGGCGGGCGAAGCCCGGCAAACCCCCGTCACGCCGGGAGGCCCTCCCCCAACCCCTCCCGCAAGCGGAGGGGAGACAGGGAGCCGCCGCCGAACATGAGCCCTGCTTTATGCACCTTGGTATAATACCAGCGGCTCCGGTTTGTGACTCATGGAGAATGCCGCCCGGTTTTCCCTCTGCGTCACCCCGGCCGGAGCGAAGCGGAGAGCCGGGGTCCATCCATGGCTCTCGACGATGCCGTAGCCGGTGGAGAGCAGGCTCGACCGCTGAAGTTGCCGCGAGAACCGAGGCTGGGCCCCGGCTCGGGGGCCGGGGTGACGGTGGGGGCCATCACAATAGGTTCCGATCGACGACCGCTGGTATCATAGGAAGATTGCGTCTTCATATCGTCGCCCCGGACCCCGATCCGGGGCCCATCTCCGGCCCTCTCGACCTGCCTGAGCGGCGCAAACGGAGCGCTGCCGAGGGCATCCGCATTGCAACGGCCGGCTGTGCGCGCTTCTACGTCCGGGGATGGGCCCCGGATCGGGGTCCGGGGCGACGGTGGGTACGGCCCCGCAATCGGTTCCGTCCACGACCGCTGGTATTCCATCATGCTTCATGCGCGGAGAATCGGAAGAGACGCCCGGACGGGCCGCAAATATCGGGAGCCCGCCACTCGTTCGCTGTCTGCGATTGACAACCCCCGTATCCGCATTATCGATCTTGTTCCTGTCGCGCAAGAAACGGCCGCATAACGAGCTCGGGAAAATGATAGAGGTCTTCTCGCGGCGCAATGCCAGCAATGTCCTGCCGGTGATGTGGACGATCGGGGAGCTCCGACACCCCTATACGCGCCATGACGTCGGGGGGTCGTTCGGGGGGACCGGTACGGCCGACTATCTGGCGATGAACCCGAACGGGAGGATACCGACGATCCGGGACGGAGGCTTCGTCCTCTGGGAGTCCAACGCCATCGTCCGCTATCTCTGCAGGCGCTACGACAAGGACAACATCCTGCTTCCGGCAACCGAAGAAGGTTATGCGCTGGCGGACCAGTGGATGGACTGGTGCAAGACGACCCTCTACCCGCCCTGTATCGACCTTGTCTGGGCGATAGTCAGGACGGAACCGGCGCTCCGGGACCGGGGAAGGATCGCGGCGCTGCTGGCAAGCACCGAGGACTCGCTGGCGGTTCTGGAAGGGCGGCTCGGCAAGTCGAGCCACGTCGCGGGGGACGGCCTGACCATGGCGGATGTTCCCCTCGGCGCCCTGGTCCACCGCTATCTCAACCTGGAAACGGAGCGACGGCCGTTTCCGCGCATCGAGGCGTGGCACCGGCGCCTGGCGGAACGGCCGGCCTTTGCCGAGCACGTCATGTTCCCGTTCGGGCGCAATCCCGGCGAGTGGTACCGGCTGGAGCGGGAGACGCCGTAGCCGGCCGGCCTTGACTCCCGTCCATTGTGCGGCGGTTAATCGCATCGGGCAGCTTTTGCCGCCCTTCGGCAAGCATCCCCGGAAGACGCCCGGACGGAGCGCGGCATCTCCCTCCGTCCGCATTTGCCGTTCCGGGGCACGGGAGGAAAAACGATGAACAGGACGATTGCGAAAATCGGTTTCGTTGCTTGCGCATTTCTGGCCGCAATCGGGTTCGGCCCGGCCCAGGCGGAGTTTCCCGAGAAGCCCGTCACCATCGTCGTGCCCTGGCAGGCAGGCAGCAGCCCGGACGTGGCCATGCGCACCCTGGCTTCGCTCGCAAGCGACGATCTCGGTCAGCCCATCGTGGTGCAGAACATCGTCGGCGGGTCCGGCTCGGTCGGCACGCTGGCCGTCAAGAACGCGGCGGCAGACGGCTACACCCTGCTCAACAACTGGGTGGCGCCACATGTCGTGGCCCGGCTCTTCAATCCGGAAATCGGCTACAATGACGATGATTTCGCGCCGCTCTTCGGCCTCATCGCGCTGCCGTTCACGCTGGCCGTGCGGTCGGACCACCCCGCGACCGACGTGCCGAGCTTCGTCGAATGGGCGAACGCGCAGGACCGGCCGGTGAATGTCGGCATCTGCGCCGCGCTCTCGGTGCCGCGCATGGTGATGGAGGAGTTCCTGCGCGCGTCGGGGGTAGAGAACTACAAGCCCGTGCCCTTCAACGGCTGCATGCCGGATAATGTGAAGGCGCTGCTGGACGGCTCGCTCGACGCGACGACAGGCGTGCTGATCGCCGAGAAGATCTTCGGCGGGGCGATCAAGTCGCTGGCCGTGCTGACGGACGACCGGGTGTCTTTCGCCAACCATATCCCGACGGCGAAGGAACAGGGCGTCGATATCGGCTGGGGCAAGACCTCGCAGGGCTGGGCCGGCCTCGTGGCGCCCGCGGGAACGCCGGATGCCGCGTTGGAGAAGCTTCGGGCCGTGCTGGGCAAGCATGTCCAGACACCGGCATTCCTCGACAAGATGACCGCGCAGTTCATCCCGATCGAGTTCAGTGGGCCGGACGAATTCCGGGCGCTCTGGAGCAGCTCGGCGGCGCTTCTGGAGCCGGCCGTGCAGCGCCTGCTGAAGGAGAAGAAGGAGTAGCGCGGGAACCGACCGAGTTGCCTTGCAGACCGGATGACAACCGTCACCCCGGCCTTGAGCCGGGGGCCATCTCCCGACCTTCGCAGCAGGCCGAAACGGCTTGGGATGGGCCCCGGATCGCGGTCCGGGGCGACGGCGGGCGGCTCGATCCGGTTCCGTTGAACACGGCCCCGTCAGGAGCTTTCGCAGCCGGTGCCTGAACCGCCGGCCGATACGCATTCCGGCGTGGAACGGGAAACCGGCTGGCGCACGGACCTCGCCGCAAGCCTTGTGAGCATCGGCCTCGGCGCCTGGCTATTCCGGGAGACCTTCTCGTTCTCCGTCACGGCGTCCGAGCGGGTCGGCGGCGGCATCGACGCGGCCGGCTATCCGCGCCTGCTTGCGGGCCTGACCGTGCTGCTCGGGCTGGCGCTTGCCGGGCGGGCGCTCTGGAGATGGCGGGCGGCGGCTCCGCCTGCCGCCGACACGGCGGGGCAGGGCGGGCGCAGGCTCCGCGCGGGCCTCTGCTTTGCGGTGCTGCTGATCTACACGCTCCTGCTCGAACCGCTGGGCTTCCTGCTTGCAACGCCGCTCGCCGTCGGGGTGCTGCTGCGCATCATCGGCGGGCGTGGCGCGGTTCATGCGGCGATTGCGGCCGTGGCCTTCACGGCCGCGATCTTCATCTTCTTCCGCTACGGCGTGAACATCGTGCTGCCGGAAGGGCTGCTGAGGGGGCTCAGCCCCTGATGGCGGAAATCGGGGCGCTGCTGGCGGAGCTGGGCGGCCTTGTCGGGCTGGCGCAGGTGGGCGCGCTGCTCATCGGGCTGGTGCTCGGCATCATCGTCGGCGTGCTGCCGGGGCTGGGACCGCTGCTCGGCGTCACGCTCGCCATCCCGTTCACCTTCCATATGGACCCCGTATCCAGCATCGCGCTGCTCATCGGCTTCTACCAGGGCGGCTCCTATGGCGGCGCGGTGACGGCGACCGTGCTCGGCATACCCGGCACGCCCATCGCCGCCGCAACCCTCCTCGACGCGCATCCCATGGCGCTTGCCGGGCGCTCCTCGGAGGCGGTGACGCTTGCGACCCTGGCATCGTGGATAGGCGGGCTGATCGGCGGCACGGTCCTGCTCTTCACCGCCCCTGCGCTCGCCAAGATCGCGGTGCGCTTCGGGCCGGCGGAGACCTTCGCACTCGCAGCGCTCGGCCTCACCGCCATCGCCAGCCTGAGCCAGGGCAGCACCCTGAAGGGCCTGCTTTCCGGCCTTTTCGGCCTCATGTGCGCCACCATCGGCACCGATCCGTTCACCGGCATTGCGCGCTTCAATTTCGACCGCACGGAGTTTTCCGGCGGCCTCACCTTCGTCGCGCTGCTGGTCGGGCTGTTCGCGATTTCCGAAGTGCTGATGCAGATCGAACGGAGCCTGCGCGGCTGGCAGGCGAGCGAGCGCATCGGCGTCGCGTTCTCGATGTTCAGGACGCTTTTCTCCCGGTTCTTCGGCTATCTCCGGGCGAGCCTGGTGGGTGTGGGCATCGGCATCATTCCCGCCGTCGGCGGCGTCACCTCCGCCTTCCTCGCCTACAAGCTCGCGCGCGATTTCTCGAAGGAGCCGGAGCGCTTCGGCAAGGGCGCCCCTGAAGGCGTGATCGCGAGCGAGGCCGCCAACTCGGCGACGACCGGCGGCGCGCTCATCCCGATGCTGGCGCTCGGCATACCGGGCGACCCCATCGTGGCCGTAATGATGGGCGGGCTGCTCATCCACGGCGTCACGCCCGGCCCGATGCTGTTCTTCACCAATCTCGACGTGCTGAACGGGATTTTCGCGACCTTCCTGATCGGCGCGATGCTGCTGCTGCCGCTCGGCCTGGCGCTGCTGCCGCTCTTCGTCCGCGTGCTCAGAGTGCCGCTCGACTACATGCTCGCCGGGGTGCTGCTGCTGGCCATTTTCGGCACCTTCGCGGTCCAGCGGCAGACGCTCGACCTCTGGATCATGTGGGTGTTCGGCATCGTCGGCTACGCCATGCGCAAGGCGGGCTTTCCGCTGGCGCCGCTCGTGATCGGCTTCGTGCTCGGCCCCATCGTGGAAGTGAACCTCCGGCGCGCGGCGACGCTGGCAAGCTCGGACCTGGCGGGCTATTTCCTCGGCCGTCCGATCGCGCTTGGCATACTGGTCCTGGTGCTGCTTGCGCTCGCATTCCCGCTATTGCGGGCCTTGTGGCAGCGCCGGGCCTGAAAACGAGGGAGGAACCCGCATGGAATTCGGACTGGTGATGCCGCAGCACGGCGCTTTCGCCAACCGGGCGAGCCTGGAGCGGATGGCGCGGGCCGGGGAAGACATGGGCTTCGCCTCCATCTGGGCCATAGACCACATCATCGTTCCGCGCCCCTTCGTCGAGCGCTTCTCCGACAGGGTTTACGGCCTGTTCAGCACGCTCGGCTTCCTCGCCGGCATCACCGACCGGGTGAAGCTCGGAACCACGGTGATCGTGCTGCCCTACCGCCATCCCGTGACGCTCGCCAAGGAGATGGCGAGCGTGGACGACCTCTCCGGCGGGCGGACGATCTTCGGCGTCGCCTTCGGCTGGATCAGGGAGGAATACGAGGCGCTCGGCGTGCCCTTCGCCCGGCGGGGCGCGAGGGCAGACGAGATGCTGCGCATCATGGACCGGCTGTGGTCGGAGGGTCCCAACGATTTCCGGGGCGAGTTCTACGAGTTCGACGACTTCGCCTTCGACCCGCCTCCGGTGCAGAAGCCGCGCCCGCCGGTCTGGATCGGCGGCAACAACGAACGCGCGCTCCAGCGCGTCGTGCAATACGGGGACGGCTGGCACCCGATCACCTCGGCCCGGAGGCCGGGCTCGGTGCAATGGACCGTCGATGACCTCCGCCGCCGGCTGAAGCTGCTCGACCGCATGGCCGAAGAGGCGGGCCGGGACCCGGCAAGCATCGCGCGCTCGCTCCATGCGACGCTCGCCTTCGACATCGACGCAACGGACTTCCTCGGCGACGGTTACGCCTTCGTCGGCAGCCGCGACGACATATGCCGCAAGCTGGACATGGCGCGGGACATGGGGCTGGAGCACATCGCGCTCAATCCCTGGTACACGATCCCCGGCCGCATCCACGAGCCGACCGTCGATAACGCGATGGCGACGGTGGAGCGCTTCGTCGAGGAGGTGATGGGCGGCTACGCCGACTGAGGCGGGACGGCGCGCATGCAATCCGCGTGCGGGGGTGGTAAAGGACCGCCTTCCGGTTTCCCGCATACCCGATGCCGCATGAAGGACGACGACATGACCGACGCCTCCGCCTACGAACCGCCGAAAGTCTGGACCTGGGAGAGCGAGAGCGGCGGCCGCTTCGCCTCGATCAACCGCCCCGTAGCCGGCGCCACGCATGAGCAGGAGCTGCCGCGCGGCAAGCACCCGCTGCAGCTCTATTCGCTGGCGACGCCCAACGGCGTGAAAGTGACGATGATGCTGGAGGAGCTGCTGGCGTTGGGCCACAGCGGCGCGGAATACGACGCTTATGTCATCAGGATCGGCGACGGCGACCAGTTCGGCTCCGGGTTCGTCGCGATCAACCCGAATTCGAAGATCCCGGCGCTGGTGGACCATTCCACGCCCGAGCCGACGCGGGTGTTCGAGTCGGGCGCGATCCTGCTCTACCTGGCCGAGAAGTTCGGCGCCTTCATCCCGGAAGACCCCTCGGAGCGGGCGGAATGCTTCTCCTGGCTGTTCTGGCAGATGGGCTCCGCGCCCTATCTCGGCGGCGGCTTCGGGCATTTCTATGCCTATGCGCCGAGCAAGCAGCAATATCCCATCGACCGCTACACGATGGAGGTGAAGCGCCAGCTCGACGTGCTCGACCGGCAGCTCGCCGAGACGCGCTATGTGGCGGGCGACGACTACACCATCGCCGACATGGCGATCTGGCCCTGGTACGGCGTGCTGACGACGGACGCGCTCTACGGCGCCGCCGAGTTCCTGGCCGCGAAGGAGTACAGGAACGTCGTGCGCTGGTACGAGGAGATCGCCGCGCGCGATGCCGTGATCCGGGGTCGGAAGGTCAACCGGATCAGGGGGCCGCTCGAGGACCAGCTGCACGAGCGACACGACGCTTCGGACTTCGAGCTCCGCACGCAGGACAAGCTGGAGGCCGCCGAATAAGCGGCGCGCGCCCGCCTCAGGGCGGGGCGGCGATTCGGTCTTGCCCGATTTGCTTATCGACCCGAACGGCCTCCGCCCCGGACGCGCGGCCGCATCCTGTTGCCTTCGGGATCGAAGGCGGGGCCGGCGATGACGCGGCCGGCGAACGGCGTGCCCGCGATGTCGATCTCGACCCTTGCGCCCTCCCTGCGCGCGGCCGGGTCGGCGATGTCGGCGAGGGCTATGGGCGCGCCGATCCGGAAGCCGAAGGCCGCCGAAGTCGTCTTGCCGACGATCTTCCCTCCCGCCAGGACCGGCTCGTTGCCGAGCGGCACCGCATCCCCGTCGTCGAGCGCAATGGAGACGATCCGGTTTCCGGCGCCGCGTTCCTTCTTCTCCAGCAGCGCGGCCTTGCCGATGAAGTCCTTGCTCCAGTCCACGGCGAACTCGAGCCCCGCCTCCAGCGGGGAAATGTCGGTGTCGAGCTCGTGGCCGTAAGCGAGGAACCGCTTCTCGATCCGCATGGAGGTCTGGGTGAACATGCCGGCAGGCAGCGCGCCGCATTCGCGGATTGCATCGTAGATCGCTTCCGCGGCTTCGGCCCGGCAGGTGAGTTCCCAGCCGGCCTCGCCGACATAGGAAAGCCTGACGGCGCGGGCACCGCGGCCGGCGATCTCGACGCGGGCCGAACGGAAATAGCCGATCCGGTTGAGGGCATCGGCGCCGAGCGCCGCCGCGATCTCCGCCGACCGGGGCCCCATCAGCCCGATGACGGCAAAGTCGGCAGTCGAGTCGGCGAGCCGCACATCCTCGCCGTCCCGCAAGTGCTGCTTCAGCCAGTCCATGTCCCGCCTGGCCGCCGTCGTGCCGACATAGAGGCGGTAACGGTCCCGGTCGATGCGGATTGCGGTCAGGTCGCTTTCGAAGCCGCCGCGCTCGTTGAGCATGGCGGTGTAGATTGCCCGCCCCGGCGGCCGGTCCATGCCGTTGGCGCAAACCCTCTCCAGGAACCGGCAGGCGTCCGGCCCGCTCACCTCGATCTTCCCGAAGGTGGACTGGTCGAAGACCGCCGTGTCCTCATGGGCGGCGCGGACCTCGCGCTCTACCGCCTCATGCCAGTGCGGCCTGTCGAAGCTCAAGGGCGGCTCCCCGGTGCTGCCGAAATAGAGCGGCCGCTCCCAGGCATGGACCTGGCCGAAATGCGCCCGCTCCTCCCGCCAGCGCCGGTCGAGCGGGGTCTTTCGCAAGCCGCGCGCACTGGCCCACTGGCGGCCCGGATAGGCGATTTCGTAGTGCTTGCCGAGCACTTCCGGCGCGCGCGCCGTCAACGCCTCCACCGAGTTGAACTCCGGCGCAAACCGCTTCGGGTCCGCTTCGTCGAGGTCGAAGGGCATATGGCCGTGCCGGATGCAGTGCGCGAGCGCCATGCCGGCCCCGCCGCCGGTGGCGACGCCGACCGAGTTCATCCCGCAGCCGAGAAACAGCCCCCGCGTCTCGGCCATCTCGCCCAGCATGAACATGCCATCCGGCGTGAAGCTCTCCGGCCCGTTCAGCAGCGTTCGGACCTCGGCGGTTTCCAGCACCGGCAGTCGGTGGAGCGCGTTGACCATCATCGGCTCGAAATGGTCCCAGTCCTCCGGCAGCAGTTGGAATGCGAAGTCCTTGCCGAGCGTGTCCGGCGCAATCGGCTTCGCCATCGGCTCGAAGCAGCCGATCAGCAGCCCGCCGCCCTCATCGCGGATATACAGGTGGCCGTCATGGTCGGAGAGCGAGGGAAGGTGGCCCGAAAGGCCCTCGATGGGCATGGTCAGCAGGTAGAAATGCTCGCAAGGCCAGACAGGCACTTCCACGCCCGCCATGATGCCGGCTTCCCGGCTCCAGAGCCCGGTGCAGAGCGCGACCGCTTCGCACCGGATCGTGCCGCTGTCGGTCTCCACTCCGGCTACCCTGCCGTTCTTCGTCAGAATTCCGGTCACTCCGGTTTCCTCGAAGATACGGGCGCCCTGCGACCTCGCCCCCTTGACCAGCGCGGCGCAGAGGTCCGAAGGGCTGACCCGCCCGTCGTCCGGAGACCAAACCGCTCCGACCACATCGTCGGCGTTCATCAGGGGCCATCGTTCGTGCGCCTCCTCCCGCCCGATCGTTTCCGCGCGCACGCCGAACAGGCGGGCCAGCGCCTCTTGCCGCCGGATGTGAATCATGCGGTCCCGGCCGGTCGCGATGGAGAGCGAGCCCATATTGATCCAGCCGGTCGCCTGTCCGGTTTCCTCCTCCAGCTTCGAATAGAGCTGGATGGAATAGCGGATCAGCTCCGTCAGGTTCCTCGTTGACCTGAGCGCGCGCACCTGGGCGGCGGAGTGCCAGGTCGTCCCGGAGGTCAGCCGGTTGCGTTCGATCAGCACCGCGTCCGACACGCCGCCCGCGGCAAGGTGGTAGAGCGTCGAACAGCCCATGACCCCGCCGCCGATGACCGCGACGGATGCGTGGGAGGGCAGGTCCGCCACGGACCGGGCTCCGGAGCGTCCGGCCCTAAGCGTGCTGCTTCGCCTCGAAGGCCGCAACCTCGCTCATGAACGGTGCGGCGACGTCGGCATTGATCTTGCAGTCGAGAAAGACGGGGCCGTCGGGCGCCGCCAGCAGGGGGCCGAGCGCGCTCAGGTCGTCGGGCGTCCGCACCGTGTGGGCGTCGTAGCCGAACGCCTCCGCAACGGGCGCGAAATCGACATCGGGGAAGACCGACTTCGCGACCGGAAGCTGGCGCAGTCTCAGATGATGCAGTTCCGCGCCGTAGGCGCAGTCGTTCATCAGCACGATGACCAGGGGCAGGTCCTCGCGCACGACGGTTTCCAGCTCGCCCATGGTCATCAGGAAGCCGCCGTCGCCCACCACGAACACGGTCGGAATGCCGGGGCGCGCCCGGGCGAAGCCGAGCGCCGCGCCGAATCCGAGGCCGATGGAGGCGAAATCGTTGGTCATCTTGAAATGCGCGGGGTCCGGCACCGACAGATACGGCACGACGCCGAGGAAATTGCCGGCGTCGTAAACCACATTGCGGGCTTGCGGCAGCATGCCGTCCAGCATGGCCGCGAGCGAGCGCGGGTCGATGGTGCGCGCCGTGTTGGCCGGCTGGAAATCGCCGGCGATGGAGAAGCCGCCCAGGACCGCCATGCTCTCGGCGCTGTGCTGAGGCTTGCCGGCGGCGGCCTTTTCCGCCGTCGCTTCCAGAAGCTGCTCGACTGCGAGCCTTGCATCGCCCACCACCGCAACGTCGGCCGTGGTCCACCGGCCGATGCTGGCCCGCGAAGCGTCGATCTGGATCAACGGCGCATCCGGCAGCGACTCGCCGAAGCTCATGGTCAGGATGTTCAGCCCGGCCCCGACCGCGAGCACGCAATCGGCCTCGGCCGCCATGCGCCGCGCAGCGGAATGGGAAAACGACCCGATGATGCCGAGATTGAGCGGATGGCCCCGGAACATGTCCTTGCCCCTGGCCGTAGTGGACAGCATCGCGCCGGTCCTTTCCGCCAGCCGGACCAGCGCGTCGCGCGCGCCCGACTTCCAGGCGCCGTGGCCTGCAAGAATGAGCGGCCTCTTCGCGCCGTCCAGCAGGGACGCGGCCGCCGCAACGGCGTGCGCGCGCGCCGGCTGCGCCGGACGCGCAGGAACGGGCCCGGCGTCCAGCGGCTCGGGCGCCGGTTCGCCCGGCCCGATCGCAATTTCCTCATGCTGGACATCGACCGGCATGAGCAAGGCAACCGCCTGACCGGTGCGCGCAAGGGCGGCCGCATCCGCGAGCGTGGCGCGGGCCGTGGAGGCGCCGGTGGGCACGAACACGCGGACTCCGGCGGCCTTCAGCACGCCGGCGCCGTCCAGCGCCTTGTAGTCGGGCCCGAGCGCGTTCGCCGGTCCTGTCGGCAGGGCCGCCTCACCGTAGATTATCAGAACGGGATTGCCGGTTCGCGCCGCGAAGGATGCGGCCTGCAGCCCGTTGGCGAGCGCCGGCCCCCGGCCGACGCAGACCACGCCCAGCCGTCCCGTTGCGGCTGCGTAGCCGTCCGCCATGCCGATGGCGACATTCTCGTGCCGGGCGCCGATCAGGCCGATGCCCATGGCGTCCAGCGTCACGGCGAACGCCGCGGTATCGTCGCTCATCAGCCCGAAGACCGTATCGACGCCCATCGCCTCTATGTCCTCGGCCAGCGCCTGATAGATGGGCACGGTTCGCACCCCGGACCCGCCGCCTTCGAATTCCCGCGTCTTCATCCTCTAGCGCTCCCGTTCAACTCGCGCCGGGTATCATAGTCCAAGTCGGCGGCCTTGCCGCCTACGCGCCGCTCATCAGCTGGGAAAAGCGCACCGGCAGAATCTCCCGGGTGCTGAACCGCCCGCCGGCGTCCCTGGTGACGAGCAGCAGGCGCTGGTCCTCCTCAAGGCCCGCCGGGATCACCATCCGCCCGCCCGGCTCGAGCTGCTGCAGGAGCGGCGGCGGGATGAGGTCGGGCGCGGCGGTAACGATGATGCGGTCGAAGGGCGCGCGCTCCGGCCAGCCCCGGTTGCCGTCGCCGACGCGGAAGTTCACATTGGCGTAGCCTCGGTCGGAAAGCCGCCGCCGGCCGCTCGACGCCAGTTCCTCGATGACCTCGACGGTGGATACCTCCGCCGCAAGCTCCGCCAGCAGCGCCGTCTGGTAGCCGAGCCCCGTGCCGATTTCCAGCACCCGGTGCTCGCGCTCGATCTCCAGCAGGTCCGTCATCAGGGCGACGATGAAGGGTTGTGAGATGGTCTTGTCGCAGCCGATGGGAAGCGGCGAATCGAGATAGGCGTATGGCGCCATCTCGACCGGCACGAAAGCGTGGCGGGGAACCCGCCCGATCGCCTCCATGACCGGGCCGGAGATCGCAGCGCGCCCGGTCCTGTCGCGCACCTGCTCCGCATGGTGCGCGACCTGCTCCACCATCGCGCGGCGCAGGGTCGCGAACCTGTCGTCTTCGCCTTCCGCTGCCGCCATTGTCCGCCGGCCGGCCTCCGTCTTGCGCACCAAGTGCTGCCATAACCGGGCGGTCTTGCGCAAGGCGGACGGCCGCGGATTGAACCGTCGATGCGGCGGACGAGGGCGCCGCGTGTCGCTAGCAAGTAGATTTGTCCGGTTGAGGTAGCACATCAATTGGCCGCTTCTGTTGCGGTTGTCGGCCCGACCCTTTCCCATCATGCCCTCTCCCCGTCATACCCGGACTCGTTCCGGGTATCTCCCTCCGCCGCTTCCGCCGGACGGCCGCATGGATACCCGGAACGAGTCCGGGTATGACGAAGGGGGATGCCGCGAGGTACAGACCGGATAGATGGGTAACGGTTTTCTTCGTTCGTTCGGCTTCCGCGCGGCCCGGCCGGGCGACCGCTTCTACCTGGCGACCCGTTTCGCCTACGATGCCGACCTGCCGCCGTCGCCGAAACCGGAGCCGATGCCATGACCGCTTCGCCGAGCGGGAATTCCCGTCTCGACAACTCGCGTGAAATCCGCGCGCCCCATGGCGGCGAACTGAGCTGCAGGAGCTGGCTCACCGAAGCGCCGATGCGCATGCTGATGAACAATCTGGACGCCGAGGTCGCGGAAAGGCCGCAGGAGCTCGTGGTCTATGGCGGCATCGGCCGGGCGGCGCGCAACTGGGAGAGCTACGACCGTATCGTGCGCGCGTTGCGGGAACTCGACGCGGACGAGACGCTGCTGGTCCAGTCGGGCAAGCCGGTCGGCGTCTTTCGCACGCACGCCGATGCGCCCCGTGTGCTGATCGCCAACTCGAACCTCGTGCCCCGCTGGGCGACGCTGGAGACATTCAACGAACTGGACCGCGCCGGCCTCATGATGTTCGGCCAGATGACCGCCGGGTCGTGGATCTATATCGGCAGCCAGGGCATCGTCCAGGGCACTTACGAGACCTTCGTCGAGGTGGGCCGGCAGCATTATGGCGGCGACCTCGCCGGCCGCTGGATCCTGACGGGCGGGCTCGGCGGGATGGGCGGCGCGCAGCCGCTGGCCGCGACCATGGCCGGCGCTTCGCTGCTCTCGGTCGAATGCCGGCCGAGCCGGATCGAGATGCGTCTGAAGACCGGCTATCTGGACCGGCAATCGGCGGATCTGGACGAGGCGCTGGCGATGATCGACGGGGCCTGCGGGCGGAGGGAGGCCGTGTCGGTCGGCCTGCTGGGCAATGCCGCGGAAATCTATCCCGAGCTGGTGAGGCGCGGTGTCAGGCCCGATATCGTGACCGATCAGACCAGCGCCCACGATCCGCTGAACGGCTATCTGCCGGCCGGCTGGTCGCTCGCGGAGTGGGAGGAACGGCGCGAGCGCGACCCCGACGGCACGATGCAGGCCGCCAAGAGGTCGATGGCCGTGCAGGTTCGCGCCATGCTGGACTTCTGGGGCCGGGGCGTGCCGACCCTCGATTACGGCAACAATATCCGCCAGATGGCGCAGGAGATGGGCGTCGGGAACGCTTTCGACTTTCCGGGATTCGTGCCTGCCTATATCCGCCCGCTGTTCTGCCGCGGAGTCGGGCCGTTCCGCTGGGCGGCGCTCTCCGGCGATCCGGAGGACATCTATCGGACCGACGCCAGGGTGAAGGAGCTGCTGCCGGATAATCCCCATCTGCACAACTGGCTGGACATGGCGCGCGAGCGCATCCGCTTTCAGGGCCTGCCGTCGCGCATCTGCTGGGTCGGGCTCGGAGACCGGCACCGCCTCGGCCTCGCCTTCAACGAAATGGTCGCGAAGGGCGAGCTGAAAGCGCCGGTGGTCATCGGCCGGGACCATCTGGACAGCGGCTCGGTCGCAAGCCCCAACCGCGAGACCGAAGGCATGATCGACGGCTCGGACGCGGTCTCGGACTGGCCGATGCTGAACGCGCTGCTCAACACGGCCTCGGGCGCGACCTGGGTCAGCCTCCATCATGGCGGCGGGGTGGGCATCGGCTTTTCCCAGCATGCCGGCATGGTCATCGTGTGCGACGGCACGGAAGAGGCGGCGGCGCGCATCGCGCGGGTGCTGTGGAACGATCCGGCAAGCGGCGTCATGCGCCATGCCGACGCCGGCTACGAGGACGCCGTCGCCTGCGCCCGCGAGCACGGGCTGAAGCTGCCCTTCCTTGGCGAGGACGCCGGATCGTGACAGTGCTTGTGGAGACCCGCGCCGATCTCACGCTCGAAGCCGCCCGGCGGGTGGCCTGGGAAGGCGAAGGCGTCGAACTCGGCGCCACGGCCCTTGCGGCGATGCGGCAAGGCCGGCGCCGGCTGGAGTGCATCCTCGACCGCGACCCGGAGGTCGCGATCTACGGCGTGACCTCGGGTTACGGCCAGTTCGCCCGCAAGCGGCTTACCCCGGAGGAACGCGAACAGTGGGCGGGCATGTCGCCGGCCCGCATCGCAGCCTCCTGGGGCGACCCGCTGCCCGAGCGCGCCGTGCGCGCCATCGTCCTGGCGCGCCTCGCCAACTTCGTGGAAGGGCATGCCGCCATATCGCCGGAAATCGCGCTCGGCGTCGCTGCCATGCTGGACGAGGACAGCCTGCCGCCGGTCCCGGCGCAGGGCCAGGGCGGGGCGGGCGAGATCCTGTCGCTCAGCCACCTGTTCACAGGCCTGGCGGAAAGGATGAGACCGGGCGCCAAGGACGTGTTGTGCCTGATAAACGGATCGCCCGCAGCCACGGGCCTCGCCGCCGATGCCGCGCTTGCCGCCGCGGGGCGCCTCGAACAGGCGGCGCGGGTTTTCGCGCTGTCCTTCGAGGCTTTCAACGCCCCGCTGGGTCATCTCGATCCTGCGTTGGACGGCTACTGGAACAACCCCCATGACGGCTGGGCGCTCCGGCGTCTTCGCGAGCTGGTGGGCGGCGGCCACGGCGGACAACGGCGTCCCTACCAGGCGCCCGTGAGCTATCGCATCGTGCCGCGCATGCTGGGCCAGGCCCGCCGGGCAGCGACCATGGCCGCGGATGTTGCCTCGGAGTCGCTCCAGGCGGTGACGGACAACCCGGTCTGGACCGATGCCATGGACGAAGACCATCCCTTCGGACGCTTCGTCTCGACCGGCGGCTACCACAATCCCCATGCGGTGCTCGCCATGGACGCGCTGACCGCCGCCTGCGCCAATCTCTGTGTCCTTGCCGGCCGCCAGGGCGCGAAGCTCCTGGACGGCGCCGTTTCGCTGCTTCCCGACCAGCTCGCCACCGCCGAACCCGGCGGCATGGGCCGCCGCGCCCATATGGGAGGCCTGCCGATGGCCCAGACCGGCTACGAGGAGGAGGCCCGCCTTTACGCCCAGCCCACATTGCTGCCTGGCGGGGAGTCCGGCGGCTTCGGCCAGAACGATGTCGCGAGTCCCGTGTTCCTCGCCTGGTCCAAGCAGGACCGCGCCGGCCGCTGCCTCGACATGGCGCTCGCCAGCCTCGTGCCCATCGCCCTGCGCGCTTTCGATGTCACCGGCCGGCCCGTTCCGCCGGAACTGGAAGGACTCCAGGATGCGATCCGGGAGATCGAGCCCGACCTTGCGCGGCCGATGGCGCTGGGTCCCGTGGTGGCCTCGATTGCCGAGACCCTGCGCCGGGACATCTATCCGTCGTGAAGCGTCGGCGGCGGGCGGCGAGCCTCGGTCGCCCCTACATGGATCGGGGAAGGGCGAGGGCGAGCCACGGAAGCATGACAAGCAGGGCGAGCCGGAAGATGTCGGCGATCCAGAACGGCGTGACCCCGCGAAAGACGGTGCCCGTCGAGACATCGGGGACGACGCCGCGCAACACGAACACATTGAGCCCGACCGGCGGGGTAATGAGGCTGATCTCGGTCACGACCACCACGATGATCCCGAACCATACGGGGTCGTATCCGAGGCCGATGACGAGCGGGAAGAAGATCGGAACGGTGAGGAGCAGCATCGACAGCGACTCGAACACGCAGCCGAGCACGAGATAGACGAGGAGGATGAGCAGCATCACCGTCTCGCGGGAGACGGCGTGATCCGTGACGAGGGCCCGCAGCCCCTCCGGAAGCCCCGCAAGGTTCACGAAGTTCGAGAAAATCCACGCGCCGATGAGCACGGTGAAGAGCGAAGCCGTGGTGAAGGCCGTCTCGCGCAGCACCTCGAACACATCCCGGACGGTCAGCGCGCCGCGCGCCAGCGCGACGAGGAAGGCGCCCATCGCACCCATCCCGGCCGCTTCGGTCGGGGAGAATGTGAGGTTGACCGGCCAGATGTCGAACGCGCCGTACAGCCCGCCGATGACGAGTAAGAACAGGAGCAGCACGGCCCAGACGTCGCGAAGCGCCCGTCCCCGTCCCGCCCAGCTCGTCCTGTCCCCGGCCGGCCCGGCCGCCGGACGGCGGGCAACCGTGAAGCGGACGGCAGCGAGATAGCAGAGCACGCCGAGCAGCCCCGGCACGATGCCGGCGATGAAGAGCTTCCCGATCGAGGTCTCGGTCAGCAGCCCGTAAATGACGAGGATGACCGAGGGCGGAATCAGGATGCCGAGCGTGCCGCCTGCCGCAATCGACGCGGTGGAGAGGCTGTCGTCGTAGCCGAACCTGCGCATCTGCGGCATGGCCACCTTCGACATGGTCGCGGCGGTTGCGAGCGACGAGCCGCAAATGGCCGAGAATCCCGCGCACGCGCAGATCGTCGCCATGGCGAGGCCGCCCCGGAAATGGCCGAGGAAGGCGTTGGAAGCCCGGTAGAGCTCGTGCGAGAGGCCCCCCTTGTTGACGAACAGCCCCATCAGGATGAACAGCGGGACGACGGACAGCCCGTAATTCTGCGTGGTGTCGATAATGAGCCGCCCGACCATCGAGATGGCGCCGCGATAGGAGTTGAGGTGCATGTAGCCGATCATGCCGACGAGCCCCATCGCGAACGCGATCGGCATCCGGAGGAAGACGAGCCCGAGCACCGCAGCGAAGCCGACGAGCGCTTCAATCATCGTCCGCACGGACCAGGTCGGGGGCGAAGGCGAGCAGCACGCCGCGCAGGATCAGCACGACGGCGGTGGCGAAGGTGAACGCGGCGATGAACCAGCCGATGTAGAACTGGGGTATGCCCAGATATTCGGTGACGTCGCCATAGCTTCGCGCGCGCTCGGCGAGCACCGTGACCCGCTCGGCCGGCCACCACAGCAAGGTCCCGGTCAGCAGGTTGACGGCGACGTCCCGCCAGCGGGCCGCAGCCCGGGTGAACGCCCGGTCGAGGATGTCGACCGAGATGTGCCCCGCCCGCCCGGAGACGACCGGCAGCGCGGAGAACACGGTGATGGCCATGAGGATGCGGGTGAGTTCGGTGGCCGCCTCGATGGGCGTGTTGACGGTCGAACGCAGCACCACGTCGAAGAACGTGAGGACCATCATGAGGAAGAGCGCCGTGACAGCGAGCAGCACCGGCGCATGGGCCGCCATGCGCGCGAATCGAATGAGGCGGTTCAAGTGAAGCAGCCCCTGTAACCGGCGGCGGCTTCGCCAATCCGGGTCAGCGAAGCCGCATGCCGGCCGCGGTCAGTTTTTCGCCATCTCGGCCTGCACCATGGCGTGCGCCGCCGCCGCGTCGATGCCCTTGGCTTCGATCTCGGCGAGGACGCTGGTGCGGATCTTCTCAGCGATGCCCGCCCAGGCTTCCATGTCGGCGGCGGACGCCGGATTGATCGAATTGTCGGCGGCGGCGAGGGTGACCTCCCGGCCGCCCACGTCGATCGCGTCCCACATCGCCCCCGCCATCCGGGATGCCGGCTCGCCGAAGACCTTCTCGTCGAGCGCGGCGCGGAGATCCTCCGGCAGGGCGTCGAAGGCCTCCCGGTTCATGATGAGCGCGAACGAGCCGCGGTACAGCCCGCCCGGCATTTCGAAGACGTTCTGGGCCACCTCGGTCAGCTTGAACCCCTTGCGCGCCTCGAACGGCATGACCACCCCGTCCGCCGCGTTCGAGGCCAGGGTCTCGTACACCTTGGGGGCGGGAACCTTGATGCCGGTGGCGCCGAGCGCCGCGCCGGCATCGCCGCCGACCCCGCCCGGGACGCGCAGCTTCATTCCCGACACCTGGTCGAGAGAGGTGATCTTGCGCGCGGAGTGGACCTGCGCCGGGCCGTGCGTCATCAGGCCGATGAGCTTGACACCCTTGTGCTCGTCGGCGGCGGCAAGGTGCGCCTCATGCACGCGCCAATAGGCGACCGATGCCGCCTCGGCGTTTCCTTCGTAGCCCGGAAGTTCGATGAGCTTGGTCGCCGTGAAGCGGCCGGCCTGGTAGCCGTGGAAGATCCATGACAGGTCGGCCGCGCCGTCCTGCACGAGGTCCATCTGCGCCGGCGGCGGGCCCAGGCGGTATTTGATCTGCGCGGTGACCTTCCCGCCGGTCGCCTCCTCCATCTGCTTGATTAGGTTCGGCCAGAGCGTGGCATTGACGCCGTGGGTGGGCGGCGCCCAGCTCGAGATCGTCAGCGTGTAGTCGGCCGCCGATGCCACCGATCCCGTGACGAGTGCGACGCAGAGTGTGAGCAGCTTCAGAATGCGCATGGAAATCTCCTCGCATGTTGGCCCGGTCGAACGAATTCATCGGTGTTTGCGCTTGACGGGGGCCGTCTTTTCGCGGAAGCGAATGATATCAGGCAAACCGGCCGCGACATATATCCAAGCGCCTCCGATCTGCCCCCGGCAACCCGCCCGGTCCGGTCTAGCGCGCCGCGCCGACGATGACGTCCGGCGAGCGGTAGCCTGCCGTGATGTGCTTCTCGATCCAGGACGGATCGTCGTTGCGAGGCAGGACGGGGGCGGGCGCGCCCTTGCAGCTCAGGCGGTAGAGCAGCCGCGCATCCTCCGCCTTGTCGATTCCGATCTTGATCGGCGGCGAGTTGTGCAGGGACATGTAGTTGTTCCAGATGGTGACATCGCCCGGCCTGTGCAGGTGGTCGTAGCGGAATTGCGGCTGCAGGACATGTTTCTCGAGGCCGTCCAGAAAGACGCGCGACGCCTCCGGCGTCATGCCATCGACCTCGATCGGGGGACGGACTCCCGGCCGAGAGGCCCAGACCGGGCTGTGCAGCGACTTGACCCCGGAACGCGGGTCCGTGCGGACGAGTTCGGTCAGCCAGCCTTCGTCGTCCAGGTTCAGACGCCGGCGGACCCGGAGCGCTTCGAGCCCCGCCCGTTCTTCCGGCGGCAGCGCGGCGAACGCGGCGGCGGTGTCCGCAAAGGCGGTCTCCCCGTTCAGCGGCAGGCGTTTGCGAAGCGCCATGAGCTCGTCGTCGGAACCGGGGTGGTAGGGGGCCGGGCCCGCCTCGGCCGGCGGTTCGACCCATTGCCCGTTGGGCGCCTCCCGCGCCGCCGGCGCGTGGTGGACGAGGAACATCGACACATAGATGGGCAGGGGCTCATATTCGATGTCGGTGTGCCAGGAGCCGCCGTTCTTCAGCGTGGGCGCGTTGCTCTCGCCATTGCCGAGCAGGTTCGTCGCGACCAGCACCGCCGGCGACTCGTGCGGCAGGCACTCGACCTGTCCGGGCAGCGTGGCGTCGGCGGCGGCAACCTTCCGGTCCGCGTAAGGCAGGTAGGTAATGACGCCGTCGCTGGCGCCGTCCTGCTGGGCCGGCTTGCCGCCGCGCAGGAAGTTCGAGGGATGCGCGACCGGCGCACCCCAGTGATTCGCGAAGCGCTCGAACGCCGCGAGCGAAAACCGGTCGAGGTCCTGTCCGGCAAGCGTCATCAGCCGGCAATGGGCCAGCGTATCCAGCAGGAGCTCCACCTGCGCCGGACGCAGGGAGAGGCCGAGGTCGATGCCGGAGATGCGCGTGCCCATACCGCTGGCGGCAAGCGGGCGCTCGACCGAGACCTGCCGGCCGAACGCGGCTGCGAACCGGTGCTCCAGGTCGTCCGGTGCGGTATTTGAACCGCCCCGGCATTCCCGGAGGCTCCATCTTGTGAGAAGAGGGAGCTGTTATGGGAAGACATTCGACACGCTATCCGGCGGAGGTTCGCGAGCGGGCAGTCCGGCTGGTTTTCGAGCATCGGGGGGAGTATGGCTCGCAATGGGAGGCGATGTGTTCGATTGCGGCGAAGTTCGGCTGCACGGCCGAGACGCTGCGGCGTTGGGTCCGTCAGGCTGAACGGGACAGCGGCGCTCGGCCGGGCATGACCAGCGATGATCGCGAGCGGGTCAAGGCGCTGGAACGCGAGGTTCGCGAGCTGCGCCAGGCGAACGAGATTCTGCGCAAAGCCAGCGCCTATTTTGCCCAGGCGGAGCTCGACCGCCCACTCAAGCGATGATCGCCTTCATCGACGAGCATCGCGCCATCTATGGGGTCGAGCCGATCTGCAGGGTTCTGCCGATCGCCCCATCCACATACCGCCTTCATGCTGCCAGACAGCGCGATCCGTCATTGCTGCCGGACCGCGCCCGCCGTGACCTGGTATTGATGGAGGAGATCGAGCGCGTCTTCGAGACGAACTACTCGGTCTACGGCGCCCGCAAGGTCTGGCGGCAGTTGCGGCGCGAAGGCCGGGACGTGGCCCGTTGCACGGTCGAGCGGCTGATGCGCGGTCTCGGCCTTGCCGGGGCGATCAGGGGCAAGCCGGCGAAGACCACGGTAAGCGACAAGGGAGCGGCATGCCCGCTCGACAAGGTGAGGCGGCAGTTCCAGGCGCCCGAGCCCAATCGCCTGTGGGTGGCGGACTTCACCTATGTCGCGACTTGGGCCGGGTTCGTCTATGTGGCCTTCGTGATCGATGCCTTTGCACGCCGGATCGTCGGATGGCGGGTGAGCCGCACGGCCCATGCAGGCTTTGTTCTGGATGCCCTGGAACAGGCGATACACGCCCGGAAGCCCGCCAGCGGATCGAGCCTCGTTCATCACAGCGACCGCGGGGTCCAATACCTGTCGATCAAATACTCCGAGCGCCTGGCCGAAGCCGGGATCGATCCTTCGGTCGGCAGTATCGGCGACAGCTACGACAACGCGTTGGCCGAAACGATCAACGGCCTCTACAAGGCCGAAGTGATCCACCGGCGCGGCCCGTGGAGATCGTTCGAGGCCGTCGAATACGCCACCCTCGAATGGGTCGACTGGTTCAATAATCGCCGCCTGCTCGGCCCCATCGGCAACATCCCGCCCGCTGAGGCCGAAGCAAACCACTATGCCGCCAGCGAAAACCTCGATATGGCTGCATGACTCAAACCAAACTGCCTCCGAGAATGCCGGGGCGGTTCAATTCAACGAGAACTCCTGCATGTCGGTTTCTCTCCGGTTCGGGAGGGGACAATCCAACGGCGATGCGTTTATCGTGCTATGCGCACTATAAGCGCATAGGACCGGAGGCGCGCCATCATGCTGAAAATCTACCACGCCCCGCAGACTCGCGGTTTTCGCGTCATCTGGCTGTGCGAGGAACTGTCCGTGCCCTACGAGATCGTGCCGGTGAACTTCGCCGCCGAGTATCGGGCCACGCCGGAGTGGCGGGCGCTCAACCCGGTCGGCAAGGTGCCGGTGATGACCGATGGCGACATGACCATGTTCGAGTCCTGCGCCATGTTGCACTACATCCTGGACCGTTATGGCGGCGGCCGGCTGCAGCCGGCCAGGGACGGTCCCGGCTATGCGCATTACCTGCAATGGAGCTGGTTCGCGGAGGCGACCTTCGCCCGCCCGCTGGGCGAGATCGTCAATCACCGGCGCGAGTTCGACCCGGAGCTCGATGCCGTGGTGGCGGAGATGAAGGGCCGGGCCACGGCTTGCGTCGCAGCGCTCGATACGGCGCTCGCCGAACGGCCGTTCCTGCTGGGCAGTACGATGAGCGCGGTGGATTTGAGCATCTGCTACACCATGCGCGGATACCGCCGCATGGTCAGCGAAACGCTGCCTGCGGCGGTTCAGGCCTGGTTCGACAGGGTGACGGCGCTGCCGTCCTACGCGGCGGCGGTGAAGGCGGACGCGGAAACGGCCGAGCGGCTGAACGGCTGACCTTACGGCGCGGTTCCGTGCTTCCGGATGAATTGGCGCACGCGCTCGACCGTGCGTTCCTTCAGCTCGGGCGGGGAGGTCCAGGGGAAGACCGCGATCTCGGCGTTCGGCGCCAGCGACGCGACGTCCTCCGAGGTCTGGTGCGGGTGGGCGGGCGTGTCGTCCGGCAGCACGAGAATCGGCGTGCGGCAGTTGCGAATGAAGTCGCGCGAGACGCTGTAGAGAAAGTCGGGATTCGACCGGTAGAGATTGTGCAGATAGCTGTCGACTGCGCCTTGCGTCAGGTCGGGGCGTTCCGCCAGCAGCCCGGGAGCCCACCCGTCCCGGCCGGAACGGTACATGACATCGGGGTCTTCCGGACGATGCCCGACCGACTGGCAGAATACCGCGGCGGTAACGCGCTCCGGGGCGCGTTCGAGAAGCGATCCGGCGAAGCAGCCGCCGATGCAGTAGCCCATGAACACGAATTCGCGGATGCCCAGGTGGTCCATCAGGCCCAGCTGGTCGTCGGCGAAGCCGCCCCACGGATCGTCGATGGCGAGCGGCCCCCTGCTCTCGCCGCCATTGGCGTTGCGCTGGTCCATCGTGATGCAGCGGAAGTCGTTCCTGAAGACATCCATCGCGTCGATGACCGCGCTCGGCCAGTTGCTCATGCGGGAGTTGAGGCCGCCGCCCGGGGTGACCAGAAGCGGAAGGCCGCTGCCGGCCTCCTCGTAATGGATGCGGACATCGCCTCTCTCGTAAAACGGCATGCCTTTCTCCTCCTTGCAGTCCCGGCGGCCCGCGGGACATGTTTCGCGAACTCTCGTGCATTCTATCGCCCATGCGCTTGCGGCGGGAGGGCGCGCGCATATGCTTGGCCGCCTACCGGACGGATCGGAGCCCCGGACCAGATGAACATCCCGGACACCGAAGACCTGCTCGACGGCATCAACCGCTGGGCCGCCATCGAGAGCAAGACGGACGACCGCGACGGCATCGCCCGGATGATGGCGGTGGCCGAGGCGGACTTCCGCGCTGCCGGGCTGGTCACGGAGACGATTCCGGGCCGGGGCGGCTTCGGGAACCACCTGGCGGCGCGCACGCCCTGGGGCGGCGATGGGGAGTACATTCTGGTGCTCTGCCATCTCGACACGGTGCACCCGGCCGGGACGCTGGCCGCCAACCCGCTGCGCACCGAGGGCGACAGGGCCTATGGACCCGGCATCTATGACATGAAGGGCGGCGTGTGGATCGCGCTGTCGGCGATCCGCTCCCTTGCCGATGCGGGGGAGAAGACGCCGCTGCCGGTTCGCTTCCTTGTGGTATCCGACGAGGAGGTCGGCTCTCCCACTTCGCAATCCCGCATCGTCGCGGCGGCGGAGCAGGCGAAATATGTGCTGGTGACGGAGCCGGCGCGCGACGGCGGATGCTGCGTGACCGGCCGGAAGGGGGCGGCGCGGATGAAGATCGTGGCGCGCGGGAAGCCGGCGCATTCCGGCGTGTCGCACCGGGACGGCGAAAGCGCGGTGCTGGAGATCGCCCGGCAGATCGTCGATCTGGAGGCGATGACGGATTACGAAACCGGCGTGACGGTCAATGTCGGGCTGCTCTCCGGCGGCACGGGCGTCAATGTCGTGCCGGAAACCTGCACGGCGGAGCTGGATATCCGCATGACCCGGCCGGAGGACGGCGTGGCCGCGGTGGCGAAGGTGCGGGGGATCAGACCCTACAACCCCGCGGTCGAGCTGACCGTCAGCGGGGGGATGAACCGGCCCCCTTACCGGAAATCGAACGCTATCGCCTCGCTCTACGAACACGCGCGCGGGCTGGCTTCCGACATCGGGTTCGAGCTGGGCGAGACCTTCACCGGCGGCGGCAGCGACGGCAATTTCACCGCGGCGGTCGCGCCGACCTTGGACGGGCTGGGAGTGGACGGGGCCGGCGCGCACACGCTGGAGGAGCATCTCTACGTCTCCTCGCTGGTTCCCCGCACGATGCTGCTGCGCCGGCTCTTCCAGACATTGAACTAGACCGCTTGTCGCGCCGATCTGCGTTGAAGCGGCGCGTCGGCAAACGATGCCGGAACTGTCCGAGCCGGATCGAGCCGGCCCCCGGAAGGATGCTCCGGCGTCGGCGGGGTGCTATCGTCGCAAGCGTCCAGCGAGGCAGAGGACGAACGGGGTGGGAGGAGTAACCCTATGGCGAAGGCTGGCGCGGAGACTGCGGCCCGACACAAGCCCAAGGCCTACTTCGAGAAGCGGGCGAGCGCGGCGATGGAAGAGCATTTGCCGACGCCGGAATGGTCTGTCCGCCAGAAACTGGCCCTGACCGCCCGTATGCTGGCGGCCAGGGACCACTCCACGGGCCTCGCGGGGCAGATCACGGCGCGGGGGGAGGACCCCGGCACCATGTGGACGGCGCGGTTCGGCCTGGGTCTGGAGGAGGTTTGCGCCCGCGACTTCCTGCTGGTGGACGGGGACCTGAAGGTCCTTCGGGGAGAGGGCATGGCCAATCCCTCGAACCGTTTCCACCTCTGGATCTACCGGGCCCGGCCGGACGTCCGCTGCGTGGTTCACACGCATCCGCCCTATTGCTCGGCTCTGTCGATGGTCGGCGTGCCCCTGCACGCCGCGCACATGGACACCGCCATGTTCCACGACGACTGCGCCTGGCTGGAGACCTGGCCCGGCCCGCCGATCGGGGACGAGGAAGGCGAGTTGATCTCGGGCGCTCTGGGCGACAAGAACTCGATATTGCTGGCCCATCACGGCCAGCTGGCGGCGGCGCCGACAGTGGAGGAAGCTGCTGTCCGGGCCGTCATGATCGAGCACGCCGCACGACTGCAGCTGTTGGCCATGGCTGCCGGACGCATCGCGGAGCTTCCGCCGGATGCCGGACGCCAGGCCCATGACTACCGGCTGAAGCCGGCGCCGCTGAACGCCACGTTCCACTATTTCGCCCGCCTGGCGCTCCAGAGTGGGCCGGAATGTCTGGATGAGGACGCCTGAAGGACGGGAAGGCGATCCGGAAGAGCCGTGCGGCGACCGGCAGCCGGGCGAAACGGGCTGCAAATGGACGCGGGCGGGGGATTTGGCCCTCCAAACCGCCTCGGTGTGTCCGGAGGGAACCGGCGCAGGTTGCCGGGCCGAAAGGAATTGGCAGGACTTCCCCGAGGCGGAATCCCCGCCGGGATACTGTAGACTCGGAAGCGGACCCGGAAACGGGCGCCGGCAGGGATGCCGGTCGATTGTCGAGGTTGGGTAATTCATGGCCGGAGCTCATTCCACCGGAACATCGGGTCAGGATACGCCGCTGTCGGGCGCCGGCGTCGATATCCGCTTCGATTCCGGCGGCACGGGGGAGCCGGTGCTGGTCATGCTGCACGGCATCGGCGGCAATGCGGCGGTGTGGAACCGGATGCTGCCGGTTGTGGAACGGCGCTGGCCGGGGCGCTGGGTCGCCGTCGATCTGCGCGGCCACGGGCGCTCGCCTCACGCGCCGCCCTATGGCTACGGCGTCTTCGCCGCCGATGTGGCGGGCGCCATCGGCAACCCGGACGGCGAGCCGGTCCTGCTCGGCCATTCGATGGGCGGCGTCGTGGCGATGACGCTGGCGACCGGGTGGTTCGGCATCAAGGTGCGCCACGTCTTCGCCTTCGGCGTCAAGATCGGCTGGACGGCGGACGAGATCGCGCAGATGAGGGGGCTGGCCGCCAGGCCGGCGCGCGTCTTCGGCAGCCGCGCGGAAGCGGTGGAGCGCTATCTCAGGGTCTCGGGCCTCGCCGGCCTGGTGGACCCCGGCGCGCCGGAGGCTCTGGCCGGCATCGTCGAGGCGGAGGGCGGCTTCCGGCTGGCGGCCGACCAGGGCATTTACGCCGCCACCGGGCCTGCAGTCGGCGATCTCCACCGGGCCGCGTCGGCGCCGGTCAGGCTGGCCGCAGGCGAAGCCGACCCGATGGTTTCGCTGGCCGGGATGCAGGCGCTCGATCCCGACGCCGCGTTGCTGGCCGGCCTCGGCCACAACTGCCACGTCGAGGCGCCGGAGCGGGTCTGGGAGCTGTTCGAACGCACCCTGGAGGGCTGACACGGCGATGAACGAGGAGGGTGCAATGCGTGTTGTCCGCGACGAGATCGTGGCGCCTGGCGCTCCATGGTCGGCCCGCGTGAGGCGGGACCAGCTGTTGCGCATCGTGGACCTGGAGGGCGAACAGGGCGTCGATTTCCTGTGTTACGACGCGGCCGATCCGCAGGAACGCTACTACGCGCCAAACACGATCAAGAAAAGCGGCACGCTTCGCCTGACCGAGGGCCATGCGCTCTACTCGGACCGGGGACGACCGCTCTTTACGATCGTGGCCGACACCTGCGGTCATCACGACACCATCGCCGGTTGCTGCAGCGCCCCCAGCAACGCCATGCTCTACGGCGTGGAAGGCGTGCCGGGTTGCCGCGAGAACTTCCTGGCCGCCCTTGCGGAACACGGCCTGGGGTGGAAAGACATCGTGCCCAACGTGAACTTTTTCTGCGCCGTGCCGGTGTACGAAGAAGGCCGTCTGGCGGAGCGGACCTTCGTCGGCGGTCCGTCGAAGCCCGGCGATCGCGTCGATCTGAGGGCCGAGCGCGACGTCCTCGCAATCGTCTCCAACTGCCCTCAGGTCAACAACCCGGCCGCCGGGGGCCGGCCGACCCCGATCCGTGTGCAAATCCTCGAATCCGGTGTTGTCCCGCGCGCGGGTTCGACGCCGACCGGCGCCCCGACTTGCTGATTCCATATATATTTCCGGGTAGCCATCCAGGCGCCGCAAATCCTGCGTCCGCTATCGTCCGGTGCGGACCGGCCGCAGGGGCAGGCCGAGGAGACATCCCATGCCACGCATTCGCAACCTCACCTTCGCGCTCGGCGTCTTCCTGGTGCTGGCGGCGACCGCCGCTCATCCCCGGGCGGAGACGACCGACCGCGCCGTCGCCCGGGCGTTCCTGACCCTGCTCGCCGGGGAGGCGAACGACAAGGCGCATGCGGTTCAGCTGATCGAGACGCAGTGGGAGCCGTCATTCCTGCCGATGGCGCTTGAGGCGATCCGCCTGACCCGCAGCGCGGAGGTCTCCGCCGCCCTGGTGAGAATCATGGAACGGGAAACCGGCGCCCGGCTCGGCCACGACATGCAGGCCTGGCAACGCCAGATGTGGAACGCGCCCGAGGCGCGGCATCCGCGCTATGCCGCCTTCAAGAGCGCGCTCTACAGCCTCATCGACCCGCGATTCTCGGCCTATTTCGACACGGTCGGCGAACCGCTCATCCGGCTCGACGAGATCGTCTGGGGCGGCGTGCGGCAGGACGGCATCCCGCCGCTCCGCGACCCCGCGATGCTGGCCGCGGAAGACGCCGGCTATCTGGAGGACGACCACATCGTGTTCGGCCTCTCCGTCAACGGCGATGCCCGCGCCTATCCCAAGCGCATCCTCGGCTGGCACGAGATGTTCGTCGACACGGTCGGCGGCGTGCCGGTCGCCGGGGTGTACTGCACGCTCTGCGGCACCGTGATCCTCTATTACACCGAGCATGAAGGCGTGAATCACAGTCTCGGCACGAGCGGCTTCCTCTACCGTTCGAACAAGCTCATGTACGACCGGGCCACCCAGTCGCTGTGGAGCACGATGCGGGGCGCGCCGGTCGTCGGGCCGCTTGCCGGGAAGGGCATTGCGCTGAAGAGCGGACCCGTGGTGACGACCACCTGGGGCGAGTGGCGCCGGCGGCATCCCGGAACCCGGGTGCTCTCGCTCGATACCGGCTTCCTGCGCGACTACGCCGAAGGGGCCGCCTACCGCGACTACTACGCGACCGACGAGTTGATGTTCCCGGTCCCGGCGCTCGACACCCGGCTGAAGAACAAGGACGAGGTGTTCACGCTGCTGCTCCCCGGTCACCCCGAGGCGCCGCTTGCCATATCGGCCGCGTTTCTCGCCGCAACCCCCGTCCATCACGACGCGATCGAAGACACGGCGCTCGTAGTGCTCACCGATCCGTCGGGCGCGAACCGCGCCTACGCAAGCGAAGACGTGACATTCGCCCGGTATGACGGCGACCGGCGCGTCGAGGACGGATCGGGCACGATCTGGACGATGGACGAGCACGCCCTGACTGCCGAGGACGGGCGCGTGCTCCGCCGCATCCCGGCGCAGCGGGCGTTCTGGTTCGGCTGGTACGCCGCGTTCCCGAACACACGGCTGGTGCAGTAGCGGGCGGGCGGCCGAAGCGGTCCCGGAGCCGGCGCCCCGGACCTCGATCCGGGGCGACGAAAGGGGACAAGGCCGGCGGCTGTTCGTGGACAAATAGTCGAGCCGCGCAGATCGGATCGCGCTCTGAATTCGAAGTGGCGGTGGGATAGGCGAAGACTTTTTTGGGAATCCTCCAAAGCGCAGGTCACTACATATTGTGTAGGCAAGGAGCCGGCAACCACGAGAAGCTGAATCGACTTGCCGGATAGATTTGGCCGTGCCCTTCCGAGCCCGCCACCGAACGCCGTTTGCATCATTGCCAATTTCGGCGGCCAGGGGTTCTCCTGCGGTCAATGATTCTGGTCAAGGTGGTGGCGAATCGGACGACATTGGGATTGTGCGTGAAGCAATGGGGCCGATCATACGTGTGAAGTATGGGATGCTGTGTAGGGCGCAATACCCATGTGCCATATCCGGGAACACCCACGGTCAAATCTGAATCTTGACCCACTCGTGGATGTCAAGTTACGCCACCCGCTGACCTGACATGTGCGACCTGTGGTCTGCGCGTCGTGTCTTGCTGTTGCCCGCGTGACAGCAGAAGCCGGCGTTGCGCCCATGATCGGTCGATCGGAATTCGAAAGCTCGACTTTGATCCAACTCTCCGACGCCACATTGAACGATCTGCCGGAAACGATTGCCCGGCCGGTCTACGACCGGGCGGCCCTGACACCGGGGATCGTCCATATCGGGCTCGGCAACTTCCACCGCGCGCACCAGGCCTGGTATCTGCACCGGCTGTTTCAGCTCGGCCTCGACCGCGACTGGGCAATCGTCGGGGCCGGGGTCCGTCCATACGATGCGCTCCAGCGCGAGAAGCTCTTGAGGCAGGACTGCCTGTCGACGCTGATCGAACTCGACCCGTCCGGCAAGTCGGCGGAGGTGGCCGGCGCGATGATCGACTATCTGCCGGTCGAACCAGGCAACGCTGCCCTAATCCGCCGGATGGCCGACCCCGCAATCCGGATCGTCTCGCTGACGGTGACCGAGAGCGGATACTATGTCGATCCCGCAACGAAAGGCTTCGACGAGGCGCATTTCGACGTCCGGCACGACATCGCACACCCCGATCGCCCACGCACGGCGTTCGGTGCGATGGCAGCGGCGCTCAGGCTGAGGCGCGAGAGGGGTATCGGCTCGTTCACCGGCCAAAGCTGCGACAATCTCGTCGGCAACGGCGCTGCGCTGCGCCAGGCCGTGGTCTCGCTCGCACGGGCCTCCGATCCCGGCCTTGCCGCGTGGATCGACGCGAACTGCTCGTTTCCGAACTCGATGGTCGATTGCATCGTACCGCGAACCGGACCGGAGGAGCTGGCGCTTTCGCAGGCGTTCGGCATCGACGACGCGGTTCCCGTCACGCACGAGAACTTCCGCCAGTGGGTCATCGAGGACGATTTCCGCGCCGGGCGTCCGGACTGGGAGCGCGTGGGCGCCACTTTCTCGGACAGGGTCCACCATTACGAGGCGATGAAGATCCGCATCCTAAACGGGGGACACCAGATCGTTTCGAACGTGGGCGAACTCCTGTCTATCGAAACCATATCGGATTGTATGGCCGAGCCTCTGCTTCGTACCTTCTTTCGCAAGGTGCAGCGCGACGAGATTGCGCCTCATGTCAAACCGGTTCCCGGCTTCACCCCGGACGAATACATGGACTTGATTGACCGCCGCTTTTCGAACCCCGCCATCGGTGACACGGTGCGGCGCGTCGCCTTCGACGGATCGTCACGCCATCCGGGCTTCGTGCTGCCGAGCATTCGTGACGGCCTTAGGACCGGCGCGCCGGTCGAGGGGCTTGCGCTGGTCGAGGCGCTCTGGGCGCGCATGTGTGCGGGGACGCGCGAGGACGGCTCCGCAATTGAGCCGAACGATCCGCACTGGGACGCGCTTCGCTCCGCCGCGAACGCAGCGCGGGCCGATCCGCACGCCTGGCTGGCGCAACGCCTGTTCTACGGCGACCTGGCAGAGGCGCTGCGTTTCGCCGGGGCGTTCGGGCGCTGGCTCGACAAGGTCTGGTCGGGCGGCTGCGAAGCCGCCTTGCAGGCCTACATCGCCCCGTAGGGCTCGGGTCGATTTCCCTTCGAGCCGCCTCAGGCGATCCTCAGACCATGGCTGTCGAAGCGGTAGATGTGCCCCGCATCCGGGGTCAGATAGATCGTGTCGCCGTGGTGCATATCCACCTCACCGCCGGACCGCACGGTGATCGGATCGGCATAACCCTCCATGTGGACATGGAAGAACGTGTCCGAGCCGAGATGCTCCGAGACGCCTACGCGACCTTTCCACCTGCCCTCGTCCGGTGACGGCGTAATATGTTCAGGCCGGATGCCGATCGTTTGTGCGTCGAGTTTCTCCGCCTCCGGCCCTTCCAGAAAGTTCATCTTGGGAGAGCCGATGAAACCCGCCACGAACCTGTTCCGGGGCGAACGATAGAGTTCCAGCGGTGAGCCTACCTGCTCAATCCTCCCCGCCTGCAGGACGACGATCTTGTCGGCCATGGTCATCGCCTCGACCTGGTCGTGGGTGACATAGATCATCGTGGTCTCAAGGCGCTTGTGCAGCTCGCTGATCTCGAGGCGCATCCCCACCCTCAGCGCCGCGTCCAGGTTTGAGAGGGGTTCGTCGAAGAGGAAGGCCGCGGGCTCGCGAACGATGGCGCGACCGATGGCGACGCGCTGACGCTGACCGCCCGAAAGCTGGCCGGGCCGGCGGTCGAGATAGTCGGTCAGGTTCAGGACCGCGGCTGCCTGTTCGACGCGCCGCTCCTGCTCGGCCTTGTCCAGCTTCGCCATCCGCAGCGGGAAGCTGATGTTCTTGCGCACCGTCATGTGCGGATAGAGCGCGTAGGACTGGAACACCATCGCGAGGCCGCGTCTGGCGGGCGGCACCGCTGTAGCGTCCTCCCCATCGATCCGGATCGTGCCTCCGGTAACGTCCTCAAGCCCCGCAATCAACCGAAGGAGCGTGGACTTGCCGCAACCGGACGGGCCGACGAAGACGACGAACTCGCCGTCTTCGATCTCGAGGTCGAGAGGAGGAATGACCTTCACGTCGCCGAAGGACTTTTCCACCTTGTCGAGAAGGATGCGTCCCATAGCTTTGTCCTCACTTCACCGCGCCGAAGGTCAGGCCGCGCACGAGTTGTTTCTGGCTGAACCATCCAAGGATGAGGATCGGCGCGATGGCCATGGTCGAGGCGGCGCTCAGTTTGGCGTAGAACAGGCCCTCGGGGCTCGAATAGCTGGCGATGAAGGCCGTGAGCGGGCCGGCCTTGGCCGCGGTCAGGTTCAGCGTCCAGAATGCCTCGTTCCAGGCCAGGATGAAATTCAGAAGAAGGGTAGAGGCGATGCCCGGAACGGCCATGGGCGTCAGCACGTAGAGAATCTCGTTCCTGAGCGATGCGCCGTCCATCCGCGCCGCTTCCAGGATCTCGCCGGGAATTTCCCTGAAATAGGTGTAGAGCATCCAGACGATGATCGGCAGGTTTATCAGCATCATCACGAGGACGAGGCCGGCGCGCGTGTCGAGGAGCCCGAGCTCGATGAAGATCAGGTAGATCGGATAGAGGGCGCCCACCGCCGGCAGCATCTTGGTCGACAGCATCCAGAGCAGGACGTCCTTGGTCCGCCTCGAAGGCACGAAGGCCATGGACCATGCGGCGGGAACGGCGACGACGATTCCGACAAGCGTTGAGACGCCGGCGATGATCACCGAATTCCACAGGAAGCGCATATAGTCGGACCGCTCTTGGACAACCGAGTAATTCTCCAGGGTCCAGTTGAAGAAGAGAAAGACCGGCGGGTCGGCGATCGCCTCGGCCTCGGTCTTGAAACTTGTCAGGATCGTCCAGAGAACCGGGAAGAAGATCAGCAGGCCGATCGCCCAGGCGATGGCGGTGTTGACGGTCTTGCGCTGGTTCGTGACAGCTCGGGCCATGGCTATTGCTCCTCACGAATCCAGGTTCTTGCCGACGATGCGCATGAGGAAGAGCGCCACGATATTGGCGAGAATGATCGCATAGACGCCGCCCGCCGACCCAAGCCCCACATTCTGGCTCTCCAGCACGCGCTGGAAGATCAGGTAGGTCAGCGTACGGGTTCCGAAAGAGCCCTGCGTGGTGACGAAGATTTCGGCAAAGATCGACAGGAGGAAGATCGTCTGGATCAGAATGACGATCGTGATGGCCTGACTGAGGTGCGGGAGGATGATGTGGCCGAACCGTGACAGCGGAGCGGCGCCGTCCATCTCCGCCGCTTCCAGCTGCTCGCTGTCGAGCGACTGGATTGCCGTCAGCAGGATCAGCGTCGCGAAGGGCAGCCATTGCCACGACACGATAAGGATGATGGACAGGAGCGAAGCCTGGCTCAACCACTCCAGCGGCGCCAGGCCGAAGAACTTCCAGAGATGCGCAAACAGCCCGTTCACGGGGTCCATGAACATGTTCTTCCAGACCAGCGCGGAAACCGTCGGCATCACGAAGAACGGCGCGATAACCAGGATCCGCACGACGCCCTGCCCCCACATGGGCTGGTCCAGCAGGAGCGCCAGCAGCACTCCCAGAACCACCGTGACCACGAGCACGCCGCCCACGATGACGAGCGTGGTCTGCACGCTCGGCCAGAACGAACTTGAGGTGACAAAACGGATGTAGTTGTCGAACCCGACCCATCCCAGGTCGCCCCCGCGAAGCGGCAGGTAGCGCTTGAACGAGAAGTAGAGCGTCATGGTAAGCGGCACCAGCATCCAGACGAGGAGCAGGAAGACCGCGGGCGCCATCATCGCTCGGGCGGCGGATCTGGAATGCTGGGTAGCCACGACGCATCTCCTTCCGGACCGGACCGGGACGAACCGGAGACGTTTGCCGCGCCGGAGGGAGACCGGTGCCGCCCTCCGGCGCGGCGGTTGGCTGGAAAGACCTGTTTATTCTTGTCTTCGGCCTTTCGGGTTGGCGGAACTCTGCGACTTTTCGGTCGACAGGGGTTTGCGGACGGGGTCGTTAGTAGCCGGCAGCTTCCATTTCGTCGGCCGTCAGGGCCTGCGCCTTTTCGAGCGCCTCGGCGACGGTCTGCTGGCCGGCGAGCGCGGCCGAGAACTCCTGCCCCACCTGCGTGGCGATTCCCGCAAATTCAGGAATCGCGACGAACTGTACGCCGGTATAGGGCACCGGATCGACGGTCGGCTGCTTCGGGTCGGCCGCGTTGATCGAATTCAGCGTCATCCGGGCGAACGGCGCCGCCTCGAGATAGGCCGCGTTCTCGTAGAGCGAGGTCCGCGTGCCCGGCGGGACATTGGCCCAGCCTTCCTTCGACGCTACCAGCTCGGTGTAGCCCCTGCCGGTCGCCCACGCGATGAACTTCTTCGCCGCGTCCGTGGCGTCCGAACCCGCCGGGACCGCCAGCGACCACGCCCAGAGCCAGTTTCCGCGCTTGCCGAGCCCATTGTCCGGCGCCAGAGCGAAGCCGACGCTGTCGGCCACGGTCGAGTCCTTCGGATTGGTTACGAACGAGGCCGCCACGGTCGCGTCGATCCACATGCCGCATTTGCCCTGCTGGAACAGCGACAGGTTTTCATTGAACCCGTTGGTCGAGGCGCCTGGAGGACCGTAGTTGGTCATCAGGTCCATGTAGAAGTTGAGCGTGTTGGCCCAGGCCTCGCTGTCGAACTGGGGCTTCCAGTCCTCGTCGAACCAGCGCGCGCCGAAAGAATTCGAGGTGGCGGTCAGGAACGCCATGTTCTCGCCCCAACCGGCCTTGCCGCGCAGGCAGACGCCGTAGATTTCCCCGTCCTTGTCGGTCATTGCCGCCGCGGCTTCCTTGATGAAGGCCCAGGTCGGCGCATCCGGCATCTCCAGGCCGGCCTTTTCCATCAGGTCGGTCCGGTACATCACCATGGAGCTCTCACCGTAGAACGGCGCGGCGTAGAGTTCGCCATCGACGGTCAGGCCGGAGCGGATGGCCGGCAGAAGGTCGTCGACATCCCATTCCGCCGGCAGGTCGTTCAGCGACACGAGCCAGCCGTTGTTGCCCCAGATCGGAACCTCGTAGGTGCCGATGGTCAGAACGTCGAACTGGCCACCCTTCGCGGCGATGTCCTGGGTAACGCGCTGGCGCAGCACGTTTTCTTCCAGCGTCACCCATTCGAGCTCGATATCGGGGTGCCGGGACGTGAAGTCCTCCGTCAGCCCCTGCATGCGGATCATGTCGCCGTTGTTGACGGTCGCAATGGTGACGGTCGTGGCGTGCGAGTCGGCGTAGGCTCCGGTCGCTGCCAGAAGCGCGGCCGCGCCGGCCGCACAGATTGTGGTCTTCAACCGCATCCGGTTTCTCTCCCGTGAATGTCCCAAGTTTCCCAATCTGGTTGACTAAATGACGCATCCGTCAGCGAGTCAAGAGCAATTTGGGCCGGCCGCCCGTGCGGCGCTCATGCTGCATCCCCCGCCGCTCCCGCCGGCTCCGGCCTGCCGGCATCGGCCGGGGACTGGAGGGTGGCTGCTTTCGGGCCTCCCGCGGCCTTCACCAGCAGCTCCGTGTCCGGGGAGAACCGTCCGATGAGGGGCAGCAGCGCAGCACCCAGGACTCGCGCCTGCGGCCCGATGGAGCCTGTCGCGATCTCGATCGGCGAAAGACCGGTACAGTCGAACCGGGCATATGCGCTGCTCACGCCCTCGACCACGCGGCGGCGCCAGTCGGGACGGAGAAGCCCGTCTATGACCACCTCTTCGAAGTCCACCACGCTCATCGCCGACACGACGGTGCGGGCAATGGCGGCGACCGCGCGCTGCAGCCAGGCGTCGAAGATGGCCTCGGCGTCCGCGGTGCCCTGTGGGCTCAGCATCTCGGACACGTCGAACCCGCCCGCAGCCAGCGCCCGCTCCAGGTCGATCACCGACGCCTGGTGGATGAGCTGATGGGGCCGCCCGTCGCCGTCTGTCCCGTCCATCGGCATCGAGCCGAGCGCGCCCGCATTGAACTGCCTGCCCCGGTAAAGCCGGCCATCGATGACGACCCCGCCGCCGACAAAGGTGCCGAGATAAATGTAAAGCGCGCTGCCCCGGCCGATCCCGTTGCCAGCGATCATCTCCGCGGCGCAGGCGGCGGTAGCATCGTTGTAGAGCGACACCGGCAGATCGGTTGCGGATTCGAACTCGGTAGCGACATCGATTTCGCGCCATGCCGCGATTGCCTCGCGTTCCAGGCCGAGCACGTCCGACCATTCGTATATGACCCAGGGCATGGCGACGCCGAGTCCGACAATTCGGTCGCGCAGACGGCGTTCCAGGGAGCCGACAAGCTCCAGGGCCGTCTCTTTCGCCAGCTCCATTGTCTGCGCCGGAAGCGGGGCCGGATAGGGCACGGACCGGGACGCGACAGCAGCGCCGCCGAAATCGACCAGGAGGGCCTCGAGGCTGCGGCGGCCGATCTTGACGCCCAGGGAAAAGGCCCCTTCGGGATTGAGCGCGACCGGCGTGATGGGCTTTCCGATCCGCCCGCGTACCTTCTCGCGTTTGACGAGGAGCCCGTCGTCGAGCAGGGAGTTCACGATCACCGTGGCGGCTTGGCCGCTGAGCCCGGTCGTGCGCGCGATTTCCGCCTTCGACAGGGCGCCCGCCTGCCTGATTGCGGCGATCATCAGACGCTCGTTATAGGCCCTGAGGCCGGTGGACTCTCCGCCTCGCATCCCGTCCTGGTTCCCTCGCGACTATGGGGGTGTGCAGATGCAGCCGCAAATTCAAACATATTCCCGCGAGTTCACATAGCCGCGCGATTTCACACAATGCGGCCCGCAGCGCATGCCGCAGGCCGGACGGGTCATCCGGTTCGGAGCGCCGGGAGGTCGGGGCGACGGGGCAGGTCGGCGCCGCGGCGCGTGCAGGTGACGGCCGCCGCCTCCGTGGCGAAGGCGACGATCTCGCGGCATTCCTCGAGCGACAGCTGCGCGAGGCCCTGCTTCGTCGCCTTGCCGAGCGCGTCCAGGCCTGAGAGCAGCCCGGCCTGGAAGCTGTCGCCGGCGCCGACTGTATCGACGACCTCGACCGTGCGGCCCGGCGCCTCGAAGACTTCGCCCCGGAGGGAAACCAGGGCCCCCTTGCCGCCGCGGGTAACCACGACAAGTTGCACGCCCCGGGCGCTCCAGCGACCGACCGCGCTGTCGATCCCGTCGCCGGGAAACAGCAATTCGAGCTCTTCGTCGCTTGCCTTGATAAGGTCCGCGATCGCCGAGAATGCCTCGACCCGTCGGTGCCACCGGCCCATGTCCGGTTCCACCGTCAGGCGGACATTGGGATCGAGCGAGATGAGCTTCCGGCCACGATGGCGCCGGGCGAACTCCAGCAGTGAGGTGCCGGTGGGCTCGACCACCAGCGAGTAGGAGCCGAAATGGATGGCAGTCACCGACTGCAGCAGATCGGGCAAATCCTTTTCGCCGATCGAGCAGTCGGCAGCGTCGTGGCCGTAAAAGCTGTAGTGCGGAATGCCCCCGGCATCGAGGCCGACAAGCGCCAGCGTCGTCGGGTTCTGCTTGCTGACGATATATGCCGTATCCACGCCCTCTTCCTGGAGCGTCAGTTCAAGCCGGCGACCCAGCGGATCCGTGGACAGGCCGGTGAAGAGCGCAGCCTCGCAGCCCAGGCGCGAGAGACCGACGGCGACGTTGAAGGGCGAGCCGCCGACGCGTGCATCGAAGACAAAACCCGCATCCGTTGCTGTAGAAGGAAAAAGGTCGAAGAGCGCCTCACCACAGCTCAGAATCATATCAATCTGCCGCATTCCGTGACCGACGGGACCCCAGCATACAAGAAGGAACAGGCGAAGCGGCGCCTGCGCCGGGCAGACCTGTGGAGCCTGGCGTCACGCAAGGGTGTTGTTCGGCGTGGCTCTTGAACGCCGATCAACATAATGAGCCGCTGCGAACGGCAGGGTCAGCGGATAGCACGGAACAATTGTCGAGATCGATGCGCAGGCACACCCCTCGACCGGCGGCTGGGATGTTGTTGTGGTGAAGGAGGCGTCGAGAGCCGGGGTTGCGGGGGATCGTTTCACGAATATGCCGCGCAAGCTGTTGCTCGGCGCGCCGTTTCGACGCCGATCGGCGCCCAGGCTGCAAATTCCTGGCGCATTTGACCGCGATTCCTACGGGATTTGACCGCGAATCCTGAGCATCTGACTGTCTGGGGCCTGGCCGTGAGCCTGGCTTGACGGGCTATTTGTGTCTGGCGGCCGCGGGGCCGCCGGAGGCGCCGTTTCTCTCCCGCCCCTTCCTCCTCGATCACCTGATCGGATCGAGGAGGGAGGGGGTCGATGAAGAGGATCGGCATGATGAAGATCAAGGATATCCTGCGGCACCGTCACGATTTTGAGTTGCCGCGCGCGCAGATCGCGGCCGCGGTCGGGGTGAGCACGGGGACGGTCTCGCATGTGCTTGCCCGGGCGGCGGCGGCGGGGCTTTCCTGGCCGCTGCCGTCCGGGCTCGACGATGAGGCGCTTCGGGCGCGGCTCTACCCGGCGCCGGACCAGGACAGCGACCGGACGCAGCCCGACTGGGATGCGATTATCGAGGCGCTCACCGCGCCCCGCAAGCGCCGGCGCGCCCGGCTGACGCGGCGCCAGCTCTGGGTCGAATACCGGGACGAGGCCCTGGCCCAGGGGGGCAAGGCCTATACCTACAGCCGCTTCTGCGGCCTGCTGAAGGAGCGTCTGCACAGCCGGCCGGGGCCGGCGCAGATGCGCTTCCACTACGAGCCGGGGCTTTGGGGCCTGTCGGACTTCTCGGGCAAGACGCTGGCGCTGCGCACCGGCCGCGGCGAGAAGGACGTGGAGATCTTCGTCGCCGTTCTAGCGCACTCGAACCTGACCTATGTCGAGGCGGTCGCCTCGCGCGACTTCCCCGAACAGGCCTTCGCCACCGTGCAGGGCATGATCCGCCTCGCCGACGACCGCGGCGCCGAGCGCCTCGATGCGCTCTGCGCCGAGGCCCTCGATGTGAACCGTCTCTCTTCCGGCTTCCTCAGGGACCGCCTCCGGGCCGGCGCCGAGCCGCACCGCCCCAGGGCGGAAGCCGGCGAGACCATCCCCCGCCACGACAATCTCCGCGGCGGCTCCTACTACGCCAACGACAAGGGAACCACGCCATGACCCTCAGACAACCCAATATCGACCGCATGCTCCAGCTCGGCCTCACCGGCATGGCCGAGGCGCTGGAAGAGCAGCGCGACATCGCCGATATCGACCAGCTCGGCTTCGACGACCGGCTTGCCATGATGATCGAGCGCGAGGCCGAGCACCGCGACCACAAGAGCTATCTCGGCCATCTGCGCCAGGCCCAGCTGCGCATCCGCGCCGACGTCCAGGATGTCGACTGTCATCGGCGCCACAGAACGGCTCCGGACGAGGCGTGACAGACTCCGACGGAGCGGAGCCCGGCGAATCAGCCGGGGACCCGTAGTGCGAGCCATCCTTTCCCGCTCTCCCGGATCGAAGGGAGCCTGCCAGGGCCTCCGCCTGCCCTCGCGATACCCGGATCAAGTCCGGGCAGGCGGGGGATCCGGAGCCCCGGTCCCGTCCGACGGCCGGGATTCTGCCCCCCATACCGTCCCGCCGATCGACCTCCCCGATACCGGGTGCGCCCCCCGGCATGCTTCGCGGGGCGCTCGCCGGGAGCCTGCACCCGGGCGCGGGAGCATCGCGAGGTGGCCCGGACCGCCCGAGCGGCGTGCTTTCGCGTTCAGCGTGATCTCGCCCAGGGTGATCGAGGGCATGCTGATCTCCTACGGCGTGCCGATCCCCATAGGCGGAGTATTCACAGAAGTCTGGGAACCGCATTGCCTGTTGCTGAACAACATCCGGGCGAACGTCCGGCATAACCGGCGCCGGCCTTTCAGCGGATTCGGCAAGGGCCTGCGCGCGCGGGACGCCGACGATGCCATGCGCGCGGTCCTCACCCTGAGGGACGAGCCCGAGGCCCGCCGCGCCCGGAACCTGGTCGAGACGGGCGCGCTGACAGCGTTCAGCGCCGAGTTCCGCATCCTGGACGAGGAATGGCCTGCGCCGGACAGGCGCATCGTCCACCAGGCGCTGCTCACCGGTCTAGCCCTGGTCGACAGGGCCGGGCAGGAGAGCCCGCTCATTGAAGAGGTGCGCACGCGCCTGGAAGCCGGCGAGCCCGCTCCCTTCCGTCGGCGGCGCTGGTAGGGCGGCCTCCCGGTAGGGCGCGGGACATGCGAGGCGCAGGCTGTCGGGCAGTCTGAATTCGTTGCACGGAGCATGAGCGATGAAGCAGCGGTGGCGCTTCTACGGGCGCGAGGCGGAGATGGCGCAGCTCAGGGCCGCCTGTCTGGCCCCGGAATTCGACCTTGTCGCGCTCCGGGGCGACCGCTGCATGGGCAAGACGTGGCTCCTCCGGGAGGTTGCCGACGACATGCCGGCAAACAGGCCGCTGTTCTGCCACCAGCTGCTCCCGTGTCGCGACCGGCAGGAGGCGGCGCACTGCCTCCTCGCCGATCTGCGAGAGCCCCGGCGCGACGGCTGGACCGGGGAAACCGCCGGCAAAGCAGCCCGCGAAGCAGGCGCGTTGCCCCGGGACGTGACGGCCATCCTGGAGCATCTCCTGCGGAGCGGCGTCAGCGTTGCGCTCGACGAAGCCCATTGGCTGTGGGACGGAGAAGCGCCCGGTCTTGCCGGCCTGGCGCAGGAGATCGGCGACCTGGCCCTGAAACTCCGCCGGGAGACGCGAACGCCCGGCTCCGGATGGGGCGCGCTGGCGCTGTCGGCCTGAACGGGTATCGGGGCGAAGCGCCTCTTCGACGCTCTCTGCCCGGCCGTCGGGTCCCGCATGACGGTGGGGCCCTGGCCCGCCTCTACCTTGCTCTCCGTGGCCCGGGACCGGGGCTGGCTGGACTGGCCGCGCCGTCTGGCGCTGCTCCGGACCGGGCTTCGCGGCGGCCCGGGCGACTGGGAGTCGTTCGCGACTGATTACCGGAGCGAGTACCGGCCTCTGGTCGACTTCGCGGCCTGCCCCAACGACCACGAGTGGCGGCTCCTGTTCGCCCGTTATCTCCTCGACAACATGGCAAGGAGGTGGGAGCTGGAAACCGTTGTCCAGACCCGCCAGGAAAGCCCGCCCGAGGACTGGCGGATCCTCCAATTGCTCACCCGGGACGAAGAGCGGGAAATCGACACCGCCGCCATCCGCGCCGCCTTCCCGGATGTGCCGGCGGACCGCCTGGACGACTGGCTGGCGGTCATGAGCGAAGACCTCCGGCTCATCGAGGAGGTCCCCGCAGCCCGTTCCGATGGAACCGGCGGAGGACGGCGCTGGCGGGTTTGCGACCCCTGGCTGCGCTTCTGGCACGATGAGCTTCGGCGCTTTACTTCGAACGGGGCGCGGTTCCTGCGAGGGGAGGGAGGACTGGCCGAACGGCTGAGGGTCCTGGAGAAGGACGCCCTCGCTCGGCTGAAGCGGGACTGCGGAGCGGACTGGCCCGAGCCCCCGGATCGGGGTCCGGGACAGGCCGGGTGGCGGATCCGGCCGCTTCCCCGGAAGGCCTGTCCCGGACTGCGTTCCGGGGCCGCCCCGGTCGAGCGGCGCGCCTGCGCGTTCGCCGTGACGGCGCCCGGGGTGCTGGAGGGCGTGCTGGTCCCCTATGGCGTCCCGATCCGCATCGCCGGCGCCCTCGACCCAAGGGAGCCGGCTCCCTCGGCTCGCGGGCCGGGGCAGGCTTCTCCCGATCCGGAGGATCAGGGTTTCGAGGAAGTCTTCGAGCCCGGCTCCCTGACCGTGAACGGCCTGCTGGTCAATGTCCCGCAACCGGTCCCCGACCCGCGGGGCCGCCCGCTCGCCCGGCCCGGGAAAGGCCTGGAGCTGGATGACGGCCCCGACGCGATGCGCGCGACGCTGACGCTGCCCGACACGATCGACGGGCGCCGGGTCCGGGCCCGCGTCGAGGCAGGCGAACTGACGGCGTTCAGCGCCGCGTTCCAGGCGCTTGAGGAGGAATGGCCCGCCACGAACCGGCGCATCGTCCGCCGGGCGCTGCTCGTCGGCCTCGCCCTGGCGGACAGGCCGGAGCATGAGAGCCCGCTCGTTGACGGGGTCTGCGTACAGCCGGAGGCCGGATGAACGGCTCGCGCCCGCGATCGCGAAAGCGCGCGAATATGCTCCAATGCGTACATGGTCGCGCGGAAATATGCCGGCCGCTCACCGGCCAGCCTTGCGCAGGTTCCGGAGAGCGGGACAAACCGCCAAGAAGCCGAAAGGAGGGCAGGTCATGCCGTTCGTTCCCGTGGTCGATCTGACGGACCCCGAACGCGAGCCCTCGGATGAGGAGCTGGAAGCCCTGATGCAGTCGGTGTGCGAGAAAGTCATCGAACGCGAGACCCGCATCCAGGAGCGTTTCGAGGCAAGCCTCGCCGAGAGCATCGACCGGGCGGCACAGGGAGGGACAGCTTCGCGCCTGTCGGCCGACCTCAAGTGGAAGCGTACCGGGCGTTGAGGCATGACATGCTCCGCCCCCGCCGACGCGAGTTGTGTGAGGCGCGAATTCGGGCGACCGCGCCGGCAGGCCTTTTCCCGGCTGCCTGAACTGCCCGGATCATGCCGGGCGGCTGCGCGGGTGACGTCCGGTCGGATTGGCCGCCATTACCTGCTCCGCGAACATTTCGCAGGACCCCGCATCGAGGCCGAGCCGGTCATTCAGCGTTTGTGCCAGGAAATGTCCGGTCTCCAGGTCTTGCGTCACCAGCTCGGTGGCGACCGACCATTGGCCGCCGTCCCGGTCCTGCAGGAAGAGGTGAATGCCGTAGCAACCCTCCTCGATCGGCTCCGGATGGGGAGCGAAGGCGAAGCGGCAGACATCGACCCCGAACAGCGGCGCGATCGAGTAGTTGTTTGCGGCGGTGAAACCCGGCAGGAAGTCCTCCACGAATTTCGGCTCGTCCCAGCGGCTTGCGCTCCTCATCCATATGCCGGCACGCTCCAGGAAGCCGGGTTCGCGGGAGAGGAGCAGGAAAGTGTAGAGATTGTCGACGATCTCGCGCATGAGTTCGCGCATGGTATCGTCACCGAAATGCGATACCTCCGGCCAGGGTATGCGATTGCCCTCGGCATCGACCACCGTCACGTCGGACCAGTCCCCGGTCCTGGTGACCGGCGCCGCTCCGGCGTGAATGTCCTCCAGCGCCGTGTTGCGCACGCATTGCTGGGCCATCGTCCTGACGAGCAGGGACGCCAGCCGGCCGTCGCGGATCGGGTTGTCGGTCATGGATCGCTCCGGTTCGGGACGGGCAGGATGACGGCGTTCCAGAGGTATGGCCGTCACCCGGGTCAGTGCATCGAGCCGCCGAAGCCCTCCGGCGGCGTGTCGGCGGCGCCGGCCGTCCAGTCGAGCAGGCGTCGCAGCGCAGCCAGATCAGCGTGTTGCAGGAATACCGCCACCCTTGGCGAGGCGCGGTCCGCCCCGGACACCCGTTGCGCTTCGGCAAATGTGATCTTCGCCCCGCCCGGCATGGGAGACACATAGACCTTGTTCGCGAAAACCGCCGGCGTGTCGCCGATCCGGGCTTCCTCCTCCGCAGAGGCCGACTGCGGCGCGTCACGTTCATTCATGGTTCTGTTCTCCGTGGCCCGATCCAGCGGCCGGTCCGCTCACAGCGGCTCTATCTGCGTCGCCTGGAGCCCGCGGGGCACGCTTTCCACCCGGACGAACACGCGCTGTCCCGGCTCCAGGTCGGTCATGCCGGAGCGGAACAGCACGCTCGAATGGACGAACACCTCGCGATCGCCCTCGTCCGGCACGACAAAGCCGAATCCCCTTTCCGGGTCGAAGAACTTGACGCTGCCAGGCAACGCCATGCCCACCGGCCTAGGACCGTCGGTCTGCTGACCCGGGTGCCGCAGGTCCAGCGGCCGATTGCGGTCCGCCGGACCAGGGCTGCCGATCGGGGCCTCGACGGAGAAAATCCGGGATACCTGCGGTCCCCGGTCTCCCTGGACGATCGCGCAGGTCACCGCCGCGCCCTGCGGGAGCGCATCCCGGCCCGAAGCCTGCACGACAGTCATGTGGCAGAACAGGTCGCCGGACCCGTCCTCGCGCTCCAGGAAGCCGTAGCCCTTGTCCGTGTGGAACCATTTGACGATGGCCCGGACCTGGTCGCCGGGTCCGGCGGCGGGATGTCCGTTGGCGGCTGGCCGGGCAAGCGGCACCGAGCGGGGCTCGGCCGTGGAAAAGTCGATGGACAGGATCCGGGAGACCTCCCGCCCGCGCGCGGCCGGCGCCGTCTCGCAGGTGATTGTCGCCCCGGGGAGAAGGGCGTCGAGGCCTACAGCGCTCAATGCCGAGACCCGGCAGTAGATATCGGGCGAGCCGTCGTCCGGAATGAGGAAGCCGTAGCCCTTTGCCGGGTCGTACCATTTGACCGTCGCCGAAATGCGCGTTGCGGCGCCTGGTCCTGAAAGCGGATATGTCATGCTGATATGCTTTTCCCTTATGGACGGACACTCGTAAGCGGATGCCCCTTCTACCGCCCGTCCCGGGGACGATGAAGGTCGCGGGGAAAGAGCCAGGCCGCAAACGGTCCTTGACCCGTCAGGTAGGCGACCGGCAGGCGCCCAGCGCCGATGGCAGTCCTCCTAATGGCCGCAGCGCCACGAACCCTGCTGACCGGCCCTCTTCCACTGATGCTCCAGTGACAGGGCCGGATCACGTCACCAACCGGATATCATGGTCTTCCAGAACAGCCGGAAGACCTGGATGTTGCGCCAACTGGCCGGTCTCTTGTGCCCGCAACTTCGTAACGGCCCGGTCGAACACGGCGTATGCATCGCTTCCCGTAAGGCGCGATCGGTACACCACGCCGTCGACGTCTGGATGCTGGGCATGGATAGCCACCGCGAGGGCCCGGCCTGCGGCATGATTGCGGGCGTTCACCACGTCGGTGGGCGCTCCGATCTTCATGCACCCGTCTTCTCGAAGATCAAGCAAGGTCAGCATCGGCCCCGGAACCGATTCAAGCCTTGCCCAGGCGCGCGCCGTGATCTCGCGGATTGCCAACTCCCTGGACGGCCGGCCTGCAAAGCGATCCCGGATCACCGTTTCGACGAAAGCTGTAGCGAATTCGGACGAGGCGTAGAGAACGCTGTAAGCGGCCGCCCGCGAGCAGAAGCGGGAGTCGGCCGGGACCGTCCCCAACGGGGTGTCCAGATGCCGAGACGGGAAAATCCGCCAACCCGACGAAAACGCCGTCTCGAGAAGGACAGTCCGGATCCGCTCAAGCGGATACTGGCGTTGGCTCACGAGAAGACCGCGCCAAATCCAGGAGCTGCATCGACCACTTCGCGGACCTGTCCCGCCTTCAGCCTCTCCAGCGGAACAGCAGTTTCATCTTCGAACGGCCATTCCTGCGTAAGAAATGCCCAGGCCAGTTCCGGGTCCCCGATGGCGTCGAGAATTTCCGGCAGGCCGGGGATGACCTTGCCGGGACCGAGGATCTGTTCAGCCGGAATTCGTAGGCCGCGCCGCGTTACCCTCCAGGCAAGAAGTGTTCCCTTGCGCGCCCAGTCGTAGATCGTTGTTCGCGATACCTCTAGTCGTTCGGCCGCTGCGGTCGCGCCGATTGTGGCCGAACGATGCTCCGGACCGTCCACGACAAACGGCTTGAGCTGATCCGGTATGTCTTCCGTGGGTCCCCCGGCCGCGCCTTGTCCGGCTACCCTTTCAAGGACGCCCATGCTTTGTCTGGCCGCTGCCTCCAGGGCAGCCGCAACAGCCGATCTCGCCTCCTGGGGGCGCAAGCGCACGAACTCGGTTGCCGCGGGTGACAGGGGCGGAAAGTCTTTCTCCAGCAGAGTCTGGCGTAGCCCCTCCATCGCCGTGGATGGCGCTGTCCTGGGCTTTCGACGTGTCTCGGCCATGTGCCCCGCCTTTTGCTGTTCGGTGTGCCGCCTGGGCCGATTGTGCCAGCCACTATAACGCGCTACTGTTCAGTTTGTAAAGTTTGTGAGTTCCTGTGTCCTCGATCCTGATGCTCATGCCAACTGGTCTCGGCCTCCCGACCTTCACTCGTCGGTTGGGGCATCAATTCTATACCGACGCACATTGAATAGCGCCTTGCAGTTCATTTCTCACGCCGAGCGGCAGGCGGCAATCGCCGTGTCCAGGGATCCGTTCGTCCGCCAAGCCGCAATGGAAGTGGCCTCGAGAGCGGACGAGGCCGGAGTTGATCCCGATGCAGCGGTCGCCAGCGGCCGCGCTCGGCGGCCTCCGCCCACGCCGCGCTCTTCATGACGTCGGGGCTTTCGATCTCGTAGATGGCGTGCCACGTCGGTCTCGCCACGTGGCACCGACTTCAGCTCGCCGCCCATCGACACCTCGAAGTCCTGCGCCTTCAGGCGCGTGACCGCTATCACACCCGGCACCTCCAGCAGGTAGGGCACGTGCTCGGTGTCGCAGTCATGAACCGGCGCGGGCGCGGGGTGGGCAAGGGTCTCGCCACGTGGCACCGACTTCAGCTCGCCGCCCATCGACACCTCGAAGTCCTGCGCCTTCAGGCGCGTGACCGCTATCACACCCGGCACCTCCAGCAGGTAGGGCACGTGCTCGGTGTAACGACCACGTCCGGATCTGTGCGGGGGGCGCCGGGAAACCGGCGTCCCTACCGCGACCGCTACAGCGGCCAAACCGACAGGCCGATAACCGGTCCGGTGTGACAGTCGAGCCGGATGGCTGGATCGTAACCGGGTCGTGCGGACAGAGTCGATCGCGGAGAGAAGCAGCGCGCCGGGCATCATCCGGCCACCGCTAACGGGATACGCCGGGCGGCAGCAACACGCCGGGGTTCATCAATCCGTCCGGGTCAACCGCCGTCTTGAGCGTTTGCAACAGACGCCATTTGGTCGGGTCGAGACGTCCAGCGTAGGGATAATACCGCCCAATTTGCAGATGCTCGGCACCGGCCGCTCGCAACGCGTCACCAAGCGCGGCGCGGAGTTCATGTGCGAAGGCCCGGGCCTCCATCCGGGCCGGGCGTGCGGCGTAACGCCGAAGCTGTTCCCCGGTAACGTGGCGACGGTGAAAACGCCCGAGGGAGTCGGGCCAGAAGAGATGCGGTTCAACCACAATGGCGTTGCCGCTGGTGACGGTCAGCAAGCTTACGGTGAGTTCATGTTGTGCGCGCCTGACCCGCTCCGCGTCCAGGATTGCCCGTACCTTCCGCCAGGCGGCACACACTTCGGAGAGCCGCATAACCCCATGCAAGGTCAGCCACCGCTCTCCGTCGGGGCCGAGCAAGGCCTTGATCGGGCGAAACGGGCGCGATCTTGTAACTCGGGGTATGGTGTCCGGAATCGGCGTGCCGCCCGAATCGATGACAAGCTCGGCTGCGCGCACCAGCCGCTCCATCGCGTGAGCGTCATTTTCTCCCTCGACGCACAGGTGCAACGAATAGCGCAGTTCCGCGACGGACCGATGGCCGTGCTTGAGCAAGCTGGCGACACGCTTCATGCGGGCACCCGGAGACCCCTTGCCGCGTGCCACATCGGCGACAATCCCCGCGCCCTCGAGCAGATTGAAACCACCGCGGGCCAAGTTTGCATGAGCCTGAGGATCAAAGCCGAAACATTCGCCAATCCCATCGACCCCGGCCAGGCCGATCTGGGCGTTAAGCATTGCCTCCATTCCGTCGAATTCGAAGGATGCGAACTGTTCGCTGGCCGGCGCCTTGCACAGCCGCATCACCGCTTCGGCCTTAACGCCGAATGCACCGCAATCGCCGAGGAACAGGGAGCCGAAATCGGGCCCGCTGGCATGCGGGTGCGGTTTCTCATCCGTGCCGACGCCGGTGCGCAATACCGACCCGTCGGCCAGGACCACGGTCAGCCCGAGCACGCTTTGCTCGGAGAACCCGTGCATGGCCGATCCAAAAAATGCGGCACTCTGTGAAAGCGCACCGCCGATCGTGGCGCGATAACCCGAAAGCGGCCCAAAAAAAGGCGTACGCAGATGTCGCGGCGCCAGGACATCGAGCAGATGCGCCCAACTGCAACCGGCCTCGACCCGGACCCAACGGTTTACCTCGTCAACTTCCAGCACGCGGTCCAGGCCGGTGAGGTCGACGACCACACAGCGTTCCCGGTCGGGTACCGCGCCACCGGTGTAGGAATGCCCGCTGCCCCGAGGCACGATGGCATAGCCGAGCCCGGTAGCCGACGCCACGACATGGCTCAGGGCCTCGACGCCGCGCGGCCGGGCGACCGCAGCCGCAACCGCATCGCCACCGCAGATGTCCTCAGAATAGTCGGCGCAACGCTCGCCATCGACGATCAGATCGTCCGCGGCGACGGCCTCCCGCAGGCGTTGCCACAACACTGAATCATCCAATTCCGGGTGTCCCTGGCAGCTGTGAAGGCATCATACACCGACGCTCCCGGCGCGGCCGCATCGAGAGAGACCTCGTACACCCCCGGGATTGGTCCGCGCCTCATTCAAGGTACCTTCGCCAGCGCCCGGCCCTGATGCAATACCGCGATGGCGCCGGCCACGGCGAAGACCGCCGCGATGTCACGTTCGGTAAGAATGATGATCCGGCCAATCCCGCATGCGAGCCAGTGTCTCGTCGGGACCGTCCGCAGCGGGCCACTGGCACGGCAGTGCTGTTCTTCAAGCAGAAGCTGCGCTTTGCCAACGAGCTTGTCGACCGCGCCCCAAACATCGGAACCGGCGAAATCCGGTAAGTGGGCTCAATCCCGGATGTTGCTGCCAAACCGGTCTTGCGAAATCGATACCGGATCGTCTGGCGGCACGCTCGAACGCCCCTGTCATCCGACCCCACTTCAGCATCGCCCGCAGCATGATTATACTCGCCGGCGGCGGCCAGCGGGTGCCGGACGCTGGCACGGTCGGGCGATTGGTCGCTATGGAACTGACGACGCTATCTCTCAACGTTCCCGAGACATATCGACCGCTTACAGTGTCGAGCGGAGTGCGGACGTCGGCTTTGAAATACCCTGACAGGGTCGCTCTGCGGCATGGTAAAGCCGAACGGACATATCGGGAGTTGGTTGCCAGGATCGACGCCCTGGCCGCCGCAGCGAACGGGACGCTCGGCCAGGAACCCGGTCAACATGTCGGGGTTTTCGCACCCAACTGCATCGAATTCATCGAGACGGTGCTGGCCTTGTCGGATGCCGGTTCGCCCGTGGTGACACTGTCCGGGCGGCTGAACCGGGCCGAGCTGACCGAGATCTGCAACGACGCTTGCGTCAAGGTGCTGTTCGTCCACCAGGATTGTGCGCATGTCGCGCAAGGCGCGGCCTTCGCGACTGTTGAAAGGCTTGTCGTGTTCGGACCGGAATACGAAGCCTTGCTGAACAACGGGCCGGGTCAGCCCTACCGGCCGGTCGCCGGCGAGTGGGATATTTTCAGCATTCCCTTTACCTCGGGCACGACGGGAAGGCCGAAGGGCGTGATGCTGCCGCATCGGGCGCGGGCGCTGCTGTTCTATGCCATGGCGGTGGAATACGGATGCTTCGGACCGGAAGACTCCTTCCTCGCCCTGGCGCCGCTCGCCCATGGGGCCGGGTTCGCATTCGCTGTCGCGCCGATATTCTTCGGCGGCACATGCGAATTGCTGGCCGCATTCGACGCGGCACAAGTGGTTCAACGGTTGCGGGATGGCCGCTTCACCGGCGTCTTCATGGTGCCCACCCACTTGCATGCGATCTTTTCGCTGCCGGCGGAATTTCTGGCCGAGCATCGCGACATCGCGCTGAAAAGCCTGATCTGCAATGCTGCACCGCTGCCGCAAAAAGTTAAGGAACGGATTGTCGAACAGTGGGGCCCGCATCTGCTCCACGAAACCTACGGATCGACGGAGGTCGGCATTGCCTGCAACATCCGTCCGGCCGATCAACTGCGCAAGCAGAGCTGTGTCGGACTGGCATTCCCGAATTGTGCGGTCGAACTTCGAGACCCGGACGGACGGGAAGTGGCGGCAAACGAGATCGGTGAACTGTATACCAATTCTCCGTTTCTGTTCTCCGGCTACTGGCAGCAGGGCAGGGCCGTGCCGCCGCCGTTGCAGCGCGGTTGGTTCAGCGCCGGTGACCTGGCTCGCAAGGACGGGGAAGGGTTCATCCATATCGTCGACCGCAAGAGCGACATGGTGATCTCCGGCGGCATCAATATCTATCCGCGTCAAATCGAAGAGGTGCTGTACCGCCATCCGCAGGTCGAGGAAGCCGCTGTCGTCGGCGTGGCGGACGAGAAATGGGGCGAGCGACTGCGCGCCTATATCGTGCCGCGCGGCGCCGGCAGACCCGATGCTGAGTCGATCACCGCCTTTTGTCGGGCCGATCTGTCGAGCTACAAGGTCCCGCGCGATATCGTTTTCCTCGACGAATTGCCAAAAAACGCGACCGGCAAGATACTCAAGCGCCGCTTGCGGGAAGCATGACCTGTCGCATCGCCCGCCTGCCGCCGCTCAGTAACTACGCGGCAATCCGAGGCGCTCGCCCAGGAAATTCTTCACCATCTCGTTGGAAATCGGGCTGAAGGGGCCGAGCCGGGCGTCGCGAAACAACCGTTCTGTGGGCGATTCCTCCATCAGGCCGTAGCCACCCAACACCCGCATGCAGCGGTCAGTGGTGCGTATTGCAGTCTCCGTGGCCGCCAGTTTCGCCATTGCCGCCTCGTTGGAACATGCGCGGCCGTTGGATTGCAACCACGCCGCCTTGAATGTCAGCAGTCGTATTTGTTCCAGTTCCGTGGCCGCCTCGGCCAAAGGATGCTGCACCGCCTGGTAGGCGCCGATCGGGCGCCCGAACGCATGGCGGTCCCTGGCATACCGCACCGCCAGGTCCAGCGCCGAAGCCGTGATTCCGACATAGATTGCTGCGGCCAGGATGCGTTCTTCGTCGAGCGACGACAACAGGTGGTACCAACCCCGGCCCTGTTCTCCAACCACCGCGTCGGCCGGTGCCCGGGCGCCGTCGAAGAATACCTCGCAGGTGCAACCGGCCCGCATACCCATCAGTTCCAGGCGGCGGACCTGCACTTCCGGTTGGTGACGCGGTGTCAGCACCAGAGAAAGACCGCGGGCACGCTTTCCGTCAGGCGCGGGGTCGGTCCGGCAAAGCACGAGAATGGCATCGGCGTCGTCGGCGAAGCTGGTGAAGAGCTTCTGCCCCTGCACCGTCCACTGGTTGTCCTGCATGCCGGCGCGGGTTGTCAGACCGAGCACGTCAGTGCCGCCGCCCGGCTCGGTCATGCCGAACGCCATGATGAATTCACCCTGCGCCAGACGCGGCAGGTATTCGGCCTTCTGATCCGGCGAACCATGTTCACGAAAGGTGCGCGCCGTCATCGACAGCAGCAGCCAGTCCATGGCGAGCGACGGAAACTGCCGCGACAGCTCCTCGCAGAAAACAGCCCCGGTCATGACATCGCCGCCACTGCCGCCATAGGCCTCCGGCACCGACAAACCGGTCCAGCCCAGTTCGGCGAAGCGCTTCCAGATCTCCCGCGGGATCCGCCGTTCGCGGTCCATCTCGCGGATGCGCGTCTCCGGAAGCTCGCGCTCGAAGAATCGCCGCACGCTGTCGCGAAGAAGCCGATGTTCTTCCGGTGGATCGAAATTCATCCGTCGCTCCCGTTCCCGCTCGCTGTCGCAAGCCAATGCCGCGGTTGTCACGCACAGCCGCCAAACCGACGGCGCCGGACGGCGCACCGGCGATGCGGTATCTTGCCACCGCCCAACGGCCAACCTACGCTTGCCGCCGTCCTGCGGACAATATCGGTGACGGATGAATCTGGGACTGACGCTGACCCAGACAGCTCTGAAACGGCCGGACAAGACCGCGCTCGTCTTCGAAGGCCGCCGCTGGACCTATGGCCAGTGGAACCGGGACGTCAACCGGGCGGCCAATGCCTTCGCAGCGCGCGGGATTTCGCGCGGCGACCGGGTCGCCTTCCTGACCTGGAACCTGCCGGAACAGGTCACCGGCATCTACGGGTTGCTGAAGATCGGCGCGGTTCCCGTGCCCATCAACTATCGCCTCGCACCGAACGAGATCGCCTATATCGTCAATGACTGCGCGGCCCGCCTGCTGGTGTTTGAGGAAGCTCTGCGCGACCCCGTAATGGCGGTTCGGGACGATCTGACCACGATCGAAGAGCTGATCTATATCGGCGGCACCCCGGAACGTGGCGAAACGCCATTCGAATGCTTCGTGGCCCCGGCATCGGACCGCGAGCCGGGCGTCGGGGCCGGACTCGAGGATGTAGCGTTCATCATGTACACCTCCGGCACCACCGGATTGCCGAAAGGCGTCGTGCGAACCCATGCCGCGGAGCTGTTCGGCGCCATGACAATGGCCCTCGAATGCGGTTTCGGCCCCGACGACAGCATCCTCAACAACAAGCCGCTGTTCCATATCGCCCAGTTGCAACTTCAATTCATGCCCTTTGTGCTGCTTGGCGGCACCAATGCGATGACCCGCGGCTTCGATGTCGAGGAGACGCTGTCCCTGGTCGAGCAGGAACGCCTCACCTGCCTGCACGGCGTGCCTACGCAAATGGTGATGATGGTCCAGGCCGAGCTCTCCAGGTACGACCTGACCAGCTTGCGATGCGGCTTTTTCGGCGGCCAGACGCTGGCCGACGATGTGACGCGCAAATGCATGGCGCTGTTCCCTGGCCGGTTCCTGAATATCTACGGATTTACCGAGGGATTGACGGTGACTGCCTGCGATTACCGCCGCCATCCGGATAAGCTCGGATGCGTCGGTCAGGCGGCCGCCGGCATGGAGGTCCGGATCGTCCGCACCGATGCCGACACGCCGGAGGACACCGTAGCCGCGGGCGAAGTTGGCGAGCTGATCGCCCGCGGCCCCAGCATCATGAAGGAATATTTCCGTTCGCCCGCGCGGACGGCTGAAGCTCTGCGGGACGGCTGGTATTTCTCCGGCGATGCCGCCTATAGCGATGAGGCCGGTTTCGTCACCGTGATGGGGCGCCTCGACCACACGATCAAGACCGGTGGCGAAAACGTGCATCCTTCGGAGATCGAGAACGTCCTGTTCGCCCATCCCGGCCTTTCCGATGCTGCCGTGGTCGGCCTGCCGAGCCGAAAATGGGGCCAGGTGGTCTGCGCTGCGGTCATTGCCAGGGACCCGGCGCTGAATGGCGAGGAGCTCGACCGGTTCTGCCGCAGGAGCCCGGATCTCGCCGACTTCAAGCGACCGCGGCACTATTTCTTCGTTGACTCCATTCCCTCCAACTCGACCGGCAAAGTCGAGCGCGGCCGCCTGAAGGAAATGCTGTCCGGCCTGCTCGAACACCCTCTCGCGTGAGCCGATCGATTCCGGGGGACGATCGATGCGGCTGTCCTATGTTTCGCCCTTCAGCAGCGCCGAACACCGGCGCCATGCCGTCGATTACGCGCAGCTGGCCGAAGCGTCAGGTTACGAGGCCGTCTGGATGCCGGAGGCGTTCGGTTCGGACGCGTTCACGCAACTCGGCCTGCTGGCGGGGCAGACCAGCCGCCTCAAGCTGGCGACCGGTATCGTCAACGTGTTCTCGCGCTCACCGTCCCTGTTGGCCCAGAGCTTCGCGACGCTGGATGAAATGTCCCGCGGGCGGGCAATAATCGGGCTCGGAACCAGCGGCCCGGTGGTCATCGAGCACTGGCATGGCAGCCAGTTTGCAAAACCGTTGGCCCGTACCCGGGAAACGGTCGCAATCATCCGCTCGGCGCTTTCCGGCGGGCGCGTCGAGCACGAGGGCGAATTCTTCCGGCTGAGCGGATTCCGGCTGTCGATTCGCCCGGTCCAGGAGCGGATGCCGCTGTATCTCGCCACCTTAAAGCCACGGTCGGTACACCTGACCGGACGCATTGCCGACGGCTGGCTGCCAACCCATGTTTCGGTTCGCCACCTGGACGGGCTGAGGCGCCCGCTGGCCGAAGCCGCACGATCGGCGGGTCGAGACCCGGACGACATCGACATGGCGGCGATGACCTTGGTCGCCTGCACGCAGGACGGCGAGACGGCGCGCATGCAATGCCGTGAGCACCTCGCCTACTATGTTGGCGGCATGGGTCGATTCTATCACGAACTGTTGCACAGCTACGGCTATGGCGAGGTCGCCGATCGGGTCCGCAGCGCCTGGAAGGCAGGCAATCGCGCGGCCGCGGCCGCGGCGATTCCGCGCCCGGTACTCGACGACCTGGTCATCGCCGGCAACAGGGACGAATGCCTGGAGGCGATGCAGATTCGGCGCCGCGCCGGGTTCCGCCACATCGTGATTTTTCCCCCGCACGGCTCCAGCGTCGAGCAGGTCAAGGCAACTCTGACGACGATGGCCCCGGTCGCAGCACCCTAGCGCGGCAGCCGGACCTCGGTCGTCGCGTCGGCGACCCGGCGGCCATTATTGGTCAGGCGCTGGTCCAGCACGACGACGTCGAAACCGGGGCCGTCGCGGAGTTCGATCACCTCGCCCTCGAGACGAAGAGTGTCGCCGGCGAAAGCCATAGAGCGCATGCGGAAGACGAGCCGCCGCACGAAGGCCTTGGGACCGAGCCAATCCAGCGCCTGCTTGGCGAACATTGCCCCGTAGACCTGACCGTCGACGACCGGTCCCGGCAACTGCATCGCATCCGTGAAATCGGGATCGTAATGCAACCGGTGCCAGTCCCAGGTCGCCGCCCCGTACATCACCAGCTCGACCGCGGTGAACGTCTTTTCCGCCGCCGGCAGGGCATCGCCCGGTTGCAGCGACGCGGCGCTCCTGGTCGACGCGATCATGCGCCGGCCGCCAGCGGCTGGTAGACGAGGGTCTCCCGGTTGACCGCCAGCAGATCGCCGGCGGCATCGTGGTAACGTGCGACCGAAGAGACAAAGAGCTGCGTGCCGCCGCGGGAGGACTCCCGCTCGGCCATATCCTCGAGCGTCCAGGTCACCGAAACACGATCGGACGGCAGTACCGGGCGGAAGAATTCGTAGTCATTGCCGGCGCGGATCATCCGGCAACCCTCGATCGGCAAATGCCAGGCATGGCCTATATAACCGTGTTCGTCGGGCTGGCGGTGGGCGTATTGGCAGGTCTCGACAATGAATGTCGGCGGCGCCACCAGCGAGGGATGACCGGCTTCGCGGGCGTAGTCATCGTCGATATGAAGCGGATTGTCGTCGCCGATCGCCAGGGCGAAATAGCGGATACCGGCACGCCCGAGCTCTTCGCGCGCCGGGTAGACGACCTCGCGGCCGATCCAGGCTTTCAGCGCCTCTGTCAGGAGCGGCATCGCACGGTTCAGTCGAGGACCGCGAAGGGATCGACTTCGATCTGCATCTCCGGGCGCAGCAAGGCCTGACAGATCAGGCCGGTCGAGGCCGGATACGGTCGTTGCAGCATCCTGGCGCGCACACTCGCCACGTCCCGGTAGCGTTCCAATGCGGCCGGCGTAACATATTCGATGGTCTTGACCAGGTTTGCAGCATTGCCGCCGGCAGCCTCGACCACCTTGAGGACATTGGCGTAGGTGTATTCCGCCTGAGCCACCACGTCGCCGTCATGCATTACCTGCTGGGTCTCCGGGTCCAGAGAACCCTGGCCGGACAGGAACAACAGCTTACCGGCGCGCACGCCCGGGCTGTAGGTCAGCTTGTCATAGCGGCGCCAGCCCGGATTGACGGCCGACGGCTCGTCGCGCGCGGCGACGAAATCATACTGGATCAGCGCCTCGGGGTGCAGCAGGCGCGGCATCAGTATGCCCGCGGCAGCCGGATAAACCGGCCCGAGGAACCGCTTGCGCACGCGCCCCGTTGCGCGGTAATCCGCCAAAGCCGCCGGGGTGATGTAGTCAAGTGTCTTGACCACTCGATCAAAGCCGAGGCCGAGAGCGGCCAGCATCCTGCCGGCCCGTTCGAAGATGGCCTGCGCCTGCGCAACGACATCGCCCGCACCGACGATGTCGCCGGCGTCGTCGAGCGGCTGCACCGTCGGCAGGAAAACCACGCCGGCAGAGTCCTGTGCCGGCGGCAACCCGGATCCGGCCGCGCTTTCGGCCGCTACCGGACCCGCGGTGACCTCGATCTCGATAAATGCGTCCGGCCGCAACAGGGCTCTGACCGGCACCGTATTGACTGCCGGACGATGCGCGCCGAAAACCTCGTTTCGTACCGCTGCCGCCTCGCCATAGCGCTCAATGCCTTCAGGACGAACATATTCGACGATTCGAACCACGTCGTCATAGGTCTTGCCGGCACCCTCGAGTATGGCGCCGATCTTCGCATAGGCGGTGCGCGTCTGAGCGCCGATGTTGCCCTTGACCACCATGCGTCCGACGTCGGGGTCGTACTCCGAAGCCGTATGGCCGGAAAGATAGACGTGAGTGCCCGCATCGATCCCGAGGGAGAAGGAGTAGCGGGAATAGTCGAACCACGGAAAGTGCTTCGGTTGTACCGCTGCAGATTTCACCCCGAATCTCCGTTTTCGGTCGCGGCCGGCGGAAAACAGTATTGCCCGGTTCACCGCGGCGTCAAGCCGGCGAACCGGGTTCGGGCCGGCGCAAAGTCCCGCAAAATCAAGGCTGATCGTAACCGCCCAGGATGTTGTTGCCTGCCGTCATGCCGCAACTGACGGTTGCCCTGCCGAGGAGTAGTAGCCGCGGCGGAGGTCGCGTTCGATCGTCTCGGGCAGCCGCTCGCTCGGCAAGCCGTAGCCGCCACCGCCGGGGGTTCGCACCTGCACCCAGTCGCCAGGCTCCAGAGTGTAGCCTTCGCCTTTCGATATGTGCTCGGGCAACGCCACGCTGCCGCCTTGGGAGATCTCGATCTGATTGGTGGCGCCCGGTTGACCGCCCATCAGGCCTGGCGGACCGAAACGACCATGGTCCATCAGGAAAGAGGCTTTGCCCTCGCCGCGCACCAGCCGAATTCGATAGCTTACGCCGAAGCCGCCGCGATGACGGCCGGCGCCGCCGGAGCCTTCGCGCAGCGCATATTCCTCGAACACCAACGGATAGTGCTGCTCCAGAATTTCAACCGGTTGGGTCTTCGAGATGCCGACAGACGAACAGCCATTGGTCAGGCCATCGGTCTCCCACCATCCGCCGTAGCCGCCGCCCGAAAAGAGATACATTATGTAGTTCCGGTCCTCTTCAGGGTCATATCCGCCGAGTGCAAGGTTACCGCTGGTTCCCGCCGGTGCCGCGAACATGCGTTCCGGAATGATTTGCCCCATGGCGCCAAAGACCGCCTCCATGATCCGTTGCGCAACTTCCGCCGCGCAGCCGGCGACCGGTCGCGGGTATTCGGCATATAGAAAGGTGCCCTCGGGTTTCGGGATATGAAGCGGCGCGAAGCAGCCGGAATTGATCGGCACATCCGGAAAGATGTGCTTCATGGCGACGTAAACTGCGGACTGCGTCGTCGCCCAGACACAGTTCATCGGTCCCCGGCAGGGCGGGCTCGCCCGGGAGAAATCGAAGGTTATGTCGCTGCCTTGCACAGTCATGTCGAGGGCGACCGCCAATGGTTCGTTGACCACACCGTCGCTATCGACGTAGCTGGTGAAGCTGTAGGTACCGTCCGCGAGCGCCTCGATGCAGGCGCGCATCTGCATCTCGGAACGCGCCCGAAGCTCCGCGATCGCCGCCTCGACAGTCGCCGCTCCGTACCGGTCGAGCAAGGCGGTCAGTCGTTTCTCCCCGGTCCGGAGTGCGCCGATTTGTGCCCGGATGTCGCCGATCCGCTCTTCGGGTACACGAATGTTGGTGAGGACGATGTCGATGATGTCCTGGCAAAGTTCGCCTCCCTCCATCAGCTTGACCGGGGGCAGGCGCAAGCCTTCTTGCTGAATCTCCGTTGCCGTCGAGTTGAAGCCGCCCGGCACCATGCCGCCGGTATCGGGCCAGTGACCGGTATTGGAAAGGTAGCACCAGGGCCGGCCGCGGTAATAGAACGGCATGACCATCTTGACGTCCATCAGGTGGGTGCCGCCCAGATAGGGATCGTTCTGGATGACTATGTCGCCGGGCCCGAGATCGTTTCGCAGTTCGATGACCGCCTCGGTCGCGAATTGCATCACGCCAAGAAAGATCGGCAGACCGAGGGCGCCCTGGGCGATCATTTGGCCGTTTTCGAGGGCATAGATGCCGTTCGACCGGTCGAAACCCTCGGAAATCACCGGCGAGAACGAGGTCTTTTCATGCACCAGGTCCATCTCGCTGCATATCTGGTTCAGGCCGTTCTCGATAACAGCCAACGTAACAGGATCGAGGGTCATGGCTACTGCTCACTCTCGCTCAGACTACGTTTCCAACATCGATCGTCAGGTTGCCCATGCGATCCGACGTAGCGACTGCGCCCGGATCCAACACTATTGTCGAATCCGCCTGCTGGACAATTGCCGGCCCCTCGATCACTGCGTCCGCGCCGATCGTCTCCCGGCCGTAGATCGCGGTTTCGACAAAGCCGCTTTCAAAATACACCGCTCGCTTGTCGATGGGGTCGGGATGCCGCTCCGCACTGTCGTTGGCACCGAACAGCGCGAGATCGATCTGCTTGCGGCGGCCGACCACGGTGGTGCGCAGACTTGCCAGAACCGGGGTCATCTCGTGCAGCTCGATTTCAAATCGGGCGCGATAACGTTCCCGGAGGGTCTTGCCGACACTGTCATGTGTAAAGCCTGGGTTTGAGACCGGTATGCGAAATACATGGGTCTGGCCCCGGTAAAGCAGATCGGCTTCGAAAATCACCTTGATATCGGCGATCGGCACGCCTTCCTCGGCGATCATCGCGCGACCTCTGCTTTCTTGTTCGGCCAGCACCGCCTCGGCGTGTGAGGGATCGACCTCCGCGAGCGGCCGCCAGATCGTGTGGGAGAAGTCATGCCGCAGGTCGGCGAGCATGCAGCCGAGAGCCGATGTGATACCCGGGAACCGCGGCACCAGCACTTTCGGCACGCCGAGTTCCCGTGCCAGCGCGACGGCGTGCAAGGCACCGGCCCCGCCAAAGGGAAACAGCGCGAAGTCCCGCGGGTCGTTTCCCTTCTCGATCGATACCAACCGGATCGCCGAAGCGAGCTGGTTGCCGGCCACTGCCAGGATCGCCGATGCGGCCTCGACGCCGTCAAGTCCCAGCGGCCGCCCAACCTTTTCGGTCAACGCCATTTCCACCGCTTCGATCGCGGCGCTGCTTTCGATGCCGGAAAATGCCGCAGGATCGACCCGACCGAGGATGACATTGGCATCGGTGACCGTCGGTCGGCAGCCGCCCCGGCCATAACAGACGGGCCCCGGCGTCGCGCCGGCACTTTCCGGACCGACCCGCAGGATGCCGCCGGCGTCGACTCGCGCGATCGATCCGCCTCCGGCGCCGATGGTATGGATGTCAACCATGGGTACCCGAACCGGCACTCCATAGGCGAGGTCCTTTTCCGCCGATACGACCGGGATCCCGTCGCGGATGAGACTGACGTCGAAACTGGTGCCGCCCATGTCGCAGGCGATCAGGTTTGGAAAACCGGACTGATGGCCGATCTGGGCCGCAGCGATCGCACCGGCAGCCGGACCGGACATCACGGTCTGCACCGGCTGGCGTACCGCCAGATCTGAGGCCATGATCCCCCCGTTTCCCTGCATCACCAACAGGCGGTTCGGGAAACCGGTGGACGCAAGCTCGTCGGACAGCCGACCGAGGTATCGCGCCAACACGGGCTGGACGAACGCATTGACCGCCGCAGTGCTGCCGCGCTCGAACTCGCGCACTTCGCGAAGGACCTCGCTGCTGACCGTGACGTATTCGTTGGGCCAGACCTCGCGCGCGATCTCGGCGGCGCGCTGCTCGTGTGCGGGATTGACGTAACTGTGCAAAAACTGAAGGACGACCGCCTCGGCGCCGAGTTCCAGCAGCTGCTGCAAGGCGTCCCGGACCTGATCTTCATCGAGCGAAATCAGAACCCTGCCGCGCGCATCCATACGTTCGTCGACTTCCAAACGGAGCGAGCGGTCGATCATCGCCTCGAAACTGCCGATCATTCCGTAGTTTCGGGGTCGTGTGCGCCGGCCCAGTTCCAGGATGTCGCGGAAACCGCGCGTGGTAATCAGGCCGCACCGCGCACCCTTGCGTTCCAGTACGGCGTTGGTCGCGATCGTGGTGCCGTGAATGATCGCCGTCAACCGATCGAACGGCACCCCGGCTTCCACCAACCCGTGAATTACGCCCCTGGATTGGTCCTCCGGCGTCGAGGATACTTTCTCTACTCGGATCTCACCGCTTTGCGGCTCAAGGAGTAGCAAATCGGTGTTGGTACCGCCAACGTCGATTCCGGCCTGCCATTGGCTCATTTGTCTCGTTTCTCCCTGAACCGCAAGAAGCACATACTATCAGTTTACCGATTTCTATGTCGATTCTACCGGAAACAACTAGAACAACATCCTCGGGAGTATCAATATGATTTCCGGAAACATTATGCAGATGCCCAATCCGAGCAGCATGAGAAAGACGAAAGGTATTATTGACCTGTAGATATAGATCATCGTCACATCCGGCGGCGCCACACCCCTCAGATAGAACAGGTTGTAGCCGAAGGGCGGCGTCAGAAAGCCGATCTCCATATTGATGATGAACAGGACCCCGAACCAGACCGGGTCGAAACCCAACGCCACGATGATCGGCACGAATACCGGAACGGTGATCATCATGATCCCGACGGTGTCGATCACCATGCCGAGCAGGATGAGGATCCCCTGCATGGCGAGCAGGATGACGTAGCGATTGACCTCGATCCCGATGACCGCGTCCTTGATCAGACTGGACGCACCCATCGCAGTGTACAGCGTGGAAAACGCGCTTGCCCCGATGATGATCCAGAATATCAGGCAAGAGACCAGCAGCGTCGTCTCGGCGGCCTCCCGGAACATTTGCCACTTGAAGCCGCGCTTGATCAAGGTCGCCACGATACTGCCGAAGGCCCCGACAGCCGCCGCCTCGGAAACGCTGGTGAAGCCCGATAGAATTGCACCCAGCATGCAGACGACCAGCAGGAACGGGAAGATCAGGCCGGTAAGCGAGACGAGTTTCTCGCGCCAGGTGAAACGATCCTCCTCCGGCAAGGCGGGGGCGAGTTCCGGCTGAAGCCTTCCGCATATCAATATGTAGGCGATGAACAGCAACGCAAGCAGGAGCCCGGGCAGCACGCCACCGGCGTACAACTTGCCGATCGAGGTATTCGCGATGAGGCCGTAAATGATCATGGTGGCGCTCGGCGGGATCAGGATGCCCAGCGATCCGCCGGCGGCTACGCTGCCGAGTGCAAACTGTTTCGAATAGCCGCGCGACGGCATCGCTGGCAGGGCAAGGATTCCCATGGCTACCGTCGCGGCGCCACACCACACGTCCACTGTTGCCGTCGCCATGCTTTCTGTACGCTTACGGTCCAGCTTGCGGAAATCGCCTCGCAGAAGGCGCCTCGCGCTCAACCTTCCTGACCCCGATACCTTCGAAGTCCTGCACCCCGATACCTTTGAATCTTTCTGTCGAAGCGCCTTGACCTGATGCCAGAATCTTTCTGCGACGCGGTGCGCAAAATACGAGAGCGGCTGGTGGCGCCACCCATCTCCGTCCAAGACTATCTCGCGATACTTGCCGGGCTGGGACTTATCGCCACCGCCGCTGAATTGGCTCGGTTTTCGGAGCGGCCCTAATTGGTCTCCGATCCTCCAAGGCTGCCCCAAGCCAACATTGCATCGAAGTCATGGTCCCCGTCCTCCGGCGCTTTCACAATTCTCGTTCGCAGTCGGCAAGATCCTGCAGCTGCGACCAATCCCCGACGTTGAATTCCAGCGACAGATCGCCGACTCTCACCAGAACTCTCTCTCCCAACCCGGAACAACGGAATTTCCCGCCTTCTGCAACATGTTTCCTGCCCTGACCGATCAGGGACTCTCCCGGCTGCCGGAGCAGGTTGATCGACGCCGGTGCCGGAAGCGGAAACCGGCCAGCGAAGATGCCGAGGCGGCGCCCGCTGCACCTCCTCGATGATCACCTGCTCCGCTGTGCGCCCGGACAGGCAGAGTGCCGCGTCGCTTGGTTTCTCGCGATCCGCCGGGCCCTCGAGGTCGAGACGGGTCGACCCGCGGCTTCAGCCACCGAACTCGGACGCCACCATCGACTCGCGCTGGCTGAACTGCTCGAACCAGGCCGCGAGGCGTGGATGTCCGGCACGCCAGTCGATCGAGTCGCTGAATCGGAAATCGAGGTAAGCGAGGGCGCAGGCGACGGCGATGACTCCCACGTCGACCTGGCCGGCGAATTCCGCGACCTTCGTCTCCAGGTAGTCGACTGTGCGCGTGATCTTGCGCAACTGGGCCTCGTACCAGCCGTCCCACCGGTACTCCGGGGGCTTCAGCGTGACGTCGAACCGCAGCAGGACGCCGGATTCCATGATCCCGTCGCCGAGCGTCTGCAGGAACAGGGCGTTCCAGCGCTCGTCGCCCCGAGGAAGAATCTTGCGGTGCGCATCCATCCGGCTGTCGAGGTACTCGCAGATGAACTTGGAGTCGAGAATGGTTCGGCCGTCGTCGGTGACCAGGACAGGGATCTTGCCGGTCGGATTCAGCTCATTGACCGTCTCGTCCATCACAAGCGGCGAGATGGTGCGATACAGCACGTCGATCCGATCGCGGAAGCCGCCTTCGTGTGCGCTCACGACAACCTTGCGCACGAAGGGTGATGAGGGAGAGCCATACAGGTGCATCGTTCGTTCTCCGTGCTCAGAGGCCGTTCTGGACGCCGCCGTCGATGGGTATCGCGGCACCGGTGATGAATCCCGCCGCATCGCTGGCCAGGAAGGCCACGAGCGCACCGATCTCCTCCGGCCGGCCGAGCCGCTTCAGAGAGGTCGGGGCGGCCATGCGCGCACGCACTTCGTCGACGGTGATGCCTTCCTTCCTCGACACCATGGCGACGCGCGAGTCGTTGATCTCCGTCACCACGGTGCCCGGCAGGATCGCATTGCAGCGAATGTTGTCCGGGCCGTGCTCGACCGCGATGGCCTTGGTCAGTCCGATCATGCCCGCCTTCGCCGCGACATAGGCCGCCGCGCCGGAGAGAGGCTTGAGACCCCAGATGGAGGAGTTGTTGATGATCGATCCGCCGCCGCGTTCGCGCATCGAGGGGATCACGGCCTGGCAGAAGCGGGCCGCACCCTTGATGCAGAGGTCGAACTGGATGTCCCATGCGTTCTCGCCGATATCCAGGAACGGCCCCGCGCCCGTCGGAACCCCCGCGTTGTTGAACAGGATGTCGATACCGCCGAACGTCTCGACCGCGGCGTCGACGCAGCGCCGGATATCCTCCTCCTTCGCGATATCGACGCTGACGCCGATGGCCTCGACGCCGATCGCCCTCAACTCCGCCACCCGTTCGTCGAGCCGCGAGGCGCTGCCGCCCACCTGGTGGAAGGAACCGGCACTCAGGTCGTCCCGCCGCTCGGTCAGGCCGGTGCTCACGATGCGCGCTCCCATGCGGGCCATCGCCAGTGCGGCCGCGTGGCCCATGCCCCTCGCGCGGGTCGCGCCGGTGACGATCGCCACCTTTCCGCTCAGGGGTTTCTCGGCTGAAGTCATCTGTCCCTCCAGGAGAAGGATCTGTTCGTGGTCTATTCGGCCGCGTTGGCGGCCGCCTGGAGAGCCGGCGTCGGGCCGCACATGATTGCGCCATCGGCGACGATGGCCTCACCATTCACCCATGACGCGTCGTCGGACGCGAGAAAGTGGATGACGGCCGCCATTTCCTCCGGCCTGGCGACACGTCCGAGCGGGGACGAAATCCTGGCATAGGTGTTCACCCACCCCATGGCAGTGTCGGTCGTGCTCGGACAGATCGCATTGACCCGAATCCCCTGCGGCGCCAGCTCGATGGCGGCGCATCGGGTCAGGTTGACGATCGGCGCCTTGGAGATCACGTATCCGCTGATGCCCGAGCCGGAACGCTGGAACGCCAATGAGGCGGTGTTCACGATCGCCGCACCGGGCCCCATCCGTTTCGCGGCCTGCCGGATGCCGTAGACAACGCCCATGACGTTGACTTCGAACTGTTTTCGGTACGCGTCGGCGTCTTCATCCATGATCCGGTTGCCGACGATCATCATGCCGGCGTTGTTGACCGCGATGTCCAGTCGCCCGTGCTCGTCGACCGCCCGCTGCATCAGGGCTTCCACCTCGGCTTCGACGGAGACGTCGGTCCTGACGAAGATACCGCCGATCTTCGCCGCCTTCGCCCGCGCGTCGGCCAGGTCGGCGAGGATCACCCTCGCGCCGGCGGCGGCAAACCGGGTTGCCGTCGCGAACCCGATGCCGCCCGCCGCGCCTGTGACTACCGCTACCTTGTCATCGAGAGAGAACATCCATCGGCTCCTTCAAAGACCCTCCAGGTCCCCGCCGTCGACCCTGAGCGCCACGCCGGTGACGAAGCTCGACATGTCGCTTGCGAGGAACGCGACCACCTCTGCAATCTCCTCGGGTCGCCCGAGCCGTCCCAGGGCGAGGGGGGCCACCATCATCTCGCGCGCCTCGTCCTCGCTCACCCCGTGCGCCGCCGACATCCTTCGCGCCCGCGAATCGTTGATCGTCGTCCTGATCGGTCCGGGAAGAATCGCGTTGCAGCGAATGTTGTCGCGGCCGTGCTCGATGGCGATCACCCGGGTCAGGCCGATGACGCCGAGCTTGGTGGATGCGTAGATGCTTGAGCGCTCCCGCGGCCGGACCGCCCAGTTCGATGACATGTTGACGATCGAGCCGCCACCGCCTCGGGTCATCACGGGGATCACGGCCCTGCACAGTGCCGCCACGCCCTGCACGTGCACCCGGTATTGCAGGTCCCATGCGGAGTCGGTTGTTTCGAGGAAGGGTCCCGCGCCGACGATGACGCCGGCGTTGTTGTACAGGATGTCGATCCTGCCAAGCTCGCGTTCGGTCCGTGTGACGCAGTCGGCGACGTTCGAAGCGTCTGTCACGTCGAGCTGCAAGGCTAGCGCGCGGACGTTCATGCCGCGCAGTTCCTCGGCCCGGCGTTCGAGGTCATCGGACCGGACGCCCACCTCGTGAACGGTGGCGATGGAAAGTTCCGGCCTCCGGCCGGTCACGTCGGTCACCACGACATCGGCTCCGTACCCGGCCAGCGCGCGTGCGGCGGCGAATCCGATCCCGTCGGCACGGCCGGCGCCGGTCACGATGGCAACCTTGCCTTGCAGCATTGCGTTCATTGTCCGGTTCCGTTCACTGCTCAATTCGGTTCATCGCATGGCCCGGTGTCGGCCACTAGAAGACTAGGCTGGGGAGATACAGGATGATCTCCGGTATCGCGATGCAGATGCCCAGGCCGAGGATCATCAGCAGGACGAACGGCGTGATCGAGCGATAGATGTCCGTCAGCTTGACCCCCCGCGGCGCCACCCCCTTCAGGTAGAACAGGTTGTATCCGAAAGGCGGGGTGAGGAATCCGATCTCCATGTTGATGATGAACAGCACGCCGAACCAGGTCGGGTCGAACCCCAGGGACGTGATGATGGGAACGAAAACCGGCACCGCGATCATGATGATCCCCACCGTGTCGATGACCATTCCCATCACGATCAGCATCAACATGATGACAACCAGGACCACGTAGCGGCTGACCTCGAGCGCAAGAACGGCATCGCGGATGAGGCTCGCCGCACCCATGGCGGTGTAGAGCGTCGCGAAGGCGCTTGCTCCGATGACGATCCAGAAGATCAGGCACGAGACGAGCAACGTCTTTTCGGCCGTCTGCTGCAGCACCCGCCACTGGACCCTGCCCTTGATCGTGGCGGCGACCAGGCTGCCGAACGCGCCGATTGCGGCGGCCTCGGAGACACTGGTCAGCCCGGTGACGATGGAACCGAGTACTCCGATGACAAGCGCAATGGGAAACACCAGGCCCTTGAGCGAAATCAGCTTCTCCGCCCAGGAGTACTGCTCGGTGTCCGGTCTGGCCGGTGCGATGTGCGGCTGAAAATGCGCGCGAACCAGGATGTAGGCGATGAACAGCGCCGACAGCAGCAGGCCGGGAAGCACGCCGCCGGCGTACAGCTTGCCGATGGAGGTCTGGGCGACGACGCCGTAGATGATCATCGTAACGCTCGGCGGAATGAGGATGCCAAGCGACCCGCCTGCCGCCACGCTGCCAAGCGCAAGCCGCGTCGAGTAGCCCCGCGCCATCATCGCGGGCAGTGCCAGGATTCCCATCGACACCGTGGCTGCCCCGCTGATTCCGGCCATCGCTGCGAAGATCGTGCAGATGATCACGGTTCCTGCGGCGAGCCCGCCCGCGCTCCCCCCGACGAAACGGTTCATCGTCTCGTACAGGTCCTCGGCGATGCCGGAGCGCTCGAGCATGTTGGCCATGAACACGAAGAGCGGGACCGCGATGAACTCGAAGCTCGATGTCATTCCGAAGGACTTGAGGACCAGCATCGAGATCGCGCCCGGCCCCCAGAAGATGAAGACCAGGACACCGCTCAGGCCGCCCAGCGCGATGGCGATGGGCACGCCGAGGCCGAGGAAAGCGAACATGCATCCGAAGAAGAGGAGCGAGAACTCGACCGCGCTCATTGGCCCGCGCCCCCGGGGTCCGCCTCGGGCTCGAGTGCATCCGGATCGACGAGCCGGATGGCTTGGCGAATGCACCGGGCGAGCCAGGACAGGCTCAGCAGGAACATACCCACGGGGATCATGAACTTGGCGGGATAGACGCGGCCTTCCCAGGCGCCGTTCGCGGAGACCTCTCCCATCGCGTAGGACTTGGAGGCCAGGTCCCAACCCTTGGTGACCATGATCCAGGCGAACACCGCCATCAACGCGGTGCCGACGAACAGGTCGATCGCCGCCTGCACGCGGACCGGGAGTTCCTGGTACAGGACATCGACCCGTACCAGGTAGCCCTTCTGCAGCGCAAAGGCGCCGCCGAGAAACACGTAGCCGACCTGCAGCCACCCGCTCAGGTCGTGCGCCCATGGCGTCGGCGCGTTGAAGAAGAACCGGGCCACGATCTCGTAGATGATCACCGCGATCATCACGTACACCAGGAACGAGGTCGCGTGCCCGACCGCCGCATTGAAGACGTCGACGCGATGCGAGAAGGTTCTCAACATGGTGGCGGTCTCCCCCATCGGTCGGCGGCGCAGTCCGGATCGTACACGATAGAGGTTACCGCGAGGGGCGACGACAGGCTTCCGGATGATTGTCGGTCGCCCGGAGGCCTGTCGATCGGTTCAGGTGAGGTGCGTCATCGGGCTCGGAACGCCACCTACATGCGCCCGAGGTCCTTCAGGAAGTCCTGCAGGAGCGCGACCCCGCGAGCGGCAAGCTCGTCCTTCTCCGCGTATGCTCCCCAGATCTTGCGTACGTTCGCTTCCATACGCGCCCACTCGTCGGGCGGAATGGTGACGACCTCGATACCAACGTCCTGCATCTTCTTCAGGGCAATGGCGTCCAGCGCGGTGCTGCGAGCCAGGTACTCCACCGACGACATGCGCGCCGCGACGTCCATCATCGCCTTGATGTCGTCCGGAAGGGTATTCCACGCATCCATGTTGATCAGGATGTTGTTGTTGGGAGCGGGCATTGGCGCCGGCTGGATGTAGTACTTGCCCACCTCGTGAAGCCCGATCTTGAAGTTCTGTGCGGGGCTGCCCCAGCGCACCGCGTCAACAACGCCGGTGGACAGCGCCGTGTAGACCTCCGCGCCGCTGAGGAACACTCCGGACCCGCCCATGGACTCGTACCACTGCGCCTCGATCCCGAAGGAACGGATCTTCAGCCCCTCGAAGTCCTTGGCGCTGCGCAGCGGCTTCTTGGAGATGATCTCCCAGGGCGTGGACAGGTTCGGGCCGAGGTAGAACACGTTGTGCTTTGCGTAGGCTTCGCGCGCCAGGTCGATGAAGCCCTTGCGATAGAAGAACGCGTATCGTTCGGTCGAGTCGCGCTCGGCCCCCGGCACGCCGGATTCCAGGGCCGCGATCGGGCCCATCTTTCCGGTGAAGTATCCACCGGTCATCATCCCGATCTCGACGACGCCGCTGCCCACCGCTTCGAGGCCTTCCTTCACCGGGAACAGCGATCCCACGGGAAACATCTCGACCTTGATCCGGCCGCCGCTCAGCTTCTCGAGACGATCGACAAACTGATCCTTGACCGCTTCGTATCCGGGCGTGCCCGCGTTCAGGTTGCTCTGCAGCCGCCAGTTGAAATCCGCGGCCTGACTCGTCGCCGGGATGGCCAAGGACGCCGCCATGACTCCGGCGGTTGCGGCGAAGACCGCTCGTCTGCTGCGTTTCATGATTCGTCTCCCGTTGTGATTGCCGCTGTCGCGACCGATTCCGCGCCCGGCCGGCGCATCGCACCGTGACCTAAGCACGTTCGCACCGTCCGGTCGAATAAGCTGTTGCCCCGGCGCTATAAGCGCGCGAAATACCATGGTCGTGATCCGCTTCCCTTGCGTGCGAGGGACCCGGAACCGGCGAGAATTCGGGCCGGAGACGGGTATATTGCGACGGATTGGCCAGGGGCCTGGGGAAGGGAACGCGGCAACACGGCCGGCGCCGCATGCAGGATGGCGCACCATGCTATCGTGAAATTCACCTGACCGACGCTGAGGTGTGACCGCTCCGGGAGGGCACGCGATGAACCTGAGGCAGCTCGAGATCTTCGGTGCCGTCATGTCGACGGGCACCACCGTGGGCGCCGCAAGACTGCTGCACATGTCGCAGCCCGCGGTCAGCAATACCATTCAACACTTGGAGGCCCGGCTCGGGTTTTCCCTGTTTCACCGCAACCGCGGACGCCTGCGGCCGACCGACGAAGCGAATCTCCTCTACGAGCGCACCCAGAAGGTATTCGAGGCGTTCGATTCCGCGCAGTTCATCGTCGACCAGCTCCGGGGAGGTCTGATCGGGGACCTCCGCGTAGTCTGTACCCCGAGTCTCGGAAGCACCCTGGTTCCGCTGTCCGTGGCACGGTTTCGAGAGCAGCGCCCGCAGGTCGAGGTCAGCATCGAGGTCGGGTCCCTGGACTTCGTTTTCGAGTCCATCGAACGGGAGAGGGCCGATGTCGGCGTGTTCTTCCTGCCGCACGAGCACCCGTTGACGATCTGCCGGCAGATCGCGCGTCTCGATATGATCTGCGCCCTGCCGAGAGGACACCCGCTGGAGACCAGGGAAGTCATCGAAGCTTCCGACCTGGTCAGACATCCCTTCATCTCCATGAATTCGAGCGAGCCTCTGGGAGCGCTCATCGAGAGCGCGTTCCGCCAGGCCGGAATCGAGATTCGAAGAGCCATCGAGGTCCGCTACGTTCAGACGGCGCGCGACCTCGTCGCTCTCAACCAGGGGGTCGCGCTGGTCGATCCCTTTGCCCTGCTGATCGCGGACCGGTATCCGGACCTGGTGTTCCGCGCATTTCTGCCCAAGATCACCACTTCGGCATCGGTCATTCACCTGAAGGCCCGTCCTCTGGGAGCCGTCCCGCAGCTCTTCATCAACGACCTGAGAGAGGTCACCAAGAGCCTCGACAACCACGAGGTGATCAAGGCCCACGGCATGCCGATCGTCTACGGCGGCGAACTTTGCGGCGACTGACCCCGCCGCCGTACCGCGTTCGCCGTCCGCCGTTCGGACGCACCGGCTCGCCCCGTGCACTGGTACGGCCTGGCCAGTGCGAGAACTTCACCGATTGATGGCTGCGGACGCGGGTCCGCCTGTATTGGCGGTGACCACGAGGGTGAAGGGCCCCATGCAGGCTGCGCCGTATGTCGTCATCAGGTGGACCGGACCGTGATCGGCGGCACGGAGGAGGCAAGGAACGCGGGGCCGGACTGGAGCCGGGCCGGCGCGCCGGACATGTGAGAAACCTGCGGACCGATCCGACTATCGGGCTGGTTGCCGGTCACGATCGTCCAGCGCTCGCTCCAGCGCCTGGACCAGCAGATCGACGTGGGGTGGCCCGAACGGCATCGGAGGCCGGATCTTCAGCAGATTGTCGCGTCTGCCTTCGGTTCCCACCAGGACGCCGTCCTCGCGCATGGCGTTCTGGAGCCGCGCGGCCAGCTTCGGATGCGGCCGCTTCGTGTCCCGATCCTCGACAACGTCGACGATACAGAACAGACCCTGTCCGCTCACCCGCCCGATGACGTCGTGCTCGCACATCAGCTCCTCGAGGCGGCGGCGAAGGTACGCGCCGGTCTCAAGCGCATTCGCCTGCAGATCCTCGTCCTCGACCACGTCCAGGACCGCGGCGGCGGCCGCGGCGGCCACGGGGTTGCCGCCGAAGGTGGAGAACAGGTGATGCCGGTCACGGAAGCGCTGGAGTATGTCGGGCCGGGTGACGATGGCCCCCAGGGGCATGCCGTTGGCGGCGGGCTTTCCCAGCACCACGAGGTCGGGGACGATACCGTGCAGTTCGAATCCCCAGAACCGCGCGCCCGGGCGACCGAAGCCGTACTGGACCTCGTCCGCGATCACCAGTCCGCCAGCGGCACGGACCTTCGCGGCCACCGCCGCCAGGTACCCCTCCGGGACGTCCGGAACGCCGTTGGTGCAGAACGCGGTATCGACCACGAGGGCGGCGACCTTCGATCCGCCTGTTTCCAGTTCCGCGACTGCGCGGTCCGCGTCCTCGGCGTACCGCGCTCCGGCGTCCGGCGCCTGCGCCGGCCACCGACCGCGAAAGGTGTCCGGGGCTGTCAGGCAACGTACGTGGGACGGGGCGCGATCGCCGGGCCAGCGCATCGGAGACAGGTCCGCGGTCGCGTGGGTGCAGCCGTGATAGCCGTCCTCCATCACCAGTGCGCCGCGGTGTCCGTTCCATGTCCCGGCGATGCGCCAGGCCACGTCGGTCGCCTCGCTGCCGCTGTTGAGGAAGACACAGACATCCAGGTCCTCGGGGCACCTGGCCGTGAGCCGTTCGGCGTACTCGACGACCTCGTCGTCGAGGTACCTCGTGTTGGCGTTGATCAGCCCGGACTGACGCGCGACAGCGTCGGTTACGCGCGGATGCGCATGGCCCACGTGGGGGACGTTGTTGTAGGCGTCCAGATGGGGCCGGCCGGCATGGTCGTAGATCCACACGCCGTCGCCGCGCACCGCATGCAGCGGACGCTCGTAGCTCAGGTGCAGCGCGGGACCGAGCACCTTGCGGCGGCGTTCGAGCAGCCTTGCGGCGTCGCGCTCGCGCTCGCGCGGAAGCACGATGCGGCAGGCGCCGGAGGGAACGCCCGCGGCCTCCGCGAACCGCTTCGTGACGCGGTCCCGTCCCTCGGCAAGGTAGGTCTCCAGGCTCTCGAACATGGGGACCATGCAGTCGACCAGGAGCCTGGCCTGCAGCGGACTGTTAACCGTTCGCCATGCGTGTATGGTGGCGGTCATGGCGATGCGGCCCATCATGGCCGGGAACAGGAGCTCCACTTCCTCGACATCCAGGGGCGAGCCCGCACCATACCCGCCGAACAGCGTCGCGCAGAGTTCGACCGGCCGGGAACGGCCCTGCACAAGCTTCACCGCACTGATCACCGGGTCGACGATCCGGGGTCCGTGGGTCATGTCGCCGAAGTCGAGAACGCCGTCGATGCCGCCTGGGCTCGCTGTGTCGGCCAGCAGGTTCGCGGGCCCGGTATCGTTGTGGATCACCTGCGCGCGCACGGCGCCGAGCCGTGCCCGGCCATGGCGCGCAAAGATGTCGAAGGCGACCTCGACCAGCCTGCGCTGCTGCGCATCGGTCAGGCAGCGCACCTCGCTCCTGAGGCGCTCCGCGGTCATGAGGTTCCAGGCCATGTCCTGGTGCGCCGACGGATGGGAGAAACCGGCCAGGGATCGCCCCAGCCGGCTCACGAACCCGCCCACTCGCGCGGCATCGACGGAGCCGGGTCCCCGCTGCTCGACCGTCTAGCCCGGGAGCCAGCTCAGGACCCTGAGATGGTGGCAGCCCCGGTCTCCGGGAGCGATCGAAACGATGTCCTCGCCATCGATCGATGCGATGACCCGGGGAACGTTCAGGTCCGGATCGGACCGTGCGATGTGGCGCAATGCCGCTGCCTGCAGCTCGAGCGCGCCGCGGTCTTCTTCGACCCCGGACAGCTTGACGACCACCGGCGCACCATGATCGTCGAGCATGCGCAGGTTCTGGTCCCGCTCGCCTTCGAGGGTTTGCGGCTCACCGCGAAGGTGGAAGTGCCGGCAGGCCAGCGCCGCCAGTTCGTCGGGACTCCAGTCCGGGGGACGGCTTCCCAGGGTACGAAGCGGGAGGTCGGTTCCTGGCCTGGCGGTCATTTTCAGTGACACCCGTCCTTGCCCCGGTCGAACGTCCACGTCGCCGGGCCGCGCTGGTCGGCCATTTTCCTGCGCAACGCCACGGTGGCGTCCTCGTCGAAACAAAGGCCGTCGCGACCGAGAACCACTCCGTACTCGTCACGCGCCGCCTGGATGGAGACCTTCCGGTCGAGGACATCCTCCAGCACCCGTTGCGGATCTCGCTCGAGGGGGTCGCCCCAGCCGCCGCCGCCACCGGTCTCGCGCACGAGAACGTCGCCGGTGCCGAGCTCGATGACCTCCTTGGAGTGCAGCTCCTCGATCTCGCCGTTCGCCCGCCGGATGTGGGAGCGCCACCGTGCACCCGGCTTGCCGCCGAAGATGCCCCAGGGGCTCGAGGTGGCGCGGTCGTGGCGATGGCAGCTTCGCACCGGGCCGTGCAGGATCTCGAACGAACGCCGTACCCCCAGACCGCCGCGGAACTTGCCGGCGCCGCCGGAATCGATGCGCAGTTCGTGGTCCAGGACGCGGATCGGATAGCGTGACTCCCAGGCTTCTACCGGCGGCGTCTGGACGTTGGTGAATCCGTGCTCGATATGGTCGATCCCGTCCGAATCCGATCGGGCGCCGATGCCGCCGGTAGTCAGGTCGGACGAACCGTAGAGTTCGCCGCCCGGGTCCCGCCCGCCGAACGATGTCACCATGTTGCCGCCGCTCGGACAGGCCACTGCGTCCTCGCCCAGCGCGGGAACGAGCGCTCCGAGCACCGCGTCGTAGGCGCGCTGGCAGATCTGTCCCCGCAGCGCGATGGGGGCGGGCCGGGTCGGATTGAACAGACTCCCTTCGGGCGCGACGACCCGGATTGCCCGCACCGCGCCTTCGTTGAGCGGAAGGTCGGGATCGGTCAAACCCTTGATCGTGGCGTGCGCGCCCGATTCCGTGCCCGCGAGGTTTACGTTGATCGGGCCGTCCTGCTGATCCGCGGTACCGGTGAAGTCGACGGTGATGCCGCTTCCGGAAACCTCCACCGTGCACGATACCGGAATCCGGTCCCGCTCCTTCCGGTGACTGTCCACCCAGTCGTCGAACTCGTAGACGCCGTCGGGAATTTGCGTGATCTTCGCGCGCATCCGCCGTTCGGCCTGGTCGAACAGGACGTCGAGGGAGCCTTCAATAACGTCGAGGCCGAGGCTCGCGATCATCTCGCGGTAGCCGCGCACGCCGATCTGGCAGGCCGCATACTGGGCCTCCAGGTCGCCGAGAACCGTCTCGGGCAGCCGGACGTTGTATCGCACCAGGTCGTGGGACGGCTTGACCGGCCGGCCGCCCTTCATCCACGGAATGGGCGGAATGATCAGGCCTTCCTGGTAGAGCTCGCGCGTGTTGGCCGACATGCTCCCCTGTTCCTGACCGCCCACATCCTCCTGGTGCGCCAGCACCGAGGCGAATGCGACGACCTGGCCGCCGTGCAGGATCGGGGCCACCATGATGATGTCGGGCAGGTGGCTGCCTCCATTGTATGGATCGTTAAGGATGAACGAGTCGCCTTCCGCCATGTCCGCGATCGGATACGCGGCGGTCACCGACTGCACCGCCGGTCGCATGGAGGTGAGGTGGATCGGGCAGGCACATGCCTGGGAGATCGTGTCGCCATCGGTCTTGAACAGGCCGCTGGAACCGTCCTCGCCTTCCTTGACGATCACCGCCACCGCGCTGCGCAGCAGCGTGAACTGCATGGCGTTCGCCACCGACTCCAGCCGGTTGCGGATGATCTCGATCGTGATGGGATCGATTTCGTTCTGGCGCATCATCTCACTTCTCAGTCCAGGCAGTGGATGAAAAGGTTACCGTCGTCGCGGATGGTGACCCGCTGTCCGAGATCGACGACGATGGTGGTGTCGGCCTGCTCGATGATTGCCGGGCCCGGGACGGCGGTGCCCGCCGGCAGGTCGAGGCGGTGGTAGACCGGCGCGTCGACCTCTCCGGCGACGGGAAATGCCGCGCACCGCACCGCCGCCGGTTGCACGCCGCCGCCTTCATTCGGCATGTCGCCCGACAACGCTTCGCCGGGCAGCTCCTCGGCCGCCTGGTAGCTGACCACCCGAAGATTGACGATTTCGACCTGGCGTGCCGTGTTGGAGTGCCCGTACACCTGCCCATGGATTTCGTGAAAGCCATCTACCGCGCGGCGTCTGGCGGAGTGGTTGAACGGCGCATCGATGGCGACCTCCAGCTCGTAGGCCTGGCCCTCGTAACGCATCTCCGCGGTGCGGCGGTGCCGCACGGTCACTCCCTTCAGACCCTCGCGTTCCAGCTCCTCTTCTCCGTGCAACTCCAGGCGTCGATACTCCGCCTCTACCTCGTCGACGTCGGCCAGAGCCGCATTGTGAATGAACAGCGTCTTCACACCGTCGGTTTCGAAGTCCGAGACCAGCAGGCCGAAGGCTGACAGGGTTCCCGGCGACCTTGGCACCATCACCTCCGCCACGCCGAGCTCTCGTGCGACGGCGGCAGAGTAGATTCCCCCGCCGCCTCCGAACGAGATCATGGTGAACTCGCGCGGATCGACACCGCGCTTGACGGTGACCAGCTTGATCGCTTCCGCCATCTGCGAGACCAGGATCCGGTACATGCCCAGCGCTGCATCCATGGGACTCAGGTGGAGTCGGGACGCAAGCTCGGCGACTACGTCGTGGGCAAGATCCGGTTGGAGCCGCAACGTGCCGCCCGCAAAATAGTCAGGATTCAGAAAGCCGAGCACGACGCTGGCATCGGACGACGTCGGCAGCCGGCCGCCGCGGCCATAGCAGGCCGGGCCGGGTACCGAGCCGGCGCTTTCCGGGCCCATATGCAGGCCGCCCCCGTCGTCGATCCACGCGATCGAGCCGCCGCCCGATCCGACCGTTTCCATGTCGACCATGGGAACGCGCAGCGGATACTTGCCGATGCGCCCTTCACGGCTGATCTGCACCCTGGCGTCCCGAATGAGACATACGTCGGTGCTGGTGCCGCCGACGTCGAAACCGATCACGTTGCCGCGGTCCGACGCCCGGCCCACGTAACGCGCGGCGATGACGCCGGCCGCCGGACCGGAGAGAAACATGGAGACCGGCTTCGCGACTGTCATCTCGGCCGAGGCAATGCCGCCGCCCGACTGCATCAGGTGCAGACGCGCGCCCCTTCCTTCTCCGGCGAGCCCCTTCTCGAGCTGGCGCACGTAGTGAACCACCTTGGGCCTGACATAGGCGTCGAAGGCCGTGCAGCAGACCCGTTCGTATTCCCGGAACACGGGATTGACCCGGCTCGACACCGAGACGAGAAGGTCCGGGAATTCCTGCCCGAGAATCTCCCTGCTGCGCTCCTCGTGTTCCGGGTTGACGTACGCGTTGAGATAACAGATCGCCAGAGCCTCGATGGCGAACACGTCGATCATGCGCCGCACCTCGGCGATCACCTGTTTCTCGTCAAGGGGCGTGACCACCACGCCCTGACCATCGATTCGCTCGGAAATCCCGACCCGCAACCGGCCCGGGACCAGGAAGCCGGGGCTCTCGGGCGGCGCCCTGAGGTCGTAGAGCCGGGAACGCTTCATGCGCCCCAGTTCCAGGGAGTCGCGATGGCCTTGCGTGGTCAGCAGCCCGATGCGCGCGCCCTTGCGCTCCAGCAGGGCGTTGGTCGCGATCGTGGTTCCGTGGATGTGGACGATCTCGATGCCGTCCTCATCGGGGACGATGCCGGTCTCGTTGAGCATCATGCGCACCCCGTCGAGGACTCCCCGCACGATGTCCGGGGAGGACGGAGCCTTCGCGTAGTAGAGGGTGCCGTCGATGTAGCCCGCGATGTCCGTAAATGTCCCGCCGATATCGATACCGATACGATGCATTTGAATGTCTCGATTCTCGTGCCGCTGCCCATGCGATGCGGACAGTGCTCAGGTAACACGTCTGACGACGCTCGGCGATGAGCATGCGCGCCCATGGAAATGTGCGAAAAGACCCGGAGCGTGTCGAATACCGTTTTGGCGGGTGGCTATTTGTTCAGGCAATAGGGCTGCGTGGGACGCAGCGGAAGCGGTCCGACGCGCGCGAGCGGTCGAAGCAGACCGTGCCGGGGCGCAGAACGCGATGCGGCGCTCGCGGACCGGGCGGGTCGCGCGCTGGAGGCGCTGATCGAGGAGGCCCAGCTTGTATCGGCACGGTTCGGAGACGAAACCGTGGTTCTGCCGGCGCCGGCGCTGCGCCCGCTCCGCAAGATCCTCGACCGAATGGCGAACGGCGAGGGCGTCGCCCTGACGCCGCTGCACGCCGAACTCACGACGCGCCAAGCGGCCGAGCTTCTGCAGGTGTCGCGGACGCACCTGGGCCAGCTTCTCGACGCGGGACGGATTCCCCGCCGCAGGGTCGGCTCGCACCGCCGCGTCCGCGCCGAGGATATTCTCGTCTGGCGCCGCGAGACCGAGCTCCGCCGCCGCGACGCGCTCGACGGGCTGACCGCACGCGACAGGCTCGAAAAAGGCGCGGAAATGTCGTTCTAGTTGAAGCCGGACGCGAGAGTTTTTCTCAAATATTTCAGTTAGTTGGTATTAGGCAGACGGGCGAGATTCCCAAAATTAATCTTCGCCTATGGCGGTGGGAGAGACGGTCCGCTTTTTGTGAGATTTTCTATATACGCCATTGAACTGGCGCTATGAATTGCCTCCACGATCCTGGCACAGAGCCTCCCTGGAGGCTATCGCGCCAGTGCCCATGGCTGCGGGGCTGCGTACGCTCCGGGTCCCCGGGACCGCCAATGCCGGCATCCCCGGAGATCCCACGGAAACCAGGAACAGGTCCGGGCAGGGTGTGCGGCCATGCCCCGGCCTGCAATACGCCCCAAGCTGCTGCGATGGCCAGCGCTGCCATGGGCGGCGCGCATCATGCGAGGCGAAGCGACTCCGGCGAGACGGACGTTCGGCTGTTCACCCGCTTCCGCAAGGCCGCCCGCCGGGCTACCGGCGGGCGGGGGCGGCGCCCTGGATCGGGGCCCGGGGCATGGCGGGGCGCGATATTGCCGCCTGCCGTCCCGCCTTCCAACACGAAGAGACCGGACGGCCCCGCCGGATAATGACGGACAGGGAGGCCGTGTGTTTACCGCCAGCCCGAGGGGTCGGCCTTGATCGGGCCGAACATCCCCGTGTTGATGAGCGCGTTCCAGATGGTCTTCATGACCTGTCCGGTCTCCCGGTTCACAAACAGCGAGGACCGGCGTCCATGCGGCCGGCCCAGGAAATAGGGCAGCATGGTCTCCCACGTCTCGCCGACATCTGACCATCGCCAGCACGGCAGCTCCTGCTCCAGCAGCAGCGGCACGGCCAATGACTTCGGGATCATGCGGCCTATCGGAAGCGGCTTTTCCCACTCGCACCTGACCAGCACCGGCGTGGTCTCAGGGTGGTAGAACTGTTCGTCGAGCCACTCAGCGCTAATTCGCGCGACAGGGTGCAAGGGCAGACGGTCCACTGCGTCCATGACCTCCTGCCCGTCGCCATAGGGGCAGGTCACGAAGCCGTTGGCGAAGTAAACCGTGTGATCGAGGCCCTTGTATCCGCACCCGTCGCCCGGAGTCGTGCTTGGGTTTTGCGGATCGACATGCGCCGCGACCAGCGGGTGCCAGGTCGGATAGCCTTCAACCGCCGGCCCCAGCACGTCGATGATGTCGAGTACCGCCGTCTGGCTTCGCGCGCGCCGGTCGGGTTCGATCGACCGGGAGACGAGGTAGTTGCGGACTCGCTCTGTCCCGCTGTTTCGCGCTTCGTCGGCTCTGAACGCCATGGTCTGTTTTCCTTTGATTTTGCCTAAGGGGCACATTATATTGTGTTTCCGAGCATGAAATATCATTATTGTGCGAGAAACGGGGCATTTGTGTTGAACAAACTTGCGCGAGCGCCCTGAGCGGCCTCGCCATGCAGCAATTTGAAGTTCAATAATATGTTGATAACATTGAATAAAATTAGAAAAGGGGCTTTACAGGAGGCCCCTCCGGCGCTATGATGGAGCGCTCTTCGAGGAGGAAGAGCCATGGCTGCAAGGCCCCGCCGCGCCTTCCGGGTCCCCGAAACCGCAAACGCCAGCATTCTCGGCGAATCGTTCCCGGTCCAGACGAACCACTGCCGGACGCCGGGCTGCGCCAATTTCGGCGTCCCCGCTCGCACGAAGCCCGGCAAGACCGGGCCGAGCAAAGACCGGGATCTCCGCTACAAGCTGAACTCGACGGCCAAGGGCCAGGAGCCCGCTATCGAGTGCAAGGCCTGCGGGGGCAAGGGGGCGATGCGCTCGAACGCGGCCATCGCCGAGGAGATCGGGCGGATCGCCGACTATGCCCGGCCGCTGGAATACCGCTTCGCCTGCAAGACCCGGGGCTGCGCCAATGAGGGCCTGTCGATCGGCGAGCATCGCGAGCGCTACCGGAGACATGGCCACTACAATACGCCGGAGAACCCCTACTACCAGTGCAAGGAGTGCCTGAAGCGCGTATTGGTCTCGCGCAAGGTCCCCCGGATCCGGGACGGGAACCGGGCGCTCGCAGCGGATGTGTTCTCGCGCGTCGCCAACAAGTCGCCGATGCGCCGCACGGTCGCCGGCGCCGGGCTGTCGGGCAATTCGGCCTACTACAGGATCCTCGACTTCATTCATCGCCGCTGCCGGGAAATGAACGGTGCCTTCACGCGCTCCTTCCTGACCGGTGAACGCCGCTTGCCGGCGGCGATGAACGTCGCCATCGACTCCCAGTCGCTCATGGTGAACTGGCCGAGCAAGGTCCAGCGCCGCACGGTCGAGATGACCTCCTGCTGCAGCGTCGACAGCGCCTCGCGCTTCATCCTCGAACTGGACGTGAATCACGACCCGCGCTTCGACCCGTTCGAGGTCAACCGGGAATCGGCCGAGCGGGACGACCTGACCCGCAAGGAAGCGTTCCGCAGATATGCCCGCTTCTGGCTCGCGGGCGACGAGATGCACGCCGGGCGCAGCGCCCAGCGCCAAATGGGCCGGGCGGCCGCCAACCGGGCCGTCGGTGCCATCCAGGACGCCTTCCGGGCGGCCAATGCCTATGCCGATGTCGCGGAGATGGAAATCGTGCCGGGCCACGGGCCCTTGCGCGATACCATGCTACGCAACGGCATGTTGGTGAAGACGGGCTATCGTACGCTCGGCCACATGTTCGTGCTGCGCGAACTCCTGAAGGGCGCCGGCGTCGAGCGCCTGCAACTCTCCATGGACGAGCATCTCTCGACCATCTCGGCCTTCATGTGCGCCTTCCAGGCGCAGATCGCCGGGGGCCGCGCCCACGGCTTCCTGGTACGTTACGACAAGGACTGCCCGATCGACGATCGCGAGGAACTTTACAAGGCGGCTCACCAGCGCATGCGGGCCTTCGCCCGGGCGCGCAACCTCCAGGGTCTGGACCGGGAGGATATCGGTATCGAGATGATCCGGGAATCGCTGAACACCGGCGGCCTGCCCGAAAGCGGCTGGCTCCCGCATCCGCTGCCCACGCAGCAGGAGCCCAACAAGGAGGTGCGCTGGATCACGCAGGACCCGGAGATAGAAGCCGGCGGGCGGGCCCGGCTCTATTTCGGCGCCTCGCTCGGCCGGGTCGACAATGTCTTCGAACTGACCCGCCGGTTCCTGTCGTCCCTGGAGCGGCCCTTCTATACGCCCAGCAGGGGCTGGAACCAGGTTTGGTACGGCTATGCGCCCTACAACCCGGACATGGTGCTGAAATATCTCGACATCTTCCGGGTGGTGAACAACTTCATCCACACCGGCAGCAAGGACGGCGCGACGCCCGCCATGCGGCTCGGCTTCGCCGACCGACCGCTCTCCTATGCCGATATTCTCTGGCCGGGCGAGAGGATCCCCCGGCCCCGGCGCAGCCGCCGCAAGGGGCGCGCGCTCAAGCCTTGAAGGGGCGCGGAGGCATGCGGCGGACGGTGTCAGTCCCCGACGCCGCGCAGGCCGCTGCCGGCCTGCAGCAGGCGTCTGTAGGCCCGCGTCTTCCCGAAGGCCGAATCGCCATAGCGGGCCTCGTCGCGGGCGCCCTCGATAGCCTCGCCGCTGCCGGCCGGATCGGCCCCCGCGTCCAGCGCCGCCTCGATGAACGCGTCGTTGGCGGCGCTGACGGCGTAGTCGAGCGGCTTGCGGCCACGGCCATCGCAGGCTTCGGGATCGGCCCCGGCCGCGAACAACGCCGCCGCCACCTCGCCGACGGGATTGTTCCAGGCGGCGTAATGGAGCGGCGTGCAGCTGCCCGCGTCCCTGGCGCCGGGGTCCGCGCCCTCGGCGACCAGGCGGTCGATCTCCTCCGGCTCTTCGGCCATGGCGGCAGCGACATGCAGGAACTGCGCCCCGTAGCCCAGACGGAACCGACCGTGCATGCCATGCGCGTAGATCATTCCTGAACAGTGCTCGCTGTCAGGGACTATCTCACCCCTGTTCATCTCGACGATACTGTCAGTCCTCAGGAATGCTGTCGATATACACAATGATATTCGGGTCTCCACCCTCCAGTTGCATATGTTTCTTGATTTCGGCAATGATGTTCTTCACCTCTTCCAATCGATTGGCATCCTTTGGGATCAGTTCAATGAGTTTCCCTGATCGTTCCTCCGCCGTGGTCAGTCGAGCCAACAGCCGATTGGTAATGCTCTTTCCCGGGTTCAGGAATGTCGGCCGCCTCTCACGGTGTCTCAAAAGGCCGGCCAGCATCAACATCGCGTATTTGAACCCCCTCTTGTAGGCGTGATTGTTTCCTTTCCGGTTCTCTTTATCCATCGCCTCCACAGTCAAATCGCATATGAGATCGGCGAGATTGGGCGTGAGTATGGATGCCGCATGCTCTACCGTTCCGAGTACACGAGAAAGCCCGGCATAGTCATCCGAAACGATGCGTTCTTTTTCCAAAAGAGTGTTTTCAAATGCGAAAAAATATCGTTGCAGATGTTCCGGTTTGTGGATTACCCGCGCTACACCATGACGTATCAGAATTTGGCTTATCCCGCGATATTGCATATCCTCGATATTGCATATCCTCGTATGTCTTAAGAAGGAATTCGGTTATCTCTTCAGGACATTTCCAGAAGCACCAACTCACAAAGCCAATCATATCACCCAGGATTTTGGGGTCCATATCGTCGCCGAGTCGCTCTTGCAGAGCGATAAGGTCACGAGCGCATTTCGACAGCGCCCTATCGAACACATCGCCCGCTTCGGCCGGGACGTCGAAGCCCTCTGCGGTCGGCGGCAGAGTCCCGTCAGCATTAAGAGCGTGAAAGCTGCCGCGAGCGTTCCTTTTCTCCTTAGACTTCCGGAGAACGAAGCCAGTTGGTACGGGTCTGCTGAAGCGGCTTCTCAGCCGTTTGAGTTGAGTCCACGCATCCCCATTGACGCCCCCTCTTTGAACCAGCGGGAGATTGCAATAGATGTCGAGTTCCCGAACGAGAGAGGCCTTGCGGCGCCCGGCGGCCCACAAGGCGGCATGTCCCTGCTTGACGTGGGTGTTGGGATAGTGGGCTCCGCTCGGCGAGCGGTTCCGCAAAGCCTCCAGAATTTCGTCTTTGGATTCCTCGACGGGTTTCATATCATTCCAATTGAGGATGATGGGAGGCTGCCCCATTTCTTCCAGGTGCGGGGACGCGATCCGGACCACCGCGGAGCCCTGCCCGGGCGTCTGCTCTACCGAGACGGTGAGGGAGCATTGCCGGTCCGCGGGCACGCTGAAGGTGACGTCGGCTTGACGGCCTTGAGGGACCCCTTCGAGCACCTCCTTGAAAAGCCAGAACTCCGGCCTTGACGCTCCCTTCTGGATGATGAAGTTCCCGGGTGCATAGCCTCGGAAAGTGTCGCCACCCCGGCACCGGGCTCCCGGCTCGATGAGGTTCACGAATTGCGGGACATCGTTCTCGACGGCGTTTATCTCCAGCTGCGGCAGGAAGTCGAAATAGATGGCCCGCCCGTCGCGTTCGCGTTCCGCGGCCTCCAGGCAACCGAGGGCGACGGTCCCGCTATCGAGTACTTCGACCGCCCCCAGCAGGCCCGTGCTTTCGCCCAGGGCTGTCTCGATCTCCCGGCGCCACTCCGGGTTGCCAGCAAACGGCCCCTCGATGAGCAGCACCCCGGCTTGGCCCAGCAATTCCGTGAAGGAAGCCGGGAGATTGGCACCGCAGGGGGACGCGGGCCTGCCCGTGAGTTGTGGCAGCTTCAGCCAGCCCCGATTGGCGGCCAGGCGAACCAGCTCCCGTGTCTCCCCCTCGCCCTCGGTCGCGTAACGCCAAGGCGATAGGGCGGCGACCTCAATCTCCTCCAATTTCATCAAGGACTTCCCGGCCAGCCATCTCTGCGCCTCCTCCACGAGCTGTATCCCGCGGAATGCCGTGTTGTCGGAATCACCGGACCTCCCGCGCGACGGCACGAGCTTGCCGTCATCCCGTTCCCGGTCCAGCGACAGCGAGGACAGGTGAAGGCCGTCCGCCATCAGGGAGAGCACCGCGACTTCGGTACCGGGCTGAAGGCTGTTGGGGTGTTGCCGGATATATCCGAGCAGCGCGGCGACCGGCCGCCAGAGCAGCAACGGGAGCCGCCCCGTTGCCCGGCCAAGCAGCGCGATAAGGCGGTCTTGGAACGCCTCTCCGCAGGCCGGGATGTCCGGGATAGCGAAAACCGCCCGGTCGGCGGCCCCTACAAGGTTGCGCAGGGACAATGCGACGGCCTCCCTTACGTTCTCGTCGGCGTCCCCGGATCGCAACCCGTCCAGCATCTCCAGGAACGGCACGCGGTTCTCCGACTTCCCGATTTCGCCCCAGCCGGGGCCGCGGCCATGGGGAGCGGCCTCGGCCTGCTTGTCGGCTACCCATTGCCGCCCGCCCGGCTCGCTGAGCCGGATCATGGCGCCCCGGACACCGAGGTCGAGGATCTCCTCCCCGGGGCCCTCTCCATCGGTACCGTCGAACCGGGCCAGCCAATCATGCGCCCCGTTCAGGTCGATCCCGATCAGCGTTCGCATACGGCCCTCCCGACCCGGTCCCCGAGGCAATCCCCCAATGCCCCCAGAGCACCGGACAGGTGCTTGTCATAGGGACCGAACGCATAGCCGGTCACCCGCTCTCCAGCCTCGCTCGCCATCTCCGACTCCGGGTCGATGCTCGACGCCAGAACGATGCCGTCCGACAGGTCCGGCTGCCCTCTCCTCGCCAGCGTCAGGGCGGCCGCCGCGGAGCTGACCAGATCCCCGAGCTTCGCTTCGCCATCGAGAGCGTGGACCGCCCAAACCGGCATATAGAGGTAATCTCCCCCGCCGAGGTCCGCGCAGCGCAGCCAGAAGGACGCGCACAGTTCTCGGAGTCGCTTCGGCACGTCGTGCGAGTTTCCCGACAGGAGTTCCACGACCCAGTCCTTTTCCCAATGAGCCACAACGACCATGGGGTCGTCATGGATGAGCCACTGTCCGCGCCGGTGCTCCTCGCGCACCGCAAGCGGCGAGGCGAAATACCGTTCGGCGCCGTCAATCAGGCGAAGGGAGGCCGCCGCGACGGCCATGCAGAACTCCTCCCAGGACCTGTGCTGCCAGCGCCAGAGGTCGTCCCGGGCCCGTTCGCGGCGAACAATTTCCTGCCAGGCGCTCCAGACATGACGGTAGCGTTCGTCGTGAAGCAGGACATGGTTCGCCTGGACCTCGCCGGTCAGCCGCGCTACCCCTTGGGTGCCAAGCTCCCTGTCGAGTCCGCCGCAGGATCTGCGATAGCGCCGGACGGCTTCCGTCCTCGGTGTGTCGGCATGGCCGTCGTTTGCGCGCAGATAGTCGCGCGCCGCCTCCCCGCTGCGGCGCAGGATGTCGCGGAAGACCCTGTTCTCCAGGGTATTGCGGTCCTCATGACGCGTGAGCGCGAGAATGCGCTGGCGGCCGCCGGCGCGCTCCGCGACCGTGACGCCGGGCTGGCGCGACAGCCAGCGCATGCAGTCCGCATCCAGTTCCTCGACCCGGGACAGGGGCACGAGCTCGCGGGTCCGGCCGAGCAGGCGCCTGGGATGCCGGGCGATGTCCTCCCATCTGCGGCGGTATTCGCGGGCATGTCTGACAATGATATCCATCGTCGGGGCGCACCGCTCCGCCTTGCCGAGCCAGAGGTCGATGACCCTGTCCCAGAGCTCCGGGCCGGGCTCCATGGTCCCGAAATCGTGCATTCGCGCCGCGACCGTCTCCAGGAAGCGGACCAGAAGCGTTTCCGTTTCCCGGCGCTCGCCAGCGCCGTCCGGCCCCGTGAGTGGCGGGCGGCCGACCCTGTAGCCGCGCATGAGGCGCGTTTCCGAGTCCCACTTATGAAAACGCACGGTCTGCCCGTCATCCCGGTTCAGGGGAACGGGGAGGCTCCAGAGGACCTGGTCCTCATGCTCCTTGGTCCGTATGTCGGCGAACCGCTCCGCCTGCCGGCTGTCGCCGTCCACCTCGACGCGGTGTTCGTCGCGGCTGAACAGCAGCGGCGCGATACGGCCGTCATACTCCACGCCGCTGCTCTCCGGCGCTCTCAGGGGCCTGTTAGCTCCGCTGAACAGGCCCCAAGGCCGCTCAAGGAGGATGAGGTCCGGGGTCCCCACGACTCATCCCTGCCCGCTAATCCCTGACCAGGCCGCGCCAGACGAACAGACCGTCTGCGCCGGCCCGGCTCGCGGTCTCCTCTATCGCCTTCGCCAGCACCGGGTCACCCAGACCGTCCCCGACAACACCCGCCAGCTCGTTCAACGGCTTCGTCCCGTCTTCCTGATCGACCCCGCGCAGCCGGGGGAGAAGCCGAAACTCGACTTGGTCCGCGAGCGCCCTGTTGGCGGCTCCATGAGCGTCGCCACCTTGGGGGTAGTTGGCCACATAGTGGAGGATGGCCTGACTCATGCGATGCCCGAACGGGCGGTCCATGTCATTCATGATGTCGTTCAGCCTGTTGACGGCTTCCTCCGCTCGTTGGCGGGTGCCCGGCTCCAGCGCCTCGACGCTTCGCATCCAGCGGCCAGTCCAGCGCGCGCGCTGCAGATGACCGGCCGCCATGTGTTCCGCACTCGGGGACGGGAGTCCGGGCTCCAACCTGTCCGGCCTCGGAAAGTGCATCACATTGGACCGGTCCATCACCTTGTTGGACAGGGACAGCGTCGACTCGTCGTCGTTCATCGTGCCGACAAACAGGATGTTGTGCCCGACATAAACGCGGCCCTGGCTCTTCTTCTCATCGCTGTCCCGGCCCGGCGTTTCCAGCAGAATCTCGGCCGGCTGCCGAGCGGCAGCGTCTCCCTCCTCGCCAGTGGGCCGGCCTTCCAGGCGACTGAGGAACTCCGAGAAGTAGTATTCGACCCGGGCCAAGTTCATTTCGTCCAGAAGGACGAGCAGCATACGGTCGCGATACGGGTTCGCTTCCTCCTCCCAATTGTGGATGTCCATATGGACCAGCGCGCGGGCGAACTCCGTCCCCTTGTACCGCTTCTCGATATAGTTGTAGAAGCCGAGAAGGTCCTGCGGCCCGTCCCAGCGTGGCTGGACGGCCAGCTTCAGGAAGTGCATGCCCATGGCCTCGGCATACAGCCGCGGCAGCTGGCTCTTGCCGGTCCCGCTGACCCCCGCGAGCACGGTGAGCGGGGAAATCGCCCCGGTCTTGAGACTCGTGTGAAAGGCATTGAGAGTGCGCGGGTGGAAGTGAAGCCCGCTCTCCTTCAGATGCCGCCCGGCGCGCCGGAGGGCATCGGCTTCGGCCTCTTCCTCCAAGGCTGTCGAGAGCCTGCCGTCGTCCAGGCAGCCCGGCAGCACGCGCAGGTCTTCGAACGGGTCGGCTGGGGCACCGGCGGGACACTCATCATCCGCTGCCGCAGCGCGCTTCAGCTCGAGGCGGGCATTCAGAACGCCTTCCTCTTCCTGGAGTTCCCTTATCGACTCCCGCAGGCTGTCCCGTTTCCCGGTCTCCTCAGCGACCTCCTCCCTCACCCGTTCGAGCTCCTCGCGCTGCGGCCCCAGCGTTTCCAGCTCGCCGCGCAACCGGCGCAACTCGCTCTCCCGGGCCGGGATCTCGTCCCTCAGCTCCCCGGAGCGGCTCTCCAGGGTCTCGGCCTCGCGCGTGAGGCTGTCCACACGCTCCCGGGCGTCCGCCACGCCCTCCCGCGCCGTGCGCCACTCCGCTCCGGAGGCGGCGAGCCCCGCCTCCGCCTCGGCCAAGGCGCGCCGGGCGGATTCCTGCTTCTCGCCCAGGTGCGCCTCTTCTTCGCCAATTTGGGCCAAGCGGCGCTCGGATTCGACGAGGCGCTCGCGGGCGTCATCCCAGGCGCCCTTGGCTTCCCGAACCTTCTGCTCGACCTCCGCGAGCATTTCCAACTCGCGCCTGTACCGTTCTTGGACCTCTTCAATCTCGGCGCGCAGCTCGGCCATGCCGGCATGTTCCGCCTTGATGCCCTCGACCAGGGAGCGCCAGTACTCCGCTTCCGCCTCCCACTGGTCGCGCTCCGAGAGCTTCGCCTCGCCTTCGCGGATGCGGTCATTGATATCCGCCAGACGCTGCTCGCTGTCGAGAAGCTCGGCCTCACGTCGGGGGACCAAGGCGTCCAGCTCCGCATTGCGCAAGGCGAGAGGCTGGCGCTCCCGGGCTGCGTAGAAACAAAAGGCGTGATAGCAGCCCAAAAGGAAGACCACGGTCATGGTCCCCATCGCGACCGCGAAGAACACGCCCTCGGGGGTCTCGAACCAGCTCATCATCATTGTGCCCGCCTTCCTGCATCCGTGTGGGGTTGTCGCGGCACGGCCGTCTCAAGCGACGGGGCGGGCGCAGCACCCGAACGCCCTTGCATCGCAGCGGCCCGAAGCGCCGCCACCTCGTTCCCCAACGCCGCCACCTCCTCCGCAAGACGTTCGCGTTCGGCCCGGACCCTCTCCAGAGCGGCCGTCTCGGTGTTCTTTCGTATCTCCGCCTGGTGGGCGTCCCGGCGGACCGCCGTGAGGCGCCTCTCCAGACCGGCTAGACCGTTCGCGGCAGCATCGCGCCGGACCTCCAGGGCGGTAACACGGGTTCTGAGTTCCGCCTCTTCCGCCGCAAGCCCCGAAACCGTCCCCTCAAGAGCCACAACCGAGCCCGCTTTGCTTCGATAAGCAGTTTCCGCCAACCGGACCTTGTGGGTCATCGTCCCGAGTTCCTGGCGGGCCGCCTTCAGCTTCTCTTCGAGGTCCCCGAAATCACTGAGCGCGGCACCGCGCCGCGCCTCCAGGGCCGGAACCCGCACCGTCAACTCCGCTTCCTCGGCCCGCAGGGCCTCAAGCACGCCATTGAAGGCGCTTTCCTGCGCCGCCTGCTCGCGCTGCGCCGCCGCGACCTTGTTGCGGGCGGCGGTCAATTCCTGCCGCGCCGTTTCCAATTGCTGTTCGGCCGCCGTCAGTTCTTCACGAACCGGGGCCAGACGGGCCCGCTCGGCGGTCAGGCTGCGGATGGTCTCCGTCAGCGCTCGCTCCTCGGTCCGGGCCGCGGCCGCCCGGGCCGTAACCTGCTGCAATTCGTCCTGCGCGGACGCCAGATCGGAGCGTAGCGCAGCCAGTTCCCCGCGGGCGGCCTCGACATCCTCGCGATTGCGCTCCATGTCCGCGACCCGGCGCTCCAGTGCCGTCTTGCGCGACTCAAGCCCCGCAACCTCGCCGGCAAGGCTCTCCCGGCGGGAACGGAGGTCCTCCAGCGCTGCCGTCTCCCTGCCGGCCTGCTGGCCCGACTCCCGGACCTCGGCATTCAGGTTCTCGCGCCGCGCCTCAAGCGCACTGGCCTCCTTGCGGGCCGCCTCGATGCCGCTCTCGAGGACCGTCAGGCGTTGGCCGACATCGGCGGCAGCGGCATTGACCCCGGCCAGTTCGTTCCGGGCGGCCGCCGCCTCCGTTTCGACCCGCCCGCGCTCGTCGCGCAGGGCGGCGATTTCGGAGCGTATGGCCTCCAGACGAGCTGCTTCGCCCTCCTGTTCGGCCTTGAGGCGCTCCGCGCGTTGACGATGAGCGGTCATCGCGAGGTCGAGCTTCGCATGCTCGTCCGTCAGCGCCCGCAGCGCCCTGCGCATCTCGGCGACCCGGCTGTCGAGCGCTGTCTGTTCGCTTCTTGCCGCGGATGCCCGGGCGAGGGCGGCCCGGGCATCCGCGAGCCCGGCCTCCAGGCCGTCCTTTCGGGCCTCCAGGCCCTCAATCTCCGTCTTCAGGCCGGCAAGCACGCCCTCCTGGGCTGCAATGCCGGCGGCGGCCCGGACACGGTCCGCATTCAGGCTTTCGATCTCGCCGCGGACAGTATTCAGCCGGGCTTCTTCCTGCTCCGTTTCCGCCCGCGCCCCGTCCCGGCTCACGTAAGTCCCGGTTATCGAGAACCAGACCGCCCAGGCGGACCCGAATCCGACAAGCGCGAGCACTGCCAGAACGTAAAGGCCCCAACGGAATTTCCGCTCCGGTGGTTGGTGGGTGGCGAGGCCTGGGACCTCACCTTCCTGCTGCTGCGCGGACTCGTTCAAGACATCCCCCCATATCGTCCCTCAACTCATGCACCCAGAACCGCAACACTTTCCAGCCCAGGCCCCGCAACTGGTGGTCGCGCCATAGGTCCGTCGCGAGACGGTTGCCGTCCGCGTCGGTATGGAACGCGGCGCCGTCGACCTCGATATCGAGATGCAGCGGCGGGGACCGGTCCTCTTCGACGATGGCAAGATCCAGAAACCGCCCGCCGGCGGGGTGTTGCGGCATCGGGTGGAAGCCGTTCTCCAGAAGCACCTCGTACAGCCGTTGCTCCCAGGGGCTCTCGAAGCGGTCGTCAATCTTCGCATCCCTGGGCGCCGCCGCCGCATCGACGCGACGGACCAGTGTCTCGATATGCGGGATGCCGCACTGCCTTGCATGGCTCCTGTTGCCGAAGATGTGGCAGACCGCTCGGGCGCGGCTGACAGCGACGTTCAGCAGGCGCCGTTCCTCCTTCAGGAAGTGCCGCGCCCCGGCCGGCATATCGGTGGCCAGGCACAGGGACAGGAGCATCACGTCGCGTTCGTCGCCCTGGAACCTGTTGGCGGTGAACACCTTCACCTGCATCCTGTCCAGAGCGGCGGCGCCCAGTTGTTGCGTTGCGAGTTCGTTGATGCGTCTGGCCTGGGGCGCGAAGAAGGTCACGACACCGACCGACCCTTCGAATCCGGTCTCCAGAAGCTCTCCGAGCTGCCGGACGACAGCTTCGGCCTCCGGGTCGGAATAGGCGGACCCGGCCATGCCGATCCCGCGTCCCGAAGAGACGGGTCCCTCGACATCGGTCCAGTGGAGCCCCGGCCTGAATCCTCGCGGAACCCGCAGTCGGCTCGCGTCGGTCAGGGCGGCCAGCCGGTTGCCGTAGAACGCCTCGTTGAAATACGCGGCGATGTCGGGATGGCATCGATAATGTTCGTTCAGCAGCATCGGAGGCTCGTCGAGCGCCGATGCCGCCAGTTGGAAGAGACTGGTCCGGCTTTGCAGGAAACCGCCGATACCGGGCCGCTTCAGGTTCTCCCGGGCCAGGATCCGGCCCTCCTCGCGGGCGTCCATTCCGCCAATCAGCCCGAGCTGCATCGGGTCGCCGACAACCACTGCCGCCCTGGCCCTGAACAGCAGCGGGATCGCTGACGCGATATCCGTTGCAGCCGCCTCGTCGAACACGACATAGTCGAACAGCCCCGGTTCGAGAGGAATCCGGCTGCCGGCGGCCAGCGTGGTCACGGCCCAGAGCGGCATGTGTTTCAGAACGAGCGCATGGGATTCGTCCTGGCCGGCATGACGGCCCAGAACGGCCGCATCGCCGGCAATGGCGCTCAACGCCTGCCGGTCGTCCTGGGCGACGCTATCGAGCCGGGCGAGCAGACGCGGCAGCAGCGCCGCGCTCATCTCCTCAATCTTCTCTCCCAGACCGACGGGCGTATCCGCCCGGTCGTCCAGCTCGGCCTGAAGCGCGCGGATGGCGCCTTCATTGTCGCGCAGGCGCGCTTTGATCCGCTCCTCTTCGCGATCGAAATGCGCATGACGGAACTCCGGGCCTAGGGAGGCCCGGAGGGGCCGGCCGAGCAGACCCAGAAGACGCGCGAGTTTCAACAGCCAGCGCCTGATGGCGCCCGGCTCCCGGGCCGGATCGGGAGGCCACCCGGAACTGGCGAACCTGCTCCGCTCGGCCGCCACCTTCCCGGCTTCGGCCAGCAGGGCGCCCTGCTCTGCGCTCAGTGCCTTCAGGCCGCGCCATTTGTCCAGAAGATCCCAACGGCGCGCATCGGTTTCCGAAAGCGCCGGCATCATGCGGTCGAATTGGTCCGCGGCCCCGGCGTCGCCGGACCGCACCAGCAGGGCATCAAGCGCCTTGGCGAAGGAGAAGCTCGCCATCCCGTCCGGCGCATTCGCGCGCACGAGTACCGTCCGGTCGCCGGCCATGGCTTCCAGGCGTTCCTGAACGGCGTCGATGGCCCGGTGCAGCCGGGCAGCGAGCAAAACGGACCGCCCGCTTGCAGCCGCGCTGAGCATGATCGCGGCTATGACCTGCGACTTGCCGGTTCCGGGCGGGCCGGTGACGACGCTGAGCGGACTTGTCAGGCCGGTCCGGGCCGCCAGCAATTGGGCCTCGCCCAGCGGGAAGGGGTGCATGAGCGGGACGGCCGGCAGAGGAGGCACGGGCGAGCCGAAGAGCGGCCCGAGCGCCGTGGAGGCGAGCGTCTGCGCCTCCACTCCGCAGAGTCTGTCATAGTCCCGGATCGCCGAGCGCGTGTACATGCCAGCGGATTCCACGAACAGGGCGAGGCCGTTGTAGTGGCCGGTCTCGCCTCGGCGCGGGATCCTTGTCGCGGGCGCGCCGGGCAGCAGTTCCTGGTGGAGCGTTTTCCCGGCGACCGCTTCCAGGCGCCGGATGAAGGACGGCACTTCGAGAAAGTCGGGATCCTCGACGGGCTCGTCATCCCCGCCCACTCCCCTGTCGTCGTCCTCCTCCAGGCGCAGCCACCTCAGCAGCCGGGCCGCTTCCCAGCCCTTGTATTTGACCTGGTCGCGCAGCCAGTCCCGGACGATGGCCGGGCCGACGGCCGGAACGTGTATGCGGAGATGGCTGTCGGTATGATCGAACCGGCAGCGGAATACGGAAACCGGGCGCAGGAAAGAAGCGCTGTCTTCCCCGTCCCGGGCCGTCACCATGTGCAGCGGATAGCCAAGAAGCAGGCGCCCGCCGTCGCGCTTTGCCGCCAGGGACCGGAAGCCCACCGGGAGCCCGGAGAGCGGGACTGTCAATGTGCGCCCGCGTTCGGCTGTCGGCCACCACTGCTTGTCGGGCTCGATCAGCATGAAGGTGTCCCCATGCTGGGCGGTGGAAGCCCCGGGCTGGCCGCCGTCATTGGCCTTGAGGGCTTCCTGGTAGTAGGGCAGCAGCCGACGCAGCAGATCGGGGCCCGGCTCTATCCTGCCCTCCTGCATTTCCGGTTCGGCAACGGGAGCCTCGCCAGCGAACGCCTGGCAGCGGACGCCGACGATATAGTCGTCCACGGAAAGGGAGCTGGCAGGCCCAGCCTCGCCTCTCCGGGGACGCTCGCGGGCCTGCCAGCGCCGTCCGGCGGACAACTGCACCAGTTGGCGCGCATTCATATCCGCAAGCGCCTGGACCACTTCCCATTTGCGTACGCCGGCCCCCGCCGTCGCAAGCCGGGACCGGATCGTCTCAACCGTCAGGCCGTTCGGCGTGCTGTCGAGCACGCGCATTATGGTGTCCTGCAGCAGGCGCGCTTCAGTCATGCGCTGAGGGCCGCCACAAGGAGTCGTCATTGAGACGAGAAATATCCGCGAGACAAGCCTCTCTGGTCCGGTCCGCAAGCGTGACTCGTTGACTGGAACGAGGCTTTCGGCGGACAAACACGATCTGGTCCGACGCGGGAAGCGCTGTCGTCATGACCCCGAATGTGCGTTAAGCGCTTCGGTCATCCAGGAAGGCATGACTGCCCGCTCGGCGGTGAGTTCGCTTCCAATTGCGCACTGTCTCAAGAACAGCCGTTCGGGACCAAAACCATATTTTGTCTTCGGTATCCATCGGTGCCTCATAGAGTCGGCGAGAAATTCCGCTTTGGATGTCACAGGCATCCCCTCTCTTCCTCGTCGTCTCACGGGCTCGCGCAAGATAGCCCCTTTCCAACCAAGTTAGGTTGGTCGGGCCGGCGTTTTCCCCAGAAAATTCTCAACCGTGCTCCGGTACCCGAACGGAAACTCCAGACCCGTTGTGGGAGCCGAAAACAAGTCTCCTTCCCCTCAAGCCTCATGCCGAGGAACCTGCCCGGCATATCTGCCGTCAACTCGCAAACCCGGTCCTGCCGCCGGTTCGTCCTGCATGTCTCAGGTCTCGAACAGCGTGGTCAATGGCTGGCCGGCGGCATGGCTCTTGAGCAGTTCGACGAACTTCCGCGCGGCCCAATTGTCGGGGAACGGCTCCCCGGAGGCGATCCCCGCCATCATCCCGTCATGCAAGGCGTCCAGGACCTCGCCCAGGCCCGCTTCCGTCAGGGCCGGAACGCCGTCCGGGTAAAGCTTGCCCAGATGCTCGGCGATATGGGCGATTTCGCGGATTCCGAAGGCCAGGATCCTGACATTGCCGATCCCGTGCTCCTCTTCGAGTTCCCTTTGCGCCTGCGCGATCCGGGACGGGACATGCGTAAGACGGAGCTTCGCGCGGCTCACCATGAAGCAGTAGCTGCGCCGGGCCTCCCTGCCCGCAAGAACCCCGGCGACATGCTTGACGGCATTGTTGTACTGCCTGAAGAGGCGGCCCTCCCCCGTATCGACGCCGATCGTGGCTTCCGCCACGATCGTGAAGCTCTCATAGTCCGCCCAAGCATCGGGGGTCCCCCCCGGAGCTGGGGCGATCGGAACCGGCTTCGACGCGTTCATGAACACGCGGCACGGGCAGATCACCCTTGCCGGACTGTCGAGGCAGCCCAGAAAAAGACCTGTAATCAGTTCGAGGCCGGTTGCCCTGACGATGGGCTTCAATTTCCGTTGCAGTTTCGTCAAGGGCTGGGCCCGCTTCTTTTCGATTAATGCCTTCTCCTTGCTCTTGAAACGCAAATGCCTCATTGCGGCCTCGGCGTCGTAGCCGATGAGAGGATAAACTCGACGGAGGTTGACCGAGAAGTGCTCGGTCAGAATGTAGGAGGCGGCGGAGGCGATCCTTCGCGGGCCGACATTCTGGTCGACAGGAAAGAGCGCCCGTTCCTGCGTTTTCCCGTTGCCCACCCAAATCCGGACCGGCGGCCTCATGACGCCTGCTTCCGTCCCGTGGACCTGTCGTCCGCAGGGACAAGCCACTGCAGCTCGCCGGGGAACCCGTCCGTCCCGAGGTAACCGGCGTCGCAGAGCATCAGCGCCGTCGATTTCACCGCCGCAATGGTCGCCTCGGCCCTTTCGCTATACAGCGCCTCGATACGCCGCCCGGCCCCGCTTGCCGCACAATAGGCGGCCCATTCGATGTCTTCGTCTTCGACCTCCATTCCCAGGAGGTCCTCGCGCCGCTCCTCCACCAGCATTGCGGCGAAGGTCCGCACCCCGGAACCCCTCTCCCGTTCGTCCTGCATCCAGAAATGCAGCCGCATGAACTCGGCCAGGCACAGGGCGGGCCGGTAGATCACCGAGAACGGGTCCTCTTCGCGCTCGGTGCCGATCCTGGTGAACGCCCTGAACACCCCTTTCAGCTCTGCGGCCACCGAGCGCCTGACGCCGTCCTTGCCCTCGATGGTGTAATGCTGCCAGATGGCTTGGCTCAACTCCCGGTGATCCTCCATGCAGCGGCGTCCGGCCGTCGTCACCCGATGGTCCCTGTCGACGAGCTTCAACTGCTGAAGCTGGTCGAGGCAGTCCACCGCCATGACCGGGAGGACAAGGTCCCAGCGCGGGATGACGGGATCGCCGTTCGCGTCCTCCTCGGGGTCGCCGAAAAGCCCCAGGCCGGCCAGATGCTCCTCGTCCAGGCCGTCCCGCTCGATCCTGGCCGCCACCGCTTCAAAGGGCGAGCGCCCTTCGTCGCCGGCGGCGGCCTCCAGGGCCTCCAGCGCCGACGGCAGGAAGAACAGTTCCTGGTGAACGCCGGCGAGGAAGGGTCGCTTCTCCATGGCCTGTTTCCTCCGTTATTTCGATGGCCTGGTCCCGGCCCAGCCGGAACCCGATCCGTTGCGCGGCGCCAAGGCCGGCCCGGCCCTCCCCGCTCGTCAGCCCCAGAAGGCCGGCCCGCTGTTCCTCCGGCCGGGTCCGGAGCTTCAGATAGTTCGAGAGGAAGCAGAACAGCCACAGGTGGCAGACGACGATCTCCGCGTTTTGCGAGGACCGGTAATAACTCTGGTTGCCGGCCGCGCGGTTTTCGGGGCGCCGCGCAGGCGGAACCGAATCCCGGAACTCTTTTATGGCGCTGTCCACGGACTGCAGGCTGGCGCGCCGCAGGAGTGCCTCGACCGCGCCTTTCGGCAGCTCCGTTCGGTCGGGACCCTGCGAGAGCCACAGCACCGCAAGAAGGCGGTCTCCCTTCAGGGTCGGGCGCTTGCGCCAGCCCCATGTTCCCTCCTCCGAAAAGCCGCCCCGCGTCACCTGCCGGAAGAGATCCACTCTCGCCTTCGCCTCCCGCAACTCCCGGTCCCTGTCCCCGAGATCGGCGCCGCCGCCCTTCTCCATCTCTGCTGCGAGTCTGGCCTTCCACTCCCTGGCGACGCGCTCGTTCTCGCGGGCGCAAAACCTGTCCTGCTCTTCGGCGGACACGCGCCCGCCGGAACGCCGCTGCGCCTGGACGATCGCGATCTCCGCCCGGCGGCCCTCCATACCCCCGTCATTGCAGACGGCGCGCATGTCCTCCGCAAAGACGGCGGCCGCGCTGCGGTAGGTGCTCTGGGCGCCGTCCATGCACAATGTCACGCGCCGGAACCGGGCCGTCAGGTCCTTCACCACCATGAAGTGCGCGAGCTCCGCATAGTCCTGCCGCATCAACAGGGCCTTCGCGGCCACATAAGACTCGTTCCCTTCCAGCCGGGCATCCTCTCCGTGGTCGATCCCCTCATGCAGGAGATGGTCGTATTGCCGGTCCGCAACGGACAGTTCCGCATCGTCGAACATCTCCCCGTTCTCCCAGTCCCGCTTCTGCTTCCGGTCCCCCTTTTCCAGAACCGCGAAAGGGTGCGCCGCCAGAATGAAATATGTGCTGCGCCTGTCATCGCTCTCATCGTGGGACAGGTCGATGCGGAGCGCCGTCACCAGGACATCGAACTGCTGGTGGCGGGTCTCATAGGACGTGCTCGGCTTCCGGAGCGAGATCTTCATCGTGTCGGTCCGGAGCGTGGCGGCGCCGTTGAACGGGCTGCCCGCAACGGCGTCGGGCGTCGCACCGCCGTTTGCGCTCCTGTACAGCTGATCGAGCCGCTCCGGGTAATCCTCCGCTATCAATTGGGCATTGCAGTAGCTGTGGTAGTCGCGCATGCGGGGTCCGAGACTCGCCAGCGCTCTCAGATACGCACTCTGATCGATGTCGAAATCCCGGTAAGACAGGAGATTGTCGACCCGGTCGCGCAATCCTCCGCGATCGCGCGCGGACCTGAACACTTCCGCCAGTCGCTTGGCGATCCAAGAGTCGGATCCGTGCAGGCGCGCGGGCTCGCCCAGGCTGATATGGGTATTGCACGAAGGACATCGCGCCTTGTGCTGCGTGTCCTTCGAGGGGCGCCGGCGGCGGTGGATGCCGTAACGGCGGCTGTATTCGAAGACATTGAGGCCTTCGTTCTCGCAGCCGGGCGTCGGGCAGGCTGCGAACGGCACGCTCTGGCGCTTGAACCAGGCAAAGGCGGCGCGCAGCGACCGGTTGGAAAGCAGCGGGAGCGACGTTTGGCAGAAATTGCATGTGTACGTCCGATCGTGCGGCGCGTCTCCAGGATCGACCGTGTAGCGGGCCTGATACGCCTCGGGGTTCGGGGCCGGACCGAAATTCGGGCACATCGGGTTGCGGCAGAAATTGATGTTGAACGCCACGCCCAGCCCGAATTCCTGAAAGGGAATCGGTTCGAATGCCTTGAGGTCCGTCTCATCCATGCCCCGGCTCCAGCTGAAACGGCATGGCGTGTCCCCCAAACCAGTTACCCGGTTTCCGTCAGGCGCCGGTCATCGTGCAGTCCCCCTGTGGAGCGGTCTCCGGCCGCCCGCACCGGAACACGACAGCCACGGGACGTCGGCTTGTCAAAATCGCGTTTCCCGGCCGCGCGCCCGGATCGGGAGGCCGGGCGGGCGGCACAACAGGTCCAAACCTTGCTGGCGGAATGGTACAGCCTCCGGTCAGTACCGGAGGGCGATGCCGAACCCTGCCGGGGGAGAGCAGCGGCAAATGGCTGGATGCCGATGGCCGCAACGAGGTCCGGCAGGTCGCGGAAGCCGTCGACGCCCATTCCGTGCATCGCTCGAGCGGGCCGTGTCCGGGGCCTTTGGGGGCAGCGATCGAGGAATTCGGCAGTCCGGGCGGAATTACCGATTGTTCCTGCGATCGGTTTGGCATAGATATCGTGCCGGAAATCAAGGTCAGCTGATGACGGTCCGGGGGGCGTGCGCACCCGGGAGACCGTCCGCCCCTCTCTCCCTGGCGCCTCCGGCGTCACAGAACGGCTCCGGACGAGGCGTGACAGACCCCGACGGAGCGGAGCCCGGTAAGAGAGCCGGGAACCCGTTGTGCGAGCTATCCTTTCCCACTCCCCCGGATTGGAGGGAGCCAGAGTCCTGGCCCCGTCCGGCGGCCAGCATTCCGTCCTCCATACCGTCCCGCCGATCGACCTCCCCGATGCCCGGTTCGCCCCCCGGCACCCTGTGCGGGGTGCTCGCCGGGAGCCTACACCCGGACGCAGGAACACTATGAGGTGGCCCGGACCGCCCGAGCGGCGTGCTTTCGCGTTCAGCGTGATCTCGCCCGGGGTGATCGAGGGCATGCTGATCCCCTACGGCGTGCCGATCCCCATAGGCGGAGTATTCACAGAAGTCTGGGAACCGCATTGCCTGTTGCTCAACAATATCCAGGTGAACGTCCGGCATAACTGGCGCCGGCCTTTCGGCGGGTTCGGCAAGGGCCTGCGTGCGCGGGACGCCGACGATGCCATGCGCGTGGTCCTGACCCTGCGCGATACGCCCGAGGCTCGCCGCGCCCGGAACCTGGTCGAGACGGGGGCGTTAACAGCGTTCAGCGCCGAGTTCCGCATCATGGACGAGGAATGGCCGGCGCCGGACCGGCGCATTGTTCGCCAGGCGCTGCTCACCGGTCTGGCCCTGGTCAACAGGGCCGGGCACGAGACGCCGCTCATCGAGGAGGTGCGCGCGACAGAAGCCCGCTCCCGCCTGATCGAAGAGGTTTCGGTGCGGCCGGGGGCCTTCTGAGCGGCTCGCGCCTGAGATCGCGAGAGCGCGCAAATGTGCTCCAATGCGGCCATGGTCGCCCGGTCGCGCCGAAACACGCCTGGCAGCTTTGCGCAGGTTCCGGGGAGCGGGGCAAACCGAAAGAGCCGAAAGGAGGGCAGGTCATGCCCTTCGTTCCCGTGGTCGATCTGACGGATCCCGAACGCGAGCCCACGGATGAGGAGCTGGAAGCCCTGATGCAGTCGGTGTGCGAGAAAGTCATCGAGCGCGAGACCCGCATCCAGGAGCGTTTCGAGGCAAGCCTCACCGAGAGCATTGCACGGGCGGCGCAGGGAGGGGCAGCTTCGGGCCTGTCGGCCGACCTCAAGTGGAAGCGTACCGGGCGTTGAGGCATGACATCCTCCGCCCCCGCCGACGCGAGTTGTGTGAGGCGCGAATTCGGGCGAGCGCGCTGGCAGGCCTTTTCCCGGCTGCCTGAACTGCCCGGATTATGCCGGGCGGCTGCGCGGGTGACGGCCGGTCGGATTGTTCGCCATCACCTGCTCCGCGAACATTGCGCAGGCCCCCGCATCGAGGCCGAGCCGGTCATTCAGCGTTTGTGCCAGGAAATGTCCGGTATCCAGGTCCTGCGTCACCAGCTCGGTGGCGACCGACCACTGGCTGCCGTCCCGGTCCTGCAAGAAAATGCGAATGGCGTAGCAACCCTCCTCGATCGGCTCCAGATGGGGAGCGAAGGCGAAGCGGCAGACATCGACCCCGAACAGCGGCGCGACCGAGTAGTTGTTTGCGGCGGTGAAACCCGGCAGGAAGACCTCCACGAATTTCGGCTCGTCCCAGCGGCTCGCGCTCCTCATCCAGATGGCGGCGCGCTCCAGGAAGCCGGGTTCGCGGGAGAGGAGCAGGAAGGTGTAAAGATTGTCGACGATCTCGCGCATGAGTTCGCGCATGGTGTCGTCGCCGAAATGCGACACCTCCGGCCAAGGTATGCGGCGGCCCTCGGCATCGACCACCGTCACGTCGGACCAGTCCCCGGTCCTTGTGACCGGCGCCGCCCCGGCGTGAATGTCTTCCAGCGCCGTGTTGCGCACGCATTGCTGGGCCATCGTCCTGACGAGCAGGGACGCCAGTCGGCCGTCGCGGATCGGTTTGTCGGTCATAATTTGCTCCTGTTCATGCGGGGCAGACAGTCGGAAGGAATCGTCGAGCTGCGGCGCGGCGGAATTCTCGCTTTCCCAGGCCGCCCGCCCGTGAGGGGGTGAGAGATGCTGAAGGACGAGGTTTTCAGAATCGCTGACATCTACGTTCCGGTGAGGCGGCGCCGCACCGTCGATTCCGCAGCCGTCGAGGTGATCGCCAAGAGCATGCTGGAAGAAGGCCAGCGCACACCGGTCCTGTTACGCCGGGACGGCGAGCGCCTGGAGGCCTGTCGGGCCCTGGACGAGGAAACCATTGTCGGCATCCTCCTCCGGGGGCGAGGCCATTAGGCGTGTGGTGAGGCCGACCGGGGCATCCCGTTCGTCGATGCTCCATCCTCCGTTGCGGCGATTCGGTGCGGCGGCTGGTCCGCTCAGAGCTGCTAGATCTGGGTCGCTTGGAGCCCGCGCGGCACGCTTTCCGCCCGGACAAGCTGTCGGGCATGAGGGCCGCCTACGACGATATCCTCTCCGACGGCATCAAACGCCGTCATCCGGTGCCGAAAATCATCGCCGCGCTGCTGCAAGCCGAGATCGCCGACAAGACGGCGCGCTCGATCAAATACCAGATGGCGAGCGCCAGGCTGCCGATGGCCAAGGAACTGGCGGACTTCGACTTCACAGCCTCCCCGATCAACGAGGCCTTGATTCAGGAACTGGTCAGCGGCCTCTTCCTGGAGGGAAAGCGCAATCTCGTCCTGGTCGGCGGAACCGTGAGCGGCAAAACCCATCTTGCCGTCACCATCGTGCGCGCCTGCTGGAGCCCGCCTTCGGCCTTTGCCAGACCCGCCCGTGGGGCGGCCATCTTCCATTTGCCTTTCTTTCGATAGGACCGAAACTTGCCCTCCTTGGGAAGCCCGCCGTTTCCGGGCCTGTTTTCGAGATCATCCAGAGGCGGCTCCGGCGTCGGAGATAGCCGCAACAGTTTATTGCGCTTACGGTGTCCAACGGCCAAGCCGGAAGACGTTTCGCGGCGGTGATGGGAGGGAAACCACCATATGTATTTCTTCTACTTCGACGAATCTGGCTCTCGCGATCCATCCGCAGGCACCGCGGAGAAGCCGAAGGACCATCTTTACGTCCTGCTCGCAGTCGGGATGTACGAGGGTCAGTGGCGGCCCTTCGAGACCGCGGTTTCCAGCATAAAGCTCGAACTTGCCGATTATCTCTTCCGCGACGGCAAGGGCCGCTTCGAGTTGGCGGATTGCGAGGTGAAATCGAACTGGGTGCGGATTCCAGCTGAACGCGAGAAGCGGAGCCGATTTCTTCACGAACTGCATTCCGACGATCTGACGCGTCTTACCGATGCCTATTTCGACCAAGTCGCCGAGCGCAAAACGGTCGTCTTGGCGAGCGTGATCGACAAACGGTTTCTTCACGACCATTTCACTCACGAAACGCTTCACATGAAGGCGTATGAGTTTCTGCTGGAGCGCATACAGCACTTCATGCGGGAACATCACCCGAAACACCGGGCGCTGATCGTGATGGACGATACCGGCAAGCAACTCAACAGCGCCGTCGCGATGAAGCACGCTCAGTTTCAGCGGGCGGGCAACCGGAACATGGCCTTTCCGGCGATCGTCGAATATCCATTCTTCACGCGCAGCGAGTTGTCGAACGGGATCCAGCTCGCCGATCTGCTGGCGTACAACGTCTATCGTGCCCTCAAGCACGAAGATTTTGGCTACCCCTATTTTGAGAGGCTGTTGCCGAACTTCTATCGCCGGCGGCAGGGCGTCGCGCTCGATGGACTGAAGGTCTGGCCGGATGCCTCACCGCTTGTCGGGATGGCAAGGGATGCATGGAACGCATACAAGCAAAAGGCCCTCCGGGCGGAGGGCGTATGATGTCAGGCTGGGCGAACCATATCGAGCCCATCAAGGGCACCCGACATCCGCCATATTGCACTTGATTGCGGCGATGTCAACTTCTCACCCAAGGGCTCTGGCTCAGGCAAACAAACTTCCTGGTTGAACTGTTCGGACCGTCTCTCCTGCGATGCTTTGAAGGAAATGTTCGGGGAGGAGGCGTTCCCACACCGCCACCGATGCCTTAACGAGCGCGAGGTAATGATCCTGGTCGCCTCCTTCGATGCGTTGCCATGCTCCCGGCCTGTAGCGCGCCATGATGGATAGCGCATAGAGGGTCACCGCGGCTATCGCCCGGTAATCGCGGAGGCCGCCGATCATGGGGAAGAGGAGTGCGGGGCTGTTGCCGAACGGCGAAGAGTGTGTAGGAAGCACCTTCCGCCAGTGGTTATGACCGGCGTGATCCACGCGCGCTCGATACACGGTTCCGTCATAGTCCTTGTCGTCCAGCCGACGGATCTCCGCGAGCGGCCACCCCGCATCCTCGAGCCGCTCAACAGGGACCTTCCCGGATGAGTCGAGAAACAGCCCGTATGTGCTGCCGACGGCGGGTGTGGCGTTCCGGAAGGTCGGTCGTGTGTTGGCGGCCTGGTCGTAGGCGACCAGGATCCAGGCGGGTGGATCGCCGACCACTTCGGCGTAGAGGTCATCGATTTCAGGCATTGATGCAAAGAGGTCGGTGAGCAGGCAGACCATCCCGGGAGGGACTGTCTGAAGGTCGGCCAGAGAGCGCGGCCTTTTTTTGGGATACGCAGAAGTGTCCTGTCCGAGAAACTTCATCCATTTCGGGAAAAATCCATTCGAAAGCACGCCGACACGAAGATCTGCGAACCCGCTGTGCGAGGCTGGGGCAGTAAAGAGGCCATGGCCGTCCCGAGTCATCGCTTCGACTGTATCGAGATCGGGCGGGCCCGAGGGAGAGGCGAGCATCTCGGCTTGGGCGAGAGATATTGTGCCGTAATAGAGACCGAGAACGCGCTTGTTGAGCGGATCGCGTGGCGTCGAGACGAAATAGTCGAGAGCACTGCGCATCGAATAGGCGACACCGGCCGCCTTTCCCGCGGCGTTGATGAACGAAGGAGCACTGCTTTCCTCCACCGCCCGTCGCTCGACCAGTTTCCGGGCCAGCGTCTCGCTTGTGAACTGCTGGAGGCGTGCGATAACGGCGTCTAGGGGATTTTCGGCCGTGAGGCGTCGAACGCGTGTCGGATTTCGTGGGATGGAGGCTTGGGACCGGTCAGGCTCCACCTGTTTGTTCAACTGGACAAGGTAAGCAAAGAAGTTGTCCAACGATTCCACGGGAACCGTGACACCACGCGTGAAGGACTCTAGCTCATAGGGCTGACCGCGGAAGAAGACCCGTTCAACCCTGTTCGAAAGATCCTTGTAGGTGTCGTTGGATGTACCACTGCTATAGAGGACGGCAATTCGGGTCTGTACGGCCTGTCTGTCAGCGTGGATTTCGATGCAATCATGGCGGCCGTCCTCGTGCACGATGGTCGCCGACCAGCCGTGTGAGCGGAAGGGCGAGAGGACTTTCTCCTCCACATCTCGGCGAAGGAGGCCCAATCGGGGATTGGCGTTGTTCACTTGCCGATCGCCCGAATTCGGTGGGCGAACGGACGCTCAGACGTGCTGAACGCCAAGATCCAGCTTCCGGCGAACTCTAGCCAAGTCGGAATGCGCATGCCCCATCCTGTCGACCAAAAGGCGGTCACATCTCCTTGAAACCCGTCTTCGTCAACAAGTCGCGACCATCGTCGGTCTTCTCGAACCAGCCCAGTTCCATGCACCGATCAATACCGTTGCGGAACTCCTCTTGAGTCAGATTCCCCTTCACGACTGTCCGATAATGAATAGGGCCGGCCGGCAGTGCATCCTCCGGTCGCAGCTTCAACTCGCGGCAGGCGGCCAATATCGTTCGTGCAGCATCGTCAGGCGTAGGAAGTTCTGCCATTTGTCTTGCCCGTTTTTCCTTGCTGTCGATGCGTCCTCGTAGGTTACATCGACCCAAGCTCGCCAACGCTCCGGCAACCACCAGAATGTTGGAAAATTGAAGCCACAGCGACGCGTCGCGGCCACAACTTGCCGTGTAGCTGACCACCTTGGAGTTGTCGAGTCTCGCGCCGGGGCCCTCTACGGCCCGCCCCAGCAGGAGCAGGGGAACTGTGGGGACGCTGCGCCGGCTGGAACTGATTTCGAGGTCGGCATGAGAAAGAAGGGATTCCCCTGATGAACGCGTCCCGGTCCGGGAATCCCGAAAGACGCTGACGGGACTCGACTTCCCGTCCCGTTCCGTGACAGATTCTCCTCGTCACCATTCGCGATCCCGCTCTGTCGGGTCGCCCGCCGAATAGAACAGCCCGACACCCGGCGTGGGTTAGCTACCCGCGCCCGGGCGAATAAGCGGGACTCTCTACGCAATCGTGGATGGTGACAACGGCCCGGCGCCAGCCGGGACCGTTTCACATCAACGGTAGAGGGATTCTCGCTCATGCATTCATTGTCTTCCCGCGCCGTCCTGGCGCTCGCCCTGGCCGGCCTTCTCGGCGCCTGCCAGTCGGCCACCACAGCCAGGACGGTCGGCGAACTGCGCCCGCATCTTGCGGAGGCGAAGCTGTCGGCCGCCCCTTACGGTTCCGAGGAGGTCGACAAGGGCGTCCGCCCGACCGGATCGATGCGGACCTCGCAGTTCCACGCGCCGACGCCGGTCAGCCATGCCAGCGCCAGGACGGTCACGACCGTCGACCTGGTCGGGATGCTGAAGGCGGACCCGGCGCCGGTGCTGATCGACGTGCTCGGCGGGTCCGGCGGCCACCGGTCGCTTCCGGGCGCCCACTGGCTGCCGGGGGCGGGCAAGGAAGGCCAGAAGCAGAAGCTGGGCGCGCGCCTTGCGGAACTGACCGGAGGCGACAAGGACAGGGCTCTGGTCTTCTTCTGCCAGGGTTGGGAATGCTGGCTGTCCTACAACGCGGCGCTCTCGGCGTCGGCGCTCGGCTACACCAGGGTGAACTGGTATCGCGGCGGGGCGAAGAGCTGGAAAGCCGCCGGCCTGCCGACGGGCTGGCCCAACAGAAGCTGGTAGCCAACCGCTCCGGTGAAGGCGGCGGGGGACTTCGGCTCCCGCCGCCCGGGGTCAACCGGATGCGCATCGTGGCGGGTTCGATGTGATGGCGGCGGCATGAGCCCGCCTCTGGACCCTGTGCTCCGGGAAGCCTGTTTCCGCCGCTCCGGACAGAACAACCGACGGGAAGAAACGCAATGGATTTCCTGCACGGAATGGATCCCCTGCACGTAACCGTGATTATTGTCGGCACAATTGCAATCCTGGTATTTGGATTGCCTTTCATGATTTTCGCATGGCTGAAGGCAAGAAGTGGATACAGGAATTCAAGGGTTTTGAGTGCAACCGGGTCCGCTGTGGTCGGCGCGGTTTCCTTTACGGCCCGCCTTACGCTTGCGGTGTTCCTGGGGTTGTATATGTGCATCGCCACTCCGGTGGCCATCATCATGTTTTCGATGAACGGCGTCGAGGACTGGCGTCCGTGGGCTCTCACCGTCTCGCTAGTGGCGCTTGCAATTTGGATGATGGTCAAGAAGCCGAATTATCGATAGACAGCCGGACCCGGTCGAAGACGTTCCGGAAAATGTCGTCCACGGGCGGTTTTCCGTTTCGGACTCCGGGCCCGCGGTTTGACAGGTTCGCGAACTCCGTCTCCGCTGTCCCTTGTCTTACTGACCTGTCCGGGCGCCGGTCAGGCGCGCGCCGCGCTTCCGGCATTGACCCCCGGGGATTGTCCGCGATGGAAGGCGCTTGAGCCTTCCAGAACGAATTTCCGAGTTTCCCCAATTTTCACCGTTTCGGCATTGCGCCGGCGAGTCCGCCCGTGTCCATGCTGGCGGCGAGCGGCGGGGATCCACTGACACCATGCCAGGTCGCCCGCGGATCCTCTCGCCCGGGCCGCTCGCACGGCCCGGGCTGCCGCTCGCCAACCCATGGTGCGAGACACGGGAGAAACCCATGAACGCTTTTGCAATCGCCCTTCACCGGCGCCGCGCGCGTGGCCTGGCCCTTTTCGACGTAATCCTGGCCGTCGGGATCATCGGATCGCTGATTGTCGGTGGTGTTCTGTTGCTCCAGACGGTGAACGAGAGGATCAAGAGGAACGATACCTTAGCGTTAATTAACACCATCCGTTCCGAAACCTCGCGCATCTATGCCGGCCAGCCAACCCTTACCGGCCTCGACATGGACCTGCTCGAGAAGCGCGGCAGCCTTCCGGATGCCGTGGTCCGCGGCGCCGGCAGTTTCAAGAACGCCTATGACGGGGACGTGACCGTGGCCCCCCTGACCGGCTTGCGGCAATTCGTGATCGGCTTGGCCAATCTCGAGGACGGCGCATGCTCCGACATCCTGACCTCGTGGGCGGGGAAAACCCGCTCCGTGTCCGGCATTGTAAGCTTGGGTTTCGGAACGGATGGCACGAACACAGCCGTTGCCTCCCCGGACACCGGAGTCGACTCGACAGACGGTGTTCTGAAAGCCGGCACAGGCAACGTGACACAGGCCGGAGGCGCGCCGGTGCAGCCCGGCACCATCAACGGCTGGTGCGTGGAAACCTCCGGCGACCAGCTTTTCAGCATCTTCCTGCACATGCAGGCCTGAAACCGCAACCGAAAGGAGCAACCCGCATGAAAACCCTTCGCCGGATCGCCACCGCCGAAAAAGGCTGGCCCCGCCTCGCATACGCCGCCGCGATTGCTGTCTGCGCCATCGTCGGCCCGGTCTACGCCCTCCACGCCGCCCCGCCCATGAACACCGTCCTGCCGGCCCTCGCGGCCGCTGTCGCCATGGGACTCGCCGCGCGGCCGTTCATGGGCGCGCCGAGCGGCAACGCTGTTTGCTGATACCGTGACCTTCGCAAGCCGCCTCGCCTGCCGCGCGCGGCGCGGGGCGGCGCTCTTCGACGTCCTGCTTGCCGTCGGGATCGCCGGCGTGGTGATCGTCGGGGCGATCCTGCTCTACCAGTCCGTGACCGGGTCCTGGGCCCGATCCGAACTCGTGCAGCTGTCGCGCGAACTCCGGGGGGCGGCCGAACGCATATACACCGGCTATGCCGACTATGACGGACTCAGCCTGGCGCGCCTGTGCCAGGCCGGGGCCGTCCCCGAGGCCAACATGACGCCCCCCTCGAACCCGAACACCCCCTGCCAGACAACCCGCTTCACAACACCCTTGTCCGCCCTGCAGACCGCCGATTCCCTGGCCGCCTGGCCCCTGATTCCGGCTAGCGCGACAACCGCGAAAGCATTCCAGATCGGCTTCGCCGCACTCGACGCCGCCGCATGCACAGCCCTGCTTTCAGGCTATGCCGGCAAGACGACGAACCGCTCCGGTTTCGTCGGGGCCGACGTCCGCGGAGCCGGGGCGAACGGCACCGCCAACTGGAGCGCCAGGACATGGGGCCAATTCACCGCCGCACCCCTCGGGCAGGCCGATATCGACTCCCTGTGCAGCCGCCCCGACGGCAGGAACACCGTCTTCCTGGCATTCCGGTAGCGCCGGCAGGACTGGCCGACGGCTGCCTGTGGGCCCTTCAATGTGCGGGGCCGCGGCCGGGGCGGACCCGTTTCAACCGGCCCTTCAATGTGACCGCCCCAAAGGGCGGGGCTGGACTGTCTGCAGCAGAAACACGCCGCCGGCGATCCTTCAATGTGCGCCCGCGCGCGGGTTGCAACGCAGAACAAGAGGCCAGGTGGAAGAGGGAGCGTCCTTTCAATGTGCAGCCCCGCGAACGGGGCCGGGAAGGCAAGGGCTCAGGGGGCATATGAAGCCGATCACTGCCCTTCAAGGTGGAGCCAGGAAAACGGATCGACAGTGGCAAACAGCGCGCCAGCCAAGCCGACAGGGCGGACCATAGCACGAAGCCGCCCTGCATGCCGAGGGGTTGCGCGGGTGCAGGCAAATGCCCGATTTTGCCTGCAACGGAAATTGCCGATTGTTTTTGCAATCGGTTTGGCATAGGTTCCGCGCCGGAAATCAAGGTCAGCCGATGACGGTCCGGGGGGCGTGTGCGCCCGGGAGGCCGTCCGCCCTTTTCTCCCGGCGCCTCCGGCGTCGCAGAACGGCTCCGGACGAGGTGTGACGGACCCCGACGGAGTGGACCGGCAAGAGCCGGGACTCCGCTGTGCGAACCCTTCTTTCCCGCTCCGGCGAGCGCGCCGGGGCCGGCACCGGACCGTTGTCCGGGGCCCCGGTCCCGTCCGGCGATCGGGATGCCGCGTTCCGAACCGTCCGGCTGATCGACGTCGCGCAATACGACACCGACCGGGCTCCGATCGAAAAGCGCCTGACGGCGTTCCTGCTCGGGCTGCGCAGACGGCGCCTGTTGCTGGCCTATTTCCGCGACCTGTGGGAACGGGAGCAGGAGGCCGCTCCCGCACCGGCGCCGCCCTATGACTGGGACGACCTTCGGGATTTGCGTCGCGATGCCGGGCTGGCACGGTTCGGGCTTTCCTGGGACGACCAGAATCGCCTCAAGCGCCGGGCGGCAGCCGTGGTCGCGCGCCGGCACAGGGCTGGCGGCCTGGATCATCTCCGGCAGGAAGACAGGGAGCGGCTGAAGGGCCTTCTGGGCGAGGTGCCGGCGGCCGTGATGCCCTCGGAGGACCGGGCGGACGAGATCGCCGCGGCGCTGCACGAAGAGATGCCCTGGATGGCCCCGGCGACGGAGGCGGCCTGGCATGCGCTCCGGCGCAGCGCGCGGCTGGGCGAGCCGGTCCGCGTCGGACCGCTGGTCCTGGTCGGCCCGCCCGGCGTCGGCAAGACGGCCTGGGCCCGGCGTCTCGCAGGACGGCTCGCGGTCGCCTCCACCGTCATCGACGCCTCGCAGGGCCTTTCCAGCTTCTCGCTGGCCGGCTCGGAAAGGGGCTGGAGTTCCAGCCAGCCCGGCCGCCCGCTGCAGACCATGATCGACAACCGCATCGCCAACCCGGTCATCGCGGTCGATGAAGTGTGCAAGGCCAGCAGCCTGACCTCGAGCCGGGGCGTTTCGGTGGCCTTCCTGCCGGCCCTGCTGGGCCTCCTGGAGCCCGAGAGCGCGCAGGACTGGCACTGCCCCTACTTCAAGGTGAAAGTCGACATGCGCCACCTGAGCTGGGTGATGCTTGCCAACACGTTGCGGACCGTGCCGGAGCCGGTGCTGAGCCGCGCCCGTGTGCTGCCGATCCCGGATGTGACGCTGGAGCAGCTGCAGGGCTTCGCCCGGGTCCGGGGCCAGGCGATGGACCTGCCGGCCCCGGCGGTCGACGCCATCGTGGAGGCGATCGGCCAGGCCGCCGACCGGCTGCCGCGCCGCCTCTCCCTGCGCGACGTCAACCGCATGCTGGAGCGCGCCGAGGAACTGGCCGCGTTCCCGATGAAGCACTGAACCCCCGAAGGGAGACGAACATGTCCAAACCGCTCGACGGCCCTTTCGCGCCGGCGAAGCTCCCACCCCCCGTATTCCTCGCGTTCGCGCTGGTGCTGGCCGCTGCGGGCCTCGTCCCGATCGGCTGGCATGTGCTGTGGTGCATCGAGACGGCCGCGCAAGGCTGGCAGTCCCTGGCCCTGCTGGTCGCCGGTCTGGCCATCCCGCCGCTCGGCTGGGCCCATGGCATGTCGCTGCTGCTGGGTTTCGGCGGATGGCTGTAGGTCCGGCAGTGCCGCGCGGCATCCCCGTGGAGCTGCGCGCCCTGGCGCGGGCCACCCTGGCAGCCGACCGCAATGTCCGGGCGGTGCTGCTCTACGGCTCGCGGGCGCGCGGCGACCACCGACCGGAAAGCGACTGGGACATTGCGCTCGTCACCCGCCGGGGCGGCTGGCGCCTCTGCTGGCGGCCGCCCGCGGGCTGGGGCGACCGGACCGGGTTCCGGACGCCCTGGTTCCTGCGCCTGCCGGAGGGCGAGTTGCGGGCGAAGAAGGATGTGGCGGGCCATTCGGCCTTCGCGCTCGCGCGCGACGGGATTGTGCTGGCGGGTTCCTGGCGCCGTCCCGTTCCGGGGCCGCCGCTGCCGGTGGGTCCGGACGATTATTCGCGCATCGTCGGCATCTCGCTCCGCGGCCTCATGCAGGCCGTCCTTGACGCCGGCAGGCTGGTAACGGATCCGGTGGATCCCGTGTTCCGCCGCTTCCAGTCGGCAGAGAGGTTCCTCCGGGACTGCTACCGGCTTTCGCGGGGTACCGGCTGGGCGGCCTCGGGGCTTGCCGTGGGCGCCCTGGCGCGGTTCGCGAAGCCCGGCACGCGCAAGCGGCCGCCCGAGCGGTTGGCCCGGGCCATCCCGGACCCCGTTCTCGCCGCCGCCATTGCCGGGCTCGGCGGCCCCGTTTCGGAGGAGGACCACCGGGGAGAGATGGTCGTTCTCCCTGGGGACCTTGAAGCGGCCTTCCTGCGCATTGCCCGGATCGCGGAACGCCTGCCGGTCGAGCTTCTGGATGCCGCCCGCGCCCCGCAGCTCCGGCGCATGGCGCCCGGCTTCGCGCTCCGGCAGGTCCGGACCCTGCGCTGGATGGCCGCCCTGTTGCGCAAGGCCCGCCTGCAATTGGCCGCCAGCGGTCCGCTTCCGCCCCTCGCCGGTTCGCGAGGGCAGGCGGATTTCCCGGTGAGCGCGGACGCGCTGGAGGACTACGACCGCATGGCGCCCGCGCTGGAGGCGGCGGCGCGCGGCCTCATGGCGGTTCCGCGCATCCTGAAGCACGACATGAGGGGCCCGTAGCCCGATGGCGGAGCGTCGTTCATTCAAGCCGCAGGGCCTGCCCCCGGATCGGGAGAGCCTGTCCCGGCCTCCGAGCCGGGAGGACAGGCTCCTGCGAAGGTCGGGGGTTCCGGGTTCGAGCCCCGGCGGGCCCTCCACATCCGGAGACATGCACATGAACAAGCCAGGACCCCTGCCCACCGCGACGCGGATTCTGGACGCCTTCCTGTCCGGGGCGGTATCGCGCGAGGAGGCGGTGGACCTGCTCCACATGTCGGGCTACGCGGAGTTGCTGTACGCGCTCGCGGACCGGGGCGCCGCCCCGCCGAAGCCGCTTTCCAGGCCGGTCGGGTTCGAGCTTGACGGTGCAATGCCGGTCCTGCGCATGCTGGAAGCGGCCGGCCAAGGGTCCGGGAGGAAAGCCGGCGGGGCCTTCCCCTGCCTGCGAAGCGATCCGCTCCGGGCCTTCGCCCGGGGCCTGCTGTCGCGCCGCGAGGCCATCCGCGCGACCGGCGTTCGGGACTATGCCGGGCTTCTGGCCGCCCTGGGCGATGCCGGGTTGGCCCCGCCCCGGGCGCCGGAGCGCGAGATCGAGGTGCAGGCCGCCCTGTTCAGCTGCGTCCGGGGCAAGCACGCGACGCTCCTGATTGCCGAGGACGCGCCGCTCCAGAGCCTCCGGGCCGCCGGGCGGCTGGACCTGCTGCTCCGGCTCGGCGCACGGGTGCTCGTCCCGGACGGCGTGCTGGATGCGGTCGCTGAAGATCCAGGCCATCCGAAGGATGCCGCGATCCGGGCGTTCGTGGAGGCGCACAGCCCGCCCATCGCGGTCGAGAGGACCTGGGCCGGCGAGATCGCGCGCCGGAGGCGGCTTGCCGGCCTGCCTCCGAAGACCAATGTCGGCGACATAGCCCTGGCGGACTTCCTGACGGCGGGAGGCGGCATCGACCGCTATCTGCGGTCCGGCAACCCGTTCCTTGTCCTGGTCGAGCGCCTTGGGAGCTTCCGCATGTTCGGGGCGCCCTCGCACCTGCACCTGCTGTCCACGGCCGGGCTGCTCCGGGGACTGGAGCGGGTGGGCGTCATCCCGTCCGCCGACGAGGTCCTCCACGACATGCTGCATCCCCCGGCTCGCAGGTGAAGCCATGCCAGCCTTTCCCCTGTTCGAAGGACAGCCTCCCATGCGCATCCAGGTACTCTCCGATCTCCACCTCGAATTCGGCGGCGCCAGCGTCCCGCCGCTCGCGCCGGAGGCGGAGGTGGTCGTCCTGGCGGGCGACCTGGCGCCGGCGAAGCGGCGCTCCGTGCGGCTGGTGGCCCGCGCCTGGAAGGGCGCCGCACATATCCTCTACGTCCCCGGCAACCATGAGTATTACGGGTCCCGGATCGCGGAAGCGCAGCGCAGGCTGGCGCTCGACTGCGCCCAATGGGGCGTGACCCTGCTCGACACGGAAGCGGTGACGCTCGGCCAGGTGCGCTTCATCGGCGCCACGCTCTGGACGGATTTCCGCCTGTACGGCGAGCCGCGCGAGCTGGACGCCCATCGTCTCGTCGGCCTGGGGCTCAACGATTTCTGCGGGTCGATCCGGGGCGCGTCGTGGCGGAACTTCACCACCTGGGAATCCGCGCACCGCCATGCCCGGGACCGCGCCTTCATCGAGGCCGAACTGGCACAGGCCGGGAAGGACGGCCTCGAGACGGTGGTCGCGACCCACCATGCGCCGAGCCCGCGTTCGATCCATGACCGGTATGTCGGCGACGCGCTCAATCCGGGCTTCGCCTCGGACCTGGAGGACACGATCCGGCGTTTCCAGCCCGCCCTCTGGATCCACGGCCATGTCCACGATGCGGTGGATTTCACGATCGGGAGGACGCGGGTGCTCGCCAATCCGCGCGGCTACGACAAGGCCGAGGCGAGGGATTTCACGCCGGACCTCGTCGTGGAGGTCTGACGGGTTCCATGCGCATCCAGATACTCTCCGATCTCCACCTCGAACATGGCGGAGACATCCCGCCGCTCGCGCCGGGGGCGGAGATCGTCGTGCTTGCGGGCGACCTGGCTCCGGCGAAGCACCGCGCCATCCGGCTTGCGGCCGAAATCTGGAAGGACGCCGCGCATATCCTCTACGTGCCCGGCAACCACGAGTTCCACGGCTCCGATATCGAGGAGGCCCGGAGCCTGCTCGCGCTCGGCTGCGGGCTCTACGGCGTGACCCTGCTCGACACGGAAGCGGTGACGATCGGCGATGTGCGCTTCATCGGCGCCACGCTCTGGACCGACTTCCGCCTGTACAGCGGGCCGGGGACAGGAACGGGCGGGGGAAGTCTGCCCCGGACTACGATCCGGGGGGACTGGCTGGCGCGATCCAGGGACACCACCGCAGAGGCGAAGGCCCACAGGGAGACCGGCAAACGGTTCGGCGACTTCACCGGCCTCATCCGGGACCGGGAGTCACCCGACCCCGGATCCCCCGCCGGTTCGCGAGGGCAGGCGGGGTCCGGGGCAGGCGGCCTGCTGACCACGGCGGAGACCGCGCGCCGCCACGCCCGCGACCGCGCCTTCATCGAGGCGGAGATCGCGGCGGCCCGCGAGGCCGGGCTGGAGGCGGTCGTCATCACGCACCATGCGCCGAGCCCCGCGTCGATCCACCACCGCTATGCAGGCAGTCCGCTGAACCCGGCCTTCGTCTCCGACCTGGACGCGATGATCGTCCATCTGCGCCCGGCGCTCTGGATCCACGGCCATGTCCACCACGCCGTCAGCGCGACCGTCGGCCGGACGCATGTGATCGCCAATCCGCTCGGCATCGGCCCGACCGAGGAGGCGGATTTCACGCCGGACCTTACCGTCGAACTGTGAAGGGACCCTCATGATGACGACCGCAAACGCCGGTTTTTCTCCTGTCCTGCGGCTCGGGCCGAACCCCGGGAAGGGCCGCGACCTGGTCGTGGGCGACGTGCACGGGCATTTCGCGACGCTGCGCCATGCGCTCGCCGAACTGGAAGTGGGCGCGGGCGACCGGCTGTTCTCGCTCGGCGACCTGGTCGACCGCGGCCCGGACTCCTTCCAGGCCCTGTCATGGCTCACCGGGGCCCCGCCCGGTCCGGGGAACGGCTCCGCGCCCCGCTTCGACCTTGTCATCCGCGGCAACCACGAGCAGCTGATGCTCGACGCCCTGGCGTCGGAAGCCTCGCCGGATTACGAGCCGCTCTGGCCGACCGGGCGGGACCTCTGGTACGACAATGGCGGCTGCTGGTGGCGGAACCCGGAGCGCCGGCCGAAGCCGCCGGCAGAGGTCTGGACGGCAGCCCTGGCGGCGCTGCCCTTTGCGGCGCGCATCGAGACCCCGCACGGCCCGGTCGGCCTGGTGCATGCCTGCCCGGTCTTCCCCTCCTGGGAGGAGCTGGAAGAGGCGCTCGGGGATGAGGGCCTTCCCGGGCGCCAGACGCGCATGCGGGCGCTCTGGAGCCGCGTCCGGCACCGCATCCGCCAGCCGGAGATCGGCGAGCGCGGTTATCTCCATACCGGGGCGGTGGCGGGCGTGCGCGCTGTGGTGACCGGCCACACGCCGGTGAAGAAGCCGCTCTGGCGCGCGAATGTGCTCGATATCGATACCGGCATCGCCCGGGCGGGCCTGCGCCGCCTCACCATTGCGCGCATCGACAGCGCGGAGATCGGCACATGGACCTTCGACCGGGTCCCGGAGGACCGGGCATGAGAACCGCCAGGGAGACAGGCGCGAGCGCGCCGAAGGCGGCGTCCCGGAACCCTTCGGCGGTGCCCGTCATGCTGCGCCGGAGCCGGGACCGGGTTCCCGTCGGGCTGCTGCACTTCGGGTCGGACGGCCGCCGGCAGTACAGCCTGTTCCGCTATGCGCCGTCCTGGCTCGAAAGCGGGGACGCCTTCCCGCTGGCGCCGGACCTGCCGCTGGAAGACCGGGACTTCCGGTATTCGGAGCACGGGCGCACCGTGCGGACCGCTCTGCCGGGGCCGGTCTTCGACGGCGCCCCCGACAGTTGGGGCCGGGCCATAATCCGTGCGGTACACGGAGCCGGGCTCGGCGAGAGGGACTTCCTGCTCGCGACGGGCGACGGGACCCGGCAGGGCGCGCTCGGCTATCTTGACGGGACTCCCCCGTTCGCCGGCCCTCTCGCCCGGTCCCGGCGCGAACTCGGGGCGCTGCGCGACCTGGTGGACGCCTGGGAGCAGGACCGGGCCGCAGGCACGCGCACGGCCGAAGCCCTGGCCGCTTCCATCGGCTCGCTCGGGGGCAGCCGCCCGAAGGTCGATTTCGACGATGGCGGCCATCTCGCCATCGCCAAGTTCACCTCGGTCCGCGACCGCAGGCCGGTCGCGCGGCTCGAGGTCGCCACCCTCGATCTGGCGCGCCTGGCCGGGCTGGACGCCGCCCGGGCCCGCCTGGAGCTCCGGCATGACGAGCGCCCTGTAGCGATCGTCCGGCGTTTCGACCGGCGGGACGGCGCGCCGGTCCCCTATCTGTCGGCCCGGTCGTTTCTCGGCGCCGCCTGCCCCCGCGATACCCGGATCGAGTCCGGGCAGGCGGGGGGCGGGGACGCCTGCTATACCGACATCGCCGAACGCCTCGCCGCGCATGGCTTCGAACCCGAACGCCAGATGGCGGAACTCTGGCGCCGGCTGCTGTTCACGATCCTGGTCTCGAATACGGACGACCATCTGCAGAACCACGGCCTCCTGCATGTCTCGGGCGGCCGCTGGGCGCTGGCGCCGGCCTTCGACATCGTGCCGCAGCCGGAACGGCGCCGGCGCCTGAAGACGGGGATCGCCCCCGAATACGGCAAGGCCGCCTCCGTCGAGGCGGCGCTCGACGCCGCGCCCCGCTTCGGCCTCGACCGGGACAGGGCCCGTAGCATGCTGCGGGCGATGCTGGAAATAACTGGGGGCCAATGGGCCGCGCACTGCCGGGCCCAGGGCATGGCGGCGCAGAGCATCGCCGCCTGCCGCCCCGCCTTCGAGCATGAGGAAACCGCTGCGGCGCGCCGCCTGGCCGCACCGGGCGCGAGGAGCGGGCCGATCCCGCCCGGCAAGGGAAAGGAGAACGGGCGATGAAGCAGCATTGGCGCTTCTACGGGCGCGAGGCGGAGATGGCCCGGCTGAAGGCCGCGTTCCTTGCCCCGCAATTCGGCCTGGTCGCCATCCGCGGCCGCCGGGTCGTCGGCAAGTCGCGCCTCCTCCGGGAGACCGTCCGGGGCCTGCCGGAAGACAGGCCAGCCTTCCTGTTCCGCGCGAAGCCCTGGGACAGTCCGGAGGACCTGCAGGAGGATCTGAAGGACGCGCTGCGCCGCGCCCGCGCGAAGCGGCCCGGCATCGGGCGGCCGCTCGACAGCGCCGGAGACCCGCTCCGGGACCTGCCGCAGGTCCTCGAAAGCCTGTTGCGGCGGGGCGTCGGCGTCGCGATCGACGACGCGCACTACCTCCTGTCGGACAGGCTGCCCGGTCTCGCGCTGGAGATCGCCGCCATGGCCCGCAGGCTCCGGCGGGAGGCGCCCGGCGCGGGGTCCGGACTGCTGTCCGACGCCAGGCGGGGCGCGCTGGCCCTCGCGGGCTGGGACCATCTCCGGACGCGGGACCTGCTCGCCGCCTTCGGCCCGGCCGTCACCATCTCCATGCCGCTGGAGCCCTGGCCGGCCGCGACGCTGCTCGCCGTCGCGCGCGACCGGGGCTGGCTGGGCTGGCCGCGCCGCCTGGCGCTCGTCAGGGCCGCGTATGGCGGCATGCCGTTGGACTGGGCGCGGTTCTCGGGCGACAGGATGGCCGATTTCGCGGCATGGCCGGACGACGGCGAATGGCGGCGGGCCTTCGCCGAGCGCATCGTCGAGAGCGTGACGGGCTGGGGCAATGTCGCGGCCCGCGCGGCATCCGAGCCGCCGGAGACCTTGCGGATCCTCGAACATATCGCCCGGTCTCCGGAGGGGGAGGCCGGCGCCGGGGCGCTCCGCGCCGCCTTCCCCGACATGGCGCCGGACCGCCTGGAGGCCCGGCTCAAGGAACTGTGCGACGGGCGGCTGCGGCTGGAGACGGTCCCCGCCTTTCCGGGCCCTTCGGCAGGCTCAGAGCTTGCCCTGAGTTCATCGAAGGGACAGGCGGCGGAGGGCGGGGCGCCGGAGGAGCGCTGGCGGATCTACGATCCGGAGTTCCGCTTCTGGGTCGATGCCGGCATGCCGCGGATCTTCGATGAATCGATACGGCGCTATAGCCCGCCGCAATCCGAAACCCGGCTCCTGGCCGGGCGCATGGAAGCCATGGAGCAGGCCGCCCTTGAGCAGTTCAGGCGGGACTGCGGGACGGAATGGCCCGAGCTCCCGGAACGCGGTCCGGGGCAGGCCGGGCAGCGGAACCGGCCGCTTCTCCGGAAGGCCTGTCCCGGACCCCGCCTGCCCTCGCGAACAGGCGGGGGATCCGGGGCCGCCCCGGTCGAGCGGCGCGCCTTCGCCTTCGGCATGACCGCGCCCGGCGTGCTGGAAGGCGTGCTGGTCCCTTATGGCGTTCCCATCCGCATCGGCGACCGGTTCGAGGAGGTCTTCAAGCCCGGCTCCCTGACCGTGAACGGCCTGCTGGTCAATGTCCTGCAAGCCGCCCGCGACCCGCGGGGCCGCCCGCTCGCCCGGCCCGGCAAGGGCCTGGAGCTGCATGACGGTCCCGGCGGCCTGCGTGCGACGCTGACGCTGCCGGACACGATCGACGGGCGCCGGGTCCGGGCGCGCGTCGACGCGGGCGAACTCACCGCGTTCAGCGCCGCCTTCCAGGCAATCGAGGAAGACTGGCCGGCGCCGGATCGGCGCATCGTCCTCAGGGCGCTGCTCGTGGGCCTCTCGCTGACGGACAGGCCGGAGGACGAGAGCCCGCTCGTCGACGAGGTTTCGGCGCGGCCGGGGGCTGGCTGAGCCCGCAACGGAGCATGAGCGATGGATAAGCGGTGGCGCTTCTACGGACGCGAGGCGGAGATGGCGCAGCTCAGGGCCGCCGTCCTCGCCCCGGATTTCGACCTGGTCGCGCTCCGCGGCCGCCATGGCGCCGGCAAGACGTGGCTCCTCCGGGAAGTCGCCTACGGCCTGCCGGAAGACAGGCCGCTGGCCTGGTATCCGTTCAACCCGGGATGCAGCCGGGAGGAGAACGCGCGCCGTCTCCTGCACGATCTGCGGGAGCCCCGGGAGAAGGGCGGGATCGGTCTCCCGGCCGAGAAGGCCGCCGCGCTGCCCCGGGACATGACGGCCCTCCTGGAGCAGCTTCTCCGGGACGGCGTCAGCGTGGCGCTCGACGGGGCGCATTACCTGATGGGGGACGAAGCGCCCGGCCTGGCCGGCCTGGCGCAGGAGATCGGCGGCCTTGCCCGCAAGCTCCGCGCGGAGAGGCGCCCGTTGGGCGCCTCGCGGGGCACGCTGGTGCTTTCGGGTCTGGCGCATATCCGGACGAAGGAGCTGCTCGACCTCCTCGGCCCGGCCGTCGGCGTCCACATGCTGCTGGAGCCCTGGCCTGCCGCGACGCTGCTCTCCATTGCCCGCGCCCGGGGCTGGCTGGACCGGCCGCGCCGCCTGGCGCTGCTCCGGACCGCGCTCGGCGGGCTGCCGATCGACTGGTATTTCTTCGCGAGGGAGTTTCGGAGGGAATACCGGCCCCTGATCGACTTCGCCGCCTGCCCGGACGACGGCAAGTGGCGGCTCCTGTTCGCCCACTGGCTCATCGAGCATGTGGTGGAGCACCTGGACCGGAACACCGATGTGCGGGCCCGCATCGAGTTCCCGCCCGAGAATTGGCGCATCCTGGACCTGCTCGCCGAGGACGAAGAGAAGGAGATCGACACGGCGGCCATCCATGCCGCCTTCCCGGACGTGCCGGGCGACCGCCTGGACGGCTGGCTCGCGGTGATGAGCGAAGACCTCGGGCTGATCGGGGAGGTCACCGCGAAAGGACCCGTTCCGGGGGGCAGGGCGGTCCGGCGCTGGCGGATCTGCGACCCCCGGCTGCGCTTCTGGAACGATGTGCTTTGCGACCTGACCTCGGACATGGAACGGTTCCTGACAGGGGCGCGGGGACTGGCCGAACGTCTGAGGGTTCTGGAGGATGCCGCCCTCGCGCAGTTGAAGCGGGACTGCGGGGCGGATTGGCCCGATCCAGGGGCAGACGGGGTCCGGGGCAGGCTCTCGCGAAGCGCCTGCCCTCGCGAACCGGCGGGGGGCGCAGGATCCGGGGCCGCCCCGGTCGAGCGGCGCGCCTTCGCCTTCGACCTCACAGCGCCCGGAGTGCTGGAGGGCGTCCTGGTCCCCTATGGCGTCCCGATCCGCATCGGCGACAGGTTCGACGAGGTCTTCGAGCCCGGCTCCCTGGAGGTGAACGGCCTGCTGGTGAATGTCCGGCAGCCGGTCTCCCCGGCCCGCGAGCCGCGGGCGCAGGCTCTCCCGCTGGACCGCCCGCTCGCCCGGCCCGGCAAGGGCCTGGAGCTGGATGACGGTCCCGGCGGCCTGCGCGCGACGCTGACGCTGCCGGACACGATCGACGGGCGCCGGGTCCGGGCCCGCGTCGAGGCGGGCGAACTGACGGCGTTCAGCGCCGCGTTCCAGGCGCTTGAGGAAGAATGGCCGACGCCGGAGCGGCGCATCGTCCGCCGGGCGCTGCTCGTGGGCTTATCCCTAGCGGGCACGCCGGAGCAGGAGGAGGGCAGGTAATGCCGTTCGTTCCCGCGGTCGACCTGACGGACCCCGAACGCGAACCCTCGGATGACGAACTGGAAGCCCTGATGCGGTCTGTGCGCGATAGGGTCGTCGAAAGCAACCGCCGGACCCGGGAGCGCTTCCTTGCGAACCTCAAGGACAGCATTGCCCGGGCGGCGCAGGGCGGGACGGCGGGGGATCCGGGCACCCGTCGGCCGGCCGACCCGAAGGGGAAGCGGCCCGAACCACCGAGCCGTGACATCTCCGATACACCCGTGTGAATATCCTCCGTCGCCCGTGTGCCGGACCGCCGGGGAGGAACGGCGCCCGGACAGGAACGGCCGGACGGCCGCCGTCCGCAAGGCGCAGGCATTGCCGGGGCGGGCTTGCCCGAACGGAGGAGAAAACCGCATGGCCGGTCAATCGCAGAACGACCGCTTCCTGACGATCGCCTATGAGGCGCGCACCGACGACGAAACCTGTGCCCTTTACGATCGCTGGGCGGAGACCTACGACACGGAACTGATCGACGAGAACGATTACGTCCAGCCGCGCCGCTGCGCGGAAATGCTGTCGCGCCACCTGACCGACCGCCGGGCGGAAATCCTCGACATCGGCTGCGGCACCGGCCTAGCCGGCGCCGCGCTGCTGGACGAAGGGTACAAAATCGTCGATGGATGCGACTTCTCGCCCGGCATGCTGGCGAAGGCGCGCGAAACCGGTCTTTACCGCCGCCTGTTCGAGGCCGACCTGAACGCCCCGCCCCTCGATGCCGCCGACGACGCCTACGGAGCTGCGGTTGCCGTCGGCGTCTTCAGCTTCGGCCTGATCCGGCCGGACGCGCTGGACGACATCCTGCGCATCCTGGCGCCCGGCGCGCCGCTCGTCATCGGCCTGAACGGGGATTTCTACTACGGCGAAGGCGCCATGAGCGACAAATTGAACGCGCTCAGGACCTCCGGCCGGATCGACCTGCTGGCCGAGGAGCATGGCGACCATATCCGGGGCACCGGCGCGACCGGCTGGACCGTCGCCCTGCGGAAAGCGGCAGGGATCCGTTGAGCGCGAGGCGCGATGCCGATCCTCAGCAGGTCTCTTCATCCGCTCCGGACCGGTAACCCGGCCCGGGATCCGGCGTGCTGTGCCAAGGCATGGATGGTTTGCGGAAGAACCGCAGGCCGCAGAGTTCGAGATGCGCAAGGATCTCCCCGGCGAGCGGCTTGAAGCGTTCGTGATCGCCGGGCCTGTAGCGCTTCGGCCACAGCTTTTCGCCTTTCCGGAGCGCCATCTCGATGTCGAAGAGGACCTTGTCCCGCGGAACCGGCCAGTTGTCATGAAGCGTCTCCCGGATTGGAACATTCGGGCAACATATAACCTGCCCTTGCGCGCCGGCCAAGCGGTCAGGCTGACGGGCCCGGCGCCTGGACGGGGCATCGAGGTCGCCAGGGGGAGGTCGAGGGGCGCGACAGCCGCTTCGGCAGGGGCCGCGGAGAAGCGGGGCGGCCCGGAGCCGGACGCCGTCAGGCATGCTAACCTGTTGCTGGCACGCCCCGAGCAGTTTTCATCCGGGCGGCGCTGGGCAAGGCTATACCGCCGGTACGATATTCGGGCCCGAATGCGTGGCAGATTCACCCAGCGCCTCTCATGGGCGGAACTCCACGAGCTGATGGACCTCATCGGCCCGCCCCGCAACCTGCAGCCCCGCTACAACATCGCTCCGGGCCAGGATGTCGCCGTCGTGCACGCCGGCGAGGGCGGTCGCCGCCTCTCCATGCTGCGCTGGGGGTTGATCCCCGCCTGGGCAAAGGATCCATCCATCGGCAACAGGCTCATCAACGCGCGGTCCGAGACGGTCGCGGAGAAGCCCGCCTTCCGCGCCGCATACCGGCGCCGGCGCTGTCTGGTTCCGGCCGATGGCTTCTACGAGTGGCAGCGCCGGGGCGGGACCCGCCAGCCCTGGCTGTTCGGCCTCCGCGACGGCGCACCCTTCGCATTCGCCGGCCTCTGGGAGCGCTGGACCGCACCGGAGGGCTCGGCGCCGACAGGTTCGCTCTTCGGCCCGGAACCCGGCGGGCCGGTCGAGACCTTCACCATCCTCACCACCGTCGCCAACGAGACGGTCGCGGCGGTTCACGGCCGCATGCCGGTCATCCTGCCGCCGGACGCCTGGGGCCCCTGGCTCGCGGGCGAGGACGTTCCGGTCGGCCCGTATCCCGCAGAGGAAATGCAAGCGCATCCCGTGAGCACGCTGGTCAACAAACCCGCCCACGACGATCCCCGCTGCGTCGAGCCGGTCCGGTTTACCCGGTCGCCGGAGACCGTTCCCGGCCTCGATGATCGGTAAGGCCGCAGGCGGTCGAACCCGACTGGCCTGACATATTGCGAAGCGCCGCCTCCATGGCGGCCGGGACCGGCGCCCGTCCCGGCCTACGGTTCGATGTGGTTGCGCAGGAGAGAAAGGCCTCGATTGTGTTCAGGCACCAAGCCTTGCCGATACGCCCGGAATTTCGCCGACGGAGCGAGTGCGCCTTGCCGCGATGCAAGACCAAATATCGCTGCTGCTACGACGCAGACCGGGCCGGTGTCGCGAGGGCAGTCAGCCGGCCCGGGCTTCCACGATGACGCGCTTGCGTCCTCGCCGAACGACATAGCCGCCGCGCTGGATCGTGAGCTTGCCGTCCTGGACGAGGTTCCAGAGGGCCTCGGCGATAACCCGGGCGTTTTCATCGACTTCCGGCTCATCCTTCGCCTGGGCGAGCCATTTGGAAAAGGCCTCGTCGGCAATGGCGGAACCCAAAGACTTGCGAAGTACGTTGAGCTTTCGGATCTGGCCTTTGGTCAGGTTCGTCTCGTCGATCATGCGGCGACAGCCTTTCACATCCTTGAGTTGAACGCCCCTCGCAATAGCAGGGTTCGCAAGGCAAGCACAACATTCTGTGTCGTGGCCACGATTGCAGTCAGCAAGTCATGGCCCTTCCCGCCGGATGCCGCGACGGCCGCCAGGCTCTTACACCACGGCTCGGGACACGATCAAGTGTGGGCTTGGGCCAAGAGCACGAGCTCGAAAGTTGCATTCGCCACGACCAAGCGTAGAGTGAAGATAATCGCACACCGGCGGCCGGCCGTGCAAGCCTCACCCGTGGTCGCGGATTGGCGGCCGCGCCGATGAACGAGCTAGGAAGAGCGATAAGAGCCTTGGACATAGATGACAACGTGCGAAAGATTACGGCAACCGAAGTTCTGGTATTCGACAGCAGCACGTTCATTCGCGAAGCCGGACTTACGTCGGAAGGAGCTACTGCCTTGAGACACTACCTGTACGACCGCGGAATTCAGCTGGTTGTGCCGCAGGTAGTTGTCGAGGAATGCGAACGAAATCTCAGTAAGCGAGCGGACAAGTACGTAGAGAACGTGCATGGCGCTCTTGATTGGCTGGCGCGATTCTGCGGACGCGTGAGTGGATGGACTGCTCCCACCGATGCCGAGATTGCTGCGCGCGTAATGGCCGTCGCACGCGGGTCGGCTTTCGATGCCGTCGTGGTCAATGAAACTGAGGAGCTAAGGCAGCGTGCCGAAGGACGCCGCCAGACGGAACGGCCACCGAGCCATCGCAGGGACAGTCTCGGGGATTGCAGGGTTTGGGAGCAATGCTTGGAATTGCTCCAGTTCCGGGACGTCATACTCGTCAGCAGCGACGGCGACTTCTGTGGACACAGGCACCACGGAAAACTGCACCCACAGCTGTGGGACGAAGCGGACTCGATGGCCGGCGGGAACCTTACTTTCCATTCGGACATGGCGTCGCTCTTGTCAGGCCTGAAGGCGGAGATTCCGCAATTGCCTGGAAGAGAAGTGCTGACCTTCGTGTACGGCACCATCGGCGAGTCGATGACTGAATTCGAAACGAATAGCGGCGGCTTCCAGCCAACGCTGGAAGGGACTGTCGAGCAACAATTGTTTACCACGGATAGTGCCGATGTTGTCGAGGTCCGCCTGAAGGTTGACGACCCATGGCGGTTAGCAGGACGCGAAGAGACCCTGTCATTCAGGCTTTCGGGAACCTGCCGCTACCGCCTTGCCGAGCACGAATTGTGCGACCTTTCAGTGGCGAGAGTGGGATTGTACGAGGCTCCGCTGGACGGACCTGAGCGAGCGGTTAAGGGGTCTGTTGTGAACATATCGGCCAGCTTTTTCGCTGGTGTTCCATCGATCACGCCCAAGCCGGTAGCGATTCGATCCGAGACTACGTTGGCTCGTCGTGAGTCGAACGGGGCTTTATCCGCAGGGACTACCGACAAACGGGGCAAGGGCGCGATTGGCGGGCGCAGCCAGGACTCAGTGTACGGTGGCACCGACTCAGCGGGATGATCGCCGTTGACACGACCGTTTTGATGGGGGCTTCTCTTTGAAGCCGTCGAGAGGCATCTCGCCTTACTTGCCACCGCGTGCCAGCGAATATCGCCTACGTTTCCGCGAGCGCCTGGTCGAGGAAGCTCCCGAGTGTCACGGCGCGGACCTCGAAGGGCACATCCGTGAAGATACGTTGCCAGACATCCTCGCAGCGGGCGTAACGGCGTTCGCGGCACCTGGGACGACGCCGGGCGTGGTCGGGCACCCAGCCGAACTCTTCAAGGGCAGCGGCGAGCTCATCGCTGAAGACGCCGTTGACTGCGGGCCGGCCGAACAGGCGGCGGATGACGGCGGCGGCCTTGGGGTTGGACATGCCGGTATTGGCGCCTGGGTCGGTTGACGAGGTGAACGCGGCAATGACGCCCTCGAAAGGGGAGAAGGAATACGCGCAAGGAGTCGGGCACTTCGAGGATTTCTGGAGGAACCACAGCCTTCTTTCTTGGGCGCAGGCGTTGAATCTGCTTCAAGCTGCGGTGAGGTCTCTCGACCTTGACCCGAACAAGGAAGCAGACGCGAACTACAAGCTCGGTCTGCTTTCGTTGTTCGATTCGAACTATCGAAGCGCCGTGTACCACTTCGAGATGTGTCTCCAGCTCCGGCGCGCGGCGTTCGTTCACGAAGCCCTTGGAGCCGCCTACAACGCGTTGCGCGAATATAGGCGGAACGGGTGGCATTACGAACAGGCCCTAGAACTCGGCGGCAACAAGGCGCTGGGCTACACCGGCATGGGTCGGGCGCTGTTGGAGATGGGGAAAATCGAGGACGCCATCGACTGCTTCACGAAGTCCGCCTCGCCGATAGCAAGCTCCGAGGCGTTCATGTGGAAGGGGAATGCGTACCGACGCGCGGGAGAAACGGCCAAAGCGATCGAAGCGTACCTAGCCGGCTTGGCCGTTAACGAAAAGGACCCCGATGTTTGCCAGGCGCTGGCCGAGACCTGCCTGGATGACCAGTCCGACGCGGCGGCGGCGCTGGACTGGTTCGACCGGATGTACGAGCTGCCCGAAAGCACCCAGGCGGACCGGCTTTGCCGGACGAGGACGCCTTTTGCGGCGTACTTCTGTGAGCGGTATCCCAAGGGGCCGACGAGAACGCCGGTGTTCGAAGCGCTGTGCGGCCTTCGTCGCGCGGTTGTGGAATTGAAGGAGAAGCTGTGCTGCGACGGGGATGGGGCAGCGATTCACTACACCTCGCTTGATACGGCGAAGGCTCTTGTTGTTGCGAGGTCGCCGTTGCGTGCGCATCGAGTGGACAGAATGAACGACCCGTCCGAAGGCACGATCATGCGAAAGACGATTGGCGAGGATCTCGTGTCGGAATTCCTGGACTTCGACGGCATGGAGGACTTGCCGTCGGCCTACATCGCGAGCTTCGTCCTACGGCCCGAAGGCGACCCTGTCGGCGTGTCAGCCGACGACGACCTGCTGCATTGGCGGCTGTACGGGAAAGCTGCCGACGGCATCGAGGGCGGCGGCGCCTGTCTAGCTTATCCGTGTGGCTTGTTCCAGCCGAAGTGGAATTCCCACGAGAGCGCGTCATTGTACCACGCGCATGGGTTGTTCGCCGCACCTTCGATCCTGCGGCGGCTTACACGGTGGCAGTCTGTTGCGCCGCAGCTTTACAGAGTGGCATATGAAGGTGGCCGAGCCGAAGAGCTGGTTGCGGGGATTCGGCGGCATTTGGAACGGATTGGAGAACTCAAGCGCGCCGTCGCGACCGATGGGGAGAGGGCCTTGCTCTCCAACTGCGTGAAGGTGCTTCTCGAGGAGATCCGGTTCCTGTTCAAGTCCAGGAACTTCGAATACGAGAAGGAAGCGCGCGTGGCAGTAATGGTGTGGCCGGACGAGAGAGGAATCGAGACGCACCTGACGAGCGGGAAGGCATATATCGAATTTGGGCGGGAGGTATATCCGACGGAATTGGTGCTCGGGCCGGCCGTGGCGGGGAATTCGTTGCCGGAGGTTGAAGCGAAGGAGCCGGCCGTGAAGGTTAGGAAGTCCCAAGTTCCTTACGCGCCGCAGTAGGACGCCCGAAGAACGGTCGGCGGACGCCAGCGACGGGGTGTTGCTGTCGTATGGGCCCGTGCAAGAAGGGACGCCGGTCGATGGCGCGCGGCGCGGCACGTCTTTGACCGGCCGGATGTCGTGAACGGGTGTTGAGGAGCTATACGATGAAAAGTGCTCGGGGTCGGAGAGCCGGCAACTGCTGTCAGGAACAGTTACCGAAAGTGCCGCTTCATGCCGCCTAAGCCCAAGGCCCAGTTGCGCCGCATCATGGCAAGGGACGACGGTCTCTGCGGAGCGCACATTGAGGGATGCGGCCGTTCACTACCTTCTGCTCGCGATGCCGAGGTCGGGCACATGGTCCACCGGTCGTTCTTCAAGTTCTTTGGGCGCGCCCGCAAGGCCGATTTCAACGCAGACTGGAACTGCCAGCCCGAATGCCCCGAGTGCAACGATCGAAGGAGGGGGCAACTGGTCGACTGGCCATTGTACACCTGCCGCTGCCACTATCTGCAGGTGTCAAGGAAAGGGGACAAGGCGACCGTCGAGATCCACGAGACCACAACAGGTTCAATACGGGTGCATATGATCGGCGAGCCCCACACTGACCCTGCGAGGCGCTTCCCCGGCAGAATCGTGTGGACGCAACCCTGGGGACCTGCGTTCGCGGCCACCATACGAGTCGGAAGGCTTCCTCCCGACGGGGCGGGCAAAGGCTTCAGTCGACAGTTGGGTGCCGGCCATCTGCTGTCCATGATCCACTTTTGGCAGATACCGGCCTTCAACTGGTTCGAGAGAGCAAGGACAGGTCGCGAAACCGTCCCCATCCGGTTGAGAGGGCTGCGCGGGGAGGACTGCATCTTCATGCCCGATGGGTCTATCTGTCCGACGGAGTGGGGTTCCGTTCCTTGTGCTAGATCGTTCGACGTTCGGCTCGGTCACAAGAACCGCGACATCAATCCGTTCCAATATCCTGCCGGCATAGGCCCGAACGGCGGATGGTCATGGCGCGAGGTCACCGGCTAACGGAAGCCTTGCGCCAGTTCGCCACCTACTGTCGGTTGCCCGCCCTCGTCTGACAATAGCCGGCGGGTGGGCTTCAACGAGAAGGGCAAAGGTGCGACTTCTCTTGGGCGGAGCGCGGGACGCTGGCAATGCTAGCGTGGCAGCCAATGCACATGTACATGTTCTGGTGGGCGGGGCCCGCCAAAAACGTCGACGATGTCCGCGACTGCCTAGGCGAAAGATCCCTGTTGCTTGTCACGCAGACTCGGTGACGGTCATGATGTCGGCCCGCATGACCGGGAGCTTTGACAGCCGGCGCTGAGCATGAGTGACCCTCCTGAGCACGAATTGCTGTTCTATTACGCCAGCGCCATCGGGTACGTCGTCCGACATCTCCACGTTGACCTCAAGAGATTGTTGGATCGGCCCCCGCCCGCTCCAAGGTTCCCCGAGCACGGACACGAACTGATCGGGCGCGGCTTGGCCTTGAAGATGCTCCAGGCGTTCGCGACAGAGCTCGCTCTGAAGGCGCTCTCGGCGCAAAGGTGCGGCATATACAGGCGGACACACGACCTCCGAATCCTGTTCGATCGGTTGGACGCCGAGGCGCAGGGCATGGTGATCTCCTTGGCTGAAGAAGACGATGCCACGCCGGTCGAGGAAGTGCTCGAAGATCACCGGAACAACTTTGCGAGAGGACGTTACCCCGGGGCTGGCGGAGGTGTTGTTGCAGTAGTCGAGATGCAACGCGTCTTTGACGCCCTCATGCTTACCTACACGGCCTCGGCGTTGGCCGGTGACAATACCCTACCGACCTACAACCAGATCCAGGCCTACGTTCGCGAGCGCCAGGGGTGGCAGCCGAAGTCCTGCTGGATCGCACACTGCAAGGAGATGCTCGGTTTACCCGTACGGCGGGCGCCGAACAGGCCCGGGGACAAGCGGATGGTTCCGTGCCCCCGCGAGAAGCGAACAGCCATCTGCAATGCCATGCTGGTACTCGCCCGGCGGAGCCGTCCCGAGACGGGCGGCAGGTCCGGCAACGGGTGAAGGGGGAGGCGCCATAGAAACACCGTGACCGGGCCGCTGCATCGCCGGAGTCATGAGGGGTGTCGGATGACGGCTATGCGCTGTTTCTGCGGCCGCAGATCTGGTTCACGCATTTCGACCGACACGACCCCAAGTTGACCATGGAGGGAGCCGCGGGACACTTCTGGAGCCCGTTCATCGAATGGGTCAGATAATCCTCCCGCGGACGGCACCTGGACGCGGGCCTGACGGGCTATCGCCGCTCGATATAGCCTCAGGCCACCAGACCGACATGCCGTCGCAGCCTGCAATGAGATGTTAAATTGGCGCAGGAAGCGACGTGCCGGGGCGCGCCAATCATGACAAATAATCTAATATACTCAATGCGATAGACTAAGTGCGCCTTAACGCCGATGCCGGATGTGCCACAAAATTCCGAGCGCCTCTATTTGCAGTTCATCTCCTCCGTGGGAAACGGCAGCTACCGTTCATTGTCTTCCGATGAAGCCCCGACGATCTTGCCTTCGGCTATCCTAGGGAAAATCTTGTCTAGGTCCCTGACCGTGAGTGCAAGTAACTCAGGCTCCACAGCATCCGGGAAATCTTTTTGCAATTGGAGGATTTTTCGGGCGATATCCAGCTTCCGAGAACGCAGAGTTTCATGGGCGATTTCGGTTTCCAGTTTGGCCTGCGCCAACTGTTCTGCCCGGATATGGCGATCATCGTAAAACTCGATGCCCCAAATAATGGCAGCCACGACAACCGCGATCCTTCCTGTTTGGCCAAAAAATTCCAGCGAACCCGGCGATCCGTAAGCGATACGATGAACCCTTAACCGTTGAGATGCGGTGGCCAAGAGTCGTGCCTCGGCCAATAGCCAATGGTTCGCTTCATCCAGGAATTGATCGAACCCCCCCGATCTTCCTAAAGCCCCTCCGAAATACGGTCTGCGGTAAATGTATGTTGCACTGGTCGAAGCCCTGTAATAGAGCGACTCGATACCCTGGAGTACTTCGATGAAGTCCTCCGGCTCCCAACTTCCATCTATCGTGATCTGCAGCATTCCGTTCTCCATTCCTATTCGTCGATCAGCCCGACAAGCCAATCGATATCGCGCAGCCTATCGGTTGGGGGTGAGTCAATGTCAAGGTCGGGGCATGCTCGTACGAAGCAGGCCCGTGGTCTCGTTCCGTCACCCTCGGAGAGTTACTCGGAATCACTGCCGTCGGAAGCCGCGGCAGCTCGACCAGCCACTACAGACTTGCGGCCGTGCCTGCTGGTGCAGGACGCGCACCAAGCGCGCGAGCGGCGGGCGGTCTGCCGCGGCTGTCTGTGGGCTGACTCAAGGCGGGCATTGCGCTGGAGCGGATTGACCCGGGCCGCCCGCAGCAGAACGGGCGGCACCAGCGCATGCACCGGACCCTGAAGGCGGAGACCGCTAGGCCGCCGGCGGGAAGCCCGGGCGAACAACAGGTGTGCTTCGACCGCTTCCGGGAGGACTTCAACGCCAACCGGCCTCGCGAGGCGCTCGGCCAGCAACCGCCTGCGGCCTACTGGCGGCACTCGCCGCGGCCTTGACCCGAGCAGCTCGAGGAGCCCTGGTACGCTGTCTGGCACGCCATGAGCCGGGTGCGCAGGGACGGGTCGATCAGGTGGGGCGGCAAGGTCGTCTGTTAGCGTCCGTCGGCCTTCTTCAGCGCTTTCGCCAATTCCTCCGCCTTGGCACAGGGATCGCCACCTCGCGCACTTGGGTGATCTAAACAGTAAATTAGTTCGAAGTCGTTGTGCTTGGAATGCCACTCAAGGCACATTTCCTTAGCCTCTCGCCCGAGCGCGATTACCCGCCGATCTCGTATCTCGAACTGGGTTACTTTGTGGAAGGAACGACGAAGGAGCCGTTTATGAGTATTTTGGTTTTTATCCTTGGGTAGGAAATGCAGCGCTTGTGTGATGTAGATGTTGCTTCGGTTCATGCCGGCCATTATGAGCGCGCAGTCGAGTATTCCGTTGAACGGCATGCACGGTAGGTAGCCGCCGGCATCTAGGATGCAGTCCTTGTATTGTTTTGCCCTCTCGAAATCCAGGAAGTTATGCGCGACAAGCACAGGGCCGCTGCGACTCCTTGAGATTTTCTGCGGTGGCGAGACCCAGAAGCCGTCCAGCCCTGCCTTGCGCAGCGTCTCGTAACGACCCTCATATTCTTCTCCTAGGGGTAGGTCTCGTCGCGCCTTTACGATTTCCGCGTAAGATTTCCTCTCTGACACGAGCTTGCTCCCTCATTGCAGCGGTTGAAAGCCCCGGCCGCGGGCTGTCGTTAGGTGCATGGTCCTGACCCTTCAGGATCCAACGCAATCAATCGCTCATGGCGCCGTTTGGCATCGAAACGGCGCGCCAAGTACTAGCGAAGTTCGGCCCGTAACCCGCAGATGAAATGCATGCGCATCCCGTGAGCATGCTGGTCAACAAGCACGCCAATGATGATCCGCGCTGCGTCGAGCCGGTTTCCTCAGCTGATAGCCGGTGACGGGTTCCAGCCTAGTCGCTACCTGCCTTCCTCTTCCGCCAGTACGCTCACACCATTGACGCATCGTCCAATCAAGACCGCGTATGCTAACAAGTAACCGATCAATTCCCCGAACACGTCGTACGTAATCTCGAGCGGTATCTCATCTGGCACAGCGCGTACTTCAAGCAACGTCACGATGAACACTTCATCGCCACGCGGCCTGAAATAGCGCTGTACGAATGTCCGGTGATCCTTGTTTGGTTTACCATTGTTCCACAAACCGCAATGCTCCAGCAGTCCTTTTGTAAACTCCTCCAGATCGGCTACCTCGCCACGCGCGTGAACGATCTTGTGTCGCAAACTCTCAATTAGTTCGAGCGCGATTCGCAGGTTCACGCCCAACTGGTTCTTCCGTTCCGCCGCCTCCAGATCCGGATACATGTTGCGCAGACGCTTCAGAATCTCCTTCGGCCCCTGCCTGTGCTTTCGCTTCACGGCCTCGAGGTACCAGCCGAAGTCCTTGCTTTCCAGTTCAGACAACCTCACGTTTCCAAAGTCCCCAAGGGGCCATGCCTCTGTATCCCGTCTGCCGAGGAATGCGTAAACCCGTTCGATATAGTCCTCGAACTCCTCGTACGCCTCCACTAAAAGCCAGCAATACTCTCGGTTCTTCTTCTCACCAGTAAGCCTTACACGATCTTCTGCGGACAACTTGCGATTACCGTACACAGTTGCCTCCCCGGTCTGCGCATCGTAGAAGTGCATGGCATGCACCGACGAATACAGAAGGACCAGATCTGGATGCCGCTCCGCCTCCTGCGCCAACTCCAGATACTTCTTGAACTCGCGGGCGGCAACGTCTTTCCCGGCCCGCCTTAGCAGTTCGATCTCGGCCAAGCGGTCGCTAAATGCTTCGAATATCTCGTCTAATTCCATTCTGTGCTCCCGAACGCGTTTCGTCCTGTACCATTCGCAATCGCCGACATGTCGCAGAACCGTTCGAAGTATGCGGCGTAGGCCGCAGGCTATGCGGCCAGGGTTTGTTGTCGTGCGGCCTTGCAGTGCCATGAGAGGAACTCGTGCAGCCGGGTCTGCGGCAGATCCTGGTGATCGCGCTCTTGATGCTGAGCGTGGCATCAACCCAACCCCGGATGAAATTTGGGGAGAAGCTATCGAGTTTCGGGCGTCACTTTCAAGGGGGCGGTTTCCGGCGCTGCCGGGGGAGAACGGTTTTCTGCCAGGACGCACCGCCGCCCGCAGCCCGGACTGACCATAAGCACCGCGGCTGGCGGCAGGGCCGTGTGGGGGCAAGAGGGGGGCTGTCGCGCTCCCCATGCGGTCCGGCGCCCGGGCCGTGACCGGCCCCGGGCCCAGGGAGCGGGAGGAGCGTGCCACTTTAATCGAGATCGGCCCGGCCGAATTCATTCAATAAAAATAGGATGTTGCCTCATAGGCCGAAGGCGATTCCCCCCAAAATCTTCCTCGGCTCTGTTGAACTTTCGGATCTGGCCCTTGGTCAGGTTCGTCTCGTCGATCATGCGACGATGGCCTTTCGCATCCATGGTTTGAACGCGCCCTGCAACAACAGGGTTTGTAAGGCAAGCACAACATTTTGTCCGCGGCCACGATTGCAGCCGGCAAGTCTTGGCCCTTCCCGTTCATCTGCCTTCCGATCGACCCCGCACAAATCTATTGCTCCGCAAGGGTCCAGCGAACAATCCTCTTCCCAAGCCTGCCGCCAATCGTCGAAGTCCAGAAGATTGCGGAGGAATAGTTCATACTGCTCGACAGGATCGGAAGAAGGGTCCGGGCCGGGGACGGCACTCCATCGCCGGCTTTCCGGAATCCCTTCAAGCATCGAGCCGGTCTCGCTTGCACGATCGCCGGCGACCGTTCCCAGCCTCGCCGACCGGTCCGGACAAAGGGGATCTGAAGGCCATGCCCCCCCTTCAGCCGCATTTCTTCCCGGTCCTGGCATTGCCCCAGGGATCCGGCATCCGGTGTGTCCCGTCGCGGGTGGCTTGCGAGAACCCAAGCGTTATCGCCGGCATAGCCGGCTCCGGTGCCAGACCAACACAACCTGCGGACTACGCCTGATGCTCACAGTGTTTCCAGCAGGTGGACGATCTCGATCTTTTTTCTGCGGAACGCCGATCGCCCTGTCGGAAGCCGCCTGCTGAGAGCCGCACCACTGCGCCCAGTGGCCGAGCGATTTGATGTCGACGGCGGTCGGGCCGAAGTCGAACAGACTGATGGCACCGAGCGACTTGCAGAGTCCGTTGTAACCGGGACGTATCTCGATGGCGCCGGAATGCACGATACCGCGCAGTCCGTCCAAGGAAGTGGCGGCCCGAGAGGGCGGACCAGAGAGCGTCGGGTACATCGTGCTCGCGGTTGGTACCGGAGTTATCCATACGCCCACGAATAGGAATGGTCGTTCGATGATCGATCGAAACCCGTGCGGATGCAAACGCGGAGCCGGGCGCTATGGGCCAGCGGCACGGTCCTCAGCGATGTCGGTATTTCCTCTCCCCTTGTTGACGGTTAGCAGCAACACGGCGCGCGGTCGCGCTACCAGCATGCCCTGCTGCCATGACCCAGGACGCTGTCGTCACAGGCCAAAGTCCTTGTCCTGCGACCGGCCGCGTACCGGTGCGGAGAGCCCCCGCTGAAACTCGCGGTCCCAGCGGACAAAAGACAAGAACGGCCCGCAGAATGCCACTTTAAGTTAGGCGAAAACCTCAAAATTTGGCTATTATTTCAACTGGTTACAAGAAGCGTTTCTCGATTCTCACAGAAATTCCGATCCCCTCTCGGTTGCCTAATCATCCTCTACCGAATCCGGTGTGCCCATACTAATTTTTACCTCAGTTATTGCATCGGTATTCTTGTCCACCTGATCGCGCAGTCGATCAGCTTGATCTCCTGCAGCCGAGAGCGTAGCGGTCATCCCAGCCAACCGTTCCCCATTGGATACTAGCTTACTCCTATTGTCTTCAATGATCTTCGTCAACCTCGTTACTTCGTTCCGTAATGGATCCAATTCCGAAGACACATACCAATGCGCGCCAGAGAGGAACCCGCTGCCAAATGTGATAACGAGTCCCACAATGACAGCCAATACTACACTCGGTTCCTTCAACCGTTCTAGAAAGCTACTCACGACATTTCCAATTTACGTGTTGATCTCCTTTGCCCGCTTAGTCTCTCATTTCCATTCTTTATAGAATTCGTGCAACCGTCTTCGGAGTTCCTCTTCCGACTTTGCTGCCTCCCGTTGCAGCAGCCAACGACACGCGGCGGCCAAAGCCTCCTCTGGCGTCTTATGTTGTGATCCCCATCCCGATACCGATCCTCGGTACATCCCGGTGGGCTTGTGGATGGACACATACCCAGTGAGACTTTTTCCCTTAAGCGCCAGGCGCCCATCTTCCAGCTCCGTTAGTTGCATCTTTTCCCCCCCACATTCGTACAATTTGTAATCTGCTTGGGAGTCTTGTGCAGGCGCGGGAGTAGTGGTGATAAGCGCTGCAGTCGCAATCAGCGCGAGTCGAGTCATATGCACTGGTGTCTCCTTGTTCATCGAGATCACAGGTTTCGGAGGTCGAGCAAGTGCCCTTATACTGGTCGCCGATGCCCGGAGGCAAACCGAACGGCACCGGCCGCCACGGAGCCAGACTGACTTGGGCTGTCGGAGCGGACGGAGAAGCAACGCACATCTCCGAAGCCGAGAACGGGCTCGGATGCGCGTGTGGCTGTCCGATATGCCACCGGCCGCTGGTCGCGAGGCCGGGGAATGTCCGGGAACCGCGCATGCCAGCAGCGTCGAATGCCCACATGCACTGGAAACGGCCCTGCACCTCGCGGCGAAGGACATCCTGGCGGAGCGCCGGGAAATCGAGCTAGCCTGCGTCGAAGTCCTGTTCCGGGAAGATTCCACAGGTTAGGCCGCGTCAACCCGGCTCAAGTTTTCCAGTGGTTCGCCAAAGGCGGTTTTGCCGATTCATGAATTCCCATATTCCAATGCCGTAGAGGTCACAGACTTCCCACAAATTACGGATCGCCTATCCTTCAAGGGAATTGGTCCGGGGAGTTGCAGGACCCGATTGGCGTATCGCACGGTGTTGTCGTTTGCGACGGCGCACTCTTCGTGGACGCAGAGAATGTCGTCGACTTGGTCGGGGGTGGAGGAGAGGGACGAAGGCGCTGTCGTCGAGTTCGGGCGGTGTGGCGAAGCGCCGATTGTGGTCGGGCAGGTAGGTATCGGCGATGAAGCGGTTGGCGGCCTCGACCTCGCGGATCGGCCTAGGCGAAGCGACCTTCTTTATTAGGGTGGAGACCCCTGCATGGTTGAGACTCGGCGTGCCGACGTTCGGTATGCTGCACAAGGGCCCGGCTCGTAGGGAAGCCGTCCCGGTCCGGCAAGTCGGGCTTCGGTCAAGGCAGATCAATCCAGGAGCGGTTCAGCTTGGAGTACGCCATTGCCATTGCCACGGACGCTGGGGGAACGGCCACCATACGCGTGCCAGATGTTCCGGGCTGCGTGGTGGTAGCACCTACGATTGAGGAAGCGATTCGCCGAACGCCGGCAGCCATAGGCGCGCATCTGGAGAGAGCATCGCTCAACGGCGAGTGGCTGGCACCGCCGAAGACGTTGGATGACCACAAGGCGACGGGAACGTACGGCGAGAGCATTCGTTGGGAAACTGTCGAGGTCGGCTCGCCAAGAAGACTGAGCCCGCGGGATTTCATGCGGGCCCGGCGGCCGGAACTCTACTCGGACTCCGCCACGCAGCGCGAGCCAGTGGTGAACGCAGCGTTCCTACACTTCACCCTCGCGCAGGTCACGGAGCGAAAGGAGGAGGTGGCGTTCAAGCACTTCTGCCGCAGGCTCGCGGAAAAGGAGATCTGTCCGAACCTCATCACTCAGACAGGTCCGACCGGAGGCGGAGACAGCAAGGTGGACACCGAGACCCACCCGGTGGCGCAAGGGATTGCCGAGCGGTGGTATGTCGGCGATCCCGAAAGGGCTTCAGCGGAACGCTGGGCATTCGCATTCAGCGCGAAGCAGGACTGGCGCTCAAAGGTTCGGGAAGACGTCAGGAAGATAGCCGAGACGGGTCGAGATTTCACGGTCGCGTACTTCATGTCCAATCAACAGGTTCCCGATCGTGTTCGCGCCAGTCTGGAGGATGAACTCCGGGAAAGGTGGGGCCTCGACGTCCGTATACTTGACAGGAACTGGATCGCCGACCGGGTGCTGGAAAAAGGCCACTACGAACTGTTCGAGAGCACGCTGCAGGTCGACTTGGGTGGGGCGACGACGCGGAGGCTGGGACGTACGGATGCCGAGCGGGAGCGCAGTCTGGCCGAGTTGGACAGCCAGATCGAAGACCCCGACCGGTATGCAGGGGTGGGCTATCAATTGGCGGAGGACTGCCTTGAGACGGCATTGCTGGCGCGCGGCCTTGATCGTCCTCGGACGGAGGTCGACGGCCGCTTCGACCGAGCCGAACGCATGGCACGCAAGTACGGTACCGAACGCCAACTGCTTCGGATCACATACCACCGGGCGTGGACGGCAACTTGCTGGTACGAAGACTACTCCGAATTCGCGCGACTCTACGAGTTAGCCGAGTCGCTGGGGCTTGGCGCGGAAAATGTGTGGGATCTTGAGCGCCTGATGGTCCTTTGGCAGGTCGGGATGGCGTTGCAGCGAATCAGGAGTGATCCAGAAGCGGATGCACAATGGAACGAACGCGCGACGCAACTGCGTGTTGCGCTTATGGCCATCGCAGAGAACGGCGGACGACCGACCTCGTCCCTTATGGCGCGGACGTTGCTCACCATCATGATGATGACTGAGGAAGCCAGCCGTGAGTCCTTGGCGAACGGGCTCAAGGAGATCGCTGACATTCTGGAGACCGCACGCGATCATCTGGACTACCCGTTCGATTCGATGGCAAGAATCGTCGAGGAACTGGTCAACATTTCTGGGGGAGAAAAAGATCTCGATGGACCGCTGGAGAAGATCATTGAGATGCAGGCGGAACGCGTCGGGGAAGTACAAGGGGGAAGGATGCGCCTGAACCGGGCGCTCGCATGCCTAAAGGCGGGGCGGCACGGGGACGCGATAGTACAGGCCGGCAAGGCGCAGCTTTCTCTAGGCCGCGGGGGCGCCGACGAGGAGTTCTTGCAGTCTCTCGTCGCGACGGCCTGCGCCTATGAGGCAATGGGATTACTGTGGGCCGCACGGGCAAACTACGCCTTTGCCCTGCATTGGATTGGGCGCACGTCGGACAAGACTGGCGAGCTGCCGTCGAGCATATACGTGCCCCTGGCCCGGTTGATCTGGCTCGAAATCCAACTGGGCCGGGTGCCTCAGGCGCTGAGCTGGTTCGAGTTCCACCGTATGATGTTGAACGCGGTCGACCTGACGGAGGAGCAGATCGAACGGCTTGTCGAGGAGAATGCGCCTTGATGGATGCCGTGCTGGCGATCATGGTCCTTCGGACGCCTTGGCAGGACTTGCCCAGCTTGGATCATGCGCCGGGACTGCTGGAAGCATTGGGCCTGAATATGAGCCGGCTGGCGGCGATGTTCCTTCTCGGCTACGAGGACGCCGTTGGATTCGAGACGGGAATCGACGAACCAGAGGACTTCTTTACAAAATTACTCGGCCAACCTGCTGCGCGCGATGTCGCCGAACACGCAGACTGGGGCGTACGGTGGCCGTCCAGTCTGTACACCGTACTGTTCGGATGTCAGATCGAAGTGCGGGTAATTGAGGGGATGTCGTCGCTGCTCCTTGGTGAGACATTGCTGGCGTTCGTCGAGTCGTTTCTGGCGACGAGCGGCATGGCCAAAGGGCAGCTATCGGCCAGGGGAGAACTCTACGTTGAGGTAGTGGCCAGAGACAACGCCAAGCAACCATTCGAGTACGAACTCGTGGAAGATGACGCCGGAGAGGTCAAAATCGTCGTCGCCCATCCGAGAGGACCCGTGGAGGTTGTGGATGAGACCTACATCAGAAGGATGATGGAACTCCTCGCGCAGGTGCTGGGGCAACTGTGGATGCCGCTGCGAATGGAGGCTTTTGAGGCGCTCCTCGCCGAGGATAGGGCGCAGGATCGGGCGAGCTTGACCGCGCAGCTACCTGTGGTTTACGGCGGTGTGCTCGGTCAGGGAGCGAAGGTGCAGGCAAAGGACTGGATGGCGCTCGGAGCTGAGAGCATGGCCCTGCGACGTTCGGTCCCGTGGCGGCCGACTGCATTTTACTTTCCTGGCGATGCGAAAGACGGCGCCGACGGCGCGTCTCGCGACAGGCCGACATCGGGCATCGACGCGGGCAGGCATCGGGATACGAAGGTGCTATCGGTTCTGAATCTGCCGCTGTGGGATGCGTCACGGTGGAAGGGCTTGGCCTATACGTTCGCGCGCGGTCCGGACGACGTGCCCGAGATACACTTCCTGTTCGAGGACATTGAAGCCGGGCGCAAGATATTCCGCGGGTGGCTGAGGAGGTTTGGCGCGGTGGACCGCGACGAGACCATCGGGCTGACTCTGGTGACGGGCGTGGACCACGAACATCCCGACCGCTACCGGCTGGCTGTCAGTTACCGGAACGCGGATGTGTTGGATGCGAGAGTGCAGTTCCTTGGATTCCCTGTGAGGTTCCACGAAATGAGTCCCCGCGACAGCCGCAACCTCGATCAGTTCCTTGAGCGCTACCGGCGCTTGGGGCGCTACCGCATTGCGCCTATGGAGCGCCCAGCGGCAGACTACGTTGTGCAGACCGGGCGTCCGGGGATCAGCATCGAAAAACGGGTGCTGAAGATCGTACCGGCGTGGAAGATCGGTCCCGACGACTTCATGCGCGCAGCTCTGCGGGGGGTGACGAGCCCCGTGGTCCCGAACGGTGAGGAGGATCCCCCATTCTATCGCCCGATGACGGGAGCGCCGGCCGGACTCGATGATAGCAGTTGAGGAGCGCGTCCACCGGAGTGGTATGTCCGGCATTTCCACCCGGAAAGTGACGTACTGGTTCAAACCGAACGTGTGAGGTTTTCATCGGTATATCAAATGGTTAGATACAAGGCCAAACTCACTTCCCCCCGAAATTGTCAGCGCCTCATTAAAATATCACAAAAAGCGGACCGTCTCTGGCGGTGGGAGAGGCGTTCGGAATTTCTGTGGGAAACGCGGTCCGGGCTGTTCGGCCTCTGCCATGTCCCATGAAACACTGTAATTTCAACGGATTATGTCCTCGGTCGGGGACTGTTTGCGTCGCCTGCCGACACTTTGCCAAGACGAATCTGGCACTTTAGGAGCCTCCGAATCGCACTTCTGATGGCCTGCCCGGAACCGAACCATTGGATGCTTGGGCACCGCCCGCGAGGCCGGGTGCCACACATCCCTGGCCTCACAGGTTGCTGTGCTTCGGGAAGAGGTCGGCCACGAGACCGTCCAGTTCGTCGACGACAGCTTCTAGGAGCCCGTTCTCTTCAGCCTCCAGGGCGACGCGGGCCAGCGCCATGTGCATCGGGTCTTTGGCGCCGAACCGCTTCACCGGAACCTTTCGCCACGGGTTTTTGTCGTAATGCAGAGTGCTGGTCTTGGTCAGGTTCCATGTGTTCTGCATGCAGGGCGCGTTGAGGATCGCGCAGAGGTACAGGGCCTCGTCCTCAGACCCGCAGACCACGTAGTAGAGCATGTCGTCAGCGATATGGTTCAAGGGCACTCTGGCAGCCCTCAGGCCGTTCTTCCCGGACTTGTTGATGACCAGTTTGAGCAGAGCCTTTGCTCCGCCGCCGACAGGAATTGCCTCCAGTTGGGTGCTCAGCGTCTTCTGCCAGTCCAGATTGTCGAGAAGCGTTTCCCCGGCCGTTGCGGCGCGCCTCTTCCGGTATTCGGACTCCGCCTCCTTCCAGTAGGACATAGTGAAGGGGAACCGGCGGTCCTTTTCCGGGACGCCCTTATGCCAGCGGATCTGGACGCTCCCCAAGCGGGTTTCCGTCGGCGCGATAATCTTTCGGCCACCATTTTCGTACACGAAGGGTTTCACGTCCCTCGACGTCGCCACCGGTAGCAGCGCTCTGCGCTCCACTCTGCCGTGGAGATATACCCCCTTCCAGCGTCCTTTCCTCGACATTCTGGTCGTGATCTCGACGACGCCTTTGGTCTCTGTGGCGAGTATGTCCGAATTCTCGACATACAGAAGCCCGTGCGGCTGCGAACACGCACCGCGCCGTACGCGCTTCACATACTCGGACTCCTGCCATACCGGCGCTCCCTTGGGAGCCGGCAGTCCGCGGTCTTTCGTTTCGCCCACGTCGGCCTTTCGCTCGGCATAGACCACGGAGGTCCCGTTGGGGGCGTGCGGAAACGGTACGGGGTCATGGTCGGACAGGTCCTTGCCGTGCTGCATGTCCATATGCAGGTCGGGGCCCCATTGGCCATTGCGCCACCTTCCCCAAGTCTGGGCCGTCAACGCCGAGCCAGGCAGCACCATGCCCATCCGGCCGCCCGTCCTGAGATACAGCTCCGCGGACCGGGCGGTGAACAGGCAGGCGAGGTCGCCTTTCGCCGACGAGCCACGCGGGATGACCTGCACCCCAAGCCGGTTCTGCAAGTTTGCTAGACGGAGTTTCCTGTCGCCCTCCGGGGTGTCGTTGACGACGATCCACGGTGGGTTGGTCACGATCCGGTCCACTTTCCGCTGCATCAGGGACAGCAGGCCGGATATCTGGCTCAGATGCCAGCCCCAGATGTCATCCCCTTCCGCTTCGATAACCCTTTCCAGCTGCTCTTGCGTTTGTTCCAAGCGAGGGTGCAGCCTCGGCGGGCCGCTGCTCCAGGTTCCTCCTCGGTAGCGGGTCTTCGCTCTGGTATTGAGCTCCCGAATCATGTCCAAGCGCATCGGGTCGTGTTCCAGCACCTCCCTCGGAACCTTTATCGGGTGTCCTCCCGGCGAGAGGTATTCCACGGTTTCTTCGTTGGTCCATATGGTTTCTTCGCCGCTGATCGCTGTCTGCAACGTGTCGCCCAGGATGACCTCCGGTTCGCCAGGGCCGGGCGGCAGGGTTGTTTCCAGCGTGGCTTTTGCCAGTTCGACAGCAATCGGGTGGACGTCGATGCCCTTCACCAAGCGGATGACGGCATGTCTGGCATCGCGCGGATCGATTGAGGGATGGGTCTCCGCCATCCTGCCCCTGATCCGTCTGGCGGAGTGGAACAGGAATGTCCCCGACCCACAGGAAGGATCTAGGACGGCTGGTCCGTCCAGCCCCCCTTTCAGAGCCTCGCCGACGGCCGAATCAAGCCAGACTTCGTCCAGCGTGTTCCAGACGACCTCCTCGGCAAGCCAATCCGGGGTGTAGTACTCGCCAAACTCCTTGCGCTGGTCCCGTTCGATCAACGAATGGTAAGCGTCGCGCAGATGGTCCTGCGCACTGCCTCTCCAGTCGTACATGGACAGGGTCCGGGCCAGGTTCCGAACCTCCCCGAGAGCTTTCTCGTCAGCGTTCACCCATGCTGGCAGTCCGTCCAAAACGTTCCCCGGCAGGCCGTCGAGGCCGGTGCCACCGTCCGGGGAGTGAAGTGTGGAGACAATGGCCCTGGCCGCGAGAAGGAGGGTGGTATGGTTTGCAAACAGACAGTCGCGCCGATCCCTGTCGCCTTCCGGGGGAACCATGCCAGCGCCGCGCAGCGCCATGGCCCAGACGGCCTGCTTCGTCCGGTAGCCCACGCTGTCGCCTTGCCGCCCGGCTGCGTCAAGCAGGTTGCGGCTGAGAGGCTCCAAGTGGAGCGCCGTCAGATTCGGGGGAACCGGCATCAGCAGTTGCCGGTCTTCGTTGTCGCGCCTGATCTTCGAACGGATCCAAACGCTCACCTCCTGCGGTGTCCAAAGAAAACGCCCGGTCTCAGTACCGGGAACAGGCACCGCCGCACCGTCCTCCTTGAGCGTCCAGCCCCACCAGGCGCGCCCGTTGGTGAGCCAGCCTGTCCAGGGAGTGTTGCCGTCGCCTGCCAAGAGCAGGTCGGCCTTCTCCGATGAGGCGAGACCTTCCAGGTACCGAAGAACCTGCTGCTTCTGTGTTTCGCCGGCCCCGGACCCCGGCTTGTCGGGTCCGCACTCATCGCGCCCCTTGACCTCCACCACGGTGCGCTTCGCCGGACATCCGAGGTCGACCTTGCCGTGGCCCGGTATGGGAAACTCCATGATCCAAGGAATCCCGGTCATCGCTTCCAGAACCTCGCGCAACCGGCTGTGGATATCGGGCTCACGCTTTTCGGCCAGCAGAGACTCCAACGCGCTTTTCGCGGTTCTCAATGCACTCTCCGTCATGTCACTAGCAGATCGAGGTTGAACAAAGGCTCCGGGATTCCTTGGATCATGGTGTTCCATCGGGGCACGGAACCGACAAGGGGGCCCGATGAGAAAGGAAACCGGAGCGCCGATCAATGCCCTGGGGGCGGAATGGCCGCTCGGGAAGGAAGAAATATGGGGATTCCCGATTCGCCGGTCGAACATCGAACCTCTGCCCGCCTCGCAAGAGGATTCCCTTGCCTGCACACGCCCCGGCCGCCTTGACATGCCGGGATGCTCTCGCTGGTATTTCGAGACAGGCCGTCTCTTGGGGGGCGACGATGGCGCAGCCGACCAAGCCGATGAAGGAGGAAGACCTTCAGGCCTTCGAACCGATCGAGTTTCCCGAGATCGGGCCCGGGGTGAAGTTCAACGCCAATTTCTGCCGCAACCCGATGTGCCCGAATTTCGGCCCGGCGCCGGACCGCGGCAGCTATGCGCGGCGCTACGAGGTCGAGCCGGTCCGAGGCTTCCTGGCCGACCGGCGTTATGTGTGCCGGATCTGCGGCATGCGCTCGCGGCTGCTGTCGAACCGGTCGCTCCGCGCCGCCTATGTCTGGTTCAAGAGCCAGAGCATCCCCTACGACGCCTGCCGCAACGAGGCGTGCGGGCAATATGGCGTCAATGTCTTCGAACATAGCGGCTGCTACGAGTCGCAGGCGCGCGATCGCGCCAGATGCCAGGAGTGCAACCGGACCTTCACCCTGGACAGCGCCAAGGGCCTGCATCGCAGTCTCGACGAACCGGGCCGGCTGGAGAGGCGTCTGGAGGACGTTTTCTGGCACACCTATCAAGGTATGGGCTTTCGCAAGGGGCTTAGGGAATTCGAGCAGCGGTTCAGGGATGCGCGCGGCGACAATCCGAGCCATTACCTGGCGCTGCGCCGGAATGTCGGATTCCGGGTCCGCGACTACCAGAACCACAGCGGCGCCGCCCTCATGGCGCAGGACTGCCTGGAGCGGCTTCACCGGCTGTTTCCCCGGGAGGACGGCAGCGAGGAGCCGGGGCCCGAGGACAGTCCGTTCAACGGCACCGCCACGCTCCGCACCGACACCGTGTACGGTTCGCTCCAGAAGCGGACGAGCGCGTATCGGCCCCGCTCCTGCCAGCTCCCGGTGCTGGTGACGGCGCTGCGCCTGCACAAGCCGCCCGGCATGTTCGTGCTTGCCGCCCACCCCTGCGCCGTTTTCGGTGACTTGCTGCCGGAGGACCCGGCCCAGGCCATGACGGACGGCGGCCTTCCCGTCGCCGAACGGCGCTTCGACCACCTGTACCATTTCGGCACCGACCACGGGGAGACGGCGCTTCGCGCCAACCGATACTCCTATCTGAGCGCCCAGGCGCTGTTCATGCGCGAGGAATATGCCGAACTCGCGCATTTCATGGTGCTGCGCGAGCTGACGGCCCGGTTCGACCGGGTCACCCTGTCCCTCGACGGGAAACACACCGCCTACCGGAGCGCGGCCGCCGTGTTCGCCGGGGACATGCGCACTCCCGTCGCCGCGAAGAAGAGGGACGGCGGCGGGGAGAAGGGCGACGGCGGCGGAGAGGAAAAACGAGACGTCCGCCGCGCCGAGATTGCAGTGGTGCAGATCCAGACCCGCGATGCAGCGAAGAAGTCCGTCGGGACGCCCATGCCGGAGTGGGAGTCCGAGACGGAGCGGGTCGCCGCGGCCTGGCGCGACGGGATCGGGGCGGAACTGGAGAAGGACGGTCTCGACCTCCTGGGAGACAGGGATACGCAGCGGCGCGACCGGGCGAAGGCGGAACTCTTCGTAAAGGCCATGCACGGCGGCTGGTCGGAACGGGGCAGTTGGGCGTGGCGCGAGCGCAAGGGCCGGGATGAGAGGCGCCTCGCCGTCTTGTGGCTGTCCCAGGGACCGGACCGCGACTGGCCGCCCTGCGAGGAAGTCGAGGCGTTCCTGGCGCTGGCCAGCCCGCAATCGGTGGACACGGCGATCGGAGCCCTGCGCGAGCGGGCCCAGGCGCTCATCCGGCCGGGAACCCGCGCCGAACAGGGTCTCAGCTTCAACAAGTCGATGGTGAGCGCCGAACATGCCTCGTTCCAGATCTGGGTCGCCCGGTTCACCCTGAACTACGCGCGCGCCCGGGATAACCTGATCCGGGGCAAACAGCCTGCGCACTGGCTCGGACTGTTGCCCTGGGAGGAGGTGGACGCCATGCGGGTCGGCGGCGACCTGGACTTCCTCCCGGGCTGGCGAGAGGCGCGGGAGATGACCCGGAGGCTCGGCAATGGTTAGCCTGCTCTTCCCGGCCGGTCTTCAGCAGGAGTTGTATTTCCTGCCCTCGGCGCTCGAGGCGCTGGCGGCGGAGCGTCCGGGCGGCCGCACGGCCGTCGAGGCGCTGGAGGCCCGGATCGAGGAGGAGGGCCTCAGCGACGAGCATCTCGAAGGGCTCGGGCTGTTCGGCGCGCCGGAAGAGGTGGACGGCTATCCGGCCGTCGCGGACTGGTCCGATATCCGCCCCCGGATGGCCGAGGACTGCCTCGGCCAGCTTCGTCGGCTGGAACTCGTGGACGACAGGGACCGGGTCACGCCCGAGGGCCTGCTCTGCATGAAGCGCAAGCGGGCGCTGCGGCGCGCCTTTCGCAGCCGCTACAGCGTCACGGGACGGGATGGCGTGCCGCGCACGGTGGCCGGGCGGCTTCGCAAGGTGCGCAAGGCGATCGAAGAGTTCGGCTCGGAGGACGAGGACGTCCCGCGGTCGGCCTGTTACCGCCCGGCGCTCTGCCTCGCCGAGTTCATGCGCTTCCATTTCTGGCTGTCGGCGGCGGACGCGCGGAAGAAGGACGAGACAGGGAAGAAGGACATCCCTTCGCCCGCGAAGTTCGCCGGGATGATCGTGGACGACCGGCAGGAAACCCTGGAGGAGCTGGATGGCGATGAGGGCGGCATCGAATATGCCGCGCTCGTCATGGCCGACACCGCCGCCGACCGGGTGGAGAAGGACCATGCCCCGGACGCGGCGCAGATCGCCGCGGCCCGGTCGAGCGCGCTCATGCTCTGCGATGCCGGCGTGCTGGTCGTCGACGGCTTCCCCGGCGGCGTGCAGTGGCTGCTGCCGGTCTATACCCGCAAGACCGGGTCGGGGAAGAAGAAGCCGGCGGGCGGGCGATGACGCTGACGGCGCGCATCCTGGTCGGCCCCGGGCCCAGGGGACGGATCCCCTATCCCGATCCCGGGACCGTCGTCGATCCCCGCATTCTGGACCTTGCGGCGAACCAGCTCGTCAACAACGACGCGAGAGTGAGCGCCGCCTGGGTCTATCCGGCCATCGGCTTCGACCACGAGACCGCGAAGAAGCACTGGGTCGCCTTCGAAGAGGAGGAAAACCGCAAGGCCGCCATTGCCGAGGAAGAGAAGCGCAAGGCCGCCCTGGCAAGGGACGGCGAAGACGGCGGCGCGGTCGGGGACAAGGCCGGGGAAGGGGAAAAGGGCGCCCCCGCGCCCGGGCTGCTGAAGAAGGCGCAGCGCTTCTACCCCAAGGGGGTCGGCCTGGAGCTGATCGTGGCCCTGCTGCTCAGCTGCCTGGGCGGCCCGGAACGGGCGATCTGTCCCTGCCGGGTACACAGGAGAGGCCGCCGGCGCGGCGTCCCCTACGGCCACACGCCGGAGGGCAGGCCCGATGTCCGCGCTGACTACAAGGGCTTCACCGTGCTCGCCGAAGTCACCATGCAGGAAACCCTGGGAGGAAAGCTGCGCCACAAGACCATCAAGGAACAATGGGACAGCGCCAACCGCCATGTGGAGAAGGCGCTCAGGGAACGGAGCCGCAAGCGCGTCTATTGCTTCATGGTCAGCAAGGCCGACCTGACCGACGGCCGCATGCGGCTCCGCCTCCTGGAGGCGCCGGGGAGACTGGACGCAAGGCTCCGCGATCGGGCCAAGTTCCTCGTCTTCGGCATCCGGGAACTGACGCATATCGGCTCCCGACTGCACAAGCTCTATTGCCGGGGCCGCACCGATGTAAACGCGCTGACCGGGGCGGACCTGGCCGCGATCCTGGACAGGCTCCACGCGCGGACCATGGCGGTGTTCAACGAAAGCGGGGACTTCAAGGCAGGCTGGGCCGGACTGACATTCGCGAAGCTGCTCGAACAGCATGCCGGCGGGAAGCAGGTCGCCGATTTGCTGGAGAGCGAGCCGGAAGACGGATAGGACGCTCCGTAACGCTCGGATGCGCGCGTGCGGTGCGATCCGGATATCGGGACCTCTCTGTCGATCTCCCTGCCCGGTTCGACGCCGTGGCAATGCAGGGCGTTCCGGTGTAAGCCGCCCGACGCGTCGGGACACAAGGCAGCAAGCATCCGAAAGCATGATCTACGCTTATGGCATGCACGGGCGGTTCCGGCTGGGCTACGGAGCGCAGTCGATCCATGTCGCCGCGGCCATGGCGGAGGACCGGGCCGAAATCGACGGTCTGGTCGCAGGCGGTGCGGACCCCAATGCCCGCGATGCCGGCGGCTGCGCGCCGCTGCACTACGCCGCCGACAACAATCCCGTCGGGGAGGTGGCGGCGGCGCTGTTCGAGGCCGGGGCCGATCCCGAGGCCCGCGAGGGATACGGGCGCAAGCCGCTCGACTACGCGATCAACTCCGCCAACGACGCCTTCATCGAGGTGGCGCTGGACGCCGGCGCCGATCCTGCCGGCGGCGGCGATGCCTTCGACAGGGCGAGGGACGCGGCCCGCTATGGCTGCCCCGCGTTCCGGGAAACCCGCGCCTACAAGCGCCTGATGCGGGCCGCGTCCCGCACTCGCCTGCTGCACGACGACTGACACTGGCGAGAGCGGGGCAGCGCGACAGGATCCGCTCGCGGAACGGTCGCTGAAAGCATCGACGGTGTCGGGACCGGTTGACGACAACAACGGTGGCGCGTAGGGTTCGTTGCAGTTATCCGCTACGCCCGTAGGCGGGCGCCTATATGGAGACCCCCCGCAGGCGCAAGCTGAGGGGGGTCTCTTCGTTTGAAGGCTGCAGTGTTCATCGACGGCGGGCACCTGCGGGTGCTGGTCCGGCAGGCCGGCTACGGATACGACCCGGATTACATCGAGGCGGTCGCCCATGCCTGCGTCTCCGGGGAAGAGTCCCTGCTCCGGGTGCTGTACTACGACTGCGCCCCCTATCGGGGGAATCCGAAGCTGCCGGTCTCGGGCAAACCCGCCTCCTTCCAGGGTTCGGACGAATGGCTCAAGGTGCTGGCGGCGAAGCCCCGGTTCGCGGTGCGCCTCGGCACACTGAAGTTCCGGGGCTTCGAGCCGAGACGCATTCCCATCGCTCCGGCGACACTGTCCGACGACGATTTCAAGCCGCGCTTCGAGCAGAAGGGCGTCGACATGCGGCTCGGTCTCGACATCGCTGCCTATGCCGCCGACCGGGTAGTCGACCGGATCATTCTGGTCACCGGGGATACCGATTGCCTTCCGGCCATGAAGCGCGCCCGGATCGCAGGCCTGCAGGTCGTGCTCGCGCAATTCCCGAAGCAGCGGCTCGCACGGGAACTGCTGTGGCACGCCGATTTCCAGCGGGCGGTCGAATGGCCGGAAGCGGCCGTCAGGCCCGCTGTCTGAAGCCTGCAAAAGCCTTCGCTTGCCTTATCGAGGACTATCCGGAAGACGCCCGCATCAGGCCTTGAGCGCGCGTCCCTTGCGGCGGGAGCGCCTGGGCTTGGGGATCTTCTCGCCCGGCCAGAGCACGTCGGCATAGGAAAACGGGCGGTCGGCGAAACCCAGCCGCATGGCGGGCGTGGCGCCGTCCTTGCCGGTGTGGATGAAATTGTTCACCACCCGGAAGATGTCGAGATATTTCCGCACCATGTCCGGGTTGTAGGGCGCATAGCCGTGCCAGACCTGGTTCCAGCCGGCGCTCGGCGTGTAGAACGGCCGCTCCAGCGCCGACAGGAACCGGCGCGTCAGTTCGAAGACATTGTCGACCCGGCCGAGCGAGGCCGCGAGATAGAGCCGGGCCCTCTCATCGACCGGCATGTCCTCGTTCCCGGTGATCCAACGGACGTCCTTGTTCGGTTCCTGCTTCGTCGGCAGCGGATGGCGAAGCCAGCCGTTCTCGGGCAGGCCGTCCGCGTCGAGCGCCGCGCGGATCATCTCGAAGCCGATCTCCTCCCTGTCCATGCCCTCCATGCCGCGCCTGCGGGCGAAGGCCCGCATCCGCCGCATGGCTTCCTCGAAGAGCCGGTCGCGCTCGTCGATCGGGCAGTCCTTGTCGTAGCGCACCAGGAAGCCCTGCGCGGCGCCCTCCGCGATCTGCCCCTGGAAGGCGCACATGAAGGCGGCGATCGTCGAGAGGTGCTCGTCCATGGACAGCTGCAACCGCTCCACGCCGGCGCCCTTCAGGATCTCGCGCAAGACGAACATGTGCCCGAGCGTGCGGTAGCCGGTCTTCACCAGCATGCCGGAGCGCAGCATGGTGTCGCGCAGCGGTCCCTAGCCCGGCACGATCTCCATCTCCGCCACGTCGGCATAGGCGTTGGCGGCGCGGAAGGCGTCCTGGATGTCGCCGACGGCCTGCTCGGCGGCCCGGCGGCCCATGCGCTGCTGGGCGCTGCGCCCGGCGCGCATCTCATCGCCCGCGAGCCAGAAGCGGGCATATCTGCGGAACGCCTCCTTGCGGGTCAGGTCGCCCCGTTCGGCCGACTCGTAGTTGACATCGAACGGGTCGAAGCGGGGGTCGTGATTGACGTCCAGTTCGAGGATGAAGCGCGAGGCGGCATCGACGCTGCAGCAGGAGGTCATCTCGACCGTGCGCCGCTGTGCCCTGCTCGGCCAGTTGACCATGAGCGACTGGGAGTCGATGGCGACGTTCATCGCCTCCGGCAGGCGCCGTTCGCCGGTCAGGAAGCCCCGCGTGACGGCGGCGTTCAGGTCGAGGCACCGGCGGTGGATGAAATCGAGCACCGTGTAGTAGTCGGCATGGCTCCTGAGCCCGGCGCCCTCTACCGTGCGGCGCACCGGCGACTTGTTGGCGAGGCGCGAAAACACGTCGGCGGCGCGCGCCTGGTTCCCGGTGTGGATCCGCGGCGCCTTGTACGAGACGACCACATTGCGCAGACAGGCCTTGCAGCGATAGATCGGGTTTTCGCGGTTCCTGTAGTAGCCGTACTTCATGTAGCCGTCGCGATGCGCGCCGATGGAGAGGCCCTCATTGGCGCAGCCTGCGGTCTTGCAGGCGAAGCGGAATTCGAGCGGCCGGGCGTAACCGGCGATCCGCTCGACCTCTTCGGCGACGGCCGCGTTCGAGCGGATTGCGCCCTTGCCCCGACACAGCTTGCACTCGATGGCCGGCTCCTGGCCCTTCGAGGTCGAGGTCAGCGTGTAGTGGAGATCGCGGTCCTTGCTCGGACCTCTCTTGCCGGGCGCCGTGCGGGCCGGTACGCCGAAATTGGCGCAGCCCGGCGTGCGGCAGTGGTTCACCTGGACCGGAAACGGTTTGCCGAGGATGCCGGCATGGGCGGCCTCGGGGACCCGGAGCGAGCGGCGGGGCGTTGAAGCCATGGCTCTGGCCTCTTGCAAAGAGGCGATCCATTTTAGCGCCGGAGGGGCCTGTTGTCAAGCGCGTTTACCGACTATATCCAGTATAATCAATGGTCTGGAGGACTTCGGTTTCCTGCTCGGAGGAAGGTACAATCACTGCCCACCAAACGGGATGACTGAGCCGTTATCTCTTGTGGTCTCGGCTTTACGTTGCTTAAGCCGCGGCAACGGCACGACATTCGTACTTTCCGTCGTCATGTACCCCCGTGGCAATCCGCATAGTAACTCCACATCTTGAGCATGGAGCCGAAAGTCGCTCAGCAATTCTGCTCGGCTCCGGACATTCTCGTCGACCAGAAGACGCACCGACCGGCCCAGCAGGCGAGGCTCTTCTGCTTTCAGAGTATCATCTAAGGGTTCGCCTTTTCGCCATCCCCTTGCGCTGAACTGCTTCCAGAGGCGCTGCCGGTCCTCGTCGCTCAGCAAATCGAGTTTAGCGCATCTCATAATCATCGCGGCGATCGAAACATTCCAGCGTTCCTTGAGCGCGACGAAGGCATTGAGGGAAAATGACCAGACTTCGTTTGGGAAACTCTCTGCAGGCATCAGTAGCGCACCTGCAAAGTCGAACGCCTGCCGTTCTATCTCGTTGAAGTGCGCGCTGTTATTGAGGGCTTTAGCTTCAATGTTGCGGTGGAGCACGAGGTGCCCAAGTTCATGGGCGGCATCCATGCGCGAGCGCACACGAACATCCTTGTCTCGTGCAATCAGGATATAGGGGCGCTCGTCCGCAGCCGACCAGTTCGACAGCCCATCCATTTTGACGGTGCCGGTTTCCTCTTTAACGACCACGGCGCCAGCGTTTTCAAGGACCAGCAGGACATCGGCGATCGGGCCAGCGCCGAGGCACCAGGTGGTTCGGCATGCAGTGGCCATTTGCTCAATATCCGCTTCACCAATCTCGCGATGATCTGTGACATCCAGAAACGGCACATTGACCTTGGGAAGCTCCACCCAATTTTGGAGAGTTAGAGCGATTTCCTGCGCCGTGCGGAGGCGAGCTCGTGTGCGTTTTCGTACCAGTTGAGTGGTGCTCGCCATGGACCGGAAGAACAGGGGAGCGTATCCGTGATCGGGCACTGGACGGAGAAAGAAAGCGACGGGCAGGTTGAGCGCCTGTGCAAGCGCCGAGAGCGCTTCCGGCTCGGGCGACTGGTCCCCGCTTTCCCAGCGCGAGACGCTTGACCGCGTTCGGTTAACCAAGTCAGCGAGCGCCACCTGAGTGAGGCCGCGGGAATCCCGCGCCACCAACAGGCGCTTGGCTTGAAACCCCGGTGTGCCACTGCGCATAGAGATGCCCTTACGTCGACTGGGCGTTCGTCGAATGTCCTCCGAGTGGTCGGAGAATAGGCCGGGCTTGATCCGGTGGTGTAACAGGAGCGTCGGACGGTCCATGGGGACGCTGACCATAGCACCCGATGAGGTCATCAAGCGACTGTTGGACGATCCAAGCAGACAAGTCTGCCCGTGGTACTCCTATTCCGATCCATGCTGGTACTCGGGGGTTAAGCCGGTGCGCGGTGGTGATGAGCATCGCACACATCTGATCCGAGTGTTGTATGGGGGGATCAGCCCGCCAGAGATCCCTCTGTACCGAATCCATCCACTTGTTCACAGCCGCCCACTCCTCGCGGAAACGAGCCGGACGTGGACGAGCGCGCCACCATCGCAGGTGCGCCCGGAGCAAATGCACTCCATCGTGGGACACGATGCTGTATTTTGCCCCCTTGGACTTCGTATGGACGACCATTGGATCTAATCCCACGTCTTTGGCGCTCGCCCTGAACAGTTCTTCGCATTGCGCGTGCCGCGCGTGACCACGCATCATCGCTCGCTCAGGTTCTGCGGAGCCTTCTTCAGCGAGACGGTCCGCCGCTGCGAAGCCGACAGGCGTGCGCTGGGCGATGAGCTGAAACAAGTCCACCGGGAAAGCATCCACGATGCGATCAATAGGCTCAAGCATCTCGCCTCCGAGGTATGCGGGTTGCGTTATTCGGGATTTTACTGCTAAAAAGTTGCGCGTGCAACAAGAGAAACTGGACATAGTGCCATCCGCATCCCGCTGCCGGGTAAGGCCCTGCGGGCCGCCCCGAATTGCACCGGGCCGGTCAAGCCCTGCATCTTGGGATCTGTCCCGTACGAGGGAGCGCTCGCCCAACATCAAGAAGACGCGGGAGGTACCGTGACGACTTCGACTCTCTACTTGTTCGTGGATACGAACCTGTTCATCCAGTGCCGCTCACTGGAAGATCTCGACTGGTCGCCCTGGCGCGCGTTCGAAGAGGTGAGGCTGATCGTATCGACCCCGGTGCTGCGGGAGATCGACGGCCTCAAGAAGACCAGGGGCGGCCGTGTCCAAAGACGCGCCCGCGAAGCATCGGCCATGTTTCGGAAAATGCACGGCCGGAACAGCAAGATCGACCGTGCCGGCCCCCCGCGTATCGCTCTGGCCGTGGAGCTTCAGCTCAAGCCCGCCCAAGACCTTGAGGGCGATCTGGACTACTCGGAGCGTGACGATCAGTTGATTGGAACTATCCACGCGTTCGCCGGGTCCGATCAGTCCAAAGATGTGCGGCTTCTCACGCACGACGCAATCCTCCTGCACAAAGCCCGGGGCCTGGGCCTGACGGTGCATGAGATCCCCGATGAGTGGTTGCGCCCTGCTGAGACCACGGAGACGGAGCGGAAGGTGGCCGCGCTCGTGGCAGAAAACTCGCGCCTGAAAGCAGCCGAACCCTGCGTTTCAGTCCGTTGTGAGGGCTCAGCGGGCACCGCAATAGAACCCTGCTACGAGGCTACCTATACGCGGTACGCCCCTTTGACAGAGGCCGAAGTCGAGAGTCTGATGCAGCGGCTGATGACCTGCTTTCCTCTGGCAACCGACTTTGCGCCGCTTCCGCCGCTCCGGCCGATTATGGGCGCAACCCAGACACCGCCGTTCCCTATTCCTGCACCCGACGAAGAGATACGGAAATACCGGGAGGAGGACTACCCCCGGTGGCTGGCGCGCTGCCAGAGGGCGTTACGATCCCACCATCGCACGCTGCAGGCCGCGATGCCCCTGCCTAGGTTCGCGTTTCTTGCCGGGAACAGCGGTGCGCGCCCAGCGGAGGACGTCCTCGTTACCATTGAAGCGCACGGCGGTGGGTTCAGAATCATGCCGCCGCCGTCCGACGATACGAACGAGGACCGGGAAGGCGAAGACGAGGCGTCGGACGACCCGGAACCCGGAACATTGCCTCCACCGCCCGTTGCGCCCCGTGGCCACTGGGCCCGATACCTCGGGGATGTAGCACGCATAGGGGCAGGGACGCGCCGAATGGCGAACCTGCTTCAGGACCTTGTCGGAAGAGAAAATGCGTACGCCAGCCCGCTAAGGGAATCTTTGATGAAATCGCTTGCGCCGCCGCTGCTAGCCGGCGACCTACCCTGGCAGCGTGATCCCAACGCGTTCTACTACAAGTCCGGCCGTCCATCGGAACCGCAGACGTCTTTCGCCCTCGAATGCACGCAGTGGCGTCACGGCGACAAGGAGGAACCGTTTATCGGTGAAATCCGCGTCCCGACCGACGAGGAGGCAGTCAAGGGATTGCTAGTTTGCCGCATCGAAGCGGCCAACCTGTCGAAACCCGTGTCGTGTCGCGTTCCGGTCCGCATAGCGATAATGCATGTCAGCGCCTTCGCAAGCGCCCGAGACATGGTGGAAGCTCTGGCAGACGATCACGGGTTCCAGGTTACTCCGTCCCTCCCGCCGGGGCATTGAGCGGCCCCGCTGTATCCTCAACTTTGGGTCACCACCGCATCGTGGAGCGCGCCTGGGGCAGACGGGATAGTCTCGGCACGCCGCGGGGGAAAGGGAAGCAATCTTTCGGTACAAGCCGGGAGCGGAATTTGCGATGGCCGCTACAGGATTTTGGCGGGGAACCAGACACCGAATATCGCGAAGGCGCAGATAGAACTACCACAATATCTTGTGCTAGAAAGGGCCGTTCATGCAGGGCGGTTCCCTGCGCGACGGTGTTTGGCAAACTGGGAAAAGATGGATGTACAACACGGAGCTGCATGCTTTCTGCTCTGAATTCTACACTGTCGAGAAATCGATAGAGGTGGTTGTGAGGAGAGGCGGACAATCCGAGACAGTGCGGATAGACGCGCTCAGAAACGCCAAGACGGGAACCTTTGTCGCGAGCGCGTATATCCAGAGGCACGTCACCCTTCAGCCGACCTACCCTCAAACGGGCGACGGGTTTGACAAGAAGCCTGAGGATTTTCTTGTCTGGACGGCTTGGGTTGAGTTTCCATGGACGGATCGAGACTCTGCCGACGAAGTGCTTGGGCAGGCCTTGGGATTCTTGGAGGAACACTGCGACCAAGGGACGTAATGCCGGTTACAATCGCCATGCGGAACGCGCTCGCCAGGTGCGCTCCTCCGCCAGCCGGCAATGCATGGCGGATACGCCGGTGTCCTCCGGGCGCCGGAGCCCGCGGCTGGCAGGTAAAGACGGGAACGGGGTGCGGTGTGCCACTTTAAGTTAGGCGAAAGACGAATAATTCGTCTATTGAGTCAAAGACTTACGAGGAGCGCCCCGCGTTTCCCACAGAAATTCCGAACGCCTCTGGCGGTGGGGGTGGGATTCGAACCCACGGTACGCTTGCGCGTACAACGGTTTTCGAGACCGCCCCGTTCAACCGCTCCGGCACCCCACCGCTGACGGGTCGTCGCGCGGCTTCTTACAGGCCGGCCCGCTTTCCGCCAACCTCTTTCTGCAAGCGGGGCGGCGCAGCCCCGGCGGTCGCCGCACGGGGGCGCTGCACGGGGGCGCTGTTGACAGCCGGGGCGGCGTCTGTATGTTGGCGGGCCTTGCGCAACGGGCGCAGTCGGTTTTCGGGCAGGTTCACGGGTCATGTTCGCGGTCATTCGCACGGGCGGCAAGCAGTATCGCGTTGCCGAGGGGGAGACCATCCGCGTCGAGCGGCTGGCCGGAGAGGCCGGCGACGGACTCGTCTTCGAGGATGTGCTGATGCTCGGCGGCGGCGACGCCGCAAAGGTGGGCGCGCCGCTGGTCGAGGGCGCGCGCGTCTCGGGCACGCTGGTCGAGCAGGCGCGGGGCGCCAAGATCGTCGTGTTCAAGAAGCGCCGGCGCCAGAATTCCCGGCGCAAGAACGGCCACCGCCAGCATTATTCGCTGGTCCGCATCGACAGCATTGCCGACGGCACCCAACCTTCCGGAGAGAGCGATGGCGCATAAGAAGGCAGGCGGCAGTTCCCGCAACGGCCGCGACAGTCCGGGCCAGCGCCTCGGCGTCAAGAAATATGGCGGCGAGCTCGTCATCCCCGGCAACATCATCGTGCGCCAGCGCGGCACGCGCTTCCATCCGGGCGAGAATGTGGGCCTCGGCCGCGACCACACGCTGTTCGCGAAGGCGGAGGGGCGGGTGCAGTTCCGCCGCCGCGCGGGCGGGCGCCAATACGTCTCGGTGCTGCCCGAGGCTTGATGCTGCCGGGACAGCGGCGCCGATGCGCTTCCTGGACGAGGCGAAAATCTATCTGAAGAGCGGCGACGGCGGCCCCGGAGCCATCGGCTTCCGGCGCGAGAAATACGTGCCCTTCGGCGGGCCGGACGGCGGCGACGGCGGGCGCGGCGGCGATGTGTCCGCCGAATGCGCGCCCGATCTCAACACGCTGATCGACTTCCGCTACCGCCAGCATTTCAAGGCGGAGCGCGGCGCCCACGGCGCGGGCGCGAGGCGCACCGGCCGCGACGGCGCGGGCACGGTGATTTCCGTGCCGCCCGGCACCCAGATTTTCGACGAGGAACGCCGCCTGCTGCTCGCCGACCTCACGGAGCCGGGCGAGCGCGTGCTGCTCTGCCGGGGCGGCGCGGGCGGGCGCGGCAATGCCCGCTTCAAGACGTCCACCAACCGGGCGCCGCGCCGCGCCGAACCGGGCTGGCCGGGCGAGGAACGCTGGATCTGGCTGCGCCTCAAGCTGATCGCCGAGATCGGGCTGGTCGGCCTGCCCAATGCCGGGAAATCGACCCTGCTCGCCGCGGTCTCGCGCGCCCGGCCCAGGATCGCCGACTACCCCTTCACAACGCTCGCCCCCCAGCTCGGCGTGGTCGGCGCGAACGAGGAGAGCTTCACGATGGCGGACATTCCGGGCCTGATCGAAGGCGCGCACCGGGGGGCGGGGCTCGGCGACCGCTTCCTCGGCCATGTGGAGCGCTGCAGCGGGCTGCTGCACCTGGTGGACGCGACGGGAGACGATCCGCCGGCCGCGTGGCGGACCGTGCGCGGGGAGCTGGAGGCCTATGGCGGCGGCCTTGCCGACAAGCCCGAATATCTGGCGCTCAACAAGTGCGACGCGGTGGACGGCCCGGCGGCCGCCGAATTGGCGGCGGCGCTGGAGCGGCAATCGGGCCGCGAGGTCTTCCGCATTTCGGGTGCGGCCGGAACCGGCCTCAGGGCCCTGCTGCGCCGCTTGTCCGAGGCCGCGAAGGCGGGCAGGGAAGCCGCCGGACCGCGGGAGGAGCCCGCATGGACGCCCTGAAGAACGCCCGGCGGATCGTCGTGAAGATCGGCTCGGCGCTGCTGGTGGACGACCGGCGGCGCCTGCGCCGGGCCTGGCTCGACGGGCTTGCCGACGACATAGCGGTCCTGCGCGGCGAAGGGCAGGAGGTGCTGGCGGTGTCCTCCGGCGCCATCGCGCTCGGCCGCGGCGCGCTCGGGCTCGAACGCGGACGGCTGAGGCTCGAGGAGAGCCAGGCCGCCGCCGCAATGGGCCAGATCGTTCTCGCCCAGGCATGGCGGCAGGCGCTCGGCCGCCGCGACGTGCCGGCGGCCCAATTGCTGCTCACGCCCTCGGACACCGAGGATCGGCGCAGCTACCTGAATGCCCGCAGCACGGTCACGACCCTGCTGCGCCACGGGGCGGTGCCGGTCATCAACGAGAACGACACGGTCACGACCGAGGAAATCCGCTTCGGCGACAATGACCGCCTGGCGGCCCGCGTGGCCCAGATGGCGGGCGCGGACCTGCTGGTGCTGCTCTCCGATATCGACGGGCTCTACACCGCCGATCCCGCGCGCGACCCGGAAGCGGCCCACATCGCCGAGGTCGATGAGGTGACGGACGAGATCGAGGCGATGGCGGGGTTGACGAGCTCCGACTACGGCAAGGGCGGCATGCGGACCAAGCTCGCGGCGGCGCGCATCGCGCTCGGTGCGGGCACGGCGATGGCGATTTGCGACGGCCGCGCCGACCGGCCCCTCAGCCGTCTGGCCCACGGCGCGCGCGCCACCTGGTTCCGCCCGCAGGCCACGCCGCGCAAGGCCTACAAGGAATGGATCCGCGGCGCGCTCGGCATGGCCGGGCGGCTGATCGTGGATGACGGCGCGGCCGCGGCGCTCAGGCGCGGCACCAGCCTGTTGCCCGCCGGCGTCACGGGCATCGAAGGCTCCTTCAAGCGGGGCGACGCCGTCGCGGTCGAGGACGAGAAGGGGCGCGAGCTGGCGCGCGGCCTCGTCGCCTACGACGCCGAAGAGGCGCGGCGCATCCTCGGCCTCAGAAGTGCGGACATAGAGGCGGTCCTCGGCTATCGTGGCCGCACCGAGATGATCCATCGCGACGACTTGGTGGTGACATGAGCGAAGACGCAATCGAGATCGTGGCCGCGCTCGGCCGGAAGGCGCGTGCGGCGGCGGAATGCCTGGCGGTGACGCCGGGCGAGGCGAAGGACCGGGCGCTCGGGATGGCGGCCCAGGCGGTGCGGGACGGCTGCCCGCGGCTGCTGGAGGCGAATGCGCGCGACCTGGAAAGCGCGGCCCATCTGCGCGCCTCGCTGGTGGACCGGCTCCGGCTGGACGAGGCGCGGGTCGAGGCGATCGCAAAGGGTCTGGAGGAAGTCGCCGGCCTTCCCGACCCGATAGGTTCCGTTGCGGCTTCCTGGACGCGGCCGAACGGGCTGCGCTTCGAGCGTATCCGCACACCGCTCGGCGTGGTCGGGATCATCTACGAATCCCGCCCCAATGTGACGGCGGACGCGGGCGGCCTCTGCCTCAAGTCCGGCAATGCGGCGATCCTGCGCGGCGGCTCGGAGAGCTTCCGTACCAGCACGGCCATCGTCGAGGCCCTTCACGAGGGACTGGAGGCTGCCGGCCTGCCGAAGGGCTGCATCCAGCTCGTGCCGACGCGGGACAGGGCGGCAGTCGGCGCCATGCTCTCCATGCGCGGCACGATCGATGTGGTGGTGCCGCGCGGCGGCAAGGGGCTGATCCAGCGCGTGCTGGACGAGGCGCGGGTGCCCGTGATCGGCCATCTGGAAGGGCTTTGCCACGTCTATGTGGACGGTGCGGCGGACCTGGAGAAGGCGCGCCGGGTCGCGGTCAACGCCAAGATGCGCCGCACGGGCATTTGCGGCGCGGCGGAAACCATCCTGTTCGACCGCACGGTTGCCGAAAGCCACATGCCGGCAATCCTCGACGACCTGATCGCGGCCGGCTGCGAGGTGCGCGGCGACGCCGATGTCTGCGCCATGGAGGGCCGTGCCGTGCCGGCGGGCGAGGAGGACTGGAACACGGAATATCTGGATGCCGTGATCTCGGCCCGGGTGGTGGACGGCGTGGAAGGCGCGGTCAGCCATATCCGGCGCTACGGCTCGCAGCATACCGACACGATCCTGACCGAGGACGAGGCCGCCGCGGAGCATTTCCTCGCCCATGTGGACAGCGCCATCGTGCTGCACAACGCCTCCACGCAATTCGCCGACGGGGGCGAGTTCGGCTTCGGGGCGGAGATCGGCATCTCGACCGACAAGTTCCATGCGCGCGGGCCGGTCGGGGCGGAACAGCTGACCAGTTACAAATATGTGGTGCGGGGCGACGGTACGGTGAGGTCCTGAACGGTGCGCCCGGGGCGCGTTGGCGCCGCGCCGTCGCCGGCGCGTGTCCGCCTCGCGCCGGCGGCGGGGCGCATCGGCCTTCTCGGCGGGTCCTTCAACCCCGCACATGCCGGCCACCGGCACATCTCGCTCGAAGCGTTGAAACGCCTGCGCCTCGACCGCGTATGGTGGCTGGTGTCGCCGCAGAACCCGCTCAAGGGGGAAGACGGCATGGCGCCGCTGGCGGAGCGCGAGGCCGCCGCGGCCGCACTCGCCCGCCATCCGCGCATCGCCGTTTCCTCGCTGGAGACGGAACTCGGCACCCGTTACACCGTCGATACCGTAAGGGCGCTGAAGCGGCGGTTCCCGGCTGTCGATTTCGTCTGGCTGCTGGGTGCCGACAATCTGCGCCAGCTACCGCGCTGGCGCCGCTGGCAGCAGCTCTTTCGCGAGGTCCCGATTGCCGTCTTCGCGCGCGCGCCCTATCATGCCAGCGCGGCCTCCGGTATGGCGGCCGTGCGGTTCGCAAGGGCGCGGCTGCGCCCGGAGCGGTCCGCGCTTCTCGCCGGCGGCAAGCCCCCCTTGTGGTGCTATCTGCCGGTACGCCGCCACCCGGCGTCCGCGACGGCGATAAGGAGTCTCCGTTCGTCGATGCAGACATCCATGGCGACCGCGCCGGCATCGCCCGGCAGCCCCGACCTCATGGCGGCCGTGCGCGCGGTGCTGGACGAAATGAAGGCGCTCGACGTGGTGGAAATCGACATGCGCGGCAAGACGGCGGTCTGCGATGACATGGTCATTGCCTCGGGAGGCTCGCAGCGCCATGTCCAGTCGATCGCGGAAAGGCTGGTCGAGGCGCTCAAACCGATGCTGCCGGCCGTGCCGCCGGTCGAGGGCGCAGGGCAGGGGGATTGGGTGCTCGTCGATGGGGGCGATGTCATCGTCCACCTGTTCCGTCCCGAGGTCCGCGACTTTTACCGTCTCGAGAAAATGTGGGGATCGCTGCCGCAGGACCGCGCGTAGATGCGTCTGGCAGTCATCGCGGTGGGCCGCATGCGGGGCGATCCGGCGGCGGCGCCGTTCGAGCGTTACCGCAAGCGGTTGCGCGCGCCTCTGGCGCTCACGGAAATAGAGGTGGCAGCCGGACCGGGGCGCGCCCGGCGCGAGGGCGAGCGCCTGCTTGCCGCCGTGCCTGCAGGTGCTGCGATCGCGGTGCTCGACGAGGGCGGCGAGATGCTGTCGAGCGAGGGGTTCGCCAGGCGTCTTGCAAGCTGGCGCGACAGCGGGCGGCGGGATTGCGCCTTCCTGATCGGCGGCGCCGACGGACATGGCGAAAACGTCTTGTCGAAAGCGGATTTGCGCCTCTCGCTCGGCCCGATGACATGGCCGCATCTTCTGGTTCGCGCTATGCTGGCCGAGCAGCTCTACCGGGCGGAGACGATCCTCGCCGACCATCCCTACCACCGGGGCGGGCAGCGGGCCGCCTTTCGCGCCAGAGCCAATTGAATATGCTGTCGGACGGCGGGTGTCGCCCGCGCGCTTCGAGCGGGCCGGAATTCCTCCGGCCGCCCGGGAAAGGACAGGTAACCGTCATGGTCTTTCGCTTTCTGGCCATCCTCGCCGTAACGGCCTTCGCCGGCGCGGCTACGGCGGAGGACGACGACAATTACGACCAGATCTCGCTGTTCGGCACGGTGCTGGAGCGGGTGCGGGCGGACCATGTGGCGGAGCCCGAGGTCGAGGCGCTGATCGAGGCGGCCATCAACGGCATGCTCTCTTCGCTGGACCCCCACTCGGCCTACCTGTCCCCCCGCAGTTTCAAGGAAATGCAGGTCCAGTCGAAGGGCGAGTTCGGCGGGCTCGGCATCGAGGTCACGATGGAAAACGGCCTAATCAAGGTGGTTTCTCCCATCGACGACACGCCCGCCTTCCGGGCCGGTCTCAAGCCCGGAGACCTGATTACCCATATCGACGGCGATGTCGTTCTCGGCCTCACGCTCGGCCAGGCGGTGGACAAGATGCGCGGACCGGTCGATGCGCCGATCACCGTCACCGTCAGGCGCGAGGGAGAGGCCCCGTTCGACGTCACCATCGTGCGGGCGGTGATCCAGATCCGGTCCGTCCGCCGGCGCGCGGAAGACGATATCGGCTATATCCGGATCACCTCCTTCAACGGCAATACGCTGGCCGGCCTGAAAAACGCCGTCACGCATCTGAAACAGGAGGTCGGCGACCGGCTGAAGGGCTATGTGCTCGACCTGCGCAACAATCCGGGCGGGTTGCTGGAGCAGGCCATTTCGGTCTCCGATGCCTTCCTGGAGCGGGGCGAGATCGTATCGACGCGCGGCCGGGACAAGGACTCGGCCCAGCGCTTCAACGCCAAGCCGGGCGACATCGCGGGCGGCCTGCCGCTGGTGGTGCTCATCAATGAGGGCTCGGCATCGGCCTCCGAGATCGTTGCGGGCGCGCTCCGGGACCACCGGCGCGCGATCGTCATGGGCACGGACTCCTTCGGCAAGGGCTCGGTGCAGTCCATGATTCCGATCACGGGCCACGGTGCGCTGAAGCTCACCACCGCGCGCTACTACACGCCGTCGGGCGTGTCGATACAGGGCAAGGGCATCGTGCCCGACATCGAGGTGAAGCAGGCGCTGCTGTCCCCGGTCGAGGGCCGGCGCCGGACCCGCGAAGCGGACCTGCCGGGCTCGCTCGACAAGGTCGAGCCGTCGAAGACCGAAGAAGAGTCGAAACCGGCTGCGCCCTTCGACTACCAGTTGACGCGCGCGGCGGACCTGTTGCGCGCATTGTCCTTCTATTCGGGCGACGCTTCCCACTGACCGGTAGGCGCGCAGCAGCGGTGAGCGTTCGTCCCCCTCGGGGCTACCGGGCCAATGTCGGGATCGTGCTGGTGAACCCGGTCGGCGAGATATTCGTCGGCCGGCGCCGCGACACGCCGGACGCCTGGCAGATGCCCCAGGGGGGAATCGACAGGGGCGAGACCGTTCGCGCCGCCGCCCTGCGCGAACTCGCCGAGGAGGCGGGAACGGACAAGGCCGAAGCGGTCGCGGAAACGCCCGGCTGGCTGACCTACGACCTGCCGAAGCACCTGTCGCGGCGCCTCTGGGGCGGGCGCTACAAGGGGCAGGCGCAGAAATGGGTGCTGATGCGCTTTACGGGAACGGACGCCGATATCGACCTCTTCCGGCACAGGCCGCCGGAGTTCGATGCCTGGCGGTGGGTCTCGCCCCCGGATCTGCTGGCGAGCATCGTCGCCTTCAAGCGCCCCGTCTATGAGCAGGTGCTGTCCGTCTTCGCCGAGGACCTCCAACGCCTGCGGAGGCGCGGCTGACGGCATGCCGCGCCAATGCCGCTCCATTCGTCACCCTTGCGAAGGCGGGGACCCATCCCTGACTCTCGACGCCGCCGCAGCCGGTGGAAAGCGGGTCGGGGTTCGGGGGACAGGCGGCCTTCCTCTTTTCCCCCTCCCTCGCTTGCGAGGGAGGGCCTGCCCCGGACCGCGATCCGGGGGCCGGGGTGGAAGGCCGTCTCTCGGCGTGACAGGCGGTTGCCGGGGCTTCGCCCGCCGCTTCCGCAGGCGGAAGCGGCCCCCTCTCCCGACCTCTCCCCGCGGGCGGGGAGAGGAGAGATATGCGCTGCTTCTTCTGCCTTCTCCCCTCCCGCTGGGCGGGAGGGGCTGGAGGAGGGCCCCTCGGCGCGGCGGGCCTTTCCCGAAGGTCTCGAAAATAAATTCGGAACAGGGGCTTGCATTCTAGGAAAATATGCTAGAATGGGTGCAAGGGAGGCGGTGACCATGGACCGCTTCCCTTCGCGCCGGCCCGGCGCGGAACGACCCCGATTCGACCGACAGGCGAAGTGCGCCCTCCGGCTCGTGCGCGCAATCAGGCGCACGAACCGCGCCGGCGCTAACGCGCGCCCAGCCGCCCGCGCACGCGCACGCGAAACGCGCGCAAAACAGGGTCGCTCCGATGACGGGCCGGGGAGAACGTGTGTTGAACCGAGGAGCCGCACCCCATGCCCTTCATCGAACCCGACGTTGCCCTCTCCACCCGTCAGGAGGCCTTCTGCCGCCACTACGCCGCCTCCGGCAATGCCGCCGACGCCGCAAGACGGGCCGGCTACTCCGAGCGCTCCGCCCGGCAGACCGGCTGCGCGCTCCTGGAGCGTCCCTATGTGGTGGAGCGCCTGCGGCGTATCCGCCTGTCCTGGAAGCGCACCGAACGCGACGAGGCGCAGATCGTGCTGGCCCGGCTGGAGCAGGCGTGGGATGCGGCCGTCGCCGCCGGCTCGGCCTATACCATGCTCCGGGTCTTGCGCTTCCAGGCGGAGATTGCCGGGCTTGTCGGGCCCGCGGACCGGAGGGCCCGGCTCTGGCCGCTGCCGCACGAGGACGAACTCGGAGAGATCGAGGCGGGCGAGGCGCTCGAAGCCGGCACCGAGCCCGGACCGCTCGCCGAGGCCGTGCGCCGGGGCCATGCCCGCGCCGAACGCGCGCTCGCGCGGCACCGCGAGAGGCGGGAGGAGCTGGAGGCAGAGGAGGGGTTCGACGGGGCCGCGCACGAGGAGGCCGCCCGGAGGCTCGCCGAAGCCGTGGAGGAGCGCGCGCGCCTGCCGGTCAGCTTCGGGACCCCGCCCGCACCGGCAAACGACCTGCCGCCCGCCGACGACCCGCCCGAGGAGGCCTACGAAGACTGCCCCTGGGCCAGCGACGACAGGTCCGCCTACGACGACCGGACCGACGGCATGATCGACGACGACCGGGCCGACGGCGCGGAGCACGATTGGCTCCACCAGCGCCGCTACGACTACGGTGAAATCTACGACCCCTGGGCGCTCGAGGAACGCGAAGAGCGAAGGCGGGATCGGCTCGAACGCGACGACATGCGCTACGCCATCGAGCCCCCCGGCGCCGACGACCCGCTCGACATCGACTGGCTCGAAGACGGGGAGGATCGGAACGGCGAATTCGCCCCCGAACATGACATTTCATGACATCTCGTAACGCTGCAGGATGCGGGCACGCTCCTCCCTGCGCAACCTACCGCATTCACACCTCTCTTGCTGGCTTGTATTCGGTACGCTTGCCAGACTTGCTGGGCGGGCGTTTGCCCCGATTTGTCGCCCCCGCGAAGGCGGGGGTCCATCCCTGTTTCCCGATGCCGCGCGGAACGCGGCGAACTGAAACGATGGCGGCGTTGGCGCCGCCGCCGCAGCCGGTGGAGAGCAGGATCGACCGCTGGGGCCTGCCCCGGACCGCGATCCGGGGCTGCCGCGAGAACCGAGGCAGGGCCCCGGCTCGGGGGCCGGGGCGACCGTGGGGAACATGCAATGCGAAGCGGGCAAACGCAGATGTGTGAACCCGGTAGCCTGTGCAACAGGGGCGCCCCTTACTCCGGAGACCCCGGCTCGGCCCCGGATCGGGTCCCCCGCTTTCGCGAGGACAGGCCGGGGCAGGCTGCCGGGGAGGACCGGTCTCGGGATCGCGGTGGCGAAAGTAACGGTCCGCATGTCGAACAACCGGCGCTACACTGTCCGGAAAGCGCCGCAGGGCGCTCCGGCAAGCGGAGGGCGGGCATGAGCCGTCGCATCGTCGATATTTCCGTTGCGTTGAAGGCCGGCATTGCGAGCGACCCGCCGCATATGCTGCCGGAGATCGACTATCTGGACCACCACGACACCGCTCCCGCCATGGCCGAGTATTTCGGCGTCGGCGTGGACGCGCTGCCGGACGGCGAATACGCCGCGGTCGAGAAGGTCCGCATCTCCACCCATAACGGGACGCATCTGGACGCGCCCTGGCATTTCTTCTCGACGATGAACCACGCGCTGAAGGAAGGCGGCGAACCTTCCTGGCGGATCGACGAGGTGCCGCTGGAATGGTGTTTCCAGCCGGGCGTGAAGCTGGATTTCCGCCACTTCGGAGACGGCTATGTGGTGCAGCCCGGGGATATCGAGGCGGAGCTCGACCGGATCGGCCACGCGCTCAAGCCGCTGGAGATCGTGCTGGTGAACACCCGCGCCGGCTCTCGCTACGGCGAAGAGGATTTCATCGATGCCGGCTGCGGGGTGGGCAAGGCGGCGACGCTCTGGCTGCTGGAGCGGGGCGTGCGCGTCACCGGCACCGACGGCTGGAGCTGGGATGCGCCGTTCTCATGGACGAAGGAGCGGGTGCGGGAGACCGGCGATGCCGGCCTGATCTGGGAAGGGCACCGCGCCGGGCGGGAGATCGGCTATTGCCACCTGGAGAAGCTGAGCAATCTCGACGCCTTGCCGGCGGACGGCTTCCAGGTCGCCTGCTTCCCGGTCAAGGTGCATCGCGGTTCGGCCGGCTGGACGCGGGCCGTCGCGATTCTGGAAGGAGATTGAGATGGGCTTCGCGGAGTCCCTCAGGCTCGACGGCAGGACCGCCGTCGTCACCGGCGCCGGGCGCGGCCTCGGCCGGGGCTGCGCGCTGGCGCTGGCGGAGCTCGGCGCGCATGTGGTGGCGGCGGCGCGCTCGGGCGATGAACTGGAGAGCCTTGCCGGAGAGATAAGGGCGGAGGGCGGCAGCGCCGAGGCCGCCGTGCTGGACGTGACCGACAGCGATGCGGTGCGGCGGGTATTCTCGGAGCTTCCGCGCGTGGATGTGCTCGTAAACAATGCCGGCTGGAACCGCCCGCAGCATTTTCTGAAGGTCGAGGAACCGGTGCTCGACGCCATGCTGGCGCTCAATGTCAAGGCGGCGTTCATCGTGGCGCAGGCGGCTGCGCAGCGCATGGCGGAGGCCGGCGGGGGCGGCTCCATCGTCAACATGTCCTCGCAGATGGGCCATGTCGGCGGGCCCGAGCGCACCGTCTATTGCGCCACCAAGCACGCGCTCGAAGGCATGACCAAGGCGATGGCCATCGAGCTCGCGCCCCTTGGCATCAGGGCGAACACGGTCGGCCCCACTTTCGTCGAGACGCCGCTCGCCGGGCCGTTCCTCCAGAACAGGGAGTTCCGCGAATTCGTGCTGCACAGCATCCCGCTCGGGCGGCTGGGCGAGATCGCGGAGGTGGCGGCGGCGGTGGCCTTCCTCGCCTCGCCGGCGTCTTCGCTGATTACCGGCACGAGCCTGCTGGTGGACGGGGGCTGGACAGCGAAGTAAGGGCGCGCACGCGGGTCTGCAATTCGGGCACGACCTCCGCCTCGAACCAGGGGTTCAGCTTCAGCCAGTTGTTGACCCGCCAGCTCGGGTGCGGGATGGGGAGGAATTCCGGCAGATAGTTCCGCCAGGCCGCCACGGTCTCGCCGAGCGTCCGCCTGCGCCGCTTTCCCAGGTAACGGGCCTGGGCGTAGCTCCCGGCGAGCACGGTGAGTTGAACCGCCGGCAGCTCGGCGCGGAGGCGGGCATGCCAGAGCGGCGCGCATTCCGGGCGGGGCGGGGCGTCGCCGCCGCGCGGCAGCCGGCCCGGATAGCAGAAGCCCATCGGCAGGATCGCCACCCGCCTCGCGTCGTAGAAATCCTCCGGCGCGAGGCCGAGCCAGGCGCGCAGCCGCTTGCCGCTCGGATCGTCCCACGGCACGCCGCTCGCATGGACTTTCGTGCCGGGCGCCTGGCCGACGATCAGCAGCCGTGCGCTCGCCTCGGCGCGCAGCACGGGCCGGGGGCCGAGCGGCAGATGTTCGGCGCAATGCGTGCAGGCGCGAACCTCCGCCAGCAGCGCCGCAAGCCCGACGCTCACGGCGCGAAGGCCTCGCCGCCGAAGGGATAGCGCACTTCCTCGCGATAGGCGGGCGCCGCGCCGCCGAGCCGGCTCGACATGAGCGAAAAGCCCTCGACGGCGAAGGCCGGCAGGCGGAAGGCGCCCCGGTCCTCCAGCCAGGCGGCGACGGCCGCAGGCCGCGCGCCGGCCGTCCGGGCAAGGGTGATGTGCGGGGCGAATTTGCGCTCTTCCGGCGGAAGGCCGGCGCGCACCAGCGCCGACTCGACGCGCCGCCGGAGCGCGGACAGGGGCTCCGATCCGGCCACGCCCGCCCAGACCGACCGCGGCCGCGAGCCGCCGAAGCTGCCGAGAGAGCGGATCGCAAGCTCGAAGCTCTCTCCCGCGACATGCGACAGCACCTCGGCCAGTTCCTCGGCGAAGCCGTTGTCCACCTCGCCGATGAAGCGCAGCGTCAGATGGTAGTTCTCCTCGGGCGACCAGCGCGCACCCGGCAACCCGCCCGCGAGACGGGCGAGCTCGCGCCGGATATCCTCCGGCAGCAGTATCGCGGCGAAGAGGCGCAAACCCGGCCCGGCTACTCGAACAGCGTCAGGACGCCCGTATAGCCATAGATTCGCCCGCCCGAGAACTCGCCGTTGGCGAAGAAGCCGGCGAGCGGCAGGTCGCCGATCTCCTCCCGGACGATTTCCAGCTCGCCGTCCTCGGTGCCGAACATGTGGGGGCCGCGGGCAAGGCAGGAGACATAGACCCCGCCCTGGGCCGGCCGCGAGAGGCGGTCCTTCACGCTCCGCAGCATCCGGCGCAGGTCCGCTTCGGCCGCCGCCGGGTCGCGGCGCACGAACATCAGCCGCTCGCCCGGGTCGATCAGCGCGCCGAGCGCAACGATGCCGTCCTGCGCGTCGAGGCCGATGATGTTGCGGACGAGATAGTCGGCCTCGGAAGAGCCCGGCACCGGCCGCGCGGCGTGCAGCCAGTGCGCGACCTCGCGGATGCGGGCCACGGAATCGAGGCCGAGATCGTTGCAGAGCACGTCGAAGGCGGGCTCCCCGTCGATCTCCAGCACGAGGTTGTTGTGGGAGCGCGTGACCGTGCGCGCGGGGCCGATGGGCGCACAGCCCTGGCTGAGGCCGGAGACGGTGCCGACCGCCTCGCCGAACACCAGACCCGAGACCACGCCTTCCTCGACGGAGCCGGCAAGCTGCGCCGTCGGGCCCTCGGCGGACGCGATGCCGCCGACGGTGAACGCGCCCAGCGTCTCGGAAAGGTCCGCCACAATCTCCGACATGCTCCCGTTGCGCGGATCGGCATGGAGCAGGGCCGTCGCGCGCGCTTGGTCCGCGGCCCAGCCGGCAAGGCCCGCGCCCGCTTCCGCCGCATCCTCCTTGATGCCCGGCACCAGGCGCACGGCGTTATCGGGAAAGCCGAATGCGGCCGCTGCGATTGCGGGACGACCGAATGCGGCGCGTCCCGTGCCGCAAACGCCCATGCCGACCGTGCCCGCCCAGTCGGCGATCCCGGTGTCTTCCCTGAGCGCCTCGACGACCTCGGGCAGCCGGCCGGCGATGCTGTCGCTCACATAGACGATGCCCGTATTCGCCCCGGCGGCGCCTTCCGCCAGCGCCGCCCGGACGGGGCCGAGCGCCGCTTGCCAGTCGCCGCCCTCGCCGAACCCTGCCGCTATGGCCGCCGGCCTCTCTTCTCCCGCGCCGCTCATGGTTCCCGCCTTACTCCCGGGCGCTGCCGCCGGGCCGTCCGGAGGATAGCGCCAGAAGGCGCTCGACGTAAGGCTTGAGGCGGGCTGCGATTTCGGCGGCGCCGCGCGCATTGGGGTGGATTCCGTCCGGCTGGTTGAGCGCCGGGTCCGCCGCCACGCCCTCCAGCAGGAAGGGGTAGAAAACCACCCCGTATCGCGCGGCGAGCCGGGGATAGAGGCTGTCGAAGGCCTCCACATAGGCGCGGCCGAGATTGCGCGGCGCCTTCATGCCGGCGAGCAGGACCGGAATGCCCTCTTCCGCCAGCCGGTCGAGAATGGCGGCGAGCGCGGCTTCGGTTTCCGCCGGGTCCAACCCCCGCAGCGCATCGTTGCCGCCGAGCGCCACCACGGCATGGCTCGGCCCGTCGCCGAGCATCCAGTCGAGGCGCGCAAGCCCGCCCACCGCCGTGTCGCCGGAGACACCGCCGTCCAGCACCGCCGCGTCGATACCGTCCGCGCTCAGCCGTTTGCGGAGCTGCGCCACCAGCCCGTCTTCCGGCGCCAGCCCGAAGCCCGAGGTGATCGAATCGCCCAGCATCAGCAGGCGCGCCTCCGCCGCCGCAGCGCCGTGCGCGCCGAAGAGCGCGGCTACCAGCACGCACGCGCAGAGGAAATGAAAAGTCGGCCTCGGATTTTTCCATCGCGGCGCGAGATGGAAAAGCTCCTTCGTTCCCTTCCGTGGGGCCGCTGCGGCATCCGGCGCGTTGAAGGGGGCAGGCAACGGGCCATATGCGTCGGGAGGGAGCGGCAGGAACAGGGAACACGCGCGCATGGCAGGCTCGGATTGGGCGGTGGAACTGGAGGATGTCCACCTCACTCTGGTGAGCGCCGCCGGGCCGGTCAATGTGCTCCGCGGCATAGACCTCGCCGTGGCGCCCGGCGAGTCCGTAGCCGTTGTGGGCCCCTCTGGGTCCGGCAAGACCTCGACCCTGCTGGTGGCCGCCGGGCTGGAGCGGGCGACCGGGGGGCGTGTCGCCGTCGCCGGCCGCGACCTGGGCGCCATGGACGAGGACGAACTCGCTATGTTGCGGCGCGAGAAGATCGGCATCGTCTTCCAGTCCTTCCACCTGATGGCGACGATGACGGCGCTCGAAAATGTCGCCGTGCCGCTGGAGCTTGCCGGACGACGCGATGCGCTGGACCGGGCGCGCGACTGCCTGGAGGCGGTCGGCCTCGGCGCGCGCACTGGCCACTATCCGGGCCAGCTTTCCGGCGGGGAGCAGCAGCGGGTGGCAATCGCGCGTGCCTTCGGGCCGGCGCCGGCCGCGATCTTCGCCGACGAACCGACCGGCAATCTCGATGGCGAGACCGGCCGCCGCGCGCTCGACGCGCTGTTCGGCCTCGCCGCCGACGGCGGCGCGACCCTGATCCTCGTCACCCACGATCCGGACCTTGCGGCGCGCTGCGGACGCCAGGTACGGATCGAGGACGGGCGCATCGTGAATGATGGGGAATAGCTTTCCTCTCGCCTGGCGGCTGGCGCAGCGCGAAATGCGCGGCGGACTCGCGGGCTTCCGCATCTTCCTGCTTTGCATCGCCATCGGCGTTGCGGCGATTGCGGCCGTCCACTCCGTCAGCGTTGCGGTGCAGACCGGCATTGCCCGCGACGCGCGCGCGCTGCATGGCGGCGACCTTGCCATTCGGACCACCTATGTGCCGGCGGATGCTGCCGCGCGGGACGATCTCGCATCCCTCGGGCGCGTCTCGGAGGTCGTCGAGATGCGGGCCATGGCGCGCGCGGGCGATGACGCAACTCTGGTCGAGCTCAAGGCGGTGGATCGCGTCTATCCGCTCGTGGGCGCTCTTCGCCTCTCCGGCGGCATGGCGCTGGAGGAGGCGCTGGCGGATGGCGGCGCCGTCGTCGAGGGGATGCTTCTGGAGCGTCTGGGCCTTGCCGTCGGCGACAGGGTAGAGGTGGGCGACGGATCCTTCGCCATCCGTGCGGTGCTGGAGCGCGAACCGGACCGCGCCGTAGGCCTCTTCTCGTTCGGGCCGCGCTTCATGCTCGACATGGACGGGCTCCGGCGGACCGGCCTGGTGCAGCCCGGAAGCCTGGTCCGCTACAAATACCGGATCGTGCTGGACGAGCCCGGCGGCGCCGTCTCGGAATATCGCCGGCTGGCGGGCGAGTATGCCGACCGGGGCTGGCGGGTGACGGGCATCGGCTCGGCCGCGCCCGGCCTGAGGCAAACCATCCGGCGGCTTACGCTGTTCATGACGCTGGTCGGGCTGGCGGCGTCGATCATCGGCGGCATCGGCGTCGCCAACGCGGTGCGCGCGCATCAGTCCTCCCGCCGCCCGGCGATCGCGACGCTCGGCTGCCTCGGAGCAACGCCGCGGCTGATCGGCCTTACCTTCGGCCTCCAGATCGCAACGATGACGGTGCTGGCGATCCTGATCGGGCTCGTTGTCGGAGCCGCTGCGCCCTTCCTCTTTGTCGGATTGCTGGAAGCCTACCTGCCTGTCGATCTCGCCCTTGGCGTCTATCCGGGCCCGCTGGTTCTGGCGGCGGCTTTCGGGGCGCTCACCTCCGCCGTCTTCTCGCTTCCGCCGCTTGCCGCCGCCGCGCGGCGCCCGCCGGTGGCGCTCTTCCGCGATGTCGAGGTAGCGGCAGGGAAGGGCGCCGGCCTTGCCGCCGTCCTCGCATCCGCAACGCTGGCGGTGCTGCTCGCCGCGCTGGCGGTCGCGACCGCGCCGGACCGGGTGCTGGCGCTCTGGTTCGTGGCGGGCACGCTTGCGGCCTTCGGTATCTTCTTCGCGGCAGCGGTGGCGACGGTGCGGCTGGCGCGCCGCCTGAAGAGCGCCGGGCCGGGGGCGCTCCGGCGGGCGCTGGCGGCGCTCGCGCGGCCGGGCGGCGAGACCGGCGGCCTTCTGCTCTCGCTCGGTTTCGGCGTCACCGTGCTGGTCGCCGTCGCATCGGTGGAGGAGGGGCTTTCCCGCCAGTTGAGCGAGGAGATCCCGGCCGATGCGCCGACCCATTTCTTCATCGACATCCAACCGGCCCAGGCGGAGCGCTTCGACGCCGTCATCGCGGAGACGCCCGGCGCGGTGCTGGACCGGCGCACGCCGCATCTGCGCGCCCGCATCGCCTCGATCGACGGCGTGCCGGCGGCCGACGCGCAGGTGCCCGAGGACGCGCGCTGGGCGATCCGCGGCGAGCGCGGCCTCACCTGGTCCGCAAAACAGCCGGAGGGAACGGAGATCGTGGCCGGAAGCTGGTGGCCGGCGGACTATCGGGGACCGCCGCTCGTCTCCTTCGACGCCAATCTGGCCCACGCCTTCGGCCTGGCGCCGGGAGACCGGATCGCCTTCAACATACTGGGCCGCATCATCGAGGCGGAGGTGGCCAATCTGCGCCGCATCGCCTGGCGGACGCTCAGGATGCAGTTCACCACGATTTTCGCGCCGGGCGCGCTGGAGCGCGCGCCGCAGACCTATATCGCCACCGTCCGCACGCCGCCCGAGGCCGAGGCGGGTCTGACCGCCGCCATGGCCGCGGCACTGCCGAATGTCTCGGCGATCCGGGTGAAGGACGCGCTGGCGTTGGTGACGGAGCTGGTGGCGCAGATGGGCGTCGCGATCCGCCTCGTCGCCGCGGTCGGGCTGGCGGCGGGCCTGGCCGTGCTGGCCGGCGCCATCGCCGCCGGCCGGCGCCGCCGCCAGCGCGATGCGGTGGTCTTCAAGGTGCTGGGCGCCACGCGGACCGACCTCCTGCGCAGCTACATGCTGGAGTTCGCCATGCTTGGCGGCGTGGCGGCGCTGCTCGGCTCGTTGCTCGGCCTCGCGGCCGGCTATGTGCTGCTGGAGCGGGTCATGGACATCGCCTGGACCGCGCCCGTCGCGACGGCCGCCGGCACGGCGCTGGCCGCCATCGCGGTGACGGCGCTGTTCGGCTTCCTCGGCACCTGGCGCCTGCTCGGCCAGCCCGCCGCCCCGGCGCTCAGGGAGCCGTAAGAGAGTAATTTACGGCAGGCGGAGGAGGAGACGGCAGCCAAACGGGTCAAGGGCACTTCTTCTTCAGTTTGGCTTCATAGAGTTGGCGTTCCCTGTCGCGGATCTTCTGGCGGGCGACATGCTCCAGTTTTTCATCGGCCATCACCGACCAGAGACCGCCCCAGAGTATCTGCTTGGCCTGTCCGCTGGTGGCCTCATGGTCAACCCCCCTCTCATGGCGTTGCAGCAAAAGAAACTCCTGCTCAATGTCGTCGCATGACATCGCGCGCAGTTTGGCCGCATCAAGCGGAGCCATTTCCTCAAACTCTTTGGTAGCACAGGCACTGAGTGTAAGGAGCGCCGCCGCGGCAACTAAGCAAACGGCAGCCTTTGTCTTCCCCGAAACGGGGAGAAAGTGGGGTGAACGCATCGAATTGGGACCTTTGGTTCCGACAGCCCGCGCACAAACGCGCAATGCAATCGCGCTTAGACACCCTCTTTGCCAATGTCAAACTCTCAACGTTATTGGGGGAAGTCGCGGCTACGTCTCTTGGCTTCCTCGGCACCTGGCGCTTGCTCGGCCAGCCCGCCGCCCCGGCGCTCAGGGAGCCGTAAGGGGCAGGACCACCGCCTCTATGCGGCATCGCGGGGCCGGATGGCGTGCACGGCCTCGGCTTCGTCTCTTTCCGCGCGTTAGAGTTCATAGCGCAGCTGCAAATTCATCCAGCTCCGGGCGTCGGTGCCAAAATACCGGGCCAGCCGCAGGGCCGTGGGGGCCGTAATGCCCCGCCGCCCGCGCACGATCTCATCGATACGCGCCGGCGTCACGCCGATCGCTTTGGCAAGCGCCGTCGAGTACAGCGCGAACGGCTCCATGAAGTCATGCTTCAACACCTCGCCGGGATGCACCGGCTCCAGTCGTGTCGTCATGCGATCTCTCCTCGCGCCGCCTCAGCGATAATCGACGATCTCGGCGTCATGGACGTCTCCATCGACGAAGCGGAAGCAGAGCCTCCACCGGTCGTTGATCCGGATGCTGTGTTGGCCGGCGCGGTCGCCCCGCAACACCTCGCGGCGATTCCCGGGCGGGACGCTCTAGCAGGATTGCTCCGGCCGCAGAGCACCCAGGAAAGCTGAGACGGCCGAACATAACTTATCGTGACGCATGGCGGGGCGCGCTATGCTGGCCGGGACATCCACGCGGAAGGGGGAGACAGGGTCATGGCGGGAATGCTGGCGGGCAAGGCGGCGCTGATTACCGGGGGCGCGAACGGAATCGGGCGGGCGACGGCGCTGCTCTTTGCAGAGGAGGGCGCGCAGGTGGCCGCGGCCGACCTCAATCTCGAAGGGGCGGAAGAAACCGCCGCCATGATCCGCGAAGCGGGCGGGGAGGCGATGGCGCTCTCCGTCGAGGTAAGCGACGCCGAACAGGTCGAGGCCATGGTCGATGCGACCGTCGAGGCGTTCGGGCGGATCGACTGCGCCTTCAACAATGCCGGCATCGCGCCGTTGAATGTCGGCAACAACGCCAAGCGCACACACCAATGGTCCGAAGAAGGCTTCGACCGCATGGTCGCGGTCAACCTCAAGGGCGTGTGGCTCTGCATGAAGAGCGAAATCGGGCGGATGCTGGACTCTGGCGGCGGCGCCATCGTCAACACCTCGTCCATCGCGGGGCTGGCCGGCCTTCCGACCTCGTCGGGCTATGTCGCGGCCAAGCACGGCGTTTCCGGGCTCACGCGCACGGCGGGCATCGAATACGCCACCGACGATATCCGCGTGAACGCTGTCTGCCCCGGCTTCATCGCCACCGACATGACCCGCGAGGTCATGTCCCGGCGCGGCAACGAGCTCATGGCCCTGGTGCCGGCGCGGCGGATGGGCGAAGCGCAGGAGATCGCGGAGATGGTCTGCTGGCTCTGCTCGGATCGCTCCGGCTTCGTCACCGGGGCCACCTACAATGTCGATGGCGGTTACATGGCGTCCTGAGGGGCGGAACGGAACGGGGGGGTCGAAGGCATGGCCGGGATGCTGGCGGGCAAGGCGGCGCTGATTACGGGGGCCGGGAACGGCATCGGGCGGGCGACCGCGCTGCTGTTCGCACGGGAGGGCGCGCGGGTCGCCGCGGCGGACCTCAATCTTGAAGGCGCGGAGGAAACCGCGTCCGCGATCCGCGAGGCGGGCGGCGAGGCGGTTGCGCTGGCCGTGGAGGTGGTCGAGGCGGAGCGGGTCGAGGCGATGCTGGATGCGGCGGTCGAGGCGTTCGGGCGCATCGACTGCGCCTTCAACAATGCCGGGATCGGGCCGGCCAATCTCGATCATTTCGGGCGGCGCACCCATGAATGGACCGAGGAAGGCTTCGACCGGATGATCGCGGTCAACCTCAAGGGGGTCTGGCTCTGCATGAAGGGCGAGATCGAGCGCATGAAGGCGGACGAGGGCGGCGGAGCCATCGTCAACACCTCCTCCGTCGCCGGCCTGCTGGGGCTGCCGGGCGGCAGCGCCTATGTGGCGGCCAAGCACGCCGTCTCCGGGCTGACGCGCACCGCCGGCATCGAATACGCCTCGGACGGCATCCGCGTGAACGCCGTCTGTCCCGGCTATATCGCGACCGACATGACGCGCGAGGCCCGCGCCCGGCGGGGCAACGAGCTGATGAACCGCGTGCCGGCGCGGCGCATGGGCGAGGCGCAGGAGATCGCCGAGATGGTCTGCTGGCTCTGCTCCGACCGCTCAAGCTACGTCACCGGCGCCACCTACAATGTCGACGGCGGCTACGTGGCGTCGTAATCGGGGTCCGGGGTCCGATATCCTGCGCTTGTCATGACTGGTCTGACTAGATAGAATGGTGCCATGGCGCTCGAATATTCGATCTACGAAGCCAAGGCCCGGTTTTCCGAGGTTATCCGGCAGGTGCGCGCAGGCAGGAGCGTCACCGTCTCCTACCGGGGTGCGCCGGTGGCCGAAATCCGCCCGGTCGGGCGGAATTCGACGTTTGACGAACGGCTGGAAGACCTCGAACGGAGCGGCGTCTTGGTTCGCCCGGCAATTCCGAGGCAGACATTCCGCCCGGTCGCGCGGCGGCCCGGTGCGCTGGCGCGGTTCCTCGCCGAACGCGGGGAATGAGCACCGCCTATATCGACACGTCGGTGCTGGCGGCGATCGTCTTCGATGAACCCGGTGCAGGGGAATATGCGCTCCGGCTGGATGAATTCGACCGCCTGATCTCGTCCAACCTGCTCGAAGCCGAGTTGCGGGCGGCGTTCGCACGCGAGAACCTTGTCTTTCGGGAGAGCACGATTGCCGGGATCGAATGGGTTCTGCCCGACAGGCCGCTTGCATCCGAGTTTGCGACCGTATTGGGGACGGGTCAACTCAGAGGTGCGGACCTTTGGCATGTCGCGACGGCGCTATATGTCTTCCCCCAACCGTCCGTCCTCTCCTTTGCGACGCTCGACGCGCGGCAAGGCGCTGTCGCGGAAGCGCTCGGCTTCGAGACGCTTTGGGACTGAGGTCGGATAAGGGATGCCGAACCGCAATGCCGTTCGGCCGTCCGCGGGAGACACTGCATAACCGGCAGTTGCGCCGTGTCGTCTCTGCCGGAACCGGGGCGCGGATTCACTGCCCTCGAACGGGCAGGGGCGGTATAAGGCGGTCATGGGCAGCGAACGGCAGGGAGCTAGGGCGTCTATGGAGCCGCAGCCGCTTATCGCCGTGGCGGACGTGGAAGCCAGTAGCCTCTGGTACCGGCAACTGCTCGGGTGCGAAAGCGGGCATGGCGGGCCGGACTATGAGCGGCTGCTTTCCGGTGGCCGGCTGATCCTCCAGTTGCACCGCTGGGAGGCGCACGACCATCCCCACATGGGCGACCCGGCCTCGAAACCCTACGGCAATGGCGTGCTGCTCTGGTTCCGAACCGATGCGTTCGACGAGGCGGTCGGTCGGGCGCGCGCGCTCGAAGCCGAAATCCTGGAGGAGCCGCATGTGAATCCCAATGCCCGCCACCGGGAGTGCTGGTTCAGGGACCCGGACGGCTATGTCGTGGTGCTGGCCGGGGCCGAGGGGGACGTCTGACCGTCCTCAAAACAGGGCTGCCCGTCGCATTCCAACCGTTCCGGGTCGCTTCCGGGCGCACCGTTTGCTTCCGGGCTGCGCCAGACTCGGTCCTGTACGAGTCCGGCGGAGCAACTTCTGCGATGGATGACCTTGCGAGCGTACTCAAGCCTATCGAGACGGCGAGCGGTCTGCCGGGGCGATGCTACACCGAGGCGTCGGCCTTCGAGGAGGACCGCCGGCAAGTCTTCGGCGGGGACTGGTTCTGCCTTGCCTTTGCGAACGACCTCGCGACGCCCGGCGACCTGCTTCCGGTGGACGTCATGGGAATGGCGCTGCTGCTCGTCCGGACCGGGGACGGAGAAATCCGCTGCTTCCACAATGTCTGCCGGCACCGGGGCGTCCGGCTGGTGGAACGGCCGGAACGCGGCAGGAAGGCCGTGCGTTGTCCCTATCACAGCTGGACCTACGATCTCGAAGGGCGGCTGAGCGCCACGCCGCACATCGGCGGCATCGATCGCCACGAGGCGCCGGGCTTCCGCAGGAGCGGACGGGGGCTCATCCCCGTGCGCACGGGCGTGTGGATGGACATGGTGTTCGCCGACCTCTCCGGCCGGGCGCCCGCGCTTGGCGAATGGCTCGCGCCGCTGCTGGAGCGGTGGCGTGGATTTCCGCTGGCGCACTACCGCCCGGCGGAAGCGGAGCCGATCCGGTTCCGGTTGTACGCCAACTGGAAGCTTGCTGTGGAGAACTATTGCGAGGCCTACCACCTGCCCTGGGTGCATCCGGGCCTGAACCGCATCTCCTCGCTCGCCGACCACTATCCCATCGTGGACGCGGCCTTTTCCGGCCAGGGATCGACTCGATATACCGCCCGTGGCGAGTTGCCCTGCGCGGAAGACAGCGAGCTTGCCGAATATGTGGCCCTCTATCCGAACCTGCTCCTGGGCGCGCATACGGACCATTTCTTCGCCATGCGTCTCGATCCTCTCGCCCCGGACGAAACGCTGGAGGATGCGCGGCTATGGTGCCTCGGAGAAGCGGCGACCGAGTCCGCGCACGCGGACGCGCGCCGGCGGCTGCGGGACCGCTGGGAGGAGGTTTTCCGCGAGGACATCGACATCGTGGAGCGGATGCAGCGGGGGCGCCGATCGCCGGCGTTCGACGGCGGCTGCTTCTCGCCGGTGATGGATCCGCCGAGCCACGCTTTCCACAGATGGGCCGCCCGGCGCCTCAGTGCAAAGGAACCTGCTTGACGGGCAACGGACGGCGGTCCTATAAGCCACCGCATTCGAGACCGGAACGGAAACCGACCGAAATCATGGCCCATTCGATTCAAGCCAGAAAACGCGTCCGCCAGAACCTGCGCCGCGCCGCGCGCAACGGGGCCCGCGCGAGCCGTGTACGGACCTTCATAAAGAAGGTCGAGGCCGCCATAGCCAGCGGCGACAGGGAAGGGGCGCGGGCGGCGCTCAGATTTGCCGAGCCCGAGATGGCGCGCGGCGCCCAGAAGGGAAAATTTCATCGCAACACAATGCAGCGCAAGCTGTCGAGATTGTCTAAGAGAATCAAGGAGTTGAGCGCCTAGCGCGAAACCTGAAACCGGACTTGCCTCCGCCGCTTCCGAGCGGCGGATTTTTTTTGCGAAAAAAAGTCACGCCTCGCTAAGGCTTTATGGAGACTTCGAGTGGGGTTCGCTGCTTGACCCCCTTGCGGGAGCAATGGAGGCGAGTAGCCTTTTCATGTCCCATCAAATCGGCTTTCGGCCGGAACGGGTCGGACAGGAGCGGTTGTCGGGAGCGGCCGCCTCTGCCGGTCTGGGGTCCGGGCGGCCTGCTGTCGGGCGGGGCGTCGGGAGAAGGAGCAGCGTCGATGACCTACGCCGGGGATGTCTCGCCGCGAGAAGCTTGGGAGATGCTGGAGGTCAAGGAGGACGCGATCCTCGTCGACGTCCGCACCGTGCCCGAATGGCAATTCGTGGGCTTGCCGGACCTGGCGGCGCTCGGGCGGCAGACTTCGCTGGTGTCGTGGCAGGTCTGGCCCGAAATGGGGGTAAATCCCGGTTTCGTCGACGAGGTGGCGGCGGTCTCGCGCGGCGGCCCGCTGCTGTTTATCTGTCGTTCCGGGGTCCGGTCGGCCCATGCGGCGGCGGCCGTCACGGCGGCGGGACTGGGCCCCTGCTACAATGTCTCCGAAGGTTTCGAAGGCGACCGGGACAGCGAGAACCGTCGCGGCCGCGCCTGGGGCTGGAAGGCGGCCGGCCTGCCTTGGAAGCAGGAGTAGCGGCATGGCGGGATCGAAACCCGACCGCCAGGTCGAATGGATGCGTATTCGCGGACAGCTCCAGGCCGAATACGGGGACGGGATCTTCAAGAGCTGGCTGAAGCCGATGGCCCTGGTGGACAAGGGTGCGCAGGGCATCGCGATCCAGCTGCCGACGCGCTTCATGCGTGACCGGGTGCAGGGCAGCTACGGCGAGCGCATCCGGGCGCTCTGGAGCGAAGCGGACCCGGCGCTATCCGAGGTCGGTTTCGAGGTCAATCCGGTCATGCAGGGAGCGCCGGCCCAACAGGCGCAACGGCCCGCGCCGGCCACCAATGGCGCCATGGACGAATTCGCCACACCGTTCCAACCGTTCCTCACCTTCGAGAATTTCATCGTCGGCGAGTCGAACGCGCTCGCCCACGGGCTGTGCCTGGGCGTCGCAGAGGGCAATGTGCAGCCGTCCGGCCCGCTTTACCTGTTCGGCGGCGTCGGCCTCGGAAAGACTCACCTCATGCAGGCCCTTGCGCTCAAGCTGCGCCGGGACCGGCCGGACCGCTCGGTTCTCTATTTCAGTTCCGACGATTTCCGACAGCACTATATCAACGCTGTGAACGCCAAGGATGTCGCGGAGTTCAGGCGGCGCATCCGGTCCTTCGAGGTGCTCATGATCGACGATGTGCATCTCCTGAACCGCACTTCGGGCACCCAGGACGAGCTGCTCCACACCATCAATGCGCTGGGGAACCGGAACCGGTTGATGGTTATCTCCGGGAACAACTCGCCCGTCGGCCTCGACGGGATCGCCGAGCGGATCCGCTCCCGGCTCAGCACCGGCGTGTCGGCGCCGATCCTGCCGCTCGAAACGGACTATCCATTGCGTCTCGCCTTTCTGGAACGCAAGGCGTTCGAGACGACGCTGCCGGCGGCCCACGACGTGCTGGTCTTCATGGCGGAGCGGATCGCTTCCAACATGCGCGTGCTTCAGGGCGCGATCAACCGGCTGGAATCGCATTACCGCCAGTTCGGCGGCGAAATCTCGGTTGATCGCGCCCAGAAGGTGCTGGAGGACCTCCTGCCGGTCAACGACCGGACGCCGACCGTCGAGGCGATCAAGGGGCTTGTCTGCGACCGCTACAATGTCCGCCCGGCCGAGATGGACTCGCCGAGGCGCGCCCGGTCGGTTGCGCGGCCGCGGCAGGTGGCGATGTATCTTGCAAAGCAGCTCACTTCCCTTTCGCTGCCCGACATCGGCCGCAAGTTCGGGCGGGACCATTCGACGGTGCTCCATGGCGTCCGCAAGATCGAGGGCCTCATGAAAGACGACAAGGCGCTCGCCGAGGAAGTCGAGGCGCTGCGCCGCCAGTTGGAGCCTTGAGACCGCCTTGCCAGCCTACCGCGCGTTGCCTATCTTGCGCGCCCGTGCCGCAGTAGCTCAGCCGGTAGAGCAGCGCATTCGTAATGCGCGGGTCGGGAGTTCAAGTCTCTCCTGCGGCACCATTTCCGGTCCCGGCGAGGTTGCCGCCCCGGGCGTCGGCAACGCCTCCGTCCCGCCAAACGACCGCTCTTCTGCCAACAGGGGATAGCTGCCATGTCGGTCCTGCCGCAACAACCCATGGTCACGGCGCGGCGCTACATGTGCGTCGCGGGCCACTATCTTGCGACCGAAGCGGGCCACGCCGTGCTTGCGGCCGGCGGCAATGCGATCGATGCCGGCGTCGCGGCGGGGATCGCGCTCGGGGTGGTCCACAGCGACCAGGTCCAGTTCTCCGGCGTGGCGCCGATGCTCGTCTATTCCGCCGAACGCGACGAGGTGGTCAGCATTGCCGGCCTCGGATACTGGCCGAAAGCGGCCAGCCTCGAACTGTTTCGGGACCGCCATGGCGGCTCCATCCCGGTCGGGCTGCTTCGCACCGTGGTGCCCGCCGCTCCCGATGCCTGGATAACCGCGCTGGCGATGTTCGGCACCATGTCCTTCGCCGAGGTTGCCGCGCCCGCCATCCGATACGCCCGGGAGGGGTTCACCGTGCATCCGGTGATGGCGAAGTTCATCGAGCGCTATCGGGACCGCTACCGGACATGGCCCGGCAACGCGGCGATCTGGCTGAAGGACGGCGAGCCGCCAGCAGTGGGCGACTTGCTGGTGCAGGACGAGCTTGCCGCCACCCTGCAATACATGGCGGACGAGGAAAGCGCCGCCCCGGGCGGCCGCCGAGACGGGCTGCGGGCGGCCCGCGACGCCTTCTATGTCGGCGATATCGCGAAGAAGATCGTGACGTATCACGAAGAGAATGGCGGTCTGCTGAGGGCCGACGACCTTGCCGGCTACCGCACGCCCGTGGAAGCGCCGATCAGCGTCGAATTCGAAGGCTTACGGGTCTATAGCTGCCGGCCCTGGTGCCAGGGCCCGGCCCTGCTGCAAATGCTCCGGATCCTGGAAGGTTGCGACCTTTCCGGCCTCGGGCACAACTCGGCCGACTACGTCCACACGCTGGCGGAGGCGATCAAGCTGGCCTTCGCGGATCGGGAGAAGTTCTTCGGAGATCCCGATGCGGTCGACGTGCCAATAGACCGCCTGCTTTCGGCCGAGTACGCAGCCGAGCGCAGGAAGGAGATCGACCCGCTCCGCGCCTGGCCCGGAATGCCCCCGCCCGGCGAGATCGCCGGATATGGGGGCGTCTGCTTTGCCCCTCCCGTCGACCGGTCCGCCTCGGTTGCCGCGGCCGACACCTCCTATGCCTGCGCCATCGACGGCGACGGCAATATCTGTTCGGCAACCCCGAGCGACGTTTCCTTCGAGGGCCCGGCCATTCCCGGCCTTGGAATTTGCCCCTCCTCACGCGGCTCGCAATCGTTTGCCCTCGCGGGGCATGCCTCGGCCGTGGCGCCGGGCAAGCGGCCGCGCCTGACGCCGAACCCGGCGCTCGCGTTGGCGCGAGGCCGGCTGGCCATGCCGTTCGGCGCGCCGGGCGGTGACGCGCAGCCGCAGGGCATGCTGCAGGTTCTGCTGAACCACCTGGTCTTCGGCATGGACATCCAGCCAGCCATCGAGGCGCCGCGCTTTTCGACGCACAGCCACCCCAATTCCTTCGAGCCCCACGAGGCGAAGCCTGGGCGGCTGGTCGTCGAGGAAGGGATTGCGCCGGAGGTCGGCGCGGACCTGGCCGGCCGGGGCCACGATATCGAATGGCACGGGCCGCGTTCTGACCTGGTCGCCGGCGTCTGCGCGATCAGCGCGAACCTGGAGACCGGCCTGATCTGCGGCGGCGCCGACCCGCGCCGTTCCGGCCGGGCCATGGGGCGGTAGCCGGGGGGTTACGGTCAACTCGGCCAACGTCTTCATCCGTTGCAGGATAGGCGGGCGTTCGGGGGGCGGGGCACGATCGAGCGGATTGCGCGGGCTACGGACCGGCTGCAAAGCTCTTGCGGTCAGCTGCCGCTCCGCTCGCGCATCCTTTGCTTCGCTTCGTCGAGAAGCGCGCCCGCGCCCCAGCCCGCAGGGCCACTTCGCTCCAGCGCTTCCATGATCGCGATCAGGTTGTCGTCGCGAATTCGCTCCAGGTCGCGGAAGGACAGCCCGGCAGACTGCCGGTCGGATTGTTCGCCGATGGCCTCGATCAGCGCTTCGTCGAGTTCGGGAACGTCGATAAGCTTCGTCCAGGGCCAGGCGAGGCAGGGGCCGAACTGCTCCATGAAATGGCGCATGCCGGCATCTCCGCCGGCCAGCCGGTAGGTCTGGAACACGCCCATCTGCGCCCAGCGGAGGCCGAAGGAGTAGCGGATGGCGTCGTCGATTTCCGTTACCGTCGCAACACCGTCATGCACCAGCCAGAGCGCCTCTCGCCAAAGCGCTTCCTGCAGCCGGTCGGCGATGAAGGCGTCGATTTCCTTTCGCAGCACCAGCGGCTTCATGCCCAGAGACTTGTAGAAGCCGCTTGCGCGCTCGACTGCTTCCATGGCGGTCTCGTGCCCGGCAACGATCTCCACAAGAGGCAACAGATAGACAGGGTTGAAAGGATGGCCGACAAGAATCCGTTCCGGGCGTTGCAGGCCCTCCTGCATCGCGCTCGGCACCAGCCCCGAGGTCGATGACGCGACGACCGCATTCGCCGCGGCAGCCTTGTCGATCTCGCCGAGGACGCGGCGCTTGAGGTCGAGCCGCTCCGGCACGCATTCCTGTACGAATTGGGCGCCGTCCACGGCTTCGGCGATGCTGCTCGCAATGTGCAGCGCACCGGCGGCAGGGCGCTTGTCTCCGAATAGCCGGCGATAGGCGCGCGCGGCATTCGCGAGCACCGCATTCATCCTGGAACCGGCATCGGGGTCCGGGTCGTAGAGAGACACGTCGATCCCGTTCAGAACGAAGCGCGCCGCCCAGCCGCTGCCAATGACGCCGGCCCCGACGCAGGCCGCGCGTTCGATGCCGTCCGCCACAGCGCTCTCTCGACCACGCTATGCCTGTTCAAGGCCCGCGCAATGCGAGCTTGTCGCGCACCGCCCCGGCTCCGAGCACCCGCACGCCCATGTTCTCCGCGATGGCAACCGCCCGGCAGACCAGGTCCGCGTTGGTCGCGAGTACGCCCCGGTCGAGCCAGATATTGTCCTCCAGCCCGACCCTGACATTGCCGCCGGCAAGCACGGCGAGCGCAGCATAGGGAAGCTGGTTGCGGCCGAGGGAGAAGGCCGAGAAGGTCCAGCCGGCCGGCAGGTTGTTCACGAGCGACATGAGCGTGCCGATATCGTCCGGCGCACCCCAGGGGACGCCCATGCAGAACTGCACCATGACTGGCTCGTCGATCAGTCCCTGCCCGGCCAGCCATTTGGCGAACGCCAGATGACCGGTGTCGAAGACCTCGATCTCGGGCCGGACGCCGAGCGCCTGTACGCGCTTCGCCATGTCCGCCAGCATGGCCGGCGTGTTGGTCATGATGTAGTCGCCCTCGCCGAAATTCATCGTGCCGCAGTCGAGCGTGCAGATCTCCGGCAGCAGTTCCGCGATGTGGGCGAGCCGCTCCTCGGCGCCCGCCATGTCCGTTCCCGCCTGCGAAGGCGGCAGCGGCCGGTCGGTCGGCCCGAGCGTCAGGTCGCCGCCCATTCCGGCGGTCAGGTTCAGCACGACATCAACGCCGGCTTCCCGCACCCGCTCGACGACTTGGCGATAGAGCGCAGGGTCGCGCGCGGGTTGGCCGGTTTTCGGGTCGCGCACATGGACATGGATGACGGCCGCGCCCGCGCGTGCGGCCTCGATCCCGGCTTCTGCTATCTCCGCCGGCGTCACCGGCACCTTGCCGGATCGACCCGTCGTGTCGCCGGCGCCGGTGAGCGCGCAGGTGATGAAGGCTTCGCGGCTGGGTGTGAGCGCCATGATCCGGTCCTCCCCGCCTGTCTTGCGCGCGCCCGGTTCGGCCAGGGCGCGACAGGGAGTCCGTAACCGTTCTACGACGTACTGAAACGCCCGGCTGCGTCATCGAGGCGCAGGAATTCCGCATCGAGACTGCGAAGACCCTGGATCAGCCTTTCGAGGAACAGCATGCGGTGGCCCCTGCCGATCACCAGCGGGTGGAACGTGTACGTCATCAGCCCGCCCGCCTCGTGGCGGACCATGTAGCGGAAATCGTCCAGCCAGTTTTCCAGCACGGCGCTCGTGCTTCGGAGTCCGGGCATGCCCGGCGGCATGAACTCGAAATGCGGCCAGTCATCCGCGCTCCAGGAGATCGGCAGCTCCAGCAGCGCGGTTGCTTCTCCGAAGCTCGAGGCTTCGTCGGCGCGTATGACGTCTCCCCGGCGTATCCGGTAGGGCTGCGTGTCGTGGCCCATCATGGAGCTGTCGTAGGCGAAACCGCGCTCCAGCAGCAGTTCGACGGTATGTTCCGAAAGGTCCCACGCGGGCGAGCGGTAGCCGCGCGGACGCGCGCCTGTCAGCGCCTCGATCGCGGCAATACCCCGGTCGAGCTCCTCCGCCTCTTCCTCCCGCGAGAGCTGCGCCGGCGGGATATGGCGCCAGCCGTGATGGCCGATCTCGTGGCCGGCCTCGTGGATGCGCCGGCAATGGTCTGGCCATGTGCCGATGGTGATGCCCGGTATGAAGAAGGACGCGACAATGCCGTGGCGCTCCAGCAGCCGCAATATGCGCTCGACCCCGACTGCGCCGAACTCTCCGCGCGAAAGCATGGTGGGCGTGGTCCGGCCCCGGGCGATGAAGCCCGACATGCCGTCGAAATCGAATGTGAGCGCCGCGAGGCAGGCCGTCATCCGCTCATCTCCTCCGACCAGGGCCGGCCGCGTACCGATGCGGCGAGGCCGCCATCGACGACAATCTCCGTCCCGGTAATGTAGGCAGCCTCGTCCGACGCGAGGAAGAGCACCGCATAGGCCACATCCCAGGCCGTGCCCGCGCGGCGCATGGGCACGATGCTCGCACGCTCCTCCAGCACGCTCTCGAAATCGTCGCCATGGACCTCCTTCAGCCGCCGGGTAATGCGTGGCGTCGCCATCATTCCCGGCAGCACCGCATTGCAGCGTATGCCCTGCGGCGCATATTGCCCGGCGATATTGCGCGTGAGCTCGTTGACCGCGCCCTTGGACGCCGAATAGGCGACCGAGGGATAGGCGAACCGCAGGCTCGCCAGCGACGAGTTGTTGACGATCGAGCCATGTCCCTGCCGGCCCATGATGGGCAGCACATGCTTGCAGGCCAGGTACATCGACTTGACGTTCACGGTCATCAGCAGGTCCCAGTCAGCCTCGTCGAGCTCCACCGGGCCGCCGAGCGCCTGGAGACCGACATTGTTGAAGAGGATGTCGATTTGCCCCCATGCGCCGAGGCAGGCAGCCGCCGCCGCCTCGACCTCGGCCGCAATCGACATGTCGGCCTGCCACGCCTCGGCCACGCCGCCTTCGGCGTGAATTTCGGCCGCGGTTTCCTCTGCGGCGGCCCCGTTCCGGTCCACGCAGAAGACCCGTGCGCCTTCGCGCGCCATCAGCACGGCGCTCGCCTTGCCGTTCGACCAGCCCTCGGCTATCGACCCCGCTCCGGAAACCAGCGCCGCCTTGCCTGCAAGACGCCCGTCCATGACTCGTCCTCCCGGTTCCGCCGCGCCAGTATGGCATGGGGACCCGGGCAACCGTCCATGACCGTTCTGGCTTGGCGGCAGTGCCGGGAGATGCACCCGGACCTTGGCCCCGCGCCGTCCGGGTTGTCGATTGAGGCTTTGCAAACGAAACCGTAACGACCCGAATCGGACCGTACTCCAAAAAGCGACCGGCGCCGGAGAAACCCCGGCGCCGGCGGCAATCCGTTTCTTGGACTGCGGGATCAGGCGGCCTGTTGGCGCTCGCCTTCCGGGGCCGCGACGAGATTGTCGATAAAGGCGGCGATGACGCTCTCCAGCTCCTCCGAACTCGCCGCGGTGAGCAGGCTGCCGTCCACGGTGAGGGGCGCTTCGGACCACACGGCTCCCATCGCCTCGACGCGGGCGCGGGACGTCTCGACGCCGGTTACCTTGCGGCCTCTCGCGGCCTCCGCCGCCACCAGCATTTCGATCGCGTCGCCCACGATGGCGACCGGCTTGCCGGCATCTATCATGCCCTTGACCACCCGGCGGGCATGGGCGTTCTCCCTGAGCGCGGCGATGCTGCGTTCCCCGCCCGGCACGAGCAGGCCGTCGAAATCGCTCGGCAGCGCATCCGTAATGCGGGTGTCGATGTAGAAATTGTGGCCCCAGGTGCCCTCATGCCACCCGTTGGCTAGCCCGATCTCATGGCTGACGATGCGGATCGCGGCGCCTTCGGCGGCCAGCGCCTTCTGCGTATCGGTCATGACGATTTCCTCGAAACCATTGGCAACGAGCACGGCGACGGTCATGCCGGAAAGGCGCTTCTGGTCGGACATGGGGCGGGCCTCCTTCCTTCGATCTCAGGGTCCATTCCTCAGTCCGCGACTGTAAGGCTCCCCTCCCGTGCCGCCGTAAAGGGCGTCGGGGCAATGCGGTCAACAGCGCGGAAACTTATTGCCAAAGGATATAAGGACCCGGTGGGCGCCGTTCAAGCAGCGCTGCCTGTGCCGATTGTCGCATCGGTGCCGCGCCTTACAGGCGGTTTCTCTTGAGCCGTCTCCCGCCGCGCCGACGCTGTCGATCGGGAACGCGCGGAAAGCTCTGGCGGGATGCCAAAATGCCGCATTATTCTTAAATCTCATTGAATGCATAAGGTAAATGAACCGAGTTTGCGCTGCCTGTGTGCCCTATTCGGTGAGTAGAGCGACACATGATGGGGAGTCCCGATGATCCGACTATCCAGAACAGTCCAAGAAACCGATATTATTTGTTCACGTCATTAGGAAATCTTCAAGATGAGTAATATTTCAGCAAGGATGGCATTTGTTTTCTACATATGTCCAATTTTTTCTCACATCGTTCGGACCGTCCGTCTCCACACCTGAACCCGTCTTTCCATGGCCTGACCGAGTCCGGTCCGCCTGTCGGCATATGAATGCCGGAGGCTCCGTATTCGCATCTGGCGTGACGCTCCCTCCCCTGGTGCCGGCGTCTGACTGAGCCGGCGACCCGGTACCCAATCCCATCTCCTTACCCGGCAGCCGGGCTACCCGCCCGAGCGTGAGCCGGACTTTATCCAGTGGCGTTCGAAACCGAAAGGACAGTCATGAGCCACACCAGACGGCAGTTGCTCTCTGCCGCCGCCGCCGCTGCGGCCTCCGCCCTGACTGTGGCCGGCTGCGCCGGTCCGCACGTAGCCTCCCAGGGACACCGATCCTCCTATACCGGCCAGATCCTGAAACCGCAGAACCGGAATACGGTTTTCCTCTGGGTCGATACGGCCTTGCAGCAGGTGCGCGACCAGAGGGTTCTGACGCCGCGCGCCGCGTACAATTACGGCCTGGCCACCGCCGCCGGGTTTCTGGCCGCAAACGGCATCGTCCAGGCCTATGACGAGCCTTTCGGCGTCGGCCCGGGTCCGCGCGGCGGCGATCCGGAGGTAGCCTACGGGGTCGCCTTTGCGACGGCGGCGGCGGAGGCGTTCCAGCAACCGTTCCTGTTCGAGCGTATCGCCTTCCTGAACGGGTTTCCGGACAGCGAGGCGAAATCCCTCGGCGTCGAGTGGGGTCTGGCGGCGGGGCGCCGGGTGCTCGACATGCGCACCGACGACGGTTCGGAGCCGAGCGAGGTGAACTACTATCTCGGGCGCTACGACCGGCGAACGGATTCACTCAGGTGGAGGCCGACGGGCCCGTTCTACGGCGCAACGCCGGGGCCGGCCTTCTCTTCCTTCGATCGCTGCCTCTATCCCGGCCACGGCAGGATCGAGCCATGGACGATGAGGAGCGGATCGCAGTTCCGAGTGACCGGGTTCCACGATCCGGCGAGCCCCGAGTTCGCAGCGGAGTTCGATACGATCCGCCGCCTGGGCGGGATGGACAGCAAGGTCCGGACCGCCGACGAGACGGAAATCGCGCTGTTCTGGGAGGACGGCCCCTGGGGCATTACCCCGCCGGGCCACTTCATCTACATCGCCATGCAACTCCTGCAGGACCGGGACCTCAGCTTCATCGAGCTTGCGCGCGCCTTCGCGCTGATCGGCATGACCCAGTGCGACGCCTCCATCTGCGCCTGGGACAACAAATACCATTACGACATCGTCCGGCCGGAAAGCGCGATTCGCGCGCGTGCGCCGGCTTTCGCAAACCGCGACCCGCGCGTCGCCCGGCAGTCCGGCTGGCAAAGTTACATACCGACGCCGGAATTCCCGGCCTATACATCCGGCCATTCGACCTTCGGCGCCGCCGCCGCCGAGATGATCGCGCTCATATACGGCCGCGACGACATCGCCTTTTCCGGGCGCTCGCCCGATGAGGTGTTGTGGCCCCAACTGCAGGGCGTGACCCGAAGCTGGACCAGCCTGACCCACGCCGCGGAAGAGAACGGCATGAGCCGGCTTTATGGCGGCGTCCACTGGGCGATAGACAACGAACAGGGGCTGAAATCCGGGCGCGCGCTGGCCAGGCATGCTTTCCGCAACACCTTCCCGAAGAAGGCCTGAAGCCATGGCCTTGCACCGGGTTCGGCGGGCCCTGCTTCCCGCTGCGATCGCCCTTGCCGGCGTGGCTGCGTGCGCCTCCGCCTCAGCGCAAACGACTTCCCTAAACTACGAAAGCCTGTCGTCCATGGAGGAGCCGCTCGCGTTTGAAATCGGCGATGTGACCTTCATCCTGACGGGCCTCGTGGATGCGCGGTGGAGCGTCGATGCGGAGGGAAGCAACGACACCGATACCGGCCTGATCGGGAACTTCCAGATGAACGCGCTGACGCAGCTGCCGAACCGCTGGCGCCTCGACCTCTCCTATTTCGGCCAGCATGCCTCCGACCCGACGACCGTGTTCGGGACGGGGGACGATTACACCGACAATGCGGCCATAAACGTAGGCAGCTATTGGGGTACGGTATCGGGCGGCAATGTTTCCGGCATCGTGCGGGAATTGACCCGGCGCCTGCGCGGCGCCGGCAATGCCGCGCTGGCCTTCGACGGCTTCCTGGGGGAACTCGAGGACTGGAGCGGCGGCTATACGGGCCGCTTCGGCCCCTGGATAGTCGGCGTCGTGGCCGACGAGGACGGCGACCTCGAACTCGGTACGACCTTCCAGCGCCCGGCGGGCACCAGGGACTGGCGGGCAACCCTGCGCGCCGCCGAGGGCACCTTCGCCCCGGCCGGAGGGTGGCGTTTCGACACCAGGGGCTTCGGCATCGTCGGTGAGGTCATTTACGGCAGCACGACGTTCGATGCGGGCGCGGGCTACGAGCGTTTTTCGTCGAAGGGCCCGGACGCGGACCGCTGGTATTCGTCCACCGGCGTCCGCTGGAAGAAGGGTGCGCTGACCCTGTCGCTCGAAGGCCAGATCGGCCGCATCGAAGGCAAGGACGAAGCGTCCGCCGCCGTCGGCGCTCAATACGACATCGCGCGGGGGCTGTCCGCGAATCTGGGCCTCAACCACGCCAAGGCCCGTGTGGCTCTCGACGGCGCTCCCTTCCTGGATATCGAGGAAACGAAGACCGTGGTCTCCTTGAGGTACAGCTTCTAGACTTTGCCCTTGGCGGCAATGGCGCGCGCAGCTATAGGCGCAGGCCATGCTTGCGGTCGTGATTCCGACCCTGAATGCAGCATCCGGTCTGGCCCGGGCGCTGGAATCGCTGGCGCCGGGACGGGAAGGGATCGCGGAAATCGTCGTGGCGGACGGCGGCTCGACCGACGGAACGGTGAAAGTCGCGGAAGCGGGCGGTGCGCGCGCGGTCGAGGCGCCGAGAGGGCGGGGCAGCCAGCTCCGCGCGGGCGCGGCCGCCACCCGCGCGCCGCGGCTGATGTTTCTCCATGCCGATTCCCGTCTCCAGCCGGGCTGGCCGGTGGCGCTTCGGGAGGACGGCCGGGCCGGCTGGTTCCGCCTCCGCCTCGACGACCCGGCCCCGGCGGCGCGGCGCATCGAGCGGCTCGCGAACTGGCGCGCCCGGCGCTTCGGCCTGCCATACGGAGACCAGGGGCTGGTCCTGCCGCGCGCCCTCTACGACGCTGTCGGCGGCTACCGCGACATGCCGCTGATGGAGGATGTGGACCTGGTGCGCCGCATCGGGCGGGGCCGGCTCGTCGAACTCGACGGCGAGGTCGTCACCTCTGCGGTCCGCTACCGCCGGGACGGCTACTGGCGCCGCCCGCTGCGCAATCTCGCCTGCCTGTCGCTCTTTCTTGCCGGCGTGGCGCCGGAACGGATCGCGGGGCTCTACGAATGAGGTCCTGCGGCATGCGGCGCGGCACGGTGGTCGTGATGCTGCGCGAGGCCCGGCTCGGCGCCGTGAAGACACGGCTTGCGGCCGCCATCGGGCCGGCGCGCGCCGCCGCCTTCTACCGTCGGGTCTCGACGGAACAGGTGCGCCGGTTGGCGGCGGACCGGCGCTGGCGGGTCGTGCTCTCGGTAACGCCCGACGGAGCCCGCGGCCCCTGGCCCCGCAAGCTCGAACGCATCGGGCAGGGCAGGGGCGATATCGGCGCTCGGATGGATCGCGCTCTCGCCCGCGTGCCCCTGCCGGCCGTTCTGGTAGGCAGCGACATTCCGGGCCTCCGGCCGCGCCATGTCGCCCGCGCCTTCCGCCGGCTTTGCGGGGCGAGGGCGGTGTTCGGGCCGGCCGAGGACGGCGGCTTCTGGCTGGTCGGCATCAGGCGCCGCGAGCGCCTCTTCGCCGGCCCCATCCGCTGGTCGCACGCGGAAACGCTGGCCGACGCGCTGGCGCAACTTCCCTTCCCGGCCGCGCTCGCCGACCGGCTGGCCGATGTCGACGACGGCGCGGCCTGGGCCCGGAATGCGGCCTATCCCGGATTGCTTTCGAACCCGTCCAGCCGGTCGCGCTCGGCCAGCCCCGTGTTGCGCTCGGCGGCCGGGCCGTAGCCGCCCCCGCCGCCGGTGCGGACGGTGAGGCGGTCGCCACGGCTCAGGGGAAACTGCTGCTTGGACCTGAGCGGGATCTTCCGGCCGCCGCGCTCGACGAAGGTTTCCGCCTTCGCTCCCGGGCCGCCGCCGAACAGGCCCTGGGCGGCGAACCGGAACCGGTCTCCATAGGTCGCGAAAGTCACGCCATTGTCGAGAATCCGGTAGGTCCGCTGAAATCCCATACCGCCGCGCTGCCGTCCGGCCCCGCCGGAGGCGGAGCGCAGGCTGTAGTCCTCGACCCGGAAAAACGGATAGTCGCTCTCCATCGCCTCGATGGGAATGTTCGAGCAGTTGGAGAGCATCGAATCGACGGCGTCGCAGCCATCGTTCTCCGGGCCCGCCCCGTAACCGCCGCCGAAGATTTCGAGATAGATGTTGTAGCCGCTGTCATGCTTGTGGCTGAGGCAGCTGACGGTGGTCGTGTCGAAGCCGGGCGCGATCACCCTGTCCGGCACTGCCCCGGCGAGCGCATTCATTACCGCATTCACCACCCGGTAGCTCGGCAACAGGCGGGCCCTGACCGGCGCGGGCGGCCGCGGATTGACGAGGCAGCCATAGGGTGCGGTCACCGTAATCGCGCGTTCGGCGCCCTCGTTGAACGGGATGTCCGGATCGGTCAGCACCGCCTTGATGCAGGCGATGGCCGAGGAGACGGTGGAAGCGAAGGGGCTGTTCATGTTGGTGGCGACCTGCGGGGCGGTGCCGGCGAAATCCACCGCTATCGAATCGCCTTCGATGGTGAGCGTCGCCCTTATCGGCACCGGGTCGTCGCCCGCGCCGTCGTCGTCGAGCCATGCCTCGCCGCCGTAGGCGCCGTCGGGCGCGGCTGCAATCGCGGCCCGGATGCGGCGCTCGGAATAGTCGAGCATTTCGTCCATGGCCGCGAAGACGGTTTCCTTGCCGAACTTGCGGCACAGCCCCTTGAGCCGCTCGCCGCCGACCGCGTTGGCGGCGAACTGGGCGTTGATGTCGCCGATGGTGGCCTCCGGCATGCGCACATTGGCACGCACCAGCCTCTCGAACGGGCCGCCGTTCCAGTCCCGCTCGACCGAATAGCGGCTCGGCGGAAAGGTGATTCCCTCCTCGTGCACGTCGCCGGCATCCGGGTTCAGGCCGGGCGCGCCGCCGCCGAGATCGATGTGGTGGACGACGGTGGCCGTAACCCCGACCAGCACGCCGTCCAGGAATATCGGCGAGAACAGGAAGATGTCCGGCAGGTGCTGCCCGCCGGAATAGGGATCGTTGTTGATGAGGAAGTCCCCGTCCCGGAGCGTCTCCAGCGGATGGTGCTCCAGGCAGGCGCGAAAGGTGTGCGTAACGGAGCCGAGCTGTATCGGGATGAGGTCCGCCTGGCTGACGACCCGCCCCTTGCGGTCGAGGATCGCGGCGGAACAGTCCTGGGCCTCGCGGACGACCGGGGAATGGGCCGACCGGATCAACTTGATCCCCATCTCGTCGGCGGCCGCGATCAGGGCCTGGGTGATGACGGCCTGATCGACCGGCGAAACCTTCATGGGCCTGTCCCTTTCCTCAGGATCGCATTGCCGTGCTCGTCGCCCGCGGCTGTCCAGCCCGGCGGCACGTAGATCGTCGCGCTGCCGTCGTCGATCAGCAGCGGCCCCGTCATGGCGTCCGGGCCGAGTTCCGCGCGGGTGAGCAGCCCGGCATCGAGGGCCTCGCCGCGTTCGGTCAGCGGGGCGCTGCGGGGACCCGCCGCGCCGTCCGCCGGCGCCCGGCCCATCGCCGGCATGGGCGGCGGCGGCGCCCGGACGCCGACGCGGAACGATACCACCTCGACCGGGTCTCCGTGCGGCTTCGCGAACTCGAACGCGCGCCGGTGCGCTTCGGCGAACAGGGCGACAAGCTCCGCGGCCTGCAGACGGTCCGGCGCCAGGCCGGAAAGCGAAACCGGAACCTCGAAGGCCTGCCCCAGATAACGCATCTCCAGCACCCGGTCGAAATCGGCCTCCGCCTCGATCCCGAGCCCGGCGAGATAGTCGCGGGCTTCTGCCTGCAGCATTTCGACGGTAGCGCGGATGTCCGCCATGTTGGCTTGCGTCACTGCGAGCCGCCGCGTGCGGGTCCGGTAGTGGACATGGTCGGACAGCAGCAGGCCGGAGGCCGACAGGACACCCGCATTGGGCGGCACGACGACGGTTCCGATGGCCAGGTCTTCGGCCACTCTCGCCGCATGCAGCGGGCCCGCGCCGCCATAGGGCACCAGCACATAGTCGCGCGGATCGCGCCCGCGTTCGGTGGAGACCCGCTGTATGGCGCGCACGATGCTCACTTCCGCGAGGCGGACCACACTGTCGGCGAGTTCCTCCGGGGGAAGGCCGAACCTGCCGGCCAGCGGCTCCAGGACCCGGCGGGCGGCCTCGCGGTCCACCGCCATGCGCCCGCTGAGAAAGGCGTCCGCCCGGAGGGTGCCCCGCACGAGATGGGCGTCCGTCACGGTCGGCCGGTCGCCGCCGCGCCCGTAGCAGGCCGGCCCCGGCACCGCGCCGGCGGAGCTCGGGCCGACCCTCAGCAGCCCGCCGTCATCGACCCAGGCCAGCGAGCCGCCGCCGGCTCCGACCGAGACGATGTCGATGACCGGCGTCTTCACGGGCAGGCCGTCGATACGGGTCATCGAAGCGAGTTCGGGCCGACCGTCGGCGATAAGCGCCACATCGGTGCTGGTGCCGCCCATATCGAGCGTAATCAGGTTGCGAAACCCTGCGCCGGCAACGCTCCGCACCGCGCCGACCGCGCCTGCCGCCGGCCCCGAGAACAACGCGGAGATGGCGTTGCGCTCCATGGCTTCGGCAGGCATCCGCCCGCCATTGGACTGCATGATCGAGAACCGCCCGGCGAACCCGCGCCCGGCAAGCGCGGCGGAGAACCGGCTGACATAACCCGCCATCACGGGCTGCACATAGGCCGCGAGCGCGGCGGTCGAGGCGCGCTCATATTCCCGGAACTCCCGCGTGACATCGCTCGAGCAGGTGACCGGCAGCGCCGGCGCCGCCTCGCGGACGATCTCCGCCACCGCCCGTTCGTGGTCGGGATTGGCATAGGCATGCAGGAAACAGATCGCCGCCGCCTCGTATTCGCCGTCCGCCAGCACCTGCCGGACGAGGCGGGCGGTGGCGGCGCGGTCCGGCGCCTTGAGCACCGCGCCGTCGGCTGCGATGCGCTCGTCGATCTCGAACACGTCGCGCCGCGCCACGACCGGTTCCGGCTTCCGGTAGCGGAGGTCGTAAATCGCGTCCTTGTCGTGCCGCTGCAGCAGCAGCAGGTCGCGGGTGCCCCCGGTCACGAACAGGCAGACCGCAGCGCCCTTGCGTTCGAGCACGGCGTTGGTCGCCACGGTCGAGCCGTGAACGAGCTCGTCGATCGCCGACGGGTCGAGGCCAGCGGCGTCCAGCGCATGCATGGCCCCCAGGTCGGGGCTCGCCGGCGTGCTCGGCACTTTCGCCGTCAGCACGGTCTTGCCGTCAACCGCCACCAGGTCGGTGAAGGTTCCGCCTACCTCGATGCCGACGCGCATGCCCGCTCCCGGTTTCCGACGCCCCCGGTCTGCCGGCAGTTCCCGCCTCTTCCGGTCGGAACGGCCGGCCCGCCTGCCGGGCTTGGATCGGAGCACAGAATCCGGCCTCGCGCACCCCCGATGCCCGCCATGCCAGGGCAATCGCATTCGGATTTGTCATGCGTGAACGCCCGTGTCATGCCCGAACGCCCTCCCTTCGCCCTCCTTCGCTTGCGGGAGGGAAGCCCCCGCATCCTCCTCGCACGCTCTCGGGGCGGGGCGGTTCGTCGAAGGCCCCCTGCATTGTGTCATGTTTTGTCATGTTCCCCATGCCGCCGCTGAAGCTTTGCGGTTCCGTTCCTGCATATCGTTCCCTCCGCCGCGCTCCGTTCCGCTCCATGCCGTCCGCGCCGCCGCCGGACCCTTTTTGCGCGCGTATCCTGCGCGCGCGCCCGCGCCCGCCAGCGCGCGTCTTGCGCCGGCGCGGTTCGCGCACCTGATTGCGCGCGCGAGACGGCGGACGCACGTCTCCTGTCGCCTCCCGCCGGGGCTTTTTTTGCAGGCCCCAGCCATTGCTTCCCTCAGCAGAAAAGCCGAAAGGCGGCCCCGGGAGCCGCCTCTCTCTACTCCCATCATACTACACTTTCTCTCCAGTCAAGCCTCTGGCGAGAGAAATATGAAAATTTTTCTACTTTGCCGGAAGACGTACGAATGGAGAAAACCGTTACCCATCTATCCGGTTGAGGCGCGCGACGCCGCGGGCGGAGGCCTGGGCGCGACCCGGAGGGCGCCGCGCAGACCATGACCTTGGTGAGAAATCCGGGCTAAACCGGACAGCAATGGACTTGTTCCGGGTATGACGATATGAGGCCGGCCATGCGACCTGCTCGCAGAATCTTCAAAAGCGATTGCGCTGCGCCATGCTGGGGTAGCCGGCGAAACCGAGGCAGGGAGTGAGGGCTCTGCGCTTTTCCCATGTCCGGCCGGAAAGATCCGGCAGCCGGAACGCCGCCTCCCGAGGGGGCGGAGCGTCGGGAAGGCCGCTCGGTGGCTGACCTGTCGGGAGCCGTCGGGCGCCCCGTGCCGCGCCGGAGCGCAAGGCGGCTGGCCTTCGGGCGCGGCAAATATGCCGGCGACCTGCATTTTCCGGGCCTGCTCCACCTTGCTTTCGTCCGAAGCCCCTACGCACATGCGCGCATCCTGAAGATCGACCCTGCGCCGGCGCTCGCCGCAGTGCGGAACGCAAGGGTGTTTACCGGCGCGGACATCGCCAGGGTCTGCGCCCCCTGGCAGGCGAGGATGGAAAATCTGCCGACGATGGTTTCCCCGCGGCAGCATGCGGTCGCCGTGGACCGGGTCGCCTGGCAGGGTGAGCCTGTCGCTGCGGTCGTCGCCGCCAGCCGCGCGGAGGCCGAGGACGCCGCGGCCGAGGTCGTCGTCGAATGGGAGCCGCTGCCGGTTGCCGCCGTCCGCGACCGCACGCTCGACGCCGCCGCCGCGCCAGCCCATCCGGAACTCGGCGGCAATCTCTGCTACGCCACGGCCATCCGGGCCGGCGACCCGGAAACCGCGCTCGCTGAGGCCGCGCATGTCGTGGAGAGCCGGTTTTCCTTCGCCCGCCACACCGGCGTGCCGCTTGAGCCCAGGGCGGTGATCGCGGACTACGATCCGGGCGAGGGCCGGCTGACCGTTCATGGCAGCCACCAGGCGCCCTGGCATCAGCAGGACACGCTGTCGCGCCATCTCGGCATCCCCGAACATCTCGTCCGCGTGGTGACGCCCGATATCGGCGGCGGGTTCGGCATCAAGCTGCACATCTACGGCGAGGAAATCGCGGTCTCGGCCGTCAGCAAGATCCTGGGCCGCCCGGTCAAATATGCTGCCGACCGCATGGAATCCTTCGTCAGCGACATCCAGGCCCGCGACCAGTCGGTGGACGCGCGGATGGGCGTGGGCGAGGACGGCAGGATCCTGGGGCTTTCCGTGAATGCGCTCGCCTCGCTCGGCGCCTACGCTTCCTACGGGCGGACACCGATCAACGAAGGTCTGATGACGATTACGATGGCGGGCGGCCCCTACGCCAACGAGCACTATGAGGGCCGGCTCCGCGTCGCCTTCCAGAACAAGCCGCCCTCGGGCATGTATCGCGCGGTCGGCCAGCCGATCGCCTGCGCGGTCACCGAGCAGCTTCTCGACCGGGCGGCGCACGCCGCCGGCATAGACCCGGTGGAGATGCGCCGGCGCAACTACTGGGCCGAGGATGCCTATCCGCTCCGGACGCCGGGCGGCATCGCCATCCGGCGGCTGAGCCTCGGGCAGTGTCTCGACAAGCTGGTTGCAATGATGGGCTATGACGCGCTCCGCACCGAACAGGCGGCGCTGCGCCGAAACGGGGTTTATCGCGGCATCGGGGTTGCCACCTTCCTCGAAATGACAGCCATCGGCGCACAGCGCTACGGCCCGGCGGGCGCTCCTATCGGCACACAGGACGGCGCGACGGTGCGGCTGGAGCCCTCAGGCGGGGTGCGCTGCGTCACCTCCGCGATCGAGCTGGGGCAGGGAACCCTGAGCGCGCTCGCCCAGATCGTCGCCGATCGCCTCGGGATCGCGCCGGAGGATGTCGGCGTGGTAGGCGGCGATACCGCGCTCACGCCCTATGGCGGCGGCGCCTGGGCCTCGCGCGGCCTGACCATCGGCGGCGAGGCGGCCTGGCGGGCGGCAGAGGGCTTGCGGGAGAACATTCTCGAACTTGCCGGCGCAATCCTGCAGGCCGATCCGGCCGACCTCTGCCTTGCAGGCGGCGCGGTCTGCGAACGGGCTACGGGGGAGGCGCGCCTCGCGCTCGCCGAGATCGGCCGCATCGGCCATTTCCGTCAGGACACGCTGCCGCCGGGTGTGCAGCCCGAGCTCGCTGTCACCCGCCACTATGTCCCCGACGCCGTCCCCTTCGCGCTCGCCAACGGGGTGCAGGGCTCATGGCTCGAAGTCGATGCCGAGACCGGCGAGGTGCGGCTTCTGGGCCATTGGGTGGTCGAGGATTGCGGACGGATCGTCAATCCGCTTCTGGTCGAGGAGCAGATCAGGGGCGGCGTCGTGCAGGGCATCGGCGGGGCGCTGTTCGAGGAGTGCCGCTACGACGAGCGGGGCCAGTTGCTGAACGGGACGCTGGCCGACTATCCGGTGCCGACGGCAGCCGGGCTGCCCGACATCCGGGTCGGCCATGTCGAAACCCCGCTCGAGGGCACCGCGCTCGGCGCCAAGGGCGCAGGCGAGGCCGGGACGGTCGGGGCGCCGGCAGCCGTCCTGCTCGCGGTCAACGATGCTCTCCGGCCTCTGGGCGCAGAGGTCTCGAGCCTGCCGATCACGCCGCAGTCGGTCCTGCGGGCTATTGCGGCCGTGTCCTGACGGCCGGGCGGGGAACGGAGATGACCGCGATTCGGGAGTCCGTGCGCTTCCTGTCCGGCGCCGATCTCGACGGCCTCGGCCTCGGCATGGGCGAGCTTGTGGACATTCTGGAAGAGGCGTTCAGGACAAAGGCCGCCGGCGAGGTGGCGATGCCGCCCAAGATCTTTTTCCATCGCGACGGTCCGCGCTTCTACAGCTCGATGGTCAGTGCGAGTCCGGCGCTCGGCTATGCGGGCTGCAAGTGGCAGAGCGGCGACCCCGGCAATCCGGCCGTCGGCCTTCCCTACATTCAGGGCCTTTACATCCTGACAGAAGACCGGACAGGACAGATGTGCGCGGTCATGGACGCGGAGTGGATCACGGGCCGGCGCACGGCCGCAGCATCCGGGCTGGTCATCGGGCATCTGGCGAAGGCGAGCGACCGCACCCTCGGAATTCTCGGTTGCGGATTGCAGGCCCGGGCGCATCTGGAGGCTGCCCATGCCGTCCGGCCCCGGTTCGACGCATGCGTCTGCTACGACATCGTCCCGGAACGGCAGGAGCGGTTCGTCGCGGAGATGACCGGCAAATTCGGTTTCGGGTCCATCCGGGGCATGAGCGGTCCCGAAGAGGTCGTCCGGAACTCGGACGTGCTGGTGACGGGCGGGCCGATCCAGAAGGACCGCAATCCGGTCATTCGCCCCGATTGGATCGGATCGGGCACGCTGGTCGTCACCATCGACTATGACAGCTATGTCACCGACGAGGCGATCCGGGCGATGGACCTGGTGCTCACCGACGATCTCGGACAAATCGAGGATGCGCGGCGCAACGAGGGGAAGTTTCGGGGAGTGAACCGTGTGGACTCCACGCTCGACGAGCTCGTGGCGCATGGAAAGGGGGCGAGGACGTCCGACGAGCAGCGCATTCTGGCGTTCAACCTCGGCATCGCGCTGGAGGACCTGGCGACGGCGGTCGAGCTGCTGAAGCGGGCCGAGCGGGACGGTATCGGGGCGATGCTGCCCATGCGGGCCTGACCGCCGGACCGGCCCCCTCAGTTCCCGGCCAGGAAGTCGCGGATGGCGAGCGCTTCGTCGAGGCCGGACAGCACGCGGTCGGCGTCCAGCGGCAGGGCCTGCGACGACAGGCGCACCACGACCGCCTCGGCGCGGCGGTCGACATAGATGTTCTGCCCGTGGATGCCGATGCCGAAGATGAGGGGCCGCTCGCCGCGCAGCACGTAGCATTGCGAACGGTAGTGCATCGCCCTTCCGGGGAAGAAATCCGCGAAATCGCCCATGTCCCAGGCGTCCGGATCCCCGCCCGTTTCGATATCGTCGATCCAGCGTTCCGGCAACACCTGCCTGCCGTCCCGGCAGCCGTTTTCGACGATCAGCTGGCCGATGCGGGCCAGGTCGCGGGCAGTAACGCACATGCCGCCGGCAGCCCTGGGCGCGCCCAGCCGGTCCACGGTGATGTAGGCCGCGCGCTCGGCCCCGGACGGGGCCCACAAGAGGCGGCTCATCAGGTCGGCGTAGCGCTCGCCCGTCGCCCGCTCGATGACCCAGGCCAGAAGGTCCGTATTGGTCGAGACATAGTGGAAGCGTTGCCCGTGCTCCCCGTCCGCCTCGGTCAGTCGGGAATAGAAGGAGCGCAAGTCCGACGGCGGCTCCTGCGGGTCCACCGGATTCCACCCGGTCGCCTGGCGGTAGGCGATAATCGGCCCGCTTGCGGCGAGATAGTCCTCGTCGAACAGGATGCCCACGCGCATGTCGAGCAGGTGGCGCACCGTCGCGCCGCGATAGACGGTTTCCCCGACCTCCGGGACATAGTCGGTGACGGGCGCTTCGACATCGAGGCGCCCCGCTTCCGCAAGGATGCCGGCGAGCAGGCCCAGCATGGACTTCGAGACGGACATCAGAATGTGCGGCGTCGTGCCGGTCATGCCTTCGCCGTAGCGTTCCGCCACGAGATGGCCGCGGTGCAGCACCAGCAACGCATCGCAGCCCTTCGCCACGTCCTCGAAGCCCGGCAACGCCGCGGGCGCTTCGGGCAAGGGGCGTACCGAAGCGGGATCGTTGGCGATTTCCGCCGAGGGGATCAGTTCCCGCACATGGCGGAAGGCCCAGCGGTTGAAGGGCGCGGTCCGCCAATTTGCGAGCGTAACCTGTTCCTCTGCCGGAGGCGGGAAGCGGTCCATCATCTCTTCTGTCCTTTACCGGCCGCTGCCGGGATCATACCGGGAGCCGCACGCGCACGCCGAGGCCGCCCTCGGGCGAGTCGCCCAGATGGATATCGCCCCCATGGCTCTGGACCACGTCGCGCGCAATGGAAAGGCCGAGACCGATGCCGCCGGCCTTCCCGCCTTCCGTCCGGTCGCGGCGGTAGAAGGGGCGAAACACCCTTTCCCGGTCGGCGGCGGGCACGCCCGGCCCATCGTCGTCGATCTCGATCTCGAACCACTCGCCCCGTTCCCGGCATACGATCCAGACCTGACCGGCGTAGCGCATGGCGTTGTCGATCAGGTTGACCAGGCAGCGCCGAACGGCGGTTGCCTGCACCGGAATCGTCGGGGCGCTGGCGATGCGAAGATCGATGGAGCCGCCGGCCCGCCGCGCGCCGGTCACGACATCCTCCACCAATTCGCCGAGATCGGTTTCCACGGCCTCCTCGCCGCCCTCGCCGCGGGCAAAGGCCAGGTAGGCTTCCAGCATCGCTTCCATTTCGGCGATGTCGGCCTGCAATCCGCGCGCATCCTCGTTCTCCGGCTGCAGGGCCAGCGCCACCTTCATGCGCGCGAGCGGCGTGCGGAGATCGTGGGAGACGCCGGCCAGCATCTCCGTGCGCTGGCCGATCTGGCGGCGGATGCGCTCTCGCATGCGCCGGAACGCCACCGTTGCCCGGCGCACCTCTGTCGCTCCCGCCAGCTTGGGGTCCTTGGCCTCCCTGCCCTTGCCATAGGCGTCGGCCGCCTCCGCGAGGCGCCGGATGGGGCGGATCTGGTTGCGCATGAACAGCCCGGCAACCGCGAACAGGATCATCGAGGTGCCGACCATCCAGAGCGCCCAGAAGGTCGCGGTCTGGCTGAACAGGCGCCGCCGCGGCGCCACGACATGCAGCACGCTGTCCGTAAGCTGCACCTTGATGACGATTTCGTCCTCGAAGGCCGTCGTGTCGAACTGGAAGGGCCGACGCACACGCTGCGTCAACTCCCGGGCGAGGAGGCGGTCCAGGCCGCCCTTCGGTTCCTGCTGCGGACGGTTCGGCAGGATGGCGCCGGGAGCGATGGTCGCGCGAAGGTCGGTGCGCTGGGCAAGGAGCTTCAGCAGGACCGCCTGGGCCTCCGCGCCGGGGAAACGGTCCATCGCGTCGATGACCAGGCCGATTTCGCCCGCCACACCGGCTGCCAGGCGCTTCATGATGATATGCCAGTGCCGCTCGTAGAAGATCCATGTCGAGACGATCTGCAGGAGGATAAGCGGCATCACGATGATGAGCAGGGACCGCGCAAACAGCGTGCGCGGCAGGAAGCGTTCGAGACGCCCGGCCATCAGTCGGGCCGCAGCGCGTAGCCGCGCCCCCACACCGTGACGAGATAGCGGGGATGCTTGTGGTCCGGCTCCAGCTTCCGGCGCAGGCGCGCGACCTGCACGTCCACGGCCCGGCCGGTCCCCACGCTCATGACGGCCAGTTCCTCGCGCGAGACCGTATCGCCCCCGCGAAGGGAGAGCGCGCTCAGCAGCAGCGACTCCGCCGGGGCCAGCCGGCGGACCGACCCGTCCTCATGCTCCAACGTTTCGCGGCCGGGGCTCCAGGAAAGCGGACCGAAGCGCAGCGTCTCGCGGTGCGCAGGCCCGCGCCGGCGCAGGATGGTGCGGATGCGCAACACGAGCTCGCGCGGCTCGAAGGGCTTGACCATGTAGTCTTCGGCGCCCGCTTCGAGGCCGCGCACCCGGTCCTCGGGCTCGTCCATTGCCGTCAGCAGCAAGATCGGGGTCGCGCTCCCGGCCTCCGCCAGCGCCGCGCTGAGTTCCAGGCCGGACTCGCCCGGCAGCATGATGTCGAGAACGATCAGGTCGAAGGCGATCCCGGCCATCGCCCTGCGGGCCGCCTCCGCTTCCTCCATCGCGGTCACCCGGAATCCCGCGCCGGCGAGATAGCGCTTCAGGAGCGCGCGCAGCCGCTCGTCATCGTCCACGAGCAGGATATGGGGAAGATCCTGGGAACGGGCGGGCGAAATCGCTTCACGCATCGGTATAAATCCGCCATAAGCTGCAGCGCTGTGTTCCGGTATCATATCGTGCCCGGAGAACGAGGAGAAATGCGCGATGGCGGTGGACCTGCTCCCCTATGACGACCGCGACGGCTTTATCTGGCTGGACGGCGCGCTGGTTCCCTGGCGCGATGCCAGGCTGCATGTCCTGAGCCACGCCCTGCATTACGCCAGCGCGGTCTTCGAAGGCGAACGGGTTTATGACGGGCATATCTTCCGTTCGCGCGCCCATACCGAGCGCCTCCACAATTCCGCCCGGCTGATGGGCTTCGAGATTCCCTGGTCGGTGGATGTGCTGGAAAGCGCCAAGCGCGAAGTGCTGCAGGCGAACGGCCTCAAGGACGCCTATGTGCGCCCGGTGGCGTGGCGCGGCGCGGAGATGATGGGCGTGTCGGCGCAGGACGCCACGATCCATGTCGCGATCGCGGCCTGGTTCTGGGGCGCCTATTTCGGCGACGGCACGGAGATGTCGGGCATCCGCATGAAGACCGGCCGCTATCGCCGGCCGGGCCCCGAATGCGGTCCCGTGCAGGCCAAGGCGACCGGCCACTACCTCATCTGCACGCTCAACAAGCACGAGGTCGAGGCCGAGGGCTACCACGACGCGCTGTTCCTCGATACCAGGGGCTTCATCGCGGAGGGCTCCGGCGCCAACATCTTCCTCGTCCAGGAGGGCAAGCTGCACACGCCGACGCCGGAGAGCTTCCTGAACGGCATCACCCGCCAGGCCGTGATCGGCCTTGCCGAGGCGCGCCAGATCCCGGTGGTCGAGCGCTCGATCCTGCCGGAAGAGTTCGCGAAGACCTCCGAAGTGTTCGTGACCGGCACCGCCGCCGAGATAACGCCCGTCGCCGAGATCGACGACTACCGCTTCACGCCGGCCGACATCACCCGCACGCTGATGGAAGATTACCGCGCCATCACCTCGACCGGATAACGAAAGCAAGAGGACTGTCACCCATGCGCGATGCCTATATCTGCGACGCCGTCCGCACTCCCGTCGGCCGCCATTCGGGCGCGCTTGCCGCCGTGCGCGCGGACGATCTGGCCTCCCTGCCGCTCAAGGCGCTGATGGAGCGCAATCCGGGTCTCGACCCGGAGGCCGTGGAAGATGTGATCTTCGGCTGCGCCAACCAGGCCGGCGAGGATAACCGCAATGTCGCGCGCATGGCGGTGCTGCTGGCCGGCCTGCCGCAGTCCGTGCCGGGCAGCACGGTGAACCGCCTCTGCGGCTCGTCGCTGGACGCGGTCGGCTCGGCGGCGCGGGCCGTCAGGCTCGGCGAAGCGGACCTGATGATCGCGGGCGGCGTCGAGAGCATGTCGCGCGCGCCCTATGTGGTCAGCAAGTCCGGCGCGCCCTGGGGCCGGGACGTGCAGATGTTCGACACCTCCATCGGCTGGCGCTTCGTCAACCGCCGGATGGAAGAGGAGTTCGGCACGGACTCCATGCCGCAGACGGCCGAGAACCTGGCCACCGAGCGGCAGATCTCCCGCGAGGACCAGGACGCCTTTGCGGCGCGCAGCCAGCAGCGCGCGGTTCGCGCCCAGGAGAACGGACGGCTCGGCAAGGAAATCGTCGCGGTGACGATCCCGCAGCGGCGCGGCGAGCCGGTGGTCGTGGACAAGGACGAGCATCCGCGCCCCGGCACGACGGCGGAGAGCCTCGCGAAACTGCGCTCGCTGCACAGGGACGGCACGGTGACCGCGGGCAACGCCTCGGGCGTGAACGACGGCGCGGGCGCGCTCATCGTCGCGAGCGAAGAGGCGGTCAGGCGCCACGGCCTCACGCCGCGGGCGCGGGTGCTCGGCATGGCGACCGCGGGCGTGCCGCCGAGGATCATGGGCATCGGCCCCGCGCCCGCCACGCGCAAGCTGCTGGACCGGCTCGGCATTTCGCTCGGCGAGATCGACGTGATCGAGCTCAACGAGGCGTTCGCCGCCCAGTCGCTCTCGGTCACGCGCGACCTCGGCCTGCCCGACGACGCCGAGCATGTGAACCCCAATGGCGGCGCCATCGCGCTCGGCCACCCGCTCGGCATGAGCGGCGTGCGCCTCGCCGGCGCGGCGACGCAGGAGCTCCAGGAGCGGGACGCCCGCTACGCGCTCTGCACCATGTGCATCGGCGTCGGCCAGGGCATCGCGGCGGTGCTGGAGCGGGTGTAGCCGCCGGGTTTTCCCGCCTGCCCTCGCGGAAGCGGGGCGCCCCGCTCCCCATGACGGAGAGGAGGGAAGCGCGCGCCCCGGAAGACCCTCTCCCTCTGGGAGAGGGCAGGGTGAGGGGCCGCTTTCGCGCCAGCGGAAGCGGCGGGCGCAGCCCGGCAACCGCCCGTCACGCCGAGAGAGCCCCCACCCGGCCTCCCCCGCAAGCGGGGGAGGAGAAGAAAGGAGCAAGCGCGGGAGAGGCAAAAGAGCAAGGCCGGCTGACGCACCGCACACAGGCCGAAATGAGATGTGTGCATCCGGTAGGCCCGCGGGGAGAGGCCCGCCGCATTTTCCGTTTGACTTTATCCCCATATATTCTATATATGTTCCATCGCAAAGCGAAAGGCGACCGAGGGGATGACCTGACGAAACGCGCCGCATTGCGGCCATGCGAAGGGATGTGGGGAGCTGAACGCGCCGGGGGCGGCAGACAGGGGAGGTGCGCGCGCCGCGATCGCCGCGATGCGGCGATTGGCAGGTCGGGTTGAAACGGCGGGGAGGGTAAGGAGCAAGGCGTGGCGGAAGGGCCGGAAGACGCGCTCGCGGTGTCCGGGCGGGGCCGGGCGGTCGGCATGGAGTTGCGGCGCCGGGCGGTGGCGGCGGTGGTGCAGGGCGGCATGAGCACGCGGGCGGCGGCGGCGCGGTTCGGGCTGAGCGCGCCGAGCGTCAGCCGCTGGGTGAACCGCTTTCGCGAGCGCGGGCATGTGGAGCCGGACCCGCGCGGCGGCGGACGCCGCTCGCAGGTGGAGGTGGAGCGCGAGCGGATCGTCCGCATCCTGGAGGCATGCCCGGAAATGTCCAGCCGGGCGCTGGGCGAGGCGCTGGCCGCAGAAGGCGTGCGGTTCTCCGACCGGACCCTGCGCGGGTTCCTCAAGCGCCACCGCATGGAGCGCCCCCGCCGCCTCGCCGTCCGCCGCCAGCGGAAGCGCTGGAAGGCAAGCGGCGGTTAGGGGCCGGGACCGTCCGGGACTCCTTGCATATAGACGGCCTCATAGCGGCGGCGGCCCATGACTCACGGAGAATGCCTCCCCCGCTTGTAGTCCCGGACGCCGTGCCAACGACGATCGGGGGACGGTTCCGGCTTTCCCGGCCGGCATAGGCGGTCCTATCTCGTCTAAAACGGCTGCAACAGGTGCAAAGGGCCGGGGATGGACCCAAGATCGGGTCCGGGTATAACGGAGGGAATGCGGGCGCGGGGGCTTTGGCGGATAAGCAGGAAACACAGGACATCGCCGGATCTTCAAAAGCGGCTCCCCTGGCGTTCCGGGGCGGCGCTCTATCCGCAGGAAGCGGCATGTGGCAACATTGCGGTTGCTGGCGGGGAGTAGGGGCATGACCGGTGAAGGCGGTGAGCGCCTGTACTGGATGCGCTTCGAGGTTGGGAAAGACGGAGCCCACACGGTCCCGGCGCCGGTGCTTGTGGATTCCGTAGCCAGCATCCAGCGGGTCGTGTATCTGCTGGCGAAGTTCGCGCGGAGGGAGGAGCTGGGTCGACGTGCGTCCTTCTCTCGCGCGCTGCGGGAGGCGTTCGCGCTCCAGTGCCGGGTTCCCGAGCCGGGCAGCTACGCGATGCCGTTCGAGATCGGCAGGGCGGCGCACTCTCCGCCGGTGGGAGGGGAAGCTGACGAGGTGCGTCGGCTGTTCCGGCGGGTGACAACGGCGGTGGGTAAGGGCAACGTCGATGCCGTCCGGGCGTTGGTGCCGGACCCGCACTATCTGGATTGTCTGGGGGACGCGTACCGGAAGGCGGCGCCGCCGCCGCGCAGCGGCGTCTCGTTCTGGCTGGAGGACCATCGACGGCGGACGATTCTCGATAGCCGCAAGATGGAGGCGGCGTTCGGTAATCTCAAGGGGCGCATCGAGCGGAAACAGTGGGTGCGCGAAGATACGATCTCCGGGATGCTCGTAGGTATGGACTTCGATGAACGCCGCATCAGGTTGACACGTCCGGACGGAAAGTCCGTCAGCGCGTACTACGACGAGGAGTCGGAACTTCCGTTGATCGAGCATCGCAGGGGATGGGTCGGACTGACTGGCGACGTGCTGTACGATGAGCACGGACAAGCCCTTTCGGTGACGCACGCCCGCAATTTCGTATGCTTCGACGAGGACACAATCGAACTTAGCAACGTGCATTTCTATAACGTCGCGTATCGCGCATCTCCCCCGCTGCGGTTCAACATCAGTTATGACCCGCACGATGAGCTGTACGACCTTGACGGGGAGTTCGGTATCTCTGTGTCGGCGGCCTCGCGATTCGACTTGCACGACGAGTTGCGTGAGGCGTTGTCCATGCTGTGGATCGAGTACGGCGAGGAGTCGCCGGAAAAGCTCTCGCCAAAGGCGCAGCGTCTGCGCAGTGACCTCCGGAAGCGGTTGACGGCAGTTTAGGTGGCGGCAACCTATAAACGGGCCGCAGTAGAGAGCGCACTTAAGGCCAAGGGGTTCCGTCGGCGCGAGAGCCACCACAGTTATTTCGTTTACTACACTGAAGGAGGCATGAAGACGCCAGTCTGGACGAAGACGTCGCACGGAAAGGGTGGCGCCGATATTTCGAACAAGCTGCGCAGTCGTATGGCGAAGCAGTGCAAGCTTCGCACGGCGGAATTCCGTGACTTGGTCGACTGCTCCCTGTCGCAAGCCGAGTACGAGGCATTGCTGACCGGGAAGGGCGAAATCTGACGTATCGAGAAGTTTCCTGACTGCCCAGGATGCCATCCTTGGAGCGCAATTCCGCGGCACCGTCTTGCGACCGGAAGCCCGCACGCTGCCTGCGTCGCCCCGGACAGCGCGCCAGCGTCGTGTCGAGGTCTTCGGACGAAGGCCCGCCCCTGTTGCTTGAGGCTCCGGCTCGGGGGCCCGGGGGGACGTAAAGGGGCGTCGCGCCTGCATCCTGGGTTTACGCTCGGGTATGACGGAGGAGCCTGTCCTGAGGCCTGTCTGGGGCGGTGTTCGGACATGGCGGGCGCCCGCTGCCGGCGTTTACCGGCCGGGCGCCCTTCGACGATACTCCATCCGGGGCGGGCGGGCCCCGCCGTGCCGCCACCGCCGCAAGGGGAGCCATGACCGCAACCCGCCAGCTCCGGTTAGGGGCGTTCATGCGCCCGGTGAGCATCCATACGGCATGGTGGCGCTATACGGGCAGTATGCCGGACGCCAACTTCAATCTCGGCTGCCTGGCCGCGTTCGCCCGGACGCTGGAACGGGGATGCTTCGATGCGTTCTTCATGGCGGACCACCTTGCGGTGCTCAACATGCCGATGGATGCGCTCAAGCGCAGCGCCACCGTCACCTCGTTCGATCCGCTCACACTCCTGCCCGCGCTGGCGATGGTCACCGACCGGCTCGGCCTCATCGCGACCGCATCGACCACCTTCGAGCCGCCCTATACGGTCGCCCGGCGGTTCGCTTCGCTCGACCACATCAGCAACGGGCGCGCAGGCTGGAACCTCGTCACGACCTCGAACCCCGACGCCGCGCTCAACTTCGGCCAGACCGAACAGATGACGCATGGCGAGCGTTACCGCCGGGCGCGCGAATATTTCGATGTGGTGACCGGCCTGTGGGACAGCTGGGCCGACGACGCCTTCACGCGCGACGTCGGGACGGGGCAATTCTTCGATCCCGACCGGCTCCATATCCTGGACCACCGCGGCGAGTTCTTCTCCGTGCGCGGACCGCTGAACATCGCCCGCCCGGTGCAGGGCTGGCCGCTCATCGTGCAGGCCGGCGCATCGGAGGCCGGCCGGCAGCTTGCAGCCGAAACCGCGGAGATGGTGTTTACCGGGCAAGGCACGCTGGCCGAGGGTCAGCGCTTCTACGCCGATGTGAAGGGCCGGATGGAGCGCATCGGGCGCGATCCCGACCGTATGAAGATCCTGCCGGGGGTCCTGGTCGTCATCGGGGACAGTGTCGAGGAAGCGCGCGAAAAGCGGGCGCATCTCGACAGCCTGGTCAACGACGACAGCGCGATCGCGAGCCTGTCCATTGCGCTCGGGCACGACGCTTCGACCTTCGACCCCGACGGACCGTTGCCCGAGGTGCCCGAGAGCAATGCGAGCAAGAGCGGCCGGGAACGTGCCATCGCGCTTGCCCGGCGCGAAGGGCTGACCGTGCGCGAGCTCGCGCGCCGTCTCGGGGGCTATTCGGGGCTCGCCATGGTCGGCACGCCGGCCACCATTGCCGACGAGATGCAGCACTGGCTGGAGGCCCGCGGCAGCGACGGCTTCAATGTCATGTTTCCCTACCTGCCCGGCGGCCTGGACGCCTTCGTCGACCGGGTCGTGCCCGAATTGCAGCGCCGGGGACTCTATCGGCGGGCGTATGAGGGGGCCACGCTGCGCGAGAACCTCGGCCTGCCGCGCCCGCCTAACCGGTTCTTCCGGTAGAACCTCGCCGCAACCGCCGAAGGCTACCGCATGATCTTTCCGAAACCGCGCCCGGACGAGCCGCCCTGCCTCACCGTCCGCCGCCGGCGGAGGCGGTGGAAGGCAGCCGGCGGCTATACCGGCGGGCTCAACTTCGGCCTCATAGGAAGATTGCGTCTTCATATCGTCGCCCCGGACCCCGATCCGGGGCCCATCCCTGAACGTGGAAGCGCACTGCCGGCCGTTACAGGGCGGACGCCCCCGGCAGCGCTCCGTTTGCGCCGCCGAGGCAGGTCGAGAGGGCCGGAGATGGGCCCCGGATCGGGGTCCGGGGCGACGGAAGGGGGGCCCAAACGGTTCCGGTCCACGACCGCTGGTATTAGGGGGCCGGCAAAGGCCCGTCGCCCGAAGTTCCGGACATGGGTTGCGACCCCGCGCCGCCGCTCACCGGATTGTGTGTTAGGTTGCGTCGGGCGAATTGGGGCGTCCCGTGAAGGACGGCGATTGCCGGCCGGGCGGCATCCCGGTTTGAAATCCAGGATGTAGGAAGCTTCGTGACCGAAGACAAACTGACCGAGTTGACCGGCAACATCGCGGCGATCGAGTTCCTGCTGGTCGAATGCCTCAAGATCGCCCTTGACGGACACCGGGAGCCTGACGCGGCCATGCAGGCGATGCTGTCGAACCTGACCATGTTCAAGGAGGCCAGCATGAAGGCCATGCCGGAATACGCGCCGGCCCTCGACGCCGCAACCAAGCGCATGGTGGCCCTGCTGACAAGCGACTGATCCCAACGCGCGCTGAGGCGGACTCATGTTCGGAGGCAGCCTGTTTCGCTCCCCTCCCGCTTGCGGGAGGGGTTGGGGGAGGGCCTCTCGGCGTGACGGGCCTTTGCGGGGCTTCGCCCGCCGCTTCCGCTGGCGCGCAAGCGGCCCCCCACCCGGCCTCCCCCGCAAGCGGGGGAGGAGTTTCCCGGCGGCTGTCGGCATAGGTTCCGTTCAACGACCGCTGGTACGATCCCCGCGGCAGAGGGGGTGAACGCCGGGCGGTTGAGCGTTACGCTGCCGCATGATCGTTCCGAAACCGCGCCCGGACGAGCCGGCCTGCCTCGCCGGGGCGCGCGCGCTCGGAGAAACGATCCGGGCGCATGGCGACGCCATCGAGCGCGACCGGCGCCTGCCCGGTGCGCTCATGGACCGTCTGCACGAGGCCCGGCTCGCGCGGATGCTCCTGCCGCGCTCGGTCGGGGGCGACGAGATTGCGCCCGGCGCCTATCTCGACACGCTGATCGAGCTTGCGCGCCATGACGGCTCGGTCGGCTGGAACATTTTCGTCGCCAACAGCGCCGCACTCCTCGCCGCGTTTCTTCCCCTCGACGCCGCGCGCGAAATCTATGCCCGTCCCGATGCCCTGGTGTCCTGGGGGCCGCCCGATTCGCAGCAGGCCCGCGCCGCCAAGGGCGGCTACCGGGTCAGCGGCGAGTGGGGCTTCGCCTCGGGCTGCCGCCACGCCACCTGGATGGGCGCGCATTGCCAGGTGTTGGAGCCGGATGGCTCCCTGCGTCTGAACGGCGCCGGCCGGCCCGCCGTCCGCAGCCTGCTGTTCCCCGCCGGCGAGGCGCAACTGCTCGACGACTGGAACCCCATCGGGCTGCGCGGGACCGGGTCGGAGAGCTACCGCGTCGAGGACGTGTTCGTGCCCGAGCGGTTCAATGCCACGCGGGAGGAGCCGGACAAGCGCCGGGAGCCCGGCCCCCTCTACGCCTTCACCCAGCAAAGCCTCTATGCGGTCGGCGTGGCCGGGGTCGCGCTCGGCTTGGCCGACGCCATGCTCGATGCGTTCATGGAGCTTGCCCGCGGGAAGACGCCGCGCGGCCTCATGCGTCATGCCGAGAATCCCGGGGTCCAGGCGGAGGTCTCGCGCAGCCTCGCGCGCCTCGGTTCGGCCCGGGCGTGGCTGGTGGAGATCGTCGATGGCGTTTATGAGGGCGCGTACGACATCGCCTGTATCGACGTGCCCACCCGCGCCCGTGTCAGGCTCGCCTGCAGCCATGCCATCCAGGGCGCGGTGGAGACGGCCGCCGCTCTCTACCGGCTCGCCGGCGTCGATGCCATTTTCCCCGGCAGCGCGTTCGAGCGGCGCTTTCGCGACATCCACACGCTCTCCCAGCAGATCCAGTCGCGCCCGCAGCATTTCGAGGCCGCCGGCCATGTCCTCCTCGGCGGCGCGCCCGAGGTGTTCTACTAGAAGTTGGTCCCGACAGGCGTTGTTCGGGGCCGGTTCGGCTCCCGGCGAAATCAGCGCCGGAGTCGCTCGGCAGCGGCGTGCAGCCGGCGTTGCGCGTCCTCGCCGCTCCAGATTTCGACCTGGCGCGCGACGCGGGCGGACATCCGGTCCCGCAGGTCCGCGCAGAATTTTCCCAGCCGCATCCGCTTCGACTCGGCGAACGCGGCCGGCGCGAGGTCGCACAGGGAGAGAAGCTTCTCCCAAGCCATGTCCTCTATCTCGGCCTTCGGGCCCGTTTCGTGGACGAGGCCGAGGGCGCGGCCTTCCTCGGCGTGGATGAGCCTGCCCGTATAGATCAGGTCCGACGCGGCGAAGTCCCCCGCAACGAACCGCAACAGCCGGTCTCCGAAGTAGGGATTGGGCACGCCCAGCAATATCTCCGGCTTGCCGATAAGGACGCGCCCGGCTGCGGCGTAGCGGTAATCGCAGGCGAGGAACATGGCCAGCCCGGCGCCGACGGCATGGCCCTTTATCGCACCGACGACCGGCGTTGGCGCTTCCAGCAGGGCGAGGATGAGCCGCCCCAGCTCGAGAAACACCTCGCGCATCGCCTCGCGCGACTGCGCGAGCCCCCAGTCGAGATCGAAGCCGTTGGAGAAGAACTTGTCTCCGCCGCAAAGCATCGCGCCGCGCGCGGTGCGGCCGGCTTCCTCGACAGCGTTCGCGAGATCGCGGATGACCGTTGTCGTCAGGGTGTTGGCGTCGCCGGCGGCGAGGCGGACCTGCACGCAACCGTCCCGGCGCTGGCAGGAAATACCGGACAAGGCAGGTCTCCCGCCGGGTCCGGCCCTAATGCATCCAGGCGGCCACGGCGCCGGGATTCTGGGCGGCGCGCTCGGCCAGCAGCGCGCGGCGTTCGCGGTCGCGCCCGGCCTGCTTTGCGGCGGCGATCAGGAGCTGGAAGAAGACATCGCGCTGGGCGTGGCTGCCGCCGAGGCGGAAGAGCTCGTATCGGATCGGCTCCAGCAGCTCGAAGCAGCGCTCCGGCTCGCCGGCGCCGAAGGCCGCAATAGCCTCGCAGAGCGGCAGGCCGACCTCGTCATAGACGGCATCGGCCGTCGCCTCTCCGTCGCGCCCGGACATGGCGTCGAGATGGTCCCGCACGCGGTCGCGGTCGCCGGACATGGCGAGCGCTGCCATGTAATGCGCGTCGAAGAAGGGGAAGATGCCGTCGGAGAAGCGCCCGGCGGCGTGCCCGGCCAGCTCCTCCCAGCGCCCGCCGGCATCCACGCCCCGGAAGTGCAGGCGGAGCAGCATGGAGGCCGCATTCGCGATATCGAGCACGTCGTCGCTGCCGGTATCGGCCCTGAAGCGGTTGTCATAGAGGTCGAGTGCCGCATCGGCCTCGTCCAGCGCCAGATGAAACAGCGCCTGGTGCCACCACAGATGGTGGCGGAAATTGTGGATCTTGTGTTCCCAGTGCGCCTCGTTCTCGCGGACCCAGGCAATGCCTTCCTGCGGGCGGCCCTGCATCTCCATGACATGGGCGACGGAGTGGACCGACCACGCATCCGACGGGTTTATCGCGACCGCCCGGCGGCCGAACTCCTCGGCCCGGGCGTAGTCGCCGACCTCTTCCAGCCCGAAGGCGCGCATGCCCAGCACATAGCCATAGCCGGGCACGCTCTCGTCCCATGCCGGCAGCACGCGCGCGGTGCTGTCCCGGTGCTGGGCGAGCGCGCCGTGATAGAAATGCAGATAGTGCGCGAGGCGGATGGCGAGAATGTCGCGCGGGTGGTCCAGCAGGATGTTCTCGAAGCGGCGCGCGGCGCCCGCCGTGTCGCCGGCGGCCCAGCGCGAGAGGGCGTCGCCGTGGGCGCCTTCCCGCGCCGTTCCCGGAAGCCCGGCCGCCTGCTCGCCGGATTTCGCCGCCCGCGGGCGGAGCGCGCCCACGCCCATCAGCAGGAAGAAATAGCCCCGGAGCGCATGGGCCATCGGCATGTCGGCATCTGCCTCGAACGCAGCCTTGAGCAGCGGCCCCGCCTCCCGCCCGAAGGCCAGGAAATCGTCCAGCGCCGCATCCAGCGCGGCCGCTGCCCCGTCGCTGGCTGCGGTCAGTTCCAGACCGCGCTTGTCCTGAGCCAAAGTCAGCCTCCCGAAAATTCTTAGCCGCTGCCGGTCCGTCCGGTTGCAGAGCAGCGTAGAACGGATTTGAAGGACGCGCCAAGATGGGAACGGCGGCGGCACCCGGACGGCTGCGGGACAATCGGGGAGAGCGCGGGATGGGGAAAGCCTGGGAGATACCGGAACCGGCGGACGTGCTGGAGGTCCGGGGCGCCGACGGAAGCATCGTCCATGTCCGCCGGCATGGCGTCCCGCATGGGCCGCGCCTGCTCCTGACCCATGGAAACGGCATGGCGGCGGACGCCTATTTCCCGTTCTGGGGCGGGTTGGCGGACCGGTTCGACATCTTCGTCCACGACCTTCGCAACCACGGGTGGAACCCGGTCGGGAGCCTGGAGGACCACCGGATCGCCAACCTGGTCGATGACGGCAGCCGGGTGGTGGAGGCAATCGAAGGGGCGTTCTCAGAGAGACCGCTCATCGGCGTGTTCCACTCCCTCTCGGGACTGCTCGGCCTCCGGCAGGCCATCGCGGGAGCCATCCGGTTCAGGGCAATCGTGGTGTTCGACCTGCCCGTCGTGCCGCCGGGCCAGACCCGCGACGATATCGAAAGGGTCGGGCAGCACCTGGGGCGGATGGCGCGCAAACGGCGCAACAGCTACCCGACATATGAGAGCTTCGCGCGGAGGCTGGCCCGCATGCCGGTGTTCAACCGGCTGCAGGGGAGGGATGTCGATCTGATCGCCCGGACGACGCTCCGGGCACGGGCGGAAGGCGGTTACGAACTCAGATGCCCGCCGGAATACGAAGCGCAGATGTTCGAGGAATATTATTCCTGGTCGAGCAGAACGGAGGCGCGGGACGCGCCCTGTCCGGTAAAGGCGATCTCGGCGGACCCGACGATTACCGGCACCTATCTTCCCGGAGAGGGGATGGAGGACCTGGTCCATGTGGACTACGATTTCGTGCCGGAAACCTCCCACCTGCACCAGATCGAAGCGCCCAACCGGTGCCGCCGGGCGATGCTGGAGTTCCTCGACGAAATCGGCTTTCAGGGATGAGCACGATCCGTTCGGGTTGAAACAGGCTTGTCCGCAAAGCTTCAACCGTCACCCCGGACCCCGATCCGGGGTCCATCTCCCGGCCTTCCCACCAGGCCGAAACGGTCATGGATGGGCCCCGGATCGCAGTCCGGGGCGACGAGCGGGGCGCAAAGCCGGCAACTGTCCAACTTGAGCCAGGAGATTCAGGCGGAACGAATCGTGCTCCGGGGATCGGCGAACCGGGCGAATTCATGGCCGGAGTAGCAGGCCGCCGCGATGAGACCCGGCGCGAGGCAGTCGCCGATCCGCGTCACCGACCGGACGCCGGCGTCTTCCCACTCCTCCCTGCGGGCGGCCAGGTCCTCCCATAACCCGTCGTTCGGCAGGCGCGAGGTGACGGCGACCAGCGTGCCGCAGTCGATTTCCCGCGTCTGGCGGGAATACACGCATTCGACCCGCAGCCGGTCCTCCGTGAACCCGGCAAGCCCGTGCAGCGGCGCGATTTCGACGCCGAGTTCGATCAGCCGTTTCTGGATGCGCTCCTGCTCCAGCGTGTTCTCGGACCAGGGGGCGACGATGGGAGCCGGCGTCACGAAGATTGTCCGGTGTCCGGCTCCCGCGACCAGTTCCGCAAGGACGCTCGCCATGTAGAACCTGTCATCGTCGAAGATGACCACCGGGCCGGGCGCCGTTATCGCGCCGGCGCCGCGCGTCATCAGGTCGTCCGGCGTCAGCACGGGCTTGCCGGCGAGGAAGGGCAGGGGCGTCCTGTGCTCCCGGCCGGCCCCGTCGGCGCGCCATGCCGCTCCGGTCGCCAGCGCGACATGGGGAATCCCGTAGTCGAGGATGTCTGCGGCCGTGAGCCGGCTCCCCAGATACATCTGGACATCGGGTCGTTGTCGAAGCTGTCCGAGCCGCCAGTCGCGCACGCGGGCCCAGGCGGCGAGGCCGGGAAGGCGGCTTTCCTGCGTCACCCGTCCGCCCCATTCCGTTCCCGCTTCGGCCAGCACGACCTCGGCGCCGCGCTCTGCCAATGCCCGCGCAGCTTCCAGTCCCGCCGGCCCGCCGCCAACGACCAGGTAGGGCCCCTTGTCCTCAAGCGGCGGAATGGCCTCGGGATGCCAGCCGCGTCGCCATTCCTCGCCCATCGTGGGGTTTTGCGTGCAGCGGATCGGCACCCGCGTCCGGTCTCCCGCAACGCAGATATTGCAGCCGATGCACTCGCGGATATCGTCGATGCGCCCGTCGCGGATCTTGTTCGGCAGGAAGGGGTCGGAAATCGAGGGCCGCGCCGCGCCGACAAGGTCCAGAACGCCGTTACCGACGACGCGCGCCATGGTGTCGGGCGAGGTGTAGCGGCCCACGCCGACCACGGGCTTGTCCGTCATGGATTTCACGAAACCGATATAGGGCTCCTGGAATCCTTCCTCCGAAAAGCGCGATGTCTGGCTGTCATTGGACCAGTCGGACAGATTGACGTCCCAGAGGTCCGGTTCGTCGGCGAGCGCCGCCAGAATGTCCCGGCCCTCGCCGTCATGCGCGATCCCGTCTTCGCCGAGAAGCTCATCGACGGCCAGCCGGATTGCGATCCCGCACTTGTCGCCGACGGCGTCCTTCGTGTCGGCGAGCACTTCGCGGAAGAGCCGCAGGCGGTTCTCGAACGAGCCTCCGTATTCGTCCGCGCGGCGGTTGTAGCGCTTCAGCAGGAAGTGCTGGAGAAGCGTCAGGTCGTGGCCGGCATAGACATAGACGATGTCGAAGCCGATATCCCTCGCCAGCAGCGCCGCCTCGCGGTGCCAGCGGCGGAAATCCGCAATGTCCGCCTTGTCCATGCCGCGCGCCTGCACCGGGTCGTCGCTGTCCACGACGACGGGAGACGGCGCGAGCGGAGGGACGCGGCTGTAGCGGTTGTTGGCGTGCAGCCCGTTATGCACGAGCTCGACCGCGGCGAGGCTGCCATGCGCGTGGATCGCCTCCACGGTCAGCCTGAGCGCCGACACCCCGGCCTCGTCCCACAGCCGCGCCTGGTTGGAGGGCGAGACGTCGGAGGTCGCGTGGATTTCCGTCTCCTGGGTGGAGACGACGCCCCAGCCGCCCTCGGCCTTGATGCCGCGAAGCGCGGCTTCCGCCTCCGGGTAGCGGTGCCCCATGCCGGTGCAGTGCGGCACCTGGTAGAAGCGGTTGGGCGCGGTCACCGGCCCGATGCGGACAGGCTCGAACAGGATGTCGTACCGGGGGTCCCGCATGGGCGATGCCTTTCCCGAAATGAGAGCCGTTGGGAGTTTAGTGGCATATCCGATCCTGTCATGCGGCCGTCACCCCAAGCGCGGTGTAGGAGCTGGAGCCTCCTTCCGTAGATGTGGGCAAGCAGCCCGTCGCAGCGACCGCCGGTTTGCCGGATCGGACAAGTTTCTCCGAATTGAAGATCGTCCAAACTTAACCTAGGAAGTTCGGTAAAGTAATGATAACGTAAGCCGCAAATGCAAACCGACTTCCAGTTACACTGGCTATAACGATTACTCATTGATTAGGCTCTTTAGTAAGGAACCGCCGCGAGTATCGGCGAAGTGCGATCTACAGATCATATACTCCGCACCGAGTGCCTCATTTGGTGGGCCACGCAGGACCCAATCGAAAGAGGATAAAATGAGAAAAATCCGGACATACTTCATTGCGTCGACTATTCTGTGTCTTTCCACGACAGGCGCAATCCCGGTGGCAAAAGCCGAGGGGCCCGAAACCATACCTTTTGGGGCGGTGCAAATAACCGGCCTTACTACAATCATGGTCGACAATCTCGCACGGGACGTTGTTAATGAAGGAAGTTCCATCACTGTAACCGTACGGCTGGATGAAAATGGAATCCGACGGGCAAATGACGTTCTGATCGTACCGTTCACAATCGAAGAGACTCTCGCCGAGGGTGCCACACCGTATCAACAGTTTGTCGAACTAAATCACGTCAGAGACGGCCAATACGACGTGATGATCTTCCCTGGAGAAAATTCGGCATCCCTGACGATACCCACCACAAACACATCGACCTATTACGCCGATGCTAAACTTCGGATAAAGTTTGGCAAAGACAATGTTTTTACAGGCGGAGGTTACAATGTAGACTGGGATAACAGCCCGGCGGATATAGTCTATCAGTTCCACATCCGGGACAGCCAACCCCCGCCGACGCCAGAGGTCGAAGTCGATCACAACAAAGTGGTAGACAGCGTTATGGTGAACGGAGTGGCGGTTTCCTCAGGCACTACGCAAACAGTGACAGAGGGCGAAAATATAGAGTTTAAGGTAATGCTAAAGGAAGCGGCAACCGAAAGAGTGACAATTCCAGTCAGGGTCTGCGAACTTTTCCGAAAAGACCACCCTAGTTTCCGTTGGGATGTGGACGACCACTACCCCAATTGTACTGGAATCTTTCCGTCACAATATAGTATAAGTGACTCTCACATGCCTAGCCTTTCGAATGGGGGAATCTACTACGTACATATAGAACCAAATCAAACTCTCGGTTCGCTAAACTTTCAGACAAGAGACAACAAGCACACTCTTTACGATACTGTCTTCATATTCAGAACTGCTGCTTCATCTACAGATTCTTTACTGGCAACCACGAATGTCGATTGGGATTCAGGTAATAGCAGTCTTTTGAATTTGCGATCTGAGAAAATAGTCAGAATCCATGATTCAAAAAGAACGGTAAACCCTGTGGTCGGATTCTGCGCGGACCCACATGGAAACGTTAACAAGAACAGAGTAGAAGAGGGGTCCGATCTGCGAGTAAACATCTGCATTTCGCACCCTGTCTCTACAATGGAACGGAATTTCAACATAACTGCTATCGTTCCATCTGTTGCTGGCAGCGCAGCCACAGACACTCAGGCGACCGTACAAGATGCGGACATTACAGATATACGGCACACCGATCGAACGAAGGTAGTAAACTTTGCCAAGAACGATCCAATCCGAAAGACCCTAACTATACCCACCGTCGATGACAGGTTCATGGAACGACCGGAAACGTTCAAAGTTGTTCTTAGTACGGACACACCTGACTTGGCCGAAATACAGAACGATACAAAGCCGTTCACCATAATAGACAACGATAGCTACGCCGATTCGCTCCGTGTCATGGACAGCCGGGGGTCGGGCGGGGATCGCAGATACGGTATCGGATCTACCATCCAGATCGAAGTCCAGTTCGAGGGGAGCAAGCAAGGGGCCGGGATCGCCGGGAATCAGGTTCTCAAATTCAACATCGAGCCAACCGGCAGCAATGACCATCACTACGTCGTGCCAAAGAGCCGGATAACCCGGACCGTCACAGACGGGGTCGAGACCCTTACCGTAAGCGCGGGGCCACGATGGGCAACGGCCACGATAACACCCACCGGGGAAACCTATGCAGAGTTTGTCGTCATGGACGATGAGGCATTCGTGGGCAACCGCGCCATACGGTTTCGAGCGTCGCTAGACGGCAAGCTGAAGAACCGGCTTGCCAGGTTCTATGCCGAGGGCCGTATCAGCTTCGTAGCTGGCGGGGACCTTACTGCGAACGTGCTTGTCAGAGGTCGTGAGGTGGCGCCCCACGACGGTCAGCGGCGCGTCGGCGTGCATGTCGATCGAACATCTATGGAGGAGGGAAGCACGGTTCCGTTTTATGTGAGCCGTAACTGGACCGGGAAGGAGTACACTGCCAGGTTTACCATCGAACACCACATAGGCGGCGTCCGCGGCGCCAACTGCAACGACCGGAGCGGCGTCCTTTGCAAGAAGCAGGGCGGCTTACCCACGGGAATCGATATTCCGTATGCGGTCAGGTTTGGGACTCAGGAGACGGAAAAGGCGGTCAACATCCGTACCCACGACAATCGAGCTCCCTTCAGTAAAGGGCAGCATGTCACCCTGAAACTCGAGCTGCCACCTACACAGACACCCTCGGTTAAGCTTGGGACTAGATCTGTGCGCGTTGAGATAGAGGACAACGATGCACAACCTGAACCGCCTGGGGGGTATCGCGCCGAATTGCTAAAGGTCGCTAAAGATTGCACAACAGACGATCCAAATGCACAAGTCGATGAGAATGGCGACAAGCCGCAAATTCCGTGCGGTCCCGGACCCACCCGGCACAGATGGAAAGAAAGCGTTTATGCTTACCTGTATCTAAATGCAGAACCGTCATATGTGTCGTATAGTGAATTTCTATTTGATGGCGCGAGTTTTCAAGAGGTTACCGCTCCGTCTATAGGGCGGTATCAAATTCCTGCCGTTACCAATGGACACATAAGAGCGGTCGAAAGAATGGATAAAGGAAATAGGGTATGGAAGCTGACGCTTAGAGCCATCGACGCAGAGAAGCCAATGACTCTAAGCGTCGGCCCGAAAGATGACGATTGTCCGACTCAACACTCTGAACAAGCGCAAATCTGTTTCGGAGACAGGAAGCTAAGCAATACTCAAACCCTGACTTGGGGTCGGTTGCAATATTTCACCGTGGACATACCGGATCGCGTTCTGGAGTCCGGTGGGAAAATACCCGTCACCATGAGAAGCGAAGTAACAGTGCCGGTAGATACATGGTTTGATGTTTACCTTCAATATTTTCGGGACAATGAATGGGCTGAAACAATTCCAACGTCGGAGCTGCCGGCAGGCACTACGGCCGCGAATTTTCGAGATTTCGGTGGCAAACACGGCGAGGCGCCGTATCTGCGACGTATCTCATTTAGAATAGAGCAGGGCAGTTCCAGCGGAGGCGCAACTGTTACAGTTCTGGATGATGAAGTTGATGAAGGAAACGAGGCGGTGAGGGTCTTTGTGACATTTAGAGACAATGAACATTGGCTAAGTGGTCATCCTGTTTACAAATACGATGAAATCACTCGCGAGGGCATTATCAGGAATGCCAGAGACAATCACAATGTAATCATCGAAAACAGCGATCCGCTTCCCAGGGAGTGGTTGGCCCGTTTCGGTCGGACTGTGGGCTATCAGCTTGTGGATAGCCTGACTGCTCGGCTCGACACCGGGAGCGATCATATGACCGTGGCTGGCGTACGCATCGGTGAGGCTGTAGCGGGGCGGGAGCAAGGTATGTCGGTAGAAGAAGCGCTGCGTTCCATCAGCTTCCATCTGAGCGGTGGAGATAGCTTGGCTGGCAAGGCCAAGGTGACAGCATGGGGCTCGGTAGCGCACAGTTCCTTCTCTGGAAAGAGCGATGGCGCGAGAGTGCGTGGGGATGTCACTTCCAACATCGTTGGCTTCGATACGACATGGCAGCGGTTTCTTGCCGGTGTGATGGTCGCCCATAGTCGGGGCGAAGGACCTTGGAGCGGCCAGACCGATGGGGAGATAAATTCCGACTTGATCGGTGTATATCCCTACATGCAAGCCAATACGGATAGTCTATCGGGTTGGGTAATGGCAGGCGCAGCCCACGGCTCGATGGAGATCACGCCCTCCGGACGGGCGATGCGCAAAGGCGAGGTGGAATTGCAAGTCGCAGCTGCCGGGGCGGCCGCAACAATTCCTGTCCAGGAGCTTGTGGACCTGACGCTCAAGAGCGATGCGATGTGGGTTGGGATCGAGAGTGGACGGGCAGGAGATGTTGTTCCGACCGAAGCCGACGCGTCTCGCATTCGGGCTCAGCTTGAGGCATCGAGGACCTTTGATCTTGCACAAAGTACGATCACCCCATCGCTTGGCTTAGGAGTCCGGCATGAAGAAGGCGATGCCGAAACCGGAACCGGAATTGAATTTCTCGGCGGAATAGCTGTCGAATATGAACGTTGGCGAGTTAAAGGCAAAGCGCATGTTCTTGTGATTCACCAGGAGTCGAACTACCGGGAACACGGTATCGGCCTTAATGTAGCCTACGCCGCACAAGACAATGGCGAGGGTATGTCATTCTCGCTGGCTCCACAATACGGTCCGGTCAAAGACGGTCCGGACCTTTGGTCCAACAAGCGCCACTTTGGAAATTCGGATCTGGAGGCGCAAATGGCAGCCACCGTATTCTATGGAATCCGTTCGCAGGAGTTTCCCGGGTTGGTCACTCCCAAGGCAGGAGTCATGTTGGGGCAAATGGACACTTACACCCTGGGCGTTGGTTGGATGATGGCGGCCGGAGCGGACGTAAACCTGGAAACAAGCCGGCGAGAACGTGAACACGCTGGAATGCTGCGAATTTCGTTCCGCTGGTAGAGCGAGCTGGGAGACAACCTCCCGATCGGAACGATCGTGAAAAGGTCTGGCGCCGGTTTCCGGCGTTTAGCCCGCATTTCTCACCGGGGTCACGGCCTGCGTCGCTGTCCAGGCGTTCGCTCCGCAAGGAGTGGGCCGAAAAGCGTAGCGGAGCCTACGCTTGAGGCCCGCGACGCCGCGGGCGGACGCCTGGACGCGACCCGAAGGGCGGCACTGTCGGGCCGGCAGGCTGCGTCGAGCCCCTTGCCCGATGCCCCGCATCGCGCGGCGCGGCTCTCCTACCCTGCCGGCCCGACAGCGCCGCGCAGACCATGACCCCGGTGAGAAATGCGGGTTAGATGGCGCAGGCTAAAGGTTGCTTGTTGTGATTGGCGCCGAGTGCGGATTGGCAACTGCGTTCAGGATCGCAAGATCTGTAAACAATGCACAACCGGGTTTTTCGTCCAATGCCGGCATCGCGGCGAGCGTATCCGGAAGATCGTGGGCGACGCCCGGAGCATGAGCATCGACGAAGCGCGTGCGTCGGCCGTCGAAACGCTTACTGCGGTCAGGCGGGGCGAGGAAGCTCCGCATCGCCCCGACGAGACCGTCTTTGAGGCCGTCGCCAAAGCCGTGTTCGAGCGCTATTCGCGGCTCTGGAAGGCCGGAACGCTCAAGGTGAACCGGGGCTATCTTCGCAAGCAGATACTGCCGCATTTCGCGGAACGGCAGATCGCGGAGATCGATCGGCAGGAGGTACGGAACCGGTTCGCCCGCCTGCACGCGACGCCCGTCTCCGCAGACCGTTCCATGCCGGTGCTGTCCGTCATCGTGAGGGAGGCGGAATGCATGGCCTGCGCCCCGAGGGCTCCAATCCCTGCCGGGGCATCCGGCGCTACCGCCGCAAGGGCCGCGAGCGGTTGCGTGAAGGCATCGCTGGAACGGGTTCGCGATGCCTTCGAGCATCTCTATACGTTCTACTGCGAAGGCATGAAGTCGGAGTTTTGACGAGAGAGCGCCGGAGTAGCGGTCCGACCTTTGTCAACTTCCCGGAACGCGATTGCGGTCAATACGCCGACCCGGCCTTCCATTCGCGCGACGATTTGCCGGGGCTCCCCGTCGCCTCCAGAACGACGACCGCCAGCCCCCCGAGAAACACCAGCAGCGCGACGACGACCAGCCACTCCATCACAGGTCCTCCAGTTCGGCGGCTCTCTCGCGATTCCATTGTCAGCCGCGGCGGCTCACCGGAAATACGGCGCGATTTCTTCCGTGAAGCGCGTCATCTGGTCCTTGACCTCTTCATGCGGCTTCAGGCCGTAGTTGAAGTAGAGCACGACCTCGTCGATACCCGCCGTTTCCACCAGTTTGAGGTCTTCGATTATCTGCGCGGGCGGGCCGATGAGCACGGAGCGGTTGGTGAGCTTGTCGGGCGACATCTCGCGCAAGAGGCGGCAGATCTCGACGAAATAGCGGTAGCTGGGCGGTGCGGTCGCCGGGTCGCCGGGGAACGCCGCCACCAGCGCGTCCTGGAAATAGCGTACCAGCGCCTCGCGGCCTCGCAGGTCCTCTTCGGCCGTGTCGGCGATGTGGATGAAATAGGAGCAGACCGCCCGGCGCGGCGGCCGGGCATGTTCGTCCTCGCAGGTCCGGCGGTAGATTTCCACGGCTTCGGCCAGCGAGCCGTAAACCATGGCGGCGGCAAAGGGGGCATAGACGACATGCCAGTCGCGCCGCGCCGCCAGTTCCATGCTGGGCCGGGAGAAACAGGCGACATGCGGCCTCAGCGGCCGCTGCGCCGGCTTCGGGCGCACATCCACATTCTCGAAGCGCCAGAAGCGCCCGTCATGGGAGAAGGGGCCGGTCTCCGTCCAGGCGCGCCAGACGATGTCCAGCCCTTCGGCGAACGCTTCCGCCGAATCCTCGAACGGCGCGCCGAAGGGTCCGTATTCCAGCCGGTCGTAGCCGCGCCCGGCGGCGAAATCCACCCGCCCGCCCGAGAGCAGGTCGAGCGTCGCCCAGTCCTCCGCAACCTGCAGCGGATGGTGGACCGGCAGCAGCACCACCGCGGGCGCCAGCCGGATGCGCGAGGTGGCGCCGGCAAGCTGCGCCAGCAGCATGTGCGGCGAGGCGTTGACGCCCAGCAGGTTGAAATGGTGCTCGCCGATCCAGGCGGAATCGAGGCCGACGGCCTCCGCGTGGAGCGCCTGCTCGTAGATCTCGCGGACCAGCGTTTCGGCCGAGCGCGTATTGCCGGGATAGCGGTTGTCGGAAAGGGTGAAGTAGCCGAACTTCACGGGGAGGCTACGGCGCGCCGGTGCGGGCCCGGATGAAGGCCGCCGCCTCGTCTATGCCCTCGCTCGCGCGGTCGAGCAGGCGGTCGAACCAGTGCCAGACATGGATCATCTCGTCCGCCACGGTGAGCTGCACCTCGATGCCTGCCCGGCGGGCGGCCTCCGCCAGCGAGACCGAATCGTCCAGCAGCACCTCCTCGCTGCCGACCTGTATCAGCAGTGGCGGCAGGCCCTCCAGATCGGCATAGAGCGGCGAGGCCCAGGGATGGCGGCGGTCCGTGTCGTCGCCGAGATAGACGCCTGTCCAGCGTTCGATCTGGTCCTTCTTCACCATCGGGTCGGATTCGGCCTTGGCCGCATAGGAGCCGGCTTCGAGCGTCATGTCGGTCCAGGGGGAGATGCAAAGCCCGCCCGCCGGCATGGGAAGCCCGTCGTCCCGCGCCTTGACCAGCGTTGCGACGGTGAGGCCGCCGCCCGCCGAGTCGCCGCCGATGGCGGCGCGGGCCGGGTCGATGCCGCTCTCCAGCAATCCCTGCCAGGCGGCCGCGCCGTCTTCCACGGCGGCGGGAAAGGGATGCTCCGGGGCCAGCCGGTAGTCGGCCGAGAAGGCGTGCACGCCGGCGCCGGCCGCCAGCGCCGCGACCATGTGCCGGTGCGAGCGCGTGGAGCCCAGCACATAGCCGCCGCCGTGGAAGTAAAGCAGCGCCCGGTCGGGATCGGCGCCCTCGGGCCGCAGCCACTCGCCCGGAACGCCGCCGAGCGTTCCCGGCTCGCGGGCGACGGTCTCCGGCAGCGGGAATATCTCGACCGCGCGGTCGTATTCATCCCGAAGATCGGCAATGGCGGCGGTCGCGCCGTCAGGCCGCTCGGCCAGCTTTACCCGCAATGCGGCAATCGAACGGTCTTTCATGGGATCGTTCCCTTCCGGCTTGTCAGCCGCCTTCCAGCTTCGGGATGAAGAACACCTCGCCGCCGGGCGGCACGGGCTGGAAATAGGCGGTCTCGTGCATCATGCCGTCGATGGCGACGGTGGTTTCCTCCACCAGGCGTTCGCCCAGGCCCGGAAAGCGCTCGTTCATCGCGCGGATGACATCGCGCAACAGCCGCGCCTCGACCTCGAATTCGCGCACGCCCCCGGTGAAGGCGCGCGCGAACCCTTCGGTGAACCGTACCTGGACGGTCGGACCCATGAAGGCCCCGGCCTCAGTCGTCGCCGTCCGCCCCGTTCGCGTCCATGGCGGCAAGGAGCCTCGGCGGGGACATCGGCAGTTCGTACATCCGCGTGCCGACCGCCCCGTCGATGGCGTTGGCGATGGCGGCCATGGGCGGGCAGATATTCACCTCGCCGACGCCCTTCACGCCGTAGGGATGGCTCGGATTGGGGACCTCGACCAGAACCGCGTCGATCATCGGCAGGTCGGACGCCACCGGCACCCGGTAGTCGAGGAAACCCGGATTCTCCAGCCGGCCCTTGTCGTCGTAGATATATTCCTCGTTGAGCGCCCAGCCGATGCCCTGCACGACGCCGCCCTGGATCTGGCCCTCGACATAGGAGGGATGGATCGCGCGCCCGACATCCTGAGCTGCGATGAAGCGCAGGATCTGGACGTGGCCCGTCTCGGGATCGACCTCGATATCGCAGAACTGGCTGGAGAAGCCCGGCGCCTGCGCGCCGGCATTGGTGGTGCCGGCCGCGCCGATGGGCCCGCCCGTGAGCGCCCGCTTGGCCGCGAGCTCGCCGATGGTGAGCGGCTCGAAATCGCCGACATTGGCGCCTGCGGGATGGGCGGCGCCGTCCCGCCATTCCACGGCTTCGACATCGACATCCCAAATCATCGCGGCGCGCTGGCGGAGATCGTCGATCACCTTGTTGCAGGCCTGGTGGACGGCGATGCCCGTCGCGAAGGTCACGCGACTGCCGCCGGTGACATGCGTGTAGCCGACCGAGGCCGTGTCGGAGACGACGCAGCGTACCTTGTCGTAATCGACGCCGAAGGTCTCCGCCGCCATCAGCGCCATGCTGGCGCGCGACCCGCCGACATCGACGCTGCCGCTGCCGACGATCACCGTGCCGTCGTCGTTCACATGGACGGTCGCGCTCGATTCGCCGCCGCCGTTGAACCAGAAGCCCGACGCCACGCCCCGGCCCTGGTTCGGCCCGATGGGCTTCTTGTAGTCGGGGTGCTCCATGAGCGCTTCCAGCGTCTCGACATAGCCGTCGTGGCTGAGCTTCGGCCCATAGACCATCTGGGTGCCCTGGCGGGCGGCGTTCTTCAGCCGGAACGCCACCGGGTCCATGCCGACCTTCTTCGCCAGCATGTCCAGCACGCTCTCGACGCCGAAGGCCGAGATCGGCGAGCCGGGCGCGCGGTAGGCCGCCGCCTTCGGGCGGTTGCACACCACATCGTAGCCGACCGCGCGCGCATTCTCGATGTCGTAGGGCGCGAAGGCACACATGCAGGCATTCATCACCGGCGAGCCGGGAAAGGCGCCCGCCTGGAAGTTGAAGGTGGCGTCGGCGGCGGTGATCCTGCCGTCACCGGTGCAACCGATCCTGACGCTCATCGAGGCGCCGGAAGTCGGGCCCGTGGCCTTGAACACTTCCTCGCGCGTCATCTGCATGCGCACGGGCTGGCTGCATTTCCGCGAGAGCGCGGCCGCCAGCGGCTCCAGATAGACGATGGTCTTGCCGCCGAAGCCGCCGCCGATCTCCAGCGCCGTCGCGCGGATGTCGCCGGGGCTGATGCCGAGCAGCTTGGCGGTCATGGCGCGGACCACGAAGTGGCCCTGGCTCGACGACCAGATCTCGCCCTGCCCGTCGGCGTCGAAGCGCGCCATGCAGGCGTGGGTTTCGATATAGCCCTGGTGGACCGGTGCGGTCTTGAAGCTCTTCTCGACAATGTGGTCGGCCGCTGCAAAGCCGGCTTCGAGGTCGCCGATGCCGAATTCGAGCCGCTTGGAAATGTTGGAAGCCTTGTCGGGCGCGGGCTCGATGCCACGCGGAATCATGTCCTCGAACAGAAGCGGCGCGTCCGGTTTCATCGCCTCGTCCACGTCGATCACATGCGGTAGCACCTCGTAATCGACCTCGATGAGCGAGACGGCTTCCTCGGCGACGGCCGCACTCGCCGCGGCCACGGCGGCGACCGCATGGCCCTCATAGAGCGCCTTCTCGCGCGCCATGATGTTGCGGGTGATGTGCCAGAAATTCTGCGCGACCCGCTCCGGGCCGAGATAGGCGAACGGGTGGTCCGGGAAGTCGGCGGAGGTCACCACCGCCTTGACGCCGGGCAGGGCCTCGGCCTTCGAGGTGTCGATGCTCCGGATGCGCGCATGGGCGTGGGGGCTGCGCAGCACCTTGCCGATCAGCTCGCCGGGCAGCCGGTAATCGGCGCCGTACTGGGCGCGGCCGGTGACTTTCGGCACGCCGTCCGGACGGACGGGGCGGGTGCCAACCCATTTGAACTCTTTCGCTTCGGCGCTCATCCACAGGGTCTCCAGAATCGGGGCGGAACGGTCCCGCCTATGCAAGCCCATCCGGCGGCCGCGCGCAAGTGCAGGTGAGCGACAGCCGGATGCTTGCGATGATACTCACGGCCCGCGCCATCCCGTCGAAAAGTCGAGCCTGCGCAGAAACTCGAAGGTGTTGCACGAGGGCACGCCAAGATCCCGGCATACATCGGGAATATGCCGATTTGCCCGCGTCCTTGACGGTTTCGACGCCTCTGTCGTGACTACGCATCGTTGGCCCGGAACCGCGAGAGCATGAGCAACAAGAAACGGATCGCGTCCCATCTTGGTAATCTCCTCATCGGTCAATTCATCTGCGTAGCCCTGTCGGATGACGTCGCCGACCAGGTCGGGACGAACGGACTCACTCAATAGCATGTGTCGTTTGCAGTCCCTCAGCCAGTCCGACAAGGGATCACGGCCTTCCGCTAATTCCTCATAAATTTCCTCGGGAATCTTGGCTTTTCCCTGTTCTCAAATGTAAGTAAGCCAAGATCAAAATTCGGGGACGCGAGAAACAGGATAGTAATCCCGGTTGGCATCGATCAGCACGTTGGCATCGAGAAGATAAAGCAATAGTTGATCTCTATATCAATCTTCCCGGTTCCACCAATGCCTGGACGTTTTTGGGATTTACACCGAGGATGGTAGCGGCTTTGGATGTCGTCAGTGCCTTCGCGTCCAGCATGCGTCGTGCAAGATCGATCATTGCATTCCCGATTCGATGCCGTCTCACAACGTAGTAGGAGGGGCCTCCTTCCCGCTCGTTGGCTCGAGCGCGCTGGGCTGCGCGTGTTCCATGCCAATGCGCACGAAACATTTTGGTGAGTTCACTATAGGTTTGTTGTTCAATGACACCGGCTCGCAAGACGGCGTATGCGACCATACTGCGGCTCAGGTGGCGAGGCTTTGCGAAGGAAGCGATGATTTCAGCAGTAGTGTCCAGTCCGGCCGACCGATCGACGTCCAGTTGTTCCAACTCTGCCGCGGGCAGCAGAAAGGCGCTGGCGACATCGTTGCAGAACCTCTCGACCCGGCTTTCGGCCCGAAGACCGCTTACGCCCGTCTGCCCCAGGAGCAAGTGCGTCAGTTCATGCAGCAACGTAAAGGACCATGCCGATTGGCTGTCGCGGTCATTGATAACGACAAACGGAACAATATCGTCCGCGATCGCGAAACCGCGAAATGTTTCCACTTCGATGGCGGTGTGATGACTGCCAAGATCGCCTTTGAGCAACACAAAAACGCCGGCGGCTTCAGCGCGCTCTCGTAACAGCCCGAAAGCGGCTCTGGCGGTCTGACGACTGCGGTAGTCCCGGTGATCCAAGCCGAGCAGCTTGCGCAGCGATTCAACGGCCGCCGTCACGCCATCGGCCATCGTGCGAGCGCCGATAAATGGTAAGGACTCGGTCTCCTCTTCCTCTTCGAGCAAACAACGCACCATGCTCTGGCGGGTTCTGACATCCCGAAGAAGCGCATCCAACAGAGCTTCGCCCGCCGCGGAGCGGTCGCCGGGCAGGGAGCGGAAATCGACGCCGCGATCTGGCTTTCGGGGCGGGGAGCGGAGATAGAATGTGAGAAGCGGGCGCCGATACTGCTTCGCCATCTTGACCAGAAGGGGCCGCGTCGGCTGGTTTTCACCGGCTTCGAGCGCGGCCAGTCGATGCGCTGCTGCGACGCCTCGCGCGTCGCGAATGCCGAGCTTGCGCACTGCTTCCTCGCGCGTCAGCCCTGCTGTTCTGCGCGCCCAGGTCAATATCTGGGGGTTCACTTCCGTCATGACTCCGCAGGCATCTTATCGCCGACGGCGAGCTACTTCGAGACCGTGCTGCGGACTTGCTCCCGTCCGGTAATTCGGCAAGCTGGCGGAAGGTGACCGTTTTCCTGCACCGGGAGGCCACCGGCTTTGCAGATCGTTCCGTTCGATGCGCCGCTCGGCGCGGAGGTGCGCGGCCTCGATGCCTCGCTTCCGGTAAGCGCGGCCGATGCCGATGCGCTCCGCCGGGGGCTCGACGAACATCTCGTGCTGCTGGCGCGCGGCCAGCGGCTGGACGACCCGGCGCTGATGGCCTTTTCCCGCGTCTTCGGCGACCTCGACCCGCCGGGGCCGAACCCTTACGGCGCGCCGTTCCTGCCCGAGTTCCCGGAGATCAACGTCATCTCCAACGTGGTCGAGAACGGGCGCCCCATCGGCAATCTGGGCGCGGGCGAGGCGGTCTGGCATGCGGACATGACCTATGTCGAGAAGCCGCCCAAGGCCGCGCTCCTCCATGCGCTGGAGGTGCCGGAAGGCGAGGGCGACACCTATTTCGCCAACCAGTTCGCCGCGTGGGCGGCGCTTGCCGATGAGGACAAGGCCCGGATCGAGGGGCTCCGCTCAGTCCATGACAGCGCGCATAACAGCGCCGGCATGCTGCGGCAGGGCTATCGGGAAACGGTGGATGTGCGCGAGACGCCGGGCGCGCGCCAGCCGCTGGCGCGCACCGACCCGGCAACGGGCAGGAGGGCGCTCTTCCTCGGCCGGCGGCCTCATGCCTGGGTCGTCGGGCTGGAGGTGGCGGAGAGCGATGCGTTGCTGGATCGGCTCTGGGCCCACGCCTCCGACCCGCGCTTCGTCTGGCGCCACCGCTGGCGGCCGGGCGACCTGCTCGTCTGGAACAATCTGGGCGTGCTGCACCGCCGCGACGCTTTCGACGCCAATGCGCGCCGGATCATGCACCGCACCCAGATCCGGGGCGAGCGGGAGATCGCGTGACATCGATGAAACGCTTCTACAGGCAGGCGGACGCCGTGGCGCTGGACCCGGGCGGTTACGGCGTGGCGCTGGACGGGCGCCGGGTGCGCACGCCCGCCGGCAGGCCCCTCGCCCTGCCGAGCCGGGCGCTGGCGGCGGCGGTGGCGGACGAATGGGCCGGGCAGGCCGAAGAGGTCGAGCCCCGGACCATGGCGATGATGACGCTCTCGGCGACGGCGCTCGACCGGGTCGCGCCGCGCGCCGGTGAAATCGCGGCCGAGATCGCGCGCTATGGCGAGACGGACCTGCTCTGCTACCGCGATACGGCTGGCAGCGAGCTCGCGCGGCGCCAGAACGCGGCCTGGCAGCCGGTGCTCGACTGGCTGGCCGAGGCCCACGGCGTGCGCCTGAAGCCGGTCGCCGGCGTGATGCCGGCGACGCAGGACGGGCATGCGCTCGAAGCGCTCCGGAGCGCGATGGACGTCCATGAACCGTTCCGCCTGACGGCGCTCTACACAGCCGCTGCCGCCACCGGCTCGGCCGCGCTCGGCATGGCGCTCATGGGAGGCCGGCTGAATGCCTGCCAGACATGGCGCTGCGCACGCATCGACGACGAGTGGCAGGCGGAACGCTGGGGCGAGGAGGAGGATGCGCGCAAGCGCGGCGCGGCGCTGAGGGACGAACTCGCCGCCGTCGAACGCTTCGCGGCACTCATATAGATACGGAGGCCGGAGGCCCATGACCGACATAGTGGACACGCTGGAAGCCAAGCGCGCCCAGGCCCGCCTCGGCGGCGGGGAGCGGCGCATCGAGGCGCAGCACCGGCGCGGCAAGCTGACGGCGCGCGAACGGCTTGAAGTGCTGCTCGACGAAGGCTCCTTCGAGGAATACGACATGTTCGTGGAGCACCGCTGCGCCGATTTCGGCATGGAGGCGCAGCGCGTTCCGGGCGACGGCGTGGTCACCGGCCACGGCACGGTCAACGGACGGCTCGTCTTCGTCTTCAGCCAGGACTTCACCGTGTTCGGCGGCTCGCTCTCGGAGGCGCATGCCGAGAAGATCTGCAAGGTGATGGACCGGGCGATGAAGGTGGGCGCGCCGGTCGTCGGCCTCAACGATTCGGGCGGCGCGCGCATCCAGGAGGGCGTCGCCTCGCTCGGCGGCTATGCCGAGGTGTTCCAGCGCAATGTGCTGGCTTCCGGGGTCGTGCCGCAGGTCTCGGTCATCATGGGGCCCTGCGCGGGCGGGGCGGTCTATTCGCCTGCGATGACCGACTTCATCTTCATGGTGGAGGACACTTCCTTCATGTATGTCACCGGCCCGGACGTGGTCAGGACCGTGACCCACGAGACGGTGACGCATGAGGAGCTCGGCGGGGCGCGCACCCACGCCAGGCGCTCCGGCGTCGCGGACCTCGCCCTCGACAACGACATCGAGGCGCTGCTGCAGGTCCGGCGGTTCCTGGGTTTCCTGCCGTCCTCCAACCGCGAGGCGCCGCCGGTGCGGCCGACCGAAGACCCGATAGAGCGCCAGGAGCCGTCGCTCGACAGCCTTGTGCCGGACAACCCGAACAAGCCCTACGACATCAAGGAGCTGATCCGGAAGACGGCGGACGAGGGCGTTTTCTTCGAGCTCCAGCCGGACTGGGCGGCCAATATCGTCATCGGCTTCGCCCGCTACGGAGGCCAGCCGGTCGGGATCGTCGCCAACCAGCCGATGGTGCTCGCCGGCTGCCTCGATATCGACAGCGCGCGCAAGGCTGGGCGGTTCGTGCGCTTCTGCGATGCCTTCAACCTGCCCATCGTCACCTTCGTCGACGTGCCGGGCTTCCTGCCGGGCACGGTCCAGGAATATGGCGGCATCATCAAGCATGGCGCGAAGCTGCTGTTCGCCTATGCCGAGGCGACGGTGCCGAAGGTCACGCTCATCACCCGCAAGGCCTATGGCGGAGCCTATGACGTGATGAGCTCGAAGCATCTGCGCGGCGACGTGAACTATGCCTGGCCGCGGGCCGAGATCGCCGTGATGGGCGCCAAGGGCGCGGTCGAGATCATCTTCCGCCAGGATATAGGGGACGAGGAGAAGATCGCCGAGCGGACGGCGGAATATGCCGAGAAGTTCGCCAACCCGTTCATCGCGTCTGCGCGCGGCTATATCGACGACGTGATCCGGCCCCGGAACACCCGCTTCCGCATCTGCCGGTCGCTCGAGGTGCTGCGCAACAAGCGGTTGGAAAATCCCTGGAAGAAGCACGACAATATCCCGCTTTAGCGCGGTAACGGGCCCTGTTGAGACAGGATGAAGGATTTGCGAATACCGTCGCCCCGGCCCCCGAGCCGGGGTCCACCCATCGCCGTTTCGGGCTGGTGGAAAGATCGGGAGATGGACCCCGGCTCGGGGGCCGGGGTGACGACGAGGGTTAGCGCCCGGGGTGCGATCCGATCCGAAGAGACTCGGTTCTAGACAAGGACAATGCCAATGCAATTCGAGACCTTCGACTGGATCGCGCACCATGCCGGGCGGCGGCCGGAAAAGACCGCGCTGGTCGATCTCGCAAGCGGGCGCGAAATCGACTATGCGCAGATGGACCGGCGGGTCGGCAGCCTGGCGGGCTTCCTGCGCGGCCGGCTGGGAATCGGGCCCGGCGACCGCGTGGCGCTGCTGGCCGAGAATTCCACCGACTATCTGGAGATACAGTTCGCCTGCTTCCGCATCGGCGCGGTGTTCGTACCGCTCAACTGGCGGCTTACCGTGCCGGAGCTCAACTATATCGTCGGCGACGCCGCGCCGAAGGCGATGATCCACGACCGGGGCTTTGCCGAAACGGCCGCGGCCGTGCAGGCGGAGACCGGCTTCGAACACCGGCTGGAGACCGCCGCCGACGGCAGCCCGTCGGAATACGAGGCGGCCATTGAGGAAGGGCCCTATGAGGCGGAGATGGCCCCGCAGCAGATGTCGGACCTCTCGACCATCATGTACACCTCCGGCACGACCGGCCTGCCCAAGGGCGCGCGCATCACCCACGGCATGACCTTCGTCAACACGGTGAATATCGGCGCCCCGCACCGGATTTCCGCCGATTCGGTCACGCTCACCGTGCTGCCGCTGTTCCACACGGGCGGGCTCAACGCCTATGCCAATCCCGTGCTGCATGCGGGCGGCAAGGCGGTGGTCGCGCGGAGCTTCGATCCCGAGCAGTGCCTGCGGCTCCTGGCCGACCCGGAAGCCGGCATCACCAATTTCCTCGGCGTGCCGGCCAATTTCCAGTTCATGGCGCAGCTTCCGGCTTTCGAGCAGGCGGATTTCAGCCATGTCACCGTGTTCGGCGTCGGCGCCGCGCCCACGCCGCATGCGCTGATCGAGGTGTGGGCGGCGAGGGGCGGGCCGCTCGCCCAGGCCTACGGCATGACCGAGACCGCGCCGCTGGTGATGGCGCTCGACCCCGTGGACGCAACGCGCAAGATCGGCTCCGCCGGCAAGCCCGTGCTCTATACCCGCACGCGGGTGATAACCGAGGACGGCCGCGAGGCCGCGCCCGGCGAGAGGGGAGAGCTGCAGGTGGCCGGGCCGAATGTGACGCCCGGCTACTGGAACAAGCCGAAGGAAACGGCGGAGTCCTTCGACGGCGAATGGCTGAAGACGGGCGACGCCGTCTGGGTCGATGAGGAGGGCTACTACTACATCGTGGATCGCTGGAAGGACATGTACATCTCCGGCGGCGAGAACGTCTATCCGGCCGAGGTGGAGAACACCATCTACCGGCTGGACGGCATTGCCGAAGCCGCCGTGATCGGCGTTCCGGACGAGCGCTGGGGCGAGGTCGGCTGCGCGGTCGTGGTCCGCCGCGAGGGCGCGGCGCTGGAGCCGCAGACGATCCTCGACCACTGCGAGGGCCAGCTCGCCCGCTTCAAGCTGCCCCGCCGGGTGCTGTTCGCCGCCGCGCTCCCCCGCAACGCCACCGGCAAGGTCCTCAAACACGAACTCCGCCGCATGCTGGAGGCGGGGGAATTGGGCGGGTAGAAGCGGGTTATACCAGCGGTCATTGATTGGAACCTATTCCGTCAACCGCTTGAAAACTCCTCCCCCGCTTGCGGGGGAGGCCGGGAGGGGGCCGCTTGCGCGCCAGCGCAAGCGGCGGGCGCAGCCCGGCAAGGACCCATCACGCTGAGAGGCCCTCCCCCGGCCCCTCCCGCAAGCGGGAGGGGAGACAGGGAGCCGCCGCCGAACAGGAGTGCTTCTTTATGCACCTTGGTATTATCCCTCCGGTGTCTTTTCCTGCACCGCCGCGACCCAACTGAATTTCGACGCCCGGGCCAGCCGTTCGACATCCACCACGCCGGTAAGGCGGCGGCCCTCGACGATCCATGTCGGGTAGCGCCGGATGTCCTGGACCGTGCAGGCGGCCGTGAGGGGCCCGTTCGGCCCCGAGGGGGCGCATTCGGTATAGGGCAGCCGTTTGGCGGAGGCAGTGAAGAGCGCCTTCTGCTCCTGGCAGGCCCGGCACCAGTGGGCGCCGTAGAAACGCGCGCCGCTTCAAGTGGGCCGCGAGCGCCTTGAGATAGGGGTCCTCCGGGCCGGCGGCGGGATCGAAGAAGCCGCTGAAATGCAGGTGGAGGCCGAGGACCAGGACAAGGGTGGCGCTGACCGGATGCAGCAAGGCCCGGCGCCACTCCCTCTCCGCCGACCGCTCGGGGCGGCGCAGGACCGTGAGCAGGAGCAGCAGGTTCATCAGCGCGAAGGATGCGAGGCAGAATTCGCAGACCGCGTCGATCTCGAAGATCGACACCAGGGTAAGGAACCAGCTCACGCCGACGCCGATGCAGGCGAAAAACAGCATGGGGCCCCATGCCAACGGCCGGGAGCGCAGCCGCCACGCAAGCCCCGCCAGGAGCGCGTAAGTAAGCAGCCCCCAGAAGGCCATCGGCAGGCCGAGCAGGGTGGACCAGCGGCTCGACTGCACGATGTCGCAGCCGGAACCCGCGCCGCACCAGGCCGGCTGCTCGCCGAACCATGCGACCATCGTCAGATAGCCGGTGAGCAGGACACCGAGCCCCGCGAGGCCGAGGAGCCCGTTGTCGAGCAGGGGTTTCGCGCGTTCCGGCGCTCCGGAGCGGGCCGGGGCCTGTTTCGGAGCGGTCGCGGCCCGCCCGCGCCGGGCGCCGGAATTCCGTCGTTTGCGTTTCCTCGCCATCGTTCGCACGCCCCGCTTTCCGGTTCGGCCCGCCTCCCGGGAGGCCGGCGCTTCGACGCCGCATATTACCAAAGCGTCTCCGTTTGCCCGGAGCCAACCTTACGGATCGGCAAGGTCAGCGGCGCGCGGCCGGTCCGCGCCGGTCGGCCCGCGCCCGGCGCGGCGCGCCTTCTCCGGCAAGCTGCCTCTCGCGCCAGTAAACATAGATGCCCGAACCGGCAATCAGCGAGCAGCCGAGCAGCACCCAATGATCGGGCAGGTGGTCGAACACGATCCAGCCGAGCACGATGGCGGAGGGCAGTGCCACATATTCGAAGGGCGCAAGCGTCGCGGCGTCGGCCAGCCTGTAGGCCTGGGTCAGCGAATAGGCGATGAAGCCGGAAAGACCGCCCAGCAGCACGAACAGCAGCCAGTGCTCCCAGGTCGGCCAGACCCAGGCGCGAAACAGGAACAGCCAGGTCTTGTTCTCGATGCCCTCGGCGAAGCGCCCGTCGCCTGCGACGGCGAAGAAGCCGAGGCTGACGGCGATGAACATGACCTGGATATAGGCCGCCATGGCCGAGGCCGGCGCGCTCGCCCGGAGCTTGCGCGTCAGGATTTGCATGGTGGCGTAGGCGAGTGCCGCCGCCATGGGCAAGAGCAGGGTCCACCGGTCCGGCGCGTGTTCGAGTTCGCCGGCTCCGGGCCGGAGCATGACCAGAACGCCGACGAAGCCGACCGCGACGGCGGAGAACCGCCTGATGCCGACCTTCTCGCCGAGGAAGGGGATGGACAGCAGCGTGATGAGCAGCGGGGCGACGAAGAAGAGCGCCGTTACATCGGCCAGCGGCGCCGACGCCAGCGCGCCGAAGAAGGCAAGATTCGCCAGGACCATGCAGAGGCCGCGCGCGATGTGGGCGGCGGGGCGGCCGGTGCGAAGCGCCCTCAAGCCCCCCTCGAATTGCAGCACGGCAAGGCTGAACAGCAGCGCCACCAGGGCGCGGACGAACACGATCTCGTGCAGCGGGTAGCGGTCGGAAAGCGCCTTGACGATGGAATCGTTGACGGTGATGACCACCATGCCGAGGCAGATCATGGCGATGCCCAGGCGGGAGTCGTTCGCCGGTCGAAACGCGGTGCCTGCCATCGGCGGGGAAACCCTCGAATCCCGGACGGATCGCCGCCGCCCGGTCGCGCGAATCATAGGGATATCCGCCGGTCCGCAACAGAGAGTGTGAAGGAATCGGATTTACCGGGTTTTGCGCTCGCGGTCCGCGCCCGTCCCGGCGGCGCGGCGCGCCGGAAGTCGGGCTACGGCACGACCACGATCTTGCCGAAGACCTCGCGGTCTTCCAGCATCCGCACGCCCTCGGCGGCGTCCTCCAGCGGCAGTTCGACGTCGATGGGAGGGTCGAGGCGCCCGGCGGCGATATCCGCCATCATCTCCTTCAGGCCTTCCACGGTCCAGCTGTTGGAGCCGAGGATCCGGAGCTCGAAGGTCCAGATGTAGCGGATGTCCGTCTTGGGGTCGAAACCGGCGGTCGCCCCGCAGGTCAGCATCCGGCCGCCGCGCTTCAGCGCCTTCATCGAGGGCACCCAGGTGTCGCCGCCGGTGAAGTTGACCACCACATCGACGCCGCCCTCGTAGGACCGCCGGGTCGGCTTGCCGTAGCGGCGCCAGATCTCGCGCTCGAACTCGGTCTCGATGTAGTTCAGCCCTTCGTCCGCGCCGAGCGCCAGCAGACGGTCGATCTTCTGCTGGCTGCTGGCCGCGGCGATGACATGCGCGCCGACGGCCTTGGCGAGCAGCACGCAGGCATTGCCGACGCCGCCGGAGGCGCCGAGGATCAGCACCGTCTCGCCCGCCTTCACATGCCCGTTCTCGAACATCATGCGATGCGCCGTGCCGTAGGCGACCGGTAGCGACGCCGCCTGCGCGAAGCTCACTCCGTCCGGCATCGCGATGAGCTGACTGGCGGCGCAAAGCGCTTTTTCCGCAAGACCGCCGTCCAGCATCTCGCCCATCAGGCCCCGGTCCGGCCAGATCGGGTCCAGCAGCACGCGGTCGCCGGGAGACCAGCCTTCCACGCCCTCGCCGAGCGTCTCGATCTCGCCGGCAAGGTCGAGGCCGGGAACGACGGGAATCGGCACCTTGATGCCCGGCATGCCGCGCCGGGTGAAGACATCGTGATAGTTGAGCGAGCAGGCCCCGACCCGGATGACCGCCTCGCCCGGCCCCGGTTCCGGCTCCGGCCAGTCGCTGCGGAAGCGGAGCTTGTCCTGCCCGCCATGGCCTTCGAGAACGAGTGCGCGCATGCGGCCCCTCCTTCCTATTCGGCGGCGGCGCCAACGCCGCTATTCGTAACGTTCGCCGCGTTCGGCGCGGCGGCGGCGCCAACGCCGCTATTCGTAACGCTCGCCGCGTTCGGCGCGGCGGTGGCGCCAACGCCGCTATTCGTAACGTTCGCCGCGTTCGGCGCGGCGGCGGCGCCAACGCCGCTATTCGTAACGTTCGCCGCGTTCGGCGCGGCGGCGGCTTCCTTGGCCGCCATCTTCGCCTTCAGCTGCTCGGGCGTGAGCCGCACGATGTCCTCGTTCTGGTGGGCATAGCGCCGGGCGCCCTCGACCGAGAGGTCCTCCAGCTCGATTTCGCCGGCGAGCACGCCCGCCTTCCAGGCCGCGTGCTCCTCCTCCATCGCGTGGAACTCGGGCATCACCTCGCGGGAGAAGAGCTCCAGCGAGGCGCAGATGTCTTCATGGGTATTCTGCCCGGCCTGGTTCAGCAGGATCACCTGGTCCACATTCGAGGCGGCGAAGGCGCGGAGCTTCTTCCGGATGGTGTCGGGGGACCCGATCAGCCCGGCGGTCAGCGCCTGCTGCGCCTTCTCCGTGTGGCGCCAGTCCTGGTAGAGCTTCCAGAGGTCGATCTCGCCGGGCGCGGAAATGCCGTGACGGCCGTAATGGCTGAGACAGAAGATGAAGAAGGTCCATCCGGCGGCCTTCTCGATCGCCTCCTCGTCCGTCTCGCAGCACATGAAGCCCGAGACCATGGCGATGTTCGGATTGGTCGGGTAGTCGCAGATCCGGTCGAGATGGCGGGTGAGGTTCGTGTAGTAGCGGTTGACCCAGGCCTTCGCCGCCTCCGGCGAGACGAACTGGAAGCCGAGCGCGCCCATGCCCCAGCGCCCGGCGTCCTCGATGGTCTCGATATTGGAGCAGGCGACCCAGAGCGGCGGATGCGGCTTCTGCAGCGGCTTCGGCACGACATTGCGCTTCGGGTAGCTGTAGAACTCGCCGCTGAACTCGAAGGCGGTCTCGGTGAAGAGCGGGATCGTCGCCCTGACGCCCTCGATCCAGCGGTCGCGCTTGGAACGCACCTGCACGCCGAAGGGATGCAACTCCACCGGCCCCTGCGCCTCGCCGAGCCCGAGCTCCACCCGCCCGCCGGACAACAGGTCGAGCGTCGAGACCTTCTCCGCAACGCGGACCGGATGGTTGGTGGTGAGCTGGATGACGCCGTGGCCGAGGCGGATGTTGCGGGTGCGCTGGCTGGCCGCGCCGAGGAAGACCTCCGGCGCCGAGGAGTGCGAATACTCCTCCAGGAAGTGGTGCTCGACCTCCCAGGCGTAGTCGTAGCCGAGCGCATCGGCGAGCTCGATCTGGGCCAGCGACTCGTTGAGGAGGCGCTGCTCGCTGTCCTCGGCCCAGGGGCGCGGCAGCTGATGTTCGTAAAAGATGCCGAATTTCATATCGGGCGCTTCTCCGACAATCGTCCGTTTCGGGTTTTAGCACGACCGGCCGCCGATCCGGCAGGGTCACTCCGCCGCTGCAGTAGCGGCCGCCACGCGGCTGCGCCGGCGCTCCTCCAGCGGGGCGAGGATCAGGCCGAGCAGCGGCGGGATGATGGTGAGGGTCAGCACAGCCGAGAGCGACAGGCCGCCCAGCACGACCGAACCCAGCCCGCGATAGAGTTCGGACCCCGCGCCGGGGAACAGCACGAGCGGGGCCATGCCGAAAATGCTGGTGAGCGTGGACATGTAGATCGGGCGCAGCCGGTCTTTCGTCGCCTCCCGGATCGCATCGGGAGGCGACATGTTCGCCTCGCGGATATGAAACAGCGTCTGGTGGACCAGCAGGATGGCGTTGTTGACGACGATGCCGACCAGGATGATGAAGCCGAGCAGGGTGAGCATGTCGAGCGGCTGGAAGGCGAACAGGTTCAGCACGGCCAGGCCGAGCACGCCGCCCGCCGTCGCCAGCGGCACCGAGATCATGATGACCAGCGGATAGACGAAGCTCTCGAACAGCACCGCCATGACCAGGAACACGATGGCGACGGCGATCAGCAGGTCGATGACAATATGGTTCCAGGTGACGGTCAGCTGGTCGGCGGCACCGGAGAGCCGGAGCTTGACGCCGTCGGGCAGGCCGGCGGCCCGGAGCGGCCCGATGACCTCGGCGCGCACGAGGTCCATCGCCTGCTCCAGCGGCATCTGCGCGCGGGGCCGGATCTGCAGCGTGACCGTGCGCACGCGCTCCTTGTGCCGAATTTCGGTCGGCCCGCTGGTCACTTCGATGTTGGCGAGCGATGCGGCGGGCAGGATGACGCCGTTCCGCGTCACCACGGGCAAGAAATCGATCCCCTGCGTCGAGGCCACATTGTCGGTCGGCCCCTTGAGCACAAGATTGGTGCGCTTGCCGTCGATGGTCACGCGCGCGACCCGGAGGCCGTCGTTGAAGGCGTCGATGGTGTCCGCGAGTTCGCGCGCCGAGACACCGTTATCGGCGAGCCGGAGCCGGTCCGGCATCACGCGCACTTCGGGCGCGCCGAGTTCGAGGCCGGGGATCGGCCGGAGCTGGTTGCCTTCGCTGCGCGGCAGCGCCGCCGCCGTCATGCCGGTCGCCCGGCCCGCAACTCCCATCACGGTTTCGAGGTCGGGTCCGGAGATGTCCAGGTCGATCGACCGCTTGCCGCCGATGCCGCGCCCGAAGATGGACGCCACGGTGAAGAAGCCGAAAGTGCCGGGCTCGCGCAGCGAGGCCCGTTGCAGCACCGGCACCAGTTCTTCCGGCCTTGTCGGATCGGTGGAGGACGCGCCGACGAAGGTGTAGGACGGCAGCGCCACGAAGAAGAAATTGGCGATCTTCGGCGGCCCGCCAGGCTCGGATTCGGGGCCGGTCTCGCTCGCCCAGAGCGGGCGCGTGGAGTCCTCGATCTCCTGCGCGATTTCGCTGTTCGTCCTGAGGTTGTAGCCGGGAGGCGGCAACACCCGCCCGAGCACGAAATTGCGGCTGCCGTCCGGCAGGTAGTCGAGCTTGGGCGTGAGCCACCAGGCGACGGCGACGGCAAGCCCCGTAATGACCGTTACGGAAAGGAGTGCGGCCTTGCGGTTTCCGACCACCGTTCCGGCGTAGGCGAGCGTCGCCCGCGCATAGCGCCGCGCCAGGCCGTCCAGCACCGGTATTTCAACCCGCCCGCCGGTCCATATGCGCGTGGCGAGCAGGCGCCGGGACAGGGCCGGGATGACCGTGATCGCGACGATGAGCGAGAGCATCACCGACACCGAGATCGCCACGGCGATGTCGCGGAAAAGCTGCCCGACTTCGAGGTCCATCGCGAGGATCGGCACGAAGACCAGCACTGTCGTCAGCGCCGAGACCAGGATCGCTCCCCAGACCTGGCTCGCGCCGCGCAGCGCCGCCTCGCGGGGCGGCATACCGCGCTCCCGCAGGCGGTAGATGTTCTCCAGCACCACGATGGCGGCATCCACCACCATGCCGACCGCAAAGGCGATGCCGGCGAGCGACACGACATTGAGCGAGCGCCCGAGCATGGCCATGGCGACGAAGGAGCCCACGACCGAGACCGGGATCGCCAGCGAGACGATCAGCGTCGGCCGCCAGGACCGCAGGAACAGCAGCAGCATGAGCGCGGCCAACGCACCGCCGACGACGATGTTCTGCCGCACGAGGCCGATGGCGGAAAGTATGTAGTCGGTCTCGTCATAGACCTGCTCCATGACGAGACCCTCGGTGGGCAGCAGGGATTCGTTCAGTTCGGCGACCGCCGCCCGCACGCCTTCCATGGTCTGGATGACATTCGCCCCGGCCTCGCGCTTGGCGTTCATCACCACGGCGTTGGCGCCGAGCCTGCGGATGCGCGCGCGCGGTTCCGAATAGCCGTAGGAGACGTCCGCAATGTCGCCGACCGTCACGCGCCCGATCCTTCCGGTGGCGCCGTCCGACTGGGTGCGCAGCACCACGGCCCGCACCGCTTCCGGCGTATCCAGTTCGCCCGCGGCGCGGACGAGATAACGGCGCTTTCCCTCTTCCACGTCGCCCGCGGAGACGGACGCGTTGGCGGCCCGCAGCCTCTGGGTGATCTCCGTCACGGTCAGGCCGAACTGCGCCATCCGCTCGGGCAGGACGGTAATGTGCAATTCGCGCTTGACCCCGCCGAATACATCGGTTCGGGAGACGCCCTCCACGCGCTCCAGCCGGTCCTGAATCACCTCCTCGACGAAATCCCCGTAAGTATGGATCGGCCGTTGATTGCCCTTCGCGGTCTGGATCACGAACCAGGCGATGGCGTTATCTTCCGCTCCCGCCGTCCTGAGCGTCGGGCGGTCGGCCTCGTCCGGATAGCCGGACACACGGTCCAGCCGGTTCGCGACCAGCAGCAGCGCGCGGTCCATATTGGTGCCGATGGCGAAGGTGAGCGTGACCCTCGCGCGCCCGTTTTCCGACCGGCTCTCGACCTCCTCCAGCCCCTCGACGCCTTTCAGCATCTCCTCCTGGCGGTTAACCACCTCGCGCTCGACTTCCGCCGGGGCGGCGCCCGGCCAGAGCGTCTGGACGGTAATCACCGGCTTTCGCACGTCGGGCGTCAGCTGGATGGGGATCGTCTCCAGCGCCACCAGCCCGAACAGCACCACCATCAGCACCGCTGCAATCACGGCGATGGGGCGGTCTATGGCGAAGCGGACGAGGTTCATCCCGTGTTCGCTTTCGCCGGAGACTTGCCGGGCTGGGCGGCCTTCGCGCCGGGCACGAGCACCGGCTGGCCGGGGCGCAGCCGCTCATTGCCGCGCACGATGGCGAGATCGCCTTCCGCCAGCCCGTCCAGCACTTCGAAGCGCGTTCCCGAGGCGCGGCCGAGGCGCACTTGACGCCGGTCCGCCTTGCCGTTGTTGGCGACGAAGACGAGGGCCTGCTGCCCCTGGCGCACGATCGCATCCTTGTGAACCGTGAGAGCGGGTGCAGGGGCGCCGACGGGCAGCACCAGCGTCGCAGCGGCATTGGCGGCCAGCGGCGTCTCCGTCGGCCCGAATTCCGGCGTGAAGCGCACGAGCCGCGTGCGCGTCATCGCATTCTCGTCCGGCACAACTGCGCGCACCCTGGCGCGGTGCTTCGTGCCGTCCGGCAACAGCACCGCCACCTCGGCGCCCGGCGCGAGCGCAGCAATGCGCGCGGCCGGCACGTCTGCCTCGATCTCGAGCTTGCGGTCGTTCACCAGCGCCACCACCGCGCCGCCTTCCTTCAGGTAGGAGCCGATTTCGGTGTGAAGCGCCGTCACCACGCCGTCATAGGGCGCACGGACCGTGCCGCGCGCCAGATCCATCTCCGCCAGCGCCAGGCCGGCCCTCGCCTGCACGAGCTGGGCGCGCGCCGCATCCAGTTCGGAACGCAGCCAGGCCCGCTCCTGCTCCTTGTCCTGGAGGCGCGCCTTGCTGAAGGAGGCCGAGCGGCGCAGCTTCTCATAGCGCGCGATCTCCTGCTCGACCCGCTCCAGCCGGGCCCCGGCGGCGACGGCGCGGGCGGCGACGGCATCGGCCGTGGCGGCGCGGGCGTCGCGCTCGGAGGTGAGCTTCTCGATGTCGAGCACGGCCAGCACATCGCCCTCCGACACCCGGTCGCCCACCTGCACGCGCATTTCCGTGACGGCGCCGACGGTCTGCGCCGCCACGGAGCCTCGCATCCGGGACACGAGCCTGCCGAACACGGGCGCCGTCTCGGCCAGTGGCTGCACGACGACCTTGTCCACCCGGACAGGCGCCGGACGCTGGGCTTCGGCGGCCGCGGGCCACATCGCCAAAAGCGCCGAAATAACCGTACCGGAGGCCGAAAGGACGAACAGCGAGGGAATATTCCGCGCCGCGATGGTTGCCATGGGCAGCTCTCTTGCCGCCGTACTGCCGACGGTCGGCGGCGCAAATTGGGACCGGGCGCCGAGGAAGTCAACGAGACCGCCCGCCTCTTCGGCAGGCCGGGCGCCGGTTGTGGGCGGTCGGACTATGATGCGGAATGGGAACCCCAACGGCCGGGAGGCCGGAATCGACATGACCACGCTGCTCTTCGTCCATGACGCCGCCGCCGGGCACGACACCGGCCCCGGCCATCCCGAACGCGCGGCCAGGGCCCGCGCGGTCGCCGCTGCGCTCGACGCGCCGGACTTCCGCGGCCTTGAGCGCCGCGCGCCGCCTGAGGCCGGCCGGGAGGCTCTGGAGCGCGTCCATTCCCCGGATTATGTGGACCTCGTGCTCGCCAACATTCCGGAGCGCGGCCATGTGCGCTTCGATGCCGACACCGTCGCGTCGCCCGGCACGAAGGAGGCCGCGCTCAGGGCGGCAGGCGCGGCAATGGCGGCGGTGGATGCGCTGGTCGGGGGCGAGGCGGATACTGCTTTCTGCGCCATGCGCCCGCCGGGCCATCATGCGGAGCCCGCCCGCGCCATGGGGTTCTGCTTCTTCAACAGCATTGCAGTGGGCGCCGCGCATGCGCGCGCGGCCCATGGCCTCGGCCGCGTCGCCGTGGTCGATTTCGACGTCCATCACGGCAACGGCACGCAGGCGGTCTTCTGGAACGAGCCGGAGGTGCTGTTCGCCTCGACGCATCAGATGCCGCTCTTTCCCGGCACGGGCGCGGAGCGGGAATCCGGCGCGCACGGCCAGATCGTCAACGCACCCCTTCCGCCCGGCGCGGACGGCAGGGCATTCCGCGCACGGTTCGAGGAGCGCGTCCTGCCGGCGGTGGAAGCGTTCGGCCCGGAACTGATCCTGGTGTCCGCCGGCTTCGACGCCCACCGCGCCGACCCGCTGGCGCAGCTTGAGCTCGACGCCGGGGATTTCGTCTGGGCCACGCGGCGCCTGCTCGCTGCGGCCCGCCGGCATGCCGGGGGCCGGCTCGCGGCGGTGCTCGAAGGCGGCTACGATCTCGACGCGCTGGAGGAATGCGTCGCCGCCCATGTCGCGGCGCTCGCGGGGGGTTGAGGCTCCTTGCCAACCGTAATTTGTTCACTAAATCAGAAATAATTTCCTGAAACGATTTGACATCGGGAAATTCCGTGATAGGATGAGACAGCGAGGAAGGAAGCGATCTCCGCGGGGCCGCTTCCTTCGTTTCGCGCCGGCGCGAAAAACCACCGACGGAACCGACAGGAGAAGTGCGTCCGCCGTCTCGCGCGCGCAATCAGGCGCGCGAACCGCGCCGCCGCGAAACGCGCGCGGGCGGGCGCGGGCGCGCCGGCAGGCGTTACGCGCGAAACAGGGTCCCCGCCGCACCGGGCAGCCAGGCGGCGGGGAGGACGGAACGGAGACGGATCGAGAGGAGAGACCGATGCCGAAAACGCAAAGTCGGGGAAGCCCGATGGAATACCCGGCCCGAAAGGACAGCCCTATGCCGGAAACGGTTGCAGGACATGAGCCATTTGCATCGCCGACCATGACAAAACATGACATTCCGAGCGCCAGGCTAACCGGTGTGAGGGTAGCGGGTGAAAGTCCTGCGGAACGAAGGAGTAGCCGACCGCGTTCCACGGCGAGCCGTGCGTTTTCGGTCGTGAGGCCGGGGACGAAGCGTCGGTAGCGGCGCATGCGGGCGGGGTTATTGAGCGCCGAAAACTTGTCCTCCGAAGCGCCGAGACGGTGAATTGCGTCGAAGGCCGCATCGCCCGCGCCGGGATATGGCGAGGAGCGGGCGAGCTTCGCGGCGTCTGAGAGCCCCGGCACGTATGTAAGCCCCGCACCGGGACCTGGGAGGTCTTCACTTTGCCCCGTCAGTCGTGCCGGGGCCGCGAGGGGAAGGGAGGTATCCGAAGCCTGAGATGAACGGAGTGAAGAAGTCGGACGGGGCCATAGTACCGTCGAAGCGGGCGAACAAGGGGGCGCGGGCCTCTGCGGAGCCTGTGGAGGGAAGGGCCTCGACCGAGGGGAATCCGCGAAGCGACCGCACGCGCCGGACACAGGGCCGGGGAAGCGTGCCCCAGGCCGTCGAGCGGATACGGCAAGCTGCAACGAGGAAGCCGAACGAACACAGAAAACTGTTACCCATCTATCCGGTCTGTAGTGTCACCCATCTATCCGGTTGCTCACGCCGAGAGACCCTCCCCCGGCCCCTCCCGTCAAGCGGGAGGGGAGAAAAACCGAATGGTCTCAACATGAGCCGCGGAATGCCAATCCGCCGCCGACAACTCCGTCAATCCGGCAGTCCGCAAGCGCGGGCCGGGGCGACGGTGGGCGGACGGCTTTAGACCTGAAACGACAAGGGAATATACGCGCAGAACATGGAGAACATGACACTTCATGACACATCGGTGGAGTGGGCCCCTTGCCCCGCGACTCGTTTCACGGGAGACCGTGAATGCGCCGGTAATGCTACAACTGCCCGACGGGCGGCTTCCCTGGGAGGCGCCCGGACGGATTGCGCCCGACACCTGCAACCGCGAAGGAGAGCCCGGACGTGTTCACCGACCGCATAGAGGAACGCTGGATCGCGGCGTTCGACACCGTCTTCGGCCTGTGCAAGGTCGAGAAAGACGAGGAAGTCGCGATCCTCTCGGAGACCCAGTCGCGGCGGCTGAACGTCGAACTGGCCGAGCTCGCCCTGCTCCGGCGCGGCGCGCGGCCGTTCCACGTCACGGTCGTCTCCCCGCCGCAGACCGCCCCCGTGCCGGTGCGCTCGACCGGCGCGTCCGCCGCCCTGCAGGGGCTGGGCCCGGCGGTCAAGGCGCTCGCCGCCAGCTCTCTCGTCGTCGATGTGACGGTCGAGGGAATGCTCCACGCGCCGGAGCTCCCGGACATCATCGGGGACGGCGCGCGGCTGCTGATGGTCTCCAACGAGCACCCGGACGCCCTGGAACGGCTGCTGCCGGACCCGGCGCTTACCGAGCGCGTCAAGGCAGCGGTCAGGCGGGTCCGGGCGGCAAAGAAGATGCGCGTGACCTCCGAGGCCGGCTCCGACCTCACCGTCGCGCTGGAAGGCGCGCCGAGCGCAGGCGTCTGGGGCTATTGCGACCGGCCGAGGACGGTCGCCCACTGGCCCGGCGGGATCGTGGTCGCCTTTCCCCCGGCGGGCTCCGTCCAGGGCCGGCTGGTGCTGGATACCGGCGACGTCAACCTGACCTTCAAGCGCTACCTGGAAGCGCCGGTGACGCTCACCATCGAGGACGATTATGTCACCGCCATCGAGGGCGAGGGCACCGATGCCGAGCTCTTCCGGCGCTACTGGGCCGCCTGGGGCGACAGGAACGCCTATGCCACCTCGCATGTCGGATGGGGACTGAACGAGGCGGCCCGCTACGAGGCGCTCGCCATGTACGACCGGCGCGACTTCAACGGCACCGAGATCCGCGCATTCGCCGGCAATTTCCTCTACTCGACCGGGGCCAACGAGTTCGCCAACCGCCACACGCTGGGTCACTTCGACCTGCCGATGCGGAACTGCACGGTCAGTCTCGACGGGGCGTATGTGGTCGAGAGCGGCCGGCTGGTCGACAGCGACGCATGAGCGCGCGGGTCCATCATCTCGAAGCGGGCAGCGGCGAGGCGGTCGTCTTCCTGCATGGCGTCGGCGGCGATGCGGCAAGCTGGGCGCCGCAGATCGAGGCATTCTCCGGCGAATACCGGGCGATAGCCTGGGACATGCCGGGCTATGGCGGCTCGCCGGCGCTGGAGAGGATGACCTTCCCGGCGCTCGCCGAGGCCCTGCTGGGGCTGCTCGACCGGCTCGACCTGGAGCGGTTCCACCTGGTCGGGCATTCGATGGGCGGCATGGTGGCGCAGGAATTCGCCGCCGCATGGCCGGAACGGGTCGCCACGCTGGTCCTCTCGGCGACCAGCCCGGCCTTCGGCCGCCCGGACGGGGATTTCCAGAAACGCTTCGTCGAAGCGCGGATCGCGCCGCTCGACAACGGAGAGACGATGGCGAACCTCGCGGAGCGGACGGTGGAAGCCATGCTCGGCCCATCGGCCGATGCGGAAGGTGCTGCGCTCGCCCGGCGCTCCATGGCCGCGGTGCCGGAAGCGACATACCGCGCAGCCATCGCCTGCCTGGCCGCGTTCGACCGGCGCGACGCGCTGCCGGGCTACAGGATGCCGGTGCTGGCGCTGGCGGGCGAGGCCGACGCCACCGCGCCGGCGCCGATGATGGAGAAGATGGCAAGCAGGATTCCCGGCGCAGAGTATGTCTGCTTGCCGGGAACGGGACATCTCGGGAATCTGGAGAGTCCCGCGGCGTTCAACGAGGCGGTCGGAGATTTCCTGCGCAGATGGAGAATGTGACACATGGCTTCCAGGGATGAGCAGCGCGATGCACCGATGTTCGACCCCGACTATTACGGGCTCAGCGACGAACAGGCCGCGCTCTGCACGGAGGCCCGGAGGCTCGGCGAGGATAGCTTCGCGGCGCGCGCCGACGAGTGGGACCGCGACGCGGTCTTCCCGATGGCGAATTACAGGGACCTCCACGAGGCGGGCCTGCTCGCGGTGTGCGTTCCGAAAAGCCACGGCGGGCACGGCGCGGACCTCAAGACCTATGCGCTGATGGCGGCCGAGATCGGGCGCTACTGCGGCTCGACGGCGCTCACCTTCAACATGCATGTGAGCTCGTGCCTGTGGACCGGCGCGCTCGCCGACGACCTGCCGATGACCGGCGCGCAGAGGCGCGAGCACAACCGGCGGCGGGCCATCCACTATGCCCGCATCGTGGACAGGGGCGCGATCTACGCCCAGCCGTTCTCCGAGGGCGGCGCGGCGGCGGCCGGCTTTCGCCCGTTCGGCACGCTGGCCGACCGGGTCGAAGGCGGCTGGATCGTCAACGGCAAGAAAATCTTCGCCTCGCTTGCCGGCTCGGCGGACTATTACGGCGTGCTCTGCACCGAGAAGAAGGAGAACCTCAGCCGCCGCGACACGATGTATTTTGCCGTCCCGGCCGATGCCGAGGGAGTAAGCGTGATCGGCGACTGGGACCCGCTCGGCATGCGCGGAACCGTCTCGCGCGACCTCCTGTTCGAAAACGTGTTCCTGCCCGACGACGCGGCGCTGATGCCGAAGGGAATCTATTTCGAGGCGGCGACCCGCTGGCCGCACATGTTCACCACCTTGACCCCGGCCTACATGGGCATCGCCCAGGCAGCCTACGATTTCACCGTCCGCTACCTGCGCGGCGAGGTGCCCGGCATGCCGCCGGTCAAGCGGCGCATGTATCCGACCAAGCAGCATGCCGTTGCCGAGATGCTGATCGCGCTGGAGCAGGCCAAGGCGCTCTGGTTCCAGATGCTCGGCGAGGCCCGCTCGAACCCGTCCAAGGCGTCTGTGCTGCGCGCCTACTGCGCCCAGTACACGGTGATGGAAACGGCCAACGACCTCTGCCAGAAGGCGATCCGCACCTGCGGCGGGCAGTCGATGCTGAAGAGCCTGCCGCTGGAACGGCTCTACCGCGACAGCCGCTGCGGCTCGCTGATGCTGCCTTGGACGGCGGAGCTGTGCATCGACAAGCTCGGCCGCGAAGCGCTTTACGAGCGCGGCGAGGACGATGGATGAACGACCTGTCCTCGTGGGTCGAGAAGAATGCCGCCTTCGCCCCGTCGAAGACCGCGATCCGCTTCGAGGGCGAGGATATCGACTATGCGGGTTTCGCGGAGACGATCCGCGGATATGCGCGGGCGCTGAAGACGGTCCATGGCGTCGGGCGCGGCGACCGGGTCGCCTATCTCGGCTTCAACAGCCCCGCGATGCTGGCGCTCTTCTTCGCCTGCGCGCGGATCGGCGCGATGTTCTCGCCGCTCAACTGGCGCCTGGTGGCGCCCGAGCTCGCTTATATTCTGGCCGACTCCGCGCCCCGGCTGCTGGTCGCGGACGCCGTCCACGCCGGCCTTGCGGTCGAGGCGGCGGCCTGCCCGGACACCGCCGTCATCCCCGCGGACAGGATCGCAAGCGAAGCGGAAACGGCCGGAGGCGACGACCTCGACGCGCATGTCGGGCCGGAGACCCCCTGCCTTCTGGTCTACACCTCGGGCACCACAGGCCGTCCCAAGGGCGCGGTGCTCGATCAGCGGGCGATCCTGGTCAACGCCCTCAACTGCGTCCACTATGCCGGGCTGAGCGACGCCGACCGCGTGCTGACGGTGCTGCCGATGTTCCATGTGGGCGGGCTCAACATCCTGACCTCCCCCGCCTTCTATGTCGGGGGAACGGTAATCCTGCACGGCCGTTTCGAACCCGAGGCGGTGCTCCGCGCGATCGTGGAGGAGCGCCCGACGCAGCTCGTCCTGGTCCCGGCGACGATCCAGGCGGTGATCGACCTGCCGGGCTGGGCGGAGGCGGACCTTTCCAGCCTCCGCATCCTCACCACCGGTTCCTCCATCGTGCCGCTGCACCTGATCGACGCGGTGCATGCGCGCGGCATTCCCGTATGCCAGACCTACGGGCTGACGGAGACTGCGCCGGTCTCGATCTACCAGAAGCCGGGCGACGGGATGCGCAAGCCGCGCTCGACCGGGAAATGCGGGCTCCACTGCGAGATGAGGATTGTCGACGACGACGGCAATGAGGTCCCGGTCGGCGTGTCCGGGGAAATCCTGATCCGCGGCGGCAATGTCCTTCGCCGATACTGGAACGACGAGGAGGAGACCCGCCGGGCGCTCAGGGATGGCTGGTTCCATACCGGCGACGTGGCTTACCGGGACGAGGAGGGCGACGTGTTCGTCAACGACCGCAAGAAGGACGTCGTGATCTCCGGCGGGGAGAACATCTACCCGGCGGAGATCGAGCAGCTGGTCCACCGGATGGACGACATCGCCGATGTGGCGGTGGTCGGGCGCGAGGACGCGCGGTGGGGCGAGGTGCCGGTCGCCGTGGTCGTGCCGGTCCCCGGCGCGAAGCTCGCGGCACCGGATTTTCTCGCCCGCTTCGAGGGCCGGCTCGCCCGCTTCAAGCACCCGAAGGACGTGCTGTTCGTGGACGAACTGCCGAGGAACGCGATGGGCAAGACGCTGAAGCACGAATTGAGGGAGAGGGTGAACGGAAGCTAGGCAGGCCGGCTGCGGCCGCGCGTCCCCGAACGGGATTGGACGCCGCTTCCGCTTCGTGCCAAGAGGAAGCCTTACCGGAAGGAGTTGCATCGCATGGCCCTCGTCGCCAACCGCACCAAGGAGAAGCTTGCAGCCGGAGAGCTCGCGCTCGGTCTCGGCCTGCGCCTCGCCCGCATGCCCGAAATCGCCAAGATCGCCGCAGTCTCGGGCTATGACTGGCTGTTCGTCGACATGGAGCACGGCGCGTTTTCCGTCGATACGGCGGCGCAGATCTGCGCGGCGGCGCTGGATGCGGGCATTTCGCCGATTCCGCGCGCCTCGGCCCACGAGCATTTCCATGCGACCCGACTTCTCGACGCGGGCGCGCAGGGCATCGTCGTGCCGCATGTGGACAGCCGGGCTGAGGCCGAGGCCGTGCGCGACAACTGCCTCTACCCGCCGGTCGGCAGGCGCTCGGTTGCAGGCGGCATGGCGCAGCTCGAATATGAGGCGCTGCCGACGGGCGAGGCCGCGCGGCTCATCAACGGCGCGACGCTCACCGTGGTGATGATCGAGACGGCCGAAGCCGTCGCGGCGGCGGACGAGATCGCTTCGGTCGAGGGCATCGACGCGCTGCTGATCGGCACCAACGACCTCTGCGCCACGATGGGCATACCGGGGCAGTTCGGAGACGACCGCGTCGCCGACGCCTACGACCGGGTGGTCTCCGCTGCGCGCAACAACGGCAAGCATGCCGGCATGGGCGGCGTCTATGACGAGGAGCTGGCCGGGCGCTATATCGCCATGGGCGCGCGGCTGGTGCTCGCCGGCAACGACCTGCCCCTGCTCATGGGCGCCGCCAGGGCGCGGTCGGCATTCCTGCGCGGGCTGGTGTAGCCGCTTCGGGGAACGCGATCAGAAGCCGGTGCCGGACGCGCCGCCTCCGCCCAGCTTGTAGGTGACGACGCCGCGGGCGATCTTGCGCCCGTCATCGTCCGTCACCAGCACGTCCACGACGGTGAGCGAGCGGCCCCGGCGCAGCACGGCGGCTTCCGCCGCGAGGCCGCGCCCCTGCCGGCCCGGCGAGAGGTAGTTGACCGTGAAGCCGACGGTCGCGCCCTTGGTCGCCTCGACGACGGACGGGCTTGTCCAGGCAGCGGCCGTGGCGGCCGTGTCGATCAGCGAGGCCGTCGCCCCGCCATGATAGATGCCGGCGCCGTTGCCGAGCTCCGGCCGCCACGGCAGCCGGACGATGGCGCGGTCCGCCTCGAGCAGCGCCAGTTCCATGCCGAGATGGACGCCGTAGGGCCCGCGCACAATGGCGCCGCGGATGCGCTCCTCCCCGACCGGGCTCGGGCCCTTCTGCGCGGCCCCGCTCACCAGGGTTCCCCGAAGGGCCGGATTTCGACGTTGAACGACCAGGTCGAGCGGTCCTGATGCGCGATGCGGAAGACCTCCTCGCCGATGGCATCCGGCTTGATGAAGAACTCGTCCGGCTTGCCGGGATGCCGCCGCCGGGTCCAGCGCAGGTCGATCACGGCGTCGATGACGATATAGGCGACATGCACGCCCTTCGGCCCGAGTTCCCGCGCCATCGACTCGGCGAGGATGCGCTGCGCCGCCTTGGTCGGCGCGAAGCCGGAGAAGCGCGGGATGCCCCGCCAGGTGGAGGTATTGCCCGTCACCATGAGCGCGCCCTCGCCGCGCGCGATCATCGCGGGCGCCGTCAGCTGCGCCAGATAGAGGAGGCTCATGGCGTTGACCTCGAAATTGGCTTGGAGGTCCGCCGGGTCCATGTCGAGGAAGCTTCCCCAGCTTCCCCGCGCTGCATTGTGGACGACGACATGCGGGTCGCTGCCCAGCTCCTCGCGAACCCCCTCCAGCGTAGCCGCGAGGGCCTTCGCGTCGGCGATGTCGCAGGGAAACGCCGACGTGCCGGGGATCGTTTCCTCATATTCCCTGAGCCGCGACTCGGAGCGCGCCAGCATCGCCACCCGGTAGCCGCCGGCTGCGAACCGCCGGACCACCGAGCCGCCCGTGCCGCGCCCCGCGCCCGCCACCAGTGCGATCTTCTCCGCCATGATCCCCCTTCCCGATCTTCTCCGCTTCAGGCCGGCTGGCCGATACCGCCCAGCGGCGTCCTGGCGCCGCCCGCCCTGCGCACGGCCGCCGCCCGGCGCAGCAGGAATGCGGCAACCCCCAGATGCGCGGCATTGACGGCGACCGCGCCGACGAAAGCAACCCGGTAGCTGCCGGTAAGGTCGTGGACCGCCCCCGCGAGCCAGGCGCCCAGCGCCATGCCCAGCATGGTGAACAGCAGCGCCAGCCCGATGCGCCCGCCCGCCTGCCGGGCCGGGAAATACTCCCGGACGATAATTGCGTAGGACGGCACGATCCCGCCCTGCGAGAGGCCGAAAAGCGCGGCGACCACGAGGAGCGCGATACGCCCGTCCGCCGGCAGGAACAGCAGCAACGCCGCCATCTGGCCGGCCGAGCCGAGCGCCAAGGTGCGCAACCCGCCGATGCGGTCCGATATCCATCCGGAACCGAGCCGGCTTACGATGCCGAACCCGTACATGAGCGACAGCATCAGCGCGCCGTCGGCGGGCCGGAGGCCGATATCGTCCGCCATGGCGACCGCATGGACCTGCGGCGCGGCCATCGCAACGCAGCAACCGAGCCCGGCACAACAGAGAAGGGCCTGCAGCGCCGGCGCCCGGAAACCCAGCGGCCGGGCCGACCCTGCCGCCTCCAGCGGCCCCGTCAACACGGTGCGCGGCGCGGGACGGTGCAGCACGAGCGCAAGCAGCGGCAGCGAGAGGAACGTCAGGGCTCCGAAGGCGAGATACATGTCGCGCCACCCGTAAGCGTCCACCAGGGCTTCGAGTGTGGGCGGCCAGACCATGCCGGATACATAGGCGCCGCTGATGACCATGCCGACTGCAAGGCCGCGCCGCCGTTCGAACCAGAGCGAAGTGTCGGCGACCATCGGGGCCATGGTGGTCGAGGCGCCCAGCAGCCCGATCAGGAGCCCGTGGGCCAGAACCGCCTGCCAGAGTTCCACGGCGTGCCCGGCGATCCAGAAACCGAGACCGAGCGTGAGTCCTCCGGCGAAGGTCACCCGCATGGCGCCCAACCGGTCGGCGAAGCGGCCCATCCAGAAGCTGCCGAGGCCGAAGCCGACCATGAACGCCATATACGGAAGCGTCGCCTCGCCCCGCGAGACGTCGAAGGCCTCCTGCATCGGCTTGAGGGCGACGGTGCCGGCGAACATGCCCGCCGTGCCGACGACCATGATGAAGAACGCCGCCGCCGCCCGGACCGCGGGGTAATAGGACGCGCTGCCCGCCATGCCGCCTCTCCGGGCCGCTCCCTGCCGTTCCCGCGCCTCAGGCCGGCCGGCTGCTGGCCGCTTTCGCGTCCTGCCGGCGGAAGCGCAGCAGCATGGCGCGGGCGATCGGCACGGCGAGACGGTTCGACGGCACGGGATGCGGGCGGCGGAGCGCGGCCGGCACGGGATCGTCGGCCTGCAACCCTTCGAGGCAGCGCCCGGCCAGCAGGCGGCCCATGGCCGTGGCCAGCGCGACGCCCCGGCCGTTATAGCCGAGCGCCGTCCAGACGCCGGGCCCGAGCTCCATGGCGCGCGGCAGCCGGTCCACGGTCATCGCCACCTTGCCGTCCCAGACGAATTCGAACGCGGCCTCGCCGAGCTCCGGGAAGGCGGCCCGCAGGCGGCGGCGTGCCACGGTTTCGGCGCGTCCGCGCGCGCGCCAGGGCAGCACGATGTCGCCGCCCATCACCATGCGGCCCTCCCGGTCCCAGCGGAACGGCCAGAGGATATTGCGGCTGTCCGAGACGCTCATGTCGCCGGGCAGGATCTGCCGGCGCACATTGCCGCCCTGCGGCGCGGTGGCGGCAAGGAAGATGCGGAACGGAACGATGGCGCGCCTCAGGCCCGGCCAGAGCCCGCCGGTATAGCCGTTGGTCGCCAGCACGACCCGGTCTGCCGCCACGGCGCCGCCCGGCGCCTCGACGCGCCAGCGGCCGCCGGACCGGGAGAGGGCCGTCGCGGGGGAGCTGGCATGGATTGCCGCGCCGGCGCCGATGGCCGCCTTCGCAAGGCCGCGGGCGAAGGCGAGCGGCTGAATGTTGCCGCCCCAGGCGTGGTAAAGCGCACCCTGCCAGTAGCGGCTGCCGGTCATGGCCTCGGTCTCGTCCCGCTCCAGATAGCGGACCGGCATGCCGCGCGCGGCCCAGGCGTCGGAGCGCGCGCGCACCATGCCGTCGCGGGCCGGGCTGTCCACCGGAAGCAGCCAGCCGACCGGGCGGGCGTCGCAGTCGATGCCGAGGCGTTCGATCAGTTCGAAGACCATCCGGGCCGACTCGGCGACGAACCGGTTGAACCGCTCGCCCTCCTCCGCGCCGAAGCGCGCGACCGTTTCCTCCGGCCCGTAGCGCGACAGCACGGGCACCACCTGGCCGTGATTGCGCCCGGAGGCCCCGAAGCCCGGCTCCTCGGCCTCCAGAACGACGACTCGCGCGCCGGCTTCCGCCAGATGCAAGGCCGTGGAAAGCCCGGTGAAGCCGCCGCCGACGACGCAGACATCCGCCTCGCATTCGCCTTCGAGCAGAGGGGCCGGCGGCGCAGGCGGGGCCGTCGCCTGCCAGAGGACGGAGGCAGGGTCGGACGTCTTCATCGCGCGGAGCACGGTCGGCAGCGGGGTCCGGCGGCGAGCGCGCGAGGCAGCGCCTCCTCCGCAAACAGGCGCATCGACCGCTCGACGGCCTCGGGCGGGAGGCCGCCGAAATTATGCAAGGTCAGCACATGGCCGAGGCCCCAGCCGGCGAGAAGGCGCAGCTTCTCCGCCACCGTCTCGACGGAGCCCATGAGCGAGAGGCCGGACGCCATGATGTCGTCCCAGGTCTGGCGGCGTGCATAGAGTCTGGTCGCCACGTAGAGGTCGAAGGCTTCGGCAGCCATCTCGCGGGCTTCCTCGTCGGTTTCCGCAACGAAGGTATGGAAAGCAAACGCCGCCGCATCGCCCGCAGCATCCAGTCCCGCCTCTTTCCGCCCCTCGGCGAAGGACCGGAACAGGGTGGCCACCTCGTCCATATCGGCAACGGAGGCATAGGGCACGCAGAAGATGGAATTGCCGGCCTTGCCGACATGCCAGGCGGCCTCGGGGCGCAGCACCGCCACATGGATCGGCACCGGGCGCTGCGCCGGCGCCACATTCAGCGCCACGCCTTCGACCTTGTAGTAGCGCCCGTCGAAGTCGATCCGTTCGCCCGTCAGCGCCAGGCGCAGGACCTCCAGGGCCTCGTCGAAGCGGTCCCGCTTCTCCTGCGGCGGCACGCCGAACCCCTCGAACTCGTGCGCCAGATAGCCGGAGCCGACGCCCAGCACCAGCCGCCCGCCGGAGAGCATGTCCACCATGGCGTAGCTCTCGGCGACCGTCAGCGGATTGCGGAACGGCAGCACCGAGATCGCCGTGCCGAGCCGGATGCGGCTCGTCTTCGCGGCCATGGCGGTCAGCAGCACGGCCGGATCCGGCACGGCGCCATATTCGTGGAAATGGTGCTCGGCGATGAAGAACGCCTCGTAGCCGAGCCGTTCCGCAAGCACGCATTGGCCGATGACCTCGTCATAGAGGCCGGCGACCGAACGCGGACGATCCGGGTAGTGGTCGCCTATGGAAAGGATCGAGAAACGCATGGCGCGCGAGTATAGGCAGTCGGCCCGGATTTCCCACCACGGTCGCGGTCTGCATGGCGTCAGGCTGGCGGAATGGCGCACGGTGCCGCGTCCGAACAGCAATACCGGCGGCCGTCGATCGGAACCCGCGCCGACGGCCGCCGGGAAACGCCTCCTCCGCCTGCGGGAGCGGCTCCCCGCTTCCTCCCCTCCCGCTCGGCGGGACGGGGCGGTTCATGGAAGACCCTCTGCATTGTGTCATGAATTGTCATGTTCGCCATGCCGTCGCCGAAGCTCTGCGGTTCCGTTCCTGCATATCGCTCCTCCGTCGCGTTGCACTCCACTCCCTTCTGTCCGCGCCGCCCCCCCTTCCGTCGCCCCCGCGAAGGCGGGGGCCCATCCCTGAACCTCTCGACCTGCCTCGGCGGTACAAACGGAGCGCTGCCGAGGGCGTCCGCCCTGTAACGGCCGGCTGAGCGCGCTTCCAGGTTCAGGGATGGACCCCGGCTCTCCACTCCGCTTCGCTCCGTTCCGGCCGGGGTGACGGTAAAGAGACCGGGGCGCTTCCCGCTTTCCCGAGGACAGGCGGTTCATGGAAGACCCCTGCATTGTGTCATGGATTGTCATGTTCCTCATGCCGCCGCCAAAGCTCTGCGGTTCCGTTCCTGCATATCGCTCCCTCCCTCGCGTTCCGTTCCGCTCCATTCCATCCGCGCCGCCGCCGGCTTGGCCGCCCTCAAGCCGCGGGACCCTTTTTGCGCGCGTAATCCTGCGTGCGCGCCCGCGCCCGCCTGCGCGCGTCTTGCGCCGGCGCGGTTCGCGCACCTGATTGCCCGCGCGAGACGGAGGGCGTACGTCTCCCGTTCGTTCCCGCCGGGGCTTTTTTCGACCCCAGCCCTTGCTTCCCTGCGCAGAAAAGCCGAAAGGCGGCCCCGGAAGCCGCCTCTCTCCACTCTCATCATACTACACTTTTCTCCAGGTCAAGCCCTTTGGCGGGAAAAACATGAAAATTTTTCTAATTTCTTGCCAATACTTGAACGAAGAAAGAAAATTATACCAGCGGTCGTCGATCGGAACCTATTGTGATGGCCCCCACCGTCACCCCGGCCCCCGAGCCGGGGCCCAGCCTCGGTTCTCGCGGCAACTTCAGCGGTCGAGCCTGCTCCCCACCGGCTACGGCATCGTCGAGAGCCATGGATGGACCCCGGCTCTCCGCTTCGCTCCGGCCGGGGTGACGCAGAGGGAAAACCGGGCGGCAATCTCCATGAGTCGCAAACCGGAGCCGCTGGTATTATTTCCCATCTATCCGTTTGTTCACGCCGCAGCCATTCGAGCCGCAGCCATTCGAGAGAGAGTTGGACCGCTCGCGCCGGCCGAGAGCGCAAACCCGACAAATCCGATTTCTTCACAGCCTCCTTCCCGGGGGCGACGATACGAGGACGCGGTCTTCCCATGAGTCCCAGATTGACGCCGCTGGTATTAGACTCTTCGAGCGGAAGGCGTTCGCGCCGAGGGATCGGGTTCCGGGAAGCGGAGGCGGCGATGATCGGGATGCAACGGATCGACCATTTCGTGATGCGGGTGAAGGACATCGAGGCCACGTGCGACTTTTACGAGAAGGTCCTCGGCATGGAGGTCGTCAGCTTCGGGCGCGACGGCATCGGCCAGGACGGGATCGTCCGGAAGGCGCTTCGTTTCGGGCACCAAAAGATCAACCTCCACCCGGACGACACGGACTGGTACCGCGCGCGCGACCCGCGCTGCGGCGGCGAGGATTTCTGCCTCATCACGGAAACGCCCATGGCGGAGGTCGTCGCGCATCTCGAAGCCTGCGGCGTCGAGATCGAAACCCTGCCCTCGGAGCGCAGCGGCGCGCTCGGCCCGATCCGCTCGGTCTATTTCCGCGATCCGGACGGTAATCTCGTCGAGGTGTCCAACTACCTGTAGAGCGCGATCCATTCGGATTGAAACGGCCCGACTTCCAATCCGAAGACAATCCACCGAAGACTGTGCGACCCATGAAAGTCTGGCAGATCGTAGACGAGGGCGGCATCGACGCCCTGCAGCTTGCCGAGCGGCCTTCCCCGGAGCCGGGACCGGGCCAGATCGCGGTCCGGGTGCGGGCCAATTCGATCAACTACCGCGACCTCAACACCGTGCGGACGCCGGGCCGGGTCGGCCTGGCCTTCCCGCGCATCCCCAATTCCGACGGCGCGGGCGAGGTAATTGCGGTCGGCGAAGGCGTCGCCGGCCTCGCCGCGGGAGACCGGGTCGCCGGCTGCTTCTTCCAGAACTGGGCCGCCGGCGCCATCTCGGAAGCCGCCATGGAGAGCGCCCAGGGCGGCCCGATCGACGGCATGCTGGCCGAGGAGGTCGTGCTGAACGCCCACGGAGTCGTGCCGGTCCCCGCTCATCTGGACTTCGCCGAGGCGGCGGCCCTGCCTTGCGCGGCGCTCACCGCCTGGAACGGACTCGCGGTCAGCGGCGGCCTCAAGGCCGGGGACACGGTGCTGCTTCTCGGCACCGGCGGCGTCTCCATCTTCGCCCTGCAATTCTGCGTCCTGATGGGGGCGCGGGCGATCGTTACGTCGAAAAGCGACGACAAGCTCGCCCGGACCCGGGACATGGGCGCGTGGCGGACGATCAACTATTCCGAGACGCCGGACTGGGCGGGCGCGGTGAAGGACCTGACCGGCGGCGGCGGCGTTGACCATGTCGTCGAGGTCGGTGGCGGCGGGACGCTCGAGCAGTCCATCGAGGCGGTCCGGGTCGGCGGCCACATCGCCATGATCGGCGTGCTGACCCAGGGCGCGGCCAACCCGATGCCCATTCTGCGCAAGTCGATCCGTGTGCAAGGCATCTATGTCGGCAGCCGGGCCATGTTTCTGGACATGAACGCCGCCATAGAAGCCGGCGACCTGAAGCCGGTCATCGACCGGCGCTTCGCCTTCGCCGATGCGCCCGACGCCTATCGCTGCATGGAGGCGGCCGGCCATTTCGGCAAGATCGCGATCGAGTTCTGATTTCGCCTGCGGTCAGCGGTCACCGCATGCACACATTTCTTCCCGGTTCGGTATCCGGTGCGCCCTCTGGCTTGGCTACGCCCCGCTTCGCGCCCTATCGTCACCCCGGCCCCCGCTTTCGCGAGGGCAGGCGGTTGGGATAGTGCAATGCCACGCCACCGGGCGGAGATGTGTGAATCCGGTAGCCGCAAGCGGGGGAGGAGAGACTCCCGGTGGCGTCATGATGTGTCATGTTTTGTCATGCGGCGGCCCTCCGCGCCGCCTGCCGCGCCCGAAAAGGGAAGCAGCCGGCGGGAGGGGAGGCCCGCCGGCTGCGCTGCCGGTCGACGGCGGGAGGAAACCGTCGCCCGGCGGGAGGCGGTATCGCCGCCCTAGCAGGGAATGCCGGGGAGGAGGCAGGCCTGCGCCGGTTCCGGGCCGACCGAGACGGCCAGGGCCAGCGCGGCCACCATGACCGCCGCCATCGCCGCCGACGCCAGGCCTCGGCGGACCCGCCAGTTCCGGAGCCTCCGCCTGTTACCCGTCTCGATGCTTGCCCATATCCGCGCGGCCATTTTCCTTCTCCCGGTCCCGATGCCTGTCCTTGCGGACCCCGTCCGGCGCGGCGGATCTCCGAGCCGGACAATTGCAATCTGGGGCCGGCGAGATATAAGTTCCAATATCTTTTTCCTTTTCCCTTCATAACTCCTGCATATGGCGTCATGCGTCCTCCCTTCCGCCGCCCCGGCCTCCCGGAGCGCCCTTATGCCGCGCGCGGTTCGCGGCGGCGCGGTTCGCGCGCCCGATTGCGCGCGCGAGACGGCGGGCGCACGTCTCCCGTCGCCTCCCGCCGGGGCTTTTTCGGCTCCAGCCATGCGTCTGCGCAGAAAAGGAAAAGGACGGCCCCGCAAGCCGCCCTTCCCTCTGCTCCCATCATACACCAGTTTTCTGAGGGTCAAGCCCCCTGGCGGGACAAAACCGAAAAATTTTCCTATGCCCTCGCAGCCGGCGCCCAAGCCTCGGCGCAGGCCCGCGCATCGAGTCGGTGGTCCGGGTTGAAAAGCCTTGCAAGTTCAATATCCGCGGCGGGCGGCATTATCGGCGCATTTGCGCCTTCCGGGCAGAAAGTCAACTCGCCCGCGCGAACCTGTGCACCACTGGCATAGAGATCGACGCGAACGAAGGAAAAGCGGGATGCCAGTCGCGCCGCAACGCTCAGCATTTCGTCCAGCAAAGGGGGCCGCTCGTCTTCTGGGCCGCCCGGATAGCGGAAGGTCATGGGCAACCGATTCCAGCCGATGTCGTAGAAATTCCGCATGTGTTCGCCGAACCGGTCCGAGTCCACCTGGATCAGTTTCGGGACGCCATGGAAACAGAACAGCTTGTAGTCCTTCGGCACGGACACGCCGTCCCCGGAAAGGAATTCCTCGACAATCACCTTCGGGCGGAGATGGCGGTAGTTACCTTCCCTCGTGCTGCTGTACCGCTCCTTCTCCAGCCAACTGCAAAGAAGGTCGCGGTCTATGATTTTGCCAGGGTCGGTGTGGAAGAGGATCGGACCGCTCAGATGCGTCGGCTTCAGCACGCAGGGCATGCGATCCGGAACGAACGCCCTTACCTCGTCGGCGCTCTTCAGCACCCGGTAGGTCTCCGGCACATGGCCGGGGCCGAGTGCGCTCCCGACATACCGCTTCGCAAGCTCCTTGTCGGTGACGAACTGGACCGGCGGGTCCAGCAGCGAGCCGTCCGTCTTGACCCTGAACAGGTGGTCGGTCAGACGCTCCGGCTTGTGCGGGTTCGGCCGCCGCCCCTGCCTGCGCACGAAGCGCCGCCGGCAGAATTCCCTGTCGCCCCACGCATTGCGCGGCAACAGACGCCTGGGGATCGGGCGGAGAAAGTTCATTGCCCGAGCCGCTCGCTCATGCGCCGCCGACAAGACACCGGGCAAGCGTCGTGATATGAGCCAAGGAAATGCTCCGGCCGGACGAACGCAAGGTAAGCGGGAATACATGACGGGCCGCAAGGACGCCAGAGGGCTGCCGCCGGCCGAGCGGTTCAAATTCATGCGGCACGGGTTCTATGCAGCCGTCGGCTATCAGCGCCGCGTCCCGCTCCAACTGCTGGAAGTGGACGGTTACTGCCGGATTGCGGCGCCCGACGGTTCGGTAATGCGCGTTTCGCCGACAAGCTGGCGGCGCTACAAGCGAGGGCTGGCAAGCCGACTGCAGGGCCTCGACCGGCAATATCTGTTCAGCGCTCTCGAACCGCCCCCCGGCCCGGTTCTCGATGTCGGCGCCCATGCCGGGGAATTCTCCTTGTTGGCATTGAACGACGGGCGGGCCGTTTATGCCGTCGAACCCGATCCGGATGCGCTTGCCTGTCTCAAGCTGAATCTGGAAGGCCGAGACACGGTGACGGTCATCGACGCGCTGGTCTGGAACGCAGAGGAAGAGCTGACCTTCAGCCTCGCCGCTTCGGAGGCGGACAGTTCGATCTTCGGCGCGGACAGGCCCGAGAACGCAACAGGCGCCGTGCGCCGCCGGGCCACCACGCTGGACCGGGTCGCCGAGGAGCACGGGATCGACGGGCTGGCCTTCCTCAAATGCGATGCGGAAGGCGCGGAGCCGGAAGCGCTCGAAGGCGGGCGGGAACTCCTGCGGCGGACGGCGCGCGTCGCCATCGACACGGGACCGGAACGCCATGGCGGACGAACGAGCGACGCCTGCGAAACACTGCTTCGCGATGCCGGCTTCACCGTGCGCACCCGCGAACGCGGCCGGATCGTTACATACGGTTCGCGCGGCCCCGGAGACTTGCCGGGCTGAGTGCAGGAGCTTCCCCGGCTTCGAAGGGCGGCGGGAGACGCTGCAGGCCGATACTTTCCCCAGCCCGGAAAATGCGTTTAGGTTCCTTGGCTGACGGTCGATTCCGCAACGGCGGAAACATCGCATGTTGAGCCTGGGGGAATCGGGGCGTGAACGAAAAAAAGCGGTTGAAATACGGCGTTCTGCGCCGTTTCCCGGGCGCGCTCGGACGCCGCTACGGCCGCAAGCATGACATATTGACGGGCCGAACGAAGGGGTTTGCCGACGCGATCGCCCTTTCCAGAGACATGACCTGCATCGACCTCGGCGCCAATGTCGGCGCATATACGAGAAAGATGGCGGAGGCGGCAGGGAAGGTCATCGCCTTCGAACCCGATCCCTGGGCCTGCGCCGCGCTGCGGATCAATGTCGCCGATTTCGACAATGTAAGGATCGAGAATGCGGCGGCAGGCACAAGCGACGACTGGGTTCTGCTTTACCGGCACGCCCGCTTCGACAGGGAGCCTCACCGCTACTCGCAGTCGAGCTCCATCGTCGCCGGCAAGAACAATGTCGCCGGGCGGGAGGGCCTGAAGGTCCGGCAGATCGATTTCGTTCGCTATCTGCAAGACCTCGACGAGGATGTGGGGATACTCAAGATCGATATCGAAGGCGCCGAAGTCGATCTGCTCGAAGCGCTGTTCGACCGTCCGGGCGTCCTGAACCGCATCGGGCATATCTTCGTGGAGACGCACGAAAAAAGGATTCCCGCTCACAAGCCGCACGTCGAAGCTCTCCGGGAACGGGCCAAGCGGATCGAACGTCCGCGGATCGATCTCGACTGGTGGTGATCCGAGGGCAATTCGCCGCCGGCCTCACGCCGCGCGGCGCGAATTGCAGCTTGTCTAGGGGAGGTGACAAGCCGGCCCGGGCGGCTGTTGCGGAGCCGCAAGGAAGGCTTAAAGTCGGCCCGGCTGCATGAGCCTCTTGAGGAACGCGATGGAAGAAGCCCCGCAGAACTGGCAGATGTTCGCCGGTCTGGCCGTGTTGATAATCGGGCTCTTCGCTTGGCTGCGCTCCGACATCCGGCGGCTGGACGACCGGATGGGCGGGGTCGAACGGGAAGTCGCCGGGCTGAAGGTGGAGGTCGGCACCCTGAAGGACGAAGTCGGCGCTTTGAAAGACGATTCCAATTTCCTCAAGGGCAAGCTGAGTTTCGTCGAAGGCTACATCCTGCGCCGCAACGACCCGGTTCCCGCGCCAGGCGAGTGACGGCGGCAGCTACGCCCGCCCCCACAACACACGCTCCACAACCCCCTCATAGCCCGCCACCGCCCGCGCAATCGAGAAGCGCGCGGCCTTTGCGCGGAGCGCCGGCCTGTCCGGCGGGCGGGCGAGCGCGCGCAGCATGGTGCGGGCGAGCGCTTCCGGGTCGCCGACCGGGGCGAGCAGGGCCGGGTCCTCCAGGATTTCAGCGGGGCCGGCCCGTCACGCAGGCTCGATGTCAGTGCGCGTGAAATCCGCACCCTTGAACAACAGCGGCAACTCCCTTTCCCGCGCGAGGGCATAGGCGAAGACATCGCCCAGGTTGAGACCGGCCGGATGGCGGCCCTTGCCGTAGCGCCGATAGGCATCTCCGGCAAGGGCCGCCTGCTTCGCGTCCATCGCCTCGACCTCAATGAACGGCTCGTTCAGGAAGGCCTGCGCGGCGGAGAAGAGAGCGTCGTCGCGGCTTGAGACCGCGGCAATCTCGACTGCGGTCGCCGCCGACAACATGGCGCCGCCGGCCGCCTCGATGGAGCCGCGAAACGCCGCCGCCTCGTCCTCCCCAAGCAGAATCGCCATGACGGCCGACGTGTCGAGGACGATCAATCCGGCAGCCCGCGCTTGTCGTAAAGCCCGTCCTGCAGGCTCAGGGAGAGCGGCCGGCCGCCGCCTGCGTCCTCCTGCTCGGCCAGGCGGCGGCGCAGGCCCGGTCCGGCCGCGATATAACGGTCCAGCGCCTCGCCAATGGACCTGCATTCCGGACGGGCCGTCCCGCAAGGGTCTTCGGGGCCGGCGGAGCGGCGGCGCGTCCGCTCGACAAGGCGGGCCAGCCATGCGGAAGCGCCAACGCCGCCGGCGGCCGCACGGTCCCTCAGCCAGCGCGCGGTATCGTCCGGCAATGCCACGGTGAAACGCTCCATGACCGGAATTTAGCTTGTTTCCGGCGAACGCGAAACCGGACTTGCCGCGCCGTCCGCAATGGAGAGGTATAATGGCCTCGCCGACCGTCACCCAGGAGGAGCCTTATGTACGATTTGTCGATGATTACGGCCGCGGTCATGGTTATCTTCGGCGCCGTCCCGCCGCTGATTTTCGGCATCTTCCTGATGATTTCCTGGCTGCGCTCCGACACGCTGCAGTTGAAAGAACGGACCCTGCGCCTCGAACGGGAGCTTCACGCCACCCGGCTCGAACTGCAACTTGCCAAGGGGAGGTGACGAGCCGGCCCGGGCGGCTGTTGCGGAGCCGCAAGGAAGGCGTATAGTCGGCCCGGCTGCATGAGCCTCTTGAGGAACGCGATGGAAGAAGCCCCGCAGAACTGGCAGATGTTCGCCGGTCTGGCCGTGTTGATAATCGGGCTCTTCGCCTGGCTGCGCTCCGACATCCGGCGGCTGGACGACCGGATGGGCGGGGTCGAACGGGAAGTAACCGGAATCAAGGCCGAAATAGGCGGGCTCAAGCGCGATATAGAAGGGGTCAAGGCCGAGGTCGGGGAGGTCAGGGACTCCCTCGGCGCCGAAATTCGAGAGGTCAGGGAAGAGGTCGTTTCCCTCAAGGTCGATGTCGGCTTCATCAGGGGCAAGCTCGACCTGCTGGAGCGCTACATCATGCGCCGCAACGACCCGGCTGCGGAGCCGGCGGAGTAGCCGCACCGCCTCATCCTCGCGCCCGCCCCCGCAACACGCGCTCCGCAACCCCCTCATACCCCTCTACCGCCCGCGCAATCGAGAAGCGCGCGGCCTTTGCGCGGAGCACCGGGCTGTCCGGCGGGCGGGCGAGCGCGCGCAGCATGGTGCGGGCCAGCGCCTCCGGGTCGCCGACCGGGGCGAGCAGGGCCGGGTCCTCCAGGATTTCGGCGGGGCCGGCCGGGCAGTCGGTCGAGACCGCCGGGCAACCGCAAGCCAGCGCCTCCACCAGCGCGCCCGGAAAGCCCTCATGGCGCGAGGAGAGCACGAACAGCGCCGCGCGGGCCATGAAGGCATAGGGGTTTTCCGCCCAGCCCGGCAGCGACGCATGCGCTTCCAGTCCGAGCGCGCGCACCCGGTCTTCGAGTTCGCCGCGCATCGGCCCCTCGCCCAGGATCAGCAGCCGGCAGGGCCGCTCCGCCGCCACGCGCCGGAAGGCCTCGACCAGGGTCGGGAAATCCTTCTGCCGCGCGAGCCGGCCGGCGCCGAGCACCACCGGCGGGCCGCCGTCCGCGAACCAGGGATGGTCCGGCGCCTCCTCCGCGCGTCGGAGCGTTTCCGGCGTTACAGCAGGATTGTAGATGACGGAAAGCCGCTCCGCCGGCACGCGGGCGGCCTCCGCGACAGCCTCCGCCGCGCCGCGCGAAACCGCCACGACATGCGCCGCCGAGGGGTAGAGCAGCCGGCGGCGCTGCGTGTGCCGGCTGCCGGGAGGCTCCACATTGCGCACGACCGGCACGATGGGCGGGAAGGTGCCAGGGCCGGCGAGGCGGGCGGCGTAGAAGGCCGCATGTTCCGCCTGGGGCAGGTTGGCGAACAGGATGTCGGGCCGCTCGCGCGCCGCATAGCGGGCAAGGCGGAGCGCGCGGCCGAGCGCGGCGCGGCGGAGCAGCAGCGGCGCCGCGGCGGGGAAGTCCCGCGCGAGGCCGGCCGCGAGGCCCGCGCCCTGCATGAGCGGCGCGCGCTCCGGCCGCCAGATCGTATGCGCCGGCACCGCCGCGCGGTCGCGCCGGTCCCATGCGCGGCGCCCGCAAAGCACGAAGAGCCGCGCCGCCTCCGGCACCTCCCCCGGATAGGCGACATGGGGCTGGAAGACCGCGATATCGACCCTGTGCCCCCGCGCCGCCAGCCCGCCCGCTGTCCTGAGTGCCGTCCGCTCCGCCCCGCCGCCGGCAAGCGAGGGGATAACCATGGCGATATGCGGCATCGGCGCTCCGATGGGCGGAAACGGCGGGGCCGCGCCGGGTTCAGGGCCAGAGGGCGTCGAGGGGGAAGGAAATCGCCTCGAAGGGCGGTGAAGACACCGGCTCCGCGTCGCTGGCGGCGCCCGCCGGCGACCATGCGCCGCCCGAGAGCACGAACGCCTCCAGCGTGCGGGCGGACGGATCGACAAGCCAGAGATGGCCGATCCCCTCCCGCGCATAGATCGGGCGCTTGCCTTCGAGGTCCAGCTTCCACGTCGAGGGGGAAAGAACCTCGCAAACCCAGTCCGGCGCGAGGGTGAAATAGGCCTCGTCCGGCGGCTCGGGCAGCCGCTCCCGGCGCCAGCCGGCGAGATCGGGCACCAGGATGTCCTCGCCGAAATGAAGCTCCGGTTCGTCGAGGATCCACCAGCCGCCCGGTCCGCCCCGGCCCTTCTGGAAGGGGCTGACGAGTTCGCCGCCGAGCGACGACCCCGCTACCGTATGCCGGATCGCCGGCCTCGGCTGGAGGTGCAGCGCGCCCGCGACCACCTCCGCCACCATATGCGCAGGCGCGTCGAGCACGTCCCGGTAGGTCGCCCGCTTTGCCGGCCGCTTCCGGCACAAGGCCGCGCCCGCGCTCATCCCGTCCGCTCCGTTTGCCTGCGCCGGGCGATGCTATCCCCGCGCGGCGTCCCTGTCACGGCCGGCCCCTCTCCCGGCCTCTCCCCGCAAGCGGGGAGAGGGGGAACTGCGCCCGGCCCGCTCAGCCCATGTGCTGCGCGAAGAAGGCGAGGCTGCGGGTGCGGGCGAGCTTCGCGGAGTCCTCGTGGAAATCGCCGCGATGGTCGCAGTTGAAGCCGTGGCCGGCGGGGTAGATGTGGACCTCGGCCTCAGGCTGGGCGGCGCGGATCGCCTCCACATCGTCCATCGGGATGCCGTGGTCCTGCTCGCCGAAATGCATCAGCAGCGGGTTCTTCGCCGCCTCGTCCTTGAAGCGGACGATCTGCCCGCCATAGTAGCAGACGCTGGCATCGACCCCGATGCGGGTGGAAACCAGGAAGGAGGAGGACCCGCCCCAGCAATAGCCGACCGAGCCGATCTTGCCCGCGCCTGCGGCCCGGAGCCCTGCGACCGTCGCGGCCATGTCCTCGACCGCCCGGTCGAACGGCGCCGCGACCATGATGTCTCGGGCCTTCGCGATGTCCTCCGGGGTGTAGCCGCACTCGAAGCGCCGCTCGACCCGGTCGTAGACCGAGGGCGCCCAGGCGAGATAGCCGTCCGCCGCATAGCCGTCCGCCACCTCGCGGATATGCGCGTTGACGCCGAAAATCTCCTGGATGACCAGGATGCCGCCCTTCGGCGCGCCCGCCGGCTTCGCCGTGTAGCAATCCATCCGGAAGCCGTCGCCCGCCTCGATCTCGATCCACTCGCCCATCGTCTTCCCTCTCCTGCCAAAGGCTCTCGCGATTGCGGGTTTGTTTAGCGTCTCCCCCGCGCATCTGCAACGAACACACAACCGTCACCCCGGCCGGAGCGCAGCGGAGAGCCGGGGGCCATCTCCCGGCGTTCGCACCAGGCTGAACCGGTCAGGGTTGGGCCCCGGATGGCAGTCCGGGGCGACGAATGGGGCCAAGGCCGGCTGCTTCCCGGCAAAATCTGACCGCGCTCAGGCGAGGCGGGCCATGACCTCGCGAAAGCGGACGAGCGGGGCTCGGTTGCGCAGCATGGCGATCGGCACGCTGAAATGCCCCCGGCGCCAGATGAAGCGGTTCTCCGGCGGCACGCCCCAGCGGTCGATCAGCGCCCGCGCGCCCCAGTAGGGCGTCACGTCGTCATAGGCGCCGAGCACGCTGACGATGTTCTCCGGCGCGACCGTCGTGTCGTCCACCGGGTCGAGCAGCGGCGTGAAGCGCGCGGCGCCCTCTACGGTCCATCCCGCCGCCATCGTGGCCCCGGCGACGCTCCAGGCCCGCGTCAGCGCCCCCTGCATCGCCTCCTCGATGCGCCCGCAATGCGTGACCAGGATCATCGCGTCGGGCCTGAGGCGCTCCGGCCAGCGGCGCGCCCGGTCGGAGACGATCTGCGCCGTCATCGCGCCGAGGCTGCTGCCGCCGATGGCGACCGGGCCCCGGCCGGCCCGCCGGCACCAGTCGATCAGCACCGCCCATTCGCGGGTCGCCGCCGTGAAGTGGTCGAGCGCCCCGCAAGGCGCCGTCGCGACGAATTGCTCGCCTCCGTAGCGCCCCGGCGGCACGCGCCGGCCATGCCAGGGCGCTTCCGGGCGCACCACCCGCAAGCCCATCGCGACCAGAGCCTCGATCTCGTCCGCCACGCCGCGCCAGTGGTCGAACTCGACGCCGATGCCGTGGCCGAAGAGAAGCGTCGGCGGGTCGGCGACGCCGGCGGGCTCGTACACCCGGGCGGTAACCTCGTCGTTCATCCGCGCCGAGGGGGAGGGGAAGCGCAGCCAGTAGTCCCGCCTGCCGGGCGCGGCCGGGAAGGCATGGGAGACCTGCACCGGCGGCATCGGGTCGGGCGGAGCGAAGGCGCGGGCCGGCTCGGCGAGGAGGCCGCCATAGACCGCCTCCACCTCCGCCGGACCGGGGATCTGCCAGCGGAAGGGCCGCGCCCGGCCATAGGCCGCGAAGGGCGCAAAGGCCCGGCGCTGCGTGTTGTAGGCGTGGCGCTGGAGAAGCCGGCGCCGCTCCGCCTCCCGGAGCGCCTCCGGCGCCCCGGCGGCCGGGCCGAAAAAGGCGTCCTCCCAGGCGCGTTCGCTCTCAACGGTCCTCGCGCGGACGCACTCGAACCGGTCGAGCCGCCTCTGCAGCGCGCGCTCCGCGCGCGGCGTGCGCGGCATGGGCACCTCGGCGAAATAGCGCTCGACGGAGCCTTCCGCGGCGCGCGCCGCCGCCCATAGCCGGGAAAGCGGGAAGAACCACCCCGACACGGCAGCAAGCGCGGCGCGGTCGAACCAGGGCCGGGCGATCAGCGCCCCGAGCGGTGAGCGGAGGCATGCGATCATGAGCTCCGGCACCGGGATGCCGCGATGCGCAGGGCTATTCAGGGCCGGCCCGCTTTCGCTCCAGATGGGTGCGCAACTGCTGGATCGACGCCGCGTAATAGGCCAGCAGGGGGCGCTGGCCCTCCTCCGGCGCGAAGCCGCCCTCCCGTTCCGCAATCAGCCGGCGCTTGCGCAAGGATCGCACCGCCCTTTCGATGTCGGCAGCCTCGCTGCCGTCCCTGATCGCGATATGGGCGCCGAGCGCGCGCGCGTCATCGAGCCATTCGAGGGCGCGGCGTTTTACCGCTTCGCCGTCCAGCGGCCCGTCGGCCTCCAGCAGGACCGTGGAGACCAGCGGCACAGCGAGCACCGGGACGACATCGACGATCCGCTGCGTGAGCTCGTTGCCCAGCTCCTCCACGGCCGCGAACAGGCCGTCCCGGTCCAGCTTCGAGAAATTCAGCCCTCTTTCGCCAGACCATTCCCTCAGCGAGACCGGCTCGCCGAAATTGGCGCAGGCGACGCCGAAGCCGGGAAACCGCCCCTGGATCTTCCGGCATACCATCCGGACGAAGAACATGAAGGTCGAGCCGAAAATGAATTTGCCGCCGCGGCCCCGGAAATCGGCGTCGGGGTTGGCGACGAGCGTGCGTTCCTCCATCACGCGGTCGAAATTCGTCGCCACGGGAATGAACTCGATGTCGTAGGCGCCTGCCGGGTCGAAGGTCTTGGTGATGTAGCCCAGCATGCCGAGCCTCGGCTGGCGGATCGTGCCGTCGCGCGAGAGCCTCCCCTCGGCGAAGATCGCATGGGGCACGCAGGCCTCGGTTGCCATCTGCACATAGCGCTCCAGCACCTTGCGGTAGAGCGGGTCGCCGGAATCGCGGCGCAGGATATAGACGCCGGCAAGGCGCAGGAGGCTGCGGATCGGCCAGATGCGCGCCCACTCGCCCGCGCCGTAGGACAGCGCGACCGAGCGGGCGGCGAGATAGGTCACCAGCATGTAATCGACATTGCTGCGGTGGTTGATGAAGAAGACCACGGCCGTGTCCGGCGGCGCCCTCGCCGCCGCGCGCTCATGGGCGAAGCCGAGGCGCACCCGGTAGAAGCCGCGCAGCAGCCGTCGGGCGATCCAGTAGCCCAGCTTGAAATAGAAATAGGCGTTGAAGGCCGGCACCATTTCGCGCGCGATGGAGGTGACCTCCGTCATCAGGCTCTCGCGCTCCACGCCACGCTCGGCCGCGACCGCGCCCACGGTCCTCATGACCTCGGGATCGTAGACGAGGCGGTCGATCAGCACCCGGCGGGTAGTCAGCTGGAAGGTCGGCAGTTCGAGCCCGAAGCGGGCGTTGACCTCGGTAATCGCCCGGTTGACCCGCCGGCGCAGATACCAGCGCAGGCCGGGCAGGAAAACGTCGTCCACGGCCGCAAGCACGGCCAGCGCGACGATGACCGCGAACAGCCAGACCGGCAGCGAGATCGTCGATGTCATCGGTGACCCAGCCCGGATTCCTCCCGCAAGACGCCGCCGCCTCGAAGCCGGCGAAGAGAGGGGCGAGCGGCGGCAGGCGCGCAGCCGCGATGCAGGCGGGACCTTGTGCCCTGCGGTTCCGCGCTGTCAAGCGATGCGGGCCAGCCCGCATTTCTCACGAAGGTCATGGTCTGCGCGGCGCTGTCGGGCCGGCAGGGTAGGAGAGCCGCGCCGCGCGATGCGGGGCATCGGGCAAGGGGCTCGACGCAGCCTGCCGGCCCGACAGCGCCGCCCTTCGGGTCGCGTCCAGGCGTCCGCCCGCGGCGTCGCGGGCCTCGACCGTAGGCTCCGCTACGCTTTTCGGCCCACTCCTTGCGGAGCGAACGCCTGGACAGCGACGCAGGCCACGACCTTTGTGAGAAATGCGGGCTAGACGGTGAAGTCGGTGAACGCCACGGTTTCGGCCTCGGTGTCGAGCACGGCGAAGCTGAGGCGCCGGCCGTTGGCATGGTCGCGCGCATCCCCCGCCGAGCCCGGATTGACGACCAGCACCTCGCCGACGCGCTCGGCCACCTGCATGTGGGTGTGGCCGTAGAGCACGAAGCGGGCATCCGCCTCGCCGAAGCGGCGGAACTCGCGGCTGTGCGGATAGACATAGGCGCCGTAAGGCTCCCAGGCGGTCGAATGAACCATCAGCAGCGTCTTGCCGCCATAGTCGAGCCGCCTCTCGCGCGGCTGGCTGCAAAGCCACGCCATGAGGTCCCGGTCGATCCATTCCGCCTGCCGGGCGCGCTCGCCGCCGGCGCCGAAGAACACTTCCTCGTGATTGCCGAGGATCGTCTTCGCGCCCCGGTCGCGCAGGAAGGCGGCGACTTCGTTGGAGAAGCGGTATTCGTAGATGGAATCGCCGAGGCAAAGCAGGTCGTCCACCGGGCCCATGAGCGCGACAGCCTTTTCGAGGCCGGCAATATTGCAGTGCAGGTCCGAGACGATGCCAACCTTCATGGGCCGACTTTCATGGCTCGACCGGTCCCCGGCCGTAAGTTTCGCTGTCCAGCCGGTCGAAAATCTCCCGCTTCAGGATTTCGGCGACCGCCTCGACCGAGAGTTCCGCTGCCGCGAACCGGCCGCTGAATTTATCGTGCAGCCGCCGGAAGACGGCCGCGAGCGCGTCCGCCCCTTCGCCTTCCGAGCGCAGTTCCACCGTTTCCGGCCCGGCGTCGAAGCCGGTCGCCTTGCGCACCAGGGCGGGATGGGCGCGGCTGAAGGCGGTGCCGGCCTCCTCCATCGCCTTGCGCGCCCGTTCGTCGGCGGCCCGGTAGGCGAGCATGGCGGCAGCGATTCCTTGCCGGGCGGCCTCCAGCAGCACGGCCCGCTCTTCCGGCGTCAGGGAGCGCCAGAAGCCGAGATTCGCAGTAAACGGGCTCGCTACGCGGTGGACGCCCAGATGCATGGCCGTTACCGCCCGCACCTGGCGCGCAAGCGGGGGTTCGGCCAGCAGCGCAACAGGGCCCAGCACGGCGTCGATTTCCTCCTTCTTCAGCGCCCGCGCCAGGCTTCCCTCGACCGCCTCCGCCACGCCTTCGAGACGCTGCACCAGCGCGTCCCAGGGCGGTCCCGGGCTGGCGATGCGCGCGCCTTTCAGCGTGTCCGCCCGCGCCAGCGGCGCAGGGGAGAGCAGATGGAAGGGGCCGGCCGCGTGGGAGCCGAGAAAGACGATCCCGCGTTCGGCCAGGGACTTCAGGCATGCAGGACAATGCAGCATGACGAGTTCGGTCATGGCGGCGGCGCCGGCCAACGGATCGGGCCCGGCCAGCGCCAGGCGGCCGAGCGTCACCCTGTGCGGCAGGCCGGCCGGATGGGCCGCAAGCGTCGCATAGCCCATCTCTGCGTCGCCGTGCGCAATGCCCGTTATCGCGCGCTTTCGGCCGAGGAGCGAGCCGTCCACGAACAGCTGGAACGCGAACTGCCCGCCCTGCTCCGCCGCCTCGACGAAACGGCCCCAGCCCGCGACCGCGACCGGATGGGCCGCCGGGAACGGCAGGTTGACGGAAACGACGCGCTGGCTCGCCGCCAGCCCGGGAACCGACGTTGCGGCCAGCAGGAGGAAGCCGGCAAGAACGGCTCCGGCCCGATTCACGGGCGGTCTGCCGCGGTCCCTTCCCCGGCCCGAACAACCCGGGCGGCGCAGAACTTGAACTCCGGAATCTTGCCCCAGGGATCGAGCTGCGGGTTGGTAAGCTCGTTTGCCGCCGCCTCGACATAGGCGAAGGGCGCAAAGACCAGGCCGGCCGGCACGGCGCCGTCCATGCGCGCGGTCAACTCGATGGCGCCCCGGCGGGTCTCGACGCGCACGCGGTCCCCAGGCGCAACGCCGAGGGCCCGCAGGTCCGCCGGCGCCAGGCTGGCGGTCGCCTCCGGCTCGATGGCGTCCAGCATGCTGGCGCGCCGCGTCATGGCGCCGGTGTGCCAGTGCTCCAACTGCCTCCCGGTCGTCAGCACCATCGGGAATTCCGCATCGGGCTCCTCGGCCGGAGGCAATATGTCGGCCGGCACGAAGCGCGCCCGGCCGTCGCCGGTCGGAAAGCGGTCGGCGAACACGACCGGATGGCCCGGATGGTCCGGCCCGTCGGAGGGATAGGTGACGGCGCTCTCCTCCTCCAGGCGCTCCCAGCCGATATGGTCCAGCGAGGGCATCAGTCCGGCCATTTCGGCATAGACGTCGCGCGGATGGGCGTAGTTCCAGTCGAGGTCCATGCGCTGCGCAATGTCCTGGATGATTCGCCAGTCCTCGCGCGCGTCTCCCGGTGGCTCGAACGCCTTGCGCCCGCGCTGCACCTGGCGGTTCGTATTGGTGACGGTTCCGTCCTTTTCCGGCCATGCCGAAGCCGGCAGCACGACGTCGGCGAACATCGCCGTCTCGGTCAGGAACAGGTCCTGCACGACCAGGTGGTCCAGCTTGGCCAGCGCCTCGCGGGCATGGGTCGCGTCCGGATCCGACATCGCCGGGTTCTCGCCCATGATGTACATGGCCCGCACACCGCCCTTGTGGATGGCATCGACGATCTCGACCACGGTGAGGCCCGGCTCCGGGTCGAGCTCCGTTTTCCAGGCAGCCTCGAAACGGGCCTGGGCGTCGGGCTCGGCGACGCGGCGATAGTCCGGATACATCATCGGGATGAGGCCTGCGTCGGACGCGCCCTGCACATTGTTCTGGCCGCGCAGCGGGTGGAGGCCGGTGCCGGACCGCCCGACATGGCCGCACATCAGCGCAAGCGCGATCAGGCAGCGGGCATTGTCCGTGCCGTGGACATGCTGCGAGATGCCCATGCCCCAGAAGATCATCGCGCGCCCGGCCCGCGCATAGACGCGCGCGACCTCCTTCAGCATCCCGGCGTCGATGCCGCAAAGCGGGGCCATTTCTTCCGGCGGGAAGGCGGCGAGATGCTCCTTCAGCGCCTCGAAATCGGCGGTGTGCGCGGCAACATACTGCCGGTCGTAGAGCTCCTCGGCGACGATGGTGTGCATGATCGCGTTCAGCATCGCCACGTCGCGGCCGGGCCGGAATTGCAGCATATGGGTGGCATGGCGCTTCAACGCCTGGCCGCGCGGGTCCATGACGATCAGCGCCGCGCCGCGCTTCGCTGCCTGCTTGAAATACGTGGCGGCGACGGGGTGGTTCTCGGTCGGGTTGGCGCCGATGACGATCAGCGCATCGGCGTTCCGCGCTTCGTTGAATGTCGCGGTGACGGCGCCCGAGCCGATGCCCTCCAGCAGCGCCGCCACCGAGGAGGCGTGGCAGAGGCGCGTGCAGTGGTCCACATTGTTGGAGCCGAAGCCCGTGCGGACCAGCTTCTGGAAGAGATAGGCTTCCTCGTTCGAGCCCTTGGCGGAGCCGAAGCCGGCAAGCGCGCGGCTGCCGTGCGCCTCCTTTGCGGCCCGAAGGCCGGCGGCGGCCCTGTCCAGCGCTTCCTCCCAGCTTGCCTCGCGGAAATGGGTCAGCGGGCGGGCGGGATCGACATTCATGCCCTTGGGCGCGCCCTCGCGGCGGACCAGCGGGCGCATGAGCCGCTCCGGATGGGAGATATAGTCGAACCCGAAACGGCCCTTGACGCAGAGCCGCTGCTCGTTGGCCGGCCCGTCGCGGCCCTCGACCGAGACCAGACGGTCCCCGCTTATCGAATAGGTAATCTGGCAACCGACGCCGCAATAGGGGCAGACGCTGTCCACCCGCCGGTCCGGCGGCGGCTTGCCGAGCGCCGTCTTCGGCATGAGCGCGCCGGTCGGGCAGGCCTGCACGCACTCGCCGCAGGCCACGCAGGTGGAGCGGCCCATCGGGTCGTCGAAATCGAAGACAATCTTCGTCTCCGCGCCCCGCCCCGCCATGCCGATGACATCGTTGACCTGCACCTCGCGACAGGCGCGCACGCAGAGATTGCAATGGATGCAGGCGTCGAGATTGACCGCCATGGCCGGGTGGCTCGCATCCTCGACCGGCGTTTCGCGTCCCGGCAGCCGACCGGCTTCGAGGCCCGCATCGGCAATCCAGTGGCCGAAGCGCGAGGCCGGGTCGTAAACCTCTTCCGGCTGGTCGGCAAGCAGCAGTTCCAGCACCATGCGCCGGGCGCGCTCCGGCCGGTCGCCCGCGCTGTTCACGACCATCCCGGCCTCAGGATGGCGCAGGCAGGATGGCGCAAGCGCCCGTTCGCCCTCGATCTCGACCATGCAGGCCCGGCAATTGCCGTCAGCGCGGTAGCCCGGCTCCGGCGCATAGCAGAGATGCGGCAGCACCGTGCCGAGACGCGCGGCCGCCTGCCAGACGGTTTCCCCCGGCAATGCCGTCACCTCGCGGCCGTCGAGCGTAAAGGGGACAGGCTGAACGGTCGTATCGGAATTATCGGTCATGGGCTGCGCTTGCACTCCCTCTCCCGTCTCCCATATACCAATGCGCCCGGATGCCGCAATGCTCGGGTCCGGCACGTACGTGTCCTGCTTTGTCGGAAGGGGAGACGGCGCCATGTCGAGAATGCCGGTCTTCAACAGCCCGCTGCTGCTCGGTTTCGACCGTCTGGAACAGATGCTCGATAGCGTCTCGAAGGCGTCGGCGGACGGCTATCCCCCTTACAATATCGAGCAGACGGACAAGGACCGGCTGCGCATTTCGCTGGCGGTAGCGGGATTCTCGCGCGAGGACCTCACGATCTCGGTTGAGGACCGGCAACTGATCGTGCGCGGCCGCCAGAGTGAGGAGCCGGACGGGCGGGTCTTCCTGCACCGGGGCATCGCGGCGCGCCAGTTCCAGCGCCGCTTCGTGCTGGCCGAGGGCATCGAAGTGCAGAAAGCGCATGTAGAAAACGGGCTTCTGCATATCGATCTCATGCGCCCGGAGCCGGAGGTCCGCTCGCGCACCATCGAGATCGACGCGGGCCCGTAATACCAGCGGCAGCAGGAGCCGACTCACACCAGCGGTCGTTGACCGGAACCCATGCCTCCGGCCGCACCCACCGCCCGCCCTCGCGAAAGCGCGGGTCGCCCCGGACTGCGATCCGGGGCCCATCCCTGAACGGAGAGGCGCGCACAGCCGGCTGTTACGGAGCAGACGCCCCCGGTAGTGCTCCATTTGCGCCGCCGAGGCAGGTCGCGAGGTCCGGAGATGGGCCCAGGATCGGGTCCGGGGCGACGATATGATGACGCAACCTTCCTATGAGTCCGAAGTCGAGACCGCTGGTATGAGTGGCCCGATGCTCGACCCGCCGCATCCGGGCGAACTTGTCCGCGAGAGCGTGGACGATATGGGCTGGAGTGTGACCCAGACGGCGGCGCGTCTCGGCCTGCGGGCGCGCGAAGCTTGCCGGGCTCGGGCTGTCGGAGGCTGACATCGCCGACGCCATCGCCTGGGCGCTATCCCGCAGATGACGCCGTTTCGCGCGGTTCTCACCCAACACTCTCTCCGGGGAGAAGGTTTGTCCTTGGCGGCCGGCGCCCGGCCCGGCTGCTCCGCGCCCCGCCGTCATTTGCGCCCGGCGGCCGCGCGTTTGCGGCGGAGGTCGGGGAGGCGGCCGCTGAGGCGGCGTTCGCGCCTCAGGCCGTGGCGCTCCAGGAAGCGCTGCACGGTGGAGCTTCCGAACACCGCGCCCTCGGCGGCCAGCCGGTCGCGCAGCGCCCGGACGGTGAGCGCCGGCTGCCGCTCCAGAATGCGGAAAATCCGCTCCCGCTCCGCCTCGATGCGCCAGGACTTGCGGTCGCCGCCCCGCGCGTCGGCCCGCAGATGGCCGCGTTCGCGCCAGCGCTTCACCCAGTCGGCGACGCTGATTTCGCTCACGCCGAACCGCCGGCCCGCGGCCGCAAGGCTCATCTCGTCCTCCAGCACCGCCATCACCGCAAGGCGGCGCAGGTCCTCGCCATAGGCCCGCCGCCGCGGATGCGCTTCGGTTAAGTTCGTCATCTTTCCTCCCCGCCGCGCGGGCCGAATGGCAAAAGGTCGGTCGGCACATACGACGCCGGGGCGCGCACCTCCCCTGTGCGGCCCCGAGGCCCGATTCGCCCCTCCAAGTCCCGAATAGCGCCATGATGCGGCCCTTGCCGCACGCGCTCTGCATCGTCAGGTCATGTGCCCAATTGTTCCCGATTCATACCTGTAAAGGGTCAATATAGGGACTTTTATCCTCTTGTAAACCCCTGTCCGGGAAAAACACGGGGGCTCACATTGGCGGCGTTGGAGTTATACCGGCGGTCATCGATCGGAACCGGTGGCGGTGGCGCCCCCGTTCGTCAGCGCTGCGCCGTCCGCCAGTCGGGCGCGGTGTAGAAGGGGGCGTCCGAAGGCGGCAGGGGCGCCCGGCCGCGGATCGTGTCCGCCGCCTTCTCCGCAATCATGATTGTCGGCGCGTTGAGATTGCCGGTCGTGATCGCCGGCATCACGGAGCTGTCCACGACGCGCAGCCCTTCCAGCCCGCGAACCCGCAGCTCCGGATCGACGACCGCCATGCCGTCTGAGCCCATCCTGCAGGTGCCGCAGGGGTGGTAGGCGCTCTGGACGGTCTCGCGCACGAAGGCGTCGATCTCCCCGTCGCTCTCAGCCGCCTCGCCCGGCGCGAGCTCCCGGCCTCGATACGGGTCGAAGGCGGGTTGGGCGAAGACTTCCCGCGTGAGGCGGACTGAGGCGCGCATCTCGGTCCAGTCATCCGCATGGCTCATATAGTTGAACTGCACGCGCGGCGGCGCCAGCGGGTCGGCGGACACCAGCCGGACCTCGCCCCGCGACTTCGAGCGCATCGGCCCGGTATGGGCCTGGTAGCCGTGGCAGCGGACCCGCTCGCTCATGTCGTAGGAGGCCGCAAGCGGCAGGAAGTGGTACTGGATGTCGGGCCAGCGCACGCCCGGACGCGAGCGGATGAAGCCACCGGCCTCGAAATGGTTGGTCGCACCGAGACCCGACCTGAACAGCATCCAGCGGGCGCCGATCAACGCCTTCTGCAGAAGTCCCGTCGCGGAATAGAGGGTGATCGGCCGGATGCATTCCTGCTGGATGTAGAGCTCCAGATGGTCCTGGAGGTTCCGGCCGACGCCCGGCAGATCGCAGGCGACGGCAATTCCGTGCTTTGCCAGATGCGCGGCCGGGCCGATGCCCGACAGCATCAGGAGCTGCGGCGCATTGATCGGGCCACCGCTCAATATCACTTCGCGCCGCGCCCGCGCGATCCGGGTTGTCCCTCCCTGCCGGTATTCGATGCCCGTCGCGCGCCTTCCTTCAAGCAGGACGCGCGTTGCGAACGCGCCGGTCTCCACGGCGAGATTCGGCCTTCGGGTGGCAGGCCTGAGATAGGCGTTGGCCGTGCTCCAGCGCCGGCCGCGGTGGACGGTCATGTCCATCGGGCCGAAGCCTTCCTGGCGGAAGCCGTTCATGTCCGCCGTCACGGCGTAGCCCGCCTGTTTTCCGGCTTCGATGAAGGCGCGGTAGAGCGGGTTCGCCATCCTTCCGCGCGATGTGTTGAGCGGCCCCGAATTGCCGCGCCAGTCGTCTCCGCCTCCGCTGGAGGTCTCCGCCCTGCGGAAATAGGGCAGCACCTCGGCATAGGACCAGCCGGCAGCGCCGCCTTCCGCCCAGCCGTCATAGTCGAGCGGGTTGCCGCGTACATAGGCCATGCCGTTGACGGAGGACGAGCCGCCGAGCACACGGCCGCGCGGGCAGTGGAGGCGCCGCCCGCCCAGATGCGGCTCCGGCTCGGTCCGGTAGTGCCAACCGTAGCGCCTGTGCCCCATGGCGATGGCGAGCGCAGACGGCATCTGCAGGAAGATGCTGCGGTCGCTGCCGCCGGCCTCCAGCAGCATCACCGTCGCCTTGCCGTCCTCGGTCAGCCGGTTGGCGAGCACGCAGCCCGCAGACCCGGCGCCGACCACGACATAGTCGAAGATCCGGCCTTCGCTCATCGGTCTGTCCCGCCGCTTCTTTCCTTGCGGCCCGGGCATGGTAGCCGTACCATGACACGCTTTGCAGACAGCGGGATGCAGGCAGGCACCGGAACGGGAGGACATTGCGATGACAAGGCGCGTGCGACTGGCGGCAATCGGGATCCTTTCCGCGTTGATGATGTCTTCCGCCGGCCTGGCGGCCGATCCGGACTCCTGCAAGGCGGTCCGCTTCTCCGATGTCGGATGGACCGACATCACCTCCACCACCGCCGCCACCTCGGCCGTCCTTGCAGGACTGGGCTACGAGCCGAGCGCGACCGTGCTCTCGGTGCCGGTCACCTACACCAGCCTCAAGAACGGCGATATCGACGTCTTCCTCGGCAACTGGATGCCGACCATGGAAGCCGACATCGCGCCCTATCGCGAGGACGGGTCGGTCGAGACCGTGGGCATGAACCTCACCGGCGCGAAATACACGCTCGCCGTCAACAAGGCAGCGGCGGACGGCGGCATCAAGGGCTTCGGCGACATCGCCGGGCACCGCGACATGCTGGAAGGCAAGATCTACGGCATCGAGCCCGGAAACGACGGCAACCGGCTGATCCAGAGCATGATCGACAAGAATGCCTTCGGGCTCGAGGGCTTCGAGGTGGTCGAGTCGAGCGAGCAGGGCATGCTGGCGCAGGTCGCCCGCGCCAACCGGAAGGGAGAGTGGATCGTCTTCCTCGGCTGGGAGCCGCACCCGATGAACGCCAATTTCGAGCTGACCTATCTGGATGGCGGCGATGACTGGTTCGGCCCCAATTTCGGCGGCGCCGAGGTGTTCACCAACGTCCGGCAGGGCTACGCCGCCGAGTGCCCCAATGTCGGCAGGCTGCTGGCCAACCTCAAGTTCACGCTGGCCATGGAAAACGAGATCATGACGGCGATCCTCGACGAGGAGCAGGAGCCGGACAAGGCGGCGACGGCATGGCTCAAGGCCAATCCGGGCGTGCTGGACGGCTGGCTCGACGGCGTGACGACCATGGACGGCGGCGACGGCATGGCGGCCGTCAAGGCGCATCTGGGCCTCTAACTGCGCGCCGGCCGGAACGGCCGGGAACGCCGCGGGGTAGATCTTGGACTGGCTGACGGACCATAAGATCCCGCTCGGCAAGTGGATCGCGTCCTTCGTGGACCTGCTGCTCGACCATGCGGCATGGTTCTTCGACTTCCTCTCCGAGATTCTCGAGTTCCTGATCGAGGGCCTGACGGATCTGGCCCTTGCGCTCCCGCCGCTGCTGCTGGTGGCCGCAATCGCCGGGCTTGCCTTCTGGCTGCACCGGTCCTGGAAGCTGGTCGCGGCGGTCGTGCTGACGCTGGTCCTGGTCATCAATCTCGGCTACTGGGAAACGACCGTCCAGACGCTGACGCTCATCCTGTTCTCGACCGCGATCTGCATCGCCGTCGGCGTGCCGGTCGGCATCGCGGCGGCGCACCGGCCCTGGCTCTACAACGCCATCCGCCCGGTGCTCGACCTCATGCAGACGATCCCGACCTTCGTCTATCTGATCCCCACCATGATTATGTTCGGCCTGGGCGTCGTGCCGGGCCTGATCTCGACGGTGATCTTCGCCATCCCGGCCCCGATCCGGCTCACCCATCTCGGCATCTCCGGCGTGCCCCGGCCGCTGGTCGAGGCGGGAGAAGCCTTCGGCGCGACGCGCCGCCAGCTTCTGTGGAAGGTGGAGCTGCCGCACGCCATGCCCACGATCATGGCGGGCGTGACCCAGTGCATCATGCTGAGCCTCTCCATGGTCGTGATCGCGGCGATGGTGGGCGCGCCCGGGCTGGGGGTCCCCGTGCTGCGCGCGCTCAACACCGTCAATATCGCCAAGGGCTTCGAGGCGGGGCTCGCCATCGTCATCGTCGCCATCCTGCTGGACCGCATCTGCAAGCAGCGGGGCGGCGGCAGGGACCGGGGCTGAGCCATTCCCGCGATCGAACTCAAGGACGTGGACATCCTGTTCGGCGGCGACACGCGCGCCGGGCTGGACCTGCTCGACCGGGGCGCGGACCGCCAGGAAATCCAGGAAGCGACGGGCTCCGTCGTGGGCGTCGCCGGCGCCTCGCTCGCCGTGCGCCAGGGCGAGATCTGCGTGCTGATGGGCCTGTCCGGCTCCGGCAAATCGACGCTCCTGCGCGCCGTCAACGGCCTCTGCCCGGTGACGCGCGGGCAGGTGCTGGTGCAGGACGGCGAGGCCGCGCTCGACATGGCCGGCTGCGACGCTGCCACGCTCCGGCGCATGCGCATGGAGCGCATCGCCATGGTGTTCCAGCAATTCGCGCTGCTGCCCTGGCGCAGCGTGCATGAGAATGTGAGCTTCGGCCTGGAGTTACGCGGCATGAACCGCGCCGAACGGGACGCCGTCGTCGAGGAGAAGCTGAAGCTGGTCGATCTGGACCGCTGGCGGGACCGCTTCGTGCACGAGCTTTCCGGCGGGATGCAGCAGCGTGTCGGCCTCGCCCGCGCACTTGCGACCGATTCCGACATCCTGCTGATGGACGAGCCCTTCTCGGCGCTCGACCCACTCATCCGCGAGCATCTCCAGGACGAGCTGCTGGACCTCCAGCATCGGCTCGGCAAGACGATCCTCTTTGTCAGTCACGACCTCAACGAGGCGCTCAAGCTCGGCCGGCATATCGCGATCATGGAGGCCGGCCGGATCGTCCAGTTCGGCGAGCCGGAGGATATCGTGTTGAACCCCGCCAACGCCTATGTGGCGGAGTTCATCGCGCATATGGACGCGCTCAACGTGCTGCGCTGCGGTTCCCTGATGACGCCGGTCGCCGATATCCGGCGGGACGGCGATACGCTCCGGCTCGACTGGTCCGGCCTCAATCGGCTCGCCCTGAACGGGAAAGGAGAGCCGGTGGAAGCGAGCATCGAGCCGGCGCCGGCGGCGATCCGGCACTATACGCCGGAGATGGACACCTCCGCGCTCGCCGGCGACACGATCTGCGCCGTGACCCCCGACCTCGGGATGCGCACGGCGATCGAGCTGCGCCACTGCACCGGCCGGCCGGTGCTGATGATGGAGGAGGGACGGCTGGTCGGCGTCATCGGCGACGACGAGATCTACCGGGGCCTGGTGGGCCGGCGCAGTTCTTCAACCGGGAGCTGAACGCGGCTGCCGGCGTTATTCCGCCGGGTCGGCGGCCGGTTTGTTGCGCCCCAGTATGTAATTTTCGATGAAGGTGAGCTTGCCCTTCATCTCCGCCAGGTCCTGCTCGACCGCCCGGAACCGTCCGTCGAACCGGTCCATCCGTTCGCGGAGTTCCCGCATGTCGGCGCGGATTTCACGAATATCGGATCGCAGCCAGGCGAACACGCCCAGAACGATGGCGGGAGTTATCCAAGGCGCGAGGTCGGCAACGGTCATGGGACGCACTCTCGCGGCGGTCGCAAGCGGAGGCAAGGCGTTTCTGCGGTCCGCCGTCCCTGCTCACGCGGCGTCGATCAGGTGCATGAAGGAGCCGGCGACATTGCCGCGCCGGAGGCCGGCGGGGCCGAGCGGGCGCCCCTGCGCGTCCGCCGTCTCGAACAGCGCTTCGCCCGGCCCTTCGCTAAGGGTGCGCGCATAGTGGAACTCGTGGCCCCGGAACGCCCTGCCGGGCGGGAAGCCGCTGCCCCTTGCCTCGAGGCGGCGGTAGCCGAGCCGCCGGGCCGGCTCCGCAAAGCTCGTCTCCAGCGGCAGCAGGCCCGCCATGGCGTGGCGCCCACCTTTGGCGTCCTCCAGCCCCTCGCCCAGCACCATGTAGCCGCCGCATTCTCCATAGACCGGCCCGTAATGGCGGCGGAGCGCTCCCAGAAAGCGTTCCGCCGCCGCGATCCGCCCGGCATGGAGCTCCGGATAGCCGCCCGGCAGGAAGACCGCGTCACCATCCGGCGCCTCGTCGGCAAGCGGCGAGAAGAAGGCGATGTCCGCCCCCGCGCGCCGCCAGCCGGCCAGCACATGCTCGTAGGCGAAGGCGAAGGCCTCGTCGCGCGCGACCGCGACACGCTGGCCGGGAGGCGGCAGGGGCGTTCCATTTGCTGTCGGCGCCTCGTCTATCCGCAGTGGCCCGAAGGAGATCGCCTCCGCCGGCACGAGGTCTGCTGCACGGTCCAGCCAATCCTCGAGACCGGTATGCTCGCCCGCCTGCACCAGGCCCAGATGGCGCGAGGGAAGCGTGAGCCCCGGCTCGCGCCGCAGCGCCGCCAGGACCGGAACCGCGCCCGCCCGCTCGCGCAGCAGCGCCTCGTGCCGTGCGCCGGCGACCCGGTTCAGCACCGCGCCGGCGATGCGGATGTCGCCCCGGTGGCGGGCGAAGCCCTCCAGCAGCGCGGCGACCGACTGGCCCTGGCGCGCGCAATCCACGACCAGCACGACCGGCCAGCCGGTGAGCGCGGCGAGATCGGCCGTCGAGCCGCCGCCGCCCTCCGCCCCGTCGAAGAGCCCCATCGCGCCCTCGACCACGGCGATGTCGGCTTGCCTGTCGAGCGCCGCCGCCAGCGTTTCGGGGCGCATCGCCCAGGGGTCGAGGTTCAGGCAGGGCCGTCCTGCGGCGGCGGCGAGGAAGCCCGCATCGATATAGTCGGGCCCCGCCTTGAACGGCTGCACGGCGTGGCCCTGCCGGCGGAGCGCGCGCACAAGGCCCGCGGCTATCGTCGTCTTGCCGCTGCCCGAGGCCGGCGCGGCGACAACGACTCCCTTCACAACAGGCGCTTCAACGCAGCCGCCATGTCCGCCCCGGTCGCCTCGTGCCCGAAATGGGTGACATAGCGCCCGTCCCCGTCCATCAGGAACAGGATGGAGGAATGGTCCACCAGGTAGCTGCCGTCCTCCTCGGGCTCCGCCTTGCGGTAATAGATGCGGAAGGAGCGGGCGGCGGCGGCCACCTGTTCGGGAGTGCCGGTCAAGCCCACCGTGCCGGGGTGGAAATGGCCCGCATATTCCTTCACGACCTTGGGCGTGTCCCGCTCGGGGTCGATGGAGACGAAGACCAGCCGGACCTTCGCCGCCAGCGCCGGGCCGATCTCGTTCAGCGCCTGGCTCGCGTTGAACAGCGCGGTCGGGCACACGTCCGGGCAGAATGTGAAGCCGAAATAGATGAGCATGTGGCGGCCCCGGAAGTCCCGCTCCGTCACTTTCCGCCCGTCGCCATCGACCAGTGCGAACGGCCCGCCGACCGAAGGCCGGCCCTGTTCCGGCTTCCCTTCCAGCGCCCACCAGAGCCAGTAGCCGGCCGCCGCGCAAACGAGCGCGCCGGAGATGAGCAGGCCGATTTGCAGGCTCCTGCGCACGCCGGCTCCGGCTCAGAGCGCGAGGCGCAGGAGCGCGGCGAGCACGGCGACGAGCTGGATCATGTTGACGAAGGCGGCGCGCTTGTGGATGCGCGTGAACTCGTCCGCCGCGCCGTATTCGCCCCGCTCGCGGGCGTCGAACAGGCGCTGGGTCTGCGGCATGGTCACATAACGCGAGACGAGGAAGGCAGCCGCCACCAGCGCCATGATCGCCGCGTCCCAGGGTTGCACCCAGACGGCGGTGACGGCGGCAAGGCCGCAGCAAAACGCCATGACGCTGTAATAGGGGCCGAACGCGTCGCGCATGAAGGCGTCGGCGACCGGCTTGTCGAGCTTGCGGAACACCATCGGCGCGAAGAAGCCGGTGAAGGTCACCATGCCGCCGAACACGAGCGCGCTCGCCGCCACCGCAATCCCGAGAAGCACCGTATCGAAATCCGCCATGCCGCCCCGCCGCTATCGACGCTCCCGGTATAGCCCCGCGCCGCCCGGCCGGGAAGAGGCATGGGCGCGCCGCCTTGCGACCCGGACAGGCCTCGCCGGCCCGGCTATACATCTTGACATCGAATTACTGCGCATCATGATGTCTGACATGAGAACCACCCTGACCCTCGAACCGGATATCGCGCAGCTGCTTCAGCGGGAAATCCGGCGCACCGACCGGAGCATGAAGGCGGTCGTCAACGATGCTTTGCGCCGCGGGCTCGGAGCGCAAGGCAAACCGCCCCGGCTGCCTCGCTACAGGGTGAAACCCCATGATTTCGGCACCAGGCCGGGCGTTGACATGGACCGTTTCAACCAGCTTGTCGATGAGTTGGAAGCCGAGGAATTCGCCCGGCGGCACGGCCGTTGATCGTTCCCGACGTCAACCTGCTTCTGCATAGTCATCATTCCCGTTCGCCCCGGCACGAGGCGGCGCGGGAGTGGTGGGAGACGCTGATGAACGGCGCCGTCAGCGTCGGCCTCCCCTGGGTCGCGATCCTGGGTTTCATCCGCATCGCCACGAACCCCCGGATTTTCGACAGGCCCCTCGACGCAGAAAGCGCCTGCATGCGCGTCCGGTCCTGGCTGGGAGGCCGCAGACGTTGCTCGTTCATCCGGGAGACCGCCATGCGGACATTCTGTTCGGGCTTCTCGAGGCTGTGGGCACAGCCGCCAATCTGACGACGGACGCCCACCTCGCCGCCCTGGCAATCGAGCACCAGGCCGAGCTTCACTCGACCGATGCCGACATGGCGCGGTTCCCGGGCCTCAGATGGGTCAACCCGCTCGCGTGATCCCAGGTCGCCGAGGCGAGCCGCTAGAGCACGATCCTTTCAGATTGCAACGAGACCGAGCGCGGGCAGCGCCCACTGTCACCCCGGACGGAGCGAAGCGGAGATCCGGGGTCCAGGCAATCGGGTCCCCGCCGTGTTGCGCCGGCGGTACTGGACTCCGGATCGGGGTCCGGGGGGACAATTCCGGGCTTGGCCTGAAATGCGATCCATACAGATCGGGCTCCGCCCTAGCGAACCGTAGGACAGGGACGAGCCGACACGGTGTCGTTGGCCCTTTGCAGCCGTTTCCGTCCGACGCGCCTCACCCCGTCCCCAGCCTGCCCAACCAGTCCAGGCGGGCGCGGTAGGCGGTTATGGGGCCCAGGGCTATGACGGCGGGAGACTCGGCTTCGCGGGCGGCGCGGCCGAGGCCGGCGAGGGTGGTTTCGATGACATGCTGGCGGGGCGTGGCGGCATGGCTGACGATGGCGGCGGGCTCGTCCGGCGGGCGGCCGTGGGCCATCAGGCACTCGGCGATGGCGCCGATCCTGCGCAGCGCCATGTAGAACACCAGCGCCGGCGAGCCCCTGGCCAGCGCCTCCCAGTCGAGGCCGCCCGCTTCCGGCGCGGCATGGCCGGAGACGAAGGTGACGGCGGAGTTCGCGTCACGGTGCGTCGCCGGGATGCCGGCATAGGCGAGCCCGCCGATCCCCGCGGTCACGCCCGGCACGATGCGGAAGGGCACGCGCGCCGCCGCCAGCGCCAGCGCCTCCTCCCCGCCGCGCCCGAAGACGAACGGGTCGCCGCCCTTGAGCCGCAGCACGCGGGCGCCCGCCTTCGCCTCCGCCACGAGGCGCGCCGAAATGTCCGGCTGGCAGGGCGAGGGCCTGCCGCCGCGCTTGCCCGCATGGACGATGCGCGCGCCTTCCCGCGCCATCGCCAGCACGCCCGGATCGACCAGCGCGTCGTGGACCACCACATCGGCGTCTTCGAGCGCGCGGGCCGCCAGCAGGGTCAGCAGGCCGGGATCGCCGGGACCGGCGCCCACGAGCCAGACCTCGCCCGGCGCCAGCCTCGGCAGGTCCGGCGTCATTTCCCGAGAAGATGCAGCAGCAGCAGGGAGACCGGCGTCATCCGGGCGATGGGGCCCCGGACGAACTGCCCGACTGCATCGGCGACCGCGGGCGGCGGCGGCTCCGCCGGCAGGTCGAGACCGCCGACAAGCCCGGCGGACGCTTCCCGCGCGGCCTCTGCTCCGCCGGCAATCGCGGCGGCGAGCCGTCCGTCGCGGTCGAGCGCCGCAAGCTGCACCCAGGCGAGCGCCAGGTAGCCCGGCCAATAGGCCAGGTGCCGATAGAGGCTGGCGACCACCGTATCGCCGCTATTGCCGAGCCGGTTCAGGGCGAGCACCTGCCCCTGCACTTCCGGCGAAAGCGCGTCCATCGCCGGGATCGGCGGCAACTCGCCCTCGACCGCCGCGCGCGCCGCGCTTGCCGAAGCCGCCGGAGCGGAGCCGTCGGCGGGCGCGCCCTCCAACGCCTGCAGCAGCGCGCCGAGCGCGGCGAGGTTCAGCCGGTTGCCCCGGTCGTAGCTCGCCAGCATGCGAAGGATCGCCGTGCGGTCGGCATCGTCGTGGCCCACCGCCGCCAGCATTTCGCGGGGCCAGGGCGGCAGGTCCGGGAGCGGCGTGCGCGCGCGGATCGCCGCGGCTGCGGCATCGGCCGCGCCGGAGGCGTAGAGCGGCCTTGCGGCGCCCCATGCCCATTCGAGCGCGCCCGGAAAGAAGGCGAGCCGGCGCCAGATGAGATTCACCACGGGCACGCCCAGCACGTCCCTGATGTCGGCATAGAGTTCGGCCGCGGCTCCGGTCGCGTCGCTCTCGGGCAGGGTTGGCATGGCATCGGTCATGGCTTCCTGTTTATGTCCGCTTCCATGCCAGCGGCAAGAGCCTACAATCTTCGTCATGGCGGAACTGAGGCGCGGTTGGACGACGGGGGCCTGCGCGGCGGCGGCGGCGCGCGCCGCCTGCGAGCGCCTGTTCACCGGGCGCCTGCCGGACCCCGTCACCATCGACCTGCCGCGCGGCCTCAAGGCATCCTTCCCGCTCGCCGAGACCGGGGAATGGGTCGGCGTCGAAAAGGATGCGGGCGACGACCCGGACGCGACCCACGGCGCCATCGTGCGCGCCCGGCTGCATCCCGCGCCGGCGGGAGCGGGGATCGGCTTCCGGGCAGGGCCCGGCGTCGGCACCGTCACCCTGCCGGGCCTGCCGCTCGCGGTCGGCGAGCCGGCGATCAATCCGGGCCCGCGCGCCATCGTCGCGGACAATCTGCGCGCCGTCGCCGACGAATACGGGCTCCCGGCCGACATCGAGGCCGAGATCGGCATCGAGAACGGGGCGGCGCTGGCGCTCAGGACCGCCAATGCCCGGCTCGGCATTCGGGGCGGACTGTCGGTTCTCGGCACGACGGGCGTCGTGATCCCCTATTCCTGCGCGGCCTGGATCCATGCAGTGCATCGCGGCGTGGACGTGGCGCGGGCCGCCGGCCTCGACCATGTCGGGGCGGCGACCGGGCGCGGCTCGGAGGCGGCGCTGCAGGCGCTGCTCGGCCTGCCGGACCACGCCATGATCGACATGGGCGACTTCGCGGGCGCGCTCTTGAAATATCTCCGGCGGCGGCCGGTGGCGCGGCTCAGCCTGGCAGGCGGCTTCGGCAAGCTCTCCAAGCTGGCGGCGGGACATCTGGACCTGCATTCCGACCGCGCGCCCGTGGATATCCCGCGCCTTGCCTCGGAGTTGAAGGCGCTCGGCGGGCCGGACGCCGGCGAGGCCCACAGCGCCGGCGCGGTGCTCGCGCTGGCCGGCGGCCTGCCGCTCGCCCGGCGCATCGCCGAGCAGGCGCGCGAGACGGCGCTCGCGATGCTCGCCGGCGGCACGGAGGTCGATGTGCGCGTGATCGACCGCAGCGGCCGGGTGATCGGCGAGGCCGGTGTAAATCTCAGATGAGATTTACGGCTGTAGGGCACTATCTGACAGAGGGTGTTGTCCGGCGTCGTCGTTCCGCGTGGCCGAGGCCGCGAGGTTCGGCACTACCTCGCCCTCGCGGGACACGCGGAACAGTTGTTCGGCAATGCCGTGGCTGACGAGCGCCCAGCCGTTCGATCCTTCGGCGGGATCGAGGCCGGAAGCTAGAGCGGTATCCGTTCGAGTTGAAACGGCTTCGTCCGTAAAGCCTCAATCGTCACCCCGGACGGCGCGTCAGCGACGATCCGGGGTCCATCTCCCGACCTTTCCACCGGGCCCAAACGGCCGTGGATGGGCCCCGGATCGGGGTCCGGGGCGACGAAGCGGGGGCAAGGACCGCGGCTACCTGTCGACAAACAGTCGATCCATACAGGTCGGATCGTGCTCTAGGAACGTCTGACCGATCGTCACCTCCTCTGCGTGGGAGATGGCGGGGGTAACGATCGCGCCCGCAATAGCGGCTGCGGCGAGCGTTCGGGACAAATGGGAATAGGTCACAAGTTATCGCTCCCGTGGGTTGGGTGTCGGGGTGTCGGGGAAAGCGGTTCGATCAGGTCGCCCGCGAAGCCAAGCGGCGGGATGCGGCCGAGGATGCCCGCGCGCAGAACCTCCGGCCGCACGGGTCTGGGCAGATAGCCGCCCTCGGCTTCGGCATAGGCGGCGGCAACGGAGAGAACTTCGCCGGCATGAAGCGTCGGGTCGAGATCGCCGAAGAGATAGGTGAAGCAGCCGGGAGCTGAGAGCGCGATGGTGCACGGCCGCTTGCAATTGCTCATGCAATTCACGCCGCGCAGGCGGATGCCCCGGCGCGCGGCCGTACTGTCGGGAAAGGCCTCCGCCACAGCCTGCGCCAGACGCCGACCGCCCCGCCGGTCGAGGTCGGTGTTGCCGTCCTCGCGCCCGTCGCGGCAGCGCAGGCAAATCGAAAGTGTCGGTCCATCGTCAACCGGCGCGCCAGCCTGCCTGAAGGAGAGGGACAGGTCGATCCGGCCATCGCGAGCTGTGTGCATGTCAATCCCTTTCCTGCGGCCACGCCCGGCTTCCAGGGGGCGGCCGGCCCTTGCAATCGATAGGAAGAATGTTATAATATAACATATCTGTCGTCACCGGCCTGCGGACCCGTGGGCGGTTTCGCGGGGCGGGCCTCCGGCGCCGCTGTCTCGAAGCCTGAAAGGAGTTCGGATGCTCGCACGCAGAGCGATTCTGACACCCGCCGCCCTCGCCCTGCCGCCTGCCGCTCCTGCCTCCGCACAGTCCGACAGGCACAACGCGAAGACCCTCGCGCAGGCGCTGGCGCCGTAAGGCACGGCGCAGCCTTCGAAAGCCAGGACGCCGGACTTTCAGGAATCGGGAAGAGGCAGCCGAGTGCTGCGGAACGGCTTCAGAATCTGAAGGACACGGAACCCATGAATCAGATCCCCGTTACCGTTCTGACCGGCTATCTCGGCGCCGGCAAGACGACGCTCCTGAACCGCATCCTGACCGGGGAGCACGGCAAGAAATACGCCGTGGTCGTCAACGAGTTCGGCGAAATCGGCATCGACAACGACCTCGTGGTCAACGCCGACGAGGAAGTGTTCGAGATGAACAACGGTTGCATCTGTTGCACCGTACGCGGGGATCTGATCCGCATCCTTGGCGGTTTGATGAAACGGCAGGACAGCTTCGATGGAATCCTCATCGAGACCACGGGCCTCGCCGATCCCGCGCCGGTCGCCCAGACCTTCTTCGTCGACGAAGACGTTCGGCGACGGACCTGGCTCGATTCGATCGTAACGGTGGTTGACGCCCGCCATGTCGTCCAGCGGCTGGAAGACAGCCATGAGGCGCTGGAACAGATTGCCTTTGCCGACATCGTCCTTCTCAACAAGACGGATCTTGCGCCGGCCGATGAACTGGCGCAGGTCGAAACCCGTATCCGTTCGATCAACCCGACGGCGGTTATCCATCGCACAGAGCGGTGCGGGGTGGGGCTTGACAGGGTTCTGGGGCGCCGGGCCTTCGATCTCGATCGCATACTGGCGATCGAGCCGGACTTTCTTTCGGAAGACGACCATGAACATGACGATGCCGTGACGAGCGTCTGCCTGCGCACCGACCGGCCCCTGAATGGAATCCGCGTCGCAGGGTGGTTGCAACGCCTGCTTGTCGAGCGCGGTCAGGACCTTCTGCGAACCAAAGGAATCCTGTCGATGGCCGGTCATGACAAGCAGTATGTCGTCCAGGCGGTCCATATGGTGATGGAAAGCAATTTCACGAAGCCGTGGAGCCCGAACGAGAGCCGGGAGAGCCGCCTGGTTTTCATCGGTCGAAACATCGACGAGTCGGAACTGCGTCGGCAGTTCGACGCCTGCATCGCATGAGTTCGGCCGCTGAACAGGGCAGGGCGTCGCTGCTCGATCGCATCGGCGCCGGTCGGACGCTCGACGCTTATGTGGTGGGCGTTGCGTTCCTTGAGAAGGGAGTGCTCGCCGCTGCGCTCGGGGACGGCCGGGTCGCGTTCATCGACAGCGGGAGCACGAATCCTCCGTCCTTCGTTTCCGTGCATGACGGGGCCTGTCTTTCGCTGGCCGTGGACCTGAAGGAGCAGCGCGTTCTGACAGGCGGAGACGATGGACGGCTGGTGAGCACCGATACCGACGGCGAGGCCACCGAAATTGCAGCCATTGCGGGACGATGGGTCGAGCCGATTGTCGTCAGCGGAGCATCCGGACTATGCGCTGCGGCTTTCGGCAAGACAGTTTCCCTTTTCGCGCAAGATGGAAGAGCAGTTGGACAGTTCGATCATGCAAACACGGTCGGCGGTCTGGCATTCGACCCGAAAGGACGACGGGTCGCCGCCGCGCATTATGGCGGAGTCAGCCTCTGGTGGGCGAAGCCCAGCATGCAGAAACCCAAACGACTCAGCTGGTCGGGCTCGCATCTCGGTCTGACCTGGAGCCCGGACGGGAAATACATCGTCACCGCAATGCAGGAGAATGAGCTGCACGGTTGGCGCCTCTCCGACAGCGCCGATATGCGGATGTCCGGCTACCCGACGAAGGTCAGGTCGATGAGCTGGCTGCCGAAGGGAAGATATCTGGCGACCGGCGGCGCGGATTCCGTCGTTTGCTGGCCATTCCACGGCAAGGGCGGCCCCATGGGCAAGGCGCCGCTCGACCTCGGGCGGGGCTTCGAGGATGTGGTGACGGTGGTGGCCGCCCACCCCCGGCACGACGCGGTCGCCGCCGGATACAAGGACGGCGCCGCCATCCTCGTTCACATCGGCCGCACTCAAACGGTTCTGGTCAAGCAACCCGGCGAGGGCGCTGTAACCGCGCTTTCCTGGTCGGCGGACGGGCAGCATCTCGCACTCGGTACCGAGAGCGGCTTCGTGGGCCGAATTAGCCTTTCCGACTGGCGGGCTCCGGGCGACTGAGCGATATGAACAAGGCCGGCCGGATTGTAGGGGCGCTGCCGGCAGTCTATTCGAATCCCATCCTGTCGGCGGCGCGAGGGCCTGGCCGGCCGGTGCAGGCGAAAGAAGCGGGAGGGCCGATGTCACAGCTTGAGGGGAAGGTCGCCGTCGTGACCGGCGGCGGGCGGGGTCTGGGCCGCGCCTATTGCGAGGCGCTGGCGCGCGAGGGCGCCGCCGTGGTCGCTGCCGACATCCGCGACACGGCCGAGACGGTGGAAGCCATCGCCGCCGCCGCCGGGCGCGTCGCCGGCATCGCGCTGGACGCCGCCGACATGGCGAGTTGCGAGACCATGGCGAGGCACGCGGTTGCCGAGTTCGGCCGCATCGACGTGCTCGTCAACAACGCCGCGCTCTACGGCGACATCCAGGGCGGGCGCTTCGACAGGATCGAACAGGACGAGTGGGACCGCACCATGGCCGTCAATGTGCGCGGCGTCTGGCAGTGCACCAAGGCATGCGTGCCGGCGATGCGCGAGGCCGGCGGCGGCTCCATCGTCAATATCGCCTCCCTTGCCGCGGTCTATGGCATGCCCTTCGGCCTGCACTACGCGACGTCGAAGGCTGCGGTCATCGGCATGACCCGCGCACTCGCGCGCGAGCTCGGCCGCGACTGGATCAGAGTCAACGCCATCGCGCCCAGCGCGGTGCTGACCGAGGGCACCGACGACTTCTTCGGGGCCAAGAAGGACAAGCTGCTGCAGGCGGTCGCCGCCGGCCAGAGCCTGCAGAGGAACCTCACCACCGACGACCTGGTGGGCACCGTGCTCTACCTCGCCTCCGACGCCAGCAGGCTCGTCACCGGCCAGACGCTGATGGTCGATGGCGGCACGGTTTTTCTCTAGAGCGGTGTCCGACCGAACGAGGTCGCGCCCCGGAGCCGCTTCCTCAGCCGGTCGTTCGCCGGTCCGCCGCCTGTCCCGGCCCCCGAGCCGGGGTCATCGACCGCCCGGCAGCGGGCGAGGAACCGTTGCGCCGTCCCTGCGAGGCGCAACCGGCGGCAAGTCCCGACATGGCCGACAGGCGGTTTCCGGTACGCAGGGAATGAGCGCCGCAATGAGCGTCAAGCGGCGATCGATCTGTCGGGACCCGTTTCGTTTCGTTTGCCGTATGCGGCGCGGCGCAGATCGGCGGCGAGTTTGGCGAGAAAGGCGGCGGCGGCCATGACGAGGCTGACATGGCGATGCCAGCCGTGCCAGGAGCGGGCCTCGCAATGGTCGAGGCCGAGATCGTCCTTCGCTCTCTGGAAGCACTCCTCGATGGTCCATCTGAGACCGGCGGCGCCGGCCAGTTCGGCGAGCGTCGTGCCGGCTCGGCAGAAGACGAGATAGTAGGCCCGTTCGTCGGGGTCGCGGCGGGAGCGGCGGATCAGCAGCCAGCGTTCCCGGCCGTCTTCGCGATGTCGGGCCAGCGCGACCCTTGCCCAGTCGTAGAGCCTCGGGCCGTTGCTGCCCTCGCCGGCGGCGTGCGCGGCCCAGGCCCCGTCTTCCAGTTCGTTGGCGATGGTCGCGGGATCGGCCTGGATCAATTCCTCGCCGGCGGCGAAGCGCAAGGAGTGGTCGCCGCACACCGCCAGCACATAGCTCTGTCCCCGCGCTTCCAGCATACGCCGCAGGCCGGAGTCCGATCCAAAAACGGCGTCGGCCAGAACGAAGGCGCAGGGAACGCCGGCATCGAGAGCGTCGCCGATCATCGCACGGGCCAGTGCGGGCTTGGCGGCGAAGGCGAGCTCTTCCGGCACCTGCGTTTTCCTGCGCCGCGCGCCGTCCTCCGTCCATTCGCGCGGCAGATACAGCCGCCGGTCGATCAACGCCTGGCCCAAACGGCCCGCATAGGCCAGAAACACGCCCACCTGGCTGTTCTCGACACGGCCCGCCGTCCCGGTATGTTGGCGCGCGACACCGACCGAGTGGCGGCCCTTCTTCACGAAGCCGGTCTCGTCCACCACCAGAACCCCGTCCGGACAGCCCAGCGCCTCGACCGCATAGGCGCGGACCTCGTCCCGCAGCGCATCGGCATCCCAGCGGCTCTTCCCCAGAAGCGCCTGCATCCGCCACGGGCCCGGCAGACCCGCCCGCTCCGCCATCATCCAGCCCGTCTTGCGCTCGATCCCCGACAGAAGGCCGTCCAGAAACGCCCCTCCCGTCTCACGTAGCTGACGACGCCCGAACACCGGACCCAGACGGGCCTTCCACGAACGAAGCTCCCGCTCCCACTCCACAAGCGAACCCGACCATTCCGCAACGCTCATTTCGTCCATCCTCCGAAAACGAAAAGCGGAACTACCCTTCCCGAAAGGAAGCGGGGCGCTCCGCCTCGCGTTCGTCGTTTGCGCTCCCGCGCCGGGTCACGGCGACAGCGCTTCCGTGAGCATCTCGACATTGTGGCGCATCATGTCGAGATAGGTGGATGCCGGCCCGTCCGACCCGGAAAGCGCGTCGGAATACAGCGTCCCGCCGATGGACGCGCCGGTTTCGTCGGCGATCTGCTTAATCAGACGCTGGTCCGTGATCGACTCGACGAAGACGGCCGTAATTCCCTCGTCGCGGATCTGCCGGATCAGGGTGGCGACATCTCCGGCGGACGGCTCGCTTTCGGTGCTTATGCCGCTCGGCGCGAGAAAGCGCAGGCCGTAGGCCTCGGAAAAGTACCCGAAGGCGTCATGGGGGGTGACAATCGTGCGCCTGTCCTCGGGCAGCGCTCCGAGAGCCTTGCGGATGTCGGCATCCACCGCTTCGATTTCAGCCACGTAGGCCGCACGGTTCGCCTGGTAGGTCGACGCGTTGGCAGGGTCGGCTTCCGCCAGCGCCGCAGCGATGTTGTCGACATAGATCACCGCGTTGGCGGGGTCTTGCCAGGCATGCGGGTCGAAGGCGCCGTGGTCATGCGCGTCGGCGTGGTCGTCCTTCTTGGCGTGATCGTCGTGGTCGTCGTCATGGTGGTCGTCGTCCTCAAGCCTGATCGGCTCGATTCCGTCGGTTGCCACCACGCGGACGCCATCGAAGCCCGACGCCTCGACCAGCCGATCCAGCCAGCCTTCGAACGCAAGACCGTTGAACACGAGGATCCCGGCCTGGCTCACGGCGCGCGCATCGGCCGGAGTCGGGTGATAGACATGGGCATCGCCGTTGGCCCCCACCAGTGTCGTGACGGCAACCTTGTTGCCGCCGATGCGCCCGACCATGTCGCCCAGTATCGAGAAGGTGGCGACTACCGGGATGGGAGCGTCGGCGGACCAAGCCGGCGCCGGAGCGGTCAACGACAGGCCGATGAGGGCGGTTGCGGATATCAGCAGGTTTCTGCGCCTGGCCATTGTGGGTGTCCTTTCAGGCATTGACGCGATAGCGAAAGAGCGGCGCGGCAAGGCTGCCCACCGGCCCGAAGGCCAGCGACACCCCGTAAACGATGCCTGCCACGAGGATGATCGACGGCCCGGACGGAAGTCCGAAATGGTAGGAGACGAGCAGACCGAAGACGCTCGAAGCGATGGCGATGGCGACCGCGACGACGATCAGTCCGCCGATACTCACCGCCCAGAAGCGCGCGGCCGCAGCCGGAAGGATCATGATGCCGACGGCCATCAATGTGCCGAGCGCATGAAAACCGCCGACAAGGTTCATGACGACGAGCGCGAGGAAGGTGAAATGAGTCACCGTGCTCAGCCCGCTCACCGAGCGCAGGAATTGCGGGTCCGCACATTCGAGAACCAGCGGGCGGAAGATGAACGCCAGCGCAATCAGCGTAATGCTCGCGATGCTGCACAACAGGATCAGCGCTGCGTTGTCGAGCGCGAGCACGGTGCCGAACAGCACATGCATCAGGTCCACATTGCTGCCGCGGGTGGACACGATCAGCACGCCGAGCGCCAGCGAGATCAGGTAGAAGGCGGCAAGGCTTGCATCTTCGCGCAGCGCCGTGACGCGGGCGACGAAGCCCGAAAGCAACGCCACGGCCATGCCGGCGATCAGACCGCCTATCGTCATGGCCCGAGCGAGAGCCCGGCGACGAGGAATCCGACCGCGGCGCCGGGCAGGATCGCATGCGCCATCGCATCGCCGGTCAGGCTCATCCGGCGCAACAGCAGAAAGACGCCCACGGGCGTTCCGCCCACCGAAATCGCGATGCAGCCCATCATGGCCCGGCGCATGAAGCTGAATTCGGCAAATGGCTGAATCAGGGGTTCCCACATCACGACGCGTACCTGCCGCGGTCGTGGGGCGGGCCGACACCGGCCTCGCACATCTGGCGCGCACGGAACTGGTTCGCGGCCGTCAGCACCTTCGCCGTGGGCCCGTGCGCCACGAGATCGCGCGCCAGTATCAGCGTCTCGGGGAAATGCTCCCGGACGACCTCCGCATCGTGCAGAACGGCGATCACCGTGCGTCCCTCTCCGTGCCACCGCCGCACCACGCCCAGGAGATCGACCATCGTCTTGGCATCGATAGCCGTGAAAGGTTCGTCGAGCAGCACGAGCTGCGCGTCCTGAAGCAGGAGCCGCGCGAACAGCGCACGCTGAAACTGCCCGCCCGACAGCGAGCCGATGATTCGGGACTCGAATCCCGTAAGCCCGACAGCGGAAATGGCATCGTCGATCCGGGCACGATGCGCGGCACGCAACCCGAACAGGCCGCCGATCTCGCTCCAGAGCCCCATTGCCACCAGTTCGACGACCGCGATCGGGAACGACCGGTCGATGTCCGATTGCTGCGGCAGGTAGGCGATGTCGGTCCGCGCGCAGGTTCCGAAGCGCACCTGTCCCGCAAGCGGACGCAGGACGCCCGTTACCCCTTTCAGCAGCGTTGACTTGCCCGCGCCGTTGGGACCCACGATAGCGGTCAGGCTGCCGTCGGCGACCTCGCCGTCGAGGCGATGCACCGCCGCATGGCGGTCGTAGCCAAGGGTCAACTCCTCGAATGCCAGGGCGTAGGTCACAGGCTTCCCGGCGTGGATGTCGCCCAGAAAAACATGGCCCAGAGCAACATCGCGATCAGCACCGCCGCGGCGAGCCGCGGGCCGACGCCGATGAGAAGCATCCCGCGCATCGTGTTTCGCCGGGGCGTCACGCCAGAACCTCTTTCGATTCGCAGCGTGCGCACCGGCCATGGACCTCGATAACGTGGCGCGCCGGCGCGAACCCCGACTGTCCGGCGATCCTCGACAACTCGTTCGTAATGTGCCGCGAGACGGCCTCCTCGACCGTTCCGCACTCCTTGCAGATCGAGAAAATCGGAACATGCCCGTGCCGCTCGCCCCTGCAGGCGACAAAGGCCTTGAGAGACTCGAGACGATGCACGCTGCCGCGCTCGATCGGCGCCGCCAGGGCGCGGTATATCGTCGGCGGCGCAAGCCGGGGGTTGCCATCGCGCAATCGGTCGAGCACCTCGTACGCCGACATCGGCGCGCCGCGCCGCTGCAAGGCGGCGAGTACGTCCGCCTGCATGTTCCTGCCCCGCGGTCTCATACGCGTCCTGATCCGGGCTCCGAGGATATGGTGTTATATTGTAACTTATCTTGCACAGCCGGCAACCGTCCGGATCCGGACGGTTGCCGGACAGCATCATCTGCCATATTGGGCATGGCTGGCCTGTTGCCCTTCGAAACGGCGCGCAACCGCATTGCGTCGGGACGAGCACGGGTCCAGTATTCTACAATGACTTAACGCGGCCCTGCTGCTGAACCGACGATGCTTAGATTTACCCCTGAAGCCGCCCAAGCGAAGGTGCCCGCACTCGTGTTTTGCGGGATCGACGCCCGTGCGCGGACGGAAGCGATCGAGCGCGTGCTCGAAGGAGACGGCGCTCGCTGGGCGGTGATAAGCAACGAAACCGACGGTCCGGCCTTCGCTGCGGCGGCAACCGAGCGCATTGCCGGGCAGATGGTTCCGCACGCCATCGGGTGTTTGTGCTGCGTCACGCGCTCGGGGCTGGTCAGCAGCCTGCGGCGGCTTTTCGCCCAACGGGCGCAGGGTGAAATCCAATTCGACCGGGTGCTGATCGAAACCCTGGCCGATACCGATCCGGCCCCGGTCATGCAAACCCTGCTGAACAACGCCCTCGTGACCGAATATTTCCGCTTGGACAGCGTCGTCGCGGTCATGACCGGGGGCGACGGTCCGGAGGCACTGGCGCACTCGCGCCACGGCTGCAAACAACTAGCCATCGCAGACAGCATCGTGCTCGACCCGGCGTCGCTTGCCGCGCCGGAAATCTGCGCCGGCGCGCGGGTGTTGAACCCCGTTGCCGATCTGGTGCCGTCCGACCGGCCTTCCCTGGCGGCAGCGCTGATCGGAGCGGGCCTGGAAACGCGCCTGCTGGACGGTGACCTGGGCCGGTGGCTGGGAGCGCCGCACTATGGCGGCAGCGATGTGCTCCGGAACGGCCTGCACGGGTTTGCGATCGAAATCCCGCACGAGCTCGAATGGGAGGCCCTGCACGGTTGGCTGAATGCCGGTACGCAGACGAACGGGGACGTCATGTACCGGACAAAGGGAGCGATCAGGATCGCGGGCGTGGACGGACCGGTCGTCATCAACGGCGTCCAGCACGTCTATCAACCGCCGCAACGGTTGCCGGAGGTCGAGGTCGATCGCTCCCGGTTCCTGTTCATCACCGCCAATCTCGACCGCGGAGCCATCGAGGACAGCCTGCGCATCGACCTGCCCCAGTTCCAGCGTCTGAGCGAAGCCCGGGCGGCCCGGCACGCCCGGGCGGCCAGCGACCCGTCGATACCGCTCTAGCTGTGATCTCTCAATAGGTTGTCCATCCGGGACTGATTCTCGGAAGCTGATGGGTGACGAAAACCTGTCAGCGAACCGAGAAGCGAGCCCCGGATGAACGTCCACAAGAATGCAAAACTCACGCCGCGCGGTCGAGCCGAGATCGTCCGCCGCGTGATCGACCAGGGGCAGACCCCGAAGGCCGTGGCCACGGCCTTCGGGGTCTGCGAACGCACCGTGCGCAAGTGGGTCCGGCGCTTCCAGGCCGAGGGAGCCGAAGGCCTGCGGGACCGCTCGTCGCGACCGCACACCCTGCGCCGACCGACCCCGGCCCCGGTGGTCCGCCGGATCGCCGCGCTGCGCCGGCGGCGCTGGTCCGGCGCGCAGATCGCCGCCCAGCTCGGCGTCTCCACCGCAACCGTCAGCCGCGTCCTCAGGCGCCTCGGCCTCAACCGCCTCAAGGCGCTCGAACCGCCCCAGCCGGTCAGGCGCTACGAGCGCGAGAACCCGGGCGAACTCATCCACATCGACATCAAGAAGCTCGGACGCTTCGACCGACCGGGACACCGCGTCACCGGCGACCGTACCGGCCAAAGCAACGCACGCGGCATCGGATGGGAGTATCTCCACGTCTGCATCGACGACCACTCCCGCGTCGCCTTCAGCCAGATCCTGCCCGACGAGAAGAAGGAAAGCGCCATCGCCTTCCTCAACGCCGCAATCGCCTACTACAAGAGCCTCGGCGTCGCCGTCAGCCGCGTCATGACCGATAACGGGTCCTGCTACAGGGCCCACGCCTTCCGCGACGCCTGCAAAACCCGCGGCCTCAAGCACATCCGAACCAGACCCTACACGCCAAGAACCAACGGAAAGGCCGAACGCTTCATCCAGACCGCCCTCAGAGAATGGGCCTACGCTCGCGCCTACCAAAACTCAGGCCAACGCGAATACCACCTCCCGCACTGGCTCCACCGATACAACTGGCACCGACCGCATGGTAGCCTGAAGGCAAATACACCCATCAGCCGACTCCGCCTGACCCAGGACAACCTGTTGATGCTCCACAACTAGCCGCAGCAGACCTGAGGCGCTGCCTGGAGCGGGGGCGGCGCTTGCTGCAGACGGGCGCAACCCTGCAGCCATGCCGATTTAGGTCCGCGCCTTGTTGCTGTCGCGTGTTCGGACTGTTACTGTATTACAGTAATTGTAGTTGGCCCCGACCGGGAGGAACCGCCATGGCCGATGAAATCCGCACAGACGATGCTGTCGAACGGGACGTGGACATGGAGTCCCGTCAGGAGCCGGATGGCGGAGGGGTGACGTCGCAGTCGCGCCGCTCCTTTATCAAGACCGCGACACTTGCGACCGGCGGTGCTGCGGTCGCCACCGTGGGCGGCGGGGTGATGCACGAGCTGGACCTCGTCAAGCCTGCGCACGCTGCCGAAGGCGGTATCGAAGGCACGCCGATGGCCGGCAAATGGTGGCCGTCCCGCTGGGGCGAGGGCGACCAGACCGGCGCGACCAACCACATGACGCCGGCCGTAGCGCTGGACGCGGCGAGCCTGATCAAGACCGGCAAGGTGTACAGCCTGGGCCGGGTCTATGAGTACGGCATGCCCTTGTTCGGCCAGCGGGTGTTCGCTCTGCGTATCCCGGGCGCGCCGACCGGAGGCGCATACGGCAAGAACCAGGTCATCTGGCACGACGAGATCCTGACCACCGAAATCGGCCAGGTCGGCACCCAGTTCGACGGGCTTGCCCATATCGGCGCACGGGTCGGCGAAGCCGGCGATCTCTCTCAGGAGATGTTCTACAACGGGTTCACCACGAGAGACCTGCACAACAACGACAGCGAGGCAGGCTCCACTGCCGGCGCCTACGGGCTGCAGAAGCTCGGCATGGAACATGTCAAGCCGTTCTTCTGCCGCGGGGTCCTGTTCGATGTCATGGGCCTGAAGGGGCGCATGCTGGACAAGGGCGAGGAGATCACGGTCGCCGACCTGAAGGCTTGCCTGGACCGCCAGGGCATGACCGAGGATGACATCACCGAGGGCTGCGCGGCGCTGTGGCGCACGGGATGGGGCGAAAACCTGTGGATGAAGGACAATGCCCGCTTCAATTCCGGTGAGCCTGGAATCGGCGTGGGCGCAGGGGAGTGGCTGGCGGCCAAGGGAATTTCGGTCGGCGCCGCCGACTGTTGGGCCATCGAGTGTGTGCCCAACCCGGATCCGAACCTGGCGTTTCCGGTGCACCAGATCTTCCTGACCAAGAACGGCATCCACATTCTCGAGAATGTGCGCCTCGACCATCTGGCCGCCGATGGCGTTTACAAGTTCGCCTTCATCTTCTCCACGCTGCCGATCAAGGGGGCCACGGGCTCGCCGGGCAACCCGATCGCCGTCGTCTAGAACGCCTCAGTCGGCGCGGGCCAGACGGGCGAGCGAGCCGGTATCGAAGCGATAGGCGAACACGCGCCCGTCCGAGTCGCCGCCCAGCAGGCAGTTCCCGTCCGGGGACCATGCGAGGTCCGCGACGGGGCTGCCCGGCGCGGCCGCGAGGGTGCGTCTCCGCGGCCTCGTGGCCAGGCTCACCAGTTCGAGACCGCCGTCATTGTATCCGGCGGCCGCCAGGGCAAGGCGCGGGTTGGCGCATACCCTGGCGACCAGATGTTCGCTGTAGCGTCCCAGCATTCGCGGGGCAGGCGGCGGCAGGCGGCCGCCGGAGAACCGCCAGCCGCTTACGGTGTCGGCCCCGGATGCGAGCAGCCAGCCGCCATCGGCACTCCAGCCGATCGATTTGACCTTGGCGATGCAGGGACCGAGGCTGGCGTCCTGCCCGGAAACGAGGTCCCATGCGTGCAGCGTCTTTTCCTGGGTGGCCGTCACCACGAACCGTTCGTCCCTGCTCCAGCTGAGATCGAGGTGCGAACCCCGGTGGTGCAGGCGCCGCGGCTCGCTGCGCCGCCCGTTCAGCAGCCAAAGGCTTGCCCCGTTATAGTGCGAAACGGCCAGACGCCGGCCGCTGCTGTCGAAAGCCAGGCCCGCGACGGTGCTTGGATGTCCTCCGAGCTCCGCAACCTCCCGTCCCCCGGCGTCCAGCAGCCGGACTCGCGCACCGTCCGGGATCGCCCTCAAACCGTTTGGGTGCGAGGCGAGCCGGTCGGGCCAGGACCGGGTGAGCCGCGCCAGCTCCCGCGGTCCGTCCGTGGCGTGAACCCGGTACACGGCGCCGTCGTCGGCCCCGCACAGGAACCCGCGCTCCCGGCAGTCGGGCACCAGCGCCAGAACGGCGCCTCGGGTCAGCGACCAAACCGAAAGAGCCGGTTCCCGTTCGTGGAGGTCCGCGATGCGCATGCTCCCGTCCCCGCCGGCGAAGGCCGCATAACGCCCGCCGCGCTCAACGCAAACGCCGGTCAGCGGCGCATCGGCGGTCCAGCGATCCAGCCTGATACCGTTCAACGCCGGCCGCGCCGCTCCAACCGGCCCGGACACGCAAGCACGGCCGCCGCGCCGGCGGCCGCTCTCATGGCGCCAGACACTCGCGCAATCCCCGTTCCAGCATCGCCTCGTCCAGATCGCGGCCGATGAAGACCAGCCGGCTGGAACGGTGTCGGTCGCCCCAGGGGTCGCCGGGCTGGCCGTCGAACAGCATATGCACGCCCTGGAACACGAACCGCCGGTCCTCGCCCTCGATCGCCAGGATCCCTTTCATGCGAAAGATGTCGGGCCCCCGTGTCTGCAGCAATCGGCTCAACCAGCCATTGAGCGCAGACCCGTCGAGCGAGCCGTCGAGTTCGAGCGCAACCGAACGAACGGTGTCGTCATGCTCGTGCTCCGGGTTGAAGACATGCTCCGCAGCCAGGTCCATCTTCGCGCCGGCGGCATCGAAGAAGCCTGCGTCGAACTCCTCCGGCAGGTGCTCCGTAAACAAGGCGTAGAGTCCCGGCCGGTCAACGGCAAGCGTGTAGTCGTAGCGATCGGCGCCCGTGAGCGCCAGCGTCCGGAGCGTTTCGCCCGGCGGGATCGTGGCGCCCGGTTGCAGCATCTCGGCGGGCGCGGAGAACCGGGTGAAGATTCGTTCCGCCGTTTCTTTCAGGGCCTCGGGCGTTGCCGCACGGATGGGCTCCAGCACCGCCGACATGGCCGGGTCGGGGCCGTTCCGGAGCGTGAAGGTCGCCTTGCTGTCGAGCTGCAGCACGCCGCCCCACTCGAACGGATACTCCGGTTCGAGGAAGCCCGGCTTGAGGTCGAGAGCGCGGCCAAGATCGAAGCCGCCGACATCGAGCACCTGCTCCATGGGCGCGTCGGCCATCCGGACCCGTTCGATCCGCGCCATGGCGTTCATCGACCTGAGCCGGCGCTCCAGCGCATCGACCGCCTCGTCATCGACCAGGTCGATCTTGTTTATCAGGAGCACATCGGCGAAGGCGATCTGCGCCATGGCTTCGTCGCTGTCATCCAGGTGCAGCTCGGCATGTTTCGCATCGACCATGGTTATGACGCCGTCGAGGTCGAAGGACTCCCGGGTATCGTCGTCGACGAAGAACGTCTGCGCCACCGGTCCCGGGTCGGCCAGGCCGGTGGTTTCCACGAGGATCCGGTCGAACTTGTCGCGCCGCTTCATCAGGTTGCCGAGGATCCGGATCAAGTCGCCCCTCACGGTGCAGCAGATGCAACCGTTGTTCATCTCGAAGACTTCTTCGTCGGCGTTGATCACCAGATCCTGATCGACGCCGATCTCGCCGAACTCGTTCTCGATCACGGCAATGCGCTGGCCGTGGTTTTCGGTCAGAATGCGGTTGAGCAGGGTGGTCTTGCCGCTGCCGAGAAACCCGGTCAACACGGTTACAGGGATAGTCTGGGCCATCTCGCGATCCTGTCTGTTACAAGGTAACACCGTAGCGTCATGCCGGATGGAATTCGACGATTTTCTGGCGCGCGGGCTTGGCGTCGCCGCAACCTGTCGACCGGCGCGGCTTTTGGCGTCAACGACGATCTTGGCGCGGAGACTATGTACCGCCGAACGCCAATCGTATCCGGAGGTCAGGCCCTGAGACCGGTGAGCGACGGTCTTGGAGCCCTTGGCTTAGGCGTCGTTCGGAAGAACCCGACCCGGAGGATGGCAACGATCATGGCCGCTCCCGGCAACCGGGGCCTGCACTGAGCGGCGGCACCTGATCGAGATGTGTGCATGCGGTGGGGCGGTCGGGGAAGCGGTCTTCGGCCCGTCAGGCCGAGTCCGCAGCCTTGAACGCCTCCCGGGCTTCGAGTCGGTCGGCATAGGCGGCAAGGTTCGGGCATTGGCTGAAATCGGCGCCGAGACGGCGGGACATGATGACGGCATGGCCGGTAACCGTGTCCGCAACGGTGAAGTCGCCCGCGAGGAAATCCCGCCCTTCCATATGTGCCTCGGCGGCGCCGAGCGTCCGGTTCAGCAGCTTCAGCGCGCGTGCCGCCAGCTCATCGTTTCGGCGCTCCGGCGGAAGCAGGATCGTCTCGACCACATAATTGTTGATCGGCGGCATGATCATGCCTTCCGCATAATTGAGCCATTGAAGGTAGGTTGCGAAATTCGCCGCGTCCGGGCCTGGGGTCAGTTCCGGCGCGTATTTTGCGCCCAGATACTGCGCGATGGCCGTGCTTTCCGTGACGGTGGTGTCGCCGTCAACCAGAGTCGGCACGCGGCCGTTCGGGTTGATCCTGGTGTATTCGGGGCCCCGCATTTCCTTCTGGCCCAGCGTGAACCGCACCAGCTCGTAAGTCTTGCCGATTTCCTCCAAGAGCCAGACTGTGCGGACCGCGCGCGATCCGGGGGCAAAATATACCTTCATCCCTGTTTCCTCGTCTCAGTCGGATAACGCCAAAGCGGCGGTCGGGCCGACGATACGCCGCCCGAAGACCCCGATTCAACCGCTTGCGGCGGTATCGAGGCGCAATCATTGCAGCAAGAAATCGCCCGAGCGCGTGATGCAGGGCCCGAGTCGGGGGCCGCGTCGCGCTCGTTCTTCGGTATTTCCCGGCGATTCGACGAGAGGCGGCCGAGGAGCGGTTCAGCCCAGGTTTTGCGGCCGAACAGCTCACATCCCGGTTCCTCGACGATCGCCCGGCAGACCGGCACGCAGCCATGATGATCGCCATTGCAGAACCGACCTTCTGCCCGCCGCACCTCTTCCGAAATTCTCCTCCACCGGATTGCTGCAAGCATTTCGGCGGCCATGGACCGCGCCTCTGCGACGCTTATGCTCCCGGCATCGCCAACGATCTTCCAGACACGCTCTCCCCTAAACTGACAATGGATGAAGAAGCGTTTCCGGCCGGAGGGCAGCACCCGGACGCCGAAACCCCTGAGTTTGCCGTCGCGGACGTCGCGGACCGTTTTCCGGGGTTGAAGCGCCTTGACGCGGGCTTCGGTGAGAGTGACATTCGCCATACGTTTTCTCCCGGCTCCTGTTGCAGCCGGGGAAGCGCCAGTGGCAGCATTCGTTCCCCGGTCGCAAATTTTTGGGAGAAAAAACGGCGCTGTTTCAGATAGTCAGCACCCACCGGTGCGAGGCCGGTGTCTAGCCCGCATTTCTCACCGGGGTCATGGTCTGCGCGGCGCTGTCGGGCCGGCAGGGTAGGAGAGCCGCGCAGTTCGATGCGGGGCATCGGGCAAGCGGCTCGACGCAGCCTGCCGGCCCGACAGCGCCGCCCTTCGGGTCGCGTCCAGGCGTCCGCCCGCGGCGGCGTAAACGCCGCCATCCATACAGTTCGCCGCGTTGCGCGCGGCGGCGTCGCGGGCCTCAACCGTAGGCTCCGCTACGCTTTTCGGCCCGCTCCTTGCGGATCGAACGCCTGGACAGCGACGCAGGCCGTGACCCTGGTGAGAAATGCGGGCTAGCAAGCGGGCAAGACCCCGCATCCTGCTTCTGGGGGGCACGGGCGAAGGGGCGGCGATTGCGCGCGCGCTCGACGGGCGCGCCCGGGTGACGAGTTCGCTCGCCGGCAGGACCCGGCGCCCGGCAGCGGTTCCGGGCACGGTGCGGACGGGCGGATTCGGCGGCGCGGCGGGGCTTGCGCGCTATCTCCGCGAGCAGCGCATCGACCGGCTGATCGACGCGACGCACCCCTTTGCTGCGCGCATCTCCGCCCATGCGCGGGAGGCGGCGGAGCGGGCGGGCGTGCCCCGGCTCGCAGTCGAGCGGCCGATGTGGCGGCGGCAGCCGGGGGACCGCTGGGTCTGCGTTGCGGACGCAGCCGGGGCGGCCCGTGCGCTGGCCGGTCTGCCCGACGCGGTGTTCCTGACGCTCGGCCCCGGCGACCTCGACGCCTTCTCCGGCCTGGAGAACCGGCGCCTCGTGCTGCGGCGCATCGACCCCGGACCCTCGCCGCTCGCCGGCGCGGCGGTGGTGCTGGCGCGCGGGCCCTTCGACCTTGCGGGCGAACGCAGGCTGTTCGAGGAATACGGCGTGCGAACGCTGGTGACGCGCGCATCGGGAGGCGCTGCGACGGAGGCCAAGATCGCCGCCGCGCGGGAATTCGACCTGCCCGTGGTGATGATCCGGCGCCCGCCGCCGGAGCCCGGCCCGCGTGTTTCCAGCGTCGAAGAGGCGGTCGCCTGGGCGCTTTCGGAAGCGCTCAGCAGCGCCGGCAGCGAATCTTCCTGAACACCTGGTCGCGGTCGCCGTCCACGGCCAGCCAGTCCAGCAGGCAGCGCAGCGCCTTGCCGCGATCCGGCAGCCGGTAGTCCTTCACCACGTCGTCGAGCAGCGTGAGCATGTCGGGATTGAGCTCGACCTCGACCGTCACCTTGTCGCCCGCCATCGTTCCGTCTCCCCCTAGAGCAGCGTCGCCGCCAGAATCACCAGCAGCAGTATAACGCCGCCGGTGGACCAGCCGAGGAACCTGCAGAAACCGCCCCAGATATACTGGTGGCGCGCCTCTTCCGCTGCCGCATTGTATTCCGCCATGAACGCATCTCCCTGCCAGAAGAGCCGCCCGGCACTATAGCCAAGCGGCCCCGGACCCTACTGCGACGGATTGACCGACAAATCCTGCGGATCGACCGCCACGACCCGTTCGTTCTCCACCTTCACACGGCCTTCGGCGATCCAGCCGACCGCCAGCGGCAGCACCTTGTGCTCGCGCGCCAGCACGCGGCCGGCCAGCGACTCCTCCGTGTCGTCCGGACGCACCGGCACCGCCGCCTGCAGGATAATCGGCCCGGCGTCGAGCTCGGCGCGGACGAAATGCACCGTGCAGCCATGCCAGCCGACGCCCGCCTCCAGCGCACGCCGGTGCGTGTCGAGGCCCCGGAAGGCCGGCAGCAGCGAGGGGTGGATATTGATGAGGCGGTCGCGCCAGCGCGCCACGAATTCCGGGCCCAGCACGCGCATGAAGCCGGCCAGCACGACGAGGTCGATGCCCGCCGCCCGGAGCGCCGCATCGAGCGCCTCCTCGAAGGCCGCCCGGTCGGCAAAGTCCCGGTGCGGCACCGTCCGGGCGGGCACACCGGCCGCCTCGGCCCTGGCGAGGCCGGGGGCGCCGGGGACGTTCGAGATCGCCAACGCGACCTGCCAGGCGGCCGCGCGCGCATCCAGCAGCGCCTGGAGGTTGCTGCCCCTGCCGGACAGCAGCACGCCGACCTTCACCGCCGCCATCCTTCCAGGCCGTCGAGCGCGACCCCCTCGCCTTCCACGACCTCGCCGATCCGGAAGACCCTCTCGCCCGCCGCCTCCAGACCTGCCGCCAGCGCGTCGGCGCGGTCGGATGCGGCGGTGACGACCATGCCGATGCCGCAGTTGAAGGTGCGCGCAAGCTCCGCCGGCGCGGCCTCGCCCGCGAGCCATTCGAAGACGGGCGGCAGCGGCCAGGCGGCGCAGTCGATCCGCATGGCGAGGCCCGGCGGCAGGCCGCGCGGCGGGTTCTCGACGAGGCCGCCGCCGGTGATGTGCGCGAGCGCCCGGACGCCGCCTGCGGCGAGCGCGGCCAGCACGGGGCGGACATAGATCCGCGTCGGCCGGAGCAGGGCCTCGCCGAGCGTTTCTTCCGAGAAGGGCGACGGACCCGCAAGGTCGAGGCCGCCGTGCTCCACGATCCGGCGGACGAGGGAGAAGCCGTTGGCGTGAATCCCGTCCGAGGCAAGGCCCAGCACGATGTCTCCCGGCCGGGCGTCGGGCCCGCTCAGCCGCTCGCGCTCGACCGCGCCGACGGCGAAGCCGGCGATGTCGTAGCGCCCGGCCGGGTAGAAGCCCGGCATCTCCGCCGTCTCGCCGCCGACAAGCGCGCAGCCGGCGGCAATGCAGCCTTCCGCAATCCCTTCCACGACCTCGGCGGCCGCATCGGCGTCGAGCGCCCCGGTGGCGAAATAGTCGAGGAAGAAGAGCGGTTCCGCCCCCTGCGCGGCGAGGTCGTTGACGCACATGGCCACGAGGTCGATGCCGGCGCCCCGGTGGCGCCCCAGCGCCTGGGCGATCTCCAGCTTGGTGCCGACCCCGTCCGTCGCGGCCACCAGCACCGGGTCGCGGAACCCGGCTGCGCAAAGGTCGAAGAGACCTCCGAAGCCGCCGAGCCGCGCATCCGCGCCCGGTCGCGCCGTCCGCGCCGCAGCGGGCGCAATGCGCCGCACCAGCGCTTCTCCGGCATCGATATCGACGCCGGCCGCCTTGTAGGTCGTGCCTTCCGCGCTCGCCATGTCACCTCGGTGGCGATATAGTCCCGCGCGACAATATCCATCGGGCGAAGAGGCGCAATGCGAGTGTTGTTCGGGCCGGCGGCGGCGCCAACGCCGCCATCCCTGCGATCCGCCGCATTGCGTGCGGCGGCGGCGCCAACGCCGCCATCCCTGCGATCCGCCGCATTGCGTGCGGCGGCGGCGCCAACGCCGCCATCCCTGCGATCCGCCGCATTGCGTGCGGCGGCGGCGCCAACGCCGCCATCCCTGCGATCCGCCGCATTGCGTGCGGCGGCGGCGCCAACGCCGCCATCCCTGCGATCCGCCGCATTGCGTGCGGCGGCGGCGCCAACGCCGCCATCCCTGCGATCCGCCGCATTGCGTGCGGCGGCGGCGCCAACGCCGCCATCCCTGCGATCCGCCGCATTGCGTGCGGCGGCGGCGCCAACGCCGCCATCCCTGCGATCCGCCGCATTGCGTGCGGCGGCGGCGCCAACGCCGCCATCCCTGCGATCCGCCGCATTGCGTGCGGCGGCGGCGCCAACGCCGCCATCCCTGCGATCTGCCGCGTTGTGCGCGGCGGCGGCGGTGACGCCGCCATCCCTGCGATTCGCCGCGTTGGCGCGCGGCGGCGGCGACGCCGCCATCCCTCGCCGCGATTCGCCGCGTTGCGCGCGGCGGCGGCGGTGACGCCGCCATCCCTGCGATTCGCCGCGTTGCGCGCGGCGGCGGTGCTCCTTGCAACGCTTGCGATTCTGCTGCCGGGCGGGCCGGCTGCCGCGAAGGTCGATCTCTATACGGTTCAGGGCATTTCCGTGGACGAGTCGGCGCCATCCGCCGCCGAGGCGAAGCAGGCCGCCATGTCCGAGGCCCGCTCGGAGGCCTTCGATGTGCTGCTCCGCCGCCTGACGCTCGGCGCGGACCGTGAGCGGTTGCCGGTTCCGGACCCTGCGGCCGTTGCGGCGGCGATGCGCAAGGTGCAGGTGCTGGAGGAACGCCAGTCGCCGGTGCGCTATCTGGCGCGCCTGTCGGTCAGTTTCCATCCGGAGCCGGTCCGCGCGCTCCTTCGCGAGGCCGGCATTCCGTTCTCGGAGGCCGTGAGCCGGCCCGTCGCCGTCTTCCCCGTCTATGAATGGGGGCCGCTGCGCCTGCTGTTCGAGGACGCCAACCCCTGGCGCGCAGCCTGGGCCGCGCAGCCGGCGGCGAACGAACCCGTGCCGCTTGTCCTGCCGGTGACGGGCGGTCCCGCCATGCCGTCCGCGGACAGCGCCGCCGACGGCGACCGGGCCCGGCTGCTGCAGGCCGCCGCGCGCATCGGCGCCCGGCGCGCGCTGGTCGCCCATGCCGTCTATCGCCTGGAAGGGCAGCGCACCCGCCCGGTGCTCGAGGTGACGCTCAGGCGCGTCGGAGCGGGCGATGCGGAGACGGTGCTGCGCGTCGAAGGCCGGGCCGGAGAAACGGTGGAAAGCCTCTGCGCGCGCGCCGCAGCCGAGGCCGCAACGCAGATCCAGGAAGGCTGGAAGCGCGCCAATCTGGTGGCCCCCGGCACGCCGGCCGAGCCCTTCGAGGCGGTGGCGTCGCTGGACGGGCTGGCCGACCTCATTGCGGTGAAGGACGCGCTCGCGGCAGCCGGCGGCGTGCAGCAGGTCCGGCTGGCGGAACTCGCGAGAAGCAGGGCAACCTTCCGGTTCCGGTTCGCCGGCGGCGCCGAGCGCCTCAGCGGCGTGCTGGAGCGCCAGGGCCTCGCTCTCGAACAGGCCGGCGGCGATGGCTGGACGCTCCGCCCGCTGGACCGTTGAGGCCGGCGCGGCCGGACGATGACCCTGCCGAACGCGATCACGCTTGCCCGCCTGCTGGCGGTGCCGGCGACCGTCTGGCTGGTGGTGCGGGGCTGGTACGATGCGGCGCTCTGGCTTTTCCTGCTCGCCGGCCTCTCGGACGCCGTGGATGGCTGGCTGGCCCGGCGGCTCGGGCAGGTCTCGCGCCTCGGCAGCCTGCTGGACCCCGTCGCGGACAAGGCGCTGCTGGTCTCCGTCTTCATCTCGCTCGGCGTCCGCGACCTGCTCCCTGCCTGGCTCGTGATCCTCGTGGTGTTCCGCGATGCGCTGATCGTCTCCGGCTGGCTGCTCGGCCAGATGCTCATGCCGTCCGCCCAACCCATCCGTCCCCACTGGACCAGCAAGCTGAACACCTGCGTACAGCTCCTGTTTGCCGCGGGCGTTCTCGCCATGCTGGCCTGGCAGTTCCATGTGCCGGCGCTGGAGGACGCCGCCTATGCAGTCGTGGCGGCGACGACGGCGTGGTCGGGTGGGGTCTATGTCGTCACCTGGATGCGCAGCATGATGCGGCTCGAACCCGGAGGCGAAGCGCCGTGACACCGACGGTTGCCGATCGGAGCCCGGCCCGGTTGCCGCCGCTACGCTCCCCCTTCGCCGTCCCCGCGAAGGCGGGAGGCTTCGCCACGTGTCATGAAATGTCATGTTTTGTCATGCGATGTCATGTTCGCCATGCCTTTGCCGATGCTCTGCCGTTCCATTTCCGCATACCGTTCCTCCATCTCGTTCCGTTCCGCCGCCGGGTTGCGCCCAGGCGGCAGGACCCTGTTTTGCGCGCGTTTCGCGCGTGCGCGCCCCTGCGCGGGCGGGCGCGTTTTGCGCCGGCGCGGTTCGCGCGCCTGATTGCGCGCGAGGCGGAGGGCGGGCATTTGCCCCCCATCGTCGCCCCCGCTGAAGGCAGGAGTCGCCCCGATCCCCATGACGGGGAGGAGGGAACCGCGCGCCCCGGAAGACCCTCTCCCGCCGGGAGAGGGCAGGGTGAGGGGCCGCTTCCGCCTGCGGAAGCGGCGGGCGAAGCCCGGCAACCGCCCGTCACGCCGAGAGAGCCCCCACCCGGCCTCCCCCGCAAGCGGGGGAGGAGAAGAAAGGAGCAGGCGGGGAGAGGGGATTTCATGGAAGACCCCCTGCACCGTGTCATGTTTTGTCATGTTCCCCATGCCGCCGCCGAAGCTCTGCGGTTCCGTTCCTGCATATCGTTCCCTCCATCGCGCTCCGTTCCACTCCATTCCGTCCGCGTCGCCGCCGGACCCTTTTTGCGCGCGTTTCGCGCGTGCGCGCCCGTGCCCGCCGGCGCGCGTCTTGCGCCGGCGCGGTTCGCGCACCTGATTGCGCGCGCGAGACGGAGGACGCACCTCGCCCGTCCGCTCCCGCCGGGGCTTTTTTGCGGGCCCCAGCCAATGCTTCCCTGCGCAGAAAAGCCGAAAGGCGGCCCCGGGAGCCGCCTCTCTCTACTCCCATCCTACTACGCTTTTCCCCAGGTCAAGCCCTTATGGGGAATTATTGAAAAATATTTTTCGACAAACCGCTCATACAGGGAGGGGACGCCCACAACATGAGTCCTGCAAGGCAGACCGGCATCTGGCTCGCCGTCGCGCTGGCGGCGGTGCTCTTCCTCGCGCTCTTCCAGGACATCCTGCTGCCCTTCGTCGCCGGCATCGCCATCGCCTATTTCCTCGATCCGCTGGTGGACCGGCTGGAGCGAAACGGCGTCGGGCGGACCGTGGGCGCTGTCCTGGTGCTGCTCGGCTTCGCCGTGGCGTGCCTTGGCATTCTGCTCCTGCTCGTACCGGTGGTGAACGCCCAGCTCGGCGGCCTTGCCGCCGCCCTGCCCGGATATATCGAGACCCTGGAGCAGGCCGTCGCAAGGGTTTCGGCCCGCCTGCAGTCGGAATTCTCGCCCGAGGACATGGAGGGCATCCGCCGCGCGCTGGCCGGCCATGTGGCGACGGCCGCCGGCTGGGCCGGCGAGATCGCCGGGCGCGTGCTGGGCAGCGGGCTTGCGCTGGTCAACCTGGTCGGCCTCCTGATCGTCACGCCCGTTGTCGCCTTCTACCTGCTGCGCGACTGGGACCGGATCGTCTCCGCCATGGACGGTCTGCTGCCGCGCCGGAGTGCGCCCGTCATCCGCAAGCAGGCCGCCCGCATCGACGCCACGCTCGCCGGCTTCGTGCGCGGCCAGGCCACCGTCTGCATCGTGCTCGGCCTCGGCTACGGGTGTCTCCTGATGCTCGCCGGGCTCGATTTCGGCTTCATCGTCGGCATCTTCTCCGGCCTCGTCTCCTTCATCCCCTATGTCGGCAGCGTGCTGGGCGGACTGATCTCCATCGGGCTCGCCTTCGACCAGTTCGAGTCGCTCTGGCGGGTCGGGCTGGTCGCCGCGATCTTCGTCGTCGGACAGGCCGTCGAGGGCAACTACCTCACGCCGAAGCTGGTGGGAGACCGCGTCGGCCTGCATCCGGTCTGGGTGATCTTCGCGCTCTTTGCCGGCGGCTCGCTGCTGGGCTTCGTCGGCATGCTGGTCGCCCTGCCCGCAGCCGCTGCAATCGGGGTGCTGGCGCGCTTCGCCATCGAGCAATACCGGGAGAGCCGCCTCTATGGCTCCGACGACGCCTCGTAATCGACAACTCATACTGCATCTCGGCCACCGCGCGGCGATGGGAGCCGAAGACTTCATGGTCGCCGACAGCAATGCCGAAGCGGTGGCGTGGATCGACCGCTGGCCCGAATGGCCCGCCCCGGCGCTGACGGTCTGGGGGCCGGCGGGGGCGGGGAAGACCCATCTGGCCCATGTCTGGCAGGCGCGGAGCGGTGCCGTGCGGGTCCCGCCAACGGCGCTGGCGGAGGCCAATCCGGTCAACCTGCTGGGCGGGCGCAAGCATCTTGTCGTCGACGGGGCGGACGGAGCCGTGGACGAGCTTGCCCTGTTGCATCTCTACAACCTGCTGGCGGGCCGGGGCGGCTCCCTGCTGCTGACCGCGGCCGCCCCGCCCTCGCGCTGGCGGCTCAGGACCGCCGACCTTGCATCGCGCCTCGCCGCCGCGCCGTCGGTCGCCATCCGCCGGCCCGACGACAGCCTGCTCGAAGCCGTGCTCGCCAAGCAGTTCGCCGACCGGCAGATCGAAATCGGACAGGAGGTGCTGGACCTGCTGCTCCGGCGGATCGAGCGCAGTTTCGCATCGGCGCGGCGTGCGGTAGATATTCTGGACCGCGCCGCGCTTGCCGGCAGGCGGCGGATCACGTCGGGGCTCGTGCGGGAACTGGTTGCCGAAGGGGCATTCGAACAGGGGGAGGACAGTAATGGATCTCGGAATCGCGGGTAAGCGCGCCATCGTCGGCGCGGCGAGCAAGGGGCTCGGCAAGGGCTGCGCCATGGCGCTCGCCGAGGAGGGCGTGCATCTGACGATCAACGCCCGCACGGCTTCGGAACTCGAAGCGACGGCCGAGGAAATCCGCTCGGCCACGGGCGTCGAGGTGAAAGCCGTCGCCGGCGACATCACGCAACCCGGGATCCGCCAGGCGATCCTCGCCGCCTGCCCGGAGCCGGACATTCTCGTCACCAATGCCGGCGGGCCGGCGCCCGGCAATTTCCGCACCGACACGCGCGAGCGCTGGCTCGCGGCGCTGGAAGCCCAGCTTCTCGGCCATGCGGAGATGATTACCGCCGTGGTGGACGGCATGGCGGAGCGCGGCTTCGGGCGGATCGTCAACATCACCTCGCAATCCACCAAGATGCCGGTGCCCAATCTCGGGCTCTCGACATCGGCGAGGCTCGCGCTCCAGGGCTTCTGCAACACCATCTGCCGCGAGGTGGTGGACCGCAACGTCGTCATCAACAACCTGCTGCCGGGCCCGTTCGACACCGACCGGCTGCAAAGCGGCATCGTCCATGCGGCGAACCAGGCCGGCATCGATGTCGAGGCGGCGCGCGCGGAGCGCATGGCCGCAACGCCTGCCGGGCGCTTCGGCACGGCGGAGGAGTTCGGCAAGGTCTGCGCTTTCCTGTGCAGCGAGCATGTCGGCTTCATGACCGCCAACAGCGTGCTGATGGACGGCGGCCTTTATCCGGGGACGTTCTGAGCCATGCACCGCGCGGTCATTCGCGGCCCGCAGGCCGCATGACGGGCCGGGGAGTGTCCAGTCGATGCTGAGAGCCGCCGATCTCGACTACTTCATCATCGCGCTCGGCCGGGCGGTGCGCGAGGCCGTGCCGCCGGGCGGTCCGGAAGCGGCATTCGCGGAGCGCATATTCGACGCGCTGGAGACGCCCGGCAGGCCGCCTGCCGCCGCGCCGCGCCCGCGCCGCCCGCTTCCGGCGGAGGCGCTGGAAGACGCCTTCGCGCTTGCTGCGCGGGGGCCGGAGCCGGTGCAGCAGGTGGCCGGCGCGCTCCGGGCCATGGACCCCCGGCTCGCCTGGGGGCCGCGTGCCGGCAGCGAGGATGGCGACCCGGCCTTTCGCGCGGCCCACGCCAATGCCGTCGTGACGGGCGCAGACGGGCTGGAGCGGCGCGAGGATGTGCGCATCGGAGTGAGCCTGGTGGCCCCGCAAACCGATTATGTGAAGCACCGGCACCCGCCGGAAGAGCTCTATTTCGTGCTCGCACCCGGCGACTGGTGGCGCGAGGACCTGGGCTGGCGGGCGCGGCCTGCGGGCGGTATCCAGCACAACCCGCCCAACGCCTGGCACAATATGCGCACGGGCGAGACGCCGCTGCTCGCCGTCTGGTGCCTGTGGACGGCGGACGCCTGACCCCGATGGCGAGAGGGAACGGGGGGATCGTGGCGGAGGAATTCGACGCCATCGTCGTCGGCGCGGGATTCGCCGGCATGTACATGCTGCACCGGCTGCGCGGGCTCGGCATGCGGGCGGTCGTGCTGGAGGCCGGCGGCGATGTCGGCGGCACCTGGTACTGGAACCGCTATCCGGGCGCGCGCTGCGACGTGGAGAGCGTCCAGTATTCCTACCAGTTCGACGCGGACCTGCAGCAGGAATGGACCTGGACCGAGCGCTACGCCGGGCAGCCGGAGATCCTGGCCTACGCCAACCATGTGGCCGACCGCTTCGACCTGCGCCGCGACATCCGCTTCGACACGCGGGTCGCGACGGCCGCATTCGACGAGGGAGAAGCTCGCTGGGAGTTGGAGACGGAGGCGGGAGAACGCTTCCGGGCGCGCTGGTGCGTCATGGCGCTCGGCTGCCTCTCGGCCTCGAACCTGCCCGATTTCGAGGGCCGCGACAGCTTCGAGGGCCCGACCTACCACACGGGCCACTGGCCGCATGAGGGCGTCGACCTGGCAGGCAAGCGCGTGGCGGTGATCGGCACGGGTTCTTCCGCAATCCAGTCGATCCCCAAGCTCGCGGAAGAGGCCGGGCGCCTGACCGTCTTCCAGCGCACGGCCAACTATTCCATCCCGGCGCACAACCGCCCGCTCGAACCGGAATTCGTGGCCGAGGTGAAGGCGCATTATCCGGAGCTCCGCGCCCGCGCCCGCTCCATGCCGTCGGGGATCGACCTCGACTACCGGCCGCTGTCTGCGCTCGCGGTTCCGGAAGACGAGCGGCAGGCCGAATTCGAACGGCGCTGGGCGCATGGCGGGCTGTCCTTCCTCGGCTGCTTCTCCGACCTCCTGTTCGAGGAGGACGCCAACCGCACCGCGGCCGATTTCGTGCGCGCCAGGATCGCCGGCATCGTGGACGACCCCGAGACCGCCCGCCTGCTCGCGCCGACGAACATCATCGGCTGCAAGCGGCTCTGCGTGGACACGGGCTACTACGCGACCTTCAACCGGCCGAACGTCGAGCTGGTGGATGTGTCCGAGCGGCCCATCGAGGCGATTACGCCGGGCGGCGTGCGCGCCCACGGGCTGGAGTGGCCGGCGGACGCCATCGTGTTCGCCACCGGTTTCGACGCCATGACGGGCGCGCTCAGGCGCATCGACATTCGCGGCGCGGGCGGGCGCCGGCTGCGCGAGGCCTGGGAGGAGGGGCCGCGCACCTATCTCGGCCTCACCGTGGCCGGTTTCCCCAATCTCTTTACCGTGACCGGCCCCGGCAGTCCTTCCGTGCTGACCAACATGCTGCCCTCCATCGAGCAGCATGTGGATTGGATCGCCGACTGCCTGGTCGCCATGAAGAACCGGGGCGCCCGGCGGATGGAAGCCGAACCGGAGGCCCAGGACGCCTGGGTGGGGCATGCGAGCGAGACGGCCTCGCTCTCGCTGCGCTCCACCTGTTCGAGCTGGTATATCGGCGCCAACGTGCCCGGCAAGCCGCGCGTCTTCATGCCCTATATCGGCGGCCTGCCCGCCTATATCGAGAAATGCGACGCCGTCGCCGCCGCCGGCTACGAAGGCTTCCGGATCGAATAGGGCGCTGCGGCTTGATTCTCCGTGCCGCCGGGAGCACTTTGCCGGGCATGGCGCGCGCGCTCGGACCCGCCCTCCGCAACGGCATCCGCCGGCGCTGCCCTGCCTGCGGCCGGGGCGCGCTGTTCGCCGGCTATCTGCGCCCCGTGGCGGTCTGCGCCCACTGCGGCGAGGCGCTGGGACATATCCGCGCCGACGACTTCCCGCCCTATATCGCCATCCTGATCGCCGGCCATCTCGTCGTGCCGGCGGTCCTGTTCGCCGAGCAGACGTGGTCGCCGCCGCTCTGGCTGCAATTCCTGGTCTGGCCGCCTCTGGCGCTGGTGCTCATCGCCCTGCTGCTCCCGGTCGCCAAGGGCGGCGTGCTTGCGGCGATGTGGGCGCTCGGCCTCACCGGCAACGAACGGCAGGAAGAACCGGGCAGCGGGCGGGACCGGTGGCGCCCGTGACCTTCTGGCGCGAGAAGCGGCTGGACGAGATGACGCGCGAGGAATGGGAGTCGCTCTGCGACGGTTGCGGCAAATGCTGCCTGCTCAAGATCGAATGGGCCGATACGGGCGAGATCGAGACGACCTGCGTCGCCTGCCGGCTGCTCGACCCGGAGAGCTGCCGCTGCACCGACTATGCCAACCGCAAGGCCCGCGTGCCGGATTGCATCCAGCTCTCGCCGGGCAATATCGCGGAGATCGCCTGGATGCCGTCGAGCTGCGCCTACCGCCTGCTGCATGAGGGCAAGGACCTCTACTGGTGGCACCCGCTGGTCTCGGGCGACCCGGAGACGGTGCATCTCGCGCAGATGTCGGTGCGGGGCAAGGCGATCTCGGAAGACGAGGCCGGGATCGAACAGGAAGACCTGGAACGCCATATTGTCGACTGGGCGCTATAGGGAGGTCCGGCTAGGCGGGCGCGAACTCCGGGTTGCGATCCGTTGCAATCCGCGCGCGCGGCGCATCTCGCTGAGCGTCCGGGGCGGCGAGGTGCGGCTGACGCTGCCGCCCGGCGCGAGCGAGGCGACCGGCCTCGCATTTCTCAGGAGCCGCGGCGAATGGATCGAGGACCGGCTGCGGGACGCGCCGGACGCTGTGCCGTTCCGGCCGGGCGAGACCGTTCCCTTCCGGGGCCGGCCGCGCCGGATCTGCGTGCATCCGGGGCTCCGGGACCCTTTGCGTCTGGAGGAGGACCGCATCCTGCTCGCGACCGCCGCCGGCTGCGAACGGCTGGTGGAAGGCTGGCTCCGGCGCGAGGCGCGGCTTGCCTTCGCGGAAGCCGTCGCCCGCCATGCCGCTGCGCTCGGCGTGGAGCCGCGCCGTATCGCCATCCGGGACCAGAAGACGCGCTGGGGCAGCGCCAGCGCCGCCGGGCGGCTCAATTTCAACTGGCGCACGGTCATGGCCCCGCCCTTTGTGCTCGACTATCTGGCCGCGCACGAGGTCACGCATCTCCGCGAGATGAACCACGGTCGGCGCTTCTGGAGCCTCTGCCGCCGCCTCTGCCCCGAAACCGACGCCGCCGAACGCTGGCTGAACATCGAAGGCCCCGGTCTTCACCGCTACGGACGGGAACAGGGGCGCTCCGGCCGGCCGGGGTAGCTTTCCGGCTGTTCTGGAAGCACGTAATTGTTTACGCTATATAGTGTTACAGATTGCGAGGTTCGGGAATGCAGTTTCAGGAATTCATGGAAGATCAGGCGTTTTCGCCAGCGCTTATCGCGGATGCGCTGCGCACCACCCGCTCCGAGATCGCCGGCACGCTCGGCCTCGGCAAAGACGCATTCTCCCGCGCCTCGCGGGTCCAGGCGCGCAAGACCCAGACCCGGCTGCGCCAGATGATGGAGATACTCAACCGCGTCGAGGCCGCAACCGGCTCTCCGCTCGCTGCCTATGCCTGGTTTCGTTCGGAACCGCTGCCGGGCTTCGGCGGCGCCACGCCGGACCGATTGCTGCGCGAGGGCAAGGCCGAGCAGGTGCATGCCTATCTCGACCGGGCGACGGCCGGCGGCTACGCCTGACGCGGCCCCGCGTTCGATGCGTTTCCGGGGCCCGGTTTACCGGGCGCACAATCCGCAATGGTCATGGACGCCCTTGTCCGGCGAAGGCGCATATCGGTATGGCGGGCGTTTCAACCGGCGTGGCGTTCCGGCGCTCTACACCTCGCTGGCGCCGCTGACCGCCATACGCGAGGCCTCGCCGCTCGGCCGGCCGATGCAGCCGCTCACTCTCTGCGCCTATGAAGTGGATGCCGGGCCCGTCTTCGACGCGACGGACGAACGGGAACGAAGATCGCTGGGCGTGAGAGAGTCCGATCTCGTTTGTCCCCGCTGGGAGGCGGAGATGCTTGCCGGCGCGCTTCCCGCATCGCAGGCGCTGGCCGACCGGCTGATCGCGGCGGGTCATGTGGGCGTGCTGGTCCGGAGTTTCGCCTCCGGTTCGGGAGCCGGCGACCTCAATCTCGTGCTGTGGAAGTGGGGGAACGACCGGCCGGCGCGGGTCATCCTAATCGACGATGAAGGCCGGCTCGGCGAACGCCGGACCAGCTGATCCCGCGCTCGTTGCAACGGGCCCCGACCTCGACCGCTACGGCGAGAACGCCGGACAGGAAGGGTCAGCGACCCGGTTCACGCCCGCCTTCCCTCGCAAGCAGGGCCAGAACGTCCGCATGGTCCCGGAGCGCGTCGGCGCCTTTGGGCGTCAACGCATAGATGCCGCGAGGCGCACTGCCGGGCCGCTCGAACCATCCATAATGGTCGGCATACATGATCGCCCTGGCCCGGGGCACGTCTGCGGCCCTTGCAACCGCCGCCGCTTTCGTCGGGCCGTTCCATTGCAGGAAAGCGGCGCAGCGCAAGGCGTCCTGCCGGTATGCGGTCATCAGCTTGCGCCGGGTCGAGCCGCCCGCATTCGGGTCGCCGACGCGGTGCCGGAACTCCCGCAGCAGCCGTTCCGCCGCGCGCTTTCTGAGGCGCGGACGATAGGGTGCGGGGTCCAGCAGCGCCTCCACCTGCGGTTCGGGGCCGGGCTGCACCGCAAGCAGCCCCAGGCCTAGGCGGCGGCAGAGCGCAATCGCCTCTCGCTGCCTCGGCTTGCGGCCGGAGAACGGCGGCGCCGCGAGGTAGACGCGGTCGGAAACAGCCTGCCGCGCAATGCCCTGAAGCACGAGCGATAGCGAGAACCGGGTCTTCATCTCGACGATGAGGGGCGGCTCGTCTCCGCGCACCGCCGCAATGTCGCATCCGTCGACCTCGCCCTTCACCGCGTAGCCCTGCGCTTCGAGAAACGCCTTCAGGGGCGGATAGAGTTCGGTCTCCCGCATGGCCCGGATTGCGGCGCTATAGCGAGGCGCCCTCCTCCTCTCCCGGCTCCGCAGCGCCCGTCTGCGCGGTGATGATGCCGTAATGCTCCGGGCGGCGGTGGGCGGCGAAGTTGAAGATCGTCTGCTTGTTGAAGCGGCCTTCCTCCAGGTCGCATTCATAAGCGATCACCTCGTCGTCGAGCGTATGCGCCTGGGCCACGATCTCCCCGGACGGCGCGACGATGCAGCTTCCGCCCATCAGGTCGCAGCCTTCCTCATGGCCGGCCTTGGCCACGCCCACGACCCAGCAGCCGTTCTGGTAGGCGCCTGCCTGCATGGAGAGATGGTTGTGCAGCATGCGCACGTGGTGCGGCTCCGGTCCCAGCGAGTTGGCGGCCGGCGTGTTGTATCCGAGCATGACCAGTTCCACGCCCTTCATGCCCATCACGCGGAAGGTCTCCGGCCAGCGCCGGTCGTTGCAGAGCGCCATGCCCATCACGCCGCCCATCGTCCGCCAGACCGGGAAGCCGAGGTCGCCGACCTCGAAATAGCGCTTCTCCAGATGCTGCCAGGGGCGTTTCGGGTCGTATTCGCTGTGGCCCGGCAGATGCACCTTGCGGTATTTGCCGACGATGCGCGCCTGCCGGTCCACGAGGATGGACGTGTTGTAGCGCCGCTCCCGGCCGCCCTCGCGGATGAGCTCCGCATAGCCGAGATAGAAACCGACGCCGAGTTCGGCAGCCGTGTCGAAGAGGGGCTGCGTCTCCGGCCCCGGCATCTCGGCTTCGTAGAAGGCGTCCAATTCCGTCCGGTCCTCCATGAACCAGCGCGGGAAGAAACTCGTCAGCGCGAGTTCCGGGAAGACGACCAGCCCAGCGCCGCGTCCATGCGCGTCCCGCAACATCTCCACGAGCCGCCCGACGACCTGGCTGCGGGGTTCGTGGCGGCCAATGGGCCCCATCTGCGCGGCGGCGACGGTGATCCTTCGCGGGGTATTGCTCGCCATGGGGCGGCGCTCCTTTCGATGCTATAACCCCGCGCCGTTGCGTGGCCTCGGGAGGGGCAGGTTTTTCCATGTCGATCATTGCGCCCAGGATGCGCCGCTTCAAGGCCTCCGCCAGCCAGAACGCCGCAATGCGCGCCCGCGCGATGGCGGCCGACGGCATCGACGTCATCAATCTCACCATCGGCCAGCCCGACTTCCCGCCGCCGGACCATGTGCGCGAGGCGGCCGAGAAGGCGATGGCCGATGGCGTCGTCGGCTACACCAACCGCGACGGCACGCCCGAGTTCAAGGAGGCGATCCGGCGCAAGTTCAGCCGCGAGAACGGCCTCGAATACGCTGCCGACGAAGTGCTGGCGACGACGGGTGCCAAGGCGGCGATCTCCTGCGCCTTCCTGGCGACCCTTGCGCCGGGCGACGAAGTGATCCTGCCGGCGCCCTTCTGGGGCGCCTACGAGGACCTCGTGCGGCTTGCGGGCGGCGTGCCGGTGCCGATTTCCTGCCCGCAGCAGAACGGCTTCCGCCTGCTGCCCGAGGACCTGGAGGCCGCCATCGGCCCGAAGACGAAGTGGCTCTCGCTCAACTCGCCCTCCAATCCGTCCGGCGCCGCCTACTCGGCAGACGACTTGCGCGCCCTCGCCGCCGTGCTGGCGCGCCACGGCCATGTGCATGTGATGGCGGACGACATCTACGAGCACCTGCTCTACACGGACGCGCCGCTCGCCACGATGGGGAATGCGGCCCCGGAGCTGTTTTCGCGCACGCTCACCATCAACGGCGTCTCCAAGGCCTATTCGATGACGGGCTTCCGCGTCGGCTTCGCCGGCGGTCCCCGCGACATCGTCCGGGAGATGGGAAAGCTCCAGGGCCAGCTCGTCTCCTGCCCCAACGCGGTCGGGCAAAGCGCGGCGCTGGCGGCGCTCGACGGGCCCAAGGACATCGTCGAGGAGCGCCGGCAGATCATGCGGGACCGCCGCGACCTCATGGTCGGCGCGCTCAACGAGGCGGGCCTGCCCTGCCACGCGCCGGAAGGGGCGATGTATGTCTATCCCTCGGTTGCCTCGGCCATCGGCGGCCGCACGCCTGCCGGCAAACGGCTGGAGGACGACACGGCGGTCACGGACTATCTCGTCGAGGAGGCGCATGTCGCCGTGGTGCAGGGCGCGTCCTACGGCCTCTCGCCGCATGTGCGGGTGAGCTATGCGGCCCCGCTCGACCGGCTGGAAGAGGCCGGCCGGCGCATCGCCCGCGCGATGGCGAAGCTCGCCTGAAGCCGCCCGCCTTGTCCTGCGATCCGCCGGGTCTTCCCCATGGGGATTGACGCCGCCGCGCTGCCCTTCCTGCTGCTGGGGGCGCTCGCCGGCGGCTTCGTGACCGGCCTTGCCGGCTTCGGCACGGGGCTTGCGGCGGCGGGCGTGTGGTTTCACGCGCTGGAGCCGGGGACGGTGCCGCCGCTGGTGGCGCTCGTCTCCGTCGGCGGGCAGGCGGTAGCGTCGCTCTTCGTGCGCCATGCCTTCGACCGGCGCAGGGTCGGGCCTTATCTGCTTGGTGGGATCGTCGGGGTGCCGCTCGGCGTGGCGGCGCTCGCCGTCGCCTCGCCCGATATGCTGCGGCTTGCCGTCGGGCTGCTGCTGGTCGGCTATACCGCGATCACATTGGCGAGGCGGCTGCCCTCGCCGCCGCCCTCGCGCGCGGCCGACGCCGCAATCGGGCTCGGCGGCGGCGTGCTCGGCGGCTTTGCGGGCCTCTCCGGGCCGTTGCCGGTGATCTGGCTGCGTCTCAGGGGCGGCACCGCCGATGCGCAGCGCGCCGTTTACCAGACCTTCAACCTCGTCGTGCTGGCGCTGGCGGCCGCGGCGATGGCCGTGTCGGGCGCGATGGACCTCGCCGCGCTGACGGCCGCCGCCGTGTGCCTGCCGGTCGCGCTCGCCGCCGCCTGGACGGGCGCCCGCCTCTACCGCCGCATCGACGCCGCCCTCTTCCACCGCATCGTAACCGGCCTCCTCTGCCTCTCCGGCCTCGTGCTGATCGCGGAAGCGGTCTAGGGAGCGCGGCCTGCCCGGCATCAGACGACGGTGGCAAGCTCCTCTTCGAGGTCGGCCATCTCGGCGCCGCCCGCCATCAGCCGGCGGATATCCTCGCCGCCGAGCTCGTCCGCCACCCCGCTCCCGATGACCCGGCCGAGGCTGAGGAACGTGTAACGATCGGCCACGAGCTGCGCATGGATCTCGTTGTGGGTGATGAGGATGATTGCGATGTCGCCGCGGTTCCGCACCGTCTTGATGGTCTTCAGCACCTCCAGCTGCTGCTTCTGTCCGAGAGCGGAGGTCGGCTCGTCCAGAATCAGCACGCGGGCCCCGAAATAGATCGCGCGGGCGATGGCAAGGGTCTGCTTCTGTCCGCCGGACATCGTGCCGACCGCCTGCTCGGGGTTGGCGATGTCGATGCCGATCTTGCCCATCTCCTCGCGCGCGACCCGGTTCATTTCCCGGGTCTGCATGATGCCGAACGGCCGCGCTCCCCTCGTGATCTCCCGGCCCATGAAGAAGTTGCGGGTTACGGAGGTCAGCGCATTCAGCGCGAGGTCCTGATAGACGGTGCCGATCCCCGCGTCCGACGCGGCCAGCGGATTGCGGAAGGAGACAGGCTTGCCATCGACATAGATCCGGCCCGAGGTCGGCTGGTGGACGCCGGCGAGTACCTTGATGAGGGTCGACTTGCCGGCCCCATTATCGCCGAGGAGGGCATGCACTTCTCCGGGGTGAACCTCCATCGAGACGCCGTCCAGAGCCGTGAAGTTTCCGAAGCGCTTGACGATCTCCTCGAGTCGGATGAGCGGCTGGACCACGTCATATCCCTCCGGTGAACCGTTTTCGGATGGTCTCGTTGCTCAGTGCGGCGATGAGCAGGACCGTCCCGAGAAACGTCCGGTAATAGGAGCCGTCGATCCACGAGATATAGAACACGGAGTTCTGCACGAGCCCGAAGATGACCGCGCCGAACACGACGCCGACGATGGACCCGAAGCCGCCGGAGAGAATCACGCCGCCCACCACAGAGGCGGCGATTGCCTCGAGCTCCTTGAGGTTCCCCTTTGCGGCATCGGCCGTGTTGGTGTCGAAGACCTGGGTGGCGGCGAAGATGGTCGCGCAGAACGCGGTGAACATGAACAGCGACACCTTCACCTTGTCGGTGGGAACGCCGTTCGCCCTGGCCGCCTCCTCGTTTCCGCCGGTCGCGTAGATCCAGTTTCCGACCTGGGTGCGCGAAAGCACGAACCACGCGACGCCGGCGATGGCGAGCCACCACGCCACCTTGGCGTCGAACCCGGTCACCCACTGGTCTCCGGCGCGGTTGTAGTTGAGGCCGAGCCAGAAGAGAACGTCGTAGAACCACTGGAAAGTCTCGCCCCCGAAGAGGGCGGCGACGGCGTCGGTCTGCTTGTAGTCCGGAAGTCCCGAAACCTGTGTGGAGCCGTTGAAGGTCCGGAAGCACACTTCCGTCGCCCCGCGCAGGATGAACAGGAACGACAGGGTGACGATGAAGGAGGAGAGCCGCGTCCTGACGACGATGAACCCGATCAGCCAGCCGATGGAGAGAGTGATGCAAAGCGTGATGAGAAGCGCCGCGAGCGGCGAGGCCGGCCCAAGCCCGAACGGGAGGCCCCACTTCAACATAACCGCCATGGACATGCCGGCGAAGCCGATCATCGAGCCGATCGACAGGTCGAATTCCCCCGCGATCATCAGCATGCACGCCCCGGTGGCGATGATGCCGAGCTGGGCGATGATAGAGAGGTTGTTCTTGATTCCCAGCGGGTTGTACACAACGTCTCCCGCCACGATGGCGAGGAAGACGAGCAACACGACCATGCCCGAGAATGCCCCGATCTCGGGGCGGTGGACCAGCCGCGAGAACCACCCGGTGCGCCTCAGGCGGTCCGCTTCCTGCCGCCGGCCGCTGCCCGCGTCTTCGGTCGTGGCGGGTTCCATCCGGAGGTCTCCCTCCCTAGCCGTTTGCCGATGCCGCCGCGGACCGGCCCGTATCCGGCACGGGCCGGTCCGCGGCTCCCGATCCCGGGATCCGGCGTCGAACGCCCGCGATCAGCGGTTCACGCCTGCCTGAGCCGCGACACCGGCTGCATTGGAGGCATCGACGAAGCCGGGGCCCGAAGGGATGTTCGCGCCCGGGAGGAGCCCCGCGTTCTGGTTGTAGAGGTGCAGCACGATGATCGGCATGTAGCCCTGCAGCCGCTGCTGCTGGTCGATGGTGAACGCGACATCGCCCGCCTGGATGAGATTGATGACCTCGGGGGACAGGTCGAAGCAGGACAGGTGGACTTCCGCGCCGACCTCCTTCACCGCGGCCGCGGCCGCCACGCAGACATGCGGTCCGACCGCGAGCAGCGCATCGATGGCCTGGTCGGCCTGGAGGGCGGCCGCCGTGCGGGTCTTGATCTGCGCGACGTCATTCGACACGTCGATCATGTTGAGTTCCTGCCCCATCGACTCGAAATAGCCGGTGCAACGGTCGACGAGGGCGGTGTTGAACGACTCCTGGTTGAGGCAAAGCCCCTTGGTCGCGCCTTCCGCCTTGGCCCGCTCGCCGGCCTTCTCGCCGGCAAGCCGCTCCGGCTGCCCGACATGCATGAGGGCTCCGACCGCGGCAGACGATTCCAGCCCCGAGTTCATGGTGATGACCGGGATGCCCGAATCCGCGGCGGCCTTGATGGCGCCGCCCAGCGCGTCGGCGTCCGGCAGGGACACCACGATGCCATCCGGCTGGGTCGCCGCAGCGGCTTCGATGAGCCGCGCCATGTCGGCCATGTCCCCGGACGGCGCGAAGTTGTACTCGAACTCCGCTCCTACCGCCTTTGCGGCGTCTTCTCCGCCTTTCTGGACGACGGGCCAGAAGGGATCGGTGCCTTGGGTGTGGGTAATCATGACGAACCGCTCGGCGCTCGCCGCGCCGGCCGCCAGCATGGCTGCAATCGACGCCGCCGCGAAAACGACCGCTTTCTTCATGGTTTTGCCTCCTCGACAATTCTTGTGGGGGTTCTGCGCCGTCAAACCGCCAAAGTTGACCCGAAACGGATACCTGACCGCAACCCCGATCCTACTACTATGGGAGGTGGGCGCGAGCAACGCTCGGCGGCCGGCCGCTGGCGAGAGGGAGAACCGAGCGCGTTTGGTCATCGGTCCTGCGTCAAGCGCCCCGGTACTGAGATCGGGGATCAGCCCTCGCCGCATAAATTCTGCGTCGATGACCGATCCTCGGGACACGCGCCGTCATGGCCTCGTCGTGGATCTTTACGACGATGCGGTAGTCGCTGGAACGAGATCGCGTTCCGCCACGCTGTCCAGCTCTATCCTCCAGCCCATACCGCCTCATCACGTCCTCCAACGGGATGGATTGCGACCGGCCCTTGTGCATTTGGAACTACAGCGCAAACGCTCGTTTCCCTCACAGCTTGCGCGCCACGACGTGGAAGATGTGCCAGTGTTTCATGGCGCCGCGCGGGGTTTCGGCGTCGTCTTCCTCCTCCTCGAAGCTCTCGATGTCGAAGGGGGCGAGCAGGGCCCGGACTTCGGCTTCCTCGAGGAAGGTAATGCCTGGGTCTCCGAACCAGCCGTCGCGGGGGCCGAAGAACTGTCCGGCGAAGCGCCCGCCGGGAACCAGCGCCGCCGTAATGCGCCGCCAGAAGGCCGGGAAGGCGCCGGGGTGGCAGAAGGGCAGGCTGAAGCTCGCATTCACGAGGTCCGCCCGCGGCAGTCGGGCGGTCTCGAACGGCTCCCGCCTGACCGTCAGCCGGGGATGGCGCGGCAGCGCCAGCACGGCGGGCTCGCTGTCGAATCCGACCACCCGCCAGCCGCGCTCCAGCATTTCCAGCGCGTCGCGCCCGCCGCCGATGCCGAGATCGACGGCCAGCCCCGTCCGCCCGCCGAAGCGCGCCAGCGCCTCCAGCAAGGTCGGGCGCGGCGGCCGGCCCCGGGTCTTCGCGTAATAGTCGGTCCAGCTCATCCCGATTCCGGCCATGGCCCCGCTTCCGCTGTCTGCCGGGCGCTTCTATACTCGCATTCATGCTTTACATGGTGGAGTGCGGCTTCAGGGACCGGTCGCGCGAGGCGGCGTGGTCCGAATGGTACAGCGGGCCGAAACTGGCTTCGCTGCTGGCCTTGCCCGGTTTCGAGGCCTCGCAGCGCTTCCGCGCGGTGGACGACGGGCCCGCGCCCTGGCTTGCGGTGCATACCGTGCCGGGGACGGAGTTCTTCGACCGGGCGAGCTATCGCGGCGCGGGCGGCGGCGGCTTCGGCGAGTGGCAGGCGGACATCATCGACTGGTCGCGCAACCTGTTCGACGGCCTCTATACGCTGCCGGAAGTGCCCGAAGGCGCCTTTCTGGCGACGGTCGATTCCGCCGACGGGCCGGAGGACTGCCCCGGTTTCGAGCTCTCCTGGCTCCGGGGCGCCGGCCTCGACTGCACCGTCGCGTGGCGCGGCTGGGCCATTGCCGACGAGCCCGACCGGCCTCCCGGCGGGCGCGTCTGGCGTCCCGTCACGCCGCGCCTTACCGGCAAGTGAGCCGCCAGCAGCAAGGAAAGACCGATGGGTAAAATGCTGACCGAGACCCAGATCGAGGCCTATGCGCGAGACGGTTATGTCTTCCCGCTCAGCGCCTTCTCCGCCGCGGAGGCGCGCCGCTACCGCAACGGGCTGGAGGCTTATGAGGCCGATACCGGCGACGCCATCCACTCCAACATGCGCCACAAGGTCCACCTGCTGTTCCGCTGGGCGGACGAGATCGTCCACCATCCGCGCATCCTCGATGCCGTCGAGGACGTGTTGGGGCCGGACCTGCTCTGCTGGACGACGAATTTCTTCATCAAGGAGGCGAACGACCCGGCTTTCGTCTCCTGGCACCAGGATTCGACCTATTGGGGGCTCGATCCCCACGATGTCGTCACCGCCTGGGTAGCGCTCTCCGACGCGCCGCTGGAGAGCGGCCCGATGCGGTTCCTGCCGGGATCGCACAAGCTCGACCAGATGGCCCACAACGACAGCTTCGCCGAGGACAACCTGCTGACGCGCGGGCAGGAGATCCAGATGGAGGTGGACGAGGCGCTGGCCGTCGATGCGCCGCTCCGCGCGGGCGAGTTCTCGCTGCACCATATCCGCCTCGTCCACGGCTCGAAGCCGAACCGCGTGGCGGACCGGCGTATCGGCCTCGCGATCCGCTACATTCCGACCTATGTCCGCCAGGTGAAGGTGGACGACTCGGCCATGCTCGTGCGCGGCGAGGACCGGCACGGAAATTTCGAGCTTGAGCCCCGGCCCGCGGCCGACCTCGACGCGGCAGCCTGCGCGGCTCATACGGCAGCCATGCAACGAGCGCTGGGCGCGCTCTACTCCGGCACCGACGTGACCGAGGCGAGGCGGTGAGCGCGGCGGAGATCACCGTTCCGCACTGCCGTCCGACCGAGGGAGACGTTGCCGTCCGCACCCATCTATGGCGGCCGGCGGCATGGCGGCCGGCCGACCCGGTGCTCATCGTGCTCCACGGCTACCGGCGCAATGCCGCCGACTACCGCGATGTGTGGGCGGAGCACGCCGAACGCTATGGCGTGCTGGTGGCCGCCCCCGAGTTCGACCGCGAGCAGTTCCCCGGCCCGCGCGAATATGAGGTCGGCAACATGCGCACGCCCGACCGGCGCGCCTTCCTGCCGGAGGAAGACTGGAGCTTCGGCGTGGTCGAGAGCGCCTTCGACGCCGCCTGCGCCTGGAGCGGGGCGGAGGCCCGGCGCTATTTCCTCTACGGCCATTCCGCCGGCGGACAGTTCGTGCACCGCATGGCGCTGTTCCGGCCGGACGCACGCATCGAGGTCGCGGTCGCGGCCAATGCCGGCGCCTATACCGTGCCGCGCGAGGAGGAGCGCTATCCCTACGGCCTTACCGGCTTCCGCATGGGCGACGGTGCGCTGGCCGCCGCCTTCTCCGTCCGGCTGACCGTGTTGCTCGGGGAAGACGACACGGTGGAGGACGCCCCGATGCTGCTGAAGTCGCCGGAGGCGATGGCGCAGGGCCCGCACCGTTTTGCGCGCGGCCGGTATTTCTACGCCGCGGGAGAGGACATGGCGCGCCTCCTGCCCGCGCCCTTCGCCTGGGAGCTGCACACCGCGCCCGGCGTCGGCCACGACAATGCCGGCATGGCCCGGCGCGCCGCAGACCTCATGTTCGGGACGCCATGATGACACGCGAGGACTGCGCCGCGCTCGATAGCGGCGACCCGCTCGCCTATCTGCGCGAGGAGTTCCTGGTGCCGGCGGGCGCGCTGCGCCTCGACAGCGACCGGCTCGGGCCGCTCTCGCGCGGGGCAAGGGCGCGGCTCGACGGCTTCCTGCGCGTCGATTGGGGCGCCGAATTCTCCGATGGCAGCCGCCTCGCCGAAGCGGCGGCGGACAAGCTTGCGCCGCTCGTCGGCGCTCCGGCCGCCTCGCTCGGGTTCGCCGCATCCGCAGACGGCGCGCTGGAAGCGCTCGCGGCGGCGGCGCATAAGGCGGGCCGCAGCCGCGTGCTGGCCCCGCCCGGCGAGTTTCCCGCCTTGCTCGCCCGTCTCGGCGCAAAGGGCTGGAGCGCGGACGAAGCCGGGCTCCCGGAAGCCCGGCTGGACGGGGATACATTGCTGGCGATGCGCCATCTCGATCCCGTTTCGGGCGCGCTCCGCGACATCGCCGACCTGGCGGCACGCGCGCGCGCGTGCGGCGCCCTCGCCGTTTTCGACTGCTCCGGCACGGCCGGCGCGCTGCCTGCCGCGCTGGAGCATGCGGGCGTCGAGGCTGCGGTCGGGCGGGGCTGCGGCTTCCTCGGCGGCGGCCCCGGCGCGCCGGCCTGGGTTTACGCAGCGGGAGAACTCGGCACGGCGCTTTCCGCCCTGCCGGAGCCCTCCGCGCTGGCGCTCGCCGCGCTCGAGGGCGCGCTCGACACCTTCGCCGGCGTCGATATCGCAGCGCTCGGCTGGAAGGCACGCACCCTCAGCGCGCTTTTCCTGGAAGCGCTCGGCGAGGCCGATCCGCTGCCGCCGGCCTGGCGCGGGGCGCATGTGGTGCTGGCGCAGCCGGACGCGAAGGAACTGGCGGCGGGGCTCGCGGCCGACGGCGTGTTCGCCAACCCGACCGCGCCCGACCGGATTTCCTTCGCCCTCTCGCCGCTCGCGCTCCGCCATGTCGATGCCTGGGACGCGGCAGAGGCGGTCAAGGCGCGGCGGTAGGGCCCTCGCGCAGCCTTTTCGGGCGGGAGACCGACGAGCCTGCGGCGGGCTGTCGGCGGAAGGGGGGAGACTGCGGCTGCGGGCGCATACCCCGGAAGTGTCACGATGTGTCATGTTCTGTCATGTTCTTCATGCACGGAGGTCATGCCGTGCCCCCTGTCCGGGCATAACGCTCCGTCCATCGACCTCTCCTCCCGTTTGCGGGCTGCCGGATCGACGGAGCTGCCGGCGGCGGCCCGGCGCTCCCGTCTTCCGCACAGGCTGCGGCGAGGGCTTCGGCAGCGGGCGCGAGCCCTTCGGCCAGCTTCGCCGCCAGTCCCCGGATCGGTGTCCGGGGCAGGCCGGGGCGGGGGTCGGTTGCAGTCATGGTTCCTCCTTGCCGGGCCGGGAGTGGGTCCCTGTTTCCGCGCGTATCGTGCGCGGGCGCGCCCGCGCGTTTGCGCCGGCGCGGTTCGCGCACCTGATTGCGCGCGCGAGACGGCGGGCATACCTCTCCCGTCGGTTTCTCGGGGTTTTCGAAAAGCGGCGGTGCGCAACGCCGGGGAAGCGGCTCCGGATGCCCCTTCTCCCGCTCCCATCATACACCGCTTTCCCCAGGATCAAGCCCCTTATGGAAACAAAAAGCAAAAATATCGGAATTTATACACAATTCCTTCCTGCCTCCCCCACAGGCGCTACCGGACTCGCACATTTCCGGCGGCCTCGGACAGCGCTACCCCGATTCGCCGCCCGGACCCCGATCCTGCGCCCATTCCGGGCGCTCTCAGCCGGCGCGGCCGGCCATCGCCCTGCAGCCGTCCGGACGGCCGTCCGGTGCGAGGCGGCGGCGAGCGGTTTCGCGGCGCGGGGACCTCTGCCCTGCACATCCCGCCTATCGAGGCCGAGGCGGCGGTTCGGCATCATGGTACTCCAGAGCACTCGATCAGCTCGATGGTTCCGACGTGGTGGATCACATCGGGAACGTTGGTGTAGGTGTCGGCAGCGCTTCGTTTCGCGGCCGCTTCCGCTTCCGCTCGCGAAGGGTGGCCCTCTGATCCGGATACGCCAAACAACGTATACCTCCCCAAGTATTTGTCGTCGCTGATTCGCCTGAGCACAAAGAAGCATGAGTTTTTGCCGGAAGATGCAAGTGTATTGCATGCACCACGAGGACTCTCTCTCCCACAGGCTTCAAATGCAGCCTCTTCGGCTTTCTCACGGCTTGGAAAATTCCATGCCGCGCCATAGGACTGAGGTCCGGCCCAAAGAGAATTTTTGAATTGAAAGACGTCCGTCGCCACCGCCCACCACAAACCGCCTTCCGCCGAAGCGGCGGCCGTGCTTGTCAGGATGAGCAGCACAAGGCCCAGCCTGCACATGTTCTTGACGACCTTCATTGTCTTGCCCTCCCCGGTCTTCAGCCTGTCCACGCGCCGGTCCCGGAGGACCTTGAAGGCGCGCCGGCCACTCTGAACCCGCCAGGCGCGGCAGGGTCGGCCCTGGAGGCGAACGGCGGGTCGCGGTATGTCGGGTCCGCCGGCCCGCTGTCCATGCCCCGCATGGCGGCAACGCTCCGGCCGGCAATGGGCAGCGCCGGCAGCAGCGCAGCAATCGTCGAGAGAGCGGTTCTCGTCAGCGCCTTCGCCGACCTCCTTCCCCAACGGGAGGGTAGGCGTCCGAAAACCCTGCCGCCCCGGCAACATTGCGGGGATGGGGCGGAAAATTCGGCAGGCTACGGCTCGTCTCCGCAGGAACGGACAGGGGCTTTGCGTTCGCACGCGAGACGGCCGGACGACCGCCCGGCGCTCCGCGTTGCGCGCCCAACCGGGTATTCCTGCGGCCCCCTTGGGCCGGAATTGTCCGATATTCTCGCGCCTGCCCCGTAAAATTGCGGGGTTCGCCGGAACCCGGATCGCCTATCTTTATAGATAGAGATCGAAGCAAGCCGGGTTCGAGTCGCTGGATTGTTCGTCAAGCAGGATATCCGCTTCCTGAATTGGGATGAATTCCCCGGCGGAACCGGAGCGACCGCCGGCGGCCGGACAAGTCCGGATATTTTTCAACCGGCGCATTTGCCGGATTCGATTCTCCCGCCCGGTCGGGAATTTGCCTGCCCGGCGCGAGGCGCTATGAAGGCGCCGCGATGAGCGGCCGGCCAGCGTTGCAACCGATCCTGGCGTCGCTGCACGATGCCGTGCTCGACGACGCCCGCTGGCCGGCATGCTCCGCCCTCATCGACGAGGCCTGCCGCACCGAGGGCAACATGCTGTCCCTCGCGAGGGGGCAAACCCAGGACGAAGCGGAAATCTACCTCGCGCGGCTCTATTTCCGCGGCGAACGCGACCATGCGTTGGAGCGCGAATATTTCGACGCCTACTACCCGCGGGACGAACGGATACCGCGGCTGTTTCGCCTGCCCGACAGCGAGGTGGTCCACGTCGCCAGCCTGTACACCGAAGACGAGTTGAAGACATCGGCGACATACAATGAGATTCTGCCGACCAACCGGTTCCAGAACGGCCTCCACGCGCGCATGGACGGGCCGGACGGATCGCGCATCGCCTGGAGTTCGGCCGATCCCGCCGACGGGGACGGCTGGTCGTTCGATCGGATCGCCACTATCCGGGCGCTGCTGCCCCATTTTCGCCAATACATACTTGTCCGGCAGGCGCTCCGCGAAGCCGGGGCGCTGGGCGCGTCCCTCACCGGGCTGCTCGACACCGGCGGAGCCGGAATCGTCCATCTCGACGGGCGCGGGCGGATCGTGACGGCGAACGACCGCGCTGGAAACATGCTTCGAAAGGGCGATGCGCTGCTCGACCGGGGAGGATTTCTCCATGCCCGGCTGCCCGCCGACGACGACGCTCTCCAGGCGGTGCTGGTGCGCGCGCTGCCCGGTTGGGGCGAACGGGGGGCGAGCGGCTCGCTCGCGATCCATCGGCCCAATCTCCTGCCCGGGCTGACGGTGCATATCACCCCCGTTGGCGAGGGCGAGATCGACTTCCGCCCCTGGCGCGTCGCCGCGCTCGTGCTGGCAATCGACCGCGAACCGACAAGCATCGACCCCGATATTGTGGCGACGGCTCTCGGCCTTACTCCGGCAGAGAGCCGCGTGGCGGCGCTGCTGGCCGAGGGCAGGACCGTCCGCGATATCGCCGCCGCGACCGGCCGCTCGGAAAAGACCGTCCGCTGGCACGTGCAGCAAATCTTCGAGAAACGCGGCATCTCCCGGCAGACCGACCTCGTGCGGCAGGTGCTGTCGCTCGACGGCGGTCCCGGCCCCGGACCCTGAATTCGATGCGCCGGCCGGCATAGGGGCCGGCGCCGAAAGGACCGACAGCCTCTTCCTTTAGCCAGGTCTTTCCTCCGAATTTTTTCAGGCCGATCCCCGCAATGTTGCCGGGGTCAAGAAGCCGCCGAGCGCCTAGCATCCGCACGATTCGCAGAGATCGACCATGGGCCGGGCTTCGCGACTCTCCCCTGGCGTTGCCCGCCATCGACAGGAAAGGTCGAGCATCATGCCCATGAAGAGCGCCGCCGCCCTGCTCCTCGCCGCCCTTGCCGTCGTGGCCTGTTCCAACACCAGGGAAGCCGCAGCACCGGTCGAACCCCTGGACCGCCTGAACCGCGTCGTTGGCAAGGTCGATAACGTGCTCATCTCGCGATTGCATGTGAGCGGCAGCGAGGGCGCCGGCTTCCATTACGAATGCTTCCCGCACGGATGCGGCGGCGCCGGTCAGGGCTTCTTGTACGCCCCGGCGGAGATTTCGCGCTGGTTCTTCGAGGACGGCGTTGCGCAGGAGCGCGAAATCGAGGGCCTCGAAATCGTCGAGAGCGTACCCGACGGCGGCGACTGGAGGGCCTATGGCGCGTGGATGGACCATTCGGCGGCTTTCCTGAGTCGCTACGGGGCCGGCGGTGGAAACGCGCGCTTTTTCATCGCGTCGTCCTTCGGCTCGCGGTCCGAGGAGCCGCTGCCCGTCGAGGGGACCGCCACCTGGCGGGGCGCGATGGTGGGCGTGGATGTCGTAACGGCCGACCGCTATGCCGGCAGCGCCAGTCTGGTGGCCACCTTCGGCGAGGGCCAGAGGATGGACGTGTCCTTCACCGGTATCGCCAATGTCGAGACCGGGGCGGCGCGCGAGGACATCCTGTTCTCGGACCTGGCGGCCGTGGGGCTGTACGACGGCGGCCGGTTCTTCGGCCATACGGGCCATGACGACTTCGACCGGCCGCCGATCTACCTCGACGGGCGGCTCTATGGCCCGGACCACGCCGAAGCCAGTGGCGTCTTCGGCTACCACGAGCTGATCGGCGCGTTCGGCGCGAAGCGGCAGTAGAGGGGCACAACGCGCGGCCGGCGCCCGGGTCCACTCCCTGCCTCGCAATGGCGCCGGCCGGGCCCTTTGCAAAAGGACAAGACAATGGAGATCGTCAAGAGCATCGGCAGGCTGGGCCTTGTGCCACTCGTGCTGTGCGCCAGTGCCGCCGCGGCGGAACCGATCCACGAACGAGCGTGCAACGGGAAGCAACCGGGCGCGTCGCCGTGGCACATCTCCAACCTCTACGACTGCCGGTCCCGCACCCTGTACATCCCCTACCATCTCTGGACCGGAATGCCCTGGGATGGCCGCAAGGACCGCCCCTGCATGCACAAGGCGTACAACCATTTCCTGGTGAACGGGCGGAGCCAGACCGTCATCAGAGGCCCCGAGAACTGGAACCACCCGAAGACCGGCGAAGCCCTGCAAATCTGGATCCGCGAGAAGGTGCGTGGGCACAAGGTGCAGTATTTCGTCTGCCACGAGCGCGGCATCGGCCGGGTCTATGACAGCCGCAGGGAGCGGGTCGGTCGTGTCGGCCGATGCAAGTTCCCGGCCGGGCACGGATGGAAGGTCGGCGAGCGTCGAGAATGCCGATCGACGGCAATCGAGATCACCCGGATCGACGTCGACGACGACGGGCTGCTGGCGGGGCTGGAGTTCAAGTATTTCAGCCGCGGGCGTCTCGATCACATCTACCGCTACGTCCCCCGGCAGGGGATGACGAACGCCTGGAAGCAATGACGGACCGAATGGACGCGATCGCGACGCCTTCAGCCGGGCGCCGACGGGGGTTCGTCCCTTTCCAGCCCCTGTGGCCCCGCCTGCTCTTTGCCAGAAGGAAAATCCACCATGAGGCACCTGATAGTCCCGATCGCCGCCCTGGCGCTCGCCGCCTGCGGCAGCAGGACGGAGACCGTCGAAGCGCCGGGTGCGCTTTTGGCCGACTTCCACCGGATCGTCGCCGAGACCAGCTTCATAACTGTCTCAAGATGGCATCCGGGGGTGGGCATCGATGTGCATCCGGGTTTCCCCCTCCCGTGCAGCGAAATCACTTGCAGATCGGGCGACACCGTGCGGGCCTCATCGTATTTTTCGCAGATACTGGCCGAGACGGGAGTCGACCGCGAAATCGAAGTCGGCGGCATTCGGGTCGCCGAAGGCCATTTCGAGCCCGGCGAGACCGACAGGACCGACGACTGGAGGTTCCTCGGCGCGTGGATGGACCACGCCGCGGCGGTCCTCGAGCACCAGTTCAATGACAACTATCCGCCAGACTGGTACCAATCAGGCGCCTTCGGCCAACCTCCCGACACACCGCTTCCCGCCGAGGGGAGCGCCACTTGGCGGGGGGCGATGATCGGCGCGGACATCGTGACCAATGACCGCTATACGGGCACCGCCAACCTCGCCGTCACCTTCGCCGCCAACTTCCGCGACATCCCGATAGACCTCTCGTTCACCGGGATTGCGAATGTCGCGACCGGGGAAGCGCGAGACGACATATCCTTCGCCGACATCAACATCCAGTTCCAGGACGACCGTGGCCGGTTCTCCGGCTGGACGGGCGGTGAGTGGCCGGTCGCGCCGATCTACATTGAAGGCCATACGGCCGGCCCGAACCATGAAGAAGCGGCCGGCGTCTTCGGCTACAACGAGCTGGTCGGAGCCTTCGCCGTCAAGCGCCAGTAGGGGCGAAACTCGCGGCCGGGGTGACAGTGGGGGCGGCCCGTTCGGTCCCGTTGCAACCTGAAAGGACCGTGCCCTGGCCGGCTCGACGAGGCTCTTGCCCGGCGCGCGGATCGGAGCCCGATCGGCACCGCAACCTATCGATTCGCCGCGATTCCAAGGCGTCGAGCAACGGTGCCGAACGACACGTATGGCGCCGCCTCCCTGATCGGATACGCTTGGCCGCCCGCAAACGAGGAGCACCGACATGCCCATCGGCACCCGCTACGTCTTTATCGCAAGCATGGATGTGGACCCGGAGAAGGAAGACCTGTTCAACGAAGTGTACGACACCGAGCACGTGCCCTACCTGCTGGAGGTGCCGGGTGTGATAGCGGTCACGCGCCTGAAGGCGCAGGACTTCGAGAGGTCGATAGGCGGCGAGCTGAAGTCCGTGGCACGCGGCGAGACCCCGACGTGGCACGCCATCTACGAGATCGAAAGCCCCGACGTTTTGAAGAGCGCGGCGTGGGCGGAGGCCACCGAGCGCGGGCGCTGGCCCGGCGAGGTGCGCCCGCACACCAGCAACCGGCGCCATTCGCTCCAGCGGGTGACGGGGGCGTAGCAGCCCCCATACCGGATCCTCCAAGGCCTGCGGATCGTCGAGGCGTCCGCGTTCGCCGCCCCCGCGAGGACGGGGACCTGTCCCCGGTTCCCGATACCGCCGTCGGCTCGCAGGCGAAGGCAGGAGGCAAGGACGCCGGCGCTACATCTCCCGGCTCCGGCAGCCTTGCCCCAGCCCGGCGGCGGCGATGGCGCGGTCGAGGTCGGCGATCAGGTCCGGCCCGTGTTCGAGGCCGAGGGAGAGGCGGATCATGTCCTCGCCGATGCCGACCGCGGCGCGCGCTTCCGGGCCGATGCGGTGGTGGGTCGTCGAGGCCGGGTGGGTGACGATGCTCTTGGCGTCGCCCAGATTGTTGGAGATCGGGATGAGCCGGAGCGCGTTCAGCAGCGCGAAGGCCTGCTCGCGTCCGCCCTCGATCTCGAAGGTCGCGACCGTGCCGCCGTCCTTCATCTGGCGGCGCGCGAGCGATGCCTGCGGGTGGGAGTCCAGGAAGGGATAGAGGACCCGCTTCACCCCGGCGCGCCCTTCCAGCCAGCGTGCGACTTCCGTCGCCGTCCGGCACTGGCGCTCGACCCTGATCGCCAGGGTTTCCAGCCCCTTCAGCAGCACCCAGGCGTTGAACGGGCTCATGCTGGGGCCGGTGTGGCGGATGAAGGGCTGGAGGTCCTCGTCGCAGAACTTGCGCGTGCCGAGGATCGCTCCGCCGAGGCAGCGCCCCTGCCCGTCGATATGCTTGGTGGCGGAATAGACGACCACATCGGCGCCGAGCTCCAGCGGCTTCTGCAGGAGCGGCGTGGCGAACACATTGTCGATCACCACCTGCGCGCCGGCGGCGCGCGCGAGCTCCGAGACCGCGTTCAGGTCGATGATGTCGAGCTGCGGATTGGTCGGCGTCTCCAGGAAGACCGCCTTCGCCGGGCGGGCGAGCGCGCGCTCCCAGGCCGCGAGGTCGTTGCCGTCGATAAGCTCGGTCTCGATGCCGTAGCGGGGCAGGATATGGGTGCAGATATGGGCGCAGGAGCCGAACAGCGCGCGCGAGCCGACCAGCCGGTCGCCGCTCCGCAAGAGGGCGAGCAGCGCGGTGAACACGGCCGACATGCCGCTTGCCGTCGCCTCGCCCGCTTCCGCGCCCTCGATGGCGCACAGGCGGTCGATGAACATGCTGACCGTCGGGTTGCCGTAGCGGCTGTAGATGTAGCGGTCCCGCGCGCCGTCGAAGGCTTCCGCGGCCTCCTCGGCCGTGCCGTAAACATAGCCGGAGGTGAGATAGAGCGCCTCGGCGGTTTCGTCGAACTGGCTGCGCTGGATGCCGCCATGGACGGCGGTCGTGTCCGCATGGGGCGGATCGGGCAATCGGGGCATGGCCATCTCCCTGGGTTGCCGGTTGGCGGGCCCACGGAAACGCATCCCGTGGCGCTTTAGCACTTGGTAACGCGGCTGCAAGCTGCCCGATCAAATCCCGCGGAGCCGGCGCGGGGCCAGCATCGATATCCTTATGGAATGGCGCCCCTTTGCCGTCAAGCGCCGTTTCGTTCGCCTCCCGCTACATTCCGCTGATTGCGGGAAGCGCCTCTTCGGAGAAGAGGGTGAGGTTGGCGACCGTGTCCTCGTGGCCGAGGAAGCCTCCCTGGCCCATCATCAGCAGATGCTCGAAGCCGCCGACCGCGTCAGCGAATTCCTCCACCTGCTCGACCACCTGCGCCGGCGTGCCGGCGAAGGCGACGCCGGCAGCCATGAAATCCTCCACCGTGCCGTCCTGCATCGGGAAGTCGGAGCCGTCGCGGCGCGGGATGCGAAGCTCCGAACCGCTGCGGATCAGCCCCGCCATCCGCGCCGCCGGCGAATAGCCGGGCGGGTAGAAGAACTGGGATTGCACGCGCGGCGTCGTCCGGCTGTAGTCCAGGATCCGGTGGGCGCGCCGCTTGCCCTCGGCCTCCGTCTCGCCGACGCCGATAATGCAGAGATAGGCGAACCGGTCCGGTCCGGGGTCGAAGCCCGCCTCCGCCGCGCTCTCCCTGTACGCGCCATAGACCACGGGCGTGTGCGTGTAGCCCGTGTTCAGCGCCGCGATGACATAGCCCTTGCGGGCGACGCGCTGCGCCGAGCCGGGGCTCGCCACCGTCATCCAGATCGGCGGATGCGGCTGCTGCCAGGGGCGCGGCCACACATTCACTTCCCGGTAGTGGTAGTGGCGGCCTTCCCAGTTGAACGGCCCGTCATGGGAGGTGAGCGCCTTGACGATGAGGTCGTGCGCCTCCCAGAAGCGCTCCTCCAGCTCCGCCGGATTGGAGTTGGCGGGATTGATCTCGAAGGGCGCGCCCTTCACGAAACCCATCTCGACGCGGCCGCGGCTGATGACGTCCAGCATGGCGTATTCCTCGGCGACGCGCACCGCGTCCATGCGGTTGCCGATGGGCATGCCGAGGCAGAGCAGCCGGGCCTTTTTCGTCTCGCGCGCCAGGATCGCCATCGGGATGGTGCAGACCGAGGTCGTGCAGGTCGCCGTCGCATGGTGCTCGTTCACCATGATGTTGAGGCCGAGCCGGTCGCAGAGCGCCCATTCGTCGAGATAACGGTGGTAAAGGTCCGCGCCGACCTCCGGGTCGTACACCCGGCTCGGGATGACGTTGCGCAGGCCTTCGTTCAGGAACTCCCAGCCCGGATGGTAGGCCATTTCGCTGAAATGCCAGACCTGCATCATGCGCTCTCCAGAAAGGCCAGGACCGCGTCTGCGGTGGCGTCGGCCCGTTCGATATGGGGATAGTGGCCGGCGCCCGGAACGGTCTCAAAGCGCGCGTCGGGCAGCCGGTCCGCCAGCCTGCGCCCGTAGTCCGGCAGGGCGAAGCCGTCGCTCTCACCCCAGAGCAGCAGCGTCGGCACGGCGATCCGGTGCAGCCAGTTGCCGAGCACGGGATTGTACATGTAGGGCTTCCAGCCGTACCGGGCGGCCCACTGGCGCTCCTCCGCGAGCGCCTCCACCGCCGCCTCGTCGAGCGCGGCATGGTCGGGGGCCCACTTGTCGGGGTCGTGGAAGAGGGCCTTCGCCCTGTCGGCTTCCGGCATGAAGGGAAGGTCCGCGAAGTCCCGCTCCTCGCGCCCCGAAAGCTTCACCCCGACCGGGGCCAGCAGCGCCATGCGTGCGATGCGGGAGCGGTCCCGCACCGCCATTTCGAGCGCGATCCAGCCGCCGAGCGAGGCGCCGACGATGAGCGCGTCGCGCGCGTCCAGCTCCTCCAGCAGGTCCAGATAGCGGTAGGCGAGGTCGTCCACGGTGCGGAAATCCGGGTCGGGCGGCGCGCCGTCATAGCCGGGATACAGCGGCGCATGGAGTTCCCGGCCCGCGCCCAGCCGGTCGAGGAACGGCCGGCCCATGGCGGTGAAATGCTCGCCGTGCAGAAACAGCACCAGGCTCATGGCTCTCGCTCCTCGGGGGCCGGCCCGTCGCCAGCCCGCCCTTACGCCTTCTCGAAATCGATTCTCTCGTCCGCCGGCGCGCCGGAAAGGCGTCGGCGCAGGCAGTCGAGCGCAAGCTCCACGCCGCCCTCCCGTGCCCGCCGCGGGCCGCCGATCAGGAGCGCATGGCGCTCGAAGCCCTCGTCCGGCCCGGCGAGCGCAATCCGCACCTCTCCGGTCCGCACGTTTACGGCGGTGGCGAGGCCGTGCGTCGCCCCGTCGGCCCGGCGCACCCCCTCGGCGAGCTCGACGGGCGAGGCATCCTCCGGGAGGCCCAGCGGCCGCGCCACGGCCGCCGCGCTGTTTCCCGCAGATGTCCGCAGGAAGACCCCGCCCTGCTCGTCGGCCGCCGCCAGACGCGCGCCGAGCCCGCCCTGCGAGCCGGTCTCGACCGCGCTGAGCGTGCCGCCCGATGCGCGCAGCAGGTCGACGACCGCGCCCTCCAGGGTGCCGTCGTCCTCCGCGACGATGAAATTGCCGAGGCGCGTCCGCACCTCCGATTCGATGGGCGCCAGCAGCGCCTCCGCCGCCTCGCGGGTGGGTGCGCCGACGGCGAGTTTGGTCTCAAGCTGCGGATAGTGCGACTGGAAGCCGAGCTTCACAGCCCCGGTCGGGTCCATCGCCTCGATCCCGTCCAGCAGGTGGTCGGCGCGGGACTCGCCGATGCCGAAGGAATGGAAGCGCTTGAGGTGCATGACGGCATCGATGCCGCTCATGGCGCGGAGGCGCGGGATCAGTTCGTTTTCGGTCATCACGTCGAGTTCGGACGGCACGCCGGGGGTGAAAAAGAACCGCGCGCCGCCGATATCGACCGCGAAGCCGCAGGCCGTGCCGACCGGGTTGTCGATCAGCTCCGCACCCTCCGGCAGCATGGCCTGCTTGCGGTTGTTCGGCGGCATCTCGCGGTTTCGCCGACGGTAGAACGCCTGGATGTTTTCGAGCCATTCGGGCCGGAGACCGAGGGCCACGCCCGCCGCTTCCGCCGCCACCTCCTGGCTGAGATCGTCCACGGTCGGCCCGAGGCCCCCGTTCACGATCACCGCGTCGGCCCGCCGGGCGGCGGCGTCGAAGGCGGCGCGCAGTTCCGCGCGGTCGTCGCCCACCGTGGTCTCGCGCACCACCGCAAGGCCGAACTCCGTCAGGCGGCGGCTCAAGCGGCTGAAATTGGTGTTGACGGTCTTGCCGGTCAGCACCTCGTCGCCGGTGCAGATGACTTCGATGCGCAAGAATTCGCTCCCCCCGGTGCCACGGGAGATAGCAAGCCGCAGCGACGGCTGCAAATGCGGGACGGCCGCGGCTCTGCCGCGAAGGCCTGCGCCCGGCGGTCCGGGCGACCTTCGGTCCTTAGCGATGCGCGGCAACCGTAGGGCCGTCGTCGCGGATCGAAATTAGGTGTTGACTCAAAATAGAATTAACCATCTACATTAAGCCAATGAGAAGAATTAATATTTCCATCTTCAGGTATCCGGCGCCGGGCCTCCCGGTCGCCGGGCCCCGTCGAAGCCAGCCTCCCGGACGCTGGGGCGGCGGCTTGGCCGTCGCGCCGCCGGACCGTCGCCGGCGCGAGATCGGTCTCGCAGGCGCGCACGCCCGGGAAGACAAGAGGAGCCTGCCCCGATGAAGACCGTCCTGCTCACGCTTGCCGCAGCCATGGCCCTGATTGCCTGCGCCGTCGCGATCGCTCCCACGGCCGATGCCAATCCCTGCGCCCGAAACCCGGCCATCTGCCACTAACCGTTCGCCAAGCCAACTGGGATTACCTCCGGGAGCAAGGTCCGGATGCAAAACACAAGCATATGGATTCAGGTAATCTCAGCGATTGCCACAGTGGTGGTTGCTGTAATTGCCTTCATCATTCAACAGAATATCTCGGAGCAAGACCAAGCTATACAACGGCAGATTGCTAAGCAGGAACAAGACCGGGCCGCAGTATCTCGGTCTGTTGCGCTATATCGGGACCACGTCAGCTCGAATTCGGTTAGGCATCTTCGCAGTATCGCACACAAAATAGACCACCATCTATGGTCTTCGAATTTGCCAGCAAGCGAGGAGGCCGATGAAGCAGTTAAAGTATTCAACAATGAAGAAATTGTCGGTAATATAGGAACGATTCGGCATGCCGTTGCAGAGTTACTGCAGGACATAAGGGTGGTTTTTCATTGTGGGCAATTCAGCAAGGCAGAAGATGCGAAGGCGTCCAATGAAGAGGGGCTATGCGACCGGCACACCACTTCCGTTCTGATGGGTTCAATTATTACGGAAATTTTTGTCAACTTCAAACCGATATTGTATTGTGACAAATTTGTTAAGGGGCGCTATTACGAAGGTGGAAAATCAACCGGTTATGTGGGAAACTATGAGACCTTGGTTAGACAGCATATGGATCTCGACTTCGAACGGCGGAAAATCGAATGGATGGTGTTTTTGACAACACAGGAGCATAAAGCTGCTGTCGACGAGGGAAAATTGAATGCCGATAGCAAGCATTGGTCTGTCCTTCGGTTGCCTGAAGAACGCTGCAAACACTACCTCAACGAAGAGTGAAATGTCACTGGCTGCTCGGTGTGCCGGCCTAGAAGGCCTCCTGACTGCGATCAGGATATAGAGCGTATTCGGCCGAGCGTCCCCGCCGCCATGCCCGGAACAAGTCCGGGCATGGCGGGATGGGCAGCCGAGGAAAACCGAACGCACCGGTCGAACTCATCGAAACTCCCAGATCGAAAGGGCGACCGGGCGACCGTAGAGTATTTCCCCATTTTCGGCCGGTCTCCGACGCCGCAGAAGCGGGAACGGTTGCAACTGCGCCGAATATCGATCTTCCGAGTTGTCGGCGCGACCGAAGGCGTTCGAACTTATGGTTGTCCTCTGGACTTGTCAGCTGCGACGGCTATGGAGTACACGCCCGTCATCCGTCGATTCGAACGGTCCGTCGCCTTTATCGCGCCCCCAACCCTTTGCCTCCGCGCCTTTCGGGTGTAAACCCCGGCCTGCGTGGATTTCGGGACTCTGGAGGCATTCGCATCATGGGACGCGACACCCTGGGCGCGCGCCGGACCCTTCGGGCCGGCGGCAGGGATTATGACTACTTTGCGCTGGAAGCGGCGGAAGCGGCTGCGGGCGACCTTTCGCGGCTGCCCGTCTCGCTGCGCATCCTGGCCGAGAACCTGCTGCGCCACGAGGACGGACGCACGGTCACGGTCGAGGACATCGCGAGCTTCGGCGCCTGGCTGAAGGACCGCAAGGCCGGGGCGGAGATCGCCTTCCGCCCGGCGCGCGTGTTGATGCAGGACTTCACCGGCGTGCCGGCCGTGGTCGATCTGGCCGCCATGCGCCACGCCATGGCCGAACTCGGCGGCGACCCGCAGAAGATCAATCCGCTGAATGCCGTGGACCTCGTCATCGACCACTCCGTCATGGTCGATTCCTACGGCAGCGCGGATGCCTTCAGTGCCAATGTCGGGCGCGAGTTCGAGCGCAACCGCGAGCGCTACGAATTTCTGCGCTGGGGCCAGTCCGCCTTTCGCAATTTCCGCGTCGTGCCGCCCGGCACCGGCATCTGCCACCAGGTCAATCTCGAATATCTGGCCCGCACCGTCTGGACCGAGGATGAGGGCGGACGCACGGTCGCCATGCCCGACACGGTCGTCGGCACCGACAGCCACACCACCATGGTGAACGGCCTCGGCGTGCTCGGCTGGGGCGTTGGCGGCATCGAGGCGGAGGCAGCGATGCTGGGCCAGCCGATCTCCATGCTGATTCCCGAAGTGGTGGGCTTCGAGCTCACCGGGCGAATGCCGGAAGGCGCAACCGCCACCGATCTCGTGCTGCGCGTGGTCGAAATGCTCAGGGCGAAGGGCGTGGTCGGCAAGTTCGTGGAGTTCCACGGAGCCGGCCTCGATGCGCTCGCGCTCGCCGACCGGGCCACCATCGCCAATATGGCCCCCGAATACGGCGCGACCTGCGGCTTCTTCCCCGTCGATGGCGAGACGCTCAACTATCTGCGCTTCACCGGCCGCGAGGAGGAGCAGGTGGCGCTGGTCGAGGCCTATGCGAAGGCGCAGGGCCTCTGGCGCGAGGCCGGCATGGCCGCGCCCGTCTTCTCCGACACGCTCTCGCTCGACCTCTCCTCCGTCGAACCGGCGCTCGCCGGGCCGAAGCGCCCGCAGGACCGGGTGTCGCTCTCGGGCGTGCCGGCGAGCTTCGAGCGGGCGGTGGCCGAGATCGGCGGCGGCAGCGCGCAGCCGGTCGAGGGCGCGGACTACACGATCGAGCCCGGCCATGTGGTGATCGCCGCTATCACGAGTTGCACCAACACCTCCAACCCGAGCGTGCTGGTCGCCGCCGGCCTGTTGGCCCGCAATGCGCTGGAGCGCGGCCTCGCGGTCAAGCCATGGGTCAAGACCTCGCTCGCCCCCGGCAGCCAGGTGGTGACCGACTATCTGGAGGCCGCCGGCCTGCAGGAGCCGCTGGACGCGCTCGGTTTCAACCTCGTCGGCTACGGCTGCACGACCTGCATCGGCAATTCCGGCCCGCTGGCGGAGCCGATCGCCGAAGCGGTCGAGGCGGGCGATATCACCGTCGGCGCGGTGCTTTCCGGCAACCGCAATTTCGAGGGCCGCGTCCATGCGCAGGTGAAGGCGAACTATCTCGCCTCGCCGCCGCTCGTGGTCGCCTATGCGCTCGCCGGCTCGCTCACCGTCGATCTTGCCGAGGACCCGCTGGGGCAGGACGGAGACGGCAACCCTGTCTATCTCCGCGACATCTGGCCGAGCGACGAACAGATCCGCGAGACCCTCGCGAGCGCGCTTTCCCCGGACATGTTCCGCGAGCGCTACGGCAATGTCTCCGAGGGGCCGGCGGAGTGGCGCGAGATCCGCGTGCCGGCGGACGAGACCTACCGCTGGAACGACGGCTCCACCTATGTCCGCCACGCGCCCTATTTCCAGGACATGGAGCGCGAGCCGCAGCCGGTCTCCGACGTCTCCGGGGCAAGAGTGCTGCTCTCGCTTGCGGACAGCATCACGACCGACCACATTTCGCCGGCCGGCGCGATCAAGCGCGACGGCCCGGCGGGCGACTATCTGATCGGCCACCAGGTGCGGCCGGTGGAGTTCAACTCCTACGGCGCCCGGCGCGGCAACCATGAAGTGATGATGCGCGGCACCTTTGCCAATATCCGCATCCGCAACGAGCTCGCCCCTGGCACCGAGGGCGGCTTCACCACGCACCGGCCCTCGGGCGAGGTCATGTCCGTCTATGACGCCGCCATGCGCTACCGCGATGAGGGTGTGCCGCTGGTGGTGTTCGGCGGCAAGGAATACGGCACCGGCTCCTCGCGCGACTGGGCCGCCAAGGGCTCGGCGCTGCTCGGCATCAGGGCGGTGATCGTGGAAAGCTTCGAGCGTATCCACCGTTCCAACCTGATCGGCATGGGCGTGCTGCCGCTGGAGTTCACCGGCGGCATGACGCGCAAGGCGCTCGGCCTCGACGGCAGCGAGACGGTGGACATCGTGGGCGTCGCCGACGGAATGGAGCCGCGCTCGACGCTCACCTGCCGGGTGCGGCGGGCGGACGGAACGGCGCAGGAGTTCGAAGTCCGCTGCCGCATCGATACCGAAAACGAGCTCGACTATTTCAGGCACGGCGGCATCCTGCCTTACGTGCTGCGCAACATGCTGGCCGAAGCGGCCTGATCCGAGAGCGGAGGAATAGACATGGCACGCCCGACCGTCGCGGTAATCGGCACCGGCGGCACGATCTCCTCGCTGGGGCACCACAGCCTCGAACTCGCCACCTATGTGGACCATGCCAAGGTGATGGAAGTCGGGGAGCTGATCGCCAAGGTGCCGGAGCTCGACCGGGTGGCGGACATCGTGCCGGTGCCGTTCCGCGCCATCCCCTCGACCGCGATGGGCCCCGCCGTCTGGCCGGAACTGCTCGCCATCGTCCACGAAACCGCCGCCCGGCCCGAGATCGACGGCATCGCCATCACCCACGGAACGGCGACGCTGGAGGAGACCGCCTATTTCCTCAACCTCACGGTCGAGACGGAGAAGACGGTGGTGATGGTGGGCGCGCAGCGCCCGGCCTCGGGGCTCTCGACCGACGCCTTCCTCAACCTCTTGAACGCGGTGCGCGTCGCCGGCGCCCCGGAAGCGCGCGGCATGGGCGTGCTCACGGTCCTGAACGACGAGATCCACGCGGCGCGCGAGGTCACCAAGACGCACAGCGCCCGCGCGCAGACCTTCAAGGCGCCCGATTTCGGCGTGCTCGGCCATGCCGACGAGGACCGGATTGCGATCTACCGCCGGCCGGTGCGCGTCCATGCGCCGGAGGCGGCCCGCGAGCTCGGTCTACCGGACCGCCTTCCGCGCGTCGAGATCGCCTATTCCTACGGCGGCTCGGACGGGGCGGTATTGCGGGCCATGGCCGATCTCGGCGCGGAGGGTATCGTCATGGCGGCGCTCGCCCCCGGCAACCCGACGCCCGAGGAACACGAGGTCATGGAAGAGGTGATGGCGCGCGGCACCGTCTTCGTCATGGGTACGCGCGCGGGCGCCGGGCGCCTCGTGCCGCTGGAGCGCCGCCGGCCCAAAGGCACGGTGCTCGCCGACAACCTGACCGTCCAGAAGGCCCGTATCCTCCTGATGCTCGGCCTCGCGAAGACCAAAGACCCCGACGAACTGCAGGCCCTGTTCTACCGTTTCTGAGAATCGGGTATCGCCAAGGAATCCGTTTCTGTTTGGAGTTATGCCGGCGGCGCCGGGTTGCGACTCATGGAGAACGCGGCGCCCGGCCTTCAGTCCGGCCGCCTGGAAGCCGGGGCGTCCGTTTTCCCGCGTTGCAGGAGCCTGAGCGCCTCGCGCCGGCTGAGGTCCGAGAGCCCGGCATGCGTGCTGACGAATTCCGCCACCCAGGCCGGATCGGTCCTGGAATATTCGCGCAGCGCCCAGCCGATGGCCTTGCGCAGGAAGAACTCCGACTCGCCGATGGACGGCCGGATCGCGTCGGCCAGCAGCGCCGTGTTCGTCGCTCCCTTCGCCCGGAGCTGGGCGAGGATCGCGATGCGCCGCTTCCAGATATTGCCGTCCTTGGCCCATTCCCGCAGCGCAACCTCGGTTGGGCCGGGGTGCGCGGCGAGCATGGTCCCCACGCCCCGGCTGGCGATCGGATCGACATATTCCTACCACCACAGCTATCCCGGCAGGAACGTAGGAGTGGAAGCTGTTGGATTCGCCGGGAGTTGTCAACAGGCCGGTATTTGGCGGCGGGATTTTTCGGGGGCGTTCAATTGGCTTTGCTGGGTGTCTCGCAGCGAGCCTGTCGCTGCTGCCGGGCTGCATCTGGAATGAGCCGGACCGCGTAGCTGAGGAGGCCTCCGAGCTCGGCGGGCGGATCGAGGCGGCGCGTTCGTCGGCAACCGAGCCATCGCCTTTCCGGTCGCTTCGCAGGTCGGCGAGCCCGTATCTGGGGCTCCGGCAGGTGGTGGGGGTCCAGGCGCGGCTTCCGGAGGACCTGCTTGGCGAGTTCGGTATCACGCTGTCGCTGGGCGACAGGCCGGACGGCGAGGTTCTCGCGCGGCGGGCTTCGGAGGCGGCCGGCATTTCGGTGCGGCTGGTCGGCCGGGCTCCGGCGGCATCGGAAAAGAGCGAAGCGGCGGAGGATGGGGACGGCGGCCGGGAGTGGCTGGCGGGTTTCACGGACGCGTATTCGTCGGAGGGCGGACTCTGGTCCGGTCCGCTCGACGAGCTGCTGAACGCCTGGGCGGAGGTCGAGGGCTATTCCTGGCGCTACGCGGTGGAGACCGAGACCGTAGAGATCGTGCGCTCGGAGACGCGCGTCTTCGGCATCAACGCGCTTGTCGGCGACATGCAGCACCAGGTTTCGACGCAGACCAGCGGCAGCGGCGGTGACAGCACGACCGGCGGTTCGCAGCAGTCGATCACGGCGTCGATGACCTATGCGCCCTGGAAGGAGATTGCCGAGCAAGCGAAAGCCGCGGCGGGCGAGGAAGCGAGCGTTTCGGTATCCGAGGCGGCGGGGACGGTGACGGTGTCGGGGCTGCCCCGTGCGGTGGACCGCGTGAAGCGGCTGCTGCTGCATCTGAACGCCACGATCCTGCGACCGCTGACGCTGTCGGTTCATCTCTATTCGGTTCGCGTCGGGCGGGGCTCGAACCTGAGCCTCGGGCTGTCGGGCGCCTTGCCGGACGTGCTGGGCACGACGGTGGAGATCGGCGCCGGCGGGATCGGCATTGTCAGGCCGTCCACGGCGGACGGAACGAGCCTGCTGGCGACGGTGAATGCGCTGAGGTCGATCGGGACGGCGACGCGGGTCCTGTCGGTCGACATTCCGGGCATGCACGGCATGCCGGTCCAGTTCTACGACCTGCTGGACGAGGCCTATCTGGAGGAGATCAAGGTCACGGTCAGCGACGGGGTCCGCGAAGTGAGCCTCACTCCGGGAACTGTGACCTCCGGGTTCGGGCTGAGCTACGTGGCGCGGATCATCGCGCCGAACGAGGTCCTGGCGCGGATCACGGCGACGATCCAGGACAGGCCCGAGTTCGCGGTGTTCGGGGCTGGCGGCGAGCAGATCCAGCTTCCCGTGGGCGGCAGGCGGGCGATCGTGGCGACGCAGCGCATCGGGCGCGGCGAGACCCTGCTGCTTACCGGCTTTACCGACCGGGCGTCCACGGCGAGGAAGGAGGGGACGTTCGATCCCGACATTCCGCTGCCGGACGGGCGGCGGAACGCCGATGAGGGCCGGGTCGAGATGGCCTTACTGGTGACGGCGCAGATCGGCGCGCCGGTGGGCATTTCGGAGACGAGCTTTGCCGAGGGGTTCGCGGGCGCCGGCTCGCCCGCGGGCGGCGATGTGCGGACCGTTGGGGACGCCGGGGACGCAGCGGCTCCAAGCGGCGCGGGGCGGGGGACCGGCGGATGAGCGTCATTGCGGTCGGGGGCGAGCGGTTCGCGGTCGGGATCGAGTGGGAAGGCGAGCTGCTGAAGGGCCGGGAGGCCTCGCAGCTCGGCTGGGAGAACGGCCGGCCCTGGACGGTCGATGTCGGAGAGCAGACGGGCTTCGTCGACGGCGAGGGCTCGCCGGGCGGCGCGCGGCCGCTGGCGGGCGCGCTGCTCGGGTTGTGGGCCGGGGAGCCCGGCCGCGAGGAAAGCTGGATCGCGGCGATCGAGGAAGACCGCGAGGAAGGCGGGCCGGAGCCGGCGGTCGCTGTGGTGCGCTGCAACCGGGGCGTGCTGCTGGCGGACGGCGAGGCGGTGTTCGACACGGCCGAGGAGGCGCTGGAGGAGCTGGCCCAGGCGCGTTCGGAGAACGTGCCGCTGCTGGTGACGGCGGGCCTGGCGGAGCGCGTTCCCGAGGCGCAGGTGATTGCGGCAGGAGCGATCGTCGAGGCTGCGGCGAAGGTTGCGGTCGTTATCGAGCTCAAGGCCCCCGGCCGGCGCGGCCAGGTCGCGAAGCTTGCGGCGATCCTGGTGGCGACGGTGGGGATCGGCGGGCCGGCGGCGGTCTACGGGCCGGGCCTGGTGGAACTCGCCTGGGAGGAGTGGTTCGCCGAGAAGAAGCTGACGGTGCCGATCCTGCCGCGGGTCGATGTCGCGGTATCGACGCCGGCGCTCCTGAAGGGTTGCATCGAGGGATTTGCCGGGAGCGGCGTGCGCATGGCCGGGTTCGACCGGGTGTCGGTCCACTGCCGCTCCGCCTTTGCGGCGGGCCAGGCGGGAGCGCCCTGGGAGATGGAGGGGCGCGCCGTGCTCGAGGTGCGCTGGAACATCCGCGAGCCGCTCGACACGCGGGTTTACTCGCCGCTCGCGGAGCGTGCCGTGCGGGGTTGGCACTGGGGCGGCGTGAACAACGACGGCTCGGCGGCGGGCGTCAATCTCCTGCCGCGCGTTCTGGTGCCGGTGAGGGAGATGGAAGAGGAACCGGCGCCGGCCTTCCGGGAGCGGCTGGACAGGACGCTGGCGGTGCAGGGTTTCGCGATCGAATACCGGGACTGGGGGGCTCCGGTGGAGGTGCTGCTGACGACGGACCGGCCCCTGCGGGAGGCCGCGGCGCTGCTGGTCGGCGTGCAGGGGCTGGAGGTGGTGCAGGCGACGTGGGCGCAAGGGCTCTGGCGGTTCGAGGGGCGGCGGCTCAAGCCGCGCAACATGCTGAAGAGCGCATTCGACGCCCTGACGGGCGGCGTTGCCGGACAGGTAGGCGCCGGCGGGAACATTGGCGGGGAGGCGAGGGATGGCTGAGGGCACGGCGATGCGCAGGCGGTGGGTTTCCCTGGCGGGCGCCGGGCTGGCGCTGGTCATGGCCGCTACGGCGGCGGAGGCCCAGACGGGCGATCCGGACCGGCTCTTCCGGCAGGCGGCGCTCGACCATGCCACGACGATCGAGAACGCGTGGGCGAGCGTCGAGGCGCGCATCCGGGTAACCGACGCCGGCTCCTCTCCCGGCCTCTGGACGTCGGAATGGAGCGGGACGGTGGCGCCGCCGGCGGGCAGCTGGTGGCTCCAGGAATGGACGGACCGGGGCCTGACGGCGCGCTATTGCGGCGGGACGCTCGCGGTCTATGCGGCGCGGGACGAGCTGAAGGGCGTAGGCCGCAACCAGCGCAGCGTCCAGGTCGCGCCGACGGTGGACGGCGGGAACCGCGACGGCCTGCATCTGATTACGCAGGGCTCCCGGCTATACAGCGGCGGGCGGGGCCGCCGGGACGGATCGCTGCCGGGCTGCATGCCGATCCCGTCCACGACGGGCGACCGGGTCGGCCTGGTGCTCTCGGTCGCGGATCCGAGGCGAACTCCTATCGGCGTGCGGTGGGACTTCGAGGAGCAGACGGTTCCCTGCCCCGTTGCGACGGATGTGGGGAGCCTCACGCAGCGGCGCCTGAAGCGCGTCCAGGTGACGGCGGTCGAGAACTGCGGCCCACCGAATTGCGAGGACCTGGCCGTGCAGGCGGGCTCGCCGCCGGCCTGGCCCGCAACCTGTTCCGTCCGCGAGACGATGCTCTCGCAGACACCGCCGGCGCTGCCCGAGAAGGCGCGCTGCGGGGACTGGTTCCGGTGGTCGAACGACTGCCAGATCGTGTGGGCCCAAGCGACGCCGACCCCGCCGCTGCCGGACCCCGTCATCACGTACGAGGACGGGGGCGTCTACAGCTGGTCGCGGCCCTGTTCCTGTCCCTCAGGCACGACCGGGACCTGCCGGCTGCGCTACGAGCGGGACACGGAATACCGCGTGTTCACGCTGCGCCCGGGCGAACCGCCGGTCCGCACCCGCATTCCGCACCGGGTCCATGGCGATGTCCGCTTCGTCGGGCGGTCCCAGAACTGCGTGCCGGTGGTGACGCCGCCGCCATGCCCGCCGGGGCAGGTGGACGACGGCAACGGCAACTGCGTGCCGGCGGTGACGCCTCCGCAATGCACGCCGCCATTGGTGGACGACGGCAACGGCAACTGCGTAACGCCGGTCACGACGCCGACCTCGGGAACGGATGCCTGCCCGGACGGCTTCCAGGGGATCGCGACCTGGACGGAGGAGCCGGGCGAGGACCGGGTCTACGATTACAGCGGCTGCACGCCCGAGGGCGATCCGGTGACGGAGCCGGCATCGGGGACGGATGCTTGCCCGACGCCCTGGACCGGGACGGCAAGCTGGACGCAGGAGCCGGACGAGGCGCGCGTCTACGACTATACCGCCTGCACGCAGAGCGGCAGCCAGGCCTGTCCTGCCGGCCAGATCGGCACGGTGACCTGGACGCAGGCCTGGGGGCAGCCGCAGGAGTTCGACTACAGCGCCTGCATGGACGATCCGGCGGACCAGTCGCAGTCGGGATCGGAGGCGTGTCCGGCGCCCTGGAACGGGACGGCGACCTGGACGCAGGAGCCCGGTGAGGCGCGGGTCTATGACTATTCGGGCTGCTCTCGGACGGGCGTGGGAAGCTGTCCGCCCAGACAGGTCGGCGAGGCGAGCTGGACGCAGGTCTATGGCGGCACGCAGCAGTGGAACTACACGGGCTGCACCGTGGAGGAGCCCGACGATCCGGACCCGGTCTACCGGACGCGGACCGAGGTCATCCCCGAGAGCGGCGCCTGTCCGGTGAACTACAGCGGCACGCAGTCCTGGTTCGCGGTCTGGGAGGTGCGGGAGGTCGACTACGGGGACGGCGCCGGCTGGCAGGAAGCGTCGCGGAGCTATGTGACGGCGACCGACCGCGACTATTCGGGCTGCACGCGGAGCTCGACGCGGGTCTGCCCGTATAGCTGGAACGGAATCGTCAGCTTGACGCAGGTCTACGGTCAGCCATGGCAATACGACTATTCGGGCTGCACGCGTTCCGGGAACGGGTTGTGCCTCACCGGCTACAGCGGGACGGCGAGCTGGACGCAGGTCTGGGGCGAAAGCCGGGTGTGGGACTACAGCTCCTGCACGCAGGACCCGACCTCGGGGACGGCCTCCTGCCTGGCCGGGTTCACTGGCACGGCGAGCTGGACGCAGGAGCCGGGAGAGGCGCGGGTCTGGGACTACAGCGGCTGCAGCAGGACCGTGTCCTGCCCGGGCGGCTGGAGCGGCACGGCCCGGCAGACCGGCGTCGGCCTCGGCGCGGTCATCGACTATTCGGGCTGCGCGCGGTCGGGGAACGGGTCCTGCGAGGTCGGCTACAGCGGGACGGCGACGTTCACGCAGACTTGGGGCGAGGACCCCGTCTGGGACTACTCGGCGTGCACGCAGGACCCGACCTCGGGAACGGGGTCGTGTCCTGCGGGCTGGAACGGGCAGGCGAGCTGGACGCAGCAGCCCGGAGAAGCGCGGATCTGGGACTACTCGGGATGCTGGCGCGAGGAGCAAAGGGGATGCACGCCGCCCCTTGAGGGCACGACGCAGTGGCGGGTGCCATGGGGGGCGGGTGCCGGCGGGGGCACGCAGATCTCCCAGAACTGCCGGGATTGCGAGGGCGACGCGGAGACGGGAGGCGGCTGCAGCAGCACGTCAGAACAGTGTACGTCAGGTGACGCCAGCTGCCAGCCGGACCCGGGCGAAGGCCCGGGGGATGTGGGTGGTATCGGTGTTGACTAAGACAAGGGAGAGATCCATGCAGAAATGGATATATGCGTTGCTGGCCCCGGCGGTGCCGGCGCTGCTGGCGGGATGCGTGGCGCACAGCACGCCGTCGGTGCCGGCGAATGAGGTCAGCGCCCACACGCCCGACATGCTGCGGCAGCTGCTGTCGGGCCGGGTGCGGGTCAGCGAACTTGCGCGAGGCCAATTCGCCGGCGCTGTCATTGCCAGCCTGTACGATGCCGACGGTACCTCGCGGGCTTGCAGCATAACGTCGGGCAACAGCGCTTCCGGCACATGGACGGTTGTTCCCGATGCCAACGGCAGGGCGACCTTCTCAGTAACGAACCATGGGACAGCCCTGGCGCGACGAACCTATGTCATGCGCTACGACCCGGGAACGGGCGCCTTCGATTCGCGCCGCCGCGGCAGCGGGAAGGCGTGGGTCACGTCGAGCCGGGGCTGGCTGCAGGACCGCTGGCCGCAAGCGGCGGTCGACAAATGCGGGGGTATGAACCTCCGAGGCGTGGGCGTCGACGAACGCCAGACGGCCAGGAGTCTGGCCGGGCTGCGCCGGCAGACGCCGGACGCGCCGCTGAAGAACTTGGTCCAGCCGCTGCCACCTCCGGGCGCGAAGCGGAGCGCTGCGCCCGCATCGAGAGCGCTCGCGAAGACGCCGCCGCTCACGGCGAAGGACCTGGCCGGCCTCCTCGCGATGGGCGTGCCGGAGCGCTACCTGCCGGCGTTCGAGGACCAGCTCGTCACGCCGGCCGCATGGGCGAGGCTGGTCGAAAGGGGGTTCACGCCTGCGCATGTCGCGGAGCTCGCGGCTCAGGACACGGCGTCGCGGGCGCGGAACGCTGAGCTGCAGGTGGTCTCGGCCGGCGACGGCGCGGCGCGGCTGCGGAGCTGGATGGGGCACTGGGACGTCCGCGAGGGCGAGCGGGTGTCCGACATCGGGCGGGTTTCGCGGATCACGCCCGGCGGCGCCGTCTGGCTGCAGGGCATGGCCGAGCCGCTTCCCGGGGCGGCGAGGTAGCGGGCCTTGCGCCCTTCCCTCCTTCCGGCCGGTCCCTGGGGGGCCCTGGCGTCGATGTGCGGCGTGGCAGGCGCCGCCGTCGCGGGCGGGGCCCTTTTGGCCGGAATGCCGGGGCGGCGGTGCCATCCTCCCGCCGCCGCCCCGGCCTTGGGAGGGATGGTCGCCGGCGATGAGGTCGGGAAATGCAACTGATCGGGCTTCCTGTGGCGGTGGTGGTCATCGCGGCGTCGGTGACCCATTGCTCGCAGATGTTTAGCGAGGCCTCACGGATTGCTTCGGAGCGGGGTGAGGGCGCGACGGTCGGGGAGCCGATTCAGCGAATTCCGGAGAGCGAATTACCGGTCGAGGAGGGCCGGCGATGACCGCGCTTCGGTTCTGGCTGGCCGCAATGGCTGTGGTTCTGGCGGTGGCGCAGGGCGAGCGGGCGACAGCCCAGGAGGGGCGGAAGGACGCGGCAACGCAGGCGCTTGAGGCCGGAACCCCGCCGCCGGGCGCCGGCCAAATGGGCGCTCCGCGGCCTTCGGCGCCCCTGCCGGCATTCGGCAAAGCGCAGGAAACTGAGGACACCGGCCGAGAGCCGGGCGCAAATCCGTCTGCTGGCGTCATTGGGTCGTCGCCTGCGGGCGGCGTACCGGGGCGGCAGACTACACCCTTGTCTGCCGTCCCGGTCGAACCTGCGGCCGTGCCGCTGCTGACGGAGGAGGAGGCCGTCGTTCTCGGGCAGTTCGAGTGTCCGCGCGATGCGATCGGTCGGATGCTGGAGAGCGCGGTGACGGGCGGGGAGTTCAGCGCGTCGCTGGCGCTGGAGCGCGAGGTGCTGGAGCTCTGCCGTGACCGGCAGGGAGTTCTGGCGGAGCTCGTGGCGTCGGACCGGGTGCTTGCCGAGGCTCTGCGCAAGGACCGGGACGCGCGCGCGGCGGAGGCGGCGGAAGCGGAGGCGGAGCGTCAGCGGCGCGCAGCGGAGGTCGAGGCGGCGCAGGTCGTGCTCCAGCGGGAAAGGGACGCGGCCCGGCACGCCGAGGCGGCCCGGGCGGCTGCCGCAGTTGCGCCGCCCGCTCCGGAGCCCGAGACCGACTATGGCTGGTACACGGTGATCGGGCGTGGCGACGATCTGCGCGCCGGCGTGACGGACGGCGAGACGCGGATGTTCGTGGCCGTGGGCGACAGCCTGCCGGGCGGCATCGTGGTGACGGCGATCGAGCGAGCGCCGGCGGGCGTGCGCGTCAGCGGCGCGTCCATCGACCGTCTCCCTTACCGGCCTCTGGGAGGCGGGTGATGGGCATTCGGGACTGGTTGCTCGAGGAACTCGGACTTCGGCAGAAGCCGCCGGTAGCAGACGCTTCCGGCCTGGTGCGCTGGAGCCGGATGGACGGGGCCTTCCGGGAGAAGTGCGCGGTCTGGATCGACGGCCGCTGCCTCGTGGCGGAGGGCTATTCCAACGACAGCCATGTGAGCGGGGTGCTTCAGGCGCTGCGCCGGACGGGCGTGCTGACGGGCCGGCTGCGGCGGGAGACGGCGACGCTCTCGGAGGTGGCGGCGGCCTGGGAGGAGAGCGCTCGCGGGTCGCGGCAGCGCATGGACGAGGTCGATCCCGAGGTGGAGGAGGGGCTTCGGGAGATCTTCGCGGAAGCGGCGAAGGCGAAGGCGGCGGACGTCGTGTTCGAGATGTCGGGCACCGACTGCAAGGTGTTTGCGATCGTGAACGACCGGAAGCTGCAGGTGAGAGCGCCGCTGACGCGGGAGATGGGCCGGCGGCTCACGCATTTCCTGTTCTACAACAAGGACGAGGGCTCGCAGCAGACGGGCTGGCAGCGCAACAGTTTCCAGGGCTTCAGCGTGCGTTCGGGGCCGCTGCTGCGCCTTCCCGGGGGCATATCGGCGCTGCGCTGCCAGCGCGGCCCGCATGAGCCCGGCGGCGATCACCTGTTCGCCAGGCTGTTCTACCGGGACCAGATCAAGCTCGGCCGGACCTTGGGCGATCTCGGGCTGTCGCAGGAGATCGAGGAGCTGTTCCGGGAGATCATGCTGTCGGGGTTCGGCGGGGTCGTCATCGGCGGACGGACCGGCGACGGAAAGAGCACGAGTTTGGCAACGGTTCTCGTGCAGCTGATGATCGAGACCAATTTCGAGCGCAACGTGGTGACGCTCGAGGACCCGGTGGAATACGAGATTCCGGGGGCGACGCAGATCGCGGTTCCGACCGGCGGCGACGCACGGGAGCGGCATGAGAACTACCGCAAGGCGCTGACGCATTTCGTTCGCATCCACCCGGCGGTCGGGATGGTCTCGGAGATCCGCGACGGCGAGGGCGGGAGCCAGGTCCTCCAGTTCATCGATTCCGGGCACATGGTGCTGACGACGATCCACGTCCACAGCGCGAACGGCATCCTGTTCCGCCTGATGGATCTGGGCGTGAACGAGTCGGAGGTGACCAAGCGCGGCAACATCCGGCTGCTGATGAAGCAGACGCTGGTCCCGCTGCTCTGCGAGGGCTGCAAGCTCGACGCGCCTCTCGATGAGGAGAAGCTGCCGCGGGCGCTGAGGGAGGTGCTCGGCGACCGGGTCCGCTACCGCAATCCCGACGGGTGCGAGACGTGCCGGACGGAGGGGCAGTCGGAGCTCTGGCTCAGGGCCTGGGCCGGGTTCGAGAAGGCGGTGGCGTTTGCGGAGCACATCGCGCCGGACGACGAGTATCTGGGCTTTGTCGGCAAGCGGGACGCGATCGGGGCCTGGCGGCACTGGCGCCAGAAGATGGGCGGGGTGCCGGTCGGGCACCGGATCTGGGAAGCGGTCGCGGAGGGCCGCGTGGACCCCGAGGACGCGCTCAACAAGGGCGCGAGCGTTGCCGAGGCGCTGGAGGTGCTGGGCGGCGGCGGCTCGCGCGGCCCGGCGCTGCGGGTGGTGCCGGAGCGTTCGGAGGACAGGCCGTGAGGATGCCGCGCGTTCTCGCCGGGGCCGGGGGTCCGAACGCGGCGGAGGGGGGCGGCGCCCGGCCGGCGTCTGCGGGCGGCCGCAGTGCCGGTGCGAGGATTGCGGCCTGGCCGCTGCAATTCCTGCGCGGGATCGGTCATGCGGTGCTGCGGCTGTTGGCGGCGAACACGGGCGCCAGGATCGATATCTGGAACCTGGTGCAGGGCCTTCTGGAGGCGAAGTTCGATCTGAGGCAGTCGCTGGAGATCGCGCTCGAGGCGCATGAGGGCGAGGTGGCCAAGCCCGGCATGCTGCGGAAGTGGCTCCGGGCCTACCAGGACGGCAACGAGGAGTTCGTGCGCGAGCTGGGGCGCTGGGTGCCGGCGAGCGAGGCGATGATCTTCCACGGCCTCGGCCTGGTGCTGCCGCAGCACCTGTTCCGGTCGGCGGCCCGCATCGCGGAGATGCGCTCGAAGCAGGTGCGGGCCGTCGTGGCGGCGCTGTGGATGCCGGTCGTGTTCGCGGTCGGGAGCCTGGGGCTGTTGTGGGCGTGCGGCGGCTACCTGATGCCGGCGATGCTGACGATCAGTTCCCCCGACCGCTGGGGGCTGATGGGCAGCATGTTCGGGTATGCGTCGCTCTGGGTCTACGACAACGATATCGGGCTCGGGATCGGGTTCCTGGTGACGTTCCTGGTCATGCGCACTGTCGTGCTGAGGTGGACAGGCGCGGGCCGGGCGAGGCTGGACCGGATGACGCCGTTCTCCCTCTACCGGATCCTGTCGGGCTCGGCGTTCCTGTTCACGGCGCTCGAGTTCGTACGGCTGGGGGTGGACCTCAACACGAACACCTTCAACCGGCTCTCGGCCGGGGCCTCTCCCTATGTGCGCAGCCGCATCCGGGCGATCCAGCTGCACATGTCGCAGGGCGGTCGGGATTTCGGCAAGGCGATGAAGGCGGCCGGGACGGGGTTCCCGGACGTGACGCTGGTGACGGTCGCGGCGGCGCTGGACGGGCGCGAGCAGTGGGAAGAGGTGCTGGCGGAGTTTGTGGAGCGGTGGGTGGACCGGTCGGAGGCGCTGATGCGCGCCCAGGCGGCGGTTCTGAGCATCGTGCTGATGGTGGCCGGCACGGTGATGCTGGGCGCGATGATCAACGCGATGTTCGAGATCATGGGCTCGGCCACGGCTTACGGGCCGCAATGAAACCGGAAAGGAGGAAAGGACCATGAGGACGGAAACTGCGGCTGTGGGACGGAGTGTGCCCTTCGGGCGGCGTCTGCGGCTTGGACTGAGACGGGGCGTGACGCTCTGGGGCGTGCTGCTGGGCTTCTCGCTGGTCGTGGTCGGCACGATCTCGGCGGTGACGCTCTACAATTCGGCGAAGCAGAACATGGCGTCGAACGACTCCGTCGAGCTGCTGAACACGCTGCGGATGAATGTGGACCGGATCTATGCGGGACAGTCGACTTACGGGTCGGGCAATGCGAGCCTGATCGCGATCCTGGACCAGCGCGGAGGGATTCCGGACAGCGCCCGGATACCGGGTGCGACGCCGCCCGGTACGACAACCATCGAGCATCCTTATGGCCAGGAAGTGAAGGTGGTCGGCGATGGGGGCCGGTTCGCGATCATTTTCGACGATCTGGACGATGAGGTTTGCGCGAACCTGGCCCAGGCCTATGCGGGGCGCTCGCGTGCGCGGTCGGGCATCGTCAATATCGAGGTCGATGAAGCCGACGATGTAGCAACCGGCGCACCGGTCGTAGTCGACCTCGCCGGTATCACGGCGGCCTGCGACGAAGGCGTCGAGGGCAACGACCTGATCTTCACGTTCGGCTGAGCGTTGCGGTCCGGCCTGACATATCGGATGCGGAGGCTCCGCGGCGGCGGGCGGCGGGGCGCGGCGATGCTGTTCGGCGTGCTGCTGCTCACGGGGATCGTGTTCCTCGTGCTGACGGGGCTGCGGCTCTCGGAGGGAAGCCTCCGGCAGGCCGAGCTGGACCGCGAGCGCGGGCGCGTCTGGGCCATGACCTGCGGAGCGCTGCACCGGGCGGTCCAGGCCGGCATGGTGACCGGTCCGTCCGCGGTCGTTCCGGGGCCTGTCGTGGCGCCGGCGGCGGTGACGCCGGCACAGCTGAAGCAGCCCCCGGTCCCGCCGCCGCCGGCGCCGCCCTTTCCTCCCTTCCTTCCTACCGGCCTGGCCGGCGTGGCTACGGCAGGAGCGACCGGGCTCGCGGCGCGCTACGGGGCGGTGGTGGAAACGGCGCGCGGCGTGCCGGTCGCTGTGTGCAGCCTGTCGGGCGCGGACCTGGCGGCGCGCGCCGGGTCGCTGCGCGAGGGCGCGGCGATGGGCGGGCTGGACCTGGTGGGCGTGGTCGGCGGGGAGGACACGCCGATGCACGCGCGGCTCGCGGCGGTGCAGTCGCTCTTCGGCACGCTGGCGGATGGGTCGCTGTTCGCGACGGCGGATTTCGGGATCGCGCATCGCACCGGACGGCTGCACCGCCGGCCGGTGGGCGGGCGCCCGGACCTGGCTCGCATGGAACAGCGGGTGAGGTTCCAGGGGTCGGGCAATATCGAGGATGCCGGGGAGGTGACGGCCGCCGAGGCCGAGAGCCTTCGCGGCGCGGCGTTGGGGGCCCGGGTCGAGGTCGGCAGCGTGGTCGACGCAAGCTTGCTGGTCCTTACGAACGGCAGCGGCGCGGCAGTTTCGGCCGGGCAGGGGTTTGCCTTCGGCGGGGTGCAGACGGTCTTCAGCCTTCCGGGCGAGCTCGCGGTGGGGACGCTGCTGGATGCCGGGGAGCTGGCGCTGGAGTCCCGGGGGGCCCTGTCGGCCGGGTCGATGACGCTGACGGGATCGCTCTCGGCCGACACCGGCATTGCCGCCGTGACCCGCGCGCAAGCGGGGTCGCTCGACGTGGCCGGCGCGATCGGCGGCAGCAGCGCCACCATCGGGACCGTGACGGTCCGGAACCCGCCCTGCCAGGGCTGCGTCGTTCCGGGGCTGTGAGGCGGGCATGACGGGATCGATGAGCCTGCAGGCGCGGCTGGCGAGAAGCCGGTATCGGGGGAACGCGCTCTTCGCGGCGCTGCTCGCGGTGGGGCTGCTGGCAATCCTGGCGCTGGGCCTGTCCGACAGGCTGGTCCGCGTCATCGAGGAGGACAAGGAAGTGGGCGCGGCGCGCAAGCTTGCCGTGCTCGGCCAGGCCGTGGAGAGCTATGTGCATTCGCATTACGGCACGCTGGCGGCCGGGTCGGACGTGCAGATCGCGGTCGTGGACCTGCAGGGCGAGGGGCTCCTCCCGGACGGGTTCTCGGGCGACGGGGACGCGATGAAGCGGGCGCTCAGGGTCTGGGTGCTGCCGCAGGCGGGCGGGCGGCTCCGCGTGGCGTCGATGCAGCTCGTCGAGGCGGGCGACGACCGGTATGCGGCGGCGGGCCTGTTCGAGGCGCGCGGCCGGCAGGCGCTGGGCCTGGTCGAGACGTCGGACTGTCCGGCGGGCGTGGCGGCGCCCTGCCTTTTGGGGCCCGCGATCGCGGAGGAGATGGCGGAGTTCCAGGCGGCCGATCTGGCGGCCGGTCTGGGCGGCCATCCGCGGGAATTCGCGCTCGTCGTCTACCAGGAGTTCGACCGCGAGGGCGTGTGCGGCGACTGGCTGCTGCGCCGCGTCCGTCCGGGCTGCCCGGATGGCGGCGTGATGGAGACGGCGCTCGACATGGGCGGCAACGACCTGGTGTCGGTCGGCAGGCTGGAGGCCGAGGACGTGCAGGTGTCGGACGAGTTCTCGGTCTTGGGGAACTGGCGGATCGACGGCGAGCTCGCGGTGGGCACGTCGCTCAACGTGACGGGCGGCTGGAACGTGCCGGACGGGCTGGTGTTCACCGGGGCGGCCGAGTTCACCGGGCTGGTGCGCGCGAACGAGGTGGACGTGACGCGCTCGCTGGAGGCTGAGACCGCGTCCGTCGAGCAGACGGTAGCGGCGGGCAGCGTCACCACGCAGGGCAATCTGACGGCGCCGAACGTGACCGCGACGACCTTCGATGCCGGGTCGGGCGCATTCAACTCGCTGAGCGTCGGGATATGCAGCGGATGCCAGTAGCGGTTCGGGCCATCGGAGCCGTCCTGGTGGCGGCTGGGCTGCTCGCGTGCGAGGCGGCGCATGCGCAGGACGAGGTTCCGCCGCCGGCCCATGCCCCGGCCTGGCTGGAAGCCCGCACGGATGCCTTGCGCGTGCGCGACGGGCTGCTGCGCGAGCTCTCGACCATGCGCCGGCTGAGGGCCGCCCAGGCGGCGCTCGAGGAATGGAACGAGGCCCGCCGGGAAGTCGGCTCGACGTCGCGCACGCTGCGGCCGGCGCTTTGTGGGGAGCCGGAGCTGGAGCGGTGGTGCCTCCTCCTGCCGGCCACGTTCGGGAAGCTGGAGGACGGATCGTGACCGGGACGGGCGCGCTGCTTACGGGGGCTTCGTTCACGGCGGTGGCGGTCGGCCTCGCCGCGATCGCGCGGCGCGATGCGGTGCGCATGACGATCGCCCCGGCATCGCTGCTGGCGTTGGTGGGCGGGGGCCTGGTGTGGCGGTTCGCGGTGCTGGGCGAGCTGCCGGCCGAAGCGCTGTTCGCCTCGGCCCTCGGCGCGATCGTCGGGTTCGGGGTCGGGGCTCTGCCGATCCTGGCCGCCGAGGCATTGGGGCTGCGCTGGCCGTTCTATCCGGGAGACGCGCTGCTGTTCGCGGCGATGGGCGGCCTGCTCGGACCGCTGGGGCTGGCCTGGGCGTTGTTGGCCGGCTGCTTCTGCGCGCTCGCCCACCGGGTTTGCGTGCAGCGCCGGCGCGGGCGGCCGTTGTCCAAGGGATATCTGCCGCTCGGTCCGGGAATGGCGGTCGGAACGGGCGCCGTGTTCCTGGCCGCCACGGGCGGGCTCGCGGATTTCGGGCTGGGGTGAGGGAGGCGGCGATGAGCGGATCGAGCGGTGCATTCAGGCCGGAGCGCGGCAAGGCTTCAGGGGGAGCAAGCGTGGTAGCGGAGCATGACCTCCGCGAAGAGGAGAACGCCGGGGATCCCGGTTGTCAGAGAGGCGACGCCGGTGGTGAAGATGGCGGCGAGGCTTGCGCGGAACCGGATGGCAGCGGCCATGAGAAAGAACATCAGGGCGCTGAAGAAAAGCATACCGGTCGGGGCTGCGACGTAACCGTAGGTGGAACGCAGGCAGGCCTCGAGCCAGTGGGGGTCGATCAGGCCGGGCATGGTCTCGTGGCGGCGTCTGCGGCGGTGTGCGTGGTCATCGGCGCGCTGGAACTGTTTCCGTCGGAACAGGGGGTGCGGAGGGGGCTGCTGCTGCTTGCAGGCTACCCCTTCATGACGGGTCTTTTCTACCTGGTTTATCGGCGTTGGGGCCGGTTGCTGGGGGCGCCGCCGAGGGTAGGCGGGGCCTGCCTCGTGCTGGCGGTTCTGGCCTGGTGGCTTTTGCTCACGGACGAAGCGGTGTTGCAGCAGCTGGCTTTCTGGCTGGGGCAGACGGCCTTGCTGGTGTCGGGCGTGTCTTTGGGGGGCTGGCTGGCTGTTGTGGCTTACCGGAAGGATGCGGGTTTGTGGGCGGCAATCCGTGCAGTCGCGGGTGCTGCGGGAATTCACCCGGTTTGGCGACGGGAGCCGCCGCGATGAGGGCGGAGCTCAGCGGCGTGAGCGATGCGGGGTGGGCGCTTGCAACACTGGTTCTGTTGATGCTGCCCATCGCCGGGGCGGCAGGCCTGGGGGCGTACTTCGGCGTTTGGAGTTGGGCGGCGTTCTGTGCGGGGGCGCTTGCCGCTTATGCGTTGTTTTTTGGGTTCGGTTACGTCCTTGGGGTTCGAGGCGCGCGTTGGAGGTTGAAGGGAAGGCCTCTGCCCAGGGAGGCGGTCTTTCCGGAGGCGACTGTCGTCGCAGCCATGGCGGTGTCGGCGATGCTTCTGATTGGCGACAGGACCGGAGTGGCGGTTGCGTTGTCGATGCCGCTCTGGGGATTGCCGTTTGTGGGGATCTTCGCCGGCGGATCGTTGGGGGAATTGGCCGGGAAGCGCGGCGTCGGATTGGGCGGGGCGCTCGGGGCGGTGTGGCGGCTTCACCGGCAGGCCCGTGCGGCCGGGTGGGCAGCGGCGGTCGAAGGGCAGGGCCGATGCTGAGCGATTTCTTTCTGAAGTTCGGCCTCTTCTGGTTGGGCTGCATCGCGCTGTTGCAGTTGGGGGAGCGTGGAGTTCCGGGGGCGCGTTCGGAACGAGCGGAGCGGACGGCTCGGTCGAAGGCCGGTTCTACGGCTCGGCTCATGGCGAGGCGGGCGGCGTGTTCGAGCGAAATGGAATCGTGGGGGCATTCGGTGCTGCGAAGCAGTAGGAAACTTCGGACTGGGCTGGTCTGGTCCCGCCGAGTGCGTCTGCGCTCCGGTGGATTGATGATCGTGACGCGCGAGGACCTGGAGAGGCATGGATATGCCTCAAGGAGCCGGCGTCGGCGGCGCATGTTCGACATGTCCGTGGAGATGACGTTGTTGCTCGCCCTGCTGCTGGTGTGCGTTTTCGTGGCGGACGCCAAGGGCGAGGACGGGCAACCGTGGGCTGCGGCCCCGCTGCCGGTGACAGTGACGGTGGTCGCGCCGTCGAAGGGCCTGCCTGAGGAGATCGCTGAGCGCGAGATCGAGGTGAAGCAGCTGGCGCCCCTGCCCTTCCGGGAGCTGGTGGGGCTGGTTGCCGATGAGGCCGGGTTTGAAGCGGTGCTTCAGGACCGTCCGGGGCGGGTCCTGGACGGGGATGCGGCGCTCGCGCCGGCCGTGCCGTTCGGTCTCTCCATGCGGGGGACCGTGCCGCAGGTGCTGGACGAGCTGGCGCGGCTGTCCGGTTACGACTGGGGCTGGGAAGACGGGAAGCTCGTCTTCTACCGCTACGGCGATATCGAGCAGCGCCGCCCGGAACTGATACCGGGCGGGGTTGAGGTGGGCGTTCTTGCCGCCCTTACGGACATGGAGGACCGCGATGCAGAGGGAGAGGCTGCGGAAGGGCCTGTGGAGGCTGGCGTTCAGGGGGAACTGGAGCCTGGTCGACGGCCAATGGCTGCCGATGCTGACGCGGCGGTGGAAGGACAAGCGCCGACGGTCGAGGCGGAAGCGGCACCGGCAGGACCGGAACCATGGCAAGTAGATCCGGAGGCGCACGGCACGGTCGAGGGCGTGTTGCGGGCCTGGGCGGCGCGTGCCGGCTGGCGGATCGCATGGAACAGCGAGCAGCGGTTCAAGGTGGGCGCGGCGGCCGAGTTTCCTGCAGGGAAGACGGAGGAGGCGGGGTTCCTGGGAGCGGCGGATGCGCTGCTGGCGATCGGGCCGATGCGCAGGACGCTCACGGCCACGGCGTATCCGAACAGGTGGCTCGTGGTGCGCGACCTCGGGAGCGCGGTGCAATGAGTGCGAGTGCGACGGCGGCGGGAGTCATGATTGCGGGCCTGGTGGCGCTGTCCGGCTGCCAGACGCTGGACCTGGACTTCGGGCGGGACCCGGTGCCGAAGGAAGGCAACGGCTCGGTGATGGATCCTGCCGAAGCGCTGCTGGTCGAGGCCGGCCTGCGAGCGGATCGGTCGCTGGCGGTGCTGGCGGAGTCGCGCTCGGCCGAGGCCGATCTCCGGGCCTCGGATATTCCGGAGAATGTGCCGCCCGAGCTTCTGCAGAGGGTGTCGATGGATTTCATCGGGCCGCTCGAGGAGCTGGCAAGGCAGCTGGCGGCGGGCGCGGGCTATGCGCTGGTGACGGCGGGCCATCCGCCGCCTGCGCCGGTGCTGGTGGAGATCGAGAAGGAGGATGCGCCGCTCATCCATATCTTCAGGGATGCGGGCAACCAAGCGGCGCACAGGGCGCTGCTGACGGTGGACGCCGGCCGCATGACCGTTCGTCTCGACTGGTTCGACGAACCGCGTCCCTCCGGATCGGGCGGATGACGGGCATGAGGACAGGAACAGATGTGCGCGCCTGGGCGATCGGGTGCGGCCTCGCAGTGGCCGAATGGGTCGCCGCGCTCGGGCTCGCCAGCCTCATTTGGTACGTGGTTCGTTCGGATTTCGCATTCGCGCTGGGGGCGGCCGCGTGCATTGGCCTGCTGTTGCTGTGGTCGGCCGTCGGCGGGCTGGTTCTTGCGTGGGCCGTCACATGTCGATGAGCGGAAGCAGGCAATATCGCTGCTCGGCGATCAAGAATGCCTGGTCGATGCCATGCGCGAACAGCATGACCGCGCCATGTCCCTGGAAGGGATACCAGACCAACAGCAGAAGCAGAAGCATGGCCGCAATACCGGCTCGCCGTATGCGGGTCGTGAATACGGAGAGAGCCAGGATCGTCAGGAGGAGGCCGGCGATGAACAAGGGTCCCATCAGCGATGCGGAAACGGTGATCGCGACCGGGGTCCAGAAGCCGTTGGGCTCAAGGGAGCTCGATACGACGAAGCCGGCAAATGCGACGCAGGAACAAGCGATCAGTGTAAAGCCGAGGTCGTGGATTTCTTTGGACCGGCGGTCTGCCTTTGTGTCGGGGGCGGTCGTTTCGGGCGTTGTCATGGGTCTTCTCGCGCTTCTGTTCTGGGTGGGCTTGGGGATGTTGTGGCTCGGCGGCTGGGTTCCGGCGCTCAGTTGGTTCGGCGGCACTGTCGCTATAGCCGTCATCAACGCCCGGTTCCATGCGAAGCGGATCGGGTCGTGGAGTCGGGAAGCCGGCGGATGAGCCTCCGCTCCCTCCTTCCGGCCGGTCCATGGGGCAAGGCGGTGTTCTGGATCGCCTGGGGCCTGTTGGCGGGTTTGTGCGTTGCTTCAGCGTGGGCGAAGGACGCGGTTCCTCCGGATCTCACCGTGCTTCTGGAGACGGAGCCGCGAGGGGACCTTGCGGTCGAGTTCGGCGAGGAAAAGCGGCGGGAGGCGATGCGCGCGGCGGCGCTGGCCTATGGGGCGCAGGGCGGGCTGGCATGGCGGTCGTGGGAGATCGAACACAAGGTAATCGCGAAGCATGCGAATAACCTGGACAGGCTTTACGGGTTCCGGCGTCTGACCGAGACCCGGCATGGATTCACCTTGGTTCCGCCGGTTGTCGGCGAGACGAGGCAGGCGACAAGGCTGGGTCGCGACGGGCAGCGGGCGGCCTCGGCGGCGCGTGTGGTGCGCATCATGGAGTCCGAGCGGCTGGCGACGTCGCCCCCGCACTGGAGGGATTACCTCGTGCGGCGCTGGCGAACGCCCGAGCCGCCGGTTTCGGTGCTCTTTCCACGAACGGGAGAGGAAGAAGCCAGTTGGGCGCGCTGGATCGCGGAGGGCTGGCGCCGGGGGGTGGATCAGGCCGACGCGATATTCGCGGCTGACCTCGACCGTCTGAATGCGGTGCTCGAGGGGATCGCGCGCTGGGGTGTGTTGCGCCAGGCGCGGATGGTCGGGGCGCCCGTGATGCAGGTCAGCGAGGCCGCGACTGCCGGGGACGGCCGGGTGATGCGGGTGCGCGAGCGCCTTGTGCGTCTGGGTCGTCCGGCGGTGCTTCAGCTGCAGGCGCGGGAGTGGCGCGGCTTTGTGTTCAAGAGCGGGACCGAGCACAGGATTTCGGGTCTGCCGGCATGGACGGAGGCAGGGCCATGACCGAGCAGTGGTCGCCGGCGGACCATTTCTTCCCGGCCGAGAGGCTGAACGATTTTCTCGTCTGGGCGTGGGAGGAGGGCGCATCGGACGTGTCGTTCCAGACCTCGGATCCCGTGGTGATCGAGGTGGACGGCCGGGGCCGCGACGCGACGGGATGCGCGCTCGACGACGTGGTGATGGGGCAGATCGTGGCGCGGATCCGGGGCGGGACTGCCGAAGGGCTGTTGCGGTCCGGGAAGGTGATCGACTGCAGCTATGCGGTGCGTGTGGAGCGGGGGCGGGATATCCGGTTCCGCTGCAACATGATTTCGGTGGAAGTGCCGCAGGGTTTCGGGATCAACGTGACGATGCGGATCTTGCCCGAGGTGCCGCCGTCGTTCGAGGAGCTTGGAACGGAAGAAGAGATCGTGGGCGCGCTGGAGGACTGCGCGGGCCTCAACCTGGTGACCGGGGTTCCGGGTTCGGGCAAGTCGACCTTGCTGGCTGCGGGGATGCGACGGTTTCTCGAGAGGGGACCGGGGCGCATCCAGAGCTATGAGGCGCCGATCGAGTTCCTGTTCGGCAGTGTGAAGCGGGCGCCGGGCGCGCAGATGTCGAGTTCGGAAATTCCACGGGATGTGAAGAGTTTCGCGGAGGGCCTGCGAGCGACCTTGCGGCGGAAGCCGGCCGCGGTGGTGGTGGGCGAGCTTCGCGATCGGGAGACGGTGGAGGCGGCGTTGATCGCCGCGAACTTCGGGGTGGCGGTTTACGGGACGACGCACACGATCGGCGTGGCGAACACGATCCGGCGGCTTCTGGAGGAGTTCCGGGAGGATGAGCGGGACGAACGGGGCGCGGCGCTGATCGACATGCTGCACCTGGTGGTGACGCAGATGCTGCTTCCGAATCCCGAAGGGGGAAGGACGGCGATCCGCGAGTGGCTGGTGTTCGACGCGACGCTGAAGGGCGAGTTGCGGGACATGCCGCGCCAGGCGTGGTCGCGGCGGATTTCGGCTGAGCTGGTGGCGCGGAGCAACGGGCTGGGACGGATGGCTGAGGCGGCAGCCGCTGAGGGGAGCATCGAGGTGGGCGATCTGGCGCGCATCCGGGTCCTGCATGGGAACGCGGAGGATCTGAAGGCATGAGGGAAGGAAGGTTGAATGTCGGGAGTGATCTGGCGCGACAGCGCAAGGCCGGTGCGGCTCGGGCCCTTCGACGTGCGCCTGGCGCTGCTGTTCTTTGCCTGGATGTTCGTGCCGACGCTGGAGACGACGGGTCTCCTGGTGGCGGTGTTCATCGCGTTCCGGGTTGCGGAGGCGCGGGGCTATCGGCTGCGTCCTGCGGTCCGGCGGTTGCGGGCGGCCTCGTGCGGGCGGCGCCGCGCGCTCTATCTCGACGGTTACCGGCGGTTTTCGGACTTGCACTGGCTGTGACGGCGGGCGCGGCGCCCGCGGCGTGGGCCGGGTTCCGGTGGGAGCCGGGACAGCGGGAGGGGGTGCTGGTCCAGGGAAGGGACGAGACCTCGCTTGCGGAGACGGCCGCGCGGCTGGGCCCTGCCGGGGTGACGCTGCGCTGGGACCGGCGCGTGGATGCGGGGCAGCCGGTTTCGGAGGCTTACGGGAGGTGGGAGTCGCTGCTTTTCGACCAGGGCCTGGCCTGGCGCCGGTTCGGGGACGAGCTGCATGTCCGTCCGGCTGGGATCCCGGAAGGCGCGGTCCAGTTTGCGACGGCGCGCGCCGGGGCGTCGGACTGGCGGGTATGGGCGGAAGAGACGCTGCGCTCGGTCATGTCGCGCTGGGGCGCGCGGGCTGGCGTGGAGGTCGTCTGGCGGACGGACCGGCATTACCGGGTCCATGAAGGACGGGTGTTTCGGGGCAGGACGTTCGAGGAGGCGGCGCAGCTTCTGTTCGCGGCGCTTGGAGACGTTGTGGATGCGCCGGCGGGCCGGATCGCGGCGGACGGCTCGTCGATCGCGATGAAGCACCTGCGGCGGCTCCCGGCGGTGAGGTCAGCGGAATGAAAGACAGGGCGGCGGCGATATTGAGGAGCGCCGGCTTCCTGCGCATCGCGGTCTTCGCGCTTGTGGCGGGCACGGTGATGTTTCTGGGAGCGCTGGCATGGGGGTGAGAAGCGACGGCAGGGAGCCGGCAAGTGGGCCGGGTTGCATGAGTTCGTTCGAGCGCCGCCATGTGCAGCTGTCGTTCAAGCGCAGTGCGGTGTTCATGACGGCCGCTGCGGTCGTCTCAGGGTTCCACCTCTCTCCCTTGTGGATGGTAGCGGCCTACGGGGTTCTGTTCGCTGCGGGTCTGGAAGCGGGGCGCCGTGTGCATGGCGGCTCCGGGCGGATGTTCGATCGCGGGTTTTCGCGCGCCGTCGCATGGGAGGAGGTTCGGCCGGGCCTGACATTCATGGCTCTGTTCTCGCTGGTGCCGTTCGCGATGTCGGCGCTGTCGATATTCGGACACTGGATAAAGGAGCGGGGCGATCTGGAAGTGTCGCTGGAGGAGGGTCTGATGCTGCTGCAGGCGGCATTCGGGGCCGCGTCGCAGTGGGACAACGGCGCATTCCTGATCTGCGCGGCGATGGGGCCGTTGGCCGGGGCGGTATGCGGGGCGATGGACGGCTTTTGGGTCGGGACGCTCCGGTCGAAGCGGGACGTGTCGCTGCGCGACGCAATTCCGTTGGGCGTCACCTGGTCGGCTTGGCGATGGCGCGAGAACGAGCGGCGGCGGCTTTATCTCAGAGGCGACAGCAAGGCGGTCGAGCGATGAAGTGGCTTCGTGCGGTGTGGGCGTTGCTTGCCATGGCAGCCCTGGCAAACGGGGAGGCAAAGGCCGGGGAAGACGGAGGGGAACTGGTAGCGGGGCTGCGTGCCGTCGGGGCGGATGTCACGTTCCTGGGTGTGCGTGGCTCGTTGAAGGGGTGGCTTGTCGCTCCTCCCGGACGTTCGTCCTACACGCTTTACGTGGACGGGACCGGGCACGGCGTGATGGGGCTTCTGTTCGCTCCGGACGGCGACGAGCTGACGGAGGCGCAGGTAGCGGCCGCGGGCCGGGCCGGTCGGGGCGGGCCGTCGGGAAATGGCGACGCTCCGGAGAGGGCGCGGGCGGGGCCGGCGGCGACGCAAGTGGATGCGGGTCCGGGCCGACAGCAGGCGGATGGCGGGGCGGCGTTCGACCTGGCGCTGATGGGCGAGGGATTCGGGCTCGGGAAGGAAGGACCGCTGGTGGCGGTGTTTGCGGACCCGACCTGCCCTCCTTCCCGGGCGGCGGTGGCCGAGCTCGCGAGCCTGGCTCTGGAAGGGAAAACCAGGCTGAGAGTGGTTCCGGTCGGTGTCAGGAGCGATGAGGCGGGAGCTCTCGCGGCGGCGGTGCTGGATTCAAGGGAACGGGCGAAGACGTGGTTCCAGCTGGGGGGCGATGGCGTCACGGCCCCGGCCAGCCGCGAAGCGGAAGCGGGGGTCGCGCTGAACGGGAAGCTGTTGCAGCGGACCGGGTCGGGTTTCGTGCCTTACGCGGTCATGCAGCGACCGGACGGCAGCGTTGCTTCAGCGGTCGGATTGGATTTCCGGCGATGGTTCGGGAAGTGACGGGTCTGGCGAAGAAGGCGAGCGCAGTGTGTGGCGCTGCGGGTTCGGACGTGCCGGGAAGGTGGGGCCGGTGCGACGAGTTGATGTCGGGCTCGAAGGCAGTGCGTGCAGCGGTATTCGCCATGGGCTGCATGTCGATCGCGGGACGGGCGATGGCGGACCGCTACGGAGACAGGGCGCAGGACTTGTTGCTGCGCTACGGGCCGTATGAGCAGGACCTCGCCCTGGTGTGGCATGTGGCGTTTGCGGCGGTGTTTTTCGTTCTGCTGTGGCGTTCGAAGAAGCGTTTCGATCGGGCCGACCGGGGCGGCGCGCTTTCTTCGGAGCTGTCGCTGGGTGCATGGGGCGGGTTGTGGTTCGGGGGCGCGGCAGGTTTGGAGGTCCTGTTGGCCCTTACCGACACGGGTCCATGGTGGGGCCCCGGGAGGCAGGGGCGATGAGCCGGCTTCGCGAGGCCGTGGCGGCGGCGGCCGCCAGCTTGCCCTTCGAGCGCGCGGCGCATCATGGCTGGCGGCGGATCGCGTTCGTGCTGCTGGCGATGAACGTGCTGCTGACGCTGGCTCTGTGGAGCTACATCGACCAGCACGACACGGTTTACCGGACGTTTGCGGTGACGCCGGAAGGCAAGGTGATCGAGGCCCAGGGGCTCGATGAGCCGGTGCGCACGGACGCGGCGCTGAAGAACTGGGTCGTGACGGCCGTCACGGAGAGTTTCACGTTCGGGCATTCGGATTGGCAGCGGCGGCTGTCGGCGGTCCGGGAATATTTCACGGACGAGGGTTACGAGGCGTTCATGGGGGGGCTTGAGGAAGGCCTCTACCTGGATCGCATCCGGGACAATTACCAGGTGGGGAGTGCGGTGGCCCAGGGGGCGCCGGTCATTACGCACGCGGATATCTACGAGGACGGCCGCGCGGGCTGGCAGCTCGAGTTCCCGATGTTGGTGACGTTCCATGCGGGTCGGAAGAAGTCGTCCACGGAGATGGTGGCGAAGGTCCTCGTGAAGCGGGTGCCGTTCGATGAGCGGCTGAACGGCATCGGCATCCAGCAGATCGTTGTAACGAGGCAAAGGAGGCCGGGATGAGGGGCATGGTCATTTCGGTTGCTGTGGGCGCGGCGTTGGCGGTGTGGAGTGCTGCTGCGGGGGCGCAGGCCCCGCCGAAGACGGACATCTGGCCGTACCATGCGCTTCCGGAGGAGGAGGCGGCGACGGCCGGTCGGCGCGTCATGCCGCTGACGCAGGAGCAGATCGAGCTGATCGGGGCGCTGCTGAGGCAGACGCAGCTGGCGACGGAGAAAGGCGGCGGTGTGCCGCCGGCGGGGCGCATTCGCAGAGTTCAAGTCGATCCCGGCGCCGGGGCGGAGGTGCCGGTTGTCGAGGTGCGCCGCGGGTTCACGACGGCGGTGTCGTGGACGGACACGACGGGTTCGCCCTGGCCGATCGAGGAAGTGCATGTCGATGCGGCGTTCTTGCCGGGCGACGGAAGCGAAGAAGGTGCAGGCGGACATCTGGTCTATCTCGCGCCGCAACGCCGGTTCATGAACGGGAACCTGGTGGTGAAGCTGCGCGATCTCGCGGAGCCGGTGGCGGTGCTCCTGCGGGACAGGGGGGGCGTTGAGAGCGATTTCCGGGTGGAGATGCGCCTCGCGCGGCCGGGTCCCGGTGTCGACGCGGAGGCGCTGATGCGTCCCGCGAGCTTTAGTGCGGGGGATGAGGAGCTGGCGGGGTTGCTGGCCGGGAGAATCCCCAGAGGCGCCGTCGATGTCGGGATCGAGGGAGGCGGGGCCGGGGACCGTGCCTGGAGGCACGGCGAGGACCTGCTTCTTGTCTCGCGCCATGCGGTGCTGTCGCCGGGAGCGTGGGCGGCGGAGAGGGGGTCGGGGGGACGCTGGGCCTACCGGCTTCCCGCGGCGCCTCGCGTGTGGGTGTCGCTGAATGGGCGGGAGACGTGGTTTTCGATCGCGGGCGCGGCGCCGTCCTTGTGGGGCCCGGCGGAGGGGGCGAAGCGGTGACCCGGGCGGCCGCGGCATGGGTGGCGATGCTGGCGGCGCTGGCGAGTCCGTGCGCGTTTGCCCAGTCGGCGCCGGATAACACGGGCGTGAGGCTCAACCCGGCGGAAGGCGCCGGAACGCCGGTCTACCGGCAAGGCCTGGAGGAGCGGAACCTCCAGCGACTCGAGGAGTCGATGGAAACGGGCGATTCGCATGTCGACGTGGTGACGCCCGCGGCTGCGGGCGGTGAGGGGGAGGCGGTCCAGCCGCCGGAAGTGGGGGCGAAGGCGAAGATCGAGACGGAAGAGCGGGACCGGGAACCGCCGGCAACGGTGGGTCCGGAGACCCGGGTGCAGCCGGTCCGGCGTGTGAGGGGCGAGGACGATGCGGGGCCTGGCGGGAAGGTCGATGTCGAAGTCGGGAACGTGGATGCGATCGTCGCGGCTCTGGTTGAGGCGCTCAACCGCCCGCCGAATGTCCGGCGCATAAGCTACGCGTCGCGGGAGGAAGAAGCGTCGTCGTCTCGGCCGACGGGGGAAGGCCGGCGGGCGGCGCCGGCGCTGCCGGAGGTCGGCGCGGGCGATGCGTTTTATGCTCGGCTGCTGCATGCGGTGAACAGCGACTATCCGGGTCCGGTGCTGATCGAGATCCTGCAGCCCCCGCTGGCGGGCGCGGTTGCACGCGGGGAGTTCGAGCTCGTGCGGGACCGGATGGTCATCAGGCTGTCCTCGCTGGAAACGGGCGGCGAGGCGCTGTCTGCGGATGCGGTCGCGGTCGGGCTGGACTGCGCCTGTTTCGGGGTTTCGGGAGACGTCTCCTATCACTGGTGGGAGCGGGTGCTGTTGCCGGCGGCGACGGGGTTCGTGGAGCAGTATCTGATTGCGCGCGCGGAGCCGGAGCAGCGGGTGGTTACGGGGGCCGGCGGGACAGTCGCGTCCGAGAGGCGGTTGCGGAGCGCGCGGCAGGCGCGGGACGCGGGCCTGGCGGCGGCGGCCGGGAGGGTCGGCGAGGTGCTTCGCGAGCAGGCGCCTTCGCTGCGCACGGTGAGCATCCCGCGCAATGCCGAGCTCGCGGTGATGTTCGCCGGGAAGCTGGAGAGGCGACAGGTGCGGCCGGTGGAAGCGGCCGAGGGGCCGCGGAGGCCTGCGCCGCCTCCGGTGGAACGGGTGGGCGCGCCGGCGGCGCGTGACGGCGAGGTGCGGTGATGCAATCGCAGGGCCTTGGCGGCGCGCTGATTTCGCTCGTGGCGAACCTGATCCTGGAAGCGCGGCTGCTGCTGTCGATCGCCTGCTACCTGTTGGGCGGCGCGGTGTTCCTGGTCGCGCTGCTGAGGCTCATGCGGTCCGGGGAGGAAGGGCTCCGCGGACCCTCGGGATTCGGGACGGCCGCGACCTTCCTGGCGGCCATCGTGTTTCTGACCTTCCCGCAGTGGCTGGATGCCTGGGGCGAGACGCTTTTCGGCGGGGTTCCGGAAGGCGCGGGCGCGAGCCTGGCCTATGCGGGCGGGGACCGGGCGGGGAAGTACGAGATGGTTCTCTGGGCGGTGCTGAAGGTCGTCGAGGCAGTCGGTGTGCTCGCATTCCTGAAGAGCTGGTTCGTGCTCAGGGATGCGGCCGACGGACGGAACGGAGCAACGCTCGGCAAGGCGTTCGCGCACATGATCGGCGGCGTGTGCGGCTGGCACATCATCTGGGTGATCGACCGGGTGCAGAACACGCTCGGGATCGTCCCTCTCACGATTTCGGAAGGCAACTAAACGTGAAGGAGGCAGTTATGGACAAGTTCGGGCTGAAGGCAGGGAAACTCGGCGCGTTGGCATTCGCGTTGCTGGCGGTAGCGGCAGTGGACCCGGCCGAGGCCGTTGACCTGGGCGAGGCGGCGGAACAGGCGAGGTCTGCCGCGGCGGTGTTGACGGCGAAGATCGACTGGCTGTTCTGGATTCTCGGCGGCCTGCTCATCCTGTTCGGCGTCTACAAGCTGAAGAATAGGCGTAGCGGCGGCGACCGGGACATCGCGGGCGCCGTGGCGGCGACATTGGCGGGGACGCTGATGGGGGCCCTGGCGGTCGACCAGGCAATGGCCAAGGACCTGGGCGACATGGCCAAAAAGGGCGCGGGCGCCCTGGCGGAGTTTCCGGCGGTGATCGGCTGGCTGTTCTACATCATCGGCGGGATGCTTGTGTTGTTCGGCTTCTACAAGCTCAAAAAGAACAATGACAACCCCTCGCAGCAGAGCGGAATGGGGGTGGTGACGACGATCGGGGCCGGGGTGCTGATGATCGTGTTCCCGGCCGCGATCCAGATGCTGGCGGGGACGCTGGATCTGACGCCGGGCGGGACCATCACGCCGGGCAAGATGCAGTAGCGGAAGCGCAGCCGTGTATCGCCAGCTTAACGACGCGATCCGGTTCTGGTGGACGCTCCGGCGCAAGCCGCTGGAGTCGTTCATGGAGCCGGTGGCGCTGGCGGGCGATGCGCTCGTCTGCAGGGAAGGAGATCTGGTGTCCCTCGTGCGCATCGAGGGGGCGCGGAAGATCACGGGGCCGGGCGAGCTCGCGGATTTCGTGGTGCTGGCGCGGCAAAGGCTGAACGGGCTGTTCCTGTCGAAAGGCCATGTTCTGCACGTCATGCTGGAGCGGGCGCCGGACGCGGCGCGGGAGGCGATAGAGGGCGCAGCCACCAGGCAGAGGCGGCAGTGCGAGAGGCTGGGCCTTGCGCTCGACGACGTGATCGGCGAGCGGGTGGAGCGCCTGGGCGGCCTGCTGTCCGGCGAGGCCTGCCTTCTGGCCTGCTGGACCAGGCCGTCGGTTCTGGCTTCGCCCGTCATGAAGCGTGAGAAGAGGGAGCTCAAGCGGAGGCTCAAGGACTGGCTGCCGAGGCCGCGGGAGTCGCAGTGTCCGATGAATGTGGTGGACAGCCTGCCGCCCCGGCACGAAGCGTTCGTTTCGACCGTAATGGCTTTGCTGAAGGATGCCGAGCTGCTGGCCGAGCTCCTCGATGCGCATGAAGGCGTGCGGTGGATGCGCCAGCTTCTCAACGGGCCGGAGGCTGTGGGACCGGACTGGCGTCCGGCCGGGCCGGAGGACGAGGTGTGGGCGCGGTTCACGGAGCCTCCGGAACTTGGCGCCTTTCCGCCGCCGCTGGCGCCGCAGCTGCTGGTGAGGGAGCCGTCGGTCGAGAAGGGCGGGCTGCGGGTCGGGAACCGGCTCTACGGGGCGCTCGACATGGTCCTGGGGCCGAGGCAGGAGCGGGCGTTCGACGAGTTGATGCGCAGGCTGGCCGAGGCCGCGCTCCCCTTCCGGTTCTGGATGTCGATCGAGGGCGGCGGCTTTGGAGGGTCGGGGGCCGGGCTGGCGCTGGTGGGGTCCTCGCTGCTGGCGGCGACGTCGGCCGACAGCCGGCATGTGAGGGATGCCCTCACGGGGCTCCGGCAGCTCCGGGCGGACGAGCAGGCGGTGGTGAGGCTGAGGATCGGCCTTCTGACCTGGGTGGAGGCGGAGGCGGGCGAAGGCGAACTCATGCGCCGTATCGGGCGTGCGCAGCAGATATGCGAGGGCTGGGGGGACTGCGAGTTCTCGCCGCTGGTCGGGGACCTGCTGGAGGCGTTTGCGGGCTCGGTGCCGGGATTCAGCCTGGGCGGCACGGGAGAGCCGGCTCTGGCGCCGCTCGCTTCGGTCCTGGAGATGCTGCCGCTCTTCCGGCCGGCGTCGGCGGCGAGGCCCGAGCGGTCCGACTATCTCTTCCGGAGCGAGGACGGCAAGCCGCTCGGATACAGGCTGGAGGAGAGCGGGGATTTCGGGTTCGATCTGGTCCACGGCATTCCGGGGCGCGGCAAGAGCGTGCTGCTGGGGTCGTTGTCGATGGCGTTCTGCCTGCAGGGAGGCGCGGGGCGCCTGCCGATGCTGGCAACGATGGATGTGGGGCCGTCGGCCTCGGGACTGATTTCCCTTCTGCGTGAGGCGCTGCCCTCGCAACGGCGGTACGAGGTCGGCTGGTTTTCGTTGCAGATGACCCCGGAGCACGCGGTCAATCCGTGCGATACCCAGCTTGGGTGCCGGTATCCGCTGCCGTCGGAGCGGGCGTTCCTCGCGAACCTGCTGGGACTGATGCTGACGCCGGTCGGAGCGGACGGGGTGCCGGACGGGGTGGCGCAGACGATCTCGCCGATGATCGAGCGGATTTACCGGATGTGCGAGGACGGGAAGGCGGGGGTGGCTCCGCATCCCTATTCCAGACATGCCGATCCGGAGGTGGACGAGGCGCTTGGACGCCGGGCGGTGAGCCTTCCGGAGAACCCTTTGTGGTGGGACGTCGTGGATCTTCTGTTCGACGCCGGCGAGATCGATGCGGCCGGGCGCGCGCAACGCTATGCCGTTCCGACGCTGAAGCACTGCCTTCAGGCGGTGCGCAGCGAGGAAATCCAGGACCTGGTCGGCAGGGCCACATATGGGTCCGGGGGCGAGCCGGTGACGGATGCGGTGACGCGGATCCTGACGGCGCTGTCGGGCGAATGGCCGATCCTGTTCGAGCGGACGGCGTTCGATGTGGGTCATGTCCGGGTTGCGGGCGTCAATCTCGGAGGGGTGACGCCGCAGGGGAACCCGGAGAGCGACCGGCAGACGGCGGCGATGTACATGCTGGTGCGCCACATGCTGACACGGCACTGGTGGGTGCATGAGGACGAGGTGGCGGCGGTTCCCGAGCGTTACCGCGCCTGGCACGCGGAGCGTTTCAGGGAAACGCGCGAGACGCCGAAGCGGCTGGTGTTCGACGAGTTCCACCGGACGTTGGCGGCGCCGAGCGTGGTGGCTCAGGTGGACAGGGACGCCAGGGAGGCGCGCAAGCAGCGGGTGCGGCTGATGCTGGCCTCGCAAAAGGAAAAGGATTTCGGTGCGCTCGCGGGCCTGGCGACGGCATTCTGGGTGCTCGGCGCCGGCGGGCTGAAGGAAGACGAGACCCAGCGGCTGGCGGAGATGTTCTCGCTGGGAGAGGCGGCGGTGGAAGCGGTGCGGTTTCGTCTGACGGGGCCGTCCGCGAAAGGATCGCCGGCGCTCCATATCGCCATCGACGATGACGGGGGCCGGTTGGAGCAGGTCCTGGTGAACTCGGTGGGGCCGGTGGAACTCTGGGCGCTCAACACGGCGCCGCGCGACGTGGCGCTGAGAGACAGGGTGCAGGGGCGGATCGGTTCGGTTCGGGGCCGTGCCGCTCTGGCGCGGGCGTTTCCTACAGGATCGGCGGTGGAAAGGGTCAAGGCCGAGCTGGCGGCGCTCGAGCGCCGCGGGGTGAAGTCGTCGGCTTCGGAGGGGCATGTCCTGGATGCGCTCGCGGACGAGACGGTGGAAATGGCGGAGCGTGGGACGTTGGAGAGGTCAAGCGATGCGAACAGGTCAGCAGGGAGGGCTTGAGGCCATGGGACCGGGCGAAAGGCATGAAATCCGCCGGGCGCTGGCGGAGGCGCTCTTCGAGGCGCCGCCGCCTCTGCCGGGGCCGGGAGACCGGATCTGCCGCGAGTGCGGGTGCTGGGACTGGAATGCGTGCGTGGACCTGCACGACGGGCCTTGCTGGTGGGTCGACGAGGATTTGTGTTCGGTGTGCGCTGCGCGGCTGCAGGCGGAGGCCGACCCCGCATATGGCGGTCTCTACCCGGAGGACGGGCCGTGATGAGGTTGGTGGCGCTGGCGGGCGCGGTAGCGATGCTGCTGGCGGCGGCGCCGGCGGCGGCCCAGAAGTCCGGGGGGTCGGAGGATTGCGATCCGGCGGTGGCGGCGGCGCTCGAAGATGCGGCTGTTCGCGGGGTGGAACGCGACCAGGTGCTGATCCGGCACCAGGACGAGGGGATCGGCGACCCGGACTCGATCTTCGACATGAGCTGCGACCTGTTCGATTTCCCGAGCTGGGACACGTTGGTTCGCCTTCCGACGCTGCCGAACCTTCTTGAGGCGCTGTGCGACGCGGCGCGGGAGGCATGGCGCGCGAACGTGACGAGGCCGTTCGACCGTTCGATCTATGGGCTCGATCGCGAGCTCGACAGCCTGCCCGGCCTGGGGATACGGCCGACGAGGCGCCCGGTGCGTGACATCGATCGGGCTCCGGAAGACGTGTTTCGCGGGATTGTGGGAGGGAGCGGCTCATGAGGAGGGTGCTGGCGGCGGTTGCGGTGGCGGTCGTGGTCTGGGTGTGGAGCGCGCCGCCGGCGAGCGCGGGTTGCTGCGGGTGTGCCTGGAGCGCGTCCAGGTCCGCGGCGAGGACGGTGATCCGGAATGTGAACATGCGGATCGACGAGATGGAAAGAAGCATCGTCAAGACGCTGGAACTGCAGACGGCGCAGCTCTCCGGTTACATCGCGCAGGGAACGAAGGCGACCGTGGGCGCGCTGGACGCGCAAACGAAATTGCTGGCCCAGCTCGTGAGGGAAGAGGCGGAGACGCAGTCGAAGCTGGCGCACAGGCCCACGGGTTCGGGTTGCAGGGTCATTACGGGGATGACGGGGCTGGAGGAAGGCCGGGCGGTCGCGGCGAGGGCGGCCGGCGCTGCCGGTGTCGAGGAGACGGGGCGTATTGCCGGCGACGGCGGCGTGGTCGGGCAGGCCGGAACGGAGGCGGATACGGAGCGGCGTTTCCAGTTGTGGACGCAAGCCCACTGCAGCGCGGGCCGTCTGGAGGCGGGAGCGGATGTATGCGGCGGAGAGGCGGGAACGCACGATGCCGACCTGAAGGCCGCCAGTCTGTTCGACGTCGGGACTTTCGGCAGCGATGAGCAGCGCCTTGCGGCGCGCGAGCTCGGCAGGAATATCGCGGCTCCGGTTGTTCGGGACCGGTTCCCGCTCAGGGCCGTGGATACGCCGCAGGACCGCGAGCTTGCCATGCTGGCGCGCGCGGCCGACGCGCGCCAGGCGCTTGCGGCGGACTGGTTCGTGCGCTCGCGCGCTGCGCGGGAGCCGGCGACGGGCCTCGCGGAGTGGGCGGCGGCGCTGGGGGGCGGCGAAGCGGGTGCGGCGGGCGGGCTCAGCCGCCACGAACTGTTCGCGGTCTTGACATCTAGGCGCTTCGAGAACCCGGCCTGGGCGGTGGGCCTGCAGGAAATGGGCACGGACGCTCTTCTCAGGGAGATCGCGATCCTTCTGGCGACGTCGGTGATGCTCGGCTGGGAGCATTACGGGATGGATGAGCGAAGGGGCGCGATGGAGGCGGGACGCCTCGCACTGGCGGCGGAGGAGATGGGTCGCCTGCCGGGGCTCGAGGACTGGCTCGACGTGCAGCGCTGATGGGATTGCTCCGGTTCCTGTTCATGCCGGAATTCCACCGGCCGCTGCGCATGGCGAAGGCATCGCTCGGGCGGTCCGGGGGATGGTTGTTGTCGTTGGGACCGGCGCTCGGGGTGAACCGGATAGACAGGAGGCCGTGGAAGTCGAGGCGAGGCATGGCGGCGACGGCCGCAGGCCTCGGCATGGCGGCGATCGGGACCGCTCTTGCGGTGATGGCGGGCCGGGCGTCGGTTGCGCAGGGTATCGACGCGTCGCTCTTCGAGACGGTGGACGAGGCGGGGCGCGACCTGGTCCGGTTCCTTAGGGGGGGAGGGGCGGCCGGCAATACGGCCTACAGCGCGCTTGGAGAGATGGTCTGGTATTTCAGCGCGGGGCTGCTCGTGTTTGCGGCCGTGCTGTTCGTCTACCACGTCGTCGCCGAAATAATGGACATGGGCTGGGAAGGCCGGCTCAGGATGCGGGGCCGCGAGGTCGTGCGGATCGTGGCGGCGGTGGCTCTGCTCTGGCCCCTTCCGGGCGGTCCGGGCGGAGGGCAGCATATCGTCCTGGACCTGGGCGGCCTCGGTGGGGACTTCGCGCAAGCCGTCTGGAAGCCCTTCGCAGGGACGGTGCTGGGCAGTTCGAGCGTTTCTGCGCCGAAGCCGCCGGCCGAGGGCCGGACTCTGATGATGGTGGACCTTCTGGTCGCGAATGTGTGCGTGCAGATGGCGGGAAGCGATGTTGCGCCGGGGCCGAGAATGCGGACGGAACGGGGCGGCGAGTTATGGCTCTTCGAAGTCGCGAAGGGGAGGAAGGGTTACGACATTCGCAGCCATTGCGGCCAGGTGAAGTTCTCGGGGCTGGACAGGGACGGTCCGCGCGGGGAGCTGGCAAGGGCGCATCTCGAGGGAATGAAGAAGGCCCAGGAGGAGCTGGCGCCGGTGGCCAGGGAGATCGGCGGGCTTTACGAGCAGGGGCAGAATTTCGGCGAGCCGATGGACCCGGCGAAGGTGGCGGAGGGGATCGGGAAGGCCGTCGCGGCATATGGCGGGATCGTTGACAGCGCTGTCGAGGATGCAAAGGCGAAGTTCGATTCGGAGTCGGCCGAGGAACTGCGCAGGCAGGTCGCCGAAGAGTCGAGCTGGACGACCGCGGGGAGCGTGTTCAACACGATCGCGCGGAAAATTGGCGAGTTCAATTGGGCGGTCGTCAGCGGACCGGAAGTGACGCCGCCGGTGCTGGCGCTGAAGGACCGGGATCGCAAGACGTTCAAGGCGCTGGGTCAGGTGGCTGACGGCATTTCGACGGCGGTGGGGTCGCCGGTGACGCCGCTGGGCAGCAGGGCGCCGGGCGTGGGCGCCGGCGGCGGTGGCGTGTCGGGGCTCCTGAGCGATGTCTTCTATTCGCTGCTGTTCTCCTTCGAGAACGTGCTGGACGTGCAGGGGGACAATCCGATCGCGGAGCTGTCGGCGATCGGGCACAACCTGGTAACGGCAGTGCTGCTTACGTCGGGCACATTGATGGGGGTGGCTGCTGCTTCGAACGTGGGGGATATCCAGTTCTTGGGGACGACGTTTAAAGCGGACCTGTTCGAGGCGACCTGGCCGGTGATCGACGGCTTGGTGACGACAATGCTGATGGGAATGCTGATCGGAGGCGCGGTGCTGGCGTGGCTGGTGCCGGCGCTGCCGTTCATCCGGTTCCTGTTCGGGGTGCTGGTCTGGGTTCTGTGTGTGGTGGAGGCCTTCATCGCGATGTCGGTGTGGCTCGCTGCGCAGACGGCAAGGACGGACGAGGGCGGGCTGCTGACGAACACGACGGTGGCGGGGCTTGTGACGCTTGTGGGCGTGGTGCTGCGGCCGCCGGTCATGGTGCTGGGACTGGTGATCGGCTACCTGGTGTTCACCGTCACGATCGAGCTGTTCAACGAGATCTGGCTCCCGCAGATGCGCGATGCATCGGGCGAGGTAGGAGCGGGGATCATCCAGTATGCGGTGTTCCTGGTGCTCTACGTGATGATCGCCTACGCGCTCCTGAACGGGTCGCTGAAGCTGATCGAGATGCTGCCTGACGCGGTGATGATGTGGATCGGCGGGCGCGCGGCCGGCGTGAGCGGGTCGGACCAGATGCTGGGCGCGGCCACGGGTGCGGCAGGCCGGATGGGCGGTGTGGCGCCGGGCCGGATGGGCGCCGGCGTGAGAAACAGGGCAAACAGGGCAAAGCCTGGTGGCGGGAGTGAAGCAGAATGACTGGGGAAAGACGGTGGGGCTGGATCTCCGGAGCGGTCGTGTTGCTTGCGGGAGCGGGTGTTGCGGGGTGGTTGCTGGCGGGGCGGCCGGCAGCGGCAAGCGGAGCGTGGATTCTGCTCGGCGTGCTCGTGGGCGGGTTCGGGATATGGGCGATTTCGGGGGACTCGATCGGCGGCCGGATCCGCCGGGTTTCTGCGAGCGCGGGAATGCTCCTGGGCATGGGAGCCGGGGTCTGGGTGTACAATGTCGATTCCGCTGTCTTCGTCGGGGTGCTGAGGTTTCGGCAGAGGGCCATCGACGCGGCGACGTCCAGCCTGGAGAATTTCATGCTGCTGGTGTTGCCCGCCGGCGGCTTCCTGCTGACGCTGGGACTGCTGATCGAGACCGCGAACGGGGTCGCGAAGCGGTGGCGGGAGAAGAAAGGCCGCAAGCAGTCGGAGTCGGAGCTCTACGGAAAAGCGCGGTTTCTTGCGCGCCGCTGGATGCGGGAAATGACGCGGCAGCGGGGGTTGATGCTGGGGAAGAGCCGGGACGGTCTAATTGCGTATCGGCTGGAAGGATCGGCAATGTCGTTCGCTCCGCCGCGGACGGGCAAGGGCGCCAACATCGCACTGAACTATCTGGATCCGGAGGAACGGGGCTGGCAGGGCTCGACCGTGTTGATCGATCCGCGAGGCGAGACGTTTCCGATGGTGGCGCGCCGGCGGCGTAATCTCGGCCGGCGCACGATCCTGCTGGACCCTTTCGGCGTGGTGTCGAAGCATCGCGAGCTCGAGGGCGAAGGGCTTCATTTGCCGGTCTGGCAGAGCGAGCAGTACAACCCGATCGATTTCATCCGGGATGGGCCGGAAGCGGTTCGCGATATCAGTGTGCTGACGGACGCGCTGATGGAGGAGCCGAAGAACGATTCCAGCAACCAGAAGCACTTCTACGAGAGCGCAAGGAGCCTGATCTCGGGCTATCTGGCCTGGGTGCGGTTCAAGATGCCCAAGGAGCGCCGGAATCTCCGGACGTTGCACGAGCTGCTGTCTCTCGGCACGGAGGCGCGAGAGGAGCTGTTCGCGGCGGTGGACGCGACGCCGCGCTTCGCTGGCGGGCTGATGCACTTGGCCGTGGAGAGGTCGAGACGGGTCGGCAAGGAGGAAGGGGGCAGCAATTTCACGACGGTGTCGAACCAGCTCGGGTTCCTGAACTATCCGGAATTGGCCGAGCACACGAGAATCTCGACCTTCGATCCGCTGGAGCTGGCGGATGGGGAGATGGACCTCTTTGTGGTGGTTCCCGACGCCTTGCTCGGGCGCGTGACGGGTTGGATCAGGCTCTGGATCACGATTCCGTATGCCGTGGCGGACCGCAGGGCGTTCAGGAAGGACATGCTGATCGTTGTCGATGAGCTGCCGGCGGTGGGATATCTGAGCGCCGTGATGGAGGCCTACAACCTGGCTGCGGGAAAGGGCGTTCATTTTCTGACATATGCCCAGTCGGTGAGCGCGCTCGACCGGACGTGGGGCCAGCCCGCGCGCGAGACGCTGATGCACCTGGCGGAGTTCATCCAGATACTCGGCTGGCCGCGGCTGGACGTGAATGGGGCGGAGGTTCTGTCCAAGGCGATCGGGGCGGCAACCTTCGAGAGCCGGAGCGAAAGCCGGTCCGGACAGGTTCGGGACGGCAGCCTGTTTTCGGATGGCCAGACTTCGGTGCAGGAATCGCTGTCGGTGGTGAAGGAGCAGCTCGTCCCGGCGGATGAAATCCTGTCGATGGGCGAGGACGATCAGCTTGTCGTGGCGTCTCCGAAGGATATGCCGCGCGACGTGATCCGGCTGAAGCACGCTCGCTATTGGGAGATGCGAGGGGCAAGGGATCTGGCAGACGGCAATCCGTTTGTGCTTCGAAAGCAGCGCTCGGAGATGGAGGCAGCGGCGTAGAAGGTCCGCAGGCCGAAAGCGGCCGTGATGGCCAGGAAGCAGGAAAGCCTGTTTACGGTCCTCGTCTGGTGTCCTTGGTGGATCTCTGCGGCGCTGGCGGTCGGGATTTGGGCCGGCATCGTGTTCCTGCTCCCGGGCGCAGTGGCGGACTTCCCGGTCGTGGGGCGGCTGCTCGGACAGGCCGTGGAGAGGAACGGTCTTCTGCTGGCGACACTGGCGGCGGTGCCTTTCCCGATCTGCTCATGGATTTCCTGGCAGAACCGGCGTCGGAAACGGCGTTTGCTGGACACGCGGGACGGGATCGCGTTGATCGGGGAGCTGTCCTGGCGCGAGTTCGAGGAGCTCGTGGCGGAGGCGTTCCGGAGGGAAGGCTACCGGGCCCAGGAGAACAGCAAGGCCGGAGCCGATGGTGGAATCGACATCCGGCTGAGGAAGGACGGGCAGCTCTACCTGGTCCAGTGCAAGAACTGGAACAGCAACCGGGTCGGCGTCGGCGTGGTCCGGGAGATGGTGGGCGTGATGGTGGATGCCGGGGCTGCAGCTGTCGTCATCGTGTGTTCGGGCCGGTTCACGCGCGATGCCTGGAGCTTTGCGAAGGACAAGCCGGTGAGGCCGGTAGACGGGCGGGCGCTGCTGCGAATGATCGGCAGGGTGAAGCGGTAGTGCTTCGTCTGGCGGGGCGAGACCTGGGGAATATTCCGGAACTGTGGAGTGTAGGGCCGTGAAAAGGGGATTGTGGGCCGTGGCGGTCGGAACGGCGGCGCTGGGGGTCGCGCTGTCGTCGGGAGCCGATGCGCAGCGTGCCAGGACGCCGGAAGCGAAGAGCTTCGAGGTGTGGGTGGACGACGCGGAACATCTGATCGTGGGTATCGTGGAAACGGTGCCCGGTACGGATGAAGGCGTCGGGTTCACTATTCGGTGCGAGCGCGCGAGCGGGCTGCTGGAAGGATCGATGGCTTTCGGGTTCTTCCCGGCCGGCAAGCGCGTCCAGGCTTCGGTCCGCTCTCCTTCCGGCAGGGTGGAGAGGTTCGGGCCTGTGGTGGTCGGGGGCCGGGCCTCGGGGTTTCATGTGCCGGTCTATGAAGGAAGACATGAGGTATTGCGCCTGATGAAGGCGGTCCTGGTGGATGGGGCCCTGATTTCGAATGGCCATAACAGCGTGTGGAACCGGGTCGGAAAGGCCAGGAACGGGGACGCAAGGCGAGCGCTTATGGAATGCTCGGGAAGCAGGGGGTGAAGAAGCGGGGGCTGGTTTGCAGGTCTGGGGAATTGAGGCCGACGCGGGAAGGGATGCCGGGCCGTTGCCGGTTGTGCAGCGCCGCCGGGCGTGGCGCATGTCCTGCGGGCGACGATCGAGGTCCTGCGGCTGATGACAATCGGCCGGAACGGGAGACTTTCCTGCAACAGCAAAATGCGTTACATGTAGCGTAACGAGCCGATGGGAGAGACGTCATGGCCCCCGCACCCACCAGCGCGCAGCGCGTAGAGAAGCGCAGAGCCGCGCTCAGGGCGCAGGGGCTGCGGCCGATACAGATCTGGGTTCCCGATACCCGCGCCCCCGGTTTTGCCGAAGAGTGCGCCCGCCAGGCCGCGATCGTGAACGCAGCCAACCTTGCCGACCCGGAGCTCATGGAATTCATGGATGCCGCCGCCGACGACCTTGCCGAACATCTGGACGCCCTCGAGGCCGGGCGCAGCGAGTGAGGCGCGGCGACCTCGTTACCGTTGCGCTGCAGGGTGAACACGGCAAGCCGCGCCCCGCGCTTGTGATCCAGTCCGATCTGTTCGCCGAGCTGACGTCCACGGTCACTGTCGCATTGCTGACCTCGACGGCGCTTGACGTTCCGCTGATTCGGGTACCGGTCGAACCCTCGCAGAGCAATGGTCTGCACAGGCGCTCCTATGTCATGATTGACCAGATCTTCTCTGCAGGAACGCGTCGTATCGGGCGGGTGTTCGGGCATCTTGACGATGCCGACATGGTCCCGGTGAATCGAGCGCTCGCCCTGTTCACGGGGATCGCCTCCTGACTTCCGGGACGCGCCCTCGAGGGAAGGCTGCAGATTCCGATCCAGACAGGATATTTCATACATGACCTCTTGCTAAGCAGGAGTTCATGCCGGAATTCCAGTTCCGTAAGCATCCGCCAAGGACCGCAGGGTATGTCGGTTTGAGTTTGTCGGCGGCGTGCTGCTGATCGGGACGGATGGGGCGCGCGTGTTCGGCTATGCGGCGAGATCGTGCCGCTGGCTGTCGTGCCAGTTCCATGGGAGGAGTTCGCCGAGCCGGCTCTGCGGCGTCTCTGCGATCCGGCGAAGGACATCGGCGATCCAGGCCTGGGGATCGACGTTGTTGAGCTTGGCGGTGCCGATGAGGGTATACATGGCTGCGGCGCGCCTGCCGCCGCGGTCGGAGCCGGCGAACAGCCACGATTTGCGGCCGAGGGCGATCGTGCATTCATTCTGCCCATGTCGGGCAGGATTACGTCATCCAGTATCCGTGGCATGCCCATTTCGGCCGCCGTGTCCGCCTTGAAGTTATCGAACAGCGTGCCGACGGCCTCATGGCCTCTGTTGAGGTAGAGCCCGGGCTGGTCATCAAGATTGCCGCCTGGTCGCTCGATCCTGCGTCATGCGCCGGCATGGAGATCGGCGCGCCGCGTGTATCGCTGGCCGCCCTTGCCGCGCTTCACGAGGTTCTCGTCGGCCAAGGTTTTATACCAGCGGGCTCAACTTCGGACTCATACCAGCGGCTTTCGATCGCCTACCTTTCCGGAAGGTAAGGAGACTAGCGATGACGCTGATGAGAACCGCCCTCTTGAGGTTCGCTGCGCAGCTGCTGGCGCCGGCCCTTTCCGCTCCGACGCAAGAAGGGCACCTGCTTGATCTCCGGAAGGCCATGAACACCGGCTTCGAGGCCGTACGGGAAGGGCGCAATCCGCAACACATGACTGGCAGCTTTTCTAGGCGACGGCAATGAAACAAGCCGCGCTCCTGGCCGTCGCAATGATACTGGTGCCAACAGCGGCATTATCGGCAGACAGCAAATACTATTGGGCAGTAGCGAGCCCTTTCAATCCCTTGGGGAGGTACGAACACTGGTATCCGTTCGCTTATGGTGCGGCATGGAACTTCCCCACCATAGAGGCGGCGGGCGCGGCTGCCTTGGAAGAGTGTCAAAAGCATGGCCCTGACACGGGGCCACAGATGCCGGACTCACGACGGCCAGATACATGCTTCGCAGTCGTGAAGTCTTTAGAGTGCAATATTAAGTATACGCGGTTTGATGCCGGGATGGGCTCACGATCAGCCGGAAGCGGGCCTCAGAGAAGTAGTACGAAATCAGAATGAGTCGGTATAAGAGAAAAGGTTCCAGGACTACCGAATTGATTGCATGCCCTGGAGAGGATTAGAAAACATGTCTCGCAAATGCCCATCAGCCGCCGGACTTCGGTCCGCTCTCCTTCCGGCAGGGTGGAGAGGTTCGGGCCTGTGGTGGTCGGGGGCCGGGCCTCGGGGTTTCATGTGCCGGTCTATGAAGGAAGGCATGAGGTATTGCGCCTGATGAAGGCGGTCCTGGTGGATGGGGCCCTGATTTCGAATGGCCATAACAGCGTGTGGAACCGGGTCGGAAAGGCCAGGAACGGGGACGCAAGGCGAGCGCTTATGGAATGCTCGGGAAGCAGGGGGTGAAGAAGCGGGGGCTGGTTTGCAGGTCTGGGGAATTGAGGCCGACGCGGGAAGGGACGCCGCTGGGCCGCACAACTCGGTTGCAGATGAGGCCGGTGGTGCGGTCGACGGAGCGGGAATAGAAGCGGCGGAGCCTGGTGTTGGACTTTGCCTTCAGGACGAAGAAGCTGCCGGTGCGGTGCGGTGCAGGTGATGGAGACGCCACAGAGCCGGCTCGGCGAACTCCTCCCATGGAACTGGCAGGACAGTCAGCGGCACGACCTCGCCGCATAGCCAGAAACGCATGCCTGATCCGTCCCGCTCGGCAGCACGCCGCCCACAAATTCACCCCAGCATATCCTGCGGTCCTTGGCGGATGCTTACCATTGCCGAGAAACTGCCCGGATGAGACGGGAGCCGGCGACCCGGACCGGACAATCTCGCAGGATGCCGATTTCGGGCAATCGGTCCCGGTAGCCGCACCCGCGAAGACGCGGGATTGCCAATTGGGCCTGCAGCGGGGAGGCTACCTTTCATTGCCGCTCATGTTTATCGGCGCCCCGATGTCTGTCCCAACCCGTTCTGCAGCGACCTCGCTGTCGCGGTCCGCAAGAGATGCGAATCTGAGCATCATGCTCGCGTTGGAATGACCAAACAGGCGCGAGACCACCGGCAGGGGCACGCCGTTCATGGCGGCGTGGCTGGCGGATGTATGGTGTATGGTGGGCACGTTCCGGCCGAATGGCCGTGATGGGAGGAGACCGCATGCCCGAAACGTCAGGATCCGTCCATTCGGGTCGCCTGCGGACCTCGCCCGCGCCGTGCGCGCCGTGACCGGCGCCGGGGACGATCTGGCTGTCACCTTCGGTGTCGAGGAGGAGTTGTTCCTTGTCGACCCCGAAACCCGCGAGGTGGTGTCCGACCCGGATGAGGCGATCTTCGAGGACTGCCGCCGGAACGCCGGGCGTCACAAGGTGGTACGCGAGCTGCTGCGCTCGCAGGTCGAGACCAACACCCGGGTGTGCGCTTCGATGGCCGAGTTGCGCGGCGCGCTGCGCGAGACCCGGCGCATCGCGATCGATGCCTCCGCCCGGTACGGGGTCGCTGTTTACGCCGGCTCCACCCATCCCTTCTCGTCGTGGCAGGCGCAGACGATCACGCCGCGCGAACGCTATGAGCGTTTCGCGATGACTTTCCAGGAGAACGTGCGGCGCTTTGCCATCGGGGGGATGCACATCCACGCCGGGTTCGGCGATGCGGAGCTGCGCATCCGGGTGATGACCGCGCTGCGGCGCCACCTGCCGCTGCTGCACGCGCTGTCAGCGTCCTCGCCGTTCAGCGAGGGGCGCGAGACCGGGTTCAAGTCGTGGCGCCTTACGCTGGTAGGCGGTCTGCCACGCACCGGTATCCCGGCCGCGTTCGGCTCGCGCGCGGAGTATGACCGGCTGCTCGACGACTACCGGCGCATGAGTTTCGTGGAGGACGGCAGCGAGCTGTGGTGGGACATTCGGCCGTCGCATGCGTATCCGACGATCGAGCTGCGAATCTGCGATGTTTGCCCGCGGATCGAGGACGCGCTGTGCATCGCGGCGCTCTATGCCTGCCTCATCCGGCGCCTCGCCCGGCTCGCGCGCGGGAATGCGCTGCCGCCGGAACCGCTGACCGAGCTGATCGCGGAGGACCGCTGGATCGCCCAGCGCTACGGGGTATTCGCGCATTTCGGCGACAGCGGCGGCGGGCGCGTGGACATCGCGGACCGCATCGACGCGCTGGTCGAGGAGCTTGCCGCCGACGCGCGGGTGCTGGGCTGCGAGGCCGAACTCGGGCACGCGCCGACGATCGTGCGCGACGGGGCGGCCGCGGACCGGCAACTGGACCTATACCGCCTTCGGCGCCTGGAGGGGAACAGCGAGGCGGAGGCGTTGCGCGCGGTGGTCGACCTTGTGCTGGCCGAGACCCGGGAGGGGACCGGGGACACCGGCGGATAAGCGCCATGGGCAGGGACGACGGTCGGCGGATGCGATCAGCGCCGCCGTTGGGGCGCGCGCCCGATCGGGCGTTTGCCCTTCGGCGCCCAGCCGCGCAGCGGGGTCATATCGGTGTTGGCCAAGTCTCGTCGATGAAGACCGGCCGGCGCGGATCAACCCGTTTCCGATGGCGTTTCCGGCGCATCCGCCGGCGTGCGCGTTGCAAGCGCCGGGTTCCGCCCCTTCAGGATTCAACGCAATCGGACGCTCGCGATGCCGATCGGCGTCCAAGCGGCGCGCCGGGCAACAGATGAGACGGGTTCGGAAAAACCAGGCCGTGCCAGGGCGCCTTCGAGCACGCAGCCCCGACATGGAACCGGTCCTTCGATGTCCACGCATGCCCGCGGCGCTCGCAATACCCCGCTCAGCGGCATTCCCCATGCTTGTTCTCGGTGTGCGCCATGTCTGCGCCTGTAGAGAGCAGTGCGCCGGCAGCCTTTCGAAACGAAAGCTGCGATCGGGCCGGGCCCTCGGGCCTCAGAACCGCATGTTGAGGGTTAGGAAGTAGGTGCGCCCCCAGCCGGCCGCGACGGGCCCGTCGGTGCTGGAGGGGTCGGACGTATCCGTGGTGAGCTGTGTGTCGGTGAGATTGTACACGCCGGCCGAGACCCGGGCGCCCTTGAGCCCCAGCGGGTCGGCCCAGTCCACCAACAGGTCGTGGCCGGTCCAGGACCCGAACTCCCCCCTGCCGGTCCGGTTTTTGAAGCCGCTGCGGTAATTTGCAGTCCACACGGCGCTCAGATTGCCGCGCCGCGCCAGGAACCCGACGCGAACGGCGTTCCTGGCGATGACGATCCGGTCTTTCGCGCCGGCGACGCGCCTGTCGGTGCTGAGGACATGCTGCCAAGCGCCGCGCATGCCGACAACGCCCCAGCTCGTTCTCATGCCCCCGCCGAACCGGGTGTTGATGCCCGAGATTTCCGACTGGGCGACATTCTCGAAGCCCCGATGGATGGTGATGTCGCCGCCGTTGCGCTCGATGCAATTGTCCCTGGCGCCGCCTTCCACGCACTCGGGCAGGTTCAGCATGGCCCATGTGGCGCTGTTCAGCCCCACCCCCCCGGAAGTCGAGATCCGGTACCATTCCGCTGTCAGGAAGAACGGCCCTTGGCGCGCTTCGGCGCCGAGGGCAAGCCTCTCCCCTTTCACGGGATCGAGCTTCGGGTTGCCCGAGAGCTCCTGCGTCACCTGCCGGACGTTCGGCGCCTGGCATGTGCGGGGCGGCGGCCCGGCGCCCGGGTCGCACAGGATATAGGGATGGCCCTGCACCTCGGTGGCGTAGAGATGGAGCATCGAGGGCGCTCCCTCCGCTGCGCCGAAGGAGCCGCGCAAGGTGAAGATGCCGGTCGGGCGGTATTCGGCTCCGGCGCGCCAGGACCCGAGCCCGCCCACATCGCCGAGTTGCGTTGCGCGCCCTGCCACCCTGAGGTCCATCTTGTCGGCCAAGGGCAGCGACATCTCCGCGAAGGCCGCAGCGGTGTCGCGCTCGCCAGCATAGCTCACCCCGCCGGATCCGAGCACTTCGGTCACATTGTGGGTCATGCCGTCATTGCTGCGAAAGCGCAGGAGGGAATGCGATTCGACCTTTCCCAGTTCGACCCCTGTCGCCCATGACGCATCGCGACCGCCGATGGCGAAGCCGGACCCTTCGAACGCCAGCCGGGCCGAAAGGCTTTCCCCGCCGGCATCCTTTTCCTCCTGCAAGCCGGTTCTCGCGATCGCCGCCTTGTGCGCCGGGTCGTCGGAAAGGGGGTTTACGACGTCGTAGTTTCCTGCCGCGATTTCTTCCCTTATCCGGCCGGCATGCACCAGGGTGTTGCCGGTCAGGACACTATCCGCCCGGTAGGCGTCGATGCGCGCATCGTAGCCGAGCCCCTCCGTCAGGCGGCCCTGGACGCCCAGGGAGATGTCGAATTCCTCGCTTTCCGTCACCCAGTCCCGGTTGCCGTGGCCCACGAAGCGGTGCCCGATGGAGAACCTGTCATCACTGTCGGCAATGGTTTCTCCGGCTGCATCGTTGATGGCGTCGATCACGGCCTGGGGCGGGGCGATGGAAAAAACATCGACCGAAGGCGCGTAGCGAAAAGCCGAATCGCCCTTTGCGATGTTCACGTCCAGATGCAGTTCGGCATCGTCGCCGAGGGGATGGTCCAAGTCGAGGATGGCGCTTTGCTGCTCGTAGCTGGCGGTATCCCACCAGATGTTGCCAAAGGCGAACCCGCAACCCTTGTCGCCCGAGGTAATGCCGGGCGGGTTGCTGAGCCCCGGGACATAGCCGCGCGCCGGGTCGCAGTCCCCCAGCGCCACCGACCTCGCCGGTAGTGGGACATCTTTGCCGTCAATGGTTGCCGTGTCCCTCATGAATTCGCCGTCGACGTTTACCGACCCAGGGACGACAAAGACCGTATTGCCTGAGATGCTGACATTCTGCGCCTGGCTGAAGGTTCCGCCCTCGACCCATTCCGAGCGGCTGTGCCTGCGGGCCGTTCCGGGGATTTCCTGGCGGTCGAGCACATCTACGCCGAGTGTCATGCGCCCGCCCTTGCCGAACCCGCCGCCCCAGAAGGTGCTGCCCTGCCAGGCGTCGCCGCCGTCCCGGCTGGGGGCCCGCATCACCGTGCGGGCCTCGAAGCCGTCCAGGCTCTTCCGGAGCACGATGTTGAGCGCGCCGCGCACCGTGCCGCCAATGGAGCCCAGGCTGTCGCCGCCGAGGACCTCGATGCGCTCGACGGCGGACAGCGGCACACTCTCCAGATTGCCGCCGGTCGAAGAGTACGGCCTGCCATCGACCAGCACGAGAAGGTTCTGCCCCCCGGTAAGGAAATAGCGGATGATGCCCGTGTCCAGCAGCTCCTGAAGCGTCTGGGCGCCGGAGCGCTCGATGAAGTTCCTGTCGTATTTGGCGACGACGCGCGGCTGCGGCGCCAGCGGCCCGGCATGGGCCGCGCTTGTTTGCAGCAGAGCGACCGCGAAAAGCGCCGTCAGGAACGTCCTCATCGCAATCTCCTCCCTCTCCTTGGCAAAGCCACCAGAATACATTTTGCTTTCAGGCGCCGCCACCGGCGTAACCGACGGGACGCGGTGAACCGACGCCGAAACCTCGGGCGGGCGCATGAATGCACGCCTCTCCCGCTTCCAGCGTCCTGGCCGTCTTCCGGGCGGTCGAGGAGCTTTCTCCTGCGCTGTCGGCAATGCCATGCGGGCTCATTCTCACCATCCTGGCGGGTCTCCTCTTGCACGTCGTCGCGACGCGGCCCGTTCGCAGGACCGGCCCGCGCCGCCGATTCTACGCCTCGGCGGCCATGCCGGCTGGAACTGGACCCGTGCCGGCGCCGAACATCGGCGAAGCGACGGGCTGAGGCCGGGAATCGGCGCCACGCTGGCGTCGCCGGCCGGCTTCGCCATGGGCGCCCTCGCTTCCCGGCAGGATGTCGAATGCCGCGGGCAGGACTTCCGGCACAACACCATCGACCGGAACCCGAGCGAGGACGAGACGCAGCCACTCGCGCTCCCGGTGCATAACCGCCGCCAAGACGGTGCTCGGCTTCAGCCGTCGCAATCGGCCCCATCGGCAACATCCCGCCCGCTGAGGCCGAAGCAAACCACTATGCCGCCAGCGAAAACCTCGATATGGCTGCATGACTCAAACCAAACTGCCTCCGGGAAAGCCGGGGCGGTTCATCTGCTCGCCGATCAGGGCTTGTGAGAAAGTCGGACTATTGACCGCGATAGCCGTCCTTGATTTCGTGAACGACGACTCGTGCAGCCTCATTGTCGAGATCGGGCCGTTCCAGAATCTGGACGGCAATCGTGTCCAGCCTTGGCAACCGGGACGGCTGGAAGAGGACCCTCAGGTCCTCGGGAACCAGGTTTTCCGGCATTGCGGTGATTGCTTGGCCTGAACGAACGACGCGGTCGAGAAGCCGGTCGCTCCAGCTTGTCGCCGCAAGGCAATAGGCAATGCCATGTTTCTCCAGCGTAGCCAGCGCCGAGGCTCGGACCGGGCAGCCTTCCGGATAGCTGGCGAAGTCGATGGGCCCACCCTGTCCGAAGGCGTAATCGGGTGCGCCTACCCAGCGAAGGCGAGGTCGGTCGAGCACCATTGCCGCGTCCGTTTCCTTTGCGAGCAAGAGAAGGGCGAGATCGACGTTGCCCGTCTCGACGAACTGCCTTAGTTCGCTGTCGTCACCGCAGACGATTTGCAGCTCGATGGCTGCATAGCGCTCGCGAATACGATCGAGAAGGGGCGCCAGCACCGAAGCTCCAAAACCCTCAGTCGCACCTATCCGGACAATGCCGCCAACCGCCCGTGACCATGCAGCGCGGATGAGGCGGTCATGCCAATCGAGAAGAGCGCGCGCTTCCGGGTAAAGCTTCTCGCCTGCCGGCGTCAGCCGTACATTCATCCGTGTGCGGTCGAACAGGCGCTCGCCGATCGTTTCCTCGAGCACTCGGACACGGGTCGATATAGCGCTCTGAGAACACCCGAGGACCCGGGCTCCGGCCGTAAAGCTCCGCTCGGTAGCTACGCCGACAAATGCGCGCAGCAGCTTCATCTCGATGTCGAGCTTTGTCATTCTTTTGTCCGGCGTCGTCACATTCGAACCTGCAATTCTATAACGCGACAATCGGACCGGCAGCGCGTGCGACAAACAGGATCGAGCACGCGACGCGAGCGGTCGGGTGAAGATCGGGTTTTTGTCGCGGATTGCAAGGGCAGCGGGGACCTAGCGCAGACCCGCATGGACTGAAGCACACCTAAGTGGGAAATTCCCACTTATGAAAGCAGTTCGAGCCGATATCAAGAGGCGTGTCGTCATTCCGGGAGCCAAGCCGGGAGACGTCTTCGACGTCCAGCGACAGGGCGACGAGCGCTTCGTTCTCGTCCGCCTGCACCGGGCGAGCGAGGCGCCGGAAATGAGCCGCGAAGCATGTCTTGAGGCAATGGACCGGTCACCGCTGAACATGGCTCTCCCGTGGGAGCGGCTGCGACGGATCACCCGCGAGCCATGATGCTCCTCGACACGCAAATCGTAGAATACGCTCAGCAACGGTGTAAGATACCGTAATATAGTAATTTTTTCTACTTTCCCGCTGGACCTATTCTGGCTCCGCAAGCATCCAGAGAGCGATCCGGATCCGAAACCGCGCGTCGCGGTGAACGCGTATGCGGCGAGGATGCAGGACTCCCCAAATTCGGGAATTTCGGCGCCGCACTGACTTGGGCCGCAGCCTTCCCGGATCCGGACGGCGGGCGAGCTGCCGACAACCTGCCGCCGCGCGGTGTCGGCGATGGCGCGCGGGAGCGCGCGCACTGGTCCGAACGGCGGGAGGTTGCCGGATTTCCCCTAACCGTCGGCTTTGAATACCCCGCCAGTCCCGCCTACGTTCGCTCCCGCCGGCGCGCGCCGCTGCCGGCAGGCGCGGCGTCTTCCGGCATGGCCTCGGGCGGCCGGCGGTGCAGCAGATCCGGCACATCCTGCAATCGAAGGGGAGACGGCATGGGCAACGACAGGAGCGGCTTCCTCGACACCCGGCGCGCGGCGGACTATCTCGGCCTCTCGCCCCGCACGCTGGACGGCTACCGCGTGAGTGGGGACGGTCCTGCCTTCCACCGTTTCGGCAACCGCGTACGCTATTGCAGGCTGGATCTGGACGCATGGGCGGAGAAACGGCGAGCAACCACAACCGCAGAGGCCGACAGGCTCAAGACGGCATGACGGTGGCGTCCGGCCCAGGTAGTGTTTCTGGGTGAGAGCCAGTTTGCGGATTGTGGTAGTCGGCGCGGTGACGACATCCGTCCGGGCTCCATCGTCGCGATAGGAAGCTTGCCGAGCTCGGGCATTGTCTTGGAATTCAAGACAGCCACCCGGCGGTCGCCAGACTGTCCGAAAGACGAGGCCGCCTCGAATCGCTCCGTCGCAAGGCAGGCTTTCGTGCAGGAAGGAGCCTCAACGCTTGCCGCCGAAGCCCGCGCTCAAGCCCTCGCGAACGAGAACGCCGCCCATGCCTTCATGGGACGGGCCGAAGAACGCGCCCGTGACCAGCCCCGCGTCGCCGCCGGTCTGCACGAACGTGTTGCCGCGAACCGCGATCCCGTAGCTCAGCCGGCCATCGCGCCAAGTTGCGCCGCTCCCCGCCGTTCCCGGGGCTGCGTTGGCGGCCCAGCGTTCGAGCCCGGTAAGGTTCAGCGAGCCGGACAGGGTCGGCAGGTCTACGGTCATCTCGGCCGCCCCGGCGACGGTCTCCGCGTGCGGTGTGAGCCCCAGAAGCCGACCTGTCCAGAGGACGCTACCCGAGAGCGCGGCGTTGTCTCCCAGGTCGGTATCCGGGGTCGGCCCGAATGCCCAGGGCTGCGCCAGCCCGTTCCGCAGCGCCGCCCCGAAGGCAATGTCCCGGTGGCCGATCTCCAATTCCCCTCGCACGTGCATGGAGGTGTCGGACCACGGGCCCAGCTCTTCGGCGAGCCGATCCGGCGTCGTTCCCGGTGCAAGGCGGCCGTACACCGCATGAAGCGTCTCGCGGTCGAGCGGATGCAGAATGTGCTGCGACAGCTCCTCGCTACCGCCGGCCGCCATCAGGGTCTGCGGGAAACGCTCAGGGTCGACGTGATTCCGTCCGAGCAGGTGTATGAGCTCGTGCGCGATGACCCCCAGCCGCTCCATCCCCTCGGTTTGTGAGGGGTCCACCCACACGCGGCCCGCGACAATCTCGATACGCCAGGGGACCTCCGAATCTTCCGTCGGCACGAGCGCATATCGCGGCTCCGCGAGACCGATGCCTTCGTCGTCGGGGGCGACGGCTTCGGCGGGCCAGCTCGCTTGCGGTGCGAAGGTGACCAGGATTTCGCCGTCCGCGGGAACCGGGGCGACGGTGGGTATGGGGCCGACGCGCAGCTGCCACGCCCGAGGCAGGGCCGCGTTGATTGCCTGGACCACGCGCACCGTTTCGTCGATCAACGCCGCCGGCGTGCCTTCCGCGACCCGGACGGTGGGCGGCTCCGCGGCAAAGCGAAAGACGAGACCCCCGGGGAGGAGTTCGACATCCGCTCCATCCCCGTCATCCGGAACGCCGTACGAAATAGCGTCTGCCCGCAAGTAGGCGATTAGTTCCGCAGCGCCGACACCGTCGCGGATCGTCCCATGCGAAACGCTGGCGTTTCCGTGGACGGCAACCATCGGCAGATCCTCGGCAAGAGGTGTGACGTCAGCTCCCACGTGCAACCTGCCGTCGAGGTCGACCACCGGAGCCTGAGATGCAAGCATAGCCGTTTGCAGAGGGAGTTCGGGAGTCGCCGTTACGGGCAGGACCCCCCGGCCGCCGCATGCGGCCAGCGTTGCCGCGAAGCCGATCACGACGCATCTGGACAGCGATTTCATCTTCCTCCTCCCGTCCCCTCGTACCAACTGTGCGCTCCCGACGCCGACACGCCGGCGCAGTTCTGGCAGCTTGCGCGCTGACCCGGGTGAGCACTGCTACCGTGCACCGGACCATGAGGATAAATCTACCTCCGCTCCTGCATTCGGGGCCGCTAACGGATATCGGGAAAGGTCTTCAAGGTGGACTCGTGCAATGCGGTTCCTGCGTTCGACCGGCAGCAGCCGAAAGCGGCCGAAAGCGGCCGGGTAGCGGGCTGGGTGTCCGCCTCGCGCGGTGGCGCGCAGCGCTGCCGTCGGAGCCAACCTACGGCTCGCCCCATAAACGGAGGCGCGCGCGAGCGCCCTTGTCCGTAGTCGCTGTGCGCAGGCCTAGACGAGGGAAAGCCCGTACCATCGGTCCGGTCTGAATGCTTGCGAAGCCCGAACGCGTCGCGTGATGGAGATGCTACGCGAGGCGTCGACAGCCGGATACAATGCGGCTTGAGCGAAGTACCTACGACTACGAAATGAGCGTGCCAGAGTGGCCATCGTACGAAAATGTCTCAGCCAAATGAAACCCATCCCAACATTGAACGAAGATACAACGGTGTCCGATGAGCCAGTCCTAGACGAACAAGAAAGGAAAAAAATCGAAATAGAGGAAACGGTCCGCCAGATCGATGACCCGCCGGAGAGCGGGATCCGTCGTTACCGCAACATAATCGGCTACGCAACATATGCCCGAAACCGTTCGACTACATAGCGGTCGTCGGCCAGGCCGGTGCTGAAAAAATGAACCAGGAACGTCGCCGCCGTGTTGCCGGGCATCGCCATGGCTGCCGTCATGATGCCGTCTCCTTCGTGCCGATGAGGGAAAACGGCGGCCGGACGCCCTCCCCCGGACGCGCCGACCGCCGCCCCGATCACGGCCAACACTCTCCTCCTGTCGGTGAGAAGAGCGGGAATGGAGACGGCGGCCGGATGGCGGCGCAGCACGCGGAGACCGGCCGCGCCGACGGCGCAAGGGAAGATCGAGCGACTATATGAGGGCGTTGCGGATGCAGCGGACCATGGCGGCGTGATCGCCCGCGTTGGACCGGCGCGAAGCGTTGAGCCAGGCGGCGCGGTCGATCCGGGTTAGGTCGAGAACATGCCCGGCGCGCGCAGCGAGCAGCTTCAGATACTGAAGCTGCGTGCGCCCGTTACCCTCGCGGAACGAGTGGACATGGTTGACGTCGCCCAGCACCGGGCCGGAGCCCTCGGCGAACCCGTCCGGCCCCAGCCCCGCGAAATACCCCGCCGCCACGATGCGGCGGTGGATGTCCGCCATGCCCGTCTCGATGAACCGCCTCGGCTGGAAGCGGCTACCGTCCTTGGCGATCTCGACGGTGCGGACCTCGCCCGCCCAGGCATAGACGTCCTGGAACAGGTGGCGGTGGATCGCCTTCAGGTGGTCAAGTTCGAAATCTCCCGCGGGCACAGGCTCGAGAAGGCGCTGGGCGACCAGCTCGCGTTCCGCAACCTCCAGCGCCGGGGCATCCCGGATGTCGAGCCTGTTGCGGAGAACGGTGTAGTCAGGCGGATAACAGTAGTCGCGGTCGCTCATTCCGCCGCGGCGGTACGGCCGCGGTCCTCGATCCGGCGCAGGATATGGGCGCGGCGCCGCTCGGGCGACCATCCTTCGCGCTCGAACATCTCGAACATGGCGATCTCTTCCGGAGTCAGGGGATTGCCCTCGATCGCCTGCAAGTGCACGGCTTCGGCCAGCCGGCCGTTCGCGGCGGCCAACTGACTGAAAGTGGAATCACGCTGCCTTCTGGACATGGCGGGACCGTATCACGTTGCGTCGGTTAAGGCGACAATCCCCGCCTGCGGCTGTCGGTAACACGGGATATGTCCGGTTTATGTACCAGATGATCTGTCCGGTTTTAGAAGGCATCCAGACCATGGAGGGTTTGGATGCGTCGGACGGAGCAGGCACAGGGTCTGAGACTGATGAAGTTCGAGGAGGTTTACGGTCGCACGCTTGGCGGCGTTCTGGGCCAGGCGGAGGCGGCGGAGATACTGGGTGTGTCGGAGCGCACCTTCCGGCGCTGGCGCGACCGCTTCGAGGCGGAGGGGGCGGCGGGTCTTTACGACCGCCGCTTGGGCCGGGTTTCGGCGCGGCGGGCGCCGGTGGACGAGGTGGCGCGGGTGCTTGCGCTGTTCGACACCCGCTACTGGGATTTCACCGCCAAGCATTTCCACGAGAAGCTGGTATCCGAGCACGGCAGCGCGCGCAGCTACAACTGGGTTCGGCTGACCCTGCAAGCGCATGGGCGCCTGCGCTCGGCGCCCCGGCGCGGCGCGCACCGGCGCAAGCGGCCGCGGCGCGCGCTGCCCGGCATGATGGTGCACCAGGACGGCTCGCGCCATGAATGGGTTCCCGGTCGCTGGTGGGACCTGATCGTCACCATGGACGACGCCACGAGCGAGATCTACTCGGCTTTCTTCGTCGAGGAGGAGGGCACGCTGTCGAGCTTCCGGGCGCTCGGCGAAGTCATCCGGGAGCGCGGGCTGTTCTGCTCGCTCTATGCCGACCGGGCCAGCCACTACTGGCACACGCCGAACGCGGGCGGCAAGGTGGACAAGGACAACCCGACCCAGGTCGGTCGCGCCCTGCACCGGCTCGGCATCGAGCTGATCCCGGCATACTCGCCTGAGGCCAGGGGGCGGTCCGAGCGCATGTTCGGCACTTTGCAGAAGCGCCTGCCGCAGGAACTCCGGCTCGCCTCCATCACCGGGATCGACCGGGCCAACCGCTTCCTCAGGGAGGCCTATCTGGCCCGGCACAACGCCCGCTTCCAGACCCCGCCCGAGGCCGAGGGCTCGGCCTTCGTTCCCTTCGCCGGCGCGCTCGACGATATCCTCTGCATCCAGGAGGAGCGCACCGTCTCGAACGACAACACCGTGCGCTACAAGCGCCGCCTCCTGCAGCTCCCCGCCGACCGCCACCGCCGCCACTACGTCAAGGCCACAGTCAGGGTGCATGAGTATCCCGACAACTCGTTGGCCGTCTTCCACGGCCCCCGATGTCTGGCGCGATACCGGGCCACCGGCGAGCCCATCGACGCCCCAACCCGGCAGGCCGCGTGATCCGCTTCGACGCGACCCCACAGGCCAATCGCAACAACAGAAGCGGTCAACTCATTTGGTACATAAACCGGTCAAGTCAAAATGTTCTCGACACAATCCCCGCCTGCGGCACAAGCATCTGGTCTGCTTCACTGGTGTATCAAGCAGGTCCAATCGCTAAGGAAGCTCCTCATCTTCTCATCTTCCACGAAGGACTCATTCCTAGGGTGGGTCGTTTCCACCAATAGCCTCTCGACACGAACGTACTGCTCTATGCGGTCGAGAGCGGATCGCGGTATCGGGACTGGGCCAGGGAGACGATCGCGCGGGCGGCCTCCACCGAAGGGGCCGCCATCAATGCGGTCTGTCTCGCCGAGATTTGCGTCGGCGAGACGGAGCCGAGTACCGTGGCGGATCGTGTCCGCGGCTGGGGGGTCGAGATATTCGACGTTCCGGCTGCCGCCGCGGACATCTGCGCGGCCGCCTATCGTCGATACCGTAGCCGAAGGCGGCGCCAGTCCGGCAAGGACTCACCGCGCACGCCGTTACCGGACTTCTTCATCGGCGCCCACGCCGAGCTGATGGGCTGGCCGCTGGCTACCGCGGACACCTCCAGATTCGCGACTTACTTCCCGTCCGTGCAGTTGCGGGCCCCGTGAGTTTCCCGCGGGTGCCGCCGGCGCGCCGCTGCCCACCACTGCGCCGATAGCACCCCTGGCTCGGAGTTCGGAGCGGCTCATGAGAGCACACGATTCTGCCCTCTTCCGGAATCGACCCCGGCGAGCCACGCTGCATTGCCGATCCTCCCGATGCCCTACGCCAGCCCTGCCCGGGTATGCACAGTGGGAAACGTGAAACACCATGCGCGGGAACGACGGACGAGGAGCGATATGCCGGGCGCCGCAGGAGGAGCGGGCTTCCGCCTCCGTCCGCCAATGGAACGATCGCGTCCTGGAAGACTCGACGAAATTCATGGGGCGCGCATGCCAGGCAGGTCCGGCAGGAGCCGAACGAACGCAAGCGGGGCTCCGGCCGAACCGGTATAATGAAAGTCCCGGCGGGCGATTTCCTGTCGCACGAATTCGACCGAGGAGACTGGATTTCATGGAGACCGCTGCCCGTCTCGCCTTCCTCGCCCTCATGCTCGCGCTCGGCGCCTGCTCCAGCGGCGGCGGCGAGCAGGCCTCCCCCCGCCCGACGAGCTTCGACGGCGAGGTGCTGCGCATTGCGGTTCCGCGCTCGGACGGCCGCACGGAGCGCTTCTCGAGCCTTCGCGACGAATGGCATTCGTGGTCCTGGTTCCCCTTCATGCCCAACCACTCCGGCCGTCGCTGGACCATGGGCAGGACCGACCGGGACGGGGTCTCGCTCGCCTACGCCCTGGTGAGCTGGGACAATGACGACCCGACCGACTACCTGTCGGCCGGGTTCTGGATGCGCTTCGACGGTGTCAGGACGACGCGGCGCCTGGACCCGGCGGACGCCGAGATCGTCCCCTTCATCGACGGGCCGGAGCTCGACGAGCGCCTCCCGCCCGAACTTCCGGTCACGGGCACGGCGAGCTATGCCGGGAGCGCTGGCGGGGTTTACCGCTACCGCCGACCCGGCGCGGAGCCGCTGGCGGAGGAGTTCACGGCGACGATGACGCTGCAGGCGGATTTCGCCGCCGGCAGCGTCGCCGGCTGCATCGGATGCGAGGGCGACATCGCGCTCGAGCGCGAGCACCTCTATGCGATCCTCGGCTGGCGGCGCGGCGCCGCGGCTGCCGAGCACCCGCCGGCGGGCTACGAGATCCGCTTCGCGCCGGCCGCGATCGGCGAGACCGGCGGGTTCGAGGGCGCCTCCGTCGCGGTGGGCCACCCGGACTGCGCCATCGTCGGGTCGGACGGGTCCTGGTCCGGCCGGTTCTCCAGCCGCCCCGCCGGGGACGGAACCCCAAGGCTTGCCGCCGGCCAGGCCAGCGTCGCCTTCGCGGAGGCCGACGGCGGCGAGGGCAGCTTCGATTCGATCTTTACCGTCCTGCATCCGAACCTGTTGCCACAACCTTCTCGGGATGAACCCCGTCCGGGATCCTGAAGCGGCGGGGCGTAACCCCGCCCGCCAAGCCCTGGACAGAAGCTGCGTCGACCGGTCTTGCGGTAGCCGTCCGTCATCGGTCGCCGAAGAACGGACGCTGGCAGAGGTATCGATCCTCGGGCGCTACGGGAGCCCGCTCGACACCGCTGGCGCGGAGCGCCCCGCCGGGGGCCTGCGCCGCATCGTTCTCGACGGCACCAGTGGAGCTCCGCAGGTCTCGCTGTCGGGGCCGCGGAACCGCCGCCAGCCCGGCAAAATCGAAATCGAGACGGCTGACCGCTATGGATAAATGGCCCACCGCCGCCAGACTCGCGGCGGTCGCGGCGCCGGGCGATTTACCTACAGCTCCGACGGAGAAAGCCCCCAAAGGCCAATCGGGAGACTATCGCAGCACCGCGCCCAGGCGACAGACGCCAGCAAATAAATGCAGTTCTCGACCGTCACCTACAACGGGTAATGCCGCATTTGGCGACCGACACGGACATCCCCGCCCATGCCGCATGAACTCTGCGTCGACGCCCTCCAAAATGAATCCGGCGAAGACGGCCTCGTCCGGCGGCGCCTGACCCCTTCCGAGGTCCACCGGTGCGCGCTCGACAGATGCCCCGGCTGGATCGCCTGGCATCTGGGCCGGATTGGCGACGAAGAGCTCATCGAAGCCGCGCTCGCCGCCGACCTCTAACCCCGCATGCTCGACGGCCACCGCATGGGCATCGTCGTGGATGACGCCCTCGTCACCGGACTTGCCGCCGCGCTCGAAGCATGACCGGCAACACCATCTTCCCGGTCGACCGCCAGGGCCGGAAATACCTGACCCGGGAGGAGCGCGAGCGATTCCTCGCCGCCGCGACCCGGGAGTCGAAACCCGAGCATCGGACCTTCGCCCTGGTCGCGGCGCACAGCGGAGCCCGGATTTCCGAGGTCCTGGCGCCGAGACCGGCCGATATCGACCTGACCGCCGGCGCGTCATGTTCGGACTGCCGGCACTGACGCGCCGACCGGATGATCCGCCTCGCCGCTCCATAGCGCCGTCCGACCCGAACCGCCGATCCCGCGCCGCGCTCCCGAACGGGCACGTCTGCAAAACGGGCGCCTCAAGACCCGCCGCAACCGCGCTATGGCCTCCCCGGCATTGCCGATGCCCGCCAAACGCCCCTCGGCGTCCAATTCGATACCAAAATTGCAGCCGCTATCCCTCGGCCACGCAGTTCTGCAAGAGGCTCGGCCTAGTATAGCGTCGCAGGCTGTGGTACGAACTAGCAGCGTTGCCGTCTCTTCCGGAACAAAGAAAGGACGGCCGTGTTAATGGGCGTTTCCCTATGCCCCTCTCGCATGGCTGTCCGGGGCGGTGTTGAGTTGCAACGGCACCGCCCCACTTTTTCAGGGGCGCAGCGGAGGGTGCGATCTCCCGACAAGCCGTTAGAATATCTGAATTCGTTGTAGCGTTCGACACAAAGTTCAAGACGGGCGCCCGGTCCAGGGATCGACGGTTTCAACGCCGGTGTTTCGGAACTCCGCCCGGTTGCGGGTCACGATGACGAGGCTGCGCACGGTGGCCGCGGCGGCGAGGAAGGCATCCGGAACATGGTCGTCGAGCGGCTCGCCGCGGCGGCGCCTGTCCTCCATGATCCGCGCGCAGGCCTGCGCATCCGCCGCAGACCACGCGACGACCCGGTCCTCGAACAGATCGTCGAGGAGGTCCTGGAACCGTTCGGCGAGTTCACGCCGACGCCGACCGGGATCGAGCCGGCCGATGCCGTTGAGAATCTCCCAGACGGTGATGGAAGCAAGGCCAAGCCCCTCGTCGGCGATGGAATCGAGGAAGGCGGCGACCTTCGGGTCGGGCCGTGGCCGCATCATTTCGGAGACGACATTCGTGTCGGCCAGCCATGCAAGCCGAACCGTCATTCCTGTTCCTCGCCGGAGAACGACAGGGGCCTGTAGCTGACGCGGGCCGGCGGCGGAAGCTCGACACCGTGCTCCTCCCCGAAATACCGCGCGAACGCTTCGGACGGTTTCAGTCGGCGTTCGTGCTTCGCGCGCTTCTCACGGATCAGGCGTCGCACCAGTTCTTCCATCGACACCCCGGCCTGCCGGGCCTCGCGCCGCAGCCAGGACTTGTCCCCGGGCTCGATGTCGCGGACGACGATGCTCGTGCTCATGCCGGCGCCTCCGGTTCGATAACAGTCAGGATGCTATCGAATTATGCTATCGGGGAACGGAGATGTCAAAGTGCTGGTGTCGGCGACCTGACGAAAACCACCGGTATCGGGCTGCTCGTCCGGGGCGATGGCACAGGCCGATGTCGAGCCAGCCGCTTAAAGCGGGCTCGGCACCGGGTTTCGGCGGCGATCCGCATTTCGCTGTACCTGGCCGGCCGGAAACTCCAGGGCCTGCACCCCGTGGCGCCCGCAGAACGCCCGGACGTTGTCCGGGATGTTGTATGCCGCCAGAAACGCGTGAGGAAGGTCGAGGCTGTCCAGTTCCCCGGCGCGCAGGGCGCGCAAGGCATCGACGATCGGGGCCAGTTGACATAACAATGGACGACAGCAGACTATCTGCGGGATGATGTCCAATCTGGACGACTAGACTCGGGCTGCAATGGGAGGCTGTTCCATGAAGACCACAGCTTTGGTGAAGACCGTGACCGCACTGCCGCTTGTCGCCGTGCTGGCGCTCGCCGGTTGCGGCGGCGGTGGTTCGAGTTCCGGTGCGACGCCTCCTATGGACCAGCCGGTTACGAGCGCCTCGCTTTCGCTTCCTTCGGGGCACGGCCTGCCGGGCGGCTCGATCACGGTCGAGGCCGGCATGACGGCGGAGCACGGCAATGTTGCGATCACCTGTCCTGCGGGCGGCGCGGCCTGCATGGTGACGGTCGCGGCGGACGGCACGGCCACCTACGAGCGCACGGGCGGCATGCCCACGGTCGCGGTGGCGAGCGCCTCGCTTTCGCTTCCTTCGGGGCACGGCCTGCCGGGCGGCCCGATCACGGTCGAGGCCGGCATGACGGCGGAGCACGGCAATGTTGCGATCACCTGTCCTGCGGGCGGCGCGGCCTGCACGGTGACGGTCGCGGCGGACGGCACGGCCGCCTACGAGCGCACGGGCGGCATGCCCACGGTCGCGGTGGCGAGCGCCTCGCTTTCGCTTCCTTCGGGGCACGGCCTGCCGGGCGGCCCGATCACGGTCGAGGCCGGCATGACGGCGGAGCACGGCAATGTTGCGATCACCTGTCCTGCGGGCGGCGCGGCCTGCATGGTGACGGTCGCGGCGGACGGCACGGCCGCCTACGAGCGCACGGGCGGCATGCCCACGGTCGCGGTGGCGAGCGCCTCGCTTTCGCTTCCTTCGGGGCACGGCCTGCCGGGCGGCCCGATCACGGTCGAGGCCGGCATGACGGCGGAGCACGGCAATGTTGCGATCACCTGTCCTGCGGGCGGCGCGGCCTGCATGGTGACGGTCGCGGCGGACGGCACAGCCACCTACGAGCGCACGGGCGGCATGCCCACGGTCGCGGTGGCGAGCGCCTCGCTTTCGCTTCCTTCGGGGCACGGCCTGCCGGGCGGCCCGATCACGGTCGAGGCCGGCATGACGGCGGAGCACGGCAATGTTGCGATCACCTGTCCTGCGGGCGGCGCGGCCTGCATGGTGACGGTCGCGGCGGACGGCACGGCCACCTACGAGCGTACGGGCGGCATGCCCACGGTCGCGGCTGTGACGGGCGTGGCAGCGAGCGAGCATCCTCCCTATTTCGCCGCCTCTGCCGGCGACACCCTGGCTTCGCTTCTGCCGAATGCGGCGAACTCGTTTTCGACGCTCTCTTCGTCGATCCGACGGGACAGCAGTACGGAGACAGCAGCTGCAACAGATCGCTTCTCGGTATCGTCGGTTGCGAGCGATGGCGATGGCGGCTTCCACGTGACATATGTGTTGGACGGAATCGAAACCGAAGTTCATTTTTCGAAGAATGACTTCGGGGTGGACTTTCCCACCAATTACACCAAAATAATCGACGGGCGACAGTATCATTTGTTCTCTTATACGGGCCGCTTCGACGGGGTCGGTTACGGAGAAACGACAGAGTTCGAATATCTCCGAGCGATGGGCACTTCCTATCCCAATGGAGGACGAACGCATTTGATATACGGTGCCCAGACTCCGACGACCGGCATGCCGATGGGAACGGCTAGATATTCCGGGCGAATGGCCGGAGACGCCTACGACAACACGCTCGAATCCATTTCTACTTCCGTGGCTAGGTCGTTCGTTCGAGGCTCCGTAGTTCTGTCAGCGGATTTCACGGATGGAAATGTGTCGGGTCGTATTTTCCGGCTTCAGATGCGAAAGCCCGGTTCGACAGACTATGCTGATATGTCCTCGACCACCCGGTTCGAAATTACGAACGGCGAGATCGCGGACGGCCAGTTCATGGCCTCCCTGACCGGGGTGGACGACACTCCGAGCGCTCCATTGGACGAAAGCGTGCGCGGCTTCGAAGGCAATGTTCTGGGCGGGTTCTACGGACCCGGCGCCGAAGAAGTCGGCGGTGTTCTGAACGCCGCTCGCGCCGAAGGCGATGATGACGATTGGACGCTTCTGGGCTGGTTCGGGGGCAGTCGCCTTTTCGAATACACGGACGCTGAGGCGTTCTCGTCCGGTGTGGACCGTCACGACTATTCCACCGCCACTCCCCGCATCGAATCCCAAGCCGATGGCAACAGGGTAACAGGCGTCGAAGTGGCCGTCGCGGAAAGCGGTGTCAACGAATATACGATCCATTACCGCGCCGATGGGCTTGATCGAACCATTTTCCTGGGCGCGGAAGAACTTGGTGCCAATGCATCGTTCTCAAGCGCGTATTCCAAGCAGGACAGCGGATGGAGTTACCTGCTCTTTCCAAACTCTGCGGGAAGGCACTACAACCTATCGCAATGGTTCCGAACCAAATTTCCCAACGAGAATTACAATAACTCGGAGATCGAGTTCGCCCAGGCATTGCGGCTTGTGCACGGCTCTCGGACGCCGCAAGAAAGCATGCCGACGTCGGGAACCGCCACATACGCGGGCAGTGCCGTAGCCGATGTTTGGATCCCCAGCCCCGGCCAGGGTCGAGCATCGAGCCGTTTTTCCGAGAGATACAGGGGCAATCTGGCTCTTTCGGCGGATTTCGCGGGGGGGGCTATCTCCGGTCGGATCGACGATGTTGAGCATCGTATGACGTCGCGAGACCCCTATCGGGCCGTTTCCGGAGGCTCCTTCACCATCGCCGGAGGCACGATCAGCGGCAACAGCCTGTCCGCCTCTGTGGACGGTTTGGGCTACAGCGGCACCGTGTCGGGCGCCTTCTACGGGCCTGCCGCCGGCGAGGCCGCCGGCGTCATGCAGGCGGCGGGTCCGGACGGTAAGTTGCTTCACGGCTGGTTTGGCAGTGCCCGCCAGTAAGACTGACTTCAAGTGCGGGTGGGCGCATTCCCGACTGCGGTCGCGGCAGCGTTGCTGTTCGCCGCGACCGCGTTAGGTCAACCGGCCGGTCTCCCGAACCGTCCTACCGACATGCAATTCGGTCGGCTTCTGTTTGAGGCCGGCCGTTTTCGTGACGCGCGCGCGTTCCTGGAACAAGCTCGGCCCGCCGACGAAGAGGAGAAAGTCGAGCGGTTGTTCTTGCTGGGCCTTGCCGAGGCGCAACTCGGCCATCTGCGCGATGCCGCCGAGCGGTTCGAAGCGATCCTGGCCCTTCGGCCCGACCTGACGCGGGTCAGGCTGGAACTGGCCCGCGTTTACGGTCTGCTCGGGCGCGACGAGAAGGCGCAGTTCCATTTCGAGGCGTCGTTGGCGGACGAATTGCCGGCCTCGGTCGAGGATGCGGTCGAAGCCTGGCTCGACCGGATCGACGCGCGGAAACGGTGGTCGGTTTCGACGTCTCTGGCCGTCCTGCCGGAGAGCAACCCGGTCAAGCGCACGGACCGCAAGGAAGTGCGCATCGGCAGTGTGCCGTTCCGGCTCGACGAGGATGCCCGTGAGGCATCGGGTACGGGCTTGCTTCTCACCACGGGCGCGCAGTATTCGCCTGTCCTTGCGGACGATTGGCGCGGCGTTCTCGCCGTCTCGGCGGCAGCGAAGCACTACGAACAATCCGACTGGAACGATATCTCTGTCCAAGGCGATATCGGGGTCGCCCGGTTGTTCGATCACGGCAGCGTAAGCGGCGGGATGCGTTTCGGCCGGCGATGGCTGGGCGGGGATCGTCACAGCGACGGGAGCGGCCCCTGGCTACGCGGACGCCTGCGGCCCTTGCCGGATCTCCGGATCGACTCCACGCTCAGCGCGGAACGCCGCAGCCATCCGGAACAGCCCGGCCTAGACGGCTGGACCGTTACCCTGCGCCCCGGTCTGGACCATGCGTTCAACTCGCAGACGACCCTCCGGGCCGAACTCGATCTCGAATATGCCGATGCCCGCGAAGACCGTCGCGGCAGCCGTATGGGCGGTCTCGCCATCGGGGTCTCCCATGCCTTCGAAGGCGGCCTGTCGGTGTCGCCCAGGGCGGCGGTCCATTGGCGGCGCTATGCCGACGACGACCCTCTCTTCGGGAAGACGCGCTCGGACCGGCAGATGCGCGTTTCCTTGAACCTGCTCCACCGCGCGCTGCAATATCGGGGCTTCGCCCCCTATGTCGGCGTTTTCGCTGAGTGGAACCGGTCCAGCATTCCGATCAACAGCTACCGCAACCAAGGCGGCGTGTTCGGCGTCTCGAAGACATTTTGACAAGGTCAAGACCGTCGAGCAAGTACTGAATGTGGGCTTTCGGTTCGACTTTGCGGCGATAGAGGTGGAGCCAACAAAGCGGCCCAGTTCATTTTGCGTCGATGCCGATCATGTGGATCCGGTAAGTTTAAGAACCGGAACAGGCGCCGCTCGCAGACGCTACATACCGATTGCGTCGGATCGGATCGACTCGCTTAAGGTGAAGCGACTGTCGCGAGAGTTCATACTGGAGGCGGCCAGGGCGGGGCGCTCCGCCATGGCGACGAAGGCCGACCTTTCGGCCTTGGAATCCCGCCTCTTTCGACGTCTCGCCTGGCTGATCGCTACGGCGGGCATTGCGGTCGTCGCTGCCTTGAAGCTGCTTTCCTAGAGAGTGCGGCGCATTGTTGTAAACCCGCAACACCTGTTGAAAGACCGGTGGTGGCGGGCTGCGCCGCCCGGTGGAGTCGGACACCATTGCGGAGTCGTCTGAATGGGGGGAACCGGACCTATGCGGGCGCATTTCAAGCGGAAGGAGAATGGGGACCATGAGAAGAACCCTGGTGGCAACCATTGCGCTTGCCTTCGCAGGCGCGTTGTCGGCCGGACAAGCTTCGGCGGCCGATATGCTGGCGCCGGGCCTGGGCAGCTACATGGAATAGCGGATTGGTGTTGCCGACCGCGGTGACAACCGCGCCGAAGGCGGCATCGATATCCGGTCGGATTCGGAGGTCTGTTTCCAGGGTTCGCTCGCTTCCGCTTCCGACATGGGCCTGAAATACACCGTCCATGTCCAGCTCGAAGCCAACCGGGACGGTAACAGGGCCGCGCAGATCGACGAGTCCTTCGCTTATGTTGCACAGCCGATCATCGTGAGTTCCACATGACAGGTCGATGCTCGACGGCGACATCCGGCCCGTCGAGGCCGAGGCGCCGAAGGACGGCCGCCGGCGCATGGCCACGTGCGTCCTCGCCACCCTGAAGGAGGTGAAGGCAATGCGCCCCGGTCGCAACGAGATCATCGTCTGCACCGGCCTCGACATCCGCAACTGAGGGGGTCCGGTAACGTCGTGTAATCGCTCGGCATCGCCGCGACGACGGGCGACGATTTCCCGTACGCCCATGCGAACCGTCTCGCTGTCGAGCGCCGCGACCGGAAACTGCCACGGAGCTCACGGCATGAGCTGTGTCGCGGGTGACATGCCCTCTCGGATCGGCCGATGGGCCGAGGTAATGCAGATCCCGAGTCGGGGCGCCACCTCCTGCGCGCCAAGCGTCTCGGGACGCGCCGTGTCCGGATCGAACTCGGCGATGGGGAGTCGTTTCCGGAGCTCGCGGACCCGCAGCGTCGTCCGGGAGCCGCGCGATCCTTGCCATCGTCCGTCCGTGCGGGGCATCGAATTCGAACATCGTGCGGCTCATGGCGACCGGGGGTACACTCCACCCGGCAAGCCTGAACACCGTGCCGAGAAGGTCTTGCGTCGACCGCCTCCGGCGGGACTGTTCGGCAACTGGAACGGCGTCGACGATGCGCGTTTGCGCAACTTCGTGGACGCGCGCATGCGCGAGACCGTTGTTCGTGGCCCCGAGGCCGTTTCCCTGACGATGCAGGGAACCTCGAACCTGCCGCGTTCGCTGAAAGCCGAGAGCTCGCAGCCCGCCATGTTCGGCGTGCTGCTGGAGCGGCTCATGACCGATACGATCGGGATGGGCCGTGAAGAGCGGATGCGTCGCCTGCTGCGGGACGTCTTCGGCGAGGCCCGGGGCCCGGAGGTCGCCCGGCAATACAGGAGGAGGGCGCGCTGCGGCCGACTGCAGACAAGCGGAATCGCCGGCCTCGGGGGGAGTCGAGGCTAAACTGTCCCGAACAATGCTGGACGCACCGGGATTTGCTTTGCGGGGAGGGTTCGGTGCGTATCGACCAGGAAGGGCGGGACGCAGCGGCGGATTCGCCGGAAATGCGTTTCGTCGGGCTGGAATCGGGCGATGCCGCAAATTGCCGAAGGAACGTGGCAGATCCGCAGACAGCAGGCGCCGGTGAACAGCGAGTCAATTCCAATCCAGATCGATAAACGGCCGTTCGATTCGCGCGGCCCTGTCTCGAAGCGCGGCGACGCGCAGGCGGTGGTCCGGAATCCGCCTCTCGTGCGTCTCGGCGAAAATCCAGCCGATGCGCTCCAGAACCTCCGGCCTGTCGAACATCTTTTCCAGAAGATCGACCTCGGCGCCTTCGATGTCGATCTTGAGAATCCCGATATCCCGATCCAGATCTTGCAGGTAGCGGACAAAATCGATCTGCCGGACCTCAATGCCGACATTGGTGGAAATGTTGTTCTTGCCGGCTACCACGCTGCTCGATTGGGAATAGCGGGCAGGGTCCCGCTGGAACCGGGCCGTCCGGTAAAGGGTGACTACGCCATCGCTGACGCCCGCTGCCGCATTCTCAACTACTACATTGTCGAGATCCGACAGGTTGTTCAGGAGCGCTGCATATGCCCAAGGGTCGGGCTCGAAGGCAATCACCTCTGACGCCGCCGCGCTCATCGTCCGGGTATATCTGCCGACATTGGCGCCCAGATCGATGCAGGTCATGCCCTCCGAACGGCGTACGGCGGCGGCAAATCCGTCGGTTCTGGCTGCCAATACATCAAGCTTGCGGGCGTAACGCCGCCCGATGGGGCCTGGCACACGCCGCAACAGTCTGTATTTGAAGCTCTTACTCTTGTTCATGCCGATCCTCACATCGAGATGCCGCCGCCATTGCTCCGGTCGATGCCGCGGCGCTCCTGCTGCTGCTGAGGCTCCTGCCGGCGGGTGCGCCTCGCAGCTTCTTCGGCCGGCATGCGGGCGCGCGCCTCGGCCTCTCCGTGCCGATCGATATGCTGTTCGAGCGCCCCCTGCGCGCCGGGGTCGAGTCCAGGCGGCTCCGGCATCGCCCGCGCGGCATGGACGGTGTCCTTCCGCTTGGCCGCGCCCCCGGCCGACCGGGTGAGACCCGGCGCCAGCTCGCGACAGGCCGCGTCGGTCTCGAGCGCCTGCGATAGCCGGGCCGCACCTTCCGCGATTTCGGTCGGCGCGTTCGCGATGCGGTCCAGGCGATCACCATAGTCCCCGTCGCCGAGGATGCGTTCCGCCGTGCGGCGGAAGCGCTGGGCATCTTCCGCCCAGAGGCCGGTGGTGGGCCCACCGCGCCGCTTGAAGGCCGCCACCATGGTCCGCCGCCGGGTCGAGAACGCCTCGCGCACCGCCCTGTCGTAGCCCCCAAGCTCGAAACCCGGCACGGGGCCGATCGTAGTCGGCAGGGTCTCGTAGCCGAGCGCCTCCAGGCGGCGCGCCAGCTCGTCGCGGTAGCGCGCCCCGATCGGTCTCTTGTTCCGGCGGATTGCCGTCGCCTCGATGCGCCGCCATTCGCCGGCGCCGCTCCGGGTCATGTTCGCCACCGCACAATTGGTGTGCAGCTGCGGGCCGAGATTGCGGCTCGCGAGGTACCGGAACGTCGCCGCCGCCATGCTGTGCGCGTTCACGCGCGGACACCGCCGTGTCGCTGGGTCCCCGTCCCGCCTCTGCGGCAGCTCCGCCTCAACCCGGTCCGGCGCTGCCCGCACCGCCTCGTCATGCGCCCGGATCGCCCGCCAGTCGCCGTGCAGCAGCGCCGCCAGAGAGACCGGCTTCGGCGCCGGCAGCGCGATGTCCACTCCAGGACGGTGCTGGCGCTCGCCGTCGCACATCCGGCCCAGCCGCAGTCCCGTCCCCGGCGCCTGTCCCGGCAGGATGGCGTTGTAGCGCTTCGGCCAGACATGCCGCCCGAGCCCGAGCGCCCGCGCCGCCTCTCCGAGCCGAAAGCTCGTCTTGCGATGCTCCGGGCGCCCCTTCGCGTAGTAACCGTCCTGCCCGAAATAGCGGACCGTCGAGCTCGCAGGGCCAATGTCCGTTACTGCTGCGGCCATGCGGGTATTCCAGTCGTCTTCTTCATACAATGGACCGCGACGCGGCGGTTTGCTTTCGACCTTACAGGAGCTTGGAAAGGTCCTTCTGGTCGTCATCCGACAGATCGTGCCTCAAAGCGGCCAGCGCCAATTCCACAAGTCTTGACGCGACAATCCGGCTGACCTCTCTCGGGTCCCGGATCTGGAGCGCGTCATCGAACATTGCGTCGTGTGCTGCCATGGCCTCGATTGCCTTCGGCAAGAACGCCTGCCCGGCTTCCGTCAACTGCGTGCGCCCGGCTTCGGCCCTGGCGGGAGGAAACCGCTTTTCGAGCAGGGGCCGACCGACGGCCTCTTCCAAGAGCCGGAGATGTCCAGTGACGGAGTTTTGGCTCACTCCCAAACGACGAGCGGTTTTCGCGGTGCTTTTTTCCTCGACCTGGATGAGGAATGTCCGCAGATACTTCATATTGAGGTCTGGCATGCTCCGGTCCTCTGTCGGAAGTCCCGCTCGGGCCGCAGCTCTCCGCCGGTGCTGCTCCGGTTGAAATCGCGAATAGGCGGATTGGTGTCCAAGCGTTTGTGTCTGGCGGCAGTCTCCGACATTGAAGCCGGTCGGGTCCAGATGGCGGCTCAAGACCGGGACCCGAATGCCGAGAGCCATGCAGTTGGGGTCTTGTCCCGTCGCGGCCCGGCACCGAGTGTCGGCAGCCGTCCTTCATACTCCGCGCTATCCATGTTGGCCCGCCCTTTACCACGAATCCGCGAGGAAGCTTGCGAGAGACCGGGAAGGCGCCAACGCGCGCTCCGGGAATTGGCGTTCAGGTCGGGCTTCTCTTTCGATACCCACCGGTCGTCTATAGCAGCGTCACCTGGCCGAGCACACGAAGGTCTCCGAGGCTTGCCGCCAGACCTGGTCCGGTGCCGGGGAAGGACCCGCCGAGGATCCTCGCGCGGTCGACCGAGCGCAAGCAATGGCAAGCCATGCAGGCGAGGCCGCGCAGCTGCCGGACAAGTTCCGGCCGTCCTACGGTCGTAATTCGCACGATGTTGTGGGTACGCGGGTCGTGCCCCCAGGCGTGGTGTAGGAGTTGAAGCCACTGTCGGTAGCTGTGGGTAAGTGGCTTGCCGCCGCGACCGAGTGGAGTCTGGCGGCGGCGGGCCACTTATCCATAGCGGATGGCCATCGCGGCTCCGGTTAGGGTTGGGCTTCCACAGTCCATCCGACCGGAGGAGCACCACGATGACCACCAACGACATGATGACCCTGCAGGCGCTGTTGGAGAAGAGTTCCGACGCCGATCTGCTTCGCGAGATGATCGGGTTTACGGCCGAGCGTCTGATGGCGCTTGAGGTGGAGGGCCTTGCCGGCGCCGGGTATGGCGAGCGTTCGCCGGACCGGCTCACGCAGCGCAACGGCTACCGGGACCGGGTCTGGGAGACGCGCGCGGGCACGGTGGAGCTGAAGATCCCGAAGCTGCGCAAGGGGAGCTACTTTCCGGGCTTCCTGGAGCCGCGGCGTATGGCGGAGAAGGCGCTGACGGCGGTGATCCAGGAAGCCTACATCCAGGGCGTGTCGACCCGCTCGGTCGACAACCTGGTGCAGGCCATGGGCATGTCGGGCATCTCCAAGAGCCAGGTCTCACGGCTGTGCGGCGAGATCGACGACAAAATCCACGACTTCCTCGACCGCCCGCTGGAGGGCGACTGGCCGTATCTCTGGCTGGATGCGACCTATGTGAAGATGCGCGAGGGCGGGCGCGTGGTCTCGGTCGCGGTCACCATCGCGGTGGCGGTCAACGACCGGGGCCGCCGCGAGGTGCTCGGCATGGCGGTCGGCGCGTCCGAGGCCGAGACCTTCTGGACCGAGTTCCTGCGCTCCCTGGTCCGTCGCGGCCTGCGCGGCGTCAAGCTGGTGATCTCCGACGACCACAAGGGGCTCAAGGCTGCCGCGACCCGCGTCCTCGGCGCCACATGGCAGCGCTGCCGCGTCCACTTCATGCGCAATCTGCTCACCCATGCCGGCAAGCAGGGCCGGCGCGTCGTCTCCGCCTTCGTCGCCACCGCCTTCGCCCAGCAGGATGCAGACAGCGCGTCTGCCCAGTGGCGCCAGGTCGCCGACCAGCTCAGGACCAAGGCGCCGAAGCTCGCCGCCCTCATGGACGAGGCCGAGCACGACGTCCTTGCTTATATGACCTTCCCGGCCGCGCATCGCCCCAAGCTGCACTCGACAAACCCGCTCGAACGCCTCCATGGCGAGATCAAGCGGCGCACCAACACCGTCGGCATCTTCCCCAACGAGGGCGCCATCACCCGGCTGATCGGCGCCATCCTCCTCGAACAGAACGACGAATGGGCCGTCCAGAGGGCCAGATACATGACACTGGAATCGATCGCTCCCGTGAGCGACAATGCAACCGTCAAGCTGCCCGCCGTGGCAGCCTGAGCCTACCGGCCCTTCCCGCCGGATACCGCGACGGCCAGCCAGGCTCTTACACCACGGCTCGGGACACGATCGGTACGCGACATTGTGGGTAGTTGAAAGCCTGACGGAACCTATGCAGACTCGGTGCTGAGTGAAGGGCCGAGGCCTCAAGCACTATCTCCGGGTCTCGGATGTCGCTGGAGTGGGTGCTGGAAGCGGCCAGGGCGGCGACACAGGCGCCAGGGTCCGTGATCGTCTTTTTTTTGCCCCGTCCGTCAAGATTATTGACAGAAATGTCAAAAATTTTGTTCTCAACGGTTCCAGGCGACTCAATTGTGGCTTCATTGCAACATCGCTGCCCCATCGCTGCCAGACCCGGTCGGCGGGCGCAGATTGGCGCTTCCGGCCTCGGAGCGAATCGGTCATATATGCCGTGCACTCAAAGTGGGAGCGAGTGTACCGGGAGGTGCACTTCAAACAGCTTTTAGGAGAACGGGGATTATGAGAAAAGCCCTGATGACATCCACCGCACTTGCCTTTGCGGGTGCGATGGCTGCCGGTTCGGCTTCGGCTGCGGATATGCTGAGCGTCGGCGTGGGCGGCTATATGGAGCAATGGGTCGGCCTCACCGACAGAAGCGACTCTGCCAACGACGCGGTGGAAGGCGGCATCGGCCAGTGGTCGGACAGCGAAATCTTCTTCAGGGGCAAGCTGGAGGCGGACAACGGCTTGAGCTTCTCCGTCAAGGTCGAGCTCGAAGGCAATACCTCCGGCGACCAGATCGACGAGTCGCAGCTCACGATCAGCGGCTCCTTCGGTCAGATCGTGCTGGGCACCGAAGACCATCCGGCGGCGCTGATGCACTACGGCAACCAGGATGTCGGCGTCGGCTATTGCGGCGACTCGGGCTGGACCGGCGTGACCGGCTGCTCGCGGGACACCGCGCTGGGCTTGGGAACCAACGGCTGGATCGTCGGCGGCGACGAGCAGAAGATCGCCTACTACACGCCGCGCATCAGCGGCGTGCAGTTCGGCGCGGCCTATATCCCGAACCACACCAAGGAAGACGCGAACGGCGCCCCGGCCGACAATGACAATGCCGGTATTTCGTTCGCCGCGAACCTGAAGCACGACCTGGGCGACGCCAGCGTCGCACTCTCCGCCGGCCACTACCAGGCAAGCATGGGCGGCGGCGAGGACCAGACCTTCTCGAATTTCGGCGTGCAGGTCGGTTTCGGGGCGTTCGGCTTCAATGCCGCCTATGCGGAGCATGCGGACGGCGACGGCGATGCTACGGACAGCGGCGATTACGAGCTGGCGAGCGTCGGCATGAAGTATTCGGACGGCCCGATGGCGGTCAGCCTCACGCACATGATGGGTGACGCCGACAACGGCGAAGAGGCCGTCGCGACCATGCTGTCCCTGGCCTACAAGCTGGCGCCGGGCATCTCGTCGAAGACTTCGGTCATCGGCGGCGAGCAGGGCACGAAAGAAGGCACCGCCTTCGTGACCGGCATCACGGTCGGCTTCTGATCTGCGCGGACATCCACGAAATCGGAGGAACAGTCCAAACGGTTTGCCCGGCCGATAACGGCTTGGGCTGAAAGGAGAAAGGTTCGATGAGAACCATGAAACATTGGGCACTGGCGGCGATGGCCGCTGCGGCCATCGCCCTCGCCGGATGCGGCGGTGGAGGGAGTGCGCCGCCCCAGGCTACCGGACCCGATCCGGCTTTGGTAGCCGCTCGAACTGCTGCCATGACGGCGGTGGACGCGGCCAAGGAGGCCGCCGATGACGCGGCGGCGGAAGCGGCTGCGGTAGAGGCCAACAGGTCTGCCGATCCGGCGTCGTATGCGCTGGCTCGCGAGGCTGCACGGCGCGCCATGGCGGCCTATGGGGCTGCCAAGGCGGCAAGCGCTGCGGCGGCGGCGACAACCGATACGGCTGTCGCGCAGGGGCATCAGGCCACGGCCGAAGAAGAGCAGGCGAAAGCCGAGGCCGAGCTGACCAACGCCATGACGTATGCGCAGATGGTTGCGGATGCGCATGCCGAAATGGTGGCGGAGGCCGAGCGAGAGCGCCAGGCAGCTGAAGCCGCGCGTATGGCTCAGCATACGGAGGTCAGTGACGCCATCGATGCGGCCAATACCGCTGTCGCGGCTCTCTCCAACATGTCCACCGATGCCGAAGTCGATGCCGCGCAGGCTCTGATCGATGCGGCGAAGGCCGATCTGGCCGATGCGGACTTGCTTTCGGCGAATCAGGTGTCGGCTCTTACCAGTCGCCTTTCGACCATCGAGTCGACGTTGGCAAGCACCGAATCGGACATCGCCGATCATCGCCATATGGTCGCTGTTGAGCAGCAGCGTACGGCGGTCAGTGGCGTCATCGATATGGCGATGGCCGCTGTCGGCGCTCTCTCGGGGACGTCCAGCGATGACGACGTCACTGCTGCGAAGGCCGCGATCCAGGACGCCAAGGACGCGCTGAACGACGCAGCCTTGCTCTCGGCGAATCAGGTGCTGCTTCTTGAGAATCGCCTTTCGGCCATCGAAGGCGACCTTGCCACGGCCGAGGCGGACATCGCCGATCATCGTCAGATGGTTGCCGATATGGCGACGCAGCGCATGGCGGCCAATACCGCCATCGATGCAGCCAATACCGCCGTTGCCCGTCTGTCCGAAACTTCCACCGACGCGGAGGTCGAGGCGGCGAAGGACGCGATCCAGGCTGCGAAGGACGCCGTGACGGCCGCTACGGCTCTGTCGATGGCGGACCGGGACGGGCTGAACGACCGCATCTCGAACATCGAGACGATGTTGGCCAGCACCGAGTCGGACATCGGCGATCATCGCCAGATGGTTGCTGAGGAAGCAGAGCGGATGCGTCTGGCCACCGCGGCCAGCGACGCCGTCGATGCGGCCAATACCGCCGTTGCCGGCCTGACCAATGCGTCCACCGACGAGGAGGTTCAGGCGGCGAAGGACGCGATCCAGGCGGCGCATGACGCCATCGACGCTGCGAATGCGGGGTCGGCGCTGACTGCGACTGACGCGACTGCGCATAGCAGGCGCATCTCGATGATCGAGTCGAGCCTCGCCATGACCGAGACGGCCATCACGGCTTATCGCGTGATGGTCGCAGAGGATGCGGAAACGCAGCGCGTGGCGGACGTCGCGGATGCTCGCTCTCGGGCGATGCAGTCCTACGTGGATGCCGACGGTGACGCCACGAAGGCCGAAGCTGCGGCCAACGAGGCCGAAGCGACATCTCCTGGCTCTCAGGGCGCGATGGACGCCAGAACGGCGGCGACGGCGGCTCGTAATGCCGCAAACGCTGCCAAAGCGGCGCATGACGCCATCATGGACGACATGACCAAGGAGGCTGCCGACGCGCAGGCTACCGAGGCGGCAACCCAGGCGGGGAACGCCAATGAGGAGTACGCGAGTGCCAAGCGTGAAAACGACGCGATCCAGACCGCTGCCGCCACGAGCGGGGAGCAGCTGAGAGAGCGTGACGTTGCGGCTGCCACCATCGCTGCGGAAAAAGCGGCGACGGCGGCTCGAACGGCTGCTACCAACGCGCGTACGCATGCCACGAACGCCAGAACCGCGGCGAACGCGGCGAAGGCGTCCTATGAGCGTGCCAAGTCTGCCCGCACCGACAGCGAAGAGGCCAACACGCAGTACATGGCCGCGGATGCTGCCGCTACGGAAGCAGAGAATGCCGCCACGGCTGCCGAAATGGCTGCGGACGATGCCGAAGCCGCACACGCGGGCATCGATTCGGAGGGTAGCGCTGCCGACGCTGAGGCCGCTCAGATGACGGCCGAGACCGAGCAGGGCGAAGCCGAGACCTCTATGGGCACTGCGTACGCCCAGATGGGGACTGCCAATACGGCTCGCGACGATGCCATGACGGCTGCCGACACGCATGTCGTCGGTCTGCTGCGCATGGCCAACGCCTACCACATCACGGGGCCGGATGGGGATCCAGCCAACACCGAGGCTGAGGAAGCCGAGTTGATCGCCAAGAACAAGCGGGATCACATCGGCATGGTGAACACGGCGGTCAAGACGGCAGCGGACGACACGGCGGCTCCGTCTCATGGTGGTGGCACGGTCACGGCTACGTGGCCTCATTCGGCGACTGTGGCAAATGCCGATGCGAATGAGGACACCGAACGTACCGGCAAGCCGGTGATTTCGGTGACGCCAGAGGGCGGAGATGCAGTCGCGTTGCAGCACGCAGGGCCGGGCGCGACGGATGCCACGACCGACGACCTCTTGAACAACTTCGTCCAGGGTCCGGGCCTCGGTGACTTCGTGCACGAGAAGTACATCTCGGGCTTGAATGCCACTACGACCGACGACCTCAACGACTTCAACAACCAGCGCGTGATCCTGTTCACCGATCTGGAGCAGGCAAGCGAGCCGAAGGACGCGAGGACGGACACGGTGGACAACGAGGCTGTCTCAACGGCCAGCCAAGTGGGCATCACCGGGGATATCGTCGAAGCTACTGCCACGGTTCCTCGGAACTTCCCGGGCTCCTACGATCATGACGGGGATCCCAAGACGCCTGCCTTCACTGGCACGTTCACCTGTGCGGATCCCCTGACCTGTCGGGTGTCCCGCACGGGGACTACCGACACGGGCGGACACGTCGCAGGTGAAACCGAGGTCACCTCGATCGCCAACTACCGGTTCACCGGCACCCGGACGATTGCCGAGATGAATCCGGTGGAGGATACGACGTGGCTGGCCTTCGGTGTGTGGCTGACGGAGACGGTCGTCGACGAGGGCGTCAACACCTACGCCTTCGGCGCCTTTGCCGACGGTGGTGATGCGACCGAAAGCACTGAGGGTCAGGTCGTTACTGGCTCGGCTACCTATCAGGGCAAGGCGGCAGGTGTTCACTCGCGGACTAGCGGAGTGAATTTCTTCCATGGTGATGCCACGCTGACTGCAGACTTCGGCACCCGAGCGACCAACGGGATGATCACCGGCAGGATTCACAACATCGAGTCGGGCGGCAATCCTGTGGCGGACAGCATCTACCTGTACCTGAGCGATCAGGATGCGGATGCTGCAACGCCGAGCAACATCACCGATGCCGGTGGGTTCAGTGGCCGCACGCGGATGGGCACGGGCACCCTCGGTGACGATGGTGAGTACGACTATCCGATGAACGGTACGTGGGTTGGCAGCTTTTACAACCCGGTGGCCGACGACACGACCACGACGACCGTCATGGAGGATGAGACGGCACCTGGGTCCGTCGCCGGCACGTTCAGCGTCAGCCGGGGTAACGACGACGACACCACCATGGTGGACGAGACTGAGAGCTATGTGGGTGCTTTCGGAGCGCATTGCTCCGGCAGTAACTGCAACCCTCACTAGTTCGCAACCACCGGGAACTACAACTGGGCGGCCCTTGCGGCCGCCCTCTTTTTTTGTTCATTTGCAAACGAAATGGATTGAAGGATTACCATGTCGCTCGCCTCGATCTGCCGCACTCTTGCACTCGCCGTCTGTCTTCTCTCTGCGCTTCCGGTATCGGGCATTGCACAGGAGGCTCCACCGTCGTCCACGGGCAACGGAGGCGCCGAGGCGGAGAAGATTGCTGAGGCGCGGGCGTTGATGGACAGCGGCCGTTTTCTCGACGCGGTCCAGCTATTGGGGCCGCTGGTCCAGGACCGGGTCATCCACGCCGATACGCTGTTCCTCTACGGCATCGCGGCGCTGCAGGCATCGCAGCAGGCTGGGGTGCCCGACGACACGCGGGAGGCGTTGCTGGACCAGGCCATCGCCTCCTTCCACGCCATGCTGGTCGAGGCCCCAGGCCTGGTGCGGGTGAGGCTGGAGCTGGCGCGCGCCTTCTTCCTGAAGGGGGAGTACGCGCTGTCGCGGCGTCATTTCGAGTTCGTGCTGGCGAGCGAGCCGCCGGAAGCGGTCGCCGCGAATGTGGAGAAGTTCCTGGAACGGATCAGGGCGCGCGGGCGCTGGAGCTACAAGGGGGGCTTCGCGCTGGCGCCGGACAGCAATATCGGCGGCACGTCTGACGAGCGGACGATCTACATCTTCAACCTGCCCTTCGAGCGCAATATCGAGGAGCTGACGACCTCTGGCGTCGGCGTGTCGGCCTGGGGCGGAGCGGAATACCAGTTGCCGCTCGGCGAGGATTTGCGGCTGAGGGCCGGGGCGGAGGCGGCGCGGCGGGAGTACAAGGGCTCCGAGTTCGACCAGTTTTTCCTGGCGGGCCATGTCGGCCCGCGCCGGTTCCTGGACCGGAACACGCGTGCGAGCCTGCTGGCGAGCGTGCAGCAGCGCTGGCTCGGCACGGCGCCCGACCACCGGGCGGTCGGCGCGAGGCTCGAAGCGGGGCATCGCGCGAGCCGGTCGGTGAGCTTGTCAGGACGGGCCAGCTGGCACGAGCGGCGCTACCGGACGCGGGACTATCTGGACGGTCCGGTCTGGGATGTGTCGCTGCGGGGCCGCTGGGCGGTCTTGCCGACGGTGCGTCTCGAACTCGCCGCCGGCTACGGGCGGCAGCGCCCGGAAGCGGAGCGCTGGCGGCACAGGAACCGCTGGTTGGGACCCGGCGTCTCGGTGATCCTGCCGCTGGGGTTCAATGTCGGTCTCGGCGGCGAGTATCGCTGGACCGACTATGAAGGCAACTGGTTCCCGAATGTGCGGGACGGCTCATCCAGGGAGGACAGGACGCGCAGCCTGCGCGCATCGGTGCACAACCGGGGGCTCGTCTTCTGGGGCTTCAGCCCGGAGCTTGTCGTGGTGAACGAGCGGCGGACGACCAATGCCCAGCTCTACGACTATAAACGCACGCGCGGAGAACTGCGCTTCGTGCGCCAATTCTGAAGACGCCCGCCGCAAGCCAGGGGAGCGCATTCGGGCCATCACGGTTCCTTGCGTTCGTCTTCGTCCTGGACGTGTCGATCCGGCTCGTTGCGGCGGACGGATGGGGCGCGGGGCCCGCCCGCCTTGCCTGAGGTTGACGGCGCTGGCGCCGCGCGGTAGGCGGCGAAACATGGCGATGGCGGCGTTGAGGCCGCCGCGCGGCGCGTCACGGAGGGAACCGGGGCTGGCTCCCGGCCCCTGACAGCGATTGTCGCCGAGGCCCCCGGAGGCTACTGTCTGCGCATTCCGAAGGCGCCCGCTACCGATCCGTTCCTGAAGCTCGCGTTGAACTCGCCGACCGCCGTGTGGGGCCGGGGCGCGACGGCGGGCGTGATCGCGTCGCCGTCATGATCGACAGGCGCTGCGGGACCGTGGAAGACAAGGCTGAACGAATTGTCCTGTCCCGTCACGCCGCCCCCGGCCGTGCCCGACGCGGTTCCTGCGCCGCTGTCGATGATGCCCGCCAGCATTACCGACCAGTCGTTGTCCTCTTTGCCGGACAGCACGAAATTGTCGATCGTGCCGGCGAGCATCCAGAGCTGGTTCGGAGCGATGTCCCGCGCGACCGTCTGGCCGAAGGTCGCCGTCAGGCGGGCGTCCGCCGCGAAATGCCCGGAATTGGCGTCGACGAGCTCGCCGGTGTTCGGGTCGTACCGGGTCTCGATCGTGTAAACGCCTGCAGCGCCGCCTTCATAGGTGGCCCTGCCCCTGACCTCGGCGAGATTTCCGGAGGCCGGAACGGAAGAACCGGCGAAGGTCTCGACCTCGTTGTAGGTGACCGCGCCTTCACCGTCCGTCGTCCTCCTCAGCCAGAAGCCGTAATGCAGGTAGTCGGCGTCGCGCACATCGACGGTGGCGCCCGGGTCGGGAGTGAATATCCAGCCCGCGCTCATTTCCGTAATCCCGCCGTCCGCGCTGATCCCGACCGTGCATTCAGCGTCGCCGTTGCACCTGTATGTGCCCGGCGCGCCGTCATAGGCGCCGGCGACTTCCCTGGCTTCGTCCGTGTCTTGTGTAGCCGGATCGTCATGGAGGAACATCAGCGTCGCCCCGGTGTTGGCGGTGAACGCGGCCGACATCACTCGCACGAGAACCTCCGGGTCGGTTACGTCGGTGCTGAAGTCCGGATTGTGAACCTCTTCGAACGGTTTGACTTCGATCGCCTCGATGTCGCTGTGGACGCCCACGACTTCCTGGACGCCCATGCCGTTGTCGCGCGCGAGCATCCGGCCGTCCGGGCCCAGCATCGCGGTAAACGCGAACGCCGGGTCGCCGTCTTCCGCCATCGCGCTGTCGGCGATCTCTACCGTCATGCCGCCGAAGCCGCGCGAGATCGACAGACTGTAGGTGTCGACCGCGGAACCGTCGCCGCCGCTGCCGCCGAGACCGGCATCGATCGCCTGACCGGCCTCCGCCTCGATGGCCGCCTGCTTGGTGAGGGCCGCCGCGGTCCTCGCCTCCCGCTCCTGCTGCGACAGGGTTCCCGAACCGCCGCCGCCGCTGCTGCAACCGACAAGCGAGAGCGCGACGGCGCTGGCGGAAAGCGTCTGGAATTTCGTTCTCAGTTTCATTTTCTGCAACGCCTTCCTTTTGCTCGGTCGTGAAGAGGCCCTGCGAAAGGGCCTCCGCGAGGATTCGGAATAGTATCAAGATTCGTGCAGGATTGGCGATGCTGGCGCAACGGCCGGCAAGCGTGGAGGCAGATCGCCGCGCCCGTCGAAGGCGATGGCACCCGACCGAAGTCGCCCCAGTTGCGTCTGCCCAGCAGGGTCGCGGCATCCCAGTGTCAGACCCCGCCGAGGACGATCGGCGTTCTGCTTGCGAAACGGAACGGGCTCGCCAATCTCGCCATGCTTGTACGAGTCGATACGTTCGAGGACCCGGGCAAGCCGGACCTTCGGGTCCGCCGCTGGCGTGAGCCGGGAAAGCGCTGAACCGCCCGGTTCCGTCATGCCGGCTCGCGGCAAAGCCAGAGGCTTGTGTCGCGGGCTCCGGGGGGCGTGGGCAGAGTGGCCACGACGGAGCGCGCGATACGGTCCGGATGCCGCGTTGCCATGTAGCGGCTGGCGAAGACCGGGCGCCAGCCGCCGGCGATCAGCAGTGCCGCCGCCAATTGCTCGTTATAGCCCCGCCAGGCCCAGTCCTCCGGATACGGGTCCGGCAGGAACACGTCGTGGACATGCAGCAGCACGCCGGGCGGCAGCGCCGGCAGGATGCGCCCGAACAGGAAATCTACGTCCGTGCCCGGCATGGCGACATGGCTGGAATCGATCACCAGCCAGTCGCCCGCTTCCAGCGCCTCGAAAGGCTGGCGGCCCGCCTCCTGCACCGTCTGCCGCAGGAGCCTGAGGCGGTCCCCGAGCCCGGAAAGACCGGCGCGGGGCGCGGGATCGATCGCGGTCACGTCCGCGTCCGCGCCGCCGTCCCGGAACGCGCGCAGCAGGAAACGCGTGGAATGGCCGCTGCCGACCTCGACGGCGCGGCGCGGCGGGTGCCGGCGCGCGAGCGCATAGAGCATGGCGGCATCGAGTCGGGGAAACCAGTCCTGGTCCCAGCGCGGCTCCGGCGGCGGCTCCCCGCCTATGGCGCCGAGCGCCGGTGCCAGCTCGTCAATGGCGTCCATCGCCGCCGCGAATGCCGGCAGGGCCGCCTCGAAGCGGGCCTCGACCCATCCGAGCGGCTCCGGCGGCGCGACGCTGTCCGCCCGCGCATAGGGAATGAAGAAGCCGCGCCGCGCCAAGCCCAACACGGTCTGCAGGCCGAACAGGAGCCGCCGGCGCACGCCGCGCCTCATCGGGCCGATCCGGGCAGGGGGCGGAACAGCATCGCGAACTGCACGTTACGATGTCGTTTGACCATGACGGCTGCAGGATACTCGAAGATGCCAAGGTCGCGGCCGATCCAACGATAGCTCCTCCCGTCGGCGACCCCGGCTTCCGTCAACTGCGACCGCCCGGTTTGCCCCTTGACGACAGGGCTGCCCCTTTCAGGCAGGGGTTGGTCGACAAACTCTACCGCGGCCGACAGATGGGCGAGGATGGCGATTTTGTCGACGCCCGCATGGTGTGCGGTTTGCGGTTTTCTGCGTGCTTCGTTCCTCGAACGGCGTGAGGAATGTCCGCAGATATTTCATGTTCACGTCGGGCGTCTTCCGATCTCCTCTTCCATTGCGGGCGGGCGGCGTCAGCTCAGATAATGGCTTTGGAAACGTGGTCCAGGGCGGAATTGCGCTCCCACCCTGCAACCGAAAGGGCAGGGCTGGAAACCCTCCGCCTTTAGACGCGCGCGCCAGTGCCCTGCCCGTCTAAGGCGGACCACCGCTTTCGCCGCGAGCCGTGCTCCCGGTAACCGGACGTCAGGCATGCTTGTCGGAAGGAATTGAAGTACGATGGGATTCCCGAATGTCGATTTGCCTTCGGAGAGGGGACCGAATCCGATGAAATTCCGTGAAGTGCTCTTCGTCGCCATGGCAGGAGCGGCGCTTGCCCTCAGTGGGTGTTCGGATAGGGATGGGGATAGAGCCGAGGCGCTGCCACCGGTCGAGATCCCCACGCTCATGCCCGAGTCCCAGCCGTTTCGGACGGGGACTTCCTACGTCGACGGCGTGCTCAGCATCGACGTGCGAACCGCTGACGGCGGGACCCGCACCCTCAACACGGCCCGAGACATTGAATGGACGTCGGGTCTGTTCCTCCCCCGTCCCGTCCAACCCGACCATTCCAGCCGCGAATGGATACTGGCGGACGACCACTATGACGGTCGGGTGTTTCTCTACGCCCTCGTCTCGTGGAACGACACCGACCCGACCGACTACCTAGCGGCGGGATGGTGGCTGATCTATCCGCCGGATGTCCCCGTTTGGGCATTCCAGGCCGCCACTCGCGGGGTCTTTCTCGATGGCCCGGAACTCGATCCGGCGAGCCCGCCCGATCTCCCTATCGCGGGCACGGCGACCTATGTCGGGAGCATGGGCGGTCTTTACACCTACAACTATGGGCGTGCGTGGGGCGACTTGGCCGATTCCACCGAAATCACGGAATTTTCCGGGTTACTTGCGTTGATCGCCGATTTCGACCGGAATCGCCTCGCCGGGTGCCTCGGGTGTCTGGAGCCGATCGAAACCGTACCCGGTCGCCATCTCGCCCCGGCCGTGCCGTGGGGAGCGGAGGATCCAGCGGCGTTGCCGGCCGGCTACGATGTGCGCTTTGAAGCCTCGATTGGCCCGGACGGGGCCTTCGAGGATACCGCCATTACCGTGGCGCATCCCGACCGCACCATCGTGAGCGGCGCCGGGACGTGGCGGGGACAGTTCTCGAACGTGCCGGATGCGGATGGCAATCCCCGCCGTGTGGTGGGCTCGACCGATGTGCTGTTCGCCGAAGACGACGGCTCGCACGGACGCTTTACGGGCATCTTCGACGCGCTGACACCCGCGACGGTCACGCCGCCCGAACGCTAATCGGGCGGCGTTTTCGACCGAAATCCCGTCGTCCGCTGCCCGGCTCAACCGGCTTTTCGGTATCGATCCGTGCCCACCTCTCGCGCCGTCACTGACGGGCTCGCATGGTTTCGATATCGAGTGCGGAGTCGAGCGCCCAATCCTTGCCGGCCCGCCCATACGGAACCGGTGCCGGCTTCGCCTGCGGCGCGACGATCGAGGTGAAACCCGCATCGTCCCGATCATCGCGCCATATGCCCGGGCGGTGCTGGGCGGCGACGGCTCGACGGCGCTTGCGGAGAGGCTCCGGGGCGCCCGCTGCGAGGGCGACTTTCAAGACGACAAGGCCCATGGCCGCGGCGATGCGATCTTCAGGGACGGCGACGGTTACGAAGGTCAGTGGCACAAGGGGTGCTTCGGTAGTTGCGGCGGCAAGCGGGCTTCAACAAGGTCAACCGCCGAGGCTCGGGGGCCCAGGCAGGTCTTCGACGAGGCTTTCGCCATCGGATGTTCGGAGCTGGCGCGATTCTGCGGGCGGCAGGCTGGTAGCTTGAAGCCGATTGGCCGGGGCGTTTCCGGCAGAACAGCGCCTTGCGACAAGTCACGCTCCGCGAACCGAAATCCGCGAAAGCAACCTGTCGGGTCTGTATCGATGCAAGCCCTTCCCCGCGGGAAAACTGGCACGGCGGTGTATCCGGGTTCAGGACCAGGGTTCCAGACCGGTTTCGCGCACGGCGGACCGCAGCCTGTCGTGATACCGCTTTTCGGTATCCCGGGCGGCCTGTGGACGGGACTCCCAAGCCTCGTTGCAGCGCTTCAGGAACCGCTCGGTGTTTTCTGTAGCCGCTTCCAATTCCTCTTTCATGAGAAACGCGAGTTCGTTTTCTTCCGCGGCGAACGAACCCAGGCTGCTGTTGCCCTCTGAAAGCGAAAGGTTGTCGATAAACCGCCGGCAGGATATCTCAACGAGTTCCACGCCTCCGGACAGCAGTTCGTCATGCCAGGTTTCCGGGATGACGGCGCCAATCATGGCTTCGAACGCCACCTCGGCCAGGGGACGCCCTTCGGACTCGGCCAAAGCCTTCGTGTGCTCGAAAAGACCCATGACCGTGACTGGCGGGTTCGGAATCCCGCGCGCCGAAAAGTGCCTTGCAAGCACCTCCCTGTAGATGGTTCTGCGGTTGCGGCTCGCCAGCACATCGATCCCGTGAACCCAGGCCTGGGCGTAGATCTGCTGGTCGTTCCCGTTCCTGTCCGTGAAAGCAGCGCCTGGCAGCGCCGCGGCTGCGTGACGGTAGTTCTCACTGTCGAGTTGGGGAAAAAACAGGTAGGCCGTATCGTTGCGCAGGCTCTCTCCCCGCCACCACTCATATGCCGCGTCGCTCGCAGCCACGGCGGCGGCGTCGGTTTCCTCCGGGCTCCAGTTCCGGTTGCGCCTGCGGTAACCCTGGATGTATTCCGAGGCCTGCATCGGCAGATGAGTCTCGAGTTCCCGATGCACCATGGGCAGAATAGCGACGGATCGCCCGCGCAACTCCTCCAGGGCGGTCAGATACCGGCGCGGCGTTGGATGGCGGATGATATTGGTATCGGCCGCGACCGTCGCGCGGACGCCGGTCATTCGTATGCCGCCCCGGCGAGTGTCGCGAGCCGCTTCCGGTCGGCTTGGCAGGCCTCATACAGCTTCATGTCTCCCGCCTCCCAGGCCCGCATGGCCATCTCGAAGGGCGTAAGCTCCCCATACTCCCGGAGCATGTCCAGCGAGGCCTCCACATAGGCCGCCTTCTCGGCCGTGGTCCCGAGAACGGGCATGACAGCGTCCCGGATCGACCGATGCAGACGTGCCTCGCTCTCCCTGGCCCTGGTGGCGATTTCCGAAGAAACCACGAGCCGTCTCCTCCCCGTTGGTTCCGGCTGCCCTTCCTGAACTCGAAATATGGCCTTTGGGGTCCCTGACGACAAGGGATGAGAACGGTGAGAACGGTCACGCCGCCCGAACGCTAACTGGGCGGCATTGCTGACCGAAATGCCGTCGTCCGCTGCCCGGCTCAACGGGCTTTTCGGCAGCGCTCCGTGCCCAGGTCTCGAGCCGTCAATGAAGGGCTCGCAGCGCGTGGTTTCGATATCGAGTGCGAAGTCGAGCGCCCAATCCTTGGGGGCTTACAAAGATGGTTTGACGGATTCATGCCGCTCTTCTTGCGTTTCCTGCAACGGGTCGCGTATGCGCATGCGTGCGTCGGCGGCGCTGGCGGATCGCCTTCCGCCGAAGGTCAAGACCTCTGGACCGTTGACAGGTCGGGCGCGCTTCGTGTCCCGGGGACGGGCCGAACCGCCTGACGAGGCCGTAGGTCCGAACCGTGCGGGGCGCATGAGGGCAGTCTCGCGAGCATCATGTCCTGAACGGATCTGTCGGATCGTTGAAAGGCGATGGTGTCGGCAACGTCCGGTTCCGGTCACTTGGGCCGGAGCCTTTCGATCCCCCTGGCGTTGCCGCAGCGCGGGAGACATCGTTCCCGTCCTTGTCCGGGGCGTCCGGCAATGGGAGGAGGTCCTGCACGTCGGGCGGCAGGTCCTTTCGCCCCCGATCCGCCGCCTTGCGCCAGGACGGTCCGCGCGCGCGCAGTTCCTCCCATGCCTCCCGGAGTTCTTCTGGGCGGTCGCTCGCGAGCACCCGCACAAGGAGGGCGGCCTGCTCCAGGTCTTTCCGGGCCTTGATGCGGCTTGCCGGGTCTGTGCGCCTGCGCGCCGCGACGAGCAGTTTGTGGACGGCAAAGCGTTCCGGAGCAGGCACCTTGACGGGGATTCCCGTCCCGTGAAGGACGAGCGCCTCGATCTCCCGGTACAGCAGGAAGTCGAGGAACCGGAGTGGCTGGGCGTCGCCTTCCAGGGCAGGGAGATGCACCGGCCGGTCCCGGGTCCGGCCGCGCATGGGGGCGAGCACGTCCACGACGAACCTTTCCTCGCTCTCTCCCCGGATTGCATAACGAAGGGTCCGACGGGGATCGAAGGGTGACTGGACGGCCTCGAAGGCCGGGTCGACGCTCTTCAGGACGGACAGAAGGTCGGGTTCGATCCGGTCGTCCACGGCGATCGAGACGGCGGGAAATTGCCCGATGTCCACGTCGCCCGTGCGCGCCGCCGCGCCCGGCGCCCTGAAACCGAGCATGGGCAGGTAGCACTGGAAGGCGAGGGATCCGACGACCACGGCGCGGAGCCGGAAGGCGCCGGCCTCGGCCAGAGCGGCCAGCACGTTGCCGCTGAGGCCGTCAGGGGTGGGTATGCCCCCGGCGCGGAGCGCTCGGACCATGCCGATCCGGTCCTTCCGGGCTTCGGCACGCTCCACCCGGGTCTCGATCCTGCGCCGGATTTCAGGCGTGTCCGGACCGAGATACCTCGCCGGGGGGCGATGCCCGTTGCGCGTTGCGGGATGCCAGTACCAGTAATCCCGTCCCTTGACGGTGCGCTTGTGCGGCGTTCCTCCCGCATCCATTATGTCCCGGAAATTGCCTGTCCAGGCCCGGTCGGCCAGTTCCGCGTAAACCGTCTGCATTGCAACAGGCAGGCGTTGAAAGGTCCGCAAGAGAGCGTTCCTTTTTGTTATAAACATTTGATTGTTTTGTTTACAACCGGCGGCTGAATGGGTCAAATCATCTTTGTAAGCCCCGATCCTTGCCGGCCCGCTCATACCGAATCGGCGCCTGTTTCGACTGCAGCGTGATGATCGGGGTGAAACCCGCATCGTCCTGATCGTCGCGCCATATGCCCGGTTGGCGCTGGGCGGCGACGGCTCGACGGCGCTTGCGGGGAGGCTACGGGTCGCCGGCTGCGAGGGCGACTTTCAAAACGACAAGCCCCACGGCCGCGGCGTCGCGATCTACAGGGACGGCGACGGTTACGAAGGCCATTGGCGCAAGGGGTGCTTGGGTAGTCGGGGCGGCAAGCGGGCTTCAACAAGGTCAACCGCTGAGGCTCGGGGGTCCAGGCAGGTCTTCAAGGAGGATTGCGCCATCGGATGTTCGGAGCTGGCGCGATTCTGCGGGCGGCAGGCAGGTAGCTTGAAGTCGATTGGCCGGGGCGTATCCGGCATCCGGGAGAACAGCAGCCCGGGACAGGTTGCGCCCGGCGATGCGGAAATCCGCGAAAGCAACCTGTCGGGTCTGCATCGGTGGGAGCTTTTCCCCGCGGTCGTTTCGACCGGCACGTATCGTTCTGCGAATGTAGTTGCACAACATCAAGGTTTCGACATAAAGTGTTGATACACCGGAGAGGATTTCTTGGCGCCGGACGGTAGTGGTTCTCCCGAGGGAACATGACAGTTCGATGAAGGCAGGCCGGAGTCCGGCTCTAGGGGAAACAGGGTCATGACCGTCAACGACTCTCTCGCATCGGCAGTGTGGATTACGGGCGCCCGGATGCGGTGCGCGATGACGTGGCCTCGCCCAACGCTGCCGGTTTGGAATCGTCCCCGGCGTCGAAACGGCCGGCAAATCGTGCCGCGGGGAGTCGGGCGGCGCTGGATCGCCGCACCTGCGATGCTGGTTGCGGGCCTTGCGGTCGCCTCCTGCATCGGTCCCGGGCAGTCCGGCGATCCGCTCGGTCCCGTCCTGGTGTCCGCCGGCGAAAGCGCCACGCAGGCCGCGCCAACCGTCACGTCGGACGAAACGGCGCATGCGACGGATCTCCTGTCCGCCCCCGAAACGCCTGCCCTTGCCGGCGCGGGCGCCTCAGAAACCGCACCCGCCCGGGTCTCGCCGTCCGAGCGGACATCGCTGGACGAGGCCTCGCCCGGCGGGCGGCGCGTCTCGCTGCGCCCCAGGAACAATGTCGATGCGGACGATCTTCTCGATCACTGGGGACATCGCCGCAATGTTCTCCTGTCGGCGGGGTTGTCGGAGGCGGAGGATCCCGGCGTCGACGACTTCCGGGAGCTGCTGGATGACGCGAGGGAGGACGGTGCGGGAACCGCTGTCCCCGAGCTTCGGGAAGGCGATAGCATCGAGGTGCTGGGCCAGCGCCGCGGCATCGCCTACGGACGCTGGACGGGCGGTCCCGCCGACACGCTTTCGATCAGCTTCGACCTCCAATACTTGACAGGCAGGATGGGCGAGGACCGGTTATTCCAGGCGGCGCTGAAACGATCCGGCAAGGTCTGGAGCCATCGGATCGACGACACATGGGGTGCTTGGGAGCGCAGAGCCGGCGAGTCCAAGGGCCGCCTGATCGCCAACAGCAACGCAAGGGGAAGGGAAATCCGCGTCGAGCCGGGCGGAGAGACCAGTACCGGCCTCGTCATTTACGTGACAGGGGCCGATTTGGGCGAAGCCGCCGGAATGGCGGGTGCCAGGAGCGTGCGACCGGGCGCTGGCTGGGAGCCTCATACGGGCGCGATGGCCTTCGACAGGGACTATGTGGAAGAGGCGTCCGAGGCTTCGCTCTTCGCCACGATGGTGCACGAAACCGGCCATGTGATCGGTTCGTGGCTGAGCGAGGCGGCAGGAAAACACCTGGCCTCCTATATCGACCGCGATGCCGGGACCTGGACCGGTCCGAATGTGGTTGCGGTACATGGCGGTCCCGCGCCGTTTCAGGATGGAGACGATGCGCACGCCTGGCACCACGGGGAACGCGATCCCGACGCAGACGCGAGCAATATCGACTACGCGCATAGCGGTGTCTGCGCGTCGGTCATGTCCTATTGCCGACATGGCGGCGCGGTTCCTGCGTTCCTGCCTGCGGAGATCGATTTCGCCTTCCTGGAGGATCTTGGGCTGTCGATAAGGGCGCCGACCGACCGGGCGGAGACCTACGGGCTCGCCGGCTGGATGGACCATTCGGCCTTCACCCTGTCGGTGTCGCGCGAATTCGAGGTGTCGCTTGCGGATCCGCAACCGCGCTATCACATTCACGGCGGGGTATTTGGCGCTCTGGATACGGTCGATCTCCTGTGGGCCGAAGCCGATGCGTTCGGCGATCCCAGCACCGGCGATCTCGCGCACTCCTTCCCGCTCGAGGGGACCGTGCGCTATTCGGGTGGGTTGGTCGGCACGGCGGTCGAACTTCCCGGCCTCCCGCCAGTGCTCGGCAACACGAATCTTGCGGTTGCCCTCGACACCCTTACCGGTAAAGCGAGCTTCACATCCCTGCAGACGCTGTTCGGAGGAGAGCGCCACCTGTTCGCCGGCGGCAGTCTGCACTATCCGATCGCCGTGGGAGAAAACGCGATAACGCACACCTCCACCGGGGTGTCGCTGATGGCGGACTTCTACGGGCCGCAGCACCAGGAGGTCGCCGGCACGATCGACGATTCCCGCGCGGGGCTGGTGGCAAGCTTCGGCGCGAAGCACGACGACAGGCCCGGACGCGATGACGTGATCTCCGACGCAGACACTGTCAAGGGCGTCATTTACCGGAGCGGTTTGGGCGAGTCCCTGGACGGCTGGCTCCGTTTCAGATGCGGAAGCGGTCCGAACTGCGAAGTGAGGAAATCGCAGGACGACTGGGCGGACCTGCCCGCCGGGGAATACCCGTCCCCGCGGGATCGCGTGTTGCGCTTTACCGCGGGCTGGGGCGAATGGTTGTCGGAGGACATGTTCGCCGATCGCGGCTGGGTGAGGATCGCCCGCCGTTCGGGACACGCCAGCGACGGCGGCACGGGCCGGTACCAGCAGGACGGGTATCACGGGACGATGCAATACGCCGCGTTCGGAACCGGGTTTTACAGGTTTCACGACTATCTCGAAGACGGCGAGGTTTGGGACTACTACGCCCAGGGGAGCGGTTACCAGGGCGACCTTTCCGGCACGAGGCCGGCGGGAGGGGCACACTGGGACGGGCTCATGGTCGGCTACCAATGGGGAGGCGAGGTCAGCGGAGATCGATTCTTGCAAGGTCGCGCGAGGGTGCAGGTGTCGTTCGGGCTGGACCGGGTCGATATCGACTTTTCCGACGTGAAGAGTTTGGACTTGTCGCGCAGCGTGGCGGATTTCGGTTTCGGCAATCTTCGGCTCGGTTTCGACGGCACGTTCAGCGGCTACGACGGGGGCAATGCGGAAGGCGCGTTTTTCGGCCCAGCGCACGAGGAAGCGGCCGGCATGTTCTTCAAGAACGACAACCAGGTGAGCGGGAGCTTCGGAGCCGTCCGCGGGGAATAGGGTAAGGGTCGGCGCGAAGGTCTGCCGGTCCGGCTTTCCTTCCCGGGCAGCGGCGGCTAGGAATTTGCCGGCCAGTTCGTTGCCGCTGCCCTTCGCGAGGTCCGTCTCGAAATCGGACACCTCGACGCACGAGACCAGGTTTTCGGCGAAGGCCCGCATGCAGCCGCGCTCGTCGAGCACGATGCCGGGGTGCGAGTGCATTCGGTGCGTCGCTTAGCTCGCGAACGAACCATGCGCGGACATCGCTCTCAGCTCCCGCGTCTCGCACCTCAACCACCCTTGTCCGACTCTACGCGCAGCCAGTACGGCTCAATCCTGTCAATCGGCGTTCAAAGTTGGGTCTGTCGCAGATTTGGTGCAGGCATGGTGTGGTAGCCGCTAGATATGGGCAGCCAGGAAGGGAGGTTGCCTATGGCATCGGACTGGGAGCGAAGAGGCCTTCTGCCGAAGGGCTTGAGTATTGAACGGGTGGAGTTGACGGGAGACCGTGTTGTCGTCCACGCCTTTGCGAGGGTCGCCGCAGCCGCGTGTCCGCGTTGCGGCGGGCTTTCGCGGCAGGTGCACAGCCGTTATCGGCGCGGACTGACAGACCTTCCGGCTCATGGCCACGAGGTGAGGATTTCCCTTGCCGTCCGGCGTTTTCGGTGTCGGACGAGCCGGTGCCGGACGGCGATTTTCGCGGAACGGTTTTCCTCGGAGGTTACCAGCCCTCATTCACGGCGAACCTCGCGACTTCAGGACCTGGTGCTCCGGTTGGGTCTCATGTTGGGTGGAAGGCCGGCGCAGGCGCTGGCCGAGCGGCTGTTGCTGCCGGTGAGCAAGGATACGTTCCTTCGGAGCGTGCATGCAGCTTCCCGCTGCGCGCCGGAACAGTTACGCGTGATCGGGATCGACGACTGGGCCTGGCGACGGGGCCGGCGGTATGGAACCCTGATCTGCGATCTGGAACGGCGGCGGATCGTCGACCTTCTTCCGGATCGCGACCCTGCCACGGTCGAGGCCTGGCTGGCCCGCCACCCCGGGATCGAGATCGTGGCCCGCGACCGCGACGCCGGCTACGGTCGCGCCGTTTCCCGGGCTCTTCCGAACGCAATGCAGGTCGCGGACCGGTGGCATCTGCTCGACAATTGCGGGAAGGCCTTCCTGGCCGCGGTTCGTCGTTCGATGCCCGATATTCGAAAGGTCTTCAGTTCCCGTGCCATCGATCCCGAGCTGCTGACGGGAGCCGAGCGGCTTTTGTATGAGGGGTTCCAGCGCCGCCAGCAGACCGACTTGACGGTTCAGCGCATGGCCGGCGACGGCGTCGCGATCAAGCAGATCGTCCGCATGACCGGATTGAGCCGCAATCTCGTCCGCCAGATCCTGCGCGGCGAACGTGAAGACGCGTTCAGGTTGCGAGAGAGCAGTCTTGAGCCGTGGCTGCCTCGGCTCACAAGGGAATGGGAAGGCGGTTGCCGGAATGGCGCTGAGTTGTGGCGCCGTCTTCGCACAGAGGGGTTCAAGGGAAGCCTGCGCGTCGTCGGCGAATGGGCGACACGACAGCGGCGCGCGGAAGCGTCGGCCTACTCCCCGCCGGGCAGGTGCCCGTCGGCGCGAAGGATTGTCCGCATGATGACGACGGTGCGCGATCGTCTCTCAAGGTCCGACGCCGTCACCGTGGCCCGGATCGAAGCTGCCGTTCCGGATCTTGCCGCGGCCAGCGCCTTGTCGGAGCGCTTCGCCAACATGGTCAGAAACGGTGAACACGGCGATCTCGGGGAATGGCTGAGAGACGCCGAAGGCAGCCTCCTCGCGTCCCTCGCCCGTGGTCTGAATGCCGACAGGCATGCGGTTCTGGCAGCCCTTCGAGAGCCGTGGTCCAACGGACAAACGGAAGGCCAGATCAACAAGCTGAAGGCCCTCAAGCGCCAGATGTACGGACGCGCCAACCTCGACCTGCTGAGAGCGCGCCTCGTTACGGCTGCATGAACAAACGTCATCAAAATTGAGTCAGACCCAACTTTGAACGCCGATTGACAGCCAGGGGAACCGACCGCGCTCCAGGCGCTTGGCGTAAAGCGATATCCCGAAGCCGTCGTACCACAAAATCTTGACCAAATCGCCTTTACGTCCCCGGAACACGTAGAGATCCCCCGCATGGGGGTCCCGCCCAAGGCCTTCCTGGACCTGCAGCGCCAGCGTGTTCATGCCGCGCCGCATGTCCGTCACCCCCGTCGCCAGCCATACCCGGACACCGGCCGGAACCGGGATCATCGCGGCTCCAGAACCGCAAGCACACGCGCCAGCGCCGGGGCATCGACCGTCGCATCCACAATCACCCGCGAACGAGCGCCCAGCACAATCTCCATCCGCCCATACAGGGCCGAGAGGCCGCAGTCGCCTTCTTCCGGAAGAACCTCGCTCGGCGCGGCAACGACCACCGGCACGAAGGCGCGGGTCTCCCCGTCCTGCTGCCGGAACTTCCGCCGCCAGTCGAACAGCAGATTGGCGTTGAGATCGTTGCGCCTCGCCACCGCCGCCACCGACACACCAGGCTCGTAGCTCTCCGCAACGATCCGGCGCTTGTCGGCCTCGCTCCACCGCCGCGCGCGACGACGGGGGCCAGCTCCAGGTTCCGTGCTCGACTGAAAATCCCCGTTCGACATCCGCGATCGTCTCCACGTGGGTCACGGTGGACGACTGCCGCCCACCTCCGATCGCTCAAACTCAACGAAAGTCACCGTCGCGCACAGACGGTCCACGCCGAATGCTTAGAGTGCCAGGCTAACTGGTGGAAGGGTAGCGGGTGAAAGTCCCGCGAAACGAAAGGAGTAGCCAACCACGTTTCTCCGCGAGCCGTGCATCGTCGGCCGTGAGGCCGGGGGTGAAGCGTCGGTAGCGGTGCATGTGGGCAGGGACAGTGAGCGCCGAAAACGACAAGGTCCGAGGTGCCGAGACGGTTAAGCACGTCGAAGGCAACATCGCCCGCGCCGAGACATGGCGAGGTGCGGGGGAGCCTCGCGGCGTCGGGGACCCCATGCACGCATGAAAGCCCACCACCGGGACCTGGGAGGTCTTCATTCTGCCCCGGCGGTCGTGCCGGGGCCGCGAAGGGAAGGAGGTATCGGAAGCCTGAGATGAACGGAGTGAAGAAGTCGGACGGGGCCATAGTACCGACGAAGCGGGCGAACAAGGGGGCTCGCGCCCCTGCGGAGCCAGTGGAGGGAAGGGCCTCGACCAAGGGGAATCCGCGAAGCGACAGCACGCGCCGGACACAGGGCCGGGAAAGCGTGACCAAGGCCGCCGGGCGGATACGTCAAGCTGCAACGAGGAAGCCGCAGGAGAAGCTGACGGCGCTCCTGCACCATGTCACGCCGGACGCGCTGCGCTGGGCCTTCCACGCACTGAAGCGGGACGCCGCGGCGGGGGTGGACGGCACGACATGGGCTGAGTACGCGGAGGGGCTGGAAGAGCGTCTGCTCGACCTGCACCGGCGCGTGCAGACCGGGGCGTATCGAGCGCCGCCGGTCCGGCGGGTAGAGATACCCAAGCCGGACGGCGGGACACGACCGCTCGGCGTCGCCGCGCTTGAGGACAAGATTGTCCAGAAGGCGGTGACGGAGATCATCCTGACGCCGATCTACGAGCCGGCCTTCCTCGGCTTCAGCTACGGGTTCCGACCGGGGCGCGGGGCGCATGATGCGCTCGCTGTCGCCATCAAGCGGCGGAAGGTCAACTGGGTGGTCGACTGCGACATCCAAAGGTTCTTCGATACCGTCTGCAAATTCTGGCCGCATTTGACGGTGATTCTGGAAACACTTGACGGGGATTCTGGCGACATTTGACGGCGATTCCGGCGTTATTTGACGGCCGGTGTCGGGTTCGGTGCCGGCTGTGAGGGCCGTCGGCCTGGCCGGCCTTCTGGGTCACTCCGCGCGCTGATTCTCTTCTGGCACTGCCTCATCGGTCGATCGACCGAAGCGAGGGGCAGGGGCTCGATGAAGAGGATCGGCATGAACGACATCAAGGACATTCTTCGGCAGCGTCACGGTCTTGGCCTGACACGCGACCGGATCGCGGCGGCGACCGGCGTAAGCGCGGGGACGGTGTCGCATGTTCTGGAGCGCGCGTTGGCGGCGGGGCTTTCCTGGCCGTTGCCGGAGGGTCTCGACGACGATGCGCTTCGGGAGAAGCTCTATCCGACGCCGGAGCGCAACAACGGCCATGCACAGCCCGACTGGGATGCGATCGTCGAGGCGCTCACCGCGCCCCGCAAGCGCCGCCGCACCCGGCTGACCCGGCTTCAGCTGTGGAAGGAATATCGCGACGAGGTGCTGGCGCGCGGCGAGGCGGCCTACAGCTACAGCCAGTTCTGCGCCCGGCTCAAGGCGCGGCTGAAGTGCGACGGCGGGAAGACGCGAATGCGCTTCGACTACGCGCCGGGGCTGTGGGGCCTGTCCGACTTCTCCGGCAAGACGCTGGGCTTGCGCACCGGGCGCGGCGAGAAGGATGTCGAGATCTTCGTCGCGGTGCTGGCGCACTCCGACATGACCTACGCCGAGGCGGTGCCCGACCAGAGCGTGCGCCACTGGACGATGGCGCATCGGCGCGCGCTGGAATACTTCAACGGCGTACCGGAGCGCTGGATCATCGATAACCTCAAGGCCGGCGTCGACAAGCCGGACCGCGAGGAGCCCCGGCTCAATCCGAGCTTCCGCGACTTCGCCAGGCACCACGGTCTCGCTGTGCTGCCGGCGCGCTCGGGCCAGCCGACCGACAAGGCCAAGGTCGAGGCGGCGGTGGGCGCGATCCAGACCCGCGTCCTGCTGGTGCTGCGCCGTGAGGTCTTCTTCTCGCTGGAGACGATGAACGCCGCGATCCGGCGCGAGCTCGACCGGCTCAACGAGGCGCCGATGTCGTGCGGCGAGAGCCGCCGCGCCCTCTTCGAGGCGAACGAGCGGGCTCACCTCCAGCCGCTGCCGGCCGACCCCTGGGAATGGGGTGAGTGGCTGCCCCGCAAGGTCGCGCAGAACGGCCACGTCCGGATCGACCGCAACCATTACTCGGTGCCCGAAGGCCATATCGGCCGCGAGCTCGCGGTGCGCGCCGGCGAGCGCATGATCGAGGTGTTCCTCGAACGCGGCGGCCCGCGGATCGCCGTCCATCGCCGCAAGAACGGGAGCAACCAATACGCCACCCGGGCCGAGCACATGCCCGACCGCCTCAAGGCGGTGCGCGACATCCGCGAGCCCGACTACGGCGACATCCTGCTGGGGCGCGCCCGCAGGGTCGGCCCGAACGCCGTGGCCTGGGCCGAACGCTGCTTCGCCTCGCGCGACTTCCCCGAACAGGCCTTCGCCACCGTGCAGGGCATGATCCGCCTCGCCGACGATCACGGCGCCGAACGCCTCGACGCGCTCTGCGCCGAGGCCCTCGATCTCAACCGCCTCGCCTCGGGCTTCCTCAGGGAGCGCATCAAGCACGGCGGCGGCCCCGACCGACCGCGCGCGCGAGCCCGCGAGACCATCCCCGGCCACGACAACATCCGCGGCGGCACCTACTACAGCAACGATGGAGCGACACCATGACCCTCAGACAGCCCAATATCGAACGCATGCTGCAGCTCGGCCTCACCGGCATGGCCGAGGCGCTGGAGGAACAGAGCGATCTCGCCAACATCGAGCAGCTCGGCTTTGACGACCGCCTCGCCATGATGCTCGAGCGCGAGGCCGAGCACCGCGACCACAAGAGCTACCTCGGCCATCTGCGCCAGGCCCAGCTGCGCATCCGCGCCGACGTCCAGGACGTCGACTGCCGCGCCGGACGCGGCATCGCCCGCACCACGCTCACCCAGCTCGCCGCCGGCGACTGGATCCGACAGGCCCTCAACCTGATCGTCGGCGGGGCGACCGGTTCGGGAAAGACCTTCGTCGCCTGCGCGCTCGCCCACCAGGCCTGCCGCCAGAAGCGGTCCGTGCTCTACCGCCGCGTCCCCGAACTGGTCACCGCCCTCGTCCGCGCCCGCGACAAGGGCACCGACGCCCGGCTGATGGGCCGCCTCGCCAGGGTAGACCTGCTCATCCTCGACGACTGGGGCCTCCAGGGCTTCTCCGCCGAGGGACGCCGCGACCTGCTTGAGATCGTCGAGGCGCGGCACCAACGCAAGTCGATCCTGATCGCCTCCCAGATCCCCGTGCAGCAGTGGCCCGAGGTGATCGGCGAACCCACGATCGCCGACGCGGTCCTCGACCGCATCGTCCACAACGCCTACCGCATCGACCTCACCGGCGAGTCCCAGCGCAAGCGCAACAGGCCGCCGCCGCTCGACGGGGGAAACGACAAGTGAGAGAGCCCGGCCTGGCGGCCGGGTCCAGGGGCGCCTGCGGCGCCACGCCCGCACGCAACACCGAGCAAGCGCGCCGGCATGCCCTGTGGAGGGGCTTGCCGGCGCGCGACACGCCTTTGCATGACAAACACGGCTCGCTTACGCTCGCATCCGGCTGGCCTCCGGCCAGCCCCCACGTCACGGAGGAGAAGTAAACAACCCCGGCAACAGTCCCGGGAGAGACAGCGCAGCGGTGGGAACCCGGCCGTCAAATAACGCCGGAATCGCCGTCAAATGTCGCCAGAATCCCCGTCAAGTACGCCAGAATCCGCAACCGTCTCGCGGGACTGGCTGGTCCGGTTCCTTGAGCACTGCCGGATTTCACGGAAGTAGCCACCGAGTTTCAGGCAAAGTAGCCACCCAGTGTCAGCAAAGTAGCCACCCCTTCGGGGCGGGCGATTTTGGTTCGACCCTGAGCGCCGTCCTACGTCTCGGATTTTCGCGATCGGTCCGGGGGGGTATGGGATGGCGCGTGGAAGGCTGCCGATGAGGAAGGTGAAGAAGATACTTGCGTTTCATTTCGACGAGGGCCGCAGCGCTCGGGCCATCGCAACCCATTGCGGTGTGGCGCGGCGTTCGGTGGCGCTGGTCCTGGAGCGGTTCGAGGCCTCGGGCCTGAGCTGGCCCGAGGCGGGCGGCATGGCGGAGGAGGCGTTGGAGACGGCGCTCTACCCGGCCCGGTCGGAGGTGCCGACCGAAGACGTCGACTGGGCGGAGGTCGAGAAGGCGCTGTCGGTTCCCGGTGTGACGTTGAAGTTGCAGTGGGAGGAATGGCGCGAGACGCATCCCGACGGCATGAGCTATGTGACCTGGTGCCGGCGGTTCCGGGACTGGCGGCCGCGGCGGAACGTGACGATGCGCCAGAACCGCCGTCCCGGCGAACGGCTGTTCGTCGACTACGCCGGCAAGACCATGCCGCTGCTGGTCGACGGCAAGGAGCACCAGGCACAGGTGTTCGTCGCCTCGATGGGCGTGTCGGGGCGGCTCTACGTGGAAGCGACGCTGACCCAGAAGATCGAGGACTGGTGCGCCTCGCACGTCCGCTGCTTCGAGGACATGGGCTCGGCGCCCCAGCTGGTGGTGCCCGACAATATCAAGCCGGCGGTCACCCAGCCGTCGCGCTACGAGCCGGTCCTGAACGAGACCTACGCCGATTTGCTCGACCATTACGGCGTTCAGGGCTTCCCGGCGCGCGTTCGGCGGCCCCGCGACAAGGGGCTGGTCGAACAGGGCGTGCTTCACGCCGAGCGCCGCGTCCTGGCGCCGCTGCGCAAGCATGTCTTCCATGACCTGGCGTCGCTGAACCGGGCGATCGCCGCCCAGGTCCGGAAGATCAACGCCAAGCCTTACGCCGACGGCACCGGCGAGACCCGGAACAGCCGCTTCGAGAGCGTCGATCTCCCGCACATGCAGTCCCTTCCGGACCGGCGCTGGCAGCGTACGCAGTGGCGCAAGAACACGGTCCACCCCGACTACCACATCGCGATCGACCGGCACTTCTACTCGGTGCCGCATCAGTATGTTGGCAAGGACGTCGATGTCCGCCTGCGCGGATCGGTGATCGACGTCTTCCACCGCGGGCGGCAGATCGCCAGCCATCTGCGGAGCAATGGCAGGGGCCGGGCGACCACGCTGAGGGAGCATCAGCCCCGGGCGCACCAGCGCGCCGGCGTCGAAGAGACCCGCGCCCGGCTTGAGCAGCGCGCCCGGGATATCGGCCCCCATGTCCTTGCCTTCGTCACCGCGATCATGGAGCGCAATCCCAATCCGGAGTTCGGCTTCCGCTCCTGCTACGGCGTGCTCCGCCTGGCCGGCGGCCACGACCCGGAACGCTTCGACGCCGTCTGCCGCTACGCCATGGAGCTCGGCACCCGAACCTGGCGCGGTCTCGACAACATCCTGCGCACCGGCGCCGACCGCGCCGCCGCCGAGCCGGAGCCCGAGATCGTTCCCATCCATCATCCCAACATCCGAGGACCGGAGGCCTACAGATGACCGATAATGCCGTCTCGCACCCATTGGCCCAGAGGATCGCATCACTGCGCCTGCCCGGTATGCAGGCCGCCTTCCTCGAGCAGATGGCCCGCCACGATCTCGACGACATGACGTTCGAGGACCGGCTCGGGCTGCTGATCGACAGGGAGGTCACGGAACGACGCTCGAGAGCCCTGCAGCGACGGCTCAAGAAGGCCCAGCTGCGCCACCAGGACGCCTGCTTCGAGGACATCAACCTGAGCCGGCCGCGCGGGCTCGACCGCAGCGTCGTCCTCGGCCTCGGCGACTGCGCCTGGGTCCGCAACGGCGCCAACATCCTCATCACCGGCCCGTGCGGCACGGGCAAGAGTTGGATCGCATGCGCTCTCGCGCACAAGGCATGTCTCGAAGGCCACCAGGCTCAGTATCTGCGCGTGCCGCGCCTGCTCACCGATCTGCGGATCGCCCATGGCGAGGGCACGATTCCAAAGCTCTACCGCGACCTCGCGCGGATCGAAGTCATTGTGCTGGACGATTGGGGACTGGCGCCGATCGACGCGGCCCGAGGACGCGATCTCCTCGAAATCCTCGACGACCGCTTCGGGCGCCGCTCGGTGATCGTTACCTCCCAGTTCCCGGTGGCCGACTGGCATCGGCAACTCAATGATCCAACCCTCGCGGACGCTATCCTCGATCGTCTCGTTCACGGCGCCATCCGCTTCGATTTGCACGGCACCTCCATGCGAACCGAAGACGCCGGCGCCGGAGCCAGCGAATGAGCGAGGCAAGAGAGCGCCGCGCGGGGCGCGGCGCCTGCGTCGCTCCGCTCCGGGGCGTCGGAGCTGGAGGCGATGCCGTGCCACAGCATGGTGCGCGCGCGCCGCTCCGACTCGTGAGGGGTCACGCGTCGCGCGCGCACCATGCCCCACCGCCTTGCCTACGGGCCTTCGGGGGTGGTATCGCCGAAACCGGAACCCCGAAAGGAGATCTGCCGACAACATCGTGATCGCGTCGCTTCGCTCCGGGTGGCTACTTTGCTGACACTGGGTGGCTACTTTGAGTGAAATCGACCGGCTACGTTGGACGATATTCGCCGGCTACATTGGTGATATTCGGCAGCCCTGTATCGGATCGAGGCCATGGTGCGCGGCAAGACGCCGGAACAGCGCCTCGAAGCGCGCCGGGAACTCTCGGCTCCGATCGTCGAGGCCCTGCGCGCCTGGCTCGACGCCCAGCTCGCACGCCTGTCCGACGCCTCGGAACTGGCAAGGCACATCAAATATGCGCTCAGGCGCTGGAACGGCTTGACCCGGTTCCTCCGGGACGGTCGCGTCGAGATGGACACCAACCCGGTCGAAAACGCGATCCGACCGATTCCCCTGACGCGCAAAAACGCACTCTTCGCCGGCAGCGATGACGGCGCCAGGACCTGGGCCCGTTGCGCGTCCCTGCTCGGCACGTGCAAGCTCAACGACATCAACCCCCAGACATACCTGACCGTGACGCTGCGACGGATCGTCGACATGCATCCCATGTCGCGTATCGACGACCTCATGCCGTGGAACTTCTCCCGGTAGGTCCCGCCGTCACCGACGTACTGCTGTCGCCGCCACCCGCCGTCACACAATGGGCCGTGACGCGGCGCTTACCGACGGTCGCAACGGGACCGCTTCAGTTGGGAACGGCTGCAAGCCCTCGTGGACCGATACTGGCCCAAACCGTGGATCCGACACCCGTGGCCGGAACAGCGGTTCGACGTCAAATACCCGAGGTAGGAGCCGGATGGTTTAACGACCACGTCCGGATCTGTGCGGGGGGCGCCGGGAAACCGGCGTCCCTACCGCGACCTCAACGCGGAAGGCCCGGAGGGATTGAAGGACCGCAAGGCGTCGGGTCCGCCGCGCAAGCTGAGCGGGGAGCAGCGCGCGGCGCTGGCGGCGATTGTGGAGAGCGGTCCAGACCCGGCGATCCATGGCGTGGTGCGCTGGCGGCGCTGCGACCTGGCGGCATGGCTCAAGGAGCGGTTCGGCATCTCCCTGGCGGAGACGACCGTCGGGCGGGAGCTGCGCCGGATGGGCTACCAGCGCGCGCTGACCCTCAGCCCCACCGCGTGCTCCGGCGGGGCGCCCGATCCGGAGTCGCCGGCCCCGGCCGCCTCGCGCCGGGTCGCCTCGACCCTGACCTCGAGCGCGCCCGGGGCGCCCTGCACGAGGCCGAGCCGCCAGCCGAGCAGGTACTCCCGCCGGCCGTTCGAGAGCCCGAGTGCGGCCTCCGGGGTCAGGGTGAACCGGTCCCCCGGCACGGAGAAGCCGTAGCCCATCTGCAGCTCCAAGCGGCGGTCGGCAAGATCGTCCACTCCGGATCCGTTGTCGTTGGCCGCGAGGCCACCCAGGTGCCGGCGCCCGAGCAACGCGTCGACGCCGCCGGTGGCCTGGGCCCCCATCGTGTGGACGAGCTTCAGCGACGGCCCCCGGCCGTCCCGTCCCGGCGCCCAGGCGAGCCCGCCCGCGAGACCGCGGTCGCGGAAGCCCCCCGACTCGTGGGTCAGCAGCCCCCGGCCCCGGAGCCCCGCCGAGACCCCGTTCTCCGGGTCCGACCAGGAGAGCCCGCCGCCGAGGTCGAGACCGAAGCCGGTCTCCGCGTCGCCGCCGTCGTGGCGCAGCCCGATCTCGGCCGTCGGCACGAGCGCGCCCGTGCCGAGCGCGAGCCCGCGCCAGCTCCCCTCCAGGGCGAGCCGGAGGCGCGTCACGTCGGCTTCCGCCGCCACCAGGCCCCGCGTCTTCTCCGAGCTCGTGCGCACCGCCAGCGCGTCGGTCTTCACCGCAAGCTCGGCGCCGCCCCCGGGCCCCGCCTCCAGCGCCACGCCGCGCAGCCCGACCGCGCCCATCGCGAGGTCCATGTCCGCCCGCATCGGCGCGTCGTCCTCGGGCGTAAGCGTGAGCTCGCCGCTTCCGAAGCCCGCCACGCCCCACAGCGTCACCCGGTCGCTCGCCTCATAGCGCCCGTAGGGGAACAGGCCCGTGAGCGTGCCCGCCACCGTGCCCGACCCGGTCAGGCCGAGATAGCCGCCCTCGCCCGCGGCGCGCGAGACCATCAGCCCCGCCGTCCACCTCTCGCGGCTCCAGTCCGCGCCCAGCATCGTGCTCACCACCTCGCCGTCGAGCATGAGGTCGCCCTCGGGCGTGCGCTCGCGCCCGTCGAAGCGCGACACCGTGCCCCGGCCCCAGAGCGAGACCGTGCCGCCCTCCCGCGCCTCGCCGGTCAGCGCGAAGGACGACCCGGTCAGCAGCTCCCGCGGCGTCACCGACCGCGAGCCGTGGCCGGCGCGGGTCCCGTCCCCCGGCTCCGTGCCCTTGAGCCAGTCCGTCATCGCCGCCAGCCGCGCCCGCGCCGCCGCGTCCGCCCCGGCGCCCGAGACGTCGATCCGCTCGCCGGCGAGCGTCACCGCGACGCCGGCGCTCCGGCCCGCCTGGAACCGGTCCTCCACAGCCGCGATCGCCTGCTCCGCCACCGTGCGCCCGAAGCGCGCCAGCCACGCTTGCGGCATCGCGTCGGTGTTCGCGATCGTGCCCGTCGCCTCGGCGTCCTCAATCCACGCATTGCCGCCCGATGGGTTCGACAAGGTCAGCGTCAGCGTCTCCTCGCCCTCGTCATGCGCATCGTCCAGCACCGGCACCGAGACCGTCTTCGCCGTCTCGCCCGGCGCGAAGGTGAGCGTCCCTGTCGTCCGGGTGTAGTCCTCGCCCGCCGTCGCCGTGCCGTCCGAGGTCGCGTAGTCCACCGTCACCGTCGCCGTGGACGCGCGCCCGAGCGTCACCGCGAAGTCGAGCGTCGCGTCTGCGGCCTCCTCCACCCGCGCGTCCGCCACCGACAGACCCGGCGGACCCGGAACGGTCGCGGAGACCGCCTTCGAGAGCAGGCGCCTGTCCGCCGTGCAGAGGGCCCCGGCCGCTTCGCAGTCCGTCGTCGCCGGCAGCGCCACCGTCACGTCGCCCCGCCCGTCCGGCTCGACCGCGATTCGCCACACCCGGTTCGGCTCCATGCCGTTCGCCTCGTGGTGCGGGTTGTCGACCCGCCGCGCCCCGGTCACGCGCGCGCCCGTCACTTCGAATGCCAGGTCGCGCATGGTGAGCCAGCTCACCGCGAACGCCACGCTGAACCGCACATCGAAGCCGAACGCCGCGCCGTCATGCTCCGCCGGCACATCCTCGAAGCTTGCCGTCAGGGCGACCGCCGGGATATCCGAAGGCGCGTCCCTCGGCACCGTCGCCGTCACTTCCGCCGACAGCCCGCGGCCGTCCGCGGTGCAGATGGCGCCTGCCGCCTCGCAATCCGCCGTCGCCGGCAGCGTCACCGTCACCGCGCCCGCCCCTTCTTCCGGCTCCACCGTGATCCCCCAGACCCGACCGTCCTCCTGCGCGTTCGCGTGCGCCCGCCGGGCACGGGTCACGCGCCCGCCCGTGACTTCGAACGCATCGTCGCGCATCGTCAGGTAGCTCACCGCAAACGCCTCGCTGAATGCGAGCTCGAAGGTGAACGCAGCGCCGCCGTGGCCTGCCGGCAACTCCGCGAACGCCGCGGTCAGCTCCTGCGGCTCCTCCCCCGCCTCCGCCCCGTCCGCCTGCGCGCCCGGATGGCCGAGCGCCGCCGCCAGCCCGCTCGCCTGTCCGACGATGCGCGCGCCCTCCAGCCGCAGGCTGTCCGCGACGAGCGCGATGGTCTCGGCCTGCCAGCGCCCGCCCCCGAACGTCTGCGAGAAGACCAGCGTGTCGGTCCCCGACCCCGACGCATATTCCATCGCGCCCTTGCGGCTTCCGACCGTGACGTCCACCACCGGGACCCCGTCCAGCACCGTCACCGCCTCGCTGAAGGTGAGGCGCGCCTCGAGCGTCTCGCCCTTGCTCCAGACCCCGTCGCCGGAGGGCTCCGGCGCGAACGACACGCCCGTCACCCAGGGCGGCGGCGCCGCGTCGGCCGCCTGCGCGCCCGGATGGCCGGTCTCCGCCGCAAGCCCGCTCGCCTGGGAGACGATGCGCGCGCCCTCGCAGCCGCAGGCTGTCCGCCGCGAGCGCGAAGTCCTCCGCCCGGCCTGTCCCGCCCGCGATCCCGACCGAGAAGGTGAGCGTGTCCGTGCCCGAGCCCGACGCGTAGCCCGCCCGGACCGGCCACGGCGAGCCCGCGTCATCGATGTTCACCGCCGGCGCGCCGTCCAGCACCGTCACCGCTTCGCTGAACACCAGCCGCACCGACAGTTTCTCGCCCTCGGTCCAGACCCCGTCGCCCGAGGGCTCCGGCGCGAACGCCGCGCGGGTCACGTACGGGGCCGTGGCGAAGCCCGTCGCCGCCGCCCGGTTGTCCGCGTCGGCGATCGCCGTCCCGTTCAGAGCCAGCCCGTCCGGCGCCACCCGCGCCTTCCGCGCGCCGGCGTCCGCCGCCGGCACCGTCCAGGCGAAGCGCAGCGTGTCCGTCCCCGACCCCGACGCATAGGCCGCCGCCCGGCGTGCGCCGTCGAGCAGCACCGCGAGCGTGGGCGCCGCGCCCTCGGGCCCGCTCACCGTCACCGGCGCGCTGAAGCGCAGCTCCGCCTCGACTGTCTCGCCCGCGTCCCAGGTCCCGTTCTCGCCGGGCCCGGACACGACCGCCGCCGACACGACCCGGAGCCCCGGCGTCCCCGCCGCCGCCACCTCCGCCGTCACCGCCGCCGCGATCGTGCGGCCGTCCTCCGTGCAGAGCGCCCCCGGGGCCGCGCAGTCCGCCGCCGGCGCCAGCGCGACCGTCACCGCCGCGGCGGCGGAGGCCGGCGTTACCGTGACCAGCCACTCCCGCGCGCTCGCCGGGTCCGTCTGCCCGAGCGCCGTCACCGCGCCGCCCACCGTGCGGAACGCCGCCAGCAGCGCTGCCGCGTCCAGCGCCACCTCCTCGCCTTCCTCGCCCAAGGACAGCCCCAGCGTGAACGCCGTCCCGTCATGCGTCGCCGGCACGTCCGCGAACGCCGCCGCGAACGGCCCCGACGGCTCGTCGTCCAGGATCGTGCCCCGGGCCTCCGCGTCCCGGAGCACCACGCCTCCACCCGCGACGTTCGAGAGCGCGAGCGTCAGCGTCTCGCGCCCCTCCGCCTCCGCGTCGTCCAGCAACGTCACATGGACCGTCCGCTGCGTCTGTCCCGGCGCGAAGGTCAGCGTCCCCGACCCCGCCTCGTAATCCGCGCCGGCCGCCGCCGTGCCGTCCCCGGTCGCCCAGTCCACCGTCACCGCCTCCTCCCGAGCCCGGCTGAGCCGCACCGTGAAGGACAGCGCGCCGTCCGCCTCGCCGGCCGTCGCGTCCGCCGCCGACACCGACGCCACGCCCGGAATCGTCATCGAGATGCGCTCCGAGAGCTTCCGCCCGTCCGGCGTGCACAGCGCCGCCGCATCGCCGCAGTCGAGCGTCGGCTCGATCACCGCGATCAGGTCCTCGTGCGCCAGCTCGGCATCCAACTTCCTGAACGCCACCTCGATCTCCCAACGCCTGCGGTCCGCGGAGTCCACCGGCTTCGCCTCCTTCAGCTTGATGGTCTGGATCCCGAGATGCAGCTTCAGCGCATGGAGGCGCAGCTTGGTCCAGGTGATGTCAACCGGCGCCTCGCTGAACACGATCTGGAACCGCACCGGGTTCACCCCGTCATGGCTCGCCGGACGACCGTCCTCCCCGAACCACGCCCGCAGCTCCGGACTCGCGTTCACCGCCGCGAACCCGCTCACCGCCGCCGCCGGGTTGCCGGCCAGGTCCCGTATCGGGTTCTCCGCCGGCGGCGCGTAGCTCACCGCCACCGCCTCGCCGGGATGCGCCGTCGAGGCCAGCGTCAGGAACACCCGCCGGCCGCTCACCCGCACCGGGTCCTCGGCCGCCAGCGCCCGCGCCTTGCCCGCCACCGTTACCGCGAACGCGTCCGCCGCGGGCGTCGAGCTCTCGTCGAGCCCCTCGTTCCACACCAGCGTCAGCGCCGCGAGGCGCGCCTCCGCCTCGACCGGCTCCGGCGCCGCGCCGTCAACCGCGTCCGGATCCGCCGGCGCGATCTCCCAGGCGACCGCCCTCGAGAGCTTCCGCCCGTCCTCCGTGCACACCGCGGCCTCCGCCGCGCAGTCCGTCGTTGCCGGCGTTGCCGGCAGCGCAACGCGCACCGCCGCGTTCGAGAGCGGCAGCACCTGCAGGCGCCAGCGCGCATTGTCGCCGTCCAACCGGGCGATGTTGACGATCTCGGCGTCCGTCACCGTGAACGCCTCCGCGTACAGCGCCAGTATGGGCCAGCTGAACGTCAACTCCAGGTCGAACTCCGTGCGGTCGTGCGTCGCCGGCCAATCCGGCTGCTCCGCCGTCAGCGCCGGCAGCTCGCCCGCCGGCACCGTCACGCGCGCCGCCGCCGCGAGCGCCCGCCCGTCCCGCGTGCACGCCGCCTCGGCCGCCGTGCAGTCCGCTTCAGCCGGAAGCTCCACCGTCACGTCGAACGCGCCCGGCTCGATCTCCACGCCCCAGAGCGCGCTCAGCGGCTCTCCCGTCTCCGCCTCCAGCTCGCGCTCCAGGTCGAGCCGCCACCAGCGCACCGCCTGCCCGCCGGTCACCCGCAGCAGGCCGTCCCTCAGCGCCTCCCAGTTCAGCCCGACCGGCTCGCTGAAGCCGAGCCGCAGCTCGAACGGCGCCCCGCCATGCGCCGCCGGCGCGCCCTCGAACGACGCCGTCAGCACCTCCTCGACGTCGATCAGCTCGACCCGCACCGCGACCTCCGCGCGGTTGCCCCGCCCGTCGTCGGCCGCCACCGTCAGCAGGTAGACCGGCCGGATCTCGTAGTCGTAGAACACACCCGGCAGCGTCACGATCTGCCCGCTCGCCGCGTCGATCCCGAACGCCGCCGACGGCGCGCCGTCCCGGCCGTGCAGCGTGTAGGTCAGCACGTCCCCGTCCGGATCCAACGCCGTCACCGGGCGGCCCACCGCCGTGCCCGGCGCCGCGTTCTCCGCCACCCGGCGCACCAGCTCCAGCTCCGGCTCCGGCGCCTCCGCGGCCGGCGCGTCGAAATACGTCCACGGCCACTCCCCGGCCTCGTCCGCCAGCGTCATCTCGCCCGCGTCGAAGCTGTTCGCCGCCAGCCGCGCCGTCCGCGCCCCGGCGTCCGCCGCCGTCACCGCGTAGCCGAAGCGCAGCGTCCGCTCGCCCGCCCGCTCCAGGAACGCCGCCCGGCGCGGCTCGCCGTCCAGCAGGATCCCCACAGACGCCGCCGCCGCGCCCGGCTCGCCGGCCAGCGTCACCGGCCGGGTGAAGCGCAGCTCCGCCTCCACCCGCTCGCCTTCGTCCCAGACCCCGTCCGGGCCCGGCCCCGAGGCCAGCGACGCCGCCTCCACCCGCGTCGCCTCGCGCGCCGGCACCATCGCCGCCAGCGCCGCCGCAAGCGTCCGCCCGTCCGCCGTGCAGAGCGCGCCCGGCGCCGCGCAGTCCGGCGACGGCGTCACCAGCAGCAGCACGTCCGACGACGCCGAGTCCGGCGCCACCGCCAGGTCCCACGCGCGCGTGTCTCCCTCGACCGCCGCCGCCACCAGCGTCAGCGACCCGCCGATCACCGAGAACGCCGCCCGGACCGCCGCCTCCACCGCCGCCGCGTCCCCCGCCGGCGCCTCGCTGAACGACAGACGCGCCGTGAACGGCGCCCCCCCGTGGCCCCCCGGCGCCCCCGTCAGCGACGCCGTGAACGGCGCGGACTCCGACTCCTCCCCCTGGTCCCCGAGCTGCTGACCGGAGCTGCCGGGCTGGCGGTATTCTTCGGTGGTCACCTCCACTCCCTCGAAGCTTGCCATCTCGGCCCCGCGCAGGCTCTCGACGACGGCCCCCGCGGTCTGGTCCCCCGGCGGATCGGTGTAGTCGACCTGGACGAAGTTGACGTCGGCGTCGGGAATTGGGCCTTCCAGGTGGAGCACCACGAACCGGTTCCCGCGCGCGGCATGAGTATTGGATTCCGGTTGCGCGATATCGACCCTATGATTCGTGGTGGTGCCGCTCTTTACGACTTTCACCGTGAACCGCATCGCGGCGGCGATGTTGACACGCTTGACCGGGTTCCAAAACCGAAGGACGATGGTCGAGGGGCTGTAATTACCTGCGCCGGGGAGGCTGCCGAACCGGATCCACTGCACCTCCGGCGGCCGGGCGTCCGGGTGGAGCACCCCCGAATTGTTGATCACCGCATGGCCGGCGAAGGACGTCACGCGGTGCCGCCCGACCTGGGACTCCAGTCCCGGCTCGGAGCTGGCGGGCCGCCGGTAGCTCACCGTCACCGTCTGCTCGCCGTGGATCTCCCGATGCATGCCCAGGTCCAGCACCAGGCTGACCACCGCGCCCGCGATCGCCACCGACTTCACCTCCACCGCGGTGTCGTCCGCCGTCACCGTGAACGCCGAGGCCGCCGGCAGGGAGTCGGCGATATCGCGCAGCGTGCTGTCGAAGGAGATGTCGATCTCCGTGCCCGACGCCTTCACCGCCGCCGAAACCGGCGCCGGGGCCGGGTCCGCCACCGTCGAGTTGTTGGCCACCTCGCAGCCGACGGTCGCCGCGTCGCCGTCGTCCGCGCGGCAGACGAAGTTCGGCGCGTCCTCCCCGGCCGCGTTCTGCAGCACGCCCCCCGTGTCGTCGCCGGGCTCGGGGTCCCGGTAGCTCACCGCGACCGCCTGACCCGCATAGACCGTGCCCGCGAGCGTCAGCCGCACCCGCTTCGCCGACGCCGACACCGAGACCCCCGACACCGCAACATCGTCCGCACCGCCGACCGTCACCGTGAACAGCGACCGGTGCGGCGTCCGCCCCGCGCCCGCGTCCGGCGCATGGCTGAGGACGATGTCGAGCTGGCGCCCCGCCGCCGCCACCGCCGCCGAGACCGGCCTCGGGCGGGTGTCCGCCGCCGTCGAGCCGTTCTCGACCGCCCGGTCCTGGAACGACGGGCCGTCCACCCCCGAGGGCGACTGCACCGCCCGCGCGTCGTCCCCGTCCGTCGGGTCCGCATAGCCCACCCGCACCGACTGGCCCGGAAAGACCGTACGCCCGAGCGTGAGCGTCACCCGCTTCTCCGCCACCGAGGCCACGGCCGATGGCGCGAACGACGCCCAGTCCTCCTTGCCCTCGCGCACTCCCACCGTGAACGCCGACGCCGGCGGCCGGCCCTCCGCCGACGTGTCCAGCGGGGTGTCGTAGTCGATCGCGAGCGTCGTCCCCGCCGCCGGCACCGCGGCCGAGACCGGACCCGGCGGCAGGTTGAACGACGGCATGTCACCCGTCACCGGCATCCCCAGGATCGCGAGCTTCAGTTGCCGCGCGAACTGGTTCCAGCCATAGGACACGTCGAAGCCTCCCCGGACGGTGATGTAGGAGCCACTACCGACAGCTTGATGCTCGATGGCGCAGCGCAGGATCCGCTCCCGCAGCCCGGTCACCTCCCGCAAAACGGGGTTCCCCTCCGCGTCCGTTACGACGTTCCCCTCCCTGTCCAAGACCTTCCTGAGGCCTCTCGAGACCGTGTCGTAGATGCCGGTGCGACGCTCCTCGGGGTCCAGGCCGCAGCCCGCGACCGAGTCGGCGTGATTCAACGGGTCGTACTCGTAGTCGGTGAGCAGCCGCCCGTACGCGGCTTCCGACTTCCGCTGTATCTCCGCCTCCCGCCGCTGCTTCTCCGCCTCCGCCCGCTGCTTCTCCTCCTCCGCCGTGTCGCCGTTCTCCTTGGCCGCGTTCGCGGCCCTGTCCGCCGCCCTCGCCGCCGCCTCCGCCGCGTCGGCGGCCGCGTCCGCACTCTGCCGCTCTTGCCGCCAAAGAATCAGGGTATTGATGGCCCCGGAGGGCGAATTATGGCGCCAGTCGTCGCCGTATTCGCCCCAGACGTTCTGGCACTGATGGTCGTTCCCATTCCGGTCGCAGTTGTGAGTCCACCAGTCGATGGCGTTCTGGGCCGCCTCGGTGCGGCGGAGAGGTTCGTGCCCGAACGGGAGGGACCCGATCGAATAAACGGTGCCAAGGAGTATATCGTCCGGTTCAACTCGCAACCGGGTGTCATCGTTGAGGAGGACATCGACTGCTATGACTTCGCCTGTGTTCTCATCAGTAATTTCAATGTGGCGCACTACTCGCCGCGACCCTATCATCCGCCACCACTGATTGTGATACTCCGCCACCGTGACCGGCGTGAGAGCCCCACTCCCCTTCCATTGGCGGATCGTCTCGTCGCGCCCCGAGGGCTGGATGTAGCTCAGGCTGTGGTCCGCCAGCGCGAAGCCGTTGCGCATCGCCGTGTCGTTCGACACCGGCATGTCGAGCAGCGCCCCGCCGCCGGCGGGGCCGTTGATCGCGAACAGCACATGGTAGGCCGTGTCCGGCTCCAGCAGCGGATAGGCGCCCATCCGCAACTCCGCCCGGAACTCGTTCGTCCCGTCCACCAGCGGAGCCGTCGGCTCCAGCACCGCCAGGCGCCGGAACGGGCGCCCGTTCCGGTCGCTGTAGAGGCGCACCCGCACCCCGCCTCTCGGGCCCCGCAGGTCGAGCTTGATCCGCACCCCCTGGAAGCGGTAGGCCGCCGCCTCCCGTCCCGTCGTGAAACGCTGCGCCACATAGGGAACGTTCGCGCGCTCGTTCCTCGGGCTCAACAGCCCCTCCGCGAACTCCCGCTCCCAGAAGCGGTGCCTGACGTACGCCTGGCGGTGCCCCATCTCCAGGCTTGCGTCCTGGAGCGCGACCTCGTAGGTCCGGGTGCGGCTGCTGTCATGCGACGTCACCGTCACGCGGACCGTGCCCGCGCCCGCCTCGAGCGCGACCTTCGCCGTCAGCGGCGTGGCCGCATCGTCGTCCCCCGCGATGCTCACCGTCGCGCGATCGTCGTCCGGCTCCGCGGTCACCGTCACCGTCGACGCCCTGAGGGAATCGGCGCGATACGAGGTCGTGGCCGGATCGAACGCCGGGGTCAGGGGAATGGACCGCCCGTCCGCGCTCAGGGTGAGCGCCTCCAGGGCCACGGGGTCGGGCGGCGCTTCCTCCTCGCCGCGAAAAGTCAACTCCAGCGTCTGGGTCGAACTCTCCCACCGAGACGTGTCCCGATCCCACGCCAGGCTGCCGTCGGCGATGCTCCAACCGAATGAACTAAGGTCAAAATTCTTGCTGTTAACCGTGAAATGGAGGGCGTTGGCTGGAGTCGTGCCCCGGTTCACCACGATCCAGTAAGTCGTGTTGGCGCTCAGTGTCGTCGAATTGCTGGCGGAAATGTCGAAGATTTCGTTTCCGCCCGCAAGCAAGCCTACGGTTTTCTCGAACGTCTGGACGGCGCTGTCCAGGTCGGGCTCGCCATTGTCGTCCGGATAGATCGTCATCGACAAGTTCACGTTGTTTCTGGCCACGGTATCAGCGCCAGTTCTGAATCTGAACGAGGCAACCGTTGCGGAGTTCGGGCCGGTCGTGAAGCTCTGCGCCCGAATCGCGTCGGAGCTGCTTTCTGTCGAACTCGCGCGCCGTTCATTGGTTACAAGATCGGCTTCCTGCGCCTGGGCGGGCGCCGCGCAGGCCAGCACGGCGATGGCCGTCAGCGCGGCGGCGAACGCTCCCGCGGGCTTCGCCGCCGCCCATCGGCGCCGCGACGCCCTGTGTGCCGCCAGGCGCTTCCCTTCGGACTGGCGCGCGATAACTTTCGTTATCACGAGCAAGACTTGGAGGTCTCCCAAAAAACCGACTGCGCGATACATCCGCCCCCGTCGGCGTCGCGGATGGCGCGGAAGTCGGCCGGCACCATGTTGGGCACCGCGGAATTCCTCCGGATTACGGGCTTGCGGTTCGCGTCCGCCGGACTCGGTGTTTCGCCACATCAAGAACTCTCTCCACAACGCGTGCGTACATCGAAGCTCCCGCCGCTGGCGTCGAAGCCCGCCAACATTGATAATTTACTCCGATTGTTCCCGAAGGTGCTTTCAATAATTGTTGTCTGGCTGGATATTATTGATATTTTCTTTCTTTATATTGATCGATATAGAGGCAATATTCCAAAATGGCCGGCATTGACAAAATCGACGCCGACATCCTCGACCTGCTCGTAAGCGTCCGTCGTAGACCGCCTGTCGGCTTTGTGCTGGATCGGCGAGGGTTCGCGCTCAGGGATGGGCGCGCGTAGGTGTCCATCAAGGATAAGTGGACACTATGCGGATGTCGGACGCGGATCATTCTGGGGCCGGGGGCGAGGTTCGGTCTCGCCGCCGCCGTCGCTGGAGCGAGGCGCAGAAGCGCCGGATCGTGACGGAGAGCTACCAGCCGGGGATTTCGGTGTCGGTCGTGGCGCGCCGTCATGACGTGAACGCGAACCTGGTTTTCAGCTGGCGCCGCCAGTATCGGGAGCTGGCGCGTATGGCGGGTGGCTTCGTCCCGGTGGTTGTCTCGTCGACGGAGGGAGCGGAACCGGCGAAGCTGCTGCCGGCGCCGCCGGATATCGAGGCGTCTTCCCCCGGGCGGATCGAGATTGCCCTGGCGGACGGCTCGCGTGTGACGGTGGACCGGGATGTGGACGCGGCGGCGCTGTCGCGGGTTCTCGAAGTTCTGGAGCGGCGATGATCCCGGTTCCGAGCGGGGCGCGGGTGTGGCTCGCGACCGGCGTGACGGACATGCGGCGCGGGATGAACACGCTGGCGCTGCAGGTTCAGCAGGGTCTCGGGCGGGACCCGCATGCGGGCGATCTTTTCATCTTCCGCGGACGCAAGGGCGATCTCGTGAAGATCCTCTGGACCGACGGGATCGGCACGTCGCTCTACGCCAAGCGTCTGGAGCGCGGTCGGTTCCCCTGGCCGGCGGCGTCGGGCGGGGCGGTGTCGATCAGCGCGGCGCAGCTCGGCTACCTGCTGGAAGGGATCGATTGGAGGAACCCGGTCCGGACCTGGCGTCCGTCGCGGGCCGGCTGACGGGCGGCAAAAGGACTCATCCGACAGGATTGTCATGGCGGCGTAGCGGCTGTTGTGATTCGCTTCCGAGCATGCCGGACGGATCGGAGATCGACGCGCTGAAGGCGGCGCTGGCGGCGTCGGAAGCCAAGTCCAGCGAGGCCGAGGCGCGGGCCGCGAACGCCGAGGCGCAGGCGTCGGACGCCGAAGCGCAGATCGCCGCCTTGAAGCTGATGATCGAGAAGCTGCGCCGCGCACTTTTCGGCCAGCGTTCGGAGCGCAAGCAGCGGCTTCTCGACCGGCTGGAACTCCAACTCGACGAGCTCGAGGCGTCCGCGACCGAGGACGAGCTGGCGGCCGAACAGGCCGCAGCCGGCACGACGCAGGTGAAGGCGTTCACCCGCCGCCGCCGGTCCGGGCGCAAGCCGTTCCCCGAACATCTGCCGCGTGAGCGCGTGGTGGTGCCGCCGCCGGACGCCTGCGCGTGCTGCGGCTCGAAGAAGCTCTCGAAGATCGGCGAGGACGTCACCGAGACGCTGGAGGTCATTCCGCGCCAGTGGAAGGTCATCCAGACGGTGCGCGAGAAGTTCACCTGCCGGGACTGCGAGAAGATCAGCCAGCCGCCGGCGCCGTTCCACCCGACACCGCGCGGCTGGGCCGGCCCGAACCTTCTGGCGACGATCGTCTTCGGGAAGTATGGGCAGCACCAGCCGCTGAACCGCCAGCGCGACCGCTATGCGCGCGAGGGCGTCGACCTCAGCCTGTCGACCCTGGCCGACCAGGTGGGCGCCTGCACGGTGGCGCTGCGCCCCCTGCACGATCTGATCGCAGCGCATGTCATGGCGGCCGAACGCCTGCATGGCGACGACACGCCGGTGCCGGTGCTGGCCAAGGGCAAGACCGACAAAGGCCGGGCCTGGGTCTATGTCCGCGACGACCGGCCGTTCGGCGGTCCCGACCCGCCGGCGGCCCTGTTCCGCTACTCGCGGAACCGGTCCGGCGATCATCCGGTCGAGCACCTGAAGAGCTTCGCCGGCATCCTCCTTCACCGCGAAGTCCGCCGCTTCCAGAAGCAGACCGGCCAGCGCGCCCAAGACCGCCTCGCGGTCCTCCCGGTTCAGGCCACGCAGCGCCGGTGTGTCCAACACCATGCTGAGCTGTCGGAACTCGCCCGGTGGCCTCGCCGGCACAGCCAAAGACTTCATTGAGTTCCTCCTCGCTAACGGTCCCGTCAGCGGAGGAGCTTCGTCTAAAACCCTTGCCGACGAGAAGCTCGTGAAGCACGGCAAGAGCGGCTAGGGATACTCGCGGCGCGCCGATCTCCATGCCGGCGCATGACGCAGGATCGAGCGACCAGGCGGGAATCTTGATGACCAGCCCGGGCTCTACCTCGACAGAGGCCATGAGACCGTCGGCACGCTGTTCGATAACTTCAAGGCGGACACGGCGGCCGAAATGGGCATGCCACGGATAGTGGATGATGCAATCCTGCCCGACATGGGCAGAATGAATGCATGATCGCTCTGGGACGAAAATCGTGGCTGTTCTGCGGCTCCGACCGCGGCGGCGTATGGGCGGCGGCGATGTACACCCTCATCGGTACCGCCAAGCTCAACGACGTCGATCCCCAGGCCTGGCTCGCCGATGTGCTCAGACAGATTGCCGATCTGCCGCAAGGCGACCTGCACGAGCTGCTGCTCTGGAACTGGAAGCCTTCGCAGGACCTGGCTCTGGCCGCCTGAACCGATCCTCACCATCGGTTCCGCTTCAAAGCGTCCCCTGACCGTCGCTTGACGCGGTCCTCGGCGTCCGCATTGAGCGTCACGCCGGACACCGTCGACGGTGCCGGAGCGTCATACCCCTCGTTCCACCACGTCACGCCGGAAATCACGCCGGCCGCATAGACGGTCCTCACCGGAGGCTCACCGTCGAAATCCGTCTTCAGGTGGATCTTCGTGCTGAAACGGCCCCGCGAGCGCCCGAGCGCCTGACCCTGCTGCCCCCTTTTGCGCCGGCCGCCGATACATGCGCGCGCGTCACGGTCGAATCGAACATCTGAACCAGGTGCGCCGTGCTGCTCAAATCCGCCAGCGTGGCGAAAAAGTCCTCGAACACTCCCGAACGGCTCAGGCGATGAAAGCGCCGCCAGACCGTGTTCCAGTGTCCGAACCGCTCCGGCAACGCCCGCCAGGTGATGTTGTGAACCGAAAAGAAATGCAAGGCCTCCAGAAACAGCCGGATCCCGGCGCGCGCGCCGCGGCCGCCGGACCGCCGTTCACCACCGCGCCGTGGCCCGGAACCCGACCGCGTGCTGCGCGTCGCCGCCCCGCCCGGAGCCGCCGGCCGTCTCGCTTCGCGTCGCCTCGAGCCCGAGCTCCATCGACACCGGGCCGCCGCCGACCGAGCCGAGCCGCCAACCTAGCGTGTACTCCCGCCGGCCGTTGGAGAGCCCGAGCGCGGCCTCCGGCGCCATGGTGAACCGGTCCCCCAGCACGGAGAAGCCGTAGCCCATGCGCAGCTCCAGGCGGCGGTTGGCAAGATCGTCCGCTCCGGACCCGCCTGCCCCGGACCCCGATCCGGGGTCGTTGGCCGCGAGGCCGCCCAGGTGCCGCCGCCCGAGCAGCGCGTCCGCGCCGCCCGCGGACGAGGCGCCCATGGTCTGGGTCAGCGTCAATGACGGACCCCGGCCTTCCCGGCCCGGCGCCCAGGCGAACGACCCCGAGAGGCCCCGGTCGCGGAAGCCCGCCGACTCGTGGGTCAGCAGCCCCCGGCCCCGGAGCTCCGCCGACACCCCGTGCTCGGGGTCCGACCAGGCAAGCCCGCCGCCGAGGTCGAGCCCGAAGCCCGTCTCCGCGTCGCCGCCGTCATGGCGCAGCCCGACCTCGGCCGTCGGCACGAGCGTGCCGGCGCCGGCCGTCAGCCCGCGCCAGTTCCCCTCCAGGGCGAGCCTGAGGCGGGTCACGTCGGCCTCCGCCGCCTCCAGGCCCCGCGTCTTCTCCGAGCACGTGCGCACCGCCATCGCGTCGGTCTTCACCGCAAGCTCGACGCCGCCGTCAGCCGGCGCCTCGACCGCAATCCCGCGCAGGCCGACCGCCCCCATCGCGAGGTCCATGTCGACCCGCATCGTCGCCGGGCTGTCCTGCGCATCGCCGGCCTTCTCCGGCCTGAGAGTGAACTCGCCCGCGCCGTAGCCCGCGATGCCCCAGAGCGTCACCCGGTCGCTGGTCGCGTAGCGCCCGTAGGGGAACAGGCCCGTCATCGTGCTCGCCACCGTGCCGGCCATGTCCGGGCCCCGGTAGCCGCCTTCTCCGACCGAGCGCGACACCAGCAGGCCCGCGGTCCAGCGTCCTGCCCCGCCTGCCCCGGACTTCGATCCGGGGGACCCCGATCCGGGGTCCGCCGCCCAGTCCGCGCCGAACATCGCGCTCACCACCTCGCCGTCGAGCGTGAGGTCGCCCTCGCGCCCGTCGAAGCGCGACACCGCGCCCCGGCCCCAGAGCGAGACCGCGCCGCCCGCCTTCGCCTCGCCGGTCAGCGCGAACGAAGACCCGGTCAGCAGGTCGCGCGGCGTTACCGCCCGCGAGCGGTAGCCGGCGCGGCGGCCCTCGTCCGCATTCTCCTCCGTGCCCCGCAGCCACTGCGTCATCGTCGCCAGCCGCGAGCGGGCCTCCGCCTCCTCAGCGGCCGTCGACCGCGCGTCTGCGCCTGCCCCGGACCCCGAACCGGGGCCCTCGGGCGCTGAGCCCGACAATCCGATCCGCTCCCCGGCGAGCGTCATCTCGACGCCGGCCGTGCGGTTCGCCGAGAACCGGCCCTCCACCGCCTCTATCACCTGCTCCGCCACCGTGCGCCCGAAGCGCGCAAGCCAGGCCTGCGGCATCGCGTCGGTGTTCACGATGGTCCCGGTCGCCTCGGCGTCCTCGAGCCAGGCATTGCCGCCCGATGGGTTCGAGAGTGTCAGCGTCAGCGTCTCCTCGCCCTCGTCATGCGCATCGTCCAGCACCGGCACCGGGACCGTCTTCGCCGTCTCGCCCGGCGCGAAGGTGAGCGTCCCCGTCGTCCGGGTGTAGTCCTCGCCCGTCGTCGCCGTGCCGTCCGAGGTCGCGTAGTCGACCGTCACCGTCGCCGTCGAGGCGCGGCCCAGCGTCACCGCGAAGTCGAGGGTCACGTCCGGACCTTCCTCGACCCGCGCGTCCGCCACCGACAGGCCCGGCGGGCCGGGGATCGTCGCCGAGACCGCGTTCGAGAGCGCCTCGCCGCTCTCCGTGCACACCGCCCCCGTCGCCGCGCAGTCCACCGTCACCGGCAGCTCGACCGTCACGTCGTCCATCCCGTCCGGCTCTACCGTGATCCGCCACACCCGGTTCGGCTCCATGCCGTCCGCCTCGTGGTGCGGATTATCCCCCCGCCGCGCCCCGGTCACGCGACCCCCTGCGACCGCAAACGCGCGGTCGCGCATCGTCAGCCAGCTCACCCTGAACGCCTCGCTGAACCGCGCCTCGAAGCCGAACGCCTCCCCGGCATGCTCCGCCGGCATGCGTTCGAAGTGGGCGGTCAAAGGTGTTCCCGGCGCCGGCGCTGGCGCGCCCCGCGGCACCGAGGCTGAGACCGCCGCCGACAGCGGGCGGTCGTCCACCGTGCAGACCGCGCCCGCCGCTGCGCAGTCCGTCGCCGCCGACAGCGCGACCGTCACCTCGTCCGCCCCGGCGTCGGGCGCCACCGTGATCCGCCACACCCGGTCGCGCTCCTGCGCGTTCGTGTGCGCCCGGCGCGCGTGGGTCACGCGCCCTCCCTGCACCTCGAACGCGCTGTCGCGAAGCGTGCGGTAGCTTCCCGTGAACGCCTCGCTGAACGCGAGCTCGAAGGTGAACGCAACGCCCCCGTGGCCCGCCGGCAGGGCCGCGAACGCCGCGGTCAGCGCCTGCGGCTCCTCCCCGTCCGCCCGCGCGCCCGGATGGCCGGGCTCCGCCGCCAGCCCGCTCTCCCGCCCGACGATGCGCGCGCCCTCGAGCCGCAGGCTGTCCGCCACCAGCGCGATGATCTCCGCCCGCCAGCGCCCGCCAGCGAACGCCCGGGAGAAGACCAGCGTGTCCGTCCCCGAGCCCGACGCATACTCGACCGCGCCCTTGCGGCTTCCGACCGCGACCTCCACCGCCGGACTGCCGTCCAGCACCGACACGGCCTCGCTGAAGGACAACCGGACCGCGAGCGTCTCGCCCTTGCTCCAGTACCCGTCGCCCGACGGCACCGGCGCGAACGACACCCCGGTCACATACGGCGCGACGGCATAGTCGAGCGCCGCCGCCCGCCCGGCGCTGTCCACGATCGTCGCCTCGCCGGTCGCGATGCCGTTGGCGACGAGCCGCGCGCGCCGCGCGCCGGCATCCTCCCCGGTCACCGTCCAGGCAAAGCGCAGCGTATCCGTGCCGCTGCCCGAAACATACGCCGCCGCGCGCCGCGCGCCGTCGAGCAGAACCGCGAGCGTCGGGCTCCCGGCCGGCCCCTCCACCGTCACCGCGCCGCTGAACGCGACCTCGACCGCCACCGTCTCGCCCGCGTCCCAGACGCCGTTCCCGCCGGGACCCGTCGCCAGCGACACCGACGAGACCTGCACCGGCGGGCTCCGCGCCACGGGGAACCGGTGGGTCGCCCCGTGCGTGAGCGGATCGTTCTCGGCGCTGCAGATGCGGCTGTTGTCGCCATCCGTGCAGCGCGTGTGGGGCGGCGTTCCCGGCGCCAGCCTGACGACCACTTCCGTGGCGTCGCGGTCGGGCAGGACGGTCAGGATCCAGATCTGGTGGTTCGGATGGGTCTTTGGAGAATATTCATGCACGCTTCGCGTGTGGGCGCCGCCCTCCACGACGATCTGTTCCTGACCCGGCGCAAACATAGCGGGCCCCCGCGCAGGTCGGTCGAAACGTATCTTGAACTGGAATTCGGCGCCCGGCTCAACGCGGTCGGGGAGATTGAATTTGTCGAATTCCGCGGTGAAGGGCCTGAGGGTGGCTTCTGCGGCCCCGGTCGCTTCGGTGGCGTTGTTCCCGGCATCCACGGCGCGCAGCCTGAAGTCATGGCGCGTGTTCTCGACCAGGCCGGTCAAGGTGTAGCCTTCGTGGTTCGCCTCGCCGCGGCCGCTGTCGGGAATGGCCGTCCATTCGCCGTACTCGCCCTCGCCCGCCTTGTACCTGTACTCGTAAGTGTGCTCCCTGGCGTCGTTGGGGCTGGCGTCCCAGCTCAGCACGAAGGCGTTGAGGGCCGGCAGCAGGCGGAAGGCGGCCGGCGGCCCGAAGCCCGTTTCGTCTTCCTCGATGGTCAGGACGGGGTCGTCTTCGGGCGCGTCCCTGGACAGGTGCTGGAGGAGGACGTGGGTTGCGTCGGTGCTGGCCGAAATGCGCAACCGCTTGTCGCGTTCGAGCACATCGTTGTCCACCGCTGCGATGACTATCCGGTTGCGGCTCACGGAGGCGCCCGGCTCGATGACCAGCCGGTTGGGCTTGAGCGCGGCGTCGCTGTTGGCGAGCGTGTAGTCGGCTTCCGTCGCCGCCGAGATGGATTCGACCGCGACATCCACATGGACGCGAATGCCGGTCCGGTCGTCCTGCTGGGACGTGTTCAGCGTGTGAAGGCTGGCGGTCACGTTCGCGACGCCGCCGTTTTCGGCGATGGAAGCGGTGTCGAGACTCAGCCGGACCGTTCTTACCCCGCCCAGGACGATCCTCGCGTCCTCGGACAGGGGGCGCAGATCGGCGCTGCAGATCTTCAGGGCCCGCTCCGCCTCCGCCAGCGTGCAGCGATACGGCTCGGCGGGCGCTTTCAGCGTGATGGCGTAGGTTGTCGCGCCTTGGAGCGGGAGCGCCTGGAAAGTGTACCTTCTCGGGTTCGACGGACTGAAACCCGCGGCCCGGCGTCTCGCGTTGACATACTCGACGTGCGGCGAACGGTGGTTGTCGAAGACCCTCCTGTTTCGTTCATGGAAGTCGTGGCTGAACTCCGCTTCGACGATATTCAGGACCCTCCCGTCGGCAAGGCTGTCGTCCCAGAAAAACCCGAGCGAACTCTTCAGGATGGCCGTGAAGGGCGTAAAGGTTTCGGCGCTGACTTCGACCGCCTCGCTGTACCGGTCGCCGTCGCGGGCCCGCAGCCCGAAGCCGTAGCGCGTGTCGCGGGCCAGGCCGGTGACCTTGTAGCCGGTGGAATTCGCGTCTCCCGGGCCGCTGTCCGGAATGTCGGTCCACGCGCCGTAGGCCCCGCCGCCGACCCTCATCCGGTACTGGAACGAGAGGTCCTCCGCGTCGGTCCGGGCGCCGGGCCGCCACTCCAGCAGCACGAAGTCGGGCGCCTCCCTTGCCGTGACGCCGGTCGGCGGCGGCGGGACGGCGTCGTCCTCCTCGATGGTGAGCGAGGCGGCGGCGCGGGAGACGTCCACCTCCGCATCGGACGTGACGGTGATCGCGAGCGTCCTGTCGAAGGTCCCGATCCCGTCGTTCACGGGGGTCACGGTCACCGTGCCGGTACTGGTCGTCGCCCCTGCGGCGATGGTGAGCACCTTGTTGGCGCTCACGGTGTAGTCCGCCGCCGTGGTCCCCGGCCCCGGCGTCACGGCGACTTGCAGGGCAATGTCCGAGCGCGGCGCGGGATCGGCCGTGGCGGTGACGGTTGCCAGCCCGCCGTTCTCCGGGATCGAGCCGGGATCGACGCGGACCCCGATGACGGGCGCGATTTCCGCATCGGACAGGGCGGGCGCGGCGAAGATTTCGAGGGAAATCTTCTCGCCCTCCCTGTACTCCCAGGAGGAGTGGCCGTTCTGGCCTTCCCTTGCATAGCTGCCACTCGCGATCCGCCAGCCGTCGCGCCCGGTCTCGACGCCCCCGGCGGTTCCCAGACTTACCGTGGCCTGAGCCGCGGGCCTGAGGCGGAACCAGACATGGTAGTCGGTGTTCGGCAAGAGCACCGTCTCGCTCTCCGGCGCGAGTTCGTGCCAGGCGGTGCGGGTCGGGGCGTTCGGCAGGCGGTGGTTTCCGAAGGAGGCGACCTCGCCTTGCTGGCGGTCCTGATTGGCGCCCCTGAAGAGTCGAACCGAATATTTGCCGTTGTTCGCCGCGACGTTGCCCCGCAGGTAGAAGCGGATGCCGGACAGCCTGTAGCCGCCCTCGCGGCTTCCCGTGGTGAACTGCTGTGTCCGCTGGTGGTTGTTCTCCGCGCCGTAGAAGTCGTCCAGGTTGCCGATCGTTGCGGCGCCCGAGTTGAAGGTCAGGCTGTTCGCGACGTAGCGGATCGGCGCCTCGTCCTGCGCCTGCAGCGGCGCCGTGAGCGCGGCAGAGCCAAGCGCCACGAGCACGAGGTGCATCGGCCGGGCGCGGAAGAGCGCCGGGAACCGTCGTCCGGGGAAAGCGGACAGCCTGCGACTCACCCGACGGAATTGGTACACGGACCGCCTGCCAGCAGTTGCGGATCTGCGCCCGACTCACGGTGAAGAAGCGCGCTTGGGGACAACGGAATGTACGCTGCAAATCCCGAAATGTGCTTTCAGAATAACCGACAGGCAGCCACTCTTTTGCCGTTATTTTCTATTGTCTGCCCAAATTTGCAGTATTCTTTCATTTCGTCGATATCTGCCGAATCTTCGCCGATCCAGCGGCATCCGGCCACGATCGCGCAGGCTGCCGTCGGCCGGCGAGATGGACCGGCAAGGCCGGACGCCGGCCCGGCGCCGGGGACCTCCCGGGCGTCAGGCCGCCGGGGTGGCGGACACCGGCAGCCGGCCGGTCAGCTTGAGCTCCCGCAACGACAGGTTGGACGTCACGCTGACCACGCCCGGCAGGTGCCTGACCACCGTCTCCAGGAACCGGCTGTAGTCGTCGAGATCCCTGGCGACCACCTGAAGAAGGAATTCCGCTTCGCCCGTCGTGTTGTGGCAGGCGATCACGTTCGGGCTCTTCGAGATGATGCGCTCCATCTCGGCGGTCGCTTCCGGATCGTGCCTGTTGCAGCCGAGCTGCACGAAGGCGAGCAGGCCGAGGCCGAGGCTGCGGCGGTTGAGCACCGCCTGGTAGCCCTCGATGAAGCCCTCCTCTTCCAGGCGCTTGACGCGCCGCCAGCAGGACGGCTCGCTGAGCGAGACCTGCTTGGCGAGCTTCGCGTTGGACAGGCGCCCGTTCCGTTGCAGGCTGTCCAGGATTTCGGCGTCCACATCGTCGATGTCCGTCATGTTTCAAGAGAATCCTTCCGATTCCGCTAGTGCTCGGGAAGAACCCGCCGTCTTCGTCGATGGAGCGCCGGGAACGGTCGTCCGCGAGAGGTGGGCATCCGGTGACCGTCGCGACGGATTTCGTACACGACCCCTCCGCTGCAGGACACGGATATGCACCCTCCGCACGGCGAAGAGGCGCCCTTTCGGATCGATTATTCTATGCGCGATAGGCTGAAATGTACTTTCAGATATGCCCAAAAAGCATATGGAAGAAGAAGCTACTTTCCGCTATGCGGCCACATGTGAGGTTTTCTTTCAAACTTGGGAAATCCCCGGAATCGCCGCTGGTCGCGCGGCATCCGGCCGCGAACCCACCGGTCGGGGACGCCTGCATCGAAAGAGCGGTGGCGGAGGATGCGGCGAACGAACGAGCCGCGGCGGAACCGGGGATGAGCGGCGGCGCCGACTCCGGCGCCGCACCGGGAATTTGCGGACGTCAGGCCGTCGGGGCCGCGGACACCGGCAGCCGCCCGGTCAGCTTGAGCTCCCGCAGCGACAGGTTGGACGTCACGCTGACCACGCCCGGCAGGTTCCTCAGCACCGTCTCCACGAACCGGCTGTAGTCGGCCAGGTCCTTCGCCACCACCTGAAGCAGGAAGTCCGCTTCGCCCGTCGTGTTGTGGCAGGAAAGCACGTTCGGGTGCTCCGAGACGATGCGTTCCAGCTCGGCGGTCGCGTCCGGGTCGTGCGCGGTGCAGCCGAGCTGCACGAAGGCGAGCAGGCCGAGGCCGAGGCTGCGGCGGTTGAGCACCGCCTGGTAGCCCTCGATGTACCCCTCCTCCTGCAGCCGCCTGACGCGGCGCCAGCAGGACGGCTCGCTGAGCGAGACCTGCTTCGCGAGCTTCGCGTTGGACAGGCGTCCGTTCCGTTGCAGGCTGTCCAGGATTTCGGCATCGACGCTATCGAGTTCGGGCATTCTTGAAAGAATCCTTCCGGCACCGGGGAGCACTGGAAAGAATACACCGCCTTCTTGCCGGAACAATCCGAACTTGCGAGCGACTTTCGCGCCGCGCGAGGGCATGCCGAGCGCGCACGCGGGGCTTTCAGGCCGGACCGGCTCAAGGGGCGCGGCGCGGACGCCGGGGCGCGCGCTCGTCGCGCCTCATCGGCCGAAAATCCGAGCAAGACGATCGAAGGTCCGGTCCGGGAGCTCGGGACGGCGTGCCTGGCGCGGCCGCAGGCAGCCCTCGCCGGCCGCGCCGATCGCGACGCCGGGCGCGAGCCCGACCCCGGTGCTCTCTTGAGAACCTCCGACGCGGCTTCCGCGCGGTCGGTCAACCCCGCCACGCGGATGAAGCGTTGGAACGCGCCGGCTTGCCGCATTCTCCCGGGCGCCTCCGGCCGAAATGACGGGGCCTTATTTTGCTGCGGACGTCGCCGGCGGACCCTTCGCGCCCAGGAACGCGCCGAGGAGGACGCCCCCGCCGCCGTCCCGTTCCTCCCATTCGGCGCCGACGGTTCCGCCGACCAGGCGCGGCTGGCCTCCTTCCAGCACGTTCGAGAACCGCCCGCCCCAGGCGCCGCCGGAGCTGTCGATCGTCCGGTTCGTGCTCGCGACGGCCACGGCCCTGCCCGTGAAGGTTCCGTTCCGGCCGAAATCGGCGGAGCCCAGATCCACGCGCAGTCCCGGATCTTCTCCCGCGATCTCGAACTCCTCCCCGTCGGGAGTCGCGCCGAGCCCGGACACGCTCAAAGCCTCGATCGAACCGGAGACGGCCCCGGCGGCGAAATCCGCGACCAGCGCCGCGATCCCGAAGAACTCTCCCACGACTCCGCTTCTCACCAAGGTAGCGTGCGCCGTGGAAAGGCGCCTTTCCCTAGCGGGTGCGAACCCCGCCCGGTAACTTTCGCTCCAGCCGGTAGCAATCGGAGCGGATTATGGAGGTAACGACATAGTCCGAAGCACTCTGACGGAAGGACCGCCTTGGGCGGTTCAGCGACCATGCGGGCCGCAACGCGAGTGAACGCTGAGCAGGCCTCGAAACGTGAAGACGCGGAAGCCGACCCGATCGCTACTTCGGGGAAGGCTGCCACCGACCGGGAAGCGAGCGAAATGAGCACCGGCCGGTTCCGCCGGGGTAGTGGCGGCGGCACGCATGGAAGAGGGGAAGGGTAGCAACACGGGAAGCCCTGTCGGTGGCGTGCACGCGCCAACCGGAACCCCGCGAGGGGCAGGCCGGGCCGGCAGGGTGGCGGACAGGCCCGTACGACTGAAGACGCCGGGTAACGCCGGTCGAGGAAAGGGGCCTGACTTTGAGAACAGTATGGAAAGGAGGCAGGGCGTGACCACTGGCGAGAGCCTAACAGGGTCAGACAGAGTTCGGAAACTTCAGACCATGCTACATGCGAAAGCGAAGGAAGAACCCGACCGGCGCTTCCACGCGCTGATCGACAAGGTGTGGCGTGAGGACTTTCTCGCGGAAGCCTGGAGGCCCGATCGGCGAAAATGTGCTTTCAAAGAATGCCCGATTAATGCTTATTTTCGAAGACTCTTCCCATTGATCGGCCGCGGATGAACTTTCCTTTCGATTCGGGGTAATTTGCCGAATCGTTGCCGGTCGCGCGGCGCCGGGCGGAGGCCGGAAGAGCCGGGGCGGAACGGAAGAGGGACCGGCGGCGCCGGACGCCGATCCGGTACCGGGGACTGCGCGGGCGTCAGGCCGTCGGGGCCGCGGACACCGGCAGCCGCCCGGTCAGCTTGAGCTCCCGCAACGACAGGTTGGACGTCACGCTGACCACCCCCGGCAGGCGCCTGACCACCGTCTCCAGGAACCGGCTGTAGTCGTCCAGGTCCCTCGCCACCACCTGGAGCAGGAAGTCGGCATCGCCCGTGGTGTTGTGGCAGGACAGCACGTTCGGGCACTCGGAGACGATCCGCTCCAAGTCGGCGGTCGCTTCCGGGTCGTGCTTGCTGTAGCCGAGCTGTACGAAGGCGAGCAGGCCGAGGCCGAGGCGGCGGCGGTTCAGCACCGCCTGGTAGCCCTCGATGTAGCCTTCCTCCTCCAGCCGCCTGACGCGCCGCCAGCAGGACGGCTCGCTGAGCGACAGCTGCTGCGCTAGCTTCGCGTTGGACAGGCGGCCGTTCCGCTGCAGGCCCTCCAGGATTTCGGCGTCAACGCCGTTGATGCCGGTCATTCGTGAGACCGTCCTTCCAAGTCGGCCGGGTTTCGCAAGGGAGATGGCGCCACGCCGCCGCGGCGAGCCGGGTTCGCATGCGCGTTTCGCGCCGCCGGGGCGCCTGTCGTTCGGGAAGGCGGGCCTTTCCGGCCGGACGGGGTTGCGGCGGTCCGGGCGCGGGCGAGGGGGAGCGCGCCCGTCATGACGGGCAGGCGGGCAGATTCGGGCATGCGTTCGATTCCGTCACGCCTCATCCACCGAGGATCGGCGCCAGCCGGTCGAAGGCCTCGTCCAGCAGTTCCGGCGGGCGGGCGTAGCACAGCCGCAGGTAACCCTCGCCGGCCGGGCCGAACGCGGCGCCCGGCGCCAGCCCGACTCCGGTTTTCTCCAGTATCTCCCAGGCGGCCTGCACGCTGTCGGCGAGCCCCGCCACCCGGAAGAAACAGTAGAAGGCGCCGTCGGGCCGGATGAACTCGACGCGCCCGAAGCCGGTCAACCGCTCCTCGGCACGCGCGTAGCCCTCCTCCAGCCTGGCCAGCAACGCGCCGACCGCCTCCTCGCCGTCGCGTAGCGCCGCCGCGCCGGCTTCCTGCACGAAGCCCGGCGAGCACGAGGTGTTGAACTCGGTAAGCTGGCCGATCCGCGCCTCCAGCGCCGCCGGCGCCACCAGCCAGCCGAGGCGCCAGCCGGTCATCGACCAGCATTTGGAGAAGCTGTTGACCGAAATCAGCAGGTCCTCCGGATCGGCGATCTCCAGGAAGGAGGGCCCGGCCCGTCCGTGGCGGTAGAGGCGGGCATAGACGTCGTCGGTCACGATCCAGATGCCGCGCGCCCGGCAATGCTCCAGCAGGGCCCGCTGCTCCCCGGGCGGCATGGTCCAGCCGGTCGGGTTGTTGGGGGAGTTCAGCACGACCGCCGCGGTTCCCGGCGCGAGCCGCTCCAGCAGGGCTTCGAGATCGAGCGCCCAGCGCCCGTTCGCCGGCGCGAGCGCCACCGAGGAGACCTCGCCGCCCGCGGCCTTGAACGCGCCGGCGATGTTGGGCCAGCAGGGCTCGATCGCCACCACCCGGTCGCCGGGCGAGACGAGGAGCTGCGCGGCGAGCGCCAGCCCCTGCGTCCCGGACTGCGTGACCGTGACGCGCTCCGGCGTCAGCGCCGCGCCGTAGAGGCGGTTCGTATAGGCGCAGATCTCGGCGCGCAGGGCGCGCGCGCCGTTGTTGGGCTGGTACATGTGGTTGCCCGCCCGGAGCGAGGCGACGGCGGCCTCGACGATCGGCGCCGGCGTAGGCCACGCGCCCTCGCCGAACCAGAGCGCGACGGCGCCCGGCATTCCCATCCCGCGTTCGGCGATCTCCCGGATGCGGCTCGCTTCGAGCGCGCGGGCGCGCAGGGAAATGCTGTCGAGCACCGCAATCTCTTCCATGGCTTGTCCTCCCAGCGGCCGGGCGCCCCGGCGCCGCGCGCGGCGGGAACGTCCTTGCTTGCGAACGATTCTAGGCCCTATCGCCTGAAATGTCGTTCCAAATATCTCGATAGTTGGCAATAAATCGAACTATTCTTATCAATAATGTCAAATAAATGACAGATAGTTGCTTGTCATTGCGGCATGGTGGATTGAAACGCGAAACTCCGGGCCGCGCCCGGCTTGCCGCCCAGCCCCGCAGCCGGTGCGGGCGGCGTCTTCGGTCCCAGCGGGGCGTGCGGCGGCCCCGCTGCGGGCCCGGTCCGCCGGGCCTCCAGGCGGACGGCCGGTCGTCGCGCCCGTGCGGGCGCGACGCGATGAACGCGGCATCGGCGATCGATCCGCATGGCCGACAACTTCGGGAACGCCTCGAGGCGCGCGTCGATGATCGCTTTGTAGGGGTTCAGCTTGTGAGCCACCGGAGGACGCGGTGCATAGCCGCGCGGACCGACCGACAGATCGCGGTCCAGCTGGCCCGTCTCGATCCAGTAGTGGATCGTGCGCCGGCTCACCCCGAACCGTCGCGACAGATCAGCCTCCGGACATTCTCTGGCTCTGGATGATTTGAAAGCAACTTTCACAAAATACGATTATTTGGAAATATACTCCGAATTTCAGGCTCCAAGCCCTCGCATTCGTAAGCACATTTCATTCCATTCGACATATCATAATTGTCGATTCGCATAGATGTTCCTTGTAGCGGGTGGCGATTCCGTGTTCGACAGCGGGGATATCCGTGGGTGAAGTTCTGCCGGGGCTCCGCCGGGCCGGGCGGGCCCGTCGGGGCGGAGGGCGGCGCCCGTGAACCGGCAGGACCTGTTCGAGCGCCTGCTCACGTCGCTGTATGCGGCTGCGCTCGACGATGCGCTCTGGCCGGCGGCGTCGGGCTTGCTGGACGAGTTCTGCGGGACGACAGGCAACTTCCTGGCTTGCGGCGACGGGGCGGTGCGGGAGGAGGTGGATGTCTTCTTCGCGCGGTTCTGCTTCCGGGGCGAGCGCCGCGCGGACCTGGAGGACGAGTATTTCGGCGCCTACCACGCCATCGACGAGCGCCTGCCGCGGCTGAGGGCGCTGCCGGACAGCCGGATTGCGCCCAGCGCCTCGCTGTTGACGGAGGCCGAGAAGAAGACCTCCGCGGTGCATAACGAACTGCTGCCGCGCGCCGGCGCGAGCAACAGCCTGCATGCGCGGCTCGATGGACCGGAGGGTTCGCGCATCGTGTGGGCGGTCGGCGATCCTGTCGGCAACGGCTGGCGGCCGTCCCGGGTGGAGGCGGTCGGGCGCCTTCTGCCGCACATTCGCCAGTACGTCCGGGTCCGCCATGCCCTTGCCGTGTCGCAGGCGCTCGGCTCGACGGCGACCGGCCTGCTGGAGAACATGCGGATGGGCGTCATCCATCTGGACCGGCGCGGGCGGGTGATGGCGACGAACGACCTTGCCTGCGCCTTCCTCCACCGGGACGGCGGGCTTTGGGACGAGGACGGCATGCTGCGGGCTGCCCTGCCCGAGGAGAACGCTGCGCTCCAGCGGCTGGTGGCGCAGGCGGCGCTGGGCGGCGCGGGCGGCTCGATGCGCCTCAGCCGGAACGGCTCGCAGTCGCCGCTCGCCCTGCATGTGAGCCCCGTACAGGCGGAGGGCCCGGAGGCCGGCGAGGGGAACGCCGGCGCGCTGGTGCTGGCTGTGGACCCGCTGGAGCGCCTGAAGGTCGAGCCCTTCCGCCTGGAGGAGCTGCTCGGCCTCACCCCGTCGGAGAGCCGGATCGCGGCGCTGATGGGCCATGGCAGCAGCATCGACGAGGCCGCAGCGCAACTGGGGCGCAAGCGGACCACGGTCAGGTGGCACCTGCGCCAGATCTACGCCAAGCACGGGCTGACGCGGCAGGTGGAGCTGGCGCAGCTGGTGATGTCGGTGGCCGACCTGCCCGGTGCGCAGCGCCCGGACGGCCCGGCCCCGCCACGCGAACCCGAAGCGGCGGCGGAGGAGGCGGAGGGCCCCTAGAGCGGGACCCCTGCGGACTCGGACCGCGCTCTAGCCGCTGCCGCCGTCGTTCTGCCCGCCGCCGCTTTCCATGTCGTGGCCGCAGCTGTCGACGCTTTCCGGACAGGAGTCCAAATAAATGCCGATCCTGCTCTCCAGCACGTCGCCGGGGAGGCAGACGCGCCAGCGGCAAAAGACCAGGTCCTCCATGTCATGGACGTTGACGTCGCGGTCGGCCCAAACGCCGTATCGGTACTCTTCGATGGCCTCGTACAGATCGACGCGCATGGAGCTTTCGGTCGGAATGGCGTCCACCGCGCGGTCCTCCGTCACGGCGCTGTCCTACGCCACGGCGCAGCTTGCGCTCGAGATCCAGCAGGTATTGTCCGTCAGGGGCCAGGTGGACGTGTCGTCGTCATGGTCGCCTTCGGGCTCGATCGGCGGCGTGTAGGCCAAGGAAGAGCAGGCGCTCTCGCCCGTGGCCGCGGGGCTGTATTCGAACTTGTCGAAGCAGTCCTGCAGGACGCAGGCCCGGCCGCCGCAACCGTCGGCCGGGCCCGGCGGCTCTGTCAGCGCGTCGCCCGAGGGGTTGGCCGCGCAATAGACATCGGCCGGGTTCGCCTGGCAGAATTTGTAGCGCCTCCGGTGCGTGGAGACATCGACCGCGGTGGTGGTCGCGGTCCCGCCGTCGATCTCGATCCGGGCGATAAAGCCGTCGGCGTCGGCCTCGACCTGGCTCTTGTAGCAGAGGTCGGACTGCGACAGGCAACAGGTGATCGCGCGGACTTCGCCCGGCATATTGATGCTGTTCACCGTGCCGGGATTGGTGAGCGCGAAGTGCAGATCGTCGTGATCCACCTTGTCCACATAGGCCTTGACCGTCCCGTAACTGGCGCAGAAGCTCTCCGCTCCATAGGTGCTGCGCGCTTCGATGCCCGTCGATGCAGGCTGCGTAACCCGCCACCACGCATTCATGCAGGTGGCGTCGTCCTTGGATATGCGGAATTCCGAAGGGCAGTCGAGCGCTCCCAGGACATCGTTGTCTCCCGCCGCCCTGTCGGGCCCGAGCCCGGCGGCGGCCAGGGCGGCGATTGCGAGGATGAGAAAACTGCGTTTCATCGGCCCGTCTCCGAATTTCCGGCGTGCTATTCGGGGAAATTGTAGCGGCCAGGGCGGATTTCCGCGCCCTCCTTGTGGAGGGGGTTTGCAAAAAACATCGGTGAGACCGAAGAAAAGAACCCATCGGCCTCCCCCTCCTCAAGGAGGGGTTAAACCGGCCGGCTCTCTTTTTTCGTTTCGGCTGCGGCACGGGCAACCGGCTCGCCTGCAACTGCGGCGACCGCTTCTGCACCGCGGCCGACTGCGACCGGCGCTTCGATGAGGGCAGCGCGAAGGACGAATGCGCGCACCGTGAGGCCCTCCCCCAACCCCTCCCGCCTGGCGGGAGGGGAGAAGGACGGGACAGCCTCCGAACATGAGTTCCGTACCGAGCGCTTCGGTATAAACTGGCCGGCTCTTTTTTCTCGGTTCCACCGACAATTTTTTTGCAAACCCCCTCCTTGCGGACGGGGCGGACGGCGCCTTTTTCGCATAAGCTCGGCGGTGGAAAGACCGGCCCGCGCAGCCGCGCGGAGAAGGAGGCCGACATGATGAAGTTCAGAACCTGCGCCATCGCCCTTGCGGCGCTGTTTGCAACCGCGCTCGCAGCGGACCGGGGGCTTGCCGATACCGACTGCACTCCGGAGATGTACCCCATCGAAGGCTGTACGTCGAACCAGCAGATCTCTGTGTCCGATGCGACATGCGTATCTGTTTCTCGCAAGGAGGAAGTGCGTGGCGCCTTCACATTCAACAAAGTTGCCGTCGAGAACGCATGTTCGACCCATGGGAATATCGTGGCTCGCGTTAACGTGACAACCGTCACCGGCACAAGCGGCGGCGCGAAGATGTGCGTGTCGGCTACTCGGCAGTCGATGGAAACGACCAGCCCGATCAGCGGAATCTACTGCTGCTTCGAGGGCGAGGGGGACCTTTGCTGGAAGGACCAGGTCGTGGCCAACGCGGACGGCAACATCAAGCGCCGTTCGGTCTCGTCCCCATCCACCTCCACCGAACACGCCGTCGGCACGCACCGGCAGCGCTACGACTTCTGCCAGGAGCATCCGGACGACGTCTATTGCGATGTCAATCCCTCTGGCGACGCCAAGCTCGACCCGGACGGCGGGGCCTGCGGCACGGGCAACCAGCTCGCCTGCAATTGCGGCGACCACTTCTGCACCGTGGCCGACTGCGACTGGCACTTCGAGCAGGGCGGCACGAAGGACGAATGCGCGAACCGGGAGGAGGACCCCCGCAGCAGTTACGCGATGAGCATCAGCGCGATCGACGGCAGCAGCCAGACCTGCACGCTCTCGACGATCTGCAAGACCGGCGCCACCGATGACGACGACAATGCCGTGTACAAGGAGACCACCGTGAGCGCCGAGGTCTGGAATATGGACGACCTCAACAATTGTAACGGCGAGCTTCAACTCGACGAGTGCGGCTAGCCTGCGGGAGCGGGGACCGTCGCCGACGGGTTCGACGGACGGACGGCGGGCGGCGTGCAGTGGAGGCGCCGCCCGGCGGCTGACGGGGACAATAGGCGCCGGCGCAAAGTGGGCGTTCTTCAGTAAAGTTCCGCCCTGTTTTTCCTGAAACCCCCTCCTTTTGGAGGGGGGGAGCGCCGCAGCAGTTTTTTTCCCGTTCGCAGGCAATTTTTTTGCAAACCCCCTCCTTATGAAGGGGGCGGACTGGGGCCTTCCTGCGGGGACAATAGGCGCCGGCGCAAAATGGGCGTTCTTCAGCAAAGTTCCGCCCTGTTTTTCCTGAAACCCCCTCCTTTTGGAGGGGGGGAGCGCCGCAGCAGTTTTTTTCCCGGTCGCAGGCAATTTTTTTGCAAACCCCCTCCTTATGGAGGGGGCGGACTGGGCCCTTCCTGCGTAAGCTCCACGGCGAACGGACCGGCGCACAGCCGTGCGGAGAAGGAGGCCGAAATGTCTCTCGAACTCGACATCGATGACGTTTCGGACATGCGCTACCGCTTCCGGCGGCGCTGGCCCGACGATGGTGGGAAACGGCGATACAGGCAGTTCCTTACCCATGGCGGCCGCCCGGAAGGCCTCGCGCGCAGCGACGACGGCGGCAGCTAGCGCGGCGGACCGGTGGGGGCGGGATGCAGAGAGGCGAAGGCGCTGGCGCGGGCGCTGGCCGCCGCCTGCCTGCTGGCGGGCCTCGCGCCCGGCATGTCGGCGGCGCAGGAGGGCCGGGCGCTGGCGCTGACGATGGAGGAGGCGATCTTCCTCGCGCTGAAGAACAGCCGCGCGGCGATCCGGGCCCGGATCGCGCGCGACGAGCAGGCGTTGGCCCTGGAGACGGCGGAGGAGGAATTCGACCCGAAGGCCGGCAATTTCAGCCTCTCGACGAATGCGCGCAACCGCGGCGAGGAGACGGCGCGCGTCAGTCTGGGGCCGAGCCTCAAGGTGCCGACCGGCGGCAGCTTCAGCCTGACCTGGGGGAAGCCGGTGCTGGGGTCGGGCTCCCGGTCCGGATCGACGACCCTCACCTTCTCGCAGCCGCTGCTCAAGGGGTTCGGAACCGAACTCAACACCTGGTCGCTGCGCAATGCGCGCCTGCAGGAGCGCATCAATGTGCGCCGCTTCCGCGACACGGTGTCCGGCATCGTGGGCTCGGTCATCGGGGCCTACCGGGGCGTGCTTGGCGCGGAGCGGCGCCTCGCGATCGCCCGGGAAGCGCTCGAACGGGCCGAGCGGCAATTGGAGATCAACCGCGCGCTGGTGGAGGCCGGCCGGATGGCGCCGCAGGACCTGGTGCAGACGGAGGCCTCGGTGGCGAACCGGCAATATGCGCTGACCGACGCCGAGACCGCGCTCGACAACGCCAACGACAGCCTGGTCATCGCGCTCAACCTCGAAGAAGGGACGCGCGTGGAGGTGTCCCCGGAGCCGCCGATAGAGCCGGAGGAGCCCGACCTGGAGGAGAGCATGGAAACTGCCTTCGCCCGGCGCGCTGACTGGCTGGCGGCGGAAATCGGGCTGGAAGGGGCGCGGCATGGCCTGCGCAGCGCGGAAGACAATCTGCGCCCGAGCCTGTCGCTGAGTATGACCGCCACGCACAGCGGCGGCAACGACCCCTCCTACAGCGGAGGCCTGAGCCTGACCGTGGCGCTGCAGGACGACGAGCCCCGGCGGGCGCTCACGAAGGCGCGCAACAGCCTGCGGCGCGCGGAAATGGCGCTGGCCGAACGGCGCCAGTCGATCCGTCTCCAGGTGCGCCGGGCGGTGCACAATGTGGCCGTGGCGCTGCGCCGGATCGACCTGGCCGGCGAGGCGCGGGACCTCTCCGAGCGGAAGCTGGAGGTCGAGCGGCTGAAGCTGCAGCAGGGCCTCTCCTCCTCGTTCCAGGTCGGGCGGTTCGAGGACGACCTGGTGAGCGCGCAGCAACGGGAACTGGGCGCGGTGGAGGGCTACCGCAGGGCGCTCGACTCGCTCAGCCGGACGCTCGGCACGATGCTGGACCGGTGGGGCATCGAAGTGGAGCAGGTGGGACGATGAACGCTTCGGACGCCCATCGCGGGGTGCTCGACAACCTGCTTGACGGGGTGCTGGTCGTCGGCGCCGGCGGGCGGATCGAGACGCTCAACCCGGCGGCGGAGGCGATCCTGGGCCTCGATGCCGAAGAGGCGGCCGGGCGCGGCTTCGCCGAGCTGTTCATCGCCCGCGAGGGGTTCGACGATTTCAGCCAGCGCATCCTCGACGCCACATTGCCCGGAGGCGAGCCCGGACGGCAGGTGGTCGAGGTGGAGGGGGAGAACGGGGCGCGCTCGCTGTCGGTCGCCACCTCCTACCTGCGGGCGGAGGGAGACGGCGGCGGCTCCGGGCCGGTTTCGGTCATCGCGGTGTTCAGCGACATCACCGAGGTGCGCGAACTGCGGGAAACCGAGCTGCGCATGGCGAAGGCGGCCGAGGAGCAGCACGGGAAGCTGCAGAGCGCCTATCGCGAGATCGAGGAGCGCAACGAGGCGCTGGCGGCGGCGCTGCGCAAGGTGCGCGTGGTGCAGGGCTTCGGCTTCCTGCTGGTGGTCGGGGTGTTCCTCGGCGCGGGTCTCTGGACCTGGAGCCCCGCGATCCCGTCGTTCGTCGATATGGCGTTCCTGGAGGGCCTGTGGGGCGAGGCCGGCGCGGCGCAGGCGCCGGACGGCGAAGGCGCGCAGATGCGCACGATCCAGGTGAAGCCGCGCCGGTCCTCCAGCAGCATCACCCTCAAGGGCCGGCTGCAGCCCTGGCGCGAGACAGATGTGAAGACCCCGGTCGAGGGCGCGATCGCGGCGGTCCACGTCCGGATGGGCGACACGGTCGAGGAAGGCCAGACGCTGCTGGAGCTCGACCTGTCGAAGCACGAGCGCAAATACCAGTCGAGGCGCCTGGCGTTCGTGAAGGCGGAGGAGAAGCTGGCGGAGCTGAAGAACTGGGACAAGAGCCCGCAAATGATCAAGGCGCGGCGCAGCTTCGCCAAGGCGCAGATGAGCATGGACGGCCGGCGGGGCAAGATGCGGAAGTCCCGCTTCCTGTTCGAGCAGGGCCTGATGGCGGCGGCGGAGTTCGAGGAGGAGGAGCGCCAGTTCAAGAGCCAGCTCCTGGACTTCGAGTCCGCCCGCGAGGAGCTCGAGGCCGAGCGCGCCAAGGCGGACGGGAAGGCGCTGGCGGCGGCGGAGCTCAGCTTGGAGAAGGCCCGCGCCGAGATGCTCACGGCCGGGGAGCTGCTGGACGAGGGCGCGATCCGCGCGCCGTTCGCGGGCCGGGTGCTGCCCCCGACCCGCTCCGGCAAGGATCTGGTCGAGGGCGTCAGGCTGAGGAAGGGCGACGCGCTGTTCCGGATCGGGGACTTCTCGCGCATCGCCGCCAGCACGACGGCCGACGAGATCGACGTGATAAAGCTCAGGGCCGGGCAGAAGGTGACGGTGACGGGCAACGCCTTTCCGGGCGTGAGGCTCAAGGGCGTCGTGGACCGCGTCTCCGCCGAGGCGGACCCGAAACAGAAGCGCAAGGCCGTCTTCGATGTCTCCGTCCTGCTCGACAAGCTGACGGCGGACCGGCAGGCGCGGGTGCGCCCCGGCATGTCGGCGAAGCTGAAGATCGTGACCTACGACAACCCGAAAGCGCTGATGGTGCCGCTCGACTCTGTGCGTCGGCGGGGCGGCGAACACTGGATCCGGGTGCTCGATGAGGCCAGCGGCGAGGCGCAGGACCGCAAGGTGACGATCGGGCCGACCACGCGCCGGCGGGTCGAGATCGCCTCCGGCCTGAAGGCGGGCGAAACCGTCGTGCTGCCCGGCGGCTGACGGGGGCCGGAACCTTGCTTGAAATGGCGAAGATCGCGAAGAGCTACGCGCTCGGGCCCGTCGAGGTCGAGGTGCTGAAGGGCGTCGATCTCAATGTGGCGGCGGGCGACTTCCTGTCGATCATGGGGCCGTCGGGCAGCGGCAAGTCCACGCTGATGAACATACTCGGCCTGCTCGGCCGCCAGACGCACGGGACCTACCGCCTGAACGGGCGCGACGTCTCGACCATGAACGACAAGGAGCTCTCCGCCTTCCGCAACGCCAATATCGGCTTCGTGTTCCAGTCGTTCAACCTGCTGGGGCACCTGACGGCGCTGGAGAACGCGGCCCTGCCGCTGGTCTATCGCGGCGCGGGCCGGCGCGAGACCCGGCGGCGCGCGCAGGCGATCCTGGACCAGGTGGGCATGGGCGACCGGCTGGACCACAAGCCCGACCAGCTCTCCGGCGGCCAGAAGCAGCGCGTCGCGATCGCCCGCGCGCTGGTGGGCGGACCGGCCCTGGTGCTGGCGGACGAGCCCACCGGCGCGCTCGACTCCAACACCGCCGACGAGGTGATGGGGCTGCTCACGCAACTCAACGGCGAGGCCGGCGTCGCCATCGTCATCATCACGCACGATCCCGTCATCTCGATGCAGTGCCGGCGCCGGGCGCTGATCCGCGACGGCGCGCTGCTGGAAGAGGACGGCGCGGCGCGGGACGGGGGCGCCTCGTGAAGCAGACGGGCCCGGCGCTGGCGGACAATTTCCGCGAGGCGGCGCGCAGCCTGACGCGCGCCCGGCTGCGCACCGTGCTGGGCCTCATCGGCATCATGATCGGCATCGCGTCGGTGATCGCGATGATCTCGACCGGCGAGATCGCGACCGCCGAATCGCGCCGCCAGTTCGAGGCGCTCGGCACGGACATCGTGACGGTCAAGATCAAGGGCGGGACGAAGGATCCCGGCATCCCGCTGGAAACCGCGCTCGCGCTCGCGGAGGCCGTTCCGGCCGTCTCGGAGGCCGCGCCGCTGCTCCGGACCGGGGGGCGCGTCTCCTACAACAGCAAGGGCGTCAACGCCAGCCCGCTGGGCGCCCCAGAATCGCTGAAGGACCTCGGCAGGCTGGAGCTCGCCGACGGCCGCTTCGTCTCGGACCTGGACATCCGCCAGTTCTGGGCCGCGGTGGGCGCCAAGGTGGCGCGGAACATGCGCAACAACGGCGCGTGGGAGGTCGTGGGCGAGACCATAGACGTGGGCGGCTACATCTTCACGGTCGCGGGCGAGCTCCGCGACGCGGAGGAAAGTTACAGCATGCCGGTGCAGATCAACGCCGACGAGGCCGTGCTCATCCCCATCACCACGGCGCAGCGCATCGACCCGGACCGGGAGATCAAGGAGGTCATCGCCCGCGCCGCGCCCGGCGTGCATCACGAGGTCGCCGTGCGCGAGGTCGCCGCCTGGCTCGGCGGGAAGCTCGAAGAGGGCGTGAGGTTCGAGGTCAAGAGCGCCAAGCAGCTGATCGCGCAGATGGAGAACCAGCTCGGGCTGATGACCCTGCTGCTGGGGGCGGTGGGCTCCATCAGCCTGATCGTCGGCGGCATCGGGGTGATGAACATCATGCTGATCTCGGTGGCCGAGCGCCGGCGCGAGATCGGCGTGCGCCGGGCGCTGGGCGCCAGCCGGGGCGACATCCAGCGCCAGTTCCTGACCGAGTCGGTGATCCTGACCGTCGCCGGCGGCGTCGCCGGCACCGCCTTCGGGGTGGGAGCGACCTGGGGAATCTGCGAGTTCACGGACTGGGAGTTCTTCGTCTCCGAGCTGTCCATCGCGGTCGGCCTCGGCGTTTCCTCCGCCGTCGGCATTTTCTTCGGCCTCCAGCCGGCCCACCAGGCCTCGCGCCTCGACCCCATCGTGGCGCTTCAGGGCGACTAGCGCAGTCATGGCGCAGCGCCCCGGCCCTTCTTCCCGTCCGCATGCCCAACCGAAAGCGAAAGGTTCCAAACCGATGCGAAACCGATTCCTGCCGCTGCTCGCGGCGCTCGCCATGCTGGCCTTGCCTGCCGCGGAAAGCCGAGCGCAGACGCCGGCGGACCCGGACAGGGAGGCCGTCGAACGGATCGTCCGGGACTACCTGATGGCGAACCCCGAAATCGTCGCCGAGGCGCTGCAGGCGCTCCGCGCGAGGCAGGAGGCGGAAGAACAGGCCCGCGCGGAAGCCGCGATCGCGGAAAACAGGGAGGCGATCGACAGGCATCCGATGTCGCCCGTGTCGGGCAATGCCGAGGGCGATGTCACGGTGGTCGAGTTCTTCGACTACCAGTGCGGCTACTGCAAGCGCGCGCTGCCGACGATGGTGAACCTGTTGAAGGAGGACGCGAATGTGCGGGTCGTCTGGAAGGAGTTCCCGATCCTCGGCCCCGTCTCGCTGTTCGCCGCGCGCGCGTCGATGGCGGCGGAGCGCCAGGGCAAGTATCACGACTTCCACATGCGGCTCATGGGCGAGCCGGACAAGCTGAGCGAAGACCGGGTCATGGAGATCGCCGCGCTCGCCCGGCTCGACGTGGCGCGGCTCGGCCGGGATATGGCGGATCCGGCCATCCAGGCCTATCTGGACGAAACTCGGAGCCTTGCCCAGGCCATCGGCATAAGGGGCACGCCCAGCTTCGTGATCGACGGGGCGCTCGTGCGCGGGGCCGTGAACAGCGGGCGCATGCAACAGCTCGTGGCCGCGGCCCGCGCCGGCGGCTGAGTCCCGGCGTCCGGCGGCGGGCCGCGGCGAACAAGGCGAAGGGGGTCTCGCAATGGAAATTGAAGAGCGCCGGGAGAAGGCGGCGATCGTCGTCTCCCCCGCCGGCCGGCTGGACAGCGCCAGCGCGCAGGTCCTGGAGGGCCGGGTCGCTGTGATCGCCGGGCGCGGCGAGACCGACATGGTGCTCGACTGCGGCGGCGTGAGCTACGTGAGCAGCGCCGGCCTGCGCGCCATGCTCCTGGCCGCCCGGATGTGCCTGCGGGGCGGCGGACGGCTGACCGTCGCGGCCCTGCGGCCGGCGTGCCGGCGCATCGTGTCGGTGAGCGGGCTGCTGACGGTGCTCGACTATTGCGAGACGGTCGAGGCGGCGCTCGCCGCGGAGGACCGACCCGGCCGCGCGGACGGCCGCGAGGCGCGTGAACAGGCCGGCCGCGCCGCAATGGAAGTCGAGGAGCGCAAGGAAGGGCCAGCCGTCGTCATGTCCCCGGTCGGACGGCTGAACGGCGTCGGCGCCCGCGCGCTGGAGGCCCGCATCTCCGAAGCCGTCCGGCGCGGCGATGTCCTGCTGGTGCTGGATTGCGTGCGGATGACCTATGTCAACAGCACGGGCCTGCGGGCGCTCCTGTTGTGCGCCAAGGCCTGCCAGCAGGAGGGGGGCCGGTTCGCCATTGCCGGCCTGTCGCCGGAATGCCGGTCGGTGATGGACATGAGCGGCTTCCTGTCGGTCATCGACTACCACGAGACCAGCGAAGCCGCCGTCGCCGCGCTCGCATGAGGAAACGGGAAGGCCGGCGCGGGCGCGGGAGCTGCGCGGGCGTCAGGCGGTCGGGACTACGGACACCGGCAGCCGCCCGGTCAGCTTGACCTCCCGCAGCGACAGGTTGGACGTTACGCTGACCGGGACTTACTGAAACGCGCAATCTGCGCGGGGGGTGTGCAGTAATGCGCATTCCTACCGTAACTGCGGGGGGCGCCGGGAAACCGGCGTCCCTACCGTGACCGTTCCCGCTGACCCGCGGACCGCGATGCGTACAAGGCGGCGAGGCCGTGACCATCCGGCAGTTGCTGAGCCATCTGCGCACGGATGGGCGGCTTCCTCTCGCTGCGCCATCCCCAAAGGTCACGAATCCGTTTGCGTCGGTCGAACGCCGCTTTGAACGCTACCTCGTCAACGAGCGGGGTGTGAGCCGGGTGACGATGGAGACCTACCTGCCCATCGTCCACGCCTTCCTTGCCGAACGTTTTGCCACGCAGGCCGTGGCGCTTGAGACGCTCACCTTACGCGACGTCAACCGGTTCATCGTGCGCCAGTCCCGGCGGAAGTCGCCATCGAGCGCCAAGCTCGTCGTCACCGCGCTGCGCAGCTTCCTACGTCACCTCCATCAGCGTGGGGACATTCCCGTCGACCCCTACTTCAGGAATCTACGACAAATTCGTCAAACCGCCTGTGCCAGAACTTCTTCGGCCCACCGGTCCAAGCTCTTCCCCGCCAGTTCAGCAGCAACCATGGCGCGGCTGTGTAGATCGGGGTCAATGTTTAGCCTGACCGTCCCGGAGCACGGCTTCTGAGGCTCCCTGCCCACCCTAGTGCACGTCTCGAGATAATCCTCTACCGCTTCCTCGAACGCCGCACGGAGACCAGCAACCGTATCGGCATGGAACCCCACGCCATCGCGAATGCCCGCGATCCTCCCGATGAAGACCGCATCCTCGTCGTCATAGTCTATCCGGGCTGCATACCCCTTGTAGCTCATCGTTCCGGACATGGACTAACTCCGATCCTCAGCAGAAAGTTCCGCGCCGCACGCACCTGATAACGCTTGGCTTCACGTGAGGGATGCAGCCTGTGAAACGTTTCGATCTCTCCATCCTTCTCGAACCGCACCCGCGACCCGCGTCCCTCGATCAGGCGTGCGCCTGCCGCTATCAGCAGGCCTTCGATCTCCGTCCACTCCAGCGTTCTCGGGGGTGGACTCGCGAATACGGCCGAAAGCGTCCTGCGCTGCCTGTTGTTCATTGCCCGGACTACGCCCTGTTTCCTCGAACACAGTGAAATTCCTGACTGTCAGCGATAGAAGCACCGCACTTCCCTTCACGAAGCGCGTCGACGCGGACCTAGTACACCAGAATAGGCGGCAATGCCCCGTTATGTCGAGGTCACGCCTCTCCTCGCCAACCCGCTGAGACAGAATCGCCATTCTGTCTCAGAAGGCATGATTGAAGCCGGGAATGGAACTTGGGAGGGATGGCTGGGATGGCCGTCCTCTGGATCGGATCGAGGGCAATGACGGCGATTGAAGCGTACCGGCCGGCTTAATCGATCAGGATTGCTTCGACGCAGCGCGGGTCGTCGTTGGCAGGGCGGTTGACGAGCGTGCTTACCGGATGCGCCGTCATTTCAGCCGCCGGATACGGCGCGAGCGGAACGTCGTCGCCGGACAGCCAGGGGCTATAGGAGTCGGGCGGCAGGATGACCGGCATACGGCCGTGGACCGGCGCCACCGTCGCATTGGCAGCTGCGGTGAGGATGGTGCAGGTCTCGACCGCGTCGCCGGGACGGCGCTCGGCGAGAGATCCGGTTAGGGGTACACCCGCAGGCACGGTCCAGCGTTCCCACAGTCCGGCGAAGGCGAACGGCGCGCCGTTCCGCAGGCCGAACAGCCAGGGCTGACGAGTCCCGCCCCCGCGTTGCCATTCGTAGAAACCGTCTGCCGGGATCAGGCAGCGCCGATGGCGGAAGGCCGATCGGAAAGAAGGTTTCTCGGCAGCTGTCTCGGAGCGCGCGTTGATGAGCTTGTGGCCGATGGCCGGATCCTTTGCCCAGGACGGAATCAGCCCCCAGCGCAGCATGGAGAAGCGGCGGCCGTTCGCTGCGGCGCGCACGACGGCCACGTCCTGGCTCGGGGCGATGTTGTAGCGGGGCTGCAGGTTCCGGGGCGCGCCGATGAGATCCATCAGCTCGTGCAACTCTGCCTATGACAGGCGCTGGGTGAAGCGACCGCACATGGCCGTGTAATTACCAGTACCCTTGGGCAGCTGTCATGTTGTTCTTTAATTGTTCCTATACTATCGTTGGCGCATGAACGAGGAGTACAAGTGCCCGATCTCCCGGGATCGCCTGTTGTTTACGGTCGAGATGGCGCTGCGCAAGTCGGAGCGCTGGTGGCCGAAAAAGCGCGGGCCCGGTGACCATGACCGGTTGAGGCCGGTTGCGGAGGGTGTGGTCGAACATTTCGAACTTTGCGGCATACGCTGTTTCCGGAAGCCGCGCGGGCCCGGTCACAGCACGCCATAGTCGCCAGGGCGGGGAGCGAAACGAGCCAGGGCAATGAAGAGCCCGGTCAGGGCCAGAGATCGCCCAAGCTGAAGGTGACGGCATCGAAGGGACGGACGTTGACCGGTTCGTCGTCCTTCGCACTTGCGATCAGGAGCCATTGCCCGTTGTGAAGTTCGAATGCTTCGAGAGTGCGGTCGGCCGGATCCACGAGCCACAGGAACGGGACGCCCTCGCGGGCGTAGACCGGGCGCTTTTCGTGAAGATCCAGCCTGCGGGTTCCGGGGGAAAGCACTTCGCAGACCCAGTCCGGCGCGAGGGTCACATAGGCGGTTTCAGGATAGTCCGGCATTCGTTCCCGGCGCCATCCGGCGAGATCGGGCACGACGATATCATCGCCCAGATGCAGTTCCGGTTCGAAAACGATCCACCAGCCACCGGGGCCTCCAGAATTGTAATCGAAGGGGCCTCCGATCTTGACGCCGAGCGATGAGCTTGCACGCGCGTGGGGCATGGCGGGCCGGGGTTGCGTGTGCAGCGCACCGTCTATCACCTCGGCGACCATGTGCGCCGGGGCGTTCAGCACATCCTGGTAATCGGCACGGCGAGCGTGTTTCAATGCTTGCATGAGGAGGCTGGCTCCTTTCCGAGATGAAACTACATGGCGGTGGGTTCGAAGTCTTCCCTGATCTCCTGCCAGACCTGTTCCCGCCCGGTATCGGGATCGATGCGTTGGACCCGGACAGCAACGCCGGTGAGGGCGAGGACAACTGACACTTCGCAGTCTTCCATGGATTGTCTCGACCAGGAGACGCACGCCTTCCCGTGTGCGGTGGCGCACGACAGCGAGGCAGGCTTCATGTTCCTCCCGGGTCATGACTTCGAAAGTGCTGCCGTCGCCGCGATATCGGGCCTCGCGGCGGCCGCAGCGATGGGCGGCGGCTCGCGAGCGATGGGCAGCTCCGATGCAGCAGGCGGATCTGCCGGTCCTGAAATGTGCGAGATAGCGTTCGGTCATTGAACGGCGGCCGGAAGGGATAGGACCGGCGGATGCGCTTGCCGGCAGCTTGGCGGAACGCGCCGCAGTGCTGCAGTGCTGCAGTATGTGCAAGGGATGGATCGTCTGGAGGCGGAAGCCGCTGCCTGGGAGGGCTGCACGGTTCCTGCGGGGCAGTCCCAAGGTGAACGGTGATGGGGGTGGTGCTACTCGTCGGCGCCGCCGTCGGTCATCAGTGGTAGTCCTCCAGGTCCAGGCGCTCAATGATGCCGCTGGGTTCCTCGATAGTGATGGCGCAGGATCACGGGTCCGCGTCGGAAAGCGTCCAGTCTTCGCAAACGAGGCCTTCGACGCGCTCGAATTCCCGGCTGTTGGCGGTGACCAGTACCAGATCCCGGGCGCGCGCCTGCCCGGCTATCAGCAAGTCGTAAGGGCCGATCGGAAGTCCCGCCGCGTCGAGTTCGCTGCGCACTGCTCCTGCTGCGCGAGCATCTCCGGCGTCGAATGGCACAATCTGGGACTCCAGCCTGTCCAGCAGTTCGAGATTGCGATCCGCATGCCGGCTCTTGTAGGCGCCGTAGTAGAGTTCATAGGCGACCGGAGCGGGCAGACCGACGTCTGCCGGGGCAAGGCGGCGCAGGCGGTTTCGCAGGGGCGGTGACGTATCGTTGAGCAGGGCGATGCAGGCGTTGGTGTCGAACAGGTAGCGCATCAGTCGAAAACGCTGTCGAGTTCCGTTCGAGGCGGAAGCCCCGGCTGGCTGCGCCCCGTTGCGAAGAAATCATGGGAGAATTCGCCAACAATGCTGTCGAGCCACGCCCAATCCGACGCTATGGGTTCGAGGATCACCGCAGCGCCTTGCCTGCGGATGCGGACTTCGGCGCCCTCCATCCGGAATTCCTTGGGCAGCCGCACCGCCTGAGACCGACCGGACCAGAATAGTTTAGCCGTTCGGGACATGGAGGCCTCCAGAAAAGATATGCCATTGGAATATATCGTTGGAGTTGTGATTAGTCCAGATTGAGGGGCGCACGGTCTTCTTCCGTGTTGGCGTCTGGACGGGGCCGGGCCAGGGGCTCCCTGCTCCGCCAGTTGGAGCCGTCATGCCAGGTTTCGAGTTCTCGGCTCCTGAAGAACGCTTCGATGCGGTAGAGGATGAAGCGGTAGGGGATGGGCCGGTCGCGGTGGCGATGCCTGTAGCGGAGAAGATGCTCGTCTTCGGTTTGGGCGGCCCAGCGCCCTTGGCCTGCGAGGGCTGCGGTTTCGCTCGTGTAGTATCGGCGGCCGGCCGGGCGGTGGTCGCCGTCGTCGGTTATGCGGACGCGGTCGACCGTGTGGGTGTTGCGGCGGCGGGTCATGGCGAGCTCGGGGAAGGGAAGATACTGCGACGATCGAGGCGGACGAGGGTATCGACGCTGATCTGCAGGAAGAGAGCCTGGTCGTCTTCGAACTCGTCGATGTCCCACCAGACCGGCTCGTCTTCGTCGTCCCACTTGATCTTGAGCTCGACACCGCGGCTGGTTTCGATGATGAGGCCGCCCTGGGTGAGGTCGGAAGTGAATACGCGACGGCCGGTGAGGTCGATCGGCAACGCGGTCCTGCAATGGGTGACGACGTCTGCCGCGAGGCGGCGGACATGGTCGATGGTCCGGCAGTGCGCGTCGTTCCAGTCGATTATGGCGTCGAGGGCGGGATCGCCGTGGGGCCCGGGCTCGGAGGGAATGGCGACATGGATGCAGGCGGTCCGGGCATAGATGAGCGCCATGGCTTCGTCGCAGCCGCCGGCGGAGAAGATGTCCACAATTTCGGGGATGGCGCGCTGGGTCTCGATGCGGATAGCGGAGCCGAGGCAGAAGCAGTCGGCCTCCTGTTCCTTCCATCGAGGGAGTTCGACGGCGGCCATGTAGCCCCAGGAATCGTTGGTGCGAGAGCACCATTCGTGCTGCTGCCACGAGCCGTCGGGCTGGAAGCGGGCTGCGACGGCCTCGGCGATTTCGAGGCGCTTTTCGGGAGTGAGACGGGTCTCGGCGAAGGTCGGACGATGGGCGCGGACCATGACGGGTTCCTTGGTGTTGGAGATGGTCAGGACGGGACGGTGAACCGGATCGCTTCGATGATGCGGCGCCCGGCAACCCGGGGATGGGAATGGCGAATGGCGGCCCAACGTTGTGGCTTGCGGGAAAGCCAGTAGCCGGAGTCGGCTACGAATCCGTCGGCATAGGCGATCCAGTGCCGGGCGGCCGCGATCGCCCAGGAGCCGGATGGAGCAACGTCCAGGAAGGCGCCGAGGGAGACGGAGCGGACGTCGAAGGGGACATTCGCGAAGAGGCGGTCGAATTCGGCTTCGGACTCCTTCCAGCGGCCGTTCGGGTATCTGGGATGGCGGAGCGCGTAGGCTGGAGGAAGGTCGAGGTCGACGAGGGCCGCGGCGAGCTCGTCGGTGGCAACGCCGTTGACGGCACGGCGGCTGTAGAGCCTGCGGATGACGGCGGCTGCTTCATGCGTGGGGATGCCGGCGATGGCGCTGATGGTGGACGGGCCGCACTTTTTCGCGCGGCCGGTGATTCGGTGAAGCATCGTTGGTCTCCGGAGGCTCAGAGGTCGCGTATTTCGAGCTGGGAGGCGACGTGCTCCATGTAGTCGAGATGGGCGAGAAAGGCGGTCCAGTTGGTGTAGTCGCTGTAAACATTCGGCCCGAGGGCATGGAAGATCGTTCGGTCGGTGGCGTCGAATGGGGCGGGGTCGAACGGGGCCCCGGGGTCGTGTGCCTGGAAGAAGGAAGCAAGGGCTTCATGGAGGCGTCCGGACCGCGCGAAATCGAGCGCGAGGAGGGCGTCGTGCCATTCGCGCGGGAGCACGTCTGGATAGACGGTGGAGGTCGGGGTGAGGTCGTCGTTGGCGGGGATGAGGAGGCCTGCGATGACGGCGCCGGCGTCGCAGACGAAGCAGGCGGCCGGACAGGAGGCATGCCAGAAACTGTAGTTGGGTTCGTAGAGCGATGGGTCGAGGCGCCGGGCCTCGGCTATGGCGGCGCGGATGAGCGCGGACAGGGTGGCGGGGACTTCGGGCAGTTGCGACTGGGGGGACATGCGACGGGTCTCCTGCGGGGCGGGGTCAGCCTGTGCGTCGCCAGTTCCAGGGAAAGTCGAAGGTTCCGGACCAGATGCCGGCCTTGGCTTCGCGAGCGCGGTTCTCCTCGCGGATGTAGGCCTGGGAGTACTGGCGGTATGCGAGGGCCATGCCGCTGCGCACGAGCGTCGCGCCGATATCGGTTTCGTCGACGAAGCACTGGGCGATCGAGCGGCCGTAGCGGTCCGTGTCGCGGGTGACGCACCGGACCGGGTTGATGGATACGAGGGCCGCGAGGGCCCGGGTGGCGACGGCGCCGCAGCGGTAGAGCTGCCGGTTGGCGTCGAGGCAGGTCTGGTCGGCCTCGGGGGCGTCGATGCCGTGAAGGCGGATGCGCTTGCCGCGAAGGTCGATGGTGTCGCCGTCGAGGACGTGCGCCGATCCGGCAGTTTCGGGATGCTGGGCGACAAGGCCGGGCCCGATCGCAGCTACGGCGAGGGCGCAGATCGCAAAGAGAAACAGTTTCTTCATGTGTCGGCTCCTGGTTCTGTGCGGGACGAACCGGCCTTCGCCGGGTTCGACGGGAAGGCGCTCAGCTTCCACTCCGAGAAGGCCGGAATCGCCGGGGCGGATCAGGAGAAGCGCCTGCCGTCGGCTCTGAAGGTGTGCTCATTGACCGCGAGGGCTTCGTCGACGGCCTCGTCGGAGGTCTCGGCTTCGTATGCGTCCCGGAGCTGGCGGTAGAGCCAGTCCGCGAGTTCGCGGAGGGCCTCGATCACGGTGTCCTCGGCGCCGTCGGTTGGCGGCTGCCAGGTCGGGCTGTCGCGCTCGACGTCGATCTTCATGCATTGGGCGTGGTTGTAGGGGCCGATGCGACGGCATGTTGCGTGGAGCTGCCAGAAGTTTCGGCGCTGCGTGCGCTGCAGGGCATCGACGATGCTGTGGAGCTCGGTGTCCTTGGGGGCATGGGCGCGCAGGGCCCTGGCTGCGCCGGGCGCGTGGCTGTATTGGCCCTCGTAGCAGGCACCATCGCCTTGCGACCAAAATCCGCGATACCAGACATCGGGTTCGTCCCGGGTTCCTCCGCCGTAGAGATGAACGGGGTGGGTGCTGAGGGTGATGCCGATGATCCCGCAGATGGTCTTGAAGTCGTCGAAGATGTAGTCGTGCCATTCGTCAGGAAGGCCGTGCTCGCGATACCAGGCGCGGGCTCGCTCCCTGGCGGCGTCGGAGAGCTCGTCGATCGTGTAGACCGTGGTCTCGATAATCTGGGGCATTGCGGCAGCCTCGAACGGATATCGAAGGGAGGTTTGCCGGGCGTGTTCCGGGGGTGATTGGGGGGAACGACGGTCCGGAGAGTCACCCCCCCGGCGCTGATCTTCTTCTCCCTCCCGAAGCGGGCGCCATGGAATGTGGAGATCGGTTGCAAGCAGGTATGGAAGCGGGGATTCGACAGGGATAGGCTGTCTGAAATGCGTAGCTGGAGTGGGTGAAGATGGCTGAACCGGAAGGTGGGCAAAAGGTCGATCCGATGTTGAAGGATCTGATGGAGACGAGCCGGAAGATCGATGCCGAAAAGACGGAGAAGCTCACTGAGCAGGCGGCGGAGAAAGACGGCGCCGACGCGGAACAGAGCGCGGAGACTTCACCTGGCGAAGGCGGTCCGGGAAAGGACAGTGAGGCGTCCGCAAACGATGGGGACCCGGTGGAAGTTCAAGAAGGGGTCGAAAGAATCATCTACAGGATTGCTGTGGCGCAGGGGGAACTCCGGAAGCAGGCGGACGAAAATCGCGAGCAGCTCTTCGTGGAATTGTCGGAAGAGATTCATCGGGCGGCGCGCTGGGAGGTGCGGGATACGGTGATGGAGGTGTTGTCAGGACCCGCCGAGGCGATCGCGGGGACCGGACATGCCTGCGCGATCCTCGCGAGCGTTGCGCGGGGCGAAGGGGATATCGGGCGCGGCCTCGGCGAGGCGTCCGGGGTGCTCGGCATCGTCCAGCGCTACCTGGACCGGGACTCGGTGACGGTGCGCGGCGAGGCCATGAAACTCGACAAGGTGCTGGGAACGGAAGGCCGCGTGGCGGCGCGGATCGGGGCCGCGAAGCAGCTGATCGGCGCTGCGCAGGAAGAGCTCCGGTTCGTGCCGGCGGAACGCGAGCCGGCGCAGAAGGCGGCCCATGCGGCCGTGGCGCGGCTGGGAGCGGCCCAGATAGAGATGTCGACGGTGTTCGGGGCCGTGGGGGCCGTGGACGAGGAGTCCCTGCCCCATGTTCCGGGGGTGGATCGCGGCGGGGTTCCGGAGTCGGCCGAGCTCAGGGAGGCGCGGGCGTTCAGGCTTGATTTCTACCGCGGACAGAAGCGCCAGGCGCTGGCGATGAGGGGGGTCCGCTACGGGCTGGTCGCGGCGGCCGTCGTCGTGGCGGCGGTAGTGGGCAGGGTGTCGCCCTATCTGGATGGGCTGTTCGGCAGCCTGGCGGGCGCGCTGTTCTAGAGGGAGATGCCGCGGTCCTGCTTCTGTGACGGCGACTGCTTGCGGGACCGGTCGGTCGAGCCTTTCGAGGCCGTCTGTTCTTCTGTCTGCCGGCGCATGGTGCGCTCCTTGGCCTTTGGAATGTAGGCGTCTGCCGGCGAGCGGGTAGCGCGCTGTCCGAGCGGGTTCATGACGCGGTCCATGGTCTGGAGGGTACCGTTCATCTCGGGCAAGGCCCTGTAGACGTCGTCGATCGTGAACTGGTGGTTCTCGCGAAGCATGCGCGCGGCATCGTGGGTGCGCGGCAGCTTATCGGCGGCTTCTGCGAGATTTTTGGCGGCCTCCTGGAAGTTGTCGAACGCGGCCTGGGTGAAGTCGGGATAGGCAGCTTCGATTGTCTCCCGCTGGGTTCGGGCGCTGGTGAAGAGCGCGGCGAGCTCGGCGCCGGCGGCGGTGAGCTCCTCTTTGTAGCGCGCTCGGGCCTCGTCGAAGTGCCTGCGGGCCGTGTTGGCGGCGGTCCGGGGAAGATCCTCGGCATCGGGATGGTAGTGCCGGAGATAAGGGTCGATTTCAGCGGGCGGCGGCAGGGCGCCAACGGCCGCCTCAAGATCCGCGACGGGCTGTTCGAGCCCGGTCCAGTCGATATTGCGGTCAAGCGGATTGTTGTGCGCAGCGCCGATCTTGTTCAGGTGCGCGGTGATGGGCGGAATGAGGTCCAGGGTCTGCTGAACCTGGCGGTCGAGGCGGTACGCGCGGCGCTGCTCCTCCAGGATTGCGGCGAAGGTGGGCACGCGGCTTTCCGGGATGGTCCGGTCCGTCGCGGCCCTGGACATGTCGGTGAGGGCCTGCCGCGACCCCGGAACGTGGATCGGGAGGATGTTGCGTTCGCCGGCGACGTGGAGGACGTCGTTCCACTGCGCCTGGACGATCGCGAAGGACTTCAGCTCGGCCGGGTCCCAGCTCGACTTCGCGGAACGAAGGGCATGGCGGCGCCGGTCGTAGTCGCGGATGAGCTCCTGCAGGACTTCGCGCGTGAGGCCGGCCCTCGCCGCGTTCCTGACGAAGCCCGGCAGGCTCGTGAACCGGGCGAGGGCGCGGCGGGCGGCGGGGACAAGGGAGAAATGCTCGCGGACGGCCTTCATGTATTCGGGGCTGCGCCAGATTTCCTTTGTTTCGCCGGCGGATTTCGCCTCCTCGGTGAGCTTGCGATAGCTCTCGGAGACGGCCTCGATGCGGGCGGCGAGCTCGGTGAGATCGCGGGTGTGGTTGCGGGCGGTCTGGTCGGCGCGCACCGAGCGGATGATTTCGTCGACGAACGGTGACGGCGCTTCGCCGGTTCGGTTGGCTCGGAGCCACTGGACGGCAGAGAGCGAGTCCGGAGGAGCCGGACGGACCAGGTTCGCGTGGCTGCCCTTTGCCTTGACCTCCTCGTCGGTGGCGTCTTCGGGGATCCGGTAGCCGTGCTTGCGGGTTTCCGGATCGAGGATGTGGTCGAGGGCGGCGCGCTTCGGGTCGGAACGCTTCCACGTCTTTGCCAGGCGCTGGAGGACCTCCTCGTCGGTGACGTCGCCGTCGTCGGCCTCCTCGGACTCGGGCCTGTCGTCGGCGATCGTGAGGCGGATGGGTGCTGTGTTGCAGTAGATGTCGAGGCGGTCGCGGTGCCTGGTGAGGGCCGGGTATATGGTCTCGATCGCGGGGCGGTCGTCGGCCAGGACGAAGGCGCGATCCACGGTTGCGCCCTGCGCGGCGGAGAAGGTGAGCGCGTAGCCGTAGTCGAGCCGGGGTTTGCCGTGCAGTCCGCGTTCGGGATCCCAGTCGCGTATCTGGTCGGGGTCGAAGGTGACGTCGCGGCCGTCATCGGTGCGTGCGGAAATCCGGTGGCGAGGTTTGCCTTTCTCGTCATGCGTGGTCGCAATATCGGTGACGGTCAGGATGGTTCCGTTCTGGAAATCGAGGTCCTGGACGCGGACGCGAACGACCAGCCGGTCGCCCGGGGCGATGAGCAGCGACTTGGGCTGGGCGTGCCGTTTTTCGGCATTGTCGCCGGCGACGATGAGGGGGACTTCGCGCTCGAGCTGCTCCGGCGACAGCGAGCGCTCGCGCAGCACGGGCGTGAGCGCGCCGAGCTCCGCGTGGGTGCGCGCGATGACAAGGCTGGACTCGTCGGGCGCCTCTTTTCGGTGCTGTTCCCAGTCGTCGACGAGCGTGCGCAGCGTGTCGTCGAGGTCGTCGGCAAGGTGGATGCGGCCGCGCGCACGATAGGCGGCGATGGCGCGCGCCGGGTCCTTGTCGCGCAGCGCTTCGGAGGCCTCGATCTGCCACGGCTTGACTTCGGGAGGGTCTTCCAGGGCGCGGAAGTTTTCGACGATCCGGCGTTTTTCTGCGGCCGTCATGCCGGCGAGACGTTCGCGCGCTTCCGCGATGTCGAGGCCGTGGACCTGGACCAGAATGTCCTCGGCGTCGGCCCGCTGGCGGCGGATCGTCTTCACCTCGACGCTGCCTATGACGTCGCGCATGAGGCGCAAGCCCGGGCCGGCTTCGATCGGCTGCTGCTGTCCGGTGTCGCCGGCCCAGAGGATCTTGCACCCCGTTTCCCGGGCAATCTTGAGGAGCGCTTCGGTCTGCCGGACGCTCAATTGTCCGGCTTCGTCGACGATGATGAGGGAGCGGTCATCGAAGTCGAGCGTGCCGCGCCGGTATCGATTGAGGACCGTCTTCATGCACCAGGCGGGGATGCGGCACTCGGTCTGGAGCGCCTTGCTGGTGAGCCATGAGTTCGCGGTTCCGTACACTTTCCAGCCGGCCTTGTGCGCGAGCTCGGCGACGGGAACGACCGTCGTGGTCTTGCCGGAACCGGCCGCGCCTTCCACGATGAGGTTGCGCTGCGGTCCGCATGCGCGACGTATCGCGGCGACCTGCTCCTCGCTGAGGGGGTAGCCGGCAGCGTCCAGCTGGGCGAGATGCGCGTCTATCGTTTCGTGCGGAATTGGCGCCGTCGGTTGCAGGTCGAGGGCGCCCGCGAGGTGCTGGATATTCCGTTCGCGTTCGAGCTGGGCGGGGGTCGAGAAGACGCGCGTATGGGCGAGGTCGGCCTGCACGTTCGGGCCGTCGCCCCAGCGGTCGAGCTCGACGACATCGGTATATTCCAGGACTCTTTCGGTGACTGCGGCAATGGACTCGGGCTGCACGACGCCGGCGGTTACCAGCGCCACTTCCTGCATGACATCGGTGATCTTCCAGACCGCTTCCTGCTCGGTGAGCTTCTCCGGAATGGCGTGGAGCTCGCGCACCATCTCTTCGACAATGGGATCGCCTTGCTCGACCGCAATGTAGGTCCGCAGGCTTTCGATGAACCCATCCGGGTCTTCGTAGACGGTGCTGGCTTCGATGTCCCAGCGGAGGTCCCTGGCAAGCGGATCGACGCCCTGTTCCTTGGCGTCGCGTGTGCGTTTGTTGATGCGCTCCGCGAGCCCGGGATTATCGGCAGTGGTCAATCCGAGCTGCCGGGAAGCCGCCACGATCATGCGCCTGCGCTTCGACCAGACGCGCACAATCTCGTCCAGATCGCCCTTGATCCGGATCATCTCTTCCTTCCGGCCGTGACGCTCGGTATCGAAGCCGAGCTGGCGGAGATTGTATGCCAGAGCGTTGCGATAGACGGACCCGGCGGTGCGCATCCAGGCATAGAGCGGCTGCGCATGGAGGGAGCGGAATTTGCCGTCCTCGGCCCGGCTGAAGTTGAAGATGACGGCGTGCGTGTGGAGTTGCGGGTCGTTCGCGCGCGAGGAATGGTGCTGGAAGGTTGCGGCCATGAGTTTGGCGGGGATGACCTCGAGATCGCGGTCAGGATCCGGTCGGTGCCGGGTCCAGGAACAGTGTTCCTTGACGATAAGATCGAGCGCGGAGCGGACGGCGTCTTCGTGCGCCTTGGCGATCTGGGCGCGCAGTTCGGGTCTGGCCATCGCCCAGACTGCAGAGACCGTTTTGTCAGCTGAAAAGGTGAGGTCGAAAGCGGCAGTCCGGTCGTGCCGACCTGCGTTCCGCGTGAGCTTGCGATGTTCGTCCGGCCGGAAGTCGAGCGGCGGATTGCGCGGATGGAAACCGCTGTGCAGCGTGTAGAAGGCGTCGGCCAGGACCTTGTCCCCGTCCTTCAGGCCGAACATGCCGTGTGGGTTGTACCAGGCGCCGTCGGGCTCCTCGCCGGCGAGATAGTAGTCTTGCGCGGGCCGGTGGGAGGCCTGCGAATGGATGTAGTAGTCGGCGCTTTGTCTGGCGCTGGATACTTTTCCGAGAGTAGCGACCATGACAGCGGCGGGCTCAGGATTCGTTCATGAGACGTTGGTATTCCGGATCGGAGTGGATGGTGCGGTCGTGTTCGGCAGCGGCGGCAACGATCAGGAATCGCTCGATCGCGGTGAGGGCTGTTTTGCTGATGGATTCGGAGCGTTGTCTGGCGAGTGCAGTGAGCTGATCTCGGACATGCGTTGGAAGGTAGACCCTGATGGTGACGGTCTTGTCGCCATTGCCATTGCGGGTGTGGCGCGGTGCGCTGTCGTTAGAGCTCATTGCTTGGCAGCTCCCGGTCGAAGCTGTAGGGCCGCTTGGAAAGGCGGCTGCAGGGTCTGCAATATCCAACTAAACCAAGGGCTTGAATGGGAATGTTCAACGGCTTGGATCACATTTGTGCAGCGGTGTGAGAAGGCTTCGACTCCTAATATCCCCAATAGTCGAAGACTTCAAGCAGATTTTCGGTCGAAGACGATGTAGGTGGGTAGCTCCAAGGAAGGAGGCAGGAAACCGATATCCATGTCGTAGAAGGGGTTGACGGAAGGATCGGAAATCGGTGAGGAAAAGGACTTCAAATCCCGTCATATGGGATGATGCAGGATGCGGGTGAAAGAAGGAAGGGAGAGGAGAGGATGGCGGAGGATGGCGGGCAGAAAAGACGGAGGCTGGCTCCGAAGCGGTACAAGGAATCGGACATAGACTTTGCAGCGATCAGGGAGGATATCGGGAGCCTTCGACCGAACCTGATGTCGGTGGACGAGGTGCTGGAGCGGCTGTCGGAAGACCTGGTGCGTCAACATGAGAGGGGGGTGACGGTCTCGCAATTGGCGGAGAGCCTGGAGCGTCGAGGGTTGGAGGTAAGCGAGGAAAAGGTCTGGGAACAGCTGCGAAGGGCGCGCGCGGAAGCGGCGGAGTAAGGAACGCAGGAACAGGGCAAAAAAGATGGCCGGCGCTGGGGTGGCGCCGGCCTTTTGTCTGCGTGGAAGGGGCTTAGAACGGGATGCTGTCGTCGAGCTCCGGGTGCAGGGGAAAGTTGTCGTTCGCGGGCCGCGGTGCGCGCGGCGCGTAGACGAAGCGGGCGGGCGTGTCGACATAGATAACGGACGCCGGGTCGACGCCGAACTCCTCGCAATTCATCTCGAAGTGGTCGCGGCGGTCCGCCGCGGTGAGGCCGTCGGCGTCGGTGGCGGCCACGTTTCGGCTGCCGCAGTCGGGGCAGAAGATGACGCAGGTTTCGGGTCCACGGTCGCCGCAGTCGTCGCATTTCCAACTCATGATCTGTCTCCTCGCCTGGGTTTAATTGGCCGGTGACAAGCTCGCCTGAAACTCTAGCGGCCGGCGAAAAGAAACGGGCCGGCGCTGGCACGCACCGGCCCGGGGCATCATGCGAATTGCGGATGCGAGTGGACGCGTTCGACGACGCGGGGGAGGAGTTCCGAGGGATGGGAAACGCGGAACTGGGCCCGCGGGTGGAGGTCGATGAGGACGGAGTAGAGGGGGCCGTCCGGAGCTCCGTCGTCGGCGAGGGTGGCGATTTCGCCGATGCGCCGGCCGCCGCGGTGGATGTCGGACTGCACAGGGGAGACGCGGTGAAAGCAGACACCGGATTCGGATGAACAGCCCGGGCAGCGCAGGCAGTATTCTGTCCGCTGGGGAAGGGTGAGGGGGCCGGATTCATCGCGGGAGCCGTCGGCGTTCCAGCGGATCGTAAGCAGAGGGTCGCCTTCGGCGAGGCCGTCCGGGGAGAGCCTGTAGATGCTGTACACGGCGCCCGGAACGTCCTGGTCCGAGACGTAGGGCGGGCAGATGATGTCTTCATAGGCGAAGAACAGGTGCTCGGCCTGCCAGTAGCCGGAGCGGCGGGCCCGGCTGTCGGGATCGGGGATGGAATAGTGGACGATGTACGAACGGGACATGGGACCCTCCCTGGGGTTGAGTTACCGGAGAAAAGCTCCGCTGAAACTCCAGCGGCTGACAAAACGGAACGGGCCGCCGCAGGGAAGCGACGACCCGGAAAGGCGGTGGCGATGTGCAATCAGAACGGAAAGATATCGGGGAAGCGCGAGGGATCGGTGTCGGGCGTGTAGAGGACGAAGGGTTTACCGAGGAAGTCCCATACCTGCGACCAGTGGCCGGTCTCTTCGGTGTCGTACCCGGTGGCGGTCACCGTGAGACGGTGTTCGCCGTGGGCGTAGATGTCGAGAATGTGGGACAGGTCGTTGACGGAGTCCGGGTAGTAGGAATGGTACTCGTCCGCGTCGTCATAAAGCTCGTTGAGCGCCAGGCGGAGGTCGTGGATGCAGTCTTCGAGATAGGCGTAGCGGCGAAATGCAAGGCAGGAATCTTCGTCGTCGGCGTCCCGGCAGATCAGGGTGAAGGGAAGATGGGGAGCCTCAAGCGAGCGGTCGGCCGGGGGATGATGGCGCGCGAAGGGAGAGCGGTTCGGGAGGTGGGCGAGCAACATCTGGCGTCTCCTGTAAGGGTTCATTTGCTCTGGAAAAGGCTCGCCTTAAACTCCAGCGGCCGGCGAAAAGAGACGGGCCGCCGCCGAAGCGACGACCCGCCAGTGGGGAGGAAATGGAAAGGGGGAGTGAGCCCTACCAGGGGATATAGTCGTCCAGATCCGGACCGAGGCCGCTGCGGTCGTTGGCGGGGACCGGGGCGGCGGTGGTGGTGGCGGGCTGCGCCGGGGCCGGACGATCGTCGGTCTTGTCCATGAACTGGATGCGGCCGCCCGGAACGATGATGATCTCGGTCGTGTAACGGTCGTTGCCGTTGGCGTCCTGCCACTTGGTCGTCTGCAGCTTGCCCTGGACGTAGACCAGACGGCCCTTCCTGGCGTGCCGTTCCAGCATGTCGACGACGCCGTCCTGGAACGAAACGACGCGGTGCCATTCGGCCTTGTCGACCTTCTGCCCCGACTTGTCGATGTAGGATTCGTCGGTGGCGACGTTCAGGTTGGCGACCTTGCCGCCGGACCTTGTGTGGCGGATTTCGACGTCCCTGCCGAGACGACCGATGAGCTGGACCTGGTTCAAACCGAAAGCCATGGCTGGCTCCTTGAAGTTCTGGTTGTTGATGAAGGGTTGCGATCCGGAGGACCGGTCCGGTTGGCCCGATCCCGTATCCGGATCGCCCGAGCGAAGCTCTACTCAATCTCCGGTCCGGTGACCGAGGCGAGCTGGTTGCAGGGGGTGGGAAGGGACTTGACGAGCACCGGCCGGGAGACGTCGCCGGCCGCATTTCCGAAGATCGCGGGAACGGTGAAGGTGGCGAGGCACATGGCTGCGATGAATGCGGCAATCGCGACCGGAAGGCGCCAAGAGCGGTGGCGTCTGGCAGGCAGTAGAACGTAAGGGGGAAGTTCGGCGGGGGTTCGGGACGGCCGGGCAAAGCGGCGGGTGCAGCGTCCGAAGGACTCATCGTACGCGGGGTGCATGTCGATGGTGGGGCCGCGGCCGGCGCGGATCGAGGCGTTGTGGGCGTCGATCGCGGCGAAGACGATGCGCTCGGCGACAGGATCGACGGCGGGGATTCCGGGCCCGCCGGCGAGGGCGACGTAGATCGTGCCGTCTTCCGATTGGCGAATGCTGATGCACATCGGGACTCTCCTCTGAGTTGTTCGCGAGGAGGACGGCTTGGCTCATTCTTCGGTTGCCGGAGGGGGCAAGGAGGGAGGGCAAAAAAGATGGGCGGCCACCGAAGTGACGGCCGGGCTCGCGGAATAACGTAGGGGGAAGGTCAGGAGGCGATGTCGTCTGCGACGGAGGCCGATCCAGCGGTCCAGCGGAACACCGGCCGTTGGATCATCCGGCAAGGGGCTCGGCAGTGGATGGCGGCTTATCGGCGTTCGGCGGTAGCAGCGTTGGCGATCATTTCGTCGAGCTCGCGCAGGCGGCCGTCAACCGCGAGCTCGAGCGCGGCGCGGACGAAGTCCGGAGTGCAGAGAGGCAGGATGGCGGAAGCTGGCATCTGTGTCGGTCCGTCAGGAGCGTCAAGGCCGAGGATCTCGACCTCTAGTCCGTCCGGTCCCAATTCCAGGCGCCACATCTCCGGAACACCGATGTCGCGGTAGAAGAGTGGCTTGGCGAGGTCTGCATGGCTGCGTTCGACCTCGACCACGAGGTCTGGAGGGTTGGCGGCTTCGAACGCCGCCAGGGCTTCCGGGCTATCTTGCCGGGCTCGGGCGCGGCCCTCGGCTGCCTGGCCGAGATAGTAGCAGGCGTCGGGCTCCGCTCCGGTGTTCTCGGGATCGCCTGGGCGGCGCCAGCGGGTCGAGCGCAGCGTCACGACTCTGATTCCCGAGGCGAGACTCATGTCCTGCACCAACCGGTCGACGCCGCCGGCATAACTTTCATGATCGGATGACGGTGACATGAGGGCGATGAGCCCGTTAACGGGATCGATGAAGACGCGTCGGGCCAACAGGTTCCAGTCGAATTCGGCTATGCGGGGGAGGTCTTCCGGGAAGAAGCGGTAGGTCCGGCAGACCGACCCCATGCTGCCGATGGTTCGTTTCAAAGTGTGTTCCATCGCGCGCGTCCCTTCCGTTCGAATATCAATTCTAGCACATGGGCGCTGGATCATTTGCACCAGCGGAACCGCCCGACGGGCGCTTGGCTCATTCTTCGGTTGCCGGAGGGGGCAAGGAAGGCGGGCAAAAAAGATGGGCCGCCACCGGAGTGACGGCCCGAGTTGGGGAGGAACAGGGAGGAGAAGGGGTCAGGCAGCCAAGTCGCCGGCGACCGGGGTCGGAGCGCCGGTATCGTTGGCGGCCGTGACCGGGTCGGCGGTGGCGGGAGCGTCGGCGAGCTTGTCCATGAACTGGACGCGGCCACCCGGGACGATCAGGATTTCGGTGGTGTAGCGGTCATTGCCGCTCTGATCCTGCCACTTGGTCGTCTGCAGCTTGCCGGAGATGTAGACGAGCCGGCCCTTCCTGGCGTGCTTTTCGAGCATGTCGACGACGCCGCTCTGGAAGGAGACGATGCGGTGCCATTCGACTTTGTCGATCTTCTGGCCGGACTTGTCGATGTAGGACTCGTCGGTGGCGACCGCGAGGTTGGCGACCTTGCCGCCGGACATGGTGGTGCGGACTTCGACGTCCCTGCCGAGACGGCCGATGAGCTGGACCTGGTTCAAACCGAAAGCCATGGCTGGCTCCTTGAAGTTCTGGTTGTCGATGAAGGGTTGCGATCCGGAGGACCGGTCCGGTTGGCCCGATCCCGTATCCGGATCGCCCGAGCGAAGCTCTACTCAATCTTCCAGACGGGACCGCACGCATCGGAGGAGGCGCGGAAGGGAAGGATCTGGCGGATTTCGTGACCTGAGAGCCCGATCTCGTAAAGAACGTGGCGATCGTCGATCGGGGCGGGTTCGAGGTCGGGAGCCGGGTCGTCGTGGACGGAAAGCTCGTAGGTGAAGAGCGACATGGAAGATGCCTCGCTGCTGGAGTTCGCCGGCCGGCGCGACGGGTGCTGTGTTCGCCGCAGGCCGGAGTTCACCGGGTCAGAGCTTGGCTGACCCTTCTTGAGCAGGGATCGAGGGGGTGATTGCGGCGGGGAGCTGGCGGTGCGCGAAACGGCGGGTTCGCGTTCAGTCGATGACCACGAGATAGCGGCCGCGTTTGCCGCGGCGGATCATGTACATGCCGTCTTCTTCGTGCTGCACCTGCAGCGTGCCCATGGGCTTGTTCGCGCGCTCCTCGGCCTCGGTCACGATGGTTGCGGCGAAGGCGAGCGGCCACAGGGTCGGTTCGGCGCGCGGGCCGGGCTCGAAGCGGCCGATGAGATCGCGCAGGGCTTCGTTCAGTGTCATTGGCGATCTCCCGTTTTGCGGTGACGCCGGCGTGCGGTTCGCGAGTGGTGGATCCGACGAAGCGGTTGGGACGCGAGGCAGGCGCTGTCCGAAGGTTCCTCGGCGGTGAAGCCGCAAAAAGGGGCCGCCGCTGGTTGGCGACGGCCCGATGTCGGGATTTGGCCGCTGTTGCCGGGGAGGCGGTGCGTCGCGATTAGCTGGGCAACCTGTCGAACATGACGATGATGAGGCCGCCGAGGAGCGCTGCCAGCATGGCATTGCCGGCGAAGACGATCCCGACAACGCGCCAGGTGAGCCGAGTTTCCAGGGCGGCGAGGTCCGTCTTCAGTGCAGAGAGCCCTGTTTCCAGGTCTGCCTTGGTTGCGAGTGTGTCGCGGCCCGCGAGCGCGGCTTCGCGGGCGGCATCGACGGCTTCGAGGTTGGCGGCGGTCACTGCTTCCGCTGCATCGCGGGACAGTCCCGCGTCTTCCAGCCGGCGGACGACGGCGATGGCGTCGAAGGTGGCCATTCTCGGTGTCTCCGTAAGGGGAATATAGCGAAGTCCTGCGCGGGCTGCGAGCGGTGCTGCGCACTCAGCGGCTGCGGACACGCCGAAACAGGCTTCGCTCCGCTTCGGGCGAGGAGAAGAAAAAGGCCGGCACTCGATGAGCGCCGGCCTCTGTTGCGGGAAGCGGGCGAGCCTCAGCCGGTGAGGTCCTCGTCATTGATGAGCCCGGGAGGGGGCGCCTCGTTCGCTGGCGGCGCATTCCCGGCCGGGGCGTCGGACGAGTCGGCGCGCTGGACGAACTCGAAATTGCCGCGGTTGTTGACCACGATTTCGGTGGTGTAGCGGTCGTTGCCGTCGCGGTCCTTCCACTTTCGCGTGCGCAGGGCGCCGGCGGCGAAGACCTTGCGGCCCTTGGCGCCGAGCTGCTTGATGTCGTCGATGAGGTTGTTCTGGTAGACGACGACGTTGTGCCACTCGGTGCGCTCGACGTTTTCGTTCGAGGCGCGGTCGCGGAAGCGCTCGGTGGTGGCCACCGACATGGTGGCGATGCGGGCGCCGTCCTGGAAGTGACGAATTTCCGGGTCGCGCCCGAGGAACCCGAGGACCTCGGCGCGATTGATCTGGAATGCCATCAGGATGCTCCTTCGATGACAGGTTGGCGGGCCGCAGGAGGATTCTGACGTGGCTGGAGTCGGCGATCAATGCCGTTGTCGGATCGGCGGTTCCTGGCCGCGCTGACTAGGCGGGTGTGGGAACGGGGCGCATCGAATAGCTGCACTCGATGTCGCAACAGGTGCAGATCGCGGTGGGCTCGTATGTGCTGTGGAGCTCCCAGCGCTGGTTCTCGATGTCCCATGCGGCCCAGGCGTCGACGAGGACGCCGGTGCCGAGGCAGAGGTTGCAGACGGGTTGCAGAGGTGGCGACGGCTCCAGGGCATTGCGGGCATAGGCCGCCAGGTCCTTGAGGCTGTCGGCGATGGGCCGGGTCAGGGTGTCGCTGGTGGCGGTCTCGTGGAGGCGGGTGAGCCCGAGCATGATGCCGGTGAGCGGCGGGCGAAGATCCTGGGGGGCGCTGTCCGGACGGTCGAGCATGGCGCAGCCGGGGCAGCCGTCGACGGGGCATTCGCCGGCGGGCATGACATGGCCGGGCGGGACGCGGTCCCAGACGTCGCGGAGCTCCCTGGCGAGTTCGGCAGGGCCGTGCCAGCCGCATGTGTTGCAGGTGGCGGTTTCGGGCTGGGGCATGGTGATGGTCCTCTGATCGAGGTTGGCGGGTAGCGATTGCAGGCGCGTGGGTTGGGCGGGTCAGTGGCCGAGGTCGGCGAGGCCGAGGCGGTCGAAGGCGCGGCGGAGGATGTCGTTGGCGGCGGCGTCGATCTTCGTCGGCCCGTAGCCGGCTTCGTCGTTCCACCTGGCGAGCTCGCGGATCTGGGCTGCGAATTCCTCGTCGGTGTCGCAGACCGTGGTGGTGACGTCGCCTTCGCAGAAGTTGACGATGGTGCGGCTCGCGGGCGAGCACCAGGTTCCGTAGTAGGGGGCGTCCTGGCGGGTGTCGATCTGGGCGAATCCGTTGGCGTAAGAGCATTGGCCGGTGTCGAAGGCGTAGCGGTCGGCGAGGGGCCGGAAGTCGCGGGTGATCTTCATGGAGGGTTCCTCGGGGAAAAGGGTTGCGCGGCGGTCTTGGAGGTCCGCGGGATGGTCAGGTGCGCCGGATGCGCAGGTAGCAGCAGGCGAACATTCGCGAATGCGGTGGCTTGCGGTGGACGGCGACGCGGTGGCCGTGCTCGTCCATGTCCTGGACCGGATAGGTGAAGTTGCCGTCGGCGAGGGTGGCGACGAGCGCAAGGGCGCGGGCCGTGGCGCGGCGCTTGAAGTGAGTCGCGCTTTCGGGGCGGGTGGTGGTGTCGATCGCGATGCGCGGCCGGTCCGGGTCGGGGTCGAGCATCGCGGAGGCGTTGCACTCGGGGCATTCGCCGGCGGGCATGATGTCGCCGGGCTGGACGCGTTCCCAGGCGTTGCGGAGCGGTCGGCATTGCTCGACGGGTCCTTGCCAGCCGCAGCACTGGCAGGTGGCGGTGGGGGTCATGGTTTGGTCCGGGTTTCGGGTTTATTGCGGGGCGGCGGTCAGGCGTATTTGCCGCTGTCGAACCAGCGGCCGCTGCCGGGGTCGCGCCAGACGCGCAGGACGATGACGACGCCCTCGACGATGACGAAGGAGCCGTTCTCGTCGGGGTTGGAGACCTGCTTGTGCAGCCAGGCGATGGCCTCGTCGTAGGAGTCGAATTCGTGGCGTTCGGGGACGGGCGGCAGGCAGCCGCCGTCGTCCGCTTCGCGGTCGACGAAGTATTTCATGGCGTCTCCGTTTCGGGAGCGGTTTGCGGGGATGGGTTTCAGGACGGCGCGAGGCCACGGCGGATGCCCTCGGGACCGAAGGCTACCAGGTCCTCGTTGAAGTCCTTGAGAAGCGGGGGAAGGATGCGGAACGTGTTGCCGGCCTTCATGCAGCGCTCGGCCAGGCGCATGGCGGCGGCAATCCCTTCAGGTCCGCGGTCGCGCGCTATGGCGATGCGACGGCCGGGCGGCGGATCGAATGCGGCGAGGCCGGAAGCAGACAGGGTGGCGGCGCCGTTGGAGCCGGGATAGGCGGTGAGGATGGAGAGGACGGTCTCGATGCCCTCCCCTGCCACGATGCAGGCGCCGGTTTTCGGGGCGGAAAAGCGGACGGTCGACCCGATGATGTTGCCAAGAGCCTTCTTCGGTGACGGGACGCGGGCCTTTGCGGGGCGGTCGGGATCGAGATAGGTGCGCAGGACGCCGGTGATGCGGCCGCGCGGATCGGTGGCGGCGGCAACGAGGGCGGGGAGCGTGCGCACGTCGTCGCTATCGCGGTAATGGAGGGCCGGGTGGAAGCGCAGCGAGGCGTGGGCGCAGTTCCGGATGCCGCGCGCCTGCAGATAGGCTTCGGCATGGGTGCCCTGGATGGGCTTGCAGAGGTTCCAGAGGCGGAGCGCGGTGGCGCTGGGCTCGCGCTCGGCTGCTGTTGCCGGGCTGGGTGCTGGCGGGGTCTGGGGGATGGACAGGAAGGCGCGGGCTTGCGCGAGGGCGTCGCGAAATGTGCTGCCGGGGGAGCGATGCCGGATGATGTCGAGCAGGTCGCCGTGGTCGCCGGTCGCCATGTCGTTCCACTTGCCCGGGCGGCCGGGGCCGCGAAGGCGGATGAAGAGGGACTTTCCGCGCGAACCGTGCACGTCGCCGATGACCCAGTAGCGGCCTTCGCGGCGGCCGTTGGGGAGGAAGTGCCGGCAGACGGATTCGGCCTGTTCCGCGAGGGCGGCCGATACGGCGGAGGCGTTTGCGGTGGTGGGCTGCATGGTGCGTGCTCCCTGGTGAAGGGTTCACGCGAAAACGGGCCTCCCGCAGCTGCAGGGGGCCCGCTTGGAAGATCAGAGAGTTGAGGTTTCAGGGAGAGGCGCGGCGGACTGCTCGGCGGTCGGGGCGGCTCTGCTTGATAAGGGCGCGCAATGAGGTCATTGCTTCCTGGTGCCGTTGGTCTTGGTCGGCTGCGCGGATTTTGGTGGCTTTGGCCATTTCGTTGATGCCGTGCCAGACGACGGCGACCTGGGCAAGGCCGATTAGAAGGGTGCCGACGCCGATGATGAGGCTAACGAGGACATGGTTGTTGCTGACCTCGACGAGGGCGACGGTGGCATCCTTCAGGGAGACGGTGGCATCCATGAGGGCGACCGTGGCGACGGCGGTTGCCGCGGGGGGATCGGCGGAGGCAAGGGCGTAGAGTTCGGCCGGTGTCATCTCGAGCATGGATGTAGTCCCCTGAAGTAGCGGTTGCAAGTCAGCAGGACCGGCAGAGCGCCCATCCGTGCAGATTCGCAGGGACCCGCGCTCACCTCCCGGCTTCGAGGCTGCGGAACGGTTGAAGGTCAGGGGTTTCGGGAAAGTCGGGGGATCGATCGGACGGGACGGGAATCCCCGTGATCTCGGGCAGCGGGAGGCGGGATGGCGAGAGGGTGTGGCCGAGCCGGCGCTCGAGGCTTGCGTATCGCTTGTAGAGGGTTGGGCGGAGCTCGGCGGCGCGGTGCAGGTCCTGCCTGGATGCGAGGATGCAAAAGCTGCAGGAGAGGCGGCTCATGCCGGCGGCGTAGGCCCAGTGGGGTTGCTGGCCGGCGGTCCGGATGATTCGGAAGACGTCTTCCTCGGAAAGGTGGTGGACGGGAAGCCAGTCGAACCACTGGCGGCCGGCCTTGCTGTTGCGGGCGTTGAAGGACCAGGGGGAGCGGCTGGCGCGATCCGGGCTCTCGTCGGCGCGGTGGCCGAGGCAGTTGACGATGCGGCCGGCGAAACGGGGATTGGCGTTGAGATATCGGCGGAGCTCGCGCTCGATCGGCGTGCGCTTGAAGTCGCTCGTACACCATCGGCGCTTCTTGTCTGGAAAGCGGCCGCGGTCCTCGACGCGGTCGAGCAGTGTTTTGCCGGACGCGTTGGGCGCCAGGACGAGAGGGACCCCGGAAGGCCGGGTGGCTTCGATATGGTCGATCGTCTCCGGCCATTCGACAATGCCGAGGGGCGCATGGACCAGGAGGAGCCGGTCGGCGGGGAGGAGGCGGGACAGCAGGATGGTCATGGCCTGGCTGTCCTTGCCGCCCGAAGTGTTGATGGCGAACAGGGCGCCCTGCTCTATCAGGCGCTGGCAGTCGGGGGGAACGCGCATGTCAGGGCGTGCGGTTCATGGCGATGCTGGCGAAGGAGCCGCTGGACCAGGCCATGGCGGTGTCGATATAGGGGTCGAGCCTGTGGGCAGGGAGAGCGTGCAGGACCTCGTCGCGAAAGCGCTTCAGGGGGAAGGCGGCTTCGCAGTCCTCTTCGTACCAGCCATCGGTGGAGCGTTGGTCGGGCGGCATTTGCGCCAGGCGCGCATCGGAAAGCCATATGCCGCCATGGGAGGGGGTGTGGACGGATACGATGCCGTCTGCGAGCAGGTCCGCGGTTTCGATCGCGCCCCAGGGGGAGTCGTCTCCCTCCTGGGGCCGAAGCTGGTTGCTGGTCATGGTCGGGTTCTCCATGTTCTGGAACAGCGGGTGGAAAGTCCTGAGCGGGGGCGGGGCACTTGCGTCAGGCGTCGAGCGGCCAGCGGTCGAGGACGCGCGCGAGGATGCGGGCGTCGGGGACGAAGACACGGGCGCGGTACTGGATGATTTCGACGATGCAGCCGGCGAGTTTCAGGGCGGTAATGTCGGTATCGACGGGGCCGGAGATCTCGATGCGGTCAGCGCCCATGACGCGCCGGCGGGCGATGCGCCAGCCATTGTCGAAGGCGAAGGACTTGCCGCGCTGCATGACGGCTTTGACGAGCTGCTCGCAGGTGATGGCCGGTCCGGCGCTGAGGCCGAAGGCGCGGCGGACGTCGCGGACCTGGTCGGCCTCGATCAGGCGGCCGATGAGGGCCTGGCCGTCGTCGGTGGTGAGGCGCCGGACGCGCATGGTGTCGGACTTGATACGGTCCCAGACGGGCAGGAGAAGGCCGACGGCAAGGTGGATGCGGCTCTCATGGTGGGTCGGAAGGCCGGCGATTTCGGCGTCCCAGAGCGGGCGCCATTTCTCTTCGGAAGCGCGGTTCCAGTTGGAGGCGCTGAACTCGGCCTTGGCCATGTAGGTCCGGGAGCTCGGGCGGAGGAGGCGCACGCGGGGCTGGACGCTACCGTCGTCGTGGATGCGGGTGGGAGCGGGCAGCATGACGGCGGCGCGGCCGGACTGCCTGTTGGTGCAGAGGAACGGCTGGGCGTCCTCGGCGGGGTGGCGGTTGGCGGCGGCAAGGGCATCGTCGGCGTTCGTGTAGTTGACGGGGTTGCGCAGCAGCAGCTCGACGATGTCGGTGGTGGTGCCGGCGGTGACGTGTTCGCAAAGGACCTCGCGGTTGACGATGGAGACGGACTCGGCGCTGATGGTCTCGACGCCGAGCTCGTAGGTGCCGGCCTGGATGGCGTGCTCGATATTGGCTTCGATCAGCTCCTCCAGCTTGGCGAAGAGCTGGTTCTGGTCGTCGATGCGAAGGGCGAGCAGGCGGTTCAGGAAGCGAGGCATGGGTGGCAGGTCGTCGAGCAGCTGGCCTTCATGGGCGATTTTGAGGCCGGTGCGGTCCTGGAAGCGCTCGGTGGACCAGCCGTCGATGCGGCCGTGATGCAGCGCGATGTAGAAGCGGCGGAGCGCGGCGGTGGCGTAGGGGCTTTCGAGGTTGTCGCTTTCGCGGAAGAGGGAGGCATTGCCGTCGCCCATCGAGGACTGGGAGTTGCGCTGGCCGCGCGTGATGGCGCCGAGGCTGTCGAGGCGGCGCGCGATGGTGGCGATGAAGCGGCGCTGGCCCTTGACGTCGGTGGTGACGGGGCGGAAGAGCGGCGCGGATGCCTGGTGGGTGCGATGGGTGCGGCCGAGGCCCTGTATGGCCTTGTCGGCCCGCCATCCGGGTTCCATGAGGTAGTGGACGCGGCGTTCGGTGTTCCCGGAGGAAAGGTCGGCGTGGTAGCTGCGCCCGGTCCCTCCGGCCATGCTGAAGATGAGGATGCGCTTCTCACCCGACATGAACGCGGAGGTTTCGCCGAGGCTTGCGGAGGCGGGGCGCCGGCGCAGCGCAAGGCGTTCGCCGTCGGAGTCGGCGATGCGCAGGACCCGGCGCGAGCGGCCGGTGACCTCGGCGACGGCCTCGTGGCCGAAATGGTGCACGATCTGGTCCAGTGCCGTGGGGATCGGCGGGAGGGCGGCGATCTGCTCGATCAAGTTTTCGCGGCGCTCGATGGCGGCCTGGCAGAGGATTGGCATGCCGTCTGCGTCGACAGCGGGGCGGCTGAGGATGTTGCCCTCGTCGTCCGAAAAGGCTTCCTGGAGCTGGACGGGAAAGGCGTACTGAAGGTAGGAGAGGACGCCGTCCCTGGGCGTGAGGTCGATCGAGAGGTCGTTCCACTCGGATGTGGGGATCTCAGCGATCCGGCGTTCCATGAGGGCCTCGCCGGTCGAGACGAGCTGGACAACGGCGGAGCGGCCATCGTCGAGGTCGGCCTGGATCGAGCGGATGACGGAGGGGCACTGCATGCCGGTCAGCAGGTGGCCGAAGAACCGCTGTTTCATGCCTTCGAAGGCGGAGATGGCTGCGGACTTGGCATTGCGGTTCAGCGTGTCGTCGCCCTGCATGATGCCGCTCTCGCGAAGGGCTTCCTGCAGGTTGTTGTGGATGATGTAGAAAGCGTCGGCGTAGGAATCGTAGATGCGGCGTTGCTCGGGGGTGAGCGGGTGTTCGAGGATGTCGACCTCGACGCCGGCGTAGCTGAGGGCGCGCGCCTGGTAGAGGCCGAGCGCCTTGAGGTCGCGCGCGACGACTTCCATGGCGGCGACGCCGCCGGCTTCCATCGCGGTAACGAATTCGGTGCGCTCGGTGAAGGGCGTCTCGCCGGCGGCCCAGAGGCCGAGACGGAAGGCATAGGCGAGGCCGGGAACGGTGCTGGCGCCGGTAGCGGAGACGTAGACGATGCGCGCATTGGGAAGCGCGTTCTGCAGGCGGAGGCCCGCCCTTCCCTGCTGCGACGGCTTGACGGCGCCGCGGTTGCCCTTGGCGCCGGCGGCGTTGGCCATGGCGTGGGATTCGTCGAAGACGATGACGCCGTCGAAGGCATGCCGGTCCGCTTCGCCGAGGCTGCCGGCAAGCCATTCGACGATCTGCTCGAGGCGCGAGCGCTTGCCCTGGCGTGAGGGCGAACGGAGGGTGGCGTAGGTCGAGAAGAGAACGGCGTCCTTGAGTTGGATCGGGACGCCCTGGCGGAATTTCGAGACGGGGATGACGTCGCTGTCGCGGCCTCCGATTGCAGTCCAGTCGCGGCGGGCGTCCTCGAGGAGCTTGTCGGATTCGGAGAGCCAGAGCGCGCGGCTGCGCTCGTTCAGCCAGTTGTCGAGGATGATCGCGGCCACCTCGCGGCCCTTGCCGCAGCCGGTGCCGTCGCCGAGCATCCAGCCGCGCCGGAACTGGATCGGGTCGGTGAAGGTCTCGTCCGCGTTGGCGATGGTGGCCGGATGGCCTTCCGGGACGGCATCGGTGTTGTCGTTGGCGGACCACAGGTGGACGGTCTCCCAGCCCGACCCGATGCGGAACCAGGTGGGAAGGTGGCGGGAGTGCGCTTCGCCGGCGAGCACGATGCTCTCGAGCTGGGCGTCGGAGAGCAGGCCTTCGGAGACGATCCGGGTCGGCAGAAGCGGCCGGTGGGCGGTGATCGGGTGGGGCACCGCTGCCATGGCGGATGACTGGACGAGTGGAGTGGGGTGTTCCACTGCGCCCGGGATGCGGATGGGTCCGGGGCGCCAGGGTTCGTAGGCCCCGGACGCGGCTTGTTCGTGATGTTCGCGATCGGGGTCGGGCGCAGGACCGGCGACGGCGAGCGGCGCGACGGCTCCCCAGCGCGAGGCGGGGTCGTTGTCATTGTCGGAATCGCCGGCAGCGGCGGTGTGGGCGGGGGCCGGCGGGAGGGAGTGGCCGAACAGGTCGGTGGCGATCGGGGAGCGGGGCTTCGCAGCGACGATGGGGAGGCGGGGCGGAAGGACGGCCATGCAGGCGTCGTGGAGCTCGGAGGCGGAGTAGGAGCGCGCGGTGGGATCGATGGGGAGGGAAGGACCGTCGCTGCGCTCGAGGACGGTGAGTCGGGTGTCGAAGCTCGTGCCGCGACGCGCGTAGACGCGGCCGTCGATGACGCTGGTGAAGAGGATGCGGGCGGGGGGATCGGCGCTGTCGAACGCCTTGCGCCAGGCGCGGTCGCCGGGGGTGCACCAGGCGGAGGTGATCGCTGCGAGGCGGCCTCCGGAGGGGAGCATGGAGAAGGCGGACCGGACGTGGCGCAGGTCGGCATGGTGGCTGATCGATGAGACGCCGGGGGTGGCCGAGAAGGGAGGGTTCATCACGATGGCGGTGGGCCGGAGTGCGGGTAGTCGGTCGGCAATGGTCTCCGCATTGACGGTGTGGATGGGGAATCCGGGAAAGAGTTGGCGCAGAAGCGCGGCCCGGGTGGCGCCGATCTCGTTGAGGTGCAGCTGGGCCGGGGCGCCGTCGCCAAGGTCCATTTGCGCCATGACAGCGAGCATTCCGGTGCCGGCGGAGGGCTCCAGGACGACGTCGCCGGGCTGGATGGCGGCGGCCTGGACGGCTGCCCAGGCAAGCGGGAGAGGGGTGGAGAACTGCTGCAGGCGGACCTGGTCCTCGGAGCGGCGCGAATGCGAGGGCTCGAGGGCGGCAAGCGCTTCCAGCATGGAGAGCATCTTGGCGGGTCCCTCGGAGGCGGCGCGCTGCAGCAGCCCCCGGGCGTAGCGCTGCAGGAAGAGGATGACCGCGGTTTCGGCGGCCTCATAGGCATCCTTCCAGAGCCAGGCGCCGTCGCTGTCGGAGGCGCCGAAGGCGTCGGTCATGGCCATGCGCAGGGTCGGAGCGTCGAGGGCCCGGCCTGTGGCAAGGTTCGGGACGAGACGCTGGGCCGCGGCAAGGATGGCGGCGGCGCGGTCGGGCGGCGGGGCGGCCGCATCATCGGTGCAGGAAAGCGGAAGGGAGGTGTGCGTGGTGGTGGCGGTCGCCGGATGGGCGTCGTTCATGGAGTATTTCCCGAAGGTGCAGAGGGCGAGGACGCCGGGGCCGTGCGGGCCTCTCGGCGGTCGTCGAAGGGCCCGGAAAGGCGCTAGTCTCTACCTTCGGATGGGAAGTTGGGGGGTGGGAGCCGGCCGGTGGATATCACGCAGCGATCGGCAGGGAAGATACCAGCGGTGTTGGCCGGCTTCAGCGCCTGGAGACGAATTCGCCCGTGCTGAGTCCGACCTGGCGGGCGATCTGGTGAAGGAGAAATGGGGGCAGGTCGCCGGAGCCGTGAACGGGAACGGTCGTGGCCCGGCCATCCGGGTGGCGGAACCGCTTGTGGGAGCCGCGCTGGCGCACCTCGCGGAAGCCGAGCGCGGTGAGGATCGCGATGACCTCGCGAGGCCTCAGCGTCGGGATGCTGGCCATGGCGGTCAGACGTGGACCGTGTGGGTGCCGACGTACTCGGTTTGCGGTTCGCTGCCCTCGTCCTCGAGGACGAGCGCGACGACCTCGATCAGATTGTCATGGAGCTGGTCGAGAGTGTCGGCGTGGGTATGCGCGCCGGGAAGCGCGGGAACATAGCCGACATATTGCCCGGTGACGGAGCAGCGTTCGATGATGGCGGTGAAAGTGCGCATGCGGCGCGGTCCCTTCGGTGCGGATTGGAATGTAGAGGTCCCCCGATTTTGCGCAAGAGCGTGGACTGCGGCCTTTCCGGAAGTGAGATGGATTTGGGGCGGAGGAAGGTGGGGGGAGAGGTGATCGCGGCTGCGGGGTCAATCGGGTGCATGGAAGGCGCGGTATCGGCGGGGACAGGTAGCGGCTCGCGGTCGGGCTCTCGTGTCAGATGCCGGTCGGGTCGATGCGTTCGCGGCGCAGCAGCTCGGCGTCTTTGGCGCGGCGCTGTTCGACGGTGCTGTGCTGCTGGGCTGCGCTGTGATGGTCGCGGCTTCCTTCGAGGAGCGCGGCTGCGTCTTCGATGCAGTCCTTTGCGTCCTGGATACGGCCTGCTTCGATGTAGTCGGCTGCGGTTCGCAGGAGCGAGGCTGCGGTCCGTTCTTCGCGGGGCAGTGGCATAGTGACTTCTCCTGACCGGGGGTGGGTGCGGCAGTCAATCCAGGCGCGCTTGGTGTAGAGCTCAGGCGAGCCTGGGCCTCTCGGCGGTTGTCGAAGGGGCCGGAAAGGCGCTCGTCTTCAGCTTCGGATTGGGAGTGTGGGCGGCCGGGGCGAGCCGGCGGATATCACGCAGCGAGCGGCAGGGAAGACGGGAGGACGTTGGCGGTCACGAGGGCGCGCGCCATTTGCGGGCACACGGAGTTTCCGCACATGCGGATCTGGGCCTCCTTGGTCAGCATCTTGCCCGAGACGAGGACCTGGATGCGGTAGTCGTCGGGAAAGCCCTGGGCTCTGTATAGCTCGCGCGAAGCGAGCATTCGCATGCCGATATCGTGGATCCTGTAATCGCGGGAATCGACGGTGACGAGGCCGAAGCGGGCTCGCGCGGTCGCGGTCGGGCAAGGATCGCGAAGGGAAGACCCGACGTTGGTGCCGTAATATTTGGTGAGGAACGCGGTGAGAAGAGCCTTGTGCTGTCCTCCGGCCATGATGGCGTTCATGGGGCGGCGGAGGTCGCCGTCGCCGCCATTGGTGTTGCTGCCGTGAAGGTGGGAGAGGCTGGCGGCGACGAGCCTGGTCTTTCCGCCTCCGCGCGGCATGACGGTGGCGGCGGGTCGGTCGACGGGTTGGCCGGTGCTGGCGCCGAACTCGCGGGTGAGCAGGCAGGTGACGAGGTTCTGGTTCGAGCCGCGGCCGACAATGGTGCTCACGGGCTCGGTGCAGGCATGGCCGGTCATGCCGGTGTTGTGCTGGGCCATGTGGGCGGTGACGAGCGCGAGCTCGCCGCGCTTGGCGGCGGTCACGGTGCGGACCGGGTCGTCGATCGAGTAGATGCGACGGTCGCCGGCATGGGTGACGGGGACGATGAAGGGTCTGTCGGCTTCGATCACGTAGCGGCGCAGGCCGCGGGCGATGCGCGAGAGCGTGTTGTGGGCGAGCGGCCGGCGCACGCCGAGCTTTCGGCCCTCGGCGGTGCTGAGGAAGATCGAGTGGACCGGCAGCGTCCAGTCGATGCACTCGGCGGCGGTGCGGTAAGGCCTGAGCCCGGGTCCGTGGGTCGGTTCGGGCCAGGCGATCGGGAGGCCGTCGCGCCGCGCGATGACGAACAGGCGCTGGCGGAAGGTGGGAGCGCCGTAGTCGCAGGCGCGCAGCTCGCGCCATTCGACGGCATAGCCCGCGTCGCGGAGCGCCTGGATCCAGTGGCGGAAGGTTTCGCCGGTGCGGGTCTTGTCCGGCCGGCCGGCGACCAGCGGTCCCCAGTCGGCGAACTCCTCGACGTTCTCGAGCATGATGACGGCGGGCTGCGCTTCGCGGGCCCAGCGGATGACGACCCAGGCAAGGTCCCGGCTCCGCAGTCCCTCCCGGCGAATGGGGGCGGAGCCCTTGGCCTTGCTGTGGTGGGTACAGTCGGGGCTGAACCAGGCAAGGGCGATCGGGCCGCGCAGCCGGATCGCTGCCGGATCGACATGCCACACGTCCTGAAGGTAGTGGGTGGTGCGGGGATGGTTGGCGCGGTGCATGGCGACCGCTTCGGCGTCGTGGTTGACGGCGATATCGACGGGTCTGCCGAGGGCCTGCTCGATCCCGAGGGAGGCGCCGCCTCCGCCCGCGAAGTTGTCGACGAGCTGCATGGGGAGTGCTCCGGTTGTTTTGGGGAGGAGGTCGGGATGGCCCGCGCGCTCGGGGACGGGCGATCCCGCGCCGGGAGTTCAGGCGCGCGCTTTGGCGGCGGCGTCGAGCTCGGGGCCGGATTCGACGATGCGGCCGGCCTCGCGGGCGGCCTTGGCATATACGGAGATCGGGTGGCGGGCCGTGAAGTAGAGGTCGCGCTCGATGCCGAGGCCGAAGGGGCCGGTGTAGTGCTGGAGCTCGCTGAGCCGGACGGAGCCGAGTTCGGGGCAACCGAAGCCCAGATCGGCAAGGCCGAAAACGATGTCGGGGTCTTCGGGATCGGAGTCGGTAATCAGCCAGGTAGCGGCGCCGGCCGGGTTGAACCATTTGACGACGGGGACGTGGTTGCCGTCGGGGTTGCGGCCATTGGCGCTCAGCTGCTCGCGGAGTTCGGGAGTGAGAAGGTCCATGGGAGGTTCCAGGCGGTTGGCGGGATGTCGGTGGCGCGATGCGCCCGCGCCCGTGTGGACGCGCGCCCGGAACGGCTGAGCTAATCCTTCGCAGTGGGGTGGGAACGGAGATATGGCCAAGCCTGGAAGGTGCCGGCCTGGAGCCAAAGATAGGAATCGAAGGGGGAAAATGGAGGGAAGGAGCGGTCGTCGTGTCGGGGCAGGGTGGTCTGGCGTCGTTGGCAGGCAAAAAACCCTTCCCGGCGGGCATCCGGGAAGGGCTGGCCGTGTTTTGGAGAGGCGGCTAGTCGGATTGGCGGCGCTCGGGGTACGGAGCGAGGAGAAACCGGAAGGAGCGGTCTTCGGAATCCATGATGCAGTTATGAAGGCGCGCCGGCGTCGGACCGGGCACCATGTTGATGAAGAGGTGGCGGAGCGCGTAGTGCAATGCCGTGACGGTCTCGCGGGTGTGCGTCTCGATTATCGCGGTGGTCTCCCCGGGGAATGGCGAGGGGCTTGGGCCCGTAGCTGGGTTGGGCCGGTTCAGAGATGGCCCTTGGCCTTGAAGCTGAGGGCGTTGGGGCCGGCGACGATGATGTGGTCGAGGACGGATATGCCGAGGGTTGCTGCAGCGGCGGTGATGCTGGCGGTCATGTCGATGTCGGCTCGGGACGGGGTGGGGTCTCCAGAGGGATGATTGTGGCAGAGGATGAGCGAGGAGGCATCGAGTTCGATCGCGCGCCGGCAGATTTCGCGGGGATATGCCGGCGTGTGGTCGATGGTGCCGTGCTGGTGGGTCTCGGCGCGGATCAGGCGGTGCCGCTGGTTGACGAAGAGGATGTGGAGTTCCTCGCGGGGTTTGTGGCCGAGGCGGGAGCGGCAGAATTTGATGACGCGGTCGTAGTTATTGAGGAGCGGATTGAGCTGGTCGGGAAGCCCGGCCTCGGCATGGAGGATCGAAAGAGCCTCGGCCGTCTTGATCGCGATCAGGCCGGCGCGGTCGAGACCGGGAACGGAGCGGAGGCGGTGGGGAGAGGCCGAGAGGACGGCGGCCGCGGTGCCGAAGCTGTCGAGGAGGGCGTGGGCGACTTCGAGGGAACGCAGGGGATCGAGGAAGCCGGAAAGGAGTGAGGCGAGGAGCTGGCATTCGCGGTTGGGCGTGGAGATCGGCGGCAGGGGCGAAGATGTTTGGGGATGGGCGGCGGGGGGTGGCCGGAAGGCGGCTGAGTCCTGGAGCTGAGGCATGGGGGCGTCCTGGGAGGCGCAGGGAGGAGCGGGATGGTGGGCGGCCGGGTGAATACCCGAAAGGAAGGCGCTCGGCTTATCCTTCGGGGGGGTGTTGGCCGGAAGCCGGGTCAGTCGGCAATGTTCATCGGGAACTGCGCGCCGTGGCGTTTGAGGCGGTTCCTGAAGAGGGAGAGGGTGTGTTGGGCGGCGGCCGAGTCGGGGGATTTGCGGGAAAGGAGATTGAGCGCCTGGACGTTGGGGACGGTGTCGTCGGGATCGAGGAGGATGAGGACGGCGGTGGACGGCTGGAAGGCGTTGGCGGGGTGGTCCGGAAGATGGATCCGGATGGCGGCGGCGGTGCAATTGTCGGGGTCGGGAGCGAAGAGCGGGTGCAGGGCCCGGTAGGGAGCGGAGACCTCGAAGTGGAAGTGGGCGCGCTCGAGATTCCGGATGACGTCTGAGGCTGCGAGGATGGCGTTTTTCATCGGTGGGGCTCGCGGGTTTGCGGAATTGACGACCCCGCCCGGACGTGGCGGTCCGGACGGGGTTTTGGAGGGACGGTCGGATGCCGGGTCAGGAAGGACCGGGCGGGTCGGTGGGTGTGGCGGAGGCGTTCCGGGCGAGGGTCAGCTGTCCGTATTCCGTGAAGCGTTCGGGAATGGAGAGGGTGATCCTGGGGTCGCCCGGGTCCTGGACGATGCCTTCGGCAGCGGCGTGGACGTAGATGTCGCCGCAATGGCCGGTGTCGGTCCAGGAGTCGTCCTGCTCGGCGGCGGCAACGGCCGTTTCGAGCGCCTCGTCGATATCGTCGGCCTCGACCTGGACGATGCAGGTGTGGAAGGCCGGATAGGAGCACTGGACGGTGAAGGGTCGAGGCATCACGCGGCCTCCTTGCCGGCGTCGAGGGAAACGGTGACCTGGCGGTCGCGGATGGTGACGACAGCGGTGGCGCCCGGCGGGACGATCCAGCGGAGCTCGCGGTTGGCGATGTCGGTGAGGGCCTGGCGCGGAGCTTCGTCCTTGCCGAGGAGCAGCTCGGTGGAAATGGGATGGACGCCTCCCGATCCTGATGTTGTTGGGTCTGGGGGTTGAGTTGGACCCTCTCGGGCCGACGGCATCTAAAGTGCCAAGAGGGAAGAGCGAGCTCTTCACAGGCAAACCGGAGGGTCCGAGATGGAGACTAACAGAACGGTGGTGGGCGTGGATACGGCCAAGCGAGTGTTCCAGTTGCACTGGGTCGATATGGAGACGGGCGAGATTGTCGATTTGAAGCTGACGCGGGCGAAGTTCCTGCGGCACTTCGCCGAGCGTTCGCCCTGCGTGGTGGCGATGGAGGCGTGCGGCGGCTCTCAGCATTGGGCGCGGGAGGTGCGCAAGCTCGGTCACGAGGCCCGGCTGTTGCCGGCGCGGGCGGTGCGGCCCTTCGTGGCCGGCAACAAGAACGACGTGCGCGACGCCCGGGCGATCTGGACCGCCGCGCAGCAGCCGGGCGTGAAGACGGTCGCGGTCAAGAGCGAGGAGCAGCAGGCGGTCCTGGCGCTGCACCGCATGCGCCAGCAGCTGGTGAAGTTCCGCACCGCGCAGATCAACGCCCTGCGCGGCCTGCTGAGCGAGTATGGCGAGGTCATGGCGAAAGGTCGGGCTGGCATCGGTCGTGGGATTGCCCCGGCCCTGGACCGCCTCGCGGCGCGTCTTCCGGCGCCGGTCGTCGAGACCCTGCGCGAGCAGTGGAGCCGTGTCGGCGCGCTCGACAAGGAAATCGCCGTGATCGAACGGCGGATCGCGCTGTGGCACCGCAGCAGTCCCGACAGCCAGCGGGTCGCGGAGATCCCCGGCGTCGGCATACTGACCGCGACTGCCGTCGTGGCGATGATGGGCGATCCTGCCGCCTTCAGTTCCGGGCGCGAGTTCGCCGCCTGGCTCGGTCTGGCGCCGCGCCACACGGGCACCGGGGGGCGGGTGCGCATGCTCGGCATCTCCAAGCGCGGCGACAAGTATCTGCGGACCCTGCTGGTGCACGGGGCGCGCACAGTGCTCGCCAGAAGCAAGACGCCGCCCGAATGGGCCGTGCGCCTGGCCGAGCGGCGACCGCCCAACGTGGTCACAGTGGCGCTGGCCAACAAGACCGCGCGAACGATCTGGGCCCTGCTGGCCCATGACCGGGCATACCAGGCGAACTTCGTCAGCCAGCCGGCATAGGCCGCGAGCGACAACAGCACACGAACCGACATAGCGAACCGGCACAGGAGGAAGCCGCCAGAAGAGTGCGCAAGGTACGACAAGGAGTGATGGCAAACGGGTCATACCGCGATCCGCCAAGCCTGCATGACGTTCAAGAGCGAGAGGCCTGTCATGGAAATGAGGCGCGGATCGGCAAATCCCATCAGGGCCAGTGGGCACAAAAGCCCCGCAAAAAGGTCGGATACAAAACTGCAACCTGCCTCGCCGTCACAACAAATCGACCCTTGCCTCACCGGAGGCGTCCATACAAACGTCATGGCGTCGTGCATGAAGCGCTCGGACTGGGTCTCCCAGGAATCGGCTTCCCAGTCGTCGGAGGGGGAGAAGTATGCGGCGTGGATAAGCCGGGCGAGTTCGTGCGGATGCAGCTCGCTGGTCCGGGTGATGAGGGGCTGGACTTCGTCGATGGAGGCGTAGGGCTCGCTGGGAAAGGCGAGGTCGGCGGCCATGGTGAAGGACTGGTTCCCGCGGTCGCGGTGCTGGATGCGGAGCGTGACCAGGATGTCTTGGGGACGGTCGGGGATGTCCGGGGTGGCGTCCTCGGAGGAGATGGCTCCGGTCTCGAGGATCGGGGTGGAGCGGCCTTCGTGGAGCGCCTGGGCCGGGGCGGCGGTGATGCGGTAGAGGCTGTCGTACCAGGCATAGCCTTCGAGAAAGCGGTCCGTCTCGAAGACCTGGTGCGCCATGTCGGAATGGCAGAGCGCCCGGTAGAGCGCCTGCGCTTCGGGCGGATCGGGGTCGAAGGCCATGACCAGGGAGCTGCTTGGCGTGTCCTGGCGCTTGGGGAGCTCGCGGCCGGCGTTGTGGTCGGCAATGGCGGGTTTCCACGGTCGCAGGCGCGGCCTTGCAGGAGGAATTCGGATGCCGGCCGATCGGGCGCGCTGCCAGTCGTCGAAAATCGGATCGGGGTGGAGTTCGTGGGCCATGGCGCGGTAGATGCAGAGGCGGGCGGCCTCGCGCAGTTCGTCCAGGAACGGGGTCTGGACAACCTCGCGGCGGGCAGGAAGGACGAGCTCGAGTTTGGGGCAGTCCTGGATGTCGGCGAGGACGGACCAGTTGTTGTCGTTGGCGGCGGTAATTTCGGGCAGGGCTGCCGAAACCGTGACGCCGTGGAAGTTGGTGTCGGGTTCGCCATGGCGGTGGCGCATGTCGCGGAAGACGCCGAGCGCGATGCCCTGCCAGCACTCGGTATGGATGGCTCCGGCCAGGAAAGAGCGCCGCTCCAGTTCCTCGCTGGCGTCGGGAGAGTCGGGGAGGCCGGAAAGGCGGACAGGGAGAGGGAAGTAGCGCGCGGCGACGGTAGCTGCGTTGCGGATGGCATTGGCGCTCTCGTCGATCGTGAAGGAGACGGCGGTGCCGTGCGGCCAGGGCGCGTGGTCGTCGCGGTTGACGATGGCGTCGGCGTCGCCGGTGAAATGCTCCGGCGCCAGTGAGACGGCCCAGCCCGGGTAGGCGGTGCCGTTGGCGGATCTCGGTCTGGAGGAAACGGTGCAACCGCGCCGGGCGAGCGCGATGAAGCCCATGCCGGCGGCGTCCTCGGAGCGGACGAGGTCGGGGGACCAGCCGTTTTCACCGAAGGAGAGCAGGACGGCGGGGTCGGCGATGCCGTCGCCGTCGTCGGTGATGGTGACGGTGCAAGGCTGCCCGTCGCCGGTTACGTGAATGAGGACGTGGCCGGCGCCGGCGCGGCGGGCGTTCTGGAAGGTTTCGGTGAAGATGTCATCGAGACTGGATGAGAAGAAGCGGGTGACGCGCTTGATCGCGCTGTCGTGGATGCGGGCGCGGATCGTGGTTCCGGAGGCGGGTACGGCGGGATTCATGGACGGCTCCGTTGGGTCTGAAACCGGTGCGCCCCGCGCGGCGGCGTGTCGGCGGGGCGCTCGGAATGCTGAGGGGTGAAGGTCAGGCGTTGCGGAGGAACTCGGGCAGGTCGTCGTCGTTCGCGCCGGCCGGTTCCGGGATGGTCGCGATGATGACGCGGGGGCCTCCGTCGGCGGTGGGAACCCGGTTCATGGCGTGGATGGCGGACTTGAGGTCGTTGGGCTCGGCGACGGTTTCGTCCTGCGCAGGGTCGGAGGCAGCCGGAGACGGGTCTCGGTGGGAGCTGGCCCGGGCGTCGGCCGGAGGGTTGTCCGGCTGCGGGTGGGCAGGTTCGGAAGACGGGCTTTCCGGCGGCTCTCGCCCGGCGCTGCCGCTCGCCGGGTCCGGCAGGGCGCCGTCGTCGTAGGGGCGGAAGCCGGGAAGCGCCCAGGCGAGCGCGGCGGCGTGGGCCTCGGGGGCGACGCCGAGAGGGGTGTCCCCGGAAGCGAAGGCGGCTTCCATTGCCTTGGCGAGCTCGGGTTTCTTGAACTTGCCGTGGCTGGTGGCCCAGTCGGAGCCGACCGTGGTTCGGGCGATGTCGAGGGTCCGCTTTTTCGGGATGCGGGACCAGAACATGGCGGCCGTCGGGCGGGCGGCGGCTGCGAAGTCGATGTCGAGGCGCGCGATGGTCGCTTCGAGTTCGGGGCGGGCATTGTGCTCGAAGGCGAGCTGCCCCTTGACGGTCCGCGCGACCGCGGCGGCGAACAGGGCCTGCTTGTCGCTGTCGGGGAGGGCCTGCATGGCGGCGAAGGCCGCGCCGTCGTCCTCGAGCTCCATCCAGTCGAAGCGGAGATGGGAGAGGTCGTCCAGTTGCGCTTCGGCCGGGTTCCAGGCGGCGAAGTTGTCGTCGTTGCCGCGCACGAAGGGGCGGTCGACAGTCGGCCGGAACGCGATGTCGAGGGCATCGGGCTGGTAGGCCTGGGAGAAGACGGCGCGGACGAGCTGGAAGAGGAGCAGGTCGAAGGCTGCGTTGAAGTCGCCGGAAAGGTGCAGCTTGACGTGGGTGTTGCGGATGGCGCGCAGGTCGTCGCCGAGACCGATGCCGACGCCGGCGGTCTTGCGGGCCTGGGCGGCCTTGTCGGGCGGCGGGGCGGCCGGGCCGGTGACGGGAGCGGAACCGGCGGGGACGGTGGCGGCCGGCGCAGTCGGGGCGGCCGGGTCGTCCGCGGCGCGGTCGGCAGGGATGTCGTCCGGGCGCACGAGGCCGCGGACGACTTCCAGGTTGCCGTCGCGGGCGATCGTTGCGATGCAGCCGGCGATCGCCATGTCCTCGGGGCGGAAGGATGCGCGGGCCTCGATGGTCGCCTCAATGGCCAGATACCGGGCTTCCAGGATCTCCGTTTCCTCGATCAGCTCTTCGGTCCACTGGTCTTCCTCGAGTTCGGCGAGCTGATATTGGCGGGCCTCGATGCGCTGCATCTCCTCGATTTCCTCGGCCGTCGGCTCGGAAGGAACGGGGTGGACCCGGCCGTATTGGGCGGTGGTGCTCCAGTCGGCGTCGAGAACGGCCTCGGCCCATTTCCAGCGCTGGGCGAGCTCGTCGGCGACGGTGCGGAGCTTGGCGGTGGCGAGTTCGGCGAGGAGGGTGCGGTTCTCGAGCCAGACGCCGTTTTCGTGCTGGTCGGCGAAGAGATCCCGCATGACGGCGCCGCCGGCGGCCTCATAGGCCTCGACGCCGACGAAGCGCGCGATGGAAATGTTCGCGGGCACCGGGTCTTCGGTGAGCATGCGCTTCACCTGCCAGGCGCTGACGCGATAGTCGTGTTGGGCGACCTGGTTCCAGACGGCGAGCTGCTGCTCATGGTCGGTGGTGATCGCGAAGGCCTGCAGCACGGCAAGGTCGATCCGGTCGGCGCGGTAGGCGTTGAGGAGCTGGGGGGCGACATTGCCGAGGCGCAGGCGCTGCTCGACCAGCCGCTCGCTGACGCCGAAGCGCGCCGCGATCGCGGACGTGGTGGATCCGGTGTCGGCGAGGGCTTTGAACGCAACGACCTGGTCGGCCGGATGCATCGGGATGCGCATGACATTCTCGGCGAGCGAGAGTTCGGCGGAATTGTCGTTCGACACGACCTGGCAGGGCACGGGATGCATGGAAGCGATAACGCCGTCTTCGGCCAGCAGGTTCAGGGCCGTGAGACGGCGTCCTCCGGCGATCACGGCGAAGCGCTCGGTTCCGTCGGCGGCGGCGCTGTCCTCGCGGACCACGAGGCTTTCGAGAAGGCCGTGGGCCTTGATCGAGGCGGTGAGCTGCGCCTGGTCGGCGGGGCTCGGCGGGGTCTCGCGGACGTTCTCGGGAGCGAGAGCGAGGAAGGCGAGGGGGATGGCCCTGAGGTCGGGCTGGGAAGCGGGTGCGTTCACGAACGGCTCCATGGATGCGGGAAGATGGTGCCCGGGCCGGCTCTCCGGCCGCGGATCGCGCGTTTCGTGCTCCTCTTCCCCCTTCGGAGGCCGGGGCTTTGGCGGTTCGTCAAGAAGAGGAAACAGACTGGGGTGGAAGGTGCCGGAGCTGGCCGGCATCGGAGGCGGGCGTCGCCAGGTAGAAGGGGCCGAGCCGGACGGTCCAGCAGCGGGCATCGATCTGGAATTCGACCTTGCCGCAGGCTTTGGCGGCGGAGGCGTCGGCTGCCGAGCGGGCGGTGAACAGGTACGCCAGCCCGCGCCTGGTGGTGAAGGGGAGGATCATTCGCCGGTCTCCGCGAGCGCCGCGTCATAGAGGCGGAGCATGTGGAGTTCGACAGCGCCGACGGCCTCGCACCATCGGGCGACGGCAATGCGGGGCCAGCCGGCCGCGGCCATATCCGCCGCACACCGGTCGGGGTCGCGGCGATAGCGGGCAAGCCAGTCGCCCGGGAACTGGACCCGGTCCCACGGTCGCCAGAAGTTCACGCCGGCGGCTACGGCGCATTGCTGCATCGCCTGTTCCGGTGTCCAGAAATCGCTGTTGCCGACATTGCCGATCTGGCCGGTCGCCATGTAGCGCGCTTCGCCGCGCCAGCGCGTGCCGTCCGGCGTATCCACCGGGCGCACCGACCATTCGATGCCTTCGGCCTGTGCGGCATAGCCGGCGGGGCTGCCGTGGAACACCAGCGGCTGCTTCCGTTTGCTCATCGTCGTTCTCCGTTGCGGGTTCTGTTGCAGCCGGGGCGCCGGCCGCTGTTGAGGACCGGGGCAGGCGTCGGCGCGTGTCAGACGATCCTGCCGTCCGTGCGGAGCCAGCCTCGCGCCCGGTTGCGGGACTTGAGGCCCGTGGCGGCCTCGATCTTCCAGCGGCGCGCGCCTTTGGGTCCGCTATGGTCCATGTAGATTATGGGAGCGGAGAGGTTGCGTGCGGCCTCTTCTGCCTTCGGTCGTTCGTCGAAGGAATGGACGGGCGCGGGTTTGGTCTGGCGGCGCCTGGGGCGCCGGTGGGTCGGTTTGGTGGAGCGCATGGCTCTGGTTCCCTTCGCATGACCCCCCGCCCGGAGTGGACGTCCTCTCGGGGAGGGGTTCATGGGAAAGAGGCTTTCCTCACCCTTTTGGGTCCTGGGGCTGCCCGGCGCTGGAGTCGGGGATGCAGGAAAGGAGGCCGCTCGGTCGTCGCGGATCAGGCTTGACAGTTGGCGTTGCAGGAGGGGCAGCGGGACCGGCGATCCACGCGCGTCGAAATCGCCAGGACAGAGCCCCAGGCGCCGCATTGCGTTGCGTGCCGGTTGCCGATGCGTCCGTCGTGAGGTCCGATGAAGCGCTGCGTGAAGTCGTCATCGGGGCCGATCAGCCGATGCCAGGCACGGTCGCTGTCGAGCTTCACCCAACGCGGGATTGCGGTGCGCCTCGGGGCGTCGCTTACGGTCACAGGAAGCTCGGCTGCGGTTGGCGGGCCGCGGCAGGCGGATTGAGCCAGAGGGCCTCGACGCGTTCGCGGGCGCCGTCGGCCATGGCGCGGCGCTCGATGCGTGTCCAGCCGCACAGGAAATCGTCGTAGAGGGCGTTCCGGTAGCCGCTGAGCATGACCATGCCCTTCAGCCGGGACAGCGCCTCCAGAAGCTCCTCGTGGTCTTCGGGGACCATTTCGTGCTTGTAGGCATGGTAAGGCGCGCCGCCCTTGCGGCTCTTGTCGCTGCGGGTTTCGGGCATGTAGGGCGGATCGCAGAAGTGGAGCGTCTCCGGTCCGTCGTGCTGGTCCATGACATCGAGCGCCGGCCGGTTCTCGATCACGACGCCCGCGAGGCGCTCGGTCAGCGCCGCCAGCTCGCCGGGGTAGTTTCGCCAGTCATGGGCGGGCGTCGTGCCGTTGCGTGTGGCGCTCGACCTGAACCCGGTGGTGACGTCCGCGTTGTGTCCGTCGGCCCCGAAGCCCTGGAACGAGCGGACGACAAGGCGCCGGGCGGTCTCGACCGGGCAGGTGCAGGGGGCGTAGGCGGCCTCGAATTCGGACCGGGAGTAGGGGGTGAGCTCCAGCAGCTCCGCAAGCCGGGCTGCCTGGGCGGGATCCCGAAGGACACGGAACAAGCCGACCACTTCGCCGTCCAGATCGTTGTAGATCTCGCTGTAGGCTCTGGGCTTGCGCAGCAGCACGCTCGCCGCGCCGGCGTAAGGCTCGACGTAGATGCGGTGTTCGGGCATGTGCTCGATGATCCAGGGGGCAAGGCGCCATTTGCCGCCGTGCCAGCGCAGGGCTGGGCGCGAGAGCGGTCTGGCCGGTGCGGAGACGTTCATGCCAGGGCCTTCGCGTTCCCTGGCGCAGGCCTCCATCGCCGCGGCGGCGTCTTCGACGGCATCGTAATTGGGGTCGGTCCGGAGCTGTCGGGCGAGCATTCGGAGCGCGTCGGGCTTCATCGGCTTTCCTCCGGAGGCGCTGCCTTCAATGCGACGGGCACTCCGGATAGGTGGAATGCGGCGCCGTCGTGCCAGTTGTCGAAATGCTCGAAGCAGCAGGAGTGGGCGCCGCTGGAGACATTGAAAGGCGGTCCGCCTTCGAGATAGAGGAAGCGGCCGTCCTCAAGGCGCATGAAGTCGGCGGTGAAGCTCTTGCTGTCCGGGGAGCGGCCGGTATGCGGCCCTTCCGGATGTCTGAGGGGAGTCGGCAGGGCCGCGATGAGCTTGAGGGTTTCCTCGAGGCAGGCGGAGACGTCTTCGCGCGTCTGGGGCGTGTCGGGCAGCGGACGCTGCTGGTAATAGCTGCTGATCCCGACGACCCGGCCGTCCTCGACGAAGACGCGGTATTCGACCGGATAGCCGTCCAGGATGAGCGCCTTCATCCATGGCCGCGACCATGCCGCGATGACGGTGTCGGGATATTCGAAGATCAGATCGAATGCGCGGGGGTCGTCGATGTTGAAGCGGTCGAGGAGGTCCTGGTGCCACTCGGGCCTGCCGGTGCCGAGGCGGTATTTCACATCGGAGGATGCGCAGCAGTCCCAGCGGATCATCGTGCCGGGTGTCTTGGCTTCCTCGATCTTCGTCCAGAACGCACGGGTCTGAGCTGCGCCCGTATCGCTGCTCCAGTCACGGTCGGGGTCGTAGTCCAGGGTTTCCAGCAGGTGGGCGATCTCGATCTCGCCGATCCTGGCAGCGGGGACGGCGTCGACGCCGGCGGCCTCGCAGAGATCGAGCCAGGCGCCCAGAGAGACGACGTTGAAACCTTCCTGGACGGGCCGGTCATCGCACGACAGAGCAGTGGCGGCGTGGGCTTTCATCGCTTCGGCGAAGTCGGGAGGGAGGTCGGTGGCGGGCATGCTCGTTGCTTTCCTGTAGGTGCTGTGGCGGTTCGGGTGCGGGACGGAGGCCGGCAAAACGGGCCGGCCGACGGGGCCTGCAGGGCGCCGGTGGTGAGGGATGGGTGAGTAGAGCCGGCGGGATTCCGGCAGGCTTCGGCTCGCGTCCGGGCCCGACAGCAGGCTCGATCCTTCGGCTCTCCGGCCGCTGATCGCGCCTTCCCTGCTGCACTGAGCCTTCAGGACTGGCTGTCGGTGGGCGGTTTGTTTTCAGGACGAAGCGCGGGAATCAGCCCCGTGACGCGCTTTGTGACGGAGACGTTCCCGTCGTCGTGCCGTGTATGGACGGTCTCGACATAAGGATGGACGGGTTCGAGGTCGTGCTCGCGAAGCGCGCGTTCGAGCGGGGCTGCCATGTAGCTGGCGGTGAGGATCAGGACCTTGTTGGTGCCGGACCGGTCCGCGGCGATGCGGGCGATGTCGGCGTAGGCGGTTGCGGCCGCAAGAACCTGGTGGGGGCGCGGGATGCCCGTGAAGGCAGTGACCTTCATGAGGTTGGTGCGGTCGATGCCTTCCAGGGGAATGAGGTGGTAGCCGGGCGTCGGGACCGAAGGGAGTGTTGGAGCGAGCGCGAGGACAGGCTCGGAGCTCGGAGTGGGCGGCCGTCGGGACCGCCTGGGCGGCGGCAGTTCCCCGCCGGACTGGCGGAGCTGCACGCTGATATGGGCGAACAGGGCGTCGGGGCCGAGTGAGACGAGGTCGTCGTTGAAATCGGCGTCCTTGGGCAGGATGAGTTCGGCGGTGCGCTCCTCGTCTTGCAGACGCTTCTTGAGTTGGAGGGCGGCGTTGTAGCCGGCGGGATCGCGGTCGGCGGCGATGAGGATGCGGCCGTTCGTGGGGGGAACGAGGATGAGGGGAACGAGGTTCGCGGAAAGGGTCGCTATGCCGGCGGATTGCGGGAGGGCCTCGAGTATCGAGAGAACGGTCTCGATGCCTTCGCCGATGACGATGTCGCAATCGGGTAGAAGATGGTTGCGGAAGCGGACGCCGGCGCCCTTGGAATAGCCGAGCATCTTGCGGGGCGAGGGAAGGTCGGCCTTGCGGCGGCCCTCGGGCTCGAGCCAGGTGCGATGCACGGCGAGCACGTGGCCTTCGAGGTCCGTGAGCGCGGCGACGATCGCAGGCCAGTGGGATACTTCGTGGTCTTCCTTGTATTGCAGGGCCTTGTCGAAGCGGAGCGAGGGGTGGTTCGCATCGTCGATCGACCGGGAGTGGAGATAGAGTTCGCCAAGGGTGCCGGCGAAGGGCTTGCAGCGGTCCCAGAGGTTGCGGGCGCTATGTTCGGAAGGCGTGGCGGGCGGATCGTCAGGGGCGTCCTGGCGCGGCGGCGGGGGTCCAGGAGCTTGCGCCCCGCCCGGCCTGGCGGGGCGCGGTCGGGACGGGTGAGCAATGCCGAGGAAACGGCGGGCTTCGGCCATGGCCGGACCGAGGGTTCGATGACCCCGGTTGATACGGATGAGGTCGAGCAGGTCGCCATACTCGCCTGTGGAATGGTCGGTCCAGCGGCCGACTTTCCTGGCATTGCCCTTGATGCAGACGGTGAGCGAGCGGCCGGGTTCGTTGAACAGATTTCCCACGACCCAGCTGTTGCCGGATTTCTTGCCGGCGGAAAGGTAGTGGCGGCAGACGGCCTCGGCCTGCGGGGCCAGCAATTGGGAGAGTTCGGGCGGAGAGAGGAGTTCCTGGGACACGGGTGGGCGCTTACATGCTCATGCTGATGCCCTGGTCGGCTTCCTGGGCGCGTGAGAGGTGAAGCGCTTCTTCCTCCGTGGCGGAAAGTGCCGGCGTGCGGGCGAAGCGGTCTTCCGAGAGGAATGCGATGCGGCGCTGCAGGAATTGCCGGGCCTCGTCCCGGTCGTTGACATGAGGGGCCAGGCTGCTGTCGCGCGTCATGGTGCGGTATTCGTCGACGAGCGCGTCGGCGTTGGTGCGCCAGGCGTCGTAGCGGGGCGAGTCCTGGATGGTCCTGCCGCCTTGTCCTGCCGCCCAGTTCTCGATGTCGCGCGCCTCGTCGGCGGATTCGGTGAGACGGCGCCGGAGGTTCGCGACGGTCACGCGGGCTTCATGGCTCTCCTTGAGCTTCGCGGATAGACGGCCGAGGGCTTCGGCCATGTCCGGATGCTGGGAGGGATCGTCCCTGGCGAGGTGCACGGTTTCGCGGAAGTCGTGAAATGCGGGCTGGTAGACGAGGAGCTCGGGCTTGTTCCCGGACTGCTCGAGAAGCTCGACATATTCCCGGACGATCGGATGCTGCGAAGGCGGGGAGACTTCCGGATGGTCGACGGGCCCGGGGGTTGTGGCGGGTTCGGGGACGGGCACGTGATCCGAGAGCAGATAGACGCGGGTGTCGAGAACCGGGTCGTCCAGATGTTCGATATGAGCCCGGGCTTCGGGGTCGGCCTGCAAGGCGGTCCAGCGTTCGAGGCAGCGGGTCGCGTCCTGCACGAAGGCGGGGTATTGGGGCAGGTCGGCGATTGAGCCGTCCCCGGCTGCTGTTGCGGTTCGATTGAGCCAGGAAAGCTGGTCGTTGAGGTCCATGGTGTCGGTCTGGATGGAGGCGAGGGTTTCCTTGCGCTCCATGTCGGTCTGAAGGCGCCGGTCGAGCTCGCGAAGCTTCTCCATGTATGGCGCCGGTTGGCGGTCGGCTTCGATCGCGCCGGAAACGGTGGCGCGGAAGTGGTCGAAATTGTCCTGGTAGGGGATGAGGTGCGGGTCGTTGCCGGACCCGGCCAGCAGGGCACGGTAGGTCTGGTTGATATGGCTGCGCTCGTCCCGGGCGGGATCGGCGGGCGTGATGGCCGCGGGAGTGAGCGGATTCTCCCAGGCCGATGCCAGGGCGCGGGGATCGCCGTCGCGGATTTGCTGGCGGAGCTCCATCCAGAGGCGGCCGAGCACGTTGCTGCCGACGAGATTGGCGCCGTCAGGCTTGGCGCCCCAGAAGGCGTCGTGTCCGGAATATTCGACGATCGCGCGGTCGCCGGTGCGTTCGAGGGCGGAATCGACGAGCTCGGGATTGGCTTCGCGCTTCATGCGGATGACCCAGCGCATGGCGTCGGTGCGGCGCGACATCCAGTCCGCATCGGGCGTGTTGGCGCGGTCGCGGCCGAGTTTGGCGGCGTCGCGTGCTCTGTCGGCTCCGGCGATCTGTTGCTGGACGTCGGGAGACATGCGGAACTTGGCGGCCTGGTAGAGATGTTCGGATGTGGGCCAGTTCCTGCCGGTGGCCAGGATGGGGTTCGGAAGCTGCGCGAAGTTGCTGAACAGCCCCCAGTCGGCTTTGGTGAACCGGAAGACGCAGGCGTTTTTTGCGAGATAGGTTTGGGAGGCTGTGTCTTGCGAAACGGGATCCTGGGAGGAAACGGCCTCGCGGTCGAGACCGGTCCGGTGTCTGGGTAAGGCGGCGGTGCGTGCGTCGGTTGGGCCGAGGGCGCGTTGGATTTGTTCGAGCTGCTCGCTTGCGGCCTGCACGGTCATGGAGCCGAGGTTGAAGACGGGTATGCCGCGTTCGGCGGCTATCCGGAGCGCCATGCCGGTACCGCCCTCGACGGCGCCGCCTTCAGTCCAGCAGACGACGGCGTCGACGGGCCGGTCGAGTTCGGGACCGAGAAGGATCGCGACGTTGCGGGCATGAAGATTGCGCGCGCCCTGCGAGCACTTGTGCCAGGCGGGATGCAGGCGTTCGGCGATCGCGAGGCATTCCTGCATGCGTTCGCGGGAAGGCACGCGGCAATCGGGACCGGAGTGCTCGTTGTAGCCGGGCCAGGGAAGCCAGACGGTTCGCTGGTCCGCAGGGACGCCGGCGGCGAACGCGCTGTCGGCGCCATGGGCGCCTCCGGAGGAAAGGCGCCAGCCGGCCTCGGCGAGAGACCGCGAAAGGGCTGTCATGTCGGCAAGGACGGACCGGGGGGTCTTGCGCGCGCCGATGCCGGCCCAGACGAGCTGGGAAGTGCCCGGAGCTGGCGGGGAGGTTTGGGCGAGCTCCGGCAGGGCATCGCGAAGGCGTTGGAGGGTGGGCTCGAGGCGGGGTCGGAGCCGGGGATCGCTCGCCACGTAGACGGCGTTTCGGAGCGCCTGGTTTGCGGCCGTTACCATTTCGGGGGCAGCCGGCTCCGGCGGGAATGGGGCCGTCGATTGAGATGCTGCTGCGTCGGCGAGCTCTTGCAGATTTGTCAGCAGGCGCTCGGCATGCGGCTTGAGCACCGGATGGGAGTTGAAGCCCTCGGCCGTTGCAAGGATATGGTGGGCGTCGGCGAGCCAGGCCTCGCGCCGACGTTCGGCGTTGCCGGGGGAGAGTTCGGCCGCCTCGGCCTCGAGCGTCCGGAGGTCATCAAGGCTCTGCAGGATTGAGCCTCGCAGTTCGTTGACGGGCTCGGGTCCGTATTCGAGAGCGCGCAGCAGGCGGAAGAGTTCCGTAAGCTGATGGCGGTATTCGGGGTCGATGTCCCGGTCCGGGTCGCGGACATAGTCCTGGACGGTGTCGAGGAAGCCTTCGAAGCCGTCCGCAAAGGGGAGGTGTTCGAGCCGGTCGCCGGCCTCTTCGGAGAGGCGCCGGTAGGCCGGCGCGAGGCGGCTGTGAATGTCCTGCCCGGATGCCTCGTCGTCGAGGAAGAAGCTGTGCAGGGCCCGGTAGTGGGGGGTGTTCAGCTCTGCATGCGCCAGGCTGTTGAGGCTGGCGGCGATGCGCTCGAGATGGGGGGCCATGTCCGGGTCGGCGCGAATCCGGTCGACTTCGGCCATGATGCGCGCGCGGGCGTCGAGCCAGCTTCGGGCGGGCGGGTCGTCGGCGATGGAAAGGCTCTCGTCGTGGCTGGCGTAGAGGTCTTCGATCTCCTGCAGCCGTTGGTGGATTTCGATGTCGAGGTCGCTCGCTTGGGCGCGACGGGCGTCGATGGCGCTCAGGGCGGTGCGGAGGTCGGCGAGCTGGCCTGTGTATTCGGGGTATGCGGTTTCGTCGACAAGGTAATCGCGGATTTCCTCGAGCAGGAAGTGGAACTCATCCGTGTATGCGATCAGTTCGTGCCGGTCGCCGGCCTGTTCGCACGCTCGCCGGTAGGCTGCGGAAAGCTCTGCGTGCAGAAAGTGGCCGGATGCGGACGGGTCGAGGAAGAATGCGTGGAGTTCCGGGTTCATGGCGGACCTCGGTGCGGCCGATACGGTTTCGCTGGCGGCTGGCTCCGGCGAGGGTCCGGCAGCATCTGCCGCGAGCCTGCGGCGCTCCAGGATGCCGGCTGCGACGCCAGGGGATGCCGGGAACCCGAGCATAGGTTCGTCGGGCGTGTTGACGGATAAGGATGTGAGGGCTCTTGCCGCGTCGGCAACGGATGGTGCGGCTGCGGCGTCGGCGAGTGCCGGAAGATCGGTTAGAACATGGTCGAGGTGTACGGCCATGTCCGGGTCGGCGCGAAGGCGTTCGACTTGGGACAGAGTGTGCCCGAGGGCGCCGCGCCAGCTCTGGTAGTCGTGATCGTGGATCTGCTGGCCTTTGACGGTCGTCGCGAGGAGCTCGTCGAACTGTTCAAGGCGCTGATTGATCTCGATTTGGAGCTCGCTAACCTCGGTGCGGCGGATGTCGATGGCGCTGAGCTCGTCGCGGAAGAGGGCGAGCCGATCGAGATATTCGGTTTCGAGGTCCTCGTCGGGATTGCGGACATAGTCTCGGACGTCTTCGAGCAGGCCGTCGAATTCGTCGGAGTAGGCGATGAGCTCGTGCCGGTCTCCAGCCTGTTCCGACATGGGGCGGTAGGACTGGACGATGTCGGCATGCAGAGGATGAGGAGACGCCTCAGGGTCGAGGAAGAATGCGTGGATTTCCGGGTTCATGGCGGGCCTCGGTTCGGAAAGCGGGCGCCCGACCGGGGCGTCCTCGGTCAGTGTGCGGTGCGGTTCGTAGACGGCGATTTCAATGTCTTCGCGATGGCTGAGACGGGCGGCGAGGAGGTCGCGGACATTGGTCCATGGAAGGCCCCCAAGGCCGGCGCCGAGGGGCGGGATCGCGATGGATTGGATGCCGTATTCGGACATCGCGGCATCGAGTGCCTCGATGCCGCTTGCGATATCTTCGATGCGGCTGGGATCGCGCCAGTGCCGTTTGGTCGGGAAGTTGATGATGAAGCGGGGATGCTCGGCGCCGGTGTCGAAGACGTGCATGCGCCCAGGGGCGAGCGCGCCGGTGCGGCAGGCTTCGGCATAGGCCGAGAAGTTCTCGGGGAAGCGCTGCTTGAACTGGAGCGCGAGCCCGGCTCCCATGACGCCGACGCAATTGACCGGATTCACGATGGCCTGGCAGCGCGAATCGAAGATGTTGCCGTTCGTGTAGTCGAGCATGGTCAGGACGATGGTGCTGCGGCGAAACCGCGGCGCGGGCGGTTTCGCTGCAGGTGAAGACCGGCTTTGGCTTCGATCGGCTGGTTCATGGCGGGCGTGTGCTCGTGCGGATCTCCGGATCAGACGCTGGCTGCATGGGACGCGCGCTGCGTGCGCGCCTCTACAGGCTCATCGTCATGCCTTGGTCTTGCTGGATTTCCTGGGTTTGCTGGGCTTGCAGGGCCCTTTGCTGCGTAGGGTCCGGTTTCGGCAGGGCCGCAAAGCGCTCCTCGGAGATGTAGGCGATGCGGCGGTCGAAGAAGGTCCGGGCCTCCTCGCGGTCGTTGATGTGCGGGGCCATGCTCCGGTTGCGGCTCATTTGGCGGTATTCGTCGAGGAGAGCGTCGGCGTCGGTTCTCCACTTCTCGAACCTGTCGGAGTCCTGGATCTTGCGGCCGGGCTGGTCGGCTGCCCAGGTCTCCAGCGCGAGGGCTTCCTTGGAGTGCGCAAGGAGGCGCTGGGAGAGGCTCCGGGCCTGGGAGCGTTCGGTGTCGCTCTTGTTCAGCGCAAGCGAGAGCAGCTCCAGGGATTCCACCATGTCGGGATGCTGGTTCGGGTCTTCCTTGGCGCGACGGACGGTCTCGCGGAAGTCCTGGAAGCCGGGCTGGTAGGCGAGCAGAGCAGGCTTGTTGTCGGCCTGCTGAAGCAGCTGGGCATAGCCGCGGACGATGGGGTGCTCGGACTGGGCTGCCGGGGCCTCGGCGAGTTCCGGCGCGGCCGTGTAGACCGGTGGCGTGTACCGGGCATGCTGAGAGAGGCCTTCGATGCGGCTGTCCATGAATGGCTGTGCGAGGTGCTCCAGATGGGGCTGCATGTCGGGGTCGGCCTGAAGGGCATGCCATCGCTCGAGGCAGCGGGTGCAGTCGTCGACGAAGGCGTCGTAGTGGGGGGTGGGCTCCGCGAAGCCGGGCTGGGCGTTCCGGGCAGCGGCGTTGAAGTGCCCGAGCTGGTTGCCGAGATCGACGATGTCGTTCTGGACGGCGCGGATCTCCTGGGCGCGTTCGACGTCGGCCGTCAGGCGCCTGTCGAGCTCGATGAGCTTGCGCGTGTAGGCGGGCGGCTGGTTCTGGGAGGCGATCGCCTGGGAGACGAGCTCGTGGAAGTCCTGGAAGGTCTCCTGGTAGGGGATCAGCTGGGGTTTTTGCTGCGCGGCTTCGAGCAACTCGACATACCGGTCATTGATCGCGGCACGCTCCGGCTGGGCGGGGTCGAAGCGTGCGCGCGTGATCTCGATGATGCCGGGCTCATATATCCGGTCGGGGCCGATGTTGTGGTCGTTCGCCTCGTATGCCTCGTGGCGGGCTCGCTGGTTCGCCTTCTCGGCCAGCTCCAGCATGTTGGCCGCGGTGCCGGTGGAGGCCTCGCCGAAAATGACGAGCTCGCGGACGTCCGGCATGGTGAACATTTCGCGGTTGCGCTCGAAGGCCGCCCGGGCGGCCGGGTTGTTCGAGTTCTTGTAGCGCGCATATTTCGGCGGGCACTGGATCTGGCTGACGCCGTTGTTCTCGCACCACATGGCGGTGAGCTTGTCGACGCCCTGGCTGTAGGCGCCGTGCGCGACGATGATCTCGCCGTGCTTTTCGCGGATTGCGTCGAGCTGCTGCGCGAGCTGCTCGTAGTGGAAGAGTTCGAGCTTCCCCTCGATCCGGTCGCCGTGGACGATCACCACGGCGCCTTCGGGCGCCTGGGCGGCGTGAAGGGTGCGCTCGCGGTTCTTCGCGAATGCCTCGAACTCGAGCTTCGTCGAGGTGACGGGCGCAAGCTTGTCGCGGGCCTTGGTGTCCCAGACGCGGCGGGTCTCGTCGAAGTAGAGGGCCGAGGCGGCCGCGTGCAGTTCCTCGAAGACGTGCTTGCGCTCCTGAAGGGCTTCGCGCGCGGCTTCCTTGTCGGCCGGCGCGATCTCGGTATCGCGGTTCACCGCGGCGATCGCGCGGTCGAGGCGCTTGGTCTGCTCGTTGAAGACATTGACGAAGCCCCAGAGCAGTCCCTCGCGCTGGTCCTCCAGCTGGTAGCCGTCGGGCGCAATCCGGTCGACGAGAATGCGAACGCTGTCCCTGAGGCCGCGGGTGGTCTCGTCCTGGTCGAAATATGTGTTCGGGCGGGGCCGGCGGGTGTTGCGCAGCTCGTCCGGATCGGCGGCCGGGTCCGGCTCGGATCGCCGGCGGGCGGCCGTGGGATCCGCCTGGTATGCGGCCAGAGAATCCGTCGAGGCGGCGAGGCGCTGCGTGCGGGTGGTGCCCGGCTGGACGATCTCGACCGGCACGTTCCCCTTCCGGGCCTGAACGACGACATCGGAGGCGCGGGCGACCCTGGCGGGAGAGAAGGAGAGAACGGAGGTCAGGCCGTCCTTCACCATCTGGCGGTTGCGCCGCGCAAGAGCGGCATGGGGGGTCGTGTTGTTGAAATCGGGTCGGTAGACGGCCGTTCGGACGTCGTGTTCCCGGGCCCAGTCCGCGGCGATGGAGTCGATGCCGATCTTGTGCCCGCCATGGACGATGACGAGCTCGCGGCCGTGCGCCTGGCGAAGGGCGTCGAGGGCCTGCCTGACGGTTTCTGGGGACGGCGCTTCGCGGCTTCCGGTGACGGCGATGCGGATGCCGTCGTGCTGGTTGCGCCATTCGCGGGATTTCTTGAAGTCGCGCATGTCGATGCGCGGCGATGCAGCGGCGGTGTCGGTGCGCCGGCGGGATCGCCAGACTTCGCCGGTATGGTGGCGGTAGCGGCTGGCTGCGATCTGCCGGAGCCTGGTGAAGGCGTCGGCGCGGTCGTTGTAGTTGTGCAGGCGGTGCAGGACCTTGCCGAGCGCCTCGTCGCTGACCTCGCTCACGCCCTCGGTATAGCGGAGGTCCTCGTGCTCCTTCAGGTCCTGGTCGATCCGGTACTGGAGGTTGCGGGACTGGGAGTCGAGCGCATGGACCATGCCCCAGAGCAGTTCGGTGCGGTCGGCCGCGATGGGCGAGCCGTCGGGGGCGATGCGCGTCGCCAGGATATCGACGATTTCATCGACGCCCGCCGCGGCGTCGTCATAGTCGTAGATGTCACGGGTGTCGGCTTCGTCATGGCCGGGCGTGGCGCCGTGAACCTTGGCGCCGTCCATGATGAAGCTGGTGTGGGAAGACGCCTGGCGATCGGACGGATCGACGGAGTCCGGCCGGTCGTATTCTTCCTGGTAGTCGATGTCTTCGAGGTCGGGACGGTCGAGCGGATCGTCGCCTTGCGATGCCTCGTAATCGAACGGATCGGCCATCGGTCCACCTCCCGGGAAAAGCCTGGACGGCGATGGGAATCCGCTCCATTGGGTAAGTCAAGAATCCGGGTACAAACTCGCCGACGCCGGTTTGTCGGGGAAATCTTGACGGCTCGGAATTGTTGGATTCTAGTGGCCGCGCGGTTTCGCGGGAGTGCAATCAAGGATGGTGGATCGGGCTATGGCGCAGGGAAACGGGTCGTCGTCGGTCGTGACGGCGGACCAGCTCGCGGCGGTCGATGAAATGTTCGACGTGATGCTGAAGAAAGTCGTTCCCGAGGGGGAAGCGATCGAGGAGGACAGGGAAGGCGCGCTCGGCAGCGTCGTCGGCGTGTTCGACGAGCGGGTCAAGGCCATGGAGCGGAGCGTCGAGGCGAGCGGCGGCGAGGGAAGCGCGCCGGCCGCGATGGTCGGGCAGTTGAACTGCTACGTCGAGCTGCGGGGCAAGGCCATGGAACGGTTCCAGAAGGAAACCGGGAAGGAATGGGCGGCCGGGTAGAGCTGCATCCCGGAGGGATGGCGACAGCCCCCGCTTCGGCGGGGGTTTTTCTGTGGCCGTCGGCAGACAAGGCGAGCGCGCCAGCCTGGTTCAGGTGATTTGAAGGCGTTGGCTGGCGCGCGCCGGGACTGCGAGGAACGGGAGGATGGCCGCGCCGGCGGGCATCGAGCCAGGCGTGAAACGGGGGACCGTATCCTCGGCTTTGGTGTCGCCGCGGGGCAGGGTTAGCGGGTATCGGGACCAGGGCCGCACCTCGACGCGGCCGTCCCGGATTATGTGCGTCTGCACCGCGTGGCAATGCGGGCACTGGAAGACCTGTATCTTCGGGGCGGGCCGAGCCGAGAGCTGCGAAGAGCCGGCCGCGGACGCCGTCCAATAGCCTTCGAAAATGAGGGTCGGCGAAGGGTGTTTGCAGCGGCTCAAAACACTTCTCCTTCCGGACAAAAGCGACCGGGAAAGTATAGTGTCCGGGGAGCGGAAAAGCGAGAAACGGAGACAGGAATCGGAGAACTTACGGGCCGAATTCGATGGCAAATAACGTGTACGAACGCATACGGGCCGAGTTTCTGGACAGGACTTGTTGGCATCGGTATGCACGGCGCCGGTCCAGCGAAAACGGGAGGCGGTCTTGATAGTGAGCAAGAAGCAGGTGGCGGAGCGTGTGGCTCGCAAGCTGGCGGTCTCGCAGGAGGCGGCGATGGGTTTCGTGTCGGTTGTGGTCGATGCGCAGCGCGAGACGCTGGTCGAGCATGGCGGGCTGCTTATCCGGGGTTTGGGGACGTTCCGGGTGGTCGAGCGGCCGGAGAGCCGGGCGAGGAATCCGAGAACGCAGGAGCTGGTCGTGGTGCCTCCGCACCGAAGGGTGAAGTTCCGGGCCGGAAAGGCGCTCCGGGAGGCATTGTCGGATTGAGGCCGGGGCAAGCGGCGCCGCGGTATCCTGTCAGGTCCTGGGCTCGGGTTGTACGGCGAAGCGAACAAGCGAAACGATGTCCGGCTGTATGCGCAGACGCGCGTTCCCCGGTGTCGGTCCGGCGCACATGTCTATATGCGCGAGCAGCTCGGCGAGCTTTACGGTGGCCGGCAGGCGGAGTTCGGGGCGGCCGGTTTCGATTTCGGTTTGCAGTCGGCGCGCATGCTGGAGGAGGACGGGGCGGATGTCGCCTGCGCCAGCGCTGGCAGGCGGGGGTGCAAGAAGTCGATCGAGCCTGGTTTCGAGCTCGGTGATCTCGTTCTCAAGCCTGAGGAGCTCGCGTCTCATTTCGCGGGTATCGATGCCGTTTGAGATCGCCGCCACGAGCCGCTGGACCTTCGGTCGGCGTTCGGCGATTGCGGCATCGATGTGCAAGCGGGTATTGGCGGCCTGGTCCCGGGCCTGGCGGACAATGGGCGCCCATTCCTTCCGGCGTTGGATCCATGCGGTGAGGCGCTGAGCTGACAGGCGGTCGACGTGCCGTAGGGTGAAGGTGCCTGCGTTGCAGCCCGCTCGGGCGCGGCTGACTTGGCAGGCCCATCGGTCGGGCGCGATCATGCGTACGGGGCCCTTGCACCGGGAGCAGCGCAGAAGTGGGGTAAGCGGATAGCGACCTTCCTGCAACAAACCGTGCTTGTGGAAACGCTTGAGCGGCCGGGATGTCGCCAGCATGTGTTCCTGCGCGGCTTCCCATGTCTGGTCGTCGACGAGGCGCAGTTCGGGGACCGGGACTATTTCCCATGTGCTCTGGGGACGCGGGCGGTATTTGTACTTGCCGGTCGCGGGGTTGAGCACGGTCTCGGTGGCGCCGTAGACAAGAAGGCCCTTGTAGATCCAGTTAGTGAGGATTGGGCTGCGGGCGTTTATGCCGATCAAGGCATGGTACGTCCACTCGCGAGCGCGGCGTGGCGGGGGAATGCCTTTCTCGTTGAGATAGCGCGCGACGGCGCGGCCGGACATGCCCCCGGCATAGAGCTCGAATATCTTCTGGACGATCGGGCCGGTCAGGGGATCGATTTCGCGCAGTCCGCGAACGACCTGGCCGTCCTCGATGCGGTTGGCGAGGCGATAGCCGTAGGCGGGGGTGCCGATCTGGCGGCCGCGCTCGATTGCGCCGACCTGTCCGCGTCTGGTCTTGTCGGAGAGATCTTTCATCCATATCGCGTTCATGGTCGCCTTGATGGCCAGATGGACGTCGTCGACGCGCCCGCCGTCCTGGATGGTGAGGAGAGGAATGCGGAGATATTCGAGCTCGTCGTAGATCTGGCTGAGGTGGGTCCGGTTGCGGCTGATGCGGTCGAGGGATTCGGCGCATATTGCGGTGTAGCGGCCGCGGCGGCAGTCGGCGAGAAGGTCCTGGAGGCCCGCTCGGAAAGCCGCAATTTTGCCTGTGTGTTCGGCATCGGTGTATTCGGCCCCTACGTGGCCCCCGAGGTACGAGATGAGACGGTGACACTCGCGGAGTTGGTCGGGGATCGATTTAGGACTCTGCATCGGCGAGGAATAGCGGGCGTACAGAGCTACGCGCGAAAGGTCAGGGCCGATATGCCGCATCGATCAGTCCACAACGTCAAACCCGGCTCGGGCAACGCCATGACCCGACCGCATAGGGAACACTAGCGGGAATCGGGGCATCGGAAAAACCGGGTTTGAGTGGGCGGGGGCGGCCCGTAATGCTCGAGGCTGGTCATTTCCGTGACGGGCGCCAGCCGGCGGCGCGCGCCTCGGCCTCGCTGCAGAACCAGCGCTCGCCGCCGGCCTCGTCGATACCGGTCCGGTCGTAATACTCGCCGCCCGGGACATGGTAGATGCGGCCGTTCGAGCTGATGTTGCCCTTGATGAGGCAGGCGCGGCTGGCGCTGGGCGGGGCGCGGGGAGCCTCGCGGCGGGGCGTGGAGCGGATGCGCTGCTTTCGTTCCGCGCGCCATCGCCAGGGCTCGACGAAGGAACCGGACCAGAGCCCTATCCCCTCTTTCCGGGCCGCATCCTCGTCCGGGACGTAGCGCGTCGAGTAGCGCCTGTATGCGAGGGCGAGGCCCATCCGGACGAGCTGCTGCTGGAGGTCCCGGCCGTTCGCGAAGCAGGACCCGACAGTGCGGTTGTAGCCGTCGCGCCTGCTGACTTCGCAGCGTACCGTGTTGCGGCCGGCAAGATTCCGCATGGCCTGGGTCGCCTCCCTTCCGCAGGCCCATCGGCTGCCATCCCGGCCGCAGGTCTGGCGGGTTTCGGGAGCGTCGATCCCGTCGAGGCGAATGCGCTGGCCCGCGACGGCGAGCGTGTCGCCGTCGATGACGCGGGCGGGGCCCGAAAGGGTTTCAGCTTGGACGGGTGCGTCGGAGAAGACGCCGAGAACGAAGGCCGCGTAGATGGCGACTGAGCGGATGGTCCGATTTCGTGTTGCAGCCTGGGTCGCAAAAGCCGGGAGCGCCTTGACTGGACCAGGCTGGCCATGAACAGTGGTCGCATGGAGAGGATCAACGCTACGGACTTCAAGGCGCGGTGCCTCGCCATCCTCGACCGCGTTCATGAGACCGGCGAACGAGAGGTGATTCTGAAGCGCGGTCGGCCGGTCGCCGAACTGACGCGCCCGAGCGGGGAGGAGAACCGCTATCCCCAGGCCGATCTGGAGGGGACGGTCGTCATCCTCGGCGATGTCGTGGAACCGGTATTCCCGGAAGAGCACTGGGACAGCCTGAAACGGCGAATGCCCTGCTCGACACGCACATCCTGCTCTGGTGGCATGGGGACCGCGACCGGCTGTCCCGGAACCAGCAGGATGCGTTAGCAGGGGCCAGCGCCGATGCGCCGTTGCTGGTGTCCGACATTTCTCTTTGGGAAGTGGCGATGCTTCACGGCCTCGGGCGTATCCGCTTGACGATCCCCTTGCGCGAGCGGCTGGAGAAAGCGGTTGCCCCGCCCCTGGTGCGGCGCATTGGCATCTCTCCGGCTGTGGCGGCCGAGCTGGCGGCGTTGCCGGTTTCCTTTCATCGCGACCCCGCAGACCGCATCCTGGTGGCGACGGCCCGTGTGCTCGGAGCGACGCTCCTGACCCGGGACCGCAGAATTGTCGAAGCGGAACTGGTTGACACCCTGGGGTGATGTCCGCGGCTCTGTTGGGTGCAGGCGCAGGCGTCCGAACCGGCTTCGGGGCGTCATGCATGGTCCAGGAGCCTCCTGACTTGCGATTTGGCGCGGCGGAGGTCCGGGCTGAAATATTTGGGCGCCTGCCGCGGCAGGTGCATCCGCAAGGGCGTCGTCGCCTGCCATTCCGTCCTGCCCCGGCCGAGTTTGACGAGCTCGCCCAGGAGATTGCGGACATGGCCTACCCTGCCGGTCCGCACGACCCAGAAGACGGGTACGCTGCGCCGGTCCCACCTGGGCAGGAATCCGTCGGGCTCCGTGTGGAGCTTTCCGAACCGCACGGTCACAGCGGCATTCTCGGCTGAGGCCGGCCGATCTGACTGAGAAGGGCATCGAGCGTCTCCGGCCGGGCTCCCCCCTCCAGGCATTGGAGCAGTTGCCGGTGGCGCTCCGGGGGCATGTCGGCGATCCGGACGAGATCCCTTTTGCGCTCGGCGAGCAGTGTGTCGGCCAGGGCGGCCTGAAGGGCCGGGGGGATGCGTTCGGCGATGCGCACGGTCACCTGGACAGACCGGGCCGTGCAGCCGAGAAGCCAGGCGGCGAAGTTGGCGAATCCAGTCCGCTCAGGCAGGGGATACTCTCGTTGAGCGTCGACTTCCTGATGGGCGCGGAAGGAAACGGATCGGCGATCGCCGCCATGCGCGGCCTGCGGGTATATTCGTTCATGGCGCTGTTTGCCCTGCATCAACGCCTGCGCCTGCTGCAGGGCGGTCAGCCGGCGGAATCGCTCGGGAAAGTCGGGCGCATCAGGGAGAGGAAGACGATCGGGCACTTGCCTTGCTTTCGATGGTTGCGGGCGGGTGGGGCACTCAAAGTGAGGGAATTGGAACTGCTGAAGGCGTTGCGGAATTTTCAAGTTGAGGGATTTTCACCTGTGATTTTTGCCCGGTCCGGGCAGACCCGAAAAAACTGGCAGCCGGCTTGGCGCATGCCGGACGATCAGTCATGAGAAGGCTGCCCGGCGTCCCGTTCGGCCTTGATGAGTTCGAACCAGACGATGAATTGTTCCTGCTCTTCCTCGTTCGCCTCGATCCACAGCATCTGGAGGCGCTGAAGCACCGTGTTCTCCTCGCCGGCATCCGATCCCGGCTCGCCTGTCGGGATTTCCTCCGGCGGTTCATCTTCATCGTCATGGCCGCGCATTAGCTGCGAGAGCGTCCTCGGTTCTTCTTCGGCGTCGCGGAGCGCTTCGAGAACCCGGTTCTGGTTTTCCTCGTCCATCCCGGAAATCCGGTAGAGGTCGCCTTCCCGCCAGGCGAGCGCCGTTTCCGCGAGCTCGTCCTGAAGTTCGGGCAGGATCTTCTCGCCGATGCGAAGCGCGCGCCGGATCGTCCAGGCGCTGAACGGGGTGAAGCTCGCCGTCTCGGCGACGAAGCTCTTCGGACGCTCGCCTGCCTTGAACCCGGCGCTCCTGCGGTCGCCTCCGTGCCTGGTCGCGGGGTAGAGGCGCTCGTGGATGCGTTTCCGGCGGAACAGGAAGCGTCCGCGGTCGAGCGGATGGAGCTCGGAGCGCATCAGGTTCTCGTCGATCTCCAGCAGGTCCATCTGGTCGGCATCGAGATGATCGAGCACGAAGGCCTCGATCTTGTCCCGCCCGAGCGCGCGCACGGCCTGGCAGCGGTGCGCGCCGGCAATGAGTCCGTATCGGTCGTTGCCGAGGGGCCGGACCTGGACCGGGTTCTGAAGCCCGTGCCGGCGGATGGACTCCGCGATGTGGGCAACGGCCGGCTGGTTGACGCTGCGCAGCCTGTCGCCGAACTCGATGGCTTCCAGCTCCACCAGGACCGTCTGGCGGGGCTCTTCCTGGAGCACCGCGTGGGCAGCCACGGAAGCGTCCATCAGGCGGTCTCCCCGGGTTCGGGATCGGGCGGCTGTGCGCTGTCGCTGGTCGAGTGCAGCCGTTGCCAGATTTCCTTGCGGCTGGCGATGAGCTGGGCGCGGTCAAGCGCAGTAAGCCTTTCTTGGTTCAGGCGCCGGTCGATCTCCGCGATGGCCTGGGGTGCCGGTAACTCCATCACTCGCCTCCCAATTGGCCGAGCCACTCCTGGAATTCGGCGCGCTCGTCCTCGGTGGACTTGGTCCAGAGCTTCTTCAGGCGGTCGACGTTGCCCGGACGCGGAGCAGCGGTGTTGGGGTCCTTCTGCAAGGCCGACAGGCTCTTGGGAGGCTCGTCGGCGGATCGGAGGCGGTCGAGGAGGTCGCGTTGTTCCTTGGGCTCCATGTTCGCGATGCGCTCAAGGTCCTGCGTTCGGTCGCCGACGGGGGTGGATGTAATCGCCTCTCGAAGTTCCGGATCGAGACGGTCGCCGATACGGGTGTAACGCTGGATGGTGCGGGGGGACCAGGGCGTCGAGTTTGCGGTGTCGTCAACATAGGATGGCGGGCGCTCAGAAGGTGATGCGTCGGTATTTTCCCCATGTCGCCAATTTGGCGACTTTAGGTGAGCCCCGTGTTTTGTCTCCGGATACAGGTGCTCGTAGAGGTCCTTGCGGGTGGAGAAGAAATGGGCCTTCTCGATCGGGCGAAGCTCGGCGCGGCAGAGGTTTTCGTCGATTTCCAGAAGTCGCGCCTCCTCTTCGTCCAGGTCATCGACCAGGAACGCCTCGATATGCGTCCAGCCGAGTTTGCTGGCGGCAGCGAGGCGGTGGGCGCCGGCGACCAGCCGGAACCGGCCGGGCTGGATAGTCCTGATCTGGATCGGGTAGAGCTGGCCTTGGTGCTGCATGGATTCGGCGATGTGCTGGACTGCGGCCTCGTCGACAGACCGAAGCCGGTCCTCCACAACGATCATGTCGATCTGCGCCGGGAGCGAATGGCGGTGACGAACGGCGTTCGGGATATTCGTCTCTTCGGGAGCTCCGGGGCCCCTGGCCATGGCCTGGCCGAGCTTGGCATGCATTTTCGTGACGCTGCTCATGGCGATACCTCCGTCGGGTCAGGACGAGTTCGGGACGACGCTGAGCGCAGGCTCGGGCCACGCGAAGGCGGCGTCGGCGAGCGCCCGCGCCTCGGCCGCAGCCGGGCTGTGCGGCACGAACTCGCCTGCTCCCAGGCCGTGCGAAGCGGCGTGGGCGAACGCGGTCCGCTGGCGAAGCATGGCCGGCAGGATCGAAACGCCTTCATTGTTCAGATGCGCCTTGGCGCTGCCGATCAGCCGATGACCCCGCGTCGGTGCCGCCGAGAAGACGACAGCGGCCGGCGTCTGGGCCATGCGGCAGACGTCCAGGGTCATGCGGATCGAGGCGAGGTCGAACGCCTGGGGCCGGCAGGGGACGATGACCAGGCGAGCGAGCTGCGCTGCCGTGAGCATCGACATGTCGGTATGCCCGGGCGTGTCCAGGACAATGACCTCGAAGCCGCGCTCGGCCGCGCGGCCGAGCTCGCGGGGCAGCCGGCTCGGCTGGGTCGTGATGACCTCGGGGAACGGCCGGTCGCGAAGATCGCTCCAGGTCCCGGACGATCCCTGCGGGTCCGTGTCCACGATCATCGCCCTCTTTCCGGCCAGGCAGGCCTCGACAGCGAGGTTCGTGGAGATGGTTGTCTTGCCGGAACCGCCCTTCTGCGAGATGACGGCGTAGATGTCGGGTTCGGTCATATTTCAGGTCCTTGCTCTTGCCGCGGGTTGGCTGGGTCGTGCTTTGCCCGGGCGGTGGTGACGAGTGGCCAGAAAGCGTCCCCGAGTTCGAAAAAGCCCAGGAGATCGAGAGCAGTTTCGATTTCGCGACTGAGATGGCCGGGTTCCGTGATTTCCCCGCAGACGAGGGATGTGAGGTAAGTATCGAGGGTTTCCTCGTGAGGCCCGGTTTGGCGTTCGGGTCGATCGGGGATCAGCTTTGCCAGGAGAATCCCGGCAACGCCGCCGCCGCGAGGTCCGAGTATGTGGACCGCCCTGCGCCAGGAATCCTCGGATATGGGATGACCGCGCTCGCGGATCAGGCTGGCGATGGTCTCAAGCAGTTCGGGCAGGTCGGGTCTGGGAGGATACAGTCCGAGTTCATGGAGGTGGTTGAACAGAAGAGCAGGAAGCAGCTTGAAAGCCTGATCGATTGTGGGGATTGCGTCCGGGCAAATGGTGGAACCGGGCGCGGCGAAGGTGGCCACGCGCATGAGTTCGTTGTCGATGAGATCGGTTACCAGGCGGATGTCCGTGCGCATGGTCCGGGCCGGAATGCGCTGCGAACGGCCGATGGCGAGTTCGAGATAGAGCGATGGCGTTTTGTTGGCCGCGAACGATGGACCGGAGGACGCGAAGAGCAGCGCTGAGGCGAGTTCCTCTTCGGTGAGTTCATCGCGGGCGGCGCCGAGTGTGTCAGGCTCGATTGAAAGCGCTGTAGCGAGCCGGGGAACTTCGTCGACGATGGCGATCCAGCCCCAGGATTGAGGCAAATCCCCGGCAGGTGGAAACCACACATGGTCCGGGAGCAGGGCTTTGAGGTCCTTGAGTCGGGGACCAGGCTCAAATCGAGAAGGGTTGGAGCCGGCCGGCGATTGAATGTGCCGGAGTTCGTCTTGGACGACTTCGGAAAGGTTCAGGGGGCCGGAAGACGCGACCCGTAGCGTTCGATTAAGGAAACTGCCGCGAGCATCGTTCGCATCGCCGGGATGACGGCACTGGGCGAGGAGAGCGAGCACCGTCGCTGCATGGGGCCCAATGGCCCGGAGGGTATGTCGGTAGTCGTCCGCGGCATTGGGATGCAGGGCGGAGTACTGGCGGCGGGTCCAATCGATGAGCAGAAGCCAATCCCACTCATTTGAGTCAGGGTCTCGGTGGCGCAGCTCGGGGTGAATGGGAGCGGTTGTGCTTCCTGGCTGCGGGTGGAAGGTGGTGCTGGCGTGGAGATAAAGGGCGCGAACCTGTTCGATTGAGGGCAAGCGGAGGGTTGCCGGAGTGTCTGGGGATGTCTGGGCTAGCCGGACCTCCGTCAACAGGCGCTTCAGTGCGAGATCGAAATCGAGCACGCGGCCGGCGTGACGGCCGCTGAGCGATCGCACGCTCCGATCCGGGCTTGAGGCCGCGCCGAGGCAATACCGCGCTGCCGCCATAACGACGGCCGCAGCCGCAGTGTGAAGACCGAGGCTGGCCGCAGCCGCGTCCCAGGTGTCGTCGGAGATGCCTCTCTCAACACAGACAACGCGGCGCGCTTCGAGAATGGCGCCGGGCCAGCCGGAGCGGGCATGTTCGGGAGACCAATAGGCATCGACCTGACCCAGGAGGTCGTGGAGAAGGGCCAGGGAGGGAAGCCTAAATTTGGAGTTGGTGTTGAGTTCGGGGTCGCGGTGGTGGACGACGGAATCGCGGAGAAAGTCGGCTTGTTCAGCAAGGGTGAGGTGACCGTTGGCGACCGCGCGTATCGTGGACTGAAGAGATTCCGATTCTGTCGCAAGCGATGGATCGAGAACATCATCCACGGCTCGGAGGATGACGGCTACCGAAGCGGCGCGCTGCCCGAGAAGCCGGCACGCCTCTTGCCAAACTTCTGTCATGGCAGGCGCCTGTTGCCTGTGGCGCCTTTCGGTGATGCTCACGAGTTCTTGAGCGGCCTGGACGATCCCTGGCCAGTCGACGGGAAGGGAATATGGCGTGGGACCGAGCGCAAGCTCGGTCATGGAAAGCAGTTCCGTAACTGTCGTGAGATCCGGCAGGATTGGGGTAGTTGGCATGGCAGCCTCCAGGTTGGTGCGCAAATGCGAATGCCTTGGGGACTTGCCTGATGAGTCGGCGGTAGGAAAGCCGGTTCGGTCCGGCGAAGCATGTCCTTGAACCAGCGACGAGAGCGCCGTGCGGAGGTGCGTCATGTTGTGTTTCCTGGGCGCCTGAGAGGTATGGAAGGGAGCGGCGGTGAGGTCCCGGAAAAATGAATGGCGGAGTACCGGGCCTGCACCTCATCGAGATAGGGCCAGCGGCGATGCCTCTGCACGAGATCCTTCCAGACGGCCATCAGGCCGTCGCGTTCGGGATCGGGCATATGGGAGCAGAAGCGCCTCATCACGACTGAGCCCGCGATCACGCGGCGGGAGGCCGGTGTGGGGTCGTCCGGGAACAGGGAGGGCAGGGCAGACACCGGTTTGCGGGCGGTGGGTGAGGCGTTGTGCTGCTCGTGTCTCGTTTCTTCGTTGCCGCGTTCAGGGAACGAAGGCGAACCCGGCGAGTGCGCCGCGGCGAGCGGGACGCTTTCCGACGGTCCTGGTGGTTGTGCTTTGACCATGCCCCAGAGGGAGGCTCCCAGACCGAGCTCGCCGGCGATGGCGCTCATGAAGACGCCGCTGAAATAGGCCCCCGGCGTCTTCTTGATCTCACCGGCGTCCCATTTGGCGGCCACATGGGCAAGCGCGAGAGAGGCCCCCTCCGGCGACATCCTCCTGCAGGCCTTGTTCCAGAGCTCGGGGCCGATCTTCAGGTCGCGGCGCGCGCGGCTCGCCGCCTCGACGAACTCCGTCATCGAGGGTTCGCGGTCAGGCGGCAGATATCGCGCGATGCGCGGGCTGAGAGCCTCCAGGACCTGCTCGCCGGCCGGGCCCTTGATGTCGTCGGGGTGGTAGGAGGTGTCGGCGCCACTACCGTTCCCTCCTTCCGGCCCAGGGCGCGCGGCGGCCCTTTTCGGCGGTTCGGGGGAGGCTTCGGGCGAGAGGGCCGCCGCTACAAGATTCTCTGCTGAATTTTTCTTTGTATGTAATTGTGGCACGGGTCCGGCCGGTGCCATGGCAGGAATATTCGGTGACGAAACGGGCGCCGAGGCGGCGCGTATCCTGGCTGCGAGTTCGTCGTGAAACTGGTCGGCGGTCTCGCATGTCCGGGATAGCTCGTCGAGGGAAAGACGGTCGGGTCGCTGGAAGGGTTCGATGTCGGCGAGCGCGGAACGGAGAGGCTCCAGCTCTGCCGGTGCGAAGAGGCGGTCCCGCTCGGCGTCGTCCAGTGCGGTCCGCGAATGCCGCAGCGCCGCGGAGAGACGGCGGCGCAGGGTCTTGTGTTTCTTTTTTGCGGCCTGGTAAGCGGCAGCATTTCGCTGGAGATCCGGAAGCAGCAGCGCGACCGGCGCGACGTCGATGCCGCAGGCCGCGACGATGGGCCCGGTGGGTCTGCCGGAGTCGTCAAGCTCCCGAATGCCGTAGCGCTTGTAGTTGGCGCTGTCCTGGAATGCGATGGCGCCGAGCAACATCAGCTTGCGATCGTTCGTTCGCACTGTGTCCTCGTCGATGCCCAGAGCGTCCGCGGTGTCTTCAACCGAAGGCCATGCGATCCGCAGGTTGCCTGGAAGCCAGTCGAGAGGCTTGGTGTTGCCAATATAGAAATGGAGCTGAGCGACGAGGGTGGGGCGCCAGCCCTGGGTCCTGGCGAAGCCGCGATTGGTGAGCAGCCGGGTGGCGGTGAAACGGTTGGTTCCTGGCGGCAGGTCGGGTAGCCCGTCGGCGCGGTCGAGCGCTTCGTAGAAGGCGGCGTCGCGTTTGCGTCCGCCTGAGGGATTGGGACTGCGCGACGTACTGCCGCCTCCGGGGCGGCCTGTAATTGCTTGATCTGACATGATTTTCGACGCTCGGCGTCGTCCATGCCTCGATCCCCACTTTTTTTCGTTCTCCGGCTTGACGAGGCAGACCGGAGGGGTTACCTTCCGCGCTTGAAGACAGCTTCGGACGGTTCCTGTATTGCCGTGGGGACTGAGGCTACAGTCCGATTTTCGGGCTAAGATCGGGGGGCGGAATTGGCAGTTCCGCTCCCCGCTTTCTTTAACCGCTTGACCGCTTGACTAGAGCCGGGCACAATTCTCCCGCCCTGCTAGTTGCAAGCCTGTCAGGTGTGGTGGTAGTCGCAGGGACATAGTCCCACCAGTTGCCGGTGACCGCGAGCTCTTCGATCAGCGGGAGTCGCGCCGGTTCCAACCATTTCGCATAGCGCCGGAAGAGCAGCAGCTCGATCGCCGCATAGCGCTCCTCGCGGCGGGCGGCCCCGCGCCAGAGCCCGAGAATCGCCACCTCCCAGGCCAGAGCGTCCGGCAACGGATGCGCCCTGAACGCGGAGCCGGCGAGGCGCCGGCATTCGGGCACGCCTACGCCGAAAAAGGGCATGGCGGACTTCATGTAAGCCTGTTGCTGCGCTGCCCTCGCCGGGTCGGCGGCTTGGCCGAGGGCGGCGATGACGGTGTCTCGAATGCTCATCGCATGACAGGGCCGGGGCAGGATTGCATCGATCGTCGCGGTCCCGGGAAAATGCCGGATGACGGGTTTCGTTCATGGCATTATATGTAAAGTCGCCTGCAACAGGAGGCCGCGCTCAAAGGGAGGGCGCCTGCGTGACCGGAGTCGCATTCGATACCTTGGAAGCCGCGAAGCGCCTGCGGGACGCCGGCCTCAAGCAGGAGCATGCCGAGGCCATCGCCAGCATGGGGCGCGAAGCGTCGCAGGCGGATCGCGAGGAGCTTGCAACCAAGGCGGACGTCCAAGCGGTCAAGGCGGACCTTGCGGCGCTGGAGGCCCGCCTGACCTGGCGCATGGTCGGCCTCGCCGCGCTCATCATCGCCGCCGTCAAGCTGATCCCCGCTCCCTGACCGCGCTCCCGGAGTCGCTGGCAGCAGGCGGCGGGGGCGGGGTATAAGGAGCCATGGCTGCCTTCGCGGACACCCCGGTCCAGGTTATCGGCGGCGGGCTTGCCGGCGCGGAGGCCTGCTGGCAGCTCGCGCGGCGCGGTGTGCGCTCGGTGCTCTTCGAGATGCGCCCCGAAACGCCGACGCCCGCCCACAAGACGCGGAAGCTCGCGGAGCTCGTCTGCTCCAACTCCTTCCGTTCCGACGATGCCGAGCACAACGCCGTCGGCCTGCTGCACGAAGAGATGCGCCGGGCGGGCTCGCTCGTCATGGCCTGCGCCGACCGCACGCGCCTGCCCGCCGGCGGCGCGCTCGCCGTGGACCGGGAGGACTTCGCCGATGCCGTCACCGCCGCGCTGGAGGCCGAGCCGCTCGTCGAGATAGAGCGCCGGCGGATCGACCGGCTGCCGGACGGGGGCTCTGTCATCGTCGCCACGGGTCCGCTGACCGACGGCGCGCTTGCGGACGCCATACAGGCGCTCACCGGGCGCGAGGCGCTCGCCTTCTTCGACGCCATTGCGCCCATCGTCTATGCCGATTCCATCGACCTCGACATCGCCTGGTTCCAGTCCCGCTACGACAAGCCGGGACCGGCCGGCAGCGGCGCCGACTACATCAACTGCCCACTCGACGAGGCGGGCTACGCCGGGTTTATCGAGGCGCTGCTTGAAGCCGACCGGATCGAGTTCAAGGAGTGGGAGGCCCTCACGCCCTGGTTCGAGGGCTGCCTGCCGGTCGAGGTGATGGCGGCGCGCGGGCCGGAGACCTTGCGCTTCGGCCCGATGAAGCCCGTGGGGCTGACCGACCCGCGCACCGGCAGCCGCGCCCATGCCGTGGTGCAACTCCGCCGGGACAATGCGCTCGGCACGCTGTACAACATTGTCGGCTTCCAGACCAAGCTCCGCCATGCGGAGCAGACGCGCGTCTTCCGCATGGTCCCCGGCCTGGAAAACGCCCGCTTCGCCCGACTGGGCGGCATTCACCGCAACAGCTTCATCGACGCCCCGGCGCTGCTGGACGGGCAGTTGCGGCTGAAGGCGGCCCCGCATCTGCGCTTCGCGGGCCAGATCACCGGGGTCGAGGGCTATGTCGAGAGCGCAGCCATCGGCCTGCTGGCCGGGCGCTTCGCCGCGGGCGAGGCGGAGGCGCCGCCGGCGACCGCGGCGCTCGGCGCTGTGCTGGGTCATGTCACCGGCCCGCGGCCCGAGAATGCAGGGGCCTACCAGCCCATGAATGTGAATTTCGGCCTCTTCCCGCCGCTCGGTGGGCGGCATCGGGGCCGCGAACGCAAGCGCGCGCATGCGGCCCGCGCGCTCGCCGATCTCGACCGCTGGCTCGGCCGCAGGGAGGCAGCCTGACATGGACGGAAACGGCATGGCCAACCGCCGGATCGACCTCAGGAGCGATACCGTCACCCTGCCGACGCCGGCCATGCGCCGGATCATGGCGGAGGCGGAGGTGGGCGACGACGTGCATGGCGAGGACCCGACCGTTACCCGGCTGGAGGTGCGCGTGGCCGACATGCTGGGGCTGGAGGCGGGGGTGTTCCTGCCGTCCGGCACGCAGTCCAACCTGACGGCGCTGATGAGCCATTGCGGGCGCGGCGAGGCCTATCTGACCGGCGAGAACTACCACACGGTCGCCTCGGAAGCGGGCGGGGCCGCCGTGGTGGGCTCCATCGTGCCGATCACGCTGCCGGTGGAGGAGGACGGCACGGTGGCGCTGGACCGGCTCCGGGCCGCGATCCGTCCCGAGGATTTCCACCGTCCGGTGCTGCGGCTGATCGCGGTGGAGAACACCACACTCGGGCGCGTGCTTCCGGACGGCTACATGGAAGACGTCGCCGCGCTCGCCCGCGAGCACGGGCTCAAGGTGCATCTCGACGGCGCGCGGCTGCTGAACGCCGCCATCGCGACCGGCAGGCCGCCGGCCTCGGTCGCCGCGGGAGCCGACTCCGTCTCGCTCTGCCTCTCGAAGGGCCTCGGAGCGCCTGCGGGCACCGTGCTCGCCGGCGACGGGGAGTTCATCCAGCGCGCCAGGCGGGCGCGGAAGATACTGGGCGGCGGTATGCGCCAGTCCGGCCTGCTCGCCGCCGCCGGCCTGCACGCGCTCGACGCCCATGTCGAGCGGCTGGCCGACGACCATGAACTTGCCACCCGGCTCGGCGAGCGGCTTGCGCCCGTGGTCGAGGTGCAGCGGGTCTCCACCAACATGGTCTATGCCGGCCTGCCGGGCGGGGCGGCCCTCAAGCAGCATCTGGAGGCGCGCAACATCGTCATCGCGGCACCGGGTCCCGTGACGCGGCTGGTGGTTCACAAGGATATCGAGCCGGAAGATGTCGAGCGCGTCGGCGCGGCGTTCGAGGCCTTCTACAACTGAGGGAAGCCCCCCATGCACGATCTGGTCATACGCGGCGGCACGATCATCGACGGAACCGGGGGCGGGCCCTACGCCGGCGATGTCGCGGTAGAGGGCGGGCGCATCGTCCGGGCCGACGGCAAGGCGGGGCCCGGCCGGCGCGAACTGGACGCCTCGGGTGCGCTGGTGACGCCGGGCTTCGTCGATGTCCACACCCACTATGACGGCCAGGCGACCTGGGACAGCGAGCTCGCGCCGTCGAGCTGGCACGGCGTCACCACGGTGGTGATGGGCAATTGCGGCGTCGGCTTCGCGCCGGCGCGGCCCGACGCGCACCATGCGCTGATCCGCATGATGGAGGGCGTGGAGGACATTCCGGGGGCCGCTCTCTCCGAAGGCCTCACCTGGGACTGGGAGAGCTTTCCGGAATATCTGGACGCGCTGGAGGTGCGCCCGCGCGCGATCGACATTGCCGCACAGGTGCCGCATTGCGCCGTCCGGGCCTATGCGATGGGCGAGCGAGGCATCGCCAACGAGCCGGCGACCGAGGAGGATGTCAGCGTCATGGCGGGTATCGTCCGCGAGGCGCTGGAGGCCGGCGCGCGCGGCTTCACCACCACGCGCACCATCGCGCATCTCACCGCCGACGGCGATCGCGTGCCCGGCGCCTTCGCCGAGGAGCGCGAACTGCTGGGCCTGGCGGACGCGGTCGGCGCGGTCGGCGGGCGCACCGTCGGCTGGATATCGGACCTCGACGAGGAGGCCTGGGAGCTCGGCCTGCTGCGCCGCATGGCGGAGCGCGCGAACGGGCGCACATGGCTGACCGTCGTCCAGCGGGACGAGCGCCCCGACCAGTGGGCGAGCGTGCTCGGTTACCTGGAGGAAGCTGCGGCCGACGGCGTGGCGCTGCACGCCCAGGTGGCCGCGCGGCCGGTCGGCCTCATGCTCGGCCTTTCCGCCTCGCTGCATCCCTTCTCCACCATGCCCGCCTACCGGGAGATCGCGCATCTGCCGCTGGCGGAGCGGGTCGCCATCCTGCGCCGGCCGGATTTCCGCGCCCGACTGCTCCGCGAGCGCCGCAACCACCGCAGCCGGCTGATGCAGGACGTGACCGGCGGCTTCCACAAGATGTTCACCCTGGGCGACCCGCCCAACTACGAGCCCGCGCCCGAAAGCTCGGTGCTTGCCGAGGCGAAGCTGAAGGGCCTGGACCCGCGCGAGCTGGTGCTCGACCGGATGCTGGAGCGCGAGGGGCGGGAGCTCATCTTCTTCCCCTTCGTGAACTACAGCCGCCTCGACCACGGGGACATCCGCCGGATGATGGAGCATCCGCGCACCGTGCTCGGACTCGGCGACGGCGGCGCGCATTGCGGTCTCATTTCCGACGCGAGCATCCCGACCTATGTGCTCACCCACTGGGGCAGGGACCGGAGCCGGGGGCCCGGCTTCCCGCTGCCCTGGCTGGTGAAGGCGCAGACGGCGGACACGGCCGCGCTCTACGGCTTCTCCGACCGCGGCCGGCTGGAGCCGGGGCTGCGCGCCGACATCAACATCGTCGATTTCGACCGGCTTCGGGTCCGGCCCCCGGTCATGGTCCACGACCTGCCGGCCGGCGGCCGCCGGCTGGTGCAGCGGGCGGAAGGATACCGGGCGACCGTCTGCGCCGGCGAGGTGACGTTCGAGGAGGGCGAGGCGACCGGCGCGCTGCCCGGCCGGCTGGCCCGGGCGGCGTGACGACCCCGGAAAGCGCGTCGCCGGGGCTGGAAATCCACCTGGGCGACAATCTGCAGGTGCTCCCCCGCTTCGGGGACAGAAGTTTCGACCTCATCTATATCGACCCGCCCTTCAATACCGGCCGCGCCCAGGCGCGCACGCGGCTCCGCACGATCCGCGACGAGGAGGGCGACCGGACGGGCTTCCAGGGCCGGCGCTACCGGACGGTCCGCCTCGGCGCCTCCGCCTGGGACGATGCCTTCGACGACTACATGGCCTTCATCGAGCCCCGGCTCCGGCAGGCGCACCGGCTGCTCGCGCCGCAGGGCTCCTTCTTCCTCCATATCGACTACCGGGAATCGCACTACTGCAAGGTGCTGCTCGACCGAATCTTCGGACGCGAGTGCTTCATCAACGAAATAGTCTGGGCCTACGATTACGGCGCGCGCTCGAAACGGCGCTGGTCTGCCAAGCACGACAACATCCTCTGGTATGCGAAGGACCCGGAAAACTACACCTACCGCTACGACGACATAGACCGCATTCCCTATATGGCGCCCGGCCTTGTCGGGCCGGCGAAGGCGGCGCGCGGCAAGACGCCGACCGATGTCTGGTGGCAGACGATTGTGAGCCCGAACGGCAGGGAGAAGACCGGCTACCCGACGCAGAAGCCCATCGCGATCCTCAACCGGATCGTGGCCGTGCATTCCAATCCGGGCGAGAGGGTGCTCGACTTCTTCGCCGGCAGCGGCACGACCGGCGAGGCGGCGGTTCGCAACGGCCGCCGGGCCGTGCTGGTGGACAGCAACCCCGAGGCCTTCCGCATCATGGCCCGCCGGCTCGCCTTCGCCGATCCTGCCTTCTACGAGAAGGGCCGCCGCGTTCCCGCCCCCAAGGACCCGCCCGGCAGGAGCAAGCGCCCGAACGGCGGGGAGACCTCTCGGATGTGTCATGGTGCGCCAGGCGAACTGGCGGAAGGTAGGGGGTGGAAGTCCCCCGGAACGAAGGCGTAACCGATCCACATTTCTCCGCGAGCCGTGCGTCGGTGTCCGCGAGCGTACAGGCGAAGCGTCGGTAGCGATCTCCCTACCGCGACTTCTGTCATGCGGCGTCCTGAGCCTTCCCCCGGATGTGTCACGGAATGTCATACGATGTCATGGTCTGCATGCGCCGGGTACATGGCCGATGTGCCGTTTGGGCATGAGGCCCGTCCGTCTTTTTTTCCTCTCGGCGCGACCGGTGTTTCCTGGGCTTCGCCCGCTACTTCCGCTGGCGTGCAAACGGGCCCTCACCCGACTTCCCGCGCGAGCGGGAGGAGCTTGTCCGGCGGCTGTCCCGTTACGCCGGAGCCCTGTTCCTCCGTGTCCCGCATGTCGTTCCTTCCTCCTGTTTCGTTCCACTCCGTTCCCTCCGCCCCGTCGCCCGAGCCGTGCGGCGGGACCCTGTTTCGCGCGTATCGCGGCGGCGCGGTTCGCGCGCCCGATTGCGCCCGTGCGCCCGACGCCCGGACGCAAGGCGCACCTGTCCTGTCGGCTCCACGGGAGTTTTGTCGCGCCAGCGCGCATCGAAGCCGCCTCCGAAAGCCGCCTCGACCCGACCCATATAGGCATCGATGTTCCAGAGGGCAAGCCTAAGCGCAGAATTTTTTCATATTTAGAGAACAAAGCCATATGACAGTGCCTCATCGTGGACAAAATAGTGGCTTGCGCCGCCCGGCCGGTCATTCGTCCTTTGCGCGGCTGCGGCGGGTGGCAAGGATTTCGAGGGCGATTCCGGGTCCCGGCTCAGAGGCCGGGACGACAATTCGGATATGCGGGGTTTCTGCCTGCCGGTCGCTCAGGTTTAGCGCTTCGTTGAACAGTCCGAGACCGCCCGCCGGAGCGCATCGAAGTCCGCCTGCCCTTCGAGGCCGATACAGATGAGGCCGGCGGGGGCGTCGGCGGGCGCGTCGGAGACCGCCCAGCGGTTGCCGACGGTCTGGATGGCGGCCATGCCGCCGGTGGGGCGGCGCAGGAAGCCCTTGGCGCGCAAGAGGCCGTGGGCGGGGTCGGCGAGGATGCGGGCGAGCGCCTCCGGTTCGGTGCCTGCGGGCGGGTCGAGCATGGTCGTCGCATAGCCGTCCGTGTGGTCGAACGGGCCGCCGGCTGCGGGCAGGGCGGCGCGGCCGGTCCAGGCGCCCAGCACGATGTCGATGGGGGCGTCGGAGCGCACCGTGCGCAGGACCCGCGCCTCCGGCGCCGTCTCGCCGAGCCACGTCTCCACGGCGTCCGCGTCGCCCGCAAGGTCGCATTTGTTGAGCAGGATGAGGTCGGCTTCCGCCAGCTGCCGCCGGACGGTGCTGCCGAGATAGCGGTCTCCGGCCCGGCCGCACACGGTCTCGGCGTCGGCCAGCACCACCGCGCCGTCGAGCTGGAAGCCCTGCAGCAGGCCGACCGTGCCGGCGATGGCGCCGGGGAAGGCGACGCCGCTCGCCTCCAGCAGCACATGGTCCGGCCGCGGCTCCAGCGCCCGGAGCATGGTCAGCGAGCCCACAAGGTCCTCCCCGTAGCTGCAGCACACACAGCCGCCGACGAGGCTGACGATCCTCTCATCCGCCGCCTCGACGAGGCTTGCGTCGATGGGGAGCGCGCCGAATTCGTTGACCATGACGGCGAGCCGCCTGCCGTCCGCCTGCCGGAGCAGGCTGTTGACGAGCGTCGTCTTGCCCGCGCCCAGATAGCCGCCGACCACAGTGACGGGCAGAGGAGCGCCGGTCATGCCCGGCCTCCATAGGTCTCCGCTCCCGAGCGGGAAAGCCGGGGTCCGTCTTCAACCGGGGCAGGCTGTCGGGAAGGCCGGAAGATGGACCCCGGCTCAAGGCCGGGGTGACGGTTGTACTCCGGCCACGGCGCCCAGGCCCCATTCGTCACCCCCGCGAAGGCGGGGGTCCATCCCCGAACCCCGATGCCGCCGCACCCGGCCAGACGGTTTTGCCTCGGATTGCAGCGCAACATTGCCGGTCTCCGCATTAGGCGTCCGCGGCCGGGAAGATGCGGCCGCCCTGGACCGTGCCCCAGACGCGCACATCCTTCAGCCGCTCGCCGCCAATGGTCTCCGGGTCGTCCTCCAGCACGGCGAAATCGGCTCGCTTGCCGGTCTCGATGGAGCCCACCTCGCCGTCGAGGCCGAGCGTGTAGGCGGCGCCGAGCGTGATCGTGCGGAGCGCGTCGGCCGCGCCGATCCGCTCCTGCTCTCCGAGCGTGCGGCCCGACGCGGTTTGCCGGTTGACAGCGCACCAGGCGGTGAAGAGCGGCCCGAGCGGCGTGACCGGCGCATCGGAGTGGATCGCGAGCGGCACGCCCTCGCGGAGCGCGGTCGCGCAGGCGTTCATGCGCTCGGCGCGCTCCGGCCCCACCGTCACGGCATAGTGCTGGTCGCCCCAGTAGAAGTGGTGGTTGGGGAAAAGGTTGACGCACATGCCGAGCGCCCGGATGCGCCGGAACTGCGCGGCGTCGGCAAGCTGGCAGTGCTGGAGCGTGAAGCGGTGGTCGGGCGCGGGGTGCTTGCGGAGCGCCGCTTCCATGCAGTCGAGGGCCAGGTCCGTCGCCTCGTCGCCATTGGTGTGGGTGTGGACCTGGAGGCCGGCGGCGAGCGCACGTTCGTAGATCTCCAGCAGGTGCTCCGGCGGCACATACCAGAGCCCCTCCGGCGCGCCGTTGTAATAGCCGGGCCAGCGCAGCCGGGCGGAGAAGCCCTGGATCGAGCCGTCCGCGACGACCTTGATGATGCCGAGGCGAAGCAGGTCCCGGCTGCGGCCGCGCAGTTCGAGCGCCCGGTCGATCAGCTCTTCCGGCGTCAGGCCGTAGAAGCGCCGGAGCGAGACGATGCGCGCCGGGTAGTCCGGCTCGCTTGTCACGCGCAGCATCATCTCGACCGCGTCTTCCGGCAAGAGGTTGGCGAGGTCGGCGGCGGTGGTCACGCCCGTGCGCACGCAAAGTTTCGCGAAGCGGCGCAGGCCCGGCTCGTCACAGGCCAAGAGGTCGCGGTCGAAGCCGGTATGGACGCCGAGCGGCATCATCGCCTCCGGTCCCTTCATCTCGCCGGTCGGCAGGCCGTCGGCGCCGAGCGGGATGCCCGGATGGTTGACGCCCGTGCGCAGCATCCCGGCGAGCTCCAGCGCCTTCGTGTTGACATTCAGGATATGGCCGGAGGCGTTCAGCACGCCGACCGCGCGCTCCTCGGAGACCTTGTCCAGATCGTGCCGGTTCACGCGCCGGCCGCCATAGTAGATCGCGTCCAGCGACCAGCCGGCGAGGGGCGCGGCCGGGTCTTCCATTGCGCCCGCCGCTTCGGCGAGCCGTTCGACCACGGCGTCGATGGACTTGAGGCCCTCCCAGACCCTGCCTTCGGGGTCCATGCGGTCGAAGAAGCCGCAATAGACATAGGCCCAGAGCGAGCCTTCCATGACATGGCTGTGGCCTTCGACCAGGCCCGGCATCAGCACCTTGCCGGCGAAGCGCTCGTCGAGGCGGTACTCGCCCCAGCCGGCCAGTTCCTCCAGCGCGCCCGCGCCGAGGATGCGCCCGTCCCGCACCGCCACATGGGTGGCGTGCGGCCGGGCCGGGTTCATGGTGACGATCCTGGCTGCGGGTAGATCGTGGCGGTCACGCCCCGGCCTCCCTTCGGGCGGCGATTGCCGGGCCGCTCAGGCGGCCGCGGTCAGGATCGGCAGGGCCTGCCGGTAGGCCGCTTCGGCCAGAACCCCGATCTCGTCCGGCCGGCGGCTGCCGATGGGATGCTCGACCATGATGAAGGGATAGTCCGGGAGGCCGAGCGTCCGGGCGATGTTCCGCGCCGTCACCTCGAAAGGTTCGGTGCAGATGACCGCCGCGCGCTTGCCGAGCTGCTCGAAGCTGATGCCGTCATGCAAACTGCACGTCGAACAGGAGCCTCAGTCGCCCAGTCCCGTTATCAGGAAATCGACCTTGTCCGCCGCCGCCCGCAGCGTCTCTTCGGGCGCGGGCGCGCTGGCGTTCCACTTGGACCAGACGGGCACGACCGTGCAGCCGTGCCGCTCCTCGAAGAGCCGGGCGGTCTCGCGCAGCATGGAAACGGCGTTGAGCTTGCCGTTCTCCAGAAGGCCGACGGTCCGGCCCTCCAGCCCGGCCAGCGCCGCCGCGCGGCTGAGGTTCCGTTCCGGCCCCGGAACCGTGGGGTCGCAAAGAAGCATGCCTGTCGTCTCCTGTCGGTTAGCGGTTTCAGTCTATTCGCAATCGACACGCATGCCGATGGGCTTTCACGGTCTGCCCGATATTCAGCATCCGGTTCTCGCATACTCGGCGAGCGTCATGACCGTCCCGCCATGTCCGGTCGGCGCAACTGCATTTGCAAAGCGACGGTCGGCCGTCACGACAATCGCGCCGATGTGCAGGGCGAGCGCGAGATACATGAAGTCGTAAATCGGCCTGTCGAACGCCAGCGCAAGGCGAACGGCATCCGCGCCGACCGTTTCATCGGCGTGCCACTGCACCGGCATCTCCGCAATCGAAGCCATCATCGCGCCTGCTTCGTCATATTCGAGCTGGCCCCGGCGCGCCTTGCTCCAGAGCGCATTGCCTATTTCGGCCGTCATCAGGCGCGGCGCATGCAGCTCATGCCCGCCTGTAGCCAATTCACGCGCAGCTTCGAAATCTTCTTCGGCTACCAGCCACTTGACCGAGACGCTGGCGTCGACGACCAGCCGCATCAGTAGCCGAGATGGGGGCGGTGGCCGCGGTCGCGGTCTTCGCGGATCAACTCCTCGGCAGGCGTATGTTCGCGCCCTTCCGTCGCACGCCGCAAGGGATCGACCATGGCCCAGAAGGCGGCGCGCTTGGCCTCCATGTCGTCGTCCTCGACCGCGCATTCCAGAATATGGCGCACCTCGCCTTCCAGGGAGCGGTTATTGGCCGAAGCGCGGTCCTTGAGGCGCCGGACCACATCGTCATCGAGCCGCCGTACGTTAATCGCCGCCATCTTTCGATCCTCAGCCGACTGCTATCGAATTGATAGCACCGCGAGGCCGATGGCGGCAAGCGCCGTCGTTTCGCCCTGCAGCGGTTTGAGTTTTCCCCCTACTCGCAATCGATGCACACGCCGATGGGTTTCGACTGCATGAGCGAGCCGCGGCCGCGGCTCCACGAGGGGATGAAGCTGGAATGGCCGCCGGCGTCGCCGCCGCCCATCAGGATCAGGATGTCGTCCGGGCCGAGGCCGCGATGGAACCTGCCGTCTCCCGCCAGCGGGTGCGCGCCCTCCTCGCCATGCTGCTTGCCGTATTCGACATCGCGGTGCTTGCCGACGGCCTTCATGCCCTCGACCGGGCGGCTCGCCTGGGCGAAGAGATATTCCTGCGCCTGTTTCCGCGTCCAGCCGGCGCCGGCGAGGATGCGCATATGCTCCGGCGCCAGCACCACGACGGACTGGCCGAGCGTGATGCAGCCGTAATTCGCCATCGCATCCGCGACCGTCGCCAGAATGTGCTCCGGCGTGTTGCCGCCGTGGTTCTCGATATTGCAGAAGCCGCCGCCGGCAAACACCGTGACGCTGCTTACGCCTTCGGGATAGCCCTGCTCCTCGCACAAGAGCGGCCAGGGATTGCCGCGGCTGCGCTCCGCGATACAGAAGCTGAACTTGCCAGGATGGCCCTGGGTCGATTTGTCGGAAATGCCGGGGATCATCCGGAAGACGTTCATCAGGATGAGGCGCACGGCGCGGCCGATGGTGGCGTTGGCGCGGTTGCCGGGGCCGAACAGGTTCACGTCCGAATTCATCTGGATGTCGTCGGTGACCGGGCCGCTGACGACCAGCAGCGGCGCCGAGCCGCCGGTGGAGGCGGTCGAGCCGTGGAAGTTGAAGCCGGGCTCGTTCATGGCCTCGAAGGCCGCGACCAGCACCGGGAAATATTCGGGCCGGCAGCCCGCCATGACGGCGTTCACCGCCGCGGCGTGGACGGTGCATTCCAGCCCCGTGGCCGGGTGGACGGCGATGGGCGTCTCCGGCGGGCGGCCCTCATAGCCCAGCATCTCCTCCACGCGCTCCGCGCCCGGCGGCACGACGGGGAGGCCGTCCGTCCAGCCCTGCTCGTAGCAATAGTCGATGGCGGCAAGCGGGTCGTCGGGGACCTCGTGCAGGCGTTCGGCATCGTAGGGCATCGGCGTGCTGGCTCCCCTGGGCCTCCGGTTGCCACCCTATAGCGCATGGTGAATTATCCCGGCAACAAGACCGCCGCACGCATGCCAGAGGGGGAATCGGGACCGTGGCGACAATCGACAAGCTGGAAATCGACCTGTTCCGCCTGCCGCTGCCGGTGGCGATGGAGGCCTCGGCCGCGGGCGTGATGACCGCCTTCGACATGGTGACGGCGCGGATCACGGACAGCGACGGCGTTTCGGGCACGGGCTACACCGTGATGCATGAGGGCCAGGGCGGCCCGATCGCGGCGATGTGCGACGGCTCCTTTCGCTCCAGCATCGAGGGCAAGGACCCGGACCTGATCGAGACGATCTGGCGGGATATCTACAAGCGCCACCACTATGCCGGCCGGGGCGGGGCCACCGGCTTCGCGATGGCGGCGGTGGATGTCGCGCTCTGGGACCTGAAGGGCAACAGGCTGGGCGCCCCGCTCTGGCGCCTCCTCGGCGGCGCCAATCCGAGCGTGCGCGCCTATGCCGGCAATATCGACCTTAACTTTCCGGTGGACAGGCTGCTGGAAGGCGGCATGGCGAGCGTCGAGGCGGGCTTCCGGTCGGTCAAGATGCGGCTCGGCCGCCCGACTTTGCGGGAGGACATCGCGCGCGTCGAGGCGATGCGCAACCGCCTGCCGGACGAGATCGAGCTGATGGCGGATGCGAACGAGGCCTGGCGGGTGGAGCAGGCGATGCGCGCCATGACGCTGCTGCAGCCCTTCGACCTCGTCTGGCTGGAGGAGCCGATCGCGCCCGACAACACGGCCGGCTACGCGCATCTGCGCTCGCTCGGCAAGGTGCCGCTGGCGGCGGGCGAGAACCACCACACGCTCGCCGAGTTCGCCGCCCTGATCGGCGCTGGCGGCGTCGATTTCCCGGAGCCCGACCTCACCACATGCGGCGGCATCACGCCCTTCATGAAAATCGCGCATCTTGCCGAGGCGAACGGCCTGCCGGTGATGAGCCATGGCGCGCACGACCTGCATATCCACCTGCTGGCGGCGGCCCCGAACGCGGCCTATCTGGAATGGCACGCCTTCGGCCTCGACAAGTTCATGGCGGACCCGCTGACGGTCGAGGACGGCTACGCCCGCGCCCCCGACCGCCCCGGCCACGGCATCGCCTTCGACTGGGAGGCGCTGGCGGCGCACCGGCCGGGCTGACCGGGACACGCTACAGGGAGGCGAACGCCGGGGCGTGTTCGATGCGGGGGCCGTTCAGGCCGTCCGGCGCGAGCGGAAGCCCCATCAGCGCGGGGCCGGCATAGGGGGAGGCCATACCGCGCACCGGTTCCGGCCGGAAGCCGAAGCGGCGGTAATAGGCCGGATCGCCCAGCACGACGACTCCCTGCCAGCCCTCCCGCTTCGCCCGGTCGAGTCCTTCTGCGACCAGCCTCGCGCCGATGCCCCGCCGCCGCCGGTCCGCACGGACCGCAAGCGGCGCAAGGGCAAGGGCGGCGGCAGGCGCGCGCAGCCGCGAAAACAGCACATGCCCCACGACCGCCTCCGCCTCGACGGAAACCAGCGACAGCGCCGCATCCCCGTCCCAGCGAAGCCGCTCAACCAGCCGCGCCTCGTCGGAAGTCGGGAACGCCGCCAACAGAAGCCGGCTCACGGCCTCCCGGTCTCCGGCGGACTCAGGGCGGATGGCAATTGCCGATGGCGGTTCAGGGTTGCGTATGGCGACAGGCCCGGCTCGGAGGCGGCCTACCGGGCGGGCCCGAACAGATTTCCGAGAAACGCCGAAAGTGCGGCGAAGGCTTCCGAGTCGAAATCCCAGGCGCCCTGCTGCGCGCCTTCGCCCACGCGTGCCACGGGGTCTTCCCCGGCGGCGAGCCAGGCATGGGCGAAGGTCTTGTCTTCATTCCGGGATTGCAGGGTCCCCTGCTCCTTCAGGCAGTCGATAAAGGCTTCGACGCACTGGCTCGCCGCGCCCCCGGAGACGGAACGCCGGCAGAGGGTCTCGATGGCGCCGCCGCTTGCGCCGTCGGGCAGGATGAACACGCCCACTGGCGGGTTGCCACTCGAAACCTCGCCGTGAGCCGCAGGCGGTTCGTAGCCGGCATGGCGAAGCGCATCGCAAACGCTCTGGAATGCGCTGCTGGCGCTGTCGTCTGCATCCCGGATCACGCCGAGAGAACGGAGCGGCGGGTGGCTCGCTGCCTCGGCCCTTACTGCAAGGATTCTGCGCCGGAAACTGTGCCTTCCACCTGCCTCGATTGTCTGTATGTCCTGTCTTCCTGCGACGCCGAGACTGTGTTTCAGAAGCGCATCGAACAGGTTGGCCTCGTCCCGGCCTTCGATCAGCAACAGGCGGTCCGAGCGAATTTCCAGCCTTGGCGCGCCGCCATCCGCGGCGGCCATTACCGGGTCTCCAGATTGAGCTCGCGCGCGCCTTCCAAGGCCTCGCCGGTAAAGGTGGTCGCCTCAATCCTGCCCGTTTCCGCGTTCCTGAAGAGCTTGTGAATCGCCAATTCGTCCGTCGCGTCCTCAAAGGCTGCCATCGCTGCCCGAATGCATTCATCGCTATGGGTTGTTGCCACCAACTGCACATTCCACTGCCGCATCCACTCGCGGGCATGAATCCAAACTTCCTCAAATACGGAATGATGGAGACCGTTTTCCAGTTCATCCGCATAAAGCACGCCGCCACGCGAGGTGAAGCATCCTAGAAACAATTGTGACAGTCGTGCAACTCCTCCCCCGAGGGCGTAAAGCGGCAGTTGCACATCTTCAGTTGTAACAGCTGAAAGATACGGCTCTCCGAATTCGTCGGCCAGTATTTCCACATCCCTGACCTTCGGAAGGATCAGGTTAATTGCATTTGTAAAGTCTCTCTTGTGGCTCGCCCTGACCATGTCGGAGTATTGCTGCAAAGCTTCATTGTGTATTTCAACCGGAAATCTTGTACCCAGAATAGTGCAACTTGCTTTTTCCGTCGGTGCTTTCTGGTTTTCAAACGCCACAGAACCCCAGGGTGTTCCGCGCATTCCCCCGACACCTTTTTTTGGAGATTTTCCGTCCATCTCAGTATAAATATGTCCGACAATCGGTGGTGCCATGAAAGGGTTCTCCGGTGTTGGGGCAACCGGCATGTTCCTTGGGTCATCTATATCTGCCACTTTCTGGAAAACAGTTTTCAGGCTATGGCAAGATCCGTCTTCCGTACCCCGGAGTTCCAGAGCACCCTTAGTCAATCTAGCGACGGGGTCTAAGACAGGTTTGTTGGAGCGCTGCACATTCGCATTCCATAGCAAGGACGTGTTGTAGCGCCCGGTAAACAGCCACATTGCCTCCAGCACCGCCGTCTTCCCGATCCCGTTCACGCCGGTGATCAGGTTTGCACGGGCGAGACGGGGGAAGGACAGGCCGTCTATGCCCCTATAGCGGACGGCCTCGAAACTGTTGAGGAATGTCATCTCAAGCCTCCGGCGCTTGATCGGCCTAGTCGCGGATGCGGCTGGGCGCGGTTATAGCTCAACCGGCCGGCGGTTTCGATTGCGGGAGGGCTATCGCCCCTCAAAGCCCCCAGCGCAGCACCAGCAGGTCGAGCGGCCGTGCCAGCTCCATGAGGCCCGCCAGCGCCTCCGGCTCCAAGGGGGCGAGCGGGGCGCGGACGTGGTCGGAGCGGATGACGCCGCCGGCCTTCATCGCTGCCTTCGAGGCGCGCAGGCCGCACTGGCGGTTTTCGTAGTTGATGAGCGGCAGCGCGCGGGCATAGGCGGCGGCGGCTTCCTCCCGGCGGCCGTCCCGGTGGGCGTCCACCACGGGTTTCAGCAGGTCGGGCAGCAGCGCGCTCGGCATGGTGCCGGTGGCGCCGGCGTCGAGGTCCGCCATGAGCGTGATTGCCTCCTCGCCGTCGAACGGCCCCTCTATGGCCTCGCCGCCCGCCCGGATGAGCGCGCGCAGCTTGGCTGCGGCCTGCGGCGTCTCGATCTTGAAATAGGCGACCCCGGCGATCTCCTCGGCCAGCCGTGCGAGGAACGGCACGGAGAGCGCCACCCCGGAGAGCGGCGCGTCCTGCACCATGATCGGCAGGCCCGCTTCCGCCGCGCGGGCGAACTGCTCGTATGTCTGCGCCTCCGTGCCCCTGAGCCCTGTCCCGTGATAGGGCGGCATCAGCATGACCATCGCCGCGCCCAGCTCCGCCGCCCGCCGGCAGCGCTCCACCACGATCCGGGTTGAGAAATGCGAGGTAGCGACGATGACCGGCAGGCGGCCCGCAACATGCTCCAGGCAGGCCCGGGCAAGCGTCTCGCGCTCCTCGTCCGAGATCAGGAACTGCTCGGAATAGTTGGCGAGGATGCAGAGCCCGTCCGAGCCCTGGTCCACCATGCAATCGATGACCCGCCTCTGGCCTTCGAGGTCGAGGTCTCCGGATTCGGTGAAGACGGTCGGAACGACCGGCCACACGCCGCGCCAGGGTCTCGCCATGCTGCTTCCTCCCGCTCCCCGGATGCCGGGCGGCGCCAGCTTACGCGATTTCCGCCGGACCCGGATCGGGCCTTATCCTTGGCCCGAGCCGCCCCGACCGCCGGGAGACGAGGACATGACGCGCGATCTGCACCCGTTTCTCCGCCATCCCGGCTATCCGCTGCCGGCCGCAATCGCGCATCGCGGTTATTCCGCCCGGTATCCCGAAAACACGATGGCCGCCTTCGCCGCCGCAGTCGAACTCGGCTACCGGGTCGTCGAGACCGACGTTCACGCCACCGCCGACAATGTCTTGGTCGTGTTTCACGACAGCAGCCTGGACCGCCTCACGGACAAGCGCGGCGCGCTTGCGGAGATGAGCTGGGCAGAGCTTCGCCGCGCCCGCGTCGGCGGACGGGAACGGATTCCCCGCCTAGAGGAGCTGCTGACGACCTGGGACGATCTGCGCGTGAACATCGACCCGAAGCAGGACAATGCCGTTCGTCCCCTGCTCGATGTTCTCCGGGACACCGCTGCGTGGGACCGGGTTTGCGTAGGATCGGCTTCCAGCCGCCGGCTTCGCCGCATCCGGGCGGCGGCCGGCGACCGGCTTTGCACTTCCATGGGCACGGCCGAAGTCGTCCGACTCTGGCTGTCCGGCCATTTCCTGCCTCTGGGCGGATTTGCAGCCGATTGCGTGCAGGTCCCGACGCACCGTTACGGCGTTCCGGTCATAGACCGTGCGTTCATGGTGGCCGCGCACGCCCGCGGCCTGCCGGTGCATGCCTGGACCATCAACGATGAGGCGGACATGAACCGCCTGCTCGATCTCGGCGTGGACGGGATCATGACCGACGAGGCGGAACTCCTGAAACGGGTGTTCCGAAGCCGGGATATCTGGGCCGCATGAATACCGGCAAGGTTCCGGGGTAGGGTTGGCCTCTCAAGGACCACGCTATTCGCTTGAATTCTCCGGAACCCGAGGAGACTGCCCATGCCGGATCGGCCGCTCGTGCTCGTCGCGCAGGAAGACCGCGCCGCCGTTCTGACGCTGAACCGCCCCGAGAAGAAGAACGCAATGAACGACGCGCTGCTGGAGGCGTTCGTGGCGGCCGTGCGCAGCGCCAATGCGGATGACGCGGTGCGCGCCATCGTCGTCCGGGGCGCGGGCGACTGCTTCACCTCCGGGCGCGATGCCTCCGAGTTCCAGGAGGCCGCCATCCTGCAGGACATGTCCGTGGACGCTTCGGTGGACATCTTCCTGGAGGCGCTGTCGCTGCTGATCGAATCGCCGAAACCGACGATCGCAGCCGTCCACGGCATGGCGCTCGGCGGCGGGCAGGCGATGTCGCTCGCCTGCGATTTCGTCGTGGCCGAGCGCGGCGCGCGCTTCGGCAATGTGGAGATGGCCTACGGCTTCCCGGCCGCCATGAACATTGCACTGCTCACGCGCCAGATCGGGCGGCGCCGGGGGCTGGAAATCGCCATGACCGGTGACCTTTACACCGCGGAGCGGTATTTCGACTTCGGCTTGGTCAACCGATTGGCCGAGCCGGGCGGACTGGCGGAGGCGACCGCGGCCTTTGTCGGCACGCTGACCGACCGTGCGCCCTGGGCGGTCAGGCGCACCAAGACGACCTATCGGCTCGCCGAGGACATGGCGCTGCACGGCGCGCTCAATTTCGGCAACCAGCTGAACCAACTCCTCCGCCTGAATGGTCAGCTCGCGCCGATCCACAGCCGCAGCGAGGGGGTGAAACGGGCGCTGAAGACGGATATTGCGGATGAGGAGGCGGTGGAAGGCGGGTAAGCCGCTGCAGGAAGGAGGCCGCGCGGCGCCGTGTCGGAGGGAGGCCCGTTCAGGCGATGACGGCTACACCTTCCGCGGAGGCCGCGCGGGCAAGGGCGCGGTCGAGCGTCGCAAGGCTGTCGCCCCGGCGCAACGCGGTCTCCAGATAGGAAGCGTCGTAGGCGGACAGGCGGCGATTGCGGGCGAGCGCGTGGACCGTGTCTTCGTCATGAGAATCGTCCTGAGCCAGTTGCAGGTTCCGCAAACGTGTCAGGAACCGCACGCTTTGGGTGCGGTCGATACGGCCGCGGCGTTCGTTCACGATCAGGATATTGCGGATTTCATGCCGGAAGAGTCCGGGAACGACGCCTCCGGTTTGCGGCAGGATATCCAGAACGCGCTCGGCCGCCTGCGCCCCCTCGTCGGGAAAGCACCATGCCGCCGCGATGGAGGCGTCGATAACGACAGCCATCAGGCGCGGCCCTCGTCCCTGGCGGCGCGAATCTCTTCGGCGGAGACGGCGGGGCGCTCCTTCCGTTCCTGCCTCAGCAGTTCGACGGTGCGGGCGACCGGTTCCCGTATCGGCACGATGCGGGCTACCGGCACGCCGTTGCGTGCGATGACGACATCCCGGCCTTCCTCGGCCTGGGCGATCAAATGCGAAAGCCGCGCCCTGGCGTCGCCGATATTGAAAGTGGGAGGCATGGACCCAGTTCCCGTCTGCACGTCCGTGACCGCCCGCAGATAGCGCCGCCGCTGCCTTGGTCAAGGCTTGGTCAAGCACCGGGTCACCGACACGGGGGCGGACGCGCGAGCGCCGTTCGGGACGACAGGACGACCCGGCCCGGCGAGTCGGGTGGAACCGTCAACTGTCCTTGATGTCCTGCGTATTCCGGATCGTGGCAAGCTGTTCTTCTCTCTCGGTAGCTTCGGAAACGCCGTACAAAAAGCCGGTGCGGACATCGACCAATGCGCCGGAAGTCGTTGAGGAAACAAACGCTTTCTTGTCGGGGAGCAACCCCAGCGTAATCAGGGACAAGGGCCCGAGCGGCGTTCCTCCGACCATGGGCAAAGCGAAAATTCTGGCAAACGAGTCCTTGTCTTCTATGTCCCTTACGGTGACGACGCTATATCTGCCCGTGCCGTAGCCGCTTTTGGTTCCGGAGGCGTAGCCGGGGGCTTGAATTCTCGCAACGGCAATCCGCGCCGGAAACGGGCTGGCCGGCCCGACCGCCATCAACGCCGCGATATCCGCGTCCGCCAGCGCCCCAAATTGGCGCCGACGGCCGGCGTCGTATATGTCGCGCAGCCCTGAACTGCGACCATGCCGACCGCAGCGACCGTTCCGTCTCATGGCGACGGACATCGCGCTGGCGCGGAACGCGCGCACCCATCTCCGACTTCGGCCGATCCATGTCCCGGGCCTTGGCGGCCGCACCGGACTTCCTGTTCCCACGCCTTTGCTCCGGGGCATCCGTTCCCTCTCGCAACAAGCGGACGTTCAGCATATTCGGCAAATGCGCCTCAATTGCGGCGCCGCCGGTTGAACGGCGACTCCATGGCCGACCGCAGTTGCAGCATGGGAAGCCCGGACAAGGAAGCCGCCGCCCCGACGGGGACGGCGGCAGCCTGGAATGAAGTTCAGAGGGGGCCTTGCGCGACCCGATGGAGGAGCCTTGTCCGCCAGACGGGCGGGGTCAGTGCGAGTGCGAGAGCGCGCCGCTGCCGATGACGGCGCAGTCGCGGGTCTCCGCATCCCGGCATTGCGCGAGCGCTTCGGCCCTGGCTGCGCCGTCATCGCCCGCAAGTGCGGTGTAAACCTTGCCGGGAAGAGGCAGAACGACAGGCTTGGCGTCGGCGGTTGCCATCGCGTAGCGGACCGGATGGGCGTGTGCTGCGGACGCTGCGAAAATCGCGGCGACCGTCAGAATTCCGGCAATCTTCTTCATCAATGTCACCTCTTGTTTCGTTGAATCGGAGGTAAGAAGCCGGGCGGCGCCGTTCAATAAAGAATGCCCGATTTTCGGTTATTTCTCTCCCGTAATTCCCTACTTTTTTCAAATAACTCCCATAAGTTTTGTTGAACGACCGGCAGCAATGCACGGTCCGGTCATGCGGTGTTTTCTTGCAATGCCGGGCGGCGCCCTAGCCGGCGGTGCGGAAGCCCTCGTAGCCGTTGGCGGCGACGGCGTCGCAGCGCTGCTTGTAGCGGTCCACCCCGCCGACATAAGGCATGAAGATACGCGGCTTGCCGGGGATGTTGGCGCCGACATACCAGGAGTTGGCGAGCGGGTAGAGCGTGCTGTCGGCGACCCGGTTATTGTGGCGGACCCAGGCGCGTTCGGCGGCTTCCTCGGGCTCGATGCGGCCCAGCCCCTCGGCCCGCAGATGCTCCAGGCAGTCCGCGATCCAGTTCACATGCTGCTCGCAGGAAAGGATCATCTGGCTCTTCACGCCGGGGCTTTGCGGGCCGGTCACCATGAAGAGGTTGGGGAAGCCCGCCATCATGATGCCGAGGCAGGTCTGCGGCCCGTCCGCCCATTTCTCGCCGATGGCCGCGCCCCGGTCGGTGCGGATGTCGATCTCCTTCATCGCCCCGGTCATCGCATCGAAGCCGGTGGCGAACACGAGGGCGTCGAGCTCGTAGCGGGCCTCGCCGGTCCTGAGCCCGTCGGGCAGGATTTCCCGGATCGGCGCGCTTCGGACATCCACGAGCGTCACATTGTCGCGGTTGTAGGTCTCGTAATAGTCCGTGTCGAGGATCAGCCGCTTGGTGCCGATGGGATGGTCGTTGGGGCAGAGCAGCTCGGCCGTCTCCGGGTCCTTCACCGTCTGGCGGATCTTCTGCCGCACGAATTCGCAGGCGGTCTCGTTCGCCTCCCGGTTCACCAGCAGATCGTTGAAGGAATAGAGGAAGCTGATGCTGCCGCCCTCCTGCCACTTGGCCTCGTAGATGCGGTTGCGCTCCTCCTCGGGGACATCGAGCGCCGACCTGTCGGGCGGCGGGTAGCCGGCAATGCCGAAGGGCGTCGAATAGGCGGCGCTGCGGCGTTCGGGATATTCCGACTTGTGGCGGCGTTCCTTTTGTTCCTGCATCGGCTCGTTGCGGGCCGGCAGGCTGAAATTGGCGGTGCGCTGGAAGACGTGCAGGTGCTTCGCTTCGCGCGCGATATGGGGAATCGACTGCACCCCGGATGACCCGGTGCCGATAATGCCGACCCGGAGCCCGGCGAAATCCACTCCCTCATGCGGCCAGAGGCCGGTGTGGTACCAAGGGCCCCGGAAGCTCTCCAGACCCGGATAGTCGGGCCTGCGCGGCGTCGAGAGATTGCCCGTCGCCATGATGCAGAAGCGCGCGCGCACGGATCGGGCGGCGCCGGTTTCCATATCCTCCGCCTCCAGCGTCCACAGGCCCGTTTCGCCGTCGAAATGCGCCGTGCGGATGCGGGTGTTCAGCTGGATGTCGCGGCGAAGGTCGAAGCGGTCGGCGACATGGTTCACATAGGAGAGGATCGCCGCCTGCGTGCCGTACCGCTCGGGCCAGCGCCATTCCTGCTGCAGGTCGTCGGAGAAGGAATAGGAATATTCGAGGCTCTCGACGTCGCAGCGGCAGCCGGGATAGCGGTTCCAGTACCAGGTGCCGCCTATGCCGTCGGCGGCCTCGAAGGCGCACACCCGGAAACCGGACTTCCTGAGCCGGTGTATCGCATAAAGCCCGCCGACGCCTGCGCCGACGATCGCAACATCCAGGTCCTTTGCGCTCATTCCGCCTCGCCGATCCGCCCGTCTCCAGGGCGGCCGGCGCCCGGCGCGCGCAAGGCGGCCTTCCTGGCAGACAAGGAAAACTGGCGCGCCCGGGAAGACTCGAACTCCCAACCTTCTGATCCGTAGTCAGACGCTCTATCCGATTGAGCTACGGGCGCTGTCCGGGAAGCGGTGAATTTAGCTCCGGCCCGGCGCCTGCGCAAGCCGCGCCGACAGAGCCCCGGCGCCTTTGGATAACCCGTTGTCAGAAGCCGCAATAACGCGCTACTGTCCGCTAATGGGCGGAAAACCGATGGCGTCTCAGGCTGAACATCATGCGTAAACGGATAAGCGCGAGCGCCCTCCTTCTCGGCGGGCTTCTGGGCGTCGCAGGCTGCGTGCCCCAGGATACTGGCCTGCCGCCCGGCTCCACCCGGGTCGGAGCTCCGGCGGCGCCCGCAGCGTCGGCGGTCCGGGAAGCGGCGGCGCCGGCGCCTCAACGGGTGGCCGCAGCCCCCGCAACGCAGGGCGGGGAGAGTTTCGTCGTCCGCAAGGTCCGTCAGCTGGCCGGCGAGGCGGATGCGCTGGCGAAGGTGATCGACGGACTGGAGAAAGCCCACGCGGACCTGCGGGACGGCGCGCGCCAGCGCGCCGAGAGCTATCACGGGCGCGTCGCCGCAATCGAGGCGCGCCTTAAGATCGGGACGACGCGCGCCAATCCGAGGCTCAGGGCCCAGTGGAATGTGGCGCAATCGATGCTTGCCGCTCTCGACCGCGATGTCGGCGCCTGGGACGTGTTGCGGACCCGCGCGGCAGAGGCCGATTCCAGGGCCGCGTTCCTAAACGACTCGGTGCTGAATGCGTTCGAGCTCTCAGGCGCCGTGGAGGAGGACCACCTGCAACTCCACGCCATCGGGGACCGGGCGGCGCACATGTCGGTCACCGTGACCCGCCTCTTGGACGAAGTCGCCGCCGCGTCGGAGCGGCAGGGCCGGCTGGTTACGGCGGAACGGCGCGAACTTGCCCTTCTGGCCGAGGCGATCGACGCTGGCAGTCTTGAGGACGGCGTGGCGAGCGGTGCCTATTCCGCGCGCGCCTTGGAGGAGCGGCCGCTGGCGGTGGTCCGCTTCGACGATCCGAATGTCGCCTTCGAGGAAGCCCTGTCCGCCGCCGTCCAGCAGGTGTTGGACCGCCGGCCCGGCACGACCTTCGAGGTCGTGGGCGTGTCGCCCGGCGGCAGCATGGCCGCTGCTGCGGACTATGCCGACAAGGTGCACAGGAGCCTGCGCCGCATGGGCGTTGCGGCTTCCAGGCTCAGGATCGCGACGCGGGCCGACAGCGACCTGAATGTAGAGGAAGTGCGCCTCTACGTGCGTTAGGCGGGCTTATACCCCTCCCCAGATTTCCTCGGCGAGCGTCACCGCCAGTTCGAGCTTCCGCCGCTGGTCGTCATGGCCGATCCTGTTGCCGTGCTCGGTCGAGGCGAAGCCGCATTGCGGCGCGATGCCGAGTTGGTCGAGATCGGCGTATCGGGATGCCTCTTCGAACTTCCGCTTGAGGTCGTCGAGGCTTTCGAGCTCGGGCGTCTTGGTGGTGATGAAGCCCGGCAGGACCCGCTGGCGGCCCTTGGCGAGCAGGCCGAGCGGCTGCAGCCCGCCGGCACGCTCCGTGTCGTATTCCATGAAGAAGATATCGACCCCGGTCCGGTTGAACACCGCATCGGCGGCGGGGTCGTAGGCGCCTTCCGCCGCGTGGGCGGACTGGAAATTGCCGCGGCAGAGATGCATCGCAACCGTCATGTCGTCCGGGCGGTCCCGGATCGCCTCGTTCATCATCCAGGCGTAGCGGTCGATCAGCCGGTCCGGGTCGTAGCCTTCCTGCTGCTTCCGGGCGCGGTGCTTGGGATCGCAGAGATAGGCGAAGAAGATGTCGTCGAGCTGGATGTAGCGGCATCCCGCAGCGTAGAAGGCCGCGACGGCCTTGCGGTAGGTCGCCGCGATGTCCGCGAACAGGAGGTCGATGTCCCTGTATTCCGGCACATGAATGTCTTCGGGCGCGAGTCGGAAATGGCAGCAGCTCGGTCCGGGGATCGAAATCTTGGGCGCCACCGTCGCGTTGGCCGCCACGAACCGGAAGTGGTCGAGCATCGGATGGTCGTCGGGGAAATCGAGCCTGGCGGTAATCGTCGGGTAGAGCGGCGGGAGGCGCACGCCGGCGAACTGCACCCCAAGCTCGCGCGTCTCGAACTCGAACCCGGTCAGCATCTCCATGAAGTCGTAATGCCAGAACAGCCGTCGGTACTCGCCGTCGGTCACCGCCTTCAGCCCGATATCCTCCTGCATGCGGATGGCTTGCGCGATCGCCTCGTCCTCGATCGCGCGCAGCTCGTCGGCCGGCATCGCCTTTTCGTCCAGGCATTTGCGCCGCGCCGCCACGACCTCGGGCGGGCGCAGCAGGCTGCCGACATGGTCGGCGCGGAAGGGCGGTCCCGGACTGCTCATGGCGCGTCTCCCCCGGCTGCGGCTTCCCCGGCCACAGCAAGCAGGCGCCGGAGCAGCGCCTCGTCCACGCCCGCTTCCCGCAACACTTCCTCGTTGTGCTGACCCGGCAGGGGCGGCGGGCGGTCGATAGCGCCGGAACCGTGCGCCAGCCGGAAGCCGGACCCGACCAGCCGCATCGGCCCCCAGGGACCCTCGACTTCCTGGATCACGTCCCGGTGGGCGAGCTGGCGATGGCCGACCGCGTCCGCGATGCTGCGGATGCGCGCAGACGGCGCGCCCGCCTCCTCCAGCCGGGCTTCCCAGACATCCGCGCCCCCGTCCGCAAAGGCCGTCTCCACGATCTCGCGCAGCTCGCCGGCGTGGGCGGCGCGGGCGTCCCAGTCGGCGAACCGCGGGTCCTCCAGCAGGTCCTCGCGCCCGAGTGCGGAACAGAGCGCCCGGAACTGCTTCTCGTTGTTGACGGCAAGGAGGAGATGGCCTTCGCCGGCCTTGAAGAGGTTTGCAGTGGGCTTCCGGCTCACCGCCTGGTTCCCGTACTGGCCTTGGAGGTGGCCCGCGACAAGATATTCCACCACCGCAGGCGACATGAAGGAGAGCGCGGCGTCGAGCATCGCCACATCGACCAGCTGGCCCCGGCCGGTATGGCTGCGCTGGAAGAGCGCGCTCGCGACGGCGAAGGCGGCGGTCATGCCGCCGATGGCGTCGCAGACTGCGAAGCCGGCCCTGACCGGCCCGGTCTCGGCATGGCCGGTGACCGACATGATGCCGGAAGTGGCCTGGATCCGCCCGTCATAGGCGGCCGTCTCCCGGTCGGGCCCGTTCTGCCCGAAGCCGGAAACCGCGCAATAGATGAGCCGCGGGTTGATGTCCGAGAGCGCTTCGTAGCCGAGGCCGAGCCGGTCCATCACGCCCGGGCGGAAGTTCTCCATCACCACGTCGGCGCTCTTGGCCATATGCTGTAGCGCGGCCACGGCGTCCGGGTCCTTGAGGTCGAGCGCAAGATTGCGCTTGTTGGCGTTAGCGGACGCCCACATCGGCGCCATCGCGCGCTCCGCCCACAGCTTCGACGGCGGGGAGAAGCGCATGTCCTCGCCGCCCGGCCGCTCGATCTTTATGACATCCGCGCCGAGCAGGGCGAGCTGGTAGCTGCCGAACGGCCCGGCGAACACCTGGGTGAAGTCCAGGACGCGGATACCGGAAAACGGCCTCGTCATGTTGCGGGTCCTTCCTCGCGCGCTATGCTCCCGCCACCATAACGCCGAAAGGGAGCGATAACGCCATGGGCGCGCTGGACGGGGTGAGAATCGTGGAATTCGCCGGCATCGGGCCGGGGCCGTTTTGCAGCATGCTGCTTGCGGACATGGGCGCGGATGTGCTGCGCGTGGACCGGGCGGCGAATGTCGGCAGGGAGGCCGAGCACCCGAAGTTCAACACCCTGCTCCGGAGCCGCAAGAATGTCGCTATCGACCTCAAGCATCCAGACGGCCTCGAAACGGCGCTCCGCCTCTGCGACGGCGCGGACGCCATCGTGGAAGGCTTCCGGCCGGGTGTCATGGAGCGTCTCGGTCTCGTGCCCGACACCCTACTGGAGCGCAATCCGAAGCTGGTCATCGGGCGCATGACCGGGTGGGGCCAGACGGGCCCTATCGCGCATACGGCAGGGCACGACATCAACTACATCTCGCTCTCGGGCGCGCTTTATTCCATCGGCGAGGAGGGCGGCCCGCCGGTGCCGCCGCTCAACCTTGTCGGCGATTTCGGCGGCGGCGCCCTCTACATGGCCGTCGGCATGCTGGCCGGCATCGTCAGCGCGCGCGCGACCGGCAAGGGCCAGGTGGTGGACTGCTCGATGGTCGAGGGCTCGGCCTCGCTGATGACCCCCATGTACGGCGCGCTCGCTTCCGGAGCCTGGATCGAGGAGCGCGGCAAGAACCGCCTCGACAAGGGCGCGCATTACTACAATGTCTATGAGACGGCGGACGGCAAGCACATCTCGGTCGGCTCCATTGAGCCGCAATTCTATGCGTTGCTGCTCAAGCACACCGGCCTTGCCGACGCCGACCTGCCCGACCAGCTCGACCGGCCCCGTTGGCCCGAGACGCGCGAGCGCCTGCGCCAAATCTTCAAGACGAAGACTCGCGCGGAATGGACGGCGATCATGGAGCAGACGGACATCTGCTTCGGGCCGGTGCTCTCCATGTCCGAGGCGATGGAGCACCATCACAATGCCTTCCGCGGCAGCTTCGTCGAGGTGGACGGCGTGCGCCAGCCCGGCCCGGCCCCGGTGTTCGAGGGCACGCCGAGCGGCGTTTCCAGGGGCCCGGCCCATGCGGGCGAGCACACCGACGAAGCGCTCGGCGACTGGGGTTTCGCGGCCGCCGAGATCGCGCGCCTGAACGCCGTCGGGGCCGTGAAGCAGCGCTGACGCGGCCTCGTTCTTCCCCATGATGCCCGCGCTGGCGCCGGTCCGCACCGATATTCTGCTGATCGGCGGCGGACACGCGCATGTGGAGGTGCTGCGCCGCTTCGGGATGGCCCCGGTCCCCGGCGTCAGGTTGACCTTGGCGACGCGCGACATGGCGACGCCCTATTCCGGGATGCTGCCGGGGCTGGTCGCGGGGCACTACAGCCACGCCGAGGCGCATGTGGACCTGGCGCCGCTGGCCTCCTTTGCCGGCGCGAGGCTGGTGCATGGAGCGGTGACGGGCCTCGACCTCGACCGCAACGAAGCCCGGATCGACGGCCGGCCGGCGCTCGCCTTCGACCTCGTCTCGCTGGACATCGGATCTGCGCCTTCCCCGGCGGGCATCGAAGGCGCGGAGCAGGCCCTGCCGGTCAAGCCTGTGGAACGGTTCCTCGAACGCTGGGCGGCGGTCGAAGAACGGGCGGCGGAGACGGAAGGGGCGTTTCGCCTCGTCACCGTGGGCGCGGGCGCAGGCGGGGTCGAACTCACGCTCGCGCTGAAACGCCGGCTGACAGCGCGTCTGGCGGAGCGGGGCATCCCTGCCGACGGGCTGCGTTTCACGGTCGTCTCGGACATGGACGAGGTCCTGCCGGCCTATGGTCGCGCGGCCCGCCGACGGATCGAGGCCGCGCTCGGCCGGGCCGGAATCGATCGCAGGACGGGCGTGCGGGTGGCGGCGGTGGGACCCTGCGGCACCGCCCTGGAAACGGGCGAGACCCTGCCTGCCGACGCGATAGTCCTGGCGACGCCCGCGGCCCCTGCCGGCTGGGTCGCGGCGTCCGGGCTTGCGACGGACGAGCAAGGCTTCGTCGAGGTGGGACAGGACCTGCGCTCCCACAGCCACCCGCAGGTCTTCGCCGCCGGCGATATCGCTGCGTTCGGCGCGCGCGCCCTGCCGAAATCGGGGGTGTTCGCGGTGCGCCAGGGTCCGGTTCTCGCCGAAAACCTGCGCCGTCTGGCAACGGGCGGCAAATCGCTGCTTCCTTACCGGCCGCAGAAACGGACGCTGGCGCTCATTTCGACCGGCAGGGACGAGGCGGTCGCGTCCTGGGGGCCGTTCGCCGCCTCGGGTGGCTGGGCCTGGCGGTGGAAGGACCGCATCGACCGGCGCTGGATGGACCGCTATCGCGACTTCCCTGCCATGGCGGCGGCCGGGGAAATGCGCTGCGGCGGCTGCGGCGCGAAACTCGCGGCGGAGATTCTGGCGCGCGTGCTGGCCAGGCTGGACGTTGCACCGCGCGAGGATGTCGTGGTGGGCTTGGGCGACGACGCGGCGGTCGTGCGTCCGCCGCCCGGCCGGGTCGCGGTGCGCACGGCCGACCAGTTCCGCGCCTTCATCGACGACCCCTACCTGTTCGGGCGCATTGCCGCGAACCATGCGCTCGGAGACCTCTACGCCATGGGCGCCGAACCGCAGACCGCGCTCGCGCTGGCGACCTTGCCGTTTGCGCCGGAGGACAAGCTGGAGCGGGACCTCGAAGCCATGATGCGCGGCGCGCTGGAAGTCCTGGACGCGGCCGGCTGCGCGCTGGTCGGCGGTCACACGGGAGAGGGCGCGGAACTGTCGCTCGGCTTTGCCCTCGATGGCCATGGCGATGCGGAGAGGTTGACGGGCAAGGATGGGCTGGAAACGGGTGACCGGCTCGTGCTTACCAAGCCGGTCGGGACCGGCGCAATCCTCGCCGCGCACATGGCCGGGCTCTGCCGGGGAGACTGGCTGGAAGCGGCGCTCGCCGCCATGCAGCAATCGAACCGCGAGGCGGGCGAGGCGCTGCGCGCGCATGGCGCCGTGGCGGTCACCGACGTGACCGGTTTCGGCCTGGCGGGCCATCTCGGCGAAATGTTGCGGGCTTCGGGCCGGTCGGCCGTTCTATGGCCCGACGTCCTGCCCGTTCTGCCGGGCGCAGCGGACCTCATCGCCCGCGGCGTGCGCAGCACCCTGCATCCCGCCAATGAGGCGGCGGCGGAGGCGTTCGACCCCGAGGACTGCCCGGCGCTGTTCGATCCGCAGACGGCCGGCGGGCTGCTGGCAGGCGTACCGGGCGACAGGGTGGACGCCTGCCTCGCCGCGCTGGCCGTCGCCGGCTATGCGCAGGCGGCGGTCGTCGGCGAGGTAGTGTCCGGCCCGCCCGGCGGATTTGCGCTGGAGGCGGCGCCGGCCGTTTAGCGCCCCGGCTGCGGGACGACGCGCAGATAAGGCTTCTGTTCGTCCCAACCGTCGGGGAACAGCTCCTTCGCCTGCTCGTTCGTGAGCGCCGGCAGGATGATGACATCGTCGCCCTGCTGCCAGTTGACCGGCGTCGCCACCTTGTGGGCGGCGGTAAGCTGGAGCGAGTCCAGCGTGCGCAGGATCTCGTCGAAATTGCGCCCCGTGGAAGGCGGATAGGTGATCGTGGCCTTCACCTTCTTGTCCGGCCCGACGAAGAACACGGAGCGCACCGTCACCGTCTCGGCGGCATTGGGGTGGATCATGTCGTAGAGCGTGGACACGTTCCGGTCGTGGTCGGCGACGATCGGGAAATTGACCGCCTGGCCCTGGGTCTCCTCGATATCGCTGGCCCATTTGCGGTGGCTGCCGAGCGGATCGACCGACAGGCCGAGAATGCGGCAATTCCGCTTTTCGAACTCGCCCTTGAGACGCGCGGCGGCCGCGAGCTCGGTCGTGCAGACGGGGGTGAAATCGGCGGGGTGCGAGAACAAGATGCCCCATCCGTCGCCCAGATAGTCGTGGAAGGAGACTTCGCCGTCGGTGGTTTCCGCAGTGAAGTCCGGAGCATCGTCGCCAAGGCGCAGAGACATGGTGTTTCCCGTGTGGTTTTCGGTTGACCGGCTTTGCCGCGGCCGCATGTCCGGGCCCTTTGCGGGCAGTTCAGGACGGTGCGGATGCCGCGCTGCTCATGTAGGACTGCCGATGCGCTTCGTAAAGGGCGATCCCTGCTGCGACGGCGACGTTGAGGCTGTCGGCGCCGCCGCTCATGGGTATCGCGGCCTCGAAGTCGCAGGCGCGGCGCACCAGGCGGCGGATGCCGGCGCCCTCCGCTCCCAGTACGAGGCCGACCCTTCCGGTGAGGTCCAGGCGCGCGAGCGGCAGGTCCGCCGTCCCGTCCAGTGCGGCGAACCAGTATCCCGCGGCCTTGAGGCGCTCGAGCGTGCGGACAAGATTGACGGCGCGGGCGAGCGGCACGCGCTCCAGCGCCCCGGCCGCGGCCTTGGCGAGCGCGGCGGTCTCCGCCGGCGCGCCGACGGCCCGCATGACGACGGCCCGCACGTCGAAGGCCTCCGCCGAGCGGAGCACCGCGCCCACATTGCGCGGATCGCTCACCCGGTCGAGCAGCAGCAGGCGCGCCGGGCCCGGCTCCGCCGCGATGGCGTCGAGGTCGGGCGGCGGCAGCGGCTCGCAGTGGAGCGCGATGCCCTGGTGCACGGCATGGGTGCCGAAGCGCCTGTCGAGCAGGCGGCGCTCGACGGTTTCCACGGGAATGCCACGCCGGCCCGCCGCGACCGCTTCGTCTCCGGCTTCCGTCTGGAGCAGCCGGTGAACCGTGCGGGAGCGGTTGGCGAGAGCGGCCGCCACGGCATGGCGGCCGTGAAGCCACAGTTCGCCGGCAACCGCCGGCCTGCCGCGATTTTGCCTCCGATTGACCATTGACATCGTCGCGGGAGCATATCATTTTCGCGCGCCGTTTCGGGGACGGAACGGAGGGGTGCCCGAGTGGCTAAAGGGGACGGGCTGTAAACCCGTTGGCGTTGCCTACGTTGGTTCGAATCCAACCCCCTCCACCATTCGGACGGCCCGGACTACGGTCGAACGGCGGGGTGTGAGCGCAGCGCAGGACTGCACGGATGTAAGCCAACGCGGAACGCCCGCGGGTGTAGCTCAATGGTAGAGCCCCAGCCTTCCAAGCTGGTGGTGCGGGTTCGATTCCCGTCACCCGCTCCAGCTTCGGCCGGGATGGACGGAACCGACTAGAAACCAACTGGTATCGCAGCGAGACGAGAATCGATGGGCAAGGCTCGGTTTGAGCGGACGAAGCCGCATTGCAATATCGGGACGATCGGCCATGTGGATCACGGCAAGACGACGCTGACGGCGGCGATCACGAAGATACTTGCTGAGGCCGGTGGCGCGGAGTTCACGGCGTATGACCAGATCGACAAGGCGCCTGAGGAGAAGGCTCGCGGGATCACGATCTCGACGGCGCATGTTGAGTATGAGACGGGTGCGCGGCACTACGCGCATGTGGATTGTCCGGGCCATGCGGACTATGTGAAGAACATGATTACGGGCGCCGCTCAGATGGACGGAGCGATTCTTGTTGTGAGCGCAGCGGACGGTCCGATGCCGCAGACTCGGGAGCACATTCTTCTGGCGCGTCAGGTTGGGGTTCCTGCTTTGGTTGTTTACCTGAACAAGGTGGATCAGGTTGACGACGAGGAGCTTCTTGAGCTTGTTGAGCTGGAGGTTCGCGAGCTTTTGTCGAGCTACGACTTTCCTGGCGACGACATTCCGGTTGTGAAGGGCTCTGCGCTTGCGGCGTTGGAGGACGGGGACGTTGGTCAGGGCCGTCAGTCGGTATTGGAGTTGATGGAGGCGGTTGACGAGTATGTGCCGCAGCCGGACCGCCCGAAGGACCGTCCTTTTCTGATGCCGATCGAGGATGTGTTTTCGATATCGGGGCGCGGTACGGTGGTTACGGGCCGTGTCGAGCAGGGGATCGTGAAGGTCGGCGACGATGTTGAGATTGTGGGGCTGAAGGATACGACGAAGACGGTGTGCACGGGCGTTGAGATGTTCCGGAAGCTGTTGGACCAGGGCGAGGCGGGTGACAATGTGGGTGTGCTGCTTCGGGGGACGAAGCGCGACGAGGTTGAGCGTGGGCAGGTTCTGGCGCGTCCGGGCTCGATCCGCCCGCATACGAAGTTCCGTTGCGAGTGCTATGTTCTGACGAAGGACGAGGGGGGTCGTCACACGCCGTTTTTCTCGAACTACCGTCCGCAGTTTTACTTCCGCACGACGGATGTTACGGGGACGGTAGAGTTGCCGGAGGGTGTTGAGATGGTTCTTCCGGGCGACAATGTGTCGATGGGCGTGAACCTGATTGCGCCGATCGCGATGGACGAGGGGCTTCGGTTTGCGATCCGCGAGGGCGGACGGACCGTCGGCGCCGGTGTCGTCGCCTCCATCGACGACTGAGGCATCGGTGCCTCGAACGACGACTGAGGCATCGGTGCCTCGAACGACGACTGAGGCATCGGTGCCTCGAACGACGACTGAACGACGGAGGATCGACAGAACGCCATGGATCTCAGTAGGAGCATAGCTCAATTGGTAGAGCACCGGTCTCCAAAACCGGGGGTTGCGGGTTCGAGTCCTGCTGCTCCTGCCATCTGAGGCTGTTATGGCGCGAACCAGTCCCGGAGCTTTCATTCGCCAGGTCCGCCAGGAGGCAGCGAAGGTTACTTGGCCTTCCCGCAAGGAGACCGGCGTCTCCACGGCCATGGTGTTCGTCATGGTGACCTTGGCGGCGTTGTTCTTCTTCCTCGTGGACCAGGCGCTGGCCTGGATCGTGCGCGTCGTCCTCGGGTTCGGGGGATAACGCCTTGTCTGCGCGCTGGTATGTCGTTCATGTCCACTCGGGCTCCGAGCAGAAGGTGGCGACGGCGATCCGCGAACAGGCGGACCGGCAGGGCGTGGGCGGGCTGATCGAGGACATCAGCGTGCCGATGGAAAAGGTCGCCGAGATCAGGCGCGGACGGCGCGTGACCGGTGAGCGCAAGTTCTTTCCCGGCTATGTACTGGTCAAGATGGAAACGCAGCACAGCCCGGAACGTCCCGACAGGGGCGGCAGCCGCCCGGACGACCGCGTCTGGCACCTGGTCAAGAACACGCCGAAGGTCACGGGATTTCTCGGCGGCGGCGGCAACCGACCGATTCCGATCTCCGAGTCCGAAGCCAACCGTATCCTCTACCAGGTCAGCGAAGGGGTCGAACGGCCGCGCCCGTCGGTGATCTACGATATAGGCGAGCAGGTCCGCGTCTCCGACGGCCCGTTCACCTCCTTCACCGGCGTGGTGGAAGAGGTTGACGAAGAACGCGCGCGGCTCAAGGTTTCGGTGTCGATTTTCGGGCGCGCGACGCCCGTCGATCTCGAATATTCGCAAGTGGAAAAAACCTGACCGCGCACAGCAACGAGACAGAGGCGGGAGGCCGACCCCGGCCGTGACCGCCGGCGGCGCAGCGCCGCCGCATGTGGGGAGCCGAAATGGCAAAGAAAATCAGCGGCTACATCAAGCTGCAGGTTCCGGCGGGACAAGCCACGCCGCAACCGCCCATCGGTCCGGTGCTGGGACAGCGCGGACTGAACATCATGGAGTTCTGCAAGGCCTTCAACGCCGCCACGCAGGCCCAGGAACAGGGCATGCCGATCCCGACGATCATCACCGTCTATGCGGACAAGTCCTTCAGCTTCACGATGAAGACGCCGCCGGCGAGTTTCCTGTTGCGCCGCGCGGCGGGTCTGGACAAGGCCAGCCAGATGCCCGGCAGGGAGGTTGCAGGCCAGGTCACGCGGGCGCAGCTCCGGGAGATCGCCGAGACGAAGATGGAGGACCTGAACGCCAACGACCTCGATGCCGCCGTGGCCATGCTTGCGGGCTCCGCCCGGTCCATGGGCCTCGAAGTGACGGAGGGCTGACGCGATGGCAAGCCGAAAGGGCAAGCGGATGCGCGCCGGCTGGGACGGCGTCGAGCGCACCGTCGAGCACGACCTCGCCGAAGCGGTGCGTCTGGTCCGCGAGCGGGCCCGCGCCAAATTCGACGAAACGGTCGATATCGCGATCAATCTCGGCGTCGATCCGCGCCATGCGGACCAGATGGTGCGCGGGGTCTGCGATCTCCCCCACGGCACCGGTAAGCCGGTGCGGGTGGCGGTTTTTGCGCGGGGCGCCAAGGCCGACGAGGCCCGCGAGGCGGGCGCCGACCTGGTGGGCGCAGAAGACCTGGCCGAGACGATCGGCGGCGGCGAGATCGCGTTCGATCGCGCCATCGCCACGCCGGATACCATGCCGGTCGTGGGCCGGCTCGGGCGCATTCTGGGCCCGCGCGGCCTGATGCCCAACCCGCGCCTCGGCACGGTGACCATGGATGTGGCGGATGCGGTCCGCGCAGCCAAGGGCGGCCAGGTGCAGTTCCGGGTCGAGCGGGCCGGGATCGTGCATGCCGGCATCGGCAAGGCGAGCTTCGAGCAGGAGGCGCTGGAAGGCAATGCGCGTGCCTTCTTCGACGCCATACTGCGCGCCAAGCCGTCCGGCGCCAAGGGAACCTATGTCAGGCGCGTCACGCTCAGCTCCACCATGGGGCCGGGGGTGCGCGTCGATGCAGGCGCTCTCGGCGGAGCGGGCTGAGCCGCCCGTCCGCCGAAAGTACACCTGTCCGAGACCGTCGGTGTCTGCGCCTGCCCGGCAGGCCGGACCTAAAGCGAAAGCGCCGGCGCGAGACGGGAGGAAGACGCCGGACGACCGGCGTCCGCTTCCGGGACAGGGTCCGATGCCGCCCGAAAGGGCGGTCAACGCAAACCGGGGCGAAAGCCCCACCCAGGAGAGGACCCCTTGCTCAAGAAGCAGAAAGAGGAACTGGTCCGGAACATGACCGAGAGCTTCGGCGGCGCCGAGCTCATGGTCGTCACCCGGCATTCCGGACTTACGGTGGCCGAGATGACGGACCTTCGCCGGCGCATGCGCGCGGCGGGTGTGACGTTCCGGGTCACCAAGAACCGGCTGGCGAAGCGCGCGCTGGAAAAGACTTCCTTCGCTGAAATCCAGCCCCTTTTCTCCGGCCCGACGGCCGTTGCGTTCTCGACCGACCCGGTCGCGGCGGCCAAGGTGGCCGTCGGCTATGCCAATGAGAACGGCAAGCTCTCTGTGCTGGGCGGCATGCTCGGCGCCGAGACGCTGGACGAAGCGGGGGTGGACGCGCTCGCGAAGCTGCCGTCGCTGGATGAGCTGCGCGGAAGGATCGTGGGACTGCTGCAGGCGCCGGGAAGCAGGATTGCGCGCCTGCTGAACGAACCCGGCGCGCAGCTCGCGCGCGTCTTCTCCGCCCAAGGCGACTCGGACCGATCGCCTGCAGCCGACTGAACCAAGCAAGAACCGGAAAGCGAACCCAGGAGTAACAACAAGTGGCCGATCTACAGAAACTCGTCGACGAACTCTCCGAATTGACCGTCATCCAGGCGGCGGAGCTTTCGAAAATGCTCGAAGAGAAGTGGGGCGTCTCCGCCGCCGCGCCGGTCGCCGTGGCCGCGGTGTCGAATGGCGAAGCCGCCGCCGCCGTCGAGGAGCAGACCGAATTCGATGTCATCCTGGCATCCTTCGGCGAAAAGAAGATCAACGTAATCAAGGAAATCCGCGCCATTACCGGCCTCGGCCTGAAGGAGGCCAAGGAACTGGTGGAGTCCGCGCCCAAATCCGTCAAGGAAGGCGTGAGCAAGGAAGAAGGAGAAGAGTTGAAGACGAAGCTCGAGGAAGCCGGCGCGACGGTAGAACTGAAGTAGCCGGATTGGCCGGCCGAATGGAAACCGGCCCGGGTTCCGGGCCGGACAGGAAGGGTGGATGCGGCTGCGGGCCCCGAAGTCGGGCGCGCGGCTACACCTCCGTTTGCCATTTTCGTGCCGCAACCCAGATTAATGATGGTCTTGTCGCCGACCCGCCGTCGGCGTGGAACAGGGTGGATCGCACATGACGATGTCGTTTACGGGCCGCAAGCGGGTTCGCAAGAATTTCGGCCATATCCGCGAGGTGGCGCCGATTCCGAATCTGATCGACGTGCAGCGCACATCCTACGAAGGGTTTCTGCAGCGCGACGCCACCCCGGAGGAACGCCGCCAGGCGGGTCTCCAGGAGGTGCTGACGACCGTATTTCCGATCAAGGACTTCGCCGATAAGGCGCAGCTCGAATTCGTGAAATACGAATTCGAGGACCCGAAATACGATGTCGAGGAATGCCAGCAGCGCGGCATGACCTTCGCGGCGCCGCTGAAGGTCACGCTGCGGCTCATCGTGTTCGATCTCGACGACGATACCGGCGCGCGGTCGATTCGCGACATCAAGGAGCAGGACGTCTATATGGGCGACATGCCGCTGATGACGGACAACGGCACCTTCATCATCAACGGCACCGAGCGGGTGATCGTCTCGCAGATGCATCGCTCGCCGGGCGTGTTCTTCGACCATGACCGGGGCAAGACGCACTCTTCGGGCAAGCTCCTGTTCTCGGCCCGCGTCATTCCCTATCGCGGTTCCTGGCTGGACTTCGAATTCGACGCCAAGGACGAGGTCTTCGTGCGGATCGACCGGCGCCGCAAGCTGCCGGTCACAACCCTGCTGATGGCGCTCGAAAGCAAGGAATTCCAGCAGCGGCGGGCGGAAGCCGGCGAGGACGATGGCGAAGCGATCGAGGGAATGGGCGCGGAGGAGATCCTCGACTATTTCTACGACCGCGTGATCTACCGGCACGGGGAAGCGGGCTGGGTCACGGAAATCGACCTCGCCCGCCTGCAGGGCCAGCGGCTGGTCGCCGATCTCCGGGACGCCCGGAACGGCGAAGTCGCGGCCAAGGCCGGAACCAACATGACCAAGCGCCAGATCGACCGGCTGACCAGGAGCGGGGTCGAGGCGCAATTGGTGGACGAGTCGGACCTGCTCGGGCGGTTCCTGGCCGAGGACCTGGTCGATGCCGGGAACGGGCGGATTTTCGCCGAAGCCGGCAACGAGATCGACGAAACCCTGCTCGAAGCCCTGCATGGCGCGGGCGTTGACGAACTGGCGACGCTGGCGATCGACAACATCAATGTCGGGCCCTACATCCGCAACACGCTCGCGCGCGACAACAACGCCAACCGGGACGATGCGCTGACCGACATCTACAAGGTCATGCGCCCGGGCGAGCCGCCGACGCTGGAAAGCGCGGAGACGCTGTTTCGCGGCCTCTTCTTCCACGAGGAGCGCTACGATCTCTCGGCCGTCGGCCGGGTGAAGATGAATGCGCGGCTCGGTCAGGAAACCGACGACCAGCTCCGCGTCCTGCGCAAGCAGGACATCCTGGCGATCGTCAAAACGATGGTCGAGCTCAGGGACGGGCGCGGCGAGATCGACGACATCGACCATCTGGGCAACCGGCGGGTGCGTTCCGTCGGCGAGTTGATGGAGAACCAGTACCGCATCGGGCTGACCCGCATGGAGCGCGCGATCCGGGAGCGAATGAGTTCCATCGACGCCGATTCCGTGATGCCGCAGGACCTGATAAACGCCAAGCCGGCGGCTGCGGCGGTGCGCGAATTCTTCGGCTCCTCCCAGCTCAGCCAGTTCATGGACCAGACCAACCCGCTGTCGGAAATCACCCACAAGCGGCGCCTTTCGGCGCTCGGGCCGGGCGGGCTGACGCGCGAACGGGCAGGGTTCGAAGTCCGGGACGTGCATCCGACGCATTACGGCCGCATCTGCCCGATCGAGACGCCGGAAGGCCCGAATATCGGCCTCATCAACTCGCTTGCCACCTACGCCCGGATCAATCGCTACGGTTTCATCGAGACCCCCTACCGCAGGGTCGAGAACGGCATTGCGTCGAGCGAAGTGATCTACATGACCGCGATGGACGAGGGGCGCTACACCGTTGCGCAGGCCAACTCGCCGCTCGATGACGAGGGCCGGTTCGAAGAGGAGCTGGTGACCGTCAGGCGGGGCAACGACTTCGCGCTGGCGACGGCCGACCAGATCGACTTCATGGACGTTTCCCCGAAGCAGCTGGTGTCGGTTGCGGCGGCGCTGATTCCGTTCCTGGAAAACGACGACGCCAACCGCGCGCTCATGGGCTCCAACATGCAGCGCCAGGCGGTTCCGCTGGTGCAGGCGGAAGCGCCCTTGGTCGGGACGGGCATGGAGGCTGCGGTCGCGCGCGACAGCGGCGCCTCCGTTACGGCCCGGCGCGTCGGCACGGTCGATCAGGTGGACGCCACCCGTATCGTTGTGCGCGCCGCGGAGAGCGGCGGCGGCTCCGGCGTGGACATTTACAATCTGCGCAAGTTCGAGCGGTCGAACCAGTCCACCTGCCTCAACCAGCGGCCGCTGGTAAAGGTGGGCGATGCGGTCGGCGAGGGCGACATCATCGCCGACGGGCCGTCCACCGAGTTCGGCGAACTGGCGCTCGGGCGCAATGTGCTCTGCGCGTTCATGCCGTGGAACGGCTACAATTTCGAGGACTCGATCGTGATCTCGGAACGCATCGCGCGCGACGACGTGTTCACTTCGATACATATCGAGGAATACGAGATCATGGCCCGGGACACCAAGCTGGGCCAGGAGGAGATCACCCGCGACATTCCCAACGTGGCCGAAGAGGCGCTGCGCAATCTCGACGAGGCGGGCATCGTCTATATCGGCGCGGAGGTGAATGCCGGCGATATCCTGGTCGGGAAGGTGACGCCCAAGGGCGAGTCGCCGATGACGCCCGAGGAAAAGCTGCTGCGCGCGATCTTCGGCGAGAAGGCGTCGGATGTGCGGGACACCTCGCTCAAGGTGCCGCCGGGCGACTCCGGCACGGTGGTCGATGTGCGCGTCTTCCAGAGGCGCGGCGTCGATAAGGACGAGCGCGCCATGACCATCGAGCAGGCCGAGATCGACCGTCTGGCCAAGGACCGCGACGACGAGCGCGGCATCCTTACGCGCGACTTCAATGCGCGGATGCGCGAACTGCTGCTGAAACGCAACGCCGTCTCCGGGCCGGGGCTGCGCGAAGGCCAGCGCATTACCGAGAAGACGCTGGACGGGCTCCGGCCGTCGGAATGGCGCCAGATCGTGCTTCAGCGCGACGACGTGATGCGCGAGATCGAGACTCTCATCCAGCGCTTCGACGAAAATGTGGACGAGCTCTCGAAGCGGTTCGACAACAAGCTGGAGAAGCTGGAGCGCGGCGACGAGCTACCCCCGGGCGTCATGAAGATGGTCAAGGTGTTCGTCGCGGTGAAGCGCAAGCTGCAGCCCGGCGACAAGATGGCCGGACGCCACGGCAACAAGGGCGTCATCTCCAAGGCGGTGCCGATCGAGGACATGCCGCACATGGAGGACGGGACGCCGGTGGACATCGTGCTCAATCCGCTCGGCGTGCCGTCGCGGATGAATGTCGGGCAGATCCTGGAGACCCATCTGGGCGCCGCCTGCCGCGGTCTCGGCCGCCAGATCGACGAGATGCTGGAAAAAGTGCGCGAGAGCGACAGGGCCATGGACGAGCTTCGCGACAAGCTCAAGACCGTCTATGGCGAGGCCGATTATGAAAGCTCCGTCGCTTCCCTCTCGGACGACGAGGTGCTCGAGCTCTCGAACAATTTGACCGCCGGCGTCCCGGTGGCCACGCCTGTGTTCGACGGCGCGCATGAGGTCGATATCGACGCCATGCTTGCAAGCGCCGGCATCCGCCCGACCGGCCAGGTCAGGCTGGTTGACGGGCGCACCGGAGAAGCCTTCGACCGCCCGGTCACCGTCGGCTACATATACATGCTGAAGCTGCACCACCTGGTGGACGACAAGATCCATGCCCGTTCCATCGGTCCCTACAGTCTCGTGACGCAGCAGCCGCTGGGCGGAAAGGCCCAGTTCGGAGGCCAGCGGTTCGGCGAGATGGAGGTATGGGCGCTCGAAGCCTATGGCGCGGCATACACCTTGCAGGAAATCCTGACGGTGAAGTCCGACGACGTGGCCGGACGGACCAAGGTGTATGAGGCCGTTGTGCGCGGCGACGACACGTTCGACGCCGGAATCCCGGAATCCTTCAACGTTCTGGTCAAGGAGTTGAGATCGCTCGGCCTGAACGTCGATCTTCAGGAAGAACACCTCTGACGGTGCCTGCGCCGTTGTCCAAAACCCGCTCTGGAGTCTCCGCATGAACGACTTGATGCGACTTTTCGGTCAGACCGAACAGGAAGCCTCGTTCGACAAAATCCGGGTTTCGATCGCCTCGCCCGATCAGATCCGGCGCTGGAGCTATGGCGAGATCAAGAAGCCGGAAACGATCAACTACCGGACCTTCAAGCCGGAACGGGACGGGCTTTTCTGCGCCCGCATCTTCGGGCCGGTGAAGGACTATGAGTGCCTGTGCGGCAAATACAAGCGGATGAAGCACCGCGGCATCATTTGCGAGAAATGCGGCGTGGAAGTCACCCTTTCCAAGGTGCGCCGCGACCGGATGGGCCATATCGAACTCGCGGCCCCGGTCGCCCACATCTGGTTCCTGAAATCCATGCCGAGCCGCATCGGGCTGGTGCTCGACATGACGCTGCGCGAACTGGAGCGGGTGCTTTATTTCGAAAGCTACGTCGTGACCGATCCCGGCGTGACCGCGCTCGAGCGGGGCCAGTTGCTGAGCGAGGAGGAATATCTGGACGAAGTGGAGCGCGCAGCCGCCGAAGGGGTGAGTTTCGAAGCCGGCATCGGCGCCAAGGCGATCAAGGAATTGCTCGCCGGGATCGACCTGGCCGAAGAGCGCGATGACATGCGCGCCGACCTGAAGGAGACGAACTCCGAGGCGAAGCGCAAGAAGCTGGTGAAGCGGCTGAAGGTCGTCGAGGCGTTTCTCGAATCCGGCTCCAAGCCGGAATGGATGGTGCTCGACGTGGTGCCGGTGATTCCGCCGGAGCTGCGGCCGCTGGTGCCGCTCGACGGCGGCCGCTTCGCCACTTCCGACCTGAACGACCTTTACCGCCGCGTCATCAACCGGAACAACCGCCTGAAACGGCTGATGGAGCTGCGCGCGCCGGACATCATCATCCGCAACGAGCAGCGCATGCTGCAGGAGGCGGTCGATGCCCTGTTCGACAACGGCCGGCGCGGACGTGTCATCACCGGAGCGAACAAGCGCCCGCTCAAATCCCTTTCCGACATGCTCAAAGGCAAGCAGGGGCGGTTCCGCCAGAACCTGCTGGGCAAGCGGGTGGACTATTCCGGGCGCTCCGTAATCGTCGTCGGCCCCGAGCTCAAGCTGCACCAGTGCGGCCTGCCGAAGAAGATGGCGCTCGAACTGTTCAAGCCGTTCATCTATTCGCGGCTCGAGGCCTATGGAATGGCGCCCACGATCAAGGCGGCCAAGCGCCTCGTGGAGCGCGAGCGGCCCGAAGTCTGGGACATTCTCGAAAGCGTGATCCGCGAGCATCCGGTCCTGCTCAACCGGGCGCCGACCCTGCACCGGCTCGGCATTCAGGCGTTCGAGCCCGTGCTGATCGAGGGCAAGGCGATCCAGCTCCACCCGCTGGTATGCACTGCCTTCAACGCCGATTTCGACGGCGACCAGATGGCGGTGCATGTGCCGTTGTCGCTGGAGGCGCAACTGGAAGCGCGGGTGCTGATGATGAGCACCAACAACATCCTCAGCCCCGCCAACGGCAAGCCGATCATCGTGCCGACCCAGGATATCGTGCTCGGCCTCTACTACCTGTCGCTGGAGCGCGAAGGCGAACCGGGCGAAGGCATGGTGTTCCGCGACCCAGGCGAAGTGGAATACGCGCTGGCGCACGGAATGGTCACCATGCATTCGCGCATCAAGGCACGGATCTCCCAGACCGACGAGGCCGGCGTTACGACCGCGAAGGTGTATGAGACGACGCCCGGACGGGTGCTTCTGGCGCAATTGCTGCCGAGGCACGCAGCAGTCGGCTTCGACCACTTCAACCGGGTGCTGACAAAGAAGGCGGTGGGCGACATTATCGATGTGGTCTATCGCAACTGCGGCCAGAAGGATTCGGTCGTGTTTTGCGACCGGATGATGGCGATGGGTTTCGGCCATGCCACCAAGGCCGGCATCTCTTTCGGCAAGGCCGATCTGGTCATCCCGGAAGCGAAGGCCAAGGTCATCGAGGACGCGCAAGGCAAGGTCAAGGAGTTCGAGGACCAGTATCAGCAGGGCCTGCTTACGCACGGCGAGAGATACAACAAGGTCGTGGACGTCTGGAGCGAAGCCACGGACAACGTCTCCAGGGCGATGATGGAAGGAATCGCCGTTGCGGATCCGGACAAGCCCGTGAACTCCGTGTGGATGATGGCCCATTCCGGCGCGCGCGGCTCGGAAGCGCAGATCAAGCAATTGGCCGGCATGCGCGGCCTGATGGCCAAGCCTTCGGGCGAGATCATCGAGACGCCGATCATCGCCAACTTCAAGGAAGGCCTCTCGGTGCTGGAATATTTCAATTCCACGCACGGCGCTCGAAAGGGCCTTGCCGATACGGCGCTCAAGACGGCTAATTCCGGCTACCTGACCCGTCGGCTGGTGGATGTGGCGCAGGACTGCATCGTGACCGAACGCGACTGCGGGACCACTGCCGGCCTCGACATGCGGGCCATCGTCGAGGGCGGCGATGTCATCGAGCCGCTGGCGGACCGTATTCTCGGGCGGACGCTGGCGGCCGATGCGGTCGACGCCGAGGGAAGCCCGCTTGCAGCCGCCGGCACGCTGATCGACGAGGATCTCGCCGAACGGATCCAGCAGGCCGGCATCGACATGGTGAAAATCCGTTCGGTGCTTACCTGCGAGACCAAGGCGGGGGTTTGCGGCCATTGCTACGGGCGCGACCTTGCGCGGGGCACCGAGGTCAATGTCGGCGAGGCGGTCGGCGTGATCGCCGCGCAATCGATCGGCGAACCGGGCACGCAGCTGACCATGCGCACCTTCCATATCGGAGGCGCGGCGCAAGGCGGCGCGGAGCAATCTTCGGTCGAAGCGGTGATGGACGGCCGGCTGCTGGTGCGCAACCGCAACGTCGTGGTCGATTCCAAGGGCGTGCCGATTGTCATGGGACGCAATACCGAACTGGTGCTGATGGACACCCAGGGCCGCGAACGCGCGCGCCATCGTCTTCCGTACGGCGCCCGGCTGTTGAAGGACGACGGCGCCTCGGTCGAAGGCGGAGAGAAACTGGCCGACTGGGACCCTCATACGCAGCCGATCATCTGCGAGCGTGAGGGCGTCGCGCACTATGTCGACCTGGTCGAAGGCGTCTCGATGCGCGAAGTCGTCGATGAGGCGACCGGCATCTCGAACCGGACCGTGATCGACTGGCGCCAGCAGGCGCGCGGAACGGATCTGAAGCCGCGCATCACGCTCAGGACCCCCGAGGGCGAGGTGGTCGAACTCGGCAACGGTCTGGAAGCGCGTTACTTCATGTCGGTGGACGCGGTGCTTTCCGTCACCAACGGACAGAGCGTGCATCCGGGCGACGTGCTCGCCCGCATCCCGCGCGAGGTCTCCAAGACCCGCGACATCACGGGCGGCCTGCCGCGGGTGGCGGAACTGTTCGAAGCCCGCAAGCCCAAGGAGTTCGCCGTGCTCGCCGACCTGGAAGGGCGGATCGAGTTCGGGCGCGACTACAAGACCAAGCGCCGGATCGTCATTCGGTCCATGGAGAACCCGGAAGAGACGCGCGAGCATCTGGTGCCCAAGGGACGCCATCTTGCGGTGCGCGAAGGCGACCATGTGCAGGTCGGCGACATGCTGCTGGACGGCAAGCTGGTGCCGCACGACATCCTGCATGTGCTGGGAGTCGAGGCTCTCGCCGCCTATCTCGTGAACGAGATCCAGGAGGTTTATCGTCTGCAGGGCGTCAAGATCAACGATAAGCATATCGAGGTGATCGTTCGCCAGATGCTGCAGAAGGTCGAGATCACCGATCCCGGCGATACGACTTTCCTGATCGGCGAACAGGTGGACCGCAGCGAGTTCGAGGACGAGAACGGCCGGGCGGAAGCCGAAGGCGGAGATCCTGCGAAGGCCGAACCGGTCCTGCAGGGGATCACCAAGGCTGCGCTCCATACCCGCTCGTGGATCTCGGCCGCCTCGTTCCAGGAAACGACGCGCGTGCTGACCGAGGCCTCGGTCAGCGGCAAGGTGGACGATCTGATCGGCCTCAAGGAAAACGTGATCGTCGGACGGCTGATTCCGGCGGGCACGGGCAGCGTCATGAAGCGGTTGCGCAATCTGGCGGCCGAACGCGACCGGCAGGCGCTGGCCGAGCGCAATGCGCGCAGCGAAGCGCTCGAAATGGAACAGCTGGCTGCGGGGGAATAACGCAGGGCGAGCGGGAGAAATTCGGGGGCGGGCGCTTTTCGGCGCTTGACGCCCTCCGGCTGCGCCGTTAAAAGCCCGCCAGCCTTATTCGGGGAGGCGGCGGTAAATTCGCGATTGCCGCGGATTTAGACGCGCCTTCAAGCCGGTCTGGGGCCGAGCGGAGTTCGACTTTCCGGACACTCCAACGCTCAGGCAAGCCTGCACGCAGCGCGCGGGGCGGTGTCTGGCGTTGTTGTTCGGTCCCGCAGGTCCGGAGCGGTTGTTTGCCGGCTGGGCTGGAGGTGCAAGGAGGCGGAATGCCGACGATCAACCAGTTGATCCGCAAATCGCGGACCGCGCCCAGGGCGCGCAACAAGGTTCCCGCGCTGGAAGCCTGCCCGCAGAAGCGCGGAGTCTGCACGCGCGTCTATACGACGACGCCCAAGAAGCCGAACTCGGCGCTGCGGAAGGTGGCGCGTGTGCGGCTGACCAACGGGTTCGAGGTGACGAGCTACATTCCGGGCGTCGGCCACAACCTCCAGGAACATTCGGTGGTGCTGATCCGGGGCGGGCGCGTCAAGGACCTGCCGGGTGTGCGCTACCACATCATTCGCGGCACGCTGGACACGCAGGGTGTCGCCGACCGCCGCCAGCGCCGGTCGAAATACGGCGCCAAGCGCCCAAGGTAAGGGGAACCGCCAGCCATGTCGCGCCGCCGGGCAGCAGAGAAACGCGAGCCGATCCCCGATCCGCGATACGGGGATGCGGTCATCTCCAAATTCGTCAACTGCCTGATGCTGGACGGCAAGAAGTCCACTGCCGAGCGCATCGTCTACGGAGCGCTGGAAAGGGCGGAACGGCGGGCCGGCGTCGATGCGCTGCAGGTCTTCCATGCCGCGCTCGACAATGTGAGGCCCAATCTCGAGGTTCGGTCCCGGCGCGTCGGCGGCGCCACCTACCAGGTGCCCGTCGAGGTGCGCCCCGACCGGGCGCAGGCGCTTGCGATCCGCTGGCTGATCGACGTGGCGCGCAAGCGGTCCGAGAAGACCATGGTCGACCGCCTCAGCGGTGAGCTGATCGACGCGATCAACCAGCGCGGCGCAGCGGTCAAGAAGCGCGAGGACACCCACCGGATGGCCGAGGCGAACCGCGCCTTCTCGCACTACCGCTGGTAACGGACTGAGCCGGAGCACCCTCCCAATGGCCCGTACCACTGCGATCGAGCGCTACCGAAATATCGGTATCATGGCGCATATCGACGCCGGCAAGACGACGACCACCGAGCGCGTCCTCTACTACACCGGGCGCTCCTACAAGATCGGCGAGGTGCATGACGGCGCCGCGACGATGGACTGGATGGAGCAGGAACAGGAACGCGGCATCACGATCACGTCGGCAGCCACGACCTGCTTCTGGAACGATCACCGCATCAACATCATCGACACGCCGGGCCACGTCGATTTCACCATCGAGGTGGAGCGCTCGCTGCGGGTGCTGGACGGTGCGGTAGCCGTATTCGACGGCGTTGCCGGGGTGGAGCCGCAGTCGGAGACGGTCTGGCGCCAGGCGGACAAATACGGCGTGCCGCGCATGTGCTTCATCAACAAGCTCGACCGGGTGGGCGCCGACTTCTTCCGTTGCGTCGAGATGATCCGCGAGCGGCTGGGCGCGGTGCCGCTCGTATTGCAGATGCCGGTCGGCGCGGAAGCCGGCTTCGTCGGGGTGGTGGACCTGGTGCGCAAACGCGCAATCGTGTGGAAGGACGAGACGCTGGGCGCCGAGTTCGAATATCGCGAGATTCCGAAAGAGCTTGCCGAGCGGGCGGACGAACTGCGCGAGCAGATGATCGAACTTGCGGTCGAACAGGACGAAGAGGCCCTCGAAGCGTATCTCGAAGGCGCCGAGCCGGATGAAGAGACCATCGAGCGCTGTATCCGGGCCGGCACCGTCTCCGGCGCTTTCGTGCCGACGCTCTGCGGTTCGGCCTTCAAGAACAAGGGCGTCCAGCCGATGCTGGATGCGGTGGTCGCCTATCTGCCGAGCCCGGTGGACGTGGCGGCGGTGAGGGGCGTCGAGCCCGGCCGCGAAGAGCCGGTCGAACGCGCTTCCAGCGACGATGCGCCGTTCTCGGCGCTCGCCTTCAAGGTCATGAACGACCCGTTTGTCGGCTCGCTGACCTTTGCACGCATCTATTCCGGCGTGCTGGAGGGCGGCTCCTCGGTGATGAACACCGTCAAGGGCAAGCGCGAACGCATCGGCCGCATGCTGCTGATGCACGCCAACAGCCGCGAGGACATCAAGGAAGCGCGGGCCGGCGACATCGTGGCGATCGCCGGGCTAAAGACGACCACTACCGGCGACACGCTGGCGCTCCAGAATGCGCCCGTCATCCTGGAGCGGATGGAGTTTCCCGATCCGGTCATCGAGATCGCCGTGGAGCCGAAGACCAAGGCCGACCAGGAGAAGATGGGCGTGGCGCTGGCGCGGCTCGCGGCGGAAGACCCTTCGCTCGGGCTTTCGACGGACCACGAGACCGGCCAGACCATCCTCAAGGGGATGGGCGAGCTTCACCTGGAGATCATCATCGACCGGATGAAGCGGGAGTTTAAGGTCGAGGCCAATATCGGCGCGCCGCAGGTCGCGTACCGCGAAGCCTTCGGCAGGACCGTCGAGGTCGATTACACGCACAAGAAGCAGACCGGCGGCGCCGGCCAGTTCGCGCGCGTCATCATGACGTTCGAGCCGCAGAAGCCGGGCGCCGGCAACGAGTTCGAAAGCCGAGTCGTCGGCGGCGCGGTGCCGCGGGAATACGTTCCGGGTGTCGAAAAGGGATTCCTCGCCCAGATGGAAACGGGCGTGCTTGCAGGCTTCCCGGTAATCGACGTGAAGGCGGTATTGACGGACGGCGGCTATCACGATGTCGATTCGAGTGTGCTCGCGTTCGAGATCGCCGCGCGATCGGCGGTGCGCGAAGCCATGGAGAAGGCTCGGCCGAAGCTGCTGGAGCCGATCATGAAGGTCGAGGTGGTGACGCCCGAGGACTATCTGGGCGACATCATCGGCGACCTGAACTCGAGGCGCGGCCATATCCGGGATATGGACCAGCGGAGCAATGCGCGGGTGATCGAGGCCATGGTGCCGCTCGCCAACATGTTCGGCTATGTGAACACGCTGCGCTCGATGAGCCAGGGGCGGGCGCAGTTCCACATGGAATTCGACCATTACGAAGCAGTGCCGCAGGCGGTCGCGGATGAAGTCCGCGCCAAATTCGCCTGAGGGCAGGGAACGCAAAGAGGGGCTTGGAAATCGATGGGCAAGGCTCGGTTTGAGCGGACGAAGCCGCATTGCAATATCGGGACGATCGGCCATGTGGATCACGGCAAGACGACGCTGACGGCGGCGATCACGAAGATACTTGCTGAGGCCGGTGGCGCGGAGTTCACGGCGTACGATCAGATCGACAAGGCGCCTGAGGAGAAGGCTCGCGGGATCACGATCTCGACGGCGCATGTTGAGTATGAGACGGGTGCGCGGCACTACGCGCATGTGGATTGTCCGGGCCATGCGGACTATGTGAAGAACATGATTACGGGCGCCGCGCAGATGGACGGAGCGATTCTTGTTGTGAGCGCAGCGGACGGTCCGATGCCGCAGACTCGGGAGCACATTCTTCTGGCGCGTCAGGTTGGGGTTCCTGCTTTGGTTGTTTACCTGAACAAGGTGGACCAGGTTGACGACGAGGAGCTTCTTGAGCTTGTTGAGTTGGAGGTTCGCGAGCTTTTGTCGAGCTACGACTTTCCCGGCGACGACATTCCGGTTGTGAAGGGCTCTGCGCTTGCGGCGTTGGAGGACGGGGACGTTGGTCAGGGCCGTCAGTCGGTATTGGAGTTGATGGAGGCGGTTGACGAGTATGTGCCGCAGCCGGACCGCCCGAAGGACCGTCCTTTTCTGATGCCGATCGAGGATGTGTTTTCGATATCGGGGCGCGGTACGGTGGTTACGGGCCGTGTCGAGCAGGGGATCGTGAAGGTCGGCGACGATGTTGAGATTGTGGGGCTGAAGGATACGACGAAGACGGTGTGCACGGGCGTTGAGATGTTCCGGAAGCTGTTGGACCAGGGCGAGGCGGGTGACAATGTGGGTGTGCTGCTTCGGGGGACGAAGCGCGACGAGGTTGAGCGTGGGCAGGTTCTGGCGCGTCCGGGCTCGATCCGCCCGCATACGAAGTTCCGTTGCGAGTGCTATGTTCTGACGAAGGACGAGGGGGGGCGTCACACGCCGTTTTTCTCGAACTACCGTCCGCAGTTTTACTTCCGCACGACGGATGTTACGGGGACGGTAGAGTTGCCGGAGGGTGTTGAGATGGTTCTTCCGGGCGACAATGTGTCGATGGGCGTGAACCTGATTGCGCCGATCGCGATGGACGAGGGGCTTCGGTTTGCGATCCGCGAGGGCGGACGGACCGTCGGCGCCGGCGTCGTCGCCTCCATCGACGACTGAGAGCCGGACGCCGCCGGGACGCTGGAACGAGAGACCGAGTGCCATGGATCATCAGAACATCCGCATACGCCTGAAGGCGTTCGACCACCGGGTTCTCGACCAGTCCACCGGCGAGATCGTGAGCACGGCAAAGCGCACAGGCGCGCGCGTGCGCGGGCCGATTCCGCTGCCTGTGCGCATCCAGCGCTACACTGTGCTGCGCGGCCCGCACATCGACAAGAAGAGCCGCGAGCAGTTCGAGATGCGCACCCACCGCCGGGTGCTCGATATCGTCGACCCGACGCCGCAGACCGTGGACGCGCTGATGAAGCTCGACCTCGCGGCCGGCGTCGATGTCGAGATCAAGGTCTGAGGGAGGCTTGGGGTCGATGCGAACCGGCGTGATCGCCCGCAAGCTCGGCATGATGCGCGTTTTCGCGGAGACCGGTGCGCATGTGCCGGTCACGGTGCTGTCGCTCGACCGCTGCCGCGTGGTCGCGCAGCGCCGCCGGGAGCCGGACGGCTATACGGCGCTGCAGCTCGGCGCCGGCATGGCGCGCACCAAACGGGTCACGCAGCCGATGCGCGGCCACTATGCGAAGGCCAGGGTCGAACCGGCAAAGCGCCTGGCCGAGTTCCGCGTTGCCGAAGACGCGCTGATCGAGGTGGGCGCGGAGCTTTCCGCCGACCACTTCGTCAAGGGCCAGCATGTCGATGTCTCCGGCACGAGCATCGGCAAGGGCTTCGCCGGCGCGATGAAGCGGCACAATTTCCGCGGCCTCAGAGCGTCCCACGGCGTCTCGATTTCGCACCGCTCGCACGGCTCCACCGGCAACAGCCAGAATCCGGGCAAGGTCTGGAAGGGCAAGAAGATGGCCGGGCACATGGGCGATGCGCGGGTCACGGTACAGAACCTGGAAGTGGTCGACACCGATGCCGAGCGCGGCCTCATCATGGTGAAAGGCGCGGTACCGGGCGCGAAGGGCGGCTGGGTGCTGGTGTCGGACGCGCGCAAGCGCAAGCTGCCCGAGGGCGCGCCGTTCCCGGCCGGGCTCAAGACGCCGGAAGACGCCGAGGCGTCAGCCGGTGAGAGCGGGGAGTAGGAACATGCAGCTCCCGGTCAGGGATTGGGACAACCGCGAGACCGGCAGCATCGAGCTTGCCGACGGCGTGTTCGGCGGTGAGGTGCGCCGCGACCTGCTGGCCCGCGTGGTGAACTGGCAGCGCGCGAAGAAGCGCGGCGGCAACCACAAGGTCAAGGAGCGCAGCGAGGTCGCGCGGGTGAAATCCAAGATCTATCGCCAGAAGGGCACGGGCCGGGCTCGCCACGGCGCCGCGACGGCGAACATTTTCCGCGGCGGCGGCATCGTTCACGGTCCCCGGGTTCGCGACCATGCCCACAAGCTGCCGAAGAAGGTCCGGGCGGCGGGTCTCCGCGCAGCGCTGGCGGCCAAGACCCAGGCCGGCAAGCTGATCGTGGTCGAGGACCTTGCGCTGGAATCCGGGCGGACGAAGGACCTGGCCAAGCGTCTGCGCGACATGGAACTCAACTCCGTGCTGGTTCTCGGCGGCGAGACGGTCGATGAGAATTTCCGGCGGGCCGCAGCCAATATCGTCGGTATCGACGTGCTGCCGCGCATGGGCGCCAATGTCTATGACATCCTGCGGCGCGACACGCTCATCCTGACCCGGAACGCCGCGGCACATCTCGAGGAGCGCCTGTTATGAGCCGCGCCCGCGCCATCGGTCGGCCCGCGCCCCGGATCGGGCGGGAGCGAATGCTCGCCGTTTTGCGGGCTCCGGTCGTGACCGAGAAATCGACCCTGATCGGCGAGCACAACCAGATCACCTTCCGAGTGGCGATGGACGCCACCAAGCCGGAAATCCTCCAGGCGGTGGAGGGCCTGTTTTCGGTGAAGGTAAAGAAGGTCAACACGCTGAGGGTGAAGGGCAAGACCAAGCGGTTCCGCGGCGTTCCGGGCAAGCGTCCCGACTGGAAGAAGGCGGTCGTGACGCTTGAAGAGGGGCACTCGGTGGACGTGACCACGGGGATCTGAAGTTATGGCGCTCAAGCATTACAAACCGACTTCGCCCGGGCGCCGCGGGCTGGTGCTCGTGGACCGCTCGGGATTGCACAAGGGCAAGCCGGTCAAGGCGCTGACCGAGGGACTGACCGGGACCGGCGGCCGCAACAATCATGGACGCACGACCGTGTTCTGGCGCGGCGGCGGCCACAAGCGCAAATACCGCCTGATCGACTTCAAGCGGCGCAAATGGGAGCAACCGGCGGTCGTGGAGCGGCTGGAATACGACCCGAACCGCACGGCGTTCATTGCCCTCATCCGCTATGAAGACGGTGAGCTTTCCTACATCCTGGCCCCGCAGCGCCTCCAACCGGGCGATTCGGTAATCGCCGGCCGGGAAGTGGACGTGAAGCCGGGCAATGCGATGCCGCTGCGCCGGATTCCGATCGGGACCATCGTCCATAATGTCGAACTGAAACCGGGCAAGGGCGGCCAGGTCGCCCGCGCCGCCGGCACCTATGTGCAACTCGTCGGGCGCGATGCCGGCATGGCGCGGCTGCGCTTCAATTCGGGCGAAACGCGCATGGTGCCGCATGAGTGCATGGCGTCCATCGGCGCGGTCTCGAATTCGGACCATGGCAACCAGACGCTCGCCAAGGCGGGGCGCAACCGCTGGCTCGGGCGCCGCCCGCATGTGCGCGGCGTGGTGATGAACCCCGTGGACCATCCCCACGGCGGCGGCGAGGGCAGGACCTCGGGCGGGCGCCATCCGGTGACGCCCTGGGGCAAACCGACCAAGGGCCGCCGGACCAGGAAAAAGAAGGCGTCCGACAAGATGATCCTGCGCAGCCGTCACCGCGCCAAGACGAGAGGCTAGGCCCATGTCGCGTTCGGTTTGGAAAGGCCCCTTCGTGGACGGCTATCTGCTGAAGAAGGCTGAGGCTGTGCGCGGGTCGGGCCGCAAGGAAGTGATCCGCACCTGGTCGAGGCGTTCCACGATCCTGCCGCAGTTCGTGGGGCTCACTTTCGGCGTCCATAACGGGCAGAAGTTCCTGCCGGTCATGGTGACGGAAGACATGGTAGGCCACAAATTCGGCGAATTCGCGCCAACCCGAACGTTCTACGGGCACGCGGCGGACAAGAAGGCGCGGCGGGGCTGAGGCGATGGGCAAACCGAAGGCAGAACCCCGCCTTGCGGAGAACGAGGCACTCGCTTACGTGAAATATATCCGCACGAGCCCGCGCAAGCTGAACCTCGTCGCCCAGAGCATTCGGGGCCTGAGGGTCGAGGCGGCGCTCGATACGCTCGCATTCTCGAAGAAGCGCGTGGCGGAGGATGTGCGCAAGGCTGTGCAGTCCGCGGTCGCGAATGCGGAGAACAACCACGAGCTCGACATCGACCGGCTGGTGGTGGCCGAGGCGACGGTCGGGCGGACCATCGTGATGAAACGGATGCGGCCCCGGGCGAGAGGCCGGGTCGGGCGGCTCGAAAAGCCGTTCAGCAATCTGCGCGTCGTGGTGCGGGAACTGCCCGACGAGGACGAGCTGTTCCTCCTCGACGACGAGGATGAAGTGCTTGCCGACGACGACGGTGAGGATGCGGTCGAGGAGCGCGTGTGATGGGCCACAAAGTCAATCCGATCGGGCTTCGGCTCGGTATCAACCGGACCTGGAACTCGCGCTGGTATGCCGACCGCGACTATGGCGACCTCTTGCATGAGGACCTGCAGATCCGCGACTTCCTGGAGAAGCGGCTCCAGAATGCCGGCCTTTCCAAGATCGTCATCGAGCGCCCGGCGAAGAAAGCGCGCGTCACCATCCACACCGCCCGGCCGGGCGTGGTGATCGGCAAGAAGGGCGCCGATATCGAGCGGCTGCGCACGGCGCTCGGCCGGATGACGAACAGCGATGTCAACCTCAATATCGTCGAGATTCGCAAACCCGAGATCGACGCGCGGCTCGTGGCCGACAATATCGCCCAGCAACTCGAGCGCCGCGTCGCCTTCCGGCGCGCGATGAAGCGGGCGGTGCAGTCGGCGATGCGCCTGGGCGCGCTCGGCATCCGCATCAATGTGGGCGGACGGCTCGGCGGCGCGGAAATCGCGCGCACCGAATGGTATCGCGAGGGCCGGGTGCCGCTGCACACGCTCAGAGCCGATATCGACTATGGCGAGGCGACCGCGAACACGACCTACGGCTCCTGCGGGGTCAAGGTGTGGGTGTTCAAGGGCGAGATCATGGCGCACGACCCGATGGCGCAGGACAAGCGGCTCGCCGAAGAGCGTGCTGCGATGGGTCGCTGAGGAGGCGGGGCTATGCTGCAACCGAGGCGCACGAAATACCGCAAGCGGCAGAAGGGGCGCATCCACGGCATGGCGAAGGGGGGCACCGCGCTGACCTTCGGCAGCTACGGGCTCAAGGCCGCGGCGCCTGCCAGGATCACCGCCCGGCAGATCGAGGCTGCGCGGCGCACGATTACCCGGCGGATGCGCCGCGCGGGCAAGGTGTGGATCCGCATCTTCCCGGACGTGCCGGTTTCGACCAAGCCCGCCGAGGTGCGCATGGGCAAGGGCAAGGGCTCGCCGGAATACTGGGTGGCGAAAGTCAAGCCCGGACGGATCATGTTCGAGCTCGACGGCGTGCCCGAGACCGTGGCCCGCGACGCCTTTGCGCTCGCTTCCGCAAAGCTGCCTATCGCGACCCGCGTGGTCGTCCGCGAAGGGATCTGAGCGCCATGAAAGCGATAGACGTGCGCGCCCGCACCGTGGACGAGCTCACGGAACTTCTGGAGGACCTCCAGAAAGCAGCATTCAACCTGCGCTTTCAGAGAGCCTCGGGTCAGCTCGAGAACACTGCCGAGATACGCAAGGTGCGCCGGGACATCGCCCGGATCAAGACGGTCCTCGGCGAGAAGAGCCGCGCGGCGGCCGGGGCCTGAGGACGATACTGCCATGCCGAAACGAACCCTGCAGGGCGTCGTGGTCAGCGACAAGATGGACAAGACGATCATCGTCCGTGTCGATCGCCGCGTTCGCCACCCGCTCTACAAGAAATTCATCACGCGCTCGAAGAAATTCGCGGCGCACGACGAGGAAAACCGCTACCGCGAAGGCGACACGGTGCGGATCGAGGAGCATCGCCCGATCTCGAAGCGGAAGCGCTGGCTGGCGCTCGGTCGCGTGGGCGAGGAGCAGGCATCCGGGGAGGCCGGAGCATGATCCAGGTCGAGACCAACCTCGATGTCGCGGACAACTCCGGGGCCCGGCGGGTGCAATGCATCCGGGTACTCGGGGGCACCGGACGGCGCACGGCTTCCGTGGGCGACATCATCGTCGTCACGGTCAAGGAGGCGATCCCGCGCGGCCGGGTGCGCAAGGGCGAAATCCGCCGCGCCGTGGTGGTGCGCACCAAGAAGGAAGTGACACGGCCCGACGGCACGGCGATCCGGTTCGACCGCAACGCCGCGGTGATTCTGAGTCCGCAGAACGAGCCTGTCGGCACACGCATTTTCGGCCCGGTGACGCGCGAACTGCGCGCCAAGCGGTTCATGAAGATCATCTCGCTCGCCCCGGAGGTGCTGTGATGGCGGCGCGCATTCGCAAGGGCGACCGGGTGGCGGTGCTCACCGGACGCGACCGGGGCAAGCGCGGCGAGGTGCTGCGCGTGCTGCCGGACAAGGAACGGGCCGTGGTGCAGGGGGTCAACATGGTCACCAAGCACCGGCGGGGCGGCGCGCAGGGGCCGGGCGGGGTCGAAGAGATCGAGGCGACCGTCCACTTGTCGAACCTCGCCCATATCGACCCCGAGACCGACAAGCCGACCCGCGTGGGGTTCCGCGTGCTGGAAGACGGCCGCAAGGTCCGCTTTGCGCGCGCCTCCGGTGCGGTCCTCGAACGTTAGGAGGAGGCGCAACATGGCTCGTCTCCAGGACCTCTACCGCGAGACCGTGCGCCCGGCGCTGATCGAGCAGTTCGGTTACACCAACCCGATGCAGGTGCCGGCGCTCGACAAGATCGTGCTGAACATGGGCGTGGGCGAAGCCGTGGGCGACAGCAAGAAGATCGAGGCTGCGGTCGCCGACCTGACGGCCATCTCGGGCCAGAAGCCCATCGTTACCCATGCGCGGAAGTCCATCGCCGGCTTCAAGCTCCGCGAGGGCATGGCCATCGGTTGCAAGGTCACGCTGCGCCGGACGCGGATGTGGGAATTCTTCGACCGCCTGACGACGATCGCGCTGCCGCGCGTGCGCGATTTCCGAGGCGTGTCGTCGAGAGCGTTCGACGGACGCGGGAACTATTCGCTCGGGATCCGGGAGCAGATCATCTTTCCCGAGATCTCCTACGACAGGGTCGATGCGATTCGCGGCATGAACATCGTCATTTGCACGACGGCCGGCACAAACGAGGAGGCGCGGGCCCTGCTCGGCGGCCTCAACATGCCGTTCGAGCGGTAAGAGCGAGGGAGGACAGGAACGCCCATGGCCAAGGTCAGCATGGTGGAGCGGGACAAGAAACGCCGTCGGCTCGTGGCGCAGTATGCGAGTCGGCGCGCAGCCCTGCGGGTCGCGGTGCGCGATGCAACGCTCGCGCCGGACGAACGCTTTGCCGCTTCCCTGAAGCTCGCGGCCATGCCGCGCAATGGAGCCAAGGTGCGGCTGCGCAACCGTTGCGAGATGTCCGGGCGGCCGCGCGGCTATTACCGCAAGTTCCGATTGTCGCGCATCGCGCTTCGCGAACTGGCGTCGCGGGGACAGGTCCCCGGCGTCGTCAAGGCGAGCTGGTAGGAAAGGAGGCGGCTATCCCATGTCGATGAGCGATCCTCTCGGCGATATGCTCACCCGCATCCGCAACGGGCAGCGGGCCGGCAAGCCGCATGTCGTGTCGCCCAAGTCCAAGCTGCGCATGAACGTGCTGCAGGTGCTCGCGCGCGAGGGCTATATCCGCAGCTACGAAGAAAGCCACGAAGGACCGGCGGGCGAATTGCGCATCGAGCTCAAATATTACGAGGGCCAGCCCGTCATCCGCTCGATCCAGCGGGTGTCGAAGCCGGGCCGGCGGGTCTATTCCCGGATCAAGGACCTCAAGCCTTACAATAACGGGCTCGGGATCCAGATCCTGTCCACGCCGCGCGGCGTCATGTCGGACCACGAGGCGCGGTCCTTCAATGTCGGCGGCGAAGTGCTCTGCCAGGTGTTCTGATGTCCCGCGTAGGCAAACATCCCGTCTCGATTCCCGACGGGGCCGAGGTCCGCTACGAAGGCGCGGTGTTGAGCGCGAAGGGCAGGCTCGGCGAACTCAGTTTTCCCGTTTCCGAGAAACTGGTCGAGATCGAAGTCGCGGACGGGCAGATCGCGGTGCGGCCGCGCGACGAGTCGAAGCAGGCGCGCGCCATGTGGGGCACCACGCGGGCGCTGGCTCAGAATATCGTGACCGGGGTCAGCCAGGGCTTCACCCGCAACCTCGAGATCTCGGGTGTCGGCTACCGCGCTGAAGTGCGGGACCGCGTTCTGGTGCTGTCGCTCGGCTATAGCCACCCGATCGAATACCCCATTCCGGAGGGCATCGAAATTGCCTGCCAACGCCCGACGGCGATCGCGGTCAGCGGCGCCGACCGGCAGCGCGTCGGCCAGGTCGCGGCCGAAATCCGTGCCTGGCGCAAGCCCGAGCCGTACAAAGGCAAGGGTGTGAGGTACGAAGGCGAATATGTCTTCCGCAAGGAAGGCAAGAAGAAGTAGAGGCGGGCGATGCTGACGACACGGGAACTCTTCGAGCGGCGTCGGCGGCGCGTACGCTACAGCCTCAGAAAAGCGGGCGACGGACGGCCGCGCCTGTCGGTGTTTCGCTCCAACCGGTACATCTACGCGCAGATTGTGGACGACCGGCAGGGCACGACGCTGGTTGCGGCTTCCTCGCTGGAGAAGGACCTGCGCGAGGGCCCGGGCGCTGGCAACCGCCAGGCGGCGGAGGCAGTGGGCGCAAGGCTCGCCGAGCGCGCGGTGGCGGCCGGTGTGGAGGAGGTCGTCTTCGACCGCAGCGGCTACAAGTATCACGGACGGGTCAAGGCGCTCGCCGATGCGGCCCGCGAGGGCGGCCTCTCGTTCTGACGGGACGGGCGAACAGGAGCGCAGGAGGAAGACAGGGCAGCATGGCACGGGGACCGAGACCGGACCGCGGGCGAGACCGCGAAGAGAGCGAGTTCATCGAGAAACTCGTCTCGATCAACCGCGTCGCCAAGGTGGTGAAGGGAGGCCGCAGATTCGGCTTCTCCGCGCTTGTGGTGGCCGGCGACGGCCAGGGGCGGGCAGGCGTCGGGGCAGGAAAGGCGCGCGAGGTGCCCGAGGCGATCCGCAAGGCGACGGAGCGCGCCAAGCGCGCGATGCGCCGTGTGCCCCTGAAGGACGGTCGCACCCTCCATCACGATGTACGCGGGCGTTTCGGTGCCGGAAGAGTGGTTCTTCGCGCGGCGCCGCAGGGCACCGGCGTCATTGCCGGCGGGCCGATGCGCGCCGTCTTCGAGGCGCTGGGCATCCAGGATGTAGTCGCCAAGTCGCTCGGGTCCTCGAACCCGCACAATATGGTGAAGGCCACCTTTGAAGCGCTTTCCCGCACCGCCAGTCCGCGCATGGTGGCCCAGCGGCGTGGCAAGCGCCCGTCGGACCTGTTCGGGCCGCGTTCGGCCGCCAACGATGCTTCGGAGGCGGATACAGCAGCGGAGGCGGCGAGCAATGAATGACGGCACCGCGAAACGCGTAAGGGTCACGCAGACGGGTTCGCCGATCCGACGCCCGAAAGTGCAGCGGGAAACGCTGATCGGTCTCGGGCTTAACAAGATGAACCGGTCTCGCATCCTGGAGGACACCCCGGCCGTAAGGGGCATGATCGCCAAGGTGCGGCACATGGTGCGCGTAGAAGAGGTTGAATGAAGGCCGCCCATCGCCGATTTGAGGGGTGAGCGAGGACGAAGACACGATGAAGCTGAACGAACTCTCGGACAATGCGGGCGCGCGCAGGGCGGCCAAGCGGGTCGGACGCGGAATCGGCTCCGGCAAGGGCAAGACCTCCGGGCGCGGCGTCAAGGGCCAGAAGTCCCGAAGCGGCGTTGCCCTCAATGGCTTTGAAGGCGGGCAGATGCCGCTCTACCGGCGGCTGCCGAAACGTGGCTTCAACAATTACCGGTTCCGCGCCCGCTACCAGGCGGTCAATCTCGGCCGTCTCCAGATTGCGGTGGACGCCGGCAAGTTGAACCCGGCCGAGCCGGTCGATGCGGCGGCGCTCGTGGCCTCCGGCGTCGTGCGCCGGGCGCGCGACGGCATCAGGCTTCTCGCGGGAGGCGAACTCAAGACCGGGTTGGAGCTTCGCGTTGCCGGCGCTTCGAAGGCGGCGGTTGCGGCGGTCGAGGCTGCCGGCGGCAGTGTGGCGGTGTTGAACGCACTGTCGGCGAAGGGGTAACGAGAGCTATGGCTTCCGCCGCCGAGCGCCTTGCGGCCAATGTGAATTTCGGTGCCTTCGCCAAGGCGACGGAGCTCAAGAAGCGTATCTGGTTTACGCTCGGCGCGCTGATCGTTTACCGCTTCGGCACCTACATCCCGATCCCGGGCGTCGACGCCTCGATCCTTGCGGAACTGTTCGCCCAGCAGCAGGGCGGCGTGCTCGGCCTGTTCGACATGTTTGCCGGCGGCGCGCTCAGCCGGATGAGCATCTTCGCCCTCAACATCATGCCCTACATCTCGGCAGCGATCATCATGCAGCTGATGACCGCCGTCAGCCCTAAGCTCGAAGCCCTGAAAAAAGAGGGCGAGTCGGGACGCAAGAAGATCAACCAGTACACCCGCTACGGCACCGTACTGCTGGCGGCAGTGCAGGGCTTCGGCCTTGCAAGCGGCCTGGAAGCGATGGCGGGACCGTCCGGCTCTGCCGTGCTGATCCCCGGACTGTTCTTTAAGTTCACCACCGTTATCACCATCGTCGGCGGCACGGTCTTCCTGATGTGGCTCGGCGAGCAGATCACCCAGCGCGGCGTAGGCAACGGCATCTCGCTCATCATCTTTTCGGGCATTGTCGCCAATCTGCCGCTTGCGCTCGGGCAGATGTTCGAGCTCGGGCGGACGGGCCAGATGTCCACGGCGTTCATTCTCGGCCTGATGGTGATGGCAGTGCTGGTGGTCGCCTTCATCGTCTTCATGGAGCGCGCCCAGCGCCGGCTGATCGTCCAGTATCCCAAGCGCCAGGTGGGCAACCGCATGTATGGCGGCGACAGTTCGCATCTGCCGCTGAAGCTGAATACCGCCGGTGTTATCCCGCCGATCTTCGCGAGCTCGCTGCTGCTGATGCCGCTTACCATCGCGCAGTTCAGTGCAGCCGGCGCAACGCCGGGCGGCGAGGAAGGCGTGCTGGGCATTGTCGCCGCCTATCTCGGGCATGGTCAGCCGCTCTATCTGGCGCTCTACACGGCGATGATCGTCTTCTTCTGCTTCTTCTACACCGCGATCGTCTTCAACCCGGAGGAGACGGCGGAGAACCTGAAGCGCTACAACGGGTTCATTCCCGGTATCCGCCCCGGCAAGAATACCGCCGTCTATCTCGACTATGTGCTGACCCGGCTGACGACCGTCGGCGCGGCATATCTGGCGCTGGTGTGTCTGTTGCCGGAGATCCTGATTTCCCAATATGCCGTGCCCTTCTATTTCGGCGGCACCAGCCTGTTGATCGTCGTGAACGTGACGATGGACACCGTGGCGCAGGTGCAAAGCCATCTGATCGCGCACCAGTATGAGGGGCTGATAAAGAAATCGCGCCTGCGGGGACGACGACGATGATCCTGGTCCTGCTGGGTCCACCCGGAGCGGGCAAGGGCACGCAGGCAAGACGATTGACGGAAGGTCGCAGGCTCCCCCAGCTCTCTACCGGCGACATGTTGCGCGCGGAGATTGCAGGCGGCGGGAAACTCAGCAGCCAGGTCGCCGCGGTGATGGATTCCGGCGGGCTGATGCCCGACGAGATCATGACCGGCATTATCTCCAACCGGATCGACTCGGACGACTGCGCCAATGGCTTCATCCTCGACGGTTTCCCTCGCACGACGGCGCAGGCCGAGGCGCTCGATACCCTTCTCGCCAGCAAGGGAATGGCGCTCGACGCCGTCCTGCTTCTGGATGTGGATGAGGAGGCGCTGGTCGAACGCATTTCCGGCCGGTTCACATGCAGGAACTGCGGCGAGGGTTATCACGACAGCTTCAAGCTGCCCGCAGTCGCGGGGCGCTGCGACAAATGCGGAGCATCGGACTTCGAGCGCCGGCCGGACGACAGCGCGGATACGGTCCGGGAGCGGCTCAGGGTCTATCGCGGGCAGACGGCGCCGGTCCTGCCCTACTATGAGGCGAAGGGCCTGCTGCGCCGGGTTGACGGCATGGCGGAAATCGGCGAAGTTGCCGGGCAAATCGATGTCGCGCTTGGCGGGAAAGACGGCGGCCGGTCTCCGGGCGGTTGACGGTTTGCACCGCTGAGCGTATGTTGCGCTGTTTCAGCGATCCAGCCCATGAGGAGTTTCAGGAGTGGCGCGAATTGCCGGCGTCAACATTCCGACGCAGAAGCGCGTTGAGATTTCCCTGACCTACATTCACGGCATCGGACGCGCCAAGTCGCGTGAGATCTGCGAGAAGGCGGGGGTGCCTCTGGAGTACAGGGTCAACCAGTTGACCGAGGACCAGGTCATTCGCATTCGCGAAACCATCGACCGCGACTATATGGTCGAGGGCGATTTGCGGCGAGAAGTCGCAATCAACATCAAGCGCCTCATGGACCTGGGCTGCTATCGCGGACAACGGCACCGCAAGGGTCTTCCCGTGCGCGGCCAGCGTACGCACACCAATGCGCGCACCCGCAAGGGCAAGGCGCGGCCGATCGCCGGCAAGAAGAAATAAACAAAGAAGGAGCCGGTCGAGGATGGCGAGGCCAGCTGCCGCCCGCGTGCGCAGGCGCGAGCGCAAGAACATTTCCTCCGGCGTCGCGCATGTGAATGCGACGTTCAACAACACGATGATTACCATCACCGATGTCCAAGGCAATGCGATCGCCTGGTCGTCGGCGGGCGGGCAGGGCTTCAAGGGCTCTCGCAAGTCCACCCCGTTCGCAGCCCAGATTGCTGCCGAGGACTGCGCCCGCAAGGCGCAGGAGCACGGCGTCAAGACACTGGACGTCAATGTGCGCGGGCCGGGTTCGGGTCGCGAATCCGCACTGCGCGCGCTTCAGGCGGCCGGTTTCACGATCACGTCCATCCGCGACGTGACACCGATACCGCACAATGGCTGCCGCCCGCCGAAGCGCCGGCGCGTGTGATTGCAGCACTCGAACGAAACCAGCGGGCCGGCTCTCCCGGCAGGGATTGAAACGAGGCGATGACCACATCGTTCACGCACAAGAATTGGCAGGCTCTCATCAAGCCCGGCAAGCTCGACCTGCAAGCCGGGGGCGATCCCGGCCGGTCGGCGGTCATCTCAGCCGAACCGCTCGAACGCGGTTTCGGGATCACGCTTGGCAACGCGCTAAGGCGGATCATGCTGTCTTCGCTGCAGGGCGCGGCCGTCACGCGGGTTCAGATCGACAGCGTGCTTCACGAGTTCTCCTCGATGCCCGGAGTGCGTGAGGATGTCACCGACATCGTCCTCAACATCAAGGGGCTGGCGCTGCGCAAGCATTCCGACGGCCCGCGGCGGATGGTGTTGGACGCGACCGGGCCGGGCGTGGTGACTGCGGGACTTATCCAGGCCGGCTCCGACATCGAGATCATGGACCCCGACCATGTCATCTGCACGCTGGACCGGGGCGCCAGCCTGCGCATGGAAATGACCGTCGAGAACGGCAAGGGCTATGTCCAGGCGGCCGACAACAGGCCGGAGGACGCGCCCATCGGCATGATCCCTGTCGATGCCATCTACAGCCCGGTGCGCCAGGTGTCTTACCGGGTCGAGCAGACCCGCGTCGGGCAGGCCACGGACTATGACAAGCTGCTGCTCGACGTGCAGACGGACGGGTCCGTCTCTCCGGAGGATGCCGTCGCCTATGCCGCGCGCATTCTGCAGGACCAGTTGCAGCTGTTCGTGAATTTCGAGGATCTGCAGCAGTCGCAGCCCGACGGACGCGCCGTCGACCTGCCCTTCAACGCTCACCTGCTGCGCAAGGTCGAGGAGCTGGAATTGTCGGTCCGTTCTGCCAATTGCCTGAAGAACGACAACATCATCTATATCGGCGACCTGGTGCAGAAGACCGAGAACGAAATGCTCCGCACGCCGAATTTCGGCAGGAAGTCGCTGAACGAGATCAAGGCGCTGCTGAAGACGATGGAACTGGACCTCGGCATGGAAGTGCCGAACTGGCCGCCGGACAATATCGAAGAGCTGGCCAAACGGCTCGACGAGCCGTTCTGAGCGGGAAGGGGCAAGGCGATGCGCCATCGCAAACAGGGCCGGCGGCTTAACCGGAGCTGGGCCCATCGCAAGGCGATGTTCTCCAACATGGCGAACGCGCTTATCAAGCACGAGCAGATCCGGACCACCCTGCCGAAGGCCAAGGAGTTGCGGCCGGTCGTCGAGCGGCTCATCACGCTTGCCAAGCGGGGCGACCTTCATGCCCGCCGGCAGGCCTTCGCCCGGCTCAGGGACGACGCCATGGTCGCGAAGCTGTTCTCCACCCTGCGGGAACGCTATGCCGACCGGCCGGGCGGTTATACGCGCGTGCTCAAGGCCGGCTTCCGCAAGGGCGACATGGCGCCGATGGCCGTCATCGAATTCGTGGACAGGGATGTCGCCGCCAAGGGCCAGGACAGCGGTCCGACCGCGGACCGCGACGAGGAACCGGCGCTGAGCGACGCTGCCTAGCGTCCGGTCCGGCCGGGGCGCCGTCGTCCCGCCTCCCATGCATTCCCACTATGCACGCGGGCTGACGCTGACATTCGTCGGCGTCCTCGCCGTCACGCCCGACACATTGCTGGTGCGCCTGATCGACGCCGACCCCTGGACCCTGGTGTTCTGGCGCGGGCTCGGTATTGCGGCCGGCCTCACCGCGATCGTGCGGGCGGTCGAGGGGCGGGAGGGCGTGCGCAACATCTTCCGTTTCGGCCCGCGCCGGCTGCTGGGAGCCGCACTGCTGGTCGTGGTCAGCAATTGCTTCATATGGGCGCTGGCGCTCACCACGGCCGCGAATGTGCTGGTCGTGCTTGCCGGCTCGCCGCTCGCTGCTGCGCTTATCGGCCGCCTTTTTCTCGGTGAGCCGGTGCCGTTCCGGACCTGGATCGCTGCGATTGCGGTGGCCGGCGGCGTGGCGGTGATTTTCGCCGACGATCTGGAGGGCGGCCGCTTCGCCGGCAATCTCTGCGCCGCCATCGCGACCGTTGGGCTCGCCGCCTATTTCGTGGTGCTGCGCTCGATCCGGGCCGCGAGCACGCTTCCCGTGCCGATCTGGGGCAATCTGGCGGCGGCGGCGGTAGCGCTGCCGTTCGCTTCGCCCCTCTCGGTTCCGGAAACGGGAGTACTCTGGCTGGCGCTTATGGCCTGCCTGTTGCTGCCGGCGGGAATAGGCCTCATCAGCACAGGCCCGCGATACATACCGGCGGCGGAAGTAGGGCTCCTTTTGCTGCTCGAGACCCTGCTTGGGCCTCTCTGGGTATGGCTCGGCACCGACGAGACGCCGACGCCGGCCGTTCTGGGCGCGGGAGCGGTCATTGTCGCGGCGCTCGCCATCAACTCGGCTCTTGGGCTACGCTCCGCCGCCCGCAGGGAGATGCCGCCATGACCCGGCCAGCCATGATCGCCGCCGCCCAGCCGGAAGCCGCCGAAGCGGGCGCCCGCGTGTTGCAGCGCGGCGGAAACGCCGTCGATGCCGCCATCGCGGCCGCGCTCGTGCAGGGGGTCGTCGATCCGCAGATGTGCGGTATAGCGGGCTTCGGCTCCTGCCACCTCTTCCTGCCGTCGAAGGGCGTGCATTGCTGCATCGACTTTCACGGCAAGACGCCGCTCGCCGCGCATCCGGCGATGTGGGAGGACCTGCTTGAAGGCGAAACGCGCGACGGCTTCGGCTTCATCCTGAAGGGTCGCGTCAACGATCTCGGCTACCGGTCGATCACCACGCCGGGCGCGCTCAAGGCCTATTTCGAAGCGGTGACCGAGTTCGGCAGCTGGGACTGGGCCGATATCTGCGCGCCCGCCGTGGCCCAGGCCCGCGAGGGTTTTATCGTGAGGCCGCATGTCGATTTCTGGTGGCGGCAGACGGAACAGCTCGGCCGCACGGCCAACCGGGAGCGCAACGCATTTTCCGCTACCGGACGGGCCGTCTATTTCCACGAGGACGGGCGCATCAAGGCCACTGGCGACCGAGTTGTCAATCCGGACCTTGCCCGCACCCTGGAGCGCGTCGCCAGGGGCGGCGCGGACATCTTCTACACGGGTGAAATCGCGGAGGAAATCGACGCCGACATGCGCGCCAATGGCGGGCTGATGACGGCCGCCGACCTCGCCTCCTACCGAACCGCGCACGCAGAGCCGATCTGGACCGGCTACCGAGGTTGGCAGGTCGCTTCCAACCGGCCGCCGGGCGGCGGCGTGCAGGTGTTGCAGATTCTGAACCAGCTCGAACATTTCGACCTGGCGGCCATCGGACACAACAGCACCGAATATCTGCGCGTCGTCAGCGAGGCGATGAAGCGGGCGACGCGCGACAAGGATACCCATGTCGGCGACCCGGCCTTCTATGACGTGCCCTTGGACTGGCTGTTATCGAAGGAATACGGGGCGAAACTGGCGGGCGAGATCGAGCGCGGCGAGCGGGCGGAGGTGATGCGGGTCGCGACCGAGCCGCCGGACACAACCCATGTCGTGGCCGTGGACCGGGAGGGCGGCATCGTCACCATGACCCATTCGCTCGGAATGCCGTCCGGGGTTATCTCGCCTGGGCTCGGCTTCATGTACAACGGTTGCATGGCTGTCTTCGATCCGCGCCCAGGCCGGGCGGGGTCGATCGCGCCGGGCAAGAGCCGGTTTTCGTCGCTCTGCCCGACTATCGTCTTCGAGGACGACCGGCCGTGCATGGCGCTCGGAGCGCCGGGCGGCACGCAGATTGCCATGGGGGTGACGCACGCGATTCTGAATGTGCTCGACCACGGCATGACCATGACCGAGGCGGTATCGGCGCCGCGCTTCTCTTCCACCTCGAACGCCATCGACATCTCCAACCGGATACCGGGCTATCTCGTGGAGCCGCTGGAGCGCATGGGATACGAGATCGTGCGCAGCCCGCTGACCTTCGGTTTTGCGGCAGTGCACGGTATACGCCTGTTGGCGGACGGCCGTCTGGATGGCGGCGCCGACCCCGGTCATGACGGGGTGGCGCTGCAGGTCTGATCCGTCTGCCCTATACTGCGGTCTTGGCGGGTCTTTCGTGCGAGGAGAAGGCCATGTGCGGAATCGTCGGTCTCTATCTGAAGAATCCCGCCCTCAGGCCCCATCTGGGCCGCCTGTTCTCGCCTATGATGGGGGAAATGACCGAACGCGGCCCGGACAGCGCGGGCTTCGCCGTTTATCGGGACGAAGGCGCGAGGGAACTGGCGAAAGTCACCGTTTGCAGCGCGGGCTCCGGTTATGACTGGTCGGGCCTCGCTGACGACGCCTGCCGGGAGCTGGGCGTCGATGTGAGGGCGGAGCCGGCCTCGAACCATGCCGTTCTGAGCGCTGCGGTCGCCTCCAGGGTCCTGCGCGACTGGATCGAGGCCGGGCATCCCGGTCTCAGCGTCACGAGTTCCGGCACCGCGCTCGAAATCTACAAGGATGTCGGCCTGCCGGCGGATGTCCTGGAGCGGTTCGGGGTCGCCCAGATGGCAGGCTCGCACATGATCGGCCACACCCGCATGGCGACCGAGAGCGCCGTGACCACCGAGGGTGCGCACCCGTTCAACACCGGCGACGATCTCTGCCTCGTCCACAACGGTTCGCTCTCCAACCACCACCGCCTGCGCGACTGGCTCCGGGACCGGCAGGGCGTGCGGTTCCGGACGGACAACGACACCGAGGTCGCCGCGGGCTACCTGACCTGGCGGATCGGCGAGGGCGCCAGCATCGCCGAGGCGCTGGAGGCCGGCATCCGGGACCTGGACGGATTCTACACCTTTGCGGTCGGCACGAGGGACGGCTTCTCGGTGTTGCGCGACCCGATCGCCTGCAAGCCCGCCGTGATGGCGGAGAATGACGACTGGGTGGCCATGGCGTCCGAGTTCCGGGCGCTTGCCTGCCTGCCGGACGTGGAGGCCGCGGCGGTATGGGAACCGGAGCCCGGAAGGGTCTATTCCTGGGGTGGCAGCGCGTGACGGTCGAGACCATCGACCTCGACGCGGCGGGGGTCCGGGCGCTGAACCGGCGTCTCCAGGGCCGCGACGGGCCGGTCGCAGGCGGCCGCTTCGTCGTAACGAACGCCAAGGGGCGCCACGCGCTGGCCGTCGGCCTGACCGAGGCGGTGGATGTCCGGATCCACGGCCATGTCGGCTATTACTGCGCCGGCATGAACCGGCTTGCCGATGTGACGGTGGAAGGCAATGCCGGCACGGGCGTCGCCGAGAACCTGATGTCCGGCACGGTCCGCGTGACGGGCGATGCCAGCCAGTCTGCCGGCGCGAGCGGGCATGGCGGGCTTCTTGCGATCGAAGGGTCCGCGAGCGCCCGCTGCGGCATTACCATGAAGGGCATCGACATCGTGGTGGGGGGCTCCATCGGGCATATGTCCGCCTTCATGGCGCAGGCCGGGCGGCTCGTGGTCTGCGGGGATGCGGGCGCGTATCTCGGCGACTCGATCTACGAGGCGGAAATCTACGTCCGGGGCCGGGTGGAGAGCCTGGGCGCGGACTGCGTCGAGAAGGAGTTGAGCGCGGAAGACGCGCGCGGGCTGGAGGCGCTGCTGGCGCGGGCCGGCATGGACGGCGAAGCCGCGCAATTCCGCCGCTACGGCTCGGCGCGCCAGCTCTACAATTTCCATATCGACAATGCGGCAGCCTACTAGGGACGGTGTCATGTCAGGCAATCGACCGGAACGGCCCTGGGCGACCTTCCCCCCGCATGTCATCTCGGAGATTCACCGCGCGGCGGACCAGGGCCTCTACTACATACGCGGTGCGGGCGCTTGGCGGCCCCTGCCGTCTTTCGACGATCTGGTCTTTCTCGGGGCCTCCGTCTCCCGCTACCCGCTGGAGGGCTACCGGGAGCGCTGCGACACGAATGTGACCATCGGCGCCCGCCATGCGTCGCGGCCGGTCGAACTCAAGATCCCGATCACCATAGCCGGCATGAGCTTCGGCGCGCTCAGCGCCAATGCCAAGCGCGCGCTCGGGCTCGGCGCAAGCGCCATGGGCACGAGCACGACCACGGGCGACGGCGGCATGACGATGGAGGAGCGCGAGGCATCGGAGACCCTCGTCTACCAGGTCCTGCCGTCCCGCTACGGCATGGACCCCGACCATCTCCGCATCGCCGACGCCATTGAGGTCGTTGTCGGCCAGGGCGCCAAGCCCGGCGGCGGCGGGATGCTGCTCGGGCAGAAGGTGACCGAGCGCGTGGCCGGAATGCGCACCCTCCCGGCCGGCATCGACCAGCGCAGCGCCTGCCGGCATCCCGACTGGACGGGTCCCGACGACCTTGCGATCAAGATCCTGGAGCTGCGCGAGATCGTGAACTGGGAAAAGCCCGTCTATGTGAAGGTCGGCGCGACGCGGACGCAGTACGACGTGGCGCTTGCGGTCAAGGCCGGCGCGGACGCCGTGGTGGTGGACGGCATGCAGGGCGGCACGGCCGCCACCCAGGAGGTCTTCATAGAAGATGTCGGCATCCCGACGCTTCCCGCGGTTCGCCTCGCCGTGGAGGCGCTCAAGGAGCTCGGCGTCCACCGCGAGGTGCAACTGATCGTTTCGGGCGGCATTCGCACGGGCTCCGACGTTGCCAAGGCGCTGGCGCTCGGAGCCGACGCCGTGTCGATCGGCATGGCCGCGCTCATGGCGCTCAACTGCAACGCACCGCTCTATGTCGAAGACTATGAGGCGCTCGGCACCCGTCCGGGCGCGTGCAATCTCTGCCAGACCGGTCGCTGCCCTGTCGGCGTGACGACCCAGGACCCGGTTCTGGAGGCGCGGCTCGATCCGGACGAGGGCGGGCGCCGGGTGCGCAACTACCTTTCCACCCTGACGATGGAATGCCAGACCCTCGCGCGGGCCTGCGGCAAGAGCCATGTCCACAATCTGGAGCCGGAGGACCTTGTCGCCCTCACCGTCGAGGCGGCGGCCATGGCGCAGGTGCCTCTGGCCGGAACCGACTGGATTCCGGGCCGGTCCTGAAGGCTGGGCCCGCTGCTGGAAGCGGGAACGGGCCGTGTTGCGCTGCACACCGGACTTCCGGCGCGCAACGGTGACAGGCAGGAAGGGCGGGCGTAGCATGGGGCGGCGGCACCCGGAACCGGAGAGGACGGCATGAGTGCGCGGCGGGCGTTGCGGCGGCGAGTCCCGGCTCGAAAGGCGACCTATCGGGATGTGCTGGACGCGCCGCCGCACAAGGTGGCGGAGATCGTCGAAGGCGCGCTGCACCTTCAGCCGAGGCCGGCCAGCAGGCACGCGCTGGCGGGGTCGTCGCTCAGCGTCGAAATCGGCGGCCCGTTCCAGCGGGGCCGGGGCGGACCGGGCGGCTGGTGGATACTTTACGAACCGGAACTCCATTTCAGCAGGGATATCCTGGTACCGGACTTTGCCGGCTGGCGCCGCGAGCGGATGCCGGATTATCCCGATACGCCTTATTTCACCCTGGCACCGGACTGGGTGTGCGAAACTCTCTCTCCTTCGACGCGAACATTCGACCTGGAGGAGAAGCGCCCGATCTATGCGCGCGAGGGCGTCGGCCATCTCTGGTTCGTCGATCCGGCGGAAAGGACGTTGGAGGCGTTTGCCTTGCAGGAAGGCGCCTGGACGCCGGCCGGCTCGGCCCGGAACGACGAACCGGTGTCCTTTCCGCCCTTCGAGGCGGTGACCTTCCCGCTCGACGCCCTCTGGCCCTGACGGCCGCGCGCGACCTTCCAAACCGAAAGGATGACCATGACCGGCAAGCTGGAAGCCTTCGCGAAGGCGAACGATGTCAGGTATTTCCTGTTCAATTTCACCGACATGCGCGGCATGCAGCGCTCCAAGCTGGTGCCCGCGGCCGCGGCGGCGGACATGGAGGAAGCGGGCGCGGGATTTGCAGGGTTCTCGACCTATCTCGTCATGACGCCCGCCCATCCCGACATGTTCGCCGTTCCCGACACGGCGAGCATCGTCCAGCTGCCATGGAAGCCCGAAGTGGCCTGGGTGCCCGGCGACCTCGTCATGGACGGCCGGCCGGTCGGGCAGGCGCCGCGCGTCGTGCTGAAAAACCTCGTCGCCAGGGCCGCGGCCGAGGGGTTCCGGATGAAGACAGGCGTCGAGGCCGAATATCACCTGATCGACGCCGACGGGACCGGCATTTCGGACCCGCGCGATACCGAGGCGAAGCCCTGCTACGACCAGCAGGCCCTGATGCGCCGTTACGATGTCGTGTCCGAAATCTGCGACGCCATGCTCGCCCTGGGCTGGGGTCCTTACCAGAACGACCATGAGGACGCCAACGGCCAGTTCGAGATGAACTGGGACTATGACGACGCGCTCGTGACGGCCGACCGGCACGCCTTCTTCAAGTTCATGGTGAAGTCGATCGCCGAGAAGCACGGCCTGCGCGCGACCTTCATGCCGAAGCCCTTCCTCGGCCTCACGGGCAATGGATGCCACGCGCATGTTTCGGTCTGGGACACGGAGGGCAGGAACAACCTGTTCCACGACCCGGACGCGGAGCTTGGCCTCTCTGAGCTCGCCCTCAACTTCCTCGGCGGCGTGCTCCACCATGCGGACGGGCTCTGCGCCATAACCAACCCCATCGTGAACTCCTACAAGCGCATCAACGCGCCGGTGACGGCCTCGGGCGCAACATGGTCGCCCAACACCGTCACCTGGACGGGCAACAACCGCACCCACATGGTACGCATCCCCGACGAGGGCCGCTTCGAACTCCGGCTCGCCGACGGCGCGGCCAACCCCTATCTGCTGCAAGCGGTCTGCCTGGCGGCCGGCCTCGACGGAATCGTCAACGAGCGCGATCCGGGCAGGCGCAGCGATCTCGACATGTATGCCGAAGGCCACAGGCGCCGGGTCCGGCGGCTGCCGAACTACCTGCTCGACGCGGTCCGCGCGTTCGACCGGAATACGGTGCTGAAAGGCGCGCTCGGGGAGGAGTTCTCGTCCGCCTATGTGAAGCTGAAGATGCAGGAGTGGGACGCCTATTCCCGTCATTTGAGCGACTGGGAGCGCGAGACCTCGCTGGACATCTGAACCGGCGGCCCGCAGCGGCTTCGGGGGAACGGCATGAACCGGATGGAGCGCGAATACGGGGCCGGCGGCTGGGTCGGGGTCGGCGTCCCGCAGGCGAACCCGACGGTCGAGGCGGAGATGCGCCGGCTCCTGCCGCCGGATGCCGAACTTCTGACGAGCCGTCTGGTGAGCCGGGCTCCGACCTCGGTGGAGCGGCTGATCGACTACTATGACGGGCTCGACCGCACTCTGGACAGCTACGATGTGCTGCTTCCCGACGTTTACGGGTTTGCCTGCACCGGGTCCTCCTATCTGGTCGGCGCCGGGCGGGAGGCGGAAATCGTGGCCGAAGCGGAGGCGCGGCTCGGTTGTCCGTTCGTCACGGCCGCGCAGGCCATCCTGGATGCGCTGGCGGCGCTGGCCGTCGAGCGAGTCGCGCTGCTGGCGCCCTATCCGGCCGATATCGTCGAGGCGGGGGTCGCCTTCTGGCGGGCGGCGGGGCTCTCCGTCGTCCAGGTCATGACCATCGACCTCGGCTCGCAGGACACGCGCCGGATCTACGGGCTGCGGAGCGCCGACGCCCTCGCCGCGCTGGATGGCGGCGTGTCCGACGAGGCCGAGGCGCTGCTGATGAGCGGCACCGGCATGCCGACCCTGGCGGCGCTGGCGCCTGCGGCAGACCGGATCGGCAGGCCCGTGCTGTCGTCCAACTACTGCCTTGCCTGGGCGCTCCGCCGGGCGTTGGGCGAGGATGCCGTCCTCTGGTCGGCGGACGGACCCGGACTTCTCCGGACCGCTCCCTGACGCGCGGTCCGGCCGGGTCGCCTCGTTGGACGGTCGGCGGGCGGGGCGCGGCTGCCGTAAGACACCGGAAGTGTCATGGAATGTCATGCTTTGTCATGTTCCTCATGCGCAAGGAGCATATTCGGCGGTGCGTTCCGGCATGACGCCGCCGTTTCCGCCCTGTCCCGTCGCCTGTCCGTTTTCGGCATACGTCCTTCCTCTCCATCCGGTTCCGCTCCCGCCGGTGCGGCCCTTCGTGGCCGGCGGGGCTGCGGCGGGACCCTGTTTTGCGCGCGTATCGTGCGTGCGCGCCCGCGCCCGCCAGCGCGCGTCTTGCGCCGGCGCGGTTCGCGCACCCGATTGCGCGCGCGAGACGGCGGACGCACTTCGCCCGTTCGTTCCCGCCGAGGCTTTTTTGCGGGCCCCAGCCATTGCTTTCCTGCGCAGAAAAGCGAAAAGGCGGCCCCGGAAGCCGCCTCTCTCTACTCCCATCATACTACACTTTTTCTCAGGTCAAGCTATTGCAAGGAACTTTTTTCAAAAATTCGCGATCAAATTGCGAATATCACCGATTCCCTTGCCCCTGCCGCCCGGCGGTTCGGCCCTAGGGCACGATCCTTTCGGATTGCAACGGGGCCGAATGCGCGGCCCCGGGTGTCACCCCGGACGGAGCGAAGCGGAGATCCGGGGTCCAGGCAGTCCAAGTCTCTGCCGGGTTTCAGCGGCATTACTGGGCCCCGGCTCGGAGGCCTACCGGATTCACACATCTGCGTTTGCCCGCTTCGCATTGCATGTTCCCCACGGTCGCCCCGGCCCCCGAGCCGGGGCCCAGCCTCGGGTCTCGCGGCAGCCTCGTCGGTTCACCCTGCTCTCCACCGGCTGCGGCGGCATCGCGAGCCATGGATGGACCCCGGATCGGGGTCCGGGGCGACGAAAGGGGGGCGGGGGTGACGAAGGAGGCAATGGCCCGCCCGATAAGGCCGACAGGCGCATCGGATACAAGCCGATCCGAGATGTGTGCATCCGGTAGCGCTTGCGGAGGTTGGGGGAAGGCCTCTCGGCGTGACCGGCCCTTGCCGGGCTTCGCCCGCCGCCGCGCGAAACGCGGCGAACCTGTCGGGGCCCAGCCTCGGGCCTCGCGGCAGCCTCGCCGGTTCACCCTGTTCTCCACCGGCTGCGGCGGCATCGCGAGCCATGGATGGACCCCGGATCGGGGTCCGGGATGACGAAGGGGGCAATGGCCCGCCCGATAAGGCCGACAGGCGCACCGGATACAAGCCGATCCGAGATGTGTGCATCCGGTAGGCTCGGAGGCCGGGGCGACAATTTCGGGCTTGGCCCGAAATACGGTCCGATCGGAACGGGTTCCGCCCTAAATCACCCCGCGTTCCCGGAGGCTGGCGAGAGCGTCCGCATCGAGCTTGAGGAGCCGCCCGAACACTTCCCGGTTGTGGTGGCCGAGCTTGGCGCCGCCTTCCAGTTTCGGCAGCTCGCCGCCGGAAAACCTGACCGGGAAGCCCGACACGACCCCGTGGTCCACCGGTTCGTCGGAACCTTGCCGGTACATGGGCTTAAGCGTGCCGCGCGCCCGGAAATGCTCGTCCTCTATCGCTTCCGAGATCGTGCGCACCCGCGCGACCGGGATTCCCGCCCCCTGTAGCAGCGCGATGCCTTCCTCGCAGCTGTATGCGCCGAGGCGCGCCTGGATTTCCGCCCTGAGCGCCGCGACATTCGCTTCCCGCGCTTCCGCAGTCGCAAAGCGCGCCTCCTGCAGAAGCCGGGAGGCGCCAAGCGCGCCGAGCAAGGCCGCAAGGCGCAGCGACAGGCCGACCGTGATAATCACGTCGCCGTCCGTGAGGCGGTAAAGGCCGGTCACGTCGTTGCGGCTGTCATTGCCCGCGCGCACCGGCTGCCCGTCCCTCAGCACATATTCCATCGGCTCCATGAACATGAGGGTGGCGAGCGTGTCGATCATCGAGGCGTCGAGATATTGCCCCTGGCCGGTCTTCTCCCCGTGGCGGAGCGCGCCCAGGATCGAATAGGCGGCGTAGAGCGGCGTCACCAGGTCGCCGACGAACACGCCGATCCGCGTCGGAGGGCCATCGGCCGCGCCGTTCATGTCCATGATGCCGGACATGGCCTGGATCTGGTGGTCGTGCGCGGGCAGGTCCTTGTAGGGGCCGGTCTGGCCGTAGCCGGCGATGGAGCAATAGACGATGGCGGGATTGACGGCGACGACGTCCTCGTAACCGAGGCCCATCCGCTTCATCGAGCCGGGCGAGAGGTTCTCGATCACCACGTCGGACTGCTTCGCCAGCTCCAGGAACATCCGCCGCCCCTCCGGATCCTTCAGGTTGAGCGTGACGCTCTTCACGCCTTCCGAGCGTTTCAGGAACCGGACCGAAAGGTCGTCCTCCGTCTGCCGCTCCGCATGGATGCCTTTCGGCCCGTGAAACGGGCCGGCGCTGCGGATGGGGTCGCCCGCGCCCGGCATCTCCACCTTGATGACCTCCGCGCCGAAGCGGGCGAGCGTCATGGAGAGGAAGGGACCGGCAAGGAAAACGGTAACCGAAAGCACGCGGATGTCTTCGAGGGGCTTCATAGCAGCGACCTCAACTTCGGACTCAAGGGAAGATTGCATAGTCATATCGTCGCCCCGGCCCCGAGCCGGGGCCCAGCCTTGGTTCTCACCGCAGCCTCAGCGGTCGGTCCCGTTCTTCACCGGCTGCGGCGGCATCGCGAGCCATGGATGGACCCCGGCTCGGGGGCCGGGGCGACGAAAGGGCGTGGGGCGCGGCGTGTCCGAGCCAGCGGGCGCACCGCAGACAAGCCGGCACGAGATGTGTGCATGCGGTAGGGACCCGAGCCGGGGTGACGATTTTGGACTTGGCCCCAAAACGCGGTCCAACTCGAATGGATGCCGCTCTATGCCGGCTGTGCAACCCGGGCCGGATCGCCCGTGTCGAGCGTCGTGACGCGGCGCATCTCCCGGCGATAGACCGTGTCGTCGAACGGGCAGGCGCGGTGCATGGTGGCGCGGTTGTCCCAGACGACGAAATCGCCGTCCCGCCAGGAATGCCGGTACACAAGCTCGGGGCGGGTCGCGTGCTCAGAGAGCTCGCGCAGGACAAGCCGGCCTTCAGGCACCGGCCGGTCGAGTATCCGGGAGGCGTGCGAGGCGAGATAGAGCGCGCGCCGCCCGGTTCTCGGGTTGGTCAGCACGAGCGGATGGGTCGCGCCCTTGAGCCGGTCGCGCTCCTCCTCGGAGAACTCGAAGCCGAGCGTCATGCGCGAATGCGCGATGGAATGATGCACGCGGAGGCCTTCCAGCCCCGCCTTCGTCTCGTCGGGCAGCGTGTCGTATGCGGTGCGCATGTCCGCGAACTCGGTGTCGGCCGGCACCGGCGGCACCACGAGGGCGGCGAGCATGGAGTAGCGGCCGCGCGGGTCCTGGAACGAGGCGTCGGTGTGCCAGAGGCGGTTGCCGAGGGAGTAGAGACGCTTCCGGCTGTTCGCTTCCACGACCTGCCCGTCGGCTTCGACATTCGAGACATCGGAGAGCGCAGCATCGCCGAAGCGGTTCTTCTGCAGGACGCTGATGCCGGTCTTGCGGTGCAACTCGCCGTCGAGCCGGGCGGCGAAATCGAGCTGCTCCCCGCCCGAGAATGCCTGGTCGCGGAAGACGAGCACGGCATGTTCGTCCATGGCGGCGCGGATTTCCTCGAGGGTTTCCTCGTCATGCGCGCGGCGGAGATCGACCGGGCTCGCCTCGGCGGCGAAATGCGGATGAAGCTTGCGGAACCGGAGTGTCATGGCTGGCTCCCACGGCGCGAGGGCGGTTGCGGGCCCGTTTCTATGGGCAGGCCGGGGTCCGGGGCCCAGTCTCCCATCGAGCCGTCATAGAGGGTGAGGTCGTCATAGCCGAGCTGGTGCAGAAGGAACAGGCCGACGGTGGCCGAGATGCCGCCGCCGCAATAGGCGACGACATGGCGGTCCCGGCCGATGCCGGCCTCCTCATGCAGCCGCCGCGCCTCGTCCAGCGCGACGAAGGCCCCGTTGGACGGGTCGAGCAGGCCGGACGCCGGCATATTGACGCTGCCGGGGATACGTCCGGGCCTGCCGTAGCGGCTCGGCCCCTCGCCCAGATGGAAGGCGGGCGCGAGCGCATTCACCATGACGGTGGCCTCGTCTTCGAGCCGGGACAGCACATGATCCCTGTCCACGAACCGGCCGGGCGCGAGCGCGGCGGTGAAGCGCGCCGGCGGGTATTGCGCGGGCTCGGCGGATACCGGGCGGCCCTCCGCCTTCCACTTCTCCCAGCCGCCGTCGAGCACGGCCGCACCTTCGAATCCGAAGGCGCGCAGCATCCACCAGACGCGGGTCGCCCACATGACGCTGCCGGCCGAGTAGAGCACGATGCGGGAATCGTCGCCGATGCCGAGCCCGCCCATCGCGTCCGCGAACCGTTCGGCCGACGGCGCCATGAATTTGAGGCGCGTGCCGGGATCCGAAGCCGCTCCCTGAAGGTCCAGGAAGACGGCGCCCGGAATATGCGCCTCATCGTATTCGGCCCGGCCCGGCACCACGCGGTAGGGGGCGTTGTCGCCGGGCTCCGCGGGCCTGAGCCAGGTGGTGCAGTCCACGATGCGGAGCGCCGGCGCGCCCAAGCTCTTCTCAAGCTCGCCGGTCTCGATCAGCGCTCCGGGCTCGCGCCACTGCGAGAGGTCGGTCCGGGCTTCGGTCATCGGCAGTCTCCCCGCGAGTTTTGTCGGTTTGCGGCAGGCGCGGCTGCCCGAGGAGAGTCCATAGCACGAACCGCCCCCGCAGGGCCTGCCGCATGCACACATCCAGCGTTGGCGTTCATCCGATGCGCCAGGCCGATCCGTTGCGGCTGGCGCAGTCGAATGCCAGCGCCTCGAAACCCGGAGCCGAGGGTTCCAGCGCTAACGTCCCCGGTCTTCCGGCCATCTGCGCGACCGGGTGAAAAGTCGGAACTTCCCGAATTTCGAGGATGCGCAGGAGCATGCAACCGGGTTAGCGTTTGGGGCCGGGCCGGTGGGGAGCGCACCCGAGTGGACATATCGGTTGCCGTCCTCGCGCTGCTCGAGCGTTTCCCGCTGGAACGGCAAGCGGAGGACTGGAAGTGGCGAAGACCGATATGGCGGAATCCCAGGCAGATCTTCGCCTTACGAGCGCCCGCGTCATTCGTGAGATCCTGATCCGGACATTCCTGCCTCATCATATGGTGCGGCGGATCGCACGCCGGCGCCTGCACCGTCGGTTCCCTACCGGACTGAAAAACACGCAGCTCGACCTGTACAGCCGAATGCTCCAGGGCGACTTTCTCCACTACGGTTATTTCGACGACGCGAGCGTGCCGCCGGAACGAATCAGCTTCCACGATATGCAGCACGCGCAGTTGAGATATGCTCAGGAAGTCCTGAAGCTGATCGACGTTCCCGGCGCGCCCGTTCTCGATGTCGGCTGCGGCAGGGGCGGAATGCTGAGCCTTCTGGAGGAAGCCGGATTCGACGCGACCGGCTTGACGCCCGACCTTCTCGATATCGAGTACATCCACCGCGCCCGTCCGGGAGTCCCGGTCCTTCACTGCCGGTTCGAGGATTTTCCCTCGGATGACTACGAAGGGGCCTTCGGGACCGTCATCCACGCCGAATCGATCCAGTATATGAATCCCGCTCGGGTGCTCCCTGTCGTCCGGCGGATCCTGGCGCCCGGAGGCGCCTGGATCGTCGCCGACTATTTTCGCACGCAGCCCGGAGGCGAGCGTTCCGGATGGCAATGGGAGGATTTTCGGAAACGGCTCGACTCCGAAGGATTTCGAATCGTCCGCAGCCGCGACATTACCGAGCATGTGCTGCCCACGCTCGGTTTCGCCCAGTTGCTCGCAACCCGACTCGGTCTCCCGTTATTCGATTACACGCAGGCCAAGATGCAATCGAAATCTCCCGGCGTGTACTACGTTCTGGAGAACATACTCGAGGGCGCGCGCCGTTCCGTCGAGCGCTCCCTCGAGATACTGGACCCCGTCGAATTCTCACGCCGGAAACGCTACATGCTCATCGGCATCCGGAGAGAGGGAGAGTCGGACAGGGGCGCCCCCGAACCTGACGACGGTCCGGAAGCAGTCGCTCCGGACCGGATTTACGGTCCGCAGGGCCGCCTGTAGGATTGCCGGCGGCAAGCAAGGGAGGACGGCATGACCGACAATTGGGACTTTGCCCACAACAGGGCCTCGGAGGCTGTCTGGACGGAAGGTCTGCGCGAGATCTTCGAATACCGCGACCTCGGCATCCAGGCGGCGACCAAGGGCGACTATATCGCCCATATCGTCAAGGCGAACGGTAAGGAAATGAAAGACGATGTGCAGCACTGGCACGTCCATGACTGCACCTTCCAGTTCGTCATGGTGCTGAACGGCTGGGCCGAGTTCGAATATGCGGGCCAGGGTGTGCGGCGCATCGAGAAGGGCGACTGCATCAACCAGCGCCCCGGCATCCCGCATCGCGAAATCGCCTGCTCCAAGGACTTCGAGGTCTTGGAAATCGTCGCGCCGGCGAATTTCGAGACCCGGATCGTGGAAGCGCCGGTTTCGGCCGAAGCGGCCGAGTAGGAGACGGCTTCAGGCCGCAAAGGAGCGGAGCAGGCCGACGAACGCCGCGGCCGCTCCTTCCAGCGGCCCGTCATTGACGAGCGTGCGGACATCGGGGCCGTCCGGAAGAGCCGGCGCGGGCCGGGCAAGACGGCGTGCGCGGTCCTCCGGGGATTCGCGGCCCCTCCCGCCGAGGCGGAGCGCGAGCGTCTCCCTGCTTGCCGTCACCTGAATGACGCCGATGCGGGCGAACCGGTTTCGGGCCTCCGCGACGACGGTTCGCGACACATTGGCCACGACGATGCGCCCGCCCGCGACAAGGCCGTCCACCGTTCGGGGCAGCGCGTAACCGAGGCCGTGCGCGCGCCAGGCCAGGCTGAATGCGCCGGCCCGTTCGTGTGCGCGGAATTCCGCTTCCGTCAGCGCGACATGGTTCTCATGCGGGTCCCCGGCGGGCCGCGTGACATAGCGCCGGGGAAAGCGATAGCGGGCCTCCGAGCCCAGTTCGGCTTCGGCCCGCCGGATCAGCGTGTCCTTCCCGACGCCGCTCGGGCCCACGACCAGAACGAGGCGGCCGGCGGTCAATGCCGGATCGCGGCTTCGATATGGGAGCGATAGCGCTCAAGGCCCGGAGTTACGGCCCCGGGGTCCTTGGCCTGCTCGTCCCAGCGCCTGACGGCAAGGGCATCTTGCGCATGAGGCCGCGCGATGAAGGCTGCCGCCTCGGCCTCGCTGAAGGGGCCGCCCTGCAGTTCCAGGCTTCGCACCGATGCGGGCGACAGCGTGTCGAAATAGGCCGGTTCCGTTGCGCACAGATAGCGCTTGGCATCGACATGCAGCCCGATGGGCGCGGTTACGTCCTCGTCGAACCAGCGGGCCAGATATTTGCGCCCCAGCGTTTCGTGGCGGTCGTCGATGCCCCTCATGGCGGCATCCTCGCCGAACTTGTGGATCAGGTGCCCGAAATCGTGCAGCAGCGCCGCGACCGCGAGCGAGTCGGGCGCGCCCGAGCATTCCGCAAGATGCGCGCATTGCAGGGCGTGCTGAAGCTGGCTGACCGCCTCGTCTCCATATTGCTCCGCGCCGCTCGTCTCCAGGACTTCCAGAATCCTGTCCGCTGCCGACATGTTTCCCTCGCTCCCGCCTAAACGACCCTGTTTCCTTCGCGCCATGTGGCGCGCACGACCGCGATGCCCTCGATTTCCCTGACCCGGATGAAGTCCGCCCGCTTGCCTTCCGCGATCTCGCCCCGGTCCTCCAGCCCGATCGCATGCGCGGGATTGACCGTCGCCACCCTGGCCGCACGGGGAAGCGTCATGTCCGGGATGCCGTCGCGCAGCAGGAACACGCCCTGGAGCGTGCTGGACGGCACATAGTCGGACGACAGCATGTCCAGCAGGCCCGAAACGGCCAGGTCGAGAGCGGAGGCGTTGCCCGAGTGCGAGCCGCCGAGCACCAGGTTGGGGGCACCCATCAGGACGGCGAGACCGTTCCGCCGCGCCGCTTCGGCGGCTTCGAGCCTGGTCGGGAATTCGGCGATGGCGACGCCGTCGCGCACCGACTCCTCGATATGCTCGACCGTTGCGTCGTCATGGCTTGCCAGGGCGATATTCCGGCCCTCCAGCGCCTTGACGACCATCGACCGGTGGCGGGCGCTGAACTGCTGCTGCGCCTGCTGCTTGTCCTTCACATAGTCGTCCATCTCATCGTCGTTGAGACCGTAGCGGCCCTGGTAGTACTCGCGATGCTTGTCCAGATCGACGAACTGCCTTTGTCCGGGTGTGTGGTCCATCAGGGAAACCAGCCGGACCAGAGGATCGTCCATGAAGCGCCGGAAGCGCTCCATCATGCCCGGACTGGAGACCTCGCAGCGCAGGTGCAGGAAATGCTCGGCACGCAGCACGCCCCATCGCATCGCCGCCTTCACGGCGTCCGCCATGCCCGAGAGATGGTCCGGGCGGGCCTTGTCGCCGCCGCCGATCCGCACGGTGTCGAGCGCCGTCGTGATTCCGGCGGCGGCGAGCTGGCTGTCATGCGCCAGCACTGCAGCTTCCGCCGGCCACTCGACGCCGGGGCGCGGCGTGAACTGGCGTTCGAGATTATCCGTGTGGAGCTCGACGAGTCCGGGCAGCAGGTAGTCGCCTTCGAAGTCGAGCGCGGCGCGGGAGCCAACGGACCCTTCGCCGACCGCCGAGAACCGGCCGTCAGCCACCTCGACGGTGCCGGACACGACATCCACCCGCCTCACGATCCGGGCGTTGGTAACGGTCAGGGCTGCCATCAAGCCGCCTCCCTTGCGGCGGAGAGGGGCACGGTACGCGTGGCCACGGCGTCGCGCACTTCCGAATCGTGGAAAATACCGACAATCGCAGCGCCGCGCCGCACGGCCTCCCGGACAAGTTCGATCGCGGCATCCCGGTTTTCCCTGTCCAGCGATGCGGTCGGTTCGTCCAGCAGCAGCACGGGATAATCGGCAACGAAGACGCGCGCGAGGTTGACCCGCTGCTGTTCCCCTCCGGAGAAGGTCGCCGGCGCCAGCCGGTGCAGTTCGGCCGGAATGTTGAGGCGCCGGAGCATTGCGCGCGCCGCTCGCTTCGCCTCCTGCGGGTCTGCGCCGCGGTTGCGAAGCGGCTCGGCGACCACGTCCTCCGCGGCGACTCGCGGGATCACGCGCAGGAACTGGCTGACATAGCCGAGGGTCTCCTTGCGGACGGCGAGAATCTCGCGGGGATGCGCTGCGGCCATGTCCACGGTCCCGCCCCGGTACCGGACGAGGATGCGCCCCCCGTCGGTCCGGTAGTTGCCGTAGATGCAACGGAGCACGGTGCTCTTGCCGATGCCGGAGGGACCCTGCAGCGCGACGCACTCGCCTGCCGGGACGGAAAGGTCGAAGCCCGCCAGCACGGATAGGCGCACGCCGCCCTGATTGTGCAGGGTGAAGGATTTCGCCAGGCCCTCGATTTCGATTGCGGCGGTCAATGCGCGTCGCCTTTCGCCTTCACGGGTGCAGCACCGAAGATACGAGAAGCTGCGAGTAGGGATGCTGCGGATCGTCGAGCACCTGGTCGGTCAGCCCCGATTCCACAACCCTGCCCCAGCGCATGACGAGCAGGCGGTGCGACAAGAGGCGTGCAACGGCCAGGTCGTGCGTGACGATGACGGCCGCCAGCCCGAGGTCCGAGACCAGGCCGCGCAACAGATCGAGCAGCCGCGCCTGGACGGATACATCGAGGTTTCCCGTAGGCTCGTCCATGAACACGATGCGCGGCGCCGTCACCAGGTTGCGCGCGATCTGAAGGCGCTGCTGCATGCCGCCCGAGAAGGTGAAGGGCAGGTCGTCCATGCGGCCCGTATCCATCTCGACCTTGTCGAGCCAGTCGGTGGCGGCCTGCCGGATATTGCCGTAATGGCGCGCGCCCACCGCCATGAGGCGTTCGCCGATATTGGCGCCGGCGCTCACCCCCATGCGGAGCCCCTCGCGCGGGTTCTGGTGGACGAAGCCCCAGTCGGTGCGCATCAGGAGGCGGCGGGCCGGCTCGCTCATGCGGTAGATGTCCGCCGGGCCGTCATGGCGCGTGGCGTATTCGACCGTTCCCGAAGTGGGTTCGAGACGGGCGGAAATGCAATTCAGCACCGTCGTCTTCCCGGAGCCGGATTCGCCGACAATGCCCAGCACCTCGCCCGGCCAGATGTCGAACGACACGTCGAGGCAGCCGGGAATGGCGTCGTAGAATTTCGTCACGCCCCGTGCGGAGAGGAGCGGCGGCATATCCGTTCCGTCCTGCCCTCCCCTCGTCATGCCCGGATGCCCCTCTCCGTCATGCCTGGACGCCCCCTTCGTCATACCCGGACTTGTTCCGGGTATCCATGCGGCCGCCCGACGGAAACGGTGGCGGGAGATACCCGGAACAAGTCCGGGTATGACGGGAAGAGGACATGGCGGAGGGCGCACGCAGACACGACACTACGCCCTGCTCCCTTCCGGGTCGTCCCGGACTGCGGGGCCGGTGTGCCCGGCTTCGCGGCGCCTGGCGCAATAGTCCGTATCCGAGCAGACGAACATGCGCCCGCCCCGGTCGTCGGTGACGATCTCGTCGAGGAAGCTGTCGGCCGCACCGCAGAGCGCGCACACATCCTCCCATTTCTGGACCTCGAACGGGTGGTCGTCGAAGTCGAGGCTCCGCACCTCCGTGTGCGGGGGGATGGCGTAGATGCGCTTCTCCCGGCCCGCGCCGAACAATTGCAGCGCCGGCGAGCGGTCCATTTTCGGGTTGTCGAACTTCGGAATGGGCGAGGGCCGCATCAGGTAGCGCCCGTTCACGCGCACGGGATAGTCGTAGGAGGTGGCGATATGGCCGAAGCGCGCGATGTCCTCGTAGAGGCGGACATGCATGACGCCGTATTCCTCCAGCGCGTGCATCTTGCGCGTCTCCGCCTCCCTCGGCTCCAGCCAGCGGAGCGGCTCAGGGATCGGCACCTGGTAAACGAGGATCTGGCCGGCCCCGAGCCGCGTCTCGGGTATCCGGTGCCGGGTCTGGAGGACGGTGGCGTCTTCGGTACGCTCCGTCGTCTCCACACCGGCCGTCCGTGCGAAGAACTTGCGGATGCTGACCGCGTTCACCGTATCGTCCGCGCCCTGGTCGATCACCTTCAGCGTGTCGTCGCGGCCGATAATGCTGGCCGTGACCTGGATGCCCCCGGTGCCCCAGCCGAAGGGAAGCGGCATCTCCCGGCTGCCGAACGGCACCTGGTATCCCGGGATGGCGACGGCCTTCAGGATCGCCCGGCGGATCATCCGCTTGGTCTGCTCGTCCAGATAGGCGAAGTTGTAGCCCTCTTCTGCCACGGCGCCTATTCCGCCGCCTCGGCGGGCGCGTCTTCGAATTCCGCCCTCAGCTTCCGCAGCAGTTCGAGCTCCGACTGGAAGTCCACATAGTGCGGCAGCTTCAGATGCTGCACGAAGCCAGACGCCTCGACATTGTCGCTGTGGTAGAGGACGAACTCCTCGTCCTGCGCGGGAGAGACCGCCGCCTCGTCGAGCTCGGCGCATCTGAGCGCGCGGTCCACCAGCGCCATCGACATGGCCTTGCGCTCCTGGTGGCCGAAGACGAGCCCGTATCCGCGCGTGAATTGGGGCGGCGCCTTGGCGCTGCCCTTGAACTGGTTGACCATCTCCACTTCGGTCACCTCGATCTCGCCGATCTCGATGGCGAAACCGAGCTCTTCCGGCACGATTTCGACCGCGACCGAGCCGTAGCGGATTTCGCCGGCGAAGGGGTGGTTGTTCGAGAAGCCGCGCTGGGTCGAATAACCGAGCGCCAGCAGGAACCCTTCGTCGCCGCGCGCGAGCGCCTGGAGCCGGGCGTCGCGGCCCGCCGGGAAGCGGAGCGGCTCCCTCGTGATGTCCGTCGGCGGCTCTTCTCCTGCTGCCGGGCAGTCGTCTTCCTCCATCAGGCCTTCGCGTCCCAGCAGGTCCACGACGCGGGGGACCGGTTCCTCTGCGGGCGGGTCCGCCTGCTCTCCCGGGGCGAAGCCGTCGCCGCCGTCTCCGCCCTCGCCGGCGAGGCGGAAATCCAGCAGGCGGTGGGTATAGTCGTAGGTGGGCCCGAGAATCTGGCCGCCCGGAATATCCTTGAAGGTCGCGGAGATGCGACGGCGGATCGCCATGCGGGCGGTATCGACGGGTTCGCTGTTGCCGAGGCGCGGCAGGGTGGTGCGATAGGCGCGCAGCAGGAAGACGGCCTCGATCAGGTCTCCCTGCGCCTGCTTGATCGCGAGCGCTGCAAGCTCCCGGTCGTAGAGCGACCCCTCAGCCATGGCCCGGTCCACGGCAAGCCCGAGTTGCTCCGAAATCTGGCGCGTCGAGACTTCGGGCACCGTCGGATCGCCCCGGCGAGCCGTGTCCAGCAACCGGTGCGACGCTTCGATGGCCTTCTCGCCGCCCTTGACCGCGACATACATGTCAGAACCTCACTTGCGTGGAACGCGGCACGGCCGCCAGGCTGGACCCGGACGCGAAAACAAGGTCCACCCCCAGGGGAAACAGGCGCTCCAGTTCCCGCCGCTGCTTCCAGAAGTCTTCCGGGATGCCGGCCGCGCGGAACTCGCGGCGGTCCTCGACGCCGGGACCGCCGAGTGCGATCGTCTCGCCCGACATGAAGGAGGCGACCTGGAGGATGAGCGTCGCGCTCTCGTCGGGAAAGGCGTCCGAACCGAGAGGGAAATCGGCGAGCGGCGGCATCGCCGCCGGCGCGGCGAGGATGGCGAAACGTGCGGCGCCCGCATCTGCGGCCAGCGGGCAGCCGCAGTGGAATCGGAGCCAGGCCCGCGTCCCGTCGCCGCCGGCCGCAGCGTCCAGCCAGGCGGGCGTCTCGAAGTCGAGCAGTGTCAGGCAGACTGCCGCGGTCGCCGGGTCGAGCGGGGGCGGCGGCGTCATCTCGACCGCGACGTCATGCACGGAGCCGGGCTCCGACATCGCCGCGAGCACGCGGCGGAACACATGCTGGCTGTCCGGGACCGGTGCGCCGAAGCCCGGCCGAAGCGCCGATGCGGCGAGCGTTTCAGCCACGGCGCTCAGTCCCGCTCCCGGGCCATGGTGAAGAACTCGACGCGCGAGCTGGCGGCATTCGCGCGGTCCTCCTCGCGCTTCGCCTGCTGGGAGGCTTCCAGCGGCGCAACCACAGCTTCCTCCAGCGCGTCGCGAAGCTCCGGCTGCTGGAGCAGGGCGTCGAATGCCGCCGCCAGCTCGGCATGGCGCGCGCTGCGCCCCGCCACGTAGGCGATACCGACCGGGCCGCCTTCCAATTGCACGGCGCAGCGCGTCGCGCTCATCTCGCCCATATTGAAGGCGCTGCCGGTTCCGCCGGCGCGGCCCCGAACCATGACGAGACCCGTCTCCGGCGGCCGCAGCAAGCGGTAACTCGGCTTCTCGGCCAGATCGGCCCAGGCGCTCTCCAGAGCGCCGTCTTCCGCCCTGGCGAGAACGCCCATCCATCGTTGCCGCGCCGCAATCTGCGGGTCGGAACCGGTCGAGGTCGGCATGGCGACTGCCGCTCCAGCTTGCCCGGCGCTCGTGAGAGCAAAGCCCGGTTACGCTTTATCCACCCGGTTAGCCGTGGCCTTCCCGCCTTGTCAAGGCAATGGCGGCAGCTCCGGCCCGGCGACGTGCCGGGCAGGCGCCGGCGTCAGTCCAGCCGGCGGGCGTGGATCAACCGTGTCATGCCGGGCACCATCTCCTCGTCGCGGGGCACGGCGAAGCCGACTTCCAGCATCCGGCTCTTGAGCCAGCCGGGCGTGACCGAGCGCGCATCCGGAGTGAAGGCCATGTGCTGCAACTGCCAGAGCGCCGCCATCGGCGGGCCGGTGCGGTCGTCCTCCACCATGAAATCGTGGACGATGAAATGGCCGCCGGGCGACAGGCAGTCATAGGCCTGCTGCACCAGCCGCGGCAGCTCCGTGCCGGGAACGCCGCTGAACAGGTAGGACATCAGGATCGCGTCCTGTTCGGTCGGCCATTCGGTCGCAAGCGCGTCGGCGGGGATGTAACGCACCCGGTCCACCATTCCGGCATCGGTGATGAAGCGCCAGCCGATCTCGGCGACATTGGGGAAGTCGATGATCGTCGAGACGAGATCGGGGAAGGTCTCCAGCAGCCGGATGGTCATGGCGCCCGTGCCGCCGCCGACATCCAGCAGGTTGTGGCAGCCGGAAAGATCGACCAGCCGCGCGAGCGTGCGGCCGGGCCCGAGCGAGCCGGCGTGCTGCGCCTCGCTGTAAAGCACGGCCTGCTCCGGGTCCGACATCCAGTGCTGGTAACTGTCCACGGCCTCCGGATCGAGCGAGCCGTCCATCACCTCGTTCAGCTGGGTCAGGAACGGATACATCTGCCGATCGATCTGGTAGCGCAGATAGTCGCCGAAATCGTGACGCGCGCCGCGCACCAGGAAGGACGAGGCAGCGGGCGCGTTGAAGTAACTCTCCTCCTCCCGGTCCACGAGGCCGATGGCCGTCAGCGCAGTCATCAAGGTCGTGATCCGGTTGACCGGCACGCTTGTCTTCGCCGCGAGCACGCTCGCCGTTTTCGGGCCGTCCGCAAGCTGGCTGAAGACATCGACATGCAGCGCCGCAAACAGCGCCTTGGAAGCCATGAAACCGAATGCCAGTCGCGATACATCCTCAGCCGTTTCGACCAATCGTTCCGTCATCGCAAAGAACTCCTCAAATCCAGCTAATTGTTAAGCGGGAATACGCTTGCATGGGGGCGATGAATTTTCAATGACAGGGATAACTTGGAGGATATTGAACGATTTACCGTCTGTTTGCTTGGGCATACCTTCTTTTACTGTATTACCGAAGATTTGCAGGTTTATTCTTTCTCTATACTTCGCGGGACAATGGCGCCGTGAGTACGGAGCAGTGCTGCGGCAAGGAGCAGCACGGCTCCGAACTGGTGCAGCACGGCGAGGCCGAGCGGTGTGACGGCGAGCAGGGTCGCGAGGCCGAGGCCCGCCTGGAGCAGTACCGCCGCGAGAAGCAGTTGTTCGCCTGTCGGCGCACGAAAGGCGCCGGCCCGCAGCCATGCCGCGGCCACGGCCAGCAGGGCGGCGACCGCCAGCAGGCGATGGTGGAATTGCGCTGCAACCGGGTTTTCCAGCGCGTCGGCGAACCAGCCGGGTTCGCTGCGATAGTCTGCCGGCACCCATTCGCCGCCCATCAGCGGGAAGGTGTTGTAGATGAGGCCGCCATTGTTGCCGGCGACCAGCGCGCCGCTGACGATGGCAAGGGCGACCAGGCCGAGCAGCATCCAGGCCGAAGGCGGGCGCGGGCCTGCGCGCGGGCGGATACGGTCGAGCACCGTCCAGACAAGCAGGGCGAAGATGACCAGCGCCATGCCGAGATGCACGGCCAGCCTGGCCGCGCTCACATCCGGCCGGTCCGCGAGCCCGCTCTTCACCATCCACCAGCCGATCAGCCCCTGGAGAGCGCCGAGCGCCAGCAACAGCAGCAGGCGCGGGCGGAGCGGCCGGTCGATCCGGCCCTTCAGCCAGAACCAGGCGAGCGGAACCGCAAAGAACACGCCCAGCAGCCGTCCCCAGAGGCGGTGGACATACTCCCACCAGAAGATGGCGCGGAAGCCGTCCAGACCGATGGAGAAATTGACCTGCCGGAACTCGGGCGTCTCCCGGTAGAGGGCGAACACGCGCTGCCACTCGGCCTCGGAGAGCGGCGGCAGCCAGCCGATCAGCGGGCGCCATTCCACCATCGACAGGCCCGACTCGGTGAGCCGCGTGATGCCGCCGATCGAGACCATCGCGGCCACGGCGCACGCCATGAAGACGAGCCAGACGGTCACGGCGCGGCACGGGGTCGCTTGCCGCTCGCACATGGAGCGCCTAGTTAGAGAGCCTCGCCGCGCCCGGCAATACCGGGCGGCCCCGCCGCGCCAGGTGATCCTTCAACCCATGACCGAGCTCGCCCTAGCCGACGGTTTCCTCTTCGAGGACCTGTACAGCCGCGACGGCCTTTCGCGGCTGGACGCGCTGTTCCTGGAGGGTCTCGATGCGGAGCAGCGCGCGGACCTCGAAGCCGCCCGCATGGCGCCGGAGACGCTGGACCCGAAGGCGGAGTCGGCGCTGGTGCTGGCGCTGGCGCCGAAGCTGGAAGGCTTCCTCGCCCGGCTGTTCGGCATCGAGGCGGAAGCGGCGGCGCTCTCCGGACGGCACACCGCGCTGGCGCCCGTCTATCGCTGCAAGCGGCTGTTCGTGCAGCGCCGCGCCGCGCGGGCCGTGAAGCCGGCGGAGGCGGCGGAACTGGACGGCGCGGCGGTCGAGGCGGCGCTCGGGGCGCACATGGCCGTGCCGGTCGAGGAGGAGGCTTTCTCCGAGGCGGTGCTGGGCTGGCTCGGCGACGAGGCGAATGCGGGCGAGGCGCTGGAGGCGGCGGCGCGCTATGCGGCCTGGGCGCTCCACCACCCGGAGGGACGCGCGCGCCACGGCCAGGGCGTGCTGTTCAGGCAGCCGGGGCGCATCGACCCCTTCCGGCTGATCGATACGGAGGTCCGTACGGAACACGGCACGGCTGCTCTCGAACTCCCGGAAGCGCGGCTGCGCCGGCGCGAAGGCTTTGCGCTCACCGACAACGGCATGGACCTCAAGGCAGCGCTCGACCAGGCGCATTACTGCATCTTCTGCCACAACCAGGGCAAGGACAGCTGCGCGCGCGGGCTGCGCGACCGCAAGACGGGCGACTTCGCAAGCACGGTGTTCGGCGTGGAGCTCGCCGGCTGCCCGCTGGAAGAGAAGATCTCCGAGATGCAGCTCCTCAAGGCCGAGGGCTTTGCACTCGGCGCGCTCGCGACCGTGTGCATCGACAACCCGCTCTGCGCGGCCACCGGCCACCGCATCTGCAACGATTGCATGAAGTCCTGCATCTACCAGAAGCAGGACCCCGTCGATATTCCCCAGGTGGAGACGCGGGCACTGAAGGACGTGCTGGACCTGCCGTGGGGCTTCGAGATCTACGGCCTGATGACGCGCTGGAATCCGCTGAACTTCGCCCGCCCGCTGCCGCTGCCGGAGACCGGCCGGCAGGTGCTCGTCGTGGGCCTCGGCCCGGCCGGCTTCAGCCTCGCCCACCACCTGATGAACGACGGGCATCGGGTGGTAGCGGTGGACGGGCTGAAGATCGAGCCGTTGCCGGCGGAAATCTCCGGCGTGGACGAGCGGGGCGCGCGGCATCCCTTCCGGCCCGTGCGCGACATGGCCGAAATCCGCGAGGACCTGTCGGAGCGGGTCATGGCCGGCTTCGGCGGCGTCGCCGAATACGGCATCACCGTGCGCTGGGACAAGAACTTCCTCAAGATCGTGCGCCTGCTGCTGGAGCGGCGCGCGGCCTTCACCATGGTCGGCGGCGTGCGCTTCGGCGGCACGCTCGGGCTCGACGAGGCGTTTGCATGGGGCTTCGACCATGTGGCGATGGCGGCCGGCGCCGGTCGGCCGACGCATGTGCCGATGCCGAATGCGCTCGCGCCCGGCGTGCGCATGGCCTCCGATTTCCTGATGGCCCTGCAGCTCACCGGTGCCGCCAGAACCGACAGCATCGCCAACCTCCAGATACGCCTGCCGGCGGTCGTGGTAGGCGGGGGACTCACCGCCATCGACACGGCCACCGAGTCGCTCGCCTATTACCCGGTGCAGGTCGAGAAGTTCCTCGCCCGCTACGAGGCGCTGGGCGGCCGGGTGGCCTGGACCGGTGAGGAAGCGGAGATTGCAGAGGAGTTCCTCGCCCATGCCCGGGCGATCCGGGCGGAGCGGGCGCGCGCGGAAGCGGCCGGCGAGACGCCGCGCATCCGCGAAATGCTGCGCTCCTGGGGCGGCGTCACCATTGCCTACCGGCGCCGGCTGATCGACGCGCCGAGCTACACGCTGAACCATGAGGAGGTGGCGAAGGCGCTGGAGGAGGGCATCCGCTTCGCCGAGTGCCTGTCGCCGCTCGCCGTGGAAGTGGACGAGCGGGGCCGGGCGGCGGCGCTCCGCCTCGAACGGGTGGAAATCGACGAGCGCGGCCGGCGCCGTGCGCTCGGCGACGGCGAGACGGTCTCGCTGCCGGCCCGCTCCGTACTGGTTGCCGCCGGCACCCAGCCCAACACGGTGCTCGCGCGCGAGAGCGCCGGCATCTCGCTCGACGGCAAATATTTCAAGGCCGTGGACCGGAAGGGGCGCGCGGTCGCCCCGGAACCGACGGCGAAGCCGGCCCGGCCCGAAGTGCTGATGCAGCGGCGGGAAGACGGGCGCGCGGTCAGCTTCTTCGGCGACCTGCACCCCTCCTTCGCCGGCAATGTCGTGAAGGCGATGGGCGGCGTGAAGCAGGCCTATCCGCTGGTGAGCCGGCTGCTGGCGGAGCGGCCGCCGGCGACCGACGCCGACCTCGCCCTCTGCGCCAACCGCGAGCTTCGCGCGCGCGTCCACGAGGTGGTGGGGCTCACGCCCAAAATCGTCGAGGTCGTCGTCGAGGCGCCCGCTGCGGCGCGGGCCTTCCGTCCGGGCCAGTTCTACCGGCTCCAGAATTTCGAGAGCCGTGCGCTGCGGCGCAACGGGACGGTGCTGGCCATGGAGGGCCTGGCGATGACCGGGGCCTGGGTGGACCGGGAGCGCGGCCTGCTCTCGACGATCATCCTGGAAATGGGCGGCTCGTCCGACCTCGCGGCCTCGCTCCGGGAAGGCGAGCCGGTGGTGCTGATGGGGCCGACCGGCTCGCCGACCGAGATCCCGGAAGGCGAGACGGTGCTGCTCGCCGGCGGCGGGCTCGGCAATGCGGTGCTGTTCTCCATCGGGCGCGCGTTTCGCGAGGCCGGCGGCCGCGTGCTCTACTTCGCGGGCTACAAGGAAGTGGGAGACCGCTACAAGACCGCCGAGATCGAGGCGGCGGCCGATGTCGTGGTCTGGTGCTGCGACGAGGCGCCGGGTTTCCGGCCGGGCCGCCCGCAGGATGTCGCCCATACCGGCAACATCGTGGAGGCGATGGCGGCTTATGGCGAGGGGCGGATGGGCGAGGCGCCGATCCCGCTCGGCGAGGTGGACCGCATTCTCGCCATCGGCTCGGACGGCATGATGGCGGCGGTCGATGGGGCGCGGCGCGGCGTGCTGCGGCACCTGCTGAAACCGGGGCACAGGGCGCTCGGATCGATCAACTCGCCGATGCAGTGCATGATGAAGGAGATCTGCGCGCAGTGCCTCCAGCTCCACCGCGACCGGGAAACCGGCGAGGAGCGGGTGGTCTATTCCTGCTTCAACCAGGACCAGCCGCTCGATCTCGTCGATTTCCCGACCCTGCGCGGGCGGCTCTCGCAGAACGGCGTGCAGGAGAAGCTCACCGCAGCCTGGATCGCCCATTGCCTCGCGGACTGAGCCGGAACCGGCCCAACGTTGCGACATCCCGTCCGCAAGGAAGCGCCGATTGCGGCGCAGCCTGCCGCAAACCGTCACCCCGGACTTGATCCGGGGTCCAGCTCCGGCTCTCTCGGCGGACGCAGGCGGTCCGATCTTCGTTTCGAACGGCTGCGGCGGGCACGGACGGTCAGGGATGGACCCCGGAACAAGTCCGGGGTGACGGCGTTTGTCCGTCTTCGTCCCGTTTCAATACGACAGATATCCACTGCGAATTCTTCCACGCTCGGGGGCAGGCGGTTGGGGGACATGCAACGGGAAGCCGTTGGACGCCTGAGCGGGGCCGGGCCGCCCTCTGCGACAACCCGTCCCGCAACCGCGCCGCTGCGCCGATCGAAATCTGTGTAAGAGCTTGCCGTTATTGGGAATAATCGGCGTTTGAGGCTATTCAGGGCAAACCGCCCGCCGAAATTGCTAGCACTCAATACTTGCGAGTGCCAAATTCTGCTTGAACTTTCCGGGCGCAGACCTTAACTGCCCGGCAACCCCTGAACGGGGTCGTTTTTCGAGAGTCCAGCAGGAGGCGAGGCATGCAATTCAGGCCGCTCCATGACCGTGTGCTCGTTCGGCGTGTCGATCAGGAAGAGAAGACCGCCGGCGGCATCATCATTCCCGATACCGCGCAGGAAAAGCCGATGGAAGGCGAGATCATCTCCGCCGGCCCCGGCGCCAAGAACGACAAGGGCGAGCTCGCGCCGCTCGACGTCAAGGCGGGCGACAGGGTGCTGTTCGGCAAGTGGTCGGGCACCGAGGTCAAGATCGACGGCGAGGAGCTGCTGATCATGAAGGAGTCCGACATCATGGGCGTCATCGAGCAGGCCGCCGCCTGAGCCGCCGCCGCCCCGAACAAGCATTCAGACAAGGAGGGAAGCCAACATGGCTGCCAAGGACGTCAAGTTCAATACCGACGCCCGCGACCGCATGATGCGCGGCGTCAACGTGCTGGCGGATGCCGTCAGGGTCACGCTCGGTCCCAAGGGCCGCAATGTCGTTCTCGACAAGGCCTTCGGCGCGCCGCGCATCACCAAGGACGGCGTGACCGTCGCCAAGGAAATCGAGCTTTCCGACAAGTTCGAGAACATGGGCGCGCAGATGGTGCGCGAGGTCGCGTCGAAGACCAATGACGAGGCCGGCGACGGCACCACCACCGCCACCGTGCTTGCCCACGCCATCGTCCGCGAGGGCGCCAAGGCGGTTGCGGCCGGCATGAACCCGATGGACCTGAAGCGCGGCGTCGATCTCGCCGTCGCGAAGGTCGTGGAGAAGCTCCAGGAGCGCTCCCAGAAGGTCAAGGACTCCGAGGAGGTCGCCCAGGTCGGCACCATCTCCGCCAATGGCGAGGCCGAGATCGGCAATATGATCGCCGAGGCGATGCAGAAGGTCGGCAATGAGGGCGTCATCACGGTGGAGGAGGCCAAGAGCCTCGACACCGAGCTCGACGTGGTCGAGGGCATGCAGTTCGACCGCGGCTACCTCTCGCCCTACTTCATCACCAATGCCGACAAGATGAATTGCGAGCTGGAGAGCCCGCACATCCTGCTGCATGAGAAGAAGCTGACATCGCTGCAGCCGATGCTGCCGGTGCTCGAGGCGGTGGTTCAGTCGGGCAAGCCGCTGCTGGTCATCGCCGAGGACATCGAGGGCGAGGCGCTGGCGACCCTGGTCGTGAACAAGCTGCGCGGCGGCCTCAAGGTTTCCGCCGTCAAGGCTCCGGGCTTCGGCGACCGCCGCAAGGCGATGCTGGAGGACATGGCCATCCTGACCGGCGGCCAGGTCATCTCCGAGGACCTCGGCATCAAGCTGGAGAGCGTCAACCTCGAGATGCTCGGCTCGGCGAAGAAGGTCTCGATCACCAAGGACGAGACCACGATCGTCGACGGCGCGGGCGGCAAGGACGACATCCAGGCGCGTTGCGGCCAGATCCGCCAGCAGGTCGAGGAGACGACCTCCGACTACGACCGCGAGAAGCTGCAGGAGCGGCTGGCGAAGCTCGCCGGCGGCGTCGCGGTGATCCGCGTCGGCGGCGCCACCGAGGTTGCGGTGAAGGAGCGCAAGGACCGCGTGGACGACGCGCTCAACTCCACCCGGGCTGCGGTCGAGGAAGGCATCGTGGCCGGCGGCGGCTCGGCGCTGATCTACGCCGCGAGCGCGCTCGACGACCTCAAGGGCGAAAACGACGACCAGCGCGTCGGCGTGGACATCGTCCGCAAGGCGCTCCAGTCGCCCGTGCGCCAGATCGCCGAGAATGCCGGCGAGGACGGCGCGGTCGTGGCCGGCAAGCTGCTCGAGACCACGGACAATATCAACTGGGGTTTCGATGCGCAGAACGGCGAATATACGGACCTGGTGAAGGCCGGCATCATCGACCCGACCAAGGTCGTGCGCACGGCGCTGCAGGACGCGGCCTCGGTCGCCGGCCTGCTCATCACCACCGAGGCCATGGTCGCCGAGAAGCCGGAGCCGAAGCAGCCGATGGGCGCGCCCGGCGGCGGCATGCCCGACATGGGCGGCATGGACTTCTGATCCGCGCCGTCACCGACGGCTCTACAGATCGGGGCGCCCCTCGGGGCGCCCCTTTTCTTATGGGCATTATGTAGGAAAAGAGTGATCGCCATGCAATCCGTCAACGATCCGGGAGAAACACAAAATACGAGTCCATGTCCAACAGAAAGGCAAATGCTTCATCTAAACCCGCCAGATGTGTCAAGTACAAATACTTGTTCTTATCGTTCCGAAACATGCATTGCACTGAGCCGTCGTCTTCTATTTTATGCACCCAAAGATCAGGTCCATCGTCCCAAAAGCTTGATAACAGGCTGCTGTTCCGAGTCGCCGCGTCAATGAGCAAGCCTATACACACTTTTTGGCTTGCCGTGTTCTCCGCTCGGGCCGCCCCCGTCAGGCAGACGGCCACCAGCGCGGCAACCATCACCCGAACAGCCATTGCCATGAACGCACCTTGGCGACGGTAAACCCGGACTCGACCACAGTTCCGACGACCAACACTGCGATCACCAGCCCGATGCCCACGGTCGCAATCAGCACCGCTTTGACCTTCTGCATTCTTGAGACGCCTCCGTTCCTTTGCTAGACGGAGGCTGCCCTGAGAAGGGCGCGGCATGGCGATGGCAACCTCCATCGTTGTGTCCGGAGGCGCGGCTGCCCGGCCGGCCGTCTCGCCCCGTTTCCCCCGGCTGGCGCTGGGCCGTTGCATTCGCTCACAGGCTTGTGAAGACCCCGCCTATTCGCCGGGTCGGCTGTTATATTCGGCGGGCGACCCGACAGAGCGGGTGCCTGCGATGCAATTGCGCGGGGAACATGGCATGGAATGGCGTGAAATGCTATATGGTGTGCATCGGCGCTGATGGGGCGGCAGCATGGAAGGCGACACCTTGGCCATTATGGTGGCGATCATCGGAAGCGCGATTGCACTCTGGCGTGTCTTCAAGGCAGAGACGAATCGGTTGCATGAAGACATGCGGAGCATGAAGAGCGACATTGGCGACTTGCGCGAGCGTATGGCAAGGGTAGAAGGAGTAGTAGAGACGCTTCGGGACACCATTGCCGGAAGACAGGCTTCATGATTGCCCTGTCCAAGCGCCGTGTGCGGGAGTGCCCCGCGCCCTATACGCCTCCCGTGGTCGAGAGGCGGGAACGCATTGTCGGGCTGAATGAGGCCGCGCTGTATCTCGGTGTCGGGATTGCCGTTGGTTGGATCGTAGGCGGCCCGGTCGGGGCGGTTCTTGCCGGTGTCGCGGCGGTGGCCTATTCGGTCGGCTTCATGGTGGCGGAAACGCGCTATCGGAGGAACCATAACTGAAGCCCCCAAGCGGCCTCGCGAGGTCGAGATCGTCCACCCGTCGTATCAGCCGAGCAAGGCGGAGTTGGAAGAGGACTTGCGGGTAGAGGCCAGCTTTGAGGAAGCGGTGGACGCGCTGACGCAATCGGTGCGTGTGCATTATGTCATCCGTCCGGGGGCGGCTCGCTAGGGCCGTTTCGGCACTTTCCTACATAATCCGCTTTTTCTTGTGCAGATGATGGTCGGGGCGGCGGGATTCGAACCCGCGGCCTCCTGCTCCCAAAGCAGGCGCGCTGCCAGGCTGCGCTACGCCCCGCCGGACGCCTGTCTTCTACTCCGCCGGCCCGCCGCCCGCAATCGGCGCGCCCGCCGTCACCCGCGCCGGCCGGCCCCTGTGGGGCGGCGGGCAAGGCGGCGGTCGCGCTCCAGGCCGTGGCGTTTCAGGAAGCGCTGCACCGCGCCGAACCCGAACACGGCGCCCTCTTCGGCCAGCGCGTCGCGAAGCGCGCGGATGCTGAGCCCCGGCCGCCTCTCCAGAAGGCGGAAGACCCGGTCCCTCTCCGCCTCGATCCGCGAGGACCGGAGGTCGCCGCCCCTCGCGTCGGGCCGCAGATGGCCGCGTTCGCGCCAGCGCTTCACCCAGCGGCCGATATTCTGCGGATGGACCCCGAACCGCCGGCCGGCGGCCGCCCTGGTCATCCCCTCGTCCAGCACCGCCGCAACCGCCCGGCGGCGCAGGTCCTCGCCGAACGCCTGCCCCTGTCTCCGTCCCGCCAGCAAATCCGTCATGGTTCCTCTCCCGGCCGCACCGTCCGGCGGCCTGTTTCGAACGGGTCGGGCGCGGGCGGAATTACGACAACCCGGTCGGGTCTTCCGCGGCCGGCGCGCGCACCTCCCCTGTCCGGCCCCGAGGCCGGTTTCGCCCCTCCAAGTCCCGAATAGCGCCACAATGCGGCCCTTGCCGCACGCGCTCAGCAACGTCAGGTCATCCGCTCGTTTGTTCCCGATTTATACTCATAATGGATGGAATATAAGCCTCTCTATCCCGTAATCAACCCGTTTTCAGGAAAAAACATGAATATGGCCTTTCGCCGCCGGGGCTCACGGCCGCAAAAGTTCTTCGAGTTCGGACATCCGCAGTGTGAGCATGAGCGGTTCCCGGTCCGAGAACGGCCGGAAGCCGAACCGCGCGTAGAACGCCTTCGCCCCCTCGTCGACGGCTTGCACGATGACGGCGCGGGCGCCGATTACGCCGGCCGCGGCCAGGGCCCGGCGCAAGGCGTCGATGAGCAGGTCGGACCCGAGGCGGCGCCCCCGGTAGTTCTCGTCCACGGCGAGTTGCCCCAGCAGAATGACGGGGATCGGGTCGGGCATCCCGCGGCCGACCCGTGACGATACGCGCCGCCGTTGCACGGAACTGGCCGCGAGGCTGTAGAACCCCGCCACGCGGTCGCCGTCGCACGCGACATAGGTGCGGGCGCCGCCCTTGGCCTCGTTCAGCTGCGCCCTGCCCCGGAGCCAGGCGTCGAGGGTGGGAACGCCCGAGGAGAAGTGTGAGATGTCGTGCCGGCGCGCGAGCGGCTCCGGCGGCGTTAGCGGTTCCACTGCGGCCAGCGCGCGTAACGCTCCCTGACCGCGGGGTCCGGCTCCACCGGTGCGTCGAGGGCGGCCACGAAACCGTCCCAGGCTTCGTCGTCGAGGACAATGACCGGCCTCTCGTTCAGGACCTCGATTGCCGCCGCCTCGCTCGACCGGAGCACAAACTCGGTCCGGCTGACGCCCCGGATCTCCGCTGCACGGTCGATGAAGGCCAGACGCTCGCTGGACATGCGGAAATTCACCTGGGGCATGCCGGTCTCCCTCTTCCGGGCTACACGGGGGTGTTGTTTTCGATTTCGGAGTATAGCGTTTGTATAGCAAGTAAGCCAGTTGCCGCCTGTCCGCGGCGGCCGTGGTACACTCGGAGCAGTAGCACGCAGGAGCCAGCCCCATGTCCGTCGAAGCAGCAACGGTCGAAAGCCTCGACTACCGCCTGAGCCCCCTGCCGGTGCGCGCGGGTCTCGTCGCCGCGCAGAAACGCGCCTGGGCCCGTCTCGGCCAGCCGGGCGAGTGGTGGTCCGGCGCTGTCCGCATCGCCATCGCCGAAGAGACCCGCGCGGCCGAGCATTGCGGGTTCTGCCGGGAACGCAAGGCGGCGCTCTCGCCCTACGCCGTGACCGGCGCGCATGAGACGGCGACGGACCTGCCCGAAGTGCTGGTGGAGGTCATCCACCGCATCCGCACCGACCCCGGCCGGCTCACCCGGCGCTTCTACGAGGAGGCGCTGGCCGGCGGCCTGACCGACGCGGAATATGTCGAGACCGTGGGCGTCATGGCGACGGTCATCGCCATCGACAGCTTCTGCGACGCCATGGGCCTGCCGCGCCACGCGCTGCCCGCGCCGATTGCCGGGGAGCCGCGCCGCCGCCGCCCGCCGGGCGCGAAGGAGGGGCTCGCCTGGGTGCCGACCGTGGCGCCGGAGGACCTGACGGAAGCCGAGGCCGGCATGTATGACGGGCTTTCCGCCGTGAACATCCATCGCGCGCTCTCACTGGTGCCAGCGGAAGTGGTCGGGTTCTTCGACATGGATTCGGTGCACTACCTTCCCGACGCGCAGCTCAGGGACTACGGCACCGAATACCGTGCGCTCACCCACGCCCAGACCGAGTTCCTGGCCGGGCGGGTGTCGGTCATCAACCGGTGCGTCTATTGAACCACCAGCCATGCGGTGCTGCTCCGTGAGAGCGGCCGACACACAGGCGACGAATACGACCTGACGGCGATGGCCGCCGGGGACGGGACCGGCGGCGGAGTCGCGGCGGGGGCGGCGCTGACCGCCTATGCGGACAGCTTCTTCGAGGAGGGCAGGGCAGGCTTTGCGGCCGCGCGGGACCGGCTGCATGCGGAGATCGGCGGCGAGGCGCTGGTCGATGCCGCAGGCGTCCTCGCCATCTTCAACGCCGTGGTGCGGGTTGCCGATGCGACCGGCATCCCGCTGGAGGAGCAGAAGGCGGCCATGAGCGCGGATTTCCGGGGCGCGCTCGGCATAAACGACTATCCCGCGGCCGCCGGCAAGGTCTGAGACGCCGGCTCCGCCCGATGCCAGGCGATTGCCCGGAGCCCGTGTCCTCCTGTCCTCCTTGACAGGCTGAAGGACCGGCCGAACACTCGAACCATGCTGCCGGGCACTGGAATGCGGCTGCGGACAGCGCCCCTTGCATTGGCGCTGGCGGCCTCATTTACCGCGCCGGAGGCGGCTTCGCACACGGATGCGGGGACGGACGCCGGAAACGAGGAAGGCGGCGGGCGGTTTGCACGCCTCTTCGGGTTGGCCGTCGAGTTCCAGCGCCAGGCGAATGCGGAAATCGCATTGCACATGAGCGCTCTGGAACGCGGCGGCGATCTCGGCGCCTTCTTTCTGGGGCTGGCGGTCGCGTTCGCCTACGGAAGCATCCATGCCTTCGGACCGGGGCATGGGAAGTTCGTCATCGTTTCCTATTTTCTCGGGCGCGACGCGCGCGTCATGCGCGGGGTCGTCATGGCGGCGCAGGTCGCGGTCGTCCATGTCATCGCCGCAGTCGTCCTCGTCTGGCTGGCGGATATCGTGCTGAAGGCAGGCTTCGGCACCGGGCTCTCGGAAGTGCCGGGACTGCGCGCCGCGAGCTTCCTGATAATCGTCGCGATCGGCCTGTACATGCTGTATTCGGCCGTCCGGGCCTCTCTCGGCGCGGGCGCCCGCGGCCATCGCCACCATCACGGCCACGGCGGTCATTGCCATGACGGGAGCGGCCATCGTCACCATCATGGGAGCGGCGGGGCGGAAGGCGGCCTGCTGGCTCTCGCTGCAGGCATGGCGCCCTGTCCGGGCGCCGTGCTCATCATGCTTTACGCGGTGGCCAACGGCATGATCGTTCCGGGGTTCCTGCTCGTGGCGGCGATGTCGCTCGGGATCGGGCTCAGCATCTGCATTCTGGGGGTGGGGGCGATTCTCGCCCGGCAGACCGCGATGCGGGTCATGGAGCGGGCCGACGGCAACCGGGGCCTGGGCGCGCTCCGGCACACGATGAACTATGCAGGCGCGGCGTTCGTCACCCTTGTCGGGCTGGCGTCCTTTGCGGCGCTGATGCAGGCGCCGCCCGGCTGATTTACTCCTGTTCCCGGCGGCCAAGCTGTGGTTTGCTCCCGTGCCATGACCGAAATCGACGATCCCATCGCCTTCGAGCTCTTCAAGAACGCCATCTTCTCGATCGCCGACGAGATGGCGCTCACCATCTGCCGGACCACCTATTCCGGCGTGCTGCGCGACAATATGGACTTCTCCACCGCCTTCGCGGATGCCGAGGGGCGGCTGGTGGCCCAGGGGCTGACCCTGCCGGGGCATCTGGGCTCGATCCCGACCGCACTCGCCACGGTGGTCGAGCGGTTCCGGGGCGATATCCATCCGGGCGACGTGTTCTGCCTGAACGACCCGTTCGACGGCGGCATGCACCTGCCGGACATCTTCGTCTTCCAGCCGATCTTCCATGAGGGGAGGCGGCTCGCCTTCGCCTGCACCATCTGCCACCACACGGATGTCGGCGGGCGCGTGGCGGGCTCCAACGCCTCCGACTCGACCGAGATCTACCAGGAGGGGCTGCGCATCCCGCCGCTCAAGATGTTCGAGCGCGGCAAGCGCAACGAGACGCTCTGGACGCTGATCCAGAGCAATGTCCGCGTGCCGGTGCGGCTTGCGGGCGACCTGCGCGCGCAACTCGCGGCCTGCCATATCGCGGAAGCCGCCTTCCTCGACCTGGTGGAGAAATACGGCGAGGAGCGCGTCGGCGTCTATATGGAGGCGGTGATCGACTATGCGGAGCGGCTGACGCGCGCGGCGCTCTCGGAACTGCCGGACGGGACCTGGTCCTTCGAGGACTGGATCGACGATGACGGCATCGATGTCGGCAAGCCGATCCGCCTGTTCGTGACCTTCACCAAGAAAGGCGACTCGATGCACGCCGACTGGACCGGGTCGGCGGAGCAGGTGAAGGGCGCGATCAACAACACGCTCTCCTTCACCAAGGCGGCGACCTACTGTGCGGTGCGCTCGATCCTTCCCTCCGGCATCCCGAACAATGAGGGTGTGTTCCGCGCCATCGAGGTGACGGCCCCGCCTGGCACCATCGCCAACTCCGTCTTGCCGGCCGCCTGCGCGGCGCGCGGCCTCACGGGCTTCCGCATGGTGGACTGCGCCTTCGGCGCCCTCGCCCAATGCGCCCCGGACAAGGTGTTCGCCTGCTCGGACGGCGGAAACACGGGCGTGTCCATCGGCGGCTACGACAAGGAGCGCCGGCCGTTCATCTATGTCGATTTCGCCTGCGGCACCTGGGGCGGGCGGCCCTATGCGGACGGGCTGGAGGGCAATGCCAACATGTTCGCCAACATGGCCTCGCACTCGGTCGAGGTGACGGAGGCGGAGCAGCCGGTGCAGGTGTTGCGCTACGACCTGGTGGCGGACCGGATGGGGCCGGGCGTCTTTCGCGGCGGCGCGCCCTACCGGCGGGAATACCGCTTCCTGGAGCATGAGGCGGTGCTGCAGGTGCGCGCCGACCGGATGGCCTTCCGGCCTTACGGCCTCTCGGGCGGCGGGCCGGGCGAGCTGGCGGCGAACTACCTGAACGGCGAAGCGGTCCCGTCCAAGATCACATGCAACATCCATGAGGGCGATGTGTTCCTGCACGAGCTGGCGGGCGGCGGCGGCTGGGGAAACCCGCTGGAGCGCGAGCCGGCAGCAGTGGCGCAGGACGTGCTGAACGAACTGCTCTCGCCCGAGCGCGCGGAGCGGGACTACGGCGTCGTGCTGGGCTCCGACGGGCGCACGGCCGACGAGGCCGCAACCGCCCGGCTGCGCGCCTCGATGCGCGCCGGGCAGGCGGACGGCCGCGCCGCAGAGTAACGGGACCGGGCCGGCGCCCTTTCCTCCACACGCAAAAAAAAGCAGCCGGCGGGTTGGGGGGACCCGCCGGCTGCGCTGCCGGTCGCGGTGGAGGAAGCCGTTACCGGCAGGGAATGTCGAACCAGCAGCCCTGCGCCGGCTTCAGGCCGGCTATCAGCGCAAGTTCGCCGCGGGCGGAGCAGTCCGTGCGAGGCGCGGCACAGCCGGTCCCCGCGGCATCTCCGCCCGTCTTCGACATTCCATTCTGGTCCTGCATAGCCATCTCCCAAACCTGTCTCTCGTCCGCTCGCCATCGTCTTCGAACTGCCCGTCCAGCGTGGATGCATTCCGAGCCGGACATTGGCAATCTGGCAGCGCCTCTCGATAAGAACCAATACCGTTTTCTTTGATGTATCATAATATTTTCACATAGCTGGCATGGCGAGAACGGGGGCCCGAACGGCTCCCAAAGCGCCGGGACCTGCTGCCCGGCGGGACGGGACGGTGTAGAATGGATCCATGATGCAGACGGACAGCGCCCCGACCGAGCTTCGCGACCTTCCCGGCCCAGGGGGCCTGCCGCTGATCGGCGTGCTCCATCGGGTGCGCTTCGACCGGCTGCATTTGAGGCTGGAGGAGTGGGCCGACCGCTACGGCCCCTTGTTCCAGATCCGGATGGGGCCCAATCGCATCCTCGTGGTCGCGGACAGCGCATCCATCCAGCGCATCCTGGTGCAGCGCCCGCAGGGCTTCCGCCGCACCCGGAGGCTCGAATCGGTGGCGGAGGAGATGAAGCTCAAGGGCGTGTTCGCCTCCGAGGGCGAAGACTGGCGCCGGCAGCGCCGCATCGTGGTCGCCGCGCTCAACCGCCACAAGCTCGAGGACTTCTTCCCGAAGCTATCGCTGACGGCCGGGCGCCTCTGCCGGCGCTGGGAGGGGGCGGCGGACCGGGGCGAGCCGGTGGACCTGTGCCGGGACCTCATGCGCTTCACCGTCGATGTCACCATGCAGCTTGCCTTCGGCGTCGATGCCAACACGCTGGAGACGCCGGGGCCGGTGATCCAGCGCCATCTCGACAAGGTCTTTCCGGTGCTGCACCGGCGCACCAATGCGCCCTTCACCTACTGGCGCTGGTTTCGGCTGCCCTCGGACCGGGCGCTCGACAAGGCGCTCGAGGCCATCGAGCGCGAGGTGGGCGAAATGGTGCGCGCGGCCAGGGAGCGCATGGCGGCGGACCCCGACCGCGAGCCGGCCGACTTCCTGGAGGCCATACTGGCGGCGGTGGCGGAGGAGGGATCGGGCTTCTCGGACGCGGAGATCTTCGCGAATGCCGGCACATTGCTGCTGGCCGGCGAGGACACGACGGCGAACAGCCTCGCCTGGGCCATGCACTATTTCACGGTCTATCCGGAACTGTTCGAGCGCGCGCGGCGGGAGACGGACGCCATCGTCGCGCCGGCCCGGGCGCTGGAAGACCTGGAGCAGGCGAACCGGCTGCCTTTCCTCGACGCCTTCTGCAACGAGGTGATGCGCATCAGGCCCGTGGCGCCGATCCATGTCGTGGAGCCGGTGGCGGACACGGACATCCTCGGTTGCGCCGTGCCGCGGGGGACGCCGATCATCATGCTGCTCCGCCATGCGGCGACGCGCGAGGAGCATTTCGCGGGCGGCGACCGCTTCGACCCGGAACGCTGGCTGGCCCCGCCCGAATCGCGCCCCAGCCCCCATGACCGCCGCGTCTTCCTGCCTTTCGGCGGCGGCCCGCGCCTCTGCCCCGGCCGCGCGCTGGCGCTCTTGGAAATCCGCACCGTGCTGGCCATGCTGCTGCGCAATTTCGAGCTGGAACCGGCCATGGCCCGCGAACAGGTCCGGGAACACCTGGCCTTCACCATGCTGCCCGCGGGGCTGAAGGTGCGGCTGAAGCGCCGGCCGGCGGGCTAACCCGGAATTCTCACCAAGGTCACGGCCTGCGTCGCTGTCCAGGCGTTCGCTCCGCAAGGAGCGGGCCGAAAAGCGTAGCACAGCCTACGGTTGAGGCGCGCGACGCCGCGCCCTGCCCGGCCCCACAGCGCCGCGCAGACCATGACCTTGGTGAGAAATCCGGGCTAACCCGAAGCGAGGGCGTCGAACCTCTCGACATCGACGGCGGGCGAGGTCAGGAACCCGACCCCGGTCAGGCGCGTCAGCCTGAGCGAGACCTGCATCGCGGTCTCGACATCCGGCAGATCGACCAGAAGGATAAGGTCGTAGGCGCCGAGCAGCGCGTATATGCCGATCACGTCGCCGCCGCTCTCGCGGACCACCTTCCCCGCCTCGTCCGTGCGGGACGCGCTGATCCCGTCCATCGATCCCTGCGTGTATTTTCCGAGCATGACGAACCTGGCCATGATGTCCCCTCCTGGGTGAATTCCGGATTCCTCGAGCCGCGGCCGATACGGACGGGCGGGTGACCGGCCTCCGGCAACCGGGCCGGTTTCGATGTTAGGTCCTGTGGACGGATTCGATCAAGACGAAGGTGGCTGCCAGTGCGGTGAAGGAGCCGAAACCGGTGGCGGTTCATTCGCCGTGAGCGCCGCGGACGCAAGCCGGTGGCAAGCCCCGGAACGGGAACGAGGCTAACAGCCAAGACCCTGGGACATCTGGGCATAGCTGGTGAGGGGGACCGCACACATCCGGTCCCAATCCGCCCTGTCGATGACCGGCCGATTCATCAACTCGATCATGTCGTCGAATTTGCGAAGCGCGGCGCAACCCACCGCCTCGGGAGCTGCCGCCTTGCGGTATAGCGGCCAGGCACAGTCGCGGGCATGGCGCCAGAAGCCGCTGTCGTATCGGGAGCCGCAGGAATAGTGCCAGCCGACGAACAGGCCGTAGCAGAGCATGTTGTCGACCAGAAATCGATTCACCACCGGCGCGTCGCGTTCGAGATGTTCTGCCGGGCGATTGAGGCGCGTATGGAGAACCGTCCCGATCTGCGACTGGGCGGACACGATCGCCGTAGCCTCCAGCGGCTCCATGAAGGCCGCCGCATTGCCGATGCGGGCCACGGCGCCGTCGTAAATCCGCCGGTGGACGAAATTGGGAAACGGGATGACCGCGCGTTGCTCGAATTCGGATACGTCGTCCGCTTCGAGGAAAGCATCGAAATCCGCTTCGATTTCGTCAAGGCCGGACAGATCGCGGTTGAAGATGTAGCCGTAGGAGGTGTGCGCGGTCAGCGGAATGACAAAGACCCAGCCATGCGGGCGCGCAACCGCGCGGGTATAGGTATGCCGCAGGACCGGCCCGTCGCGCTCGTCCTCGACGACCGCCGGACAGCGTCGGATGACAGCCGTGTCGGTGGGGATGAAGGAAATGTCGATATGCCGGTCGGGATGGAGTTCGCGCGGAAACCCGCGGGCGTCGAAGACCAGGTCGTAGCGTTCGGGCGCCCGGCCTTCGAACGCCACCTGCGCGCCGCCTTCCACCCTCTCGATATCCAGCACTTTGGCGTCGATGTGGCGCGCGTGCGTGCGTTCCTGCAAGAGCTCCCCCATCAGGTCGGCGGAGAGGTGGTAGGCGTAGGACACCTGTTGCGGCGTGAAATAGTGGGTGAAGTCCCGGTTGCGCCGGCCCCATCCCTCGAATGCGACACCGTATTTGCGGGTTCCCTTCAGGCGCGTCTGGACGGTTTCGTGCGGCAGGTCAGTCAGCTCCTGCAATTGCCGGACCAGGCTCGGCCAGCTGCCCTCGCCCACGCCGATGACCGGAATGCGCGAGTCGTATATGTGGTGCAGTTCGTGGCTGCCTTCGGGGAGAAGCTGCGTCACGCTGGCCGCTGCCAGGGACCCTGCGGTTCCCCGCCCGACGACCGCGATCTTCCGCAAGGATTCGCTACCCGGCTGTATCATCCCGCATGACTTGCGCAGGCTTCGGCCGACAATCCCTTCCCGGTGTGCCCGGAAGAGCCGTACGCGCGCGAGGATACCATAATCCGGGCGTCATCGCCCGTTGCGCCCGGCACCGGCGCCATCAGAAGCTGAACGAGAATTCCATGCCGAGGAAGCTGTCGCGCCGTCCGTCATAGGTCAGGTCCTGCGGGTCCGTACTCAGATTTACGATCCCTTCGAGCCGCATGGACCAGCTGTCCGACAGGCGGCGTTTCAGTTCCATGTTCAGCGCGCGGGTATCGTGCCGGAGGTCGCCCAGCAGGCCGGCTGCCAGTTCAGTGCCCTGCACATCGTTGAATGCGAGCACGCCCATGACGAACGCATCGTTCGCCCAGGCGCTCGCAGCGCGGCCTCCGCGGCCGTCATAGAGCCACTCGGCGAGGAAGGTCAGGTCCGCCCGGGAACCGAAGAGCGCATCGAAAGAGCGTTCCATGCCGAGAATGAAGGCGCTGTAATCCTCCTCCCGGCCCCGGAGATTGCGCAATCCGCTGCGGTGGATGGCTTCCAGCTTGTAGAGCCAGGGATCGGTCGTGAGTTGCGCATCGATACCGAACTGCCGGATCTGTTCGTAATACGGGACCAACCGCTTGCCTTCCGCCAGAAACGAAGGCTCGCGGCTCGTTCCGGCAAACGCGGTCAGGCCGAAATCGAGCAGGTCCACGGCATTGCTGTAGCGGAAGGCGAAGTCCAGATGGCGCTCTTCGGCGCCGCTCTCATACCGGGCGTCGTCGTCGATCGGGGAGCCCGCCCGGTGCCGGCCGTGGCGTCCGGGAAATGCGCGCTTGCGATGATAGGGAAGAAGAAACGACTCAGCGATGCCCCAGTCGCCGGAAACCGTGAGGTGCGCCATGGGCTGGCCCAGCTTGGGCCGATCGCGCGGGTGCTCGACGAGGTCCACCTGGTTGATGATGTCCACAACGTTGTGCACCTCGGCCACGCCCCAGAAGACGCGGTCGAGGCCCAGCCGGAGCTCCCATGATTCCTCGCCCCACTCTCCGAAGGTCAACAGGTAGGCTTCGCGCAGGTCGCCGTGCGTGCGCTCCGGGTCGGCGCTGTCGAACCGGTAGAACGGGGCAAGGGTGAAACTGGTCCCCGGTCCGGCCTCCGCGTAGAGCGTCGGCTCCACAACCAGCCCGCCGGTGCGCGAACGCTGGTCCCGGAAAGCCGGCGATTCGGGGTACCACCGCGCCTGCAGGCTCACTTCGCCAGAAAGGTCCAGGGTCTGTGCCTCGGCGCCGGCGGCGCCCAGGAGCAGGAGGGCCGCAAGTGCGCCGCCAGGCCGCATCAGCGCACGCGCCGAAGCGCCGGCCGCGTGAATTCGCTGTCTTCGAGATTGTTGCGGAAGCGGAAATCGCTCCATTTCAGCACCGTGCTCGCGCCGGTCAGATGATTCGCCATCGTCTGCTCGCCCGCCCGCCAGTACCGGTCCAGATATTGCCGGTAGTCCGCGAGGGTGAGCGTCTTCAGGTGCGAGCCCTTCCGGTCGTACAGTTCCATCTTCCAGGTCCGAAGCTCGTCCGCGTCCTGCCAGACGACCTTGCGGCTGTATCCGGACTCCTTGTCCAGCGGCACCTGCTCGGTCACCGTGCAGGTCAGTTCGCCGCAAGGCTCGTCGCGAAGATACTTGTAGTTGTATTCCTCGACCTCCGGCGAGCTCATGTCTTCGTAAGAAAACTCGCTTCCCATGAACGATCCCGAACGCCGCGAGGCGTTGATGCGCTTCACCCTCTTGAGCGCCGGCAGATACAGCCACTGGTCGTCCGGGCTGTTGATGTGGGCGTGGGTCAGCAATGCGGTTCCCTGCACGTCCCGCGGCCGGTCGAACACGAACAGGCTCTTGTCGCCGTCCCCCTGCACCTCCAGCACCTTGAAGCGCATCCGGCGTGTGCTTTCACGGCCTTGCCGGTCGCGCAGCACCATCGTCATCCTGGCGGTAAAGTCCCCGAAGCCGTCATTGCGGGCGCTCGCTTCGCGCGCAATCCTGAGGCCCTTCTCCTCGGGCGTTTCCTCTTGGGCGAGGGCATCGGCAACCGGTAGGCAGAGGCACGCCACAAGCAGAACACCCGGCAGGATACGCGGGGCGCAGGAGAAAGCCTCCGTCCGCCCCCGGCCGGCCAACCGCTTCCCGGCGGTACCGTCTGCGGTGGACATCCGCATGGGCCGCATACTGGACATGCTGCATTGTACTCCCGTTCCTCCGGGAAGGTTACTTTCTACGCCTGCAACCGGTTATACCAGCGGCCCCAACCTGGGACTCATAGGGAGACCGCGTCCTCATATCGTCGCCCCCGCGAAGGCGGGGGCCCATCTCCGGACCTTTCGGCCTGCCTCGGCGGCACAAACGGAGCGCTGCCGAGGGCGCGTCCGCCCCGTAACGGCCGGCTGTGCGCGCCTCCCGGTTCAGGGATGGGCCCCCGCCTTCGCGGGGGCGACGAACGGGGGCGCCGCCGCCATCGTTCCGGTCAATGACCGCTGGTATTGCGGGAGAGTTCTTTCGCGGCGGAGGGCGCCCCGGGCAGGGGCCGGCCGGCGGGCCGGTCGGCGTCGCAACCCGGGGCATGCAGGACAGCCGCCGCATTCCAGGGTCGCGTGGCCGCCTTCAAGGGACTGTCATCGGTTGACGATGCGGCATGGTCCCATTACTTTCCGTCACGCGCCAGTTGGCGCTGTTTGTGACGTGGAGCAAAGGAGATTGCCATGAGAAGTGGCGATGAAATGCTTCAGCAGATCGTTGAGAAGTCTGCCCTGGATTCGGAATTCAGGCAACAGCTTCTCGCGGATCCGAAGACGACCATCAGTCAGGAATTGGGCATCACGATTCCCGATTCGATGACCATCAAGGTCCACGAGAGCGACATGCAGACAGTGCATCTCGCCCTGCCGCCGGACCCGAATATCACCGAAGAGCAGCTCGAAGCCATCTCGGCCGGTCTCTGCTGCTGCTGGTGAGCCGGAGGGCCGGCCGACCGGCCGGCAAGGGTGCGTAACGAACCGGTTCCGCATCCGCGCATGTTTGGGGGCCCCCCGTACCGATTCGGTGGCGGGGGGTTTGCGCGTCTGCCGGGAGGCACGGCCCGGGCGATGCCGCAAGGGAGGTCCCGGATCGTTTTCGGATCGCCGCTGGCGCGCCTCGGGGACGACATCGAGGCTCCGGCTATGCGTCCGTTTCAAGCCAAAGGGTTCCCGGGCCGGTCGGAGACCGCTGCGGAAAGCACCATGAATACATAGGCTTTGGCCTCTTGCAGCCGGTCCTCGCAAATGACCAGCTTTATGTGGTGAATGCCGCGCAGCATTATGTAACGCCCGGACTTCGCGAAGAGCGACGTCGGTTTCGAAACCCAGCCGGCAAGCGCCGCGAGTTTCTCCGGAATGACGATGTCCTCCCGGCCCAGCACGTCCAGGAACGGATCCCAATCCGTCAGGCCGTCGAGCCAGTAGCGCGAGTCCTTCGTGTATCTTTGCTTGACGATGAGCGTGAGGCCGAGCGTCGGACCTACGCCCTCGTCCTGCACGTCGATATTTACCCCGGCCCTGACGATGTTCGCGCGTTCCCTGAAGCGCGAAATGACCGATCTGACCGCCGGCATTTGTCCCGGCCAGCCAATGTCTTCGAGATACGAACATGTTTCCTGCTGCGACCTGAAACCCATGACCGCCAGGCGGATCGACCGCGTGCGCGAGGGGAACACGCCGAATGAGTCCATGCGCGTGTCTTCCGGCTGGGCCAGGTACGCCCGTTCGACATGCTTGCGCTCATTGCCGGTCGTCTTCCAGCCTATGCAGGACAGGAGCGCATCGACCACCAGGCCGACATCGTCCGCCTGGCCGCCGGCGCCGAGGATCGGGCGTTCGCCGGGCCTGAGGAACATGCCCGGAAGCGGACTTTCGCCGTCCCGCGCCGGGCCGATGTCGTATTCCAGCATCAATTTGCGGCCGACAATTTCGCGCAGGGCCGGGTTTTCGGCATCCATTTGTCCGAACAGCCGCATGACCGCTCTTGCGGTCCTGTCCTCCTTGTCGGTTCGGGCGCGTTCCTCGAAGAATGCCGCTGTCCCGGTGCCGCTCGCCAGGGAGACGCCGAAGTCCGCCTTCGGCCTCGGTTCATGCAGGGGCAGTTCGAAGCCGAACGGAAGGGCGCCCATCGTAATGGGAAGTTTGCCGGCGCAATCGAGGACGAGATCCCATTCCGGATTCCCGATCAGTACCGGCGAAATCCTGTTCCGGAAATGCCGGAGCAAATCGCCCATCGTTCCGCCTTCCCGGGCGAGACGGTCCTGGGTAAGCGTGACGGCCTCGTCGATATCCACAATGTCTCCTCACGCGATCACAGGGGCAGGGTTCAGATCGGCTTCGGCCAGAGGCCGCTTGCGGCGGCCCATGCCGACGGGCACGTCATACAGGCGCCCCGGCGCGAACCTTGCCCAGAAATGGCGCAAGCCCGGCACGATGACCCGCACCACGGGCAGGCCGATATCGGGCCGGGTCTGGTCCAGCACCAGGAATTCCATGCCGCTCGCTTCGACGAGGCGACGGCAATGTTCGACATCTTCGCGCGTGTCCGCGGCTTCGATCGCCGGATAGTGCGAAGCCTTGCGGAGCGGCAGGTCCGCCGCCGGCGCCAGCCAGGAACACTCGGCAAGGCGGGCGGTCTTCCACCACCGGAGCGCCAGCGGATCGTCGATTGCGGGCCGGCCGCTATCCTTCCCCGGACGCGGCAGCCAGGTAAGGCACTGGTTCAACTCGCAGACTGCGCGCAGGGCCGCGACATGCGGGTCGGCGTGCGCGCCCGCGCCGTAAATGATGTCCTCCGTCGGGGCGTCCGGCCTGCGAGAGAGGGCAACGAAGGCGGGAATGCCGAGGTCGGAGGTCACGTCGAGCATCCACAATTCCCGCTCGTACCCGGCATAGCGGTCCGGAGCAGATGCGAGATACTCGTCGTCGAAGCTGGAAAGATCGACCGCCGGCGCCCGCAGCCGGTTATACCACCAGATGGCGAAGGCATCGCGCTCGGCCAATTCGTAGAAACCTTGCAGGATCGCTTCTTCAATGGTGTTGCCGGCGGCGCAGCCGTTGGAATCGGCGATCGGGTCCGAGGGGCCGCGCAGTTCGGCGGGCATGCTGTAGAGCATCGACGTCGGCAGATAGCGATGCCGCCGCTGCGTGAACGACCACACCGGGGTCCAGTCGATTTCGGCATCGGGGTCGAGGCGGGGCGGGACGACATTGTAGGGATGGCCCTTCGCGTTGATGCTTTCCGCATTGTCGAACTGGCTTTCGCTGAACAGCTGCACATCGTTGGGGTGGATTGCCTCGTCATCCGTAGCGAAGTCGACGAAACGCCGGCGAATGCGGATCTCGTCTCCGGCCCAGGCGCCCGAATAGCGCTCCAGCGCCTCGCAAAGAGCGCTGACCTCGGATTGCTCCCGCGTGCTGCCCTTGCCGGCGCTCTTGCTGCGCAGGCTGCGCCTGAGCGAACTCAGGCTCCGGCTGTTCAGGCCAAGATTGCTGCCGGCCCAATACACATGCAGCCAGGGGTCGCTTTCATCGGTCGTGCGCCTGAGCCAGGTCACCACGCCGCTGACCGGGCTCACCAGGTGGCCGTATTTCGCGAGCGTGGCTTCCGGCGCCAGGGCCCGCGCGCCGCCGCTGTTGCGGTGGGCTTTGGGACTGGCTTTCAGACATAGCGGAACCGGCGGCCGATCCGGGCGATGCAGGGCTTCGTCGCCGCAGGCCGGGCATTGCGGCCGGCGCATTACGCGATGCTGCGAGCTTGCGAATGTGCCGGTATTCATCGCGATCGCGTGCTCGTGAACCGGGGCGGTCTCGCCCAGCACCAGCCACTTGACGATCTCGGCCGCGATCAGCCCGTAAAGCGCCTCCAGCACCGCAGGCTCCGCCGCGAACGGCTTGAAGGCAGCCGCCTCGCCGGCAACGTTCCGCAGAAAGCCGTGGATTTCCTTGTGCCCGCGCAGGCGCTTGCTCAGGCATTCCCAGCACGGTCCCTGCCTGTCCGCACGAAAAACGGGGCCGAACAGCGCCTCCATTCCGCGCGGTCGCACCGGCATCCACGGCGCCCCCGCCTCGAGCTGTCGCCGGTTCACGTCCGCCAGACGCGCTTCCAGATAATCGTCGCAGACGACAATGGCGAGCTCGGGCTCGCCTCTCCCCAGCCTCGCGCCGCATTCTTCCAGTCGCCGGCTCAAGGGGCCGTCGTCGCCCTCGACAGCGATACAGGCTTCCGCCAGCCTTCGTTCGACCCAACGCGGCGATGCGCCGAGCGACGACCAGTAGGCCGCCCGGGACCGGTCCACGCCATGTTCGGCGGAGACGACATAGCCCCTGGCGGCGAGCGAAGCGACGGTTGCAGGAACGTCCGCGCCCGGATGGCCGCCCTTGAGGGCCGCGACGATCTCTTCCAGGGGATGCCGGCCATCGAGCAGCGGCAGCAGATCGCAATGCAGGCGGCCATGCAGCAAGGTGTTGAAAGATTCGGAAACCAGCAGCGTTTGCCGTTCGCCGACAATGCGGAATTGCAGGTGCGGAGAAAGCGCCGGACGCTCGACAGGCCCCCGATCCGCGGGGGTCGTCCTGTGTAGAATTCCTTGCCGCGGCTCCATGTTCGCCTTCGCCGGCATCGGGAACGTGCGCGCCGGTTCGGCCGACACCTTCATGCACGCGAAAGCAGCGTATCGATCCGGGCGGCGGCGCGGGATGCGGTCTCGGCAACCGCCGAGTTCAGCGCCTCGAAATTCTCGTGCCCGCAAGCCCTCGCCACGAGGGACTTGACCCGCGGGCCTGCCGCCGCCGTGTCGAAGCCTTCGTCGCCGACAAGGCGCGTAATGCCTTGCAGGTCCCGCCACGCGGCCGCCGCTTCCGCCAGCGGCTCGGCGCCCGCGGCGCGAAAGACCGCTGCCGCGCTCGGAGCCGGATCGTCGAGGCCGCCTCCGGCATGCGTCAACTGCAGGAAGCGCGCAGCCCTCTCGACTTCCTCCAGCCCGCCGCGCATCCGCGCATATGCGGACACGCCCGGTTCGCAGGCGTCTTCCGCCGGCTCGACCGGCCGGGCGACCGCAAACCCGTCTGCGCCGCATTCCGCCAGGACCCGGCGCCTCGCCTCGTCGAAGCGGCGGCCGATTTCGGAACCGCCGCACTCGAACACGCAGCGCGCCCTGGTGAGGGCGGGAATTACACCCGGCAGAGGCTTTTCGTACCGGTGCGCCAGTTCGGAAAGCGGCAGCGCGGTGAGAGAATCGGAGCCGGGCGGAATCGGGGAGAACAAGAGACTGTCCTGCGCGAGGTCGGTGACGGCCTTCCGGAAACCCTCGCACACGCGCTCGTTCTCGCCGGCCTCCAGGCCGTCATGGACAAACAGGAGTTCGATCGCAACGCCGGGATAAGCCTCCCGGCTGGCGAGATCGCCCAGGAACACGGCGGCGAGCCCGCCCGTGCGCAGCGGCCCGGTCCGGTCCACGAAATCCGCCGCCACGGCGGCAAGCACGGTCGAAACCGACGCTTCGGCGAGATTGGACAGCGCGGTCCCTGCCTCCGCCGGCGACAGGTTTTCGCGCAGAACGTGCATCCCGATCTGAAACGCCTTGTCGTTCGACCAGTTTCGCACGATTTCGGCGGTTTCCTTCGCGTCGGCCGCCGGCAATTCGGCGATCAGGTCCTTCATTTCCGGGACGCCCATTTCGTAGGTCCAATAGACCCTCGCAAGCCCGCGCCGCGCGATCCTTTCATATTCCCGGTCCGGTCCGAATCCTTTCGGCAGGTCGAGATCGGTGAATTCCCGGTCCTGCAGGTTGTCGAGAAGCTCCGCATTGCGTTCGATCCACCGGGCGAGCCGCGGAGCGGCGCCGAAGATTTCCTCGATCGCCTCGAACGCGTCGGGCCGGGCCGCGGCGATCGGGCTGTCATAGGCGCTCCAGTCGTCGATCTCCGGATAGAAATGCCGGCGCCATCGGTCGACCATCGGATCCATCTTTTCGAACCAGCGCCTCGGCCGCAGCACGATATTCATCATGTCGGCATAGGTGCCGGGCAGTTCCGGCGAGTCGTCGGCGCCGCGAATCTGGAGCAGCGGATAGTGGCGGGACGCCACTGCATGATGATCGGCATGACGCTGCATGTTGAAGAACATCCAGTTGCTGAACTTCCAGTCGGCGCTCCAGGAATGGCGCGGCATCACCTTTTCCCAGCGGCCGTTCGGCAGGCGGACCCGGCGCAGGCCGTAATGCTGCATGTAGTTGCTGATCTTCATGGAAAAGACGCAGCACAGGCCGAGAAAGGCAAAGACCGGCACGGCCCAAATCCCTCCCATCCAGAACAGCAGCCCGTACCAGAACAGCACGGCCGCGCCGTAGCGCCAGAAAGGATTGCTGTAATGCCACAGGGGCAGACGGCGCCGAGCGAGTCGTTCGCAAACAACTTTCCATGAATTGGTAAGGTTGCTTACGACTTCCTTCGGGAAATACCTCCAGAAACTTTCGCCCTTCGGCGCGGAGCCTGCATCGTGAGGCGTGCCGACCTTGGCGTGGTGAATATAGACATGCTCCGTCGCGTATTGCGGATAAGAGGCGGACGCAAGAAGGAATTCCCCAAGCCGGCGTTCCCAGGTGGAACGCCGGTGGACCAGTTCGTGGCCGACCACGAATACGGCCTGCGCTTCCATGGTCAAGACGATTGCCAGAAGCGCGCTTTCCCAGATTGCCAACTGACCCGACACCAGAATTTGCCACGCGCCGAAAATCAGCGTGGGTGGCCATAACAACGCCCATATCCAGACCGGAATGTTGTGCCAAATGAGACGGCGTTCCGAAATTTTTACCGGGTCCATACTGCGCCCGTCGCGACCCAGCGCCCGGTCGAGCGGCCCGGCCGCGCTCATAAACAGTATCGGCGGCAACAACCACCAGCCGCCATAGAGCGCCGCGGCGAGAATCAACGGAAAAATGCCCAGCGGCAAATAGTGGGGCAGGGCATTGAGGATCGACGGTTCGATGCGCTGCGCGTTACCGGCCTCGTCCCGGGTCGAACCAGCACTCAGTGCTGCATCCTGCGGCATGGCGAATTCCCTAACGGACCGGGATGCCCAGCATCGGGATTCATGCTACCACCGGCTACCTTGGTCCGCAAACCGGTCAGGCCTCCAGGCGCGCGAGGAGACGCTCCATGGCTTCGACGCAAAACGCCGAAGTCACGGATTCGGAGCCGTGGCCTATCTGCCCTACCGTACCCCACCTCAGCGACTGGTCGCCAAACGCAAGAACCTCCGGCCAGCTTCCGTCCTCCTGTTGTGCAACGATGAACCCTTCAAGCTGGCGTTTCGCGTCGATTCTTTCAAGGCTCCCGATATTGTATAGCGCTGCCACCGCCAAAGCCGCCTGAAGGACGTTTGCGAATTCTCCCTCCTCGTCACGCAGGTTCAGGATACGATTTGCAAGCGCCGACCGTATTCGGTCGAGCGCGGGCTGTACCCGGGCAACGGCTCGCGCGACGGCATAGTGGATCGCGGCTTCGTCGGGATACCATTTGGAGGAACCGTCCAGATTGCCCTCGTTAATCAGGGTCTCCAGCCATTGTTGGACAGCCCTGGTTTCAGGGCAATCGCCAAGATAAGCGATGATGTTTGCATTGACGACAGGGTCGGCTTCGAGGCGAAAGCGCGACACGATATCGGGTTCGCCGTCATCGAGAATCCAGGTCATGAAGCGGCCGTTTTCGTCGCGGTTGTCCAATAGCCTTGGAACATTCCGTTCCAGAAGAATCCAGGGATGATCGCCAATGGCAAGCGAACAGAGCGCAGTGCTGTCCAGGTCCTGAGGTAGATGGCGGTAATAACGCCACAATCCGGGATATTCGATCCTGTCGATGAGGTAGGACGCCGTCGCCATTCTCATTGCAACGGCCCGGTCTTCGTCGCAACTTTCCAGCGCGAGGGTACAGAGCGCCGAGACAAAGGGCGGCCTTTCGAAATGCCGTGGAATATCCGGGTTCGCGATATTGAACCGGATACAGTGCCAGGCTCCGTTTTCGTCGATGGCCGATTCGAGAAAAAGGAGGCTGCGGCGGATGGCTTCCCGGCCTGCTTTCGCCAGCTTCTCGGTAGTAGCAGCGTCGGCTCGTCTTTTCCGCCGTTGGGGCGCGGGAGGGCGAAAGGGGGGCGCCGGGTCGTGCATGGTCCTGCGAAGAAAGTCGAGCGATTCCGCGCCGGTTTTCGCTTCCTCCCGCTCGGCGGCGGTGAATTTGTCGCGCGGCGGGAGGACGATATGCGTCAGGGAATCGGTTTCTTCATGCACGCGAACTTCCTGGTCGCCGGCTACTGCCACGCCGAGTTCTTCTTCAATGGCCTCCTTGGGGCTTGCGAGGAGCCGGTCGCGAAAGTCGCTGTCCCTGCCGGCTCGCGCCGCAAGGCGATCCGTCCCGCGTAAGAGTGTCTTCATCGGTGTTTTCCAGGTCTTGCGGGCCGGGGAAAATCCCACTCCCTCAGACGATCTGCCTCCTGAGCAGTTCCCTGAAGACCCCTTCGACCTCCATGAGTTCGTTGAACGAGCCGCTTTGCACGACTTTTCCGGCCTGCAGCACGTAGATACGATCGGCCTGCTGCAAGGTGGACAGGCGGTGGGCGATGACGATCCGGGTGGAGGTGAGCGCGGCGAGATTCCGCATTACCTTGGCCTGGCTTCGATTGTCCAGCCAGTTGGTCGCCTCGTCGAACAGCATGATTCGCGGGCTGCCGGTCACCGACCGGGCGATTGCGATGCGCTGGCTCTCCCCGCCCGACAGCACGGCTCCGCCGGTGCCGACCATGGTCATCATGCCCATGGGCATGCCCCGGATCTGGCCTTCGACGTCGGCGATCCGGACTGCCGCCCATACTTCGTCGCTGGCAACGCCATCGTGATGGCTGACCAGATTGTCCCAGAGGTCCTGGGGGTGGAGGCCGACCGACTGAGGCACCGCGCCAATTTTCCGGCGCACCTGTTTCTGGTTCAGATGCCTCAGTTCGCGACCGTCGTAATACACCGCGCCGGCGGTCGGCCGGTCGATTCCGAGCGCAAGCCGGAACAGGGTGCTCTTGCCGGACCCCGACTCGCCGGCAATTGCGATGAAGTCGCCGGGACGGGCATGAATTGTCACATCGTCGAGAACCAGCGGGCCATCGGGGTCGTAGCGGAAGGAAATGCGGTCGAACAGAATTTCGCCGCCCAGATGTTCAACCGGCTCTCCCGCGACCCCGGTTTCGGGAACCGCGGCCAGCAGCGGGCGCATCCGGTCGAAGGCCGGCAGCATCGCGGCGATGGCGCCGAAGGACTCGCCAAGACGAGCGACCGCCGACTGGAAGACGATGAAGACGGTGTAAACGACCAGAAAATCGCCGACCGGAATGTTCCGCTCGCCTACCGTCGCCACTGCGAGGAGCAGCGTCCCGGCGGCAAGAAACGGGAGTGCTGCGGCGAATGCCCGGGAATGCGCGTCGAGCGCGTCGAGTTCGAGTTCGGCGCGTTTTTGCTCGCGATAGTCCCGCGCCCAGATGGCGAAAGCCGAGCCTTCCGCGTTTTCCACGCGCAGCTTGGCGATACCGCCCACGATCTGGAAGAGCCGGCCGGTGACGCGGCGTGCCGCGCCGATCATCCGCCCGTAAGGAGAAATCTGGCGCAATCCGACGATCGCGGCGGTCAGCAGCGAAATCAGGCTGAAGACGAGGGCGACGATCCCGAGTGCGGCGTCGTAGAAGAAGATGACGCCGAACACGGGAAGCAGAAAAACAGCCGACAGCAGGCTGTCGGCGACGATTCCCTGCAGGCCGTCGCGAAGTTTCTGGAAGGTCATGCCCGACATGGCCAGATCGCCTGTCGGATGGCGGTGCAGCATGCTTGGCGGAAGGCGCATGAGGCGGTCCCAGAAGGCGGCCTCCACCCGCGACGCAGAACGTCCCTCGAGCCTCATCATCGCCGTGCTTTGAAGCAGGTGCAGCAATGCGCCGGCCAGCCCGAACGCCGCGACGATCGCGGCCACGGTATAGAGCGCCGCGGCGCTGCCGCCCTCCGATATGTGGTTCGCAACGAACCCGAGCGCGACCGCCGGCAGCAGCTTGATGAGGCCGCCCGGAAGCCCGGCCATCACCAGCCGCGCCAGATCCGCGCCCGATCCGTGCAGCGCGATTCTCAGCAGGTCCGCCGGTTCCGCGTTCCCCGGCGGCAACGGCCGGTAGAACATCCAGGCCTCGTCCGCGAGCGCGCCGGCGCGCTCGGTCGTAATCCGGACGCTGCGCCTGCTGACCGGGTCGAACTCGCGGTAGCGCCCGAACATTCCCGGCAGCAGCGCCACCGGCCGGCCGTCCTCGGCGCGGAAGCCCAGCATGGCGTTGCTGTCGCCGCGCCACCAGTCGCCCTCGTCCTTGAAACGCACGCGCCGGGCGCGGACGCCCGATGCGTCGAGAACATCGACAAGGCCGACCGGAGGCGCGGACGGTCCCGAGCGCGATGGAATCGTGAAATCGATTCCTTCATGACGCCCGATTGCCTGCAAGGCGTCCTCCAATGCCGTGTCCTCGACACTGGCATCGCGGTCCACCGGCAGGTCATAGATGTTGAAGAGCCGCTGCCGGGCAACCTTTTCCGCGGTGCGGCGGCTGCCGGTCCGCGCGCGCTCCAGATTCGCATCGTCGACGACGGCCAGTCGGCGGTTCACGCGCTCCAGGGCGAAAGCAACCGCGTGGAACGATGCGAGCGCCCGCAGCAGCATGCCTTGCCGCGCCAGAGTTTCGGTCGATTCGCCGGAAAGCACCGCTTCATCGAACAGGTTGAGCCAGCTTGTCCGCGTGAGCGGCATCATGCCTTCGTGCGGAACGCCCGACTCGGCGAGTTCCGCGTGGTCCACGATACCCATGAACAGGCTGGCGCCGCGCGGCGGCTCGGATACCCACACGACGCCACGCCTCACGGACAGCGTGCAAGGGGCCAGAGTCCGCCTCATGGCGGGCTCGGCCAGCGCGGTCGGGCGCGGCAGGCGGCTCGCAAAGCGGGAAAGCGCGTCGGTAACGGCCGTCAGCCAGGTATCGGTCTGCTCGGCAAGCTCGGCCGGATGAACTTCGGACAGCAGGGAGGCCGGCAGGCGCTTCAGCAGGGTGCCGGGCGATCCCTTCGCGATGAGGCTGAGCGTGGTGTCCTTGCCGCCGGCTCCCGCGTCCGGCGCCACACCCGGCAGCAGATGCCCGGAGGCGCGGCGCAGCAGATGCTGCGGCGCCGCCTGGTCCACCCCGTCCTTCGATTCGACCAGGAACAGATTGACGGCGCCCCGATCGATGAACCAGACGCTGTCCGGATCGTCGAGCTTCACCGGCACATTGCCGGAGCATGGCACGGACGCGCCGGAGCGGGCGGCAAGCTCGGCGATCGACCTGTATTCCGCGCCCGCGTCCTGCATCAGCTCGACTCGATCAGCTTGTAGTAGGCGCCGTCCTCGTCCTCGATCAGCTGGTCGTGAGTGCCGCGCTGCACTTCGGCACCCTTGTCGAGCACGATGATCTCGTCGCAATCCCGCACGGTGCTCAGCCGGTGCGCCACGATCAGGCAGGTAACGCCACGGCGGCGCAGGGCATCGTCGACATGTTCCTCCGTCGCGGCATCCAGCGCGCTGGTCGCCTCGTCGAGAACGAGGATCGTCGGATTGCCCACGAGCGCGCGGGCGATTTCCAGCCTTTGCCGCTGGCCGCCGCTGAAATTCACCCCGGCTTCCTCGACGAGGGTCGAATATCCGTGCGGCCTCAGCAGGATTTCGTCATGGATCCAGGCATCGCGCGTCGCGGCGAAGATGGCTTCGTCCGGAACGGCCGTGTGCCACAATGTGATGTTGTCGCGCACCGTCGCGGAAAAGAGCACCGCCTCCTGGTCCACCATCGAAATGGACTGGCGCAGCACCTCTTCTGGAATCTCGTCCCGCAGGCAGCCATCGAACAGGATTTCGCCCGACCAGGGCCGATGGACGCCCGCAACAAGCCGCGCCAGGGTCGACTTGCCGGAACCGCTGGGGCCGACGACGGCAACGCGCTGGCCCGGCTCGATCGCGACGCTGAAGTCCTTTATCAGGGGCGGCCGGCTCTTGTTGTAGCCGAATGTGACGTTTCGCAGTTCGAGCCGCCCGGCGAGCTGGAGCCGACCCTTGAATGTAGCGATCGACTCCGATGCCGGATTTCGGCGGTTGAAGGCGGGGTCTTCGGCGGTTTCGGAAATGTCCTCGAGCCGTTGCAGGTCGGTCTCGAGCGCCAGTCTCTTGTCGGCGAATTCGAGGAAACGCCCAACCGGCGCCAGAAACATTTCCGCCAGGATGTAGAAACCGGCCAGCGTCCCCAGGGTCATGTCTCCGGCAACGACAAGGTGCCCCCCGACGCCCAGGACCGCTGCGCTGCGAAATGCGGCGAACAGGACCGGCAGCGCGGTGTTGACGGAGCCCAGTTCCGAGTGGAGCTGGCGCGCACGCAGTTCGCGCGCCTGCTGGCCGCTCCAGCGCGAAAAGAAGCGGTCGTCCGCGCCGGTCATGCGCAGATTGTCCGCGTGGCTCAACATCTGCATGCCGAGGCCGATCAGCAATCCCTGTTCGCGCCTCATCGCCTGGGTGCGAACCGCCTGGTGCGCATTGACGAACCGGGCCGATATTCCGTGCAGCACGGCCAGCAACAGAACGACCAGCGCGAGCCGGTAGTCATAGGCCAGCATGACGATGAACAATACGACGCTCATCGCCATTTCGATAATGAGAACGAGGAACCGGTCTGTCAGATTCCTAGCAATTCTGTCGATGGAGGCAACCCGATCGGTTAAATCGCCCACCAGCCTGTGCTCGAAGAACTCTACGGGCAACCGCAACAGGCGCGTCACGCCGCGATTGTAACCGATCACGGAAATTCGGATGGCGAGCCGCTTGAGGAACCTGTGTTTCAGCAAAGACAGGATATAGGCAAGGAGACCGCCGCCGAGGAGGGCCGCCACCAGACCGGTCCAGGAGCCGTGACTTTCCAGGACATCGTCAACGAAAACGCTGACAGACGCGGGCACGATCAGCGCCAGCAGCGTCAGCATGAGCCCGCAGCCTGCCACCCAGGCAAGCACGCTCCGCGACCCGGCCAGCAAGCCGCGCAATTGCGCCAACAAGCCGGGCCGCTCTCCGCCGGGACTGAAATCGGCGCCGCGCTTGAATCGCAACGCAATTCCGCTGTAACCCTTGTCGAACTCCTCAGAGGAAAGCCTGCGCCGCCCGGTGGCTGGATCGTTCAGGTAGAAATTATCTTCATCGAACCCTTCGAGGATAACGAAATGGCTGAAGTGCCAAAACAGAATCAGAGGCAATTGCAGCTTTTTCAACTGAGCTGCGCGCACGCTGAGGCCGTTACACTCCAGACCGTAATGTCGTGCCGCGCGCACAATGCTCCCGGCGCTGCTGCCGTCCCGGCTCACCTCGCATTTTTCGCGTAATTCGGTAAGGGGCACCCAACGCCCGAAATACGCCAGCGCGATACCCAGACATGCTGCACCGCATTCCGATGCGTGCATCTGCAATAGAATGGGCGTAGTTATCTTTCGTTGCAAGACGCCCGTTGCGGCATCGTGCCGACCCACTTTTGAGGCGCGTTGCATCACGTTACGGTTGCTTCATTCGCAAAAGAGCGAATGGAGATTGCGTACCGACTTCGATAACAATCCGGCATTCCATATCTGCAAGAGAAGCAAAGTTAAAATCTTCGAAAAGCGCAACATCCAGACGATACGGGGACATCCGCGGCGTGAAATCGAGCGCCACCAGCTCCTCGGATAAAGGCACGGGGGAGATCGTTGCTACTTCTCCCCCGATTGTTTGCGATTCTCCATCTGCTAGACCGAGCTCTATCGCCGCGGGCATTCCGGCCCTTATATGCCCCGCAGCCCCTCTATGGATCCAGACAAGCGTCTGCACGGACCGCTTGCCTTCCGGCATGGTTTCACCGTGTTGGACCAACAGGCCGTTTACCGTAAGGCTCCGGGTTAGGCTGCCAAAAAAGAGCCATGCTGCGAGGACGAACAACAACAGGGCTATGAGGGCGAGGAGCAGACGCTCCCGCGGTGTGGAGATTGTGAGCAGCCGGTCGAGCTGTTCGCGTTCTTCCTTCGCCTCGGCAACCATATCGTGAAATGAGCCGAATGGATTATTGAACATGACCGTGCAGGGCCCCCTCATGGAGATCGGGCGAGGACAAGGAACATTTCATCCGGCTTGATTGAAGATTCTCAACGCCATATGCAATGCCGGCCGGGCGAGGTCAAGTGTCGGGAGTAGCGGGAGATTTGTTTCCGCAAGCGTGGGGCGGAAACGATTTTCGGCCTCGCGGTTCCCGTCGGTCTCCCTGTCTCGGGGCTTCCGCTCGGCGGTCCAGGAAGCCGGCTTCCCCAACTGCGACTCAGGGCGGCGGTGGACCGGCGCGCGCGCGTGGCCGCTCGTCGGAACTCCGGTCCAACGCCGTCAACAATGCGGGCAACAGCGAAAGGTCTGCAAGCAGCGCAAAACCGATAATCATTGCGGTCAGGACTCCGACCTGCGCGGTGGGCACGAACGGGGAGAACACGAGTATCAGGAAACCGGCCACCAGAACGACCGTTGTCGTGAACAGGGCCCGCCCGGCCGTGTCGAAGGCGTAGCGCACCGCTTCTTCGGGGCTATGGCCGTATTCGCGCCGCGCCCGGCGGTACTTGGCGAGGAAATGCACCGTGTCGTCCACGACGATGCCGACCGTCATGGCCACCACGACGGACAGCGAGAGGCCCACCTGCCCGACGGTCAATCCCCAGACGCCGAGACCCAGTACGGCGGGAACAAGATTGGGGACGATGCTTATCAGGCCGAGCCTGAGCGAGCGCAAGGCGAAGAGGAGAATGGCGGAAATGGCCAGCAGCACGACCAGCGTGCCTACGAGCATGGCGCGGATGTTGCGCTGCCCGATATAGGCGAACAGCGCTGACGGGCCGGTGCTGTTGACGCCCGCAACATTCGGCGCGTTTTCCTTCAGCCAGGCTTCGGCGCGCGCATTGAGATCGAGCAGCTCCCGCGAGGAAAGCGTCTTTGCCGACACCGTCACGCGCGTCGCCGATCTGGACCTGTCGATCTGGTTGTTCATGTCGAGGCCCTGCGGAAGCGAGAGCTCGTAGAGCAGCAGATATTGCGCCGCCAGTTCCCTGCTTTCCGGAATGCGGTAGGCGGCAGGATCGTCGCCATGCATGCTCTTGTTGAGTTGCCGGAAGGTATCGGTGATGACCGCCACGTGGCGAACGGAGGCCTGCTCGCGGTACCACTCGGCGAATTCCGAAACTTCGGCCAGGAAAACGGGATCGGTGACGCCGCCTTCATGAGCCGCTTCCAGCGAGTATTCGAGCGAGGTATTGCCGCTCAGGCGCTCGTCCATGAAATCCGTGTCCTGGCGAAACTCCACGCTCTTGTCGAAGAAATGAGCCAGGACATCGTTGAGCTCGTTGCGCGGGATGGCCAGGGCCATTGCCGGCACGATCACCAGCCACGCCCAGAATACCGCCTTGCGATGGCGCAGCACGGAGTCCGCGATGCGGCTCATTGCAGGTCCGCGAAGCCGGCGTTCCTTGCGCGCGCGGACGGGAAGAAGCGAAAGGACGGCCGGCAGGAAGGTAACGGACAGAACGAAGGAGGCGGCGATGCCGAAAGCGACGAAGTTGCCGAGGTCGCGGTAGGGCGGCACCTCGGAAAAGTTCATGCTGAGGAAGCCGAGCGCCGTCGTGAGGCTCGCCAGGAATACGGGATGCAGGTTGAGCCCGATGGCTTCGACGATGGCATCGTGCCTGGAGGCCCCGGCGCGCAGATTCTGTTGCAAGGCCACAAGCAGATGCACGCAGTTCGCCACGACGATCATCAGCACAATGGTCGGCGCCGGCGAGATGGGCGGGGTGAAGGGCAGGCCGACCCACGCGCCCAGGCCCATCGATGCGAGAATGGAAAAGACGATGACCGTGCCGGTCGCCGCCACCCCCGCCCAGCCCCGGGTAAGGACACCGAGCACCGCGGCCATCAGCAGAAGGCTCGCAGGCAGGAAGATCGTCTGGCTCTCGATCGAGGCTTCGACGAAGGTCCGGTTAATCATGACGGTGCCGACAATGCGCAGGTCTATGCCGGGGAACCGTCCTTTCGCCTCCGCCTCGACCGACCTGGCGAATTCGGCCACCTCGGCCACGGCGTCCAGAAGGCCCTCCTCGGGTAGCTCGACGGTGACGTTTACAACGCTGACATCGCCGTCCGGGGCCAGAATGCTGCCTGCGATGCGCGGGTCCGACAAAGCGATGTCACGGATTTGCGCGCGGAACTCGGCCCGGTCCAGCCGTTGCGGATCGACAAGGTCCCGCACGAACAATTCATCGCCGTCGGCGGTCGTGTATTGAAAATTGGCAAGCGAATCGACACGCCTCGAATATGGCGTATTCCAGGCGGTCCTTGTAAGCCAGGCAGCGGCGGAGAGAGCGTCCTCGGAGGTGGCGTCGCCGTCGTCCGGAACGATCAGGAACACGATGTTTTCGTTCTTCCCGTAGGTATTCTCCAGCGCTTCCAGGGCCAGGAGCTGCGGATTGTCGTCGTCGAAGAAGATGCGGTAGTTGGCCGAAAATTCGAGCGTGGCGATTCCGCCCGAGGCGACCGCAACCATGACCAGCGTAGCCAGAATGACCGGCCAGCGGGCCGCGAGCACCCGTTCGGCAAACCGTGTCGCAAGTCGCTGCCTTGCCGTGCCGGGCCTGTCCACGGGAGCCGCCGCCACTAGTCGCGGATGCCTCGGGGTGCATGCGGCGCGCCCGGCCCGGCTACCGCCGGGGCGCCATGGCGGGATGGCGAACGCGCCAACCCGCAGCCCGAAAGCCGACAGAGCCGGTGGCGGCCCGGTCGGCGCCGCATGGTCCGTGCTCGCTGAATCCGGGGCAATGGGGCGTTCTCGAAAAGGGCTGGTCCGGAACCTAAACGATGGCCGGTGCGGACACAATGAGCGCCGCCAGGCCGTGCGGACAAGCCAGGCGCCGCACCGGGGGTTGCGAGCCCCGGAAGCCAAAGCAAGCGCCGGAAAACATCGACGTTTCCGGGGGCGTTTCGTTGCCGGGCGCGGGACATCGCGTTGCCCGCGTCGGCGGCTGCCCCGCAGTTTCGGGTTTGCCGTTCGGGCGTTGTGGGCGGTAGTCTCCTTCATCGTCGGAGCTATTGTCTGCCGGTACGGTCGGGAGGCGGCGGCGCAGAACCCGGACGGGCGGCGGGAATTCGGCTACATGCCCAGGACCTGCGCCGCTCGCGACCGTGCTTCTCTGTGCTGTCCCGATCTGCATCGGGGGCGAAACCGCCGACCGATGCCCGCACGGGCTTTCGGAACCGGGAGGAAACCTGGATGAAGATCAAGGCTGCGGTTCTCTACGAACCGAACAAACCGATGGAAGTGCAGACGGTCGAGCTCGACGATCCGAGCGACGGGGAAGTGCTGGTGCGCATCGGCGCGGCCGGCGTGTGCCACTCCGACCTGCACCTCATCAAGGGCGAGTGGAAGACGCCCCTGCCCGCGGTGCTCGGCCACGAAGGTGCGGGAATCGTCGAGAAGGTGGGCGCCGGGGTGACCCGCGTGAAGCCGGGCGACCGTGTGATCCTGAACTTCCGCGCCAATTGCGGCCACTGCCATTATTGCGTGGTCGGGCGCCCCGTGCTGTGCGACGGCATCGATACGCCGCGAACGACCATGTTCGACGGCACCGTGCGCCTGCACCGCAACGGAGAGGACATCCACCATATGGCGCGGGTGTCGTGTTTTGCGGAATACGCCGTCGTGCCCGAGTCGGGCGCCGTGCCGGTGCGCGAGGACATTCCGCTGGACCGGGCCTGCCTCATCGGCTGCGCGGTCATGACCGGCGTCGGCGCGGTCGCCAATACGGCCCGCGTGAGGCCCGGCGACACCGTTGCGGTCATCGGCTGCGGCGGCGTCGGCCTGAACGCGGTGCAGGGCGCGGCGCTGGCCGGCGCGGACCGTATCATCGCCGTCGATCTCCTGGACAACAAGCTGGAATATGCCCGCCTGTTCGGCGCGACGGACACGGTCAACGCCGGCAATGGCGACGCCGCGGGCCGCGTGCTGGAGATGACCGGCGGCGGCGTCGATTTCGCCTTCGAGGCGATCGGCAACCCGGCGGCGATACAGCAGGCCTACGAGATGTGCCGCATGGGCGGCACCACCGTGATCGTGGGCATGGCGCCCGAAGACGACGTGCTGGAATTCAATGCCTTGTCGATACCGCGCACCGAACGCGCCATCGTCGGCTCCTGGTACGGGTCGGCGCGCCCCTGGGTCGATCTGCCCAAGCTCGCGGACATGTACATGCGCGGACGGTTGAAGATCGACGAGCTCATCAGCCGCTCCTACCCGCTGGAGCAGATCAACGAGGCCTATGACGCGCTGCAGGCGGGCGAGGTGGCCCGAAGCGTGCTTACCTTCGACTGAGCGTGCGGCGGCGACCGCCCCCGATGCCGCAAGCCGCGGGACCCGCCGCGTGACCGGCCGCTATCGCCTCGGCATCGACATCGGCGGGACCTTTTCCGACTTCGCGGCGGTAGACGAGGCCGACGGAACCATCCGGGTCGAGAAGACGCTGACCTCCGCGCACGCGCCCGAAGAGGCGGTGATGCGCGGCATCGGCGACCTCTCCGGCGCGCTTCCCGACCTGCTGGGCCGCACTTCCGAGGCGATCCACGCAACGACCTTGGTCACCAACACCATCCTCGAACGCAAGGGGGCGAAGACCGGGCTGCTCACGACCGAGGGCTTCCGCGACATCCTCGAACTGGCGCGGGAGGTTCGTTACGACATCTACGACATGTTCATCCGCCTCCCGGAGCCGCTGGTCCCGCGCCGGCTGCGGCTCGGCGTGCCCGAACGGGTACTCGCGGACGGGACGGTGCTCGTTCCGCTCGACGAAGCGGCCGTCCGCCGGGCGGCGGCCGTCTTCCGCGACGAGGGCGTCGGCGCGGTCGCGGTCTCGTTCCTCCATTCCTATCGCAACGGGGCCCATGAGCGCCGCGCGGCGGAGATCCTCCGCGAGGAGCTTCCGGCCGCCACCCTGTCGCTGTCGCACGAGGTGCACCCCGAGCCCAAGGAGTACGAACGCACCTCCACCACCGTGCTCGACGCCTATGTCAAGGCGGTGGCGGAGGGCTATCTGGAGCGGCTGGCGGACGGTCTTGCGGAGCGCGGCTACCGGGAGCGGCTTTTCGTCATGTTGTCGAACGGCGGCGCCGCGACGGTCGAGACGGCGAAACGGGTGCCGGTCCAGATCGTCGAGTCGGGACCGGCCGCCGGGGTCGAGGCGGCCGCCTACTTCGGCCGTCTCGCGGGGATCGACAACCTGCTGTCGTTCGACATGGGAGGAACGACGGCGAAGCTCTGCATCGTCGAGAACGGCCGGGCCGCCCGGACCCGCACCTACGAGGTGGACCGCGTGCACCGGTTCAAGTCGGGGAGCGGCCTGCCCGCCGCGGTGCCGGTGTACGACCTGCTGGAGATCGGTGCGGGAGGCGGCAGCATCGCCCGGACCGACGATCTGGGCCTGATCCGGGTCGGACCCGACAGCGCCGGTTCGGCGCCCGGACCCGCATGTTACGGCTTGGGCGGCACGGCGCCGACGGTGACGGACGCGGACCTCGTGCTCGGCTACCTGAACCCCGACTACTTCCTCGGCGGACGCATGCGCCTCGACAGCAGCGCGGCGGAGCGGGCCGTCGAGGAGCATCTCGCGGCGAAGACCGGACTCACGGCGCTCGAAGCGGCGGCGGGCGTCCATGAGATCGTCAATGAGAACATGGCAGCGGCGGCCCGAATCTATGTCGCCGAGAAGGGCAAGGCGCCGCCCGAGCTCTCGATGGTCGCTTTCGGCGGGGCCGGGCCCGTCCACGCGGCCGGGCTTGCCCGCAAGCTCGGCTGCCCGCGCCTCGTCGTCCCGCCCCATTCGGGCGTCATGTCGTCGCTCGGACTGCTCGCCGCCCCGGTCGCCTTCGAACGCAGCCGCGCCGTGAGGCAGATCCTGAAAACGGTGGACCTGGCTGGGCTCGAAGCCGGTTTCCGCGCGCTCGAAGCCGAGGCCGGAGAGCTGATGCCGGACGGGACCGCGCCCATTGTGCGCCGCAGCGTCGATCTCCGCTATTCGGGCCAGGACTACCCGCTCGAGATCGAGGTCGCGGGGCCGTGCGACGCCTCCTCGACGAAGGTCGATTGGGAGACGCGCTTCGAGGCGCTCTACAATTCGACCTATGGCAAGGTGGACGACGACAACCCCGTCGAACTCGCAAGCATCCGGGTGCATGTGAGCCAGCCCCCGCCGACGCTCAGGATCGCCCGGCCGCCGGCGACGACCGACGCCCCGCCCAAGGCATGGCGCAACATCCATGTCCCGGCAGGGTCCGGCATGGAGTGCGTGCCGGTGTACGAACGGGCGGACCTTCGCATCGGGCAGGAGATTGCCGGTCCTGCGGTCATCGAAGAGCGCGAATCGACGACGGTCATCGGTCCGGGCGACCGGCTGCGCGTGGACGCCCTGGGCTGCCTCGCGGTGGACCTTGCCATCCACCGGCCCGCTGCGTCCGGCGGCGATGCCGGCGACGTGCCGGTCTCGGCTACGTTCGCGCGGAGATAGGCGATGCGGCTCGATCCCGTCACCATCCGGATCCTCTGGAACCGCCTCATTGCGATCGTGGACGAGGCGGCGACCGGGCTCATGCGCACCGCCTATACCCCCTCGGTGAAGGAGTATCACGATTTCTGCTGCGCACTGTTCGACGCCGACGCGCGGATGCTGTCCCACTCGACGGTCACGACCGCGGGGTTCCTCGGCATCGTTCCCGAAGTGCTGCGCAATTTCATCGCCAGATTTCCCCCGGAGACCCTCAGGCCCGGCGACGCCATCGTCACCAACGATCCCTGGATCGCGAGCGGCCACCTCATCGACATCTCGATTGCGGCGCCGATCTTCCATCGCGGCCGGATCGTCGGTTACACGCTCTGCATCGTCCACCATCTCGACATGGGCGGGCGGATGTCCACGCTCGAATCGAAGGACATGTACGAGGAGGGGCTGAAGATCCCGATCCTCAAGCTCTTCGACGAAGGGCGGTTGAACGAGACCGTGTTCGACTTCATGCGGGCCAATATCCGGGTGCCGGACAAGGTGCTGGGCGATGTCCGCGCGCAGCTCGTCGCCAACAATGTCTGCGCGCGGGGGCTGAAGGCGCTGCTTGAGGAGTATCGACTCGACGGGCTGGAGGCGCTGGGGGCCGAGGTCATCCACCGCACCGAGTCGAGCCTCCGGCGCAAGATCGCAGCACTCCCCGACGGGTCGTACCGCAATGTGGCGGTGCTCCCGAAGATTCCGGGCTGCGACGACGAAGTCGTGGTGAAGATCGACGTAACGGTGGCGGGCGACGGGGTCACCGTCGATTATTCGGGCTCGTCGGGCGAGGTCGGGGCGGCGATCAACTGCTCCTACAACATGACCCGCTCCTACACCGCCTACCCCATCAAGCTCGCGCTCGACCCCCATGTGCCGAACAATGACGGCGGCCTCACGCCTATCGAGGTGATCGCGCCGGAGGGCACTATCGTCAATTCGCGCCCGCCGGCCGCCACCTGGGGCCGGACGATGATCTCGCACCTGCTTCCCGAGATCGTCTTCGCAACGATGGAACGGATCATGCCGGAGTCGATCCTCGCCTCGAACGGCGGCTCGCCGGCCAACGAGGTCTATCTGCACGGCCGCCACGCGGACGGCCGGTCGTTCCTCGCCATTGCGCAGCACAGCGGCGGCTTCGGCGCGAGCGCCCGCCATGACGGCTATGCCTGCCTCTGCTTCCCCAACAACACCCGCAACATCCCCGTCGAGGTAACCGAGAACGAGGCGCGGATGTATTACGTCCGCAAGGAGCTCCGCGCGGATTCGGGAGGGCCGGGCCGCAACCGGGGCGGGCTCGGCCAGGAAATCGAGTTCGCCATCCTCGACGGCGGCAACGAGCTCGCCCGGGATGTCGAAAGTTCGGTGCGCCTGAGCGGCCGCACCGAAGACGGCCCCTTCCCGGTGTTCGGCCGCCTCGGCGGCCGGAACGGACGCGGGAGCGGCCTCTGGCGCAATGGCGAGCCCGTGGACCACGGCATCTACCGGCGTCTCGCCCCCGGCGACCGCACCCGCTTCGTGCTGAGCGGCGGGGGCGGCTATGGCGACCCCTTCGAGCGCGAGCCCGAACGGGTGCTTGCCGATGTCGAGCAGGGCTATGTGTCGATCGCGGGCGCCGAGGAGGATTACGGCGTTGTCATCGACGGGGCGACGATGAGCATCGACGCCGAAGCGACCGGGCGTCTCCGCAGCCGGGGCCGGCAACGCGGGAATTGAAGGCCGCGGACGGTGCAGCGCGCGGCATCATCCGCCGGGCTGCATGCAGCGTTCGCGCGCCCGGGCAAGAAGCGTGTAGCGGGCGCGGATGCGTGCGGCGAGCGCGGCCGGCCATATGCCCGCATCGAGAAGGTCGAGGAAACCGTCGAGCACCATCGCGAAATGCGCTTCATGCGGTGTCTGGAGCGCGGCCGGGACGACGATCTCGCGGCCGAGGGAAGACGGGCGGTGCGACAGGCCGGGCATCCCGGCCTGCCAGGCGGCGAGCCTCTCCGAGAGACGGGCCTCGAAGGCGGGTCCCGGGTCGCGCGACGCGAGGTGCAGCTCGCTCCGGAAGCCGGTTTCGGGCCCGCGGCGCGCAATGACCGTCGCGCGTTCGCCCCGGACCGTCGTCCGGTGCGCGTCGCCGCCGCCTTCCGGCTCGCGCTGGCCCCACTCCGCCCGCTGGCGGACCGGCGCGCCACGCAGCCGGTAGCGGATCTCGCCGTTGCAGGCGAGGTGCAGCACCCCGGCATCCACCTGCAGCGCCAGCGCCTCCGGAAACTCGTCGAGTCCGGTGCTTGCACGGAACAGCTCGCGCGGCACCGGGGTGCTCCAGCGGCGCGCGTCCTCCAGCCGGTAGTCCCGCTCGAACAGGAAGCCCGGCCCGTCGCCGACGATCCACTGCGCCTGGTCGGCCATGTGGGACTGGATATCGACGAGCCCGTCGCCCTGAATGCGGGTATCGTAATACCAGGAAGGCCGCCGGAGCGGCTCGCCGTTCACCGCCTTGAGCAGGTGGTGGACGGACTGGATGTCGATCGCAGGCTCACCTTCCGGCGCGCCGAGGGCGCCGCACAGGTCGGGGTCGGCCGCGATCTTCTGCACAAGCCGCGCCATTGCCTCGTGGCGGAAGGTCATGATGTCCATTGCGAGCGGCCAGCCTGCCGTCGCCCGTTCGAGGTGCGGGAGGGCCGCGCCTTCGGTGAGCCAGGGCTTGTCGGCGAGCACGTGCAGCCCGGCCGCGTGCAGGCGCGCGATGGTGCCGAGCTTGGGCCGGGTGCGCCCGGCGAGAACGACAATGCCCCCGCGCCGCTCCTCGACCAGGGTCCGTTCCGACTCGGCCGATTCGTGTATCCGGACATCCCAGGCGGTCGGCTCGCCGCTTCGGGCGTTGAAGGACCGGACCAGGGCCGTGAAGGCGTCGCGCTCCGGGCCGGGCCGGGCGTAGAGATGGACGGTGGGGTCGATCCGGGGATTCTTCACGCGCAGAGTGAGGGCCGCGTGGAAATGGCCGGGCTCTAGAAAGAGGAGCGTGTGCATGGCGGGGGCTGCCGGTCGCTGGAAGGGAGGTTAGCCGACCCGGACTGCGGCGGCTACACGCCCGTTTGAGAATTGGCTGTTTGCGGCGTCCGGAGAGTTCGAGGCAGGACTGCAAGCGTTGCCATGACCCTCTTCCCGTCATGCCCGGACTTGTTCCGGGCATCTCCACCGCTTCCGCCGCGCGGCCGTATGGATGCCCGGAACAAGTCCGGGCATGACGAAGGGAGGCGTTCGTCCGTCTTCTGGCAGAATAGAAAAATTTTCATGTTCCGCCCACCAATGTCGAGAACATTTTGACTTGACCGGTTTATGTACCAAATGAGTTGACCGCTTCTGTTGTTGCGATTGGCCTGTGGGGACGTGGTCAGGCGCGGAGCGACTGTCCACGTCCCCACAGGCCTTGGCGGGTCGCGTCGAAGCGGATCACGCGGCCTGCCGGGTTGGGGCGTCGATGGGCTCGCCGGTGGCCCGGTATCGCGCCAGACATCGGGGGCCGTGGAAGACGGCCAACGAGTTGTCGGGATACTCATGCACCCTGACTGTGGCCTTGACGTAGTGGCGGTGGTGGCGGTCGGCGGGGAGCTGCAGGAGGCGGCGCTTGTAGCGCACGGTGTTGTCGTTCGAGACGGTGCGCTCCTCCTGGATGCAGAGGATATCGTCGAGCGCGCCGGCGAAGGGAACGAAGGCCGAGCCCTCGGCCTCGGGCGGGGTCTGGAAGCGGGCGTTGTGCCGGGCCAGATAGGCCTCCCTGAGGAAGCGGTTGGCCCGGTCGATCCCGGTGATGGAGGCGAGCCGGAGTTCCTGCGGCAGGCGCTTCTGCAAAGTGCCGAACATGCGCTCGGACCGCCCCCTGGCCTCAGGCGAGTATGCCGGGATCAGCTCGATGCCGAGCCGGTGCAGGGCGCGACCGACCTGGGTCGGGTTGTCCTTGTCCACCTTGCCGCCCGCGTTCGGCGTGTGCCAGTAGTGGCTGGCCCGGTCGGCATAGAGCGAGCAGAACAGCCCGCGCTCCCGGATGACTTCGCCGAGCGCCCGGAAGCTCGACAGCGTGCCCTCCTCCTCGACGAAGAAAGCCGAGTAGATCTCGCTCGTGGCGTCGTCCATGGTGACGATCAGGTCCCACCAGCGACCGGGAACCCATTCATGGCGCGAGCCGTCCTGGTGCACCATCATGCCGGGCAGCGCGCGCCGCGGCCGCTTGCGCCGGTGCGCGCCGCGCCGGGGCGCCGAGCGCAGGCGCCCATGCGCTTGCAGGGTCAGCCGAACCCAGTTGTAGCTGCGCGCGCTGCCGTGCTCGGATACCAGCTTCTCGTGGAAATGCTTGGCGGTGAAATCCCAGTAGCGGGTGTCGAACAGCGCAAGCACCCGCGCCACCTCGTCCACCGGCGCCCGCCGCGCCGAAACCCGGCCCAAGCGGCGGTCGTAAAGACCCGCCGCCCCCTCCGCCTCGAAGCGGTCGCGCCAGCGCCGGAAGGTGCGCTCCGACACACCCAGTATCTCCGCCGCCTCCGCCTGGCCCAGAACGCCGCCAAGCGTACGACCGTAAACCTCCTCGAACTTCATCAGTCTCAGACCCTGTGCCTGCTCCGTCCGACGCATCCAAACCCTCCATGGTCTGGATGCCTTCTAAAACCGGACAGATCATCTGGTACATAAACCGGACATATCCCGTGTTACCGACACATGTTCCGCCCACCAAGGGGCTTGAAAAAGTGTAGTAGAATGGGCATAGAGGAAGGCGGCTCCCCGGGGGCCGCCTTTTGGCTTGTGTGCCGAGCATGGCCAACAGCTTGGAGGTGCAAGTCCTCTATCCGGCCCGATGGCGGCGAAGGATTAGCGAAGCGCAAGGGCGTCGCCGCGAGGCGGGGTCTGAAGGAAGCGTGGAGCAAAGCCGCGACCCGATGGACAAGAACCGGATACGAGGCCTACCCGGCCGGACGAGCGAGCAAGCGATCGCGAAGTCCGCAGCCATCAAGGGCCGGGGTGGTAAATCCGGCGGGTGTGCGGTGAAGGCGGTTGGTCTTACCTCGGGAGGTCTGCGTCGTGTCCGGAACCCCCGGACTGAGCGGTTCCGCAAGGGCCGTGATCGCGGCGCAGAAGTCAGCAGAGGGCATAGTAGCCGGCCCCCCGGCGAAGGCCCGAACGACGGACAGGGTTATTAGGACGGCAGGCTCATGCGGACCAAGCGGCAGAACATCCAGTTGGAACTGGCCTTGGAGCCGGAGGCGAGGGGTGAAGCCCGGAGCGCCGGAGACCGAGGGACCGAAGCCCGCATGGCGCGTGCCGACCCCGAACGCCCGGCGGCTGGGCGCGGACCATCGATGGAAGCGGTGGTCGCCCCCGGCAACATGAAGAAGGCGCTGGCGCGTGTCCGGCGCAACAAGGGGGCGCCCGGCCTCGACGGGATGACCGTCGAAGAGTTGGGCGCTCACCTGAAAGACCACTGGCCCGAGACGAAGGCCCGTCTTCTGGACGGCAGCTACGAACCGCAGCCGGTTCGGCGGGTAGAGATACCGAAGGCATCGGGGGGCGTTCGCGCTCTTGGCGTGCCTACAGTGCTCGACCGCTTCATCCAGCAGGCGGCGATGCAGGTGCTGCAGGGAGACTGGGATCCCGGCTTCTCGGATGCGAGCTACGGGTTCCGGCCCGGACGCTCGGCCCATCGGGCGGTAGAGCGCGCGCAGGAGCATATCCGGGCGGGCTACGCTTATGCGGTCGATCTCGATCTGGAGAAGTTCTTCGACCGGGTGAACCACGACATCCTGATGGGACTGGTGGCCGAGCGCGTGGCCGACAAACGCCTGCTCAGGCTCATCCGCGGCTTTCTGACCGCGGGGGTGCTGGACGGCGGACTGGTCGGCCCAACCACCGAGGGGACGCCACAGGGCGGTCCGCTCTCGCCCTTGCTGTCGAACCTGATGCTCGACGTTCTGGACAAGGAACTGGAGAAGCGCGGTCACCGCTTCGTCCGTTACGCCGACGACTGCAACATCTATGTGCGGTCCCGGCGGGCGGGCGAGCGGGTCATGGCGAGCGTGACGAGGTTCCTCGCCCGGCGGTTGAAGCTGAAGGTCAATGCAGACAAGAGCGCGGTAGACCGTCCGTCGGCGAGGGCCTTCCTGGGCTTCAGCTTCACCGCCGAGCGGGCCACGAAGCGGCGCATCGCGCCGCAGGCGCTCGCCCGGTTCAAGGCACGGGTCCGGGAGCTGACGCGCCGCACCAGGAGCGTCAGCCTCACCCGTCTCGTTGCGGAACTCTCCCGCTACCTTGTCGGGTGGCGGGGCTACTTCGGCTTCTGCGAGACCCCTTCGGTACTGCTCACCCTCGACCGATGGGTCAGACGACGGCTCCGCGCCATCGCCTGGCAGCAGTGGAAACGCGGGCGCACCCGCTTCGCGGCGCTACGCCGCCTTGGCGTCAACAAGCACTTGGCGGCGAAAACTGCCGGCAGTGTCCACGGCCCGTGGCGGCTCAGCAACAGTCCCGCGCTCGCATACGCGCTACCCAATGCCTTCTTCGACAGGCTCGGCCTCGCCTCCCTGCGAGGCCGTTCCGCAGCCTAAATCCGTCGAACCGCCGTGTACGGACCCGTATGCACGGTGGTGTGGGAGGGGTGGAGCCGTGAGGCTCCCCCCTATCCCGATTTCTGCGCGGGGAAGCAATGGCTGGGGCCCGAAAAAAACCCCGGCGGGAACGAACGGGAGACGTGCGTCCGCCGTCTCGCGCGCGCAATCAGGTGCGCGAACCGCGCCGGCGCTAACGCGCGCAGGCAGGCGCGGGCGCGTACGCAGGATACGCGCGCAAAAAGGGTCCGGCGGCGCGGACGGCATGGAGCGGAACGGAACGCGACGGAGGGACCGATATGCAGGAACGGAACCGCAGAGCTTCGGCGGCGGCATGGGGAACATGACAAAACATGACACAATGCAGGGGTCTTCCGTGAACCGCCCCGCTCCTACAAGCGGGGGAAGCGTTTCCCGGCGGCTTTCAGCACAGGTTCCGAGCGACGGCCGCCGGTGTCAGATCCTCCCGTCATAGGCCTGCCGGCCGATCTCGGCGGCGAGGATCGTGAAGCGGTCGCGGGACAGCGCCGCCTCGATCTCTCGCGCAAGAGCGTTCCTGTCGCGAACCCGGACCCCTTCGCCGCCGAGTGCCCTGGCGACGGCGGGAAAGTCGGTGGCTCCGAAATCGACCGCGAGATTGGGAAGCTGCGAGCCGCGCTGCTTCAGCTCGATCAGTCCGAGCTGCCCGTCCACGAAGACGACAATGGGAATGGCGAGCTGCAGGTCGCGGAGGGTGGCGAGTTCGCCGAGGAACATCTCAAGGCCCCCGTCGCCCACGGTCGCGACGACCGTGCGTTCCGGCTCGGCCAGCTTGCGCCCGATGGCGAGCGGAACCGCGCAACCCATGGTGCAGAGCCCGGTGGACTGGAGCAGGCCGCGCGGACGGCAGCATTCGTAAAGCTGGCTCAGAACGATCCTGTGGGCGCCGCTGTCGGTTGTGACCACGGCGTCGCGGGGCAGGGAGCTGCGGAGAACGTCGATGACCGCTGCCGGGCCCCAGTCCTCGTCGAGACCGCTTTCGGCGCGCAGCGCCGCCCTGGTCGAAGCCGGCTCTCCCGACGGCCAGGTCTCGCGCGGCGGCACGCCCCTGCCCAGCGCCTCGAGGGCGGCGCCGACATCGCCGGCAAACACCAGGGGCGCGCTGTGCATTCCGTGTCGGTCGGCGACCGCCGGAAGGTCGATGACGCGCGCACCTTCCGGCCAGGGGTCGCGCCAGCCGATGCGCATCTCGATCGGGTCGTATCCGGCAAGCAGGATGCAGTCCGACGCCGCCGCCAGCGGCAGCAGGCGCCTGTCCACGCGGGGGCTGAGCCCGGCGCCGCCGAGCGCCAGAGGATCGTCTTCCGGCAGGACCCCCTTCGCCTTGTAGGTCGTGATGAGCGGCGCGCCGAACCGGCGGCAGAACGCCGCCACGGCCGCCTCCGCATTCTGGGTCAGGACATCGAGCCCGGCGATCATGAGCGGGCGGCGCGCTTCGGCGAGCCAGGACCGGGCTTCCTCCAGCGCCGGGCCCTCTGCCGGCGCAACCGGCCGGGCGGCGGCCGCCGGCAATGGCGGCGGCGCCGGCTGTTCGAGGGTCTGCACGTCGATGGGGATGTCGAGCAGCACCGGGCCGGGCCGGCCTTCCGTCGCAATGGCGACCGCCCTGTCGGCCAGGACCGCGGCCATGCCGTCCTCGACGCGAAACGCGGCCTTGGCGACGGGCTCCACCAGCCTGACATGGTCGAACACCTGGTGCGTGTAGCTGTGGCGCTCGGCCGCGGAGATGCAGCCTGTCAGCACGATCATCGGCACGCGGTCCTGCCAGGCGTTGGCGATGACGTTCACCGCGTTGGCGATGCCCGGGCCGATGGTGGCGACCAGGATTGCGGGGGCCCCGTCGCGATGATGAACGCCCTCGCCCATGAAGCCGGCGCAATTCTCGTGCCTGGCGAGCCTGACCCCGATGCCAGCGCGTTCGAGCGCGTCCATGATGGCCAGCACTTCCCCGCCCGGAATGCCGAAGGCATGCCGGCAGCCGGCTTCGGCCAGTCTCCGCGCAATCAGGTCGGATGAGTCGGGCATGTCGTTGCTCCCGCTTCCCGCCGGTCCGACAGGGTTCGCTGTGCGGCCGGGCGGCAGTCAGTCTTCGGCGATGTCTTCAGCCCAGAGTTCGGGCCGTTCCTCGATGAACCGGGTCATGAGCGCGATGCAGTCCGGATCGTCGGCGACGACCACCTCCACGCCGCGTTCGCGCAGGAACGCCTCGTTGCCGCCGAAGGTCGCGTTCTCGGCGATGACGACGCGGGGTATGCCGAACTGGACGATGGCGCCCGAGCACATCATGCAGGGCGAAAGCGATGTGTAGAGGGTCGTGTCGCGATAACTCCGCTGGCGGCCCGCCTTGCGCAGCGCGTCCATTTCGCCGTGCGCGATGGGGTCCCCCTGCTGCACGCGCCGGTTCCGGCCCTGGGCGACCACCTTGCCGCCGCGCGCGAGCACGGAGCCGATGGGACAGCCGCCTTCCTCGAACCCGGCCTTCGCTTCCTCATAGGCGATGCGCAGCATCCGGCGGTCGGTGTCGGTCAGGCTCATTTCTGCGGTCCTCGATAGTAGGGAAGCCGTTCGGTGCGAAAATCGTGGCCCTGGGCCGCAAGCGCGTCCAGACGGTCGGCGATGTCCTCAAGCCGGGCGAACCGGACCCCGCGGCTCGCTATGGCCGCACCGGGCGAGCATGTCGATCCCGGTCGCGGACGCCCAGGCGCGGCTTGCGAACGGGGCGGCGAGCGCCGTCGCGCCTGTCGCCAAGAGCATCTTGCGGCGCGTCAGGCTCATCTGTTCGCTCATGATCCGGTCTCCCGTCGGTCGCAGGTTGCACCAAACTCCCGAAGAGTGCATTTCGGCAAGGAACTTTTTTGGCTGCCGGGCGGGGAGAACGGTAGATTCCCAGCATGACGCCTCGGGAATTTCGCAAGCTTTTCAAGGCGTCGGGACCCGTTGTCCTGCCCGGCACGCGCTGGCAGCAGGAGTGCGATGCCCAATTCCTGTCGAGCTTCGCCGACTACCGGCCGGAACAGGCGTTTCCCTCGCGGAAGGACGGTGTCCGCCGATCTCTCGGGAGGAACCCGGGCCGCCTCTCTTTGCCCGGTTGCCGGGTGTTTCCGGCCGGCGATAGGATGACACGCGAGGCCGATGGGGAGGGCGACATGACGGTGGCAACGGCGCCTGCCGAAGCAACGATGACACGGGACGACCTGGCCGCGCGCATTGCGGCGCAACCGCGCGTCCGCCTGGCGCATCTGCCGACTCCGCTCGACCCCTGCCCCCGGCTTGCCGAGGCGCTCGGCGTGCGCGCCCTCTACGTCAAGCGGGACGACCTGACGGGCCTGGCGCTCGGCGGCAACAAGACGCGCCACCTGGAGTTCACCTTCGCCGACATTCTCGAGTCCGGCGCGGACACGGTGGTCGCAGGGGCCTACACCCAGTCCAACTGGTGCCGACAGATCACCGCCGCGGCGCGCAGGCACGGCCTCGCGGTTTCGCTCGTCCTGATGCATGGCGTCAAGGGACCGGCTCCGCAGGGCAACCTGCTGCTCGACCGCCTGATGGGCGCCGACGTGACGGTGATCGACATCGAGTCGATGGAAGGAATCCAGCCCTGGCTCGACGAGAAGGCGCGCGAACTGGAGGCCGCCGGCCGCCGGCCCTACGTGATCGCCCCCTTCGGCCTCGACCAGCAGGTACGCGCGGCGCTCGGCTATGTGGACATGGCGGTCGAGCTCGACGCCCAGTTCGACGAGGCCGGGATCGACCCCGCACATGTCTTCCTCGCAGGCGCCAACAACACGCCGGCCGGCCTCGTCGCCGGCTTGCACGCGCTCGGCCGCCGGGCGCGGGTGACCTCGATCAGCCCGATCCGCTGGCAGGAGGAGCGGTCGCTCGATATCGCGCGCATCGCCACTGCGGCGGCGCGCACGCTCGGCCTCAACCTGGCGATCGATCCGGCCGACTTCGCCGCCGACGAATCCTTTGCGGGCGAAACCTACGGTCTCGTCACGCCGGAGGCGCGCGCGGCCGTGCAGCTCGCCGCCGAGACCGAGGGCCTCCTTCTCGATCCCGTCTATACCGGCAAGGCGATGGCCGGCCTCATCGACTATGCGAAGCGCGGCATTGTGGGCGCCGGCGACACGGCGGTTTTCGTGCACACCGGCGGCCAGCCGCTCATCTTCGCTTATGCCGAGGAGCTGGTCGGTGCCTGTTGAAGCGAGCCCCGCCCGGGCCTATTCGTAACCGTAGTCGCGCCGCGCGCCCTCCTGCGTCACATAGCCGGCCCGAAGGTCCGCTTCGATGCGCTCGCGCGGACGCTTTACCGGGTCGCCATGCCCGCCGCCGCCGGGAAGTCGAAGGCGCACGACATCGCCCTCGCGGAAGGTCACGTTCGGCGAACTCGATGGCGCAATCGCTTCCCCGTTCACCTCGATAGCCCCATAGGAGCCGTCTGCCCCGCCTGCCAGCCCCCGCGGAGGAAACCGCATCCGCCCGGCCGACCCGGAGAGCACCAGCGGCTCGCCCTCCTTCACCCGCCCGGGATATGCCTTGAGAATCAACTCCTGGCCGAGGCCGCCCCGGAACTCGCCCGCTCCGCCCGAATCCGGGATGAGCTCGCGCGCTTCGTAGAGCACGGGCGTTTCCATTTCCGACCACTCGATGGAGACATCGCGCACATTGTAGGGGAAGCTCACCGAGGCCAGCCCGTCATCGCCCGGCCGACCGCCCATGCCGCCGAAGGCGTGCTGGTGCAGCGCGAACGCCTCGTCCCCGTCGCTCACGCCGTTGACGTAGAACTGCCAGGTGGGCATCGAGCCGGAATCCGCCGGCACCCGATCCGGGGCGATCCGCGCCAGCACCCGGAACATCAGCTCCGAGACCAGCATCCCCGCCGAGAGACGCCAGAAGCAGGCCGCCGGGAAGGTCGGATTGAGCAGCGTGCCCTCCGGCACCGACAGGTGCAGCGGCTCGTAGGTCCCCTGGTTGTTCGGCAGGATCGGGTCGCACACGAGCTTGAGCGGCAGCGCCACGTATGCGCGCGTGTAGTTGATGGGGCAGTTGACCGGCCGGCGCACCTGCGGAGACGTGCCGGCGAAATCGGCGTAGATGTCGCTCCCTTCGATCCGTACGGTGACGGCGAGCGTCTGCGGCTCGGCGATGCCGTCGATCTCCATTTCCATTTCTTCGCGGTACTCGCCGTCGGGAAGCGCGGCGATGCCCGCGCGCATCCCGGCCTCCGTGCGCCGCATGATCTCGTCGGCGTGCCCGCGCAGCGAGTCGAGGCCGAACTCCGCCGCGAGCCGCTCCAGCTCGCGGCTGCCGGCCCAGCCGGCCGCCACCTGGGCGCGCAGGTCGCCGATCATCTTCTCCGCGAACCGCACATTGCGCCTGAGAAGCATGAAGAGCTGCTCGTTCGGCTCGCCGTCGTCATAGAGCTTGAGCGGCGGGATGATGAGGCCCTCCTCATAGACCTCCTCGCTCAGGCCCGAGCCCTTGCGGCCGCCGATATCGACATGGTGGACGCTGTTGATGGAGAAGCCGATCAGCCGCCCGTCCCGGAAAGCGGGCGTGGTGATGAAGACATCGGCAGTCTGGCCGTTGCAGATCCAGGGATCGTTGCAGATGAACACATCGCCCGGCCGGACCGTCTCGGGCGGGAAGTATTGCAGGAGGTTCCGGCCATAGACCGGCATGACCCCGGTGTGCCCGGTCGCGCCGAGCCAGGTCTGGCCGATGAGGCAGCCCCGGTCGTCATAGAGCCCGGTGGACATGTCGTGCACTTCGACGACATCGTGGGAGAAGGCGGTGCGGAACATGGTCGTCGCCATCTCGTCGGCGATGGCGATCAGGCGGGGCCAGACAATGTCCAGGGCTTCGGGCGGCCGGTTGTCGCTCATGGCGTATCCTCCAGTTCGACCGCAATGACCAGCGATCCGTAGGCATCGACTTCGACCTTCGCGCCGTTATCGACGATCGTGGTCGCCGACGCCTCCTCGACGATGGCCGGCCCCTCGAACGTTGCGCCCGGACCGAGCCGGTTCCGGTCGAAGACGGTGAACGGACGCATGCTGCGGTCGCGGACCGACCAGGCAGGCCGGCTGCCCTCAGGGACTGCGGCTTCCCCGGGCGGAAGCGGTTCGAGCGCAAGCTCGCCGCCCACCAGTTCGCCGAGTACCCGGAGATTCACGACCTCCGCCGGCACGTCATCGTAGAAGTAGCCGTATTTCTCGCGATAGAGGGTGGCGAACCGCTGCCAGATTTCCTGGCGATCGACCGCCCCGTCCAGCGGCACCGTGACCTGGTAGCTCTGGCCGATATAACCGACATCGAGGCCGCGCTGAAAACGCAGATCGCCCTCGGAGTCGAGCCGTTCCAGGAGCGATGCAATCGTCTCCGCCATCTCCTCCATGAGCGCGCCGGTCGCAGGCGCGTCGAGCTCCCGAAGCGGCACCTTGTGGGTGCGCACAATGTCGTAGGCCGGCGGTGCGATCAGCAGCCCGAGCGCGGAGAGCACGCCTGCCCGGAGCGGAACCATGACCCGCCCGATGCGGAGCTTTGCCGCGAGTTGACAGGCATGCAGCGGTCCCGCGCCTCCGAAAGCGACCAGCGTTGCCTGCCGGGGATTGCCGCCCCGCTCCGTTACATGCATGCGGACCGCCGCCGCCATCGTCTCGTTGACCACGTCGTGCACCGTCCACGCGGCATCGAGCGCGGACTGCCCGCGCGGGCGCGCAAGATGCTCCTCGATGCCGGCCCGCGCCGCGTCCTCGTCGAGCCGCATCGAGCCGCCGGCAAAATTGTCGGGATTGAGGTATCCCAGAATCAGGTCGGCATCCGTTACCGTCGGCCGGGCGCCGCCGCGGGCATAGCAGATCGGTCCGGGGTCGGCTCCGGCGCTTTCCGGCCCGACCTGGACGAGGCCCATCGTGTTGATCTCGGCGATGCTGCCGCCCCCGGCGCCGATCTCGATCATGTTCACCGCCGGCACTGCTACCGGAAAGCCGCTGGAACGGGTGAAGCGCCGGGACCGCGCCACTTCGAGCTCCTCGGTGATCGGCATCGCCCCGTCGCGGATGAGGCACGCCTTCGCCGTCGTTCCCCCCATGTCGAACGAGAGCACCTCGGGCAATTGAAGGGCCTGGGCGATCTGGCGCCCGACGATGGCTCCCGCCACCGGTCCCGATTCGATGAGCCTGAGCGGAAAGTCGGCCGCCGTCTCGATGGAGCCGAGGCCCCCGTTGGAGAGCATCACCCTGAGCGGCGCGGTATAGCCGGTGCGGGCAAGGCCGCTATCGAGATTGCCCAGATAGCGCTGGACGAGCGGTTTGACATATGCGTTGACCACCGTGGTGCTGGTCCGTTCGTACTCCTTGATCTGGGGCAGCACCTCGGAGGAGGTGGTTACCGCAATCTCCGGGGCGAGCTCGCGTACCAGCCGCGCGGCCTCCTGCTCGTTCTCGGGGTTCACATACGAGTGGAGGAAGGCGATCGCGACCGAGTCCACCCCTTGCGAACGCATCGATGCGACGGCGGCTTCCATTTCTTCCGGTTGCACCGGGCGGAGGACGCTGCCGTCGCTATAGGTGCGCTCGTCGATGGGGATCCTCAGTTGCCGCGGCACAAGCGGGACCGGCGGATCGGCCCAGAGTTCGTAGGTCGTCACCCTCACGTGGCGGCGAAGCTCCAGCACATCGCGGAAACCCTTGGTCGTGAGGAGCGCCGTGCGGGCGCCCTTGCGCTCGATCACCGCGTTGGCGACCAGGGTGGTGGCGTGCGCGATGCGCCGCGTGCGGGCGACATGCTCGGGATCGACGGAGCGGAACGGCCCCAGGCCTTCCAGAACTCCGACCGAGGGGTCCGCGGGTGTTGTCAGGCATTTCTCCGCATGGATGGCGCCCGACCGTTCGTCGTACAGGACGAAGTCGGTGAACGTGCCCCCGACATCGCAGCCCAGCCGGTAGGCCGATCCCGTTTCGCTCATCGCTATCCCCCTCCTGACGCCGCCACGCCTTCTCGATGCCCGCCTGCCGCGAAGGAGAATGCCCGTTCGGAGCGGTCGGACTCAAGCTCTGTCGCGCAGCGTACCGCCGGCCTGGCGGCGCTTGCGGCAATGCTATGCTGCATCCGCCCGGACGCGAACCGGAGAGGGAAGGAGACATGGCATGAGCAAGCACAGGGGAACCGGCGTGCCGGACCAGCCCGAAGCCTGGAAATGGGGCGAGGCCGACTGGCGGCCCATCGTCGAGAAAGTGAGGGCCGGCCGGTCGCTCAAGCCTGCCTCATGGCCGGGCGGCGCGCGCTGCGCCGTGGCCCTCTCCTTCGACTCCGACCATGAGACGCAAACCCTCCGATGGGCGCAGAGTTCGCCCGGCAAGCTCAGCCAGGGCCAGTACGGCGCCAGGGTCGGCGTGCCGAGGATTCTGAACCTGCTCGAACGCTACGATGTGCCGGCGACCTTTTTCGTACCCGCGGTGATCGCGATGCTGCATCCCGACGAGCAGCGCCGGGTGATCGACGGGGGCCACGAGATCGGCATTCACTCCTGGATTCACGAGCTCAACTCGGCCCTGCCGCCCGCCGCCGAGCGCGACCTGCAGATGCGCGCCGCCGACAAGCTGGAGGAAGTCTGCGGTGTCCGTCCGGTCGGCATCCGCACGCCCTCATGGGATTTCTCCGAGCACACCCTGGCGATCACGCGCGAGATGGGCCTCCTTTATGACTCCTCGCTCATGGCCGACGACGAGCCCTACGAATTGCTGGAGGACAACGAACCGACCGGCGTGGTCGAGCTTCCCGTGGAGTGGATTCGCGATGACGCGCCCTACTGGTCGATGGACCGCTTCTCGGGACTGCGCCCCTACACGCCGCCCGGAGGCGCCCTGGAAGTGTTCCGGCGCGAGTTCGACGGCGCCTGGGAGGAGGAGGGCCTGTTCCTGCTGACCATGCATCCCCATTTCATCGGCCATCGCTCGCGCATCCAGGTCCTGGACGAACTGGTCCAGCATATCCGGACGAAGCCGGGAGTCTGGTTCGCGACGCATGCCGATGTTGCCCGCTACTGCAAGGAACAGGCCGGGCTCTGACGGGGCTAGGCGCTGGGGACCGCGCGATCCGAGAACAGGCAGGCGTCGGCATGGCCGGGCAGGTGCTCGACCAAGGGGGGGATGTCAGCCGCGCATCGCGCCTCGGCGAGCGGGCAGCGGGTGCGGAAACGGCAGCCGGAGGGAAGATTGCCGGGATCGGGCGGCTCGCCCTCCAGCCAGAAGCTCTCGGTGATCCGCTGCTTGCCGATCTGCGGGATCGCGGAAAGAAGCGATCGCGTATAGGGGTGCCGCGGAGCGCTGAAGATGCGTTCGGTCGCGCCGAGTTCCACCACCTTGCCGAGATACATGACGGCGACCCGGTCGCAGATCATCCGCACGACGGAGAGGTCGTGCGAGATGAAGACATAGGTGAGGTCGAACTGCTTCTGCAGGTCCAGGAAGAGGTTGAGCACGGTCGCCTGCACGGACACGTCGAGTCCCGAAGTCGGCTCGTCCAGTACCACCAGGGTCGGCTGCAGCGTGAGAATGCGGGCGAGACCCACCCGGCGCTGCTGGCCGCCGGAGATTTCATGCGGGTAGAGGTCGAGATGGCTTTCCGGAAGGCCGACGGCGGAAAGGATGTCCCCGACCCGCTCGCGGCGCGCGGCTGCGCCGAGACCGGTGTGGATCACCAGCGGCTCGTCCAGCGACTTGCCGATCTTCCAGCGCGGATCGAGCGAGGCGCCGGGGTCCTGGTAGGTATATTGCAGGTCCCGGCGCAGGTCGCGCGACTGGTGCGGTTTCAGGTCCGTGATGTCGTTGCCTTCGAAGACGATCTTGCCGCCGGTCGGGGGGTGAATTCCCATCACCGTTTTGCCCAGGGTGGACTTGCCGCAGCCCGATTCGCCGACAACGCCCAGGATTTCGCCCTTCTCGACGGTGAGCGAGACATCGTCCACCGCCTTCAGCCAGCCGATGCGACGCTTCCAGACATTGCGGATCGGGAAGTATTTCTGCAGGCCCTCAAGGCGCAGCAGGCCCGTGCCCGGAGTGCTCACGACGCGGCTTCCCGAGGGGTGTCGATGGGATGATGACAGCGCACCCGGTGGGCGGGACCGGCCTGCGTTATGCCGGGGCGGGCGGCAGCGCACCGGGCTGAGGCATTGGTGCAGCGGGGGTGGAACCGGCAGCCTGCGGGCGGGTCGATCAGCGCCGGAATCTGGCCGGGAATGCCGCTGATCCCGTGTTCGCGGGATGGCAGGGATTCCAGCAGGCGCTTCGTGTAGGGGTGGCGCGGAGCGGCGAAGAAGTCGTCGGAAGGCGCGCTTTCGACCTCCTGGCCGGCATACATGACGGTGATGCGATCGCAGATCTCGTAGGCCGTTCCGAGATCGTGGGTCGTGAAGAGCACCGAGACGCCGCGCTCTGTAGCGAGGCGCCGGAGCAGTTTGAGAATCTGGGCCTGGATCGTGACATCGAGGGCGGTGGTGGGCTCGTCCGCGATGATGAGCTGCGGCTCGGGCAGCAGCGCCATGGCGATCATCAGTCGCTGGCGCTGTCCTCCGGAGACCTCGTGCGGGTATTTCTTCAGGATTCCTTCGGGATCGGCCAGTTGAACGGTGCGCAGGAGTTCGAGCACGCGGGCGCGGTCCGAGCGTCGGCGCGCGCGGGGATAGAAACGGGCGGCGGCGCCGGGTTCCGATTCCGGCGACTTCCACTTCATCAGCTCGTCGACCTGGGCGCCGATGGTGAAGACGGGATTGAAGGAGGAAAACGGGTCTTGGGGGACGAAGGTGATCTGCCGGCCCCGGACTTCGGTTCCGAGGTCTTGCGGGTCCTCGGCCAGCAGGTCCCGTCCGTCGAAGTCGATGACGCCGGAGGAGATGCGTGCCGAGTTTTCCGGCAGCACGCCCAGGATCGCGCGCGCAAGCGTCGTCTTCCCGCAGCCGGACTCGCCGACAAGGCCCACGATCTCGCCGCGTCCGACATGGAAATTCACCCGGTCGAGGACGCGGGCGATGCCGCGTTCCGTCTGGAAGCCTACCTCGAGGTCCGTGACGGTCAGCAGGTCATCCATCGGAGGACCGGCGCGTTCGAGGGTCGAGAATGTCGCGCAGCCCGTCCCCGAACAGGTTGAAGCCCATCACGACGAGGAAGATGGCGAGGCCCGGAGCGGTCGCGTACCACCAGGCCTCGGGCAGGAATTCCCGGGATTCGGCGATGGTCCGCCCCCATTCCGGAGAGGGCGCCGGTGGGCCCAGGCCGAGAAAACCGAGGGTGGCTGCGGTCAGTATCGTGCCGCCCATGCCGATGGTCGTGCGGACGATGAGGGAGGAGGAGATATTGGGAAGGACGTGGAAGAGCATCACCCGCCCGGGCGAGGCGCCGAGCGCGATGGACGCCTCCACATAGGTTTCGTTCAGCGCCGAGCGGGTTTCCGCATAGACGAGCCGCGCCCAGAAGGGCCAGTAGGTGGCGGAGAGCGCGAGAATGACGTTTTCGATGGAGGGTCCGAGCGTCTGGGCGATGGCGATGGCGAGCACGATCTGCGGCACCGCCAGGAATATGTCGGATATGCGCATGAGCGCGTCCGAGATCCAGTTCCGATAGTAGCCGGCGACCAGGCCCACGGGCACGCCGATCAGCACGCTCACGCCAATGGCGATAACCGCGATGGCGATGGTGATGCGAGCGCCGAACAGGATGCGCGAATAGACGTCGGAGCCCATCCGGTCGGTGCCGAAATAATGTTCGGCCGAAGGCGGCTGCAGGCGGCCCGGCGGGTTGAACTCGGACACGTCCTGCGGGTGGGTGGAGAGGATCGGCGCGGCGATTGCCACCACGATGAGCAGCAGGATGAGCAGCGCGCCGAGCGCTGCCGTCCTGTCGGCGGCGAGCTTGCGAAGCAGGAATCGGGCGGTTTCCATCAGCCGGATTCGCGTGGGTCGATCAGGCCGTGGGTGATGTCCACCAGCAGGTTCGCGATGATGAACACGGTGCCCATGATGAGCGTGAAGCCCATGATGGCGTTGTAGTCCGACTGCAGGATCGAGTTGACGGCGTAGAGGCCGAGACCCGGCCAGTCGAACACGGCCTCCACGACCACCGCGTTGGCGATCAGGTTCCCGAAGATCAGGCCCAGCTGCGTTACGGTGCCGATCAGCGCGTTCCTCAGCACATAGCGCCAGATAACGACCCGGCGTGGCACGCCCATGGCGTTCTGGTAATCGACATAGTTGGAGTTGATGGCATCCAGCACACCTGCGCGCGTGAAGCGCATCACGGTCGCCATGGCCGGAAAGGCGAGCGTGACGGCCGGCAGGACCATGTGGTGGGCCGCGGAGCGAAAGGCTTCCCAGTCGCCCGTCCAGGCCGAGTCGATCAGGAAGAAGCCGGTGACGGGGTCGGGACCCCATCCGTCGATCCGCCCCTGGAGGGGCGTCGCACCCCATTCCATTGCGAACAGGAGCTGAAACAGGATGGCGAGCCAGAAGGCGGCGATGGCGAGACCGGAAACTGTGAAAACGCGGAGCACATGGTCGAGCCAGGAGTTCCGCTGCACCGCGGCCAGGACGCCGAGGGGAATGCCGATAACGGCCGAGAGCAGGATGCTGACGAAGGCAAGCTCGAGTGTCGCCGGCAGTCGCGAGACCAGGTCGTCGGCAATCGGCCGTTGCGTATACAGGCTGACGCCGAAGTCGCCCTGGGCGACGCCGATCACATAGTTCCAGAGTTGGACCGGGATGGGCTTGTCCACCCCGAACTTGGCCTTGAGCGCGGCGATCTGCTCGGCGCTGGCATTATCGCCCGCGATGAACGCGATCGGATCGGCCGGGATGATGTGGCTGATCGTGAAGGTGATGGCCAGCAGCCCGAGAAGCGTCGGCGCCAGCCAGAGGAGGCGGTTGAGGGTGAGGACGAGTTCGCGCATCGGAATGTGGTCATCCTGTCAGGCGCCGGCTCCGGCCGGAACCCGCCCTTGCCGCATCTCGATCCGGACAGGAACCGCAGCGGCTCCGGGACCGGCCCGGAACCGCTGCGCAAACCTGCCGGGCCGGGCTACTCCATGGAGACCCAGCGCATTTCCTGGCCGTTGCCGATGGGCGAGAACCGGATGCCCTTGGCGTTCTTGTTGAACGGGCCGAACCACTTGGTGTTGTAGACGAAGATGCCGGCGGCATCTTCCATCAGCAGCCGGTTGGCCTTCTCGTAGTTCGCCCGGCGCAGGCCCTGGTCTGTCGAAACGCGCGCTTCCGAAAGCAGCTTGTCCACCTCCTCGTTGCAGTACCAGGAGTTGTTGCGCGCGCCGATCTGCTCGCAGGCATACATCTCGCCCAGCCAGTTGTTCGGGTCCGCGTAATAGGTGGACTTCCACAGGAACAGCAGGTCGTACATCTGCTGCTCGTCGCGCATCTTGCCCGAAGCGACGGGCCAGGTGTCGGTGACGATCTTGGTCTTGACGCCGATCTTGTTCAGGCCGTTCTGCAGCAGCGCCGCGGCCTGTTCCGTCTGGCCGTAGCCGGAAAGGGCGCCCAGCGAGATCTCCCGGATGTCGCCCTCGACCATGGCGAGGTGCTCCTTGGCCTTTTCGAGGTCCAGCGTGTAGCCGCCTGCATCCGACGGCGAGCCCCACATATTGTTCGGCAGCGGCACCGGGTTGCGGGCGACCGACCCCGACAGGATGTTCTCGATGAACCCGTCATAGTCGAAGGCGTAGCTCAGCGCCTTGCGGAAATTGATGTCGTTCATCGGCGGGCGGCCGTTGTGGATGATCGAGTAGAAGATCCGCATGGACTCTTCTTCCTGAACGACGACATGGTCGCTGGTGCGCAGGCGCTTGACCTGGTCCTGCGGCAGGTAGCCGTCGGTGCCGTGGAAGTCGCCGTTCATCAGGCCGAGCACGCGCGAGTTGATCTCGACGACCGTGCGGAACTCGATCTCGTCCAGCGGGTTGTCCACCATGTCCCAGCCGAAGAAATGGTCCTCGAACCGGGTCGCCTGCCAGCCGATGGCCGGGTCGTAGCGCTTGAGCTGGAAGGAGCCGGAACCCGCATCGTTCTTCGACAGCCAGGCGGTGCCGAGGTCGCCGTCCGCCTCGTTGGCCTTCACCAGCTCGGCGTTAAGGACATGGATTTCCGGAACCGTGGCGAGGAAGATGGCCGAGGGCTTGGAGAGCGTGAAGACGACCGTCTTCGCGTCGGGGGCCTTGGTCGAACCCGGCGCGACGGTGCCTTCGAACAGCGAATAGGCGCCCTTCTTCATCGCCAGGATGCGGTCGATGGAATAGACGACGTCGGAGGCTTCCACCGGCGAGCCGTCATGGAACTTCGCGTCCCTGAGCGTGAAGGTGTAGGTGAGGCCGTCTTCCGAAATGTCGACCTTCTCGGCCAGCCACGGCTCGAGATGCGGGGGATTGTCGAACCAGCGCATCAGCCCGTCATAGAGGTTGATGCGCGACGCGACCCGTCCGACATCGAAGACGGCATGCGGATCGAGGGTGTCGTAGGCGGATGAATTGGCGAAAATGAACTTGCCCCCGGCGGCTGCCGAGGTCGTTGCTGCGCCCAGCGCGATCGCCGCGGCGGCGGCGAAGCGGCAAAGACGGGATGCATGGCGAATGAGCATCGTTCGTCTGTCTCCTTGTTGCGGACGTAATGCGGCGGGACGGGCCCGCCCCCTCCCTTGTCCCGGCTGTTTCCGGGCCGTCACCGGTTCCATTGGAAACCGTCGATGGTGATGTCCTGACCGGTCATGAAACAGGGCTCCACGGTAGTTAGGAACGCGACGAGTTCGGCCACGTCGCGCGGACTGCCGGTCCGGTGAAGCGCGATCCCCCGGATCAGTTCGGGCTCGCGGGTGGCGATGACGGGGTTTTTTTGCGTGAGCTCGGTCTTAATCAGGCCGGGGCACACGCAATTGACGGCGATATGCGGGCCGAGCTCCTTGGCCAGAGACCGCGTCATGCCGATGATCCCGGCTTTGGCGGCAGCATAGGCGACCTTGGAGACGGCCGCCGTCACGCCGCCGGAATGGGCGTTGAGCGACGACATCGATACGATGCGTCCGTATTTGCGCTCCATCATGGTCGGCGCGACGGCCTGGATGTAGTTGAAGCAGCTCTTCAGGTTGACGTCGATGGTGGTGTCCCACTGCTCTTCGGAGAGGTCCAGTATGCCCGTCGGCATCGGCCGGCCGGCATTGTTGACCAGGACATCGATCCGGCCCCAGGCGTCGAGAACGATGCCCGCGACTTCCTTCGCGCGGCCATGGTCGGCGACGTCCGCCTCGAAGGTCAGGCAGGGAACGCCGGATGCCTCGATTTCAGCCTTGGTGTTGGCCATCTCCGCGGTGAGCACGTCCACCAGGGCCACGGCCAGGCCGCGCTCCGCCAGCGCGTGCGCGCAGCCGCGCCCGATGCCGCGAGCGCCGCCGGTGACGATCGCCACCCTCCTGTCGAGTTCGGCCATGGGACTCCTTCAGGCGGGGAAGACTGACGCCTCCCGGCGGGCGCGTCAAATGCTTGTCCGTCGAGAGGGCTTGCGACGATGCGGAACGCCGTCTCTCCCGCCGGCGCCGTCCGGCGTCTGGCAGGAAATTGGAAAAATTTTCATATTTCTCCCGCCGAGGGGCTTGACTGGGGGAAAAGTGTAGTAGAATGGAGGGTAAGAGAAGGCGGCTCCCGGGGCCGCCTTTCGATTTTCTGCTGAGGGAAGCAATGGCTGGGGCCCGCAAAAAAGCCCCGGCGGGAACGAACGGGAGGGTTATTAGCGGCAGGCTCATGCGGACCAAGCGGCAGAACATCCAGTTGGAACTGGCCTTGGAGCCGGAGGCGAGGGGTGAAGCCCGGAGCACCGGAGACCGAGGGACCGAAGCCCGCATCGTGCCGACCCCGAACGCCCGGCGGCGCGCGCAATCAGGTGCGCGAACCGCGCCGGCGCAAGACCACGCGCGCTGGCGGGCGCGGGCGCGCACGCAGGATACGCGCGCGAAAAAGGGTCCCGCCGCCTGGGGGCGCCCAGGCCATCGGGCGGTAGAGCGCGCGCGGCGCGGGACGGGTGGACATCCTGAGATGGAGCGGAACGAAACGCGACGGAGGGACCGATATGCAGGAACGGAACCGCAGAGCTTCAGCGGCGGCATGGGGAACATGACAAAACATGACACAACCGCCGAGCGGGCCACGAAGCGGCGCTCGCGCCGCAGGCGCTCGCCCGGTTCAAGGCACGGGTCCGGGAGCAGCCTCACCCGTCTCGTTGCGGGCTACCTTGTCGGGTGGCGGGGCTACGAGACCCCTTCCGCCCTGCCCCGAGCGGGGGCAGGCGGGCGACCGGGGCGACAAATTTGGGATGTGCGATGCAACGCCACCGCACGGAGATGCATGAATCCGGTGGTGTGGGAGGGGTGGGCCGTGAGGGCTGCAGAGGGAAGCAGGGCTGGGGCCCGCAAAAAAGCCCCGGCGGGAACGGACAGGCGAAGTGCGTCCGCCGTCTCGCGCGCGCAATCAGGTGCGCGAACCGCGCCGGGCAAACGCGCGCTGGCGGGCACAGGCGCGCACGCAGGATACGCGCGCTCGGAAAGGTCGCATACGGCGGAAACCGCCGGCCCGCCTCATGACAAATTTGGGAATTGCATGAATCCAGTGGGGTGGCGAAGCAGAGGAAATGCCATGGCAAACTGTACTCGGAAAGGTCGCATACGGCGGAAACCGCCGGCCCGCCTCATGACAATTCATGACATTCCATAACGCATCGCATGGGGTAAGCTGACGCCCGCATGAGGCTTTCGGAATTGCATTCGTAACCCTGGATCGAATCGAGGCGTGGTGTCGGATTTAGCAACGAGATGCCGGGTCGCCGTGGATATCGGCGGCACCTTTACCGATTTCTGCGTCTTCGACGAGGCGACCGGCGCGCTCAGCACATTGAAGATCCTCTCGACGCCGGACACCCCGGGCGCGGAAGTCATGCAGGGCATCGCCGAACTGGACCGCCGCCACAGCCTACCGGCCTCGGGCATCGGTTTCTTCACCCACGGCACCACGGTGGGCGTCAACACCGTGATCCAGCGCCGGGGCGCGGAGCTGGCTCTCTTCACGACGAAGGAGTTCGAGGATGTGCTGGAGGTCGCGCGACTGAAGACGCCAGACCCCTACGACATCTTTTCGCGCCGGCCCCCGCCGCTCGCCCCGCGCGAACGGGTTTACGGCATAGCCGAGCGCGTGCTGAAGGACGGCTCCGTCGAAACGCCTGTCGATCCCGCCGATGTCCGCCGCGCGGTGGCGGAGGCCAAGGCCGCCGGCGCGGACACGATTGTCGTGGCGCTGCTGCACGCCTACGCCAACCCGGTGAACGAGCGCGCCGTTCGCGACGCGATCCTGGAGGCCGCGCCGGAAATGGCCGTCACGCTCTCCTCGGATGTCTGGCCGGTCATCCGGGAATATGAGCGCACCGTGACGGCCACCGTCGCCGGCTATGTGCAGCGGCGGGTGGCCGCCTATATCGGCTCGCTGCAGGCGGCGCTCTCGGCCGCCGGCGTCCCGGCCGAACCGATGATTACCAAGTCGAACGGCGGGATCATGGCGGCCGAGCTCGGCAAGACCGACCCCATCGCCATGTTGCTGTCGGGCACGGCGTCCGGCGCTATCGGCGCGGCGGATGCAGCGGCCCGTATCGGCGCGCAGGATGTGCTGAGCTTCGATGTAGGCGGCACCTCGGCGGATGTAGCGGTCGTTCAGGGTGGCAAGCCGGCCTTTGGCACGGGCGAACTCGTCGGCGAGTTTCCGATCTATGTGCCGACGGTTTCCGTGACCTCCATCGGCGCAGGCGGAGGCTCCATCGCCCGGGTGGACGATTTCGGAGTGCTCAAGGTCGGCCCGGAAAGTGCGGGCTCCGCTCCCGGTCCCGCCTGCTATGGCAAGGGCGGCGGGCGGCCCACCGTGACCGATGCCTTCGCGGTCATGGGACTTCTGGGGGCAGGCGAGCTCGGTTACGGCGCCGTCAGGCTGGACCGGGCGGCGGCCGAGCGCGCGGTTGGCGGTATTGCGGAGCGCCTGTCGCTGGGGCTCCCGGAGACGGCCGAGAGCATCGTCAGTGTCGCGGTCTCCGGCATGTATCTGGAAGTCGCGAAGCTGATGTCGCGCCGGGGCGCCGACCCGCGCTCCTTCTCGTTGCTCGCCTTCGGCGGCGCGGGGCCGATGCTGGGCGGTCTTTTCGCACGGGAGTTGGGCATCGCGCGGGTGATTGTGCCCCCGACGCCCGGCGTCCTGTCCGCCTATGGCGGTCTGATTGCCGATATCCGCAACGATTTCATCCGCACGGCATTCGTCGATCTGGACGCGGACGGCCTGGCCGTGCTGGAAGGCCATGCGGTCGATCTGGAGGCGCAGGCGCTCGCCTGGCTGCGCGACGAGCAGGGCTTTGCAGGCGAGGCGCAGTTGGCCTGGTCCGCCGACATGCGCTACCGGGGCCAGTCCTACGAGATCGAAACGCCCGTAGACCGGCCGGACATCGGCGCGGGCCGGAGCGCGGCTCTGGCCGACGCCTTCCACGCGGAACATGCGCGCGTCTACGACTATTCCGACGCCGAAGCGCCGGTGCAGGCGGTCAATCTGCGGGTGACGGTGAGCGGCGCCGTGCCGAAGCCGGCATTGGCGGAGGCCGAGGCCGCGCCGGGCCCCGCGACGCCCAGGGGCCATGCGGCGATTTTCCTGGACGGCGCCAGCCGGCAAGCGGCCCTCTACGACCGGGCGGACCTGTTGCCCGGCCAGTATTTCGCCGGCCCCGCGGTCGTCTCCCAGGACGATTGCACCACGGTCGTTCCTCCGGGCTACGCGGCCGAGGTCGATCTCCGGAGCAACCTGATCCTCGCAAGGGAGGGCTGAATGCCCATCGACAAGGTCACGCTGGAAATCCTGAAGAACCACACCCGCGCGGCGGCGGAAAGCATGGCCTACACGCTCTACCGCACGGCGCATTCGACCTTCGTCAAGGAAACCGAGGACTTCACCACCGGCCTCACCACGCCGGAGGGGGAAACCTTCGCGACGCCCACGGAACTCGGCGCCACCTGGTTCGTCGGCCTGAATTACGGGCGCGCCATCGGCATGATCGACGACTACCGGCCCGGTGACATCGCCATGACGAACGACCCCTATTCGGGCTTCGTTTCCACCCATTCGCCGGACATGCACATCTGGAAGCCCGTCTTCCACGAGGGCGAGATCGTGGCCTTCTCCGTCGGCCATATCCACAACACCGATGTCGGCGGCGCGGTGCCGGCCTCGCTGTCGCGCACGCTTTCGGAAATCCACCAGGAGGGCGTGCGCATCCCGCCCGTCAAGATACTTGAGGAGGGGAGGCTGAACCGACAGGTGCTCGACATCTTCCTCGCCAATGTCCGTGCGCCCGACCAGAACTGGGGCGACCTGAAGGCCCAGATCGCGGCGTGCAACACGGGCGAGCGCAAGGTCCACGAGATGATCGCCCGCTTCGGCGCAGACACCTTCCGCGAGGGCGTGGCGGACCTGCTGGACTATGCCGAGGCCCAGGCCCGCGCCATCGTTCGCAGCCTGCCCAACGGCACCTATCCTTTCGCTGACTATATGGACGAGGACTCGGTCGACGGGCGGCCCTGCCGCATGAAGCTGACCGTGATTATCCGCGACGAGGACCTGATATTCGATTTCACGGGGTCCGACCCGCAACTCGAATCCTCGCTCAACATGCCGACCGGCGGCGACGAGCGCCATGTGCTCCTGCTCGTCGGCATGACCTATGTGCTCTATTCGCTCGACCCGTCGCTCTACCTGAACTCCGGCATCGCCCGGGTCTGCCGCTGCATCCTGCCCTCCGGCACCATGGTCAATCCTGAGTTCCCGGCGGCGGTGGGGATGCGGACGCTCAGTTGCTACCGCCTGCACGGGCTCACCTTCGGCGCCTTTGCCCAGGCGGCCCCGGACCGCATGGCGGGCGCGCCGGCTTCCGGCGGGCCGATCATGAACGTCAACACGATAGACAACCGCACGGGCCGGCGGATCATGGCGGCGATCAGTCCGATGAGCGGCGGCGGCGGCGGGCGCGCCATGGAGGACGGCCAGGACGGTTCGGGCGCCAATCAGGGCTTCATGAAGAACACGCCGACCGAAGTGAACGAGGTAGAGGCGGGCATCAAGGTGCTGCGGTTCGGCCTCGCGCGCGACTCCGCCGGTCCCGGCGTGCATCGCGGCGGGCTGGGCACGGAGCTGGTGTTCCAGGCGTTTTCGCCGAACACCCGCGTCACGGCGCGCAACAGGGACCGGACGATCTTCACCGGCTGGGGAATTGCCGGCGGCCGCCCGGGCGGCCCGTCGAAGTTCATCCTCAACCCGGGGACCAACCGCGAGGTGGACCTGAAGAACACCGATATCCTCACCATCGGTCCCGGAGATGTCATCCATGTTACCTGCGGCGGCGCTGGCGGCTGGGGCGACCCGTTCGCGCGCCAGCCCGGCGCGGTGCTGCTGGACTGGCGGCGCGGCTGGGTCTCGACTGAGCAGGCCCGCGAGGCCTATGGCGTGGTCATTGCCGAGGGCACGGTGGATGTCCCGGCCACCGAGGCGTTGCGCGCCGCCCGCGCAGGCGAGGCGGTCAACGGCTTTTACGATGTCGGTCCCGAGCGGGCCGCCTTCGAGTCCGTCTGGACTGACACCAATTACGATGCGCTCACCGAATGCCTGGCGGCGCTGCCCGTTCACTGGCGCTTCTACGCCAAGCACCGGATCTTCGATGCCGTCGATATGCTCGACCCGCAGGCGCGGCGCGGCGACGGTTCGGAGGTGCGGGCCGCCTTCGACGCCCTCAGGGCCGAGTTCCCGCAACTCGATGCAGCGCGGGGCTGATCGCATGGAGATAGCGTTCCCCGGCAAGCGCGTCCTTGTGACCGGCGCGGCGCGCGGTATCGGGCGCGCCATCGTTCATGCCTTCGCCGCCGAGCGCGCCGAGGTGCATGCCGCGGACATAGAAGACGAACTGGTCCGGGAAACCGCCGCGACGGCCCGGTTCCCGGTCGAGGCCCATTGCCTGGATGTCACCGATTCCGCGGCCGTCGATGCGACGGTCGCCCGTATCGGCCCCGTGGATGTCGCCGTCCATGCCGCGGGCGGCGTGCGCGGCCGGATGGCCGGCCCGCTGGAAGAAGTCACCGACGGCGATTGGCGCGCGATCCAGGCGGTGAATGTCGATGGCGCCTTCCATGTAGCCCGCGCGGTGACGCCGGGGATGAAGGCGAAGGGCGAGGGGCGCATCGTGTTGATCTCGTCCGGAGCGGGCCTGCGCGTGTCGCGCACCGGCATCCACTCCTACGGCACGGCGAAGACGGCGCAGATCGGGCTGGCGCGCCAGCTCGCCTCCGAGCTCGGCCCCTTCGGGATTACCGTCAACGCGGTCGCGCCCGGCCTCATGCCGCAAACCTCGCCCGACTATGTCCGGCAATGGGAGGCGCGGAGCCCGGAAGAGCAGGCGGCGATCGTCGAGGGCATCGCCATGCGCAGGCTCGGAATGCCGGAGGACATCGCTTACGCGGTGCTGTTCCTCGCCTCCGACCGCGCTGGCTGGATTACCGGCCAGACGCTGCCGGTGATGGGCAGCCCGTGACCGCGCGCCACGCGCTCAGCCTCGATGTCGGCGGCACATTCACCGACGTCATTCTGGCGGACCGCGCCGGCGGCGCGCTTCATGTCGCCAAGTCGGCCTCCGTGCCCAGCGCCCCGGCCGACGGCTTCTTCGGCGGCGTGGACAAGATGCTGGAGCTCTCCGGCGCCGGCCCGGCGGACATTGCCACCGTTCTGCACGGCTCGACCATCGTTACCAACGCGGTTCTGGAGGGGAAGGGCGCGCGCACCGGACTCGTCACCACAAAGGGGTTCCGCCATGTGCTGGAAATCGGCCGGGCCGAAATACCGCGCGCCGCCAATCTCTTCTCATGGGTCAAGCCGAAACGCCCGGTGCAGCCCCGCCACATCTTCGAGGTTCCGGGCCGGATACGGATAGACGGAACGGAAGCGGCGCCTCTGGACGACTCCGCGGTCGAAGCGGCCGCGGCAGCGATTCGGGCCGCCCGCCTCGATGCGGTTGCGGTGGTCCTGCTGCACTCTTACGCCAACCGGGCGCATGAGCGCCGGACGGGCGACATTCTCCGCTCATGCCTTCCGGATGTCGAAATCGCGCTGTCCGTCGATGTACTTCCCGTATTCCGGGAATACGAACGCACGGTGGCGACCGCGTTGAACGCTTCCGTGCAGCCGGTCGTCAGGCGCTATATCGGGCAATTGTCCGCCGGCCTTGCCCGCCGCGCCGTCGAAGCCCCGCTGCTGCTGATGAAGTCGAGCGGCGGCGCCTGCCTGCCGGAGGAGGCCGCGCGCGGCGCCGTGCATCTGGCGCTGTCGGGCCCTGCCGCCGGCGCCCTGGGGGCGGCCTGGCTCGGACGGGACGCCGGGATCGACGATCTGCTGACCATCGACATGGGCGGCACCAGCGCGGATGTCGCGCTTGTCCGCGAGGGCCAGCCGGCGCTCTCGACCGCAGGCCGGGTCGGCGACCACCCGCTCGCCTTCCCGATGATCGATATTCACACCATCGGCGCGGGCGGCGGCTCCGTCGCCACCGTCACCGAACAGGGCGCGATCCGCGTCGGCCCGGAAAGCGCCGGCGCCGATCCGGGCCCCGCCTGTTACGGCAAGGGGGGACGGCGGCCCACCGTTTCCGACGCCAATCTCGTGCTCGGCCGCATCCCCTCCGCCCTGCTCGACGGCGAAGTCCCCCTGGTCCCCGAAGCCGCCGAAGCCGCAATTCGCAGTCATGTCGCGGAGCCGCTCGGCATGGACCTCGTCGCCGCCGCGCGGGGAGTCGTCGCCCTGGTCAACGCCAACATGACCGGGGCGCTGAAGGTGATGTCGGTGGAGCGCGGCCTCGATCCCCGCGATTTCGCACTCGCGGCCTTCGGTGGCGCCGGCCCCGTTCACGGCGCGGAACTCATGCGCGAGTTGCGGACGGCGCGCCTGCTTGTGCCGCGCTTTCCGGGCATTCTGTGCGCTATCGGCCTGTTGGCGACGGACCTCCGATACGACTTCGCCGTCACGCGCCTGCAGCGCGCCGGCGCGTTCGACGCAGCCGCCGCGGAGGCCGTTTTCGTGGAGTTGACCGACGAGGCGGACCGCTGCCTCGAAGCCAACGGCGTTCCGCCCGAGCGCCGCCGGTTCCGCCGGTCCGCCGACATGCGCTATGAGAAGCAGGGCGTGGAGCTGACCGTTCCCTGCGGCGGCCCGATTACCGAAAACGCACTGGCCGCGCTCGTCGCCGACTTCCATGCGCTCCACGAGAGGCTCTACACATTTTGCGAACCCGAGGGGCCGGTCGAGATCGTCAATCAGCGCGTCGAGGCCGCCGGCCTGACGGACAAGTTCACCCTGCCGGAATTGCCCGCCGCCCCGTCGGCGCGCCCGGAGCCTGCCGGCGAGCGCCTTTCATGCCTCGACGGCGACGCGCTCCTCCCCACGCCCACCTACCGGCGCGAGGCCTTGCTCGCCGGCCACAGGATCGAGGGTCCGGCCATCGTCGACCAGCTCGACTCGACGACGGTCCTGCTTCCCGGCCAGACTGCGCTCGCGGACCAGTACGGCAATCTGGTCATCTCGGAGGGCAGCCCGTGATGTCCGAAATCCTGCCGACGCCCAACCGTTTCACGCTGGAACTCATCAAGGGCGCGCTCAACGCCGCCCGTTCGGAGATGGAGGCCCTGATCGCCCGCGCCGCCATGTCGCCCTTCATCCGCGAAAAGAAGGATTTCTTCACCGCCTTCCTGAACCGCGACGGCGAGCTCGTGGTCTCCACCTCGCTTACGCTCGCCGGCAATCTGGTGGACGCGATCCTGGAGGAATATCCGGCCGAGACCATGCGGCCCGGCGACCTTTACTGGTACAACGACGCCTATGGGGTGGGCGGCGCCGTCAGCCATCTGCCCGACATGGTCTTCGTCATGCCCGTGTTCCATGAGGGTCGCCTGTTCGCCTTCGCGGAGGCCTGGGGCCATCTCTGGGACATCGGCGGCTCGGTGCCCGGCTCGATCAGTCCGCACGCCACATCCGTCTTTCAGGAAGGAATCATGATTCCGCCGGTGCGGGTCATGCGCGACGGGGTCGAGAACGAGGAGGTCGTGCGCATCTTCATGCGTAACTCGCGCTTCCCGGACATGCTGAGAGGCGACCTCCGGGCGATCATGGCCGCCTGCCGGCTGGGCGCGCGGCGCCTGACCGAGACCGTCGAGCGCCACGGTGTCGAGGTGGTCGAGGCTGCGTTCGAGGCAATGCTGACCGAGACCGAAGGCGCGCTCCGCAGCGAGATCGCCGCCCGTATTCCCGACGGCGAATACGCCTTCCGCGACCGCATCGACTCGGACGCCGTGACCGACCGGTCCTATTTCGTCGATGTGGTGTTGCGGAAAGGAGGCGGCGCTCTCGAGCTGGACTTTTCGGCGTCCGACCGGCAGGCCGACGGGCCGATCAACTTCCTCATGGACGATTCGGTGCCGAAGTTCATGCTGGGCCTGTGGATGTGCATGGACCGGCCCGGCATCGGCATGAACGGCGGCTTCGAGCGTGCGGTCGAGAGCGTCGTGACAAAGCCCGGCACGCTGGTTGCGCCCCGGTTCCCTGCGCCGCTGGGCCTGCGCTCGCACACCATGATCCGCGTCACCAGCGCGCTGTTCGGCACGCTTGCGCGGGCGACCGGCGGGCAGGCCTCGGCGGCGCCGTCGGTTTACGTGCTCTACTATCTGCGCGGCCGGAACGCCGACGGGACGGAGCCGCTCTGCATCGAGGGCCTCTCGGTCGGATTCGGCGCCCGCACCTTCGCCGACGGCATCGACGCGGTCTATTACGTCGCCCAGGAGAACTACCCCATCGAGTTCGCCGAGATGGAGTTCGGCGTCGAGATCGAGGCGTTCGGCATCCACCGGGACAGCGGCGGGGCCGGGCGATGGCGCGGCGGCTGCGGCATCGTGCGCGACGTCCGGGTGCTGTCGGACGAGGCCCGCTTCGGCATCCGGCTCGACAATTGCCGCCAGCCGGCCTTCGGGGTCCATGGCGGCCTGGCGGGCGCGCCGGGCCGCGCGATCGTCAATCCCGACGGCCCGGACCCTTGGGATATCGCGACCATGAGCGACGGGACGCGCCTGGCGAAAGGCGACCTGGTCCGCATCGTCACCCCCGGCGGCGGAGGCTGGGGCAACCCGGCGGAACGCCGGGCCGAGGACGTGCTGGCGGATGTGCTGGACGGCTTCGTTTCCGAGGAAGCCGCCGCCCGCGACTATGGCGTCGTGCTGGACGGCGACCGGGTGGACCCCGAAGCCACGCATGCCCGCCGCGCCGCCATGCCGCGGCCTTCCGGGATGTTCCATCGCGGACGCTACTACGACGCCGACGAGGACCGCCCGGACGCCGCGCCGGCAGCCGTCACCGCATCAGCGACGGCAGCAGAAGACTGATCTCCGGAATCGCGATCAGCAGCAGCAGGGTCAGGATGTCGATGGCGAGGAACGGCATCACGCCCGCGAACACTTCCTCCAGCTTCAGCGGGATCGGCGAGGCGCTGCGTACGACATAGACGTTGAGACCGACCGGCGGCGTGATGAGCGAGACCTCCGCGAGCTTGATCGCGATGACGCCGAGCCAGATCGGGTCGAAGCCCGCCTTGGTAAGGATCGGATACATGACCGGCAAGGTGATGACCATGATCGCAATCGGGTCGATCAGCATGCCGAGCACGAGGTAGATCGCCGCGAACGCGAACAGGTAGGTGTATTTGCCGAGCTCCAGCGCCAGCAGGTAGCCGGTGATGTCGTTGACGATGCCGGTATAGGTCAGGTAGCGCGCGAAGACGATGCCGCCGATCACGATGATGAAGATCGACGAGGTGGTGATGCCGGCGTCCTTGAAGGTATCGACGGCGGTGCGGGCGTTGAGGCGGCGCTTGAACACCACGATCAGGAAGGCGCCGAACGCGCCGATGGCGCCGGCATAGGTCGGCACGAAGAAGCCGGTATAGATGCCGCCGATCACCAGCAGGAACAGGAAGGCGATGCCCCACACGCCGTAGAGCGAGCGCCAGCGCCGGGCCCAGGAAATCCGGATCTCGGAGCGCGGCGCCATGTTCGGGAAACGCTTGGCGATGGCGTAGATGCCGGCCATGTAGAGCGCCGCCGACAGGAGGCCCGGCACCAGCCCCGCCACCAGCAGCAGCGCCACCGACTGCTCGGTCAGGATGGCGTAGATGACCATCAGGATGCTCGGCGGGATGAGCGAGGCGAGCGTGCCGGAGGCGGCGATGCAGCCCGCGCTGAGGCGCCGGTCGTAGCCGAAGGAGGTCATCTGCGGCAGCGCCATCTTGGTGAAGACGGCGGCGTTGACGACGGTGGACCCGCTGGCCGCGCCGAAGGCGGCCGAGGCCAGCGTCGTCGCCATGGCGAGCCCGCCGGGCAGCCGGCCCAGCCAGTTATAGGCCGCGCGGTAGAGGTCGGTCGTGAGTCCCGCCTGCGTCGCCAGCGAGCCCATCAGGATGAACAGCGGAATGACCGCAAGCGTGAAGGAATTCGTGGTGCTGAACGGGATGGTCGCAAGCTGCGCCCAGGCGGCATCCGGGCCGATGGCGAGGAAGGTGCCCCAGACGCCGGCGAGGCCGAGCGCCACGCCGATATGCACGCCCGAGCCCAGCATCGCGGCAAGCGCGATGGCGACGAGGACGCCGACGGTCGCGGGATCGAGCACGGGCTAGCGCTCCTCCTCGTCTTCGAAGGAGTCGATGGCCTCCGAAGGCGACGGAATGGTCTCCAGGACGCCGATGTCGCGCTCGATGATTTCCTGCACCGAGAGCGCTTCGCCGCCCTTGACGAGGCGGTCGAGGTCCACCACCAGGTCGAGCAGCAGTTGCAGGATGAGCAGCGCCGTGCCGGCCGCCAGCACGATGCGCGCCGGCCAGAGCGGCATGCGCACCAAGCCGAATGTCGCCTCGTCGATCTGGATGCTGAACAGCGCTTCGTTGGTCGCCTGCCAGAGCAGCAGCGAAAAGAACAGGATCGCCATCAGGCTCGCGAACACGTCCATCGCCGCCTGCCCGCGCGCGCCGGCCCGCATGTAGAGCAGCTCGACCCGGATATGGCTGCGGCGAATCTGCGTGTAGGTCAGCGCGCCGAAGACGATGAGCACCATCGTGCTCTCGGTGATCTCGGTCGCGCCCGGCACCGGCACGCCGAACATCTGCGTGCCGACCACGTCGGCCGTGCCGAGGAAGGTCGAGATGATGAGGCCCAGCCCGCCGAACAGGAGGATTCCGAGCGCAACGGGTTCGAGCAGGCGGGTCAGCCTGTTCATCGTCATGGCGGGCTAGCTCTCAGGCAGCGCGACCGCGGCCCCGGCAAGCGCCGGAGCCGCGGTTTCGTTTGCCTCCGGAAGAGGCGGCAGGGCCGTTGCGGACCCTACTTCGCCCACTCGCGCCAGGCCGCGCGGACTTCCTTGGCCTGGTCGCCGAACCCGCGCTCGGCCATGTTCTCCTCCCAGCCTGCCAGGAGGTCGGGCGTGGCGGCCACCCACTTGGCCAGCTCCGAGGCCGGGAACTCCTTGAAGACGCCGCCTTCCGCCTCGATCTTGGCGATCGACGCGGCCGTGCCGGTCTCGAGCCAGTCCAGATATTCCTGCTGGCTCTTCCTCGCCTGGTCGGCGAAGATTTCCTGCACGTCCGCCGGCAGCTTGTCCCAGCTTCCCTTGCCGATGACGATCAGGTGGCCTGCGATGGTCATGGCGGTGCCGCAGCTGTATTTGCCCGGCTCGTAGAGCCTGAGGCTTTCGACATTGCCGGCATTCAGGAACGAATAGTCGATGGTCCCGCGCTGCAGCGCCTCATAAACCTCGACGGGCGCGACGGTCACCGGGACCGCGCCGATGGCGGCGTGCATCTTGGGAAGGTCCGCGCCGAAACTGCGGATCTTCTTGCCCTTCAGCCCCTCGACGGTGTCGCAGTTCGGGTCCGGGCCGGTCATGTAGTAGGAGCCCAGCGGCTGCTGGAACAGGTACATGACGTTGATCCTGTCGAGCTCCTCCTTGAAGATCGGGAACTCCTGGTAGGACTTGTAGAGGATCTCGATCGCTTCCTTCGGCTCGTCGAAGACGAAGGGGATTTGGCAGGCTTTCCAGAACAGCAGCTGGTCCGGATAGTAGCCCGGCGCGACCGACGCCATGTCGATGGCGCCGCGCCCTGCGAGCGTGGCTACTTCCGGCCCCTTGCCGAGGCCGCCCGCGAAGGTGATCTCGATCTTCACCCGGCCGTTCGTGCGCTCCTCGATCTTCTTGGCGAAGTTCTTCTCCACCTGCACGAAACCGCTGTCCGGCAGGTAGTGGCCCCAGCGCAGCTTGATCTCCTCGGCCTGCGCCGCGCCTGCGACCGCCGCCGCCGAAACGGCCAGCACGGCCGACTTCCAAAGCGTCCCTATACTCTTGTTCATGCTTCTCTCCCTTTCCATGAAGCATCCGGGCCTGCGGTCCGCCCCTTGTCCCCGGCCGGCCGCCTGCCCCTGTCATGTGCGAGCCTAGCCCGGATTTCTCACCGATGTCACGGCCCGTCCGCCCCGGCGCCCTTCTTTCGTCGCCCCGGCCCCCGAGCCGGGGCCCATCCATGGCTCCGGATGCCGCCGCAGCCGGTGAAGAACAGGGTCAACCGGTGAAGCTGTCGCCAGAAGCGAGGTTGGACCCCGGCTCGGGGGCCGGGGTGACGGTCGGGAACATGCAATGCGAAGCCACCGGGAACAGACGTGTGTACCCGGTAAGGCCTGCGGCCGGGATGGAGACACCTCCGATATGTCATGTTTTGTCATGTTCGCCATGCCCTCACCTGGGCTCTGCTATCCCGTTCCAGCATACCGCGCCTCCGTCGCGTTCCGTTTCATTCCATTCCGTTCCGCTGCCGTCCGGCGCTCGTCCGGGCGGCGGGACCCTGTTTTGCGCGCGTTTCGCGTGCGTGTGCGCGGGCGGCTGGGCGCGCGTTAGCGCCGGCGCGGTTTGCGCGCCTGATTGCGCGCGCGAGCCGGAGGGCGCACTTCACCTGTTGGCAGAATCGGTGTCGTTCCGCGCCGGGCCGGCGCGAAGGGAAGCGGTCCATGGACACCGCTTCCCTCGCACCTATTGTAGCAAATTTTCCTAGAATGCAAGCCCCTGTTCCAAAATTATTTCAAGAAATCGTGAATCGGTCGTGCCACGCCTCTCCGCCCGGTTGCAAAAGGTGAGGCCGACACCGCCGCGGCCGGAGCCCGAGCAGATGCTGGGCATTACGCGCCGGTTCGGCGCGGCGGGCTGGGACGAACGCAGTCGCGCTCGGTCCCGCCGAAGAGGCGCTTGCGCTGGCGCGAACGGTGCGCTGAGTGTGGCGGGACGAGGGCGACGGGGCCGGCTACGACATCGCCAGCTTCCAGCCCGACGGCCGCTGCCGGCTGCTGGAGGTGAAGACCACCAACAGCTTGGAGCGCACGCCCTTCCATATCATGTCCAACGAACTGGCCGTGGCCGAGGCCAACTGTGCCGAATGGTGCCTGTTCCGCCTATGCACGACATTGCAAAGCGGTTCAGGATGACCGATATTTCCTGCCGGACCTATCTGAAGAACCGGGAGCGGGGAGAAAAGGCGAGATGCCGGAATGGGCCGCGCAAACGCCATGGTGGGTTGTCGTCGGGCTGGCCGTCACGCTCGTTATGACAATCGTAAAAGTCTCCCGATGGACGCAGCGCGTGGATGCCAGTATCGGGTCTGTCAACAACAGGATCGACTCGCTCGAAAAGACGCTGCAGGACGGGCTTGCCGAGGTTCGCGCAGATATCAGGAAAATCCTCCATTGGCAGGTTTCCCAAACGATAGAATCCGAAAGCCCCTTGCGGCTGACAGAAATTGGACGGAAAGTTTCCGTTAGTCTCGACATGGCATCCGCGGCGGAAAAGCTCGTTCCGGTGCTGCGTACGCAAACCGAAGGACAACATCCTTACGACATTCAGGAATGGTGCTTTGAGTATGTTCGCGACGAATATCGGCCAAGTCCGGAATTCGATGCGCGCATAAAGCAATGCGCCTACGATAATGGTCTCGACCGCGATGAAGTTCTCGATGTTCTGGCGATTATCCTGCGGGATAAGCTGCTGAAGATTGCATGAGCGGTTGGACGTTCGGTCGGTTCAGCGCTTAAGCCTCGATCAATGAGGCCGGTACAAGTTCACAAGAATAGTGACGAGCAACGTGAAGCGAAAACCGTGCCCTTCGCGGCGGTTGGGGACGGGAGCAGCGTTGCGCCGAGCAAAAGCCGCTGTGAACCGTCCGGATTGCTACCCTCCGTTTTCTTTCAGGCGATACTGCTCCGCCCGTTTCAGCACGCGTGCGATTTCTTGGGCCCGCTCCTTCTCAGTGCCCTTCCGGGCGCTCGGATGTATTGTCTTGAAGACGCGCTTGGCGGTGCTGTCACAGCAGTGCAGTAACGCGAGGTCGCCGAGCGCCACGACCACGCGGTCTCTTATCTCGTGCGCCGTTACTTTCTCAAAGGAGTCTGCCGCCACTGCTCTACGGTGATTCTTGGAGGCTGTTCCGCACGGCAGGAGGTGTACCACCTGCGTCAGATAGATGCCCTTGCGGGTAAGGTCGGCGCGGCACAGGGCACGATTCAGAACCTTGTTGAAGCCCAGTTCGGGGAGATATCCGCCGTAACGGCGTATCCGTTTGCTCTTGTCGCGGGCCTTCTCGAAACTCAGGAAATCCTTGGCGACCAGAACCAGGCCGTCATGGCTGTCGGACGTCTTCTGCGGCGGCGTCACCCACTCGTCGTCCTCTTCGCCCAGTCCTGCGCATTCGAGCGTCTTGTAGCCGTCTGGGACTTCCAAATTCTTTCGCGCCTTTATCCACTGTCGGCGCGCCGCCAGCCATTCCTCGCGGGTCACTGCCCGTATTTCCGTCGGCGGCGCGCCGCCGCAACGGCCGGAATAACAGCTTGTCGCATAGCGACAGCCCCCCCTCGGATTATCGGTTTGAGCACTTCAAGAACGGGTAGAATAACCGATATTCCGCTTCGGTAGTCAATACATACCGTTTCCTGACTGCGCCAACGCAATACCCGTTTCTACAGGACAGCCCGCCTCCGCTCACGGCACGACCGCCTCCCCGTCGATCTCGATGCCGATATTGTCGGCGACGAGGTCGATGTGGCGGTTGCTACTTATCGTGCCTCCGTATTTGTCCGCCGCGCGCCAGCCGATCAGGCGGTTGTCGCCGAGCGCGATGTGGGCGGTGCCGAGGCGGAACTTGTTTTCCACATGGCCGACGGCGCGCGCGTGGCCGTTGGTGCCGAGGCCGAGCTCCGCGAGCAGCCTTGCATTGCCGTCGGCCGCGTCCAGCACCGCTTCCAGCCGCCGGGCGGCTGCGCCGCCGGAGAGGCCGGTCAGCCGGCCAGCGGCGAATTCCAGCCGGACGGGGTCCTCCAGCAGGCCGAGCTGCGGGCCGGCGTCGGCGAGATAGACCACCTGGCCGAAGGCGTCGGCCACGAACACACCCGCCGCGCTGCCTTCCTCCGGCGACAGCATGGCCTCGCCGCTCGGGAAGGAGCCGAAGCCGGTGTCCTCCTCCGCGAAGCCGGTGAGCGGCAGGCAGGGCCGGCAGACGCCGACGGTGAGGTCGGTGCCGTTCGGTGAGACGACCCGGACGGTCCGCGCGCCCGAGACCGCACCGGCGAGCCTGCGCGTGCGCGCCAGCAGCGCCTCCGGGTCGGCGAGCGCCGCGCCGCGCGCGAAATCCTCCAGCGGCGCATTGTTGATGAGCACCTGCCGGCGCCCGGCGGCGAACAGCGCCCGGCTGAGGTCGTCATAGGCGCGCGGAAAGCGGATGGAGGTCGCCACGATGGTAAGTCCGGCCCGCTCGGCGGCTGCGATTACCGGCGGCGGATGGCGGTAGTCGGCCATGTCGGCGGGGCAGGCGATGACGGCGGCCGTCGCCGTGCCTGCGCCCGCCGCATCGGCCGCCGCGACAAGCGCATCGACCAGCGCCGGCTCCTGGTCCGAGCTCGCGACCACCAGCACGTCCTCGCCGGGGCGCACATTGCCGCTCGCCAGGTTCCAGGCCGCGCGGCGCAATTCGTGGAAGGGAAAGACGGGCAAGGCGCACTCCCGGAAACGGGCCGCCGCCGACGGTAGGGCCTCGCGGAACCGGCGGCAATCGCCGCCCTTCGACCCTGAGGAGCCGCCGATGGTGGTAGAGTCGCCGTCAACGAAAACGGTTTGCCGGAGCGCGCCCATGCACGACCGCTTCCGCCTCGTCCCCGACGGTTTCGAGGTTCCCGAAGTCCTCGAGCATCCGCGGTTCCGCCTGCGGATGCTGTCGGTCAACGATCTCGTCAAGGACTATGACGCCGTGATGTCGAGCGTCGAGCACCTGCGCCGGACCTACAGCCCGGAAAGCGGCGGCTCATGGCCGGAGGGTCTGACCATCGAGGACGATCTCGTCGATCTCGGCTGGCACCAGAAAGAGTTCAGGCGCCGCTCCTCCTTCGCCTACACCGCGATGGCGCCCGACGAAAGCCGCTGCCTCGGCTGCGTCTATATCAAGCCCACCCGCAAGCGCGGCCACGACTGCAAGGTCATGATGTGGGTGCGCGCCGACGCGCTCGCGGACGGGCTCGACGAGGAGCTCTACCGGACGGTTCGCGCCTGGATCGCCGACATCTGGCCCTTCGCCAGTCCCGCCTTCCCCGGCCGCGCCATCTCCATCGAGGAATGGCGCGCCTTGCCGGGCGACTGAGCGCGCGGCCGTATCGCTCCCTCGGCCCTTGCGCGCTACCCTGCCGCCATGGCAAGCGAAAAGATCGTCCTTTACGAGAATCTGCGCGCCTGCAGCTACACGCCGTTCTACCTGGCGCAGCTGGCCGGGCTGTTTAAGGCCGAGGGTCTGGAGGTGGAGCTCAAGCTCTCGCCCTCGCCGCCGGAGACGGCCCAGGGGCTGATCGAGGGACGCGCGGACGTCTCTTTCGGCGGGCCGATGCGGGTCGCCATGCACCACGACGCCGCCCATGCGCGCGGCGAGGCGAGTCCGCTGGTCTGCTTCGCGCAGGTGGTGGCCCGCGACCCGTTCATCCTGGTGGGCCGCACGCCCAACCCGCAGTTCCGTTTCGAGGACCTTGTCGGCCCGCGCATCGGCGTCGCGACCGACGTGCCCACGCCCTGGATGCTGCTCTACGACGACCTCGACCGCGCCGGCATCGACCCCGCCGCCCTGACGCGCGCGCCGGACGCCTCCATGGCCGAAAACGCCCGGGCGCTGGAGCGGAGCGAAATCGATGTCGTGCAGCTGTTCGAGCCCCACGCCGAGCGCCTGGTTTCCGGCGGGCACGGACATGTATGGCACCGGTTCTCGGTGCGCGGCGACATCGCCTTTACCACCTTCTACACGACCCGGCGCTTCGCCGCCGAGCGCCGCGGTGCCTGCATGGCGCTGACGCGCGCGATCGCCGCCGCGCTGGAGCGAATCCATGAGCGGGAGCCTGCCGAAACCGCGGCCCTGGTCGGCCCGGCATTCTTCCCGGACCTGCCGCCAGAGGGCTTTGCGCGCATCGTGGCCGGCTACCGCGACGCTCGTGTCTGGCCCCGCAGCACCGCGCTGCCGGCGGCGGCCTATGCCCGGCTCAAGGCAGCCCTCCTGGCAGGCGGGCTGATTGCATATGACGCGCCCTATGCTGACGTTGTCGATGCCGCGCTATCGGAGCCGGGAGCAGCGCCGTGAGCGGGGGCATTCCGGTCATCGACATCGCGCCCTTCCTCGACGGCAGGGACAAGCAGGCGGTGGCTCGACTAGTGGCGGAGGCGTGCGAGCGGATCGGCTTCCTTGTCGTGTCCGGCCACGGACTCGACGCCGGGACGGTCGAGCGCGCCTTCGAGCGGTCGCGCGCCTTTTTCGACCTGCCGCGCGCCGAGAAGGACCGCTGGCACCCAAGAGGCCCGTCGCGCCAGAGGGGCTTCCACGGCTTCGCCACGCGCGGCCTGGCCTATACGCTCGGCGAAGACGCGCCGCCGGACCTGCGCGAAACCTATTTCCTCGGGCCCGTGGACGACCACCGCGCCCATTTCGCCGGCCTGCCCGACGCGGCGAACGCCTACGCGCCCAATATCTACCCCGACGCGCCGCCGGGCGCGGCCGAGGCGCTGGTCGCGATCTACCGCGCATACGAACGGCTCTCGGCGGACTTGCTGCGCATCTTCGCGGTGGCCTTGGACCGGCCCGAGGACTATTTCGCCGGGGTTATCGGCCGGCATTTCAGCATCCTTTCGAGCCACCACTACCCGGCGCTCCGCGAACCGCCGAAGCCGGGCCAGCTCCGCACCGGCGCGCATACCGATTTCGGCGCGCTGACGATCCTGGCGATGACAGACGCCGACGGCGGGCTGGAAGTGCGGATGCCGGACGGCGTCTGGCAGCCGGTTCGGCCGCCGCCCGGAACGCTCGTCGTCAATCTCGGGGATATGATGGCGCGCTGGACCAACGGGCGCTGGACCTCGACCCTCCACCGCGTCGCCAACCCGCAGGACCTGAACAGCGCCCGCTCCCGCCGGCAGACCATCGGCTATTTCATGCACCCGGATTACGACGCGCCGATCCGGGCGATCCCGTCATGCGTGCCGGCGGGCGAGAAGCCGAAATTCCCGACGATCTCGGCCGGCGAGCACATCGCCATGAAGATCGCCAGAAGCCACGACGGCGCGGCCGTCGCCGAAAAGCCGGACTAGCGGGGCGCGCAGGCCTCGATGGCGGCCATGAATTTCTCTTTCGCGCCGGCGCCGCGGGCGAAGGGGCTGACGATCGGCAGGTCGAGGCCGGAGGCCCGGTAGGCTTCGAGCTTTTCCCGGCACTCGGCCGGTTCGCCTACGACGCCGGTCGCGGCGATCATCTCATCGGTGACCGCCCGTTCTGCGGCCGCCCTGTCGCCGGCGGCCCAGGCTTGGGAGATGGCGGCCGCCTCTTGCGCGAAGCCGCTTTCGGCGATCAGCCGGTTGTAGCGGGGGAAGAAGCCGGCATAGAAGGCGAGGCCCGGACGCGCCGCGGCGAGGGCTTCGCTGCGATCCGCAGAGACGCTCGCGGGCAGGAGCGAGGCGATCTCGACCGCGGCAGGATTGCGGCCGGCGCGGGCGGCTCCGGCGGCTATGTGGGCGCGCGCCCTCCCGGCGGTTTCCAGCGTGCTCCGGGTCAGGATGAGGCCGTCCGACACTTCGCCGCAAAGCTCCAGCATCTTCGGGAAGAGGGCCGAAATGTAGATCGGGACGTTGCCCCGGAACGGCTGGAACCAGAGATCGAAGCGTTCGATCCGGACCGTGTCCCCGTCATGGCTGACCTCGCCGTCGCGCAGCAGCGCGCGAACCACGGCCGTCGTGTCCCGCACGCGGCCGAGCGGCCTGGAATATTCCACTCCGTGCTCCGGCCCGACCTGGACCCTGTGGCTCGATCCGAGCCCGAGGACGAACCGTCCGCCCGAAAGCTCGTCCACGGCTGCGGCTGCCATGGCGATGGTGGGCGCGGTGCGCACATAGACGCTGGTGATGGCGGTGCCGAGCCGCACCCGCCGGGTGCGGAGCGCGCAGGCTGCGAGGATCGCGAACTGGTCGCCGCCATGCCCCTCAGCGACCCACACCGACTCGTATCCGAGCGCCTCGGCCCGCTCCGCGCAGTCGACAATCTCCGTCGCGGTAAGCCCGCCCGAAATTGCGAGTCCGATTCTTGACAACGCCTGTCCTCCCGTTTCCGGCGCCGATGTTCCGCCAGGCAGCGGTATCGCACAAGCGCGAAGCGAGCGGTCCCGGCCGCCTTTTCGATCCCGCCGCTTGCTAATTCCGGGCGCGAGCGTGAATAATCGGGCCAGAAGGCCGTATCGTCGAGCATCCGGGGAGGACAGAGCCGGGCTCGGCGAAAAAGGGGATCGGCTTTGAAGGGCGTCGACGAGCTGTCGCGCGAAGTGATGACGCTGCGGGCGCGCATGTCCCGCGTAAGCGCCGCCATGCTGCGCATCGGTGCGACTCTGGATCTGGACACCATCCTTCGGGAGGCGGTGGAAAGCGCCTGCGCGCTGACCGGCGCCAGCTACGGCGCGATCACAGCCCTCGACGAATCGGGGCAGCCGGGAGACCTCGTGGCCTTCGGCCTGACGGAAGCGGAGCGCCGGGAAATGTCGGAACTGCCCGACGGCAGGCGGCTCCTCGAGTATTTCAGGGACCTGCCGCGCCCACTCAGGGTGGCTGACGGGTCCATCGACCTGAGTTCGCTCGGATTGTCGTCCGTCCCGCTACCCTCGAAGACGCTGCTCGGAACGCCGTTGCGCCATCGCGGCGTCTATGTCGGCAAGTTCTGCCTGTTCGAGAAGGAAGGCGGGAAGGCGTTCTCCGACGAGGACGAAGAGGTGCTGGTGCTGTTCGCCTCGCAGGCGGCCGCGGCCATCGCCAATGCCGGCATGCACCGGGCCGAGCGGCAGGCGCGGGCGGACCTGGAGGCGCTGATCGAAACCTCGCCGGTGGGCGTCGCTGTGTTCGATGCCGCGACCGGCGGCCTGCTGTCGCTCAATCGGGAGGCCAGGAGGCTTATCGGAAACCTGGCCGGGCCCGGCCAGACTCCGGAGGAGGTGCTCGAGACGATCACCTACCGGCGCGCCGACGGGCGCGAATTTGCGCTCCGCCGGTTCCCGTCGCTGCTCGGGCCTGGCGACGCCCAACTTTTACGCGCGGAGGAAATCCTGCTTTCGGTTCCCGACGGCCGGAGCGTCTCGACCCTCGTCAACGCCACGCCGATCCGCTCGGAGGACGGGGATGTCGTATCGCTGGTCGTCACCATTCAGGACCTGGCGCCGCTGGAGGAGGTGGATCGGCTGCGCGCGGACTTCCTCGGCATGGTCAGCCACGAGTTGCGCGCCCCGCTGACCTCGATCAAGGGCTCGACGACCACCGCGCTCGGCGCTTCCCCGGCGCCCGACCCGGCTGAGATGCGCGAGTTCCTCCGGATCATCGACGACCAGGCGGACCGCATGCGCGGCCTGATCGTCGACCTGCTGGACGCGGGCCGCATCGATGCCGGTGCCTTGTCGGTATCCCCGGAGCCCTCGCGCATTGCCGGCCTGGTGGACGAAGCCAGGAACACCTTTCTGAGCGGCGGCGGCCGGCATGCGGTCCTGATCGACCTTGCGCCGGACCTGCCCCCGGCGATGGCCGACAGGCGGCGCATCGTGCAGGTCCTGAACAACCTGTTGTTCAACGCGGCCAGCTATTCGCCGGAAACGGCGCCGATCCGGGTCGCGGCCGAGCGCGACGGCATCTATGTCTCGGTCTCGGTGACCGACGAGGGCATGGGAGTGGCGCCGGAACTGCTGCCGCAGCTCTTCCGGAAATACGCCGGCAGCCGGGAAGGCGGCGGCGGATACGGCCTGGGCCTGGCGATCTGCAAGGGCCTCGTGGAGGCCCACGGTGGACGCATCTGGGCCGAAAGCGGCGGAATCGGCAAGGGCACGCGGATCGCCTTCACTATCCCGGCGGCGGCGGAGACCGAAGACAGCGCTCCTGCCGGACCTATCGGCGAACGTCCCTGCGCGCCCGGGAACGGAGCCGGGGAATCCCGGATTCTCGTGGTCGACGACGATCCCCAGACGCTGCGATATGTCCGGGACACGCTTTCGGTAGCGGGCTTCACCCCGCTCGTGACCGGGGATCCGCAGGAACTGGCCGGCCTCATCAGGAAGACGGACCCGCACCTGGTGCTGCTGGACCTTGTGCTTCCAGGGACCGTGGACGGGATCGAGCTGATGGAAGTCGTGCCCGGGCTTGCCGACGTGCCGGTGATCTTCATCTCGGGTTACGGCAGGGATGAAACCGTCGCGAAGGCGCTGGATGCCGGGGCGGCCGACTATATCGTCAAGCCCTTCTCGCCGACGGAGCTGACGGCGAGGGTGCGGGCGGCCCTGCGGAGGCGGAGGAAGCCCGAGCCCTTCTTTCTGGGCGACCTGGCGATCCACTACGACCGGCGCCGCGTCGCTGTGGCGGGTCGCCCGGTGCGGCTGACAGCGACCGAATACGAACTGCTGCGCGTGCTGTCGCTCAGTGCGGGGCGGGTCTTGACCTACGCTTCGCTGCTGCGCCAGGTCTGGGGCAGGCGCGTGCATGGCGACCCGGAACTGGTGCGCGCCTTCGTGAAAAAGCTGCGCGGCAAGCTCGGAGACGACGCCAGGAAACCGGCCTACATCCTGAACGAACGCGGCGTCGGCTATCGCATGCCCTTGCCGGGCGACGCCTGACGGCGCGAGGGTCCGGTTGCGGCCGGGGAACCGAAGGCTGCATAATCGGGGCTCCGGCGGCCGAGTGCGGGAACACGTCCCTGAGCCGAACAGCAAAAACGGAAGACAGGCATTTCGGTGTTCGAGGCCGCTGAAACCCTCCAGCGCGTCGCGTGGCTGGCGGTCGCGGGAGGCCTCGTCCTGCTTGCGCTCGGCTCCATCCACCTGCTGCTGGTCTATGCCGGGCTGCTCGCGAGGAGGGAACGCGGCTGGCGGCACTGGGCGTCGCGGCGATCCTTCACCGCCGCGCTGGTGCTGCTGCTCGGCGCCGCGCTCATGCAGGTGGTGGCGCACCGCGGGCTGTCGGGCAGACCGGATGTGTCTCCTGCGATCGCCGCTGCGCCGCCGGCTGGCGAGGACGGGGCGGAGGAAGAGGCGGCCGGAGAGGAAGGGATCGCGAAGACCGCCGCAAGGGAGGTGCGCCCGGCCGCGTCGGCCGCAGAGGCGGAGGCCGCCTTCGACAAGGCGCTTGCCGCGCGCGCGCAAGGGCAGGCGGGCGAAGCCGAACATGCTTATACGCAAGCCCGCGATGGCTTCGCCGCCCTCGGCGACGTACGGCGGGAGGCGGACGCCCTGCACGGGCTGGGCGACATGGCACTGGCCCGCAGGGACATGGCGGGCGCGGAGCGCCGCTATCTTGAGGCCCGGCGCCTGTTCGCCGGCCTCGGCAGCAGGGTCGGCGAAGCGAATGCGCTGGTGGGCCTCGCCTCCGTGAAGGCGGGGAGCGGCGACCGCGCGGAGGCGGCCCGCCTGCTGGACGAGGCCCATGCCATCTACCTGAAGGCGGTCTCGGTGCGCGGCCGCGCCAATGTGGCGCTGGCGCGGGCGGGCCTGGCCGTCGATCCGGCCCGCGCGCGCCGGCTCTACCGGGATGCCGCCGGCCTCTATGTCCGGGCCGGGATGCCGGAATGGGCCGACTACGCCCGGAGCCGCGCGCGCTGAGGCAGGGCGGAAGCGGGAGCCTCACGGGCCAGGATCTGTTCAGCCGCCTCGACCGCCTTCGCGCCGCGCATTCCGCAAACGGGCGGCAATATCGAAGCCTTGAATGGCGGATTCTTCTTCCGATCCATACCGTCGATAGCGGTCCCGCCCGCTATTCATTGCTGAAATTTTCCAGAAATATTTTCTCATATACAATATTATCAGTATGTTATCTATAATAGTCTAATGCTAATTATTTTACTTTATTTCACTAAATACATTACTTTATTTTCCGATATAATGAAGCCTTGTGGGGAAGATTGGCTTTCCCTGATCAAGAGGAATAGCGCATGAAAACTCCCCCATGGCTGAGCCCTGCGCTCAAGGGCGCGGCGGCCGGCGCCGTCATACTCGCGATCGTCGGATTCACGTTGGGCGGCTGGGTGACCGGTGAGACCGCCCGGGAAATGGCGTCCAAACAGTCCCGCCTCGAACTTATCGCGGCCCTGGTGCCGATCTGTCTGGAGCAGTCCAAGCAGGACCCGAAAGTCATCGAGACGCTCGCCAAGATCAAGGCGGCCAGCTCTTACCAGCGCAATGCGATGGTCATAGATGCCGGCTGGGCGACGATGCCCGGTTCGGACGACCCCAATCGGGGCGTCGCCGCCGGGTGCCTGAAGAAACTGGCGGCCCACTTTTAGCCTGCATCGCTCACCGGCGCGGGCCTGAGGCCCGCTGCTTGCGGATCGGACGCCCGGACGCGACGCCGTTACGGCCGCAGGACCTGCCCGTGTGCCGTGCAATCGGGCGAGACGAGGCTCAGGATGAGTTCCGCCGCCCCGTCGGGCGGGGGCAGGGTGGCTGGGTCCTCGCCCGGATAGGCGGCGGCGCGCAGCCGGGTGCGCATCGGGCCCGGATCGACGAGGTTGACCCGGAGCGCTGTGCGCGCGGTTTCTCCCGCCCAGACGAGCACCAGAGCCTCCAGCGCGGCCTTGCTGGCGGCGTAAGGGCCCCAATAGGCGCGACCGCGACCTGCGGGATATCCGGTCGCGAACACGGCCCGGCCGGCCGGCGCGCGCCGGAGCAGCGGGTCGGTTGCCCGGATCAGCCGCATGGCGGCGGTGAGGTTGGTATCGAGCACGCGCCGCCAGGCCTCGTCGGCGATCTGGTGCGCGGGACCGAGCGCGCCGAGCGCAGCGGCGCAGGACACGAGGATGTCCAGCCGCCCGAACCGGGCGCCGAGAGCGGCAAGGGCGCGCTCCAGGTCGCCGGGCGCGGCGAGGTCGAGCGGGCAGAGCGTGGCCTCGCCTCCCGCCGCCCGCACCGCATCGTCGGTCTCCTCCAGCCCGCCGACCGTGCGGGCAAGCAGCACGGTGTGGGCGCCCGCCGCAGCCAGCCGGACTGCCGCAACCGCGCCAAGCCCCCTTGAGGCCCCGGTCACCAGCGCAAGCCGGCCGGCAAGCGGTTTCCGCTCCGGCACGGGGCGGCTCAGGCGAGTTCGTCTAGCAGCGACATCCGGTCGGCGGCGGCTCCGTCCCGCCGGTCGAGCAGGTCGATCGGGTAGTCGCCGGTGAAGCAGGCGTCGCAGAAGGCCGGCGGGGAACCGCGCCCCCCGGTCTCGCCGAGGGCGCGGTACAGCCCGTCCAGGCTGATAAAGGCGAGCGAATCGACACCGATCTCCCGGCGCATCCGTTCCAGGTCGAAACGGGCGGCCAGCAGCGTGTCGCGGCGCGGCGTGTCGATACCGTAGAAGCAGGAATGGGTCGTCGGCGGGCTCGATATGCGCATATGCACTTCCGAGGCACCGGCACTGCGCACCATCTCGACGATTTTGGTGGAGGTCGTGCCGCGCACGATGCTGTCGTCCACCAGCACGACACGCTTGCCGGCCAGCACCGCCTTGTTGGCATTGTGCTTCAGGCGGACGCCCAGATGGCGGATCTGCTGGGTCGGCTCGATGAAGGTGCGCCCGACATAGTGGTTGCGGATGATGCCGAGGCTGAACGGCAACCCGGTCTGCTGGGCGTAACCGAGCCCTGCGGGCACGCCGGAATCCGGCACCGGCACGACCACATCCACCGGCGCCGGGGCCTCGCGGGCCAGTTCGCGCCCGATTTCCATCCGCGCCTCATAGACGCTCCGGCCGAACACGGCGCTGTCGGGACGGGCGAAATAAATGAGTTCGAAGATGCAGGGCCGGGATCGAGTCCGGTCGAAGGGGAAATGGGACTCCACCTTGCCCGCATCCACCACCACCATCTCGCCCGGTTCGACATCGCGGACATAGTCAGCCCCGATGATGTCGAGCGCGCAGGTTTCCGAAGCGAGGATCCAAGCCCTGCCGAGCCGCCCGAGGACCAGCGGACGCACGCCGTGGGGATCGCGCACGCCGAACAGCTTGCTGCGCGAAAGGGCGACGAGCGAATAGGCGCCCTCGACCTCCCCCAGCGCCTCGACGATCCGGTCGGCAAGCATTCGCTTCCGGCTGCGGGCGATGAGATGGATGATGACCTCGGTGTCGGTCGTGCTCTGGAACAGCGCGCCCCGGCCCGCCAGCCTGCGGCGGATCGAGAGCGCGTTGGTGAGGTTTCCGTTGTGCGCCACCGCAACGCCGCCGAACGCGAAATCGGCGAACAGCGGCTGGATGTTGCGGGCCACCGGCGCGCCGGTCGTCGAATAGCGGTTATGGCCGATCGCGAGCGTGCCCTGGAGGCGCCCGATCGCCTCCTCGTTGCCGAAGGTCTCGCTGACCTGGCCCGGCCCGCGCAGGCTGTAGAACTGTTCGCCGTCGGAGGAAACGATGCCTGCCGACTGCTGGCCGCGATGCTGCAGGGCATGCAGGCCGAGCGCGGTATGCGCGGCCGCATCGGCATGGCCGGCGATGCCGAACACCCCGCATTCCTCGTGCAGCTTGTCGTCGTCGAAGGGGTGGACGGCTCCCAAACGGGCCTCCCTTCACCGTGCGCCTTCGATCAGGCGGTCGAGGTCTCGGCGATCCTGTTCCTTATACCCCTTGGGCGGGGCTTTTGCAGCCGCTTCCGGCTCGGCTTCGGGCCGCTCCAGTTTCTCGTAGAGGCGCTTGGCGTCCTCGATCCGCTCGACCTCGCGCTGAAGCCTCTCGGCCTCGGAGGAGCCGTAGTCGGCAAGGCTCGACGGCAGCAATTGCTCGATTTCGCGGGCGCCGGCCTCAATAATCGGGATGCTGCGCGCTTCGCGCACCCAGCCCGGCTGGTCCTGGGGCGGGACAACCCGCGACCCGACCAGATAGAGCGCACAGATGATGACGGCGCCCCGGATGAGCCCGAACAGGAAGCCCAGCGCGCGGTCCAGCGCGCTGTGGCCGGATCGCTCGACCCGGCTGGCGATCCGCCCCGCAACGACCGAAAACAGCACCAGGGCGGCGAGGAAAGCGCCAGCCCCGGCCGCGATCCGGGTCAGCAGGGGCGGCTGGATATATTGCGCAAGCGCCGCGCTCAACGGATTGAAGGCCAACCAGACGACGACGGCCGCCCCGATCCAACTCGCGAGCGAAAACAACTCGCGCACGAATCCG